>NZ_CP196746.1:0-4690261 GCF_054130495.1 Pseudarthrobacter sp. alpha12b
ATCGGTAAGTTTGAAAAGTTGCTCCGGAGCGATCCTGAACGAAAGTTTGGGTGGTGCCGGGTGTGTCTGTTGTTTGAGAACTCAATAGTGTGCCAAGTTTGTTGATACCGATTTTTTATAAAAATTGGTTGATTGTGCTGGGTTTGTCCACCCCGTGGATGGGCCTGGTGTTTTTAGCTGGTTTCAAATTTTGTGCAGCTGTTTCCGCCGTTATTTCCGGTGGTTGTGGTTGTGTCTGTTTGTTTTCAACGGAGAGTTTGATCCTGGCTCAGGATGAACGCTGGCGGCGTGCTTAACACATGCAAGTCGAACGATGAACCTCACTTGTGGGGGGATTAGTGGCGAACGGGTGAGTAACACGTGAGTAACCTGCCCTTGACTCTGGGATAAGCCTGGGAAACTGGGTCTAATACCGGATATGACCGACTATCGCATGGTGGTTGGTGGAAAGCTTTTGTGGTTTTGGATGGACTCGCGGCCTATCAGCTTGTTGGTGGGGTAATGGCCTACCAAGGCGACGACGGGTAGCCGGCCTGAGAGGGTGACCGGCCACACTGGGACTGAGACACGGCCCAGACTCCTACGGGAGGCAGCAGTGGGGAATATTGCACAATGGGCGCAAGCCTGATGCAGCGACGCCGCGTGAGGGATGACGGCCTTCGGGTTGTAAACCTCTTTCAGTAGGGAAGAAGCCGCAAGGTGACGGTACCTGCAGAAGAAGCGCCGGCTAACTACGTGCCAGCAGCCGCGGTAATACGTAGGGCGCAAGCGTTATCCGGAATTATTGGGCGTAAAGAGCTCGTAGGCGGTTTGTCGCGTCTGCCGTGAAAGTCCGGGGCTCAACTCCGGATCTGCGGTGGGTACGGGCAGACTAGAGTGATGTAGGGGAGACTGGAATTCCTGGTGTAGCGGTGAAATGCGCAGATATCAGGAGGAACACCGATGGCGAAGGCAGGTCTCTGGGCATTAACTGACGCTGAGGAGCGAAAGCATGGGGAGCGAACAGGATTAGATACCCTGGTAGTCCATGCCGTAAACGTTGGGCACTAGGTGTGGGGGACATTCCACGTTTTCCGCGCCGTAGCTAACGCATTAAGTGCCCCGCCTGGGGAGTACGGCCGCAAGGCTAAAACTCAAAGGAATTGACGGGGGCCCGCACAAGCGGCGGAGCATGCGGATTAATTCGATGCAACGCGAAGAACCTTACCAAGGCTTGACATGAACCGGTAACGCCTGGAAACAGGTGCCCCGCTTGCGGTCGGTTTACAGGTGGTGCATGGTTGTCGTCAGCTCGTGTCGTGAGATGTTGGGTTAAGTCCCGCAACGAGCGCAACCCTCGTTCTATGTTGCCAGCACGTGATGGTGGGGACTCATAGGAGACTGCCGGGGTCAACTCGGAGGAAGGTGGGGACGACGTCAAATCATCATGCCCCTTATGTCTTGGGCTTCACGCATGCTACAATGGCCGGTACAAAGGGTTGCGATACTGTGAGGTGGAGCTAATCCCAAAAAGCCGGTCTCAGTTCGGATTGGGGTCTGCAACTCGACCCCATGAAGTCGGAGTCGCTAGTAATCGCAGATCAGCAACGCTGCGGTGAATACGTTCCCGGGCCTTGTACACACCGCCCGTCAAGTCACGAAAGTTGGTAACACCCGAAGCCGGTGGCCTAACCCCTTGTGGGAGGGAGCTGTCGAAGGTGGGACTGGCGATTGGGACTAAGTCGTAACAAGGTAGCCGTACCGGAAGGTGCGGCTGGATCACCTCCTTTCTAAGGAGCACCTACAACGATCACGTACCGGCGCATGTTGGTGTGTGGTGTTGTCAGGAAGCAAGCCCGCAGCATGGACGATTGTTCCGTGGCGGGTGCTCATGGGTGGAATATCAACAAATAGGTGCCTGGTGGCACGGACCATTGTTAGTACGGATGCTTTCCTTTGTGGGGGTTGTCCTGGAACGCGGTTGGTTTGTTGCTGCTGGGTAGTGTTTGGCACACTGTTGGGTCCTGAGGCAACAGGGCCGGGGGTTTTTGCCTTCGGTACTTTGTTTCTGGTTTCCCTGCCATGGCGGTCCGTGCACGTGTTTGTGTGTGGGGTGTGTGGTGTGGGGTTGTTGTTTGAGAACTACATAGTGGACGCGAGCATCTTGTATAAGAAGCAATTTCCAAGATTAATGAACCTGGATCTGGTTCGTGTGCTGTGACTCTTTTGGGGTTGTGGTGCGTGGAACGGTTTTCATGGTTCTCTCGAAAATGTTTTTGATCTTTGTGGTCAAGTTTTTAAGAGCACACGGTGGATGCCTTGGCATTAGGAGCCGAAGAAGGACGTAGGAATCTGCGATAAGCCTGGGGGAGTCGATAACCGGACTGTGATCCCAGGGTGTCCGAATGGGGAAACCCCGCCGAGCGCGCGAGTGACTCGGTGACCCGTACCTGAACACATAGGGTGCGTGGGGGGAACGCGGGGAAGTGAAACATCTCAGTACCCGCAGGAAGAGAAAACAATAGTGATTCCGTTAGTAGTGGCGAGCGAACGCGGATCAGGCTAAACCGTTCCATGTGTGATAGCCGGCGGGCGTTGCATGGTCGGGGTTGTGGGACTTTCCATACCAGTTCTGCCGGGCTGGTGGGGTGTGATGTGCGCGCATAGGTGAACGGTTTTGAAAGGCCGGCCAGAGAGGGTGTTAGTCCCGTAACCGTAATGTGTTTGTACCGCCTGTGAGAGTATCCCAAGTAGTACGGGGCCCGAGAAATCCCGTGCGAATCTGTCAGGACCACCTGATAAGCCTAAATACTCCCTAATGACCGATAGCGGACCAGTACCGTGAGGGAAAGGTGAAAAGTACCCCGGGAGGGGAGTGAAACAGTACCTGAAACCGTGTGCTTACAATCCGTCGGAGCCAGTCTGATTCTGGTGACGGCGTGCCTTTTGAAGAATGAGCCTGCGAGTTAGTGTTACGTCGCGAGGTTAACCCGTGTGGGGCAGCCGTAGCGAAAGCGAGTCTGAATAGGGCGTGTGAGTGGCGTGATCTAGACCCGAAGCGAAGTGATCTACCCATGGCCAGGTTGAAGCGACGGTAAGACGTCGTGGAGGACCGAACCCACTTCAGTTGAAAATGGAGGGGATGAGCTGTGGGTAGGGGTGAAAGGCCAATCAAACTTCGTGATAGCTGGTTCTCCCCGAAATGCATTTAGGTGCAGCGTTGCGTGTTTCTTGCTGGAGGTAGAGCTACTGGATGGCTAATGGGCCCTACAAGGTTACTGACGTCAGCCAAACTCCGAATGCCGGTAAGTGAGAGCGCAGCAGTGAGACTGTGGGGGATAAGCTTCATAGTCGAGAGGGAAACAGCCCAGACCACCAACTAAGGCCCCTAAGCGTGTGCTAAGTGGGAAAGGATGTGGAGTTGCCCAGACAACCAGGAGGTTGGCTTAGAAGCAGCCACCCTTAAAAGAGTGCGTAATAGCTCACTGGTCAAGTGATTCCGCGCCGACAATGTAGCGGGGCTCAAGTACACCGCCGAAGTTGTGGCATTCAAGCATTGACTAAGCCTTCGTGGTTCAGGTGTTTGGATGGGTAGGGGAGCGTCGTGTGGGCGGTGAAGTCGCGGTGTAAACCAGCGGTGGAGCCTACACGAGTGAGAATGCAGGCATGAGTAGCGAAAGACGGGTGAGAAACCCGTCCGCCGAATGATCAAGGGTTCCAGGGTCAAGCTAATCTGCCCTGGGTAAGTCGGGACCTAAGGCGAGGCCGACAGGCGTAGTCGATGGACAACGGGTTGATATTCCCGTACCGGCGAAAAACCGTCCATGTTGAACAGGGGATACTAACCGCCCGAGACCTGACCGATCACCCTTGTGGTGTGAGGTTTTTGGTGGAGCGCGGGACCTGATCCTGGGAGGCAAGCGTATTAACAGGTGTGACGCAGGAAGGTAGCCGAGCCGGGCGATGGTTGTCCCGGTCTAAGGATGTAGGGCGAGTGGTAGGCAAATCCGCCACTCATTGTGCCTGAGATCTGATGGGACCCCCGTTTGGGGGGATTTGGTGATCCTATGCTGCCGAGAAAAGCATCGACGCGAGGTTTTAGCCGCCCGTACCCCAAACCGACACAGGTGATCAGGTAGAGAATACTAAGGCGATCGAGAGAATTATGGTTAAGGAACTCGGCAAAATGCCCCCGTAACTTCGGGAGAAGGGGGGCCCCAACCTTGAACGGACTACGCGTCCGGGAGGGGATCGGGGCCGCAGAGACCAGGGGGAAGCGACTGTTTACTAAAAACACAGGTCCGTGCGAAGTCGCAAGACGATGTATACGGACTGACTCCTGCCCGGTGCTGGAAGGTTAAGAGGACCGGTTAGCCTGTAAGGGCGAAGCTGAGAATTTAAGCCCCAGTAAACGGCGGTGGTAACTATAACCATCCTAAGGTAGCGAAATTCCTTGTCGGGTAAGTTCCGACCTGCACGAATGGAGTAACGACTTCCCCGCTGTCTCAACCATAAACTCGGCGAAATTGCAGTACGAGTAAAGATGCTCGTTACGCGCAGCAGGACGGAAAGACCCCGAGACCTTTACTATAGTTTGGTATTGGTGTTCGGAGTGGCTTGTGTAGGATAGGTGGGAGACGTTGAAGCCCGGACGCCAGTTCGGGTGGAGTCATCGTTGAAATACCACTCTGGTCACTTTGGACATCTAACTTCGGCCCGTAATCCGGGTCAGGGACAGTGCCTGATGGGTAGTTTAACTGGGGCGGTTGCCTCCTAAAAAGTAACGGAGGCGCCCAAAGGTTCCCTCAGCCTGGTTGGCAATCAGGTGTCGAGTGTAAGTGCACAAGGGAGCTTGACTGTGAGAGAGACATCTCGAGCAGGGACGAAAGTCGGGACTAGTGATCCGGCGGTACATTGTGGAATGGCCGTCGCTCAACGGATAAAAGGTACCTCGGGGATAACAGGCTGATCTTGCCCAAGAGTCCATATCGACGGCATGGTTTGGCACCTCGATGTCGGCTCGTCGCATCCTGGGGCTGGAGTAGGTCCCAAGGGTTGGGCTGTTCGCCCATTAAAGCGGTACGCGAGCTGGGTTTAGAACGTCGTGAGACAGTTCGGTCCCTATCCGCTGCGCGCGCAGGAAATTTGAGAAGGGCTGTCCTTAGTACGAGAGGACCGGGACGGACGAACCTCTGGTGTGTCAGTTGTACTGCCAAGTGCACCGCTGATTAGCTACGTTCGGATGGGATAACCGCTGAAAGCATCTAAGCGGGAAGCTCGCTTCGAGATGAGATTTCCATACACTTTATGTGTGAGAGGCCCCCAGCCAGACCACTGGGTTGATAGGCCGGATGTGGAAGCGAGGACTAACGACTCGTGAAGCTGACCGGTACTAATAGGCCAACAACTTACACCACACAGAAACATACAAAACACTGTGCTTGCGTCCACTATGTGGTTCCCAACCAACAACCCCGCCACGGGGAACGGTTACACGGAACCAACAACTGAATAACAACACCACAAATGTTGTAACCACCAGTCTTCCCACCCCCAAAGCATCACCGGGGGACCGGGTAAAAGGGTTACGGCGGTCATAGCGTGGGGGAAACGCCCGGTCCCATTCCGAACCCGGAAGCTAAGACCCACAGCGCCGATGGTACTGCACCCGGGAGGGTGTGGGAGAGTAGGTCACCGCCGGACACACATTAAAAATGGTCGAGGCCCCAACCACACGGTTGGGGCCTCCCACATTTAACCCCGCCGATACCGGCGGATTCGGGGCTGCCGGCGCGCAGGATATTCTGCAGGAATGCAGTCCTGGCACCTGAACCGTCTGAGTATGAGGCAGGCTGAGCTCGTGGAAGCCTGGCTCCCAGGCGTTCGCCTGGTCAACGATCTCTCCTGGAACCTCGTGGATACTGCGGTACTCGAGGTGGAACATGAGGAGTACAGATATATCGTCAAAGCGGGCGTGCCTTCCAACCACCACATAGGGCGTGAGATCGAAGCCCACCAATCCTCCACCGGTGTTTTGGCCCGTCGGAATCGCGCACCGAAGCTCATTCGCTCAGACCGTTTCTTGAACATCCTGGTGACGGGATACTTGGAAGGTTGCCTCGTTGAAGGCACCGACGCCGAGTATGCGATAGACACGTATATCCAGGCCGGGCGTCTCCTCCGTGCTTTTCACGACCAAGCCGGTCGCAGCGACGAAAACTATGAGTTGGCAGCCACTGCCAAAGCTGTGGCTTGGCTGGATGCACCCCACCGCATCGAAGAGTCCGTCGCAGCGAAGGCGAGGGCCATACTCGGCGCCTATGAGCCGGAGCCAGTTGTTGTCGTCCCTACTCACGGTGACTGGCAACCACGCAACTGGCTCATCGACAAGACCGAGTTAAGGGTCATCGACTTTGGCAGGTATGAGCTAAGACCAGCTGCCAGCGCTTTCTGCCGCCTCGCCGTACAACAGTGGAGAACGGCTCCCCAGTTGGAGTCAGCTTTTTTCGAGGGTTACGGGACAGATCCCAGGGATAATGAGCTCTGGAACGCGATGCTACTGCGCGAGGCGGTTTCCACTGCTGCTTGGGCACACCAGGTTGGCGACCATGAGTTCGAGAGACAAGGCCACCGGATGCTCCGTGACGCCTTGGACAATTTCTGAAGCACTCCCTTCCGGGCAGTCCACCCAGGCCTGAGTGTGTAACCGCAGGTAGTGATGGAGGATGCCAGGGAAACCGGCAGGATCTGATGAGGCGTCTGGAAGGTGCGCGGTAATGGGTCCGTAGGATTGTTGAACAATCCGAGTTTTTAGGGCATTCTTGAAGGACAGCAATCCGAGACGGAGATCACAATGCCCAGCATCGACCTGAACAGCGACGTCGGCGAGTCCTTTGGGAACTGGTCCTTCGGCGATGACGCCGCCATTTTTGAGAGTGTGTCCAGCGCAAACGTAGCCTGCGGCTTCCACGCGGGCGACCCCGTGGGCATCATGGCCACCTGCCAGGCCGCGGTGAAGGCCGGCGTCACCGTGGGTGCCCACCCCGGCTACCGGGACCTGGCCGGCTTCGGCCGCCGGTTCGTGGACATGACGCCGGAGGAGCTGACCGCAGACGTCGTCTACCAGATCGGTGCGGTCCAGGCCGTTGCCCTGGCGGCCGGAACGGCCGTCCGTTACGTCAAGCCCCACGGTGCCCTCTACAACACCATCGTGAACCACCCGAAGCAGGCCGGCGCGGTCGTTGCCGCCATCCTGGCCGTGGACCCCACCCTGCCCCTCATGGTGCTCCCCAACTCGGAGATCCAGCGCCAGGCGCAGGCCGCCGGGCTGCGGACCGTGGCGGAAGCGTTCGCTGACCGCGCCTACAACCCGGACGGCACGCTGGTCTCCCGGCGCGAACCCGGCGCCGTGCTGCACGAGGTGAAGGACGTCGTCGAACACGTCCTCCGCCTGGCCGGCGACGGCGTGGTCCGCGCCACCGACGGATCGCTGGTCACCGTCAAAGCCGAGAGCATCTGCCTGCACGGTGACACCCCCGGCGCCGTGGCGATGGCCGCCGCCGTCCGCACCGCACTGGTAAATGCCGGCATCCAGATCCAAAGCTTCGCCTAGCCATGCCCATCACGCAGCAGCAGGCAACCAGTCCGTCCGCACACGCCCAACTCACCGGGATCCGGCCGGCGGGGGACCGCGCCATCCTGGTGGAGCTGTCCTCGCTGGACGCGGTCCTCAGCCTCCAGGCGCAGCTCACCGCGCATCCGCGGCCGGGCCAGATCGATGTCATCGCAGCAGCAGCAACCGTGCTCATCACCGCGGATTCACCCCAAGCCGTCCAGGCCCTGGCCCGGCACGTCAGCGGCCTTGACCTGCAAGCCCCCGCGGAGACCGACAGCATGCTGGTCACCGTCGACGTTGTGTACGACGGCGAGGACCTGGACGAGGTTGCGGCGCTCACCGGCCTGGGCCGCGAGGCAGTAGTGGCCGCCCACGCGGGCCAGCTGTGGACCGCTGCCTTTGCCGGCTTCGCGCCCGGATTCGCCTACCTCACCGGCGAGAACTCCAGCCTTGAGGTCCCGCGCCGCCATTCGCCCCGCACGGCTGTCCCTGCCGGAGCCGTGGCCCTGGGTGGCGCCTACTCCGCGGTCTACCCCCGCCAGTCACCCGGCGGCTGGCAGCTCATCGGCCGGACCGACGCCGCCATGTGGGACTTGAACCGGGAAAACCCTGCCCTGATCCGCCCCGGCGATACCGTCAGGTTCAACGCAGTCCGTGCGCGGGCCGCGCTGGTCCAGCAGCAGGAGACCCCCACCAACCAGGCCCCGGCAGGGGAACAAGCTCCCGCAGGCCTTGCCGTCCGCAAACCCGGGCTGCAGGCCACCGTCCAGGACCTGGGGCGCCCGGGGTACGCATCCCTTGGCGTCAGCAGCGCCGGTGCCATGGACCGCGGAGCCCTGCGCCGCGCCAACCGACTGGTGGGCAACACGGAGGACGCCGCCGGGATCGAACTGCTCTTCGGCGGACTCGAACTTGAAGCCCTCAGCGACCAGGTCCTTGCCGTCACCGGAGCCACTGTTGCGCTCCAGATCACCCCGGAAGGCGAGGCATCACAGCGGACGACGGCGGCACGGCAGCCCGATTGCGACGTCCCCTTCCCGCTGCTGGCAGGGGAGAAGCTGACCGTGGGAACCCCCACCGCCGGGCTGCGCTCCTACATTGCGGTCCGCGGCGGACTGGGTGGCCCCGAAGCCCTGGGAAGCCGTTCCACTGACACGATGTCCGGGATCGGTCCCGAACCGCTCCAGGCCGGGGCCATCCTTCCCGTCCAGGCCCCGAAGCCGGGCAGCGTGGTGGGCCACCCCGAGGTATCACCCCTCCCGGACCAGGACCACGCCACCGTGCTGCGCGTGGTCCCCGGACCAAGGCAGGACTGGTTCAGTGCCGACACGCTGCAGACCTTCCTGTCCCAGGAGTGGACCGTCACGCCGCAATCGAACCGGATCGGACTGCGATTGAACGGCCAGGCACTCACCCGCAACCGGGACGGCGAACTTGCCAGTGAAGGCACCGTCCGCGGCGCCGTGCAGGTGCCGCCCGAAGGCCAGCCAGTACTCTTCCTCTCCGACCATCCCGTGACCGGCGGGTACCCGGTGATTGCCGTCGTCGTCCATGCCGACCTGGACAAGGCCGCGCAACTTCCCCCCGGCACCACCGTGCGGTTCGCCGCTGCGGCACCCCAGGCAGCACTGCCCGAAACACCAAAGGAATCCCATGCGTAAAGTCCTCATTGCCAACCGCGGCGAAATTGCCGTCCGAATCGCCCGGGCCTGCGACGATGCAGGCCTGGACAGTGTGGCCGTCTATGCCGATCCCGATGCAGACGCGCTCCATGTCTCCGCAGCCACCGAGGCATACTCCCTGGCCGGTGCGCGGCCGCAGGAAACGTACCTGGACATCGAAAAGATCCTGGCGGTCGCGGCGAAGAGCGGCGCTGACGCCGTCCACCCCGGCTACGGTTTCCTGTCCGAGAACGCCGGCTTCGCCCAGGCAGTGATCGACGCCGGCCTGACCTGGATCGGCCCCTCCCCGGAGACCATCCGGCTGCTGGGGGACAAGGTCAGTGCCCGCGAGGTAGCCGTCCGCGCCGGCGCGCCGCTGGCACCCGGCAGCGACGGACCGGTGGCCAGCGCCGCCGAGGTCCGCGCCTTTGCTGAGCAGGTTGGCCTGCCGGTGGCCATCAAGGCTGCCTTCGGCGGCGGCGGCCGCGGCCTCAAGGTGGTCCGGAACCTGGCCGACGTTGAGGAAAGCTTCGACTCCGCGGTGCGCGAATCCCTGGCCGCCTTCGGCCGGAGCGAGTGCTACGTGGAGAAGTTCCTGGACCGGCCGCGCCACGTGGAAGCCCAGGTCATCGCGGACACCCACGGCAACGTGGTGGTGGTGGGCACCCGCGACTGTTCGCTGCAGCGCCGCCACCAGAAACTGGTGGAGGAGGCCCCCGCTCCCTTCCTCACCCCCGAACAGCGGACCGCAATCCACGCCTCGGCCAAGGCCATCTGCCGGGAGGCCGGGTACGTCGGCGCCGGCACCGTGGAGTACCTGCTGGACGGTTCCGGCTTCCTGAGCTTCCTGGAGGTCAACACCCGGCTGCAGGTGGAGCACCCCATCACCGAGGAAACATCCGGCGTGGACCTGGTGGCTGCCCAGCTGGCCATCGCTGCGGGGGAGACGCTTCCCATCCTGGAGGACCCCGAGCCGCGCGGGCACGCGTTTGAGTTCCGCATCAACGCCGAGGATCCAGGCCGCGGCTTCCTGCCATCCCCCGGAGCAGTCACGGAGTTCGAGGTGCCCACGGGGCCCGGGATCCGCCTGGACACCGGCGTCCGCGCAGGATCCGTGGTGCCCGGGCAGTTCGACTCGCTGCTCGCCAAGCTCGTGGTGACCGGCGCGGACCGGCAGCAGGCCCTCCGCCGCGCCCGCCGCGCCCTGCACGAGTTCCGCATCGGCGGCCTGGCCACCGTGCTGCCGTTCCACCGGGCCGTGGTGGATGCCCCCGACTTCACCCGTGTGGACGCCCTGGGCGTCTACACCACCTGGATCGAAAACGAATTCACCACCGCCCTCGAGGCTGATCCCGCGTTCAGCCCCGCCGCCCCGGAGGAACCCCGCCGGACCATCGGCATTGAGGTCGACGGCAAACGCATGGAATTGGGGCTGCCCAAGGCGCTGCTGGATTCCCTGCTGGATGGCGGCGGCCGGCGCGGTGCCGAGGCTCCGGAAAGCCGGGCGGAGACTGCGGCGGAGAAGAACGACGGCGACCTGCTGGCCACCATGGCCGGCACCGTGGTCAAGTGGCTGGCTGAGCCCGGGGCCAGCGTTGCGGAAGGCGACACGGTGCTGGTGCTCGAAGCCATGAAAATGGAAACGGCCGTTGCCGCCCACCGCGCCGGCACCCTGGGGGAGCAATTCGCTGCCGCCGGAGACGCCGTGGCGCCCGGACAGGTGCTGGCCACCATCGGGTGAGCCGGCCTCACGAGGGCATACGCGCGAACACGCGGCACACTGCCAGGCTGAACCAGAGCTGGAGGTCGTGGAACCTGTCCCGGAGCAGGTGGCCGGTGAAGAGCCCGGACGGTTCCTGGTGTGCGGCCAGCCAGTCGCGCGCCTGGTCGGTTTTTTCCGATCTGAAGCCGGGGCGGATGATGCTGATGGCGTCGAGGGCGGAAACGAGGTCCGTCATCCAGAAGGGAAAGCTAAATTCGGTCCAGTCGGAGACGCGGCCCTTATCCGGATAGGCGTCCGGCTCGAAGAAGCGGCCCGCCAGCAATTCCGCAGCCTTCTGGGCGGAGGTGCCTGCGCGGTGCCTGGGATGGGCTGCGTAGGCCCTGAGCACGACCCCGGTGATCAGGTGCGAGAACGGCTGTGCAGGATCGCCGGGGACGGTCTGCGGATCCTCGAGCGCGTCGAGATTCCTCCCTCGGGTGCGCAGCGGAAGGGCCCAGCCACCGTCGTCCTGCCGGGACGCCTCAAGCCAGCTAAACGCGCGTTCCACGCGGGGGTCGTCGCAGTACCCCGCTTTGCTCAGGAGCCCGATGAGGGCCGCCGTGTAGTTGGGAGACACCTGGTTGCCGTAAATCCCTCGAATATCACCTTGGGCGGACTGGTGTGAGAGCACATGGGCGGCGGCTGCGGCGAGAGCCGGGTGCCGGTGCGTCAGCCCGAACATCTCCACGAGGAACCCGAGTTGCCGGTAGGTCTCCAGCAGGTCGTAGTCCGTGCTGGCCCGCGGCCGCCTTCCCGGATAGGCCCACGAACCGTCGGCCGCCTGGCGCCGCAGGATCCCGCGCGGGATCGGAAGGTCCCAGAGTGCCTCGTCGGGTGCTCCTGCCGGGGTGGGTGGCAGCCCTGCCGGCCCGGGAAGCAGCTCCCGGACGGCCCAGGAGCGCACGGCAGGGTGCCCGCTGGACAGCAGCGGGGCGATTGGGTCGAACTGGAGGCCGTCCAGCCACGTCATGGTCACCATGATGGCGGAATACGTTCGGTGCGGACAGAGTGCCGGTATCCGGCCCGATATCGTGGTGCCATGACGTTTGACGAGGTACTGGCCGATCTCCAAGCCCAGGCCAGGACCACCAAGCACGCCGAAACAGGCCTCTGGGTGGCCGCCCAGCTCCGCAGCCGCATCGCCGCGGGCCAGCTCGCGCCCGGCTCCAAGCTCGCGGAGGAAGCCCTCCGCGAGGCCCTTGGCGTCTCCCGCAACACCCTCCGGGAGGCGTTCACAGCGCTGCACGCCGAGCACATCGTCACCCGCATCCCCAACCGCGGCGTGTTCGTTGCCCACCCCACGGCGGACGACATCCGCGAAATCTACCGCGTGCGCCGGTTCCTGGAGCCCGCCGCGGTGCTGTGGTCCGGCGAAGCCTCGATGGAGTCCCTCACGGGCATCATCAAGGCCGCCAGGGCCGCCGCCGTGGAGGGCGACATTCCCGGCATGGCCGGGGCCAACCAGGACTTCCACCGCGCCATCGTTGACCGCGCCGGAAGCGAGCGGCTCAACAGCCTCATGGACCAGGTCCTGGCCGAAATGCGCCTGGTCTTCCACTCGATGGCCGCCAACCCCGCGTTCCATGAGCCCTACGTCGAGGACAACGCCCGGATCGTGGAACTCCTGGCAGCCGGGGACCGGGCCGCGGCAGCGGACTTCCTGGCCGCCTACCTGGACCGTGCCGAAGCCCAGCTGCTCGACGCCGTCGGCCGCTAGCCAACACCTTCCCCCAAAAGGGGGTTGCAGGATTGTTGAACAAAAAGCTATGCTTTAGATCACACCGTTGTTCTGCAGCTCACTTAACCCTGCAGCGCCAACGTGCCGGGGCTCCCGCCCCTCGGCGCCGTCACCCCAACTGACCAACCCCATGGACGCGCCGGCCCCCACTTTCGCAGACCCGTCACGGGTCCCCTGGGAAGGGATAATCATGCTTGTACTCATCGGGGTGCTGCTGGTGATCGTTGGCTTCGCCATCCGCCTGAACCCCCTGATCGTCGTCACCGTCGCCGGCATCGTCACCGCACTGCTGGGCGGAATGAACCCGGCGCAGATCCTCGACTCGTTCGGCACCGGCTTCGCCAGCAGCCGATCGGTCACCATCTTCGTTGCGGTGCTGCCGGTGGTTGGCATCATCGAGTTCTTCGGGCTGCAGGAGCAGGCCAAGATCCTCATCGGACGCCTGGCCAAACTGACGGCAGGCCGCGTCCTGATCGGCTACCTGGCAGTGCGCCAGCTGACCGCCGCCGTAGGCCTGAACAGCATCGGCGGCCACGCCCAGACCGTCCGCCCGCTGGTCTTCCCCATGGCCGAGGGCGCCGCGCTGCGCCGCTACGGGCACGTGCCGGAAAAGATCAGCGAGAAGATCAAGGGCCACTCCGCCGCCGCGGACAACGTGGGCGTGTTCTTCGGCGAGGACGTGTTCGTGGCGGTCGGTTCCATCCTGCTGATCACCACCTTCGTTGACACCACGTACCACCTGCACCTGGAACCGCTCCAGCTGGCCCTCTGGGCCATCCCCACCGCCATCGCGGCCTTCCTCATCCACGGCTTCCGGCTCCTGCGCCTGGACAAGCAGCTGGACAAGGAATACCGCGAGTACGAGCTCACCGCCCAGAAGGAAACCGCAGGAGAAGCCAAATGATCAACGTTGAAGCCGTCTACTGGCTGATCGGCATTCTGTTCGTCGCCTGGGCATCACTGATTGCCGCCGACACCAACCACCCCCGCCGGTGGGGCAGCTCCGCCTTCTGGGGCCTGCTGGGCCTGTGCTTCTTCTACAGCACCTGGGTCCAGGCCGGCACCGCGCCGGGCTGGATCCTGGGCATCGCCGTCCTGGTCCTGGTGGTGCTGGCATCCACCGGCCTGCTGGGCCACGGCAAGCACCGCTCCTCCACCGGCCCCGAGCGCGAGGCCTACGCCAAGCGCTTCGGCAACAAGCTCTTCATCCCGGCGCTGACGCTTCCCCTGGTTACCGTGATCCTGGTGCTCGCGGCACCCCTGCTGTCCATCGGCGGCACCCCGCTGCTCGACCCCAAGAACACCACGCTGGTAGCCCTGGCCATTGGCGCGGTGGCCGCCGTCGTCGTCGCCCTGGTGATCCTCAAGCCCAAGAACCCGGCCACGCCCATTTTCGAAAGCCGCCGCATCCTTGAGTCCATCGGTTGGGCGGCGCTGCTGCCGCAGATGCTCACCACGCTGGGCATCCTCTTCACCAAGGCCGGCGTGGGCACCGCCGTGGGCAGCCTCGCCTCCGGGCTGCTGCCCAAGGGCTCGCTGATCGCCGGTGTGATCGTCTACTGCGTGGGCATGTTCCTGTTCACCGTGCTGATGGGCAACGGCTTCGCGGCGTTCCCCATCATGACCGCGGCCATCGGCTGGCCCGTGCTGGTGGAGACCTTCCACGGCGACCCCGCCATCGTCTTCGCCATCGGCATGCTGGCCGGCTTCTGCGGCACACTCTGCACCCCCATGGCCGCCAACTTCAACCTGGTGCCGTCCGCGCTGCTGGAGATGAAGAACAAGTACGGTGTCATCACGGCGCAGGTGGGAACGGCCATCCCGCTGCTGGCGGTCAACATCGCACTGATGTACTTCCTGGCCTTCCACTAACCCTGCCTTCCCCTGACCTGCCTTTCAAAGGAGCATGATGGACAACGATCTTCGCGCACAGGCGGCGCCGGACTACGCAGCCGTGGTGCTGGGCAACCTTTCCGAGCCCTTCCCGCACTCGGCCCACCACACCCAGGTGTCCGCCGACGACCGGCCCACCCCCGAGCAGATCCACCCCGCCTTCTGCACCTCCTTCGACTGGCACTCCTGCGTGCACATGCACTGGCTCGGCGCCAGCCTGCTGGGCGGGGCTTCGCCTCAGGCAGGAGCGTCCGACGGCGGGACGGCGGCCTGGGTGGATGGCGCCACTGAAGCATCACTTCGGGAAGCGCTGGGCGCCAACCTGACCGCGGCCAAGCTGGCGGTGGAGCGGGACTACCTGCTGGCCAATCCGTCCTGGGAGCGGCCGTACGGGTGGGCCTGGCTGATGCGGCTGGCCGCCACATGTGCCGCCTCCTCCGATGCCCAGATCCGCGAGTGGGGCACTGCCCTGGATCCGCTGGTGGATGCCGTGGCGGACCTCAGCGCCGCGTGGATGGTCAAAGCCCAATATCCGGTGCGGCACGGGCTGCACACCAACGCCGCGTTCGGCGTGGGCTACATGCTGGATGCGTTCCGGTCGCTGGGCCGCGATGATGCCGCGAAAGCGTGCGAGGAAGCCGCGCGCGGCTGGTTCGGCAACGACCGCGGCTGGCCGGGCGACTGGGAGCTCAGCGGCCAGGACTTCCTCTCCGCCGGCCTGAGCGAGGCGGACCTGATGCGCCGCGTGCTGCCGGCAGACGAGTTTGCTTCCTGGTTCGCAGCGTTCCTCCCGGAGCTTTCCGTGGAGTCGCGGATCCTGCAGCCCGTGAGCGTGACGGATGAGACCGACGGCTACCTGGTGCACCTGCACGGGCTGAACCTCACCCGCGCCGGGCAGGTGGCACGGATCATCGCCACGCTTCGGGCATCCGCCACACCGGAGGCTTCCACCGCTGCCGCCGTGCTCAGCGAGGCACTGGACCCGCTGTTGAAGGCCGGGCTGTCCGGGCTGGAGAGCGGCGACTTCATGTCCACCCACTGGCTTGCCAGCTTCGCGTGGGACGCACTGGGTTCGGTGGCGGCGCTGGACTGAGTTTTTCCGGGCCCGGCATGCCCACCGGCGCCCACGGGACGGGCAGTCACACTCCGTCCCGTGGGCGCCGGCTGTGCATTCCGGGGTACCGGCGCGTTAGTCTTGCTGCACCACGCCGGAGGGCGTGACCTGGAGCAGCGGGCAGGGTGGTAATGAGCTGACCATCCGCCCGCGAGCCCGAGGAATCCGATGCGCCAGCACCCCACCCCCTGCCCGTCAGACCTTGCCATGGCGGGGGAAACCGCCACGCTCCGGCCCCGAAGGAAGCGGACCAGGCATCCACGGCTGGCGGTGGGGGACCGCGTCCGCTTCGCCGAAGGAACCCTGGCCGGCACCGGCGTGGTGGACGCCGTGACGTCCGACTATTCGGTCATCTGGGTGTGGGCCGACGAAGGCCAGGGCCGCCGCATGTTCCTGCAGGGCTACGGAAGCATCGTCTCGGCAATTTAGGTACGACGGCGGGCACCCGGCGGCAGGGGACGTCCGGCCACGAGCCACGCAACTCCGCCGAGCACGCTTCCGAAGACGAGGAGCACCAGCCAGACGTCCCTGCTGAAGGTGCGGATGTCCCGTTCGTCCGTCTGGCTGAAGTCGATCAAGCTGTAACCCCAAATGGCCACGCACGGGATGAGGACCAGCCAGGGCAACCACCACGTGGCACCTGTCGCGTTCATAGGACCAGTATGCGCCGGTTCTGTCGCAGCAGGCATGGGGCGGGAGTGTCAGCGGACGGTCCCGTCAGGTTGTTCTGAACGCTTGGCGCGGCGCTCGTCGGCCTGGCCGATCCCGTCGCGGACCGCGGCGCGGATCACGCCGTACAGGATGTAGAAGAAGATCGCCCCGAAGAGCACAAACAGCACAAGCCCGGCCACGTCACCCATCGTTGCGCTCCTCCTCCGGCTAGTACGGCTGAACGGACGCCGCCGCCTGACGCAACGTCCCGCCGTCGAGCATTAATGACGTTTCTTCCAGGCCGAAATCCGTCCACTGGCAAACCAGCCGGAGATCCCCGGCTGGGGGCAGCGGCCACAGCCAGAGCGTGCCGCTGCCGGAGAATTCGTCGTCACCGCCGCTGCCGCCGCCGTTGTTCAGGACGAGGGTGGGAGGCTCAGGCTCCTGGCCCCGCTCCATCAATCCATGAGGCCCAAGGGCACCGGTGCTGGCCTTTGAACCATCAGGGAATTCGACGCCGAACATCAGCCCGGTCTGCCGGCCACTGCCGCGGCGGATGCCCCTGCCCGGCTGGAAAAACAAGTGCTGCAGGTCTGCCCAGTCCTCCTCCGTCTGATCCGCCCTGCGAAGGACCCAGGACAGATTGAACAAGCACCCTGTGGAGAACACGTCCGCGCCCTTGATCGCCACCACCATGCTCGGGCTCCGGCTCACGAACCTGCCCAAATGGACGGCGGCCGGCAGCTCGTAAACCGGGGCCGCTGCCCACGGCGGCGGGACGTACCTCGTGGTCCGCGGCCGAGGCGGCAGGGGAGGGACCGGAAAGTCCTGGAAGAAAGTCATGATGATCCTTGGGTCCGCTGGCTGCGACCGACCAGCGGAACAGCGGCAGCGCCGCCCAGGATCCCCCAATCCGTCCTTGCCCGGCCAGTCTAGCGGGGAAGCCTCAGGGCCGCGTGGCCTCCTCAAGGATTTCCAGCAGGTGGCGGTACGAGTGACCGGTCGCCTTGGACATCCCCAGCTCGCAGGTGCGGTTGGTGGAGGCATAGGCGTCGAACTCCCGCTCGTTGATCTCGCCGGCCTGCCGGTTGGTCGCGGAATCGGTGAGTTCAGGATGGAGCAGGCCCCGGTCGCCTGCGAACGCGCAGCAGCCCCAATTCAGCGGCACGAACACATCCTCCGTGACAGCCTTGGCAATCTCCAGCAGCGCCGGGTTGGTCCCCATCTGCGTGGATGAGCACGTGGGGTGCAGCGCGATGGAACCCAGCGGGGCAGTTACCGTGAGCTGGCCCAGAACGTGTTCGTGCACAAACTCCACGGAGTCCACAAACCGCAGCCCGGCGTACCGTTCTCCGCCCGCACCCGCAAGGCGCTTCATGGTGTCCAGGCCTTCCGTGCAGGAGGCGGCATCGCACACCACCGGCAGCGCGCCCCGGCCGCTGGCCTCGTACAGCCGGTCCAGGACCTTAACCGTCATGGCCTCGTAGCCCTGGGAGAAGCCCTTGGACTTCCACGGGGTCCCGCAGCACAGGCTGTCGATGCCTTCCGGAACGGTGATCTGCACGCCGGCGCGTTCGCAAAGGTCCAGGAAGGCCTGGGCCGAGCCCTTCGCGGCGCCTTCCGGAGCATCGGCCGGGCCGAACATGGTGCCGATGCAGGCGGGGAAGAACACCGCGATGCTGCCTGGGTCCCGGCGTGCCCGGCGCCTGAAACCACCGCCGGGCAGTACGTCGGCGTAGGCAGGTACCGCTTCGGGCCCCAGCAGGGCACGGCCGACGGCGGTCGCGGCCTTTGGCAGCGGGCCCGGCATGGCCTTCGCCACGGTTAGGGCCAGCCCGCCGGCGGCGGTCACGGCGCCCCAGCTTTCGGCGGCCTTGTTCCAGCCGGCCGCGGCCACGGTGTTCGCGTTCTCCTTTCGCAGCCGCCGCACCAGGTCGCCGGTGTTGATGAGCACCGGGCAGGCGGTGACGCACATGCCGTCGGCGGCACAGGTCTGCACGCCGTCGTAGTCGTAGTCCTTGCGGAGGCTGGCGGCGAGGGCATGGTCGCCGCGTTGCTCAGCGGCAGCAATGTCGCGCCGGAGCACAATGCGCTGGCGGGGTGTGAGCGTGATGTCCTTGCTCGGGCAGACCGGTTCGCAGTACCCGCACTCGACGCAGCGGTCCACTTCCTCCTCCACCGTCGGTGCCACCTTGAGGTTCTCGATGTAGGAGAGCGGCTCATCGGCGAGCAGCACGCCCGGGTTCAGAAGGTTGAGCGGGTCGATCAGCCGCTTGATCTCCTGCATGACTCCGTAGAGCTCGTCGCCGTACTGGCGGCGGACAAAGGGCGCCATGATGCGCCCGGTGCCGTGCTCGGCCTTGAGCGAGCCGCCCGCGCCGAGGACCAGGTCCACCATCTCGTCGGTGAAGGCCTGGTAGCGCAGGAGCTGGGCCGGATCGTCAAAACGCTCGTTGAGCATGAAGTGGACGTTCCCGTCCTTCGCGTGTCCGAAGATCACCGATTCCTTGTAGCGGTGCTCGTGGAAGAGCCGCGTCAGTTCGCCGCAGGTGTCCGCGAGGGCGGGGACCGGCACCACGATGTCTTCCAGCAGCGCGTTGGTTCCCGACGGGCGGGCACCGGCCACAGCGGTGTACAGGCCTTTGCGCACGTGCCAGAGGGCAGCCCGGTCTTTGGGGTCCGAGGTCAGCGCGAAGGGCGTGGCCAGGTCCAGCGAGTCGAACAGCTGCTGCGAGCCTGCCCGCTTGCCGGACAGCTCCGCGGCGTCCGAGCCCTGGTGTTCAACCAGCAGCGCGGCGTGTCCCTGGACGGGCAGTGTCCGGATGGCGGCGGGGGCATCGGCGGCACCCTGGGCGACCTTCAGGGCCGCCGCGTCCATGAGTTCGATGGTGGCCAGGCCGGTGGAAACCAGGTCCGGCAGGGCTGCGGTGGCCGCGTCCAGGGTGTTGAATACCAGTAGGCCAGTGGCGACGGCGGGCTTGACCTCGACGGTCCGGAAGACAGCCTCGGCTACGAAGCCCAGGGTGCCTTCGCTGCCGATCATGAGGTGCATCAGGATGTCGACGGCCCGTTCATAGTCCAGGAACGAGTTCACCCCGTAGCCCATGGTGTTCTTCATCGAGAACAGCGAACCGATGATGCGGACGGAGTCTTCGTTGCCCACCACCCGGCGGCGCAGCCTCAGCAGCCCGTCGTGGAGTTCCGGTTCCAGCGCCCGCAAACGCCCGTCGGCGTCGGCGTCCGCTGTGTCGATGACCGTTCCGGAGGGCAGCACCAGCACCATGGATTCCAGCGTCCGGTAGGTATTGAACTCGGTGCCGCACGCCATCCCGGAGGAGTTGTTCGCGATGACACCGCCCACGGTGCAGGCGATCTCGCTCGCAGGATCCGGGCCGAGTTTGCGTCCAAAGGCGGCCAGCCGGGCGTTGACGCTGCGCACCGTGGCGCCGGGCTGGACGCGGACCCGGGCGCCGCCGTCGAGGACCTCGATGCCCCGGAAGTGCTGGCGGGTGTTGATCAGCAGGCTGTCACTCAGGGCCTGACCCGACAGGCTGGTGCCGCCGGACCTGAAGGTGGCGGGAATCCTGAGCTCCCGGCTGCGCTGCAACAGGGCGCCGACGTCTGCGGCGTTGCGTGGAGTGGCTACTCCCTGCGGGACCAGGAGGTAATGCGACGCGTCGTGGGCCATGGCATGGCGGTCCAGGTCCCGCGTGCTGACGGTCTCCAGGTCCAGCTGTTGGATGGGGGATTCGGCTCCTGCCGCTGTGGTTCTCATGCGTGCTCCAAAAATCAGGTGACGGTGCGGGGCTGGGGCGCGGTGGCGTCCCCGGCCCGCTGGTAGAACCATTCGATGTGCTCGCGCAGCAGGCGCGCGGCGAGCTCGCCGTCCCGGGACTGGACGGCATCAAAGATTCCGTGGTGTTGGGTGCGCAGGACTGCCAGGACGGCCGGCCAGTCCTCCATCGCGTCCATGGCTCCCTTGACGTAGCCGACGATCGAACCGCTGAGGGACTCCATGATGGTGGCCATCACCTCGTTGCCCGCGAGCGAACTCAGGGCCACATGGAACCTGGCATCCAGCTCGTGGAAGGCTGCGCGGTCCACCTCGGGGTGGTCCATGGCTTCGAGCAGTTTGCCCGCCTCTTCCCGTTCCGCGTCACCGCCTTCGCGCGCCGCGCCTGCATGCGCCGTCCAGGTTTCCAGGAGGATACGGGTTTGGACGATGTCCTGGACCGGCAGCCGGCTGCTGGCAACATGCAGCCGGAGGGCGGAGGAGAGCCCGGCGGACGGATCGGAGACCACGATGGCGCCGGAGGTGGGGCCTGAGCCCACCGAGCTGCGGACCACGCCCATGGCGTCCAGGATACGGATGGCTTCGCGTACCGACGCCCTGGAGATCCCGTAGTTTTCGGCCAGGGTCCGTTCGCCCGGGAGCCGGTCGCCGACCTTGATTTTTCCGTCCCGCAGGTCCGCTTCAATGTCTTTCAGGAGCGCGTCGTGGGTTCGGCGTCGGGGGGTTGCTCCGGCTGCGGCGGTTGTCACGGGCCATCCTCTGGGGTGGGGGAGTGCGGGCCGGCGGGCCCGCACCCCGGTTGTGCGCGGGTGGTTGGGCTACGGAAGCATCCAGCCCAGGACTGGGGTGGACTGCAGGTAGACGATGGTGCACAGCACCAGAAGCAACCCCACGCTCCATCCGACTACCTTACGCAGAAGGACCGACTCCTGGCCGTCAAGGTTGACGGCGGTGGCGGCAATGGCGAGGTTCTGCGGGCTGATGAGTTTGCCCACCACCCCGCCGGCCGTGTTGCCGGCCACGAGCAGGTTGGGATCGATGCCTGCATTCACGCCGGCAGTCTGCTGCAGCTTGGCAAACAGGGCGTTCGCGGAGGTGTCCGAGCCGGTCACGGCCGTGCCCAGCCAGCCGAGCACGGGGGAGAGGAACGCGAAGAAGCTCCCGGTACCGGCCAGCCAGACGCCGATCGAGACAGTCTGGCCGGAGTTGTTCATGACGTAGGCCAGGGCGAGCACCGTGATGATGGTGAGGCCGGCCCAGCGCATCTTGAAGATGGTCCGTCCGATTTCGGCCACGGCGTTGCCTACAGTCATGTGGAAGCGGCCGTGGTCATCGAAGCGGGCGTAGACCACAGCCACAATCAGGCCCGTGATCAGCAGGAGCGTACCGGGGCTGGACAGCCACTGGAAGACGTAGGTGGTGGAGGACAGCGGCTTGCCGTCGGCGCTTACCAGGGCGTCGTGGAGGACAGGCCACGGGACCTTGACATCGGTGGCGGCGAGGACGGCGGGAAGGTCGACGCCGAGCTTCCACAGTTTGGCGATACCGAACACCACAATGACGAGGAAGTAGGGAAACAGCGCGAGCCACGTGCGTGCCGGGGTGAGGCCTTCGCCGTCCGCGGCGTGTACGGTGGCGACGCTTCCTGCGCGGGCGCTTCGCGAACCCTGGTTTCGCGCCCTGGTGCCAGCGGCGGTGGCTTCCACGGCGACGCCCAGCCGGTCACGTGCCGCCGCGGTGCCCCTGGGCTTCCAGAAGCGGAAGAACAGGACGGCCGCGCCCAGGCCCACCAGCGAGGCCATGATGTCCGTGAGTTCGTAGGAGAAGTAGTTGGAGCAGAGGAACTGAGCTGCGGCGAAGGAGAATCCGATGACCACAGCGGCGGGCCAGCAGTCTTTCAAACCCTTGCGGCCGTCAAGGATGAAGAGCAGGATCAGCGGGACGAAGGTCGCCAGCAGCGGGGCCTGGCGGCCCACCATGGCACCAATGTCCGTCGCGTGCAGGCCGGTGAGCCCGGCAGCGGTAGTGATCGGGATGGCCATGGCACCAAAGGCCACCGGTGCGGTGTTGGCAACCAGGACGGCGGCAGCGGCCCGCAGCGGCGGAAGGCCCAGGGCCAGGAGCATGGTGGCGGTGATGGCCACCGGCGCGCCGAATCCGGCAAGGGCCTCGAGCAGCCCGCCGAAGCAGAACGCAATCAGGACGCCCTGCAGGCGGACATCGCCGCCGCCAATGACATCGAAGACCCTGCGGAGGTCTTCAAAGCGGCCGCTGAGCACCGTCACCTGGTAGAGCCACACGGCCATGACCACGATCCACAGGACGGGGAAGGCGCCGAAAACCCCGCCTTGGGTGGCGGACAGGAGCGCCAGGCCGGCCGGCATCTTGAAAGCCAGGATGCCTACCGCCAGGGCCACCAGCAGGGCAAACGCCCCCGCCACGTGGGCTTTGGTCTTGACGACGGCGAGAAGGACAAAGAAGGTCAGCAGCGGCAACAGGCCGACGATGGCCGACCAGGCAACGCTGTTCAGCACCGGGTCGGTGCTTGGGGTGAAGTGGTCCACGGAGTTCCTCCACGTTGAGGGCGATGGGGATGGCTTTGGTCAGACCACTATGGTCCGACCACGGAAGTGTAGCCCACAATCTGCCCCGACTGTGAGCCCGTTCACCATCGGGCGCCGGGGTTGTACGTGGCGGCCATCACGTGGTCTACTGTGGTCAGACCATACGCTCAACCCCATTCTGGAAGGCCGTCATGAGAATTGCCTTGTTCGCCACCTGCATCGTGGATGCGATGTACCCGGCCACGGCGAGGGCTACTGTCAGGATCCTGGAGCGGCTGGGACACGAAGTGGTGTTTCCCTCCGGCCAGGCCTGCTGCGGCCAGATGCACGTCAACAGCGGCTACCTCAAGGAGGCCGTCCCCGTGGTGGCCAACCACGTGGCCGCATTCGATACCGCGGACTACGACGTTGCCGTGGCCCCCTCCGGTTCCTGCGTGGCCTCGGTCAAGCACCAGCACCCCATGGTGGCCCGCTCCTGCGGCGACGCCGCGCTGGAAGCCCGCGCCACCGCCGTCGGCGCCAAAACCTACGAGCTGTCCGAACTGCTGGTGGACGTGCTGGGCGTGACCGACGCCGGCGCGCAGCTGGGCTCCTACTTCCCGCACCGGGTGACCTACCACCCCAGCTGCCACGGCATGCGCCTGCTGCGGCTCGGGGACCGGCAGTCCCGCCTGCTTCGGACCGTGCAGGGGATTGACCTGGCCGACCTGCCTGAAGCGGACCAGTGCTGCGGCTTCGGCGGCACGTTTTCCATGAAGAACGCCGATGTTTCGTCGGCCATGCTCCAGGACAAGGCGGCCAACATCGAGGCCACCGGCGCCGAGCTCTGCACTGGGGGTGACGCTTCCTGCCTGATGCACATCGGCGGCGGCCTGTCCCGCCAGGGCAGCCCCACCACCACCCTCCACCTGGCCGAAATCCTCGCCAGCACCATGGAAGAACCGGCGTCCGTCACCGGCGAAGTCCGCGTCTCCACCGGAAAGGCCCTGCGATGACCACCTTCCTGGGAATGCCCGCCCTTCCCGCCTTCGGCTCGGGCAACCTGTTCGCGGGGGAGTCCTTCCCCAAGGCGGCGCACCGCGAACTGGGCAACGCCCAGCTGCGCGCCAACCTTGGCCATGCCACGCACACCATCCGCGACAAGCGCCAGGCCGTGGTGTCCGAACTGCCGGACTGGGAACAGCTGCGCGATGCCGGGTCCGCCATCAAGCAGTCGGTGATGGCCAGGCTGCCTGAACTCCTTGAAGAGTTTGAAGCGAACTTCACCGCCCGCGGCGGCGTGATCCACTGGGCCCGCGACGCCAACGAAGCCAATCAGATTGTGGCCGGACTGGTCCGGGACACCGGCGAAACCGAGGTGGTCAAGGTCAAGTCCATGGCAACCCAGGAAATCGGGCTCAACGAGTACCTCGAGGAGCAGGGAATCGAGGCCTTCGAAACGGACCTTGCCGAGCTCATCGTCCAGCTGGACCACGACAAGCCCAGCCACATCCTGGTTCCCGCCATCCACAAGAACCGCACCGAAATCCGGGACATCTTCCTCCGTGAAATGCCCGGCGCGGACCCCGCCCTCACCGACGACCCTTCCGTTCTGGCCATGGCTGCCCGCGAGCACCTGCGCCGGAAGTTCCTTACCGCCAAGGTGGCAGTGTCCGGGGCCAACTTCGCCCTTGCCGATTCCGGCACCCTGGCGGTGGTCGAATCCGAAGGCAACGGCAGGATGTGCCTCACCCTTCCCGAAACGCTGATCACCGTGATGGGCATCGAGAAGCTGCTGCCCACGTGGCAGGACCTGGAAGTGTTCATGCAGCTGCTCCCGCGTTCTTCGACGGGGGAGCGGATGAACCCGTACACCTCGCTCTGGACCGGAGTGACGGAGGGCGACGGGCCGCAGAACGTGCACCTGGTGCTCCTGGACAACGGCCGCAGCGCCGCACTGGCCGATGAAATGGGCCGTTCCGCCCTGCACTGCATCCGCTGCAGCGCGTGCATGAACGTCTGCCCGGTGTACGAGCGGACCGGCGGCCACGCCTACGGCTCCACGTATCCCGGGCCCATCGGCGCCATCCTCTCACCCCTGCTCACCGGTATCGAGGCGGAGGAAAACAGCTCCCTGCCGTACGCTTCTTCGCTCTGCGGGGCCTGCTACGACGCGTGCCCCGTCAAGATCAACATCCCTGACATCCTGGTGCACCTGCGCAGTGTGGACGTGGACAGCAAGCGCGGAAAGAAGAAGGTCCCCAGCCAGATGGACGTCGGCATGAAGGCCGCCTCCTGGGCACTGTCGTCCGGCAAGCACCTGGGCCTGGTGGAGAAGGGGCTGCCGCTCGGCCGGCTGGCCGCCGGACGGGACAAGAAAATCAAGAAGCTGCCCGGCATCGCCGGCGGCTGGACCCAAAGCCGGGACATCCCGGCGCCGCCGGCACAGTCCTTCCGTGATTGGTGGGCCAAGGAACATCGGAACGCCGGCGGGTCGCACGGCCAGACGGACACCGGGCCGTCCCACACGCCGTCACCAGATACAAAGGAAGCCCAGCAATGACCGCACGCGAAGACATCCTTTCCCGGGTCCGGGCCGCACTGCAGGACAGCCCCGAGGCACCGCAGATTCCGCGGGAATACCGGGCCGCATCAGGGATGGGCGCCGACGAGCTCATCGACTTGCTGGTGGACCGGCTGGTGGACTACAAGGCGCAGGTGGCTGTGGTGCCGGAAACCGAGGTGCCTGCCCGGATTGCGTCGCTCCTTGACGGGGCACGGACCTACGTGGTGCCCCAAGGGCTCGACGGAGGGTGGCTGGCAGGGGTAGACGACGGCGGCAGCGGCGGCTCCCGCCGTCGGCTGGACTCCCCGGCGGAACCGCTCAGCGTTGCCGAGCTCGATAGCATCGATGCGGTGGTGACCGGCAGCGCCGTGGCCGTGGCCGAAACCGGAACCATCATCCTGGACGGCAGCGCCAACCAGGGCCGCCGCGCCATCAGCTTGGTCCCGGACCACCACATCTGCGTGGTGAAGGCCGCGGACATTGCCGGGATCCTGCCCGAGGCGCTGCGCCGGATCGACGGGACCCGGCCCATCACCATGATCAGCGGGCCCAGTGCCACCAGCGACATCGAGCTTGAACGCGTGGAGGGGGTCCACGGCCCGCGCAGGCTTGACGTCATCATTGCCCGCTAGAGTTCTGCCATGACCACTGCTGCTCTACGGCCTGTCTACTTCCTGTCGGACAGCACCGGCATCACCGCGGAAACCTTGGGGAATACGCTGCTGACGCAGTTCCCCGTGGACAACTTCGACCGCGTCACCATCCCTTTCATCACCACGGCTGAACAGGCGCGGTCCGTGGTGCGGACCATTGACGGCCTTGCCGCCACCGGGCCGCAGCCGCTGGTCTTTTCCACCGCCGTCAGCAGCGAGATCCGCCAGATCCTGGGCGGCTGCAAGGGCGTCATCGTGGACCTGATCGGGACCCATGTGGGCGTCCTGGAACAGGCGCTGGGGGCACCGGCCAGCGGCGAACCGGGCAGGGCGCACGGGCTGGGGAACGCCGCGCGCTACCAGTCCAGGATGGCGGCGGTGGAGTATGCGATGGAGCACGACGACGGCCAGAGCCTGCGTGCGCTGGAGAAGGCACAGGTGATCCTGGTGGCCCCGTCCCGGTGCGGCAAGACACCCACCACTATGTACCTGGCCCTGCAGCACGGAATCTTCGCCGCCAACTTCCCCCTGGTGGATGAAGACTTCCAGCGGGACGGCCTGCCCAAGCCGCTGCAGCCGTTCGTGTCGAAGTGTTTCGGCCTGTCCTCCAACCCGCTGCGGCTGAGCCAGATCCGCACTGAACGGCGGCCCAGTTCGCCGTACGCGTCGCTGCGGCAGTGCGGCTTTGAGCTGCGCAGTGCCGAGCAGCTGTACGTTTCGCACCGGATTCCGTACCTGAACTCGGCCACCGTGTCCGTGGAGGAAATGGCGGCCACCATCCTGCAACGGATGAACCTCAAGCATTAGCCCGTGAATTCACAAACGTGGCGTAGCGCACATCATGTGGAAAGTCCGTAGAAGACCTGAAACTGTTAGCAGGGTTTTTCTTCCGGCCGGCACTACCGTGACCGGCGGGCAATGCCTACGCCACCCTCTGCAAAGGAGCAGTAAATATGACGACAGACGTTCTGTGGTTCTCTGAACTTGGACTCAACGACCTGGACAAGGTGGGCGGCAAGAACGCCTCCCTGGGCGAGATGGTGCAGAACCTGACCTCTGCCGGCGTCCAGGTCCCGGACGGGTTCGCCACCACGGCAGACGCATACCGCAGGTTCCTGTCCGATTCGGGCCTGGACCAGAGGATCGCCGACCGGCTGGTGGGGCTGGACACGGACGATGTGACGGCACTGGCCGCTGCCGGCCAGGAGATCCGGTCCCTGGTCCGCGATACGCCCTTCCTGCCGGACTTCGAGGCGCAGGTCCGCGAGGCGTACCAGCAGCTGGTGGACAAGCACGCCGGTTCCGCCGACCTGTCCTGGGCGGTCCGCTCCAGCGCCACGGCAGAGGACCTTCCCGATGCCTCGTTCGCCGGGCAGCAGGAAACCTTCCTGAACGTCCGCGGGATCGAGAACATCCTGCAGGCCATCAAGGACGTCTTCGCCTCGCTCTACAACGACCGCGCCATCGCCTACCGCGTGCACCACAAGTTCGAACACGCCGAGGTGGCACTCTCGGCGGGCATCCAGCGGATGGTGCGTTCCGACGTCGGTGCTTCCGGCGTCATGTTCACCATGGACACCGAGTCCGGCTTCCAGGACGCCGTCTTCGTCACCTCCTCCTACGGGCTGGGCGAAGCCGTGGTGCAGGGCGCCGTGAACCCCGACGAGTTCTACGTGTACAAGCCCGCCCTGGAGGCCGGCCGCCCGGCGATCCTCAAGCGGGGCCTGGGCGAGAAGGCCCTGCAGATGACGTACACCGACAGCAGCGAGATCGGCCGCACCATTGATTTCGTGCCGGTGCAGGCTTCGCTGCGCGCGCGCTTTAGCCTGACGGACGACGACGTGGAGCAGCTTGCGCGCCACGCCGTCGCCATTGAGAAGCACTACGGCCGTCCCATGGACATTGAGTGGGGCAAGGACGGGATCGACGGCGGCCTGTACATCCTGCAGGCGCGTCCGGAGACCGTGCAGTCCCGCCGGGCGCCCGGCAGCCAGAGCCGTTTCCGCCTGAACGCCACCGCCCAGGTGCTGGTGGAAGGCCGCGCCATCGGCCAGCGGATCGGTGCCGGAAAAGTCCGGATCCTCACCGCGATCGACCAGATGGCCTCGTTCCAGACCGGCGACGTGCTGGTGGCGGACATGACCGACCCCGACTGGGAACCGATCATGAAGCGCGCCTCCGCCATCGTCACCAACCGCGGCGGACGTACCTGCCACGCCGCCATCATCGCCCGCGAACTGGGGATTCCCGCCGTCGTCGGCACCGGCAACGCCACGGACACCCTGGCGGACGGCCAGGAAGTCACCGTGTCCTGTGCCGACGGCGAGACCGGGAGCATTTACGAGGGCCTGCTGGACTTCAGCGTTGAGGAAACCGGCGTCACCCAGCTGCCCGAGGCGCCGGTGAAGGTCATGATGAACGTGGGCACCCCGGAGCAGGCATTCACCTTCGCGCAGCTGCCCAACCACGGCGTGGGCCTGGCCCGGCTGGAGTTCATCATCAACCGGCAGATCGGCATCCACCCCAAGGCGCTGCTGAACCTGGACAGCCAGCCGGAGGACGTGGCCGCCGTGATCAGGGAACGGATCAGCGCCTACAGCAGCCCCCGCGACTACTACATCAAGCGCCTGGCCGAGGGCGTGGCCACCATTGCCGCGGCGTTCGCGCCGGAACCGGTGATCGTGCGAATGTCCGATTTCAAGTCCAACGAGTACGCCAACCTGATCGGCGGCCCGGCTTACGAGCCGCACGAAGAGAACCCGATGATCGGTTTCCGCGGCGCCTCACGGTACCTTGAACCGTCCTTCCGGGACTGCTTCGACCTTGAGTGTGAGGCCCTGTCCTTCGTGCGGAACGAGATGGGCCTGACCAACGTCAAGCTGATGATCCCGTTCGTCCGGACCCTGGACGAGGCGCGGGGCGTCATCGAACTGCTCGCCGAGAACGGACTGCGCCGCGGCGAGAACGGCCTCGAGGTGATCATGATGTGCGAGCTGCCGTCCAACGCGCTCCTGGCCGACGAGTTCCTGGAGTACTTTGACGGCTTCTCCATCGGCTCCAACGACATGACGCAGCTGACCCTTGGCCTGGACCGGGACTCGGCGATCGTGGCCAACAGCTTCGATGAGCGGGACGCGGCCGTGAAGAAGCTGCTCAGCATGGCCATCAAGGCCTGCCGGGCCCGTGAAAAGTACGTCGGCATCTGTGGCCAGGGCCCCAGCGACCACCCCGACTTCGCGGAGTGGCTGGTGAAGGAAGGCGTCAACTCCATCTCCCTGAACCCGGACACCGTGGTGGACACCTGGCTCCGGCTTGCCGGGGCGTCGGAGGATGCCGTGAACGGTGACGCGAACGCCGCTGCGGTTGCCGCCGTCGGCGCCTAGCCGGTTATCAGTCCCCTGGGCGGGCCCGTCACGGCTGAAAGGCCATGACGGACCCGCCCAGGATCTGCTCGCGGAGGATGTCCGCATGGCCGCAGTGCTGCGCCAGTTCCCGGAGCATATGCAGGTAGACCCAGCGCAGCGGCACGGGTCCCCGCCGGTTGCCGGTCACCACGTCATCCAGGCGTAGAGGGGCGGCCGCCGTCCGGGACGCGGAGCACGCTGCCAGGTGCGCGGCCCGGATGGACTCGATGGTGTCGCCGTCGTCCAGGATGAATGACTCGTCCGGCGTGGCAGGGATGCCAATTTCGCTGCGCGGCCGGCCGGTGAAGGCCTCATCGAACCAGACTTTCTCCACGAAGGTGGCGTGCTTCACCAGCCCCATCAGGGTGGTGCGGGAGGGGACCAGCCTGCGCCGGGCCTGCTCCTCGGTCAGCCCGTCCAGAGAGTCGTTGAGGGCGGCCCGGTGCTCATCCAGGAAGAACTCGAACTGGACGCGCTCAGGTTCGTTGATGACGTCGTCCATCGAGTGGGAGAGGGATGCCATACGCAGACCCTAGCAAGCGGGCACGGCAAAACACCCCTGCAGGTCTATACCGGTGGCGCGGCCAACCGTCCCGGAGGCGGGCCTCGCCTATGGGGCGTTGCGGGCGGTGGCTGGGAGATGCTGAGTTGGGTCGAACTGGTCGAAGGACGAGGCGCCGATCACGAAGATGCCGCGTTGGGGGATCCAGAAATCGCCCAGCCGTGACTGGACGGGCAGCGGCTGCGGGCTGCCCAAGTCCTCGCCGCCAAGGGTTGCTGAACTTCGGGTGATGAACCACATCCGGCGGGGTTTGGCCCGGAAGCCCTGCCTGTTGGGTACGCGTCCCGCCAGTCCTAGCCGTCCGGCGCTGAGCATGGGGCCGGCAGCGGAGCCCATGGTTTTGAGGAATGCCATGCTGGACAAGAGTGTGTTGGGCAGTGCCGTCATGAACGCAGTCATGGCAGCCGTGACGGCGGTGGACCCCAGCTCCAGTTTCCATGTCAGGTCCACATCGCCGCCGATGCCCACCGTAAAGGAGTTGTCGGTGGTCCAATCGACACTGATCCGGCACTGGACCGCGTCCTCCAGGGCTGACCCGAAGTAGCGTGCGCAGGAAACGTCCGGTGCTGCGTCCGCGTAGATGGTCCAGGTTCCGGTGGGCCGCCGCAGCCAAACCGAGGTGTAACCGGGCCCCACGCTGGTGACGGGGAAGCGACGCATGGCCAGGACGTAGCCGGAGCTGAAGGGCAGTCCCATCACGCCGTACCCGGAAAACCGCTCATCGTTACCCGGCCCGAGCGCGGCCTTCTGTTCAGCCTGGATGGCCTGCGTCCGGATGCTCTTCATGGCTTCCCGCCTCCGTGTGGATGGTGGGGTGAGTCTACGCCGGGGCCTTCACGGCGACAACGGACTTCGTGGCCGGCTGCTGCCACGGGTGCTGGCTGCCCTTGCCGTGACGGGTCTACTTCATCGCCCCCGTCAGCATGCCTCCCACGTAGTACTTCTGGAGCAGGACGTAGATGACGATGCAGGGGATGATGGTCACCGCGACGCCCGCCTGCAGGGCACCCCAGTCCAGCGTCCCAAAGGTGCCGCTGGAGAGCACGTTCAAGGCAACCGGAAGGGTGTACTTTGACTGGTCTGTCATCAGGATCAGCGCGGCGAAGAACTCGTTCCACGAGGCGAAGAAGGTGAACAGTGCGGTGCTGATTACCCCCGGGATAGCGACCGGAAGCAGCACCCGGACCATGGCCCGCAGCACCCCGCACCCGTCCACCAGGGCGGCTTCCTCAATGCTCGACGGCAGTGCGGCGAAGGAGTTCCGCATCAGGAAGATACCGAAGGGCAGGTTGAAGGTGGTGTAGACGAGCATCAGGCCCAGGAGGTTGTTCGTCAGGCCGATCTGGTGCAGCACCAGGTACAGCGGAGTGATGACCGCCTGGAAGGGAATCATGAAGGTGGCCAGCGTGGCGAAGAACAGCACGTTGCTGCCCCTGAACCGGAGCCTGGCGAAGCCGTAGCCGGCGAGCGTGCTCAACACGATGGTCAGGAGGGTGGCCCCAACGGAGACCAGGACGCTGTTGCCCAGTTGCTGGATGAAGCCTGCACCGCCGTTCTCGTTGCTGAACAGCTTGGCGAAGTTCCCCCACGAGAAGGAGCCGGGGAACAGGGTGGGCGGCGCGGCGGCAGCCTCCGCGGGCGATTTGATCGACTGGGAGAGCACCACCCAGAACGGATAGAGGAACAGTGCTGCGAGGCTGGCGTTGATGATCCACCAGGCTGCGCGGGGCACCGGGCGGAGACTGGACTGCAGTGAAGTCATGGAGGGGTCCGTTTCCGATGTGGTGGACTAGTTGTGGTCCGAGTTGCGAAGGATGAGCATCTGGACGGCGCTGACGATGGCGAGCACGATCATCAGCAGGGCCGAGAGCGCGGCGCCGTAGCCGAGCTGGAAACCCTGGAAGGAAACCCGGTAGATGTGGTACACCGCGGTGATGGTCTGGTTCGCCGGACCGCCGCTGGTCATGATGTAGAACTGGTCGAAGGCCAGCAGGGAGCCGGCCACCGAGAAGACAAGCACCAGGGCGAGGGTGGGCCGCAGCAGCGGCAGGATGATGTAGCGGAATACCTGCGTCCGGCTTGCACCGTCGATCCTGGCCGCTTCCTCGAGCTCAACGGGAATGGACTGCAGCCCGGAATTCAGCAGCAGCATCTGCATGCCTGCAACCTTCCAGACCACCATCGCGCACACGATGCCCAATGCGGTGGCAAAGGTGCCGAACCAGTTGTCCGAGTGCGAGGCCAGCCCGCTGCGGGTGAGCAGGTCCAGCAGGGGCCCGATGTTTGGCTGGGCCATGAAAAGCCACAGGTAACCGGCGGCGGCAAAGCCGACGACCACCGGCAGGAAGTAGATGGACTGGAAGACCCTGGCTGCTTTCCCTGGGCGCCGGATCAGGAGTGCCAGCGCGATTCCAATGACCAGCAGCAGGGGAGTCATGATCAGCGTGTAGAGAAGGGTGAAGCCGGCTGCCCGCAGGAAGTCCTGGTCCTGGAACGCGGCCGTGTAGTTGCCCAGGCCGATGAAGCTGATCTTTCCCAGCAGCGGCCAGCGGTTCAGCGACATCCACAGCATCAGGACCACCGGCAGGAAGAAGAAGACGGTGAGGAGGATCAGCGCGGGGGTGACCACCGCGGCGCCGAGCCTGCTGCGCGAGGTGGAAAGGGTCCGGCGGCGCCGCTGTGGGTGCGGAGGCACCGACGGGCGTCCGGGCTTGCGGGGCCGCGCCGTCACGATGGTGTTGTGTGCCAAGGTAGTTCTCCTTTAGGACAAGACGGGTGCTGCCGCGGCCCGCGGCAGCACCCGTGGAATGTCAGGGTCCGGTCTGGATGATCTGCTGGGCGGCCTGCTGCGCCTTCTGCTGTGCTGCCTGGACGTCGCCGCCGAAGACGGCCTCGTTGATCATGGTGGCCCAGGGCCCGTTGTTGTCGTTGAACAGCTTGTTTTCCACGACGCTGTACGGGGTCTTTCCGGTCTCCAGTGCCTTGCTGAAGATCTCGTTGCGGGGGTCCGCCGAAGCGTAGACGCTCGTCACGAGGTCAGTCCTGACCGGAACGATGGAGTTCTTCGCCAGCAGGGTCTGGGCCTCGTCGCCGGTGGCCCACTTCACGAAGTCCCACGCAGCAGGCTTGTTCTTCGACCCGGTGGTGACCGCGATGTTGTCGCCGCCTGCGAAGGAGGCCGAGCCGCCGTTCTCACCCGGGATGGGGGCGATGCCGTAGTCGATCTTCTTATCCGTGTTCAGCGTCTGGGTGAAGAAGGCGCCGAGCACCACCATGCCCACTTTTCCGCCCTGGAACAGGGCTGGCTGGGCTGTGCCGGAATCGGTCTTCGCCGCCTCAGGCATCACGCCGGCGTCGTGCATCTGCTTGTAGAACGTCAGCGCCTTGGTGACCTCGGGGGAATCCAGTTTGGCGGTCTTGCCGTCGGCGGAAAGCACGTCGCCGCCGCTGGCCCAGACGCTGGGGGTGAACTCGAAGATGTTGCAGCCGCCGCATTGCCCGGCCATGGTGAAGCCGTAGGTGTCCGGACCCAAGGCGCGGATCTTCTTGGCCGCGTTGAGGATTTCCTCGTAGTTGGCCGGCGGCTTGGCCGGATCAAGGCCTGCCTTTTGGAAGAGTTCCTTGTTGTAGAACAGCACCGACGCTTCCGCCGTAAAGGGCAGGGCATACGTCTTGTCCTCCCAGGTGGAGAGGCGTTCGTGGGACGGGCTGAGCTTGTCCTTGTAAGGCAGCTTCGATGCCTCGTCCGTGATGTCCTGCAGGACCCCGGTGGAGGCGAAGTAGGGCAGGTAGACCAGGTCGATCGAGGCCACGTCCGGTCCCGACCCGCCGGCGGTGGCCGTGCCAAATTTCTGCACGAAGTTCCCGCTGGGCACGATCGTGACCTGGACCTGCGCCTTGTGCGACTTGTTGTACGCGTTCGCAAGGATGTCCATGAACCCTTTTTGCGAATCGCGTGCCCAGAGCGTGATGGTCCCGCTGGGCTCCCCGCCGGAGGAGGCCTGCAGCGAGCCGGAGTCGGAGGGTCCGCCGCAGCCGGTGGCCGTGAGGGCGAGGGATGCCGCCAGCGCCAGTGCTGCGGCGAGTTTTGTGCGTTTCATGTGCCGTTTCCTCTTCATAGGGATGGGGGTGGAGGTGCAACTAGGCCACGGGGATCCAGACCCGCATGGCGGCCGGCCCACGGTTGGCCCAGCGGAAATACGGAATGGCAGTCAGTGTGACGGAGCGCTGTTCCGCGGCATCTTGTCCGGCAACGCTGTAGAGCGACTGCTGCGCCGGGGGACGGGCCACGCCTGCGGCCTTAAGTACCGTGCGCACCCCTGGGATGCCGTCCGCCGTTGCGATCCCAACCGGCGCCGTTGCGTCGATGGCGAGGTCTTCGAGCACGACGCCGTCTGGCTGGTCATGCTGTTCCAGGCAGTAGACCACGGGTCCACGGACCAGGGCGACGGTACCGCGCACGGCATCCACGCGGGGATGAGCGCTAACAACCTGGACCGGCATGGGCAACGTGAGCAGGACGGTGGTGCTGCCTTCCCAGTCGCGGCGCAGGCGCAGGTAGCCGGACGCGTCCGGCACTGCCTCCACGGGAGCGCCGTCGATGGTTACCTGCGGGTCTTTGCACCAGGCGGGGATGCGCACAGCCAGCGTCCATTCGCCGGCTGGGGCCGTGACCGCGATGCTGGCGGTTTCGTCCCACGGATATTCCGTCGTCGTGGACACCGTTACTTCACCGCCGAACGGCTCGCCCGACGCGCGTACTTCGCCGTCGTGCAGCAGCTGAAGCTGCAGTCCGGACTCATCCTGCGTGGCCACGTAGTGGTGCAGGGATGCCACCAGGCGTGCCAGGTTCGGCGGGCAGCAGGCGCATGCGTACCAGGACAGGCGTTCCGACGGTGCGTCCTCGGTGGATCCATCATGGCCCGTGCGCAGCTGCAGGGGGTTGGAGTAGAAGAAGCTGGTGCCCTCAATGGAAGTCGAAGCGGCGATGCCGTTGTAGAGCGCACGCTCCATCTCATCGGCGTATTTGCCATTGCCTGTGGCGAGCAGGAGCCGCCAGCTGAAGTGCAGGCTCGCGATGGACGCGCACGTCTCGGCATAGGCACGGTCCGGCGGCAGTTCGTAGGCATCGCCGAACGCCTCGTCCCGGTGGCGTGATCCGAGGGCCCCGGTCAGGTAGGCCTTTTCGGAGAAAATGTTCTCCCACAGCGCTTCGGCGGCCTCCAGCAGGGACGGGTCGCCGTTCTCGAGGTAGGCATCGGCGACTCCGGTGGAGAGGTACACCTGCCGCACCGCGTGCCCTGTTGCCTCGTGGGCGGCCTTGCGGATGGGAAGGTGGTCCTGGAAATATTGGCGGCCGAACCTGTCATCGGGCAGGATGCCGTGACCGCGCAGGTCCAGCTGCCGCACCGCAGTGTCGAGGTAGCGCTTGTCTCCGGTCAGGCGGTAGAGCTCCACCAGGGCGGTTTCCACTTCCGGGTGTCCGTCAATCTTTTCAACGCCACCGGGGCCGAAGGTCTCCACGATGCAGTCAGCCACCCTGCGGGCGACCTCCACAACGGTTTCGTTTCCGGTGGTGCGGGCCACTGCCACGGCTGCCTGGAGCAGGTGGCCGGCGCTGTACAGCTCGTGGCTCCATTGCAGCTTGTCCCAGCGCTGGCCGGGCTCGACACCCTGGACCCAGGTGTTCAGGTAGCCGTCCGGCTCCTGGACTTTGGCCAGCAGCGCGCCCATGGATTCCACGTATTCTTCCCACCGCGGGTCGGCCTGGCGCCCGGCCTCCCAACCCACAGCCTCCAGCGTCTTGTAGAGGTCCGTGTCCTGGAACCAGAAACCACGGAAGGCCGCGTCGGTCTCGCCGGCCAGCCGCCGGAAGTTGTCCAGGGCGCCGCTGGATTCCACGTTTTCCATGCAGTGGGGGATGGTGGCGGTCCGGTTGAGCTCCTGCCAGCCGCCCAGGTGTCCCTCAGGGCGCAACCGCACCGAATCGAAGGCCAGCGGGCGCAGGGCGTAATGTCCGGACGCCGTCGCCCCGACGGGTCCCGCTGCGGTCCCGTGGCCGGCGTCCTGCCCTATGGGCGGTGCCGGAATGTGGTGAACAGATGTCATCAGTGACCTCTTCCAAGGTGTGTCGAAGGGTGATGCGACAGAATCCGGAAACCCGGAAACGGAAAATTCGGAAATCGTCTTCCGAGGCCCGACTCTAGGTGACCTGCGTCTCACCTGTCAACGGTTTCTGGTAGGATACGTAAGGATTACGAGCATCAGATGCGGAACGGGGGAGCTTGTAGGCCCGCGTCAGGAGAGGGTGGCATGTCGGAAAATAGTTTCCGTAATTCCGGCATTGCGGCTGTGGCCGCGCTCGCGGGAGTTTCGACCGGAACGGTGTCAAAGGCCCTGAACGGCACGGGCCAGCTGCGGGAATCGACCCGGCTGCGGGTCCGCGCTGCCGCCGAGGAGGTTGGCTGGCTTCCCAACGGCGCGGCGCGGAGCATCCGCAGTGGCAGGACCTACACCGTGGGGGTGATCACCACCGACAGTTACGGCCGCTTCAGCATCCCGATCCTGCGTGGCGTCGAGGATGCGCTCGGCCTGGGGGAGATGCTCTGCTTCCTGTGCGACAGCCGGGACGATCCCATCCGGGAGCAGCACTACTTGCGCACGCTGCTGGCCCGGCAGGTGGATGGAATCATCGCCGTCGGGCGCAAAGTGGATCCGCGGACGCCGCTCGGGGAGAACCTTCCCGTGCCGGTCATCTACGCCTTCGCGCCGTCGACCGATCCGCAGGACTGCTCCGTCACCGGGGACGAGCGCGGCGGCGCGCGCCGTGCCGTTGACCACCTGGTGAAGACCGGCAGGCGTCGGATCGCGCACATCACCGGCCTGGAAAACCATGCCTCCGCGGCGCTGCGCGCGGAGGGCTTCCTTGCCGCCATGGCCGATCAGGGACTGGAGCCGGTAGGGGATGTCTGGTACGGAAGCTGGACCGAGGAATGGGGACACAACGGGGTCCGCGCGCTGCTGGCGAACCACCCGGACGTGGACGCCATCTTCTGCGGCAGCGACCAGATTGCCCGGGGCGCCGCCTACGAACTAGAGCGGCACGGCCGGTCCATCCCGGACGACGTGGCCCTGATAGGCGTGGACAACTGGTCCCCGTTCACCGATGGGTACCGGCCGCATCTTTCCAGCGTGGACCTGAACCTTTCCACCATCGGCCGGCGCGCGGGTGAGGCGCTGCTGTCAGCGCTGGACGGGGTACCCCGCCCGGGAATTCATATCGTGGACTGCGACCTCATCGTGCGGGAGTCCTCCGGTCCACGGGGATAGCGTCACCGTCGCTGTTCCGGCGGCCGCCGGTGTCTGTGGTGGAGCTCGTAGTGGTCGAAGACGTCTGATGACGTGTCGCCCACATGGCCGAACTTCCCGCGCAGCACTTGTGCCAGGTCATCCAGCGCCGCGTAGAGCATGCGCCCGGCGAACCGGAGTTCGGGGTTGTCGCTGCCCCGGGCGTCCAAGGCCAGCTGGTGGGCGTACGCAATGGTGGCCGGAAGGGAGCCCCGCTGCTCCACCTCATGGAAGTAGTAGGTCTCGTGGAAGGACAGGAGATCGATGCTCACGGAGGCCACGTTCTCAGCCATGGACTCCAGTAACCCCGCCGCATGCCGGGCCTCCAAGGAAGCGACGCCGGAGGGCCCTGCCGCTTCCCGGAACAGGTTGAGCTGGTGGGCAAGGGCGCGCCGGCGGCTCAGGGCCGGGTAGGTCTGCAGGATCCAGGACACCGTGGCGGTTAGCAGGCCAAAACCGGCCACAGCCTGGAAGGCCATCACCAGCCGAAGCAGCGGGTGGGTGGCAACGATCTCGCCGAATCCTGCAGTTGAGAGGGCCACCAGCGAGATATACAGCGCTTCCGGGAAGTCAGCCTGCCGGGGGATACCTGCCGAGTAGGTGAATCCGTCCGGCAAATGGGGGAGGTACAGCAGGGCCCAGCCCACGGCGGCAAGGGCGGCCCAGGCGGCGATGACTGCAGCCATGGCCAGCGGTGCGGCGATGGAGGAGGCCCCGCCCCTGAGTTTCCTGGACAGCAGCCAGAACCCGCGCATGATGGTCCTGCCCACCGGACCCGAGCCATGCGGGTAGAGCAAGGTGTTGAAGACGTCGGCGATCATCAGCAGAATCAGCGCGGCGCCTACCGCAGTCAGGAGCACGTCTTCGAAGTCCATGCCTCATCTTAGGGGCCCCGGTTCACCGGACCTGCGGGCGGGGCAGGCAACGTACGACGGCGGCACCTGGGCTGGGTGCCCGGGTCCACTGGCTACGCTGTAGTACGACGACCGCGCTGGGCTTGGCTCCGGTGCCCTGAGTTTTACAGCGCTTTCGCGAGGGAACGTCCAGCAGTCCTGCCGGTGAAGATGCAGCCGCCCAGGAAGGTGCCTTCGAGGGCGTTGTAGCCGTGGGCACCGCCGCCGCCGAACCCGGCTGCCTCGCCTGCGGCATAGAGCCCGGGAATGGGAACGCCGTCGTGGCCCAGTGCCTGGCCGGAGAGGTTGGTCTGGATCCCGCCCAGCGTCTTCCGCGTAACCACATGCAGCCGCACGGCGATCAACGGGCCGGCGGCGGGGTCCAGGATCCGGTGCGGTTTGACCGTGCGGAACAGCCTGTCGCCCAGGAAGCGGCGGCTGTTGCGGATGCCCGCCACCTGGGTGTCCTTGGAGTACGGGTTGCGGATCTCCGCGTCGCGCTCCCCGATCTGCCGCCGGAGCTGCGCGTAGTACAGCAGCGGCTCCTCCGTCAGTCCGTTCATCCCGCGGACCAGGTCCTGCAGGTTGTCCGCCACCACGAAATCGGCGCCGTGCTCCTTGAACGCCTCGATGGGGCCGGACGCGCCGCGGCCCAGCCGGGTCTTCAGCAGCAGCTTGAGGTCGCGGTTGGTGATGTCCGGGTTCTGCTCCGAGCCGGAGAGGGCGAATTCCTTTTCGATGATGCGCTGGTTGAGGATGAACCAGGAATGGCTGTGCTGCTGGAGCTCCAGGGTGGTCCGCAGGAGCCGGAGGGTGCCCATGGTGTCGTAGCCGGGCAGGCCGGGCGAGGGCAGGCGGCGGCCCAGGGCATCGAACCACAGGGATGAAGGGCCGGGCAGGATGCGGATGGCGTGGTCCGGCCAGATGGGGTTCCAGTTCTGGATCCCCTCGGTGTAGTGCCACATGCGGTCCCGGTTTACCAGCCGCACGCCGGACTGATCCGCGATGTCCAGCATCCGCCCGTCCACGTGCTGTGGCACCCCGGTGACCATCTTCGCCGGCGGCGTCCCCAGCCGGTCGGGCCACCAGCGGCGCACCTGCCCGTGGTTCCCGCCGATCCCGCCGGAGGCAATCACCACAGCCTGCGCCCGCAGCTCGAATTCGCCCACGACATCGCGGTTGGACGACACCCCGCGCGGGGAAACATCAGGCGCCAGCACGGCGCCGCGCACCCCGGTGACCGTGCCGCCGTCGTACGTTAAACCGTCCACCCGGTGCCGGAAGAAGAACCCGACGCTGCCCGCCGACGCTGCTTCCCGGGCCTTGTCCGCGAACGGCTCCGACACACCGGTGCCGGTACCCCACGGGACGTGGAAGCGGGGGACCGAGTTGCCGTGGCCGCCGGCCCGGCCGTCGCCGCGCTCGGCCCAGCCCACCAGCGGCGTGAACCGGATGCCCTGTTCCCTTAGCCACCCGCGCTTCTCACCCGCTGCGAATTCGACGTAGGCGCGGCCCCACTGCTGCGCCCACTCATCCTCGGGGTGGGTGCCGGACAGCCTGTCCCACTGCGCCGAACCCTGCCAGTCCTGCCACGCCAGTTCGAAGGAATCCCTGACGCCCAGGCGGCGCTGCATCGGCGTGTCCACCAGGAATAACCCGCCCAGTGACCAGAACGCCTGCCCGCCCAGGTTGGCCTCGTTCTCCTGGTCCACGATGGCCACCCGCTTGCCGGCCCGGACCAGCTCGTTGCTGGCCACCAGCCCGGCCAGCCCGCCGCCGATGATGATGACGTCCGCGTCCATGCCGTACCTGCCCCGGGTTCGAAAGCTGCTGTGAATACTGGCCCAAGCTACCGCACGCCTGGGCTTGCGCCCCGGTTTTCCGAGTTTGCCGCGTAGCCGCCGCGGCATGAGGCGTCCGGCAGCGTCACACTGGCCCAGTTTTCAGGGAGAAACGGCGGCGGGAACCGCGGATTTTTTGAGACTTAATTGTGAAAACTGGGCCAGTCTGACGTCACGCTGGGCATGCTTTCACGGCAATTGACGACGGCGAGCCCCGGGTTTCCAGGGTTTCGTCCCCGCGGGTGGGTTGAAAGTCTGCTCTGCGTGACGCGGCTCCACACCGGCGCTCCGGGCGGCCACACCCAGCTTTTCAAACGAATCGCTCCACCCGTTCCGGTGCAGGGCCAGCCGCTCCTCGGTCAGGAACGGTCCCTGCGAGAGGACCACCCGGGTCCCGGTTCCGGTACTCGCCAGGGAGAGGTCCACCAAAGTCTCCCGGTCGTCCGGCGCCGGTTCCTCCCAGGCGAAGGTGTAGACCAGACGCCAGGGCGGATCGATCTCCAAGGACTCGCCCGAGAGGTGGAACGGCTCGCCCTCCGGCGGGGCCATGCGGAACCGGTAGCGGCCGCCCACCACCAGGTTGACGTCCACTTCCGGGATGCTGAAGCCGTGCGGGCCCCACCATTCGGCAAGCCGGACCGGGTCCGTCAGCAGCCGGAACGTTGCCTCCGGCGGGGACGGCACCGTGCACTCCAGGTCCAGGACCAGGCCGGCGGGTTGCTCACTCATCGTCCCACTCTGCCACCCGCTGCCGCCGGCCGAAAGCAGGGCGGCGCGGGACCACGGCAAAAGGCAGATTCCGGCAACCGATTCAAGGCTTCCGCCCGCTGGTTGGTGGGACAATGGAGCCAGGACACCTGTCACGACGCCGTCCCCGGCGACGGCACGTCCCGCCACTTATAGGAGGGGATCCTGATGGACCCCACCACATTAGTTGTCATCGTCCTGGTCATCCTGCTGCTCATCGTCGCGAGAATGTCCATCCGGATCGTGCGCCAATTCGAGAAGGGCGTGCTCTTCCGGCTTGGCCGGGTCATCGGCGTGAGGGAGCCCGGCCTCCGGCTGATCATCCCGGTCATCGACCGGCTGCCGCTGGTCAGCCTGCGGATCGTGACCATGCCCATCCAGTCCCAGGGCATCATCACCCAGGACAACGTGAGCGTGGACGTTTCCGCGGTTGCCTATTACCGGGTAGTGGATGCCGTGAAGTCCGTCATCGCGATCGAGAACGTGGCAGCGGCCATCGACCAGATCGCCCAGACCACCCTGCGGAAAGTCGTGGGCCAGCACACCCTGGACCAGACCCTGTCCGAAACCGCACGGATCAACGCCGACATCCGCGAATTCCTCGATGTGCTCACCGTCGACTGGGGCGTCGAAGTCACCTTGGTGGAACTGAAGGACATCCAACTGCCCGAAAGCATGAAGCGCGCCATGGCCCGCCAGGCTGAAGCCGAACGCGAAAAGCGGGCAAAGATCATCGCCGCCGAAGGGGAGGCCATTGCCGCAACGGCCCTCGGCGACGCGTCCGACACCATGATGGCCCACCCCCTGGCGCTGCAGCTCCGGAACCTGCAGTCCCTGGTGGAGATCGGCGTGGACAAGAACACCACCGTCGTCTTCCCGGCGCCGCTGATGAGCACCATCGGCGAGCTGTCCGCCTTCCTGGCCCGCGAAGGCCAGGCGGCTTCCTCCAGCAGCACCTCACCCATCAAAGCGGCCTGACGCCGCCGCTCGGCACAAAAATCCCGCCGCTCGGCGCGCCAACAGTACGTTTACTGATGATTTGCATGATGATGGCCGAAGGCAACGGGCCCGGCAAATGAAAGGCCTTTAGCCTCTGGATCGAGCAGACACCGACGTCTTCGACAAACAAAGGGAATCAACCATGGGCTTCCTGGACCGTGACCACTCCATCGCCCCGCCGGGCTTCAACCGCTGGCTGGTGCCGCCCGCCGCGCTCGCGGTCCATCTGTGCATCGGGCAGGCCTACGCCACCAGCGTGTACAAGACCGCGCTGGTCAAGCACTTTGGCGCCAGCCTCACCGAGATCGGCGTGATCTTCTCCATCGCCATCGTGATGCTCGGCCTTTCCGCCGCGGTCATGGGTACCTGGGTGGACACCAACGGGCCGCGCAAGGCGATGTTCACCTCGGCCATGTTCTGGGTGGGCGGCTTCCTGATCGGCTCGCTGGGCATCTTCACCCACCAGCTCTGGCTTGTCTATCTGGGCTATGGCTTCGTGGGCGGCATCGGGCTGGGCATCGGCTACATCTCGCCCGTGTCCACCCTTATCAAGTGGTTCCCGGACCGGCCCGGCCTGGCCACCGGCATGGCGATCATGGGCTTCGGCGGCGGCGCGCTGATCGCCAGCCCGGTGTCCCAGGCACTACTCAAGGCGTACGACCCCAACTCCGGTGCCCAGGGCTGGGTGGCCAGCGGCGACGCGGTGGGCAAGCTCTTCCTGACCCTCGCCGTCGTCTACCTCGCCTACATGCTCTTCGGTGCGTTCACCGTCCGGGTGCCGGCAGAAGACTGGCGGCCCGCCGGGTTCGACCCCTCCAAGGTCAAGGCAGCAAAGCTGGTCACCACGGAGAACGTCTCTGCCAAGAACGCTATTAAGACGCGGCAGTTCTGGCTGGTGTGGGTGGCGCTGTTCTGCAACGTCACCGCCGGGATCGGGATCCTGGAGCAGGCCGCGCCCATGATCCAGGACTTCTTCCGCCAGTCAGACGGCAAGTCCCTGGTCAGTGCCGGCGTCGCGGCAGGCTTTGTGGGGCTGCTGTCCATCGGCAACATGACGGGCCGGTTCGCCTGGTCCGCCACCTCCGATGTCACCGGCCGCAAGCGGATCTACATGATGTACCTGGGAGTCGGTACCGTGCTGTACACGGTGCTGGCATTTGCCGGTTCCAGTGCCACCGCGCTGTACGTGGCGCTGGCATTCGTCATCATCTCGTTCTACGGCGGCGGCTTTGCCACGGTCCCGGCGTACCTGCGGGACCTTTTCGGGACATACCAGGTGGGCGCCATCCACGGCCGGCTGCTTACCGCATGGTCCGCGGCCGGGGTGGCGGGACCGCTGATCGTCAACGCCATCCTGGACGCGCAGGGCAAGCCGGGCCAGCTGAACGCCGCGTCCTACCAGCCGGCGCTGCTGACCATGGTGGCGCTGCTGATCATCGGGTTTGTGGCCAACCTGCTGGTCAAACCCGTCGACGCCCGTTTCCACGAACCCCGCCCCGAGCGGCACACATCTTCCATGGAGGCCTGACATGAGCAGCACTGCACAAACCCCCGGCGCACACCAGCCGGCCAAGCGGTCCACCGGAAGGCTGGTCCTGGGCTGGGTCTTGGTGGGAATCCCGCTGGCCTACGGGGTCTTCCAGACGCTCACCCAGGTGGCCGCCCTCTTCGGGTGACGCTCGCGCTTGGCGTGCGTGTCACGCCGAGCAGGCTTTCATGGCAACGGACGACGACGAGCCCCGGGTTTCCGGGGTATCGTCCGCACGGGTGGGTTCAAAGGCTGCCCGGCGTGACGCAGGGGACGAAGCGAAGGCGCGTCAGGGCGCCCGTGTCTCGAGCCGCCGTCGGAGGGTCACCGAAGTCACCCACGTAACAAGGCTGCAGGCTGCGGCACCCCAGAGGATGTCCGTCACCGCCACCAGCGCCGTGAAGTCCTTGAGCACGGCGAACCCGGTCAGCGCCCACGTGGCATAGGTGAAGAACCCGAACAGCGCGGCGCCCGTGACCCGCTGCCGCACCGTGGCATCGGGGTTGTTGGGCCGGACGCCGTAGTGCACCATTCCCGCCACGAAGATGACGTAGAAGAGGACGGCGCCGGGCAGGTTGGCCTTCGGCGCCAGCAGGTGGCCGATCTGGTTCTGGTACAGCGGGTTGGCCACCAGCAGGATCCACACCACGTCCAGTACGGCGAAAATCAGGGCGCTGACAATGTAGGCGGTCAACCAGTTCTTGGTGCGGGGGCTCATGCTTGGCTCCTTGCGTCGGTGTACAGGTGGTCCACAAAGTGGCGGGTGCGCTCGGTGAACACCGTGCGTTTGAGCTTCATGGTGGGGGTGACCAACCCGCGGGACTCGTTGAGGTCGGCGAGCAACAGCACGAACTTCCGCACCTGCTCCGACCGTGCCAGCCGGGCGTTGGCGCCACTGACCGCCGTGCCCACCACGCTGAGGAGCCGGTCGTCCTCGATCTGGACCGGGCCGCCGTCGTCCGGTATCCGCAGCCCGGCCAGATCGGCAATGCCTTCCCGCTCCGCCCAGGCAGCCACGGACTCGGGGTCCAGCAGCACCAGCCCGCCCAGATAGGGCTTGCCCTCGCCCACCATGACGGCGTGTGCCACCAGGGGATCACCCTCCACATAGCCTTCCCAGATGGCGGGGGTGACGGTCTTGCCGCCAGCGGTGACGATCACGTCCTTGATCCGGCCCTTGAGGGTGAGCCGGCCCTGGGAGTCGAGCTCGCCCAGGTCACCGGTGCGGAAGAACCCGTCAATGAACGCGTCGGCGTTGTCGGCGGGCCGGCGGTAGCCTGCGAACACGCCCACGCCGCGGGCCAGCACCTCGCCCTGGTCCGAGATCCGGAGGGTGGTTCCGGGCATGGGCACGCCCACGGACCCGGAGCGGATGGCGCCGGGCAGGTTCCCGGTCAGCGGAGCCGTGGTCTCGGTGAGGCCGTAGCCCTCGATGACGGGCAGGCCCAGGCCGCGGAAGAAGAGGGACAGTTCAGCGTCCAGCGCGCCGGCGCCGGAGAGCAGGCAGTCCAGCCGGCCGCCCACCAGGGTGCGCAGGCGGGCGTAGAACAGCCGGTCAAACACAGCGTGCCGGGCACGCAGGCCGAGCGGTCCACGGACCGAGGCGTCGGCGTCGTGCGCTTCCGTGAACCTGCCCCATTCCACAGCCGTACGCTGCGCCAAAGCCCAGGCCCGGCCCAGGTGCTTCTGAGCGGCGGCTGCGGCAGCGGATGCCTGGATCTTCTGCAGCACGCGGGGGACCACCACCAGGAAGGTGGGCTTGAGGGCGCCAAGGGCGGGCACCACGTCCCGGGGATCGGACAGGTGCGCGATGCGCATGCCGTTGGCCAGGCAGATCAGCTGCAGGCCGCGGGCCAGGACGTGCGCCATGGGCAGGAAGATGATGGTGTTGCCGCCCTCATGGACCACGGACGTGTAGGCGGCGCCCACATTGCGGATCTGGCCCACAAAGTTGCCGTGCGTGATCAAGGCGCCCTTCGGCGCGGCGGTGGTGCCGGACGTGTAGACGATGGTGGCCACCGATTCCAGGTCCGGCAGCAGGCGCCGTTGCCCCACCTCGCCGTCCGGGATGCCGGCGCCGCGTTGTACCAGGGCGTCGAGGTCAGCGCCCGGGCGGCCATCCATGGTCCAGACGCCCAGGTTTTCCAGCCCCGCCTGCGCGAGCCCTTTGTCCAACAGGGCGGCATGCCCGGCGGTCCCGGCAATGGCCAGGCGGACCCCGGCGTCGGCCAGCACGGCGGTCACCTGGGGTTGGGCGGAGGTTTCGTAGACGGGGACCACGACGGCGGCGGCGAACCACGCAGCCATGTCCGCCACCGCCCATTCGTACCGGGTGGGGGACATAATGGCCATTGAGTCGCCGGGCTGCAGGCCGACGGCGATCAGGCCCTTGGCCAGGGCTTTGACCTCTTCCACGAACTGCCGGGTGGTCACCTGCCGCCAGGGATCGGTGATGGAAGCGCCCTCGGTCCGCACCTCGAAGGCGATGTGCTCCGGGGAGGTGTGGAAGCGGTGCATCAGCAGGTCGGTGGCGTTTCGGTGGCCGGACAGGTCAGCCAGCGGCGGGGAGGTGAAGTCTCTCAAGGGGTGTCCTTCCCGGAAAGTGTGTGGAGGTGCTCCTGCATGAGGGTCAGGGCGACGTCCAGGAAGTTCCCGACGGCGTCCTGCTGGGCGGCGGGGAGAGTTTTGATGTGCTCGCTGGTGGCGTCCATGAGGGGGCGCATCAGGTCCATGATTTCCTTGATGGCCACGGACGTTGCATTCACGTGGACGTGGCGGCGGTCTTCTTCCGAGCGGAGGCGCTCGGCATAGCCACGGGCCTCAAGCCGGTTCACGATGGCGGTGGTGGTGGCAGCCGTAGCGCCGAGGGTTTCGCCGAGCGCGCCCGCCGTGACAGGCCCGGACTGGGCCAGTGCCGAGAGGGCGCGGTAGTCGGTGAGGTTCAGGTCCAGCCTGCGGGCCACTTCGCGTTCGATTTCGTTGGCGAGGTTGAACAGTCCCTGGAGCGCGGACGTGGCCGGGTGGTGCGGCAACAGGCTCACGGTTCCTCCTCGGCTTTCCAGCATCTATAGTAGTTATTGCTCTCTAGTGATCAAAATAGATTGAATACAAGGAAGGCTAGCAGGAGTGGTGGGACCGGCCGTGCAGCAGCGCGCGGCGGCCCAGGGGAAAGGAATCTGTTCGTGGACGAAAAGAGCCGCAAGGCGCTCATCAGTACCGTTATTGCCGTGGTGGTGGCGGTGCTCATCGCCATTGCCGGAAGCCAGGACGGTTCCAGGATCGGCGGGTTCCCGGTGTTCGCGCTGGGGGTGGCCATTGCCTTTGTGATCCAGTGGCTGGTGTTCATCCCGTCCTACAAGGCGCAGACGGAGAAGTTCTACGATCTCACCGGCGCCCTGACGTACATCTCCATCACGGTGTTCCTGGTGCTGGCCAGCCCGGGCGTGGATGCCCGCGGCATGCTGCTGGCGGCCATGGTGGTGCTGTGGGCCGCGCGGCTGGGCAGCTTCCTGTTCCTGCGGATCAGCAAGCACGGCAAGGACGACCGCTTCGATGAGCTCAAGCCTGACTTCTTCCGCTTCCTGAACACGTGGACCATCCAGGGCCTGTGGGTGGTGCTCACAGCGGCGCTCGCGTGGGTGGCCATCACCTCGGACAAGAAAGTGGGGCTGGACTGGTTCTTCTGGGTGGGCCTGCTGGTGTGGCTCACGGGCATCACCATCGAGACCGTGGCGGACGTCCAGAAGAACCGGTTCAAGGACGACCCCGCCAACAAGGGCCGCTTCATTAACACCGGGCTGTGGTCCAAGTCGCGCCACCCCAACTACTTCGGTGAGATCACCCTGTGGGTCGGCGTGGCCATCATCGCCCTGCCGGTACTGCAGGGCTGGCAGTGGGCGGCACTGGTTTCCCCGGTATTCGTGGCACTGCTGCTGATCAAGGGCAGCGGCGTGCCGCCCCTGGAGAAGAAGGCCGACAAGAAGTGGGGCGGCCAGGCGGACTACGAGGAGTACAAGAAGAACACTCCCGTGCTTGTACTGAAACTGAAGTAGGGCTTCTCCCTGCAGGACGGACGACGGCGGCACCCGGCTTGGGTGCCGCCGTCGGCGTCTCCTTCGGAACTACGGGGTCCAGGGCTAGGCTGGAAACCGCACCAGGAACCGGGAGAACGGGCACGCCATGGCTGATGACAGAGCACCCGCCGCGCCCTTTGACCGCGCCGTGGTGATCTTCAACCCGGGCAGGGCGGGGATGGGCCAGCGGATAGAGGCCCTGCGGCGGGAACTGGCCGCGGACCTGCCGGGTATGCCTGTTGACCTGCGGCCTACCGACTATGCCGGGCACGCCCGCGGGCTTGCCCGGACCGAGGCCGGGCGGGGTGCTCCGCTTCTTGTATCGGTCAGCGGTGACGGCGGGTACAACGAGGTGGTCAATGGCGTGATGGACGTTCCCGGCAGCAAGGCGGTCTGCACCGTGCTTCCTGCAGGCAACGCCAATGATCACTTCCGGAGCTTGCCGCCCCGGCCCCTCCGTGATGCTCTTCGGACCGGCGGTGTCCGGCACATCGACCTGCTGCGGGTAACGTTCCGCACCGCAACTGGAGGGCAGGTCCAGTACGCGCACTCCTATGTGGGGTTCGGGCTCACGCCCTTGATGGCCATCGGCATCGAAAAGGGCGGCAAAGGAAAAGTCCTGGAACTGGTTTCCGTTGCCCGCACCCTGTCCGGCCTGAGGCCGTTCGAGCTGGTGCGCGACGACGGGGCCACCGCGAAGTTCGACAGCCTGATCCTGGCCAACATCTCGCGCATGGCAAAGTATGGAACGGTGAGCGAGTCCCACTACCCGGACGATGGCCGGTTCGAGGTGGTGACGCTGCCCCATGCAGGGCTCATGAAGATGGCGCTGATGACGCTCCGGGCCGTCACGCTGGGACTCGGGCATCAACCCAGCGTCACAAGCTTTGCCTTCTCCACGCGGGATGCTGTCCCGTGCCAGATTGACGGCGAGGTGGTGCACATTCTGGCAGGAACCCATGTTCTGGTGGAAAGCGCCAAGGGCGCCCTGGCCACTATCTGACCCATCGCCATGGGACGACGCGGACAGGGTTCCGGGTGCGCGGGGTTCGGGCCGGATGTGCCTACGGCTGGACGGAGTCGAAGAACGTATAACCGGGGTCCGGCTGTCCGGACTCGGCCTCACGGGACTTCATGCGGATGAAATCCAGGTCTTCCTGGCACAACGTGGTCTCGCCGTGGGGATCGGTATTGACCGCTTCGCCCGTGGCTGCACTGATTTCCGCGGAGATTGTCCGCGGAAGGATCATGCAGCCGGGATTTTCCATCAGCCACTGCGTCACAGGGGAGGGAAGCCGGTTCCACTGGTTTCGGATGCTCAAATCTGTCATGGTGTGCCTTTCGGGGGCTCTGGTTCATGGGTCGGCGGGCTGGCGAAAAGACTGGACAAGGGAGAGCGCCGGGCGGTTCACCCCCCGGGATGCGCCACGGGGTTGCCGGCCGCAACTCACACGGCCGCCATTGAATTGCCGGGGTTTAGTCGAAGTGGATCTCGGAGGCCGCCCGGCGGAGCGACTCAAGACGCTGTTCCTCGACCAGCCCCAGGGCTTCCAGTTCTTCGCTGCGGTCAGTACGTTCCTGTGCGGCCTGGGCGGAGATGTCGTGCAGGATCACGCCAAGGAGGTGGGCCAGTCCCGACTTGAGGTCTGCCAGATTGGTGTTGGTGATCAGGAGGCGGCGGTCCGACACATGGACGTCCACGTCGCCGTACCCGGCCTCGGCGAGGCGGCGCTTGGTGCCTGCGCCGTGCAACAGATCGATCTCCCGGGGCTGGGGCCGGCGGGAGAAGACAGCCGGGACGGTGTAGCGCGTGGGCCCCTGGGCGGTGCCCAGATCATGCGGCAGCGCGGATGCGAGGACTCCGCTGAGCGTTAGTGCCGAGTCGGCACGGACGGCAGAATCTTGGGTGGTGGTCATGGTGTTCTACCAGCGTTCTAGAAGATGCACTGCCGGATCCCGTGAGGTGGCGGCTGTGAAAGGCGGCAGGGGACCCGGGTCCGGGCCGGCTGCGGGGAGGGAACGGCTGGATGCCGTTTGGGCCTTTGGTTCGATCTTGGCCGCCCTCGTCGTCCTAATTCCCTGAAGCGCCGGAGTCGAAGTCGCTCGGTACGGCGCTGGTCAGCAGCCCAGGAGAGCTGCAGAGAGAATTGAACTCGTTTCTCGGTAGACCGGACGTCCAGTCACGGTGTCCCGAGGTAATTTGAGTCTACGCTCATTAGCGCGTCTTCGTGGGGCGGAAGGGTACCGGTGCCCCCGAATGAGGGACGACTGCCAGACCGGTAGGCAGAGTCGATGACCGATTCGAGTTCGTCCAGCACAGTGTGGTTTCCGGGGAGAACCACGTGGGCCAAAAATTCTGATTCAAGGGTGGCGATGCCGGCCGCCGCCGCTCCGAGCTTGGCGTCTATGGTCATGGCAAGGGCATGCCAGGATTTGCGGTTGGCGCGTTCCAGGACTTTTGCGTTCGCTTCGTGGAGCCGGCTGTCTGCGATGTCCCCGCGAATAGCAAGCGCCCCTTCGGACTGCAGTAACGGCATGACAATCCGGAATTGCCTTCCGTCACCCCTGAAGGCGAGGGCGCCCTGGTTCCCCCGTTGGGTGAAGAGGATGTCCGTTGCCCCGTAGTCAGTGAGCGCCTGCCTGATGTGTTTCCGGGAAGCTTCGCTGCTGAAGGAGTCGCCGCGGGTGTAAGGGCTAGTCATCTCCTAACTATGCGCCTCGCCGCCGCTCTTTCCTAACGTTGCCATAACGCATCAGGGGCAGAACGGCAATGGACCCGGCAAACGGTGCAATGCATCCGCTGCCGGGGCGCCCCTAAGCTGTGGTCATGGACATAACACCGATGGGTTCCGCGAAGCCGATGAAGTCCCTGCTCTACTGGCGAAAGAGCATGATCAACGGAGCCAAGACCGTTCCTGTCATAGTGGGCATGGATTCAGCGGGCACGTTCAGCATGCGAGACGCCGCCGGGGTGCCGGTATTTTCCCTGCCGGCATCCCAGGCCACAGTCCGGTTCACGAGTATGGGGACCATGGTCGTCACGGCCCAAGGCCGCAAGCACGACATCCTGGGCGTCGGCGCTTCATTGTCGCCAAGCCCGTCACCATGGCAGATGGCAGAAATGGCAGCAGACTCCAGCGGCCACTCTGACCACACCGGCCTCAGCCGCGCCGGTTCAGCGGGAGCGGCCATGAGCGGTGCGGGGGGAATGGGCGCGGTGGCAGGCGTAGCCGGCAGCGCCGCCATGATGTTTGCCTACTACCAGGGGCTTGAGGCAATAGAGGCCTGGCAAGAGGTGCTTCCGGAGACCGGCGCCGCCGTCCAGAAGAGCTCGATGAAGGCCGGGGTCTATCTGACGCTGGGGCTCGTCGCAGCAGTCGTTATCGGCTTAGTGGTTGCGCTAAGCCTCCGCTGACCGTCACCAGCGCGCGCTCTTGAATCTCAGGGGTCCTGGACGTCAGATGGTGTCAGAGAACCACAGCCAGGGAGGCCACCATGACGGTCACTTTCAACCACACCATCGTCTACGCAACTGACAAGCACCGTTCGGCGAAGTTCCTGGCCACCGTGCTCGGACTGCCGGAACCCCAAGCCATGTGGTCTTTCATGACCGTACCCCTTGACGATGGGGCAGCCCTCGATTTCGCCACGGCAGACGGTCCCATCGCCCCGCAGCACTACGCCTTCCTGGTCAGCGAGGAGGACTTCGACGGAATTTTCGCGCGGATCCAGGCCGGGGGCATCCCCTACTGGGCGGACCCGGGCCGGTCCCGCCCACAGCAGATCAACCACAACGACGGCGGACGCGGCGTCTACTTCGCGGATCCTGACGGACATTTCCTCGAGGCGATCACGCGTCCGTATGGATCGGGGTCCACTTGAGCTGTGCATTCCTTTGAAGAAGATGCTGAGTTAAAGCGCCCGCTGGTCGCCCCGGACAGTAGCGGGCTGGCCTGCCGGGCGCAGTGGTAGTGTCCCCGTTATGGCCGCAGACCCCGGACTGATCAACTGGCTGCTCGACTCCGATCCTGCCCTGAAGTGGCAGGTGGAGCGTGACCTGGCAGGTGCGCCGCCGGCCCAATGGGAACGTACCCGTGCCCGAGTTCGGACCGAGGGATTCGGCGCCGAACTGCTGGCGCTGCAGGACCCGGACGGGCAGTGGGCCGGCGGCGCGTACTTCCCCGCGGACTTTGACTTCGAAGGGCCGGAGGCCGCGGCCGATGCCGGCCAGCCGTATACCGCCACCACCTGGTCCCTGAACATGCTGCGGGAGTGGGGGCTGGACGCGGCTGCGCTCGCCGGCACGGCCGAAAAGCTCGCCGCCAACAGCCGGTGGGAGTACGAGGCCTTGCCGTACTGGGGCGGCGAGGTGGATTGCTGCATCAACGCGTTCACCCTGGCCAACGGTGCATGGCTGGGGGCGGACGTTGCGGGGCTTGCGCGGTGGTTCGTGGAGCATCAACAGGAGGACGGCGGCTGGAACTGTGAGTGGGTGAACGGGTCCCAGCGGTCCTCGTTTCACTCCACCATCAACTCGCTCGAAGGCCTGCTGTACTACGAGGGGGCCACTGGCGGTTCGGCGGAGCTCCGGGCGGCCCGGCACCGCGGCGAGGAGTACCTGCTGGAACGCAAGCTGCTGTACCGGATGGCCACGCGGGAGCAGGTGGCACCATGGGTGTCACACTTCGCATACCCGTTCCGGTGGTTCTACAGCGCGCTGCACGCGCTGGATTACTTCCGGGCTGCGGCACTGTACGACGACGCGGCCCCGGATCCCCGGTTGGCCGACGCCATCGAGCTGGTGCGGTCAGCCCGGCAACCCGACGGCACGTGGATCCAGGAACGCCGGCACCTAGGCCGGGTGTGGTTCGAGGTGGACGTGCCGCCGGGTGAGCCGTCCAAGTGGCTCACGTTCCATGCCAGCAGAGTGCTGGACTGGTGGGACGGGCCCGCCCCGGCGCAGGCTCAGACCCCGTAGGCCTTCGGCAGCTTCAGGCCGCGCTCCTCCATCAGCGTGCGCAGGCGGGTGGGGTAGTCGGTGATGATGCCGTCCACGCCCAGGTCCATCAGGCGCGCCATGTCCGCAGTCGTGTTCACGGTCCACGGGATGACGGCAAGTCCCAGCTCGTGGGCGTCGGCGATCATCTTGGGGGTGACCGAACTGAACGTGGGGGAGACGACGTCGTACCCCTGGGCAGCTGCCGCCTTGGGAAGGGAACCGTCGTAGTCGTCGATGTCGACGCCGCCCAGGTTGGGGCTGGCGCCGGGAATCCCCACGCCCATCCAGGCGTCCCCGCTGGACAGGGCCACGAGTGTCAGTTCGGGCGCGATCTTCTTGGTCAGGTTCAGGGAGGACCAGTCGAAGGACTGCAGGGTGGTCCGGTCCGACATGCCTGAATCCCGGATTTCGGCAACCACCGCGCGGGTGAGGGACTCCATGCCGGCGCCGCCAATTTCGCTGTCATTGACTTTGGTTTCCACGTTGAAGCGGACCTTGTCAGCCTTGCGGTCGCGGGCCAACTGGTAGACGTCCTTGAGTTCGGCGATCCGGTTGCCCTCCACCACGTCCTGCTCCGGGAAGCCGGGCAGCTGCTTGAAGCCGCAGTCCAGCGTCTTCAGCTGCGCCAGGGACAGGTCGGCCACGCGGCGGCCCACGTAGGGGAATTCGGGATCGCCTGCTGCAGCCGGTGCGGTGTCGGTGCACTTGTTGGCCTGGATGGTGTCGTCGTGCCACACCACCACCTTGCCGTCCTCGGTCAGGTGCGTGTCCAGCTCGAGGGTTGTCACGCCCAGCGCCAGGGAGTTCCCGAATGCCGCCAGGGACTCCTCGGTCCACTGGCCGCGGCCGCCGCGGTGGCTTTGCAGGTCGAACGAGCCGTTGCGCTCGTTCACCTTCAGGGCGGAGGTGGCGGCTCCGGCAGCGTTCGACGACGGCGCGCCGGCTTCGTTGCCATCGGCGGCGACGGCGGGGCTCGCCATGGCGGCGATGAGGGCGGCGGCTGCCGCGGCAGTCAGGACGTGGCGCATGGGTGGTTCCTCCAAGGGGTGCGGGGCCGGCGGTGGGCCGGGTGACCCGTCCACGCTAGGGAAGGCAGGTTGCGCGGCGGGTGCGGCGAGTTGGAGCGGAGGTGAACGCGAGGTGCGGGGCCCGGTTGAAGCCGCCGCAGGATACCCGCAGGAGTCGGGAAGGATTGGCCCAGTTGCTCCGGAACCGGCAAATTCAGGGCTCCACGGCCGCTAGGCTCATCCGTGGCGTCAGCGATCATGGGGGCTGACGCACCTAACCTTCATGCAAACAACCTGGGGAACCTGCATGTCCAGCCACACGTCCTTGCCCGAAGCCGCTCCTGCGTCCGGCACCCGGTGGGCGGCCGCCGTCGCCCTTTCCGCCGTGCTGGCGCTCTTCGGCGCAAACCTGCCGGCGGCTGCTGCCGACGCCACCACCACGGCCGGCGCATCGTCGGATACCGTCCAGGCGGCGGACCTGCTGGAGACCCTCCCGGTGAAGGGCCGGGCGCCCAAGACCGGGTACGAGCGCTCGCTGTTCGGGCCCACGTGGGCGGACGTGGACCAGAACGGCTGCGACACCCGCAACGACATCCTCCAGCGGGACCTGACCGAGGTGACCTTCACCGGCAGCGTGCCCTGCACGGTCAAGACCGGGGTGCTCGCGGACCCCTACACAGGCACCGTGATCGACTTCGTGCGCGGCACCACCACCAGCAGCGCCGTGCAGATCGACCACGTGGTGGCGCTCAGTGACGCGTGGCAGAAGGGTGCCCAGCAGCTGAGCTTGGAGCAGCGAACGGCGTTCGCCAACGATCCGCTGAACCTGCAGGCCACCGACGGTCCCATCAACCAGCAAAAGGGCGACGGCGACGCCGCCACCTGGTTGCCGCCGGTCAAGGGCTTCCGGTGCGGGTACGTGGCGCGGCAGGTGTCCGTGAAGGCCCGGTACGGGCTGTGGGTGACGCAGGCTGAGCACGACGCGATCGCCGGCATTCTGGCCGGATGCCCGGGGCAGCTGGCGCCGACCACCGTGGCGGCCGCTTCCAGTTCCACCGTTGTCTACTACGCCAACTGTGCCGAGGTGGTGGCTGCCGGAGCGGCACCGCTGTACGCCGGCACCGCCGGGTACCGCGCAGGCCTGGACGGCGACGGCGACGGGGTGGCCTGCGAGGGGTAGCTGCGGGCCTAAAACTCGGGGGAGGGGTTGGGCCCGGTCTGCGGCGGTCTGTCCTTCAGCAGGACGGTCGCCGCGATGAGACCGCCGGCAGCGACAAGGACCAGCGGCGTCTGGCAGATGGCGCCCAGGATGGCGAACCCGGAGTCTGCCATGGGCTTCGACGCCGCGACCAGCCCTGCAAGGTCCATCGCCAGGGCCACCAGGTAGCCGGCAACGAAGACCACCATCAGCGCGGGCGGCCGGTAGACCTTGGTGAAGGCCCGCACTGCTGAGTCGTAGGCCAGGTATTTGAGCCCGATCAGCGTGGGCGTGAAGGTCAGGACGAAGAAGTGGTCGACTTCCTGCGGGAATTTGATGAGCGGGACGTTCGACGTGCCCCGGTAGACGCCCTCGGAAAAGAACCACAGGCTGCCCAGATGGACTCCGATCAAGACGGCCGAGACCAGCCCGTACCGCAGCCACGTTCCCCGCCGTGTCATCCCCATGGCCCAGTATCGCACCGGCCGTGGAGGGGTTTTCAAGGGATCTGCGGCAAACTTGAGTCTGCTCCCACGAACGAAAGCAGGACCCCGTGATCACCCTCCAGCAGGACGCCGACGGCTTTATCCGCATGAACCGGCACTACCCGGCCAGCGTCCGCATCCGGATCGCCTTCAACGACGGCAGCACCGGCGAGTTCTCCGGGCTGACCCTCAACAACGCATACGACGCCGCGCTCGCGGAGTTCCGCGCCAAGAACGGACTGGATGCGCGGGGATTCAACCGCGCCCCCGCGCGCCGAACCAACTCCGGAAACAAGGTGGACTTTGTTCCCGTGCACCCGGGCATGGGGGAGTAGCCGGCGCCTGGCGCTAAGCGGAACGGGTGGCACCCGGGGCGGGTACCGCCGAAGCGTGCCTGATGGGGAGAGCTCCCCATCCCGCCCCCTGTATTTCATTTATTAAAGGCCTTTCGCTGCTGGTCGCTGTCGGGGCCACAACCGGCGCCTCCCTAGTGGCGGCGGTCCCTGCCACCGCAGCAGGCCCATGCGGCACGGGATACACGTATATCGGCTCGCACCCCATTACCGTGCCGACCTACAGCAAGGACTACCGCTACGGAAAACCGGGCACCAAAACCGGATCCATTGACGTGTACTGGAACTCCACGGCACGCAAGAACTGCTCTGTGGCGTACGCGTACGGCCCCACCTACGGCGTGCGGATGTACCGCGAGAACATGATCGGGAGGTACCCCTCCCACGGCCCGGACGATGTCTCGCACGATTACTACTCTTACTATGCGGGACCGGTCTACACGGACACACAGCCGGTCGGCGGCCAGTGCATCACCCTGGACGCGAGCTTTGGGCCGAACGCAACCGACAAATTCAGCTGGGGTGCCGCGTTCTACAGCCCGGTTCATTGCTGACCCGCTGACGTCGTCTTTGCGAACGTTCGACGTCGGCACCCGGGGTGGGTGCCGACGTCGCGGGCTTCTGCGGCAAACGTGAGGCCCGGTCGGGCCCAGTTATCGGCCGGCGTCGCTTTCGTGGGCCTTGACGACGAAGTGTTCCACGCGGCGGTCCGGCACCAACCAGATCAGCGCCACGATGGTGAAGACGGCGACTCCCAGCAGGGGCTGGACCAAGGTGAGGGCGATGCCGAGAAGGTAGATCAGTGGCGAGGCTTTACCCTTCCAGTCCTTTCCCACAGCCTGGGCGAGCGCCCCTTCCCTGCCCTGCACTGCGATCAGCCGCCGTTCCAGGATGAAGTAGGCGATCGCGGCGCACAGCAGGTTGATTCCGTACAGCAGCACGGGGACCTGCATGAAGCCGGACTCGTCCATCCACCGCGTGGTGAATGGGAACAGCGACAGCCAGAACAGCAGGTGAAGGTTGGCCCAGAGGATGGTCCCGTTCACCCGGCTGGCGAGGTGGATCATGTGGTGGTGGTTGTTCCAGTAGATCCCCACGTACACGAAGCTCAGGAGGTAGGTGAAAAGCGTGGGCAGGACGGCCGCGACGCCCGCCCACGTTGGTTCGTCCGGGGTGTGCAGTTCGAGGACCATGATGGTGATGATGATGGCCAGTACGCCGTCACTGAAGGCTTCGAGCCGGTTTTTGTTCACCCGAATATCATGCCCGCAAAGTCATCCGGCCGGAGCATCACAGGATGGTGACCGTCCCTGCGTCGCCGTCCACGCTCACTTTCTGGCCGCCGGCCAGCCGCTGCGTCGCCACCCCGGTGCCCAGGACCGCGGGGATGCCGTACTCGCGGGCCACGATGGAGCTGTGGCTCAGGGGGCCGCCAACGTCCGTGACCACACCGGACGCCATCGCGAACAGCGGCGTCCAGGCGGGCGTGGTCATGCGGGCCACCAGCACCTCGCCGGGCTGCATTTGGCCGAAGTCCTCGGGGCCGCGGAGGACGCGCGCGGCTGCAGTCACGCGGCCCGAGCTTGCGCCGGCACCCTTGATCACGTCGCCGGACTGGTGCTGCGGGCCCGCCGGCATCAGCGAGCCGAAGGCCTTCTCCATCCACGCCTTCTGGGGGAGCATCTGCGGGGCGGCGGCCTTCGCCTGGCCGCGCCACAGCATCCTGCGCTCCGCCACGGCGGCGGCACGGACGGGCCGGGATGCACCGGCAAGGGAAATCTCCGCATCCGCCTCCGCCAGCCCGAACTCCACCGCACTCTGGAGCTCCTGGAACCGCAGCCAGAACACGTCATCAGCTGATGCGATCACGGAAGAGGCAACCAGCCGCCGTCCCAGTTCCAGCAGTATCCGGCGCAGCAGCGGCCAGGCGAGTCCGACGTCGGCCAGCGCGTCTTCGCGGACCGGTGCGGTCTCCTGCGCCCACTTCAGCACACGGAGGAACAGGGCCCGGCGCCGCGGCCCCAGCCGGTCTGCCATCCCGCGGGTCAGCTCCTCCCGGCGTTCGGTGAGCAGCCGCTGCCGCTCATGTGGGTCGGTGCCCTGCCCGCGCAGGTAGAACTTGACGGTCTCCAGCTGGGCGGACGGGTTGTCGGCCGGGACCGGGGTGGCGAAGTCCAGGTTGTAGACCGCGTGGCCGAACAGGTCCAGATGCTCCTGGAAGGTGAAGCGCCATTCCTGCCACAGGACCCCGTCCACCCCTTCCGGCGCCGAACCCGTGCGCTGGCACTCGGCGAGTTCCGTCGTCGGCCGTTCCAGCAAAGCCTTTACCAGCCCGGGGTCGCTGCGCGCCCAGCCTGCGAGATCGTACAGCGACTTTTCCGCCCGGATGGGTTCGCTGTCGAAGCCCAGCAGGAACGCCTGGGCCGGGGGATCGCCGTCGCGCCGGACCGACTTGTAGAAGGCGCGGAAGGAAAGTTCGCTCATGTCGGCCAGCGGAATGATGGACTGTACGGCGGTGTAGTACACGGTCCCGGCGTCCAGGAGTGCCTGCACGCCCGCCAGCAGCTGTCCGCCGGAAAGCTCCGTGGGCGGTTTCGCTGACCAGTCCTTGATGATCCGCTCGTAGTGCGGATGCGAATAATTCCGCCAGCCCGCGATGCCCATGTGCGCTTTGCCGCCGAACAGCGCGCCGAGCGCGGGCACCGTCCGGCCGGTCATCCGCAGCATGGGCCAGGTGCGGTAGTAGTAATAGGCGTAGCCGTTGATGGTGGGGAACCGGACGTCGCCCTCGCGGAGGGAGCCCGGACCCAGCGCCTGGTTCATCAGGGCGGACAGCGAGCGGGACACCGAGCCGTCGACCAGGTCGGCGAAGAGCGGGGAGAGCGGCTCCGGCATCTGCTCCACGATGCTCGCCCGGAAGTAGAGGCCCTTGGGGTAGGGGACGGGCCAGTCCGTTGGGGTGTCGGCCGCCGGTTCGGGCAGCGCGGTGATGGGCCGGGACTGGAGCAGGAAGAACTTGCCGCCGGCCCGCGCCCACTCGATGTCCTGCGGTGCCCCGAAGTGGTCCGCGATCCGCTGGCCGTGGGCGGCGAGCTCGGCTGCCGCGGCGTCGTCAAGGACAGGTGCACGACGGCGGGCGTCCGCCACTTTTTCCTCGGCCGTCCCGTTCTCCGTGGGTATTGTCATGACCTCCTTGTCGGCTGTCTGCCGGGCCAGGACTGTGCCCGTTTCGGTGTCCACGGTCAGGTCATCGGTGGTGACCTGTCCGCTGACCACGGCCTCGCCGAGGCCCCAGGCGGCGCTGATCACCGTCTGGTCGCGGCGGCCGTTCGCCGGGTTGGCGGTGAACATCACCCCGGCTGCGTCGGCCTCCACCATGTGTTGGATCACGACGGCGAGCCGCACCTGGTCCGGCCGCACGCCTTCGCGGGCACGGTAGGCCATGGCGCGCGCCGTCCAGAGGGAGGCCCAGCAGTTGATGACGGCTTTGGTGAGCGCGTCCATGCCGCGGATGTTGAGGTAGCTTTCCTGCTGCCCGGCGAAGCTTGCCGAGGCGAGGTCCTCGGCGGTGGCGGAGGAGCGGACCGAAACCGGTGTGTCCCCGCCGCCCAGGCGTTGGTAGGCGGCCTCGAGTTCGGCTTCGATGCCGGCCGGCATGCTGCCTTTGCTGAACAGGGTCCGGATCAGCGCGGAGGCGTGCTCGTACTCCTCCGGCGACGCTTCGGGTGAGAGCACTGCGAGGTCCTGGATGGCTGCCCCGAGGTTGTTGTCGGTGACGAAGTCAGCGTATGCGGTGGTGGTCAGGACCACCCCCGGCGGGACCGGCAGCCCGGCCTGGATCAGGCCGCCGAGGCCCACGGCTTTACCGCCGGCTTCGGGGATGTCGCTCCGGCCCACGTTGCCCAAGTCGTTGACGTAGGTCATGACGCTGCCTCCTTACTGTCCGTCGCCGTCGGCCGTTTCCAAAGCACGGCCGCGAGGACCGCCACCCACAACAGGAAGGCGCCGATGCTGATGCGCTCGCCGACACCCAATACGAGGTTCGGTCCCGGGGCTGCCATAAACGCGACCATACCCATGAGCGCAGACATTGCGAGCGAGACGACCGAGTAGATCCGCATCGGGCCGTGGAATCCCGCTGCCACGAAGCACATGGCGGCGACCATGAGCGCGAGCTGGACGTTGGTGGCGACGATACGCATGGGAATGGACGCGTCGTCGCCCAGCCGCAGGGGGAAGAGGGCGCCCATGATGTTCCAGAGTCCGTACGCTGTGAGCAGTCCGCCGGCGATCCGCAGTGCACGGTTGCCGCGGACGGCGGTCCAGACGCCCACCCCAAAGGCCGTGAACAGAATTGTGTAGATCCACGTGAACGGAACAAGGACGTCCCGGCCGGGGGAGCCGACGGCGAACAGTTCGCTCACCATCTGTTCGGTGCGGCGGTACCCGGCCCATTGGGACGCCGCGATGCCGTCGGTGAACACCACGTAGAGCAGCGAGGACAGCGGCCCGGCGGCCAGGAAGCCCAGGCGCAGGGCGTCACGGCGGTGGCTTCCGGACAGCGCCGTCCGCCTGCGCCGCGGGAGCCGTCCACCTGCAACTGACATGATGGGATGTCCTCAGAGCCCGCGCTCCAGCAAGCGGCATGGCGCAGGGCACGCGGGCCTTGGCCCCGGCGCCTACCTGTACCAGCCTGTGCCGGGCGGCCGGACCCTGCTAGGGCCTAACGGCCTTGGGTGCGCTGCCGTTCCTACCTCCTTTGGGGCGCTTGCCCCCACCGTTTGGCATTAGGTATCCCGGCATCTTGACTGCCTGGGGGCATCGGAATACGTTCCGGCTTAACGGCGTCAGATGCCCGTGATCCGCGGATAGAGTCGCCGCCGCGTTGACTATGCCAGGAGGAAAGACCATGCCGAAGTATCTGTTTGAAGCGACGTACGTGGGCCAGGGCATCAAGGGGCTCATGCAGGAAGGCGGCACCAAGCGGCGCGATGCCCTGACGGAGGCCCTGAAGTCCGTGGACGGAACGCTGGATAGCTTCTACTACGCGTTCGGTTACTACGACGTGATTGGCGTTTTCGAGGTGCCGGACGATTCCAGTGCTGCAGCGCTGTCGCTGCTCATCAATTCGACCGGGAACGTCAATGTCCGCCTGAAGCCGCTCCTCACGGTGGAGGACCTGGACGAAGCCGCCAAGAAGACACCGTCCTACCGGGCTCCCGGACAGTAGGGGAGTTACGCACCTTGGCCAGCGGGCCGACGTCGTGAAAGTACGACGGCGGTCCGCTGGCTTTGGGCGGCAGGGCTGCCGGGGGTGCCGGCCAGTCCGTTCGCTCCGGATCCTACGTGGTGGGTTGCGGACGCTGTCCGGCTGCGAGGAGGGCGAGATCGTAGATCAGCTGCTGAACTTCGCGCTCGCGGCCGCTGATCCTGGCGGGCGGGGCTGGGAGCCTAGTTGGAGGAGCAGGAACGGGCCGGCGGGCCGCAGACAGTGCGCTGCCGTCATCACCGCTATTTCGTGCAGATGCGTCCATGGTTAGCAAGATGTCCCCCTAGCTGAGCTTGGGAACACCTTAGGAAGCGGGAACTCCATTCGGAAGGGCCATTGTCCATCCGGGAGATTTATTGCCTGAATCTTGAGGGAAAGCGATCAAGGATGGCGTACGCAGCCGGGCTCACGCGGGGTGGACGGAAGGGCGGGGCTTGGGAGCCGGTCCCTGGGCGCGGCGGTAGATGAAGTACTCGGCCACCGCCAGGCTGAGCACCCAGGACGCCCCGATCAGCAGCGCCCGGCTCAGCTCCGTGACCGGTCCCACCAGCAGGATCCAGGGGACGGTCACCACAACGATGGTCCCCTGGGCGATGCCGATGGCGTACGCCCGGGACATCCACTCGCTGTGCCGGACGTAGTTCCGTCGCCGCACCGCGATGAATCCCAGGACAATGAACGCCACCATGGCCGATCCAAAGACCAGCCGCAGGGCCAGCAGGAGCGGACCGTCCAGGGGTGGGAGGTCGTAGAAAACGGCCATCCACAAGCCCGAGAGGGCCGCGAGCAGCCCGGCGGGCGCGAGAATGCGGCCGGCAACCTTGTGCCAACTCGTCCGGCCGCGCTTGCCCTGCCGCAGAGAGGGAACGAACTGGAACGCGCCCAACACCAGGTAGACCGTGACTGCTGGAATGTGGATCAGCACCGGAACGGGCGAATCGAAGAACCTGGCGTTGTCCGGCCTTACCTGGCCTCCCGCGAGCTGGGCCAGGCGGAGGCTGCCGGCGAGGACGGGAACGAGGCTGAGCAGGATCAGGGCGGCAGGAACCAGCCACCGGGTTTTGGGGCTTGGGCGGGAACGGGTAACGGCTGCAGTTGTCATGGGTTTGCTTCTTCGGTCTGTGCACCCAGGCGCCCAGCAGCATCCTGTTCTACGGCGTACACCCAACGTACTGCGGCCGGTGCCCGTAAGGGATAGGCCAAAGGCCTCTGCCGCCGGCGCGTATTGTGCGCGGTAATCGTAGTGAAGCAGCCGCCGGAGTCCGACGCCGGAGGTTGAGTCATGTAGCTGGAAGGACCCACTTGAAAGTCAGCGAAGCCAGGCAGCTCGTCCAGGTTAAAGCGCCCGTATTCTCCAGGCGGCGCCGGGTGCTGGCTAACGCATTCAATGTGGAGGAATACCGGAAGGCGGCACGGCGGGTCCTGCCGGCAGGGATCTTCGATTATCTCGACGGCGGCTCCGAGGACGAGGTGACCCTCCGGCGCAACCGCGCCGTCTTCGACTCGTGGGCGCTCATGCCCAGCTGGGGACCGGTGTCCGGCCCCGACACCAGCACCACGCTGCTCGGGAAACCCAGCGCGCTGCCCCTGACGCTGACGCCTACCGGTGCAACCCGGCTGTTCCACCCGGATGGGGAGTCGGCGGTGGCGGCCGCGGCAGACCGGGCGGGCATTCCCTATGGACTTGCCGGGTTGAGCACCGTGCCCATGGAAACCATTGCGGCGGACAGTCCGGGGCTGGACCGCTGGTTCAACATCGGGCTGACCCGGGACGCCCGGGCGTTGAAGGACAAACTGTCCCGCTGCGAAGCCGCCGGATTCCGCACCCTCATTGTCGGCGTCGACACCCGTGCGCTGGGCGCCCGGGAACGGGACCTGCACAACGGCTTCACCGCGCCGCCAGCGCTGACCCTGTCATCCATTGCCGATATGGCCCGCAAGCCGTCCTGGTGGATCGGCTTCCTGACGGCGGACGGGATCAGTTTCCCCAACCTGGATCCCCGCAGCGCCGCCGCCACCTCCATGGTCACCCCGTCCATGTGGCAGCAGCTCCTGGAGCACTCGGATGCCACCAGCGGATGGAAGGAGCTGGAGGCGCTGCGCCAGGCCTGGGACGGCAAGATCGTGCTGAAGGGGTGCGTCAATCCGGCCGACGTCGCCAAGGCTGCCCGGATCGGCTTGGACGCCGTCCAGCTGAGCAACCACGGAGGCCGCCAGTTGGACCACATGCTCAGCCCCATGGATGTGCTGCAGGAATCACGCCAAAAGGTGGGCGACTCGCTGGAGATCTACGTGGACTCGGGAATCCGGCGCGGCAGTGACGTCCTGAAGGCGCTGGCCCTGGGGGCCGACGCCTGTTCCATTGGCAGGGCCTATCTGTATGGATTGGTCGCGGCCGGCTCGCCCGGTGTGGAGCGCATTATCCAGATCCTGGCGGATGAACTCAGGCGCACCATGACATTAGTGGGTGTTTCCAGCATTCCCGAGCTAAAGGCCCGGGGCGGCGAGATCCTCCGTGACATGCGCCGTTCCGGCGACATCCTTGCAGCAACAGCAGCAGGCACGAATTCCGAGCACAAGTGAACAGCTAAGGAAACCCATGCGTACCCGATACATCCTCCCCGTCCTCACCCTCGGCACGGCGCTCGCCCTCTCCGGATGCGTGGACAACAGCCAACCGGCCGCCACAGGTTCGGCAGCGGCGAGCGCTTCCGCCGCCGCCGTCGACGTCAAAAAGGATGACGCCATTGCCGCGGCCGTGCCGGCGAAGATCAAGAGCGCCGGCGTGCTCAACGTCGGAATGGCCAACAACTACCCGCCCAACGAGTTCAAGGATGACAACGGGGCGCCGGCGGGCTGGTCCGTGGACCTCACCAACGCGCTGGGCAAGGTGATGGGCCTGAAGGTCAACTTCGATATCGGCACTTTCGACAACATCCTGCCGGCCGTGCGCGGCGGCAAGGATGACATGGGGATGTCCTCATTCAGTGACACCATAGAACGCGAAAAGCAGGTGGACTTCGTCAATTACTACTCCGCCGGCATCCAGTGGGCGGCACCCAAGGGCAAGACCGTGGACCCCAACAACGCCTGCGGACTGAAGGTGGCAGTCCAGGCCACCACCTACGAGGACACCGATGAGGTGCCCAAGAAGTCGAAGGCCTGCACCGATGCCGGGAAGCCGGCCATCCAGATCTTCAAGTTCGATGCGCAGGACCAGGCCACCAACGCCCTGGTGGTGGGGCAGGTGGACGCCATGAGCGCTGACTCACCCGTGACCCTGTACGCAATTTCCAAGACCAAGGACAAGCTGCAGACCGCCGGCGACGCTTTCGAGGTGGCCCCGTACGGGATCCCCGTGCCCAAGGGCAGCGACTTCACCCCGGTCCTGCAGAAGGCCCTCCAGTCACTGATCGACGACGGCAGCTACACCAAGATCCTCTCCAAGTGGGGAGTGGAAGCCGGCGGGATCAAGACGGCGGACGTCAACGTGGCAGCCAAGGGGTAGCCGGACATGAGCAGGCCGGACACCGACGGAATGACCGCGGCGGAACCCGGCGAAGGCCCCCGGACCGGCAGTGCGCGCGTGGCGGATGACGCGGCGGCCGAGGCCATCGTCGCCATTCCGCTGCGCCACCCGTGGCGAATCCTGATCGCCGTGCTCCTGGTGCTGGGCCTCGCGGTGTTCATACTGGACGCGGCTCAGCGCCCGGACTACGGCTGGGCGGACGTGGGCAAGTACATCTTTGACCGCCGGATCAGCCAGGCGGCGTGGGTGACGTTGTCGCTGACCGTATACGCGATGATCGGCGCGATCGTCATCGGGCTGCTGCTGGCCATCATGCGCCTCTCGCCCAACCCGGTGCTGAAGAACATCGCCTGGCTCTACATCTGGATCTTCCGCGGCACCCCCGTGTACGTGCAGCTGGTCTTCTGGGGCCTGGTGTCCCTGATCTACCCGGTGTTTACGCTGGGCATCCCGTTCATGCAGCCGTGGGTCACCATCCCCAATTCGATCTTCACCAACCTCTTCATCACCGCCGTGATCGGGCTGGGCCTGAACGAGGCCGCCTACATGTCAGAGATCGTGCGCGCCGGGCTGCTCTCCGTGGACCGGGGCCAGGAGGAAGCCGCCACGGCCCTGGCCCTGTCCTGGGGCCAGACCATGCGGTTCGTGGTGGTGCCGCAGGCCATGAAGATCATCATTCCGCCCACGGGCAACGAGGTGATCTCGATGCTGAAGACCACCTCCCTGGTGGCGGCGATCCCGTTGAGCATCGACCTGTACGGCGTGTCCCGCGGCATTTCGGCGGTGACGTTCACCCCGGTTCCGCTGCTGATCGTGGCGTCCCTCTGGTACCTGCTTTTCACCTCGGTCCTGATGGTAGGCCAGCACTTCATTGAAAAGCGGTTCTCCCGCGGCACCGGCCGGGCGGACACGGGCAGGCAATCGCCGACGTCGGGACCGGCCCAAGCGGGCGCGGCACCCGCGGCGCATCCCGGGACGCCGCTTCCGGGGGAGCCGGGCGCCCCGCTGGGCAATGAGTTTGGAGGCAAGGGATGACGGGCGTGCCCATGGTGCTGGCCGAGAAGGTCTCCAAGAACTTCGGCGCAAACAAGGTCCTGCGGGGGATCAGCCTGGAGGTGGGCCGCGGCCAGGTGCTGTGCATCGTGGGGCCCAGCGGATCGGGCAAGTCGACGTTCCTGCGCTGCATCAACCACCTGGAACGGGTGGACGGCGGCCGGCTGTCCATCGACGGCGAGCTGGTGGGGTACCGGCAAAAGGGCGGGAAGCTGTACGAACTGAAGCTCTCCGAGGCGGCCTTCCAGCGCCGGGAAATCGGGATGGTGTTCCAGCGGTTCAACCTTTTCCCGCACCTGACCGCGCTGGAGAACATCACCCTGGCGCCCATGCGGGTGAAGGGCCTCTCCAAGGCCAAGGCCACCGCCCGGGCCAACGAGCTGCTGGAACGCGTGGGGCTGGAGGACAAAGGGGGCGCCTACCCCGCGCACCTCTCCGGCGGGCAGCAGCAGCGGGTGGCCATCGCCCGAGCCCTGGCCATGGACCCCAAACTGATGCTCTTCGACGAGCCCACCAGCGCCCTTGACCCGGAGCTGGTGGGCGAGGTGCTGGAGGTCATGAAGGAACTGGCGAAGAGCGGGATGACCATGCTGGTGGTGACCCACGAGATGGGCTTCGCCCGCGAGGTGGCGGACACGCTGGTCTTCATGGACGAGGGCGTGGTGGTGGAGGCCGGGCCGCCCCGGCAGATCCTCACCAATCCGCAGCACCAGCGGACCAAGGAGTTCCTGTCCAAGGTCCTCTGACGCTGGGGTGACCGGGCCGGCCCAGCGGGGTCACCCCGCCAGCGGGGCGCCGCCCCGGAGCGAGGTTACGACGTCGAGGATCGCCTGGGTGGTGACAGCGGCGCCGGCCTGGTCGGCAACAAGCGCTTCATGGCTGGCCCAGTCGATGGTTCGGTGAACGCTGTTGGTGGAGAGCCTGGCCAACGCGTCCTGCGCGGCTTGGTGTTTGCTGCCGTTTCCGACGCCTGCTGTCAGCACCACGAGTGGTTTGCTGCCGAAGTCCCGCAGGGAGGCAGCCTCCTGCATCGACGTGTTCGCCTGGATGTACTCGTCGAGGGTGCTGCGCAGGTTCTCCGGGCTCGCGATGTTGGCGCGGACCTCGTCCCGGGGTCTGGCCGGCAGGGTGCCGACCTCGAGTGGGGCGTACACCCGGCCCAGGCCGAGCCGGGCCGACGTCGAGATCAACGCCGCGAGCCGGCCGAGGGCGTCGTAGCTACCTGGGCCGGCAGTCACGCCGGGGTTGTCTGTTGCTGCCCGGTCTGTGGCGTCCATCAGCACCATGCCGGCCACCTCGTCGGGGTAGCGGGCGGCGAAGGTGAGTACGTAGAGGCCGCCGAAGGAATGGCCGGCGAGCACGTAGGGTCCGGGGACGTTTCCGCGGTGCAGCAGGGTGTGGAGGTCGGCGGCGATCTGGGTGGCGTCCTGGGCGTTGTCAGCGGGCTCGCTCCACCCCCGCCCGGCACGGTCGTAGACGCAGACCCGGGTGTTGTTGGCGACGGCGGCGGCGATCCACCCGTGGTTGGAGGACATCTCGCCGGCGCCCGGCTGGAGCACCACCGTGGGGCTGCCCGAGCCGGTGCAGTTGAGGTGCAGCCTGTACCCGCCGACGTCCACCAGCTGGCCTGGCGCCGGGAAGGCCCTGGCATCCGCCGCTGTCCCCAGTGTCTGGTAGCCGCCGCCGATCGAAGCCGAGGCCAACACCACCAACACCGGGTAGATCAGCCAGGCTTTGCTCCTGCTGTGCAGGTGCCGGCGGACACGGACGAACATCCAGATCACCAGGGCCAGGAGGGCGGGAGGCCACACCCAGCTGAGCGTCCCGTCCACCGTGGGGCCGAACAGCAGCAGGAGAAGACCGCCGGCGCCCATGAAAACGGCAGGGACAAAGGCCCAGCGCTGCGGCTGGTCAGTGAACCGTACCGACAGGCTGGCCAGCAACGCCCACCCCACGGCAAAGCCACACAGGATAGCGCCGGTTATCTCGCTCTCCCGCGCGGGGATGAAGGGAGCGGCCGCCAGGAGCAAGGCTGTCACGATCCCCGCGGCTAATGAGAGGGCCACAACCCGGCCAATGCGCCACCTCCGCGCCCGGCCTGGACGGGCGGGTATCTGCGGGCCGCTCTTTCCGGAGCCGGGATTGGGGCGGGGTGTCTTGGGGGTGGTGGCCACGGTGGGCTCGATTCATGGGGAAGGTGGCGTTGCACGAGTGGTGCTGGCTACGACCGTGCCTGCCGGATGGAGGGCACGCGGGGTGGCCGGTGCAGCTGCAGCAGGTTCCTCGGGTAGTCCTCCCGCAGCAGCCGCACCAGGCCCGCGGCGAAAATTAGATTGGGCAACGTCCAGATTCCCAGTGGAGTGGTGACGATCAGGAAGATGATGGCGCCGAGCAGGCCCAGCTTGGCCTGCCTGCCCCCACTGAGTATCAGCAGCCCGATGGCAGTTTCACCCGCCGCGGCCAGGATCCCCACGATCTGCGGCGCGGGGGCCACGAAATTCTCGAATGCCCAGGCGTAGAAGGGGAGCAGTGCAGTATCCGTGCCGAGCTTCACGAACTGGTCCGGGGCGGCAATGCTCAAAACGGCGTTGACGCCGATGGCCATGATGATGAAGAAGATCCCGACAAAGATCCGGGCCGCCCGCGGCTTCACGAGGCAAAGTACCAGGACTGCGGTGCAAAATGTCGCCCAGGGAATTAGCTGCTCCATCTCATCCGCCTCCTGGCTTCAGTGCAGTGGAACATCCTGCGAATCAGGAATCCAGAAATGTGTCCTGGTAAAGAAGGATCGCCCCTGAGGTATCCCCAGGAAAGAGCCAAAGGTCCTCACCGCTTGCTTAGCCACAGGCCCCGGAGACGGCACATTCGGTAGGGTCGGGGGGACTGCCGCACGCCGGCCGGAGTTTTGGGGGAAACTATCGTGAAAATCACCGCAGCGGCAAGCTTGCCGAGGTTGAGGGCCTGGCCGCCAACGGTGGCCAGCGACGCTGACGCCAAGTCGCTGAGATCAACAACAGGACCGTGCCGTCGACGTCCCGACCCGGATTGTGAGTCAGGGAAGTCCTGCTGCTAGGCGTTGTCTGCACCTTGTCCGGAGTCCTCCCACATGACATCCAGGTTGTGGAAGATCACGGGTCCGTCGCACAGTGCGGCCATCCGGGCAGCGAACTCGGACGTTTCCGGTCGGCCGGAATTCTCCATGGCCGAGTCGAACGAATCGAAGTCCACAATGGTGAAGTAGTGCCCGGCGTGGTCCCTGTCCGCCGTGGCAGCAATGCGGCGGAACGTGGGCGCGGTGCTTCCCTCGGCTCGCGAGGGGCGGCCCAGCGCTTCGATCTCCTTGATGCGGGAGGACGTGAACTCGATGATCTGCACAAACCCGGCCATGATGGCTCCTCGACGGCGGTGAACGCTGATGCGGATCACGCTAACCCCGCCGGCGGCCGGGGCACAGGGGAGAAGTGCCCTACTTTGGCCGCTGCCGCGTCTGAGGTTAAGCACAGGCCCCACATTGTCGGCACCAGCTCCACCGGCGCGCCCCGCGTTCAGCCTCTGTTTGGGCCCGAACACCTGTGGGGAACGGCAGGTAGGATCGGAGCATTGCCGACGGGGTCGGCACCATTCTGGGGGGACATTCATGACATCCACACCGTCACGCCTGCACGCCGTTTTGCTGGTGACTGCCCGTCGGGCGCTGCTGGCAGGCGCCGCGCTGGTGTTGGCCACCGCCGTCGTGGCTGTCCCTGCCTCCGCCGGTGATACCCGGACCATCAACGTCGCCGGTGAGCCGCTGGGCGTTGCTTCCGGGCCGGACGGCACCATGTATGTCAGCAATTATCTGTACGACGGCGGGATGGGCGCCTACAAACCGGGGGAGACCGCGCCGTCGCGCACCATCAGGACCGGCCACTCACCCAACTCCGTGGCCGTGACGCCGGACGGGACGCTTTACGTTGCAGAATACGACGGCGCGCAGGCCGGGATTGGGATGGTGGCGCCGGGCGCGGACGAAGTCTCCCTGGTCCTGAAGGTGTCCCGCGGAACGCACTGGCTGACGGTGGGGCCGGAGGGATCGCTCTATGTGGTCAACCCGGACGAGAATTCGGTATCCGTGGTGGAGCAGGGCAACGCGTGGGTGCAACGGACCATTCAGGCCGGACCATATCCCGTGCGGCTTGCCGTGGGCAAGGACGGAACGGCATACGCCACCAACGAGCTCGCCGGCACTGTTAGCGTCATTCCCGCGGGTGCGGCATGGCCGTCGCACACCGTCGACGTGGGATTGCAGGGCCATCCGCACGGGATCGCGGTGGCCCCGGACGGGACCGTTTACGTTGCCAACATTATGACTAACGACGTTGCGGTGATCGAGCCAGGCGGCAGCACGGTGGCGCGGCGGATCCCGGTGGGCGAGGCGCCGCAGGAGGTGCTGGCCGCTGCCGACGGGACCGTGTACGTGACCAACAGCCTGGCCGACTCGGTCTCGGTGATTCGGGCCGGGGCGGCAGTCAAAACCATCGCGGTGGGTGACGATCCCGGGCGCCTCGCCGAACGGGCGGACGGGTCTGTGGTGGTGGTGAACAGGCACAGCAAGTCACTGACAGTGCTCGACGGCGGATCGGCAGGGTCTGCTGCTCCGGTCACCCCGGGCGCGGAAGAGTCGGCGGCGGCAGCCGACGGCGTCACGTCAGACGGTGCCATCATCGCCAAGGGTTCCTTTGACGTGGCGCTTCCGGCCGTCGCCGCCGGAGCGGGTCTATTGTTCCTGGCCGGCGCTGCTGGCCTCGTTGTTGTGCTGCGGCGCCGCAGGAAGGTCAGCGGGGCGGGCGGCTCCGAGACCTGGGCGCTGGACTGACTCAGCTCGCCGCGCCGGTGATTGCTGACCGTCCCCTGCTTTCGATTGCCCTCCGCAGCGCAGCATGGAGTGCCGGGGCAACAATCCGGGGCTGTCCCTGGGTCGAGGGGCATCAGGCCGTGCGCCATGTGTATCAACGGTGGCGTCCGAATAGCTCCAGGATTGGCGGCTGTGGTGGCCATCCCAGGGGTCGGTGAGCCCGCCCACGTTATTTCGACTAGGTCGTGATAAGCGGTAAATTTGATTACAGGTCACCGCCGCCCTTGAGTGCCGCACCGGTGAACATTCCCGGGCCAGCAGGGCATGCGAGATCCTCGCAACCGCCCTTCCTGCTTGAGCGGCACAACAACCCGAATGGCCCTCATCCAAAAAATCCGAGGAGAACCCATGACTGTGCTGGCCGAACGACCCGCAAAAACCTTCCCCACCAATCAAGCCACACCCGCACCGCGCGGTGGCAGCTACGTGACTCTTCCCGCCGGCAGCGTGACCGTCGGCCGGGGCAGCTATGTCACCGTTCCCGGCAGCCGAAACCTGCCCCGCCCCACCCGTGGCAGCTACGTCACGGCAGACAACACTCCCGTTGTCCCCGCCAACACCATCGAGGGCAGCTACCTCACGCTCCCGGCGGCGGCCTAAAGCCCAAGCTCCGCGGCAGCCTAGCCCACCGCGGCAGCAATCAGGAGGCCGACGTCGACACTCAGCGTCGTCGTCGGCCTCCTTTCTCGTGCGCCGAGGCGCGCTCGGCCGAGGTCGCGTCACTGTGGCGGCTTGTCAACCAATAGTCTCCAAGGGAAGTGCCCCGCCAGGCGGGCGCGGTGGTCTTGCGCGGCCTGGGGCTTATTGGGTGCGGTCCCATTGATTGCGGCTGGTAGGTAGTCATGGGCACATCCTTTTCTCCATGCCGTGAGCCGAGGACCGGGCCGCAGCAAGGGCAAGGGGCAACTGCCCCATTTGGCATCGGCTTTTACGCGGCGTCGAGGGCTTCGAGCCACTCCAGGAACGTCTGGCGTCCGACGGCGGATCCGGGCACCGGGATCAGGCCGCCGTTGCGCATTGCCTTGCCCATGGGGCCGGGAAGGTGCAGTGGAACGATCCGTTTCTTCTGCTGCGTCTTGGCCAGATAGGCCGTGACCAGGCCTTTCAGCTGTTCGGTCCGCGGGCCGCCGAGGTCCGGGATGCGTCCCTTCGGGCCGGCCTCGGCCGCGTCCACCAGGGCCGCGGCCACCTCCTTTGCCGCCACCGGCTGGGTGACCATGGTGGGCACGAAGACCAGGGGGCCCAGTGAGGCGGCCTTGATGGACATCGGCACGAACTCGTGGAACTGGGTGGACCGGAGGAGGGTCCAGGGAATGCCCCCGTGCTTCACTTCGTCCTCCTGCACCAGCTTCCCGGCGTACAGTCCTGAGTCGGCTTTATCGATGCCCACAATGGACAGCGCAACATGGTGCTTGACGCCGGCCTTTTTCTCCGCCGCCAGCAGGTTCTGGGTGGCATTGGTGAAGAAATCCACGGCCTTCTTGGTGGACACCGTCTGCATGCCGGAGACGTCGATGACGGTGTCGACATCCTGGAGTGCCTGATCGAGCCCCCGCCCGTTGACCAGGTCCACTCCTTCGGCGCGGCTGAGGCTGACCACGTCGTGCCCTCGCTCCCTGGCAATGACCACCACGTGGCGGCCCACTGTACCGGTTCCCCCGGCAACGGCAATCCTCATGAAAGGAATCCTAAGCCGGTTCTACCCAGGGAGTCAGGCACCTTGGCAAGTGGGCCGTCGTCGTAATTTACGACGACGGCCGGTCGGCGCGCGGATTAGGTGTTCAGTGCGTCGATGGCCTTGGAAGCAGCCTGGATGCTTTCCCAGCCGCCGCAGTGAGGGGGTCCGGCGGGGTGCCCTTGTTCTGGAGGATGGCGACGAAGGTTGCGTTGACCACGTCCTCCCGGAGCTCAGTGAGCCAAGGACCGCGGATGTTTGGCATGACTGGCGCCCGGGCGCGGCAGGTCAGGAAGTGTCCGGCGACAACGGCGAAGGCAAAGCAGGAGATGCCGACAAGCAGGAGCCTCAGGATGTCGTCCGGGCTGGTTGCCACGATGTATGCAGGAGGACCGATCAGCGCGGCCATCAGCCCCAACCGCAGTGCCAGGACTTCCCGGCTGCGGCCCGCGGACCTGCGCCGCGCCCAGATACCGGCCAGCTGCTTATCCCGGACAGCCTGGGCTTTAATGCGCCACTGCCGCTGGGAGCCGAGGTGAAGCCGGACGAGGGGCGCGGGCTGCAGCCAGTTCGTCGGGATTGTCGCGCCGGAGTGCTTCCACAGCCGGGTCTGGTTCATCCGCCCATGCGCTCCTGAGCCGGCGGTCAATGGCGGCTGCCATCACGTCCAGGCTAAGTTTGGCAGCGCCCTCAACCACCTCCGCGGGAGCAGCGAAGGACGTCGCCGTCTGGACTGCGCCAGTTGAATCCGTGCGGTGGCCATAGCGTGGCGATCCGTCGGCGAGTTGGTATCCATTGTTCATGGTTCCCCCCAAGAAGGCCCTGCCGAGGCAGTAGCCCTGAATTTTGTTCTAGTCCTTTGAAGAAGGTCTTCGCATTGGCTGCTGAAAATATCGTGTGCGAGGCAGCAGGCGCAAAGCGCAATTCTTGGCGAAACCTTCGCGGATTTTGAGCCTGGATTGAGGAAGCGCAGGTCTCCGGTGACTTGTCGTGCAGCGTGCGAACAAGGCCGTGATCCGGGCAACCGCGTTCGAGCCAGACCCGGTCGGCGCGGACCAGCAGGACGCCGGACAGGCGCCGCACCTGCGCGAGCGGAGGGTTTGTCTCGTGGCAGCGGGGACAGAAGGCACTGACGTACCGGTGGATTCGGTCTCCGCGCGGCGGCTAGCCGGGGCCGGGCAGTGTCCGTCGAGACGATGACGCAGTCATATTTGGCTCCTCATCTGGGAAAGGGCAAGAACGCAGATTCCGCCGCCGAGCAGGATGAAGATGCCCAGGCCAATGAGCAGCCCCGCACCCAACCCGGAAGTGCGCGGCCAGACTGCCAAGGCACCCGCTATCGCCAGATATGCCCCGAGGGGGATAAAGACGGCAGGCCCGGCGAGGGGTGTCTTATAGCCTTCATCCGGCGCGATACCACGAGTTGTCCCGAAGTAGAGGGCATAGAGGGCAGTAGCTCCTGCCAGGATTCCGAGCAGCATGAGGAGGCGGCCCCCGGACTTATAGGGCGGCTCCACGTCCTGTGGCATTGAGTTGTCATCGCTCATGATGCTGCTCCTTCCACCTCCGGGCGGAGTGATTTCCCGAATACCCGCAGCATCCGCCCGAGCAGCAGGGGGAGAACCAGCTAGGCTCTTCGCGGTTCCCGGGGAAACGGGTTCCCGGAGAGAGCGTCATGTCGCCGGTAGAGGTTTCGGTGGCGACAGTGGGGCAGGTACGGGAGTTGTTCCCGACGTTCCGGCAGAGGGACTTCTCTGTCTGCCAAGTTCACGCCGCCCAGCACCAGCGGCCGTCATCCATGGTCTGGTTTGCGGGAGTCTGGAATGTCGTTCACCTCAACAGCTCCGTAATTCCCGAGGCCGGGAATGCTTCCTGCCCACCAAAGGTAGTGAGCCGCCACAGCATAGAGAATCAGCGAAGTCCAAATTGTACCGACTCCTGCTGTCTTCAGCCAGAACGCCACCCCACATGTGACCAGGCCACTACCGAGTGACAAGAGAAACCATTGGATCCAAGCCTTTCGTGGTCTTTCCTTATATGCGGATACGAGCCACAAGCTGAGCACTGCGGTGATGACAACTGTCGCGAAAGGGCCCGTCAGCCAAATTGGCAATAGCGCTGTTTGCCTTTGCTGATTTGTAAGGAAGATGAGGCCGACTGCGAGTAGACCTGACAAAATGCAGGCAACAGTCCATGCAGTAGCCGCCGTTTGATTGGCCACTTCGGACGGGAGGCAGACAAGATTCCACCAACTAGTGACGGACAATGAAAAGGTCACTATGAGAAATATGAGTGTGCGGGCTGACCATCCGTCGTGGAATCCCACGGCCACTGAGGCTACCCCTGTGAGTAGTGCTCCCCAAAAATACCAACGAGACCATTTCTCCCCTCTCGCCATGCGTGCGGCCAGATCACAATATAACCGCTCTTTAATACTGTCTATGGGCCCGGAACTACTGTTTTTAGACTCGCAGTTGATCAGTCTCTTTCTTCGGAGCCTGGCTTTCCTTGTAGACAACAGCGGAATTAAACACAGCACTGCGAGGATGATTATAAAGATGCTTGCGTATACGGACGGGCTTCCGGAAGTGGACGAGAGGGAAATGGCAACAGCGATCACCGAGGCAGAGAAAATTGCTGGGAGGTGCACCAGTGAGAAAGGAAGCAAAACAAGAAACAAGGGCGCTATGACCTTGACCAACGCTTCACAAATCTTCATTGGCCAACTGTCTCCTATGTCAAAGGAGCGGAGAAGTAGACGGCTGAGGCGATGCAAAATAGCTGCCACGTAGGCTGGCTGAAGGCGAAACAGATCCCCGGGGCCGGAAAGGAGGATTGGGTCTCCCTCAGGTCCAGAGGTTCCCCGAGGCTGCAGTTGTTTCACCTGAGCGACGACCTCGGACTGAACTTTCCGGGCGTCCGTATCAGGGGCGCCTGCGAAAGAGTCTGGATCATCAGTCGCGAGCGGCGGGGGGTCTAAATCTGCAAGCATTCTCACTATCCCAGCGGACGCGTCGACTCTCCCCCACCACCAGTCGTTAGTGCGCCAACGTTCTGAGAAGAAGGCTGCGAAGTTGAACAACGAGGAGCCAGCGAGCTTTGAGTCAGCGTCCAGTTGCTCCGGCAAGCCCTGATTTAGAACCGCTTCACCGAAATCCTCATCAAGGGCAATTCTCAAGTATTTCTCGGCTTGCCGCGCTCGGCGAGCCGCAAGCAATTCTGCGAGGTCGATTCCCGAGTCCAAGGCCGTCGGCTCTGACGCGGTAATCGCAGTGAACCCCACCGCTTCATGCCCCTCTGATCTAAAGGCCAGCGCGACGAAGGGTGTTAGGTCCCACGATCGCCAATTCTGAGGAAACGCAGCCCACGGGTTGACGGGAGTCGAATTCTTCGTCGAGAGCTCTCTGAGGCACTCCACTACGTCATCAAGCTCGGCCCATATCGGCGTGCATCTTTCCAATCTCGCGTCCTGCTCCCGCAACCATCGTTCTTTCGCGGTGCTGCTTTCCGTGTCCTTCAGAACTCCTAACACACAGGTGTCCCGGAGATGGCGAGCCTGCGCCTGAAGTTTGTAAAGGTTCTCCCTGATAGATTCCTGACGACCTGGGGGATCGAGCCGAGTCATCTCAGTTTTGCCAAAGGCCTGTTCCTCTTGGGCCCTGAGCCATGCCAGAGCAGCCCACACTGTTTCCAGCAGAGCCTGAGGGCCCTGGAGAACCGATGGCCGCTCCCTTGAACTTACTGATGCAAGCATGCTCTGGTAGCCCGACTTTAAGTCCCGCTCCAGAGTTCTCTTGACGTTCTGCGAAGTGGGTTGAAGGCTCGGCCGGTCCAGGCTCTCTGTGTCCAACAACCAGCGCTCTGGATCCTCCATTGCCTCTCGAAGGAGGGCTAAATCTGTAACTGCACGTGCAACAATGTATGCGTCCTGCAGTCCTTTGCGGTTCGCCGAAGAGGCGGATGTGATCATGGAGGCCTGCTTCCAGGCGCGTAGACGTGCCTCCTGGGCGAGTGCCCGAAGCCTGTCTTTCGCCACCTGCTCGATCTCATCCTCTGCCGACTCCCGGAACCGTCTGATCGACTGCGCAGCGAGGAGGACCTGAGTGAAGCGGGACAGTCTGTCCTTGCGTATGACCTCCCTGTTGGCCCAGCTTGGAGGGTCTACGCTAACTGCGGCAGGTGGGATGATTCGGGCATCTGGGCTTGGATCGAGGTAAAGCAGACGCCGGGTGTCGTAAGTATCCGTGGGTGAAGTGCGAACCGCATGAAGCGCCCGATCAATGGGAACGTTGTCAAGGATTCCCCCATCAATCACCCTGAAAGGAATCCCTGGAAGATTCCCGCGCCGCGCGGCGAACTCCACACTCATGTCAACCGGTCCGTCTTCAAACGGATCGTTGTCCTGATACTCCTCCTCGAGGGCGTGAGACCATATCAGCGCAGGCTCAAACGCCCCAGGAAACGAAGACGTTGCGCGCGCGGCGTATGCAAGCTTTTTCACAAGATTGTTCTTGCGGAGACAACCGTCGCCATCTTCGATTTTTGAGGGCGGGAGGACAAAACGGAAGTGCCCCCTACCGCTATTCTGGGCCAAATAGTCGGGGTCTGAAATAGTAGCGGACAAATGAACTGATAACTTATCGGACTCGTGCAATCTGTTTCTTGGGCCGAACCTAATCGTGTTAATCGCAGACTCCACGCCGGACCAGAAGTACCCATCACCTCGAAAGACCGATGGAACCGCGTGCAACCCGTTTGGCTGGAGGAGCGCCCATATTGCTCCCTGCTGCTGCCAAACAGAAAGCACTTGGTCAAAGCTGCCGCCCACTCTTTGGGAAACGGCGTAGAGGACTGAGTTTAGGCCGCCCGCACTTGCGCCGGCGAGTATGTCTACTTCGACGCGATCATAGCGCTGCTTATCAAGCCATGCCGCATAAGTCTGGGCCCGGGATCGTACATGCGGATCTACCGTCTCGCCAGGCTCTTCTAGGACATAGAACCTGTGCACCCCAGATCCCGTTCGGATAAGGCGCACCCTTCGAAGAACGTCGATTTCGGCGACTGCTCCTCCGATCCAAACTGCCAGACTCACCCCGCCCTTGGCAGCCAAGGCCAAACGCAGGACTCGTCCGTAAGCGGACCCCTGCGAACTTGCACCTGAATTGGTGATTAGTGCGGCAACGTCCTCGGCAAGCGGGCAGTCGTTCGGGCCCAGATATTCGACTCGTCTATCCATCAAAATTCCTCGGGAAAGTTGCTTTTTCTTGGGAGTGGCCATCAGCGCTTGGTGACAAACCAATATGGTCAACATCGCGGTAGTTATGAGGAAATTCAGGCTATCTAAAATAAACAGTACGAGAGGATGATAAAAGTACGCGCAGGAGTTTGCTAGGGACTTTAGTCCCCGCGTGAAAGCGTGCTACCGGGACCTCACAGCGATGGCACTAATTAGCTGCAGAAGGCAGAGGCAAGGGGCAACCGGTTCAGGCCCAAGGCGCAAGAAGTTTCTGGCTTCCGGAAAGCAACAATTGTCACTGGGAGTTTGGATCGATGATAGGCGCAAGGAACTGCCGCGGGCAGGCGTCTCGGAACTCGAATCTCGGCTGTCAGCAGGATGCGGGTGACATTGAGCATGACAAGTCCTCTTCCTCCGGGATGTGTTGGCCCTGTATGCCTAGGGGTGACGGCACCTGCGGCGTCGCGGGTCACGATGAAGGTGGCTGCGCCGAGGCCGGCGCCGAGCGTTGCTGTTCGGCTGGTTTCCGCATGTGCGGTCGCCGGGCCTTGACAGCTTCATGGGGGAGGGCTTCGCGACCAAAGGGTCAGCCGGAAACAACTCCAGCTACATCCTCGATAGTCAACTTTTTGTTGGCCTCCGCGGAATGACTCCAAGCCGTTCAAGCTCGGTGTCTCTCTCCAAGATCACGTCGGCTTTTGCATGGTCCCACGCGGCGTTGCTGACGGACACCATGCTTGCCATGATTCCTCGCAACTCTGTCTCCACGTCGTTAACGTATGTTTCGGACCCGGCGGCGTGTGTCTCGATGTCACGCTGAATCTTGCGGTGCAGCTTGTGGAAGGCATCGGCTTGATCGTTCAGAGCCTTGATGCGGCTTCCAGTCCAAGCCTGAAGAGCCGTGATAGCGGTTGCTAAGACCATCACTACCCCTACCAGCACCCGAGCAGTGATCGAGAACTCCTCGTTTTGAAGACTTGTGAAGATTTCCGTCGCTGTGATCGCGCTGAGGACAGCTGTCGCTCCTCCGAGCCAAGGCACCCAGTGATGCGCGCCTACGTACTTTGAGGTTGCTTTACAGTAGGTCCAGGCATCAGTCCATGTAGACACCAGCAGTCCGGAAATCGGCGGAGTGTTTGCGGCAGCTACAGTTTTGATGACTCCCTGAGATTCCATCCGGGCGCGGCCCTTGGCACCATCAGGGGTCACGGGGTCCTCTGCCTCTACCGAGAGGATGACATATGCGGGAGAAGATGAAGATTCTGGGTTTGGTCCTGTCTCGGTCATCCTGACCACCTCCACCTTTTCTACTTTGCGACCTCCACTTTGAGACCTGGGCAGGTAACTCGACAAGGGCCCAAAGACCCGCTGAAACATCTAAAACACTTGAACAGGAGGAACCCCAACAGGGTGAAGCCGCAGCGTTAGTGCACCTGCTTACTGGGCAATCCTTTTCTCAAGCTACTGCGAGGGAGGAGCGTCTGAGGCAAGGTCACGACGGTCGCACGTTTGGCAGCGCGACTGATCCGTCCGAGCCGCATGTCGTGGCCGGCCGAGCCTAAGTGAGGGGCGGAAAGGATTCTTAGCTCCCCACCGCCGCCTTGGCGGCCCGGGTTGCGTTCATCCACTCGGTCAGCCACGGTGCCCGGACGTTGGAGGTGATCCGGCAGTCGGCCACGAAGGTTCCCTTTGCGCCGTCGGAGATCCAGTCCTGAAGCGCGGAAAGGTCGTCCAGCGAGCGGATCACAGCGGACGCAGCCCCGAGAGCCAGCGCCACTCCACTGAAGTCCACCTCCGGGATCAGCATTGGCTTCTCGGTCAGCCCCTGCGAGCCGTACTGGTGGATCTCGGCCCCGTAGGCGGCGTCGTTGTAGATCACCACAATCGCGCTGTGGGCCGCACCGATCAGCGATTCGAGGTCGGAGAGGCCCATCAGGAATCCGCCGTCGCCCGAGGCCAGCACCAGGGTGCGGCCGTCCTCCACCGCACGCGCTGCCCCGACGGCGCTCGCCAGTCCCAGCCCGATCGACTGGAACGCGGTCCCGACCATCACCAGGTCCTGCGGCCGCGGGATGTTCCAGTACATGGGTGCCCAGCCGATGAAGTGCCCGCCGTCCTGGACCACCGTGCGGCGCTCCGGCAGCACAGCATCCAGCGCGGTGGCAAGGGCGCGCGGGTCCAGTCGGCCGTCAGTAGTTTCCACAGAGCCAGTCTCATGCCCCGGTCCCGCAGCCAGACGCTTGGAAGCTTCGACCCGCCAATCAGCCACAGCAAGCTCACCGTCAAGCAGCGCCAGGAGACGCGAAGCAGCAGCCTTCGCGTCCGCCTGAACGAACAGGTCCACCCGCGGGTTGGTCGGCTGAAGGGCGGTGTCGATCTGGATGACGGTGCTGTCCCGGCCCAGCAGGTGCCCGAACCGCAGGGTGAACGGGCTCAGGCTGGCCCCGGCCACCAGGACCACGTCGGCCTCGCCCATGAGCCCGGCCGCGGTGTCGGTGCCGAAACCGCCGGCCACGCCCAGGTAACCCTCGCCGTTGAGGAGGTTGAGCGCCAGGGCGGTTCCGGCGGTCAGTGCGCCGAGCCGGTCGGCGAGTTCGCGGAGCTCCGGGCCGGCACCGGCGAGGTGCGCACCCCGGCCGGCCAGGATCAGCGGGCGCCTGGCACCGGCGAGAAGGCGGGCCACCTGTCCAAGGTCCGTGCCGCCGTCGTGCATCACCTGGGGTGCCGACGGCGCCGGAAGTTCCTGGTCCTCAGCCTCGAGTGCGGCGAGGTCGTAGGGGATGGCAAGCACGACGGCGGTGCGCCGGGTGAGTGCGTACTCCACCGCCTGCCGGGTGACGGTGCCCGCGGCGTCGCGGGTGACGGTGAAGGTGGCGGCGCCGAGGCCCGCGGCGATGGCGGCCTGGTCCACGTCCCAGGGCCGGGCGCCGCTGGTGGGGGCGTCCCCGGTGACCAGCACGACGGGGATCTGCGCCTGGACAGCCTCGGCCAGGGCGGTCAGCGCGTTGGTGTAACCGGGGCCGTAGGTGGTGGTGCCCACGGCGAGCCGTCCCGAGGCCCGGTAGTAGGCGTCGGCTGCGGCGATGGCGGCGCCCTCGTGCCGGACGGGGGTGAAGCGGAGGCCCTGCTGCTCCGCGGCGTCCAGGAAGTAGACGTTGCCGTTGCCCATGACGCCGAAGACGTCGCTGACATAGCTGCTGAGAACCTGCGCCACGCGGCCGGAGACGGTAAGTGAAGTCATGCAGGCATCGTGTGTCCTGCATCTCACATTTGCAATACCGCTGGATGGAGGTGGGACTTTTGGCAGCAGTTGTAGCCAAGGCTGACAATTTGACCACTTGTGGTCCCAGTCACCTGTGATTACTCCGTAGGATGCGCTTCCTGTTCCGACAACCGGCTGATGAGGCCGTCGTAGCGGGGCGGCATGAGTTCCAGGATGGAGATGGCCGTGCTGGTCCGCTCGATCCCGTCGATCTCCAGGATCTCGTTGGTGATGCGGTAGAGGTCGGCCGTGCCGCGGGCCACCACCTTGGCCATGAGGTCCGCGTCCCCGGTGGTGGCGTGCACCTCGATGACCTCCGGGATGGCGGCGAGGCCGTTCTCCACCGAGCCGGTGCGGGTCTGGCTGATCGAGAGGGACAGGAAGGCCATCAGTTCGTAGCCCAGGGCGGCGGGGTCCAGCCTGCGGCTGAAGGAGCGGAGGGCGCCGCTGCGCTCCAGCCGCGCCAGCCGGGCGTGGACGGTGTTGCGGGCGACGCCGAGTGTCCGGGAGAGCGCCAAGGCGCTGGCTTCGGGGTCCTTGTCCAGGGCAAGGATGATCCTGCCGTCGAGGGAATCGAGCGTGCGAGAGTTTGCGATGGTCATATTTTCACCAGAAGTACTAGAAGTTGAGCAGAAGTCCCAAGCACCGGAGCCTACCTTGCATTGTGGTCCGGGTCACTTCCATGATCGGACCTCATGACCAGTGATCAGCTTTTGGCCGTACCCCAAACTGCGGTGCCCACCCTGCGCGACGCGGTGACCGGCCTTCCGTCCTACGTCCCGGGCCGGCGCAGCGCCGGCGCAGACATCGCCGCCCTCGCCAGCAACGAAAGCCACTACGAACCCCTTCCCGCCGCCACGGCTGCGGTGGCCGAGGCGGCCGGCAGGATGAACCGCTACCCGGACATGGCCGCCGTCGAACTCCGCGAACGGATTGCCCGGCACCTGGCCGTCACCGCGGAAGAGGTTGCGGTGGGACCCGGCAGCGTGGGCGTCCTGCAGCAGATCATCACCGGACTGTGCGACGCCGGGGATGAAGTGGTGTTCGCGTGGCGCTCCTTCGAGGCGTACCCCATCCTGGTGGAGCTGGCAGGCGGCCGCCCGGTCCGTGTCCCGCTGGATGACGCTGAGGGACACGACCTCGAAGCGATGGCCGCCGCCGTCACCGACCGCACCAAGGTGGTCCTGCTGTGCACGCCCAACAATCCGACGGGTGTCCCGATCGGCCATGACCGCCTTGAGGCCTTCCTGCAGGCTGTGCCGTCCAGCGTCCTGGTGGTGATCGACGAGGCGTACGTGGAGTACGCCGACGCCGGCAGCGGCCCGGATTCCCTGGCGCTCTACCGCCGGTACCCGAACGTCTGCATCCTGCGCACCTTCTCCAAGGCCTACGGGCTCGCCGGCCTGCGCGTGGGCTACGCAGTGGCGGCCCCCGCCATCGCCGAGGGACTGCGCCGGACCGCCCTTCCCTTCGGCGTGAGCGCGCTGGCCCAGAAGGCAGCCATAGCGTCGCTGGACGCGGGGGAGGAGATGGCAGCGCGAGTTTCCTTGGTGAAGCAGGAGCGCTCCCGGATGGCCTCCGAGCTGGAGGCACAGGGCTGGACGCTGCAGCCGAGCCAGGGCAACTTCCTGTGGATCCGCGCCGAGGCTGACCTTCTGGCGAGGCTGGTGGACGCGTTCGATGCCGCCGGCATCCTGGTCCGGGCCTACCAGGGGGACGGCATGCGGATCACCGTTGCCGACCCCACCTCCAACAATCGCGTGCTCCGGCTTCTCGAAGCCCACGCGGCCTGAACTTTTTATCCCCAACAGTTCCACCTACAACCAAGAGGAATCCCCATGGAACAACAGACAAAGACGTCTGCCCGCCCACTCGGCGCGGCCCTCAAACCCCGGCAGCTCACCATGATGGGCCTGGGCAGCGCCATCGGCGCGGGCCTGTTCATCGGCTCCGGCGCGGGCATCCAGGCCGCCGGCCCGGCGGTGCTGATCTCCTACCTCGTGGCCGGCACGCTCATCATCCTGGTGATGTGGGCACTCGGCGAGATGGCCGCGGCCAACCCGGACAGCGGCGCCTTCTCCGTCTACACCGCCAAGGCCTACGGGCCGGTGGCCGGTGCGACGGTGGGCTGGCTGTGGTGGCTGCAGCTGGTGGTGGTGATCGCGGCCGAGGCGCTCGGCGCGGCAGGCCTGCTGGCCACCATCTTCCCGGCGCTGCCGGTGTGGCTGATGGCTTTCGTGTTCATCGTGGTGCTCACCGCCGTGAACCTGACCAGCGTGAAGAACTTCGGTGAGTTCGAGTTCTGGTTCGCCCTGCTGAAGGTGGCGGCGATCGTCGGGTTCCTCCTGGTGGGCGCTGCCCTGCTGTTCGGCTGGCTGCCGGGCGTCCAGTCGCCGGGCCTGGCCAACTTCACCGGTGCCGGCTTCGCGCCGAGCGGTTTCGCCGGGATCGCAACGGCGCTGTTCGTGGTGGCGTTCGCGTTCGGTGGCACCGAGATTGTGTCCGTGGCGGCAGCCGAGACGGCCGAGCCTGCCCGCAGCGTGAAGAAGGCGGTCCGGACGGTGCTGTGGCGGATCCTGGTCTTCTACATCGGTGCGATCTTCGTGATCGCGGCGGTGGTCCCCGTGGGCTCGGCAGGACTGAAGAGCCCATTCGCCGCAGTGCTGGATGCTGCGGGCATGCCAGGTGGGGCCACCGCCATCACCCTGGTGGCCGTCGCAGCACTGCTCTCCGCGCTCAACGCCAACCTTTATGGTGCTTCCCGGATGGCGTACTCGTTGGCCGAGCGGGGCGAAGCGCCGCGCTGGCTTGCCTTCGTGTCCAAGGCCCGCGTTCCGGTGGTTGCAGTCCTGGCCAGCGTTGCCTTCGGCGTTGTCACGGTGGTGCTGGAGCTGGCCTTCCCCGAGAAGGTCCTTCCGGTCCTGCTCAATATCGTGGGTTCGACGTGCCTGCTGGTATGGACGTCCGCGCTCCTGGCCCAGCTCGCCCTGCGCCTTCGCGCCGACCGCGAGGGGACGAAGCTTCCCCTTCGGATGCCCGGCTTCCCCTGGCTCACTTCACTTGGTCTGCTGATCCTCGCGGCGATCTTCACCGTGGGCTTTATCGGCGAGGATTCCCGCCCTCAGCTCCTGAGCACGTTCGGGCTCGTGGCGGTTCTTGCAGTGGGCGGTTGGATGAATCACCGGTCTGGGAAGACGGCGGGCGGGGTTGCCTCTTCTGGCGGTGAAAAGCAGCCGGTCCTCATCGACTGAACCAGGAGCTGAATCAGGCCGCTCCCTGCGCGTGAGAGGTGCGTCCGGCTATAGCCGGGCGCACCCTTCGCAAAGCGGCTCAAGCTAGTCGGATCAGCGGGGGGATTCGAGGGAGATTGTTTCCAGGTGCTCGGGAACGCGGGCTCTCCATCCAAGTTGGCGTTTGATGCGGGCCCGGAGGGCGTCTGAGGCGTCTGGCTCTCCATGCGTCACGTAGGTCATGGCTGGCGCCCGATCGGCGGTTTTCATCCATTCGATCAGTTCGTTGGAGTCGGCGTGGGCGGAGAGTCCTTCCATTTGGATGACTTCTGCCTCAATGTCGATGTCCTGTCCGTAGATGCGGAGGTGCTTTTCACCTGCGGCAAGTGATGCTCCCCGTGTTCCTCCAGCCTGGTATCCGCTGAGGATGATGGCGTTGCGCCGGTCCGGTCCGTAGGCCGCAACGTGGTGCAGGATCCTGCCGCCGGTGAGCATTCCGCTGGCGGAGATGATGATCATGGGTCCGCCGCGGAGGTTCAGCAGTTTGGATTCGTCTGCGCTTCGGATGGGAACCGCCACTTTGTACATGGCTTCGAATTCGTGTTGTTCGAGCCTGTGTTCTTCGCCGTGGCGCTGGTACATGTCGGACGCGTCGATGGCCATGGGGCTGTTCAGGTAGATCGGGATGGCAGGGATCGCGTGCCTGGCCAGGAGGCGTGAGAGGTGCAGCAGGACTGTTTCGGCCCGGCCGACGGCGAATGCGGCGATCATGATGACCCCGTGTCGTTTGGCCACGCGGTTGATGATTTCGCCGAGTTCGGCTTCGGGGTTTCCCGTCGGGTGCGCCCGGTTACCGTAGGTGGATTCCGCGACCAGCACGTCAACGGGTTCAAGCGCGCGGGGCGGATACATCAGGGGGTCGTGGGTGCGGCCCAGATCGCCGGTGAAATGGATCGCCCGGCCGGCGAGTTGGAGGTGCACCTGTGCTGCGCCGAGGATGTGGCCGGCCGGGAGGAACGTTGCTTCGATGCCCCCGGGCAGGGGGAACGGCGAGTCGAAGCCCCGGGTTTTGAAGCTGTCGAGAGATCGGACGGCGTCTTCTGCTGTGTACAGGGGCAAGGGCGGATGATGGGTTGAAGATGCCCTGTGATCTGCAAAGCGGGCTTCCTCTTCCTGGAGATAGCCGCTGTCGGGAAGCAGCAGCGTGCACAGTTCGGATGTGCCAGGGGTCGCGTAGACAGGGCCGTGGAAACCGTCACGCACCAGCGCCGGGATATAGCCGCTGTGATCCAGATGGGCATGGGTGAGGACAACGGCGTCGATGTTTGCGGGACTGATTGGGAATGGGACGCGGTTACGGTCGCGCAGGTGTTTGTAACCCTGGAACAGCCCGCACTCGATAAGGACCCGGTGCCCTTGCGAACTGATCAGGTATCTGGAACCCGTCACTGTGTCGATTGCGCCGAGAAACCGCAGCGTCGCGGAATGCTGTTCCCTCATTTCCGCACCTTTCGGGCACCGCGCTTGGCCGGGGCTTCCTCGTTATCCGCGGGCGATGGGGAGTTTCTTCGGTTCCGCGGGCTGGGCCTGTTCGGGCAGAGGGGTGCGAACTTCCAGAACTCCGTTGGTGTAGGTGGCTTTAATGTCTTCTTCCTTTACGCCATCAGGGAGCGGGATATTCCGGCTGAAAGACCCGTAGCGGAACTCAGACCGATAGCTGCCCTTGTCCCTGTGTTCTTCCTTTTCCTGGCGTTCGGCGCGGATCCGCAGGAACCCGTCATGCATGGTGACTTCAACATCTTTGTCGGGATCGACGCCGGGCATCTCGGCACGAACCACAAGGGTTTTACCGTCGACGAATTCTTCGACCCGGATGGGGGAGGGGCTGACCGGTGATTGGAACATGCGCTCCATGGAGTCCAGCAGGTCCGCCGGCGAACGTAAAACGGTGTTGAAGGGGGAGGTCCACCGGGACGCAAAAGGGGACCATTTGAGCAGATCAGACATGACAAATTCTCCGGATTCGATGCAGGAAGGGTCCCGGGTAAGGGCCGCTGTCCCACCAGTAGATACCTGCGCGGGAAGGGGCAACAGGGACAAAAGGCCCTCGCTGCAGACCGTGCACAACGCTGCTGAGCAGGGGGAAAGGCTCCGGGGACCTTGGACTCTACTACCCGGATCGGTGTGGACGTCCGATGGAACCATGGCAGACGGGACAGGACTCCATATGCACGCTGGCCCTTGCGCGGCCAGATGACGGTCAGCATCACCGAAGGAGCACCACATGGAACGGGTCATCGACAAAGTAGCACTGGTCAGCGGGGGTGCCCGCGGGATTGGAGCTGCTGTGGCATCGCGGCTGCATGGTGAAGGGGCGAAGGTGGTCCTAGGTGACATCCTGGACGACGAGGGAAAGGAAACCGCGGAGCGTATCGGCTCCGGAGCCCTTTTTGCTCACCTCGATGTGACCAGCCCGCAGGACTGGGAAGCGGCGGTGGGCGCCGCCGTCGAAACGTTTGGTGGGCTCAACATCCTGGTAAACAATGCCGGCATCGTGAACTTTGCCTCCATTGAGGATTACACGTTGGAACAGTGGAACACTGTCATCGCCGTGAACCTGACCGGCACGTTCAACGGGATCAAGGCCGCCATCCCGGCGCTGAAGCAGTCCAAAGGCGGGTCGATCATCAACATTTCCTCGATTGCCGGCATCCGCGGCTATGAGCAGATCCCTGGATACACCGCCTCGAAGTTTGGCGTGCGCGGACTCACCAAGAGCGCTGCGCTGGACTTGGGACCCCACGGCATCAGGGTCAACTCGGTTCATCCGGGAGTCATCTCCACCCCCATGACGGCTGACATCGTGTCGGACATGAGTCACGTGGCACTGGGCCGCGTAGGCCATCCGGGGGAAGTCGCGGACCTGGTCTTGTACCTGGCTTCCAACGAATCCTCGTTCGTTACCGGGGCTGAATTCGTCATCGATGGCGGTGACACCGCGGGGACCGTAGCCCGGCACGAGGAAGCCTAGTCCCCAAGCGGTAGGGCCCAGCGAGGCAGTGAAAGGAAAGACAAATGACCAGTACCGGTTCATTCACAATTGTTGTCGGTTTCGATGGTTCCGAATATTCCCAGGCAGCGCTGGACTGGGCCATGGATGAGGCGCGCCAGCGCAACGGCCAGGTCCGCCTCATCACAGCCTGGAATAAGCCGCCGATGGCATGGTATCCGGCCGTCCTGGAAACGGCGGCAGGCGAGCTTGCCGCCGAAGAGTCTCCGGAGCAAATCGCACGGACGCTCCAGGGCCAGGCAGTGAAGTCCGCCGAAGATGGGGGCGTGACCGCCACCGGGCAGCTCGTGGACACCCATTCACCTGCTTCGGCAATTCTCGACGCTGCCAAGGATGCGGATCTTATTGTCGTCGGCTCCCGGGGTCATGGTGGATTTCCCGGGTTGCACCTGGGCTCGGTCTCCACCCAGGTTGTCAACCACGCACAATGTCCTGTCCTGGTGGTCCGCTCCAAGGCGTGAGAGTTTGGGCGGATTGGGTCTGCCCCTGTTGGAGGTGCGGGTACGGTCGTAGACTTGAAGCGCCTGCAGGTAACCATCAGATGACGCGGGTTGTTCAGGACATGAGAATGTCCGAGCCGTCTCTTAGCGAGATCGCGAAGGTACCTGCGGGTTCTGCGTTAAAGGACCGCTGTGGGGCTGCGCGTAGAGGAATCCCCTGCAGCCGCGGAGCTTTCAGTGGGGTTCGGAAAACGTGGCCGCCATCGGGAAATTCGGCTCTTGTAACCCCGCACAACTAGGCGTAACACTGTTAGTACGTTCTTCGAAAGAAGGGCGGGAACGAACAGCAGGGAAACTCTGGAACACACCGTTGGATTCGATCCAGGTGGTCTGCCGGTGACGAGGCAGGAAGCACCAGGATTCCCGCAAGTTCGGGAGATGATGTTCGTCATAACAGAATCAAAACAGTCGAAGCCCCTTCAGCATTGCTGGTGGGGCTTCCCCTATTTACTGCCAAGCCACGCTGAACTCCAGTTCAGGCCCCAGATGGCGGATTTGCGCCCTCCGCCAGCCCCATAAACATCGTCCGGTGCAGGATGTCCACGTGCTTCCGGGCCACCTCCACCGCTTCCTCAACGTCGCCGGCACGGAGGGCAGCCACCAAAGCGATGTGGTCCTGGTTGGATGTGTGCAGCTTCTCGATGGGGTAGGGGATGAAGTAGTCGTAGAGTTCGGCGAGCGTCTCGTGGTAAACCTCGACGGCGGAGTCCAGGCACGACGCCGTGCCCACCAGCTGATGGAACTGTTCGTCCATCCGGTGGTAGTAGGACCAGTCGGTCGCCTCGGCCATCTCACGGGTCAACCGCTCCATCGATCCCCGGGTGTGGGGTTCCTGGTGGGCTGGGCCGTGCTGCTCGACTAGCTCTTCCTGCCCATGGTCATCTGACTCATCGGCGGCTCCTACCTGACCGCCCAGTTCCCCGGCATCCCCATCGGCGTCTGGGTGGTGGGCTTCATCGTGATCACCACGCTGCTGAACATCCTTGGCATCAAGGTGGCGGACAAGGCCAACTAGGTGCTGATGGCATTCCAGCTGCTGGTCCTCGTGTTCTTCGTGGCGCTGGCCATCGGCAGCGTGGTGTCCGCCAACGGCTCCGGGGGACTGGCCAGCGGGCAGCCGTTCTTCAATGACACGTCCAGTTTCACCACCATCTCCGCCGGATCGGCCATCGCCGCGTACTCGTTCCTGGGGTTCGACGCCGTCACCACCCTCACCGAGGAAACCATCAATCCCCGCCGGACCGTGCCGCGCGCCATCATGCTCGTGGCCCTGATCGGCAGCGGCATCTTCGTGGCGGCGTCCTACGTGACCCAGCTGGTGCACCCCGGCGGGGTGTTCGAGGACTCGGCCTCCGCGGCCAGCTCCATTGCCCTGCAGATCGGCGGGCAGCTGTTCGGCGCGGTGTTCCTGGCCGGCCTGGTGGTGGCGCAGTTCGCCTCCGGCCTCGCCGCGCAGGCCAGCGCTTCCCGCCTGCTGTACGCGATGGGCCGCGACTCCGTCCTGCCCAAGGCAGCGTTCGGCCAACTCAGCGAGAAGTTCCACACCCCGGTGGCGAACCTGGTGATCACCGGCATCGTGGGGCTGATCGCGATCTTCCTGGACGTGGCCACGTCCACGTCGTTCATCAACTTTGGTGCCTTCACCGCCTTCACGCTGGTGAACGCCTCGGTGGTGTTCCACTACGTGCGCCAGCGCCGGGCCGGGCAGCAGCTGAACCCGGTGTCCTACGTGGTGGTCCCGGTGATCGGCGCGATTATCTGCGCCTACCTGCTCTCCCAGCTGGACAGCAACGCCATTACGCTGGGACTGTCCTGGCTGGTGCTGGGCGTGCTGGTCCTGGCCCTGATCACGCGGGGCTTCAAGGCGGCGCCACCGGAAATGGCTGCTACGGAGAAGGCGACGGTCGAGGCCGCGGCCTGAGCCTGTCAGTCTGTAGTGCGGCCGCCGGGCCGAGGGAGGGAAGAGCTGTGCGGATAGCGTTGGGGCAGCTGGAGTCGGGTGCCGACATCCGGGCCAACCTGGCCGCGATCGGCCGGTTCGCCGCCGAGGCAGCGCGCGACGGCGCCGCGCTGGTCGCCTTCCCGGAGTACGCCACCTACGAGAAGAAGAAGGTGGACGCGACGTTCCCCGCGGTGGCCGAGCCGCTGGACGGACCCGTCTGCCAGGAGCTTGCCGCCATTGCCCGCCGCCACCGCATCGCGCTAGTGGCGGGCGTGGTGGAAACCTCGGATGAGCCGGGCAGGGCGTACAACACTCTGGTGGCCTACGGGCCCGACGGCGGCCGGCTGGCCTTCTACCGGAAGATCCACCTTTTCGACGCGCAGGGCTTCGGGGAATCCACGTTCATCAAGCCCGGGCCGTCCACTGACCCGGTGGTGTTCGAGCACGGGGGAGTGCGGTTCGGGCTGATGACCTGCTACGACCTGCGGTTCCCGGAGCTGGCCCGATCACTTGCCGACGCCGGCGCGCAGGTCCTGCTGGTCTGCTCGTCCTGGGTGCCGGGCGAGCATAAGACGGAGCAGTGGCTGGCTTTGAACGCCGCCCGGGCAATCGAGAACAGTGTGTACGTGGCAGGGGTGTGCCAGGCACCGCCCGTGTCCGTGGGGCGGAGCGTGCTGGTGGATCCGATGGGGGTTGTTGAGGCCGACCTTGGGTTGGAGCCGGGTGTGCGGGGGGTGGAGGTGTCGCTGGAGACGGTGGACCGGGTGCGGGAGTCGTTCCCGATGTTCCGGCAGCGAAGGTTGTAGAGGCTTCACGAACTCAATTCCGACAGGTCCAGTTCCGGGCCCTATTCCTACTTCCGGTGATCATATCCAGAATCGACAAAGCGATAACGATGGAAGAAGACGAGCACCTCTTCCACTGCCGCCGTCTTGGCTGCCGGGGATCCTCCATCCATTCGCTCAGCCATGGTCCAGATTGCTAGGTGTGCTCGGCAGACGGGCTGTGACGCTACCCTTGGTGTCGGCATCTGTCCAGACCTGAGATTCCTAAACGTGCAGGGTAGGTTGTTCCTCCAACTGCGACCGACGCGTCAGTGCGCGCCGAAGCGCGTCTACTTGTGCCTCTGCCCGTTTTCGGCGAAGCTGTTCCGCCTTTAGTTCCCGCCCTCGCTGCAGGTCACTCACGACAAGCCATGCATAGTTTTTCCAATCTTTCGTGCCATGAAATCCTTTCCTAAAAAGCGGCATCAGCAGCGGAAAAACTAGTGCCAATCCAGCGCACACGGGAATAATTAGATGAGGCGCCCACACCTCAGGAGCAACCTTTTCGATAATTACAATAACTACAAATGCAACTGCGACGAGATATACCAAACCGGAAAGTGCGTTAAAAAAGCGCTCCATAACATCAATGCGCCGGATAATATTGGCCACAATCGTCATCACCGCAAAGACGGGAATGAAGCAGAACACCGCTATTTCAATAGGTGCCAACATCAGTGAAAATAAATTTCCAACTCCCATTAGAATTGCGATGAGGACAACCGCTGATTGCGCCGCAGTAAGGATAAGACAGAGCGTAAGAAACGGTCTATAGTGCACTCCGCGGCCTTCCGCCGCTGGGCTTATAGCCCAGAAGCGATCCCATTTCTGGCATGCCCTAGTGTGCTGCTTTTCAAGCTTCAGGATGCCTCGGTAGAGCATCATTGCCTCAAGTTCCATCTGACGTTCCCGGCCAACTGACAAGATTGAAGCAGCTAGGGCCGTTGCGAGGGCAAGAGGCAGGAGTGCTGACTGAAATTTCTCGTTTGTGGAGCCCCAGTTTAGTGCGGTGTAAAAAAACAACATGAGCACAATGGCATTGCAGCAAACTCCCGTAAGTGCCAATAGCCATGCTTGAACACGGTACCTCACGTATGAAACGTCGGGTTGGATCGTCACGCCGCTATCGCGGAATCCTGCGGATAATGTGAAGACTACGACAACAAGTACAGCCAGGGACGCAAACGCGTGGTCTGGCTGAAGAGCGAAGATTCTGTATGTCTCCAACGTGAACCCTCTGAACACGTACGGTTGACCGGTAATAGCTCCCGTGATCGTCACCCCAACACCGGAACCTATAAAAAGTGCACCGGCGGCCACTAGCCAATACGCCAGCCATTGCACGGCGTAGGAAATCACTGCTGACTTCAGCTGGACGGAGAGGGCTTCGTCTGGCTGCTTCACGACTGACGTGACGACGCGCGGCCTGGCGCATGGGTTGTCATGTTCGTTGGAACGAGTAGCTGGGGTCACCAGTACATTGTTTGTGCTTTGAGGGCGAAAGCACGCCGACACGCTGTGTTTGCCGCCGACGTCTGGTGCTTACCGGTTCAAGCGAAGACTCCCTTGTAGTTCGTACGAAGACTGGATTCTTCTCGATACCAGTTCTGTTAGGTGGCGATTGAGTGTCCCTGCGGCCAAAATGTGGCTGAGGTCATAGAGTTCTAGTCATATGCATTCTCAACCCGGTGGCCTTGGAGGTAGCGCTTGAAAGCTCAAGATACGAAGATCCAACAGCTTATTCGTACGGATCATCAGTTTGTTATTCCGGTATATCAACGACCCTACGTCTGGGAGGAAAAACACTGGGATTCTCTTTGGACGGATATATCGATGGCAGCTGAAGAAGCGGAGCGAGCTGCCGCAGCCCCGCATTCGGAGAAGTCTCCCAAAACACATTTTGTGGGCGCGATAGTCATTGAACCCATGGCAAATCGGCCTAGTAGGGTCAATAGGTCCCTGGTAGTGGATGGTCAGCAGCGGCTTACGACCCTCCAAATTCTGATGTCAAGCGCCGGCTTCCAAGCCAAGGAGCGCGGCTATCTGAAGTTGCAGCGCAATCTGCATGCACTGGTATTTAACCAGGACTACTGGGAGCATCCGGAGGATCGACCCATGCTGGTCCCGTCTTTAGCTGATAGAGATGACTTCTTCTTGGCTACCTCCGAGTTTCCGTTAAGGATTGAGGCAACCCGTGGACCGCTTGGCGCACGCTTCTTTTTTGACGAGGCAATCGCTGAGTGGTTGGACGAAGCAGCCGATCCGGAACTACGGCTAGAGGGCCTTTCCTCAGCCATCCGTAACCGGCTGGCAATCGTTGAGGTGCTCCTGGATGAAAAGGATGATCCCCAGGTCATATTCGAAAATCTTAACTACGAAGGTCAGCGGCTTTCGCCCTCGGACCTAGTAAAGAACTCCCTGTTTCGGCAGATCCAACGAGAAGGCGGGAATGCGGATGAACTTCATCAAAAGTACTGGGTACAGTTCGACCGAGCTGAATGGCAGCAGGAAAGGACTCTCGGTCGCTTCAAACGAAGCAAACTAGATACTCTAGTCTCGAATTGGCTTGTAATTGAGAAAAAGACGACCGTTTCTACGGCAGGTTTCTTCAGCGAGTTCCGCGAGTGGCTGGAGGACTCAAAGGAGGCGGCTTCAGATGTAGTTCGCTCCATTCACGATTTGAGCCAAGTTCAATTCGCGCTTGAAAATTCGCCGATCGACACTTCAACGGGCCGGCTTGTCGATCGCCTAGCCCATATGCAGATATCGGTTGTGTGGCCGTTTCTCCTCAAACTGCAGACGCTTCCTTCACTTCAGGCACATGGTCGAGATTCAATTATGGATATGCTTGATTCATACTTCTTCCGGCGAATGATATGCAGGTTATCCACAAAGGATTACAACCAGCTCACGGCTGAGCTTCTTCGAGTAGTGAGCCAGGATGGCGTGGACCCAGTGGTATCGGTTCGTGATTACCTATTACGCCAGTCCGCAAGCTCCAGGGTCTGGCCCACAGATTCCCAGGTCGCTCATAGACTGGAAAACTACCCCATTTACAACACGATGTCGCGTCTAAACACTCGCATCCTGCTGGTTGGCCTTGAAAACGTCCTGCGTCAGAAACGTGCGGAAGCGCTTTTTGACCGCTCAATAGAGTTGTCCATTGAACACCTTCTTCCTCAAGAATGGGAACAGAGCTATCCCTTGGCCGATCCGTCCCTCGAAGTGAAGCAGCGAAGAGAATCGATGATAAATCGCCTCGGAAATCTCACTCTCCTAACACAAGGACTTAACTCCATGGTCGGCAATGCTCCTTGGTATAAAAAGCGTGTAGGAATTCAAAAAAATTCTGTAATGTTAATCACGTCGGCGTCTGTGCTGCAGGCGCCGCCTGGCATAGAAGACCCAAATTGGTTAGAGTCATGGACTGATGAAAAAGTTCAGATTCGTAATGACTATTTTGCAAGATTGATTCTCGAAAATTGGAGACGGTGATTCCGTAGATTGCAGAATCGGAAGCTACCAAGAGGGTGCGGCTAGAAAACCTGCCGAACGCGATTGTTCGGCAGACTAAAGCGCCCGTGACGGTATCGGGCTGTCGTCTTAGAGGCAAGGATGTCCGGGGAACTGGGGTGGTTGGCCTTTCTCGATTGCCGCTATAGCCTGGCGCAGTGAGCATGCTAAATGGGGAACTGGGCTTGGAACAATTATCAGAAGGTCTATACGAACTGCTGGGGACCGAAAGGCTAGCGGTGAGCCTGTCCCAGGTTTCGGACCTGGAGCCGCACTTCGAGCCAATAGAGGACGAAGACTCCCCAGATGTCCTATCGCGTCATGTAGGAGGCATTGTTCGGAAGGCTCTCGCTGAGGCAAAGCCAAATGACAGGGTCGCTTTGGTAAACCGACTTCTCGAAGAGCTTCGGTACGACGACCGCATCACGGATGTCCCTACCCAGCTGCAGTCGCTCCATCGCCCGGACTTGCTCAAGCGTCGCCAACTCCGCCGGCCCACCACAAAGTTGAGCGACTCAGCGCTTCTTACCAACAGCAAGGACGACCCCAACCTGGCCGCCGAGCTCCGGGCCGAGATGGAGTCAGCCGACACAGTGGACCTTCTCTGCGCCTTTGTCCGCTGGACCGGACTCAGGCTCCTGGAGTCCGCCCTAGAGGAACTTAAGGATCGCGGAGCCAGGCTGCGAGTCATTACCACCACCTACATGGGCGCAACGGAACGTCGGGCCATCGACGAACTCGTCAACCGTTATGGGGCCGAGGTAAAGATCAGCTACGAAACCCACGCGACGAGGCTGCACGCCAAGGCATGGTTGTTCCGCCGGAACACCGGTTTCGATACCGCATACGTAGGCAGCTCGAACCTTAGCCAGGCTGCACTCCTGGACGGGCTGGAATGGAACGTCCGGCTTAGTTCCGTCGCAACACCCGCCCTCCTGCAGAAGTTTGAGGTCACCTTCGACAGCTACTGGGAGCAGCGGGCTTTCCAGAGCTATGACCCGGAGCGTGACGGCGAAAAGCTGGACGCTGCGCTGGAGCGGAACGGCGGTCGTCGCACAGCGGCGCCGGATGCAACTACTGGTCTTGAGGTTCAGCCGTTTCTTCACCAGGAGGAGATGCTGGAGGACCTGGAAGCCGAGCGGCTCAAGGGCTTCAATCACAACCTCCTGGTCGCCGCCACGGGCACCGGAAAGACGGTCATCGCGGCATTGGACTACAAACGGTTAAGCGAAGCCGCCGGCAGAGACCTAAAGCTTTTATTCGTCGCCCATCGCCAGGAGATTCTCCGGCAGGCGATGCGCACCTACCGTGACGTCATGCAGGACGGCGCCTTCGGTGAGCTCTACGTGGGGGAACATAAGCCGCGGCAGTGGAAGCACATCTTCGCGTCCGTCCAGTCGCTGTCCTCGCTCGGCATCGAACAACTGGAGCATGACTTCTTCGACGTCGTCGTCATCGATGAGTTCCACCACGCCATGGCGCCCACGTACCGCCGCCTGCTGGACCATCTGAAACCGCAGCAGCTCCTCGGACTCACCGCGACCCCGGAACGTGGCGACGGCGTCGACGTCGCCAAGCAGTTCTTCGATGGCCGGACAGCCAGTGAGCTTAGGCTCTGGGACGCTCTCGATGCTGACCTGCTGGTCCCGTTCCACTACTTCGGCGTCTCGGACGACGTCGACCTGAGCCAGTTGGAGTGGAAGCGTGGCAACTACGACACCACCCAGCTGAGCGCCCTTTATACGGGCAATGACGCCCGTGCCGCCAAGGTGATCCGCGAACTCCGCGACAAGGTCACCAGCACCGACCAAATGCGGGCCATCGGCTTCTGTGTCTCGGTGCAGCACGCCCGCTACATGGCCGAGGTGTTCAATAGAGCCCGTATTGCCTCCGTCGCCGTCGACGGCACCACTGACAATGCTGACCGCGAGAAAGCGCTCAGGTGCCTGGGGCAGCGGGAGATCAACTGCATCTTCGCCGTCGACCTCTTCAATGAGGGCCTGGACCTACCGCAGGTGGACACCATCCTGCTACTCCGCCCGACGCAGAGCGCCACAGTCTTCCTCCAGCAGTTGGGACGCGGGTTGCGCCGTGCCGAGGGCAAAGCGGTGCTGACGGTCCTGGACTTCATCGGCCAGCAGCGACGTGAGTTCCGCTTTGATCTGCGCTACCGGGCGCTGACCGGCTACGGCCGCAAGGAGCTGGAGAAGGCGGTCGAGGAGGAGTTTCCATGCCTGCCCTCCGGCTCGCAGATCGTGCTGGACCGGGTGGCGCAGAAGGTGGTCCTGGACAACATAAAGGCACAGCTTCGGTTCAACCGGGCACAGCTGGTCCGGGACATCGCCTCGTACGCCGAGACCGAGCTGGAGTCCTATCTGGAGCGGTCGGGGAATGACATGAAGACGATCTACCGGTCCACCAGGGACTCATGGACCGGCTACCTCCGGCAGGCTGGGCTGATTGAGGGGCTTTCACCCCTTGAGACCGTGCTGCGGGGGAAGCTCGAGGAACTGTCGGACGCGGAGGAAAAGAAGCTGCTGGGCCGCATGGCCGCGCTGATTCACGTGGACGATCCGGAACGTGCTGCCGCCTATTCCATGCTGGTCGCTCCCGACGCGCCCCGCTATGCGGAGCTCGGCATCCGCGAGCAGACTTTTGCACGCATGCTTTTTTACACGCTGTGGGATGACGGCGGCGGGTTCAAAACGTACGACGGCGGCCTGGATCACCTGCGCGGCTACCAGTTTGTGTGCCGCGAGATCCGCCAGGTGGTGAAGCTGGGAGTAGCGGCATCGAAACATGCAGCGAAGAGCCTTGGTGCAGGGCTGCAGCACATCCCGCTGCTGTCGCATGCCACCTATCGGCGCGAGGAGGTGCTGGCGGCGCTGCAGTACGGCTCGCTGGAACAGGGCAAGAACGTGCAGCACCGCGAGGGCGTTGCGTGGTGTCCGGCGACGTCGACCGACGCATTTTTTGTCACCCTCAACAAGGACGACAAGAAGCATTCAGCGACCACGATGTACAAGGACTACGCGATCAGTCCGGAGCTGTTCCATTGGGAATCTCAGAATGCAACGTCTCCGACGAGCCCGACGGGACGCCGCTATCTTGACCGAGCTTCTCATGGTTCGCGGGTCTTGATCTTCACGAGGGACACAGCCGACGACGAGACCGGCCTGACCGTTCCTTACACATGCCTCGGGCAGGTGGACTACGTGCAGCACAAGGGTGAGAAGCCGATCGCCATTACATGGAAGCTGCACCGGCCGATGCCGGCGGATGTTTTTGCGACGGCGGCGGCGGTGGCGCAGTAGCGATCGGACCGAGCACTGTCTTAAGGGCCGTGATGGCGAGCGGGACACCCGGTTGAACGCCATTGTCACTTTAGTCGTCGGGGTTCGCTGCCAAGAAACTTCTGAGGAGCCGGACGGCTTCATTGAAAATGATGTATGGCTAGCGGCTCGTGGGGTCCGTCATAGCTCAACGGATCCATCAGTAGCCACTTTTCAGAATCGGAAAAGAGGTGGAAGTAGTGGTAAGCGGACTGCCGTGCTCCGCTTATATAGTCCCCTATATTCTCCTTCGGTCTTCGACTGGCGCTGCAGCATAGTGTTTTCCCGATCACTCGCTGTCGGTGACGGTCGAAAAGTGAGCCATTGTGACGGCGGCGGAATTCAGCGGTCGTTGCAACAATTTATGGTTCGGTCGATGGTGAAGTCAGTCTAGTCAGGTGCTCCATGGGGCTCTGCCATCCGAGGATTTCGCGTGGTCGCTGGTTGAGCTCGGCGGCGACTCTAGCGAGGTGTTCGTGGGTATGGACGCCCAGATCTGTTCCTTTCGGAAAGTATTGGCGGAGAAGACCATTGGTGTTCTCATTCGAGCCGCGCTGCCAGGGGCTTGCGGGGTCACAGAAGTACACAGGGATAAGTGTCTTCCGGGTGAAGTCCTGGTGGCAGGCCATTTCAGTGCCCTGATCCCATGTCAGGGATCGGCGTAGATGAGCCGGGAGCGGTCTCATCGCTTCGGTCAATCGATCGCGTAAGTTCTCAGCGCCTCGGTTCCCCGCCAGGTGCACGAGGATGATGAAGCGAGTGGTCCGTTCGACCAGTGTGGCGATGGCCGAGCGGCCATTTTTTCCAATGATTAAGTCGCCTTCCCAATGCCCTGGTACTAATCTGCCGATCACTTCCGCAGGTCTGTCCCGGATCATGACCATGTCCGGGAAGCGCTTGGTCCGGTGTTCCTTCCGACGACGCGGCCGGCGGCCTGTCCGCCCGCTGCGCAGGGAGACTCCAGGATCTACGGCTAAATCCAGGCTTCCACGCCCGTACAGGGCTTGATAAACAGTCTCCGGAACGACGTGCATTTCCGGTTGTCCGGGGAACTCCGCGCGCAGGCGGTTGCTGATCTGGCGGGGGCTCCAGCGTTGCTGCAGGTGTTCGCGCACGAACTCCTGCAGCTCCGGGTTGGCGGCGATCTTCCCGGTCCGCTGGCGGCTCCGTCTACGTTCGGCGCTGCGCTGGGCCGTTCGCGGGCGGTAGTTGCCGGAGGGCTCGTGAATATTCCGGCGGATCTCTCGGCTCACAGTTGACGGACTGCGCCCGAGTTCGGTGGCGATAGCGCGAATGCTTCGCCCGGCATGCAGGAGGTCCGCGATCGTGATCCGCTCCGACTCGGAGAGAAATCGGGCCGAGATTACGACCGGTCTCTGATGCGAGATCGGAGCAATTCGTTTGATGTCTCCGGACTTCAGGACAACTGAGTGGCCGTGACGCCATCGAGTGCCCGAACTACGGCTGATTCCCACGATCCGGCAGGCCTCAGAATTGCCCATCCCCTGTTTCATCAGCTGATCATAGTGAGCCCGGGCAGCGTTCTTTGGAGGGGCACCCCGCGACTTTCTTGGTCGTTTCATCTCTCCCAATTGCAACTCCTAAAAGCTCAGGTGTTGCAACGACCACTAGACGCCAAGCCCGCGAAACGGCTCACTTTTCGACCATCGCTGACACTCGCCACTTCTTCCAGCACCCGAAGGTATTCACGGAGTGACCGATTCCGATCGTGACGCCTTGCTCTCGCATCTTTTGCCGGGGCCTCGAGTCGGTCTGCTTTCGCCTTTCGGACATTCAGCCAGTCCGTTAGGCCGCTAGACCCAAGTCCTACGACCAAACTCGCACTGATCGTCAGCCAATCTTTCAGTTCCACGGAGAACCCCTTTTTGCAATAGATGGGTATTGCGGAGTAAGCAGGTTAGCTTGTTGGTTTGAGGTCATTTTGACGCGCTAACTGAATCCGCACCCGCTGTCAGATGGTACGACTAGCGATCAACATGGTCATCTCACCTTTGATTACGGTGCAGACGGACAGGACTCTCGTTTGCAATTCTTCGACTCTCGCGTTCGGCTTGCCAAAGGCGGCGTCGCTCTACTTATCGAGCACGAGCACAGGATGTCAGTTCCCTCGGTTCTCCAGCTCCCAACCGATAACGTCCCAAGCGCGCAGGGGCGTGATTCTTGGCGCCGGAGCGATAGCGGCAATGTCGCAGAGCGGGCAACATGCTCTCACTTCCTCCTCTTGTAACCGATGCCGGTCCACCACTTGCGGATGGGGTTCATCTTTAGAGGATCCTCGTGGTTCAGAAGAAATAGTCGCAATGCGGGTAGCTCGTCAGCCCTAGTTTGGGTCAGGCCGTCTGCATATAGGGGTCGAGAACACTGGCTGACCATCCCTTCCGCCCAAATATCCCAAGTCTTCGTTGATATGAAACCGTTGCGTCGCAGGTCCAACTCGTCCTCGCAAAGCTGCAGATAGCTTAGAACCTTTGTACGGTCTTTTCGGGACAGTGATCGAACGGATTGGGCAGCCCACGGGTCCCCTTCGAAGCTGTCCATGAGATTCCAATACCGCTGTACGTAAAGGTTCTCAAAATCACGGTGCTTTGCAGCGCGAGCTCCAATCAATTGGATGATGGCGAATATGAGGGCAACGGGAGTTGCAAGCTGCGCCACAATCTCTACCCATTCCCACCCTGCCGTCATGACTGCATGTCCTCGTAAACCAGCTCGCTCAGCATCTTCAGCAAAGCCTGCATTTTCGTCTTATCGCCCAGTGCCTGAATGCTGAGGTTGCGGTGGCTCTCCATCGAGTTAATGACTGCGGTGCTCACCGCTCCGTGGAGTTCAGGACTGGCGTTGAAATGGCTTCTCGTGTTGTTCTTTGCCTGCTTCTGGAGCGTTTCGTTCTTCACGAGCTCGCGCCGCACACCTTCGACGAAGTGCGCTACCGCGTCCAACTCCTCGTCTTCGAAGGGCAGGTTGGCCTGCTGGATGATTTCCTCCCACGTCGCCAGGACAGGATCCTTGGCCTGACCGGTACCGGGCTCCGTCAACGGCTTCAACAACTCACCCTCGCCGGAGAGCTGCAACTGGGCTTGACCCTTGTCCTTGAGCGCATACTTCGCCAGCACGACTCCGGAAAGATCCAGCGCCACCTTTGCGTCGTTCACACGGAGAACCGGCAGGAGGTGCTTGTAGTAGATCGAGCGCTTCTCCAGGTCCGTGTCCGCGAAGTCGACGATCTGCGAGAGGAAGTCGTAGGCGCGGATAAAGGATCCGAGGTCCTTCCGGAACAGGTCCAGCTCGTCCTGCGCGGCTTTGTCGCCCTCGGCCACGGCGGCGTTGTACCGGGTGTTGAAGCGCGACTTGGCCGGTGCAACCCAGCCGGAGAGCGCGTTGTTGCCGGCCTCAAGGACATAGGCCGTCACCAGCCCGTCTACCTCGGACTCGAGGTAGATCTGGGCGGCGTCGAGCTTGTTCTGCAGATCGTGCACCACGTTCGGATCGGAGACGCCTTCCAGCGCAGCCTCGCGGAAGTAAGGTTGAAAGGAGGCGAGGATTTCGTCCGGATTGTTGACGAAGTCGAGGACGAACGTCTGGTCCTTGCCCACAGCGGTGCGGTTCAACCGGGACAGAGTCTGCACCGCAGAGACACCCGAGAGCTTCTTATCCACGTACATCGCCACGAACAGCGGCTGGTCGAAGCCGGTCTGGAACTTGTTGGCCACCAACATGATCTTGTACTCGTCGGTGGCGAACGCCTCCGGCAGTGTGCGCCCCTTGAGCCCGGGATTCATGTTGAGCTCGGTGTACGGTTCGGGGCCGGATCCGTCGTCGATGACTTCGCCCGAGAAGGCGACCATGGTGCCCAGGCCGGAGTAGCCGGCGTCGTTGATGTACTTGTCGATCGCGAGCTTGTACCGCACGGCTTCCTTGCGGGATCCAGTGACCACCATGGCCTTGGCCTTGCCGCCGAGCCGCCAGGCGACGTTGGCGCGGAAATGCTCCACGATCACCTGGACCTTCTGACTGATGTTGTACGGGTGCAACTTCACCCAGTTCATCAGCGACTTCAGCGCCTCGGACTTCTCCACCTGAGCATCGTCCGAGTCGAAGTCTCGGCCCTCGTGGGTGAGCCGATAAGCCACCTTATAGCTGGTGTAGTTCTGCAGCACGTCCAGGATGAAGCGCTCCTCGATGGCTTGCTGCATGGAGTACAGGTGGAACGGCTGCGGCACCCCGTCCGTACCCTTACGGCCGAACAGTTCCAGCGTCTTGGCCTTCGGCGTCGCGGTGAAGGCGAAGTAGCTTATGTTCTTGGCATCCGCCCGCTCGGCCATCTCGGCCGCCAGATAGCTTTCGACGTCGAAATCGCCGCCGTCGTTGACGTCGGCCAGTTCCTCGGCGGAGAGAACCTTTTTGAGCTTGTTCGCGGTGGACCCCGTCTGTGAGGAGTGCGCCTCGTCCGCGATGATCGCGAAGTTCCGGCCCTTCAGCGCCTGGGATTCGGCGATAGCCTTCAGCGCGAACGGGAAGGTCTGAATGGTGACGACGATGATCGGTGTCCGCGCCGCCAGCGCGGTGGTGAGTTCGGCTGACTTGGAGCCGGCGTTCCCGCGGATCGGGACGACGACGCCGGACTTGTGCTCGATCTGGTAGATCGCGTCCTGCAATTGGGCGTCCAGCACGGTCCGGTCGGTCACGACGATAACGGAATCGAAGATCTTCTCGTTGAGGGCGCTGTGCAGGGAGCTGAGCTGGTGCGCGGTCCAGGCGATCGAGTTGGTCTTGCCGGACCCGGCGGAGTGCTGCACCAGGTAGCGATGGCCAGGACCCTCGGTGCGGGCGGTCTCAATCAGCTGGTTGACCACGTCCCACTGGTGATAGCGGGGGAACAACAGGGATTTGCGGACTTCCCGTTCGCCGGTAACGGGGTTGGTCTTATCGCTGATCTGCAGGTGCAGGAACTTGCCGATGATGTTCAGCCAGGAGTCGCGCTGCAGGACGTGTTCCCAGAGGTAGCTGCTGGCCGACCCCTTGGGGTTCACCGGGTTGCCGGCGCGGCCGTCGTTGCCGACGTTGAAGGGCAGGAAGTAGGTGTCCTTGCCCTTGAGCTCGGTGGTCATCTGGATCTCGTCGTTGCTGACGGCGAAGTGCACCAGGGCGCGGCGGCCGAAGGACAGAAGCGGCTCGTCCTTGTTCTTGCCATTGCGGGGCAACCGGTCCTTGCGGTATTGCTCAACGGCGTCATTGATGTTCTGCGTGAAGTCCGTCTTGAGCTCGATGGTCGCGACCGGCAGTCCATTGACGAACAGGACCAGATCGATGCTCTTCATGGTGTCGACCATGGAGTAGTGGACCTGCCGTATCACCCGGAGGCGCACCTTGCCGTACCGCTCCAGCGTCTCCGGGTTCAGGCCTATAGCCGGCTTGAACTGGCACATCTCAAACTGGGCCGCGACGTCCTTGAAGCCGGTGCGAAGGACCGAGAGCATGCCAGCTTCCTTGGCAGCCGGTTTGTCCAGGACCTTGCAGAGCCGGTCCAGGAGCAGCCGCTTGGCGACCTCGTGCTCGGCGGGAGAGTCCGTAGGCTTGAGGACCTTTGCCAGCTGCTCCGGCTGGGTGTCCGCTAGCCACGCGAAGACGTCTTCCGGCACGAGCGCGCGGGTCGCGTCGTAGAGCTCGGCAGCCTTTCTGTGCGGCTCGTAAATCCACCCCTCGGCGGCAAGAGACTGGCAGATCTCGTCCTCAAATGTCACTTCATTGTGCTGCGCCAAAATGAGTCCCCTACTCGTTCGTACGAATATCGCGCAGTGATGTTCCGTCCGCGTCACGCCACAGCTTTAGAGGCTCCCGCACATGACCGCCGTTCATCAAATCGACTGCCTGTCCAGGACCCGCGAAAATGTAATCCTGTTTCAGGACAAATCGATCGCCAACAACTTCGGCGACGCTATCCGAGATGAGTCGGCTTCGGCGACTCAGGATTGTCTCAGGCGCGCCGGGCCTAGCCTCGGCTCGGGCGGACGAGCCTGCGGCGACGAGCATCTGCTCACCGACGAGGCGACCTTCCAAATCGCAGCTACGGTGGCGAAAGTAGTACGTTGTGCCTTGAGCGGGCGAAGATTCGTTCATGGCGAAACTCGATCCATGAGACCTTGTACCGCTACCGGCTCGCCCTCGTTGTTTTCCACCTGCCAAAACTCCGATCCGGGGACGTTATCAGCGCCGGCGTGATGGGCTGCGGCGTCCAACGTGGCAAACTCATGTCCATCGATGACGACCACTCCGTCTTCCGTGACCTCGGCCCGCATCCTGATGGAGTCGTCTGCGGGGCTGAGGAAATCACCGGGCGAAAGGATGCCCGCTTCGACGAGGTCAGCAACATCGGAGTCAACATGGGTGGCAGGTTGTGCGATCACCTGAATGGCAGGAGATGCGACCGACTGGCCGGACTTGAGCCGTTCGTAACCGGCCCTCGTGACTTGGGCCATGAGGATCCGGCGTTCCTGCACGAATTCGTCGTAGCCCATCGTTTCCCAATCCTCGGGGAGAGCATGCCAAAACATCTGCTGCCGAAGGGCGTCGCCACTGAAACCACGTTCGGAAACTAGCGCCGGCCAATATTCGGCCGGCTCTCGGTCGGAGATCAGGATGTTGGTGCTCCAGTCGGTCGGGGCGAAGTTGGCGACCTGGTTAATCCTTTTGAGGTCCTTAATACCGACGACGTTTTCGAGGTATTTGCGAGGGTTGAGGTGGTGCCCCTCGGTTCCCTTAGTGGCCGGCAGCGCCGGGTCCATCCACTGTTGGACTTTATTCCTCAGCATGAACATGTCCGCATCGAGAATATTCAGTGCGGCTAGGTAGGCCTGGTACGCGGGGGACAACGCGGACGACGACGTCACAAGAGAGTCCGGCATGCGCAGGGTCCAGAAGTCGTCCGATAGTTCGGCGGAGATGACTGCCTCAAGCGTGGAGACGAAGCTGCTCGAATCACTGCCGTGGATGGCTGTCAAACGGTCCAGATCCTTCTGGAGCTGGGTTTCCGCGCTTCCGGTATAGCGACCCGACAGTTGGGACATGAATAGCCAGCGGGCCATGAGGTTCCGCAGGGTGGTCACATCCACGCCGAAGCGGGTGCGGCCCAGTATCCAGAGTGCGTAACTGGACAAGATATTCATGTCGGACGTGACCATTTTTCGCGATTTGAAGCCGGCCACGGCTAGGCATCGGATGAACTCCGTCCAGTGCAAATCCTTGAGGACAACGGGCAGGGCGATCTGTAGCTTCGCAAGCTCGGCTTCTTGCCGCTCAGGCACGACGAAGCCAGTGCTACGGTCCTTCGCCTGGAGTGCGTTATATGCGTCGCCGAGCTTAGCTCTGTTCTGCCCGACGGCCACCAGAACGCGCACCAGTTGGCCGGCGTCAACGGCAAGGTAGTTATTGATGGGCGTCCAGGACACCGTACGGCCCGCGATCTCGCTGGCCCGCTGGGGCGTCAGTCGAGAATCTCGAGCGAAACTTTCGAGACGCTCACGTCCTTCCGGCCAGAAAACACTAAGCCACGTGAGGATGAAGTCCGATGCCTTGAGGCTGACTCCCTCGGAGTTGATCCGGACGAAGATGTCAGCGACAACCTTCTTGTCCGCGTCCGGCTGGATCTCAACGACTGTGAACTCGTAATTGCGCAGGCTATCGAGTCTCCCGAGGCGCTCTTCGATGAGCTCTTCCATCTCCTCGGTGAGCTCGCCTCGGGCTTCTTCATATCTTTTCTTGAACGACCTACGGATTTTGAAGGGGTTGTCGAAGAACTCCGAAACGTTGCCGATCCAGTCAGCGGATTTCTCGATGGCGGTGTTGGTCACCTCGAACTTCTCCGTGACCGGGTTGAAGGCTATGGACATGGTTTTCGAGTTGTAGTCGGCATCTCGGACAGCCGCCCCCTTGAAAACGGCATACAGGCTGGTGAGCCGCTGCTGCCCGTCAATGATTTGGTGCGCGCCGATCCGTCCTGTGGCCCCAGAGATCGTTCGAGACGATTCATCCTGCGAGACATTCCAGAACATCAGTTCGCCGACCGGGTACCCGCGATACATGGAGTCGAGCAGGTCACGGATCTTCGACTTGGGCCACACGAAGGGCCGTTGCAAGTCGGGTAGTTGGATAACCCCTGATTCGACCGAGTCCACAAGGCCCTGGACCTTCCATCCAACTGGCTTGAATACCGTGCTCACGCCGCAACTCCTTCGTTAGTGACATTGATCTTGCCGGTGACAGCGGCGGAGATAAGTGCGGAGCGGCGCTCATACAGGATCGCCGCTGTTGACGATGCTTTATCGATCAGCTGGTCGATCTTGGCTGTTCGTAAGTCCAAGTCGCGCACAATCCTTTTCTGTGCGGCGAGATCCGGGAGAGCCATCCAAATTCGAATCATTCGGGTGAGGCCCAAGTCCTGGTTGGTGGCACCTCGCGTGTGAAGCTGGGACTGGTCGTAGCCACCGTGACTATTCAGCGCATACGCGACGTAGTGCGGATCAGCTAGCTCGCGCCGAATTTTGAGGACGGCGACGTGTACCCAGACCTGGAATTTCTGGTCGAGATCGACAACGCGAGCAATTCCGGTCGTGCCGCCTTTCGTGTACAGAACATCACCTTTTTCCGGCACGATTCTCTTGGAGAACTCTTCATAGTCGGACTCAGAAACGAATTTTGCGTCTGTCAACGACCATGAATCGACGCGTATGTTTCGTGCCGAAAGGAACATAACACCGCCGTTATCGACGTACTGCGGCGAGAAGTGAGGCCCGTCTGCGACTTTCCGCGTAAGCCGTCCCAACTGGATGGGCTCGAAATCGACCCCGATGTCGCCGAGCCAGGGGATGCCGGAGGGTTTGGTGGTGGCGGTGGGGTCGAGGCCCTTGGTGACGGCGTGGGTGATCATGGCCTGGCGCTTCTCGGCGAGCAGATCGATGAGCCGCTCCTGCTTCTCGATCAGTTCATCGATCTGGGCGGTTTCGCGGCCAAGGAACCGTGCGATCGCCCTCTGCAGGTTCGAATCGGTCACCGGGACAGTGAGATTGGCGATGTCCGAGGCAGGAATAGCAGCGAAGGTGGACCCCGTGGACTCAGCTTGGAGCACTTCCACCTGGGTGTGCAGCCACCACCAGAGGTATTCGCTGTCTATCACCAGAGGACGGACCGCGGCGAGCCCTCTGCCGATGCCATAACTTCGATCGGCGATATTCAGCGCTCCGACAGGTGCTCGGACTGAGACCAAAACATCACCGGTCCTAGCCGATTTTGGGGGTGCCGAACACTGGAATTTTGCCGATGGATGCCGTGGCCCGAACTCGGCGTTTCCCTGCAGGAACGGAATATCGGCTTCGAGTTCACTCACGTCCGCCGATTCGGGCGACTGTCCAGCGATGACGCGAGCCGAGTACTTAAGGCGAATCACTTTTCGACCTCGGCCAAAAGCATCGTAATCTCGGAGATGAGCTTGTTGAGGTCCGTGTCGATTTCCTCCAAAGACCTAGGCGCCACGTACTTATAGAAGTGCCGGGTGAAGGGGATGTCGTAGCCGACCTTGGTCTTGGTTTCGTCGATCCAGGCGTCGGGGACGTGAGGGAGGACCTCCCGCTCGAAGTAGCCGTGAATATCTTCGCCAAGCGGGACATTCTCCGTGTCGCGAAGGTCCGTATCGGCTTCCGGCGTACCCTTGGGGCCCTTGCAGACGTCGGCGGTCTCGTCGCGTTCGGACAGCGCGGCGAGGACGGCTTTCAGGACCGGGGCGCCGAGCTTCAAGCCGGCGCTGGCGAGTGCTGGCTTGAGGACCCTGGCGAAGCCCTCGCGGTTCTTCCAGCGTTTCGTTTCGTTTTCGCCGAGGCGGGTGAGCGTCTTCTCCAAAAGCTGCCGGTCGTCGTCGGACAGTTTCTCGACCGGCTTCTGAGCCAGAACGGCGTCGACCCGCTCGGGCGCGCAGGAGAAGTTGAGCTTCAACGGACGTTCGACGGTGATGGTGGAGTAGCCGAAGTCCTGGTTATTGAAGATCTTGGAGGTCTCGCCGTCGTCCTCAAAGGCACCGTAGAGCTGGACGATGCGCTCGATGTCCTTGGCCCCGAGTTCCTTGCGTTTGGAGCCGAGGCTCTTGCGCATTTTCTGGAAGAAGTCGACGCCGTCGATGAGCTGGATCTTGCCGGCGCGTTCCGCGTGCTTCTGCTTCTTGTTGTTGGAGAGAATCCAGATATAGGTGGCGATGCCGGTGTTGTAGAACATGTCCGTGGGCAGCGCGATGATTGCTTCGACGAGGTCGTTCTCGATCACATACTTGCGGATCTCGGACTCACCGGAGCCGGCGCCTCCCGTGAACAGCGGCGAGCCGTTCAGGACGATCCCGATGCGGGAGCCGCCGTCGTGCGCGGGACGCATCTTGCGAATCAGATGCAGGAGGAAAAGTAGGGAGCCGTCGCTCACGCGCGGCAGGCCCGGGCCGAATCGGCCCTCGAAGCCGTACTGCTCGTGCTCCTTCTGGATCTGCTGCTGGATCTTCTTCCACTCGACGCCGAACGGCGGGTTGGAGAGCATGAAGTCGAATTGCTGGCCGATGTTCTGGTCGTTGGCGAGGGTGTCGCCGACGGAGATCTTGGAGATGTCCTGGCCCTTGATCAGCAGATCCGACTTGCAGATGGCGTAGGACTCGTCGTTGATCTCTTGGCCGTAGGCGACGAGGGAAGCGCTCGGGTTCAACGCGTGGAGGTGTTCCTGGGCGACGGTGAGCATGCCGCCCGTGCCGGCGGTGGGGTCGTAGATGGAGCGGACGATGCCCTCCTTGGTGAGGACGTCGTCGTCATAGTTCAGCAGAAGCTGGACCATGAGCTGGATGACCTCGCGCGGGGTGAAGTGCTCACCGGCGGTTTCGTTGGAGGCCTCGGCGAATCGACGGATAAGCTCCTCGAACATGAGGCCCATCTCGATGTTGCTGATGATCTCCGGGTGGAGGTCGATCGCCGCGAAGTCCTTGGTGACGTGGTAGAGCAGGTCGGCGCTGTCCAGCTTTTCGAGGGTCTTGTAGAACTCGAAGCGCTCGAAGATGTCCCGGGTGTTCTCCGAGAAGCCCTGGACGTAATTGAGGATGTTCGCCTTGATGTTGGTGGGGTCATCCAGGAGCTTGGCGAAGTTGAACATGGAAACGTTGAAGAAACTGTGGCCTGAGGCCTTCTGCAGGAAGGTGTCCAGCGGGATGTTCAGGTTCTTCTTGGCCTCCGTTTCCTGCAGGACAGCGTCCTTGGTCTTTTCGAGAACGCAGTCAAGGCGGCGGAGGATGGTGAACGGGAGGATTACCGAGCCGTACTGCGCCGGTTTATAGGTGCCCCGCAGAATATTCGCTATGCTCCACACCAGGTTGGCGTTGTTGTTGCCGGCCACAGCTCCCACTTCCCTTGCTGCGGGCAGTGGGGAGGCGCTGCCTTCTTGGCTTGCCGCTGGCATCGTCCCCATTGCCGTGCAGCGTTCATCGATCTCGCACGTACTTGCTATGCATTGTATGGGTGTGGATGTCGGCGATCATGCCTCAACACTGTCCGGTTTGGAACTTCCACATCGCCGGAGAAGCGGCGGGCACATAACTACAATGCTGTGTGCCCGCCGCCCAAGGAGACCATCCACGACCGCTCCAAGGTGCTCTACGTCGGCGTTCGTAAGGAACTGCCGACTTTGTACCTGGGCCGACAACCGGGAACTTCGATGCCTCATATCTCGGTCTGCCCCGCCCCGCTGGCTGGGGAAGACGGGGCCACGGCGAGCTTGGGCCGGGAAATGCGATGCGCCGCTGAAATCTATGCGGCGCATTCCTCGTCTGGTTTGCTGAAGAAGAGCTCCGTAAGTTGGATCGCGCGCAATAGCTCCGGAAAAACCGTGGCCTGGGTGAGTACAGAAGGAAGTGGCCCAGCCTCGTCCCGCCATACGGCCGGATTCCACGGGTTACCTTGGCTTCCGCGAGGCGCTTCTTTGTTCCAGCGAGGCTTCCCTCCTAATAGTTTGGGTGCCCACTCGAATAAAAGGAGGCGATCCCTTTTCGATGAGTTGCATGCGCCACAGGCAGGAGTGATGTTGGAGAGTCGGTGCGGGCCTCCCTTAACAAGCGGAACAATATGGTCCATCTCCAGGTCGTTTGGATGAAACTGGCCGCCGCAGTACGTGCAGGTGCAGTCCAGGGAGTCTACGAGGTCCAACCATTCCTCCATGCTGAACTTGAGATACCCCGGGTTGCCCAGTTTCTGAGCCTTCCGGCGTCCACTGTACTCGCGTGCACGGAAGCGTGCTGCGTCAATATTTCTATCTCTTGACGCAGCCGAGGTACATCTGCCACTGCAGTACTTTGAATTGCGACGGGCGTACGACATGTCCCTGCCGCATTGTGGGCAAATCCGCTCCCCGAGGTCATTTCGTCTTACCTCTCCTCGTCGAATGCGCAAGTAGTGCATGGTGCATAGGACCGCAAGCGCGTAGAACCTATTAGGTTCAGTCTCCGGCGTGACGTCGCAATCTGCGTCACTGCAAACTAAGTTTGGGGACGCTGCCGAACCATACGTCTTCACTCGCTCGAAGTGCAGCCGGCACATGCTGTCGTAGAGCCGCCCCGAAGGGCCACAGTCCCCGCGCACTACTTCGGAGCATTCGAGACCCGCCCGCATAGTAGCTGCCTGATGTGCCTGATAATGCTTGTCACATCTGCCTTGTACGAATTTGTTGTAGTCGACGCTGGGTACCCGGGTGCAGCCGTCCTCCACGCATGGTTGTGGGTCAGCGTAGAAATAATGCTCACGGCACTTGCCGTCGGCGCCGTACAGCCGGACATCTTTGCCGCACTCTGCTCCGCCGATTGCGCATAGGGGATCGTAACGGCCCCATCTCTGCATCCGCTTGTGGTGTTTGGGGCAGACGCGGTCGGGGCCGCAAAGCTGCCGCGGCGTACCGCAGGCGTTACCACCGACAGCACACACCTTCACTGTTCTTTGCCTCATGATCACAGGGCCTTCCATTTAAGAGTACGGGTCATGATGATTGCCAGCCGCTTTAACGTATCATTGTCATCACCCCTAGGCCTAATCAGGCAAGGCGCATAAACATTAAGTTAGGTGTGGCCAACGGCAGATGGCCGGGAGGACACAGCCACGCGGTAACGGTTCTCCACGAGCTGGGGCCACACGGCGCAGAATGGTGTCTCGCTGTTTCCGCAACGGGTGTACCTGCCCCGCAGGTACACTGGACGAATGGTTAGGAGGACTGGGTCGATGAACCGCGTTTATGGCATTCGTTGCTGCCCGGGCACAATGGCCGATCGGCGAATTCTGCTGCTTGTCTTGACCGATGCGCTGAAGGCATTTGGGTGCCAATCAAAAGTGACAATCCGGCCACGCTGAGAGAGAGCTGTGATCCGTCCACCGTACGGGCGCGTTTTGGGTTGTCCTTCTGCATCGACGGGCAAGACGACTGCAAGGATTCTGGAACTAGTTGAGGACCGGCTTAGAGGATTTTGTGATGAATGCTGTGTCGGCTGAGGTTGTTCCAGCTGGCGAATACCTTGCCAAAGAGCTGGATGAGAGGGCCTGGACACAGGCAGAGTTCGCTGAGATTTTGGGGCGCCCTGCGCAATTCGTCTCAGAGATCATTTCTGGCAAGAAGGAAATTACGCGTGAGTCGGCCGCGCAAATCGGCGCAGCCTTGGGCACTCCTCCCGAAATGTGGCTGAATCTCCAAGACAGCTACCTGCTCAAGACCCAGCTACAAAATAAGAAGACTCAGAGCGAGCTGCACGACGTGCGGCTACGAGCCCGGCTGATGGAACTCGCGCCTGTGTCCGTTCTTCGTAAACGTGGCATTGTTACGGAAGCGTCTCCGCAAGGACAGGCCGAGCAGCTTCTAAAGCTCTTTCGACTCAAGTCAATCAATGACACGCCACAACTGCCTGTCATTGCTCATCCCGCAAAACGTGATGAGAGCGTAAGTCCCGCACAGATGACCTGGCTCGCATGTGTGCGGCAAAGGGCTGAGGACATGAAGGCTTCCGCATTCACACTCGATGGTTTACGGGAACTCGCGGAAACGCTCAGCAGAAAAGTCAATTCTCCCCCTTCATTCGCCCAGCTGCCGAAAATGTTCGCTGCAGTTGGCGTACGCCTCACCTTTGTTGAGGATTTTCCATACAGCAAGGTCGACGGGGCGTCCTTTGTACTCCAGGGATCACCAGTAATTGGCATATCTGGTCGTGGACAGAGACTCGACAAAGTGCTTTTTTCACTCTTGCACGAGGTTGCTCATGTCACTCTGGGTCATGTCGACGACTACTTGATTATTGATGTCGAAGGTCGGCGCGGGGCCGCAGAAGAGGAATCTGCAAACGATTTGGCTGCAAGATGGATTTTGCCGCAGGTTCCCTCTCATATGCCAGAACGCGTTACTGAGAGATGGGTGGCTGCCGTCGCTAGAGATCAAGGCGTGCATCCTATTGTTGTGGTCGGTCGCCTCCAAGACCTTGGACTGCTCAGCTGGCGCAGCACGCTGACCAAGGGTGCCCCGTCGGTTACAGAGTTCCTGCAGTCGTGGTAGTTCAAGGGAACGGGGGCCGGCAGGTTGCCTCTCTCGTCCTCGCCGACGCCTAGCTTGCGTAATCGGCTTGCATCCCGGCAGCTGTTTCCGAAAGACCCATCAGTTCTCCGAATCTAGGCTTTTCCTGGCCTTTGCAGCCATCGCGTAAAGGCGAACGCTATCCGTTGGGAACCAGTCGAATCCGGCGTTCTGCATGTCGACCCATCCGCGGTCTAAGGCTCGACAAGTATGTCTTCTATGCCTTCTGTTGGAGTGCCCGAGCTCAGCCCACGTAACCGTCCTCGGCCTGTGATCCCAGCTCGTGTGTAATAAATATGGCTGGTGGAGACGGCCGTACCCAATTGTCGACACGGGAAGTGTGTAGGAGTGGAAGTCGAGGTAATGGTGAGGAGGCTATCAATCCGGGCATCGACTTCCGGGCCGTCCGCAAGAATCCCCGCCGAGATGGTGCCGAAGGCGTCAGCCACCTTGCCCTCCAAAACACGGACCTAAACGGCGGTGAAAGTGCTAGTGCACCCTTAGGGCTGTGGCGGACGGCAGGACCTCAGGGGAGCGGCTGCCGTTCGCCGGCGCCTACCGGGACGACGGCGAAACGTAGTCCCGCGGTCGTCGTTGCAAACGTCGCTGCTGGCCGGCAACGGGATCAAGGCACGCTTCTGGAAACCCGAGAACCAGAGCCGGTCTTTTGTAGGCTCCTCGTCCCAAAGAGATGAGCGACCCAGCTCGCCTTCACATGGACTCGGATTGGCGAGGCGGGACCGGGTTGATTACAACGGCCGCATCTTACGTCGATGCTGAACAGCCCTGTGTCACTTTATGTAGTAGAACCGCGCGCAAGCTTCGATAGCGACGGTTCTCGTCTGGGATATGTTGTACTCCGCTTCACCAACATTCGTGTTAAGGGCATTCATCCTACGTTGGAGAATCCTCGACTCCATCAACGGGAACGGCGGGGTCCGACGCCTGCGCGGCGGCGGTGACGGGTATTGCCATTTTGGCCGCGTGCGAGGACCTAACCCAGTTATCGGCGGGGAGCTCGTAGGATTTGAAGCCAAACGAGTGATTGAGGAAGCTATCCAGCCTAGCGTCGACTTCTGGGCCTCCTGCGAGAATTTCCGATGCGATTGTCGAGAAGGCGTTAGCAACTTCCGGGTCCAAGACTCGGACCTGATCGCAAATCTCGCGGGCAGCCAATCTGGTTACAACCTCCAACGCGTTTCTCCGTGCCGTATGAGGTGCGGTCTCCGGGGTTGCGTCTGGATTTAGCAGCTTCAAGAGCTCGAAGGCAGGACCCCATTTAACATCAGGTCGGAAGTGAGAGAACTCGCCGAGAGCACGGTTAAGGGCGGAGAGGCGCCCCCAGCCAGCCCGGGCCAGCCATCGCGAAGGATTGCTCAATAATTCGAGATCGGAGCCATACTTGGGTTTAAGTCTCCAAACCCTGAGGCGGGCGCTCTGCTCCAAGACGACGCGTACAGTGGCCATGGACCTTAAGTCGTCCTCAAGCCACAGCCAATACGAACCTCTAAGAGCGTCTGCTATGGTCGTGGCCGCCGCCCGTGCTGGCGAGCCATCGGGTAGCCAGGACGCTAGTTTAGCGGCCATTTCGCTGACCAAAACGGGCGGAAGCTCACTGCCGGATAAATCGTTTTGCGTCAGTGGGCCGACGATTTGCGATTCTGCATCGAAAGCAAGCGATGCATGCTGCAGACTGCGCGCTCTGTAATGCGCAAAGCACAGGAGCATCATTTCGGCATCATTGTAGAGGCGGCCGGCTGGACGTGCACCATTATGCACCGCCTCATACTTGGCAGCTTCCACAGCGACTTTATCCGCGCCGCCCTCTTGAATGAGGAGCAAGTTTGCAGGCCATAGTGATTCACTTAGAGGAGTTAAAGCGACTAACGGCACGTGTGGGCGCATCCGTACGAAGGTGGCGTCATCGTGCTTCCCTTGTTCCTGCAACAGCGTGGATATGCAGATAGTGAGTTGATCGACAGATAAAAGGAGTGCGTCTGTGACTAGATGCACCGCCGCTATGGCATCTTCGGAAAGGTCTGCATATCCTTCATTCGCCCACGATATGGCTGCTATATGTTGCTCTCCGTGAATAACACGGTTCAGGCCCCGCATGACTAGTCTGGGGTTCACCTCCTCCCCGCAAACCTCAACGGTGTCGCCAGAAGCTATTTCCAGACCGAGGAAGTTCAGTGGATGAAGGAGCCAAACGCGATGGGTGTACTCCTCCATCGACTCACCAACGCGTTTTTCTGTCTTCAGATTGTGCGCGCGGTTCTCCGTCCACCTTTCCAATTGGCCACGGGCGATGACGGCAGCTGTCACTATTTGACCCGCCAGTAAGAGACGCACGGATTGTTGGATGCTATCCAATCCCCAACGGAGGTGCTCATTCCAATCACCGGAGTGATCCGAGGGGTGGCTCGTTAGGTCAAGTCCGCTCTTACGGAGCCCTGCATAAAGAAAAGTCATGTGCCGGAGCGGTCGCCAGCAGACCGCAAGGTATCTGTGCGGGAGCCGACCGCACGAGATCATGCGTACATTGTGGTTAGCAAGTAGGCGCTGTCGAATCCAAGCACTCCCGTCGATAGCAGCCGCTGCGGAGAACTCTGGAAGCGTTTGTCCAAGCTGCAATCCACGCTGCTGCAACCACAGGCCGCCAGCCTTTCGGCGCCGTGACTCCGGCGACCTGGGCCTGCCTGCCACTTTCTGTTCGCGACGTTCTCGACTCCGACGTCCCATTAGATTCCCCCAAAGATGTGATTGGATAAAAAGATCTTACTCAGCTGTGTCCCGTAAATGGCGACTGGGACCAGATTCAAGGGGAACGGCGGCTAGTGGATGTCATGTTCTTTTTCAAAAGCATTGCAGAGCTGCAGCAGGACCGATGCAGGATCAACCAGTCCTCGGCGTTGTTGCAGCTCGCCTCAGCACCGTTAAGTCAGAATATTCATGCCAGATATGTGCACACTGCTGAGGCACAGCTTTGGCCTGATTGAATTCCTGGACTCGTCCGGATAAATACCACTAGCGTTCAGCGCAATTCATTCAAGATGAAGCGATTGACCCGGAAGAGTGGTAGCCGGCAGCAGGCTCTGCCGTTCGGCATGCTGCTCGCCTCGATGCAGGAAAAGCCCTTCCCTTCTGTTAGATATGTACTCATGCCTCCATCTGATATCACCGTCCACCTTGTCAGCGACACCCCTAGCTGGCTCACCCCTGCGATCGCCGCTGGCGCTGCCATTTTGGCCGCATTCCTGACGTGGCTCGGCGCCCGTATCAATGACGAAGTCAAGCTAAAACGCGAGAAGCATGAACGGTGGGACTCCTTCATTGTTGAGGAAGCTGCAAAATTTCAGCGGGACTGCGAGATTTACCATAAGTTCCGACTCAATGGAAATAGTCCTGATGCTGCTGAAGACCTGTACATCGAGGTCACTGCCGGATACAACCAGCTTCTGATTGTTTCAAGTAAGGAAGTCGCTCAGGCCACAATGCGGCTCTATGCCCTCGTGATTCAACACAGTGCGTGGGACTATGACAAGCACAGAATTATGCCTAACCACAACGCATGTCGTAACCAGCTAAATGACGCAATTAGGTCTGCCGTCGGAATTCGTGCCATTGACTGGAACCCGCTGACGGCTGACGAGTTGCTGGAACAGGCCAGTCCGAAAGGAAAAATAGACACCGTCTCGCATTAGCGCGCGGATCATCAGTTGACGTCAGTCACCTCGACCTGTAGCCCCGCGTCCCGGAATTTCTGAACCTTCTCCTCATCGGCGCCGTCGTCCGTTACCAGGGTCCACGGCAATGCCAACCGCGCCCAGGCGTGGAAGGGCCGGAGCCCGAGCTTGGACGAGTCCGCTAGGACGTAGACCTCCCGGCCGCGCCGGGCCATCAGCTCTTTGAGCCGGGTTTGGGCGTGGTCGGCTTCGCAGATGCCGTCCTCGGCGGTGACGGCGTCGGCGCCAGGAACACGCGTTCGGAGCTCATCTGCTCCAGCGCCGCCTCGGCCGGCGGCCCGACAAAACTCTGTGAAACGCTGCGCAGCCGGCCGCCCAGGCAGTCCACCTCGATGCCTTCGGAATCGGCCAGTTCCTGCATGGTGTTGATGCCCTGGCGTGGTCACGGAGAGCTTTTCGCGCCCGCGCAGTTCCCACGGTGGAGCCGGCGTCGAGCACGATGTTCTCGCCGGGCCGGATCACGGTGGCCGCCCAGGGGGCGATGGCGTGCTTCTGATCGAACATCCCACCAGGGTGTGGTGCCGCACCGGTTCCTCCGGTGCCCAGCAGGGCCACGGCACTGCGCTAGGTGCGGACCAGCCGCCCTGGCCGTCCAAGAGCGTAAGTCGCAGCGGATGGTGGAGGAGGTGGACTATCGGAAGGCAGGTATCGCCAGGCTCAGCGATCGACCTCCAGCCGGAACACCCACAGCAGCACGTCCTCGCCGGGCACGTACCAGTCCCGCTCCGGCGTCCGCCGGAAGCCCAACGACTTGTAAAGGCTGTGGGCGCGTTCCATGAATGTGGCGCTGGTGATGCTGATCGCCTCGATGCCGGGCAGGTGCGGGGCATGCGCCACAATCTCCTGCACCACGGCCCGGCCCACGCCGGCGCCCTGGTAGGCCGGGTCCACGACTAGCATCCGGAACTCCAGTTCGCCGTCCTGCACGATCTCGCTGTACGGCTGGCCGGCGAATGTCAGGGTCACCGCCGCGACCACCTTTCCGGCAGCCTCCGCCACCCAGACCTGCGCATGCTCGGCGCGGTGCTCCACGTCCTCGAGCACGCTCATGTAAGGATGGTCGGCGGCGAAGTGCCCGGCCCGCAGGTAGGCGTCGCGTGTGATGCGGCGGACCTCGGGAAAGTCCGCAGGCACTGCCCGCCGGAAGGTGACAGTCAGCGGCAGAGTGACAGTCATGAGGAGGCGCGCGATTCAGTGGCGACGCGCTCCACGTAGTGGCCCAGCTGTGCCAAATTCGGCCGCGAGGATGGGTCGCCCACCCCGTCGGCGCCCACTGCGTTGGCTGCGGCCAGGGCGGGGGTGTAGTCCAGGCCGCTGCGCAGCGCCAGGACCAGGGCGGCGCAGAACGCGTCGCCGGCGCCCACCGTGTTGGCCACCGCAACGGGCACGGAGGGCGCCTCGGCCACCTTCCGGCCGTGCTCGAACATCGCCGAGCCCTCGCTGCCGTACGTCACCGCCACGAGTTTGGCGGATGCCAAGGCAGGGATCAGGGCGTACTCGCTCTCGTTGACGATCACGAGGTCGCAGCGCTCCAGCAGCTCCGCCGGCAGGTCCATGGCCGGCGCCGCGTTCAGCACAAAGAACCCCCGCGCCTTCCGGGCGGCCTCCTCCACCACGGGCAGCCCGATCTCCAGCTGGCATAGCACCGCCTCCTCCGGGCCGAACTCCACCCCGTCCAGCGACAGGTGCGAGTTCGCTCCCGGGCACACCACAATCTGGTTCTCGCCCTCGCGGTCCACCACGATCAGCGCAGTCCCGGTCGACTCCGGCAGGACGGCCACATCAGACGTGTCCACGCCGGCAGCGGCCAGAGCTTCCAGCATCCGCTGCCCGGAGGCGTCCTTGCCGACAGCGCCCACCATGCGGGCACTGCACCCAAGCGTGCTGCAGCCGCGGCCTGGTTGGCGCCCTTTCCGCCTGGCCGCTCGGACAGCACCGCGCCGCCGATGGTCTCGCCCGCCGTCGGCAGTCGCTCGGTGGTGGCGATCAGGTCCAGGCCGATGCTGCCGACCACGGTGACAGCAGGAAGTGCATTGCTAATGGGAAGTCCGTCTCGCGGGGCTGGCAAAGCGGCCGGATGGAGAAAAAAGTTTAAACACATGGTTGTACTCGCGCATCGTACGTGGTCGGACAACAATCCGACCGTTACCCCGGGAAACGGTCCTCACTCCAAAACCTGCTCCAACAAAGGAGTTTGATGTGAACACCAACCCCTGCAGCAGCCGCGCCGCCCGCGGACGCAACTGCCGCCGTCGTACTCCCGGACGACGCCGCCAAACTCTCCGGCCGCCGCGCCGCCCCGCTGATCTTCTCGCTGCTGCTGGGCGTACTGTCCCCCAGCTCAACGCCAGCATGGTCACCCCGGCGCTGCCGCAGATCGCCGCCAGCTTCGGCAAGGGCGCCGCCGCCGCCCCCGTCCAGTCCCCGTTCTTCCTGGCCGGCGCGATCGCCGGGCCCGTGATCGGCCGGTGGAGCGACTTCATCGGCCGCCGCGCCGCGCTGCTGCTGGTCTTGGGCATCATGGGCGCCGGCACCGTCCTCTGCATCACCGCGCCCACGCTGGAACTGCTGGTCACCGGCCGGTTCCTGCAGGGCGTCTCCAGCGCCGTCTTCGCGCTCTCCTACACCGTCCTAACCTCGAGGGTCTGGCCGTGGCCGGCGAGGACCTCCTCGAACGGGCGGATGCGTTCGATGCCGATGTGGGGGAGCGTGTCTGAGACGAAGCGTCCGACGCCGCGCCGCGCCCTGATCAGCCCGTCCTCCTCGAGGAGCATGAGGGCTTCGCGGACCACGGTACGGCTGACTTTCATGTCGGCGCCGAGCTCGGTTTCGGTGGGGATCATGGAGCCGGGGGTGAGGAGGCCGTTGCGGATGGCCTAGGCGAGGAAAGAGTATACCGCCACGCGCAGCGGCGAGCCGGGCTGGGCGGCCACCGGCTGGGACAGGAACCGGGCGGCGTCCTGGTGCACGTTTAGCCTCGCTCTTTTCGTGGGTTGGTCCGGGGATTCCAGCCTTGAACACGTTGCACCTGTTTGTTGGACAACCGGCAGCGGGAGGCCTTCTCGCCGTCGCCCTTCCGGCGGTTTCTATTTCCGGGAGGTGGCCCGGCGGGTGCTGTCGCGGACAACAAGGGTGGGCGCGATGGGGGTGCGGTCCACGTCCCGGCCCTCCATTGCGCCAAGGAGCACCTCCATGCTCATGAGCGCCAAGGCGGTGAAGTCCTGGCGTACAGTAGTCAGGGGAGGCAGGAAGTAGTCTGAGCCTTCAATGTCGTCGAAACCGACCACACTCACATCCTCCGGCACCCGGATCCCGTTTTCGGCGAAGGCGCGTATCAGCCCGAGCGCGGTGTGGTCGCTGGCGGCGAAGATTGCCTGGGGTACCTTTTGGTCCCTGACGAGCTGGAGTGCGGTCTTGTAAGCCCACCCGGGGCTCCAGTCGCCTTCGAGGCACAGCCCTGGTGCCAGCCCGGCGTCGCGCAGCGCGGCCTCCCACCCGCGTTTGCGTACCCGGCCGTCGAACCACTCCATGGAGCCGGCGAAGTGGGCGATGTCGGTGTGGCCCAGGTCTATCAGGTGCTGGGTGGCCAGCCGTGCGCCCAGTTCCTGGTTTTCCGAATAGGTGAAGACGTTTGGGGTCGATGATGCTCCCGCCGCAATCATCTCCACGGGGATGCGGCAGGAAGCGTTCCATACGGCTGCTGCCATGTCCACCACCGGGGCGATGACGATGATTCCGCCAACGCCGGTGTCGTCCAGGGTGTCGAGGGCGGTCTGGACCGACTCCTCGTAGGGCCGTTCGACGCTAATGACGGTAGTGGCGTACCCCTTCTTGCGCGCAATGTTTTCGAGGGCCATGAGCGTCCCCACCGGGCCGAACCGCGGAGAGCCGTCCGACAGTATGCCGATGGACGTGGACCGGCTGGTGACCAGCGCCGTGGCTGCCCGGTTCCTGCGGTACCCGATGTCCTTGATCACCTGAAGAACCCGCTGCCGCGTTGCCGCACTCACGTCCGGCGCGTCATTGAGTACCCGCGAGACCGTGCCAAAGGAGACGCCTGCGATGCTGGCCACGTCGTTGATGGTGGGCTTCCGGCGCAGTGGTGCATCGGGCAGCCCCTCGGTCGCCTCGCGGGGAACAGCTCTGCCTGCCACACTCTCTCCTGTCTTGCACATCGCGAACGGAACCCCCTTGATCCCGTTTGGTTCCGTGCGTTTTGATCTTACGTCCGCCGGGATTTCCCCGTGCCCGAAACAGCTCTCAATGTGATGCTTGACACTCTTCTCCGTAAACGTTTACGATGGTCTCCGTAAACGTTTACGGTTTTCTCGTAATCGTTTACGGAGAAGATATTTCGATGAAGAAAGGCGCGGGATGACCAGCCGCATCGTGGACGAACTCGCGCTCGAACCGAACTCCGGGCTCCGGGATATCGACCAGAACCAGTGGGCGAATCTCGAAGCACTCCTGAGGGACACAGCGCCCGGCGATCTTGCACTCGCTGTCCGCACCTTTGTCCCTGCCGGCTCCTCGGCGGTCATCGGAATCTTTGATGAAAATCGTCTCTGGGCAAGCCTGGCGGTCTCCGTCGACAACTCGGGCAAACCCGCGTCAGTCTCCACCCTTCGAGGCCCGGCCGCGGAAGCGGGCGGCGACATGGCGAAGGCGGCCAACGAGGCAGTGAAGTGGGTTCAAGCCCACCACGGTCCGTGTTCCTTGGGCTTCTTCGTCTACAAAGTACATGCAGAGGCGCTGCTGAGAGCTTCAGACAAAGCCACTGCCATCCGCACAGCCTCGGCCTCCGGCGGGCTCGTCCTGTCCCCGGTCCCGCCGGCCCTGGCCATTGCCCTCGCCTGAATCCCAGGCATCCACCCCCACCCTCACCCTCACCCCAAGCACTGGAGAACAATGATGATCCGCAGGCTTCCGTTTGTGGCCCTTGCCGCAGTCCTGTCCCTTTCCGTCGCGTCCTGCAGCAGTTCGACCACCGGCACGTCCAATGCGCCCGACGCCGGTGTGTCCAGCAAGGCCCAGCAGGCCCTTGACCAGATCAAGGGACAGGTCCTGAGCAAGGGGCCCAACGGCGAGACGCCCTCCCCGGCGTCCGCGGCAGACCTCACTCCTGACGAGATTCAAAAGGTCAAGGCACTCAACGCCAAGGCAGCCATTGTGATGCATTACGGCGGCAACGACTGGGCCACCGCCCAGATCAACGGACTAAAATCCGAGTTCGAAAAGCTCGGTGTCAAGGTCATTGCCACCACTGATGCGAACTTCAAGCCGGACAAGCAGGTCTCGGACATCGAGACGGTCATGTCGCAGAACCCGAACATTATTGTCTCCATCCCCACGGATCCCGTAGCTACGGCCTCCGCCTACAAGAAAGCCGCGGCCGCCGGCACCAAGCTCGTCTTCATGGACAACATCCCCCAGGGACTGACGGCCGGCCAAGACTATGTCTCTGTGGTTTCCGCTGACAACTACGGCAATGGCGTCGTCTCCGCCCACCAAATGGCCAAAGCCCTCGGCGGCAAGGGGAAGATCGGGGTCGTCTTCCACCAGGCCGATTTCTTTGTGACCAAGCAGCGCTACCAGGGATTCAAGGAAACGATTACGAAGGAATACCCGGATATCAAGATCGTCGAGGAAAAGGGGATTGCCGGGCCGGACTTCGCCGGTGATGCCCAGGCTGCTGCGAACGCAATGCTCAGCAAGTACGCGGACCTGTCCGGGATCTGGGCGGTCTGGGACGTTCCTGCAGAAGGCGTCATGGCCGCAGCCAGGGCCGCGGGCCGGCCGGACCTGAAGATCGCCACGGAGGACCTCGGCAAGAACGTCGCGATTGCCCTGGCCAAAGACGAACTCGTCGTCGGCCTTGGAGCGCAGGTTCCGTTCGACCAGGGCGTCACGGAAGCACGGCTGGCCGCGGGGGCGCTCATCGGCAAGAAAGCGCCCGCTTATGTGGCTCTGAGTGCGCTTCCGGTTGACCACTCCAACGTCCTGGATGCCTGGAAGCAGGTCTACCACGAGGACGCCCCGAAGGACATCCAGGACTCCTACAAGAAGTAGCCAAAAACCGGCGGTGCGGGGGTCCCGTCCCCGCACCGCGCCGAAAGGGCAACGATGAATACCACAGACAATGTCGTCGAAATGCGCTCGATTTCCAAGAGCTTCAACGGCGTTCCCGTATTGAAGGATGTCAGTTTCGACGTCCGCAAGGGTGAAGTCCATGCGCTCGCAGGAGGAAACGGCGCAGGGAAGTCCACGCTCATGAAGATCCTCCAGGGCGTCTACCAGGCGGACGCCGGCGAGATCCTGATCGGAGGCAAGCCCACCGCCATCAACTCGATCCAGGACGCGAAGGCCGCCGGCATCGGCATGGTCTTCCAAGAGTTCAGCCTGGTACCGAGCCTGACCGTTGCGCAGAACATTTTCCTCGCCGCCGAACCGCTCGGCACCGGCGGGCTCATCGACGACCGTGCCTCGGTGCGCCGGGCCAGGGAAGTCTTCAGTGAGATGGAGGTCGACGTCGACCCGCGCGCCGGAGTCGCACGGCTCGGCACTGCTTACTGGCAGCTGACCGAGATCGCCAAGGCACTCGCGCAGAATGCCCAGGTGCTCATCATGGATGAGCCCACAGCCAGCCTTGCCCGGCATGAGTCCGAAGCGCTCTTCGAACTCATTGACCGCCTCAAACAGCGTGGCATCTCCATCATCTACATTTCCCACCGCATGGATGAGGTGTACCGGCTCGCGGACCGGATCACCATCCTCCGCGACGGCCACCATCTCCTCACCGCACCACTGACGGACGTCACTCCCGAACAGATCGTGGAAGGCATCGTCGGCAAGAAGATCGAGGGGCAGCTTTCCTATCGTGCGCGTGATCATGTGGCCTACGACGGGGCGCCGCTTCTGGAGGTCCGTGGGCTTAACGCGGGGCAGCGGGTGAGGGATGTTTCGTTCACGGTCCGGCCTGGCGAAATCCTCGGCCTGGCAGGGCTGATGGGCAGCGGACGAACCGAACTCGCCCGTGCTCTCTTTGGCATTGACAGGTTGGACAGCGGTGAAGTCTTCCTGCGGGGCAAAAAGGCCAACCTTAGCTCGCCGCAACAGGCTATCAACGCAGGAGTTGCCCTCATCCCGGAGGACCGCAGGGCCCAAGGCCTCGTCTTGGAGCACTCCGTCCAGGACAACCTGCTGCTTCCCCTCCTCGGCCAGATCCAGCGTGGACCCTTTCTGGACGGCGGAAAGGGTAAGGAATTGTCCGCATCACTGATCAAGAGGTTCGCAGTGAAGGTGGCCCACCCCCACCGCCCGGTGCGGCTGCTCTCGGGAGGAAACCAGCAGAAAGTGGTCATCGCCAAGTGGCTGGGCACCGATCCGGACATCCTGATCCTTGACGAGCCAACGGCGGGCGTCGACATCGGCACCAAAAGCGAAATTCTCGACATGATCCGGGAGCTTGCCAGTGCCGGCAAGGCCGTCATCGTCATCTCTTCCGAGTACCCCGAACTACTCGCGGTCAGCGACCGCGTCCTCGTCCTCAAGGACGGCTCCATCATCCGTGACATCCCCCGCAGCGAGATCGCTGACGAGGAATATCTCCAACTTGCAGTCCAGGGAGTCTGAAAGTGAGCAAAGTAAACACCATGGCGGCCCGGGACACCGCGGCCCCCCGAAATTTCGGCACCATCCTCAAGGAACTCGACTGGCGGCGCTACGTCATCTACATCGGCTTCGTCGTTGTTTTCCTCTTCTTCGCCGTTCTGCTCCGCGACCAGGGCTTCCTGTCGCCCAACAACCTGCTGAACATCTTCCGGCAGACAGCCACAATCACCGTCATCGCCGTGGGCATGACCTACGTGATCGCGTGTGCAGAGATTGACTTGAGCGTCGGATCCGTGGCCGGCCTCTCCAGCGTGTGCACTGCGATGGCGCTCTCCCAGTGGGGCCTGGTCCCCGGCATCCTCGCCGGCCTCGCCGTCGGGCTCGTGGTCGGATCGGTCAACGGTGCCCTGGTCAGCCTCCTTGGCATCCCATCCTTCCTGGTGACGCTCGGCATGCTGGGAATAGCCGTCGGCGTTGCCCAGTGGATCACGGCGTCGGCTCCCCAGCCCATCCTGAACGACACGTTCAACACGCTGTTCGGATCCGGCAACTTCGGTCCTGTTCCGGGCCTGGTGGTCTGGAGTGCCATCTTCGTGGCGATCGGCGCCGTCGTGCTGAACCGCACCAGGTTTGGCCGCCAGGTCCTGGCCACAGGTGGCAACCGCAACGCCGCTGAGTTCACCGGCATCAATACCAAGCGCATCAAGTTCCAGGTGCTCCTCATCTCGGGCATGGTGGCAAGCGTCGCCGGCATGCTCTACGCCGGCCGGCTGCAGTCCGGACGGTTCCAGTGGGGATCGGGAGACGAACTCTCCGCCATCGCCGCCGTCATCCTGGGTGGAACCAGCCTCTTCGGCGGGTTCGGCTCCATCATCGGCACCCTCTTCGGCGCCCTGTTGATCGGCCTGATCAACAACGGGCTGATCCTCGCAGGGCTCGACAGCAGCCAGCAGCAGGTGGTCCGCGGCGCGATCATCATCCTGGCCGTCGCCCTCGCCCGAAAGAAGTAGCGACTGTGACCTTCCAACTTCGCGCAGGAATTATCGGAACAGGATTCATGGGTTCTGTCCACGCCCATGCGGTGCGCGCGGCAGGCGCTGAAGTCATCGCAGTCGCCGGCAGCAGCAAGGCGTCTGCCGAAGCCGCAGCCCCCGCGCTCGGCGCCCGCACCGCAGCCGAGTCCCCTGAAGCACTGATCACACGGGCAGATGTGGATGTCATCCACATCTGCACCCCGAATGCCACCCACGCCGACCTCGCCCGCAAAGCCATTGCGGCAGGAAAAGCAGTCATCTGCGAAAAGCCACTGGCGACGAGCGTTGAGGACGCCCGGGAATTGACAGCCCTCGCGGACCAAGCGGGAGTCGTTACCGGAGTGCCCTTCGTCTACCGGTTCTATCCGGCCGTCCGCGAAGCCCGCGACCGTATCCTCCGCGGCGACGCCGGCCGGCTGTGGCTCCTGCACGGTTCCTACCTGCAGGATTGGCTCGCCGGCGCGGGAGCCACGAACTGGCGGGTCGATTCAACGATCGGAGGAGCCTCCAGGGCGTTCGGTGACATCGGCGTGCACTGGTGTGACCTGATGGAGTTCACCACTGGACACAAAATCACCAGGCTTGTGGCGGAGACCAGCAGGGCCTACGACCAACGCGAAACCGGCGGCCGGGTGTCCTCCGTTGCCACCGAGGACGGGGCCACGCTCCTGTTCGAGACGGACAAGGGTGCCACAGGTTCCCTGGTGGTAAGCCAAGTCAGCCCAGGCCGCAAAAACCGCCTGTGGTTCTCCTTCGACGGAACCGAAGCGTCATTCAGCTTCAACCAGGAACGGCCGGACACCCTTCACGTGGGCGGCACCGGGTCCAGCTCCGAAATCGCCGTTGGCCCGCAAACGCTGACGACTCCGGGCGGCCGGCGGTACGCCAAACTCCCACCGGGGCACCCCCAGGGATACCAGGACAGCTTTAACTCATTCGTCGCCGACGTATACGCAGCTATCCAGGGGCAGACACCTGAAGGCCTGCCCACGTTCCGGGACGGATTACGGGCAGCCCTCATTACCGACGCGGTCGTTACCTCCGCTGCACAACGGTCATGGGTTGATGTTCCCAGCACTGAGGCCCCACGCGAATTACTCAAGTCTTCCTCCACCGTTGAAAGGCAGAAGCAATGAAACTCGGTTACTGTTCCATCACCTGGGGCGGCGTCGTCGGCCACCCGCAAGGTGTGACCAGCGTGAAGGACCTTTTCTATCTGACCCACGGGTCTATGCGGCAAGCAGTCCAGGACATCGCATCCGTCGGCTACGAGGGCGTTGAAATGTTTGACGGCAACCTCGCGGACTATGCAGACAAGCCCGAAGAACTCAAGGAAATCCTCGCTACCGCCGGAGTCGAACTGACAAGCGTCTACACCGGCGCGAACTTCATCTACGCCGACATACTCCCGGACGAAATGCACCGCATTCACCGCGCCGCCGAACTGGCCGCAAGCTTCGGAGCGGAACGGCTCGTGGTGGGTGGCGGGGCACGGCGCGCCGCCGGAACCACTGACCAGGACTACCAACGGCTCGGTGAGGCGCTGGACAGCGTCACGGACATCGCGGAAGGCTTCGGGTTGTCGGCAAGCTACCATCCGCACCTGAGCACCATCGTCGAAAGCCCGGGGGAACTGGACAGGCTCATGCCGCTCACCCGGATCGGTTTTTGCCCGGACACCGCCCACCTTGCGGCCGGCGGTGCCGACCCGGCCGCGGTCATCCGGAAGTACGCCGGCAGGATCCAGCACGTCCACCTGAAGGACTTCCAGAAGGACCCCTTCAATTTCCTGCCACTGGGACAGGGCGAGCTCGACTTCCCGGACATCATCGCCGCCATCCGGGAAAGCGGCTATGACAGCTGGCTCATGGTGGAACTCGACAACTACGACGGTGACCCCCGGGAAGCCGCAGCCCTCAGCAAGAAGTACCTGGAAAAGCTCCTCTCTCACTAATTTTCAACCGCAGGGACTGCCACCAACGGCAACTGCCCTGCCTTCCGGAAGGAACAAGATTCATATGCAGAACCTCAACGTCGGCCTCATCGGAGGCGGCTTCATGGGCAAGGCCCACTCACTGGCTTACGCCGCCATGCCTATGTTTTTCTGGCCCGCACCAGCACTCCCAGTCCGCAAAGTCATCGCCGAAGCCAACCCGGATCTCGCCGCCGAGGCGGCCCGCCGCTTCGGGTTCGAGAACTCCACCGCGGACTGGCGCAGCATCATCGACGATCCGGATATCCACGTTGTAGACATCGCCACGCCCAACCATCTCCACGCCGAAATCGCCATCGCCGCCGCCGAAGCAGGCAAGCACATCATCTGCGAAAAGCCTCTTGCGCGTACCGGCGAAGAATCCAAGGCCATGTACGACGCGGTTAAAGACAAGAACCTCGTCCACATGGTGGCGTTCAATTACCGGCGGACCCCTGCCGTGGCACTGGCAAAGAAATACATCGAGGAAGGGGCAATCGGACAAATCCTCAACTTCCGTGGCACCTACCTGCAGGACTGGAGCGCCGACCCCAACTCGCCGCTGTCATGGCGTTTCCAGAAATCCATCGCAGGTTCCGGCGCCCTCGGAGACATCGCGACGCACGTCATTGACATGGCCCGCTATCTTGTCGGCGAGTTCAGCGCCGTCAACGCCCTCATGTCCACCTGGATCCCCGAGCGGCCGCTCCAAACCGGAGGTGCCGACGCGCTCGGCACGGTACGGGGCGGAGAAGGCCCCCGGGGCCAGGTTGACGTGGACGACGAAGTCATGACCATGATCCGCTTTGCCAACGGTGCCGTGGGTTCCGTGGAAGCAACACGCAACGCCCACGGAAGGAACAACTTCATCACCTTCGAAATCCACGGAACCGAAGGAAGCATTGTGTTCAACTACGAGCGGCGCGACGAACTGCAGGTCTGCTTCGCTTCGGACCCCGGTGACCGCCGGGGATTCCGAACCGTTTACACCGGGCCCGCGCACCCCTACGGAGAAGCACTCTGGCCCATCCCTGCCCTCGGCATCGGATACGGCGAAACAAAGATCATCGAGGCGTACGACTTCTTCAAGGCCATCGCAGAAGGCGGCAGCGTAAGCCCGAATTTTGCCGACGGCTACCAGGTGGCTCTCATCGACGACGCAATCGTCGAGTCGGCTGCAAAGGAATCCTGGGTCGAGGTTCCGCAAATCAACGCATGACCCAACGGGAGGGGCGGCGATCAATCCGCCCCTCCCGCAGGCCCAGGAGCACCCGAGGACGAAAAATGCCACACACAACAGTCAACCAAGAAGAAGCGCAAGTCTGGTTAATGCCCGTGTTCATCGCAAAGGCTGGGCACGAAGCAACGCTTTATGAAGCACTCATCGGACTGCAATCCCTAAGCCGAAAAGACACCGGATGCCTGGAATACACCGTCTTCTCTGACGATCAAAGGCCAGGTACGTTCGTCCTCATTGAGGGATGGGCCCGCCACGAGGACCTCAAGGCCCACAACGAAGAAGTCCATGTGAAGGAATTCGTGAACGTGGTGCAGTCAATGCTGGCCGCACCCTTCTCCGTAACTCCCATTACTCCTCTCGTCTGATGCCTGCCAGGGTGGGGGAGGCCGACGGCGGGAGGCGAGTCCCGCCGTCGTCCTACCCTTCCTTGGCGCTGGAGCGCCGTTGTAGGGTCAGGGCGTGATCGTCCCCGATATCTCCCAGAACGCCGCGGCGGTGGCGGATCACTACGATGAGCTCGATCCCATTTACCGCCGGGTGTGGGGCGAGCATGTCCATCACGGGCTGTGGGCGACGGGCCGCGAGACACCCGCCGAGGCTGTCGAGACGCTGGTGGACACTGTTGGCGACAGGCTGGGCCTCCTGCCCGGCCAGGCGTGCGTCGACATCGGCTGCGGCTATGGCGCCACCGCAAGGCGCCTCGCGATGACGCGCGGGGTTCGCGTCACCGGCGTCACGCTGTCCGCTGAGCAGGCGCGCTACGCCGCCGAACATCCCGTGCCGGGCGTGGACGTCCAGGTCCGCGACTGGCTCGACAACGGGCTGGCCGACGCCTCGGCCGACGCCGCCTGGGCCATCGAGTCGAGCGAGCACATGGTGGACAAGCCCAGGTTCTTCGCCGAGGCGCACCGCGTGCTGGCGCCCGGCGGCCGCTTCGTCATCTGCGCGTGGCTCGCCGAGACCGATGCCAGCAACTGGAAGATTCGCCTCCTGCTCGAGTCGATCTGCCGCGAAGGGCGCCTGCCCTCGATGGGCGCGCTCGAAGAATATGAGGCCATGGCGGAGGCGGCGGGCTTTGTGGTCACCGGCTATGAGGATGTCAGCCGCCGGGTCGCCCGCACGTGGACGATCTGCGCTGGCCGGCTCGTGAAAACGTTACTTACCGACCGCGGGGCACGCCGCCTCGCTCTTGGTGCACATAATCGCGGCGCCATTCTGAGCATTCCCCGCCTGATCCTGGCCTACCGCACCGGTGCCATGCGCTACGGGATCTTCACGCTGGCGAAGGCCGGGGATAACGGGAAAGGCGATTAGACGCAGGTCACACACCGGTGTAAGGGTGGATGCGTGAATGCGGACATCAACTTCTATTTCGACCCGGTCTGCCCTTTTGCCTGGATGACCAGCAAGTGGGTGCGGCAGGTGCAGGCGCAGCGCGAGTACACCGTGGACTGGCGGTTCATTTCGTTGCGCCTGATCAACGCCAACGTTGACTACGACGCGCAGTTTCCGCCCGAGTACGAGGCTGGGCACACCGCCGGGCTCCGGCTTCTGCGCGTGGCGGCCCGGGCCCGTGCGGAGCATGGCCGCGAGTCGATCGCCAGGCTGTACGAGGCGTTCGGGACCCACATCTTCGAGGCCGCCCCGGACACGGACAGGCAGCGCACCGAGGGCGAGGTGCGTGAGCGTCGGGGGACCCGTGAGTTTGTGGAACCGATCCTCGCCCAGGCCGGCTTGCCCAAGGCGCTTGCGGAAGCTCTCGACGACGACTCCTGGGACGGCGAGATCCGGCAGGAGACGGATGAGGCGCTGGCGCTCACGGGTAAGGACGTGGGCACGCCCATTATCCACTTTGAGCCGCCCGCCGGCGTGGCCTTCTTCGGGCCGGTCATCAGCCGGCTGCCGGACGAACAGTCTGCAGCCGAGCTGTGGGACCATGTGGTGGGGCTGGCACGGTTCCCTGGTTTCGCGGAGCTCAAGCGAAGCCTGCGTGAGCAGCCGCAGCTTCCCGCCTTCGGGGTCAGCCCCGGTGCAGTCGGTCCGCAGGAGGACTGGCACGGCGGCAGCCGGCGGCAGAAGAAGTGACCGTCTGTAAAGGATGGACGAATGAATCAGAGCAGCATCCGCGAACACCAGGATTCGGTCACAGTCAACGCGTCCGCCGAGACACTCTACGACCTGGTCTCCGACATCACCCGCACCGGTGAGTGGAGCCCGGTTTGCACGTCGTGCTGGTGGGACGACGAGGACAGTGCCGGCCAGCTCGGCGCCTGGTTCACCGGGCGCAACGAGCTCCCGCGCCGGACCTGGGAGACCCGCTCGCAGGTAGTGGCTGCCGAACGCGGCCGGGAGTTCGCCTGGGTGGTGGGTGGCAGGTTTGTCCGCTGGGGCTTCACCCTCACCCCTGCAGATGCCGGAACCATCCTGAGCGAGTCCTGGGAATTCCTGCCCGAGGGAATAGCCATGTTCAAGGAAAAGTACGGTGCTGACGCTGACGCCCAGATCGCCGAGCGCACCCAGCAGGCCCTCGACGGCATCCCGAAAACTCTCGCAGCAATCAAGCGGATCGCGGAGTCCGTAGACGCCAAAGGGGATGTGCGCGCCTAGACGAGGAGTCGCCGTCGTCCCGCAAGCCCCGGCGTCAGCCTTCTCTCCTCCGGGACCTTCTGCCCTGCCCGGAATATGGTGCACCTGCATAGACTGCCGGGTACCCAACACGGAAGCGGCGGTGACTGATGGTACCTGTGCGCGCCTTCGACGCCATCGCGTCGAGAGTGGCCTCCCATCGAACCAGCGCGCGCGCTGAGGAGGCCGGTGCTGAGCTCCAGGGGGACGAAATCATTCCGCAACCAACGACAGTCTGGAACCGCGGGATCACCATCGATGCGACCCCATCCGACATCTGGCCATGGCTTCTGCAGATGGGATACGGGCGGGCCGGGTTCTATGTACCGGAGTGGGTCGACCGCCTGTTCTGGCGGGTCCCAGCGGTAAACAGCAGCGTGGTCCTGCCTCAATTCCAACGCGTTGCCGCGGGCGACGTCATAGCCGACGGGCCTGGCTTCATGGCGTACTGGCGCGTGAAGATCGTCGATCCCGAGCAGGCGCTGGTCTACTGGACGCGTCGACACCCGTGGAGGGGCGTGCCTGTGGACCCTACTGACGCCGCTGCGCTGCAGAAAAGGGAAGATGCCCTCGAAGCCGGCGGCACTTATGCCGAGTGCTCCTGGGGTTTTTACCTAAGCCCGGAAGGACCTCACCGCACCCGCCTGCTCATCAGAACCAGGGCGGTCAGCTCACCTGCCTGGTTGCGCCGGATGCCCTACGGGCTGGCGGACGCGTACCTGAGCCGCGCCGAACTGAAAAACATAAAACGGCGCGCCGAACAGACTGCAGAAGCCGCCAGCTTTACCCCTGCGCCTGGACAGGACGACGCTTTCATGAACACGGAACAGCAGTCTCCCGGCAGCTCCAGGACACTCCGGGTTGCAGCCATCCAGACACCTGCCGCCGAGAGCGTCCGGGCCGGGCTGGAGCATGCTGCCCCCTGGGTGGAGCGGGCAGCAGCTCAAGGCGCCCAACTCGTCCTGCTGCCTGAATTGATGGCGACGCGTTATGTCTTCAATTCCGGAATGTGGGATTCGGCCGAGCCGGCCCAGGGCCAGACCGTCCAATGGCTCCGCACCAATGCCCGCCGCTTCGGAATCTGGTTGGGCACAAGCTACCTGGAGGCCTCGGGTGAGGACTTCTTCAATACGTTCGTGCTCGCCAGTCCGGACGGAGGGGAGGCCGGCCGTGTCCGCAAACAAACCCCTGCGATGTATGAGCCGTGCTTCTTCCGTGGCGAACCGGGCCCCCATGTCATCAGCACTGACCTGGGCAGGATTGGAGTGGGAGTCTGCAATGACAACCACCGCTCATACCTGCCGTCCTTGCTCCAGCATGGCGGCGCGGATCTGGTGCTGATGCCGCACTGCTGGCCCTTGCCGGTCCGAGCCAAGGGAGTGGTGAGCGATCAAAACCTTCGCCGCTGGCACCAGATCCAGACTGGTCTGGCGCCTCTGTACGCAAGACTGCTGGGGGTTCCGGTGGTCTTCGTCAACAAAGTCGGTCCCTACGCCTCACCGGCACCTGTCCACTGGCTGCCCGCCGCCACCGGCATGGCCTTCCCGGGCCATGCGACCATAGCGGACTCAGACGGCAGCATCGTGGCACAGGCCTCCAATGAGGAAGGGGTCATTTCTGCGACAGTTACGTTGGACCCCAGCCGCAAGCGGACTGCAAAGCCGCGCACCTTCGGCCGGTTTATCTACCCCGCCGGTCCGGCCGGTGCCCTCACCCTCCTTCCCGCATGGCTGTTCGGGCGGGTGTACGCGCACAGTAAAGAGCGACGCCGGCGGGCGCGCACGATCTCAGCTGGGAGCCACTCATGACACCCCTGACCACCCGCTCCCTCATCGCAGCGGCGACCGCCGCCGTCGTGGGCTCCGCCGCATGGGCCGCCCGGGGATACCGGCGGGACGCCACGGTTGCCCAGAACCGCTTGTCGGCGGTTCAACGCCACTACGCCAGCACCCCCTTCGGGACCGTGGAGTACGCCGAGTCCGGTGCCGGCGACCCGATCCCCGTCAGCCACGGGATCTTCCACGGCTGCGGCGGCGGCCTGCTCTCCGTCCGCTCGATCCTGCACGGCCGCCGGATCATCGCGCCATCACGCTTCGGCTATCTCGGCTCCGAACTTCCTGCCGGCGCGGCTCCACGGGACCAGGCCGACGCCTTCGCCGCACTGCTTGACCACCTCAATCTCTCCCAGGTCGACATCATCGGCATCTCCGCCGGTACCACCGCTGCGCTTGAGTTCGCCCTGCACTATCCGGACCGGACAAAACACCTGATCGTTCTGTCCGGCAATTTCCCCGGTGACCCGACGGCGGCCGCCCCACCGGCGTGGGCGAAGCTGCTCTACCGGGACCTTCCGCTGTGGCTGATGAAGAAGGGCGCGCCGGTACAGTTCGCCCGCCTGATGGGGGTTCCCGCGGGATTCCCGAGGACGCCCGAGCAGGCGCAGGAGATGGACGAGATGATGGAGAGCATCTTCCCGATCGGCCCGCGAACAGCAGGTGCCGTTTTCGACGCCTACGTTTCGAACCCCGCCGTCAACGACCTGCCCATCGACAAGATCACCGTCCCGACGATCATCGTTCATGCCAAGGACGACCCGATGTGCGCGTTCGCCCCTGCCGAAGATGCAGCCCAACGCATCCCCGGATGCGTCCTGGTGGCACAGGAGTCCGGCGGCCACCTGGGCCTCGGGCAGGCTGCTTTCACCCGTGCCGCGCTCGACCACTTCCTCGAAGTGCCGGGCGGACCAAGGAACTGACGGACGAGGTGACGAAGTGCCAGGTGATCACGTTCGACTTGTCCGTGGTGATCAATCGTCCGCCCTCTGCAGTCTTCGCACTGCTCGCCGACGTCCAGGACTTCGAACCGATTCCGCACGATGCGGCCGTCCGGATGTTCAAGGACCCGGCTGGGCCGACCACGGTGGGGACCCGCTGGCATGAGTGGGTCCGGCTGGCACCCGGCTGCTGGTTCCACACGGAGAGCGTAGTGTCCGGGCAGGACTATCCCCACCGGCTCGGTATCGACTTCACCAGCCGATGGCTGACGGGGCACCTCACCTACGACATCGAGGCTGCGGGGGACGGCAGCACCCTGCATTACCGCGAAATCCTCCGGCCACGCCGGGTGCCACGGTGGCTGCTCCCCTTCATCGGGCGCACCATGAGGCCCCACCTGCTGCAACGCCTTGCGGACATCAAGCAGATCCTCGAGAGCACTCCCGCTAATGAGGACTAGGGGGTGTCTTGACCCTCGGGCCGCTCCGGTGCGTCCGGGAGTGGTTCAGCAGCGGACGGGTACAGAAGCCGCATGCAACAATGGCGCCATGACCCACGAGCAGCCTCCATCTGCCGCGCCGGAACTGGACAGCGCCGACATCCCCGCATTCGAAGCCGCCTATCAGGCCGCACAAAAGAGCCTGGCCGAGGGCGGCATCCCCATCGGGGCTGCGCTCGCCCGGGAGGGCGTGGTTATTGCCAGCGGGCACAACGAACGGGTCCAGAACGCGGATCCGATAGCGCACGGGGAGATGTCCGCGCTCAGCACCGCCGGCCGGCAGAGGAGCTACCGGGACACCACGCTCTACACCACCCTGGCCCCGTGTGCCATGTGCGCGGGAACCATCATCCAGTTCAAGATCCCGCGCGTGGTGGTGGGGGAGGCGAGGACGTTCGACGGCGAACTGGACCTGCTGCGGTCACGCGGCGTGGAGGTGGTGGTCCTGGACGATCAGCGCTGCGTGGACATGATGCGCACCTTCCAGGCAGACAAGCCGGACCTGTGGGCGGAGGATATCGCAGAGTAGCGTCGGCCACTGCCGGGGAACTCAGCGGTTCCGGTAGTAGTCCTTCCAGATGAGGCGATGAACTGGCAGCTTCCGCGGTATCGACCTCAGGCCGGGAATGAACGGCAGCAGCGTTAGCAGCGCGGTCAGCACGAGCATCGTCACCACTGCCAAGGCGTCGACGCTTGGGGAGGATTTGAACGGTTCCACCTGGTACAGGAGCGAGAAGAGCCACAGCCAGGACTGTCCCGGGGTGTCGCCGGTCTCGTTCATGACTCCCCACTGGTCCCCGGAGAGGTGCTGGCTTGCCGCAAGATCCGGGAAGTAACCGCCATCCCCGAGGAACAGAAGGCTGCGGGTGTAGTCCATGTTGTAGAAGTTCCCGCCGCCCTGGAGCACACCGTCCAGGGTCCCTTGCCGCGCCATGTCTGCCACAGCGCCGGTGAGCGCGGGGACCGGGCCGTAGGAGCCGTCCGCTACCTTGGCGGGGTCGTTATCGGGGGCCGCGGTAAGGGCATCGGAATAGGCGGATGCCCAGTCCGAGCGTTGCTGGTCCGTGGCGGCTCTCCAGCCAGCCAGAGCGGCCGGTGGCGATGGGAGCGACTCCAGCGGGCCAATTACGAAGTCCTGGGCGGTATCAACAGGAAGCCGGACGCCCGAGAGACTCTGGAGGTCCACCGGGCCAAGCTTCTGCGACGCGTCCGGGGTGGAGGTGTACGGCGGCCCGTAAACTGCGGTGTTGGACGTTCCGGCCAGTTCCTTTGCCGCCGTCGCGACGAAGTCCGCCGGGGCGGTAGTCGCCCACGATTTGAGGCTGACGCTGGGCTCATCAGGGGCGCCGAAGATTGCCGACACCCCGACCACCAGGAGTCCCACCACTACAACGCCAATGGTGAGTTCCTTGAGGAGGTCGTATTCGCGGACACGGCCGGCCCACGGCCTGCTGGCGACGTCGTCCATCTTCCGCCATGAGGTGGTGCTGCTGCTCTTGCCCGTCATCGCGCTGCGTCCCTGGGTCCGGTGGACTCCCGAGGGGACGTGGACCCGCGAGGGGTGGTGGGGCTGGACTCCATGCTGTTGTCGCTCAACTGGGCGTCGCCCTCCGCGGCCTCCAGTGGTGGCACGACGCCGTGGACCCGGACCAGCAGGACGTGCAGGACCACCACGGCGCCCACTGCCAGGGGCAGCAAGGTGATGTGCCACACGAAGATCTGTCCGACGTTGGCCACGTTGAACCAGGCGCCTACCCCCACGGAGTTCAGTGCGTCCTTGGCTTCGAAGGCAATCCACTGGGAATCGAAGTTCGTTTGGAGAAGATACCCGGTGAAGGCCGCCACAATGGAAACGACGAACGACAGCATGCCGGTGATCCAGGTCATGACGCGGCCACCGCGCCAGGCCGCCATCCAGAACTTCAGCCAGAGGTGCACCACCATGAAGATGAAGAACAGTTCTACGCTCCATAAGTGGCTGCTGTTGACGAAGCGGCCCAGTGAGGAAACGTGATACCACTGGGGCCCGTTCAGTCCCAACACCACCCCGGAAATGATGATCCACACCAGCGCCGCGACAGCCCCCATGCCGAAGACGTAGGCCCAGGACATGACATAGCTTGGCTGGTCCTCGGGCAGGAGCTTGTCCGGGGGAAGCTTGCCCAGTAACCATTTGCGGGCCTTGCCGGTCCACGTGTGGGCGTCGCTGTCCTGCCCCGGCAACCCGTGCGCCGGCTTGGTCTGGGCGCTCATTTCCGCCCCTTCCCGCCGGGGAACGGGAGGACGAGGGCCAGAATGAACAGAATGACCATCACCACGATCACAATGAGGTTTCCCGACTGGATGGTGAAGCCGTCCCACCCAAAATAGGTTCCGGCGCCCACTGTTGCGGCGCCGATGACGAGCCACGTGGCCATGGAATCCTCCATCCTGTGTAGGTCCCTCTGACGGAGTCCGTCACGGCCACAAATCCGTAGCTAGAGTCATTCGTCCCTGCAACTGCAACTGCAACTGCAACTGCAACTGCGGCTGCAACTGCGGCTGCTCGCATCACCGCCGTCGCGCATTAGAGCCCCAGCCGGAAGACCCTACAGCAAGACGTCGTCGCCGGGAGCGGGCAAAACCACCGTGGCACGGCTCCTGGCCGAGATGTACCGAGGCCTACGGGCTGGCCCCGGAGGACGGCCGGATGGACTTCGGCCCCGAGGCGCCCAGCATGAGTACAGGCTGGAGCGACGGCTGTCAGGGGCAGGCGCCCTCAGGGGTGAACGGGTGTGGCGGCTTCTTTTCCGAGCACCGTGGTCCAAGGGCTGGCGTTCCATGAGGTCACGACGCCATGGAGGACGTAGGGGTCTGCGGCTGCGAAAGCTTTGGCTGCCTCGAGTGGGTTCTCGCCGGTGAAGATCAGCAACCCTTTGAAGGGTCCTTCGCCGATTGCCCCGCCCAGCAGAAGCTCACCCCGTTCGACTGCCTCCCACCCCGCCCGGAGGTGGTCTGCGCGGTATTGTTCGCGGCTTTCGAGGTAGTTGTCTGCGTAGGCGTATTCAAGCACGGCGTGCATGGGCGTTTCCTTTTCCACTCGGGTTTCGATCGTTGTAGGAGCAGCGTACCCACCGGGACTCAGCCGGAAACCGGTGCCACCTCAACCTGGACCCCGGCGTCCCGGAACTTCTGCACCTGGGCGGGGTCGGCGCCGTCGTCCGTCACCAGGGTCCACGGCAAAGCCAGCCGGGCCCACGCATGGAACGGCCGCAGGCCCAGCTTGGAGGAGTCGGCCAGCACGTAAACGTCCCGGCCGCGCCGGGCCATGAGTTCCTTTAGCCGGGTCTGGGCGTGGTCGGCTTCGCAGATGCCGTCCTCGGCGGTGACGGCGTCGGCGCCCAGGAACACCCGGTCGAAGCTCATCCGTTCCAGCGCCGCCTCGGCCAGCGGTCCCACAAAACTCTGCGACAGGCTCCGCAGCCGGCCGCCCAGGCAGTCCACCTCGATGCCCTCGGACTCGGCCAGTTCCTGCATGGTGTTGATACCCGGCGTGGTGACCGACAGCTTCTCGAACCCGCGCAGCTCGTGGGCCAGGGCACCCACGGTGGAGCCGGCGTCGAGCAGGATGTTCTCCCCGGGCCGGATCACGGACGCCGCCCAGCGGGCGATCGCATGCTTCTGCTCGAACGCCTCGCCGGTGCGCTGCCGCAGCGACGCTTCCGGGTGCGCGCCCAGCGCCATGGCCCCGCCGTAGGTGCGGGCCAGCCGGCCCTGACCGTTCAGCAGCGCCAGGTCCCGGCGGATGGTGGAGGCGGTCACTTCGAACCGGGCGGAGAGTTCCTCCACGGAGGCCAGGCCGGTGGTCACCGCAAGGTGGTAGATCTCCTCGCGCCGCGCGTTTGCGCTCAGCATTCCCGGTCTCCTTCCCGTGGGCATAGCGGTGGCAGTGGTACCCATGCTAGTTCCGGCCCCGGCAAGTCCCGCCGCCGGAAGTCAGCACAACGGCCGGTCAGCAATCCTACGCTGACCGGCCGTTTCTTCCGTGCGGCTACAGAGCCTCTTCGCGTGCCGGCGCCAGGTCCACTGCCTGCCGCAGCGCCTCTAGCAGCGACTCGTGGTCGGCGATGTTCTTGCCTGCGATGTCGAAGGCCGTGCCGTGGTCCACGGACGTCCGCACCACGGGCAGGCCCACGGTGATGTTCACGCCGTTCTCCAGGCCCAGGACCTTGACGGGGCCGTGGCCCTGGTCGTGGTACTGGGCCACCACCAGGTCGAAGTCGCCGCGGCCGGCCAGGAAGAACAGGGTGTCCGCCGGGAGCGGGCCGAACGCGTTGATGCCGTCCGCCTGGGCCTTCTCGATGCCCGGCTGGATCTTCTCCGCTTCCTCGCCATAGCCGAACAGCCCGTTCTCGCCGGCATGCGGGTTGATGGCGCACACCGCGATCCGCGGGTTCTCGATCCCGGAGGCGCGCAGCAGTTCATAGCCGCGCTTGATGGTCCGGTACACCAGGTCGCCGTTGATCTTGGCGATCGCATCGATCAGGCCGATGTGGGTGGTCACGTGGATGACACGCATCTTGGGCGCGGTCAGCATCATGGACACTTCCTCGGTGCCGGTCAGCTCGGCCAGGAGCTCCGTGTGGCCGGGGAACTTGTGGCCGGCGGCGTGCAGTGCTGCCTTGTTCAGCGGCCCGGTGCAGATGGCGTCCACCTGCCGGTCCATGGCCAGCTGGACGGCCTTCTCGATGAAGAGGTAGGAACCGTGCCCGGCAGCGGCGGACAGCTCGCCCCACGCCAGGTCCTCCGGGATGCAGTCGATGTCCAGCACGTCGATGGTGCCCTCCTCGAACAGGGCCTCGGACGGCTCCGACACCTTGCGCAGGGTCAGCGGGCTGGCGACGACGTCCGCGGCGAGCTGCAGCCGGCGAAGATCGCCGATGACCAGCATCCGCGCCTTTGACCGGAGCTCCGCGTCAGCAAGGGCCTTGACGATGATTTCCGGGCCAATGCCGGCCGCATCGCCCATGGTGATGGCAACAATCGGGCGTCCCATTATTTGATACTCATTTCAGTCGTGGTGCCAGTAAGAAATCGTGTGGTCCGGGCCAGCGTGCCGGCGTCCCCGAACGCGCCGGCCTTGGTGACCAGCAGGGGGAGTGGCTCCGGCAGCAGGCTGATGACGACGCCGGGTTCAATCTCCCCGAGGACGGTGAAGCTGCCGGCGCCGAGGGCTTTCAGGACAGCCGTTGCCGTTTCGCCGCCGGTGAGGACCAGGGCGTCGCAGTGCCCGATGCCGGCGGCGGTGGCGCGGGCCAAAGCCTCAGCCACCACAAGGGCCTGGGACTTGTCCACGGCGCCCATCGGGTCCGGCGTCAGCACGACGTCCGTCAGGGCCATCGCCTGGGCAACCAGGTCCGGAACGGCGGTGCCGTCCAGGGTGGCATGGTCCAGGGTGATGTGTTCGGCGCCGGCCGCCACCAGCGCATCGGTCTGCCGCCGCGCGAGCCCCGAGTAGCTGCCGATCACCGTGAGGGTCCGGCTGACACGCCGTGGCTGCGCATTCCGCGCAGCCGCCCCCTTTTCGCGGGGTGCGATGTGCCCTGCCAGGCCGCCGGAACCGACCAGGAGCACCGGAAATTCCAGCAGGTCCGCAGCGGCCGCGACGGCCTTGAGGTCGGCGTCGGAAGCAGCGTCCAGTACGACGGCGTCAATCCCGCGGTCCTGCACGTCCCTCAGGTGCCGCGCCAGTTCCTCCGGCGTGCGTCCGCTGGTGCCGGCCACTTCGGCGGTGAGGCCGCCGGCGGCAAGCGCCGCCGCGACGTCGCCGTCGAAGTTTCCTGCCGTGTGGGGGACACCGTTGACGTGGACGACGCCGCCCTGGGTGGTCCGTCCCGTGCCGGGGAACGCCGGAGCCACCACCGCCAGGCCCTTGCCGCGGCCCTGCGTCAGCCGCGCCAAGGTTGCCGCAACTTCCACGCCCACGTTGCCTCGCAGCAGCGAATCAATCTTCTTGAAGACCCGCCGGTGCTGACGCAGAGACTGGTCTACCGTCGTCGTGACCGCCCTGGCTGCTTCCGCCGGCGCCAGGTAACGGCTCTCCGTGTTGATCGAAAGGATCCGGGCTTCAGGCCACGTGCTGTCGACGTCGAGGACGACGGAGCTGCTGTGCGTGGGCCCGTAGGCTGCGGCCGCATCCGCCGCTCCCGTCAGGTCGTCGGCGATGATCGCCCAGCGCATGGCTGCGGTGGTGTTCATACTGCTCGGGACACCTCAGGAGTTTGCACAGGCTGCTTTGCTTTCAGGCGCTTAGCGTACCAAGCGACCATGAGGGGGCAGCCGATGGCGGTGACCACCACGGAGGCGGCCACCAGCACGGTGGCGGGTCCGGCTGCGGGAGCGTAGGCCGGGTTGGCCGCAGCCACCAGCATGGGAACGGTGGCTGCGTTGCCGGCGGTGGTGGCTGCCGCAAGGCCGGCAATGCCGGAGCCTCCGGTCAGCTTGTCCGCGAAGAAGAGCACGGCGCCGCCGGCGATCAGCACGAACAGGCCGAGCGCCACTCCGAGCAGGCCTGCGTTGACTACCTGTCCCAGGTTCAGGCCGAAGCCAAGCGCGAGGGCGAAGAACGGGATGAGGACGGGGGCCGCGGAGGAGAGGAACTTACGCATGGCCGGGTCCAGGGCGCCGAGGATGGCGCCGAGGAGCAGGGGGATGATGGCGCCCACCAGGGCCTGCCACGGGAAGGCGGACAGGCCGGCGACGCCGAGGGTAACCATGGTCAGGAAGGGGCCGGATTCCAGGGTCATGACGGAGTAGGCGGCCACGTCCTTGGGCTTGCCGTACTGGCCCATGAGGGCCATGTACATGCCGCCGTTGGTGTCATTGAGGGCCGCCAGGATGGCCAGGACCGACAGGCCGGACAGGATTCCGCCGTCGATGGGAAGTTCGCCCAGGAACCGGCCGGCCACGACGCCGATGATGATGGCGAACAGGACCTTGCTGCCGAAGAGGACGCCGCCCTTCTTCAGGATGTACGGGGTGGCCTTGATATCGATGCTCGCGCCCATGCAGACGTAGAACACCGCGAGGATGGTGGTGCCGCCGGTGAAGAGCGCGCCGGTGAAGGAGCCGAAGAATTTGGCCGAATCCGGTGCGAAGGTGCCCAGGACGGCGCCGATGAGCAGGGGGATCAGCATCATGCCGCCAGGGACTTTTTCCATGGTGGCCTTGATGGGGACAGACATGTAGCAACCTCATTGTTGTTGGGGGAGAGGGGCCGAGCACTTGGCTCGAAGCATGATGTAGATCATATGCGCCACTGCGTGTTTAGCGCAACACGATCTGCACGGAACGCGCAGGCGTTGTAATGTCGGGGCCTGGTTCTACATTGATCCCGTGCCAACTCTTCTGATCCGCAGTTCTTCCCCGGCCGCGCAGTTCCCGCCGGCCGTGTCCGCTACGACCTGAACGCTGACCACCTCCTGCTGCACACCTTCCAGGAGGCGCAAGCCTTCGAGGAACTTCGCTCGACGGGACAACTCCTCCCGGACCCCCGGCTGGCCGAACCGTTGCTTGCAACCTTCGGCCGGTGGGACGCCGTGCAGGCGATCACGCACGCCCTCTACGCCGAGGATGTCATCGAGGCTGTGCTGCTGGATCCGCTGTAGGCAGTTGCACGTTCGTGCAAACACGTGTGGTCGGCATGGGCGCCGCGCGGCCACCTTCAAATTGCTACTCACCAGTAACAATACGTGTGCCGTGGGTCACAGTCGCCGCGAAGGCTGGTGCTGGTGAGCGCGGATTTTGGCCGCACGTTCGTGCACTTCCGCTGCGCAGAAGCAGCAACGCTGCCAGCATGGAAAACCCCGGCCGGGGCTGATGGGGCACCAAATACCATCAGTGCCGGCCGCCCCGCAGACAGACGAACAAAGAGGTTTCCATGTCATTCCTTACCCGGGCCCTGTCCATTGCGGCAGCCGCCGTCCTTGCCTCATCCCTGGTGGCGGCCCCCGCCCAAGCCGTCGACATTTCCCCGCCGGGAGCCAACGACTGGTCCTGCAAGCCGTCGGCCGAGCACCCCTACCCTGTGGTCCTGGTTCCTGGAACGTTCGAGAGCATGGAGAAGAACTGGTCCACGCTGTCGCCGAATCTCAAGAGCCAGGGGTACTGCGTCTTCGCCCTCAACTACGGCGAAACGAACGGCGTGTACGCCACGGCGCCGGTCAAAGATTCAGCCAAGCAGCTCGCCCCGTTCGTGGACGCGGTCCGCTCCGCCACCGGCGCCAGGCAGGTGGACCTGGTGGGCCACAGCCAGGGCGGCATGATGCCCCGGTACTACATGGGTTTCCTGGGCGGGGCCAAGTACGTCCATCAGCTCATCGGCATCGCGCCGTCCAACCACGGTACTGAGGGCGTGATCCTTCCGCCGCCGGACCTGGTGCCCACGCCTGACTACACCGCCGCCGGCTGTGCCGCCTGCGCGGACCAGCAGGCAGGATCCCCCTTCATGCAGGAGCTCAACTCCATTGGCGATACAGTCGCAGGTCCGGCCTACACCGTCATCTCCACGATCCACGATGAGGTGGTCATCCCGTACAACAGCCAGTTCCTGAACGGCGCCGCGCGGCAGGTCACCAACATCACCATCCAGGACAAGTGCCCGGCCGACGCCTTCGAACACGACCAGGCGCCGAACGACCCCGTGGTGCACCAGTTGGTGGCCAACGCCCTGGCCCAGGCGTCCGGTCCGGCAGATCCTGCCTACCAGCCCGCCTGCCTCTAGCAGCGACCGCGGAAACACAAAGCAGTACGACGGCGGGCGGCTGGCCTTGAAAGCCAGCCTCCCGCCGTCGTGGTTGTCTGATGCCCCGGGCAACTGGCCTTAGTTGCTGTGCTCCTGCACCGGCTGCGTTGCTGCAATGGCGTGCGGTACGGTCACGAGCGCCACCACGGCGAGGGCGCCGGCGGCGGCGAACGCGTAGAAGCCCCACGGGTAGGCGATGCCGGCGGCAACCAGGCTGCCGGTCACGGCGGGTCCTGCGATCGCGCCCACGCGGCCCACGCCGGCGGCGAAACCCAGGGCGGTGGCCCGCAGGTGGGCCGGGAACAGTTGGCTGACCCAGGCGTAAACGAGCACCTGGGAGCTGAAGACAAACACTCCCGTGACGAAGACGAGGGCGTTGAGCAGGATGGCGTTGTCAACCTTGACGCTGAGGAGGGCAAGGCAGACGGCGGACAGGCCGAACCAGAGCAGCACGATCGGCTTGGTTCCGTGCCGGTCGGCCAGGATGCCGGCGATGATGAGGCCTGCAACGGCGCCAAGGTTCAGCACGAGGAGCAGGGAAATGCCTGCGCTGACGGGATATCCGGCAGATGCCATGAGCTGCGGGAGCCAAGTGTTCAGGCCGTAGACCAGCAGGAGCCCCATGAAGGAAGCGGCAGCGATGGCCGCGGCCACCAAGGGGTACGGCTTCTTCCTCAGGTCGCGGAAACCGGTCTGCTCCTGCTTCCTGGCGTTCCGTTCCGCGGGCAGGGCTTCCGGAAGTTTGAACCAGAGGAAGGGCACGAGGGCCAGGCCTGCGAGGCCTCCCACCACGAACATGGTGCGCCAGTCCGGGATGACCATCAGTGCCAGGAAGGCCGTGGCCACCGCTCCGGCGTGGTAGCCGGTCATGGTCCGGGTGGTCGACTTGCCGGCGGATCCGGCCGGTGCGTAATCGTTCATGTAGGCCAGGGCGGCCGGCAGGCAGGCGCCCAGTCCGAGGCCGGCAAGCAGCCGGAAGGCGCTGAACACGGCTACGTTGGGGGCCCATACGACCGCAATGGTGAAGATGGAAAACCACAGAACGCAGGCAACCAGCAGCTTGCGGTGCCCGAAGCGATCCGACAACGGGGCAATGAAGAGTGCGCCGAGACCCACGCCCACCAGGGAGATTGTGGCGGCCAGGGTTGCACCGACCGCATCGAAGCCAAGTTCGCCGGTCTTGATGAGCGTGGGAATGACGGTGCCAAGCACCACCAGGTCAAAGCCGTCAAGGACCATGGCCAGCCAGCAAAGCCAGACCGGCCAGCGGGACGCGCGGGTGGAAGGAGAAGATGTCATGTAATCCTCATTGATCAGGGAAGTAGGGAGGAGCACGCCGCTCTGCGAGCCCTGTCACCAGGGGGAGTGATCCACGGCATGCTTTCTGATGGGAGGCTACCGTTAAGTTCATTAAACGTACAAATGTTCGACTCGCGAACATTGGGCGGCGAAACTCTTCTTACCAGAGTTGCTTGTGGCAAGGCCTGTTCAGGTGTGGCCTGTGGGGCGCAAGATAAGCCATGAAAAAGATGCTTACCGCAGCCCTGGCTGCGATGGTCCTGGTCCTCAGCGCCGTAACGGCGGCTGCCACGGGGAACGCAGCCGCGCCGTCCTCGCCGTCCTCGCCGTCCTCGCCAGTACCGGGACAAATCCTGGTCAAATTCCGGGACAACAGCGCCGCTGCACGGGTCCTTGGCCAGCATGGGCTCACCGACGGCCCGGCGGTAGGCAGCACCGGCGCCCACCTCATCACAGTGCCGGCGGGCAGTGAACTGCAGCTCGTGGCTGCGCTGGGCCGCAGTTCCGCTGTTGAGTACGCCGAACCGGACGAATTGGTTACCGCCGCCACGGCCGACCCGTACTTCGACCGCCAGTACGCCCTGCAGAACACGGGCCAATCCTTCACGAACACCGACGGAACGGTAACCGTCGCCGCGGGCACCACGGACGCCGATGTGGACGCCGTCGAGGCGTGGAATGTCACCAACGGAACCGGCGTCCGGGTGGCCATCATCGATTCCGGGGTTGCCATCAACCACGAGGACATCTCATCCAAGGTGGTGGACCGGGCAAACTTCAGCGACACCCAGATCCTCGCCCCGGAGGATTACGACCAGTACGGCCACGGCACCCACGTGGCCGGCATCGTGGCGGCCACGGCGGACAACTCCCTGGGCGTGGCAGGTGTGTGCCCGGGCTGCTCCATCCTGGACGCCAAAGTCCTCAACAGCAGCGGGTCCGGCTCTTCCTCGGGCATTGCCAAGGGCATCGACTGGGCCGTCGGCAAGGGTGCCAAGGTCATCAACATGAGCCTCGGCCAGCGGGTGTCGTCACGGACCCTCGAAGCTGCCGTGAACAACGCCTGGAACCAGGGAGTGGTGATCGTAGCCGCGGCCGGCAACGCCGGTACCCAGGCCCAGGTCTACCCGGGCGCCTATCCGAACGTCATCGCAGTAGCAGCAACCGACAACAATGACGCCAAGGCATCCTTCTCCACGTACGGCAAGTGGGTGGACGTCGCTGCCCCGGGGGTCCGGGTCTACTCGACCCTCCCGAACTACACGTCCGTCCTTGGCACCCAGAACAAGCTTTCGCCCGGCTACGACATCCTCAGCGGCACGTCAATGGCCGCACCCATTGCCGCCGCCACTGCCGCGCTTGTGTGGAGCACCCCATCGGGCACGTCAAACGCATCCGTCCGCGCCAAAGTGGAATCTTCGGCTGACCCCATCCCCGGCACGGGTTCCTACTGGGCCCATGGGCGGGTGAACGCCTGCAAAGCAGTGGGCGCAACGGGTTGTTGAGCGTGGCAGGCGCGGGCAGGCCCCGCCGTCGTCCTCCCGCCGTCCGGTCCTGATTTTCGAAGGAGGTAACGGGATGCAGCCAGCGCTCCCTCGTTCCAGACGCTTTCGGCTCGCAGCAGCAACGGCCGTGGGCCTGCTGGTGCTCTGTGCCACGGGCTGCACCGGCACCCCGTCTCCACCGGGCAGCGCGTCACCGGCGCCGGATATCCACATCGCTGCTGTGGGCGACATGAACCCCCCTGGGAATACTGACCCCGACAGCCCATCCGGAAGGAACGGTGCGGCAATCGCCAAGCTGGTCAGGAACAACGATATTGACGCGTTCCTGGGACTCGGGGACTTCCAGTACAGCACCGCATACTGCGAGGACTACGTGAACTTCTGGAAACCGCTGTGGGGCGGCACCCTGCCCAAGATGTACTGGGTATCCGGCCCGAACCACGACTGGCAACCCGGCCGCAACGAAGACCTGGACGACTTCATGAACGGCCAATGCCCTGGATCCGCGGACAAGGCAGCGATCAACGAAGAACGCGGGTTCATCGCGAACGGCCAGCCGTACTCCAGGGATTTCGGGAAGTGGCACTTCGCGTTCCTGCCATCCGCGCTGTGGCGGCACGACACAGCGGACGCCAAGGCCGCGACCGGCTGGCTGGACAAGGATCTTTCTGCTGCGGAGGCGGCGGGCCAGCACCTGGCAGTCGTCTACCACGAGCCGTACTTCACGTCGGAGACGAGCGAGCACCGGCGGACGGCCGCCCAGAAGCCGTGGATTGACGTGATGTGGAAACACCGCGTCCGGCTGACCCTCTCAGGTTCGCAGCACAACTACGAGCGGTCCTGCCCCGTCAACAAGGCAGACAAGTGCGTCGATGAGGGTATGATCGCGTTCCAGGTTTCCACGGGAGGCATAGACCTGCGTCCTTTCACCAGCAGTCCGCAGTACATCGCGAAGCGGTTCAGCGACACCCACGGGTTCCTCCGGCTGACGCTTCATGCCGACGGTTCATTCGACTGGAACTTCGTGGCCACCACGGGGTCAGGGGAGGATTCGGGAACCCGCTCCGCGCCGTGACCACACCTGGTGATCCTGCCCGCGAGGCGCGGCGGAGGCCATCTTTGGGGCTTTTACCCCTAGCCGGACTGCGCGGCGCAGGGCAAAAATAGCCGGCATGAGAAAACTCTTCGCCGCCGGTCTCACGGCAGCCGTCATGGTGCTTGGCCCTGTCCCGCTGGCCCTTCCCGCCACCGCCGCGCACGGTGCGCCCGCCGCGCCGGGGCACATCATCGTCAAGTTCCGCGACGCCGGTGCTGCCGCCAACGTGCTCCACCGGCACGGCCTCGCTGGTGGGTCCAGCATCGGCGGCACGGGCGCCCGGTTGGTCAGCGTTGCCGCGGGTGGCGAAACGCAGCTCATCGACGCACTAAGCCGGGATCCCGCCGTCGAATACGCCGAACCGGACCAGCCGGTGGGTGCCGCCACCTCGGACCAGTATTTCCCCCGGCAGTACGCCCTGCAGAATGACGGCCAGTCGTTCACCAACACCAGCGGCGACATCACCGTGGCCGCGGGCACGCCGGACGCGGACGTGGACGCTGTCGAGGCGTGGAACACCACCACCGGCGGCGGCATCAAGGTCGCGGTGCTGGACTCCGGCGTCGCCAGCGACAACCCTGACATCGCGCCCAAAGTCGTGGCCCGCGCCAACTTCAGCAGCTCGGCCACCAAGGCTGGCGACCCCGTCGCGGAGGACTATTACGGCCACGGCACCCACGTGGCCGGCAACGTTGCCGCCACCGTTAACAACACCATCGGCGTGGCCGGTGTCTGCCCGGGCTGCACCATCCTGGCGGGCAAGGTCCTCAACGACAGCGGAGTCGGGTCCAGCTCCAGCTTGGCAAGCGGCATCGATTGGGCCGTCAGCAGTGGGGCCAAGGTGATCAACATGAGCCTGGGCGTGCGGGCATCGCGGACCCTGGAAACCGCCGTCAACAACGCCTGGAACAAGGGCGTGGTGCTGGTGGCCGCTGCGGGCAACGGCGGCAACCAGACCAAGATTTATCCGGGCGCCTACACCCAGGTGATCGCGGTCGGCGCCACCGACAACAACGATGCCAAGGCATCGTTTTCCACCTACGGCGCCAGCTGGGTGGACATCGCCGCGCCCGGCGTGAACGTCTACTCAACGTTCCCCAACCACCCGTTCGTCCTGGCCACCCAGAACAACCGCTCACAGGGCTACGACGTGGGCAACGGCAGCTCGATGTCCTCGGCCATCGTGGCCGGAGCGGCGGCGCTCGCCTGGAGCTCGCATCCCGGCGCAACGAACACTTCAATCCGCGCCGACGTGGAAACCACCGCCGACAATGTTGCCGGCACCGGCACCTATTGGGCCTACGGCCGGGTGAACGCCAGCAGCGCCGTCAAGTAGCCAGATTGCCCGTCAGCCGGCTGGTTTCAGGGCGGCTTGCCAGGCGGCAACTGCCCGCGCCCCGCTCAGGGTCCAGGTGGCCGTTCCGGCGGCGCCCGCTGTTGTCTGCACCTTGTCGGCGAGTTCAGCAATCTGGCCCCCGGCCGCCTGCCACCGCTGCGTCCAGCCGCCGGGCGCCGACGACACCACTGGGGCTGCGCAGTCACAGCCAACGCCGCCAATCAGCATGGCGCCGTTGCTGGCGGTGGTGACGCCCGGGGCGGTGATGCTGGTGGCGTTGTACGTGCCATCCACGGCTGTGGCCACCGGCGCATCCAGGGGCGTTGTGTTGTTCACGCCCCGGTAGCCGGTTATGCCGCCGCCCCATTTCACGGCGGTGCTGAGGGTCCAGGCATAGCCGGCAGGATCCGCGGCACCCACCACGTGGTAGTACACGAAGACTTTGGCGCCGGAGGTGGCGGAGCTGTTGATGCCCAGGCCGTTGACCAGCGGCGTCCAGCCCGCGGGTGCCGATGCCACGGTGGGGTTCAGGTCCGCGGTGATGGAGGCGACCAGGACATCGCCGGCGGCGGTGCCGGCAGGCGCGTTCAGGGTGACGGTGGAAGCGGCTGTTCCCGAGTAGGTGGTTGCGGAGCCGGCGACGGTCACTCCTGTGGCCGGCGGCGGTGCCGTGGCCGGATTGACAGTGATGGCTGTGCTGGCTGAGCTGGATCCGGCGCTGTTGGAGGCGGTGAGCTTGGCGGTGTAGGTGCCGGCTGCCCCGTAGCTGTGGGCGGGGTTCTGCGCAGTGGAGGTACCGCCGTCGCCGAAGTCCCAGGCCCAGGATGTAGGCGTGCCGGTGGAGGTGTCAGTGAAGGCGACATTCAGCGGCGCCGTTCCCGCCGTGGGGCTCGCCGTGAAGGATGCCGCCGGTGCCGTGGCAGCCGGCCCCAGGGGACGGTCCGAGTACCAGTACCGTTTTGCCACGTTGTCGCTGGCCATGACCACGATGCCGGTGGAGCTGTCCACGCCCTGCTTGGTGGTGGTCACGTCATTCATGTTCGAGGTCGAGGCGTTCTGGATGATTGGGGTCCCGCGTCCGGCACCGAACACCGGGTTATCCATGGCTGACGTCTTTTCGTAGATGCTGCCGGCAGTACCGGAGTACGGGCAGCCGTTGACGGACGTGGGCGGTGCGGTCTGGAAAGCGTGGACCAGGTTGTTCTGGGTATCCAGCACAATCTGCGGTCTGCTGACACAATCGCCGGTGGTGGAAATAGTGGACTGGGTGAAGGATCCCGTGCCGGGTTTGAAGACGAGCAGCAGAAGCTGCGGCAGCGTGGGGTCAGAGGATGTGTCGTTGAGGCTGGTCTTTACTGCGGCGAAAACCCGTCCGCTGGGATCGGCCTGCAGTGATTTCAGGTTCAGGTGGTCGTCTGCCTGGCTGTTGCCCCGGATGGCAGGCTGGAGGTTCCAGGATGATGACGCGGTGGCGGAGGTCCCGTCGGTGCGGGAGGCCCACCAGACGGAACCGGTGAGCTGGTCGCTCCACATCACCCCAATCTTGTTCTTGCTGTAGGACACCACGGCGGAGATGTCATCGGGGGCGGGGTGCGGGTTGGAAACCGGGACGACGAACGGCGCGGCCCAGCTGGTGCCGCCCGGTGCGGAGTTGTTGACGTAGACGGTGTTGGTAAAGCCGCTGGTGCTGTTGCCGGCCACCTGCGTCCACGTGGCCCAGATGGCGCCGGTGCTGTCCTCGTCGATGGTCATCGACTCACTGCTGTTGTTCGTGATGACGGTCGGAAATCCGGCGTCCAGGGTGTACTGGCCGCCCGAGTAGCTGTACCGGAAGAGGTACGCGGCCTGTCCCGCGACGGACGGCTTCGGATTGGCATCTGTGGAGACGGTCACCACGTGGGACGCGATATAGAGATGGCTGCCGTCCCACATGGTGTCTGCCAGGGTGCTGCCGCGGCTGTCATTGACCACGCCCGTGTTCACCCAGGTGGCGGTGGGACGGTCCAGCCGGTAGATGCCCCACCCGCTGCCGCTTGTCCACATGTCCGCCCACCAGGAGCCGTCATTCCACCACAGCTTGCTCTGCGGTTTGTCCGAGGTGGGCGGGTTGGCAACGCCCGAGTAGGCGATGCTTTGGGTGCCGTAGACGGGATCGGCCCAGGCCGGGGGAGACGCGACGAGGGCCAGGGCCGCTATCAAGGCCAGGACTACTGCCTGCCGTAACCAACCTGGGTGTACAACGATCTTCATGGCCGGCTCCTGGACGCTGATGCCGCAGTGGCAGCAGATGCTCTTGTTGCTGAGGTCCTAACCGCCGGCCCAGTCTCGACGCAAACCCCAGAGGCTCCAAGAATATGCCTGCGTAACTCGGTGAACAAGAGCATCTGCCGCACCACCCGTGAGCCGGTCCCCGGCGCCAGGTCAGCTGCGCGTCTGCAGCCCCGGGACGCCGTCTCGGATCTCGAAGGAGGCCTTCGTGGAAACCGGTGCACCCGGCGTCGTGACGTGGTCCAGCACCCTGAAGTCAGCCTTGATTGCCTCCCTGGTGATGCGGGTGTTCACGTACCCGCGGTTGTCGTTGTAGAACTTCAGGTGCGGGTTCCATGCCATGGTGGCGTCCGTGGTGGAGCCGGTGCCGTCGCCGGTGGAGGTGATGGAGGTGCACACCAGCTCCGAGCCCACCACGGGGGAGGCGGGGTCCTTGTAGTCCACCTTCACGTCGTTGGCCCAGTGCCGGTGCACGTCACCGGTGAGGACGACGGCGTTGCGCACGTTCGCGTCGATCCATCCCTGGGTGATGCGGCGGCGGGAGGCCGCGTACCCGTCCCAGCCGTCCATGGAAACGTCGTCGATCTCCGGCGCCTTGTTCCGGTCACGTTCGGCGAAGAAGACCTGCTGGCCCAGGATGTCCCACCGCTGGGTGGAGTTCCGGAACCCGTCCAGCAGCCACTTCTCCTGTTCGGCGCCGGTGATGGTCCGGTTCTCGGCCAGCCGTTCGGTGACGTTCTTCTTCCAGCCGTCGCCGGCGAGCTGGTCGTCGCGGTACTGCCGCGTGTCCATCATGTGGAAGTTGGCCAGCTGGCCCCACTGGATGCGCCGGTAGATCTTCATGTCCGGACCGGCGGGCAGCGACGACGGGCGCAGCGGCATGTTCTCGTAGTACGCCTGGAACGCGGCGGCGCGGCGCTGCCGGAAGTGCTCCACGCTGTCGTTCAGCTGGCCGGCGTCGCTGTTCTCCGGGACGTCGTCCGCCCAGTTGTTGTCCACCTCGTGGTCATCCCAGACCACCGCCCAGGGTGCCACCGCGTGTGCTGCTTGCAGGTCGGCGTCGGCCTTGTACTGCGCGTGCCGCTGCCGGTAGGTCTCCAGCGTGACGGTCTCGGGGCCTTCGTGGTCGCGCGGGTTGCCGCCGCCGATCACGTAACTGTCCTTCTTGTACTCGTAGAGGTAGTCGCCAAGGTGGAGCACCAGGTCCGGGTGGTCCTCCGCCAGGCGCCGGTACGCGGTGAAGTAGCCGTGCTCGTACTGCGCGCAGCTGGCGAACGCCATGGCCAGCGCGGCCGGCGTCTCGTGCAGCGCAGGGCTGGTGAGGGTGCGGCCCACCGGGCTGACGTACTTGCCGGTGCGGAACCGGTAGAAGTATTCGCGGCCCGCTTTCAGGCCCCGCAGCTCCACGTGCACCGAGTGCGCGGTTTCGATCCGGGCATGCTCGACGCCGCGGGCTACTACGGTGCGCATGTTGGCGTCTTCAGCCACTTCCCACTGCACGGCCACCGGACGCGACGGCATGCCGCCCAGGCCGTCCTCCGCCACCGGGTTCACAGCCAGCCGGGTCCAGAGGACGAAGCCGTCCGGCCAGGGCTCGCCCGACGCGATGCCGAGCATGAAGGGATCGGTGCGGAGACCGGAGTCGTCCGCGGTGGAAACGGCGACGGCGGCACTCGGCAGTGCGGCGACCAGACCGGCCCCGAGGCCGGCGGAAATAAGGGATCTGCGGGAGATGTTGTCCATGGCTCCCACGCTATTTCCAGCCGTTGTACAGGTTTTGAGGAGGATATGAATGGCTGGTTAACGGCGTGACAAGGGTTGTCGATCAACCGTGATCTGCGCCGGGTGGGGAAGGGGCCTTCCGACTCTGGCGGGGCTGGTGGCTGCCGGGCATTGTTGGTGGCGACCCGTCCGGCCAGGGAAAGAAGTCACCATGCCCCGCACCTCCGTCATTACCGGCTCAGCCTCCGGCATCGGCAAGGCAACCAAGGAACTGCTCGAACAGCGCGGCGAACGAGTCATCGGGGTGGACATCCATGACGCTGAGGTGGTGGCCGACCTTTCCACCGGGGAGGGGCGCGCTGCCCTGGCGGATGCGGTGCGGAAGGTCAGCGGCGGCAGGATCGACGCGATCCACGCCGTGGCCGGCCTCGACTTCCCAACGCCGGCCACCGCTGCCGTGAACTTCTTCGGTGCCGTGGCCACGCTTGAAGGCCTCCGGCCCCTGCTGAAGGGCTCGGACGCACCGCGTGCCGTGGTGGTTTCCTCCATGGCGGCCCTCTTTGCCACGGACGACGAGCTGGTGGCGCTGCTAAGAACTGGTGACGAGCCCGGAGCCATAGCCCGCGCCGAGGTCCTGGCCAGGGAACCCGCCACCGGCGGGCTTATCTACTGTTCCAGCAAGCTCGCACTGTCCCGGTGGGTCCGCCGCCACGCCGCTGCGGACGCGTGGGCCGGCGCCGGGATCCCGCTGAACGCCGTGGCGCCCGGCGTCATTGCCACCCCCATGACAGCTGAGCTGATCGCCACGGAGGAAGCGCGCGCGGCACTGCTCAACCAGGTCCCCATGCCGCTGAACGGCATTGCCGAGGCCGTCGTCGTTGCCCGCCTGCTGGCCTGGCTCAACAGCGTCGAAAACACTCACCTGTGCGGGCAGATTGTCTACGTGGACGGCGGCAGCGACGTTGTCCTGCGCGGGGACTCCATCTGGTGACTGCTGGGCACGCCCCCTAGCTGATGGCTGTCATGACGTTCCAGCCCGGGCCAACGTTGATGCGCCAGCCGAAGAGGCCGTTGCCCTGGCCGGGGTAGGTCCAGAGGGTGCCGTCGGAGTCGCGGGCCACGAGGTCAGGTTTGCCGTCTCCGGTGAGGTCTCCTGCTGCGCTGATGGCGGTCATGACGTTCCAGCCCGGGCCCACGTTGATGCGCCAGCCGAACAGGCCGTTGCCCTGGCCGGGGTAGGTCCAGAGGGTGCCGTCCGTGTCGCGGGCGATGAGGTCAGGTTTGCCGTCTCCGGTGAGGTCTCCTGCTGCGCTGATGGAGGTCATGACGTTCCAGCCGTCGCCGACCTTGATGCGCCAGCCGAACAAGCCGTTCCCGAGGCCCGGGTAGGTCCAGAGGGTGCCGTTGGTGTCACGGGCGATGAGGTCAGGTTTGCCGTCTCCGGTGAGGTCCCCCGCTGCGCTGATGGAGGTCATGACGTTCCAGCCGTCACCCACTTTGATGCGCCAGCCGAACAGGCCGTTCCCGAGGCCCGGGTAGGTCCAGAGGGTGCCGTTGGTGTCACGCGCAACGAGGTCCGGCTGGCCGTCTCCGGTGAGGTCACCTGCCGCGCTGACGGCGGTCATGACGTTCCAGCCGTCACCGACCTTGATGCGCCAGCCGAACAGGCCATTGCCCTGGCCCGGGTAGGTCCACAGGCTCCCGTTGCCGTCCTGTGCCAGGAGATCGGCCTTGCCGTCACTGGTGAAGTCCCTCGCGACCGGCGCCTGCGCCGGAGCCGGTCCCGTGAAGAGCAGGCGGTTGGGGCTGCCCGCCGACACGTTGGTGACGACGCCCTGGGTGGCGGCGGAGGTCAGCTCCGCTGTCACCGCCGCGGGCGTTGCCTGCGGGTTCCGCGACAGGGCAAGCGCGGCAGCACCCGCAGCATGCGGCGACGCCATGGAGGTGCCGCTCAAGGTGGCTACCGACGTGGCGGAGGTGTCCCAGTCGGATTGGATCCCCACCCCCGGGGCGTACAGGTCGACGCAGCTTCCGTAGTTCGAAAACCCTGCCTGCCGGTCCGAGGAATCGCTGGCGGCGACGGTCAGTGCCTCGGGTACCCGTGCAGGAGAGGTGGTGCAGGCGTCCACAGCGGAGTTTCCGGCAGCCACCACGGCTGTGACGCCGTCATTGATGATTCCCCGGATGGCATCATCCAGCGTGGTGCTGGTGGGGCCGCCAATGCTGAGGTTGGCCACTGCCGGCGTGCCGGCGGCGTGCTGGGATGCGATCCAGTCAAGTCCCGCGATGACGTCGGAGTCATATCCAGAACCGTCGCAGCCGAGGGCCCGCACCGGGACCACTGTGGCGGCCTTGGCCACCCCATACGTCTTCCCGGCGATGATTCCGGCAACGTGGGTGCCGTGGCCGTTGCAGTCGCTGCTGCCCTTGCCGTCGGCGATGGCAGTCCAGCCCGCGGCCACCCGGCCGCCAAAGTCCGTGTTCTCCGCCAGGACCCCGGTGTCGATGACATAGGCACTGACACCGGCTCCGGTGGACTGGGGCGTGAACGTGCCGGAGAGCGGAAGCGCGCGCTGGTCGATCCTGTCCAGGCCCCAGGGCGGCGACTGCTGGGTGTCGGAAACAGAAACGGGCGAATCCGGCTCAATCAGGGAAATCCGTGGCGAATGTGCCAAGGCAGCCGCCTGTGCCTTGGTGGCTGTGATGGCAGCTCCCTGGACCGCCGCGGAGAACGTCCGTCCGACATGCAGTCCCTGGGACCGAAGCGACCCTGCCTCCTTGGCCACGTCCGCGCCCTTGGTGAACCTGACCAGGTAGCGGCCCTCGTCGCCGCTCAGCGGGCCGGCGGCCTGCCCGCCAGCGCTCACCGCGGGCGAGGGCTGCGGATCAACGGCCACGGTGGAGGTAAAGGCGGTGGCCGGCGGCGCCGCGAGCATGACGGCAGCCACGGCTGCCAGCACCGCACCGGCGGAGCCCCGGAATCGCGTGGGAAATGACATGGTGGCCTCCTAGTGACCGATGCGTCCTGCGGTGAACAAGCCTCGAGCGGTTCCGGGCGCGGCAAAGGAGGCACCAGCTGTTGCGGGCCGGCAACGGGTACAACGGCCGGCAGTAAATTCGGTAGCCCCAGACAATCCCTTATGCTCCCCAGCTTTCGGCGGAAACGACAAACCATTCCCTGGTGCACACTGTCCGTCTTTGCCCGGCAGCCCCGGCTGAGCCCGGAGCACATTCTCAAATACAGGCCTTGGCGTGGGCAGGCGGACGCTGTGCCCCGATTATTTTACAACCCGGCGATCCATCGAGCACCGGGTTGCAATGCCGGGCAGGCTCAACCTGCGGGGCAGGAAGCCCGGAAGGCCACGTACCGCGGATCGCCGCGGCCCACCAGCCGGCCCAGCGCCTCCACGGCGGAGGAGTCGGCGGCGCCCATGTCCGTTGCCAGCCACCGGACCAGCAGGCCCGCGTTCCCGCTGGCCCGCACGGCCGCTCCAACAGCCATATCCAACTGGCCGCGGAGCAACTCCACGGCAAGGGCAAGCGACCGGCTCAACAGGGGAGCCCGGTACGCCTCGAGCGCTTCCGCAACCAGGCCCTCACGCAGCAGCCGCAGCACCCGCCCCGAATCGGAGGCGCCGGCCAGGCCTGCGGCGAGCCGGTACGGGTTCGATTCCACGGACCCGCCCAGCATCGATCGGACCCGGAACATCTCCGTGCGGATGGACTGCGGCGTCCCCGCGTCGCCGTGCAGCTCATACGCCAGCTCCTCGGCGCTCCACCCCTGGGACCGGGAATCCAGCAGTGCCAGGATCTCCGCCCGGCGCAGCGTCAGCGGCGTCCGGCTGCCATCGGCAAACACCGCTGCAGGCTTGTCGCCAAGCAGTTCCAGCGACTCCACGCCAGCACCTGACCGATCATCTTGGTGCGCACGACGCCGGGTCGCACCTCCGGGAGACGGCCCGCCCAAGGAGGTCCCGGCGTCGGACGTTCCCAGCAAAGCCTCCGCCACCCGCACGGCGCACCGCACCATCCGCAGGGTGTCCGCGCTGATGGTATCCAGCGGGCCGGAAACATCCAGCACGCCCAGCACCCGCCCAGTTGCCGGGTCCGTGATGGGCGCCGCCGTGCAGGCCCACTCGTGGTGCGTCCGGACCAGGTGTTCGGCGGAAAACAGCTGCACGGGCCCGCCAGTGACCAGGGCCTCGCTGATGGCGTTGGTGCCGATTCCCGCCTCGGACCAGTCTGCTCCCTCGGAGAACTCCAACGTATCGGCCCGCCGGAGCACGGCCGGGCTGCCAACGCGCCACAGGATCTCGCCGCTCGCATCGGTGAGCACCAGCAGGTGCCGGCCGGCCCGCGAATCGTCGGCCAGGAGGTCGCGGAGCGCGGGCATCACCTGCTGCAGCCGGTGTTCCTGCCGCAGCTCCAGCACCTCGGACACCTCGTGCAGGTGCCGCGGGCTGTGCTGGTCCGGGCTGATGCCCAGGGCCATTGACCGGTGCCACGAATCAACCAGGCTGGTGGGGATCTCGGGCCGCGGCACACCGGAGATGACCAGCTCGTGTGCGCGCCGCAGCGTCCGTGCGTACCGCGCCGGGTCCGAAAACCTCTGGCCGTAGTCCACCGTTTCCTCCTCGCAGCCGGCTCCCTTGCCGGATCCGTGTAACGCCGCTGTTACCCCCGCCGGGTTCCACTAGTGATGCAGCTCACGTCCGCCCCAGCATATCGCAGGGCCTGCGGCGGGTCGGAGCCCCTGGAGCAGCACATGGAACAGCACAAAGGAGTGAAGATGACCCAAACACCCACCGCTGCCGCACAGGCCTGGCTCGCCGGCCTCGACGGTGCGCTGCAGCGGCGCGACGTGGACGCCGCGCTGGAGCTCTTCGAGGACGAAAGCTACTGGCGGGACTTCGTGGCGTTCACCTGGAACCTCAAAACCCTGGAAGGCAAGGAGGACATCCGCCGCATGCTGGAGGCCACGCTGGACCGCGTGCGGCCGGCCAACTGGGCGCTCGCGGAGGACGCCACCGGGGACGCGGAGCCTGACGGAACCGTGGAAGCCTGGATCACGTTCGAGACCGGCGCCGCCCGCGGCTACGGCCACCTCCGGCTCCGCAACGGCAAATGCTGGACCCTGCTCACCACCATGCAGGAGCTCAAGGGCTTCGAGGAGAAGAAGGGCCCGCGCCGCGAACAGGGCGTTGCCCACGAGATCGTCCGCGGCCGGCGTTCCTGGAAAGAACTCAAGGAGGAGCAGGAAGCCAAGCTCGGCTATGAGGAGCAGCCCTACTGCGTGATCATCGGCGGCGGCCAGGGCGGGATCGGCCTGGCCGCTCGGCTGAAGCGGCTGGGCGTGCCCACCCTCATCATCGAGAAGAACCAGACCCCGGGCGACTCCTGGCGCAACCGCTACAAGTCCCTGCACCTGCACGACCCCGTTTGGTACGACCACCTGCCCTACCTGAAGTTCCCGGACGACTGGCCTGTCTTCGCAGCCAAGGACAAGATCGGCGACTGGCTGGAGCACTACACCCGGATCATGGAGCTGAACTACTGGTCCGGCACCGAGTGCGTTGGCGCGCAGTACGACGACGGCACGCAGGAATGGGCGGTCAGCGTCCTTCGCAACGGCGAACCGGTGACGCTCCGGCCCAAGCAGCTTGTCTTCGCCTTGGGGGTCTCCGGTTACCCGAACATCCCCACGTTCGACGGCGCCGAGTCCTTCCTGGGGGAGCAGCGGCACTCCTCGCAGCACCCCGGCGGCGGGGACTGGACCGGCAGGAAGGCCGTGGTGATCGGCTCCAACAACTCCGCGCACGATATCTGCGCGGACCTCTGGGAGCACGGCGCCGACGTCACCATGGTCCAGCGCTCCTCCACGCACATCGCCCGCAGCGAGTCGCTGATGGACCTGGCGCTGGGGGATCTGTACTCGGAGCGGGCGCTCGCGGCCGGGGTGACCACGGAGAAGGCGGACCTGCTGTTCGCCTCGCTGCCGATGCGCATTCTGCCGGACGCGCAGGTGCCGGTGTACCAGCAGATGGCGTCCCGGGATGCGGAGTTCTATTCGCAGCTGGAGGCTGCCGGGTTCGACCTTGACTTCGGCGTGGACGGGTCCGGGCTGTTCGTGAAGTACCTGCGGCGCGGCTCCGGCTACTACATCGACGTCGGCGCCTCCCAGCTGATCATCGACGGCCGGGTGAAGCTGAAGTCCGGGCAGGTTGCCAAGATCACCGGCAACGCCGTGGTGATGGACGACGGGACGGAGCTGGAGGCCGACCTGATTGTCTACGCCACCGGCTACGGGTCCATGAACGGGTGGCTGGCGGACCTGGTCTCGCCCGAGATCGCGGACCGCGTGGGCAAGTGCTGGGGTTATGGCTCAGACACGCCAAAAGACCCTGGCCCATGGGAGGGGGAGCTGCGCAATATGTGGAAACCAACCAATGTCCCCAACCTCTGGATCCACGGCGGCAACCTGCACCAGAGCCGGCACTACTCGGCCTACCTGGCGCTGCAGCTGAAGGCCCGGATGGAGGGCCTGGAGACGCCCGTCTACGAACTGCAGCCCAGCCACCACATCCGGTAACCCGGTGGGCGAGCCTGCTACGGCTGGTCCGGCAGGCGCGCGATCCCAGTGCTCGCCGCGCGGACAGCATCATCAATCCAGGGCGGGATCGCGTCGCCGATCATCGGGCGGACCAATCCGATGGGCGCTTCCCGGCAGGCGAGCGCAACCAGGGCGAGCCCATGCGGGGTCACCCGCCCATACCGGGCCAGGGTCAGGCGCTTCAGGATGTCAGCGACGGGCGCATTGAGGTCTGCCAAGTCAGGCAGCATTTCTGCCGGCGGATTCTCCATGAGGTCCTTGTACCGGTACACGGTCATCATCCGGGCGTCCAGCGGGTGGTCCCGGCAGAAGCGCGGGATCAGCAGCGCCGTTTCAACGATGGCCTGGACCGGGTCCCTTATCTCGACCAGCTGGAGCTCATGGTGGAAGCGCTTGATTGACCGGAGCCAGGCCGAGACGAAGAGTGCGTCACGGGACCGGAACCGGTGGTAGATCGAACCGGAGGGCGCGCCCAGCCTGGCCGTCACATGAGCCACGGTGGCCGAACGCCAATGCTCATGGACGGCCAGCAGGGCGGCATCGAGGATTTCTTCACGGGAATAGGAGACGGGTCTAGGCATTGCCCTCATGCTATGCCATTCTGGAGACCATCATCTAGAGAACGATCTCCATAACGCTTGGGGGAGCAGACAATGACGATTAGAAGACGCTGGCAGGTCGCAGCCTTCTGGATGCTGGCAGTGGCAGTGACGCCCTACCTCCTGATCAAGGTCGCCTGGCTGGCCGGCTCGGACTTTGGCATGAAACCGGGATCGGGCCTGGGCTATATGGACACCACCCGCTTCTTCACCGGCAACATCATCACCACCGCCATGGACGTCGTGGCCGTGGTCCTCGGGCTGGCGCTGATTCAACCTTGGGGGCGGCGCGTCCCCGCCTGGATGGTCTTCATCGTCGCGGGCGCCGCAACAGGGCTGCTGGCCCCGATCCTCCTGGGGCTCCCGCTGGGCAGCCTTCTGCAGTTGGCCGTTGAAGGCGTGCTCACCTCCGGCGGCGAGGGAAACCTTGAGGGCTGGACGTTTGCGATCATCTACGGCGGGTTTGGCCTAATGGCCCTCGCGCTGGCGGTTCTTCTGGTGCTGTATGCCGAGGACCGGTGGGGCACGCTTCTTGCCGCCGGAATACGCCCTCCCCGTCACGGCTGGGTGACGGTCATTGCCGGGATCGGCATGCTCTTTTTTGCCGCAGCGATGCTTTGTTGGGGCATTTTCGGGCCGGGAGCAACTGGGCCGCTCGGCATGGACTCGATCGCCCAACGCACGGTCCTCGTCGTCACCGGCGTCGCCGCCCTGGCAGGTTTTCTGGCGCCACCCCTCCTTGGGGGATCGGCATCGCGGGCCCGCGTCGGGGCACTCATCACGTGGGTCGGCTGCGCCACCGCCGCGCTGCAGGGGCCCGCAGGTCTCCTGCTGGCGCACGACGGCGCCGTGAGGCTGCTGGGCGTGGTGGTGGCCGCCGTCGGTACCACTGCCGCGGTGCTTTATGGAGTCAGCGTGCTGGCCGGCACCCGGCGCGCCGCGACCACCACTGCCCACAAGGCGCAGTCCAAGGTCCCTACCGGGCCGGCATAACCGGTGGGACGATGTGCGCCTGCGGCCCGGCCCGGCCCGGTCCGGCGCAGGGGCTGCGGGCTTCGAAGACCATCATGTTCACCGAACGAAAGGACCATCATGAAGGCAGCACGTTTCCACGCCCGCAAGGACATCCGGATCGAGGACATCCCGGAGCCGGAACTCCGCGCCGGGGCGGTGAAGATCGACGTCGCGTGGTGCGGCATCTGCGGCACCGATCTCCACGAGTACCTGGAAGGGCCCATCTTCGTCCCCGCGCCCGGGCATCCGCACCCCCTTACCCACGAGGAGCCACCGGTGACCCTGGGGCACGAATTCTCCGGGACTGTCTCTGAAGTCGGCGAAGGAGTGACGGGTCTCGCGGTGGGGGACAACGTCGTCGTCGAACCCTATTTTGTGGACGGCGACTGCGACATGTGCCAGGCGGGCAGCTACCACATGTGCCGGCAACTGGGCTTTATTGGGCTGGCAGGCGGCGGTGGAGGGCTGAGCGAGAAAATCGTGGTGGACGCGCGGTGGGTGCATCCCGTCGGGGACATTCCGCTGGATGAGGCGGCGCTGATCGAGCCGCTGTCCGTGGCGCACCACGCCGTCGCCCGCAGCGGCGCAAAAGCCGGCGACGTTGCCCTGGTAGGCGGCTCCGGGCCGATCGGGCTGCTCACCGCCGCGGTCCTGAAGGGCATGGGCGTGACCACGATCATCAGCGAACTCACCAAGGCGCGCAAGGAAAAGGCCACCTCCAGCGGGGTGGCGGACCATGTGCTGGATCCCAGCAAGGAGGACGTCCCGTCCCGGGTGCGGGAACTCACCGGGGGCACCGGTGCTGATGTCGCGTTCGAATGCGCGGGCGTGAACGCGGTGCTGGACACCATGCTCGACGCCGTCCGGCCCGGGGCCGTGGTGGTCAACGTGTCCATCTGGGGCGCGCCCGCCACCGTTGACATGCAGAAGCTGGTCCTCAAGGAGATCGACCTGCGCGGCACCATCGCCTACGTCCGCGACCACCCCGCCGTCATCAGGATGGTCCAGGAGGGCAAGGTGGACCTCAAGCCGTTCATCACCGGCCGGATCGCGCTGGAGGACCTGGTGGAGCAGGGCTTCGACACCCTCATCAACCACAAGGACACGGCAGTGAAGGTGCTGGTGCATCCGTAGGCGTACGGGGGCTGCGGACTGAACTGGCGTCGCCAGCCCGCAGCCTTCCCGCTGCCTCAGTTGGCCGGGCCGTCCTCGCTGGCCGGGCCCTCCGCGTAGGCCAGGTCCGCCGACGCCTCGTGGTGGCCGTCGGCAGGCCGGATGGCGTCGAACCGCAGGGTCCCGGCTCCGGGCAGCCCCACCGACTGGCCCTCGCGGAAGGCCTGCTTGACTTCCTGCCCGGAGGTGCGGATCCAAACCTGGATGGCGGGGGCGCCGCCGGAAACGCCGATCTTGACGATTCCTACCAGGACGCCGCTGAAGCCGGGCTGCATGCCCTGTCTGACTGTTAAACGCTGTTCCACGGCCATCCTCACTTCACGTCCACGGAGTACACCGAGTCGAAGTTCTCCTTGTACTGGTCTTCAGTCAATTCCAGGGTGCCCGACTTGGGATCGCTGTCGCCCTCCATGCGACCGCCGGCCGGCCCCCACGGATTGGCCAGGACCACCACCTTTTCACCGTCGCCGTTGGTTTTCACACCAGTGACAATGTAGGCATGGTTGGGGACCACATCGGTACGGTTGACCTCGGCAGGCTCCCAAAACCAGTCGAAGTCGTCGTCCTTGACGCCTTCGCTGCCCACGGAAACGGCTTGGCCGCTGTTGAGTTTGTCCTCGATGGCCTGGAGGTCCAGTTCTCCATCCCTGTTTGATGACTTTCCTGTCATGAGCCCCATGGCGTCGTCGCTGAAACCACCGTCGATGTCCTCGTAGGAGCCGCCCCGCTGTTCAGCCGCTGCGCGTTCGTAGATAGACAGCCAGTTTGGCGCGCCGTCGCCGCCCCGGACGCCACCCTCGGTGGATTTTGCCTCAACGGTTACTTCAACGGGTTTACCGTCCTGGTACAGGGTCACCACCCAATGCGTGGGCGGATCGCCCACGGGCCGCAGGTGCTCGGCCAGGAACTCATCAACCTTGCCTTCGCGCTCGAGCATCTGGGCAACTGAACCTATCCCGGCCAGGAGCCAGCAGTCGCCAATTTGTCCTTGCCTGATGTCGGCGGGATTCCCGGCGTCAGGGTCCTTGCGGACGTCACCCGGCACAGGCACGTCGGGAAGGTGCGGGTCCAGCGGTCCGGGATCTCCCGGCGGGTTTGAGTCCGGACTCCCGGACCGATCGGGTCCGCCCTTCCCGCCGCGGGCGGAGCCGTCGGCACTGGCGCCGGCACTGCCGCTGGCTTGGGCCTGCTGGTCCGCATTGAGGGCCAGTTGCCGTGCCTGGCTCCGCAGTTCAGCGGCGACGCGGTTCAAGGCGGGCCGGTGTTCCCTGTCCCAGGCGGCCCGAAACCGCGTGGCGTCGCGCCCGTCCCACGGCGCGCGGGCCAGCAGCTGCCCCAGTTCCCCATACAGCGCGGTCATCCTGTCTGACTGCTGCGACATTGATTTAGCGAGCGCCCGCAACTGGTCAATGTCCGCCCCGTAGAATCCAGGCATCTGTCCGTCCCCCTTGTTTCGACGCTAAGCCAGCGTCATCCTATGCGCGCTCGAAGTACTGGTGCGATGGGCAGAACTTCCCCTTCAGGCCCCGGGAAGTTCTGCCGGATCACAGGTAGCGGAGTCTACGGGGGCACTGATGCGCAGGTACGCGGGGCTCTTGGACTCCACGCTCAGGGTGGCTCCGGCAGGGTCCGTGCTGCGGGCCACCGTCCAGCCGCCGGGAACGGCGTCCGTCCCGCCGAAAGGGGGGAAGCCATAGCGCGCCAGGATTGGGTCTGCAGCCGAGAAGATGTCAGCGAACCGGTGTGACGGCTCCACCACATCCGCGCTGCTTTTCATCGTCTGCGGGTAGAACATGCACCTGCCGTCAGCCAGCCTGGCTAATGTTGCCGGCTGCTCCACGGTCCAGCTGATGCCGGGGAGCTTTTGTTCCAGGGCGGCGATCAACTCCACGCGCAGCCCCTCATACTTGGTGAAGCTTTCTCCCAACGGGGCCGGGGATTCCGTGACCGGCGGGGCGCTGCTGGTCTTCGTGGCAGGACGATCGGGGCCGGCACATGCCGCCACAATGAGAGCCCCCAGGACCAGGACAACCGCCAGCAGAGGCCGCTGTGGTTCCATCCGATGCGTCATTTTCCCCCAATTCCATTGCCGGCCCGCAGACAGGCCCCACTGAATGCTTCCACACGTGCACGGTATCCGGCGATGGGCACAACAACCCAAGGCACCGATTGCCCGGACTTTAGTCCCTGTCCTGGAGTAACCCCCGAGGCGTAGCGTGAATGCGGGTCCCACGGCCGCGGGACCCGCATCCAAGGGGGCACCATGACCAGGCCCAGGCTTTCGGCACTCAGCGTTCTCGGGCTCAGCGGCCTGATGGTCCTCACCGGTTGTTTCGGACCTCCCAGCCCGTCCCCGACCACCAGTTCCGCGGCCCCGAGTCCCAGCGCGAGCAGCGCCAGCCCCAGCACGACGGCGAGCCCGACCACGACGCCGGCCCCCACCATGACGGCGACCCCGACGACGCCCGGCAGCACCTCAGCCGCGCCCACCACCCCAGCTGCCGCACCGCCGTCGTCCGCCCCGGCAAGCCCGCCGCCCACACAGGAACCCACCCCCACGGGTCTGCCTGAACAAACCGCCCCGTTGACCATCTACTACGTGGCGGTGGGTGACAACGGTGTGTCGGGGCCGAAGATCGGCTGCGGCGACAGCCTGGTGGCCACCACCACGGCACCGGTCCGCTTCACGGACCAGGTGGGCCCCAGCGTCGGGACCCTGCTGGCCAACAAGAGCCGCGATGTGGGCCTCTCCGGGCTCATCAACGTCCTGTACCAGTCGACCCTGACCTACCTCGGCGGCGAACTGGACGGCAGCACCATCAGCATCTGGCTCTCCGGACAGTTCATGCTGGGCGGTGTCTGCGACGTCCCGCGCGCCAAGGCGCAGCTGGAGTACACGGCCATGGCCGCCTCCGGGGCCACGAGCGCGCAGGTGTTCGTCAACGGCCGGCCGATCGACGAAGTCCTGAGCCTTAAGTAGTGGGTCCGATCAGCCGTCCTTCCGCACGGAGCCAGTTGCTGGCCGCAGTCCTGCCGGCGGCAGTGCCGGCCGTGATGCTGCCCGTCTTCCGCCAGGCGGTCGGGCGGTTCGGGGAGCGGCGCGGCTACCAGGCGGGGTTCGCCGCTTACTGGACACTGTGCTGGGGAACGGCCCTTGCAGTGGCCGGCCTGCCCCGGTTGGTGGAGCTCTGGCGGACGCCGGACGGTCCGGCAACGCAACGGCGCGGGTTATTCTGGGGCATTTTGCTCCTTCCGCCCGCGGGTGCCATCACCACCGAATTGATCCCCAACGCCCGGAAAGTAGGCACGACGGCGGTGTTCGCCGCCATCGGCATTGGCGTCACTAACGCGCTGGCTGAGGAAGCGCTCTGGCGGGGCGTGCCAATGGTTGTCTTTCCTCGACGGAAAGTCCTTGGCTGGCTCTGGCCGGCCCTCGGTTTTACGGCATGGCACCTGGTTCCGCTGTCCATTCGGCCCCATCCGCGGGGCCGCTGGCCGGTGCTGTTGGGTGCCGGGCTGATCGGCCTGGGGTACGGATGGGCCGCCCAAAGGAGCGGGTCGCTCCTGGCCGTGTCCATTGCGCACGCCGCCACCGATTCCTGTGGTGTCCGGGCCGCGCGGAACATCTGGTTGCCTGCGGGCGGGGAGGTATCCGGTTGAACAGCCTGCAGCACCCGATCTTCGCCCGTGCTTTTGCCCGCGCCGTGGGCAGTATGGACCGTGGCGGGGCCCTTGAACACCGCCGTCGCATCCTGGCCGGGCTGAAAGGATCGGTGATCGAAATTGGAGCGGGAACGGGATCCTCTTTTCCGCTCTATCCACCGGCCGTCACCCACGTCCTGGCCCTTGAGCCCGATGACTACCTGAGGAGCGTGGCGCAGCAGGCGGCAGGTTCCGCCAGTGTTCCGGTGTCTGTTATTGATGCAGCCGCGGAGCAAATCCCCGCCGAAACCGGCAGCGCCGACGCCGTGGTGGCAAGCCTTGTCCTCTGCAGCGTCAAGGACCAGGGCACCGTCCTTGCGGAGATCCGCCGTGTCCTGCGCCCTGGCGGAACGCTGGCCTACTACGAGCACGTCCGGTCCGCCCATGCGGTCCTGGCCAGGGCTGAAGACGTGCTGACCCCGGTCTGGGGACGGTTCATGGGCGGCTGCCACCTCAACCGGGACACCCTTGCCGCCATCACCGCGGCGGGATTCAGAGTGGAGGCCAACGAGCGGTTTGGCTTCCCGGCGCAGCGCCTGAACCCTTCCCTCGCCCACATCCTGGGCACGGCCACCAGTCCCGGGCCGCCTGATTGAACCGGCCCTGCCGTCGTACCCTTGCCTTAGGTTAAAGCCACGGTGCCAACGCGTTTCGAACGGATCCGGCATGACAGACGTGAACGTCCGGGAGCGCAGCTCCCTCCAGCTGGCCATCACCGACGCCGCGAGCCTGACGGCGGATCAAACGCTGTCGCGCCTGGGTTCCGGGCCGGGCGGCCTCACCGGGGAGGAAGCGGCCGCCCGACTCCAGCAGCTGGGCCCCAACGCGGTCCGCACGCACCGCGCCAACGCCTGGGCCGTACTGGGCCGGCAGTTTGCCAGCCCCATCCTCATCCTCCTGATCGTCACCGCCGGGTTGTCTCTCTTCCTGGGCGACGCCACCAACTCCATCGTCATTGGCCTGATCCTGCTGGCCAGCGTGGGCCTCGGCTTCACCAACGAGTACCGTGCGGAGCGGGCGTCCGAAGCCCTGCATGACCGTGTCACCCACCGCGCCGTGGTGATCCGCGGCGGGACCCCCGGGGACGTGGACGTTACCGCCCTGGTGCCGGGCGACGTCGTCCATCTCTCCCTGGGCGCCATCATCCCCGCGGACATCCGGCTCATCACCACCAACAACCTTCTCTGCGATGAAAGCATCCTCACGGGGGAGTCCCAGCCTGCCGCCAAGGAGACAGCTCCGGTGGCCGCCGGCTCAGCCCTCGGCGACCTCGCCTCCTGCGCCTTCATGGGCACGGTGATCCAGTCAGGGGGCTGCACCGGGGTGGTGGTGGCGACCGGCGGGCGGGCGGAATTCGGCCGCATCGCGCTGGGACTGGGGGAGAGGCAGCCGCAGACCGAGTTCCAGCTGGGACTCAAGCGCTTCTCTTTCCTGCTGCTGCAGGTGGCCATCGTGCTGACCACCCTGATTTTCGTGGCCAACCTGCTGCTGCAGCGCCCACTGCTGGAATCGCTGCTGTTCTCCTTGGCAATCGCCGTAGGCATCACCCCGCAGTTGCTCCCCGCCGTCGTGAGCACATCCCTGGCCACCGGCACCCGGCAGCTGGCCAAGCGAAAGGTGCTGGTCAAACGGCTGGTGTGCATCGAGGACCTGGGGGACATGGACATCCTGGTCACGGACAAGACGGGCACCTTGACGGAGGGGCGGATCAGTTTCACCCGCGCGATTCCGGTAACACCGGGCACATCCGACGGCGACCTGCTCACCCTGGGTCTGCTGGCAACGGAAACTGACTACGCGGAAGCAAGAACCTCCGCAGCCGGGCAAAACCCGCTGGACGCCGCCCTCTGGGAAAGCCCCCCCGCCACCGCCTTCGAACCGGCCCGCTATGAACGGCTCGACCTGATCGGCTTCGACCACCAGCGCCGCCGTACCACCTCGCTGGTCCGTGAAGCCGGCGGACCGGCCCGGCTGGTCACCAAAGGTGCCCCGGAGGACATCCTTGCCCTGTGCGGACCTACCCCGCCGGCCGTTCAGGCGGTGTTGGACGAACAGTTCGACGCCGGCTCCCGGGTGGTTGCGGTGGCCACCCGCCCTGCCGCGGACTTGGACAGGCTGACACCTGCGGACGAGCGCAACCTCACCCTGGCCGGTTTCCTGGTGTTCCTGGACCGTCCCAAGGCCAACGCCCGGCAGTCCCTGGACCTCCTTGAGGCACTGGGGATCTCGGTGAAGATCGCCACCGGCGACAACGCCAAGGTGGCGGAGAAAGTTTGTGCGGACCTGGACGTGATCTCCGGCGGCACCCTCACCGGCGCCCAGGTTGAGGCCATGTCCGACGCCGACCTCGCCTCCGCCGTGCGGACGGCCACCATCTTCGCGCGCGTCTCGCCCGAACAAAAGGCGCGCATCATCAGCCTGCTGCGCCTCAGCGGCGGATCCGTGGGCTTCATGGGCGACGGCGTCAACGACGCCCTGGCACTGCACAAGGCGGACATCGGCATCTCCGTCGATACCGCAACGGACGTTGCCAAGGACGCCGCCGACGTCGTCCTCCTGGACAAGGACCTGGGCGTGCTGGCGGAGGGCGTGATGGAGGGCCGGCGGATATTCGCCAACACCATCAAATACGTACTGATGGGCACGTCCAGCAACTTCGGCAACATGTTCAGTGCCGCCGCGGCCTCCGTGGTGCTGAGTTTCCTGCCCATGCTGCCGGGCCAGATCCTGCTGAACAACCTGCTGTACGACTCCGGGCAGCTGGCCATCCCGGGCGACCGTGTGGACAAGGAGCAACTGCGGGCGCCGTCGCACTGGGACATCGCTTTCATCCGGCGGTTCATGCTTCTCTTCGGCCCCATCAGTTCCCTGTTCGACTTCGCCACGTTCGCCCTGATGTTGTTCGTGTTCACCGCGGTGCCGGGGGAGTTCCGCGCAGGCTGGTTCATCGAATCAATCGCCACCCAGACGCTGATCATCTTCGCTATCCGCACCCGGCGTGTTCCCTTCCTGCGCAGCCGGCCCTCGGCAGGCCTGATCGCGGCCTCCCTGGGAGTGGTGGCCCTGGGGGTGTTCCTGCCGCTTTCGCCGCTGGCCGCGCTGCTCGGGTTCGACCCGCTGCCGGTCCCGTTCTTCCTTGCCCTGCTGGGCATGGTGGTGGTGTACCTGGTGCTGGTGGAGCTGGCCAAGCAGTGGTTCTTCGCCCGCGACGCCCAGCAGCTGCCCGCCCCGCCGCCCCCCGTCCGGCGCCGGCACGCCACGCACCACATCGCCCGCAGGGCCTTCAGGTTCAGCATCCCGGTCAAGGTGCCCGTGGCCGCGGTGCGGCCGGCCCGAAGGCGGCGGGCACGGCAGGGGCGGCCGGAGGCAGCCGGACCGTAATCATTAAGCCACTCGCCCACACTGGTTGTTAGCATGGAAGTGAGAGACACTGGGGGCTGTCACATGTCAGATCCAGGGCGATGAAGCCCGCCGTGGGTGATGCTGCTTTATGACTGAGGTGTTTTCTTATGTGGCGTGAACCTATCAGGCGGCGGACCCGGGAACTTCTTCGCGAATTCGTGGACCGGGCGGACGAACTGGTTCGCACCCAGGAACATGTGGAAGGCCTGCTCGGCGCCGTCGTTTCCCTTGCTGAAGACCTGAGCCTGGAAGCGGTGCTGGACCGGGTGGTGCAGTCGGCGTGCGAGCTCGTCGGCGCGCGGTACGGGGCTTTGGGCGTGATCGGGTATGACCAGCAGCTTAGCCATTTCATCACGGTGGGCATCGATGAAGAAGGTGCCCGGCTCATCGGTGATCTTCCCACCGGGCATGGTGTGCTGGGGCATTTGATCCGGGAACCCAAACCTGTGCGTCTCCACGACCTGGGCGAGCATCCCATAGCGGTTGGCTTCCCGCCCAACCATCCCCCCATGAGGACGTTCCTGGGGGTCCCGGTCCGTGTCCGGGACGAAGTCTTCGGGCACCTGTACCTGACTGAAAAGATCGATGGCCACGACTTCACGGCCGAGGACGAAGATTTGGCGGTTGCGCTCGCCTCTGCCGCCGGCGTGGCCATCCAGAATGCGCGGTTGTTCGAGGACAGCAACAGCCGCCAGCGGTGGCTGGAAGCGGGCATGGACGTCAGCGACCGGCTGAAGGCCTATCCAAGGTCCGATACCGAGAACCTGGACATGATTGCGGACCGGGCGCTGCACGCCTCAGCCTCGGCGTTGTCCGTTATCGCGTCGGTCGCCGGGGACGGGAGCCTGCGGTGCCGGACTTCCCTGGGCGTCCAATCGATACCGGCGGGGCAGGAGCTGCCGGTCAGTGATGCTGTGGCCCAGGTCCTTGCAACGGGGGAGTCCAGGACCTTCACGGACCCGCGCGAGGTGTTCGATGCCGCGTCTACCGAAAAGATCGGTCCCATCCTGGTGGCTGCATTGGGCAACAACAGTGACGGACACAGGGACAGCCTGTTGATCCTTGCCAGGCCCTCCAGCGGAACACCGTATACGGATGTAGATGTTGAACAGAGCGCGGTGTTCGCCTCCCGGATCGGCCTGACGCTGGACCTGCTGCGGGCCAACCAGCTACGGGAGGAACACGCGCTGTTCATCGACCGGGAACGGATTGCCAGGGACCTGCACGACCTGGTGATCCAGCGGCTGTTCGCGGCAGGCCTGAGCATCCAGGGCCTGCGCCGCTACACCGGGGATCCTCTTGCCCACGAGCGGCGGATCGCCGGCATCACCACGGAACTGGACGACTGTATCCATCAGCTCCGCGACACCATCTACGCCCTCCAGGCGCGGGAGCAGGACCGGGAGCTTCTCAGCGGCCGCGTGCTGCGCGCCGTCCAGGAAGCTGCAAACGCCGCCGGATTCCTCCCGAGGATTCAGCTCTCGGGCCCCGTCGATGACGTGGTGGACGACGAGGTGGCCGAACAGCTGTTGCCCGTGCTCTCTGAAAGCGTCAGCAACGCAGTGCGGCACTCGGGCTCGGAGGAAATCTATGTCCTCCTCTCCGCGCAGGAGGGCGAGGTGGTACTCACCGTCCGGGACCATGGCTGCGGCTTTACAAATCCTGCCCGGATCAGCGGGCTGAACAACATGAAGAGCCGGGCCTCCCGCCTTGGAGGTGCCTGCATTATCGACAGCACCCTGGGCCAGGGCACCACCGTGACCTGGACCGCGCCCCTACCTTAGTTCAGGAGATCCCACGCGCGGGGGATGGGAACTGGAATCAGCTGGCCCCGCCGCCGGAAGCCCAGCTTCTGCAGCACGGAGGATACGCAGACAGCCACCTCCTCTTCAGGGAGTCTCATGTCCTGCCCGATCTGAAGGTTGGTCAGGCCCCGGGCCATGCGCGCAAGCACGTCCCGCTCCCTCCCTGTGAGGCTGTTCAGCCAGGCGGCGGAGGCGGCTGCGTAGAGGCTTTCAGCCACCCTTTCCCTGACGCCAGGCTGGAACAGCGAACTGCCGGCGGCGGCGCTGCGTATGCCGTTCACCAGCTCGTTGATACCCCCCACCTGCTTAAGTACGTACCCCGACGCGCCGGCCAGGACGGCTGCCCGCACAGCCTGGTGTTCGTCCCAACTGCTCAGGATCAGGCATTTCACGTCCGGGACGGCGGAGCGCAATTGACGGCAGACCTCGATGCCCGTCCCGTCCGGCAATCTGTCGTCCAATACAGCAAGATCTGGTTTCAGGCTGGAGATAAGGCGGGTGGCTTCTGCGGCCGACCCACTTTCACCTGCGATTTCGAACCCCTCATCTTCGAGCAGGTCCCTCAGCCCCTGGCGGACCAGCTTGTGGTCGTTGAGGATGAAGATCCGGACGGGCCGCGGCGGGGACGGAACCCCTGTTACTCGTGTTTCCATGACGACGCTCTCATCGACTCCATGCCCTCCCCGGCTGCCTGTTCAATGCAGCCGCCCCGGTTCGGAAGGAACCTCAGTACATCATCCTGCGCCCCACCAGCCGCCGTCAGGGTCAAAGGTCCGGACCCCGTTGTTACCAACCGGGATGACCGTTGTTACCAACCGGGATGAGGAGTTCCAGAGGGCATTGCCATCCCGCGGGTGAGGTTGCAGAGGGAACACGTGGTGTGATCAAGTCCCTTGACCCAGTGGTGGGACTCCTCCAGCCGGTACTCAAATCGGTATCCCAGCTTCTGCAGCCGGTTGAGCGCCCGGCTCGCCATCTCCCAGGAGCTCCATCTGCCGATCACCGCGCCGGTGTCCTTCAAAATCACATTGCACCCGCCATTGCCAAGGCTGGCGGGACCTCGCTGGCCCACCATGGGGCCGCTGCCATACACTGCGTTGAACTCGTCCTGGCTCGCCATGTTTCCTCGTTTCCCAGCATCCAACCAGGCCGCTTTCGGCTGCGGATGGGATAGAAAGCGTCCAGCGACTGGAATGCCGTTCCGGCCTCGAAAGCTGAGGACCCGGATGGCGCCCTTACAAGGATGCCAAGCGGCCCGGCCCGGCTACAGGGCTGAAGGTCCCGTCATCAGCAAATGACGCTCATTGGCGCTTCGGGTGGAAGGCGGGGGCTTTGTGCCCTGTTTCGCGTTCAGCACCGGCCCTAGCCTGAGTTAAGCAGCGCGGTCCCAGACCGGCTGCCCCATCCGGGAGGCACAGGGTGAAATCAGCAAGCGCAAGCATCGTCGCAGGCATCGTCCTCATTGTGCTGGGCGGCCTGTTGCTGTTGGACCGGTTTGGCGTCATGGACAGCGCCGCCATTGTTGCTCCGCTGATCTTCGCGGCCGTTGGCGTCCTGTTCCTGTCCCTGTTCGTCAGGCGCCGTGAGAACTGGTGGGCGGCCATCCCGGGGTCCGTGTTCCTGGGCCTGGCAGCGGTCATCACCACCACCCAGCTCACGGGCGGCGCCTGGGGTGCAGCCTTCCTGTTCCTTTTCATGGGCGCGGGGTTCGCCTCCGTGTACGTGCGAGAGCGCAGCAACTGGTGGGCACTCATCCCGTCCGGAGTCATGTTAACGCTGGCAGCCATCGTGGCCCTCCCGCAGGAGCTGCAGGGCACGCCAACTGCAGCCGTCCTTTTCCTGGGCCTGGCGGCCACCTTCGGCGTACTTTCCCTGGTCCCGGTCCGCACGGCCGCCCCTGCCGGCGATCACACCGACCGGATGAAGTGGCCCCTGGTCCCGGCCGGGATCCTTGCAGTCATGGGAGTGATCTTCATCCTCCAGGCCACGGCGCTGCTCATCCCGGTGGACTTTGCGTTCCCGGCTGTGATGATCCTGGCCGGCATCGTCTTGATGGTTTACGCCTATCTTGCCCACCGCGACGGACGGCAGAAGGCGCATAACGCCGGGCCCCGCGCCGGCTAGCGCACCTGTCCGGGAGGGCGCAGCAGCGTGGTCCACAGGTGCCAGAGCATTCCGGCGAGGGTAGCGAGGAACGCCGCAACCGCCAGCCACAGCTCGGCGCGGCCGATCGCTGCCACCAGCGGCAGCCAGTCGGCGCGGCCAAGGTAGATCCCGGCCACTGCGTACATGCCGAGGGGAAAGATGACGCTCCACAGGCCCGGCTCGTAGGACAGCGGAACCTTGTGGACCACATGCCGCCACCACCCGGCGGCGAGAAGTGCCGGGAAGAGCCACGAGGCGAAGGACCAGAACACCACCGAGGCGCCGGCCACCAGGCCGCGCGTCGCATCCACCATGGGTGCGCCGGCCATCTCCACGATCCGGGCCCCCGCCAGGACGCTGATGGCCATGGCGCCCATGGCCACGAAGTACTGCGGGCGGAGGTCCTGTGGCCGGATGGGGTAGGTCATGAGCCGAAGCGAGACGAAGATCCCCACCGCGGCATAGAGGATGAGCCCCACCGACCAGGCAACGACGGCTGTGAGCGCCAGGGCGGGCCGCCAGTCCTGCCCGGCGAGGGGCTCGATGGAGGCGGCGGCAACGGCCACGGACTGGCTGGCCACGCACCAGATGAACCACGAGCCGTTGGCGTCCTTGACCACGGGCCGCTCGGACCGGCCCAGCACTGCGGTCCACGGCACGACGTAGCCGAGCACCACCCAGGCAAGGACCGCGACCGCCAGGAGGACCGCCGTCGTGCTTTGCCACCCAGCCATGCCGAGCCGCGTCCCGAGCACGTTTGTTCCGGCGATGAAGGTGAAGAAGCCGAACGCCCGCGCGGGATCCATGAAGTCACCGCGCATGTTGGCGGTGAACCTGCTAAGGCGGATCAGGCTGAGCGCAAGGATCAGCACGTAGGAGAGCGCGCACACCACCAGCAGCGCCAGCGACAGCGCATGGAATCCTTCGAGCTCAAGCCCCACGGAGATGATGCCGCTGGCCATGGTGAGGGCAAAGTAGCCAGGCGTGAGGGTCCGTACCGCCTGGCTGGCGCGGTCGCTGAAGGAGTGCCGGGCGTCAGTGGCGGTGTCCATGCCCCAAGCTTAGGACGGCGGATTCACCCTAGAGCGAGCCGCCGCCCGCCTCCGCTGCGGCCTTGATACCGGCAAGCAGTTCGGCCTGGCTCCGCTCCGACATCTTCATCACCAGGGCATCAACCGCAGCCTCCGCCATGTTCCGGGGGACAGTGTCGGACCGCATGCTGAGCCGTGTTCCGCCGTCTTCGGGCGTCACTTCCACTGTGAAGACCGGCCCCAGGGCAGCCTTGGACGTGAAGTGTGCGTTGGGGACGAACCCGGTGTACTCGTGGGTGGTTTTGAGCGGGACGCCCATGACCTTCCACGCCGCCTGGAATGTGGTTCCCACGCCCTCGGGAGTGGTTCTGAGGTCGGAGATCTGCACGTCCGGACCCAGCCAGACCCCCGGATCCTTCACCAGATCGAACACCTGCTGCACCGGGGCTGCGATGTGGATGCTGTCCGACCACGTCAGGGTCTGGCTGAACTTGGCTTCGCCTGGTTCCGGAGCAGTCTTCTTGCCGGTCTCCATCAGGCTCTTGACGTTTGCAACCATGCCCTGGATGTCGTCCTCGGTCCACCTGACAAACAGCGCCTGGACGGGAACCCGGACCAGGGGTGCATCGATCGCCAGGACGGACTCAACGGTCAGCTCTGTGCCGCCGTTGACCGGTTCCACGGAGAACGTGATGACAGGCCCCACGGATGCCTTGGAAACGATGCGTTTATTGGGAACCACTTCCCGGTACTCATGCGTCACGTGCATGGGGATGCCCCACGTCCTGGCGGACCAACGCGCGGACGTGCCGACGCCGTCCGGTTTGACGTCCAGATGAGTCACATCACTGTCTCCCGGGAATGCCTTCATCCAGTTCGTGGGGTCACTCAGGAAGGAGAACACCGTGTCCACAGGGGCGTTGATCGTGGTGCTCTGAAGGATGTTCCTGGTCATTTTCCGTCTCCTATCGGGGCAGGAGCGCAAAGGGAACTCCTGCCGGTTCCAGTGCACTCCCCATGGTGGTGCCGAAACAGAGGAAAAGGTCCCAGTCGGTGGTCAGGAACCAGCCTCCGCCCGTGCCCAGTGCGCGCGCAGCAGCGCAGCAACCCGTTCCGGCTCGGCCCGGTGCGGCGGGTCGAAATGGTGGCGGGCGGGAAACACTTCCAGCCGGAAATCGGGGAAGACGCGGGACAAGCGCTCAGCGTTGTCTCCCTGGTCGTCCGGGTTGCTCATGCCGCCCAGCACAAACAGCACGGGTCCCGTGAAGGCGGCCAGGCGTGCGCGGTCCAGGCGGTAGGTGTTGAAAGCCTGCAGGAAGGCGCTGATGCCTGCCGGCCGCTTGGCCATCCACGGCGGCGGGCCCGGCGGCGGAGGCGGCAGGACGGCGTCGGGCTTCACCTGCAGCCTCATGAAGGCGCCCATGAACTCCTCCTGCGGCAGGCCGTGCAGTTCCCCGTAGCGCCGCCAGAGTTCGGTGTGTGCAGGGCTCCAGTCCCAGTTTCCTGCCCAGGCCGGCTCCAGCAGGGCCAGGCTGCGCAGCCGCCCGGGATGTGAAGCGGTGAGGGCCAAAGCCGCGGCGCCGCCGCCTGAGTAACCCAGCAGGTGGAAGGTATCCCAGCCGCGGGAGTCGGCCTCGCGGAGCACGCCCTCTGCTTCCGTGTCCAGGCTCCAGTCCGGCGGCGGGGCGTCACCGCTGTAGAGCTCCAGGTCCTTGGCGACGGCGTCCACGACCGGCCCCAGCACCTCCAGCAGCCTGCCGTAGGCGGGGCCGGCGGGGAGGACACCGCCGGGCAGCAGGATCACGCGGAACGGTTCCATGGCAAGACCTTTCGCCGGCGCCGGTCAGCCCCGCGCTGCCAGGTGTTCCGTCACGTACTCGGCATCCGGGCCCACCCCGACGAGGGTGGCGGAGATGTGCCGCGTCAGCCACGGAAGCCCGACGGCGTACAGGCCCGGCTGCTGCGTTACGCCTTTGGTGTGGCGGGGGTAGTCCCACTCATCAAGGAGGGGCAGGTCCAGCATGCTGAAGTCCAGCCGGTAGCCGGTGCACCAGATGACGGAGGTGATCCCTTCGGCCGCGAGGTTAAGGCGGGCGCCGGATTCCGCGGGCAGCCAGCTGTCCGGCTCCGGCGCCTCGGCCTCGGGGGCGTCGATCCCCGCTGCCCTGATGTACGCATCGGAGAGCATCTTCAGACGCTGCCCGAACCCGGCCTCCACCAGGGCCAGGCGCTGGGGAAGGTCGTCAGTGAAGACCAGGACGCCGCGGTGGATTCCCTCAAACCGGCCGTGCATCCGGACGCCGCGCCTGCCCAGTTCGCGGAGGTGCACACTGTGGCCGCCGCCATTGCCGGACAGCAGCGGATTGCACAGGAACCGTCCGGCAGGGGAGGGGAGCCCAAACACCTGCAGCGCATTAATCCCGTACTCCGGGCCGTGGATGTTCACCGCCATGATCCAGTGGAAGATGTCCTGGCCGCGGTACCGCCGGGGCGCTTCCGGGCAGGAGGAAACGGACAGGTGCACGGTCCGCCCGGCATCGAGCAGGTCCTCAGCGATCTGCCCGCCGGACTGCCCCGTCCCTACCACCAGCACCGCGCCCTCCGGCAGCTGCGCGGGGTTGCGGTAGTCATGGCTGTGCAGCTGAAGGGCGTCCGGGGAAAGGCCGACGGCGGCGGCCGGGATCCGTGGGCGCTGGAACGCGCCGCTGGCCAGCACCACGTTCCGGGCGGCCCAAGTGCCGCGGTCCGTCTCCACGGTGAACCCAGTATCTCTGGGAACAATCCGTGTGACGTCCGTATCCAATTCCACCGGGGCGTGGATGTCCTGGGCGTAGCGGCGGAAGAAGTCGATGGTGTCGTCCCGGGGAATGAACCCCTCCGGTTCCGGCCCGTCGTAGGGTTTCCCCGGCAACGCGACCGAGAAGTTGGGGGTGTTCAGGTAGAAGGAGTCCCACCGGTCCTGCCAGGCGCCGCCCAAAGCAGGCCGCCGCTCCAGGATCCGGTGCTCCACGCCGCGCTGCGCCAGCCAGTAGCTCGTGGCCAGGCCGGCCTGTCCGGCCCCCACCACCACCGTGTTGGTCTCTTCACGGGAAACCGCAGGGGCGGACACGGCTACTTCGCCGCCCGTGATGTCCTGGCAGCCCGTGGCTTGGGTTCCTTCGGCTCCTTGGCCGGCAGGGAGGCGACGTACCCCAACGCCTTTTCGGCCCAGGCCCGCGCCCGGGCGTCGTCGCCGTCGCCCTCTTCATTCCACATCGCCGGCAGGCCGGTGTACCCGCCCATGGGCCGCTCCGCCGGCCCGAACAGCACGGTCCGCTCGGATGACTCCAGCAGCTCCCTGTCCTCCCGGGAGAGCTTCACGCCAATGGTTGGCCCGAACAGCCCGGCGAACATGTTGCCGTTGACGAACGCGCCCAGGTTGCCGAATATCGGCTTGACCACCACCCCGGGATGATCGGGAACCACACGGCGGAACCGCTCTTTTTCTTCCTCGGTTGCCTTGGGCATCTCCATGGCTTCGCCTCCCGGTGGCAGGGTATTTCCGCAGGATCTGGATGCAGGATATGCCTATCCGCACGCCCGGTCGAGAGCCGTTTTTCCCGCAGGTTTTCCACCCATCCAATGATCAGCATGCTTACGAACCACCTACGGCTGCGACAAGAGGATGCAGCTGCAAGCACAGTCGATGGAGGACAAGTTATGACGGAAATCACCGCGCATCACGGGCTGTTCAAGGACACCAACCTGCACGTCGATGACACCGGCGGTGCCGGCAGGCCGGTGGTGTTGATCCACGGATGGCCGCTGTCCGGCGAATCGTTCCAGGCGCAGGTACCAGCCCTCCAGGCCGCCGGTTACAGGGTCATAACCTACGACCGGCGCGGGTTCGGGCGCAGCGATAAGCCGATGACGGGGTACACCTACGACACCCTGACCGGGGATCTGCACGACCTGCTCGAGCAGCTGGACCTGGACGACGTGACTCTGGTTGGGTTCTCCATGGGCGGTGGGGAAGTGGCCCGCTACTTCAGCCTCTACGGACCCGACCGCTTGCGGAGCGTGGTTTTTGCGTCCGCCGTCCCGCCCTACCTGATGCACACCGGTGACAACCCGGACGGGCCGCTGACAAAGGAACAGGCCACAAAGATGAGCGCCGATCTGACCAAGGACGAGGACGGGTTCTACGACGGGTTCACCCGCGACTTCTTCTCGGTGGACGGAGAACTCAAAGTCAGCGAACAGCAGCGCCAGGACGCCCTGGCGCTCTGCCGGCAGGCCGACAAGAAAGCAGCCCTTGCCTGCATGGCCGCCTTCGGGAACACGGACTTCCGTGCGGACCTGAAGAAAGTCACCGTACCCACGCTGGTCCTGCACGGTGACGGGGATGCCACGGTGCCTTTGGAAGGGTCCGGCGAGCGAACCCATGCAGCCATCGCCGGCAGCAAACTGCATGTGATCCAAGGCGCGCCGCATGGCTGCAACGTCAGCCACCCGGACGAATGGAACCAGGCGCTGCTCACCTTCCTCGCCAAGTAGGGCCGCCCCGGTAAAGGCGCGGGCGCGGGCTCCGGCCGGGGGCCGCGCCCACGCGGCAATTAGTCCCTTCCTGAGCAGGTCAAACTTCCCGGCGGAGTGCTATATATAGCTCAAGGCAACTATTTCTTGGCTGCCTCGCCAGGTCGCATGGATTCCGGGATTGTCCGGGGGGCTGGAGGCAAGGGTGCTGAACACGCCGGCCTCCGCTCCGGCTGCAAAGTTTCCCGCCCGCGCTGGCGGCAGGTTTACGCTCCTGGCCCCCGCCGCGCTCGCCGTCCTCAGCCTGGCGTTGCTTACCGGCTGCAGCGGCGGCACCAGCGAGTCGGTGGCCACGGCCGTGAAGGACAGTTCCTCCGCCGTCGCCACCGCACGGATCGCCCTCCGGCAGGACATGGACGGCAAGCTCACCCGGTCCGCAGCCTCCACCAGTTTGGACGACGAGCTCAAGGAGATCGAGACCAGCAGGAGCACCGTCCTGAAGCTGTCGCCGGCCACACAGGAGGACCGCGATACTCAAAAGCAGGCACTGGACGTGCTGGACCAGTGCGCCGCGGGCTTTGCCACCGCGCGGGCCGCTTTGGCAGCGAACGACGGCGTCACCCCCTCCCTGCCGGACGGTGACAAGGCGCTGGCTGACGCGCAGGACGCCCTGAAGCAGCTCGAAGGCAAGGTGGGGGCCAAATGAAGGCTGACCCGTGAAGCGGCTCCTCGGCGTCGCGCTTGGAATCCTCACCGCTATTGGCGGGTTCGTGGACATTGGGGACCTGGTGACCAACGCCGTCGTCGGCTCCCGCTTCGGCCTGTCGCTGGTGTGGGTGGTGGCGGTCGGCGTGGTGGGGATCTGCCTGTTCGCCAACATGTCCGGCCGGGTGGCCGCAGCATCCGGCCGGGCCACTTTCGAGGTGATCCGCGAACGGCTTGGCGCGCGGGCCGGGCTGGCCAACCTCGCGGCGTCGTTCCTGATCAACCTGATGACCGTGACCGCCGAGATCGGCGGCATTGCCCTGGCCCTGCAGTTGGCCAGCAGCGTATACTACCTGTTGTGGATTCCCGTAGCCGCGGTGGCTGTGTGGCTGGTGATCTGGCGGGTCAGGTTCACCATCATGGAGAACGTCACCGGCCTGCTGGGGCTGACCCTGATCATTTTTGCGGTGGCGCTGTTCCTGCTCAAACCGGATTGGGGTTCGCTGGCCGGCCAGGTGGTGCAGCCCGCCGTACCGCAGCAGGAAACCGTGTGGACGTACAGCTACTACGCCATCGCCCTGTTCGGCGCGGCCATGACCCCCTACGAGGTGTTTTTCTTCTCCTCCGGCGCTGTGGAGGAGGGGTGGACCGTGAAGGACCTGCTGCAGGAGAAGATCAACGTCCTGGTCGGTTTCCCGCTGGGCGGCCTGCTGTCCGTCTCCATCGCGGCATGCGCCACCGTCGTCCTCCTGCCGGCCGGAGTCTCGGTGACGTCGCTGTCCCAGGTGATCCTGCCCGTGGCCGAAGGTGCCGGGAAGATCGGCCTGGCGCTGGTCCTGGTGGGGATCGTGGCGGCAACGTTCGGAGCAGCCCTGGAAACCACCCTCTCCAGCGGCTACACCCTGGCCCAGTTCTTCGGCTGGTCCTGGGGCAAGTTCCGCCGGCCCGCGGAGGCGGCGCGTTTCCATCTGTCCATGATCGTCTGCCTGCTGGCCGGCATCGCGGTGCTGGCCACCGGCGTCGACCCCGTCCTGGTGACCGAATACTCGGTGGTGTTCTCCGCGATCGCGCTGCCCCTGACCTACCTGCCCATCCTCATCGTGGCCAACGACCCCCAATACATGCGCGAGCACGTTAACGGACGGGTGGTCAATGTGCTGGGCATGATCTATCTGGTGGTCATCCTGGTGGCCTCCATCGCCGCCATTCCCCTCATGATCGTCACAGGAGCCGGCTCATGACGTCCTCGCCTGACCCGCTGCCCCCCGCCCCGCAGGTGGCCGGCCGCATCCTGGACGCCCAGCTGCACCTGCTGGACCGGCAGGTCCTGGACCACGACGGCGTCCCGGTCACCACCGTGGACGACCTGGAGGCGGGTGGGCCTGCTTTGGACGCGGAGATTGAGCCGGGGACCGCGGCGCCGGTGATCACTGCACTGCTGACGGGGTCGGTGCTGGGGACCCGCATCTTTGGCGGCAGGCCGCCGTCGTCCCGGCTCATCCGCATCCCGTGGAAGGACGTGGCGGAGGTGGGCGTGGTGGTGCGGCTCGGCGTCAAGGGTGAGCCGCTGGATGCCAGCTGGGTGGAGCGCTGGGTCCGGGACAAAATCATTGCGCGGATACCTGGAGGCCACCATGATCCTCGGTGACCTGCTGGGCACCCCGGTCCACGACGCCGACGGCGAATGGCTGGGCCGCGTGGCCGACGCGCGGTTCGTGCTTGACGGCACCCCGCACCAGCTGATGGCCCAGCCGCGCCTGCTGGGGCTGGTCATCAGCCCGCACAGCGCGGCCTCGTTCCTTGGGTACGAGCGGAACGGCCTCACCCGGCCCTGGCTGCTGGCCCGGATGCTCCGGTGGCGGCACCGCGGCTCATTTCTTGTGCTGTGGGAGGACATCGCGGTGGTGGGCGCGGGCTCGGTCCGGCTCCGTCCCGGGTTCACGCGCTACAGCACTGCGCTGCAGGGCAGCGGGCAGGCGTAATCCGGGGTTGAACAGGCACGCGATTAGGTTTGGGCCGAATCTCCTGTAGTGTGGAACCTGTTGTTGTGTTTATGCAGTTGGTAGTTCAGGCAGTACGCGCGGTCGAAAGTCCGTGTTCTTCTGAAGTAGCGGTTTTTGAACACCCCACGCCGGAGGGCCCGAAAGTCGGGACGTTCCCTCCACCTTCACGAAGGACAAAAATAATGGCTACTGGTACCGTCAAATGGTTTAACGCTGAAAAGGGCTTCGGCTTCATCTCCCCGGACGACTCCTCACAGGACGTTTTCGCGCACTACTCCGCGATCAACTCCAACGGCTTCCGCTCCCTCGAAGAGAACCAGAAGGTTTCCTTCGACACCGAGCAGGGCCCCAAGGGTCCCCAGGCCACCAACATCCAGGCTCTCTAATTTCCTAGAGTTCCGGGACCGTTAGGTTTCCAAGCAGGGCCTGCCGTTTTGAACGGCAGGCCCTGCTTTTTGTTTAACCCGAGCGTGCCAGTTCATTGCTTGTCCCGGTGCAACCGCACGCGTCTCGACAAACGCCACGTGCAGGAGCACTCTTGGAAGTGCGTACGTATGCAGCGTGCCAAACCCACGCGGGCGGCGGCGTATGGAGAAATAATCCAACCTGCGCGGCACCAGATGGGGTGGTGCATGTCCGGCACGAAAGTCGGCCGGCACCGGCTGCCCGCGCTCCCCGGCATTGGCAGCCGGCACCTTCACTCCGAAAAACACCGGCCCGTTCGGCCAGCTACGCACTGCGTTGAATCGGCCGCAGCTGCTCATCGCCTCTGGCAGATGGCAGTTCGAGAAAGCGTTGCTATGAAGCACTATCGGGGAATCAAATCGAGATCCAACATATTGGCATTCATTGTCGCATTCGCTGTTGCACTACTCGCCTCATTGGCTGCCTCCGGCCCAGCGTCGGCCGACGGAGGGGGCCACCGGACCTGGCAGGTGCAGGTGGGCTCTGAATCCCGCGACCAGGAGATCCAGGGGATGGCGTTCCTTCCCTCGGAGATCTTTATCAATCAGCGGGACACGATCACGTGGCACGCAAACTCCGCCGAAATTCACACTGTGACGTTCCTGGCGGCGGGCCAGGCGCTGCAACCATTCAATCCGTTTAGCAACGACGAGTTGCTGAAGCGTGGAGGGGACAGCTACGACGGGCATTCGTACTACAACTCCGGCCTCCTGGCCAACGTGGACGTCCCTGGCTTCCCCGATGCGAGGAGCTACAGCCTGTCGTTCCCGCGGGAGGGCGACTTCACGTACTACTGCCTGGTCCACGGCATGATGATGAAGGGCACAGTCCACGTGCGTGATCGGGGCACGGACTACCCCTACAGCCAGGCTGATTACGACAAGGCATCGAGGGCCCAGGAGCGGTCCATCCTCCGGGACGGGCACCAATTGGACGCATCCCTGGCGCAGCAAGCCAGCAACCATCGTGTGCTGGCCGGCGGTGACGACGGCGTGGCGATGGTCATGCGCTTCGTCCGGCCAACCGTCACGGTGCACGTTGGCGATACCGTGGTGTTCGCCAATACGGGCATGGGTGCTCCCCATACCGTCACGTTTGGCACCGAACCGGCGAACATTTTCGCCCCGTCCGGCGATCGCTCGCATTTCACCGGGGGAAATCTCAACTCGGGAATCATGTGGCCCGGGGATGAGTTCACCGTGACGTTCCAGGCGAAGGGAACGTTCGAGTACATCTGCGCACTCCATGACTACATGGGCATGGTGGGCAAGGTGAGGGTCGTCGACTGACGCCTGATCCACACGCGGTCCGGTTGGGGCGATTGGCCCCGGCCGGACCGTGTGCGTTTTACCCGGGTCAGTGCAGCCCCATGGCCTCGCGCACTTCATCCAGGATGTGGTGCATGGCCTGTTCCGCCACGCCAGTGTCCCCGGCGGCCACGGCAGCGGCCACATCCTCGTGTGCCTGCAGCGCCTCACTGCGCGGCTTGAACGGCATGAGCCCTTGCCTGGTGCGGCTGGTCAGGACCTCCGCAATCATCCCTTCCAGCGCCCGGAACATTTCATTTCCGCAGCTTCGCAGCAGCAGTTGGTGGAACGCGATGTCGGCGGCCAGGAAGGCTTGGAGGTCACCGGCCTCGCCCAGCCTGCGGAGGTCGCCCGCCAGGGACACCAGCTGCGCGCGCTCGGCGGCACTGGCACGGCGTGCTGCGCCAGCAGCGGCGATGGGTTCGACGGCGATACGCAGCTCAGTCAGGCTGCTGTACTGCAGCTCCCTCCGGTCCGAGGCCAACCGCCACCGCACCAGCTTGGGGTCGAAGACATTCCATAACGATGGCTCCTGCACCACGATGCCCACCCGCCGCCGCGAATAGACCAGGTTCATCGATTCCAGGACCTTCATGGTGTCCCGGGCAACGGTGCGGGAAATCCCGTACTCCTGCTGCAGGCCTTCAAGGGTGAGCCGGCTTCCCGGCGCAAGGCGCCCGGAGGCGATAGCAACGCCAACGGCCTCAACAACCCGGCCCTGTGCGGCAGGGGAGGGCCCGCCGTCCTGCATCCCATCCTGGACTGTCGCCGTCGACATTCTTCCCCGCTCTCGTCACGCGCCGCTGCGCCCTCCAAGGATAGCCGCAAATGCGGCAAAGGTATGACTTGTGACACCAATAGGTAGCATCTTTGTAGAAAAAAGGTGATACCTTATCGCTTGGCCTGTTCTGCAAAGGGCCGACAGCGAGCTTCTTCGAAAGCCAAAGACGTCTTCTCCGGAGGTATGACATGCAGTATCCAGCCACGCACCTGGTGGTCATGGGCGTTGCCGGTTCGGGCAAATCCACCCTGGCGGCGGCCCTTTCCCAACAGCTGGCCTGGGCCTGCGCGGAGGCGGACGAATTCCACCCTGCCGCCAACATCGCCAAAATGAGCCAGGGCATTCCCCTCCAGGATGAAGACCGCTGGCCGTGGCTGCAGCAAATCCGCGACTGGATGACCGCCCAGGCCGCCGCCGGCAAGAGCACCGTCCTTACCTGCTCCGCTCTCAAGCGGGGTTACCGCGAACTTCTGTCCGGCGCCCAGGGCCGTGCCATCTTCCTCCACCTCGACGGCGGCGCAGACCTGATCAGCCAGCGCATGCAGGGCCGGGAAGGGCATTTCATGCCGCCCACCCTGCTCCCCAGCCAGCTGGCCACCCTCGAGCCGCTCACCCGGGAAGAGCTCGACGCCGGCAGCCTCCGCCTGGACATCTCGCGCTCACCCGAAGAACTGGTTGCCGCCGTCGTACAGGCGCTCAGCCTCCCCAGCGGCCAGTCGCCCAGCGCGTCCTGACCCCCTCAATCCCCAACCCTGTTTCAAAGGAGAACCATGACCATCGAAGGATGGACCCAGACGATGGGCGCAGGTCCGCTGCTGCTCATTGCCGCGGCGGCAATTCTTGTGCTGCTGTTCCTGATCATCCGGCTGCGGATGCACGCCCTGATCGCCCTGATCTTCATCAGCCTTGCCACGGCCTTCGCCACGGGCATCCCCGCCAACAAGGTGGTTCCGGTCCTGGTGGATGGCTTCGGCACCACGCTGGGCACGGTGGCGCTGCTGGTGGGCCTGGGCGCGATGCTCGGCCGGATCGTGGAAACCAGCGGCGGCGCCAAGGTCCTGGCCGACTACCTGATCGGCGTCTTCGGTGAAAAACGCGCCCCGTTCGCACTGGGCCTGGCCTCACTGATCTTTGGCTTTCCCATCTTCTTCGACGCCGGCCTGGTGGTCATGCTGCCCGTGGTCTTCGCCGTCGCCCACCGCCTGGGCGGGGGAGTGCTCCGCTACGGCCTGCCCGCCGCCGGCGCCTTCTCGGTCATGCACATCTTCCTGCCGCCGCACCCGGGCCCGGTTTCCGCTGCCGCCTTCTTCGATGCGAACATCGGCCTGGTGCTGATCGCCGGCCTCATCACCGCCATTCCCACCTGGTACGTCACCGCCTACCTCTACGGCCTGTGGACCGGCAAGAAGCTGGTCCTTCCCGTTCCCGAAATCCTTGGCCACGCCAGCGCCGATGCCGAGGCACACCCGCCCAGGTTCCGCACCATCATCGGCCTGCTGCTCCTGCCGCTCGTGCTGATCTTCCTCAACACCGGTTTGAACACCCTTGCCGCGTCCGGCGTCCTGGACGAATCCGTGAAGAAGGAACAGTGGTTCCAGATCCTGCGGACCATTGGTGAGACCCCGGTGGCGCTGCTGATCGCCGTGCTCGCGGCACTGTTCGTGCTGGGTACCCGCCGCGGCCGCGACGCCGGAGCCCTGGAGAAGCTGCTCGAGTCCTCCCTTGGACCGGTCTGCTCCGTCATCCTGATCACCGGCGCCGGCGGCATGTTCGGCGGCGTCCTGCGCACCTCCGGCATCGGCAAGGCGCTGGCGGACGTGCTGGGCAACGTGGGCATCCCGCTGATCCTTGCAGGGTTCCTGGTCTCCGCCATCCTGCGCATTGCCCAGGGCTCAGCCACCGTCGCACTGACCACAACAGCGGGCCTCATCGCTCCGGCGGTTGCCTCCGGCGGACTTAACGGCATGCAGACCGCCGCCATGGTCATCGCCGTGGCCGCCGGATCCGTGGTGGTGTCCCACGTCAACGACTCCGGCTTCTGGCTGGTGGGCCGCTTCTTCGGCATGGACGTCAAGACCACCCTGAAGACCTGGACCGTGATGGAAACGCTGATCGGCGTGATGGGCTTCGCTGTCGCCGCCGTCATCTTCCTGGTGGCCGGCGCTGTGGGCTGACCCTTCGCAAGCCTGGCACGGCGGGGCGGCTGGTGGGAACACCGGCCGCCCCGCCGTCGTTATGCCCAATGGTGTGCCATGCCGGTGCGCCGCCAGCCGACCAAAGGACACCCCTTGACGACTCCCCGCACCATCGTGATCACCGGCGCCAGCGACGGCATCGGAGCGGCAGCAGCAAGGACGCTGGCCAAAGCGGGGGAGCAGGTGGTCGTCGTCGGCCGTTCCGCAGAGAAGACCCGCGCCCTGGCCGGGGACATCGGCGCCGACCACTACCTGGCCGACTTCGCCGACCTTTCTCAGGTCCGGGACCTCGCGGAGAAACTGAAGGCCAACTACCCGCGCATCGATGTCCTGGCCAACAACGCCGGCGGGATCATGGGCAAGCGGACGCTCACCGTGGACGGAAACGAATCGACGTTCCAGGTCAACCACCTGGCGCCGTTCCTGCTCACCACCCTGCTGATGGACACCCTCACCGCCAGCAACGCCAAGGTGGTCAACACCTCCAGCGCCGCCAACAACTTCGGCAAGCTGGACCTGTTCGACCTCACCGCCGAGTACGGGTACAGCACCAACCGCGCCTACGGCACCGGCAAGCTCGCCAACATCCTCTTCACATCCGAGCTGCACCGCCGCTTCCACGACCAGGGCATCACGACGGCGGCCTTCCACCCGGGCGTGGTCCGCACCAACTTCGCGGCGGAGTCCGGGAGCCCGTGGCGGCACGCGTACACCACCTTGCTGAACCGCTTCATGCTCAGCCCGGACCAGGGCGCCGACACCATGCTGTGGCTGATCAACGGCACTCCGGGCACGGACTGGATCTCCGGTGCCTACTACGCGAAGCGTGCCCTGGCCAAGGCCAACCGGCAGGCCTACGACGCCGAACTGGCGCGCGGCCTGTGGGAGAAGAGCGAAGAGCTGGTCAAGGCGTTCGCCTAGGCCTACCTTTCGCAGGCGACGCCGTCGTGGTCCGCGTCGAGTCCGTAGATGTCCCTGCCGATGACCTGGATGGGGCCGCGGACGTACGCGGGGCCATTGCCGCTTCCGCCGGCGCAGTCGACGTCGGAGGCAATCGGGACGCACCCTGAATAGTTCGGGTCACAGCCCGGGTTGGTCCCGGGAACGGCAGGTGCCACGGGAGCCGGAGGCGCGGCGGCCTTCGCAGCCGCGTCTGCGGCCGCTTTGTCCGCTGCGGCTTTGTCAGCGGCTGCCTTGTCTGCTGCCGCCTTCGCTTCAGCGGCCTTCCGGGCAGCCGCATCTGCTGCTGCTTTGTCTGCGGCTGCCTTGTCCGCCATGGCCTTGTCCGCCGCTGCTTTGTCAGCGGCTGCCTTGTCTGCCATGGCCTTGTCTGCCGCCGCCTTCGCTGCGGCTGCGGCTGCTGCTGCGGCCAGCTTGTCGGAAGTAGGTGTTGCCGTGGGAGTGGCGGTAGCCGATTCGCTGGCGGGGCCAACGGCGGCGGACAGCGACGCCTGGGTGCCACCGCAGCCTGTCAGCAGGAGCACGACGGCGGCAGCGGCCACTGCGCCCAGCGCTTTAGCCGGGTGTTTCCCCCTGGAGTACCGGCCGGTGAGCGCGTCTTCCTTGTGGTGTGCGCGGGGCACGGAGAAGTTGTGAATGGCAGGCATGGGTCCCCCAATTGCGAGTGCTTGATGCGAATTGCACGGCCAGCGTAGCTTCGTACATCCGGGGGAGACCCGATTAAGCGCAAATCTTGAGTGATTAACGGCAGGAGCGCTGCCCGGTGCGTGCCGGACAGCGCTCCCGCCGTTCTTGCTCTGCAGTGGGTTTAAATCACTGGCCTGCGGGGTGCCCGTTGTGGCTGATGGAAGCGACGGCTCCGGTCTGTTCGTTAAGGAGGACCTTGTCCTTGCGTTCGTGGTGGAAGTTGAACATTGCCTCCACGGATCCGGCGGTCGCATCGGCTGAGGAATCGCCGATCTGGCCGGTGTGCCAGTTGTCTTCGATGAACCGCAGGATGGAGGCCTGGTCGGTTTCGGTGTGGTCCACGAAGTTCTTCTTGGCGTAGGGGGAGATGACCACCAGCGGCTGGCGGGGTCCGGGGCCGCAGCGGTCGGCGTAGCCCCCTGCCACCGGGACGCCGTTTGTTGCAGCGTTCAGGCACCATGCGGCGTCGTCTGATCCGGTGGAGGCGTTCTTCGGCTGGGCGGCGGCGTGGTCGTACCATCCGTCCGAGTCGTCATAGGCCAGCACCACGGCGGTGTTGTCCCAGTTTTTGGACTGCTGGATCTGGTTGACGGTTTTGGTGATGAAGTTCTGCTCGTCGACCGGATCCGAGTACGCCGCGTGGCCGTCCTGGAACATGCCCGGCTTCAGGAAGGAGACGGCCGGCATGTTGTCGCTGTCCACCACCTTGCTGAAGTCGGTCAGGTCGTACTGGTGGTTGGCCTGGCCGTCGTGGCCGATTTCGGCGTCCGAGGCAGGAGCGAGGTGGTGCGGGTTGGCCGTGGACTTGTAGTACTGGAACGGCTGGTGGTGGGGGGAGTAGTCCACCACTGAGGCGCCGGCGGCGTTGGTGTGGCTGGCCAGGCATGACGCCGGGGTGGTTCCGCTCGCGGGGGTGGTGGGGGTGAACCCGCCCTGGAACCAGCCCCAGGAGGTGCCCTGGGCGCTGAGCAGGTCGCCGATGTTCTTGCCGGTCATGCCGGCCAGGTTGTTGGCCTTGGCGTGGCTGTTGTTGGAGCAGTCGTCATAAACCGGGTCCGGGTCATTGATCACGGTTCCGACGCCGTTGGCGTCGGGCTGGCGAACGGTGCTGCTGCCCGCGGCCGGCGTGGCGACGGGCTGCCCCGCGGCGTCGTATTCCCTGACGCCGTGGGTTTGGCCCGAGATCAGGTTCAGTGCGCCCGGGGTGGAGGGGCCGAAGACGGTGCTGTAGTGGTTGTCGCTCATGGCGTAGTTCTGGGCGTAGTTCCAGATGCCGGTGACGGTGTTGCCGTCGTAGTAGTCCATGGTCAGGCCGGGGCGTCCGTACTGGTTGGTGCCGCAGGCGTCCCGGCTGGTGTATTCGACGAACCTGTCCATCAGGCCGCCGTTGTACGCCTTCTGCTCGGCACCGTAGTTATGGTCCTGGTCGCAGGTGACGGCCTGCATCGGGGAGAGCCGTGCAGGCTGGACCGAGTTGGGGTTGTTGGGTGCCAGCAGGCCTGCATGGGCCAGGGTGTTGATGTCCTTCGGCGTGTCTTCGGCTGCTGTGAAGGAGGCCGCCGGGGTAGCTGAGCCCTGCAGCGTCTCGCCCGCAGCGTTTGCTGCCTTGGGGTAGGTGGCGAAGTAATGGTCGAACGACACGTTTTCCTGGAAGAGGACCACCACGTGCTTGATGGGCGTCGCCGTATCGCCATGCGTGCCCGCGGCGGTGGCTGGGACGGCGGTGAAGCCCACCAGGCCGGCTGTCACGGCCGAAGCAGCGAGGACGGCGGCGCCGGTGGCAGCGGTAACACTTTTCCTGGTGAATCTGGGTGCCGGATAAGGCATGGGGTATCCAATCGTTCCTGCTGCGTGGATGCGCTGCCGCCGGCGGCGGAAGCGCGGGGGAGTGCTACTTGGCGGGGGTGACGTCGGCTTCGTAGGTGAGGATCTCGGTGCCGTTGCCTTCGTCGCCGTTGTCGGGGGCCACCGTCATGGTGAGGTGGCCGCCGTCGGCCGTCATCTTGAAAGGGTTGCGGGTAGCCACGTGCCCGGCGGTGGACCACTGCTGGAACGGGACGTCACGGGTCACGGCATGGGATTTGAGGTCGATCATTGCCATGCCGCCGAGTTCATAGGTGGCCGCGGTCCCGCCGGCCTGTGCAGTCTGCGGGAGGTTGGTGACTCCGGCGCAGAGCATCCTGGCGTTGGGAACGTCCTGGCAGTCCTGGTAGTCAATGAAGTAGTTCGGGTTCTCCCAGGTGGACAGCTCCTTGCCCTGCAGGTCCCATTCCGCGAACCGTCGGGAACCCCAGGTGTTCCCTACGAGGTGTCCGGTCTGCTTGTCCAGGACGATGCCGCCGAAGTGGTCCTTGACCTCGAACTGCTTGTGGACGGCGAGGGTGTCCGCATCCACTTTGTAGATGATGGCGCTGCTGTCCGGCCGGTACTGCGCCACCGGCACCCAGACGTTGGTGCCGTCGAAATCGATGCCGCCCGGGTGGTACATGTCGCCCTCGCCCAGGACGATGTCTTTTTGCAGGTTCCCTGCTTTGTCCATGACGAACAGGTGGCCGATGCCCTTGCCCGGTGTGCGGTCGTACCCGTCCTGCGGGGTTGGGTACTTGACGGTGGGTTCAAGGATCTGGACGGCTGAGAGGAAGATGTGGTCCTGGCTGTAGGCGATTCCCTCGGTGTGGTAGGTGGGGAAGTTCAGCTTCAGTTTGGACGTTTGCTGCCAGGCCGTGTTCCGGGTGACGGAGTTGAATGCATTGGCCAGGTCGGTGTTCGTTTCGTGGTGCGTTCCAGGCTCGGGGCTGATGCCCTGCCCGGGGACGTTGGCCTGCGCTGCCGCAGTACCGGCCACCGCGCAGGCGGCAACAATCAGGGACGCGGCCAAGGACAGGGCGCGCCGAGTGGGTTTGGAGCTCATGGTGGGGGCCTCTTAAGGTTGGGGTCTCAACAGGAGCTCTCAAGTTACTAATGGGTAATGAACCGGGAATGGCGGTCCGGTGAACTGGCGCTGTCGCAGGACTGACCGGTTGGCGCGGTGGGCCGCCTGCCTTAACCGAGGTTGGCCGCCAGCGCCTCGCCGATGATGCGGGCACCCTCCGTATATGCGCCCGGATTCGGTCCTGAGTAGTTCAGGCGGATGAAGGCGCCGGCGGGCTCGGCCGGAAACCACTCCGTGCCGGCGGCGATGATCACGCCGGCGTCCCCGCAGTCACGCACCAGCCGCGGGAGGTCAGTGGTGTCCGGCAGCCGCAGCCACAGGTTCAGGCCGCCCTTGGGCAGGTTGTCGATGTGTGCCTGCGGAACGTACTCCCGGATGCTGGTGGCCAGCAGGTCCCGGCGCGACTGGAGCTGGTGGCGGAGGCTGCGCAGGTGGGTCTGCCAGCCGGGTTGCGTCACCACATCCAGCGCCGCTGCCTGCAGGAGCCCGCTGACATACATTGACTCGGCGGCCCGGTGGCCCAGGATGCGCTCCCGCGCCGGTCCGCGCACGATCACGGCGGCAATGCGGATGGCCGTGGAGACGCTCTTGGTCAAGGACCTGATGTAGACCACATGGCCGGAGTCATCCCGCGTCGCCAACGGCACGGGGTCCGAGGTGATGCCGAAATCGTGGGCCCAGTCGTCCTCCACCAGGAACGCGCCGTGCCGGCGGGCAACGTCCAGGATTTCGTTGCCGCGGTCCGGCGTCCACTGCGCCCCCGTGGGGTTGGAGTAGTTGGGCTGGACGTAGAACGCGCGGGCCCCGGTCTCGGTGAACGCCCGGTCCACGTCCGCGGGATCCGGCCCATCCGGACCGGTGGGAACAGGAACCACCCGCACCCCGGTCTGGGCCGCGGCCAGGATGGCACCCCAATACGACGGCGACTCCATGAGCAGCGGCTGTCCCGCGCCCACCAGGGCCCGGAAGATGGAGCTGAGCCCGCTCTGGCTTCCCGGCAGCACGATCACATCATTCGGCGTTGGCGGCGTTATCCCCGCCGGTGTTGCCGACCCCAGCTCCTGGGCGAACCATTGCTGCAGTTCGGGCATGCCGGCGGCAGGTGGCCGGGACAATGCCGCATCACCGCGGGCGGCGCGGGCCAGGGCTGCCCGCACCAGCCGCTCCGGCAACAGCTCCCGGTCGGGGTAGCCGGAGTGGAACCAAATGGCATCGCTGGGGACACTGCGCATAGTGCTCGACGACGGGGGCAGCGGCGAGGACGGCGACCGCAGCGCCGCGGTCTGCCAGCCATAGTCGGACGGGCGCGCCGTCCGCACAGCACGCACGAAGGTTCCGACGCCGGGGCGGCTTTCGATCAGCCCCTGCGCGGTCAGTGCCTGCAGCGCCTTCTGCACCGTCACCGGGCTGGCCTGGTGTTCAGCCACCAGTTGCCGGGAGGACGGCAGCCGCGCGCCCGGGGCGGCCCCCGAGATCCACTGCCGGAGTGCCGCAACGATCCGGGAACTGCTATCGTTGTTCATGAAAGAACATAGTAGCGCTACTGTCCTGAATCGCCCAGTGATACTGCCGCGGAAGGCCACTGGAACTTGGTGGGGCCTTCTGGGTGTGGCGGCCTTCTCGTTCACTGTTCCTTTTACCAAAGTGGCGGTCGCGGGCCTGTCTCCGCTGCTCATCGGTTCCGGCCGTGCCGTTGTGGCCGCGGTCCTTGCCGCCGCAGCGCTTGCAGCCACCCGGCAACGGCTTCCGCAACCCCGCACCTGGCTGCGCCTTGCCCTCGTGGCCGGCGGCGTCGTCGTCGGATTTCCGCTGCTCACGTCCTGTGCCCTCACCGCCGTGCCGGCGGGGCATGGCGCGGTGGTCATTGCCCTCCTGCCGGCAGCCACGGCGACGGTGGCAGTCCTGCGTACCGGCGAGCGTCCGCCTGCTCTCTTCTGGGCCGTGACGGCGCTCGGCTCGCTGGCGGCGGTCGCCTTCGCCTTCCTGCAGTCCGGCGGTGTGGGGCAGCTGCACTGGGCGGACCTCCTGTTGCTCGGTGCCGTGGCCTGCGCCGCCGTGGGGTACGCGGAGGGCGGCCTGCTGGCGCGCCAACTCGGCTCATGGCAGACCATCGCCTGGGCGCTGGTCCTCGCCGCGCCGGCCATGCTGGTCCTGGCCGTGCTCTCCGTCCTGGACCAGCCGCCGTCGGCCACGCCCGTCCAGTGGGCGGCCTTCGGCTACCTTGCCGTGGTCAGCATGTTCCTGGGCTTCTTCGCCTGGTACCGCGGGCTGGCCATCGGCCCCATGGCGCAGGTAAGCCAGATCCAGCTGCTCCAGCCCGTACTCAGTATCGGCTGGGCCGCACTCCTGCTGGGCGAGGCACTCACCTGGACCACCGGCGTCGGCGCCCTTGCCGTCATCCTTTGCGCCGCCGCAGCCATCCGCGTCCGGCTCAACCGGCCAGCCACCCAGCACTGAAAGGTTCTTCCTCCGTGTACATTCCCGCCCACTTTGCTGCCCAACCCGACGCCATCCGGAACCTCCTCGCGAGCCCCGGCGCCGCCAACCTGGTCACCATGACGGACCAGGGCCTGATGGCAACACTGCTGCCCTTCGCCTTCAACCCGGCGGCGGGGGAGCGCGGCGCACTGCAGGCCCACATGGCGCGCAACAACCCGCAGTGGTCCACTGTGCCCTTCGGCGAGGCACTGGCCATCATCCAGGGCCCGGACGACTACATCTCGCCGTCGTGGTACGCGTCCAAGGCCGAGCACGGCCGCGTGGTTCCCACCTGGAACTACAGCACCGCGCACGTCTACGGGGAGCTGGTGGTCCATGACGACGCCGGCTGGCTGGCACGGCACGTCCGGCACCTGACGGCCCTGCACGAGGGCGGACGCCAGGATCCGTGGGCCGTGGACGACGCCCCGGAGACGTTCATCGCCGGGCAGCTGCGCGCCATTGTTGGGGTGGAACTGGTGATCACCCGGATCGAGGCGAAGGAAAAACTGAGCCAGAACCGCTCCGCCGCCGACGCCGCAGGAGTGGCGGCGGGGCTCCGGGCCGACGGGCGGGAAGCCAGCGCGGCCGCCGTGGAACGTGCGTGCCTCTGAACGACGCTGTATCAGCCGGCGCGCTCCAGGAGCACCATCACCTCGTAGTGCGTGGTCTGCGGAAACATGTCCAGGACCCGTGCCCGCCGCGCCGTGAAGGAGGGCAGGGCGGCCAGGTCACGGGCCAGGGACTGGGCGTTGCAGCTGGAGTACACCACGTGCCGCACATCAGAGGACTCCAGCCAGCCGCACAGGTCCTTCCCGATGCCGCGCCGGGGTGGGTTCACGATGACAAGGTCCGGCGACTGCTCCGCCGCGAGGGCAAAAGCGGTGGCATCCCCGGCCTGGAACTCCATGCCCTCCAGGCCTGCCTCGTCACTGCTGAGGCGGGCGGAGGCGATCGCCTCGCTGCTGGTTTCAATGCCTGTGACGGTGCGGGAGGGGGCGGCGCTGTGCAGGGCGAAGCCGCCTACGCCGCAGTACAGGTCCCACACCGAGGCCGGGGCCAGTTCGTTGACCCACTCGCGCCCCTGCCGGTAGAGCGCCGCGGCCATGTCCGTGTTGGTCTGGAAAAAGCTCTGCGGGCGGAGGTGCAGGTTGATGTCATTGACCTGCATGTTCAGGGTGGACTGCTCCGTCAGCAGGATCTCCTGGTCGCCTTCCAGCACCGCCTTGTGTTCCGGGTGAAGGTTGACGGAGACCACCTTGACCTGCGGCAGGGCGGTCTGCAGGTCCGGAAGGTGCTTCCGGATGCGCGGCACTACCTGTTCCGATCGCAGGACCAGGCGGAGCATGACCTCCCCGTCGGGGGACTCGGTGATGATGACGTGCTTGAGCTCGCCGGTCCGGCGTGGAACGTCATAGGGTGTCAGGCGGACCCGGCGGATGAAGGTGGCCAGGACCGGGAAGACGGCCCGCAGGCCGGGGGAGCAGACGCCGCACTTGCGCAGGTCCACGCCGTGGCCGTCGGCGTCGAGGATTCCAATGGTGGGGTTCTGCGCCGTCCCGCCGATCACCATCTTGGCCTTGTTGCGGAATCCGGACTCCTGGCTTGCCACCGGTGGAAGCCATTCCAGTTCCGCGTGCCCCGCGAGGAGGGCCTGGCAATGCAGCTGCTTGCCGGCCAGTTGTTCGCCGTAGGGCCTGCCCATGTGGGTGCAGGAGCGGCAGACGCCGGCATCAAAGTAGGAACAGTGCATGACTGGACAAGTTTACCCGGTCGCTTTCCCTGCCGCCCTCGGAAGGGTACGACGCCGGCACTTGCTTGAGTCCTAGCGGTCGTACCTTCAGGGCCAGGACCTTCAGCCCAGGACGGCAGGGAGCACGGCAGCGGGGGACGGAGCGATAAAGGCGGCACCGGCTTCCTCACCTGCGGCGCCGTAACCCCAGGCTGCGAAGGCAACGGGTATGTCGTGACTGGCGGCCCCCGCTACGTCGTAACTCCGGTCACCCACCATGAGCGGGCGGGACACGTCCACGCCCGCGGCGGCCAATTCGGGCAGCAGTGCGGCTATGACGTCTGCCTTTGTCCATCTCGCTTCCTGGTCCGATGCGCCGCAGATGCTGACGAAGTAGTGGTCCATGCCAAAGCGGCGGGCCATTCGGAGGGCCTGGTCTTCGGCTTTGGACGTTGCCACCGCCATGGGAACGCCCGCGAAATGCAGCCGTTCCAGAAGTTCGGCAATACCCGCGTACGGAACCGATTGGGATGCGCCGTGTTCCGCATGTGCCCGCCGGTAGTGCTTCAGGGCCAGTCGGGCAAGGGCTTCGTCAGGTCCCAAATACTCCCTGAAGGATTCGATCATGGGAGGGCCCACCAACCGGAGCAACTGGGGGCCGGGAGGAACGGGCACCCCCACGGCGGCGAGCGCCCGGGCGGCACTGGCCGTGACGCCTGCGGCCGAGTCCAGGAGTGTCCCGTCCATATCGAACAGCACGCAGCTGAAGGCCGGTGTGCGGCTTAGGGAAAGCCGGCGTCGAAGTATCATCTGTTTGTGCTTTCGTTCTGGAGCCGGGCCGGCTCGTGTCTGCTGGTGGGATTTGATGCGGTGAAGGGTGGACATGGAGCGGGCAAGTCTTGATCGGATCGATCAGAGCATCCTGGCGGAGCTGACGCGCAACGCCCGTGTCAGCCATGCGGAGCTGGCTGCCAAGGTGCTCTTGTCCCGGAACGCGGTGCGCCAACGCATTGACCGGATGGAGCGGCAGGGATATATCCAGGGCTACACGGTGGTGGCCGGTGCGCCCGGACAGGGACTTGTGTCCGCGTTCCTGATGGTCTACCGGAAGGACAGGGTGCGCGGCGCGGATGTCATCGCTTTGCTGCAATCGATCCCCGAGGTTGTTCTTTGCGATGTGGTCAGCGGTGACTTCGACTTGTTGGTGCGGGTGGAGGCGCGGTCCCTTGAGCGTATCCAGGAGATTTGGGAGCAGATAGCAGCCACTCCCGGCGTGGCAGATACCGTCACGGCAATGACACTGTCCAACTATGTCCGGCGGGCAACCGCTGTGCTGCCAACCTAGAACCGGGCCCCGCCCCCAGACGGGGCTCCAGCGCCCGTGACCGCGGCGGCGATCAGGACCATGGTGTGGGCGCCCCAATAGGCGCCGGCCGGCACAGCGACTGGCCCCAGCGTATCTATCTCGATGCGGTCTTTCATGGGTTCTTCCTGCTGGGAGGGAATGTGCCTGGGAAGGGAAGGGCAAGGACCCTTCCCTTCCCCTAGCGCTTTATGCAGACAACTTTCGGCTGGGTCATCTCCTCGTAGGCGAACCGGACGCCTTCGCGGCCCATGCTGCCGTACTTGGATCCACCGAACGGCATGCCGTCGAAGCGGTAGTCCGAGGAGTCGTTGACCATGACCCCGCCGGCGTCGATTCGGCTGGCCGCCTGCATTGCCGTGTCCAGGGAGCGGGTGAAGATGCCGGCATGCAGGCTGAAGTCGACGGCGTTTGCCACCTCGACTGCCTCGTCGAAGGTCGCGAAGGGGTGCAGCATGACCACCGGCCCGAACACCTCCTCCTTCCACAGCCGGCTGTCTGTGGGCACGTTTTCCAGGACCGTGGGCTGGAAGAGATTGCCGTCCCTGATGTTGCCGGCCAGGACGGTGGCGCCCGCGGCGGCTGCCGCATCGATTTTCGCCTTGAGGTACTCCACGGATGCCGTGCTGATCATGGGGCCAACATCGGTGCTTTCCGCTGCCGGGTTGCCTGTTTCCAGGCGCGAGGTTTCCTGAAGGAAGAGCCGGCGGAACCGGGCGTACAAGGGCTCGGCCACCAGGATGCGCTGCACACCCACGCAGTTTTGGCCGGCGGCCCAGAACGCTCCCGAGACGCACGCTTCCACGGCGGCCGGAAGGTCGGCATCGTCCATGACGATCACCGGCGCGTTGCCGCCCAGGTCCATGGCCAGCTTCTTCAGGCCGGCGGTCCGCGCGATGGCTTCACCGGTGGAGAACCCGCCGGTGAAGGACACCATCCGGACCTCCCGGCTTTTGACGATCGCCTCGGCCACCTCCCGGTCCCCGTGGACCACGTTGAGCACGCCGCTGGGCAGGCCCACTTCGGTGAGGACGTCTGCCAGCATTTGGGCTGACAGCGGGGTCGAGGCGGACGGCTTGAGGATGACGGCATTGCCCCCGGCAATGGCGGGGCCGACCTTGTGGGCCACCAAATTCAGCGGGTCGTTGTAGGGCGTGATGGCCGCGATGATGCCCAGGGGTTCGCGGGTGTACCAGCCAATACGGTCCTCCGAGCCCTCATAGGAGTCAAAAGGCACCGTCTCCCCGGCATTGCTGCGCGCCTCGGCCGCGGACAACCGCAGGGTGTTGACCGCCCGGAGGACTTCCTTGCGCGCCTGCCGGATGGTCTTCCCACTCTCGGCCGTGATGGTCCGGGCGAAGTCCTCGCGGCGCGCCTCAATTACCGTGGCTGCGTCATCGAGAAGCATCCCGCGCTTGTGGCGGGACAGCGCCCGCGCCTGTACGGCCCCGTCCCGGGCCGTTGAGATGACCGCATCCACGGCCTCCGGCGAGGTCAGGGCGACTGCGCCAACAATCATGCCGTCGTAGGGGTTCAGCACATCGCGGAAGGCGGGCAGGATCCCGCTCACCAGTGCCAGCGTCGATTCACGCATCGACGGTTTCCCGCATCCGCGCGCCGTGCATGGCAATGATGTCCGACAGCAGGGCGTATGCCGTCTCGATCCGTCCCGCCCCGGGACCTGAAACAGTAACCGGGCCCAGGAGGTCCGTGTTGAAGGACACGGCATTGTTGGCGCCGGAAACTCCCGCCAGCCCATGGTCGAGCGGGAGCGCCGCGGGGGCAACCCCGGCGCTGACTGTGCCGTCCGGGTTACGCTGCGCGAAGCCCACCAGTTTCCATCGCCGGCCCTCGCTCTTGGCCCTGCTGAGGTCCTTTGGGGTTACTGTCGACATCCCCTGGCGCTCTACGTCGGCAAGGCTGAGGTCCGCGCCCAGCAGTTCATTGGCCAGGATCAGGACCTTGAGCTGGACGTCGTAGCCCTCGACGTCAGCGCTTGGATCGGCTTCGGCGTAACCCATTTGTTGGGCCTCTCGGACCGCCTCGTCAAAGCTGAGGCCTTCTTCCATCCTGCCAAGGACATAGTTGCTGGTGCCGTTCAGGATGCCCTCGAAGCCGTTCAGGGCGAGGCCGGGGAACAGTGTCTTTGCAAGCCGGATGACCGGGGTGCCGCTCATCACGGCGCCCTCGAATTCGAAGTGCAGCCCATTCCGCTGTGCCAGGCCGGCCAGTTCGGCACCGTGCAGGGCGACAGGGCCCTTGTTGGTGGTGCAGACGCTCTTGCCTGCTTCGAGGGCCCAGCGGACATGGGAAGATGCCGGCTCACCGTCTGAGGGGTTGGTGAACGTCGCCTCGCAGATGATGTCGGCGGGGCACGTCTTGATGACGTGCTCGTTGTCGGGCACTGCCGAGCCCCCGTAGGCTGCGAAGGTCTCGGTTCCGGGGTCCAGCCGCAGGGCCATGTCCAGGTCGATTCCTTCGACGCGTGCCAGTGAACCGAGCCGGAGGTCCGTGACGGCCACCACCCGCAAGCCGAAGCCCAGCTCGTGGCGAAGTCCATCGCCGCGGGTGGCGATAAGTTCTGCGAGTGTCCTGTTGACGCCGCCGAAACCGATCAGCGCGATGTTGTAGGTGGTCATGGTGCTCCTTGGCTGTAGTGATTGGGTGTTCCAATCGTGGGCCCATGTGGTGTCCGTCCCTGTATGTCCAAACGCACTATCAGCCGGGCATATCGACCATTGGCCTGCCGTATCGACATATGGGGTCTGCGTAGTAAACGTGCAATATTCGCATCTCAATATGACTTTGGTGACTAAAAGGCTTCTCCTGTGTTACTTTCATCACTGTCGACGCGCTCACATCTCCTCTCGGACACTCAGGCGAACTGTGGCCTTCCGTCCCACCCCTTTCCCCCTTGGAGGCATCTTTTGGAAACTTCGACCCCCCTCACCCTCAAGCCGGAACCGGGAGCACCTCCTGCGGCGGAATCGGGACTCCGCCGCTCCATGGGTCCCCGCCATCTGGTCATGATCGCCATGGGCGGCGTGATCGGGTCCGGACTCTTTCTCAGTTCGGGCTACACCATCTCCCAGGCCGGTCCCCTCGGGGCCGTGCTTGCCTACCTGGTGGGCGCCTTTGTCGTGTATCTGGTGATGGCTTGCCTCGGCGAGCTCGCCATCGCCTACCCCGTCTCCGGCGCGTTCCATATCTACGCTGCCCGGTCCATCGGTCCTGCCACCGGTTTCGCAACAGCCTGGCTGTACTGGCTGTGCTGGGCGGTGGCCATCGGGTCCGAATTCACTGCCTCGGGCCTGCTGATGCAGCGATGGTTCCCCGCCGTCGACGTGTGGGTCTGGTGCCTTGTCTTCGCGGGCACGCTGTTCAGCCTGAATGCCGTGTCGTCAAAGTTCTTCGGCGAGTCGGAGTTCTGGTTCGCCATCGTCAAGGTCGGGGCGATCATCGCGCTCATCGTCCTGGGCGGTGCGGCACTCCTGGGCTTTCACCCGCTCAGTGAAACAGGCAGCCATCCCTTCCTCTTTGAAAACTTCAGCACTGACGGCGGACTGTTTCCCAACGGATTCACGGGTGTTCTCGTCACGGCGCTCGCGGTCTTCTATGCGTTTTCCGGCTCCGAACTGATCGGTGTGGCCGCCGGGGAGACCAAGGACCCAGCCACCAGCATCCCCAAGGCGATGCGGAGCACCGTGATCCGCCTGCTGGTGTTTTTCGTCGGTGCAATCGCCGTCATTGCCGCAACCATCCCCTACCAGGAAGTGGGGCTGGATGAGAGCCCGTTCGTCACGGTCTTCTCAGCCACCGGCGTTCCGTTCGCCGCGGACCTGATGAACTTCGTCATCATCACGGCGCTGCTCTCAGCGGGAAACAGCGGATTGTTCTCCTGCGCCAGGATGCTGTACTCCCTCGCCGACGAGGGCCATGCACCGCAGGCACTGAAGAAACTGACGCGTCGCGGCATCCCCATGACCGCACTGTCCGTGAGCATGCTCGGGGGGCTGGCATCCCTCATCAGCAGCGTGGTCGCTCCGGAGACCGTCTACCTGGCACTGGTGTCAGTGGCCGGCTTCGCGGTGGTGGGTGTGTGGATGTCCATCACTGCATCGCACTTCTTCCACCGGCGCGCGTTTGTCAGGAACGGCGGTGACGTCGCTGCGCTTGCGTACCGGGCCCCGCTCTTCCCGCTGGTTCCCATCCTGGCGTTCGCCCTCTGCCTGATCTCCCTCGTCGGCATCGCCCTGGACCCCGCCCAAGTCGCAGCGTTGTACTTCGGCGTACCTTTCGTCGCAGCCTGCTACGGCTACTTCTTCATCCGGTACGGACGCAGGGCCCGTACCGCCACGACGTAGGGCTGGAGCCTTAGCGTGGCCTGGTGCGGCGGCTCATGCCGTCCGTGCCAGGCCACACTTGCGCCCGGCCACGCGGGGGCGTCCGTCCCACCAGGGATCCGCCCGCGTGAAGACGCGTGTGAAGATAGGCTGGTTGCCGGTCGGAAGGAGCAGCAAGGATGGATAACTCCCCGGAGGTGTCATCGCTGGCGCAGGGACTGCGCATTGTGCGGGTGGTGGTGGACCGGGAAAAGACCGGCAAACAACTCCTGGGTGTATCGCAGCTGGCGGCGGAGCTGGACATGGACCAGAGCCGGGTGTCTCGGCTGACGCAGGAGCTCTGCGATCTTGGCCTTTTGGAGCGCCGCGAACGTGGTCCGTTTCGGGTGGGGCGGGGCTTCTTCGGCCTTGCCGGCTCGCTCAACAATGGCTGGATACGCAACGCCGGAGCCGAACTGGAGGCGCTGGTGGCTGCCACCGGCCTTCGTTCGCGGGTCAGCGTCCGCGACGGTTTTCGCGTCATCCTCCTTCTGGCATCCAGCAACGATTCACGCACCGGGAGCTTCGTGCAGCCTGGCATGGTGACGCCCGTCTGGTGCACCGGAGCGGGACGGGCCTTGCTTTGGGACCATAAGCAGCGTGCTTTTGAGGCCTTGCTGTCCGATGTGAATTTTATCGGCGTCGGTGGCCCCGGGGCTGCGCACTCCACGGAGGAAACCTGGGAGCTGATGGCCAGGGACAAAAACCAAGGGTTCGTTGCTGCCGTGGAGGAGTTCGAACACGGCGTTGTGGAAGTGGCTGTTCCCGTACGGGACGCGCAGGGCAGCATCCTGGCCTCGCTGAGTGTCCTGGGCAGCCTGGCCGAGGTCGGGCCTGACGCAGGGGAGTTGGCGGGCCGCATTCGCCAAGCTGCCGCCAGGATAGGATCCGCCCATCCCGATCCTGAAACCTGACGCATGAACGACGGCGGACGCCTACGGCCGGATGCTGGCTGAGGGGCACCCGAGCATGGCCTCAAGCCACTGCCCCTGGGCAACCAGCTTTCCCGCGTGCTGCAGTCGCCGCGGCTCGAGCCGGCTCTTGGGGCCCACCACCTGGAGGGCGGCCACCACTTCACCCCTAAAGTCCCGGACGGGAACGGCCAACGAGTAAAGCCCCGGCTCCGCTTCCTCGTCGACAATGGAGTATCCGCGCACCCGCGCGGCTTCGAGCCGTTCCAGGAAATCGTCGACGTCGGCCGGCGTATTGGGGCCGTGCCGGACGAAATCCACCTTCGCAAAGACCTGCCGGATCTCAGTGGCTGAGGACTCCCAGAGAAGAGCCTGTCCGGCGTCGCTGCAGTAGGCGGGGTAAGGCCGGCCCAGCCACGACCCCACGATCTTGGTGCTCGCGGGGATGCTTTCACCCACGGTCACGGTGCTCTCCCCGTTGAGGACGCCCAGGAAACATCCTTCGTCGGTTTGGCTCGAGAGGCGGTCCAAAGCGGCCATTCCGTCAGTATGCAGCCGGCGCTGGGTCAGCAGGTGGGCATCAGTGAGGATGCTCCAGTCGACGGCAAAGGTGCGTTGGGGCGTTCTGCGCAGGAAGCCTTCCTGCTCCGCGGTCCGCAGGCTGCGTGAGACCTGGCTGCGGTCCCGGCCAAGGTCGGCAGCGATCTCGGCCACCGTTCCGCCGGGGAGGCCGCGGGTGTGGCGCTCCCCGGCAGCCAGGACGGCCGCAACTCCCCGCCCCATGCTCGTAGTCTTCGACATGGTCCGAGTCTAAGTGACGGTCTCCTGCGGTCAGGAGATGGCGAACACGCGGGCGGGAAATCCGCTTCCTCCGCGCGGCTTGGCCCAGCTGGCGACGATTACGGCGCCCGACTCGGGCAGGCCGGTGAGATCCGCCAGCAGTTCGATCTGCCAGCGGTCCTGGGCGAGGACGTAGGTTTCGAGTGCGAAGTCCCCGCCGGAGGTTGCCAGGCCCGGGTCCGTGTCCGTCTGCTCGTGCCCGATGGCAGACACTGACCGCTCCTCGAGGAGGAAGGTGAGGACCTCACGGGACCAGCCGGGGGTGTGGCTGACGCCCTCCGCGTCCCTGTTGGCCATGGCCTCGCTGTCCGGCCAGCGCCGGCTCCATCCGGTCCTGAGCGCTACGAATGAAGCGGCGGGAATCGTGCCGTTCCGTTCTTCCCATTCCCGCACATCCTCCAAAGTGGGGGTCGCGTCCGGATCGCCGTCAACGCGGTGGGTGATGTCCAGGACCACCAGCGGCAGGAGCATCTCCTGCACTTGAATTTGGTCCAGGGTGCGGCCGCCGCGGATGAAGTGTGACGGCGGGTCCACGTGCGTTCCCCACTGGCCAACGATCGAATACCGGTGGGCCGTGAATCCGTCACCTTTTTCGAGATCGAAGATCGCTTCCCTGGTTTCGTCGGGGAACGCGGGGAAGTGCGGCTGGCCCGGGTGGAAGGCGTGGGTGAGATCGGTGAAAGTCCTGCCGGCCAGGGCGGACTGAAGCGCGGGCCAGAGGCTGGTGGCGGTCCGGGTCATCATGCCGCCGCGCCGGAGCGGTCGTTGGTGCTGATGCTGCCGGAGACGCTCATGGGTCCTGACACTTCAATGACGGGCACCTCCCAAGGGTGGATATCCATCAACTTCTGCATGAACTGCCCAACAGCGCTGTCGTTTAGGGCGGCATCGAAGTAGGTGGTGAAAACGAAGGTAGGTGAAACGGTCCGTTCACCAACATTGCCGAGCGTGGGTACGGCGCCGTCGCCGCAGGTGAACCCCTCCAGTCCAAGGGCCGACTCGAAGACGTGCTTGTAGTTTCCAAAGTCGCCCAGGTCGTGGAACTCCTCGACGGCCTGCAGGAGCGCTGCCAGGCCCTGGTCCTGGTGGAGGGCCGTGATCTGACCTGAGGCTATGCGGGTGAAAGTTTCCGTGCTGATGGGCCAGTGCACCCGAAGCTTACGGACTGTATTGAGCTGCACACGCACGTGCGGTCCTCCTATGGTGGCTCGTTGTTGCCTGCCATCGTGGCACATAGTGATGTGCATTACAAGCATGCATAATTGCATATAATGATGATTGACCACCACGTCACATAGTTTGGAGCCTGCATGTCCCGCACCGCACACCTGTCCAGCCTCCTGTCGCAGGACGCAACGGTGGTCTCCGACGGCGCCCTGGCCACCGAACTTGAGCGCCGCGGCTGCGACCTGAATGACCCCCTGTGGTCCGCAAAGGTCCTGTTGGAACAGCCGGGCCTGATCAGGGAGGTGCACCGCGACTATTTCGCGGCGGGGGCCAACATCGCGACCACTGCGAGCTATCAGGCGACGCCGCAGGGATTTGCGGCACGAGGCTTAAGTGAACAGGAAGCCTTGGAGCTGGTTGCCCTCTCCGTCCGCCTGGCGGACGAAGCGCGGGGGCAACATCTGGCGGAGCATCCTGATGCCGGAGCGCTGCTCGTTGCCGGTTCCGTCGGGCCATTCGGCGCCTACCTTGCCGACGGTTCGGAGTACCGGGGGGACTACGTCCTCACCGCAAAGGAGTTCCGGGACTTCCACGCGCCCCGGATCGCCGCGCTGGTGGATGCCGGCGTCGACGTCCTGGCGATGGAAACGTTGCCCTCCTTCGCCGAGGCGGAGGCGCTGGCGGCACTTGGCCGGGAACACGGCGTCGGCAGCTGGTTTTCCTTCTCCCTGCGCGACGGCGGCCACATCAGTGACGGAACTCCGCTCGCCGAGGTGGCACGGTATCTTGACGGGCAGCCGCACGTCGCCGCGGTGGGCGTGAACTGCGTCCCGCTCAACCTGGTTGGTCCCGCGCTCGCAGCCCTGCGCCTGCACACGGACAAGCCCTTGGTGGCCTACCCCAATTCCGGTGAAGCCTACGATCCCGGGACTAAGACATGGAGCCGGGACCATGCATCTGCCGGCGGCCCGGGCCCGGCAAACCTTGCCCGGGGTGCCGCCGAATGGGGGACGCTCGGCGCGCGCATCGTGGGCGGCTGCTGCCGGACCACCCCTCGGGATATTGCGGCGCTGGCCGGCGTGGCCGGCAAGGCCTAGCCCGCGCTACCGGTAAGCCCGTTCCGGGAACACGGCCGTCTCCCCAAGTGTTAAGACCTATGGAGAGACGAACGATGAACAGCAGAACTTACACAGCACTCGTAGTACCGGCGAGCACGTCCGAGCCCATCCGCATCGCGCAGGTTGAAGCGGACCCGCAGGCCCTGGAAGCCTTGGTGGGCGGCCCGCTGGAGTCGGTAATCCGCGGCGACTGGCATGTCTATCTCAACGCGGAAAGCGTCACCATGCTCCTGCCGGTCAACTTCCGGGCGGGGCAGTTGATGCACGAATGCGGGCTGGACCTTGGCGGAATCCGGGGCACCGCAGTCTTCCTGGGCCGCGGTGACCACGGGGCGGAGGCGGATATCCCTGACCACCTGCCCCGGCTCGTGGAGGAGCTTTTCGGGGTGCCGCTGGCCGCGTAAAGCAAACGCGGCCAGCGGTGACCCGCGTGCTGGGTTACGCGACTGCAGCGCACACGTCCGTCACTGTGCCTGAGCCGGTGAACTTGCCGCCCCTCTCCGAACCATCAGCGTTGAGCGTCCAACTCACCGTTCCTCTCGTGAAGTAGAGCCCGGCGGGATGTCCGTTTGCCTCAGGAACGGTAATGAGGTTCGCGCCAGTCGCTGTGACGAACTGGCCACCGTCGGACAAGTTCTGAATCTTGGTGAGGCCGGTGATGACATAGCTGACCGAGCCCCCCGGACCGGTGACGGTGGCCTTCAGGTTGGGTCCGGTAATGAACTGGCGTCCCCCCGGCAGGTCAATTACCCCCAACTTGCCCTGGGCCGACAAAGTTGCCTCGAAGCCGGGGCACGACACGGGAAATGACACATCGATCGGACCGGGTACGGCTGCAGCTGTTGCCGGCTGCGCCGCCGCAATGACGGATCCCAGTACCAGGCCAGAGAGGGCCAGGCCGTGCGTCATGCTCTTGGTGTTCATCGGTTCTTCCTTTCACTACATCCGGTTTGGGCATACCAACAGTCCCGCCCGCGCCTTAAACAATCCTTAATTGCGGATGCGCTCTGGTGGACTTCGGACTGGAGGAGCATGATGGGGTTGATGTGACCCACAAGTGGCGCATCCCGGGCAGGCGCTGGGGTCGCTGGCAGGCATGAAACGCCGGCGCCGGACTTGTCAGGTCCGGCACGGCGGTCCGCTCGGAGGATGGCCGTGTGATGGTGGCATTGCAGATCAGGGTCCTGGGACCTCTGGAGATTGTTGCCGGCGGAATGCCGGTTGCCGTGCGGGCCGGAAAGCTGCGGATTGTGCTGGCCTGCCTCGCCCTGCGGCCCAACACCCTGGTATCCACTGATTTCCTGGCGGACGCTGTGTGGGGTGAGCGTCCGCCGTCGCAACCTGGACCGCAGCTGCAGGTGTACCTGGCCAACCTCCGCAGCATGCTTGAACCGGGCCGCGTGCGGGGCGTCCCGTCGCGGTATCTGCCCAGCAGGCCCGGTGGTTACAGTCTTGTTGTTGGCGACGAGGAACTTGATCTCCTGCAGTTCCGGAGGCACGTGGATACCGGACGGCAGGCGGTCCAGGCCGGAGAACTGGCCGACGGCGCCCGGCACCTCAGGAATGCCATCCAGCTGTTTCGCGGGCCTGCTTTTCCGGACCTTGCCGACCTGGAAATGCTGCGCCCTGAGGTGGACGCGCTTGAGGAATCGAGGTTGAACGCGTACCAGGATCTCCTGGATGCGGAAATCCTGCTCGGCAGGGAACCGGACGTCGTCGACGAACTGAAGCTCCTCACCTCACAGCACCCCTATCGGGAGCGGCTGTGGGCTTTGCTGGTGCTTGCCCTGTACCGGTGCAGCCGGCAGGCCGAGGCGCTTGCCGCCTGCCGCTCCGCCAGAAATCTCTTTGTCCGCGATCTCGGCATCGAACTCTCCGGCCATTTGCGGACGCTTGAAAGTATGGTCCTGCGGCAGGACGCCTCCCTGGATCCAGCTGCCGCGGACTTAAGGCGCCGTGCGCGGGAGCGGCTGAACAATCTTCCCGCCTCTGTAACACCGCTGATCGGCCGCGAGACGGAGCTAGGTGAAGTCTGTTCCCTTTACCGTTCGGACGGCTGCAGGCTGGTCACTGTGACCGGACCGGGCGGGACAGGAAAGACGCGCCTGGCGCTCGCAGCCGCGTCGAAACTGGGCCAAAATATGGCGGACGGCGTGGGCTGGGTCAGTCTGGCCACCCTCACCCATCCGGCCCAGGTCCCGTCGGCAGTGGCCTTATCCCTCGGACTGGGAGACCTTGCGGGCGAAGACCCGCTGAAGACCGCCTCCCGCTTCCTCAGGAGCCGCCGCATGCTGCTGGTGCTGGACAACTTCGAGCATTTGGAGGGGGCCTGGCCTGTGGTGATGGACATGCTCACAGCGGCACCTGACCTGCGCATCCTTGCCACCAGCCGCAGGCGCCTGGGCCTGCGGCCCGAGTATGAGTACGAACTGGCGCCACTTCCCCTGCCTCCGCTGGATCCCGTCCTGCCGCCCAACCTTCTCAGGGAAATTCCGTCCGTGAAGCTGCTTTTGGCGCGCGGACGGGCGGTCCGCTACCGCTTCGACGTCGGTGCCGGCAACGCAGCCGTTTTGACCCGGTTGTGCCACCAACTGGACGGGCTCCCATTGGCCATAGAACTTGCTGCCGCCCAACTCGGACGCCGCAGTGAAGACGCATTGCTGAAGGATCTGGAAATAAGCCGGGCGGCCCTGCCCGGAGCGTTCCGGGACGTTCCGGAAAGGCAAAGGACGCTGACGGCCACGATCGACTGGAGTTACCGGCTGTTGGCGGAGGACCAGCGGCAGCTGTTCGACCAGATGGGCGTTTTTGCTGCCAACCCGTCGGTGCCGGCCATCGTCAGTATCAGTGGGACCGGCACGCCAGGCACGGCCGACGTGACTGACCGCTTGGCAGGGCTTGTTCAGCACAGCCTCCTGCGCCGTTATTCGGATCCCGGCGGTCAGGAACGCGTAGCCATGCTGCACTCGATCCGTGAATTTGCCCGCCGGCGCCTTGACCGTGACCCCAACGCCGCTGCCCTGCGGGCCCGCCATGCCGACTATTACCTGGGCGTGGCAAAGGAGCATGCCCCGGTGTTGTGGGGGAGCGCCCAGTTGCAGGCCCTCCATCACATGCAAGCCGACGCAGCCGACTTCCGGGCCGCGCTCCTCTGGGCGGCCGGACCGGACGGTTCGTCCGATGTAGCACTGGGCCTGGTAGGGCACCTTTGGCATTTCTGGGAGTTGACCGGGGATGTCGCCGAGCAGCACGAGGTGTCAGTGGACCTGGTGAATAGTGCGCCGGATGCAGCACCGGGACTGCTCGCGCCGGCCCTCAGTGGTGCCGCCACCCTGAGTTGGACCCTGGGGAAGAACCGCCTCGCCGCGGAATTCCACGGACGGGCACGGGACATGTTCCGGAGGGCGGGCAACCGCCAGGGCGCGGCCTGGTCCGCCATGTGCCTGGCGGTCCAGGCCGCGCAAAGCAACGAGGCGGAGAAAGCCGAACACCTCGCATGGGAGGCGTTCACTGCTCCTGATGCGACGGACCGAACCAAAGTTGGGGCCTTAGTTATTCTTTCGCGACTTGCGTTCTATCGCGGCGATTACGCACGGTCGCTCGAGTTGTGCCGCCGCGGCGCCGTCCTCGCCCGGCCCATCGGCGACGGCGCGCTGCAATGTGTTGTCCTGACCAACCTGGCCGAGAGCTTGGAACACGACGGCGACTTTGACTCTGCCGAGCGGTTGCTGACCGAGGCGGTAGCCGCAGCCCTGAAACTTGGAGCCATGGGCGTCCTGGCCGGCATCCTGGAGTCCTTGGCCGGGGTCTACCTCTCCAAGAGCCGCGCAGCGTCCGCCATCCGGCTTTTAGCCGTGGCTGACGCCCACCGAGCGGACCGTGGGGTCACCTTGGATGAACCTGAACGCCGACGGGTGGATGAACTGATTGGAAAGGCATACGCCAATACCGGGCAGGTCCGTTTTTCCTCTGAATGGGCGGCTGGCCAAGCCGATACCCTGGCCCATGTGGCCACCGAGGTGCTCCAACAAGGCCACGCACACTTGCCCCAGCCGGACGGTGCCACGGTGTCGGAGGGTTCATCGGGTGTCCCGAGGGCGAATGCGGCGCCCTGGGAGTGACCCGGTCAGCGGCCGGGAAGTCACCGGCCAGTGACCCGGTCAGCGGCCGGGAAGTCACCGGCCCGCCGCTACTCAGCGCGCACCCCATAGGTGCTCAGCACGTTGCCCTTGCTGGTGGTCGACTGGTCCTGCAGGACCAGCCGGGTCAGCGGGTCGCCGTCCTCGAACAGCCGCCGGCCGCTGCCGGCGATCACCGGGTGCGTCATCAGTTGCAGCGAGTCCAGCAGCCCGGCGAACAGCAGCTGCCGCACCACGGAGATGCTGCCGCACACGGCGATCTCACCGCCGTCGCGCTCCTTCAAGCCGGCCACGAATTCCTGAAGCGGCGCGTCCATTAATTGCGAGTTCTGCCATTCGAGCGGCCCTGTCAGCGTGCGTGAGGCAACGAACTTCTCCACGGGGTTGATGAAGGCGGCAAAGTCCTGGTCTGCTGAGGCATTCGGCCAGTAACCGGCCCACTCCTGGTAGCTGACGCGGCCAAGGACCACCGTGTCCACGGTGTTCATCATCCGTGTCAGGCCCTGGCCGAGCTCCTCGTCGAAGCTGTCGAACTGGAACTTGAAAGGTTCGGACACCACGCCGTCCACGGAGTGGAACAGGCCGGCAGTGACTTTGCGCATGGGACCCTCCAAATAATGAGCGGACAGGCATTACGGTATGCGGCCGGCTCCGTCCGGGGGAAGGGTTTCGGACGGCGGTTTCAGCGCCGGAATCCGTACGACGGCGGGCAGTCGCGTTAGCTTCATCACTCGCCGTGTCGTCTTGCGCAGTTTCCTGCCCGCCGGGGCCCATACTTGTCATTGAACGGCTTTCGCCGTCCCCCCGGCCAGGCAGGAGGAAGTGCATGGAAAACCTGAAAAAAGTCGTGACCAACCAGTATTTCCCTGCCGGCGCGGTGTTGACGGCTGTCCTGCTGTTCTGGGTCGTCGCCATGCTGGGCGGCCTGTCGCTGCTCAACAACAACCAGCCGCCGCTGACCACCCTCACCTGGATGCTGTTCGTCTACGCGGCAGCTGTGCTGACCCCCCTCGCGGGGCTGCTCGCCGCCGTCGACCTGGTCCGCCGCTGGCGCCGCAACCGCGCTGCCGCCCCTGCCGCTAAGCCCGCGGGCGCCGTCGACCCTTCTGCCGGCGCCGGGGAAGCTTCCCAGCCCGCCCAGCCCAAGGTCTCCCAGTCTGCGCCCGCAAAGCCGCAGCGGCCCGGCCGCCAGGAAGCAGCCTAGGCGAAAGCAGCCCATGCACGGGGCCCCTGCCTACCTGCCCTTCAAGGCGTTGAGGGCCTCTTCCGCATGGTGCAACGCCTGGCCAAGCCTCTCACCTGGCTCCGGCAGTGAGAACAGGTAGCCCTGCAGCGAATCGCACTCCAGCGCCGTCAGGTAGTCCGCCTGCGCCGCCGTCTCGATCCCTTCCGCCGTCACGGTCAGCCCCAGGCTGTGGGCCATGTTGATCATGGAACTCAGGATGGGCAGCCGCTCGTTGCCGGTCCGCACCATGGACACGAAGGTCTTGTCGATCTTGACCGTGTCCACGGGCAGGTCCTGCAGACGGCCCAGCGAGGAATAGCCGGTGCCAAAATCATCCAGCGCCACCCGGGCGCCTGCACCGCGCAGCGTGCTGAGCTGCTGAATCAGGCTGCAGTCGGCGTCGAAGAAAACGCTCTCGGTAACTTCCAGGACCAGCTGGTAGGGCGCCACGCCACTGGCTTCCGCCAGCCGCAGGACACTCTCGGCGAAGTCCGGTTCCTGCAGCTGCACACCGGAGACATTCACCGCCAGGGACCGCGACGGGTCCCCGCTGAGCCACCGCGCCAGCTGCACCATTCCGGTGGCCATTACTTCGGCCCCGATCTCGCCGATCAGCCCGGTGCGCTCGGCGAGCGGAATAAAGATCGACGGCGGCACCCGCTCGCCGCCCCGGTCCCACCTGGCCAGCGCCTCCAGCTGGACCACCTGGCCCATGCGGTGCGAGACGATCGGCTGGAAGTCCACGGTGATTTCGCCGCGGGGAACGGCCAGCTGCAGCCCGCTCTCCATATGCGTCCGCTGGACCAGGGCCTGCATCATGTCCGGGTGGAAGCGCAGGAAGCGGTTCTTGCCCGCAGCCTTGGCCGCATACATCGCAATGTCCGCGTGCCGCAGCAATTCGGAAGGGCCCACGCTGTCCTGGCCCAGGGAGGCGAGCCCCAGGCTCAGGCTGGGACGGAGGACGGTACCGCGGATGGTGACAGGGACATGCAGGCAGCGCACAATGCACGCGGCGATCTCATCGGCGTCGGCGCAGGCAGTCAGGAGCACCACGAACTCGTCGCCGCCCAGCCGGGCCACGACGTCTGCCGTCGGGACACAGCCACGGAGCCTGCGGGCCACTTCAATGAGCATGTCGTCGCCTGCCTGGTGGCCAAGGATGTCGTTGACTTCCTTGAAATCGTCCAGGTCAAGGAGCAGCACGTCCACCGTCTTCAGCCGCGGTTCCTGCAGCGATTCGGCCAGGGCATCGTTAAACACGGCCCGGTTGGCGAGCCCGGTCAGCGGGTCCTGGAACGCCATGGCCCGCAGCTTCTCCGCCTGGACTGCGAGGTCCATCATGGCCCGGTGCGCCTGCTCCTGTGCTTTACGGCGGGGCGTCACATCGCGGAAGCTCCACACCCGGCCCACGATCTTCTCGCCCACCCGTTGGGGGCGGGAATACCGCTCGAAAGTGCGGCCGTCCCGGAAATCGACAACGTCGTGGCTTTCGGCGGCCGGGTCCTCCTGAAGTTCTCCCAGCCGGGCCGTGAAGGCCACGGGGTCTGCCACCTGCTCCACGATGACCTGCATTATCGGTTCCTCGCTGTCGCCTTCCATGAGCTCGGGCGGGATACGCCACATGGAGAGGAACTGGTCGTTGAATCCGGCCACGCTGCCGTCATTGCCGATAACCAGGATGCCGTCAGCAGTTGATTCAAGGGTGGCCGTCAGCAGTGACATGGCTTCGCGGAGGTTGGCGTCGGCTGCCTTGCGGTGTGCGGTTCCGCGGGCGGAGAGCAGCAGCCGCGCGCCAGCCGTGCCGGCAGGGGCAGTTTCAGGAGCGTCAACCGATCCTTGGCGGGGGAGGAGTGCGGCAGCCACCTCGACGGGAAACTCCGTTCCGTCCCCCCTGAGAGCGGTGATTTCCCGCGGCGGCGGGTGCTCTTCCGGCTGGGTGAGCAGCTGGTGCAACAGGTGGGCCACCTCGTCGCGGCAGCCCTCTCCGATCAGCATGCGGTGGTCCAGGCCGGCGAACGCGTCCTGCTGCACACCGAACAGCCTTGCCGCTGCGGCATTGGCTGCCAGGACGGTGCCGTCGCCGCCCAGGGCCAGGAGCGCGTCCGGGCTCGCATCCATGACTACGCCAAAAGTTTGTAATGCCACATTGTTGCCATGGCCCAGAAAATTGGTCATCACACCACCCCTTCGCAATCATAAATGCCGTAGAGGGTAATTGGGCGCGTACCGGGAACTGCAAATTGGTTTTGCCCCAGCCAGGCGCCGGAGACGTAAAAGGCGCCGTCCTCCATTTGGAGTCCGGCGCCTTTTAACAGTGACTTATGTGGAGGCAGCTACACCCTGCGGCCGCTGCGGTTGGTGACGAGGCCGTAGATCAGCAGCACGATGATGGCGCCGAGGATGGCCAGCAGCCAGGTCCGGAGGTCGAAGAAGTCGGCCAGTCCGCCGCCAAAAATCAGCGATCCGATCCAGCCGCCCAGGATGGCCCCGACGACGCCGAGGACCATGGTGATCACCCAGCCGCCGCCCTGACGGCCCGGCAGGATGGCCTTTGCAATGGCTCCAGCAATCAGGCCCAAAATGAGAAATCCGATAATGCCCATGTTGCCACTCCTTGTCAGTAAGTTGTGCCGGGCCCCCATTTCCGGTTCCCTCATTCAATCAGCAGGCTTACTACACTGCAAGGCTTTGAATATCACAGGATGACTATCAGTTTGGCCCGAATAAGTGGGAAGTTTCTCCGGCGGAAAAGCGGCTGCGGATAGGATTGAGTGTCCAGGCATCCTACGAAGGAGCTCCGGCATGTCCAGCCAGACCCAGCGCCCGCGAGCCATCTTCCTCGACATCGACGGCACCTACGCCGACCACGGGCTTGCACCGCAGGCGCATGTCAACGCCGTCCGGACCGCCCGAAAGCTGGGCCACCTGGTCTTCGTCTGCACGGGTCGTCCCCTGTCCATGGTCCCCGGCCACATCCTTGAAACGGGGTTCGATGGCACCATTACGGGTGCCGGCGCCAGGGTAGAGGTCAACGGCGAGGTCCTCAAGGACGCGCGTTTTGAGCCGGAGTTGGCGGCACGCATTGTGGAAACGCTCGACGCCCACGGTGCCGCCTACATCCTGGAAGCACCTGAGGCGCTGTTTGGCCGGACCGGCGTGGACCGGCGCCTGCGCGAGGTCCTTGGGCCCATCTTTGCCGGACGCCCCCAGCACGACGGCGTCCTCAGCACGGACGTCGATCCGCTCGAGGACATTCTGGGGCCCATGCAGTACAGCGAGGATCTTCGCGCAACGTCCTACGCCAAAATCTCCTGCTTCGATTCACCGGTGCCGCTGACCCGTCTCATGGACACTTTCGGGCCGGATGTGGGCCTGATCCCGAGCTCCCTGTCTGCGCTGGGCGATCGTGCGGGGGAGATCTACATGGCCGGCACCCACAAGGCCGTGGGCATCCAGATTGTGGAGGCCCGGCTCGGCCTGGACCGGGTGGACATCGTGGCCATCGGCGACAGCGCCAACGACATCGAAATGCTCGAGTACGCGGGCGTAGGCATCGCCGTGGAAGGGGGACATCCCGCCGTTCTTGCGGTAGCGGACAGGATTACTGCCGCGCCGGCCGGGGGCGGCGTTGCGCTGGCTTTCGCGGAGTTGGGGCTCCTGGGCTAGGCCTCAGCGTGCGGCGGCTGCCGCCGTCACAGCGCCGCCGGAGGTTCCGAGCCCGCGCACCACCCAGCCCTGTTCCTGCCACGCCGCTGCATCCAGCACATTCCGCGCATCCAGGACCACCCGCCGTCGTACCTGCTGGCCGGCCGCGGCAGGGCACAACTGCCGGTACTCGTCCCACTCGGTGAGGAGCAGCACCAGCTCAGCATCCTGGAGCGCCCGCGCCGCGGAGGCCTCGAAGCGCAGGCGCGGGTAGCGCTGCCACGCAAGGTTCACGGCTTTGGGGTCCGTGACGGTGACGTGGGCGCCGGCGGCGGCCAGCCGGTCCGCCACATCCAGTGCGGGGGAGTCGCGGATATCGTCGGTGTCAGGTTTGAAGGAGGCTCCCAGCACGGTGATGGCACGCCCGGCCAGCGTCCCGCCGCACAGCTCCCCAGCGAGGCCCACAGTGCGTTCACGCTGGCCCAGGTTCACCGAATCGACCAGGCGCATCCAGTCCTCCACCGCGGGCACGCCCAGGGTGGCGGCCTGGGCGCGGAAGCTGCGGATGTCCTTGGGCAGGCAGCCGCCGCCGAAACCAAGCCCCGCGTGAAGGTACCGGCTGCCGATCCGCGGGTCCAGCCCCATCGCCTCACTGAGCTCGGTGACATCAGCGCCCGCGGCATCGCACAGTTCCGCAACCGCATTGATGAAGCTGACCTTGGTGGCCAGGTATGCATTCGCGGCCGACTTGATGAGCTCTGCCGTGGCGAAGTTGCAGACCAGTCGGGGGATTCCGGCCGACAGGAGCGGTCCATACACGGCGTCCAGTGCTGCCACCACCCCCAGGGGTGCACCGGTGGCCGGGTTGAAGGCGGCGGCCCGGCCGCCGTCCACGCCGTAGACCAGCCGGTCCGGGACGAGCGAATCCTTGACGGCGGTGCCCTGCCGCAGGAACTCCGGGTTCCAGCCGAGCAGCACGTCCGGCCGGGGCGCCAGGATGCCACGGAGCATATCCACCGTGCCAACGGGCACGGTGGATTTACCCACGACGACGGCGCCCGCGGCCAGGTGCGGCAGCAGGGCGGCCGCTGCGGAGACCAGGAAGGTGAGGTCGGCGGCGTCGGACGTCTTGTCCTGCGGCGTCCCCACGCACAGGAAGTGCACCTGCGCGCTTCGGGCCTCGGCGGGATCGGTGGAGAAGTGCAGCCGTCCCGTAGCGCGGCCGTGCTGCAGCAGTTCATCCAGTCCGGGTTCATGGAACGGGGCCACGCCCTGCGCCAGTTGCGCTACCTTGGCGGGGTCAACGTCGATGCCCACCACGGTGTGGCCCATGGACGCCAGCGTTGCCGCGTGGACGGCGCCCAGGTAGCCGCAGCCGATCACGGATATTTTCATGATGATGCTCCTGCCTTTGTGGCCTTTTGCGGGGGAACAGGAACGGCCGAGACGTCCCTGTAGTGCTGTATCAGTTCCGTGCAGAGGGCCGGCCAGGTTCTGTCCTGTACCGACGCGTGTGCTGCCGCCGCGAACGCCCGGCGTTTGGCGTCGTCACCCATCAGGTCCTGCACCCGGGCACGCATGGCGGACAGGTCGCCCGGTTCGTAAAGCCACCCGGTGCGCGAATTCTCCACCAGGTCCAATGGCCCGCCCCGCCCCGTAGCCACCACCGGAACACCCGATGCCATGGCCTCCTGGATGGTCTGGCAGAAGGTTTCCAACTCGCCGGGATGGACGAACAGGTCGAATGATGCCACCGCCCGGGCCAGTTCGTCACCGCCCAGGAAGCCGGTGAACACCGCCCGGGGGAGTGCGGCCTCAAGGGCCGCGCGCTGCGGCCCGTCGCCTACTATCACCAGCCGGGCGTGGGGAATTCCGGCGAGTGCGGCAAGGTCCTCCACCTGTTTTTCGACGGCCAGCCTGCCCACGTAGCCGATGATCCGCTCCCCGTTGGGGGCAACCGAGGCCCGCCAGCCGTCGTCGCGCTTTTCCGGCGAAAACCGGGCAGTGTCCACGCCTCGGCGCCACATCCGCACCCGCGGAATGCCCCGGCCGCGCAACTGGTTCAGCGCGAACGTGGAGGGCACCAGGGTGCGCGAGGCCAGCAGATGGATGTTCTCCACCCTGCTCCAGGCCCAGTTCTCCAGAAAGGGAACGCCGTACCGGGCGGCGTAGCTGGGTACTTCGGTCTGGTAGACGGCCACGGTGGGGATACCGAGCTGGTGCGCCGCCTGGGCGGCACGCCAGCCCAGCACGAACGGCGAGGCAAGATGCACCACATCGGGCGCGTACTCGGCAAGGATTCGCTTGACCCGGTACACACCCCCCAGTGCCACCCGCACGTTCGTGTAGCCGGCCAGCGGGACCGAGGGAAGCAGGTGGACCTCCGCCCCCTTGACCTGGCCGGGCGCCAGCCCGTCCTGGGCCGACGGGGCGATGACCAGTATGTCGTCGCCCCGCTCCTGGAGATGGTCCAGGACCCGCAGGATTGAATGGGTGACACCGTTCATCAACGGCAGAAACGATTCGGCAACGATTGCGATCCTCACCCCTCAACCGTGGGCGCCTTCCCTGAAATGGCGGGGGAAAAAGCGTTACCCGGAGGAGAAGGCCGGGTGAACAGCCACCCATGCTGCCAAAAAAATTACTAAGTAAGCTTTGCATTTGATGCTAAGCATGCTTACGGTAGTGGGGCAGTCAGCGCAGCCTCAAGCAGCCGGGGCGGAAGCCGGATGACGGGAGCAATCCCCGGTCCGGACCATCCATTGCTGGCAGACCCAGTGCAACGACCATCCAAGGAGACGTCATGCTCAACAGGGAAAACCTTGAAAACCTGCTCACCAAGGGCGGCAACGTCGTCGGTTCCGACGGCACCAAGATTGGTTCGATCGGTCAGCTGTACGCAGACGACGACACGGGCGAGCCCACATGGGTCACTGTGAAAACGGGCCTCTTCGGTACCTCCGAGTCCTTCGTGCCGGTTGAGGGCGCACATAACCAGGGCGAAGACCTGGTTGTCCCCTTCACCAAGGAGCACGTCAAGGACGCGCCCCGCGTGGACGCCGACGGCCACCTCACCCCTGAGGAAGAGGACCGGCTGTACACCTACTACGAGCGCGGTGCCCGGACCTACACCGAGGCCCGCACCGGCACTGCCGGGGACGTGGACCTGCAGGGCGATGCCGACCTGAACGCAGGCACCCCCACCGCCGGCCTCGGCGCAGGCCACGATACCTCGGACCGGGACACCCACACCCGCGACGCCGTGGGCCACGACACCTCCGGTCCCACCACGGACGACGCCATGACGCGGTCCGAGGAACAGCTCCACGTGGGCAAGGAACGTGAGGCCACCGGCCGGGCACGGCTGCGCAAGTACGTCACCACCGAGAATGTCACCAAGACCATCCCGGTGGAGCGCGAAGAAGTCCGGATCGAGCGTGAGCCCATCACGGACGCCAACCGCGGCGAAGCCCTGGACGGACCTGCCATCAGCGAGGAAGAGCACGAGGTGGTCCTCCACGAGGAGCGCCCGGTGGTGGAGAAGGAAGCTGTCCCGGTGGAGCGGGTCCGGCTGGACAAGGAAGTTGTCCGCGACGACGTCACGGTGAACGAGGAAGTCCGCAAGGAGAACATCGAAACAGAGGGCGGCACCCGCCGCTGACAGGGACGGGGGCTTCGGCCTCCAGTCCTGGGGCAGGCTGGTTGAATCAGCGGCCCTGACTCGGTGAACGGCGCCGGGAGCCCGGTTGGAGGCTCCCGGCGCCGCACTGTTTTAAGATGCTGGTGCAGCCGTGCCGATAGCGGTGACTGCACCAGCCAGTAGGACGAATATCTTCAGAACTTACGGTTCATCTCTCATTCGCGGCTCCTGTTTTCCCGGTTGACGGAATCCGGGTAGACGGCTGGCGCTGTTCACGCCCGGCAGCCAGCGGAAATCGCAAAACACCCTCGGCGGGGCGGGGGGTGTTGGTTTCTACCAATTTTACGGCGGTGCAGGGCAAAAAGCGCCGGTGGCCAGAGCATTTGGTTGGTGATCGGTGCCGCCGGGGAGCCTGTCGTTCGCGGGCGCGGCGCACCCGGCGTGACACCATGGAACACGATGAAACTGCGCGCTGATCAGACCGGAGACCGTGGCCTTCCCATGCCGTTGTGGCTGCAGGGTGGCCTTGAAGCGGCGCAGGCGGCCATCATTTCAGCGCTGGTGGTCGTGGCGCCCATCGTGGCTGTATGGGCCACGGCGGGTTTCCAGAACGGGCAGTTCGAGGTTCTGGCACGCCTGGCGGGGCAGTCGTGGCTCCTGGTCCACGGGGTGCCGCTGGAACTTGCCGGCGGCGGGCCCGCGCCTGCCAGCCATGGCGGGTCCGGCATCCTGAGCCTGATTCCCCTGGGCCTGACCCTGATCCCGTTCCTCCTGGCGTGGCGCGCCGGCCGCCGGCTTGCCCGCGCCTCCTACACGGACCAGCTGTGGCAGGCATTGCTGGGTTCGTGGGCAGTCTATTCAGCGTTCGGCGCGGCCACCGGGTTCGTCTGCCGCAGCAGCGACGTCGTCATCAACCTTTGGTACGCCATGCTGGTTCCCCTTATCCCGTTCGGTCTCGGCATGGTGGTCGGGGCGCGACGGGAAGCAGAATCCTGGAGCCGGCTCATCGGCGTCGACGCTGTGGACTGGATCTCGCGCACCAGCCAGCATTCCCGCTGGGCCGGATCGTACTTCGCGTCCGCGGCGAAGGCAGGGTTCGTGGCCGGGGTGTCAGCCCTCACCCTGGCCGCGGCGCTGCTGGCAGTCGACCTGTTCATCCACTGGAACCTGGTGGTGTCCGTTTATGAAGCCCTCGACGCCGGCCCGGTGGGAGGCGCCGCCCTCACCATCGCGCAGCTTGGCTTCCTGCCCAACCTTGTGGTCTTTGCCCTCGCGTGGACGTCCGGTGCCGGCTTTGCCATGGGGGCTGGCTCCCAGGCAGGGGCGCTGGGGACCGCCGTCGGGCCGCTTCCGTCCATACCCGTCCTGGCGGCCATCCCGTCCGGGTCACTGGACTACGCCTTCGTTGCCCTGATCGTTCCGGTGCTGGCAGGGGTCATGGCGGGCTGGTGGTTCCTCCGGGAGGGGGAGAACCACTTCGACGAGTGGCTCGCCATCAAGGTCCACGCCCGCTGGTTCACGGCATCCGTCTCCACCCTGGTGCTCGGCATGCTGGCCGGGATGGCCGCGGGGCTGCTGACCATGTGCCTGGCCTGGATCGCCCGGGGGTCAGCCGGTCTCGGCCGCCTGACCGCCATCGGACCCGACCCGTTGTGGACGGGCCTGTGGGTGGCGGCAGAAGTGGGCATCGGCGTCGTCATTGGTTACGCGGCCGGCCCCTGGCTGGAACGGGAGAAAACCGCGCCGGCGGAACGCGACGCGGAGCTGGTCCACTAGGACCAAGCCCGCTAGCGGACTTTGGTGGGCAGGAGATCCTGGAACTGTGCCATGCACGCGTGGGTGGCCCGGTCCGTCAGCGCCCGGCCCAGGCAGGCCTGGTACTCGCGCACCTGGTCGAACAGGACCATGGTGGTGACAATCAGCAGCACCATGACGGCTGCAACCACCAGCCCGGAAATGGTGCCCAGGAGAACCAGCTTGGATTCCTTCAGTCGGATGGCCCGGACCAGCAGGACAATCCCCAGGACCAGGCTTACGGCGGTAAGCAAAGTAGTCAGCCACAGGTAGCCGACGTCCAGCTGGTACACAAAGAACGCCCCGAGCACCGAAACGACGAACATCCGGAACAGGGTGTGGGTCCTGGCGAGGGAGGCTTTTGCCGCCTCGCTGAGCGGGGGTTTGACCTGCTGCTGCCCGCTCCGGCCCGGTTCGCTGTTCATGTTTTCCAGCGTACGCGAGCCTGCACCTAAGCTGGACCAATGCGTATCGTCGTCCTTGTTTCCGGAACCGGGTCCAACCTCCAGGCAGTTATCGACGCCGTCCAGGCGGGGGAGCTCGGCGTGGAGATCGCAGCGGTGGGAGCGGACCGCGAAGGAACCTACGGCGTCGAACGCTCCGCTGCTGCCGGCATCCCCACGTTCGTGGTCGACTTCAAGGCCTACCCGGACCGCGCCGACTGGAATTCCGCGCTGACCAAGGCCGTGGCTGCCTACGAGCCGGACGTGGTGGTTTCCTCCGGGTTCATGCGGATCGTCAGCCCGGACTTCATCGACGCGTTCAACGGCCGGTACCTCAACACGCACCCCGCGCTGCTTCCGGCATTCCCCGGCGCCCACGGGGTGCGGGACGCGATGGCCTACGGCGTAAAGGTCACCGGCTGCACGGTGCACTGGGCTGACGCCGGCGTGGACACAGGCCCCATCATCGCGCAGGACGCGGTGGCTATCGAGGACTCCGACACCGAGGAAACCCTGCACGAACGCATCAAGGTGGTGGAGCGCCGGCTCCTGGTCTCCACCCTGGCCGCCCTCGCCGCGGACCCCGCCTTCACCGCCTCCTAAGACCACCTTCGACGCGCACTTTCTTATTCGATGTGCACATGCCATTTCGCGGCTCAAATACTGTGGGCGCAGGGGAACTTGCGTGTCGGAAATGGACCAGCGCGTCGCGAAAGCGGCTACTGCAGGCGGCGCTGGCGGGTTTCGGGCGAGAAGAATGCCATCCACAGCACGGCCAGCAGCACCAGCCCGCCGGCCAGGGCGAAGGACGTTGCCAGGCCGAGCTCCGGCCAGAAGTAGTTCGCGAAGACCAACGGCCCAAAACCCGCGCCAAGGCGCGAGAACGTGGACGCCCAGCCGAACCCTGTTCCCCGCAGTTCGGTGGGATAGAGCTCGGAGACATAGGCATAGAGCACCGGAATGGCCACCTGCACCACGAAACCGAACACCAGCAGCCAGAACACCGCTGCCGTGGGGATGTCCACCACGAACGCCACGATCACCAGGGTCAGGGCTGACAGCGGACCGGTGATGGCGAGGATCCATTTGCGCCCCACCCGCTCCACCAGGAGCGCCGCCACCACGACGCCAAGGAAGCCGACGGCGGCCATGGACGCGGTGGTGATGAACGCCTTGTACTCGGCGAACCCGGCGCCAATGAGGATTCTCGGCATCCACGTCAGGGACAGGTAATACACCAGCAGGATGCTGAAGAACAGGGACCAGGCGGCAACGGTGATCTTCCAGTTGAACTGCCACACCGAGCGCAACTGGGTCCAGGCGCTGCCGGCGGAAAGCCGGGGGACATCCCTGGCGTCGGGAAGGCTGTAGGCGCGGGGTTCCGCTCCAGTGGCTTCCACCAGGCCGTCGATGATTTTGGCGGCTTCCTCCCTCCTGCCTTTCCGGATCAGGAACAGGGGGGACTCAGGCACGCTGCGCCGGATCCAGAAGACCAGCAGGGCGGGCAGCACCATCACCAGCATGGTCAGGCGCCAGTCTCCGTAGAGGGCCACCAGCCCGGCCGATACGAACCCGGCCAGGGCCGCACCCACAGGCCACCAGCCGTCCATGGCAGTAAGCACCTTGCCGCGCTGCTTCCGCGGGGTGAACTCACCCACCAGTGCGTAATCCACCGGAATGCATCCGCCCAGGCCAAATCCGGCCATGAACCGGAAGACGCAGAACCAGATGAAATCGGGGGCGAACGCGCCCAGGACGGTGAACACGGAGAACAGCAGCAAGGTGGCGGTGAAGGCCTTCTTGCGCCCCACGGTGTCCGCGATGGTTCCCCAGATAAAGGCGCCCAGGGCCATGCCGATCAGGTTGGCCGTGCCCACCCACGCCGCCTCCCCGGCGGAGAGCGACCAGTGCTTGGACAGCAGTGGAATCAGGATGCCGTTCAGGGTCACATCCCAGGCATCGAACATGAAGCCGAGACCCCCGATCAGGAAGATCCTGCCCTGGACTTTCCATCGCCAGGGCAGTTCCTGGACCACCTGTTCGCCGCTGGGCACAGTGGTGTAAGTGTTCATCGCCGCCTCCTGCTGAAAACTCTAGCCGGGCCTCCGCGCGTTCACACTCCGGCGGACACACGGGGCAACCGCGCCCTTCGCGATAAACTGGCCCTATCCCCACCAACCGCGGCCCTGTTCCGCGAGATAAGACGGAGACATTTGTGAGCTTCACGCAGCATGAGCGCGTATCCATTGACCGTGTACCCATCCGCCGGGCCCTGATCTCGGTTTACGACAAAACCGGTCTGGAGGAGCTCGCCCAGGGCCTGCACGCAGCCGGCGTAAAGCTCGTCTCCACCGGCTCCACGGCCAAGAAGATCGCCGCCGCGGGCATTCCCGTGCAGGAGGTTGAGGAAGTCACCGGTTCCCCCGAAATGCTGGACGGCCGCGTCAAGACGCTGCACCCGCGCGTCCACGGCGGCATCCTGGCGGACCGCCGCGTCCCGGCCCATATGGAGACCCTCGCCAGCATGGACATCGAAGCCTTCGACCTGGTGGTGGTGAACCTCTACCCGTTCGTGGAAACGGTCAAGTCCGGTGCCGCGCAGGATGACGTCGTGGAGCAGATCGACATTGGAGGTCCCGCCATGGTTCGGTCGGCCGCGAAGAACCATGCCGCCGTCGCCATTGTGGTGGACCCGTCCTTCTACGGCCAGGTGGTGGAGGCAGCCGCCGCCGGCGGCTTCGACCTGAAGACCCGGCGCCGCCTCGCGGCCAAGGCCTTCGCCCACACCGCCGCCTACGACAACGCGGTGGCCACCTGGACCGCCAGCCAGTTCCTGGATGAGGACGGTGACGGTGTCATTGACTGGCCTTCCTACGCCGGCCTGTCCCTGGAACGTTCTGAAGTCCTGCGCTACGGCGAGAACCCGCACCAGCAGGCCGCCCTCTACGTAGACAAGGCTGCGCCGGTGGGCATCGCCCAGGCCGACCAGCTGCACGGCAAGGCCATGAGCTACAACAACTTCGTGGACGCCGACGCCGCCCTGCGCGCCGCCTACGACTTCAGCGAACCGGCCGTCGCCATCATCAAGCACGCCAACCCGTGCGGTGTGGCCGTCGGTTCCGCTGACGCCGCGGACCCCATCGCCGACGCCCACGCCAAGGCCCACGCCTGCGATCCCGTCTCCGCGTTCGGTGGCGTCATCGCCGCGAACCGCACCGTCACCGCCGGCATGGCCAACACCGTCAAGGACATCTTCACCGAGGTGGTCATCGCGCCCGGTTTCGAGCCTGAGGCCGTGGAGATCCTCTCCAAGAAGAAGAACATCCGCCTGCTTGCCCTGCCCGAGGGCTACGGCCGCTACCCAACGGAGTTCCGCCAGGTCTCCGGCGGCATGCTGGTCCAGGTCAGCGACAAGGTGGACGCCGACGGCGACAACCCCGCCAACTGGACCCTCGCCGCCGGTGAAGCCGCCGATGAGAAGACCCTCGCCGACCTCGCCTTCGCCTGGACCGCCTGCCGGGCTGCGAAGTCCAATGCCATCCTCCTCGCCGACAATGGCGCTGCGGTAGGCATCGGCATGGGCCAGGTAAACCGGCTCGACTCCTGCCGCCTGGCCGTGGAGCGGGCCAACACGCTGGGCGTCACGGTGGAGTCCGACGTCGAAGGTGCCGGCGGTGCCTCCAACGCCAGCGGTGCCGGCGCACCCCAGCGGGCCCGCGGCGCTGTGGCTGCCTCCGACGCGTTCTTCCCGTTCGCCGACGGCCTGCAGATCCTGATCGACGCCGGCGTCCGCGCCGTCGTGCAGCCGGGCGGTTCAGTCCGTGATGAGGAAGTGATTGCCGCAGCCAACGCGGCGGGCATCACGATGTACTTCACCGGCGCCCGCCACTTCTTCCACTAGGCCCACCGCCGCCCTAACCTCGCTGGCGCTCGGCCAGGGAACCCGGGCGGCGTGGGCCCACCCACCGGCCACCCATCGATTGCTCCGTAGGTGTCGTTTTCGGGTCCGTAAACGACCATTTCGGAGCAATCGATGGTGAGCCAACGAACGACGGCGCCCGTCCCGCGAAGGGGACGGGCGCCGTCGTCGTTGTGCTGGCTTAGTCCTGGTCGTCTTGACTGTGGTCGTCCTGGCCGGGGCCGGGCTCCGGAAGCTGAATCTCCCGGGGTATGGCCCCCGCCATCCGCTCTTCCGTCCAGTACTCGAGGACTTCCTCGGGTGACTGGGTCAGGTCGACGTGGCTGACTGGATCCTCGTCCGGCTCAGGTGCCTTAGGACTTTGCTGCACGCTTGAAGGTGTCCTGGATGACGGTGCCCCAGTACGGCCCGTACATCACGGGTGAGCCGTTGTAGCCGTAGCTGTTGATGGAGTTCTGCAGGCCGTCGGAGCCGATGCCGATGAACCACGGACCGCCCGAGGAACCGCCGGTCATGTCGCACGGGATGCCCTGGGTACCGAACTGGGGATTGTTGGGATCATCCGACGCGGTGCCGGTGCAGCTCTTGAGGGTCTGGCCGTCGAAGGGCGCCGCGGCGGGGTAGCCGTAGGACGTGTAGGTCAGGCCCCGTGCCTGGTTGAAGGCAGTGCCCGAGCCGCCGACGACGTCGGTGAGCAGATCACCATTGCCGTCCGGATTGACGACGGCGAAGCCGGTGTCATAGGTCATGTCGCCGTTTGAGGCCCACTGGGTGGGGGCGTACAGGGCCTTGGCGGTCCACTTGCCGTAGGGGGCCGCCCCGTTTTCGTAGGCCGGGACGAAGATGAAGTTGGTGGCGTACGCGCCCGGGCCTTCGTTCACGCAGTGACCGGCCGTGGCCACGGTGCTGCGGTTGGTTGACGCGACGGCGTTGCCTGAGCACACATAGTTGGCCCCGCCCAGGGTGAAGAAGACTTTGCCGATGTGGGAGACGGGGTTCTCGCTCTGGGCGATGGTGGGCTTGCCCTTGGTTCCCTTGTTGGTGGCAGGCTTGCCTTTCTCCACGAGGGCGGCGCTGGAGCGGTTGCCGCGTTCCAGGGCCTTGCCGGCCAGGGTGTCCCCGGGAACGGCACTCTGCATCCGTTCGGGAGTCCAGTAATCTGCTGCGCCGCCGGCATCGAGCGTGACGCTGGCCACCGACGGGTTTGCGTTTCCGTTGGCCGGTGCCGGCGCGGCTGAGGCCCCGCCGGCCGAGGTGAGTGCAAGCACGGCGGCCGCTGAGAAAGTCAGGAGGCCGGAAGCCAGAGACCTGGTGCGTGTCATAGTTGTCCTGTCTGAACGGGGTCGGGCCCTGGATCGGGAGTGACTTAGCGAATTTATCCCCACCAGACACGTTTGTACACAGTAGTGAGATATCAAATACCGGCTTAGGACCATTCGGTATACCCGTACGCCCCACAATTGCGACGGCGGCCGGGGCACCCGGGCGCGTGCCGCCGTCGACCGTTCTCTATCGCTGTAATCCTGCCCACCGCCGGGGTAACGCTGGGACTCCGGTACGGTTCAACGCCGGGTCCTCGGGTAAGTTGTACATGGTGAAATAGACCGAATTTTTCACAACCAAGCCGACCCACAGGGAGACGCCCGCGCATGTCCAAGATTATCTACACCCACACCGACGAAGCGCCGATGCTGGCTACCTATTCGTTCCTGCCCATCATCGAGGCGTTCGCTTCGACTGCAGGTGTGGAGGTGGAGACCCGCGACATTTCGCTCGCCGGCCGCATCATTGCCGTGTTCGGTGACTACCTCACCCCGGAGCAGCAGATCGGTGACGCCCTTGCCGAACTTGGTGAGCTGGCGAAGACGCCGGAAGCCAACATCATCAAGCTGCCCAACATCAGCGCCTCCATCCCGCAGCTGAAGGCGGCCATTGCCGAGCTGCAGGGCCAGGGCTACGCGCTGCCGGACTACCCGGACAATCCCTCCTCCGACGAGGAAACCGCCATCCGCTCGCGCTACGATAAGATCAAGGGCTCCGCCGTGAACCCGGTCCTGCGTGAAGGCAACTCGGACCGCCGCGCACCGCTGTCCGTCAAGAACTACGCGCGCCAGAACCCGCACTCCATGGGTGCCTGGACCGCTGACTCCAAGACCAACGTGGCCACCATGGGCCAGGATGACTTCCGTTCCAATGAGAAGTCCGTGGTCATCGAAAACGACGGCACCATTGCCATCCAGCTGGTCCGTGAAGACGGCTCCGTGAAGGTCCTGAAGAAGGCCTTCCCGGTCCTGGCCGGCGAGGTCATCGACGGCACCGTGATGCGCGCCGCCGCCCTGGACGAGTTCCTGGCGGCCCAGGTGGCCCGCGCCAGGGAAGAAGGCGTGCTGTTCTCCGCGCACCTGAAGGCCACCATGATGAAGGTCTCGGACCCCATCATCTTCGGCCACGTGGTGAAGGCCTACTTCTCGGAACTGTTCCAGACCTACGGCAAGCAGCTCTCCGCAGCCGGCATCAGCCCCAACAACGGCCTTGCCGCCATCCTCAGCAGCCTTGAGGACCTGCCCGTGGACGTCCGCGAGGGCGTCCAGAACCTGATCAAGAAGGGCCTGGAAGACGGTCCGGCCCTGGCCATGGTGGATTCGGACAAGGGCATCACCACCCTGAACGTCCCCAGCGACGTCATCGTGGACGCCTCCATGCCGGCCATGATCCGCAGCTCCGGACACATGTGGGGCCCGGACGGCAAGGAAGCTGACACCCTGGCCGTGCTGCCGGACAGCTCCTACGCCGGCATCTACCAGGTGGTCATCGATGACTGCCGTGCCAACGGCGCCTACGACCCCACCACTATGGGCACCGTGCCGAACGTCGGCCTCATGGCGCAGGCAGCGGAGGAATACGGCAGCCACGACAAGACGTTCGAAATCCAGGAAGCCGGCAAGGTGCAGATCGTCGATGGCAACGGCAACGTCCTGATCGAGCACGAGGTCTCCGAGGGCGACATCTGGCGCGCCTGCCAGACCAAGGACGCGCCCATCCGCGACTGGGTCAAGCTGGCGGTCACCCGTGCCCGCGCCTCCCAGACCCCTGCCGTGTTCTGGCTGGACGAGGAGCGCGCCCACGACGCCAACCTCATCGCCAAGGTCAACGAATACCTGAAGGACCACGACACCGAGGGCCTGGACATCCAGATCATGGCCCCGGTCAAGGCCACCGCCTTCACCCTGGAGCGCATCCGCAAGGGTGAGGACACCATTTCCGTCACGGGCAACGTGCTCCGCGACTACCTGACGGACCTGTTCCCCATCCTGGAGCTGGGCACCAGCGCCAAGATGCTTTCGGTGGTTCCGCTGATGAACGGCGGCGGGCTCTTCGAGACCGGCGCCGGCGGCTCGGCCCCCAAGCACGTCCAGCAGCTCCTCAAGGAAAACCACCTCCGCTGGGACAGCCTGGGTGAGTTCCTGGCCTTGGCCGTGAGCTTTGAGCACCTGGCCACCACCACGGGCAACGCCCGCGCCCAGGTCCTGGCCGACACCCTGGACCGCGCCACCGGCACGTTCCTGCTGGAGAACAAGTCCCCGAGCCGCCGCGCCGGTGAGCTGGACAACCGTGGCAGCCACTACTTCCTGGCACGGTACTGGGCAGAGGAACTGGCCAAGCAGACGGACGACGCCGACCTGGCCGCCGCGTTCAGCTCGGTCGCCAACGAGCTTTCCTCCAAGGAGGAAACGATCGTGGGCGAGCTGGCCGAGGTCCAGGGCTCACCCGTGGACATCGGAGGCTACTACCGCCCGGAGGACGCCAAGGCTTCCGCCGTCATGCGTCCTTCCGCCACCCTGAACAAGGTCATCGCCAGCCTGGCCTAACACCGGCTGCCATGGCATAGAAGAGCGGTGCTCCGGTTTTCCCCGGAGCACCGCTTCTTTTGTTTTGTGGCGCATTGAGCGCGGGCTCAGTTCTTGCCCTTGCCCTTGTCGCTGTTGTTGTTCTTACCCGCGTCCCCTGCGTTGCCGGACGCGTTGCCCTGGGGCGGTGCCTGCGCGGGAGCGGCCTGCGACGCAGGTGCCGGTGCAGGTGGCGACTCCTGTGCTGGCTGGCCGGCGGCAACGCGGGCATCCTCGGCAGCCTTCGAGGCCGCCACCTGTGCGGCCGCGGCTTCGTTGAGGTCCGCCCGGACAGCGGAGACGACGGTCATGATGCTGCGGCGGCGTTCCTCCGAGACCTGGCCCTTTGCCTGCGCCGCGGAAAGGTCCGCGTCGAGACCGTCCAGCGCTTTCAGCGCCGAGACGGGATCATTCTGGGATGAAGCCTGGGTCGCTTCCAGGACCCGGGCCTGGAGTTGGGTTGCGGCCTCGCGCTGCAGTCCGTTTCCCGGGGCGGCGCAGGCGTTGAGGAGGGCTGCCGCCAGCAGTGCCGCCGAGCAGGCCAGCAGCAGCCGGCCCGTGGCGGGGCGCCGCAGGGTCACGGGGCCACGCTCTTTTGAAGTTCCTGCAGATGGTCGCCAAGGACGCCGGTCACCGTGGGGTAGGGGACGACGTCGGCAGGCCGGGCGGAGATGCTCATCACCACCGCTGCGGCGGCAGCGGCAAGTACCAGGAGACCGAGCACCACGGCCAGCCAGATCCGCCGGCTCCGCGAGAGGCGGGGCTTGCCGGTGGTCTTCGCCGGGGCTGGGCCGGCTGCCCTGCCGGATACAGCGTCGGCGGCCGGTGATACAGGACTCTCAGCCTCCGTGGCCGCTGCGGCCTCCCGCACTTCATCCACGGACTCTTCCGCGGTGATGGAGGGGGGATGGAAGGGCATGGCGGGCAGTACCCGGGTGGCCTCCAGGGCCAGTTCACCCGGCGTCGAGGCGGGGGAGACCAAGGCCTGGCGCAGCGCCGTTTCAATGTCAGCGGCGGCCGGACGTTCCAGCGGCTCGATGGCGGTCATGGAACGGATGAGGTCCGCCCACTCGGAGGGGACGTCGTCGGGGATTTCCGGGGCACGGTGGAGCCGGGCAACGGCGGATTCCACCGCACTGCCGGGGTATTCGATGGTGCCTTTGATGCACTCCAGCAGCACGAGCCCCAGGGAATAGACGTCCGTGGCAGAAGACAGGGGTTTGCCAAGGGCCTGCTCCGGGCTGAGGTAGGCTGCGGTGCCAACCATGGTGCCTGTTGACGTGAGGCGGGTGGAATCCACAATCCTGGCGATCCCGAAATCCGTGAGCTTGGGGCGCAGCGGCTCACCCGGCCGGATCTGGACCAGGAGTATGTTGCCGGGTTTGATGTCGCGGTGGATGATGCCCAGGCCGTGCACGTACGCCAGGGCGTCGGCGATGCCTGCGCCGATGACGGACAGCTCTTCAAGTGGAACGCGGCTGTGCCGGATCCGGCCGCGCAGGTCCTGGCCCTCCACCAGTTCCATGGTCAGGAAGGGTCGGGGTTCGTCCGGAATCCGGTCGTCGATGCCGGCGTCGAAGAGCGTCACCAGGCCCGGATGGTTGAGTGTGGCGAGGAGCTTGATTTCGGCTTCCTGCCGCTTGAGTTCGTCCGCGTCCGGGGCCTGCGGGGCGAAGAGTTTTAACGCCACATCGCGGCCCAGGTTTTCGTCCCGCGCACAGTACACCGACGACATTCCGCCGCGGCCTACAACGTCACCCAAACGGTAGCGACCGCCGACCACTTCATTCTTGATGGAGCTAGGCGATTCCGCCACCATGACCGTTCCTCCCGGTGCGCTGCGGCACTGTCGTACCTCAAATTATACGGGCGGCAGGCCGGAACCAGCGATTGACCTAGGCTTTCCCGTCCTGGCACGCCGACGGCCCGGCGGCGATTTCGAACATCTTCGCCGCCGGACCATTGGCTACAAGGACATGTGTGCTGATGACATGTTTTGTACTGTTGCCAAGTGTCTGGGGTGCCGTCCTCCTTCCGTCAGCCCGCTGCGTGCTGCCGCTTCAGGTGCACATGTGCGGGCGGTTACGGTTCTGCCGTGAGGCCTCTACGACACCTTGCGCTTGCGGAGCACCAGGAGCCCGGCGGCCAGGAGCAGCAGGGCCAGGGGAACCAGTGATCCGTCCCAGCCGGTGTTGGCAAGTCCGGTGTGGCCAGCGCCCGTGTTGGCAAGGGCAGCGTTGCCGCGGGCCGGGGTACCGCGGGGCGTCGTCACAGTGGTGATGGCTCCGCTGACTGCAGTGGAGCCGGCCGGTGCTGCGGTGACGTCGCCGATGCCTGGAGTGCCGGTGCCGCCGTTGCCCGCGGAATTACCACCCGTGGTGCCGCCATCGTTGCCCGTGGTGTTGTCAGAACCCGGGGTGCCGGGATCGAGGGTACCGGTGTCACCGGTGGTGCCGTCGCCCGGGGTGGTGGTACCCGGGTCGGAGGTGCCCGTGGTGTCACCGCCGAGCCCGATACCGAGGTCAATGCCAAGGTCGACAACAGCATCCAGGCCGCCGCTGCCCGCAGTACCGGTGCCCAGATCAGCACCAAGGTCTACGGCTGCGTCCACGGTGCTGCCGAGTCCGGTGGTGTCACCGTTGGTGATGCCGCCGAGGCCGAGATCTACGGCTGCGTCGACGGCGAGGTCTGCTGTGGTGCTGTCCGTGGTGACGGGATCGGTGATGCCGCCGAGGCCGAGATCTACGGCTGCGTCGACGGCGAGGTCTGCCGTGGTGCCGTCCGTGGTGGCGGGATCGGTGATGCCGCCGAGGCCGAGGCCGAGGTTGACGTCCAATGCGGCCGCCACATCGGTGGTGCCGCTGGTTGCGGGATCCGTGGTGGTCACGGTGCCGAGTCCGAGGTCCACGTTGGCGTCCGCCGCGATGTTTGCCGTGGTGCCGTCGGTGGTGGCGGGATCGGTGATGCCGCCGAGGCCGAGGTTGACGTCCACTGCGGCCGCCAGGTCGGTGGTGCCGGTGGTTGCGGGGTCGGCGGTGCTGACGGTGCCGAGCCCGAGGTCCACGTTGGCGTCCGCCGCGATGTTCGCCGTGGTGCCGTCCGTGGTTGCGGGATCCGTGGTGGTGACGGTGCCGAGCCCGAGGTCCACGTTGACGTCCACTGCGGCCGCCAGGTCGGTGGTGCCGGTGGTTGCGGGATCCGTGGTGGTGACGGTGCCGAGCCCGAGGTCCACGTTGGCGTCCGCCGCGATGTTCGCCGTGGTGCCGTCCGTGGTTGCGGGATCCGTGGTGGTCACGGTGCCGAGCCCGAGGTCCACGTTGGCGTCCGCCGCGATGTTCGCTGTGGTGCTGTCCGTGGTGGCGGGATCGGTGATGCCGCCGAGGCCGAGGTTGACGTCCACTGCGGCCGCCAGGTCGGTGGTGCCGGTGGTTGCGGGATCCGCGGTGCTGACGGTGCCGAGTCCGAGATCCACGTTGGCGTCCGCCGCGATGTTCGCCGTGGTGCCAGTGGTTGCGGGGTCCGTGGTGGTGACGGTGCCGAGTCCGAGATCCACGTTGGCGTCCGCCGCGATGTTTGCCGTGGTGCTGTCCGTGGTGGCGGGGGCGGTGATGCCGCCGAGGCCGAGGTTGACGTCCACTGCGGCCGCCAGGTTGGTGGTGCCGGTGGTGGCGGGATCCGTGGTGGTCGCCGTGCCGAGCCCGAGGTTGACGTCCACTACGGCGGCGACACCCGTTGTTCCGGCCGGCGTTGGGTCACCCAGCAGGCCCAACGACGTCGAGCCAGCGGGTGCCGCCGCCGAGATGAGGGCGGAAGCGGAAAGGTCCGTCCCGCTGGGGGTGTCCGCCGCGTTGGCGGCAGCGCAGCCGAAAGCCAAAAGGCCGCCGGCAAAGAGGGTGCTAAGCAGCCCCCTGCGAAGGGTGCAGTTCATGATGGTTGCTCCTGAATTAGTTGAGGGTGTTCGGGCGCTGGTCAGCTGCCCGTAGAGCCACGTGCTGCCCGGGAAGGGGCAGGGGGCCTCAACTAGTCGGGAGAAGAACCGGGGTCGAATGACACCGGCGCGGGGGCGTGCTCAGGGGTCTCGCCGGCGGGAACAGCGCCGGCGGGTTCAAATCCGAAGTCGAAGGGGTTGAGCCATGCGGCGGCACCGGAAGGGCCACCCGAGGATCCACCACTGCCCGTGCCGGACGCCGGGGCTGCAGGAGCCTGAGCGGGCAGGGGTGAGGGGTCAGCGGGAAGGGGTTGCTCCGAGACCGAATCGACTATCACGGACACCGCGGACTGCGGGGCAGCCGTTTTGGCGAGGACGCCCGGGCCCGCTGCTTCCAGGCCTGCGTTGCCACCGTCCATTGCTGCCAGGGACGACGTGCCCACAGCCAAGTCAGCATCCGGGGCCGTCTCAACGGCCTCCGGCGTCTCCCCCACAGCCACTGGCTGACCCTCCTCGGGAGCAGGGGCCAGCACGGCAGGAACCTCCGCTTCCACGGCTTCCAAGGGTGGGACGGGCAGCGGAGCAGTGCCGGTCAAAAGGTCAGAAACCGGTTGGAGCACCGGCTCGAGCGCCGGAACGGCCTCCGTTGCAGGGGCTACCACAAGCTGTGCCACACCGGCCGCCACGTTGTCGGCAAGCTCAACAACGGGGGCGGAGACCGTGGAAACAGCGCCCGCCGGAACCACGTGGTCCACCACAGGAACGGCGGCAATGAGGTTGTCTGCCAGCCCGGAAACCGGCGCTACTACGGGCTGCAGCCGCGGGACTGCAGCGGCTCCCGGTGAGCCAGCAGGAACCGGTGACGCCGCACCCGCGAGATCAGGGGTTAAGGATGACACCGAACTGGTGACGCTGCCCAGCAGGGATGAGGAGTCCGGTGTGGTGTCGGCGGATGCAGCCGTCGACGAGAGAGTCAACCAGGTGACCGCGGCGGCGCCGGCGAGGATTGCCGGGCGCAGGGCACGCCATGGCGTACTCATACGAGCCATGCGTACCACCCCCCAGTGAGTGACCGGTGCAATCGATGCCGTCTAAATGGTAAGACTGCTTATTGCCTGAAGTCCAGAGTTCTCTACAGAGAATTTACAAAAGGTGGCAACGCGCGCGGAAGGTGCCAACGGCGAAGGCGAGCGTCACGCTCTTGACGATGCAGCGAAAGCTGCGCCACCGTCGTCGTGCGTCCGGAGCCGAAGGTTCCGCTAGTGGCTGTCGTTGGGGTAGGTCACTCCGAGCTGGGCACGCACACCGTCGAAAAGGCGCATGGTGTTCAGGGTGTCCTCAAGCGGCATGACCGGGCTTTCGGTGAGTCCCTGCTGGACGCACCGCATCACCTCGCGCAGCTCGTAGGCGTAGCCCTTGCCCACGACGTCGAAGGTTTCGGTCCGGCGATCCTCCCACCCCTTGGCGATGACGAGTTCGCGGGGGTTGTTGATGGATCCCACGCTTTGCAGGAAGCCCTGGCTTCCCGCCACGGTGGCAGTGCGGGGTCCGTGGGCCAGGAGGGAAGAGGTGAGCTGGACCTGGGAGGCGTGGCCGTAGCCGAGGCTCATGGCGTTCTGTGCATCCACGCCGTCGTCGTTGACGAACCCCGTGGCGCTGACGGTTTGCGGGAAGCCAAGCGTGCCGAGCGCCCACAGGAGCGGGTAGACGGACAAATCCAGCAGTGCGCCGCCGCCGTCTTTCCGCGCCCACAGCCTGGCCGTGGGGGAGTACGGTGCCGGGAAGCCCAGGTCCGCGGTGACCCAGTGGATGTCGCCCAGTTCACCGGACGCCGCGATCTCGAAAGCGCGCTGCATGGACGGAAGGAAGCGGCTCCAGACCGCCTCCATCAGGAAAAGCTTCCGGCTGCGCGCAACCTCGATGAGCTCCGCAGCTTCGCGGGCGTTGATGGTGAAGGCCTTCTCGCAGAGCACATGCTTGCCGGCGTTGAGGGCGGCGAGAACCATTTCATGGTGCTGGGCGTGCGGCGTGGCGACGTAGACAACGTCCACGGCGTCATCGGCGAGCAGCCGCTGGTAGCCGGGCACACCGCCGTCGTCCCCGTAGGCCTTCTCAAAGTCATAGGCCACGGCGAATGCGTCCGCGGCGTCCTGCGTCCGGGAACTGACCGCGTACAGCTCGGCATCCTCCAGCAGCGCGAGATCCTGCGAAACGGCGCGGGCGATGCTGCCCGTGGCGATGATTCCCCAGCGAAGGGGAGCCCCGGTGGCGGACCGGGGATCCTGGTCAGCTTGCGTGGAAAGCCATGGCGTGGCAATGGGAGCACTCATAGCTGCCATCCTGTCACAGCGGCGCCGGAGGGGCGGGAAACTTGCAGCGAGGTGGGAAAGAAGCGAAAAAGGGGCCAAGGGTGTGGGGACGCGGCCCCCACCCTGGGCCCCTTTTGCACGTCAGGCGGAGGCCGCGACAGCCCGGCCGCGGACCGGCTCCTCCGTCAGCTTGCCGTGCTGCAGGCGGAACCGGCGGTCCGTCTTGTTGGCCAGGGCACGGTCGTGGGTGACCACCAGGATGGTGGTGTTGTGGTCGCGGCTGAGCGAGCTGAGGAGCTCGATGATGTGGTCCCCGGTCTGCTCGTCCAGGTTGCCCGTGGGCTCATCGGCCAGGATGAGCTTGGGCTCGTTGGCCAGGGCGCGGGCGATGGCCACGCGCTGCTGCTCGCCGCCGGAGAGCCTGTTGATTCGGCGTTCGTGCTTGGACGGCTCCAGCTGGACCTGCTCCAGCAGTTCCTTGGCGCGCTGCAGCCTTGCCGCCATTCGCATCCCGGCGAATTCCATGGGCAGCATCACGTTGTCCACCGCGGACAGGTTGGGAATCAGGTTGAATTGCTGGAACACGAAGCCGATGTCCCGGCGGCGGTATTCGGTCAGCTTTGCATCGGGCATGCTGGCCAGGCTGACGCCGTTGACGACGACGTCTCCGCTGGTGGGCTTGTCCAGCGCACCCAGGAGGGACAACAGAGTACTCTTGCCGCTCCCGCTCTTGCCCACGATCGAGGCCAGGGTGCCCTGTTCCAGGGTGAAGCTGACGTCGTTGACCGGCTTGATGGTGCGGTCACCGGAGTTGAAGGTCCGGACCAGGTTCTTGACTTCAATCATGGCTATTCTCCTCGCAGGACTTCGATGGGACGGATGCGCGCCGTCAGCAGCGCCGGCACCAGGGCGCCGATGATGGCGACGCCGAACACTGCAGCAATGCCGCCGGCTATGACTCCCGGCGATGCGCTCGCCGTCACGGAGTTCAACAGTTGGGAGGCACCGCCGAAGGGTCCACCCTGGCCTCCCGGGAAGCCGCGGCCCCTCGCTGCAGTGGTTGTGGTGGTGGCGTTGCTGCTGATCAGGGCGGACGCGATGCCGCCGCTGGCGAAGGAGGCGATGGCTGCGCCTGCTGCGCTGCCCAGGGCCGCCAGGACCAGGGCTTCGAGGACGAACTGGAGGCCGATGGTGCGGTTGGGTGCGCCGATGGCCTTCAGCACACCGATTTCGCGGCGGCGCTCCCGGACCAGCATCACCATGATGAGCAGGATGATCAGGCCGGCGGTGCCAAGAGCGGCGATGAAGGCGATGAAGGAGATGTTTTTGACGCTGTCCAAAGAGCTGACCGCGGTCTGCAGGTTCTGGCCCTGGGTGACGTCGGCCTTGTCGGTGCCGAGGGCTGCCTGCAAGGCCGTCTTGGCGGAAGCGACGTTGTCCATGGAGTTGACGGTGACGATCATGCTGGAAAGCTCACCCGGTGTTCCGGCAAGGGCCTGGGCGGTGGGGAGGGTGACGTACACGGCGTTGTTGCCGAAGGCCGTGCCGGCGTCGAACAAGCCTGTCACCGTGTAGGTCTGGTCGTTGATGGTGAAGGTGGATCCGACGGTGAGGTTGTTCTTCTCCGCCAGCGTGGTGCCCAGCAACGCGCCGCTGGATGCTGCCGAGTAGTCACCAAGCCCGGAGCCCCGCGTGATGTTCAATGCTTTGCCCGTGGTGTCCACTTCGGCGCCGATGCCGGTGGCGGTGACCGGCAGGGACCGGACGGGCTGCTGGGTGGTCCCGGTGGATCCCGTGTTACCTGTGGTTCCGTTGGCCTGCTGGTTGCGGTTGCCCAGCGTGCCGGCATCCACCGCGGCGGTGAGGCTGGTGGTCAGGGTAGCTGCGGCCTGGCCGCCGGGGCCGGCCTGCCCGGTTTGACCCCCGGGCCCGGTCTGCCCGGTCTGTCCCGTTTGGGACGCCTGTGCTGCAGCAGCAGCCGCGTTCCGCAGCCGCAGGGTGGAGGTTCCGACGACGGCACTGACGTTGGGGACGCCGGCGGCGGTGGTTGCCTGGTCGGCGGTGAGCGGCTCACCGCCGCCTTCAAAGCCTTGCCCGCCGGCGGGGTTGACGGTCAGGACGGTGCCGACGGAGGCGTTGAGCTCCTGGACTTTGGCGCCGACCGCCTGGTTGGCCACCAGCATGGCCAGGGCCAGGCCAATGGCGACGGCCAGCACCGCGACAACAGCTGCGGTGCGGACCTTGTTTCTGAAGGCATTGCCTACGCTTCGGGCAAGGACGCTCACGTTACTCCTATGACTCAGGTGCCGGCGCCGAAGGCCGGCTTTGCATCAACCCTCGCCGGGCATCCTGTGCAGGAATCCGGCCGGACCTGTGTTTGGCCTGTGAAGTCCTATTGACAGTTTTGTCAAAAAAGGACTAGAAATTAAGTGCGAGTCGAGAAACCGTTTTCTCAGAAGCTGCGTATTCAATCTGATGCAACACACACCAAGGCATGTGGTCTGTTTGGCATGCCGGAAATTAGGCCAATGACGTCCCAAGCGAAGCCTCAAATTTTTCCAAGTGCACCACGGCGCCTTCGCCGTGCGGGGGCGGTTTCCTTCTCCGTAGCCCTTGTTCTCGTCGCGGGTCTTGCAGTAGCCAGTCCCGCCCCCGCCAGCCCGGCGCCAACAAGTGGCGGTGTAATTCGCGCTGACGATGCGGCAACCACAGGATGGGCAGCCGTCGGACGCGGTACCAACGGCGGGGCAGGCGCTCCGGCCGGGAACACGTACCAAGTCAGTACTCTCGCTGACCTCAAGGCCGCACTGGCCAACCACGGCGAGCCGTCGGCACCGAAGGTCATTTATGTCGATGGGACGATCAACGGGAACCAGACCCCCGACGGACGGATCCTCGGTGAGCAGGATTATGCACCCGGGTACGACATCAACAAATACATGTCCTGCTTCGGCCTCGAGGGCAAGTCGTGGAGTGACCAGGCCTTCGACTACTGCAAGCGGCAACGCCAGCTACGGCAGACCGGCAGCAATAACATGAAGCGGCAGATCGAGGTGAGCCTTCCGAGCAACACTAGTCTCATCGGACTCGGTGCAGATTCCGGTTTCGTTGGGGCCAACATCGTAATCCTCAGCGCAACAAACGTGGTGGTGCGCAACCTCAGCGTTGAGGCTCCAGTGGACTTCTTCACCACGTGGTCTCCGGAGGACGGAGATGGTGCATGGAACGCACGCTTCGATGCAATGTCCTCAGTGACGTCGGACCATGTTTGGATTGACCACGTCCGGCTTTCCGACGGCCGCTACCCGGACAGCGAAGCGCCTGTGGGATTCCGCGGCAAGCCAGCAAACCGACACGATGGCCTGCTGGACCTGAAAGATGGGACGGACTACGTGACCATCTCGAACAGCAGTCTTAGCAATCACGACAAGACCATGCTGCTTGGTTCCGGTGATGAACACGTGGATAAGGACGGCGGCAAGCTGCGTGTCAGCTACATCGGCAACTACTTTAAAAACCTCCAGCAGCGCGCGCCCCGGGTCCGGTTTGGCCAGGTGCACGTCGTCAATAACTACTTTGTGGGACGCACCGACGATCCCGATTATCCACTGGTGAGTGAAGCCAACGGCGGCCACAGCTACTTCATCGGCGCGGGCTACGAGTCCCGGATTTTCTCCGAACGCAATGCATTCGAGTACACCGGTCCTGGAGCCGACCCATCCATCATGGTCAGCAGCTACAACGGCAACCGCTTCAGTGACACGGGATCCTGGTACAACGGCCAGGCCGCGGACCTCAACGCCATCGCCGCAGCATCCTTCGCGGAGAATCGGGCCAAGGCGCTGGCAGAGGCGGAGCTGAACGGAACTGAAGCTCCAGACTGGACGGGTTGGGAGTTCACCACCGATGTCGGCTGGAGCCCTTCCGACATGTACGGCTATAAGGCGTTCACCACGCCCCAGGCGGTGAAGAACCACGCCCTGCAGTTCACCGGTCCGGGGGTACTTGTGGTCAAACAGTAGTTCAGGGCTCCAACGACAGCCAACATGCAGGAAAGCCCGGTCCTCATTGAACTGCTCCCCGAAAGTTGGACTGGAAAAATCAGTCCATACTTTCGGGGACCAGTTCACATGAAAGGACCGGGCTTTCCGCTTGCCGGTTTACCCGGCTGTTCTATAGGTGTTACTTGGTGATCGGGCCGAGTACGGGATCGTCCGTGTAGGCCGTCTTGACGTTGGCGGCGGTCACGATGACCGGTGGAAGCAGGAAGGCAGGGACAACCTTCGTGCCGTTGTTGTAGGACTTGTCGTCGTTGACCTCAGGCTTCTTGCCTGCCTGGAGGTCCTTGACCATGGTGATGGCGTGCTCAACGAGCTTGCGCGTGTCCTTATTGATGGTGGAGTACTGCTCGCCCGCCAGGATCGACTTCACGGACTCAACTTCGGAGTCCTGTCCGGTGACGACGGGAATCGGCTTGCCAGCCGCCTTGACGGAAGTGATGACCGCCCGGGCAAGGGTGTCGTTCGGTGAGAGGACACCATCAAGCGAGGCCGTCCCGTACGATCCGGTCAGGAGCGTGTCCATCCGGCGCTGGGCGTTTTCAGCCTTCCAGTCCTGCGTAACAGCTTTCTCGAATGTCGTCTGGCCCGAGAGGACCTTCAGCGTGCCGTCATCCATCTTGGGCTTGAGGACAGACATGGCGCCGTCAAAGAAGACCTTTGCGTTGGCGTCATCCGGCGACCCCGCCAGAAGCTCAATGTTGTAGGGGCCAGTCGGCTTCTTCGCCTTCATGCCGTCCAGCAGGGCCTGGCCCTGCAGCACCCCGACTTTGAAGTTGTCGTAGGCCACGTAGTAGTCCACGTTCTCCGTGTTCAGCAGAAGGCGGTCGTAGGCGATGATGGTGGCGCCGGCATCCTTGGCCTGCTGGAGCTGTGTTCCCAGCTGGGAGCCGTCGAGAGCGCCCACAATGATCACCTTTGCCCCCTTGGCGATCATGGCGCTGATTTGGTTCTGCTGCTCAGCTACACCGTTGTTGGCGAACTGCACCGTGGCCTTGAAACCGGCGCTGCTAAGCCCGTCATTGAACAGCTTTTCCGCCAAGACCCAGTTCTCGCTGGTCTTCTTGGGAAGTGCGACGCCGATCGCGGAGTCCTGGGCGAAGCCGCCGGTTCCCCCGCTTGCGCCGCCGCTTGGGGTGCTTGGTTCGGAACGTCCGCAACCTGTCAGCGCCAGTGCTGCGATCGCAGCTATCGCTGCTGCCTTTCCTGCTTTGCCAAACATTCGCATTTCTGTGTCCACTTTCTTTTGGGGTGTTGGGGGCGGGAAGCTGAACTGCTCAGGCTTCCTTGGAAATGGTTTCTCTGGTGGAGGTGACTTCGTCCGGCTGGAGCGGGGTGCCTGTGCCGCTGGACTGCCGGCTGAAATTCCTCATCATCAACCCGATAATGGATGCCCGGCCCTGGGACTTGTTGTAGACGTCGACGGCCACAGCCACCAACAGCACCAGACCCTTGATCATGGACTGCCAGTCCGCACCGACGCTGAGTAGCTGAAGGCCGTTGTTCAGGACGGCCATGACCAAGCCTCCGACGATGGATCCGATTACGGTACCCACGCCACCGGTGACTGCCGCGCCGCCGATGAAGACAGCGGCGATGGCGTCAAGTTCCCAGCCTGTGCCGTCCGAAGGGCCGGCAGAGGTGGAGCGGGCCACGAAGATCATCCCGGCCAATCCGGCGATGATGGACATGTTCATCATCACCAGGAAGTTGATTTTTTTGGACTTCACGCCGGAGAGCTCGGCTGCGTGCCGGTTGCCACCGACCGCGTACACGTGGCGTCCCACCACTGTCTTCGAGGAGATGAAGCCGTAAACCAGGACCAGGACGGCGAGGATGAGGCCCGGAACGGGGAAAGATGTGCCCGGGCGGCCGGTGGCGAACAGGTAGGTCGCGTAGAGGATGGCACCGCAGATCAGGACGAGCTTAAGGACCATGACCCACGTTTCGGGGACATCTGCCCCGAGCGCCTGGGCTGTTCGCCTACGTCGGATCTCACCAAAAACCACAAACGCTACTGCGGCAAGCCCAAGGAGCAAAGTGAGGTTGTTGAAACCGGTGTCCGGTCCCAACTCTGGAAGGTAGCCAGCGCCGATGTACTGAAACTCCCGGGGGACGGGGATCGAGTTGGACTGGCCTACGAACTGCTGGGCGCCACGGAAGATCAGCATGCCGGCCAGGGTGACAATGAAGGCCGGGATGCCTACATAGGCTGTCCACCAACCTTGCCAGGCGCCGATCGCCGCACCGAGGGCGAGCCCCAGGAGGATGGCCAGATACCAGGGGATGTTCCAATCCCGCATGGTGATGGCCACCACCATGCCTACGAATGCTGCTACGGACCCCACAGACAGATCGATGTGGCCAGCGATGATCACCAGGACCATACCGATGGCCAGGATCAGGATGTAGGAGTTGCCATTGAAAAGGTTGATGACGTTGCCCGGAGTGAGGGTGATGCCGCCGGTGAGCCACTGGAAAAGAATGATGAGGGCCACCAAGGCGAAGATCATCCCGAACTGGCGGGTGTCGCCACCGAAGAGTTTCTTGAGCGCGTTCATTGTTTCGGTCCTTGTAACTGGAAGGATCTGGAGTGTCCCAGACGGTCAGGCGGCTTTTCGGGTGGCGGAGGTCATCAGCTTCATCAGGCTTTCCTGGCTGGCCTCTTCCTTGTTCAGGACGCCGGTAATGGCGCCTTCAAATATGGTGTAAATGCGGTCGGACAGGCCCAGGAGTTCCGGGAGTTCCGAGGAAATGACGATCACTCCCTTGCCCTGGTTGGCCAGCTGCTGGATGATGCCGTAGATCTCATACTTGGCGCCGACGTCGATACCGCGTGTGGGTTCGTCCAGGATCAGTAGGTCGGGGTCGGTGAACATCCATTTGGCCAGTACAACCTTCTGCTGATTCCCGCCGGAGAGCTTGGCCACACCTTCCTGCACCGAAGGCGCTTTGGTCCGAAGGGACTTGCGGTACTGCTCGGCCACCGTGAACTCCTGGTTGGTGTCCACGACACTGTGTTTGCTTATCTTCTCGAGGTTGGCTGAGACCGTGGTGGTCTTGATGTCATCGAGGAGGTTGAGGCCCAGCGACTTGCGGTCCTCAGTGACGTAGCCCAGCCCGGCCTCGATGGCCTGGTGAACGCTCTTGAGCGTGACTTCCTTGCCGTGCATGTAGATCTGGCCTGAGACGAAATGGCCGTAGGACCGGCCAAAAACGGAACGGGCCAGCTCGGTCCGGCCCGCGCCCATGAGGCCGGCAAACCCCACGATCTCGCCGCGCCGGACAAAGAAGCTGGAGTTCTTACAGACCAGCCGGTCCTGGATCTGGGGGTGGGCGACGGTCCAGTCTTTGACCTCGAAAAAGACCTCGCCGATCTTGGGGGTGTGGTCCGGGAACCGGGACTCGAGGGTGCGCCCCACCATGCCCTTGATGATGCGGTCCTCGTCCACGCCGTCGGCCTTCACGTCAAGGGTCTCGATGGACTTGCCATCGCGGATGATCGTAATGGAGTCCGCGATCTGCTCAATCTCGTTGAGCTTGTGCGAGATGATGATGGACGTAATGCCCTTGGCCTTCAGCCCGAGCATCAAATCCAGAAGGTGCTGGGAATCGGACTCGTTCAGCGCCGCGGTGGGCTCGTCCAAAATCAGGATCTTCACGGACTTGTTAAGCGCCTTGGCGATCTCCACGAGCTGCTGCTTGCCCACACCGATTTCCTTGATGGGGGTATCGGGATCGTCGCGGAGACCGACCCTCGCCAGCAGGTCCAGGGACCGCAGGCGGGCTTCAGCCCAGTCGATGACGCCGCGCTTGGTGGGCTCGTTGCCCAGGAAGATGTTCTCCATGATGGACAGCTCGGGAATCAGCGCGAGTTCCTGGTGGATGATCACGATTCCGGCGTGTTCGCTGGCGCGGATGTCCCTGAAATGCTGCACCTGCCCCTGGTAGACGATGTCGCCGTCGTAGCTTCCGTAGGGGTACACGCCGGACAGGACCTTCATGAGGGTGGACTTGCCGGCGCCGTTTTCGCCGCAGATGGCGTGGATTTCGCCGGCCTTAACCCGAAGACTGACTTCCGACAGGGCTTTCACCCCTGGAAATTCCTTGGTGATGGACCGCATCTCCAGGATGACCGGATCCGTTTGCGTTGTCTGGGACGTCATGAGCCCTTACGCCTCCAATGCATGACTTCTTTGTCCGTCCTGCAAAGCGCAGGACCGTCTGATGAAAAAGTAAACTGGATCACAGCTGTTGTCGTCAAGTCTTTAACGCAATTGCCGGATAACGAAATGGTTTAGGACTTGCGGATTCCGGCGTGCTGGAAGACCAGGGCGGCTGCTCCGAGGGCTTCTGCGCGGTCTCCTAAAGAGGACATGGTGAGGGTGGTGGTCTCCCCGATGACCGGCACTGCATGGCGGATCAGACCCCTCCGGATGGGGTCCAGCAGGATGTCCCCGAGGCCTGCCAGTGGCCCGCCCACCACGATCACCTCGGGGTTGATCAGGTTGGCCACGTTGCCCAGCGCACGGCCCACTGCCAGGCCCGCGTCGTCCACTACGCGCAGGGTGGCGGAGTCCCGGTTCAGGGCTTTGCGGACAATGTCCGCGGGCGTTAGGGGCCGGTCCTCGCCGCGGCTGAGGAGCTCAATCATGGTGGTGGTGGAGGCTATGGTTTCAAGACATCCGCGGTTGCCGCAGCGGCACACCAAGCCCTGCTCGTGGATGGTGGCGTGGCCTATTTCACCGGTGATTCCAACGTTGCCGTAGTAGGGCGAACCGTTCAGGATCAGACCGGCGCCGATGCCGGAACCGATCTTCAAGAACAGCAGGTTGCTGACCCCCGAGTGCTGCCCCCAAGTCACCTCGGACCAGGCCCCCAGGTTGGCGTCATTGTCAACAAACACGGGGATTCTCAAGGTTTCCTCAAGATGCTGAAGGATATTGATCCCCACCCATTCGGGAAGGATTGCGCCCTGTGCCACCGTCCCTGTCCGGCGGTCTATGGGGCCGGGAATGCCGACGCCGGCGCCCACTACCGAGGATCGTTCCACCCCGCTTTCCCGCAGCAGTTTCTCCAGCAGTTCCACTGCCGCCTGGATGCCGTCATCCGCCTGGTGGCCCAAGGGGAGCATTACCGATTCTTCGGCGATGACGTGGTAGCTGAGCGAGGCCAGGACCACCCGCAGGTGCCGCCGGCCGAAGTCGATCCCGACGGCCACGGCGCCGTTACTGTTCAACCGCACGTTCAGTGCCCGCCGCCCGGAACTGGTGATGGGTTCGGTGGATGCCAGGCCGGAATCGAGCATGATCTTGACGATGTTCGAGACGGTGGCGGTGGACAGCCCCGTCTGCCGGGCCAGTTCCGCCTGGGTGGACGGGCCGCCCATCAGTGTCTCGATAATCCGCTGCTGGTTCAGCTGCCGCAGCGCGGACTGTGACCCGGGATTTTTGGGTTTGCTCCTCGTTGAGCGCGTGGTTGCGGACATGCTAAGAACATTGCCCTACCGCTGCTCTTGTAGTCAAGAAGTTAACGCAACGACTCGCCGTACGCATGCGCGAGTGGCTCCGGCCGGCCCGCCAGCAGGTGCCGTGCATTCCGTCCCGAAGGGCGCGGCGGTGGGTCCAAACGACCCGGTGCCGCCGGCTCCGGCTGGCTAGGCTGGAAAGCGGAAACGTTCCGGCCATCCGGGTGGGTCGGGCCTAAAGAAGGTGGTAACGATGCTGCTGTCCGTCCTCCAGGCGAATGCCGTGGTCCTGGACATCGAGGCCAATCTACGGACCATTGACCATGCCGCCGGCCGGGCCGCGCAGTCCGGCGCTGACCTGCTGCTCACACCGGAACTGTTTCCCGTGGGCTACGCACCGCTGCGGCTGCGGAGCCAACTCGATCCGGCGGACCTTCCCGCCATCCGTGAACGGCTGGCCGCCATCGCTCGCCGGAACAGGATCGGTCTGGTCTACAGCCTGCCCGCCGTCGCCGGCGCGGAAAGCGGCGCAGCCCCGTGGAGCGGCGCCGGCACGGCGCCCACCGATGGTCCCGGATGGCACATCTCGGCCACCCTGGTGGATGCCGACGGCAAGGAAATCCTCAGTTACGCCAAGGTCCACCTCTTCGGCGGCGAGGAACGCGAGGCTTTTATTGCAGCCGCGGAGCCTCCCGCCGTCGTGGATTTCCACGGCATCCGCGCCTCACTGCTGATCTGCTACGACATCGAGTTCCCCGAGGCCGCCAGGGCGGCCGCTGTCCGGGGCGCCGAGCTGCTCCTGGTGCCCACTGCACTGTCCGCCGGCTTCGCAGCAGTGCCGCAGGTGCTCGTTCGTGCCCGGGCGCTGGAAAGCCAGCTCAACGTGGCCTACGCCAACCACTGTGGGGGCGAGGGTGACTACACGTTTGGCGGCGGAAGCGTGGTGGCGGGACCTGACGGCGCGCTCCTCGCCGAGGCCGGGGACGCTCCGGCGCTGCTGTTTGCCGAAGTGGGAAGGGAAGCTGTCCGCGCAGCACGGGATGAGGTGCCATACCTGCGGGAGCGCCGGCCCGGGCTGTACCGGGAGTGGGAGGCCGGCCTGCCACCGGAAACAGGCCAACCCAGGGACGGCCACGCCTAGCCGCTGCCCCTCAGCGCGCCGTGCCCCTTTAGTCCGCCCTGCCCGCCAGGGCGTTTGCGTACTGCAGCGCAATCCACAGCTCCGCCCGCACCTGGGCCTGGTTCAGGTCCATCTGCAGCAGCTCGCCGAGGACGCCGATCTGCCGCCGCACGCTGTTCCGGTGCAGCCCCAGCAGTTTGGCGGAGGCGTCCCAGCTGCCGTTTTCGCTGAGCCAGCCCCGGAGGACGGCCAGCAACGGGTGGCGGCGGTCCGGCTCAAGCGCCAGGACCGGCTGCAGGAGGCGTTCGGCCAGCAAAGTCCCTGCCTCGGGGCCCAGCAGCCCGGTGACCGACCAGGACACCTCGTCGGCCCGGATGCTGTGTCCACTTCTCTGGACCTGGCTGCGCAGGGAGGTGGCCCGCTGGTAGGCGGCAGGGAGGCCGGCGAGCTCGGTTGGTTCGCCAATCACCAGGCGCCAGCCGAGCTTCTCCACGTCTGCCAGCAAGGCATCGTCCACCCTGAGCCGGGTCACGGCGGCGAACCCGTAGTCAGTGATCTCCACCAGCTTCGTGTCAAGCATCCGGCGCCACTGCAGCAGCTCCCTGACCGGGCCGTCACCCGCCGGCCATTGGGGTGCCTCCACGTTGATGCCCTGCACAACCCGCACAGGCGCGGACCGTGTGGAGGAAAGGCTCTGCGCCAGCAGGTCCTTGAGCCCATTGAGATGCTTGGTGCCGCCCGTGGTGAGGCTTTCCGGGTGCAGCAGGACGGCGGTGGCCAGCTGGCTGGGGGCCAGTGACCCGCTGGTGCGCTGCCGCACCAGCAGTTCGAGCAGCCCGACGGCCGACTGGACCACGTTGTTCTGCGCGGGGGTCAGCGGAACGTCGGAGCCGAGAACCAGTGCGCCCAGGTTGGCGTCCTTGGTGCTGCGCAGCGGATGGCCCACCACCAGCGCCGAGCCCGGCTGGTCAAAGCCGTCCATCTCCACCCGGGGGCCGCGGCCGGACAGCAGCCGTTCCAGCATGGGTTCCAGCAGGGAAAGTTCGACGGCGGTGCTGCCGCCGGCACTGGCGCCGCGGGCCCGGACCCGGCCATCCGCCCCCACCATCACGGCCCACACGGGCACGCGCTGGACCAGGGCTGCCAGCAGTTCATGCTCCGGCCTGGGGGAGAGGACGGCGCGCATGAGCTGCCGGTTGCTCTCTGCCAGCTGCCGGAAGACCCTGGCATTGTCGGTCTCCAGGAGCTGCGAGAACTGCAGTCCGATCGCCGCGAACGGCAGCGACTCCGGTACCTCGAACAAGGTGAGGTTGTGCCGCCGGCACGCGTCCAGCACCACCGCCGGGACGGCATCGAAGTAGGGCCTGATCCCGAATCCGAGGGCCGCCACCTTTGCGTCCACCAGCCGCCTGACATACGCGTCCACGCTGGCGGGTGAGCCGCCATCGCCGAGGAAGGGAAGGCCGGCGGTGAGCAGGAATTCACCCTCCGGAAGGTAGGGCGTGGGGTCCTCCAGCTCACTGGGTTCAACCCAGCGCAGCAGCCGGCCGCCGCTGCCGCCGTCGTGAAGCATGGTGAGCAACGGCGGCAGCTGGTCCAGGAACTGCTGGAGCGTGACGAAGCTCAGCCGGCCGGACTCCGCGGGCTCAACGGTCACGGGAGCGCCCGGCGTGGACCGGCTTCTGCTGGTCGGGGCACCCGGCGGCCGCCCTGGCTGGATTTCCGGGCCTGCAGCCATTGTGCATAAAGTCTCATGGTGGATCACTATAAGTCATTTTGCACCGGGTTGAGAGTTGGCTCACATGCCAACCTTGGTGAGGGGAAACCGACAACTACTCTGAAGGGACGTCAACGGTGACTGTGCCTGTGACCACCGAAAAACCCATTGCGCCAGGCGTCGGACGGCCCGGCCTCCGGGCGCAGCTGCTGCGCCGTAAACCCATCGGCCAGCTGGCCAGTGAGGCCGGAAGCGGCGGGGGAGGCGCCGGGCTGGTGCGCAGCTTCGGCGTCCTCCACCTGACCATGATCAGCGTGGGGGCCACCCTGGGGACGGGCATCCTGGTGATCCTCGGCGAATCGGTTCCGCTGGCCGGGCCTGCCATCTGGATCTCGTTCGTCATCGCCGGCCTGGCCGCCCTGCTCTCCGCAGTGTCCTACGCCGAAATGGCGGGCCTGGTCCCGGTGGCGGGTTCAAGCTACTCCTACTCCTACGCCACTCTGGGCGAGGGCATGGCATGGATCTGCGGCTGGTGCCTTGTCCTGGAATATGCGGTCTCCGTGGCCGCCGTGGCCGTGGGGGCCGGCCAGTACGTCAACGAAACACTGGCTGCGTTTGGGCAGGTGCTGCCCGAGGCAATGGCCCAGCCTCCCGGTGACGGGGGACTGGTGAACATCCCTGCGGTGGCCATCGTGGCCCTGGCCATGATCCTGCTGGTCCGCGGAGCGCGTGAGAGCGCCCGGATCAACACCGCAATCGTCATCGTCAAGGTAGGCATCCTGCTCTTTTTCTGTGCCGTTGCCTTTACCGCCTTCAATGCAGGAAACTTCGAACCGCTCATGCCTATGGGGGCCGCGGGCGTATCCGCCGCCGCCTCCAGGGTGTTCTTCTCCTACATCGGATTCGACGCCGCCTCCACGGCCGGCGAGGAAGCCAGGAATCCCAAACGCGACCTTCCCCGCGCCATCCTGCTCTCCATGGTGATCGTCACCGGCATCTACGTCCTCGTAGCCGTGGCTGCCATCGGCGCCCGCCCCTGGGGCTGGTTCGACGGCACGGAGGCGGCCCTGGTCCAAATTCTGGAGGAAACCACGCACCAGCCGTGGATCGCGCTGGTCTTCTCCGTCGGCGCTGTCCTTGCCATTGCCAGCATCGTGCTCACCGTCCTCTACGGCCAGACCCGCATCCTGATGTCGATGTCCCGGGACGGACTCGTGCCCAAGGTCTTCGGGCGCGTTTCCCGGCGCACCGCCACCCCTGCCGCCGGAACCCTCATTGTGGGCACCGTCGTCGCCCTTACCGCTGGCCTGGTCCCGCTCGGCGCCCTGGCAGATGCCACCAGCATCGGAACCCTGTTCGCGTTCGCGCTGGTCAACGTGGCCGTCATCTACCTGCGCCGCAACCGCCCGGACCTGAAGCGAAGCTTCCGGGTGCCCCTGTACCCCATCACCCCCGTGCTGGGCACGCTCATGTGCGCCTACCTGATGGCCAACCTTGGTACCGATACCTGGGTTGTATTCGGCGCCTGGATGCTCGTGGGCATCGCCATCTACTTCGGCTATGGACGCCGGAACTCCAAGGTAGCGGCCCTCAGCGAGCTCGACTACCGTGAACTGACCGCCAAGGCCCCCGGCCAGGAACCTGTGAAAGCAGAACAATCATGACCATCGCCACCGAACTGCCTGCCTCCGACCCCTCCAGCACCTCCACGCCGCCGGCGGATGCGGCCGGGCGGCGCGCCGGCGGGCAGCCAGCGCCCATCACCATGCTGAACCCCGATTTCCCGTTCAGCTACGACCACTACCTTGCCCACCCGGACGGCCTGGGCTCGGTCCCGCCGGAGCTGTACGGCACGGAAGTTGCCGTGATCGGGGCCGGGCTTTCCGGGCTGGTGACCGCCTATGAACTGATGAAGCTCGGGCTCCGGCCCGTGGTTTACGAGGCGGACCAGATCGGCGGGCGGCTCCGCACGGCCGCCTTCCCGGCAGCACCCGGCGTGGTGGCGGACCTTGGGGGGATGCGGTTCCCGGTTTCCGGCAAGGCCTTCTACCACTACGTGGACCTGCTGGGCCTGGAGAGCCAGGACTTCCCCAACCCCCTCGCCGAGGCCACCTCCAGCACGGTGATCGAGCTGGCCGGTAAAAAGCACTACGCGGAAAAGCCGGGCGACCTGCCGCCGTTCTTCCGGGAGGTGGCCGACGCCTGGAAAGCCGCGGTCAATGACGGCGCCAAGTTCGTGGAAATGCAGGATGCCATCAAGGCACGGGACATGGCCCGGATCAAAGGCCTGTGGAACGAACTGCTCCCGCTCATGGACGAACAGACCTTCTATGGCTTCATCGCCGCCAGCGACTCCTTTAAGAAGGCTGGGTTTGCCCACCGGGAGGCGTTCGGCCAGGTGGGGTTCGGCACCGGCGGCTGGGACACGGACTTCCCCAACTCCATCCTCGAAATCCTCCGCGTGGTCTACACCGACGCGGACGACCAGCACCGGCTCATCCGCGGGGGAGCCCAACGGCTGCCCGAGGCACTGTGGCAGCACGCGCCGTCGGACATGGTGCACTGGCCAGCCGGTACGTCCCTGGCCTCGCTGCACTCCGGTTCACCCCGCGGCGCCGTGGGAAGGATCAGCCGGGACCCGGACGGCAACCTGCGGATCCGTGAACGCTGGGGCCGGGAGGCCAGTTACCCCGCGGTGGTGACCACCTGCCAGTCGTGGCTGCTGTCCACCCGCATCCACACGGAGGAGGCTCTGTTCCCTGCCGAGCTGTGGACAGCGATGGAGCGCTCGCACTACATGCAGTCCTCCAAGACCTTCGTGATGGTGGACCGGCCGTTCTGGAAGGACATCGACCCCACCACCGGCAACGAGGTCCTGTCCATGACCCTCACGGACCGCCTGAACAGGGCCACCTACCTGCTGGACAACGGCCCGGACCAGCCCGCCGTCATCCTGCTCTCCTACACCTGGAATGACGACGCCCTGAAATGGCTGGCCCTGGACGCGGACGAACGCGTGGAGCTGATGCTGCACTCGCTCGAGCAGATCTATCCAGGGGTGGACATCGCCGGGCATATCGTGGGCCAGCCCATCACCGTGTCCTGGGAGGCGGACCCCAACTTCATGGGCGCCTTCAAGGCCAACCTGCCCGGCCACTACCGCTACCAGCAGCGGCTGTTTACGCACTTCAAGCAGGACAAACTGCCGGAATCCCAGCGCGGCATCTTCCTGGCCGGCGACGACGTCTCCTTCACCGCCGGCTGGGCAGAAGGCGCCGTTACCACCGGGCTGAACGCGGTGTGGGGCGTGGTGAACCACCTGGGCGGCGGATCCGCGCCGGGCAACCCGGGCCCGGGGGACCTGCTCGACGAGTTCGGCCCAATCAGCCTGGACTAACTGGGGGAATGCATGTCGCGGTGCTTCGCCGCGAGTTCCACGTAGCGCGCCGCGTTGGCGCGGACGCCGTCGAACTCCTCTTCGGTGAGCTCCCGGCGCACCTTGGCGGGCACGCCCGCCACCAGTGACCGGGGCGGAACCACGGTTCCTTCGAGTACGACGGCGCCGGCAGCAACGAGCGAGCCGGCGCCGATCACCGCACCGTTCAGGACCGTGGCGCCCATGCCGATCAGGCAGTCGTCCTCCACGGTGCAGCCATGCACGACGGCGGCGTGCCCCACGCTCACCCGCTGGCCCACCGTGCAGGGGAAGCCGGGGTCGGCGTGCAGCACCACGTTGTCCTGCAGGTTGCTGCCGGCCCCCACGGTGATGGCCGCGGTGTCGGCCCGGACCGAGACGCCGTAGAAGGCGCTGGAGTCCGGGCCCAGGGTTGCCTGGCCGATGATCGAGGCCGACGGGGCCACGAATGTTGAGTCATGGACGGCCGGGGATTTGCCGGCGAAAGGGTAAAGAGGAGCCATGGGTTCACCCTAAGCCACCCCTGTACCCAACTGCTGCTAGTTAGTTGAAGACCACCGTGCGGTTGCCGTCCAGCAGCACCCGGTGTTCGGCGTGCCACTGGACGGCCTGGACCAGTGTGCGGCCCTCCACGTCGCGGCCCATCTGCACGAACTGCTCGGGGGTGCGGGCGTGGTCCACGCGGATGACTTCCTGCTCGATGATCGGACCCTCGTCCAGGGCGGCGGTGACGTAGTGTGCCGTGGCCCCGATGAGCTTCACGCCGCGGGCATGCGCCTGGTGGTACGGCTTGGCGCCCTTGAAGGACGGCAGGAACGAATGGTGGATGTTGATGGCCTTGCCGGTGAGCTCGGTGCACAGTTCGTCCGAGAGGATCTGCATGTAGCGGGCCAGCACAGTCAGCTCGATGTCGTGCTCGGCGATGAGCGCGCGCAGCTTGTCCTCAGCCTGGACCTTGGTGTCCCTGGTCACGGGGATGTAGTGGAACGGGATGCCGTAGAACTCGGCGAGCCCGGCCAGGTCCTGGTGGTTGGAGACGATGGCGGGGATGTCGATGGGAAGCGTGCCGGAGCGCTGCTGGAAGAGCAGGTCGTTAAGGCAGTGGGCCGAGGTGCTGGCCATCACCAGGGTGCGGACCTTGTCGCCGACGGTGTTGAGGTTCCACTGCATGGAGAACGCTTCCGCCACGGGCTCCAGCGCGGCGCGCAGCTCGGACTTGGGGGCCGCCGTGGTCACCTCCACGCGCATGAAGAAGTTGCCGGTTGAAGGGCTGCCGTACTGCTGCGAGTCCATGATGTTGCACCCTGCCACCAGCAAAGCTCCAGCCACGGCGTGGACGATTCCGGGACGGTCCGGGCAGGACAGGGTTACAACGTACGCTTGGTTCAGCTGCTCTTGATTCACGCGTAATAGCCTACCCGCGCTGCGGGTGCCGGTTTTGGTAGGCTGGGAGGGTCGCAACTGGCGTTGGGTGGCTAACCACCAGGGAGCGGCAATCACGAAGACCACGGATCGTACGCCTGGGCCGAGGGTCATGTTTTGCCGGAATTGGGGCTGCCCCCGCGTCAGCACAGCAGCGCCATGCCGAGCTTTCACGCCCTGTCATCAACGCGGTGCGAAAGCGCGCCAGCCGGTAGCCTGACCTAAGCAGTGCCCGTATCCCTAGCCAGGAGTTCTTCGTGACTACTACAGCCACCTCAACCACAGCCGTCAGCAACCAGCCGCTGGCTGAGCTTGACCCCGAAATCGCCGCAGTCCTTGAGCAGGAGCTTGGCCGCCAGCGCGGCACCCTGGAAATGATTGCTTCCGAGAACTTCGCGCCCCGCGCCGTGATGGAAGCCCAGGGCTCCGTCCTCACCAACAAGTACGCCGAGGGCTACCCGGGCCGCCGCTACTACGGCGGCTGCGAATACGTAGATGTTGCGGAACAGCTGGCAATCGACCGGGTCAAGGCACTGTTCGGCGCCGAGTTTGCCAACGTCCAGCCGCACTCCGGCGCGCAGGCCAACGCGGCCGCCCTCGCCGCCATGATCACCCCCGGCGACAAGATCCTGGGCCTGTCCCTGGCCCACGGCGGCCACCTGACCCACGGCATGAAGCTGAACTTCTCCGGCAAGCTGTACAACGTCGCTGCCTACCAGGTGGAGGAAGACAACTTCCGGATCGACATGGACAAGCTCCGCGAGCAGGCCATCGCCGAAAAGCCCCAGGTGATCATCGCCGGCTGGTCCGCCTACCCGCGCCACCTGGACTTCGCCGCCTTCCGCTCCATCGCCGATGAAGTGGGCGCGCTGCTCTGGACCGACATGGCACACTTCGCCGGCCTGGTGGCAGCAGGACTGCACCCCAGCCCGGTGCCGCACTCCGACGTCGTCACCTCCACCGTGCACAAGACCCTTGCCGGTCCCCGCTCGGGTGTGATCCTTGCCAAGGAACAGTGGGCCAAGAAGCTCAACTCCAGCGTCTTCCCGGGCCAGCAGGGCGGCCCGCTCATGCACGTCATCGCCGCCAAGGCCGTTGCCTTCAAGATCGCCGGCACCCAGGAATTCAAGGAGCGCCAGGAGCGCGTCCTGGAAGGCGCCAAAATCATCGCCGACCGCCTGAACCAGGCCGACGTCGCCGAAGCCGGCGTCTCCGTCCTCACGGGCGGCACCGACGTGCACCTGGTGCTCGTCGACCTGCGCAACTCGCAGCTGGACGGCCAGCAGGCCGAGGACCTCCTGCACTCCGTGGGCATCACCGTCAACCGCAACGCCGTGCCTTTCGACCCCCGCCCGCCGATGGTCACCTCAGGCCTGCGCATCGGCACCCCGGCGCTGGCCACCCGTGGCTTCGGTGCTGCCGAGTTCACCGAGGTCGCCGAGATCATCGCCACCGCCCTCAAGGCAGGCAACAGCACCGACGTCGAGGCTCTGCAGGCACGCGTGGACAAGCTGGCAGCCGACTTCCCGCTCTACCCCCAGCACGAGCAGTGGTAACCCATGACTGAAACCACCACCGCACAGATCCTTGACGGCAAGGCCACCGCCGCCGCCATCAAGGCCGAGCTGACCGAACGCGTGGCCGCACTCAAGGCCAAGGGCGTCACTCCCGGCATCGCCACCGTACTGGTGGGCGCCGACCCTGCCTCGCAGCTGTACGTCTCCATGAAGCACAAGCAGTCCGTGCAGATCGGGATGAACTCCATCCAGCGCGAGCTCCCGGCTGACGCCACCCAGGAGCAGGTGGAAGCCCTCATTGACGAACTCAATGCGGACCCGGCCTGCCACGGCTACATCGTGCAGTTGCCACTGCCAAAGCACCTGGACACGGACGCCATCCTGGAGCGCATCGACCCCGCCAAGGATGCCGACGGCCTGCACCCGACCAACCTTGGCCGGCTGGTCCTGAACGTCAACAACAAGATCACCACGCCGCTGCCGTGCACGCCCCGTGGCGTTATCGAGCTCCTGGAGCGCAACGGGTACAGCCTCGCGGGCAAGCACGTTGTGGTAGTGGGACGCGGCGTCACAATCGGCCGCTCGATCGGACTGCTGCTGACCCGGCGGGACGTCAACGCCACCGTGACCCTGACGCACACCGGCACCAAAAACCTCTCGGAGCTGCTGCGGCAGGCGGACGTCATCGTGGGTGCGGCGGGCGTGAAGCACATCGTCAAGGCCGCGGACGTGAAGCCGGGCGCTGCCTTGCTGGACGTCGGCGTCACCCGCGAGACCGATCCGGAGACGGGCAAGAGCCGCGTTTACGGCGACATCGATCCCGCCGCTGCCGAGGTTGCCGGCTGGATTTCGCCGAACCCCGGCGGTGTGGGCCCCATGACAGTGGCGCTGCTGATGACCAACGTGGTCGAGGCCGCGGAACGGGCAGCAGCCAGCGCACACTAGCCCCGCAGCAAGCGCACGACGGCGGCGCGGCACCTTTCGCACGGAAGGCACCGTGCCGCCGTCGGCCGTTTAATGAGGGGACTGCAAGTGCATGCCCCGTGTTCGCCGGCGGTGGAAGGCGGCGGAAGCACAGTCTGCCGTTTGAGACAATAACTGCATGCGAACTTTGGGCAGCTCCTCGTCATCCTCCAAACCCGCCAGGGCCGGTTTTTCGATGTTCCGGATCAGCGGGCCGGGCCTGATGGTCCTGGTGACGGCGTTCATTGTGGCGGTCATCTTTGCCGCCAACCAGAACGACGTCGTGGGCTGGGTTGTTGCCATCATCGCCGCCTTCTGGCTTGCGCTGGCTGCGTTCGTGGTCTTCAGCATCCAGCGGGCCGCCAAGAAGGCCGGTGCCAAGCTGTCCGAGGCCCAGAGCGCCTTCCACACCGCGACCGGCCGCGCGCCGGCGCAGGCATCCGCCGACCACGGCGGGACCCGGGTGGTTTACGAACGTACCGAAGCGGACGAGGTGCGCGACCTGAAACTGGACCACTCCTTCAAAATCGTCCAGGTGCAGGTCCGTGTGGTGGAGGAGGAACGGGCCAAGGGCACCGCTGCCAACCAGGACACCATCAACCGCGCCCTCGAGACCATCGGGATCACAGCCACCAACGCCCGCGACATGATCAAGTCCTCCGGCGGCAGCGGAGAACCGGTGACCGGAACCATCATCGACTAGAGTGGAGCGGGTGAGCTCGGCATTGAACAAGGACCACCTTCGCATCGCATCCGTCAACGTAAACGGCCTCCGGGCTGCCTACAAAAACGGCATGGCGGCGTGGCTGGAGCCGCGTGAAGTGGACATCCTCTGCCTGCAGGAAGTCCGCGCCCCTGACGCGATTGTCCGGCAACTGCTGGGGGAGGGCTGGCACATCCTGCACGCCGAGGCGGAAGCCAAGGGCCGCGCCGGCGTCGCCATTGCCTCCCGCCACGAGCCCCTGGAAACCAGGAACGGCATCGGGGATGACTACTTCGCCACTGCCGGCCGGTGGGTTGAAGCCGATTTCCGCGTGCCCGACGCCGCCGGAAACCCCGTCCAGCTCACCGTGGCCAGCGCCTACGTGCACTCCGGTGAAGTGGGGACTCCCAAGCAGGACGACAAGTTCCGCTTCCTGGATGTCATGAGCACCCGGCTACCGGAACTGACCAAGCACAGCGACCACGCCCTGGTGGTGGGGGACCTCAACGTTGCCCACACCCCCCGCGACATCAGGAACTCCAAAGGCAACGTCAAGAAAGCGGGCCACCTGCCGGAAGAACGGGCCTACTTCGACCGGTTCTTCGGTGAGGAGATCGGCTGGCACGACGTCCACCGCAACCTCTCCGGCGACGTCGACGGACCGTACACCTGGTGGTCCTGGCGCGGCAAGGCGTTTGACAACGACACCGGTTGGCGCATCGACTACCACCTGGCCACCCCCGAACTCGCTGCGTCCGCCATCTCGGCGGTCGTGGACCGGGCAGCCACGTGGGACACCCGCTTCTCCGATCACGCCCCGCTCGTAGTGGACTACCAGCTCTAAGCCCCGAAGGTTTCCTCCCCATGACAAGCCAGACTTCCCCGGCCACCAAAAAGCGCATCCTCTCCGGTGCCAAGCCCACCGCCGACTCCCTGCACCTGGGCAACTACATCGGCGCCGTCCGCAACTGGGTGGACATGCAGGCCGAGTACGACGCCGTGTTCTTCATCCCGGACCTGCACGCCATCACCGTGGACTTCGATCCCGCGGAACTGGCCAAGCGCACCCGGATCGTGGCGGCCCAGTACATTGCCGCCGGCATCGACCCGGACAAGAGCATCTTCTTTGTCCAGTCCCATGTCCCGGAGCACGCGCAGCTCGCCTGGGCGCTGAACTGCATCACCGGCTTCGGTGAGGCCTCCCGGATGACGCAGTTCAAGGACAAGACCCAGAAGTCCGGCGCAGACGCCGCCACGCTGGGCCTTTTCGCCTACCCCACGCTGATGGCCGCGGATATCCTCCTATACCAAAGCGATCTGGTGCCTGTGGGCGAGGACCAGCGGCAGCACCTGGAACTGACCCGGAACCTCGCGCAGCGTTTCAACACCCGGTTTGGCCACACGTTCACGGTTCCCGAGGCCACGATCGTCAAGGAAAGCGCCAAGATCTACGACCTCCAGAATCCCAGCGCCAAGATGTCCAAGACCGGGGAGTCCCCCAACGGTGCCATCCAGCTGCTGGAGGATCCCAAGATCGCCGCCAAGCGCATCAAATCGGCGGTGACCGATGCCGGCACGGACATCCGCTTCGACGCCGAGGAGAAGCCTGGGGTCTCCAACCTGCTGACCATCTACTCTTCCCTTACCGGCAAGTCGGTGGCGGAGCTCGAAACCGAGTACCAGGGCAAGATGTACGGCCACCTCAAAGTGGATCTCGCCGAGGTAGTGGTGGACTTCATCACCCCGCTCCGCAACCGGACCAACGAACTGATGGCCGATCCCGCCGAACTTGACCGGCTGCTGGCCCTCGGTGCGGAACGGGCCCGGGAGATCGCCTCGGTCACGCTTGGCCAGGTGTACCAGCGCATGGGCTTTCTGCCGTCCCTGAGCCTCGCAGGAGTCCGCTAGCGCCATGTCTTCGAGAAACGTCACCGCCAGGGGAGGTGCCTGCTCCGCAGGCCAGGTGGAGCAGACCCTGGCCGACCGCTTCGAAGACCAGTCGGGCCACAATGCGGCGGCGGATCATGACGCGGTCCGCAGCGAAGAAATCAGCGTGGGCGTCATCCTGGGGTTTCCAACCGAGATAGCCGACGAACTGCAGCGCTGGCGCGCGTCCTTTGGCGACCCGCTGGCCGGCGTGGTTCCGGCCCACATCACGCTGGTCACCACCACCCCCACACGGGACTGGGAAGCAACCCGCCGGCATGTCCGTGACGTGGCCCGGTGCCAGAGCCCCTTCAAGGTCACCATCGCCGGGACCGGAACCTTCCGGCCCGTTTCGCCGGTGGTCTTCATCAACGTGGAGGACGGGTTCGATGACTGCGTGGACCTGCACCGCAAGCTCCAGCAGGGTCCCCTCCACCGCGAACTGCCCTTTGCCTATCATCCCCACGTCACCATCGCCCACGATGTCGCCCCGGAAAGCCTGGATGAGGCCGAAACGGTGCTGAAAAACTACAGGGCCACCTTCCCCGTGGTTAGCATGGGACTCTATGAGCATGATGCCGACGGCATCTGGCAGCTACGGGAAGAGCTGGACTTTGGGACCGAAACTGACATCCACGCCGGCACCAGCTTCACGGACGCTGCCGCGGACACCACAACCGACGCAGGGTAGCCAGCAGCCGCTGCCCACTGAGCACGCCCAACTGAAGCTGGCGGTCATCCAGAAGAGGATGGAATGGGGCAAAGCCAGGAGATCCGGGGGCGGGTTGCTGCCGGCTCTGATGGCTACGATCCAATGGCTGCAGGCCAAGCTCAACACCCTGCGTCCAATGCGGGCGTTCCAGCACTACAACCTCCAGCACGGTCCCCTGCTGAGCGCCGGCATTGGGTTCCGGATGTTCTTCTCCATCACCGGCCTCCTGACCACCGGCTTCTCGGTTGCCGGGCTTGTCCTCAGGAGCCAGCCGGCCCTGCTTGACACCATTATTGCCACGGTTGCGCAAAGTGCCCCGGGGCTCCTCAAGGTAGGTAACGGGGAAGGACTGGTGGACCCGAAAGACCTCCTGAACCCGGACGGCCTCGGCTGGACCGCGGTGATTGCCGCCGTGGTCACCGTCATCACCTCGTTGGGCTGGATCAACGGCATCAGGGACGGCCTCCGCGGCGTCCTGCAGCTGCCTCCGTTGGTGGTCAATCCCATCCTGATGAATCTGCGCGACGCCGGAACCCTCCTGCTGCTGGGCGTGGCCCTGGTGCTCAGCGCGGGTGCCTCGCTGGTGTTTGGCACATTGGCCGGATGGGTGGCGGACTTCCTGCACCTCAGCGAGACCCTGGCTGGCCCCCTGACCACGTCGGTCAAAATCGTGGTGCCGCTGGTCCTGAACTGGGTCACGGCGCTGATCATGTACCGCCTGGCTGCCGGGCTGAAACTCTCCCGCCGGGCGCTGCTCGAAGGCACCGTCCTGGCCGCAGTGGGCACCACCGTCCTGCAGATCTTCAGCACCGAACTGCTGGGCGGTGCAAGCCGCAACCCCATCCTGGCGCCGTTTGCCATCATCATCGGCCTGCTCATCTGGTTCAACCTGGTCAGCCAGGTCTATCTTGTTTCGGCGGGATGGTCGGCCGTTCGCGAGGCTGACCTGGAGTCCGGCGGAGCTCCCCGGAAGACCATCCTCGGCGCCCGGCGGGCAACGCCCCAGACCTGACCTGCAATCCTGGGTGATGCCGGCCTGGAGCCGGCCCTGCCCGGCTGCTATGGCGCCCGCACCAGCCCCTCCCACGCCACCGTCCAGCCGGCCGGAAAGCCGGGGGCGTGCCTGTCCGGGCCGTTGTCCCAACCGGCTGCCATCAGGGCGACGGCGGCAAGCAGGCCGCCGTTCCCGGGCAAGTACAGCGGTAGTGAGTCGGTCTGGCGGTTGTGTCCGTTGGGCAGCACCGTATTCTTTCCCGCCTCCAGCAGGAGCGCGTCCACTGCAGCTTCAGGATGGCCCAGGCGGGCGGCCGTCATGGCCATCACCGGATAGTCCCAGCCCCACGTGCTGTCCCAGTCCCAGTCCGCCAGGACATCGTCAAGGGTGGCCCGCATGATGCCTTCGTCGATCAGGTCCGTCAGGGGAAGGACGCCGAGCGCGCACAGCATGGAGGGGTGGTCCGTCCTGATGGTGAAAGGTTCCACGTCCATGGCTGCGTATACCCCGTTGATCACGCGCGGGGGCACCAGGCCGGTGGCCACCGCAAGCCAGGATTGAACGGGTTCCAGGCCCAGCCGCTCCCGCCAAGCGGCAGCCGTGCGGAGGCCCCACTGCCAGTACGCAAGCTCAAACGTGGGGTTCGTGACGGTGCCGCGCTGCGAACCGTAGCTTTCCTGCGCGGGAATGAGGGGCGGCCCCAGCTCAAAACCGCGTGATGTGGGGTGGGCGAAGCTGGCCATGAAGTCCGCCGACTCGAAGACGATCTCCGCGAACTCTTCCAGGACCTCCCGGCCGGGGCTGGCCCGGTACACCAGTTCCGCCAAATGGATGGGATGCGGTTGCTGCCAAATCAGGAATGTACCGATCGGGCTGGGGCTCTCCCTGCCGTCCGGACCCACCTGCTTTGGCCAGCGGACGCCGTCGAACCCCTGCGCCCGGGCCGTCTGCCGTGAGCTCTCCAGCACGGTGGCGTACCAGCGCAGGGACGGCAGGAGGAGCTCCACCCGGTTCCAGTGCGCAAAGTGGGCAGCGTGCCACCAGTGCATCTCGAGGTGGAAGCGGCCACGCCAGGAATTGCAGACCAGCCCGGTTTCCTGGGGCGGCAGGGATCCGGAGCAGTTAACGGCCGTGAGGTACTGGGACAGCACGATCCGCCGTTCCAATTCCACCGCCCGGGGGTCCGCCGTGGCGGCCAGCTCAACGGCACCTCCGGACGCCCAGAACCCGGGCCAATGCGCCGCTGACCCGGCCGCGACGCTGCTGCCGGGCAACGGCGGTTCCCCCGGGCCATGCACGACGGCGGCGGGCGGCGCGGTGCGTGCGTCCCCCTTGCCTGCCACCCGGGGAAGGCCGCCGCCCCGCGGAATACAGTCGCCGTCGCCCGCTGATACAAACGCGATGGACAGGTCCAGGATGTCCGGTTCTGCATCCTTGCCGGGACGTATCCGCAGGTGGTGCGTGCCGGCCTGTTCCACGCTCAGGCCCTTCCCGGTGACCACCACCTGGTACCGGGAGTTGTCCAGTTCGCGGTCCACGATCCAGCTGGTGGCGCCAGCGTGAAGCCCTGCGGGGCCGGGTTTGCCGAGGACGGTTTTGTGGGCCGCGGCCCTGTCCCATCTTGCCGCGTTGTGCCACGCCTCTGACCCGTACGGGAAGTCGACGCTGATTATCAGCCCGTCCCTGAGCGCAGCTGACTCGACCCGCACGCCCAGTTCGTCGCGGTCCGGATGACAGGAAGTGGTAACAGCGGCCGGGTGACCGGCAATAGTGAAGGTGCTGGTGACAATGCCGGTCCACAGGTCGAGTGTTTGCCGGGTGTCCGAGAGTTCCCCGCTGCTGATGGTCCGGCTGGTTCCGTCCTGCACCAGTGCGAAGCCGATCCGGCCCAGGTCCAGGCGGTGTGGGTTGGCCCGCAGCCATGTCTCAGCCGCGGAGGTCCCGGTTTCGCGGTCGTTCACGATGTCTCCCACCATGTCCACGTACGGGACCGGTCCGCGGGGCGAACCGTAGAGGACGGTGGAGGCCGCCAGGCTGTAGCCTTCGCCGCCAGGCATGGAGTGCCAGCCCCAGGTGGACTGGGTACCGAGCAGGGTTCCCGGCGGCAGGGATTCGCGCGCACCCACCGGGTAATCCGCGGGCAGCGTTTGGAGGCCGGTGATGTCCATGGTGAAGGCGAACTCGCCGTTGCCCACGGAAAGGGGACTGCGCGGATCCAGCCGCCGGTGGCCGATATTGTGGCGCCGCACCAAGGCTTTCCTGTCGATGCGGGCTGGAGCTTGTGCCGGAACTCCGGCGGACTCCGGGGAATCCCTCCCGTGCCTTCCCGCCCCTGCAGTGGTGTGGCTGTGCAAAGTGCAAGGCCTCCGTACGGTTGTTGTGTGGCTGCTGCCCCGGGTTCTCCGGGGCACGCCGTCGCCCCCTCCCCTGGGGACAACTGGCCAGGAGAGGATGAGAAATCGGTTTCCCGCGATCCATCCTTGGTGGTTTGCGGGGCAGTGTCAAGGAGTTGCAAGGCGCAATGCCCACCGAAATTTTTCGACGAAGACTGAATCGCACAGGGAGAGCCGACGCCTATTGACGGTCCACGAATCGTGTTGATACGTTTCACGAAAACGTTTTCTAGCCCCTTTCCGATCAAGGAAGAAGCCTGCCCAATGACGCGCCACGGTATGCCCCGAATTCGTAAATCCATCGCCATCCTGTCAGCAGCAGCCGTGCTGGCCGTGAGTGCCGGCTGCTCAAGCCCCTCCGCGGACAAGGCGGGGGACGGGCCAGTGGAAATCCGCTTTTCCTGGTGGGGAAACGCTGGCCGCGCTGACCTGACCAACAAGGCGATCGCGGAATTCGAGGCAGCCAACCCCAACATCAAGGTCAAACCGGAATACGGCGACATTGGAGGCTACTTCGACAAGCTCGCCACGCAGATGGCGGCCAACGACGCCCCTGACGTCATCACCATGGGCGGCGCCTACCCAGCGGAGTACGCAAACCGCGGGGCGTTGCTGGACTTGTCAAAGGTGGAGGGCTCCCTTGACCTGTCCAAACTGGACCAGGGGGCGCGGGAAAACGGCCAGGTCAAGGGCAAGCAGTACGGCGTCTCCACAGGGGCCAATGCGCTGGCGATCGTCGTGAATCCCGCCGTCTTCTCAGCGGCGGGCGTTCCCCTTCCGGATGACAGCACGTGGAGCTGGGATGACTTTGCCAGGATCGCGGCCGATGTCACGGCCAAGAGCCCCCGTGGGACCTACGGGACGGCAACCGTCCTCACCCACGATTCGCTGGATGCCTTCGCCCGCCAGCGGGGGGAATCGCTCTACACCCAGGACGGGCAATTGGGACTGGGAAAGGAAACGGTTCAGGACTACTTCGACTACTCGCTCAAGCTCAGTGAGTCCGGTGCCGCTCCCAGTGCGTCCGAGACGGTGGAAAAACTCAACGTCAGCACTGAGCAGACCCTCATGGGCATGGGCAAAGCGGGGATGATGCTCACCTGGAGCAACTCGCTGACCGCCCTCAGCAAGGCCTCCGGGGCAGACCTCAAGCTCTTCAAGCTGCCCGGCGAAAAGCCCACCCCGGGAATCTGGCTCCAGTCCTCGCAGTTCTACACCATTTCAGCACGGAGCAAGCACACCGACGCTGCGGCGAAGCTGGTGAACTTCCTGGTCAACAACCAGGCCGCCGCCAAGATCATCCAGAGCGACAGGGGCATCCCCGGCAACGCCGACATGCGTGCCGCAATCCAGGACCTGCTGACGCCGCAGGGCAAGGTGGAAGCGGAGTACATCAACCAGATCGGCAAGATGGACTTCGCCCCCACGTACATCGGCCCTACCGGTTCCACCGCCGTTTCGGAGATTACCGCCCGCATCAACACGGACGTCCTGTTCAAGCGGCTCACGCCGGAGAAGGCTGCCGAACAGTGGATCAGCGAGAGCAAGGCTGCGATCGGCAAATAGGCTTACTGCCACCCGGTCCGGGAGGGTGGGAGCGGCCGGGTCAGGCGGGGGCTGCATCCAGATACTGGTCGGCCCAGGCAGCGATAATCCGCGCTGCACGGGCGGCCTGGCCCTTGCCGGTCAGGAGGTGGTCGCTTCCCTCAAGCGAGACGAAGTTCCGTGGGTGCCGGGCCGTCTGGAAGATGGTGCTTGCATTCTCAATCCCCACCGTGTTGTCGGTGGGGGAGTGCAGCACCATCAGCGGCTTGTGCAACTGCCTGATGCAGTCAGTCAGGTCTGCGTTCTCCAGGTCCTCCACGAAGTGCCGGCGGATCTCAACCCTTTTGCCGCCCAGGTCCACCTCAGCGCTGCCCTCGCTCAGGATCCGGTCCAGTGCGGCATCGAACACGTGGGCCACGTGCTTGGGGGAGAAGGGCGCTCCCACGGTGGCAACGGCGTCCAGGTCCGGAATCTCCCGGGCGGCCGCGAGGACCGCCGCTCCGCCGAACGAATGGCCCACCAGCAGCGAGATCTCCTTGCCTTCGCTGCGCATGAACTCTGCCGCCTTCACGGTGTCGGCCACCTTGTGGCTGAAGGATCCGGCAGACCATTCCCCGGCGGAGCCGCCCAGCCCCAGGTTGTCGAAGCGCAGCATGCCGATGCCACTGTCCGCCAGCGCCTTGCACATCCTGGCTGCGGAGGGGCTGTCCTTGCCGAGCGTGAAGCCGTGCGAGAAGACTCCCCAGCCCTTGATGGGTCCCTCGGGAACATCAATGATGCCGGAGAGCATTTCACCGGTGGAACCAACAAAGGACACTTTTTCGGTGCGGGACAAGGGGGAGCCTTTCTGCGGGCGGAGAGCATCCGGATGTTTTGCTGAAACGGCCGACGGCGCCCTTCACCACGTGTGGTGAGTGACGCCGTCGGCCGTTATGTTCTGGAGTTGTTGCCTAGATCTTGCGGGCCAGGATGGCCTGCTTGACCTCCGCGATGGCCTGCGTGACCTGGATGCCGCGGGGGCAGGCCTCGGTGCAGTTGAAGGTGGTGCGGCAGCGCCACACGCCTTCCTTGTCGTTGAGGATCTCCAGGCGCATGTCGCCGGCATCATCACGGGAGTCGAAGATGAAGCGGTGTGCGTTCACGATTGCGGCGGGGCCGAAGTACTGCCCGTCCGTCCAGAACACGGGGCAGGAGGACGTGCACGCGGCGCACAGGATGCACTTGGTGGTGTCGTCAAAGCGCTCACGGTCCTCTGCGGACTGCAGGCGTTCCCGGGTGGGCTCATGGCCCTTGTTGATCAGGAAGGGCATGACCTCGCGGTACGACTGGAAGAAGGGTTCCATGTCCACGATCAGGTCCTTTTCCACCGGCAGGCCCTTGATGGGCTCCACCGTGATGGGCTTGGACGTGTCCAGGTCCTTCAACAGGGTCTTGCAGGCAAGGCGGTTGCGGCCGTTGATGCGCATGGCATCCGAGCCGCACACGCCGTGGGCGCAGGAGCGGCGGAACGACAGGGTGCCGTCCATCTCCCATTTCACCTTGTGCAGGGCGTCCAGGACACGGTCCGTGCCGTACATGGTCAGGTGGAAGTCATCCCAGGTAGCCTCCCCGGAAACTTCCGGGTTGTACCGGCGGGCCCGCAGGTGGACGTCGAACGTGGGGATTTCCCCGCCCCCGCCAACGCCGGCAGGAAGTTCAACCTTTGAGGCTGGCTCAGCGATTTCAGCGGTCATCTTAGTACTTCCTCACCATCGGCTCGTAGCGGGTAAAGACAACCGGCTTGGTGGCGAGGCGGATCCCGGCGATTGATTCCGCCGATCCGTCAGCCGGCGCATGGTCATCCTTGTACGCCATGGAGTGCTTCATGAATTTCTCGTCGTCACGCTCGGGGAAGTCCTCGCGGAAGTGTCCGCCGCGGGATTCCTCGCGGTGCAGGGCGGCCACGGTCATCACCTTGGCCAGTTCCAGCAGGAAGCCGAGCTCAACGGCCTCGAGCAGGTCCAGGTTGAAGCGCTTGCCCTTGTCCTGGACGTTGATGCGCTTGTACCGCTCCTCGAAGGAGGCGATGTCGCGCAGCACCTGGTTCAGGGTGTCTGCAGTACGGAACACCTGCATGTTGGCGTCCATGGTGTCCTGCAGTTCCTTGCGGATCTGGGCCACCTTCTCCTCGCCGGTGCCGTTGCGGGCAATGTCCAGCAGTTCGGTGGTGTAGCCCAGCGGGTTCTCCGGCAGTTCCACGTACTGTGCGGTCTTTGCGTACTCCGCGGCGGCGATGCCGGCGCGCTTGCCGAACACGTTGATGTCCAGCAGTGAGTTGGTGCCCAGGCGGTTGGAGCCGTGGACGGATACGCAGGCGACTTCACCCGCGGCGTAGAGGCCGGGGATCACGGTGTCATTGTCCTGCAGCACCTCGGTCTGGATGTTCGTGGGGATGCCACCCATGGCGTAGTGCGCGGTGGGGAACACCGGCACCGGCTCGGTGTACGGTTCCACGCCCAGGTACGTGCGGGCGAACTCGGTGATGTCCGGGAGTTTGGCGTCGATGTGCGCCGGCTCAAGGTGGGTCAGGTCCAGGAGGACGTAGTCCTTGTTCGGGCCGCAGCCACGGCCCTCGCGGACCTCGTTGGCCATGGAGCGGGCCACGATGTCACGCGGCGCCAGGTCCTTGATGGTGGGGGCGTAGCGCTCCATGAAGCGTTCGCCCTCGGAGTTGCGGAGGATTGCACCTTCACCGCGGGCGGCCTCGGACAGCAGGATGCCCAGGCCGGCAAGACCGGTGGGGTGGAACTGGAAGAACTCCATGTCCTCCAGGGGGATGCCACGGCGGAAGGCGATGCCCATGCCGTCACCGGTCAGGGTGTGGGCGTTCGAAGTGGTCTTGAAGACCTTGCCGGCGCCACCGGAGGCGAACACCACGGACTTGGCCTGGAACACGTGCAGCTCACCGGAGGCGAGGTCATAGGAGACGACGCCGGCCACGCGCTTCTGCTTGTAGGGAGTGCCGTCTTCGCGGACAGCGTCCTCTTCAACCGTCAGCAGGTCCAGGACGTAGTACTCGTTGTAGAACTCAACGTTGTGCTTGACGCAGTTTTGGTACAGGGTCTGCAGGATCATGTGGCCGGTACGGTCCGCGGCGTAGCATGCGCGGCGGACCGGAGCCTTGCCGTGGTCGCGGGTGTGGCCGCCGAACCGGCGCTGGTCGATGCGGCCCTCGGGCGTGCGGTTGAAGGGCAGGCCCATCTTTTCCAGGTCCAGCACGGCGTCGATGGCTTCCTTGGCCATGACCTCGGCGGCGTCCTGGTCAACCAGGTAGTCGCCGCCCTTGACGGTGTCGAACGTGTGCCATTCCCAGTTGTCTTCCTCGACATTGGCAAGGGCTGCACACATGCCACCCTGTGCCGCACCCGTGTGCGAGCGGGTGGGGTAGAGCTTGGTCAGTACTGCTGTGCGCGCGCGCTGACCGGACTCGATCGCGGCGCGCATGCCAGCGCCACCGGCACCGACGATGACGACGTCGTACTTATGGACCTGCATACCAGACGCTCTTTCTCTCAAAATTCGCTATAAAACAACGGGGCGGCTTTGCCTGCTCCGCAAAACAGGGCCCGCGGATAAGCCCGCGGGCCCGGGGATGTGCCAGTGCTAGGCAGGGCAGAAACCGCCCGGAAGGGCAACGCCGTTCACTACGGGGCACGGGTTGAAGGTGAAGATGACCAGCGTGCCCAGCAGGATGATGACGACGGCGGCCGCGTAGAGGACCGTCTTCAGCCAGCGGCGGGTGGAGGTCTTCTCGGCGTAGTCGTTGATGATGGTCCGCACGCCGTTGCTGCCGTGCAGCATCGCCAGCCAGAGCATGGCCAGGTCCCAGAACTGCCAGAACGGATCTGCCCACTTGCCGGCCACGAAGCCGAAGTCAATGGCGTGGATGCCTTCGCCGACCATGAGGTTCACGAACAGGTGGCCGAAGATGAGGACCACCAGCACCACGCCGGAGAGGCGCATGAACAGCCAGGCGATCATCTCGAAGTTGCCCCGCGAGCCGCTGCTGCGGCGGTACTGGGGAGCGATCCGCCCGCTGCGGGGGCTCTCGATCGTTGCAGTCATGGCTTAGTGACCTCCGAGGGCGAGGGACAGGTGGCGGATGGAGAAGGCGACCATGGTCACGACCCACAGTGCCAGGACTGCCCACAGCATTTGCCGCTGGTACTTGGCGCCCTTCTTCCAGAAGTCGACCGCAATGATCCGCAGGCCGTTGAAGGCGTGGAAAACGATGGCGGCAACAAGGCCGGTCTCACCCAGCGCCATCAGGGGATTCTTGTAGGCGCCGATCACAGCGGTGTAGGCCTCCGGTGACACACGCACCAAGGAGGTGTCCAGGACGTGGACCAACAAGAAGAAAAAGATCACTACACCGGTAATCCGGTGTCCTACCCAGGACCACATGCCTTCACGGCCGCGGTACAAGGTGCCAGCTGGTTTTGTCGGCACTGATAAACCTCCCTGCAACACAGCGGCGCTGGCATGAGATCCATGCGGGGGGAACGCCTGCTGCGAGAGCACTCGTAGCTCAGGCCTAAATCTAGGCTTCGCTAACAGCTTATTCAATTTAGGAGTTTCTTGGTGCCCAGTACTGGAGCGGATTTTCAGGCTAAATGAGACGAACGCCACATCATTGCGGACTTTTGGGCGGGACGGCGCCGTGAAACGCAGGTCTGATGCGCCGCCAAAGGAGCGGTTGCGGCCGTTCCGCTAAAGTAGCCGTGATGAGTACAGACAAAGTGACAAGCCCGGCTTCACCCCTTGACCGCTTCATTGCGGTGATTCCGGCAGGCGGCGTGGGGACCCGCCTCTGGCCCCTGTCACGTGCAGCAGCTCCCAAGTTCCTTCACGATCTCACGGGATCGGGCAGCACCTTGCTGCGCGCCACCTACGACCGCCTGCACCCGCTTGCGGACAGCCGGATGCTGGTAGTCACCGGCAAGGCGCACCGCGAGGCGGTGTGCCGGCAGTTGCCCGAGCTTCAGGATTCGGACCTTGTCCTTGAGTCAGAGCCAAAGGACTCCGGTGCGGCAATCGGTCTTGCGGCGGCGATCCTGCATGAGCGCGATCCTGACACCATCATGGGTTCCTTCGCCGCGGACCAGGTCATCAGCCCGGACGATCTGTTCCAGCAGGCCGTCCGCGAAGCCATCTACACTGCCGCCGCCGGCAAGATCGTGACCATCGGCATCAAGCCCACCCACCCCTCCACCGGTTTCGGCTACATCCGCTCCGGCAAGGCGCTGCACATCGAAGGGGCTCCCAGTGCCCACGACGTTGTGGAGTTCGTCGAAAAGCCGGACGAGGTTGTGGCCCAGCAGTACGTGGACAGCGGCGACTACGTGTGGAACGCCGGCATGTTCGTGGCGCCCGTGTCACTGATGCTCAAGCACCTTGAGGCCAACCAGCCTGAACTGTTCCAGGGCCTGCAGGAAATCGCACGCGCGTGGGACACCCCCCAGCGTGACGAGGTCACGGCCCGCATCTGGCCCACCCTGCCCAAGATTGCCATCGACTACGCAGTGGCCGAGCCCGCCGCCGAAGCCGGGGACGTCGCCGTCGTGCCCGGAACCTTCCGCTGGGACGACGTTGGCGACTTCGCTTCTGTGGGCCGCCTCAACAGCGCCAAGGAAGTGGATGATGTCACTGTCCTCGGCGAAGGTGCCCGCGTGTTCACCGAGAACTCAAGCGGTGTTGTGGTCACCGACACCAAGCGCGTGATCGCCCTGATCGGCATCCAGGACGTTGTCATCGTGGACACGCCGGACGCCTTGCTGGTGACCACCATGGCCAATTCCCAGCGCGTCAAGGCTGCCGTCGACGCACTCAAGGCCAGCGGCGACACGGACGTCCTCTGAGCGCCGAACCTGCCGGCACGGTCCGTGCCGGCAGGGCCGGGATGTAACGAGGCGTTAGCGAATGGGCGCTAAAGCCGCCACCCTCGCTAGAGTGAAGCAGTGCGCAATTACACTACTGAAGCCGAGCCCACCGCCCGGGTGGCTCCGTGGCTCGAGCCGCTCCTGCCGGAACTGATCGAATTCCGCCGGGACCTGCATGCGCACCCGGAACTGTCCTTAAGGAGTTCCGCACCACCGACAAGCTCGCCGAGCGGCTCGAAGCCGCCGGCCTGCGCCCCCGCCGCCTGGAGGGCACCGGGCTGACGGTGGACGTTGGCGAAGGCCCAATTGCCACGGCCCTGCGCGGCGACATCGATGCCTTGCCCATCATCGAGGAAACGGGCCTGCCGTTCGCGTCGAAGAACCACGGCGTGACCCACGCCTGTGGCCATGATGTGCACACCACCACCATGCTGGGCATTGCCCTGGTCCTGCACCGGATGCACCAGGAAGCACCCCTCGGCGCCACCGTCCGGATCATCTTCCAGCCCGCCGAGGAGACCATGCCCGGCGGCGCGCATGCCTGCATCGAACAGGGTGTCCTGGACGGCGTGCCCAGGATCCTCGCCCTGCACTGCGACCCGCGGATCGAAGTGGGCAAGGTGGGCACCAGGATCGGTGCCATCACCTCGGCGTCGGACACCATCCGGATCGAACTGTCCGGGCGTGGCGGCCACACCTCCCGCCCGCACCTCACCGAGGACCTCGTGTTCGCGCTGGCGCAGATTGCCGTCAACGTGCCGGCCGTGCTGTCCCGCAGGGTGGACGTCCGCAGCGGCGTTTCCGTGGTGTGGGGCCAGATCACCGCAGGCTCGGCGCCCAACGCGATCCCCGGCAGCGGCTACATGGCAGGAACCATGCGCTGCCTGGACCGGGACGCCTGGCATGCCGCCGGTGAACTGCTCGACGAGGTAGTGCACCAGGTGGCCGCGCCCTACGGGGTGGACGTCCACCTTGAGCACACCAGGGGAGTGCCGCCGGTGGTGAACTCCGAACACGAGACAGCGATCATTGAGGCCGCTGCCCGCGCTGAGATCGGTGAAAGCGCCGTGGTGCTCACGCCCCAGTCCATGGGCGGTGAGGACTTCGCCTGGTTCCTCGCCGAACTTCCCGGCGCGATGATGCGCCTTGGCACCAAAACGCCCGGCGGCGAAGACTTCGATCTCCACCGCGGCGATTACATCCTGGACGAGCGGTCCCTGGGCCTGGGCATCCGCGTGCTCACCGCAGCAGCCCTGCGCACCATTCGGGACCTGGAGCAGACCCCGGTTTCCTGACAACCGGTGGCTGGTAGCCCGGCCTCCCCGGCGGGAATACCAGGCACCCCTGTTTCAGGACAACAAGGAGAGTACGACGACGGCGGCGAACCGGGGCAGTTACAGCTGCCATAAGTTGTGCACAACTTAGTTGTGCGTTACTGTTTATCCATGACCGAAGCACCCCGCCTGGACCGGCAAGTCTGTTTTGCGCTGTACTCGGCCTCCCGTGCCGCTACCGCCGTCTACCGGCCTGTCCTGGACGAACTGGGACTCACCTACCCGCAGTACCTGGTGATGCTGGTCCTGTGGGAAAGCGAACCCCGGGGCGTAAAGGAACTCGGCGGTGAGCTTGGCCTCGACTCGGGCACCCTGTCGCCGCTCCTGAAGCGCCTGGAAGCACTGGGGCTCGTGGAACGGCGGCGGTCCGGTGAGGACGAACGCCGCGTCGCCATCCACCTGACGCCCGCCGGTCGAAACCTCAGTGGCCCGGCAAGCGCCATTCCCCAGCGGCTCGCCGATGCTGCCGGGCTCTCCCTGGACGAACTCGAACAGCTCCGGACCACCCTGGGCAAGCTGACTGCTGCCCTGCACGAATCCTTGTGAACCCGAAAACCGCACCATCCCACCTACAGGACGGAAAACTTTCGTGAAGACTCTCTACACCGCCGAGGCGCTGGCCTCGGGCGAAGGGCGCGACGGCGCTGCACGCAGCAACGACGGCAGGCTGGCCGTGGACCTCGCCAGTCCCGTCGAACTTGGCGGCAGCGGCCAGGGCACCAACCCCGAACAGCTCTTCGCCGCCGGCTATGCCGCCTGCTTCCACTCCGCGCTGCGCCTGGTAGGCCGCAAGGCGGGCGCGGACCTGACGGACTCGGCAGTCGCGGCAAAAATCCACCTGGGGCAGCTGGACGGCTGTGCCGGCTTCGGCCTGGCCGCCGAGCTGGAGATCGCCCTCCCCGCCCTGGATCTGGCTACCGCGGAGGACCTGGTGGCCAAGGCGCACCAGGTCTGCCCCTATTCAAACGCCACCCGCGGCAACATCAATGTCGACATCAAGATTCTGGAGTACGCAGCATGAGCACAGTCCCCGTAACCACCCGCGAAATCCGGCTGGCCTCGCGTCCCGTGGGGCGCCCTTCCAGCGACAACTTCGAATTGGCCGAGTCGCCGCTGCCCCCGCTCGAAGAGGGCCAGATCCTGGTGAAGAACCTCTTCATGTCGGTTGACCCATACATGCGGGGCAGGATGAACGACGTCAAGTCCTACTCCGCACCCTTCGCCGTGGGTAAGGCGCTCGACGGCGGCGCAGTGGGTGAGGTGGTCGCGTCCCGTTCGTCGGCACACAAGGAGGGCGACGTCGTCGTGCATTCCCTGGGCTGGCGGGAGTACGCCGTGGTTGACGGCGCTGCCACCACCCCGGCCCGCACGGACCTGGCGCCGGCGTCCGCTTTCCTCGGTGCCCTGGGCATGACCGGACTGACGGCGTACTCCGGCCTGTTGAAGGTTGCCGAGTTCAAGCCCGGGGACGCCGTATTCGTTTCCGGCGCCGCCGGTGCCGTGGGCTCCCTGGTGGGCCAGATCGCCAAGGCCATGGGCGCCTCCCGCGTCATTGGTTCGGCTGGCTCGCCCGCCAAGGTGGCCCGGCTGCTGGAGCTCGGCTTCGATGCCGCCTTCGACTACCACGACGGTCCCGTCGTGGAGCAACTGGAGAAAGCGGCCGGCCCGGCCGGCATTGACGTCTACTTCGACAACGTGGGCGGCGAGCACCTGGAGGCCGCCCTGGCGGTCCTCAACGTGGGCGGCCGGGTGGCGATGTGCGGCGCGATCGCACAATACAACTCCACCGAGCCCACACCTGCACCCCACAACCTGATGCAAGCGATCGGCAAGCAGTTGACACTTCGCGGCTTCCTGGTAGGTGGCCAGCGGCAGCACGCGGCGGAGTTCGCGGAAAAGATGGCGGGCTGGTTGGCGGACGGGACCGTGCGCTACGACGAGACGGTCGTGGACGGGCTGGAGAACGCCCCGCAGGCCTTCATGGACCTCCTGGACGGGGCCAACACCGGCAAGATGCTGGTCCGGCTGTAGCCGCAGCAAGCACGCGCAAGCAGTAGGGGCACCGCAATCCGCGGTGCCCCTACTGCTTGGTAACAACTTGTAAACAATCTCCCGGATGGGCTCCGGACGTGCTATGGGGACGTGGCGCAGGCCACTAAAGTGAGTGCCATCAGTGCGCTCCGGCGCAGTGCTGCGTGCCTTCAGTGAAAACAGAATTTCAGCGCCGAAACGGACACTCATTGAATTCAAGCCCGTAGCGCCACTCGCATCATCCCCTGGAGGAAAATTGAAGAAATCACTGCGTGCCAGCTTCAAGCGCGGTTCAATGGCCGGTGTGGCCACCCTCGGTGCGTCCGCGCTTGTGCTCACCGGATGCGGTGCAGCCCCCGAAGCCGGAAGCACCGCATCCGCAGGTGCCAGCGACTACACAGGCTGCATCGTTTCAGACTCCGGCGGATTCGACGACCAGTCCTTTAACCAGTCCTCCTACGAGGGCCTCAAGAAGACCGAGAAGGACCTTGGCATCAAGGTCAACCAGATCGAGTCAAAGACCAACAACGACTTCGAACCCAACCTGCGGGCCATGGTCACTGCGGGCTGCAACCTGACCATCACCGTCGGCTTCCTGCTGGGCGACGCCACCAAGGCCCAGGCCACCGCCAACCCGGACAAGCACTTCGCCATCATCGACTTCGGCTATGACCAGCCCATCAGCAACGTCAAGCCCATCATCTACGACACCGCCCAGGCCGCGTTCCTGGCCGGCTACCTGGCCGCCGGCACTACCAAGACCGGAACCGTGGCCACCTTCGGCGGCATCAAGATCCCCACCGTCACCATTTTCATGGACGGCTATGCGGACGGCGTGAAGTACTACAACCAGCAGAAGGGCAAGAACGTCAAGCTGCTCGGCTGGAACAAGGACGCCCAGGACGGCAGCTTCACCGGCGACTTCGAAAAGCAGGATGTCGGAAAGCAGCTGACCAAGAACTTCCTGGACCAGGGCGCCGATATCGTCATGCCGGTGGCCGGTCCCGTGGGCAAGGGCGCCGGAGCCGCGCTCAACGAAGCCAAGGCTGCCGGCAAGGATGTCAAGCTCATCTGGGTTGACTCCGACGGCTACCTCACTGCCCCGGACTACAAGGGCATCATGCTCTCCTCCGTCATGAAGCAGATGGGCGAGGCCGTGGAGACCGTGGTCTCCGAGGACAAGGACGGCAAGTTCAACAGCACCCCGTACGTGGGCACCCTTGCAAACGATGGCGTGCAGCTGGCCCCCTTCCACGACCTCGATTCCCAGGTCCCCGCGGAAGTGAAGTCCGACCTCGAGAAGATCAAGAAGGACATTGTCGACGGCAAGCTGAAGGTCGAGTCCGCAGCAAGCCCCAAGGCCTGATCCACCACAGAAAGCGCCACCGCCGGTCTGTCACCCACTGGCCGGCGGTGGCGCTTTTTGCTGGCCGAACGTTTACCGCGCGCGGCCGGCCCCTCCCGGTACTGCAGCCACTAGGCTGGTGCTGCAGCCATATATCCCGTCCGGTCGATCACCGGACGCTTCGAGATTGGTCAGAGTTTTGAAACTTGAGCTTCGAGGGATCACCAAACGCTTTGGCACGCTGCTGGCCAACGACCACATCGACGTGGTGGTTGAGCCTGGACAGATCCACTGCCTCCTTGGTGAGAACGGGGCGGGCAAGTCCACCCTGATGAACGTGCTCTACGGGCTGTACGAGCCCTCCGAGGGCGACATCCTCATTGATGACAAGCCCGTCAGCTTCCGGGGGCCGGGCGATGCCATGGCGGCAGGAATCGGCATGGTGCACCAGCACTTCATGCTGGTGCCGGTCTTCACCGTGGCGGAGAACGTAGCCCTGGGCGCCGAACCCACCAAAGCCGCCGGTTTCCTCAACCTGGACCAAACCCGGCAGCGCATCAGGGAGATCTCGGACCAGTACGGCTTCGACGTGGACCCGGACGCCCTCGTGGAGGATCTGCCGGTGGGTGTGCAACAACGGGTGGAGATCATCAAGGCCCTGGTCCGCAACGCCAAGGTCCTGATCCTGGATGAGCCCACGGCCGTGCTGACCCCGCAGGAGACCGATGAGCTGCTGGACATCATGCGCCAGCTCAAGTCCGGCGGCACGTCCATCGTCTTCATCTCGCACAAGCTGCGGGAAGTTAAGGCAGTTTCAGACACCATCACGGTGATCAGGCGGGGAAAAGTTGTTGGCACGGCTGATCCCGCCGCGTCCACCACGGAACTGGCCTCCATGATGGTGGGACGTGCTGTAAGCCTCACACTGGACAAGGGTCCGGCCCAGCCCAAGGAAAAGACCTTCGAGGTCAGGAACCTGACCGTCATCGCGCCCAACGGCCAGCACGTCGTGGATGGCCTCAGCTTCGACATTGCCCGCGGAGAGATCCTTGCGGTTGCCGGCGTGCAGGGCAACGGCCAAACGGAGCTGACTGAAGCGATCCTCGGCCTTCAGGATCGCGTGCACGGTTCCATCCTGCTGGACGGGCAGGAACTCCTTGGCCGCAGTGTGAAGGAGGTGCTGAACGCCGGCGTAGGGTTCGTGCCCGAAGACCGCTCCGTTGACGGCCTGATCGGCACTTTCTCGATCGCTGAGAACCTGATCCTTGACCGTTACGATCAACCCCCCTTCGCGAGGGGCATCGGGATGAGCGCAGCCAAAGTACTGGAGAACGCGAAGAGCCGGATCGAGGAGTTCGATGTCCGAACGCCGTCAGGAGCGTTGGCCGCAGGCACCCTGTCGGGCGGCAACCAGCAGAAAGTGGTGATGGCCCGCGAGCTGTCCCGTCCGCTGCGCCTGTTCATCGCCTCCCAGCCCACCCGCGGCGTAGATGTCGGGTCCATCGAATTCCTGCACAAGCGGATCGTGGCCGAACGCGACCAGGGCACTCCCGTCATGATCATCTCCACGGAGCTTGACGAAGTCATGGAGCTGGCCGACCGCATTGCGGTGCTCTACAAGGGAAAGCTGGTGGGCACTGTCCCCGCCGGCACCAGCCGGGACGTCCTGGGCCTCATGATGGCAGGCATCCCGCCGGAAGAACACGCGCCGGAAGAACACGCGCCGGCAGAACACGCACAGACCCCGCAGGCCGGCACACCGGCCCCCGCCTCCAACGCCGAGGGAGCCGACCATGCCTGAACAGCAATCCCCTAAACACGCCGCTGACCACACCCCTGACAAACAGTCAGCCAGTTCGCCCCACAACGGCCAGGACAACCCAGCCGGGGACCAAGCCGCGGCAGCGGTGGCCGTCGATACCGCCGGCGGGGCGATGCAGCCCTCAGCCGTTCCGGCCACGGCCCAAAGCGGGCAGCTTCCCGGCGGCTCCGACACCATACTGCGCCGGATCTTCACCGGAAGCGGCATGGTGTCCCTGCTGGCGGTGCTGCTGGCGCTGATCATCGGCGGCCTGCTCATCGCGAGCACCGACAAGCAGGTGGCCACCGCCGCCGGCTACTTCTTCGCCCGGCCCGCAGACATGCTGACGGCCGTCTGGAACGCCGCCACGCGCTCCTACATTGCCCTGTTCCAGGGCTCGGTGTTCAACCCCCGCGGCAACGGGCTGGCCGCACAGTTTGCCCCCTTCATGGAAACCCTCACCATCGCCACGCCGCTCATCACGGCCGGCCTGGGCGTGGCACTGGCATTCCGGGCGGGGCTCTTCAACATCGGCGCGCAGGGCCAGATCATCGTGGCAGGCATCCTGGCGGCGTGGGTGGGCTTCGCGCTGCACCTGCCGGCTGGACTTCACCTCCTGCTGGTGCTTGTGGCCGGAATCATCGGCGGCGCCCTCTGGGGCGGCCTCGCGGGCCTGCTCAAGGCACGCACCGGAGCCCACGAGGTCATCCTGACCATCATGTTCAACTACATCGCGCTGTACTTCCTGCGCTACCTGCTGAACACGCCGGCATTCCAGCGGCCGGGGGAGTCGAACCCCATCTCGCCCATCCTGGACCCCAGCGCCATCTACCCGCAGATCCTGGGCAGCCAGTACCGGCTTCATTTGGGCTTTATCCTCGCGATCGGCGCCACGGTCCTGGTGTGGTGGCTGCTCAACCGTTCCACCGTGGGCTTCGAGTTCCGGGCCGTGGGCGCCAACCCCAAGGCAGCGCAGACCGCCGGCATCAATGTCTCCCGTTCCACCATCCTGGTCATGGCCATCGCCGGCGGCCTTGCCGGCATGTCCGGCGTAGCCCAGGTCGCCGGCACCGAGAAGGTACTCACCGACGGCGTCGCCGCCACGTACGGCTTTGACGCCATCACGGTGGCCCTGCTGGGCCGTTCGACGCCGTGGGGCACCTTCGCTGCCGGCCTCCTGTTCGGCGCCTTCCGCGCCGGGGCGGTCCAGATGCAGATCCAGACCGGCACCCCCATCGACATCGTTCTGGTGGTCCAGTCCCTGATTGTCCTTTTCATCGCCGCACCGCCGCTGGTCCGGGCCGTCTTCGGCCTCAACCCGCGGCGCAGGAAGCCCGCGCGCGCAGCCAAGTCCGGGCAGGCAGCCACTACCGGAGGTGCCGCATGAGCACAACAGTTTCATCATCCAGGCCCGGCAACCCGCAGCCCGGTGGCCCCAAGGCGGACGCACCTGCCGCAACCCTTACCGCCAAGCCCGTCAGCTGGAAGACTCCCGTCCTGCTGACCGTGTTCGCCCTGGTCTCCCTGGTGTTCTTCGGCTTCCTGGCACCCAGCCAAACGGCCAGCTTCGGCATCTCCACCGGCGGTGACTTCTTTCAGCTTCCGGCACTGGAAATCAACGCCTTTGCCGGCGGCATGGTGCTGTCGGTGCTGCTCGTAGGACTGGCGGGCTACGCCGTCTTCCTCAAGACAAAGAACCAACCCGCTCCCGGCTGGGTGGCAGTGGCCTTTATCGTCATCTTCGTGGCCGCGTTCCTCATTTGGGTGGTGGGCGGCGCCCGCACACCCACCATTTCGCTGGCCGGCCTCATCGCCGGATCCGTTACGCTCGCGGTCCCGCTCGTGTTCGGTTCGCTGTCCGGTGTCCTGTGCGAACGCGTGGGCGTGGTCAACATCGCCATCGAGGGGCAGCTCCTGGGCGGGGCATTCACCGCAGCCATCGTTGCCAGCATGACCAAGAACGCCTTCATCGGGCTGTTGGCTGCAGCTGTCGCCGGTGCGGTGGTGTCCATGGTCCTGGCACTGTTCAGCATCAAGTACCTGGTCAACCAGATCATCGTGGGCGTCGTCCTGAACGTGCTGGTATCCGGCGTAACGGGCTTCCTGTTCAGCACTGTGATGCAGGCAAACAAAGCCCAGTTCAACTCGCCGCCTGGCCTGGACGTCATTGACATCCCCATCCTCTCCAGCATCCCGATCATCGGGCCCATCCTGTTCCGGCAGTCCCTGGTGGGCTACCTCATGTATGTGGCCGTCGCGGTGGTCTGGGTTGGCCTGTTCAAGACCAGGTGGGGCCTGCGCGTGCGCGCGGTGGGGGAGCACCCGCAGGCGGCGGACACCCTGGGCATCAACGTCAATGCCACCCGGTTCTGGAACGTCACCCTGGGCGGCGCCGTTGCCGGAATCGGCGGCTCCTTCTTCACCCTGGTAGCCATCGACAGCTTCACCAAGGAAATTTCCGGTGGCCGGGGCTTCATCGCCCTGGCAGCCCTCATCTTTGGCCGCTGGAACCCGGTAGGCGCCTTCTTCGCGGCACTCCTGTTCGGGTTCGCGGACAACCTGCAGAGCATCGTGACCATCATCGGAACACCGGTGCCCAGCCAGTTCATGGCCATGCTGCCCTACCTGGTGACCGTCCTCGCCGTCGCCGGGCTGGTGGGCAGGTCCAGGGGGCCCGCCGCCAGCGGCATCCCCTACGTCAAGGGATGACCGCCGTGAACAAAGCACCAACCGTGGACTGGGCGGCCCTCGAGGCAGCTGCCGTCGCCGCCATGAAGAATGCCTACGCCCCGTACTCCAAGTTCGCGGTGGGGGCGGCGGCCCTTACCGGGGACGGCCGGATTGTCAGCGGCTGCAACGTGGAGAACGCCAGTTATGGGCTGACGCTCTGCGCGGAATGCGCCCTGGTGGGGAACCTGCACATGACGGGCGGCGGCCTGCTGCGTGCCTTCTACTGCGTGGATGGGGCAGGAAATGTCCTTATGCCCTGTGGCCGGTGCCGCCAGCTGCTCTACGAGTTCCGGGCCCCGGACATGCAGCTCATGACCACCCAGGGCATCAAAACCATGGACCAGGTGCTGCCCGACGCCTTTGGTCCCGAACACCTGGAGGAGACCCGGTGACTGACAGCAAAGCCGAAGCGTTCGACGCCGTTGACATCATCCGCACCAAGCGCGACAAGGGGACGCTGAGTCCCGAGCAGATCGACTGGACCATCGACGCGTATACCCGCGGAATCATCGCGGATGAGCAGATGGCCGCCCTGAACATGGCCATCCTGCTCAACGGCATGGACCGCGCCGAAATTGCCCGCTGGACGGCGGCCATGATCGCCTCCGGCGAACGGATGGATTTCTCCAGCCTCCGGCGTCCCGATGGGGGCCTGAAGTACACCACGGACAAGCATTCAACCGGCGGTGTGGGGGACAAGATCACCCTGCCGCTGGCCCCGCTGGTGGCGGTGTTCGGCGTCGCCGTCCCGCAGTTGTCCGGCCGCGGGCTGGGGCACACCGGCGGCACCCTGGACAAGCTGGAAGCCATTCCGGGATGGCGGGCCAACCTGGCCAACGACGAGATCCTGGCCCAGCTCCAGGACGTGGGTGCGGTGATCTGCGCCGCCGGCGCAGGCCTGGCCCCCGCGGACAAGAAGCTCTACGCGCTGCGCGACGTCACAGGGACGGTTGAGGCCATACCGCTGATCGCATCGTCCATCATGAGCAAGAAGATCGCCGAGGGTACCGGCTCGCTGGTCCTGGACGTCAAGGTGGGCAGCGGTGCGTTCATGAAGGACGAAGCCAAAGCCCGGGAACTTGCCGAGACCATGGTGGCGCTCGGCAAGGACGCAGGGGTCAACACCGTTGCACTGCTGACCAACATGAACACCCCGCTGGGGCTCACGGCCGGCAACGCCATTGAAGTCAAGGAATCGGTGGAGGTGCTGGCGGGCGGCGGCCCGGACGATGTGGTGGAGTTGACCGTCCGGCTCGCCGAGGAGATGCTCGCCTGTGCAGGGGTGCACGACGCCGACCCCGCCGCCGCCCTTAAGGACGGCCGCGCCATGGACGTCTGGAACCGGATGATCACGGCCCAGGGCGGCGACCCACATGCTGCCCTGCCGGTGGCCAGGGAATCCGACGTCGTGTACGCCCCTGCCGACGGGGTGCTGGTGGAACTGGATGCGCTCGCCGTTGGTGTGGCGGCCTGGCGGCTGGGTGCCGGCCGCGCGCGCAAGGAGGACGCAGTCCAGGCGGGGGCGGGAGTGCGCATGCATGCCAAGCCCGGCGCCACCGTGCGCGCAGGGGAACCGCTGATGACGCTGCTGTCCGACACTCTGGAGCGGTTCTCCCGTGCCCGGGAAGCCCTGGAACACGCCGTGGTCATCGCTCCGGAAGGGTCGCGGCCTGCCCAGCAGCTCATCATCGACCGCATAGCATAGGGACAAATGCAGGCCATCAACGACTTCATCCTCGCCGCAGCCGGTCAGCCGTGGGTGCTGGTCCTGGTGCTGGCCTGCTGCGTCATTGACGGATTCTTCCCGCCCGTTCCCAGCGAATCCGTGGTGGTGGGCCTCGCGGCGGTGGCTGCCACCGCGGATGTTCCCAATCCGCTGCTCCTGGTGCTGGTGGCGGCAGCGGGTGCTTTCCTCGGAGATAACATCGCCTACCTGCTGGGCCGCCGGGTGGGCACCAGGCGCTGGGCATGGATGCGCGGACCGCGCATGCAAAGCGCGTTCCGCTGGGCGGGCCGGGAACTGCGGAAGCGGCCGGCGTCCCTGATCCTGGTGGCCCGCTTCGTCCCGATCGGCCGGGTGGCGGTCAACCTGACCGCCGGGGTCACCCACTACCCACACCTGCGGTTCGTGGGCCTGACCTTGCTGTCCGCCAGCCTGTGGGCCGGCTACTCGGTGGCGATCGGGCTCTTCTTCGGCCAGTGGTTCGAGGACAACCACGTCCTGGGCGCCGCAATCGCCATTGTCTGCGCGGTGGCGCTGGGCATCGTGGTGGACCTGGTGATCAATAAATTCCGGGGTAAACCCAACGTGGTGGAACGGATCCGGGAACCAGGGGCCTGACCAGCGCGTTTAAGGGGTAATTCCGGGCATTGGGGCGTAGCGGACAGGGCCCGGAGCGTGGGACACTTAGGAACGATTTCCGCTTTGGCTGCGGCACTTTAGCTGTGTCATTTTTGTACAGGAGCAACACCGCGTGGAGTTTATTAATGAGGCCGTGCTCCATGCAGCGGGCCAGTGGTGGATTTACCCCGTCCTGCTGGTGTTCTTCTTCGTGGACGGTTTCGCCATGGTGGTCCCCAGCGAGACCCTTATTGTTGCGCTGGCGGCGTTCTCCCGGCACAGCGGCGAGCCCAATCTCTGGATCCTGGGCCTCACGGCGCTGGTAGGTGCCATCTGCGGCGACAACATGGCCTATATGCTCGGCCGCAAGATTGGCCTGGACCGGTGGGGGTGGATGCGCCGGCCCAAGGTCCGGAAGGTCTTCGCCTGGGCACGGTATGAGCTCGAGAAGCGGGGCGCCGTCCTGATCTTTACCGCCCGGTACATCCCCTGGGGCCGTGTGGCCGTCAACTACGTCGCCGGCAGCACCGGTTTCTCGCACCGCAGGTTCTTCGTCTTCGACGCCTTCGCCTGCGTCACGTGGGTGGGGTACTCCCTGGGAATCGGCGTTCTTGCCAGCTCGTTCCCCTGGCTGCACCACAACCCCCTGCTGAGCGCGGGCATCGCCGTCGTGTTCGCCATCGTCCTGGGCGTCGTCATCGACCACCTGCTGCGCTGGTGGCACAAACGGCTGGGCAGGCACGACGCGCCTGATACGGACGAGTGGAGCGATGAATCCTCCACCTCCGGCCATGAGGGACGCCCCGGCACCCAGGCCCTCATGATGCCGTCGGCGGAGGCCGGCCCCGCGGCCAAGTAGCGGCTGGCTGTGAACGGCTGGCTTTGAACTCCGCCCCACCCTAAGGTGGGAACGTGACTGAGCCCATTGTTGACGCCGCCCCTGCCATCGATTTTGACCTGAAGAGCCTGCCCAAGGTTTCCCTTCACGACCACCTGGACGGAGGACTCCGCCCGGCCACCATCATCGAGCTGGCGGAGGCCGTTGGCCACACGCTCCCCTCAACAGACCCCGTGGCACTGGGTCAATGGTTCCGGGAATCAGCGGACTCGGGATCCCTGGTCCGGTACCTGGAAACGTTCGACCACACCGTTGCCGTCATGCAGACCTACGACGGCCTGTTCCGCGTAGCGAAGGAGTTCGTCGAGGACCTCGCCGATGACGGTGTGGTGTACGGCGAAGTCCGCTGGGCCCCCGAGCAGCACCTCCAGCAGGGCCTCAGCCTTGATGAAGCAGTGGAAGCAGTCCAGGACGGACTGGAGGCCGGCGTCGAAGCTGTGTCCGAAAGCGGCCGCGAAATCCAGGTGGGCCAACTGATCACCGCCATGCGGCACGCCGACCGCGGCCAGGAGATCGCCGAACTCGCCGTCCGCCACCGCAACAAGGGCGCAGTGGGCTTTGACATCGCCGGCGCCGAGGACGGCTTCCTGCCCAGCCGCTTCAAGGACGCCTTCACCTACCTTGCCCAGCACAACTTCCCCGCCACCGTGCACGCCGGCGAGGCCGCCGGGCTGGACAGCATCCAGTCCGCGCTGGTGGACGGCCGCGCCCTGCGGCTGGGACACGGCGTCCGCATCGCCGAAGACATCATGGTGGAATTCGACGACGACGAGGAAGCCGGGGATACCGTAGGCCTGGTCACCCTCGGCGACCTCTCCAGCTGGATCCGCGACCGCGGCATCGCCCTGGAAATCTGCCCCTCCTCAAACCTCCAGACCGGAGCGGTAGCAGAGTTCGGCGAAGGAATCGAAAGCCACCCCCTGGACATGCTTTATCAGCTGGGCTTCAACGTCACCATCAACACCGACAACCGCCTGATGAGCGGCGTCACCCTGACCGACGAGTTCAACCTGCTGGTGGAAACCTTCGACTACGACCTCGACGACCTGCTGGAGCTGACCCTCAACGCCGCCGAGGCATCCTTCCTGCCCCTGGAGGAAAAGGAAGCGCTGGTGGAATACATCAACGACGCCTACGCCAACCTTGGCTGACCAGACGCCCGTCAACCAGCTGGTTGCGGAAATAGCTGCCCTGCGTGAGCACTGTCCCTGGATGGGTGCGCTGACCCACGGATCGCTGGTGGAGTACCTCCTGGAGGAGGCGTACGAGGTGGCCGAGGCCATCGAGGACGGCCACCCGGACGCCGAACTCCAGGGGGAGCTTGGCGATGTCCTGCTCCAGGTGGTGCTGCACGCACGGCTGGCCGAGGAGCGGGGCGCGTTCACGTTCGACGACGTGGCGCGCGGCCTGGGTGCCAAGATGATCCGCCGCAACCCGCACGTATTCAAACCTGACTGCTCCCTGCAGGACAGCTTTCCGGCGACGGTCGAGGAGATCGAGCAGAAGTGGGATGCGGTCAAGCGGGCCGAACGGCCGGAGCGGCCCAACGCCTTTGACGGAATCCCGGAGGCGCTGCCGGCGCTGGCCAAGGCGCAGAAATCGCTGGACCGTGCGGCCCGCGCCGGGCTTGGGCTCCCCGCGGGTGTCCCGATACCCGAAAGCGAGGACGAGCTCGGAATCCTGCTGCTCGCCGTCGTGCGTTCCGCCCGGGACAGCGGCATGGACGCCGAGCGCGCCCTGCGTGCCGCGGTCCGCCGCTACCAAGGCGGCCAAGGCAATCAAAACGACCCAGCGCCATCATGACGTCCCGGCCCTGGCCGGTTTGAGTAACCCGGAGCACTCTCGACTAGGCTGGACCCTGACGAGTACGTCGAGTTTTCTGCCTGATTCCCCCCGTTAATCGCCCATAAGGAGCAAATTCATGGCGCTTATCGATGCCATCCACGCCCGCGAGATCCTTGATTCCCGCGGCAACCCCACCGTTGAAGTTGAAGTCCTGCTTTCCGACGGCCAGATCGGCCGCGCCGCGGTTCCCTCCGGTGCTTCCACCGGTGAGCACGAGGCCGTCGAACTGCGCGACGGCGACAAGGGCCGCTACCTCGGCAAGGGCGTGCAGAAGGCCGTCGACGCCGTGATCGACCAGATCGCCCCCGCCCTGACCGGCTTCGACGCCACCGACCAGCGCAGCATCGACCAGGCCATGCTGGACCTGGACGGCACCCCCAACAAGGGCAAGCTCGGCGCCAACGCCATCCTGGGCGTCTCCCTGGCCGTTGCCAACGCAGCCGCAGCCTCCGCTGACCTGCCGCTCTACAAGTACCTGGGCGGCCCCAACGCTCACGTACTGCCCGTGCCGCTGATGAACATCCTCAACGGTGGCTCCCACGCCGACTCCGACGTCGACATCCAGGAATTCATGATCGCCCCCATCGGCGCCGAGACCTTCTCCGAGGGCCTGCGCTGGGGCGTTGAGGTCTACCACAACCTCAAGTCCGTCCTGCAGGCCAAGGGCCTGTCCACCGGCCTCGGCGACGAAGGTGGCTTCGCTCCCAACCTGCCGTCCAACCGTGCAGCGCTGGACCTGATCCAGGAAGCCATCAAGAACGCCGGCTACACCCCGGGCAAGGACATCGCCCTGGCCCTGGACGTCGCATCCTCCGAGTTCTTCAAGGACGGTGCGTACCAGTTCGAGGGCAAGGCCCTGTCCGCCACCGAGATGAGCGCCTACTACGCCGAGCTGGTCAACGACTACCCGCTGGTTTCCATCGAGGACCCGCTGGACGAGAACGACTGGGACGGCTGGAAGACCCTCACCGACAGCATCGGCGACAAGGTCCAGCTGGTGGGCGATGACCTCTTCGTCACCAACCCCTCCATCCTGCAGCGCGGCATCGACACCCGGACCGCCAACTCCCTGCTGGTCAAGGTCAACCAGATCGGTTCCCTGACCGAGACCCTGGATGCCGTCAGCCTGGCCCAGCGCGCCGGCTACACCACCATCACCTCGCACCGCTCCGGCGAGACCGAGGACACCACCATCGCCGACATCGCGGTGGCCACCAACGCCGGCCAGATCAAGACCGGCGCCCCCGCCCGCTCCGAGCGCGTTGCCAAGTACAACCAGCTGCTGCGCATCGAAGAGGAACTGGACGACGCCGCACGCTACGCCGGACGCAGCGCGTTCCCGCGTTTCAAGGGCTAGTAACCGCCTAAACCCATCCGCGGTGGCTATGGTTGAAAGACCATAGCCACCGCTGTTGTTTCCAGCAGCATTTGTTCCAGCAGTGTTTGTCAGCGTTTGTTTGTCCAGCACGGATAGTGGCGGCCCAGGCAGGCTGCGTTTCAGGAGTGTCATGGCTACCCGCCGCCCCAAAGTTCCCAAGGTCGCCCCCGCCCGTCCAGCCAAGGAAACGGCCGACGACGGATCCTCCGGCGGTGCCGAAGTGATCCGGGCGGATTTCCGCCCGGCCAAGGGCGCAGCCACCCCGGCCGCCGCACCTTCAAAGGAGAACCGCGCGCGTGGAACTGCAGGCCACGCCGCCGGAAAGGCGGGGGAGGCTAAAACGCCCAGACCTTCGGCCGGGCGCAAAGGCAGCAGTCAGGTGGACGGCAAGGATGGCCGGAGCGCCGAAGAGGAGCAGCACCCCGTCCCCGCAAAGGCCTTTTCCGGGCGCATGCTCGCGCTGGCAGTGGTGATGATCGCCATCACCATCATGCTGGCGCCCACGGTCAAGATCTTCTTCGACAAGAAGGCCGAAATCGACGCCCTGAATGCCGATATCGCCGCACGCCAGGCTGAAGGCGACGCCCTCCGCCAGCAGGTTTCGCGCTGGCAGGACCCCAACTACGTGAAGCAGCAGGCCCGCGACCGCATTAACATGGTTATGCCGGGCGAAACCGGCTACTGGGTTTTTGGCAGCGATGAGCCGGCCGGAGAAAGCAGTGGCCCTGCCGGCGCAGCAGCACAAGACCCCGCCGATCTGCCGTGGGTGGATTCCCTGTGGGAGTCCATCAGGCGCGCGGCCACAGACTGAACCGCACAGGAAGGACGGCCCGCGACAGTGGAACACAACACGGCAGCCGCCCGGGACGAATCCCGCCAACCAACAGCACACGACCTTGAAGTACTAAGCAGGCAGCTGGGACGCCCCGTCCGCGACGTCGTGGAAATTCCGGCCCGCTGCGTCTGTGGCAACCCCCTTGTGGCCGCCACCGCGCCCCGCCTGAGTAACGGCACGCCGTTTCCCACAACCTTCTACCTGACGCACCCGGTGATCACCTCCGCGGTTTCCAGGCTCGAAGCTGCCGGCGTCATGAACAGCATGAATGACCAGCTCGCCGGCGATCCCGGCCTTGCCGCCGCCTACCGTTCCGCGCATGAGGAGTACCTCGCCGCCCGTGATGCCATTGGGCAGCGCTCGGGAATCGGAGCCGTACCGGAAATCGACGGTGTCTCGGCCGGCGGGATGCCCACCCGCGTCAAATGCCTGCATGTCCTGGTGGGGCACTCCCTGGCAGCCGGCGGCGGCGTCAACCCCCTGGGTGACCAGGCACTGGAAATGATCAGGGAATGGTGGACCGCGGACAAGTGCTATTGCGACGGCGCCTGGGACACCACTGGCGACGCACCCTCGAAGGACCTCAGCCGCCACGGACCCCAGGGCCTGCCGGATATCGTCGGCCGCCCTGCCCCGGTCCGGAAGTCCACCGAAACCACAGGGGCGGCCGAATGACCCGCGTAGCCGCCATCGACTGCGGCACCAACTCCATCCGGCTCCTCATTGCTGACATTGACCGCAGCAACGGCAGCACGGTCCTCACCGACGTCCACCGGGAGATGCGCGTGGTCCGGCTGGGCCAGGGCGTGGATGCCACCGGAGAACTGGCTCCGGAGGCGCTGGAACGCACGCTCGGCGCGACCGCCGACTACGCCCGGCTGATCAAGGAGCACGGCGCAGAGCGCATCCGTTTTGTTGCCACCTCCGCCAGCCGCGACGCACGCAACCGGGACGTCTTCGTGGACGGTGTCAGGGAACTGCTGGGAGTGGAGCCGGAGGTCATTTCCGGGGACGAGGAAGCGGCATTGTCCTTTGCCGGGGCCAGCAGCGTCCTCCCTGTACTCGACGGGCAACAGGTGCTCGTGGTGGACCTGGGCGGGGGAAGCACCGAATTCGTCCTGGGCACCGCCGCCGGCGTCACCGCGGCAAAGTCCGTTGACATCGGCTGCGTCCGGCTGACCGAGCGGCACCTGCGCAACGATCCACCCACTGCCGAACAGATTGCCGCCGCGGAAGCCGACGTGGACGCAGCCATGACCAGTGCCGGCCGTGACGTACCGCTGGAACGCGCCACCGCCGTCGTCGGCGTTGCCGGGTCCGTCACCACCATCACCGCGCATGCGCTCCGCCTGACGGAATATTCGCCGGACGCAATCCACGGCGCAGCGCTGCCCATTGGGGAAGTCCGCGCGGCAGCCACCGACCTGCTCGGCATGACCCGCGCCGGCCGGGCCGCGCTGCCGTACATGCACCCCGGACGCGTGGACGTCATCGGTGCCGGGGGACTGGTGTGGCGCCGGATCCTTGACCGGATGGGGGAGCTGAGCGGCGGGAGGATCACCATGGCCACCGCAAGCGAGCACGACATCCTTGATGGCATCGCGCTGAGCATCGGTTAACCCCATGCACTCCACACCAGCTTCAACCCCGCTGCTGTCCCGGGTTGCGGCCGCTGCAGTAGCCCTCCTGCTTGCCGTGTGCTGCCTCTGCGCCGGTCTCTTTACGGCGCCCGCCGCACATGCCGACGAATGGCGTGACAAGGAATACTGGCTGGCAGACTCGGGTATTACCAAGGCCTGGGAAGTGTCAAAGGGCGCCGGCGTCAAGGTTGCCGTCATCGACAGCGGCATTGACGCCCAGCACCCCGACCTCAAGGGCGCAATTGTCGGCGGGCACGACGCATCGGGCTCAGGCCAGCCGGACGGCCTGAAAAGCGTCGGCTCCAAGCCGGAACACGGCACCCTGGTAGCCACCATGCTGGCAGGGCGCGGACACCAGCCTGCCACTGCCAGCCCCAGCCCCACACCCAGTCCCGGGCCGGCGGTTCCGCCGGACGGCATCATGGGCGTGGCGCCCGAGGCGCAACTCCTGTCCGTCTCCACCTGGCTGGGCTCGGCCAACCCCTCGGGAAAAAGCGACCAGGACCAAATTCCCGAAGCGGTCCGCTGGGCCGTGGACAACGGTGCCAAAGTCATCAACATTTCGCTTGGCAGCACAACGCCGCAGTGGCCGCAAAGCTGGGACGCAGCCTTCCTCTACGCCGAGCAAAAAGACGTGGTCATCGTCGCCGCCGCCGGCAACCGGGTGGGAGGCAACACCCAGGTGGGCGCCCCCGCCACCATCCCCGGCGTGCTCACCGTCGCCGGACTGGACCGCAAGAACGTGGCCAGCGTGGATGCTTCCTCGCAGGGCATCAGCATCGGCGTGGCTGCCCCTGCCGAAAATCTCCTCGGTGGGCTCCCGGGCGGGAGCTACGCGGAATGGGCCGGCACCTCCGGGTCCACGCCCATCGTTGCCGGCGTCGCCGCCCTGATCCGGTCCAAGTGGCCGGACATGAGCGCTGAACAGGTGATCAACAGGATCGTCTCCACGGCCAAGGACGCCGGAGCCCCCGGCAAAGACCCGCTGTACGGCTACGGCATCCTCAACGCCGAGGCGGCGCTCAAAGCCGACGTTCCGGAGGCCTCAGCCAATCCACTGGGCACCATCGCCGAATGGATCCGCGTGCACCGCCGCGGCAACGCCGCCCCGGTCACCCCGCTCCCCACCGCGACCTCCGCGCCCAGCGCGGCACCCACGCTGCCGGAAGCCACCGTTCCCGCCGCCAAAGCGCCATCACAGCGCGACAGTGCCATCGGCGCCGCCGTCGTGATCGGTTTTGCCGTCCTGTTCGTGGCCATCATCGCGGCGGCCGCCGTCCAGCTCCGGCGGGCTGCACGCAACCCTGCCCTTGCCGGGGAGGAACCCGACACAGGGGTGATCGAAAGGGTCCATTCCCGCCCGGATTCCTAGGTTACGGAGCCACCGTCTGGCTAGTGAAGATTTTCACAAACTCCTGTATCCTTAAACAATGGCAACCACCCCACAGCTCCAGGACCGTCCCAGGGTACTCGTCGTCGGCGGCGGGTACGTCGGCCTGTACGTAGCACTGAAACTGCAGAAGAAGATCGCGAATGCCGGTGGCATCGTCACTGTCGTCGATCCCCTGCCCTACATGACTTACCAGCCCTTCCTCCCCGAGGTTGCAGGCGGCAACATTGAAGCGCGCCACGCGGTGGTGTCCCACCGCCAGCACCTCAAGCAGACGGAACTGATCCAGGGCCGCGTCACCTCGATCGACCACGTCAACCGGACGGCAGTGGTGGCTCCTGCCGACGGCGGCGAGAACTTCGAGGTTCCGTACTTCGACGTGGTGCTCGCAGCCGGCGCCATCACCCGCACTTTCCCCATCAAGGGCCTGGCGGACAAGGGCATCGGCCTGAAGACCATCGAGGAAGCCGTTGCCCTGCGCAACAAGCTGCTGGAGCGCATCGAGGTTGCCTCCACCACGACGGACCCCGCTGCCCGAGCCAGGGCCCTCACCTTCGTGGTGGTCGGCGGCGGCTTTGCCGGCATCGAGTGCATCACCGAAATGGAAGACCTCGCCCGCGCAGCAGTGCGCAACAACCCCCGCATCAAGCAGGAGGAAGTCCGCTTCGTCCTGGTCGAGGCCATGGGACGCATCATGCCCGAGGTCACCGCCAAGCAGGCCGACTGGGTAGTTGAGCACCTGCGCAGCCGCGGCATCGAGGTCCTCCTGAACACCTCGCTGGACAGCGCCGAAGGCGCCCTGAAGCTGATCAACCTCCCGGACAAGACCCCCGCCCAGGAATTCGAGGCCGACACCCTGGTGTGGACGGCAGGCGTTCAGGCGAACCCGATGGTCCGCTCCACCGACTTCCCGCTTGAGCCCCGCGGCCGCGTCCGTGTCCTGCCGGACCTGCGCATCTCCGGCGACGAGGGAATCGTTGAGAACGCCTGGGCAGCGGGCGACATCGCTGCTGTTCCCGACCTCACCGGCAAGGGCCTGCCGGACGGCACCTGCGTCCCCAACGCCCAGCACGCCCTGCGCCAGGCCAAGCGCCTGGCCAAGAACCTGTGGGCCTCCCGCTGGGACAAGCCGCTGACGGACTACAAGCACAAGAACCTTGGTGCCGTGGCCGGCTTCGGCGAATGGAAGGGTGTTGCCAACATCAACCTCCTGGGCCGGATCGGCCTCAAGGGCGGGCTCGCCTGGCTGGCCCACCGCGGCTACCACGGCATGGCCATGCCGACATTTGAGCGCAAGTTCCGCGTCATCCTGAACTGGATCATCGGCTTCTTCGCCGGCCGCGACACCACCCAGCTGATGGACCTGGACAACCCCCGCGGTGCCTTCGTCTCGGCAGCCACCCCGGCCCCCAAGCCTGCCGCTGCACCTGCAGCGGTTCCGGCCGGCGGCTCCGGTGCAACGGCCACCGCCGCTCCCAAGGAAACCGTGGCTGCCAACGCCAAGTAGCGCGTCTGTTCCACCACGCTTCACAGCGTCCGACGGCGGCTGTCCCCATTGCGGGGCCGGCCGCCGTCGGCGTTTCCAGCCAACGCGCCCCGGGCGGGTACCATTGACCCGGCGCCCCAGTAGCCCAATTGGCAGAGGCAGCGGACTTAAAATCCGCGTGTTGTGGGTTCGAGTCCCACCTGGGGTACAGATTGTCCCTTCCGCCGCCCACCAGGGCCCGGAGGCCAGGAAGCCGCCTGCAGTGCAGGCGGCTTCCTGCATTTAATTCCGCGGAGGAAATGACTGTTATAAGGCTGTGACCTCTGTCACTTAGTTTCGTGGCGTCTATGCACTAGCTTGAACCTAAATCAGGAATACCTGGTCCAATTCCGGGCGCCGAAGCGCCCCATTGATCCGCACGCGCATCGCATGGCCCTGTTTCGGAAGGCAGACAAATGTACCGAAAGAAAGTCCTCACCTCGTTGGCAGCGGCAGCCACATTCAGCATGCTGCTGTCGGCCTGCGCCAACCAGGCGGGCCCTGGCACCACCGAAAGCTCCGGCTCGTCCAGCAAGGTGAACATCCCCTCCATTTCGAAAGTCGATGTCCCTGCCGGAGCCGTAAAGCCCGCCGGTGACGGCAAGGCAACCTGCCCCGCGACCACCACCCTCGCCTACGCCGGCGCACAGACCGGCCCCAACGCCCAGCTCGGCGTCAATATCTTCAACGGCATCCAGTTGGCCATCGACCAGCACAACAAGGCCAACCCTGGCTGCCAGGTCCAGTTCAAGAAGTTCGACACTGAAGGCGACCCCAACAAGGCCACCGGCCCCGTCACCCAGCTGGTGAGCGAGCCGGACATCCTGGGTGTGATCGGCCTTCCATTCTCAGGTGAATCCAAGGCCACCGGCAACATCTTCGAGCAGAAGGGCCTGGTCCACATCACGCCGTCGGCCACCAACCCCGGCCTTACCGGCAACGGCTGGACCACCTTCTTCCGGGGCCTCGGCAACGACGCCGTCCAGGGCCCGGCTGCCGCCAAATTCCTCACCGGGAAGCTCGGCGCCAAGAAGGTATACCTGGTCCAGGACGACTCCGACTACGGCATCGGCCTGGGAACCTCCACCTCCGCCGGCCTGGGCAGCGCCTTGGCCGGGACGGAAAAGGTGACCACAGGGCAGAAGGACTTCTCGGCGGTCATCTCCAAGATCATGAACGCCAAGGCAGACGCGGTGTTCTACTCCGGCTACTACGCCGAGGGTGCCCCGTTTGACCAGCAGCTGGTTGGAAAGGGCTTCACCGGAACGTTCGTGGCACCTGATGGTGTCAAGGACGACCAGTTCATCAAGCAGGCCGGCGACGCTTCCAACAACGCGTACTTCACCTGCCCCTGCCTCCCGGGTGAGCTGATCCCGGAATTCGCATCGGCCTACAAGGACGTTTCCAAGGGAGCTGAGCCCGGAACGTACTCCATCGAAGGCTACGACGCCGCAACCGTCCTCTTGTCCGGCATCGACGCAGGCAAGCAGAGCCGTGCTGACCTGCTGGCCTGGGTCAAGTCCTATGACAAGGACGGCCTGAGCAAGCACTACAAGTGGGACGCCAAGGGCGAGCTCCAGGCCCCCACGGTATACGGCTACAAGGTGGAAAACGGAAAGATCGTTCCCGTCGGTCCCATCGGGGAGTAGCAACCACGCGTGAACCGGCTGTGGGGGCCAGCATTAGCGGGTCCCCACAGCTTTTTCTTCGCCTGGCAGCAGCCCAGGCCAAGCTACGTCAATAGACACAAGTCCCACGGCCGGGCCCACAAGGCCGCGTGCAACTGGATCAGGATGTTCCCATGCTTCCCTCTCTTGTCCCACTACTCCCGACGGAAAACGACTGGATCACCTTCGACATACCGTCCCTGGCCCAGAATTTCTGGAGTGCCACCTTTGACGGCCTCACATTCGGGGCCATCTACGCGCTCGTAGCGCTGGGGTACACCCTGGTTTACGGCGTCCTGAACCTGATCAACTTCGCTCACTCGGAAGTCTTCATCGTCGGCTGCTACGCAGTCTTTTTCACCCTCAGCAGCCTGGGCTTCGGTCCCTCCGTCCCCAGGCTCGACATCTGGGCCATCATCCTGAACCTGCTGCTGGCGCTGGTCCTGGCCATGGTTGCGTCGGCCGTGACAGCCTTCCTGCTCGAGCGGATCGCGTACAAACCCCTGCGGCAACGGAACGCACCCCGACTGGTCTTCCTGATCACTGCCATCGGCGCTTCCTTCACCATCCAGTACCTCATCTACCTGTGGCGTGGCCCCAGCCCCGAACTGGCCCTGACCATGTTCCGGCCCACGCCCATCTTCGACGTCTTCGGCACCATCATCGATTCGCAGCAGCTGGTGATCATCATCGCCGCAGTAATCATGATGGTCGGCATCGACAGGTTCATCAGCAAGTCGCGCACCGGCCGCGGCATCCGGGCTGTTGCCCAGGATCCTGACACCGCCACATTGATGGGTGTCAACAAAGAGCGCATCATTATTACCACCTTCGTCATCGGAGGCCTCCTCGCAGGAGCTGCCGCCTTGTTCTACGTCATGAAAATTCCGTCCGGTGTCCAGTACAGCGGTGGTTTCGTCCTGGGCATCAAGGCGTTCGCAGCTGCTGTGCTCGGCGGGATCGGCAACGTCCGCGGGGCGCTGCTCGGCGGCCTGCTGCTGGGCCTGATCGGCAACTACGGTCAGATCCTGCTGGGCAACTCGCAGTGGACCGACGTCGTGGCGTTCGTGGTGCTGGTGCTCGTGCTGCTGCTGCGGCCCGAGGGCATCCTGGGCACCTCCCTTGGAAGGAGCAAAGCATGAGCATGACGGACGGCCCCACGCCGCTGCAGACAGCGGCCGCCCAGCAGGCAGCCGAGGAACGCGAAGCTTCCGGGAAAGCCGCGGGAAAGAGCGACCTTCGCCAGCGGGGCAAACGCAAGTCCGGGTACTTCTCCGACCGGTGGCACGCATTGTCCCGGCAGCAGCAGTGGGCGTTCCTGGTCATCGTCGTCGTCCTGGCCTACCTGCTCCCGCTGATGAACCCTCCCATCATCACCACCGAGCCCGGCAACAACTTCGCCCTGGCGTGCTTCGACATGGCACGGTTCGCGCTCATCGCCGTCGGCCTCAACGTGGTGGTGGGCTACGCCGGCCTGCTGGACCTGGGATATGTCGCCTTCTTTGCGGTGGGTTCCTACTGTGCGGCCATGCTGACCAGTCCCGACTCACCCTTCCTGCACATCCCGTACCTGTGGACCATCCCGATCGCCATGGCGGTCACCATGTTCTTCGGCGTGGTGCTGGGCGTGCCCACCCTGCGCCTCAGGGGTGACTACCTTGCCATCGTGACGCTCGGGTTCGGTGAAATCGTCCGTATCCTGGCGACCATCATTCCAGCCATGAAAGGCCAGGTGGGTTTCCAGAACGTGGGCCACCCGCCGGGCACCGAGGCTGACGGAACGCCTATTTTCTCCAACTCGAACGGCGTGCCCTGGTACTGGCTGACCCTGACCATCATCATCATCGTCACCCTCCTGGTGGGCAACCTGGAACGCAGCAGGGTGGGCCGCGCCTGGATCGCCATCCGTGAAGACGAGGATGCCGCCGAAATCATGGGCGTTCCCACGTTCAAATACAAGGTGTGGGCTTTCGCCATCGGCGCTGCGATCGGCGGCCTTTCCGGCGCCCTCTTCGCCGGACAGGTGGGGTTCGTCAACAACCAGAAGTTTGACGTCACCACGTCCATCCTGTTCCTCGCCGCAGTTGTGCTGGGCGGCGCCGGCAACAAGGTAGGCGCCATTTTGGGCGGAGCCCTGGTCAGCTACATCCCGCTGAGGTTCACGGCCATCGCAGAGTACAAGTACCTGATCTTCGGAATCGCCCTGGTGCTGATCATGATCTTCCGTTCCCAGGGGCTCCTCCCGGCGCGGCAGCGGTTGCTCGCCTACGGCCGGACCGCACTGAACAAGGTCACCAGCCGCGAGGGTACGGAGCCGAAAGACACGAACAATCCACCCGCCGGCCCCGAGGGCCGCGTAGCCGGACAGAGAGGAGCGGAGGCATGAGCTCCGAGGAAACGCACTCCGGCTCCAGCAGCGTGGAGGAGCAGCGGGCAGATAACGGTGCCGCCGTTGTTGCGCCCGAGATCGACATTGAAGCCCTGGCCGAGGCCGGCGTGGACCAGGAACTGGCCGAGAAGGTGGCGCCGGACCGCGATATCGCGGTCAAAGTTGGCGACAACATCGTTGAGGTGCAGAACCTGACCATCAAGTTCGGCGGCCTCGTGGCGCTGGACAACATCAGCTTCAACATCAAGCGCGGTGAGATCCTGGGGCTCATTGGGCCCAACGGCGCCGGCAAGACCACCTGCTTCAACGCGATGACCGGCGTCTACAAGCCCACCAGCGGGAAAGTGGTGCTGGAGGGCCAGGTCCTGAACGGCATCAAGCAGCATAAAATCACCCGACTGGGCCTGTCCCGCACGTTCCAGAACATCCGGCTGTTCGGTGAGATGACCGCCCTTGAGAACGTGGTGGTGGGCCTGGACGCCCGGCACCGCACCAGCGTGGGCGGGGCACTGCTGCGCCTGCCCACCCACATCAGGGAGGAGAAGTCGGCCATCGAGCGCGGCATGGCCCTGCTGGACTTTGTGGGCATCGGCAGCCACGCGCATGTCCTTTCCAGGCAACTGCCGTACGGATATCAGCGGAGGCTCGAGATTGCGCGGGCACTGGCCACTGACCCAAAGGTGCTGTGCCTGGATGAGCCCGCGGCCGGCTTCAACCCGGCTGAGAAAGAGGAACTGATGGCGCTCATCCGCACCATCAGGGATGAGGGCTACACCGTGCTGCTGATCGAGCACGACATGAAACTGGTCATGGGTGTGACGGACCGGATCGTCGTGCTGGAATTCGGGAAGAAGATCGCGGACGGATTGCCACGCGAGATCCGCGAAGACCCGCGTGTTATTGCCGCCTACCTAGGAGAGCCTGAAGATGACGTTGCTTGAACTTGAGGGAGTGTCCGTCCACTACGGGCGGATCCAGGCCCTGCGGGACATCTCCTTCACCGTCAACGAAGGCGAAGTGGTGGCACTTATCGGTGCCAACGGTGCGGGCAAGACCACCACCATGCGGACCATTTCCGGCCTGCTGAACTGCTCCGAAGGCAAGATCACCTTTGCCGGCCAGGACATCACCAGGATGAAGGCCCACATCCGGGTGGTCCACGGAATTTCCCAGGCCCCCGAAGGGCGGGGGATCTTCCCGGGCATGACTGTGATGGAAAACCTCGACATGGGGACCTTCGGGCGCAAGGACAGGAGCGGGGTGGGGAAGGACCTGGACCGCGTGTTCGACCTGTTTCCCCGGCTGAAGGAGCGGGAAAAGCAGTACGGGGGCACCATGTCCGGCGGCGAGCAGCAGATGCTGGCCATCGGACGCGCCCTCATGTCCAACCCCAAGCTTCTGCTGCTCGATGAGCCGTCCATGGGCCTTGCGCCACAGTTCATCCGCCAGATTTTCAAGATCATTAAGGAAATCAACGCCCAGGGCACCACGGTCCTGGTGGTGGAACAGAACGCCAACCAGGCCCTGGCAGGAGCACACCGTGCCTTTGTACTGGAGACGGGGGAGATCACCCACAGCGGCACCGGCAAGCAGTTGCTGGAGGACCCCTCCATCAAGGAGGCCTACCTGGGCGTGGGATAGTCTGCCTGACGGGGCCCGGTGGCCGACAGGAGGCAACGGTCACGGTTCGGTTGCAACCGGGCCCCATGGGAACTTTCGCGGCGACCCCCACGTGGGAATTGGTAGCGTAACCACAAGCTCATCACCCACACCCACATGGAGGAATCCCGCAATGGCACTTGGCGGCAACCCGATCTTCAACGGAAAGAGTTTCCGTGGAGCCACCCAGGCACCGCCTGTACCGCAGGCTCCCTACGGCCAGCAGCCTTACGGCGGCCAGGCTCCCTACGGCCAGGCACCCTACGGCCAGCAGCCTTACGGCCAGCAGGGCTGGGGCACGCAGGGCTGGGGCACGCAGCCCCAGAGCATGACCGACGAACAACTGCGGCAGATGTACAGCCAGCCGTCGGCCGGCCCCGCGGACACCGGCCGGATGACGTTCGACGACGTCATCATGAAGACGGCGGCCTGCCTTGGCGCCGTCTTGGTAGGCGCAGCCATCACCCTTACCGTGGGACTGCCGCTGGCTTCCATGCTGATGATTGTCGGTGCCCTGGGCGGGTTCGTGCTGGCGTTGGTCAACACCTTCAAGAAACAGCCGTCGCCGGCCTTGATCCTGGCGTACGCGGCACTGGAGGGCCTCTTCCTCGGCGGGCTCACCCGGATCCTTGACACGCAATACCCGGGTGTCGGGCTGCAGGCCGTGATCGGCACCCTCTCGGTGTTCGCCGTGACCCTGTTGCTCTTCAAGAGCGGCAAGGTCCGCGCCACACCGAAGGCCATGCGCTTCTTCATGATCGCACTTGGCGGCTACGCACTCTTCTCCATCGTCAATCTCGTCATGATGCTGACGGGCGTAACGCAGGAGCCCTTCGGCCTGCGGAGCGGGATGTTGGGCGTTGTCATCGGCCTGCTGGCCATCGGCCTCGCTGCGTTCTCGCTGATCATGGACTTCACCAGCATCGAGGAGGGCGTCCGCAGCGGAGCCCCGCAGCGCTTCTCGTGGACTGCGGCCTTCGGCCTGACTGTCACGCTTGTCTGGCTGTACGTGGAGATCATCCGCCTGCTGGCCATCCTGCGCGGCGACGACTAGGCACTGCGGCAGCTTCCGCCGTCGTAAACCAAACAACCGTGGGCCCCATCAGACTGGTGGGGCCCACGGTCGTTAACTGCTGCCGGCCTCAGGCCGTTCGGCGCGCTAGGCCACGCGCATGGCTCCGGCGGCAGGGGAGACGGTGAAGATATCCGGCGCCCTGTAGCCGGCGTCGGCAAAAGCCTTGGCGACGGCGTCACGCACCTTGGGTACGGAATCCACGGGAGTCAGCGCAATCGCCGCTCCGCCAAACCCGCCGCCGGTCATGCGGGCACCAATGGCCCCGTTGGCACGGGAAGTGTCCACGGCCAGGTCCAGTTCCGGGCATGAGATTTCGAAATCGTCGCGCATGGAGGCATGGCTGGCGTCCAGCAGGGGACCGATGGCACTGGGGCCGGGGCCGGCCAGCAGCTCCACGGTCTGGAGCACCCGGTCATTCTCGGTGACCACGTGCCGAACCCGGCGGAAGGTGACCTCATCCAGCAGCCCGCTGGCCTCCTCGAGGTCCGCCACCTCCAAGTCCCGGAGAGCCTTAACTCCCAGGACTTCCGCGCCCAGCTCGCAGGATGCCCGCCGCGAGGCGTAGCCGCCGTCGGCGTGCGAGTGCGACACCTTGGTGTCGATCACCAGGAGCACCAGGCCGGCTGGTTCCGTCTCAAACGGGACCAGTCGCGCGGTCTGGTCACGGCAGTCCAGGAAGACGGCGTGGCCCGTTGAGCCGCGCAGGGACGCGGACTGGTCCATGATGCCCGTAGGCGCCCCGACGAAGTCGTTTTCCGCCCGCTGGGTTGCCAGCACCATGTCTTCGGCCTCCAGCCCGGCGCCCGTGAGATCGTTCAGTGCGGTGATGACGGCGCATTCGATGGCGTGCGACGACGACAGGCCGGCACCCAGTGGGACATTCGAGTCAAGGAGCAGGTCCAGCCCGGGAACGTCAATGCCCCGCTCCCGGAGCGCCCACATGACGCCCAGGGGGTACTTGGTCCAGCCCTTGGCTGTTCCGGGCTTGAGGGAATCGAGCGAGGTGGTCACCACGCCCTGGTCACCGTACGTGGACAGGAGCCGTACGGTGGCGTCCTGGCGGACGGATACGGCCACCCTGGCGGTGCGGTCGATGGCGAAGGGGAGGACAAAGCCCTCGTTGTAGTCGGTGTGTTCGCCGATGAGGTTTACCCGTCCCGGCGCCTGCCATACGCCGTCGGGAGCGCTGCCGAACTCTTTCTCAAAGCGGTCGCTGAGATCCTGCGGTGCGGCAGTTGCGGCTTGGTTGTGGTCCTGGTTCCGGGTGCTCATGCGGATGCTCCTTCCGGGCTTGCCGCCATGGCGGCAACTGGCGTGGACGACGGCGGGACGGCAGCATTGCGCAGCCGTTCGGCCACGCTTTCGGGGGTGGTGTCGTTGATGAAGGCGCCCATGGCTGCCTCCGACCCGGCCAGGTACTTCAGTTTGTCGGCTGCCCTTCGCGGCGAGGTCAGCTGGAGGTGGAGGTAGCCTGCCGGCCGCAGGAGATCATCCAGCGGGGCCTGGTGCCAGGCGGAAATGTAGGGAGTGGGCGTGGGGTACAGGGCGTCAACCCGCTTGAGCAGGTCCAGGTAGACCTCTGCCAGCTCATCCTTTTCCTCCCCGCCCAGTGCGGCGAGATCGGGAACCTGGCGGTGCGGGACCAGGTGGATTTCCAGGGGCCACCGGGCGGCGAAGGGCACATAGGCGCTGAAGTGCGTGCCTTCCATGACCATCCTGCTGCCGTCCTCCCGCTCAGCGCGCAGCAGCGAACCGGTCAAGGTTTCCCTGCCGTCCTTTGCGTCGTAGTACTTCCGGGCTGCCACGCCCAGGACGCCCGCGCGCGGCGTGACGTAGGGGTAGGCGTAGATCTGCCCGTGCGGGTGGTGCAGTGTTACGCCGATGTCAGCGCCGCGGTTTTCGAACGGAAACACCTGCTTGATGCCCGCCATGGCACTGAGGGCAGCCGTGCGCTGCGACCACGCTTCGATCACGGTCCGGGACCGCGCCTGGCTGAGCCCACTGAAGGCTCCGGTGTGCTCCGGGGTGAATGACACCACCTCGCAGCGGCCGTAGGCAGGGCCTTTGGTTCCCCAAGCAGCATCTTCCGGGACCGTCCCCAGTGCCGGCCCCAGGGAAGGGAACCGGTTTTCGAAGACCACCACGTCATAATCGGCGGCAGGAATCTCGGAGGCGTTTCCGGGGGTGGTGGGACAGATGGGGCACTGCTCTGCCGGGGGCAGGTGGGTCCGGGCCTGGCGGTGTGCGGCAACGGCCACCCACTCGTCCGTCAGCGCATCGAAGCGGACCTCGCCCGGTTCGCCCCGCGGGGGGAGGCCGCGGTGGTCCGTGGTGAGGTGTTCGGCGCGCGAGGTGCTGGTGCCGGCATCGTCGAAGTAGATCAGCTCCCGGCCATCGGAGAGTCTGGTGCTGGTAATCCCTGTCATGCAAAAAGTGTGGCATAAACGATCAAGAATGAATAGTTTACAACAAAATGTAACAGGCGGGGGATGGAGGTGCGGCGCCGCCCGTTGTACGGTAATCCCCATGACTGCCTCTTCCGAACAGGAAACTCCCGCCCCTGCCCGCGCCCGGTCCTGCGCCACCGGCCGGCAATACGAGATCCGCCGGGGCGACGCCGTAGCCGTGGCAACCGAGCTCGCAGCCGGACTCCGCTCGTTCAGCCGGGGTGGGGTCCTGCTGACCGAGACCTACGGCGATGATGAGATTTCCCCCGGCGGTGCAGGCATCACGCTGGCACCGTGGGCCAACAGGGTGGAGGACGGGCAGTGGTTCCTCGACGGGAAGAAGCAGCAGCTGGACATCACGGAAGTGTCCCGCAACAATGCCAGCCACGGCCTGCTTCGAAACACCGGCTACGCTGCGGTGGCGGAATCACCGCACGCCGTGGCGCTGGAGGCCACCGTCTTTCCGCAGCACGGCTACCCTTTCCTGGTGCGGCACCGGGTGGAGTACCAGCTTTCGGAAGACCTTGGGCTGCACGTCCGGCAGACCCTCACCAATGACGGTGCGGCAGCCGCGCCTTTCGTCCTGGGCGCACACCCCTACCTGCGGGTTGGTGACACACCGGTTGAGGAACTGCAGCTGACCGTTGCCGCCGACACCCGGCTGGTGACCGATGAACGCCTGATTCCGCGCAGTTCGGCCCCTGTTGACGGGGACGTTGACTTCCGCAGCGGGCGGCACATCGCAGACCTGGCGGTGGACGTTGCCCTGACCGACCTCCGCTACGAGGACGGAAGGGCCCGGCACACCCTTGCCGCCGCCGACGGCAGCCAGGTCTCGCTCTGGCAGGATGAAGCCTGCCGCTTCGTCCACATCTACGTGAGCACCGTGTACCCCGGCCGGACCCGGGCAGTAGCGGTGGAGCCCATGACGGGGCCGGCGAATGCGTTCAACTCCGGTGACGGCCTCCGGTGGCTGGCGCCCGGGGAGTCGTTCAGCATGGAATGGGGCATCGACTATACGGCGGGCGCGGCCGGGCGGTAGTTTGCATTGGGCCGCTGCTGGGGAAGTATGGGGATATGACGCCACAAGAGGACGACGTTACCCTTGCCCAACCAGTACCGGCCCACCCAACTCCCGCCACGGCCACGGCCACGGCTGCGCCCCTGCGGGTCCTAACCGACCGTGAGCTGGACAAGGACATACCCTATGGCATCCGCATAGCGGCCTCCTGGTCGTGGCGGCTGGGCCTGATCCTCCTGATGGCGGGGATCCTGGTGTGGCTGCTCAGCCACATCACCCTCCTGATCATCCCGGTCATGGTGGCCGCACTCCTTGCGGGGCTCCTCAGCCCGGTCACGGGATGGCTGAAGCGGCGCGGACTCCCGGCCGGCCTGGCCGTCGCCGCAACAATCCTTGGGTTCATCGGCGTCATCGCCGGTGCACTGGCCCTGGTGGGCAGGCAACTGGTGGTCGGTTTTGGCGAGCTCTATTCCCAGGCACTCGAAGGCGTGCGCCAGGTCCAGGACTGGCTGTCGGCGGGCCCGCTGCACCTCACCGCCGATCAGATCGACCAGTACGTTAAGGAAGCCACCGACGCACTGCAGAACAACAGCAGCAGCATCCTCAGCGGTGCCCTGTCCTTTGGCAGCACGGCCGGGCACTTCGCTGCCGGACTGCTGCTCTCGCTGTTCATCCTGATCTTCTTCCTCCTGGAAGGTGACCGGATCTGGGCATTCCTTGTCCGGTTGCTTCCCCGAAAGGCCCGCGCCGCCGCCTTCGGCGCAGGCCGCAAGGGCTGGGCGTCCATGGTCAGCTACGCGCGCATCCAGATGTTCGTCGCGGCTGTCGACGCGCTGGGGATCGGGGTGGGCGCGGCCATCATCGGTGTTCCGCTTGCCCTGCCCCTGGGCGTGCTGGTCTTCCTCGGCTCGTTCATCCCGGTGGTGGGCGCCCTGTTGACCGGCGTCGTGGCCATCCTGCTGGCCCTGGTGGCCAACGGCCCCGTCAACGCCCTGATCATGCTGGCAATCGTCCTGCTGGTCCAGCAGCTTGAGGGCCACATCCTGCAGCCCCTGGTCATGGGCAAGGCAGTGTCGCTCCACCCGGTGGCGGTAATCCTCAGTGTTGCTGCGGGCTCCTACCTCGCCGGCATCCCCGGAGCGCTGTTCTCCGTACCCATCCTGGCCGTAGCAAACTCGGCCGTTCGCTACATCGCCGCAAGAACGTGGGAACATGAACAGGTGCCGGTAATTGCCGGGAGGCCCATCACAGCCGGAGTGGGCGGGGACAACACCATCGAGGACGTTGAACCGCCGTCTTCATCCGAATCCGTGAAGGCCCCCGCGGCCGGCGCGTCATCCGAGCCCCGTGATGCCCGCACCGCCTCCCCGGAGGGCACCCGGGCAGAACCCAGAGGAGAGTAGTCCGTGAAGATCCTTGAAACCCTTCCCGTCACACTGGACGATGTCCTGGAGGCGCAGAAGCTGCTTGACGGGATCATTGCGCGCACCCCGGTGGAATCGTCGCGGGCGCTGGGGGGCATGGTGGGCGGCGACGTCTATTTCAAGTGCGAAAACCTGCAGCGCGCCGGCTCGTTCAAGGTGCGCGGCGCCTACGTGCGGATGGCACGGCTCTCCCCGGAAGAGAAAAAACGGGGAGTGGTGGCAGCCTCTGCCGGCAACCACGCACAGGGCGTTGCCGTGGCTGCCAAAAGCCTTGGCATCAAGGCCCGCATCTACATGCCTCTGGGCGTAGCACTGCCCAAGCTTGCCGCCACCCGCAGTCACGGTGCCGAAGTCATCCTGCACGGGCACAACGTGGACGAGGCACTCGCCGAAGCCCAGCGCTACAGTGACGAAACCGGCATGGTCTTCGTCCACCCGTTCGACAACGTGGACGTGGTGGCAGGCCAGGGAACGGTGGGCCTGGAAATCCTCGAACAGGTCCCCAACGTTGACACAGTCCTCATGGGTGTGGGCGGCGGCGGACTCCTGGCAGGGGTCGCCGTCGCCATCAAGGCCCGTGCCAGGGAACTGGGCCGGGAGATCCGCATCATCGGCGTCCAGGCGGAGAACGCTGCCGCCTACCCGCCCTCGCTGGCCGCCGACGCGCTGGTACCGCTGAAGCGGGTCTCCACCATGGCTGACGGCATTGCCGTGGGACGCCCCGGACAGCTGCCCTTCAGCATCATCCGCGAGCTGGTGGACGATGTTGTAACCGTCAGCGAAGACTCCCTGGCCCGCGCGCTGATCTTCCTGCTGGAACGGGCCAAGATGGTGGTGGAGCCCGCAGGGGCAGTGGGTGTGGCTGCCCTCATGGACGGCAAGATCGAGAACCCCGGGACAACGGTGGCCGTGCTTTCCGGCGGCAACATCGATCCCATGCTCATGCTCAAGGTCATCCAGCGCGGTCTCTCCGCGGCGGGACGATACATGACCGTACGGATGATGCTTGACGACCGCCCCGGTTCCCTGGCGACCATTGCCCGCATCATTGCCGAAAACGATGCCAACGTCACCGGCCTGGACCACACCAGGGTGGGAGGCTCCATCAGCATGGGTGACGTCTCCATCACCGTGAACCTGGAAACCAAGGGCCACCAGCACGGTGAGCAGGTCCTCAGCGCACTCCGCGCCGAGGGCTTCCAGCCGATCGTTGTGCACTAGGAGCGGCCATGGCCGGACCGAATAACGGGCTGACTGGTACGGGAGGCGTCCCCGGGCGTCAGACTGTCGCGTCGCGGGCCAAGGGCGGCCTGGTGGTGCTGGGCGGCTTCGTGGCCCTGTTGTTCGCCATCGAAGTGGTCAACACAATGATGATGGGCGCCCTTACCCGGACTTTCGGGCTGCGGCCCAGGAGCGCCGACGGGCTGCTGGATATCTTCACCTTCCCGCTCCTGCACGCCAACCTCAACCATCTGCTCTCCAACAGCCTGCCCCTGGTCATTTTCGGCTTCCTGGTCTTCCTCTCCGGGCTGCGCGTGTTCCTCACCGCGCTGGCCTTCAGCTGGCTCGGCAGCGGACTGACCGTCTGGCTCCTCGGCAACGGTGTCACCGTAGGCGCCTCAGGCCTGGTCTTCGGACTCTTCGCGTTCCTCCTGGTGCGCGGGTTCTTCAACCGCAGCTGGCGGCAGATCCTGCTCGCCGTGGTCCTTTTCATGGGCTACGGGAGCATCCTGCTTGGAGCCTTGCCGTTCGTGGCCGGCTACGTCAGCTGGCAGGCGCACCTGGGCGGCGCCGCGGGCGGGGTAGTGGCGGCCCTCCTGCTTCGTCCCCGCACCCCTGCGCTCCTGCGGGAGCCCTGACCCGGTCCTGCCGCCCTGAGGCAGCGCATATGCAAAAGCGGCGGCCGTCCCCTGGTGGGGGACGGCCGCCGCTTTTTGCCGGAATGGCTAAGTGCTTGTCCTGGTGCTAGCCGACGTAGGGCTTGGCGGAGAGGATCTCCACCTTGATGTCCTTGCCGTTCGGCGCAGCGTAGCTGAGGCTCTCGCCCTCCTTGTGGCCCAGGATGGCCGCACCAAGGGGAGACTTCTCGCTGAAGACATCCAGGTCCGAGTCGCCCGCGATTTCGCGCGAACCCAGCAGGAACGTCTCCTCGTCGCCGGCAATCCTGGCAACCACAATCATGCCCGGCTCCACGATGCCGTCATCGGCAGGCGCTTCACCCACATGGGCGTCCCGGAGCAGTACCGTCAGTTGGCGGATGCGGGCTTCAATCTTGCCCTGCTCCTCCTTGGCTGCGTGGTAGCCCCCGTTTTCCTTGAGGTCCCCCTCTTGCCGCGCTGCTTCAATCTTCTGGACGATCTCCGCCCGGCCTGCGCCGGAAAGGTGGTCCAGCTCTGCCTTCAGGCGGTCAAAAGCTTCCTGGGTAAGCCAGGCTGCAGATGCGCTGTTGGTGGTAGACACGGACTTCTCCTCTAGTGGTCTTACATGCAAAAGACCCCGCCACGGTGGCCACTTGTGGAACAGTAACCAGCTCAGCGGGGTGAAGGTATCTCTCCATTGTAGTCAATCCGCTGGAGATAACCCAACAAGCAAGCGTTGCGCATCACATCTCCTACGACGTCCCGCCGGGGATCCAACAGCTGTCCACCACGCCGGACACGGAAGCCGACTCCGTGCGCAACGTGACGCGCTGGGCGACTGTCCTGCCGCCGTCGGCTGTTCCATCCGCCGCTGATGGGGGAATGTCCACCACTTTCCAGCCCACCACCGCGAACTTGGAGTCCAGCGCCTTCACCGCGCACTTGACGGGGTTGGCCGGTTCCCTGGTGACCTGGAAGTCCACTTCCGCAAGCGTGGCGTCGGTGGTGCTGTAGCCCACGTCCTTGAATGTCACCCCGGAAAGCGAATTGGATGTGGTCACCCACGCCAGGAACCCGATTCCCGCAACCAATGCAGCGCCGATGGCAACCCGGGCGGCCTTAGGGGAGAGCCGGCGCTTCTTAGCACCATACCGATTGGCTAGGCTAGTGTCTGCGGGCGCGGATTGGGCAGGCTGGTCCGGGGAAGTCACCAGACCAGTTTAGTGCCCTTTCCGCCGGGCTCTTTGCGGTGGCTGCAGCTGCCGCAGGGCAACGTAACCGCGACAGACATTCGTAAGCTGCCTCAAGCCGCGCAAGACAATAAGGAGCCGTCCCTTCCATGACAGCGTCCAGCAACTCCCAGGTGCCGCTCCGGCTGCTCGCGGTCCACGCCCACCCGGATGACGAATCCAGCAAGGGCGCTGCGACCATGGCCATGTATGCAGCTGCCGGCGTTGATGTCCTGGTGGCAACGTGCACGGACGGGTCCCGCGGCGACATCCAGAACCCCGCCATGGAAGGCGTGCCGCATCCCAAGCGGGACATGGCCGGTGCCCGCAGGCTGGAGATGCAGCAGGCCGCCACCGTCCTGGGCATCCGCCAGCAGTGGCTCGGATTCGTTGACTCCGGCCTCCCCGAAGGTGACCCGCTCCCGCCGCTGCCGGCCGGCTCCTTTGCCACCCTGCCCCTGCAGCAGGCCGCGGCGCCCCTGGTCCGCCTGGTGCGGTCCTTCAAGCCGCACGTGATCCTCAGCTATGACGAGAACGGCGGCTACCCCCACCCGGACCACATCATGGCCCACCGGGTGGCCGTGGAGGCCTTCGAAGCGGCGGGGGAGCCGGAACGCTACCCGGAAGCGGGGGAGGCCTGGGAGCCAAGCAAGCTCTACTACGACCGCGCCTTCAGTCCCGAAAGGTTCCGGGCGCTGCACTTTGCGCTGGAGGAGGCGGGCCTGCAGTCGCCGTACGCAGAGCGCCTGGCGGCATGGCTGGAGTCCGACGCCGAGGGGCACACTCCGCCCCCGGCCACGCACCCCACCACCACCCAGGTGGACTGCGGCGACTTCTTCGAAACGCGCGACGACGCGCTGCGCGCCCACCGTACCCAGGTGGACCCCCTGGGGTTCTTCTTCGCTGTTTCGCCAGACATGCAGCGCAGGGTCTGGCCGTGGGAGGACTATTCCCTGATCCACTCCCGGGTGCGGTCCGAACTCCCCGAGAAGGACCTGTTCGCAGGGCTAAGATAGACAGGGCAGGCATTTCTATCTTGCGTAGAAGACTGGCGCGGCGACGGGCCGTTCCTTCCGCTTCCTGCTGCATCCGTTCCACCAGAAGGTATTAACCGTGCATTCTCTGCTCCTCCGCCTCGCCACCACGCCGAGCCCGCTGCCCACTCCGACGCTCCGGGATGGAATTTCCGAGGACCAGGTCACGCCGGGCCTCCTGGGGTTCATCATGACGGCCTTCTTCGTTGTGGCAACCGCCCTGCTCATTGTGGACATGGTGCGGCGCATCCGCAGGGTCCGCTACCGTGCCCAGGTTGAGGAAGAGCGCATGGCGGCGGCTGCCGCGGCGGACGTTGAGGCCGCGGACGCCCAGGACGGGCTCGACGGCGGCACGCACCCGGCAGCGCCGGACGCCAACGGAAACGGCCCGGCCGACGGTCTTTCGCGGCCCCGCGAATAAGGGAGCCGGGGGACTCCCTCGGCTGGGGCAGCTTTAGGCAAGGACCGCCAAGGCGATCGCCACGAAGTGCGCCGCGAAGGCCAATACGGTGAACGCATGGAACAGTTCGTGGAAGCCGAAGTGGTGGTAGCTGATATTGGGCTTCTTCAACGCGTAGAAAACAGCGCCGGCAATGTAGAGGGCGCCGCCCACGCAGATCAGCACGGCCGCGGGAACGCTGGCCTGGAAGAACTGCGGCAGGTAGAAGAGCGCGCCGCAGCCCAGCGCGATGTAGATGGGTACGTAGAGCCAGCGCGGCGCATCAGTCCACAGCAGCCGGAACAGCACGCCCAGGATGGCTCCCGCCCAGATGACCCAGAGAAGAACCACCGCCTGCTGGCGCTCCAGGAGTGTCCAGGCCAATGGCGTGTAGGTACCGGCGATCACCAGCATGATATTGGTATGGTCCAGCCGCTTCAGGACAAGCTTGACCCGCGGAGACCAGTTGCCGCGGTGGTAAACGGCGCTGACGCCGAACAACAAAACGCCCGTGGCCGCGTAGATGGCAGATGTGATCCGGCGGTCCGCCGTGGGGGCGAGGGCAACCAGGATGATCCCTGCGGCAAGGGCCAGGGGGGCCGTGACGGTGTGGATCCAGCCGCGCCATCTCGGCTTGATCATCAGGAGTTCAGCCAGGCGGACCGCGGCGTCATCTACTGCAGTGGGCGCCGGTTCCGCCGCGGCATTTCGGTCCTCCGGCCGGGGCGCCGGGGAGGCCTGCGGAGAGTCGCTGTTCATGGCACCAGAATAACTTACGGAGCGGTAAGTTACTGATCGGTAACATCGTTCAGCGCTCTGCCCTGCGATGCTGCAGGTCCCGGAGTGCTGCTGGCGGTAGCCTAGGATGTGGATGTACGTACGGCAGGAAAGTCAGGTGAGTGGACGCGTGGAGTTGCCCGGGTTCCTCTATGGCTACTACGAGCGCCGGCTGCTCAAGGACCTGCCCCGCGACCGCATTCCGCGCCACATTGGCGTCATGGTGGACGGCAACCGCCGCTGGGCCAAGCAGTTCAACGCCCCCACCGCCCAGGGCCACCAGGCCGGCGCGGACAAAATCCACGAGTTCCTGGGCTGGTGCCAGGAACTGGGTGTCAAAGTCGTCACGCTGTACATGCTGTCTACGGACAACATGAACCGCTCCAGCGAGGAACTTGACCTTCTGATGGGGATCATTGCCAACACCCTTGACCGGCTGGACGAGGACGCCAACATCTCCGTGCATGCCATGGGTGCCCCTGAGCTGCTGCCGGACTACCTGGCCGAGCGCCTTAACAAGCTCACCGCAAGGACCCCCGTCCGGGAAAAGATCCACGTCAACGTGGCGGTGGGATACGGGGGCCGCCGGGAGATCGTCGACGCCGTCCGCGAGCTCCTGCACGACGCCGTCGACAAAGGCAAGGACATTTCCAAACTCGCCGACGACCTCTGCGTCGATGACATCTCGCGCTTCCTTTACACCCGCGGCCAGCCGGACCCGGACCTGGTGATCAGGACCTCGGGGGAGCAGCGCCTCTCCGGCTTCCTGATGTGGCAGAGCGCCTACAGCGAGTTCTACTTCTGCGAGGCCCTGTGGCCCGCCTTCCGCAAGGTCGACTTCCTCCGCGCCCTGCGCGACTACGCCGGCCGGCAGCGGCGCTTCGGCGCCTGAAACCCCAGGTTCATAACGAGTTCATACACCTGCAAGGGAAATCGCCGCGTAATGGTTGCGGAAATTACCCGGAGTGGATTTACGTTATATCCATCAGCTGGCAAAACCGCCGGCTGATCGGGGAGGCCAGTACATGGAGCGAAACATCGCGCCGGTTGTATGGGAGGCCGGACCCGGCCTCGTGGCCGAGCCGCCTCACCAATAACAATTCCGGGCTGGCGCCCGGGGCTGGAGTCGATGTGGCTACTTCTGAACAACTGCCCGAGGTCCTGTTTGGACAGGGCGGAAAAGCTACCTCTCGCGCCGAGCGAGCCACCTCTGAAACCGGCGCAGCAACTGATGCTGCGGCCGGTTTTGTTGTCTCCGGAAGGGAAGCCGACATCCACACCTTCGTCATCGACACCTCCGTCCTGCTCTCCGACCCGCGGGCACTCCTGCGGTTCGCCGAACATGAGGTGGTGGTTCCCGTCGTGGTCATTACCGAACTCGAAGCCAAGCGGCACGATCCAGAACTCGGCTACTTCGCCCGCAACGCCCTGCGTCTCCTGGACGACCTCCGGGTCAAGCACGGCGGCCTCAACCAGCCCCTTCCCATCGGGGATGAGGGCGGCACCCTCATGGTGGAACTCAACCACATCTCCGCAGAGGTGCTGCCGTTAGGCTTCCGCAGCGGAGACAATGACAGCCGCATCCTCGCCGTCGCCAAAAACCTTGCCAACGAGGGACGCAACGTCACGGTAGTTTCCAAGGACCTGCCCATGCGGGTCAAGGCCTCCGCCATGGGGCTCACTGCAGACGAGTACCGCAACGAACTGGTCAAGGACTCCGGCTGGACGGGCGTTGCCGAAATCGAAGCGGACGAACAGCAAATCGCCACACTCTACGGGCACGAACCCGTCTTCATCCCCGCCGCCGCCGAACTGCCCGTCAACACCGGGCTGGTGCTGCTTTCCAACCGGGGCTCCGCACTGGGCCGCGTGGGCGCCGACAAGCAGGTGCGCCTGGTCAAGGGCGACCGTGACGTGTTTGGCCTCCATGGCCGTTCCGCCGAGCAGCGGCTTGCCATCGACATGCTGATGGATCCTGCCGTCGGCATCGTTTCCATCGGAGGCCGCGCCGGCACCGGCAAATCGGCGCTGGCCCTGTGCGCAGGCCTTGAAGCCGTGCTGGAACGCCGCGAACACCGGAAAGTAATCGTCTTCCGGCCCCTCTACGCAGTCGGCGGCCAGGAACTCGGCTACCTGCCGGGCTCTGAATCCGAGAAAATGAACCCGTGGGCGCAAGCCGTCTTTGACACCCTCGGCGCCCTGGTCAGCCAGGAAGTGGTGGAGGAGGTCATGGACCGCGGCATGCTCGAGGTCATGCCGCTCACCCACATCCGCGGCCGTTCCCTCCACGACGCCTTCGTGATTGTCGACGAGGCCCAGTCCCTCGAAAAGAACGTCCTCCTCACGGTCATGAGCCGGATGGGACAGAACTCCAAGATCGTGCTCACCCACGACGTCGCCCAACGTGACAACCTGCGCGTCGGGCGCCACGACGGAATCGCCGCCGTCGTCGAAACCCTGAAGGGACACCCGCTCTTCGGCCACATCACCCTCACCCGCTCGGAACGTTCACCCATCGCAGCACTCGTCACCGAACTGCTCGAGGGCTAAATCACCTAAGCAAAGGGCCGTGGTCCGGTTCGCCCGGCCACGGCCCTTTTCGTGCGTGGCAGGGGCTGGTTCCGCTGGGAAGTTACGTACGCAGGACCAAGGCTTTTCGCCGTCGCTTAGACACCTCCCGCCGCGCCGCTCCGGTCGCTGGGCGACCTGCGCAACGCTTTGGTCGGCGATGCGCTCCTAGCGAAAAACCTTGGCCCTTCTTGTGCCAGCGCACCTCCTGTCCGACTGACTTCATGAGGGCCGGCGCGTCTGGCGGGCACGCTATTGGTGGACTGAGGCACCAGCCGGGTCGCAGTCCTTCTCGTAGGAGCGCATCGCGACGCATCGGCCGGCGGAGGTCGCCCAGCGACCGAAGGTGGCCCTATGCGTTGTGTCTAAGCGACGGAGAAGGGCTGTGGCGCGGCGTCCGGAACCACTATGGGGGCGGACGAACCCAGCCGCGGCCCCTCAGGTGATCTTCAGGAACTTGGCCGCTGCTTCGTGGCCCTCTACCTTTAGCTTCCACTCGGGCCTCTTGAACGTTTGCGGGGCGACGCGGACGTGCTGGAGTGTTTCGACTTTTGGGCCCCAGGCTTTGCGGGTGGTGCCGTTGAGTTCGTAGCCGAGGGCGCGGGATACGCCCAGGGAGGCGCTGTTCCAGTCGGCGGCCTCCGACTCGGCGACTTCGGCGCCCAGCCAGTCAAAGGCCCAGAGCACGACGGCGGCACGCATCTCCGTGCCAAGGCCGCGGCCCTGGACGGACTGCTTGAGCCAGGAACCGGTGGTGACTGTCTTCAGCACCGCGAAGTCCTTGGCACCGACGTCCTGGCAGCCGATGAACTGCCCTTCGTGCCAGATGCCCAGGAGCAGGGTCCAGTTCTCCGGCGTGAACTCCCCGCGGCAGCGCCAGTACCAGCGGGCCATGTTGGCGCCCAGCTCGTCGTCGGGCAGCTCCGTCCACGGCGTGCTGAACGGGTTCCTGGCGGCATCGTGGATTCCGCTGCGGGCGGCGTCGACGGCTGCCGGGATGTCCTGGTCAGTGATGGGACGGAGCTCCAGGCGCGGTGTGGTCAGCCTGAGGTCGAACAGGGGCCAAATGGAGCTCATCGTCGTCATCCGCGAAGCCTAGCCGAAGCACGCCGCGGTGAAGTTGTCATACCTACGCCGGAATGTCCCAGCTGATGTGCCGGCGGACATCGGTGAGGTTCATGGACTGGGCCAGGAACAGGTCATCAAGCATGTACTCGTCCACGGCGATGATCCGGATCCAGTGGCCATATCCTTCTGTTTCCGGTTCCAGCGACCGGCTGGACACGCAGACGCCGGTGCCCACGTCCACGCGGAGGAGGGAACTGCCGGGGAGGCACAGGGGAGCGGCAGGATCGGCGGGGCGGTACGCGGCGTTGGGGGCCACCTCCGCTTCAAGCACGGGCCGTCCTTCGTGGTCGGCATACCGGACATCCCGGATGTCCAGCGCGTTGCTGCCGGGAAACTCGATGGGCACCGGGGCTTTACCCGCGAGCTCCACAGGGTCCAGCGCAGCCGAAAAGCGGCCGTTGCCGAACCCGGGCTCACCGTACGCGGCTTCGGGCCGGCGGCGCACCAGCCCGCCGTCATCGTACACGGGGGTGACCAGATGCGGAGGCAGGAGCCAGGACTTGCGCGTGGCACTCACGTAGAAAGCGTCCCTGGAATCGTTAATTCCCGTGGTGCTGTGCAGGACCAGGCGCTCCGGGCTTTCCAGGCGGAGCGCACCCGGACGGCGCAGCCAGGCGCGGACGAAGGGTGCGCCCGGAGAAGGCGCTGACGCGAAGGCCTGGTCCCAGTACTCAAACCGCAGCGACTGCCACATCCAGGGGGAGGACCGGCACAGGTTCCGGAAGACGGCAGCCAGGTCCGCCGGGGCGGCAGGAGGGTCCGGAGCCGGGCTACGCCGGGAGTCCCAGGTCGACATATCCACATTTTACGCGGGGGTGCTACGGCCGGAATGGGTGGATCCAGTAGCATCCGAGGGGTGATCGGACGACTCGGTGAACTCTGGCAGCACACCCCGCTTGCCTTCTGGCTGGTACTGGCGGCCTGCCTGTACTTTGCGGTGATGGCGGTCCGGCTGACCGTCATCGACGTCCGGCACCACCTCCTGCCCAACCGGATCGTTTTTCCGTCGTATGCGGTGGCCGGGGCGCTCCTCCTTGCGGCGGCAGCGGTTGCCTGGGCCAGTCCGCTTCCGGCCGGCGGCGCTACCGGCGCGATCCTGGCAGCCCCGGCCCTCCGCGTGGTGGCCGGGGCCGGGATCCTGTGGCTGTTCTATTTCATCCTCCGGTTCGTCTATCCGCCGGGCATGGGGTTCGGCGACGTCAAGCTCGCAGGAGTGCTGGGCATGTACCTTGGCTACCTCAGCTGGGGGCACCTGTTCGCAGGGACCTTCCTGGCCTTTTTGCTGGGAGGCCTGTGGTCCCTGGCCCTCCTTGCAGCCCGGCGGGGGACCTTGAAATCGTCCATCCCGTTCGGGCCGTTCATGCTCGCCGGGGCAGCCGCCGCCATGCTGCTGCCCGCCTGAGCTGCACGGCGTCCGGCATGGGTGTTGGATAGGCTGGCGCTATGCCTGCACCCGAATACGTCCTGAAGCTGCGCAAGAAAATCGGCAATGATCCCCTCTGGGTTCCCGGGGTCCGCGGCGTGGTAGTGGATGACGACGGCCGGATCCTGCTGGCCCAGCGGGCGGACAACCGCCAGTGGGCGCTCATCAGCGGCATGCTGGACCCGGGGGAACAGCCGGCCCGAGGCCTGGTCCGTGAGATCTTCGAGGAAACGGCCGTCGTGGCCGAGGCTGAACGCGTGGTGTCCGTGGGCGCCGTGGGTCCCGTCACCTACCCCAATGGCGATGTCTGCGAATTCCTGGACGTGGTGTTCCTGTGCCGCTACGTCTCCGGCGAAGCAAGGGTCAACGACGACGAATCCCTGGCCGTTGGCTGGTTCGGCCTGGACGAACTTCCCGCACTCATGCCCGGGCACCTCACCAGCATCCGCCAGGCGCTGGCACGCTCCGCAGCCGTCCACTTCGAGCCCTGAAAAGCCAAGCGTCCGACGTCGGTCAGCGGCCGTGGGAGACCAGCTCGCCGTCGTCGTCCTTCACATCTGACGCGTTCCCGACGCCCGACGCTTCCCGCACCTCCGCTGCGCCGCCGGCGGCGAGCCGCTCGGCTTCCTCCCCGCCGACAGCCTCGCCACGGGCCACCATACCGGCGGTGTCCGACAGCGGGATCTGCTTCAGCGTGAGGGCCAGCAGCAGTGCCACGGCAATGAACGGCAGCAGGTACCAGAACACCGGCGCCAGCGAATCCGCGTAGGCGTTCACGATGGCATCACGCAACTGTGACGGCAGCTGGCTCAACGCCTGCGGATCCAGCGTCCGGGTGGACTGCCCGGCCTGCTCGGCAGAGGCTCCCGCACCCGTGAAGGCATTGGTCAGGGCCTCGGAGAGGCGCGTGGTGAAGATCGACCCGAACACCGCCACACCCATGGCGGCGCCCACCTCACGGAAGTAGTTGTTGGTGCTGGTGGCGGTGCCGATCTGGTCAGCCGGCACCGAGTTCTGGACCACCAGGACCACCACCTGCATGATCAGGCCGAGCCCGGCCCCGAAGACGAACAGCTGCAGGCAAATGACCCAGATGGGGGTGCTGGCGGCGAGCGTGGTCATCCACAGCATGGCCGCCATCGTGAAGACGGCACCCAGGATGGGAAACATCTTGTACTTGCCGGTCTTGGAAATCCGGATGCCCGAGTAGATGGACGTGCCCATGAGCCCGGCCATCATGGGCAGCATCAGCAGCCCGGACTCGGCAGCGGACGTGCCCGAGGACATCTGCAGGAACGTGGGGACAAACGCGATGGCGGAGAACATACCAAGGCCCAGGGTGAAGCCGATCGCGGTGGCATTGATGAAGATCCGGTTCCGGAACAGGCTCAACGGGATAATCGGGTCCTCAGCGCGGCGCTCCACCATGACGAACGCGGCGGCCGAGACCAGCAGGCCCGCTCCAAAGGCCCAGGTGAGGGGCGAATCCCAGCCTTCATCTTTCTTGCCGCCAAAGTCGGTGAAGAAGATCAGGCAGGTGGTGGCCGCGGACAGCAGCAGCACTCCCAGGATGTCGATCCGCTTCTCGGCCTTCTTGTTCGGCAGGGTCAGGGCAAACCAGGCAATGGCAAACGCGGCAAGGCCAACCGGGATGTTGATGTAGAACGCCCATTCCCAGGTGAGCTGGTCCACGAAGAAACCGCCCAGCAGCGGGCCGGCCACGGCGGAGAGGCCGAAGATGGCGCCCAGCGGGCCCATGTATTTGCCGCGGTCCTTAGCGGGAACGATGTCCGCGATGATCGCCTGGGAGAGGATCATGAGACCGCCGCCGCCCAGGCCCTGGATGGCGCGGAAGATGACGAAGCCCCAGAAATCCGAGGCTAAGGCGCAGCCCACCGACGCCAGGGTGAAGAGCGCTATGGCCACGAGGAAGAGGTTGCGCCGGCCCAGGATGTCACCGAACTTGCCGTAGATGGGCATCACGATGGTGGTGGCCAGCAGGTAGGCGGTGGTGATCCAGGCCTGGTGCTCCACGCCGCCGAGCTTGCCCACGATGGTGGGCATGGCGGTGGAGACGATGGTCTGGTCCAGGCTGGACAGCAGCATTCCGGCGATCAGCGCGGAAAAGATGATCCAGATGCGTTTTTGGGTCAGCAGCAGGGGCCCGGCCGGCGCCTTGGTGGTGGCGGTACTCATGATTGTCCTTCTGGGGCGGTGGAACCAGGGATATCGAACGGTTGTGAAAACAGGACGCTGGCTGCGGAAATGTTTTCCAGCAGCCGGTCCGGGTAGCTGCGCGTATTGCCGTCGGAGAAGTACGCCATGCTGCTCTTGCGGGCGATGGTGCTGAGCAGCACCACGGCCATCTGCACCACGGGGTGGTCCGCGGCCACCCCTTCGCGGCGGGCAACGTCCCTGGCGAACTGGGCTTCCCGCTGCTCCGTCACGCCGATGATCCGGAGGATTAGCTGGGGTTCCTTGCGGACCACCCCGATGAGCTGGCGGGTGTCTTCTTCCGAAGCGGACATGCCCTCGGCCAGGCGGAGCGAGAGCTTCACCAGGTCGCGGAACAGGGTGGGGGAGATCTGGCCTGCCGGTGAGTCCGCTCCGCCGGCAACGAATTCGTCGATGACGTCCGAGGGAATGTCGTCGTCCGCGTGGCCGATGATGGCGTCTTCCTTGGTGGGGAAGTAGTTGAAGAAGGTCCGGCGGGAGATGCCCGCGGCCTCGCACACTTCCTCCACGGTATAGCCGGTGAGTCCGTGCTCGGCGGTCATGCTCCGCGCGGCAGCAGTGATGGCGCGCCGGGTGGCAGCCCGCTTGCGTTCACGCAGCCCGGGGTCGGGAATTGCACTATCACTCATAGGGTAAAGTTTTGCACTTTGTAATATTTAGTGCAACTTTATGCCTTGACCCGGAGATGGACCTTAAATAACGACGGCGGCCGGCGCCTTTCGTACGAAAGGTGCCGGCCGCCGTCGGGCGTTCCATTGTTGCCGGGCGTTAGGCCTTGTGGGCCGGAGCCGTCATGGTGGTGACGTCCAGTGCCTTGTCGAGGTCCGCCTCGGAAACCTTGCCTTCGCCGTCGCCGACGAAGCCCAGCTTCTCGGTGGCCTGGCGGATGGTCAAGCCCTCCTTGACCGCGGTCTTGGCGATCTTGGCCGCGTTCTCGTAGCCGATGTACTTGTTCAGCGGGGTGACGATGGACGGGGAAGCCTCGGCCAGGAAGCGCGCGCGCTCCACGTTAGCGGTGATGCCGTCGATCATCTTGTCCGCCATGACCCGGCTGGTGTTGGCCAGCAGTCGGATCGATTCGAGCAGGTTGGCGGCCATGACCGGGATGCCGACGTTGAGCTCGAACGCACCGTTGGTGCCCGACCAGGCGATGGCGGTGTCATTGCCGATGACCTGGGCGGCCACCATGATGGACGCCTCGCAGATCACGGGGTTGACCTTGCCGGGCATGATGGAGGATCCGGGCTGCAGGTCCGGGAGGGCGATCTCGCCGAGGCCCGTGTTGGGGCCGGAGCCCATCCACCGGAGGTCGTTGTTGATCTTCATGAACGAGATGGCGATATTGCGCAGCTGGCTGGACGCCTCGATCAGGCCGTCGCGGTTGGCCTGGGCTTCGAAGTGGTCACGGGCCTCGGTCAGCGGCAGGCCGGTGTCCGTGGCCAGCAGCTCGATGACCCGCTCCGGGAAGCCTGCCGGGGTGTTGATGCCGGTGCCCACGGCGGTGCCGCCGAGCGGAACCTCTGCCACGCGGGGGAGCGAGGCGTTGATGCGCTCGATGCCGTAGCGTACCTGCGCGGCGTAGCCGCCGAACTCCTGGCCCAGGGTCACCGGGGTGGCGTCCATGAGGTGGGTACGGCCGGACTTGACGACGTCCTTGAACTCAACAGCCTTGCGCTCCAGCGACTCGGCCAGGTAGCCCAGGGCGGGGATGAGGTCGTTGATCAGCGCCGAGGTGGCGGCCACGTGCACGGACGTGGGGAACACGTCGTTGGAGGACTGCGAAGCGTTGACGTGGTCGTTGGGGTGGACCACCTTGTCGCTGCCGGCGGCCTTCAGGGCACGCGTTGCCAGTTCGGCCAGGACCTCGTTGGTGTTCATGTTCGAGGACGTGCCGGAGCCGGTCTGGAAGACATCGATGGGGAAGTCGCCGTCGTACTTGCCGGCGGCCACCTCATCGGCTGCATCTGCAATCGCTTTGGCCAGCTCGCCGTCGAGCACGCCCAGTTCTGCGTTGGCCTGGGCAGCGGCCTTCTTGACCCGGGCCAGCGCCTCGATGTGGGTGCGCTCCAGGGTCTTGCCGGAGATGGGGAAATTCTCCACTGCCCGCTGCGTCTGCGCGCGGTACAGTGCGTTCACGGGGACGCGGACTTCGCCCATCGTGTCATGTTCAATGCGGAACTCTTCAGTGGAAGTCATGGGGCTAGCTTATGGCTCCCGGCGGCCCCATCGAAAACCGTTAAGGGAGCGTTGCCGGCGGCCCGCTGGACCGCCGGCGTAATGGTTCTACAGCTCGCCGATTCCGGAAACAAGGTCGGCGCGGCCCTCTGCCAGCCGGTACGCAAGCCCGATAACCGCGGTGCGGCCGCCCTCGATTGCGTCGGAAATCACACGCGAACTGTCGGCCAGGCGCTGCGACGTCTGCTTGACGTTCTCCACCACCATGTCGTTGACCTCGGTCTGGTTGTTCCGCAGGGACGTCAGGACCGAGGGCGTAATGCGCTCCACGAGGTCGCGGATGAAGCCTGGAGGCATCTCGCCGGTCTCAACGGCGTCCCTGGTTGCCGTGACCGCCCCGCAGTTGTCGTGTCCCAGCACCACGATCAGCGGCACCCCCAGCACGCCGACGCTGTATTCCAGCGAGCCCAGGACGGCGTCGTCAATCACCTGCCCGGCGGTGCGGACCACGAAAACGTCGCCTAGGCCGACGTCAAAGATGATTTCGGCGGCCAGCCGTGAGTCAGAGCAGCCAAAGATCACCGCGAACGGGTGTTGGGTTTCCACCAGTGAGGATCGCCGGGAAGCGTTCTGGTTGGGATGGGAGGACTCGCCGTTGACGAATCGTTCGTTGCCTTCGCGCAGGCGGCGCCAGGCCAGTGCAGGGGTCAGATTAGTAGCCACGCTTACTACATTAAGGTGCGGTGGGCGCTGACGGGGAAACCGTGACGGCCGGGTTGCTGTCAAGGGAGCCCACGACGGCGGCCGCTAGGGTTGCGAATTCGTCCAGTTGCGCTGCGCCCGAGAGGACAACAGTGCTGCCGCGGTAATTCAGGACCATGGATTTTTCGCCCTTGCCGGTGTCCCGCAGTTCCCATTCCTTGCCGCCTGCATTCCGCGAGCCGGTGACGGGGGCGTTCTTGGTCTGCTGGAGCAGCCAGGTGGGGTTGGCCTTGGTGGTCTGCACCAAGGCGATGAAGGACGTCTTGGGGGTTACGTAGCCAACCTCCCAGGTGGGCACGCCGTTGCCCGTTCCTGCTTCCCATCGAGCGTAATTTGCCCGGAAGGCGTTGCCGGCGTCCGGCGCAACGGGTGTGAATCCTGCCACATCCGCCGCGTTCCCGGCCACGGACGCTACATCGATGTCCGGCCGGTAGCCCTCGCTCTTCGGCTGCGGATTCATGAGGACAACGGGCAGGAACGCCGCGATGCTGAGCACCAGGGCAACTATCATGCCGATCACCGAAGCATTGGCACGCTTGGCGGCGGCCGCCGGAATGACGGGCTTCACCGGGGTGCCCTCACTGCTGCCTGCGGCGCCTGGGCGGCCGTCGGGCTGGGCCTGGCCGGAGCTGGGACTGGTGGCTTCCTGCATGTCATTCACCCCTCTATAGTCGCCCATCCCGGAGCCGGACTTCCATTCGGGCCTGCCCTCCGAGCACGTCGGGAGCTGCAACGCACATTTCGGGGTTTCGTCACGGGCCGCCCGCGGCGCGGTGCCACGACTATGATCGGTAACAGAGGAATCACCGTTCTGCTGCACCGGCGGGCGGGTTCAATGATCGCCACTCGAAGAAGAGGTTCACGTGTCACCAGCGTCCATGACCCAGAAGTACTCCACGATTTCACCGTCTCTTGCGGTGGGCCACGACGAGCCGGACCGCAACCTTGCCCTTGAACTTGTCCGCGTCACCGAGGCCGCGGCCATTGCCGGCGGCCACTGGGTTGGCTTTGGCGACAAGAACACCGCCGATGGCGCCGCCGTCGACGCCATGCGTTCCTTCCTCCAGACCGTCCACTTCAACGGCGTCGTGGTGATCGGCGAGGGCGAGAAGGACGAAGCCCCCATGCTGTTCAACGGTGAGCGCGTTGGCGACGGCACCGGACCCGAGGTGGACGTCGCCGTTGATCCCATCGACGGAACGCGGCTGACCGCCCTGGGCATCAACAACGCCCTGGCAGTGCTGGCTGTAGCCGAGCGTGGCTCCATGTTCGATCCCTCCGCTGTGTTCTACATGGAGAAGCTCGTCACTGGCCCCGAGGCCGCTGACATGGTGGACCTCCGGCTGCCGGTCAAGCAGAACCTGCACCTCATCGCCAAGGCCAAGGGTGTCAAGGTCAACCAGCTCAACGTCATGGTGCTGGACCGCGACCGCCACAAGCCGCTCATCGAGGAGATCCGCGAGGCCGGTGCGCGCACCAAGATCATCCTGGACGGCGACGTCGCCGGCGCGATCGCCGCGGCCCGCTCGGGCACGGGCGTCGACGCGCTCATGGGCATCGGCGGCACCCCTGAGGGCATCGTGGCAGCCTGCGCCATCAAGTCCCTGGGCGGCGTCATCCAGGGCCGCCTCTGGCCCACCAGCGACGAAGAGAAGCAGAAGGCCCTCGACGCCGGACACGATCTCGATCGGGTGCTTTCCACCAATGACCTCGTCTCCAGCGACAACTGCTACTTCGCCGCCACCGGCATCACCGACGGCGACCTGCTCAAGGGTGTGCGCTACTCCAAGGACAAGGTCCTCACCCAGTCCATCGTGATGCGCTCCAAGTCCGGCACCATCCGTTTCGTCGATGGCGAGCACCGCGCCGACAAGTGGGAAGGTTACGCCCGCAAGAGCTGACCTGCAGCCAAGGCAGGACGACAGGGCCCCGGGGCGCCAAAGGGCGCACCGGGGCTTTGCCGTTAACGCCTTGGTATAGGGTTTAAGCCATGATTCCTGCTGTTGTGCCCTGTACTGACCGCGCCCTTTGGGACGAGAACGTTGACCGGTTCCAGGGGCACCCGCAACAGCTCTGGGGTTGGGGCGAGACCAAGGCCATGCACGGCTGGTCCGTGGACAGGGTCCTGGTCAAGGCCGGCGATGAAACTGTTGGCGCCGCCCAGCTGCTGGTCCGCAGGCTTCCCGTGCCCTTCCGTGCGCTGGTCTACATTCCGCGCGGTCCCATGTGCTCCGCCGAAAACGCCCAGCTGGTCCTCAACAGGCTGGCCGAGCACGCTGCCCTCCGCCACCGGGGCGTGGCCCTCAGCATCGAACCCGACTGGGACAAGGACTCCGCCTTTGCCGGCGCCGTCGCAGCCGCAGGCTTCCGCGAGTCCACCAACACCGTTCTGATCCCGCGCACGCTCATCCTGGACCTCACCCGTTCGGACGACGAACTGATGGCGGAGATGTCCAAGTCCACGCGGGCGAACATCCGAAAAGCCATGCGCAGCGACGTGGAATTCCGCAAGGTCAAGAACGAGTCCGAGTTGGAACAGGTTCTGGCCATCTACCACGACACCGCGGAGCGGGCGGGCTTCGGCATCCACGAGGACCAGTACTACCGCGACATCTTCAAGAACCTCGGTGATGCCTCGCCGATCATTGCCGCGTTCGACGGCGAGCAGATGCTTGCCTTCACCTGGCTGTCGCGCAGCGGCGCCACTGCCTTCGAGCTCTACGGCGGGGTTTCCGCCGAGGGCCAGAAGCAGCGGGTGAACTACGGCGTGAAGTGGGCTGCCCTGCAGGCCATGCGGGAGGACGGCTGCAGCCGGTACGACTTCAACGGCCTGCTCAACGACGGTATTTCCGACTTCAAAAAGCAGTTCGCCAAGCACGAGAACATGCTGCTGGGCACTTGGGAAAAGCCGCTGTCGCCGTTCTACCCTGCATACTCCACAGCCATGCCATTGGCCCGCAAGGGCCTCCAGCAAGGGCGGCAGCTGCTGAAAACGGCGGCCGTGCGGGTCCGGCCGCTGATCCGGAAGCTGCGGCCGGGCAGCTGACTGCGCCACGACAGGAGGGCGACGGCGACACCCGGGTGGGTGCCGCCGTCGCCCTTTGTTGTTGCTGCCGGGGGACCCTGCTAGAGCCCGGTGGTCACGGCAAAGGCCAGCGCCGGTTCGGTGCCGCCGGCCACCCGGTGGACATTGACGGGGGCCTCGGCCGCGGCGATGAAGGCGCTGCCGCCCCGGGACAGTTCCAGGTCGCCCTTGGGGGAATCGAGGTACACGGCGCCGGCCACCACAATGACCACCGCCGCGCCTGCCTGGGACAACGGAACGGGACCTGCGTCCGGCCCCAGCTCGATGCGCTGCAGCTGGAACTCCCCGAACGGGGGACGGAACAGTTCCTGGTCCATCACCGACTTCTCCGCGCTCAGCATCGGAACAGCCACAGGATGGAAGTCGATGGTGCGGAGGAGCTCCGGGACGTCCACGAACTTGGGCGTCAGGCCGCCGCGCAGGACGTTGTCCGATGAGGCCATGACCTCCACGCCCAGCCCGTGCAGGTATGCGTGCACGTTTCCGGCCGGAAGGTAGACAGCCTCGCCGGGCTTCAGCGAGATCCTGTTCAGCAGCAGCGAGATCAGGACACCGGGGTCGCCGGGATACTTTTCGTTGAGGCTGATGACGGTGCCCAGCTCGGCCTGATAGGGCTCAAGCGGAGCTCCGGACAGCAGGGCGGCCACCACCAGGGCTGTTTCCTCTGCCACGCCCTGTCCACCGGTGATCAGGCGTTCAAAGGCCTGGCGGAGCCCAGCGCTTTCGTCTGCTCCGGCGAGGTCTCCAAGGAGCGCCTGGACCAGCTTCGGGGACTGGCTGCCCTCGGGGAAGGCATCCGCAATGTGCTGCAGGATCTTCCGGGTTTCAGCCGCCGGCCGGAACCCGCACAGCGCCTCGAATGGCGTGAGGGCGAAAATCATCTCCGGCTTGTGGTTGTCATCCTTATAGTTCCGGTTTGGGGCATGGGCGTCCAATCCTGCGTCGTTTTCCCGCGCAAACCCCTCCCGCGCCTGTTCCAGGCTCGGGTGGACTTGAAGGGAGAGCGGCTGCGCAGCCGCAAGGACCTTTGCCAGGAACGGCAGCCGGGGGCCGAACGCGGCCACGGATTCGGCGCCCAGGAAATGCTCAGGATCAGAGGAGATCAGGGCATCGAGCGGGCTCCTGGTCCCGTCCTCCGGCAGGTGCGCCACCGACGGCGAGTCGGGGTGCGCGCCGATCCACAGTTCGGCCTCGGGGCGCCCCGATTCGGGACGGCCCAGCAGCGAGGCGATCGCCGTCGTCGAACCCCAGGCGTAGTCCCGGAGGACGTTCTCAATCTCGTACAAAACCGTTCCGTTCCTTGGTGGGTGGGCGCTGGTGGGTGGCGCTAGAGCGGTGCGCACTGTCCGTTGGTGGCCACCAGCTGGCGGATGGCCTCTTCGTTGCCCTCCAGCTTGAGCTGGGTCAGCATCTCTTCGGTGATCGGCTCGCCGTCGGGCGTTGTGGTCACAGGCGTGAAGTCCGACGGCGAGGGCTGCTGCCTGGCGTTGCCGTGCGTGGGCAGGGTGGCGGGGACGGCCCCGGCCGCCTGGATGTGTCCGGCGCCTGCCTGTGGGACTGCCGTCACGTCGTCGGAAATTCCTGCCGACTGTGCACCCTTGGCGGACGCCGACGCCAGCAGCTGGTCCACCCGCTCGTGGATCTGGTCGAAGTCCGGGTTTGTGGAGAAGGACGCGTCGAAGTCCGGCGGCCCGATGGTAAGCCGCTTGACGTCCTTGCCCCTTGCCTTGATGGCGAGGTCCAGGAAACTGCCCAGCTGGGCGGACGAAATGTTGGACTCCACCACCTTGGTTCCCGCGCCCGCGATGTCCTCGAACTTGGACAGCAGGGTGGCGGGATCAAGTTGCTTCAGCATTGCCTGCTGCACGCATTGCTGGCGCTGGATGCGGGAGTAGTCATCCACGTACTCCCGCGACCGCCCGTACCAGAGGGCCTGGGCGCCGTTGAGTGTCTGGTCTCCGGCGGGAATCCACCCCAGGGGCATGCCGTGGGTCTTGGTGGCCTCGTCAAAATAGCCGCTCATGGGAACCCAGCCGCCGGCTTTGATCCGGATGCCGCCCATGGCGTCGATGAGCGTGGAGAAGCCCTGCATGTCAACCAGGACGTACGCCTGGATCTGCATCCCCAGCGTTCCGGAGACCGCTTCCATGGTTGCCTGGGCGCCGGGGTCTGCTATCCCCGGGTAAAGGTCGGTGTGCTCGTTGGTGACCTCGGTGTTGATGGCATTGATGAGGCATTCGTCGCCGCAGTTGTACCCGTCAGGGTAGAGGGCGCGCATGGGTGAGCCCTCGCTGAACTGGGCGTTCTGGAAATTCCGGGGAACGGAGATGATGGCGGTCTGGCCCGTCTTGGCGTCGACGCTGAGGATGGAAAGGCTGTCCGGGCGCCGGCCGGTGCGGTCGTCGCCCGCGTCGCCGCCCATCATGAGGAAGTTGTAGCGTCCGTCCACTGGTTCGATGGCCGGGCCGGACGAAAAGATGTTGCCAATGGCGTTCCGGCCCACGTTCAGCAGGTAGGCTGCGTAGCCCATGGAGCCGCTGCCCAGAACAAGCGCCACCACCAAGGCGATGCCGACGGCGGGACGCGCCTTCGGGGCCAGCAGGACAGGGCGGATGAGCCGGAGGGTGTTCAGGAACAGGAGAGCCCAGCCGAGGGCCAGCGCCGCCAGCACGACCACCAGCAGCAGCGAGGTGACCGGGTTGGTGACGATGTTGATGACCAGGCTCCGGTTGAGCAGCAGCAGCACCGCTGCGAGCAGCAGTACCGCCCACACACAGAGCGTTACGCGCAGGGCCGTCCGTCCCAGCTTCCGGTCGCCGGCCACGAGTTGGGCGCTGCCCGGTACCAGGAGCGTCAGCAGGACCAGTACGAAAGCGCGCTTGGTACGGACCGCGGGAGGTGCACTGACCGGGTAGCGGACCGGGTCCGTCAGCGACGGACCGGAGCCGGTGTTGAGGACGCTGCTGCTGCTGGCCATGCCCGGCGCCCTAACGGCTGCCCCGAAGGGCGCTGGAGTCTCCGGGGAAGACTTCGCTTACTTTCTGCCGCAGGTTTGCGCCCTTGCGGGAGGCCACGGCGTTGAGGTCCGCGGCGAAGTCAAGGAGATCCGCGCGCAGGGAAGCGGCAAGTTCGTCGGTGCCGGAAGCCAGCATCCGTACGGCCAGGAGCCCTGCGTTCCGGGCGCCCGCGATGGAGACTGTGGCCACCGGTACGCCTGCCGGCATCTGGACGATGGAGAGCAGGGAGTCCATCCCGTCGAGGGTTTTCAGGGGAACGGGAACACCGATCACTGGCAGCGGCGTGACGCTGGCGAGCATGCCCGGCAGGTGGGCCGCGCCGCCGGCGCCGGCGATGATCACCCTCAGGCCGCGCTGGTGTGCGGTCTGGCCGTAGCGGATCATCTCGGTGGGCATCCGGTGGGCGGAGACGACATCGGCTTCAAAGGGGATGCCGAATTCGGCCAGGGCCTCTGCCGCGGCCTCCATGACCGGCCAGTCCGAGTCGGAGCCCATGACCAGGCCCACCAGGGGCGCCGCGGCGGAACCGGCGGTTGGGGTGGCTTCGGCGCTCATGCGTTCTCCTCGAAAATTGCGGAAGGTTCTTCGGTGGTAACCCGCCCGTCGCGGATGATGCCCGCCACGGCTGTGGCCCGGCGGCGGACCAGGTCCACCTCTGCCGTGGAACTGCCCATCAGGTTGACGTGGCCGATCTTGCGTCCGGGCCGCACGGACTTGCCGTAGCAGTGGACCTTGGCGGCCGGCTCGGCGGCCAGCGCCATGGGATAGGCGGAGTACAGGTCCTGGTTCTCCCCGCCCAGGAAGTTCTTCATCACGGTCACCGGTGCCAGCGCATCGGTGGCGCCCAGGGGCAGGTTCAGGACCGCGCGGAGGTGTTGTTCGAACTGGCTGGTAATGGAACCGTCCTGGGTCCAGTGGCCGGTGTTGTGCGGCCGCATGGCCAGTTCGTTGATCAGGAATCCAGCTCCGGTGCCCGGGGTTTCGAAGAGTTCCACGGCCAGGACACCGGTGACGTCCAGCTCGGCGGCGATGCGCAATGCGGCGTCCTCGGCTGCGGCAGCAACTTCCAGCGGGATGTCCAGGGCGGGCGCAATCACCTCGTCGCAGACACCGTCCACCTGGATGGTGTGGACCACAGGCCAGGCCCGGGCTTCGCCGTCGGGGGTGCGTGCCACGAGTGCGGAGAGTTCGCGGGTGAACTCCACTTTCGCCTCGGCCAGCAGGGGGCTCATGGCGGCGAACCAGTCAGCGGCCTCTGCGGCCTCGTCCGCTGAGGCGACGATGCGGACGCCCTTGCCGTCGTAGCCGCCGCGGGGGGTTTTCAGGACGACGGGCCAGCCGGTTTCGTCGCCGAAGCGGACCAGCGCGTCAACGTCCGCCACTGATGCCCAGGCGGGGTTGGGCAGTTCCAGCCGGTCGATGGCGGCACGCATGACCAGTTTGTCCTGGGCGTGGACCAGGGCGTCGGGTCCTGGCTGGACGTTGACACCGGCGTCCTGCAGGGCGCGGAGGTGGTCGGTCGGCACGTGCTCGTGGTCGAACGTCATCACGTCAAGGCCCTTGGAGAAATCCAGGAGGGTCTGCAGGTCCTTGTAATCGCCCACGGGTGTGGTGGGTACAGCCGACACCGCGGAAACGTCCTCGCCCTCGGCGAGGACGCGGAGTTCAAAGCCGAGTGCTGTAGCGGCAGGGGCCATCATTCGCGCGAGCTGGCCGCCGCCAACCACGCCTATCACTGGAAAAGTCACATGTGCCAGCCTACCGAAGACGGGCCGGATCATGCTTTTACGTCCCGGCGGGTGATGGAGATTTTCCGGGTGAGGGACAGTGGCCACCGGCTTCCGCGGGGCGGCTCAAAGCTTTGGGGGCTAAAATGGACCTTTGGCCGAGTGGCCCACAGTTCGTCACGGCCATGGAGGGTCATGTTTAGCGCACTTGCAGATCGTATCCGGGGGCTCGCCTCACTCTTTTGGCGCGAGGTGGCCAAGTTCGGTGCGGTGGGCGGTGTGGCGTTCGTCATCGACAACGGCCTGACCTATTACCTGATGCACGGCCCCATGTCGGACAGTGAGGCGAAAGCCCGTTTTGTGGGCGCCACGGTGGCCACGGTCTTCTCATGGGTGGCAAACCGTTTCTGGACCTTCCGCCACCGTCGGCAAGCGAACATACTCCGTGAGTTTGGGATGTTCGTCCTCATCAACGGCATTGGGATCGGTATCTCCACCGGCTTCACCGCACTGGCCAAGTATGGGATGGGCATCGACAACAAGAACCTGCTGTTCCTGGCGGGCGTGGCGGGCATCCTGGTTGCCACGGTTGTCCGCTTCTTCGCGTACCGCTTCCTGGTGTTCAACCAGGAACTGGACCAGGAGCCGGAGTTCTCCCACGACCACGAAATCATCGAAGCACATCCGCACAGGGAGCCCGCACGGGCCGCGGAGCGTCCGGCTTCCACTTCCGCCGACGGCGGCCCGCAGGCCTAGGGCGTCTGCCTAGCTCCCGTGGATGCGTTCGTCGGCCATCAGCTTGTCCGTGAGCGCAACGTCCGGATGGGTCATCACCACGGATCCGCCCTGCTGCCAGGCTCCCAGCGCGTTGGCCAATGCTGTTTCCAGCCCGCTGGCGGCGGGGACATGCACCCTGGCGCCTTCCGAGTGCGGCAGGGCAAAACCTGTGAGCAGTTCCCGGTGCAGGACAGCCTGGCCCTCGTGTGTCAGGACAGCCAGCGCTGAGGGATCGGGGTCGGTGTGCGGCATGAACACGTCCCCGTGGGAGCGCACCTCGGCGGCGTAGTCAATGCAGCCGGCGGGAAGTTCACCGGTCCAGCGCATGGCGAGGGCCGGCAGCGCAACTGCAATGACGGCGTCGTACTGTTCCACGGCCCCGGCCGGATTGTCCGTGGCCAGGAAGTCCGCCGGGCCGCCGTCGAGCATGGTCTCAAGTCCAAGCTGCCAGCCGGCGAGGGCCCAGACCATTGTTTTCCAATGGACCGGAAGGGCAAGCCGCAGGCGCATGCCCGGCTCCGCGTCCAGTTCGTCCTGGAGCAGGTTGCTGGTCTTGGCCACCCAGTTGTCCAGGACCCGCCCCGACAGTTCCACCCGCTCCGAATCAGGGCCGTACCAGGTCAGTCGTGGTGCCGTGGAGTTGCCTGAGCGGAGGCTGCCCATCAGGTCGATCGCGGGGAAAGTCGTCATGGCTTCATCCTGCCACCCCGCAAAGTCCCGGTCATCCGGCCTTGACTCCCATTGCGCCAGCCGGTCCTGCAGACGTGATGTTAATCACCCAACTTGCTAAGCGTGCTTGCTATTTGGCTGAAGAGCAGGTATTTTCCCCGCCAGATCAGTGTTTTGATGGGTTTTTGGGCCCCGGATGGTGCCCGAATGCCGTCGCCACGCCCGGGCTGCTGAAAATCCCGGGCGTGGCGTACGCAAACTTCCCAGCGGAGACTGTCTATTATCCCGGCGACGGCTTGACTAGCCCTAGTTACACACGTGTAATTAGGTAACTAAAGCAATTGCGTAAATACCGGCACACAACCGAGTGTCCACGTATCCAGGCAGTGGCTGAACATCAGGAGGGTCGCCGTGGGGCAAGCAGAGCGTATCCAGGAAGATGCCGTCGTGGCCGGCCAGGCAACGGCAAAGTACCGTGCGCGGGGGGTGCCGAGCGATTGGTACGTCGATCCCGCCGATCCTGATGCTGCGGAGCGGTACAACAGGAATTCCACCAGCATCCTCGAGGACCAGGCTACGGCGTTCCTCGCGGCGCACGAAGCCCTCCTGGACGGCGGCGCAGAGCCGGAAGACGACCTTGATCCGCCAATGGAGCTGGCTGCGGCCGGGACTGCCCAGCCGGTGTGGATTGGATTGCCGCTTCAGCAGGACTTCGATGACGAGGGTGAGCTGGGCTGGCAGACGGACGCTTTGTGCGCCCAGACGGATCCGGAAGCCTTCTTTCCCGAAAAAGGCGGCTCAACCCGCGATGCCAAGAAGGTCTGTGGTGCCTGCAATGTGAGGTCGCAGTGCCTTGAGTACGCGCTGGCCAATGACGAACGGTTCGGCATCTGGGGAGGCCTTTCCGAGCGTGAGCGCCGGCGGCTAAGGAAGCGAGCAATCTAATTCTTCAGAATGTCCATGTCACTGCCGTTGTGGTTGCCCACAACGGCAGTGCCTATCTGCCCAGAACCCTTTCAGCCCTGGCGGCCCAAACACGCCCGGTGGACCATGCCGTTGGCGTGGACGTGGGATCCGGCGACGATTCATACAGCCTCCTCAGGGAGGCCCTGGGTGACGCCGGCGTTGTCAGCCACCCCCGGGGTAAGGGCGGCATGGGCGCCGCCGTGTCCGCCGCCCTGGCAGGGGTGCCCTTCCGCGGAAACACCGGCGGCGGCAGTACGGAATGGATCTGGCTGCTGCACGACGACGCCGCGCCGGCACCGGAAGCCCTCGCCGAACTCCTGGGCGCCGTGGAGCGCGCCCCTTCGGTAACGGTTGCCGGCTGCAAGCAGTTGGACTGGCATTCGCCGCGGAAATTGATGGATGTGGGCCTTTCCACCAGCAGGTGGGCCGAGCGCCTTACCCTCATCGACGCGGATGAGATGGATCAGGGCCAGTACGACGGCCGAACTGACACGTTCGCCGTGAACTCCGCCGGCATGCTGGTGCGCCGCGATGTCTGGGAACAGTTGGGCGGTTTCGACGCCGCCCTGCCTGGCAGCGGCGACGACGTCGACTTTTGCTGGCGGAACCGCCTGGCAGGGCACCGGGTGGTGGTGGTCCCCGCAGCCCGGATGTTCCATGTAGCGCACCGGCCGCACGCCCTTGGGAACCCGTCCGCAGCCCGTAAGGCGCAGGTCCACCTGCGCCTGAAGCACAGCCCGCTCTGGATGGTGCCCGTCCACGGCGTCGGCGCGCTGCTTGGCAGCCTCTTCAAGCTGGTCCTGAGCATCGTGGTCAAGGATCCCGGTCATGGCATTTCCCAGCTTCTTGCCACCTGCGCTGCCCTGGGCCGGCCCCGGGCCGTGGCCAAGGCCCGCCGGGCAGCCAAACGTACCCGGCGCATCCGCCGCTCCGTCATCCGCAAGCTCCAGACCCCCCGCCGGGAGGTGTGGAGCCACCGCCGGTCCTTGATGGAGGCCCTCGGATCTGACGGGTCAACGTCTGACCACCTCGTGCAGGATCCCCTCGCGCACCAGCCCACCGGAGACGCCGCGGACGACTTTGCTGCCCTGGCAACCAGCAAGCGCGGCTGGGTGGGCAACGGTGCCCTGGCCGCCGTGATCATCGCGTCGGTGGCCTCGCTCCTGGCGCTGGCAGGACTGTTCCGGGCTGCGGCCGTAGCCGGGGGCGCCCTGATTCCTGTCTCCGCGGGTTTGGGGGACATCTGGCACAACGCCTCCAGCTGGTGGGTCAGCCTGGGAGCGGGCCTGCCCGGCCACGGCGATCCCTTTGACTACGTCCTCTGGACCATCGGCCTTACCGGCGGAGGCGACGCCAACGCCGCCATGGCCTGGCTGCTTCTGCTGGGAGCCCCGCTGTCCGGACTCACCGCGTGGTTCGCGGCGGGCGGGGTAACCGAACGCCGGCGGCTCCGCTTCGCGGCGGCAATCTTCTGGGCTGCCGCGCCGGCACTTCAGGCTGCGCTGAACCAGGGCCGGGCCGGCGCCTTGATCGCGCACATCATGCTGCCCCTGGTGGTCCTGGGCCTCCTGCGGGCGACGGGCTCGGCGGTAGGCCATGGCCGTTTCAACCCCACTTCGGCATTTGGAGATGGACCCGGTGAACAGCCCCCGGCCAAGGCGGGCATCAACGGAGTGCCCTCGTGGACGGCCGCCGCAGCCGCGGGCCTGGCGCTGGCGGTCACCACCGCGTCGGCACCCTCCCTGCTGATCCCCGCAACTGTGGTCATCGTGCTGTGCGGCATCCTGCTGCGACGGCGCGGGCGGACCGTGTGGTGGGCACTGCTGCCAAGCGCAGCCCTGTTCATCCCCTTCGCACTGTCCACCCTCGACAGGCCGCGCGCGCTTCTGGCCGACCCCGGACTGCCCCTGGGATTCGACGCCGCTCCGCTGTGGCAGCAGATCCTGGGCCAGCCCCTGTCCTTCGACCCCGCCGGTGGCCTCCACGGGCTGGCGGCCTTCCCGGGCGGGCCGGTGCCGTGGGCACTGCTGCTGGCTCTGCTCATTGCGGGGCCGGTCCTGGTCCTTGCCATTGTGGGACTCTTCGGCGCGGGGCGCCGGGCCCGGACTGCCAGATGGTTCTGGATAGGATCGGTCATCGCCCTGGCCGGCGGTTGGCTGGCCGGACACGTTGCCACCGGCCTGAACGCGGATGTCATGGTGACGCCTTTCCCTGGGCCCGCAGTGTCCGCCGCATCCTTTGCCCTCCTTGCAGCGGCACTTCTCGGGTCGGAGCAACTGTTGTCCGCAGCGGACCGGGCTTCCGGTGCCGGTGCGAAGACCAGGACGGCGGCGCGCGCCGGCCTGGCGCTGGGCCTGGTGGTACTGCTGGCCGGTCCGCTGGCAGGCATGGCTGCCTGGTCCGCGCAAAACCTGCTGCGTCCAGCCGGAACTGCCGCCGCGCCGGCAACGCCTGGGGGTGCCCCCGCTGCAGCCCCGGCCACTTCCGGGACCGGGGGAGCGCTGGGCGCTCCTCGGCTGGTGGAGGCCTCCACCGGACGGTCACTCCCCGCCACCGCCATCGACCGCGGGACCGGACCCGAACAGACGCGGACCCTCCTGCTGAGCACCGGAGACGACGGCACCTTCAGCGCATCGCTGATGCGCGGGTCCGGCACCACGCTTGACAGCCTTTCCGCCATTGCCGCCGCCCGAAACATCATCGGCGCTCCCGGTGCTGAAGAGGTGCGCGACGACGACGACGTCACCGCAGCTGTCCGCCGCGTTGTGGCCACCATGGTGGGAGGGCAGGGCGTGGATCCCCGGTCCGACCTCGAACAGCTCGGCGTCGGCTTTGTCGTGCTCCGCTCCGCGGACACTGCAGCCCAGCTGACCGCAAGCCGCATGGATGCCGTCCCAGGCCTGGTGGCCGTGGGGCAGACCGACGTCGGCTGGCTGTGGCGTATCAGCCCGCTGAACCAGCAAGGCCTCCAGGGCGCCGACGTTGCCCACCGTGTCCGCATCGTCGATGCCCGTGGTGCGGCTACAGCGTTGGTTGCCTCCGGCACTGATGACGTCGACGCCGCTGTTCCGGCCGGGGCGGAAGGTCGGCTGGTGGTACTTGCCGAGCGGCCCGATCCCGGATGGAGCGCCTGGCTCGACGGGCGGAAGCTGACCTCCACTACCTCCGGCTGGTCCCAGGCCTTCACTCTTCCGGCATCGGCCGGCCAGCTGACGGTCCGCTACCAAAATCCTTGGTCGTTCTGGGCTGCGGCCGGGCAAATCACGGTGATAGGGCTGACCGTCATCCTTGCAATCCCCATGCCGGCCCGGCGGCCGCGGACCGGTCTCTCGCGTGACGAGGGCTCCCTGCGTAAGGAACACCAACATGCATGAGCACACCCCACCGGCCGCCAAGGCCCGGGCTGAGGCCGGAACGGATCCATCCGATGCGTCGCTTCCAGGCCAAGAGCCGGCGCCCGCCGGCAAGCCCATTGCGGGCCAAACCGTCGCCGGCCAGGGCAGGAAGGCGTCCGGCCGCGGCTCCACCCGGCTGCCGGGCGGCAAGGGCCGCGCCGCGTCCGTTGCCGGAGTAGCGGCAGGCGTTCTTATTCTTGCCGGCGGCGGAGCTGTAGTGGCCGGCGGCTCGCTGATGGCGGCGCCTGCATCCAGCCGGGGAGTGCCGGCTGCCGAAGCCGCTGTTCCCGCCGGGGCCAGCCTCGGCGTGTGCCCCGGGCCTGCACGGCTGCTGGAGGGCACAGACGCAGGCACCGACGCCCAGTTCCGGCCCGAGTCCGCCACTGCGGCAACCAAGGTCAGTGCCGCAGTGCTCAGCGCAGCAGGCGTGCTTCCGGGGAGCCGGCTGGCACACCTGGACGGAACGTCCGCCGTCGAGATCGCCAAGGACCCGGGGCCCGCGCCCACCGCCGGAGCCCCGCAGGAACTCCTTGCCGGAGTTGTGGCAGACCGGGCCGTGGACCAGGTGAACGTCCTGAGCGCCGACGCCGTGGCAAACCAGAATGCGTCGGCGGCGGGGGCCACGAAATACACGGCCAGGGACGGTGACCTGCAGGGCAGTGCCGCGGCCATCTGCGGGCAACCCTCGAATGACCAGTGGCTGGCAGGTGCCAGCACCACTGTCGGCCGAACCTCCGTGCTCGCGCTGACGAACGCCTCCAGCACACCCGCCACCGTGAGCCTCGAGCTGTTCGGTGCCGGCGGCCAAATCCAGGCACCCGGCAGCCGTGGACTGCTGGTGGCCCCCGGAACCACGCGCAGCGTGGTCCTCGCCGGACTGGCACCCAACGAGTCCCAGCTCGGCGTTCACGTCCGCAGCGCCGGTGGACCGGTTGCAGCCTCTATCCAGCAGAGCGTCCTGCGCGGCCTCACCCCGGGCGGCGTCGATTACATCAGCCCGGGGACAGCCCCGGCTGTCCGCCAGGTGATGACAGGAGTGGACATCCAGGACCCCGCCGGGCTTGCTGCCCTGAAGGCACAGCCTGGCTACCGGGATGCCGGGCCCGCCCTCGAGCTGACCGTGCCGGGCGCGGCCGATGCCGTGGTGGAGATCAAGCTGTACGGACGGGACGGCCAGCACGCGCTTCCGACCGGCGGCGTTGTCACTGCAAAGGCCGGTTCAACCACCGAGGTGTCATTGGCAGGCGTTCCTGCCGGGCAGTACACGGTTGCCGCCTCATCCGACGTCTCTTTCCTTGCCGCCGCGCGTATGAGCCGGGGGCTCCAGGCGGCACAGCCCTCGGATGTGGCATGGGCGTCATCAGCAGTGCGGCTCGGCAGCCAGCACGTGGTGCCCGTCCCCAAGGGCGGCCAACGGCAGCTGGTATTTGGGGCCCTGGACGCCAGGGCCACCATCACTTACGCGCCCATCACGGCCGACGGGAAGGTGCGTGCGGCGGCCTCCGCGGACATAGCCGGGGGAACCACTGCGTCCATCACTGTTCCGGAGCAGGCTGAAGGGGCCGATGTCGTTGGCTACGTAGTGTCCGCATCCGGTGGCGCCGCCTACGGGTCGGTGCTGATGGGGCAGGACGGCCGCAATGATATTTCCTCCCTGGCCTTCCGGGCTGCAGCCGCCGGCCAGGAAACCGTCCCGGTCGCGCTGGGCTATTGAGGCAGGGCCGCCGGAGGCTCCGTTGTTCGCGCGGTCGGTTTGGCCCTGGGCGGTGTCAGTAGCGGCGGCGGTACACGGGGTCCAGCGTCTCCGGTGCCACGCCAAGCATTTCCGCCGTGTGCTCCACCACCACGTCGTGGACCAGGTCCTGGAGTTCCTCCACGCTGGAGCACGCCTGCTCCACCACCCGCCGGTACACCGTGATCATGGGTCCGTCCCCACCCGCAGCAGGAGTGTAGGAGCCCATGGGTGGCGTGGTTGCGTTCGCGGCCAGCTGCTCGAGGTCCGGCGGAATTTCGTCCACGCCAAACCGCACGCCGTCCAGGGTCTTGCCCCAAATGTCGTGCAGCCGCTGGGCTGAGTCCAGCACCATGTCGTCAAAGCGGTCGGCCCGCGTCCGGTATCCGGGGTGGGTGGGCAACATCACCTCGCCGCGGAGGCCGCGCCCGTGACGGTTCCGGCGCCGCCTGGAGAAGCTCCTGCCGGCGGTCTCCACGCCCGATGCCGCGCGGGCACCGGGGTCAGCCAACCGGACCGAAAAACCTGATTCATGGTTCGATGACTGCATACATCGACTGTAAACCCGGGCGGGGATTTACGCGATATGTCCCGCTGGCCCAGGGCGCGCGTCGGCCCTTGCCCCAATGCGCGGCTTTTCGGTGGCGAAGGGGTAGTCTGTGATGTCGTGGGAGCTATCCGTCAATGTTCAAGGTCTGCCTGCCGCCAGTCGGCGGTAGCCACCTTGACGTATGTGTATGCGGACTCCACCGCCGTACTGGGTCCGTTGGCCACGTACGCCGAACCGCACTGCTACGACCTCTGCGAGCAGCACGCCGATTCCTTGACGGTGCCCCGCGGCTGGGAAGTGCTGCGCCTGGCCATGCCTTCCACTCCGCAGCAGCCAGGACCCGATGACCTGCTGGCGCTTGCCAATGCCGTCCGCGACGCCGCCGCCCTCCCTCCGGAGGCCCAGCAGCCCGCCCAGCGTGCCCACCATACTGCCCTCGAGGCTCCGGTCGGCACTGAGGGTACACGTCGGGGGCACCTGCGGGTCCTGCGGGAGCCTTCCTGAGCCCCATCTGGCGGTAGGCTGGAGGCTGCACATCTTTCCGCTACCGGCGCGAGCGCGCCCGCCAGGGAGCATGAACAAATGCCAAAGATCAGTCCCGAGCTGTTGTCCGTCCTGCGTTGCCCCGTGACAGGCTCGCCCCTGGTCCAGGAGGGGGAGGAACTGGTGGCCACGGCCGCCGGAGATACCGGCGTCAGGAACAGGTACGCCATCGAGGATGGGATCCCTCTGCTGTTGCCGCCGGAACTGCTGGCTGCGGCAGCCTCGGCAGGTTCTGACCAGCATGACCCCGCTGCGGCAGGGCACTAATACACCTGCACCGGATTTACCTGCATTCGCTCGCACAACAGCAGAACGGGGACTGGAACAGGACCCGGACCAAGCAAAGGACCACCCATGACTTTTGACTACAAAGTTGCCGACATTTCCCTGGCGGAAGCCGGCCGTCACCAGATCCGCCTTGCAGAGCACGAGATGCCCGGCCTGATGTCCCTCCGTGAGGAGTTCGGGGCGGCCCAGCCGCTTAAGGGCGCCCGGATCGCTGGTTCCCTGCACATGACGGTGCAGACTGCCGTGCTGATCGAGACCCTCACGGCGCTGGGCGCTGAGGTCCGCTGGGCCTCCTGCAACATCTTCTCCACCCAGGACGAAGCCGCCGCGGCCGTGGTGGTGGGCAAGGGCACCGTTGAGGACCCGCAGGGTGTGCCGGTGTTCGCCTGGAAGGGCGAGACCCTTGAGGAATACTGGTGGACCGCCGAACAGATCCTCACCTGGCCGGGCGCCGAGTCCAACCCCGAGCTTGGTCCAAACATGATCCTGGACGACGGCGGCGACGCCACCATGCTGGTGCACAAGGGTGTCGAATTCGAGGCCGTGGGCAACGTTCCCTCCGCCGACCCCGAGGATTCCGAGGAATACGGCATCTTCCTCGACGTGCTGCGACGCTCGCTCGCCGCAGACCCGCAGAAGTGGACCCGGACGGCAGCCACGATCAAGGGCGTCAGCGAGGAAACCACCACCGGCGTCCACCGCCTGTACCAGCTGGCAGACCAGGGCAAGCTGCTCTTCCCCGCCATCAACGTCAATGACTCCGTGACCAAGAGCAAGTTCGACAACAAGTACGGCATCCGCCACTCCCTGCCCGACGGCATCAACCGGGCCACGGACGTCCTCATGGGCGGCAAGGTCGCCGTCGTCTGCGGCTATGGTGACGTGGGCAAGGGCGCCGCGGAAGCGCTGCGTGGCCAGGGCTCGCGCGTCATCGTCACCGAGATCGACCCCATCTGCGCCCTCCAGGCGGCCATGGACGGCTACCAGGTGGCCAAGCTGGAATCAGTCCTGGCCCAGGGTGACATCTTCATCACCACCACCGGCAACAAGGACGTCATCATGGCCGACCACATGGCCGGCATGAAGAACAAGGCGATCGTTGGCAACATCGGCCACTTCGACAACGAGATCGACATTGCCGGCCTGGCCCGCATCCCCGGCGTCAAGAAGGTAGAGATCAAGCCGCAGGTCCACGAGTGGGTCCTTGATGAAGGCAGCGCCACGGAGCGGTCCATCATCGTCCTGTCAGAGGGCCGGCTGCTCAACCTGGGCAACGCCACGGGCCACCCTTCCTTCGTCATGAGCAACTCGTTCGCCAACCAGACCATTGCGCAGATCGAGCTGTGGACCAAGCGGGACCAGCACGAGTACGGGAACAAGGTCTATGTCCTGCCCAAGGTCCTGGATGAGAAGGTGGCACGCCTGCACCTGGACGCCCTGGGCGTTGAGCTCACCGAACTGAGCAAGGACCAGGCGGAATACCTGGATATCGACGTCGCCGGTCCCTACAAGCCGGAGCACTATCGTTACTGAGACGTAAGGGCCCGGGCGCTGCCAAGCGCCCGGGCCGTTATTTTCTGCACGTAGGATCAAAAACATGGAGCCTGATGTAAAGCCCCGCCGCCGGGGGACCGCCAAGAAAATCCTTGCCGTGGCTGCCGTCTGTGTCCTGGCTGCCGTGGGCGGGGTTTTCGCCGCGGTCGCTCCGGGCCTTGCGGGCGGACCCCTTGAATCGGAAGCAGGCTCCGCGCTGCGGACATCGCCGGGCATCGCGTCCCCCGTTGTGCCGCCGGTAAAGCTGGATGCTGCCCCCGCCAACGGTGCCAAGCAGGTGAACCCGGCCGCACCGGTTTCCCTGAAAGTGGCCAACGGAACCATCCAGCGCGTCACCCTTGCCAGCACCGCCGGGAAGACCATCGACGGCAGCATCGACACCGCCGGGACGTCCTGGTCCGCAAGCGCGCCCCTGGAGTTCAACACCGAATACAGCTATACCTACGTGGTCAAGGACTCCGCAGGGCGCGAGACCAGCACCACCCAGTCCTTCAACACCGTGACGAGTTCACACGAGGCCGACGCCGCCATCTACCCGCTGAACGGCATGAAGGTCGGCGTGGGCCAGCCCCTGCAGATCATCTTCAGCGAGCCGGTGACCAACCGTGCCGCCGTGGAAAAGGCCATCAAGATCACCACCACTGCGGGTCAGGCCGGGGCGTTCCACTGGTACAGCGACACCATGGTCCGGTACCGCCCCGAGAACTTCTGGGCAGCGAACTCCACCATCACCATGGACATGCAGCTCTTCGGCGTTGACCTTGGGAACGGCCAGATTGCCAACTTCAACAAGAAGGTGAACGTCTCCATCGGGGACAAGAAGGTTGCCATCGCCGACGCCACAGCCCACACGTTCACCCTGAGCATCAACGACCAGCCCGTGAAGACCCTGCCGGTCAGCATGGGGGACAAGCGCTTCCCTTCCGCCAAGGGGTACGCCGTACTGATGGAGAAGAACCGGTTCGACCACTTCAGGGCGGCAAGCATCGGCCTGAAGCCGGACGATCCCGCCTACTACGGTGAGGCCGACGTCGAGTACACCATCCGCCTCACACTGAGCGGTGCCTACATTCACCAGGCACTCGAGTCCGCCTATCCGTACATCGGAAACGCCAACGTTTCCCACGGCTGCATCGGGTTCCTGCCGGACGGAGCGGCCTGGGTGTTTGACCACATGGGGACCGGTGACGTGGTCCAGATCATCAACACCGAGGGTGACTATGCGGCGAACACGGACGGGTACGGCGACTGGAATATCCCGTGGAGCGAGTACGACAACTGAGTCAGTCCCGGAACGGCAGGCGCTGCAGCCGTTGCCCCGTCTCCGTGTTCCGGCGGCGTGATTGGGACAACCTGGTGAACTCCCTGTTTCGGCGTTCGGCTACGACCGCGGCCAGGTAGTCATCGGGACTGGTCCCCGGCGGTGGGGCCGGGGCCACATGGGCGGAGAGTTCCGCGGCAATCGCCTGCGCCATGCCTGACCTGGAAAGCGGAGCCATCTTCGCTGCCTGGCGGATGAATTGGGCGGCCCTGCGCGCCGTGGCGTCAGGGATGCGCCCAATGTCCGCCGCGGCCGCCCAGGGCTGCAGGTGGGGCGGCACGAAAACCCTGACGGCGGCTTCCGCAGGGACCCTGCTGCGCACAGCGTATGTGCCGGCGAGCAGGTCGCCGAGCCGCCGGGATTTATCGTTGAAGAGCGCCACCGCCAGGGCAAGCCCTCCGAACGTCAGGTAGATCTCGAGGAATCCGGTCAGTCCACGGATCACGGCGTGCCGGAAGCGAATGGCGCCGCCGTCCTCACGCACCACCCGCAGGCCCGTGGTCAGTTTGCCCAGCGACCGGCCCCGGCTCAGGGTTTCCACCGCCACCGGCACCACCACCAGGCAGAATACGACGGCGGCCAGGCCAAGGGCCCGCGCGGCTGCCCCGTCCAGGTCAGCGCCGGCGGCCAACAGGCCGAGCATCGTCAGGACGAGCAGGGCCACGTGGAAGACGACGTCGATGACCAGGCCCAGGGCCCGGGCGGCGAAGCTCGCGGGTCGAAGCTCGAGTACTACTGCCTCGCCGGTGATTATCTGGCTCACACTGCGCCCCTGCCCTTCGCAGCTGATGATGCGGACGATCCAATGGTGCGGACGGTCAAAGTCTAATGCTGGCGCTAGGCTGTAGCCGTGGACATGGATGCCTTTGCCGCCGTCAATGCGGACAAGTGGGCGCGGCTGCAGGAGCTTGCCGGCAAAGGCAGGCTCACCGGCGCCGAGGCTGACGAATTGCTGACGCTCTACCAGTCCACGTCCGGCCACCTGTCGCTGGTCCGTTCCGTGGCCCCGGAAAGCGGGCTGTCCGCGTCCCTCTCAGCCACGCTGGCCCAGGCCAGGACGCGCTTTACCGGCGCACGCTCCAACGCCATGGCTGACCTGGCCAGGTTCTTCGTGGTGGCCCTCCCGGCGGCGCTGTACCGGCTGACCTGGCTTACCGTGGCGTGCGGAACAGCTTTCGTCCTCATCGCCGCTGCCTACGCGGCGTGGATCGGGACGTCGCCCGAGGCGCTCAGGGCCGTGGCCTCCGAGACCGCGGCCGCCCAGTACGTGAATGAGGACTTCATCAACTACTACTCGGAGAACCCTGCAGCGTCCTTTGCCGGCGCTGTATGGACCAACAACGCCTGGATCAGTGCGCAGGCGGTGGCCCTGGGGATCACCGGGGTCTGGGTGCCCATGATCCTGTTCAGCAATGCCCAAGGCGTGGGTGTTGCCGCCGGAATCTTCGCGTCGGCCGGCAAATCCGATGTCTTTTACAGCTATATCCTGCCGCATGGACTGATGGAGCTGACCGCCGTCTTCGTTGCCTCCGCCGCAGGACTACGGATCTTCTGGGCTATGGTCTCGCCCGGGCCGCGGACCCGGGGCCGGGCGGTGGCAGAGGAAGGACGGTCACTGATTACGGTGGCACTGGGGCTTGTTGCGGTGCTTTTCGTTTCGGGCCTGGTGGAAGGCTTCGTCACGCCCAGCCCGCTGCCGGCCTGGGCCAGGATCGGCTTCGGCGCGGCCGTTCTCGCGGCCTACTGGATTTACGTCCTGGTATGGGGCAGGCGGGCGCTCCTCGCAGGGGAACGCGGGGACCTCCGCAGGGAAGATGCCGGATACACGGAAATCGCTGCCTGAATCGTTGTAATCCTGCCGGGGTGGTTCCTCGCCCAGCGGAAGTCCCGGACGGTAGGCTCGTCAGCAGAATCAATGGCGCCGGCGGACTGGAACCGGCGCGGAACCCAACGGAAGTGACGCTGCTGTGAATGACGAAACACCGGCCCGCGCCAAAAGCGCTGCGCCGCAGCCGGAACCTTTCCTGGATCCGTCCGGGGATTCCGACGAGCCCGCGTTCTCCTGGCTGACGCCCACTAATGAGGATAAGGCCGGTGGTGACAAGCCCGGCGGGGGAGAGCCCGGTGGCGACAAGCCCGGCGGGGGAGAGGCCGCTGGGGATAAGCCTGTCCGGCATGAACCCGCGGAAGGGGGCGAAGCCGCCCAGCCCGAAAGCCGCGCCCACCGCAGAGCAGCGGAGGCCGCCGTCGAATCCTCCGCCCCCGGAAACCACGCCGGCTCATCGGCTGCGGTACGTCCCGCCGTCGGCTCCCCGGCTGCTGCCCCTTCCGCGGCTGAGCAAGGTGCCGGCTCCGGCTCGCCGGTCTTCAAGGAACCCCTCCCCACCTCTGCGCTGCACGTCCGTCCCCCCGAGGAGGAAGTGGAGCGCCGCAATGCCGAACGCGAAAGCGCCGCCAATGCCAAGCCCGTGGCGCCGCGTGTCATGCAGGTGCTGCTGGCCATCATTTACCCGGTGATCCTCCTGGTCCTGGCCGTTCGCGCCGTGACCAGCCCGCTTTTCCTCTGGGTGGAGTACAACCGTCCCGGTTTCCCCGGCGACGGGTATGGCTTCAGCACCGACGACAGGATGACCTACGGATCCTATGCCGTGGACTACCTCAGCAACTGGGCCGGCCCAAGGTACCTGGGCGATTTGGTGCAGCGCGGCGGCGAAAAACTCTTCAAGGACGGCGAAGTCAGCCACATGGCGGACGTCAAGGCCGTCATCCTTTCCACCTTCGGCGCCGGCGCGCTGCTGCTCCTTCTGGCACTGATCGCCATCGTGTATCTGCGCAAGCGCAGCACCGGCGGGATCCGGCGCGGCCTCTTCGCCGGCTCCATCATCACGGTGGTCCTGATCCTGGGACTCGGCACCCTGGCGGCCCTGGGCTGGCAGCAGTTCTTCACCGAATTCCACCGGGTCTTCTTCGCCGACGGGTCCTGGACCTTCAGCCTGGACGACACCCTGATCAGGTTGTTCCCCAGCCAGTTCTGGATCGACGCCGGCATCGCCATCGCCGGCATGGTGCTCCTGGCATCCATCGTGACGCTGGTGCTCACCTGGCCCACCCGCCGCCGCCGCGGTGTCCCGGCGAAGCCCAAGCAGGCACAAGCAGACCAGGAAAAGGCAGGCCAGGAAAAGGTGGATCAGCCGTAGATTTTGGCGATCTCCGCCTGGAACTCCTTGACGACGGCGGACCGCTTCAGTTTCAGGGAAGGCGTCAGGTGTCCGGACTCCACGCTGAAATCGGCGTCCAGGAGCCTGAAAGTACGAACCGATTCGGCCTTGGACACCATCTGGTTGGCCAGGTCCACCGCTTCCTGAAGGGCGGCCAGGACGTGGGGGTCGCCGGCGGCTTCACGGAGGGGGAGCGGAGGCAGGCCGCGCTCAGCCCGCCAGTTGGCGACCCCTTCCGGGTCCAGGGTGAGCAGGGCTGAGACGAAGGGCTTTCCGTCGCCCACCACCACGGCATGGCCCACCAGCTGATGGGCGCGGATCTTCTCTTCCAGTGGCCCGGGGGCAACATTCTTGCCGCCGGCCGTGACCAGCAGGTCCTTCTTCCGGCCCGTGACGGTGAGGAAGCCGTCCTTGTCCAGCTCGCCCAGGTCTCCGGTGCGGAAGAAGCCGTCCACGAACGCTTCGGCGTCCGCTGCCGGGTTGGCGTGGTAGCCCTTGAAAACGCCGATTCCCTTGACCAGGATTTCGCCGTCCCCGGCCACGCGGATGGTGGTGCCCGGAATAGGTATCCCTACCGTTCCCACCTTGGTGCGGGACGGGGTGTTGGCGGTGCAGGGAGCCGTGGTCTCGGTCAGCCCGTACCCCTCAAGGACGGGAATGCCCACGCCACGGAAGAAGTGCGCGTCCTCGGAAGCCAGCGGACTGGCGCCGGAAACGGTGTAGCCCAACTCCCCGCCCAGCGCCTGGCGCAGCCGCGGGTAAACCAGCCGGTCATACACGGCATGCCGGACCCGGCTGAGCAGCCCTGGGCCCGGGCCGTCGCCCCGGTTCTGGCGGTCCTGTTCCCGGGAGTACTCGATGGCCGCAGCAGCGGCGGCGCCGAACAGCCTGCCCTTGCCTGCCACGGCGGCTTTGTGCGCTGCCGTTGCCCGGACCTTTTCGAAGATGCGCGGCACCACCAGCAGGAAGGTGGGCCGGAACGTCCCGAGGTCCTCGAGCAGCTGGGCCGCGCCCGGAGTGTGGCCCACGGTTGCCCCGGCGGCCAGGCATACCACCTGGACGGCACGGGCCAGTACGTGGGCCAACGGCAGGAACATCAGGGTGCGGGCCTGGTCCTGCTGCAGGATTTCCGGCAGGAACGCAACGATGTTCCTGGCAACAAGGGCAAAGTTCCCGTGCGTGATCTCGCACCCCTTGGGCTTGCCTGTCGTGCCCGAGGTGTACACCAGCGAGGCGAGGTCGGCCAGCCCGGCCCGGCTGCGCTGCCGCTCCAGTTCGGCATCGCTGACTCCCATGCCCGCAGCGGCGAGGCTGGCAAGATCCGGGGCCTCGGCGTCGTAATCCATCCGCACCACGTTGACCAGGCGGTCGCTAAGTTCGGCAGAACCTGCCACCACACCATTGACCAGTTGAACGGTGGCGCGATCGCCCGCAAAAACGCGGCGGACGCCGGCGTCCTGGATGATCCACTGCACCTGGCTGGCGGAGGACGTTTCGTAAATGGGCACCGTGACGCCGCCTGCGAACCAGATGGCAAAATCCACCAGCGTCCACTCATAGGACGTGCGGGACATCACGGCCACGGTGTCGCCGGGTTCCAGGCCCCCCGCGATCAGTCCCTTGGCCAGGGCGCTGACGTCCTGGAGGAACTTCTGCACGGGAACATCCACCCAGCCGTTGGGGCCCCTCCGCCGGTACAGGGCGCGGGTCGGGTTGGCGGCATGCTGCTCAAGCAACAGGTCAGTCACGTTGCTGTTGGGGTCAAGCTCAACCAGCAGTTCCGTGCTCGCTTCTCTCACAGCAGGTCTCCGTTTCCGCTGCCACGCCGCGGCAGCGGCTCCTTCAGGTCTTTGTTGCCATCCTGCCCTAGATCCAGGATGGCATCCACATCCGGACCTTCCAGTCGACGTAGGGGATTACTTCGGCGGTCCAGATTGGGTAGAAGAACGCCGACAGCAGCACTGCCGCGGCAAGGAACAGGGCCACCAGGTAGAGTCCGGAGCGGCGGCGCCACGGCGGGTCCGAGGACCTTCCCAGCACCAGACCCAGGCAGTACACCAGGGCCAGGATCAGGAACGGTTCAAAGGACACCGCGTAGAAGTAGAACATGGTCCGCTCCGGGTACATGAACCACGGCAGGTAACCTGCGCCCACGCCGGCCAGCACGGCCCCGGCGCGCCAGTCCCGGCGTCCCACCCACCAGAACAGCAGGACCACCAGCGAAATGGCGGCCGCCCACCAGATCAGGGGGTTTCCGACCGACAGGATGGCGGAGGTGCACTTCTCCACGTCACAGCCAGGGGTTCCCTGGGGCGGGGATTCATAGAAGAACGACGTGGGCCGTCCCATCACCAGCCAGCTCCAGGCGCTGGCCTGGTAGGGGTGCTCGGAGCTCAGGCCCTGATGGAACTTGTACGCTTCCAGGTGGTAGTGGACAAGGGAACGGACGGAGTCGGGGAGCCATCCCCATTCTGCCGACGGGTTGCTTTCCGCCCAGTGGCGGAAGTAGGCGTTGTCCGACAGGAACCAGCCTGTCCACGTGGCCGAGTAGACAATCCCTGCCACAGGGACCATGCCAAGGAACGCGGGGATCCCGTCCCGGATCACTCCGCCGCTGATCCAGCCGCGGACACCCGCCACCCGCCTGGCGTTGAGGTCCCACAGAACGGTCAGGAGGCCAAACCCGGCCAGGAAGAACAAGCCGGACCATTTTGTTCCCACTGCCAGGCCCATGGAGACCCCTGCGGCAACCCGCCACCAGCGCACGCCCAGCCAAGGTCCGGACAGCAGCACGCCGGCCGTGGGCTGCCCGCCGTTCGCGGCGGCGGCCCGTGCCAGCCGGATGGCCAGTCGGCGGCGCCCGTCCGCGCGGTCCATCAGCAGGGCCCCGAAGGCGGCAAGGACCCAGAAGGTGAGGAAGACGTCCAGCAGCGACGTCCGCGACATCACCAGGTGGTGGCCGTCGACGGCGAGGAGCAGCCCTGCGGCGCCCGCCAGCGGAAGCGAGCGGAACAGTTTCAGGGCGATCAGGGAGACCAGCAGCACGGTGAGGGTGCCTGTAAGGGCTGCCGCGAAGCGCCAGCCAAAGGGATTCTCCGGCCCGAACAGCCACATGCCGGCGGCAATCATCCATTTACCCACCGGGGGGTGCACCACGTATTCGGGAGTGTTCAACAGGAGGTCCGGATTCCCGGCGTTGAAGGAATCGTTGGCTTTGTCCGGCCAGCTGCGTTCGTAGCCGCTGACCAGGTATGAATACGCGTCTTTGACGTAGTACGTCTCGTCGAACACCAGCTTGTGGGGCACTTCGAGGCGGATGAACCGGAGGAGGCCGCCGGCCACCGCTGTGAGCACAGGGACCAGGATGAACCAAAGCCGCAGCGACGGCGGATAGTCCCACCAGGATGGGCCGGTACCGATAAGCCTCGCCCGGAGGCCCTCGACGGTGAACGCTTCATCCGGCCGGCTGATCCAGGGGCGGGCGGCCGTTCCGCCGGGCTCCGCCGCAGTGGCGCCTTTACCAATGGGAGATGCCGCCGGGCGGGGTTTCCCGGCCCCGGCGGGCCGCGTCGAGGTCTGCGTCACGAGCCCCATGCTACCTTTTGCGGCTGGAAGACCCGGCAGCAGTAGGCTTGGTGGGTGGACCAGAACCCCAGCCCCCTTCCCGAGCCCGGCCCTTCGACAGCGGGACGGATCGTCCTGGCCGCCACCCCCATCGGAAACACCGGTGATGCCTCCGCCCGGCTGGTGGAACTGCTGGGCACGGCGGACATCGTAGCGGCCGAGGACACCCGGCGCCTCCACCGCCTGGTCCAAAGCCTGGGTGTTGCCGTTGCGGGCCGCGTGATCAGCTACCACGAGCACAACGAGGCCACCAGGACGGCCGAGCTCCTTGACCAGGTGCGCGCAGGCAGCACGCTCCTCATGGTGACCGACGCCGGGATGCCTGCGGTATCGGACCCTGGTTTCCGGTTGGTGGAGGGGGCCATCGCGGCGGGACTTCCCGTTACCGCTGTCCCCGGGCCGTCCGCAGTCCTCACGGCACTGGCGTTGTCCGGACTGCCCACTGACCGGTTCTGCTTCGAAGGATTCCTGCCCCGAAAAGCCGGGGAGAGGGCCTCCCGCCTGGCAGACCTTGCCGGGGAGCGGCGCACCATGGTGTTCTTCGAAGCGCCGCACCGGCTTGAAGCGATGCTGCGGGCGCTGCGGGAAAGGTTCGGCCCGGACCGTCCCATCGCCGTGTGCCGGGAACTGACCAAGACGTACGAGGAAGTCATCCGCGGAACCGTTGGCGAACTCCTCCAGTGGGCTGAGGACAATGAGGTCCGTGGCGAGATCGCCGTGGTGCTGGGCGGCGCACCGGAACAGGCAGCCGGAACCCCCGAGGACCACGTGGCGGCAGTGAATGAGCTGGTGGCCCAGGGCATCCGGCTGAAGGAGGCCGTGGCCGCCGTCGCCGAAGACGTCAGGGTCAGCAAGCGGGAGCTGTACTCGGCGGTCCTGGCCGCGCGGTAGCAAGCGCGCCAGCCGCTCCCGCTGCCACGGCAGCTGCACTGTGCAGCTGCACAGCGCGGTGGTGATTCCGCAGTGCGCAGCGGCGTAGACCATGCGGGTGCCCCGCAGTAGTCTGGCTGTTAATCAGCCCCATGATCCCGGTCACTCCGGCCGTGGCGACGGGCTGCCACAACCCTACCGACGAGGGAGTCATCGTGACTGTCACTGCACAGCCGGCCGTTACCGCCGAGCGCGAAACCCGGCTTTTGGCCTCCGTTCCCACCGGGCTGCTCATCAACGGTGAGTGGCGCGACGCCGCCTCCGGCAAGACGTTCGACGTCGAGGATCCCGCCACCGGGAAGGTGCTGCTGAGCATTGCCGACGCCGGTCCCGAAGATGGTGCGGCGGCCCTGGACGCTGCCGCGGCAGCCCAGGAATCCTGGGCGAAGGTACCGCCCCGCGAACGCGGGGAAATCCTCCGCCGGGCCTTCGACCTGGTGACGGAACGGGCAGAAGACTTCGCCCTCCTGATGACCCTGGAAATGGGCAAGCCGCTGGCCGAAGCCCGCGGCGAGGTGACGTACGGCGCGGAGTTCCTGCGCTGGTTCTCCGAAGAAGCAGTACGCGCCTTTGGACGCTACTCCGTTTCACCGGACGGCAAGTCCCGTCTCCTGGTGACCAAGAAGCCGGTGGGTCCCTGCCTGCTGATCACCCCGTGGAACTTCCCGCTGGCCATGGCCACCCGCAAGATCGCCCCGGCTGTCGCGGCGGGCTGCACCATGGTGCTGAAGTCGGCAAACCTCACGCCCCTGACGTCCCAGCTGTTCGCCGCCGTCATGCAGGAGGCAGGCCTGCCGGCCGGTGTCCTCAACGTTATCCCCACCTCCACCGCGGGTGCCACCACGGGACCCCTGGTCAAGGATTCCCGCCTCCGCAAGCTGTCCTTCACCGGCTCCACCGAGGTGGGACGCCGCCTGCTGGCCGATGCCTCCGAAAACGTGCTGCGGACCTCCATGGAGCTGGGCGGCAATGCCCCGTTCCTGGTCTTCGAAGACGCCGACCTGGACGCCGCCGTCACCGGCGCCATGGCCGCAAAGCTTCGGAACATGGGGGAGGCCTGCACCGCTGCCAACCGGTTCATCGTCCATGAGTCGGTTGCCGGCGAATTTGCGGAGAAGTTCGCCGCGAAGATGAAGGAGATGACCACGGCCCGGGGCACCGAGCCCGAGTCCAAGGTGGGCCCCCTGATCGACGCCAAGAGCCGGGACAAGGTCCACGAGCTGGTGTCCGACGCCGTCGCCAGCGGCGCCAAGGCAGTCCTGGGCGGCGGACCGGTGGAAGGTCCGGGCTACTTCTACCAGCCCACCATCCTGTCCGGCGTCTCCGAGGGAACCCGCATCCTGTCCGAGGAAATCTTCGGCCCCGTTGCCCCGATCATCACCTTCAGCAGCGAGGACGAGGCTGTCCGCCTGGCCAACAACACCGAATACGGCCTGGTGGCCTACGTCTTCACCAAGGACATCAACCGCGGAATCCGGATGGGTGAGCGCCTGGAAACCGGCATGCTCGGCCTGAACGCGGGAGTCATCTCCAACGCCGCCGCACCGTTCGGCGGGGTGAAGCAGTCGGGCCTGGGCCGCGAGGGCGGCCTGGAAGGCATCGAGGAGTACCTCTACACCCAGTACATCGGCATCGCCGACCCCTACGCAGGCTAGCCCCGGCGGTCCGCTAACCACATGTGCCGGCCGGGAACTTTGCCGGCCGGCACATGTGTGTTCAGCCCTCGCCGGCCCTGCCGCCGTCGTCGGCCCGCGCCGGCCTGACACGCCCGTGACGGAAGCGTGCGCCGGCGTGTGCCGTTTGGCGGACGGCCCTTCCGGCCGCGCTGAACGGCGCTCTGAGCAGCAGGCCCAGGCGCCGGGTGACCGACGGCGGGAGCCAGGCAGCAGTCCACCGGCGCGGCAAGGTGGCGTTGGCCCGGAGGGACGCTTCCACGGCGGCAATCCCGTCAGCAACGTCCTTGGCAGCTGCAATGTCCTGGACCGCCGCGTTGCCCTGGACACTGTGGGGACGGAGGCCGGCGCCTGTGGAACCTCCACCGTTCGGGCGGCCGTACCTGTAGTGCTCGAAGGCCGAGGTAAGGGACGCCACTGCTTCGTGCGCCTCCTGGTCCATGCCGCCGGGCTCACCCAGCAGTTCAGCGCGGAACCGCGCCGCGTAGGTCCTCGGGGTCTCGCTGTCGCCGGCAGGCAGCCCGTAATCGGTGCCCAGGTCCCTGAACTCGCTCCAGGCCAGCGGGACGGCCTGGTCCGGGCGCTTCGGGCGCAGCCGCCGTGACCGGGTGCCTGCGCGGACCAGGTGCGGCGCGGCCGCCAGGAGTACCAGGCCCACCGCTCCAGCCGTCCCAAGGAGCCAGGGCATCAGCTGGGCTCCATCGCCGGTGCTGCTGCCGCCGGCGCCGGGGAGAGCCGGGGCAGTCGCGCTGGGGGAAGGTGAGGGTAGCGGAGCGGTATCGGGAATGAGGCCGTCGTTGTTCCCCAGGGACTCCGCCACGGATGGTGCTGACGTCTCGGTGGCGTAGTCGGGGACCACCCCCCGGGAAGGCGTCGGCTCGAAGGGCACCCAGCCCAGGCCCTGGAAGTACAGTTCCGGCCAGGCGTGGGCGTCGCGCGCATCCGCCTCGTATTCCGGGAGGGCTCCCTGGCCGGCCACCGTAACTGTGGCCCCGGTCAGCCTGCCGGGGGCATAGCCCACGGCGATCCTGCTTGGAATGCCTTCCAGCCTGGCCATCACAGCCATCGCGGAGGCGTAGTGGATGCAGTAGCCGCTCTTCTGCTGCAGGAAGTCAGCCAGGACGGAGAGGCCGTTGCCGTCGTAGCCGCCCTGCACCGGTGACTGCAGCGAATATGTGAACTCCGACGAGCGCAGGTACTTCTGGATGGCCATGGCCTTCTGGTACGGCGTCCCCGCGGCTCCGGCCACGGTCCGTGCAGTGGTTTTGACGATGTCCGGCACGTTGCCGGGGATCCTGGTGAAAACATCGGAGATGCCCCGCGCCGGACCCGAGGACTGGGCCAGCAGCGCCGCCGAGAGCTTCGGCACTGCGGACGTGACCAGGTATTCCTGCCGCCGTGTGGTGGTATCGGTGCCCTTGATGCTCAGCGTGGCCGGATCCCAGGTCCACTGGCCGCCAAGTCCGCGGACGGTTTCCGGCGCGTAGGGGACCGGCAGGTAGGGGCTGGTGAAGGAACCGGCATCGACGGCGGTGACCAGGCGCACCTGCTCGTCGGTCAGGACCGGATAGCCGGGGTCGATCCGGCCATCCAGCGGCACCCGGGAACCGGTTCGGTCGTCCGGACCCCAGGAGTCGCCGTCGAAGTTGTCCACTGTCACCGAGCGCAGGTAGAGGGGTGCGGGTGAATTCGTCGCGTAGGTGATCCTGCCGCTCCCGTCAGGCGTGCGCAGGCTGTTGCCCAGGGCGATCATCGGATTGAGGCCGGTGGAGGCACCCCACGGATTAAGCCGCGAACCCTGGGGGAAAGTGCCGCGGTCAAAGCCGGGAATCGCCAGGGGCAGCACCAGCGTGGCTGCCAGGGCCACGGCGCCGGTCAGCGCGGCGCGCCGCAGCAGGCCCGGGCTGCGCGCGGAGCCGCCCTGCACCCTGCCGTCCGGGGCAAACCACTGGCTGCAGGCGAGGATCAGCAGGTATCCCGCGGCGGTGGCCACGAAACTCCACACCCCTACGCTCTGCGGTTTGATCATGGCCGGGACCACCAACAGTGCCAGCAGTCCGGTGCCGGAGGCGGCCGGCATGCCAAGGGGCACCGCGAGGGCATCGACCAGTATGACCGCCAGGCCGAGCACGGCGCATACCACCATGACAATTCCTGCGTTGGGCGCCACTGGAGCAGTCTCTGCCAGCACGGTCTCGCTGGCCCGCTGGATCAACCGGTCCAGATCAGGCAGGGTGGCGCCGGTGGGGATCACCCAAAGGAAACTGGAACTGCGGAAAAACGTCATGGTCAGGACGCCGCCCAGCGCCACGAATCCTCCGGCGGTCACCAGCAGGGGCTGGGCGCGGACGGAACGGAGCGCGGCCAGTGTGAAGCCCACTACCAGCACAGTGGTCATGGCCGGCCAGTACCAGTTCCAGCCGCGGAGGACACCGTTCAGGGACAGGGCCGCACCGCCCACCGCCACCGTGATGGCCGCCGCCATGGCCCAGGGGTAGGCGCCCCGTCCGGTGCGGCCCGCCGGCATTCCCGGGCTGTTCTGCGCCTGATGACCGGCACCCGTTGGCCGGGCAGGTGCGATGGTCATTTGGCCACCCCCGCTCCCCGGCGGACTTCCAATGCCGGCGCCGCCGGCAGGGAGGACTCCTGGTCGAACTGGCCCCAGGCGGCAGAAAGGCCGGTCCTTGGTGCCGCAGCCATCGCCCGCCAGCCGCCCTGCCGCAGCACTTCAAGGACATCCTCGAACTCCGCGGGCCGTTCCACCGCCAGGAGAGCGAACGCATTGGTGCCGTACGCGGCAGCCGTGGCCAGGGCTGCCGCCTCCTCCGTGGTGATCCTCCCCAGCACTGCAATCAGGGGCCCGCGCATCCGGTGCGCGGACAACTTGTCCATCAAATGGTCATCGAACGCCGGCCGCCCCTGGTCGCCACCTGCCGCCGGCCGCGCCGCACCAGCACCCCGGCGCTCCGCGTTCCTGCCGGCCAGGTCCAGGAGTATGCCGTCCCGCCGCGGGTGGAGCGTCCCGGAGAGATGGATTGCAGCCAGGCTCTCGGCAATCGACTGCAGGCCGGATGCGCCGCTGTACTCCTCCACCGCCGGTTCCGGGGAGGACGGCGAGTGAAGAAATGCGGGGTCGCCGCCGGTATCGAGCAGCCGAAGGCCGTAATTGCGTTCAGCCAGGTGTGCGCTCACGGACATGGCGGCAACAACTGACCATTCGAAGGTGTCACTGGTGGCCGGCACATGCCCATCGTGGCCTGGCAGGCCCGGCATGGATATGCCCGGGCCGCCTGCAAACGCGCCCGAACGGTGGTCCAGGATTATGGTCGCTTCCGGTGTGGTGACCGATTCCTCCTGCCGGACCATCAGGGCCCCGTGCCTGGCCGTCGCGGCCCAATGGACCCGCCGCATCGGGTCTCCATGGCGGTATTCGCGGGTCATCACATCGTCATCGCTGGGGTTTGCCCGGACGCGGGTGGCGGTGACGCCGTCGTTGCCCCGCGCTCCGGCCAGCCCGGTGGCAGGCAGGACGACGGCGGCGGGCGTCACGGTGAGGACGTCGCCGTCGTCAATTGCCTGCCGGTGCAGCGAGAGACCGAAGGGGTCGGTGAACTCGGCCGTAACCGGCCCAATCCGAAACTGGCCGCGGTACCTGGACGTGAGGTGGTATTCGTAGCGGCTCGTGCCGCCTGTGGCGGAACGGGAGGGGAACCGGAAGGCCGGTGCCTGGCCGAACTGCGCCGGCAGCCGCTCCTCCATGACCACCCGCCCGCTGCCCGGGCCAGTCCTGGCCACGGCAAGGTACACCGCCGCCGGCGCCGAAGTTTCCACCGGAGAGGGGCTGAATTCGCGGTATACCCGGAACCGGGGTTTGACCAGCCTGACGCCGGCAAGGGAGACGAGTGGAAGTACCAGCAGCAGCAGGGCCAAGGTCAGGAGATCCCGGCGCCCCATGACCTGGGCCGCGGCCAGCGTAAAGGCACCGGCCGCAAGCATGCCCCATCCGCGCCTGGTGAACAGGTGCCGCGGAAGCTTGTCCAGGAGGGCCATGGTTCGCGCCTAGCGGTTCCTGCTGCCGGCGGCGGCCGCGGCCCGGTTGGGCTGCCCGGGCGCCGCCTGCGGCACGGGCAGCCGGGAAAGTATGCCGCGCAGGACGCTGTGCGGGGTCTCACCCGCGCCGGCAGCCTTCCGATCGAGAATGATCCGGTGTGCCAGGACGGCCTCGGCCACATCACCAACGTCGTCCGGAAGGACAAAATCACGCCCGTCCAGGGCCGCCGTGGCCTTGGCGGCGCGCAGCAGCTGCAGCATGGACCGGGGACTCGCACCCAGCCGCAGCAGCGGGCTTTCCCTGGTGGCCCTGCCTATTGACACCGTGTATTCCTTCACCGCATCGGAAACGAAGACCTGCTGGACGGTGGCAATCATGGCCGCGACATCGGAGGCGGTGACCACGGGGGAGACGTTGGCCAGTGGCGAGACCGCCTGGTGGGTCTCAAGCATCTCGATCTCGGCATCCTTGTCCGGGTAGCCCATGGAAATCCGGGCCATGAAGCGGTCCCGCTGTGCCTCCGGCAACGGATACGTCCCCTCCATTTCGATGGGGTTCTGGGTGGCCACCACCATGAAGGGCTCATCGAGCTTGTAGGAGGTGCCATCCACCGTGACCTGGTGCTCCTCCATGCATTCCAGGAGGGCGGACTGGGTCTTGGCGGATGCGCGGTTGATTTCGTCGCCGATGACGATGTTTGCGAAGACTGCGCCGGGCCGGAATTCGAAGAGCCTTGAAGCCTGGTTGTAGATGGACACCCCCGTCACGTCGGAGGGCAGCAGGTCCGGGGTGAACTGGATGCGGTTGACGGTGCAGTCAATGGTCCGTGCGAGGGTTTTTGCCAGAAGGGTTTTTCCGACGCCGGGCACGTCCTCCACCAGCAGGTGGCCCTGCGCGAGAAGGACAGTCAGCGCCAGCTTGGCGGCATCGGACTTGCCGTCAATAACGGTATTGACGGTGGTGAGGATCCGCTGCGCCGCCGCATGGAAGGCGCCGGAATCCATGGCCGGCGCCCGGTGCCCGTTCAGGTGGCTGACGGAATCGGCGACGCCGGCCAGGTTGAGGTTTGGTGCGCTTCCATTGTTGGCAGTGCGTCGGTGGGGTTCCATCGGCAACCTTTCAGCCCGGGTTTCACCTGGACGTGACAGCAAGCCTGCCTTCGCCCCTCGGTGGGCGTGCGCGTGTGTTCGTTCCAGACTACTAACACAACTGCCGTGCCTGACAGAGAGTTCCGGCAAATATGGGGCATCCTCCGGCCGATAGGCTGATTGGATGTGCAATTCGACGATTCCCGCCGCCTACCGGGTGCCTGCCGCAAATGGGACACCGGATCCGGAGGACGCGCGCCGGAAGGATTTCCCGCCCGCGCCGGAGCCCCTGCCGGTCCCGGTCATGGACAACCACACCCACCTGGACTTCCCGGAAGGAAAAGCGCCCGTGGGGATCAAGGCTGCGCTCGATGCGGCAGCGGCCGTGGGCGTGCAGGGTGCGGTTCAGGTGGGCTGCGACCTGGCGTCCTCCCGGTTCACAGTGGAGGCAGTAGCCCAGGACGAACGGCTCCTGGGAGCCGTGGCACTGCATCCCAATGACGCTCCGCACTACGCTGCCGCGGGTGAACTGGAGGCGGCCCTTGCCGAGATCGAACGGCTGGCCGCGCACCCCCGCATCCGGGCCATCGGCGAAACCGGGCTGGACTTCTACCGCACGGAAGGTGAGGGGCTGCGCCACCAGGAGTACTCGTTCCGGCGCCACATCGACATCGCCAAACGCCTGGACCTCACCCTGCAGATCCATGATCGGGATGCGCACAACGACGTGGTGCGGGTGCTCCGGGAAGAAGGTGCACCGGAACGGGTGGTGTTCCACTGCTTCTCCGGTGACGAGGACCTGGCCCGGACATGCAACGACCAGGGCTGGTGGATGTCTTTTGCCGGCACGCTGACGTTCAAGAATGCCGCAAACCTCCGCGCCGCGCTCGCCGCAGCGGACCGGCAGCTCGTTATGGTGGAAACGGACGCTCCCTTCCTGACGCCGCACCCCCACAGGGGGCGCCCCAACGCGAGCTACATGGTCCCGTACACGGTCCGGGCCATGGCAGAATTGACAGGCTCCGACCTCGCGTACCTCTGCACCGCCATCAGCGAAAATACCGTGCGGGCATACGGATCCTGGACGTGATCCGGACACAATAAGCGGTCAAGGATCGCATACCTGGTATGCAAAAATGTTGGCTCGTTTATAACGCTACGGTTACAGTTGAAAACTATTAGCCGGGGTCGGGGAAGGCCAACGGGTAATTTCACTCCATTTGCAGCCGGCCCGGCCTGTCCAATATCAGGCCACGCCGCTGCGCGGAGTGTGGCGGCGCATGGGTGCCCGGACTCTCTTTTGTGAGGTTGCTCCGGGCATTTTACTGCGCGTTCCCCGTGCCCGGATGGACCGAGAGTTACGGGCAATCGTGATCAAGTTCTTCACATCGGACGGCAAGTTCAGCTTTATTAAGGTTGGCGCCCAGCTCCTGGTGCTCTGCGGCCTGGTCGCAGGCCTCGTGGCCTTCGTGGGCAATAACAAAACAATCACGCTCAACGTGGACGGCAAAGCGTCGTCCGTGCAGTCCTTTGGTGGAACAGTGGCACAGGTGGTCAAGAGCGCCAACGTGGACCTGAAGCCCAGCGACCGCGTTTCCCCCGGCCTCGACGCCACCGTCCAGAACGGCACCGTCATCAACATCAACCAGGCCAAGGAAGTCAAGGTCAGCCTGGATGGGGCCGAAAAAACGGTGAACACCACCGCGCAGGACGTCGAAGACCTGGTGACTGAACTCGGCGTGGCCAGTGCCTCGTCCGTATCGGCACCGAAGGATGCCGCCCTTTCGCTGGCCGGCTCCTACGTCTCCATCTCCACGCCCAAGACCGTCAGCATCGTGGCCGACGGCAAGGTGAACACCGCCACCACCACCGCCCCCACGGTCGGGAAGGTCCTTGAGGACTCCGGCGTGACCCTCGGCGCCAACGACCGCACCTCACAGCCGGCCAACGCCAACGTGGTGAACAACATGGTGATCAAGGTTTCCAGGGTGGACACCGGCCAGACCGCAGTCACCAGCGAGGACGTGCCCTTCGAGACCGTCACCGCCGAAAGCGCGGACATGCTCAAGGGTGAGAAGGAAGTGACCCAGGCCGGAGCCGCCGGAAAGATTGAGCGCACCTTCAAGCTGGTGCTCGTGGACGGCCGGGAGGCTTCCCGCACGCTGGTTTCGGAGAACGTGGCAGTCCAGCCCGTCACCGAGAAGGTCACTGTGGGCACCAAAGCCAAGCCGGCGGTCCAGGCCGCACCGGCTCCGGCAGCGGCAGCCGCCAACACCGGCGCGGCTGCACCCGCCATGATGAACGAGGCCATGTGGGACAAGATCGCCCAGTGCGAATCCACCGGCAACTGGAGCATCAACAGCGGCAACGGCTACTACGGCGGCCTTCAGTTCGACATCCGCACCTGGATCGGAGCCGGCGGCGGCGCCTATGCCCCGAACGCCAGCCTGGCCACCAAGGCGCAGCAGATCGACATCGCCAACCGCGTCTACGCGCAGCGCGGCCTGTCGCCCTGGGGCTGCGGCTGGGCAGCAAGCAGCTGATCCGTCGGACGTAAACGCGCAGGAAACGCCAGTGGCCGGCCCCGGTACTCCGGGGCCGGCCACTGGCGTTAACCCGGCAGGGCCAGCGAGCCGCGCGGGATAGGATACCTAGGTGACTGAACCGATCCCCGCCGTTCCCGCACCGCTGTTCGGTGCCTCCGACATACGCCGGATGGCAGAGGAAATCGGGGTCAGGCCCACCAAAACCCTGGGCCAGAACTTTGTCATTGACGGCAACACCATCCGCCGGATTGTCGCCGCGGCGGGCGTGGGGCCGGATGAAACGGTGCTTGAGGTAGGTCCGGGGCTGGGGTCCCTGACGCTTGGACTGCTTGACGCGGCAGCGGCCGTCGTCGCCGTCGAAATCGATCCTGTCCTTGCGGCAAAGCTTCCCGAAACCGTACAGGAATGGCGGCCGGCCGCCGCCAACGCGTTCCACCTGGTGCACGCCGATGCCATGAAGGTCACCGAACTGCCAGTGGAACCCACGGCGCTCGTGGCCAACCTGCCGTACAACGTGGCAGTTCCCGTGGTGCTGCATCTCCTGCAGCATTTCCCCAGCCTCCGGCACGGCCTGGTGATGGTGCAGGATGAGGTGGCAGACCGCCTGGCGGCCGGACCGGGATCCAAGACCTACGGTGTGCCGTCCGTCAAAGCCGCCTGGTACAGCCAGATGCGCAAGGCCGGCGTGATCGGCATGAACGTCTTTTGGCCGGCCCCAAAAATCCACTCCGGTCTTGTGGCCTTCACCCGCCGCGAGCCGCCGGCCACCACTGCCACCCGCGAACAGGTGTTTGCCGTGGTGGATGCCGCGTTCGCGCAGCGGCGCAAGACGCTCCGGGCCGCCCTGGCCGGCTGGGCCGGGGGAGCACCGGAAGCGGAGCGCTGCCTTCTGGCGGCCGGCGTCGACCCCACTGCACGCGGCGAGGTCATTGACATCGCCGCGTTCGCCAGGATCGCCGAAGCCAGGGAGAACCGCCCGTGAGCACGGCAGGGCGGTTCGCGGCCAGGACAGTGCGCGTCAAGGCGCCGGGCAAGGTCAACGTGTCCCTGGCGGTAGGCCCGCTGCGGCCGGACGGGTACCACTCGGTGGCCAGCGTCTACCTGGCGGTGTCCCTCTACGAAGAGGTGGCAGCGACCAGTACGGCTGCCCCCGGCATCACCATCAGCCTCAGCCCCGAAAGCACCCTGGACCTCGACGCCGTCGACATCCCCCTTGACAGCAACAACCTGGCCTACAAGGCGGCCGCCATCATGGCGGACGTCTCCGAACACGCCACCGGTGTTCACCTGGAGATCACCAAGCGGGTTCCGGTGGCCGGCGGGATGGGCGGCGGATCCGCCGACGCCGCTGCCACGCTCCTGGCCTGCGATGCCCTTTGGAACAGCGGGCTGTCCCGGGAAGAACTGGCGCACCTGGCGGCGGAACTGGGCGCTGACGTGCCGTTCTCGCTCCTGGGCGGGACCGCCGTCGGCCTGGGCCTGGGGGATGAGCTGTCCCCGGCCCTCGCCAAGGCCCAGACCCACTGGGTGCTGGTGGTGGCCGACTATGGCCTGTCTACCCCCGAGGTGTACGGGACGCTGGACCGGCTTCGTGCGGCCCAGGACATAGACGTTGACGAACCAACAGGCGTGGACCCGCAGATCCTGGCGGCGCTGCGGGGCGGCGATGCCGAATCGCTGGGCCGGGTGTTGGTCAATGACCTGCAAAGGGCGTCCATTGAATTGTCCCCGGCGCTGCGCGATACGCTGGGTATGGGCGAATCACATGGCGCCATCGCAGGAATCGTTTCCGGTTCCGGCCCCACCGTGGCTTTGCTGGCCGAGGATTCTGTTGCGGCCGCTGCCCTCGCTGAGGATCTGCAGCGCTATGGCCTGACAGCCCTCGCCGTCCACGGACCGGTCCCGGGCGCGCGCATCATCTCCGACACCCTCCTTTAATACTTGCAGTCCTAATACTTACAGTCCGGCAGCAGAAAGCAGTTCCCTTTGGCACACCTTCTTGGCGGCGAGAACCTCACAGTTTCCTACGCAACCCGCACCGTCCTGGACGGCATCACCCTGGGCCTGGAGGAGGGGGACCGGATCGGCATGGTGGGCCGCAACGGTGACGGCAAGTCCACTTTGATGCGCCTGCTGGCCCTGCGTTCCACCCCGGACTCCGGCCGGGTCACCAAGCGCGGCGACGTCAACGTGGGATACCTGGACCAAAGCGACGTGCTCGACGGCGACCTGACGGTGGGTGCCGCGATCGTGGGGGACCAGGCGGACTACGAATGGGCCCGTAACCCCCGGATCCGCGAGATCATGGGCGGCCTGGTGTCCGACGTCGACTGGCACGCCAACGTCCACGCCCTCTCCGGCGGCCAGAAGCGGCGGGTGGCCCTGGCCAAGCTGCTCATCGAGGACCACGACGTCATCATGCTGGACGAGCCCACCAATCACCTCGACGTCGAGGGCGTGGCGTGGCTGTCCCGGCACCTGAAGACCCGGTGGCGTGCCAACCAGGGTGCATTCCTGGTGGTCACCCACGACCGCTGGTTCCTCGACGAAGTCTGCAACAAGACCTGGGAGGTCCACGACGGGATCGTTGACCCCTTTGAAGGCGGTTACGCCGCCTATGTCCTGGCCCGCGCGGAACGCGACCGGACGGCATCCGTAGTGGAAGGCAAGCGCCAGCAACTGGTCAAGAAGGAGCTCGCCTGGCTGCGCCGTGGTGCCCCTGCCCGGACCGCCAAGCCGAAGTTCCGGATCGAGGCAGCCAACGCGCTCATCGCCGACGTCCCGGCGCCGCGTGACTCCATGGCACTGAGCAAGATGGCCACCGCACGCCAGGGCAAGGACGTCCTGGACCTGGAAAACGTCTCCCTGAACTTCCAGGGCGACGACGGCCGGAAGCTCTTCGACAACATCACCCTCCGCCTGGCTCCGGGGGAGCGCCTGGGCCTGGTGGGCGTCAACGGCGCCGGCAAGACCACCCTCCTGAAACTCCTGAACGGCGAGATCACGCCTGACGCCGGCAAGCTGAAGCGGGGAAAGACGGTGGTCACCGCGGTCCTCACCCAGGAAGTCAAGGAGCTCGACGACGTCGCGGACCTGCGCGTGATCGAGGTCATCGAGCGCGAAAAGCGTTCCTTCAACGTGGGCGGCAAGGAGTTCACGGCCGGCCAGCTGGTGGAGCAGCTCGGGTTCACCAACCAGAAGCAGTGGACACCGGTGAAGGACCTGTCCGGTGGCGAGCGGCGCCGCCTGCAGCTGCTCCGGCTGCTGGTGGGCGAACCCAACGTGCTGATGCTCGACGAGCCCACCAACGACCTCGACACCGACACCCTCGCCGCGGTGGAAGACGTCCTGGACGGCTGGCCGGGCACCCTGGTGGTGGTGAGCCACGACCGCTACCTGTTGGAGCGCGTCACCGACCACCAGATGGCGCTGCTCGGCGACGGAAAGCTGCGCGGCCTGCCCGGCGGCGTGGACCAGTACCTTGAGCTGCGCGAGGGAGCCCTGGCCGGTTCCACCGTGACCGGCGGCGGTAACCCCGTCACCAGCGCCGGGCAGGCGGCCGCGGCCGGTGCCTCCGGCCCTTCCGAGGCTGAAAAGCGCGACGCCCGCAAAGCCCTCAACAGGATCGAGCGGCAGATCAAGAAGCTCGACCAGCAGGAAAAGAAGCTCCACGACGACATGGTCAAGAGCACGGAGAAGTCCGACTTCGACGCCCTCGCACAACAGAACAGCCAGCTCAAGGACCTGGCCGACGAAAAGGACGCCCTGGAACTGGAGTGGCTGGAGGCCTCAGAACTCCTCGGCGACTGAGGCGCTCAGGGTTCAGACTGCAGTTCCGGGTCCTTTTTGAGGCCGGTCAGGCCGTTCCAGGCGAGATTGACCAGGTGCGCGGCGACAGTGTGCTTGTCGGGTTGGCGGCTGTCCTGCCACCATTGGCCGGTCATGGCCACCATGCCCACCAGCATCTGGGCGTACATGGCCCCGTCCTCACCGCTGAAGCCGCGGCGGGAGAATTCGTCGGAGAGGATGTGTTCCACCCGTGCGGTGATGTGGGACAGCAGCGTGGAGAAGGCGCCCTCGGGCTGGGACGGGGGAGCGTCGCGCATGAGGATCCGGAAACCTTCGGTGCGTTCCTCGATGTAGGTGAGCAGGGCAAGGGCGGCGCGTTCGACGAGGACGCGGGGCTTGGCTTCCTCGGTGAGGGCGGCGTTGACTGCGTCCAGCAGGATGTGGAACTCGCAGTCCACCACTTCGGTGTACAGGCCTTCCTTGGAACCGAAGTGTTCATAGATGACCGGTTTGGACACTCCTGCGCAGGCGGCGATTTCCTCGATGGTGGTCCCGTCCAGCCCGCGGACGGCGAAAAGGCCGCGGCCGACGTCGATCAGCTGGCTTCGGCGCTGCAGGCCAGTCATCCGCGTCCGCGGAAGGTTGTTGCTCACCTTCCCATCATGCCCCACCGCCGGCGGCGGGATTCCGCGGGGCCGGCGGGAGCGCAACGCCCCGTGTCGCGCGGGGCCCTGAACCCGTGGCAAAATAGGGACTTGTGCCCCGGGCCTTGAGTCCTCGGGCACGGTCCGCTCTGGTGTAACGGCAGCACCCCGGCCTTTGGAGCCGTGGAGTATAGGTTCGAATCCTATGGGCGGAACTGCTGCGCGGGGCGCGATCATGAGGATGGCACCCGGTGCCCGGTGGCCTGGTCCGCCGGATGCCGCCAAGCGCCAGCACAACCAAGCAAGGAGAGCCCGTACGTGATCCCCGAGAATGCCGGCCCGGCCGCTGTAATCGTTCTGGCAGCAGGCGCCGGTACCCGGATGAAGTCGCGTACCCCCAAGATCCTGCATGAAATCGGCGGCCTGTCCATGGTGGGCCACGCCCTTCGTGCGGCCCGCAGCATCGCCCCCCAGAGGCTTGCCATTGTGGTGCGCCACGAACGCGACCTCGTGGAAAGCCACGTGGCCGCGCTGGATCCGCAGGCCGTCATCGTTGACCAGGACGACATCCCGGGCACGGGCCGCGCCGTTGAAGCCGCGCTCCAGGCGCTGGATGCCGGGCAGGACCTGGCAGGCACCGTTGTGGTCACCTACGGCGATGTTCCGCTGCTTTCCGGGGAACTGCTGAATGAACTTGTGGCCACCCATGAGGGACAGGGCAACGCCGTCACCGTACTCACGGCAGTCCTGGACGACGCCACCGGCTACGGCCGCATCCTCCGCGGTGACGATGGTTCCGTCACCGGCATCCGCGAACACAAGGATTCCTCGGAGGCCGAACGGCTGATCCGGGAGGTCAACTCCGGGATCTACGCCTTCGACGCCGCAGTACTTCGCGACGCACTGGGAAAGGTCACCACGGACAACGCCCAGGGCGAAAAATACCTCACCGATGTGCTGGGACTGGCCCGCGAGGCAGGCGGCCGCGTTGCCGCCGTGGTCACCGCCGACCGCTGGCAGGTGGAGGGCGCCAACGACCGCGTCCAGCTTGCCGCCCTCGGCGCCGAGCTGAACCGCCGCACGGTGGAATCCTGGATGCGCGCCGGGGTGACAGTGGTGGATCCGTCCACCACCTGGATTGACTCCTCCGTCACCCTGGAGGAGGACGTCCGGCTCCTGCCCAACACCCAGCTGCACGGCGAAACCACGGTGGCCAGGGACGCCGTCGTGGGCCCCGACACCACCCTGACCGATGTCACCGTCGGTGAGGGCGCCACGGTGATCCGCACGCATGGTTCCGGCTCGGTGATCGGCCCGCGCGCCGCCGTCGGCCCCTTCACGTACCTTCGCCCCGGCACCGTGCTGGGCGAAAAGGGCAAGATCGGCGCCTTCTACGAGACCAAGAACGTCACCATTGGCCGTGGCTCCAAGCTGTCCCACCTGGGGTACGCCGGGGACGCCGAAATCGGCGAGGACACCAACATCGGCTGTGGCAACATCACGGCCAATTACGACGGCGAGAAGAAGCACCGCACGGTGATCGGCTCGGGCGTCCGGACAGGCTCCAACACGGTCTTTGTTGCCCCGGTCACCGTGGGGGACGGCGCCTACAGCGGCGCCGGCGCGGTGATCCGCAAAGACGTACCGGCCGGTGCCCTTGCGCTGAGCATCGCTGCACAGCGCAACACCGAAGGCTGGGTTCCGGCGCACCGCCCCGGAACCCGCTCCGCCGAACTGGCCCAGGCGGCCACCAACGACTCCTCAAGTACCCCGGCATCTACAGAAGAGGGCAAGTAACAATGAGCGAAATTACGGCGCACGGCGAGAAGAAGCTGGTGCTTGCCTCCGGGCGGGCCCATCCGGAGCTGGCCCGGGAAATCGCCAAGGAGCTCGGCACCGAACTCCTCCCGCTGGATGCCTACGACTTCGCGAACGGCGAGATCTACGTCCGTGCCGGCGAAAGTGTCCGCGGCACCGACGCCTTTGTGATCCAGGCGCACCCCGCCCCGCTTAACAACCACCTCATGGAACAGCTGATCATGATCGATTCGCTGAAGCGGGCCTCCGCCAAGCGGATCACGGTGGTTTCGCCGTTCTACCCGTATGCCCGCCAGGACAAGAAGGGCCGCGGCCGCGAGCCCATCTCCGCCCGGCTGGTGGCGGATCTCTACAAGACCGCCGGCGCAGACCGCATCATGAGCGTGGACCTGCACACCTCCCAGATCCAGGGCTTCTTCGACGGCCCGGTTGACCACCTCATGGCCATCCCGCTGCTCGCCGACTACATCCGAACCCGTGTGGGCTCGGACAACATCACCGTCGTGTCGCCGGACACCGGCCGCGTCCGAGTCGCCGAGCAGTGGGCCGAGCGTCTCGGCGGCGCGCCCCTTGCCTTTGTCCACAAGAGCCGTGACCTCACCGTCCCCAACCAGGCCGTTTCCAAGACCGTGGTGGGCCAGATCGAGGGGCGCACCTGCGTCCTGATCGACGACATGATCGATACCGGCGGAACGATTTCCGGCGCTGTCACGGTCCTGAAGAACGCAGGCGCCAAGGACGTCATCATCGCGGCCACCCACGCCGTCTTCTCCGACCCCGCGGCCCGCCGCCTCTCGGAGTCCGGCGCCCGTGAAGTGGTGGTCACCAACACCCTCCCGCTGCATTCGTCACAGCGCTTCCCGCAGCTGACGGTGCTTTCGATCGCGCCACTGATTGCCAGGGCCATCCGTGAAGTGTTCGACGACGGTTCGGTCACCAGCCTCTTCGACGGCAAGGCCTAAGCCGGCCGCTGCCGGCGCCGGGCGCGTTTTAGTAAACGCGCCCGGCGCTGGTAGACTCTTACCGATACCTTGGCGAGGGAGAGCAACCGGTACACCGGCTTGCAGGTCTCCGTTATCGACTGGGTCTGACCAGTCCTTCACCCGAAGGACTGCCTTCTTGAAGGGCCGCCATCCGGCCGCCCGGCGTTGAAGGTCACACCAGACCTCCGCCCTTGCTGAACACCGTTTAGTCTTCAAGGAGATTTCCATGTCTGAGCAGAAGCTCGCAGCAGAACTGCGCACCGAATTCGGCAAGGGCTACGCCCGCCGCGCCCGGATGGCCAACCTGATCCCCGCCGTCATCTACGGCCACGGCGCAGAGCCCATCCACGTCACCCTTCCGGCAAAGGCCACCACCCTGGCCGTCCGCACCGCCAACGCCCTGCTGTCCCTGGACATCAACGGCGAGGGCCACCTGGCCCTGGTCAAGGACGTCCAGCGCGATCCCGTAAAGCAGATCATCGAGCACATCGACCTCCTGACCGTCCGCCAGGGCGAGAAGGTCACGGTTGACGTTCCGGTCCACGTTGAGGGCGAGACCGCTCCCGGCACCGTCCACAACCTGGAACTGACGGTTGTGTCCCTCGAGGCCGAGGCAACCCACCTGCCCGAGTCCGTCGTCGTCAGCATCGAAGGCCGCGCCGCCGGCGAGCACATCCACGCCTCCGACCTGGTCCTGTCCAAGGGCACCGTCCTCCTGACCGACGCCGAGGCACTCGTGGTGAACGTCTCCGAGGCCGTCGAAATCGCCGAGGAAGCAGAAACCGAAGCTGTTGCCGAGGGCGCAGCAGAGGAAGCTCCCGCAGCCGAAGAAGCCGCAGGCGAGTAACCACTCCGCAGTTTCCCGCAGTGGCCGGGCCCCTTGGGGTCCGGCCACTGTCATGTCCGGAGGCAGGCGTCCACGTGTGCCCCCGGTTCCCTCCTGCCCAAGCCGCCCCCATAGGATTGAGTCCATGACAGATACCTGGCTGATCGTCGGCCTCGGCAACCCCGGTGCACAGTACCAAGGCAACAGGCACAACGTGGGCCAGATGGTACTCGATGAACTCGCAGGCCGCATCGGTGCCGGGTTCAGAACCCACAAGGCCCGCGCCCAGGTCCTCGAAGGCCGGCTGGGTATCGGTGGACCCAGGGTGGTCCTGGCGAAGCCGATGAGCTACATGAACGTCTCCGGCGGACCGGTCTCCGCCCTCGCCAACTTTTACGGCATCCCGGCAGACCACGTGGTTGCCGTCCATGACGAGATCGATATTCCGTTCAACACTGTCAAACTTTAAGCTGGGCGGCGGAGAAGGTGGCCACAACGGGCTGCGGGACATCTCCAAGGCGCTCGGCACCAAGGACTACCTGAGGGTCCGTGTGGGGGTGGGACGGCCGCCCGGCAGGATGGACACCGCCGATTACGTACTGCGCGATTTCGGCACCGCGGAGCATAAGGAACTGCCATTCCTGCTGGATGACGCCGCCGATGCCGTAGAGGCCCTGCTCCGTGAAGGGCTCACCGCCGCACAGCAGACGTTCCACCCCGCCAAAGCCGGCTCACGCCAGCCGGAATCGTAAAAGTTCCTTCCGGCCCTGTTTCCCTGTCTGTGGCACAGGGTAGTCTTCTTCCTATGCGGGGGAGCAAAGGGGCTACATCCCGCTATTGCAGGATGTAGGGGAAAAGTTCATGTCAATCGAGCCACTCAGCTGGGGACGTGGGTCAATGCCGCAAGGTGACGGGCTGCCCACGCCAACCTCCGGGGCGCCGGAGGGCCAGCAATGGTCCATGCCTGCTAGAAGTGCCAACCTCGATGCCGTCCGCACCGCGCTGACCAGCGAAAACTCCCTGGGTGTTGTGATCACCGGCGCCAAGGGAGTGGGTAAGTCCTCCCTGGCCCGCGCAGCAGTGGCAGACCTGGGCCCGGATATCTGGTCACTGCAGCTACGGAACGTGCCGTCCGGATCCACCACTCCGTACGGCTGCCTGTCGTTCCTGCTGGCCCGGCTGCCGCAGGCCTACATGGGGTCCCCCACCGCCATCCTGCGGGGCATCACCTCGCTTATCCGCAGCGACGCCGCCGGAAGGCCATGCGTCATTACGCTGGATACCTCCGCCAGCATCGATGACATGAGCGCCGGGGTGCTGCTGAACGTCCTGCTGACCGGTACGGCAAAAATTGTTGCCGTTGCCCCCAACTCCAGTGATTTGCCCGCGGACTTCCACTGGCTGCTGACGGACCGGAAGCTGACCGAAGTGCGGCTCAGCAACCTCAACGAGCTGCAGACCCGGCAGGTCCTGCTGTCGCTGCTGGGTCACCGCGTCGCTTCCTCCCTGGTCAGCACCTACCACCAGATGGTGGGCGGGAACCCCTTGCTGCTCAAGGCCCTGGTCACCGAACAGCAGCTTTCCGGGAACCTGGTCCTGTCTGATTCCGTCTGGACGCTGCGGGACAAAGTAGTGCTCGACGGCGCTGCCAGCCTCGATGACATTGTCCGCTCCCGCTGGTCGCGGGAAACACCCGAAACCCGGGAGGTCATCGAGATGCTCTCCTGTGCCCGGCGGGTGGAGCTGTCCGGCCTTACCGCCATCTATGGCGCGGACGTGGTTGCGGACATGGAAGACGGCGGTCTGCTGGAGATCGACGACTCCGAGCACCGCTGGGTGTCACTGCGGGAGAAATACATCGGGGACGTCGTCAGGACCTGGCTGAGCATTTCCCGGCGGCGGGAGCTTCGCAGTGTGTTGCTGGGCGGCCGTGAGCCGGACCCGGCAACCATGACGGTGGAAGAACTGATGTCCTTCGCCGCCTGGACCCACGAGTGCGAGGCCGAATTGAGCCCCGCGCTGGCGTTGGCGGCTGCACAGGCCGCGGTACAGCTCTTCGACCCCCGGTTTGCCTTGACCTATGCAGAAATGCTGCGGCGGACCGACGCCCAATGGGCGCCGGCGCAGCGGCAAAAGGCTGCGGCCTACCTTCAGCTGGACATGCCGGTCCAGGCTCTTTCCGCCCTGGAGGATATTTCCCAGCCCGAACTCGAGGCCCTGGACCCTGAGGAGTACGCCCAGGTAATCGCCGCCAAAGCGCGGGTCATGGGCTTCATTCCGGAGCAGGCGGGCAAGGTCCCGGAACTGCTCGCCTCCGCGCGGGAACAGCTGGATAAAACGGCGCAGCACTGTACCTGGCCTGCACCCGCAGCGGTTGCAGCGAACCGGATCTCCTTGAGCGAATTCGAGTACCGGGCCCATGACGGCGATTACGCAGCCCTGATCCCCGCGCTCGAACGGGCGGCCGATCCTGCCGGCAACCCGGACACCGCGTTCCGGCTCCAGTCTGCGATCACCCTGATGAGCGCCCTCGCGTTGACCGGGCGCGAGATGGACGCGCTGGGGCTCATGCGTCAACTCGGCGGCCAGCTCACCGACGCCTCACACATCGTGGGCCTCCGTGAGCGCTATGTCAGGGAGGCCTACTTCGTCCTGCTGATGGCCGGCCAGTGGCGGCGCTGCATCGACCTCCTCAGCCCCTTCAGTGTGGGGCAGCCCCACCGGCTGCCGTACCGCAGCGCCGCCACCGAACTCGCTGCCGGGGTGGCCTTCGCCTTTTCCGGCCGCGGCGAGGCCGCCTTGGAGCCGCTAATCTCCGCAACCGCCCAGCTGGAACTGCAACCGGTCCAGGCAGCCCTGCGAACCGCGTACGCCGCTACGGCTCTGGCGTACGCCCAGACCGGCAATGCCGCCTTTGCCCGCAAGTACCTCACCAAACTGCAAAGAACGCCCGGAAGCGCAGGATTTGCCACGGAGAGCATCATCGAGTTTTGCGCCCTCGTCGCCGGGCGCTGGCTGGGCGACTCTGAGGCGGTGGCAGGCCTGAAGCAGGGAGCCCGCCGGAACGTGGAGGCGGGCAGGCACACCGTCGCGGGCATGTACCTGCTCGCAGCAACCGTGAACGGCAGCGACACCGACTTCCGACTATTGGAGGAGATCGCCGGCCGCCGGCAGGGCCCCTTGGCAGAAGTCTCACGGCTGATCGCCGTCGGAAGCAGGACAAAGGATGCCAAAGTCCTCCTTTCCGGCGGCGAACTGGCGGCGACACTCGAACTCGATGCCGTTGAAGCCCGGTGCATGGCACTGGCAGTGGATTTCGCCCGCCAGGATGGGGACGCCCTTTCAGCAAGGACGGCGCAGGCCCGGCTGGACATCCTTGCCGCCACCGTGTTGAACCTGCCTATCGTGCCCAGTAGCGGGAGTCCGCTGCTGACCAGCCGGGAACGGCAGATTGCCCGGATGGCCGGCCGCGGCGCCTCAAACCGTGACATCGCCATGGAAATGGGCGTGTCAGTCCGCACTGTGGAGGGCCACCTGTACCAGGTCTTCACCAAGCTGGGCGTGACTTCAAGGGGTGATCTGACTGGACTCGTCTAATGGCCACAAGCCGGCGGCTGCGCACCGGCTCCTTACCGGCCGCCGCGAGCCGGTGGACCGGATCTGCAACCTGGTCCGGAACGGCACACACCGGGCCGTTTTCATCATGGCCGGCCCGGGTATTGGAAAGTCGGCCGTAACTGACGCCGTGGTGGAGCGCCTTTCCGCGGGTATGAGCGTCCTGCGCATACACGCCAGCTCGGCCCTGGCAGGGGTGCCATTTGGGGTCCTGACCCCTTATACGGGGGAGCTCACCGCTGAGGAGTCCGTCTCACCCGTGGCAGTGCTCCGTTCAATGTGGTCATACTTCGAGAAACTGAAAGCCGGCAACGGTGCAGCTGTCCTGCTTGCAGTGGACGATGCCCACCACCTGGATGATGCATCGGCAGGCATACTGGCCGAGGTGATTTCGGCCGGATGGGCAACGGTGGTCGCTGCCGCCCGTCCCCGGCCCGGCCTGCCGCAGCCGCTGGACCAGCTGTGGTACGACGGACTTGCCGAGCGCGTGGACCTCCGGCCCCTCAACCGTGAACAGATCGAAGAGGTCCTGGCCCACGTCCTTGACGGCACGGTCCCCGGGGCAACAGTGGATGCCATCTGGAATGCATCAGGAGGCAATCCCCGGATCCTTGATGCCCTGCTCCATGACTCCGCTGAAACCGGCGTCCTTGCCAAGCGCAATGGAATCTGGATGCTGCTGGGCCCCCTGCCCGCAGATGGGGCACGGCTCGCAGGGGTGGTTGCCAAAGACCACCTCCGGCGGGGGCCCGAGGAACAGGAAGCCCTGAAGCTCATCGCCCTTGCCGGTCCGGTTGGCCGTAAAGTCATCGAAGACATCAGCGGAGCGGCTGTGGTCCGCTCCCTGCTGGACCAGCAGATCATCGTGGAAACCCCCGGCATTCCAGCCGAGCTTTCCATCTGGAACGGACTCTTCGCCGGCGCCATCCGGAACACGGTCTCCGTCTCCCGCAGCCTCCAGCTGCTGGAGAGGGTCAAAGCCCACCAGGATCCCGCCCTGCTGCAGGGGGAGGGCCGGTTGCGGTCCGTGGAGTGGGCCCTGGAGTGCGGCGTCCGGGTTGGCGACGAGGACATGCTGTCGGCTGCCAAAGAGGCCCTGATGCGGTTCCGCAACCACAGCGCCCGTTCCATTGCGGCCCGCATCCACCATCCCCAGCTGGTTCCGATGGCCCAGGCCATCCAGGCGCGGGCGCTGTACAACGAGGGCGCCTATTCAGAGGCAGCGGCCCTCCTGGACGGCTGCTGGCTCCCGCTGGCAGAAGACCCCGAGGGGCCCGCGGTCCTGCTGCTCCGGGTCTCGGCGCACCAGGCGATCGGCCACCCGCTGGGGGTCGTGGCGGAGGACGTCGAAAAGCACGGCGCATTTTCCGGCGGCGAAAGGGGCTGGCAGGAAGAGCTCATGCACCTGCTCCAGCTGGGTGCCGAGGTAAATGTCCAGGCGTTGACCAACGAAGTGGACACAATGCGGAACCGCCACACGGGCGCGGGCGGAGAACCGCTCCGGGCCTTGGCCGAGGGTCTCCTTGCCCATGCCCTGGCTTCCGCCGGGCGCCCCGTCCAGGGCCTGGAAGCCGCTCTCCTGGCAGCCTCGGAACTTCCCCCGCTGGAAGGCAGCCTGTTTTTCTTCCCTGAGTTCGTGCTGGGGCGGCTGGTCTCCGACTACTTGGCCATGGGTGAATGGGAGTCGGCAGAGCGGGAGATCAACCACTACGCCACCGGAAATGCACCCGGCACGGCCACCTTCAACGGGAGCCTTCAGCTGCTCCAGGGCTACTCGCTGCTGCGGCAGGGGAGAATGGAGCGCGCCTACCAGGTCCTGTTGCCCGCCGTCGAGGCGTTGAGGCTCAACGACCCATTGCAGCTGTACCGGTTTGGCACCGCGCTTGGCTTCTACGCTGCAGCCAGGCTGGGGGACGCGGAGCAGGCAAGACGCCTGGAACAGGATCACAAGGATGCCGACGCCGGATGGCCCGCGCATGAGCTCCTCGCCGAGGCCTACGCAGCAGCAGCCGCTGAGTACCTGGCCCGCGACGGCAAGGGCCTGGCTGCGCTGCAGACCCTGATGACCACCACGGAGGCTTCCGCCCGGACCGGGAACCTTCTGGAAGTCTTTGCCATGTGCTGGGACCTTGGGGACCCCTCGGTGGTCCCCATGGTGCAGGCAGCCGCCCGCGGGGTGGAAGGCCGCTGGGCGGAAGCGCTGCTGACGCTGGCCACCGCCTGGGAAAACGCCGACGGCGACACCCTCATGGCAACGGCTGCCTCGCTGGAGGAGGCAGGCTTTGTCAATCTGGCCCGTGAAGCCTATGCCCGTGCCAGCACCGTGCTGGATCAGGCCGGGGAACGCCGCCGGTCCCGGCAGGCCGTTGCCCAGCGCGAGAAGTGCGACCACGAACTGGGTGAACGGTTCCGTGAAGGCCGCTTCATTGCCGCGGCGCCTGCGGTACGCCTCACCCGGCGGGAACAGGACATCGTCGAGCTGGCCGTACAGGGACTGACCGACCGTGAGATCGCGCAGCGGCTGATGGTCTCCGTGCGGACGGTGGAAGGCCACCTGTACCGCACCTACGTCAAGCTCGGGGTCCGCAGCCGCGATGAACTGGAGTCGGCCCTGCCCAAGTAGGTTCCGGCCGCAACCATGCCGCCGCCCTGCCGCTGTCCGTCCCTCGCCGGCGCCCCCTGCCCACGCGGCACCTGCGGCACCTGATGCCTGTCCGCCGTCGGCCGCCCCCTGCCCACGCGGCACCTGCGGCTCCTGGTGCCCGTCCGCCGTCGTCTGCCTGGGAGCGGTGCTGCACCGCGGGCTTCCCGCCGTGCGCCCCGAACGATGCGGCGGGTAGAGACGCGCCTCGCCCCGGTAGTACTCCCCGGGGGATTCGAGTACTCCCTACTCGTGTACGGGAGGGCGCCAGGGGATTTACTTAAGGAGGCAAAGCAAAGCGGCCAGCTGGACGCCGCAGAGCAGCCGAACAGGACATTGAGGCCTTCTCAACTTCCGGTCCCCAGGGACCGGGCATAGACGGGGCCGGCGACGTCAGAGTCTTCTGAGACCGAGACTCTCCCCCCAGCCGTCGCCGGCCCTCTGCTCCCTCGGCTGAAGCCCGGGGCAGCGGTGGCGGCTGCCCCTCCGGGGCGGCCGCCACAGCCGTGTGTGGGACAATTGGGTGTCAGCCATTGGCAGCCCAAGGAGTTCGTTTTGGCCGTAGTATCAACGCCAGCCACACTGGAACGCGCCGTACCTGTCATGGATAACGCCGAGGTGCTGCGCATCCGCAATGACTTCCCGGTCCTCAACCAGCTGGTCAACGGGCAACCGCTGGTCTACCTGGACTCCGGGGCCACGTCGCAAAACCCCGTGAGCGTCATCGAAGCCGAGCAGGAATTCTACGAGCAGCGCAACGCTGCAGTGCACCGGGGCGCCCACCATCTTGCCGTGGAGGCTACCGAAGTCTTCGAAGATGCCCGCCAGACCATAGCCGACTTCATCGGCGCGGATTACGCGGAAACCATCTGGACGTCCAACGCCACAGAGGGGTTGAACCTCATCTCCTATGCGCTGTCCAATGCCGGGTTGTGGGCTGCCCAGGGACGGGGCGACCAGGGCCTCAGGGGACTGGCGCTGAAGCCCGGCGACGAAATCGTGGTGACCGAAATGGAGCACCACGCCAACCTGATCCCATGGCAGGAACTGGCCTTCCGTACCGGGGCCACGCTCCGCTACATCCCCATTGCGGACGACGGCAGCCTCCGCATGGAGCAGGCCAAAGAAATCATCGGCCCCCGCACCAAGGTCCTGGCCTTCACCCACGCTTCCAACGTCCTGGGAATCATCAATCCTGTGCAGGAACTGACGGCCCTGGGGCACGCCGCGGGCGCCCTGGTCGTCCTCGACGCCTGCCAGTCCGCGCCGCACCTGCCCCTGGATGTCAAGGAACTTGACGTGGACTTCGCGGTCTTCTCCGGCCACAAGATGCTCGCCCCCACAGGAATCGGCGTGCTGTACGGGAGGCAGGAACTCCTGGACATCCTGCCGCCGTTCCTGACGGGCGGATCGATGATCACCACCGTCACCATGGAGCGGGCCGAGTACCTTCCGGCGCCGCAGCGGTTCGAAGCCGGAACCCAGCGCATCTCCCAGGCAGTAGCCCTTGCCGCGGCCGCGAACTACCTTACCGAAACCGGGCTGGACCGCATCCACCGGTGGGAGGCCGACCTTGGCCAGCGCATGGTGGCGGGGCTGGAATCCATTCCCGGCGTGCGCGTCCTGGGCCCGGCCGCCGCCAAGGAGCGGATCGGCCTTGCCGCCTTCGACGTCGAAGGCGTCCACGCCCATGACGTGGGGCAGTTCCTGGACTCCCGGGGAATCGCCGTCCGCGTGGGCCACCACTGCGCCCAGCCGCTGCACCGAAGGCTTGGCCTGACCGCCACCACCCGGGCCAGCGCCTACCTCTACAACACCACTGACGACGTGGACCGCTTCCTCGAAGCCGTCGCGGGCGTCCGGGCCTACTTCCGCGCCTAGCGGAGAAGACGAAAGGTACACCATGAGCCTTGACCAGCTGTACCAGCAGATCATCCTGGATCATTCCAAGGCCCGCCACGGCAGCGGGCTCGCCGCCACGGAAGCGCCTGAAGGCACGTCCACGGGGCAGTCGCACCAGCTCAACCCGGTGTGCGGAGACGAAGTGACCCTCCGGCTTGCCGTCCAGGAGGGAAAGGTGGCCCAGATTGCCTGGGACGGGGCCGGGTGCTCCATCTCCATGGCCTCCGCGTCGGTCCTCACCGATCTCGCCGAAGGCATGACGGTGGCCGAACTGCATGAAGTCATCGACAGCTTCCGGGAGGTGCTCCGCTCCCGGGGCAAGGTCCATGCCGATCCTGAGCTGCTGGGTGACGCCGCAGCGTTCGAGGGAGTGGCCCGCTACGCAGCCCGGGTCAAGTGCGCCATGATTTCCTGGGTGGCGGCCGAGGACGCGCTCAACCAGGCCGCCTGAGCCGGACAGCAGACAGCGGACAGCAAACGGCCCGGGCCTTCCTCCAGCAGGAGGAAGGCCCGGGCCGTTTGGTGTGAGAAACGCGTGGCTGGGACCGGGTGCCAGCTCAGCCAAGGAGGCCGAGGACGCCGATCACTGCGGTGGCGAGCCCGAGCACCATGGAGATGCTCACCAGCACCACATGGACGGTCAGGAACCTGGTTGCCTTGCCGGCCGCATCGCGGGCCCGCGGATCCTTCATCACCCGGCGCAGGAACTGCGGCCAGACCACCAGCGACCAAACGCCGGCGATGATCAGGACCAGCGCGGCGAAGACGGGAAGCTGCATGGGGCTAGTGGCTTTCGAGCCAGGCCTGCGCCTGTGCGGCCTGCAGGTTCAGTGCCTTGGCCACCATGGGCTCGGCGGCATCCGCGATCTTTCCGCCAAGGAACGGAACGGAGGACTTAACGGCGCCCTCGAGCTCCACCCGGGTTCCACCGCCATCGGCCACCAGGCGCTGGACGGCGGTGACGTCCACCGGGGCGCCGGCGATCTTCAGCGAAATGTTGCTCTGACGGGAGCCGTCGGCTGCGGGGGCTTCCCAGTTCTCCACCTGGGTCACCTTGAGGTGCTCACCCACGAACTTCCGGGCGATTTCGGGGAGCCTGGTGGTGGGGAGGGTACGCACGGAGGTGGCGTTGAAGGCCCCGGCGATGTCGCCGTCCACGGTGAAGGACTCCAGGCTGCCGCCCACCAGCTGGCTGACGTGGCGCTGGAAATCCTCGTTCACCAGCACAGCGGCAACGCTGTCAACGGAGTGCGGAAGGGTGGTGGTTGCGCTCAGCGCCATGGGTCCTCCTGGGACGTGTGGGGAAAGGATTTACGCCTCCAACATCCTACGCGGTGGCGGCCGCGGGCTCGGCATCGGCCAGTTTCCGGGCCTCCGCGGTGATGTTGCGCGCCATGGCCGGGAAGATCAGGCTGTGGAACGGCAGGACGGCGAGCCAGTACAGCCGGCCGCTGAGTCCTTTGGGGAAGAAAATGGCGCGCTGCCGGTAGCGGCTGCCCGTGCCGTCCGGCTCCACGGAGAGCTCCAGCCAGGCACGGCCGGGTGCACGCATTTCGGCGCGCAGCCGGAGGAGGCTGCCCCGGTCGATCCGCTCCACGCGCCACCAGTCCACCACCTCGCCGGTGGCCAGGGTGTGCGGGTGCCGGCGGCCGCGCAGCAGGCCGGCGCCGCCGGTCAGTTTGTCCAGCCAGCCCCGGACCTGCCAGGCCAGCGGCAGCGAGTACCAGCCGTTGCGGCCGCCGATGCCCTCGATGATGGTCCACACGTGGGCCGGGTCCACATCGCCGTGGAACGTCCGCTCGTCGATGTACACCTTGTGCCCCGCCCAGTCGGGGTCGCTGGGAAGGGGGTCTGAGTCAGCGCCGGCGTTGGCCCAGGTGGTCTCCACCTGGCCGTCCCGCTCCTTGCCCAGCGCCAAGGCAACCGCCGTGCGGTAGGTGGTCAGTCCGCCGTCGGGCTGGGGGATGTACCGGTCGATGTCGTGCTCGTTGGATACAGCGTCATGCTGCAGCGACTGGACCAGGGGCACGGCCATGGAGAGGGGAATGGGTGTTGTCAGCGCCACCCACATGCCTGCCAGTTTGGGTGCCGGCACCGGCAGCGCCAGCACCACCCGGTAGGGCAGTCCTGCCTCCGCGGCATACTCCTTCATCATTCCCGCGTACGTCAGCACCTGCCGGCAGCCGATGTCGAAGGTCCGGTTGATAGGGCCTTCCAGTGATGCCGCGGACACCAGGTAGTAGAGGACATCACGCACGGCAATGGCTTCGATCCTGTTGCGCACCCAGCTGGGCGCGGGCATCAGGGGAAGCGTTTCGGAGAGGTGGCGGATCATTTCGAAGGAGGCGGAACCGGAACCGATGACCACGCCTGCCTGGAACACGATGGCGTCCACCGGGCTGTCCAGGAACACCTTGCCCACCGCTTCCCGGGACCGCATGTGCGTGGATAGCTCCACGTTCTGGGGGTGCAGGCCGCCCAGGTAGACGATCCGGTGTACGCCCGCGGCGGCTGCAGCCTCCGCCGCGGTTGAGGCCATGGCCTTTTCCTTCGCCTCGAACCCCGCCCCCGCGGCCATGGAATGCACCAGATAGTAGAAGACGTCGACGCCGGCCAGGGCTTCACGGAGGGCGTCGCCGTCGTCAAGGCTGCTTTGCACCACGTCCACTTTGTCCCGCCATGGGACACCGGCGATCTTGTCGGGGGAGCGGACCAGCACCTTCACCGTGTGGCCCGCCTCCAGCAGTTTGGGCACCAGCCGGCCGCCAATATAGCCGGTGGCACCGGTAACGAGGACGGTCTTTGGTGTTTGCTGGGCATTCATTGCGGTCATGCTGGCTCCTGTTCGTCCTGGCACCTGTATCACTGGGCAGTTCGGAGTGGCGGCCGTTCCGGACGGCTGCTCCGATGAATTGGCCCGGCCCTGCCAGCCTAGGCCTGTGGGCGCCGTGCTGCCATGTCGCTCCTGCGCGGTAGGCTGGGAGTACCCGGGATTCGCAGCGAATTTCGGGTTTTCGCGTTGCCTGCTTGTTTTCGCTGAACACCACAGGAGCTTCTGTCATGAGTCTTCCCGGCCAGTCCGCCGCCGGCACATCCAGCACCACCCCGTCGCTGGACGGACTGCGCCGCGCCCTGGAGCCGGACCGGACGTTCGCCCGAGTCCGCGCCGAATCCGCCCGGGGATTCGACGTCCGCGGTCAGGATTACCAGATCAGCGCTCCTGCCGGCCTGCGCCCCGTGCTGCTGGCGGAGATGGCGGACGGGCTGGCCGCCGCCGTGGCAGAACAGGACCGCGCCGTGGGGCCGGGCGTGGTGCTGGCCGTCACCGCCACCGGCCGGGAGGCGGAGGACCTTACGGCAGCCCTGCGCGCCTACCTGCCAGCGGATTCGGTGGCTGAGTTTCCCAGCTGGGAGACCCTCCCGCATGAACGGCTGTCGCCGCGTTCGGACACAGTAGGCCGCCGGCTTTCAGTGCTGCGCCGCCTGGCACACCCGGAAAGCTCGACGGCGGGCCGGCTTCGCGTGGTCGTCGCACCCGTTCGCGCCGTGGTCCAGCCCGTGGTGGCAGGCCTTGGTGATCTGGTTCCCGTCACGTTGAAGGTGGGCCAGGAGGTTCCCTTCTCCGACGTGGTGAAGCGCCTCGCGGACGCCGCGTATGCCCGGGTGGACATGGTGACCCACCGTGGCGAGTTTGCTGTCCGCGGCGGCATTATCGACGTCTTCCCGCCCACCGAGGACCACCCGATCCGCGTGGAGTTCTTCGGGGACGAGGTGGACCAGATGCGCTGGTTCGCCGTGGCAGACCAGCGCTCGCTGTCCGCCCCGGGCATCCACCACCCCACCGAGCTGCACGCCCCGCCGTGCCGGGAAATCCTCATCACCCCCTCTGTGATGTCCCGCGCGGCCACCCTGAAATCCCAGCTTCCGGCCGCGGCGGACATGCTGGAGAAAATCGCCGGCGGCATCGCGGTGGAGGGCATGGAATCGCTGGCGCCGGTACTGGTGGACGCGATGGTTCCGTTCGTGGACCAGCTGCCCGCGGATTCCATCGCCGTGGTGATTGAGCCGGAGAAGGTGCGCACCCGCGCCCACGATCTTGCCGCCACCAACGAGGAGTTCCTCGAGGCGGCCTGGTCCACGGCCTCCGACGGCGGGGCGGCGCCTTTGGACCTTACCTCCCAGGCGTCCGAAGCGCTTCATTCGGCGAGCTTCCGCTCGCTGGCCGAAACCCGCGGCTCCGCCCTGGCGCACGGCGTGTCCTGGTGGTCCATCACGTCACTGGCGCAGGACGCGGAACTGCTGCCCGAGATCGACGTCCTGAACCTGCACGCCAGGGAACCACGCGGCTACCAGGGTGACGTTGCCGAGATGATGGACTTCATTGGGTCACATGTCCGCGACCAGTGGCGGATCGTGGTGGCCACCGAAGGCCCGGGCCCCGCACAGCGCCTGGCGGAACTCTTCCACGAGAACGACATCCCGTGCGCCCGCGTCGACAGCCTGGACCACGAACCCCAGGCGGGCATTATCGAGGTGACCACCGCCGCCGTCGGCCGCGGTTTTGTCCTGGATGGCCTCAAACTTGGCCTGCTCACCGAGGCCGACCTGCTGGGCCGCACCTCCGCGGGGTCCACCAAGGACATGCGGCGCATGCCCTCCAAGCGGCGCAACGCCGTCGACCCCCTGCAGCTGGTGGCGGGGGACCATGTGGTCCACGAACAGCACGGCATCGGCCGGTTCGTGGAACTCATCCAGCGCAAGGTGGCCGGCGGCGGCGACGGCGTCCGGGAATACCTGGTGCTCGAATACGCGCCCGCCAAGCGCGGCGGCCCCGGAGACCGGTTGTTCGTCCCCACCGACCAGCTGGACCAGGTGACCCGCTACGTGGGCGGCGACACCCCTGTCCTGAGCAAAATGGGCGGCGCGGACTGGGCCAGCACCAAGTCCAAGGCACGCAAGGCCGTCAAGGAGATCGCCGGCGAGCTGATCCGGCTGTACTCGGCCCGCATGGCCTCCCGCGGACATGCTTTCGGCCCCGATACGCCCTGGCAACGCGAGCTTGAGGAAGCTTTCCCGTACGTGGAGACGCCGGACCAGCTGACCACCATCAACGAGGTCAAGGCGGACATGGAGCGGGAAATCCCCATGGACCGGCTGGTGTCCGGCGACGTTGGCTACGGCAAGACCGAGATCGCGGTCCGTGCTGCATTCAAGGCGGTGCAGGACGGCAAGCAGGTGGCTGTGCTGGTGCCCACCACGCTGCTGGCCCAGCAGCACTACGAGACGTTCACCGAGCGTTTCTCCGGCTTCCCCCTGAGGGTCAAGCCGCTGTCCCGCTTCCAGTCCGCCAAGGAGTCCAAGGAGACCGCCGAAGGCGTCAAGAGCGGCGCCGTGGACGTGGTGATCGGTACCCACCGGCTGCTGTCCAAGGACTTCGAGTTCAAGGACCTCGGCCTGGTGATCGTGGATGAGGAACAGCGGTTTGGTGTGGAGCACAAGGAAGCGCTGAAGAAGATGCGCACCAATGTGGACGTCCTGGCCATGAGTGCAACCCCGATTCCCCGCACCCTGGAGATGTCCCTCACCGGCATCCGGGAAACCTCCACCTTGGCCACCCCGCCGGAGGAGCGGCACCCCGTGCTGACGTACGTTGGCCCCTACACGGACAAGCAGACCTCCGCGGCCATCCGCCGCGAGCTGATGCGCGAAGGCCAGGTGTTCTTTGTCCACAACCGGGTGTCCACCATCGAGCGGACCGCGGCGAAGATCCGGGAACTGGTGCCGGAGGCCCGCGTTGAGGTGGCACATGGCAAGATGTCCGAGAGCCGCCTGGAGCAGATCATCGTGGACTTCTGGGAGAAGCGGTTCGACGTCCTGGTCTGCACCACCATCATCGAGACCGGCCTGGACATCTCCAACGCCAACACGCTGATCGTGGACGGGGCGGACAAATATGGCCTGTCCCAGCTGCACCAGCTCCGGGGGCGGGTGGGCCGTGGCCGTGAGCGCGCCTACGCGTACTTCCTCTACCCGTCGGAGAAGCCGCTGGGCGAGGTGGCGCTGGAGAGGCTGAAGGCGGTGGCTGCACACAACGAACTGGGTGCCGGCATGCAGCTGGCCATGAAGGACCTCGAAATCCGCGGTGCCGGCAACCTGTTGGGCGGTGAACAGTCGGGCCACATCCAGGGGGTGGGCTTTGACCTGTACATCCGCCTGGTGGGCGAGGCCGTGGCGGACTTCCGCGGCGAGGCGGAAGAGAAGGCAGCGGAGATGAAGATCGAGCTGCCGGTCAACGCGCACCTGCCGCACGACTACGTTCCCGGGGAACGGCTGCGTCTGGAGGCCTACCGCAAGCTCGCCGCCGCCCTCACCAACGAGTCCATCGAGGAGGTCCAGGCTGAACTGGTGGACCGTTACGGCGAACTGCCGCTGCCTGCCCTGAACCTGGTGGAGGTGGCACGGTTCCGTGTCGCCGCGCGCGAGGCCGGCCTGTCTGACGTGGCGCTGCAGGGCAACTTCATCAAGTTCTCCCCGGCATCGCTCCCGGAGTCCAAGACCATGCGGTTGAACCGGATGTACCCCGGTTCGCAGTCCAAACCCGCCCTGGACGCCATCCTCATCCCCAAGCCGAAGACCGCACGGATCGGCGGCCGCGACCTCCAGGATGCGGAAATCCTGGAATGGGCCAACGGCGTCATCCGCAACATCTTTTCCGATGCCCCGCTGGCGGTGAATTAGGACTTGATGGGAGGACACCACGCCGCGTCAGGAGCCGCGGCGTGGGTTGCTGTTGCGTCCACCGGCCCGTACACGCTGGGCTGGTACCCGCTGGATCCCACGGGCATCCTCATCGGCGGCATGGCCACGGCGGGCACCGCGCTGGTATGCGACTGGGACCACCGCTCCAGCACGGTGGCCCACTCGCTGCCACCGCTGTCCAACGTGATCGCCCGCGGCATTGAGAACGCCAGCGGCGGACACCGGCAGGGCACGCACTCCATCCTTGGCGCGGCGGCCTTCGTGTTCCTGGCCGGGCTGGCGTCGCAGGTCCATATGGACACCGGCTGGGGCCGCCTGTCCGTCGGCGCAGGGTTGCTGTGCATGTTCCTGATCAACATCGCGGCGAAGGCACTGAAGCTCTTCCCCAAATCCGGCTTTATCTCCAACTGGATTTTCGCGCTCATAATGGCGGGCCTGGTCACGGTGTACGCGCCGGATCAGTGGACCTGGCTGCCCACGTCGATGCTGATCGGGGTGGTGGTGCACATTGTCGGCGACCTGATCACCACCGGGGGAGTGCCGCTGCTGTGGCCGCTGGTGGTCCGGCCGCCGAAAGTGCTGCGCCGGCTGCCCCTGCTGCGGAACGTCTGGCGGGCCAATGGCGCCCTGTCCGTACCCCTGCTGGGCCGCGCCGGCTCCAAGCGGGAGTGGCTGGTGCTGATCCCGGTGAGCGCGTACGCCATGGTGGGCATGTCTATGGCCGGCTTGGCCATCGCCCAGCACCATTGGGGCCGCGTGGCAGCAGCCGCGGGGGCGTGGATCAGGCTCTGGTTCTAGCCGGCAGCGACTTCTTCAGCACAACAGCAACGGACCGGCGGACATTGTCCGCCGGTCCGTTGCTGTTGTGCTGGTACTTATGTGGCTTTTTAGTGCTCGCCGGCGGAGTCGGAGCGGCCCAGGATGGTCTGCGGGATCCAGAACGCCAGCGCGAAGAGGATCAGGCAGACGGCCATGGGCCAGGGGTTGCCCAGGCTGAGGAAGGACAGCGAGTAGATGGCGCCCAGGAACAGGGCGAAGCAGATCACGAACAGAACAACGCTGGTGGCGAGGTTGTTTTCGTTCTGCGGGGTCCGGACGGATTCCTGGTTGGATGCCGTGTCCCGGCTCGCGTTGATCTGGCTGGACATGTGTTCCTCCTTGGCCCCGCGGGGCTTGATCTGTGGCGGCTTCCGGTCAAGGTCAGTAAGCGGCTGAACCCTGTTCACCCTTGACAATGGCAATCCCGGAGCTGGCACCAATTCGTGTTGCACCTGCTGCAATCATAGCCTGCGCATCGGCCAGGGACCGTACGCCGCCGGAGGCCTTGACGCCCACGTCCGGGCCCACGGTCCTGCGCATGAGGGCCACGTCCTCGACGGTGGCGCCGCCGCCGTTGAATCCCGTGGAGGTCTTCACGAAGTCGGCTCCGGCCTCCACGGCAGCCTGGCATGCCAGCACCTTCTGCTCATCCGTCAGGAGGGCTGTTTCGATGATGACTTTGAGGATGGCGCCGCCCGCGTGCACGGTCTCGGCCACGGCAGCGATGTCCTCCGCCAGGGCGCCCTTGTCACCGGCCCTTGCGGCGGCGACGTTGATCACCATGTCCACCTCTTGCGCGCCGTCCAGAACTGCGCCGCGGGCTTCGAACGACTTCACGTCCGTGGGGGTTGCCCCCAGGGGGAAACCCACCACGGAACAGGTGAGGACGCCTGAGCCCCGGAGCGCGGTGGTGACGGTCTTTACCCAGATGGGGTTGACGCAGACCGACTTGAACCCGTACTCGGCCGCCTCGGCACAAACCTTGAGCACGTCACCCTCCGAGGCCTCGGGCTTGAGCAGGGTGTGGTCAATGTAGGCGGCGATGTTCGCGGGGCCTGCAGGATCGGCGGCGCCCATGTGAACGGTGGCTTCGTTGCTCATGATGGTCCTCTCGAAGGCCTTGTGGGCCCGGCGTTGACTCGGTTTCGGGAACCATCTTGTCACAGCGGACCGCACCGCAGCGGCCCCCACGCAGGCAGGCGCCGCAGCGGGGGCGTGCCGTTTAGGCCGCCGCCCCAAGGGCCGGCGCTGCGGATGCCGCTGTCAGCAGCTGGGTGGCGCAGGCGCCTGCCGCCGAAGCGGCCGCCACCAGCAGCCCCAGCCGTACGCCGTCGAACGCTGCTGCGTCCCCAATCGCCCAGATTCCCGGGACGGAGGTGCGGTAGTCCCGCGTGATCACGATGCCACCCCCGGCTGCCGTCTGCAGGCCCGCGCTGTCGGCCAGGCCGTCGCGCGAGACCCGCTCCTCGGCCAGGACAACCAGGTCACCGGTCATGCTGCTGCCGTCCTCGAAGACCACAGCGGACGCCGCCTGCCGGGCAGCGGATCCGCCCGACACGACGGCGGGGATGACGGCGGCCGGCCGGGCGGTGGTGCGGATGGGACGGACACCCTTGGCCCGCAGGACTGCCTCGGCTTGTCCAGCTGCGGCGCCGGTTCCCACCAGAATCCCCACAGGGCGCCGCCCCAGCTCCCGGGCCACCTTCTGCACGCCCTTCGCGATCCGTGGTGCGTCGTCGATGGTTGCATAGCTCAGGCACTGGGCTGAACCGTCCACGGGGGCGGCCACGGGGGCCGATCCGGTGGCGATGACCAGCTGGTCGTAGGTAAATTCCATGCCGTCCGCTGTGGCCACGGTGCGGTTGACGGCGTCGATGTGGCTGGCAGGCTGGCCGAAGCGTACCGAGACCTGGGGCAGCATGGCCAGCTCCAACAGTTCCGCAGGGGTGTCATCCCGGTTGCTCAGCACGGTGATGGTGCCGGTGAACCGGGCACGGTCCAGCTGCGCCACCAGGGCCTGTGCTGCGGGGCCGGCACCGGCAATGACAATGCGGGTTGCGGCGGAGGTGGACGGTGAGGGTGCCGGAGCGGACATGTGCTGGCCCTTTCGCTGGCGGCCGGTAGCGGCCGGAACTTCGTGATGGAACCCAGCGTAGGCTCGCGTCTTTTCCGGCGTGTTTCCCCGCAGTTGCTGTTCAGCGGGCCCTTGTTCGCCAGTATTTACCGGCCGGTAACAGAACCCGTGACGCACCTCTCATCCGTGAGCGGGCCGACACATTTGGCCCGGTTCCGGACGTCAGACGCGGATCCGGTACCCGCGTTTGACCACCGTCTCAACAAGCTTGCCGTCCGGCAAGGAGGACCGCAGACGGCTCACGGTCATGTCCAGCGCGTGGACGGAGCCGCGCAGTTCCAGCAGGTCGGACAGCGACTCACGGGACAGGACAGCGCCGCCGGCGCCGAGCAGGGCGCGCAGGAGCAGCAGGGGAGCGGGCGCCAGCTCCACCTGCTGGCCGTCAATGCGCAGGCTGCGGCCCCGAAGCTCGATGTTCCCCGAGCGGGTGTCCAGCCGGCGGACATGGTTCAGCGCCAGGTGCTCGCACACCAGCCGGATGAGGGCACCCATTCGGAACCGTTCCGGGATCAGCGGCGTTATTCCGGCGTCCAGGAGGGGCTGAGCCGTCACGGGACCTACAACGGCGGTGGTGACGTTCAGTTTCAGGCTTTCCACCAGCTGCTTGTACAGGCCCATCTCATGGGCGGTGCTCCACATTGCGTCCACAGCGGGGGCGCTGGTGAAGGTCAGGACGTCCAGGTTCCCGGTGCAGGCGGCGTCGATCAACCGCGGAAGCTTGTCCTCGCCGTCGGGCTTGACCCAGCGGTAGGGCGTCACGGTCAGCACCGTGGCGCCGGACATCCGCAGCCGCTCGATCTGCCGGACGTCGGTGTAGCCGTGCAGCTGCATGGCCACGGTCTTGCCCCGGACGCCTTCGGTGAGCAGCATGTCCACCAGGGTGGAGGTGGTTTCGTCGCTGCTGATGCCGACGTCGGCAAGGCCGGCCGCGCGGACGGCACCGCGGGCCTTGGGTCCCCGGACGAACATGCGGCAGTTCCCCAGCGTGTCCAGGAGTTCATCCCCAATGCCGAAGGAGTCCGCGGCTTCGCACCAGCGGCGCATGCCGTAGGCCGTGGTGGCGATGCACAGGTCCGGCCTGGCGGCGATGATGGTGCGGGTGTCCTCGATGAGGCGCATATCCTCCTGGACGGGAGCGATTTTCAAGGCGGGCGCGTGCAGCACTTCGGCGCCGCGGCGTTCCAGTGCCTCGATCAGGTCGCGAGAGCGCCGGTCCGAGGTGACGCCGATGCGGAATCCCTCCAGCGGCGACTCCGCGGCGTCGGTGGCTTCGTCAGCCTGCGTTGGTTCAGCCGGTGCAAGTGCAGTCATGGGGGTCAATCCTTTCATGATCCCAGCAGCGAGGCCGCCAGCCTGTCCAGGTCGGCGGCGGCACCGGCGTGATCCCGGTTGGCTTCAGCCACCCGCACCACCTCTCCAATGACCAGCACTGCAGGGTTGCTGCAGCCGGCAGCGGCGGAGGTGATGGTGCCGAGGTCTGCGATGGTGGTGCGCTGGCCGGGCCGGTAGCCCCGCTCCACCACGGCCATGGGCATGTCGGGGCGCATTCCCGCGCGGCGCAGGCCGGCCGCCAGCTGATGCAAGGTGCCGATGCCCATGAGCACCACGATGGTGCCGCCCAGGCCGGCCAGGTGGTGGTGCTCCTTCTCCGTCAGCGGCGCATGCCCGGAGACCACGGTGAACATGTGGCTGACTTCGCGGTGGGTCACCGGGATGCCGGCGGCGGCCGGGACCGAGATGGCGCTGGTGACACCGGAAATGACGCGCACTTTGACGCCGGCTGCCACGCAGGCGGCAACTTCCTCGCCGCCGCGGCCAAAGACGTAGGGGTCGCCGCCCTTGAGGCGGACCACGTTGTTACCGGCCAGCGCGCTTTCGACCATCAGCTTTTCGATGTCCGACTGGCTGACCTTGTGGTGCCCCGGCTTCTTTCCGACGTCCACGAGTTCCGCTGATGTCAGCAGCGGCAGTTCCTGGTACGGTGCCAGGCGGTCATAGAACACGACGTCGGCATCGCGCAGCGCCTTGACGGCCGCCACGGTGAGCAGGTCGCCGGTGCCGGGTCCGCCGCCCACCAGGGTGACGTGTCCGGCGGGGCCGGCGGCCGGCTCCGCAGCGACGGGGATGCCGGTCTTCCGGCAGCGGTCCAGGAAAACGTCCCAGCCGGGCTGTCCGTCCTCGACGGCGGCAACCAGGAACAGCCGCTCCGGCAACGCGGCGCCGTGCCCGGCGGCGTCACCTCCGGCGTCCTGCGGGCTGGTGCGGCGATGGACGACGGCGCCCGCGGCTTCGTACCGCCGCACCGCCTGCCGCGCGGCAGTGGAGGTGCCGGTGACCAGGACGTTCCGGCCGGTGAGGTCGATACTGAGCTGCATGGTTATGCCTCGTTTCCGGTGGTTTCCGTCGTGGCCGTGCGGACCGGGATGGATGCGCCGATCAGGACTTTGCCTTTTTCCTCGGCGGTGGCGGGGCGCATCTGGCCGCGCTCGTCGGGGACGAAGGTGATGGAATCGTCCTTCTGGTCGGGTGCGTTGACGAAGGAGCGGAACCGGCGCAGGCGCTCGGGATCCTTGAGGGTGTCGGCCCATTCATCCACGTAGGTGTCAACGTGCTTTGCCATGGCTGCCTCAAGTTCTGCGGCGATGCCCAGCGTGTCCTTGACCACCACGTCCTCAACGTGCTTGATGCCGCCGTCGAGCTCCTCCTGCCACCGGGCCGTGCGCTGCAGCCGGTCGGCCGTGCGGATGTAGTACATGAAGTAGCGGTCGATGTATTTGATCAGCGTTTCGTCGTCGAGGTCCTTGGCCAGGAGCTGGGCGTGGGCCGGGGTGGCGCCGCCGTTGCCGCCGACGTACAGGTTCCAGCCGTCTGCGGTGGCGATCACGCCCACGTCCTTGCCGCGGGCCTCGGCGCACTCGCGGGCACAGCCGGAGACGCCCATCTTGAGCTTGTGCGGGCTGCGCAGGCCGCGGTAGCGCAGTTCCAGCTGGATGGCCATTGCCACCGAGTCCTGGACGCCGAAGCGGCACCAGGTGGAGCCGACGCAGGACTTCACCGTACGCAGGCTCTTGCCGTAGGCCTGGCCGGATTCGAAGCCGGCGTCCACCAGCTCCTTCCAGATTTCCGGAAGCTGCTCCAGCCGGGCGCCGAACATATCGATCCGCTGGCCGCCGGTGATCTTGGTGTACAGGTTGTACTTTTCAGCGACGGCGGCGATCACACCGAGCTTCTTGGGGGTGATCTCGCCGCCGGCGATCCGTGGGACCACCGAGTAGGTGCCGTCCTTCTGCATGTTGGCCAGGGCCCGGTCGTTGGTGTCCTGCAGGGTGCCGCGGCCGGCGTCCAGGACGTAGGCACTGTTTTGGCTTGCCAGGATGTTGGCGATGGTGGGCTTGCAGATGTCGCAGCCGGCGCCCGTGCCGTACTTGGCCATGATTTCTTCGAAGGAGGTCAGGCCCAGGACGCGGATGGCATCAAACAGCTCCTGGCGGGACAGCTCGACGTGCTCGCATAGGGCCTTGGAGACCTCCACGCCGGACTTGGTCAGCTCGGTTTCCAGCAGCTTCTTCAGCATGGGCACGCAGGAACCGCACTGGGTGCCGGCACGGGTGCAGCCCTTCAGCTCACCGAGCTCCTGGACGGGGGCGTTGCCTTCACAGGCGCCGCAGCCGTTGATGGCGTCCCTGATGCTGCCGGCGGTGACGTTGTTGCAGGAGCAGAGCGTGGCGTCATCGGGAAGTTCGGTCTCGGGCGCCTCGCCGCCGCCGGCCGCGCTCAGGAAGGCACCCGGTTCGGCCGGGAGTTCACGGCCCAGGAGGGGACGCAGGCTCATGTACGGGGACGCGTCGCCGACGAAGATGCCGCCGAGCAGCGTCTTCGCGTCGTCCGTGGTCACGATTTTTTGGTACACGCCCCGGGCGGGGTCCGCGTAGACGATCTCGAGGGCGTGCTCGGTGCGGGCGAAGGCATCACCGAAGCTGGCGACGTCAACGCCGGAAAGCTTGAGCTTGGTGGCGGTATCGAACCCGGGGAACGTGGCGTCGCCGCCGTGCAGCCGGTCGGCAACGATCTCCGCCATGGTGTTGGCAGGTGCCACCAGGCCCAGGCACATTCCGCCGAAGTTGGCCACTTCACCGATGGCCCAGATGCCCGGGACCTCAGTGGCGCAGTAGTCGTTGATGACCACGCCGCCGCGCTGGCCCAGGCTGAAGAGCTGGTCCTCGCCTTCGGCGGCGCGGAAGAGCTCGTCGCGTGGCTTGACGCCGACCGCCACGATCACCAGGTCGGCCGGGATGATGCGCCCGTCCGCCATCAGCACTCCGGTGACCTGGCCGTCGTCGTCCGTCAAAATTTCGGACGGGAACACGCCGCCGTGCACTTCGAAGCCCTTCGCCTCGATGAGGCGTCCCAGGGCCTGTCCGGCGCCCTCGTCCAACTGGGTGTTCATCAGCCAGGGAGCCCCGTTAATGACAACGGGGGTGGCACCCAGCTGCTCGGTGCCGGCGGCCGATTCGAGCCCCAGGAGGCCACCGCCGATGGTAACGGCGTTGATCTTGCGGCCAAGCTTGCCGGTGAGTTCCGTGATGGCCTTATTGATGGCCCACACGTCCTCAAGGGTGCGGTAGACGTGGGCGTGTTCGGCACCGGGGATGGGAAGGCGCACGGCGTCCGAGCCGGTGGCCACCACCAGATGGTCATATTCGTAACTGTGGCCTGCGGCGGTTTCCACCGTCTTTGCGCCGGCGTCGATTTTCACCACGCGTTCGCCGGTCTTGAGGACCAATGAACCGTGGTCCCACATCGAGGCTGTGCCCAGGGTAAGGTCCACTCCGGAATCGGTGAGGGCCTTGGAGAGCGCCACCCGGTCGTAGGGGAGGTGGGCTTCTTCGGTGAGGACCGTGACGTGCCAGCCGTCGAGGCCGCGGGCATGCATCGCGTCCGCAAAGCGGTGGGCCGCGGGGCCGCCGCCGGCGACGACGATGCGGCGCGGAGTCTCTGTGCGTGAAGTCTGTTCGGTCACTGTGGGCCTTTCGCATGGGCCGCAGACGGTGCTCTGCAGCTTGTGCCTCCAGCCTAGGGAGGGGCAGTTTCGCCTCAGTTTCCCAATTGTTTCGCCAACTTAACTTCTGCATCACGAACGCATTTCCGGCCGGGTTAGGTCTCTTTTACGCGCCGGACACATTCGCCGCACCCCCCTGAAACACCCGAACCCTAGCGTGGGACATGGCCGCAAAAGCTGCCATTGCAAGGGACAACAGGCACAGGGAAAGGAGCCGGACATGACGGCAACACTTGAACTTGGGGCGCTCGCCGCCGAATCAGACATCGCCGGATTCGAGACCGGCTGGCACCGTGTCTGCGCAGTGGATGACCTTGAACCGGCCTGGGGCGAGGCCGCCCTGGTGGCAGGGCGCCAGGTGGCGCTTTTCCGCACGGGCCCCAGCGAAGTCTTCGCCGTGGCGCACGAGGATCCGGCCACCGGAGCCCACGTCATGGCCCGCGGCATCCTCGGTTCAAAGGGAGCGCGCCCCACCATCGCCTCGCCGCTGCACAAGGAGGTCTACGACCTCGAGACCGGTGAATGCTTCACCACCCCGGGCCTGCGGCTGGCAGCCTTCAGCACCCGCGTCACGGACGGCTTCGTCGAGGTGGAGCTGTAAGCGCCTGACGCGAAGGGAACAAAACAAAAGGGGCGGCGGGCTTTCTGAAAGCTGGCCGCCCCTTTTCGTGCTGGGGGGCCGGTTACAGTCCCAGTGCCTCGCTGACGTCGTGGAGGACCTCGTCCAGTGAGGCACGCGCAGCCTGGCGTGCTGCCGGCAGTTCCGCGGCGGAGCCCACCTGGTGAATGACCTCAAGGTAGCACTTGAGTTTGGGCTCGGTGCCGCTGGGCCGGATGATCACGCGGGTCAGGTTCCGGGTGATATAGAGCAAGCCCTCGGTGGGCGGCAGGTGCGCGCTGCCTTTCGCCAGGTCGGTGAAGACCTCCACCGCTGACTGCCCAAACGACTCCGGCGGCGAAACCCGGAGGCGGTTCATCATGGCGTCCAGCAGTCCCAGGTCTGCAACCCTGATGCTCAGCTGGTCGCTGGCATGCAGGCCATGCTGCAGGTACAGCTCGTCCAGGGTGTCGAAGACCGTCTTGCCTGCGGCTTTGGCAGTGGCTGCGAGTTCGGCGATCAGGACCGCGGCGGAAATGCCGTCCTTGTCCTTCACCAGTTCCGGCGCCACGCAGTACCCCAGCGCCTCCTCGTAGCCGTAGACCAGCCCAGGGACCCGGGAAATCCATTTGAACCCGGTCAGCGTTTCCTCATGGGCGAAGCCGGCAGCGGCGGCGATGCGGGCCAACAGCCGTGAGGAAACAATCGAATTGGCGAACACGCCCCGGCCGTCAACCTCGGCATTGGTGCTGGCGTCCGCGAGCCGGGCCACCATGTGGGCGCCCAGCAGGGAGCCCACTTCATCGCCGCGGAGCATGCGCCATGCGCCGGTGTCTGGGTCCTTCGCCGCCACGGCAGCCCTGTCGGCGTCGGGGTCGTTGGCGATGACGAGGTCGGCGTCCAGCCGCGCCGCTGCTTCCAGGGCAAGGTCCAGGGCCCCGGGTTCCTCCGGGTTGGGGAAACTGACGGTGGGGAAATCGGGGTCCGGTTCGGCCTGCTCGGCAACCACGGTGACATCCGTGAAACCTGCCGCCTTCAGCACGTCCAGCGCCGTCCCGCCGCCAACGCCGTGCAACGGGGTGAGGACAATCCGCAGGTCGCGTGCCGGAAAGCGTGCCGGCATGGCGAGTGCCGCCGTCGACCGCTGGTAGCCGGCTGCGAGCGAGCCGTCCAGGACGGTCCAGCCGCCCTCTGCCAGTGCTATTGATTCGAGCGTTTCCACGGCGCTGATCCGGGCAGCGATTTCGGCGTCGTAGGGTGCCACGATCTGGGCGCCGTCGCCGTCCGCCGCCACGGCATGCCGGCCCAGGTACACCTTGTACCCGTTGTCCTGCGGCGGGTTGTGGCTGGCGGTGACCATGACACCGCCGTCGCAGTCCAGGGCGCGGACGGCGTATGCCAGCAGGGGAGTGGGGAGCGCTGCCGGCAGCAGGAAGGTCTCGATGCCGGCGGCGGTGAAGATGGCGGCGGTTTCGGCCGCGAAGATATCCGAGTTGTGCCGGGCGTCATACCCGACGACGGCGCGTGGCCGTGTGCCGTCGTCCGCCTTGGCCACGGCCGCCACCAGGAACGCTGCGAGTCCCGCTGCGGCGCGGCGGACCACCACCCGGTTCATCCGGTTTGGCCCGGGGCCCAGCGCGGCGCGCAGCCCGGCGGTGCCGAACTGCAACGTGCCGCGGAAGCTGTCTTCCAGTTCCTGCCGGGCCGCGGGATCGCCTTCCCCAACAAGGCGGACAAGCTCAAGGAGCGACGCCTTTGTTGCGGGATCCGGGTCCTGGGCAGCCCATTCGCGGGCCTCGGTGAGCAGGCGAAGTTCGGCATCGGAAGACGTCATGGGCATAACGCTATCGTCATTGCCCGTCCGCATGACGCACCCCGGGCGCCTGACCCGCTAGAGCCGGGCGATGATGTCAGCCAGCAGCCTGGAAATGCGCGGGCCCGCTGCCTGCCCGGATTCGATGACTTCCTGGTGGCTCAGCGGCTGGGGGCTGATGCCCGCAGCAAGGTTGGTGACCAGCGAGATGCCGAACATTTCCATGCCTGCATGCCGCCCGGCGATGGCCTCCAGCGCCGTCGACATGCCGATGAGGTCCGCACCGATCCGCTTGGCGTACTGCACCTCTGCCGGAGTCTCATAGTGGGGGCCGGGGAACTGTGCGTACACGCCTTCGTCGAGGGTGGGGTCCACTTCGCGGGCCAGCCCGCGGATGCGCGGCGAGTACAGATCCGTGAGGTCCACGAAGGTGGCACCTTCCAGCGGTGAGGCGGCGGTGAGGTTGATGTGGTCCCGGATCAGTACCGGTGTGCCGGGGGCCCAGTCCTCATTGAGCCCGCCGCAGCCGTTGGTCAGGACCAGCGTGCCGCACCCGGCGGCCGCAGCGGTCCGGATGCCATGGACCACGGCGCGGACGCCTTTGCCCTCGTAGTAGTGCGTGCGGGCGCCCAGGACCAATGCACGCTTTCCCGCCTTTGTCAGGACGGACCGGATAGTGCCAACGTGGCCCTCCACGGCGGGGGCGTGGAAGCCGGGAACTTCCTCGGCGGACAGGGTGGCGGTGGTCTCGCCGATCAGGTCTGCGGCCTCGCCCCACCCGGAGCCGAGGACCAGGGCGGTGTCATGGCGGTCCACTCCCGTTTCTTCGGCAATGTAGTCCGCGGCGGCGCGGGCGGCGGCGAACGGGTCCGTGTTCAGGAAGTCTGTTGTACTCACCAGTACAAGTTATCCTGCCGCCCGTGTTGCCCCGGTCACGCCGGCCCCGGGAGAGCCCTGTTTTCTTGGTGGTCAGGCGGTAAATGCGCGAGAATGGATGACTGTGACTACGCATCCAGATTTCAGCTCCCCCCGGATCGCAATCCTGGGAGGTGGTCCCGGCGGATACGAAGCCGCCATGGTGGCCGCCTCGCTGGGGGCAACGGTCACCATCATCGAACGTGCCGGGCTGGGCGGATCCGCGGTGCTGACCGACGTTGTCCCCTCCAAGACCCTCATTGCCACGGCGGACCTGATGACCCGCGTGGCAGAGGCCGGCGAGCTGGGTGTGAAGTTCGACGTCGACGGCGGTGACTTCGTACCGGTGATGCGCGCCGACCTCAAGCACATCAACGACCGCCTCCTCAATCTGGCCCGCAACCAGTCCCAGGACATCCGCGACGGCCTGGAGAAGCTGGGCGTGCGGATCATTGCCGGGTCGGGCCGGCTGCTGGACAGCCACACCATTGAGGTCCTGACCGTGGACGGCACCGAAACCATTGAAGCCGACACCGTCCTGCTGGCCGTAGGCGCGCACCCCCGCGAGCTGGAAACGGCCCGCCCCGACGGCCAGCGGATCCTGAACTGGACCCAGATCTACAACCTGGACGAGCTGCCCCAGGAACTCATTGTGGTGGGATCCGGCGTCACCGGCGCCGAATTCGCGTCCGCCTACAACGGCCTGGGTTCCAAGGTCACCCTGGTGTCCAGCCGCGACCGCGTGCTGCCGGGCTCCGACGTTGACGCCGCAGTGGTCCTGGAGGAAGTCTTTGAACGCCGCGGCGTCCGGGTGCTGTCCCGCTCCCGCGCCCAGACGGTGGAACGCACGGACGACGGCGTGGTGGTCACGCTGGCCGACGGCTCCAAGGTGACCGGCAGCCACTGCCTCCTGTGCCTTGGCTCCATCCCCAACACCGCCGGCATCGGCCTCGAGGAGGCCGGGGTGGCCGTCAGCGAAAGCGGCCACATTAAGGTCGACGGCGTCTCCCGCACCACCGCCCCGAACATTTATGCCGCCGGCGACTGCACCGGCGTCCTGCCGCTGGCCTCCGTGGCCGCCATGCAGGGCCGCATCGCAGTGGCGCACTTCATGGGCGACGGCGTCACCCCGCTCAAGCTCCACCAGGTGGCATCGAACATCTTCACCTCGCCGGAAATCGCGAACGTTGGCGTATCCGAAGCCGAGATCGAGTCCGGCAAGTACCAGGCCGACGTCGTCAAGCTTTCCCTGCGCAGCAATGCCCGTGCCAAGATGCGCAACGCCAAGGACGGGTTCGTGAAGATCTTCGCGCGGAAGGGCTCCGGTACCGTGATCGGCGGCGTGGTGGTTGGACCCAACGCGTCGGAGCTGATCTTCCCGATCTCCATCGCGGTCAAGCAGAAGCTGCATGTGGATGACGTCGCCAGCACCTTCACGGTGTACCCGTCGCTGACCGGTTCCATCTCCGAGGCTGCCCGCCGCCTGCACGTCCACATGTAAGGGCCGAAGGGCCCGCACGAGGAACGGCAGGGAATTTCCATGAAGTTCCCGGCCGTTCCTGTAGGGGTCGAAAGCGTCTTAGAACGGGTACGGGGCGATGTCCGGGCGCATGGTGAGCCACTGGATCTCGGTGAACGACTCCATGTTGGCGTGGTGGCCGCCGATCCGCGAGCCGTTGCCTGAGTTCTTCATACCGCCGAAGGGGGAGTTCGCCTCATCGGAAACGGTCTGTTCGTTGATGTGCACTTTCCCCGAGTCCAGCCGGTCGGCAATGGTCATGGCCAGGCCGACGTCGCCCAGAATGCCGATGGACAGCCCGTACTCGTTGTCGTTGGCCAGCGCCACGGCTTGGTCCACGGTGGAGAACTTCATGACAGGGGCCACGGGGCCGAAGATTTCGTCCTTCCAAGCGGGGCTGTCAGTGTCCAGGTCCACCAGCACGGCGGGCTGGTAGAACCGGCCATCGTGGGTGCCGCCCGCGGCCAGCCGGGCGCCCGCCTGCACCGCGTCCTGGACGATCCCGTCCACCCGCTGCAGCTGGCGCTCGTCGATTACCGGACCCAGCGCCACGGTGCCGCTCTTCGGGTCACCCACCGGGAGGTGGTTGGCCTTCTCGGACAACGCGGCGACGTACTCGTCGTAGATATCCTCGTGGACGATGTGCCGGCCCGCGGCCATGCAGATCTGGCCCTGATGCATGAACGAACCGAACGCGGCCGCCGAGGCTGCCTTGGCGATGTCGGCGCCGGGCAGCACGATCAGCGCGTTGTTGCCGCCCAGTTCGAGGTGGGCGCGCTTGAGCAGGCGGCCGGCTGTCTCGCCGATCTTCCGGCCGGCCGCCGTCGAGCCCGTGAAGGCGATCACCCGGACCTCGGGAGCTTCGACGACTGCGGCGCCGATCTCCGCGCCGCCGGGCAGCAGCGAAAGCAGTCCCTGCGGAAGTCCGGCCTCCTCGAAGATGCGCATCACCGTCACGCCGCCGCAGACCGCTGTCCGCGGGTCCGGCTTGAGCAGCACGGCATTACCGAGCGCCAGGGCCGGGGCTACGGCGCGGATGGAGAGGATCAGCGGGAAGTTGAACGGCGCAATGACGGACACGACGCCCACCGGCCGACGCCGAGCGAAGGACCAGCGGTTTTCGTTGGAGGTGAGGACGTCCCCGGCCGGGAGCGAAGGCAGCGCCGATGCGTCGTAGCATTCGTTGGCGGCGATATGCGTTTCGAGCCCGGCCTTGGGCGGAATCCCGCCGGATTCGCGGACAATCCAGTCCTGGATTTCGGCTGCGTGCTCCTCCCAGAGCTGCCCGGCCCGGCGCAGTACCGCGGCCCGGTCCTCCGGGTTGCGGGCGGCCCATTCCTTCTGCGCCTTGGCAGCGGTGGCCGCGGCCTCACGGACGTCCTCCACCGAGGCGACGCCGTAGCTGCCCAGCTGCCCGCCGGTGGCCGGTTCGACGGCGGGGCTTGTCCCTCCGCCTCCGGTTCGCCAGCCGTTGAGGTAGATCTTGCCCTCCCAAAGGGCGGAGTCGAGCAGGGACATGGATGGGGTCCTTTCATCGTTCCGAACGGCAGGCGTCCGGCGCGGAAGATGGGCGCGCTGGTCAGTCCCGTCCATCACATGCTCTGCGGACGCCGTCGTCAAGAGCCGGGGGATATTCGGCCCGGAGGGTCCATCCTCATACCGGCAGCAACCGAGGGCCGGCAGCAGCCAGCCCCCGGGCGGGTCCGCCTCTGAACTTCCGCCGGGTGCGCTGGTTTCAGGCCACCAGACCGGCTAGGCCGCGGCCGCCTCAAAATGCCGTTCGATGAGCCCCTTGATGTCCTCATGGCAGCCGCCGCATCCGGTCCCCGCGCGCGTGGCTTTGGAAACGTCTGCCACGGTGGAGCAGCCACCGGCCACGGCGTCGGAGATGGCCGCCCCGCTGACGCCGGCACACCGGCAGACGGTGCCCGCGGGATCCGGGGAGCCGGTCCCGGGCAGTTGGTCCGGCCCGTCCAGGCGCAGGAGCAGGGACCGGTCCGCGGGCAGTTCGGCGCCCCGTTCAAAGAGGCCCACCAGTTCGGCGGCGGTGCGCGGCATGCCCACCGCCACCAGGCCTTCCAGCACCCCGCCGCGCGTGGTCATCTTGACGTACCGGCCATGCTCGGGGTCGGCCCATTGGGCAATCTGCAGGCGCGGCCTGCCGTGGACCGCACCGGCAGTGAGGGCTTCCTCGTCCCAGGGATCAGCGGAGTTGTCCCCGGCCACTGCCATGTTCAGGCCGCGGGCCTTCAGGACCACCACACCGGGCTGTTCCGGTGGCAGCTCAGGCAGCAGCCCGGCATCCCCGGCCAGCCCAGAGGCCAGCAGCGTGAGGTATTCGGCCAGCCATTCGGCCTGCCGCCAGCCCGGGCCCACCAGCCCGGACGGACCCTTGGCGTTGCGGCACATGCCGCAGCCGGGATCCGGGCAGCGGACTTCGGCGCAGTCACCGATGGCAAAGATGTGCGGTTCGTGGTGCGCCCGCAGCCGGTGGTCCACCAGGATCCCGGTTCCGGTGGAGAGCCCGCAGCCGTCCGCCAGCTCCGTCCGGGGACGGACCCCGCACGAGATGACCAGGAGGTCGCCGTCAATCGCCTGCCCGTCGTCCAGCAGCAAAGCGGAGAAGCCGCCGTCGGGCGCGTTGTGCTCAACCCCGGTGGAGCGGGCGTTGCCCGCCACCCGGACCCCGCAGCGGCGGAGGCCTGCAGCCAGGACGGCTCCGCCGCCGCGGTCGATGCTCCGGCCCAGGGGGTGCGGCCCGTTGTGGACCACGGTCACCGTTGCCCCTTCCTCCGCGGCCGCCAGCGCCGTCTCCAGGCCCAGGACGCCGCCGCCCAGGATTACCACCCGTTTGCCCCCGTCCACCGCCTGCCGGAGCACGTCCGCGTCGCGAAGGTCCCGCAGCGCCGTGACGCCGGCGGGAAGCACGGGGGAGGACGGGTCTGGATTGATGCCGGTCAGGTTCGGGATGACGGGCCGGGATCCGGTGGCAAACACCAGCCGGTCGTAGTGCACCGGTGCGCCCTCGGCGAGCAGGACCTGCTGCCGTGCCCGGTCCACGCGCTTCACCCGCACGCCCAGCCGGACCTCCACGCCCTCCGCTGCCAGTTCGCCGGCATCGGCAAGGGCCAGTGCGTCAGCGGTGGTCCGGCCAACGCCGAGGTCGGCCACAAGGACGCGGTTGTAGGCGGCCTCGGTCTCCTCACCCAGCACCGTCAGCCGGACTTGGCCCGCGCGCACGGCGGGCAGGAGCTCGTCCACCAGCCTGGCGGCCACGGGGCCGAATCCCACGATGACAATCTGCTCGCTCATGAGGCCTCCGTCGTTTGCAGCATGCGGGCGGAATCGGGTGCGGCCACGGGCCGGACCCAAACGGTGTTGAACTTGAATTCGGGCATCCCGGACACGGGATCCGTGGCGGCTTCGGTGAGGCGGTTGGCGCTCTCCGAGCCGGGGAAGTGGAAGGGCAGGAAGACCGTTTCCGGGCGGATAGCCGTGCTCAGCTCCGCCCGGCAGACCACCTCGCCGCGCCCGTTGGCCACGGAGACCAGCGACCCGGCGGCGATGCCCATGGCGTGTGCCGCAGAGGGGTGGATCTGCACCTTGGCATCGGGCTGGGCGGCCACGAGCTCAGCAACCCGGCGGGTCTGGGCACCGGACTGGTAGTGCTCCAGGAGCCGGCCGGTGATGAGGGTCATGGCCTTGGCGCCTGGCTCCGCGGCGGGTCCGCCCGGGTTTTCGGGAGTACGACGGCGGCCCGGCACCACCGGAACCATCAGCGCCTTGCCGTCCGGGTGCGCAAAGCCGTCCGCGAACAGGCGCGGCGTTCCGCGGCTGCCGGCCGGGTAGGGCCAGTAGGCGGCCTCGCCGCGGTCCAGCATGGCGTAGTCGATGCCGGAGTAGTCGGCCAGGCCGCCTGCGGAGGCACGCCGCAGTTCCTCAAAGACGGTTTCCGGGTCCTCGCTGTAGGTAGACGGGGCATCGAGCCGCTCGGCCAGGCGGGCCATGATCCACAGTTCGCTGCGGGCTCCGGCCGGTGGGGAGATGGCGCGGCGGCGGCGCAGGACGCGTCCCTCCAGGTTGGTCAGGGTGCCGTCCTCCTCCGCCCACTGGAGCACGGGAAGGACCAGGTCCGCCTCCGCAGCGGTTTCGGACATGAAGAAGTCGCAGACCACCAGGAAGTCCAGGCTCCGCAGCCCGTCGATCACGGCGTTGGCATCAGGTGCTGCCACCGCAATGTTGGAGGCATGCACGAAAAGGCACCGGACGCCGTCGGGCTTTCCCAGTGACTTCAGCAGCTGCACGGCGGGCAGGCCCGGGCCGGGGATCGTTTCTTCGGGGACGCCCCAGACGGCGGCGACGTGGGCGCGGGCCGCGGGGTCGGTGATCTTGCGGTAACCGGGGAGCTGGTCCGCCTTCTGGCCGTGTTCGCGGCCGCCCTGGCCGTTGCCCTGGCCGGTGAGGGTTCCGTACCCGCTCCGGGCGGAGCCCGGCAGGCCGAGCAGGAGGCTGAGGTTGATGGCCGCGGTGGCGGTGTCGGTGCCGTCCACATGCTGCTCCACGCCGCGTCCGGTGAGGATGTAGCTTCCGCCTTCCCGGGCCCCGGCGGCGAGCCTGCGGGCGGTTTCCCGGATCAACTCCGCGGGGACGCCGGTCAGTGACTGGACGCGTTCGGGCCAGAAGGCGTTGACGCTGCGGACTACCGCGCTGAAGCCCGTGGTGCGCTCCTGGAGGTAGCCGGTGTCCGCCAGGTTCTCGTGGATGACCACGTGGGAGATGCCCAGCAGCAGGGTGAGGTCGGTGCCCGGCAGCGGCTGGAGGTGGAGGCCGCCGCCATCGGCCGTGAAGGCTGCGGTGGCGGAACGGCGCGGATCCACCACAACCAATCCGCCGGCGTCGCGGGCTCCCTTCAGGTGCTGGACGAAGGGTGGCATGGTCTCGGCAACGTTGGAGCCGAGCATCAGGATGGTGCTGGCGCTGTCCAGGGCCTCCAGCGGGAAGGGCAGGCCGCGGTCAATGCCGAACGCGCGCATCCCGGCGGCCGCCGCGGAGGACATGCAGAACCGGCCGTTGTAGTCGATCCGGGAGGTGGCCAGGGCCAGCCTGGCAAACTTGCCCAGCTGGTAGGCCTTCTCATTGGTCAGGCCACCGCCGCCGAAAACACCGACGGCGTCCGCACCGTGGCGTGCGCGGGCGTCCCTCACGGCTTGGGCGGCGAGGTCCAGGGCCTGGTCCCAGCTGATGGGACGGTGCACGCCGTCGGGACCTTTCAGCAGCGGTTCGGTGATCCGGCCGGCATGGTTCAGGAGTGTGGGGGAGGTCCAGCCTTTGCGGCACAGGCCGCCGCGGTTGGTGGGGAAGTCCCGGCCCGCAACCTCCAGTGCAGGCGCGGAGGGAAGTGCAGGCGCGGGACCTGGCCCCGGCTGTGCAGCCGGGGCCAGGTCCGCAGGGGACGTGAGCGTCATGGCGCACTGCAGGGCGCAGTAGGGGCAGTGCGTATCGGCGCTTTTGGTCATGTTAGACGTGTCCCATCGCGTTCCGGCCGGCGTTGCGGATGTAGCAGGTCCAGCAGACCAGCAGCATCAGGACATACGCGCCTACGAATCCGTAGAACGCCGGGGTGTAGGAGCCGCTGGCGGTGCTGGAGGCATTCAGGACCTGGGGGATCACGAATCCGCCGTAGGCGCCGATCGCGGAGATCAGGCCGAGGGCCGAGGACGCCAGGCGCTGGGTGGCCACGGAACTTGCGCCGTTGCGTGCGGCCCGGCTGGAGGTGGCGAAGATGACCGGAATCATCCGGTAGGTGGCGCCGTTTCCGAAGCCGCTGGCGGTGAACAGCATCAGGAAGAGGACCAGGAAGAGCCAGAAGTTCTTCAGCGGCAGGGTCCAGACCATCGTCAGGGTGATGACGGCCATGGAAGCGAAAGCGGCCACAGTCATCCGGGCCCCGCCCATCCGGTCCGCCATGCGTCCGCCGTAGGGGCGGGCCAGCGAGCCCACCAGGGGGCCGAGGAACGCAAGGGACAGGGCCACGGTTCCCACTCCGATGGAGGAAAACGCGGGGAAGTAGTCCTTGATCAGCTTGGGAAAGACGCCGGCGAAGCCGATGAAGGAGCCGAAGGTGCCGATGTACAGCAGCGCCATGATCCACAGGTGGGGTTCCTTGAGCGCTGCGACCGAGCCGGCCACGTCGCCCTTGGCGCTGGTCAGGTTGTTCATGTATTTGAACGCACCGAACGCGGCCAGCAGGATCAGGGGGACCCACATCCACCCGGCCATGGGAAGGTTGACGGTCCCGGCGGCCAGCAGGGTGATGACAATGGGAACGGCAAGCTGCGCGACGGCGGCGCCCAGGTTGCCGCCCGCGGCGTTCAGCCCCAGCGCCCAGCCCTTTTCCCTCGCCGGATAGAAGAAGGTGATGTTCGCCATCGAGCTGGCGAAGTTACCGCCGCCGAAGCCGGCGAGGGCAGCCACCATGAGCATGACGCCGAACGGTGTGTCCGGGTTGGAGACGCAGAGGGCCAGGCCGGTGGAGGGGATGAGGAGCAGCAGGGCGGACACGATGGTCCAGTTCCGGCCGCCGAAGCGGGGGACCATGAAGGTGTAGGGAATGCGGAGGGTGGCACCCACCAGGCTGGGCATCGAGATGAGCCAGAAGATTTCCGAAGTGGAGAAGGTGAAGCCGGCGGCGGGCAGCTGGACCACCACGATGGACCACAGCTGCCACACCACGAAGCCGAGGAACTCGGCGAAGATGGACCAGTTCAGGTTGCGGCGGGCGATGGCGCGGCCGGCGGTTTCCCACTGTTCCTTGTTCTCGGCATCCCAGTTGGCGATCCAGCGGCCGGGACGGAATTCAAGGGCAGGGGCGTCTGTAGTGCGGGTAGTGCCGGGCTGTGCGCCCGCCTCGACGGTGCGGTCAACAGTCACGGGTTACCTCCTTCAGGGGATGTTGTTCCTCCAAGGTAGGGACGGCGCGTTTCGCGGACAGTCGATGTTTGTTAACGCGCTGTGACTTTTGCCTATCCGGGCCGACCGGAAGGCGTGAGGCGGTCCGGAAGCCCGCACTGTGAGACGCACAACACTTGCCCGCATAGTGGACGTTTTGTCCATTGACTGGACGGCGGCAAGTAAGATTGAACTCTAACTATTCGAGCCGGGAGGCAGCCCTGCCTGCGCCCGGCCGGTCCATGAAAGCGTTTACTTATGTCATCCACCGATACCACCAAGGTGCCTGGTTCGCACCAGCCGGTGAACTCCCGAGGCCGCGTCATCGTGGCCAGCCTGATCGGCACCACAGTGGAGTTCTACGACTTCTACGTCTACGCCACGGCCGCCGTGCTCGTGTTCCCGAAGCTTTTCTTCCCGAACGCGAATGAAACCACCCAGCTGCTGAGCTCCTTCGCCGTCTTCGGCGTGGCCTTCATTGCCCGCCCCCTCGGCTCGATCGTCTTCGGGCACTTCGGGGATAAGTTCGGCCGCAAGGGAACCCTTGTTGCGTCACTGCTGACCATGGGCATCGCCACCTTCCTCATCGGCTGCCTCCCCACTGCGCTGGTTCCGGGCTGGGAATTCTGGGCACCGGCCATGCTGGTGGTCATGCGCTTCGCCCAGGGCCTGGCCCTTGGCGGCGAGTGGAGCGGCGCGGCCCTGCTGGCCACCGAGAACGCGCCGGCCAACAAGCGCGCCATCTACGGCACCTTCCCGCAGCTCGGAGCCCCGATCGGCTTCATCATCGCCAACGTCATCTTCCTGGTGGCAAGCTACACGCTGACGCCGGAGGCCTTCGCAGCATGGGGCTGGCGCGTGCCGTTCCTGCTCAGCGCCATCATGGTGATCATTGGCCTCTACGTCCGGCTCAAGCTGATCGAAACCCCTGCTTTCACCAAGGTGGTGGAATCCAACGAGGTAGCCAAGCTTCCGCTGGGCCGCGTCTTCAAGTCGAGCTGGCGCCAGCTGATCCTGGGCACGTTCATCATGCTGGCCACCTACGTGCTGTTCTACCTGATGACCACGTTCACCCTGACCTACGGCACCAAGCCCACCCTGGAGGGTGCCAAGGCTGCCGCCGAGAAGGCCGGCAAGCCCATGACGGAAGCCGCAGCTGCCGCGTTCGTCCCCGGCCTCGGCTACAGCCGCAACGATTTCCTCTGGATGCTGATCGCAGGCGTCGTCTTCTTTGGCATCTTCACCCTGGTCTCCGGACCGCTTGCTGAAAAGTACGGCCGCCGCAAGATGCTCCTGGCCGTCACCGCCGGCATCTTCGTGTTCGGCCTGCTGTTCGTTCCGCTGTTCAGCGCCGGCTTCGTGGGCACCATGGGCCTGCTGATCCTTGGCTTCTCCCTCATGGGCCTCACCTTCGGGCCCATGGGAGCGCTGCTGCCGGAACTGTTCCCCACGAACGTCCGGTACACCGGCTCGGCCATCAGCTACAACTTCTCCAGCATCCTGGGTGCCGCGGTGGCGCCGTTTATCGCCGTCGCCCTGTGGGAAGCTGCCAAGGGCAGCCCCGGACTGGTGGGCATTTACCTGACCGCCATGGCGGTACTGACGCTGATCGCGCTGTTCCTGACCCGCGAAACCCGCGATCTGGACTACGAGAACAACGTGGCCTGACACCCACCCGTGCATTCCAGCCCACTTGCCGGCCGGCCTGCCCGGCGCCGTCCCTGCAATGTCAGGGATGGTGCCGGGCATTTGCTTTGGGGGTGGAGGCAACCGGGCAGGAACGCACGACGGCGGGCTGCCGCGGCTTGGGCGCGTGGGTTTTCGCAGGCGTGGGGTTCAGCGGGCGTACCGGGCCACGAAGTTCTTCAGCACGGCCATGGGCTCGGTGACGGTAAACCGGCGTGCCGCCGACATCAGCTCCTCCGCGGATTCCGGCGGAAAGTAGCCTGCATGCCGGTAGATATCGATGCGGGTCACCAGCCCGTCGGCGTCCAGCTCTGGATGGAACTGGGTGGCGTAAAGATTGGTCTTGATGCGGAACATGTGGACGGGGCAGGTGGCGGCCCGCGCCAGCAACACGGCATGCGGGGGCAGGGAACTGACGGCCTCTTTGTGGCCGGTCAGGGCGGTGAACGTGCGGGGCATGCCCTGCAGCACCGGGTCCTGCAGCCCGGCGTCTGTCAGTTCGATCTCTACGGCGCCCAGGGGTTCGCCAAAGGTCCGGTCGATGACCGCGCCCTGGTGCGTGCCCAGCGTCCCCACCCCGTAGCAGGCGCCCAGGAACGGAAAGTCGCGGGCCACCACCTGGTCCAGGAGGCCGGACAGCTCCTGCTCCACCCGGTGCTGGACCGGGCTCTTCTGCTCCGGCGGATCGCTTGACGTGAACGGGCTGCCGCCCACGATGACCCCGGAGAACTCCGAAAGATCCAGCGTGGGCAGGGGAGCGGCCTCGAGCCGAACCCGGTGCAGCTCCCGTTCCTCCAGCCCGCCGTACCGCAGGTACGCGGCGTATTCGTCTTCCGCGGCGGCATCTTCCGCGCGGGAGGCCAGGAGCAGGAAAGGCAGCATGAGCTAAGTCTGCATCCTGGCAGCCCCGCCTGCCAGCGTCAGCTCAGCCTGTGGGCTGCGTCAAGGACCGGCGTGACTGCGGGCGGGCAGCGGGGTCGGCGTGGCGGTGCACCAGCTTCCAGTAGCCTTCCTCCCGGCGGAAGATGCTGGTCACGCGGAGCGCAAACTCCTCGGTGGCGGCGGCCCCGTCCAGCCGTGCCCGGAAATGCTCGGTTTCCAGCAGGTAGGCGGTGTCGCGGGCGGTATAGGACGTGACGGTATCGAAGCCCAGCATCTCACCGTCGCGGAACTGCCGGGCGGCCTGGTCCAGCCGGGCCTCCACCTGGGCCCACCCGCGGGCTATTCCGCCAAACGGGTTGGCCAGGGTGACGTCATCCAGCCGGGAGTACAGCTCCTTGATGGGGGCCGGGTTGCCCCGGGTGATCTCGGGAACCGCCTGGTGATAGCGGTCCACTTCTTCCTGGAAACTTGGTGCAAGCATGGCTGCCGGGGCCGCTTTCTAGTCTTCGATGGTGGCAATGATGGCGCCCGCGGACACCGTCTCGCCCGCCGTTGCCGTCAGGCCCGTGATGGTGCCGGACCGGTGTGCGGTGAGGGGCTGCTCCATCTTCATTGCCTCAAGGACCACCACCAGATCGCCTTCGGACACCACGTCCCCGTGCGTCACGGCCACCTTCACGATGGTGCCCTGCATGGGGGAGGTGAGGGCGTTGCCCGTGGCGGCCGCGGGACCGGCGGAGCGGGACCGCTTCTTGGACTTGCCCGGCTTGCCGCCGGCGGCTGCTGCCGTACCCGGGGTGCCCAGGGAAGCAGGGAGGACCACCTCGAGCCGCTTGCCACCCACCTCCACCACCACGCGCTGGCGCTCCTCTGCAGAACTGTCGGCGTCCGCGGTGCCGCTCGGGGTCCAGGCGGGGATGTCGTTCACGAAGGATGTCTCGATCCAGCGCGTGTGGACCTTGAACGGCCCCTCGGCGGGGGCGAAGTCCGGGTTGGAGACGACGGCGAGGTCGAACGGGATAACGGTGGGGATGCCCTCGACCACCATCTCCTCCAGGGCCCGGCGGGAGCGCTGCAGGGCCTGGGTGCGGGTGGCGCCGGTGACCACCAGCTTGGAGAGCATGGAGTCGAAGTTGCCGCTGATGACGTCGCCCTGCTCCACGCCGGAGTCGATCCGGACGCCGGGGCCGGTGGGGTTCTTCAGGCCCGTGATGGTGCCCGGGGCGGGCATGAAGTTCCGGCCAGGGTCCTCACCGGTGATGCGGAATTCGATCGAGTGGCCGCGGACCTCGGGGTCGCCGTAGCCCAGTTCCTCGCCGCGGGCCAGCCGGAACTGTTCGCGGACCAGGTCGATTCCGGTGACTTCCTCGGAGACGCAGTGCTCCACCTGGAGGCGGGTGTTGACCTCCAGGAAGGAAATGGTGCCGTCCTGGCCGACCAGGAACTCGCAGGTGCCGGCGCCGAGGTAGCCGGCCTCCTTGAGGATGGCCTTGGAGGATTCGTAGAGCCGCCGGTTCTGCTCGTCGGTGAGGAATGGTGCCGGGGCCTCTTCGACCAGTTTCTGGTTGCGCCGCTGCAGTGAGCAGTCGCGGGTGGAGACCACCACCACGTTGCCGTGCGCGTCGGCGAGGCACTGGGTCTCGACGTGCCGCGGTGCGTCCAGGAAGCGTTCGATGAAGCACTCGCCGCGGCCGAAGGCGGCCGTGGCTTCGCGGACGGCGGATTCGAACAGTTCGGGGATCTCTTCGCGGGTGCGTGCCACCTTGATGCCGCGTCCGCCGCCGCCGAAGGCCGCCTTGATGGCCACGGGCAGGCCGAATTTGTCCACGAATTCGAGGATTTCCTTGGCGGAGCTGACCGGGTCCGCGGTGCCGGGCACCTGTGGTGCGCCGACCTTCTCGGCGATGTGCCGTGCCTGGACCTTGTCGCCAAGCGCGGAGATCGCCTCGGGGGAGGGGCCGATCCAGGTGATGCCTGCAGCGATGACCTTGGCGGCGAACTCGGCGTTTTCGGCCAGGAAGCCGTAGCCGGGGTGGACGGCGTCGGCTCCGGAGCGCAGGGCCACCTCGATCAGCTTGTCCATCACCAGGTAGGACTCTGCGGCGGTGGTGCCGCCCAGGGCGTATGCCTCGTCGGCGAGCTTCACGTGCAGCGCATCGCGGTCCGGGTCAGCGTAGACCGCAACGGAGGCGAGGCCTTCGTCCCGGGCCGCCCGGATGATCCGCACGGCGATTTCGCCGCGGTTGGCGATCAGCACCTTTGTGAGGCTCGGCTGCGTGGTACCTGCGGACTGCTCCAAATTTGCTGACAAGGCGTCTCCTTCTTTCCTTCAGGGAGCCTAGCGCGGTTTTGGAGGTTCCGCCGATATTACTTGCGGAATCCGCGTGTAAACCGGCCTTCCTTTGTAGGGAAGCTACAAGCAGTGCGAAAACGGGGCGCTTTACCGCGGCGGCCAGAGGTCCGTGATACGAACATTGGCGGCAGCGAGCAGGCCGCGCAGCGTGGAGACGGAGAGGCCGACGACGGCGTGCGGGTCGCCGTCGACCTTCCGAATGAACGCCCCGCCCAGGCCGTCAATGGTGAAGGAACCCGCGCAGTGCAGCGGTTCACCGGTGGCGATGTAGGCGTCGATCTCGGCCGGTTCCATCTCCAGGAAGGAAACCTCGGCGGAGGCGACCGATCCGAGCGTGGCTCCCGAGCCGCGGCCGCCGGCGCCGTCGTCGTCCGTGTCCCTGCAGTCCACCAGCCAGTGCCCCGTATGCAGCACCCCCGCGCTGCCGCTCATCCGGAGCATCCGTTCGCGCGCAACCTCTGCAGTGTAGGGCTTGCCGTGCGCCTCGCCGTCGAACTCGAAGACCGAGTCGCAGCCCAGCACCAGCGCGCCGTCCGCCTCAGGCAGCGCCGCCACGGCCTCGGCCTTGGCCCGGGCCAGCAGCAGTGCGGTGTCGTGCGGGTCCGTGACTCCATAACGGGCCTGGACGGCTTGCTCGTCGACGTCGGAGACCAGCACGGTGTGCCGGATGCCGGCCTCGGCCAGGAGCTTGGTGCGGGCGGGGGACTGCGAGGCGAGAATCAGATGGAGCACGGCTTCAGCCTAGTGGACCAGTTCACCGGACACCGGCGCCGCCTGGCCGCGGTTGAGCTTGGCGCCCTCCACGTCCACGTCCGGCAGGATCCGGTCCAGCCAGCGCGGCAGCCACCAGGATTTGGCACCCAGCAGGTACATCACGGCCGGGACGATCGTCATGCGGACCACGAACGCGTCGAACAGCACGCCGAAGGCCATCGCGAAGCCCAGTGGCCGGACCATGGTGAGGTGGCTGAAGATGAAGCCGGAGAACACGCTGACCATGATGATCGCGGCGGCGGTGACCACGGCGGCCGCGTGGCGGAAACCTACCCTGACAGCTTCCTTGGCCGTGGATCCGTGCATGTACGCTTCCCGCATGCCGGAGGCGATGAACACCTGGTAATCCATGGCCAGGCCGAACAGCACGCCGATCAGGATGATCGGCAGGAAGCTGAGTACGGCGCCCGGGTTGGCCACGTCGAAGACGTTCCCCAGCCAGCCCCACTGGTACACCGCCACCACGGCGCCGAAAGCGGCCGACAGGGACAGCAGGAAGCCGCCCGTGGCCAGCAGCGGGACCACGATGGAGCGGAACACCAGCAGGAGGAGGACCAGGGAAAGTCCGACGACGATGGCCAGGTAAGGCGGCAGGGCGTCACCGAGCTTGGTGGAGACATCCACGTTGCCGGCAGTCTGGCCGGTCAGGCCCATGGCTACGTCGTAGTCAGTCTTGATTTCGCCGTTCAGGCCCCGGAGTTCGGAGACCACCCTGACCGTGCTGGCGCTGGCCGGCCCTTCCTTGGGGATGACCTGGAATACGGCGGTCCGGCGGTCTTCGCTGAGCGCCACCGGTACGGCAGCCACCACGTTGTCCACGGCCCGGAGCTTGTCCGCGATGTCGAACTGCAGCTTCTGCGCCTGGGTGGCATCCAGGTTCGCGGGGAACTCGCCCACGGCCACGATCGGTCCGGTGACGCCTTCGCCGAAGCTGCGCGCCGTCAGGTCGTAGGCCTGGTAGGCCTCCGACTCAACCGGCTCGGAGCCGCCGTCGGGCAGGGCCAGCTGCAGCTGCGTGGCGGGCAGGGCCAGGGTGCCGAGCAGGAGGACGCCGGCAATCAGTGCCACCCACGGGTGCTTGGTGACGAGGCCGCCCCACCCGCGGGTACTGCGTTCGCGGTCGGTGGCAAGGTCCGCTGCCTCATGGTCCGGTTCGGCGTTGTGTGCCTCGGACTTGGCCCAGGCCCGCTTGGAGATGATGCGGCGGCCGATCAGGGACAGCATGGCGGGGGTGAGGGTGATGGCAACAAGTACGGCCACTGCCACGGTTCCCGCTGCCGCAAGGCCCATGACGGTGAGGAACGGCAGTCCGGGAACCACCAGGGCGGCAAGGGCAATGATCACGGTGAGGCCGGCGAAGACCACGGCGTTGCCGGATGTGCCGTTGGCCCGGGCCACGGACTCCTCAGGGTCCATGCCGGCCAGGAGCTGGGTCCGGTGCCGGTTGACGATGAAGAGGGAGTAGTCAATGCCGACGGCGAGGCCAAGCATCAGGGCCAGCATCGGGGAGATGGAGCTCATGTCGAACAGGCCGGAGAGTGCAAAGGTGATGCCCACGCCCACGCCGACGCCGATGACGGCCATCAGCAGCGGCAGCCCTGCGGCGATTAGCGTGCCCAGCATTAGGATGAGGACCAGAGCTGCAACGGCGATGCCGACGATCTCGGCCGTGCCGAACAGGGCCGAGATATCCTCGGTGATTTCCTTGCTCGCCAGTGCCGTGACGCCTGCTGAGGACGTTCCGTGGGCAATCTCCTGCACCTGCTTGCGCACCGCGGGGGCCAGCCCGTTGATGGAGGTGTTGAACTGCACCTGCGCCACGGCAGCCTTGTTGTCCTCGGAAACGAAGCGGATGGCCGATGCCGCCTGGGCCTGGCGCTTGCCGAGTTCCAGCTTGGCCTTGTTCGCCGCCAGTTCCTGGGCGCCGGCGTCGAGCTTTGCCTGGCCCTGGGCCAGCGCTGCCTTCTGCTGGCCCAGCTGGGCCTCGATCAGTGCTGCGGGTGCCCCGGCAGCGGTGAGCTGCTCCTCGGCTGCCGCCAGCTGTGCCTTCCCGGCCTCCAGCTGCGCCCGGGAGGCGTCAAGCTGTGCCTGGCCGGCCGCCAGCTGCTGTTCGCCGTCGGTGATGGCCTTGCCCGTCTGGTCCACCTGGGCCTGGGTGGCGAACGGATCCACCGTGCCGCGGACCTCGGGGAGGGCCTGGAGTTTCTTCAGCGCATCCGTGACGGCCGCACGGCTCTCAGCCGTGAATCCGCCGTCGGGGGCCTCGAAGACGATCGTGGCGCTTCCGCCCGAGGCCGCCGGCAAATCCTGCTTGAGCTTGTCCGCGATCCGCTGGGTCTCGGTGCCCGGGATCTGGAAGTTGTTGGACAGCGTGCCATGGAAGGCCGCGGCGGAGCCGCCAACGGCCACCAGCACGGCAAGCCAGAGGGAGATGACAAGCCAGCGCCGGCGGTAGGAGAACTTGCCGAGGCGGTAGAGGAGGAGTGCCATGCGGGAGGACCGATCTGATCAGGAGGAACGGGTGGCGGATGGGAAAGCAGTGGTGGTGAAGCCGGCGCCCAGCAGGGCCATGGCATCAATAAGCAGTTGGCGGAGTTCCGCCAGGGAGGCGGGTGACAGATCCGGACCGCGCCGGCTGAACCAGACCTCCATGGCGGCCTTTCCGCAGGAGATGATGGAGCCGGCCAGGGCATGGACGTACAGTTCGTCCCGCTCACCGGGGGAGCCGGCGAGGCGTTCGCGGGCCACGGCGAAGACCTGCGCCCGGCAGTGGTCCCACGCCTCCAGTTCCGTGTGGGACATCAGCGGGCTCTGCTGGGTCAGCGTGAACAGTTCCGCCAGCGGCGCGATGGCCTTGGGATCGGCCAGGGCCACGAGTGCGGCCTGGGCCGACTCCAGCATGGGTTCGTCGGACGGGCGCAGGCGCAGCTGCTGGATGGCGTTGTCCAGGAAGCCGTGGACGATGGACGCCAGGGCGGCATCGGTGCTGCTGAAGTAGTTGAAGAAGGTGCGGCGCGAAATTCCTGCGGCGTCGGCGATGTCTTCAACGGTGAAGTTCCCCGGACCTTTCGAACGCAGGAGCCCCAGCGCTGCATCCGTGATGGCCTGGCGGGTGGCGGCCTTGTTCAGCTCGCGCCGTGACGGGGCAGCGGGTCCGGCGTCCTGCGGGGCGTCCTGCGGGGAAAGGGGGCTTGGCACGCCCTTACACTACGTGCAACTTTGCACTGTATGCAACTTCCGTCCCAACGGGCGACGGGGCGGGGTGCGGCGGGATTCACAGGAGAACGAAAGGTTCCCAACAGCCTTTGCTGAACCTGGTCTTCGATGCTTGGTATGTCTCGCCACGAGGCGTATCACCAGCAGCCGTCAGGCGACGGCGAATCAGGAGATAAGAAATGACACGCACAAAGAAGATGACCTTGGGCCTGTCGGCCGCGGCGCTGGCGCTCGGTGCCGGGATCGGCGTGGCCGGCATGGCTTCTGCCACCACCGCAACGCCCACTCCCACCCCGAGCGCCAGCTCAAGCGCCTCCGCTGACGGCAACACCTGGACCGGCCATGAGGGCATGGGCAGGCACGGCGGCCGCGGCGGACACGGGCCAGAGCAGGCGTCCGCGCTGGCAGCGAAGCTCGGAGTGGACGAAGCCAAGGTGACCGATGCGCTGAAGGCCTTCCGCGATGCCAACAAGCCCACCACTCCGCCCGCCGACGGCCAGAAGCCGGACCCCGCCGCCCGCGAGGCAGCGCTCGCCAAGTCCCTGGCTGCATCACTGGGCATCGATGAGGCGAAGGTGACGGCAGCCCTCCAGGAGATCCGCAGCGAGGAACAGTCCGAGCATGCTGCCGCGCTCAAGACCCGCCTGGACAAGGCTGTGGCGGATGGAAAGCTGACGCAGGCGGAAGCCGACGCCGTGACCAAAGCCGTTCAGAACGGGGTGATTGGCGGCGGCGGACGCTGACCGCTGCCATGGGTTGACGGGACAACGAGTCCTCAACGCAGAAAGACGTCCCCGGGAGATCCTCCCGGGGACGTCTTTCATTGCGGACGCAGATTACGCCTTGGCGTCCTGCAGTTCGCGGGGTGCCGTGTCGGCGCTGGTGCCGTCGGTGGCGGTGTCGCCGGCAACATCGGCGTCACTGTCATCCACGAACGGGGTGCCGTTGCGCGGCGCGTTGTACAGCGACTCGTCCAGGATGCCCTGGCGCTTGGCCACGATGGTGGGGACCAGGGCCTGGCCCGCAACGTTCACGGCGGTGCGGCCCATGTCCAGGATGGGGTCGATGGCCAGCAGGAGTCCGACGCCGGCCAGCGGCAGTCCCAGCGTGGAGAGCGTCAGCGTGAGCATCACCACGGCGCCGGTGGTGCCGGCGGTTGCGGCGGAACCGAGGACGGAGACCAGGGCGATCAGCAGGTACTGGCTGAAGTCCAGGTGGATGCCGAAGAACTGGGCCACGAAGATTGCCGAGATTGCGGGGTAGATGGCGGCGCAGCCGTCCATCTTGGTGGTGGCGCCCAGCGGCACGGCGAAGGAAGCGTAGGCGCGGGGGACGCCGAGGCTGCGTTCGGTCACGCGCTGGGTCAGCGGCAGGGTTCCCACGGAGGAGCGGGAGACGAAGGCCAGCTGCACGGCCGGCCACACACCGGAGAAGTACTGCCTGATGGACAGGCCGTGGCTGCGGACCAGGATGGGGTAGACCACGAACAGCACCAGGACCAGGCCTGCGTAGATGGCGAGCGTGAACTTGCCCAGCGAGCCGATGGTGTCCCAGCCGTAAACGGCGACGGCGTTGCCGATCAGGCCGATGGTGCCCAGCGGCGCGATGCGGATGATCCACCAGAGGACCTTCTGGATCACGGCAAGGGCTGATGCGTTGAGGTTGAGGAAGGGCTCGGCGGCCTTGCCTACCTTGAGCGCGGCGACGCCAACGGCGATGGCGATCACCAGGATCTGCAGGACGTTGAAGCTGATCGAGGTTGTGACGGCGCCGGAATCGCCCACGGTGGAGCTGGCACCCAGGCCCAGGAAGTTCTTGGGGAAGAGGCCCACGAGGAAGGCCCACCAGTCACCGGACTTGCCGGTGTACTTGGCTTCCCCGCTGATGCCGGTGTTGGCGCCGGGCTGCAGCAGCACACCCAGTCCGATGCCGATCAGCACGGCGATCAGGGACGTGATGGCGAACCACAGGAGCGTGTTCCATGCCAGCCTGGCGGCGTTGGACACCTGGCGCAGGTTGGAGATGGAGCTGACGACGGCGGTGAAGATCAGCGGGACCACGGCGGTCTGCAGCAGGGACACATAGCTTGAGCCGATGGTCTGCAGGGTGGCGCCGAGGGCGTTGGGGTTGGTCTTGGTGCTGCCGGTGTACTTTGCCAGCAGGCCGAGGCCGAGACCCACGATGAGGGCGGCGATGATCTGGAAGCCGAACGAACCCGCCCACTTGGGGAACTGGAATCCGGTCTTCCCTGCGGGGGAGGGGGTGCTTGTCTGAGTGCTCACCTGAACAAGCTAGACCCCTGCCCAATATCACGTCGAACAAATATTGAGAAATATTACGTGCCCGCAACGGCGGCCGGGGTGCGAAAACCGCGGTACCACGGGGCAGAAGGCCGCCTTTGTTACTTATTCCCGGCAGGGGTGTGCTTAACATCTCGTGGTTCACGGTGTTTTCGCACTGTGAGGTACAGCCTGTGCGCGGTAATCACGAGCGCCAGCCAGGCGGCACCGAGTGCCCACGCGGCCAGGACGTCAGTAAACCAGTGATGGCCCAGGAAGACCCTGCTCAGGCCAATCGCAAAAGCGAAGAGGGCTGCGGCTGCGGCTGTGAAGATGCGGGCCCGGCTCGAATGGAGCCGCAGGATGATGAGGTAGGCCACGATGCCGGCAATCACCACCGCGTTCAGCGAGTGTCCACTGGGAAACGATGCCGAGTGTTCGTAGGGTGGCACGGCGTCACTGAGGTCCGGCCGGGCGCGTCCCACGAGGCGCTTGCCGGCGATGGTCATCAGCAGCGAACCCAGGCCTGCCGTGACGATCAGGATGACAGGAGTCCAGGAGCGGCGGCGTACGGCGAGGACCGCCATGATGATGATGGCCAGGACCGGCATGCCAATGGTCCCGCCAACATCCGTGAAGGCGGTGACAACCACATCCAGCGTGGGGGAGCGGAGGTCCTTGCTGGCCGCCAGGACCGGGTGGTCGAGTCCCGCCACCCCGTCCGCTGCCACAACTGCCTCGTAGACCTCACTGAAGGCAGCGGTCAGGGCTGCGGAGATGACTGCCCCCACCAGCAGGGTCAGGACCAGGGCGCCGTGCGGGCCCAGCACCTGGCTGATGCGGTGGACCACTCCCACCAGGCTCCGGCCTGTTCGGCTGTCCCACCGGGTGAGGTCCTTGCCGCCTACGGACGTGTCCTGGCGCAGTTCGCCCCGAACCCCCGTCCCGGCCGGTGTCCCTTGGAGGTCAGTCAATGCGGTCTCCCTGTTCATTCGGCAATACGCAGCACAACGCAATGCAGGCAGCACAGCGCATTTTAGTAAGCAAGCTTATGGATTGTTGTGCGTGCTGTCCACCAAACGCGGGCAGGACCCCCCCGCCGGACCGTGGGCGGGCTAGCTGAGCAGCGCCCGGCGCAGGGTGTCGAGTCCTACGGAGCCGATGTTGAGGGCCCGCGTGTGGAACTCCTTGAGGTCGAACCCGGGCCGTGCTTCAAGTTCCGCCCGGATCTGTTCCCAGAGGCGCTGGCCGACCTTGTAGGAGGGGGCCTGGCCCGGCCAGCCGAGGTAGCGGGTGAACTCGAAGTTGAGCTGGCCCTCGCTGATGGGGAGGTTCTCCCTGAGGAAGCCGTAGCCCTTGTCGGCGGTCCAGGTCCCGGATCCCCACCGTTCGGGCATCTCCAGTTCGAGGTGCACGCCGATGTCGAAGACCACGCGGGCTGCCCGCATGCGCTGCATGTCCAACATGCCCATGTGGTCGCCGGGATCGTTCAGGTAGCCCAGCTCCTGCATGAGTTTCTCGGCATAGAGGGCCCAGCCCTCGCCATGGCCGGAGGTCCAGCAGACATTCCGGCGCCATTTGTTGAGCAGCTCGCGCCGGTAGGTTGCGGTGGCCACCTGGAGGTGGTGGCCCGGAACGCCCTCGTGGTACACCGTGGTGGTTTCGGCCCAGGTGGTGAAGGTGTCCTCGCCGGCCGGGACCGACCACCACATGCGGCCCGGGCGGCTGAAGTCGTCGGACGGGCCGGTGTAGTAGATGCCGCCCTCATCGGTGGGGGCGATCCGGCACTCCAGTTTCTTCATCACATCCGGAATATCGAAGTGCACGCCGGCGAGTTCGGCAACGGCCTTGTCCGAAAGGCCCTGCATCCACTGCCGCAGCGCCCCGGTGCCTTTCAGCTGCCGGGCGGGGTCGTTGTTGAGGATTTCCTTGGCCTCGGCAATGGTGGCGCCTGCCTTGATGGCGGCTGCAACCTGTTCCTGCTCCGCAATGAGGCGGTCGAGTTCCTGCACGCCCCACGCATACGTTTCTTCCAAGTCCACCTCCGCACCCAGGAAGGAGCGCGAAGCCAGGGCATAGCGGGCCCTGCCGACGGCGTCCTTTTCGGGCGCGGCCGGGAGCAGTTCAGTGCGCAGGAATTCCGCAAGCCGGGTGTAGGCGCCCCGGGCGGCGTCAGCGCCGGAGTCGAGCTTCTCCTGCAAAGCCGCGGGCAGCGGCCCTGAAGCCGTGGCGGCACCGGCGGCCAGCTTTGCGAAGAAGCCGTCCCCGGCGGCGTATCTGGTTACCTGGTCGATGACGATGCGTACCTGGCGGGCGGCGGCTACCTTGCCGGCATCCCTGGCCAGGCGCAGGGACTCGGTGTAGCCGCTGATGGCAGCCGGCACGTTGTGCGCGCGCCCGGCGATGTGCTCCCAGTCCCGTTCGGTGTCGGTGGGCATGAGGTCGAAGATGGCGCGGATGTCCTGGGCCGGGGAAGCGATGTTGTTCAGGTCCGCGTACTCCCAGCCGGAGGCGTGGATCAGCAGTTGCAGGCCAAGCCGCTCCTGCATGGCGTCCAGGGTGACGGCGTCCACGTCGTCCTCCGGCTCCAGGCCCTCCAGCGCAACGAGGGCAGCCCGCGCTGCCTCTGCGAATCCGGCGATGCCGGCAGGGGAGAAGTCCTGGTACTCCGTCTCATGTCCCGGCAGGCCAAGGGTGGTGGCAAAGGTCGGGTTGAGCCTGATCAGGGTGTCGGTGTAGGCGTCCGCGACGTCGTCGATCCGGGTGTGCGGGCGCGCGGCGGGTGCAGTGTCGGTAGTCACATCCCGAGACTACCCGGCCACGAGGGTGGAGATCAGCCGTGGCTGCGTTTCCAGGCTCCCGGTCCGGGCGTGGGGGCGAGCCGCAGCTGCTGCCTGCGGACCCAGTGCCGCACGGACGGTTTGTCCGCGCGCGCCGGTTCGGCGCCGCCGAGGGATAGGACGACGGCGGTCAGTGCGGCCAGCTCCTCGGCGCTCGGCTGTCCTTTGACAACAGAGAGCAGGGGAGCGGCCTGGCTTTCGGCTGGGCCCACGCCCGCAGGGTTCCCTGGCTGAGCTTGCGAAGTTAGGGGGCGGGTGGGGAGGATCACAGCGGGATGTTCCCATGCTTCTTGGCAGGGAGGCTGGCGCGCTTGTCCCGCAGGGCGCGCAGTCCCTTGATGATCTGGATGCGGGTATCAGAGGGGGCGATGACGGCGTCCACATAGCCCAGCTCTGCCGCCTGGTAGGGGTTGAGGAGTTCTTCCTCGTACTGCTGGATGACTTGGGCGCGGCGGGCTTCAACGTCGCCGCCGTCCTCGGCCACGGCTGCGAGGTCGCGCCGGTAGAGGATGTTCACCGCACCCTGCGCACCCATGACGCCGATCTGCGCCGTGGGCCACGCCAGGTTCAGGTCGGCGCCGAGCTTCTTGGAGCCCATCACGATGTAGGCGCCGCCGTAGGCCTTGCGGGTGATCACGGTGAGCTTGGGCACGGTGGCCTCGGCGTAGGCGTACAGGAGCTTGGCGCCGCGGCGAATGATGCCCTGGAACTCCTGGTCCTTCCCGGGAAGGAAGCCGGGGACGTCCACCAGGGTGATGATGGGGATGTTGAAGGCATCGCAGTGGCGCACAAAGCGGGCAGCTTTTTCCGATGCCGCGATGTCCAGGGTGCCGGCGAACTGAAGTGGCTGGTTGGCCACGATGCCCACCGTGTGGCCTTCCACCCGGCCGTAGCCGATCATCACGTTGGGGGCGTACAGGGCCTGCATCTCCAGGAAGTGCCCGTCGTCAACGATCTGCTCGACGACGGTGCGCATGTCGTAGGGCTGGTTGGCGGAATCCGGAACCAGCGTGTCCAGGGCGAGGTCGTCGTCGTCCATCTCCAGCTCCTGCTGGTGCCCCAGGACGGGCGCCTCGGACAGGTTGTTGGACGGCAGGAAGTCCAGCAGTTCGCGCACGAACTCGATGGCGTCGGTTTCATCCGAAGCGAGGTAGGTGGACGTTCCGGTGGTGGCATTGTGCTGCCGGGCCCCGCCCAGGGTTTCCATGTCCACGTCCTCGCCGGTGACGGTCTTGATGACGTCCGGGCCGGTGATGAACATGTGCGAGGTCTTGTCCACCATCACCACGTAGTCGGTGAGGGCGGGGGAGTACGCCGCGCCGCCGGCGGACGGGCCCATGATGAGCGAGATCTGCGGCACCACCCCGCTGGCGTGGACGTTGTTCCGGAAGATGTCCGCGAACATGGCCAGGGAGGCCACACCCTCCTGGATGCGGGCGCCGCCGCCGTCAAGGATCCCGACGACGGGGCAGCCGTTGCGGAGGGCGAACTCCTGGACCTTGACGATCTTCTCGCCGTTGACCTGGCTCAGCGATCCGCCGTAGACGGTGAAGTCCTGGCTGTAGACCGCTACGAGGCGGCCGTCCACGGTTCCGTAGCCGGAGACCAAACCGTCGCCCAGGGGCTTCTTCTTTTCCATGCCGAAGGCAGTGGACCGGTGCACGGCCAGGGCGTCGAACTCCACAAAGGAATCCTCGTCCAGCAGCAGGCCAATGCGCTCGCGGGCCGTGTTCTTGCCGCGGGCATGCTGCTTTTCAATGGCTTCGGGGCCGGAGGGCTGTTCGGCGCGCGCCTGGCGGTCGCGGAAATCGGCAATCTTTCCCGCTGTCGTTGTCAGATCGTGGCTCATCAAGTGTCTCCGGCTCTGTAGCAGGTCAGTTCTGTTGGCTGGCGGCCCGTTCTGTCCGGAGCTTTAAGTCAGCATCCGCACAAAAGACCAACCCTGCTGGCAAGTCTAGTGACGCTGTGGACGCCAACAGCTGTAGGGAACCTACAATTTTCTGCCGTCCCAGCAACTTCTCCTCAATGTTACTCGCCGGTAACTTAGTTGGGCTACAGTGTTCCCATGACTTCAAGCGACGATGCTTTGCATGCCCCCGAAAGCCCGTACCGGGCCGCCGGTTCCTTGGCGGGCCGGACCATCCTGCTGTCCGGCGGCAGCCGCGGAATCGGCCTGGCCATCGCAAGGAGGGCGGCCCGGGATGGCGCCAACATTGTGCTCCTTGCCAAGACGGGGGAGCCGCACCCCAAACTGGCCGGCACGGTCTACACCGCAGCCGCGGAGCTGGTGGCGGCGGGCGGCCAGGCACTGCCCCTGGTGGGGGACGTGCGCCGGGACGAGGACGTAGCCGGCGCCGTGGCTGCAGCCGTGGAGCGGTTCGGCGGCATCGACGCCGTCATCAACAACGCCTCCGCGATCGACCTCTCCACCACGGACGCCGTGGACATGAAAAAGTACGACCTCATGCAGGACATCAACGTCCGAGGCACCTTCCTGCTGTCCAAGCTGGCGCTCACGGCGCTTCGCGCCTGCGGGCAGGGACAGATCCTCACGCTCTCGCCGCCGCTGAACCTCCACCCCTCCTGGGCGGGAAAGCACCTGGCCTACACCATGGCCAAATACGGGATGAGCCTGACCACCCTGGGCCTTGCCGAGGAACTGAAAGCTGACGGAATTCGGGTCAACTCCTTGTGGCCGTGCACCCTGATCGACACGGCCGCCATCCGGAACATGCCCCACGGGGAAACCATGGTGCTGGCCGCGCGGGGCCCGCAGATCATGGCCGACGCCGCCCACGCCGTCCTGACCGGAAGCAACCTCGGTGCCGGCGCGCCGCCGTCGGGCAACTTCTACACAGACGAGCAGGTCCTCGCCGCCGCGGGCGTGACGGACTTCCGCCCCTACAGCCTGGGTGCGCCGGAAGACCCGCTGGTCCGGGACATCTTCCTGTAGCGGGCCTTCCTGCCGTGCCCGGGGCCCGTTCCAGCACTGCAGTTGGCTGGGTGGGACCGGGCCCGGCTCGGTAGGATCTAGCTATGGATGACGCACACGCACCCGGCACCCCCCTGAACCGAGGGGACCTGGCAGACCAGCGTTTCCTCTCCGCCACGGGGATACCCCGGATCGACGTAGTGGACTCCACCGGCTCCACCAACGCCGACCTCCTGCGCAGCGTCACGGTGGAGCCTGCGGCATGGCCGGACCTCTCCGTCCTGACAGCGGAGTACCAAACGGCTGCAAGGGGTCGGCTGGACAGGCGCTGGGAAGCGCCCCCGCTGAGCTCAGTGTCTGTCTCCGTGGTGCTGCGACCGGTCAATGCGGACGGCAGGCCCCTGCCCACCCAGAGCTACTCCTGGCTGTCCCTCATCGCGGCACTGGCGCTGCGCGAAACGCTGCTGGAAACGGCAGGCATTCCGGCCGAGCTCAAATGGCCCAACGACGTCCTGGTGCGCGGCAGGAAAATCGCCGGCATCCTGGCCCAGCTCGGTCCCATGGTGGACGGCAGCGTGCCCCCTGTCATCCTGGGGACCGGCCTGAACGTCACCCTGCGCGAAAGCGAACTTCCGGTCCCCACCGCCACCTCCGTGGCCATCGAAGGTGCCGGCACCACTGACCGCACCGCGCTGCTGAAGAGCTACCTGTCCCACTTCGCGGTCCTGTACCGCAGTTTCTGCAATGCCGACGGCGACCCCACGGCAGGCATGGCGGGTGGGCCATCGCTGCACAAAAGGGTTGAGGCCGTGATGGTCACCCTTGGAAAGCAGGTGCGCGCGCAGCTGCCCGGCGACCACGAGATCATTGGGCATGCGTCCCGGCTGGACGACTACGGCTCCCTGCTGGTGGTGGACCGCGACTCGCACGAGCACGTGGTGACGGCCGGCGACGTTGTGCACCTGCGGCCCTGGACATCGCCGGATGCACCAAACCAGGGCGGTTATGCGTAAAACCCTCGTTCCAGGGGAGCAGGTCATCGTCACTACCCGTCCGCAGCCGCGGAAGCTCGCCGGGGCCGCCGTGGCCTTTGTTCTGGCGCCGGCATTTGCAGCCTTCGCCAGCGCCTGGGTAGTCCGCGGCGGCGCAGCCCGCCTGGCGCCCGCCCTTGGCCGCCAGTGGACGCCCTGGCTGGTGACCGCCTGCGTCCTCGCGGGGGCAGCTGTGTGGCTGGGCTACTGCCTGCCCCGCCTGCTGCGCTGGCAGGGCACCCGCTACACCTTGACCAGCCAGCGGATGGTGGCCCGGTACGGCCTGTTGAACCGGCGGGACCAGCAGGTGAACCTGGCGTCGGTGCGTAACCTGACAGTCCACGAATCGCTGCTGCAGCGACTGGTGCGCTCGGGGAATATATCCTTGGAAACCGGGCACCAGGGCATGGTGACCTTTCGCGACGTGCCCGAGGTTGCCCGGTTCCGCGACTTTATCCTCGACGCCATCGGGGAACTGCCGGACGACAGCGGGGCCCAGCCGGGTGGCGCGACGTATTACCCCGCCGGTGCTTTTCCGGAGGACATGAGAGAAGGTGGACGGGATGACCGATGAGGACCAGCAGGAACGTGTCGAGAGCATCGCAACCGGCACCGCCGCCTTCGATCCCGCGGACTCCCCAGCTTCCGGCCTGGAGCCCGCCGCGGCGCTGCCCGCCGCGGACCGGCACCCGCCCACCGGCGCCATGTCTGCCGAGCGACTGGCCATGAAGGCCCTCGAATCCCGCCTCCTGGGCGGGGAACGGAAGCTCCGCCGTCGTGAGGTTGCCGCCGGTGCCGGTCTCTCACTGCTCTCAGCCCGCAAACTCTGGCGAGCCCTGGGATTCCCGAACTTCGGCGATGAGGACGTAGCCTTCACCGAACGCGACCAGGCGGCCCTGTCCACAGTGGTGGACCTGGTCCGCGCCGGCAAGCTCACGGAGGAGGCAGCCATCTCCGTGACCCGCTCCATCGGGCAGATGACGGACCGCATGGTGGTCTGGCAGATCGAGGCCCTGGTGGAGGATATGGTCCATGAGCAGGGCGTCACGGACGCCGTGGCCCGCAAGCGCCTGGTCAACGAACTTCCCGCGCTGGTGGACGCGCTCGAGGAAGTCCTGGTGTACTCCTGGCGCCGCCAGCTCAACGCCGGCGTCCAGCGGCTGGCCGTCCGCGCCGAGGCCGGGCTGCAGGCCAGCGAGGAAGGACGGGAAGGGGACGAGGACGACGCTCCGCTGCCCCTGGCCCGTGCCGTGGGTTTCGCGGACCTGGTCTCCTACACCAGTCTGTCCCGCCGGATGAACGAAAAAACACTTGCCCGGCTGGTCCAGCGCTTCGAAAACAAGTGCGCCGAAATCATCTCCGTAGGCGGCGGCAGGCTGGTCAAGACGGTTGGCGATGAAGTCCTCTACATCGCAGAAACCCCGGCAGCCGGGGCCGAGATTTCGCTGGCGCTTGCCGAAGCCTTCACCGAAGACGAAATCCTTCCCGAAGCCCGGGTGGCAATGGTCTGGGGGAGGATCCTGTCCCGCCTGGGCGACATCTACGGTCCCACGGTCAACCTGGCAGCCCGCCTGACCACCCTTGCCGATCCCGGCACGGTGCTGGTGGACTCCATGACCGCTTCCGCCCTGGAACACGACGAGCGGTTCGTCATGATTCCCCAAGACCCGGAAAACGTGCGCGGCTTCGGCGAAATCAACCCCGTCCGCCTCACCCGCGGCCGGGGCAAGGGGCTGGTCCTGGACTAGGACCCAGGGGCGGCCAACCGCTGCACCCGTGATTGCCGCCACCCGCAATGGTTTATCCACTTGTTGGTGAATTAGCGGTACTGTTGTGATGCCCGGTTTCTGCGGAAACCGGCCGCCGGCCATGAGCCAGAAAATCTGGGGAGATTCAAAGAATGAAACGTCGCGGACAAACGCGCGCCCAAAGCCCTGCTTCCGGCGCGGGCCGGTGGCGGCGCCTGCCGCGCTCACGGTGGTTCACCGGTACTGCGTTTGGTGCTGTGGTGGCGGTGGTGGTGACGGGTGCTGTGTTGTATCCGGGGTTTAAGACCACTGAGGTGGAGTTGAATGACGGTGGCGTGTGGGTGGTGTCGAAGTCGAAGAATGCTGTGGGGCGGTTGAATTATCCGTCGCGGGTGCTTGATGGTGCGGTGACTCCGGCGTCGTCGACGTTTGATGTGTTGCAGCATGCCGGTGAGGTGTTTGTTGATGATGAGACTGGTTCGACGTTGAATCAGGTGTCGGCGGCGAATATGCGTTTGGGTGGGGATAGGCAGTTGCCGGGGGCGGCTGATGTGAGTTTTGGTGCGCGGACGTTGTCGGTGACGGATGCTGCGTCGGGGAAGGTGTGGGCGGTGTCGCCGTCCACGGTGAATGGTTTTGATAAGGAAGCGTCGGAGCCGGTGTTGGTGGGTTCGGCGGGGATTGTCTCTGTGGTGGGTTCTGATGACCGGATTTATTCGGCGGATCCGAAGACCGGTGTTGTGTCGGTGACGGGGGTGGATGCCAGCGGTGGGGTGACTGGTTCGGAGTCGGAGACCTGGGATGGGTTGAAGGGTGCCGGGGATTTGCAGATGACGGTGGTGGGGGACCGGCCGGTGGTGTTGGATGCTGCGGCGGGGAATTTGTTTTTGCCTGGTGGTAAGCGGTTGGCGTTGGAGAACGCGCGGGATGCGAAGTTGCAGCAGGCCGGGCCGGGCAGTGATGTTGTTGCCATCTCCACGCGGAAGGCGTTGTTGAAGCAGCCGTTGGATGGTGGTACGGCCAAGACGGTAACGTTCGATGGCGAGGGTGTTCCGGCTGCTCCGGTGCAGTTGGGTGGGTGTGTGCATGCGGCGTGGTCGGGTGCGAACAAGTATGTCCGGGATTGCGTCAATGATGGTGACGATAAGAAGGTTGACGTGCCCAAGGCGAGTGCGTCGCCGTCGTATGTTTTCCGGGTGAACCGGGACTTGGTGGTCCTGAATGATGTGAACTCGGGGAATGTGTGGTTGGTGAACCAGAACATGCAGCTGGTCAACAACTGGGACGACGTCATCCCACCCAAGGAAACCTCCGACGACGCCGACAAGGACTCCGCCGACGAAGTCCAGCAGACTGTATTGCCGGACCGCACCAAGCCCAACAGCGCCCCCGTTGCCAAACCGGACCAGTTCGGCATCCGCGCCGGGAAAACCACCATCCTGCCGGTCCTGGACAATGACTCAGACCCCGATGGCGACGTGCTCACCGTCCGGACCCCGGAAGGCGTCAAGACCGGCGCCGTTTCGCCCATCTACGGCTCCACCGGCCTGCAAGTCGCCGTGCCCGCCGATAAAACCGGCAGCGAAACTTTCAAGTACACAGTCGATGACGGCCGCGGCCTCTCCGCGACTGCCGACATCACCCTCAACATCATCCCGCCCGGCACCAACACCCCGCCACGGCAAAAGCCCAACCGGAACACCACGCTGGTGGTCCAGTCAGGCAAGTCCGTCACCCAGAACATCCTTCCGGACTGGATGGACCCCGACGGCGATGACCTCTTCGCCGTCTCCGTCTCCAGCAGCGACCCCCTGGACCAGGCCCGCATCCGCCCCGATGGTCAGCTGACCTTCCAGGATTCCGGTGCCGCCCCGGGCCGCAAGGTCCTCACCGTGTCAGTCTCGGACGGACAGTCCACCGCGGAAGGCAAGGTCACCGTGGACGTCAGGAGCCCCGGCGCCCTGCCGCCGATCGCCAACGCCGACCATGTGGTGGCCGTTGCCGGCACCGATACCGTCATCACTCCGCTCAAGAACGATTCGGACCCCCAAGGCGGGACGTTGAGGCTGGCGCAGGCCACACCGGACGCCGAGTCCACGGCCACCCTCAACCCGGACCAGCAGACCTTCACCTTCAACTCCCGCACGCTCGGCGCGCACTACGTCAGTTACCTGGTGACCAACGGCCCGGCCAGCGCCCAACAGCTGGTGCGCGTGGATGTGGTGCCAGGCACCGACGAAGGCGCGCCCGTTGCTGTCCGCGACACCGCGCTGCTCCCCACGGGCGGCGACGTCCTGGTGGACGTCCTGGGCAACGACTCCGATCCCTCGGGCGGCGTGCTGGTGGTGCAGTCCGTGACCGCCGACGCCGGCCTGCCGGTGAGCGTCGCGGTGCTGGACCACTCGGTGGTGAGGATTACGGACATCCGTGCCGAAGGCCAGCTGACGGTCCGGTACACCGTGTCCAATGGCCGCTCATCCGCCACCGGCGAGATCGCTGTGCTGATGGTCCCTGCCCCGGCCAAGCTCCAGGCACCCCAAGCGAAGCCGGATGAAGCCACGGTCCGGACGAACGACGTCGTCACCATCCCCGTCCTGGCCAACGACACCGATCCCAACGGCTCCAAGCTCACCCTCCTTCCCGACCTCGCCCAGCAGCCTGACGCCGCCGACGGCCGCATGTTCGTCGCGGGCGACCAGCTCCGGTTCCTCGCCGGGCCCGAGGCGAAAACGGTCTACGCCATCTACAAGGTGCACAACGAATCCGGGCAGGTGGATTCCCAGCAGGTGACCATCCGCATCCGCGCCCGGGATGATGACCGGAACACCCGGCCCGAGCCACGAAACCTGACCGCACGCGTGGTGGCCGGAATGACCGTCAAGGTGCCCGTGCCCCTGGACGGCATCGACGCCGACGGCGACTCCGTCCAGCTCATCGGCATCGACAAGGCACCCGCCATGGGAACCGCCGTGGTGCGCGACGGCTACCTTGAATTCACGGCCGCCGGTGACGCCGCCGGCACCGACAGCTTCACCTACCGGGTCCGCGACCGGATCGGCGCCGAAAACACCGGCACGGTCATTGTGGGTGTCGCCCCGCCGGAGGCCAACAACCAGAAACCCATCGCGGTGGACGACGCCGTGGATATCCGTCCCGGCCGCAAGGTGGCCGTGGAGGCTTTGGCTAACGACTCCGACCCCGACGGCGATCCGCTCAGCCTGGTCTCCGACGGATTCGAGGCCAGGCCTGAGCTGCAGGTGGAGGCAACGGACGGCGCCAAAGTTCTCTTTACGGCGCCCGGCACCGCAGGCAACGAAAGCATCAGCTACCGCATCCAGGACGACAAGAAGGCCTCAGCCAGTGCCGTGATCCGGGTCCATATCAGCCCCGACGCCGAACTCAAGCGGCCCGTGGCCAAGGATGACCGGGTGACGGTGGCCGAGACCCTTGGAAAGACCGCGGTTGACGTGCCGGTCCTGAAGAACGACTCCGACGCCGACGGTGTGGCTTCGGACCTGAAGATCAGCCTTCCCGATGGGAACCCCAATGCACGCGTGGGCGACTCAGGCAACGTGGTGGTGACGCTGACCCCGCAGGACCAGCTGATTCCCTACACGGTCACGGACGTGGACGGCCTGACGTCCACTGCCTTGATGTGGATCCCCGGCCAGGGAGCGCAGTACCCCACCCTGGCCAAAACGGAACCGGTGGAAGTCATGTCCGGCAAGGACATCACCCTGGACCTGTCCGAATACGTCCGCGTCCGCAACGGCCGCACCGCCCGCGTGACGGTGGCCGACTCCGTACGTGTCCAGGGCGGATCGCCGGAGGGTGTCATCCAGTCCGACGGCAAGGCCCTGCGGTATGCCGCCAAAGCGGACTACGTGGGGCCGGGTTCCATCACCTTCGAGGTGACGGACGGTTCCGGACCGGACGACGGCGATGGCCTGAAATCCATGCTGGTCATCATGACCAAGGTGATCCCGGACCCCAACGCCAACCATCCGCCCACGTTCAGCGGCACCTCCATTGACGTTCCCAAGGCTGAACAGGCGACGGTTGACCTGGCCGGACTGGCCAAGGACGTGGATGAGCGGGACAAGGACAACCTGCGCTTCGAACTGGACGGGACGCTTCCGGCCGGCTTCAAGGCAAAGGTCGACGGCGCCACCCTCGCCATCACGGCCGACAGTTCCCTTGGCATCGGCGTCACTGGAAACATCCAGGTGAAGGTCACCGACGGCAGGTCTCCCGCCGTCGCTGCCACCATCACCGCGCGCCACGTCGCCTCCAACCGGCCCCTGCCGGTAGCCAACGACGATGCGGTGGACAAGGCCAACGCGGGCAAGGCAGAACGCGTGAACGTCCTGGCCAACGACTTCAACCCCTTCCCGGACACGCCCCTCCGGGTTGTCGCCGCCACCGTGGAGACGGGTTCCGCAGCGGGCCAGCCGGTGGTAGCGGGAGACACCATCGCCGTAACCCCTGCCGACGGGTACAAGGGCGTCATGGTGGTCCGCTACACCGTGGCGGACAAGACGGGAGACCTGTCCCGCCAGGTGGACGGCCGCCTGCGGCTCACCGTCCGCGACAAGCCCGACGCGCCCTCGGCCCCGAGCGCCACCGATGTCCGCAGCCGGACCGCCGTCCTCAAGTGGGCGCCGCCCTCGGACAACGGTGCGCCCATCACGGGATACACCGTCCGCTCGAACAACGGCTTCGAGCAGAAGTGCCCCACCACCACCTGCACCTTGAGCGGGCTCACCAACAACGTGAAGTACGTGTTTACGGTGCTGGCCACCAACGAGGTGGGGGACTCCCAGGCATCTCCACAGTCCAACGAGATCCGCCCGGACGAAAAGCCGTCACCGCCCGAAGCACCCACCGTCAAGGCTGGCGACAAGACGATGGCCATCACCTGGCCGGCCGCGAAAACCGAGGGCTCACCGGTGAAGCACTACAACCTGGAGATTTCGCCGCCGCCTGCCAGCGGCGTCGCGGTCAAGAACGAGGTGGCCGGGCTGAACTACACCTGGACCGGCCTCACCAACGGGGTCAAGTACAAGGTGCGTGCCCAGGCCGTCAACGAGCTTGGACCGTCAGACTGGGGTACGTATTCGGCGGAGGACAACCCGGCCGGCGTGCCGGCGGCACCTGCCGCACCCTCGTCCGCCGTCGCATCCTCCGTGGGAAGCCAGAACCAGCTCAGGGTCACTTGGGCCGAACCCAACACCAATGGCGACCCCATCAGCACGTACTACGTCACCATGAGCGGCGGCAACGCCCCGGACCAGACGCAGGCGGTGCCCGGCAATGTCCGCACCGCGAACTTCACCGCCAACAACTCCGAATCCGCCTATACCTTCACAGTGCAGGCCGAAAACAAGGCCGGCAAGGGCGCCGCCAGCCCGCCTTCGGCGCCGCGGCGTGCCACCGGAAAGCTCGGCACGGTCTCCGGGGTCACTGCGACACCGGCCAACACCGGCGGGGGAGGACGGGCAGTGACGGTGGACTTCCGCAAACTGACGGCGGCAGAACGCAATGGCTCCGCTGAGAATGAAGTCAGCTACACCTACAACGCCAGCAACGGTGCCCGCGGCCCCATCACCCCCGGCCAGACCATCGGGGGATTCAGTAACGGCGCCGCCGTCAGCATCACCGTCATTGCCAACTCCACGGTGGCCCCCAGCTCTGACGGCAGCACCCCCGCCACTGCCACGCCGTACGGATCCCCGGGCACCCCCTCGGCGTCCGGCCAAAACGGCGGCGTGAACCAAAAGTCGGCCACCCTGAACTGGTCCTCACCGTCCACCAGCACCAACGACGTGGCGCAAACCAAGATCAGGATCAACAACGGGGGCTGGGAAAACGTTGCACCGTCCGGCAGCAGGACGGTCAACACGGCAAACTTCGGTGACACCGTCACCATCGCCGTCCAAACCTTCAACTCCTTGGGTACCGGCAGCGCAGTGGTCACGGCCAGCGCCAACGCTGGTAAGCAGGGACTGTGGGAAACCCGGATCAAGACCTCCGACCCCAACTTCGTACGGAGCTGTACGTTCACCCTGGGTGGCTCGAACTACCGGCCAAATCCCTACTTCGACTGTGACGGCGTCAACGCGGACAGCCCTCCATGGTTCTACAAGACGGACCAGGACCGCATCATGGTGGCGTGCTACATCGACCAGAGTGACAACTGGTCCGGCAATGGCATCGTCCGCTGGTGGCGGGTTGAATCAGGTTCCGCCCGCAACGTTGGCCGCTACGTCATCGCCGGACACACCACGCTCGCAGACCCCGCCGCGCTCGGAGCACCACATTGCTGACGCGGACAGTCCCGGTAAGGGGGCAGTTGTCCCCATCGCGGGGCTTGCGGGGGTTCGGTAGGCTGACCCCGGGGAAAGCAAGCCTGCTGCCTGTCCTGCCACCAGGCCGCCATCTGGCTACACAATCTGAGGGAAAAGTAACGCTGTGACAACTCTGCTGGGGAAGCTTGGGCTGAAAAAGCGACACAAAAAAACCGTCACCGGTACTGCGTTTGGTGCTGTGGTGGCGGTGGTGGTGACGGGTGCTGTGTTGTATCCGGGGTTTAAGACCACTGAGGTGGAGTTGAATGACGGTGGCGTGTGGGTGGTGTCGAAGTCGAAGAATGCTGTGGGGCGGTTGAATTATCCGTCGCGGGTGCTTGATGGTGCGGTGACTCCGGCGTCGTCGACGTTTGATGTGTTGCAGCATGCCGGTGAGGTGTTTGTTGATGATGAGACTGGTTCGACGTTGAATCAGGTGTCGGCGGCGAATATGCGTTTGGGTGGGGATAGGCAGTTGCCGGGGGCGGCTGATGTGAGTTTTGGTGCGCGGACGTTGTCGGTGACGGATGCTGCGTCGGGGAAGGTGTGGGCGGTGTCGCCGTCCACGGTGAATGGTTTTGATAAGGAAGCGTCGGAGCCGGTGTTGGTGGGTTCGGCGGGGATTGTCTCTGTGGTGGGTTCTGATGACCGGATTTATTCGGCGGATCCGAAGACCGGTGTTGTGTCGGTGACGGGGGTGGATGCCAGCGGTGGGGTGACTGGTTCGGAGTCGGAGACCTGGGATGGGTTGAAGGGTGCCGGGGATTTGCAGATGACGGTGGTGGGGGACCGGCCGGTGGTGTTGGATGCTGCGGCGGGGAATTTGTTTTTGCCTGGTGGTAAGCGGTTGGCGTTGGAGAACGCGCGGGATGCGAAGTTGCAGCAGGCCGGGCCAGGCAGTGATGTTGTTGCCATCTCCACGCGGAAGGCGTTGTTGAAGCAGCCGTTGGATGGTGGTACGGCGAAGACGGTAACGTTCGATGGCGAGGGTGTTCCGGCTGCTCCGGTGCAGTTGGGTGGGTGTGTGCATGCGGCGTGGTCGGGTGCGAACAAGTATGTCCGGGATTGCGTCAATGATGGTGACGATAAGAAGGTTGACGTGCCCAAGGCGAGTGCGTCGCCGTCGTATGTTTTCCGGGTGAACCGGGACTTGGTGGTCCTGAATGATGTGAACTCGGGGAATGTGTGGTTGGTGAACCAGAACATGCAGCTGGTCAACAACTGGGACGACGTCATCCCACCCAAAAACCAGTCCGACGACCAGGACCAGGAATCGGCGGACAACAACACCATCAACATCCTGCCGGACCGGACCAAACCCAACCGGCCGCCGGAAACCAAGCCCGACGCCGTCGGCGTCCGCCCGGGCCGCACCACCATCCTCAGCGTCCTGGACAACGACTCCGACCCCGACGGCGACGTCCTGACCGCGGCCGTGGGGGACTCCGGACCCAAGTCAGGCACCCTGGAAAACATCTACGGCGGAACGGCGTTCCAGATCACCGTGCCGGCCGACGCCAAACCAGGCACTGAGACGTTCAACTACAGTGCCTCCGACGGCCGCGGCCTGTCCGCCACCGGCCAGGTCACGCTCAGCGTGGTGGGACCCGATGAAAACAAACCGCCGAAGTTCAAGCGCGGCGAAGACACCACCATGCTGGTGGAACAGGGCAAGACCGTCAGCCAGAACATCCTCACCGACTGGATCGACCCCGACGGCGACGATCTGGTCCTGCTGGACGCGAAGGCGGACAACGACCAGGACCAGGTCAAGGTCCGGCGGGACGGCCTGCTCACCTTCCAGGACTCCGGCGCAACCGCCGGCAAGAAAAACGTCCAGGTCACCATCTGGGACGGCCGCGCCACCGTCACCGGCAAGGTGGTGGTCAACGTGAAGCCGCCCGGGGCCCTGGCGCCCGTGGTCAACGCCGACCACGTCACCGCCGTCGTGGGCCAGGACCTGGTCATCTCCCCGCTGAAGAACGACGTCGATCCCAACGGAGGCGCCCTCCGCCTGGCGCAGGTGGAAGCCAACGGCCCCGCTGAACTCGGCCCCGTCACGGACGGCGGGACCTTCACCTTCCGCAGCACCACCCCGGGCCCGGTCTACCTGACCTACATTGCCAGCAACGGGCCGCAGAGCAGCCAGGGCCTCATCCGCGTCGACGTCGAATCCGGCAACGACGGCGGCGATCCCGTGGCAGTCCATGACGTGGCCCTGATGCCCACCGGCGGAAGCGTGCTGCTGGACCCCCTGGCCAACGACTCCGACCCCTCAGGCGGTGTCCTGGTGCTGCAGTCCGTGAAACTTCCGGACAACGCCACGGTATCCGTCAGCGTGATCAACCACAGCGTCCTGCGGATCACGGACATCCTGGGGACCAAGGACCCCATCCTGTTCGAATACACCATGTCAAACGGCAGGAAGTCGGCCACCGGCAGTGTTTCCGTGGTGCCGGTCCCGGCGCCCGCGGTGGTGGAAGCCCCGCAGCCCAAGCCTGACGAGGTGAATGTCCGCGTCAATGACGTGGTCACCATCCCCGTCCTGGACAACGACACCCACCCGCAGGGGCAGGAACTGACTGTGGACCCCGTCCTGCCGCAGGCCGTGGACCCGGCGGACGGAAAGAGCTTCGTCTCCGAGAACACGCTCCGCTTCATCGCGGGCAGCCAGCCCAAGACCGTGCGCGCCATCTACAACGCGGTGGATCCGCAGGGCCAGAAGAGCGCCGCCGCCGTGACCATCCACATCCTTCCACTGGAAGGGGCTGAGAACTCCCGGCCGCAGCCGCGGAACCTCACCGCCCGCGTGGTGGCTGCCGGTACCGTCCGCATTCCGGTTCCCCTGGACGGCATCGATCCCGACGGGGACTCCGTGCAGCTGACCGGCATCGACAGCACCCCAGCCATGGGAACCGCCACGGTGGGCAGCAACTTCATCGACTTCACCGCTGCCGGGGACGGCGCCGGTACCGATACCTTCCGCTACAAAGTGGTGGACCGCCAGGGCGCCGTCAACACGGGAACCGTTACCGTGGGCATCGCGCCCCGCGGTGAGATGAACCAGAAGCCCACCCCGGTGGACGACGAGGTCCGGGTGCGCCCCGGCCGCCAGATAGCCGTCGACGCGACCGCCAATGACACCGATCCCGACGGCGACCGCATCCGCATCCTTACCGACGGAATCGAGGCCGACCCGGCACTGCAGGCCACCGTCAGCAGGAACAGCGGCCGCATCATCCTCCTGGCCCCTAACGAGGCCGGGACCGTCAATGTGCGCTACACGATCGCCGACGACCGGGACGCCGCGGCGCAGGCCACCATCCGCCTTGTGGTCGACAACGACGTGCCGCTGAAGGCGCCGATCGCCCGTGATGACAGGGTGACGTCCGCCCAGGCCATGGGCAAGACCGCCGTGGACGTGCCAGTCCTCAAGAACGATGAGGACCCCGACGGCGTGGGCGAAAACCTGAAGATCAGCACCGAGGCCACCACCGCCCGACCCGGCGGCAACGGCAACGTGCTGGTGGACCTCACCGAACAGCCCCAGCTCATCCCGTACACCGTGGAAGACGTGGACGGCCAGCAGTCCACGGCCATCATCTGGGTTCCCGGCCTGGGCCAGCAGGTTCCCACCCTGGCCAAGGACGAGGTCCTTGAAGTGGTGGCCGGCCAGTCCGTCGACGTCGACCTGAAGGAGTGGGTCAAGGTAAGGGAAGGCCGGTCGCCCCGGCTGACCCAGGTGGACAGGATCAAGCTCATTGGTGCCGACGGCGGGAACCCGGTCACGGGTGACGGTACGGGCCTGAAGTACACGGCAGGGGCCGACTATGTGGGTCCCGGATCGCTCACCTTCGAAGTGACCGACGGTACCGGACCGGATGATCCCGCCGGGCTGAAGTCAACGCTCAGCATCCGCACCAAGGTCCTCCCGGATCCCAACAAGAACAACCCGCCCGAACTGCTCGGCGCCAACGTGGATGTTCCCAAGGGCGACTCCGCCAGCACGGATCTGGGCAAGCTCACCTCCGATCCGGACCAGGACGACGTCGAGAAGATGAAGTACCAGCTGGTGGGAGACTCTCCCGGCGGGTTCAACGCACGCATCGAAGGCAGGACGCTGAAGGTTTCGGCGGCAGATTCCACGGCAACCGGGACCCGCGCCGCGGTGCAGGTCAAGGCAACCGATCCCCGCGGACTTGAAGCCACGGCCACGTACCAGCTCTCGGTAACTGCCTCCAACCGGCCCAAGCCGGTGGCCAACGACGACGTTGAAGCCAATGCCGCCGCCGGCAAACCGGTCACGGTCAACGTCCTGGCGAACGACGCGAACCCGTTCCCGGAAACCCCGCTGAAGATCATTGCCGCCAATACCGAAACCGGCAGCGGCAACGTGGGCGTCAACGGTGACTCGATCACGGTTACGCCTGCGCCCGGATTCACCGGCACCCTGGTGGTGGCCTACACCGTGGAGGACAAGACACAGGACAGCTCCCGGCATGCCACGGCACGGGTCCGGCTGACGGTCAAGGACAAGCCGGCGTCACCGGCCACTCCGCAGGCGCAGAGCGTGGGCGACCAAACCGCCCTGCTCACCTGGTCCGCACCGGCGGACCGGGGTTCACCCATCACCAAGTACACCGTCTACGGGGAGGGCGGCTTCCGGCAGGACTGCCCGGCCAACACCTGCACCCTGAACGGCCTGACCAACAACACCACCTATCACTTCCAGGTGACGGCCACCAACGAGTTCGGTGATTCCGACCGGTCGCCCGCGTCCGCCGATGTCCGCCCGGACGTCAAGCCGGATACCCCGCAGGCGCCGTCGCTGAAGTTCGGCGACAAGCAACTGTCGGTCAACTGGGCCGCTCCGGCCAGCAAGGGTTCGCCCGTAAAGTCCTACGACCTGGAAATCTCGCCGGCACCCGCCGGGCAGAACGCCCAGATCCAGGGGCTGACGTCCGTCAGTTACGTCTGGAAGGGCCTGCAGAACGGCGTGTCCTACAAGGTCCGGGTCCTGGCACGGAACGACGCCAAGGACCCGTCCGAGTGGAGCCCGTATTCGGCGGCAGAAGTACCGGCCGGCGTCCCCGCGACTCCTGCCGCGCCGAGCGTGGCCCAGGCAACGCCGGTGGGTTCGCAAAGCCAGCTGCGCGTGGTGTGGTCGGCGCCCAACAGCAACGGTGATGCAGTCTCGTCCTACACCCTGACCACGCTTCGCGGCGGTGCGCCGGTTTCCAGCCAGCAGGTTGCCGCCACCTCGCAGAACGTCACCGTGGATAACTCGGAAACGAACTACACCTTCACGGTGTCGGCGACCAACAAAGCCGGAACCAGTGCCACCAGCGCCCAGTCCGCACCCATCCGTGCCGCCGGCAAGCCGGGCCAGGTCAACGCTGGCACCGTGAAGGAGAACGGGACCAGCGGCCAGCTCGACGTCACGTTCACGCCCCTGACCGATGCCCAGCGCAACGGCTCCACCGCGTCCGAGATTGCCTACTCCTACAATGCCGACGGCAAGACCGGCGCCATCAAGGCCGGGGGCGGAACCATCGGCGGCATGACCAATGGCCGGGACATCACCGTGACCATCATCGCCACGTCCACCAAGAACAACATGTCCGGAGACGCCAAGGCCGTTGGCACAGGTAACCCCTACGGTCCGGCCAACGCCCCGAGCGTGAATGGCACCACGTCAGCCAAGGGGGATGGCCAGGTGCACTGGACCTGGAACGACCCGGCTACGAACGGCCGGCCCCTCAGCTACTACGAGGTGAGCATGGACGGCGGCGGCTGGCAGAACGTGGGCAAGGCAAACAAATTCGATGCCGGTGCCGGCGGATGGAGCCAGAGCCACAAACTGCGGGTCCGTGCTTACACCGTCACCAACGGAGCAATTGGCGGCCCAGCAACGTCGACTTCCGGCCCAGACAACACCCCACCGCCGCCCACGGACTGGAATGTCACGGCCAGTCCGGTGCGCAGCTGCACCGAACCCCGCAAGGGAACGGACAGCTTCGTCGACGGCAACCCGTCCCAGTGCACCGGTGGCGGCAAGTGGCTTGACGCCGGCGCCTACTCGCGGGCTGACCGCTACCAGGTCTGGTACAAGACTTCCAACAACCCCAGTGGCATCTGGTACCACCTGAGCGATGGCATGGCCTCTGGCAACTGGCTGCGCTGCGACACCTCAAACGTGGGCTGCAACCCGCCGGCCGGCATGCCAAACCGTTAGCAGGGAACACTGCACAGCAATGCGGGGTCCGCCCGGGCCCGCACAGAATTCGACCCAGTAGAAGGAAACAACTTTTATGACAATGACCATTGAGCAGGCCGAGTGGTTTGCCGGCACGTTCGAAAAGCTGGTTGCCAACGTGGGGCAGGCGGTGCTGGGCAAGGAACACGTCATCCGGCTGACCTTCACCGCCATGCTGGCCGAGGGCCACGTCCTGTTCGAGGACGCACCCGGAACGGGCAAGACCTCCCTGGCCAGGGCCCTGGCTGCCACCGTGCAGGGCTCCAACAACCGCATCCAGTTCACCCCGGACCTGCTTCCCTCCGACGTGACGGGCGTGACGATCTACGACCAGAAGACGCAGAAGTTCGAGTTCCACAAGGGACCGATCTTCAACAACATCGTCCTGGCCGATGAGATCAACCGTGCCTCGCCCAAGACCCAGTCGGCACTGCTGGAGGTCATGGAGGAATCCCGGGTCACCGTGGACGGCGTCACCTACTCCGCGGGCCGGCCGTTCATGGTGATGGCCACCCAGAACCCGATCGAGCAGGCAGGCACCTACCGCCTGCCCGAGGCCCAGCTGGACCGCTTCCTGATCAAGACCTCCATCGGATACCCGGACCACGCCTCCACCGTCCGGCTCCTGGGCGGGACCAACCTGAAGGACCGGTCCAAGGATCTGACTCCCGTGATCACCACCCAGGCGGTGGCGGACATGGCCGATCTCGCCGCCACGGCACACGTTGACACCGCCGTGCTTGAATACATTTCCCGGCTGTGCGAGGAGACCCGGAACGCGCCGGAGACCCGGCTGGGTGTCTCCGTCCGCGGCGCCCTGGCCATGGTGCGGGCCGCCAAGGTCTGGGCTGCCTCGCAGGGACGGAACTTCGTCCTGCCGGATGACATCAAGGAACTGGCTCCCGTGGTGTGGACCCACCGGTTCGTCATGGACCCCGAAGCAGAGTTCTCCGGCGCCACCGCAGAAGCCGTGCTGACCAGGATTCTGGCCGACGTCGCAGCCCCGCAGCAGCGCACCAACGTCTGAACCGCCGTGCCGCAGCCTGAGGCCGCAGCCGCCACCCTTCCATTCCAGCGCAACAACGAAGGCACACCCATATGTCTGACGGCACGTCCAGCGGCACCCCGCTGACCCGCCTCACAGAGCGTCTCCAGCAGCTCTTCCACCGGAACGGCCGCCCCACCCGGCTGCACCCTGCAGCGGTGTGGTCCGAGGCCAGCAGCACCGCGCTCCTCGCCCTGGCGCCCGCCTGGCGGGCTGTCCGGGACAACTGGCTGAAGTATGCGTGGCCTGTGCTGTCCGTGGTCAGCATTTTGGGCTGGTCCGTCCTGGCCGCCGCCATCCTGCTGTGGACCACCGGCCAGGCATTCGGCTGGCAGGAAGCCACGGCGGCGTCCATTGCCGCGTTCGCAATGTTCGTGATCGCGGTGGCCTTCATCCTGGGGAGGTCCTCCTACGGCGTGGTGCTGGACCTTGCCCGCACCCGGGTGGCGGTAGGGGACAGCGCCGTCGGCAGCATCGCCGTCTCCAACACCTCGTCCCGGCCCCTGCTGCCCGCCGCGCTGGAACTGCCGGTGGGCAGCACCACGGCCGTCTTCCACCTGCCCCGGATGAAGCCCGGCCAGGTCCACGAGGACCTGTTCACCATCCCCACCGCCCGGCGCGCCGTGATCGTGGTGGGACCGGTCCGCTCCGTCCGCGCCGACCCGCTGCACCTGCTGCGCCGCCAGGTCCTCTGGACCGAGCCGGAGGACCTCTTCGTCCACCCGCGCACCGTTGCCCTGGCCGGGTCTGCCGCCGGATTCATCCGCGACCTCGAGGGCATGCCCACCACAGACCTCTCCAGTGCCGACGTCTCCTTCCATGCCTTGCGCGACTATGTGCCCGGCGATGACCGCAGGCACATCCACTGGAAGACCACGGCCCGCACCAACAAACTCATGGTCCGCCAGTTCGAGGAAACCCGCCGTGCCCACCTGGCCATTTCGCTGTCCATCAACACCGAGGAATACGCTTCCGAAACCGAGTTTGAGATGGCCATCTCGGTGGCCGCCTCCATCGGCCGGCAGGCCATCCGTGAGCAGCGGGAACTGGACGTCCTGACCCAGAAGGGACCCCTGCGCTGCGAAACCGGCCGGAACATGCTCGATGACATGACCCGGATCGTCGGCACCCCGATGCGCCGCACCGCCGTCGACCTTGCCCGGACGCTGGCCGACACTGTTCCCAACGCCTCCGTGGTGTTCTTCGTGGTGGGCAGCAATGTCACGGCAACCCAGCTCCGTTCCGCCGCCGCCTCCGTCCCGCCCGGCGTGCGCAGCCTGGCGGTACGGGTGGAAGCCGGTGCGGCCCCCACGCGGGCCAACATCGCAGACCTCACTGTCCTGACGCTCGGCGACCTGGCCGACCTTGCCATCGTGCTGAGAAAGGCGGCGGCATGAGCACCGCACCGGGCCGTTCCCCACAAACCCAGTTCCCGCAATCCCGCACCCGCCGCAAGGCTGCCAACACTGAGTCGGCGTTCGCGGACGGGCAGCCGCTGTGGCATTTCCTGCTCGACGCCGGGGCACTGGTGGTCCTGCTGGGCCTGGGCCTGCTCGGCTTCGGCCTGAGCTTCGGCGGCGACCCGTACTACCTGCTGTCCGGATTCGGCGGCATCATCCTGGGTTTGGCCATCGGCGCTGCCAACGCGCACCTGCGCCTGGGCCTGCTGATCACCACCGCCCTAGCCCTTGCCGCCTACCTGGTGTTCGGCACCTGGCTGGCGGTTCCGGACGCCGCCATCGCCGGCTTCGTCCCCAGCCTGGATTCGCTGCGGACCCTGCTCCTGGGTGTCGTGTTCGCCTGGAAGGACATGCTCACCGTGGGCGTGCCGGTGGGAACTTCCGGCGGCGTGCTCATTGTCCCCTTCCTGAGCTCGTTGATCACGGCGCTCGTGGCGGCGGTTCTGACCTGGCGCTCCAAAAGCCCCTACCTTCCCCTCCTGCCGGTGCTGGTCCTGTTCGTCACGGGCATCGCCTTCAGCACCAACGCCGCGTTCCTGACCCTTGAACGCGGCATCGGCCTCACCGTGCTCGGCATCGCCTGGGCAACCTTCCGCCGGGACGCCCTGCGGCGGAACAGCACCCGCCGGGTGTCGGTCAACAACCCGCAGACGGATACGGCCGCCACACGGCGCGCCAGGATCCGCCGGCTGGGCATGGCAGCGGGAGTCATTGCCGTCAGCGTTGGCGTCACCGCGGTGGCCGCACCGCTGGTCAGCGCCGGAGAGGACCGGAAAGTCCTCCGCAACGTGGTGGTGCCGCCGTTCGACCCCAAGGATTACATCACGCCCCTTGCCAGCTTCCGGACCTATGTGAAGGACAAGAAGGACGACACCCTGTTTGTGGTCAAGGGCCTGCCACGGGACGGCCGGGTCCGGCTCGGCGCTTTGGACGCCTTCAACGGCACCAACTACAACATGGACCCCAACGGCTCCGGCAACTTCAGCAAGGTGGGCGATGCCAAATCCATCAACACCCTCGCCGATTCATCCGGGGTAGTGCCCACCAACGACTACTCGATCAGCATCAACATCGAGGATTACCAGGGCTACTTCGTCCCGGGCGGCCGAAAGACCACCGGCATCAGCTTTGACCAGTCCGGTTCTGCCGCGGCCGCGGGCCTCTATTTCAACCCGGGATCCGACACCGCAGTGACCACCAGCGGACTGTCCCGCGGCGACTCCTACAGCGTCCAGGTTTCCGACCCCGTCAAGCTCGAGCACGGGCAGTTGACGCAGTACGACTTCGCCAAGGTCTCCCTTCCGGACGCCCTGGAGGTGCCCCCAGTGGTCGGGTCCCAGGCCAACGACCTGTCCGCCGATGCGCCGACCGCCATCGACCGGGTGCGCCAGATCGAAGCCCATTTCCAGAAGACCGGGGCCTTCAGCAACGGTTTGGTCAGTGAGGGCCAGTTGCCCAGCGTCTCCGGCCACGGCTCGGCCCGCATCCGCAGCCTGCTGACGGCCAAGCAGATGCTTGGTGACGACGAACAGTATGCGGTGGCCATGTCCCTGATGCTCCGGCACCTGGGCATCCCGTCCCGCGTGGTGATGGGGTTCTACCCTGAGCCGACCAGCCCGGAGAACGGCGCAGGCGAGGTGAAGATCACAGGCAAGGACGTCCACGCCTGGGTAGAGGTCGCATTCGAGCGGGTTGGCTGGGTCAGCTTCGATCCCACCCCGCCCAAGGACAACATCCCCATCCCGCCGGACCCCGAGAACAAATCCAAGCCCAAGCCGCAGGTGCTGCAGCCGCCGCCCCCGCCCCAGGAGCCCGCGGACCTGCCGCCGGACTCTTCACCGGACGCGCTGGACGCTGACCAGAAGAAGAACAACCCCTGGCTGTTCTGGGGCGCCCTCCTGGGTGCGCTGGGCGTCGTCGCGATCCCCCTGGTGATCCTGGCCCTTCCGCTGTTGCTGATCGCCCTGTTGAAATCACGACGACGGAAGTCGCGTTTCCGCGACGGCCACCCGGCCCAGCGCGTGGGCGGAGGATGGAACGAGGTGGTGAGCCTGGCGACAGACCTGGGCGCCGCCGTCGACACCCGCTCGACGCGGCGCGAAAGCGCTGCCGTCCTGGCCGAAGCGTTCCCTGCCACCCAGGGAACCACCACCATGCTGGCGCGCCGGGCGGACGCCTCCATCTTCGGAGCGGGGGAGCCCACCGAGGAGGAAGTCCACGAGTACTGGACCATCGTTGATGGGTCCCTCAAGGAGATGACCTCCGGTATGGGGTTCTGGCGCCGGCAGCAGGCACGGTTCTCTCCCCGGTCGCTGCTTGCCGACGCCCGCACCGCGATGAACTCCGGCAACGGCCTCAGGTTGGGCGGCCGCCTGCCGTTGCCGTCAGTGGGCGGAATCCTTGCCGCGCGCCGCCGTCGTGTTGCCGGCGGGCAGGCACCCGCAGACCTGGCGGGCACCCAGCGTCAGGAGCCCAACACGGGACCCACCCAGCAAGGACCACACCAGCAAGGACCAAACCAGCAGTGATGCCCGACGCCGAACGCTGCCCGCGCTGCCAACAGCAGATCCGCGCGGGAGCCACCTTCTGCACCGCCTGCGGCGCGCCGCTGCCCAACCGGGCGGCGCGCCGCACCCGCACCCCGGACCCGGTAGTGGGCCAGGCCAGGAGTGATGCCCGGGAGGCGCGCCCCGCGCACACGCCCGGGATTCCCGGTACTATCCCGGTAGTAGAAAGGCCCCCGGCAGGTCAGCCGGCGGGCACCGCATTTACGGGCACCGCGCGCAGGAGTACCCTGCACGCGGGCACCGGGCCGGGCAAAACCGGCGGTTCCACCAGGGTGGAGGCCGCTCCAGGGGGAGGAACGGGAATGGCAGTGAACCTTCAGCTTGTTCCGGCTGCGGCGGGCAAGCGGCTTGGCGCTGCCGTCATCGACTGGCTGCCCGGGGTTGCGGTGCTGGTAGTGACGTTCGCCATCGGATTTGCCGGGGTCACCCGGACCAGAAGCGGCGGCTTCATCGTTTACGACACCTCATCCCTGGTGCTGTTTGGCGGGATCGGCCTTGGCCTTACGCTGGCTTACCTGTTCGTGGTGCTCGGCCTGGAATCCCGTACCGGCAAGACACCGGGCAACCTGCTGATGGGCATCCGCAGCGCGGACCAGGACGGTTACGCGCCCGGCGCCGGGGCTGTATTCCTGCGCGGACTCATCACCGGGGCCGGCATCCTGCTGGCCGTGTTGGCGGCGGTGCTGGTTGTGGTCTTCAAGTGGTTTGACGCCGCCCTGTTCATCCTTGGCCCGCTGCTCCTGGTGGGTGCTGCCTGGGCTGTGCTGGTGGTGGTTTCCAACCGCTGGGACAAGAACGGCGGGCTGCGGGGCTGGAATGACAGCGCTGCGAAGACCCTGGTGTTCGACGTCAAGGCAGGCAGGGACCCCATCACCACCGGCGGCATCCAGGGCCCCTACAGCTTCGCGCCCCTGGACCTCCCGCCCGTGCAGCAGGTGCTCTCCCCGGTGGCCGGCGCCAACGCGCCGCACGCTGCGGGCCCTGAAACCGCCCAGCCCCAGGCTCCGCTGCCGCAGGCCCCGGCGCCCGATAACCCGGCGCCCTATAACCCGGCGCCCGTCGCACCCGTGGCGCAGGCAAAGGCGCCCCAAGCCCCTGCACCCCAATTCCAGCCACCCCAAGTACCCGCGCCATCGGCCACCATGCCGTCGCAGACAATGCCCTACACCTCACCGTCCTCCTTCGCGCCGCCCGCCGCTTCCGCCCAGGGTGCACCGGCAGGCCTCGCCCCCGGTTCCGCCCAGGGTCCGGCGGGGGGCCACCGGATGCCTCCGCCGCACGTGGACGACGACGTCGAACGCACCCAGGTGCGCCCCGGGACCGGCGGCCCGGCCCCCGTTGCCGTCCTCCGCATCCGCTTGGACGACGGCCGCGATTTCCAGCTGGACCGCAACGTCCTGGTGGGCCGCAACCCCGTGGGCCAGGCAGGCGAACAGCGCGCCCAACTGCTGGCCGTGGACGATCCCGGCCGCTCCATCTCCAAGACACACCTGCACCTGCTCACCGACGGCGCAGGCATCTGGGTGACCGACCGACAGTCAACCAACGGAAGCGCCGTCACCACCCCGGACGGCCTGCGCACCCCCCTGGTGCCGGGCGTCCCCACGTTTGTTACCCCGGGATCCAGCGTGCACTTTGGAGACCGTACCTTTTACCTAGGACAGGCATGAACCAGCACCCCGCCAGTGTTTCCCCACCAAACCAGCCGGGGCCGGGCCTCAGCCTCACCTACGGCTATGGAACGGACAGGGGACTCCGCCGGGAGCTGAACGAGGATTCCTACATCGCGGCCGATCCCGTCTTCGCCGTGGCTGACGGCATGGGCGGGCACGAGGCCGGCGAAATCGCCAGCGGCCTGTGCGTGCGGGCACTGGCCGGGATGCCCCAGGTCAGCACGGGGGAGCGGAGCATCACGGCCGCCGTGGTCCAGCAGTACCTGGTCCGCGCTGACAACTCCATCCGCGAAGCCACCGGCGCCCGCGCCGGCACCACCCTCACCGGCGCTGTGCTCGTGGAGCAGATGGGCATGCCGTACTGGTTGGTCCTGAACATCGGCGATTCGCGCACGTACCGGCTCAGCCAGGGCCGGTTCGAGCAGATCAGCGTGGACCACTCCGAGGTCCAGGAGCTGGTGGACGCGGGCGAGATCACCGCCCAGGAAGCCACTGTCCACCCCCGACGCCACGTTGTCACCCGGGCCCTGGGCACGGGGGACGAGACGGAGGCGGACTACTGGCTCCTTCCCGTCGAGGAAGGAGACCGGGTCCTGGTCTGCTCCGACGGCCTCACCGGGGAATTATCGGACGGCGACATCCTCCGGATCCTCAGCACCGTGGCCGAGCCGCAGGACGCAGTGGACGCCCTGATCCAGGCTGCCCTGCGCAACGGCGGCCGGGACAACGTGACGGCCATCGTGGTGGACGCCAGGAACATAGCGAACGACGACGGCGCGGGCACCACCGCACCCCGCCTGACCTCCGCGGACGGGGACGAAGTGACGCTGCCGCGGCCGCTGGCGTCCGAAACCGTCACGCAGCCGCTGCCCGCACCGGTGGAGGACACCACGGACCAGGACGGGGAGCCCGGACGATGACCGGCGCCAGCTACGTCCCCGGCACATGGCTGGGCATTGTCCGCTCCGGAACCGCCGTCCTCCTGGGCCCTGAGACGCCGCCCGAACTCGCGGGTGCCATCTGGGAGCTCCTGGACGGACAGCCCGAGCCGCACGAGGTCCTGGCCGCCGTGACCAGCAGCTCCGGTGGATCGCTGACCCGCATACCGTCCTTTGGCATCCTTGACTTCAATGGGTCATTGCGGGTCTTCCTGCGCGGTGACCTGGACCTGACGGTGGAGCAGCCCGGAGGTCCGGTGGACCTCGACGGCCGCGACGTGACCACCTGGAACGAGCGCAGGTTCGTTGTGCCCGGAAAGTGCTGGCTGGGCATGGCCTCCGGTGGCAGCGGCACCGCTGGGCAGGCGGCGGGACGACCCGGCCTGCCGCTGGTTGGACATCCCCACGTTGAACTGCCGTTGGGGGAGGGCGTGGTGCTGCTGCAGTCCCTGACCCTGGGCGCACCGGCCGGCCCCGCCGCTGTTGCCGGCCCCGCCGCTGTTGGTGGTTCGGCTGCCGCGGGTGGTTCGGCTGCACAGGGTGGTTCGGCTGCCGCAGACCGCGCGGAACCCAGGAGTGCTTCGGCCGGCGCAGATGGCCCCTTCGCTGTGAATTCTTCCGGCGAAGTGGACGGGCCGGCCGATATCCATCAGGCCCTTGCCGCGGAGGCCGTACCGGCAGATGCCGGTGAACCGGCCGAAGATTCCCATGACCGGCCTGAAACTGTCACGCCGGCTGCTCCTGCCGCGGACGTGCAGCAACCTGATGCCATGCTGGATCCCGTACCCGCCGTGCATGACCTTGACCCGGAAGCCACCATTGCCCCGGGCGCGATTATCGACGTTGACGGCGATCTTGTTGAGGAAGCCGGTGGCCCGGAATCGGCCGCGACAGGCGCCGGGCCAACCGGTGCTGCCCCGAACCAAGGTGATGAAGTTCCAGCTGCGGAGATGACCACGTCCTACGACCACCTGTGGGACCGCACCGTGATACGGAACATCGAGGATGCCGCCGTGCGCGAAGACCCCGACGCCGACTCCGGGCACGTTGTGCCGCAGCAACAGCCGGCACTCCCCGCAGCCGAGCCGGTGCCTGCCCTTGGTACAGCGGAGGACGCGGCCAAGGAAGGGCCGCCAGCCGGTTCCGGGCCAGGAGCCGAAACAAACGGTCAGGCCGGCCCTGCTGCAGGTTCGGAGGATGACGCTGCCACCCCGCCGCGTCCTGCCTCCACTGGAGTCCTCATCGATTCCGTCCCCTGGCGCACCGGGGGAGCGGCGACCAGCGCGGCGCCGGCACCGAGCGGCGGCAGCCATGCCCCCGCCCAGGACCCTGCAGCCGCGCAGCATCCTGCTCCAGCCTATGAGCCTGCCCCCGTCCACGACCCGGCGCCGCGCAACCCGGTGCCCCACAACCCGGTGCCCCACAACCGTGTCCCAAATCAGGAACCCGCCGCAGGCTTCGACCCCGATCACGATGGCCAGACGGTCATGAAGAGCAGCCTCGCGGGAACGACTGCCGGTCCGGCGTCGACCGCACCTGCCGCGCAGCAGGATGACGCCGGCGGCCCGCTGGTGCTTGCCCGCGTGTGCGCCCAGGGCCACGCCAACCCGCCCACCCGTGCCCAGTGCAGCGTCTGCGGCGCCGCCTTGTTGCCTGACGCGGTGCAGGTGGCGCGTCCGCGGCTGGGCCGGATGCGGCTGTCCACCGGAGACCTGCTGGACCTCGACCAGTCAATGGTCATCGGCAGGCAGCCATCGGTGTCCCGGGTCCAGGGCGGTGTGATGCCGCGGCTGGTGCAGGTGGCCAGCCCCGGCGGCGACATTTCCAGGTCCCACGTTGAGGTGCGGCTGGAGGGCTGGCATGTGATGCTCTGCGACCTTAAAGCCACTAACGGCACTGTCCTGGTCCGCGAAGGCCAACCGCCGCGCCGCCTCGCCCAAAACGAGATGGCCATCCTGCTCGACGGCGATATCGCGGAGCTGGGCGACAACATCTCACTGCGTTTTGAGGAGATTCCTTGAGTTCCAAACGGCCCGTTGCGCCGCCGCCCCGCATTCCGGGGTTCACCTACATCAGCCTGCTCGGCTCGGGCGGGTTTTCCGACGTCTACCTGTATGAACAGGACAGGCCGCGCCGGAAGGTCGCCGTCAAGGTACTGCTCTCGGACCTGAAGACCGAGGGCGCCCGGCGGCGCTTCGAGTCAGAGGCCAACCTCATGGCCCAGCTGTCCTCGCACCCGTACATCGTCACCATTTTCGAAGCGGAAGTGACGGACGACGGGCACTCCTACCTGGCCATGGAGTTCTGCTCCCGGCCCAGCCTGGACGTGCGGTACCGGCGGCAGCGCTTCAGCGTCGATGAGGTCCTGGCCGTCGGCATCCAGGTGGCGTCCGCCGTCGAAACCGCCCACCGCGCCGGCATCGCCCACCGCGACATCAAGCCGGCCAACATCCTGGTGACGGACTACAACCGCCCCGCCCTCACCGACTTCGGGATTTCGGGCACCCTTGCCGGGGACTCCGACGACGACTCGGGCATGTCCATTCCCTGGTCCCCGCCTGAGCAGTTCCGGGACGGCAGCGTTGACGGCGTCATGGTGGACGTCTGGGCTCTCGGCGCCACGCTTTACACGCTGCTCGCCGGCCGGTCACCCTTCGTCATGCCGGGGGCGGACAACTCCCAGCGCGAACTGATCAACCGGATCAGCAACACTCCACTGCCCCGGCTGGGCCGTCCGGACGTACCGGAGTCGCTGGAACTGGCCCTGGCAACGGCCATGGCCAAGTCGCCGCAGTCCCGGTACTCCTCTGCGCACGCCTTCGCCCTGGCCCTCCAGCGCATCCAGGCGGAGCTCAACCTGTCGGTCACGCCCTTCGAGGTCCTGGAGGAGCCCCAGCAGGAGGAGAGCCACCCGGACGACGGCACCGAGGAGACGCGCGTCCGCAGCATTGCCGCCATCGATCCCGAGCGGACCGGCAGTGCGCCCACCTTCCCGGCCCGAACCCGCCCCGGCCTTCCCGGCGCCGGGACCGACGCCACGGGACGCAGGGGTGGCGCCGTCCCGCCGTCGAACTTCACCCCCGGCGGCCCCAGCCAGTGGCGGCCGGCCCCGGCGGTGCCCTCCATCCCGGCAAGTCCCGCCGGAACGGGTTCCCGCGGGGCAGACGCGGCCGACGGCGGCGGGCGGGGGGAGTGGGCCCAGTCCACCGTCCTGCGCGGCATCCCTGGCGCGGCGAACTACGGTGCCCCGGTAACGGACGCCGGTCAGGATACCTACACCGCCGACGCAACCGTGCAGCGTCCCGTGAACGTGGACCAGCCCCAGGCGGCGCCGGCGGCTGACCACGGCAAACGCAACCTCTGGCTCGCGCTGTCCGGCGGGACCCTCCTGGCCTTGGCGGCAGTGGTGGGCATCGTGGTGGCCAACACTGCTACCGGCACGCCCAAGGTCGCGGAAACCCAGCAGGTCAGCAAGCCGCCGGCTGATGCGTTGGACAGCGGCACCGTCCCCACTGTTCAAGGGCTCTCAGCGGCACGAAAGCCCGAAGACCCTAACATCATCATCTTCTCCTGGACCAACCCGCAGCCCAGGGAGGGCGACAAATACAAGTACCGCTCCAAATCGGCCAAGGCGGACGGCCCTTACGAAACCACAAACACCGCGAAGGCCTTTATTTCCGGGTTAGGCCCACCTCCCATTTGCCTGGAAGTGATCCTGGTGCGGGCAGACGGCAGCGCCTCGCCGGAAGGCCCGGACTCCATCGCTTGCCTGGAGGATTAACCGGCTGATGACGCAAACACATTGCCCACTGAGGAGGCACAGATCATGGGGGATCTAGCGATCGATTTCTGTGGTGAATGGTACGAGCCGTCGGACGAGGACGTCTTCAACATTGGCCGCGAGGGCGACCTTGAGGTGGACGACAACCCGTACCTGCACCGGCAGTTCCTGCAGGTGGCCCGCTACGACGGCATCTGGTGGCTCAGCAACGTGGGCAGCATGCTCTCCGCCACCGTGGCTGACGCTTCCGGCGGCATGCAGGCCTGGCTGTCACCCGGCGCCAGGATTCCGCTGGTGTTCAGCCACACCAATATCATCTTCACGGCCGGCCCCACCACCTACGAGTTCGCCGTGCACCTGAAGACGCCATCCTTCCGCCAGGAAGCCCGGGAAGGCGCCAGCAGCGGCGACACCACCATTGGGCCTGTGGTCTTCACCGACGCGCAGAAGGCACTCATCGTGGCGCTCGCCGAGCCGGTGCTCCGGCGCGAAGGCACCGGTTTCAGTACCATCCCGTCCTCCGCGGCCGCCGCGAAAACCCTGGGCTGGGCACTGACCCGCTTCAACCGAAAACTGGACAACGTCTGCGACAAGCTTGACCGGGTGGGCGTGGTGGGGCTGCGCGGGGGTGGCGGGAAGCTCGCCACCAACCGCCGCGCTCGCCTGGTGGAACATGCCGTCACCACCCACCTGGTGACGTCCGCTGACCTGTACCTGCTTGAAAAGATGAGGGGCGTGGACGAAGGATGAGGATCCGCCTGACACTCCGCCGCGAACCCGCCGACGCCAAGGACCTGGCCGTCACGGTGGACGGCATGGCCACGGTGGCCGATATCGCCACCGTGCTGTGGGCTGCCGACCCGGATCGCAAGGGCACGCCGGCGCCGGACAACCTTTCCCTGCGGATCGACGAAGCCTTCGTGGGCGCCGGCATCACCGGAAACATCCTGGCCCGCGAGGACAACCTCCTCGAATCGGGCCTGCGCCCGGGATCCGTGGTGTCACTGGCCCAGGTCAGCGAGCAGTTCCACGAACCCGGTGCCAGCCGCGGACCGGCCGCCGCAACCCTGCGCGTGCTGTCCGGGCCCGACGTCGGACGTGAATTTTCGCTGCCCACCGGCACCAGCTACATTGGCCGGGACCGGGACGTGGACATCCGCCTGACGGACCCGCTTACCTCCAAGCGGCACGCCCGCATCACGGTGGGCGAAAGTATCGAAATCGTGGACACCAACTCCGCCAACGGCCTCCTGATGGATGGACTGCCCGTCACGCGTGCCACCCTGAACTCCTCCGACACGGTGACCCTGGGGGACACCACCGTCACCGTGGTGCCGCTGGGGCACAACCACGCGGCAGCGCCGACGTCGCCCCTTGTGGACTTCAACCGCTCCCCGCGGGTGGTGCCCCGTTTCGACGTACCCAAGCGGATCCTGCCCGCCGGGCCCAAGCGCCCCGAGGACCACCCCTTCCCCTACATCATGCTGGTGGCACCCCTGATGATGGGCGCTGTCATCTTCGCGGTCACGCAGAACGTGCTCTCCATGGTGTTCATGCTGATGATGCCCCTGTTCATCGTTGGCCACTACGTCGACCAGAAGATGCGCAGCCGGAAGCAGCAGAAGGAACAGCTCAAGCAGTTCCGCGCCTCGATGGCCGCCTTTAGGCAGGACCTCACCGAGCTGCAGCAGGTGGAACGGGCGGTCCGGCTCCAGGAAGCGCCGTCCGTCAGCGACACCGTGGACGCCATCTACAAGCTCGGACCGCTGCTGTGGACGCACCGCCCGGAGCACTCGTCGTTCCTGGGCCTGCGGTTCGGGCTGGGGACCGCACCGTCCCGCATCCCGCTGGAAGAACCGTCCAACAACGACACCGAAGTCCAGTACGCCCGCGAAATCCAGGACTGCATCAAGCAGTTCAGCGAGATCGAAGGCGTTCCCGTGATTTCCCAGCTGCGCACCTCCGGCGCCCTGGGCATTGCCGGTGCCCGCGGCCTGGTGGACGACGTTGCCCGCGGCATGGTGCTGCAGCTGGTGGGCCTGCATTCCCCGGCCGAGGTGGTCCTTACCGCCATCACGTCCGCCCAGTCCCGGGAACGCTGGAACTGGCTGCAGTGGCTGCCGCACGTGGGCTCGGGCCACAGCCCGCTGGGCGGAGACCACCTTGCCGCCGGTTCCGCCGGCGGCTCCTCCCTGCTGGCCAGGCTCGAGGACCTGGTCGATGCCCGCGAGGCAGCGGCCAAGCGGTCCGGCCCTGACCTGCGGCCCGGGATCGACCCGGGCAAGCATGAGCTGGAAGAGCCGGTCCTCCCGTCCGTGCTGGTCATTGTGGAGGACGACGCTCCCGTGGACCGCGGCCGCCTCACCCGGCTGGCCGAACGGGGACCCGACTGCGGCGTCCACGTCCTGTGGGTAGCCACGGACATCCAGGCGCTGCCGGCGGCCTGCCGCGACTTCATGGTGGTTGACGGCGACCACGGCACCACCACCGGCCAGGTGCGCCTGGGCCGCCACACCTACCCGGTCAGCTGCGAGAGCGTGGACGCGGAGCTCGCGGCCCAGCTCGCCCGGATGCTGGCACCCGTGGTTGATGTGGGCAAGCCCGTTAACGACGATTCCGACCTGCCGCGTGCAGTGTCCTATGCCACCCTGATCGGCAAGGACTTCCTGGACAACCCCCAGGCAGTGGCCGAGCGCTGGACGGAAAACAACTCGGTGCACGCAACCGCCGTGGCCAACCGCAAGGACAACGGCACCCTCCGGGCCCTGGTGGGGTCCAAGGGCATCGAGCCGCTGTACCTGGACCTGAAGAACGAGGGGCCGCACGCCCTGGTGGGCGGCACCACCGGCGCCGGTAAATCCGAGTTCCTGCAGTCCTGGGTGATGGGCATGGCCGCCGCCTACAGCCCGGACCGCGTCAGTTTCCTGTTCGTGGACTACAAGGGCGGCGCCGCGTTTGCGGACTGCATCAACCTTCCACACACCGTGGGCCTGGTGACGGACCTGTCCCCACACCTGGTGCGCCGGGCCCTCACATCCCTGCGCGCCGAGCTCCACTACCGGGAGCAGCTGCTGAACCGGAAGAAGGCCAAGGACCTGCTGGCCCTGCAGCGGGAAGCGGACCCAGAAGCCCCGCCGTACCTGATCATCATCGTGGACGAGTTTGCCGCACTGGCCAGCGACGTTCCCGAGTTCGTGGACGGCGTGGTGGACGTGGCCGCCCGTGGCCGCTCCCTGGGCCTGCACCTCATTCTGGCCACCCAGCGCCCGGCCGGCGTCATCAAGGACAACCTCCGTGCCAACACCAACCTCCGCGTTGCACTGCGCATGGCCGATGAGGACGACGCCACGGACATCCTGGGCGTCCCTGATGCCGCCTACTTCGACCCCGCCATTCCGGGCCGCGGCGCCGCCAAGACCGGACCGGGCCGCATCCAGGGATTCCAGACCGGCTACGCCGGCGGCTGGACCACGGACAAGCCACAGCGGCCCCAGATCGATATCGTGGAAATGGCGTTCGGTTCCGGTCCCAGCTGGGAAGCGCCGGCCCCCGCAAAGCCTGTTGCCCAGGAACCGGCCGGACCCAACGACATCGCCCGGATGACCTCCACCATCGTTCACGCCGCGGACACCCTGGCCATCCAGCCGCCGCGCAAGCCATGGCTGGACGAGCTGGCCAAGACCTACGACTTCTCCAAGCTGCCCAACCCCCGCACGGACGAACAGCTGCTGCTGGGCGTTGCCGACGATCCCGTGCACCAGGACCAGCCCACCGTGTTCTACGAACCGGACCGGGACGGCAACATGGCCATTTACGGCACAGGCGGTTCCGGCAAGTCCGCCGCCCTCCGTGGCATCGCAATCGCCGCGGCGGTCACCCCGCGCGGCGGTCCTGTCCACGTGTACGGAATCGACTGCGGCTCCGCCGGGCTGCGGATGCTGGAAGAACTTCCGCACGTGGGGGAGATCATTAATGGCGACGACGTCGAACGGGTGGGGCGGCTGCTGCGCCTCCTGCGGGACATCGCCGAGCTGCGGTCCGCCCAGTTCGCCGAGGTGCGGGCGTCCACCATCGTGGAGTACCGGAAGCTGGCCAACCGGCCGGACGAGAAACGCATCTTCGTCCTGGTGGACGGCATGTCCGCGTTCCGGGAGGCGTACGAGCACAGCAAGCTTTCCGGGCTCTGGGACATCTTCCTGCAGCTGGCCACCGACGGCCGCACCCTGGGCATCCACCTGGTGGTTACGGGGGACCGGCCCAACGCCGTCCCCGCATCGCTGCTGGCCTCCATCCAGCGCCGCCTTGTCCTGCGCCTCTCCTCCGAGGATGACTACATTTCCATGGACGTTCCCCGGGATGTCCTCACGGCAACGTCGCCTCCGGGCCGTGGCCTGCTGGACGGGCTTGAAGTCCAGTTGGCCGTCCTGGGCGGCAACTCGAACCTGGCCCTGCAGGCCCGGGAAGTCCACAAGCTCAGAGAAGCCATGCTGCGGCAGGGCCTGGATACGGCCCCCGGCATCGAACGGCTCCCCGAGCAGGTGGACCTGGATGTCCTGCCCGCCGGCAACCCGGACCTGCCAGTGATCGGCGTGGATGACGAGTCCCTGCAGCCTGCGGAGATCATGGCACGCGGTCCGCTGCTGCTGGCCGGCCCGCCTGGTGCCGGGCGGACCGTGGCCCTGGTCAGCCTGGCCTACGCGCTGCGCCGGTCCAACCCCGCCACCGAGCTGATCTACGTCGGGTCGCGCCGGTCCGCCGTCGCCTCCCTGCCCATCTGGAACCGCTCGGTGGTGGGACCGGACGACCTCGCCGAGGTGGTGGAGGACCTGGTGGAGCACTCCACCGGCAACCCGGGGACGGTGGCCTTCTTCATCGAAGGCCTCACGGAGTTCACCGACACCATTGCAGAATCCGGCATGGCGCAGCTGGTCACGGCGTCGCTGAAGGCGGATCAATGGGTGGTGGGCGAGTCCGAGTCCTCCACCTGGTCCAGCGCCTGGCAGCTTGCCCAGCCCTTCAAATCCGGGCGGCGGGGCCTGCTGCTCAACCCGGGGGACATCGAAGGCGACAGCCTGCTCAACACCTCCCTGGGCCGGGTCAGTCCCGACTTCATCCCCGGCCGCGGATACGTGGTGGGACGCGGCAAAGCACGGAAAATCCAGGTGGCGCTGCCACCTGAAAACCGGGACTGAACAGGCCCGATGACAGCGGGGCCGCTGCTGCGGCGGATTTGCGGCCCCGCTGGCCGCTGTAGAAGACTACCGGGGACACCAGAAAGCCGCGGTGGGGGGCTGCGCGCATCGAAAGGTAGCAATGACCCCGTCCGCTCCGGTCCTCCACACTGTTTCGACGACTGCTTCAGCGGCCGTCCTGGCCGTGGCTTTTGGCTTCTTCCCCGCCGGCCCGGCTCTCGCGGCCACCACTGCGCCCTCGCCGGCCCCGGCGGTTAATACCCAGGCCCCATCAGACTGCGGGTTGATCTGCATGCCCGTCCTTGCCAGCAGCCCTGACGCCGGCCAAACCGGGCGCCCCCGGAAATCCAAGGACCCGGTGCCGCCACCCGCCCAGCCGGCACCGCCTTCCGAGCCGCCCGCCCCGCCCGTGCAGCCGGTCCAGCCCCAGCCGACCCAGGCTGGCGTCCCGGCACCGGACCCGGCCCAGCTTCCCGCCACGGTGGAGCCAGTCCCCGACGAGTCCGCCCTGCAGACCGCTTCAGCGACAGCCGGTTACCGGCCGCCCACCGGCCCCTCCAGCGGTCAGGACTGGAACAGCCCCGTGACCCGTTCCGCCGCGCCGACCCAGTTGGCTGCCGTTGCCCCCGCTGGCGGCGAAGGCCCGGGCGGCCCCGCGCTGGGGCCAATCGCCCTCGGGACACTGCTGGTAGGCACCTCCGCGGGCGCCTTCGCGTGGTGGAACCGAAACCGGAACCGGCTCCGGTCGCACTGACCACGACGCCATGCCCGGTAGCTGTCCGACCTGTAAGGCAAGATAGGTCTGTGAGCACAGGACCAGGACCCGCAGACCAGACCGCCACCCGGACCACGGCACCGCACGAGCCCGAGACGATCCCCACCGAAGCCATCCGCGAGGAGTACGAAAACCTCGCCGACCTGGTCCGGAAGTACCGGTTCGCGTACTACCAGGAAGACGCGCCGCTGGTGTCGGACGCCGAGTTCGATTCGCTCTTCCGCCGCCTCGAGGAGATCGAGGCGCTGCACCCCGAACTCGTGGCCAACGATTCGCCAACCCAGGAAGTGGGCGGCGAGGCATCCGCCGCGTTCGCGCCCGTGGAACACCTGCAGCGGATGTACAGCCTGGAGGACGTCTTCTCGCTGGAGGAGCTTGAGGCATGGCTCAACCGGGCCGAGGCCAGCATCGAAAAGATCGGGGACGGTGGCGCCAAGGCAGCCTGGCTGACCGAACTCAAGATCGACGGCCTTGCGGTCAACCTCCTGTACCGCGACGGCAAGCTGGTGCGCGCTGCCACCCGCGGCGACGGCACCACCGGCGAGGACATCACCCACAACCTGCTCACCATCAAGGAAATCCCGCAGCAATTGCGCGGCAGCGGCTTCCCGGCCGAAATGGAAGTGCGCGGTGAAGTCTTCATTCCGTCCAAGGCCTTCGCCGAATTCAATGAGGCCCTGATCGAAGCAGGCAAGGCACCGCTGGCCAATCCCCGCAACGCGGCGGCCGGCTCGCTGCGGCAAAAGGATCCGGCGGAGACGGCAAAGCGGCCACTGAAAATGTTCGTCCACGGAATCGGCGCCCGCGAGGGGCTCGCGGCCGGCAGCCAGTCGGAGACCTACGGGCTGCTGAAAGAATGGGGCCTGCCGGTGAGCCCGTACTTCGAGGTACTGGAGAGCCGCGACGACGTCCTCGGGTTCATCAGGCGCTACGGGGACCAGCGCCACAAGCTGCTTCACGAAATCGACGGCATCGTGATCAAGGTGGATGATTTCGGCACCCAGCGGGCCCTTGGCAACACCACCCGCGTTCCCCGCTGGGCCGTGGCCTACAAATACCCGCCGGAGGAGGTCCACACCAAGCTGCTGGACATCCAGGTCAACGTGGGCCGCACCGGCCGCGTCACCCCCTACGGTGTCATGGAACCTGTCAAGGTTGCCGGATCCACCGTGGAAATGGCCACCCTCCACAACCAGGACGTGGTCAAGGCCAAGGGCGTCAAAATCGGCGACATCGTCATCCTGCGGAAGGCGGGGGACGTCATCCCCGAGATCGTGGGCCCGGTCCTGTCCCTCCGGGACCAGCAGGACCCGCCGGTGCGCGACTTCGTGATGCCCACCGAGTGCCCTTCCTGCGGCACCCCGCTGGCACCCGCCAAGGAGGGGGACGTGGATGTCCGTTGCCCCAACGCGAGGTCCTGCCCGTCCCAGCTCCGCGAGCGGGTGTTCCACGTTGCCGGCCGGGGTGCCTTCGACATCGAGGCCCTGGGCTGGGAAGCGGCCATCGCGCTGACCCAGCCGGCCGAACCGGACACGCCACCGCTGACTTCCGAAGCCCGCCTGTTCGACCTCACCCCTGAGGACCTGGCCGGTGTCCGGATCCGGCGGGAAAAGAAGGCCAAGGGCGTCCCCACCGGGGAGTACGAGCTGGTGCCGTACTTCTTCAGCAAGGGCACGGCCAAGTCGCCGTCCAAGCCCACCGCCACCACCCAGAAACTGTTCAAGGAACTGGAGAAGGCAAAGACCCAGCCCCTGTGGCGGGTCCTCGTTGCCCTGTCCATCCGCCACGTGGGCCCACGGGCATCACGCGCCCTGGCGCAGGCGTTCGGCAGCATGGACCGCATCCGCGCAGCCTCGGAGGAGGAACTTGCCCACGTGGACGGGGTTGGCCCCACCATCGCCGCCGCGCTGAAGGAATGGTTCGCCGAGGACTGGCACGTGGAGATCATTGACAGCTGGGCCGCTGCCGGGGTCCGGATGGAGGACGAACGCGACGAGTCCATGCCGCGCACCCTTGAGGGGCTGACGGTGGTGGTCACGGGGTCCCTGCCCAACTTCAGCCGTGACGAGGCCAAGGAAGCGATCCTGCTGCGCGGCGGCAAGGCTTCCGGGTCAGTGTCGAAGAACACCAGCTACGTGGTGGCGGGCGAAAGCGCCGGCAGCAAGCTGGACAAGGCAGAGCAGCTGGGCATCCGCGTCCTGGATGAGGACGGGTTCCGGCAACTGCTCGACGGCGGCCCGGCAGCAGTGGGGGATGCGGCGGCGGAGAAGGCAGCATCGGATACTGCTGCAACAACTACGGGCCAGGACGGCAACGAGGAGGCGGCTGTACCGGCCGCAGTTGAGGAGAACGCATGACATCCGCTTCGGAACTGCTGGAGGTAGCCAAGAAGGCCGCCGCGGCTGGCGCCAAAGTCCTGTCCGGCCGCGATGGCAGCGCCCTGGATGCCAGCAACAAGGGGGCGGCCGGGGACTGGGTCACGGCCTTTGACCTGGCGGCGGAAAACGCCGTGCGCGACGTGATCACCACTGCCCGCCCTGGCGACAGCATTACCGGGGAGGAACAGGGAACCACCCGCCCCGCCAACCCCACCGGTTACCGCTGGTCCATCGACCCCCTGGACGGCACCACCAACTTCATCCGCAACATCGTCTACTACGCCACCTCGGTGGCTGTTGCCGATGCCGACGGCGTCTGGCTGGCCGGCGTCGTCAACGCCCCTGCGCTGGGCCGGGTGTACTACGCTGCCCGCGGCCAGGGTGCGTGGCTGGAAGAGCGGGGTACGCGCACCAGGCTGGAAGGGCCGGTATCCGGCCGCACCGGGCAGATCCTTGCCACCGGGTTCAGCTACGAGCCCGACATCCGGTCCCAGCAGGCTGCCGCGTTCGGCTCGTTGATGGATGGCTTCGCCGATGTCCGCCGGCTGGGTTCCGCCGCCCTGGACCTGTGCATGGTGGCCGACGGAACCCATGACGCGTACGGTGAACGGGGCCTGAACGAGCACGACTTTTCGGCGGGCGCCCTGGTAGCGGAGGAAGCCGGCTGCTGGGTGCGCAGGCCCCGCCTGACCAGCCCCCTGGACGGCGGTCCCACCGATGATGAGCGCCTGGACGCCTGGACCTGTGCCGCCAGCCTGGAGCTGTCCGGCAAGTTTCCGCTCTGAGCGGGCACGGGGGCAATCATCGAAAGAGCGGGGTTGCCCGTTCTGATAGTTCTGTCACGGAAAGTGCCTTCCTGCCGTACGGCCGCCCGGACCGCCACTAGCATTGACGGGTGCACCCGCAGATAACCATCCGTCCCGCCGTCGAAGCCGATTTCGCCGCGATTGCCCGCATCACCGGAGATTCGTATCTCTCGGCAGGCTACTTCGACGACGCCGCGCACCCTTACATGGTCAAGATCATGGATGTGGCAGAGCGCGCGGAGCAAGCCACCATCTGGGTGGCGGAGCGGGACGGCGCTGTTGTCGGTTCTGTCACCCTGGCACTGGCGGGGGAACAGTACGCGGACATCGCCCTGCAGGACGAGCTGGAATTCCGCATGCTGGTGGTGGACCCTGCCGTGCAGCGCAGCGGCGCCGGCAAAGCCATGGTGGAGGCCATCGTCAGCCATGCCAGGACGCTTCCCGGCATCCGTGCGGTGGCCCTCACCACCGGCCAAACCTGGGAGAGCGCGCACGGGCTGTACCGCAAGACCGGCTTCCAGCGCGTGCCTGAACGGGACTGGCTGGTCCCCGGAACCGACATAAAGCTGCTGGTTTACCGGCGCGACCTGTAGCAGCCCTACAGTGGTGGCGACCCATTCCAGCTTTGAAAGGCCCACCCATGCGCAAGACCTTCGGCAGCGGATCCGTCTGGGAACAGACCCTTGGCTACTCCCGTGCCGTCCAGGTGGACAATACCCTCTACATCTCTGCCACCGCGGCGAGCGGCGACGACGGAGTGGTGGGCGATGACTTCTACACCCAGACCCAGTACATCCTCCAGAAGCTCGGCAAGGTCCTGGCCGACGCCGGCTTCGCCTACGAGGACGTGGTGCAGTCCAAGCTGTACCTGACGGACATCAGCAAATGGGAAGACGCCGGCCGGGCCCACGGCGAGGTGTTTGGCGAGATCCGTCCCACCCTCTCCCTGGTCCACGTGCTCCCGTTCCTGGACCCCAAGATGCTCGTCGAGATCGAACTCGTCGCCCAGAAAGCTGATTGACGCGATCCACGCATCCTCCGCGTGCTCGCTCATTCTTCCCCGCCGCCTCCCTTGCCTCGCAAGCTCGGCCAGGGCACCCTGGCGGCGTGGGCCCAGCTCGACGCACGCTTCCGGATGCCTGGATCACGTACCTTGCTGCTGTGCTACCTATCGCGCCGGCAGGCCGTAGCGGTGCTCGGGCCTGCCGGTGGTGCCGTAGCGGAGCTGGATGTCCACCGCGCCGTCGTCGGCCAGTGAGGACAGGTACCGCTGTGCCGTTGCGCGGGAGACACCAACCCGGGCGGCCACCTCGGCGGCAGAGTACTGCTCGCCGGGGGCCAGGGACTCCAGAACTGCGGCTTCCGTGGCGGACCGCGGTTTCGACGACGGCGCCACGTCCCCCGGGATCAGTGCACGTTTGGCGCGTTCCACCGCCTCCTGGTCCAGTGCCCCCGGCTGGCCCAGGAGGCGCCGGTACCGGGCGTAGGAGCGCAGCTGCTGCGACAGTGACTCAGCGGTGAACGGCTTGAGCAGGTACCCCAGGGCCCCGCGGCGGAACGCCACCCGGACGGACGCTGGATCTGACGCGGCGCTGAGGATGATGGTGTCCACATCCAGCTGCTGCAGCAGGTCCAGGCCGGAGGCGTCCGGCAGGTAGACGTCCAGCAGCACCAGATCCGGCCGCAGGCTGTGGATGGCCTGCAGCGCCAACGACGCCGTGCCAACAGGCGCCAGGGCCAGGAATCCGGCCACCGAGTCCACGTAGGCGGCGTGGAGCTTGGCCACGTGGAAGTCGTCGTCCACGATCAGGACCCGAAAATCGTCAGCCATTCTCATCCTTTCCGGCTGCCCCCGGGATATCGGCGGCACGGTTTCCCGCCGTCGTGCGCGGAAGGGTCGCCATGAACACAGCGCCCGGTCCGCCCTTGGTTCCGCGCTCCAGCACTTTTACATCACCGCCGCGGCGCCGCGCCAGCTGGCGCGCCAGGGCAAGTCCAAAGCCTTGCCCGCCGCCGGCCCGGACCGGGCCGGCAGCGGTGGTGAAACCTTCGGCAAACACGCCCTCAGCGTCCGTGCCTTCTGCCAGCCCGTCACCCGAGTCCGCCACCACGACATGCAGCGTGCCGCCGTCGTCGCCCGGCTCATCCAACACCTCAAGCTCAACCCAGCGGTCCGCCGCCGACCCCGCCACGGCCGCGTTGACGGCGTTGTCGATCAGGTTGCCCAGCACGGTGGTCACGTCCTGGGCTTCGGTGACCTGCCCCCGGACCAGCGTCTCCGGCCCGATGCGCAGCGCGACGCCGCGCTCGTCCGCCTCCACGCCTTTGGCACCCACGAAGGCCTGCAGGTACGGGTCCTGGAGCAGCTCGGCCTGGTCCACCGGGAACTTCAGCGGGCCGGTGGCGGCCAGGCCGGCAAGGTAGTCGCGGGCCTCCTGGTGCTGCCCGATGCCCAGGAAACCGGCAAGGGTGTGCAGTTGGTTGGCGAACTCGTGCCGCTGGGCGCGCAGCGCAGTGGACATGGTCCCCACCGCGTCGAGCTGCCGCGTGAGCTCCTGGAGCTCCGTGCGGTCACGCAGCATGACCACCCAGCCCAGGTCCTCCCGCCGGTGCAGGGCCTTGCGGGCATTCACCACCAGCACCCGGCCGCCGGCCACCAGCTCCAGGGCATCCATCCCTGCCCCGCCGGCAGCCGAAGCAGGACCCGCCGCGCCGGCTCCTGCCCTGGTCAGGGACTTCACCTGCTCAGGCACAGGGGCGTCCTCCCAGCGGGACCCGGACATATCCGGCAGGTCCAGCAGCCGCTGCGCGGCGGCGTTGAAGACGCTCACCCGGCCGTCGGCACTGACGCCAATGACGCCGTCGTCCACGCCCTGCAGCACTGCCACCTGGTCGTGCACCAGCGTGCTGATTTCCTCCGGTTCCAGGCCCAGGGTGAGGCGCTGCAGGCGGCGGCGCAACAGGAAGGAGCCCAGGACCCCGGCCAGGAGGGCGCCCGCGGCGGTCAGTGCCACGGGGCCGATATCCCGGGCCACGCTCTGGGCAACGGTTTCCATGGAGTAACCTACGCTCACCTCGCCCACCACCGTGCTGGTGCCCGGCGCGTATACCGGAACCTTCGCGCCGGCGGATGGGCCGAGTGTCCCGGTGTTCCGGGTGGTGACCTCCTGCCCGGACAATGCCTCGGACGGGTCCGTGCTTACCTTCTCGCCGAGCCGTTGCGGATCCGGGTGGGCCAGCCGGATGCCCGTTTCGTCCGTGATGACCACGAACAAGGCACCGGTCCGGGTCCGCGCCGCTTCCGCCGAGGCCTGCAGCGGCCCGGCCAAAAGCTCCGCAGCCGGGGGAGTCCCTGGCTTGTCACTGATGGCCAGCACATCGGCGCGTACCTCCCGATCGGAGGCAACGGTCCGGGCCAGCGTCAGCGCCTGGTTCTCCGCGTCGCTGCCCACCCTGTCGTACGTCAGCCAGGCGTGCACGGCGGTGCTCAGCAGCACCACCAGCAGCACCACTGCCAGCTGCAGCAGCAGCGTCTGGGTGGAAAACCGCAGCTGCTGCCGGGGCACGGAACGCTGCATTCATCCTCCTTGACGGTGGTAGCGGGGCGGTTTCAGGGCGCCGTTTCGGCGGCAAAGCACTGTGAGCACAATGAGCAAAATGCTCCCAATAAGCAGTATGCCAATCAATTGAGCCAAAGGCACTGCCGTGACGGCCGCCACCCTACAGTCTGTAGCACGCGTCACACCGCTGTGCCGCTGTTCACAAGAAGGAGCCGGCTGTGCTGGTAATACTTGGATTCGCCATGATCGCGGTATTCATGGTGCTGATCATGACGAAGAAGTTGACGCCAGTGCTGGCGTTGATCATTGTCCCTACTGTTTTTGGCCTGTTCGCCGGCGCCGGCCTGGGCATCGGCGACATGGTGATGGACTCCATGAAGTCCATGACCTCCACCGCGGCCCTGCTGATGTTCGCCATCATCTACTTCGGCCTGATGATCGACGTAGGGCTGTTCGACCCGCTGGTGAAGTTCATCCTCCGCAAGCTGGGCAACGACCCCGCCAAGGTTGTCCTGGGCACCGCCATCCTGGCCGCCGCCGTGTCCCTCGACGGTGACGGGTCCACCACGTTCATCCTCACCACCGCGGCCATGTTGCCGGTCTACCTCCGCCTCAAGATGAGCCCGGTGGTCCTCACCTGCGTGGCGGGCCTGGCCAACGGCACCATGAACATCCTGCCGTGGGGTGGCCCCACGGCCCGCGCCGCCACCGCCCTGAAGATCGACGTCAACGACGTCTTCGTCCCCATGATCCCGTCCCTGGTGGCCGGCCTGGTAGTTGTCTTCGCCTTCTCCTGGCTGCTCGGCCTGCAGGAACGCAACCGCCTCCGTGCCACCGCGCCGGAGATCTGGGGCGTGCCGGACACTGCGGAAGAGTTCGACGGCGGCACCTCCACCGGTGGTTCGCGCACCGGCGGCACGGCGTCCAGCCGTGAACGCAAGGGTGGCAACCCCGGCGGAGCAGCCCCCGCCGTCGACGGCTCCCCGGCAGGATCCTCCGTGGCCGTGCTGGAGCGCACCGACACCCTCATTGAGGACAGCGGCGCCGGACTCGCCGACACCGCGCTGGATCCCAACCGCAGCACCCTTCGGCCCAAGCTGTTCTGGTTCAACCTGGCGCTGACCGTCGCCGTCATGGTGGTCCTCGTGGCCAACGTCATCCCGCTGCCGTTCGTGTTCATGGTGGGCGCTGCGATTGCCCTGCTGGTCAACTTTCCCAAGGTCAAGGACCAGGGCGCCCAGCTGATTGCGCACGCCCCGTCCATCGTGGCCGTGGTCAGCATGGTCATGGCCGCCGCCGTCCTCACCGGCGTCCTCAAGGGCACCGGCATGGTGGAAGCGATGTCCGCGTGGCTGGTCCAGATCATCCCCACCTCCATGGGCCCGTTCATGGCTGTCATCACCGGTGTGCTCAGCATCCCCATGACGTTCTTCATGAGCAATGACGCCTTCTACTTCGGTGTCCTCCCGGTCCTGAGCGAGACCGCCGCGCACTACGGTGTTGGCGCCGCTGACATGGCCCGCGCCTCCATCACCGGCCAGCCGTTCCACCTCCAGAGCCCGCTGGTTCCGGCCATCCTGCTGCTGGTCTCGCTGGCCAAGGTGGACCTGGGTGACCACCACAAAAAGGTCCTGTGGCGCACCGCCGTCATCTCCCTGGTGATGCTCGGCGTCGGCATGCTGACCGGAGCCATCGGAATCGGTTAGTCTGTAGCTGCCCGTGCTCCTGTCCCCGAGGCAGGCCGGGTATCGAAGGTGCCCGTCTGACGCCCGCTGGGGGTCGTCAGACGGGCATCTGCGTTTGCGCACTAGACTGGATCGGAAAACAATTCGAACTTTGCAGGGGAGATCCATGGCTGCGATCAACCGTGACGACGTCGCGCATCTCGCGCGGCTCGCTCACATCGAGATGAGTGCCGAAGAGCTGGACAGGATGGCCGGCGAGCTCGCCGTCATCGTGGATTCGGTCAAGTCCGTCAGCGAGGCCGCGGGGGACGACGTCCCGGCCACCTCGCACCCCATTCCGCTCACCAACGTGTTCCGCGACGACGTTGTGGGACACACCTTCACGGCGGAACAGGCACTCTCCGGCGCCCCGGATTCCGATGCCAACCGTTTCAAGGTCCCGGCCATCCTGGATGAGGCATAACCATGACTGAACAGAACCCCACCGGCACCAGCGCCGAAAGCCTGATCCGCCTGTCCGCCGCGCAGCTTGCTGAGAAGCTCGCTGCCGGCGAGGTCACGTCCGTCCAGGCAACCCAGGCATACCTGGACCGCATCGCCGCCGTTGACGGCAAGGTCAACGCCTTCCTGCACGTCAACGCAGAGGAAGCGCTCGCCGTCGCAGCCGAGGTGGACGCCATCCGTGCCGCCGGCGGAGCGGAAGCCGAAGCCCTGCACTACCTGGCTGGCGTTCCCATCGCCGTGAAGGACCTCATCGTCACCATCGGCCAGCCCACCACCGCGGGCTCGAAGATCCTCGAGGGCTGGCACAGCCCCTACGACGCCACCGTGGTGGAGCGGCTGCGCGCCGCGAAGATGCCCATCCTGGGCAAGACCAACCTGGACGAGTTCGCCATGGGCTCCTCCACCGAACACTCCGCCTACGGACCCACCCGCAACCCCTGGGACCTGGACCGGATTCCCGGCGGCTCCGGCGGCGGTTCGGCCGCGGCTGTTGCCGCCTTCGAGGCACCCCTGGCCCTGGGTACGGACACCGGCGGTTCCATCCGCCAGCCCGGCGCCGTCACCGGAACGGTAGGCGTGAAGCCCACCTACGGCAGCGTCTCGCGCTACGGCGCCATCGCCATGGCCTCATCGCTGGACCAGATCGGTCCGGTCACCCGGACCGTGCTGGACTCCGCCCTCCTGCACCAGGTCATCGGCGGCCACGATCCCCGCGACTCCACCTCGCTGCCGGAGCCGCTCGCCGACCTCGTCGCCGCCGCCAAGACGGGCAACGTCGAGGGCCTGCGGATCGGCATCATCAAGGAACTGCACGGCGAGGGCTACCAGGCCGGCGTCGAAAACCGCTTCAACGACGCCCTAAACCTGCTCAAGGAAGCCGGCGCGGAAATCGTGGAGGTTTCCTGCCCCAACTTCCAGTACGCCCTGGGCGCCTACTACCTGATCATGCCGTCCGAGGCTTCCTCCAACCTGGCCAAGTTCGACGGTGTCCGGTACGGCCTGCGCGTCCTCCCCGAAGAGGGCCCCATGACCATCGAGCGCGTGATGGGTGCCACCCGCGCCGCCGGCTTCGGCGACGAAGTCAAGCGCCGCATCATCCTGGGTACCTACGCCCTGTCCGCCGGCTACTACGACGCCTACTACGGCTCCGCGCAGAAGGTCCGCACCCTGGTGCAGCGTGACTTCGACGCCGCGTTCGCGCAGGCGGATGTCCTGATCTCGCCCACCGCCCCCACCACGGCGTTCCCGCTCGGCGAAAAGCTGGACGATCCGCTGGCCATGTACCTCAACGACGTCGCCACCATCCCCGCGAACCTTGCCGGCGTTCCGGGCCTGTCCCTGCCCGGCGGACTGGCCGACGAGGACGGACTGCCCGTGGGCATCCAGCTGCTGGCCCCGGCCCGCGAGGACGCCCGCCTGTACCGGGTGGGCGCGGTCCTGGAATCGCTGCTCGAAGCGAAGTGGGGCGGGCCGCTGCTGGCCCAGGCTCCCGACCTTGCCGTTGCCGGAACCCGCGAAACCCAGGAGGCAAAATAATGAGCACCGACGACATCCTGAGCTTCGATGAGGCCATGGAGAAGTACGATCCCGTCCTGGGGTTCGAGGTCCACGTGGAGCTGAACACCAAGACCAAGATGTTCTCCTCCGCCCCCAACGTCTTCGGCGATGAGCCCAACACCAACGTCAACGAGGTTGACTTGGGCATGCCCGGCGTCCTGCCTGTGGTGAATAAGACGGCCATCGAGTCCTCCATCAAGATCGGCCTGGCGCTTAACTGCAAGATCGCCGAGTCCTGCCGCTTCGCCCGGAAGCAGTATTTCTACCCGGATACCCCCAAAAACTTCCAGACCTCGCAGTACGACGAGCCCATCGCCTACGACGGCTACCTTGACGTTGAACTCGAGGACGGCACCGTGTTCCGCGTGGAAATCGAGCGCGCGCACATGGAAGAGGACGCCGGCAAGCTGACCCACATGGGCGGTGCCACCGGCCGTATCCAGGGTGCCGACTTCTCCCTGGTGGACTACAACCGTGCCGGTGTTCCGCTGGTGGAAATCGTCACCAAGCCCATCGAGGGCGCCGGTTCCCGCGCCCCGGAACTGGCCAAGGCGTACGTTGCGGCCGTCCGCGAGATCGTCAAGAACCTCGGGGTGTCGGATGCCAAGATGGAGCGCGGCAACGTCCGCTGCGATGCCAACGTTTCGCTCCGCCCGCACGGCCGGGAACGGTTCGGCATCCGGTCCGAGACCAAGAACGTGAACTCCTTGCGCGCCGTCGAGCACGCCGTTCGCTATGAAATCCAGCGCCACGCGGCCGTCCTTGACTCGGGTGAGCCGGTCATCCAGGAGACCCGCCACTGGCACGAGGACACCCGCACCACCACGTCCGGCCGTGCCAAGTCCGACGCCGACGACTACCGCTACTTCCCGGAGCCGGACCTGGTTCCCGTGGTGGCTTCCCGTGAATGGGTGGAGGAACTCCGTGCCACCCTGCCGGAGCCGCCGGCCGAGCGCCGCAAGCGCCTGAAGGCCGACTGGGGCTACTCGGACCTCGAATTCCGCGACGTGGTGAACGCGGGCGTCCTGGACGAGATCGAGGAAACCATCGCCGCCGGCGCCTCGGCGTCCGTTGCACGCAAATGGTGGATGGGTGAGATCGTGGGCCGCGCCAAGGCAGCCGACGTGGACCCCGGACAGCTCGGCGTCCAGCCCGCCACCATTGTGGAACTGGCGCAGATGGTGGAGGCCGGCAAGATCAACAACAAGATGGCGTCCCAGGTGCTGGACGGCGTCCTTGCCGGGGAAGGCACCCCGGCCGAGATCGTCGAGAAGCGTGGCCTCGCCGTCGTGTCCGACGACGGGCCGCTCCTGGAAGCCATCGACGCTGCACTCGCCGCGCAGCCCGACGTCGCGGACAAGATCCGCGGCGGCAAGGTGCAGGCCATTGGCGCGATCGTGGGCGGTGTCATGAAGGCCACCCGCGGCCAGGCCGACGCCGGCCGCGTCCGCGAACTCATCCTGGAGAAGCTGGGCGTCACCGTCTAGCCTTTCCCACCCAACCGGGTAGCACTAAGTGTTGTCTTGAGCGTTCATAACGACACTTAGCGCTACCCGGTTGTGCTTTAAGTACTCATGCTGCCGTCACCGAAAGTACCCGTGGTTGCGCGTGCCCGGCCGTCTTACACTGGAGCCCACGGGGCGCCGGTGCCCCGGCGGCGTGCGGGAGGAACAACCATGGTGGTCCGGGAACCTATGAGGATGCGCAAGGCGGTGCTGGCGGGTGCGGTGGCCGTGGCGTTGACGGGGACGGGGGCCGCCCTGGCGTGGTCGGCCACGGGGACGCCGGCGCCGACGCCGTCGGCGCCGGCCCAGGAAATCCCGGGCAAGGGCAGTGCGCCTGGCCAGCAGGACAAGCAGGACCTGAAGGCCCGGCGCGGGCAGCCCCTCCACAGCGAGGGAGTGGTTAAGAAGGCCGACGGCACTTTCCAGACTGTCCTGGAGCAGCGCGGGACAGTGGAGTCGGTCAGCGATTCGGACATCACCGTCAAGAGCGAGGACGGCTACTCCCGGACCTACACCGTCAACGGCGACACCAAGGTCACCAGGATGCCTGCCGCCGCCGGTGGCGCATCGGCCGGCCCGGGCGCAACGCCCAGTCCGGGAGCAACGGGCGACGACGGTAAGCGGCGTAAGCCGGCGGACGGAACCATTGCGGACATCGCCACCGGAGACACCGTCCGCATCGCCGGCGTCAAGGACGGGGACAGGGCCACTGCCACGCGGATCGTGGAGGGGGCCGGTGACGGGCCCGGGCTGGGACGCGGCCACGGACTTGGGCATGGCAAGGGAATGGGCCGCGGCAACGGCAAGGATGACCAGGGAGCATAACTCCAGCATCCTTCACGCACGCGAGCCTTCCGGTACCGAACCCTTAGCGCTGGCGACCTCATTCAGCCCTGCCGCACCAGCCCTGCCATGATGTCCTCCAGGGCCTCGCAGACCATCACTACGGCCCGCCGCTTCATGTTTTCCGGCCTGGCCAGCAGGTCGATCCTGCGGCGCGTGCTGATGCCCTCCAGCGGCCGCAGCACGATGTCCGGGTTCAGGACCGGTCCCGCCGTGTATCTGGGCAGCAGTCCCACCACGCCGCCCGCCGCCACCAGCGCCGCCACTGTGGAGTAGTCGTTGATGCGGTGGATGATGTTGGGCTCCCGGCTGGACACGGCAGCGACGGCGGACAGGACATCGGCGGGGGAGTAGCCGGGGTGGCTGGTCACCCAGGCCTCGGCGCCGACGTCGTCCGCCGTGACGGTGTCCTTTTGGGCCAGCGGGTGACCGGCGGGCAACGCCACGTCCAGGGGCTCGTGCGCCAGCGGGATCACTGCCACCCGTTCCGCGGGCCAGCGGGGACTGTGGTCCATGCGGTGCGCCAGCACCAGGTCGTAGCGGGCGGTGAGGGCGGGAAAGTCCTGCTGGGCAACGTCCTCGTCGGACAGTTCAATCCGCGGGTGTCCGGGCCGGTCCAGCATGCGTGCCAGCGGCGCGAACAAGGCCTGGCCCGCGCTGTGGAAGCCACTGACTGTGACCCTGCCGGCGGGTGATTCGTGGTAGCTGCCCAGGGCGCCCCGCGCCTCGGCCATGGCGCTGACGACGGCGGCGCCCGCGTCTGCAAGCACCTGGCCCGCCTCCGTGAGCACCAGGTTCCGGCCCTCCTTGCGCGTCAGTGGGACCTCCACCGTGCGCTGCAGGTGTGCCAGTTGCTGCGACACTGCGGACGGGGTCACCATGAGGGTATCCGCCACCGCTTTCACGCTGCCCAGTGCGCCGAGTTCCCGCAGGATTTCCAGCTGGTGTATCTCCACGACTCCAGTCTACTCATTAGATTCCGCTACATCGTCGATTGAGAAAATCCCTGTTGTACTAAGGCTTCCGCAGGGCTTCAATGAGGAGGACAAACCCCGCAGGTGTGAATTTCCAGACGTTAGGACGCCAATGAAGGCCCTTTACAAGGCTGGCCCCCAGGCCGGTTTCGAACTCGTGGACCGGCCCGAGCCCACGGCCGGGCCGGCGGACGTGAAGATCCGTGTCATGACCACCGGGATCTGCGGCACGGACCTGCACATCCAATCCTGGGACTCCTGGGCGCAGGGGATCATTGAAGCACCCCTGATTGCCGGCCACGAGTTCTACGGCGAAGTGGTGGAAGTGGGCGAGGACGTCCGCGAGGTCAAGGTGGGGGACAGGGTCTCCGGCGAAGGCCACGTAGTGTGCGGCATTTGCCGGAACTGCCGCGCCGGACGCCGCCAGATGTGCATCCACACGGTCAGCGTGGGAGTCCAGCGCGACGGCGCCTTCGCCGAGTACGTGGTGATCCCCGAGACCAACGTCTGGGTCCACCACGACCCCTCCGTCACCCCCGAACTTGGCGCCATCTTCGACCCCTTCGGCAATGCGGTGCACACCGCTCTGAGCTTCCCGCTGGTGGGTGAAGATGTCCTCATCACCGGCGCAGGTCCCATCGGCCTGATGGCCATCGCTGTTGCCCGCCACGCCGGGGCGCGCAAGATCGCCATCACGGACATCTCGCGGCCGCGGCTTGACCTGGCCCGGCAGTTGGGTGCCGACCTTGCCATCGATGTCTCCACCACCAGGGTCCGTGACGCCCAGCGTGAGCTGGGCATGCGGGAGGGGTTCGACGTCGGAATGGAAATGTCCGGCCACCCCTCCGCCCTGCCTGAGATGATCGACAACATGAACCACGGCGGCCGGATCGCCATGCTGGGCCTGCCCAGCCAGGAGATCGCCATCGACTGGGGCAAAGTGGTCACCCACATGCTCACGCTCAAGGGCATCTACGGCCGCGAGATGTACGAAACCTGGTACGCCATGAGCGCCATGCTCTCCTCCAACCCGGTGCTGCACGCCGGAATCTCCGCCGTGGTCACGGACACGCTTCCGGCAACGGAGTGGGAGAAAGGCTTCGACATTGCCCGCAGCGGTGTGGGCGGCAAAGTTGTCCTCGACTGGACCCGACTGTAAGGAAACCCCATGTACACCTCCATCAAGGACCAGCTGCGCGACGAGCTGGACGACATCCGCACGGCCGGGCTCTACAAGACTGAACGCAGCATCAGCTCGCCGCAGTCCAGCCACATCACGGCCGGGCAGATCGGTGGCCCGGGCGCCGACGTGCTGAACTTCTGCGCCAACAACTACCTGGGCCTGGCGGACCACCCGGACATCATCAGCGCCGCCAAGGCCGCCATGGACGAGCGCGGCTTCGGCATGGCCAGCGTCCGCTTCATCTGCGGCACCCAGGACCTGCACCTGGAACTCGAAGCCAGGGTCTCCGCATTCCTGGGGACCGAGGACACCATCCTGTTCTCCAGCTGCTTCGACGCCAACGGCGGCGTCTTCGAGTCCCTCCTCGGCCCGGACGACGCCGTCATTTCAGACGCCCTCAACCACGCCTCCATCATCGACGGAATACGCCTCTGCAAGGCCCGCCGCTACCGCTACGCCAACCAGGACATGGCCGAACTGGAGGCCCGCCTGCAGGAAGCACAGGATGCCCGCCGGAAGATCATCGTCACCGACGGCGTGTTCTCCATGGACGGTTTCCTCGCTCCGCTCGAGGCCATCTGCGACCTCGCCGAAAAGTACGGCGCCATGGTGATGGTGGACGATTCCCACGCTGTGGGCTTCATGGGCGCCACCGGCGCGGGCACCCCGGAGCACGCCGGCGTCTCTGACCGGGTGGACATCTACACCGGCACCTTCGGCAAGGCCCTTGGCGGCGCATCCGGCGGCTACGTGTCGGGCCGCCGGGAGATCATTGCCATGCTGCGGCAGAAGGCCCGGCCCTACCTGTTCTCCAACTCGCTGGCTCCGGCCATCGTTGCCGCCACCCTGAAGGCGCTGGACCTGGTGGAAAACTCCGCTGACCTCCGCCGCCGGCTGTTCGAGAACGCCGGGCTGTTCCGCCGCCGCATGACGGAAGAGGGCTTCGACCTGCTCCCCGGCGAACACGCCATCGTCCCGGTCATGTTCGGCGATGCCGTCATGGCGGCCAAGGTGGCCGACCGGATGCTGCAGCACGGCGTCTTTGTCACCGCCTTCAGCTTCCCCGTGGTCCCGCGCGGTGCCGCCAGGATCCGGGTGCAGCTTTCGGCTGCGCATTCAACGGACGACGTCGAAGCATGCGTGCGTGCCTTCGTCGCCAGCCGTGCCGAGGCAGCAGCCTGACGGGACTTCCGGAAAGGCAAGGTCCCCGCAAGCAGGAACTCTGTCAGGATGGACGAATGGCAGCACATTACGATGTCCTGATTGTGGGCGGCGGCATCGCCGGCCTGTCCCTGGTGTCCGCGCTCGCCGGCCGCTGCAGCGTGGCGCTGGTGGAGGCGGAGCAGGAGTTGGCGTACCACACGTCCTCCCGCTCCGCCCGCCAGCTGATCCCCAGTTATGGGCCTCCCGTGGTGCAGGAGCTCACCGTCCGGACCCTTGAGCTGCTTGCAGCCCGCGACGCCGAACTGCCGCAGCCGGTCCTGACGCCGCGCAGTTTCATGCTGGTGGGCTCCGCGGAGGATGTCGCTGCGGAAGCCAGCGGGCACATGCAACCCATCAGCGTGCACAGCGCCCTTGAGCTCTGTCCGGCGCTGGTCCCCGGAACCTTTGCCGCCGCCGGGCTCGATACCGGCTCCTTCGGCTGCGACGCGCCCCTGCTCCTGGAAGAGCACCGCAGGCGGGCGCTCGCCGCCGGGACCGACATCATTACCGGTGCGCGGGTGCATTCCGCGCAAAGGCTGGGTTCCGGCTGGCAGGTGGGTGCCGGGGCCGAGGGCTTTGAAGCGGGCGTCCTGGTGAACGCTGCCGGTGCCTGGGCCGATGAGCTCGCGGTGATGAGTGGCGTCGAGAAGCTGGGCCTGCAACCGTACCGGCGCACTGCGGCGATTGCCGCCGTCGAACGCCCCCTGCCCGCTGCCACCCCGATGGTAGCTGCGGCGGACAATACGTTCTACTTCCGCCCTGACGGTGACGACGTCCTGATTTCGCCGTCCGAAACCGTACCCAGTGGGCCAGAGGACGCCCGCCCGCGGCCGGGCGACGTGGAACGGCTGGTGGAGACGCTGAACGCCTTCACCAACTTGGGAATCACGGGAATCCGCCGGGCCTGGACGGGCCTGCGCACCGAAGCGGCGGACGGGATTCCGGTAGCTGGGTTCGACGCCGAAGCGGCCGGTTTCTATTGGCTCGCCGGGCAGGGCGGCTACGGATTCCAGACCTCCGCCGCCATGGCTGAGTTGGCGGCCAAGCAGATTCTTGACCGCCTGGAGGCGTCCGAAGGCGCGGGCTCTGATGGTCCAGCCGCTGATGCCTCAGCCGCTGATGGTCCGGGATCCCGGACAGCGCAGACCCTCGCGGCCACCCGCTGGTCCATCTGGCGTTGAAGAATAAACCCATGAGCACCCTGATCACCAACATTGCCGAGCTGATGACGCAGGACCTTGAGCACCGGGTCCTCAAGGATGCGGCGATGGTGATCGAGGGGGAGCGGATCGCCTGGATCGGGGCCGCAGCAGATGCCCCCGCGTCGGATGACGTTGTCGACGCCGGCGGCCGGGCCATGCTCCCGGGCTGGGTGGACTCCCACACCCACCTGCTGTTCGCCGGGGACCGGACCGCTGAATTCGAAGCCCGGATGGCAGGGGAGGCCTACGCCGCCGGCGGCATCGCCGTCACCATGAACGCCACGCGTGCCACCTCGGATTTCGACCTCACCCGCCTGGCCATGGGCCGGGTGGCTGAGGCGGTCTCGCAGGGCACTACGTATCTGGAGACCAAGACCGGCTACGGCCTTGACGTGGAACATGAGGCACGCAGTGCGCGCATCGCGGCCACCGTGGCAGACCAGGTGACCTACCTCGGCGCCCATCTGGTTCCGGCCGGCCAGGACCCGGAGGCCTACACCGACCTGGTCTGCGGGCCCATGCTGGACGCCGTCCGCCCATACGTCCACTGGGCCGACGTCTTCTGCGAGGAAGGTGCCTTCACTGCCGAGCAGTCCCGCCGCGTGCTGCTGGCCTGCCGCGACGCAGGGTTGGGGCTGCGTGTGCACGGGAACCAACTGGGCGAGGGCCCGGGCGTGCAGCTTGCCGTGGAGTTGGGCGCTGCCAGCGTGGACCATGTCAACTACCTGGCCGGGCAGGACGTGAAGGCCCTGGCTGCTTCCTGGTCCGAATGGGATCCCGTCACCGGAGCCGGTGAGCGGGGCACCGTGGCCACGTGCCTTCCTGCCTGCGACCTTTCCACCCGCCAGCCGTTGGCACCTGCCCGTCAGTTGCTCGACGCGGGAGTGCAGGTGGCGCTGGCGTCCAACTGCAACCCCGGAACCTCGTACACAAGTTCCATGGCATTTTGCGTGGCGACCGCAGTCCTGCAGATGAACCTGAGCGTGCACGAAGCGGTCCGCGCCGCCACCTATGGCGGCGCCTTGGCGTTGCACAAGGAAACCGGGCAGGACGCCGACGGCGAACGCGCTGTGGGGTCCATCGCCGTCGGGCACCGGGCCGACCTGCACCTGCTGAACGCCCCCTCCGCCACCCATCTCGCTTACCGCCCGGGCATGCCGTTGACATACGCTGTGTGGCGGGCGGGAGCCCGGCAGAGGTAGATTCCTCCGGCTTTGTGATTGTTCCTGATTGTTTTCCTCCGGCTATAATCAGGAAACGTCATCAGGAGTGGTGGCTGGTGTATCGAAAGGCCTCAACTGCATGACACGCACTGACCGGTTGACGGCGATCCTTGACCTGCTGGCCAAGACCGGCCAAGTAGAGGTCGACGAGATCGTCAGCACCCTCAATGTTTCCCCCGCCACTGCCCGCCGTGACCTCGACAGCCTTGCCAAGCGCCGGCTCCTCACGCGCACCCGGGGCGGCGCCACCACGGGTGCCCTGGCGTACGACCTGCCCGGGCGCTACAACCGTGACGACCATGCCGAGGCCAAGGAACAGATCGCGCAGTGCGCCTCGGCCCTGATCCGGCCCGGATCGGTCATTGGGCTGTGCGGGGGCACTACCAGCACCGCACTCGCGCAGATCCTGGCCACCCGGGAAGACTTGAACGCCCCCTCCAACCAGCCCACCCTCACCGTGGTGACCAACGCCATCAACATCGCCGGCCAGTTGGCGGTACGGCCCAACATCAAGGTGATGGTTACCGGTGGAATCCTCAATCCGCGGTCCTATGAACTGGTGGGGCCCTACACGGACATCATCATGCAGAAAGTGGTGCTGGACATCGCGTTCATCGGCGTCAACGGCATCGACCCCGAGGTTGGGCCCACCAACACGGGGGAGGGGGAGGCCTCGGTCAACGCCTTGCTGGCTTCCCGTGCCCGGGTGTCCTATGTCCTGGCCGATTCGTCCAAGGTGGGCGTGCGTGCCTTTGCCACCATGGACGGCTACCACTTCACCCGGCTCATCACCGACTCCGGGATTTCTGCCCGGGATAAGGCGGCGTTCGAGGCCCGGGGTACGGAAGTGATCGTCGCTCCGGCCTGATTGAGGCCGCGTAGCCCGGGATTCTTCCCCGTCTGCGCTACGGACACCGGCAACTCCATCAGGCCGGATCCAGAAACTGAAGGCAAGATGGGAACATGCTGGTTCCCTCCCGCCGTCGCATGCGGCTCGAAGTCTGGATCGTCCTGGGCCTGTCCCTGGGCCAGTCGGCCGTCTATTCCGTGGTACAGCTGCTGGATAAGATGACGCGCGCCCCGTTGGCCGAGGGCACGTCCACCCTGAACCGTTCCCAGAGCACCCGCGAGTACTTCGACCTCACTTATCAGCTGCTGGACATCATCTTTGCGCTGGTGCCTGTGCTGCTGGTCCTCTACTTCCTCACGGACCAGCGCCAGGCGGCGCCGGGCGACGCCGGCAACTCCGGCTCTGCGTTCCGCAAACTTGGCTTCAACTTCGCCCGGCCCGGTATGGACCTGCTGCAGGGCCTGGGCCTGGCTGCACTGATCGGCATACCGTCCTTGGGGCTCTATGCGGCCGGCCGGGCGCTCGGCATCACCACCGCCATCATTCCCAGTGCACTGGACGCGTATTGGTGGACCGTTCCGGTCCTGATCCTGTCCGCCGTCCGTCACGCGGTGCTCGAGGAAGTCATTGTGGTGGGCTATCTCCTGGACCGCTTCGGCAAGTTCGGCTGGAGCATGCCGCTGGCCATTGCGGTGAGCTCCCTGCTGCGCGGCAGCTACCACCTGTACCAGGGCTTCGGTCCGTTCATTGGCAACGCCGTGATGGGGGTTGTCTTCGCGTGGCTGTACACCCGTACCAAGCGTGTGATGCCGTTGGTCATCGCCCATGCGCTGCTGGATATCGTGGCTTTTGTAGGCTTCAGCCTCTTCGGCAAGGCCGTGGGGCTGGGGTAGGCACTGGGACACAGTCAGGGCGAACTGTCAGCAGACGGTTCAGGAGACTTATTCAGCCTGACCACCTGTTGACCATGAGATGGCTTTCATGGATCGTGTGCACCATGAGCCTGCGGTCGCGATGGACATCATGGTCGCTGCTGGCCGCAATGGTGCTGGCCGGACTTCTAGTTCTTGCCCGATTGTGGAGCGTCCATCAGCAAACAGCTGATTGGGTTCTCTGGGCCAACGAAGTTCCTTCACGAGTGCAGTTCGCCGGTCGTGACTATAACTGCGGTCCAAATCCTGCGACCGCACATCACGACTTAGCCGGAATGACTAGACAAGGCACGACAGCAGGCGGGGCCGAGATCCTCGCAGAACCGCCCTCTGATGAAGCCCGGGTCTTCATCGTCGTACGGACGGCTGAGGGAACTTTTGGTTGCGGCCTGCTCGGCGGCCCCTGATTTTCCAGTCCCCCTTCCTAGGCCGGGGGCCGTTTACCTTATGGAGCGCATCCCATACAGGAGCCTGCCATACAGGAGCTTGAGGCAGGTTTGGATTGCTGCTGTCACATCAGCGACAGCAGCAACTGCCAGTCCGCCTGCGGATCAGGCGGCAGCACGCAGGGCTTCGCGTAAAAGTCGTCCCATAGCGGACCCGTCGGCGAAAGGTCGTCCGGATCCAGCAGGTTGTCGCCGTCAGGTTCCTCCACCTCGGGCGCTGCCCACGCTGTCACCGCTGACACACCCGCTGGCGGTGGTGCAGCCTCCGGTGCGAAGGTGGATTTATCCGACGGCGATATCCCTGGCGGCCAGTGGGTTGGCTCGGGGTTGGGGTGTTCGGGTTTGTAGTGGCGGCCTGTGGGTGAGGTCCAGCCCGGCGGTTCATTCCGGTTTGCCTTATCGGGGAGCCAGGGCCGTGCGTGTTTGAGCCGGTGGTGTTTTGGGCAGAGCTGTGCCAGGTTGCTGGTGCCGGTGGTTCCGCCGTGTTCCCAGGCGGTGAGGTGGTCGGTTTCATTGTCCTGGGTGCGGTTGTTGCAGCCGGGGAAGGTGCATTTGCCGTCGCGCATGCGGATCCAGCGTTTGATGGTTTCGGGAAGCCGGTAGTTTTTGCGGCCGATTTCGAGTGGTGCGCCGTCGCGGGGGTCGACGAGGACCCGGTAGAACGACTCCGCCCCGTCCGCGACGAGTGTCCGGGCCACGGACGCCGGGATCGGCCCCTGACCGTCCAGTTCTGCGGGTTCGTCCGTCAGGCCGAGGAGGGAGCAGACCGGCACCGTGACCAGGACGTCGGCCCGCGGGGTGGGGACCTGGCCCGCATCGGTGGCGCTGCCTGCGCCGAGGAGTAGTGATGCTGCGATGTCGGGCCGTAGTTGGGTGAGGGTGCGGGTTTCGCCGGGGCCTTGGAGGCCGCGGGCGGTGGCGGTGCTGCGGTTCCAGATGGCGCAGGCGGTGTCGCCGGGGAGGTAGAGGGAGATCCAGGCCATGCCGTCGCGGTCAGGGGTGTATTCCATCCGCCGGTCGGCGACGCCTTTGGCATGGCGCTTCTCAAGGGTCTCGGGGTGGTGGCGTTCCCGCCAGGCGCGGACCTTGGCGCGGAACCGGGAGGGGATGAGTTCGCCGGGGGCTGCGCCGCGGGCGGGGTCGGGCGCACCGGGGTCGAAGAAGTGCACCACCAGGGCGGCGGCACCGGCTGGGGTGAGCCCCTCAGTTTCGTCGGCAACAATTCGGGCGTGCTGCCAGGAAATGGTCCCGGCTACCAGTGCGTCCATCACCGGCGGCAGGGAACACACCTGGCGGGACTGCTCCACGAACGCCCCGGCAGCACCTGAACTGATGGTCAGGACCCCCGCGATCTCCTCCACCGCTGACATCTCCGCATACATGCGTTCATGCACCGGTGCGTCCGGGGCCAGCATGGCCTGCTGGAAAACAACGCACTCCACCGCGTCCCGGGCTTCCACGGCCGCGAGCTGTGCCCTCAAACGGGACGAGACTTCCAAACGATCCAAGCGCAGCTCGTACCGCCGCTGCAACACGTCAACATCATGACCAACACCTGCCCCGGCGCCCAGGAAGGCATCCTCACGGTCCAGCGCATCAAGGGCAGCAACAGAGGCATGAATGCCCTCCATAGCCATCCCGCCACCGCTGCTGATTCCCATGGAAACATCATCCAACAGGGGTCCGACAATCAAGGTCCGCAGGCGTCCCGGCCGCGGGCAGTAACCAGTTAAATGGATTCGGCCGCCATCGGGTAGTGACGCCGTTGTCACCACCTGATGGCGGCCGAAGCAGATCCGGGCATTGGCCCGGCAAACCCACCTCCCGCGAGTGCCGGGAAAGAGGGATTGGAGCGTCAGAGAGTGACGGCTCCGTTGGCGGTCTCGAAGGTGACCGACAGGATGCCCGGTGTGCCGTGCGGTGCGACCCACTCCACTGCAACGTCCTCAAGCGGCTTCTCCACCGGCTCACCCAGCCACTCGGTCACCCGCGAGGCGGAGCCGGCGATGGTCAGGCAGCTCATCTTGAGGTTGCTCTCGTACGCGTTGGACGGGTGGAGCGACGGGTCCCCCTCCCACTTGAGCATGTACGGCACCTGGGGATCGGCGATGAGGCCCAGGATGCCAATCTGCTTCCAGACCAGCTCACGGCCGTCCGGGAACTTGCGGTTGCCGTTCACGGCGGCGCGGCCCAGGCGTTCCTCGAAGGGGGCGAGGTCGTCCACTTCGACGCACCAGCCCATCCATCCGCCACCGGCAGCGGAACGGGCACGCACTGCCTGACCGAACGGTGCCTTGTCGGATGCCGGGTGGTCCAGGACCTCAACGACTTCCAGGTACTTATGACCGGCGAGCGGGATGATCATATTCCGGGTTCCGAACCGGGGGTGTACGCCACCCTTCACTGCCTCAACGCCGAGGGCAGTTGCAATACGGTCGGTAGTGGCCGCGAGGCCATCGTGTTCACAGGCGTAAGAGACGTGATCCATGCGCATGCGAACATCTTGGCACTTTGTGATCGGGCTCTCAGCTAAGGCTAGCCTTACTAGCATTTTGACTGCCGGCTGCCCTGGTCCCAGCGCGCGCGGAGCCGCAGGAAGACCTTGTTCGTCACAATCCTGTTCACGGCAACCACCGGCTTCCTAGACTGGGCGCAGGTCATGAGTGCCAGCGCCAAGCCCCGGCTCGCTGGCCGGCAACCCTCCATCCGCGGTGGGGTGCCCCGGGTGAAGACCTGGCTCTCCGGCAACAGCCGGGAGCAAGCGCGGCCCGTAAGGCTCCGAGCATGCCGGGCCCATGTCAAAGGAGATTTGGATGTCCCACGGATGGTCCTTCGAAACCCGCCAGATCCATGCCGGCCAGGCGGTGGACAGTGCCACAGGGGCGCGTGCCCTGCCCATCTACCAGACCACGTCATTTGTGTTCCCGAGTGCCGAAAGCGCCGCCAACCGCTTCGCCCTGGCCGAACTTGCGCCCATCTACACCCGCATCGGCAACCCCACACAGGATGCCGTCGAACAGCGGATTGCCAGCCTCGAAGGAGGCCTGGCCGCGTTGCTGCTCAGCTCCGGGCAGGCCGCCGAGACCTTCGCGGTCCTGAACATTGCGGAGGCGGGCGACCATATCGTGGCCAGCCCCAGCCTCTACGGCGGCACCTACAACCTGTTTGCCCACACCCTGAAGAAGTTCGGTATCTCGGTCACCTTCGTGGCAGACCCGGACAACCTGGACCAGTGGCGCGATGCCGTCCAGCCCAACACCAAGCTCTTCTTCGGTGAAGTCGTTTCCAACCCGCGCCAGGATGTCCTGGACATCGAAGGCATCTCGCAGGTGGCCCATCAGGCCGGAGTGCCGCTGATCGTGGACAACACCCTGTCCACCCCCTACCTGATCCGCCCCTTGGAGTGGGGAGCGGACATCGTGATCCACTCAGCCACCAAATACCTGGGCGGCCACGGCACGGCCATCGCCGGCGTCATTGTCGATTCCGGCAAGTTCGATTTCAGCAAGGACCCCGCGCGGTTCCCCGGCTTCAACACCCCGGACCCCACCTACAACGGCCTGGTCTACGCCCGCGACCTGGGGGAGGGTGGCGCTCTCGGGGCCAACCTGTCCTACATCCTCAAGGCCCGCGTGCAGCTGCTCCGCGACCTGGGCTCGGCGGTGTCGCCCTTTAACGCCTTCCTGATTTCCCAGGGCCTGGAGACGTTGAGCCTGCGGGTGGAGCGGCACGTGGCGAACGCCACGGAGGTGGCGCGCTGGCTGGAGGCAAGGGACGACGTCGAATCCGTCGCCTACGCCGGGCTGCCGTCCAGCCCCTGGTACGGGCGTGGCCGCAAGTACGGGCCCAAGGGGACAGGCGCCGTCGTCGCCTTCAACCTTGCCGGCGGGGCTGAAGCGGGCAAGCGCTTCGTCGACGCCCTGGAGCTGCACTCCCATGTGGCCAACATCGGTGACGTCCGCTCGTTGGTCATCCACCCGGCGTCGACCACGCACAGCCAGCTCTCGCCGGAGCAGCAGGTCGTCGCCGGGGTGCATCCGGGACTGGTCCGGCTGTCCGTGGGCCTGGAGCATATCGATGACATCCTGGCCGACCTGGAAGCAGGCTTCCGCGCAGCCAAGGGCGCTGAAGCCTGACGTCAGAGCCGGGGCTGCAGCACGTGCCGCAGGCAAGCCGGGAAAGTCACAACCGGTCATACTCTTGGCCTGGAGTGGGGGGTGTTTCGTACACTCGAACCAGGTCATGAGTGCCAGTGACAGCCCCGGCTTGCTGGCCGGCAACCCTCCATCCGCGGTGGGGTGCCCCGGGTGAAGACCTGGCCTGCCGGTCAAATGACGGCAGGCAAGCGCGTAGAAGAGGTCTTGCCATGACGGTTACCGTCGCCCGAACCACCATCCCTGAACACGGAATCGTCCGCTACGCCTCCATCGGGGGACTGGAACTTGAAGCCGGCGGCTACCTGCCGGACGTCACCCTGGCCTACGAAACCTGGGGGACGCTCAACGCGGACGCCAGCAACGCCATCCTGGTCGAGCACGCACTGACCGGCAGCACCCACGTGACCCGCGGCGACACCGACGAAGAAGGCTGGTGGGAGCAGCTGGCCGGCCCCGGCGCCCCCGTGGATACAAACCGTTTCTTCGTGGTGTCCGTCAATATCGTGGGCGGCTGCTATGGGTCCACCGGCCCCTCCTCACCGGCCCCGGATGGAGCGCCGTGGGGCTCGAGGTTCCCCCTGGTCACGCTGCGCGACAGCACCGCTGCGGAGGCCCGGCTGGCAGACCAGCTGGGCATCAAGAGCTGGTTCGCAGTCCTTGGGGGATCCATGGGCGGCGCCCGGGCCCTGGAATGGGCCGTGATGTACCCCGAGAGGGTGCAGCGCTGCGCCGTGATCTCGGTGGGGGCCGCCAGCACGGCCGAACAGATTGCCTTCGCGCAGGCCCAGACATTGGCCATCCGGCAGGACCCGAACTTCAACGGCGGCGACTACTACGGCGGTCCAAGCCCGGAAGAGGGGCTCGCGCTCGCCCGGCGCATCGCCCACATCACCTACCGGTCCGCCGCGGAACTGGAAGGCCGCTTCGGCCGCTCACCGCAGGCGCCCGAGTCGCCCCTTCAGGGGGAAGTTCTTGCCTCCCGGGGCCGCTACCAGGTGGAAAGCTACCTGGACCATCAGGGCAACAAGCTCGTGAAGCGCTTCGACGCCAACAGCTATATCGCCCTGACCGAGGCGCTGATGAGCCACGATGTCTGCCGGGGACGGGGCTCCCTTGCCGAAGCATTGGCCAAGTCCACGGCACGGTTCTTTGTGGCCGCCGTCGACTCCGACCGGCTGTACTTCCCGTCGCAGTCCCATGAGCTGGCCCAAGCGCTGCCCGGCGACGTGGATGTCCACCTCATCCAGGCGCCAATCGGCCATGACGGGTTCCTGACGGAGATTGGGCAGCTGGGCGGCCAATTGCGCAGCACCTTCCTGGCCTAGCGGGGCACGCCCCGGGGCGTCGAGCCACGTCCAGCGCAGGAAGAAACAGCTGCATGTGCATTCCTGCAGATGCGTTCTGCACTAATCGGCGTTGAGGTTGCACCGCCAGCAGACCATACTCAATCGAATCCGGCTTTCGTGGTGTGCATCACACCCGTCTGCCATCGACTGGTCCCCGTGGTGTCGACGACGATGCCGAAGGAGTTCGCATGAGTACGGAAAGCTCCGCCGCAAGGCGTACAGAGGAAACCGACGTCAAGGCCTCAGGCCTGAAGAAGGTGGTTACGGCGTCCATGGCCGGAACCGTCGTGGAATGGTACGAGTTCTTCCTCTACGCGTCGGCTGCCACCCTGGTGTTCGGAAAGGCCTTCTTCCCCAACGCCGGCACCGAACTGGACGGCATCATCGCCGCCTTCCTCACCTATGCCGTCGGCTTCGTTGCACGCCCCATCGGCGGCATCGTCTTTGGCCACTTCGGCGACAAGTTCGGCCGGAAGAAGCTGCTGCAGCTGAGCATCATCCTGGTGGGGGTCTCCACCTTCCTCATGGGCTGCCTGCCCACATTCGCGCAGATCGGCTACTGGGCGCCCACGCTGCTGGTGGTCCTCCGGTTTGCCCAGGGCTTCGCGGTGGGCGGGGAGTGGGGCGGCGCGGTCCTCCTCGTGGCGGAGCACAGCCCCAGCAAGTCCCGTGGCTTCTGGGCCAGCTGGCCGCAATCGGCCGTGCCGTTGGGCAACCTCCTGGCCACGGCCGTGCTGTTCGTCCTGTCCTCCACGCTGACCCAGGACGCGTTCCTGGGCTGGGGCTGGCGCGTGGCGTTCTGGCTCTCAGCCGTCATCGTCCTGATCGGTTACTACATCCGCACCAAGGTCAACGACGCCCCCATTTTCCTGGAGGCCCGCAAGGAGGTGGCGGAGGGCCACAAGGGCTATGGCGTGGCTGAAGTGTTCCGGCGCTACCCGCGCGGCGTCTTCACCGCCATGGGCCTGCGTTTCGCTGAGAACATCCTCTACTACCTTGTAGTGACGTTCTCCATCACCTACCTGAAGACTGTGGTGCAGGCCGATACCACCCGCATCCTCCTGCTGCTGCTCCTCGCCCACGCCGTCCACTTCGCCGTCGTGCCCATGGTTGGCAAGCTGTCGGACCGCTTCGGCCGCAAACCCGTCTACATGGCCGGAGCCATCATGGGCGCCACCTGGGGTTTCTTCGCCTTCCCCATGATGGACACAAAGAGCGACTTCATCATCCTGGCCGCCATCATGATCGGCCTGGTGTTCCACGCCTTCATGTACGCCGGGCAGCCCGCCATCATGGCGGAAATGTTCCCCACCCGGATGCGCTATTCCGGGGTGTCCCTGGGCTACCAGGTGACGTCCATCGTGGCAGGCTCCCTGGCTCCGATCATCGCCGCGTCGCTCCTGGGAACCTATAAGTCCTCCGTCCCCGTGGCGGTGTACCTGCTCATCGCGTGTGCCATCACCGCCGTCGCGGTTTTCTTCCTGAAGGAAACCCGGGGCATCTCGCTGCACGACGTTGACGCGGCCGACGCCAAGGGCACTGCCGACCTGCTCGCGGCCAGCAAGAAGTAAGCCCATGAAAGCCGCCGTCCTTTATTCCACCGTTCCCGCTGCCCCCACTGCCGCGGGCGCTGCGGGGAAACAGACCTACTCCGAGGCCCGGCCGCTGCTGGTGCAGGAACTGGAGCAGCCGGAGCCGCGTGCCGGGGAACTGGGAGTTTCCATCACCTATTCGAGCCTGTGCCACTCGGACCTGTCGGTAGTGGACGGTTCCCGCGTCCGGCCTCTTCCCATGGCTTTGGGCCACGAGGCGGTGGGGCGCGTGGTGTCCGTGGGCGAGGGCGTGTCCGATGTATCCGTGGGCGACCACGTGGTGCTGGTTTTCGTGCCCAGCTGCGGGCACTGCCGGGCATGCCTGGCCGGACGGCCTGCACTTTGCCACCGGGCAGCAGAGGTCAATGGCTCCGGCGACCTGCTGCACGGGCCTGCGCTGTTGCGGACCCCGGCGGGGGAGCGCATCAACCACCACTTGGGCGTTTCCGCCTTCGCTGATTACGCGGTGGTTGCGCGGGAATCAGTGGTGGTAATTGACGACGACGTGCCGGACACGGTCGCGGCGATGTTTGGTTGCGCCGTGCTCACCGGAATGGGTGCCGTGCTCAACACCGCGGGCCTCAGCCCGGGGCAGTCCGTGGCAGTTTTCGGCCTCGGCGCCGTGGGCCTGTCCGCCGTCATGGCAGCGCGCCTCGCCGGGGCCGCCAGCGTGATCGCCATCGATCCAAACCAGGGCAAGCACCAGTTGGCCCGCGACGCCGGGGCTACGTCGGTTGGAACGCCGGAGGACGCAGCCGGGCTGATCGCGGACGCCGCCGGCGACGGCGTGGACGTCGCCATTGAGGCTGTCGGCTCCGCCGGCGTCATCGCCTCCTGCCTGGAACTGTTGACGCGGGGCGGCGCGGTGGTCTCGGTGGGCCTGCCCCACCCGTCCGCAGAGCTGACGGTGCCTGCCTTGCAGTTTGCCGGGGCCGGCAAACGGCTGCTGGGCTCCTACATGGGCGATGCCGTTCCTGCGCGGGACATCCCCAGGTACCTTGGGTACTGGCGGGAGGGCAGGCTGCCGGTTGAGTTGCTGCACACGGACACCCGGCCACTGAGCGAGATCAATGAGGGACTGGATGCCCTGGCCTCCGGGCAGGTGGTCAGGCGGCTTTTCCGGGCCTGACTCTTCCGGAAGGAAGGCCTAACCGGCCAGCAGCCCGGAGCGCTCCTGCACTTCCTCTTTCAGTGCCGCAATCACTGCCTGCACCCGGGCTGAGCGGAGCGACTCGGGACGTGCAACGGCCCAGATGGGGAGCTGGCGTTCAAAGTCGGCCGCCAGGACGGGCACGAAATCGGCGCAGTCTCCCACTATGAAGTTGGGCAGCAGCCCAATGCCGGCTCCTTTTCGCACCGCCTCCACCTGCGCGAACACGCTGGTGGCCTGGAAGCTGGTCCTGGGCGTCGGAAGCTGCGCTGACCACCGCGGCCCAAGCTCTTCGACCTGGAGCGCAGACTCGACATAAGAGACAAACGCGTGCTGCTTCACGTCGTCGAGCGTTTCCGGCAGGCCGTGCCGGGCTGCATAGCCGGGGCCCGCATAAAGGCGCAGGTAGTAGTTGCTCAGGAAGATGGTTTGTGCGGTGCTGATATCGGCCCGGCCCACCACAATCTCAAGGTCCACGCCGGACCGGTTCTGGCTGACTTTGCGGGTGGCGCTCAGCATTTCAATGTTCAGCTGCGGGTTCTGCTGCTGGAGCCGCACCAGCGACGGGGTGACGAACACAGCACCCACACCGTCCGTGGTGGCGACGCGGACCAGGCCGGCAAGCGCGCTCTGGTCCGGGCTGATCAGCCCGGACAGCGAGCCAAGCGTGGCCTCGATCGTCTCCGCAGCCTCCACTGCGGCGGCGCCAAGCTGCGTCAACTCCCAGCCGTGCGGGCTGCGTTCCAGGGTACGGCCGCCCAGCTGCTTGTCAAGGGCCAGGATCCGGCGGGAAATGGTGGTGTGGGTGGTTCCGAGGGTTTCTGCCACCGCGTTGAACCTGCCCAGGCGCGCCACGGTCAGCAGGATGAGCAGGTCGTCGGGGCTTGGCAACCGTTTCGCGTCCACGCATGGCCTTTCCTTCTATGTGCAGCAATGCACAGGGCGTCTGTGAATTTTTCCCTTGATTGCACTCTAGCAGGGTGTGATCCTAGACACAGACGTGTCCGGCAGCAACGCCGGAACGGAAGCAAAGGAGCTTACGCATGGCAGTTATCGGTTGGATCGGGCTTGGCAATATGGGCGGCCACATGTCCGTCAACCTGGTGAAGGCGGGGCACGATGTGCGCGGTTTCGACCTCAATCCCGCGGCGCTGGCAGCCGCTGAGGCGGGCGGCGTCAAGCGCGCGGCCAGCATCGCCGAAGCCGTGGACGGCGCGGACGCGGTGTTCACCATGCTGCCCAAGGGCGAGCACGCCCGCGCGGTGTATCTCGGCGAGGACGGGGTCCTGGCGCACGCGGACACCCGCACGCTGCTTGTGGACTCCTCCACGATCGACATCGCCTCGGCGCAGGAGCTGCACGACGCCGCTGCTGCCGCCGGCTTCCGCTTCGTGGACGCCCCGGTCTCGGGTGGCATGAGTGGCGCCGAGGCCGGAACACTGACCTTCATGGTGGGCGGTGAAGAGGGTGCCGTGGCGGACGCTTCGGGCTACATCGGCCCCATGGCCGGCAACATCATCCCCACCGGCGGGCCCACCACCGGGCAGGCGGCCAAGATCTGCAACAACCTGATGCTTTTCATTAACCTCGCCTCCACCGCCGAGGGCGCGGTCCTCGCGGACCGGCTGGGCCTGGACAAGCAGGTCTTCTGGAACATTGCCTCGGTCTCCTCGGGCGATTCGTGGGCGCTGCGGACCTGGTACCCGGTGCCCGGGGTGGTTCCCACCGCCGCTTCGAACAACGACTTTGCGCCCACCTTCACCACCGAGCTTGCAAACAAGGACATCGGACTGGCCATCAGCGCCGCCGAAGACACCGGCACGCCGCTGGAGATCGGCCGGCACGTCCAGCAGCTGTTCCAGCAGCTCATCGACGCGGGTGCGGCCGGCAAGGACTGCTCCATGATCATCAAACTCGTGGACGGCTCGCTTGAGCCGGCCACGCGGACGCCGTCCGCCCAGTAGCCCGCGTAAGCCACCGCACGAAAAGAGACTCCCTTGGAAACCATCCCGCATTACATCAACGGCGCCCGCGTCAGCGACGCCGACCGCTTCGGCCCCGTTTACAACCCCGCCACCGGCGAACAGGAAAAGCAGGTGGCCCTCGCCTCGGCGTCGCGGACGGAGGAAGCCATCGCGGCAGCGCGGGCCGCGCTGCCCGCCTGGCGGGCTACCAGCCTGGCGAAACGGACCACCATCTTCTTCCGGGTCCGCGAAATCCTGACCCAGCGCAAGCCGGAGCTCGCCGCGATCCTCACCAGCGAGCACGGCAAGGTCCTCTCGGACGCAGAAGGCGAGATTGCCCGCGGCCTGGAGAACATCGACTTCGCCACCGGACTGTCCCACATGCTCAAAGGCGAACGCTCGGAGCAGGTAGCCGGCGGCATTGACGTCCACTCGGTCCGCCAGCCGGTGGGCGTGGTGGCCTGCATTACCCCGTTCAACTTTCCGGCCATGGTGCCTCTCTGGATGATCGGCAGCGCCCTGGCCTGCGGCAACACCGTGCTGCTGAAGCCCAGCGAGAAGGATCCGTCGGCCGCCGTCTTCATCGCCGAGGCCTTCACCGAGGCGGGCCTGCCGCCCGGTGTGCTGAACGTGGTCCAGGGGGACAAGGAAACGGTGGACGTCCTGCTGGAGCATCCCGACGTCAAGGCAGTGAGCTTCGTCGGCTCCACCCCCATTGCCAAGACGATCTACCGGCGGGCGGCGGAGCATGGCAAGCGGGTGCAGGCCCTGGGCGGCGCCAAGAACCATATGGTGGTGCTTCCCGACGCCGACCTGGAGATGGCTGCCGACGCTGCGGTGTCCGCGGCCTACGGTTCGGCGGGCGAACGCTGCATGGCCGTCAGCGTCCTGGTGGCCGTGGGCAACATTGCCGACGACCTGGTCAAGGCGATTTCCAGCCGCATGGCAAACCTGAAGATCGGTGCTGGAACCGACCCCGCCTCCCAGATGGGCCCGTTGATCACTGCCGAGCACAGGGACCGCGTGGCCTCCTACGTTGCCGGAGCGGAAGGCGAAGGGGCCACGGTGGTTGTGGACGGGCGCTCGCAGCAGTTCGATTCGAAGGGGTTCTTCATCGGCGTCAGCCTGGTGGACCACGTCAAGCCGGGCATGAAGGTGTACGACGACGAAATCTTCGGCCCCGTCCTGTCCGTGGTCCGCGTCGATACCTACAGCGATGCCGTGCAGCTGGTCAATGACAACGAGTTCGGCAACGGTACGGCCATCTTCACCCGTGACGGCGGGGCGGCACGGCAGTTCGAGTTCGACGTCGAGGCAGGCATGGTGGGCGTCAATGTCCCCATCCCGGTCCCGGTGGGCACTTTCTCGTTCGGCGGGTGGAAGAACTCGCTGTTTGGCGACACGCACGTGTACGGCCCCGACAGCATCCGGTTCTACACGCGGGGCAAAGTGGTGACCACCCGCTGGCCGGATCCTTCCATCTCCGTGATCGACCTGGGCTTTCCGCAGGTGGACTGAGTAAAGGTGCATTAAGCAAAACAGGTCGGGGACCGCAAAACCGGTTCCCGACCTGTTTGACCATCACGCTTGCTAGCCGTTCATGATGTCTCCGCGGCGCTTCATGTACTCCTCCATGGACAGCTCACCGTTGCTGTACTGCTGGTCCAGCTCCGTGAGTTTCCGGGCCCGGAACCCTTGCGGTGCCGACGGCGGCGGGGGCGTGGCAGGACCGGAAGGCTGTTCCGGTCCCTGCTGCTGGTAGGGCTGCTGCTGGAACGGAGGTTCCTGCGGAGCGCCGTAGCGGGGGTCGGTCATGGGCGGCTGCCCGTACTGGTAGGGCACCGGCGGCTGGTCCTGCTGGCCCGGCCGGCGGAAGCCGCCGGAGAAGTAGTCCTGCTGGGTGTAACCGTCGCGGGGCTGGCGGTTCTGCGGCCTGGCCGAGCCTGGGAACTGGCCATAACCCGGGTACTGGTCGGACCCCGGATATTGGTTCGAACCGGGGAACTGGCCAGGCCCGGAAAACGGCCCGGGCAAGCCCTGGTCCCTGTCCCGCCGTGCCATGGAGCGCCGGTATGCCCGCATGGCCATGGGGACAACGAAGGACAGGATGATGATCCAGAAAAACAAGCTGCTCACGGTGCCGCGCCTCTCGAGTGTTGTCCTTCCAGCGTAACCCCGGCGGCCCTACCGGCGGCTGGGTTCTGAGGTTCCCAACGGACCCTCGCCGGATCCCAACGGAACGCCGGGGCCAAAGACGGGACCCGGCGTCGGCCGTTTTGCCGTGATGCCGTCGCCGGAGGACTGGTGGCGCAGCCGGCGCAGCACCCACGGCACGAAGTATTCGCGCGCCCACACGAAGTCCCCGCTCCTGGCCTCCCGCCAGGTCCGCGGCGGCAGTGGCTTGGGCTGAAGCGGTTCCAGGGAATGCTGCACGTTCAGCGCATCCAGCACCATCGCCGCAATGGTGTGGTGGCCCAAGGGGGAGAAGTGCAGGCGGTCCTGGTCCCACATCTGCGGGTCGCTCAGCTGCCGCAGCGACCACATGTCGGCGATGACGGCGTCATGGCGCGCTGCCACCGTCCGCAGGTTCTCGTTGTAGATGGCCACCTTGCTGCGGATCCGGCCCAGCACCGACGAACCTGTATCCGGGCCGTTGAACAACACCACCGTGGCGCCGCCCATGGACAGGATCTGGACCACGGAATCGAGTTTCTCGGCCAACGCGTCAGGGTCGCCGCCGGGACGGATCAGGTCGTTGCCGCCGGCGGACAAAGTCACCAGGTCCGGCTTCAGTTCCAGGGCGGGCGCGAGCTGCTGGTCCACGATCTGCTGCAGCAGCCTGCCACGGACGGCAAGGTTGGCGTAGGCGAAGTCCGGCTGGGTGCGGCCCAGCTCTTCGGCCACGCGGTCGGCCCAGCCGCGGTGGCCGCCGGGGCTTGAAGGCTCGGGGTCGCCGATGCCCTCGGTGAAGGAGTCGCCCATCGCCACGTACCGGGTCCAGGGGTGGGAACCGGGGTGCACGGAGGGGGTCTGGATGGCACTTGCGTCAGTCACGGTCCTATCCTGCCTTCCGCTTCGCTGCCTACGCGAACGTAGGTTGCTACTTTCCGGTAACTGTAAGAATGGAAACCATGACAGACGCCGAAGTATTTCCTGCCCCCGTTGTCCTGTGGTCCCATCCGGAAGACCAGCGTGCCGGCAAGCCGCTGCTGGTGCTGCTCCACGGCTACGGCGCCAATGAACAGGACCTGCTCAGCCTCGCCGACATGCTGCCCGGGGACTTCGCCGTCGCCTCAGTGCGCGCGCCCATCGCCATGGGCCCCGGCTTCACGTGGTTCCCGCTCACGGCCTCCATCGACTACTCGCTGGACCGGGTCAAGAAGGCCTCGGCCTACGTGCTGGACTGGATCGACACCATCAGGGTGGGCCACCCCTCCGTCTCGCTGCTTGGCTTTTCCATGGGCATGGCCATGGCCACCACGCTCCTGCGCCAGCGGCCCACCGACTTTGCCGCCGTCGTGGGACTCTCAGGCTTCGTGGTGGACGCCGGCGACGACCCCACTTTCAAGGACGCCGAGCTGGACGGAACCGTCCCCATGTTCTGGGGCCGCGACCAGCAGGATCCCGTGATCACCCAGGACAAAATCGAATTCACCATGGGCTGGGTGCGCAGGCACGTCAAGCTCATCAAGGTGCTGTACACCGGCATGTGGCACGGCATCAACCAGCAGGAGATCGGGCACGTGGGGGAGTTCCTCACCCACGAGGTGCTGAACAAGTAGGCGGACGACGGCGGCGCGGCGGCCTGGGAGGCCGGCCCGCCGCCGGCCCACCGGAGGTCAGCCCTCCGGTGCCACCACCTTCACCGAGTGGCCGTTGACTGTGACGATGTCGCCGTTGTGCAGCTGGCGGCCGCGGCGGTCATCGATTTCGCCGTTGACCTTGACCAGCCCGTTCTTGATGAGCTCCGCCGCCTCCACCCCGTCCTCCACGAGGTTGGCGAGCTTCAGCAGCTGGCCCAGCCGGATCATGCTGTCGCGGATGGGGACGTCGTCAATGGGGTTGCTCATACAGCAATAATGCCTGAACTAAGGTGGATTCAATGACCTCCCCTTCGCGCCTGCCGGTACTCGCAGGCCTGCCCTTGGCCGTGGGTTCCGGCCTCGCCATCCCCGTCCAAGGGCGCATCAACGGGGCCCTGGGTGCCCGGCTTAATGACGGAATCGCCGCCGCGGCCGTGAGTTTCAGCACAGGCCTGCTGGTTATGATCGTCATTTCGCTGGTCCTGCCACGCGGCCGGGCCGGCTTGGCAAGCATCCTCCCTGCGGTCCGCACGCGCGCCTTTCCCCGCATCTACGTCGTGGCCGGTGCCATCGGTGCGCTGTTCGTGTTTGCCCAGTCCTTCACCGTGGGCATCCTCGGAGTGGCACTCTTCACGGTGGCCACCGTCACCGGACAGACCGTCAGCGGTCTGCTGGTGGACCGGCTGGGAATTGGCCCGGCAGGAAAGAAATCCGTGACGGGCATCCGCATCATCGGCTGCGTCCTGACCATCGCCGCCGTGGCCTGGGCCGTTTCACCCCGGTTCAGCGGCGCAGGGGCCGGCTCCGAAGGCGGCCCGGGTGCATTACTCGTTCCCGTCCTGCTGCCCGTGGCGGCAGGCTTCCTCATGAGTTTCCAGCAGGCCATGAACGGCACCGCCACCGTCCATTACGGCACCCCCATTGCCGCGACCCTGGTCAACTTCGTGGCCGGCTGTACGGTGCTCTGGGTGGCGTTGGCTGCGAAGCTGGCCGTGGCGGGCCCGGCCAATCCGCTGCCCGCGGAGTGGTGGTACTACCTGGGCGGACCCATGGGCTGCGTCTTTATTGGTCTGGGTGCCCTCCTGGTCCGCAGCCTGGGCGTCCTGGTCACCGGGCTGGGCATGATCGCAGGCCAGTTGCTCGGTTCGCTGGCCCTGGACCTTGCGCTGCCTGCCCCGGGAACCGTCGTCGCTCCCGCCACCGTCCTGGGGACCCTGCTGACGCTCGGCGCCATCATCCTGGCAACTCTGCCCTGGCCGCGGGGCGCGCTGCGCAGGCAGCGGCCGGTACGCTAGGACTCAAGCTTTCCCACCACCTTCCTTCATCCGCCCCGACCCGCTGCCCGCTGTGCCCCGGCATACGGCAGCCGGGGCCTGACAACCGCGGACCGCACCCAGCGGCCCTGTAGAAACTGGAGTTACCCCATGGCAGCAAAATCCGTCCTCGACCAGGTCATTTCCCTCTCCAAGCGGAGGGGCTTCGTGTTCCAGGCCGGTGAGATCTACGGAGGTTCGCGTTCTGCCTGGGACTACGGGCCCTTGGGTGCGGAGCTGAAGGAAAACATCAAGCGCCAGTGGTGGCAGTCCATGGTCCGCGGCCGCGAGGACGTGGTGGGCTTGGATTCCTCCGTGATCCTGCCCCGCCAGGTATGGGAGGCCTCCGGCCACGTGGAGGTCTTCTCCGACCCCCTGGTGGAGTGCCTCTCCTGCCACAAGCGCTACCGCGCTGACCACCTCGAAGAGGAATACGAGGAAAAGAAGGGCCGCCCGGCGGAGAACGGCCTGAAGGACATCGCCTGCGCCAACTGCGGCACCCGCGGCCAGTGGACCGAGCCGCAGGAGTTCTCCGGCCTGCTCAAGACCTACCTGGGACCTGTCGCCAACGAGGAAGGCCTGCACTACCTGCGCCCCGAAACCGCACAGGGCATCTTCGTGAACTTCAACAACGTCCTCACCACCTCCCGGAAGAAGCCCCCGTTCGGCATCGGCCAGATCGGCAAGTCCTTCCGCAACGAGATCACGCCCGGAAACTTCATCTTCCGCACCCGTGAGTTCGAGCAGATGGAAATGGAGTTCTTCGTGGAGCCCGGCACTGATGAGGAATGGCACCAGTACTGGATGAAGGAGCGCATGGCCTGGTACACGGGCCTGGGCATCCGCGAGGAGAACCTGCGCTTCTACGAGCACCCCAAGGAAAAGCTCAGCCACTACTCCAAGGGCACCACGGACATCGAGTACCGCTTCGGCTTCCAGGGCTCCGAATGGGGCGAGCTGGAAGGCATCGCCAACCGCACCGACTTTGACCTTTCCACCCACGCCAAGGCCTCCGGTACGGACCTGAGCTACTTCAACCAGGCCACCAACGAGCGCTACACCCCGTACGTCATTGAGCCCGCGGCCGGCCTGACCCGTTCCTTCATGGCGTTCCTGGTAGACGCCTACACCGAGGACGAGGCCCCCAACGCCAAGGGCGGCGTGGACGTGCGCACTGTGCTGAAGCTTGATCCGCGCCTGGCTCCGGTCAAGGCCGCCGTGCTGCCGCTGAGCCGCAACGAGGACCTGTCCCCGAAGGCCAAGGCCCTGGGCGCGCAGCTGCGGAAGAACTGGAACATCGACTTCGACGACGCCGGCGCCATTGGCCGCCGCTACCGCCGCCAGGATGAGATCGGCACCCCGTTCTGCATCACCGTGGACTTCGACACCCTCGAGGACCAGGCCGTCACCATCCGCGAGCGGGACACCATGAGCCAGGAACGCGTCTCCCTGGACAAGGTGGAAGGCTACCTGGCCGCCCGCCTGATCGGCGCCTGAGCATGGCCATCGAATACCGCGAATGGCGGGACGGCGACGACCTGGCGCTGCTGGAAATCTGGGGCGACCCGGACACCGCGCAGGCCCGGCAGTTCCGTGGCGCCCTCGCCGTGTCCTCCAACGGCAGGGACGGCATGCCATGGCGCCGCTGCATCGTGGCGGAAGACGTCGTTGACGACGTGGGCATTCCTGTGGCTGCCGGCGTCGTCTATGAAGCCTCGCTGCACCCCGAGCGCCTGTGGACGTACATCGAAGTGGCGAAGGACCACCGGCGCGAGGGCATCGGTGCCAGCCTCCTGACCATGCTGCGGCGCGAAGCCGAAAACGCGCCGTCGGGCGTCACCAAGCTCCGCGCCAAGGTGGAACCCGGCACCGCGGGTGCCGCGTTCGCTGAAGAGTTCGGGCTGGCGCCGATCCAGCGCTCCCGGCTGGTCATCGTGGAACCCGGAGCCCTGAAGCTGCCCGTCTTCCCGGACAAGGACCACGGCGGCCGCCCCATTGACGGTGAAAACGCCGGTTCAGACATCGTGATGGACCTGGCCACCGGCTCAGTGGAGCTCACTGACGTGGTGGGCCGCTACTACACCTCCATCCACGGCTGGGACTCCCCGGGGGTCCTGTCGGTGGGGCAGGTGCAGAAGCTGTTCCTGGACGAGCTCACCGGCGCCCACGGCGCAATCGTGCTGCGGGCGCAGCCGGAATCCGCGTTTGGTGCCGGTGTGACGCCGGGCAGGAAGGGCCGCATCCGGGCGTTCGCGGTCAGCTACGCCGCCCCTGCCGGCCCCGACGACGCACCCCATGCGGACGCTGCCGGGAGCGCGGGACCGGACACGCCCACGGACGTTTTCGTGGGCCACGAGCCGGCACTGGCCGATGACGATGCGGCCGAGGCTGTCCGGGACATGCTCGCCCTGATCGCCTACCAGCACCCGGTCATGCTGGAACTGGACGATTCCATGACCGCCCTGCGCGCCGCCGTCGAGCCCCTCCTGGACAGTGGCAAAGCCCGGCTGGCGGGCGCCGAAACCCTGGTGGTCTCCGACTAGGGCACTTCCGGCCCACTGCATCGCGCCACGTGCCGTTCCCGGACGGCACGTGGCGCCGTCGTTTAATCCGGCTACTTGGTGCGGGGAGCACGACGGCGGCCCGCGGCTGCGTCAGCCGCGTCCAGCAGCTGCCGCTCGGCATCGGTGGGGGCGCCGCCGCCCAGGTGCGCCGGCACCCACCATGCCCCGGGTTCCGGCTGGAGCGGAAAGCCGGCGATGCAGTGGTCGATCCCGGACTGCAGGGTGCTGCGCAGCATGTCGGTGGCCGCCTCCACGTCAACGTCCGCCGGAAACATCAGGGGCTCGGCCACATGGACCCGGATGGGCGCCCGCCAGCCGCGCCGCAGGGAAAAGCCGTGCCCACGGGTCAACACCCGGTGGGCGCCCCAAATGGATACCGGAATGACCGGGACGCCTGCCTCCGCGGCCATCCGGACGGCCCCGGTCCGGCATTCGCGGACAGTAAAGCTCCTGCTGACCCCCGCCTCGGGGAACACCGCCAGGTATTCCCCGTCCTGCAGCTTGGCCACCGCAGCCGCGTAGGCGTCCGAGCGGTCCGCATACCCCACCACCACATGGCCGCTGGCGCTGATGGCTGGGCCGGCAAGCCAGTGGTCCGCCGCGCCCTGGTGGACCAGGAACCGCAGCTGGGCACGGGCACGTCGCCACAGGAGCAGCTCGAGCACGGCAAAATCCACGTAGCCGAAGTGCGTCACGGCAAAAACCGCGCCGTCACCGGGGGCAGCTTGCCGGGATGGTCCGCCCGGAGGTTCCTGTGCGGGCAGGTGCTCCAGGCCCGTGGCCCGGATGTCCAACTGCAGGGCCCAGCGCAGGAACTGGCCCGTGCGGACGATCAGCCGGTAGAAGCGGTCGTTGGACGGGGGACGCCAGGGCACGGGAACGGAACCTAGAGGGTGACGTGGACGGAAGACTCGGGAAGCAGTTCCGTGAAGGCGCGGGACGGCTGGATGCCGGCGCCCGTGCTCTCGGTGAAGGACTTGATGACGAACCCGGTAGCGAGGGTCTGCCACACGCGGACTTTCCGGAGCATGAAGTGGCCCACGCCCCTGAGCGACACGTACTGCATGCTCGCCGCGTCCGCGGACGCCCGGCGGGCGAAGGCAAGTGACTGCGAGGGACTGGTCATGTGGTCAGTGGTGCCATGGATGATCAGGACTTTCCTCCCGGCGACGTTGGCGGCGGGAGTTTCCGGGCTCAGCCAGGGGGCAAGCGCCACCACGGCCTCCACCTGGGGGTGGTCTGCTGCGCACACGGCGGTCAGCCCGCCCATGGAGTGGCCCAGCAGGAAGACGGGAACGTCGGGGTGGCGTTCGGCGATCTGCTGCAGGGCCCACCTGGCGTCCTGCAGCGGGGACATGTCCGGGCCGTTCCAGCCGCGGACGCTGTTGCGCAGGGACCACACGGCGAGGCCGTGTTTCCGGCCGGCGCGGTGCAGGTGCCTGGCGAACGGAACCATCCGGGCCGGGCTCAGGTGCCGGGCCTCCACCGGGTCCCGGCTGTGGGCCCTGCCGCCGTGCAGGACCAGGACTACGCCCTTGGTGTCACTGGATGCTTCAAGGACGCTCAGGACGGGTTTGTGGGCGGGAGCAACTGGGACCTGCCCGGCCCGCACCGTCCCGTTGTTTGCTGTCCCACTGCTGCCGGCCCCACGCGTACTCCGGTTGTCCATGCCTGGCTCCTCCCCATCCCGATGGTCCATTTATAAACCCTATGGCGCCCCACGTAGAGTTCAACCATGAGGTTGTACTGCTGATGGGCGCCGGTCACTCCCACGCTTCCTTGGATCATTCGGAGCCGACGCCCCAGGCGATGGCTGCCCGCAGCAAGGCGAACCGCATCCTGGCCGCGGTACTCATTCCGCTGGCGCTGCTGACCCTCGCCGGGATGGCCGCGCTGTGGCCATCCGGCAGCAAGGAAGGAGTCTCGCTCGCGAACCCCTATTCCACCGCCCCTGGGGTGACCTTCGATACGGGCACCATCCAGAACGTGGTGACGGAGAACTGCCAGCAGGGCACCGGCCAGCAGGGATCGGGCCAGCAGGGCACCGGCCAGCAGGGTTCAACGCAGCAGGCGCCAGGGAAAGGCTCGGACTGCACCTTCGCCTTCACCGAGCCGGACAAGGGCGGAAGCCCGGTGAAGGTGGTCATCAACCCCGACGTTGCCTCCTCGCACGGGGTCAAGCCCGGGGACCAGATCCGGTACCTGAACCTCTCCAACGCCCAGGGTGCGGCAGGGGCACAGGGGTCGCCGGCCTACATCTTCGTGGACTTCGTAAGGACCATGCCGATCGTCCTGCTCGCGGTGCTCTACGCGGTGGTGGTCATCGCCGTCGCCAGGTGGCGCGGGCTGCGTGCCCTGATCGGGCTGGTGGGCGCATACTTCGTGCTCGCAAACTTCCTGCTCCCTGGCCTGGTGGAAGGCAAACCGCCCCTGCTGCTGGCCCTGGTGGGATCCACCGTGATCATGATCGGGGTGCTGTATTTCGCCCACGGATTCTCCGCGCGCACGTCAACCGCGCTCCTGGGCACCATCTTCGGGCTGGCCATCACCGCCCTGCTGGCAGCGTGGGCCACCGACGCCGCCAACCTGGCCGGCGTGGGCAGCCACGACGCCGCCACCTTGGTGAACACGTCGTCGAACATCTCCATCTCCGGCGTGATCCTCTGCGGACTCATCATCTCCGGCCTGGGCGTCCTCAACGACGTCACCATCACCCAGTCCTCGGCGGTGTGGGAGCTCTACGAACTGGCACCGGCCAGCAGCGCCCGGAAGCTGTTCACCTCGGCCATGCGGATCGGCCGCGACCACATCGCCTCAACCGTATACACCATCGCCTTCGCCTACGCCGGCGCCGCGCTGCCCATCCTGATCATCGTCATGCTCTACGACCGGCCGCTGATGGACACCCTCACCAGCGCCGAACTCTCCGAGGAGGTCATCCGGACCCTGGTGGGTTCGATCGGGCTGGTCCTGGCCATCCCGGTCACCACCCTGATCGCCGTGCTGGTGGTCAAGGCAACAGGCATCAAGGCAACGGGCATGGCGGACGACGGCGGGCACAGCCATGCGGAGGACGTGGGGGATACCGGGGCGCTCGCCGCAGCCGCCCTTGACGAACGCAGCCGGCGCACCGCCGTCGAACCAGGCCAGGAGCCCGCCATCCGGCGGGGCCGGCGGGCAGACCGCGGCTGAACCTGCGGGGACGGCCGCCGGTTGCTTACTGGAAGTCGGCCAGCCAGAGATCCGGGCCGAAGACTTCGTATTGGATGTCCTTCGCCCGGACACCTGCGCCAACCAGGGCGGTCCGGACGGCCTGCATGAAGGGCACGGGGCCGCAGAGGTAATACTCGGCGTCGGACGGCAGTTTGACGTCCTTGATGTTCATGAACCCCGAGTGAACCGAGCCGCCGTCGCCGCCGGGGGAAGATCCGCCACCGTCCGGATTCAGGAACCAGGTATTGATGGACCCGTCGGGCAGCGCGGCGAGGTCGGCCGTCACCTGGTTCCGCAGCGCAAACGAGGCAGGGGAGTCGTCCGCGTGCAGGAACAGGACCTTCCGCTGGGAGCCGGACTTGACCAGGTGGGACAGCATGCCGGCCATGGGCGTGATGCCGATGCCGGCGCTTGCCAGCACCACGGGCCGGTCAGTGTATTCCAGGACAACATCGCCGAAGGGCGCGGAGAGGGTGACCTCGTCACCCACGTTGACGTGGTCGTGCAGGAGGTTGGACATCTCGCCGTCCGGCTTGCCTTCCGTGCGGACGCGCTTGACGGCGAACCGCCGGTGCTGCCCGTCGTCGGACTGGGTCAGGCTGTACTGGCGGGGCTGCAGGACGCCGTCGGGCATCTGCATCCGGAGGGTGACGTACTGTCCAGGCAGTGACGGCTTGACCTCCCGCTCGTCGGTCCGCTCCACCACGAAGCTGACAACGTCGTCGGTTTCCTGGATCTTTTCGGCCACCCGCCACGTGCGCCACACGGTCTCCGGGCTTAGCCGGACGGCGTCATACAGCCCGCGTTCCTTGTTGATGAGCATGTTGGCCATAAGCCAGTAGACCTCGTCCCAGGCCGCCGCCACCTCGGGTGTTACCGCGTCGCCAAGGACATCGACGATGGCCCACATGAGGTTGTCGTGCACCACCTGGTACTGCTCGGGGCTCAGGCCCAGGGACACGTGCTTATGCGAAATGCGGGAGAGCAGATGGTCCGGCAGGTGGGTGGGGTCGTTGACCAGGAAGCCTGCGAAAGCGGCGACCGAACCGGCAAGGGCCTGCTGCTGCCGGCCGTCAGCCTGGTTGCCGCGGTTGAACAGGCCATTGAGCAGTTCGGGGTGTTCCCCGAACATGTGCCGGTAGAAGCGGGCGGCGATCTCCTGGATGTTCTCGCCCACCACGGGGAGGGTGGCCTGGATGACGGGGTATGAGGTATCTGACAGCACTTCCATCTCTCCTTGGAGTCGTCCTGCAGGGTTGGACCGCCTCACGGGTGTCCGTCCGCGCCACGCTAGCACCGGGCCTGCAGCCGTAAAAGGCCCCAAAGGCACTGGCCGGAATCACCGATTTGCCCGGCTTTGCAACAATGGACAGGTGACTGTTGCTGCAACTCCGCCCGCCCCCAAGCTGGAACTCCCGCCCCTGAAGCTGGGACCCATCACGGTTGACACCCCGGTGATCCTGGCCCCGATGGCCGGCATCACCAACTCCGCCTTCCGCAGGCTCTGCCGTGAGTACGGCGGCGGCATGTACGTGGCGGAGATGGTCACCTCCCGCGCGCTGGTAGAGCGGACCCCCGAATCCCTCCGCATCATTTCGCATGACGACGACGAGAAAGTCCGCTCCGTCCAGCTGTACGGCGTGGACCCCGGGACCGTCGGCGCTGCCGTGCGGATGTTGGTGGAGGAAGACAGGGCGGACCATATCGACCTCAACTTTGGCTGCCCGGTGCCCAAGGTGACGCGGCGCGGCGGCGGTTCAGCCCTGCCCTGGAAGATCGACCTGTTCACCGCGATCGTGCAGACCGCCGTCAAGGAAGCCGCCAAGGGCAACATTCCACTGACCATCAAGATGCGCAAGGGCATCGACGATGACCACCTGACGTACCTCGACGCTGGCCGCATCGCCCGCGATGCCGGTGTTGCCGCCGTCGCCCTCCACGGCCGTACGGCTGCCCAGTTCTATTCCGGCAAGGCCGACTGGTCCGCCATCGCCCGGCTGCGCGAAGCCCTGCCGGATATCCCCGTGCTGGGCAACGGCGATATCTGGTCCGCCGAGGACGCCGTCCGGATGGTGCGCGAAACCGGCGTGGACGGCGTGGTGGTGGGTCGCGGCTGCCAGGGGCGGCCCTGGCTGTTCGGGGACCTGCAGGCCGCGTTCGAAGGCAGCGACGTCCGCCACCGGCCCAACCTGCGCCAGGTCGCCGAGGGCGTGTACCGCCACGCCGAATTGATGGTGGAGACCTTTGGCGATGAAGGCAAGGCGCTGCGGGAGATCCGCAAGCACATCGCCTGGTACTTCAAGGGCTACGTGGTGGGCGGGGAACTGCGCACCCGGCTGGCCCTGGTCACCAGCCTGGAGGTGCTCCGGGATACGCTGGCCGAGCTGGATCTGGACTCGCCCTACCCCGGCGTGGATGCCGAGGGGCCCCGTGGCCGCGCCGGCTCGCCCAAGAGGCCTGCCCTGCCCAAGGACTGGCTGGACTCCCGGGCCTTGAACGAAGACCAGTCCAAGGACATTGCCGCGGCCGAACTGGACATCTCCGGTGGCTGATGCCTCCGTGGCCGGACACGCAACTGCCGGAACCCCTACCGCCGCCCTGGCGCTGCCCGGCTACGACACGCACGATTCCGCCCGCTGGGTGGAGGAACCGCCCAAAAGCACCTACCGCTCCGACTTTGAACGGGACAGGGCCCGGGTGCTGCACTCCTCCGCCCTGCGCCGCCTCGGCGCCAAAACCCAGGTGGTGGCCCCCGATACGGACGACTTTGTCCGCACCCGCCTCACCCACAGCCTTGAGGTGGCCCAGGTGGGCCGCGAACTGGGCAGGGCCCTGGGTTGCGATCCGGATGTGGTGGACACGGCCTGCCTCAGCCACGACCTGGGCCATCCGCCCTTCGGGCACAACGGTGAGTCGGCGCTCAATGAGGTGGCGCATGCCATCGGCGGCTTCGAAGGCAACGCCCAGACGCTGCGCCTGCTCACCCGGCTCGAACCCAAGGTGCTCACGGCTGACGGCCAGCCCGCCGGACTGAACCTGACCCGCGCAAGCCTTGACGCGGCGTCGAAATATCCTTGGTCGGCACTGGAAGCGCCGGTGATCCACGGCCGGCGGACCAGCAAGTTCGGCGCCTACGAGGACGATCTCCCCATCTTTAACTGGATCCGCGAAGGTGCCCCGGAGCGGCGGACCTGCCTGGAAGCCCAGGTTATGGACCTGGCGGACGATATTTCCTATTCCGTGCACGACGTGGAGGACGCGATCGTCGCCGGCCACTTCCAGCTGCGCTGGATGGACAACCCGGACCACCGGGCACGCGTGGTGGGCTACGCCAAGCAGTGGTACCTGCCGCACAACGATCCCGCCGCCATTGATGCCGCCCTGGCCCGGCTGGAGGCCACGGACGTATGGGTGCGCGAGGCCGATGGCAGCCGCAAATCCATGGGAGCCCTGAAGAACATGACCAGCCAGCTGATCGGCCGGTTCTGCCAGAGCGCGCTGGAAACCACCCGTGCCGTCTATGGGCCGGAGAACCTGACCCGGTACAGCGCCGAACTGATGGTTCCCGATGAAACCGTCATGGAGATCGCGGTGATGAAGGGCCTTGCCACAACGTTCGTGATGACAACGGAGCACCGGCAGCCCATCTACGAGCGCCAGCGGGAAGTGCTCCATGCCCTGGTAACCGCCCTCAGCGCCACGGGGGACCGGCACCTGGAGCCGATGTTCGCGGCCGACTGGCGGGCGGCGGACGACGACGGCGCCCGCCTTCGCGTGGTCATCGACCAGGTGGCGTCCCTCACCGACGGGTCCGCCCTGGCCATGTACGAGCGCCTGGTGGGGAGCCTGCCCTCGCTCTGGTGACCCCCATTTGGTTACCGGCCCGCTTTACCTGCCCTGGTGTACCTGCCCTGTTGGGCCTGACATGGACATTCGCCTGATCAACAGCTTCCTTAAAGCATTTACACAGGAAGGGAGCGCACCATGGGAGGAAAGGCAGGCCGCTAGGAACGGGAGCAGGTCATGAGTACTCGCAGCAGGGGCAAGCGCCTTGCCACCGGGATCACCGCGGCCGTAGGCGTTGGCAGCTTCGCCGCCGCCGGGGTTGCGGCAGCCGCTGTGTACACCGCAACACCTTCCGTGGTTGCCAGGACAACTCCCGCTACAAACACCAGCACGCAGGGAAGCACGCCCAAATCAGGTTCTGCCCGCTCCGACGACGATGACTACGGGACCCGGCAGGACAACAGCTCGCGCCGCTCCAAGAGCTACGGCAACTACGGCAGCACCACGCCGGTCCAGCCAGGCAACGGCGGCACCGTCCACGGCCGGTCGTCGGGGTCCTGACGTGGCACGTTCCGGTATGGCTGGTCCTGGCGCCGCTGCTGCCGAGCGCACAACAACCCCGAATCACACAGCCCCTTCGGAGAAGACAGCCCAATCCAGCTGGACCGTCTGGGAGCTTGAAGCATCGGTCACCGTCACAGACCGGGGCCTGCTTGCGGCCGCTGAAGTAATGGTCCGCGATGTAGTGGCGGCCGTTGACCTCGCCTGCAGCCGCTTCCGTGAAGATTCCGAACTGATGAGGCTCCAGCCCCGAATGGCCGGGGGCGTAAGCATCAGCCCGATGTTCCGGCTGCTTCTCGAACACGCCCTGGACGCTGCCCGGATCACCGGGGGAGACGTCGACCCCACCCTCGGAGCAGACCTGGCCGCCCTGGGACACGGCCCGGGGATGCGCGGCAGGCCCGGGCTCACCAGCGTGGCGGTACCGCTGCAGGCTGCACCGCCCCAGGCTTCACTGCCACGCCCTGCATCACCGCAACCACCAGCACCGCGGGTGCCTGGCTGGTCCCGCCTGCAGCTCGACGGCGGGACCCTGACGGTGCCGCCCGGCCTCCGCCTGGACCTGGGAGCATCAGCAAAGGCAGCAGCGGCCGATCTCGCCGCTGCCGGTGTTCACCGGACGCTGGGCTGCGGGGTGCTCGTAGGCCTGGGAGGCGACCTGGCGAGTGCAGGGCCGGGGCCACAGGAGGACGGAAAGCCCGGCCAGTGGCAGATTGTGGTGCAGGACCTTCCTGCGGACCCTGCCCAGCACATTTCCCTGGCCCCCGGGTTTGCTTTGGCCACGTCCAGTACGCAAAAGCGCCGCTGGAAGCATCAGGGGGCTGAGGTCCACCACATCCTTGACCCCCGCTTTGGCCTCCCGGTCGAGCCAGTCTGGCGGTCCGTGAGCGTTGCGGCGCCTACCTGCCTGGAAGCGAACGCGTTCAGTACCGCTGCGATCGTCCGCGGTTTCGCGGCCCTGGCATGGTTCCGGACCGAAGGCATTTCCGCCCGGCTGGTGGACAGCCAGGGCAGGGTCGCAACCACCGGAGGCTGGCCCGCCGAGCGCCATGACCCCAGCGAAAGCCGCGAACCTCCCGCAGGTACCGGCCCAGGCTCCAGCCCCAGGGGTGCCGGCCATGGATGAGGCGATGTGGGCGTTTGGCCGGGTGAGCGGGTTCGTGTCCCTGGCACTGTTCACCGGGTCCGTGGTGCTGGGGATCCTGAACCGGTCAGGCCGGCCGCTGATGGTGCTGCCGCGATTCTCCATCAGCCTCCTGCACCGGAACATCGCCCTGCTTGCCACGGTCTTCCTGGGGCTGCACGTGGGATCGCTGCTCCTTGACTCCTTTGCCAAGTTGAATCCGGTGGACATCGTGGTGCCGTTCCTGGGATCCTTCCAACCATTCTGGCAGGGTCTGGGAACAGTGGCCCTGGACCTTGTCCTCGCCGTGGTGGTGACGGGCCTGCTGCGGCACCGGATCGGGCAGCGCAGCTTCAAGGCCGTGCACTGGCTCAGCTATGGTGTCTGGCCGGTGGCAATGGCGCACGCCCTGGGAAACGGCACCGACGTTTCAAGCGGCTGGTTCCTCCTGCTGGCTGCGGCGTCCGCGGTGGCCGTTGCCGCGGCCCTGCTGTGGCGGCTGAGCCCCTCCTTCCTCGAAACCTCCCACGCCAGGCAAGGAAACCTCCCGTGAGCCAAGCCAATAACACCTATCCACCGGTGCCCATGCAGATGCAGGACGGCACGGGGCAGGAACCGCGGCTCCTGGCGGCGGGCCCTGACGCGGGGTGGGAACAGCACCTGGACACCTTTGGCCCCTGGGAACCGCGCGCTGCCGGACCCGGACTCCTGGAGGAACTGGCGGCGGCCGGACTGACCGGCCGGGGCGGGGCGGCGTTCGAAACCTGGCGCAAGGCCACTGCCGCTGCCGGGTCCGGCAGGAAGGGCATGTTTGCGGCCCGCCCCGTGGTGGTCGCCAACGGCGCCGAAGGCGAACCGCTCAGCTTCAAGGACCGGACACTCCTTGCCCACGCGCCCCACCTGGTGATCGACGGGCTGATGGTCCTGGCCGAAGCCCTGGGCGGCGCAAGCACGTACGTGTACGCACCTGCGGCCCGGCTGCCCCGCGTGCGGCAGGCCATCAGTGAACGCCCCCGGGGCAAAAGGATCCGGCTGGTGCAGGCGCCCGAAACGTTCATCTCCGGTGAGTCAAGCGCCGTGGTCAATATGATCGCCAACGGCAGCGCCGTCCCCACCGACCAGCGCCGGCGCCTCAGCGAGTCCGGCCTCAACGGCCGGCCCACGCTGGTGGTCAACGTCGAGACCCTCGCCCAGGTTGCCCTGATAGCCCGCTACGGGGCGCAGTGGTTCCGCCAGGCTGGGACTGCGACGGACCCGGGTACCCGGCTGGTGTCCGTCTCCGGCCCCGCCCCGGTACGGGATGTGGTGCTGGAGGTGCCCGGCGGCGCGCAACTTTCGGCGGTCCTGCAGGAAGCGGGGATGGACCCTGCTGCCCTGTCGGCGGTCCTGGTGGGTGGCTACCACGGGCGGTGGGTGCGGCCGGCTGCGCACGCGCTCTCACCGGTGGGGCCACCGGGCCGCACGGCCCGGCCGGGCGCAGGCGTGATCCATGCCCTGGACCTGCAGGCCTGCGGCATCCAGGCGACGGCCCGGATGGTCAGCTACCTCGCCGACCAGTCCGCCAGGCAATGCGGGCCCTGTATGTTCGGGCTGCCGGCCATGGCGTCCGTCCTCAACCGGATCGCCGGAGGGGAAACAAATCCCCGCCTTGCCGCCGAGCTGGACCGCCTGGGGCGGCTGGTGTCCGGGCGCGGTGCGTGCAGGCACCCGGAAGGAACCACGGGACTGGTCAGCAGCGCCCTGGAGGTCTTCGCTGCCGACTTCCGCGCCCACCTTTCCGGATACTGCACGGGCCCCGGAGGCGCAGCAGCATGAAAACACACCTGCACATCGACTGGACCAGCTGCGACGGCCGCGGCCTGTGCGCCGAACTGCTTCCGGGGGTCCTGGACCGGGACGACTGGGGGTACCCCGTGGCGCGCGGGAAAGTGGGCCGCGAACGGACGGACGTTCCGCTGCGCGACGCCGACCGGGAAGCCGCGCAGGAGGCCGTCTTCCTTTGCCCCAAGCTGGCCCTGAGCCTGCTGGAGCGGTCGGTGCCGGAACCGGCGAAGCCCGCGCCTGGCCGTTGAGGCCGGCACAGTGACACTAAGATTGCTGTGTGGCTGGGCTGATTAAACGTGAAGATATTGACGAAGTACGCCAGCGCACTGACATCAAGGAAGTGGTTGACGGCTACGTCACCCTCAAGGGCGCCGGGCTGGGAACCTTCAAAGGTCTGTGCCCCTTCCACGATGAGCGCTCGCCGTCCTTCACCGTGCGTCCCCAGGTAGGCCGCTACCACTGCTTCGGCTGCGGCGAGGACGGCGATGTCATCGCCTTTGTCCAAAAGCAGGACCACAGTTCCTTCCAGGAAGCCGTGGAAAAGCTCGCGTCCCGGATCGGCTACGAACTCCGCTACGAGGACGGTGGAACCGGCCCCAACCGCGAGGAAGTGGGCCGCCGCCAGCGGCTGCTGGACGCACACAAGATCGCGGACGAATTCTTCCGTGCCCAAATGCTCACGCCAGGCGCCGCCACGGCCCGCAACTTCCTGTTCGGCCGCGGCTTTGACCGGGCAGCTGCAGAACACTTTGGCTGCGGCTACGCGCCCCAGGGCTGGGATGCCCTCCTGAAGCACCTTCGCGGCCGCGGCTTCACTGACGCCGAGCTCAGACTCACCGGGATGTTCAGTGAGGGCAACCGCGGCATTTACGACCGTTTTCGCGGCCGCCTTATCTGGCCCATCAAGGACATGGCCGGCGACACCATTGGCTTCGGCGCCCGCAAGCTGTACGAGGACGACCAGGGACCCAAGTACCTCAATACCCCTGAGACAACCCTCTACAAGAAGTCCCAGGTCCTGTACGGCATCGACCTCGCCAAGAAGAGCATCGCCAAAGACAGGCAGCTGGTGGTGGTGGAGGGCTACACCGACGTCATGGCCTGCCACCTTGCAGGAATTACGACGGCGGTGGCCACGTGCGGCACGGCGTTCGGCACCGAGCACATCAAGATCGCCCGCCGGCTTTTGTCCGATGACGGCACCGGGGGAGAGGTGGTGTTCACCTTCGACGGTGACGCCGCCGGCCAGAAAGCTGCCCTGCGGGCCTTCGAAGAGGACCAGCGTTTCACCGCCCAGACATACGTGGCCGTGGAACCCACCGGCGCAGATCCCTGCGACCTCCGCCTCAGCCGGGGGGATGAGGCGGTGCACGCCCTGATCCAGTCGCGGCGGCCGCTGTTCGAGTTTGCCATCCGCAGCACACTGAAGCAGTTCAACCTGGACACCGTTGAAGGCCGCGTCCAGGGCCTCAAGGCCTCAGTGCCGGTGGTGGCGGCCATCCGCGATGCCTCCACCCGGACGGGCTACTGCCAGGCGCTGACCGGCTGGCTGGGCATGCCGGACCCCAATGAGGTCCTGCGGCTGGTCACCGCAGAAGTGAAGAACGCCGGAAAACGCGGCGAACCGGGACGGTCCCCGGCTCCGGGCCAGCCGCAAGCAGGCGGTCCTTCCAGCCCAGCCCCCGCCCAACCCGGCGGGCCCGGCGTTGCCGCCGGGCCGTCGTCGGGCGTTGTCCCCTCCTTCCACCGCCCCGACCCGCGCGATCCCGTGGCCTCCATGGAGCGGCAGGCGCTCGAAGTTGCCCTGCAGCAGCCGTCCCTGCTGGCAGGCGGCGTCTGGGACCGCTTTGCCGCTGCCCGGTTCGCCATCCCGGCCTTCCAGGCCGTCCACGACGCCATGCGTGCCGCGGGACCCGGACTGACTGTCGATCCGGTGCGCTGGGTGGAGCAGGTGATGCACGAGGTCCCGGAGCCCCTCCGGCCCCTGGTCTCGGAGCTCGCCGTGGTGCCGCTGCCGGCCCATACGGAGGAAGCGGTGCTGAAGTACTGCCGGGATATCCTGTCGCGGCTTTTCGAACTCCAAATCACCCGGGTCAAGGCGGACAAGATGGGCCAGCTCCAACGCCTCGACGCCGCAGCGGACCCGGAAACCTACCAGCGGCTCAACCGCGAACTGATGATGCTGGAGATGGAACGCCGGGCGCTGCGGGCGGAGTCGTAGGCGCGGCCTGGCCCACGGGCCAAGGGGTGGGCCAGGTCACTGCCGCACGATTTCGTTTCGGCGGCAGGTGTTTGCTAGGCTAATATCCGCTTCATTCCTCCTTAGCTCAATTGGCAGAGCATTCGACTGTTAATCGAAGGGTTGCTGGTTCAAGTCCAGCAGGAGGAGCTTCCAATCCCCGTTCCGGCCTCCGGAACGGGGATTTTTGTTTCCCCAGCAGGGCCGTTTGAGCCCGGAAAACCGCCGATTTCCCATGGGCCGGAATCCTTTGCTAATGTCATACCTGCTTCATTCCTCCTTAGCTCAATTGGCAGAGCATTCGACTGTTAATCGAAGGGTTGCTGGTTCAAGTCCAGCAGGAGGAGCGCTACGAAAAATCCCCGTTCCTCCATTGGGAGGAATGGGGATTTTTTTGTTTCCGCGGGTGGGAAGCGGACGTCAGACGAAGTCCATTTCCACCTGCAGGAACCTTTCGGCCTCGGCGATCGCCGCCTGGAAGGCTTCGTTCTCCGTGGGGGATTTGCGGGGCTCGCGCGGGTTCCATTCATGCGGCGCGGAGTGGATCCGCACAAAGCCGGCGTCCGGCGGAGCGTAAAAGATTCCGAAGCGCTGAACGGGCCATTCCGGCGACGTTTCCGGCGCCACCAGCAGGGCCGCCTTGAAAGCGGGATTGAACCATTGGGCGATGGGCCGCCGCCGGTCCTCTGTGAACAGCCCTGCCGCATACAGCGCCGCCGACTGCTGGCCTGCCTGCGCGCACAGCCGCTCCCACCACAGTGGCAGGATCCTGGCGTCGCACCGTTGCCATGTGGCCGGAAGTGGCGGTTGGTTCTGCCAGCTGGACACGGGATCATTTTATCGCGCGAGGGTGCCGGAGGGCAGGGACGGCAGGCGTCAACCGGCGAGTCCGGCAGCAGGAGCAGTCAGCGGCGGTCGCGGCGGCCCGGATTGACCCGGTACAGGAGCGCGGCACCCGCCAGCGTTCCCAGGATGATGCCCATGGCGGGGTTGCCAAGGGCGCGGCCGGCAAAATAGCCCACGACGGCGCCAAGCACCGCCCCGAGGAACAGCCCCCTTCCGTTGCGGTGCGGTTTACGGCTCACAGGATGCCTTTCGTGGAGGGGACGGGCGGTGGTGGACCGTGTGCTTTGTAGGGGGTCAGTGCTCAGTGAATGGAAGGCGCCCAGTGTACGGCCGGAGCTCAGTGGATCGAGGGTACCGTGCGCGGCCGGACCACCAGCCAGAGTGCCGCGATCGCCAGCAGGATGCATGCCGCCTGCACTGCTCCCATGGGCGCGGCGCTGGTGATGCCGAGCCAGCCCACCACGGGGGAGATAAGCCCGGCCATGAGGAACGTCGCCGCGCCCAGCAGGGACGCTGCCGTGCCTGCCTGCGCGGCGTGCCCGGCCAGGGCCAGCACCTGGACGCAGGGGAACATGAAACCGGTGCCCATGATGTAGAACCACAGCGGGACCATCACGCCCCACAGGCCCAGGCCCGCCCGGTCGAAGACCACGATCAGCAGGGCCATCAGGAACATCCAGGCCGTGGCGCCTGCCAGGATCCACTGCGGCGGCACAATCCTGATCAGCCGCGAACTGGTCTGCACGCCGGCCACGATGCCCAGCGAGTTGATGCCAAAGAGCAGCCCGTACTGCTGGGCGGAGAATCCGAACACGTCCTGGAAAAGGAAGGGCGAGGCTGACAGATAGGTGAAGAGGCCGCCGAAATTGAAACCCGCCACCATGAGCAGGCCCACGAAGATCCGGTCGCTGAACAGAGCCTTATAACGTTGCCGGGCTGTCATGCCGCTCCGGCCCCTCTTCTCCGGCGGAAGCGTTTCCCGGACCAGGAGCAGTGCGGCCACGATCACCAATGTCCCGTATGCGGCCAGGAACACGAAGATGCCCGGCCACGGCATCACCAGGAGCAGTTGCGAGCCGATGACGGGGGCAAGGATGGGGGCCAGCCCGTTGACCAGGGACATCCGGGAGAACATCCGCACCATGGCGTAACCGGAAAACAGGTCCCGCACCATGGCCATGGCCACCACGCCGCCGCCCGCCGCGCCCACGCCCATCAGCACACGGAAAACTCCCAGCGTGGTGATGTCCGTGGACGTCGCGGCGCCCAGGGATGCCGCGATGTGCAGGGCCGTCGCCAGGATCAGTGGCGTCCGGCGCCCGAACTTGTCGCTGAAGGGACCGACCATCAGCTGCCCGAACGCGAAGCCGACCGTGGTCCCCGCCAGTGTGAGCTGTACCTGGGCCTCGGTCACCCCCAGGCTTGCTTCAAGTGCCGGAAAGGCGGGCAGGTAAAGGTCGATCGTGAACGGGCCGAGGGCGGTCAGGGCGCCCAGAAGGAGGATGTACAGCAGCTTCCGGCGGCGGGTCAGCAGGTCGCCCGGATTGGGGGGATTGGTCACGGAGAACAATCCTAGGCCCGGGCATGGCGGTTTTTGCAGCGTTGTAGGCCGCGCCGTCCGGCAAGCCCCCAAGTTCGCCCTGAACCTGAATGGTAGTTTTGGTGGCGTGGACTGTGCGGCTGCACATTTCCGCAGCAACGGAAGCAGTATCGACCCATAAACCAGTAAGGCGGAACCGATGAGTGGACGTCACAGCGGGCGTACCAGCCCGGGATTGCGTATCACTGCGCTGCCCGGAACGGCAAGACTCCTTTTCCGGTTGGCCCCCCGCCAGCTCAACGACGAGATCGCCTTCGCCAAGATTGAACTTAAGCGCAAGGGAATCCAGGTGGGGGTGGCCGCGGCCTTCTTCGCCGTGGCGCTTCTTTTCCTTGCGTTCCTGGTGGTTGGCCTGATCGTCGCGGCCATCATGGGGCTGGCCACCATCATGCCCGCCTGGCTGGCAGCCCTCCTGGTCTCCGCCGCTTTCCTGCTGATAGCCCTCATCGGTGGCCTGGTTGGCCTCGCGAGGTTCAAGAAGGCCATGCCGCTCATGCCGGAGGAAACGATCCGGGGCATCAGGCACGATATCGGGGTTGCCCGGGAAGGTTCCGCCTTCAACCCGGCCATCCTGGATCCGGAGAGCCCGGAGGCTAAGGCTGCGAAGGCCGCCAAGGCCGAAGCAGCTGCCAAGGCAAAGGCCGAGAAGGCAGCCAAGGCCGCCGAGCACGGCAAGGAGTTCCCGCACGCGTCCGAACCCGAGCTGGTGCGACGCCTGAGCCAGCGCCGCCACCACCTGACCGAGGTCCGGGACGAACTCGGCACCGAGCTGGACGTCAAGACCCAGGCGCGGTACGTGCTGGCCGCCGCCCAGGTCAAGGCGCGCGAAAGCCAGGTGCTGGCGCAGCGCGGTGTGGACGCGGCGGGGCAAAGGCTTGCAGCCCTGTCCGGTTCCGCTGACCTGCCCAGGCGCTGGAAGCCGCTGACGGCCTTTGTTGCGGCCGGTACCGTCCTTGTGGTCCTCCTGCGCAGGCTCCTGCGGTCCAACTAGGCCAGTTTCCGATGAACGTTTCATAACCGAAAGACCGCGCCGTGGCGCAGCAGGAAGGAAAGGGGGACGGGTGAAGTTCATTGGTGCAGGCGCCCGCCCCGGCCGTCCCCAGGTGGACCATGACCGCGTGGTCACCATCCCCAACCTGCTCACCGTGGTGCGGTTCATGGGTGTTCCGCTCTTTATGTGGCTTGTCCTGGCCCAAAAGGAATACGGGGCCGGTGTGATCGTCCTGGCTGTCATGGCCGGGACGGACTGGATTGACGGCTATATCGCGCGCCGGTTCGACCAAGCCTCCAAGCTTGGCAGGGTCCTTGACCCCATCGCCGACCGCCTTGCCCTGCTGGCCGTGGCGTTCACCCTGGTGATTGCCGGCGTCGTGCATTGGCTGTACCTGGCCGCTCTGGTGGTTCCTGACGCCGTCCTGCTCATACTGACGCTCTCCCTCTTCCGGGGCCACCCGGACCTGCCGGTCAGCGTGGTGGGCAAGGTGCGGACCGGGCTGCTGCTGCTGGGCACGCCGCTGCTGGTCCTCTCCCGCCTGGACAGCGGTTTCTCCGACCAGCTGTTCGCTACCGCCTGGGTGGTGCTGGGCCTGGGCCTGGTTGGCCACTGGATCGCCGCCTACAACTACTTCTGGGCCATGCTGCGCAAGGGCCGGGCGCTGAAACAGCACGACGGCGGGAACGGCTGATGGTGTGGTTTGCCGTCGGCCTGGCGGTGCTCGGCGCCTTCTGCCTGGCCCTGGGTGCCCAGCGCCAGGGCAGCGCCGTCAAAGCCGATACCGGCGGCCTGGCGCTGAGTTCCAACGGATTCCTGCGCCTGCTGCGCAATCCCCGGTGGATGTTCGGGCTCCTGCTGCTGTGCACCGGCATGGCCATGAACGCTGTTGCCCTGGTCTCCGCACCGCTCACGGTGATCCAGCCCATTGGCGCCATTGCCCTGGTGATCACCACGGTGGTCAACGCGCGGGACCAGGACCTGACCATCAACCGTGCCACCGCCGTCTCGATTGGCGCCTGCGTCGCCGGGTCTGCGCTCTTTGTCCTCCTGGCGGTCAACGTCACCCAGGAGAACCACCATGTCAGCCCGGAGGACGAGCTCACCATCGTGCTGCTGCTGGCCCTGGCGGTGGGGCTGTTCGGCACGCTGGCAGTGACGTTCAGGCACCGGATGAACGCGTTCATCTACATCCTCGGCGCCGGCATCCTGTTCGGCTTCGTGGCGGTCCTCACGCGGATTATTGGCAAGCACCTCCTGGACCCCAACGGACTCTTCCTGCTGAACGTCCAGTGGTACTCCGTGGTGGCCATTATCGCGGCCGGCGGCCTGGGCTCCTGGTTCGTGCAGAGCGCGTACTCCACCGGGCCGCCGGACCTGGTCATCGCCGGACTCACGGTGGTGGACCCCATGGTGGGCATTGCCATCGGCATCATCATCCTGGGCGAACTGCGCCCCGATGTCCATGCCGTCATGGCCATTGCAATGGGAACCGCCGCCTGCCTTGCTATCGTTGGGGTTATCGCCCTTTCCCGGCACCACCCGGAGGTCACCAAGCGCAAGAAGGACGCGCGGAAGGCCGCCGGAAGGCCGTCCCACTAGTCCATTTCCGCCCGAAACCAGCTATCCCACGAAGCCCGGCGCCCGTGCGCCAGCGGCCGACCGTGCTGTCAGTCCCAGCTGTCCGCACCGTGACCATCAGGAGTACTCCCCATGACCACGCCAGCCGACCAGCGTCCCCTGACCATCCTGATCGCGGCGGACACCTATCCGCCGGATGTCAACGGCGCTGCCCAGTTTGGATACAGGCTGGCCAAGGGAATGACTGCCCGGGGCCACAACGTCCATGTCCTCGCGTCCCGCGACAGCAAGGGAAAGAGCTTCACCGAGTTCCGCGCGGAAGCAACCGTGCACCGGCTCCGCTCGCACAGGGCGTTCACCCACGAGAGCTTCCGCATCTGCCTCCCCTGGGAAATCAAGAAGGAAATCAGCCTGCTGTTCGACCGGGTGAAGCCCGACGTGGTGCATATCCAAAGCCACTACATGATCGGCGAACACGTGCTCTATGAGGCCGTGAAGCGCGGCGTCAGGATCGTGGCCACCAACCACTTCATGCCCGAAAACCTCAACCCCTTCCTGCCGTTCCCCCAGTGGTTCAAGGACATCATTGGCCGGATCTCCTGGAAGGACATGGGTAAGGTTATGGGACAGGCGGACGTGGTGACCACCCCCACGCCCCTGGCCGCCAGGGCCATGCATGACCACGCCTTCCTGCGGAAGGTGCTCCCGCTGTCCAACGGCATCGACTCCGCCGCCTATGAACTGCAGCCCGGCGAGCACGTCGAGCCGCATGCCCACCCCACCGTGCTGTTCGTCGGACGCCTTGCGGAGGAAAAGCATGTGGATGTGCTCATCAAGGCCATCGCCAAGACGCCGCCGGAGCTCAACGTGCATCTGGAGATCGTGGGCGGCGGCGAAGTTCGCTCCGACTTGGAGGACCTGGTACGGCGGCTTGGACTTACCAGCCGGGTGAAGTTCCTGGGCCTCGCCAGCGACGATGAACTGCGTACCGCCTACATCCGGGCCGACCTGTTCTGCATGCCCGGAACCGCGGAGCTGCAGTCCCTGGTGACCCTGGAAGCGATGTCCGCCTCCACGCCCGTGGTCCTGGCCGATGCCATGGCCCTGCCGCACTTGGTGCGCGACGGCGAGAACGGCTACCTCTTCACGCCCAACGACAGCGATGACCTGGCCAAGAAGATCACCCAGGTCCTGGAGCTGCCCAAGGACGGGCAACGCGCCATGGGCCGGGCCAGCCGGCAGATGGTGGAGCCCCACAGCATCCAGGGAACGCTGCAGACCTTCGAGGACCTGTACCGCGGCGCCACCTACGAGGACAAAGTGGTCTGAACCCTTTCCCGGGTTTGCTAGAGTGTTTTTGCCCTGCCGGAGCGTGGCGTGTCAACACACGGTCCGGGGCTTGGGGGGCTATAGCTCAGCTGGTTAGAGCGCGGGACTCATAATCCTAAGGTCCTCGGTTCAAGTCCGAGTAGCCCTACCGACAACCGCGGCCGACGTTTTTCGTTGGCCGCGGTTTTCTTGGTTAAGCCCGGCCCCTGAGGTATGTTACTGACCAGTAACATACCGTGCTCCGCTCCGCTGCATGGTCAGCGCTGATCATCAAAGAAGGTAACCATGGCCACCTCCGCAGCCGATTTCCAAGAGCTTCCGTACGCTGATGGCGACTTCTTCGCCTTCGAGCAGCTTCTCTCCGGCAAGGAGCAGGACCGGCTCGCCGAAGTCCGCGACTTCCTGGCACGCGAAGTCAGGCCCATCGCGGTGGACTGCTGGAACCGCGGGGAGTTTCCCATGGACCTGGTGCCGAAGCTTGCCGGCCTGGACCTGGTCAGCCCGGTCCGGCGGCAGGGGTACTCCAACCTCTTCGCCGGCATGCTGCACGCCGAGGCCACCCGTGCCGACGCCTCCATCGCCACCTTCCTGGGCGTGCACGACGGGCTGTTCACCGGTTCCATTGAGTTGCTGGCATCGCAGGAGCAGAAGGACGAGTGGCTCCCCGACATCTACGCCCTCAGGAAGATCGGCGCCTTTGGCCTGACCGAGCCGCTGGGCGGCAGCGACGTGGCCGGCGGAACACGCACCACGGCGCGCAGGGACGGGGGCAACTGGATCCTCAACGGCGCGAAGCGGTGGATCGGCAACGCCACCTTCTCCGACTGGGTAGTGGTGTACGCCCGCGATGTGGCAGACAACCAGGTCAAGGGCTTCATGGTGGACACGACCCGTGACGGGTTCAGTGCGGCAAAGATCGAGAACAAGATCTCCCTGCGCACCGTCCAAAACGCTGACATCGTCCTGACTGACGTGGTGGTCCCGGACCACTTCAAGCTCGCCAACGCCAACAGCTTCCGCGACGTCAACAAGGTGCTCAAGGTCACCCGGCTGTCCGTAGCCTGGCAGGCTGTCGGGCTCCAAATGGCCGCTTTCGATGTTGCCCGCCGCTATGCCGTTGAGCGCCAGCAGTTCGGCCGCCCCCTGGCCTCCTTCCAGCTCATCCAGGACCAGCTGGTCCGGATCCTGGGCAACACGGTCAGCTCCATGGGCATGATGGTCAGGCTTTCGCAGCTGGAGGACGCCGGGGAAGCCAAGGACGAGCAATCCGCCCTGGCCAAGGCATTCGCCACTGCCCGCATGCGGGAGAGCGTGGCGCTGGGCCGCAGCATCCTGGGCGGCAACGGCATCGTGACCGACTATGAGATGGCCAAGATCTTCGCCGACGCCGAGGCCATCTACTCCTACGAGGGCACGGCCGAGATCAACACCCTGGTCACGGGCCGGGCCATCACCGGCATCTCGGCCATCGTGTAGGCTGCGCCGCGCTCCTTGAGCGGCGGCGCCGCGTTCCCGTGGCCTAGGGTGGCCCGGGCAGTGGAAGCAGGATGGACGGGCGAAGGTCCAGGACGAACTGCAGCGGATTGACGTACTCCGTCCCTTCCCGGACGCCCCAATGCAGGCACCGGGCTGCGGGGCAGTGGCCCGGCAGCACGGTCCCGATCACCTGGCCACCCGCTACTGCGGCGCCCACCGCGAGGGTGCTTTCCACCGGTTCGAAACTGCTGCGCAGTCCGCCGCCATGGTCGATGGTGATCACGGGACGGTCCACCACCACGCCAACGAAGGTGACTGTTCCCGCTGCGGGGGAAGTCAGCTGGGACCCGGCCGCGGCGTAGCCGAGGTCCACGCCGCGGTGGCCGCTGAGCCAGGGCTTTGGCGGGGGATCGAAACCCCGCAGCACCGGCGGGCGCGGCGCCAGCGGCCACTGCCAGGAATGCCTGGCAGCCGCGGGGGCGGCCGCGGTCGTACTTCCCCTGGGGCCGCCGGCCTCCTGGCTGAAGTTGGCCGTACCGTACAGAGCGGTGTTGCTGGTGAGGGCCGCGCTGTTGGGAAGGGCCGCGCCGGGGGAGGCGACGGACGCCGGCAGCAGCAGCAATGCGGCCAGCAGGGCTGGTGCTTTCATGCGACCAGCCTGCCCGGCTGTGCCCGGCACCGGCAGAGCCGGTTGGGGCTATGTGGATAACGTTCCGGACGGGTGCATCCTGTCCGGCGGCCGGGGGCTCCTGTAGTACACTTGATGGAGCAGTTTGCTGCGCCCTCAACGCCTTCCGTCCCAGTGGTTCACCCCCGCGGTGCATTCCCCTGTCCGGATGGCGTCGGCACATCTCATTCAGGAGTGTGGGGGAGCGGCGGCTGACTACGCGCATCCAGCCCTCCGGCAGCCAACGCCCCGGCGTCGTCCATGGAGGATCGCGCTTCCTGCGGTCAGGCTTTAGTCCTGATGGGAAGAGCGGTGGATGCCAGGAGCACGGCCCGTCCGGGCCACGCTGACCAACCGTCAACTATTGGCAGGGTAAGAAGCCTTCGGGCTTTCTCATGAATGACCTGCCGGAAAATAAGGAGCGCCGGAATGCCCGTCGTAACCATGCGCCAGCTGCTTGACAGCGGCGTCCACTTTGGACACCAGACCCGCCGTTGGAACCCGAAGATGAAGCGCTTCATCTTCACCGAGCGCAACGGCATCTACATCATCGACCTGCAGCAGTCGCTGTCCTACATCGACCGTGCCTACGAGTTCGTCAAGGCCACTGTTGCCCACGGCGGCACCGTACTCTTCGTCGGCACCAAGAAGCAGGCCCAGGAAGCAATTGCCGAGCAGGCAACCCGCGTGGGCCAGCCCTACGTCAACCAGCGTTGGCTCGGCGGTATGCTGACCAACTTCCAGACGGTCTCCAAGCGCATCCAGCGCATGAAGGAACTCGAAGAGATTGACTTCGACGACGTCGCCGGCTCCGCTTACACCAAGAAGGAACTGTTGCTCCTTCGCCGTGAACTGACCAAGCTGGAAACCAACCTCGGTGGTATCCGCAACCTGACCAAGGCACCCTCCGTGCTCTGGATCGTGGACACCAAGAAGGAACACCTCGCCGTTGACGAGGCCAAGAAGCTGAACATCCCGGTTGTGGCCATCCTGGACACCAACTGCGATCCGGACGAAGTCGACTTCCCGATCCCGGGCAACGACGACGCCATCCGCTCCGTCAACCTGTTGACCCGCGTTGTTGCCGACGCCGTCGCTGAGGGCCTGATCGCCCGCAACCAGCGCGCAACCGGCACCACGGAAGCTCCGGAAGAGCCGCTGGCCGAGTGGGAGCGCGAGCTCCTCGAAGGCAACAAGGCCGAGGAAGCCGCAGCTGCAGCTCCCGCCGCCGAAGAAGCTCCGGCCGCCGCTGCAGAGGAAGCCCCGGCTGCTGCCGAAGCTCCCGCCGCCGAGGCACCCGCCGAAGACGCCAAGTAACACCAGTAACTCCGGATTCTCCGCGCTGCCCGCAGCCGGAGCCACTGACAGGATGGCCGCCCACCCCGTGGGCTGCCATCCTGTCAGTCCGTACACCACATCAAATTTCTAGACAGAGGGGTTCACATGGCGAACTACACTGCCGCGGACATCAAGGCCCTGCGCGAGCGCACCGGCGCCGGCATGATGGACGTCAAGAAGGCTCTTGACGAAGCCAACGGTGATGCCGAGAAGGCCATCGAGATCATCCGCATCAAGGGCCTCAAGGGCGCTACCAAGCGCGAAGGCCGCTCCACCGCTGAAGGCCTCGTGGCCGCCAAGGTCAGCAACGGCGTCGGCGTCATGATCGAGGTCAACTGCGAGACCGACTTCGTTGCCAAGGCTGACAAGTTCATCCAGCTCGCCGACAAGGTCCTGGCCGTCGCCGTCGAGTCCGGTGCTGCCGACCTCGAGACCCTGCTGGCGACCGACGTTGACGGCAAGCCGCTCTCCGAGGTCGTCGTCGAAGAGGGCGCCATCCTGGGCGAGAAGGTCGTTGTCCGCCGCATCTCCCGCGTTGAGGGTGCAACGGTAGACGCTTACCTGCACAAGACCTCCAAGGACCTCCCGGCCCAGGTCGGCGTGCTGTTCGCCGTCGACGGTGAAGGCGAAGCCGCCACCGCCGCTGCCCACGACGTCGCCGTGCACATCGCCGCTATGGCTCCGAACTACCTCACCCGTGAGGACGTTCCGGCCGAGCTCGTTGAGTCCGAGCGCCGCATCGCCGAAGAGACCGCCAAGGCTGAGGGCAAGCCCGAAGCTGCCCTCACCAAGATTGTGGAAGGCCGCGTAACGGGCTTCTACAAGGGCGAGGTCCTGGTTGACCAGGCATTTGCCAAGGACGCCAAGAAGTCCGTGGCACAGGTCCTCGAAGAGGCCGGTGTCAAGGGAACTGCCTTCACGCGTTTCCGCGTCGGCTCCTAGTCGAAACTGCAAGGGGTGGCCACTTCGGTGGCCGCCCCTTTTGCATGCGCGCAGTCCACGTGGACCGCGGCCGGTTCCGACCACCGGATCCGGCAGGATACCCTTTTTTCAGAGTCACCAACGGGAAGGCATCATGGAAGCCGTCAACACTGTCACGCATTCGGAGAAGAGCCGGCGGCGGGTCCTCCTGAAGCTCTCCGGCGAGGTCTTCGGCGGCGGGAAGCTCGGTGTCGACCCCGAGACCGTCCGCAACGTCGCCAAGCAGATCGCCGCAGCCGTCCCCGAAGTGGAGGTGGCCATTGTGGTGGGCGGCGGCAACTTCTTCCGCGGCGCCGAACTGTCCCAAAGCGGCATGGACCGTTCCCGCGCCGACTACATGGGCATGCTGGGAACAGTCATGAACTGCCTGGCGCTGCAGGATTTCCTGGAGCAGGCAGGCGTGGAAACCCGCGTCCAGAGTGCCATCACCATGGGCCAGGTGGCCGAGGCCTACATTCCGCGCCGCGCCATCCGCCACATGGAAAAGGGCCGCGTGGTCATCTTCGGCGCCGGAGCAGGCCTGCCCTACTTCTCCACCGACACCGTGGCGGCCCAGCGTGCCCTGGAAGTCCACGCCGACGTGGTCCTCATGGCCAAGAGCGGGGTGGACGCCGTCTACACCGCGGACCCCAAGAAGGACCCCACCGCCGAACGCCTGGAAACCCTCAGCTACGACGATGCCCTCCGCCGCGACATCCGCGTCATGGACCAGACAGCCATGACCATGTGCAAGGACAACGACCTCTCCATGGTGGTCTTCGGCATGGAGGGTGAAGGCAACGTCACCCGCGCCATCCTTGGCGAAAAGCTGGGCACGCTGGTCACCGCCTAGCTCCGGCTAGGATGATTTCAGGACAGTTCCGTCCCCGCCCCTCGGGGCGGGCCCGGAAACAGCAACAAAGAACCACGTGAGTGCATGGAACCGGCGGCCCCGGACTGCACCAGAACCGTCAGGAGAGACCGTGATCGAAGAAACCTTGCTCGAAGCCGAAGAAAAGATGGACAAGGCGGTAGAGGTAGCCAAGGAAGACTTCGCCGCCGTCCGCACCGGCCGCGCCAACCCGGGCCTCTACAACAAGGTCCTGGTGGACTACTACGGCTCACCCACGCCGCTGCAGCAGCTGGCCTCCTTTGCCATCCCGGACGCCCGGACCATCCTGATCACCCCGTTCGACAAAACCGCCATGCGCGACATTGAACGCGCCCTGAGCGATTCCGAGGTCGGCGCCAACCCGTCCAACGACGGCAACGTCATCAGGATCACCATTCCTGAACTGACCAAGGAACGCCGCAAGGAATACGTGAAGATCGTCAAGACCAAGGGCGAGGACGCCAAGGTTTCCATCCGCAACATCCGCCGCAAGGCCAAGGAAACCCTGGACCGCCTGGTCAAGGACGGCGAGGCGGGCGAGGACGAAGGCAACCGCGCCGAAAAGGAACTGGACAGCCTCACCAAGGCCCACGTGGACGGCATCGACGAGCTGCTCAAGCGCAAGGAAGCAGAGCTGCTCGAAGTCTGATGGGCCAGGCAGATCAGGCCCCCGCACCAAGGGCGCGCACACGGGGGAAGCAGCCCAGGAGCAACCCCACGCCAAAGGCCGGGCGGAACCTGCCCGCCGCCGTCGTGGTGGGCCTGGCCATGCTTCTGGGCGTGTTGGGCGGGCTGCTGTTCCTCCCGCTGGCGTTCGTCGCCATCGTCACGGCCTTCGCTGTCTTTGGCGTATGGGAGATCTACCGGGCGCTGGAAGCGAACGGCACCCGGATGCCCATCGTGCCGGTCATGACCGGCACGCTGGCCCTGCCGTTCGCCGCCTACTTTGGCGGCATCGAGAGCCAGCTGTTCGCCCTGCTGCTCAGCGCCGTGGCCGTGCTGCTGTGGCGGTCGATCGAAAGTGCTGCCGGCTCGGCCAACAGCATCTTCGCCGGTGTCTTCACGTTGGGCTGGGTACCCTTCTTCATCAGCTTCGCCGCGCTCCCGCTGCACGCGGCCGGCACAACGCCCTTGGGGCTTTGGCCGGGCGGCATGGCCCCCATCGGAGCGTGGGAGATTGCCGTCATGCTGCTGCTGGTGGTCTCCAACGACACTTTCGGCTACCTCGTGGGCGCGTCGCTGGGAAAGCACCCCATGGCACCGAAGATCAGCCCCAAGAAGTCCTGGGAGGGCTTTGCGGGGTCGGTGGCAGGTGCCATGCTGATCGGCGTCCTGGCCGCCCTCTTCGTGCTGGACAAACCATGGTGGGTAGGTGCAGTGCTGGCCGTGGGAACCGTGGCCGCGTCCACCGCAGGCGACCTCGCCGAATCCATGGTCAAGCGTGAGCTGGGCGTCAAGGACATGAGCAGCATCCTGCCCGGCCACGGCGGAGTGATGGACAGGCTGGACTCCATCGTTTTCGCTTCACCGGTGGCCTTCATCCTGTACGGCCTGGTGGCCGGCGCCTAACCCCCTCATGCCCGGCAGGCCCGGGCATCCGACACAAACAGGGCCGGGGCGGCCGCACCAATCCCGGCACCCCTAAACTGGTGCGGAAGCACTACCGCTGAAGAGCATTGAAGGAATCGAAGTGGCATTGGACATTCATCGGCAGATCCCTGCGTCCTTTGAGCGCGTACAGCGCAGCGAGTACGGGTACAACGCCAGACAGGTTGACCAGTTCCTGCAGCGGGCACGGGTCTCACTGGAAACACCCCAGGCCGCCACCGACCCCGTCAACAGCGCCGACGTGAGGGCCGTGTCTTTCGACCCCGTCAAGGGCGGGTACTCCGCTGCCGTCGTCGATGCCGCGCTGGACCGGCTCGAGGACGCATTCGCCCGCCGGGAGCGGGACGAACTGATCGCGGCCCAGGGCGAGGAAGCCTGGCTGCGCCAAATCGGAAGCCTCTCCGGCATCCTCAGGGGACGGCTGCACCGGCCCGACGGAGACCGCTTCCGCCGGCCCACCAAAAAGAATGCCCGCAGCTACAACACCGACGACGTCGACCGGTTGTGCCGTGAGCTTGTCGCGTACCTCGAACAGGACAAGCCGTTGAGCGTGGACAGCGTGCGCCGCGCCGTCTTCCGCCCGGAGGTTGGCCGTGATGGCTACGAGGAATCGCAGGTGGACGCCTTCCTTGACCGCGTGGTCGAGCTGATGGCGGCCATCGACTGACCGGCCACAGCCTGGGGGCGGCGCCTATTCCCCAGTCGGCGGGGTGGGGGAGAGCGGCGTAAAGTGGCGCCACAGATGGCGGTAGCGCCGGCCCCCGCGCACGACTGACACAGCGAGGAACGCGGTTCCGCACACGGCGCCCGTCACTGTGGCCCCTGCCGTGCCGGCTCCTGCCAGGGTCACCAGCAGGCCCGTAAGGATGGCTATCAAGGCGGCGTTCGCCATGGTTATGAAGATCATGCTGCTGCCGGCCACTTGGCTGAAGCTGCCACGGTTGGCGAAGAAATAGTAGGTCTGCCTGGAACCTGCTTCGTCGTCATGATGGGCCGCCATCAGGTACGGTGCCACGCCCGGGTCAAGGTCCACATAGGCGGCCCGCAGCCTGTTCATGGCGGTCACGTACATAAGGTCCTCGTGGGCCACGTTCATAACCCGGAGCTGGGTGAGGAGCCCAATCGCCGCGTCGATGAACAGGACAATCACGGCCAGCAGGACGAAGGCATCGGAAAACCCGGTCGCCTGGCCCACCAGTGCCACGCTGACCAGGCTTGCCGACGTGAAGGTGAGGAACATGCTGATCCGGGTCAGTACCTCGCCTTGGGCCGTACTGCGTGATGCCAGCAGGCCCCAGTGTTCCGTGGCGAGCAGCTGCGCCCGCACGGAAGCCGGGACCGCACCTTCCTGGTGGAACGTACCGCCGTCCTCGATGGACATGGCGCTATTGTCCTCCCGATCACCGTTCGGTTGCCAGCGGCCGTTCCGGGGTGTGCAGGCGGGTCATGATGCGCGGCATGGTGCCGGGAATCCGGTGTGCGGTGGCCCGGGAAACGATGACCATCACGGCGAACGCGGCAGGCACGCTCCAGGCCGCAGGCTGCGCGAGCCACGCCGGGGTCAGGTCCGAGCCCGAAACCGCGCCCGCGATCATCGCCCCGCCGCACAGCACCCCGCCGGTCACCATTCCGGCGATCGCCCCGGTATCGGTCAGGCCGCGCCACCAGATGCCAAGCAGCAGGACCGGGCAGACCGTGGAGGCGGTGAAGGCAAACACCAGGCCCACGCTGCCGGCCAGTGCCAGGGAGCCGGTCATGAACGCAAAGCCAAGGGGGACGACGGCGGACACGACGGCGGCGAGCCGGAACCCGCGCACACTTCCGCCCAGGACGTCCTGGCTGATGACGCCCGCCAGGGAGACCACCAGGCCAGAGGTGGTGGACAGGAACGCGGCGAACGCCCCGGCCACCACCAGGGCGGAGAGCAGGTCGCCCGGCATCCCGCCAACCAGTTCGCCGGGCAGCCGCAGGACCATGGCGTCCGGCTGCCCTGAGCGGGCCAGGTCGGGGGCATACATCCGGGCCACCAGGCCGTACGCCGTGGGGAAGAGGTAGAACACCGAGAGCAGCCCCAGGACGATCAGCGTAGTGCGCCGGGCCGAATGCCCATCCGGGCTGGTATAGAACCGCACCAGCACGTGCGGCAGCCCCAGGGTGCCGAACAGCAGTGCCACCAGCAGGGACACGTTCTGGTAGGGCCCGGCCGGTGCCAGGCCCGTGGGGTTGACCGCCGGTAGTGACTGGGGCTCAGCGCCGTGGCGGGCCAGCACGAAGATGATGAACAGGATGGGCACGGCCAGGGCCGTGAGCTTGAGCCAGTACTGGAACGCCTGGACAAAGGTGATGGAGCGCATCCCGCCCGCCACCACCGTGAGGCACACCACCACAACCACTGCAACGGACCCCACCCAGGACGGCAGGCCGGTGGCGATATGGATGGTCAGCGCTGCACCGTGCAGCTGCGGCACGATGTAAAGCCACCCCACCATCACCACCACCAGGCTGGTGACCCGCCGGACCGTCCGGGAAGCGAGCCTGGCCTCGGTGAAGTCCGGAATGGTGTAGGCGCCCGACCGGCGCAGTGGGGCGGCAACGAAGAGCAGCAGCATCAGGTAGCCGGCGGTGTATCCCACAGGGAACCAGAGTGCGTCGGTCCCGGACAGCAGGATCAGTCCGGCCACGCCCAGGAAGCTGGCTGCGGACAGGTACTCGCCGCCGATCGCCGATGCGTTCCACCAGGGCCGCACGGTCCGCGAAGCAACGTAGAAGTCACCCGTGGTGCGTGAGATCCGCAGCCCGTAGAACCCGATAATTGCCGTGGCAAGGGACACCACCGTGACAGCCGTGATGGCGATTCCGGCATTCACCCGCGCCCCACCGGCCCGCTCCATGGCGCAGTGTTCACTGTTCACCTGCCAGGTCCCGGTACCGCGCCTCATTGCGCGCGGCGGTCCTGACATACAGCCAGGCACTCAACCCGATCACCGGGTAGATCCCGGCGCCCAGCAGGAGCCAGCCAAAGGGAATCCCGGCGATCCGGGTATCGGCCAGGCCGGGAACCACCACCAGCGTCAGCGGGAACGCAGCAAGGATCAGCAGGAAGCCCCCCGCAACCACCAGGGCAAGCCGCAGCTGGGACCTGATCAGCGACCGGACAAACACCTGGCCCACCTCGGAGTCCTGCGCGGCTTCCCGGGACTCGAGCGGACGGGGCGCCCCGCGCACGGCGGTGCGGGCCGACGCGCGCGGGGCCGTAACCCGGACCCGGGTCATGCGTGCGGCCTGATCCTGGTTGCCTCCAGTTTCTCCCGCACGATTGGCAGGTGCCGCCGGCTGATGGGCAGGCCGGCGCCGGCCACCGTCACGCGCGGTCCGTCGGCCGCCAGCTTCATCGAGGACACGTGCTTCAGCGCCACCAGGTAGGAGCGGTGCGTGCGGATGAATCCGGCGTCCGCCCATTGCTGTTCAAGGTCGGCCAGTGGCACCCGGATGAGGTAGCTGGCGTCGGCGGTATGCAGCCGGGCATAGTCCCCCTGGGCCTGGACGTACGTGACGTCGTCGCGCCGGATCATCCTGGTGGTCCCACCCTGGTCCACGGTGATCATCTCCGGTGCCGCCCCGCCGTCGCGCAGTTCACTGATCCGCCCCACGGAACGGGCCAGGCGCTCCGCGCGCACCGGCTTGAGCAGGTAATCCACGGCAGCGAGTTCGAACGCCGCCAAGGCGTGGTCCTCATCCGCAGTGACAAAAACGACGGCGGGCGGATTGCTGCTGCGCGCAATGGCACCGGCAATGTCCAGGCCGGACACCGCGGGCATGTGGATGTCCAGGAAAACGGCGTCGATGCTGCCGGCGGACAGGGCTGCGAGCGCTTCGGCGCCGGACGTCGCACGCAGCACTTTCCCGATGCGTTCGTCCCTGCCCAGCAGGAAGGCCAACTCCTCAACGGCGGGCAACTCATCATCAACGACGAGGACGTTAATCATTCTCCTAGGGTACTTCCAGCTGCAGGGCCCGCCTCACGCATCGTGCCCCGGCTGGGACTTCGGCACCCGCATGGTGATCAGCGTCCCCTCGCCCGGCGCCGTTTCCACCACGAGTCCGTGGTCGTTGCCGTACACCTGGCGGAGGCGTGCATCCACGTTCCGCAGCCCTACATGGTCCCCGTCCGCGTGGCCCGCCAGCACGGACCTGAGCTGCTCCGGATCCATCCCCACCCCGTCGTCCTCGATGGTGACCTCAGCGAAGGCCCCGGCGTCCTCCGCCGTGATGCTGATGTGCCCGGGGCCTGCCTTGGCCTCAAGTCCGTGCCGGACGGCGTTCTCCACCAGCGGCTGGAGGCTGAGGAAGGGGATGACCGTGCCCAGCACTTCCGGGGCCACCCGCAGGCTGACCTGGACGCGCTCGCCGAACCGGGCCCGCTCCAGCAGCAGGTAGCGGTCAATGCAGCGGAGCTCCTCGGCAAGGGTGGTGAAGTCGCCGTGCCGCCGGAACGAGTACCGGGTGAAGTCGGCAAACTCCACCACCAGCTCCCTGGCCCGCTCCGGATCGGTGTTGATGAAGGACGCGATGGCGTTCAGCGAGTTGTAGATGAAATGCGGGCTGATCTGGGCCCGCAGCGCCCGGACTTCCGCTTCCATCAGCAGTGTCCGGGACGCGTCCAGCTCGGCAAGTTCCACCTGGACGGCCACCCAGTCGGCCACTTCCCCCGTTGCCCTGACCAGGCCCGCCCCCGCGGAAGGAGCGAAGGCGGCCACGGCACCCACTACCCGGGTGCCGGCGCGCACCGGGGCGATGACGCCGGCAAGCCGGCCGCCGGTTCCGTCGTCGCCCGGGGAGAGTACGGCCGTCCGGCCCGACGCAAGGACCCCGGCGGCGAGTTCCATCAGCCGCGGCCTGATGTCCTCGGCACCCCCGTCCCAGGCCAGCACGCCGGAGGTGTCCGTAATCGCCAGGGCATCGCAGGCCAGCAGGGCCCGCAGCTGGCGGCTCGCCTTCGCTGCGCCTGCCGGGTTCAGGCCACGGCGCAGGTGCTGCCCGGCCTGGGACGCCGCATGCAGCGTGTGGTACGTGGCGCGCTCGGCGTCAGTGCCCAGCTCCCGGAAGGAGCGGAGCACCTTCAGGCCCACGCCGACGACGACGGCAATGGCCATGGCGATCACCGCAACGGCCGCGGCGGTCAGGAGGGGGGAGTCCGGCATGGTGCCCAGCGTAGCGGCGGGCGCCGTTTGCCGCAGCATCGCAACCGTTGAGCGACCGTGGGCCGTGGGGTTCTGGAATGGACAGGCTTGTGGACGGCAGAGTGATTGGTGTCACACCTGCGGTGTCCCTGTGCAGTGCCGCTGCCAGTGTCCCTGTCCGAGCCCCAGTCCAGGGCCTTCGTCCCAGGGCCTGCCGCCCGGTGTGTACCGGCAACTCAATGAGGAGGAACGATGGGTAATGATGCCCATACTCCGGACGCAGCGGCGTCCGTGGACTTCGAACAAGTCCAGTCGACCGGGCAGTTCCAGGAATTGCGCAAGCGTCACCGCAGCTTTGTCTTCCCCATGGCAGTGGCCTTCCTGCTGTGGTACTTCGCCTACGTCCTGCTCGCCGATTACGCGGTGGGATTCATGTCCACCAAGGTATGGGGCAACATCAACGTCGGCCTGATCCTGGGACTGCTCCAGTTCGTCTCGACGTTCGCCATCACCGGCTGGTACGTGCACTACTCCAACAAACGGCTGGACCCCATCGCCTCGGAAATCAGGCACGAAATCGAGGGGCACGAATTCGATAAGGACGGAAACCGAGTGGGCGGAGCCAACAAATGATCGCAATCCCAGCTGCGGTGGACGTCGCCGCCCTCAAGGACACCACCCTCTTGAACATGGGCATCTTCGGCCTGTTCGTGGCCGTGACCATGGTGATCGTGTTCCGCGCCAGCCGGAACAACAAGACCGCCGCCGACTACTACGCCGCAGGGCGCTCGTTTACCGGTTCGCAGAACGGCACCGCTATTGCCGGTGACTACCTGTCGGCAGCATCCTTCCTGGGTATCACCGGGGCCATCGCCATCAACGGCTACGACGGGTTCATGTACTCCATCGGCTTCCTGGTGGCCTGGCTCGTGGCGCTGCTGCTGGTGGCTGAACTGCTGCGCAACACCGGCAAGTTCACCATGGCGGACGTGCTGTCCTTCCGGCTGAAGCAGCGCCCGGTCCGGATTGCCGCCGCCATCTCCACCCTGGCGGTCTGCTTCTTCTACCTGCTCGCCCAGATGGCCGGCGCGGGAAGCCTGATCTCCCTCCTGCTGGGCATCAGCGACTGGGGCGGACAGGCCCTGGTGATCATCGTCGTCGGCGCCCTCATGATCATGTATGTCCTGATCGGCGGCATGAAGGGCACCACCTGGGTCCAGATCATCAAGGCCATGCTGCTGATCGCAGGCGCCGCCGTCATGACGCTGTGGGTCCTGGCCATCTACGGCTTCAACCTCTCCGCCCTGCTGGGCGGCGCCGTGGAGACGGCCAACAACCCGGCGGTCCTCAACCCGGGACTGCAGTACGGCAAGAGCGACACCTCCAAACTGGACTTCATGTCCCTGGGCCTGGCCCTTGTCCTGGGCACGGCAGCGCTGCCGCACGTCCTCATGCGTTTCTACACGGTTCCCACGGCCAAGGAAGCCCGCAAGTCAGTGGTGTGGTCCATCTGGCTCATCGGCATCTTCTACCTCTTCACCCTGGTCCTGGGCTACGGTGCAGCGGCGCTGGTTGGCGCGGACACCATCAAGTCCGCTCCCGGCGGCGTCAATTCCGCCGCACCCCTGCTGGCGTTTTACCTGGGCGGACCGCTGCTGTTGGGCTTCATCTCCGCGGTGGCCTTCGCCACCATCCTGGCGGTGGTGGCCGGCCTGACCATCACGGCGGCGGCATCGTTCGCCCATGACATCTACGCCAACGTCATCGCCAAGGGCAAGGCCGACGCCGCCACCGAAGTCCGGGTGGCCCGGCGCACCGTGGTGGTGATCGGCATCCTGGCCATCCTGGGCGGCATCTTCGCCAACGGCCAGAACGTGGCCTTCCTGGTGGCGCTGGCGTTCGCCGTCGCAGCATCGGCGAACCTTCCCACCATCATCTACTCGCTGTTCTGGCGGAAGTTCACCACCCAGGGCGCTATCTGGAGCATGTATGGCGGCCTGGCCTCGGCGATCCTGCTCATCGTGTTCTCCCCGGTAGTTTCCGGGGCTAAGACCTCGATGATCCCGGGCGCCAACTTCGCCCTCTTCCCGCTCAGCAACCCGGGCATCGTGTCCATTCCGCTGGCCTTCTTCCTGGGCTGGCTGGGCACCACCCTGGACAAGAGGCGGGAAGATCCCGCCAAGCAGGCCGAGATGGAGGTCCGGTCGCTCACGGGCATTGGGGCCGAAAAGGCAGTGGACCACTGATACACCGACCACTAACGGATATGCCGGCCGCACCGGCGTAACGGAAAGAGCCTCCAAGCCGCACACCGCGGCTCGGAGGCTGTTTCCGTTTTGTGGGCACCTTGATTGGCTCCCTATGGGTTGCTTCAGCGCTGGTGGTGGCCCGCCGGCACCTGCTTGCTGTGCTCGCCGTGCGGGACGGCGTACTGGCCGGCCGTCGAGGCGGCGAGGCCCGGCGTCGTAATTCCTGCCACCAGGACGGCTCCGGCGAAAGCTCCCAGCAACAGCCGGCCCGGCCGCACTCCTGCCGCCCCCGCCGCGGCAGGAACCGGCTGCCGGTCACTGTCCTGCCGAACGTCGCCTTGCCGGATGGACGCGCGCTGAAGCCACCCGAGCGACGCGAAGATCATGAGCGTGAGCAGCAACGCCGAAAGCTGCGTCAGGCTGAGGCCGGAGGTCGTGGACATGGGGAACGCGATGGCGGCAACGTGGGCCGCGGCCGCGCCTGCGAGCGCGGACCGCGCCCACCGGTTACCCGCCGGCCGGTCCATTGCCAGGAACGCCACGGCACCGGCCAGCAGTGCGGCGCCCCATAGGCCGGCCACCACACCGGCAAGGAGTTCTGCCGGTTCCGGGGAGCCTGCTGCGAAGAAGCTGGATGAGATGGCCAGGTTGACCGAGCCCGCACCGAAGCCGGCGAACCCCGTGACCAGGCGAACCGAGGGGTTCGCCTGGGACGCCGTAGGCTGCAGCGTCACGTGGTGGGCTGACGGTGCTGTGGGCCGGGGCGCGGCCATGCCCGGCGTTGCCATGCCTAGGCCCGGGCCGTGGCCGGGGACTTGTCCAGGGACAGGCCCACGCCCAGGAGGAGTACGGCGCTGGCGAGGTGGAGGACGTTATCGGCTCCGTTCAGGGCGATGATGTTCAGCGGCGAATTCAGCAGGAACAGTCCCACGATGCCCACCAGGAGGTAGACGGCGCCCACCGTCGCGTTCAGCGTGCGGGCGCTGTCCGTCCCGCGAAGCCCCGCGAAGAGCAGCGCGGCGCCGATGGCCAGGTGGATGACGTTATGCAGCGGGTTGACTTCGAAAATGATGAGGTTCGCGCCTTCGGTGGCAACGAAACCGACGCCTGAGGTGACGGCGAAGCCCAGGAGGCCCACCAGCAGGTAGACAGCTCCGAAAATGGTGGCGACGAGGCGGTTGGGTGAGTTGCGCATGTCCGATTCCTTCCGATAAGGCGGGCAGGAGTTCCCGCCGGACCAATGGGCCCCTTGGCGGGACCCTCGGAAGCGATTCGGATCATGGCCATGGGTGGATGGGTAAAACGATCAGTACCCTTTCCACTTTCCCGCCGGCAACCACCAGCAGGCCAGGCGGAGGCCGCCCGCTAGGCTGCCGGGCGCAGCTTGATGTTTGTCATCAGCAGCCGGTCCGTGCCCTCAAAGCGGTAGGCGAGGTCCACCTTCTTGCCGGTGCAGCTGATCTGGCCCACCACCTCGGCCGATTTCACCCCGTTCTCGGTGGCAACCTTGAGGTCGTTGTAGGCGGGCTGGCAGGAGCTGTCCATTTCCAGGCTCTTTACGCCGGAGATGAATGCCTCCTTGGACAGCTGCTTCTGCAGGGCCGGGTCGAGGTATTGGTCGTAGGCGCCGGAAGAGTCACCGGCAATCACCCTCTTGGTGAAATCGTCAGCAAGGCCCCTGGCCTGGTTGGTGGCACTGCCCACCACGTTCACCAGGATCACGACGCCGAGGATCACCAGGAGCAGTACGCCACCAATGCTGCCAAGGATGATCCACAGCTTCCGCCGGCTCCGCTGCCGCGGCGGTTCCCCGGGGAGGCCGAATGGGGCGGGCTGCTCCGGCAGCTGGGGAAACTGCTGCGGCGTGAAGCCCGCCTGGCCCTGCCGGTACGGATCCTGGGGACTGCTCAAAAGGGAGCCTTTCGTCGAACCGGCGCTGCGGCGCCGGCGAACTGGCCCGGACCTATCCCGGCCCGGCACATGACTGCAACCAGCCTATAACCCCGCCCGCCGCCGTCGTGCGTGGATCGCTGCGTCCGGAAGGTTCGGCGCTGACGCTATGCGCCCTCCGAGCCCCGGTCCAGCAGGGGCTGCACACGGAAGGGGATCAGCTCGCCCATGGCCAGGGCGGTATCGGCACGCTCCACGCCATCGCACGCCAGGATTTTGCCGTTGATACGGAACAGGTCCTCGGCGTCCCTGGCCACCACGCGCAGCAGCAGGTCCGCTGAACCTGTCAGCCCGTAGCCCTCCAGGACCTCGGGAATGGCGGCGATGTCCTCCGCCAGCCGCCCGAGCTTCTGCTGCTGGACGTGGACGGAGATGAACGCCATGAGCGGATAGCCCAAGGCCACCGGGTTTATGCGCCGTTCGAAGGACAGGAAGACGTGCTTCTTCTCCAACTGGGCCATGCGTGCCTGGACAGTATTGCGGGACAGGCCGAGCTTCTGCGCAAGGGCCACCACTGTGCGGCGCGGGTCCTGTGCCAACGCAGCCAGCAGTCGGGTGTCAGTGCCATCCAAAGCTCGCATAATGCGCAACGCTAGCACGGTGCCACGGCGCCAGACAGGGCACCTTGCTCAGAAATAACCGCAGTGGTTGTACCCCCTGGCCATTGTGAGTAGGGTCACAGTATCTGGGGCAATGACGCCCGGAAGGCCGGTGGCGGCAGGGGCCAAAAGCCCCGAAACCACAGGTCAACGACGTACGAAGGTTGCGGCAATCGTGTCTACAGACGAAACGGGCCATGGCGGCGCACATACCCCCGAAAGCGCAGGAAACCCTGGTGGAACCGGACCGGAATTCCTCCAGCTGATCACCCCGTCGGGTGAACGCATCAGCCACCCTGAGTTCGATTTCTGGGTCAGGGACATCACCGACGAGCAATTGTGTTCCCTCTTTGAGGACATGACCGTCATCCGCCGGATTGACGTTGAGGCCACCGCCCTGCAGCGGCAGGGTGAGCTGGCACTGTGGCCCCCGCTCCTGGGCCAGGAAGCCGCCCAGATCGGTTCCGGCAGGTCATTGCGCGCCGATGACTTTGTTTTCTCCAGCTACCGCGAGAACGGCGTGGCGTACTGCCGCGGCGTGGACCTGACGGACCTCCTCCGGGTGTGGCGCGGGAACGCCTCCGGCGGCTGGGACCCGTACAGCATCAACATGGCAACCCCGCAGATCATCATCGGGGCCCAGACCCTGCACGCAGCGGGCTACGCCATGGGTATCCAGAATGACGGCGCCGATGCCGTGGCCGTTACCTACTTCGGCGACGGAGCCACCAGCGAGGGCGATGTCAACGAGGCCATGGTGTTCGCCGCCAGCTTCCAGGCCCCGGTGGTGTTCTTTTGCACCAACAACCACTGGGCCATCTCCGAGCCAGTGCGCCTGCAATCGCACATCCAGCTTGCCGACCGGGCCACCGGTTTCGGCATCCCCAGCCTGCGGGTGGACGGCAACGACGTCCTGGCGGTCATGGCCGCCACCAGGCTGGCCCTGGACCGGGCAAGGCGCGGTGGCGGCCCCACGTTCATCGAAGCCGTCAGCTACCGTATGGGCCCGCACACCACCGCCGATGACCCCACGCGCTACCGCGATGCCAACGAGCTGGAGGACTGGGCCGCCAAGGATCCCATCTCCCGGCTGGCAGGCCTCCTGGAGCGGAAGGGGCTGCTGACCGAGGAACTGCAGCAGCAGGTCCGGGACAAGGCCGACACTGTGGCATCGCAGATGCGGCGCGGATGCACCACCATGCCGGAACCCCGGCCCATGGACATCTTCAAGCACGTCTACAGCACGCCCAACTCCTGGCTGGAACGCCAGCAGGACCATTACGCCCGCTATTTGGCCTCCTTTGGCGATCCCGCAGGAGCCGTTTCAGAGGAAGGTGCACGCTGATGACCCAGTTGACCTTTGCCCGTGCGATTAACGCCGGGCTGCGGAAGTCCCTGGAAAACGACTCCAAGGTGGTTCTCCTCGGCGAGGACATCGGCGCCCTGGGCGGCGTCTTCCGGGTGACGGACGGCCTGCAAAAGGATTTCGGCACGCACCGGGTGGTGGACACCCCGCTGGCGGAATCCGCCATCGTGGGGACCGCCGTCGGCCTGGCCTACCGCGGCTACCGGCCCGTGGTGGAGATCCAGTTCGACGGGTTCATCTACCCGGCGTTCGACCAGATCGTCAGCCAGGTGGCCAAGCTGCATTACCGCACCCGCGGGGCCGTGAAGATGCCCATCACCATCAGGGTCCCGTTCGGCGGCGGCATCGGCTCACCGGAGCACCACTCCGAGTCCCCGGAAGCCTATTTCACCCACACCTCGGGGCTCCGCGTGGTCACCGTTTCCAACCCGCAGGACGCGTACACGGTCATCCAGCAGGCCATCGCCTGCGACGATCCCGTCCTGTACTTCGAACCCAAGCGCCGCTACCACGACAAGAGCGAAGTGGACGAGTCCATGGACCCGGATTCCGCGCTGCCCATGGACAAGGCCCGCGTCCTGACCGACGGAAACGACGTCACCCTGGTGGCCTACGGCCCCCTGGTCAAGACGGCCCTGGACGCCGCCTCCGCCGCAGCGGACGAGGGCATCTCCATTGAAGTTATCGACCTGCGCTCGCTGGCCCCCGTGGATTATGAGCCAGTAGTGGCGTCCGTGCGGAAGACCGGGCGCCTGGTGGTAACCCACGAGGCCGCACAATCCGGCGGGCTGGGCGCGGAAGTGGCGGCCAGCATCACCGAGCGCTGCTTCTACCACCTCGAGGCTGCCCCGGTCCGGGTGACCGGCTTCGACATTCCCTACCCGTACTCCAAGCTGGAGATGCACCACCTGCCGGGCCTGGACCGCATCATGGACGGCGTGGACCGTGCCCTGGGGCGCCCCAATTCCCTGAGTGGACTGAGCGGACTGGAAGGATGAGCGCCACCATGATCAAGGAATTCCGGCTCCCGGACCTGGGCGAGGGCCTCACAGAATCCGAAATCCTCAGCTGGAAGGTGGATGTTGGCGATACCGTCAGCCTGAACCAGGTCATCGCCGAGGTGGAAACCGCCAAGGCCGTGGTGGAGCTTCCGTCGCCGTTCGCCGGGGTCATCAAGGAACTTCACGAACAGCCCGGGTCCGTCGTGGAGGTGGGCAAGCCGATCGTCTCCTTCGAGGTAGCGGACGACGCCGGGCCCTCACCGTCGGCGCCGTCGGCGCCGTCCGGCGCCGTGTCCGCCGTCCAGGGGGAGCCGGCGGTGGAGACTCCAAAACGGGAACCGAACCTCGTGGGGTACGGCGCCGTCGTCGAAGGTTCCGGGCGCCCCACGCGCCGGCCGCGGAACTTTGCCTCGGTGGTTGAGGCGGGGGGAACCAAGGCCCCGGAGGTGGGGCCGGTCGAGCCTGCAGTTGTCCAACCCGCACCTGTGGAGGGCAAGGCCGCCGAACGGCCCCGGTCCACGCCTCCGGTCCGCAAACTGGCCAGGGACCTTGGACTGGACCTCGCGAAGGTCCCCGGCACCGGCCCCGGCGGGCTGATCACGCGGGAGGACGTCCAGGAGTTTGCCGGGCACGCGGGAGAGCCTGCCATGCAGGGCCAAGGGTCCGCGCCCTCAGCTGGAGCCAGGCCAGGGGAGCGGGAGACCCGGACTCCCATCAAGGGGGTGCGCAAGCACACCGCTGCCGCGATGGTGCAGAGCGCCTTCACCGCGCCCCATGCCACTGAATTCCTGACCGTGGATGTCACGCCGAGCCTTGACCTGCTGGCCAGGCTCAAGACCAGCAGGGAGTTCGCGGGTATCAAGCTCACGCCGTTGACGCTCGCTGCCAAGGCCCTCCTGATCGCCCTGCGCCGCAACCCGGCACTGAATTCCCGCTGGGACGAAGAAAACCAGGAGATCGTCACCTTCAATTACGTGAACCTGGGCATTGCAGCGGCCACGCCCCGGGGACTCACGGTTCCGAACATCAAGGACGCCGAGACCCTGCCGCTCCCGCAGCTTGCCCAGGCGCTCACGGCGCTCGCTGAAACCGCCCGGGCGGGCAAGACCACGCCCGCCGACCTGTCCGGCGGCACCATCTCCATCACCAACATCGGCGTCTTCGGCATCGACGCCGGTACTCCCATCCTCAATCCGGGGGAGGCGGCGATCCTTGGCCTGGGTGCGGTCCGGACCATGCCGTGGGAATACAAGGGCGAGGTGGCACTGCGCCAGGTGCTCACCCTGAGCCTGTCCTTTGACCATCGCCTGGTGGACGGCGAGCAGGGGTCCCGGTTCCTGGCCGACGTCGGAGCCATCCTGGCCGAGCCCGGCATGGTGCTCACCATGGTGTAGCGGCTCCTTACCTGCACATCACCGGCCCCAACCCGCACAAGCGGTGCTGCCAGGGACCGGTTCTGCGGGCGGGGGCCGTTCGTGTGGTGCCCGGTGTCGGGCGGGTCAGGCCGGGGGCACAGTCAGGGCGGCGAGCGCCATGCGCTCAAGCAGCGGGCGGGCAAGGCCGGCGGCCATCCGCCGGCCGTGGCTGCGGACCGAGTGCGGCGTGGAATTGATGAGGCCAAACGTGGCGTGGGCGCGCATCCGCAGCTCAGCAGGATCGACCGCTGGATGGACCTTGGCCAGGACGTCCACCCACACCTCCACGTAGCTGCGCTGGAGCGTCCGCACGGCCAACTGGTCCTGCTCCGACAGGTTGGTGAAGTCCCGGTCCTGCACCCGGATCACGTCCGGCTTGCCGAGCGCGAAATCCACCTGGAACTCCACCAGCCTCCGCAGTGCAGCCAAGGGATCGGCACTGCTTTCCGCCACCTGCCGGCCGCCGTCCAGCAGTTCCTGGCTCACGGTGACCAGGAGGTCTGCAAGTACTGCCTGCTTGCCGGAAAAGTGGCGGTACACCGCAGGTCCGCTGACGCCTGCTGCCGCACCAAGATCCTCCAGTGAAACCCGGTTGAAGCCATTGGCCGCGAACAGCGAGGCCGCGGCTGACAGCAAAGCCTGCCGCCGGTTCTCTTTGGCCTTGCCGCGCTGCGTTGTTGGAATGCGCTGGGTTGTCGGGGCTGGGGCGGCAGGGACCGGCTGGACTGAATTGCTGGGCACTTTTCCTCCTGGGAACCGACGCAAATTCTAGCAAGGCGATGATGTGTTGGACATCACAGTTAATCGAGACTAACCTGAATTTCAGTTATGAGTCACTAACCGAGTTGGCATGGGCCGGCCCGGACCACACAAGGACGGAACGTCGATGGAGACCCTGGCCACCCGGCTCGACCCAGCAAGCGAGTCCTTCCGCGCCACCCGGGAAGAGCAGATGTCACTCGCCGGAGAGCTGCGGAAGAAGCTGGCGGATGCCGCACTGGGCGGCCCCCAAAAGTCGCGGGACCGCCATGTGGCCCGGGGCAAGCTGCTGCCGAGGGACCGGATCGACCAACTGCTGGATGACGGCAGTCCGTTCCTGGAAATCGCACCCCTCGCGGCCAACGGGATGTACGGGGACGAGGCACCCGGCGCCGGCGTCATCGCCGGGATCGGCCTGGTGCACGGCCGGCAGGTCCTGGTCATCTCCAACGACGCCACCGTCAAGGGCGGCACCTATTACCCGATGACGGTCAAGAAGCACCTCCGCGCCCAGGAGATCGCCCTGGAGAACCGGCTGCCCTGCGTCTACCTGGTGGATTCGGGCGGCGCCTTCCTGCCCAAACAGGACGAGGTGTTCCCGGACAAGGACCACTTTGGCCGGATCTTCTACAACCAGGCACGCCTCTCCGCGGCCAAGATTCCACAGATCGCCGCCGTCATGGGGTCCTGCACGGCCGGCGGCGCCTACGTCCCCGCCATGAGCGATGAAACCGTCATCGTCCGGAACCAGGGCACCATCTTCCTGGGCGGGCCGCCGCTGGTGAAGGCAGCCATCGGGGAAATCGTCACCGCGGAGGAACTGGGCGGCGGCGAGGTGCACTCCAGGGTTTCAGGCGTGACGGACCACCTGGCCGAAAACGACGAGCACGCCCTGCAGATCATCAGGGACATCGTTTCCACCCTGCCGCCTTCCGCCGCGCCCGCCTGGCAGGTGGAACCCGCCGTCGAACCCGCCGTCAACCCGGACGGGCTCTACGGCGCCGTGCCCACGGACGTCAACGCGCCCTACGACGTCCACGAAGTCATCGCCCGGCTGGTGGACGGCAGCAGCTTCCATGAATTCAAGAAGGACTACGGCACCACCCTGGTCACCGGATTCGCCCGGATCCACGGACACCCGGTAGGGATCGTGGCCAACAACGGCGTCCTGTTCAGCGAATCCTCGCTCAAGGGGGCCCACTTCATTGAATTGTGCGACCAGCGCGGCATCCCGCTGCTGTTCCTGCAGAACATCTCCGGCTTCATGGTGGGCAGGGACGCCGAACAGGGCGGCATCGCCAAGAACGGGGCCAAGATGGTCACCGCTGTTGCCACCGCCCGCGTCCCCAAACTGACGGTGGTCATCGGCGGCTCTTTTGGTGCCGGGAACTACTCCATGTGCGGCCGCGCCTACTCGCCCCGGTTCCTGTGGATGTGGCCCGCGGCCCGGATCTCGGTAATGGGCGGCAACCAGGCTGCGAGCGTGCTGGCCACCGTGAAGCGGGACCAGTACGAAGCGGCGGGGGAGGAATGGGCGGCCGACGACGAGGAAGCCTTCAAGGCGCCCATCCGCCGGCAGTACGAAGACCAGGGCAGTCCCTACTACTCAACCGCCCGGCTGTGGGACGACGGCGTCATCGACCCCGCCGATACCCGCACGGTCCTGGGCCTGGCGCTCGACGTCGTCTCCCGCACCCCCTTGCCGGAGACCTCCTTCGGCCTCTTCCGGATGTGAGCCAGCAATGACCATGCAGACCAACGCAACCACCACCAGCACGGCTGCGACCCCAGAGGCGGATGCAAAAGCCCTCTTCAGCACCGTCCTGGTGGCCAACCGCGGTGAAATCGCGTGCCGGGTCATCCGTACACTGCGCCTCCTGGGAATTCGCTCTGTCGCCGTTTACAGCGATGCCGACGCCGGCGCCCGCCACGTGCGCGAAGCTGACGCTTCCGTCCGGATTGGCCCCGCCGCGGCAACCGAAAGCTACCTCAGCATCGACGCCATCCTCGAAGCATGCCGGCAGTGCGGCGCCGAAGCGGTCCACCCCGGCTATGGCTTCCTGAGCGAAAACGCCGACTTTGCCCGGGCGCTGGAGAAGGCCGGCATCGCGTTCATCGGCCCCGGCGTGGAAGCGCTGAACGTCATGGGCGACAAGATCCGCGCCAAGAACCACGTGGCAGGGTACGGCGTTCCCGTCGTCCCCGGAATCGCCAGGCCCGGCTTGACGGACAGCGAACTGACGGAGGCCGCGGCCGCCGTCGGCTTTCCCCTCCTGATCAAGCCGTCCGCAGGTGGTGGCGGAAAGGGGATGCACGTCGTTGAAAAGGCGGCGGACCTGCCTGCCGCCCTGGCCACGGCGCGGCGCGTGGCGGCAGCCGCGTTCGGCGACGACACCCTGTTCCTGGAGCGCCTGGTGACCACCCCGAGGCACATCGAGGTGCAGGTGCTCGCAGACGCCCACGGCAACGTCATCCAACTGGGCGAACGCGAATGCTCCCTGCAGAGGCGGCACCAGAAGGTTATTGAGGAAGCCCCGTCGCCCCTGCTGGAAGGCCTTCCCAACGGCCCGGAAGTGCGCGCGCGTATCGGCGAGGCCGCCTGCAACGCTGCCCGCAGCGTCGACTACACGGGGGCCGGGACCGTGGAGTTCCTGGTCTCGGACGATTCGCCGGATGAGTTTTTCTTCATGGAGATGAACACCCGGCTGCAGGTGGAACATCCGGTCACCGAGATGGTCACGGGCGTCGACCTGGTGGAATGGCAGGTGCGGATCGCCGCCGGTGCCGAACTGACGCTCCGGCAGGCCGACGTCGAACTTTCCGGGCACGCGGTGGAGGCGCGGGTTTACGCCGAGGTGCCGGAGAAAAACTTCCTCCCGTCCACCGGGACCGTGCTCCAGCTGGAGGAACTGTCCCCTGGCACGGACAGCCGGGTCCGGGTGGATTCCTCCCTGGTGGAAGGACTGGAGCTCTCCGCGAACTACGACCCCATGATTTCCAAGGTGATCGCCTGGGGCGGGGACCGTGGGGCAGCTTTGGCATCCCTGGACACGGCGCTGTCCGGCTACACCGCACTGGGCATCGACACCAACGTCGAATACCTGCGGCTCCTGCTCAACGATCCCGACGTCCGCGCAGGGCACCTGGACACCGGACTGATCGAACGGAAACTGCCGGCGCTGGAATTCCGGCACGCCGGTGATTCCGAACTGGTGGCCGCCGCGCTCTACGCCCTCTGCCTGGAGCCACAGGGCAGCCCGGCCCCCGGGTCCGGCCCATGGCAGGGCAGGAGCGGCTGGCGCCTTGGAGCGCCGGCGCCGCGCCGCGTCAGCCTGGGAACGCCCGACGGCGGCGTGGCAACCGTGCAGGTCAGCGGCAGTCCCAACGGTAGAGACATTGCAGTGGTTGCCGTCGACGGCGGCCCGCAGCGCACTGCCGCACTGCGACGGGCGGATGGCGGCGTCGCCATCCTTACCCTGGGCGAGGCGGTCCGGGAGTACCAGCTGGCCGTATCGCCCGGGCAGCCACTCCGACTCTTCCTTGGCAACGACGGCTGGTCCTGCAGCCTGCAGGTTTTGACGCGGGAAGCGCGGCTGGAACGGGTGCTGGCCGCCGTCCAACGGCAGGAAGGGGCGGCTGACCCCGAGGTGCGGTCGCCGATGCCCGGAACCGTGGTGGCCGTCCCCGTCAGCGACGGCGACGCGGTCAAGGCCGGGGAGGTCCTGGTGTCCGTGGAAGCCATGAAGATGGAGCACCACCTGGTGGCACCCCTGGCGGGGACGGTCCACCTGGCCGCCCGTACCGGTGACCTTGTGAAGGCCGACCAGATCCTGGCCACCATCCACCCTCATCCCACGGGTACGGAACCCGCCTCCACAGGCACAGACGCAGCTACAGACACAGACACACCTGCAGAGCAAGGCGAAGGAGCCTGACCATGACCGGTTTTGAACTCAGCGAGGAATACCAGGACCTCAGCGACACCGTCCGCGACTTCGCGGACAACGTGGTGGCCCCGGTCTCCGCCAAGCACGACGAAGAGCACAGCTTCCCCTACGAAGTGGTGAAGCAGATGGCGGAGATGGGCCTGTTCGGGCTGCCGTTCCCGGAGGAATACGGCGGAATGGGCGGGGACTACTTCGCCCTGGCGCTTGCGCTGGAGCAGCTTGGCAGGGTGGACCAGTCCGTGGCCATCACCCTGGAGGCCGGCGTGTCCCTGGGCGCCATGCCGGTGTACCGCTTCGGTACCGACGCGCAGAAGCAGGAATGGCTGCCGATGCTGGCGTCAGGCCAGGCGCTCGCGGGCTTTGGGCTCACCGAGCCGGAGGCCGGCTCGGACGCGGGCGGCACCAAGACCTCCGCCCGGCGCGAGGACGGCAGCTGGGTGATCAACGGCAACAAAGAGTTCATCACCAACTCCGGAACCGACATCACCCGGCTGGTCACCGTCACGGCCGTCACGGGGCAGACGGAACGCGAAGACGGCACCGTCAGGAAGGACATCTCCACCATCCTGGTGCCCACCGACACGCCCGGTTTCAAGGCGGAAAAGCCGTACAACAAGGTGGGCTGGAACGCGTCGGACACGCACCCCCTGACGCTGAAGGACGTCCGCGTCCCGGAAGCCAACCTGCTGGGAGCGGAAGGCCGCGGCTATGCGAACTTCCTGTCCATCCTGGACGAGGGCCGGATCGCGATCGCGGCCCTGGCCACCGGCGCGGCCCAGGGCTGCGTGGACCTGTCCGTCAAGTACGCCAGGGAACGCAGGGCGTTCGGCAGCGAAATCGGCAAGTACCAGGCCATCTCGTTCAAGATCGCACGCATGGAAGCGCGGGCCCACACGGCCCGGCTTGCCTACTACGACGCCGCCGCCCGGATGCTTGCCGGGAAGCCGTTCAAGACCCAGGCAGCCATCGCTAAGATGGTCGCAGGCGAGGCGGCCATGGACAATGCGCGGGATGCCACCCAGGTATTCGGCGGCTATGGCTTCATCAACGAGTTCACCGTGGCACGCCACTACCGCGACTCCAAGATCCTTGAAGTGGGGGAGGGCACCACGGAGGTCCAGCTGATGCTGATCGCCCGCGAACTGGGTCTCTAGAACCTGGGACCGTAGCCGGCCTGAGAGGATCACTGATGATTGACAAGGTTGTTGCCAGCGCTGACGAAGCGGTTGCGGATATCCCGGACGGCGCCTCGCTGGCGGTGGGCGGATTCGGCCTGTGCGGAATTCCGGTGGCCCTGATCGACGCCCTGCACCGCGCCGGCACCTCCGGACTGGAAACCGTCAGCAACAACTGCGGCGTGGACGACTGGGGGCTTGGCATCCTGCTCCGCGACGGCCGCATCCGCCGCACCATCAGCTCCTACGTGGGCGAGAACAAGGAGTTCGCCCGGCAGTACCTTGCCGGCGAGCTCGAGGTGGTGCTCACTCCGCAGGGCACGCTGGCGGAGAAGCTGCGGGCCGGCGGTGCCGGCATCCCGGCGTTCTACACCAAGGCGGGGGTGGGCACGCAGGTGTCCGACGGCGGCCTGCCGCAGAAGTACGACGCCAACGGCGGAATCGCGGTTGCCTCCGCACCCAAGGAAGTGCGCTCGTTCGGCGGAGTGGACTACGTCCTGGAAGAGTCGCTCACACCGGACTTCGGGCTGGTGCACGCCTGGAAAGGCGACCGGCACGGCAACCTGGTGTTCCACGCCACGGCCATGAATTTCAACCCGCTCTGCGCCATGGCAGGAAAAATCACCATCGCCGAGGTGGAGGAACTCGTGGAGCCAGGCGAACTGGACCCGGAACACATCCATACCCCCGGTATCTTCGTCCAGCGGGTGGTCCTGGCCCGGAACGGAGAGAAACGGATCGAAAAGCGGACGGTTGCCCTCACTGCGCCGCCCACGGGAAGCGGAATACCAAGCGGCAGCCAGCAGGCAGGAGCATGACCATGGATCCCAACAACACTGAAGCGCCGCGCCCCGAAGCTGTACGCCCGGAATACCGGAGGGCCCGTTCCCAGGAGCATGCGGGCGCCGGTGACTCCACGTCCGCCGCCGAAACGAAAGGCTGGACGCGCAATGAACTCGCTGCCCGGGTGGCCGGGGAACTTCGCAACGGCCAGTACGTGAACCTGGGCATCGGGATGCCCACCCTGATCCCCAACTACATTCCGGCCGGGGTGGAAGTGGTGCTGCACTCCGAGAACGGGATCCTCGGCGTCGGCCCCTACCCGGCCGAGGACGCCATCGATCCGGACCTGATCAACGCCGGCAAGGAAACCGTGACTGTCAACAGGGGAGCGGCGTTCTTCGACTCGGCAACATCCTTCGGCATGATCCGGGGCGGCCATGTGGATGTCGCCGTCCTTGGGGCCATGGAGGTGGCCGCCAACGGGGACCTGGCCAACTGGATGATCCCCGGAAAGATGGTCAAAGGCATGGGCGGCGCCATGGACCTGGTGTTCGGGGCCAAACGGGTCATCGTGATGATGGAGCACGTGGACCGCAACGGCAATCCCAAGATCGTCCAGGAGTGCTCACTGCCGCTGACCGGGAAGGGCTGCGTGGACCGGATCATCACCGACCTTGCCGTCATCGACGTGGTCAGGGACGGCGGGTCACCGCGGCTGGTGCTGCGCGAACTGGCCCCCAATGTCTCCGCCGAGGACGTGGTGGCAGCCACCGGCGCGGAGCTCTTCGAGGAAGACCAGGAACTCACCGTATGACCGGCAGCAGCGAAAAGGACGACGGCGCCCGGCGGGTCATCGAGCAGCGCGGCCTGTATTTCGACGAACTGGAGGACGGCCTGGTCTATGCCCACCGCCCCGGCCGGACGGTGACCGAAACGGACAACGTCCTGTTCAGCACCCTGACCATGAACACCCAGGCACTGCACCTGGACGCAGCCTGGAGCGCCGGGCAGCCGTTCGGGCAGCGGTTGATGAACTCCATGTTCACCCTTGCCACCATGGTGGGCCAGTCCGTCACCCAGCTGACCCAGGGGACCATCATCGCCCAGCTCGGCCTGACCGATGTCTCCTTCCCGCACCCGCTGTACCACGGGGACACGCTGTACACGGAGACAGTCATCACCGGCCGGAGGCTTTCGGCCTCACGCCCGGGGCAGGGCATCGTGACCATGGCACATACCGGGCGCAACCAGGACGGAACGGTGGTGGCACGGGCAACCCGGAGTTGCCTTATGTGGACCCGGGAGGCGCACCTGGAGGTGCAGCGCGGCCAAAACATCGGAGAATAGTCTCATGACCTTTGTGATGGGCCCCGCCCTGCTTTTCTGCCCCGCCGACCGTCCGGAGCGCTACCAGAAGGCGTCCGCCCGGGCGGACGCCGTAATCCTGGACCTTGAAGACGCGGTGGCGCCGGCGGACAAGCAGCGGGCCCGCGGTGCCATCCTGGCCCAGCTGGGCACCACGGGGGTGGAACCGGAGCTTGAGCCCAGCTGCACCATTGTCAGGGTCAACCCGGTAGGTACAGAGGACTTCGAAAAGGACCTGCACTGCCTGGCCCATACCCCCTACCGCACCGTGATGCTGGCCAAGGCTGAATCGGCCGAACAGCTCAAGGCGCTGGAGGGCTACCAGGTAATTGCGCTGTGCGAAACGGCGACGGGCGTGCTCAACGCACCGGCCATCGCCGCCGCCCCCAACGTGGTGGGCCTGATGTGGGGGGCCGAGGACCTGCTGGCCAGCTTGGGTGGTACTTCCAGCCGGAAGGACGACGGCGGCTACCGGGCGGTGGCGCTGCACGCCCGCTCGTCAGTGCTGCTGGCAGCGCGGGCCCATGGCAAGGAAGCGGTGGACGCGGTCTACACCAACATCCCCGACCTCGACGGACTGGCGGCCGAGGCCGCCGACGCCATTGCCTCGGGCTTCAGCTCCAAGGCCTGCATCCATCCCAGCCAGGCGGCGGTGGTCCGCAAGGCCTATGCACCCTCGGAGGACGAGGTGGCGGCAGCCCGTGCCTTGCTGGACGCTGCAGCCTCGGCGGGGTCGGGAGTTTTCCAGTACCAGGGAAAAATGATCGACGGCCCCATCCTTAAACATGCCCAGGAGATCGTCCGCCGCGCCGCTGTGGACGCATAGCTACCGCTGGCGCCCCTCCGGCCGCCGCAGGGATGTGGCAGGGATGGGCTCGTACAGCAGTGTCCGCACCCAGCGGTTCCCTGTCTCCCGGAACTCCTTCCGGCTGGCGAAGCGGTAATGGAAACTGCGCACGCGCACCCAGCGTGGTGCGGCGCCGTCGAACGGGTCATGCCGGAGCAGCCGCAGCATCTGCCGGTCCGCCGCCAGCAGCTTGGCAAGGAACGCGTAAAACCATTCCTCGTGCACGCTCCGCAGCGGCAGGAACCACATGAGCCAGTCCAGCCGCAGGTGGTACGGGGCCCACTGCTGCGGAACCCGGCGTACGTCCCCGGGCTTGCCCTTGAAGCCGTACTCGCGCCAGTCCGGACTGTCGTCGGGGTCCTCGTCCAGCGTGCCTTCCACCACGATCTCGATGCGCTGTTTGGTGACGGTGCCGAACGCCCCGTAGGCGTTGACCAGCTGCCACCGGTTGAAGCTGGCATTCATCAGCTGCCGGCGGGAGAAGAGGTTCCGCAGTGGCCAGTAGCTCAGCACCAGCAGCAGGAGGGACGCCGCCAGGGTGATGGCCAGCCACCACACCGGGGTCTCCGGCTGGGCTCCCGTGGCGGCATTCCAGTCCGCCGGGATGGCAGGGATCACGGCGTGAGCCACGGGATCGCTGATGGCCGCGAAGGCCAGGACTATCGCCATCCAGTTCAACCAGGCGAAGTTGCCGCTCGCCACCAGCCACAGCTGGGTCACCACCACCACTCCCGCCGCCACTCCGGCCACCGGTTGCGGCGCGAACAGCAGGAACGGCACCACCAGTTGGGCAATGTGGTTGCCTACCACCTCGATGCGGTGCAGCGGCTTGGGCAGGAGGTGCGCCTGCCGGCTCAGTGGCCCGGGCATGGGCTGGGTCTCGTGGTGGTAGTACAGCGCCGTCATATCGCGCCACTCCCGGCCGCCGCGGATCTTGATCATTCCCGCCCCGAATTCCAGCCGGAACACCAGCCACACGACCAGGATCAGGATGGTCCGGGGCGGCTCTGTCTGGTTTGAGCCCAGGAAACCAACGGTAAAGCCCGCCTCCAGGAGCAGCATTTCCCAGCCGAACCCGTAGAACGTCTGGCCCACATTCACGATTGACATATACAGCAGCCACAGGGCCAGGAATGCAATCAGCGGAACCCAGGGCGGACCCGCCTGCGGGAGCCCTGCCACGAGCAACGCCGACACCACCAGGCCGGCTGCACAGACCCCGCGCAGCAGCTTGTCGGAGTAGCGCCAGCGGAACAGCGTGGGCCGGCGAAAGCGGGTGAACGCGGCAAGGAACTCCGGCACCGGGAGGAGGCCGCGCTCGCCGAGCAGGGCTGGGAACTGGTTCAGCGTGGACAGGAACGCAACAAAATACAGCGCCGCGACACCCCGTTGCAGCACCTGCCGAGCGAACTCGTACTCCGGCGCGTCAAACCACGACAGCCAGTCCACGCATTCCACGTTACGCCCGGTCACGCGGGGGTCAAGGCGCAGCAGCAGGCCAGGGGCGCAAGCAGGCACGGAAGGGTGCGGGATACTTAACCAATGCAGCCACGCAGAATCGTCCTCCTCGGATCCACCGGTTCCATCGGCACCCAGGCGATTGACGTCGTCGACGGCGCCCCGCACCTGTTCGAGGTGGTGGCACTCAGCGCCGGGGGCGGCAACCTGGAGCTCCTGGCCCGGCAGGCGGTCCACACCGGCGCGGCAACGGTGGGAATCGCCGGCGGCGACCCCGGCCGCCTTGAAGCGCTGATCCGTGACGCCGCCGCCGCAGCGGGCCGGCCAGGGTACCGGCCGGACATCGTGGCAGGCCCGGACGCTTCTGCCCGGATCGCCGCCGTGGAAGCGGACGTGGTGCTCAACGGCATCACCGGTTCCATCGGCCTGGCGCCCACGCTCGCCGCCCTCAAATCCGGCGCCACCCTGGCCCTTGCCAACAAGGAGTCGCTGATCGTGGGCGGCAGCCTGGTCAAGGCTGCGGCCAGGGATGGCCAGATCGTGCCGGTGGACTCGGAACACTCGGCGATTGCCCAGTGCCTGCGCTCCGGGACTGCCAATGAGGTGGACAAACTCATCCTCACCGCTTCGGGGGGACCGTTCCGCGGCAGGAGCCGGGAGGAACTCCACGGCGTCACCCCGCAGGAGGCCCTGGCCCACCCCACCTGGGACATGGGCGTGATGGTCACCACCAACTCGGCCACGCTGGTGAACAAGGGCCTGGAGGTTATCGAGGCGCACCTGCTGTTCGATATTCCGCTGGACCGGATCGACGTCGTGGTGCACCCCCAGTCCGTGGTCCACTCCATGGTCCAGTTCGTGGACGGCTCCACCATCGCCCAGGCCTCACCGCCGGACATGCGCCTGCCCATCGCCCTGGGGCTTGGCTGGCCGGCCCGCGTGCCCAACGCCGCCAGCCCGTGTGACTGGACCCAGGCTGCCACGTGGACCTTCGAACCGCTGGACACGGAAGCCTTCCCCGCCGTCGGTCTGGCCAAGGACGCCGCAAAGCAGGGGAGTACCTTCCCTGCCGTCTTCAACGCGGCCAATGAGGAGGCGGTCACGGCGTTCCATGCCGGCCGGATCCGGTTCACCGACATCGTGGATACCGTGGACAGCGTGCTCAGCGAACACTCAGGTTCTTCCGGGCTTACGGTGGAATCGGTGCTGGATGCTGAAAAGTGGGCACGCGCCCGCGCCCACGAACGTTTAGCAGTCAGCAGTCTCTAGGAAGCAGCAGCACCTCCATGACCCCTGTCCTACTTTTCATCCTCGGCGTCGTCTTCGTCGCGCTTGGCATCGCCGTGTCCATTGCGCTCCACGAAGTGGGGCACCTGGTGCCCGCCAAGCTCTTCAAGGTCCGCGTCACCAAGTACATGATCGGGTTCGGGCCGACACTGTGGTCACGCCGGAAGGGCGAAACCGAATACGGGGTGAAGGCCGTCCCGCTGGGCGGCTACGTCTCCATGATCGGCATGTACCCGCCCAACAAGGAGGACGGCTCGGTCCGGCCCTCCAGCACGGGCATGTTCCAGACGCTGGCCACCGAAGCCCGCTCCATGGCCCACGAGGAAGTTGGGGCCGGCGACGAAAACCGGGTCTTCTACCGGCTGCCGGTTTGGAAGAAGGTGATCGTGATGCTGGGCGGGCCGGCCATGAACATGATCCTTGGCGTGCTGCTTACCGCCGTGCTGCTGATGGGTTTTGGCATTGCCACGGCCACCACCACCATCTCTGATGTTTCGAAATGCCAGGTGGCCGCAGGACAAACCGTCGATCCCGATTCCGCCGACTGCCAGCTGACGCCCGCCGCCGCGGCCGGGCTGAAGCCCAATGACACCATCACCTCCTTCGACGGCAAGCCCGTCACCAGGTGGGACCAGTTGACGGAATGGATCCGCGCCTCCGCCGGCAAGGAAGTTGCCATCACGGTGCAGCGGGACGGCAACCCGGTATCCACCACCGTGACCCCCGTCCTGTCGGCCCGGCCAGTGATGGGAACCGACGGACGGCAGGCCACCGACGCCGCCGGCAACCTCCAGTACCAGGACGTCGGATTCCTTGGCATCGGTGCGCAGACGGCGCTGGTGCCCCAGCCGGCGTCGTCCGTCCTGCCCATGGCAGGGGAGAACATCCGTCAGGTGGCCGGCGTTGTCTTCAACCTGCCCGCGCGCGTGGTGGGGGTGGCGAAGGCAGCGTTCAGCGAAGAGCCGCGAGACCCCAACGGTCCCATCAGCGTGGTGGGCGTCGGCAGGGTTGCCGGCGAGGTGGCAGCCATGGAGGCCATACCGCTGCAGTCCCGGGTGGCAACCCTCGTGGGCCTGCTGGCCGGCCTGAACTTTGCGCTTGCGGTGTTCAACCTGATCCCGCTCCTGCCGCTGGACGGCGGCCACGTTGCAGGTGCCCTGTATGAGGGCGCACGCCGGCAGATGGCAAAGCTGCGCGGACGTCCGGATCCCGGGGCCTTCGACATCGCCAAACTGCTTCCCGTCACCTACGTGGTGGCAGCGCTGCTGATGGGCATGAGCGCGCTGTTGATCTACGCGGACATCGTCAAGCCAGTCAACCTCTTCGGTTAGTCACCCAATACCGGACGACTTCAAAAAATCAGCCAAATCTGATTGATTGATGGAACTCAACCGCCTATGGTTGAGCAATGTTCGTCATGACTATTGACCAACGCGGAAGCACCGGGGACCAGGACCGCGTACCGGCCCTGCTGGCGCAGGTTGCACGCCTTGGACTCCCGGGAACCGAACGGCCTGTCTTCGATCGTTCCGTCGGGGATGAAGTCCAAGGGGTGGTGCGGGATGCCTCCGCCGTGGTGGAGATTGCCCTGCACGCGCTCCGCGACGGACGCTGGTACGTGGGGATCGGCGTCGGAACCGTATCCCTCCCGCCGCATGCCAGCCCCCGGGAAGGCGCCGGCACCGCTTTCGTTGCCGCCCGGAAGGCCGTTGAGCTTGCCAAGGGCGCCGGGTCCCAGGTGCCGTTGTCAGTGGTGCCGGGCACCATGGCAGGGGAAGCGGCCAGGGGCGTCCCTGCCGGGGAAGGGGCGCAGGCGTGTGCCAATGCGGAGGCGGTGCTCAGGTTGCTGGGCCGGCTTGTCCAGGAACGTACGCAGGCCCAGTGGCGGGTGGTGGATGCCCTGCGCCGCCTGGGTGCGCGCGGCCAGGGCCAGGGCCGGCACGGAAGCCAGAAGCAGGTGGCGCTTGAACTCGGAATCTCGGAGCAGTCGGTGAGCCGTACCGTGCTTCGCTCCGGGTGGCAGGAAGAATGGGCAGCCAGGCCGGCTGCTTCGATGCTTCTTGGTTTTGCCGATTCCCAGGTTGTCCAGGCCCCGTAGGGGCCCGCGGACCGGATTGAAGGAGACAGGTGACCGCACTTTGGGTGGCAGTGGCGCTGGTGGTGGCGGGCTTCGCCGGCTGGCCGGTCACCGCGCTGGTGTTCAAGCTCGCCCGGACCATTGACGACAGAGCAGACGCTGCCAAGGCAGCGGAGGAAGCCCGAAGGGCGGAACGCGACCCCTCGGCTGACGTCACCGTCGACGACCCCTCACGCACCGCCGGCCGGGCAGCAGACCAGGCAGTGGACGGTGAGCTGACCGCCCCTCCTGCCGGGCCGGCGTCGGACGCTCCAGCTGAAGGACCCGCCCTGCCCAGCCAGCGCATCCTGCGCGGCGGAGCCATCATCGGTGTGCTGGAGCGCCTAGGCGTGTGCCTTGCCATTCTGACCGGCCAACCCGTGGCCATCGCTTACATCGTGGCCATCAAGGGCCTTGGCAGGTTCGCCGAGCTGAAGGAGACGCCGGTTGCCGCTGAACGCTTTATCATCGGGACCCTCACGTCCATGCTCTGGGCGGCCGGAACGGCTGCCGCAATCAAGGTCCTCTTCCTGCACTGAGTCCTTCTCCTGCGGCGGGTCCACTTGGTGCACGGATGTTCCCGCTGGGTGGGGTACAGGGACGGTACCAAGCCGGTCTTGGCGATAGGGTAGCGGTATGACAGTTTTTGCCGTTGAGTACGTTTATGCCGCCAACTCCACCGAAACCCGCAACGAGGTCCGGCCCGCACACCGGGAATGGACGGGCGGCCTGGCACAGGACAGCGTCATCGTGGCCAGCGGCCCCTACGGCGACGGCGCGGGTGCCCTGCTGATCTTCAAGGCATCAGATGAAGCCGCCCTCAACTCGATCCTCAAGCAGGACCCTTTCGCCGAAGCCGGCGTGATCGCCGGAACCCGCATCACGGAATGGTCTCCGGTCACCGGCTTGCTGGCCGGGATTGCCGCGTAGCCGCCTTTTTACCCTTTCAACTCAAGGAGTCCACGTGACCTCGGTCAGCCTGGGAATGCCGTCAGCACCACCGCCCGTCCTTGCCCCGCGCCGCAAGACGCGCCAGATCAAAGTCGGCTCGGTAGGCGTGGGATCTGATTTCCCCATCAGCGTGCAGTCCATGACCACCACGCCCACCACGGACATCAACGCCACCTTGCAGCAGATCGCCGAGCTCACGGCGTCCGGCTGTGACATTGTCCGCGTTGCCTGCCCGTCCGCTGACGATGCCGAGGCGCTGCCCATCATCGCCCGGAAATCCCAGATCCCGGTCATCGCGGACATCCACTTCCAGCCCAAGTACGTCTTCGCCGCCATCGAGGCCGGCTGCGCAGCCGTGCGCGTGAACCCCGGAAACATCCGCAAGTTCGATGACCAGGTCAAGGAAATCGCTGCCGCCGCCAAGGACCATGGCACCTCCATCCGCATCGGCGTCAACGCCGGCTCCCTGGAGCCGGGCATCCTCAAGAAGTACGGCAAGGCCACCCCCGAGGCGCTGGTCGAATCAGCAGTCTGGGAAGCATCCCTTTTCGAAGAGCATGGCTTCCACGACTTCAAGATCTCCGTGAAGCACAACGATCCCGTGATCATGGTGGCCGCCTACGAAATGCTCGCTGAAAAAGGCGACTGGCCCCTGCACCTTGGCGTCACCGAAGCCGGGCCTGCCTTCCAGGGCACCATCAAGTCCGCCACCGCCTTCGGGGCGCTCCTGTCACGCGGTATCGGCGACACCATCCGGGTGTCCCTCTCGGCGCCGCCGGTGGAGGAGATCAAGGTGGGCAACCAGATCCTCCAGTCGCTGAACCTGCGGCCCCGCAAGCTGGAAATCGTGTCCTGCCCTTCCTGCGGCCGCGCCCAGGTGGACGTGTACACTCTGGCAGAACAAGTGACCGCCGGGCTGGAGGGGATGGAGATCCCGCTGCGCGTGGCGGTCATGGGCTGCGTTGTGAACGGCCCCGGCGAGGCACGTGAGGCTGATCTTGGCGTTGCTTCCGGCAACGGCAAGGGCCAGATCTTCGTTAAGGGCCAGGTCATCAAGACTGTTCCTGAGAGCGCAATTGTTGAGACACTGATCGAAGAGGCCATGCGTATCGCGGAAGAGATGGGGGAGGCCGATGGCGAAGATGCTGTCAAGGGTAGCCCCGTGGTTAGCGTCTCGTAGGGACGCGGCAGACCCTGCCGGGCTTTCCGTCCGTACCCTTGACGGTCAGGACACTCCCGCGCTGACGTTGCTGGCACGGCAGGACCCGGTAACCAACGTGTTCATCCTGGCCCACCTTCGGGCCACGGGGACGGCGGCGCCCACCAGCGGAGGGGCCGGCGTCATCGGGGTTTTCGACGACGGCATCCTCACTGGTGCGTGCTGGGCCGGAGCCAACCTGGTTCCGGTCCAGCTCGATCCCGCCCTGGCCCCCCTGGTAGCGGAGGCTGCAAACAGCTCCGGCCGCAGGTATGCCTCCGCCTTCGGTCCGGCGGACGCGGTGCTGGCGCTCCATGCCGAGCTCGCAGAACTGGGCCACGGTGCCCACGAGGTCCGGGCAGACCAGCCCCTGATGGTCATCGAGGGACCGCCCCTGGTGCAACCCAATCCCGGCCTGGCCTTGGGGAACATCGCCGACTTCGACCGCATCCTGCCCGCCTGCGCCGCCATGTTCGAGGAAGAAGTGGGGTATTCGCCCTACCTTGGCGGCAGGGAGTTCTACAGCCGCCGCGTCGAGGGCCTCATCCGGCAGGGACACTCCATGGTCCACCTCAGCGACGCGGGGGAGGTGGTGTTCAAGGCCGAGCTTGGGGCAGTCACCGACGACGTCACCCAGGTCCAGGGTGTCTGGATGAACCCGATCTTCCGCGGCCAGGGATTGAGCGCCGGCTACATGTCGGCAGTAGTGGAAAAGGCCCAGCAGATCGCACCGGTGACCAGCCTCTACGTGAACGGCTTCAACACCAGGGCCAGGTCCACCTACGAGCGCGTTGGCTTCCGCCAGGTGGGGACGTTCGCTACAGTTCTTTTCTAGCCGGCAGCAGCTGGCGGGCCAGCTGAATATTGGGGGAAAAGTGAAGACGTCCGTGCTGGGAACTGTCGGGGCATCGGCCCTATTGGCCATAACAGTCGCCGCCTGCGGGGGGCCGTCCTCGCCGCAGGCCGCAGATTCCACCCCTGCAAGAGCAGGAGCGTCCGAAACGCCTGCGGCGACCCCCACTCCAACAGCAACGCCCACGCCAACCGCCAAGGCCTACACGGCCGGAGAGCTCGCTGCCATCGTGGGCCAGGTGCGGGACGCGGCCGACCGAAGGCTTTCCGTCCTGCCAAGCGGTGACATCGCCAGCACACTGGAGCAGACCAAAGCCATGATCGCCTCCATCGACGTCACGCCGGCGGAGTGCAAGGAACTCGCTGCCGCAAGCACAGTCCCCTCGGTGGATGGCGCCGCGATGGCGATGGGCATGAGCACCGATGCCGGTACCGGGGCCGTCACGGCACTGTCGCTGGTGGCGGGCCTGGATCAGGGCTTCCTCGCCAAAGTTGCCGACCCGTCGGAACAGCTGGCGAAGTGCTCCTCCATGACCATGACCGCCTCCGGCATGCAGATCGCGGTCACCGTCAAGCCCGTGGAAGGGGTGGGTGGACTGCCCGGTACCGTTGCCTACCGCACCGACAGTGCGTTGCCGGATGGCCGTACCCAGTCCACCGTCACAGCCCAGGCGGTCCAGCAGGGCGTGGTGCTAACCTCCGTTGCGTCCGGCGGCGAAAGCGAGGCCGACGCCGTCCGGCGGGCAGGTGCGCTCCTGGACTCGGCCGCCGCCCTGGTGAAGTGACCCGGTGTCAAGTACCACGGGCAAACGAATTCCCAAAGTCAAAACACTTGTCAAACGTGTGCGCGATCACATAAGTTCGATCTAGCTGCGCTGGAAGTGGGGTGGGCGGTCTCACCAGTCCTCACCAGTACTTAGGCGATAACGGCGTTGGGCCACGCCCGGATGCGATGACCAGCCCTATTGGGGGGCCAGGGGCTTTGTATTCCCGGGCGTGGCCCTACTGTGTCCGGGCACGGTCCGTGGTGGCTGCCTGCGACGCCCAGTCGGTGCCGCCGGGCGTGTGCCGGTAGATTAGTACCCAGACGAATTGTCCGGCCCTGCTGATCCAGCACTTCCCCAGAAACGGATACCACCCGTGGTCCTACGACTGTCCCAGCTTTTCCTGCGCACGCTGCGCGAAGACCCCGTCGATGCCGAGGTTGCCAGCCACAAGCTCCTGGTCCGCGCCGGCTACATCCGGCGCGCCGCTCCCGGCATCTACACCTGGCTCCCGCTGGGGCTGAGCGTCCTGCGCAAGGTCGAGGAAATCATCCGCCAGGAAATGACTGCCATCGGCGCCCAGGAAGTCCACTTCCCGGCCCTCCTGCCCCGGGAGCCGTACGAAGCGACCAACCGCTGGACCGAATACGGTGAGGGCCTGTTCCGGCTCCAGGACCGCAAGGGCGCCGACTACCTGCTGGCCCCCACGCATGAGGAGATGTTCACGCTCCTGGTGAAGGACCTGTACTCGTCGTACAAGGACCTGCCGCTGAGCCTGTACCAGATCCAGAACAAGTACCGCGACGAAGCGCGCCCCCGGGCAGGGCTCCTCCGGGGCCGCGAGTTCATCATGAAGGATTCCTACTCCTTCGACGTTGACGACGCCGGCCTGGACGCCAGCTACGCAGCCCACCGCGCCGCCTACCTGAAGATCTTTGAACGCCTCGGGCTCGAAGTTGTGCCGGTGGCAGCCACCGCCGGTGCCATGGGCGGGTCCAAGAGCGAGGAATTCCTGTTCCCCACCGAGATCGGCGAAGACACCTTCGTCCGCTCCGCAGGCGGCTACGCAGCCAACGTGGAGGCCGTCACCACGGTGGTCCCCGACGAGATCGACTTCACCAACGCCCCGGCCGCAGAAGTCCTGGACACCCCGGATACACCCACCATCGAGACCCTCGTTGCCGCTGCGAACCAAATTGCCCCGCGGGCAGAGGCCGACGGCGGCGCGTGGACTGCCGCGGACACGCTCAAGAACGTGGTCCTTGCCGTCACGCTGCCCACGGGTGAGCGGCAGTTGGTGGTCATCGGTGTCCCCGGGGACCGCGCAGTGGACCTCAAGCGCGTTGAGGCGAACATCGGCGCCTTCCTGCCGATCGCAGGCGAGATTGGACTCGAACAGGCCGGCGAGGAGGACCTCAAGAAGCAGCCGCTGATCGTCAAGGGCTACCTGGGCCCCGGGCTTTCCCTGGACCAGGCACTCCTCGGTTCCGAAAGCGCAACCAAGCTGCTGTACCTCGTGGACCCGCGGGTGGTCAGCGGCACCGCATGGATCACCGGAGCGAACCAGGCCGGCAAGCACGTCTTCGGCCTGGTGGCCGGCCGCGACTTCGGCTGGGACGGCGCCATCGAATGCACCGAAGTGCGCGCCGGCGACCCCTCACCCGACGGCTCCGGCCCCCTGGAGACCGCCCGCGGCATCGAGATGGGCCACATCTTCCAGCTGGGCCGCAAGTACGCCGAAGCCCTGGACCTCAAGGTGCTGGACCAGAACGGCAAGCAGGTAGTGGTCACCATGGGCTCCTACGGCGTCGGAGTCACCCGGGCCGTGGCCGCCCTGGCGGAGGCCAACCATGATGACCGCGGACTGGTCTGGCCGCGCACCGTGGCTCCTGCCGATGTTCACGTGGTGGCCGTGGGCCGCGGGGAGGAGATCTTCCAGGCAGCGGAGAAGCTCTCCGCTGAACTCGAAGAAGCCGGCCTGTCCGTCATCTACGATGACCGCCCCAAGGTCTCGCCCGGCGTGAAGTTCGGCGACGCGGAACTGGTGGGCGTGCCCACTATCCTGGCCGTGGGCCGGGGCCTGGTGGACGGCGTGGTGGAGATCAAGGACCGCCGCAGCGGGGAAGCCGAGAACGTGGCAGTGGACAAAGCCGTCGACTACGTGGTCAACGCCGTCCGCGACCGGTGATCTCCGGCTTCGAGTCGATCCAGCTCACCACCATCATCCTGATCGTGGTGGCTGGATTCGCAGCCGGCTGGGTTGATGCGGTGGTGGGCGGCGGAGGCCTCATCCAGCTTCCCGCGCTGCTGTTGGTTCCCGGCATTGCACCCGTCCAGGCCCTGGCCACCAACAAGATGGGCTCCATCTTCGGGACCGCCACCAGCGCCGCCACCTATTACCGGAGGGTAGGGCCGGACCTTCGGACTGCCGTGCCCATGGCCGTCATAGCCCTGGCCGGCAGTTTCGGCGGGGCGAGCCTGGCGGCCACCCTTCCGGCCGGGGTCTTCAAGCCCATTATCGTGGTGGCGCTTGTCGCCGTCGCGCTTTTCACCGCACTTAGGCCCAGCGTCGGAGAGCTGACGGCGCTGCGGCACGAAGGCCACAGGCACTACGTCGTCGCCTGCCTCATCGGCGCGGTGATCGGCTTCTACGACGGCCTCATCGGTCCCGGGACAGGATCCTTCCTTGTCATCGCGCTGGTGTCCGCCATGGGCTATGCCTTCCTGGAGGCGAGCGCCAAAGCCAAGATCGTGAACATGGCCACCAACGCCGGCGCGCTGCTGTTCTTCCTCCCGCACGGGTCCATCCTGTGGGGAATCGGCCTGCTGCTTGGCGGAGCGAACATGGCCGGCGGCTACCTTGGCGCCCGCACCGCCGTGCAGCAGGGCAGCAAGTTTGTCCGGGTGGTTTTCCTGGTGGTTGTCGCGGCCCTGATCGTCAAGCTCGGCTACGACGTCTGGCAGGAAAACTTCGCCTGATCCGGGCTGGAAACCGGGCCTCGTGGCGGGACGGGCCCCGGCGTAGCATGCAGGTATGGCACACGGCGACGACGAGTATGCCGCGGCACTGGCGGCCGCCGCAAGACATTCGCAGGCCTGGTTGGGCAGCCTGCCGCACCGGCCTGTTGGACCCCGACTGCATGCCTCCGAACTCGCCGAAGTGTTTGGCGGCCCGCTGCCGGAAGCAGGCATGCCGGCCGCTGACGTGGTCGATTTCCTGGCCGGCGCGGCCGAGCCCGGGCTGATGGCAATGCCCTCCGGCCGGTTCTTCGGCTGGGTCATCGGCGGCACCCTGCCCGCTGCCCTGGCCTCCGACTGGCTGGTCAGCGCCTGGGACCAGAACGCCGGACTCCGCTACGCAACCCCTTCCACCGCCGCCATCGAGGAAGCCGCCGGACACTGGGTGCTGGAGCTGCTGGGACTGCCGTCCGCGGCCGACGTCGGATTCGTCACCGGAGCCACGATGGCAAATTTCACCGGGATGGCCGCGGCCCGGTGGCGGTTGCTTGCTGACACCGGCTGGGACCTGGACCGGGACGGCCTCTTCGGCGCACCGCGGATCCGCTGCTTCGTGGGACGGGAACGGCACGACACCGTGGACCTTGGCCTGCGGTACCTGGGCCTCGGAAAGCCGGTGCAGGTCGACGCCGACGGCCAGGGCCGCCTGGTCCCCGCAGCCCTGGATGCGGCCCTTGCCGCCGGCACGGGGCCCGCGCTGGTGTGCCTCCAAGCGGGCAACCTGCACTCCGGCGCCTTCGATCCCTTTCCGGAGGCCATCGCCGTTGCTCGCAAACACGGTGCGTGGGTGCACATCGATGGTGCCTTCGGTTTGTGGGCCGCCGCCGCGCCTGAACTGCGGCACCTCACCCGGGGGTTTGAAGAGGCGGACTCGTGGGGCACGGATGCCCACAAAACCCTGAACGTGCCTTACGACTGCGGCATCGCCATCGTCCGGGACCAGTCCGCACTGCGGGCCGCGATGGGCCTGCACGCGAGCTACCTGGTGCATGACGCCGAAGGCCCGGGCGACCCTTTTGAAAAGGTCCCGGAACTGTCCCGGCGGGCACGTGGCGTGCCGGTATGGGCAGCCCTGAAAAGCCTGGGCCGCGACGGCGTAGCCGCCCAGGTGGGCGGGCTGGCGGCTGCTGCCGCGGCCATTGCGGCCGGGCTGGGAACCCTGGACGGCGTGGAGGTACTCAACGACGTTGGCTACACCCAGGTGTGCCTGGCTTTCGGCGACGACGACACCACCCGTGCTGTCACCGCCCGCATCATCGAGGAGGGGAAAGTGTGGATGTCCGGTTCGCATTGGCGGGACCGCGACATCCTCCGGGTTTCGGTGAGCAACTGGCACACGGCAGCTGATGACGTTGCCACTGCCGTGGAGGCCGTCCGGTCAGCACTGGCCGCGGTGCGGAATTCCTGACTGTTCCGCAGCAATGGAACCCTTCGGGTGGCCGCCGCGGGCCCTATCCGCCCTGTCCCGGTTCGGGCAGCGAATGGGGATGCGGCAGCCCGTCCAGGGTGTTCCCGGCAAGGGTGCTGGCCACCCAGAGCGACCGGGCCAGGTCACCGCGGTGGCCCTGCGCGGCATACCACAGCGCACTGTCCACCTCCCTGGCGATGCCCCACTCCCGGGCCACCCCAGGGTCAAGGCCGGCGGCCGTGCTGAAGTCGTGGCAGCGCTGCAGGAGTGCCGGACCGGCCTGGACCGCGGGCAGGTCCCCGAGGCGGTTCCACAGCAGCGGAGCGACGCCGAACTCGGGTTCGCCGACCATTGGCTGCGGGTCGATCGCCGCGTAGCCGGCCGGCGCGGGCTTTCCACCCGCCCCCGCCGTCCCCGGCCGAGCCAGGACGTTCAGGAAATGCAGGTCAGTGTGGACCAGGAGATCGCGGGCTGACCTGCGTCCCACCGCGCCGCGCGTCTGGCACACCTCCAGGGCCGCCTCCAGCAGCCACCTGGGAAAGGGCCGGCCCAGCTGCTCCCAGTCGGCGGGCAGGTCGTCGCTCCATTGCTCGGCGCGGGCAGCAATATGGCTGAATTCCTGCCATTCAGGGCGGTGGTCCGGGGCAAGCCCCAGCTGCCACACCAACCCGCCCCACACCTGCGCCGCATCATCCAGGGGCAGGTCCGCCAGTGACCGCCCGGCGTCGAGGCGTTCCAGGAGCATGGCGCATGATCCGCTGTCCGAGGCGAGCAGGGCAACGGCTCCCTGGCCGCCCCAGAGTGAAAGCGCATGCCGCTCCACCGTGGCCTCGTCGTGGGGGAAGGCGATTTTGAGGGCTGCGGGGGAGCCGTCGTCCTGCCGCACCGGGACCACCAGGCCGCCGTGGCCGCTCCACGGGAAGCTGCCCGGTGCCAGGTCAACCTTCAATTGCCACTGCTCCAGGCGGTCTTCCAGCAGGTGCGGAAGGCTGCCGAGCCACGCGCGGCCCGGACTGGTGCGTGCGTACCGGGCAGAAAGGCCTGGGGGGATGGGAACTGCAGGCAGGACGGGCCCAGTCACCATGGGGTCAGACAACGCCCGAGGCTCCGAGCAGGTTACCGATGAGGAACGTTGCCGCGAGTGCCAGGGCGCCGCCCACCACCACACGGACAGCTGCCCGGGTTCTCGAGCCACCGCCGATCCAGGCACCAAGGGCACCCGTCAGGGCCAGGGCCACCAGGACCGAAATGAAGGTCAGCGGGACCCGGATCCCTGGTGGCGGGAGCAGGATGGCCAGCATGGGCAGGATGGCCCCGATGGTGAAGGCAATGGCTGAGGCGAAAGCCGCGTGCCAGGGACTGACGATGTCCGCCTCGTCGATGTTGAGCTCGGCGGACAGATGCGCTGCCAGGACATCATGGGCCGTAAGCTCCTTGGCAACCTTGGCCGCTGTTTCTGGGGTGAGGCCTTTGGCCTGGTAGATGGCGGTCAGCTCGGCCAGTTCCGCTTCCGGTTCCTCCGCCAGCTCCCGGCGTTCCTTCTCGATCAGCGCCCGCTGGCTGTCGCTTTGGCTGCTGACGGAAACATATTCGCCCAACGCCATCGATACCGCACCGCCCACCACCCCGGCCACGCCGGCCGTGAGGATGGGGCCCAGCTCGGCAGTAGCCCCGGCCACGCCCACCACGATCGCTGCTACCGAGACGATGCCGTCGTTGGCGCCCAGGACGCCGGCGCGCAGCCAGTTCAGCCGGTGCGCGATGTCCTCGCCGTGTGGTTCGGTCTCAAGGTGGCGGTTCAGTCCGGGGCTGGCTGCACTGGCTCCCGGCGCATCGGCCGGTTCATCGGCGTTCATCCCTTCAGCAAACCACCCCGGCCCGCCCAATGCCACCCTCCACATGGCGTTCCTTGCCGGCGCGGGTCCTGGGGGGAAAGGGAAACCCGGCGGGCGCGGAGGGGTTCAGGATGCGGCGGCCGACGGCGTCCGGCCAGGCCCGGCGGGAAGGGCATCGCCCGGGGGAAGGGCAGGGAGCTGGCCGGCGTCCAGGGCCAGGCCTGGAATGGGGCCCGGGTCTACACCCCACCGCAGTGCCCGGCCTGCCGCGGACTGGAGGGCTGCCAGGGCCCACCTCCGGTCCTGGCCCTGCGATACCGCCACGACGTCGCCATAGGACGCCAGTGTCGCCGCCTCAAGCTTGCCCAACGCCGACGCCGGGGCATCCAGGAAGCCCGGATCGAGGACGTACCCGGGCTGTTGCGGCACGGACCCGCCGCAGGCCAGCCGGAGGTGTTCCTCTGCGGCGCTGGCCAGTTCCTTGTGCCGCGCCAGGAATTCCGACGCCGGGCCGGCTTCAGCGGGAGCGAGGCGGGGGAGCGCCGCCTGGTAGCCGTAGACTGCCTGGTGCTCCGCGGAAATGGCAGCGGCAAGTGCCTGGCCCGTGCCTGGGGGAGTGCCGGGCTTCGCGGTTTCCTGGGCAGCCGTGGCTGAAGGCGACGGGCAGGGAGAGGCGGTTGCTGCTGTCCCGGGCACTTCTGCCTCTTCTGCTTCCTCCTGCGGCAAGGGCACCCCGGAGGCGGCGGCAAGGCGCCCGGCAGCGATGAGTTGTGCGGTACCGATGCCCGCGAGAAGCCGCGCCATGCCGCCGTCGGCCGTTTCCGCGTCCTTGACGCGGGTTCTCCCGCTGACGGCCAGGGCCTGGACGAGCACCGCAGCGCTTCGGGGACCGTCGGTGGAAGCCTGTGGCGCAGCTGCCGGCGGGGAGGCCTGTGCAGACGTGGTCGTGGACCCGGCCGCAGGGGACATCAGCGCCCTGGCCTGGATGGTCAGCAAGGTCACAACAGGGTCCAAGGCGGTGGAATTTGTGCCGCCGGCGGAACTGAGCTCCAATCCGGCGGCCCGCAGATCCAGCGCGGCATCGAGTGCTGCCGCCCTGGCCTGTTCCGAGAACGAAGGTTCGGCAGGTGCCGGTTTTTCCGCGGGAATAAGGGCGAAACCGAGGCTCAGGACAACCAGGGCAGCAAGGGCAAACACGGCAAACCGGAACGGCCGCGTGCGGCGGTTGGTGTCCTGGCGGGGGTCTTTCACAACAGACCATGGTGTCACGCTGAGGAGGCACCCGGGTGCACCACTGGGCCGGTAAAATGGCTACGCTAGTAAACACCACATCATCTATAGGGAGGGCGGCCGGCATCGTGAGCAATGCAGAAGCCACGGCTTCACCAGACCACACCGGAACGGGAAGCGGAACCGCGCCGGCCCACAACCCCGAAGCTGCCCGGCTCCGGGCCCTCCTGGAACCCGCGGTCCAGGCCAACCGCCTGTACCTTGAGGACGTTGCCATCATTCCCGGCTCCCACCGCGTGGTCCACGTTGTCGTGGACCTGCCGCAGGAGGAATCCGGCGGGGTCAGCCTGGACGTCATCGCCGACATCTCAAAGGTGCTCTCGGATGTGCTGGACAACGATCCCAACGACGACGGCCGTCCCTACGACCTCGAAGTGTCCTCACCCGGCGTCGGACGTCCCCTGACGGAACCCCGGCACTGGCACCGGGCCCGCGGCCGGATGGTCAAGGTCAACGTCCTCCAGGGCGAAAACGTCACAGGCCGCATCCAGGCCGTGGACGGCGGGGGAGTGACGCTGATCCCCGAGGTCGCCGTCAAGAAGGGTATGAAGCCCCGGCAGGGTGAACCCCTAAAGCTTCCTTTCGACAGGATCCGCAACGGAAAAGTCGAGATCGAATTCAGCCACCTCCCGGAGGACGGTCTGGAACCTGAACACAATGGACCTTCCGAGGAGGCCTGATGGATATTGACATGAGCGCACTGAGACTTTTGGAGCGTGAGCGTGAAATCCCGCTGGACCTCCTGATCCCCACTATCGAGCAGGCGCTCCTGGTGGCCTACCACAAGTCACCCGGCGCCTTCGAAAAAGCGCGCGCCGAGCTGGACCGCAAGAGCGGCCACGTCACCATCTGGGCTGTCGAAATTGACGACGACGGCGCTCCCATCGGTGAATTCGAGCACACCCCGGAGGGGTTCGGCCGCATCGCCGCCAGCACCGCGCGGCAGATCATCCTGCAGCGGCTGCGCGATGTTGAGGACGACAACGTCCTGGGCGAGTTCAAGGGCCGCGAAGGCGAACTGGTGTCCGGCACCATCCAGCAGGGCAACAACCCGCACATGATCCAGGTCAACCTCGGTTCGCTGGAGGCACTCCTTCCCCCGCCCGAGCAGGTCCCCGGGGAGAAGTACATCCACGGAAACCGCCTGCGTGCCCTGGTCATCGACGTGCACCGCGGCACCAAGGGCCCGTCCGTCACGCTGTCCCGGTCACACCCCGGACTGGTTCGGAAACTCTTCGAACTGGAAGTACCTGAAATCGCCGACCACTCGGTGGAAATCGTGGCGCTGGCCCGCGAAGCCGGGCACCGCACCAAGATCGCAGTCAAGGCCAACACACCGGGCATCAACGCCAAGGGCGCCTGCATCGGTGAAATGGGCTCCCGCGTCCGCGCGGTCATGACCGAGTTGAACGACGAAAAGATCGACATCGTCGACTTCAGCGAGAACCCGGCCACCTTCATTGCCAGCGCCCTTTCGCCGTCCCGCGTGAATTCGGTCACCATCACGGACGAAGCCACGCGCTCCGCCCGGGTGGTGGTCCCGGACTACCAGCTGTCCCTGGCCATCGGCAAAGAGGGGCAGAACGCCCGCCTGGCGGCCAAGCTGACCGGGTGGCGCATCGACATCGTCTCCGACGCCGCGGGCAACCGCGATAAGTGAGGCCCGGCGGGGTGGCTGCCGCGCCGCGGCAGCCACACCCGTTTCGGGCAGAACGCCCCGGAGGGGCTAGAATAGATAAGACCGCGCCTAACGGCCGGTAGCCGTGTGCCTTGGGCGTGCTCGTTTCCGTGACTGCGGAAGCGGTAAAACCTGCGGCCAGCAGAAAGAACGTCAGGACGATGACCGTGGCAGAAGTGCTTTCCACCGGGAATCAGCCCCAACGTACCTGCATCGGATGCCGGAAGAAGGGCCCGCGGTCGCAGTTGCTCCGGCTCGTCGCCGCAGGCAGCGGGTCAACCGCTGTTCTGGTGGATGAACGACGCCGGATGGCTGGCCGGGGTGCATGGCTGCACCCCAGCGCATCGTGCCTGGCTCTGGCGATCAAGCGGCGAGCATTCGGGCGTGCCCTTCCGGGCGCAACCGGGACCGCCGCCGTCGAACACCGGATCACGTCAGGCCCGAACGTTGACGCCGCCCCGGTGGCTGCAACACCAACCGTCCAACCTGAAAGCGGGTCAGAAATCTGATGGAAACCCGATGAGTTCCCAGCGATGAGTGCGTAACGATGACAACTTTGTTGCGCTCTGCAATGGGCCCCTTCGCATCAACAGCGGCTGGGGTCCGCAGTAAGAAGTAGACGGTTCGTGCCTGGCTCGGTGCGGACCGAGACAGGAGAAATGTGGCCAAGGTCCGCGTACATGAGCTCGCCAAAGAGCTCGGTATAACTTCCAAAGATGCAGTGACAAAACTGCAGGAACTGGGCGAATTCGTTCGCTCCGCCTCGTCAACCATCGAGGCCCCCGTTGTGCGGAAACTGCGCAACGCCTTCCCCGACGCTGCTGCAAAGTCAGCGTCGCCGGCCGCAGCGCCCGCCGCTGCCCCCAAGGCACCCGCTCCGGCAGCAGGTAACCGTCCTTCAGCCCCGGCCCCCGGTCCGGCGGCGCCCAAGGCTCCGGCCCCCAAGGCCGAGACACCGGCTCCGGCGGCTTCCGCAGCACCGGCGGCGAAGGACGCTGCACCGGCAGCCCCGGCTCCCGCAGCACCTGCCGCCCCCGCAGCTCCGTCTGCGGGTGCTCCGTCCACCGGCGCCAAGCCCGGTGCACGTCCGGCCCCCAAGGCCGATACCCCTGCTCCGTCCTCCCGTCCGGGTGGATCCACGGGCGCGTCGGGTCCCCGTCCCGGCGGTCCCCGTCCGGGCAACAACCCCTTCGCCACCTCCCAGGGCATGCCCCGTGGCCGCGGCGGAGACGGTGAGCGCGCCCCCCGTCCGGGCAACAACCCGTTCGCCACCTCGCAGGGCATGCCCCGTCCCGGTGGCAGCCGTAACGACGGCGACCGCCCCGGTGGCCCCCGTCCCGCAGCAGGTGCAGGCGGACCGCGTCCGGGTGGGCCCCGTCCCGCCGCCGGTGCCGGTGGCCCCCGTCCCGCAGCAGGTGCAGGCGGACCGCGTCCGGGTGCACCGCGTCCCGGCGGTCCCCGTCCTACTCCCGGCATGATGCCCAACCGCACTGAACGCCCGGCTCCTGCCGGTGCAGGACGTCCGGGTGCCGGCGGCCGTGGTCCCGGACGCCCGGGCGGCGCTCCCGGAACCGGCGGTCCCGGTGGCGGCGGCGGTGCTCCCGCCGGCGGTGGCTTCGGCAAGGGCGGCCGCGGCCGCGGCGGCACCCAGGGTGCCTTCGGCAAGGGCGGCGCAGGCCGTGGCAAGCAGCGCAAGTCCAAGCGCGCAAAGCGCCAGGAACTCGAGCAGATGAGTGCCCCGTCGCTGGGTGGCGTGAGCGTACCCCGCGGCGACGGCAACACCGTCATCCGGCTGCGCCGCGGCTCGTCCATCACGGACTTCGCCGACAAGATCGAGGCGAACCCCGCCGCACTGGTCACCGTGCTGTTCCACCTTGGCGAAATGGCCACGGCAACGCAGTCACTGGATGAGGAGACCTTCGCCCTGCTGGGCGAGGAGCTTGGCTACAAGCTCCAGGTAGTGTCGCCGGAAGACGAGGAGCGCGAGCTGCTCTCCGGATTCGACATCGACTTCGAGGCCGAGCTGGAAGCCGAAGGCGACGAGCAACTCGAGGCACGTCCTCCGGTTGTCACCGTCATGGGCCACGTCGACCACGGTAAGACCCGCCTGCTTGATGCCATCCGCAAGTCCGACGTCATGGCCGGCGAACACGGCGGCATCACGCAGCACATCGGTGCCTACCAGGTCACGCACAACCACGAAGGCGACGACCGCAAGATCACCTTCATCGATACCCCGGGCCACGAGGCGTTCACCGCCATGCGTGCCCGTGGTGCCAAGGTCACCGACATCGCCATCCTGGTGGTCGCAGCGGACGACGGCGTCATGCCGCAGACCGTTGAGGCCCTCAACCACGCCCAGGCGGCCAACGTGCCGATCGTCGTGGCCGTGAACAAGATCGACAAGGAAGGCGCCAACCCGGAAAAGGTCCGCGGCCAGCTGACCGAATACGGCCTGGTTCCCGAGGAATACGGTGGCGACACCATGTTCGTGGAGGTCTCTGCCCGCCAGAACCTCAATATCGACGAGCTGCTCGAGGCCGTCCTGCTCACCGCGGACGCTGCCCTTGACATGCGCGCCAACCCGAACAAGGACGCCCGCGGCATCGCGATCGAAGCCAACCTGGACAAGGGCCGCGGTGCAGTTGCCACCGTCCTGGTGCAGTCCGGTACCCTGCGCGTCGGCGACACCATCGTGGCAGGCACGGCCCACGGCCGCGTCCGTGCGATGTTCGACGACGACGGCAGCGCCCTGACCGAGGCCGGCCCGTCCCGCCCCGTCCAGGTGCTGGGTCTGTCCAACGTGCCGCGCGCCGGTGACACCTTCTTCGTGACCGCTGACGAGCGCACCGCCCGCCAGATCGCCGAGAAGCGTGAAGCCGCCGACCGCAACGCCGCCCTGGCCAAGCGCCGCAAGCGCATCAGCCTGGAAGACTTCGACCAGGCCGTCGCCGAAGGCAAGATCGACACCCTCAACCTCATCCTCAAGGGTGACGTATCCGGTGCCGTGGAAGCCCTCGAAGACGCGCTGCTCAAGATCGACGTCGGCGAAGGCGTGCAGCTGCGCGTCATCCACCGCGGTGTGGGTGCCATCACCCAGAATGACGTCAACCTGGCAACGGTCGACTCCGCCGTCATCATCGGCTTCAACGTCAAGCCCGCCGAGCGGGTTGCCGAACTGGCAGACCGCGAAGGCGTGGACATGCGCTTCTACTCCGTCATCTACGCAGCAATCGATGACATTGAGGCAGCACTCAAGGGCATGCTCAAGCCGGAATACGAAGAAGTCCAGCTCGGCACCGCCGAGGTCCGCGAAGTCTTCCGCTCCTCCAAGTTCGGAAACATCGCCGGCTCGATCGTCCGCTCGGGCATCATCCGCCGTAACACCAAGGCACGGATCAGCCGCGACGGCAAGATCATCGGTGACAACCTCACCGTTGAGACGCTCAAGCGCTTCAAGGACGACGCCACCGAGGTCCGCACGGACTTCGAATGTGGTATCGGTCTTGGGTCGTACAACGACATCACCGAAGGTGACATCATCGAGACCTTCGAGATGCGCGAGAAGCCGCGCGTCTAAGCTGGTACGCCTTCGGGCAGTCAGCAGTGCCAGGTGCGGGGCCGTTGGATTTTTCCGGCGGCCCCGCCCCTTCGCCGGGCAGCTTACGATCTTCGATCGCAAGCCGCCCGGCTCCGACAGGCCCGATGCCACTCCCTGGCCGCCGGAAAAATCCAACCCAGGTCCGTCGTGCGCCCGCCATAGTGCGCGGCAGCCCGGCCCCAGGTGTGTGGCAGATAACTGAAGCGTCCGTTGGCAGCCACTGTGCCGTCGTCGTACGTCCCTAATTTTTTCTTCTTATAGGAGTTGTTCATGGCTGATCCGGCACGTGCTGCCAAGTTGGCGCAGCGGATTAAGGTTGTTGTTGCTGAGGCTCTGGGCCGGAAGGTCAAGGATCCCCGGCTGGAGGGCATTACTGTTACCGATGCCCGCGTGACCAATGATCTGCAGCACGCCACTGTTTACTACACCGTCCTTGGCGACCAGGCTGTCCAGGCTGATGCTGCCAAGGGGCTTGAGAAAGCCAAGGGCGTGCTTCGGCAGGAGGTTGGCCGGAACATCACCGTCCGCCTCACCCCCACCCTTGAGTTTGTGGCTGACCAGATTCCCGTGGTGGCGTCCAACCTCGAAGAACTGCTCCGCGAGGCCAAGAAGCGCGACGCCGAGGTTGCGGCCCTTGCCGCCAACGCCCGGCACGCGGGCGACGCCGACCCCTACAAGTCCGATGCGTCCGCTGACGTGGACATCGACGAGGACGATTTCGACGAAGAGGACCTGGACCTCACCGACGATGAGGACCTTGACGAGGACGGCAACAAGTAGGACGCAGACCAGGGCCCGGGAAAGAATCCCGGGCCCCGGTGCTTTTAACCCGTCTGTGTCTCAACGGGTGGACAGCCTGCCGCCTACCGGAGGTCGGCCTTGACCACCTTGCCCGTCGGCGGCTGGGACGGATCGCCCAGGGCATCGATGGTGGCGTAGAGGGTGTGGCCGCTGATGTCCAGATCTGCCGGCATGTTCACCGCCAGGAACTGGGAGCGGTGCCCCTCGCAGGTGAACTTCAGGATCTCGCCGCCGAACAGCGAAGCGACGTAGACATCACCGTTGCCGGCCACCGCCACGCCCGTGGGGCTGAGGATGTCCTCTGCCCACAGGTCGGTGTCGCCGTTCCACGGATTGATTTTGAAGATCGCACCGCGGGCGCCCAGTTCCGGTCCTTCCGGGCCGCCGGGCAGCGACGTCACATACAGCATGCCGTCAGGTCCGATCCCGACATCCGTGGGAACCGGTTCAAAGGCGTACTCATGCCCCACCACGCAGGCGGGCACCTCCGCAGTGCCTCCCATCATGTCAGTGGGAATCCGCAGGCCCGCCGGAATCACGGCCGGCCGTGGGGGAAGGACGGCGACAGTATCGATGTCACCGTTCTTCAGGTCCACCTTGAGGACGGCATTCATGCCCGCATCCGCAACATAGGCAGTGTTACCGCGGACCGCCAGTGCGTAGGGGTGCGAGTCCACCAATCCCTTATAGGTGGCGGGCGGGAAATTCGGCCACGCCGCGAGGCACTGCGCGCTGACGTCGTCGCCGAATCCGTAGTGCTGGTCGCCGTCAGGGTTGTGGCGCCGCTCGTAGTCGGCAAAGTTGGCGACCGTTTCCACGTCGCCGCTGGAGTCGATGGACTTCAGGTATCCGTGCAGTCCCGCGGGGTCACCCTGGCCGGCGCCCACGCTTTCAAGAAAGTACGCTGTGCTGCCGCGGGTGTCGGCTCCGGCTACTTCCCAGCCCTGGGCAGTGTCGGTGGAAAGGTTTTCAGTGGATCTGTCACGGTTGATCCGGGTGAGTTTCCCCGCGAAATCCTGGGACACCAGGACCGATTTTCCGTGTCCTGCAGTGACGTGCAGCGGCGAGACGAGGCCGTCGGCAAGGACGTCATAGTCGGGTGGATTCGCGGAGGCGGCGGCGGGGCCTGCGGACGCTATGGCAGCGGCCGAGGCCGCTATGCAGGCTAAGAGTGCGAGTCTTTTCTTCATTGGGTACTCCGGGGTGCGAGGCCCTTGCGGGCTGGATATGTAGCCTCGGCAGAGGCAAAATGGATCCCCCGGGCGCAAGCGTAGGCCCCTACCAGCTGGTAGTGGTTGCGGACGTCCCCCCTTTTTGGCCCCCTTTCCGTCCCCCTGCGAGGCGCGCGTGGCTAGGATCGTGCTATGACCTCCGCGGACCACGGCAAGAGCCCGTCTAAACAGCCCGAACAGGCCCAGTTCCTTGAACAAGCCCAGTACCTCGAACAGGCCGTGGACCTGGCCACGCAGAACGTCGGCGACGGCGGCGGCCCGTTTGGAGCGGTGGTGGTAACGCCTGACGGGCGCGTCCACGCCGGCGTCAACAGGGTGACCCGGGACAACGACCCCACCGCCCACGCCGAGGTGGTGGCCATCCGGGCCGCGGCGGCCGCAACAGCGGACTTCGACCTCACCGGCTCGGTCCTCTACGCAAGCTGCGAGCCGTGCCCCATGTGCCTGGCGTCCGCCCTGTGGGCCAGGATAGGCCACGTCTACTTCGCCGCGGACCGCAACGGCGCCGCAGCTGCGGGCTTTGATGACGCTCTCTTCTATGACTACTTCAGCGGCGCCACGCCGGAGCTGATGCCGGTCACCAGGGGTGACATCCCGACGTCGGACGTCCCCTTCCAGGCGTGGCGCGCGTATGACAGCAGGAAGGAATACTAGCCATGGAACCAACACTTCTCAGCTGCCCCGCCTGCGGGAAGACCAACCGGGTGCCGGCGCAGGCCGCAGGCCACCCCCGCTGCGGCAACTGCAAGGCAGACCTGCCCTGGATCGTGTCCGCGGGCGACAGCGACTTCGCTGCCGTAGCGGAGCAGTCGTCAGTTCCGGTGCTGGTGGATTTCTGGGCCGCGTGGTGCGGACCCTGCCGGATGGTCAGCCCCATCCTGGACAAGCTTGCCCGGGAACGGCCAGGGAAGATCAAGCTGGTCAAAGTGGACGTGGACAAGTCGCCCGGCCTGTCGCGGCGGTTCGACGTGCAGGCCATCCCCACGCTGATGGTGCTCGTCGACGGGAAGGTCGCGGCCCGCCAGGCCGGCGCCGCACCGGCGGAGGCCCTCCGCACATGGCTGGACAGGGCACTCGCCGGCGCACGCAGCTAGCACTGCCTGCAGCCGGGCGCCGGTGGGGTGGCAGCCGGGTCTACAGGGGCGCGGCAGGTAGCCGTGACAGTCCTTCCAACAGGTCCTCCTTCCGGCCGCACAGCGCGATCCGGACCCAGCCTTCACCGATGGACCCAAAGGCGGTCCCGGGAGCCAGCGCCACGCCGGAGTCCGCGAGGAATTGCCGTACCCAGTTCCGTACGTCGCCGCCGGTGACATGGGACATGTCCGCCCACAGGTAGAACGCCCCCTGCGCCGGCAGGTAGCGGATCCCCTTCGCAGCCAGGACCGCGGAGGCGGCGTCCCGGTTATCCCGGTAGTGCCGGTGGGCGTGCCGGACATAATCCTGGGGGCCGGTGAGGGCCGCGAGCGCCGCGTACTGCGGGGCAGACGCCACGCACGAGACGATTGATTCCATGACGTTGTCCATCTTCTGTTCCAGCCCCGGCGGGCAGACAAGCGCGCCGATCCGCAGCCCCGTCAGGCCGTAGGTCTTGGACAGCGTCAGCGAAGTGAACACGCGCGCGTCTTCCGCGGTGCCGCCGTCGAACCGTGCCGGGCTGACGTGGGGCACATCGTAGGTGAATGCCTCGTAGCACTCGTCCGAGATGACCCAGATATCGTGCCGGCGGGCCAGGCCCACCAGTTCCCGGACCAGGTCTTCACTGAGCACGGCGCCGAGCGGATTGGACGGGGAGTTGAGCACCAGAACCCGGGTGCGGCGGGTAATGAGGGCCTCCACATCGGCAACCCGGGGCTGGAAGCCGTGGTCAGGGTGCAGCGGATAGCCCACGGGAACGGCATGGAGCAGCCGGCTGGTCATGGCAAAGGTGGGGTAGCCCGGGTTCGGGATCAGGATCTCGTCCCCGGGGCCAAGCAGGAGGCTCATGGCGAAGTGCAGGCCCTGCTGCGCGCCGGAGACCACGTAGACGCGGTCAGCGCCGACGTCGATGCCCTGCTCTTCCCGGAACCTTGCGGCAAAGGCCTCACGGAGAGCCGGTATACCGGCGTTGGGGGTGTAGTTCGTCTCGTCCCGGTCAAAGCAGGCAATACCCGCGTCCAGGACGTGGCGGGGGAGCGGGAAGCCGGGCTCCCCGATGCTCAGCACGATGGCGCCGGGAGTCCGCCAGGCGGCCTCGGTGATCTCACGGATCTGGTTGACGGGCACGTCGCTGACATGGGCGGCAAGCTCAGGCATGCCAGCCATCCTAGCTGTCCCCGCAACCTGCCGGGCCCGCCCCCGGGGGTCCGTGCCTGGGCGCCAACCTGCGCCGATATACTGGGAGGCGTGCTTTCTGGACTGGTGATAGTGGACAAGCCGCAGGGATGGACCAGCCATGATGTGGTTGGCCGGATGCGGCGCCTCGCAGGTACCCGGAAAGTGGGGCACGCGGGCACCCTCGATCCCATGGCCACCGGCGTGCTGGTGCTTGGCATCAACAAAGCCACCCGGCTGCTGACCTACATCGTGGGCACTTCCAAGACCTACACGGCCACCATCCGGCTGGGCCAGTCCACGGTGACGGATGACGCGGAGGGCGAGGTCACGGCCACCACCAGCGCCGCCGGCGTCACTGAGCAGGCAATTTACGACGGCGTCGCTGCGCTCACGGGCGAGATCCAGCAGGTGCCCAGCAGCGTCAGCGCGATCAAGGTCAACGGCGAACGCGCCTACGCACGCGTGCGGTCCGGCGAGGACGTCAAGCTCGCCGCGCGGCCCGTCACCATCCACCGGTTCGACGTCCACGCTGTCCGCAGGGATCCAGCGGCGGGCGTGGTGGACCTGGACGTGACGGTGGAATGCTCCTCCGGCACGTACATCCGCGCCCTGGCCCGGGACCTCGGCAACGCCCTTGGCGTGGGAGGCCACCTCACGGCGCTCCGCCGGACCCAGGTGGGCCCGTACTCCCTTGACCAGGCGCGCACCCTCGAACAGCTCGCCGAGGAGCTGAACGTCCTGGACATGTCCCTTGCCGCCCGGGCACTGATGCCCAACCGCGAACTCACTGCCGGGGAAACTGCCGAGATCTCCTTCGGCCGGCGGATCGCGGCCGGCACGGCGCCCGGCACTCCCGGGGCCGCCACGGCGGAGCACCCTGCCGCGGCCTTCGCCCCGGACGGCAGCCTGGTGGCCCTGCTCGCTGATGCGGGCAGCTACGCCAAGCCGGTCCTTGTCTTCGCCCCTGGCAACGGTGCGGCCCCAACCGCCGCTGCGGAGGCATAGGCGTGGACGCATATTTCTGGATCATCCTCGTGGTGGGCCTGGTGTCCACGGTCGTGTGCCTGGGCGCGGGAATCCTGAAGAAGGCGCCGAACGACGTCACCATCCTGTCCGTCGTTGCCGTGGAGGCGGCCCTTGTGGTCTACCTGGTGGGCTCCATTGTCCGCGTCATCGCCGGCGAACCGATTGCCGGGGAGGCATGGGAGTTCTGGGGCTACATGGCCACCGCCATGCTCCTGCCGCCCGCGGCAATCTACTGGTCCATCCTGGAGCGCACGCGGTGGAGCAACTTTGTCCTGGCAGCGGTCGGCGTCACGGCGCTGGTGATGGCTGCCCGAATGAACCAGATCTGGTACTGAAGTGGAAGAAGCAGCAGAGATGAAAGACCAGCAGGCCCCGGCGGCCACCGGCGGCACACCCGTCAGAAATACCCGCAACACCGGACCCGGCCGCCTGCTGATTGCGGTGTACGGGGTTTTCGCCATCTCGGCCACTGCCCGCGCCGGCTACCAGATCCTCACCAAGTTCTCCGAGGCGCCCCTGGCCTACCTGCTTTCGGCCTTCGCGGCCCTGGTCTACATCCTGGCAACAGTGTCGCTGGCCAAGGCCGGCACCACCTGGTTCAAAGTCTCCGTTGCCGCGGTGCTGGTTGAACTGGCCGGTGTCCTGGTGGTGGGGACCCTGAGCATCCTGGACTCCGTGCAGTTCCCGCACGAGACCGTCTGGTCGCTGTTTGGCCGCGGTTACGGCTTCATCCCCCTGCTGCTGCCCATCCTGGGTCTGGTGTGGCTTTACCGGCGCCGGCCCTCGCAGGCCAAAGCTGCGAAGTGACGGGCAAGGCTGCGCAGTGAATCCGGGTAACCTTGAAGAGTTCCGCGGCCGGCAGGGTTCCGGAACGTTGATGCTTTCAGGCAGCTTAAGGCGAGGGTGATGGTTTACATCTGGAACGATCCGTCCGATGTCCCGGCGGACTTCGGCCCATCTGTTGTCACTTTCGGAAACTTCGACGGCGTTCACCGCGGCCACCAGCAGGTGCTGTCCCAGCTCATCCGGTCGGCCCGTCTCTCCCACGCCAAGGCTGTAGCAGTCACTTTCGACCCCCATCCGGCCCTCATCCACCGGCCCGAGGCCGCGCCGGAGTTGATCATGGGACTGGATGACAAGCTGGAGGCACTGGGCGGGCTGGGCCTGGACGCCATCCTGGTGGTCAAGTACTCGCTGGACCTCGCCAGCCTTACGGCCGAAGAGTTCGTGGAGCAGTACCTGGTGGACTGCCTGCACGCCAGCCATGTGGTCATCGGCCACGACGCCCGTTTTGGGCGGGGCAACTCCGGCGACCTGGACACCATGAAGGCGCTGGGCGAAAAATTCAGCTTCGACGTGCAGGTCATCAGCGAGTTCGGGGCCGAGGGCTACCCCCTGCATGACGACGACGGCACGGACCGCCGCTGCTCCTCCACCTGGGTGCGTGAAGCGCTGCAGGCGGGAGACGTCACCACCGCCGCCTCGGTCCTGGGCCGGCCGCACCGGATGCGCGGTGAAGTGGTCCACGGCGCCGCCCGCGGCAGGGCACTGGGGTTCCCCACGGCGAACCTCGCCTCCAACGCCACGGGACTGATTCCCGCCGACGGCATTTACGCCGGCTGGCTCGTGGACCAGGCCGGTAAACGCTGGCCGGCAGCCATCTCCGTGGGCTCCAACCCCACCTTCGACGGCGTCAGCCGCCAGGTCGAGGCGCACGTGATCGACAGGCCAAAGGAAGCCGTGGAGGACTTCGATCTGTACGGCCAGACAGTAGTGGTTGAATTCGTGGAGCGGCTCCGCGGCATGGTGGCCTACCGTGGCCCTGAGGCCCTGGTGGAACAAATGCGGCTGGATGTGGCCCAGGCCCACCAGCTCCTGGGCGGCCGCTGACCGCAGCATCGGCCGGGGTGACAACAACGAAAGGCAGTACGTGTCCGTCGAGAAGAACACCCGCAAGCTGGATAAGGGGATTGTCCGCGACTTCAGTTCACGGATGAGCTACGCCTCCTACCTGCAGCTTCCCACCCTGCTCAGCGCGCAGCAGCCGGTCAGCCAGCCCGAACACCACGATGAGCTGCTGTTCATCATCCAGCACCAGACCACGGAGCTGTGGCTGAAACTGGTCCTGCATGAACTGCGCAGCGCGGCCGCCTGGCTCCGCGAGGACGACCTCGGCTCGGCGCTCAAGGGCATCGCCCGGGTCAAGCACATCCAGAAGACCCTCACCGAGCAGTGGTCTGTCCTGGCCACCCTGACACCCACCGAGTACTCGCAGTTCCGCGGCTTCCTGGGCAACTCATCCGGTTTCCAGTCCGCCCAGTACCGGGCCGTGGAGTTCGTCCTGGGAAACAAAAACCGTAAGGTGCTGCCGGTCTTCGAATCGGACCCGGAGGCCTACGCCATGCTGGAGGAGCTCCTCGCAGCCCCCAGCATCTACGACGAATTCCTGGCCTACCTCTCCCGGCAGGGTTTCGATGTGCCCCGCGCGGTCCTGGACCGGGACGTGACCCGGGCGCACGAGTTCACCCCGGAACTGGTCCCGCTGTTCAAACACATCTATGAAAACGCGGCGGACAACTGGGCGGCGTACGAGGCATGCGAGGAACTGGTGGACCTGGAGGACAACTTCCAGCTCTGGCGTTTCAGGCACCTGCGCACCGTCCAGCGGACCATCGGCATGAAGACCGGCACCGGGGGGTCCAGCGGGGTGACCTTCCTGCAGAAGGCCCTGGAACTGACATTCTTCCCGGAACTATTCGCCGTCAGGACGGAGATCGGACAATGAGCATCCACCAGGAAAACCCCACTGAGGTGACCGCCGAAGAACTCCGCCGCCGGGCCGGGGAGCTGGACCGCCGGGACGCCTTGGCACGCTACCGGGACCACTTCATTGGGACGGACACACCCCTGTCCTACCTGGACGGGAACTCCCTGGGCCGGCCCCTGAAGCGGACCGCCGACGACGTGGCCGCCTTCATCCGGGACGAGTGGGGCGGCCGCCTGATCCGCGGCTGGGACGAACGGTGGCTGAACATGCCGCAGGCCATCGGGGACCAGCTGGGCCGCGCTGTCCTGGGGGCGGCACCGGGGCAAACCATCATTGCCGACTCCACCACCGTGGTGCTTTACAAGCTGATCCGGGCAGCCCTTGCGGCGGTGCAGGACCCGGACCGCAACGAACTGGTGCTGGACACCGAAAACTTTCCCACCGACCGCTACCTGGTGGAGGGCATCGCCCTCGAGGAAGGCCTGACCCTCCGCTGGATCGAACCGGACCCCGCGGCCGGGGTGACCCTTGAGCAGGTGCGCCAGGCCACCGGGCCGCGCACCGCCGTCGTCCTTCTCAGCCAGATTGCCTACCGCTCGGGCCACCTTGCGGACCTGCCGGGCATCACCGCGGCAGTGCACGACGCCGGCGCCCTGGTGGTGTGGGATCTTTGCCATTCGGCGGGGTCGGTGGAGATCGGCCTGGATGGCGCGGACGTGGACTTTGCTGCCGGCTGCACCTACAAGTACCTCAACGGGGGGCCCGGATCCCCGGCGTTCGCCTACATCAATGCCCGGCACCTGCCCTCGCTGAACCAGCCGATCTGGGGTTGGATGGGGCGAAAGGACGCCTTCGAGATGGCCGCAGGCTACGAGCCGGCCTCCGGCATCCGCGGCTTCCTCAGCGGCACACCCGCCATCTTCGGGATGCTCGCCATGCAGGGGACCCTGGACCTCATCGAGGAGGGGTCCATGGCGGCCATCCGGGAGAAATCCGTGGCGCTGACCTCCTTCGCCGTGGAGGTCTTCGATGCCTGGCTTGCACCGCTGGGCGCGCAGCTGGCATCGCCGCGGGATCCGGGGGAGCGGGGTGGCCACATCACGGTTGACCACCCGGACTTCACCAAGGCCGCGGTCGAGGCACTCTGGGACGGGGACGTCATCCCCGACTTCCGGGCGCCGCACGGCATCCGGGTTGGGCTGTCCCCGCTGAGTACCAGCTTCGACGAAGTACTCCAGGGCATGGCGGCCATCAGGGACCGGCTGCGGGGCTGACCGCAGCACTGTTTCGACAACGTTAGGCCGGGGCCGGTAAACTGGACGATGGATCCGGCTGCAGTCCGTGGCGGCTGGCTCCTGTTGTTTGCGGCCTGCCCCGGTTTTCCGGATCGGGACGTACGCGGCAGACCCGGCGGTGAGTTACTGACCTGGGCCCTCACGGCACATCCCAAGGAGTTATTGTGGCACTTGACGCCGCTGTAAAGCAGTCCATCATCAAGGAATACGCAACCGCCGAAGGCGACACCGGTTCACCCGAGGTCCAGGTTGCTGTCCTGACCCAGCGGATCAAGGATCTGACTGAGCACATGAAGGAGCACAAGCACGACTACCACACCCAGCGCGGTCTGCTGGGCATGGTTGGTCGCCGCAAGCGCATGCTTGGCTACCTCAAGAAGACTGACATCGCCCGCTACCGTTCGCTCATCGAGCGCCTCGGCCTGCGCCGCTAGTCTGGCTTTGGGGCGGCCCAATCCACATGGAACGGGCCGCCTTCTTCAAATGAAAAACTAAACAGGAGGATCAACCGCATCACGCATTCGCGGTCCTCGGTAGTGATCCCCGGGAACGGCTTCGTTGACTGAAGCCGGCGGCCCGTGGGTCTCGATCGATGACCGGGTGCAGGGCCAGTAGACAGATGCTGGCCGGGTTGATGCGGCTGGACTTCCGTCAAACAGAAACGGAGGTGACTCTCTTGGAGGGTCCCGAAATCCAGTTCTCGGAAGCAGTCATTGACAATGGCCGTTTCGGCAAGCGCGTAATCCGCTTCGAAACCGGCCGCCTCGCCAAGCAGGCAGCCGGCGCAGCCATGGTGTACATCGACGATGACACCGCGCTGCTGTCCGCCACCACCGCGGGCAAGCACCCGCGTGAAGGCTTCGACTTCTTCCCGCTGACGGTCGACGTCGAAGAGCGCATGTACGCTGCCGGCCGCATCCCGGGCTCGTTCTTCCGCCGCGAAGGCCGTCCGTCCACCGAAGCCATCCTGGCCTGCCGCCTGATGGACCGCCCGCTGCGCCCCGCCTTCATCAAGGGCCTGCGCAACGAGGTCCAGATCGTGGTGACCGTCCTGGCCATCAACCCGGACGAACTGTACGACGTGGTGGCCATCAACGCTTCCTCGATGTCCACCCAGCTGTCCGGCCTCCCGTTCTCCGGCCCCATCGGCGGCGTCCGCGTCGCCCTGGTGGCAGACGAAAACGGATCGCAGTGGGTTGCCTTCCCCAAGCACTCGCAGCTGGAAAACTCCGTGTTCAACATGGTGGTTGCCGGCCGCGTTGCCGGTGACGACGTCGCCATAATGATGGTTGAGGCCGAAGCCACGGACAACTCCTGGAACCTGATCAAGGAACAGGGCGCCACCGCCCCGACCGAAGAGGTCGTGGCCGAGGGCCTCGAGGCCGCCAAGCCGTTCATCAAGGCACTCTGCGACGCCCAGTCCGACCTGGCGGCCCGCGCCGCCAAGCCGACCGTCGAGTTCCCGGTCTTCCTGGACTACCAGGACGACGTCTACGCCGCGGTGGAAGCCGCCGGCGCCGAGAAGCTGGCCGCGGTCTTCCAGATCGCCGACAAGCAGGAACGCGACACCGCCTCCGACGCGCTCAAGGATGAGGTTGTCTCCTCCCTGGCCGGCCAGTTCGAAGGCCGCGAGAAGGAACTCTCCGCAGCCTTCCGCTCCGTCACCAAGCAGGTCGTGCGCCAGCGCATCCTCAAGGACCAGGTCCGCATCGACGGCCGTGGCCTGACGGACATCCGCCAGCTCACCGCCGAGGTCGAGGTCCTGCCCCGCGTCCACGGTTCGGCCATCTTCGAACGCGGCGAGACCCAGATCATGGGTGTCACCACGCTGAACATGCTCAAGATGGAACAGCAGATCGACTCGCTGTCGCCGGTGACGCGCAAGCGCTACATGCACAACTACAACTTCCCGCCGTACTCCACCGGTGAGACCGGCCGCGTCGGTTCGCCGAAGCGCCGCGAAATCGGCCACGGTGCCCTGGCAGAACGCGCCATCGTGCCCGTGCTGCCGTCCCGCGAGGAATTCCCCTACGCCATCCGCCAGGTGTCTGAGGCTCTCAGCTCCAACGGTTCGACGTCGATGGGTTCCGTCTGCGCCTCCACCCTGTCGCTGCTGAACGCCGGTGTGCCGCTGAAGGCCGCCGTCGCCGGCATCGCCATGGGCCTGGTCTCCGACCAGGTGGACGGTCAGACCCGCTACGCCGCCCTGACCGATATCCTCGGCGCCGAAGATGCCTTCGGTGACATGGACTTCAAGGTCGCCGGCACCTCCGAGTTCGTCACGGCCATCCAGCTGGACACTAAGCTCGACGGCATCCCGGCCTCCGTGCTGGCAGCGGCCCTCAAGCAGGCCCGCGAAGCCCGCCTGCACATCCTGGACGTCCTGAACTCCGCGATCGACACCCCGGACGAGCTCTCCGAGTTCGCTCCGCGCGTCATCGCCGTCAAGATCCCCGTGGACAAGATCGGCGAGGTCATTGGCCCCAAGGGCAAGATGATCAACCAGATCCAGGAGGACACCGGCGCCGACATCTCCATCGAGGACGACGGCACCGTCTACATTGGCGCCACCAACGGTCCGTCTGCCGACGCAGCACGCTCCGCCATTAACGCCATTGCCAACCCGCAGGTCCCGGAAATCGGCGAGCGATACCTGGGTACGGTCGTCAAGACCACCACCTTCGGTGCCTTCGTGTCGCTGACCCCCGGCAAGGACGGGCTCCTGCACATCTCCGAGCTCCGCAAGCTGGCCAACGGCAAGCGCGTGGACAACGTGGAGGACGTGGTCTCCGTCGGCCAGAAGATCCAGGTGGAAATCACCAAGATCGACGACCGCGGAAAGCTCTCGCTCGCCCCGGTGGTAGCTGAGGAAGAGGCTCCGGCCGACTCCGAGCGCGCCCACGCCACGGAGCCTGCTGAAGGCGCCGACGTCTAACAGCCCGGGCTTCCCGGCACAAGCATGAAGCGGCGGGACCGGTGGATGATCCACCGGTCCCGCCGCTGTTACGATGGCAGCCAGATCCGGCTGCCCGTCCTGAAAGGCATCAATGACTGTTGTACCCCTGCCGCTTGAGCAGAACCACGCCGGCGACACTCTGGTCCACGGCTCCGACGGCGGGTCCGAGGTCCGGCGTTCCGTGCTGCCAGGGGGAGTGCGGGTACTGACGGAAGCGATGCCGGGCCAGCGGTCAGCCACCATCGGGTTCTGGGTCGGCGTCGGGTCCCGCGACGAAGCTCCCGGCCAGCACGGATCCACACACTTCCTGGAGCACCTGCTGTTCAAGGGCACCAAGCGCCGCACGGCCCTGGAAATTGCTTCCGCCTTTGATGAGGTGGGCGGCGAATCGAACGCGGCCACCGCCAAGGAAAGCACCTGCTACTTTGCCAGGGTCCTGGACTCGGACCTGCCCATGGCCATCGACGTCATTGCGGACATGATCACCGGCGCCGTGCTGGATCCCGCAGAAATGGAGCAGGAACGGGACGTCATCCTGGAGGAAATCGCCATGGACAGCGATGATCCCACCGACGTTGCGCACGAGCACTTTGTCGCCGCCGTCCTCGGCAGCCACCCGCTTGGCCGCCCCATCGGGGGGACCCCCGCCGCGATCAAGGCCGTCGCCCGGGACTCCGTATGGGAGCACTACCGCAGGTTCTACAAGCCGGAGGAACTGGTCATCACCGCCGCGGGCGGGCTGGATCACGACGTCGTCTGCGGACTCGTGGTGGATGCCCTCGAGACCGCGGGGTGGTCCCTGATGCCGGACGCGGCGCCGGTGCAGCGCCGTTCCACCGAGCGTGCCATGATCACCGGGACAGCAGGACTGCACGTGGTCAAGCGCGCGGTGGAGCAGGCGAACATCATCATGGGATGCCCCACGATCGTGGCCACCGACGAACGCCGCTACGTCATGAGCGTCCTGAACGCGGTGCTGGGCGGCGGCATGTCTTCCAGGCTGTTCCAGGAAGTCCGCGAGAAGCGCGGCCTGGTGTACTCCACCTACTCCTTTGCGTCGTCCTACGCCGACGCCGGCTACTTCGGGATGTATGCGGGCTGCACGCCGTCGAAGGTCCGGCAGGTGCTGGACCTGCTGGCGATCGAGCTGGACAAGCTCGCCGAACACGGAATCTCCGAGGATGAACTCCGCAAAGCCGTGGGACAGCTTGGCGGCGGAATTGTCCTGGCCCTGGAGGACACGGGCTCCCGGATGTCCCGGCTCGGCAGGGCCGAACTGGTCTCCGGCGAATACCAGGACATCGACGAGACCCTGCGGCTGATTAAAGCCGTCACCACCGAGCAGGTCCAGGAGCTGGCCGCCGAACTCGCTGCCGCGCCGCGGACCGTCACCGTGGTGGGCCCGTTCGACGAGACGGAAACCTTCGGGCTGTAGGAAGCTGGCGCGGTTGCCCTGCGCGGTCCATCCTGAGTATGGGGGTGATCTTCGGCAGGGGGTAGCGTGGCGATGGACGGGCCGGCATTGGAGCGCGGGCATCCTGCGTTGACAGGCTTGTTGGGTCTCTGGCGGGGCCGCACCCAGATAGCGTCCGGTCCCTGGGGCCCGGCGCGCACGGTGGACGCCCAGGTGTCCTACAGCCGGGTTGCCGGAGGCCTCCGCGTGGTCCAGAGCTATCGTCACCTTGAACCGGATGGCGGCCATTTCGAGGGCCACGGCATCTTCACGGTCGATCCGGTCCACAACGATGTGCTGTGGTACTACGTCGACAGCGCCGGCGTGCCGCCCGGTACCGCCGCCCGCTGCACCTGGCGCAACGGCATCCTCCGCGTCGAGCGCCACAGTGCCGCCGGCTCGACACAGCATTCCATTTGGGTGGAGGACGGCGTCCTGACGCACGTCACCGAGTTACGGGCAATCGGCAAGGACGACGGCGGCGACAGCCTTGACGCCGGCACCAACGGCAAAGCTTCGGCCTACAGGCCGTTCATGCGCTCGGTCTTCCACCGCGACTGAGCGCAGGGTCAGGCCGCGGCCTCGATGATGCGGGTCCTGGGCGCACCGGCGAGGGCAGGGGCGTTGGCAGGTGAACGCCACACATGCTCCTGCAGGTTCGAGAGCAAGCGCTCCGCCTGGCTCAAGTCTGCAAAGTCGAGCTCCACCACGATGTAGTGCGGGTCCCCGACTGGTTGGCCTATGCGGTGGGAGAGTACGCCGGCAGCCGCTCTGTTCACCGGGTCGCGGTCAAAAGCGGTCTTCCAGGTTGGGAAGTCCGTGATGGTGTGTTCGATCTGCAGGGTGTACATCGGAAAGTCTCCTTTTCCTCATCCAGACCACTTGGATACCGACGACTGGATAACACTGCCCAAGGTAGACCCGCCCGCATCCATCGGGTATCCCAGAATTCTGGGTGGCACGGTCCGACAACACAGTGGGAAGGACTAACGCATACTGGGGGAATGACGAGGGCGTGGACGCTGGCCCGAAGCCTTGAACACATCCGGGTTCTTGCTGGATCCGTCCTGGACCACCAAGCTCTCCGAAAAACCGTGCTCGCAGAAATGGGCACGATAATCCCCTTCGATGCATTCGTTTGGCCTCTTTGCGACCCTCGCACAACGGTAGGCATGGCACCTCGGGCCAGGATTCCCTGCCCGGAGGAATTGCCCGCTCTCATCCGCCTCAAGTACCTTTCCCGTCCGGCGCGCTGGACCGGGTTGGTGTCTTCTTCAGTCCCCGCACTGAGCCTCCAGCATGCAACCGACGGTGATCCTGCCCGCAGCCTGATGTGGACGGGAGTACTGAATCGCTACGACGTTCGCGACGTACTGTCAGTCGTCTTCGCCGACAAGCACGGGTGCTGGGCATGGCTTGATCTCTGGCGGACGGGAGAGGCGGGCCACTTCACCGAACAAGAAACCACTTACCTTGCTGAGCTGGCAGCGGAACTGACGCCAGGACTGCGGCGTTCCATGGCCAGGCAATTCAATGCAGGAACAGCACCGGACGCCATCAGTGGGCCGGATCTGGCTGCCCGGCCGGATGTTGGGCGGCAGGAATTACCCGAGCAGGCTGTCCTGACTTTAAGCGAAGACCTCGCGGTTGTTGGCCGGACTGAATCGGTCAACGACTGGCTCCATCTGTTGCAGCCCGGCCCCAGCCCGCATCACCAAGTCCCGGCCGAGGTGCTGAACGTTGCCGCGCAGTTGCTCGCGAGGGAGGCCGGAGTGGACGACCATGACGCGGAGAGCAGGGTGCATATTGGTTCTGGCAGATGGGCCCTGCTGCGAGCCAACCGGATTGCCCCGGCCGCAGAACGGTCCGCACCGCCGCTGGCCGTGACCATTCAGGGCTGTATGCCTTCCGACCGGGTGGAAGTCTTTGCCCGTGCATTCGGCCTTACGCCCCGGCAGAGGGAGCTGTTGTGGTTGGTTGCCGCCGGTGCGGACACAGGAACTATGGCGGAGGCGCAGGGAGTGACCCCATACACCGTCCAGGACCAGTTCAAGCAGATTTTCCTGAGCTGCGGAGTCCACAGCCGCCCGGCATTGATGGCCATGGCGCTTGGAACCGGCTCACGGGGGTAACAATGGCTGCCTGGAACCACGGTTTTTTCCTTATCACCATGGACGGCGGACCACCAGCGTTGGCGGCACAAGGGGCGGCAGGACTATCACGACAGCAGCAACTGCCATTTGTCTAGTGGATCCGGCGGCAGGCGGAATGGCGTGGCGTAGAAGTCGTCCCATATCGGATCCGCCGGCGACAGTTCATCCGGGTCAAGGAAGCGGTCGCCGGGCGGCTCTTCACATGGCACTGCCGGTATATCCGGCCAATCCGGCATCTCGGTTAGTAACTCCTGGATGGCGGGTGGCCAGTGGGTTGGTTCGGGGTCGTGGTGTTCGGGTTTGTAGTGGCGTCCGGTGGGTGAGGTCCACCCGGGTGGTCCGTTTTGGGTGGCGGGGTCGGGGATCCAGGGCCGGGCGTGTTTGAGCCGGTGGTGTTTTGGGCAGAGTTGTGCCAGGTTGCTGGTGCCGGTGGTTCCGCCGTGTTCCCAGGCGGTGAGGTGGTCGGTTTCGTTGTCGGGGGTGCGGTTGCTGCAGCCGGGGAAGGTGCATCTGCCGTCGCGCATGCGGATCCATTGTTTGATTGTTTCGGGGAGCCGGTAGCGGGTGCGGCCGATCTCCAGCGGGGCACCGTCGCGGGGGTCGACCAGGACCCGGTAGAACGATTCCGCGCCGTCCGCGACGAGTTGGCGTGCAATGGATGCCGGGATGGGGCCGTGGCCATCCAGTTCTGCGGGTTCGTCGGTGATGCCGAGCAGGGCGCACACCGGGACCAAGACCAGCACGTCGGCCCGTGGGGTGGGGACTTTCCCGATCTCACCGGTGCTTCCGTTGGCCTGGGTTGCGTCGGTGGTGTTGCTGGCGCCGAGGAGTAGTGATGCTGCGATGTCGGAGCGGAGTTGGGTGAGGGTGCGGTGCTCGTCGGGTCCCTGCAACCCGCGGGCGGTGGCGGTGGTGCGGTTCCAAATGGCGCACGCTGTGTCGCCGGGGAGGTAGAGGGAGAGCCAGGCCATCCCGTCGCGGTCCGGGGTGTATTCCATCCGCCGGTCCGAAACCCCTTTGGCGTGTCGCTTCTCGATCGATTCCGGGTGGCGGCGTTCCCGCCAGCCCCGGACCTTGGCCCGGAACCGGGATGGGACCAGTTCGCCGGGGGCGGCGCCGCGGGCGGGGATGGGGGCATCGGGGTCGAAGAAGTGTGCCACCAGGGCGGCGGCACCGTCCGGGGTGAGGCCCTCGGTTTCGTCGGCAACAATCCTCGCGTGCTGCCAGGACAGGGCCCCGGCGGCCAAAGCCTCAAGGACCTGCGGGAGGGAACACACCCGCCGGGACTGTTCCACGAACGCCCCGGCAGCGCCGGAGCTGATGGTCAGGACCCCGGCGATCTCCTCCACTGCTGACATCTCCGCATACGTGCGTTCGTGCACCGGCGCGTCCGGGGCGAGCATCGAGTGCTGGAACCCAACACACTCCGCCGCGTCCCGGGCTTTCACCGCAGCGAGCTGCGCCTCCAGCCGCTTCACCACCTCCAGCCGTTCCAGCCGGAGTTCATACCGCCGCTGCAAAACGTCCACGTCAGCACCAATACCCGCCCCGGCAGCCAGGAGACCATCCTCACGGTCCAGCACATCGAGGGCAGCAACAGAGGAGTGAACACCCTCCAAAACCACCCCGCCACCGATGCTGGTTCTCATACGAACATCATCCATCGAGGCACTGACATTCGAAGCCGCCCCAGGCAATCCAGAAGGCCGCGGCAGGCTCAACGAGCCGTTCCGGCTACAACCCGGATGTCTATCCGCCCGCGAACGGAGGCAGCACATCCACCACGTCGTCCGGACCAAGAACGGTCGAGTGGTTCCGCACGGCCACCTCATTGAGCAGGAAGCTGCTGCGGGAAAGGATGCGCGGAAGCGGCGGCGTCCCGGCAGGGGGTTCGGCACGCTCCACGGCGAGCACCGCTTCCAGCAGGTCCGCGACGGTAGCACCATCCGGAAGTTCGAACTTTTCTTCCTCGAAGCCTGCGGCAGCGCGTGCGGCAGCAAAATAGCGTACAAGCATCTGTCTCAGCCCCCGATGGCGCTCATGCTGCGGTCCGGCTGGACGAAGTCCGGAGCGTCCAGCCCCACGTGGTCCATGCCGTGGGCTTTCGGTTTGATCCACATGGCGTCCTGCCACCGCTGCGCCAGTTCCCGGTCGTCGGCGCCAGCGCGCAGCAGACCCAGCAGGTCGAACTCCTCGCGTGAGAACAGACAGCTCATGATTTTGCCCTCGGCAGTGATCCTGGTGCGTCGGCAGTCAGAGCAAAACGGCTCGGTGACGGAAGCGATAATTCCCACGGTTCCCAGCAGCGGACCGGACGAATCCGCAGAACCTGCCACCCGTCGTCGTACTTCAAACCGCTCGGCGGGGGCGCCGTCACGTGCCCGGGGATCGGGGGTGAGGACAAAGTCGCGGGACAGCAGTCCGCGGATCTCGGCGGCGGTGATCATGTTGCGGCGGGTCCAGCCGTGATCGGCGTCCAACGGCATCTGTTCGATGAAACGCAGTTCGTAGCCGCGCCCCAACGCCCAGTCGAGCAGCTGCGGCGATTCGGCGTCGTTGATGCCACGCATGAGGACGGCGTTCAGTTTGACCGGGCCCAGGCCCGCGGCCCAGGCGGCGTCCACGCCGGCCAGGACCTGGTTCAGGAACGGGCGGCGGGTGAGCTTGGTGAACGTTTCCTCATGCAGGGAATCCAGCGAGACGTTGATGCGGGTCAGCCCCGCATCCTTGAGCGCCGGTGCCTTCTTCGCCAGGCCCACGCCGTTGGTAGTCATGGAGATCGGGAGGTCCGGGTGGTTGGCGCGCAGGGCCGCGATGATCTCCACGAGATCGTGCCTGACAAGCGGCTCGCCGCCCGTCAGCCGGAGTTCGCGGACCCCCAGCTGTTCCACGCCAACCTTGACAATCCGCACGATTTCCGCGGCGGACATCACTGCCTGCTTGGCCAGCCATTCCAAGCCCTCTGCCGGCATGCAGTAAGTGCAGCGGAGGTTGCATTTGTCCGTCAGGGACAGCCTCATGTCCGTGGCGCGGCGGCCATACCGATCCACCAGCCCGGCCGGGGCATCGGCCGGGCGGCGCGCGGGAACGCCGGGCAGCGCCGACGCTGCTTCCTCCCGCGGCTGCGGCATGCCTAGCTGGACACTCATGAACTCAGGCTACGCCACGTTGAGCCGGGCATCACACCTGTGACCAGAGTCAGGCGGACAAGACATATGGACGCACCGCCGCCGGCGACCCTTGGCAAACCTATGCTGGAAGATGTGAAGAGTTCCCAGCACCGGCACGCGGCGTACGACGACGGCGCCGGCCTTGGGGAGCGCAAGGAGAGTCCCGTCCCGCTGCAGGCAGTCCAACGCGCCAGGGGCGGTTGGGCTGCGGCTGCCGGGATAGCCGCGGCAGGCGCCGGTGTGGCGGTGGGGGAGTTGGCCGCCGGGGTTATCAGCCCATCTCTTTCACCCTTGACGGCCGTTGGCGGGGCCGTCATTGACGCCGTCCCGCCCGGCGTCAAGGACTGGGCCATCTCCGTCTTCGGCACGGCAGACAAGGCGGCGCTCCTGGTGGGAATGGCGCTGGTCATCGCCGCCCTGGCCGCGCTTGCCGGGGTCCTGGAGTATCGTCGGCGGTTCACTGGTGCTGCCGTGATGGGTGTCTTTGGGCTGGCCGGAGTGGCAGCGGTCCTGACGCGTTCCCAGGTGACCACCATGTCCCTCATCCCGCCGCTTCTGGCCGCGGGGGCCGCCGTCGTACTGTTGCGCGTCCTGGTGCCAAGGCTGCACGCGTGGGACGCGCTCGTGCCCGTCCACCCAACCGCCAGCCGGCCTGCTGCGGCTGGCGGAACCACGCCCGACCCCACGAACGGCCAACCCCGCCGCAGCTTTCTCCAGTTCCTCGGCATCACCGCAGCGGCTTCCGCAGTGGGGGGAGTACTGGCGGGAATCTGGCGCGGGGCCACCATGGCGGTCAGCGAAGCCAGGGCCCGCATTGCCCTTCCCGCGCCGGCGTCACCGGCACCAGCCATTCCGGCCGCTGCAGAGTCCGGCGTGGCTGACATGCCGCCGCTGGTCACCCCGAACCCGGACTTCTACCGGATCGACACCGCCCTGTCCGTCCCCGCGGTCAACCCGGACACCTGGGTCCTCAAGGTCACCGGAATGGTGGCCCGGGAAGTCCAGCTCTCCTACGCCGAGCTGCTCGCCAAGCCCCTGGCCGAACGCCACGTCACCATCGCGTGCGTCTCCAACGACGTTGGCGGCGACCTGATCGGCAACGCCCGCTGGCTGGGCTGGCCGGTCCGCGAACTTCTGGCCATGGCCGGTCCCCAGCCGGGGGCGGACATGGTCCTTTCCCGAAGCACCGACGGCTGGACCGCCGGAACGCCACTGGAGGTCCTCACCGACAACCGGGATGCCCTGCTTGCCGTGGGCATGAACGGAGAACCGCTGCCGCTCGAGCACGGCTTCCCGGTGCGCCTGGTGGTCCCGGGCCTTTACGGCTACGTATCGGCCACCAAGTGGGTCACGGAACTCAAAGTCACCAGGTTTGCTGATGACGCCGGGTACTGGACCCCGCGGGGGTGGTCCGAGCGCGGGCCCATCAAGACGTCGTCCCGCATCGACGTGCCCCGCAGCGGCCGCCCGGTCAATGCGGGAACGGTTGTTTTCGCCGGAGTCGCCTGGGCCCAGCACACCGGCGTCCGGAAAGTGGAACTGCGGATCAACCGGGGGCCGTGGCGGGAAGCCGAGCTGGCCCCCGGCATCTCGCTGGACACCTGGTACCAGTGGAAGCTGGCCGTTGACCTCACCCCCGGGCAGTATGAGGTGCAGGTCCGCGCCACCGACCTGAAGGGTACGCCCCAGGACGAAACCGCACGGCCGCCGGCACCCGACGGAGCCACCGGATTCCACACCGTTAGAGTGGACGTAAAATCCTGACGGCCCAGACCACCCGGCGGCCACGATCGAAGGCGTACCCATGACCAGCCACACCCTGCACGGCCACGACCGGCACCCGGCACAAGGTGCGCGGTCCGTCGCCGAGCATGCCGCCGCCGTCGCGGACCTCCTCCAGCAGTTCAGTGCAGCGGACCGCACAGAGATCCTGCCGCTCGGCCTGGCGCTGGGCCGAGGCCTGGCGCACGGATTCCTGGCACCGCTCAGCCTTCCCCCCTTCGCGAATTCCCAGATGGACGGCTATGCCGTCCGTTCCGCGGACATCCCCGACGAGGGCACCGACCTGCGCATCATGCCCCCCGTTCCCGCCGGGGCAAGCCCGCAACCGCTGCAGCCCGGAACAGCCGCGCCCATCATGACCGGTGCCATGATCCCGGCGGGGGCTGACGCCGTCGTACCTATCGAAAAGGCGATGCCTGACCACTTCCTCACGGAAGGAGCTGGCGCCCTTGTGACGCTGCCTGCCACCGCCCCGGGAACGTATGTGCGCGCCGCCGGGAGCGACATCGCGGCGGGGGAGCGGGCCCTCGCGGCCGGCACTTTCCTCGGTCCCGCCCAACTGGGGCTGCTCGCGGCGCTCGGAATGCCGGACGTGGAGGTCTACAGGACCGTCACCGTCCTGCTGGTCACCACCGGAGATGAAGTCGTCGAACCGGGCCGGCCACTGCCGGAGGGCAAGATCTACGACTCCAACGGAACCCTCCTGGAAGCGGCCATGCAGCAGGCAGGACTGACCGTCCGGCGCATTGGCATTTCCACCGACAATCCCGCGGAGCTGCTGACGCTGCTGCGCACCGGGAGCCAACGCGCCGACCTGATCGTGACCACGGGCGGGGTCAGCAAGGGCGCCTACGAGGTGGTGCGCCAGGCGATGGCGGACCAGCCCGTCGAGTTCCTCCACGTGGCCATGCAGCCAGGTGGCCCCCAGGGAATCGGAACGTTCGACGGCGTCCCCTTCCTTGGGTTTCCGGGCAATCCGGTCAGCTGCCTGGTGTCCTTCGAGATGTTCCTCCGTCCCGCCCTGTCCGCCTCGTTGGGGGCGCCGGCACCCAGGCTGCCGCTGCGCGCCCGCCTGGGCCAGCCGCTCACTTCACCCGGGCAGAAGCACCAGGTCCGGCGTGGAAGCCTGCAGCCGGACGGGACCGTACAGCTGGAGGGCGGCGAGGGATCGCACCTGATGCACGCCCTCGCGGGGTCCAACGTCCTGGTTCATGTCCCTGCCGGCGTCACGGAGCTCGCCGCCGGTGATGAGGTGGAAGTATGGATGCTGTGAACGCAGAACAAACCCCCGCATTGACGCACCTGCGCCAGGACGGCAGCGCCCAGATGGTGGATGTTTCCGCCAAGGCAGAGACAACCCGTGAGGCCACGGCCACCGCCACGGTCCGGACCACTCCAGAGGTGATGCAGCTCCTGGGCGCCGGCGGGCTCCCCAAGGGAGACGCCGTGGCCGTGGCACGCGTGGCCGGCATCATGGCCGCCAAGAAGACCCCGGACCTGATTCCGCTCTGCCATCCGCTGCCGCTTTCCAAAGTCACGGTCGATTTTGACCTCGGCGCGGACGCCGTCACCATCAGCTCCACCGTCAAGACCCGGGGCGTCACCGGCGTGGAAATGGAGGCCCTGACCGCCGCGTCCGTGGCAGCCCTCAGCGTCTACGACATGATCAAGGCCGTGGACAAGCATGCCGTCCTGACGGACATCAAAGTGCTGGCCAAGACCGGCGGCAAGAGCGGAGACTGGGCCCTGTGACCACCACCCCCAACATCGTGCACGTCCCCGAACCCCACCGGCACGGCGAGGCGCAGGGGCGCAAGGCCGGCGTCGTCATTGCCTCCACCCGCGCTGCCGCCGGGATCTACGACGACGAAACCGGTCCCGTCATCACCGACTGGCTCACGGAACACGGCTTCGACGTCTTCCCCGCCATGGTGGTCCCCGACGGCGAGCCCGTGGGCGCTGCCATCAGGGCGCTCCTGACCCAGCATCCCGCCGTCGTCATCACCAGCGGCGGCACCGGCCTCAGCCCGGACGACCGGACGCCCGACGTTACCCTGCCGCTGCTGGACCGGGAGATCCCGGGAATCATGGAAGCGATCAGGCGGGCCGGCGCTGCCAAAACCCCGCTCGCTGCTTTGAGCAGGGGTTACGCCGGCGCCGCCGGGCGGACTTTTGTCGTGAACCTGCCCGGGTCGCCCAAGGGCGTCATGGACGGGTTGACTGTCCTGGACCCGGTGATCGGGCACCTCTGCGACCAGCTGGAAGGCGGACATGGGCACTGAAGCATTCGAGGTAGTGCGGGCCGTCCTGAGTGCGGGCCCCATCTCCGTTGACCAGGCAATCGCCGCGGTGGAGAGTGACACTGCCGGTGCAGTGGTCAGCTTCAGCGGCGTGGTCCGCAACCACGACGGCGGCAAGGCCGTTGAGCGGCTCAGTTACAGTGCGCATCCCTCGGCCCACCAGGTGATGGCCGACGTCGTTGCCCGGCTGGTTGCCGAGCAGAACGCGGTGGTGGAGGACGCGGCCGCGGAGACGTCCGCGGGCAAGGCTGGCCAGCCCGTCCGGATCTGGGCCGCACACCGGATCGGGATGCTGGAGATCGGGGATCCGGCGCTGGTGTGCGCGGTATCCGCTGCCCACCGCGGACAGGCCTTTGCGGTCTGCTCCGAACTGGTGGACCGGATCAAGGAACAGGTGCCCATCTGGAAGGAACAGTTCTTCGCGGACGGCACAGTGGAATGGGTCGGCGCAGGCAGCTGATGCTGCGCTCGGCCGGGCGGCCCGCGCGGACGGCGTACGTGCCCCCAACTGCGAGGTAACGCACGCTGCCCGGTTCCTGTACCCACCCGTCCCGCCGGTAGGGTTAATGCCATGACCGAACAACACCCCGTTCCCAAGCTGGTGGCCGTCCTTGGTGCCAATGGACGCATGGGCGCCGAGGCCGTCAAGGCCATTGACGCCGCGCCTGACATGAAGCTCGTCGCAGCCCTGGGACGGGGTGATTCGCTGGAGCAGCTGACGGCCTCCGGTGCCCAGTACCTGGTGGACCTCACGGTCCCCGAAAGCACCGAAGCCAACGTCCGCTTCGCCGTCGAGCATGGGATCCACGCCGTGGTGGGCACCACCGGCTGGGACGCGGACCGCCTGGCCGCACTGGAGTCCCTCCTGGCCGGGCACCCGGAAACGGGCGTACTCATTGCACCGAACTTTGCCCTGGGCTCGGTGCTGGCTTCCGCCTTCGCCGCGAAGGCGTCCAAGTACTTCGAGTCCGTTGAGGTCATCGAGCTGCACCATCCGGACAAGGTGGACGCACCTTCCGGCACCGCGGTCCGCACTGCCCAGCTCATTGCTGCGGAACGCAGCGCAGCGCAGGTTCCGCCCAGCCCGGATGCCACCACCAGCGAACGTCCGGGCGCACGCGGCTGCGAAGTGGACGGCATCCGCGTCCACAGCGTCCGGCTCCGCGGCCTCGTGGCGCACCAGGAGGTCCTGCTGGGCGGTCCAGGGGAGCAGCTGACCTTCCGCCATGATTCGTTCGACCGCGCATCGTTCATGCCCGGCGTGCTCCTGGGCGTGCGCAACGTCGCGGCACACCCCGGCCTCACGGTCGGCCTGGACGGCTACCTGGACCTGGGGCTCTAAGCGGTGAACGGGCTCGTTGCCGGCTTCCGGAAGAACCGCACCAAAATCTGGGTGGGAGCGGTCACGCTCCTGCTGGTCTTCTACCTGGTGGTGTCCTTCCAACGCTCCCTCCTGCTCCTTGCAGACAGCAACCTGACGGCCAAGGCCATTGGCGCCGCCTACCTGGTGCTGCCCGTCGTAGGTGCCTGGGCCCTGATCCGCGAGCTGATGTTCGGTGCCCGCACCGAGCAGATGGCCAAGGTCCTGGAAGCCGAAGGCGGCCTGCCCGTGGATGAGCTCCCGCGTACACCCGGTGGCCGGATCGTCCGGGCCGCGGCAGACGCGGAGTTCGAAAAATACCGGGCTGAAGCCGAGGCCGCTCCCGACGATTGGCGTTCCTGGTTCCGGCTGAGCTGTGCCTATGATGCGGCCGGGGACCGCAAACGCGCGCGGGCATCCATGCGTGACGCGGTGAAGCTCTTCACCGCCGCGTCCTAGTCCCTCCTGGGACAGGCGCTGGCCCAGCAGTCTCCGTAGCCCGCTGGTTTCCTGCGATGGGCATTTCTGCCCATCGCAGTTCTGTGCCGCCCGCGGTAGGTTTATTTAGTAAACACTCTTTAGCTTTGGGGGAAAGCATGAGGTTGGCGATGTCCATGCCACGGGCGTGGCTCAGCAGCACCCCAGGCCCCGACCCCGGGCAGCACCCATCCCCGCACCGCACCTGCCCCTCCTGCGCGCCGGGAAGCCGGAGGCCGCCTGACGCTGCGCGCATCCCACCCGCTGAAACCACCCGCATCCCTGCAGCGTGCACCTCGCACCCGCACTCGCACTCGCACTCGCACCCACGCACCCGCATCCCGGACAGAAGGACCATCCATGAGCCACCCGAATTTCCCGCACCCGCCACAAGGCGGACAGTCAGCTCCGCCGATTCCGCCCGCACCGTCCACCTTCGGCGGACAGCCCACTTTTGAGGGGCAGTATCCCGCAGGGAAATACCCTGCAGGTCCGCAGGGGGAATACCAGCCGGGATTCCATGGCAGCGCTCCCTACTCCGACGGCCCGGGGAAGTCCTTCGTGACAACCTGGATCCTGTCCCTCCTGTTGGGCACCTTCGGTGCGGACCGTTTCTACCTTGGCAAGATCGGCTCGGGCGTCGCCAAATTGCTGACGGCCGGCGGCCTGGGCATCTGGGCCATCGTGGACCTGATCATGACGTTGGCGGGAAACACCCGGGACAAGGATGGCCGCCCGCTGGAGGGCTATCCGGAGAACAAGAAGAAGGCCTGGATAATCACGGGGGTGGTCTGGCTGGTGAGCATCATCACCGGAATCCTGCTGACCATCATGTCCATGGCCATGCTCGGTGCTGCCCTTGACGCCCGGAAGATCCCCGCGACTCCCGGACTTCCGCCGGCCTCCCAGGCAGCGCCCGCCCCGTCAAATGGCTCCGCCCCGTCTAATGGCTCCGCCCCGTCGGGTGGCACTGCCGCCGGTGCAAACTCCTTTGTGGCCACCGTGTCCGAAGGCAACACCGTAAAGATCAGCGTCCTGGACTCCATCTACACCGCCGAGATTCCCGGCATGACCTACATGCAGCCGAAGAACGGCGGCTTCCTGGCGGTCAAGGTTTCCTGGGAGACGCTGACCGGAAGCAGCTTCTCCAGTCCCTCGAACTTCAAGGTCTTTGACGCCGATGGGAAAGAGAGCGAGCTGGTCTACCTGGACGATGGATTGGGGGCACTCCCCACCGATGAGGTCGGTGCCGGTGATGTCCGCCAGGGCGTCATTGCGTTCGATGTGAAGAAGGGCCCGGTCCAGGTTGTCCTGAATGATGACTACGGCGACAAGACGGCCACTTTCACCCTGACGCCGCAGTAGCCGGCCAGACCCGGCATCCGGTTTCGGAACGGAACCCGCGTCCCCACCCTGTGGTGGGGCCGCGGGTTCTTGTTTATGCCAGGCGAAGTAGGTGGGTCAGGCGTGGAGCCCGGAGTTCAGGGCCTTTAAGCCACCCCGGCCTACCAGGCTTGCCGCATGGCCGGCCCATTCGAGAGGGCCGCGCCACGACAGCCGTGCAAAGACAATGCCGATAGTAATGGCAGTGGCCGCCTGGGCAAAGTACATCCCGTCCTCGGTCCACCCCGCCGGCAGGGGTTTCAGGTAGAAGCTGGAGACCACCCAGACGTGGACGGTGTACAGGGTCAGCGTCATGGCGCCGGCTCCCCGCAGCGGCAGCAGCAGGTCCAGGTCCACCCATTCGGCGAGGCGCCCCAGGAGCAGGCATGCGCCAATGACGGCGGCCGCCACTGCCGAGGTGTGCAGCAGGTCCAGCGGAGTTGCCGAGTGCGGGGCGGCCGACGCCAGCCACCACCAGGAGCCCTCCTGGGAGAGCCCGGTCAGGTTCACCTGCAGCACGCTGCCCAGCGGGTAGCCCGGTGATTTGAGGACCTTTTCCAGCGCTGCCCGTCCGCCCCAGTCCTCCATGGCTGCTGTACCCAGGGTCTTGGCTGCGATGGCCACCACGGTTCCGCCCACCAGCAGCAGTACAGGGACCAGTGCCTTGGCGAGGACCAGGCGGCCGATCGCCAGTCCCACCAGCAGATAGGACAGCCACTGGAATACAGGGTAGTAGCCGGTGAAGAACACATCAGCGAGCAGTCGCCACGGCGTTCCGAGGTCCTCCCAGCCCGGATTGTGGCCCAGCTTCAGGGGTGGCTCCGGGGCAAGCAGCCAGGGCCGCAGCAGGTACGCGAGTACCGGCGATGCAAGGATCCAGCCGGCAGCCCACGCACAAAGTGGCTTCACTCCCAGGCCCAGGAAGGGGAGGATGCACAGGAACAGAACGGCGTAGTGGACCAGGATGATGGCCACATTCACGTCCAGGCCGCCCAAGGTAAGTCCGACGGCGGCAATCACCAGGGCGCGCAGTGCCACGCCGCGCCGGGCCGCGGAGAGTTCGGTGCCCGCCAGCGGCTTGTCCTTTCCAGTGGACAAGGCAAGTCCCACGCCGGCCAGCACGGCGAAAAGGGCGGCGGCCCGGCCGGAGAACGTGAGGCCGATCCAGGTTGGCGTGAGGTTGGCATTCGATTCGAACGTCGGCAGCAGGTGCGTGGCCATCATGCCCAGCAGTGCCACGCCGCGTGCCGCGTCGATGCCCCTGAGGCGCCCCGGTTGTGGCCTGCCTGGGGTCTTGCGGGACCGGGTGGCCGGGGTGCGGGACGTCATGACCAGATCGTCTCACATGCGCCTCGGGGGCGGCTTGTCACAGCAGGATGCGCCGCTGACCGGGGGCTCCGCCGTGGACGGCGCCCCTCGTCCCGCGGGTGCAGCCACGTCCTTGTATTCGAATATATGTTCGAATATTATGGCAGCCATGGAAATGACATCATCCGGCGCCCCTGCACCGCAGGGGCGGGGGCACCAGCAGCCGGGACATGGCCAGTCAAAGACCCAGTCAAAGACAACGTCGTCAGGACCTGCGCAGCCAGGAAGCCTGCCGCAAGGTCTAGGCACCGGCGTGCCGTCCGGCGATCCTGACGCCGGGGGCGGCTTGTTGAGGGCAATGAGTCCGGGGGTGGTGGACTATCTGTTCCGCCAGCTTGTCTCCGGCCGGCCGGCCGAGGACGTCGCCTGGGAACGGGAAGGCATCAGCCTGGCTGCCCAGCCGGAGGGGGCGGAACTGGCCCGCCGGCTTGCGGAAACCGATATCGACGCCCTGACGCCCACGGAGCTGTTCCACTATGTGCGGGCAGCGCAGCGGCTCGCGTCCTGGGCTGAGGGCCTCCGGCAGTCCGCCGTCGGCCGCTATTGCCATGCCGGTGCGGACGCGCCACAGCCCCGGCCGCACCGTATTTGACGCTTGTCACGCCCGTGGCATTGTCCTAACCAGCCGGGGACAGGGTAACGTTTTTTCCATGGCTGACTCTTCTGCGCATATCCCTGCCCTCGGTACCCTCCTGACCGCCATGGTCACGCCGTTCACCAAGGACGGCGCAGTGGATTACGACCAGGCGGCAGCGCTGGCCAGCAAGCTGGTCGACGACGGCTGCGACGGCCTGGTGGTCACCGGCACCACCGGTGAAACCTCCACGCTGACGGACGAAGAGAACCTCGGCATGTTCCGCGCCGTGAAGGACGCCGTGGGCGGCCGCGCTGCCATCATTGCCGGTACCGGCACCAACGACACCGCGCACTCGGTGCACCTCTCCCAGCAGGCTGCTGCCCTCGGCGTCGACGGCCTCCTCCTGGTGACCCCCTACTACAACAAGCCCAGCCAGGCCGGTGTCCGCGCCCACTTCGAGACCATCGCCTCCGCCGTGGACGTACCCGTCATGCTGTACGACATCCCCGGCCGGTCCTCCATCCCGATCGAACCCGACACCATGATCCGGTTGGCACAGCACCCCAATATCGTCGCTGTCAAGGACGCCAAGGCCGACCTCGCCGCAGCCACCCGCGTCATGGCCGAAACCGACCTCCTCTTCTACTCGGGCGATGACGGGCTGACCCTTCCGTGGATGGCGCTGGGCGCTGTTGGCCTGGTGGGTGTCACCACCCATGTGGCCACCCGCCGGTTCCGTGAACTTATTGATGCCGTCAATGCCAACGACCTTGGGACTGCCCGCAAGATCAACTTCGAGCTGCAGCCCGTGGTCCGCGCAACCATGACCCGTGTCCAGGGGGCCGTGGCAGCCAAACAGATTCTTAAATGGCAGGGAGTCCTGCCCAACTCGATTGTCCGTTTGCCCCTCGTGGAGCCGGACGAAACCGAGATCGAAACCATCCGCGGGGATTTGGCGGAAGCGGGGCTGGTCTTCTCCTGAGGCTAAGACCGGCACCCTTCCGCCTGGAAAGAAGTGCACTATGACCCAAACTGCCCTTACCGGCCTCGTCACCCCTCCGCGCCTGCCCCAGGGCACGCTGCGGATCGTTCCGCTCGGCGGGCTGGGGGAGATCGGCCGGAACATGGCCGTGTTCGAAATCGACGGCAAACTGCTGATCGTTGACTGTGGCGTCCTCTTCCCCGAGGAAACCCAGCCCGGCGTTGACCTGATCCTGCCCGACTTCTCCTACATCGAGGACCGGCTGGACGACGTCGTGGCCGTGATCCTCACCCACGGCCACGAGGACCACATCGGCGCCGTGCCGTACCTGCTGCGCCTGCGCAACGACATCCCCCTGGTGGGATCCCAGCTGACCCTTGCCCTGATCGAGGCGAAGCTGCAGGAGCACCGCATCCGGCCCTACACGCTGACGGTCGAAGAGGGCCAGGTGGAGAAATTCGGGCCGTTCGAATGCGAGTTCGTGGCCGTCAACCACTCCATTCCGGATGCCCTGGCCGTGTTCATCCGTACTGCCGGCGGCACGGTCCTGCACACCGGCGACTTCAAGATGGACCAGCTGCCGCTGGACGGACGCATCACCGACCTGCGGCACTTCGCCAAGCTTGGTGAAGAGGGCGTTGACCTCTTCATGTCCGATTCCACGAACGCCGACGTCCCCGGATTCACCACCGCTGAGAAGGAAATCGGTCCCACGCTGGAGCGGCTTTTCGGCCAGGCCACCAAGCGCATCATCGTGGCGTCCTTCTCCTCCCACGTCCACCGCGTGCAGCAGGTCCTCGACGCGGCGGCCAAGCACAACCGCAAGGTGGCCTTCGTGGGCCGCTCCATGGTTCGCAACATGGCCATCGCCGAAAAACTGGGTTACCTGGACGTCCCGGCCGGGCTCATCGTGGACATCAAGAACATCGACAACCTTCCGGACAACCGCGTGGTGCTCATGTCCACCGGCTCCCAGGGTGAGCCCATGGCGGCACTGTCGCGGATGGCAAACGGTGACCACCGGGTGGTGGTGGGGGACGGCGATACCGTCATCCTGGCGTCCAGCCTCATCCCGGGCAATGAGAATGCGGTGTTCCGGATCATCAACGGCCTCCTCAAGCTCGGCGCGGATGTGATCCACAAAGGCAACGCCAAGGTCCACGTATCCGGCCACGCCGCCGCCGGGGAACTGCTCTACTGCTACAACATCCTCGAGCCCCTGAACGCCATGCCCGTGCACGGTGAAACCCGCCACCTGATCGCCAACGGCAAGATCGCCATTGAGTCCGGCGTGCCGGAAGCAAGCGTCATCCTCGCGGACAACGGCACCGTCATCGACCTCCGCGACCACCAGGCAGACATTGTGGGCCAGGTGGAGGTTGGCTTCGTCTATGTGGACGGCTCCAGCGTGGGCGAGATCACCGATGCTGACCTCAAGGACCGCCGCATCCTGGGCGACGAAGGGTTCATCTCCATCATCACGGTCGTCCACCGCGCCACCGGCAAGGTGGTGTCCGGTCCGGAGATCCACGCCCGTGGCGTGGCCGAGGACGATTCGGTGTTCGACGACATCATCCCCAAGATCAACGCGGCCCTGGAGGAAGCAGTCCAGAACCACGCCGATCACACCAGCCACCAGCTCCAGCAGGTGGTGCGTCGCGTCGTGGGCACCTGGGTCAACCGGAAGCTCCGCCGCAAGCCCATGATCATCCCGGTAGTGCTTGAGGCCTAACCGCCCCTGCCGCCGGCTCCGGCCCGTACTCCCCGCTTCAGGCAGGAGTGCGGGCCGGAGGTCTTTAACTGCAGGTGCCGGGGATGGGCCCGGCCCCGATATCCCCGGAATCACAGCATGCTTCCGGTACCGTGGCTACTATGGCCACACGTACTACTTCCGCGCCCAAAGGTACCGGCAGGGGCAGCTCCGGCAGCAAATCCGGGAGCTCCACCGGCCGCGGAACCGGCTCAACCGCCAGCAAGGCAGGGCGCGGCGGCTCGTCCAGCACCGCCCGCACCCGCCAGCTTCCCGCCGTCGAACACCACCAGCCGTGGCTGCTGCGCGTGGTAGGCGGAGCATGGCTGGGAGTGGGCCACCTGGTGGGCGGGGGAGTGCGCCGCATCGGCCACGACGTCAGTGACCTTCCCGCCGAGGACCGCCGCGACGGCGCCGCCCTGTTCAACCTGGCACTGGGCGTCTTCATCGCCACCTTCGCCTGGTGGGGCCTGACGGGCTGGTTCCCGGACGCCGTCTACGCCGTGGTGAACGGCACCTTCGGCTGGATTTCCCTGCTGCTTCCGCTCATGCTGTTCGTCTGCGCCTTCCGGCTGTTCCGGCAGCCCTCCGACGGCCGGGGAAACAACAGGGTGGGCATCGGCTTCCTGATCATGACGTTCGCCGGCTGCGGCCTGGCGCACATCCTTGGCGGCCAGCCCACGGTTGCCGACGGCTTCGACGGCCTCCGCAAAGCGGGCGGCATGCTCGGCTTCCTGGCCGCCACACCGCTGGCCGCCATCCACCCCGCCGTGCCCGTGGCCCTCTACGGCCTGCTCGCTTTCGTCTCCCTGCTGATCATCACCGCCACCCCGTTCACGGCCATCCCGCGCCGCCTTCGCGGAGCCTACGAGCACCTCATGGGCATCGACCTGATGGACCAGGAACACCCCGGCGATACCCACGATCGCAGCTACCTCGAACGGACAGCGCCGGCCGCGCCCAAAAAGAAGAGGCGCAAGCTCTTCGGCAAGGACCAGGAGTCCGACGCCGGCCTTGAGGGCTACGTGGGTGACGAGGCCTTCGAGCACGCCGTCATTGACGACGACGAGCGCGAACCCGCGCCGCCCGCGCCCGGCGTGCGTCGGCCCACCCAGGCGGAGATCGCCGTCGAAAAGATCAAGGCGGCCCAGGGCCTGGGCGCCGGTCCGCAGGCGTCCCCGCCGGAGAACGCCACCGAGGCCATTCCGCTGGTCATCCCCGGCGCGGCTGCTCCCGGTAAATCGGGCTCCGCACCCACCGTGCCCTCGAACCCTGTGGCGCCCGCTCCGCCCCCCGTGCCCATCCCGCAGCGGACCGAGCAGCTCTCGCTCGCGGGCGATGTCACGTACACCCTGCCTGCGTCGGACTTCCTGACCCCGGGATCCATTCCAAAGGAGCGCACCGAGGCCAATGACGCCGTCGTCGCCGCGCTCACCGACACCCTGACGCAATTCAACGTCGATGCCACCGTAACCGGCTTCAGCCGCGGCCCCACTGTTACCCGGTACGAGATCGAGCTCTCGCCCGGCACCAAGGTGGAACGTGTCACGGCGCTGTCCAAGAACATCTCCTACGCTGTGGCGTCCAGCGACGTGCGGATCCTCAGCCCCATCCCCGGCAAATCGGCCATCGGCATCGAGATCCCCAACACTGACCGCGAAACCGTCTCCCTGGGCGACGTCCTCCGCAGCCAGAATGCACGCCGAACGGACCACCCCATGGTGATGGGCGTGGGCAAGGACGTGGAGGGCGGCTACGTGGTGGCCAACCTGGCCAAGATGCCGCACCTCCTGGTGGCCGGTGCCACCGGTGCCGGTAAGTCGTCCTTCGTGAACTCGATGATCACGTCCATCCTTATGCGCGCCACCCCCGACGAAGTGCGCATGGTCATGGTGGACCCCAAGCGTGTGGAACTGACCGCCTACGAAGGCGTCCCGCACCTGATCACGCCCATCATCACCAACCCCAAGAAGGCTGCGGAAGCCCTGCAGTGGGTGGTGCGGGAAATGGACGCCCGGTACGACGACCTCGCCAACTATGGCTTCAAGCACATCGACGACTTCAACAAGGCCGTCCGCGCCGGCAAGGTGATCCCGCCTGAGGGTTCCAAGCGCGTCATCCGGCCCTACCCATACCTGCTGGTGATCGTCGATGAACTTGCCGACCTCATGATGGTGGCCCCGCGCGACGTCGAAGACTCGATCGTCCGCATCACCCAGTTGGCCCGTGCCGCCGGCATCCACCTGGTGCTCGCCACGCAGCGGCCCTCCGTCGACGTCGTGACGGGCCTGATCAAGGCCAACGTGCCCTCACGCATGGCCTTTGCCACGTCCTCCGTCACCGACTCCCGCGTGGTCCTTGACCAGCCCGGCGCCGAGAAGCTCATCGGCCAGGGTGACGCGCTCTTCCTGCCCATGGGCGCCTCCAAGGCGATGCGCGTCCAGGGCGCCTGGGTCACCGAGTCGGAGATTCACAAGGTGGTGGAACACGTCAAGGGACAGCTTCAGGCCGTCTACCGTGACGATGTGGCGCCTGAGGCGGAAAAGAAGCAGATCGACGACGACATCGGGGACGACCTCGAGGTGCTGCTGCAGGCCACAGAACTGGTGGTGACCACCCAGTTCGGGTCCACCTCCATGCTGCAGCGCAAGCTCCGCGTCGGGTTCGCAAAGGCAGGCCGCCTCATGGACCTGCTCGAGTCCAGGGGAGTGGTGGGACCCTCCGAAGGCTCCAAGGCCCGCGACGTGCTGGTCAAACCGGACGACCTCGCCACCGTCCTGGCCGCCATGAAGGGCCAGGAGGCGCCGGCAGCCCCCGATTCGCAGACAGCCGCGCTCAGTGACAATGCGAACGCCAACATCGCCCAGGGCGGCTACGCCGAAGACCTGGTGGCCGCGGACCTGGACAAAAGGAAGCAGAACGTCGAATATTACGACGGCTCCGATTCCGCTCCCGGCGGCTACGGCGATGACGAGGACGGCTCCGAAGACGCCTGGTCCCTCACCGGACGCTAGCCCGGTAGCCTAGAAACGTGACTAGCACTGATGCAACCGCCGCCGGCCAGGGCCGTGCCGGGGTCTGGAACCTTCCCAATGTCCTGACCATGATCCGCATCGCGCTGGTCCCGTTCTTCGTCTGGTTCCTCGTGGCGGACGCGCCAGGGCTGCACAGCGTCTCCGGACCCTGGCGCTGGGCAGCGGTGGCGGCGTTCGCCGTCGCCATCTACACGGACAAGCTCGACGGCGATATCGCCAGGAGCCGGAACCTCGTCACGGACTTCGGCAAGATCGCCGACCCCATCGCCGACAAGCTCCTCATCGGCTCCGCGCTGGTGATGCTGTCCCTGCTGGGTGAACTGCCGTGGTGGGCGACCTTGGTGATCCTGGTCCGGGAATGGGGCATCACCGCCCTGCGCTTCTTCGTGATCCGCTACGGTGTTATCCCCGCTTCCCGCGGTGGCAAGCTCAAGACCGTTGTGCAGACCGCGGCGATCTTCCTGTACCTGCTGCCGTTCGGTGCGTTCGCACCGTGGATGTCCTGGGTGGCATTCGCCGTCATGATGGCCGCGGTGGCGATCACGCTGTGGACCGGCGCCGAATACGTGGTTGAAGCCCTGCGCCTGCGCGCCAGGGGAAAGCGCCAGGCAGGGACCGTGGAAGGACAGGAACAGGCATGAGCAACCTCCACCATTTGGCCGCACAGGCCGTCAGGCAGGCGCTCGAGTCGGGACAGACCGTTGCCACCGCGGAATCACTGACGGCAGGCATGCTCTCCGCTGTCTTGGCCGACACCCCCGGCGCCTCCGGCATGCTGCAGGGCGGGGTGGTGGCTTACCAGAACTCCGTGAAGGACGCGGTACTGCACGTCCCCGCCGAACTTCTGGCCCGTGCCGGCTCCGTCGACCCCGATGTTGCCCGCGCCATGGCAGCCGGGGCGCGCACTGTCCTTGGCGCCGACGTCGGGGTTTCCACCACGGGCGTTGCAGGTCCTGAGGCCCACGATGGCAAGCCCGTAGGCCGGGTCTACATCGGGATTGCCACCGCTGCCGGAACCGCCGGGTTCGAGTATTCCTTCACCGGCAGCAGGCCGGACATTCGCGCCGCTGCCTGCGGCGCCGCCCTGGAAAGGCTCCTTGAGGCGTTGTCTGCCTGACCTTCGCCAGCGAAGTTACCGCGCGTAAAGTTACCGGGAACAAAAGCCGGTACCGATTAGTTATTACATTGTGTCGCTTCCGGATAGCGGAGGCGCCTAGGATGAAATGACCAAGACGGGTTCGCCGGCGGCGGACCTGACCAATGAGGGAGCAAGGCGATACAGATGGTAAAGCAGCCCGTATCCGTGAACGGCGTTGTCCGCTGGAAGGATGTGGGCCTCGCCGAACAGGCTAAGAGCGAACAGAAGGAGCGCAAGATGGTAGTACTTCGTCACGAAATTGGTGATGTCCTGCGCGATGTCCGCCAGCGTCAGGGGCGTACGCTCCGTGAAGTTTCGCACAGCGCCCGTGTCTCCCTGGGATACCTCAGCGAAGTGGAGCGCGGCCAGAAGGAAGCATCGTCGGAGCTTCTGTCCTCGATCTGCTCGGCACTGGATGTTCCGTTGTCAAGCATGCTCCGTGAGGTCAGCGACCGCGTGGCAGTAGCCGAAGGCGTCGCAGTTCCGGACACCGTCCCGCAGGAATTCTCCCAGCGTTACGGCCGTGACCTGGAACGTGACCTCAACACTGAACTGAACGACGAACTGTCCACGGGCCTTCTCTCCGGCGCCCGGTAAAGGCGCCCCACCGAAGGTGGGACGTGAACGCAGGAAGCCCCCGGCCTGGCCGGGGGCTTCCTCTCGTTTTCTAGTCCTCCTGTGTGCGGGATGCGTCCGCAGCTTCCCTGGGGAACCCGTCGCGCTCATAAGTGGAGTTCAGCTTGGCCATGTAACGGGCCAGTTCCTGGAGGTCAGCCACCGGCCACTCGCGAAGCCGTTCCTGGAAGACCTGGCGACGGGCGTCCTGCACCTGGTGCATCTTCTCTTCGCCCTTTGGCGTGAGCCGGATGGACTGTGCGCGGCGGTCCAGCGGGTCCGCTTCCTTGGACACCAGTCCCAGGCTTTCGAGGAAGGCAATCTGGCGGCTGACCGACGGCTTGCCCACCCCGATGTTCATGGCAAGCTCGGTGAGCCGGATGGGCCCTTCCCTGCGGATAACCGTCAACAGCCCGTACGCAGCCGGCTCCATGTCCGGATGGACCTCGCGTGAGAGTTGGTTGGAGATGGCCCGGGCCCGCCGCCAAAAGAGACTGATTTGGTGTTCGACATTCTGCAGCGCGGAGTCGGCGGCATCGTTGCCTGTGTCCTGCAGCGGCGGGAGATCCGGGGGGTTGCTCATGGCAATAATTCTAGGGTCCCCAATCATGAGAGGATTTACCGATGCGAATCAGCGACTACTGGCGCCTCATGGATGACGAGTTCGGCGCGGGGTACTCCCGTGTGCTGAGCAGTACCCTGGTCCTTGCCGGCGTCGGTGGGCGCACCGCGGACCAGGCCCTGGCCGCGGGCGTCGAGCCGCGCAGGGTCTGGCTTGCGCTTTGCGACGTCCAGGACGTGCCGGCGGAACGGCGGCTGGGCCGCGATATCGCCCCCCGCCGCGATTAGCAGCGGAGCCCCGCACTGGCCCGTGCCGAGGCCGGGCCCCTGCCCCTGACACGCCGCAGGAGGCCCACTCTTCGAATACCTGTTCGGATAACGCTATGCTTTTTCTATCGGGTTTATCCACATAGCCGTTGTCCTCCAGCCGGAATGTCAGTGGGTCCCCTTAGCGTCAGAGATGACCAATAAAACGGCCGCGAAGGCCACCATCGAGAAAGCATTAGAGGTGTCAACCATGGCGGCAGCCCCGGATCGTGCAAAAGCGCTGGAAGCAGCGCTTGCCCAGATTGACAAGCAGTTCGGCAAGGGCTCGGTCATGCGCCTGGGCGACGAAGTCCGCGCCCCGATCGAAGTCATCCCCACCGGCTCCATCGCCCTGGATGTCGCCCTTGGCATTGGCGGGCTCCCGCGCGGCCGCGTCATCGAAATCTACGGTCCTGAATCCTCGGGTAAGACCACCGTTGCCCTGCACGCTGTGGCGAATGCCCAGCGCGCCGGCGGCATCGCGGCCTTCATCGACGCCGAGCACGCCCTGGACCCGGATTACGCCGCCAAGCTGGGCGTGGACACCGATGCCCTCCTCGTCTCGCAGCCGGATACCGGCGAGCAGGCCCTGGAAATCATGGACATGCTGGTCGGCTCCGGCTCGCTGGACGTCGTCGTCATCGACTCCGTTGCCGCCCTGGTGCCCCGCGCCGAAATCGAAGGCGATATGGGCGACAGCCACGTAGGCCTCCAGGCACGGCTCATGAGCCAGGCCCTGCGTAAGATCACCGGCCGGCTGAGCCAGACCAAGACCACCGCCATCTTCATCAACCAGCTGCGTGAAAAGATCGGCGTCTTCTTCGGTTCCCCCGAAACCACCACCGGTGGTAAGGCCCTGAAGTTCTACGCGTCGGTCCGCATCGACGTCCGCCGGATCCAGACCCTCAAGGAAGGCGCCGATTCGGTTGGCAACCGGACCAAGGCCAAGATCGTCAAGAACAAGATGGCTCCGCCCTTCAAGGTGGCCGAATTCGACATTATCTACGGCCAGGGCATCTCCCGCGAAGGCGGCATCATCGACATGGGCGTGGAGCACGGCATCATTAAGAAGTCGGGTTCCTGGTTCACCTACGATGGCGACCAGCTGGGCCAGGGCATGGAGAACTCGCGCCGGTTCCTCCGCGACAACCCCGAGCTGGCCGCCGAGCTGGAGCGCCTCATCAAGGAGAAGCTTGGTGTGGGCGTCAAGCCTGCCGAGGACGAGTCCAAGGACGCGCCAAAGCTGAAAGCTGTCGACGGGTTCTAGCCCTTGACCGGACCACGTGCACGGCGGACCCGTTCCGGCAGCCCCTCGGAGGGGGTGTCGGACGGCCTTGCCGTGCCTGAGGACCCGCAGGCTGCGGACGCCGAACCGGATCCATTCACGGTGGCTCAGGCGATCGTGTACCGGCAGCTGACGGCATCGCCCAAGAGTCGGCTCCAGCTCGCCCGGAAGCTGGCGGAACGGAACATCCCGGAACACGTCGCCGAGGCGGTGCTGGACAAATTCCAGGAAGTCCGACTGATCAACGATGCCGAGTTTGCGGACATGTGGGTCAGGAGCCGCTCCCAGTCCCGGAAGCTTGCCAAGGGCGCCCTCCGGCGTGAGCTCGCCGAAAAGGGCATCGACCAGGAAACGGCCGCTTCAGCCTTGGAACAGCTGACCGACGCCGACGAGGAAGCCGCGGCGCGCACCCTGGTTGAGCGCAAGCTTCGGCCCGGGACGGACGTATCCGTTCCGGGAGAACGTGAAAAGACCGTCCGGCGGCTGGCGTCCATGCTGGCACGGAAGGGTTACCAGCCGTCCCAGGCGTTCCGGATAGTCAACGATGTCCTCGATTCCCAGCGGGATCCCGACGCCGGCATGTTCCGCAGCCGGTACCCTTAACGGGTGAGCTTGACCATTCCTTCCCCCCATTCCGGCGCCACCCCCTCCGTTGAACCCGGGACCGTGCCGCAACCCGGAGTCCAGCCCCGCACCTACCAGGTGCGCACCTTCGGTTGCCAGATGAACGTCCACGACTCCGAGCGGATGGCCGGCATGCTCGAGGACGCCGGTTACGTACCCGCGGTAGGCGACCACGCCGACGTCGTGGTGTTCAACACCTGCGCGGTCCGGGAAAACGCGGACAACAAGCTCTACGGCAACCTGGGCATCCTGGCCCCTGTGAAGGCAGCCAACCCCGGCATGCAGATCGCCGTGGGCGGGTGCCTGGCCCAAAAGGACCGCGAAACCATCCTCAAGAAGGCGCCGTGGGTGGACGCAGTCTTCGGTACCCACAACGTCGGTGCCCTGCCCGCCCTCCTTGACCGGGCCCGGCACAACAATGAAGCACAGCTGGAGATCCTCGAATCCCTGGACGTCTTCCCTTCCACGCTGCCCACCAAACGTGACTCCGTCTACTCCGGCTGGGTGTCCATCTCCGTAGGCTGCAACAACACCTGCACCTTCTGCATCGTGCCCGCCCTCCGAGGCAAGGAAAAAGACCGCAGGCCCGGGGATATCCTCGCCGAGATCCAGGCACTCGTGGACGACGGCGCCATTGAAGTCACCCTGCTCGGCCAGAACGTCAACTCCTACGGGGTGGAATTCGGGGACCGGCAGGCGTTCTCCAAGCTCCTGCGTGCCTGCGGTGACATCGAGGGGCTGGAACGCGTCCGCTTCACCAGCCCGCACCCGGCCGCCTTTACCGACGATGTCATCGACGCCATGGCAGAGACGCCCAACGTGATGCCGCAGCTCCATATGCCGCTGCAGTCCGGTTCGGACCGCATCCTCCGGGCCATGAAGCGTTCCTACCGCTCCACCAAGTTCCTGGGCATCCTGGACAAGGTCCGGGAAAGGATTCCGCACGCCGCCATCTCCACCGACATCATCGTCGGCTTCCCCGGCGAAACGGAAGAGGACTTCCAGGCCACCCTTGACGTGGTGGAAAAGTCGCGCTTTGCCACCGCCTTCACCTTCCAGTATTCGAAGCGGCCCGGCACCCCTGCCGCCGACCTGCCCGACCAACTGCCCAAGGCAGTCGTCCAGGAACGCTTCGAACGCCTCACCGCCCTACAGGACCGGATCGCCGCGGAGGAAAACCGGAAGCAGCTCGGCCGCCGGCTGGAAGTCATGGTTACCGCACAGTCAGGGCGGAAGTCGGAGGTAACGCACCGACTGTCCGGCCGGTCCCAGGACCAGCGGCTGGTCCATTTCTCGGTCCCGGAGGGTTCTCCCGCCCCCAGGCCCGGGGACCTCGTAACGGTCACCATCACCGAAGCCGCCGCGTTCCACCTCGTGGCTGATCCCACGCCCGGGGACTACAGCCTGCGCCGGTCACGGGCAGGGGACGCATGGGACAGGTCCCAGGCCGACTCCTGCGGAGCACCTGCGCCCGGGTCAGGAGGGGCACCAAAGGGCGTCTCGCTCGGCATGCCCTCGCTGCCGCTGCGCACCCGCTGACAGGTGGCTGCCCCGCCCGTCATCGCCGTCGTCGGTCCTACCGGCTCCGGCAAGTCCGACCTCGCCGTCAACCTTGCCCTCGCGCTGGACGGCGAGGTCATCAACGCTGATGCCATGCAGTTCTACCGCGGCATGGACATCGGCACCGCGAAAATCACGATGGCAGAGCGCAGGGGAATCCCGCACCACCTCCTGGACATCCTGGACATCACCCAGGAAGCAAGTGTTTCCGACTTCCAGCACCAGGCCCGCGAAACCATTGATGACATCCACGCCCGCGGCAAGCGCGCCATCCTGGCCGGCGGCTCCGGGCTGTACGTTCGGGCCGCCCTGGACGTCCTGGAGTTCCCGGGGACGGACCCCGTGCTGCGTGCACGGCTTGAGTCCGAGCACGCAGAACTCGGCACCGGGGCACTCCTGGCCAGGCTCCGGGCAGTTGATCCCGTATCCGCGGAGAGGGTCTCCGATGCCCGGCGGATCATCCGTGCCCTCGAGGTCCAGGAACTCACAGGCCGGCCCTTCAGCTCCTTCATGCCCCGCCGCGAGTACCATCAGCCGGCCGTCCAGGTGGGCCTCGCCGTGGACCGCGAGGTCCTGCGGGAGATGCTCGCAGCACGGGTGCACCGGATGGTGGACGCCGGGCTGCTGGACGAGGTCCGCGGGCTCGATGCCCGGGGCCTTCGCGCGGGCAAAACCGCTTCCCGGGCACTTGGCTATTCACAGTTCCTGCGGGTCATCGACGGCGCGTCAACGGTTCAGGACGCCGCGGAGGAAACCATCGTGGCCACCCGGCAGTTTGCCCGGCGCCAGCTGACCTGGTTCCGGGCCGACCCGCGCATCGGCTGGCTGGACTGGCAGGATCCGGAGCTCACGGGCAAGGCAGTGGAGTTGTGCGGGTAGCAGCGGTTTCAGCGCCGGCAGCATCCGCCGCTACGCTTGGACCCATGAATGCTACCCCCGCAGAAACCACCGGGCCCGCCCTGCGCACACTGAGCGGGCTCCGCTTTTCCAAGGGGCACGGTACCGGCAACGACTTCGTCCTGGTGGCCGATCCCCAGGGCACCTGCGTCATCGGCTCAGACCAGGCCGCCGCGCTCTGCGACCGGCACCGCGGGATCGGGGCCGACGGCCTGATCAGGGCCGTCCCGTCCCGCTTCCTGCCGGAGGGCCAGGAACTGCTCGCTGATGCCCCGGACGCCGAATGGTTCATGGATTACCGGAACGCCGACGGCTCACTGTCCGAAATGTGCGGCAACGGGGTCAGGGTGTTCGTCCACTTCCTGCGCACCGAGGGCCTGATCGACCTGCCCGACGGCGGATCGCTCACCATCGGCACGCGCGGCGGAGTCAAAACTGTGGTCCGGACCGGCGACGGTTATGCGGTGGACATGGGACCCTGGGAGTTCATTTTCCCCGGTGAAGCCAGCGCCAAGGCCATGGATTCCCTGGTTACCGCCGACGGACTGGAGGTTGCCCGGCCTGCCCTCTCCGTGAGCATGGGGAATCCGCACACGGTGGTGGCCCTCGCTGAACTTGCCGAACTCGCAGGCACCCGGCTCTTCACCGCGCCGAAGGTCGATCCGGTGCCGGTGAACGGGACCAACGTGGAATTCGTGGTTCCCGCGGAACCGTTGGTCCACGACGGCGTCGGCTCCGTGACCATGCGGGTGCACGAGCGTGGCGTGGGGGAGACCCAGTCCTGCGGTACAGGCGCCTGCGCTGCGGCTGTTGCCATCAGGCACTGGGCCGGGGCGGAAGCACCTGACGCCTGGCGGGTCCACGTGCCCGGCGGAGTGGTGGGCGTGAAGTTTTTTGCCGGCCCCGGCGGCCACGAGCATGTGGAGCTCAGCGGCCCGGCCGTCATTGTGGCAAGTGGGACCCTTTCGTGACCCTCAGAATCCGGAAGGACTTTGACGTGGACTCCCGGGCCACAGTGAAGGAGCTGTCCAGTTCGGCGGCCAGCCAGCGCTGAAGGGAATCAGAGCCCAGGTTCTTCTGTACCACCAGCCACGCGGTTCCGCCCTCTGCCAGGCGGGGCAGCCACAGCTTCAGCAGGGCATGCAGCTCTTCCTTGCCGATCCTGATGGGCGGATTGGACCAGATGGTGTCGAAGCGAACGTCCGGGTCTACGGCCTGCGGCGTGCTGGCGACCACGTTGGTCAATCCCAGCGCTGCGGCGTTCTCGTTGGTCAGGGTGATGCAGCGTTCGTTGACGTCCACCGCATAGACCTTTGATTGGGGAGCCAGCAGTGCCATGGTGAGCGCCACCGGACCCCAGCCGCATCCGATATCCAGGAGGTTGCCCTGGGGGTGCGGGGCCGGGATTTCAGCCAGGAGGACCGCCGTGCCCTTGTCGATACCGTCCGGGCTAAAGATGCCCGAGGAGGTCTGGAGCCGCCGCGTCTCACCTGCCAGTTCCACCGTCAGGGGCTTCCGGGTGAAGGGGCCGGCGGGGGACGTGCTGAAATAGTGTGCGGACTCCATAACTGGCCAGAGTAGTTCCCCTCGCAGCGTAAAGGGAAACCGTGCAGGAGGCCCTCTGCTACGCTGGAGGGCATGTTCCTGATCTTCGAGTAGCCGGGACGGGCCACGCCCGTCCCCAGCCTGTCCTCCAGCGACAGACCGTCCCGCAGCGACGCAGGTTTCCATGCCTTCCGCTTGCGCACCGGCCAGACCGTTCCGTCTTCCCGGTAGCCGGACAATACTCGAGAGTCAGCCCCCTGCTGCACTTCCTGCCATTCTCCGGCCTTCTTCAGCCCTGCCGCCATCCTGACGCGGCATCCCGGCCCCGGCATCGCAGCCGGTGGCGAAACAACCAGGAGAACTGCATGACCGCGGCCCGTCAGCCCAGCGCGAATACTTTCCACCTTCCAGCCAATCAGCACTATTCTGGAATTGCCGAATCTTCAAAGGAGACCATGACCAGCCAGCCCAATACCGGTTCCGATCCAGCCGCCCAGGACATGAGTCCGCAGGAGATCCAGGCTGTCATCGACCGGATCCTCGCCAAGGACGTACCGGCCAAGAATGTCAGCACGTCCGGGGGTGATGGCGGCGGCAGTGGTAAAGCCGTGCTCGGCCAGGCTCAGGCCATTTCCCGCCTGGACGAAGAACACTCAACGTACGACGGCGACCAGCAGGATCTGGAGGAACGGCGCGCCCTGCGCCGGAGGGCAGGCCTGTCCACCGAGCTCGAAGACGTCACCGAAGTCGAATACCGCCAGCTGCGCCTGGAGCGCGTTGTCCTGGCAGGGCTCTGGTCCGAGGGAACCCTTGCCGACGCCGAAAACTCGCTTCGTGAGCTCGCCGCCCTGGCAGAGACTGCCGGTTCAGAGGTCCTCGACGGGTTGGTGCAGCGCCGTGACAAGCCGGACCCCGGCACCTTCCTGGGCTCCGGCAAGGCCCTTGAGCTCAAGGACATCGTGGCGTCCACGGGCGCGGATACCGTGGTGGTGGACGCCGAACTGGCCCCTTCCCAGCGCCGTGGCCTTGAAGACATCGTCAAGGTCAAGGTCATTGACCGCACGGCCCTGATCCTGGACATCTTCGCCCAGCATGCCAAGAGCCGTGAAGGCAAGGCCCAGGTGGAGCTGGCGCAGCTCGAATACCTGCTTCCCCGCCTCCGCGGCTGGGGCGAGTCGATGTCCCGCCAGGCCGGTGGCCAGGTGGGCGGCGCTGCCGCCGGCATGGGCTCCCGTGGTCCCGGTGAGACCAAGATCGAACTGGACCGGCGCCGGATCCGTACCCGCATGGCAAAGCTGCGGCGCGAGATCGCCGCCATGAAGCCGGCACGCGAGACCAAGCGGGCCAACCGCCGTCGTAATGAAGTGCCCTCCGTTGCAATTGCCGGGTACACCAACGCCGGCAAGTCTTCGCTGCTCAACCGGCTCACGGACGCAGGGGTCCTCGTGGAGAACGCGCTGTTCGCCACCCTGGATCCCACCGTCCGCAAGGCGGAAACCGCTGACGGACTGGGGTACACCCTGGCCGACACCGTTGGATTCGTCCGTTCGCTGCCCACCCAGCTGGTGGAAGCCTTCCGGTCCACCCTTGAGGAGGTGGCGGACTCGGACCTGATCCTGCATGTGGTGGACGTTTCGCACCCCGATCCCGAAGGACAGATCGCTGCCGTCCGTAAGGTCTTCAGTGAAGTTGATGCCCGCAAGGTGCCCGAGATCATCGTGCTCAACAAAGCCGATGCGGCCGACCCCTTCGTGGTGGAGCGGCTGAAGCAGCGCGAGCCGCGGCACGTGGTGGTCTCGGCCCGGACAGGGGAGGGCATCCCGGAACTGCTGAAGGCCATCAGCGAGTCCATTCCGCGGCCATCGGTCAAGATGGAGCTGCTCATTCCGTACGACCGCGGAGACCTGATCAGCAAGCTCCATGAGTCCGACGCCGAAATCCTCAGCCTGGACCATGTTGAGGCAGGTACCAGGGCTGCGGTGATGGTCCGGGAGGGCCTGGCGTCCGAACTGGAACCATTCGTCGTCAATGACTGACCTTGCAGCCGGCGAAGCTGCGCAGACGGCGGGCGAGCAGTTCGTTATCGAACTGCTCGACCGCGCCGTTGCCGGCATGGGCGGACAAAGCCGCACCGGACAACACGAAATGGCCAAGCAGGTGGCCCGGGCCATCGAAACCGGCAACCATCTCCTGGTCCAGGCGGGCACCGGCACCGGTAAGTCACTGGCTTACCTGGTGCCGCTGATCGCCCATGCCCTGGAAAGCAACAAGCCTGCCCTCGTGTCCACGGCCACGCTGGCACTGCAGACCCAAATTGTGGGACGGGACCTGCCGCGGCTCCTGAAAAACATCACCCCTGCCCTGGACCGGCCGGTCAAGGTTGCGCTGGTCAAGGGGCGGTCCAACTACGTATGCCGACACAAGCTCGAGGGCGGGTTCCCATCAGAGGAACCGTCCGAAGGGCAGCTCTTCTCCCTGGGAGAGGACACCAGCGTTCCGCATTTCGCCGCTTCCGTAGGTGGACCCTCATCGCAGCTTGGCAAGGAAGTGGTGCGGCTCCGCGAGTGGGCGGAGAAAACAGCGACGGGCGACAGGGATGAGCTCCTGCCCGGTGTGACCGACCGTGCCTGGCGCCAGGTTTCCGTGACGTCCATGGAGTGCTTGGGCGCGCAAAAATGCCCCATGGCCGCTGAATGTTTCAGCGAGCTCGCACGGCAGGACGCAGCCGAGGCCGATGTAGTGGTGACCAACCACGCCATGTTGGCTGTCAGCGCGTTCGAGGGGCTTGCCGTCCTGCCCGAATACGACGTCGTGGTGGTGGACGAAGCGCACGAACTGCAGGACCGGGTCACCGGTGCCGTGTCCGGGCAGCTGTCCGTAGCCATGGTCCATGCCGCCGCCTCGGGCGCCCGGAAACATACCGCCATCACCGTTGATGCCCTGAACGCCGCAGCTGCCAACCTTGAGCTGGCCGTCGCCGGCGCGCCGAACGGGCTGCTGCCCAACGGCCTGAACGATGAACAGCTGGACTGCGTGGACCAGTTGCGTGAGGCGTGCCGCGCCGCGTTGTCCGATTCCAAAGGGGACAGCAACACCACAGCCGACGGCGGCCGGCAGCTGGCCCGTTCCCGCCTCATGCTCATCCTGGAACTGTGCGAGCGGCTGATCGCTGCCCGTGAAAACCGGGAGGTGGTGTGGTTTTCCCGCGCCAGCACGTTCGATCCCGGCCAGGGCTACTCCCAGCCGGATGACAGTGCGCCGGTGTTGATCAATATCGCACCGTTGTCAGTGGCGGGCAGGTTGCGGGAAGGGCTCTTTGCCGGGCACACTGTGGTGCTTACGTCCGCCACCCTGGCCATCGGCTCCGCCTTTGAACCTGCAGCCGGGGGACTGGGCCTCATCGGTGACGGTGCGCCCAGCTGGACGGGCGTGGACGTGGGCTCGCCCTTCGACTACGCCAAACAGGGCATCCTCTACGTGGCCGGACACCTCCCCAAGCCCGGGCGCGGCGTTTCCCCGGAGGCGCTGGCGGAACTCGAAGCGCTTATCAAGGCGTCCGGTGGGGGAGCCCTGTGCCTGTTCTCCTCGCGGCGGGCCGCCGAAGAGGCTGCCGACGCGCTCCGGCCCAAGCTCGATATGACTGTCCTCTGCCAGGGCGAATCGACCATGACTGCCCTGGTCAAGCAATTCGCTGATGAGCCGGACACCTGCCTCTTCGGGACCATGTCCCTGTGGCAGGGGGTTGACGTTCCCGGAGGTTCCTGCCGGCTGGTGGTGATCGACCGTATTCCGTTCCCGCGGCCGGATGATCCGCTGATGACGGCGCGTTCGCGTGCCGTGGCGCAGGCAGGGGGAAACGGCTTCATGTCCGTCTCCGCCACGCATGCCGCCATCCGGCTCGCCCAGGGCGCCGGCCGGTTGATCAGGTCAACCGGAGACAAGGGAGTGGTGGCCGTCCTGGATTCGAGGCTGGCCACCGAACGCTACGCAGGATTCCTGCGGGGCGCCCTGCCCCCGTTCTGGGCCACCACCGACCGCACCAAGGCGCTTGCGGCGCTCACCAGGCTGGGCGCAGACGCGTCCTGACAACGGCGAAGCGCCGCCAGGTACCTTCGGTATAAGCCGGCGGAGTGCGGCCGGCGTGGACGCAGCCCAGGGGAGTCGGGGCTGGAGCGGGAACGGAGCCTAGAGGGAACGCAGGACCGAGACCACTTTGCCCATGATGGTGGCGTGGTCGCCCAGGATAGGTTCGTATTGCGTGTTCTGGGGGAGCAGCCAGGTATGGCCGTCGCGTTGACGGAAGGTCTTGACGGTTGCCTCATCGTCCAGCAGTGCGGCAACGATGTCTCCGTTGGCAGCGTCCGCCTGGCGCCGCACCACTACCCAGTCGCCGTCGCAAATGGCGGCGTCCACCATGGAGTCGCCGGCCACCTTAAGCATGAAGAGCTCGCCTTGGCCCACCAATTGGCGGGGCAGCGGCATGACATCTTCCACGAGTTGCTCGGCGAGGATGGGGCCGCCGGCAGCGATACGACCCACCAGGGGAACCATGGCGGTGTCCAGTGCCGTGGGCAGTTCCGACACCGTGGCCCCGGTACCCGTGGCGTGCGGCGCAGGAGACGTGCCGGCAGCTTTGGCGCCGCCGTCCAGTGTGAGGGGCATCAGGACTTCCATGGCGCGCGGCCGCTTGGGGTCGCGCCGCAGGTAACCCAGCTTTTCCAGTTGGGAGAGCTGATGGGTCACGCTGGACAGGCTTGCGAGGCCGACTATATCGCCGATCTCGCGCATGGACGGCGGGTATCCGTTCTCATTGACTGAGCGCTGGATGGTTTCGAGGATCTTCTTCTGCCTGGGGGTCAGGCCCTTGGCGGTCCTCTTTGGTTGCGGGGCGGTCCTGCCCCCGGCGGCTGCTGCTGCCATATTCGCCAATGCCTTTCGCTTGCCGCCGGATCTCCCGCCTGGCGCTGGTCCACAGCGCCGCCGGAAGGAGTCCCACCGTCATTGTCAGACCCTGCTGTTCAACTTCAGTGGTGGTTGTTCTTTGGTTCAAAGCTAGGCCAGCCACATTGCTTTTTCAAACATTTGTTCTAGCGAGTCTCGACATTATTCGTCGATAGGTGCTAAAACTTAACAAGCAAAGTTCGAACATGTGTTCTAACCAGCGCATGCCCTATTCGAATACGCGGCCGGTAGAGGTTCCGGCAGCGCTACGAGCGGCAGGGCAGCGGCCGGCGGACACCCGGGCAGCACGGCAAGTCCAGGAGGGCTTAGTTCATGTCAGCTTTATCTCTTCACCAGGTTTCACCTTCGTCTGCGCCCCTGAGGCTGACCCGTCGGGGGAGGATCGTCCTGATTGGAGTTCCGCTAGTATTCCTGGCCGTTCTCCTGCTGTCGCTTTCCGGGCTTTTCCACTCCCCGGCCAAGGCCTCGGATTCGGTTTCGGATCTGGCAGTTACGCCCACGGTCACGGTGACCGTGCAGTCCGGCCAGTCGCTGTGGGCCATCGCCGGTGCCGTTGCTCCCCACCGCGATGCCCGGGACGTGGTGGCGGACATCGTCCAGTTGAACAACCTCGCCGCCGGCACCGTCATTCCGGGCCAGCAGCTCTTCGTCCCCACGCGCTGAAACAGGTGCCGCGGTCGCCCCGGATCGGAAACCAGGTCAAGCGATGACAAGGCGCCTCATATGGCGCATGCCGGGGAGAGCATCAGGCATGCCCAGGGCGAACAACGGCTGTCACATTTTCCGGCAGTTGCCGTGGCCACTAAACTGTTCAGGTGAGCGACCAGCTAGAACGTCTGAACCGGCTTCCCCTCCGCAGCAACCTTCGCGGGCTGACCCCCTACGGGGCGCCCCAACTGGACGTCCCCATCCTGCTGAACGTCAATGAAAATACCCATGGTGTTCCCGCCGACGTCCGTGCCGCCATCAGCGCCGCCGTTACGGAGGCCGCCGCCGGGCTCAACCGCTATCCGGACCGCGAGTTCACCGCCCTCCGGAAAGCCTTGGCTGAGTATCTCGGGCATGGGCTTGATGAAACCAACCTGTGGGCAGCCAATGGCTCCAATGAAGTCCTGCAGCAGATCCTCCAGGCGTTCGGCGGCCCCGGACGCACCGCACTCGGCTTTCCACCCACGTACTCCATGTACCCCCTGCTGGCCAGCGGTACGGACACCCGCTACATCACCGGGGAACGCGCGGAAGGCTACGACCTCAGCGCAGAGTCCGCAGCCCGCCAGGTCAAGGAACTGCAGCCGAACATTGTGTTCCTCTGCTCGCCCAACAACCCCACGGGGACAGGACTTGGGTTGGACGTCGTGGAAGCTGTCTATGACGCCGGGGCGGACAGCCAGGCCATCGTGATCGTCGATGAGGCTTACCACGAGTTCGCGCACGACGGAACGCCCAGCGCACTGACCCTGTTGCCCGGCCGGGAGCGGCTGATCGTTTCCCGCACCATGAGCAAGGCTTTCGCCCTGGCGGGCGCGCGGCTCGGCTACATGGCCGCAGCCCCGGAGGTCACTGATGCTCTGCGGCTGGTCCGCCTCCCGTACCACCTGTCCGCCATTACCCAGGCCACTGCCCTGGCCGCCCTGGAACACCGTGAAGCGCTGATGGCCGATGTCCAGGACATCAAGACGCAGCGGGACCGGATTGTGGCGGAACTGACCCGGATGGGCCTCAAGCCGGCCGCATCGGACTCCAACTACGTTTTCTTCGGCGGCCTGGAAAATCCGCACCAGGTCTGGCAGGAGCTGCTGGACGCCGGGGTGCTCATCCGCGACGTGGGCATCCCCGGCCACCTTCGGGTCACTGCTGGCACTGAGGCGGAGACTACAGCCTTCCTTACCTCCCTGGAACGCATCCTTGCGGGCCACGCCGCGCTTCCCGCCTAGACTTGTTACTGCGGCGCTGGGCGCCTTGAACCACTTCTTCTCCCACTAAGGATCCTTCACCATGAGTCCAACCGGATCGAACACGGCTGCAGCCAGGACCGCCCGCATGGAGCGTGCCACCAGCGAGTCCTCCGTCCTCGTGGAGATCAACCTCGATGGAACCGGAGTATCGGACATCGATACCTCCGTGCCGTTTTACGACCACATGCTCACCGCGCTGTGCAAGCACTCCCTGATCGACATGACCGTCAAGGCCACCGGGGACACCCACATCGACGTTCACCACACGGTGGAGGACGTGGCCATCACCTTCGGCGAGGTCCTGCGGACAGCCCTGGGCAACAAGGCGGGGATCCGCCGGTTCGGCGAGGCCACCGTCCCGCTGGACGAGGCCCTTGCCAACGCGGTGGTGGACGTATCCGGCCGCCCCTACCTGGTGCACGGCGGCGAGCCGGCCGGCCAGGAATACCACCTGATCGGCGGCCACTTCACCGGGTCCCTGACCCGCCACGTCTTCGAGGCCATCACACTCCACGCCGGCATCTGCCTGCACATGAACGTTCTGGCTGGCCGGGACCCGCACCACATCGTCGAGGCACAGTTCAAAGCCTTCGCACGCGCCCTCCGCGCCGCCGTCGAGCCCGATCCCCGGGTTGAGGGCATCCCTTCCACCAAGGGAGCGCTGTGAGCGGGCAGGTCCTGAAAGACGGCGCGATCATCGATCCGGCGGCTTCGCGGAAGCTGCCGTCACCGGAGGGCAAGCCCACGGTCACGGTACTGGACTACGGTTCCGGGAACGTCAGGTCCGCCGTTCGCGCACTGGAACGGGCCGGCGCGGAAGTAATCCTGAGCTCCAAGCCAGAGGACGTGCTGAACGCAGACGGCCTGGTGGTGCCCGGCGTGGGTGCGTTCGAGACCGTCATGCGTGAACTCAAGGCCGTGGACGGTATCCGGCTTATCGGCCGGCGCGTGGCAGGCGGGCGCCCGGTGCTTGGCATCTGCGTGGGCCTGCAGGTCATGTTCGAAGCCGGAGTGGAACACGGCACCGAGGCCGAGGGCATCGGCGAGTGGCCCGGCAAGGTGGAGGCGCTCCGCGCGGAGGTGGTTCCGCACATGGGCTGGAACACCGTCAAGGTGCCGGAAGGCTCGAAACTCTTTGCCGGCGTCGAAAACGAGCGGTTCTACTTCGTGCACTCGTACGGCGTGCAGGAATGGAACTTCGACGTCATCCAGCCGCGGATGGCCCCGCCGCTGGTCACCTGGTCCGAGCACGGCGGCCCGTTCATCGCCGCCGTCGAAAACGGCCCGCTCTGCGCAACCCAGTTCCACCCCGAAAAGTCCGGCGATGCCGGTGCGCGGCTCCTGCGCAACTGGGTGGAAGGCCTGCGCAAGCCGGCCGGGGTTGACTCCGGCGCACCGGCGGCCGACGCCGGCAGTGACGCCTAGATGTGGTCCGTACTCCTGATGGGCCTCGCCGGCATCCTCATTGGCGGCGGCATCTCGTTCCGGCAGCAGCGCAAGCCGCTCTGGATCCAGGTGTCCTTCTACGTCCTGGCCGCCATGTCGCTGGTCGCCGCCTACCTGCTCACGCTGCCGGCCGGCTGACTACCAAGGGGCGGCGCGGAACTCCCTGAACCGCACCGATCAAACCCCGCTTTTGCCCAAACCGAAGAACCAACACCGAGGATGAGTATGACCACCGCACATGACCTGCCGGTACTTGAACTGCTGCCAGCCGTCGACGTCGTCAACGGCCAGGCCGTCCGGCTGGTCCAGGGCGAGGCGGGCAGCGAGACCAGCTACGGAACCCCCCTCGAAGCGGCGCTGAATTGGCAGCAGCAGGGCGCCGAATGGGTGCACCTGGTGGACCTTGACGCAGCGTTCGGTCGCGGCTCCAACGCCGACCTGCTCCGCGAAGTGGTCGGCCGGCTGGATATCAAGGTGGAGCTCTCCGGCGGCCTCCGTGACGACGAAACCCTGGAAGCCGCGCTTGGCCTCGGCGTGGCCCGGGTCAACCTGGGAACCGCCGCACTGGAGAATCCCGAGTGGACCCGGCGGGCCATCGAGCGCTTCGGCGACAAGATCGCCGTCGGCCTTGACGTCCGGGGAACCACCCTCGCAGGCCGCGGCTGGACCAAGGAAGGCGGGGACCTCTGGGACGTGCTGGGCCGCCTCGAAGAGGCCGGCTGCGCCCGCTACGTGGTGACCGACGTGACCAAGGACGGCACCCTCCAGGGACCCAACGTTGAACTCCTCCGGCAAATGGTGGAAAAGACCGGCAAGCCCGTGGTCGCATCCGGCGGCATCTCCAGCCTGGACGACCTGAAGGTCCTTCGCTCGCTGGTCCCGCTGGGCGTGGAAGGTGCCATCGTGGGCAAGGCGCTGTACGCCGGAGCCTTCACGCTGCCTGAAGCCCTCGACGTCGCCGGCCGCCGCTAAGCGCGGGGAAGTAGCAGGCCATGGCCAGCTCCGAAGAACCGGTAAGTCCTCCAGCCCGCCAACTGCCGGGCCATATCGCTGCAGCGCTGGCCGGTGCAGGCAGTGCCACGGATTCCGCGGGCCAGCCGTGGGCCGGGCGCAGCCTCGCCGGTGACGACGCGAAGATCCACAACTTCGAGGACGACGACGGAACGGCCGACGCCGGCTACCTCGCCGCGGTTGCCGCGCTCCGCGAGGGGCGGGGCGACGAAGCGGGCGTGGTTGCCTCGCTGGCAACGGCCCGGGTCTTTATACCGATCGTGGCGCAACTGGCTGAAGAGGCGGAGGCGGCCCACGGGCTGCACGCCGACAAACAGGCGGACATGGCGCTGGTGACCCTCAAGGCGGCCGACGGCAGGACTGCGCTGCCCGCATTCACCTCAGCGGCGGCTCTGGCTGCCTGGCACCCCGAGGCCCGGCCCGTGGCGGTGTACGCCGCGCGGGCGGCCCTCTCGGCAGTGGCCGAAGGCGCCGAGCTTCTGGTCCTGGACCCGGGAGCCGACGTGACGTTCGTGGTGCGCCGCCCCGGTGTCTGGGAACTGGCCCAGCAGCATGGCTGGACCCCCTCCTACAACGACCCTGAGCTCGCCCGTGAAATGGGCGGGGCCGCTGCCGGTTTCGCCGCCATCCGGAGCATCGAGCTGCTGCCTGGCAGGGGAGTGGCGGCCAGAGCTGCCGACGGCTCGGCAGTGCCTGGCGGCGGCGCCGGGCCGGAGCTGCAGGTGGTGCTGTACCTCGAGGACGGCCTGGACGCTTCCGGTGTCCAGGAACTGGTGGCCGGCCTCCAGTCGGAGTGGTCGCGGAATGTATTGTTTGGGGAGCGCGTCGACTCCCTTGAGATCAAACTGAGGCGCGCTCCCGACTAGCCGCAGCAGGGTGGGTGATCCCCGCCGGACCAGCGGCATACGCTGAAGGACCGCTTCGTGAATTTCGCTCTCTACCGGGAGTTGCTCGCTGTCCGGCCGATCCGCCGGCTGCTGCTGGTGGGCATGGTTGCCCGCATCCCGCACTCAGCCGCAGGGGTGCTCCTGACCCTGCACATCGTCCTCACCCTGGGCCAGGGGTACGCGGCGGCCGGTGCCGCCGCGGCGGTCATGACCATCGGCATTGCCCTGGGCGCTCCGTGGCGGGGCAGGCGCGTTGACACTGTGGGACTGCGGACCGCGCTCATCCCTTCCGTCATCTCCGAAACGGTGATCTGGTCGGTCGTGCCGCACGTGTCCTATCAGTGGCTCCTTCCGCTGGTATTCGTGGGCGGGCTGCTCACGCTGCCCATCTTCAGCGTGGTCCGGCAATCCCTCGGGGTCCTGGCGGACGGTGACCAGCGCCGGACCGCGTTCGCCCTGGATGCCATCACCACCGAAGTGGTGTTCATGATTGGACCGGCTGCGGGAGCCGTTGTTGCCACCAGCGGTTTCACCGTTGCCGGCCTGACGGTGGTGGGCGTGGCCACTTCCCTCTCCGGGCTGTTCCTCATGTGGTTCAACCCGCCCACGCGAAGCCAGGGCCTGACTGTCGAATGCGCAGAGGATGAGCAGCACGCCGCGGAAGCCGCCGTCGTCTCCACTGCTCCTGCCCATCTCCAGGAAGCCGCCGCGGAACTGGCCCCCGCGGGCGCGGCCACCAGTGCGGCACAGCGCGGACTGCGCGGACGGCTTGCGGGCGGCTTCGCGTGGTTCACTGCCACGGTTGCGGCACTCTTCGCCGTTGCCGCGGGCGCCGGAATGGTCCTCAGCGGTACCGACGTAGGCATTGTCGCAGCACTGCAAACCGGTGGGCACCAGAGCGAAATCGGGATCGTCTTTGTCTTTTGGTGCGCTGCCTCCGTGGTGGGCGGGCTCATCTACGGCGCCATGCACCGGCCCATCCCACCTGTCATCCTGCTGCTGGGAATGGCCGCACTGACCCTGCCCATGGCTTTTGCCCACGACACCTGGACCCTGGCTTTCGTCTCCGTCCTGCCGGGCCTGCTCTGCGCTCCCGTGCTCTCCGCGGCTTCCGAAAAGGTCGCCGAGCTGGTGTCCGAGGAGCGGCGGGGGGAGGCCATGGGCTGGTATGGCTCGGCCCTCACCGCCGGTGTTGCCCTCGGTTCGCCGCTGGCCGGCATCTTCATCGACGTTATGGGGCCCTCCGGCGGCTTCGTTTCCGTCGGCGCCGCGGGCGTGGTGCTGTGCCTCGTGGGCCTGGCCCTCCAGCGCCGGCGCCGAAAAGCCGCCGCCTGACGCCGGCCTACCCGCCGATTGCTCGCCACCGGCACCCTAACCTCGCAAGCTCGGCCGGGGAACCCTGCCGGCCTGCCCATCGATTGCTGCGTAATTGCCCTTTTGGGCTGGGAAAACGGCAGGTACGGAGCAATCGATGGAGTTAAAGCGCGACGGCGGGACGACCTTGAAAGGCCGTCCCGCCGTCGGGCGCTGCTTGGGGGAGTTGTTCCCTAGTTCACTGCTCCGGTGTACTTTTCACCCGGGCCCTTGCCCGGTGCATCCGGAATCAGCGACTCCTCACGGAAAGCCAGCTGCAGGGAGCGCAGGCCGTCGCGCAAGGGTCCGGCGTGCTGGGACCCGATTTCAGGGGCGGCTGCGGTGACCAGGCCGGCCAGCGCGGTGATCAGCTTCCGGGCCTCGTCAAGGTCCTTGAGTTCGGCTGCGTTGTCTTCCGCTGCCAGGCCAAGCTTTACCGCGGCCGCGCTCATCAGGTGCACGGCGGCCGTGGTGATGACCTCGATGGCCGGAACTTCGGAGATGTCGCGGATGTGTTGTGAAACGTCTGCGCCTGCGTCACCGGGCTCGAAGACGTACGAATTACTGTCTGAGGTGCTCATACTGGTAAGCTTGACACAGACCGACTGGATGTCGTTATTTCAGAGATTGTCCCAAACGATCAGGTTCCCAACAGCGCTTCGCAGCGTTGACGGGAATTTTTTCTGTAGAATGGCTTCCAGTTTGCAAGCGGAGTTCTCTCCCACCCGCGTCAGCCGTTGTCCCAGGCGTTCCTTTGGAACCTGCAGGGGACGCAAGGTTGCCGGGTACCTGGTTGGGCACGGACCGGCATCCGCCGGCGCAGTGCACGTGCAGCCCTTTTCGGGTTGCCGGTCCAACCTCTTTGAGGCCTTCGATTGCTCCGGCAATTGGGGGCCTTCTCTATTTGCCGGACTCAACAACAAACACAGGAGCTTTAACATTAGCGAGCCAAGAATCAATGAGCGTATCCGCGTCCCCGAGGTGCGGCTGGTCGGCCCTGCAGGTGAACAGGTAGGAATCGTCCGTATTGAGGATGCCCTGCGCCTGGCTGCCGAGTCCGACCTTGATCTCGTTGAAGTTGCACCTCAGGCGAAGCCTCCGGTGTGCAAGCTGATGGACTTCGGCAAGTACAAGTACGAGGCCGCGGTCAAGGCACGTGAGGCCCGGAAGAACCAGACGAACACGGTTCTGAAGGAAATCCGCTTCCGCCTGAAGATCGACACCCACGACTACGAGACCAAGCGCGGCCACGCCTTGCGCTTCCTCGGTGCCGGGGACAAGGTCAAGGCAATGATCCAGTTCCGTGGCCGTGAGCAGCAGCGTCCGGAGATGGGCATTCGCCTGCTCCAGCGCTTCGCGGAGGACGTCGCCGAAGTTGGCGTAGTGGAGTCCAGCCCCCGTATCGACGGCCGCAACATGGTCATGGTGGTTGGCCCGCTGAAGAACAAGGCTGAGGCCAAGGCGGAAGCACGCCGGGCAACCCAGCGCGCCGAGGCCAAGGCACAGAATGAAGCCAAGGCTTCGGGACGTGTTGACACGTCCGGCGAGGACCAGGCCCCCATGACGCAGTCGCTGGCGGATCTCCTTCCGGAAGGCTTCACCGTCTCCACCGAGCCGGAGGCAGCCGCTGCGGACACTGCCCCGGTTGAGGCGCCCGCTGCCGCCGCTCCTGAGCAGGAAGCTCCCAAGGCTCCGGCTCCGAAGCAGGAAGCTCCCAAGACTCCGGCTCCGAAGCAGGAAGCTCCCAAGGCTCCGGCTCCGAAGCAGGAAGCTCCTAAGGCTCCGGCTCCGAAGCAGGAAGCTCCTAAGGCTCCGGCTCCGAAGCAGGAAGCACCGAAGGCCGCCGCTCCGGCGCCCAGGCCTGCAGCTGCCGCCAAGCCGGAAGCGGCCGCGCCGAAGCCGGCCGGTGTGCCTGCACCGCCCAAGCCGGTGGCCAGGCCTGCTGCGCCGAAGCCTGCTGCCCGCCCTGCCCCCAAGGCAGTGCCGAAGCCGGCCGGTAAGAAGACCAACTAGTTCATAGCTGCCGGGGGCATGCCCCCGGCAGTCAGCAACCAGCATGCTGCCCGCAGGGGCGGCTGCGCGATAGAACTGCCGGCCCCAGGGTCCGCAGAAACGTAAGGAGATCGGTTCCCATGCCGAAGATGAAGACCCACAGTGGTGCTAAGAAGCGCTTCAAGCTGACCGGCAGCGGCAAGCTGCGCCGCCAGCAGGCCAACCGCCGCCACTACCTGGAGCACAAGTCCAGCCGCCTGACCCGCCGCCTTGCCGGTGACAAGATCGTCTTCAAGGGCGATGCCAAGGTCATCCGGAAGATGCTCGGCATCTAGTTTCCAAGTTTATTGATGGATCGCTTCCTGGTGGTCCGTCACCTGCCAAACAGCCTTCTCAGGCCGCCGGAATACCGGCAACAGATGCTTGGGATCAGATTTTCGAAGGAGTACGCACGTGGCACGTGTGAAGAGGGCGGTCAACGCCCACAAGAAGCGCCGGGTTGTTCTTGAACGGGCAAAGGGCTACCGCGGACAGCGTTCGCGCCTGTACCGCAAGGCCAAAGAGCAGCTGCTGCACTCGTTTGTGTACAGCTACGGCGACCGCAAGAAGAAGAAGGGCGACTTCCGCCGCCTGTGGATCCAGCGTATCAACGCTGCGTCCCGCGCCAACGGCCTCACCTACAACCGCCTCATCCAGGGCCTGAAGGCCGCCGAGGTCGAGGTTGACCGCCGCATGCTGGCCGAGCTTGCCGTCTCTGACGCCAACGCCTTCGCCGCACTGGTCCAGGTGGCCAAGGACTCCCTGCCGGCAGACACCTCCGCCAAGAAGGTTGCCGCAGCCTAGCAGCCGCTGCAGCCCCTCGCCTGAGGGGCCGGTTCAGGAACTCGAAGCGTCAGCTACTACAGTTCTTGTATGAACGAAACCGGGCGCCCGCAAGATCTTCCACTGTCCAACCCCCGAGCCGATCGGGTCAGGGACGTGGCAAAGCTTGCAGGGCGCCCGGCCCGTTTAAAGCGTGGCCAGTTCCTTGCCGAGGGGCCGCAGGCGGTCCGGGAAGCCCTCAAGCTCCACCAGCAGCGCCTCGCGGCGGGAGCGCCCGGAGTGGTCACCGAGCTATTCGCCAGCGAAAGCTGCCTGGACCGCTTCCCCGAATTCGAAGAGCTCGCCGAAGGCACCAACGCCCGGCTGGCCACCGACGAGGTCCTGGCGGCCATGGCGGACACCGTTAATCCGCAGGGGATCGTGGCCGTCTGCAGGTTCGTGGACGTTGCGCTGGCGGAAGTACTCGACGCCGGCCCCCGCCTGATCGCCGTCCTGTGCCAGGTCAGGGACCCGGGGAATGCGGGCACCGTGCTGCGCGCGGCCGACTCGGCCGGCGCCGACGCCGTCATTTTCACGACGTCCAGCGTCGACATCTACAACCCCAAAGCGGTCCGCTCCACCGCAGGGTCACTGTTCCACCTTCCGGTGGTCCTCGCCGCGGACCCCGCGGAACTTGCCGCCGCCTGCAAGGCCGCCGGCATCGGCATCCTCGCTGCCGACGGTTACGGGCAGCTGGACCTGGATGTCCTGCAGGACGAGAACGCGCGCCGCAGACTGACTGGAGCCGGCCCCGATTCCGTTTTCGACCTCGCCGCACCGACCGCCTGGTTCTTCGGGAACGAAGCGCAGGGGCTCTCCGACGAGGAGCTTGAACTGGCGGACCACCGGGTTGCCGTTCCGGTCTACGGTGCCGCGGAAAGCCTCAACCTGGGAACGGCAGCCACCGTGTGTCTCTACGCCAGCGCCCGTTCCCAGCGCCGTGCCCACAGTGCCGCGGAGCAGGGCCGCGCAGAATAAGGACGCCCGACGGCGCACGGGAGCCGTGCGTACTCCGTGCACCGGGGGCACTGCATCCCGGAGTCGAACCTATCCAGGGGCACAAAGAAAGGCCCCGGAATTCCGGGGCCCGTTGGTTATTGCTGGACAGAGCGATCAGGGTGCGCGGCTGGCTTTGCCGCGTCCGGTGACTGCTCCGTAGATGCCGGCGACAAGCAGGCCGCCAACGATAGCGAGAATCCAGGTGCCGAGGTCGAAGAAGCCAAGATCGCCCTTGTTGAACAGAAGGCTGCCGATCCAGCCGCCAACAATCGCACCAACGACACCCAGGATGAGGCTGGTCACCCAGCCGCCGCCGACCCGTCCGGGCATAACGGCTTTAACGATGGCCCCGACAATCAGGCCCAAAATAATCCAAGCAAGAAAACCCATGTCTCCTCCTCATTGTGACCGGGATTAATAGTCCCGATGAGCCTCAAGCTAACATAAGCACCCCGTAAAGTCAGTAGCTTCGCCGGCCTGTGCTGCGGTATGCCACGGGCCCGGCGGGTACGGTATCCAAAGAGCGGGCTGCGGCCTGGACCCGCAGTATCCGACATATGAGCAACCCGCAAAGAGGTGAAGCCCCGTGGCTGCAAGTGGCGGTACCAAGGCGATCATTGCGGCCCTCGCCGCGAATCTGACCATCGCAGTGCTGAAGTTCCTGGCATACTTCCTGACGTTGTCGTCATCGATGCTTGCCGAGGCCATCCACAGCCTGGCGGACTCCGGCAACCAGCTGCTGCTCCTGGTGGGCGGCAAGAAATCCCAGCGGGCCGCCAGCCCTGAGCATCCGTTCGGTTACGGCCGTGAGCGCTACATCTACGCGTTCATCGTGTCGATTGTGCTGTTCACGGTCGGTGGCCTCTTTGCCCTCTTCGAAGCATATGAGAAGTTCCTGCACCCGCACGGCATCGAAGGCGGGTTCTGGTGGGTTCCGCTGGCCGTGCTGGTGGGAGCCATCCTGGCCGAGTCCTATTCCTTCCGGACCGCCATCAGGGAATCGAACCATACCCGCGGCAAGCAGTCCTGGGTAAAGTTCGTGCGCAGCGCCAAGCAGCCCGAGCTGCCGGTCATCCTGCTTGAGGACTTCGGCGCCCTTCTGGGCCTGCTGTTCGCACTGATCGGCGTGGGCTTGACCCTGATCACGGGCAACGGCGTGTGGGATGCCGCCGGCACGGGGATGATTGGACTCCTGCTGGTGGCCATCGCCGTGGTCCTGGCGCTGGAAACGAAGTCGCTTCTGCTGGGCGAGTCCGCCACGAAGGCCGACGTTGATCGGATCCGGGCTGCCATCGAGTCGGACGGCGGCCGCATCATCCACCTCAGGACGCTGCACCTGGGGCCTGAGGAGCTGCTGGTAGCGGCCAAGATCGCCGTCAGCAGGTCCGCGACCGGCGAGGAGATAGCACGGGCCATTGACGGCTGCGAGGAGAGGATCCGGGCTGCTGTCCCCATTGCGCGGGTCATCTACCTCGAACCGGATTTGCACCGGACGGCGACGGCGGCCGGCCAGGATCCTGCCGCGGCTGCACCGCGCCCCTAGTGCCGGGCCGGCCGGAATCGGGCCGGCCGCACCCTCCCTGTGCGGTGATGCGGGGTCAGGCAGTCAGCGGCCTCTTGCGTTCCAGCAGGCCGCTGAGGAGGGCGACGCCGAAACCGAGGACGGCAAGGACGGCGCCGACCAGGGCGGGGGCAACAAAGCCCCACCCCAGGGCGATGACCAGGCCGCCGAGGAATGCGCCCAGCGCGTTGGCGACGTTCAGCGCGGCATGGTTGAGGGAAGATGCCAGCGATGGTGCGTCCGGCGACGCGTCCAGCAGCCGGGTCTGCAGGGCGGGGATCAGCATGGAGCCTGAAGCTCCCACCACGAACACCATAACCATGGCGCTCCACTGCCAGTGGGCGGCCACCGCGTATACCACCAGGGCCACGGCAATGGCCGGAAGGACGCGGTACAGGGTGCCCATGACCGATTTGTCGGCCAGCCTGCCTCCGACGACGTTCCCGGCTACCATGCCCAGCCCATAGAGCGCCACCACCAGGGGGATCAGCGCCGACGGGATGCCGGCCACCGCGGTCATGGTGTGCGCAATGTAGGTGTAGGTGGCGAAAAAGCCGCCGAAGCCCACGATGCCCACGAGGAGGGCCAGCCACACCTGGAGCCGCTTGAGGGCCCCGAGTTCGCGCCGGATGCTCGCGTCCGGGTGCGCGTGCTGGAATGGGACAAATTTCCACACCATGACCAGGGCCAGCAGGCCGATGCCACCCACCAGGACAAACAGCAGGCGCCAGCCAAAGGTTTGCCCCAGCCATGTGGCGAACGGGACGCCCACTACATTGGAGACGCTGAGCCCGGCCATGACCATGGAGATGGCCCAGCCCCGGCGCGTCGGCGGAACCAGTGATGCGGCGATGACGGCCGCAACCCCGAAGAACGCGCCGTGGGGCAGACCGGCGGCAAAGCGGGACACGAGCATGGACCCATAGTCAGGGGCGACGAACGAGGTCAGGTTGGCCACGGTGAAGAACAGCAGGAGGGCAAGCGCCAGCTTCTTGCGGGGCAGCTTCGCACCGACGGCGGCCAGGAGGGGAGCGCCTACCACCACTCCCAGTGCATACGCAGAGATCAGGTGCCCAGCCTCGGGAGTGCTGATCCCCAGGCCCTGTTCAACTTCCTTCAGCAGGCCCATCATGGTGAACTCGGTAACGCCGATGCCCACACCGCCCATGGCCAGGGCAAAGATGGCCATGCCGACGTTGGGGGCCTTGATGCGGGCCGCCGTGGACGGGGAAAGAACGCTGCTCATATGCCTGCTTCTCAAAAGGTGGAACTGGAAATGGGACGGGCGCCACGGCAATGGGGCAGGAAGGTCCGGATAGTGAGGCAAACCCTGGGCGGGCAGACGCTGTTCCCCTGGACGGGAAATGCTGTTCCGGGCCATTCCCATTGTGGCCCATAGAATGGGCCGGTGACTGGACTGATACAGGTAGTGGGCGGAGCTGTGGTGGACAGGCTGGCCGATCCAACGGCACTGCTGGTGGCACGGCGGAGCGCTCCGGAGCACCTGGCAGGGCTGTGGGAGTTCCCCGGGGGCAAGGTTGAACCCGGTGAGGAACCTGAACCGGCGCTGGTGCGGGAGCTGGCCGAGGAACTCGGAATCGGCGTCCGCCTGGGCGCAGAGCTGCCCGCGGAAACACCGGACGGCTGGCCCCTGAATGACCGGGCCAGTATGAGGGTCTGGTTCGCCGAGGTGACCCGCGGGGCGCCATTGCCCCTTGAAGACCATGACGAACTGCGCTGGGTCCAACTGCAGGACCGTCACGCGGTCCTTGGCCTGCCGTGGATACCGGCCGATTATCCGATTGTCCATGCGCTCCTGGATTCGGTGGAATCGCCGCGTGGCAGGACCTACTAGAAGAGCGCGTCCTGCTGCGAGGGCCGGGAAACTGAAATCTCGGTGGCGCCATCCGTAACGGCGGTGGGAATGATCCCGGCCGGGTATTCGGCTTCCTCGGCCCGCGGATCATCCAGGTCCCTGTGGCTGAAGCCCGAGGAGTGCGAAAAGCCGTGGCGTGCCTTGAAATAGCGGACCTTGCCGGCAAGCCACATCCGGTATTCCTTGGACGCGTAGGAGCCGGTCCCGTAGAGCCGCCGGTAGCGCCCGGCCAAGTCGGGGTGGTTGGCAGCGATCCATTTCATGAACCATTCCCTGGTACCCGGCTTCAGGTACAGCGCGCCCGCGCTGACTCCGGTTGCGCCGGCGGCCGCCAGTGAACCGAACAGTGAATCCAGTGCTTCGTCGCTGTCGGAGAGCCAGGGCAGGATGGGCATGGCCATGACGCCGCAGGGCAGTCCGGCCTCGCGCAGCCGGGACACCAGTTTGAGCCGGGCCCTGGGTCCGGGGGTGCCGGGCTCGATTGCCTCGGAAAGGGCTTCGTCGGTCATGGCCAGGGAGATGCCGAGCCCTACGGGCACCTGCGTGGCAGCGCTCTTGAGCAGCGGGATGTCGCGGGCCAGCAGGGTCCCCTTGGTGAGGATGGACAGGGGAGTCCCGGACTCCGCCAGCGCGTTGATGATTCCAGGCATGAGCCGGTACCTGCCCTCGGCCCTTTGGTACGGATCGGTGTTCGTGCCCAGCGCCACCTGCTGGCGCGTCCAGGACGCCTTGTTCAGTTCCTTCCGCAGGATCTCCGCGGCGTTGACCTTCACCACCACCTGGCTGTCGAAATCCATGCCGGCGTCAAAGTCCAGGTACGTGTGCGTCTTGCGGGCAAAGCAGTAAACGCAGGCGTGGCTGCAGCCGCGGTAGGGATTCACCGTCCATTCGAACGGCATCTTCGATCCCGCCGGAACCCTGTTGAGCACCGACTTGGCAGTGACCTCGTGGAACGTGATTCCGGCGAACTCAGGGGTGGTGACGGAACGGACCAGGCCTGCCAGCGGAAGCAGTGCCGGTCCCGGTCCTCCCGCGGAGTCCGGCGTGGGCACCAGTGCTTGAGCTTCCCATCTCATGACACCCATTCGAAAACATGTTCGAATTTAAGTCAAGGCGACGCGCGGTCGAAGCCGGCTACAACGTATGCTTCGGCGCCGCCACGCAACGCAGCAGCTGCCCGTCACTGCTGGTGCCTCAGCTCCCATGTGACGGTAATGGCTGCCTCCACCCGGTTCGCCCCCGGTTCAACCGATGGGCCTTCAGCGGCGGATGCCCGCTGCAGTCCGGCAAGAGGCACCGGTCCCGGGGCCGGGTGCTGGTCCGTCACGGACAGGACCCTCCCCAAACTGGCCGAGGCCAACGCGGCATACTGTCCGGCGGAGCTGAGAGCGTCCTGCCATGCGGCCTCGCGGGCCTGTGCCCGGACCGCGGAGTCGTCGGAAAGGACCAGTTGCAGGTTGTTCAGCCGCACAGCATCCCCGCCGGCGCGAACGGCGTCGGAGACGGCAACGGACGCGCTGCCGAGGTCCCGCAGCCTGACCGCGAGGCTGCTGGACGCGACGTAGCCCACCAGCCTTTGGCCTTCGCCGTCCCGCCAGGCGAGGTCGGCGCGGACGGACAGGCCGGCCGAACGGATATCAACCGGGGCAACGCCGCGGCTGCGGAGGACCGAGCCAACTGCCCCCAGGTCGTTTCCGGCTGCCGCGTAGGCTTCCGACACCGATTCGGCGCGGCACTCCACCCCTATGGAGACCAGCATCAGGTCGGGGGCAGCTTCCGCCCATCCCGTCCCCGTGACAGTGACTGTCCCCGTATCCACGCGGACGTTCGATACCTGGCCCATTAGACTTGCCTCCCCGCGGTGAGCGGATAACCGCCGGCGGCCAGTCCCGCCCGGCGTTCAAAGATGTTCGCCGTCCCCGGATTCCCGGTACGCAGCACTGACCAGCCGGCGGCCGCCAGGTACAACGGGATAAAGGGAAGCCCCAGGCACCACGCATACTGGCTGCAGTGCCGTTCCTCGTGTCCCAGGAGAGCGGGCCGGGACAAGAGGTCCGCAGCGGTGCTGCGGCACAGCACCACGTTGCCCAAGGTGTAGGCGCCGGCGAAAGGCAGCCGCCAGCGGTAACCGGCCGCAATGACCAGCCCGCGGGGACCCCGGCTGATGCGCGTCCCGGCGGCCAGGGCGACGGCGAGCCCGGCCACGGTGCTCCCGTTGAGGAGGTTCGCTGCCCGCCTGAGCCGCTGGGCCGTCGTCGGGCCGTCCAGTGAGCCCACGCGCTGCCGCAAAGTCATGAGGCCATGGTAGCCGGAGGGTTCTACTAGACTGGAAGGCAGTGGCCGCCGGTCCTGCCGGCGAGCCCTGACCTGGTCATTGAATGACACTGACGTTCAGCGCATTCATCCATGACCTGCCAGCGACGGACGCGCCGGGCGGGAAACCGCGCGTGGCTGCCCCGCCTGCCGGCAGCCACGACTCGTAGCTAAGAACAGTAGATGACTGAAACTTTGCCGGGCGGCGCCATCCCGAACCCCACGGATGAGGCCGCCATCAACGCCGCTGTAGACCAGGCCATCACCGCCATCGCCGGTGCGGCCACCCTTGACGAGCTGAAGGCGGTGCGGCTTGTCCACAGCGGCGAGAAATCCCCGCTGAGCCTTGCCAACCGTGAAATTGGCCGCCTGCCCAAGGACCAGAAGGCGCTCGCCGGAAAGCTGATGGGTGCCTCCCGCGGCCGGGTCAACAAGGCGCTCGCCGATCGTGCCACGGTTCTGGAGGCTGAAAACGACGCCAGGATCCTGGTCGAGGAAACCGTGGACGTCACCGCAGCGCCGCGTCGCCGCCGCGCCGGTGCCCGCCACCCGCTCTCCACGCTGCAGGACCGCGTGGCGGACATTTTCGTGGGCATGGGCTGGGAAATCGCCGAAGGTCCCGAGGTGGAATCGGAGTGGTTCAACTTCGACGCCCTGAACTTCAAGCCGGACCACCCGGCCCGCGAAATGCAGGACACCTTCTTCGTGGAACCCCCCGAGGCCCACTTGCTGATGCGCACCCACACCTCGCCGGTGCAGGTCCGGTCCATGCTGGAGCGCGAGGTGCCCATCTATGTGCTGTGCCCCGGCAAGGTGTTCCGCACCGATGAACTGGACGCCACCCACACCCCGGTGTTCCACCAGTTCGAAGGCCTGGCCATCGACAGGAACCTGTCCATGGCGGACCTGCGCGGCACCCTGGAGCACTTCGCCCGCCAGATGTTCGGCGACGAAGCCCAGATCCGGCTGCGCCCCAACTACTTCCCGTTCACCGAGCCCTCCGCCGAACTGGACATCTTCCACCCCGGCGCCAAGGGCGGCCCGGCCTGGATCGAGTGGGGCGGCTGCGGCATGGTCAACCCCGATGTCCTGCGCGCTGCGGGCATCGACCCGGATGTCTATTCAGGTTTTGCTTTCGGCATGGGCATTGAGCGCACCCTTATGTTTCGCAACGAGGTGGGGGACATGCGCGACATGATCGAAGGCGATGTACGGTTCAGCGAGCACTTCGGGATGGAGATCTAAACAGTGCGTATCCCACTTTCCTGGCTGCGTGAATTCGCGGCCGTACCGGCCGATGCAACGGCCGAAGATGTCATGGCCGAGCTGGTCAAGGTCGGCTTCGAGGAAGAAGCAGTCCACCGCCCCACGGACACGCTGAAGGGCCCCATCGTGGTGGGGCAGGTCCTGAGTCTGGTCAAGGAACCGCAGACCAACGGCAAGACCATCAACTGGTGCCAGGTCCGCGTTGTGCCCGAAGGGCAGGAACAGACCCTTACCGGAGACGGGATCGACCCTTCCGGTGTCCAGGGCATCATCTGCGGCGCCCACAACTTTGTTGAGGGCGACAAGGTGGTGGTCACGCTTCCGGGTGCCGTGCTGCCCGGCGACTTCCACATCTCGGCCCGCAAGACCTACGGCCACCTGTCGGCCGGCATGATCGCCTCGGTCCGCGAACTGGGCATCGGCGAGGACCACGACGGCATCCTGGTGCTGTCCCGCATCGGGCTTGACCCGGAAATCGGCACCGACGCCATGGAGTTGCTGGGACTGTACGATGAGGCTGCCGAAATCAACGTCACCCCGGACCGCGGCTACGCCTTCTCCATCCGCGGGGTGGCCCGCGAGTATGCGCACGCCACCGGAACCGCCTTCACGGACCCGGCAGCGAAGGTCAACGCACCGGCAGGGCTGTCGGGCGGCTACGGCGTCAAGCTCAACGACGACGCCCCCATCTACGGCAAGCCCGGCTGCGACCGCTTCGTGGCGCGCACGGTCCGCGGCGTCGATGCAACCAGGCCCACTCCGCCATGGATGGTGTCCAGGCTCCGGCTGGCAGGCATCCGCTCCATCTCGCTGCCGGTGGACATCTCCAACTACGTCATGCTCGAACTGGGCCAGCCCACGCACTGCTACGACCAGGACAAGCTGTCCGGTGAGATCGCGGTGCGGCGCGCGGCGGCAGGCGAGAAGATCACCACACTGGACGGCAAGGAACGCACTCTTGACACCGAGGACCTGCTCATCACCGATGACTCCGGTGCCATCGGCATTGCGGGCGTCATGGGCGGCGCGGCCACCGAGGTGAGTGACTCGACGTCGAACGTCCTGGTGGAAGCTGCACACTTTGACGAGGTGTCCATTGGGCGGTCCCGGCGCCGGCACAAGCTGCCGTCCGAGGCGTCCAAGCGTTTCGAACGCGGGGTTGACTGGCAGGTTGCGGGCATCGCCGCCCAGCGCGTGGTTGACCTCCTGGTGGAACTTGCCGGCGGCACCGCCGACGAAACGGGCACCGACGTGGGCACGGCACCGGAAACCGTCACCATTGGACTGCCCGCCGGCTTCGCCGCGGCCCGCATCGGCATCGACTTCACCGACGAGCAGATTGTCACCTCCCTTGAAGACCTGGGCGCTGTTGTGGTGAAGAACGACGCTGGCTGGACCGTTACGCCCCCGAGCTGGCGCAGCGACCTGGAGACCAAGGAAGACCTGACCGAGGAGATCGCCCGGCTGGTGGGCTACGACAAGATCCCCGCCACGCTGCCGGTGGCCCCTCCGGGCCGCGGCCTCACCCGGGTCCAGCAGCAGCGCCGGCGCCTGATCCAGGCCCTGGCGGACGCCGGACTTACCGAGGTCCTGTCCTACCCGTTCGTGTCCAAGGCCGCCAACGACACCTTTGGCGTGGCCGAACAGGGTGCGGAGCGGAGTGCGGTCAAGCTGGCCAACCCCATCAGCGAGGAGCAGGGCTTCCTGCGGACCTCCATCCTCCCGGGGCTGATCGAGGTGGCCAAGCGGAACCACTCGCGGGGCTTCCGCGATCTTGCCCTGTTCGAATCGGGCCTGGTATTCCTGCCGGCCGGGACCGTGGGCACAGCTTCGATCCCGCCGCTGGGCGCCAAGCCTGACGCCGAGGTCCTCGACGCACTGTACGACGGCGTCCCGGACCAGCCGTTCCATGTGGCTGCCGTCCTCACCGGCCATGATTCCCGGGCCGCCGCGGGGCACACCCCCCGGCAGTGGGACTGGGCCGATGCGCTGGATGTTGCCCGCCTCGCCGGCGACGTCCTCGGCGTCGACCTGGTGGTCAGCCAGGGCAGCCACCAGGCGTTCCATCCCGGCCGCACCGCCCGCCTGGCGCTGCGGACAGGGGAGACCGTGGGCTACGCGGGCGAACTGCACCCCAAGCTGCTGGCAGCTTCGGACATGCCTGCCCGTTCGGTGGCACTCGAACTCGACGCCGACGCCCTGTTTGAGGCGGCACCGGACGTGATCGTGGCCCGCCACATCTCCACGTACCCGGTAGCCACCCAGGACGTTGCACTCGTTGTTCCTGCCGAGGTGCCGGCGGACGAGGTCCTTGACGCGCTGCGTGAAGGTGCCGGCGAGCTGCTGGAGGACGTGGCGCTGTTCGACGTCTACGCAGGCAAGGGCATCGAGGAAGGCAAGAAGTCGCTGGCCTTCGGCCTCCGGTTCCGGGCCGCCGACCGCACCCTCACCGCAGACGAAGCCTCGGCTGCGCGTGAGCAGGCAGTGGCGTTGGCCGCAGAACGCTTCGGAGCCGTCCAGCGCTAAACAGGGCAACCTCCGGACGAAAGCAGTCCCCGCACCCCTTGAATCGGGTGCGGGGACTGCTTCGTTACGGCGCCAACTGTTCGAACATGCTGATGGCGCAGAAATTTCTTACTTCCGAAGTTTCTCGGCACGTTGACGGATTCCCTTGAGCATCCTTCGCTCCATAACGAACCAGCATGCATCGACCAGCGGCGCCAGAATCCAGAGGACCACCTTTGTGTAGATCCGGATGCGCACCCGGCTCACCAACCGTGTATTGTCCCCCTCCGGGTACAGCGCGAAACACCAACTGACGCGGCCGGAGACCGGTTCCAGTACCATGGCCCGCTCGGCGTCAAGGATCCTGACCGGCCAGTCCGGGCCCTTGCCCAGGGGAATCACGTCACCTGCCGCAAGCCCTTGGAACTCGGGAAGTATCCTGCCGGCGCTTGGGCCACTCAGGATACCGAAGGCCCGGTCCAGGACGTCGTAGCTGTACAGGCCCCCGCGCCTGTCGCCCATTTGCACAAGCCAAGGCCAGATGCTGCCGGGGCGGGCCTTGATGGACACGGCCCTGGTAGTCGTCATGTACGGATCGTTCACGAACTCATCGCCTGGCATTGGGCGTTCTTCTTCGTCCTTGGTCGCTCCCCAGTGAAGGTGGAGCGGGCGGAGGAACTGGTGATAGACAGCTACCGCGGCGAGGATTGCCCCAGGAATGCGCAGGATTTTCGGGGGCAAATGAGCTGGCTGCCTGGGACTGTCCATGATTGAGGACTCTCCATCCTGTGACTGGTATCCCTGGCGGTGTCAATGTACTTGCCCCGGGATGGCTGCGGTCTGCAGCCTGTTCCTTTAAGTGAGTCCCTCGGCCCGGCTCCTGATCCCGTGGAGCATGCGCAGGGACATGACGAAGCTGGCGACTTCCACGGTCTCGACCAGGAACCGTGCCCACCAGTGCCGGTAGGCGTACCGCTCACGGACAATGAGCCGGGTGGTGTCGTTTGGCTTGGGTTGGAGGATGAAGGCCCAGGTGAAGTCGAAGGGGCCAGGTGCTGGACCCGGGGGGATGCGCAGGACGAGCGCTCTTTCCGGTTCAAGGAGCGCCACCTCCAGATTCGAGGAGTCCGTGGGTGCCAGATGGACAGGGTCCCCCACTTTGATGTCCTGCCACTCAGGATGGATGCGGTCCGCGCTGTGGATGTCCAGGCCGGCGAGGTTCTCCAGGAAATCGTAGCTGTAGAGTCCCCCTCGGCGCTGGCCCATCTGCACCAGCCAGGGCCACACCCGTTCTGCCGGGGCATGGACGGTAACAGACCGCGTTGCCTGCAGGCCGGCGACAGCGATCAGGTCATCACCGGGCAGTTGCCCGCCCGCCTCCTCCGGGGTTGCACCCCAGCGCAGTTGGAGGCGCCGGAACGCAAGCCAGCAGGCCGGAACACAGATAAGTGCTCCGGCGGCAGGAAGCGGGCGCAGGTTCCGTTGATGCATCATTGGCCGAGTGTCCCACCCCGGGGCTGCCTTTGGGGTGGGACGAAAGCCCTGTCCCACCATCCCAGGGCCGGGGTGTGAGCGCCCCATGTACAACCGCCGCACTCAGGCTGCGAGCCGCCGTCGTGGCTGGTTCACGGTCCACAAGGACCAGGTGTCAGGGCACCAGGATGACCTTGCCCGTGGTCTTCCGGCCCTCCAGATCGCGGTGCGCCTGGCCTGCCTGGCTCAACGGGTAGCGCGCGCCAATCCGGACCTTCAGGCTCCCGTCGGCAGCGGCGGCAAACACCTCGTCCGAGCGCCAGCGCCGCTCAGTCGCGTCCCGCAGGTAATGTCCCATGGTGGGCCGCGTCAGGAACAGGGAGCCCGCTGCGTTGAGGCGCTGCGGGTCAAACGGCGGCACGGGCCCCGAGGCGGCCCCGAACAGCACCAGCATTCCGCGGACCCGCAGGGCGGCGAGCGAGCCGTCGAAGGTATCCTTCCCCACCCCGTCGTAGACCACGTCCACTCCCGTGCCGCCCGTAATGTCCCTGACCCGCTCCGCGAATCGGTCGTACCGCAGCACGTGATCCGCTCCGGCTTCGCGCGCCAACTGCTCCTTTTCGTCGGTGGAAACCGTGGTGAGAACCTCCGCACCCCTGGCCTTGAGCAGCTGGATCAACAGCAGCCCCACGCCGCCGGCTCCGGCGTGCAGCAGTACCTTGTGGCCGCGTTCCACCTTGAAGGTCGAATTCATCAGGTAATGGGCGGTGACGCCCTGGAGGGGGAGGGCTGCGGCGGTAAAGACATCCAGGCCTTTGGGCACCGGCAGGGCGGCGTCCTCATCCACCAGCGCATAGTCCGCGTAGCAGTTGATGCCTTCCGCGGTAGCTACCCGGCTGCCCGCGATGAAGCCGGTCACGCCCTCGCCCACTGCCTCCACCGTGCCCGCGGCCTCCGAACCGGGAGTGAAGGGGTAGGAGACTTTGTACGTGCCGCTGCGCTTGTAGGTGTCGATGAAGTTGACGCCGGCCGCCCCGACCTTGACCAGCAGCTGCCCCGGGCCAGGAGCAGGGGGCTCCACCTCCGTGTACTCAAGGACTTCCGGTCCGCCTGCCTGCCGTGCGACGATTGCGTGCGTCATGGCTCTCCTTTCACGGGTCCCGGTGTCTCCGGCCCTGGCTGCCGAAACCATCCTAGGGACACCGCAGACTGGGACGACAGTCCTGGTGTCATCCCCGGGACACGGTTCCTTGCATAAATATCAGTACTTATGCATAACTATTGCTGTATAGTCGGAGCATGACTATTTCTGTTGCGGTTTCGGGAGCCAGCGGCTACGCCGGGGGAGAGGTCCTTCGCCTTCTTGCCGGCCACCCCGGTGTGACCATCGGTGCCATCACAGCCCACAGCAATGCCGGTTCCCGCCTCGGTGAACTGCAGCCGCACCTGCATGGGCTGGCCAGCCGCATCCTCGAAGACACCACCGTGGAGAACCTCTCCGGCCATGATGTCGTCTTCCTGGCGCTGCCGCACGGAGCCTCCGCCGAGATCGCTGCCCAGCTTCCCGAAGGGACGGTTGTCATCGACGCCGGCGCCGACCACCGCCTCGAGGACCCCGCCGCGTGGGAGAAGTTCTACGGCTCGCCCCACGCCGGCACCTGGCCCTACGGGCTCCCGGAACTGCCCGGACAGCGTGAGGCCCTCAAGGGCGCCAAGCGCATCGCCGTTCCCGGCTGCTACCCAACCTCGGCCCTCCTGGCACTGACCCCCGGATTCGCCGCGCACCTGCTGGAGCCGGACGACGTCGTGATCGTGTCCGCTTCCGGCACCTCGGGCGCGGGCAAGGCCGCCAAGGTCAACCTGATCGGCGCCGAAGTCATGGGTTCGATGAGTCCCTACGGCGTGGGCGGCGCGCACCGGCACACCCCCGAGATCGAGCAGGGCCTCTCCAACGCAGCCGGGGAAAAAGTCAGCGTTTCCTTCACTCCCACGCTTGCACCGATGAGCCGCGGCATCCTGACCACCGCCACCGCCAAGGTCAAAGCCGGCACCACCGCAGCGCAGCTTCGCCAGGCGTGGACCGAAGCGTACGACGACGAGCCGTTCGTCCACGTTCTGTCCGAGGGCATGTGGCCCGCGACCAAGTCCGTCCAGGGCTCCAACCACGCCGCCCTGCAGCTGGCCTTCGACGCGCACACGGGACGGGTCATCGTCACCTCCGTGATTGACAACCTCACCAAGGGCACGGCCGGCGGCGCTGTGCAGTCCATGAACATCGCACTCGGCCTGCCCGAAACCGCCGGCCTCAACCTCCAGGGAGTAGCCCCGTGACCATCACCGCACCCCAGGGATTCCGGGCAGCCGGCGTCACTGCCGGACTCAAAGCCTCCGGCAACCCGGACCTCGCCCTGGTCGTCAATGACGGCCCCTCCAAGGCGGCCGCCGCCGTCTTCACCAGCAACCGCGTGGCAGCAGCCCCCGTGCACTGGTCCCGCCAGGTGGTCTCCGACGGCCGCGTGGACGCCGTCATCCTCAACTCCGGCGGAGCCAACGCCTGCACCGGTCCCACCGGCTTCCAGAACACCCACAGCACCGCCGAGAAAGTGGCCAAGGTGCTGGGCGTCTCGGCTACCGACGTCTTTGTCTGCTCCACGGGCCTGATCGGCGAGCAGTTGCCCATGGACAAGATCCTGCCGGGGGTTGAGGCCGCTGCTGCAGAGCTCAGTACCGACGGCGGCCCGGCCGCCGGCACCGCCATCATGACCACTGACAGCGTGCCGAAGTCAGCCCTCTTCATCGGCACCGACGCCGATGGCCAGGAATTCACCATCGGCGGGATCGCCAAGGGTGCCGGCATGCTGGCACCCGGCCTGGCCACCATGCTGGTGGTGCTCACGACGGATGCCATGGTGCAGCCGGAACTGCTCGACGTTGTCCTCCGCGATGCCACGCGCGTCACCTTCGACCGCGCCGACTCCGACGGCTGCATGTCCACCAACGACACGGTGGTCCTCCTGGCTTCCGGCGCCGCCGGTGCCGTTCCCTCCGCCGAAGCGTTCGGCGAGGGCCTGACCCAGGTCTGCGCCGAACTCGCCCGGAAGCTGATCGCCGATGCTGAAGGTGCCAGCCACGACATCGCCATCCGCACGTTCAACGCCGCCAGCGAAGCCGACGCCGAAACGGTCAGCCGCTCGGTGGCCCGCTCCAACCTGTTCAAGGCCGCCATCTTCGGCAAGGACCCCAACTGGGGCCGCGTGTTGTCCGCCGTCGGCACCACGGACGCCGTCTTCGAACCGGACAAGCTCAACGTGGCCATGAACGGCGTCCAGATCTGCCGCAACGGCAGCATCGGGGACGACCGGAGCCTGGTGGACCTGGAACCGCGCGAGGTGCTGGTGGAGATCGACCTGCAGGCAGGCGACGCCGAAGCTACCATCTGGACCAACGACCTCACCCACGACTACGTGCACGAGAACAGCGCCTACTCCAGCTAGGGGCTCCGCCAGCCATTGCCCGCCCAAGGCATAATCCGCTGTGGAAAGTGACAACATGAACACCCAGACGCGTGAAACCACCAGCATGTCCGCTGCCCAGGACAAGGCGGCAACCCTGATCGAGGCGCTGCCCTGGATCCAGCGGTTCGCCGGCACCACCATGGTGGTCAAGTACGGCGGCAACGCCATGGTCAACGACGAACTGCGCCGCGCCTTCGCCGAAGACATCGTTTTCCTCCACCATGTGGGCATCCACCCCGTGGTGGTCCACGGCGGCGGCCCCCAGATCAACTCCATGCTGGGCCGGCTGGGCATTGAATCCGAGTTCAAGGGCGGCCTCCGCGTCACCACCCCCGAAGCCATGGACGTGGTCCGCATGGTCCTCACCGGCCAGGTGGGACGCGAACTGGTGGGCCTGATCAACTCCCACGGGCCCTACGCCGTCGGCATGTCCGGCGAAGACGGCGGACTGCTGCGCGCCGTGCGCACCGGCACCGTGGTGGACGGCCAAGACGTTGACCTTGGGCTGGTGGGCGAGGTGGTGGGTGTGGACCCCGCCGGGATCGTGGACATCCTCGCTGCCGGCCGTATTCCCGTGATTTCCACGGTGGCCCCCGAGATTGTCGACGGCGGCGAGAACGTAGTGGGGACCGCGCGGTTCCAGCCCACCGGGCAGGTCCTGAACGTCAACGCGGACACCGCAGCGGCGGCCGTGGCCTCGGCCCTTGGCGCTTCGAAGCTGGTGATCCTGACAGACGTCGAAGGCCTCTACGCGAACTGGCCGGACAAGTCCTCGCTGATCTCCTCCCTCACGGTGTCGGAGCTGCGGGAGATGCTGCCAAGGCTCGAATCGGGAATGATCCCCAAAATGGCCGCTTGCCTCAAGGCTGTGGATGAGGGCGTGGAACAGGCACACATCGTGGACGGCCGGCTGGCCCACTCCATGCTTCTTGAAACATTTACGACCGCCGGCATCGGCACCCAGGTAGTCCCGGACGAGGAGATCAACGGATGAACACCATGGAAAAGTCAACGGTGACGGAGCTGGTGGAAACCACTGGGCACGCAGGCTCCGAGTGGCTCTCCCGCTACTCCAGCTCGCTCATGAACGTGTTCGGCACGCCGCAGCGGGTCCTGGTCCGCGGAGCCGGCTGCCTGGTGTGGGACGCCGACGGCAAGGAGTACCTGGACCTCCTGGGCGGCATCGCCGTCAACGCCCTGGGCCACGCCCACCCCTTCGTGACATCGGTCATCGCCAGCCAGCTGGCCACCCTGGGCCACGTCTCCAACTTCTTCACCAGCCCCACCCAGGTGGCGCTGGCCGAAAAACTCCTGGAACTGGCCCACGCTCCCGCCGGCTCCAAGGTGTTCTTCAGCAACTCGGGCACGGAAGCGAACGAGGCCGCCTTCAAACTTGCCCGCCGCAACACCGGCGACGGCGACACGAAGCGGACCAAAATCATCGCCCTCGAAGGGGCCTTCCACGGCCGGACCATGGGCGCGCTGGCGCTCACTGCCAAGGAAGCCTACCGGGCACCCTTCGAGCCGCTGCCCGGCGGTGTAGTCCACATCCCGTTTGGGGATGTGGAGGCACTCAAGGCAGCAGTAGATGAAACCGTCGCCGCCGTGTTCCTCGAGCCCATCCAGGGCGAGGCAGGCGTCCGTCCGCTGCCGCCGGGCTACCTGAAGGCAGCGCGGGAAGCCACCAGCAACGTGGGCGCCCTGCTCATCCTGGACGAGGTCCAGACGGGCATCGGCCGGACCGGCAAGTGGCTTGCCAGCGAGGACGCCGGGATCGTCCCCGACGCCGTCACCCTGGCCAAGGGGCTGGGTGGCGGGTTCCCCATCGGTGCCCTGATCACCTTTGGCGAGCAGGCGTCGTCGCTGCTGTCCGCAGGCCAGCACGGCACAACCTTCGGCGGAAACCCGGTGGCCACGGCGGCCGCCCTCGCCACCCTGCACGTCCTCGAAAGCCAGAACGTCCTGGCCAACGCCGCCGCGGTGGGGGAGCACCTGCGGTCCGCACTCGCGGCAATCCCCGGCGTGACCGAAGTCCGGGGCGAAGGACTGCTGATCGGCTTCGACCTGGACGCCGACGTCGCCCCGGCTGTGGTGCAGGCCGCCCTCGACGCAGGCTTCATCGTCAACAGCCCGGGCCCGCGCACCATCCGCCTGGCCCCGCCGCTGATCCTTACCGCAGCACAGGCGGACACCTTCCTCGCCGCCTTCCCGGCAATCCTCCAAGCAGCAAAGGACGCCCAGTGACAACCGCAACCCGGCACTTCCTCAAGGACACCGACCTCAGCCCTGCCGAGCAGGCGGAAGTGCTGGAACTCGCCGCCCGCATGAAGGCAGCCCCCTACAGCGTCCAGCCCTACGCGGCGGAAGGCAGCGGCCGCAAGACCGTGGCCGTGATCTTCGACAAGACCTCCACCCGGACCCGCGTCTCCTTCGCCACCGGCGTTGCGGACATGGGCGGCAACGCCCTGATCATCAACCCGGGCGAAGCCCAGATCGGGCACAAGGAATCCGTGGAGGACACCGCCAGGGTGCTTGAGCGGATGGTGTCCACGATCGTGTGGCGCACTGGCGCGCACGCCGGCCTGGTGGCCATGGCGGAGAACTCCCGGGTGCCGGTCATCAACGCCCTGTGCGACGACTACCACCCCTGCCAGCTCCTGGCCGATTTGCTCGCCGTCAAGGAACACAAGGGCGATCTCAAGGGACTCACCATGAGCTACTTGGGCGATGCCGCGAACAACATGGCCAACTCCTACCTGCTGGCCGGCGTCACTGCCGGGATGCACGTGCGCATCGCCGGGCCGGAGGGCTACCTGCCGGCCGCGGAGATCGTGGCGGCAGCGAAAGAGCGCGCGGCGGAAACCGGCGGCTCGGTGCTCATCACCACCGATGCCAAGGAAGCACTTCAAGGCGCGGACGTTGTGGCCACCGATACCTGGGTGTCCATGGGCCAGGAGGCCGAAAAGGAAGCCCGGATGCAGCTGTTCCGGGACTACTCCGTCGGCTCCGACGCCATGGCACTCGCTGCGGATGACGCCGTCGTGCTTCACTGCCTGCCCGCCTACCGTGGCTACGAGATTTCCGCCGACGTCATTGACGGCCCGCAGTCCATCGTCTGGGACGAGGCCGAGAACCGTCTCCACGCCCAGAAGGCACTGATGGCCTGGCTGATGCACCGCTCGGGCCTGGCCTTCGTTGACGGACTTTCGCCCGTCGAGGGGACCGGGGAGAGCACGTTCTAGTGTCCGCCCAGCTGTCCTCCCCGGGCACCAGCCCCGCCACCAAGACCGCCCGGCAGGCACGCATCACCGCCATCCTCACCGGGCAGTCCGTGCGTTCGCAGGCGGAGCTGGCGGCGTTGCTGGCGGACGACGGCGTGCAGGTCACCCAGGCCACGCTGTCCCGCGACCTCGTGGAGCTGGGCGCCGTCCGTGTCCGCGGGAAGGAGGGCGTCCTGGTCTACGCCGTCCCCGGCGAAGGCGGCGAACGGGGTGCCAAGAGCGGCGTGACCCAGGAAATCCTGGACGCCCGGCTCGCCCGGCTGTGCAGCGAACTGCTGGTCACCGCGGAAGCCTCTGCCAACATCGCGGTCCTGCGGACGCCGCCCGGTGCCGCGAATTTCCTGGCCCTGGCCATCGACCATTCGGTGATGCCCTCCATCCTGGGCACCATCGCCGGTGACGATACCGTCCTGCTGGTCTCCCGTGATCCGCTGGGTGGCCCGGACCTCGCAGCCCGCTTCCTGCAACTGGCCGAGGAAGCCGGGCAATAAGCTTGAAGACAATCAACCAACAAACCCCAACAAGGAGCATCTAAAGTGACTGAACGCATTGTGCTGGCCTACTCCGGCGGCCTGGACACGTCCGTAGCCATCGGCTGGATCGGTGAAGCCACCGGTGCCGAGGTCATCGCCGTGGCGGTCGACGTCGGACAGGGCGGCGAATCGCTGGAAACCATCCGCCAGCGTGCCCTGGGCTGCGGCGCCGTGGAGGCCTACGTGGCCGACGCGTCGGACGAGTTCGCCAACGAATACTGCGTGCCCACGCTGAAGGCCAACGCCCTGTACCAGGGCCACTACCCGCTGGTGTCCGCCATCTCCCGCCCGGTCATCGTCAAGCACCTGGTGAAGGCCGCCCGCGAATTCGGTGCCACCACCGTGGCGCACGGCTGCACCGGCAAGGGCAACGACCAGGTCCGCTTCGAGGTGGGCATCCAGACCCTGGGCCCGGACCTGAAGTGCATCGCACCGGTCCGCGACCTCGCCCTGACCCGCGACAAGGCCATCGCCTTCGCCGAGGAAAAGGGCCTGCCCATCGAGACCACCAAGAAGAACCCGTACTCGATCGACCAGAACGTCTGGGGCCGCGCGGTGGAAACCGGCTACCTCGAGGACATCTGGAACGCCCCCACCAAGGACATCTACGACTACACCGCCACCCCGGAGTTCCCGCCGGCACCGGATGAAGTCACTATCTCCTTCGAAGCCGGTGTTCCGGTCGCGATCGACGGCGTCAAGGTCACCCCGCTGCAGGCCATCAAGGAACTCAACCGCCGCGCCGGCGCCCAGGGCGTGGGCCGCATCGACGTGGTCGAGGACCGCCTGGTGGGGATCAAGTCCCGCGAAATCTACGAAGCCCCGGGTGCCATGGCGCTGATCACCGCGCACAAGCACCTTGAGGACATCACCGTCGAGCGCGAGCAGGCCCGCTTCAAGGCCACCGTTGGCCAGCGCTGGGCCGAGCTGGTCTACGACGGCCAGTGGTTCTCCCCGCTCAAGCGCTCCCTTGACGCCTTCATCGAGGACACCCAGAAGTACGTCTCCGGCGACATCCGCATGACCCTGCACGGCGGCCAGGCCATCGTCAACGGCCGCCGCTCCGACACCTCGCTGTACGACTTCTCGCTGGCCACCTACGACACCGGTGACACCTTCGACCAGTCCCAGGCCAAGGGCTTCATTGAGCTGTGGGGCATGTCCGCCAAGGTTGCCTCCGGCCGCGACATCCGGGTCGCAGGGAAGTAGCCCCTGTGGCTGAGCAAAAGACCGAAGCCACAAATGCGGGAGCGTTATGGGGCGGCCGGTTCGCCGGCGGCCCCGCCGACGCCCTCGCGGCCCTGAGCAAGTCCACGCACTTTGACTGGCGGCTGGCGCGCTACGACATTGCCGGTTCCAAAGCGCACGCCCGCGTGCTGCACAAGGCCGGGCTGCTGGATGACGCGGAGCTGGAAGGCATGCTCGCGGCCCTGACGCAGCTGGACGAGGACGTTGCCTCCGGCGCGTACCTGCCGGCGGAGTCCGATGAGGACGTGCACGGTTCGCTGGAGCGCGGCCTGATCGAGCGTGCCGGTGCCCAGCTGGGCGGCAAGCTCCGCGCCGGCCGGTCCCGCAATGACCAGGTGGCAACCCTGGGCCGGATGTTCCTGCGCGACCACGCCCGGATCATCGCCCGCGGTGTCCTGGCCACCGTGGACGCGCTCGTGGCGCAGGCCAAGGCGCACCACGGTGTCGCCATGCCGGGCCGCACCCACCTGCAGCACGCCCAGCCGGTCCTGCTCAGCCACCACCTCCTGGCCCACGCCTGGGCCCTGCTGCGCGACGTGCAGCGGCTCCAGGACTGGGACAAGCGGGCCGGCGTTTCGCCCTACGGTTCCGGCGCGCTGGCCGGTTCCTCGCTGGGCCTGGACCCGGAAGCAGTGGCTGCGGACCTCGGATTCTTCTCCGCCGTGCACAACTCGATCGACGGCACCGCCTCCCGCGATGTCTTCGCCGAGTTCGCGTGGGTTTGCTCGATGATCGGGGTGGACCTGTCCCGCATCTCCGAGGAAGTCATTTTCTGGGCCACCAAGGAGTTCTCCTTCGTCACGCTGGATGATTCGTACTCCACGGGGTCCTCGATCATGCCGCAGAAGAAGAACCCGGATGTGGCGGAGCTGGCCCGCGGCAAGGCCGGGCGCCTGATCGGCAACCTGACCGGGCTGCTGGCCACGCTCAAGGGCCTGCCGCTGGCGTACAACCGCGACCTGCAGGAGGACAAGGAGCCGGTGTTCGACGCCGCGGACACCCTGGAGCTGCTGCTCCCGGCCGTGTCCGGCATGATCGCCACCCTGAAGTTCAACACGGAGCGGATGGAATCGCTGGCTCCCCAGGGCTTCGCGCTGGCCACGGACATCGCCGAATGGCTGGTCCGCCAGGGCGTGCCGTTCCGCGAGGCCCACGAGCTGTCCGGCGCGGCCGTCAAGCAGGCCGAGTCCCGGGGCGTGGAGCTGTGGGACCTCACCGATGAAGAGTACGCGGCCATCTCGGCGCACCTGACTCCAGAGGTCCGCACCGTGCTCTCCACCGAAGGTTCGCTCAACAGCCGCAACTCCCAGGGCGGTACCGCGCCGGCCGCCGTCGAACGCCAGCTGGCGGCGCTGGAAGCCGAGCTCGCCGGCGCGCGGGAGTACGCCGGGTAGGAAACATTGTTGCAAGGGGCCCCGGGGCATGTCTTCCGGGGCCCTTGGCGTCTGTGGCTAGGCTGGGGCCATGAGCGAAACCTTCCGCAAGTTCCTTCGCACCCTGCCCGACTTCCCGTCCGGCCTGCCCGGCTTTGACCCGTCCAACGCCCCGCAGGACCCGGCACTGCTGTTCAAACAGTGGCTGGACGAGGCACTGGACGCGGGGGAGCAGCAGCCGCATGCGTTCAGCCTGGCCACGGTGGGCGCAGGGGACGGGGGCGGCGCACAGCCGTCCTCGCGGATGCTGATCCTGAAGAACATTGACGACGACGGCTGGCACTTCGCCACGTCCCGCACCTCCCGGAAGGGCCGGGAACTGGCCGCCGAGCCACGTGCCGCCATGAACTTCTACTGGCCGGGCCTGGGCCGGCAGGTCCGGGTGGCGGGCAGCGTGGCTGAGCTCTCCGCCGGGGCTTCCGCCGTTGACTGGCACGAGCGGCCCCGGGCCGACGGGAGCGACAACCCGCACTGGCAGCTCTACGCCCTTCAGCCCATCGAGATGGAGTTCTGGCAGGCCAGCGACGACGGCCGGCACGTCCGCCACCGTGTCGGGCCGGACGGTAGGCCGCTGGGCTAAACTGCTCGGCTAGGCTGGCCGCATGACCTCTCCAACACCAGCCGCCCTGCTGGCTGAGCTGCACAAGGCCGCCACTGCGTTGACTGCCGGGCTGGACCGGATTCGCGCCGGCGGCGAAAAGGCTCCCTCCACCCTTCCCGGCTGGAGCCGCGGCCACCTCATGGCCCACATCGCCGGAATCTGCAGCGCCCTGGCCCGCCAGGTGGAATACGGCCGCCGCGGCGAAACCGTGGAGCTTTACGACGGCGGCGTGGAAGGCCGCAACCGGGCCATCGATCTTGCCGCCGGGCACAGCCTGGAGCAGCACCGGGAGGACGTTGCGGCCGCCTTGCAGCGGGCGCTGGCCGCCTTCGATGCGCTGGGGGAGGACCAGTGGCAGACGCCCATCGCCTTCCGCGACGGGGTGATCTTCGACGCCGGACTGGCGCTCTGGCGTGAGCTCGTTATCCATACCGCGGACCTGGGCACCGGCACGGGACCCGAAACCTGGAGCGGCCAGTTCTGCTCGCACCTTTTCGATTTCCTGGCCGCCCGCGTCCCGGCCGAAACCAGGCTGGTCCTGCAGCCCGTGGCTCTTCCGCCGCTGGCGCTCGGTGCCGGCGGCAGCACCGTCGTCGTCAGCGGCATGGTCACCGACATTGCGGCGTGGCTCGCGGGGCGGAAGCCTTCGCTGGACAGCCTGCGGGCCACGGCCGCCGGCGACGGCACTGACCTCCCGGGTCTGCTGCCCTGGCCTTCGGCGATGCCGGAGCCCAAGCAGCGTTAGGCGGCCTCGCGGGCCAGCAGGCTCTCCTTGATGCGCAGGCCCCAGCGGAAACCGCCCAGGGAGCCGTCGGTGCGGATCACGCGGTGGCACGGAACGAACAGGGCGGCCGCGTTGAAAGCGCAGGCGCTGGCGGCGGCCCGCACGGCCCGCGGATTGCCGGCAAGGGCCGCGTATTCGGTGTAGGTGACGGGGGAGCCCGGTTTGACCTGCCGCAGCACATCCCAGGCGTGGGCTCGGAACGGGCCGGACTGCTGGTGGACCGGCACTGCCATGGCCGGCGCAGGGTCGCCGGCATAGAAGGCCTCGACGGCGGATGAGATGCCGCCGAGGTCCGTCACCTCTTCCACGGCGTCCGGCCGCAGCACAGGATGGACCTGCCCGGTCAGCTCCGACAGGCCGGCCGTCCAGCCTGAGGCAAGGACCACACCGTCCCGGGCGAGGATGGTGAACGGTCCGTCCGGCGTGGACAGCTGCAGCAGTTGCGCTTTCATGGCATCCCTTTCGCGGGAACGGTTGTTGTCGTGGCGGGCCTGACCGCGGCACGCCACAGGTGCATCGTGGCGTAGGAGCGCCACGGGCTGGTTTCCCGGAAGTCCGGACTGAGGGCGCTGTTCCCATTATCGACGGCGCGGATCCCGTTCCGCACGGCGGCGTCGTTGGCGAGGAAGATGTCCGGGGCGCCCAGAACCCGCATTCCGACGTAGCCCACCGTCCACGGCCCCACCCCCGGCAACGGCAGCAGGGTGGCGGTGAGGCCTGGAAGGTCGTCGCCGTACCCGAACGCCAGGTGCCCGGCGGCCATTGCGGCCGCGGCATGCAGCAGCGATTCGGTCCTGCGCCGGGGACCGCGGAGCAGGTGTCCCGCCGCCGCGATTTCGGCGGAGGTGGGAAACAACCGGTCCAGGCCGTCGCCGGGTGCACTGCTGGAACTGCCGGCCGCTGACAGTTGGGTTAATGCGGTCCTGGCTGCCGCCACCGTGATCTGCTGTCCCATCATGGCCCGGACCAGCAGCTCCTGCGGATCCACCGCCCCCGGCATCCGGATCCCGGGGGCCCCGGCAACGGCGGGAGCCAGCCGGGAGTCTGCGGCGAGGGTGCCGTCGATCGCTTCCGGGTCCGCATCCAGGTCGAACAGCCTCCGTACCCGGCTGAGCAGGGCCGGAAGGTCGCGAAGGTCCACCGCGCCGACCGTGAGGGTCAGCGGCCGTTCCCGGGCCCCGGCGTCGTACTCCACCCGGAACCGCGCGTCGCCGTGGGGGAGCCGCAGCGTCCGGGCGTAGGAGGTGGGCGTGCCCTCCTCGACTCGTGGGATGGCGCGGACTGCCAGGAAGGAGAAGATTCCCGGCTCGAACGGCGGGCGGTAGGGCAGTCCCAGGGTCAGGGCTGTGGTGCCGCCGCCGGGCACCGGGTGTCGCACGGTCCTGCGGAGGGCCGTGGGGGTCATGTCGAATACCTCGGCAATGGTCTCGTTGAACTGCCTGACGCTGCTGAAGCCTGCCGCAAAGGCGACGTCGGCAAGTTTCATCGACGTGGAGACCAGGAGGGTCCGGGCCGTTTGGGCCCTTGCCGCGCGGGCCAGGGACAGGGGGCCGGCGCCAAGCTCCTGGCCCAGGATCCGGTTGAGCTGCCGTGGCGAGTAGCCCAGCCGGGCAGCAAGCCCGGCCACGCCATCGCGGTTGATCACGCCGTCGTTGATCAGGCGCATGGCCCGGCCCGCCACGTCCTGGCGCACGTTCCACGCCGGGGTTCCCGGCACCGCCTCCGGCAGGCAGCGTTTGCAGGCGCGGTAGCCTGCCTCGTGCGCCGCGGCGGAGGTTTCGTAGAACGTCACGTTGGATGCCTTGGGGGTGCGGGCAGGGCACGACGGGCGGCAGTAGATCCCTGTGGTGCGGACCGCCGTGAAGAACTGGCCGTCGAACCGGGGATCGCGGGCATCGATTGCCCGGTAGCGCTGCCAGAAGTCCATTCCTCCATCCTGCCAGCCGCCGCCCGCTGCTACTAGCGGAAATCGGACATGGCCGTGGGGCGGAAAACCTTCAGTCGCACCGTGTTCCAACGCGGATGAAACGGGCAGCGTTTGGGTAAGGTCAAGCAATGGACAAAAGCACCTGGGCCGCGGCGCCGCTGCGGGAGTTCCTCTCCCGGGACGCCCGTGAGCTCGCCCCGCTGTTGCTGGGCGCCGTGCTGACCCATGAGTCCCGCGACGGTGCTGTGTCCGTCCGGCTCACCGAGGTGGAGGCCTATCTGGGGCCCGAGGACTCGCTGCATCCGGATCCCGGCTCACACACCTACCGCGGCCCAACGCCGCGCAATGCGCCCATGTTCGGCCCTGCCGGGCATCTGTACGTCTACTTCACCTACGGGATGCACCACTGCACCAACATCGTGTGCGGTCCGGAGGGCGTCGCCTCAGCCCTGCTGCTGCGCGCAGGGGAGATCGTGGACGGGGTGGAGCTGGCCCGGCAGCGCCGTCCGACGTCCAAGACTCCCGCAGACCTGGCCAGCGGTCCGGCCCGCCTTGCCAAGGCGCTGGGATTGACGACGGCGGACAGTGGCCGCGACGCGCTGGCTCCGCCTTTCGGATTGGTACTTCCCTCCGTTCCCGGCGGCCCGGTCAGTTCCGGTCCCCGGGTGGGCGTGGCCGGCGCCGGAGGCTCGGAAGAATACGCTTGGCGGTTCTGGCTCACCGGCAACCCCACTGTGTCCACGTACAGGGCAGCGAAGCCGCGGACCCGGAGACAGGCGCCGGGTGCAACGTTTCACCAGCGTTAACGGAAATGGTTGTAGAATGGACGGTCTGTCTTTTGCGATAGGGGAACGTTGATGCTCGACGCCGAATTGGCCCACGAACGGGAGTATGTAGCCGGCCTGTATGCCCGGCTGGAGGAACTCCGGGAGGAAAAGCGCCGCCAGCTGGCGCAGGTCCGTCGTGCCGGAGCCGTGGGCACCATGCAGAACGTTTCGGAACGTGACGCCTTCGCCGCACTGTATGAGGACCGCCTGGCGCAGCTGGACGCGGTGGATGACCGGCTGGTCTTTGGCCGCCTGGACCTGGACTCAGGCGAGGCGCAGTACATCGGCCGCATCGGACTCACCACGGAGGACCTGCAGCGGCTCATGGTGGACTGGCGCGCCCCTGAGGCCGGACACTTCTACCAGGCCACCGCCTTTGACCGGCAGGGCGTACGCCGCCGCCGGCACCTGATCCTGCAGGGTCGCGACGTCAAAGCAATCGAGGACGACGTCCTGGACGCCGGGATGCTCACGGACGACGAATCGCTGCAGGGCGAAGGCGCCCTCCTGGCTGCCCTGAACTCCAAGCGGACCGGCCGCATGTCGGACATCGTCAGCACCATCCAGTCGGAGCAGGACCGGATCATCCGGTCCTCCATCTCCGGTGCCGTCGTCGTCCAGGGCGGGCCCGGCACGGGCAAAACCGCCGTGGCCCTGCACCGCGCCGCCTACCTGCTCTACACCCACCGCGACCGCCTCAAGAGTGCAGGCGTGCTGCTGGTGGGGCCGTCGTCGTCGTTCATGAAATACATCGAACGGGTGCTGCCCTCGCTGGGTGAAACGGGCGTGGTCATGGCCAGCGTGGGACGGCTGATGCCGGGCATCCACGCCGTGCCGGAAACCAACGCCGACGTGGCCGCCATCAAGGGGCGCCTCGACATGGCTGCCATCGTGGCCAACGCCGTCTCCAACCGCATGCGCGTCCCGGCGCAGAACCGCATTCTTGAGGTGGACGGGCGCAAGCTCACTCTCACGCCGCGGCAGGTGCGCCGCGCTCGGGAACGTGCCCGCGCCACCGGAAAGCCCTACAACGAGGCACGCGTGACGTTCGTGAAGATCCTGCTGCGCGAGCTGACCGAACAGATGACCGAACTCGTCGAGGCCGGCAACATCGGCAACAACGCGGACCGGTCTTACCTTGCTGAAGACGTCCGGACTGCCCGCGACGTGCGGATCGCACTGAACCTGTGCTGGATGCCCATGACACCGGAGAAGCTGATCTCCGACCTCTTCAGCAAGCCTGCGGTGCTGGAATTCTGCACCCCAAACCTGACCCCGGCCGAGCGGGCGCTGCTGCAGCGTCCGGCCGACGCGCCGTGGACCGAATCCGACGTCCCGCTGCTGGATGAGGCCGCCGAATTGCTCGGTGAGCTGGACCCGGCGGCAGGCCGCGGGCTGGCGCAGCAGGAGCACGACCGCGCCCGGGATCTGGCGAATGCAAAGCAGACCCTGGTCAACATGGAGGCCGCCGGGGTGGACCCGCTGATGTCTGCAGAGGAACTGGCCGAGCAGAACCAGGAACAGGACGCGCGGCAGACGGCCGCCGAACGCGCAACCAGCGACCGCACGTGGGCCTTCGGGCACATCGTGGTGGACGAGGCCCAGGAACTTTCACCCATGCAGTGGCGGCTGCTGGTGCGGCGTTGCCCGCTGAAGTCGTTCACCATCGTGGGTGACATCGCCCAGACCAGCTCCGTGGCCGGTGCCAATTCCTGGCAGGGGGCGCTGGCCCCGATGTTCGGCGACCGCTGGCAGCTGGAGGAACTGACAGTTAACTACCGCACGCCCTCGCAGATTGCCGAGGCCGCCGTCAGGATGGCCAACGCAGCGGGCCTTGTGGTCTCCGCGCCCAAGGCCGTCCGCGAGGGGCGCTGGTCGCCCGTCATCGACGAAGTTTCCACCGGCGCCGTGGTGGACCGGCTTGTTGAGGTGCTTCCCGAGGAGCTTGAAGCGCTCGACGGCGGCCTGCTCGCCGTGATCGCCGACGGTGACCTCCTGCCCCAGGCCACGGCGGCCCTGCGTGCCGTTTACGGGCGGCGGATCGGCACGGGTGCCGGCAGCTACGAACAGGACATTGTGGTGATCAGCCCGCGTGAGGCGAAGGGCCTGGAGTTCGACGGCGTCGTGGTCCTGGAACCGTCAGTGATGCTGAACCACGAGCATGGCAAGGTGGGGGATCTCTACGTGGCCATGACCCGCGCCACGCAGCGGCTGCGGCTGATTGCGGCGCAACCTGTGCCCGCGGGTATTGCCGGCTGACAGGGCAATCGGCGTTACTGCTAACTTAGGAAGCGTGCCAGAACTGAACAACCTCGAACCGCAGCGCAACGACCCCACTTTCGCCAACATTTGGCAGGAACTGAAGTGGCGTGGGCTGGTCCATGTTTCCACCGACGAAGCAGAGCTCGAAAAGCTCCTCGCCAACGGGCCGGTCACGTACTATTGCGGCTTCGACCCCACCGCGCCGAGCCTGCACCTGGGCAACCTGGTCCAGCTGCTGGTCATGCGGCGGCTTCAGCTGGCGGGGCACAAACCGCTCGGGCTGGTGGGCGGCTCCACCGGCATGATCGGCGATCCCCGTCCGACGGCGGAGCGCACCTTGAACACCAAGGACACGGTGGCGGAGTGGGTCGGCTACCTCCAGGCACAGGTAAGCCGCTTCCTCAGCTTCGAGGGGGACAACGCCGCCCGGATCGTGAATAACCTGGACTGGACTGCGCCGCTGAGCGCCATCGACTTCCTGCGTGAAGTTGGCAAGCACTTCCGGGTTGGCACCATGCTGCGCAAGGATGCCGTGGCGTCCCGCCTGAACTCGGATGAAGGCATCAGCTACACCGAGTTCAGCTACCAGATCCTCCAGGGCATGGATTACCTGCAGCTCTACCGCGACTACGGCTGCGTCCTGCAGACCGGCGGCTCGGACCAGTGGGGCAACCTCACCAGCGGCACGGAACTAATCCGTAAGGTGGAGGGCAAGAGCGTCCACGCCCTCGGCACGCCGCTCATCACGAACTCCGATGGAACCAAGTTCGGCAAGAGCGAGGGCAACGCCATTTGGCTTGACGCCGGCATGTGCAGCCCCTACGCGTTCTACCAGTTCTGGCTCAACACCGCCGACGCCGACGTCGTGGACCGGCTCAAGGTCTTCACGTTCCTGACCCGCGCGCAGATCGAAGAGATTGGCGTGTCGGTGGCTGAACGCCCATTCGCCAGGGAAGGGCAGCGGAAGCTAGCGTTCGAAGTGACCTCACTGGTGCACGGCGTGGAAGCCACCGAAAAGGTGATTGCCGCCTCGGCAGCCCTGTTTGGCAATGGCGACCTGACCGTACTGGACAAGGCCACCCTGCAGGCGGCAACTTCCGAGCTTCCGTCCACCACCGTGCAGGTGGATGAGATGGGAATCGTGGACCTGCTGGTGGCGTCCGGTCTTTCCGAAAGCAAGTCGGCTGCGCGCCGCACCGTCGGTGAAGGCGGGGCCTACGTGAACAACGAAAAAGTATCGGATCCCGAGGCCGTGATTTCCGAGTCGGAGCTTCTGCATGGCCAGTACCTGCTCCTGCGCCGGGGCAAGAAGAACCTGGCCACTGTAGAGGTTCTGGTTCCGTAGCACTTTAGGATCCTGCATGCACGCCCTTCGGCAGCCGATTTGCACGGCTGCTGGGGGGCGTGTATTGTTTTCTGAGTCGCCGCCGCTGAGTGGTGACAAACCCCAACTGATGAGAAGCAATTCTTGCCGCGCGCCGCGTGGATCAGCGAGAAATTGCTTCTTATTTTGCTGGGCGGATTCATTCCACCGAGTGAATTCCGGGAAAACAACCGGATTTGCAAAAGTGAATATGAATGAAATAAGATAGAAACATCGCAGCGAAGAAATACGGAATACAAATTCTTTTGTGAATTAGTTCCGAAAGTATTCGAATGTGTCTGTTGTTTGAGAACTCAATAGTGTGCCAAGTTTGTTGATACCGATTTTTTATAAAATTGGTTGATTGTGCTGGGTTTGTCCACCCCGTGGATGGGCCTGGTGTTTTTAGCTGGTTTCAAATTTTGTGCAGCTGTTTCCGCCGTTATTTCCGGTGGTTGTGGTTGTGTCTGTTTGTTTTCAACGGAGAGTTTGATCCTGGCTCAGGATGAACGCTGGCGGCGTGCTTAACACATGCAAGTCGAACGATGAACCGGTGCTTGCACTGGGGATTAGTGGCGAACGGGTGAGTAACACGTGAGTAACCTGCCCTTGACTCTGGGATAAGCCTGGGAAACTGGGTCTAATACCGGATATGACCGACTATCGCATGGTGGTTGGTGGAAAGCTTTTGTGGTTTTGGATGGACTCGCGGCCTATCAGCTTGTTGGTGGGGTAATGGCCTACCAAGGCGACGACGGGTAGCCGGCCTGAGAGGGTGACCGGCCACACTGGGACTGAGACACGGCCCAGACTCCTACGGGAGGCAGCAGTGGGGAATATTGCACAATGGGCGCAAGCCTGATGCAGCGACGCCGCGTGAGGGATGACGGCCTTCGGGTTGTAAACCTCTTTCAGTAGGGAAGAAGCCGCAAGGTGACGGTACCTGCAGAAGAAGCGCCGGCTAACTACGTGCCAGCAGCCGCGGTAATACGTAGGGCGCAAGCGTTATCCGGAATTATTGGGCGTAAAGAGCTCGTAGGCGGTTTGTCGCGTCTGCCGTGAAAGTCCGGGGCTCAACTCCGGATCTGCGGTGGGTACGGGCAGACTAGAGTGATGTAGGGGAGACTGGAATTCCTGGTGTAGCGGTGAAATGCGCAGATATCAGGAGGAACACCGATGGCGAAGGCAGGTCTCTGGGCATTAACTGACGCTGAGGAGCGAAAGCATGGGGAGCGAACAGGATTAGATACCCTGGTAGTCCATGCCGTAAACGTTGGGCACTAGGTGTGGGGGACATTCCACGTTTTCCGCGCCGTAGCTAACGCATTAAGTGCCCCGCCTGGGGAGTACGGCCGCAAGGCTAAAACTCAAAGGAATTGACGGGGGCCCGCACAAGCGGCGGAGCATGCGGATTAATTCGATGCAACGCGAAGAACCTTACCAAGGCTTGACATGAACCGGTAACGCCTGGAAACAGGTGCCCCGCTTGCGGTCGGTTTACAGGTGGTGCATGGTTGTCGTCAGCTCGTGTCGTGAGATGTTGGGTTAAGTCCCGCAACGAGCGCAACCCTCGTTCTATGTTGCCAGCACGTGATGGTGGGGACTCATAGGAGACTGCCGGGGTCAACTCGGAGGAAGGTGGGGACGACGTCAAATCATCATGCCCCTTATGTCTTGGGCTTCACGCATGCTACAATGGCCGGTACAAAGGGTTGCGATACTGTGAGGTGGAGCTAATCCCAAAAAGCCGGTCTCAGTTCGGATTGGGGTCTGCAACTCGACCCCATGAAGTCGGAGTCGCTAGTAATCGCAGATCAGCAACGCTGCGGTGAATACGTTCCCGGGCCTTGTACACACCGCCCGTCAAGTCACGAAAGTTGGTAACACCCGAAGCCGGTGGCCTAACCCCTTGTGGGAGGGAGCTGTCGAAGGTGGGACTGGCGATTGGGACTAAGTCGTAACAAGGTAGCCGTACCGGAAGGTGCGGCTGGATCACCTCCTTTCTAAGGAGCACCTCCAACGATCACGTACCGGCGCATGTTGGTGTGTGGTGTTGTCAGGAAGCAAGCCCGCAGCATGGACGATTGTTCCGTGGCGGGTGCTCATGGGTGGAATATCAACAAATAGGTGCCTGGTGGCACGGACCATTGTTAGTACGGATGCTTTCCTTTGTGGGGGTTGTCCTGGAACGCGGTTGGTTTGTTGCTGCTGGGTAGTGTTTGGCACACTGTTGGGTCCTGAGGCAACAGGGCCGGGGGTTTTTGCCTTCGGTACTTTGTTTCTGGTTTCCCTGCCATGGCGGTCCGTGCACGTGTTTGTGTGTGGGGTGTGTGGTGTGGGGTTGTTGTTTGAGAACTACATAGTGGACGCGAGCATCTTGTATAAGAAGCAATTTCCAAGATTAATGAACCTGGATCTGGTTCGTGTGCTGTGACTCTTTTGGGGTTGTGGTGCGTGGAACGGTTTTCATGGTTCTCTCGAAAATTTGTTTTTGATCTTTGTGGTCAAGTTTTTAAGAGCACACGGTGGATGCCTTGGCATTAGGAGCCGAAGAAGGACGTAGGAATCTGCGATAAGCCTGGGGGAGTCGATAACCGGACTGTGATCCCAGGGTGTCCGAATGGGGAAATCCCGCCGAGCGCGCGAGTGACTCGGTGACCCGTACCTGAACACATAGGGTGCGTGGGGGGAACGCGGGGAAGTGAAACATCTCAGTACCCGCAGGAAGAGAAAACAATAGTGATTCCGTTAGTAGTGGCGAGCGAACGCGGATCAGGCTAAACCGTTCCATGTGTGATAGCCGGCGGGCGTTGCATGGTCGGGGTTGTGGGACTTTCCATACCAGTTCTGCCGGGCTGGTGGGGTGTGATGTGCGCGCATAGGTGAACGGTTTTGAAAGGCCGGCCAGAGAGGGTGTTAGTCCCGTAACCGTAATGTGTTTGTACCGCCTGTGAGAGTATCCCAAGTAGTACGGGGCCCGAGAAATCCCGTGCGAATCTGTCAGGACCACCTGATAAGCCTAAATACTCCCTAATGACCGATAGCGGACCAGTACCGTGAGGGAAAGGTGAAAAGTACCCCGGGAGGGGAGTGAAACAGTACCTGAAACCGTGTGCTTACAATCCGTCGGAGCCAGTCTGATTCTGGTGACGGCGTGCCTTTTGAAGAATGAGCCTGCGAGTTAGTGTTACGTCGCGAGGTTAACCCGTGTGGGGCAGCCGTAGCGAAAGCGAGTCTGAATAGGGCGTGTGAGTGGCGTGATCTAGACCCGAAGCGAAGTGATCTACCCATGGCCAGGTTGAAGCGACGGTAAGACGTCGTGGAGGACCGAACCCACTTCAGTTGAAAATGGAGGGGATGAGCTGTGGGTAGGGGTGAAAGGCCAATCAAACTTCGTGATAGCTGGTTCTCCCCGAAATGCATTTAGGTGCAGCGTTGCGTGTTTCTTGCTGGAGGTAGAGCTACTGGATGGCTAATGGGCCCTACAAGGTTACTGACGTCAGCCAAACTCCGAATGCCGGTAAGTGAGAGCGCAGCAGTGAGACTGTGGGGGATAAGCTTCATAGTCGAGAGGGAAACAGCCCAGACCACCAACTAAGGCCCCTAAGCGTGTGCTAAGTGGGAAAGGATGTGGAGTTGCCCAGACAACCAGGAGGTTGGCTTAGAAGCAGCCACCCTTAAAAGAGTGCGTAATAGCTCACTGGTCAAGTGATTCCGCGCCGACAATGTAGCGGGGCTCAAGTACACCGCCGAAGTTGTGGCATTCAAGCATTGACTAAGCCTTCGTGGTTCAGGTGTTTGGATGGGTAGGGGAGCGTCGTGTGGGCGGTGAAGTCGCGGTGTAAACCAGCGGTGGAGCCTACACGAGTGAGAATGCAGGCATGAGTAGCGAAAGACGGGTGAGAAACCCGTCCGCCGAATGATCAAGGGTTCCAGGGTCAAGCTAATCTGCCCTGGGTAAGTCGGGACCTAAGGCGAGGCCGACAGGCGTAGTCGATGGACAACGGGTTGATATTCCCGTACCGGCGAAAAACCGTCCATGTTGAACAGGGGATACTAACCGCCCGAGACCTGACCGATCACCCTTGTGGTGTGAGGTTTTTGGTGGAGCGCGGGACCTGATCCTGGGAGGCAAGCGTATTAACAGGTGTGACGCAGGAAGGTAGCCGAGCCGGGCGATGGTTGTCCCGGTCTAAGGATGTAGGGCGAGTGGTAGGCAAATCCGCCACTCATTGTGCCTGAGATCTGATGGGACCCCCGTTTGGGGGGATTTGGTGATCCTATGCTGCCGAGAAAAGCATCGACGCGAGGTTTTAGCCGCCCGTACCCCAAACCGACACAGGTGATCAGGTAGAGAATACTAAGGCGATCGAGAGAATTATGGTTAAGGAACTCGGCAAAATGCCCCCGTAACTTCGGGAGAAGGGGGGCCCCAACCTTGAACGGACTACGCGTCCGGGAGGGGATCGGGGCCGCAGAGACCAGGGGGAAGCGACTGTTTACTAAAAACACAGGTCCGTGCGAAGTCGCAAGACGATGTATACGGACTGACTCCTGCCCGGTGCTGGAAGGTTAAGAGGACCGGTTAGCCCGCAAGGGCGAAGCTGAGAATTTAAGCCCCAGTAAACGGCGGTGGTAACTATAACCATCCTAAGGTAGCGAAATTCCTTGTCGGGTAAGTTCCGACCTGCACGAATGGAGTAACGACTTCCCCGCTGTCTCAACCATAAACTCGGCGAAATTGCAGTACGAGTAAAGATGCTCGTTACGCGCAGCAGGACGGAAAGACCCCGAGACCTTTACTATAGTTTGGTATTGGTGTTCGGAGTGGCTTGTGTAGGATAGGTGGGAGACGTTGAAGCCCGGACGCCAGTTCGGGTGGAGTCATCGTTGAAATACCACTCTGGTCACTTTGGACATCTAACTTCGGCCCGTAATCCGGGTCAGGGACAGTGCCTGATGGGTAGTTTAACTGGGGCGGTTGCCTCCTAAAAAGTAACGGAGGCGCCCAAAGGTTCCCTCAGCCTGGTTGGCAATCAGGTGTCGAGTGTAAGTGCACAAGGGAGCTTGACTGTGAGAGAGACATCTCGAGCAGGGACGAAAGTCGGGACTAGTGATCCGGCGGTACATTGTGGAATGGCCGTCGCTCAACGGATAAAAGGTACCTCGGGGATAACAGGCTGATCTTGCCCAAGAGTCCATATCGACGGCATGGTTTGGCACCTCGATGTCGGCTCGTCGCATCCTGGGGCTGGAGTAGGTCCCAAGGGTTGGGCTGTTCGCCCATTAAAGCGGTACGCGAGCTGGGTTTAGAACGTCGTGAGACAGTTCGGTCCCTATCCGCTGCGCGCGCAGGAAATTTGAGAAGGGCTGTCCTTAGTACGAGAGGACCGGGACGGACGAACCTCTGGTGTGTCAGTTGTACTGCCAAGTGCACCGCTGATTAGCTACGTTCGGATGGGATAACCGCTGAAAGCATCTAAGCGGGAAGCTCGCTTCGAGATGAGATTTCCATACACTTTATGTGTGAGAGGCCCCCAGCCAGACCACTGGGTTGATAGGCCGGATGTGGAAGCGAGGACTAACGACTCGTGAAGCTGACCGGTACTAATAGGCCAACAACTTACACCACACAGAAACATACAAAACACTGTGCTTGCGTCCACTATGTGGTTCCCAACCAACAACCCCGCCACGGGGAACGGTTACACGGAACCAACAACTGAATAACAACACCACAAATGTTGTAACCACCAGTCTTCCCACCCCCCAAAGCATCACCGGGGGACCGGGTAAAAGGGTTACGGCGGTCATAGCGTGGGGGAAACGCCCGGTCCCATTCCGAACCCGGAAGCTAAGACCCACAGCGCCGATGGTACTGCACCCGGGAGGGTGTGGGAGAGTAGGTCACCGCCGGACACACATTAAAAATGGTCGAGGCCCCAACCACACGGTTGGGGCCTCCCACATTTAACACACCAACCACCACACCCACATCACTTCCCCCACCGCCGCACACGACCCGCGGGACGTGATGGCGCGTCCCAGGGAAATGTGCAGGACGTGATGGCGCGTCCCAGGGAAATGTGCAGGACGTGATGGCGCGTCCACGAAGAGCTGCCACAAGTGAGCGGGCGTTGGCTGTGAAGATGGCCACGATACTGGTGCCAGGGGTCCCGCCGTGCCTCAAGATTTTGTGGCTCCACTAGAATTGATGAAGATGTACGGACTTCGAAGCGCTTGTTTCGGGTTGCGTAGGAAACGAAACGAGCGGCTGCAGTTGCGCCAGTGGTCGGCTCACAACAGGAGGAATCCATATGGCCGAGCACAACGGCGGCAACCGCGGCAACGACCGCGGCGCGTTCCGCGGTAACAACAACTCCGGCGGGGATCCCCGTGGATTCCGGTCCCGGTCCGACCGCGACGGCAACAACGCCTCCCGTGGTGGTTCTGCCGGCGGTGGTGAGCGGAAGCCGTTCGGTGATCGTGATCGTAAGCCGTTTGGTGATCGTCCGCGCCGCGATGGCGAGGGTGATCGTCGTGGTTTCGGCGGTGGGGCCGGCGGTGGTGAGCGTAAGCCGTACGGTGATCGTGATCGTAAGCCGTTTGGTGATCGTCCGCGCCGCGATGGCGAGGGTGATCGTCGTGGTTTCGGCGGTGGGGCCGGCGGTGGTGAGCGGAAGCCGTTCGGTGATCGTGATCGTAAGCCGTTTGGTGATCGTCCGCGCCGCGATGGCGAGGGTGATCGTCGTGGTTTCGGCGGTGGGGCCGGCGGTGGTGAGCGGAAGCCGTTCGGTGATCGTGATCGTAAGCCGTTTGGTGATCGTCCGCGCCGCGATGGCGAGGGTGACCGCCGCGGTTTCGGCGGTGGGGCCGGCAGCGGTGAGCGGAAGCCATTCGGTGATCGTGATCGTAAGCCGTTTGGTGATCGTCCGCGCCGTGACGGCGAAGGCGACCGCCGAGGTTTTGGCGGTCCCTCCGGCGACCGTGACCGCAAGCCCTATGGTGACCGTCCGCGCCGTGATGGTGAAGGCGACCGCCGCGGTTTTGGCGGCGGCGAGAACCGCAAGCCGTTCGGTGACCGGCCGGACCGGGCACCGCGCAGTTTCGACCGCGGTGACTCCCGCGGCGAGTCCGGCCGTAGCGGCTCCGGCCCCCGCGGCTTTGGCCGCGATCGCCAGGAGGACCGTCCTGTCCGCGTGGCCAATGCCGCAGACCTCCGCAGCGCCAACCGGCCGGACCGGGAACGCTCGCCCGAGATCGACGAGGACGTCACGGGCAAGGAACTGGATCGCGCCACGCAGCACCAGATCAAGACCCTGGAAGCCAAGAGTGCAGAATGGGTGGCCCGTCACTTGGTGATGGCTGGCCGCCTCATCGATGAAGAGCCGGAACTTGCCTTCCAGCACGCACTCGCTGCCAGCCGCCGTGGCGGAAGGCTCGCCGCTGTCCGTGAAGCCGTTGGCCTGACAGCCTACTCCGCCGGCCACTATGGTGAGGCGCTCCGCGAGTTCCGCACCTTCCGCCGGATCAGCGGTTCCAACGTCCACCTCCCCGTGATGGCCGACTGCGAACGTGGCCTGGGCCGCCCCGACCGCGCCCTTGATGTGGCACGCTCGGAGGAAGCCCAGGACCTTGATGCTCCAGGCAAGGTGGAACTGGCGATCGTAGCGGCTGGTGCGCGCACGGATCTCGGCCAGTTGGACGCGGCAGTAGCCGAACTCGAAATCCCGCAGCTGGACATCAACCGTGCGTTCTCCTACAGCCCCCGCCTCTTCCGCGCCTACGCCGACGCCCTGGCAGCGGTAGGACGCCAGGAAGAATCGGAAAAGTGGAGCAGGCAGGCCGTGGTGGCAGAAAACGCCCTGGGCCTGGGTGCGGACCAGGAACCCGAAATCATCGACCTCGGCTGGGACGAGGAAGAGGAAGCCCGGGAAGAGGCCGAACGCCGCAGGATGCTGGACCGGGCCGCGAAGGGCTCCGACGCCGAAATCCCAGCAGCAGGTTCGGCGGAGCCAGCGGCGGAGAGTGCCCGCGCCACCGAAGCGAAGTCCTCGCAGGACAGCAGCATCGACGACCAGGACGCCGACTACTTCGTCTCCGACGACGCAGAATCGGACCAGGACTCGGTGGAACACGACGAGCTCGATGCCACGCCCGCGGATGACGCCGGTGCGGAGGACCACGTAGACATCGACCACGATGAAAACCGCCGGGAAGACTGAACACAGATGAGCGACGTTTCCCTGGTTTCCCGCTTCGATGCGCTCCTCGCCGATCTGGACGGCGTGGTCTACGCCGGGCCAGATGCCATCCCCGGAGCTGTTGAGTCGCTGAAGCAGCTCTCCGGGCTCGGCATCGGCCTGGGCTATGTCACCAACAACGCCTCCCGCTCACCGGCGGAAGTGGCAGCACATCTTCGTGAACTGGGTGCGCCCGCAGCGGACAACCAGGTTGTCAGTTCTTCCCAGGCGGCGGCCGAGCTGCTCGCCTCCATGCTGGCACCCGGGTCAAAGGTCCTCATCACCGGCAGTGCTGCACTCGCCCGTGAAATTGAGCTTGCAGGCCTGGTGCCGGTCGCCGGCCAGGACGAGGACCCGGTCGCCGTGGTCCAGGGGTTCAGCCCCGCCCTTGGCTGGAAAGACCTGGCGGAAGCCACGTACGTGGTGAACGCCGGTGCCCTCTGGGTGGCCACCAACACGGACATGTCCATTCCCCAGGCGCGCGGGATCGCACCGGGAAACGGCACCCTGGTTGCCGCGGTCGCTGCGGCCACTGGCCAGCAGCCCAAAGTCGCGGGAAAACCGGAGGCGCCGCTGTTCCATTCAGCTGCCAAGCGCCTCGGGGCCGAGCGTCCCCTGGTGGTGGGCGACCGGCTGGACACGGACATCCTGGGCGGCAACAACGCCGGGTTCGCCACCGTGGCTGTCCTGACCGGCGTCGACACGCGCGAGACCATCCTGGCGGCCCGGGCCGCGGAACGTCCCGACTACATCATCGAAAACCTCACGGACCTGCACCGCCCGTACCCGGACGTAACGCACGACGACGGCACCTACACCTGCGGCCAGTCCACGGCGCGCGTGGCCAATGATGCCGTGGGCATCATTGGCAGCCAGGACCACATCGACTCCTGGCGCGCGGCGTGTGCGGCCTGGTGGGCCGGTACCCCCGATGCGGCAACCCCCCAGGCGCCCAAGCTGGTGTGGCTGGATCACTAGACTGGTTCAATGACCGAGCTGACCGAACCGGACCATGCGACAGCCGAGCCGGCCCCGGAGTGGCCGCAGACCGGCCAGGACATCACCGATCCGCAGGTGGCGCAGGCCACGGCCAGGCTTCTCGACCTGCCAGGGCTTCCAACAGCGGACCACGAAGCCGTCTACAACATGCTTCACGATGACCTGCTGGCGGCCCTCAACAGCGATCCCGCAAGCGGCGATCCAACAGGCAGCGCCCAGGCCGGCGGGGGAGCCTGATGCCGGTGCGCCTTGACCAGGCACTGGTAGCCCGCGGACTCGCAAGGTCGCGGACCCACGCAGCCTCGCTCATCGCCGAAGGCAAGGTCAGTTCCGGCGGCCAGATCCTTGCCAAGGCCTCCCTCCAGGTGGACGACAGCCGGGACCTGGCCGTCGAACACGATGACCAGGACACCTACGCCAGCCGGGCAGGCCACAAGCTGGCCGGCGCCCTGGACGCCTTCCCGGACGTATCTGCCCAAGGGAAAAGGTGCCTTGACGCCGGTGCCTCCACCGGCGGCTTCACCGACGTCCTCCTTCGGCGGGGCGCCGCGCACGTGGTGGCGGTCGACGTCGGGCACGGCCAGCTGGTGCCGCACCTGCGCAGCGACCCGCGCGTGGACGTTCACGAAGGGATGAACGTCAGGTACATGGCGCCCGCTGACATCGGCGGCCTGGCCGCGCTGACGGTCGCCGACCTGTCCTTCATCTCCCTCACCCTCGTGGTGCAGCCGCTGGCAGACTGCACCGAACCAGGCGGTGACCTGGTGCTGATGGTCAAGCCGCAGTTCGAGATCGGCAAGGACCGCCTGGGCCGCACCGGCGTCGTCACATCGGAGCGCGAGCGCCGGATGGCCGTGGAGAAGGTGGCGAGGGCAGCGCTGGACGCCGGCCTGGATCTCTGCGGCCTGGCGGTCAGTCCGTTGCCCGGACAGGACGGAAACGTCGAATACTTCCTGTGGATAAAACGCAGGATCACCAAAGACTTGCCTAAGATCGAAGAGCGAGAGTCAGCAGCCGCTGCCTTGCTCGGACAAATCTGGCAGAACCACTAGAGAGCGGAACCTGATGAGCAGGCGTGTACTGGTCCTTGCCCACACCGGCCGCGAGGAGTCATTGAAAGCCGCCTGGGAAGCCTGCGCCCTGCTGCATGCCTCAGGGATGGTCTCCGTGATGCAGGAGTCCGAGCTGGGGGACATGGAGCGGTTCTTCGGACATCTGGCGCAGCCGGTGGAGGTCCTTCACGACCATGTCCAGCTGCCCGACGTGGAACTGGTCATGGTCCTGGGCGGCGACGGGACCATTCTGCGGGCCGCCGAGCTGGTCCGCGAAGTGGACGTGCCACTGCTGGGCGTCAACCTGGGCCATGTTGGCTTCCTGGCCGAAAGTGAGCGGGCGGACCTGGCCCAGACCGTCGAATGGATCGCCAGCCGCGAGTACACGGTTGAAGAGCGGATGACCATCGATGTCCAGGTGTGGGTCAAGGGACAAAAGATCTGGCACACGTGGGCGCTGAACGAGGCCGCCATCGAGAAGGCCAACCGCGAACGGATGCTGGAAGTAGTGACCGAGGTGGACGAGCGCCCGCTGACGTCCTTCGGCTCTGACGGCATCGTCCTGGCCACTCCCACGGGGTCCACGGCCTACGCGTTCTCCGCAGGCGGGCCGGTGGTGTGGCCGGAGGTTGAGGCCCTGGTCATCGTGCCCATCAGTGCCCACGCGCTCTTCGCCAAGCCCCTCGTCGTCTCACCCCGGTCAAAACTTGCCGTCGAAGTGCTGGGCCGGACGGATGCCCAGGGCGTGCTCTGGTGCGACGGCCGCCGCTCGGTGGACCTGCCGCCCGGCGCCCGGGTGGAGGTAACCAAGTCCGCCACTCCCGTCCGGCTGGCCCGCACCCACCAGACACCGTTCTCCGCCCGCCTGGTCCGCAAGTTCGAGCTGCCCATCCATGGCTGGCGCGGCCCCGTGCCCAAGTCAGATGCCGTGCACACCGGCCCCATCCCCATTGTGCGGACGCCGCGGCCCATGCCGCCGCTGCCGGTACCGCATGCGGAGAACCCGGACAGCGATCCCGATCCGTCGACTGCGAAGTGAATCCATGCTTGAAGAACTGAGAATCCGCGATCTGGGCGTCATCACCGATGCAACGCTTCCGCTCGGCCCCGGGCTGAGTGTGGTGACCGGCGAAACCGGTGCCGGCAAAACCATGGTGGTCACCGCCGTCGGACTGCTGCTGGGGGCGCGTTCGGACGCCGGAGCGGTCCGGAGCGGCGCGAAAAGCGCCACCGCAGAAGCAGTCCTCAAGCTCGACGCCGGGCACCCAGCCATCGCCCGTGCCCTTGATGCCGGTGCCGAAGTCGAGGAGTTCGACGGCGGCGCCGAGCTCATCCTGGCCCGTCGCCTGGGCGCTGACGGCCGCAGCCGCGCGTTCCTGGGTGGCCGGGCTGCACCGGTGGGCGTCCTGGCCGAGATCGGCGAGTCCCTGGTGGTGGTGCACGGCCAGTCGGACCAGATCAGGCTCAAAAGCGCCACCGCGCAGCGGGAAGCCCTGGACAAGTTCGCGGGGGACAACCTGGCCGGCCCGTTGGCCGCGTACCAGGAGTTGTACAGCCGGTGGAAGTCCAGCCAGGCGGAACTGGACAGCCTGCGGAGCGCCGCGCGGGACCGGCTTCGAGAAGCCGAATCCCTGGAGGCGGCCCTCGCCGAAATAGACGAGGTCGATCCACAGCCTGGGGAGGACGAGCTGCTGAAGGCAGAGGCCGTCAAGCTCGCCAACGTGGAGGAACTGCGGATCGCGGCAAGTACGGCGCACCAGGCCCTCATTGCCGAGGACTTCGGCGAGACCGGCGATGCCACCACCCTGGTCGATTCCGCCAAGCGCACTTTGGAGCACGTAGCCGAGCACGATGCCGAGCTGGGGTCCGCGGCCGCCCGGCTGGCAGAGGTGGGATTCCTGCTCAATGACATCGCCACCGAACTGGCCAGCTACCAGGCCGGCCTGGACACCGAGGGCCCCGAACGGCTCGCCGAAATCGAGGACCGCCGGGCAGCCCTGGCCAAGCTGGTCCGCAAATACGCCCCCACCATCGACGAAGTGCTGGAGTGGGCGGAAAAGGCTCGCCTCCGGTACGACGAGCTGCAGGACGACTCCTCCCGCATCGAGGCGCTGGACGCGGAGGTGGTACGCGCCGAAGCGGAGCTGACCAGGCAGTCTGCTGCCATCAGCAAGATCCGTGCCAAGGCCGCCAAGGACCTGTCCGCCCGCGTCAGCGCCGAACTGAAGGCCCTGGCCATGGCCGACGCCACGCTGGTGATCAACCTCGAGCCCGCCGGGCAGCTGGGCCCGCACGGCGCGGACGAGATCAGCTTCCTGCTGCAGCCGCACTCCGGTGCGCCGGCCAGGCCGCTTGGCAAGGGCGCGTCAGGTGGTGAATTGTCCCGTGTGATGCTTGCCATCGAGGTGGTGCTCGCCGCCGTCGACCCCGTCCCCACGTTTGTGTTCGACGAGGTGGACGCCGGCGTGGGCGGCCGCGCCGCCGTCGAGATCGGCCGCCGGCTGGCGATGCTGGCACGCCACGTCCAGGTGCTGGTGGTCACGCACCTTCCGCAGGTGGCCGCCTTCGCGGACCAGCACATCACCGTGACCAAGACTTCCGTCAGGGGAGCCGACGGCGGCACCGCCACCGGGTTCACCTCCAGTGACGTCCGCCTCCTTGACGGGCCGGAGCGAGTGCGTGAGCTCGCCCGGATGCTGGCCGGCCAGGAAGACTCCGAGTCTGCCCGGGCGCACGCCCAGGAACTGCTGGATGACGCAAAACTCCTGCCACAGCGGGCCTGACAAGGGAAAGCAGCGGGGGACCAGGCAGGCCGGACCCTCTGGTTGAGGATGGACAGCCCTTGATTCAGGGCCCCCGGCCCAGCAGACTGGAACGCTTGGGTGCAGGTTCCGCCCGATCCGTGGAAGGCTCAATTGATGATAGGCTCGAATTCCGTGGTGCAGCGATCAAATTCCCGTGTAAATTCCCGGTTCCCGGGCTCCTCCAAGATGACCAAGCACATCTTCGTCACCGGCGGTGTGGCGTCCTCGCTCGGTAAGGGACTGACGGCCTCCAGCCTCGGTCATCTGCTCCGGGCCCGCGGCTTGTCCGTAACGATGCAGAAGCTCGATCCCTACCTGAACGTGGATCCGGGCACAATGAACCCCTTCCAGCACGGTGAGGTCTTCGTCACGGACGACGGCGCAGAGACGGACCTGGACATCGGGCACTACGAGCGCTTCCTCGACGAGAACCTCGAAGGTTCCGCGAACGTCACCACCGGCCAGGTGTACTCCACGGTGATCGCCAAGGAACGGCGTGGCGAATACCTCGGCGACACCGTCCAGGTCATCCCGCACATCACGGACGAAATCAAACGCCGCATGCGCCTGCCTGCCGAAGGCAAGAACGCCCCCGACGTCATCATCACCGAAATCGGCGGCACCGTTGGCGATATCGAATCCCAGCCGTTCCTCGAATCAGCCCGCCAGGTCCGCCAGGATGTGGGCCGCGGCAACGTCTTCTTCGTCCACGTCTCGCTGGTCCCGTACATCGGACCGTCGCAGGAACTGAAGACCAAGCCCACCCAGCACTCGGTAGCGGCCCTGCGCTCCATCGGCATCCAGCCTGAAGCCATCGTCATCCGGTCCGACCGCGAGATCCCCGAAGCCATGCGCGCCAAGATCGGCCGCATGTGCGACGTCGACCTTGAGGCGGTCATCGGCTGCCCGGACGCCCCCAGCATCTATGACATCCCCAAGACCCTGCACACGCAGGGCCTGGACTCGTACATCGTCCGTGCCCTGGACCTCCCGTTCAAGGACGTGGACTGGACCAGCTGGGACCGTCTCCTGGAGGCCGTTCACAACCCGAAGCACGAGGTCGAAATTGCCTTGGTGGGCAAGTACATCGACCTTCCGGACGCGTACCTCTCGGTGACCGAGGCGCTGCGTGCCGGCGGCTTTGCCAACGAGGCCAAGGTCAAGATCCGGTGGGTCCCGTCGGACGAGTGCGAAACCCGCGAAGGTGCCATTAAGGCGCTGGACGGCGTGGACGCCATCTGCGTGCCGGGCGGCTTCGGTATCCGTGGCCTCGAAGGCAAGCTGGGCGCCCTCAAGTTCGCCCGCGAGACCAAGCTGCCCGTGCTGGGCCTGTGCCTTGGCCTGCAGTGCATGGTCATCGAGTACGCCCGCAACGTGGTGGGACTGGAGGGCGCTTCCTCCAGTGAGTTCGAGCCGGACTCCAAGTACCCGGTCATCGCCACCATGGAGGAGCAGCTCGAGTTCGTTGAAGGCCGTGGCGACCTGGGCGGCACCATGCGCCTTGGCCTCTACGAAGCCAAGCTGGATGAGGGCTCGGTCATTGCCGGAACCTACGGCAAGACCACCGTCAGCGAACGCCACCGGCACCGCTACGAGGTCAACAACAAGTACCGCCAGCAGATTGCCGAGAAGGGCCTGGTCTTCTCCGGCACCTCCCCGGACGGCAAGCTCGTCGAATTCGTTGAGCTGCCTGCCGACGTCCACCCGTACTACGTAGCCACCCAGGCGCACCCCGAGCTGAGCTCGCGGCCCACCCGCCCGCACCCGCTGTTCACCGGTTTGGTCAAGGCCGCCCTGGACCACCAGGGCGCTGGCCGGCAGGGCGTTGCCGACACGGCTGCGCCCACGGCAGGGGAGCCTGCAGCATCCGGTACCGTTACCGCTAAGTAGTCAATAGAACAAAAAGGACGGCGCGATGCCTGGTACACCTGAAGCCACCCCTGCCAAACAGGTTTCGGATGCACCAAGCCCGCGCCGTCTTTTGTCCACTGAGAAGGTCTACCAGGGCCGGATCTGGGACGTCGTCAGCGATACCTTCCAGCTCTCCGAATCCGGGGACGCCCTCACCCGTGACTACATCGACCACCCCGGCGCTGTTGCCGTCCTGCCCATGAATGACGAAGGCCAGATCCTGCTTCTGAAGCAGTACCGGCACCCCGTGGGCATGGATCTATGGGAGGTCCCCGCGGGCCTGCTGGACATCGAAGGCGAAGACTTCGTGGTGGGGGCGGCACGGGAGCTCGCTGAGGAAGCAGATTTGGCGGCCGGGACCTGGAACGTGCTGGCCGATGTCTTCAATTCCCCGGGGTCCTCCAGTGAGGCCATCCGCATCTATCTGGCGCGCGACCTCACGGAGGTGCCGCATCACGAGCGCCACGAGCGGACTGATGAGGAAGCGGAGATCGAATTCCACTGGATCAGCCTGGACGATGCCGTGGACTCTGTGCTGGCCGGCCGCCTGCACAACCCGTCCGCCGTCGTCGGGATCCTCGCCGCCGCGGCCGCCCGGGCAGGCAGCTACGAGGGACTCCGCCCCGCCGACGCCCCTTGGCCCGCGCACCCCAGCCAGCGCTGATGGGTCCGGGTCCTGCGGCTGAAGCGGCACCAGAGGTGGAACCCGCACCTGTGGTCGGACCGGCTCCGGGCGCTGGAACGGCCGGTGCCGCCCCTGCGGGAATCCCGTCCGCGATCGACCGGGGAATCACCGATTACCTCCAGCACGTGGGCGTGGAACGGGGACTGGCCGCAAACACCCTGGCAGCCTACCGGAGGGACCTGGCCAGGTACGCCCGCTACCTCGCCGCCGCGGGCTGCTCGCGCCCCGGGGACATCACCCGGCACCATGTCACCGGCTACGTCCGTGCCCTCTCCGACGGGTCCGACGGCGGCTCCACCCTGGGCGTGCGCTCCGCGGCCCGGACCGTGGTGGCCGTCAGGGGGCTGCACAAGTTCTGGGCCCTGGAGGGCCACACGCCAGCGGATCCGGCCAGCGAAGTGCATCCGCCCATGGCCGGCAAACGGCTGCCCAAAGCCATCAGCGTTGACGAGGTAACCCGCATCCTTGAAGCGGCGGGAACGGACACCGCCACGGGACTGCGTGACCGCGCCCTGCTTGAATTCCTCTACTCCACCGGCGCCAGGATCAGTGAAGCTGTGGGACTGGACGTTGACGATATCTCCCTTGCCGAGCCGGAATCCGGCCCTGCCATTGTCCGGCTTTTCGGCAAGGGATCGAAGGAACGCCTGGTGCCGCTGGGATCCTACGGGGCCCGGGCACTCGATGCCTACCTGGTCCGCGGACGCCCGCTGCTTGCCGCCAAAGGGAAGGGCACGCCGGCGCTGTTCCTCAATGCCCGCGGCGGCAGGATCAGCCGGCAGAGTGCCTGGACCATCCTGAAGGCGGCAGCGGAGAAAGCCAACATCACCCGGGATGTATCGCCGCACACGCTGCGGCACTCGTTCGCCACCCATCTTCTTGAAGGCGGCGCCGACGTTCGGGTAGTGCAGGAACTGCTGGGCCACGCCTCCGTGACCACCACACAGGTGTACACGCTGGTCACCGCCGATACCCTGCGCGAGATCTACGCCGCGGCGCATCCCCGCGCGTTGGGCTGACCAGCCGGGCTCCTTGCCGGCCCGCTATCCCCAGCCGGAAAAATATCCTGTGTGCACTGTAAGAAATGGTCAGGCCCGGGACACTTAGCTTTTACGAGGAAGTCATCACGGGGTCCGGGGGAAACACTATGTTGGCCGCAGAAGCGCAGGCGTTCATTGAACTCCACACTCAGCATTCCGGGCGGGTTTACCGCTACATCGCCTGCCGCATCACAGACCGGTACCGGGCCGAGGAACTCGCGGCGGACGTATTCAGGATTGCCTGGGAGAAACAATTGCCGGAACCGCCCGGCATCGGGTGGCTGCTGGCCACCGCACGGCATGTGCTCGGAAATGAGTACAGGGGCCGCCGTCGCCGCCAGGAGCTCATCGAACGCCTGAAGGACCAGGCCCGCGGACAGTGCCCTGAGCCGGACACGGCGGAACAGGAGGCCGTGGCGGAAGTGCTCATCCGCCTGAGGGAACGCGACCGCGAAGTCCTGATGCTCAGCTACTGGGACGATCTGACCATCCCCGAACTGGGCCAGGCCCTGGAATGTTCCCCCGGCGCCGCTGCAGTGCGGCTGCACCGGGCCCGCCGCGCATTCGCGAATGCCGCGCCCCAGCACCTCATGACCGAACGGAAGGATTAGCCATGGACCGCATCGAACAGCTGATGAAAGCTGCCAAACCCCGGACCGGGGCATCGGACCGGGTCCCTGGCAACGATGCCGTCCGCTCCATCATCCTTCCCGCCGACCCGGACGTCCTTTACCCGGCCGGCGGCACATCAGGAGGGCGCCCTCCGGTACGGCGAACTGCCGTGCGGACCGCCGCTGCTACTGTCCTCGCTGCCGCGGCAGTGGCGGGAGCAGTGGTGGTGGGCGGCACCATCATGCCGCAGCCGGTGCCTGGTCCCGCTCGGACCGGCACTGCCCCCGCCACAACGGCCGGCCCCTCCGCGACCCCAAGCCCCCCGTCAAGTGCCGGGCTGCCGGTAGCGGCGTCAACCGCCCCTGCCGGCAACGGAGCGGCAACGCCGGAAACGGGCGGTGTGGCGTGCACCATGGCCAACGTGGACCTGCAGCGCAGTGACCAGCAACGGGCAATCCTGCCGATTCCCGCCGCCGAGCAGAAGTACTACACGGTCCTGGGCTGTGCCGAAGGATGGCTCGCGTTCTCCATCTCCGATGAAGGAGCCAGGGCGCAGCAGCTCGACGGCGGCAACGCCTGGTACCAGCTCGCAAAGCTGCAGGACGGCCGGTTCCTTTGCGATTTCCGGCAAATCTACTCGAGTGTCTTCAACTGGGAATTCCAGGCGATGAACAACCAGGGTCTGACACCCCAGCAGGCGATGGACAAGGAATTCGAGCAGAAGGGGATTCCGGTGGAACTTCGGCAGGAACTCGTTGGCGACGGTCCGGCGGCCAAATAACTCCGCCCACTGGGGCCGGTTATAGGGTGGGGCACATGAGATACACCGCAGTCACCCTGTGTTTCCTCCTGCGCGAGGGGCCAACTGGTGCCGAGGTGCTGCTGGGACTGAAGCAAACCGGCTTCGGCAAGGGCAAGATCGTTGGCATCGGCGGCCACGTGGAACCGGGGGAGACCGACGCTCAGGCGGTGATCCGTGAGGTCCTCGAAGAAACCGCAGTAGTGCTCCGTCACGAGGACCTGGCTGACGCCGGTACCGTCCGTTTTGTCTTCCCCGCCAGGCCGGAATGGAACATGGCCACCCGTCTCTTCACCGCGCGCACCTGGCACGGCGAGCCGGTGCCCAGCGACGAAATCCTGCCTGAGTGGTTCAGCGTCCAGGCCCTTCCGGTGGACCGCATGTGGCAGGACGCCGACCACTGGCTGCCCGTGGTGCTCGAAGGCGGCCGGGTGAATGTGGTTGTCACCATGCACACCGATAACGAGTCCGTCGCGTCGTCTGAAAGCCTCCTGGGCTAGGAGGACAAACGCCAGGCCGTTAAACGTCCGACGGCGGGTAGGCACCAGGGTGCCCGCCCGCCGTCGGACGTTCCTGCCAAAGGCTAGGCCAGGTGCCGTTCCTCCACGCCGTTGTATTCGCTCAGCGGGCGGATCAGCGAGTTCGCGTCCAGCTGCTCCATGATGTGCGCCGTCCAGCCGGTGATCCGGCTGGCGACGAACAGGGGAGTGAACGTGGGGGTGTCGAAGCCCATCAGGTGGTACGTGGGCCCGGCGGGGTAGTCCAGGTTCGGCTTGATGGCCTTGGCCTCGTCCATCGCCGTCTCCAGTCCGTTGTACAGCCCCAGCAGCTCCGGCCTGCCGTAGTGCGCGATCATCTTGTCCAGGGCGGCCTTCATGGTGGGCACCCGGGAATCACCGTGCTTGTAGACGCGGTGGCCGAAGCCCATGACCTTCTTCTTCTGCGCCAGGGCATCCTCCATCCAGGCCTTCGCCCGGGCCGCAGCCTCTTCGAGCGACTCTTCCTGCCGGATGCCGATCTCGTCGAAGGTGTGCATCACGGCCTCGTTCGCTCCGCCGTGCAGCGGACCCTTCAGGGCGCCAATGGCTCCTGTGACCGCTGAGTGCAAGTCAGAGAGCGTGGAGGTGATGACGCGCGCGGTGAACGTTGACGCATTGAAGGAGTGCTCGGCGTAGAGGATCATCGAGACGTTGAAGGCCTCGATGACTTCCGGAACCTGCTCCTCGCCGAAGGCCATCCACAGGAAGTTCGCCGAGTAGCCCAGATCCTCCCGCGGCTCCACCAGCTCCTGGCCGTGGCGGCGGCGCTGGTCATAGGCCACTACCGCGGGCATGGCAGCGAACAGGTCCACGGCTTTGGCCATGTTGGCCTCCCGCGAGGAGTCCTCGGCCAGGGGATGCCGGGCGCCCATCACGGAGGCCGCGGTCCTGCAGACATCCATCGGGTGCGAGGTCACCGGCAAGGCATCGATGACCTGCTTGACCACGGGGTCAAGGGCGCGGCCGGCGCGCTCCCTCGCGGTGAACTCAGCCAGCTGCTCTTTGGTGGGCAACTCCCCGTTCCACAGCAGGTAGGCCACTTCCTCGAAGCTGCACCTGGCCGCCAGTTCCTGGACGGGATAGCCCCGGTACAGCAGGGAGTTCGTGTCAGGGTTGACCTTGGAGACCGCGGTGTAGTCCACCACGACGCCGGCAAGGCCCTTTTTGATCTCATTTTCAGCCATGCTGAAACTCCTTTGTTCCTAACGCCTGTTGACCGGCCGGGGCCGGCAGTCCGGTGGGGTGTCAGACACCGGGGATCTGGAAGTTGAAGACCCCGGTGTCAAAGCGGTTGTAGGCCTCGTAATCGACGAGGTCGTAGAGACGCGCACGGGTCAGCATGCTCGAAACCTGGGCCTCCTGGGTGCCGTCGGATTTGATCGATTCCAGAGTACGCTCAGCAGCACCCATGGCACTACGGAGCAGCGTCACCGGGTAGATGACCATGTTGACGCCCACGCCGGCCAACTCCTCCACGGTGAACAGCGCGCTCTTGCCGAACTCGGTCATGTTCGCCAGGATCGGCACGTCAACAGCGTCCCGGATGGCCTGGAATTCGCTGAGGTCCTTCATGGCTTCCGGGAAGATCGCGTCCGCCCCGGCTTCAACCAGGGCCTTGGCACGTTGCTGGGCGGCCTCGAGGCCGTCCGTGGCCCGGATGTCGGTGCGGGCCATGATCAGGAAGTTCGGGTCCCGGCGGGCGTCGGCCGCGGCGCGGATGCGTTTGGTGGCGGTCTCCAGGTCCACCACGTTCTTGCCGTCCAGGTGGCCGCAGCGCTTCGGGTTGAATTGGTCCTCGATGTGCAGCCCTGCCAGGCCTGCGTTCTCGAGTTCCTGCACGGTCCGGGCCACGTTCATGGGCTCGCCGAACCCGGTGTCGGCGTCGACGATCGAGGGCAGGTCCGTCATGCGGGCGATCTGCCCGGCACGGGTGGCCACCTCCGTGAGCGTGGTGAGCCCGATGTCCGGCAGGCCCAGGTCATTAGCCAGGACGGCGCCGGAAATGTAAACACCAGCGAAGCCCTTCTCCTCGATCAGCCGGGCCGACAGCGGGTTGAACGCGCCGGGGAACTGCTGGATGGTCCCGGAGGAAAGCAGTTCCCGGAACCGGATCCGCTTCTGCTCCGGGGTGGTCTTCGAATACAGCATCAGAAGAGTCCCTTCGGTGCCGCCGCCAGGTCGATGACGCCGGGAGCGGCGGTGATGTTCAGCTGGTCCAGTTCCCCGGCCGCCAGTTCCGGGAGGCGTTCGACGGCGGCGAGGAACCGTTCGATCTCGGCCTCCTCCACCAGGCCTGCGGCGAGCGTGCGGAACTTGTTGATGTACTGCTCCCTGGCGAACGGGCGGGCGCCGAGGGGGTGGGCGTCGGCGACGGCGATTTCATCGGTGATGACGGTGCCGTCGGTGAGCGTGATCTCCACGGAGCCGCCGAAGGCCTTTTCTGCGATGTCCAGGGAGTGGTAGCGGCGGGTCCATTCCGGATCTTCCACCGTGGTGACCTTGTGCCACAGCTCCACGGTGTCCGGGCGTGCGGCGCGCTGCGGGGCGTAGGAGTCCACGTGGTGCCAGGCGCCGTCCTGCAGTGCCACGGTGAAGATGTACGGGATGGAGTGGTCCAGGGTTTCGCGGGACGCGGTGGGGGAGTACTTCTGGGGGTCGTTGGCGCCGGAGCCGATCACGTAGTGCGTGTGGTGGCTGGTCTTGATCAGCACGGACTCGACGTTGGCCGGGTCGGTCACCTCGGGGTGTTCACGGTGCAGCTTGCGGGCCAGGTCGATCCAGGCCTGCGCCTGGTACTCGGCGGAGTGTTCCTTGGTGTAGGTGTCCAGGATGGCGCGCTTGGCTTCACCGGGCGTGGGAAGCGGGACCATGTAGGACGCGTCCGGGCCGTCGAGCATCCAGGCGATGACGCCGTCTTCGCCTTCGTAGATGGGCACGGGGGAGGTCTGGCCGCGCATGGCCCGGTCCGCGGACTCGATGGCCATCTTCCCGGCGAACGCCGGGGCGTGGGCCTTCCAGGTGGAGATCTCGCCCTTGCGGGACTGCCGGGTGGCGGTGGTGGTGTGCAGCGCCTGGCCCACGGACTGGAAGATGGTTTCGACGTCGAGGCCCAGCAGGGTGCCGATCCCGGCGGCTGCGGAGGGGCCCAGGTGCGCCACGTGGTCGATCTTGTGCTTGTGCAGGCAGATGGCCTTGACCAGGTTGACCTGGATCTCGTAGCCGGTGGCGATGCCGCGGATCAGGTCGTGGCCGTTGGCGCCGACGTGCTGGGCGACGGCAAGGATCGGCGGGATGTTGTCGCCGGGGTGGGAGTACTCCGCGGCGAGGAAGGTGTCGTGGTAGTCCAGTTCCCGGACAGCCACGCCGTTTGCCCATGCAGCCCACTCCGGCGCCACCCGCTCCTCGATGCCGAAGACCTTGGAACCCTTGCCGCCGGTGCTGGGTCCGTGCGTGAGCGCCTGGGCGCGTGCTGCGACGATCGGGGCCCGGTTCAGGGAAGCGATGGCCACCGACGCGTTGTCAATGACGCGGTTGATCACCATGTCGGTCACTTCGTCGGTGACGGCGACGGGATCGGCCGCGACCTGGGCGATCTTGTAGGCGAGCTGGTCCTCGCGGGGCAGGTTTTCTTCACTCTTGTAGACGCGGACGTGGTGTTCCTTAACCATGATGCTCCTTCGGTTGGGATGCGTGGGTTGCTTTGACGTGGGAGAGGCTTCGGTGCAGGTGGACGACGGTAGCCGCCTCGGCGAGCTTCGGGTTGCCGGCTGCGATGGCCTCCGCGATGGCGGCGTGTTCGGCGGCTGCGGCGGTGAGGCGGCAGGCGTCATCAGCGGCGAGCCGTCGGATCCGGACCAGGTGCACGCGCAGGCTTCGCATGGCCTGGGCCAGGTAGGAGTTGGAGATGGCGGCGTCGATGGCTGTGTCGAGCCGGCCCACCAGTTCGTAATAGTCGTGCAGGGCGGGGTTGTCGCCGCTGATCAACCGCGGAGCCTCGAGCAGTTCACGCTGAAGTTGCTCGAACGTGCCGGCGTCGCCGCGCCGGGCGGCCAATGCCGCGGCCTTGCCTTCAAGGGTTTCGCGCAGTTCGAACAGTTCGTCGATGTCCTCAAGCGAGATGTCGGTAACGACGACGCCGCGGCCGCCCGCCGTCGTCAGCCCTTCCGCCGTAAGGCGGCCCAGTGCCTCCCGCAGGGGTGTGCGCGAGACGCCGAGGCGCTCGGACTGTTCCACCTCGGCCAGGACGGTGCCGGGCGCCAGGCGCCATTCGATGATGTCGTCGCGCAGGGCCGCATAGGCCTTGTCACTGGCGCGCATGGTGGTCTCCTTCCTCGGTGACGGCACCAGTGTATACAAAACAGCTGCCCGAATACAGTAAAATCCGGAAAATAAGGAATCGGCGCCGCCCCATGTATACAAAACCCTTGTGGGAGGCGGCCGCCGCCCGCTACCATGGCTGCATCACATCGTCGTGGACGGGATACCCCTCATGGTCACCAACAGCTACCGGGACAGCTACCAGCGCAGCGTCGAACAGCCCGAGGATTTCTGGCTGGCGGCAGCGCAAAAAATCTCCTGGATCGCTCCGCCGGGCCGGGCCCTGGACTCCAGCCGGGCGCCTCTCTACCGCTGGTTTCCGGACGGGCAGCTGAACACCTGCTACAACGCGCTGGACCGGCACGTCGCGGAGGGCCGCGGAGGGCAGGATGCCCTGATCCATGACTCAGCCATGCTGGGAACACAGCAGCGCTACACCTACGCTGAACTGACGGACGTCGTGGCCCGCTTTGCCGGCGTACTGCGGAATCACGGCGTAGGCAAGGGCGACCGGGTGGTGATTTACATGCCGATGATCCCGGAGGCGGCCATCGCCATGCTGGCCACCGCACGGCTGGGCGCGGTCCACTCGGTGGTCTTTGGCGGCTTTGCGCCCAAGGAGCTCGCCGCGCGGATCCGCGATGCCGCCCCCGCCGCAGTGGTCACGGCCTCCGGCGGGATCGAACCCGCCCGGCGCATCGAGTACCTGCCGGCGGTCGCGGAGGCCCTCGATCTGGCCGGCACCCCTGATATCCCCGTCCTGGTCAAAGCACGCGACGGCTTCGCATCGTCGGCCGCAGACTACGCCGGCTGGTTGGACTGGGATACGGCCATGGCATCGGCCAGCCCTGCTGCGCCCGTCGCGGTGCAGGCCACGGACCCGCTGTACATCCTTTACACCTCCGGGACCACCGGCGCGCCCAAGGGCGTGGTGCGGGACAACGGCGGCCACGCCGTCGCCCTGCGCTGGACCCTGGAGAATATCTACGACATCGGTCCCGGTGACGTGATGTGGACCGCCTCGGACGTGGGCTGGGTGGTGGGGCACTCGTACATCGTCTATGGTCCGCTGCTGGCCGGCGCCACCACCGTGATGTACGAGGGCAAGCCGGTGGGCACCCCGGACGCGGGCGCGTTCTGGCGCGTGGTCCAGGACCACAAGGTCAACGTGCTGTTCACCGCCCCTACCGCGCTGCGGGCCATCCGGAAGGCCGATCCGGAGGCGTTGCTGCTGGGAAACTACGACGTCTCCAGCCTGCGGACGCTCTTCGCCGCCGGCGAGCGGCTGGACACCGACACCTTCCATTGGGCATCGCGGGTCCTCGGCGTCCCGGTGGTGGACCACTGGTGGCAGACCGAAACCGGCTGGGCCATCTGTGCCAATCCGCGGGGACTGGAGCCGTTGCCCATTAAGGCCGGCTCCCCGAGCGTTCCCATGCCCGGATTCCGGCTGCGGATCCTCGACGGCGCGGGCGGGGAAGTGGAGCCCGGAACCGAAGGCAACATCGTTCTGGGGCTGCCGCTGCCGCCGGGCACCCTCACCACTCTGTGGGGAAATGACGAACGCTTCATCTCGTCCTACCTGCAGGCGTTCGAGGGCTGCTATGCCACGGGCGATTCCGGCTACCGTGACGAGGACGGGTACCTGTTCGTCATGGGCCGCACCGACGACATCATCAATGTTGCCGGCCACCGGCTGTCCACCGGCGCCATGGAACAGGTGATCGGCCAGCACCCGGCTGTCGCCGAGTGCGCGGTCATTGGGCTCGCCGACCCCCTCAAGGGCCAGCGTCCCAGCGGTTACGTGGTGCTCAAATCAGGGGTGGACATCCCTGAAGATGTCCTGGCAAAGGACCTGGTGGCACTGGTGCGGCGGGACATTGGTGCGGTTGCGGACTTCAAGCACGTGACGGTGGTGGACGCCCTGCCCAAGACCCGGTCCGGGAAGATCCTCCGCAAGACCATGCGCCAGATCGCAGACGGCGAGGAGTACACCGTGCCCTCCACCATCGAAGATCCGGGGGTTATCGACCAGCTGATCGGCACGCTCCGGGTGGGCGGGGCGGAAGCCCGCTGACGGCATGGCGGGTGCGTTCAGCCCCGAAGTGCTTCAGCGGGCGTTCCAGCGGTACTCGTTCTCCGGCCTGCCCGGCGTGCCGTAGCGGGCGGTGCGGGAAACCGTGCCGGCGTCGGCAAGGTACTCCAGGTAGCGCCGCGCCGTCACCCGGGACATGCCCAGGGCATCCATGACCTCGGTGGCGGACACTGCCTCGGGCTGCCCGCGGAGGAACTCCTGGACGGAGCCAAGCGTCGACGTCGAGAGGCCCTTGGGGAGCGGGAGTTCGGACGGCGCCCGGAGGCTCGCAAAGGCCTGGTCCACCTCGCTTTGCGAGGCGCCCCCCTTGCCGGGACTGCCGCTGGAACCGGCCAGCTGCTGCCGGAACTGTCGGTAGTTCTCCAGCTTGTCGGAGAAGGTGGCGAAGGTGAAGGGCTTGATCAGGTACTGGACCACACCGATGGCAACGGCGCTGCGGACAATTGCGAGCTCGCGGACGGCGGTGATGGCGATGATGTCCGCGAGGATGCCCGCCGAACGCATCCGCCGGGCGATGTCCAGGCCGTGCAGGTCGGGCAGGTTCATGTCCAGCAGAACCAGTTCCACGGGCTCTCCAGCGGCCACGAACTCGTTGAGAAGCCGCAGGGCGGACTGGCCGTCGGGCGCGGTCCCCGCGAGCTCGAATCCTTCCAGCCGCCCCACGTACGCGGCATGGGCCGCCGAAGCGATGGCCTCGTCTTCGACGACGAGGACCCGGATGTTGCTCACTGTCTGTGCTCCTTCTCCGCGGACACCGCCGTGGGCAGGAATACTTCGAACTTGGCGCCGCGCCGGCCGTTGATGGCCAGCGTACCGCCCAAACGCTGCACAGCCTGCCGGACCAGGGCCAGGCCAATGCCCCGGCCCCCCGTCCCGGCGGGCTTCGTACTGAATCCGTGCCGGAGAATCTTTTCGGAGTCTGCGGGGTCGATGGGCGCCCCTGAATCGTCAACGGCGATGTCCATTCCTTCTTCGTCCGCCTCCAGGGTCAGGACAACCCGCCGCGGCGGCGGCGCATCGGCGGCAGCATCGATGGCATTGTCCAGCAGGTTGCCCAGGATCGTCACCAGGTCCTGGACGGCCACCCGGGGTGCCGCGCCGGAGCCGAGGGTGGAGACATCCAGCTGGACGCCGCGTTCGTGGGCCTCGGCCACCTTGCCCATGACCAGGGCTCCGACCACCGGTTCATCGATCGAGCTCAGCATATCGTCTGTCAACTGCTGGCTCAGGGCCAGGTCCTGGGTGGCGAAATCGAGGGCTTCCCCCGTCCGGCCAAGTTCCAGGAGCGAAACCATCGTGTGAAGCCTGTTGGCGTGTTCGTGGGTCTGGGCCCGCAGCGCGTCGGAAAGGGTCCGCATGGTCTGGAGTTCGTTGCCAAGGGCTTCAATCTCGGTCCGGTCCCGGAGAGTGGCCACCGTTCCGTACACGGGGACCTTGCCGCGTGCCCCGGGGGATTCGGGGGCCCGGGCCGGCCCCTGGTTGACCACCAGCACGCGGGAGCCCGTCAGGACGATCTCGTCCTTGGTGGTGCGTCCGGAATCAAACAGGCTCCGCAGTTCGCTGTCCAGGGGGAGGTCCGACAGCGATGGCGGCCGGGTGGGATCGTTGCTTCCGGTCTCGGCCAGGCCCAGCAGATCGGCAGCGTGGTCGTTGTACATCACCACGCGCTTCCTGGCATCGATGAGGATCAGCCCCTCGCGGACCGAGTGCAGTACCGATTCGTAGTATGCGAACAGCTGCGCCAGCTGTTCCGGCCCCCAGCCGCGCGTTACCCTGCGGAGATACCTTCCCAGCAGCCAGGACGCCAGGGATCCGCCCAGCAGCAGGGCGATGCCGACGGCGAGCAGGACCGGCAGGCGCCCGGCGAACGCCACATCGACGCTGCGGACGGTAACGCCGGCCGCCACCAGCGCCTTGACGTTCCCCGCGGCGTCCTTGACCGGAACGATTGTCCGGACGGAAGGACCAAGGGTGCCAGCGGTTACCTCGGTGAACGGCTGTCCCCGCAGCGCGGCGTCGATGGATCCGATGTATGGGCGGCCCAGTTCTTCATCCCGCGGGTGCGTCCAGCGGGTCCGGTCGGGAGCCATGATGGTAATGAAGTCGATATGGGCCGCGCTGGTGACATCCCTCGCGTAGGGCTGCAGGAGGGCCGACGGGTCCGGCGTGGCTGCTGCCTGCAGCACCAGGGGATTGGCGGCGATGGAGGCGGCCACCCCTTCCATGCGGCGGCCGGCCTCGTCATACGTCCGGTCCCGCGCGTCAACGTATGCGGCCGTTCCCACAATGGCGATGAAGGATATGACGATCAGGAGGTTCGCCAGGAAGAGCCGGCGGGCAATACTCCAGCGGTGGATCATGCCTGCCTCCCTTAACCCTGCGGCTGCCGCGACCAATATGAACGCAACGGTGAGCTGGATCACGGGGTGCCCAATGATGGATATCACATTGCACGGACGTGTTGAGCCCAGAGACTGCGCCGCAACGTCTATCAGAATATCCACAAGGAGACACATCATGGCTTCTCAACGAGGAGAGTCGCTCAAGACCGCGACGCCGCGGCGCAAGGGACTGGACAAGTCCCACTACCTCTACATTGCCGTAATCGCCGCCGTCGTCCTCGGCGCGGTGGTGGGCCTGCTCTTCCCGGAGGTGGGCAAGTCCCTCAAGCCCCTGGGTGACGGCTTCGTCAAGCTCATCAAGATGATGATCGCCCCGGTCATCTTCTGCACCATCGTCCTGGGCATCGGCTCCATCGCCAAGGCGGCCACCGTCGGCAAGGTGGGCGGCCTCGCACTGGGCTACTTCATCATCATGTCCACCTTCGCCCTGGCCATTGGCCTGGTGGTGGGCAACCTGATCCACCCCGGCGAAGGCCTGAAGCTGACGCCCTACGATCCCAACAAGAAGGCCGCCACGGACAGCACCGTGGACTTCCTGATGGGCATCATCCCCAGTGACATCCCTGTCCTGCCCACCCTGCTCGCCGCCATCCTGGTTGGCTTCGCGCTGCAGAAGATGGGCGCCCAGGGCGCTCCGATCCTCAAGGCCATCGGCCACGCCCAGGCGCTTGTGTTCCGCATCCTCATCATGATCATGTGGATCGCTCCGGTCGGTGCCTTCGGCGCCATCGCCGCCGTCGTCGGCGCAACGGGCTTCCAGGCCATCGTGAGCATGTTCACCCTGATGATTGCTTTCTACATCACCTGTGCACTGTTCATCGTGGTCATCCTGGGCGGCCTCCTCCAGGTGGTTGCCGGCGTGAACATCTTCAAGCTGATGAAGTACCTGGCACGTGAGTACCTCATCATCTTCTCCACCTCCTCCTCGGAAGCGGCGCTGCCCCGCCTGATCGCCAAGATGGAACACCTCGGCGTCTCCAAGCCGGTTGTGGGCGTCACCGTTCCCACGGGCTACTCCTTCAACCTGGACGGAACCGCCATCTACCTGACCATGGCCTCCCTCTTCGTTGCCAACGCCATGGGAACCCCGCTGGACCTCGGCGCACAAGTCTCCCTGCTGGTCTTCATGATCATCGCCTCCAAGGGTGCCGCCGGCGTGACCGGCGCCGGCCTTGCCACCCTCGCGGCAGGCCTGCAGGCACACCGTCCCGAGCTGCTGGGCGGCGTGGGCATGATCGTTGGCATCGACCGCTTCATGTCGGAGGCCCGGGCCCTGACCAACTTCACCGGCAACGCCGTGGCAACGGTCCTGGTGGGCACCTGGGTCAAAGAGATCGACGGCGGCCAGGTTGCCCGCGTCCTCTCCGGCGAAGTGCCCTTCGATGAGCAGACCATGATCGCCGGCCACGGCGAGATGGCGCCGAAGGAAGAAGGCGCACTCGAGGCTGCCAAGGCCTAGCCGGCCAGCCGCGTACGACACGCAAAACCGCCCCCGCAGCCACGCTGCGGGGGCGGTTTTTTGTTGCCCGGCACTTCAACCTTAGACCTCAGCTAGAGGGTCAAGGCTCAACATTCGCGGAAAGTCAAGTTCCGTCGAATACCGTGTCGGGCGCTGTAACCTAGGGAGCAGAACGAACGGCGCTGGTCAGCCAGCGGCAGGAAATCACCGTCATCGAAAGTGTGGACAGATACGTGAGCAGCGAACAGGGTTCAGCAACTCTGGAGGGCACGGAATTCGACCTGGAAAACGCGGTGATGGGCCCTACGGGACGCCCATACCGCGAGTTCCCGGAACCCGCGCCGCTGTCCTCCCACGGCCCGGCCCGCGTCATCGCCATGGTCAACCAGAAGGGTGGCGTGGGGAAGACCACCTCCACCATCAACCTGGCCGCGGCGCTCGCCGAGTACGGTCGCCGCGTCCTGCTCGTGGACTTCGACCCGCAGGGCGCGCTGTCCGCCGGCCTGGGCGTCAACCCGCATGAGCTTGACCTCACCGTGTACAACGTCCTGATGGACCGCAAGGTGGACATCCGCGACGCCATCCACCAGACCGGCGTCGAGAACGTCGACCTGCTGCCGGCCAACATCGACCTCTCCGCCGCGGAAGTGCAGCTGGTCAATGAGGTGGCGCGTGAACAGGTCCTGGACCGTGCGCTCAAGAAAGTCGAAGACGACTACGACGTCGTCCTCATCGACTGCCAGCCTTCCCTGGGCCTCCTGACCGTTAACGCCCTCACCGCGGCCCACGGCGTCATCATCCCGCTCATCTGCGAGTTCTTCGCCCTCCGCGCCGTGGCCCTGCTCGTCGAAACCATCGACAAGGTCCAGGACCGGCTGAACCCGCGGCTGCAGGTGGACGGCGTGCTGGCCACCATGTATGACGCACGGACGCTGCACAGCCGCGAAGTTATCACGCGCCTGGTGGAGGCGTTCGGTGACAAGGTCTTTGAAACCGTGATCAAGCGCTCCATTAAGTTCGCTGATGCCACCGTGGCCGCGGAGCCCATCACCAGCTACGCCGGAAACCACGTGGGGGCCGACGCCTACCGCCGGCTCGCCAAGGAGCTGATCTCCCGCGGCGGCGCACCCTAAGCACGCCGTGGCCGAATCCAAACCCGGCTTCGAGGTGCGGCTGGCCAACTTCACCGGTCCGTTCGACCTCCTTCTGGGACTGATCGCCAAGCACCAGCTGGACATCACTGAAGTGGCCATCGCCACGGTCACCGATGAGTTCATCAAGTACATCCGCAGACTGCAGCAGCTCGGTGAAGAATGGGCCCTGGACGAGGCGAGCGAGTTCCTGGTGATTGCCGCCACCCTGCTTGACCTCAAGGCGGCACGGCTCCTCCCTGCCGGTGAAGTCGAGGACGACGAGGACATCGCCCTGCTGGAAGCGCGGGACCTCCTCTTCGCCCGTCTACTCCAGTACAAGGCGTTCAAGCAGGTGGCAGGCATCCTGGGCGAAACGCTGCACCAGGAAGGCCGCCGCTTTCCGCGGCAGGTGGCGCTTGAGGAACATTTCGCGGCGATGCTCCCCGAACTGGTCTGGAAACACACCCCCCAACAGTTTGCTGCGTTGGCCGAGGCCGCGCTCCGGCCCAAGGTGCCGGCGCAACCACCGCAGGTGGCACTGGGCCACCTCCACGGCAGCAACGTCAGCGTCAAGGAGCAGGCCGAAGTACTGGGGCGCCGCCTTCAGTCCGAGTCTCCGCTGACCTTCCGGTCCCTGATTGCCGACGCCGACTCCACGCTGGTGGTGGTGGCACGGTTCCTGGCCCTCCTGGAGCTGTTCCGGGACAGGGCTGTCTCGTTCGACCAACTGTCCCCGCTGGCGGAGCTTGCCATCCACTGGACGGCCGGCGTGCGGGACTGGTCGGCGGAAAACCTGAGCGAAGAATATGAGGAGCAACTGTGAACCCCAAGGCACAGGAGAGGGAGCGGGACTGCAGCGATCCGCAGGAGGGGACGGGATACGGCCCGGACTTCGCCGACCTTCCCGGCGGCGCCAAGGCTGCCCTGGAAGCGGTCCTCATGGTGTTGGATGAACCAGCCACGGAGGATGAGTTGGCCGCCGGGGTGGGGCTGACGGTCGATGCGGTCCGTTCCCTGCTGGCAGAACTGCAGGGCGATTATAACGGCTATACTGTTAAAGCCCCGGAGATGGAGAGTGCCAGCAGCGCTGGTATAGGTTCCAGCCCCCGGGGTTTTGAATTGCGGAACATCGCCGGTGGCTGGCGGATCTATTCCCGCGCGGAGTTTGCCGACATTGTGGGCAAGTACGTGCTTGAGGGACAGACTGCCAGGCTTACCCAGGCGGCGTTGGAAACACTGGCAGTCATCGCGTACCGCCAGCCCGTTTCCCGGGCGCGCGTGTCTGCAATTCGCGGTGTCAATGTTGACTCCGTCGTACGGACGCTGGCCCAGCGCGGGCTGATCGAGGACGCGGGAACGGATCCCGAGTCCGGCGCAATCCTCTACCGGACTACCTCGTATTTCCTCGAACGGATGGGAATCAGTTCGGTGGGGGACCTGCCCCAACTGTCGCCGCACCTTCCGGGGCTCGACGGGATCGCAGAGTTCTACGACGCCGAGACGATGTAGGCGGGACAACCCTGCCGGCACCAATCCAATGAGCAGGTTTATTTATCAGGGCAGACGAAGTCTGCGTGGCTGGCTAAGGTTGTCCTTGGACATCTCTGCCGGCCAAAACACATTGAAGGACGGGTCATGACACAGGCGGGACGCCAGGGTTCACCACGTAACAGCTCGGGACGCGGCGGGAACGAACGCAGCGGTTCACAGGGCAATTCAGCACAGCGCAGTTCAGCGCAGCGCAACCCAACACAGGGCGGCAGTTTCAGCGGAGGCTCCCGCGGCGGAGCAGGCAAGCGCGCTTCAGGATTCGGCGGGGACCGCCCGAACCGTGCGCCCAAGCCGCGCGAAGAACGCTTCGTGGACCCCGACCTCGCAGGGGAGCAGCAGGGACGTGGAGCTGAGGGCGCCAGGGGTGCCAAGCCGTCGTCGCGCAAGCCCGCTGCCCGCAAGCCCGGCGCCAAGAAGGCCCCCGGAACTCCCGGCGCCCCCAAGGCCAAGCCGCGTACCGGCGCTCCCGGTGCAGCCGCTTCCCGCGCCTTCGGCAGCGAACGCTTTGGCCAGAACCTCGGTCCGGTCCGCAAACCCGCCCGGAAGAAGGGCCCCCGCGGCAACGTTCCCCAGTCCGAACTCCACGATGCCGACGGCGTCCGCCTCCAGAAGGTGATGGCCTCCGCAGGAGTCGCGTCCCGGCGCGTCTGCGAGGAAATGATCGCTGAAGGCCGCGTTGAAGTGGACGGCCAGGTGGTCACCGAACTCGGCGTCCGCGTGGATCCCAAGACTGCCGTCATCCATGTTGACGGCCTGCGGATCCAGCTGGACGAGAACCTGGTCTACATGGTGTTCAACAAGCCCAAGGGCGTGGTGTCCACCATGGAGGACCCCGAAGGCCGTCCCTGCATCAGCGACTTCCTGAAAAGCAACAAGAATACCGGCGAACGCCTCTTCCACGTGGGCCGGCTCGACGTCGCCACCGAAGGCCTGCTGCTGCTGACCAACGACGGCGAACTCGCCAACCGGCTCACCCACCCGTCATACGAGGTTCCCAAGACCTACCTGGTGCAGGTGCGCGGCCCGTTCCCGCAGGGGGTCGGCGCCCAGTTGAAGGCGGGCGTCGAGCTGGAGGACGGGTTCGCTTCGGTTGACTCCTTCCGCCTGGTGGACTCCACCCCGGGCCACGTGTTGATTGAGGTTGTGCTCCACTCCGGCAAGAACCGGATTGTCCGCCGCCTCTTCGATGCTGTTGGCTTCCCGGTCCAGCGGCTGGTCCGCGTCAAGGTGGGCCCCATTGGGCTCGGGGACCAGCGCCAGGGCAGCATCCGCAACCTGGGCAAGCAGGAAGTCGGCCACCTGCTGGCATCCGTAGGGCTCTGACGCATGTCCGCGTTCAAAAGCCAGGGCCGCGGCCACCTGGATGGCCCGGTGATGGTCATTGGCACCGGACTGCTGGGCACCAGCATCGGGCTGGGCCTGCGGGGGCGGGGTGTACCAGTGTTCCTTTCGGACCCGTCGCCCACCAACCAGGCGGTCGCGGTGGATATCGGTGCCGGGCGTCCATTGCAGGACCTCGGCGGCGCGAAGCCCCAGCTCGTGGTGGTTGCCGCTCCGCCGGACGTTACTGCCGGCGTCGTGAACCAGGCGCTGGCTGACTACCCCGACGCCGTCGTGGTGGACATCGCCAGCGTGAAGGCGGACATCCTGTCCCGGCTCCGCGGCCTCGGCGCAGACCTCTCCCGCTACGTTGGCACCCACCCTATGGCCGGCAGGGAGAAATCCGGTCCGGTGGCGGCCCGCGGCGAGCTCTTCACCTCCATGCCGTGGGTACTCTGCCCGTCGGAGGAGACCTCGGCCGCTGCCCTGCAGGTAGCCCGTTCGCTCGCCTCGGACCTGGGTGCGGTCGTTTCCCAGTTCAGCGCCGATGAACATGACGAAGCCGTCGCCCTGGTTTCCCACCTGCCCCAGGTGATGTCGTCCCTGCTTGCCAGCCGCCTGCAGGGGACGCCGCTGCATGCCTTGTCCCTTGCCGGCAACGGCCTGCGCGACGTCACCAGGATCGCCGCCAGCGATCCCACCCTGTGGGTGCAGATCCTGGGCGGCAACGCGGCCAAGGTTGTCCAGATCCTTTACGGCGTCCGCGAGGACCTGAACCGCCTGATCGGGACCCTGGAGCAGCCCACCGCGCCGGGAGCCCGGCTGGACCTGGCCCAGCTCATCAGTGAAGGCAACGCAGGGCAGGCCAGGATTCCCGGCAAGCACGGCGGTCCGCCACAGGCATACTCCTGGCTCACGGTCCTGGTGGATGACAGGCCCGGCCAGATCGCACAGCTGCTCACCGAAATCGGGGAAATCGGCGTCAATGTCGAGGATCTCCGGCTGGACCATTCCTCCGGACAAAACGTGGGCATGGTGGAATTGTCAGTGTTGCCGAACAAGCACGACCACCTGATCGAAGCCCTTAACGACCGTGGATGGCGGGTACTTCAGTAATGACACAGGAACTCCTCGAAACCATGCGCGCGCTGCGCATCGGCCGGCCGCTGGTGGTTGCCATCGACGGGCCGTCCGGCTCCGGAAAATCCAGCGTGAGCAAGGAAGTTGCCCGCAGGCTCCGGCTGGCCTACCTGGACACCGGCGCCATGTACCGTGCCCTGACCTGGTACTGCGTCACCGAAGGCATCGACCTTGGCGACGGCGCGGCAGTGGAACAGGCCTCCCGGGACTTTGTCCTGGAATTGAGCACCAGCCCGCAGGAGGAATACGTCCGGGTCGGTGGCGTGGACGTCACCGATGCCATCCGGGAGCCGGCCATCTCCTCAGCCGTCAGTGCCGTCGCCACCACCCTTGGTGCCCGCACGGAACTGATCCGGCGGCAGCGGGACCTGATCGAAAAGCACCACCGCCGCATGGTGGTGGAAGGCAGGGACATCACCACCGTCGTCGCGCCCGGAGCCGAAGTGCGCATGCTCCTCACCGCCAGCGAGGAAGCCCGCCTGCGCCGGCGGGGCATGCAGCTGGGCGGCACGCAGAACGCCGAGCAGCTGGCAGCCCAAGTGACGCACCGGGATGCCAAGGACTCCACGGTGGTGAACTTTACCCAGGCCGCGTCCGGGGTGGTGACGCTGGACTCCTCGGACCTGGACTTCGAACAGACCGTGGATGCAGCCCTCGTGATCGTCACCAAGGTCCTCAACCGTGACTGACGCCGGTGCCGGCCTGCCGTCCGGGCTGACCATGGCGTGGAGCAGGCCTGTCGGCTGGATCCTGGACCACCTGGTATACCGGACCACCGTGACCGGCAGGACCAACGTCCCCACGGGCGGACCGGTGATCTTCGCAGGCAACCACATCAGTTTCCTTGACGGGCCGGTGATGTTTGGTGCCGCGCCGCGGCCCATGCACATCCTGGTGAAGCAGGAAATGTTCAAGGGTTTCCTGGGCCGCGTGCTCACCGCCTCCGGACAGCTGCCCGTGGACCGCCGCGGGGACCGTGCCGCGCTGCAGCGCTGCAAGGACATGCTCGACGCCGGACGCTGCGTTGGGATTCTTCCGGAAGGGACGCGGGGGAGCGGCGCAGCTGCGGACATCAACGGCGGCGTGGCCTGGCTGGCGCTGAACTCCGGGGCGCCGGTGGTGCCGGTGGCCATCCTGGGCACACGGCAAGGCGAAGAACACCTGGACTTCGTTCCACGGCCGGGACGGCGCTTCCACGTCAGCTTCGGGTCGGCCCTTACCCTGGCCCGCCGGGCCGGTGAAAGCGGGCGTGCTTCAATGGACAGGGCGGCGCAGGATATCCGGGCAGCGCTGGCAGGGCACGTCCAGGACACCATCCAACTCAGCGGGCAGCCCCTGCCCTTCGCTGACCACAACGACTTGACAGCAGTAGCCGGGGACGCCGGCAGATGACCACTAAGGACAGTGCAATGAGCGACACCACCCAGACTTCCGGGCATTCCGGCGCCGACGACGAATACACGCCCTCGGGCACCGACCAGGTTGCCGAACGCCTGGCAGCGATTGGCGACGACGAAGCCGAGCTCCGTGCCGCTTCCCTCCGGGCCGGCCTGGAGGATTACGAGCTCGACGAGGACGACGCCGCCCTGCTGAGCGGCGAGTACGGCGACGAGGACCTTGAAGGCCCCCTCAAGCTGGATCCTGTCCTGGCCATCATCGGCCGGCCGAACGTGGGCAAGTCCACCCTGGTGAACCGCATCCTGGGCCGCCGCGAAGCAGTGGTGGAGGACACTCCCGGTGTCACCCGCGACCGCGTCATGTACTCAGCGAACTGGAACGGCCGCAACTTCACCCTTGTGGACACCGGCGGGTGGGAACACGACGCCCGCGGCATCCACGCAAGGGTCGCCGAGCAGGCTGAGATGGCAGTGGAACTCGCCGATGCCGTGCTCTTCGTAGTGGACTCCGCCGTCGGTGCCACCGCTACGGATGAGGGCGTCATGAAGATGCTGCGCCGGAGCAAGAAGCCCGTCATCATGGTGGCCAACAAGGTGGATGACTTCGCCCAGGAAGCCGACAGCGCATCGCTGTGGGGCCTCGGTTTTGGCGAGCCGTATCCGGTGTCCGCCCTGCACGGCCGCGGGGTGGCCGATCTCCTGGACCACGTCATGGATGTCCTGCCCGAGTTCTCCACCGTGGAAGGAGTGGAACGATCCGGTGGCCCACGCCGCATCGCCCTGATTGGGCGCCCGAACGTGGGCAAATCCTCGCTGCTGAACAAGCTCGCAGGTTCCGAACGCGTGGTGGTGGACAACACCGCCGGCACCACCCGGGATCCCGTGGATGAATTCATCGAACTCGGCGGCCGTACCTGGCGTTTCGTGGACACCGCCGGCATCCGCCGCCGCCAGCACATGGCGCAGGGCGCGGACTACTACGCCTCACTGCGGACGCAGGCCGCGCTCGAGAAGGCGGAGGTGGCCGTCGTGCTCCTCGCCGTGGATGAGGTCCTCAGCGAGCAGGACGTGCGTATCCTGCAGCTTGCCATCGAGTCCGGCCGTGCCCTGGTCCTGGCCTTCAATAAGTGGGACCTGCTCGACGACGAACGGCGCCGCTACCTGGAACGCGAAATCGAGCAGGACCTGGCCCACGTGGAGTGGGCGCCGCGGGTCAACATCTCGGCCAAGACCGGCTGGCACAAGGACCGCCTGGTCCCGGCCCTGGACCTGGCCCTGGAGAATTGGGACCGGCGGATCCCCACCGGGCGCCTCAACGCGTTCCTGGGCGAGCTCGTCGCCGCCCACCCGCACCCGGTGCGCGGCGGAAAGCAGCCGCGCATCCTCTTCGGCACGCAGGCATCGAGCCGGCCGCCCAAGTTCGTGCTGTTCACTACCGGTTTCCTGGATCCCGGGTACCGCCGCTTCATCACGCGCCGCCTTCGCGAGACTTTTGGTTTCGAGGGCACGCCCATCGAGGTGAGCATGCGCGTCCGTGAGAAGCGTGGCCGGAAGCGTTAATTGCGACACACCTTGGGGCTGATCACCGGAAAGTGTCACTGGCACCCCTCCGGATCGTGTAAGCTCTTCTAGGTGGTTCGGCCGGACTGCTGATGAAAATCCTCGGGTTTGAGTTCAGCGGAGAACGGCAGAACCAGCGGGCTGTAGCGCAGCTTGGTAGCGCACTTGACTGGGGGTCAAGGGGTCGCAGGTTCAAATCCTGTCAGCCCGACCGAAAAGCGGAAAGCGCCGGAGAATGTCTCCGGCGCTTTCCGCTTTTTTTGGGTCCGTGGTGTTTCCCGGCCGCGCACCTTCCTTCGGACAAATCACCCCGCGCGCCGGGGGTGATTTGTCCGGACGGGGGTGTCCTGGGCGGAACGCGCCATCACAGCGGGCCGGCTAGCCGAGGGCGGCGTCGAGGGTGACGAAGCCGTAGCCCGCGGCCCGGAGCTGGGAGATCACTTGTGGGAGGGCCGCGGCGTCGAGCGTTGAACCGTCGTCGGGGTTCGAGCCGAGGTGCATCAGGACGATCTCCCCGGGCTGTGCAGCAGCCATGACGCGCTGGACGACAAAGCTTGGGCCGCGCGTTCCGTTCAGGGTGCCTTGCCAGCCCAGGGTGTCAACAGTCCACCGGATCGGCGCGTACCCGGCGGCGTTGACGTCTGCGATCGTGCGGGAGTCGCGGGCGCCGAACGGGAAGCGGAAGAACGGGAGCGGGTCGCCTCCAGCGGCCTCGATGGCCCTCTGCGCACTGCTGATCTCGGCCGCGATCTGGGCGTCGGTCAGGGCGGTGAAGTCTGGGTGGGTCATGGAGTGATTGCCGATCCGATGCCCCGCGTTATAGATCAGCGCCGGATCGGAGGGGAACTGGTTGACCCAGTCTCCGGTAAGGAAGAACGTTCCCGGTACGCCGTTGGCTGCGAGGGTGGCGAGGATGGATCTGAGGGCGGCGTCGTTGGCGCCGGCGTCGAACGTGAGCGCGACAACCTTCTGCGCGGTCGGAATGCGCTCAAGATCCACGCCCAGGAGCGCCGGCGGAACGCTGGTGTAGATGACCTCGATCCTGCTGCTGGCAGCGTGCCACAGGATCGAACCGTGCTGGAAGTCGTTGCGGCGGCCGCCCGTGATGCCGTACTCGTCCGTCACGGGGAATCCGAGCGCGCCGGCGGGTCCGCCGAGTTCGAGGTAGCGTCCGCGGATTGCCCCGTGCACCTCGTGTGCTCCGGTGGTGGGGCTGAAGTAGAGTGCTCCTCCGGCGAAGTTGTTGTATCGGCCTGCGGCGCCCGGGGTGGAGGTTTCGTCCGTGAGTGGGAAGCCGAGGAAGCCGGCGGGTCCGCCGAGTTCGAGGTAGCGTCCGCGGATTGCCCCGTGCACCTCGTGTGCTCCGGTGGTGGGGCTGAAGTAGAGTGCTCCTCCGGCGAAGTTGTTGTATCGGCCTGCGGCGCCCGGGGTGGAGGTTTCGTCCGTGAGTGGGAAGCCGAGGAAGCCGGCGGGTCCGCCGAGTTCGAGGTAGCGTCCGCGGATTGCCCCGTGCACCTCGTGTGCTCCGGTGGTGGGGCTGAAGTAGAGTGCTCCTCCGGCGAAGTTGTTGTATCGGCCTGCGGCGCCCGGGGTGGAGGTTTCGTCCGTGAGTGGGAAGCCGAGGAAGCCGGCGGGTCCGCCGAGTTCGAGGTAGCGTCCGCGGATTGCCCCGTGCACCTCGTGTGCTCCGGTGGTGGGGCTGAAGTAGAGTGCTCCTCCGGCGAAGTTGTTGTATCGGCCTGCGGCGCCCGGGGTGGAGGTTTCGTCCGTGAGTGGGAAGCCGAGGAAGCCGGCGGGTCCGCCGAGTTCGAGGTAGCGTCCGCGGATTGCCCCGTGCACCTCGTGCGCTCCGGTGCCGGGGCTCCAGTAGATCGCGCCTCCGGCGTAGTCCTGGGCGCGACCCCCAGCGATGTCGTATGTGCTGCCGACTGGCGTGCCGAGGAACGATGCGCTGCCGCCGAGCTGCTCATAGTGCTGGAAGATCGCGTCATCGCCGGCCTGCGCGACCGCCATCGACGCTGGAACGCTCCGCGGGGCAGCCACCGCTGATGCGTCGGCAGCGGACGGCCCCAGGGCCGTGCCCCCGAGGCCACCGCCGAGGGCGAGGGCCAAGGCCATTCCGAGGACGGCGGATCGAGACCGGCGCATTGTGACCCCTTCGTGCTAATCGAGACATGCGAGCCTTGGTCAGGACGCTACGCCCAAGGGGTGTGCCCGGGCAGGGCCAGAGGTCCCGAGCCCGCAATCCGATCACCCGCGGCACCGTCCGCGGCGCTGCCGCAGTCGCCGCGCTTTGGGGTCCGCTCGAAGATCAGCCGGGTGCCAAGGGTCCCGGGGGAGAGACAGAAGGCTGCCGAGGAAGACTGGCGGGGCGGGAGAGGACGGTCTCGAGGACCCGTAGGAGGAGTCGACCTACTCCTCCGGCGGCATCGACGGCTGGTACGTCTATAACTTCACCAACCCCACCCTCAAGGGCGGTTGGCCGGTGGTCTTCACCATGACGGGGCAGGTTCCCCTCGCGTTCCTCCCGGCTGGCCTCCTCGGGCACCTTGCGGGCAACTGGCGCGGCGCTATGGCAGCGGGGCGTGCATGGGTGTGACGGACCTGGTGGCTTTAATGGCCCACTACGTGGGCTTCCCGGGCAGCCGCGGGACGCCTCGGGGCCGAATTTTCCTACTTCAGGAACTTCGACGTCCTCCGGTCAGCCAGGATCTTGCCTTTGGTCTGGCAGGTGGGGCAGTACTGCAGCGCTGTGTCTGCGAACGACACCTCGCGGACGGTGTCACCGCAGACCGGGCAAGGCTGGCCCGTCCGGGCATGGACCCGCATATGTCTGCGTTTGACGTCCTTGAGATCCTTGGGCGGTTTGCCGGCGGCCTCCGCCAGGGCTTCGCCGAGCACGCTGTGAATAGCGTCGTAAAGCACCTGTACTGTCTCCCGGTCCAGGGACTTCGCGATGGCGAACGGCGAAGTCCGGGCGGCGTGCAGGATTTCGTCGCTGTAGGCATTGCCGATTCCCGCGATGACGCTCTGGCTGCGCAGGAGGCCCTTGACCTGCTGTGAACTGCCAGCCAGGATTTCAGCCAGCATGTCGGCGTCGAACGCTTCCGTAAAAGGATCCGGGCCCAGCGTGGCGATGCCCGGCACGTCCTGCGGGTCATGCACCACGTAGACGGCCAGGCTCTTCTTGGTACCCGCCTCCGTCAGGTCCAGGCCGCGCGGTCCGTTGGGGCCGGAGAACGCGCACCGGACCGCGATGAGGCCCTTGCCCATCCGGAGCTGGCTGTCGGCGGGGGTGTCAGTGAAGCGCACCCAGCCCGCACGCGCCAAGTGGAACACCAGGGAAATTCCGTCCGTATCGATGCTGATGAACTTTCCGAACCGGCGGACGCCGGACACGGTGCGGCCCTCCATGGCGTTATAGGGAGGGTCAGCCGTCTTGAGCACGGCGAAGGAGACAACCTGCAGTTTGGTGACGGTGCAGCCCCGCAGCTGTTCGTCAAGGAACCCCGCCAGGCCGGCGACTTCAGGAAGTTCCGGCATGGCCTACCCGCACTCTCTCGAAGATGCTGCACCGGTGCTTGCACTCATGGGCTCCATCTTGTCAGAAAGGCCCGCGCCGGCCCCGGCAGTTGTGCCTATACTTTCAGCGGCGGCCCGATTTTCGGGCCCTTTGTGACATTGGCGCGTACCCCGATGAAAGGCCCCCCATGAGCAACATTCCCGAAGACCTGTCCTACACCGCCGAGCACGAGTGGGTCACCGCCCCGAACACTGACGGCGTGGTCCGCGTTGGAATCACGGATTTCGCCCAGGACGCCCTCGGAGATGTGGTTTACGCCCAGATGCCCGAGGTAGGCACGAAGATTACGGCAAACGAAGTGGTGGGCGAGGTTGAGTCCACCAAAAGCGTGAGCGATATCTACGCACCCGTTTCCGGTGAAGTCGTGGCCCGCAACGACTCCCTGGACAGCGATTCGGCCCTCATCAACACCGATCCGTACGGCGACGGCTGGCTCATCGAGATCAAACTGGCCGAACCTGACGCCGTTGAGTCATTGCTCAGTGCATCCGAGTACGAACAACAGGTAGGCTAAAGCTAACCGGTATTTCCGGTCCGGCCCCGCATCGCGGGCATGGCGTCTCCGCACGTCAGAGCCCGGATCGGGAGCCGGTGCCGGACCTGCCGGGCAGGCCGGGGACTAAACGTTGGTTGCGGGTTTCGCGCCTGCAACGTCTATGAGGAGGAATCCATGGCTGGCCACAGACACAACCCTGCCGATGGGGATCACGGCACGGGTGCGGCTAGGGCGTCGGAGACCACCTCGATCCATCTCACCCCCGTTACTGACGAACCCACCATCGCCCCCAAGCTGTCCTCGGAAGAGCGCAACTCGGTGGAGGCCCTGCCTGCCGGGTCAGCGCTGCTCGTTGCCCACAGTGGCCCGAATGCCGGCGCCCGGTTCCTGTTGGATTCGGACGTAACCACGGCGGGCCGCCACCCGGATGCGGACATCTTCCTGGATGACGTCACGGTGTCGCGGCGCCACGTGGAGTTCCGGCGTACCGCACGCAGCTTCGAAGTTGTGGACAAGAACAGCCTCAACGGCACGTACGTCAACCATGACCGCGTGGACAGTGTGGAGCTGAAGTCCGGCAGCGAAGTCCAGATCGGCAAGTTCCGCCTCACCTTCTACCTGAGCCCTGCCACGGCTGCAGGCCGCAGCTGAACCGGGACCGCTGCCTGTGGCAATGGCACAACCGGAACGCCGGGGCCCCCAGGTCCTGAACATTGGTGAAGTCCTCGCTCAACTGAGCGCGGACTTCCCGGGCATGACCGCGTCGAAGATCCGGTTCCTTGAGGAAAAAGGACTGATCAACCCGCGGCGCACCCCTGCCGGCTACCGCCAGTATTCGGACGGGGACGTGGAGCGGCTGCGCTTCGTCCTGGCCCTTCAGCGGGACCAGTACCTGCCCCTGAAAGTCATCAAGGACTACCTTGACGCCATCGACAGGGGAGAGCGGCCGGAGAACCTGCCGCCCGGCGTCGTGGTTTCCCCCCGTATTGTCTCCGATGAGCTGGCCGCCGAGCTGCAGAACCGCGCCCGCAAACTGAGCGAGGAGCAGCTCCGCACCGAGTCCGGCGCCAGCGTTCCCCTGCTGCAGTCACTCCTGAGTTTCGGCCTCATCAGCCACAGCAACGGCCAGTTCGACGAGCATGCCCTCCAGGTTGCCCGCGCCTGTGTCCAGCTGGAAAGCCACGGCCTGGAACCGCGCCACCTGAGGCCGTTCCAGGCAGCGGCCGAACGGGAATTCGGCCTGGTGGAACGCGCTGTCGCACCCCTTGCCTCGCGCAAGGACTCGGCATCACAGGCACGCGCGGCAGAGGCCGCCCGCGAGATCAGCGATCTCTGCCTTACCCTGCACCGGGCCCTGGTGCAGGACCACATCTCACGCATGGACATCTGATGATCGAAGTCGAGATTGTAGGCGTTCGCATCGAACTGCCTTCGAACCAGCCGCTGGTCCTGCTCAAGGAGATGCACGGCGAACGCCACGTCCCCATCTGGATCGGCACCCCGGAAGCCAGTGCCATCGCCCTGGCCCAGCAGGGCGTGGTCCCGCCCCGTCCCATGACCCACGACCTCCTGGTGGACGTGGTGGAGTCGCTGGGCCACTCCGTGGTCAGCGTCAACATCGTTGCCGTGGAAGACAACATTTTCTACGGGCAGCTGCAGTTCGAAAATGGCACCACCGTCAGCTCCCGGGCCTCGGATGCGCTGGCCGTTGCGCTGCGTGCGAAGTGCCGGATCTGGTGCGCCGATTCCGTGATGGACGAGGCCGGAGTCCGCATCACGGAGCACGATGATGGCGAGGACGCCGAGCCCGGCCCCACAGTCGATGAGGAGCGCGAACTGCGGCGCTTCCGCGAATTTCTGGATGACGTGGAACCAGAGGATTTCGACGGCTAAGGTCACGTTAAGGTTAAAGTTAAGGCTGAAAGTTTCGACACGCCTCTTCCAAGCCCCGAAGGTCTTTGACCTAGGGACCCGCCGGGCCTAACGTCGAAGTATCAAGTTCCCTTGCTTACGGCAGCCGCGCAAGTCACACTGGAAAGTGCGCCCCGCGGAAGAATTACACCCATGGCCTTCGTGCCACGGCTGCAGTATCAGTTCTGGGGAGCGTACGACAAGGAGGATCCAGGTGAGTCCCAAAGGCGAAGCAGGCGGGCTTAAACAGCCCACGGCTGGTGTTGCTGTGCCCGTGAGCGGTGCCCAGGGCCTCCTGTTCACCGAAGACCTGCCGGTGCTGGATGAGGACGCCGGCTACCGGGGTCCCACTGCCTGCAAGGCCGCAGGCATCACCTACCGCCAGCTCGATTACTGGGCCCGCACTGGCCTGGTTGAGCCTGCCGTCCGCGGCGCCGCCGGATCCGGTTCGCAGCGGCTTTACGGGTTTCGCGACATCCTGGTCCTTAAAGTGGTCAAGCGGCTCCTGGATACCGGAGTTTCCCTCCAGCAGATCCGCACGGCCGTGGAACACCTGCGGGAGCGCGGCGTTGAAGACCTGGCCCAAATCACGCTCATGAGCGACGGCGCCAGCGTCTACGAGTGCACCTCCGCCGATGAAGTCATTGACCTCGTGCAGGGCGGCCAGGGCGTCTTCGGCATTGCCGTAGGCCGCGTATGGCGCGAAGTCGAGGGCAGCCTCGCCTCCCTGCCGAGTGAGCACGCCGCCGAGCAGTCCTTTCCGGACGACGAACTGAGCAAGCGGCGGGCGGCGCGGAAGATCAGCTAAGGCTTTAGTGGCAAAAAAGGTGCCGCTCTCCGGATGGAGGGCGGCACCTTTTTATCGCTGCACCGGAGGTCGTGCCCTGTGCTACCGCGCGCGGCTGCGCAGGCCGCTGCCAGTGGCCATCAGGTTGGACAGCAGGTCATCGAACAAGCCGGCGGCGGACTTTGCAGAATCCCCGGGCCAGTGGTGGACGGGGTGGGCTGCGCCCTGGATCTGCTGCCAGTTGGCCTGTTCGGGAATGCGAGGGCTCAGCAGGAGCTCGCCGAACATTGACTCCATCTCCGCCAGCCGGTAGGTGTGCTCGGAAGAGCCGCTCCGGACCCGGTTGGCCACTATTCCCGCCGGTGAAAGATTTGGCGCAAACTCCTGCCTGAACAGCTGGATGGCGCGCATGGTGCGTTCGGTCCCGGCAACCGAGAACAGGCCGGGCTCGGCGACCAGGGCAACCTTGTCGCTCGCCGCCCAGGCCATACGGGTCAGCCCATTGAGGGACGGCGGGCAGTCGATAAGGACCAGTTGGTAGTCGTCGGCGCCGGTGAGCACGGAGGAGAGCCGGCGGAGATCGCGGCGGCCAAGGTCCGGCCGGTCGTAGATTCCGGTGTAGGCAGAGCCGACGGCGACATCCAGGACCGCGGGCCCGGAGCCGTTGGAGGGGGCGCGGTCAGCCCAGCTGCTCCGCACCACGTTCTCAGCCAGTTTGGCCCTGCGGGGGCTCTTCAGCATCCTGCCGATGTCCAGCTGGTCACCGGGCTGCACGCCGAGGGCGGTGGTGGCGTCGGCATGCGGATCGAGGTCCACCACCAGCGTGCGGACTCCGGCGGCCAGCGCCGCAGACGCCAATCCTGTGGTGACGGAAGTCTTGCCGACTCCACCCTTGAGGCTGCTGATGCTGACTACTTGCACTTGAGAGACCAAAACCTAACGCCGGATGCCGTGTTGGGGGTAATGTTTGCCTCGGCAGAGCCGAAGCCGGACGGTCCTGCCGCCCCACTCATCATATGTTGAAGCGTCGGCGAATCCTGCTTTATCGGGCGTCGGCATGGCACCCACTGTGCTGCCGGGGCGGTTTCCGCCAGCCAGGCTGAAAGCGTTCGGGACATGACGGGAAAATCTGTGACCGTGGCCACAAAGATTTGTGTTTGCCCTTGCAGGTCCTAGACACTGTGACCACTCATCGATCCACCCGCAATGATGCAGGAGAAGTATGTTTTCCAAAGTTCTGGTGGCCAACCGCGGTGAAATCGCGATCAGGGCCTTCCGCGCCGGCTACGAGCTGGGCGCCAAGACCGTTGCCGTTTTTCCCCAAGAGGACCGTAACTCGATCCACCGCCAGAAAGCGGACGAGGCCTACCTGATTGGCGAGGAAGGACATCCCGTCCGGGCATACCTGGACGTGGCGGAGGTGGTGCGGGTCGCAAAGGAATCCGGCGCAGACGCCATTTACCCGGGCTACGGCTTCCTCTCGGAAAACCCGGAGCTGGCCCGTGCGGCGAAGGAAGCCGGCATCACTTTTGTGGGTCCGCCTGCCGAGGTCCTTGAGCTTGCCGGCAACAAGGTGGCCGCACTGAAGGCTGCCCGTGAGGCCGGTGTCCCGGTCCTGAAGTCCAGCGAGCCGTCCAAGGACCTGGACGAGCTCCTGGCTGCGGCCGACGAGATTGGCTTCCCCATTTTCGCCAAGGCTGTTGCCGGCGGCGGCGGCCGCGGCATGCGCCGGGTGGATACCCGCGACGCCCTGCCCGAAGCCCTGAAATCGGCCATGCGCGAAGCCGATGCTGCGTTCGGTGACCCCACCATGTTCCTGGAGCAGGCAGTCCTCCGCCCCCGGCACATCGAGGTGCAGATCCTTGCGGACGCCGAGGGCAACGTCATGCACCTTTTCGAGCGTGACTGTTCCATTCAGCGGCGGCACCAGAAGGTCATCGAGATCGCTCCTGCCCCCAACCTGGACGAGGGCATCCGGCAGGCCCTCTACCGGGATGCGGTGAAGTTCGCCAAGGCCTTGAACTACGTCAACGCAGGGACCGTTGAGTTCCTGGTGGACACCGAGGGTGAGCGGGCAGGCCAGCACGTCTTCATCGAAATGAACCCGCGCATCCAGGTGGAGCATACGGTCACCGAGGAAGTCACGGACGTGGACCTGGTCCAGGCCCAGATGCGGATTGCCTCCGGGGAGACCCTTGCCGACCTGGGCCTGTCGCAGGACACTGTCAAGCTTCGCGGCGCCGCCCTTCAGAGCCGCATCACCACGGAGGATCCCGCCAACGGGTTCCGGCCGGACGTCGGAAAAATCACCGGTTACCGCTCGGCAGGCGGTGCCGGTGTGCGGCTTGATGGCGGAACGGTCTACTCCGGAGCCGAGATCAGCCCCCACTTCGACTCCATGCTGGTCAAGCTCACCTGCCGCGGCAGGGACTACCCGAGTGCCGTTGCGCGTGCCCGCCGCGCCCTGGCCGAGTTCCGCATCCGCGGTGTCTCCACGAACATCCCCTTCCTCCAGGCCGTGCTGGATGACCCGGACTTCATTGCCGGGGATGTTGCCACGAACTTCATCGACCAGCGCCCGGAGCTGCTCAAAGCCCGCGTCTCCGCTGACCGCGGCACCAAGCTCCTGACCTGGCTTGCGGAGGTCACCGTCAACAAGCCCAACGGCGAGCTCACGGTCCACTCCGATCCTGCCCACAAGCTGCCCGACGTCCAAGGCAAGCAGGGGGTGCCGGGTTCGCGCCAGAAACTTCTCGAGCTGGGCCCGGAAGGCTTCGCGAAGGCGCTCCGCGAGCAGACCGCCGTCGCCGTCACCGACACCACCTTCCGTGACGCGCACCAGTCCCTGCTGGCCACCCGCGTCCGCACCCGCGACCTCGTCGCCGCCGGCCCCGCCGTCACGGCACTGCTCCCTCAACTGCTGTCCGTCGAGGCGTGGGGTGGAGCAACCTATGACGTCGCACTGCGCTTCCTGGGGGAGGACCCCTGGGACAGGCTGGCCGCGCTGCGCAAGGCCATGCCGAACGTCTGCATACAGATGCTGCTGCGCGGCCGCAACACGGTTGGCTACACGCCCTATCCGGAAGAGGTCACCGAAGCATTCGTCAACGAGGCCGCAGCTACCGGGATCGACATCTTCCGTATCTTCGACGCCCTGAACGACGTCAGCCAGATGGCGCCGGCCATCCGCGCCGTCCGGGCTACGGGAACCGCCGTCGCTGAAGTGGCGCTCTGCTACACCGGGGACATGCTGGACCCGGAAGAGAAGCTCTACACCCTGGACTACTACCTGGGGCTGGCGCAGAAGATCGTCGACGCCGGAGCCCACATCCTGGCCATCAAGGACATGGCGGGGCTGCTGAGGCCCGCGGCTGCGGCCAAGCTGGTTGCCGCTCTTCGGGAGCGCTTCGACCTGCCGGTCCACCTGCACACCCATGACACCGCGGGCGGCCAGCTCGCCACGCTGCTGTCGGCCGTCGACGCGGGTGTGGACGCCGTGGATGTTGCCTCGGCATCGCTGGCCGGGACCACCAGCCAGCCCTCGGCGTCGGCCCTTGTTGCAGCCCTGGCCCACACCCCACGGGACACCGGCCTCAGCCTGGACGCCGTCAGCTCGCTGGAGCCTTACTGGGAGGCCGTCCGCCGTGTGTACGCGCCGTTCGAGTCCGGCCTGCCCGGCCCCACCGGCCGCGTGTACAAGCACGAAATCCCGGGAGGCCAGCTGTCCAACCTGCGCCAGCAGGCCATGGCGCTGGGACTGGGGGAGCGCTTCGAGGCCATCGAGGATATGTACACCGCGGCGGACCGCATCCTGGGCCACTTGGTCAAGGTCACGCCGTCCTCCAAGGTAGTGGGCGACCTCGCACTGCACCTGGTGGGCCTCAACGCGGATCCTGCCGACTTCGAAGCCAACCCGCAGAACTACGACATCCCGGACTCCGTCATCGGCTTCCTGTCCGGCGAGCTCGGTGATCCTCCGGGAGGCTGGCCGGAACCCTTCCGCACCAAGGCCCTCCAGGGCAGGAGCGTGAAGGTCCGCGACGTGGAGCTCAGTGCCGAGGACAGCGCCGCGCTCAAATCCGATTCCAAGACCCGGCAGCACACACTCAACCGGCTCCTCTTCGACGGTCCCACCAAGGACTACCTGAAGAGCGTGGAGACGTACGGCAACATCTCGGTCCTGGACACCCGCGACTACCTCTATGGGCTCCAGCGCGGCACCGAGCACGAAATCCAGTTGGAGCGCGGCGTGCGGTTGATCGCCTCCCTGGAGGCCGTCTCGGAGCCGGACGAAAAGGGCATGCGGACCGTCATGTGCACCCTCAACGGCCAGTCCCGGCCCGTGGTGGTGCGTGACCGCTCCGTGGTGAGCAACGTCAAGGCCGCCGAGAAGGCCGATCCGGCCCAGCCCGGCCAGGTGGCCGCTCCGTTCGCCGGGGCCGTCACCGTCACGGTCAAGCCGGGGGAAACGGTCAATGCCGGAGACACCGTGGCAACCATCGAAGCCATGAAAATGGAAGCATCCATTACGACGCCGGTAGCCGGCAAGGTGTCCCGCCTCGCCATATCCGCCGTCGAGCAGGTCCAGGGCGGAGACCTGCTGCTGGTCATCGAACAGTAAAAAGCCTGCAAGACAACGAAAGGGTCCTTCACACAATGTGAAGGACCCTTTCGTTGTTGAGCGTCAGGAACGGGGGGCCGAGTACATTTCCTCGATGACGGTTTCGAAATCCTTCATGACCTGCGCCCGCTTCACCTTCATGGACGGGGTCAGGTGGCCGGAGGCTTCCGTGAAGTCGGCCGGGACGATGCGGAAGGACTTGATGGCCTCGGCCTGGGAAACGGATGTGTTGGCTGAGGTGATCAGGTCCTGCACTGCTGCTTTGACCACCGGATTACCCGCAGCCTGCTCCAGCGTGGTGTCTGCTGGGAGCCCGTGGCGCTGGAGCCAGCCAGGCAGGGCTTCCTGGTCAAGGGTCACCAGGGCCCCGATGAAGGGCCTGTTATCGCCCACTACCAGGACCTGCGACACCAGGGCGTCGGCGCGGATCTGGTCTTCAAGCAGGGCAGGGATGACGTTCTTTCCGCCGGCGGTAACGATGATTTCCTTCTTGCGGCCGGTGATCCAGACAAAACCTTCGTCATCCAGCCGTCCGATGTCCCCGGTGTGGAACCAGCCGTCGGTGAATGCATCGGCGGTGAGGTCTTCCCGCCTGAAGTAGCCCCGCATGACGCAGACTCCCTTGGCCAGGATCTCGCCGTCGTCGGCAATTTTCACGGCGTTGCCCGGCAGGGGCTTGCCCACTGAGCCAATCTTGATCCGGGACGGGGTGTTCACCGTGATGGGGGCGGTGGTTTCGGTGAGGCCGTAGCCCTCCAGCACCTGCAGCCCAATGCCTTGGAAGAAATGGCCCAGCCGCTCGCCAAGGGGGCCGCCGCCGGACACTGCGTGGGCTACGTGCCCGCCCATGGCGGCCCGCAGCTTGCCGTAGACCAGTTTGTCGAACAAGGCGTGCCGGAGCTTCAGGCCCAGCCCCACCCGGCCGTCCTGGCGGGCTTTGGAAAACGCGATGGCGGTCTCGGCAGCCCGGTGGAAGATAGCGCCCTTGCCGCCGTCCTCGGCCTTGGTCAGCGCCGAGTTGTAGACCTTTTCGAACACCCTGGGCACCGCGAGGATGAATGTCGGTTCGTAGCTCTGCAGATCGGCCAGGAGGTTCTTGATGTCGGGAGTGTGGGCCACTGTGGTTCCGGCCGCCATGGCCAGCACCGAGATGAAGCGGGCGAACACATGGGCCAGTGGGAGGAACATGATGGTCTTGGCGTTTTCATGGACAATTTCGCCGATGATGGCCAGGGCGTTGTCGGAGAGCTCCACGAAGTTGCCGTGGGTGAGTTCGCAACCCTTGGGCCGTCCCGTAGTCCCCGAGGTGTAGATGATGGTGGCCACGTCCTGGAGTCCCGCTGCGCTGCGGCGGGACTCCAGCTCCTCGTCAGTGACGCCGCGGCCCGCCTCGCGGAGGCTGTCCAGCCCCTGGCCCTCGAGCTGCCAAACGTGCTGCACGTCCGTGAGGCCTTCGGCGGTGACGGCCTGGCGGATGACGTTCTCGTGGTGGGCGGACTCGCCGAAAGCGGCTACCGCACCGGAGTCACCAAGGTTCCAGGCCACCTGGGAAGGGGAGGAGGTTTCATAAATGGGAACGGAAACCGCTCCTGCGAACCAGATGGAAAAGTCCACGAGTGCCCACTCATAACGGGTGCGGGACATGATGCCGACGCGGTCACCTGCGCCGACCCCGCTGGCAATGAGCCCTTTTGCCAGCGCCGTGACGTCGGCCAGGAACTCGGTGGCGGGCACGTCGCGCCAGGTGCCAGCAGCATCCAGGCGCGAAAACAGTGCCGGGTTGCTGGCCTTGCCCGCCTGCCGCAGCACCAGGTCGGTGATGTTGGTTTCGGGTGGGACAACAACCAGGGGCGGAACACTGAATTCGCGCACTATAGCTCCTTTGATATCCGAAGTCCCGCGCAGGGGTTTGCCTAAAGACTAGTACCCCGGACGGAACAGTGCAGTACACAAACCTACTGGCGAGTAACTTAGCCGTCAATGGACGGGGCATGGGGCGCTGTATGTCAAGACAATCCTGCCGCCCGCCTAGAATGGTGGACTATGTACGGACCGTTGCCCGGCGATCAGGCCGGCCCCCTTGGAAGAGCGGCTCCCTGGCGCCGCCGCCCCGCCAACCACCGCGCCGGACAGCTGCGCGGAGGTGTCGGCGGGCACCTGCGCCTTGGCCGCAAGGGGCTGGCGATCGGAATCGATATCGGGGGTACCAAGGTAGCCGCCGGTGTGGTGGACGCCGAAGGCCGGATCCTGAGCGAGGCACGCCGCTCCACGCCGGGAACGGATCCGCGGGCGGTGGAGCAGGTCATCGTGGAGTTGGTGGAGGAGCTGGGCCGGGGGCACCGCATCTGGTCCGTGGGCATCGGCGCTGCCGGGTGGATGGACCTGGCCGGGGGAACCGTCCTTTTCAGCCCCCACCTGGCCTGGCGCAACGAACCGTTGCGGGAAAACCTCCAGCGGCTCCTCCGCCGGCCGGTACTGCTGACCAACGACGCCGACGCTGCAGCGTGGGCTGAATGGCGGTTCGGCGCCGGTCAAGGGGAGGACCGGCTGGTTTGCATCACGCTGGGCACCGGCATCGGCGGCGCCATGGTGATGGACGGCAGGGTGGAACGCGGCCGGTTCGGCGTGGCAGGGGAGTTTGGCCACCAGATCATCATGCCGGGCGGCCACCGCTGCGAATGCGGCAACCGCGGATGCTGGGAACAGTACGCCTCCGGCAACGCTTTGGGGCGAGAGGCCAGGCTCCTGGCCCGGTCCAACTCGCCGATGGCCCAGGACCTGCTGGCAGCCGTGGACGGACACCCCGAAGCCATCACCGGAGCCATCGTGACCGAACTGGCCCTGGCAGGAGACCCGGCTTCGCGGGAGCTTATCGTGGAAGTCGGCGAATGGCTGGGGCTCGGGCTGGCAAACCTGGCAGCGGCCCTGGACCCGGGCCTGTTCGTCATCGGCGGTGGGCTGTGCTCGGCCGGTGACCTGCTGGTGGAGCCGGCCCGCAAGGCGTTTGCACGTAACCTGACGGGCCGGGGATTCCGCCCGGCCGCCGGGATCGAGTTGGCGGCCCTGGGCCCCAACGCGGGCCTCATCGGCGCCGCGGACCTTTCGCGCGTCAGCAGCCGCGTCCGCAATTGACGACGACGGCGGGCCGGCTGCCAGGGCAGCTAGACCCTGGCGCCGTCGTCGTCGCCGTTCTTTTCCTGGGGAAGCTTCATGATCAGGTACACGGTCGCCAGCACGAACACCGCAACGATGCCGACGATGGCCAGCAGGGGCGCTGACCGCCAGAACATGGCGGAGAGCAGCAGTGCCACCGGCCCACCCACTGCCCCGAGCCAGGCGAGCATGGTCAGGGGGTCTGTGCCGGCCAGGCTGGGCGGCTCCTCCGGCACGAACTCGTCGTCGCCGTCGTCCACGTCATAGTCCCTGGGCCCCTCGGCAGCCCCTCCCGTTCCAGGCGCGTCCGGCCCGCCCCGCGCGTCCGGCGGGCGTTCCGCAGCGGACATTTCGCCTGGCGGCATCCCCGCCAGTCCCAGGGGATCGAAGTCGCGGAAGGAGGGCGGCGCCGGCGATTCCGGCGCCACTGCAGCCGTACCGCCGGTGAACTGTTCCCCAGGGGCGGGGGAGTCGGGGCGAATGGCCACGGTGTCCGATTCGAGCCGTGCCACCAGGTCCAGCCAAACGGCGTCGTCCTGGTTGGCGCCCTGGTCCGGCTGGCCGGAGTCAGGCCTGTTCACTGCGGACCTCCCGTCCCGGCAGCGCCGGGCCGGCGGGCGCGGCCTGCAGTACGCGCCGGATGAAGTCCACCGACCCCTCGAAGATGCGGTCGGCGTCGTTATCCAGGGTTGCCACGTGGTAGCTGTTCTCAAGCCGCACCACTTCGAGCGGAGCGTGCGTCAGTCCCCGCCGGAGGACGTCCATGCTGGCATCCGACACCACATGGTCCACGGCGGAGCGGTAGGCCTGCACAGGTGCGGTAACGCGGGGAAGGAGCCGGACCGTGTCCCTGAACATCTTGTTCAGTTCATGGGCAGCGGCCACGGGCGTGCGCGCGTAGGCGCCTTCATCCATCCCGGCCTTGAGGATGTCGTTTCCGATGGACGGGGTGCTCTTCAGCACCAGCTTGAGAATGCCGGCCAGCGGCGCGCGTGGATCGTCAATCACCAGCCCGGGGTTCACCAGGAGCACTCCGGCGACAGGCCGGGTGGCGGCAATGCGCAGGGCCAGGGCCCCGCCCATGCTCAGGCCGGCGGCGAAGACCTGGTCGCATTCGGCGTCCAGTTCCAGGAAGGCGTCATCCAGGGCGCCGTGCCACTGCTGCCAGCGGGTGCGGGCCAGGTCCTGCCAGGTGGTCCCGTGGCCCGGCAGCAGCGGCATCCGGACGGCGAATCCGGCTGCGGCGAATGCCGCGGCCCAGGCGCGCAGGCCATGGGGGCTTCCCGTGAAGCCGTGGGACAGGACCACCCCCGTGCGGGGCCCTTCGCCGCTGAAGGCACTGGTGAAAGGGCTGTGATCCGGGCCGGAGGTCATGGCATCTCCAAGGTGCTGGTGCTGCGGGCGTGATCGGCGACGAATTCTCCCGACCTGGCGAAGATGGCGGGCGCGTCAACGTCCAGAGTAGCCACATGTCCGCTGCTGGCAAGGTCCACCACTTCCGCGAGGTTCGCGCCCAGCCCCTTTCGCAGCAGCGCCAGTGATGTTGGCGGAACCACGGCATCGGTACGCGACTTGAAGACCTGGACGGGGGCGCTCACACCGGGCAGCCCCCGCACCGCTGCCCCGAACAGTTTCTTCAGCTCATGCACTGCGGCCAGGGGAGTCAGTGAGTAATCGCCATCATCAGTCGCTGGTGCCCCGGTCTGGTCCTCCTGGATGGGCACCGTGGTCCGCTGGAAGTATTTGAGGAGCCCGATAATCCGCACCCGGCGGTCATAGAAGCTCAGTCCCGGGTTGACCACGCTGACCCCTGCCACCCGGTGGCGGGATGCAGCGAGCAGGGCGATGGCACCGCCCATTGACAGGCCCGCGGCGAAACAGGAATCCGTCCGCCCGGCCAGCTCGAGAAGGGCCCTTTCGTAGCTCCGGTACCAGTCCTTCCAACCGGTCAGCGCAAGCTGGCGCCAGTCTGTTCCGTGCCCCGGCAGCAGGGGAACGGAGACCGCGTACCCCAGGTCCGCCAGGTGCTGCGCCCACGGCATGACACTCAGGGGACTTCCCGTGAAACCGTGGCAGATGGCCACCCCGATGCGGGCGTTGGCGCCGTGGCCTGGATAACTGAAAGCGGCCGGACGGGACGGGTGGCTGCTTTCAGTCATGACTCCATCGTGTCACTGTTCCAGCCAAATCTCACTAGAGTAGGGTTGCATTGAATCGCTGGCCAGGCCCGATGCGGGGCCTGGAGGCTGCCTTCCGGAGAGGTTCACCACGTGTTCTATTGGGTCATGAAAAGGATCTTCCTCGGTCCAGTGATTAAGCTGCTTTTCCGGCCCTGGGTCAAGGGCCTGGACAACATTCCGGCGCAGGGGGCCGCCATCATTGCCTCCAACCACCTGTCGTTCTCCGATTCCATCTTCATGCCGCTCATGGTCAGGCGGCCGGTGGTCTTCCTCGCCAAGTCGGAATACTTCACAGGCACCGGCATCAAAGGCAGGCTGACGGCCGCGTTCTTCCGCCTCACCAACCAGCTGCCCATGGACCGCTCCGGCGGCGCCGCCTCCGCAGCGTCCCTGAACGCCGGGATGGAAGTACTAAACGCAGGCGGCCTGCTGGGCATCTACCCTGAGGGCACGCGAAGCCCGGATGGCCGGCTGCACCGCGGCAAAGTGGGCGTGGCCAGGCTGGCGCTGCAGGCAGGCGTCCCCGTAATCCCCGTTGCCATGATCGGCACCGATAAGGTCCAGCCCATCGGCAAGCGGCTGCCCAATATTCGCCGGATCGGCATGATCTTCGGCGAACCGCTGGACTTCAGCGAGTACCGGGAGCAGGCTGAGGACCGGACGGTCCAGCGCAAGGTCACCGACGAGATAATGTCCCAACTGCTACGGCTTTCCGGCCAGGAGTACGTGGACGAATACGCCGCAGTGGTGAAGCTGCGGCTCGCCGGCAAGCCAGAGGAACCGCGGGCTGCAGCCGAGCCCCTTGCCGCCCCGGCGGCCTCCGACGGCGAATTCGTCCAGGACTCCGGTTCCGGCAGCCCGGCCCCAGGACACCCTGGCATGGCGGACGACGCCGGCACAACAACCACGGGATAGCGGAACCTTCCGCTGGACGCGCCGAAGTTGTGACGGGGACAGCGGGCAGCGTGACGGCCCGGTGCCCACCGCTGCCACCCTGCCGTTAGTCTTAGAGGGTGACTGAGCTATCTGCAAAACCAGCCTTTTCTGTGTCCAGCACCGCCCAGAGCGGAGCGGCCAACTATCCCGGACTGGACCACTGGCGGGACCTTCCCATCTCCCAGCAGCCCACCTGGCAGGACCGGGATGTATTTGAGGCTTCCGTAAAGGAACTGTCGGTCCTTCCGCCGCTGGTGTTTGCAGGCGAAGTGGACGTGCTGCGTGAGCGGCTGGCTGCTGCCGCCCAGGGTAAGGCGTTCCTGCTGCAGGGCGGCGACTGCGCCGAGACATTCGAGGCCGCCACGGCGGACAAGATCAGCGCCCGCGTCAAGACCATCCTCCAGATGGCTGTGGTCCTCACCTACGGTGCAGCAATGCCGGTCATCAAGATGGGCCGGATGGCAGGCCAGTTCGCCAAGCCGCGCTCCTCCAACGACGAAACCCGTGACGGCGTGACGTTGCCCGCCTACCGCGGCGACATCGTCAACGGGTACGAGTTCACGCCCGAATCCCGGGGCCATGACGCCGCCCGCATGCTCCGCGCGTACCACACGTCGGCCTCCACCCTGAACCTGATCCGGGCCTTCACCCAGGGCGGCTTCGCGGATTTGCGCTCCGTGCACCAGTGGAACAAGGGGTTCACCGAAAACCCCGCGCACGCCCGTTACGAATCGCTGGCCCGCGACATTGACCGTGCCATCAAGTTCATGGACTCCTGCGGCGCTGACTTCGAAGCCCTCAAGCGGGTGGAGTTCTTCGCAAGCCACGAGGCCCTGCTGCTGGATTACGAACGCGCGCTGACCCGCATCGACTCCCGCACCGGCTTCCCCTACGACACCTCGGCGCACTTCCTGTGGATCGGGGAGCGTACCCGCGGACTCGAGGACGCCCACGTCGATTTCCTCTCACGGGTACGCAACCCCATCGGGGTGAAGCTGGGCCCGTCCACCACCGGCGATGACGCACTGCGCCTGATCGACAAGCTGGATCCGGACCGCGAGCCCGGCCGCCTCACCTTCATCACCCGCATGGGCGCCGGCAACATCCGCGAAAAGCTGCCTGCCGTCGTCGAGAAGGTCACCGCTTCCGGCGCCCAGGTCCTGTGGGTCACCGACCCGATGCACGGCAACACGGTCACCTCGCCCAACGGGTACAAGACGCGCAATTTCGACGACGTCATCGACGAAGTGCGCGGCTTCTTCGAGGTGCACCACGGCCTGGGGACGGTGCCGGGCGGCCTGCACGTGGAGATGACCGGCGACGACGTGGCCGAGTGCCTGGGAGGCGCGGACCCGATCGACCAGGATGCCTTCCTGGATCGCTACGAGTCCGTCTGCGATCCCCGGCTGAACCACATGCAGTCGCTCGAAATGGCCTTCCTCGTGGCCGGCGCGCTCGCCAAGCACTAGGACTGAAGCCCTGTTGCACCATGGGAAAGGGTGGGCCGGCGGCGCCGGCCCACCCTTTCCCTTGCATGATGTGGCTATACCACGGTGATGGTGATGACGGAGCCCTCCGGTACCTCCCGGTTCACCGGTGACTGGTCCCGCACCGTGCCGAAGAAGCCGCCAAGGATGTTGTTCACGCGGACCTGGAAGCCGAGTGCCTCCAGCGCCTTGCGTGCTTCGGAGGCCTGCTTGCCGATGTAGCTGGGGACCGCCACCATCCTGGGGCCCTTTGAAATAGTAAGGGTGACCGTGGCGTCCCTGGTAAGCGTCCCATTGGCAGGGGACTGGCTGACGACGGCGCCCTCCGGAACGTTTCGGTCGAACACTTGGTCGGGGGCTACTTCGGCTGTCAGGCCTGCTGCCTCAATCGCGGCCACGGCGTCGTCCTCGGCCTTCCCCACGACGGACGGAACGGGAAGGGGCTGCGGCCCCTTGGAAACGACGATTCCCACGGGAGTGCCGTGCCGGGCGGGAGTTCCGGCAGCCGGGTCCTGGGACAGGACCGATCCGGCTGCCGCTTCGTCGTCGAATTTTTCGGTGACCGTGCCCAGTGCCATCTCTGCTGCGTTGAGGGCGGTCTTCGCTGCATCCAGGCTCGCGCCGGTCAGCTTGGGCAGGGGGAAGAGTTGGGGGCCCTTTGACACCAGAAGTGAGACGGGCTGGAACTTGCGTATTTCCGTCCCCGCACCGGGTTCGCTGCCCACCACGAGTCCGGTGGGTACGTCGTCGTCGAAGACGTCGCTCGTGGTGGAGCGGAAGCCCACCCTGTCAAGCAGCTGCTGGGCCTGGGCCACTGTCTTGTTGGCTACTGCAGGGACGGCGGCAGCGGCGCCGGGTCCCATGCCGAAAAACCAGCCAGCGCCCGTTGCCAGCAGGGCCGCGAGGATGAGGATCACGACCCATACCAAGCCGCGGCGGCGCGGGTTGCCGCCCCGAAGCGTACGCACCGGTGTGGCAGCCGCCGCAGCACGCTGTTTCTCGCTCTCCCTGTCCGCCTTTCGCTGGGCCCGCTTGCCCAGCCGCGGCGGCGGGGGAGACCAGCCGCTGTCGGCGTCGTCGTCGTCGGGAACTGTAAGTCCTGGCCGCTGGTGGTGGGCCGCATGCGCCGTTGGTGCCCCTTCTGCGGCGCGCTCCTGCGCCGTTGGGTACTGCCCGGGCGGGTAGGCGGGCGTAGCCGGCCGGGAAGGAGGCATCAGCGTTGTTGGATTGCTGGCGCGGCCCAGGACCTCGGTCTGGTGCCGGGACACGGCTGCCGCCGCGGCCGGCGGCTGCAGGTCCAGCTCCGCATCCGTGAGGTTGGTCCGGATGTGGCGCAGTTCCTGGAGCAGCGAGTTGCCGTCCACCGGCCGGTTCTCGGGATCATTGGCGGTGCACCACTGCACCAGTTCATCCACTTCGCCGGCCAGCCGGGGAACCAGGTCCGACGGCGGCCCCACCGTGCCGTTGACATGCTGGTACGCCACCTGGATGGGCACTTCACCCTCGAACGGCTGCCGGCCGGTCAGCATTTCATACAGCATGATGCCCACGGAATAGACGTCGCTGCGCGCATCTGCGGGCTTGCCCAGGACCAGTTCCGGCGAGATGTAGGCCACTGTTCCGATCAGCGCCCCGGTGCTCGTTGAGCTGGTGACGGCCCGGGCCAGTCCAAAGTCGCCGATCTTGATCCGGCCGTCGTCGGCGATCAGGACGTTTTCGGGCTTCACGTCCCGGTGGATGAACCCGGCCGCATGGGCTGCGCCCAGTCCCTCCACCACGGGATCAATCAGTGCCAGCGCCAGCCGGGGCGGCAGTGCACCCCTGTCCCTGAGGACGTCCCTAAGGGTGTGCCCCTTGATGTACTCCATGACGAGGTAGGCGGTGTGGCCGTGATTGCCCTGGTCCAGGACACCCACTACATGGGGATGGGACAGGCGCGCGGCGGCCTTGGCCTCACGGCCCAACCTGCCCAGGAAGTTTTCATCGGCTGCGAGGTGGGGGTGCAGCACCTTCAGCGCGACCTCGCGGTCCAGTCTTTGGTCCACGGCCAGGTAGACAGTGGACATCCCGCCACGGGCAAGCCTCGAGATGACTGCATAGCGGTTGTCCACCAGCGTCCCTACAACTGGGTCTGACACGTGTTCCTGCACCTTACGATCCTAATCCCGCAGCAAAACGCGTCCGAAATGAAAACGGGTCCGAACCGGTAACGGTTCGGACCCGCAAACATGTATCCGTCAGTGGCCGGGGCTCAGCTGAAGTTCTTCTGGTGGGCTTTGATGGCTGCCAGGTACGCCTTCGTGTCGTCGTACATTCCGTACTTGCTCACCGAATACTGGCCCTGGTAGTAGCCGGCAATAGCGGTGTCCTGGTCCTTGCTGGTGGCCAGCAGCTGCCGGATGATGGCCACCCCGGCCGTGGCATTGTCGTACGGGTCCAGCAGGTTCAGCTTCCGCCCAACCAGGTCCGACGCCCACTGCCCGGAGCTGGGAATAACCTGCATGGTGCCGATCGCGTTGGCCGGGGACACGGACCGCTGGTTGAAGCCGGATTCCTGGAAAGCGAAAGCCAGGGCCAGGGACGGATCCACCCCCATGCGGCGTGCCGTGTCGGCAACGATGTTCTTCATTTCATCCCGTGAAGGAACGGGCGAAGCGTTCAGCAGGGCCTTGTTTTCATTGGCGGAGCTGACAACGGCGGCCGGGTAGCTGAACCCCAGGAAGGAACTGGGCACCAGCGGAGCGGCAGCCGGCTGGGGTGCTGCCGCGGGCTGCGCGCCGGCCTGGCCGGAGCCGCCGGGAATCACGAGTTTGCTGCCCGGGTAGATGACCGTGGTCATACCGAGCTTGTTCGCGGCGAGCAGGTCCGACAGCTTAACGCCATGGCGGGACGCGATGGCCGACAGCGTATCGCCGGCTTTGATGGTGTAGGAACCTGTTGCCGGCGCCGACGTGTTTGCCAGCGCAGGTGCCGGTGCGGCCGCTGCCGGGGCCGGCGCTGCGGGGGCAGGGGCGGAGTCGCCGCCGCCCACCTTGACCTTCTGTCCCGGATAAATGATGGAGCGCATGGAGAGGTTGTTCCAGGCGAAGACGTCCGAAAGGGACACATTGTGCTTTGCGGCGATGGCACCAAGGGTGTCACCGGGCTTCACCGTGTAGGTTGCCCCGCTCGCAGGGGCCGGCGCTGCGGGAGCAGCGGCGGGTGCGGGGGCTGCGGGAGCCGCGGGCTCCGCCGAGCCGGAGAGCTTAATCTTCTGGCCGGGGTAAATGATGGTGTTGGCCTGCAGGTTGTTCAGCTTCAGGATGTCCCCGGTGTCCAGGCCGAAACGGCCGGCGATCGCGCTGACGGTGTCTCCGCGGACAATCGTGTACTCCGCGGGCGCCGCAGGCTGCGCGGGCTGGAAAGCTGCGGGGATGGTGGTGGAGACAACGGCGGCGGGGATTACCGTGCCGGCCGCCTTCGCTGCGGCCTGGGCCTTCATTGCTGCTGCCAGGCTGCTGGGAATGCTCCGGGCGGGCTGCTGTGCAGTGGCCGGCTGCGCGAGGGCCAGGGATGACAATACGACCGCTGGCAGCGCCGCTGTGGTGGCGGCAATCATCGGCAGACTCGGCTTGGGGGGCTGCTTGGGCGAGCGGGACATCGTCATCGGAAAGAATCCTCTTCTCAACTGCGGGTGCGGACGCGGGCGGGGATGCCGCTGTCAATCTTGATACTACTGTGACTTAAGTTATTAGTGTTACAACTGTGATGAATGTGAATCTCTCACGAATTCGCGATTAGCACAAGAATTTGGAGATTCCCCGTAATGGCTTCTTTTCGGGAGTGTCCGCAGGCCAGGGGCAGTGGGGATTGACTGGACTAGGCGCCAGAGCGGGCAGCGTGGCAACCTTGATCCGTGAGTAATGTAGAAAACCTCGTGGGCGAGTGGTTGCCCCTGCCCGACGTCGCCCGTTTATTGGATGTTTCAATCACCAAAGTGCACAGCCTGATTGACGAGCGTTCCCTGGCGGCGCTGCGCGTGGGGGACCGCAAAATCCGCTCGGTTCCTGCGCAATTCATCCAGGACGGCCAGGTAGTGGACAGTCTTAAGGGGACCATCGTGGTGCTGGCGGATGCCGGCTACTCAGACGAAGACCTTATTGTGTGGCTGTTTACCGAAGACGACTCATTGCGCGGCCGCCCCATAGATGCCCTGCGGGAAGGCCGCAAGACGGAAATCAGGCGCAGGGCCCAGACCCTGGCCTGGTAACAGCCCGCTTCAGGAGGCTCGGCTGACAGTAGCCTCGGCCAGCCTCCGCAGGGCGGTTTTGGGCAACTCTTCCAATTCAAGCCCGTCAAGTGCCTCAAACGCGGCGGAGCCGAATTCGCTAATAAGGACTTCAGTCGCCTGCAGCGCTCCGGAATCCTCGATAATCCGCCGGATCTCCAGGATGTCAGCGTCCGAAAGGTCCGGGCTGCCCAGGCTGGCATCGATGAAGGCCGACTCCTCCGGCGAAGCCTGGTCCAGTGCGAGGGCCACCAGAACCGTCCGTTTTCCTTCGCGCAGATCATCGCCTGCGGGCTTGCCGGTGGTCAACGGATCGCCGAACACGCCCAGGACGTCGTCGCGCAGCTGGAAGGCTTCGCCGAGCGGAAGGGCGAATGCCGAATAGCCCCGGAGCAGCTCATTGGAGGCTCCGGCCAGGGCTCCGCCCAAGGCCAGGGGGTGTTCCGTGGAGTACTTGGCGCTCTTGAAGCGGATGATCGATTGCGCCCTGCCGACGGCACCGGCCCGGTCCCGGACCGGACCTGCTACTTCTTCCAGGATGTCCAGGTACTGGCCGGCCATGACCTCTGCACGCATGAGGTTGAAGATCAGACGTGCCCTGCTTCCCGATGCAGCCCGCTCGCCGATGTCTGTGAACGCTTCCTCGCTGAAGGACAGGCAAAGGTCGCCCGCAAGGATGGCAGCAGCCTGGCCAAACCGTTCGCTGTCCAGCGCCCAGCCCTGCGAGGTGTGCAGCTGGCTGAAGCGGCGGTGCACGCTGGGGCCGCCACGCCGGGTATCCGAACGGTCAATGATGTCATCGTGGATCAGGGCGGCCGCTTGGAAAAGCTCAAGGGCAGCACCGGCCGTAACCACCTGGCTGGCCCCGGCCTCGCCGCCTGCACCCCGCCAGCCCCAGTAGCACATCAGGGCACGGAGGCGCTTTCCGCCGGTGACCAAATTGGATATCGAACCCATGATCGGCTCTATGTCCGGGGAGATGCCGGACATCACGGACTGCCGTGCGGTCAGGAAACCCGTAAGCTCACCGGCCACCCCTGCGACAAAGTCGGCCTGCTCATTCCTCAGCTGCTCGGCGGCCGTCACTTTGCTGACTCAGCTGCCACGTTGGCACCGATGGTGAAGGTGGAAACGCCGGCGGCTTCAACCACGGAGAGGTTGACGGTCTCGTTGTCACCGCGGACGAAATCCTTGGAGGCCACACCGCCAACGTTGTCCCCGGGTACGGCCTTGAAGCCCTGGCCCTCCAGAGCCTTGCTGTAGAAGTCGACGACGGAAGCGGTGGGAGCCGTAACAGTCCCCACGAGTGCTGCCGTTGCTGGGGTGGAGGCCTTGTCAAAGCTGCTGGACACCACTGTTGCCCCGGTCATCAGCGGGAGGAGCTGCTGCGGGAAGCCCGCCACTACGGCGCCCACTGTTGCGGAGGTATTAGGCGACGCCGATGGGCTGGGTGAAGCTGTCAGGGTGGACTGGGTGGCGGCAACGGAAGCGGACTGGGATGGCTCGGCTTGTCCGGACGGGGTTTGGCTGCAAGCCGCCAGGACCAGTGCCCCAACGGCAGCAAGCGCGGCCAGGCCAGCTGGCTTGAAGTATCCGATAGCCGTCACGAAGACTTTCCTCCTGGTGTTGTTGGCGGAACCAGCCTCCAGTTTAGCCAGCCTGCAATGCTCTCCTGACAAACGGTACGTTCCCCATAAACCGATAGGATTGCAGCCGTGGGGCCCGCAGGTATGAACCAGGCATCCGCCGCGCGCCTTCCAGGCCGGCGGCGCACGTGCATCATGCACGTGGACATGGACGCCTTCTTCGTCTCGGTGGAGCTGCGGACGCGCCCCGAACTTCGCGGCAAGCCAGTGATCGTCGGTTTCCCGGGGGAGCGTTCGGTAGTCCTCTCAGGGTCTTACGAGGCACGGGCCTTTGGGGTTAAATCTGCGATGCCCATGGCCGTGGCTATGCGGATGTGTCCGCAGGCGGTGGTGATTGAACCGCGCCACAAGCTCTACTACGAGGTGTCCGGGCAGCTGATGGCCATCTTCGAATCCATCACGGGACTTGTTGAGCCGCTCAGCGTTGACGAAGCCTTCCTGGACGTCACGGGAGCACTCCGGCGGCTCGGGCCGCCCAGGGGAATCGGTGAGCTCATCAGGCGCCGGGTCGCGGCGGAACTTGGCATCACGGCTTCCGTGGGCATCGCGGAAACCAAGTTTGTTGCCAAGATCGCCTCCACCCGGTGCAAGCCGGACGGGCTGCTTCTCATAGGGCCGGACCAGACCGTACCTTATCTGCACAGCCTGCCCGTGGGTGCCCTTTGGGGTGTGGGTGCCAAGACCAAGGAGGTCCTGGCAAAAATGGGAATCAGCACCGTGGCGGACGTGGCCGCAACCCCGGTGTCCTCGTTGAAGAAGGTCCTGGGCGCAACGGGAGAGCACGTCCACCAGCTTGCGTGGGGCATCGATCCCCGTCCCGTAACGCCGGTGAGGCTGGAAAAGAGCATCGGAGCCGAAGAAACCTTTGCCGTGGACACCTCCGATGACGCCCTCCTTCGCCGGGAACTGCTGCGGCTTTCCCACCGCACCGCGGGCCGCCTGCGGAGTTCCGGGATGGTGGCCCGGACCGTGGCGCTGAAGCTGCGTTTCGCCGATTTTTCCACCATCACGCGCAGCAGGACCGTCCAGACCCCGGTGGACAGCGCCCAGCTGATTTATGCAGTGGCACTCCAGCTCCTGGAGTCGCTCGGAACCAGGGCCATGGCCGTGCGGCTGGTGGGCGTCAGGGCCGAGCAGCTTGAGGAAGCGGCCCGAACCTCGCTCCAGCTGAGCATTGACCGCCGGGACGATAACTGGCGCGCGGCCGAGCAGGCACTGGACGACGTGGCGCGCAAATTCGGCAACAAGTCGGTCATGCCCGCCCGCCTGATGGAGCCGGAAAACCGGTCCGGGGACAGCACGCAACGGCCCGCCTGACGGGGGCCGCCAAAGTCATTGCCGTCTTTCAGATCAGCCCTCAACAATCTATCCTTAGAGATACATAGTTTCGAGTGAATGGACTTACTGCCGGACCCTCTTGGACATGCTCCCGCTTCCGCGACCGCATGCTGGTTTTCCGTTTTGGCCAAGGCCGGCCAGGCGGGAACTTTCCAGCAACAGCAGGCGTTCTACGGAGTAGAAGTAGTGGCTGGGATCAGCCCGGACGTTGGCCTACAAAAGGAGGTCGTGATGCCGCTGTCGGAGCACGAACAGAAGCTGCTTGAGCAGCTTGAGAAGCAGCTTCACGAGGACGACCCGAAATTCGCGAACTCGATGGGTTCGGACCCGGGGCGTTCATGGTCTACCAGGCACGTGGTCATTGGGGTCCTTTGCGCGTTGGCCGGTGTCTTCCTGCTGCTGGTCGGGGTTACCCTCCAGAACATCTTCGTTGGAGTGCTGGGCTTTGTGGTCATGGGCGGGGGAGTCTACTTCGCCACCATGCGCAGCTCCCGTGGAGCGGCCGCATCCAAGGCCGGCGGAGGAAAGGCCGGCAAGCAGCGGAGTTCGTTTATGAGCAGCCTGGAAGAGCGCTGGGACGAGCGCCGCAGGGGTGAACCCTAGACAGCCCCGGCAGGCCGGCCGCCTTCCGACTCCTGGCTCCTCCATTCCGCTCCCCTGGCAGCAGGGGCCGCAGGAAAAGACCCGCTCCGGCGGGTCTTTTCCTGTTTAACGGACAATTTCACTGCGAATGCCGCCCGTCCCGCCGGCTGACTGAATTCGGACCGCCCCTTCGACGCGAAAATTCCTCCACTTTCCACCACCACGCCCATTCCGCGGCATTTCAAGGGACTTCTCCCACAATTCAGTCCCGTAGGAGGCCGTTCTGCGTTGACTGTGGTGGAAAGTGGAGTAATGTGGAGGACATAAGAGGGTGGTTGCAACATAGGGGATGTGCAGTTCCTGACGGCGGACAGGCGGTGGGCCAGTGTTTCTGGGCACTCACTCGCCGCGTCTGGATGAAAAGGGACGGATCATTCTCCCCGCTAAGTTCCGTGAGGAGCTTGCCAGCGGCCTGGTGCTCACAAGGGGCCAGGAGCGTTGCATCTACGTCTTCAGCGAGAAGGAATTTGCACGGGTCCACGAGCAAATGCGGGAGGCTCCAATCTCCTCCAAGCAGGCACGTGACTACATCCGCGTATTTCTCTCTGGAGCCTCGGACGAGGTACCTGACAAGCAGGGGCGCGTGACCATTCCACCGGCGCTCCGGGAGTATGCAGGACTCGGAAGGGAACTTGCCGTGATCGGCGCCGGTACCCGCGCCGAGATCTGGGACGCCCAGGCTTGGACTGAATACCTCGCGGAGAAGGAGACGGCCTTTTCCGAGACTGACGATCCCATTCCGGGCATTCTCTGAATTCCGGAGCGGGATGGCAGGTGGTTTCTTGGATGAGATCTCCAGCCGGCCCATCGGCTGCCAACCTGGCTCACCTTCCCCGGAGCCAGGCGGGCGGAACGGTAGGCGCGGATGGGGATCTGGTTCCAGAAGCAGCAGGGGACAACGACGGCGGGAAAGGACCAGGCATGACAGATCAACCCAAGCCCACGTCCGAACGCCATGTACCGGTCCTGCGCGACCGGTGCATCAATTTGTTGGCACCGGGATTTGAGGCGGCAAGACTGCGCGGCGAGACCCCGGTTGCCGTGGACACAACCCTGGGCATGGGCGGCCACTCCGAGGCCATGCTGCAGAGGTTTCCCGATCTCCACCTCATCGGCATCGACCGTGACGAGGAAGCCCTGGCACTCGCAGGGGAACGGCTTGCGCCGTTCGCAGCCCGGACCGACCTGGTTCACGCCGTGTACGACGAGATCCAGGACGTCCTGGCAGACCTCGGCGTGGCCGAAGTTCACGGGATCCTGATGGACCTGGGTGTCTCCTCCCTGCAGCTGGACGAGCGTGGGCGCGGTTTCGCCTACTCCTTCGATGCGCCGCTGGACATGCGCATGGACACCAGCAGGGGTCAAACCGCCGCCGACGTGGTCAATACCTACAGCGAAGAAGACCTGGTCCGGATCATCCGCAAGTGGGGCGAGGAAAAGTTCGCCGGCCGGATCGCCAACAGGATTGTCGCGGCGCGTGCAGTCAAGGAATTCACCACTACCGGCGAACTCGTGGAGCAGATCCGTTCCGTGGTTCCCGCCTCCGCTGCGAAGTCCGGTGGACATCCGGCCAAGCGGACATTCCAGGCTTTGAGGATCGAAGTCAACGAGGAACTCGACGTCCTGGAACGCGCGGTTCCCGCCGCCGTCGATTCCCTGGCCCTCGGCGGCCGCATTGTGGTCATGTCCTACCACTCCCTGGAGGACAAGATCGTCAAGGGCGTTTTCCAGTCCCGCTCCCGGTCTTCCGCTCCCCTTGGTTTCCCTGTGGAGCTGGAAGAACACAAGCCTGAACTCAAGACCCTGACCAAAGGCACTGAGGTGCCCACCGCCGTCGAAATCGCCGAAAACCCGCGTGCTGCCTCCGCCAGGCTCCGCGCAGCAGAACGTATCAGAGCCAGGAGAGCTGCATGAGCACCGCCGCCGTCAAGAACTTTCCCGTTGTTTCCGGCAGCTCGGCGCCCGACACCAGGCCCGCCGGGAAACCGGGTGGGGGACAGAAGGCCCGCACACCGCTTTCCGTGGTCCGCTCGGCGCCGCGAAGGCGGCGTGCACCCTTCGTGGTGCTGTGCTTCGCCATGCTCGCCGTGGCGCTGGTTGCGGTGCTGGTCCTGAACATTTCGGTGTCCACCGCGCAGTACCAGCTGGTGGAGCTGCGTGCCAAGCAGAACTCGCTGACCAAGGCCAACCAGGACCTCACCCAGCAGGTGCAGAACTTCGAGGCCCCCCAGAACCTCGCGGCCAAGGCCACTGAGCTGGGGATGGTGGCATCCACCGTGAAGGGCCAGATTGACCTGTCCACGCTGTCGGTGTCAGGAAAGGCCACCCCCGCAGTCAAGGGCGCGGCAGCAGGAGCCGTGATTCCGGCGCCGGCAGTGGCAGGCCAGCTCATCGTGCCGCCCGCGTCAAAGGGTGCGGGCGCAAACAAGGCCACGTCACCGGACGCCGCCAAGGCTGCTGCCGCGGCTCCCTCCACCGATGCGGCCCAGACCGCTGCAGCCCAGGCCGCTGCGGTTGCACAGGCGGCAGCCGCACAGGCCGCGGCCGCGGCAACTCCCGCCCCCGAACTTCACGGCGGCTCTGTTCCGGCACCGCAGCAGAAGACTCCCGGGCAGTAAAACACCAGGCAGGACAGCCAGCAGCGTCGAGCAGCAAGGAATTTCACGGTGGCGAAGACGACCGGCAAGGCAGGAAAAAGCAAGGTACCCAACGCCACGAAGCGCTTGCGCTTAGGACTGGGCGTCATGCTGACACTCCTGCTGGTGGTGGGCGGGAAGCTCTTCCTGGTCCAGGGGCTGGACGTCGGCGGCATGGCGGAAGCTGCACTGAACAGCCGGATGACGTCAGCCATCCTGCCGGCCGAGCGCGGCAGCATCCTGGACTCGCGCGGCACCGTCCTGGCCAACAGCGTGATCCGCTACAACATCGTGGTTGACCAGCGGGTCAACACCAAAACCGACTCGTACAAACGGCTGGAGCAAACGGACGGCCACGAAAAGCTCGTGGACGTCAGCCGCGACCAGGCAATTTCCGAACTTGCCTCGGCCCTGGGCATGGACACCAATGCCGTCAGGGATGCCGTCACCGGCCAACAGCCGTATTACATCGTGGCCAAGGACGTGAAGCCCGACGTTGAGGACCGCATCTCCAAGCTCCAGGTGCCGGGCATCGTTGCCGAGGGCGTCAGCAAGCGCGTCTACCCGAATGGTGCCGTTGCAGGGGGAGTGGTGGGGTTCCTGCAGGACGGCACCACGGGACTGGCCGGCATCGAGCAGACACAGGACGACAAGCTGAAGGGCACGGACGGCAAGCGCCTGTTCGAGATCGGCGCCGATGGCCTCCGCATCCCCGTGGGCCTCGACGAGCTGACCCCGCCCCAGAACGGCAAGGACGTCAAGCTCACCCTCAACTCCGATCTGCAGTACTTCGCCCAGCAGGCCATCCAGAGCCAGGCGGACAAACTGAGCGCCGAATGGGGCGTCATCATCGTGATGGACGCCAAGACAGGGAACCTGCTTGCCCTGGCGGACACAAATTCCCCGGACCCCAACAACCCCGGACTGGTGGCAGCCAAGGACCGCGGCGTCCGTTCCGTCACCGCAGCCTATGAGCCCGGCTCGGTGGAGAAAATGATGACGGCGGCAGCTGTGATCGATGAGGGCCTTGCCAGTCCGCTGGACAAGTTCACCATTCCGCCCACCTACACGGTGGACGGCCAGACGTTCAGCGACGCGTTCACCCACGGCACCGAGGAACGGACGCTCGCGGGAATCATTGGGTATTCCATGAACACCGGAACCGTCATGGCCGGCCAGCGGCTCAGCAAGGAACAGCGCTACGACTGGTTGAAGAAGTTCGGCATCGGCGAGGCTCCGGACATTGGGCTTCCGGCAACAGCATCCGGCATCCTTACGCCCCCGGACCAGTGGGATGGACGCCAGCAGTACACCGTCCTGTTCGGCCAGGGCGTTTCCCAGTCCACGCTCCAAACGGTGCGCGCCTACCAGAGCATCGCCAATAACGGCGTCATGCTGCAGCCGCGTTTGATCGATTCCTACATTTCCCATGTCGGCACCGAGGAGAAAGTCCCCGCCCAGCCGTCCCAGCGGATTGTTTCGGACAGCACGGCCCAGCAGGTCCAGGACATCCTGGAAAGCGCCGTCACCGAGGGCGAGATCAAGGACGCCGGCATCGACGGCTACCGGGTAGGGGCCAAGACCGGAACATCCGAATCGCCCTGCGACGACGGCAAGTCCGGCTACTGCGGCTACACCGCCTCCATCGTGGGAATGGCGCCGATGGATGATCCGCGGTTTATTGTGGAGGTGGTGCTCCAGCGGCCGAAGGGCAGCATTTACGGCATCACCAACGGTCCGGTGTTCCGGTCCGTCATGAGCCAGACGCTGCGGACCTACAACGTCCAGCCTTCCACCGGCGAGCCGGCCAGGATGCCCCAGTACGCCAAATAGCAGCTGCTTCACGCCGGAAGCACCAGCAGCATCCAGCGCATCACAGTGCCCGGGGCGAACCATGCCGGGCACGCACTAGCACTATCGGAGATCCCCTTGTCAGAGTTCACCACGCCCGGCAGCGACGCTGCCCGGGATGAAAGCCCAGGCCGCTTCCGGCCTGCAGCCGTAGCCGCCGTCCCGCTGGCCGCCGTCGGACAGGCCCTTGGCGTAGCGGTGCCCGCTCCTGCCGCTGACGTGGAGATCACAGGCATATCCCTGAACTCACGCACCGTGGAACCCGGAGACTTGTACGTTGCCTTGCCCGGTGCCAGCAGGCATGGGGCGGACTTCGTCACGGACGCCGTCGGCGCCGGGGCGGCCGCCGTTCTGACGGACGACGCCGGAGCACGCCTGCTTGCCCTGTCCGCGGACACGCCAGTGCCGGTGCTCGTCGTCGATAATCCCCGCAACGTGGTGGGCCCGCTCTCCGCCATGATCTACCGGAGCCAGTCTGCCGACGGCCGCCAGATGCCGCTTTTCGGTGTCACCGGGACCAACGGGAAAACCACCACCACGTACTTCATCACCTCGCTGCTCCGCGCTCTGGGACAGCAGACCGGGCTGATCGGGACCATCGAGATCCTGGCCGGCGGGGAACCGATCCCCAGCCTCCTCACCACGCCGGAATCGCCAGAGGTGCACGGCCTCATTGCCCTCATGCACGAGCGGGGGCTCGACGCCGCAGCGATGGAAGTGTCCTCGCACGCCATCTCATACCAGCGCGTGGACGGACTGCTCTTCGACGTCGCTGGCTTCACCAACCTCACCCAGGACCACCTGGACCTGCACAACACCATGGAGGAGTACTTCGCCACCAAGGCAGAGCTTTTCACTCCGGCCCGTGCCCGGCGGGCAGTAGTGACGGTCGACGACGAATGGGGCCGGCGACTGGCCGGCAGCGCCCAGGTGCCGGTCACCACCCTCAGCACCAGTGGCACGGGCCCGGCGGACTGGACCGTGACCGCGGCCTCGCCGCGGGGGCTCGGTACCGCGTTCACGCTCACGGGACCTGACGGTGCCGTCCTGAACATCCACACCGGGCTGCCCGGCAGCTTCAACGTCGCCAACGCCGCCCTGGCAGCGCTCATGGTGCTGGCTTCCGGCGTCGACCCGGCTGATCTGCAGGCGGCCCTGGACAGTGCCGACCCGTTCACCGTCGACGTCCCCGGTCGCATGCAGCTGATTTCCGAGCGGCCTGCGGCCGTGGTGGACTTTGCCCACAACACCGACGCCCTGGCGCGGGCCCTGGAGGCAGTCCGATCGCCGGAACCGGGCTCCCGCCTGATCGTTGTTTTCGGTGCCACAGGACAGCGGGACCAAGGCAAACGCCCGGCAATGGGGGCCATTGCCGCCCGGCTTGCCGACACCGTGATCATCACCGATGACGACCCGCACGACGAAGACGCTTCAGCGATTCGCGCCGATGTGCTGGCCGGGGCTCGTGCTGCCCTTGAAAAGGAGGCCCTGGGAGCCGAACTGTTGGAGGTCTTCCCCCGCGATGAGGCCATTCGGCATGCCGTAGCCTTGGCGCGCCCGCAGGACACCATTCTCGTTGCGGGCCGCGGGCACGAGGTCTGGCAGGAAGTGAAGGGCGTGAATCTCGCCCTGGACGACAGGGTGGAACTGCGCAGCGCCTTGACAGCCAGGGGATTCAACGTTCTCCATGACGACCGGATAGAGTCCTAGACCGAGATGATTGCATTTACTGCGGCGGAAATCGCCGAAATCACCAGCGGGCGCCTGGACGCCGATCCCGGAATTACGCCCCTCTCGGTGGTGACGGATTCACGCGAAGCCACGCACGGTTCGCTTTACGTCGCAAAGCCGGGCGAGCAGGCCGACGGCCACGACTTCATCGACGCCGCCTTTGCCGCCGGTGCGGTCCTGGCACTTGTTGAGCGTCCGGTGGCCGGCCCCGACGGCACCGCCTACCCGTCCATCCTGGTTGCGGACGCCGTCCTGGCGATGGGAGCCCTCGCCGCGGAAGCCGTCCGCCGCATCCGTGCCGCCCGTGCAGAAGATGGCAGCCAGCTGACAGTCGTGGGCATCACCGGTTCCGCCGGCAAGACCACCACCAAGGACCTGCTGGCCGGAATCCTGGCCGCGCAAGGCAACACCGTCGCGCCCCAGGGCTCCTACAACGGCGAGGTAGGCGTCCCGCTCACGGTCTTCCGGGCCGGCACCGACACCCGCTACCTGGTCATCGAGATGGGGGCCACCGGCATTGGCCACATCCGCTACCTCGCGGAGATGGTCAAGCCGGACATCGGCGTGGTCCTGGCGGTGGGCACAGCACACGCCGGCGAGTTCGGGGGAGTGGAGAACATCGCGCTGGCCAAGGGCGAGATGGTTGAAGGCCTTGCCGCTTCAGGAACTGCCATCATCAACCTCGACGATGAACGCGTCGCCGCCATGCGCAGCCGTACCTCGGCCACGGTCCTCGGGTTTTCCGCGGAAGCCCGCCAGGACGCCCAGGTGCAGGCGCTGAATGCCGACACCAACTCCGGTGGCTGCCCCGAATTCGACCTCCTGCTGCCCGACGGCGCTGCTCCCCGGCACGTGAGCAGCAGGCTCATCGGAGCCCATCACGTGGGGAATCTGCTGGCAGCCGCTGCAGCCGCCTGGGCCGCCGGCGTGCCGGGGGACCACATCGCACAGTCACTGAGCAACCAGGCCGCCGCCAGCCGCTGGCGCATGGAACGCACTGAGCGGCCCGACGGCGTCACCATCATCAACGATGCCTACAACGCCAACCCGGAATCAATGCGGGCTGCCCTCCGCACCCTGGCCGACCTTGGCCGGGGCCGCCGCACCTGGGCGGTGCTGGGGGCGATGCTGGAGCTCGGCGAGGACTCCATTCGCGAGCACACTGCCGTAGGCACCCAGGTTGTCCGCCTCAACATCTCCCGGCTGCTGGTGGTGGGCCGGGAAGCGCGGGCGCTCTATGTTTCCGCCGTGCAGGAGGGATCCTGGGGCGACGAATGCCTCTTCGCGGAGACACTGGACGAGGCATATGACGTCCTGGATACAGAACTCCAGCCGGGCGACCTGGTGCTGTTCAAGTCCTCCAACAGCGTGGGACTTCGCCATTTGGGCGATCGGATAGCATTACCCCCAGCCCCGACCCCTGCCGACGAAAGGAGCACTCTGCTGTGATTGCTCTGTTGATCGGCGCAGGCCTGGCCCTGCTGTTCGCCCTGGTGGGCACGCCGCTCTTCATCCGCTTGCTGGTGCACCGCGGCTACGGCCAGTTCATCCGCGATGACGGACCCACGTCGCACCACACCAAGCGCGGCACGCCCACGATGGGCGGCACCGTAGTGGTGGCCGCCGTCCTGCTCAGTTACGGACTCACCCACCTCATCATGCTGATGATGAACCCCGACTCGCCCGGGCCCTCGGCCTCAGCCCTCATCCTGCTGTTCCTCATGGTGGGCATGGGCCTGGTGGGCTTCCTGGACGATTTCATCAAGATCTCCCGGCAGCGGAGCCTGGGCCTGAACGCAAAGGCCAAGCTCATCCTCCAGGCGGCTGTGGGCATCGTCTTTGCCATCCTGGCGCTGAACTTCCCAAACAACGCCGGACTGACGCCCGCGTCCACGAAGATATCCCTGGTCCGCGACCTGCCCTGGCTGGACCTCGCCTTCGGCGGCACCGTCCTCGGCGCGATCCTGTTCGTCATCTGGTCCAACCTGATCGTCACCGCCGCCACCAACGGCGTGAACCTGACCGACGGACTGGACGGCCTTGCCGCCGGAGCGTCAATCATGGTCTTCGGCGCGTACACCCTCATGGGCATCTGGCAGAGCAACCAGGCCTGCGGTTCCCCCCGGGAGGCCGGCAGCGGCTGCTATTCGGTCCGGGACCCCCTGGACCTGGCACTCCTGGCAGCCATCCTCAGTGCCGCACTGGTGGGCTTCCTCTGGTGGAACACCTCGCCGGCGAAGATCTTCATGGGCGACACCGGATCGTTGGCCATCGGCGGTGCCGTGGCTGGATTCGCCATCCTGTCCCGCACTGAACTCCTGCTGGGCATCGTCGGCGGCCTCTTTGTACTGATCACGCTGTCCGTCATCATCCAAGTGGGCTACTTCAAGGCAACCGGCGGAAAACGTGTCTTCAAGATGGCGCCGCTGCAGCACCACTTCGAATTGAAGGGGTGGGCCGAGGTGACCGTCGTGGTCCGGTTCTGGATCCTGGGCGGACTCTTCGTCGCCGTGGGGCTGGGCATCTTCTACGCTGAATGGGTTGTACTGCTGTGACCGTTTCCCCCCGCCTGGCAAACCTCGTCTCCTGGGACTCTGACTGGGCCGGCCTGCGCGTTGCCGTGACTGGCATCGGCGTCTCCGGCTTCGCGGCCGCGGACACCCTGATCGAACTCGGTGCCCGCGTGGTGGTGGTGGATGCTGCCACCAGCGACACCGCGCGCGCCCACGCCGACACCCTCAAAATCGTGGGTGCCGCCGACGTGCTGCTGGGCCCGGATGCGGTCACGCACCTGCCGCGGATCGATGGCGAACTTCCCCAACTGATAGTGACCTCGCCCGGGTGGCGGCCGGACCAGGCTCTGCTGGCCGCAGCGGCAAGGGCGCACATCCCGGTCTGGGGCGACGTTGAACTTGCTTGGCGCGTGCGTGTCAGGGAAGGCCGGAAGACGGCCGACTGGCTGGCCATCACCGGCACCAACGGCAAGACCACCACGGTGGGCCTCACTGAATCGATGCTGCGGGCCGCCGGGCTCAAAGCAATCGCAGTAGGCAATGTGGGCACCCCCATCCTGGATGCCCTGCGGGACCCGGTGGAGTACGACGTCTTCGCCGTCGAGCTTTCCAGCTTCCAGCTGCACTGGGCGGAATCCGTCTCGCCGGTAGCAAGCGTTTGCCTCAACGTGGCCGAAGACCACGTCGACTGGCACGGCTCCTACGATTCATACCTTGCGGACAAGGCGAAGGTCTACGAGCGGACCCAGAAGGCCTGCATCTACAACGCCGAGCAGGTGGAAACCGAACGCATGGTGGAAAACGCCGACGTGGTGGAAGGCTGCCGCGCTGTCGGCTTCACCACCGTGACGCCTGCCATCAGCATGCTGGGAGTAGTGGAAGGGCTCCTGGTGGACCGGGCGTTCATCGAAGAACGCAGGAACAGCGCAGCGGAGCTGGCCTCGATGGCCGACCTCGGGCCGTTGGCCCCGCGGCACATGGTGGCCAATGCCCTTGCGGCAGCCGGCCTGGTGCGCGCCTATGGCGTGGAGGCCAAGGCGGTGCGGCAGGGCATCCTCGATTACGTGCCCGGCGACCACCGGATCCAGCCTGTGGCCCGCCTTAACGGGGTCCTGTGGGTCAATGACTCCAAAGCCACCAACCCCCATGCGGCGTCGGCATCCCTGTCGGCTTTCACCAAGGTGGTCTGGATTGCCGGCGGCCTGTCGAAGGGCGTTAGCTACGACGACCTGGTGAGGGAGCACGCGGCACGGCTCAAGGCCGTTGTCCTGATCGGAACGGATACCTCGCACCTCCGCGAAGCCCTCCAGCGACACGCGCCGGATGTCCCGGTGATCGAACCGGCGGCAGGTGACACTGAAGGAGTGCAGACTGCTTCGGCGCCCGGTGGCACCACCGCCGGTTCCTCCGGCAATGGAGAACAGGTGATGTCCTGGGCCGTTGCGTCAGCAGCACGGCTCGCTGAATCGGGCGATACCGTGCTCATGGCTCCGGCAGCTGCTTCCATGGATCAGTTCTCTTCCTACGCTCACCGTGGTGGTGCTTTCATCGATGCTGTCCGCGAGCTGGTGGAAGGGCAGGCCCAGACCGGCGAGGAGTAACAATGGTCAGCACGCCCACCCGGCAGCAGGGTGGCAAGCCCCGGGGTGATAAATCCCAGGGCGCCAAACCACGCCCCGGCTCCACCGCCGTCCGGCAGCCTGCTGCGGCCGGCGCGAAACTGCGCAGCATGTACCGCCGGTTCTGGTCAGCACTGGAGGGCACGGGCACGTCCCGGAACGGCTCCACCTACTACCTCATCCTTGGCGCCACCCTGGCCTTGACGGCTATTGGAATCATGATGGTCCTTTCCGCCTCCAGCGTTGAGTCGATCGCCGCCGGGAAGTCCCCCTACGGCGATGCCCTGAAGCAGGGCGTTTTCGCCGCGATCGGCATCTTCACCATGTTCGTGCTTTCGAGGGTCAACGTCGTTTGGCTGAAGCGGCTCGCGTGGCCGGCCGTGGGGGTTGCCGTGCTCCTCCTGGGCCTGGTCCAGGTGGTGGGCGACGAGATCAACGGCAACCGGAACTGGATCGACCTGGGCGGGATCACCTTCCAGCCCTCCGAGGCTGCCAAGCTGGCCCTCGCCCTGTGGCTGGCCACGGTGCTGGCCAGGAAGGGCAAGCTGCTCAACCGGTGGCAGCATGTGCTGGTACCCGCCGTTCCCATGGCGGCCATCGTCATCGTGCTGATCCTGGTGGGCAACGACCTTGGCACAGCCATGATCATCATGATGATCATGGCGGCGGCCCTGTTTTTCGCAGGCGTTCCGCTCTACCTCTTCGGCATCGCAGGCAGCATCGCCGCCGCCGGCACCGCCGTCATGGCCGTCACCAGTTCGAACCGCATGTGCCGCATCACCTCCTGGTGGACCGGCCAGTCATGCGCCGACGGCATCGACGCCAACTACCAGGCCACCAACGGCATGTACGGCCTTGCATCGGGAGGCTGGCTGGGGGTGGGCCTGGGGCAGAGCCGGCAAAAGTACAGCTGGATCCCCGAAGCCCACAACGACTTCATCTTCGCCATCATCGGTGAGGAACTCGGCCTGGTGGGTACCGTCGTCGTCCTGGTCCTCTTCGCCATCCTTGGTGCTGCCATCTACCGCGTGGTGGTGGCGCAGGAGGACATGTTCCACCGGGTCCTGGCCGGCAGCATCATGGTCTGGCTGCTGGGCCAGGCCACCGTCAATATGTCCGTTGTCACTGGCCTGATGCCCGTCATCGGCGTGCCGCTGCCGTTCATTTCCTATGGCGGATCGGCCCTGCTGATGTCACTGTGTGCCGTTGGGGTGGTCCTCTCGCTGGCGCGGGAGCAGATGGCTCCTGCCATGCGGCCCAAGCGGATGCTGAAGTTCAAGGCCCGGCCCGGACGGGACAAGAACCAACCAAAGAATTCCAGAAAGCGTGCCTAACCCCAGATGACTGCGACACAACCTTCCATCGTCCTGGCCGGTGGCGGAACAGCGGGCCATATCAGCCCGTTGCTCGCCATCGCCGCCGCCCTCCGCAGCGAAGCCCCGGATGCCTCGATCCTGGCGGTCGGTACGCCCTCGGGAATGGAAACCCGGCTGGTTCCCGCCGCCGGCGTCCAGCTGGCCACGATCGACCGTGTGCCTTTCCCGCGCAAGCCGTCCGGAGACCTGTTCCGCCTGCCGGCCCGGCTGGCCGGTGCGGTCCGGCAGGCCGGTGCCATCCTGGACCAGGCACAGGCCGATGTGCTGGTGGGCGTTGGCGGTTACGTCTGCACGCCCATGTACCTTGCGGCGCGGAAGCGCGGCATTCCGCTGGTGATCCATGAAGCCAACGCCCGCCCGGGACTGGCCAACCGTGTGGGGGCCTTCCTGAAAGGCCGGGTCGCCGTGGCATTCGAGGACACCCCGCTCCGCAACGCCGTGCACGTGGGCATGCCCATGCGCAAGGAGATTTCCGGCCTCGACAGGAAGAGTGCACGAAGCGCCGCCCGCGAGGCCCTGGGACTGGATCCACATCAGCCCACCCTGATCGTCACCGGCGGGTCCTCCGGCGCGCAGAGCATCAACCGGACCATCGCCGCGTCCGTGGCCCTGCTCGCGGAGGCCGGTATCCAGACCCTCCACGTCACCGGCCGCGGAAAGACCGTCCTGGACCAGACCGGCCAGCCCCTCGCCGCTGAGGGCTACCGGCAGGTGGAGTACATCGACGGCATGGAACGAGCGTACGCCGCGGCCGACCTCCTCCTGGCGCGGTCCGGGGCTGCCACGGTTTGCGAGGTTGCGGCCGTGGGCGTCCCGGCGGTCCTGGTGCCCCTGCCCATCGGCAACGGTGAGCAGGCGCTGAACGCGGCGGCCCTGGTTGCCGCAGGCGGCGCAGTGCTGGTGGCCGACCGCGATTTCACCCCGGAATGGGTTGCCCGCGAGCTGGTGCCGCTGATCACCGATAAAGCCCGGCTGGCCGCCATGGAAGCCAAGTCCTACCGGCTCGGTATCCGAAACGCCGACCAGCGCATGGCTGGTCTTGTCCTGGAAGCGGTATCTGCATGAGCCCCCACAACACCCCGCGCCTGGAATCCCTCGGAAAGGTGCACTTCATCGGCATCGGGGGAGTAGGAATGTCCGCCGTGGCCCGCATCATGGTGGCGCGCGGAGTCCCGGTCAGCGGCTCCGACGCAAAAGACCTCCCCGTCATGGCGGACCTTGCCGCGTCCGGTGCGCGCATCGCCGTCGGTTACGCCGCCGCCAACCTGGCGGACGCGCAGACCGTGGTTGCAGGTTCGGCGATCCGGGAGGACAACCCCGAGCTGGCGGCCGCGCGCCAGGCAGGGCTCCCGGTGCTGCACCGGTCCCAGGCGCTGGCAGCCACCATGGGCGATGACACCGTGGTCACTGTGGCCGGAACGCATGGCAAGTCAACCACCACGTCCATGGTCACCGTGCTGCTGCAGGCGGCGGGCCTGGACCCGTCGTTCGCGGTGGGCGCCAACATCCCCGCGCTTGGCGTCAACGCCGCCCACGGCACGTCCGGCATCTTCGTCGCTGAGGCGGACGAATCCGACGGGTCCTTCCTGAACTACCGGCCCCGCATCGCCGTCGTCACCAACGTGGAGCCTGACCATCTTGACTACTACGGCACCGCTGAAGCCGTGTACGAGTCCTTCGACCGTTTCACTGCGCTGCTGCCCGCGGACGGCCTCCTGGTGGCCTGCGCGGACGACGCCGGGGCGCTGGCCCTGGCGGACCGGACCAGGACGAGGGGCAACACCCGGGTAGTCCTGTACGGCACCCATGAGGCGGCGGACGTCAGGCTGTACGACGACGGACCCGGCCACGTTGCCGTGTCTGCAGACGGTGCCCGGTACGGGTTGTCGCTGCAGGTTCCGGGGCGCCACAACGCCCTGAACGCGGCAGCCGCCTTTGCCGTGGCCCTTGAACTGGGCGTGGACCCGGCGGCGGCCGCCGCCGGCCTGGCCCACTTCTCCGGCGCGTCGCGCCGCTTCGAACTCAAGGGCTCGGCTCGGGGCGTCAGGGTCTTCGACGACTATGCCCACCACCCCACGGAGGTCCGTGCCGCCCTCACCGCAGCCCGCTCAGTGGCGGGCGGCCACAGGGTCCACGTCCTGTTCCAGCCGCACTTGTTTTCCCGCACCCGCGAGTTCGCGGCCCAGTTCGCGGACGCCCTCAACCTTGCCGATACCGCCCTGGTCCTGGACATCTACCCTGCCCGGGAGGACCCCATTCCTGGCGTGACCAGCCAGCTCATCGCCGACCACCTCAAAGAAGGCGGACGGCTGGTGGGTGCGGATGACGCCGTCGAAGCCCTGGTAAAAACCGCCGCCGACGGGGACGTAGTCCTCACCGTTGGCGCAGGCGACGTCACGGCCTACGGCCCGCTGATCGTGGAGGCGCTGCGTGCCTAGCTCCCGCCGTCCCACCTACGCCCCGCCCAGGCGGAATGGCCGCCAGGACGCATCGCCTGCCAACAATGCGGAGGCAGCGGCGCCCTCGTCCGGAACCCCGGTCGGCGCCGCCGGTGGTGACGTGATCACGGCATCCCGCAGCGTCCCTGAGCAGGCGGCGCAAAAGCCTGCCCAAGCGCAGAAACCTTCCGGGGCAACAGTGCTGGCATTCCCGGAACCAAAAGGCCGGCGCCGCAGGAAAAGGGTCCTGCTCGCCGTAGGAACAGTACTTGTGCTGGTGGCGGGGCTGCTGGCGGCCGCCGTCTACTCACCGGTCCTCGCCCTGCAGACCATCGCCGTAACGGGCACGCGGTTTGTCACCCCCGCCCAGGTGCAGGCCGCTCTGGAGCCCCTGCGCGGCAAGCCGCTGCCCCAGATCAGCGACGACGACGTCCGTGGACTCCTCGGCTCCCTGGTCCAGGTCAAATCCGTCTCCGTTGAGGCGCGGCCGCCGTCCACCCTTGCCGTCGCCGTGCATGAGCGTGTGCCGGTGGCCCTGGTCAAGCAGGGGGAGCAGTACCAGCTGGTGGACGTCGACGGCGTCCAGCTGGCAACTACCGATGACCCGGCGTCGGCGTCGCTGCCCGTCAGCGACGGCGGGGCCGGCGCGATCGGCCAGGACCTGTTCCGCGCCACCGCGGCAGTGCTTGGTGCCCTGCCTGCCGACGTCCTGGCGAAGTTGTCCAATGCGTCCGCGCAGTCCGTGGACGCCGTTGAACTCAAGCTCGTGGACGGCCAGACGATCGTGTGGGGCAACGCCTCGGAGAAAGAGCTCAAGGCCAAGGTCCTGGCTGCCCTCCTGAAGGCTCCGGCGGATCCCAAGAACCCGGTCAGGGTCTACGATGTCAGTGTGCCCCGGCACCCCGTGACGCGCTGAGCGCTTTCTTTCCCGGTATTAATCCGACACGCGGACCCGGTTATTGAATGTGTGAACCAGAGGAAATACCGTCACAGACAAGAGTTACTTGACATAACTATAACCTTCAACTCGAAGGTTAAGGTTTCAGGCTTCAAGCTCTCCATCAGTTTTCGCAATAAGACACGAACAAGGGACACGTAACGTGGCAGCTCCGCAGAATTACTTGGCCGTCATCAAAGTCGTCGGCATCGGCGGCGGTGGCGTGAACGCAGTCAACCGCATGATCGAGGTCGGCCTCAGGGGTGTTGAATTCATCGCCATCAACACCGACGCCCAGGCCCTGCTGATGAGCGACGCCGACGTGAAGCTCGACGTCGGACGCGAACTGACCCGCGGCCTGGGTGCCGGCGCCAATCCTGAGGTAGGCAAGCAGGCTGCCGAGGACCACGCGGACGAGATCGAGGAAGTCCTCCGCGGCGCCGACATGGTCTTCGTGACCGCCGGCGAAGGCGGCGGCACGGGCACCGGCGGCGCACCCGTCGTCGCCCGGATCGCACGCTCGCTCGGTGCCCTGACCATTGGCGTGGTCACCCGCCCCTTCACCTTCGAAGGCCGCCGCCGTGCCGGTTCCGCCGAGGCGGGCATCGATGCCCTGCGCGACGAGGTGGACACCCTGATCGTGATCCCCAACGACCGCCTGCTCTCCATCAGCGACCGCAACGTGTCCGTCCTTGACGCATTCCGCTCCGCGGACCAGGTCCTGCTGTCCGGCGTCCAGGGCATCACCGACCTCATCACCACGCCGGGCCTGATCAACCTTGACTTCGCGGACGTCAAGTCCGTCATGCAGGGCGCTGGCTCGGCCCTCATGGGCATCGGTTCCGCCCGGGGTGAAGACCGCGCGGTCAAGGCCGCCGAACTGGCCATCGCCTCGCCGCTGCTGGAAGCATCCATCGATGGCGCCCACGGCGTGTTGCTGTCCATCCAGGGTGGCTCGGACCTTGGCCTGTTTGAAATCAACGAGGCCGCCCGGCTGGTCCAGGAAGTGGCGCACCCCGAGGCCAACATCATCTTCGGTGCAGTGATTGACGACGCCCTTGGCGACGAAGCGCGCGTCACCGTGATCGCCGCCGGCTTTGACGACGTCAAGGCCACCTCGCCCTCCATGGACCAGTCCCAGCCGCAGGTCGCCCCCCAGCGGCCCGCCGCCCCTGCCGCCGCTCCCGCCTCGGCGCACCCCCAAAGCGGAAACCACCAGGGCAACGGAAACCACCAGCAGAACGTCCAGCCGATCCACGCCGGCGTCGGTGCCGCAGGCCTGAGCAACTGGGGGCAGCAGCGTCCCACGGCAGTCCCCGCTGACTCGGGCTTCGACGTCGACCTGCCCTCCGTGGTGGAGCCGGACCTGACCGGAACCCACCCGGATGACCTGGATGTTCCCGACTTCCTGAAGTAGGCAGCGGATTGTTCCATTGGCGCGCCGACATCCTGCCAGGGGTGTCGGCCGCATTCACCGATGTGCGTGCGGGAAACCTTGCCCTGCATGTGGGGGACCATCCCGCCGCAGTCATGGAGCGACGGGCACGCCTGGAGCAGTCCATCGGCGCGGGGTCCGGCTCGCTGCGGTTCATGAACCAGGTCCACGGCACCACCGTGGCCATGATGGACGCGGAAACACCTGCCCCTGAAGCCGACGCCATGGTGTCCCGCGGCCTGCCGCTGGCTGTCATGGTGGCGGACTGCATTCCCGTGCTGTTGGCGGGGGAGTCCGGGAACGGACCGGTCCTTGCCGCCGTGCACGCCGGCCGCCCCGGCATCGCAAACGGGGTCCTCCCGGCCGCTGTGGACAGGATGAAGTTTCTCGGTGCCTCCCGGATCCGGGCCTGGCTGGGGCCGTCAATCTGCGGGTCCTGCTACGAAGTCCCCGCCGCCTTGCGCGACGAGGTGGCGGCCCTGGTTCCGGCAACGCGGAGCACCACCACGTGGGGAACGCCCGCCCTGGACCTTCCCGCCGGTGCGCGGGCCCAGCTTGAGGCTGCCGGGGTGGCGGTTGAGTACGCCGGTGCCTGCACCCTTGAGACGGAAACGCTCTATTCGTACCGCAGGGATCGCAATACGGGCCGTTTCGCCGGGCTGGTCTGGTGCCATGACTGAGCCGCCAGGCAGCGGGCAGGACCACAGGGATGATCCCCGCAGCACAGAACTCGCCGACAGGCTTGCCGCCGTGCGGAAGCGTATTGCCAGGGCAGCCGAAAGCGCCGGCCGCGGGGACCGCCTGCCCTCGCTGATCGTGGTCACCAAGTTCCACCCGGCAGAGGACATCCGGCGGCTGGCCGCACTCGGGGTTACCGACGTGGGCGAGAACCGGGACCAGGAGGCCGCGGCCAAAGCGCTCGAGCTGGCCGATCTTGCCCTGACGTGGCACTTTGTGGGCCAGCTGCAGACAAAGAAGGCCAAGTCCGTGGCGCGCTACGCTGCCGCGGTCCACTCGGTGGACCGGCCGCAGCTCGTGGATGCCCTGGCAAAGGCGGTACGGAACGAGATCGACTCCAGTGGCCGTGCGCCGCTGGACTGTTTCATCCAGGTGAGCCTTGAGGACGACGGCGGCACACACCGCGGCGGGGCAGCCCCCGGCGACGTGTCCATCCTGGCAGAGCGGATCGCCGGGTCGGACGTCCTGAACCTGGCCGGCGTCATGGCCGTTGCGCCGCTGGGCGCGCCGCCGGAGCCGGCGTTCGAAAAGCTGGCCGGGGTTTCCGCCCGGCTGGTGGCAGGCTACCCCGGCGCCGGGGGCATTTCGGCAGGCATGAGCCAGGACCTGGAGGCCGCCATCAAGTTCGGAGCGACACACCTGCGAATCGGTTCCGATATTCTCGGTTCCCGTCCCGCCGTGGGGTAGCGTCGGACCTATTGGAAGTGATGGGCGGGGGACTCCAGTGCTGTCAAATCATTGGGCGGCCCGCTTACGGGACACGATTAGGAGTCGACCATGGCCGGCGCTCTGCGCAAGACAATGATCTATCTTGGGCTCGCCGACGGCGATGAGCATTACGAGTCCGAGCAACAGACCACACGTAAGGATGAGGACGAACCGATGGAAGTTGACCGCGAGGAACGCCGTGCTCCGGCGCCGGTCCGCGAAGTCAGCCGCGAGGCGTCCTACGCCCCTGAAGAGGAATACCGCGCCCCTGTGACCCCCATAAAGCGTGCGGCCTCAAGCCGCGAAGAGAACACCGGTCTGCGCCAGATCACCACCATCCACCCGCGCTCCTACAATGATGCCAAGCTCATTGGCGAGAGCTTCCGGGACGGCATTCCGGTGATCATGAACGTCACGGACATGGGCGAGGCGGATGCCAAGCGCCTGGTGGACTTCTCGGCAGGGCTCGTCTTTGGCCTGCGGGGAAGCATCGAGCGGGTCACCAACAAGGTGTTCCTGCTCTCACCGTCCTACGTCGAAGTGATCGGTGACGACAAGAAGGCCAGCGACACACAGGCCAGCTTCTTCAACCAAAGCTAAGCGAAAAGACTGTACGGGAGATGCCAGGCAGGGACACCTGTCTGGCATCTGTGCTGAAATAGACAAGACAACAGCGGTACGACAGCGGCCACCGCAACGGCAGGCCGCACGAATATGGAGATATGAAATAAGTCATGGGAATTGTTTTCGGACTTCTCTATCTCGCCCTGCTGCTGTTCTTCGTAGCCCTCATCATCCGCCTGGTGTTCGACTGGGTACAGATGTTTGCCAGGGAATGGCGTCCCCGCGGCGCTGCCCTGGTAGTGGCGCACGCCGTCTACTCCATCACGGATCCGCCCCTCAAGGGGCTGCGGCGGCTGATCCCGCCGCTCCGCCTCGGCGGCGTCTCCCTGGACCTGGGCTTCCTGATCCTGTTCATCGGCGTCAGCATCGCGATGAACGTCACCAGGGGACTGGCCTGATTTACCGACCAACCCCCGCAATGCAGTGTGATCCCTTGCGGAACGGCTACTGTAAAGCGAAGAAACCTCCCGTTTGACACCGCAGTGTTGAATTAGAGTAAGCAGACCAAATTTAGGTACCTTAGTTTTGACGGCCGGAAGGCCTACTGACTAACCAGACCAGTGAGGTGACCAGATGGCTTTGACGCCAGAAGACGTTGTCAACAAGCGCTTTCAGCCCACCAAGTTCCGCGAGGGCTATGACCAGGACGAAGTTGACGACTTCCTGGACGAAATTGTCGTTGAACTCCGCCGCCTGAACCAGGAAAACGACGAGCTCCGCAAGAAGCTGGCCGAGGCAGGTTCCAGCGTTCCGGCAAGCTCCGCCGCCGCCCCCGTGGTGGAGAAGGTCCCCGCGCCGGTCAAGGCCGACAAGGACGAGGCCCGCGAGAAGGCAGAGGCCGAGGCGAAGGCTGCCGAAGCCAACAAGAAGAAGGACGTCCAGCCGGCCGCCCCTGCTGCCGCCGCACCGGCTGCGCCCGCCGCTGCTGCCACCGCTTCCGCTGAATCCGCTGCCGGCCTGCTGGCAATGGCACAGCAGATGCACGACCGCCACGTGGCAGACGGCCAGGCCCAGAAGGACAAGATCATCGCCGAGGCGCAGATCGAGGCCAGCAGCCTCGTCAACGACGCCCAGGAGAAGTCCCGCAAGATCCTCGGCGCCCTTGAGCAGCAGCGCTCCGTCCTGGAACGCAAGGTGGAGCAGCTCCGCGGCTTCGAGCGCGATTACCGTTCACGCCTGAAGGCCTACATCGAGGGCCAGCTCCGCGACCTCGATGCCCGCGGCTCCGTGGCGACCCCGGAAGTCAGCGAAGCCAACTAAGTCTGGCAGCACGTATTCTGAAGGCCGGTGGCTGAGGATTCCTCGGCCACCGGCTTTTGGCATTGACACCCAGTTTCACGAATTGAAAGCACCATGACTGACGAACTTGCCGCCGATGCGGCACGCCCTGTCCCACCATCACCGCGCCCCCGCCGGGTAGTGCTGCTGTCCCTCTTCGCGGGGTTTGCGGTCTTCGCCTATGTCCTGGACCAGCTGACGAAACTCTGGGTTACTTCCACCATGGTGGAAGGGGAGCGGATTCCTGTGCTGCCGCCCCTGCTGCACTGGTACTTCATCCGGAACTCGGGCGCTGCATTTTCCATCGGCGAGAACGTCACGTGGGTGTTTTCCATCATCATGGCCGGTGTGGCCGTCGCCATCCTTTTCCAGGTCCGCCGGTTGGGCTCCGCCTGGTGGTCCCTTGCCCTGGGCCTCCTGCTCGGCGGCGCCCTGGGCAATCTCACCGACCGGCTCTTCCGTGAGCCGTCCTTCGGCATGGGACATGTGGTGGACTTCATCCAATTTCCCAACTTCGCCATCTTCAATATTGCGGACTCCGCGGTGGTATCGGCCGTCGCCATCATCTGCATCCTGACCATCCGGGGGATCGCCCTGGATGGAACCCGGCTGGGGAGCGCGCACAGGGACAAGCCCGGGCATGACTGACCGCATAGTCGTCGCCGAAGAGTACGGCGGTGCGCGGGCGGATGCCGGCCTGGCCGGCATCCTGGGCGTGTCCCGTTCCGTCGCCGCGTCACTTCTGGCGGAGGGCCACGTGCTTAACCGGGGCAAGGCAGTGGGCAAGTCCGCAAAACTCGTGGCCGGGGACACGCTCGAGGTCACTGTCCCGGAACGGCGGGACCCGCTTGAAGTCGTGGAGGAAGTTGTGGAAGGCCTGAATATCCTGCTCGACGATGACGATTTCGTCGTCGTCGACAAACCCGTTGGCGTGGCAGCCCATCCCTCACCCGGCTGGGTGGGGCCCACCGTGGTGGGCGGCCTGGCAGCCGCCGGTTACCGCATCTCCACCTCAGGCGCCCCCGAGCGGGCAGGCATCGTTCACCGCCTCGACGTCGGCACCTCCGGGGTGATGGTGGTAGCCAAGTCCGAGCGGGCCTACACAGCCCTCAAGCGCGCCTTCAAGGAGCGCACGGTGGACAAGGTCTATCATGCGGTGGTGCAAGGCCTTCCGGATCCCTTGACAGGAACCATCGACGCGCCCATCGGCCGCCACCCGGGGCACGACTGGCGTTTCGCCGTGATCGAGGACGGCCGCCCGTCCGTAACCCATTACGAGGTCCTGGAGGCGTTCGGCAAGGCCAGCCTTGTGGAAGTCCACCTTGAAACCGGCCGCACGCACCAGATCAGGGTCCACTTCTCCGCGCTCCGCCACCCCTGCGCAGGTGACCTGACCTACGGCGCTGATCCCCGGCTGGCTGCCACCCTGGGACTTACCCGGCAGTGGCTGCACGCCCGCCAACTGGCGTTTGACCACCCCGTGACAGGGGAGCGCGTCACGGTCACCAGCGAGTACCCGCAGGACCTTGCCTACGCTCTGGAAGTGCTGGAATCGGGCCAGGCCTGACACGGACCGCCTTGCAGGACAGCAGACGGGCAGCGCTTAGAATAGTGCGGTGAGTTCCAGCAATGATTCGTTTGTCCACCTGCACACCCACACCGAATATTCCATGCTGGATGGAGCTGCCCGCCTGGGGGAGTTGTTCGACGAAACCGAGCGACTGGGCATGCCGGCCCTCGCCACCACAGACCACGGTTATCTGTTCGGCGCGTTCGACTTCTGGCGCAAAGCCACGGATAAGGGCATCAAGCCGATCATTGGCGTCGAAGCCTATGTGACGCCCGGTACCGCGCGGACGGACAAGGAGCGTGTGCGTTGGGGTGATGAATCCCAGCGCAAGGACGACGTCTCCGGCGGCGGGTCCTACACCCACATGACGCTCCTGAGCTACAACAACGTCGGCATGCGGAACCTCTTCCGGGCCTCCTCCATCGCATCGCTCGACTCGGTCTTCGGCAAGTGGCCCCGGCTGGACCGGGAACTGCTGAACACCTACTCCGAAGGGCTCATCGCCACCACCGGCTGCCCCTCCGGCGAGGTCCAGACCAGGCTCCGGCTGGGCCAGTACCGCGAAGCACTCGAGGCCGCGGCCGAGTTCCGGGACATCTTCGGAGCGGAAAACTACTTCTGCGAACTGATGGACCACGGGCTGGACATTGAACGGCGGGTCACCGGCGACCTGCTGCGGCTCGCCAAGGACCTGAACCTGCCGCTCGTGGCCACCAACGACCTCCACTACACGCACGAGCACGACGCCAAGGCGCACGAGGCCCTGCTGGCCATCCAGTCGGGTTCCACCCTGCTGGAACCCACCTACGACAACGGCGGGTCGCGGTTCGCATTCTCCGGCAGCGGCTACTACCTGAAATCCCCGCAGGAAATGCGGGAGCTCTTCCGTGACCACCCGGATGCGTGCGACAACACCCTGCTGATTGCCGAACGCTGCGAGGTGTCCTTCAACACGGACGCCAACTTCATGCCGCGCTTCCCTTGCCCGCCCGGCGAGGACGAGACCTCCTGGCTGGTCAAAGAGGTGGACAAGGGCCTGAAGTACCGCTACCCGGGCGGCGTCCCGGACGAGGTCCGCAAGCAGGCCGACTACGAGCTCGGCGTCATCACCTCCATGGGCTTCCCCGGCTACTTCCTGGTGGTTGCCGACTTCATCAACTGGGCCAAGAACAATGGCATCCGGGTGGGTCCGGGGCGTGGTTCCGGTGCAGGCTCCATGGTGGCCTACGCCATGCGCATTACCGACCTCGACCCCCTGCGCCACGGGCTGATCTTCGAACGGTTCCTCAACCCGGACCGCGTCTCCATGCCCGACTTCGACGTTGACTTCGATGACCGGCGCCGCTCCGAGGTCATCGACTACGTGACCCGCAAGTATGGCGACGAGCGCGTGGCCATGATCGTCACCTACGGCACCATCAAGACCAAGCAGGCCCTCAAGGACTCCTCGCGTGTCCTTGGCTACCCCTTCAGCATGGGCGAACAGCTGACCAAGGCCCTGCCGCCCGCCGTGATGGCCAAGGACATCCCGTTGGCGGACATCCAGAATCCCGAGTCCAAGCGCTACAGCGAGGCGGGGGACTTCCGGCAGCTGATCGCCACCGACCCGGAGGCCGCCAAGGTCTTCGAAACGGCTTTGGGCATCGAAGGCCTGAAGCGCCAGTGGGGCGTGCACGCCGCCGGCGTGATCATGTCCTCGGACCCCATCATCGAGGTCATCCCCATCATGCGCCGTTTCCAGGACGGCCAGGTGATCACCCAGTTCGACTACCCCACGTCCGAGGGCCTTGGCCTGATCAAGATGGACTTCCTGGGCCTCCGGAACCTGACGATCATTTCCGATGCCCTCGAGAACATCAAGATGAACCGCGGCATCGACCTGGACCTGGAAAACCTTGAGCTGGACGACGCTCCGTCCTACGAGCTCCTGGCCCGCGGCGACACGCTGGGCGTGTTCCAGCTCGACGGCGGCCCCATGCGGTCGCTGCTCAAGCTCATGAAGCCTGACAACTTCGAAGACATTTCCGCTGTCCTGGCGCTCTACCGGCCGGGCCCCATGGGTGCCAACGCCCATACCGACTACGCCCTCCGCAAGAACGGCATCCAGGAGGTCATCCCCATCCACCCGGAGCTGGAGGAACCCCTCAAGGAGATCCTTGGGGGCACCTATGGCCTGATTGTGTACCAGGAGCAGGTCATGGCCGTGGCGCAGAAGCTGGCCGGGTACTCGCTGGGCCAGGCAGACATCCTCCGCCGTGCCATGGGCAAGAAGAAGAAGTCCGAGCTGGACAAGCAGTTTGCAGGCTTCTCCCAGGGCATGCAGGACAACGGCTACTCGATGGAAGCGGTGAAGACCCTCTGGGACATCCTGCTGCCGTTCTCCGACTACGCCTTCAATAAGGCCCACTCGGCTGCGTACGGGGTCATTTCCTACTGGACCGCGTACCTCAAGGCGCACTACGCGCCCGAATACATGGCCGCCCTGCTGACCTCGGTGGGCGATGACAAGGACAAGTCCGCCATCTACCTCAACGAGTGCCGGCGCATGGGCATCACGGTGCTTCCGCCGGACGTCAACGAGTCCGCCCTCAACTTCACCCCGGTGGGCAACGACATCCGCTTCGGCATGGGCGCCATCCGGAACGTGGGCGTCAACGCGGTCGAAGCCATGGTGAGCACCCGGGAAACCGAGGGTGCGTTCACCTCATTCAAGGACTACCTGATGAAGGTCCCGGCCGTGGTCTGCAACAAGCGGACCATTGAGTCCCTGATCAAATCCGGCGCCTTCGACTCACTGGGCCACCACCGCCGGGCCCTGGCCATGATCCACGAAGAGGCCATCGACTCCGTCATCACCCTCAAGCGCAACGAGGCCATTGGCCAGTTCGACCTCTTCGCCGGGTTTGAGGAGGCTGAATCCGAGGCTTCCCTCAGCATCGAGATTCCGGACCTGCCCGAGTGGGAGAAGAAGGACAAGCTTTCCTTCGAGCGGGACATGCTGGGCCTGTACGTATCCGACCACCCGCTGCAGGGCCTGGAGGGCCTCCTGGCCCAACACGCGGAGATGAGCATCACCTCCATCCTGGGCGAGGACGGCCCGCAGGACGGGGCCATCATCACCATCGCCGGCATGATCACTTCGCTGAGCCGGCGCATCGCAAAAGCCAGCGGCAACGCCTATGCCCGGGCCGAGGTGGAGGACCTCGGCGGGTCCATCGAGGTCATGTTCTTCGGCCAGGTGTACGGACCCATCGCCTCCGTGCTGGCCGAGGACCTGATCGTGGTGGTCAAGGGCCGGCTGCAAAAGCGCGACGACGGTGCCATCACGCTCAACTGCATGGAGCTGTCCGTTCCGGACCTCAGTGAGGGGCTGCACGGGCCCCTGGTGATCACCATGCCCACCCACAAGGCCACCGAGGCCGTGGTCACGGAGCTTGGGGATGTGCTGCGCACCCACCGGGGCAACTCGGAGGTGCGGCTGCACCTGCAGGGTGATACCCGGACGGAAATCATGGGCCTGCCGGTCCACCTGCGGGTGAACCCCAGCCCCTCGCTGTTCGGCGACCTGAAGGTCCTGCTGGGGCCTGCCTGCCTGGACGCCTGACCAACAGGCGGCCGACGGCGGGAATGCCCTCCCGCCGTCGGCCGCCTGTTTGTGCATGCCGGTCCGTGGGCGTCAGATCTCGTAGTCCAGCGGCACGGGCTGCCCGTAGGCGCCGCCGTGGTACAGCAGGGGCGATCCCTCGCCGCCCACCTGGCCGTCCACCACCTGGACCACAACGACGGCGTTGTTCTCGAAGGAGAGCCGCATCTGGATCTCGCCGATCAGCCATCCGGCCACGTCCTTCAGGATGGGCACACCGTGCGGGCCGATTTCCCAGTGGTTGCCTTCAAAGCGGTTCCCGGGCCGGGCAAAGCGGGCCGCCAGCTCCTGGTTCTCCAGTCCCAGCATGTGCACGCCCAGGTACTGCGTGTTGGCCACGGCTGGCCACGACCTGGAACTGCGCGCCATGTTGAACGTGAAGCGCGGCGGCTTGGCGGACAGGGACGCAACCGAGGTGGCGGTAAAGCCGTAGGGCTCATCCTGGTAATTCACGGTGATGATGGCGACGCCCGCTGCATGCCTGCGGAACATCTCCTTGAAAGTCTGCTCGAACGGCTCGCTGTTGTCGGTCACCGGAACTCCTGAACTAAGTGGCGTAACTCCTTCCCCAAGCGTATTGGCCCGCGGTCAGCGCCGGAAAACCGGCGGCGGCAGCAGCACGCAGGATGACCTTGCAGGAACCTTTGTTAAGGTGTGTTGCATGACGAACTTCGCCCGCCCCGCCAGGCGGCAGCTGCCATGGTCTTTGCTCCTGGTCCCGGCGGCAGCAGGCATTCCGGCGGGACTCCTCTGGTGGATCCTGGCACCGGGCGGGTTGAACCTGATAACCCGCGACCCAGCCCTGGCGGCCGGCACCGCCCCGCTGGTGTGGCTGCCGCGTGACCTCACCCTCGCAGGCATCCTGGTGCTGGCCGGCTGCCTGTTGGCGGTGTTCCTGGCGGACGGCAAGCGTGCGGACCCGCAGGCGGCGCTCCTGACGGGCCTCGCAGGTGCCCTGGCCGGCAGCGCGGTGGCTTGGGGGACAGGGGTCCTCGTGGGAAGGCTCTGGAGCCCGGCGGTCGATACCTCAGCAAATGCCAGCATCGCCTTCTCGCTGCGGGCGTGGCCGGTCCTGCTGCTCTGGCCCGCCGCCACGGCCGTGTCGGTCTTTGTCCTGGAGCTGGTGGGCGCTGGGGGTAGGAAGCCGGACGCCGCCCGCGCGGGAACGGAAGGCCTGCACAGCCCCGTAAAATAGAGCAGTGACCACATTCCCGGAGTTTCCCGCCCCCGTGACAGCCGCCGTCGACTTCCGCACCATTGACCTTCGGGGCCGCAACCTGACGCTCGCGGCCCTGCGTGCCGCGGTGCCCCGCGCCAAGGGACAGACCGTGGCGGATGCCGAGGAAAAGGTCGTGCAGATCATTGCCGCCGTCCGCCAGCGCGGCTTCGCGGCACTTGCGGAACTGGCTGAGCGGTTCGACGGCGTGGCGCAGGAGCACCCGCTGGTCCCCAAGGAGGCAATCGACGCCGCGCTGGACCAGTTGGAGCCCGCCGTGCGGGCTGCGCTGGAGGAATCCATCAGCCGCGCACGGAAGTTCGCTGACGGGCAGCGTCCCCGCAATGTCGACGTTGAACTGGGCGACGGTGCGGTGGTCAGCCAGAACTGGGTGCCTGTGGCCCGCGTGGGACTGTACGTTCCCGGCGGCCTCGCCGTGTACCCGTCGTCGGTGATCATGAACGTGGTGCCGGCGCTGGCGGCAGGCGTCGAGTCCATTGCCCTGGCCTCGCCGCCCCAGAAGGAATTCGGCGGGCTCCCGCACCCCACCATCCTCGCGGCGGCAGCGTTGCTGGGCATCACCGAGGTCTACGCCATCGGCGGGGCCCAGGCCATCGCCGCCTTCGCCTACGGCGTCGAAGCCACGGAGGCGGGTCCGGCCCTGGAGCCCGTGGACGTGGTGACCGGACCCGGCAACATCTTCGTCGCCACGGCCAAGCGACTGGTCAAGGGCGTCGTCGGCATCGACTCCGAGGCAGGGACCACTGAGATCGCCATCCTGGCCGACAGTTCCGCCCAGCCCGCGCTGGTTGCTGCCGACCTGCTCAGCCAGGCGGAGCACGATCCCAAGGCGGCGTCGGTCCTCATTACCGACTCCGAGGACCTTGCCACTGCCGTGCGGGCGGAGCTGGCGCTGCAGGCCGCCGCAACCAAGCACTCCGCCAGGGTGCAGGAGGCGCTGTCCGGTCCGCAGTCCGGCGTCGTACTGGTGGACGGCCTGGAGCAGGGCATCGCTGCGTGTGACGCCTACGCCGCAGAGCACCTGGAAATCATGACCCGGGACGCTGCCGCCGTGGCTTCACGCATCCGGAACGCGGGTGCCATCTTCGTGGGCGACTACAGCCCGGTCAGCCTTGGCGACTACTGCGCCGGTTCCAACCACGTGCTGCCCACCAGCGGCACCGCCGCGTTTTCGTCGGGCTTGAACGTGACCACCTTCCTGCGCGCCATCCAGGTGGTCAACTACAGCCGGGACGCCCTCGCTGAGGTCAGTGGACACATCGTGAGCCTGTCCCGGGCCGAGGATCTTCCGGCCCACGGGGATGCCGTCACGGCCCGGTTCCCGGGTCATAGCTGATACCACTACATATGGTAATTACAGGATTGTTATTACCCCAGATATGCCCGTAAACTGGGATACGCCACGGCATCGCCCCCCGGCGGTGCTGGTGGCTTCCAATCCGTTGAACACCACAAGCGAAAAGGGGGAACGCCATGTACTGCCCGTTCTGCCGCAACCCTGATTCCCGCGTGGTGGACAGCCGGATGACAGACGACGGCTCGGCTATCCGCCGGCGCCGGCAGTGTCCTGAATGCGGCCGCCGGTTTACCACGGTGGAAACCACCAGCCTGTCCGTGATCAAGCGTTCCGGCGTGGGGGAGCCCTTCAGCCGCAGCAAGGTGATCAACGGCGTGCGCAAGGCGTGCCAGGGCCGTCCCGTGAGCGAGGACGACCTCGCCATGCTGGCGCAGGAAGTCGAAGAACAGATCCGCGCATCGGGGGCCGCTGAAATCGAGGCCCACGAGGTTGGCCTGGTGATCCTGGGGCCACTGCAGAAACTCGACGAGGTGGCATACCTTCGCTTCGCCAGCGTGTACCAGGCCTTTGAGTCCCTCGAGGATTTTGAGACTGCCATAGCCCTGCTCCGCCACGAGGCCGAGGAAGACGCCAAGGGCCCGGCCAACGCCGCAAAGAGCTCCGAGAAGAGCCCACTCTAAAACTCCGGTGGCGGCAGCGGAGGGGAAGCCGCAGCCGCCACCGGCACCACTCCTACTTGGCCAGCTTGTGCTTCAGCGCGATTTCCAGCGCGGCGCCCACAATCCCTGCCTCATTGCGGAGGACGGCGGGGACGATCGGGGTGCGGAGCTTGAGGTTGGGAAGGTACTCGTCGGCGCGCTTTGAGATCCCGCCGCCCACGATGAACAGTTCCGGTGAGAACAGGAATTCCACATGCGAGAAGTAGCGCTGCAGGAGCACGCTGTATTCGTCCCATGACAGCCCGTCCCGTTCGCGGGCAACGGCGGACGCCTTCGATTCGGCGTCGAAACCGTCAATTTCCAGGTGGCCCAGTTCTGCGTTGGGGACCAGCTTTCCGTCGAAGATGAAGGCTGAGCCGATGCCGGTGCCAAGGGTGATCACCAGGACGGTTCCGGAAACTCCGGCGCCGGCACCGTAACGGGCCTCTGCCAGGCCGGCGGCGTCGGCGTCGTTGATGACTTCCACGGGCCGGCCAAGCCGGGCCGTGAGGAGGGCGTCAATGTCCGTATCCAGCCAGCTCTTGTCCACGTTGGCAGCGGAGTGGACCACGCCGTGCTGGATGATCCCCGGGAAGGTTACGCCTACGGGGGAGCCCGCTTCCGGGGCTTCGGGGCGTGCTGAGAGTTCTGCCACCACCAGGGCCACGGCCTCGGCGACGGCTTCGGGGGTGGCAGGCTGCGGGGTGGGCACCCGGAAGCGTTCGCCCAGGAGCTTGCCCTTCTTCAGGTCGACAATGCCGCCCTTGATGCCCGTACCACCGATGTCGATGCCGATCAGCGGTGCGTTCTTGTGCGACTTCTCGTCCTTCTTGGCCAATGGGATTCCGTTCTTGACAGGGGTTGGCAGGAAAAAGGGGCGGCTTTGGGCGGCCCGTGACAGGTGTCCGGTGTGTACCGGTGGCCATGCCCTGCGGGCATGGAACAGGCTACGGCAGGGTGAGGATTTCGGCGCCGGTCTCGGTGACCAGCAGGGTGTGCTCGAACTGGGCGGTGCGCTTGCGGTCCCGTGTGACCACGGTCCAGTCATCACTCCACATGTCCCACTCCACGGTGCCCAGCGTGAGCATCGGTTCGATGGTGAACACCATTCCGGCCTCGATCACCCTGTTGTAGGCAGGCGCGGCGTCGTAGTGCGGAATGATGAGCCCGGTGTGGAATGCCTCGCCAACCCCGTGGCCGGTAAAGTCGCGCACCACGCCATAGCCAAAGCGCTTGGCATAGGACTGGATGGTGCGGCCAATGACGTTGATTTCACGTCCCGGCGCCACCGCTTTGATGGCCCGGTTCAGTGACTCCTGGGTGCGCTCCACCAGCAGCCGGGATTCCTCGTCCACGTCCCCCACCAGGAAGGTGTAGTTGGTGTCGCCGTGGACGCCGTTGAGGTAGGCAGTGATGTCGATGTTCAGAATGTCACCATCCCGGACCACGGTGCTGTCCGGAATGCCGTGGCAGATGACCTCGTTCAGCGACGAACACAGGGACTTGGGGAATCCGCGGTAACCGAGCGTGGACGGGTAGGCCTTGTGGTCCAGCAGGAATTCGTGGCCCACTTTGTCCAGTTCGTCCGTGGTGACACCGGGCTGGATGTGCTTGCCCACTTCCACGATGGCCTGCGCTGCGATCTTCCCGGCAATCCGGATCTTCTCGATGGTCTCAGCGGACTTGACCTCGGAGCCGGTGAATTTGGCGGGCGCCGGCTTGCCGACGTACTCCGGACGGGGGATGGACGCCGGGACGGAACGCTGCGGACTCAGGGTACCCGGGGTGAGGGTGCCAATGGGTGCAGTGGAGGCAAGGGAAGGCATAGATTGATCATATAAGGCACCGCAGAACGCCTAACAACCGACAAGCGGCGGAGGGCACGCGTAAGTGTTTGTGTTACGTGGATCACCCCCGGCTTTCCCTGCCGCCGGAACGAGGAGCAACGATGACTGAATACTGGTTCAACGTCAATACCCACGAAGTGGAAGAGGACCGGCTGTCGGACTGGAGCCAGCTCATTGGGCCCTACAAGACCCGCGCCGAAGCGGAGCACGCCATTGAGAAGGTCAAGGCGCGCAACGAGGCTTGGGAAAAGGGCGACGACGACTGACGTCTTTGCCGGCTGGTCCGGCCAGGCTTAGAAAGAATGTTCCGGTCCGGGGAACGCGCCGGACCGGACGTCGTCGCCATAGGCGGTGGCGGCGTCGAGCAGTGTGCTGCGCAGGTCCGCATACTGCTTGACGAACTTGGCCATCCGGCCTCCCCGCAGCCCCGCCATGTCCTGCCACACAAGGACCTGGCCCGTGGTTGCGTTCCCCGCACCGATGCCAATCGTGGGGACGCCCACTGCTGCGTCAACCGCCGCAGCAGTCTCCGCCGGCACCATCTCCATCAGCACGCAGAACGCACCGGCCCCTTCGAGGGCCCGCGCGTCGTCGATCAGCCGTTGGGCGTCGTCGCCGCGGCCCTGGACGCGATACCCGCCCAGTGCGTGTTCGCTCTGCGGGGTGAAGCCGATGTGCGCCATCACCGGAATGCCGGCCTGCACCATGGCCCGGACCGTGGGTGCGTAGTACTGGCCGCCCTCGATCTTCACCGCGTGGGCAAGGCCTTCCTTCAGGAACCGGACACCGGCGGCCACGGCCTGTCCGGCGCTGACCTCGTAACTGCCGAACGGCAGGTCCGCCACCACCAGCGCCCGCTTGGCGGACCTGGCCACAGCCCGGCACAAGGGGAGAAGCTCATCGACGGTCACCGGAAGACTTGTCTCATTGCCAAAGACGTTGTTGGACGCAGAATCGCCAACCAGGAGCACTTCGATGCCGGCGGCGTCGAATATTTCGGCCGTGTACTGCTCGTAGGCCGTCAGCATGGCGAACCGTGTGCCGTCACGCTTGGCCTGCTGCAGGTGGTGGATGCGGACCTTCGCCGGCTTCCGTTGGGCAGCGGCCGCAGCCGAAGCGTCGGGGCCGCTGCCGTAAGGGGCGGGTACTTCTGCGGACGCGCTGGAGTCGGAGCTGTTGCTGGAGGCCATGGGAAGAGCGTAGTGCGGTACCCGCCGTACTAGCTACCGTGGCCATCCCGGGGAAAGGTGATTAGCGTCATAGGCTTCGCCCCTTTAGGGATGCCTTGTGCCGGCCGGAAACCGTACTTGGGGGTGCCTTGGGCGGTGCGCCAGGTTAATGCTGTGTTACGCACGGCGCAGGCTCAAGCATCGGCGCCGAATGCTTAGTACAGTGTTGATGAACTGCTGCCGGCTTTCCCCTTTGCGCGGACCCCGGAGCATGGACGTTGACCGGAGAAGAGGCCATCATGGACCGCCAGCAAGAGTTTGTCCTGCGCACAATCGAAGAGCGCGACGTACGTTTCGTGCGCCTGTGGTTCACCGACGTCGTGGGTTCGCTGAAGTCCGTTGCGCTGGCACCGGCTGAAGTCGAGGGAGCGTTCGAGGAAGGTCTCGGGTTCGATGGGTCCTCCATCGAGGGCCTGGCCCGTGTCTTCGAATCCGACATGCTGGCCCAGCCGGACCCCGCCACCTTCCAGATCCTGCCATGGCGCGGTGAGACGGAACAGACCTCCAGGATGTTCTGCGACATCCTGACCCCCGACGGCGAGCCCTCCGCCGCCGATCCGCGCAACGTGCTCAAGCGGACCCTTGCCAAGGCCGCAGACATGGGCTTCACCTGCTACACCCACCCCGAGATCGAGTTCTACCTGCTCAAGTCGCACGAGCCGGGTCCCAACGGCGCGCCGGTGCCGGTTGACGAGGGCGGCTACTTTGACCACGTGCCGGGCGGCGTCGCCCAGGACTTCCGCCGCACCGCGGTGACCATGCTGGAGTCCGTGGGAATTTCCGTGGAATTCAGCCACCACGAGGCCGGCCCCGGCCAGAACGAAATCGACCTCCGCTACGCGGATGCCCTGCAGACGGCCGACAACATCATGACGTTCCGCACCGTCATCAAGGAAGTGGCACTGCAGCAGGGCACGTACGCCACGTTCATGCCCAAGCCGTTCACCGACCACCCGGGGTCCGGCATGCACACCCACTTCTCGCTCTTCGAGGGTGACAGCAACGCGTTCTTCGAGGCGGGAGCAGAGTTCCAGCTGTCCAAGACGGCCCGGCAGTTCATTGCCGGAATCCTGAAGCACGCACCGGAATTCACCGCCGTCACCAACCAGTTCGTCAACTCCTACAAGCGCCTGTGGGGCGGCGGCGAGGCGCCCAGCTACCTCAGCTGGGGCCACAACAACCGCTCCGCGCTGGTCCGCGTGCCGCTCTACAAGCCGGGCAAGGGCCAGTCCGCCCGGATCGAGTACCGCGGCATCGACTCCGCCGCCAACCCGTACCTCGCCTACGCCGTCCTGCTCGGTGCAGGGCTGAAGGGCATCGAGGAAGGCTACGATCTTCCGGCCGCGGCCGAGGACGACGTCTGGTCGCTGAGCTCCGCGGAACGCCGCGCCATGGGCCATGATCCGCTCCCGGCCAGCCTGCATGACGCCATCCGCTCCATGGAGGACTCGGAGCTGATGCCGCAGATCCTGGGCGAACAGGTCTACGAGCACTTCCTGCGCAACAAGCGTGCCGAATGGCAGGACTACCGGCTGCAGGTGACGCCCTACGAGCTGCAGCGCAACCTCGGCATCCTCTAGGTGCCCGGCGTGAGCCTGGCACGCCGCCTGATCGCGGCCGGATTCAGCGACCTGGAGAAGGGCGAGCGGTTCCTTGCCGCCCGCGAACTCGAGGGGCTGGACCAGGACAGGCTCTTTGCCGGGTTGCAGCTGGCGGCCAGTCCGGACACCGCGCTGCAGTCGCTGGTCCGGCTGATCGAAAAGCACCCGCAGCTGCGGGACCTGGCGGCCGCCGACGCGGAGGACAGCGAGCCGATGTACAGGGTCCTGGGCGCATCCGAGGCCCTGGGGGAGTTCCTCATCCGGCACCCGGAGCACCTGGAGGCTTTCCGGGTCCGGGCCAGTCCCGAGCCCCTGCCCGCTGACCCGGGCCGGCTTCGCGCTACGCTCCTGCAGTCCGTGGGTGCAGATCCACGCGCCGCCCGTCCCGTTGCCGCCGTTACCGGCGTGGACGCCTATGCCGCCCTGCGCACCGCCTACCGGCGCGGGCTGGTGGACCTCGCCGTCAAGGACCTCTGTGCTGCGGATCCACTGGACTTCCTGCCGTCGGTGGGTGGTGAACTGGCGGACCTGGCCGCTGCCGCCATCGAGGCCGCCCTCGCCGTTTCCCGGACGGAGGCCGCGGAACAGCACAGCGCCGCGGACGTCGCCGACGTCGGCCTTGCGGTCATCGGCATGGGCAAATGCGGAGCCCGGGAACTGAACTACATCTCCGATGTCGATGTCATCTACGTGGTGGAGGCCGGCAGCCTGGAGGACGCGCAGGCCAACACCATCGGCACGGCACTGGCCAGCGGCATCTCCCGGGCCATCTCGTCGGTGGCCAGGGAACCAGGCCTGTGGGAGGTGGACGCGAACCTCAGGCCCGAGGGCAAGTCGGGGCCGCTGGTCCGCACCCTCGCCTCCCATGAGACGTACTACGCCAGGTGGGCCGAGAGCTGGGAATTCCAGGCGCTGCTCAAGGCCCGTGCCATCGCCGGCGACGCCGCGCTGGGCCGGGCCTACGAGGAAGCCGTGGCGCCGCTGATCTGGAGTTCAGCGGGGCGGGAAGGCTTCGTTGAGTCCGTCCAGGCCATGCGCCGCCGGGTCACCGAGCACATTCCGCCTGCCGAGGAGCAGCGCCAGATCAAGCTGGGCCGCGGTGGACTGCGGGATGTCGAATTCACCGTCCAGCTGCTCCAGCTGGTGCACGGCAAGGCGGATGAGTCATTACGACGGCGGGACACCACCTCTGCGATCGCCGCCCTGTCAGCCGGGGGTTACATCGGGCGTTCCGACGCTGCCGCCTTCGACAACGCCTACCGCTACCTGCGGCTCCTGGAACACCGGATCCAGCTGTTCCAGCTGCGCCGCACCCACCTCATGCCCGTGGCGGAGCCGGCGCTGCGCTCCCTGGCCAAAGCCGTGCTGGGGCCGTTCTCCAACGAGCGGCCCAGCCCGGATTCCCTGCTGTCCGCCTGGCAGCGGACCAAGCGTTCGGTCCGTGAACTGCACGAACGCATTTTCTACCGGCCGCTGCTGAACACGGCAGCCAAGCTCAGCAGCGAGGACGCCAAGCTGACCCCCGAGGCCGCCCAGGGACGGCTCGCTGCCCTGGGATACCGGGACCCCCAGGGCGCGATGCGCCACATCGAGGCACTGACCGCCGGGGTAAGCCGCCGCGCCGCCCTGCAGCGCCAGCTCCTGCCCATCCTGCTCGACTGGCTCGCGGAAGGCGTGGATCCGGACGCCGGCCTGCTCGCATTCCGCCGCGTCAGCGAGGCGCTGGGCACCACCCACTGGTACCTGGGGCTGCTCCGGGACTCCAACGCGGCCGCCGAACGCCTGTGCCACATGCTGTCCAATTCGCGGCTGATCGCAGACCTCCTGGAGGTCTCGCCGGAATCCGTCGCGTGGCTCGGGCAGGACAAGGACCTGGTGCCCGTGGGCTTTGAAGCCCAATGGCAGGAGATCACCGCCAAGATGTCCCGGCACGCGGACCCCGAGAGCGCCATGCGCCTGATACGGCTGATCCGGCGCCGCGAGATCCTGCGCATCGCCATCGCCGATTCCGCCGGCCTTCTGGACCAGGACCAGGTGGGCAACGCCCTCGCAGACACGGACCGCGCCGCTGTCCTGGGGGCCCTGCGGGTGGCGGAAGGAATCGTATCCGCCACCGGACCACTCAAGACCACCGTGCTGGTGGTTGCAATGGGCCGCCAGGGCGGCCGCGAAATCGGCTACGGCTCCGACGCCGACGTCATGTACGTTCACCGAGCCCTCCCGGGCTTCTCCGAAACGGAGGCGCAGGAACAGGCCGCCCGCATCGTGGCAAAGGTCTCCAGCCTGCTCACCCAGCCGCTGAAACCGGCCATCATGGCAGAACGCGTCCTCCAGATGGACGCCGACCTCCGTCCCGAAGGCAAGAACGGTGCCATGGTGCGCTCCCTTGACTCCTTCGCCGAGTATTACCGCCGCTGGTCCCTGATCTGGGAAGCACAGGCCCTGCTGCGGGCACGCCCCATGGCCGGTGACGATGCCCTGGCCGCTGACTTCATCAAACTGATCGATCCCATCCGGTACCCGGAGACCGTTGCGGACCAGGACGTGCGCGAAATCCGGCGCATCAAGGCCCGGGTGGAATCGGAGCGGCTGCCCCGGGGCGCCGATCCCGCACGGCACCTCAAACTGGGCCGCGGCGGCCTCAGCGATGTTGAGTGGCTGGTCCAGCTGCTGCAGCTCCAGCATGCAGGCAAGCATCCGGCGCTCCGGACCACGTCTACGCTGGAGGCTTTGGTAGCAGCAGCGGAACTTGGCCTGCTGGACGCCGCCGACGCCGGGCTGCTGGCCGAGGCCTGGCGGCTGGCCAGCCGCATCCGGTCCGCCAACGTCATCTGGAACGGCAAGGCCTCCGACCTCCTGCCCTCCTCCCGCCGCGACCTCGAGGCCGTGGCCCGCTGGTGCGGCTACGAGCCGGGACGTGCCGCCGCGCTGGAGGAGGACTACCTGCGGGTGAGCCGCCGGGCCCGGGCAGTCTTTGAACGTGTCTTCTATGGGCACTAAACCCGCGGCGTGGGTCTGGCTTATCCCGCTGCGGGACCTGGACTCTGACGCCCGCGCCATCCAGCTCGGCGCCATCGCGGATATGTCGCTGCTGCCCGGCCAGGAGCGTTTCGTAGGCGACCCCCTGCGCATGGCGCTGGCAGGACTGGCGGAAGAATCACGATATCCCTGCGTGGTGGAGTCCGCCGGTGACGCAGTGGGCCTGTTGACCCTGCAGACCGCGGCAGCCGGCCTTGCCGGCTGGCCTGACGACCAGTCAGCCTGGCTGCTGCGGGGCTTCCTCATCGACCGTCGGCACCAGGGCAAAGGGCTGGGCACCCTCGCCGCTGCCGCCGCTGTGGAGGCCGCACGCAAGCTCACCGCCCGGCGCCAAAGCGGGGAATCCGGCGTCGTCCTCTCCGTCAACGAGGAAAACCCTGCGGGCCTGTCCGCTTACCGCCGCGCCGGTTTCATCGATGCAGGACCGTATCTCGGCGGCTCCGCGGGGCCGCAGCGAACTATGTTCCACAGCTTTGCCGCCACGCTGCCGGCGTAACGCGCCGGCCCGGCATTGCGCTTAGCAAGCGTTTGCCCGATTATGTGGATGGCGGTGTTCTCCAACCTTGTTGGGGGGAAGGCTGGACAGTCTTCGTCTCGGGGGGCATTCGTCAGGGGGTCCGGCTCCCGGTCTCAGCACGTCTGGAGGCGGGCCCCCACCTTACGGTCTCTGTCCCCTGCCATACGGCCCGGACAACGCGAAAGGCGGCCACCGGATGAACCGGTGGCCGCCTTTCGCTGCTTCAGGAAGCGTTGATACTAGACGCCGTAGTAGAGCTCGAACTCGTAGGGGTTCGGGCGCAGGGACAGCGGGCGGATCTCGTACTCGTACTTGTAGTCGATCCAGGTGTCGATCAGGTCCTGGGTGAAGACGCCGCCGGCCTGCAGGAACTCGTTGTCCTCGCGCAGTGCCTCCAGGGCTTCCTCGAGGGTGCCCGGAGCCTTGGGGATGTCCTTGGCCTCCTCGGCGGGCAGCTCGTAGAGGTCCTTGTCGATCGGAGCCGGGGGCTCGATGCGGTTGCGGATGCCGTCGATGCCGGCCATCAGCTGGGCAGCGAAGGCCAGGTACGGGTTGGAGGAGGGGTCCGGTGCGCGGAATTCGATGCGCTTGGCCTTGGGGTTGGAACCGGTGATCGGGATGCGGATACCGGCGGAGCGGTTGCCCTGCGAGTAGACCATGTTGACCGGAGCCTCGAAGCCCTTGACCAGGCGGCGGTAGGAGTTCACCGTGGGGTTGGTGAAGGCCAGGACGGCGGAGGAGTGCTTCAGCAGGCCGCCGATGTACCAGCGGGCGGTATCGGACAGGCCGGCGTAGCCCTTCTCGTCATAGAAGAGCGGCTCGCCACCGTTCCACAGCGACTGGTGGCAGTGCATGCCGGAGCCGTTGTCACCGAAGACCGGCTTCGGCATGAAGGTCACGGACTTGCCCCACGCGTCAGCGGTGTTCTTGATGACGTACTTGAACTTCTGCAGGTCATCGGCAGCGTGGGTCAGCGTGGTGAACTTGTAGTTGATCTCGGCCTGGCCGGCGGATCCAACTTCGTGGTGGCTGCGCTCGACCTCGAGGCCGGCTTCGTCCAGGGCAACACACATGGCGTCGCGCAGGTCAGCCTGCTTGTCGGTGGGGGAGACCGGGAAGTAACCGCCCTTCACGGGGGTCTTGTAGCCCAGGTTGCCGCCCTCTTCCTCGCGGCCGGTGTTCCAGTGGGCTTCCTCGGAGTCGATCTTGTAGAAGCTGCCCTGCGGGGAGGACTGGTACTGGACGTTGTCGAACACGAAGAACTCGGCCTCGGGAGCGAAGAACGCGGTGTCGGCGATGCCGGTGGAGGCCAGGTAGGCCTCTGCCTTCTCGGCCACGCCACGGGGGTCGCGGTGGTAGGGGTCACCGGTGCGCGGGTTGACGATCGAGAAGTTCAGCGCAAGGGTCTTCTCCATGCGGAAAGTGTCCAGGAACGCGGTGGTGACGTCCGGGATCAGCTGCATGTCGGATTCTGCGATGCCCTGGAAGCCGCGGATGGAGGAACCGTCGAAGAGCTGCCCGTTGACGAAGAAGTCAGCGTCAACACTCTTCGCGGGGACGTTGAAGTGCTGCTGGACGCCCGGGAGGTCGGTGAAGCGGATATCGACGAACTTTACATCTTCGTCCTTGATGAACTTGAGGACTTCGTCCGCAGTCTTGAACATCTATGCTCCTAACGCATATGTAAATATCTGGCATGCACGCCATGTGATCCAGCGCAATCCAAAATCAGGGAGAACGCATGTTGTCCCTGTCGCGTGTACCTGCCGGGGGATTGCTTGAAACTTCTAACAGACTATGGATCCGGCATTTCCCGTCCGTGTCCGCATTGTTTCGGGCAGGTTACAGAATGCCCTGCTATGACCACGCTATCGTTCGTCCACACTGTGGTCGAGTCCCATCCACAGTGTGGGCGCGCTGACACTGTGTGGATCGGTAAACTTGGACAGTGGTAGATCGCAAAGACATTGGTTCCTGGCTCACCGGACCGGACACCTCCGGCATCTCGAAGTATCCGGGGGAGCGTTTGGGCCTGCCGGAGTCCGGTCCGGGCTCCATTGCCCGGGCAGGGCGCAGGATCGCAGCGATCATGATCGACTGGGGCATCGCACTGCTGATCAGCAACTTTGCCTTTGCCGGCGATTCCTGGGCCACCCTGGCGGTCTTCGCCATCGAACAGATCCTGCTGGTGGGGACCCTTGGGTACAGCATCGGCCACCGCATCATGGGCATTGCCGTGGTAAAGCCTGGCGGCGGCACGCCGGGACCGCTGGCGGGGCTGGTAAGGGCGGTGCTCCTCTGCCTGGTCATCCCTGCCGTGATTTTCGACCCCGACCAGCGCGGCCTGCATGACAAGGCCATGAATACGCTCCTCATTCGGCGCTGAGGCTCGGCCCTCCCGCGGGCAGCGGTGTCCCTCCCAGGCGCCCGTCCTATGCTCCCGGCAATTCCCTGGTCCGGCGTTGCCGCCGGAAGGCCGGCGCATTCGTGACGATCACGCCGCCGATCACGATAACGCCGCCCACCAGTTGCGCGGCTGTATGGACGTGCCCAGCGAGGATGGTCAGGACTGCGGTGAAGACGGTGATCAGGTTGAGGAACACCCCTGTTCCGCCGGCGGGCAGGACTGTCAGCGCGCGGTTCCACAGCAAGTAGGACAGCACCGACGGAAAAATGGCGATAAAGAGCAACGACGCCAGCGTGTTGCCGGTTGCAGGAAGGGCAAGGCTGCCCGTAGCGAAACGCACCGGGGCCAGCACGGCCACCGCCACAGCTGCCTGGACGGAGGTGGCCGTAATCGGCGGGATCTTCGGTGCCAGGCGGCCAATGACCGTGTACGCCGTCCAGACAACCACGGCCCCCACCATCAGCACCTCGCCGGTGCCGAAGCCGGCAGTGGCCAGCCTGCCGGGATCCCCTCCACTGATGACGATGAGGACGCCCGCCAGGGCCGTAACGACGCCGGCGACTGCCAGTGGCGTCAGCCGTTCGCGCAGGAAGAGCGCGGCCGCCAGGGTGATCAGGGCGGGATTGAAGGCGTTGATCAGCGACGCGTTGAACGCATCGGTGTGTTCCAGCGCGAAGTACAGGAGAAGGTTGTAGCCGAGCAGCCCGCACACGCTGAGCGCGAGCAGCCACGGCCACGCAGCCACCACTGACCGCCAGCACGGCCGCTCCACAAGCTGGGCCATCACCAGCAGGGGTACCAGCGCGATGGCCCACCGCAGGAAGACCAGGCTCAGGGGGTCAATGCTCTGGACGGCACCCGCCCCCACAACGTAGTTGCCGGCCCAGAACAGTGTTGCGCCGAGGAGGGAGAGGAGAGCGATTACCCGCCTGCGTCCCTGCGCGCGCGTGTCCGGCGTCCCGGCTTCCTGCGGTGGCTGAGACGTCAGTCCCTGCTCAACGGAGTCCACTGCGGCAGGCCTGTCCCGCTAGGCGCGGCTGGACTCGAGGGCCGGGGCGTCCGCTGCGCCGGCAGCGTTGAGGTACCCGCGGCGCCCGGCCCAGCGTTCGAACAGGAGGGTGGCGAACGGGAAGATTGCCGAGACACCTGCCAGCACGGCCACCAGGAACGGCCAGCGCTGTACCCGCCACAGCATGAGCGCGGCGACCCCGTAACCGATGAACAGGGCACCGTGGACGGGGCCTGCCACCTGGACGCCAAGCTCCGTGGTGCCGGCAATCCATTTGAAATACATGCCGGCGAGGAGCGCGGCCCAACTGCAGGCCTCGGCCACGGCGAGGATGCGGAAGGTGCGGATCACTGTTGTCCTGAGGGGCATGGTCATGTCCTATCGTCGGGCGGTGCGCTGGCCGCAAATGTGATGGGAGGGCTGGGCGCGGCGGTTCGGGCACAAAGAAAAACGCCCCGGTTGCCGGCAGTGCCGGTACCGGGGCGTTCCACCAGCTAGCGTCCGCGGTTGGGACGGGCCTTGTAGGGGTCGATGCCCTTGGGAATGGGGAGCCTGGTGCCCATGGACGCGATGCGCTTGGATACCGTGCTGACTTCAAGTTTGGTCAGTTCGTTCTTCATCTTGCCCATCTTCTTGGCCACCTGGCTCAGCGGCACCTGGCCTTCGCCGCGCCCTGTCTGGATGGTGTGGACAGGCACGTTGGGCAGGATGCGCGCCAGGCGCTTGCGCTCAGCATCGAGCAGCGGCTTCACCCGGTGGGTGGGGCCTTCACTGACAAGGACGACGCCGGGACGGCCGACGGCGCGGAACACGGCATCCTGCGTGCGCGGGTTGACAGCCACAGGCTGTTCTTCGGTGATCCAGCCGCGGCGGAGCGTGCCCAGGGCAGCGCCGGAGGCGCCGGGCTGGTCTTCGATCTGCGCGAACGCGGCTCGTTCAGCGCGGCGGGACAGAATGAAGGTGGCCGCCAGGAGGCCGAGCGGAATGCCGATGATCAGGCCGGTAATCCAGTTATCCAGCCAGAATCCCACCAGGAAGCTCACGGCCACAACACCAAGGAACACCAGGAGCATCAGCCACGGAACCATGGGGTCGTGGCGGCGGGTCATGGTGAAGACCTCGCCGATCTGCTTAAGCCTGCTGGGCTTCTTGGCCTTTGCTTCCTTGGGCTTGCGCGTGAACAGGCCGCGCTTCACCGCGCTGGAGCCCGCCGGGGTGGAGTTGCTGGAGTCAGGGGATTTCGCCATAGTGCCTCAATTCTACGTGACTTAAACCAAAGGGCCGGACGCTGGAATCTTCCGGCGTCCGGCCCATGGCCACTTCACGAAGGTGGGGTCAGGAGCGGGTTGCGAGGAGGGTGCTGGCTTCCTGGCGGGTGGTGCCGGAGTCCTGGATGCCGTCGGCGATGTGGGCGAGTTCGGCGGGGATGTCGCGGCCTTTTTTGCGCATGGCGGTGGCCCAGAGGCGGCCGGCGCGGTAGGAGGAGCGGACCAGGGGTCCGGACATGACGCCGAGGAAGCCGATTTCTTCGGCTTCGTGCTGGAGGTCCACGAATTCCTGGGGTTTGACCCAGCGGTCCACGGGCAGGTGCCGTTCGGAGGGGCGGAGGTATTGGGTGATGGTGATCAGGTCGCAGCCGGCCTGGTGCAGGTCGCGGAGGGCTTCGCTGATTTCCTCGCGGGTTTCGCCCATGCCCAGGATGAGGTTGGATTTGGTGACCATGCCCAGGTTCCGGCCCTGGGTGATGACGTCCAGGGAGCGTTCGTAGCGGAACGCGGGGCGGATCCTTTTGAAGATCCGGGGCACGGTTTCGACGTTGTGGGCGAAGACTTCGGGGGCGGAGTCGCAGATCGCGCGGATGTGGTCGGGGTTGCCGGAGAAGTCGGGGATGAGCAGTTCCACGCCGGTGCCGGGGTTCAGTTCGTGGATCTTGCGGACGGTTTCGGCGTAGAGCCAGACGCCTTCGTCTTCGAGGTCGTCGCGGGCCACGCCGGTGACGGTGGCGTAGCGCAGCTGCATGGACTGGACGGAGCGGGCCACCTTGGTGGGTTCGAACATGTCCACGGGGGAGGGTTTGCCGGTGTCGATCTGGCAGAAGTCGCAGCGGCGGGTGCATTCGGAGCCGCCGATCAGGAAGGTGGCTTCCTTGTCTTCCCAGCATTCGAAGATGTTGGGGCAGCCGGCCTCTTCGCAGACGGTGTGCAGGCCTTCCTTTTTGACCAGGTTCTTCAGGCCGACGAACTCGGGGCCCATCTGGACCTTGGCCTTGATCCACTCCGGTTTGCGTTCCACCGGGACCGCAGCATTGCGCTGCTCGATCCGCAGCATCTTCCGGCCTTCAGGTGCCAATGTCACAGTAGAGCTCCTTCAGGGCTCGAAACCAATGCTTCTTCATGTTTGCGGAATTCCTCCACGAACCGCTCCGCGATATCGGCCGGCTGGATGTCCCTGCCTGTTTCCAGGGACATGGTGGTCACTCCGGCGTCGGTGATTCCGCAGGCAATGATCTGGCCGTAGGGTGCCAGGTCATTGCTGCAGTTGATGGCGACGCCGTGCATGGTGACACCGTTCAGGACGCGGATGCCGATAGCGGCGATTTTGCGGTCAGGACCGTTGGAATCGGCCTTGATCCACACGCCCGCGCGGCCTCTGATGCGTTCGGCCTTGATGCCGTAGTCCGCCATGACGGTGATCATGACCTCTTCAAGGCGCTCCACGTAATCCCTGATACCGGAGCGGTTCTTCAGCTTCAGGATGGGATAGGCAACCAGCTGGCCGGGGCCGTGCCAGGTGAGCTTGCCGCCGCGGTCCACTGCGACGACCGGCGTACCGTCAAAAGGCCGCTCGTGGTCCTCGGTGAGCTTGCCCGCCGTATAGACAGCGGCATGCTCCAAAAGCAGGACTGTGCTGGGTGCACTTCCGGCGACAACTTTGTCATGGAGTTCGCGCTGGGCATCCCAGCCTTCCATGTAATCAACGAAGTCGGGGGCAAGACCCAGCTGTGAAAACTCAAGAGTCATGGCATCCAGCTTAGACCCCGCAGCCGCACCGGTCCGGTTTAGTGTCCAAGCTCACCGGCCGCACCCTTTGTGACTGCGCCCGCCAGAGGCTGTGGATAACTTCTGCGGCGCGACCGGAACTCGGCTAGACATGGACTATGGACGATGCACAGGCACCCGAGGTTCCCGGTTACGACGTCGGCCGGCTGCTCGGGCGGGGCGGCAGCGCGGACGTTTGGCTGGCCACGGAACAAGGGACGGGCAGGGAATACGCACTGAAGTGCTTCCGGACCGCAGGCGGCAGGATGCGGCGCAGCCCAACCATCACCGGTGAGGACGTGCGGCGGGAGATCCGCATCCTGTCCGCCCTGGACCATCCGCACCTCGTCCGGGCCCACGATGCGGTCCGGGGGACGGAACCAGGCAGCGGTACGGCCCTGACCATGGATTACGCTGCCGGGGGTTCGCTGGCCCAGTTGGTGTCTGCCCGCGGCCGGCTCACCGTGGGGGAGACGGTCACGGTCCTGACGCCCATCGCCCAGGCCCTGGCCTACCTGCACGGCAAAGGGTTCACGCACTCCGACGTTTCACCGGGAAACGTCCTGTTCACCGGGCAGGGAAAACCAATGCTGTCGGACCTCGGCGTCGCCCGGATGCTCGGCGATCCGGGCAGCGCCGCGACCGCCGGAACGGGCGGTTTCATTGACCCGGCCCCTGTCGACGCCGTCCGTGCCGGTCTCCAACCGGAACGCGATGTGTACTCGGTGGCAGCCCTGGGGTGGTTCTGCCTGACCGGTGAGGCGCCGGGACGCACGGCCGACCGCCCACCGTTGTCCCTTCTGGTTCCCGGCGTCCCCAAGGACCTCGCGGCCGCCCTGGAAGCAGGACTGAACGATGAGCGGCGGCTGCGCCCTGACGCGCTGGCCCTGGCCACGGCCGTTTACCGCAGCGCCGAACCGCAGCCCGTTGACCTCTCCGATGCCGTCCATCCCACCGTCCTGCCTGAGCTGTTGACGCGGCGTCATGTTCCCGCTGCGTCAAAGGGCAGCGGACTCCGGATAAAGCTCCAGGGGCTGCGCCGCCGGGCGGCGACGTCACGCTGGTCCGCAGGATCATTACCGGCAGAGCCATCACGGGCACGGACCGGAACGCCATTACCGGCACGGATCGGGACCCGGCCCGGGCCGAAACGTGCAGCGGCGTCCGGCGGAAGACACGTGGACGGCCCTATTGGTGGCCACGCACGGCGGGTGCTGCTGCGGTCTGTCCTTCCGCTTATCGCTGCTGGCGCTGCGGCGGTGTGGTGGCTGTCGGCGTCCGCAGGGGATGGCATGTGGCCCAGGGGTGCGGCAGCCGGGGCTCCACCGGTGCTGGCACCGGTGTCTGGCCCCGTTGCCGGCGGAGGGAAAAGGGCTGCTGTCCCGGTTGACGAGGCGCGGCAGCAGGCCGGAGCAGCTGACCCCGTGGCAGCTGTGCAGGGGCTGGCGGCGCTGCGCGACTACGCCTTCAGCAGCGGGAGCCTGGAACTGCTGGCGGACGTGAACGCGCCGGGGTCATCCGCAGCTGCGGCCGATCAGCGCCTGGCCACCCAGTTGGCCGCCTCCGGCCAGCGCCTCGCCGGATTCGGCACCACGCTTTCGGAGGTGACTGCGGAAGGCGGGGCCACCGAGGACCACACCGTGGTGCGTGCGGTATCCGCCACGTCCGGGTACCGGATGGTGAGCAGCGAGGACGCGGTGCTGGCTACCGGAGCACCCAGCCGGCCGCAGCTGCTGCGGCTGGTCCTGGTGTCCGTGGACGGCAGGTGGCGGGTCAGCGACATCCTGCCGGGCCCGTGAACGGCCGGCCCCATGAATAGGGAACGCCGGTGGTCGGATTTACCGCCCCGGCTGGGCAGCACCGTTCTTTTCCGCTACCCAGCGGGCAGCGTCCGCCAAGTTCCCGTGCTGCCACTGGAACCCGGCGGCAGTCAGAACAGCAGGGTCCATCCGCTGGCTGTGCAGCAACAGCTCTTCACCGAGGCCGGGCATCACGGTGCGGAGCACAGGGGCAGGAACCCGCAGTACAGCCGGGCGGTGCAGGGCGCGGGCCAGGGCTGCCACGATGGTGTTGACGTCCGCCTGCTCGGGCGCAGCAACGTTGACCGGGCCGGAGACCGGGGAGCCCAGAAGGAAGAGGAAAGCTGCGGAAACATCGGGAAGAGTCACCCAGGGCCAGAACTGCCGGCCGTTGCCGAAGGGACCGCCAACACCCAGGCGCAGCAGCGGGAGCAGCTTGCCCAACGCCCCACCGGAACGGCTGAACACCACTCCGGTCCGCGGCGTCACCACCCGTACTCCTGCCGGCGCCATCCGTGCGGCCTGCTCCCACTCAACGCAGATCTGCGCCAGGGTGCCGGAGCCTGCTGCGGCGTCCTCCCGGAGAACGGTGTTGCCCGCATCGCCGTAGTAGCCCGAGCCTGACTGGCTGATGAAGGTCGCCGGCGGCGTATCGGCCTGTTTCATGGCCTGCACCAGGGTCCTGGTGGGTCCCAGCCGGGAACTGAACAGCTCCTCCACGCGCCTCCGGGTCCATGGCCTGTCGCCGATGCCGGCGCCGGAGAGGTTGACGACGGCGTCAGCGCCCGCGAGTGCGCCGGGATCCAGGACGCCGGCCGCCGGGTCCCAGCGGATTTCGGCGGAACTGGCAGGGGGCCGGCGGACCAGGGTCACCACCGAGTGGCCGGCATGGCGGAATGCTGCGGACATGGAAGTGCCGATGAGCCCGGAGGCGCCGGCCATGACGATGTGCATGGTCCATCTCACCACGGCAGCGCGGGTTGTGTACCTCCCGCTGGGCAGGGGAGGGGTTGACTATGATCGAACGATGACCTCTTCGAGCTACTTCCGTTTCCCGCATTTGCACGGCGATCTGGTCACTTTCGTGGCCGAGGACGACGTGTGGATTGCGCCCCTGGACGGCGGCCGGGCCTGGCGTGTCTCGTCGCTCCAGCTTCCTGCCCGCAACCCGCGTTTCACCCCCGACGGCAAGCGCCTGGTGTGGACCGTAGTCCAGGGAACGGCTCCGGAGGTGGTGTCCGCACAGGTGGATGGGGGCGGTTACCGGCAGCTCACCTACTTTGGCCACAGCACCACAAAGGTCAAGGGATTCACTACCGGCGGTTCCGTGGTGGTCACCAGCGCCTTCCGCCAGGCCGAGAGCCGGCACACCCATGCCTACAGCGTTCCCCTCGAGGGCGGTTGGGCCCAGGAGCTTCCGTACGGGCCGGTGGAGTCAGTGGCATTCGGGCCCGAAGTAGGCGATGAACGTCCCGTGGTGCTGGCGAGCGTGCTGTCCCGCGAACCGGCGTGGTGGAAGCGGTACCGCGGCGGAACGGCCGGAAAGCTGTGGATCGACCGGGATGGCAACGGTGAATTCGAGCGCCTGCTGCCGGACCTTGACGGCAACCTCACCGATCCCCTCTGGGTGGAGGACCGGATCGCCTTCCTGTCGGACCATGAGGGCTACGGAAACCTGTACTCGGTCCTTCCCAGCGGAAAGGACCTGCGCCGGCACACCGACCACCAGGACTTCTACGTACGCCACGCCGCCACCGACGGCAAGCGGGTCATCTTCGAATCCGCCGGCGAACTCTGGGTGCTGCATGACCTTGGCTCGGATGCGCTGAAGCTGGACATCACCCTTGGCTCCGCCTCGCAGACCAGGCGGCCGGCGCTCCTTGATGCCGTCAAGCACCTCGGTGCGGTGGCTCCGGATCCGGCAGGTGCCGCCAGTGCGGTGGAGTCACACGGAACCATCCACTGGCTGCGGCACAAGGACGGGCCGTCCCGCATCGTCGAGGCCACTCCCGGCGTCCGCGGCCGCCTGCCCCGGCCCCTTGGGGACGGCCGTGTCGCCTACATCGCAGACCACGACGGCATCGAAGCGCTGCATATCAAGGACATAGCCGCTCCTGTTCCGCACACCGTTGGGCAGCTGGACGCCCAGGAGGGCAACGCCGCGACCGCACCCGCCGCTGCCGCGCCCGCTTCCACGGAGCCGGCCGCAGCCGGGGCGGAGGGCGCAGAGACGGTCAGCCTTCCCCAGCCTGTTCCCGCGGCCGGCGCAAAAGTGCCGGCCGGAGCCACTGCCCACGTCCACTCAGACGACGAACAGCAGGCAGACGTGGCACCGCAGGCTGCGGCACCCGTGGCCGACGCCCAGGCAGCGGCGCCAACGGGGGGCATCACTGTACCGACGCCGTCGCGTGCCAGCTCGCTGGAATCAAGCCCGGACGGCCGCTGGGTTGCCCTGGGAACCTCCTTTGGCGACGTGTACGTCATGGACACCCGCAGTGGAGACCTCACGCAAGTAGCCAGCATCGGTGAGGGCAGCATCTCCGAACTGGCCTGGTCGGCCGACTCTCGCTGGCTGGCCTGGTCCGAGCCGGTCACCTCCTTTGGTTCGCGCAGCCGACTCCGTCTGGCCACGGTGGACCGGCTCGAAGCCGAACCCGTGGACGTTACCGACGGCCGCTTCCGTGATGCCTCCCCGGCCTTCACGCCGGACGGCAAATTCCTCGCCTTCCTGTCCAACCGGAGCTTCGACCCCGTGTATGACGGGCACTCGTTCGATCTCTCCTTCCCCAGCCCCATCAAGCCGTACCTGGTGGCACTCGCGGCTGAGACGCCGTCGCCCTTTGGCCCTTCGGTAGATCCCGCTGGCCGGGAGCCGGAAGCCGGCATGGCCGCAGGCGGCACAGACGCAGGCGACGCCCAGGAAAGCGCCGTGCCCGCCGTCAAGGTTGACGCGGAGGGCCTGGCCCACCGCGTGATTGGCGTCCCGGTGCCGCAGGGCAACTACAGCTCGCTGAAGGCCGTTGACGGGGCACTCCTCTGGCTCGACTCCGTCCTGGCAGGCGTGACCGGCGACGGAAAAGCCAGCCAGGAGGACAAGGACGCCCGTCCCAGCCTGGTCCGGTACGACATTGCACGGCGCAAGCAGGCCACCCTGGCGGATGCCGTGGACAGCTACCGCCTCTCCGGCGACCGCAGCAAAGTGGTATTCGTTGCCGACAAACAGGTGACCGTGGTTCCGGCGGACGCCAAGGCGGACGATGAATCCGGCAAGGTAGTCAAAGTGGACCTGGGCCGGATCCGTGTCCTGATGGACCCGCTCAGCGTCTGGGGACAGGCGTTCGACGAAGCCTGGCGCCTGCAGCGCGACTTCTTCTGGACCGAGGACATGGCCGGCCAGGACTGGGAATCCATCCACGCCCGTTACCGCCCCCTGGTGGAACGGCTGGGCTCCCACGACGACCTGGTGGACCTGCTGTGGGAACTGCACGGTGAGCTGGGGACCTCCCACGCGTATGTGCGCCCCGCCCCGGTCACCGAACGCGGCAGCCGTGGACAGGGCAGGCTCGGCGCCGATCTTGCTCACACCGCCCGCGGCTGGGAAATTACCCGCATCCTCGCCGGAGAGTCCTCCGACCCGCTGGCCACCTCCCCGCTCACCAGGCCCGGCGTCGGTGCCAAGGCGGGGGATGTCCTGCTGGCCATCGACGGCGTCCCACTGTCCGACACCGTCACCCCTGCCATGCAGTTGGTGGGAGCCGCAGGCCGCGCCGTGGAACTCACCCTCCTCAACGGCCCCGGACACGGCGTCGCTGAGGGCACCCAACGCCGGGTCGCCGTCGTTCCTGTCAAGGACGAGGAGCGCCTGCGCTACCAGGAATGGGTTGCCGGTAATCGGCGGACCGTCCGGGAAGCCTCCAACGGAACTTTTGGCTATCTGCACATTCCCGACATGATGGCCAACGGCTGGGCCCAGCTGCACCGGGACCTGGACACGGAAACAGCGTTCGACGGCCTGATCGTGGATGTCCGCCGCAACCGCGGAGGACACACGTCGCAGCTTGTCGCTGAGCTCATTGGCCGCAAGGTCACCGGTTGGAGCATGCCGCGCGGGGAGAAGCCGCGCACGTACCCGCACCACGCCCCGCGGGGCCCCGTGATCATCCTTGCCGACGAGTTTGCCGGCTCCGACGGCGACATCATCACCCAGGTGTCGAAGCTGCGGGGCATCGGCCCGGTCATCGGAACGCGCACCTGGGGCGGCGTTGTGGGCATCGACAACCGGTTTGCGCTGGCGGACGGCACCGGTGTCACCCAGCCCCGCTATGCCAACTGGTTTGGCGGCGGAGTCGGCTGGAGCGTGGAGAACTACGGGGTGGATCCGGACATCGAAGTGACCTACCCGCCGCACGCCTACGCGGCTGGACGTGATCCCCAGCTGGAGTACGGCATCGGGGCGCTGAAGGAAATGATCCAGGAACTGCCCACCGACCGGCCGCCCGCCCGTTCCGGCTACCGCCGGCTCAAGCCCGCGCCGCTGCCGGCCCGCAGGCACGAAGGCTAAGTTCACCGGCAACAAAAAGGCCCTGCCCCTTCCGGAATTCCGGAGGGGCAGGGCCTTTGTTGTCTTGCTGGGTGATGCAGTCTAGGACTGAAGCGTGGCGTCGAGGGTGATCTCGATGCCGGCCAGGGCCTGGGACACGGGGCAGCCCTTCTTCGCGGCCTCGGCAATGCGCTCGAAGTCTTCCTGCGAAATGCCGGGGATGCGCGCGTTCAGGGTCAGGTGGCTGCCGGTGATGCCGGTGCCGGGCTGGAAACCAACCTCTGCCTTGGTGTTGACCTCCTCGGGCGTGAAGCCCGCCTGGCTGAGTTCGTGGCTGAAGGCCATGGAGAAGCATGCCGAGTGGGCGGCGGCGATCAGCTCTTCAGGGCTGGTCTTTCCGCCGGCAGCTTCGGTGCGGGCCTTCCAGGTGACATCGAAGGTGCCCAGGCCGGAGCTGTCCAGGGTGGTGTTGCCCGAGCCCTCGGTCAGGCTTCCGGTCCATACGGTGTGGGCGTTGCGTGTTGTAGCCATGTTTCTCCTCAACGTCGATTCGGTCCGGGTCCGGCACGGGGCCGCACCCACCGTTTCCCATCCTAGGGATCAGGTTCCTCCCGTGCACGGGTTGTCCGCTCTCAGAGGATTATGACCGGCTGCCCACGTTGGTGCGCTTACTGCCAGATGGTGGCGATGGCGATGTTGAGCAGGGCCAGGCCGCCGACGCCATGGGCGAGTCCGGTGGAGACGGGCTCCCCCTTCTTGACCTTGCGCGACCCGATCACGGCCAGGACTGCCACCACGACGGCGACGACGAACTTGATGCCCAGCTTGGCGTAGTTGGGATTTGAGTCCGGCAGGAACGGAAGGATGCCCATCATGGCAATACCGGTGAGGAGCTGCAGGAACGCGCCATCACGCTGGCGCGGGTGCACGGTGGGGGTCCGCATCGTGGCGATCCAATAGCCCACGATCATGGCTGCGCCCACCACGTGCAGGAAAACCAGGATGTTGAAAAGAATAGTCATGGCTCCAGCTTAGCCAGTCATTTCTACGGCCCGTAGCAAAGCCGCGCGGAGCGCCAGGGGCATGGCCGGGTTGGGCGCCCGGCGGGGGAGCCCGCGGGCTGCCATTGGTTAAACCGCGACGGCGGCGCCGGCTGCGGGAACTTTCCCGCCATGCCGGCACCGCCGTCGTTGTCCTGCTGTGAAGGTTACAGTCCCAGGTCCGCTTCGAAGGCGCCTTCTTCGAGGCGTGCCTTCAGGGTCTGCAGGAACCGGCCCGCGTCGGCGCCGTCCACCAGGCGGTGGTCGTACGTCAGGGACAGGTACATCATGGAGCGGATGGCGATCGAGTCGTCGCCGTTTTCGTCAGCAACCACCACGGGGCGCTTGACGATGGCACCGGTACCCAGGATGCCCACCTGCGGCTGGTTGATGATCGGGGTGTCGAACAGGGCGCCCACCGAGCCGATGTTGGTGATGCTGAACGTGCCGCCGGACAGTTCGTCCGGACCGATCTTGCCGTCGCGGGTGCGGGAAGCAACATCGGCGATCTTGCCTGCCAGGCCGGCGAGGTTCAGGTTGCCGGCGTCGGCGATGACCGGAACCAGCAGGCCCTTGTCAGTGTCGACGGCGATCGCCAGGTGCTCGGCGTTGTGGTAAGTGATTTCCTGCTTGTCCTCGTCGTACGCAGCGTTGAGCTTGGGGTGCTGCTTGAGGGCCTCGGCCACTGCCTTGGCGATGAAGGGCAGGAAGGTCAGCTTGGTGCCGTTCTGGGCCTGGAAGGAGTTCTTGGCCCGGGCGCGCAGCTTGGCGACCTTGGTCATGTCCACTTCGTGCACCTGCGTGAGCTGGGTGGAGATCTCCAGGGATTCGCGCATGCGGCGGGCGATGACCTGGCGGATGCGGGGAGCCTTCTGGCTGGTGCCGCGCAGCGACGAGGCAGCTGCACCGGACGCGGCCGGGGCGGAAGCGGCAGACGCTGCTGCCGGAGCCGCTGCGGGGGCGGCCTTTGCTTCAGCGGCGGCAATGACATCCTGCTTGCGGATGCGGCCGCCCACACCGGTGCCGGAGAGCGAGGAGATGTCCACGCCGTGCTGGTTGGCCAGCTTGCGGACCAGGGGAGTGACGTAGCCGGACTCGGAACCTGCGGCCGGCGCGGCTTCCTGGGCTGCGGGAGCAGCAGGAGCCGGGGCAGGCGCGGGTGCTGCTGCCGGAGCCGGAGCGGCCGCCGGTGCAGGTGCAGCCGGGGCTTCCTGCTTGGGTGCTTCCTGCTTGGGGGCCTCGGGAGCGGGGGCGGCAGCGGGAGCCGGGGCCGCAGCAGCGGGAGCGCCGGAGCCGATAACGGCGAGCACGGAGCCGACCTCGGCGGTCTCGTCCTCGTTGACCCGGATTTCCTGCAGGGTGCCGGCAACCGGGGACGGGATCTCGGTGTCCACCTTGTCAGTGGAAACTTCAAGCAGTGGCTCGTCCACCTCAACGGAGTCGCCCACGGCCTTCAGCCAGCGGGTGACGGTGCCTTCGGTGACGCTTTCGCCCAGCGCGGGCAGGGTGACCTCGTGGCTTTCGCCGCCGCCGGCCGCCGGTGCCTCCTGGGCGGGAGCTTCCTGGGCCGGTGCTGCTTCAGCGGGGGCTTCCTGGGCGGGAGCAGCTGCAGGTGCCTCTTCGGCGGGAGCGGCAGCGGGAGCTTCTTCGGCCGGTGCCGAACCGCCGCCGGAGCCGTCGCCGATGCGCACCAGCGGTGCGCCTACCTCGGCGGTCTCATCTTCAGCGACCAGGATTTCTTCAATCACGCCAGCTACAGGAGAGGGGATTTCAGTGTCTACTTTGTCGGTGGAGACTTCGAGCAGCGGCTCGTCCACCTCTACCCGGTCACCTACCTGTTTGAGCCAGCGGGTGACGGTTCCTTCGGTGACACTCTCACCGAGGGCGGGCAAGTTAACGGATTCAGACATGTCGTCCCCGTTCTCCTTATTGATCTTTAGTGCGAATGATTGCTGCCTTGTTGGAAGCCTAGTGCACCCGGTCTGCGCGACCGGGTGCACCGGGCCTGGTAATGCTGGGGGGAACTAGCCGTGCAGCGGCTTGCCGGCCAGCGCCAGGTGCGCTTCGCCGAGGGCTTCGTTCTGGGTGGGGTGGGCGTGCAGCAGCTGCGCCACGTCCTCCGGGTAGGCTTCCCAGTTCACGATCAGCTGGGCCTCGCCCACCTGCTCGCCCATGCGGGCGCCGATCATGTGGACGCCCACCACGGGGCCGTCCTTCTGGCGGACCAGCTTGACCAGGCCGGAGGTGCCCAGGATGGAGCTCTTGCCGTTGCCGGCCAGGTTGTATTCCTGGGTCTGCACCTGGTCGTCGCCGAACTTTTCCTTGGCAGCCTTCTCGGTGTAGCCAACGGTGGCGATTTCGGGTTCGGAGTAGGTGACCTTGGGGATGTTGATGTCCTCGACCACTACGGGCTTCAGGCCGGCGATTTCCTCGGCCACGAAGATGCCCTGCTGGTAGCCGCGGTGGGCCAGCTGCACGCCGGGGACAATGTCGCCGACGGCGTAGACGTTGCCGACGCCGGTGTGGAGGCGCTCGTTGGTGATGACGAAGCCGCGGTCGATGGTGATGCCGGCTTCCTCGTAGCCCAGGTTGGCCGTAACGGGGCCGCGGCCGACGGCCACCAGCAGAAGGTCGGCTTCGAACGTCTTGCCGTCCACCAGGGTGACCTTGACGCCGTCGTCATTCTGCTCCACGCCCTGGAAGAAGATGCCGGTGGAGAACTTGATGCCGCGCTTCTTGAAGGCGCGCTCGAAGTTCTTGACGATCGTGGCGTCCTCGTTGGGAACGAGGGAGGGCAGGCCTTCGACGATGGTGACGTCCACGCCGAACGACTTCCAGACCGAGGCGAATTCGACGCCGATGACGCCGCCGCCCAGGATGATGGCGCTCTTGGGGATGAAGTCCATGGTCAGGGCCTGGTCGGAGGTGATGACCTTGCCGCCGATTTCCAGGCCCGGAAGGGTGCGCGAGTATGAGCCGGTGGCCAGGACGATGTTCTTGCCCTTGTACGCGGTGCCGTTCACCACAACGGTGTCGGTGCCCTGCAGCTTGCCTTCACCCTCGATGACGGTGATGCCCTTGGACTTGATGAGTCCCTGCAGGCCCTTGTACTTGCCGGCGATGATGCCGTCCTTGTACGCGTTGACAGCGTTGATGTCGATGCTGTCGAGGGTGACGTTCACGCCGTACTTGGCGGAGTCACGGGCGTGGTCGGCCAGTTCTGCGGAGTGCAGCAGGGCCTTGGTGGGGATGCAGCCGTTGTGGAGGCAGGTGCCGCCCAGCTTGCCTTTCTCCACGAGGCCGACGGTGAGGCCGAGCTGTACCGCACGCAGCGCTGCAGCGTATCCGCCGCTGCCGCCACCGAGTACCAGGATGTCGAATTCTTGCGCAGTTGCCTGATCGGCCACTAAAACGCTCCCTCGCGTGAACGATGACGCGATCAGCGCGCATCATCTGGTCTTGGAACTTGCACTGCCGTGATTATGTCAGCAGGGCAACTCTCTTGCATTTGTGACTACCGTGGTTCACCTTAGCGAACCACCTATCCATGCTCCACCTTGGCACTGCGTTTGTGGAGCGCTTGTGTCCAGTGTCACGCGGCTCTGTGGCACAGGGATCACCTGCACCGCAAAGCCGCGTGGCACCAGGGCTGCAGCCTTCGTGCAGCCGTTGCTTAGGCTGCGGCCAGGATGTCCTCCACGTAGGCAACCAGGGTACGGACGGTGCATCCGGTGCCCTGCTTGTGCGTGTAGCCGTAAGGGCTGCCGTTGTTGAAGGACGGTCCCGCAATATCGATGTGCGCCCAGGGGATCTGTTCGCCCGCTTTGTCCTTACCCACGAACTCGCGCAGGAACACGGCGGCGGTCATCATGCCGCCGTGCCGTTCGCCGATGTTGGCCAGGTCCGCCACCTGGGAGTCCAGGGTGGGGCGCAGTTCCTCCGGCAGGGGCATGGGCCACACCAGCTCGCCGGCACGGTCAGCCGCTGCCTTGAGCGGACCCGTGACGCTGTCCGATCCCATGATTCCTGCGGTGCGGTTGCCCAGTGCGATCAGCTGCGCGCCGGTGAGGGTGGCGACGTCGATGATGGCGTCGGGGTATTCACGGCTTGCGGCGACGATGCCGTCGGCCATGACCAGCCGGCCTTCGGCGTCGGTGTTAAGGACTTCCACCGTCTTGCCGCCGAACATGGTCAGGACGTCCGCGGGGCGTGAGGCGCCGCCGCCGGGCATGTTCTCCGCGATGCAGAGCCAGGCGGTCGCCTTCACCGGCAGGCCCAGGCCTGCGAGGGCCAGGACAGTGTTAAGGACGACGGCGGCACCTGCCATGTCGCTCTTCATGTCACCCATGTTCAGGGCCGGCTTGAGGGAGATCCCGCCGGTGTCGAACGTGATGCCCTTGCCGACGAGGGCGATCTTGGCGGTCGCCTTGGCGGGGGCGTACTCCACCTTGACCAGGCGGGGCTGCCGTGTGGAGCCCTTGCCCACGCCCATGATGCCGCCGAAGCCTTCCTTTTCAAGGCGCTTCTCGTCCCAGACGGTGACCTTGACGGGCAGGCCCTTGGCGAGTTCCTTGGCCGCCTCTGCGAAGGATTCCGGGTAGAGGTGGCTCGGCGGGGTGTTGACCAGGGACCTGGTGGCGTTGACGGCCTTCGCCACCAGGCCGGAACGCTTCAGTGCGGCATCCAGGTCCCCGTTTGCTGCCAGTTCGGTAAAAATGACGGCATTGCGGACAGGATCCTTGAGCCCGTCCGTGGAGGACCGGAACTCGGTGAAGGAGTAGGCGCCCAGTGCGGCACCCTCGGCGACAGCCGTGACGTCCTGCACGGTGGCGGTGGGGAATGCCAGGGTTACCGTCGCCAGGCCTGCCAGCTGCCGGACGGCCGAGCCAGCGGCCCGGCGGAGGGCCTCGCCAGCGGGTGCAGCGCCGGCAGCCACTTTGCCGACGCCGGCGAGGACCAGGATGCCGGCCCCGGTTTCGGGCAGGCCCGGCAGTCGGACCAGCTGGTCGGCGGCGCCGGTTACTCCGAGTGCCTTGAGGGAGTCCGCGAGCGCCTCGGCCGACTTCGCCGTCAGCGGGTTGTCCAGCAGGACAGGTCCGTCGGTTCCCTGCCCCACACCGATGACCACTGCATCGCTGGGGTTCTTCTTAAGGTCCCGCGAGACGGTACTAAGGTTGATTTCAGTATTCTTGACCACAGGGATGAGTCCTCGATTCTCGAAGCGTTCGGGCAGGGATGCATGTTGGGCGCTCTGCCATGGTGGCCCGGATCCGGCCGTTCTGGACCGGTGCCCGGGTGCGTGGAAGCCCGCCTGGCAGGCCAGTTCCGATCGTAGCCCTTCCCCGGCGCCGCGGGAGAATTTCCTGAGAGGTGCGCCACACCGCGCCGCGGAATGCCTCATGCTCCTGCCGCGTTATGAATGATGTCCACCCGCACCCTGAAAGGAACATGCCGTGCTTGAACGGATTTCCGGCTCCCTGCTGGACCCCGACGCGCTCTATGCCAGCAACATCGAGCTGTTCCACAGCCCCGAACTCCAGGGGCTGAACCTGGTCATGGGTTTCACCGGTTTTGCCGACGCCGGCCACGTGGTGAAGCAGATCAACACCGAACTGCTGGACACCCTCGATGCCCAGCCCGTTGCGGTGTTCGATGCGGACCAGTTGATTGACTACAGGTCCCGCCGGCCGCACCTGAGCTTCGTCGAAGACCACATCCAGGACTACCAGGAGCCCCGGCTGGCCCTCTACCGCCTGGTGGACGGACTGGGGAAGCCCTTCCTCCTGCTGGCCGGCTTCGAACCGGACCTGCAGTGGGAACGGTTTGCCCGCGCCGTGGTGAACATCGTGGAGAAGCTGGACGTCAACCTGGTCACCTGGATCCACTCCATTCCCATGCCCGTGCCGCATACCCGGCCCGTGGGCGTGACGGTGCACGGAAACCGGCCCGAGCTCATAGAGGGTATCTCCGTGTGGAAGCCCACCGTTGAAGTTCCCGCCGCTGTTGGGCACATCCTGGAACTGCGCCTCGTGGAGGCCGGACGCAACGTTGCCGGGTACGTCATCCACGTCCCGCACTACCTGGCTGAAGCGGAGTATCCCACAGCCGCCGTCGCCGGCCTGGAATACCTGGGTGCCGCGACGTCCCTCATGCTGCCCACCGACCGGCTCCGCGAATCGGGCCGCGAGGTGGGACGCCAGATCTCCGAACAGATCGAGGCGTCCGAGGAAGTCCAGCAGGTGGTGTCCCGCCTGGAAACCCGGTACGACGAAAAGGCGGACGGCATCGTGCGCCGGTCGCTCCTTGCCAATGAGAATGACGAACTGCCGGACGCCGACGATCTCGGTGCCGCTGTGGAGGCCTACCTGGCAAGGGAAAACCCGGGTCAGTAGCGGGGCGTCACGGCTTCCGGGGTGCGCGCCCGGGCCGGGCATAATGAAGTGGTGACTGCACCCCGCGCCTGGCTTATCTGGACCATTGGAATTTTCGGGTACCTGGTGGCCGTGGCGCAGCGGACCTCGTTCGGCGTGGTGGGACTCGAGGCGACGGAGCGGTTCCACGCCACCGCGTCCGCCATCTCCTTCTTCACTGTCCTGCAGCTGCTGGTCTATGCCGGTCTCCAAATCCCCGTGGGCCTGCTGGTGGACAGGTTCGGATCGCGGGCCATGATCGCCGGCGGTGCAGTCCTGATGGGACTCGGCCAGCTGCAGCTGGCCTTCGCCGACACCATCCCGGGGGGAGTCCTGGGCCGCGTCCTGGTGGGCGCCGGCGACGCGATGACCTTTATCTCGGTGATCCGGCTCATCCCTTTGTGGTTCGCGCCCGCCCGGGTGCCCCTGGTCACCCAGCTGACCGGCATGTCCGGCCAGTTGGGTCAGCTGTTCAGTGTCCTGCCCTTCGCCCTGGTCCTGCACCTGTCCGGCTGGACCACGGCCTTCCTGATGCTCGCCGGAATGTCCGCACTCGCCGTCGTCCTTGTCGTCCTGCTCCTGCAGGATGCTCCGCCGGGCACCGAGCGGCCGCATGCCCGCCAGGGGCTCAGGGCCACCGGGGCGTCGCTGGCCCGGGCATGGCGCCAGCCCGGCACCCGGCTGGGCATGTGGAGCCACTTCACCATCCAGTTCAGCGGCACCGTGTTTGCCATGACCTGGGGCTACCCTTTCCTGATCTCCGGCCAGGGCCTGGACGCCGGCACCGTCGCCGCACTGATGGCGCTGTACGTCGCTGCCGCCATGGCGGTGGGCCCCTTCATTGGGCGCTTCGTTTCGCGGCACCCGCTGCGCCGTTCCACCATGGTGCTGCTGATCGCCGGCGGCACCGCCGCAGCCTGGGCAGCCGTGCTGCTCCTGCCCGGCCGCGCTCCGCTGTGGCTACTGGCGGGCCTTGTGGTGGTGCTCGCAATCGGCGGCCCGGGTTCGATGATCGGCTTCGACTTCGCCCGGACCTTCAACCCCGCACACCGGATCGGCACTGCCACCGGGATCGTCAACGTCGGCGGCTTCATCGCCGCCCTGGTGTCCATCTTCCTTATTGGCCTGGTGCTCGACGTGCTCTACGCCTCCGGGTTCTCGCAGGGGGCGCTGTACGGCCTGGCCCCCTTCCGGCTGGCATTGAGCGTCCAGTTCCTGCTCCTGGCCTTCGGTGCCGCCGCGATCCTGGCCTCACGGCGGAAGGTGCGGCGGCAGATGGCCGAGCAGGGCATTGTGGTGCCGCCCCTGCGGAGCGCTCTGGCCCGCCAGCGCCGGGAAAGCCTGGCGCGCCGCCGCCAGACGGCGCCCAGCGACGACTGAGCCTGTCCGCCCTTCACTGCTCTTCCGCCCCGGCTCTTCCTGCACTGTTCCTCCACCGCCCCGTTTACCCACGCAGCCGAACCGGGGACTGCCCGCCGCGCTGCCGGCGGCGAATGCTGGAGCCATGACAGCTTCAGAACGATTAACGGTCCGCGGGCCGGAAGACATCCTTGGTTTCATCCCGCACTCCCTGGGGTACTGGCCGGCCTCCAGCCTGGTGGCCATGACGCTGCACGGCACCAGGCTCGGTGCTACGCTGCGGCTCGACCTCCCCGGGCCGGAAACGCAGGCAGACCCGGCGGGGTTCGCCCGTGCCGTCCGCCGGTACCTGGAGGCAGACCAGGAAGCTGACGGCGCTTTGCTGGCAGTCTTCACCAGCGACGCCGGCATGGTTCCGCCGTCCGCCTACGACCTTCTGGTCTCCGTGGTGCAGTCGGCCCTGGCCCAGGCCGGGATGCCCGTCCGCGATGCCTGGTTCGTGGGGGAGGAATACTGGCGCGACGCCCTGTGCGTCGATACTTCGTGCTGCCCTCTTCCGGGGCGCCCCGTGCAGCAGATACGGGACAGCACGCTGAACACTGAAATGGTCTACAGGGGCAGCAGTGTTGGCCCGGCTCCAGAGACAGGAAGCAGGCCTGCATCGACGGTCCCCGCCATGCACCTGGCGGCCGTCCTCGAGGCCCAGGCCGGCTGGGAGGAGGAACTCGGCGGCCGGTCCGGATCCAGGGCGCAGTTCAATGCCGTGCTCGACTTCTGGGAGATGCTGCTGGACCGGTCCCAGGCCGGGCCGTGGATGCCGGATGTTGACCGCGACGCCTTCCTCCGGGCCACACTGCTCTGTCCCACCTGGCGCGACGCCGTGCTGGTGATGGCAGCGGCCGGCAGGGGCATTGCGGAGGCCGGCGCCGAACAGTTCGGCGTCCTGCAGGACGGGGACGACGACGGCGACGCCCCTGTGGTGGCGCTGCCGCTGTTGCCTCCCGCCGAATTCCCGGGCCGGCAACCACGGAGGGAAGGCCCGGCGGCAGATGCGGCGGGAATGGCGGCGCGCCGCACCCGGAAGCTGCGCCGGGCGCGCGGTGCCGGAGGCGCTTCCGGCTCCGTTCCTGCCGGGTACGGCGAGGTCCTCATGGGCGTGGCGCCGGACGTTCCCGATTGGGAGGGCCTGGACGCACTGGACCGGATTCTCGGGCAATTGGCTGCAATGGGCGGGCGTGCGGCAGCCGCTGCGCTGACGCTCCAGGGCTGGGTTTCGTGGTGCCGGGGGCGCGGCTCCTACTCGGCTGTTTATCTGAGTCAGGCCCTCAAGCTTGAGCCCGGCTACCGGCTCGCGGAACTTTTGCTGGATCTCGTGGGCATGGGGACACTCTGCGGCTGGGCCGCACGGAAGGATGCGGCCTGGCATAAGTTCCGGGAGGAACCGCCAGGGGAAAGAGCGGGGGAGAAAGAGGCGCTGTGACTGGAGGGCAGGCCCGGGGACCGGTGTGGCAGGGACTTGCATTGACGAGTCGGCGGGAACGGATGGGGGCAAGGGAGGCCGGATTCCGGCAAATCATGAGACAATGGATGCCGAGACCCGGTTGGGTCCGTGTATCGAGTGCTTGTAACCGTCCCCGCAAGGGAACATTACAGCCGCTCCGGGAGTTGTCTTAAGTGACTCTGTCGGCCGTGGTGGCGCTTGGTTTTCATCACGGACTTGACAGGGTCATAGTGGTGTTGCCCGTATGGTGATTCCACAGACCACCGCTAGAAAGGTTTTCTGTGACCCCGTCTTCCACGAAGAAGGATTCCGCCGCCCAGGATGTCTTGTCCCCTGAGGAGAAGCAGGCCGCGACCAATGCCAAGCGGGCAGCCACGCGGGCAGCCAACAAGGCTTCGGCCGGCGAGGCTGCAGCGGATGGCAAGCGCGAGCCCAAAAAGCGTGGGCCCAAGCCCGGCGCCAAGGCTGCAGCAGCGGCCGCGGGAAAGTCCGCCGATGACGCTGACCCGGACGAGGTCGAAGAAGTCGAGGAAGACCTCGACGACATCGTCATCGAAGGCGCGGAGGCAGTTGACGACACCGAGCCCGGCAAGGCTGCCGCCGGCAGCGGCAAGGGCTTTGTCTACTCCGATGCAGATGACGATGACGCCCCCGTGCAGCAGGTCATGTCTGCCGGCGCCACGGCTGACCCCGTCAAGGACTACCTGAAGCAGATCGGTAAGGTGGCACTGCTCAACGCGGAGCAGGAAGTGGACCTTGCGCTGCGGATTGAAGCCGGGCTGTTTGCCGAGGAGAAGATCGCCGCTGACGACGGGTCCATGGATCCGAAGTACAAGCGTGAACTCGAATTCATCATCCACGACGGCAAGCGCGCCAAGAACCACCTGCTGGAGGCAAACCTCCGCCTGGTGGTCTCGCTGGCCAAGCGCTACACCGGCCGCGGCATGCTGTTCCTGGACCTGATCCAGGAAGGCAACCTGGGCCTGATCCGCGCCGTGGAGAAGTTCGACTACACCAAGGGCTTCAAGTTCTCCACCTACGCCACCTGGTGGATTCGCCAGGCCATCACCCGCGCCATGGCCGACCAGGCCCGCACCATCCGTATTCCGGTGCACATGGTCGAGGTCATCAACAAGTTGGCACGTGTCCAGCGCCAGATGCTGCAGGACCTGGGCCGCGAACCCACGCCCGAGGAATTGGCGCTGGAACTGGACATGACCCCGGAAAAGGTCGTCGAGGTCCAGAAGTACGGCCGCGAACCGATTTCGCTGCACACCCCCCTTGGCGAGGACGGCGATTCCGAGTTCGGCGACCTGATCGAGGACTCGGAGGCCGTTGTCCCGGCTGACGCTGTGAGCTTCACCCTCCTGCAGGAACAGCTGCACTCCGTGCTGGATACCCTCTCCGAACGTGAGGCCGGCGTGGTTGCCATGCGGTTTGGCCTGACTGACGGACAGCCGAAGACTTTAGACGAAATCGGGAAGGTCTACGGCGTCACCCGCGAGCGGATCCGCCAGATCGAATCGAAGACCATGTCCAAGCTCCGCCACCCGTCCAGGTCGCAGGTGCTGCGGGACTACCTGGACTAAGTCCTCCGGACGGCGAACAACGAAACAGGGGCCGTCCCGAACCCACTGAACAGGTGGTTCGGGGCGGCCCCTGCTTTGTTTCCAGCTGCTGCCGGCAGCGTCCGTCTCTGTGCCGTTAAACGCCTGCGGGACCCTTCCGTTTGGAAGGGTCCCGCAGGGTTCGTTGTTACCGATGCCTCATTTAGTCAATTTCCACGGCAGCTTTCTCATGAAGCTTTCCCGTCTCGTCGTGCCAGTCGGAGCTCAACGGCTTGAGCGTTGACTCGACTGCACGGGCGTGGTGGCCGCAGAACAACAGCTCACCGCCGGAGGACTCGAGTACAACCCGGACATATGCCTGAGCTCCGCAACGGTCGCACCGGTCGAGTGCGTTTAGTGTGCGGTCTGCCACTGCTGTTGTCATGTCGGCCTCCTTAGTAGATCAGTACATCTATATAACCAGCATTCGTATCCAAACCATCGCAAGGATGGGGCAAGTTCGCTGTGCGCGTATCCGCAAGGTTCGGTCAAGAACTGCCCAGTTCCGCCCGTCACCACGGCTGGTGGCGCGCCGCACACCCGCCCCCGGGTGTGGCAGACGGCTGTCACCGCTGCCGCGGACTACCCTAGAAGGTGCGGTCCCAGAGCCGCGTCGACGTCCCTGAAGGAGTTCATCACCAGTGGCACCAAACTCTGAGTACACCGCCCGGCACCTCTCCGTCCTGGAGGGCCTGGAAGCCGTCCGCAAGCGCCCGGGCATGTACATCGGTTCAACCGACTCGCGTGGCCTTATGCACTGCCTCTGGGAAATCATCGACAACTCCGTGGACGAGGCCCTGGCCGGGTTCGGTCACGATATCCGCATCATCCTGCACGCGGACAACTCAGTGGAAATCCACGACGACGGCCGCGGTATTCCCATCGACAAGGAGCCGAAGACGGGACTCACCGGCGTCGAGGTGGTGTTTACCAAGCTGCACGCCGGCGGCAAGTTCGGTGGCGGCTCCTACACGGCCTCCGGAGGCCTCCATGGCGTGGGGGCATCAGTGGTCAACGCCCTGTCTTCGCGGCTGGACGTCGAAGTGGACCGGGGCGGCAAGACGTACAGGATGTCCTTCCGCCGCGGTGAACCGGGCCGCTTCAAGGACACCGGTTCCCGGCTGGACCCGGCAGCGCCGTTCACGCCGTTCGTCAACGATTCCGTCCTGGACGTGGTAGGCAAGGCCAAGCGCGGCGTCACCGGCACCAGGATCCGCTACTGGGCGGACCGGCAGATCTTCACCCCCGATGCCAAGTTCTCCTATGAGGACCTCGTTGCCCGTGCACGCCAGACCTCCTTCCTGGTGCCCGGCCTTAAGCTCACGGTGCGGGACGAGCGCAAGGTCCCCGGGACCCCGGGCGAAGCGGGCCCCCATGAGGAGGTCTTCCACCACGACGGCGGCATTTCCGAGTTCGCCGAGTTCCTGGCCGCGGACCCTGCCGTCACCGACGTCTGGCGGCTGCATGGAGCAGGGAAGTTCAAGGAGACGGTCCCGGTCCTGGACGAGCGGGGGCACAGCCAGCTGGCCGAGGTTGAGCGTGACTGCGAGGTGGACGTGGCGCTCCGCTGGGGGATCGGCTACGACAGCACCGTGCGGACCTTCGTGAACATCATCGCCACCCCAAAGGGCGGCACACATCAGTCCGGGTTCGAACAGGCGCTGATCAAAACCTTCCGCAAGGCGGTGGAGGCCAACGCCCGCAAGCTCAAGGCCGGCAACGACAAGATCGAAAAGGACGACATCTTCGCCGGGCTGACGGCAGTGCTGACCGTCCGGCTCGCAGAACCACAGTTTGAAGGCCAGACCAAGGAAATCCTGGGTACCAGCGCCGTCCGCGCCATTGTGGCCAAGGTGGTGGAACGCGAAATCTCCGCCAAGCTGTCCTCCAGCAACCGCAACGACAAGGCCCAGTCTGCGCTGCTGCTGGAAAAGATCGTCAACGAGATGAAGTCCCGCATCTCGGCCCGCGTGCACAAGGAAACCCAACGGCGCAAGAACGCGCTGGAAACCTCCTCCATGCCCACCAAGCTCGCCGACTGCCGGACGGACGACGTCGGACGTTCCGAACTGTTCATCGTGGAAGGCGACTCCGCGCTGGGCACTGCCAAGCTGGCCCGCTCTTCGGACTTCCAGGCCCTGCTGCCCATTCGCGGCAAGATCCTCAACGTCCAGAAGGCGTCGGTGGGGGACATGCTCTCCAACGCCGAGTGTGCAGCCCTCATCCAGGTGGTGGGTGCAGGCTCCGGCCGCAGCTTCGACATCAGCGCCGCGCGCTACGGCAAGGTGATTCTCATGACCGACGCCGATGTGGACGGCGCCCACATCCGGACCCTGCTGCTGACCCTTTTCTTCCGCTACATGCGGCCCATGATCCTCGAAGGCAGGGTGTTCGCCGCGGTCCCGCCGCTGCACAGGGTGGAGGTCATCAACGCCGGCCAGAAGGCCAACGAGATGATCTACACCTACTCCGAGGCCGAGCTCCACGTGCTGCTGGCCCGCCTGGCCAAGGAAGGCAAGCGCTACAAGGAACCGATCCAGCGGTACAAGGGCCTGGGAGAGATGGACGCCGAGCAGCTGGCCGAAACCACCATGGACCCGAGGCACCGCACCCTGCGAAAGGTGGGGATCGAAAACGCGCAGCAGGCAGAGGAGATCTTCGACCTGCTGATGGGCTCGGACGTGTCCCCGCGCAAGGATTTCATCATCGCCGGCGCGTCCAGCCTGGACCGTGAGCGCATCGACGCCTGATTGCCGCAGGCGCCGGCCCTTGGCTGGCGCCTGCCTGCAGCCGGCTTCAGCCGAGCAGCCCGGGAACCACAAGCAGTGCAGTGGGCAGTGCAAGCAGCAGGACACAGCCGGCTGTGACGGCACTGCGGACGGCGGCAGGAAGCGGGGGCTGCGGTGTCAGGAGGCGGCTGACCCGGGAGGCTGCGGTCCGGACCGCGTCCGAGCCAGGGCCGCCCGATGCTGCCTCAAGCCCGGACAGGGCCAGCGTGGGCGAGGAGGGGCGGATATCGCCGGCGCCCGCGGTGCCCGCCGAGCCGCTGGCCACGATCGCGATGGCCTTGATGAGGGTTGCTTTGCTCTCGGTCCGGAGGGCGACGTCATCGGCCAGCATCTCGATCAGCGAGTTCACCGACTCCTGGGCGAGCCGCGTGGTGGGCAGCCACGGGAGGGCCTGCCGCCAGGCAGCGAAGGCCCAGAGCAGGAGGTGGTGCCGCTGGCTCAGGTGGGCGTTCTCGTGAATCAGGACGGCACGCAGTTCGGCCGGTTCAAGGGCTGCCATCAGGCCGTCGGACAGCACTGTCACCGAGCGGGCGCCGCCGGGAAGGCAGTAGGCAACAGGGGAGTCGTGGCTGATGACGAGCGTTCCGGCGTCCTGGCCGGATGGCGAGGCCAGAAGGGCGAGGAGTTCGCGGTGCCGGCGCCGCTGCCGCTGGATTTTGTAGTAGGTCAGCAGCAGCGTGAAGACCAGGTGGGCCGTGAGCAGGGCTGCTGCGGACAGCGCAAAGATATGCCAGAACCCGAGTGCTGTGGTGGGGGCGTTGAAAATCACCATGCCCGCAAGGGCGCGCAGCCCCGCGATCAGGTTGTCACCGACAGGTTCCAGGCCGTAGACCAGCATTGCGCCGATCATTGACAGTCCACCGGCGAGCGCGATTGCCTGCCATAGCAGCATTGCCGTGAATGGCGACCTGGCCGGCCATTGTGCCCGTGACAGGAGGATCGGCACCGGCCAGGCCAGGATTATCGCAAGGACCGCCAGCAGGTATGAGGCCCAGAACATGGTGTGCTAGAGATGGCCCAGCAGTTTGCGCAGTGTCTCGGCTTCACCCTCGGAGACGGACCCGATGAAGCGGGCCAGGACGGCCTCGCGGTCAGGGGCTGAGCCGAGGACCTCATGCATGAGTTCGGCGGTGTGGTCTGCGCGGCTGGACACTGCCTGGTACCGGTGGGGGCGGGTTCCGCGTTCGCGTTCAACCAGCCCTTTCTTCTCCAGGCGGGAAAGTACGGTAAGCACCGTAGTTACAGCCAGTTCCTTGCCTTCGTGGCCCGGTCCGCCCTGTGCGGTCGACGTGCGCGCCAACTGATCCCTCAGGGTATTGGCCGTAGCCGCTTCCTGGCCCGCCCAGAGCAGGTCCATCACTGCCCGTTCCAGTTCACCAAGACTAGCCATTTCACTTTTCCTTTATGTCCCCGCACCGTGCGCTCTTGACGCGCCCGGTGACGTCACGCGGTTGTTCAACTACAGAACTAAATTTACCCCGAAACCGCCGAACCTTCTACATCGGGTAGAACATCTGGCGCGCCGGGCCCCGGTGGGCGATCCTAGGGGAGGGGGGACTGGTTTTCGTCGGCCGTCGACGATGTTCTACACTTTGTAGAAGTTAGAGTTCTACGGAGCGTAGAAAACTGCATTTGGCTAACAGTAGGGACTGCCATGGACGCCTTGGAAATCGCACGCTGGCAATTCGGCATCACCACGGTCTACCACTTCATGATGGTGCCGCTGACCATCGGCCTGGGCCTGGTGGTGGCCGTCATCCAGACCGCCTGGTACCGCACCGGCAAGCCCGAGTACCTGCGCATGACAAAGTTCTGGGGAAAGCTGTTCCTCATCAACTTCATCATGGGCGTTGCCACGGGCATCGTGCAGGAGTTCCAGTTCGGGATGGCCTGGAGCGAGTACAGCCGCTTCGTGGGTGACGTCTTCGGTGCACCATTGGCCCTCGAGGCCCTCCTCGCCTTCTTTGTCGAGTCCACCTTCCTGGGACTGTGGATCTTCGGCTGGAAGCAGCTCAAGCCCGCCATCCACCTTGCCTGCCTCTGGGTGGCGGTCATCGGATCGGCGCTTTCTGCTTACTTCATCATCGTGGCTAACAGCTGGATGCAGCACCCGGTGGGGGTGGAAATGATTAACGGCCGGCCCGTCATGACCGACGCCTGGGCCGTTTTCACCAACAACACCGCGCTCGTGGCCGTCCCGCACACCCTGTTCGGCGCGCTCGCCGTCGCCGGCGGCTTCCTCCTGGGCATCGCCTGGTACCACCTGTGGCGGAGACGGCACGACGGCGTGGACACCGTGGGTGCCGACGGCCGGGTTATCCCTGGTGAGGACGCCCGGATCCCGGGCCGCGACCGTACCGACCACAGCGTGTGGATCCGGTCCCTGCGCATCGGCGCGGTGGTGGCCATGATCTCGTTCGCCGGCACCGCCGTCACCGGCGACCTGCAGGGCAAACTGATGTTCCAGCAGCAGCCCATGAAGATGGCCGCGGCGGAGGCGGCGTGCCACGACGGCACGGGCTTCTCGGTCCTGAGCATCGGCAACGTGGGATCCAAGAACTGCGACGACGTGGTGGCCGTGATCGAAGTTCCGGGCATCCTGTCCTTCCTGGCCAAGGGCGATTTCACCACCGAGGTCAAGGGCGTCAACAGCCTGCTGCCCGAGTACAAGGACAACTACGGAACCCACCTGCCGGACAACCCCATCTACGGCGACCGCGCCGGCCAGGAAATCCAGTACGTGCCCGTCATGGAGGTTACCTACTGGGGATTCCGGATGATGATCGGCTTTGGCGGACTCGCCGCCCTGGCAGCATTGGTGGCCCTCTGGCTCACCCGCAAGGGGACGGTGCCGGAGGCGCGGTGGCTCATGCGGCTGGCAGTCTTCGGCATCCTGGCCCCCTTCGGCGCCAACGCCGCCGGCTGGATTTTCACCGAGATGGGCCGCCAGCCGTTCGTCGTGGCGCCCAACCCGGATCCCAGCGGCATCGACCAGGTGTTCATGTTCACAGCCGCCGCTGTATCACCGGGTGTCTCCGCCGGGGAACTGATCACCTCGCTGGTGGCACTGACCGCCGTGTACGCCGTCCTGCTGGTGGTGGAAGTCAAACTGCTGGTCACATACATCCGCGGCGGCGTGGTCTCCGCGATGCCGGAACTGGGCCATGCCCCGGCGGACGAGAACGAGGATGAAACACCCCGACCCGGCGGCAACGGGGACAGCAAACCGGCCGACGACGTTCTGGCCTTCGCCTACTAACCGCATCCGGCTCCAAAGACCGAGCAGAGGAAACAAACAATGGAACTGCTTCCCACCATTTGGTTCATCGCCATCGCGGTGCTGTGGACGGGCTACCTCTTCCTGGAGGGCTTCGACCTGGGCGTCGGCATGCTGATGAAGCTCTTCGCGCGCAACAACACGGAGCGCCGCGTGCTGCTGAACACCATCGGACCCGTCTGGGACGGCAATGAAGTCTGGCTCCTGACTGCCGGTGGCGCCACCTTTGCCGCCTTCCCGCTCTGGTACGCATCGCTGTTCTCCGCGCTCTACCTGCCCCTGCTGGTGGTCCTGCTGGCCCTGATCTTCCGAGCCGTGGCGTTCGAATACCGCGGCAAGGTGGATACGGACAGCTGGCGCAACCGTTGGGACTGGGCCATCGCCCTGGGGTCCTTCTTCGCCGCCTTCGGCGTAGGGGCTGCGCTGGCCCTCACCACCACCGGCCTTCCACTGAACGCCAACGGTGACCGCGAAGGCGGTCCCATGGCCTGGTTCAGCGGGTACGCGCTGTTGGGCGGCCTGGCAGTGGTCGGTTTCTCGCTGCTTCACGCCTTGGCGTTCCTGGCCCTCAAGACCGACGGCGAGGTCCGGCACCGGGCGCGCAACTGGTTCGTGCGGCTCCTGCCGGTCCTGCTCCTCCCCATCGCCGCTTGGGCCCTCACCATCCAGTTCATGGAAGGCAAGCCCTGGACCTGGGCCGCCGTCGTCCTGGCCGTCGGGGCTGCCGTTACCGCCTGGCTGCTGGCCCGGAAGGGTTTCGAAGGCAGGGCCTTCCTGGCCCTGGGAGCGTTCCTGGTGCTGGGCACAACAGCTATCTTCGGGGCCGTGTTCCCTGTGGTGCTGCCCTCTACGCTGGACAGCGCCTTTGACCTCACCATCTCCAATGCCTCGTCCTCGGACTACACCCTGGGGCTGATGAGCATCGTGGCGGCCTTCGGCCTTCCCCTGGTGATCGCGTACCAGGCCTGGACCTACTGGGTGTTCCGCCGCCGTGTCAGCGCTGCACATATCCCGGAGGCCCACAGCTTCCTTCCTGCGGTGGCCGCCAAGGCATTCACCACCAAGGGCTGACATGCGGCCAAGCTTTCCTGCCGGTCCCGCCACACGTTCGGCAATCTATTGGCTGGGGGTCCTTGCCGCGCTCAAGGCGCTGTCCCTGGTCCTGATCGGCCAGGCGATGGCCTCCGTCCTGGCGGGACTCGTTGCCGGGAACCCGGCCTGGGCGCACCAGATCGCGGCCGGACTCGCCGGCGTCGTCCTCCGGTCCCTTACCGTGTGGGGTCAGGCTGTGGCTGCCCGCCGCGCTGCACTGGGCGTCAAGGAGGAGCTTCGCGCCGAGCTGCTGGAGCGGGCCCTGCGCACGGGCGTGCGCGGCTCCGGCCCCGGCGACGGCGGCCTGGCGGTCCTTGCGACCCGTGGCCTGGACGCCCTGGACAGCTACTACACCCAGTTCCTTCCCGCGCTGGTCAACTGCGCCGCCGTTCCGTTGCTGCTGGGGGCCCGGATCCTCTTTGCGGACTGGGTCAGTGCGCTGGTCATCGTGCTGACGGTGCCGCTGATCCCGGTGTTCATGGTGCTGATCGGCCGGTACACCGAGGACAACGTGCGCCAGGCCCAGGCCTCGCTGGCACGGCTGTCAGCCCACATGCTGGAGCTCGCCAAGGGCCTGCCGGTCCTGGTGGGGCTGGGACGCGCCACGGCCCAGCGCAAAGCCCTGGAGGAAATCTCGGAGGAATACCGCTCCCGCACCATGGGCACCCTGCGGACCGCGTTCCTGTCCGCCCTTGCCCTGGAACTCATCGCCACCATCTCGGTGGCCGTGGTGGCCGTCTTCATCGGCGTCCGACTGGTCCACGGCGACATGCCGCTGGAAGCCGGCCTGCTGGCGCTCCTCCTGGCACCGGACTGCTATCTCCCGCTGCGGGAACTCGGCACCGCCCACCACGCCAGCGACGACGGCAGGGTGGCGCTCGCGGAAACAGCGGCCGTGACCGGGGCCCCCGAGGCAATGCCCCTCCCGGCGGCCAAGGCCGGCAGGCCGGGCGCTCCGCTCGAGGCCACCGCACTCACCGTGACCTACGCCGGACGGTCCGAAGCCGCCGTCGGCCCCCTCACGTTCACCGCACCGCAGGACCGGATCACCGCGCTGGACGGCCCCAGCGGTGCCGGCAAGAGCACCATCCTCGGGGTGCTTGCCGGAACCATCGGCGACGGGGACGGGACCAGGATTAGCGGATCCGTCAGCGGCCTGGACCGCCGCGCCGTGGCATGGGTGCCGCAGCACCCCGTCATGGTGGCCGGCACGGTCCTGGACGAGGTGCTGCTGTACCTCTCCCCGGACCCCGGCCACGGCCCGGACAGGTTCACCGCAGAAGAGGCTGCGCGCGGCTGCCTGGAACGCGCCGGCGCCGGGCACCTGGCGTCAAAGCACCAGGCGGAGCTGAGCCCGGGTGAGCTGCGCCGCGTGGCGCTGGCCCGCGGGCTTGCCAGGATCGACGCCGGCGCTACCCTCCTGCTGCTCGACGAGCCCACCGCACACCTGGACGACGCCTCGGCGGTCATCGTCGAGGAGGCCATCCGCCGGCTCCGCGGCCAGGTCACCGTGATCCTGGTGGCCCACAACCAGCGCACCCGGCAGCTTGCAGACGTGCTGGTGCCGGTGGCGCCGGCAGCCCAGGGCACCACGGCAGCGCACCCGGACGGCGGCGCTGCCACGTTCCTGCCCGCTGCCTCCACAGAAAGCCCTGCCACAGCAGATGCCGCCCTGGGCGCTGTCAGCAACAACAATGCCGGTATCGCCGGGCCCGTACAGGCTGCCCCTGGAGCTGCCCGCCTTCTGGCCGCACTGCTGGCACCGGTCCGGGGCAAGTTCGCGGCCGCCGCCTTCGTCGGCACGCTGGCGGCCGTCTTCGCCGTCGCGCTTTCCGGCCTTTCCGGCTGGCTCATCATCCGCGCCAGCGAACAGCCGCCCATCCTGTACCTCCTGACCGCCATCGTCGGCGTCCGGTTCTTCGGCATCGGCCGGGCCGTGTTCCGCTACTGGGAGCGGCTGCTGCTCCATGATGCCGTGTTCGCCGCACTCACCCGCCTCCGCGGCCGGCTCTGGGAGTCCCTGAGCCGCAGGGCGCTGTCACTGCGCCGGCTCCTGCAGGGCGGCAACGTGCTGGGCACGGTGATCGACGACGTCGATACCGTCCGCGACCTCCTGCCGCGCGTGGTCCTGCCTCCCGTCACGGCGCTTGCGGTGTCCGTCCTGGCCGTGGCGGCCACCGGCGTCCTGGTGCCGGCCGCCCTGCCAGCCGTGGTCGGCGCAGCCATCAGCGGCATGGTGCTGGCGCCCGCCGCCGCCCTGTGGGGCGACCGCAAGTCCGCCGCCGCCGAGCAGTCGCTGCGCTCCGGCGTGCTCCGCCGCGTTACCGCTGCCCTGGATGCCCGTGCCGAACTGCACGCAAACGGGGTCGCGCCCCGCGTGCTGGACGCGCTGCTGGCGGAGGACCGGGAGGCCACCCGTGCATCGCAGCGCTCCGCCTGGGCGGACGGGCTGGGGCATGCCGTGGCCACCGCTGCCTGCGGCACGGCCGCACTTGCGGCCGCATGGCTGGCGGGCCCAGGCGTCCTGGCGGCCCAGGTAGCCCCGGCAACGGCGGCCGTGGTGGTCCTTCTGCTGCTCGCGTTGGTGGAACCCTACGCAGCAATGACGACGGCGGTGCGGCAGTTCCCCGCGCTGCGTTCCGTCATGCGCCGGGTGGGGGAGTCCGGAGCCCTTGACGGCGGCGGCGACGCCAGCGACGGCCTGCAGCCTGTTCCCGGCCGGGCCGGCGGTTCGCCGGGCGTTGAGCTGGTGGACCTGGCCGCGGCGTGGCCGGGCGGCTCGCCGGTCTTTTCGGGTGTGGATGCGGTGGCAGGTCCCGGCCGCTGGCTGGCGGTCACCGGACCGTCCGGTTCGGGCAAATCCACACTGCTCTCGGTGCTGCTTGGCTTCCTGCCGCCGGCGTCCGGCCAGGTGCAGGTCACGGGCCGGGCAGCGTGGTGCCCCCAGGAGGCCCACCTGTTCGATTCCACCATCCGGGGAAACCTGCTGCTGGGACGGCCGTCCGCGAACGGCGCACCGGGGCCCGCTGACCTTGAGCTGGATGCGGTCCTCGCCGCCGTCGGACTTTCCGCGCTGGTGGGCCGGCTGCCGGCCGGGCTCGACACCCGGATCGGTCCCGGCGGTGCCTTCCTGAGCGGCGGCGAGCGCCAGCGCCTGGCCGTGGCGCGGACCCTGCTGACCGGGGCGGACGTGATCCTGCTGGATGAGCCCACCGCGCACCTCGACGCCGGATCCGCTGCCGCCATGCTGGCGGACCTGCGCACCGGTCTGCGGGAGCGCACCGTGGTGCTCGTGACGCACAACCCCGCTGACATCCACGCCGGCGATGCCCGGCTGGATCTTTCGGCATCCGCCGGACAGCCCCTGGGATCCCTGGCACCTTCCCGCTAAGCCGCCTTTGCTGCGCCTCGCCGCCAGGCGCTGGAGGGGCCGGGAATGCGGTCAGCCGTCGACGTCGTGGAGGTGATGGACCACGTCGTGCAGGAAATACTGGGAAAGCGTCAGGACGGTGAACTCCGAGCCGTTGCTGCGCAGTCCCTTGCGTCCCCAGCCCTCTTCGGGGACACCGGCGAAGGCCTCGGCGGCCTCATGTCCTTCCGCCGCCAGTTCCGGGCCCACCACGGAGGGGTCGGCGTTGGCGTAGTCCTTCTCCATGGCTGTCCGGTCCTGGTCCCAGTCCGCAAAGCGGGCGCCGTCCTCCACGAGCATCAGGTTCAGCCGCTGGTTGAAAAGGGTGAAGACGTCCCGCACATGGCACGCGTACTCCAGCGCGGACCACGTCTGCCCGTTGGGCCGCTCCGCCGCATCCGGCCTGCGGAGGACGGCCAGCCACCGGGGAATCATGCTTTCGATGCTTCCGGGAACCGTTGCCGGGGTGGCGGTGGCGGCATGGAAATTGCATTCCGGGCAGGGGCGGGACAGGACCCAGGTCCAGTCCTTTACATCAGGAACGATAGGCATGGGAGCAGTCTAAGCGGTGCGGGCCAAAAGACTCTGGGCCGCCGCGGGCGTCCCCGCTAGCGTGGCCGCATGAGCCCGGAAGCGCCCACGGGCGCGGAAAGCATGGTGCGGCTGGCCGGCCTGACAAAGCGGTTCGGCCGGAACATCGCGCTCGACGACGTGACCCTCACCATCGGACCGGGCGAGGTGTTCGGATACCTGGGCCCGAACGGGGCAGGCAAAACCACCACCATCCGGCTCCTGATGGGGATGCTGCGGCCCACGTCCGGCACAGCATCCGTACTGGGGCTGGATGCCTGGCGGCAATCCCGGGAAGTCCACCGGGTGGTGGGCTATGTGCCCGGCGAGCCGGCGCTTTACGACCGCCTCACAGGCCACCAGCACGTGGCCTACTGCGCCCACCTGCGCCACCGCGACGACAGTCAGCGGGCGGCAGAGGTGGCGACCCGGCTGGAACTGGACCTGGGCCGCCCGGCCCGTACACTGTCGCGCGGCAACCGCCAGAAGCTCGCCGTCGTCCTGGCGGTAATGTCCCGGCCGCGGCTGCTGGTGCTGGACGAACCGACCAGCGGAATCGACCCGCTGGTGCAGCAGGTCTTCCATTCCATCCTGCGTGAACACACAGCCGACGGCGGCTCGGCACTGTTTTCCTCCCACGTCCTGGGTGAGGTGGAGCGCGTTGCGGACCGGATCGGGGTGGTTCGAGGGGGCAAACTGGTGGCGGTGGAGCGGCTGCAGGACCTGGCCGCCCGCTCCCTGCACCGGGTGCGTGCCCGCTTTGCCGCGGAGGTGACCGCGGCCGAGTTCGCGGGCGTCCCCGGGGTCCGCGACCTGCTGGTGGACGGCCGTGCGCTGAGCTGCAACGCCCCGCAGTCCGCCCTGGACGCCCTGTTGAAACTGGTCAGCGCGCGGGAAGTGGAGGACTTCGAATGCTCCGAGGCCCCGCTGGAGGAGACGTTCCTGGGCTACTACGGGATGGACCATGCCGGCGGCGGTTCCCGCAGTGCGGCGGGAACGGCGGCGCGCCATGCTGGCTAGCGTCCTGCTGAAGACGCTCCGGGACCAGGGCAGGACGCTGCTGGCATGGGCCGTCTCCCTGGCCCTCATCGTGGCGACGTATGCAGCGATCTGGCCGTCGATCCAGTCCCAGCCCTCAATCAGCGATTTCATCGACCAAATGCCGGAGGCGTTCCGGTCCCTGTTCGCTACCTCCAGCGCTGATATGTCCACTCCCACCGGCTACATCCAGGTGGAGCTGCTGTCCTTCATGGGCCCCATAGCGGTGCTGATCTACGCTGTCAGCGCAGGTGCGGGAGCCATTGGCGGGGAAGAGGACCGGCACACCATGGACCTGCTGCTCTCCAACCCCGTGGGCCGCGGCAGGGTGGTGGTGGACAAGTTCCTCGCCATGGCGGCGGGCACCTTCGTGCTGGCCGCGGTGATGGGCGCGTCGCTGGTGCTTGAAGGCAGCCTGGTGGACCTTGTCCTGCCCGCGGACAAGGTGGCCGCGGCCATGCTGCACCTTGCACTTCTGGGCGTCGTTTTCGGCTCCCTTGCCCTGGCGCTGTCAGCGGCGACCGGCAGGACCGGGCTCAGCCGCGGCATCCCCGCCGTACTGGCGGTCCTGGCCTATATCATCAACGCCCTGGCGCCCCTGGTGGACGTCTTTGACCGGATCCAGAAGGTGTCGCCCTTCTTTCAGTACATCGGCCACGACCCGTTGAGGAACGGCACCGCGTGGGACAGCGTGCTGGTGTCCGCAGCCACCATCGCGGTGCTGGTGGCGCTCGCCGTCGCCGGCTTCAGGCGCAGGGACGTGGCAGGCTAGGGGCCAGGCATTGTGTCAGCCACTCCTGGCACCGGGCTATTCTGCGGCGGAGGGGCCGTCCGTCCACGCCATGGCCGGCCCGACCACGTCCACGGCCTGGGAGAGCGGGACACCCGAGCCGTCGCGGCGGCCGTGCTCCTGCGGCAGCGACCGCGCCACTCCGCCCGCGGAGGAAGCCTTCGCCGGCCCGTGCCCTGCCCAGGCCAGCAGCAACATGTCCTCGCCCTTGAGGAATCGGTGCGACCGGACCCCGGCAGTGGCGCGCCCCTTGGCCGGATACTCCGAGAACGCCGTGACCTTGGCCGTCCCCGGCGCGGTCCCGGGGAGGGCGCCGTTGGTTCCGGCGATGGTGACCACGACGGCGGATTCGTCGTTGGGCTGGACGGCGCCGAAGAAGATCACCTGGTCACCCGCGGCGAGTTTGATCCCGGCCATGCCGCCGGCGGTGCGTCCCTGGGGACGGACCACGGCCGCGGGGAACTTCAGCAGCTGGGCTTCCCGGGTGAGGAACACCAGTTCGGCGTCGTCGGCACCGGCAGGAGCCACACCCACCACTACGTCCTTGTCCTTGAGGCTGATGACCTCCCAGTCTTCCCGGTTCAGCGGGTAGTCCGGCTGGACGCGTTTCACTACGCCCTGGGCCGTGCCGATGGCCAGGACCTCATCAAGCCGCACGAACGCCACCAGGGTTTCCCCCTTCACCAGGGTGAGGAACTCCCTGGCCGGAACGCCGCCGGCCAGGTTGGGCAGCCCATTCACCGGCGGCAGGACCGGCATGTCCATGACCTGCAGCCGGAGCATGCGGCCCAGCGAGGTGACGGCGGCGATTTCGCCGCGGGCCGAGGTCTTGACCACCGATGTGTACACGTCGTGCCTGCTCCGGGGCCCTGCCTCAGCCAGCGGCTCCTGGTTGCTGGTGCGGGCCACCTGCCCGGACGCGGTGAGGATGGCCCAGCAGGGGTCGTCGGCGATCTCCAGGGACAGGGGCGCGGCCTTGCCCTTCTTGCCGTTGGCCCCGGCAAGCCCGGCCGCCGCGACGGTGGGGGAGACGGCCTCTGACTCCAGCAGCACGGTGCGGCGCGGTGTGCCGTGTTCCTCGGCAATGGCGCCGAGCTCGTCGGACACCACGGTGCGGAGCAGTTCCTCGGAGTCCAGGATGGCCTGCAGTTCCGCGATCTCGCGGCGGAGCTCGTCCTGTTCCTTCTCCAGTTCGATGCGGGAGTACTTGGTGAGCTGGCGCAGGCGCAGTTCCAGGATGTAATTGGCCTGGATCTCGGTGAGGTCGTAGATGGACATCAGCCGCTCGCGGGCAGCGGCGGCCTCGTCGGAGGACCGGATGATCTGGATGACCTCGTCGATGTCCACGATGGCGATGAGGAGGCCCTCCACCAGGTGCAGGCGGTCCTTCTTCTTCCCCAACCGGAAGGCGGTCCGGCGTCGGACCACGTTGATGCGGTGGTTGACGTAGACGCTCAATAGGTCCACCAGGCCCAGCGTCTGGGGCTGGCCGTCCACCAGGGTGACGTTGTTGATGCCGAAGGAGTCCTCCATCGGCGTGTACCGGTAGAGCTGCTGCAGGACCGCGTTGGGGTTGAAGCCGTTCTTGAGCTCAATGACCAGCCGCAGCCCGTGCTTGCGGTCCGTCAGGTCCACGATGTCGCTGATGCCCGTCAGCTTCTTGGCGTTGACCGCATCCTTGATCTTCTCGATCACCTTCTCCGGGCCCACCATGTACGGCAGCTCAGTGACCACCAGGCCGGTGCGGCGAGCGGACAGCTGTTCGATCTCCACCTTGGCGCGGGTCCTGAAGGACCCACGGCCGGTGGCGTAGGCGTCGCGGATGCCGTCCAGGCCCACGATCCGGCCGCCGCTGGGCAGGTCCGGGCCGGGCACGAACCGCATGATGTCATCCAGCGTGGCATCCGGGTTGGCAATCAGGTGCCGGGCCGCGGAAATGACCTCCACCAGGTTGTGCGGGGCCATGTTGGTGGCCATGCCGACGGCGATGCCGGTGGCGCCGTTGACCAGCAGGTTGGGGAAGGCGGCGGGCAGGACATCAGGCTGGGTCAGCTGGTTGTCGTAGTTGGGAACGAAGTCCACCACGTCTTCATCGAGGTGGTTGGTGAGCGTGAGGGCGGCCGGAGCCAGCCGGGCCTCGGTGTATCGCGGTGCTGCCGGGCCGTCGTCGAGCGAGCCGAAGTTGCCGTGCCCGTCGATGAGCGGCAGCCGCAGCGAGAAGTCCTGCGCCATGCGCACCATGGCGTCGTAGATGGCGGCGTCACCGTGCGGGTGCAGCTTTCCCATAACCTCGCCCACCACGCGGGCGCTCTTGACGTGGCCGCGGTCCGGGCGCAGTCCCATGTCGCTCATCATGTACAGGATGCGGCGCTGTACCGGCTTGAGCCCATCACGTGCGTCGGGAAGGGCCCGGGAGTAGATCACCGAGTACGCGTACTCCAGGAAGGAGCCCTGCATTTCGGACGTCACGTCGATATCGACGATGTTTTCCGTGTAGTTGTCGTCCACGATGGGTTTTGAACTTTGCCGGCGGGCCATGGGGTGTGGTGAATCCTTCTGCGGTTACTGCGCAGCATTGGGGTGTGCTGCGATAGTTTTTGGCTAGGCTAAGCCTATGGTGGATCAGCCCGGGGACGGCGAATATCCGGAACATTGGGAAGCCGATGTCGTCCTGCGTGACGGCGGGACAGCGCATCTGCGGCCCATCCACCCGTCGGACGCGGACGCCGTCCAGGCCTTCCATACCGGGCAGTCGCAGAATTCAATCTACATGCGCTTCTTCGCGTTCAAAGCCAGGCTGTCCGCCAAGGAGCTCAAGCGCTTCACCGAGGTGGACTACAAGGACCGGGTGGCATTCGTCATCACCATCCACGGCGAAATCATCGGCATCGGCCGCTACGACCGGCTCACCGATCCCACCGAGGCGGAGGTCGCCTTCAACATAGCCGACGCCCACCAGGGCAGGGGAATCGGTTCCATCCTGCTGGAGCACCTTGCCGCCGCCGCCCACGAGAACGGCATCAGGAAGTTCACCGCCGAGGTCCTGCCGGAAAACCGCAAGATGCTGATGGTCTTCTCCGACGCCGGCTACGACGTCAAGCGCCATTTCGACGACGGCGTCGTCAGCCTCGAATTCAACGTCGACCCCACCGAAAAATCACGTGCCGTGATGGAATCCCGCGAGCACCGCGCGGAGGCGAGGAGCGTCCGGGAGCTGCTGGCGCCGTCGTCCGTTGCCGTGATCGGTGCCAGCCGCAAATGGGGGACCGTGGGGTACCAGCTGCTGGAGCACATCATCGAGGGCGGTTTCCACGGCCCGGTGTACGCCATCAACCCGGAGGCGCTGGAGCTGGCGGGCATGATGTCTTACGGCAAGCTCTCCGAGGTCCCCGAGCCCGTCCAGCTGGCCATCATCGCCGTGCCGTACGAGGAGGTTGCCGGCGTGGTGGAAGAGTGCGCGGCGTCGGGAGTCAAGGGCGTGGTGATCGCCTCCGCAGGCTTCGCGGACGACGGCGAACGCGGCCTGCTGCGGCAGCGTGCCCTGGTGCGCCAGGCCCGGGCCAACGGGATGCGGGTGATCGGGCCGGCATCGCTGGGCGTCGCCAACACCCACCCGGACGTGTCGCTGAATGCTTCCATGGCACCCACCATGCCGCGGCGCGGCAGCCTGGGCCTGTTCAGCCAGTCCGCGGCGATCGGCGTCTCGCTTTACGCCGCCTCCAGCCGGCGCCGGCTCGGGCTGTCCACCCTGCTCTCGGCGGGCAACCGGGCGGACGTTTCCGGCAACGACATGATGCAGTACTGGGAGGATGACGCCGATACCTCCGCCGTGGGCCTGTACCTGGAGTCGATCGGCAACCCGCGCAAGTTCTCCCGCATCGCACGCCGGCTGGCCCGCACCAAACCGGTCATCGTGGCCAAATCGGACACCATGGGGCTCCGCCTGCCACCCGGGCATGCCGTCCGGACCACGCAGGCGCCGGCGGGGGCGCTGGATGCCATGCTGCGCCAGTCCGGCGTGATCCGCGTGGAAACGGTGGAAGAGCTGGTGGATGTGGCCCAGGTGGTGTCTGGCCAGCCGCTCCCTGCCGGAGCCGATGTCGCCATCTTCAGCAACTCCCAGGCGCTGGGCAATGTGGTGGCGGACAGCGCCGCCGCCCACGGGCTGGGAGTGGCGCAGGTGGTTTCCGGACTCGACCTCGATACCGGCCAGTCGGTGGCGCTGCCCGCACTGCGGAAGGCCCTCATGGACGCCCTGGCCTCGGATGCCGTGCACGCCGCCGTCGCCGCACTGCTTCCCGCCCGCGGGCTGACCGTTGACGCCGTCGCACAGGTTCTTGCGGAATGCTCCGCGAGCGCGGGGAAGCCGGTGGTGGCAGCCTTCACCGGCATCCTGGACCCCGCCATCAACGTGGAGGGCCTGGTGGGAACGGACGGCTGCACCGTCCCCTGCTTCTCAAATCCTGGCGCCGCCGTGGCCGCCCTCGCCGCGGTGGTCCGGTACGCGGAATGGGCTGCCCGCGACCAGGGGCACTTCGTCGAACCCGCCGGATGCGACCCCCGGCAGGCGGCGGCTGAGCTCGATGAACTGCTGCGGCACGTCACGGGCGAGCAGCTCAAGCAGCTCGACCCGGCAGCAACGGCTTCCCTGCTGGGACATTACGGAATCTCCGTCCTGCCCTCGGCGGCGTTTACCACCCCGGATGAGGCAGTCTCAGCGGCCGACTCACTGGGCTGGCCCGTGGTGCTGAAGACCACCGATCCTGCCCTCCGGCACCGGCTGGACCTGGGCGGGGTTCGCCTTGGCATCGAGGACGCCGAGTCGCTGCGCCTGAACGTGCTGCAGATGCGGCGCGCGCTCGCCGCCTATGGGGACCCGGCGCTCGAAGTCCAGGCCATGGCGCCGGTGGGGCAGGCCTGCACCTTCCGCGCCATCGAGGACCCACTGCTGGGTCCGGTCATCTCGTTCGGCCTCGCCGGTGACGCCGTCAACCTCCTGGACGATTGGTCCCACCGGGTTCCCCCGCTTTCCGACGCGGATGTGCACGACTTCGTCCGGGCCCCCCGGGCGTCCCGGAAGCTCTTCGGCTACCAGGGACTTCCCGCAGCTGACGTGCAGGCTTTGGAGGACCTCGCCGGCAGGCTGGCCTGGATGAAGGACAACCACCCGGAGATCGCGCTGGTGGAATTCAACCCTGTCCTGTGCGGCACTGCAGGGGCCACTATCCTCGCCGCCGACGTCCGCATCGGCAACGCCGCGCAGCGCACGGACAGCGCCCGCAGGGCCATGCGGGGCTGACGCGGTTAGCAAGTGACGGGGCGATCTGTGAAAATGGGGGCATGAGCTTCCAGCCTCCCGCGTCGGCGCCCGAAACGCCCGGCAATGAAAACCAGGCAGTCCGCCAGCACAGCTCACACAGCCACGGAGCCCAGGGCCAGAGCCTGGAGGACGCGCTGCAGAAGGCGGGGTTCTACCCGCGCCTGGTTTCGGACGTCGTCGACGATGCCCTGGACGGCAGGGACTGCGTGGCCCACCTGGTGCACCTGGAGACCCACTTCGACCGGGCGGAGGTGCGCCGCCACATCACCGTCCTGGTCCTGACCGCGGACATGTTGGTGATCACCCATGTGGACGACCAGCAGCTGGACGAGGCCGGCGAGCAGATCGTGGCCCAGATCTCCACTGAGTCCGTTCCCGTGGCCCAGATCCGCTCGGTGGTCCTCAGCTACATGTACGCACAGCCGCAGAACTACAAGCCGTCGGACCCGGTCCGGGAGCTCACGTTGTCCATTGCCTGGTCCGGGGGCCAGCGGCTGGACATGGGACCGGCCAGCTGCGGTGATCCGCAGTGCGAAGCCGACCACGGCTACACCGGAACCATCGCGCAGGAGGACATTGTGCTCCGGATCAGCGCCGAGGCGGACGGGCTCCAGGCCGTGCAGGACGCCAAATTGTTTGCCCGGGCGCTGCGCGCGGTCAACACCGGTTCCGCCGCTGCGGTGTCCCACGCCCAGTCCATGGCGCCGCGGCCGCGTGCCGGCGTGTTTGGCAACCGGCTCAGCCGCGGGCACCAGCAGCGCTGAGATGCCGGAAGACCCCCACCACTCCGTACTTGCCTCCGGACGCATTCCCGACCTTCCTGCCGCCCCCGCCTACGGGCACCGCTCCATCGCTGAAGTCCTGACCAGCGCAGCGGCGAGCCTTGGCATGGAGGGCTTCACCAATACCTTGGGACTTCCTGCCGCCTCAAGGGTCTGTGTGGTCCTCGCGGACGGACTGGGCCGGAACCTCCTCAAGCAAAAATCCGCGCACACGCCCTTCCTTCGCTCGGTGCTGCAGGCCGGGCAGGGTGACGTCCCCGTCTGGCTCGATTCCGCCTTCCCCTCCACCACTGCAGCGGCACTGTCCAGCCTCGGGACCGGGCTTCCTGCCGGCCAGCACGGCATGGTGGGCTACGACGTCCTGGACCCTGGCCAGGACAAGGTGGTCAACCTGCTGGGGAACTGGGATCCGGGCGTGGACCCGTCCGCCTGGCAGCCTTTCCCCACAGTGTTTGAGCGGATCGCCCACCAGGTGGACGTCAGCACCGTCAGCCTCTCCCAGTTCGACGGTTCTCCCATGACCCGGGCGGCACTGCGGGGCGGCAGGTTCATTCCGGGGACAACGGCCCATGCCCGGACGGCCGCTGCTGCCGACGCCATGGCAGCCTCCGGCCCGTCCCTCATGTACTTCTACGTCAACGATCTGGACAAGGCCGGACACCGCTATGGCTGCCGTTCCGAGCAGTGGGAACACCAGCTGGAAGAGCTCGATGCCACGGTCAAGCGGCTCAACTCCACTCTTCCCGCCGGCACCACGATCCTGCTCACGGCAGACCACGGGATGCTGGACGTGGCCGAACAGCACCGGATCGATTTCTCCACCGACCCGGAACTGGTGGACGGCGTCCGCCACACAGCCGGTGAACCGCGGATGGTGCACCTCTACCTGGAAGCTGCCCGGCTGGCGGCGGGTGCAGATGGCCTGGAGCGGCTGCTTGCCGCCTGGAAGGCGCGTTTCGGTGACCGGATCTGGGCTTTCACCCGTGAGGAAGCCGTTGCCGGCGGACTCTTTGGTGACGTCAGGCCCGCTGTTGAGGGCAGGATCGGTGACGTGATGATCGCGGCCCGTGACGCCGTCGCGCTTTACGATGGCCGGCGCATGCGGCCAACTGCCATGGAAGTGGTGGGCCAGCACGGGTCGCTGACCAAGGCCGAGCGGGAGGTCCCGCTGCTCTGCTTCACGGCCGAGGGAAGGAGCCGCAGGCGTGGCTGAGCTCATCTTCTTCTCCGGCACCATGGACTGCGGAAAATCCACCCTGGCCCTGCAGATGGACTACAACCACCGGGCCCGCGGCCGCGGCGGGGTGCGCTTCAGCCGCAACGACCGCGCCGGGGAGTCGCGCATTTCAAGCCGCCTGGGCCTTGAGACGGACGCCGTAGAGGTGCAGGACAGCACCGACTTCTGGGAGGAAGTCATGTTCCGCCGCACCCAGGGCCAGCGCGTTGACTACCTGATCTGCGACGAGGCCCAGTTCTACACGCCGGAGCAGGTGGAACAGTTGGCCAAGGTGGTGGACGAGATCGACGTCGACGTCTTTGCGTTCGGCATCACCGCTGACTTCCGGACGCGGCTGTTCCCGGGTTCACAACGCCTTATTGAGCTCGCGGACCGGGTGCAGGTGCTCCAGGTGGAGGCACTGTGCTGGTGCGGCCGCCGGGCCACGCACAATGCCAGGACGGTCGACGGCGTCATGGTCACCGAGGGTGCCCAGGTGGTGGTAGGCGACGTGGACATGGTGGTTGAAGCCGCCGCGCCGGAGGCTGGCCACGTACCCGTGGTGGGATACGAAACACTGTGCCGGCGCCACTTCATGCGGCGGGTCACGGCGCACGGCGCCTCGTTGATGGCACAGCAGGACCAGTTGCTTCCGTTCGACGTGGATGCCTGCCTCTGGCACGGCTCCGGCGGACCGGGCGAGGGCCTGAGGGAGCGCGGCCCGGGCGGCAAAGGGTGACGCTCCAGCGCGCCGGCCGGCATTTCTAAACGGGATAAAGAAGCGCCCTCTTCGCAGCCGAAGCGCAGGAAGTTGGTGGCACGGCCAGCTCAAATGTCGTACCCCCTTGTCATGATGGGTTTATGGGGAAAGCAGCGGTAGCCAAGGCGTTTGCGGATATTCGTGCTGCCCTTGCTGTGCTGAATGCGGAGGTGGATGGGGCCGGGTTGGAGCCGTTTTCGATGGCTGATCCGTTGGCTGGTTTGGCGGATGGTTGCCTGGATATTCTGGCCGGGTCCCGGGAGGTGGAGGCCCGGCTTGCGGGTTTGAAGGCGAAAGCTGCCGTTGGGTATGCCGAGAGCGCCGCTGCTGTTGCGGGGCCCGATGTTCCGGTGCAGGCCCAGGAGATGGCGGTCGCGGCGGAGATCGGCTGCGTGCTGGCTCTTGGTCCGCGGGCCGCGGGCTCGTTCCTGGCCACCTCCCACGCCGTAAGCACAACGTTGCCGCGGACCCTGGAGGCTTTGCAGGCCGGGGTGATCTCCTGGAGCCATGCGGTGGCCATGGCCGATGAAACGGCGAGCCTCGATCCTGCGGGGGCGGCGGCGTTGGAAACCCATTTCCTTGACCCGGACGCACCTGACGCGGCGCGGAGGTGCCCGGTGGGTGAGTTGCCGGCGCACCGGTTCAAGGCCAAGGCCCGCACCTGGCGGGAACGCCACCAGGCCGAGTCGATCGAGAAGCGCCACGCCAAAGGGGTTGCTGACCGGCGGGTGGAGTTCCGGCCGGACCAGGACGGGATGGCCTGGCTGTCCGCGTCCCTTCCCGCGGAGCAGGCACTGGCGGGGTGGAACCGGCTCACCGCGATCTCCCGTGGCATGCAGGGACCTGATGAGCGCCGCAGCATGCCTCAACTCCGGGCCGACACCTTCGCCGACGCGATCCTCACCAACGGCACAACACACGGAACCGACACCCGGGGCAGTGGCAGCTTGAGCGGCAGCTTCACCGAGGGTGCGGGTGCCGTCCGGGACCGCGCGCAATCACCGATCCGGGCGCAGGTGCTGGTCACGGTTCCCGTGCACTTCCTGATGGGCCTGACCGACGAACCGGCGATGCTGGACGGGTACGGTCCCATCCCGCGGTCAACGGCCCGGGAACTGGTTGCCGGCGGGGCGGGGTCGTTTTACCGGGTGCTGGTGGATCCGCGGGACGGGGCGCCGCTGGAGATCGGCAGGACCAGCTACCGGGTGACCGGCGCGATGCGGGCCTGGCTGAGGATGCGGGACGGGAAGTGCCCGTTCCCGGGCTGCAGCAATAACTCCCTGGACAACGATGCCGATCACATCCTCGCCTGGGCCAAGGGCGGCACCACCGGCATCAGTAACCTGGGACAGCCCTGCCCGAAACACCACAAACTCCGCCACAGCACCGGCTGGAAACCCACACCCGCGACGAAGAACGAGCCACCCGGCTGGACCTCACCCACAGGCCGGCACTACAAAAGCGAACACCAGGACTGGGAACCTACCCAATGGCCCTCGGAATTCCTCCCCGGCGAACGAAGCCTGCCCGGCGAACCCACCCGCACGAAAGAACGGAGCCTGTCCAGTAACCGAAGCCTTCTCGAACAGGCACTTTGTCAGCATCTCGCCTCGTGATGCTTGTGAGCGGGCAGGTGGTTCTATTGGGGGAGGCGGCGGTAGCGGATGTGGGTGGCCAGTGGCGAATGGAGGACCTCGGCGGGTTCGAAGCCGAAGGTTTCCATTCCGTCAAAAATCCGTTCGCCTGAACCGAGCAGGACCGGTGCGATGTCCAAGGTGAGTTCGTCAATCACGCCGGCAATCAATGCCTGCCGGACGGTCGATGCTCCGCCTGCGATGTCCACCCCTTTGTCCCCGGCGGCCTCACAGGCTGCGGCGTAGGCAGCGTCGAAGCCGTCCGTCACGAAGTGAAAGGTTGTCCCGCCGTCCATCTGGATCGGATCACGCTTGTGGTGCGTCAGGACGAATACCGGCGCGTGGTAAGGCGGCTCGGGCCCCCACCACCCGCTCCATTCCCCATCCCAGTCACCGCGGATGGGACCAAACATGTTGCGGCCCATAACATAGGCACCGCGCGGGCGCATGAGCCAGCCGGTCGCGACCTTGTCGGCATCGTTGGCGCGTGGATCACCGATGTGCCAGCCATGCAGTTCGAGTCCCCGCTTGCCCAAGGGGTTCTCACGGCTCTGGTCAGGCCCGGCGACGAAGCCGTCCAGTGACATCGACATGTGGCAGGTGGTGTCCGGCACTGAGAACCTCCCGGGGTGGTTGCAGCTTCTGACCAATCGAGTGCGGGGATACTAGCATGCAGCGGAGGCAAGAACGAGCCCCTGGGAAGGGGCAGGAGGAGAGTGCTTAGTCACTCCGCGTGCCGAAGACGATCTCGTCCCAGGAGGGAACGCTGGAACGCTTGGGCCGTGCGGGACGTTCCGGTGCCTCGGTCTCCGGCAGCTGTCCGGTAGAAGGGGAAGCGTCGTTTTCCTTGGGGGCCGGCCGGCGGGGATTGCTGCCCAGCAGCTCATCCAGCCCGGCCCCGCCGGAGTTGCCGGACCCCGCGGCCGGCGTGGAACCGGACGGTTTCTGCGGGGACGCCGCAATGGTGATTTCCCTGGTATCGGTGCTGACGCCGTCGTGAAGCCGCAGGGCGTCATCGTGGCCGTCCCGGTGCGGCGGAAGCAGGCTCAGCCTTGACAGCATGGACGGCCTTGCGTCCCTGCGCCGGATGAAGGAATCCCCCTGGTGGGCTGCCGGTGCTTCCGGCTGCTCGTCCAGCGGTGCGGGTTCCTCTGCTTCAGGTTCGGCGAGCACCTCGGAAGGGCGCGGATGGGCAGCCGGGACGCCGTGTGCCAGGAGCAATGCAAGGGCGTCGTCCGAATCTTCATCGACACCCAGCCGCTGGCCGCGCCGTGACCGCAGCATGTCCAGGAGACCGTCGGATTCCTTCCCGGAATCCGGGGCAGCACCCTGGCCCCCGGGGGATGCCTTGGAGTTATCCGCGTCAGCCTCAAAATCGAAGGGACGGTCGGAAACCGCAGTGAGGCGGCGGGCGGGAACCGGACCGTCCAACGGTTCGAGTTCGCTCAGCTGCTGAGCCCAGCGGTTGGTGTTCTGCAGTGACTTGCGTCCGGGGCTGAAGGTCCACAATGCGGGCGGTTCCTCCCCGATTCCGGAGGTACCGCCGGGCTTGGCCTCAAAACTTGCTGAAACAGTCCACGTGCCGTCCTGGCGCCGCCACGAGTCCCATTCCACCGTGGCGGGGTCGATGCCGTGTGCGGAAAGACGGTGGGCCACCATGTCGTCCAGCGTTGCCGGGTTGTCGCCGAACGCAGACCGGTAGACGTCGTGGCCGGGGGAGGGCGCCGCGACTTCAACCTTCCGCGCCTGCTGCGCAACGTACTCGCGCTCCGCCAGGACCGGGCCTTCGTAACGCTCCACCTTGGCCAGCGGCATCCCGGACAATTCCGCGACGTCCGCAGCGGTGGCGCCCGCACGGATCCGGGCCTGGATGTCCCGGGGAGACATGGGCACGGCAGGCCGCTCCGTCCGCGGTTTGGCCGTGGCCCGGCTGGCCGTCCTGAGGGCCTCATCGATCGGCAGCTGGAACATCTCGCCGCCGGCCCCGCTCAACAGGAGATGCGTCCCGTCGTCGTGCACGCCTACAAGCCGTAGATCCTGCATACAAATCCTCCACCCTGGCATTACTATCAATCGAAACTCTGCCACCCGGGAGCGCCGATTTGGCTCAAGAAGCAGGGCGCGCCGTGATTTTCCGCTGGATCCGGGCCCGGAGGGGGCGGCGGCAGTGTCAGCGCCGGGCGAGGGCCGCCGTCAGCTGGTCAGGATGGCGGGTTGAGGCCAGCCAGTACGGGGTGCGGTCGGCAGGGTCAGTAATTTCGATCTTCACCACGGGATCGATCCAGCCGCGGATGCACAGGTAGGCCAGCCCGTTCAGCCGGGTGCCGCGCTCCGCGGTCGCTTCGCCGGATGTGAACTGTTGTACACCGCCCACAAAGCGGCGTTCGATGGTGGCCCTTCCAACGGTGAGGGCGTCCGCCGTCACCGTGATGGCGGGCGTGGAAAGGACCAGGAGGACAGTGATAATGGCCAGGAGGACCAGTGCCGCCGTGTAGCCTGCCGCCATGCTGATGGGGGCGAATACCAGGATCCCCGCCGCGGAAACACCGGCTGCAATAACCCAGATCCAGGCGTTGGGCCACAGCTTCTCCCTGTAGATGACAGATGCCCCGGCGGAGGGTGTGCTGGGAACGGACGCGGGCGAACTTGATTCGGGCATAGCCCAAGCTTTCCACCTTTGCCCCGCTATTTCACCTTGGGGCAAGCCTCCTGGCGGCCCTCTCGGCCGCGGGCTTCTTAGGACTGATTCGCGGGCGCGGGTTAGAGTGAGTGACTGTGACTGATCATCCCGCCACGGTAGACCTTGTCCCGGACGCAGCATCGCCCGCCCCCGCTGCCCCCACCCTGCAGGTCCAGTTGAAAATGCTGGACCCGGAGCTGGAAGCGCCGTCCTACGCACATCCGGGCGACGCCGGCGCAGACCTCCGTGCCCGCGAGGACGTGGTTCTGTTGCCGGGGGAGCGCAAACTGGTCCCCACTGGCGTCGCCATCGCACTTCCCGACGGCTTCGTGGCGCTGATCCACCCCCGGTCGGGCCTGGCCACCAAGCACGGCCTTACGATCGTCAACGCTCCCGGTACCGTGGACGCGGGCTACCGGGGCGAGATCTCGGTAACCCTGCTGAACACCGACTCATCCCAGCCAATAGAGCTGCGGCGCGGCGATAGAATTGCCCAAATGGTCATCCAGCGGGTGGAGTACGCCCAGTTCATTCCTGTCAACGAATTGAGCGGGTCCGTGCGCGGCACGGGCGGCTTCGGCTCCACCGGCGGTTTCAACGTTCCCGGAGCCTGACCCCAGGGATGCACCCGCTGCCACGCCAGCACGCACGACGACGGGACCTCCACGGTTCCCGACGGCACCATTCAGAACTGGCACGTTTTAAGGAATAAGGAGTCACCCATGGTCTTTGGGCTCGGCAGGAAAGCAAAGAACGAAGAACCGGCGCAGCCGGCCGATGAGCTGACGATTGCGGAGGCCGGAGAAGGCGAACCGGGCACCGCCGCCCGTCGCCAGGACGGACCCTTCGACGAGGCCGAGATCAACAGCACTGACGGCTTCGTAGACCTCGGCGCCCTGCTGATCACGCCGAGCGAGGGCCTCCAGCTCCGCCTCGAAGTCGAAGAGGCAACCCAGCGCGTGGTGGCAGTCACCCTGGACCTGGACGGCTCCAGCCTCCAGCTGCAGGCCTTCGCTGCCCCCAAGACAGAGACCCTGTGGGACGAAATCCGCGAACAGATCGGCCAGTCAGTCGGCGCGCAGGGCGGCCAGGTTGAAGAAGTGGAAGGCGCCTTCGGCACCGAACTGGTGGCCAAGCTGCCCGCCGGGCTTCCGGACGGCAGCCAGGGTTACCGTGTGGCCCGCTTCATCGGCGTTGACGGTCCGCGCTGGTTCCTGCGCGGTGTCCTGGGCGGACCCGCGGCGCTGGAACGCCCGGCCGCCGAACCGCTCGAGGCCCTCTTCCGCCAGGTTGTCGTGGTCCGCGGGGACAGCCCCATGCCGCCGCGCGACCTCCTGCAGCTGAGGCTGCCCAAGGACGCTTCAGCCACTCCTCCGCCCGCTTCGCCCACCCTGGAGGAGCCCGAACGTGGCCCCGAAATTACCCAGATCGGCTGAGTCCCCGGACAACGGGACTGGGCAGGGAACCGGTGGAATCACGCCCCTGGGGCAACTGCCGGACCGGGGCCGCGTTATGTGCCAGGGGCACATCGAATCCGTGACATTCGTTCCTGCCGACCGCACTGCTGAATTCAGCGCCATCGTTTCGGAGGACGACGCCGCACGTCCCGCCGGCCCGGGACGGACCAGGCCACCGCGGCTCCGCGTCGTCTGGCTGGGCCGCCGCCGCGTGCCGGGCATCGAAGCCGGTGCGGAAATCCGGGTCGAGGGGATGCTGGCCCGCGGCAAGGACATGCCCACCATATTCAATCCCCGCTACGAGATACTGTCCCGTCAGGAGAACGAATGACCGCGCCCCAGCCCGAACAGCCCGCCGGCCCCGAGGACACCGGCAGGAGCATGCAGCCGCAGGGCAAGCCGCAGGCTGCGGGTTCATCCCCTGTTGCCGGGCTCGCCGCTGAGTATGCTGCCAAGGCCGGGCTGCACCGCACCCACGACGGACGGGTGGACGTCCTGCGGAGCGCGGGGGGAGTGCAGGGCATCGCCGAGAGCATCGTTCCCGGCCTGGTGTTCCTGGTGGCCTTCACCATCACCCGTGAGCTGACGCTGTCCCTGGTGGCCGCCCTGGCGTCGGCAGCGGTGTTCACCGTTCTCCGCCTGGTGCAGCGGCGCCCCCTGACCCAGGCGCTGGCGGGCGTGGCCGGCGTCGGCATTTCCGCCTGGCTGGCCAACACCACCGGCAAGGCGGAGGACTTCTACCTTCCCGGCTTCTTCACCAACGCCGCGTACATCCTGGCGATGGTCCTCTCAATCGCTGTCAAGTGGCCCGTGGCGGGCCTCCTCTTCGGGTTCATCCGCAACGAGGGCGTGGAGTGGCGCAAGGAACCGGCACGGGTCAAGGCATACCGCCTGGGCACCTGGATCATCGTTGCCGTCCTGGCGCTCCGGCTCATCGTGCAGGTGCCGCTGTACCTGATGGGCACGGACGGCCTTGCCGCACTGGCCACCACCCGCCTCATCATGGGCGCGCCCCTGTACATCCTCGGGGTCTGGGTGGCCTGGCTGGTAACGCGGCCGGCTCCGGCGGACGTGGAAGACCAGGCCGGCGACGGCCAGGCCGCCTGACACCTCAAGCCGCCTGACTGCCCCGGCGCCCGGCGAACCTAGCCGTCGAAGCCGTCGTCGTCCGGGACCGGTCCGTATCCGTTGGCGGCAGGCTGGTCAGCGGGTTGCGGCGAGGCGTCGACCTCGATGCTCCCGGGAGCCGAGGAGAGAAGCTCACGCAACTTGTCCTCGGCGGCGATGGTGGTGACGAAGAAGAGTTCGTCGCCGCCGTCGATGACGTCGTCCCGGCTGGGCGTAATCGGTGCCTGGTCCCGCAGGATGGCCACCAGGGTGGCGTCCTCCGGCCAGTGGATGTCGCCCACCGTCATGCCGATCACGTGGGAATCGTGGGGCACGGTGAACTCCACCAGCGACGCCACGCCGGTCTGCAGCGTCAGCAGGCGGACAAGGTCGCCGATCTCCACCGCTTCCTCCACGAGGGCGGTCATCAGCTGCGGGGTGTTGACGGCAACGTCCACGCCCCAGGAGTCATTGAACATCCAGTCGTTCTTTGGATTGTTCACCCGGCCCACGGTGCGGCCTACGCCGAATTCGGTCTTCGCCAGCAGGGACACCACCAGGTTGACCTTGTCGTCGCCCGTTGCGGAGACCACGACGTCGGCGTCCTCCACCTTGGCGCCCTGCAGCGTGGAGAGCTCGCAGGCGTCGCCGACAAGCCAATGGGCGCCCCGCAGGCCGCTGCGCCCGATCACCTCGGGTTTGAGGTCGATCAGGAGGATCTCGTGCTTGTGCGCCAGCAGTTCCCTGGCGATGGACGATCCGACGCTGCCGGCGCCGACGATAACGACTTTCACTGGTACTCCTTGGCGGGGGCTTTGGCGAGGATCTGGGCGATCTGGGCGCTGCGGTCCACCTGCAGCATGGCGTGCACGGTGTCGCCGTCCTGGTACGCCGTTCCTGCATCAGGCAGCAGGCCTTCGCCAAAACGGGTGACGTAGGCGACGCGGACATCGGCCGCCTTTTCGATGCTGCTGATCCGGTGTCCGATCCAGGCGGCGTCGAGGTCCAGTTCAGCCAGGACCAGCCGTCCCGAGGGCTCACGGAAATCGCCCGCGAGGTGTTGTTCGGGAAGGATGCGGCGCAGCACCTGGTCGGCGCTCCAGCGGACGGCGGCCACCGTGGGAATGCCCAGGCGCTGGTAGATCTCGGCACGTCCCGGGTCATAGATCCTGGCGACAACATGCGGGACGTGGAAGGTTTCGCGGGCAACCCGGGTGGCCAGGATGTTCGAGTTGTCACCGCTGGAGACGGCAGCGAAGGCATAGGCCTCGCCGACTCCAGCCTGCTTGAGGGTGTCCCGGTCAAAGCCCACACCGGTGACTTTCCGGCCCGTAAAGCCCTGGCGGAGCCGGCGGAACGCGCGGTCGTCCTGGTCGATGATGGCCACGGAATGCCCGGCATCCTCCAGCGTGTGCGCCAGCGTTGCCCCCACCCGGCCACATCCCATGATCACGAAATGCGCCACCGTATCTCCTCTGTATTTAAGTCAGGATCGTGCAGCTAGAACTCTACCGGCATGGCCCTTGGTAGGTCTGGCCGGGACCCGTCATGACATCGCCCGCGAATCAGACTAGCTTTGTGGGGTGTTGACAATACTGAACGCCGTCAAACGCGTGCTGGTGGGCCGGCCCTTCCGGAACGACCGCCTGGCCCATACCCTGCTCCCCAAAAAGATCGCACTGCCGATCTTCGCGTCCGACGCCCTGTCGTCCGTGGCCTACGCACCGGACGAGATCCTGCTCACCCTGGCACTGGCAGGTGTCGGCGCAGTAGCGATCTCGCCCTGGGTTGGCCTGGCTGTGATGGTGGTGCTGCTGACCGTGGTGGCCTCCTACCGGCAGAACGTGCACGCGTACCCGTCAGGCGGCGGTGACTACGAGATCGCCAACGAGAACCTTGGCAAGTATGCCGGCCTGACGGTGGCATCTGCCCTCCTGGTGGACTACGTCCTGACCGTGGCGGTGTCCATGTCCTCGGCGGCCGCGTACCTCACCACGGCTGTACCCTCGCTGCACGGCGAGCAGGCCGTCATAGCCACCATCGGCGTCGTCATTCTTGCGCTGGTGAACCTGCGCGGCATCAAGGAAGCGGGCAGCGTCTTCGCCGTCCCCACCTACATCTTCATGGCTTCCATCCTCGGGATGACGGCGGTGGGCATGTTCCAGGCCGCCACGGGGCAGCTGGGGCAGGCGCCGTCGGCGGCCTTCACGATCGTCCCTGCGGAGGGCTTCGACCAGGGTCTGGTGGGCCTTGCCGGTGCCTTCCTGCTGCTGCGGGCCTTCTCCTCGGGCGCCGCGGCGCTCACCGGCGTCGAAGCCATCAGCAACGGCGTCCCGAATTTCCGGCACCCCAAGAGCAAGAACGCAGCCACCACCCTGCTGCTCCTGGGCGTGATCGGCGCAGCCATGCTGGCCGGCATCATCTACCTGGCCAACGCCACCAAGGTCCACATCGTGCTGGATCCGGCCAAGGAATTCCTGCTCAACGGGAAGCCGCTGCCGGAGGGTTACGTCCAGAACCCCGCCATCAGCCAGATTGCCCAGACCATCTTCGGTCCGGGCAGCATCCCCTTCTACATCGTGGTGGCCGCCACCGGCGTCATCCTGGTGTTCGCGTCCAATACCGCCTTCAACGGCTTCCCGGTGCTGGGTTCCATCCTCGCCCAGGACGGCTACCTGCCCCGCCAGCTCCGGACCCGCGGCGACAGGCTCGCGTTCAGCAACGGCGTGCTGGCCCTCGCGGCCGGCGCCCTGGTGCTGATCATTTCGTTTGATGCGGACGTCACCAAGCTCATCCAGCTCTATATCGTGGGCGTCTTCATCTCCTTCACCCTCAGCCAGCTTGGCATGATCCGGCACTGGGGGCGCGAGCTGAAACTCGCCAAGGACAAGGCCGTCCGGCGCCGGATGATCAAGTCACGGACCATCAACAGCATCGGCTTCGGCATGACGGGACTGGTGCTGGTCATCGTCCTGATCACCAAGTTCCAGCAGGGCGCCTGGATCGCCCTGCTGGCCATGTTCATCCTCTTCCTGATCATGTGGAGCATCCGGGCCCACTACGACAACGTGGCCAAGGAACTCGCGGTGGACGAGGACTCCTCACCACGTGCCCTGCCCACCAGGGTCCACGCTGTCCTGCTGGTGTCACATGTCCGCAAGCCCGTCCTGCGCGCCCTGGCCTACGCCCGCGCGTCCCGGCCCTCCCGGCTGGACGCCATCACGGTGGACATCGACCCGGACGAGACGGCGCACACCATCGCGGACTGGGAAAAGCTCGAAATCCCGGTCCCGCTGACCGTTCTCGCCAGCCCGTACCGGGAGACGGTCACGCCCATCATGGACTACGTCAAGCAGATGCGCCTGGACTCCCCGCGGGACCTCATCGTGGTCTACATCCCGGAATACGTGGTGGGCAAATGGTGGGAGCAGTTGGTGCATAACCAGACTGCCCTGCGCATCAAGACCCGGCTGCACTTCGAACCGGGAGTCATGGTGGCCAGCGTTCCGTGGCAGCTCAAATCATCCGAAGAAGCAAAGAACCTCCAGGACGTCCAGTGACCGCAAGAACTTCCGCCGCAACGCAGTCATCAGATACTCCCTTGCCTGCAGGGGAACCGGCTGGCCACACCGGTGAAGAAGCCGTGCTCGACGTCGGGCCGGTGGCCCACGGCGGGCACTGCGTGGCGCGCCATGAGGGCCGGGTGGTCTTTGTCCGGCACGCCATCCCGGGGGAGAAGGTCCGCGTCCGCCTGACCGACGCCGCGGATGGCGCCAAATTCTGGCGGGCAGATGTTATTGAGGTGCTGGAAGCGTCCCCCGACCGGGTGGAGCACTTCTGGCGCGCGGCCGACTCCCCGCGGGCCTGGAGCCACGGCCACCCGCCGGTGGGTGGTGCCGAGTTCGGGCACATCTCGCTGGCCAGGCAGCGCCGCCTGAAGGCGGACGTCATTGCCGAACAGCTCACCCGGCTTGCCGGCCTTGACCAGCTGCCGTCCGCCTGGACCGGCGCCGTGGAAGCAGTGGGGGAGAAGTCCGACGGCGGCAGCGGACTCGGGTGGCGCACGCGGGCCAGCTTTTCGGTCACCCCCGGCGGCAGGCTCGGGATGCACGCCCACCGTTCCAACCACATCGTTGCGGTGCGGGAGATGCCCCTGGCAAGCGAAGCCATCAACTCCCTGCGCTTATGGGACCTGGACCTCCAGGGCGTCGAACGGGTTGAGGTGGCCGCGCCGTCCAACGGTTCCCGCCCGCTGGTGCTCCTGGCCCCCGCGCCCGGCACCAAGGACAAGCGGCTGAAGGCCATCGCCGGGGAACTTCCGGTGGACGCGTCGGCGGCATCCTTTGATCCGATGACGGGCACGGTAACCCAGCTCCGGGGGCGCACCTGGGTGCAGGAATCCGCGGCCGGACACGACTACCGGGTTACCGGCGAGGGGTTCTGGCAGATCCACCGCGACGCGCCCGGAACCCTTGTGGGGGCTGTCACAGAATTCCTGCAGCAGGGGGACTTCCTCAACACCGGCGCAGTGGTTGCCGATCTCTACGCCGGCGCCGGGCTGTTCACTGCCGTACTGGCCGACGCAGTGGGCGAGGCGGGGTCCGTGCTCTCGGTCGAGGGGGCTCCCGGGGCCAGCCGCGATGCCCGGAAGAACCTGCACTCCGCACCGCAGGTGGAGGTGGTCCAGGGGCGCGTGGAACGGGTCCTCCGCCAGAAACCGCGGAATTTCGACGCACTGGTCCTTGACCCGCCACGCGCGGGAGCCGGGAAAGCCGTTGTTGGCCAACTCGTCGCGTCGCAGCCCCGGGCCATTGCCTACGTGTCCTGCGATCCGGCGTCGTTCGCCCGTGACCTCGGTTACTTCCGACGCTCCGGGTGGGAGCTCGCGGGGCTGCGGGCCTTCGACCTGTACCCCCACACCCACCACATGGAGACTGTGGCACTGCTGACTCCGGCTCCATGATGCGGCCGCGGTTTTGGACTACGATGGCCGTAGTAGTCCCACGTCGCGCCCGAATTCTCGGCCGGCCGTGTGCAATTTTCGGGCCCTGTAACTACTTAGGGCGTCCTAACTAGCAGGCGGTCAACCGCGCGACAAAGATGAAACTGTTGCGAGAGGAGTCCTGCGATGAGCACTGTGGACAGCTTCGGTTCAAAAGGCAAACTTAATGTAGCCGGAACCGAGTACGAAATTTTCCGGTTGAACTCCGTTGAAGGTGCAGAAAACCTTCCGTTCAGCCTCAAGGTATTGCTTGAAAACCTGCTGAGGACCGAGGACGGCGCGAACATCACTGCCGATCACGTCCGCGCCCTGGCAGGCTGGGATCCCAATGCGGAGCCCGATACAGAAATCCAGTTCACGCCGGCGCGCGTGATCATGCAGGACTTCACCGGCGTTCCCTGCGTGGTTGACCTTGCCACCATGCGTGAAGCGGTGAAGGACCTGGGCGGCGACCCCAAGCGGGTCAACCCGCTGGCACCGGCCGAAATGGTCATCGACCACTCCGTCCAGATCGATGCCTTTGGCAACTCCGGCGCACTGGAGCGCAACATGGAGATCGAATACCAGCGCAACGGTGAGCGTTACCAGTTCCTGCGCTGGGGCCAGACCGCGTTCGATGACTTCAAGGTGGTTCCCCCGGGAACCGGCATCGTGCACCAGGTCAATATCGAATACCTGGCCCGCACCGTGATGACCCGCGAAGTGGACGGTGCCCTCCGCGCCTACCCTGACACCTGCGTTGGCACCGACTCGCACACCACCATGGTCAACGGCCTGGGCGTGCTGGGCTGGGGCGTGGGCGGCATCGAAGCCGAGGCAGCAATGCTTGGCCAGCCCGTTTCCATGCTCATCCCGCGCGTCGTGGGCTTCAAGCTCAGCGGCAGCATCCCCGCCGGCGCCACCGCCACCGACGTGGTGCTGACCATCACCGAAATGCTGCGCCAGCACGGCGTGGTGGGCAAGTTTGTCGAGTTCTACGGCGAGGGCGTCGCGGCTGTGCCGCTGGCAAACCGCGCCACCATCGGCAACATGAGCCCGGAGTTCGGCTCCACCGCCGCAATGTTCCCCATCGACGACGTCACGCTCGACTACCTGCGCCTCACCGGCCGGTCGGACGAGAACGTGGCCCTCGTGGAGGCTTACGCCAAGGAACAGGGCCTGTGGCACGATGCCTCCCGCGACATCAAGTTCTCCGAGTACTTGGAGCTGGACCTGTCGACGGTTGTCCCGTCGATCTCCGGCCCCAAGCGCCCGCAGGACCGCATCATCCTCACCGAGTCCAAGGCCCAGTTCCGCGAGGACCTGCGCAACTACGTGAAGGTGGACCTCGCCGACGGCAGCCTGGACGAAGCGATCGACGAAAGCTTCCCGGCTTCGGACTCGCCGTCCTTCACCGCCTCGGCAACCCACCTCACGGAGCAGGCTCCGCACGCCCACGGTCCCAAGTCCAACGGACGCCCGTCCAAGAAGGTGGCCGTCAAGACCGCCGACGGCCGTGAATTCGAACTGGACCACGGTGCCGTATCGATCGCCTCGATCACCTCCTGCACCAACACGTCCAACCCGTCCGTCATGTTGGCCGCCGCGCTGCTGGCACGCAACGCCGTGGACAAGGGCCTCACCTCGAAGCCCTGGGTCAAGACCTCCGTGGCCCCCGGGTCCAAGGTGGTCACCGACTACTACAACAAGTCGGGCCTGACGCCTTACCTCGAGAAGCTCGGCTTCTACATCGTGGGCTACGGCTGCGCCACCTGCATCGGCAACTCCGGCCCGCTCGACGCCGAAATCTCCGAGGCCATCCAGGCCAACGACCTTTCGGTGACGGCGGTGCTCTCCGGCAACCGCAACTTCGAAGGCCGCATCAACCCGGACGTCAAGATGAACTACCTGGCCTCCCCGCCGCTGGTCATCGCATACGCCCTGGCCGGCACCATGGACTTCGACTTCGAGAACGACGCCCTCGGCCAGGACGAAGCCGGCAACGACATCTTCCTGAAGGACATCTGGCCCAACCCGGTTGAGGTCCAGCAGGTCATCGATTCCTCGATCGACAAGGGCATGTTCGCCCGCGGCTACGAAGGCGTGTTCGACGGCGACGACCGCTGGAAGGCGCTCGACACCCCCGCCGGCGACACCTTCGCCTGGGATGAAAAGTCCACCTACGTCCGGAAGCCCCCGTACTTCGAGGGCATGCAGGCGAAGCCTGAGCCCGTCAAGGACATCTCGGGCGCCCGCGTGCTCCTGAAGCTCGGCGACTCGGTCACCACCGACCACATCTCCCCGGCCGGTTCCTTCAAGTCCGACACCCCTGCCGGCCAGTACCTGCTGGCCAACGGCGTGGAGCGCAAGGACTTCAACTCCTACGGCTCACGCCGTGGCAACCACGAAGTGATGATCCGCGGCACGTTCGCGAACATCCGCATCAAGAACCAGCTCCTGGACGGCGTTGAGGGTGGCTTCACCCGCGACTTCACCCAGGCTGACGGCCCGCAGGCATACGTCTACGACGCCGCCCAGAACTACCAGGCAGCCGGCACCCCGCTGGTGGTCCTGGCGGGCAAGGAATACGGTTCCGGATCCTCGCGCGACTGGGCTGCCAAGGGCACCGCGCTCCTGGGTGTCAAGGCAGTCATCGCCGAGAGCTACGAGCGTATCCACCGCTCCAACCTCATCGGCATGGGCGTCCTGCCGCTGCAGTACCCGGCCGGCGAGAACGCTGCCAGCCTGGGCCTGACCGGTACGGAAACCTTCTCGGTGGAGGGCGTCACCGCCCTGAACGAGGGCACCACGCCCAAGACCCTGAAGGTCACCGCCACCGCCGAGGACGGCTCTTCGAAGTCGTTCGACGCCGTGCTGCGCATCGATACCCCGGGTGAAGCGGACTACTACCGCAACGGCGGCATCCTGCAGTACGTGCTGCGCCAGATCTCCGCGAACTAGCGGGTCTGCCAGCAGGCACCATCCTCCCCGAAGCCCCGGCCGGTCACCGACCAGCCGGGGCTTCGGCTTTGCAGTCAAGCCAAGGCGTTAGAGTTAAGCGGCACGTCTACCACCCGAAGGAGGGGTCATTGGGAATCTTGGACACCATCCGGAATCCGCAGGACCTGAACGAGTTGACCGAAGAACAGCTGGAGCAGCTGGCTTCGGAGATCAGGGATTTCCTGATCACTAACGTCTCCCAGACGGGCGGCCACCTCGGGCCCAACCTCGGCGTCGTGGAACTGACGCTTGCAGTGCACCGCATCTTTGAATCGCCCCGCGACAGCATTGTGTTTGACACGGGCCACCAGTCCTACGTCCACAAGCTGCTCACCGGCCGCCAGGACTTCAGTACGCTCCGCCAGGAGGGCGGGCTCTCCGGCTATCCCGCCAGGGCCGAATCTGAACACGACATCGTGGAAAGCTCCCACGCCTCGTCATCACTGTCCTGGGCTGACGGCATCTCCCGTGCCCGCCAGCTCACCGGCGAAGGCGACCGGCACGTGGTGGCCATCGTGGGCGACGGCGCCCTCACCGGCGGAATGGCCTGGGAAGCCATCAACAACATTGCCGCGGACAAGAAGCGCCGCGTGGTCATCGTGGTCAACGACAACGGCCGGTCCTACGCTCCCACGGTCGGCGGATTCGCGGACTATCTCGCCTCGCTGCGCCCCACCATTGACTCGTTCCGGGCCGCCCCCGCCTACGAGGGCGCGCTGGACTGGTGGAAGAAGAGGCTGCAGAACGGCGGCCCGGTGGGACAGTTCACCTACAAGAGCCTGCATGCCATGAAAAAGGGCATCAAGGACTGGTGGGCGCCGCAGGGCATGTTCGAGGACCTGGGGATGAAATACATCGGCCCCGTGGACGGCCATAACCTCCAGGCCATGGAGCATGCACTCTCCACTGCCAAGAACTACGGCGGCCCTGTGATCGTGCACGCCATGACGGAAAAGGGCCACGGCTACGCTCCGGCCCGGGCCCATGAAGCCGACCAATTCCACGCCGTGGGCATCATCGACCCCGAAACCGGCGAACCCACGGGGAGCGGCGGCGCCCAGTCCTGGACCTCCGTGTTCGCGGACGAGATCGCCGCCATCGCCGACGAACGCGACGACATCGTGGGCATCACCGGGGCCATGCTGATCCCTGTGGGCCTGCACAAATTCGCGGCCAGGCACCCCAAGCGCGTCATCGACGTCGGCATCGCCGAACAGCATGCGCTCACCGCCGCCGCGGGCATGGCCTTTGGTGGGCTGCATCCCGTCGTCGCCGTCTATGCCACGTTCCTGAACCGGGCGTTCGACCAGCTGCTCATGGACGTCGCCCTCCACAAGGCCGGCGTCACCATCGTCCTGGACCGCGCCGGCGTCACCGGCCCGGACGGCGCCAGCCACCACGGCATGTGGGACATGGCCATGGTCCAGATCGTCCCCGGGCTGCACCTTGCCGCGCCCCGCGACGCCACCCGGCTCCGTGAGGAACTGCGTGAGGCCGTGGCCATCAGCGACGCCCCCAGCGTGGTCCGCTTCTCCAAGGGATCCGTCGGCCCGGCGGTGGAGGCACTGGAACGGCTGAGCGACGGCGTGGACGTCCTGGCCCGCCGGCCGTCAGGCTCCACCGAGAACGACGTACTGATCGTCAGCGTCGGCGCCATGGCCGAACTGGCCCTCGACGTCTCCAACCGGCTCGGCGCCCAGGGCATCAGCACCACCGTGGTGGACCCCCGCTGGGTCCTTCCCGTCCGCCGTTCCATCATCGCGCTGGCCTCGCACCACCGCCTGGTGATCTGCATCGAAGACGGCGTCCGCGCAGGCGGCGTGGGCTCCCGCATCCGGCAGGAGATGCGCGCCGCGGGCGTGGACACGGCCCTGAACGAGGTGGGCCTGCCGGTGGAGTTCCTGGACCACGGCACCCGCAACCAAGTGATGGAGCGCGTTGGGCTGACCGCCCAACAGATCACCCACGACGTCGTCGCGCAGGTTCTGGGCACAAAGGTTCCCTTTGCGCGGCCCCTGCCCGGGCAGCAGCACCCCACCACCGGCAGCCTTCCGATCCTGTGAAGGACGAGGACGAACTGAAGTACCCCGGTCCGGCAGGGGAGTCCGGACCAGTTCTGCACACCACCACCACGCGCGTTCCCAGCGGACTGCAGCCGGGCCAACTGGTGGTCTCCCGGAACCGCAAATGGAACGGCAAGGCCCACTGGGTGGTGCCAGGGCAGTACCTTGGCGAAGACCAGCACGGATGGTGGATCTTCCAGGGCACCAACGAATTCTGTTCCCGCCCCGGCGCGGCGTTCTATACGCGTTCGGACGCTGTCCTCCTGGTGCCGCGCCAGGGTGACTGGGTGGCCACGTTCTACGACTCCGCCCACCCGGGCGGAATGCGGGTGTACATCGACCTGGCGGTTGGCCACGAGTGGACACACATCCGGCCCGCGGTGACCGAGTTCCATGTGATCGATATGGACCTTGATGTCATCCGGACCGCGGGCCGCGGCGTCTTCATTGACGACCAGGACGAGTTCGCCGAGCACAGCGTCTCCATGCACTACCCCCAGCGGCTGATCGAGGACATCCAGGCCGCCGCGGACGGGCTCTACCACGCCGTGAAGGCGCAGCACGCGCCTTTCGACGGCACCGACGTTGAATGGTTTACAAAAGGACGCATATGAGCGGCATTGTCAGGGTCTACAAGCGCGACGACGAGGGCGCCCTCCACTTCAGGGAAGCCTGGTTCGATGAGGAGTACTCCCAGTTCGTCATGAATTTCGGTGCCGTGGGGCACCAGAGCAAGACGGAGGAAACAGACGTCCCCGACGCCGGCGCGGCGGACGGACTCCTGGACGCTTTTGCGGCACAGTGCGCTGAGGACGGATACGCAGAGGTCCCCAACGAGGAGCAGTTCTGGGTGGTGGCGCAGTTCGCCCTCAAAACCAGGGAAGGCACCGAGCGGGACCGGCGCCTGCAGCAAAAGGCGACTGACGCCCTGATCAGCCACCTCGCCTGGCGCGGGTTGGGAACGGTGGAACGCTCAGAGTTCACCGATTACAAGCTGAACATCTTCTGCCTGTGCCCGGACGTGAACAAGGCAGTCAACGCCATCAAAGTGTGCGCCCGCGGCGAGGACCTGGACTTCACCAAGCTCAGCATCGGGGCTGCCCCCTACGGCGACCCGGACCACTACAAACTCAAGCATTCCGCCAAGCCCGCCAGCAGCTTCAGCCTTTAGGAGACGTCCTTGACCAGTTACCGCCGCGTTGGAAAATCGGGCCTGACCGTCTCCACCGTGGGGCTGGGGTGCAACAACCTGGGCCGTGCCAACACGGCGACGGAGTCGCAGGAGGCCACAGACGCCGTCGTCATTGCTGCGATCGACGCCGGCATCACGCTCTTCGACGTGGCAGACAACTACGGCAGGGAACCTGGGCTCAGCGAAACAATGCTCGGCAAGTCCCTCGGCGGCCGGCGCGCGGACGTGGTCCTTGCCACCAAATTCGGGATGGACACCAGGGGTGCCAACGGCCCCGACTTCGGCGCCCGCGGCTCCCGGCGGTACATCATCCAGGCAGTGGAGGCTTCGCTGCGGCGGCTCGGCACCGACTGGATCGACCTCTACCAGTTCCACACACCGGATCCGCTGACGCCCATTGACGAGACCCTGGCGGCGCTGGACACCCTGGTGGGCAGCGGCAAGGTCCGCTACATCGGCCACTCCAACCGCTCCGGCTGGCAGATCGCCCAGGCGGAGTACGTTGCCCGCGAGCTGGGCACGGCCCGGTTCATTTCCTCGCAGAACCACTACAACCTGCTGGACCGGCGCGCCGAGCTCGAAGTGACCCCGGCCGCCGAGGAGTTCGGACTGGGGGTCCTTCCGTACTTCCCGCTGGCCAACGGCCTGCTGACCGGCAAGTACTCGCCGGGCCACGCCCCGGAAGGGTCCCGGCTCAGCCACACCCGCACCAACATGGTGGACGACGCCGACTGGGACCAGCTGGGCAGGTTCAGCGCCTTCGCGAAGGAACGCGGGCTGACGGAGATCGAGGTGGCCTTCTCCTGGCTCGCCGCCCAGCCCTCGGTGGCCAGCGTCATCGCCGGTGCCACCAAGCCTGAGCAGGTCCGGCAGAACGCGGAAGCGGCAAACTGGGTCCCCACGCCCGAAGACCTCGCTGCCCTGGACGGCATCTTCCCGGCCGTGCCCAAGGTCGCACTCTTCTAGGCAGCCGTGCCCGCCTACCTCCTGGACGTTGACACCGGCATCGACGATGCCCTGGCCCTGGCCTACCTGGCGGCCCTCCCGGACACGGAGTTCGTGGCGGTCACGGCCACCCCCGGAAACGTGGACGCGGACCAGGTGGCCCGCAACACCCTGGCGCTGCTGGAACTGTGTGGCCGGCCCGGCATCCAGGTGGCCGTGGGTGCCCGCAAGCCCCTGTCCATCCCGCTGCTCACCACCCCCGAGACCCACGGGCCGCAGGGGATCGGCTACGCCGTCCTGCCCGAACCCGCCGGCCGGATCAGCGAACGGAACGCGGTGGACCTATGGATCGAACATGCCAGGGCCAGGCCGGGGGAGCTGACCGCGCTCATCACCGCACCGCTGACCAACTTCGCGCTGGCGCTGCGGAAGGAACCGGACCTTCCCGACCTCCTGGCCAAGGTGGTGATCATGGGCGGTGCCTTCTACCACCAGGGCAACACCACCCCCACCGCCGAGTGGAACACCCACGTGGATCCGCATGCCGCGAAGGAGGTCTACGCCGCGTACCTGGGAAGGCCCCTGGAGAAACTGCCCATCGTTTGCTCCCTGGACACCACCGAACGCATGGAGCTGCGCCCGGCCCACGTCCGTGAACTGGCTGAGGCCGCAGGTGCCGCCGTTCCGGAACTGGTGCTCCCCGAGGACCCCGAGGGCCGCCGGAGCACCTCCGACAACACCCTCATCAGGGACCTCTCGGACGCCCTGCGGTTCTATTTCGAGTTCCACCGGCGCTACGACCAGGGCTACCTGGCCCACGTCCATGACTTCTTCGCGGCCGGGGTAGCCGCAGGCACGCTCGAGTACACGGCCCGCCCCGCCACCGTGGACGTCGAAACGGACTCGCCGCTCCTGGCGGGAACCACCGTGGCAGACTTCCGCGGACTCTGGGGCGCACCCCCGAACGCCCGCATTGTGTCCGGCAACAACCCGGAACAGGCGTTCCGCGAGCTGGTGTCCGCCGTCGGCAGCCTGGCCCGGAAGACGGAATAAGGACCAGGATCCGGGCCCACTGTCGGAGCGGCATCCTGCACGGTCCACTGACGGCGCTTGGCCGGTAGAATGGGCTCCGGACCGGCCCGGCGCAGTTGCCGCCGGCTGCTGCCGAGGTGACATAGGCAGCCATATTCCGGCCCGGTACGGCCGGGCCACTGCCTGCACCCCAAAGGAACATTCCCCATGTCATCGCCCTCTTTGACGCTTCCGTCCCAGGAACGTCCCGCGGCCCGCCGCCGGATCCTGGAAATCCTCGGCGCCCTGGCCATCGCTGCCACCTACGTCTACCTGGTACTCAACCAGCCGGCAGACATCACCGGAGGACCGGGCAGCGCCTCGGCCCTGATCGCCCTCACCGGCTTCCTGGCAGGGGCCGTCCTGCTGATCGTCGCCGTGCTGCCCACCCTTCCGGCGTCCACACTGGTGCTGATCCCGGTGGCACTGGTCCTGAACATCGTGCTTGGCCAGTTCGTGGGCAGCACCCTGGTTCCCTTCTACCTCGACGCCATCGGCACCGTGCTGATCGCCGTCCTGGCAGGCCCGGCAGCCGGCGCCGCCACGGGCGCCCTCAGCAGCATCGTCTGGTCCTTCTTCAACCCCACCGTGCTGCCGTTCGCGGCAGGCGCCGCGCTCATCGGCTGCCTGGCAGGGCTCGCAGCCCGCTACGGCCTCTTCCGCCGCTTCTACCTGGCTCCCGTCGCCGGCTTCGTCACCGGGATCATCGCCGGAGTGGTGTCCGCCCCCGTGGCTGCCTTTGTCTTCGGCGGAACGTCGGGCGTGGCCACGGGCGCAATCGTCAGCGCCTTCCGCGCCATGGGGGACACCCTCCTGGCCGCCATCACCAAGCAGGCCCTGCTCTCCGACCCCATGGACAAGGCCATCGTGTTCACCATCGTGGCCATCCTGGTCTACGCGTTACCCCGCCGGGCCCGCCTGCAGTTCCCCTTCATCCGGCGCCACCGGGTCCTGGCCGGCAACAGCCAGGCTACGGAGGCACGCACAGATGCCGCAGTGCAGGCTCCGGTCCAGGGTACTGCCCACGATTCAACACGGAACGGCTGACCGGAACCCTGTGACAGCATCCTCCGCAGGCAGGACCGCGGCGCCGGCCGGGCGGGAGCGCCTTAATCCGCTGACCCCGCTGTCGGCTGCCGCGGCCACGGCAGCAATCACGACGGCGGCCGGCAGCTGGCAGCTGTCCCTCGCCGTGGTTGCCGGCTGCCTTGGCCTGTCAGCGGCGGGCGGCACGGCCCGCCGCGTGCTGCCGGCGGCTGCCGCTGTCCTGGTCCCGTTTGGCCTGTCACTGCTGGTTCTGCACGGGTTGTTCTTCCCGGAGGGCCGGACCGTCCTGGCAGAGTGGGGACCTGCCCGGATCACCGCGGAGGGCCTGGACTTCGCCGGGCAGCGCATCCTGCAGCTGTCCGCCGTGGTCCTGGCCCTGCTGCTGTTCTCCTTCAGCGTCAGCGTCCCCGACCTCGTGGCGGCGTTGTCCGCCCGCGGTGTGCAGGGCCGGTTCGCATTTGTGCTGGCGTCCACCCTGACCCTGCTGCCGGCCATCGCCGACCGGGCGCGCCGGATCCGGCAGGCCCAGGAATCCCGCGGCCTGGTGGTCTCCCGCAGCCTGGTATCCAGGATCGGGGCGTTCCGCCTGCAGGCCGTTCCCCTGGTCCTGTCCCTGATCGAAGACGCCGGTACCCGGGCTGCCGCCCTGGAGGCCCGCGGCCTGGGCAATCCCGGTCCGCGGACCAGCTACCGGGAAGTGGCCGATTCCCGCCTGCAGCGCACAGTTCGCGCAGCCCTCTTGCTGGCTGCTTTGGCCGCTGTGGTTCTTCGGGTGGTGCAGCCCGGTGCCTGAACGAACGGCGGCTGCGGGCCGCGCTGTCCCCGTCAACAGCCCCGCACTGGCAGCCGGCATCCGCGAGTTCACGTTCCACGACGGGCAGGCCCCGGCCCTGCGGGATGTGGCTGTCTCCTGTGCGCCGGGCTCCTTCACGGCCATCGTGGGCGCATCCGGGAGCGGCAAGTCCACCCTGGGGCGCCTGCTGGCCGGCTGGTTGCCGCCGGGCGGCCACGGAACGCTGACAGGATTCCTTGAGCTGTCCGGAACGCGGCTGGAGTTCGACGGCGGCGCGGGGGACCCCCGGATAAATCCTGCAGAGTGGGGCCGGCACGTTGGCTTCGTACCGCAGGACCCTGCCGCCGTCCTGTCCACCGTCCGGGCCACGGTGGCCGAGGAACTCGCTTTCGGTTTGGAAAATGCCGGCATGGAGCGCGCCCTCATGAAAACCGCCGTGGAGCACACCGCGGCGCTGCTGGGGCTCGGCAACCAGCTGGACCAAGACCCGGCCAGGCTCTCCGGCGGCCAGTTGCGGCGCCTGGCCGTAGGCTGCGCGATCATCCCCGGACCTCCGGTGCTGGTCATGGACGAACCTTTCGCCTCCCTGGACGCGGCAGGGACCAAGGAGCTTGCCGGCCTGGTCCGGGACCTCCTCAAGCGTGGTACCGCCGTCGTAATCCTCAGCCAGGCGGTGAACCCACTGCTGCTGGAAGCCGGCACGTGGGTGGTGCTGGCCGGCGGCACGGTCACCGCCAGCGGTCCTCCTGCTGCCTTGGGCACCGGCTCCGGGCTCCTGCCGCCGGCCATCCGGCGCCTCGACGGGTTGGAAGCCGCTGCGACGCCAGTGCCCCGGCCCTCCACTCGCTGGGCGGACGAGTTGCCGGCGAGGCCCGCAGCGCTGGAGCTGCGGGGGGTGTCCTTTGGATATCCGGAAACGCCCGTACGCCGCCGCAGGCGTCCACGCCAGGAGCCGGGGCCCGACCGCCAGGCAATGGTGCTGCACGACGTCCATCTGGCAGTCCAGCCGGGGGAAATCCTGGCCATCACCGGGCCCAACGGAGCGGGCAAATCAACCCTCCTGCGGCACTTCAATGGATTGCTGCGCCCCACCTCGGGGACCGTCCTGGTCCGCGGCGGTGACATCGCAGGCGCTCCGGTGGGAAAAACGGCCGCGTCCGTGGGCCTGCTCTTCCAGCAGCCCCGTGACCAACTGTTCGAACGGACCGTGCTGCGGGAAGTCCGGTTCGGCCTTGACCGCCTGTTCGGCCCGGCCAAGGCGGCGGAGCTCGCCGCGGCAGCACTACGGGGCGCCGGCCTGGCAGATGCCGCCCAGGAGCACCCCGCCGAGCTCCCGGCGTCCGCCCAGCGCCTCCTGGCACTGGCCACCGTCCTGGCGCGCAGGCCTGCCGTCCTGGCACTTGATGAACCCACCGTAGCGCTGGACGGCGACGGGCTGCGCCTGCTTGATGCGGCCGTACGCTCGGCAGCGGAGGCCGGCGCCGCCGTCGTGCTGGTCACCCATGAGTTGGGCTATGCACGCGCGGCGGCGCACCGCATCCTGGCGCTCGACGGCGGACGGCTGGTTCCAGCCTGACGGCCGGCCGCCGACGGCCGGTGCGCTTACCCCTGCGCCGGGCTTGACGCGACGCCGGGTTCCAGGAAGCGCTTGCCGTTGACCCGCTCCGACGCGCCCACCCGGTCCAGGTACGGCGTGATGCCGCCCAGGAACATGGGCCAGCCGGCGCCGAGGATCATGCAAAGGTCGATGTCCTCCGGACCGGCCACGACGCCCTCGTCCAGCATCAGGCCGATTTCTTCAGCCAGGGCGTCCTGGACGCGGTGCAGCACCTGCCCTGCCGTGGAAGGGCTGGAGCCAAAGGACATCAGCTCAAGGGTGGAGTCGGGGATGGCCCGGGAACCGTCAGGGGCCGTCTCCCACAGTGCCTTGACGTTGTTGTCGATGAGCTTCTTCAGGTTGGCGGAGACGGGGAAGCGGTCGCCGAAGGCAGCGTTCAGCGATTCCTGGACATGCTGCGCTACGGGCAGGCCCACCATGGCCAGCAGCGTGAAGGGCGTCATGGGCAGGCCCATGGGCCGCAGCGCGCTGTCCGCCACCTCGGCGGGGGTGCCCTCGTCGAATGCTGCGGTCACTTCCCCCATGAGCCGCAGCAGGATGCGGTTGACCACGAACGCGGCTGCGTCCTTGACCAGCACGCCGGTCTTCTTCAGGGCCTTGGCCAGTTCAAAGGCGGTAGCCAGCACCGCGTCATCGGTCCGCGGCGCGCGGACGATCTCGAGCAGCGGCATGACGGCCACGGGATTGAAGAAGTGGAAACCCACCAGCCGTTCGGGGTGCTGCAGGTCCGCAGCCATCTCCGTCACCGAGAGGGAAGACGTGTTGGTGGCAAGGATGCACTCCGGGGACACGATGCCCTCGAGTTCGGCGAAGACCTGCTTCTTGAGGTGCAATTCCTCGAAGACGGCCTCGATCACGAAGTCGGCATCCGCGAAGGCTTCCTTTGACACCGATCCCGTCACCAGCGCCTTGGTGCGGTTGGCAGCGTCCTGGCTGACGCGCTTCTTCGCCAGCAGCTTGTCCACCTCGGCGTGGACATACGCCACGCCTTTGTCCACCCGGGCCTGGTCGATGTCGGTCAGGACCACCGGCACCTTCAGCTGGCGGGCAAAGAGCAGGGCCAGCTGGCCGGCCATCAGGCCGGCGCCCACCACGCCCACCTTGGTGACGGGGCGGGCCAGCTTGCGGTCGGGCGCCCCGGCCGGGCGCTTGCCGCGCTTCTGCACCAGGTCGAGGAAGGCGTAGACGGTGGAGCGGAACTCATCCGTCTGCATCAGCTCGGCCAGGGTCCCGCACTCCAGGGATGCGGACTCCGCGGCGGACATGGTGCGGTTGGCTTCGAGGATGTCCAGGACTTTCGCCGGGGCAGGGGAGGCGTTGGAGGTCTTGCCCTCCACGAACTTCCGGCCGGCCTCCACGGCAGCGGCCCAGCGGGCTGCAGCGTCGGGGGATGAGGGGTCGACGGCGTTGGCACGCTCCGGGACCACCGCGCCGGAGATGACTCCCGCGGCCCAGGCCAGCGACTGCTCCAGGAAGTCGGCAGGCTCAAAGACGGCGTCCGCAATGCCCATGCCGAACGCCTGCGCCCCGGAAAGCGTCCGGTTGTTGCTGAGCGGGTTCTCGATCATGACCTTCACGGCATTTTCCGGCCCCACCAGGCGGGGAAGGATGTAGACGCCGCCCCAGCCGGGCACCAGGCCCAGGAACGCTTCCGGAAGCGCCAGGGCGCCTGCTCCCGTAGACACGGTGCGGTACGTGGACTGCAGGGCGATCTCCAGGCCGCCGCCCAGGGCAGCGCCGTTGATGAAGGCGAAGCTGGGGACGCCAAGGTTTGCCAGGGTGGCGTAGACGTCGTGGCCCAGCTGTGCCATCCACAGCCCGTGTTCCCGCTTTTCCAGGGACTTCACGGCGGAAAGGTCCGCGCCGGCCACCAGGTAGTGCGGCTTGCCGGTCACGCCCACGCCCACGATTTCGCCGCGGGCGGCGCGGTCCCGCAGGCCTTCCAGCACAGTGCCGAGCTCCACCAGCGTGTTGGGCCCAAGGGTGGTGGGCTTGGTGTGGTCAAGGTCGTTGTCCAGGGTGACCAGGGCAAAGGTGCCCGGGCTCGGCTGTCCCGCGGTTCCCGGCAGGGTGATGTCCTGGACGTAGGAGTGGGTCACGGTTTCGTTGGGGAAGAGGTCCGCCAACTTGCGGTAATCTGCGGCGCTCATGCCAGGGCTCCTTCGGGGACGGTAGCGGTGGCGGTCCCACCGGAGGGGTTTCCACTGTAGTCGGGGTGGTGCGGGTTCTCCCAGATCACGGTGCCGCCCATGCCCAGGCCCACACACATGGTGGTGATCCCGTAGCGGACCGACGGGTCTTCCTCAAACTGGCGGGCCAGCTGGATCATCAGCCGGACGCCGGAAGAAGCGAGCGGGTGGCCCACGGCAATGGCGCCGCCGTAGCGGTTGACCCGGGGATCGTCGTCGGCAATGCCGTAGTGGTCAAGGAAGCTCAGGACCTGGACGGCGAACGCCTCATTGATCTCGAACAGGCCGATGTCATCGATGGTCAGTCCGGCGTTCTTCAACGCCTTTTCGGTGGCGGGGACGGGGCCGATGCCCATGACCTCCGGTTCCACCCCCGCATAGGCGTAGCTGACCAGCCGCATCTTCACCGGCAGGCCAAGTTCGGCCGCCGCCTCAAAGGACGCAAGGACGGCGGCGGTTGCGCCGTCGTTCAGGCCGGCGGCGTTTCCGGCGGTGACCCGGCCGTGGGCGCGGAACGGTGTCCGCAGGCCGGCGAGATCGGCCAGGGTGGTGCCGGGGCGGGGCGGTTCGTCCTTGCTGTGGACGGTCCAGCCCTCGCCGGGCTTCCGGGCGGCCACCGGAACCAGGTCCGGCTGGATCTTTCCGTCCCGGTAGGCTGCGGCCAGTTTGTCCTGCGAAGCCACCGCGTAGGCGTCGGTGCGCTGCTTGGTGATGTCCGGAAAGCGGTCATGCAGGTTCTCGGCGGTGTTTCCCATGTTCAGCGCTGCCGGGTCCACCAGCCGTTCGGACATGAACCGGGGGTTGGGGTCGGCGCCTGAGCCCATGGGGTGGTGTCCCATGTGCTCAACCCCGCCGGCGACTACCACGTCGTAGGCGCCAAAGCCGATGCCGCCCGCCGTGGTGGTCACAGCGGTCATGGCGCCGGCGCACATCCGGTCGATGGCGAAGCCTGGGACCGTGCGCGGGAGGCCGGCCAGCAGCGCCGCCGTCCGGCCGAGGGTGAGGCCCTGGTCGCCGGTCTGCGTGGTGGCGGCAATGGCCACCTCGTCGATCCGCTCTGCCGGCAGTGCCGGGTTGCGGCGCAGCAGGCCGCGGATGCACTTCACGATCAGGTCGTCGGCCCTGGTACCGGCGTAGATTCCTTTCTCGCCGGCCCTGCCGAAGGGTGTGCGGATGCCGTCCACAAAGACGACGTCGCGGACAGTGCGCGGGGATGCGCCGCTTCCGTGCTGGCTCACATGTAACTCCTCATCGAGACGTAGCGCGCCGGGTGCATGCCGGAGGGCGGCAGCAGCCTGACGTCGGTCACACCGATGTTACTCGTGAGTAACTTAGCCCGCAAGGGCTGGAGCGCGGCAGTTACTAAGCGCCGGCTGCGGCGACGGGTTTGGCTTCCTTGGGCGGCAGCGGCTGCGGGTTCAGGAACGCACCGGCGATCAGCGGGGCAGTGAGGTCCACCTGCCACTCGCGGGCACCCAGGCCCCGCAGCTCGGCGGAGATTGAATCCCCGGTGACCTCCGCGGGAGGCCGCCACGCCACACGCCGCAGGTAGTCGGGCGTCAACAGGTTCTCCAGCGGCAGGTTCAGTTCCTCGGCCTTTGCCTGGAGGAGGGGCCGGGCGGTGGCCAGCCTGGCGGCGGCTTCCGGATCGCGGTCTGCCCAGACCCGCGGCGGCGGCGGGGCGTTGGTGGCCAGGTGCAGGGGCGGCAGTTCCTCCATGTCCCGGGCAGCGGCGATGCAGCGCAGCCAGCGTGGAGCTTCCCGCTGTGCCGCGCGGCCGTGGAATCCCTTGGTGCTGAGCAATTGGGGGACGGTGGCGGGCATGGCCTTCGCCGCCGCGACGAGGGCTGAGTCCGGAATGAGCCTGCCCGGCGCCACATCCCGTTTCTGCGCCAGTGCGTCCCGTTCCAGCCACAGCTCCCGGACGGCCGCGAGCTGGCGGCGGTCCCGGATCTGGTGCAGGCCCGAGGTCTTCCGCCAGGGATCCACGCGAGGGGGAGCGACGCCGGCCTCGAGGATGGCGGCAAATTCCTGCTTGGCGTACTCCAGCTTTCCGTCCGCCTGGAGCAGCTCGATGAGTTCCTCGCGCAGTTCGGTGAGGACCTCCACGTCCAGGGCGGCGTAGCGCAGCCATGGCTCCGGCAGGGGGCGGGTGGACCAGTCCGCGGCGGAGTGCTCCTTGGCAAGTCCGAATCCCAGCAGCTGTTCGATGACCGCAGCCAGCCCCACGCGGGGCAGTCCGGCCAGGCGTGCGGCGAGTTCGGTGTCGAAGAGCTTGTCCGGCCACATCCCGAGCTCGGACAGGCAGGGCAGGTCCTGGCTGGCTGCGTGCAGGATCCATTCGACGCCGCGCAGGGCATCGTTGATGATCTCCAGGTTTCCGAACGGCTCGGGATCGATCAGCCAGGTTCCGGCGCCCTCGCGCCGGATCTGGACCAGGAAGGCGCGCTGGCCGTAACGGAAGCCGGAGGCGCGTTCGGCATCAACACCGGCTGGACCGGTGCCGGCGGCAATGGCGGCGGCGCAGCGCTCCAGGCCGGACCGGGTTTCGATGACCAGGGGAACGCCCTCACGCGGGGCGTCAAGGTCGATGATTTCGGGGATGGAGCTGTCAAAGCCCTCCACCGTGATGTGGGGTGCGGCAGCAGCAGCCGGGACGCCGGCTGTGGTGTTTTCCGGAATGTTTGGGGTCATGATGCCCCCAGTTTACCGGGCTGCCCCATAACCGTTCTGCTGGCCGCGGCGGCGGGGCGGAAGGGCCGTGACGCCGTCGGGCAGGGGCGGGAGGCCGGCGAACGTGCACACCATGTCGGACCAGGCCTCCAAATGCGCCTGGACATCGGCGGAATCGGGCGTCCAGGAGGCCCGGAGTTCGATGTCGATGGATCCCGGCCGCCCCGCCAAGGTGCCGAAGCTCTCTGACAGGACGCGGGTGGCAGTGCCGCCGGCTGCCCGGTAAGCCGCCTTGTGGTTTTCCAACGCCTCCACTAGCCACGTCCATGCCACAGTTCCCAACATTTGGTCGTTGCCCATTTCCGGTTCCAGTTCAGCCCGGATGTAGGTGACGATGCGGAACTCGCCGTCCCAGACCGCTGATCCATCAGGATCATGCAGCAGGATGAAGCGTCCGGTGGCCAGTTCCGTCTCATCCTCGTCGGCAGTTCCCGCTGCGGCTGTGCCTGATGCGGCAGCGAAAGCCATGGCCGCAGGCCCGTGCAGGGGCGTGGCGGGGCCGCCGGATCCGGGAACCATCACTTCGGCGCCCAGGGCAACGGCGAAGGGTGCCAGCCGCGCGGGGGCAGGGATCTCCGCGAGGCGCAGTTCCTGGCGGCACCGGGCTTTCCTGAGGGTTCCCAAGGCGTGGAGAAAATCCGGGGGAACCTGGTCAAGTGCGTTCACCTTGGCAGATTACGGTGCGGCACGGGGCGGGGCAGGAAGGCTCGCCGTCAGCGGCCGCTTACCCTGCCCGGCCGTCCCGGTAATCGCGTAGTTCATGGCGGATTGCGGCAGCGAAGGCATCAACATCCTCCTCGGTAGTGTCAAAGGAGCACATCCAGCGGACTTCGTTGGCTGCCTCGTCCCAGTCGTAGAACCGGAACGTACTGCGCAGCCTGTCCGCCATGCCGGGAGGCAGGATGGCGAACACACCGTTGGATTCCGTTTTTTGCGTGGGGCGGACGCCCTCAATGGTGTCGACGGCGGCCCGCAGCCGGGCGGCCATCGCGTTGGCATGAGAGGCGGAACGCAGCCAGAGGTCGCCTTCCAGCAGGGCGATGAACTGGGCGGACATGAACCGCATTTTGGATGCCAGCTGCATGTTCATCTTGCGCAGGTACACCAGGCCGTGGGCGGCCTCAGGGTTCAGTGCCACCACCACCTCGCCGAAGAGAAGCCCGTTCTTGGTGCCGCCGAAGGACAGGATGTCCACGCCGGCGTCCCTGGTGAAGGTTCGCAACGGAACCTGCAGGTGGGCAGCCGCGTTGGCCAGGCGCGCCCCGTCCATGTGCAGCTTCATGCCCTTGGCATGGACGTGGTCTGCGATGGCCCGCACTTCCTCCGGCGTGTAGCAGGTGCCCAGTTCGGTGGTCTGGGTGATGGAGACGGCCAGCGGCTGGGCACGGTGCTCATCGCCCCAGCCCCAGGCCTCCCGGTCGATCAGCTCCGGGGTCAGCTTGCCGTCCGGCGTGGGGACCTGCAGGAGTTTCATGCCGCCGATGCGCTCCGGCGCCCCGTTTTCATCCATGTTGATGTGGGCGGTGGAGGCGCACACCACGGCGCCCCAGCGGGGGAGCAGGGATTGCAGGGACAAAACGTTGGCGCCAGTGCCGTTGAAGACAGGGAAGCATTCGATGCCCGGCCCGAAGTGTTCAACCATCAGTTCCTGCAGCCGCGCGGTGTAGTCGTCCTCGCCGTAGGAGACTTGGTGCCCGTCATTGGCTGCCGCCAGTGCGGCCAGGACTTCAGGGTGGACGCCGGAGTAGTTGTCGGAGGCAAAGCCGCGCACGCTGGGATCGTGCAGCCGCAGCGCCGCGCCTGTTTCTGCTGTTGTCGTCATAGGGTTGCTCACGCTTTCAGTCTAGGTACAGTCGTGGCGGCGGTCAGTCGGCCAGCCGGATCCGGGCACCGTTGAGTTCTGCCGGTGGAGTGTCGAAAAGCCGTACGACGGCGGCAGCCAGGTCAGCCACGTCGGTTGCCCCTGGGAATTTCCGCTCGGGATGGGTACGGCGCAGCCCGTCGTCAACCAGCGCCTTGACCACCAGGACGCTGGCAGCGGCCTGGATTCCGCCGTCACCGGCGGCCCGGCGGAAGCCGTCCGCCACGGCCATGGTCCAGGCTTCCGCGGCAGCCTTGGCCGCCACATAGCTGGCCACCGCAGCGGCTGGCTTGTCCAGGGCCGTGGAGGACACCATCGCAAACCTGCCGGAGGTGGACGCGGCAATGTCGTCGAAGAAGACGCGTGTCACGTTGCGGAGCGTGGTGACTGCGCCGCGCTCCAGGAAGTCCCAGTCGTCGTCGGACTGGTCAGCGATGCCCTTGGCCCCGCGCCAGCCACCCACCAGGTGGATCACGGCGTCGACCGCCCCGAAGGCGGCGGTGACCTCCGCCCGCAGGTGCCGGACGTCCGCCAAAACTGCGAGGTCGGACGTGAAGGGGGTAACGCCGTCGCCCGCTTTCTCCGCCGCTGCCCTGATCCTGGCCTGGTCCGATCCCACGGTTGCCACGCGGTGCCCGGCTGCCGCCAACGCCCGGGCGACGGCGATGCCGGACGCGCCGCTGCCGCCGGACACCAGGACGTTGAGGGGTCCGGCGTGATGGGCGGCAGCGGCTGCGCCGGAAGCGGTCACAGGGCGGAGCGGCCGGTGATCCCGGCGGTTGACTCGATGACGGGGCGCATCTTCTTCTCCAATGCCTCGTAGAACATGGACAGCGGGAATTCGTCGTCCAGTACCTGGTCCGTGAGGCCGCGGGGGGTTCCCGCCAGCGGGAGCGCGTCCGGGCCCTTGGCCCACACGGAAGCCGGGTTGGGGGTGACGGTTGCCGAAACCAGCTGGTACGCCGCCAGCCAGTGGGCGGTCTTGGGCCGGTCAATGGAGCGCCAATACAGGTCGTCGATGCTGGCTCCCAGGGCGATCACAGCGTCCGCCACTTCATCCCAGTCGATGGTGAGACGCGTGTCCGTCCAGTGCAGCACGTGCTGCTGGTGCAGCCAGGCGAAGAGGAGCTGGCCGCCCAGGCCGTCGTAGTTGCGGACCCGGATGCCGGTGATGGCGAAGCGGAAGATCCGGTCGAAAATGATGGCGTACTGCACCAGCTTCGCGTGCCGCCGGGCCTGGGGGTCGGCGTCGTCGTCATGTTCGATCCGGACCGATTCGCGGAACGCGGTGAGGTCGCAGCGCAGTTCCTCCAGTGAGTACAGGAAATAAGGCATCCGCTGCTTGATCATGAAGGGATCGAAGGGCAGGTCGCCGCGCATATGCGTCCGGTCGTGGATCAGGTCCCACATCACGAAGGTGGCCTCGGTGAGGTCCTGGTCGGCGAGCAGCTCGGCGGCGCCCTCCGGGAGCTCCAGGGAAGTGATCCCGGCGGCGGCCTTCAGCACCCGCCGGAACCGGGCAGCTTCGCGGTCGGCGAAGATGGCGCCCCACGTGAACGTGGGGGTTTGGCTGACCGCTACCGTCTCAGGGAACAGGACGGCGGAGTTGGTGTCATAGCCCGGGGTGAAATCGACGAAACGGATGGGAACGAACAGCTTGTTGGAGTACTCCCCGGCTTCCAGTCCTGCGATGAACTCCGGCCAGATCACCTCCACCAGCACGGCCTCCACCAGCCGGTTGCTGCTGCCGTTCTGGGTGTACATGGGAAAGACCACCAGGTGCTGCAGCCCGTCGTGGCGCTGCTCCTGGGGCTGGAATGCCAGCAGGGAAGAGAGGAAGTCCGGAACGTTGAAGCCGCCGGCGGCCCATGCCAGGAAGTCGGCGGCGGCGGACTCAAGGTAGGCGGCATCATGGGGAAAGGCGGGGGCCAGGGCCTGGATCGCGTCCACGATGGTATCCACGTACTGTGCTGCCGCCGCGTGGTCCTCGGGCCCGGGGATGGAGCCGTCCTGGACCTGGAGGGCCTGCAGGGCCGTGGCTGCGCCCTTGAGCCGTAGCCAGTCCTGGTTCTGCGCGGAAATCCCGGTAACGGCGGTGGTCAGGGTCTCTGTCATCGTCGGCTGCCTTTCTGGTTGCTTGCTTCTCTGGCGAGCGTAACAAGCAACCAGCAGGACTTATGCCCAAAGGACCTTTGCGTAAGAAGAACTTATGCTCAGCGCCTTCGGGACTGGTCCGAGACCTGCCTCAGGCTGTGGGACCGCGCTGGGTCCGGGCATGGCCCTTCAGCTTTCGGGCCCGCCGTCTGCTTCGTCCTTGGCCACAAGCCGCAGGGAGACCGAGTTGATGCAGTAGCGCTGGTCGGTGGGAGTGCCGTAGCCCTCGCCCTCGAACACGTGGCCCAGGTGTGAGTCGCAGGAGGCACACCGCACCTCGATCCTGTCCATGCCCAGGGTCCGGTCGTGGATGTAGCGCACGTTGCCCTCGGCTAAGGGGGCCCAGAAGGAAGGCCAGCCGCAGTGGGAATCGAACTTCTCATTGCTGGTGAACAATTCGGCGCCGCAGGCCCGGCACTGGTACACGCCCTCCGTGTGGGTGTCCCAGTATTCGCCGGTATACGGCCGTTCCGTCCCCGCCTGCCGCAGGACGTGGTATTCCTCCGGGGTCAGTTCCTGGCGCCACTGGGCATCACCTTTTTGGCCAATACCCTCCTGGGCCGTAGCCCCCTGGGCGCTGTTGTCCTTTACCCCGCCAACAACGCCTGGTGCCTTGTTGCCGAAGATGCTGTTTCCAAAGATGCTCATAGCCTTCCCAACGCTTAGGAGTCGCCGATAAATCCCGAGCCCGCATACAAATGGAGTACGGGAATGCCGAGCTGGTCCTGGGCTTTGTTGGCCCAGTCGGTGTGGAAGGTATCCGCCACGGCATGCGGCCTGGTGATCACGACGGCCTGGGAGGCGCCGGTTTCCCGCACCTTCGCCACCAGGCCGTCCACGGCCTTGCCGTCCACTACCTGGCCGGTCACACCGGAGCCCAGTCCTGCGAGCGCCGCGAGCGACGCCGCCAGCGTTTCGTCGGCGTGCGCGCGTTCGGTGGCTGCATCCGGGTTGCGGGACGCCAGTTCGCGGAATGCCTTGGCTACGTCCAGCATGGACAGGTTCTCAAGGAAGTCCACCAGCAGGTGCCGCTCCGTGTTCGCCGGCACCAGGACCAGCAGGCGGCTGTCAGCACCATCCACCAGCCGTTCAATGTTCACGCGGTCGTCCGCACCCAGGGGTTCTTCGGTCAGGATGATGATGGGATCACTCATGGCCTTAGCCTAGCGCCGCCCGCAGACGCCCGCATCGAGGTCGCGGAAAGTGCCGGATCACTCCCGTTTCAGCCGCGCGGCGCCGTGCCGGTCCGGTCCTGGAATGCGGGCATCTGCGGCAGGGCCGGTAAGAATAGTCCCATGGCACCTTTCCGGCGAGCGCGCCCTGCAATGACTGCACCCACCAGGGAATCCGGTGGAGTGTCGCCGGGGGCCAAATGGGCCATCGGGGGTGCCATCGCCGGCGGCTCGGTGGCGAGCCTGCTGGGCGCGGGCTCATCGGCGCTCGCCGTGTATTTTGCTCGCCGGGTGATCACTCCGGCACGGCAGCGGGCGGCCGACAAGGAAGTGCTGGCCGTGATCCGGGACGGTCAGCAGCAACAGGTGATCCTGGCCGCCAACGACGACACCACGGTGGACGGGGTCTACGGATTCTTTTTCGACGGCGGCAAGGGCCACGCACGGATCGGCCGCATCGTTTCGTACTCGCCCGCTGAGCGGACAGTGCTGCGCGAGGTCGAAGCCGTCTACAGTGGCGACCTCTCCACGGCCCGCTGGGGCTGGTGGAGCGGCGCCACCTACCCGGACCCGGCCGCCGTCGGAATTCCGGCCGAAGACGTGCTGATCCCCGTTGAGCGGGGCGAAGCGCCCGCCTGGCTGGTCCGGGCAAAGGGGACTGCACGGACCTGGGCCATCATGGTGCACGGGCGCGGCGCCACCCGGCAGGAGGCCCTGCGGGCGGTGGGGCCGGCTCTTGAACTGGGCCTGACCAGCCTGCTGGTGTCGTACCGGAACGACGGACTGGCGCCGTCGGCCGATGACGGGCGGTACGGCCTGGGTTCGACCGAGTGGCAGGACATTGAAGCTGCCATTGCGTACGCGCTGGCCCATGGTGCCGAGGAAGTTGTCCTGTTCGGCTGGTCCATGGGAGGGGCCATCTGCCTGCAGACCGCCGATCTCTCCCGCTACCGGCACCTGATCCGGGCCATGGTGCTGGACGCGCCGGTCATCGACTGGGTAACCGTGCTGGCGCACCATGCGCAGCTGAACCGGATCCCGTCGCTGGTGGGCCGGTACGGGCAGCTGATGCTGGGCCACCCCCTGGGGCGCAGGCTTACGGGCCTCTCGGCGCCCGTGGACCTGAAAGTGATGGACTGGGTGTCCCGGGCCGTCGAGCTGAGGACGCCCACCCTGATCATCCACAGCGTCGACGACGAATACGTGCCGTATGGCCCTTCCGCCCTGCTGGCCGAACGGAACCCCGAAATGGTGACGTTCGAAACGTTCAACCACGCACGGCATACCAAGGAATGGAATGTGGACCCGGAGCGCTGGGAACGGCTGGTGAAGGCCTGGCTGCGCCAGCAGCTCGCTCCGCGCCTCAATCCGGGATCCGGTCCTGGCCCTGAACCGGAAGGCAACCTGGACTCAGTACCCAAACCGGAAACGCCTGCCCGGCCAACGCAAGCGGGCGCATGACATGGCGAAGCCACGCAGGGCAGCAACCGTGATCGACCGCGGCCGGGACCTGGCTGCGGGGCTGACGGGACTGGTGGCGGCAGCCCCAGGGGGACTGGCACAGGCCTCGCACGCGCCCTTCGACGGCACGGTGGTGGGTGAAGTACCCGTTTGCACAACGGACGACGTCCACGCCGCCGTCGGCACTGCACGCCTGGCGCAGGCACACTGGGCCGGTCTGTCCATCGCTGAACGCCGCGCCGTGATCCGGCGGTTCCGGGCGCTGCTGCTGGACCGGGAGCAGGACATCCTTGACCTGGTCCAGGCAGAGAGCGGCAAGTCCAGGTTGAGCGCCTTCGAAGAGTTCGCGGACGTGGTCCTGACAGCCGACTACTACGAGCGGACCGCCGAACGGTATCTGGGGCCCCACCGCCGGAAGGGCGCAGCCCCGGTCCTGACCCGCACCACCGAATACCGCATACCCAAGGGAGTGGTGGGGGTCATCAGCCCCTGGAACTATCCACTGACCCTTGCCGTCTCGGACGCCATCCCCGCCCTGCTGGCCGGAAACGGCATCGTCCTCAAACCGGATTCACAGACACCTTTTACGGCCCTGCTGATGCTCAAACTCCTCCGGGAGGCCGGCCTTCCTGTGGACCTTTTCCAGATCGTCACCGGGCCGGGCACTGACATAGGCCCCGCCTTGATTGGGCGCGTGGATTTCCTGATGTTCACCGGATCCTCCAAGACCGGCAAAACCGTTGCCAGGCAGTGTGGTGAACGGCTGATCGGATTCTCCGCCGAACTCGGCGGCAAGAACCCCATGTTGGTGCTGGCCGATGCGGAAGTGGGCAAGGCTGCGGCCGGCGCGGTGCACGCCTGCTTCTCCAACTCCGGGCAGCTGTGCGTCAGCATCGAACGGATCTACGTGCACGCCGACGTCTATGACAACTTCCTGGCGGCGTTCACGGCCCAGGTGAAGGGCATCCGCATGGGGCCCGGACCGGACTGGGACATCGGCATGGGCTCCCTCATCAGCGCGGCGCAGGTGGAGCGGGTGGACCGCCACGTCCAGGATGCGCTCGCCAAAGGCGCGCAGCTCCTCACCGGCGGACGGCGGCGGCCGGACTTGGGTCCGCTGTTCTACGAACCCACTGTCCTGGCGGGTGTCACGGAGGACATGCTCCTTGCCCGGGAAGAGACGTTCGGGCCTGTGGTTGCACTCTACCGGGCAGCAGACGACGACGAAGCCGTGGCCCTGGCCAATGATTCCGACTTCGGGCTCAACGCCAGTGTCTGGTCTGCCCGACGCGGCGAAGCGGTGGCCCGCAGGCTGCTGGCGGGCACCGTCAACGTCAACGAAGGCTATGCCGCCACCTGGGCATCCCATGATGCGCCAATCGGGGGCATGAAGGACTCCGGTGCGGGCCGCCGCCACGGCCGGGAAGGCATCCTCAAATACACCGAACCGCAGACCATTGCCGTGCAGCGGCTGCTCCGGGTGGCGCCCGCTCCGGGGATGTCCAACCGGGCCTACGCGCGGATCATGAAGGGCGCCATCACATTGATGGGCCGACTTCCCCGAAACCGCTGATGACATTGCCCGTGCCGAGACCCCAGGAGAACTGAGATGGCCAAAGGAACCCGACTTTCCGGTGCAACACTGCTGGTCACGGGAGGTGGAAGCGGGCTGGGCCGCCGCGTGGCGCTCGGAGCCGCCCGGCGCGGAAGCCGGGTGGTGATCTGGGACATGGACGCCGAGCGGGGCGCAGCAGTCCGCGACGAAATCCGGGCCGCCGGCGGCCGGGCCGAAGCCCAGACCGTGGATGTCACGGACCGGGAGGGGGTCAAGGCCGCCGCGGCGGAGGCAGGTCCGGTGGATGTCCTGGTCAACAACGCCGGGGTGGTCAGCGGCCGGCGCCTCCTTGAGGCCACGGACGAAGCCCTCGAACGGACCATGAACGTCAACGTCATGGCCCTGTACTGGGTCACCCGTGCCTTCCTGGGCGGAATGGCACACCGCGGGCGCGGCACCGTGGTCACCGTGGCCAGTGCTGCCGGGCTGGTGGGAGTTGCCCGGCAGACCGACTATTCGGCCAGCAAGTTCGCCGCTTTCGGCTTCAACGAGTCACTCCGGGCCGAGCTGCGGGCGGATGCGAAGGGCGTCAACACGCTGGTGGTGTGCCCCTTTTACATCGATACAGGGATGTTCGACGGCGTCCAGACCCGCTGGCCGCGGCTCCTCCCGATCCTCGAGGAAGAAGAGGTGGCGGCCAAGGTCCTCGACGCCGTCGAGGCCGGCCGCAGGAAACTGTTCCTGCCGCCCATCGTGAACCTGCTTCCGGTCCTGCGGATCCTTCCGGTCAGCATTTTCGACCGGCTCATGGATGTGCTGGGCGTCAACCGCACCATGGACCACTTCACCGGCCGGCCAGGCAGCCCCGCAGGAGAGCTTGTCCGGGAAGGCCCAGGGCAGGTCCCGGCCCCTACCCCGGAAGGGGACACTCGGCCCTACCGTTGACAAAGGGAGCAGCCTACCGTCGGCCGCAAGGGGGGAACCATCAAGGCAATTGAAATGGGGCCCACAATGTATCTGACAAGGCGGCAACTCCTGCAATCCGGCGCCGCAGCCGGTGCGGCCGTTGCAACGCAGACCTATGGACCGGGAAGTGGGCGGGCAATTGCCACGCCAGGACAGGCCGGCCAATTCACCGAGCAGCTTCCAACGCTGGCCGAACTGGGCGTCCTGGACATGAGTGCCGGCGGCACTGCGTCTCTGTGGATGCGGAACGCCCAGCACCGCTTCCAGGCAGACATGGGCGTGGCCGACACCCTGGCATACCAGGACGGGACCTCCTCCCGTACCTATTTGGGCCCGGTCATCATCGCCCGGAAAGGAACCGGATTCAGCCTCACCGTCCACAACGGGATCGAACGGCATCCCCTTGGCTACGCCGTCGACGCGGAGCTCGTTCCTCCCGGCAGCAATGATGCTGCAGCGCCCAGGACGTCCGTGCACCTCCACGGAGGCAACACCAGACCAGAGTACGACGGCGGCCCCGAGCAGGCATTCAGCCCCGGCGCTTCCTACACGTACAGGTATGGCAACGACCAGGACGCAGCCGGTCTCTGGTACCACGACCACGCGCTCGGCATTACGCGGTTGAATGTCTATGCCGGGCTGGCCGGCGGCTACCTGTTGCGGGACTCAGGTGGATCAGGAATAGATACCGGCGACGGTACCCACCTGCCCCCGCCGCCCTATGAAGTTCCGCTGATCGTCCAGGACAAGATGTTCAATCCCGACGGCACGCTTGCCTACCCGCCGAACCCGGACCTTTCCACTGCGGGCGGAACACCGCGTCCCTGGGCGCCGGAGTTCTTCGGCGACGCGGCAACAGTCAACGGCAAGTGCCGGCCGAATCTCGACGTGGCCCGGGGGAAGTACCGGCTCCGCATGTTCAACGGCTCCAATGCCCGGTTCTACGACCTCAAGTTCGCAGTGGATGGCGCGGCGCTCGCCTTCTTCCAAATAGGAACGGACGGCGGCCTGCTCAACGCACCGGTCAGACTGAACAGGCTGCTCCTGGGGCCGGGCGAGCGGGCGGATATCGTGATCGATTTCGCCGGACACAAGCCCGGCACACGGGTTGTTCTGGCCAACAGTGCCCGCGTCCCCTACCCGGACGGCCCCGCCACCATCCAGCTCGGGGGACTCCCGCTGCCGCAAATCATGCAGTTCACTGTGACATCCCAGGCCGGATACACAGCGCCGCTGCCTGGCAGCCTCCGGAACTGTTCCATCACCGATCTGGTGGCCAGGGCCCCGGAGGCCATCAGGCCTATGGCACTGGTGGAAGTGGCCAACGCCGCCGGGGTTCCCCTCATGGCGCTCCTGAACAACCGAAAATTCGAGAGCGAAGACATCCTCCGGGTCCGGAGCGACAGTCTTGAAGAATGGGAACTGATCAATACCACGGGGGATGCCCACCCGATCCATGTGCACTTCACCCAGTTCCAGGTCCGCGACCGGCAAAAATTCGACGTCGACGGGTACCTGGCAGCCACCGGCTATGTAGACCCAGGGACCGGCCTGGTGACGCCGGGCCGCGGCAGCGCCGTTCCGGTCCGGCCCTTCCTGATCGGACGCCCCAAAGGAGCGCCCGCACATGAGCAGGGCTGGAAGGACACGGTCATTGCCATGCCCGGGGAAGTTACCAGGATCCGTGTTCCGTTCGGGGCAGGGGCGGCGGGCGGAGCCCCGCTGGCCATCGGCTCATCCTTCAGTGGCAAGTACGTCTGGCACTGCCACATCCTGGAGCACGAGGATAACGAGATGATGCAGCGGTACATCATCGAGTAGCGGGATGAACCACCTCTGCTGCGGCTAAGGCCGGAGGTTGCCTCCGGTCAGTGAGCTGATGGGAGCAGTGACGGCGTCTGTCAGCCGGACCAGGTCAGCCGGGGCCAGTTCAATGTCCAGGCCCCGCCGGCCGCCCGAGACCAGCAGGGTGTCCAGTGCCAGGGCGCTGGAATCCAGCACCGTGGGGGAGGGCTGTCGCTGGCCGAGCGGGGAGATGCCGCCGAGGACATAGCCAGTGCGGCGCTGTGCTGCAGCGGGATCTGCCATGGCGGCTTTCTTGGCCCCCAGCACAGTGGCCATTGCCTTCAGGTCCAGGGTTCCGCTGACCGGAACAATGCCCACCGCGAGCCTGCCCTCCACTTCCACCATCAAGGTCTTGAAGACGCGGGACGGATCGATCCCCAGGGCCTCGGCTGCCTCCGCGCCGTAGCTCGCCGCCGAGGGGTCATGGGTGTACGGATGCAGCACAAACGGAACCCCGGCCGCGGTCAGGGCCGCTGTGGCCGGGGTTCCCTGGGAGTTGTTCCTGCGTGCCATGAAGGCGAGGTCAGGCCTGGCTGCGGGATGCTGCGGCAACCTTGCGCTTGATCCTGCCCAGCATTGCGGTCATGCCCCGCATGCGCAGGGGGGTGATGGCGCGGGTGAGTCCCAGCAGTTCCGGCATGTCGTCCGGCACGGACAGGATCTCTTCCGCTTTCAAACCGTCAAGGCCCTCGTGCAGCACCCCGGCGAAACCGCGCGTGGTGGGCGCCTCGGGCGGCGCCTTGAAGAACAGGCGGACGGCGCCGTCGTCGTTGGTTCCCGTCTCAATGGTGAGGAACAGCGGCGACTGGCACTCCACTACCTGCTCAAGGAGTTCGGGGTGGTCTTTGAGCCGGTCCGGGAGTTCCGGCAGTCCTTCCGAGAACTCCAGCAGCAACTGCAGCCTCTCGGGTTCGGACAGGGCCTGGAAGTCGTCCACGATCGCCGCCAGGGCGGAAGGCAAAGCTTGAGTACTCATCGTTCCAAGTCTACGCGGGGGAGCAGGGTCAGGCTCCGACGGCGACGGGAACAGAGCCGCGCTCCGCGCCCTTGACGATCGGTACGCGCACGGCGTTGCCCCACTCGGTCCAGGATCCGTCGTAGTTGCGGACGGTCTCAAAGCCCAGGAGGTACTTGAGTGCGAACCAGGTGTGGCTGGAACGCTCACCGATACGGCAGTAGGCCACCACGTCATCGCCCTCGGACAGGCCGGCCTCGCCCAGGTAGATGTCCTCCAGCTCTTCCCTGCTGCGGAATGTACCGTCGGCGGCAGCGGCGCGGGCCCACGGGATGGAGGCGGCAGTGGGGATGTGGCCGCCGCGCAGGGCGCCCTCTTCCGGGTAGGCCGGCATGTGGGTGCGCTGGCCGGTGTATTCCTCGGGGGAGCGGACATCGATCAGCGGCTTGCCCAGGTGTGCCAGGACGTCGTCCTTGAAGGCGCGGATGGGGGCGTCGTCGCGCTCAACCACCGGGTAGTCGCCGGGAGCGGGGGCGGGCCGGTCCCTGGTCAGTTCGCGGCCTTCGGCTACCCATTTGTCCCGGCCCCCGTCCAGCAGCCGGACGTCCTGGTGGCCGAAGAGCGTAAAGACCCACAGGGCGTAGGCGGCCCACCAGTTGGACTTGTCGCCGTAGATCACCACGGTGCTGTCGCGCGAAATGCCCTTCGACGCCGCGAGTTCAGCGAAGGCGGCACCGTCAACGTAGTCGCGGGCCACGTCGTCGTTCAGGTCCGTGTGCCAGTCGATCTTGACGGCGCCGGGGATATGGCCGGTTTCGTACAGGAGCACGTCCTCGTCGGATTCCACCACGATAAGTTCGCCGCGGGCCACGGCACCGCTTTCAACGGCGGCAGCAAGCCACTCAGTGGAGACCAGCCGCTCCGGGTGGGCGTAGGCTGCGAACTTCTCATTCTGTTCAACCGGGTAGGGCATGGCTTGGCCTTTCACTAAGAGCACGGGAAACCGCGGAACATGCATTGGAACCTGTTCCCACACTAACCAGCGCCCGGAGGGTTGTCCGTATTCCGTTAATAGGGCGAAATGTTGCCTTGGTCACGCTGCCGGGCGGCAGGACAGCGTCCCGCCCGGGTACGGTCCACATTGCCGGTATCCTTTCTGGGGACCAACCACCAGCAGAACGGACCACCTTGGTACAGATCGAACAGCTTGCCGCCCGCACTCCGGCAGTTTCGGTGGACGAACTCCTTAAGGGTTTCTACCCATCGCCGCGGTTTGGCGAGGTTTCCTTTTCGAGCTACCGCCCGGACCCGAAGCAGCCCAGCCAGGCGGCCGCCGTGCGTGCGCTGGAGGGATTTGCCGACGGCGTGGGGTCGGGCAACGGAGGCGGGCTTTTCAAGAAGCTGTTCGGCAAGAAGGACGAATCCAGGGCGGGAATCTACCTGGACGGCGGCTTCGGCGTGGGCAAGACCCACCTGCTCGCCTCCCTGTGGCACGCGTCGCCCGGCCCCAAGGCCTTCGGTACGTTCGTGGAGTACACCAACCTGGTGGGCGCCCTTTCCTTCCGCAAAACGGTGGACGCGCTGAGCAGCTACCAACTCGTATGCATCGACGAATTCGAACTTGACGATCCGGGCGACACCGTCCTGATGTCCCGGCTCATGCGTGAGCTGGCTGACGCCGGGGTCAAACTTGCCGCCACGTCCAACACGCTGCCCGGGTCCCTGGGTGATGGCCGGTTTGCCGCTGTGGACTTCCAGCGCGAAATCCAGGTCCTGGCGGACCAGTTCGACGTCATCCGCATCGACGGCGAGGACTTCCGGCACCGTGGCCTGCCGGCCGCACCGGCGCCGCTGAAGAACAGTGAGCTCAACGCGCACATGAAGGCGGAATTCGACGGGAAGACCGTGGCCCAGGATGAGTTCTCCACCCTCATCCACCACCTGGCCGGGGTGCACCCCAGCCGCTACCGACAGCTGATCCACGGCATTGACGGCGTGGTGTGGCGCAACGTGGAGACCATCACGGAACAGGCTGTAGCGCTGCGGTTCGTGGTCCTGGCAGACCGGCTCTACGACAAGGATGTGCCCATCCTGGCCAGCGGCGTCCCCTTCGACAAGCTGTTCACCGAAGAAATGATGGCCGGCGGGTACATGAAGAAGTACTTCCGCGCCGTCTCCCGCCTCACTGCGCTGGCCCGCGAAGGCCAGAACCACGAGCCCTCCTAGGCGGAGCTCTTTCCGGTCCGGACGCGGGGCCGGGGCCGCAGCGCCAGCCGGACCACCAGCCCGGCCAGCAGCGCCCAGAAAGCGGATCCGATCCCGAAGAACGCCAGGCCGGACGCGGCCATCAGGAACGTGACGGCCGGGGCGATCCGGTCGTCCGGGTCAGCCAGGGCTGCCGAGACCGCCGAGGCGAGGGTGCCCAGCAGGGCCAGCCCGGCAACGGCTTCAAGCATTCCGGCCGGCGCCTTGCTGACCACCGACACCAGGGCGGCCGAGAAAGCGGCCAGCACCAGGTAGGCCAGGCCGGACGTGAAGCCCGCGATCCACCTCCTGCTCCGGTCCCCGCCGGCTTCCTCGCCGGCGGCGAGGGCAGCACTGAGCGCCGCGAGATTGATGGCGTGGCCGCCGAACGGGGCTCCCGCAACAGTTCCCGCTCCCGTGACGAGCATCGCCGGGCGCCATGGTGTCTCATATCCGAAGGATCTCAGGACGGCCACCCCGGGAATGTTTTGGGAGGCCATCGTCACCACGAACAATGGGAGCGCGACACCCGCCATGGCCTGGAGGGTGAACGCGGGCGTGGTCCAGGCCAGGGCCGGGACCAGGGTTGCCGGTTCAACAGGTATTCCTGCCGATGCCAGGGTTATTCCGATCACGCCCAAGGCCGCGAGCAAGGCTGCCGGCACCGCCCAGCGCGAAGCGAACTTCATCATCAGCAGCCAGCACAGGATCACCGGCGCTGCAAACACCGGGACGGAACCGAGGGCCTTGAAGGGTGCCAGGCAGAGCTGGAGCAGGACGCCCGCCAGCATGGCCTGGGCCAGGGAAGGCGGGATGCGCGCCATCAGCCTGCCAAGCGCCGGCACCAGGCCGGTCATGGCCAGCAGCAGGCCCGCACCAAGGAAGGCTCCGACGGTGGCCGGCCACCCGCCGTCGGGCACTCCCGATGCCGCAAGCAGCGCCGCGCCCGGCGTTGACCATGCCAGTGTCACCGGGACCCTGGAACGCCAGGCGAGCACCAGCACGCCGAGCCCGACGGTGAGCGTTACGGCAAGCAGGCCGGAGGCAGCCTGGGCAGCATCAGCGCCGACTGCCTTGAGGCCGGCCAGGACCACGGCAAAGGATGAGGTGAAGCCCACCAGCGCGGTGATAATCCCTGCGACCACCGGCCGGGAATCGGGCCGGGTCAATCCGAGCTTGGCTGCCGTGGTGGGTGCGGGGGACTTGGGCATACCGGCAGGTTACCGGTGCCGGTTTGCCAACCGGCAATTTGGGCGGCGAAAGTCGCCGTTAAACGCCAAAGGTGCGGGTGCCGCCTCCCGGCGGGACCCGCACCTCCTTGACGTGCCGGGCAAAGCCCTGGCCAAATCCTTTACGGCGTCCTGTCAACCGGCGGAACCGGATTTCCAGGAGCTGCCGGGGGAACCTGCTCGGCGGCAGGTGCCTGCCCCGGGGTGCCGTTCTTGTCAATGAGCTTGGAAGCGCCATCCTGGATCTTGTCGACATGGCCGGTGTACTTGCCGCCGGTCTTGGTGTCGACGAAATCGCCGGCCTTGCTGATGCCGTTCTTGATGGCCTGCTCGTTGCCACGGATGAGACCCTGAGCCTTGCCCTTTAGATCGTCAATCAAACCCACGAGCACCTCCCTTCGATCGCGGAGCCAGGTCGCTCCTCGCGCATACGATCCTATCCGGGCGCGGAAGGTGTGCCAAGGGAATCACGTTCGCCCGCAGCGGATGTGGATTAAACGAAAAAAGCAGCTCCGGAGAGCTGCAGTTCGTGTGTGGGCGATACTGGGATCGAACCAGTGACCTCTTCCGTGTCAGGGAAGCGCGCTACCGCTGCGCCAATCGCCCGGAACCGGAAGACCGGCTGATGGGATATAAGAGAGCGGACGACGAGATTCGAACTCGCGACATCCACCTTGGCAAGGTGGTGCTCTACCAGCTGAGCTACGTCCGCGTGTGCAGGATGAACCGGTAAACCGGTGATACTGCGGGCAAGTTTCCTTGCCAGTGGGCGATACTGGGATCGAACCAGTGACCTCTTCCGTGTCAGGGAAGCGCGCTACCGCTGCGCCAATCGCCCATTGAATCCGAAAAATCCGGAAACCATGGTTTTCACCGAGGTGGGTACGGGATTCGAACCCGTGTATACGGCTTTGCAGGCCGCTGCCTCGCCTCTCGGCCAACCCACCGTGTTAGCGTCCATTCCGAAGAATGTTTGCTGTGACAGTGTCCTGCGAGCGGACGACGAGATTCGAACTCGCGACATCCACCTTGGCAAGGTGGTGCTCTACCAGCTGAGCTACGTCCGCATTTTGGAGGCTTGATTCCTTGCCGTTTCCGGCATTTCCTCGCGTTCCAACGAGTAAAAACGATATAGGAGGTTCCGGGAAACTCCAAATCGCACCGGCGCCGCCCGGTCACGTGGCTTGTACAGCCGCGTAATTGCGGGGATTTTGCAAGTTACAGGCGTGTAATTCCGGCTCGCGTGACGGCGGTCTTCCAGGCGGAGTGCTGCCCGGTGCGGTGCCTTTTATGCGTCGCGGCCGCGGGAAGGACATGGCTGCGGGCCCGGTCTTTGGCGGAGCCGCCGATTTTTGAAATGGGGCAGAGGTGGGCTAGCATTCAAATGCATCGGGGCGATTGGCGCAGTGGTAGCGCGCTTCGTTCACACCGAAGAGGTCACTGGTTCGAACCCAGTATCGCCCACCGCAGAGGCCCGTTTCCGCTCATCAGCAGCGGAAACGGGCCTTTTTTATGTGCGGCTCCTGCCGCCGGAGATATTGTCGGCCCCCTGTGAAAGAGTCTCTTGTATGACTGATCCGCTTCTCGCCCACGCCACCGAATACGGCCGGATGTACGCACGGTCAACCTCTGAGCAGTTCTCGGTCCCGTCCATCACCACAGTGATCAGCCAGCAGCCGCACGGCCTCGATGGCTGGTTCGGTTACATGGGTGCCAGCAGCCTGGCCAACGATCCCCTGCTCTCTGACTGCCTGGGGAGCCCGGCCAAAATCAAGCAGGCCATTAACCGTGCGGCGAAGGCTGCCGAAACCTACCGGGACGACGCCGCAAGGCGCGGGGACCGAGTGCACAACTACTGCGAGCAGGTCGCGCTCCGTGCGCTGGGGCGCCCACATGCCATGCAGGAAGCCCGCGAAGCACTGGCCGCCAACGGAGAGGAGGCCTTCGCCGTGCGTTTCGACGAGTGGTGGGAACTCTTCGGCGTGGAGCCCATCGCACCGGAGATCACGGTCTGGAACAACTCGGTGGGATATGCGGGAACCCTTGACCTCGTGGCGCGGATCAACGGACGCATTTGCCTGATCGACTACAAAACGAAGGGCACAACGCGGGACGGACAGGTCAAGCCCCTGGATAACAAGGTGGTGATGCAGTTGGTAGCCGGCATGAAGGCGGAAGAAAGCCTCGTGGACCCGGAGGCTGGAACCTGGGAGCCCTGGAAGTACGGTGAGAACCCGGTCCTGCTGGCCGTGGCCATTGGCGAGACCGAGGTCCGCCCTGTCCGCGCCAACCCTGAGGTCCTCAAGCACCACTGGTGGAAGTTCTGCGCCCTGCGGCGCGTCTGGGAACTCTCCGCGGACACCATCAGCGCAGGCACGGCCCTGCTGCCCATCGCACCCCCGCCCATGGCCCAGGCCCGCACCGCCTAGGGCCGACGGTGCACGTCAAGAGACTGCACCTAAACTGGATAGGTTCCCCTTTCCGCCAACCGTGAGGACAAACAGCGCATGGCTATCCTGAATATCCGCATCATCGGCGATCCTGTGCTGCGCACAGTTGCCGATCCCGTGACGGAATTCGGACCCGAGCTCGCGAAACTGGTCGCCGATATGACCGAAACCATGGAGGACGTGGACGGCGCCGGACTCGCCGCTCCCCAAATCGGCGTGAGCAAGCGCATCTTCACGTACCGCATTGACGGCGTTGAAGGGCACATCATCAACCCTGTCCTGGAGAACAGCGAGGACTACCAGCCGGACCACGTGGAAGGCTGCCTCTCCATCCCGGGCCTCGGTTTCCCGGTCCGCCGTTTCCGCGCCACCCGGGCCACCGGCGTGGACATGCACGGCAACCCGGTAACCATTGACGGGGAAGGGATGTTGGCACGCTGCTTCCAGCATGAAAACGACCATTTGGATGGCATCCTTTACACCGACCGGCTTGAGGGCGACGACCGCAAGGCTGCGCTGCGGTCCATCCGAAACGCCAATTACGACGCCGTCACCGAACGCACCACAGCGAAACGCGCCAAAAGTGTTGGGTCGAGTTTCGGCGGGGCCAGCTTTGGCGGAACCAGCACTCCCGGATCCAGCTTCGGCGCAGCCGGGTGAGGGTCCTCTTCGCGGGGACCCCCGCCGTCGCGGTGCCATCCCTGGACGCACTGGTAAATGCCGGGTTCAACGTCGTCGCCGTCCTGACCCGGCCCGATGCCCCGATAGGCCGGAAACGGGTACTGACGCCGTCACCCGTTGCGCAACGGGCTGCGGAACTGGGTATCGAGGTCATCCACGCCGCGCGCGTCGACACCGAGGCCATAGCCAGTATTTCCGCCGTCCAGCCTGACGTCGCGGCGATCGTCGCCTACGGCGGCCTGGTTCCCCGTGATGCCCTGGGCATTCCGCGCCACGGGTGGGTCAACCTGCACTTCTCGCTGCTGCCCGCCTGGCGCGGGGCGGCGCCCGTCCAGCGGTCAATCATGGCCGGAGACGATGTCACCGGTGCCGTGACCTTCCAGCTCGAAGAAGGCCTGGACACCGGACCGGTCTTCGGCACCCTGACGGAGACCGTCAAGCCCCAGGACACAGCCGGGGACCTGCTTGAGCGGCTGTCCCACAGCGGCGCGGTCCTGCTGGCCCAAACGCTGTCTGCCATCGGCGCCGGAAAAGCATCGCCGCAGCCGCAGGCAGGCGATGTCTCGCTGGCACCAAAACTGACCCTCGAGGATGGCCACCTTAACTGGACCCATCCGGCCCTTGCCATCAGCAGGCAGGCCCGCGGGGTCACCCCCGAGCCGGGTGCCTGGACCCTGCTGGACGGGCAGCGGGTCAAACTGGAGCCGGTCCGGCTGCGGCCGGACGCTTCCGGGCTTGCCCCGGGAGCCGTGGCCCTGCAGGGGAAAACCGTGCTGGTGGGGACAGGTTCGCACGCGGTGGAACTCACCCGGATCCAGCCCGCCGGAAAAAAGATGATGGCCGCCGCCGACTGGGCGCGCGGCATGGCAACACTGGAGAGCGTGGTGTTCGAATGACCGGGTCCGGAGGCAATACAGGCGGACGGGGAAGTGCCGGGGGACGCAGCAGCGCCGGGAAAGGCGGGCAGGGCGGAGCAGCCGGCGGCGGCAACGGCGGCGCGCGGGATGCCAGTCGGCGGAACGCCAAGGGACGCGAACGCAACCGCGGGCCGCAGCGGAGCTTCACTGAGCAGGCGCCGTCCCAGCGCACCCGGCGCGCGGATCCTGCCCGCCTGGTGGCCTTCGAGGTGCTGCGCGCTGTTGCAGAGGAGGACGCTTACGCCAACCTGGTGCTGCCCGCACGGATCCGGCACCACCACCTGGACAAACGGGACGCCGGCTTCGCCACCGAACTGAGCTATGGAGCCCTGCGCGGCCAAGGCACCTATGACGCCATCCTGGCGCGATGCGTGGACCGTCCCCTGACCCAGCTTGATCCGGCCATCCTCGACGCCCTCCGCATCGGCGCCCACCAGCTGCTTGCCATGCGGGTCCCGGCCCATGCGGCACTGGACCAGACCGTGGGACTCGCCCGCGCGGTCATCGGCGCCGGCCCATCAACACTGATCAACGCCGTCCTTCGCAAGGTGGCCGCCCGGAGCCTCGACGAATGGCTGGACCTGCTGGTGGAGGGCGAAACCGACGCTACTAAAGTGGCCGCGCTCAGGTACGCCCACCCCGAGTGGATAGTTCGTGCCATGCGCCAGTCGCTCGTGGCGCACGGCCGTCCCGCAGCCGAGATCGACGACCTGCTGGAAGCTGACAACGACGCCCCGGTGGTTAACCTCGTGGCCCTGCCCGGACTGGGCAGCCTGGACGAGGCACTGGAAAATGGCGCGGCACCCGGGGAACTCGTGGAAGGCTCTGCGCTTTCCAGCGGCGGGGACCTGGGCCGCCTGGCCACCGTGCGCGCCGGTACCACCCGGGTGCAGGACGTCGGCTCCCAACTGGTGGCCAGGGCACTGGCCGCGGTGGACATCGGCCCGGCCGGGGAAGAGGGTGCCGCCGGAACTGCACCATCTGCCGGTGGCACTGAAGCGTGGCTTGATCTCTGCGCCGGTCCCGGGGGAAAGGCTGCGCTCCTGGGCGCACTGGCACACCAGCGGGGTGCCACGCTTCTCGCGAATGAGCCAGCCCCGCATCGGGCCAAGCTGGTCAGCCAGGCGCTGTCCGCCATTCCGCACGATAGCTGGCAGGTCCGTACCGGTGACGGCCGGGACGTGGGAGCCGAGCAGCCGGAACGGTACAGCCGTGTGCTGGTGGACGTTCCCTGCACAGGCCTTGGGGCACTTCGCCGCAGGCCCGAGTCCCGGTGGCGTCGCTCGCCCAAGGACATCGCAGACCTGGGCCCGCTGCAGCGCGAGCTACTGAACTCCGCCCTGGCTGCGGTTCGGCCCGGGGGAGTGGTGGCCTATGTGACCTGTTCACCGCACCCGGCAGAAACCACGGCTGTTGTGGCTGATGTCCTGCGGAAGCGGACCGACCTGGAACTCCTTGACGCCGGTGCCGCCCTGGACGCAGTCAGCCTGACCGGCAGCCTCGGCGCCGGCCATGAGCTGACGGCGCAGCTCTGGCCGCATATTCACCACACCGACGCGATGTTCCTGGCCCTGATTAGGAAGAAAGCCTAACCAGGAAGAAAGCCGCACCTTTAGCCCCCGGGCAATGGGTCCGGTCCGTTCGCACGGGCAGGCCGGACCTTCTCCATGAGATCGAAGCACCTTCAGTGAAAGGCATCCCCGTGACGCAATGCTGCATCAACCCGAGCATCCTCTCCGCCGACTTCGTCAACCTTGAGGCCGAACTGCAGCGGATCAGCAACGCAGACGCCGTGCACGTGGACGTCATGGACAACCACTTCGTCCCCAACCTGACCATCGGGTTGCCCGTCGTGCAGCGGATCCAGGCCGTCAGCCCGGTTCCGCTCGATGCCCACCTGATGATTGCCGACGCGGACCGCTGGGCGCCCGGATTCGCGGACGCCGGCCTTGCCTCCGTCACGTTCCACGCGGAGGCTTCCATTGCGCCTATCAAGCTGGCACGGGAACTGCGCAGCAGGGGATCCAAAGCCGGAATGGCCCTGCGCCCGGCCACGCCGGTGGAGCCGTACCTGGACATGTTGACGGAGCTGGACATGCTGCTCATCATGACTGTGGAACCCGGCTTCGGCGGCCAGGCATTCCTGGACATCACCCTGCCCAAGATCCGCCGGGCCCGTGCGGCCGTGGAAGGCTCCGGACTGGGGGTTGCCATCCAGGTTGACGGCGGCATTACGGACGAGACCATCGCCCGCGCCGCCGAGGCCGGCGCCAACGTCTTCGTGGCCGGTTCGGCCGTGTACGGCGCTGAGGATCCGTCCGCGGCCATCGACCTGCTGCGCGCAAAGGGCAGCCGGACATTACGTGCGGCGACGGAATAACCGGGAGCCCCTGCCGGTTATGGCACAATAACAACACACATACGTGCTCCGGGGTCGGTGTAAGTCCGAACCGGCGGTGACAGTCCGCGACCCGCGAGCTGGTGTTCTCTTAGGAGGACTTCCGGCGGACGGTTGAACCGGTGGAATTCCGGTACCGACAGTTAAAGTCTGGATGAGAGAAGCACGTACAGCTGTATCTGCGCAGCCTTTGGGCTCCGCAGCGTTCTGCTGTCGTAATCCCCGGAGCCATCGCGGTTCGACAGGGAAGGAACGACACACGGATGAACCCCCAGCGATGGCTCTTTGACGCCGCAACTCCTGCCACTTCAAAGGCAGGCAACAACTCCGCAACGGCAGCCGCATGACGGGCGCCATAAAGCTTCAGCCGGCCGCCGGAGTGGTCACTGCGTTCAGCGCCGCCGAAACCCGCGCCATGGAGGATGCCCTCCAGGCGGCACTAAAAGGCCCCCGCGGCGCGAATCCCCTGGTGGGCGCCGTCGTCGTAGGTCCTGATGGCCGGCAGCTTGTCGCCGGCTACCACCGCGGCGCCGGCACCCCACACGCCGAGGCCGACGCAATTGCCCAGGCCGCCGCCGTCGGCCTGGATCTTTCCGGGTGCACCATGGTGGTCACGCTGGAACCCTGCAATCACGTAGGCCGCACGGGGCCATGCACGGAAGCGATCATCGACGCCGGGATCGCGGACGTGGTCTATGCCGTGGACGACCCCCACGACCCCGCTGCGGGGGGCGCGGCAACACTGCGCACAGCCGGCGTACGGGTCCGCAGCGGCCTGGGCGCCGACGAAGCCCTGGACTTGAACCGCCAGTGGTTTGAGGCCGTGGCAGCCAGGCGGCCGTTCGTCACCCTCCACATCGCGCAGACCCTTGATGCCCGCATCGCCGCCGAGGACGGCACCAGCCAGTGGATCTCCAGCCCGGAGTCCCTGGCGGACAACCACGGAATCCGCAGCCGCATCGACGCCATCCTGGTGGGCACCCAGACCGTGCTGGTGGACAACCCGCGGCTAACCGCCCGGGACGCCTCCGGCAACCCTGCGCCCAAGCAGCCGGTTCGTGCGGTCATGGGGCTTCGCGAAGTTCCGGACGAAGCCGCAATCCACGGCGATGACGGCCTGGCCGTCCACCTCCCCACCCGCGACCCCCACGAAGCGTTGTCCATGCTGTACTCGTCCGGCATCCGGCACGTCATGGTGGAGGGCGGATCACGGATCCTGAGCTCCTTCCTGTCGGCGGGCCTGGTCGACGAACTCATCGTGTACCTCGCCCCCACCCTGCTGGGATCCGGCACCCCCGCGCTGAACGGGCTGGGCATCACCAGCCTTCCCGACGCCCAGCACTGGGAATGGGACGCGTCCGACGGCGGCGCGGTGCGCACGCTGGGCCGGGACCTAAGGCTTCACCTCAGACCGCAACGGAAAGTTGCACTCGACCACCCACCAATCCGCGGTACTGCGGAGCAAGCCCAGGGAGGCTACTGATGTTCACCGGAATTATTGCCGAGCAGGGGCGGGTGCTGTCCGTGGAGCGCGACGGAAACACCAGCGCCACCGTCCGGCTGCACGCGCCCGCCTCCACCGAAGGTCTGCCACTTGGCGGCTCCATTGCCGTGAACGGCGTCTGCCTCACTGCGACCGCCATTGACGGCAAGGATTTCAGCGTGGACGTCATGGGGGAGACCCTGGTCCGGAGCACCATCGGCGAGCTCGCTGCCGGTGCTTCGGTCAACCTGGAGCGCTGCGTTCCCGCAGGCGGCCGCCTGGACGGCCACGTGGTGCAGGGCCATGTGGACGGGGTGGGTGTCCTGCTGGAACGGGAACCGCAGGGCAACTGGGAGCGGCTGCGCTTCGGCGTTCCCGCCAACCTGGCCCGGTACATTGCCGAGAAAGGCTCCATCGCCATCGATGGCGTCTCCCTCACGGTGACGGCCGTGAGCCCGGCCGCCGAGCAGGAACCCTGGTTCGAAGTGGGCCTGATCCCCACCACGCTTGCCGAAACCGGCCTGGGCACCAAGACCACCGGGAGCCGGGTGAACCTGGAAGTCGACGTCCTGGCCAAGTACACCGAACGGCTGCTTGCCTTCCGCGACGCCGCGGCACCGGCCGGTAGCGGCGAGGCCGCCATCGCGGGAGGTGCACGGTGAACGCCGCAGTACGCCTGGAACCCGCCGTGGCCAGTGCCCCTGCTGCCAGCAAGCCGGTGTCAGGCAACCCAGTGTCCGGCAACCCGGTGTCCGGCGGAGCGCCTTCCGCAGCCACTAGGGGACTGGACTCCATCGGGGACGCAGTGCGGGCCATGGCCGCCGGCCGTCCCGTGCTGGTGGTCGACAACGAGGACCGCGAAAACGAAGGCGACATCATCTTCGCCGCCCAGCACGCCACACCGGCCCTGATGGGCTGGACCATCCGGTACAGCTCCGGCGTGATCTGCGTCCCGCTGACCGGGGACCGCGCCGATGCACTGGCGCTGCCTCCCATGACGGCCGTCAACGAGGACGCGAAAGGCACCGCCTACACCGTCTCCTGTGACGCGGCCATCGGTGTCAGCACGGGAATCTCCGCCACGGACCGGGCCCTGACCGCCCGCATCCTGGCGGACCCGCAGGCCGGTCCGGCATCCGTGACCCGGCCGGGGCATATTTTCCCGCTCCGTGCAGTTGACGGAGGTGTGCGGGAACGCCAGGGCCACACCGAGGCCGCGGTGGACCTGTGCCGCCTGGCAGGCCTTGAGCCGGTCGGGGTGATCGCGGAAGTGGTGTACGACGACGGCGAAATGATGCGCCTGGACGGACTTCGTTCGTTCGCAGCGGAACATGGGTGCCCCCTCATCTCCATCGAGGACCTCGTGGCGTATCTTGAAGCCGGGGCCGGGGGAGCCCCGGATAAGGATGCCCGGGCAATCCCGGGTGAAGAGAAGGAGAAACGATGACGGCAGCGGCAGCCAGCGACGACAGCCAGCACAACGGTCACCGGAAGTCCCACGCTGTGCCCGGCGAAGCGCCCCATCCCGTCAGCGGAGGGCCGGTGGTGCAGCTTCCGACCGCATTCGGCGACTTTGTGGCGCAGGCGTGGACGGACCTCGTGACCGGTGTGGAACACCTGGCCGTCAGTTCCCCCAATGCTCCCACCGACGGAAAAGCTCCCCTGGTCCGGCTGCATTCCGAGTGCCTCACCGGGGATGTCTTTGGTTCCTACCGGTGCGACTGCGGGGAGCAACTTGCCTTCGCGCTGGAACTCATCCGGGACAACGGCGGTACCCTGCTTTACCTTCGTGGGCAGGAGGGCCGCGGCATTGGCCTGGCCAACAAGATCAAGGCTTACGCGCTGCAGGAGGCGGGCTTTGACACCGTTGAGGCCAACGAGCAGCTGGGCCTGCCGGTGGATGCCCGCTGCTACAAGGCTGCGGCCCAGATCCTCGCGGAAATGGGGCTGCACGAGGTACGGCTGCTGAGCAACAACCCGGACAAGCAGAACAGGCTGGCCATGGCCGGGGTGAGGGTGGTGGAAATGGTTCCCACCGAGGTGCCGTCCCGCGAACAGAACATCCGCTACCTGCGCACCAAGAAGGACCGCATGGAACACCGGCTGCTGCTGGATACCCAGGTGGTCCCCGTGCCCGTCACGGCCCCGGAAACCCCCTACGACCACGAACAAGACTGACGTCTTCAAAAACGAACGGAACAGAAGAACCCATGAGCGGACACGGCGCCCCCGACATTGACCTCAGCACCCTCAACCCCGCCGAGACGTCGCAGCTGAAGCTGGCGATCATCGCAGCCAGCTGGCACACGCAGATCATGGACGGCCTCCTGGACGGTGCGCTCCGCGCTGCCAAGGACGCCGGGATCGTTGAGCCCACCGTGCTGCGGGTTCCCGGCAGCTTTGAGCTCCCGGTGGCTGCCGCGCGGCTGGCACCGCACTTTGACGCCGTGGTTGCCCTCGGCGTCGTGATCCGGGGCGGAACCCCGCACTTCGATTACGTCTGCCAGGCCGCGACGTCGGGCCTCACCGACGTCAGCGTATCCACGGGCGTGCCGGTGGGCTTCGGTGTGCTCACCTGCGACAACGAACAGCAGGGCCTGGACCGCGCCGGCCTGCCGGGCTCCAAGGAAGACAAGGGCCACGAGGCCGTGACCGCGGCGCTGGCCACCGCCGTCGTCCTCAAGCAGTACCGGAGCTAGGCGGCACCCTGCTGCACGGGTGCGGTGTGTATTCGCTCACATCGCGCCCGTCATGCAACGGCCCGGGAAGCGCCGCTGCGGCCGCAGCAAGTAGGCTGGAGGGCGTGAAGAATTTCGAGACGCTGTTCGCTGAGCTCAGCGAGAAGGCAGCCACCCGCCCGGAAGGCTCCCGCACCGTCGCTGAATTGGAGTCCGGTGTTCACGGCATCGGCAAAAAAGTCGTTGAGGAAGCAGCCGAAGTATGGATGGCTGCCGAATATGAATCCGATGAAGCCGCGGCCGAGGAAATCTCCCAGCTGTTGTACCACCTGCAGGTTCTGATGCTCGCCAAAGGCCTGACCCTGGAAGACGTTTACAAGCATCTGTAGCCACCGGTCCGGCGGACTGCCGCCGGGCTTCCTGTGGCCTGCATTGCCTGAAAACCAAGACCTTCCACCCCAGAAAGAATTTCCCATGCTGCGAGTAGCCGTCCCCAACAAAGGCTCCCTGTCCGAAGCCGCCTCCGCCATGCTCTCCGAGGCTGGATACCGCCAGCGCCGCGACAGCCGCGAACTGGTCATGGTGGACCCGGACAACGACATCGAGTTCTTCTTCCTCCGCCCCCGTGACATCGCCGTCTACGTGGGCCGGGGAACGCTCGACGTCGGCATCACCGGCCGCGACCTGCTTTTGGACGCCGAGGTGGAAGCCGAAGAGCTCCTTCCGCTGGGTTTCGCTGCCTCCACCTTCCGCTTCGCCGGTCCGGTGGGTGATTTCAGCTCGGCTGCCGAGCTGGAAGGAAAGCGCCTGGCCACCAGCTACGACGGCCTGCTGCGCAACTACCTGGCAGAACGGGGCATCAACGCCAAAGTGGTCAGGCTCGACGGGGCAGTTGAATCCTCGGTGCGCCTCGGCGTCGCGGACGCGATCGCTGACGTCGTGGAAACCGGCAACACCCTCAAGGCCGCCGGCATGGAAATCTTCGGCGACCCCATCCTCAAGTCCGAAGCCGTCCTGATCCGCCGGACCGGTGCCGGCGGCGCCGCCAACGGCACGGCCAAGGAGATCGAGGTCCTCATCCGCCGCCTCCAGGGCGTCCTGGTGGCGCGCCAGTACGTGCTGATGGACTACGACATCCGCAAGGAGCTCGTGGAAAAGGCAGCCAGCCTGACTCCCGGCCTCGAATCGCCCACGGTCTCCCCGCTGCGCGATTCCGACTGGGTGGCCGTCCGGTCCATGGTGCCCAAGAAGGAAACCAACCGGATCATGGATGAACTGTACGACCTCGGCGCCAGAGCCATCCTGGTCAGCAGCATCCACGCCTGCCGCATCTGATAACCGGCACCCCAGCACCACCGAATATCCAGGAGTTCCCATGGCAGTAGCAGTTCGCGTCATTCCCTGCCTTGACGTCGACGCCGGACGGGTCGTCAAGGGCGTCAACTTCGAGGGCCTCCGCGATGCCGGCGACCCCGTGGAGCTCGCCCACCGCTACGACAACGCCGGCGCCGACGAACTGACGTTCCTTGACGTCACGGCGTCGTCCGGCAACCGGGAGACCACGTTCGACGTCGTCCGCCGCACCGCAGAGGAAGTCTTCATCCCCCTGACTGTGGGCGGCGGCGTCCGTGGCGTGGCCGAGGTGGACAAGCTCCTGCGCTACGGCGCCGACAAGGCCTCCATCAACACCGCGGCCGTGGCCCGGCCTGACGTCATCGACGAGATCACCCGGCACTTCGGTTCCCAGGTGCTGGTCCTGTCCGTTGACGCCCGCCGCACCCGCCCGGGCTCGCAGCCCACGCCGTCGGGCTTCGAAGTGACCACCCACGGCGGCCGCACCGGCACCGGGATCGACGCCATCGAATGGGCCAGGGAAGCAGCCGACCGCGGCGTGGGCGAAATCCTGCTGAACTCCATCGACGCCGACGGCACCAAGGACGGGTTCGACCTCGAACTCATCAAACTCGTACGGGCCGCCGTCAGGGTTCCCATCATCGCATCGGGGGGAGCGGGCGAGCCCGCGCACTTCCCGCCGGCGGTCGCTGCCGGCGCGGATGCCGTGCTGGCCGCGTCAATCTTCCACTGGGGACCGGACAACATGATGTCCCAGGTCAAGGACGCCATCCGGGAAGCCGGTTTCGAAGTCAGGTAATACAGACCAACGCGCGGTCAGATCACGCCTGGAGGATTGGCCTCTTTGGACACGATCTGGCCGCGCGTTGCTCTTCTAGAGCCCTACTTCGGCTGACTGGAGGAGTGCGACGGCGTCGGGCTGGCCTTCGAAGGTGACCAGGGCATGGCGGGTGCGGCCATGGGCGTGCATCAGCAATTCGCCCGGCTCGCCGACGATCGCCACCGAAACAGGCGCACGCTTGGCGACGTGGCGGGGACCGGATGGGCGGACGAGGACAATGCCGAGGTCCACGCCGCGGTAGAGGATGGCAGCGCGTTTGACCAGTTCGTCCCAGAGTGCGTCCGAGTAGGCTTCGTCCAGCGCTCTGGGAGCCCACCGGTCAACGGCGCGCCGGACGTCCTCCGTGTGCACGAAATACTCGATCAGGTTGGCACTTTCGTCCAGCGCCCTGATGCTCATCGGGGACAGTGCCGGCGGGCCGGCGCGGAAGGTGTTCACCAGCCGGGCGTAGTCCTCGTTGCTGGTGAGCTTGGCCGCCAGCCTGGCGGTGGCCTGGTCGGATGCCTTGGCCAGGCGCTTGATGATCAAGCCAAGCCCGACGGCGGCCTTCCGCTCGCGCAGGTAAAGGTGCGCGGCAAGGTCCCTGGTACGCCAGCCCTTGCACAGCGTGGGCGCATCAGGGCCGGCCGCAAGCAGGGTTTCGGCAAGGACTTCTCGGGACGGTTCGACGAAATGCATCACTTGTGAAACTAGCACGAGTGGTGTGGAGATGGGCAGCACTGCAGCGGGCGGTGGCGTGCCGTTGTTCACAACAGGAGGGCGGCCCCTCGGAGGCACTAGACTTGACCCGATGTCTGAGCAGCCAACCCCCGACCAAACCGCAGGATCCGCCGTGTCCCCGTCCGTGGAATCCGCTCCGCCGGCAAGCGCGCTTCCCCAGGAAGTGGCCGCTGCGCTCAAGCGCGACGGCGCCGGGCTGGTGGCCGCTGTGGTGCAGCAGTACGACACGAACGAAGTCCTGATGCTGGGCTGGATGGATGACGAGGCCCTGCACCGCACCATGACCACCGGCCGGGTGACGTTCTACTCCCGCTCCCGCCAGGAATACTGGCGCAAGGGGGACACGTCCGGCCACGTCCAGTGGGTCAAGTCCGTGGCCATGGACTGCGACGGCGACGCCCTGCTGGTCCGCGTCGACCAGGTGGGTGCCGCCTGCCACACGGGGACCCGCACCTGCTTCGACGGCAGGGCACTCGACGTGGTGGCAGGCCAGGCAAGCTAAGCGGCACACGCTGCCGGCCGCCCTTCCACACGGCGGCGCCACCCCAGCAAAGCACACCCAGGTGCCCGGCAACGCCGGCCCTTTCGAAGAACAGGCGGACAAGCACAGCCATGCAGGACCTCGGAACCATCAGTCCAAGCCTTGAGGAATTCCGGGAACTCGCCGGCCACAGCCGCGTCATTCCCGTCAGGCTCAAGGTCCTCGCCGACGCCGAAACCCCCATCGGCCTGTACCGGAAGCTGGCCCAGGGGCAGCCCGGCACCTTCCTCATGGAATCGGCCGCCGTGGGTGGAGCCTGGTCCCGCTACTCCTTCATCGGCGCCAGGTCCCGCGCCACCCTGACCACCAAGGACGGCCAGGCGCACTGGCTGGGCGAGCCGCCCGCGGGCGTGCCGGTCAGCGGCAGCCCCGTCGATGCCATCCGTGACACCATCGACGCCCTGCGCACGGACCGGTTCGAGGGCCTGCCGCCCTTCACCTCCGGCCTGGTGGGATTCCTCGGCTGGGAAACCGTCCGGCACTGGGAACGGCTGGTCAGCCCGCCGGAGGACGACCTGCAGCTGCCGGAAATGGCGCTGAACCTGGTCACGGACATGGCTGTGCATGACAACGTGGACGGCACGGTCCTGCTCATCGCCAACGCCATCAATTTCGACAACAGCTCCGAGCGCGTGGACGAGGCCTGGCACGACGCCGTGGCCCGGGTCAAGGAACTCCTTGCCAAGATCAGCGCCCCCGTGGTGCAGCCGGTGTCAGTGCTGGCACCGGCAGCGCTGGACTTCGCTTCAAGCGTCCAGGAACGCTGGGACGAGGCCGAGTACCTGGCCGCCCTGGACCGCGGCAAGGAAGCCATCGTGGACGGCGAGGTCTTCCAGGTGGTGATTTCGCGCCGGTTCGAGATGGACTGCCAGGCGTCGGCACTGGACGTGTACCGCGTCCTGCGCAACACCAACCCCAGCCCCTACATGTATATCTTCAGCCTGGCCGACGCCGAGGGCCGGGAGTACTCCATCGTCGGGTCCTCGCCGGAAGCCCTGGTGACGGTCACGGGTGAGGAAGTCATCACCCACCCCATCGCCGGCTCCCGTCCGCGCGGGAAAACCGTCGAAGCGGACAAGGCCCTCGCGGAGGAGCTCCTGGCGGACCAGAAGGAACGCGCCGAGCACCTGATGCTGGTGGACCTGTCCCGCAACGATCTCTCCAAGGTCTGCGTGGCCGGCACCGTGGACGTCACCCAGTTCATGGAGGTGGAGCGCTTCAGCCACATCATGCACCTGGTGTCCACCGTAGTGGGCCGGCTGGCGCCGCAGGCCAAGGCCTACGACGTCCTGAAAGCCACGTTCCCGGCCGGCACGCTCTCCGGTGCCCCCAAGCCCAGGGCGCTGCGCCTCCTCGATGAGCTGGAACCGCACCGCCGCGGCATCTACGGAGGCGTGGTGGGCTACCTCGACTTCGCAGGGGACATGGACATGGCCATCGCCATCAGGTCCGCGCTGATCCGGGAGGGGCGCGCCTACGTCCAGGCCGGCGGTGGCATCGTGGCTGACTCGGTGAACCCCACCGAGGCCATGGAAACCGTCAACAAGGCCGCCGCTCCGCTGCGCGCGGTCCACACCGCCGGGTCGCTCCACAACATTTCCGCGGAATCCCTCCCCGGCGGGACGGATTCGTGATGCCGGATTCGGGAGTGACTGCGGACCCGGCGGGGAAAGCGGGCAAGGCCGGCAAGAGCCGGTCCGTGCCGGTCTGGGCGCGTAAGTCGACCCTGGTGCTGCTGATCGCGCTGGTTGCGCTGGCCGCTTTTGGCACCACCACCCAGACGTGGATGACTGCCACCCTGGACCCCAACCAGGTGGGCCAGGCCGCGGCCACCCAAAGTGCCATCCAGGTGCAGGGCAGCAAGGCCGCCACCACCGTGACGGCCCTGGCCCTGGTGGCCCTCGCTGGAGGCCTCGCAGCGGCCATCGCCGGCAGGATCGCGCGGTGGGTCATCACCGCCATCATCGTCCTTGCCTCAGCCGGCGTGGTCACCGCCGCGGCAACCGTCCTGGCTGACCCGCTCGCGGCGGCGCAGGGAACCATCGCAGGCGCCACGGGGATCTCCGGCAGCCAGGCGCACGTTGACCTGACCCCCTTCCCGGTACTCGCTGTCGTCGCCGGCTGCCTGCTGGCCCTGGCCGGCCTGCTGATCCTGCCCGCGTCCCGTTACTGGAAGACGCGCACCAAATATGACGCGCCGGGCGCTGCGGGGACCGCTGCAGCGGCGGGCCCCGTGGACGAGATCGACAGCTGGGACCGGCTTTCCCGCGGCGAGGACCCCACCTAAGGCCAGCGGCCACCAGGACCGGCATGGGCGTCGAAGCCCTGCCGTACGCGGGTGGCAGCCAAAAAATGGCAGAATGTAAGCAGTATCCATCCTGAGGAGATTTCCATGAGCAAAGCACCTGCGTCCGTTTCCAAGTCAGGCACCCGCACGGTGGCCCCCGGCGCCATTGACCACAGCCAGGAACTGGGCCACGGCAACAGCCCGGCCGCGTGGACCTGTGTCATCGTCATGCTGGTGGGCGCGCTCATCGCAGCCATCGCCTTCGTCATCGCCAGTACCCCCATCTTCATTGGCGGCGCCGTCGTCATGGTCATCGGCCTGATCCTCGGTTACGTCATGCGCAAGGCAGGCTACGGCGTCGAAGGCAGCAAGCTGAAGAACTCCGGCCACTGATGGCGACTGTTCTCGATGACATCAACGCCGGTGTCAGGGAGGATATGGAGGTCAGGAAACGGCTCGTTTCTCTGGCTGAGCTGAAGGACCTGGCCCAAGCCGCGGCACCTGCCCGCGACGCCTGGGCAGCCCTCGGCGGAACCTCCCCAACCCGGGAACAGCTGAAAGTCATCGCCGAAATCAAACGCCGCAGCCCCTCCAAGGGCGATCTCGCCAGCATCGGGGACCCGGCGTCGCTCGCCAGGCAGTACGCCGACGGCGGTGCCTCCGTCATCAGCGTCCTCACCGAACAGCGCCGCTTCAACGGCTCCCTCGCCGACCTCGACGCCGTGCGCGCCGCCGTCGACACCCCGCTGCTGCGCAAGGACTTCACGCTCGACGAGTACCAGATCTGGGAGGCCCGTGCCCACGGCGCAGACCTCATCCTGCTCATCGTGGCCGCACTCTCGGACGCCCAGCTCACCGAGTTCAGCGCCCTCAGCCACGAACTTGGCATGAACGTGCTCGTGGAGACCCACACGCAGGAAGAAATCGAACGGGCCGTCGCGGCCAACGCACGGATTATCGGCGTCAACGTACGCAACCTGAAGACGCTCGACGTCGACCGTTCAGTCTTTGCCTCACTGGCGGGAATGATTCCCGCTGAGGCCGTCGTGGTTGCCGAATCAGGCGTCCGGGACGCCGACGACGTCACGCACTACGCCGCCAGCGGCGCCAACGCGATACTGGTGGGCGAGGCCTTGGTAAGCCACGCCACGCCCCGGGAACGCATCGCAGAGTTCACCGCTGCGGGTGCCGCCGCGATCGCCGCGCGCGGCTGAGGTACGGCACCACCGCCAGACTGCGGGGCCGCCAGCCGCCGGCCCCGCAGGACAGGTACACCCTTCCGGCCACCTGCCGGAGGCGCACACTTTTGACCAAACCGATCGAAGAGGACAGGACTGATGGCTGACGCACCCTCAGGAAACGCTGACAACAACACCGCGGAAGCATTCCTGCAGGACGGATCCCTCCGTCACGCCCCGGGGCCGTACTTCGGCAACTACGGCGGGCGATGGATGCCCGAGTCCCTCATCGCCGCCCTGGACGAACTTGAAGAGACCTTCAACAAGGCCAAGGACGACCCCGATTTCCGCGCGCAGATCGCCGACCTGAACAAGAACTACTCCGGCCGGCCGTCCCTGCTGACCGAAGCCAAGCGGTTCTCCCAGCACGCCGGCGGAGTCCGCATCTTCCTTAAGCGCGAAGACCTCAACCACACGGGTTCGCACAAGATCAACAACGTCCTGGGCCAGGCACTGCTGGCCAAGCGCATGGGCAAGACCCGCATCATCGCCGAGACCGGCGCCGGCCAGCACGGCGTCGCCAGCGCCACCGCTGCGGCCCTGATGGGCCTGGAATGCGTGGTGTACATGGGCGCCGAGGACTGCCGCCGCCAGGCGCTGAACGTCGCCCGGATGGAGCTCCTGGGTGCCAAGGTCGTTCCGGTAACCAGCGGATCCCAGACGCTCAAGGACGCCATCAACGACGCCCTCCGCGACTGGGTGGCCAACGTTGCCAACACCCACTACCTGCTGGGCACCGCCGCCGGGGCCCACCCGTTCCCCGCCATGGTCCGGTACTTCCACGAGGTCATCGGCGAGGAAGCCCGAGCCCAGATCCTTGAGCAGGAGGGACGGCTCCCGGACGCTGTCTGCGCCTGCATCGGCGGCGGCTCCAACGCCATTGGCATTTTCCACGGATTCCTGGATGACCCCAGCGTGAAGATCTACGGCTTCGAGGCCGGCGGCGAGGGCGTGGAGACCGGCCGGCACGCCGCCACCATCACCCTGGGCAAACCCGGTGTGCTCCACGGCGCGCGCTCCTACCTGATGCAGGACGACGACGGGCAGACCATCGAGTCGCACTCCATCTCCGCCGGCCTGGACTACCCGGGCGTCGGCCCCGAGCACTCCCACCTGGCCGACATTGGACGGGTCAGCTACGAGCCCATCACGGACAGCGAAGCCATGGATGCCTTCCGCCTGCTGTGCCGGACCGAGGGCATCATCCCGGCCATCGAGTCCTCCCACGCCCTGGCCGGGGCCATCAAGGTGGGCCAGCGGCTGGCCGCCGAGGACCCGGCGTCCGCTGCCGACAAGATCGTCATCGTCAACCTTTCCGGACGTGGCGACAAGGACGTGGCCACCGCTGCCGAATGGTTTGACCTGTTGGACAAGAATTCCGCCGAATCCGAAATCGGCAAAGAGGGGGAACAGCTGTGAGCAGCGCAGAGATGACCAGCAAGTCCGCAGCCGCCATTGACAGTGCCCGTTCCCAGGGACGCTCGTCCCTCATCGGCTACCTCCCCGCCGGCTACCCCAGCGTGGAGGACACCATCGCAGCGGGCATTGCCCTGGCGGAGAACGGTGCCGACCTGATCGAAATTGGCATCCCCTATTCCGATCCCGTCATGGACGGCCAGGTCATCCAGGCGGCCACCACGGAGGCACTGGCCAAGGGCTTCCACGTCAGCCAGGTGTTCGACGTCGTCGCAGGCATCACCAGCAAGACGGACGCCGCCGTCCTGGTCATGACGTACTGGAACCCCGTGGTCCGCATGGGCGTGGATGAGTTCTCGCGCAGGCTTGCCGAGGCCGGGGGAGCCGGGCTCATCACCCCGGACCTGATTCCGGACGAGGCCGCCGAGTGGATGGAAGCTTCGGACAAGTACGGGCTGGACCGGGTGTTCCTGGTGGCGCCGTCCTCCACACCGGAGCGCATGCAGCGGACCGTGGACGCGAGCCGCGGCTTCGTGTACGCCGTGTCCATCATGGGCGTTACCGGTGCGCGGACATCCGTCAGCACTGCTGCCAAGGATGTTGTGGCGGCCGCGCACGGCGCAGGCGCCGAACGCGTCTGTGTTGGGCTTGGCGTGTCCACCGCGGACCAGGTCCGGGAGATCGCCGCCTACGCCGAAGGCGTCATCGTGGGCACTGCGCTGGTTGCAGCCCTCCGCGACGGGGGAGTGGACGCCGTCGGCGCCCTCACCAAGGACCTCAGCACGGGACTGACCCCGGTATCCGGCCTGGCGCAGGAAACCGGAGCCTAGGCCATGCAGACGCTCCTTCAGGCAGCCGCCCTGGCGCCCACGCTGGTGTCCGCCAGCATCCCCAGCCCCGACTGGTCCGGCTTCGACATTCCCCTCCCCTGGGGCAGCCTGCGGATCCACGCCTACGCGCTGTGCATCCTGGCTGGAATCGTCGTGGGCCTGTGGCTGACCTCCGTCCGCTGGGCCAAGCGCGGTGCCCCTGAAGGCAGCGTCTGGGACATCGTGATCTGGGCCATTCCCTTCGGCATCATCGGAGGCCGGCTCTACCACGTGGTGTCATCACCGGACGCCTACTTCGGGCCGGGCTTCGACGGCACCGGCGACCTCTCACTCATCCCGCAGATCCAGCGCGGCGGGCTGGGAATCTGGGGCGCCGTCGTCCTCGGTGCCGTCGGTGCCTGGATCGGCTGCCGCCGCAGCGGCGTCAAGCTGAGCGCGTTCGTCGACGCCGCCGCACCCGGACTGCTCCTGGCGCAGGCCATCGGCCGGTGGGGCAACTACTTCAACCAGGAACTCTTCGGCGGTCCCACCACGCTGCCGTGGGGACTGCAGATCGACGCCAACAACCCAAACTTTCCCGCCGGCATGCCCGCGGATACCCTCTTCCACCCCACGTTCCTCTACGAGTCGCTGTGGAACCTGGCCGGCGTCCTGATCCTGCTCGCCCTGGACCGCCGGTTCAACTTCCGCCGGAGCAGGCTCTTCTGGCTCTACGCCATGTACTACACGCTGGGCCGCGTCTGGATTGAGGCGATGCGCATCGACGATGCCGAACAGATCAGCATGCTGGGCATTACCACCAGGCTCAACGTCTGGACCAGCATCTTTGTATTCCTCGCAGCCCTGGCCGCCTTCCTTCTCCTGGGCCGCAAGGGCCGCCCGGAACCGGACACTGTCTATCTTGCGGGCCGTGAACCGGACAAGGCCGTGACCGGCCCACAGGCCGGGACGGTCACAGAGGTCCGTGATCCGGACTCTGTTGTCTCAGATAGTGATTCGCGTGGTAATCTCCCTGATAACCACAGCGGTTCCAGGCATGCTTCCGACCCCACGGAAGAAGCCGCGGCGGCACCGGCCGGCTCAAAGCCCGGAACGGGTGCGACGGCCGCCGGACACTCCGGCAGCACAGCCACAGGACCCGCATCGGAGGCCGGCGCCGGCAAGTAGGACGCCGGCCAGGCAGGGCAGTAGAGCCACCGCTCGAAGAGCCCGAAACCACAATGTCGTGGCATGGGGCGAGTCCGGACGGCACAGAGATGCTGGCCGGTGTTGCCTCGGACAGGGGCCTGCGTAACCGTTAGTTCAGCAGGCTGCGCTGACCTACAATTTCCAGTAATCAACACTTTGTTGTGCCCACCGCAGCGGCGCCGACGAGTGGGGCCAACGGTGTCCCTTCCATACGCACGATCAGGAGGAAGGACGTCTCCCATGACCCAAACTCTTAACACTCCCAGCTGGTCCGAACCGGATCAGCCCGGGACTGCCATGTCGCCGTTCAAGCGCTTCGCAGCGATGCCGGAGGCCGCCGGGCTGTACAACCCGGAACAGGAGAAGGACGCCTGCGGACTCGCCATTATTGCGACGCTGCGCGGCGAACCCGGGTATGACATCGTCGACGCCGCCCTGACCGCGCTGCGGAACCTTGAGCACCGTGGTGCCGTGGGCGCCGATGAGGGTACAGGCGACGGTGCGGGCCTGCTCATGCAGATCCCGGACGAGTTCTTCCGCGCCGTGACCGAATTCGAACTGCCCGCTCCCGGCCAGTACGTTGCCGGCACCGCCTTCCTGCCTGCCGAGCAGCGGGAGGCCGACGCCGCCAAGGCCGGCATCGAGGGCCTGGCCGCCGACGAAGGCCTGAAGGTCCTTGGCTGGCGCGAAGTGCCCGTGGTCGCCGACCTCGTTGGCGCCATGGCCCGGGCCTGCATGCCGTACTTCTCCCAGCCCTTCCTGGCTTCCGCCAACGGTGAGGAACTGGACCGCAACGAGCTCGATTCCCGCGCCTGGCGTATCCGCAAGCGCGCCCAGAACAAGTTCGGTGTGTACTTCCCGTCGCTGTCTTCCCGCACCATCGTCTACAAGGGCATGCTCACCACCGCCCAGCTGGAGCCGTTCTACCCGGACCTCTCCGACAAGCGGTTCAAGACCAAGCTCGCGATCGTGCACTCGCGTTTCTCCACCAACACTTTCCCGTCCTGGCCGCTCGCGCAGCCGTTCCGGACCATCGCCCACAACGGTGAAATCAACACCGTCAAGGGCAACCGGAACTGGATGCGGGCCCGCCAGTCCCAGCTTGCCAACCCGCTGCTGGGTGACTCGCCGGAAGAGCTGTACCCCATCTGCACCCCCGGCGCCTCCGACTCGGCCTCCTTCGATGAGGTAGCGGAACTGCTGTGGCTCTCCGGGCGGCCCATCACCCACTCGATCATGATGATGATCCCGGAGGCCTGGGAAAACCACGCCACCATGGATCCGGCCCGCCGCGCCTTCTACGAGTACCACTCCCTGCTGATGGAACCCTGGGACGGCCCCGCCGCTGTCTCCTTCACCGACGGCAACCTGGTCGGCGCCACCCTGGACCGTAACGGCCTTCGCCCTGGACGCTACTGGATCACCGAGGACGGGTTGATCGTCTTCGCCTCCGAGGTGGGCGTGATCGACGTCGAGCCCTCCAAGGTGGTCAAGAAGGGCCGCGTGTCCCCGGGCAAGATGTTCCTGGTGGACACCGAGGCCGGCCGCATCATCGACGACGAAGAGGTCAAGGCCGAGGTCGCCGCCGCCAACCCGTGGGCGGAGTGGGTCAAGGACAACCTGATCGACCTCAACGAGCTGCCCGAGCGCGAGCACGTTGTCCACACCGCGGCGTCAGTGAACATCCGCCAGCGCACCTTCGGTTACACCACCGAAGAGCTGAAGATCCTGCTGGGCCCCATGGCCCGCACCGGCGCCGAGCCGCTGGGCGCCATGGGTTCTGACACCCCGGTTGCGGTGCTGTCCAAGCGGCCGCGCCTGCTCTTCGATTACTTCGTGCAGTCCTTCGCGCAGGTCACCAACCCGCCGCTGGACGCCATCCGCGAGGAACTGGTCACGTCGCTGACCTGTGCCATCGGACCCAACGGCAACCTCCTGGACACCAAGCAGGTCCGCCAGCCCCAGGTCCAGCTGCCCTTCCCGGTGATCAACAACGACCAGCTCGCCAAGATCGCCAACATCGAGGACGCCGACGGCAACCGCGTGGCCATGAAGGTCCGCGGCCTGTACCGCCCCGAGGGCGGCGAGAACGCGCTGCGCGCCCGGCTCACCGAAATCTGCGAGCAGGTTTCCGGCGCCATTAACCGCGGCGTCCAGTACGTTGTTCTCTCTGACCGTGACTCGAACGCCCAGTGGGCACCGATTCCGTCGCTGCTCCTGGTCAGTGCCGTGCACCACCACCTGCTGCGCAGCGCCAACCGCACCAAGACCGCCCTGGTGGTGGAGGCCGGCGACGTCCGCGAAACCCACCATGTGGCCGTCCTGATCGGCTATGGCGCATCCGCTGTCAACCCGTACCTGGCCATGGAATCCGTGGAGCAGCTCATTGCTGCCGGCGACGTCACCGGCGTCACTCCGCAGGACGGCGTCTACAACCTGATCAAGGGCCTGGGCAAGGGCGTCCTGAAGATCATGTCCAAGATGGGCATCTCCACCGTCGCCTCCTACACCGGCGCGCAGACCTTTGAGGCGCTGGGCCTGGGCCAGGAGCTGGTGGACGAGTTCTTCGCCGGCACGCACTCCCAGCTGGGCGGTGTGGGCCTTGATGTGATCGCGGCAGAGGTTTCCGCACGCCACCAGATGGCGTACCCGGAGGGCGGCATCGAACAGCCGCACCGGCCGCTCCTCGGCGGGGGCGAGTACCAGTGGCGCCGCGACGGCGAACCTCACCTGTTCAACCCGGAGACCGTCTTCCGGCTGCAGCACGCCACGCGTGAGCGCCGCTACGACATCTTCAAGGCGTACACCAGGGGAGTGGACGACCAGTCCACCAACCTGATGACCCTCCGCGGGCTGCTGAAGTTCAAGAACGAGCGCCCGTCTGTTCCCCTTGAGGAAGTGGAGCCCGTCTCCAGCATCGTCAAGCGGTTCTCCACCGGCGCAATGAGCTACGGCTCCATCTCCCAGGAGGCCCACGAGACGCTGGCCATCGCCATGAACCAGTTGGGCGGCAAGTCCAACACAGGGGAAGGTGGCGAGGACGTCGACCGCCTGCTTGATCCGAAGCGCCGTTCGGCCGTCAAGCAGATCGCGTCCGGCCGTTTCGGCGTCACCAGCCTCTACCTGACCAACGCCGACGACATCCAGATCAAGATGGCCCAGGGTGCCAAGCCCGGCGAAGGCGGCCAGCTGATGGCGCAGAAGGTCTACCCCTGGGTGGCCAGGACGCGGCACTCGACGCCCGGCGTCGGACTCATTTCCCCGCCCCCGCACCACGACATCTACTCCATCGAGGACCTGGCGCAGCTGATCTACGATGCCAAGCGCGCCAACCCCTCGGCGAGGGTCCACGTGAAGCTTGTCTCGGAAGTAGGGATCGGCACCGTGGCGTCCGGCGTGACCAAGGCCAAGGCCGACGTCGTGCTCGTTTCCGGGCACGACGGCGGTACCGGCGCCTCGCCGCTGAACTCGCTCAAGCACGCCGGCGTCCCTTGGGAGCTCGGCCTGGCCGAGACCCAGCAGACACTGATGCTCAACGGCCTGCGTGACCGCGTGGTGGTGCAGGTGGACGGCCAGCTCAAGACCGGCCGCGACGTGGTGATCGCCGCGCTGCTGGGCGGCGAGGAGTTCGGCTTTGCCACCGCCCCGCTGGTGGTGGAAGGCTGCATCATGATGCGCGTCTGCCACCTTGACACGTGCCCGGTGGGCGTTGCCACGCAGAACCCCGAGCTGCGCGCCCGTTTCAGCGGCAAGCCGGAGTTCGTGGTCAACTTCTTCGAGTTCCTTGCAGAGGAAGTCCGCGAGATCCTGGCCGAGCTTGGCTTCCGCAGCCTTGAGGAGGCCATCGGCCACGCCGAGGTCCTCGACGCCCGGGACGCCGTCAACCACTGGAAGGCCGACGGCCTGGACCTGGACCCAATCCTGCACGGCCTGGAGTTCGACAACGACGCGCCGCTGCGGAACATGACCGGCCAGAACCATGAGCTGGACAAGCACTTCGACCAGCGCCTGATCACCATGGCCACCGAAGCGCTGACGGACCGCAGCCCGGTGAAGATTACCGTGGACGTGATCAACACCGACCGGTCGGTGGGCACCATGCTGGGCCACGTCGTCACCAAGACCTTTGGTACCGACGTCCTGGCCACGGACACCATCGACGTCACGCTGAACGGCACCGCTGGCCAGTCCCTGGGCGCCTTCCTGCCCGCGGGCATCACCCTGCGGCTGTACGGCGACTCGAACGACTACGTGGGCAAGGGCCTTTCCGGCGGCCGGATCATCGTCCGCCCGGACCGGACCAACGTCTTCAAGGCGGAAACCAATGTCATCGCCGGCAACGTGATCGGCTACGGTGCCACCAGCGGCGAAATGTTCCTGCGCGGCCAGGTGGGTGAACGCTTCCTGGTGCGCAACTCCGGCGCCACCGCCGTGGTGGAAGGCATTGGCGATCACGGCTGCGAGTACATGACCGGTGGCCAGACGCTGATTATCGGACGCACCGGCCGCAACTTCGGCGCCGGCATGTCCGGCGGCACCGCCTACGTCCTTGACCTGCGGACCACCCGCGTCAACAAGCAGGCCCTGGAGTCCGGCGAGCTGCAGCTGCGCGAGCTGGACTCGGAGGACCGCGACATTGTCCACGGGCTGCTGGTCAAGCACGTGGAAGAAACTGACTCCCAGCTGGCGGCACGCCTCCTCGAGAACTTCGATGACACCGCCGCCCGCATCACCAAGGTGCTGCCGCGCGACTACGCGGCCGTGCTGCAAACCCGTCTCGACGCCATCGAAGAGGGCCTTGACCCCGACGGCGAAGAAGTATGGTCTCGAATCCTGGAGGTTACCGGTGGCTGATCCACGCGGATTTCTGAAAGTACGCCAGCGTGAAACCCAGCCGCGCCGTCCCGTTCCCGTCCGCATCATGGACTGGAAAGAGGTCTACGAGGCGCAGGAAAAGGGCACCCTGAAGGCCCAGGCCGGGCGCTGCATGGACTGCGGCGTCCCGTTCTGCCACCAGGGTTGCCCGCTGGGCAACCTCATCCCCGAGTGGAACGACCTCATGTGGCGGGACAAAGGCGACGAGGCAATCGAGCGCCTGCACGCCACGAACAACTTCCCCGAGTTCACCGGCCGGCTCTGCCCGGCTCCCTGCGAGGCGTCCTGCGTGCTGGGCATCAACCAGCCCGCCGTCACCATCAAGCAGGTGGAAGTCTCGATCATTGACGAGGCTTGGGACAACGGCTGGGTCAACCCCCTGCCGCCCGCACGCCTGACCGGCAAGACCGTGGCTGTTGTCGGTTCCGGGCCTGCCGGCCTGGCCGTGGCCCAGCAGCTCACCCGGGTTGGCCACACTGTTGCCGTCTACGAGCGGGACGACAAGATCGGTGGTTTGCTGCGGTACGGCATCCCCGACTTCAAGATGGAAAAGGAGCAGGTGGACCGCCGCGTCGAGCAGATGAAGGCGGAAGGCACCCGGTTCCGGACTGGGGTTTCCGTGGGCACCGACGTCACCTGGGAGCAGCTGCGCAGGCGCTACGACGCCGTCGTGGTGTGCACGGGTGCCACCGTTCCGCGTGACCTGCCCATCCCGGGCCGCGACCTGGACGGCGTCCACTTCGCCATGGATTACCTGGTGCCCGCCAACCGTGCGGTGGCCGGAGAAACCATCGAGAACCAGATCAACGCCAACGGCAAGCACGTGGTCATCCTCGGCGGTGGCGATACCGGCGCCGACTGCCTGGGCACCGCGCACCGGCACGGCGCCGCGTCCGTCACCACCCTGGCCATCGGCAAGCAGCCGCCGTCGGAGCGTGCCAGCCACCAGCCGTGGCCGACATTCCCCAACCTGTTCGAGGTGGCCAGCGCGCACGAGGAAGGCGGCGAACGCACCTACCTCGCCTCCACCGTCGAGTTCGTTGGCGAGAACGGCAAGCTCACCGGGGTAAAGGTGGCCGAGACCGAGTTCGTCGACGGGAAGAGACTCCCCAAGGCCGGCACCGAGCGGATCATTCCAGCGGACCTGGTGTTCCTGTCCCTCGGCTTCACCGGCGCTGAACCTGCCGGTATCTCCGAGCAGGTGCACGCCGAATTCGACGGCCGCGGCAACGTGGCCCGTGACGGCTACTACATGACCAACACTGAAGGTGTCTTTGTTGCCGGCGACGCCGGCCGCGGGCAGTCCCTGATCGTGTGGGCCATCGCCGAGGGCCGCGCCGCCGCGGCCGCTGTGGACAAGTACCTGATGGGAAGCACCATCCTCCCCGCACCCGTCGCGCCGACGGACCGCGCCATCGCCGTCCTCTGACCGCTGTCCCGGGGGATGCATCGAGGGTTCACCTCGCAGACAACTTAACCAATGCAAGAGACCAATAGGGTAGGTATATGAGACGCGCAAAAATTGTGGCTACGTTTGGCCCGGCAATTGCCAGCTACGAAAACACCTTGGCTGTGCTGGAGGCCGGCGTAGACGTGGCCCGCATGAACATGAGCCACGGTGACTACACCGTGCATGACAACACCTACGAGAACGTCCGCAAGGCAGCGTCCGACCTTGGCAAGGCAGTTGCCATCATGGCTGACCTGCAGGGCCCCAAGATCCGCCTGGGCCGCTTCGTTGACGGTCCGCACGCCCTGGCCGTGGGTGACATCTTCACCATCACCACCGAGGATGTTCCCGGCACCAAGGACATCTGCTCCACCACGCTGAAGAGCCTTACCGAGGACGTCAAGGTGGGCGATGCCCTGCTGATCGACGACGGCAAGGTGGCGCTGCGTGCCATCGAAGTGGACGACGTCAAGGTGGTCGCCGAGGTGACCGTCGGCGGCATGGTGTCCAACAACAAGGGCATCAACCTTCCGGGCGTGGCAGTCAACGTCCCGGCCCTGAGCGAAAAGGACGAGGATGACCTGCGCTGGGCCATGCGCCGCGGCGTAGACCTGGTGGCTCTGTCCTTCGTGCGGGACGCGTCGGACATCAGCCGCGTGCACGAGATCATGGATGAAGAAGGCCGCCGTGTGCCGGTCATCGCCAAGATCGAAAAGCCGCAGGCCGTTGAGCAGCTGCCCGAGATCATCGACGCGTTCGATGCCATCATGGTGGCCCGTGGCGACCTCGGCGTGGAACTGCCGCTGGAGGAAGTGCCAATCGTCCAGAAGCGCGCCATTGAGCTGGCCCGCCGCTGGGCCAAGCCGGTCATCGTTGCCACCCAGGTCCTCGAGTCAATGATCGACAACCCGCGCCCCACCCGTGCAGAGGCTTCCGACTGCGCCAACGCCGTCCTGGACGGTGCTGACGCCGTCATGCTGTCCGGTGAGACCAGCGTGGGCAAGTACCCGATCGAAACCGTGAAGGTCATGGCCCGGATCATCGAGTCCACCGAAGTCCATGGCCTGGAACGCGTCCCCCCGCTGGGAACGAAGCCCAGGACCCGCGGCGGTGCCATCACCCGTGCCGCCGTCGAAATTGCCGACCAGCTGGATGCGAAGTACATCTGTACCTTCACCCAGTCCGGCGACTCCGCCCGGCGCCTCTCCCGCCTGCGGCCCATCAAGGCTGTCTTCGCATTCACCCCGGTGGAGCATGTGTGGAACCAGCTTGCGCTGACGTGGGGCATCCAGCCGGTGCTGGTGCCCATGGTGGGGCACACCGACGAGATGACCTCCCAGGTTGACCGCAGCCTGCTGGAAATGGACCTCGTGGACGACGGCGACCTGGTGGTTATTGCTGCCGGTTCCCCTCCCGGAAAAGCCGGCTCCACGAACATGCTGAAGGTCCACAAGGTGGGCGACCTCGCCGATGCCGGCAGCCAGGGCGGCGAGCCCGGCAGCAACCGCGAGAAGCTCGGCCCCTGGCCGGAAAAGAAGAAGAAGAACCAGGCCCCCCAGGCCTAGTCTTCAGACACAGCAAAGGACCCCTGCCGTTTGGCAGGGGTCCTTTTCGCTGTGGTGGCTTGGCTGGTCCGGAGACCTGCCCGCCCATGGCTGGGCCCGTCGTCGTGCTTCCCCGGGCCCGGCCAGCGGGCTAGTTGACCTGGTTGATGATGGTTTCGGCGACCTCGCGCATGCTGAGGCGACGGTCCATGGAGGTCTTCTGGATCCAGCGGAAGGCTTCAGGCTCCGTCAGGCCCATCTTGGTGGTCAGCAGGCTCTTGGCGCGTTCCACGAGCTTGCGGGTGGCGAACTGCTCCTGCAGATCCGAAACTTCGCTCTCGAGGGCCTTGATTTCCTCGTGGCGGGAGAGTGCGATTTCCAGCGCCGGGATGAGGTCTGCGGGCGTGAACGGCTTGACCACATAGGCCATGGCGCCGGCGTCGCGGGCGCGCTCCACGAGCTCCTTCTGGCTGAAGGCGGTCAGCAGCACCACGGGGGCGATGCGGGCCTTGACAATCTTCTCGGCCGCGGAGATGCCGTCCATGACGGGCATCTTCACATCCATCAGGACCAGGTCCGGCTTCAGTTCCTCGGCAAGCTGGACGGCTTTCTCGCCGTTGTCCGCCTCGCCAACAACGTCGTAGCCTTCGCCGCGAAGGATCTCGATGATGTCGAGGCGGATGAGGGTTTCATCCTCTGCCACAATGACGCGGCGCGCCGGCTGGGACGTGGGCTTGGACTCCGTCTGTTCAGTCACGGGATCTCCTTGAAAAGGTACGGCGGGACATCACTATCTTAGGTGCCACCGCGGCTGTACTTGGCTTGCAGGGTTCGTTTGCGGCGACGGCGGCGCGATTCTGGAATTCAGCCTATCTGCATGTAGAGTAATTCCGCGTACGTGAAGCGATCGCGTTGCTCACAGTCAGCTGTGGGCGTACTTTCGCTTCGTGTAATCCGCGCCCGAGTGGCGGAATTGGCAGACGCGCCGCACTCAAAATGCGGTATCGAAAGGTGTGTGGGTTCGAGTCCCACCTCGGGCACAGTGTTTCCGCAGGTCAAGCGGCACTTACCACTTTGTGTGTTGACAAAAACCCCCAAAGTGTTGACAGCGGCGTACCGTTTTTGATGTGGCAAGTATTCGTAAACGCACCAAAAAGGACGGCGCATCGTCCTACATGGTGTTGTGGCGGGACCCGAAGAGCCGCGAGCAGCAGGGCCTGACAGTTGCCACGATCGTCGAAGCCGAGACCCTGAAGAGGCTTCTTGACGCCAACGGCCAGTCCTTCGAGATCGCCCAGCATGCCATTCTGTCGAATGAGAAACGCACGCCTACTGTGGCCGAAGTCATCCAGGAGCACATCGACCTGCTGATCCGCCCCTCAAGCGGAACCACAAAGACGTACCAGACCATGCTGGACCTTCATATCCGGAACGTCATCGGCCATGTACCGGTGGACAAGCTGGATTACCGTCTGATCGCACACTGGGTGAAGTCGATGATGGCCAAGGGCAAGGCGCCGAAGACCATCCATAACGTGCACGGCCTGATTTCGGCAGCCATGAATACCGCGGAGATGCTCGGCTACATCACGCGGAACCCGTGCCGCGGCGTCCAGCTTCCCGGCATTGAAAAAGCCGAGGACGAGGCAATGTTCCTGACCCACGCCGAGTTCAGCCTCATCATGGAGGGTATGGGGGAGCGGTACAAGGCTTTCACCAACTTCCTTGTCATGACTGGCACCCGCTTTGGCGAAGCCACCGCGCTGACCGTGGCGGACGTGGACCTTCTCTCCAAACCGCCTACCGCCCGGATCAACAAGGCGTGGAAGCGGGACGGCCAGAATCAGTTCTACATCGGGGCGACGAAGACGGGTGCCGGTAAGCGCACCATAGGACTCAACCCTGCCTTGGTGGAGCTGCTGATACCGCTCGTCGCGAGCCGGCCTGGAAAGGAACTTGTGTTCACCACGCCCAAGGGTGAGCGAATCATTCATAAGCTGTACTGGCACCACTACTGGGTCCCAGCCGTTCGAACGGCCCAGGGGAACGGGCTAACTAAAGACCCTCGGATCCACGACCTCCGCCACACTCACGCATCATGGCTAATTCAGGACGGCGTGCCATTGTTTACCATCTCGCGCCGACTGGGACATGCGTCCACAAGGACAACGGAACAGGTTTACGGGCACTTGATGCCGGAGGCGCTGCAGGCTGGTGCTGATGCCACGGAGCGCTCGGTCACTGCCTTCCAGAGGTGACCCGCCTCAGGTCATGTCGGAGGGTCTTTCTGCTGGCATGAACATGGAAACAGGTCCTTATTCTGTCGGAGGTTTCCGTGGATATTGAGTTTTTTGAACCGGCCGAAGCTGCCGCTCTCATGCGCTGCACCGAGTCATGGCTTCGGGACGGCGCAACCAGCGGACGCTTCCCCCACGCGTGCTGGGGCAAAGGAAAGATCATCTTCACCTCCGAGCACATCCTCGAAATTGCCAAGCTAAGCGAGATACTTCCCGGCAGCACTGGTTCGCTTTCTGCCAGTTTGCCCGTGTCAAAGGAACGGTTGATCGGTACCCGCTCCAAAGTCAGGCTGGCTACGGTCAACTGAGAAAGCGCGACCGGTTCTGGCCTGGGAGGCGCACAGTTCCCAGTGGGAATGCTCCAGGATGAGGTCGGGCCATAGTCTGTGGCAGGCACCACGGAGATGGTTACCCGCGCCAGGCGCGGGTCGAAGCTAGCGTGGAATGACCCCTATGACCCCTATGACCCCTATGACCCAGAGGACATGAAGACTACCTGCTCGCCCGCCAAAGTTCTGACCGCCGCCACTGCCTTGATGGTGGCTGCGTCATTATTAGGTTGTGAGGTTACAGCCCATGCCTTCGAAGCCGTCCAATCTGCTCCAGGGATTCCTGGGCGAGAGACGGCAGATCCTGACGCGGCCGGTGACGCCGCAAGGGCCCTCGTCCAACTGGAGACCATCCCGGTGAAAGGTCGGGCTCCCAAGACAGGCTATACCCGCGATGTGTTCGGGCCAGCTTGGGCGGACGTTGACCACAACGGTTGCGATACCCGCAATGACATTCTTGCCCGGGATCTAATCGACAAGACTTTCAAAGCTGGCACCAACAACTGCGTAGTTGACAGCGGCACCTTGGCCGACAAATACACCGGCACAACGATCACCTTCGTCCGTGGCCAGGACACGAGCTCAAAGGTCCAGATCGACCATGTCGTGCCCCTAAGTGATGCTTGGCAGAAGGGTGCACAGCAGCTCAGCGACGAGCGGCGTAAGGAGCTCGCCAACGACCCGCTGAACCTCATGGCTGCGGACGGGCCGACCAACGGGGCCAAGGGCGATAGTGACGCGGCGACGTGGCTACCGCCGAACAAAGCCTTCAGGTGCGAGTATGTCGCCCGCCAAACTTTCGTCAAGGCCAAGTACAGTCTTTGGGTCACACAGGCGGAGCATGATTCTATTGCCGGCATCCTCGAGGGCTGTGAATAGAGGATGTACGTCCATCTTTGGACGGCCTGTTTCGTCGGCTCCACATCGCAGGGGGCCGCTCCGGACATTTGCGATCGCCGATTCCGTCACTTAAATCTTTAGAGTGCCGCTGAAGGTAGGCGACATGTCCAGGGAGTTTTTCTTGTCTAGGGACGTTTTCAAAGCCCGCACCGCAGTCGGTGTAGCAGCGCGCCGCGGTGACGCCCAAGCCATCGCTCAGGCAAAATGCGATCTCGCCGCCGGCGATATCGCCCAGTACGTCGAACGTGTTGTCAGTGAGGCACCGCTCCTGACCAACCAGCAACTGGACACCATCACGTTGCTGCTGCGCCCTAGCCGCGGCGGCCGGTCATGAGGGCCAAAGAAGGAATCCCCGAGTTGGGGGACTCAGGGATTCCAAACGCTCGGGGCGAGCAAGACCAGTCTATGGTCGACGTGGCCCCGGTACTGAGAAGCCGCGCCAACCCAAGTGAAATCACCGTGGCGATCGTGAGGAAGTCGGCCGCGGCCGCGGCTTTCGGCCTAAGCCTCTGCTGCCGCTGCGCCCGGTGCAAAGCCCCGCTGTGCAACGCTCGCAGCGTTTCCTCCAAGCTCGGCCCGGTCTGCCGTCGTAAGGCCGGTGGCTGAATTGACCTGGTCTAAGTTCAGTGACGGCTACAACGATGACAGTAGGCCGCTTTCAGATGCTGCGTTCCGCCTCCACACTTAAGGCCTTGTCTGGTCTAATCGCAAGCTGCTTGACTGCGTCATCCCCAAGGATGATCTGCGGACGTTCGCCAAGACGCCGGAAGCCGTCCAGGAACTACTGGATGCAGGATTCTGGCTAGACCTTGGCGATAGCCACGTCGTCCGTCATCACGCCCAGTATCAGCGGGACCGTGAGGCCGTGATCCGACAACAGGAAGCCGACCGCGAAAATGGCGGCAAGGGCGGCTGCCCCAAGGGCAAGCCCAGGGAACAGAAAACCGAATTGGTTAGGAAACCGCAAAGCGACGGTGCAACCGGAGGTTTTCCGCCGGCACCAGTCAGACCTGGCGCTGCGGCCCATATAAACACTGGGCAAGAAACCCGGTCGGTAAGCGATCCGCAGAGCGAAAGTGAAACCGAAAGGGACAGGCCTGGGATAGGAAGAAGTTATCCCCAGCAAAGTTCAAGAATGGCGCCTGAGCAGGATGCGGAGTAGACGAGGGGTGCGCCGGTTCCTGTTGGCCCTGTTGCTGTCCGTGGACCTGCTGCGGGGCCGGGTTCACGGAGCAAGACGGTTCGCCGGATGGTAAATGTCCTGGGTGTCGGCGGGCGGCCATTCGAGAGCGGGAAAAATTGGAAAGGGCGTCATGAGTGGCGCCGTCGTCCACGAAGCCAGAAACCCCGGGCAACGTTCCTACTTGCTGCTCTTACGCCCGACTGTCGTTTCGATAGCTCCTACTGTGCCGTCGTCAAACTTGATCACCTGGCAGTCGTAGGGCTCCGTCACATCGACGCCCTGGCGGCTGGAAACCTGGCCCTTCACAAGCCAGAACGTTTCCTGCTTGGTTATGGAAGGTGTCCCGTTGAAATAAACCGAGCCCGAATTCTTGGTGTTCTTGGTGACCGCAGCCTCACACTTCTTGATGGCGTCCGCGTCACTAATGCTCAACGGCTGGTTCTTCGAATCCGTCGCGGAATCTCTCGCCATCTGAATGGAGCAGCTAGCAACCTGTCCAAGGATCAGAACAACCAAAGCGATACTGAACCATGCAAGCGCCCCGAGCTTCCTACGCGGTCCTGCAGTTCCCCCAGTTTCAACCATGCCCGAAGTCTAACCACGAGCCAACGAAACAACGGAAGGCGCAACGGAATGACCCAGCAACTAACGGCCCGCGCACATCTGACCATCACCGCGGAAGAGGGGGCGCTGGGGAATAACCTACGGCGCTCCTGAATACGGGGTACTCGTCGCGGAAGTACCGGGCGGCACCCGGTACACGCTGGTATCTGAGCCGGCCTGCCTGTCCATGATCGTCCAGTCATCACTGACAGGCCCGCTCCATCTGAACAGCGAACAGACCATGATCCCACTCATCCGTGCTGGCTGGCCGGAAGACTGGGCCGAACCCGACGACTGCGAAGCATGGAAGCCCTGGGTTTAGCTTCGTGGGCTGCTGTCCGAGGGGGATGCCGGAAGGCCTGGTGCGATATCCGGGGAGGCGCTTCGGCGGCTGGGGCTCTCAGGACCCGTGACGTGGCCAATCTAAAAGGAAAAGTTCACAAGCAAGGCCCACAGCGCAGCTGTAGCAAAGATGTCAACGAACAGCATCTCTTGTTTGTTCGAGGCAATCAGCAGACACATGAACGTCGTGATGACGGCCGACCAGAGCGCGAACACGCGCAAGCCATAGGCTATGCGCATCCAGACCGGATGCCAGTGCCGCTCGTGCAGGAACTTGCCTTCAAGCAACAAAGCAATCAACAGCGTCGGAAAGACTTGAGCGAGGAGACCGGCCAACTCCGGGGTCACTTGGAGGTACATGCCCGCCATCCTAGCTAGAGGCTCCGACATCGGGTTTTTGTCCACGGAGGCAACTGAAGGACCTCGGGGTGTTCCGGTCTCTCTCCCTCCGATTTTCTGGAAAGTTTTACCGCTACGGTGGCTCGCTGTGCGGACATGCCATGTGCTGATTGCGGGAAGCTGCTTTGGGGCGGTTCGACGTCGTAACCGGCTGGGTCCTGCGTTCGCGTCCGGTGCGGCAGCCTTTGCGGCGGCGGTTGCGGTTCAATGGCTTGTGCCTGGCGTGCGGGTCGAGGTTTGGAAAAGCGGATTCGATGCCACGCCGGTTTTGCTCTAGGCGCTGTGCGAATCAGGCCGGGGGCTTGGACGTCACGGGACAGACCTAGAGGGTGAGCCTCAGATCTTGCGCCATCACTTCCGCAAGGTGAAGCCGGGCTTCGTACAGGGCTTCGGACGCCGCGTGGAATTCAGGATTTTTGGACAGGCCTAGAGGACTTTCACCCAAAAATTCGGTGAATGCGTTTCGGCTGTCTCTGTGGAGCTTGGTCGCCTGTCGCACAGTTTCTGGACTTATGAGCCGAAGTCGAAATCCTCCAATATGGTCTTTGAATTCCAGGGCGTCTTCGCGAGTGGACGCTCCGGTTAAGACTTGTTCAAGCATCAGATCCCCAAGCCTGACCGTTTCTAGGTAGTTGCTGTATGTCTCTACCTTCTCGTTGCGGAGCCAACGTGCATGTTCGAGGGATTTGTCTTGACGGATCTTTATGAGTCCGAATGTGCTGGTGATCAGCGCGCCGCCGAGGGCGCTACCCAGGAGTGGTATCCAGAAGTCCATGGTCCCAAAGATATAGGCCCGTGTGAAGCAAATTGAATTACACCACTGTAATTTTCCACGTCAGCCGGTGATAATGGGATCTGCTTAAAGAGCAACACTGCGTTACTCGAAGTGACCGCGGCGCGCTGAGTGCCTGGCCTGGAGTCTCGATAGAGTACTAGTGGGTTCGTGATTCCGGCTGTTTCCTACCTGCAGGATCTCATGGAGCGCTTCAGCACGCATGTCCATCGGCTGCGGCAAGTTACCCCAAATTCTTTCGCTTGGCCACGACGTTGAAAACCACGTCAGTCAGTCGACACCATCTCGCCCTGGGGAATGGAGTCCTGCCGCTAGAGGCGAACACCATTTCGGCGGAGGAGAAGTTCGCACAAGCAGGGTACGACGTCCCCGTGCTACTTGACGAGCGATGAGCAGAAACTCCCTCTAGAGCGCTCGACCTCGAGGCAAAACGATGTGCGGATCAATTTTGGGAGTGGACGGCGACATCGAATGGTGAGAGACCTCTGCGGCGACATTCTTGCCGTCCGTGCTCAGAGGCTGAAGCTCAGCTGCAAAGCGCGCGTGCTGCCTTTGGATCTCCTCAACCTCGGCCTCATACCGTTCTGACGCAAGTGTCAGGATGCCCGCTTCGCGAAGCAGCGTTAGGTGTTTGTGTAGCAAAGACGAAGGAACATCCAGAGCGGCAGCCACGTCGTTGCACGTTGCCGGCCCATGGGCAATCAAGAAGCGAATGATCTGGCTTCGCGTCCGATGCATCATGATGTTCGCCATGGAGACCATAACCCTGATGATGAAAACTCACTTCTGAGGAATGTGCTGTAGACGGGTCTACAGCAGAACAATACGCCCCTAAGTGAGCCCGGGGAAGACGTTGAAGGCACTCGTTGCACAAGAGGTCGAGCAACGGAATACTGAGCATCATGTGAAGTCTCAAAGCGGTATCGCTGTGGAAGGGAGGTGGACGGTGTCCGGCGATGACGAACGCCCTTCTGGTACTGCCTTGTCTCCTCAGGCTGAGCTGGCCCGGCGCCTAAACCTGCTTCTCGACGTCGCCGTGGCAGAACGAGGGCAGGCTATTACGTTCCGCGAGGTTCATGAGAAGCTTGCGGCCAGAGGAATCAAGCTCTCCAGGGCACGCTGGTTCTACATGAAGGACGGGAACGGGCGATTGGTTAGCGACCCCTCCTTACTGCGCGCATTATCCGAAATTTTCGGCGTGGATCCTGCGTATCTCTTGGACTCGAATTCTGGGGAGTTGCCCCAGCGCATCGATTCGCAGCTGGAATTCGTCCGGTCCCTGCGGGCTGCGAGGGTGAAGACTTTTGCGACCCGAACCCTTGGGGACGTATCGCCGGAGACACTGCGAGCTATCACGGAGTACCTGAACAGGGACATCAGCCGGCGGCCGGAGGGCGAGCGTGCAGCGGCGTCATCGCAGTCCGAACCGTCACAGTCGCCCGAGCAGTCAGGCTAATGGCCTTTCGGCTACTGCTGTTCCTCCAGCAAGTACTTTAGGTGGGCGTCAAGCAGTTCCTTGATCCGGGCAGGGTTCGCGGAGTACCGAGGTGACCGTCCGTGCCTGCGCCCGGGCTCGACGTCGACCATCACCACACCCGCTTCCTCCAGTGCTGCGAGATGTTTGGCCACGCTGGGGTCGCCTGCGCTGACAGCCGCGACTATGTCGCCGCGGGTTGCAGGCCCGCTGGCGGTAAGAAATCGGAGGATCTCGTTGCGCGATCTGTTGCCGAAAGTTGCGACGGCAGCCTCGACGTCGGCCGACCAGGCTGCGTCGTGCGGTTGCGTAATTCTCGGCATAGCGCCATTCTTCCCGAAGAAATCCGAAAAAGTAAGAACAGCACTCTTGACGATACTTTAAGTATCTTTGACAATAAATTCCATAGCTTCTGCTGATCGTTGTTGGATCTACGAATCCACGCACCGGAGCCGCCTGCACGGCGCCGCCCATACTCGATCTGAACATCAAAGCGGTGAAGCCATGGAAATTGAATCCGAGGCGCATCAAGTCAAGAGTCACCCCACGACTCCCGCCGGAGTGGATGTCTCATTGCGAGGCGCTCCTCAAGCGGGGGAGCCCGTCGTCCCAATCGACCGGATTCTGGTCGCCGTGGATGGCGTGAACCGCTACGTCATTTCCCGTCTGGGACGAATCGGACGATCCTGCGATGTTGACGACGTCATGCAGGACATCCGCGTCGCTGTCTGGGACGGAGTAGCAAAGGGAAAATACCGAGAACTTCCCGGAATTCCATTTGAGGCCTGGGTTCAGGGTGTCTGCAACAAGATCTGTGCTGCGCACATCCGTCGAGAACTAAGTCACCGGACTTTGCCATTGCTCATAGATTTCACGACCACGGATACCTCGCCCGAGGTTCTCGCCGTCATCGATGCTGGCTCGCTTTTGGGCAGCACCGAAGGCTGTGTCGACCAGGCGTGGGCGCAGGCGATGCTGGATCTGGTCCACCGGAACGTGACTGAGGAAACATGGAGGCTTGCTGTGTCCAGTCTTGTCGGGCCGCGCCACTATGGACCTCCGACTCCCCAGGACCGGCGTCGGTGGCACGCCGTAACGGTCGTCCGGCAGACCGCCCAGACAATTAGCACGGCATTGAACTGCCGTCCCAACCCTCAGATCGACCTTGATGACCTTTGCCAAATGGCCGCCGACTGCCTTCCCACCGCTGTGCTTCGGCGAGTTGCTGCCTCCATTGTGCGTCCCGGATTGCGGGGACCCGACCGATCCACGCAAATGGCGGCCCTGGCGGGTGAGCTGGGCGTGACCGAGAGATACATCGCCGTGAATATCGGCTTTGCCCGGCAGTTGTATCGTGCCGCTTGGCGTGTCCTCCAGCACGAAGCGAACAGGCCCGCGGTGTAGGCCATGATTGTCGTCATCGGAGCTGGGCGATGAATTCGATTCGAGAGTTTGGCCGTCAACGTTGGTTCGCTGTGGGGATCGTTGCATTGCTTACAGGCGGCGCACTCTTCCTGCTTTGGCCGTCTGATCGCTCTGGTAGGGAAGCGGCGCCGTTGACGCCAGCAACGGTGCCAGCAGCGGGGACGCCATCGGCTTCAGCGCCACTTCACGTCCAATCCACCGCAGCTCCGATCATTGAGGAATCATCGACCGCCGCAACGGATGGCAAGCTGCCGAGCACAAGGGATTACCGGTCACTTGCTTTGGCGGCGGCGCAGGGAATCTACACCTGGGACAGTCGCTCGTCGTCGTATTCCGACGTGTATGCGCGGGTGCGGTCCTGGTGGGCGCTTCTCCCTGATGGGTCCAATCCATTGTCCGCACTGGTGCGGGAGTTCGAGGGGACTGGCGTGACCGCAGGGAGCTTCACTGTCCTGACTGGACAGTCTGCACGGCGAACCGGTACCGCTGAAGCCGTCCGTTGCGACCGCGAACTGGCTAAGGTCAAGGAGTACCCGGCCCCTTGGGAGGGCCTTCACGTGTGCACGGTGACCGTCCAGGTTGTGGACGAGTCGACCGCGGGCCAGAATGCTTACGCAGCGCCAGTTACCGTGATGGTCAATTGTCCGCCAGCGGTCACCGCTCCGGCTGATCGATGCGCCATGGTTGGTTTTTATGCGACCGCCGAGCGGATCGTCTACTGATGCCGGCTCTGGCAGCGATTGCCGTCGTGGCACGACGACGGGCTTTACTTAAGATCGTTACCGCCGTTGTTGCTGTCGTCGTACTCGGCGGGCTGATGGCCTTTGTTGGCGTCGTGGCTGTACTTGCCGAGGCGACTGGAGAGCGTGCTGTTGCTTGTACTCCGGGTAGCGCGGACAGTCGTGCAGTGACCGCGGGAACTACTGGGGGCGTGGAAGTCCGCGACGCTGGCAAGCTGCTCTACGTATTGACGCCTCGTCAAGAGGGCGTGGCGCGGGCTTACATTTCGGTGGGGAAGCAACTGGGTGTGCCGCGTTCCGGACAAATCATCGCAATCATGATGGCGCTTCAAGAATCGGGCCTTCGCATGCTTGCGAACCCGGCAGTGCCTGGTTCCCTTACCCTCCCCAATGACGGTATCGGGACGGACCACGACTCAATTGGGTCGGCGCAACAACGCCCGGCTGCGGGGTGGGGCAGTGTATCCGAGCTAATGGACGCCTCATACAATGCCCGCGCGTTCTACGGCGGACCGACAGGTCCCAACCATGGAAGTCCACATGGGCTGTTGGATGTCCCCGGGTGGCAGGCCATGGATAAGGGGCGGGCTGCGCAGGCGGTTCAGGTTTCTGCTTTTCCGGAGTTGTATGCACAGTGGGAGCCGGCAGCGACAGCAATTGTTGCTGCCTTGGAAACCGACACAGCTCCTGCATCTTGTTTGGGTCCTACTGCAGGGAATCAAAATGTCGGACAGGTGCGGAACCCAAGCCAGCTGCGCCAGGACATCTTGCGGTTCACGCAGGAGGGACTCGGCGGCAAATATGTCTGGGGCGGCACGGCCTTCAAGGCTTGGGACTGCTCTGGGTATGTTCAGTGGATCTACAGGCAGGCCGGCATTGAGCTGCCAAGAGTAGAGCAGTGGCGGGTAGGCACGCGAACGGATCACCCGCAGCCGGGAGATCTGGTGGCTCAGAATCCACAAGGTCCCGACAATTGGGGCCACGTCGGCATTTATGCCGGCGACGGCATGATGTGGAGTGCACTCAACCCGGCGGTAGGAACGTTGCTGCATCCAGTCAGCTGGAACTCTGGCACGGCCTACTACAACTTGTTAGAGCGCTGAATACCTTTAAACTCTTCCGCCGACGGCCGCCGGCGCCCGTGTCCTACAACGTCTTGACGTGACATCGTACGCTTAGCCACTTGTGGGACATAGAAGCGACGCAAATGACGGGGCGGCCCGGACCGAATGGCTTAGCTCCAAGAGAAGAGGCCGTCCAATATCTCATGGGTCGTAAGACTGCCCTTCACAGGTTCTTGTCCAGGACGCTGCTGAGCTTCTTTGAGTAGCGGCCTGCAACCTTGATCATCTCCTGTTCAGACTTCCGACTCTGCTTCTTGGCCTTGCGGATATCGCGCTCGATCTTTAGCCTCTCAATCGGTATCTCTGCCCTGACTTTCCGCAACTGAGCAGTACCAGCATCGAAAAACTCCTTCGCCCAAATTGTCCTCAGGTCCACCTCGGGCATCGTCTTGCTTTGCGCTTCGCGCTTGATGATCAGCCGGTCAGCGGCACGTCCGATCTTTTCGTTCTCCTGGATCTGGCGCTCGGACTTCCTGAGCAAACGGCGATGGATTGCCCGAAGACGGGAGAATTTCCAGTACTCGAAGTACACCTGAGGGCTGGTCCCATATACAGCAATGAGCAGGAGCCGTGTGGCTGGAGTCCAAAGAATAACGCCCAATGCGGCTACCGATCCGTTGAGCGCGATGTAGGCGGCCCAATCCGCCTGAGGTCTCCCGGACAGGCGGTTAAGGGCAGCCACCTCACTGAAAAGCAAGACCGCGATTGTTATCGCATGTGCCCATGCCGTCACAAGCCGGCGAAACGGGCCCATCTTGTGGAGCTTCACGTACCGCACCTCTACGACGAATGCCAAAGCGATTACGGGTATGACGGTTGCCATGATTTCCCAGAACTTGCTTGAGTCGCCCACTGATCCCCCGAGTAATGCCCTTGCCCCAAGGGCTCTTCATTTCGTCGCCACAACTGTAGTCGGCTTTGGCTAGCCTTGAAGGAGGGGGTATGACCCCCTGGAGCGAGACCCGCTCCCCGGTCGTTGTTAGCGCCCTTTTTCGTGAACGAGTTAAAGGTTCCCTCAGGGCATCCAGTAGTTCCTGAACCCAAGCCGATGCGGTTGATTCAACAATGCGCGTCTTGAAAACGTAAGTCATGTCGTTACGTCCGGAAGTTTCCATGAACCCGTGAGCTCATCTGCTCACTCCATGGATTACGACGGACGGAGCACCCATGTACTTTGCAGCGGTGGACCCGGGGATCACCCCGAACGCAAGTTTCCCTTTCCTTGAATCACTGAAACAAATTGGCGGCGGCATACTTGTCGGCGCCTTCATCATCATCGCCATCGTGGCGATCATTGGCGCCGCCTTGCTGCTGGCCGGCAAGCTGAGCCAGTCCTCGCGTCTTGCCTCAAGTGGGGGAGTGATCCTTCTGTGGACAGGACCGGTGGCTGCCATTCTCGGCGGTATCAACGGGTACATCCTCTGGTCGCAGACCGCTTTTCCCCTCGGGTTCTAGGTCATGCCCGTTGAGTGCGATCTCAATGGATGGTGGCCACCAGGCTGCGGCCTCGTGTCACAGGCGAACGACGACGCCCTCGGTGCAGTCACGGCACTGTTTGCAAACATCCTCCAGAACATGGCGTCCTGGCTTTGGGCCTTCATCACCGGCGCGTTCACGGTGACGAACGTGGATGAATCCCAGTGGTTGTCTATTCAGGGGCTGACCAGTTGGTGGGTGGTCGTGATGCTGACACCACTCGTCGTCGTGATGATCCTCCAGATCCTGTCAGGGCTGATAAGCCAGCAACCGAGACGCGTCGGAAGGGCCATGATTGGAGGGGCCGTTGCTATTCCCCTGGTTGGTGCAGCCGTATATCTCGTCCGGCAGCTTACGCGGGCGACTGACCTAGCCTCCGCTGCTCTGCTGCAATCCATCGGGTCGGATCCCTACCTGGTGTTCATGAGGCTCTTCGGCTTCGAGCGGGCGCCAGCGGGAAGTGGCCGGGAATGGAACCTGGTCTCGCTTGCTCCTGGAAACACCGGAGGGCCGGCGGGCGCGGTCATCGTGACCATGATGGCTGTCGTTGTCGTCTGGATACTGGCATTCATTCTGATGTGCTCGATGATCTTCCGCTCGTTCGCCCTTGTTGTCCTGGCCGCCGTCGCTCCCGTGGCGCTCATGCTGCTGCCGTGGGATAAGACGAAGTCGTGGGCTCGTCGCTGGTGTGAGGTCGTCATCGCTTTGGTCATAGCCAAGCCCCTTGCCGGAACAGTCCTTGCGGTCGCCGTGAAGCTCTTCGCCGATTCGAAGTCCTTCGCCGGACTGGCAGCCGGAACCGTGGGCATGGCTTTGGCTTGTGGTGCGCCGCTAATGGCCATGCGTCTCGTCAGCTTCGCCGGAGGCGAACTCGCCGCCGCAGCCCAGACCGCCGGAGGTGGCCACATCCTGTCCCGCAGCAGCAGTGTGGCAGCCCGCCAGATCAGTCGCCAGGCGGGCGGCCGCCTCACGCTCGCCAACCTGATCAGTCGCTCTGCAATGACAAGGCCCATCAGCTCACGACCCAGCATCTTCCCGAGCCAAGTTTCCGCTCCCACTGTGCCCACCACGGCGTTCCCGTCGAGACCCGGCGGAGAGCAGCGAGCCCTAAACGGAGCGTCCCCGACCACATCCCAAGACGTCCTGCAAGCTGCGGACCAGGGGTTCGTGACTGTAATACCCCAAAGCCAAGACGCGGGGCCGCCAACGCCTGCAAGACGGACCCCTTTGGTGGAGCCCGCACCGCGAGCGCAGCGCAAGGGAGACGCGGCCGGCCAAGCAAGAATGCAACCTCCGAAACCCCAGCCACCAAGAATTGATCCCCCGAAGGGCGGTACCCCTGATGTCTGAAGACGCGCGTGCCCTCGAAGCCGTCAAGTTCCCCAGATATGAACGCCGCGGCTTCTTCCTAGGGCTCAAGTGGTATCAATTGCTGATCGTGAGCGGGGGAGTTGCGGTCGCCGTCGTGGCTTCTGCGAGTCACGGCCCCGCCGGATTGTTTACCTCCGGGCCTATGTGGCTCGGGCTTGTACTGCTCGGAATCCTGCAGTACTCCCGCATCCCGTATCCGGTCTGGGCGAAACAGATCGCTTTGTTCTTTTGCCGGGCAGCAGCAAATCAGACACGGTTCCTTGCCAAGCCTCAAGCTCCGCAGCTTGCTGGCCGGCTTGCCCTCCCCGGCGGGTTGGGCAACTTGGAACTCCGGACGACGGCCAACGGCGAATGCTTCATTGTTGACCGCCATGGCGGGGAAGCGGTCGCAATCCTGCGCTGCAGTACCAGGTCCTTTGCGTTGTTGGATTCCGACGACAAGGCGTGGGCCGTTCAAGCGTGGTCGCGTGTTCAAGCCGGCATGGCCCAGCGGCAAAGCGTAGCCCGGATCGCAATCCAGGATTACACAGTGCCTTATCCGTCGTCTGCACTGTGGGACTTCTACCGCGAGAATACGCTGCCCGCTGCGAACAGGGACGAGACGGTGGGCTGGGGACAGCGCGCGTATGAGGATCTCTTGGGTGCAGCCGGGGCATCCATGAGCCACGAACTCCTCGTCGCGGTCGTGCTGGACACAAGCAAGGCTCGACGGCGGATCAAGGAGTCCGGTGGAGGGCTCAACGGTGTTGAACACGTTCTCCGGCTGGAAGTCGAAGCCATGCGCACGGCGTTAGGCACTCACGGTGTGAAGGTCGAGGAATGGTTCGACGAGTCGGAGCTGCTGGGAACCATACGAGCAGCATTCGATCCTGCTTCTTTACCTCCAATCAAATCGTCGTTCGCCACCGTCCCCCTGCTGGAGGGTTCAGCCACTGCCGAGATGGATCACCGTCACCTGCAGGGCCCAATGGGCGTCGAGGAACATTGGACCTATTTGCGTACCGACAGCGGGTTCCACCAAACCTTTTGGGTTGCCGAATGGCCGCGACAGAAGGTCTTCCCAGGTTTCCTGCATCCGTTAATTTACGTCGGCGAGTTCCGCCATACCTTCACTGAAGTTGTTCGGGCGGTGCCGACGGCTGAAGCACTGCGGGACATCCGCTCTGCGCAGGAGGCGCACGAAACCCGTCGCCGCATCAATGCCCGCTTCGACAGGCCGCTCACCCGTGAGCAAAAGGCCGAGGAAGAAGAAGTGGCCCAAAGGGAGGAAGAGATCGTAGCCGGCCACGGTGACGTTCGCCCGGCGGCCTACCTGACCGTCACAGCAACCTCGTTGGAGGACCTGGCGCGGCACCGTCAGGAACTGGAATCTGCTGCCGCGGGGGCGTTCGTGGAACTGCGGCTTCTGTATGGACAGCAATGGGCGGCGTTTGTCGCCGGGGGACTCCCGCTGGGGAGGGGATTGCGGTGAAGCCGGCCGTGAAGAGCGTTGAGTACCTTCCTTCCGGGAAGAAGGGAAGGGAAGGGAAATCACGACGGCGGACGTCACCGTCCGTGGCCAGGGGGACGGACTCAGCACTCACCAAGGGACGGTTCGATTTTGAGGCCTTCAGTCTCGGTGGGGACTGGGGCAGTAAGGAGCCGTACTCCCTGCGGGGACCCCACCGGATGCGTCCTGCCCCGCACCGCGCCTCAACGATGACCTTTGCCGCCGCGTACCCCTTCCTCACCGAGTCAGGTCTGGGTCACGAAGGAACCTACATCGGCACCGACGTCTTCGGATCCGGTGCCTTCTCGTACGACCCCTGGATCCTGTACGACAAGGGCATCATCAGCGGCCCTTCCATTGTTGTTATCGGGACCGTCGGCACCGGCAAATCGATGTGCGGCAAGTCCCTGGTGGCACGGTCCATCACGCTGGGGCGGAAGGCAGCTGTTGCCTCGGATCCCAAAGGCGAGTGGGTCGCCGTCGCAAAAGCTGTAGGTGGAAAGGTCATCAGCGTTGGCCCGGGCCGACCCGCAAGAGTCAACCCTCTCGACGCCGGCCCGCGCCCCAGCGCCCTCACCGAAGCACAGTGGCAAGCAGTGGTGAGGCAGCGTCGAAGGTATCTCCTTGTCGCCTTGGTTTCCCTCATGCGCCAAGGCACCCCCCTTCGCCCTGTGGAACATACGGCATTGGACATCGCGCTGATGGAGACCATGTCTGAGAATTCGAATCCCACATTGCCCATGGTCCTGGACCACCTGCTCAAACCGTCGAAAGAGATGACGGCCCTGGTCGGCGCAGAGGGTGGAACCGCTGTCAGTCATTCCCTGAGACGGACCGTTTCCGGTGACCTGGAAGGGATGTTCGATGCACCTTCCACCGTCGCTTTCGATGCTGATGCTCCCATGATGGTGATGGATACCTCGGCCCTGATTGGGGCTTCAGAGCAGGCACTCTCGCTGGCCGCCGCCTGCGGCGCCACCTGGCTGGAAGCGGCCATCACCAACCCCGACGGCGGAAAGCGGCTTGTCGTGTACGACGAGGGATGGCGGATGCTCGCCGACCCTTACATGCTGGCGAAGATGAGCGAACAGTGGCGGCTTGCCAGAACCTACGGGATCGCGAACCTGCTGATCATGCACAAGGTGGCGGACCTCAACGAGATCGGCGACAGCACCAGCGGACACCGGCAGAAGGCACTGGGCCTGCTGACTGAGGCTGACACCAGGATCATCTACCGCCAAAAGCACGACGCAATGCGGCTGACCAAGGAAGCGCTCGGCCTCACCGAAGCGGAGTGTGAACACGTTGAGAACCTTCCGAAAGGTGTCGGGCTCTGGAAGGTCGGGAACCGCTCGTTCATCGTAGCTAACCGCGTGACCACTGATGAGCTTGCCGTGTTCGGCACTGATGACAGGATGCTGTGAGGAGGCCGGGCAGCCCGCGGGCTGCAAGCGACAACGCGTCGGTCACCGCTGCGCTCATTGGCTCGGCGGCCTACGTGTGCCTCTGCGCGGTCGTCCAGGCTGCCGGGCACGTGGTGGTGTCCTGGCGATGTGGCACTACGCCGCCGTCGCCCTTCAGCCCGGTTGCCGCCGTCGGACTTCTGGCGAATCGGATGGACTGGATAGTGGCGCCACGCTCCGGCTGTTCGGTCGGCATCGACGCTGTCTGGTGGGTCTTGGTCCCGGTGCTGCTTCTGGTGGGTTCGCTCGCCGTAGGTGTCGTCGTTATATGGCGGAGGTGGAAGCAGTCCGGCGGTTGGCTGCGGCAGGACATCCTGAACCGCGATGGCGTTGCCCGCCGTGCCGAGATCCTCCACGACTTCGGGGCCAGGGCTGTGCGGCGAAGAGGTAAGTTCACCAGACCAGGCCTTGAAAACCCTTCTGTGCAGGACGTGTCGTGGACGCTGGGCCGCTCCCGCGGCGTCACCGTTCATGTCTCCACAGAGGAATCGATGGTGATTCAGGGTGCCCCGCGATCCGGTAAGGGCTTGTACGTCGTCATCAACGCCATTCTTGATGCGCCCGGGGCAGTCGTCACGACATCCACGCGTGCGGACAACCTGGTAGTGACGATGAAGGCGAGGGCCACCGCTGGGCGACCCGTGACGGTCTTTGACCCACAGGGTATGTCGGGGATTCCGTCATCACTTCGCTGGTCGCCAGTCCGTGGCTGCGAGGACCCTGACATCGCCACTCGGCGAGCGCTGGTCATCACTGCAGATACTGAGATGAAAGGCGAGAACGCTGCCTGGCAGAAGCGCTCGCTCATCGTCCTTCAATGCCTGCTTCACGCTGCAGCTTTGTGTGGTGAAGGAGTGACGGCCTTCCGTCGCTGGTCATCGAGCCCTGTATTGGCGCGGGAAGCTCTCGAGGTGCTGGGCCGGCCGGGAGCTGCGCTGGGATGGCAGGCAGACCTGATGGGGATACTGGAGGATGACCCAAGGAACACATCGAACTCGTGGATTGGTGTTTCTGCTGCGGTAGCACCTTTGTCCTCGCCGAAAGTCCTGGCCGCGCTCAATCCACAGGATGAGTCCGAGGAGTTCGATCCAAAAGCGTTCATCCGGGACCGGGGAACGCTTTATCTCATCGGTACCCGCGCTGGGGCGGCTGCCGCGGGGCCCTACTTGTCAGCACTGATCGATGACATAGACAATGCAGCGCGCGAGATGGCCTTCGTGTCGCCGGGCGGCCGGCTGGAGCCGCCCCTTTCCATGATCCTGGACGAGATTGCTAACCTCGCCCCTTGGCCCGGGCTGCCTGTGGCACTGTCCGATGGCGGCGGCATCGGGATCTCAACGCTCGTCGTTTTGCAGTCGTTGTCGCAGGCCCGGTCAGGTTGGTCAATTGAAGAGGCGTCGACCATCTGGGACTCGGCGATCATCAAGGTAATTTTCGGGGGCGGGTCCGACGAGCAGGATCTGCGCTCCCTTGCAGGGTTGCTGGGTGAACGCAGTCTTACCCTCACCACGAGGTCCTGGTCATCCCAAGGCAGGCAGGACGGCGAGCAAATACGGGAAAGCCCGGTGATCGCTCTGGATGAAATACGACGGCTGCCCGCGGGAACGGCGCTCATGCTGGGTCGGCGTACTCGACCGATCCTTCTGGACCTTCTTGAGTGGCACAAGCGCAAGGACGCAGGAGAGCTGCGCCGGCTGAAAGCCGAGATGGAGCGAGTATTGGCCGACGGACACAGGGAACGCCTGCAGAAGACGGAAGGTGCGCCGGATGCGCAGCCATGACGAGACGGACGGGTTCGACGTCCAGTCGGCCAACTCCTTTGGGGACGATGAAATCACCGCTCAGCTCTTCCGGTCTGCTTTTAGCGGGCCTTCCGCCTCCAAGAGCGTCACCCGCCGTTGGCGGGAGATGACGCCTGAACAGTCGCAGGAAGTCTGGGGTGTCCTCAGCTCCTGGGTGAGGTGGCTTGTGGCCACATACCAACTGACGACGTCGGTCGTTCCCGATTGCTGGTGGCGCCACCCTGAGATTGTGGCTGAGCTGTACGCGCTGCACCGCGCGGAGCTCGCCTCCTACACTCAAGACGACCCGGGCTTCGGCCCGCTCGCCTTTCATGAACGGCTCCCGCACGCCGTCGAACGTCTGAGGATGCACACCCGGACTGCGGGATGCGTCGGGCTGCAGGCGCACAAGGAGCCTGCGCCTCGAATCCTGGCTGATGATGATCCTGCCTTTGTTGAGTGGCGCAAGGCTGCTCACCAGCTGATTGCTGACTTCTAAGTCATGTCGCTCTTGTAGGGCTTGGCCATGAACGGGTGTCTGCGCAGCAATGCTGCGGTCCGAAGAAGCATGAAGGGTGGCTGTCGTGGCCGCTACACCTGAAGTTCCCCTTACCAACTTGTCTGTCCAGGGCTCCCCGGAAGCCGGTCAAAGCGCTCGCCGCATGGCCGCTGAGGAACGCATTGCCTCGTTGATGGACGGGTTGCACTCCATCTTGGAGGGGGCCGTCGAGTCACCTTCACATTGGCAGGTCTTGCTTGATGCGTCGGCCAGTTTGTGGCGGTACTCCGGCGGCAATGTTGCACTGCTCATGATGCAGATGGCGCAGAGGGGGACGGACGAGCCAACGCTGGTCGCGGGGTACAAGGAATGGGAACGACACGGCCGCACCGTTCTTCGGGGCGAGCATGCCCTGTGGGTCATTGCACCCCGGACCGCCCGTGTGCAGCAGATGCTCCTGCCCGATGGTACGCGCCAGCGCATTCCTGTGGGCGACAAACCACCCAACGGTGCTATCGACGAGGGGAAGAAGACGCTCATCACCGGTTGGCGCGGCCAGGCAGTCTTCGACGTCTCGCAGACCCAGGGGGAGCCGCTGCTGGTTCCCAGACCGAGTGATGCCTCGGCCGTCGATGCTCCGCAGCTATGGGATTCATTGGGCCGCGTTGCACGCACGCACGGCTTCTCGATCCAAGTCACCGATGCGCAGTTCGGCCTGACGAGCGGTTTTACCGATTTTGCACAGCACCAGGTTCAAGTGGGGGGCTGGCTGACTGCGGAGGAGCGCGTCGCCGTGCTGGCTCATGAGCTCGGCCATGTCCTGCTGCACGGACCCGACGACAAGGTGGGAAAGCTGTACGGGAGCAGCGTAGACCATCGCGGGCTTGCTGAAGTCGAAGCTGAGTCTGTGGCGTACACGATCCTCAAGGCTCATGGCATTGACCGGGGTCCCCATTCCGCCAGCTACTTGTCCGGTTGGGCTGAGGCAGTGATTGAAGCGGAGCATTCAGTCGCGGCTCGCAGCTCTTCTCCGAGGCAACCCGCCTCGCGGGTCGACATTGCGAAGTCAGTACTAGGCCGCGTCACAGCGGCCACCAAGGACATCCTCGAAGTCACGAATCCTCCGGGTTTTGGCGGGAAGGTTCCGCCCGGTGATGCGTCGCCCCGGCTGCAAGGTCAGGACTCGTTCGCTGGCCCGCAGCATCCGGTCGGGCCTTCTCAGGGATTGGAGATTTCCGGCCCGTAGGGGCGACCGAAGTGTTGGACGGGAGAGCCCCGTCTGCAAGAGAAAGGGCAGAAGTTATGAGTACCAAGATCCCGGTCAACATCGCCGGCAACCTTGTCGCGGACCCTGAGCTCACTTACGGTGAGTCCGGGGTCGCGCACACTAAGCTGCGCGTGGCCGTGAACCAGCGGATTCAAGGAGCAGACGGCGCCTGGCACGATGGAGATCCGGTCTTCCACAACGTTTCCGCCTTTCGGGCGCTCGCAGAGAATGCCTCGAACTCGCTCAAGAAGGGAGATCCCGTCACGGTATCGGGTGAACTCGAATTCCGCGCATTCGAAAAGGACGGAGAGCGGCGGGAAGCCCGTCGGATTGTTGCTGAAACCATTGGTCCTGACCTTCGCTTCGGCACTGCAACATACCAGCGCTCTCCCCGGGCCGCAGCAGGCCCGGAAGCTGCGGTAGATGCGGGTGTGCAAGCGGCACCGGAGGCTGCCCAGCCCGCCTACAGCATCTCGACGAAAGGGCCGGTGGCCGTGCCCCCTTTAGGCGGACCAGCCCGGGCTGATATTAGCCTCTGACCGGGGACCAGCAAGCTCAGGACGCAGCTCTATTGCCTGGTACGGTTCTACAAATTGCGATGGCCTGGTCCTCTGGGGACCAGGCCATCGCCGTGCGCGGGAGCTTTACTACAGCGCGCTGCCGCCCTTCCACTCTTCAGGCTTTACCCGCCTGATGCTCGAGGAATGCGCCCACCCCATGTGGTACTTGCCGGAAGAATCCAGCCATTCGATGAGGCCGTACTTGTGCGTCCATCCAACGGCCTTGCCGTAGATCCCGCCTACATACACAAGCGGACGGCCATACTTCGGGAAATCCCGGAGAGGTGCGGGGTCGTCTATGGGCCGGCTGGCTTCGGCGTCCATGCGAATCATCATTCGCTCGATATCTTCAGGGGAGCCAGACTTGAACATGAAGCCATTTTAGAACATACGTTCGAATACGTTCACCGAAGGTCTCCGTGGCGTCATGGCTGCAGCTGGGCTGGCCGTCCCTCGGCGGGTGCCCAAGCCAAGCAGTCGGCGGCACTAATGAAGTAGGCATCCGGCCACGGGGCCCCTGGCCTGACTTGTGCCGGGTCGGGGGTGATGAGCAGGATGGATCCTGGCCAGACGGGCTCCGGCAGCGCTTCTATCCAGGCACGCTGCACATGGTCGAAGCGGTTCCACAGGATGGTCACCCAAGACCCGGTCGGTTGAGTCGCATCAACATTCAGCAAAGTCACCTCTGTCGTGGTGCCGCTCGCCAGTTTGAGACTGTTAAAGACTCTCCAGCGGTCTGCGGCATGTGCCTGCCACTGGCGGGATTGGGAGATGCGTTTCCGCCAAAGCAGGCCCAGGAGAAGTGCAGCTGCCAGCCAAATGCCGCCGACAATCACAGTCACCGAAAGCGGGAGGCTGACGGCCGGGAAAAATGCCAGAAAGAGAACGAGGAGTATCAAGACGCCGGCACTGGTCGATACCAGGGCGACTGTCGCAACTCTGGGTTTCATCACCGGATTTTCGACCATCGTCTTGTCCCTTTATCAGCTTAGAGCTGCCAGCCTGCGCTGGTAAGGACGACCTGCTGTGGAAAGTGCAATTCCCTTGAACTGGTTCCGGGGTGAGGAGGTATTACACGGGAATGGGCGTTGTCGATGGCCTGACTGAGTAGTTCACGCTGGGCAATTTGTTCCCACTCATAGTCGGCTGGAGGCAGGCCCACGGGCAGGGGAGAGTCCGGCAGCGCCCACCTGTCGCGAAATACGGCAACGTCACGGACCAACTGCCAGGTTTCGCGGCTGTGGCACTCTCCGACGGCTTCGAGCAAAGCACGTTTCCACTCAGGGTCCCCTGTCAGAGCTGCAAGGTTTACGGTCTCAATCCTCTGGGAGATGCGTGCCTTAACTTGCTCGATCATCTCCGCCAAGTCAGGGCGGTCGATGGTAAATTTCTCGGTCATGGGTCCAACAGCCGTCGACGGCATCCCCTTCAAGAAGCGACGCAAGCGCATGCTCAGAACAGCACAGCGGTCGTTGGCAGGGGCGGCGTCGCAGCCGACCTGGGCTAGTATGCGTTCCGCACTTGGGCGGCTGGTGGCTGTGGCCTTCCGCCATGCCGCGACGGCTGCGCCCCACGACGGAGATTGTTCGAATTCCTGCGACGCTCCTGGTGCATTTTCGTCCATCCACTGTTTCAGGTCCAGCCCTGCAGCGATCTGCGCGAGATAGTCGTATTCTCCGTAGAGCCGCTCGAGGCTGTCAGCCTTCCTGAGCTCGGCGTCGCGTACCTCGTGTGCGGTCCGTTCGGCACCTTCAGCCGCTAGCACCTCGCCAAGGATGCCCCGCCATGAGAGCTGTAGCGATGGATCTACAGCAGGGTGATCGTCGTCGTCACCTTCGCTGACGTAGGCAAAGTTGCCGGCGCGGCCACGGGTCATGCTCACGTACAGCAGCTCGCGGGTGAGCCGGCCCTGAGTGACCACCGTGTGGCCGGTGTCCACCGTAACGCCCTGGGAGCGATGTGCCGTTGTCGCATAGCCCAGCTCGACAGATGACTCCAGATACGCTCGGGGGAGTATGACACTCGCGCCGGTGTCCCGCCGTCGAGCCAGCAGCGAGCCGTCGCGAAGATGTTGGACGTCGAACAGCGTTCCATTACTCACGAAATTACCGTCGCTGTCGATTAGCTTTCGGTTATTTCCGCGGGCGATGACCGTGTCACCGGAACCCGCTCGTAGGCCATCGCTGAGAAGCAGTGTGTGCTCGGGATCCACTTCACCCTGGGCAACCCGATCCGCCTGCGCCCGTTCATTGAGCAAGCCGACCGTTTCATTGTCGGCGGCGATGAGGATGGACGACTTTCCTGCTCGAGTATCTGCCTGCCACGCGAGGTACGCCTTGTCAGCCACATCCACGTAGCTACCGTGCCGGATCCGCCCATGCCGGGCATAGTCGGCAATGGCTGAGTACTCACCCCTCCGGAGCTTCAGCGATGATGCACGCTCCCACTCTTCATGGAATCTCCAGACGGTGCTAAGCCGCGTTGCCTTTCCTTCACGATCCAGCCAGCCAAGGACACCGCCGGCCTCGATCGCGTCCAGCTGGCCCGGGTCGCCCACCAAAAGAATCTTTGCATCGGCCTCTCGCGCTTGGTGCACCAGGGCGGCAAGCTGGAAAGTGGAAACCATCGAAGCCTCATCAATGATGATTAGCTGGTTTGCCCGGAAACACCACCGCTCCTGGGTGGCAGCGAGACGGGCAGCTTCCTGGGCGAACGCTATGCTCCGGCGCTCGCCGACGTGAGACATCTTCAGCTGGGCCTGTATATCGAAGAAGCGCTCGGCCCTGAAACAGGCTCCTTGCCCCGCCGACTCGTGCAGCCACTTTGTGACATTCTCGGTAGCCATAGCGAGTTCGCGCCCCAGCACATCCGCGCTCGCAGCTGCTGGAGCAAGCCCGACGACGCTTCCGGCGCCGTGCTCTGCCTCCCACGCCGCCTTGACCGCGCTCAACGTCGTGGTCTTCCCCGTGCCGGCAGGCCCAACCAGGGCATCAAGCCGGTGGCCGCTGAGGATGACGTCGGCCACTGCGGCGCGCTGATCGGAGTGAAGCTCCGACCTGCCTGCCTGCCTCACACGCTCAAGGGAATCCATGACGACGTCGGCACGCACCACCGGGCCGCCGTCGTCGTTTCTTGCCCCCATGATCGCGTCCTCCCACGCGAGCGTTGACGTGTCGGTATACAGCCGCGATCCGTGAAAGTCGAAGACGCTGCGTTCCTTGAGCCGGAGGTCCGGGGCTGCGGACGGAGGGAGGCTGTAGCGGTATTCGTTCAGCGGTACTGACTGTTGTTCCGCCGCGTCGGCGAGGGCGCTGATCAGTGCACTCCGGTCCGCAGCCGTCCGGCAGCGGATCTGCGCGCAGACCCGCTCAGCCTCAGCGAGTAGGTTCCAGCGGTTCCAGGTGGAGCGCCTGGCGGCGACGCGTTCACGAGCAACCGTGGCGACGGAGCAGATCCAATCAGAGGTGAAGTCCGTAAAGGGGAACGGTGAACCCTTGGAGCGTTGAACGGCGGCGGCGATAACGTCAGCTGGTTGGAATCCTCTGGCTATGGACCGCGCCCGCCACTGGCTTGAGAGTTCGTGCAGAGGAGTGGGGAGGTCCGCCTTTGGGGCTCGCGTGGCGAGGGTGGCTTGCTGACGAAGCTTGATTATTGTTGCTGCGGTCGGCGGATGGCCGTGCCCGGTGGTCCATTCCGCTACGAGGCGGTCTGTTTCCAGATTGATGAGGCGGGAACGATTGGAGAACTCACGGATTAGTTCGTCATCTACTCCGGTCAGCTGCTGGCTGGGGTTACGGGTATTGGTGGACGGGGACCGGATTTCGGTGGCGCTTCCGAGCGTCCGGTGGAGGGCATCGAACAGGAGTCCGTTGTAGTGTTCGCTTGCAGCGACGGCGGCCTTGTACAGCGTACGGGAGTCGAGGGTTACCCACGCTCCGTCGGTGACACGCTGGGCCCGGTTGGCGATGACCAAGTGCGTGTGTAGCTGGGGGTCGCCCGTGCGAGATTCCCAGTGGTCGAAGGCTGCGGCTATGGCTCCCATGGTGCCGATATGGGCGACGCCGTTCCGTCCGGCCCGCGTATGGATGACGTTCTCTTCGAGCCATGACAGTGTCGCTGCTACCGATTCATGATGGGTTCGGAGGATCTGCTCCTGAGTGAGGCGAGGACTGAGGGCCCAGAGAACCGACACAGATTTTGGCACGCTGAAGGTAAGGTCGAAGCCGACGACGGCGTGACGTACGGTCGGGGGACCGGTCTTGTTGTCGACGACGGAGGGCTGTTTGTGAGGACGGCCGAGCGGATGCAATGTCTCAGGATGCACGGCTGAGTCGAACACTGCCTTGGCGTCGGTTTCAGTGACCCGCGCGCCGGCCATGCGATCGATGCCTCTGAGCCCGGCGCCGACCCATCGTCCTTCGGGTGTGCCGGCGTTCATGTAGTAAGTGGTTGCGTCAGCGGGAGATACGGCAAGATCATTCATCATTGTCGTTTTGAAAAGGTAGCGGAGGCCTGACTGTGCCGAGAGCCGCGCGATGGACATCGTCACAGCCGCGGGACTCCTGACTGCCGGTTCGCAGGATCCCATCCACGTCGGCGCAGGATTTCCAATGTCCGAAGGTCAAGTGCGACTCCCTTTGCCTGCGCAAGCGAAACGAGCCACGAAGCGACGTGTGCCAGGTCCTGGATATTGGTCCTTTGTGCGCGTTTCAGGCGAGCAACTTCAGACTGCAAGACGTTGTTGCCCCGGAGTTGTTCGGACTTCTCGGCCTCGAGCCTGTCGATTTCGGAGGCCTGGGCGCGGAGCTTGGAGGTGAGTATGTCTCGCTGGCGTTGACACGACGTTATCGTGGATTCCAGTTGACGTTTGGTTGCTTGGAGTTGGGCTTTGAGGTGAGGGGCAGTCGTTTTCGGTGCCGGAGCCACTGCTGAACGATTGGCGAGCCGGCGTTTGCGGTCCCGGTGCCGATTGGCGCACCGAGTGGAACAGAATCTTTGACTCGTCCGTGAGGGCTCGAACGAGCAATTGCAGTCAGCACAAGTTTTTGTATTCACGTCCGTTCATCAGGGATGACGTCACTGGCAACATGACTCGCCGTGGGTACCGGCTCACGTCGACGGCCTTGGATGCCAGAGGTGTGAGGGGAAGGATTGCAGCGGGTAGAGGGTTTGAAATGCCAGGTTGGCACGTGGAGAGGTAGCGCAGGCGGACAGTTGTACCCGGTGATGACGTTACGCGGCTCTAGGTGCTCGACGGCCTTTCGTGATGCACGCCCTATGGTGCCGTGTGGGTTCTGCTGCGGCTTTCAAGTTCTCGTTCGGCGCCTTCGACAATGGATCGCTCACGTGCGCTGAGTCGATTTCCTCCGACTGGATTGGCCATCTCGCAGTCTCGTATCTCCACCAGGCGCCGATGAAGCTGCGTTTGGGCGTGGCGGCAAAAGAAGAGCATCGGGGTGGCGCGCCGGTTCTGCAGCACCAGCTCATGCCGGCCGTAAGCAACGTTGTTCCAGATGGGGCCGATCTTGACGAGTATCACCCGCGCACGTAGCCCGAGGATGCCGTGTCTGAGACGGCCAGCCATCCGGGGGAGGAGTAGGCCAAAGCTGACCAGTAGGACAGCAAAGGTTTCGCCTATCCAATACAAGTTGGTCAGGGCAATGGCAGCGGGGCTATCGGCGCCGTCGGCTCCGGTCACAATCCCATACAGCAGACGGTCGAGGAGGACCAGGGCAAATAAGATGCAGCCGCCGGCGATAAGAGTGAACGCCGAGCGGAAGACTTTCGCGCCCATGCGGGGGATGTGGCTGCGGCAGACCCGGGCTATGTCGAGGCACACCCACATGATGAATGCAGATCCCGTCCAGAGGAAGACCGCCATGCCCGGCTGATCGCCATATCTCAGCGGCAAGTTGGGATCCGTCGTATCGACACGGCTGCCGAGAAACCCTGCCGTTACCGCGGTGCACGCCGCGAAGGTGATCCAACCACCCAAGGCGAGTTGCCGTCGTCGTACTCCTGCATCCGGTACTGCCGCTAGCAACATTGCTGTTCGGAACTGCCAGAACCCAAGGAGGAGAGACAGAAGGGTGACCAGGCCAATGCGGTTGTGGCCACCGAGGAGGGGATCGCCCCAGTAGTAGACGGCAGGAACGTAGAGCGTACAAGCGATCGCGGCCGAGATGGTTGCACGGAAAACGCTTCCGCGCTCCGGGTCCAATGCTGCAGGGAGCCTGAGGATGGTCAGCACCCAGAGTGCGGCGGCCGGTACCGCTTCCATCAGCCGAATACGCGCCGAAACGCTAGGGGTTCGGTCGTAGGCTCGGTTTCGCTGTTGATTATGCGCGTTGCAAGTTGGTCGGCGAGGGCCTCAGCTGTTAGCTCTGCATCATCTGTGTAGCTGCTGCGACCGAGGGCACGCAGGATATCCACGTCGACGTCGGGGAGGAGTGCGGCAGCGATTTCCTGATGTGTTCTCTGTAGGTCATGGCAGAGGATCATGTGGCTGAACTCGTGCAGGATTATTTGCTGCCGGTGCCAGGCGGACTTCACTGGCGCGTGGAGGATGATGTCCCGCTCTATGCAGACTAGCCAGATACCGCAGAGCTCCGTTCCGGCCAAGCCGGGCAGCTCGTCAATTTGTATCTTCCTGCCGCGTTGCGTTTCCAGTTTGTTTTGGATGAACTGCAGGGTGGCGTCGCCCGGCAAGCCGAAGGATTTCTCCGCCTTGCGGGCTATCTTTCGCGCGTCACGATAGTTCATGGCTGGCGGTTTGCGGCCGGGGAACATTGAGTGGACCGATCTGACTCAGTGAGTATCCGCCAGGGTACAAGGATGAGCCGGCTTTGCCTGGAGTGAAATGAAGGTTTTGTCCGAGGGGCTGGCGCCGGCGGATGGCATTCCGGATTGCCAGCCCCCTCCTCAAAAGAGCCGACGAGACCCAGCCCGGGCGGGGGAGTCCGAGCGCTTCGACAAGGCGCTCGTCGTCAAGCATCACGCTTATGATGTAGCTGGCGAAGGGCCGCAGCGGGCGCGGCAACCGGCTCTGGAAGACCTGGACTGTCGCGTCCATTAACTGTTGGCCTTCAGCTGATGGAGCGACCTGGGTTGCCTCGTATTGATCGAAGAACTGCTCGGCTTCAGCGTAGGTAGCGGGAATTCCAACAATATTCATCCGAGAGCCAAGCTCGGTAAAAAAACGCGAAGCCGCGGCGAGCTCAGGAGGGGTTGGCTGTCGCCAGCCATGTTGCTGGGTCCATCTGATGGGCACCACCAGCAGGGTCAGGAGGACGTAGAGGAAATCATCCTTGCTGCCGGGGACGTTGCGGTGCGCGCGGTTGAGCAAAGCGATCATTTCGCTGCCGCGGTCGCTATCCAAGCCACACGCGATGAGCTCGTAGATCACGATCGCTGTGTCGTAGGAACGCTTCATTGGCCGCTGTTGTATCTCGCCATTGGCGTGAAGAGTGGCCGCGATGCTTGGAATAGCGAAGTTTCGGTAATAGGAGAGGAAGAAGCCAAGCTCCATGTCTGCTGCCAGGTCGAAGAGGACCATATGCCGGAATGTCTCTTCCCAGACCTCCGGGGCGGCACGCTCCTGACGGCGCTGACTTGCGGCGAGACTTGTGTGGATGATCATCGTCCCCCCATTCTTTCCTGCCGCTAAAGAGCGCACAAAGTTGAGGGTGGCACGGCTCCCCAGCTCGGCGACTGGTTCCATGGTAGGACTGTTGCAATTGTCTGACTAGGGAGACGTAGACGGGTCCACAGGATTGTTTTTGGGTGCCATTGTCAGGGCTTTCATCAGCCCTTTCTCGCCCTGGCGCATCAACAGGGCATGAGCGGCTGTGAAAGCCGGCGCTGCAATCGGTGTCAGCATGTTCATCCAGCGCTGGGTCGGTCGCACACGCCATTCGATGTCCATGCGGGTTGCTTGCCCTCGATCTTCCGGTATGAGCGTTACCCGGCCTGTACCTTGTAGGTGACCGCCGGCGTCGAACTCTATCTCTCGTGATGCAACCACCCTTGTGGGGTGAATGCTTATGGTGAGCGTGTAGCCCAAAAATGCTTTGAAACTGAGGTGCGCAGTGGTTGCCTTGAGGATGTCTGCGTGGGAGCTACCCTCGGCTGGCCAACGCTCCAGAGGCGCAGCGAAACTGCAACCCGGCCACCACTGCGGCCAGCTCATGTTGACGTCCGCGATGATGGCCCACACTTGCTCGGCGGACGCAGGTAGGTACCAAGTGGAACTGAGATCGAAGAGGCGGGACTCCATGTTGTTATCTTGGCACCTCCGCGAAGCGGGGATGCGGATTCTGCCCGGCTATTGTCAGGTTTGAATCCAAGACTTAGGTACTGGCGCGTGTAAAACGAATTTCGCGACCCTATTCTGACGGAGTCGGCGCCGCTGCCTTACATCAGGTTGGGGTGTGCCTAACCAGGCCATCTCGTGGTCTGGAAGGTCGACCGCCGACGCCGATCACCTCTGGTGACCATCGAGTCCAACTGCATGATTCGGGGAGGGGAAGCACAACACTCTCGCGAGCATCTTGACATGAGTCGTTACGGCCGGCGGAGTGCACCGGGGCTTCCGGGTGCACTGCGCCGTGAACCGGTCAGCCGATTGACTCACGCATCTGTTCCACAACATATTGGGGCCAGTTTGGGGGGATCCGACATTTCTACTCTCCGGCGGCGCGCGAACTGCTCGACGCCGTGGTTCGTTGCCACCGTGCCGGAGATGAGGACCGGGCCGAGCTCGTTGAGGCCGCGTTCGGTTAGGACGTCCAGCCAGTAGTCGGGCTTTGCAATGCTCCAAGGGAGCTGTTCTGGATGAGTTTGTCCGGAGTGTCGCCTTCCCCGATCCAGCCCTTCAGCGTGATCTGGTCCAAATGGTCCCGGACGTCGTCGAGCCGCCAGGCCTTGTCGCTGTTCGATAACTAGGCAGGCAGCATGACTTTCCAGTACCCCCAGAGCCCCATCAGCTCAGACATTTCGCGACCCGCCACCGGTGGAATATAGGCCCCCCTCTGCGAAATAAAATCCACGGATAAGTCATTGAACAACAAACATCGGATGTATAAGGTGTCAAAGAACCCTGTTTTCGTACAATTGAGGACGGGTGGCCCCTCATAGCTCGGATGATTTAGCAGCTAAGGATTGATAATGGATTTCAGATTTGCAAGGGTGGGCGACGTTTCCCGCGAACGACCCGTCGTAGGCATCATCGGACAGGACTCCGTAGAACGTTGGTTTGACCTTCAACCTCTAACGCAGGATATCGATGGCACATTTCTGGCCGGGGAAGGGGTGGCTCGCACGCGTGAGGCACTACGTTCCGGCGCCCTGCCCGAGGTTTCTATCCACGGGCTTCGAGTCGGGGCCCCCGTTGCCCGGCCCGGTTCCGTGATCTGCATTGGCATGAATTACATTGCCCATGCGGCGGAGTCAGGCTCAGCGCCACCCACCATCCCAGTGGTCTTCCTCAAACCGTCGAACACTGTCACGGGACCGTTCGACGCTGCCCCAATCCCGCCGGATTCCACACATTACGATTGGGAGGTGGAACTTGGCATTGTTATTGGCCGAACCGTCTCCTATCTTTCCGGGACCACGGCAGCGGCAGACTGCATCGCCGGCTACGTGGCCGCAAACGATTTGTCAGAACGCGAGTACCAGCTACCAGGTGCTGCAGGACAATGGACCAAGGGCAAATCCTTGCCGGCATCCACCCCATTGGGGCCGTGGCTGGTTCCCGCGGAGCAGATCGACGCCACTGACTTGCGTCTGCGGACCTGGGTCAACGGTGATGTACGGCAGGACTCGACGACGCGCGACATGATCTTCGATGCTCCGACGGTTGTTCATCACGTCAGCCAATACATGCTGCTGGAACCTGGAGACGTCATCCTGACAGGCACGCCGGAAGGTGTGGCCTTGTCCGGACGGTTCCCCTACCTGCAGCCTGGAGACGTGGCCGAAATCGAAGTTGGTGCCCTGGGCCGACAACGGCAGCAGTATTTCAGAGCAGCGCGGCCGGTCACCAAAGGATCGGAATTGTCAGAGACCGAAGGGGTTGCGCCATGACCAGAGAATTCGAAGGCCTTGTGGCGCTTGTGACCGGCGGCGCTTCCGGGATTGGTGCGGCCATCGCAGACAAACTTTCCGCAGAGGGCGCCCACGTTGCTGTCCTGGATCTCAACCCGGGCAGTTCCGAGCACCTTGGTATTGTCTGCGATGTCTCCGACGACGCCTCAGTGCAAGCGGCCATTGATGGCGTCGTCCGGAAGTTCGGCCGGCTGGACATTGTCGTCAACAACGCCGGCATCGGTGCGCAGGGCGATGTCAGCACGAATTCAGATGATGAATGGCGTCGGGTCATGGACATCAACGTACTGGGGGTCGTGCGGGTAAGCCGGGCCTCACTTCCGCACCTGCGACGCTCGACGGCTCCGGCAATCGTCAATATTTGCTCAATCGCCGCCACAGCCGGCCTGCCTCAGCGGGCGCTTTACTCCGCGACGAAAGGCGCCGTCCAGTCCCTCACGCTCGCAATGGCCGCGGACCACATAGCAGAGGGCATTCGAGTGAACTGTGTCAACCCCGGTACCGTAGACACACCTTGGGTGGCCCGCCTGCTTCAGTCGTCCGCTGATCCCGCTGCTGAACGCGCCGCACTGAACGCCCGCCAGCCTCACGGCCGCTTGGTGCAGGCCGCGGAAGTTGCAGCAGCCGTAACCTACCTTGCCGGTCCATGTGCAGGGTCCACATCCGGAGTCGCGCTGGCCGTTGACGGAGGAATACAAGGACTCAGGGTTCGACCAAGATCCTCCTAGCCGCTAAAGAAGTCTTCCGGACGCAGCGGTCAGCACACGCTTGGCGTCTCCGCCCATACATCGGATGTTTATGGCTTACCATGGACGAGTGGCGGTAACAGATGAGGCGATTGGCAAAATCAAGGAGATGCTACTCAGCGGGGAACTCCGCCCAGGAGACCGACTTGCGCCTGAGCACGAACTCAGCGAGCGTCTGGGCCTGTCGAGAAGCTCTTTGAGGGAAGCAGTCAAAGCCCTTGAACTGATTCGAGTCCTGGACGTGCGAAGGGGGGATGGAACCTACGTCACGAGTCTTGACGCGAAACTTCTGAACGAGGCGTTGGGCTTCGTTATCGAGCTGCACCAAGACAGGTCAATTCTGGAACTTTTCGAGGTACGCAGGATTCTGGAACCAGCTGCGGCCTTTGCCGCCACGGCAAAAATGTCATTGGTGGGAATCGCCGCGTTGCGTGCTGCCATGGAGGGGATAGGCGAAAACACGCCGATAGAGGATCTCGTCAACCACGACCTGGAGTTTCACGGTCTGATCACCCAAGCTTCCGGTAACGCATATCTCATCAGTCTTCTCGAAGCGCTCAGCAGCCGGACAGTCCGCGCCAGGATATGGCGCGGACTGACCCAGGAAAAGGCCGTCTCCCACACCCTGGCTGAACACAAGGCCATCGTTGACGCCATGGAGCGCGGTGACGCTGAACTGGTGCGCGCTTTGGTCACTGTCCATATCAGCGGTGTCGAAAATTGGGTTCGTCAGGCTGCCTAGAAAAGCCAGGATCACCCCAGCGCATCATTTGGCCTCGCGGACTAGCGGGCCCCCGGCCACAAGCAAGGGGTGCACTCTCTGGAATTGTTTGTCTGAAAAACGCCTTGAATGTCGTTTGCGTTGATGCGGTTTATGTATTGCTGATCCGGACATAGGTTCCGGGCTGGTTTTCAATGATGCGCCGGCCCGATGCGCCATCGGCCCTTAGCCAGAGCACGGATCCGTCATCCATGACGTCATCCACCTGCCCTCGATCTGCTATCCGTTCGCCTATATGTACCTCAACGTTTTGGCCCTTGAGAGGGGACCAGTCATCAACTGTTTCCCATGGGGAAGATGAGTGCGGAATATTGTCGGTCGGGTTGCATGGAGGCATGTTTTCCTAAGGATTTTTTCCGTTCAATCTGAGCTCGCTGAGCTATTCATAGGTTCAGGCTTGCTCAAGCCCCCAGCTTTAGTTCGCGGAAACGGATTTGAAGAAGGCGTGAGAAGCGTCCCATTTCGGGCGCGTTTATGGTCGGGAAAACGTCATAAGGTGGAGAAGGAGCGCTCGTTCAGGCCGACCGGGATTACCTGCAACTGTGCCGCGCAGCAGCGTTCGAGCAGTAGCCTCCGCTGGATCGGTTCCGCTGAGAATTTCATCGATAATCTCCTGCGCCTGAACACGGACATAGGGGTGAACGTGTCCGGGAAGATCTGCGGTAACGTCAGTATCGTTCGTCGTCTTGGCTAGTTCCAGCGTGTTCATAGTAGTTCTCTCTCCCTTTATCTCATCGTGTTTTGCCCGTTCATCGCACAGTGGTTGGACGCGCACCTGCCGAAAGTTTCTGTACCTCGTGGGCTAGGGCGTAGGAAGCACCGCCGGGTCCTGTCATAGCAAGCGTGCCCTGAGCCGTCCCGAGTTCCAGGCTGCCGCTAGTCCTGCTGGAGCGAGCAAACCGTACGCGCAGCCAGCGACGAAGGGGTCGCCCCCGCCTACTCGGTCTAGTATGTCGATCTGACGGGTTCACGGCCCTGGCGTCCCACGGAAAGCTTTTTTCTTGATCCGCGCCCTGGAGGGCGCTGATGCGCTGCACTGCTTCACGGTCGTGCATTCTGCGTTGCCCTATCGTCCCGTCGTCGCACATAAAATCACAAGGCATTCGGGAAAAGAAGAAAAGTTTTCGCAACGATAGTCACTCGATGTCAGGCGATTAGCCTCACCGCATATCCAGCATCACGGTCGTTGCTAGCGAAAAGTTTTCCAACCTGTTGTACGCCTTTTTCCGCTCAGTTAGCGTGGTTGGGAGGCCCACCTCACTGCTTCAGCCCGAATCCACAAGAAAGAGCGACGATGCCCTGTTCACCGCTGCAGTCCCAGTCTTCGACCAAAGGTGTGCGTGCTCAAGGTTTGGAAACTTGGATCAGTAGCGGGAGCTGAAGACATGCAACGTTTTGAAAGGGAACCCGTTTTGGCCGGCAGCGGACGCCGGGCGACGCTTACCGCCGTGGCGAAAGACGCGGGCGTGTCCATTGCGACAGTGTCAAAGGTCGTCAATGGGCGTACCGGGGTCTCCGAGGAGACCCGCCGCACAGTATCCGACTCCATATCGCGCCTCGGTTACGTCAGCCTAGGGGAACGTCAAAGTGCTGTGAAGGTCTTGGCAGAGGCCACAATCGAAGTCATCGTACAGCCCGACGATGTCTCGAATCCTTACCTCAGCACTCTTATTGGCGGAGCATTGCGCGCCGCTTCGCGACTCAATGCAGCCATTTTCCTCCGCGACGTCGCCTCCATTCAGGAACAGACGCCTCTTGAATGGGCTCAGGCAGTTGCTCGGGCGGGACGTCTCGGCGTCATCGAGGTCACCAGCGGGTATTCGCCGCGCCGGGAGCGGGCACTCAAAAGCGTCGGCCTTCCCATGGTTCTTATTGACCCCATAGATGTGCCGCGGACTTCCGTTCCAAGCGTCGGCGCCACGAACTGGGCCGGCGCTTATGCAGCGACCAAGCATCTCATAGGGCTAGGCCATAAACGGATTCGATACGTGGGTGGGCCTCCCGGCGCCGCCTGCGACATCGTCCGCGCCCATGGATGGGCCGCAGCGATGAGTGAGGCAGGCCTCTCCGCCGACCTCGCCACCATTCCCCATCACAGCTACTCGTTCGAACACGGCCTGCATGCCGGCACTCAGCTCCTGAAGGCTCCTGACCGCCCCACCGCCGTCTTTGCCGGCAGCGACATTTCAGCAATGGGAATCCTTGAAGCTGCACGGCGTCTGGGTATCCAGGTTCCTGAACAACTTAGCGTGGTGGGCTTTGACGACACGATGCTCGCACAGACGTCAACGCCGCCGCTCACCACAGTGCGCCAGCCCATCGCCGAAATCGGAGCCACCGCCGTCTCCGCGATCCTAAGACTTTCACGTGGCGAGATCATCCCCGCAAAGCGGATGGAGTTGGCCACAGACCTGGCCATCCGGGCTTCTTGTGCCCCGCCGCCCAGCCTAGAGAGGAAATAAGTATCAATGACCAGCATCACAGAGAGGGCCCCGGAAACAACTCCGTGGCAATCGAAAGACCGGCCACCTGCCCAGCGTGCCCAAGCACTTTTGGCTGAAATGACGACGGCTGAGAAAGTCGCGCAGCTTGGAAGTTCATGGCCCGGCGGTGATGACGCCGGCGGAGACGTCGCCCCGATGCAGGAGACCGTTTTGAGGGCCAGGGCCTTCGAGGACGAGATTAAAGATGGCCTCGGCCACATCACACGTGCATTCGGAACAGCGCCCATTAGTCCGCGCGACGGCGCCACGCATCTGGCTGAGCTCCAGCAGCAAGTACAAGCAGCCAATCGCTTCAACATTCCTGCGATTGCACATGAGGAATGCCTCACCGGATTCACGACGTGGACCGCGACCGTATATCCCACGTCCCTTGCCTGGGCGGCTACCTTCGATCCTGGCATCGTCCAACGCATGGCCGCGGCAATCGGTCACGACATGGCTGCCGTCGGCGTCCACCAAGGCCTCTCACCGGTGTTGGATGTTGTCCGGGACTACCGTTGGGGCAGGGTTGAAGAGACTCTCGGCGAAGACCCCTACCTTGTAGGGCAAATCGGCACGGCCTACGTCGAGGGACTGCAATCGGCCGGTATCATTGCCACGCTCAAACACTTCGCAGGCTATGCAGCCTCCAGAGGCGCTCGAAACCACGCACCCGTGGCGATGGGACGGCGCGAACTTCACGACGTCATCCTGCCGCCTTTTGAAAAAGCCGTGGCGGCGGGTGTGAGGTCAGTGATGAACTCATACACCGACACAGACGGAGTCCCTGCCGCATCCGATGCCTACCTGTTCCAAGAGGTCTTGCGGGAGGCCTGGGGATTCGAAGGGACGGTTGTCTCGGACTACTGGTCCATCCCCTTCTTGGAGACGATGCACCGCACTGCGGCAACAACGGCAGAGGCAGGACGCCTTGCGCTTACCGCCGGGATTGACGTCGAACTTCCGCAGACGCTCGCCTACCTGCCGGAGTTTCTCGGGCAGGAACCCGACGTGCTGGCCGCCATCGACCGGGCCGCGCTTCGTGTTCTGACCCAGAAGGCCGAACTTGGGCTCTTGGACGCTGACTGGGACGCAACACAGCACAGCAGGGAAACCATCGACCTTGACTCACCAGGCAACCGCTCCGTGGCACGGCAACTAGCTCAGGAAAGCATCGTCCTGCTCGAGAACCCGCGGGGAATTCTTCCCATTGCCTCCCCACCCCAAACCATCGCGGTCGTGGGCCCCGGCATCGACGACAGTGGTTGCTTCTTCGGCTGCTACTCATTCCCCAACCATGTCGTTACAAACCACCCGGGTACCCCTGATGGAATCAGTGCCCCGACCCTCGTAGAAGCTGTCCAGGGCGCTTTTCCTGCCTCTGCAATTAGCACGGCGCGCGGCGTCGACATTGCGGGGGCGGAGACGGCGGGAATTGCCGCAGCTGTCGACCTCGCCCGGAAGTCGGATCTAACCGTCGTCATGGTCGGAGACCGTTCGGGCATGTTCGGCCACGGGACTTCCGGTGAGGGCTGCGACGCCTTGGATCTGCACCTTCCGGGTGTTCAGGAAGAATTCCTCGATGCAGTACTGGAAGCCTCGGATAACGTGGTCCTAATCTGCGTTTCGGGACGGCCCTACGCCATTGGGGACTTCGCCCGGAGGGCTGCAGCGGCCGTACAGGTTTTCTTTCCCGGAGAGGAGGGCGCTGCTGCCATCGTCTCCGTACTTACCGGCGAAGCCGAACCTTCCGGACGGCTCCCGGTCCAGATTCCTGGTACCGCCTCAACCCACCCAAGCACCTACTTGGCGCCTCCCTTGGCGTTGAAGAGTGACGGTGTGAGCAATATTGATCCGACGCCGGCGTATCACTTCGGCTTCGGACGTTCTTATTCGACGGTAGTCATCGAAGACGTCAGTGTGAACGCGGAAGGGATCGACCTGGACGGCAGCGTCGAGATTACAGCCACCCTCTCGAACACCGGTGCCCGGGATGCATTCCATGTTCCGCAGCTGTACTTGACGCACAAGGCGGCCACGGTGACCCGGCCGCTCAGGCGCCTCGTCGGATTCACCCGCGTCCTGATCCCCGCAGGGACAAGCAGAACAGTCAGGTTCGACGTCCACGCAGACCTGACCAGTTTCGTGGGGTTGGACTACCGCCGGCGGGTCGAGCCGGGTGCGATCACTTTCACCGTGGCGGACCACGCAGGCGACGTAGGACAGCCAGTCCAGGTAAGCCTCCGTGGAGACGCCCCACGTTTTGTCGATCACACGCGGGTTTTTGACGCGGCGGCCACCGTCTACTGATTCACTTGGCCAAAAGTGGCGACACGACGTTTATCCGTCGGTCTTCTGCTTGGCAGAGCTAGGCCGGGCAAGCTCGTCGGCCCCGGCAGAAGGCCTCATTACTCCCGCGATGAGGGCAGTCCGGCCGGGGAACGGCGCGGTCGCGGCCGTTCCCCGGGAGCATGCGCTGTCCTCGTCATATACGTGGTTGTGACCACCGCTGCCGGAGCAGTAACCGTCATCAATTTCCGACTGCTTGAGAGCGGCGCCGCGGCGCCCGTGCTGCACCGCGGGTGTCCTGCTTGTACGGCTGCTGAAGGGATTTCGGGCCACTGGCGGCAAAGTCCAAAGCCGGTATTACGCTAGGTGCGCTCCGCAGGAGGGGCTGTTGATGCCCTGACGACCAGCTCCGTGGCAAGTTCGACCCGGGCTGATGGCAGTTCTTCCTTCCGCGAGAGCCTCACGATCGTCGAAACGGCGGCCGCCCCGATCTCGGCAATGGGCTGATGGACTGTTGTCAGAGGCGGCGTGGCCGCTCCTGCCAGGTAGGTGTCGTCAAAACCGACCACGCTCAGTTCGCTGGGGACGAGGATCCGCTGCCGGCGGGCGGCCTCAAGGACACCCATGGCGGATATGTCGCTGCCAGCGAAAATTGCCGTTGGACGGGGTACTGCTGACAGAAGGGTACTGGCCGCCTGCAGTCCGTGCTCGTAGGTGTACCCGCGCCGCGGGATCCCATCCAGGTCCACTGTCAGGCCGGCCTCTGCCATGGCGGCCGCCCAGCCGTGGGCGCGGACGACATCGCATGCTGCCCCCACGGGTCCACCGATGTAGGCGATGCGTGTATGGCCCAGTTCCAACAGATGCTTTGTCGCTGCGTAGGCCCCCGCCCAATTGGATGCGCCGACGCTGGGGACAGAGGTTCGGGGGACATCTATCGGGTCGACCAGAACCATCGGAATCCCCGCAGCCTGGAGTGCCCGTTCCCGTTTCATCGAATACTGACTGGTGACCTCAATGACACCCAGCCGGCCAGAAAGTGAGAGTGATTCCGCCCAGGACTTCTCCGTGGCAGCACCTAAGGACGCTGGATCTCGCAGCAGAAGGGCTGCGTTCAAGCGGGTCGCGGCCCTCAGCGCTCCTCCTAGGAAGGCGCTCAGATAAGGGTTCGCCATGTCCTCAGGGTCTGCGACGACCTCGATTGTCGCCTCCGCCGAAGAAGGGCCGATCTGGTTCCGCTCTCCGAAGCTCACATAGCCAAGGCTCGCGATGGCTTCCCGGACGCGTTCCCTCACAGGGGCGGAAACGCCCGCACGTTCATTTATCACCTTCGACACGGTTCCCACGGAGACCCCCACGTGTTCGGCCACATCGGCGAGCGTTGTATTACTTCCCGCCGGCATAGCGTTCAGATTTTTTCTACCCATAGGTCCCCTCCTCGCCCTGATCTGTACTCAATACACCCCACATCTAGTGGCGAGATTAGCAGAAACAGGCACCCAGGACTAGGAAAGGTTTCGTACCCCTAAACCCAGCTTATTCGCCGGTTCCAGCCATCGCGACGGGATTCAGAGGAGATCCGGATAGGCATAGATAACGAAAACTTTTCTAAAGTCTTGCTCTTCTTGAGCGCTGAATCGAATAATTGCGGTATCCGTTTGGAGGGCTCCGTCGAACGGAGCAGCCTTGTTAGGCGACCAAAGACGACGCACCGGTAAGGAGGGCTTGTACAGTGCAACTCTCCACACTCCACGCAAAGCGCTGGACGTGGCTTGTTCATGCAGGCCGAAATTACCTCCCCTCCGCTGCATCTCAGACACGTAATTAGCAAACTCCCCTCTTCTGCGCCCGGCTCACCGGGCGGAAAGGTTCGACGATGAACGCACTACGCAAGGGCAGGATGGTGGCCGTCAGCGCCGCATTCCTGACGGCCATGACCCTCCTCGCCGGGTGCTCCGGCGGAGGCGGGGCCACGGCAGGCGCACCCAATAATGACCGTCCGGCCGACGAAATCCATGTGAAAGTCTTCGGGGATGCCGCAGCCAAGGTCGAGAAGGCAGCGGCCGACCGCTTCAACCAGACCTCGTCTGTGAAGGTTGTCGTCGACAATGGTCCTGCCGCTGGAAACGACTACATCAACCAGGTCCGGTCCCAGATTGGTACCAAAGATTCGCCGGACATCTTTATGAGCTGGGGTGCGGCAAACATCCAGCCCTACATCAAAGCCGGCGCTCTGATGGACCTCAATGACGCCATCGCGAAAGACCCCAAGCTGAAGAGCTCCTTCCTCCCATCGGTGTTCAAAGAGGAAGTCGTTGATGGGAAAACTTACGGCATCCCCATGCGCGGCGTTGGTCCTGTCGTCCTTTACTACAACAAGGCAGTCCTGCAGAAGGCCGGCCTGCAGCCCCCTAAGAGCTTCGATGACCTCATGTCGCAGGTTTCCACTCTCAAGGCCGCTGGCGTGACGCCGATTGCTCTCGGAGGCGCCGACAAGTGGCCGGACCTGATGTGGTTCGAATACCTGTACTCGCGCCTGGCAGGCAATGACCAGGTGGCCAAGGGACTTGCCGACGACAAGACTGTGTGGGAAAGCCAGCAGTCCAAGGACGCCCTCTCCAGCCTCACCAAGCTAATCGATGCAGGGGCCTTCGGAACCACCTACGAGTCGGTGAAATATGGCAGTGACGGTTCCCCGAAGCTACTCTCGACGGGCAAGGCTGCCTTCGAATTGATGGGCAACTGGAACTACTCCACGATCGCCGGAGACGACCCGGCCTTCGCTGAAAAGGATCTCGGCTGGATTCCGTTCCCCTCGATGAACGGTAACGGCCAGGCCGGAGAGCTGGCTGGAAACCTGAGCAACTACTACAATGTGGCAGCCGACACCCGCTACCCGGACACTGTGGCCAAATTCCTTGCAACGCTTTACAGCGACGAATTTGTCAAGGATCAGCTGTCCATCGGAAACCTTCCCCCCACCACGAATGCGGGCGACCTTCTGAACCAGGTGCCGACACTGACTGCCAGCGGCAAAGACTTCCTGACCTTCCAGCTCGGCATCATGCATGATGCCCCCTCGTTCCAGCTTTCATGGGACCAGGCCATCGCCGCCGAGTCGAAGGAAACACTGAACAATGGAATTGCCGCGTACTTCGGCAAGACGATGAATCAGGACCAGTTCATCAGCATGATGCAGTCGCTCAAGCACGACTGATCCACGCCAGAAAAAACTAGCACTGCACGCTCCGGAGGGATTTTGACGATGACAGAGACGACAACCATCGAAAGGGCCACGGCGTCACCGCCGTCAGGTTCCCTCCGGAGCGGCAGAAAACGCACCAGCCTCGGTCAAGCAGGGCGGCCAGGCCTGGTCTGGGCCGCCCCGGCGGTGCTTTTCTTCACCGTGTTTGCGCTGGTTCCGCTCGCGTTCGCAGTCTATTTGTCGTTCACGTACTACAACGGAATCAGGCTTAGCTCACCAAAGTGGGTGGGCCTGGATAACTGGGTACGTCTTTTTCAGGACCCTCAGGCCGCCAGCAGCCTGGGGATTACCCTGGCCCTGGTAGGGATTGCGGTCGCCACACAGACTCCCTTGTCACTCCTCATCGGCGTGTGGGCAGCAGGCCCCCAACGCGGACGCGCAGTCGTCCTGTCGATCTTCTTCATTCCGCTGTTGATGTCAACAGCCGCGGTGTCCGTTCTCTGGTCGTCTCTGATCGACCCGAACTTCGGACTGCCGGCCGCAATGCCTTGGCTTTTCGGGGACGGAAACCTCCTCGGTCACCAGTGGAGCGCAATAGCCGTAATCGCGGTCATCTACCTCTGGGGGGCAACCCCGTTGCACACGCTCATCTATCAGGGGGCCGCAAGGGCGATCCCCCCGGCCCTGTACCAGGCCGCCCAAATTGATGGTGCCGGGAGAGTCCGTCAATTCTTCGCCATCACACTCCCACTGCTCAAGAACACGATCGTCACCGATGTCATCCTGATCGTGGTCGGCACCTTCACTACCTTCGACCTCATCCTCATCCTCACCGGAGGCGGACCCAGCCAGGGAACTGCAATTCTGCCCTACTACATGTACGAACAGGGATTCAGCTCCTTCGACCTCGGATATGGAAGCGTCATTGCCATGACCCTCGTTGTCCTATGCGCCACCATTTCGATAGTCATGACGAAAGTTACAGGCTTCGACAAAATGAGCGGGACCCAGGAAGGAATCTGATGAAGCCCCAACCCAACGTTTTAGGCGGATTCTTCGCCGCTATCTGGCTCCTGATCATCTCACTGCCGGTCTATCTAATGCTTCGCGCCGCGTTCGAAACCAAGGCCTCATACTCCCAGGCGGGTCCGATCGGGCTTCCCACAACCTTCACGCTGGACAACTTCGCTTACGCCTTCGAAATCGGGTTTGGAAAGTACCTCGTAAATTCGGGCCTCATCACGGTGGGGACAGTCACAATCATATTTCTCTTTGTCCCTCCGCTTGCCTTCACTATCGTGCGCTGCACAAACCCCCTTGTCCGTCAAGTATTCCGGCTCATGCTGATCGGGCTGGCGATCCCCGCCCAGGTCGTAGTCCTCCCGGTCTACTACCTGATCGCGCAGGTGGGCCTCTACAACTCGCTCCTCGGGGTGATCCTTCCGACCGCGGCCTTCGCAATCCCCGTCAGCACCCTCATCCTCACGGGCAGCATGAGGGAAATCAGCAACGAACTCTACGAAGCGATGGCTCTAGATGGCGCGTCATCATGGAGGACATTTTGGCAGCTGGTGGTTCCGCTCTCCCGCGGCGGGATCGCAACCATCATCGTCTTCACTGCACTCAATGCCTGGAACGGTTTCCTCCTGCCTCTCGTCCTCACGCGTTCGCAGGACGTCATGGCAGCGACCATCGGCCTGAACCTGTTCAAACAGAACTTCAGCCTGAACGTACCCGGACTCATGGCCGCCATCGTCCTGACAATTATTCCGATCTTCCTCGTATACATCTTTGCCCGCCGCACTCTGATCGCGGGTTTGACCGGCGTCGGCGGGAAGTGAACCAGCAAAATGCGGCCGCTAACGCGGCCCCGAAAGGCAAGCAATGAATCGAGCCACAGCCCTCGCGCCGCGGAAATTGACCATCCGGGTGGTAGATCGCGCAGACCTGGACCAAAGACTGGACGATTGTGTGCTGCAGGTCCGGGCGGCAGCCTTGTCAGCGGGGGACGGGGGAATCCTGATCACCAGGCACACCGCGCACGACTTCACAATCGAGCTTCACCCGGAGGTTCCGTTCGGCTGCACCTATGAAAGGCAGGAATGGAGAGGATACTGATCTCCGGCCGCGACGCGGAAGACCCCGTGCGAACCCGCGCTCTGCGAGACCATCGAGTAGCCGTCTCAGAACTGGGTTTCGGCGCAGCCCAGCTGGGAAACCTCTATCGGACAACCACTGATCGCGAAGCCAGCGAGGCCTTCAGCGCTGCGTGGGAGACGGGTGTCCGCTATTTTGACACCGCGCCGCACTACGGGCTTGGACTGTCCGAGCAGCGTTTGGGGCGCCTTCTCATAGAACACCCCAGGGATGACTACGTCATCTCCACCAAGGTTGGTCGGCTCCTCGTACCCACACCAAACCCTGAAGGTAAGCGCGACGAAGAAGGCTTCGACGTGCCCGCCGATTACCGTCGCGTCTTCGATCTGAGTGCCCAGGGTATTCGAAGGTCCGTCGAGGAAAGCCTGGAACGACTCGGGACCGATAGAATCGATATCCTCTATCTGCACGATCCCGATGGCTTCGAAACCGAAGCTATAGAGACGGCTTTCCCGGAGCTTATCCGCCTTCGGGAGCAGGGTATGGTCCGAGCCGTTGGTGCTGGAATGAATGACTCAGCGCCGCTCACACGATTCATCCAGGAAACCGACATTGATGTCGTCATGGTTGCCGGCCGGCTTACCCTCCTGGACCAGAGCGCGCTTAAGGATCTCATGCCTGCAGCCGCTGCCCGGAACGTCTCCGTCGTAGCAGCAGGCGTTTACAACTCCGGTATCCTCGGCTCAGATAGCGTCGTCCCAGGTGCGAACTTCAACTATTCACCGGCGGGCCAGGACCTTGTCATGCGGGCCTCGGCTATAGCTGCCGCCTGCGAAAGACATGGCACGTCCCTGCCGGCCGCCGCCATCGCCTATCCACTTCGGTTCCCCCAGGTTAAGTCAGTGGTGCTTGGAGCACGCACCGGGAGCCAGGCCGCCGGCAACACTGAGCGCTACCGGAAGATTGTGCCGGAGAGCCTCTGGGACGAACTCGAAGAACTCGGCCTCATTCCACCATCCCCACAAAGTCTCTTGGAGATCAGCGCATGACCATGATTACTGCTGTCGAAGTCCACGACATCCGGTTCCCCACGTCCCTCACCGCCGACGGCTCAGACGCCATGAACAAGGACGGAGACTACTCTGCTGCCTATGTTGTTCTGCGGACGAATACGGACCTGGCCGGTTTCGGCTTCACGTTTACGATTGGCCGTGGCAATGACATCTGCGCCCTCGCCGTCCAGGAACGTGCGAAACCGCTGATCGGCAGGAACGCCGACGAACTGCTCGATGACCTGGGAGCCGCCTACCGTGAACTGAAATCAGACAGCCAGTTGCGCTGGCTGGGGCCGGAGAAGGGAGTTGAACACCTGGCAATGGCCGCGGTCATGAACGCACTCTGGGACATGGCAGCTCGACGGGCACGAAAACCCCTGTGGCGCCTGTTGGTCGAGATGAGTCCCGAACGGCTCGCTGCCACAGCAGACCTGACCTATCTTTCAGACGTACTGACGCACGACGAGGCAGTGGCTATGCTTGCCGAACTCGAACCGACCCGGCAGCAGCGCATTGATGAGCTCACCCGCACGGGGTATCCGTGTTACACGACCAGCGCGGGCTGGCTGGGATATTCGGACGAGAAGCTCCGCCGCCTGTGCCAGGAATCGATTGACGCTGGATACCGCCACATCAAGCTCAAAGTGGGACAGAGCCTCGAAGACGACATCCGACGGTGCCGGATCGCCCGTGAGGTCATTGGCTGGGATGCGGCTCTCATGATTGACGCCAACCAAGTGTGGGACGTCCCCCAGGCCATCGACTGGGTGAGCGCGCTGTCCGAGTTTAAGCCGCTGTGGATCGAGGAGCCGACAAGCCCGGACGACGTGCTCGGACACGCCGCGGTCAGGCAGGCCGTCGCCCCGATCGGGGTGGCCACGGGGGAACACGGAATGAACCGGGTGCTCTTCAAGCAGATGTTTCAAGCCGAGGCCATCGACTTTTGCCAGCTGGATTCGGCGCGCCTGGCGAGCATCAACGAAATCCTTGCCGTCTACCTGATGGCCAAAAAGTACAACGTCCCAGTCTGCCCGCACGCGGGCGGCGTTGGCCTCTGCGAGCTCGTTCAGCATCTGTCAATCTTTGACTACGTGGCCGTTTCCGGATCCCTCGAAAACAGGGTCACGGAATTCGTAGACCACCTTCACGAGCATTTCGTTGACCCCTGTATCGTGCGGGATGGCGCCTACCAGCTGCCAAGCGCTCCAGGGTACAGTGCCGAAATGCACGCTTCGACGGTAGCGGAATATTCCTTTCCCCACGGCACCTACTGGGTGGGAGCCAACGAACCAGCAGCGTGAAGCCCAAAGATCAGAGCCAAAGCAATGACCCACCGACGCTAGGAACATCATGATCATCGACGCCCACCAGCACGTGTGGGACCCGGAGCGGGCCAGCTACCCCTGGCTCAATGATTCTCTTGCACCGATTAACCGGAAGATGAACTTCGGCGACGTCGCACCCAGCCTTCGCCGCGCCAACGTGCAAGCAACAGTGCTCGTGCAGTCTGCTGACAACGACGAGGACACCGACCTGATGTTCGAAACTGCACAGGAGCATCCCGGTGTTGCCGGTATTGTCGTCTACGTACCCCTTGCGAACCCTGACCGGGCACGGGAGCGGCTTGACCAACTCCTGCAAAGCGACCTTACTGTTGGTGTTCGCAACCTTATCCATAACATTCCGGACCCCGATTGGCTCCTCCTTCCCGAGGTCGATGACGGCCTAAGCCTGGTCGAGGATGCAGGCTTGACCTTCGACCTGGTCGGGGTTGTTCCACGCCACCTCGAAATCGTGTCGGAAGTCTCCCGACGCCACCCTCGCCTGCGTATCGTCATCGACCACCTTGCACGACCTCCCATCGGCTTTGAGAATGCGGAGCCATGGTGGGGCCTCATTGAACGCGCTGCCCAAAGCCCGAACGTTTTTGCGAAAATCTCCGGGCTCTACTCGGCATCAGGCGCTCCACGTACCTGGACCGTTGCGACGGTGCGGCCATTCGTCGATCGTGCACTCGAGGTTTTTGGGTCCGAGCGACTCATGTACGGGGGAGACTGGCCCATCTCCGTCACTGCCGGGGGCTACGACCGTGTTTGGGATGGTCTAAGCACCGTTTTCGCAGACTACTCCGCCGCGGATTGCGCTTCGATCCTCGGCGGGACCGCCGCCAGCTTCTACCGGTTGAGCTCACGGCGCCTGGCCGCTGCCAAGCACGAGCTGCACCCCATGCCATCGCTGACTGCTGCCCTGATCTGAAAGGATTACATGTCCTCCACTCACGAACTGGAGCTCGATAGGCCCGCCTCCGGTTTCATCACCGCTTTTCCCCTCGGAAACGGCTGGCTTGGGGCGACGCTTCACGGTCGCCCTCGCAGCGAACGCGTCGACGTCAACGTCGACACGTTCTGGTCCGGTGGCCCTCTGGGCGAGCCATCGCAGCAGGCAGCGGAAGGGACACTTGAAAGCCTGAGGGCAGCGATTGCGCGCGCCGATTTCGCAGCAGCAGAAGAGCTGGCCAAAGCGCTGCAGGGACCTGGCTTCAGCGACTCCTACCAGCCGCTGGGGTGGCTTGACTGGGAGCACGCGAACGCAGGCGACGGAGAATATCGAAGAGTCCTGGACTTCGAATCCGCAACCGCCACGACCAGTTACCAAACTGCCGGCGGGGCGGTCGTGGTCACCTCATTTGTCAGCTCTGTGGCTGGGGTGATTGTCTTGGAGGCTTCCGGCGAAGGAGTCAGCGAGGGCCGGCTTGCCTTTCATACTGACCACCCCGGCGTGAGCATCAAGACGCTGGATGAAGCGGAAGGTCAGTGGCTCACCGCCACCGGCCGCGCCCCGGCCCATGTCACCCCCAACTACGTCGAGGATGACAATCCTGTCCGCTACGCCATGGACGCGCCCGATGAGAACGGGCGTGTCGACAAGGGTATGGGATTCGCGCTGGTAGCTGTGGCTCAAAGGACGGGCCCGGACTCAGTGCGACTCATCAGCTCCGCTGTATCGGGCTTCAGAGGCTACGACGCCAGGCCAAGTGCAGATGCAGCTGCATTGGCCTCCGAAGCGGAAGAGCGGGTGCGGGCAGCTGCCCGCCGCAAAACATTCGACCTCCGGGCTGAACATACGACCGACTACCGGAAGTACTACACGAGGTCCTCACTGTCGGTCTCGGGTGACGATAGGCTCGCGAGCGAACGAGCAGCCAGGTCCGAACGTTTGTTCAACTTTGGCCGTTATCTGCTCATCTCGTCCTCCCGCCCAGGCACCCAGCCGGCAAACCTCCAAGGGATTTGGAACACTGACGTCCGTCCCGGGTGGAGTTGCAACTACACAACCAACATCAACCTGCAGATGAACTACTGGCCGGCCGAGGTTACCGGGCTCTCCGAAATGACGGAGCCTCTCACAGAGCTGATTATTGATCTGGCAAAAACGGGCCAGCCCATCGCGAAGCAGTACTACCAGTCTGACGGCGCTGCGATCCACCACAACACCGACCTGTGGCGGTTTGGTACACCGGTTTTGGGGGAGCCGGCCTACGCGAACTGGCCCTCCGCGCTGATGTGGCTGGCGTCCCACCTTTGGGAGCGGCACATGTTCGATCCGAGCAGTCCCGGCGCCCGCGCTAAGGCCAAGGAGGTCTACGACGCGGTCGTACGGTTTGCACTGGATATGCTGAGCGAGGATTCCGACGGAAAACTCGTGTTCAGCCCGTCGACCTCACCGGAACACTATTTTGTATTGCCGCAGGGAGGAACCGCAGCCGTTTCCGCCGGATCCGCCATCGATCAGGAACTTGTTCACGAAGCGCTGCAACGATATATCGCTCTAAGCGCCAGCGAAGAAGCGGACAAACCGAACCCTGCAAGCCTCAAGGAAAGGGCCACCACGGCACTCGTCAAATTACGGCTTCCATCGATCGGATCAGCCGGGGACCTGCTCGAGTGGACTGACCAGCGGGTCCCCGGGGAACCAGGCCACCGTCACCTCTCCCACCTCTACGGCGTCTACCCGGGTAACCGAATCACACGCAGCAAGACACCAGCCCAGTTTGAGGCGGCTCGAATTGCCCTCCGGTTAAGGCTTGAGGCAGGAAGCGGCTACACCGGATGGAGTCAGTCATGGGTGCTCTGCCTCGCCGCCCGATTCGGTGACTCCTCACTGGCAGCCAAGGCTCTTGACACCCTCGCCGACGAACTCTGTTCGGAGTCCCTGCTCGACCTGCATCCGCATCCGGAATGGCCCGGAGGCTACATCTTCCAGATCGACGGCAACTTCGGAGCAGTGGCGGGAATGGCCGAGATGCTCGTGCAGAGCCATGATGACCGGATTACGCTGCTGCCGGCGTTGCCGCCTGGGTGGACCAAGGGGACCGCAACGGGCCTGCGCACCCGAGGAGGACACATCGTTGACCTGGAATGGAACAACGGGTACCTGAGCGGGTGCACCATTCTGGCCGGGAAGAGCGGGCCCTTGGCCATCAACATGAGGGTCCAGCAAAAGGACGTTATAGAAATTCATGATGAAGGCAAAGCGCCCCTGAACAATAAGCGCATGGAAGCAACTCCCGACCAGGGACAAAGAATCGAATGGAATGCGAAAAAGGGACATAAATACGCTGTACAACTTTTCCGCTGAGCAGCAATGCACCTCATCCGGTTTCTTGGAAGCGCTTCCGGTGCTTCACGTCCGCGCCTGTGTTTGGTGGGAATGTTTCCGATGGATCGGCGGGGCCAAGTGCCATGGACTCCGTACTGATGGCAGGGGAGCCAGCGCGGAAGTCGCTGATTCCAACGATGGCTCCCTGCCAGGCGTCCCAACTCTTTAGCCCGGGGGACTACCGGGGAGCGCGCAGTAGCGACCACCTGACACCCGTTCGAACAAAACGTGGTCTATTTACGTCGGGGCGATTTGACGCGCCGTTGGATGACGCCTCTGGCCTAACAATTCAAGAGAGAAAAGTTTTCTCTATTGGCCAAAATGTGTGGTGCATCTGATCAACTTGGTTTTCCGGACACCCGGATCATCACAGAGGAGAACCGCAAAGATGCGATTATTACAAAAAGCAGTCGCTGCCGCCACGGGACTGGGGGCCGTGGCAGCCCTGAGCCTGATAGGTGGCAGCGCATCTGCCTATCAGCCCGTCGAGCATGACCTGTATGTGGCCCAAAACCCGGCGAGCTGCAATAAGAGTCCTTGCATTTTGTATCCAAAATCCACTGAACTGCCCAGCGGGCGCCTGGTCGCCGGCTTCGAAGACAGCGAAGGCTCCGTGGTGGGTCAGAAGCTGCCGATCTACAAAAGCGATGACCACGGTGATACCTGGCAAAAGCTCAGCGACGTCCTTCCCCCGGCATCTCTTTCAAGCGATCCGGCTTACGCCGCATACACCAGCAACTGGACCAATCCCTACTTCTACGTCCTTCCCCAGGACCTGGGAAGCCTGAAAGCCGGCACCCTGCTCCTGGCCTCAGTGGTGTCAGGCCCGGACCAGAGCACAAACGGGTCGAACAGAGCACCTGTCGCAATCGCACTCTACGCAAGTACGGACAGCGGACAGTCCTGGAGCGTGGTCAACATTATTGCGTCAGGCGCCAACCAGGCACAGGACCCGGTCTGGGAGCCCTACCTGATGATGTACCAGGGCCAGCTCGTGGCCTACTACTCTGACGAAAATGACTACCTGAGCTACAACACCACTACCGGGTTCCCCACACTCGACCCAAACAATGGCACCGCAACGGACTCCAGCGGGCAGATCCTCGCCCACAAGACCTGGAACGGAACCGGTTCTTGGAGCACACCTGTCGTCGACGTAGCGGGACCGACCCAGGACATGGGCGGTGGAAAGACCGAGATCGGATACGGCCGCCCCGGCATGACCAATGTGGTCCCCACCTCGGACGGCAAGTGGATGCTGACCTACGAGTACTGGGGAGGCGGGGATAACGTCCGCTACAAGATCGCGGACGATCCGCTCAAGTTCTACGCGGACAACAACGCGGCGGGCAACCCGATTTCGTCGATCCCCGTAACCCCAGGTTCCAACCTGCTCGCGCAGGGCGGAAGCCCCGTGCTCGTCCGCCTACCCGACGGGAGAATCGCATATAATGCCGCAGGCAGCAGCGACCTTTGGGTCAACGAGTCGGGCAGCAGCACGGGGAGCTGGAAGGAATACCACACGTCGATGCCCTCCGGTTACAGCCGCAACCTTCAGTACGTTACGGCAACGGGCCGCATCGAAATACTGACCGCTCCGTGGGGAACCGGCCCGGTCTCATACGGCCAAGTAGACATCGGCAATTCCAAGGGTGTCTACTACTCACTCATCAACCGGAAAACCGGTCAAGCCCTCAGTCCTCAAGCCGGTAAGACACAGGACGCACAGTTCACGGGGAACAGCCCGGATATCACCGGTCTCACCAGGAACGACGCAAATGCGTCCCAGTGGTGGCATCTGGCCCGTAAGGGCAACAGCGTTACCCTGCTGAACAAGACCGGCGGACGCGCTATGGGCATCTGGCAGGGAAACGCCGTCCAGGGGGGCCAGCTGGCCCAGTGGGTTGACGACGGTGGCAGTGATAAGCTCTGGAACCTCATTTCCACGGCCGACGGATACGTGAAAATCCAGTCCACAGCCAACACTTCTCTTTATGCCACCAGCGCCACGGCAGGAAGCCTCGACTTGGAGGCAGCGACAACGGACACGGGGCAGCAGTGGCAGCTCGTCGTGGATTTCACCACCACCTCAGACGCGGCTTTCAAGTTGGTCGATCACGGCTCAGGTAAGGTGCTCGGCATCAACGGGGGGAGCACAGCAGACGGTGCCGCAGCCGTGCAGTGGTCCGACACAGGGGCCAGCGACCAAGCCTGGAAGATAAGCCAGCTGGCAAACGGGTCATTGACATTCACTGACCAGAACAGCAGCAAGGTTCTCAACATCCAGCAGGCCAGCACCTCTCCCGGTGCAGCCGCCATGCAATCCACGGGGACTGGGGCCACCAGCCAGCAATGGTCCATGACCCCTTCAGGTCCCTACTACACGATCAAAAATTCCAACAGTCAGCTTCTCCTCGGAATCCAGGGTGGCTCCACCGCAGACGGTGCCCCCGCCATCCAGTGGACCGCTGATGGATCGGCAAACCAGCAGTGGCAGGTGGTACAAATCTCTGGTGACTGAAATAAGCGCCTGAAAGAGTCCGGCGGCCTTCCCACGATCGTGCGGGAAGGCCGCGGTTCCTTGCAGGCTTATCTGCCGTCTAATTCTGACCAGCCCGAGAAGAGTTCTCCCATTTACTTCTACTTGCCATCAAAGGATTGCACCAAACTCGCATCAGAGGCCCCGAGGCCTAACTCAGTGAGCTCCAGGCCGTTCCTCAATAAACGTGTCTACACGGCAACTCCTAAGTATCAAATAGATAGGATTAATTCTTCCGTCTGGGAAAATATTCTCATCAATATCCCTACAATCTGGGGTAAAATCCACAATTCATTAGACACATTGGAGTGGTTATGTTAGGCGCTGCCTACGTTCTTGATAAATCGGTGAACGTCGTCCCCCTCGAGGTCCAGCCTCCTGGTCCGGGGGAAGTCCGTATCCGTGTGGCCTTCGTCGGTCTCTGCGGCACCGACCTTCACATCGTCCACGGCAACATGGACGCACGCGTACAGACCCCGCTCGTCTTTGGGCATGAGATGAGTGGCGTCATCGACGCAGTGGGAGAGGGCGTCCAGGATTGGTCCGTGGGCGACGCAGTTACCGTCATGCCGCTGGAGTGGGACGGTTCGTGCCCTGCCTGCAGGGCAGGGCACGAGCACATCTGCCAGAACTTGAACTTCATCGGCATCGACTCGCCCGGGGCCTTGCAGGGTTTGTGGAACGTCCCGGCCTCGACGCTGGTGGCGCTACCTGCAGGGCTGGCCCTGGATCGAGCCGCGCTGGTGGAACCCGTCGCCGTGGCCGTCCACGACGTCAGGCGCGCCGAACTTACTCCGGGTGACAAAGCCGTCGTATTCGGCGGCGGCCCTATCGGCGTGCTCATTGCTACCGTTGCCCGGCACTTTGGCGCTGAAATTACTGTTGTCGAGCTGGACGCGGGCCGTCGCGCCCTCGTGGAGGAACTGGGTTTCCAGACGATAGATCCCAGCGCCACCGACCAGGTGGCCTGGGTCCATGACTGGACCGGCGGCGCGGGCGCCGATGTTGTCTTTGAAGTATCGGGTGCGGCCGCGGCAGTCCTCGGAGCCACCGACCTGGCTAAGGTGCGGGGAACCATCGTCGTCGTTGCCATCCACCCCAAGCCCCGCGAAATCAACCTTCAGCGGGTCTTTTGGCGCGAGCTGCGGATCCTTGGTGCCCGCGTCTACCAGCGGACCGACTTTGAAAAGGCTATTGAGCTGATTGCAGACGGGGTCATCCGCGCCGACCGGCTCATTACGCGCACTGTTTCCTTGGCTGAGATCCAGTCCGCGTTCGCTGACCTGGAACAAGGGCTTGCCATGAAGATCCTTGTCGACGTCCAGACTGCACAGGAAGGGGTGAATGCATGAACCACCTGTTTGACCTTTCAGGCAAGCTCGCAGTCGTCACGGGTGCCAAGCGGGGGATCGGCCGTGCAATGACCGAAGCGCTGGCAGCTGCCGGCGCGGACATCATTGGCGTCAGCGCCACGATCGAAGCCGAAGGCAGCGCCGTCGGTTCCGCCGTTGAAGGTCTTGGACGGCGTTTCGAGGCCAAAGCTGTTGACTTCTCAGACCGAGCCGCAGTCCTTGCCCTGGCAGAAGAACTGGCTGGCCGGAACGTTGACATCCTGGTGAACAACGCAGGCACCATTGAACGGGCTCCGGCGGCCGAGCACCCCCTTGAACTCTGGGACCGCGTACTGGACATCAACCTCTCCAGCCAGTTCGTCCTGGCCCAGGCTCTCGGTAAGTCCATGCTTGAACGGGGCAGCGGAAAGATCATCTTCACCGCCAGCCTGCTGAGCTTCCAGGGCGGCATCAACGTCCCGGGATACACCGCGGCGAAATCCGGCGTTGCCGGCCTGACGAAGGCCCTGGCCAACGAATGGGCCGCGGGCGGAGTGAACGTCAACGCCATCGCCCCGGGCTACATTGCCACGGACAACACTCAGGCACTGCGGGACGATTCTGCCCGCTCCAGCGCGATCCTCGACCGCATTCCCGCCGGCCGCTGGGGCAAGGCCTCCGACCTGGCCGGCGCAACGGTGTTCCTCGCAGCCGCAGCATCCGACTACGTCTCCGGAACAGTCCTTCCCGTCGACGGCGGATGGCTGGGACGATGACAGCCCGCGAAGGCATCCGGGAAATCGACCGGACACGACTGGTTCCGGTCGTCGTCATCGACGACGCCAGCGACGCCGCGGAAGTGGCCAAAGCCCTGCTGGCCGGCGGAATCATTTGCGCTGAATTCACCCTGCGCACTCCGACAGCGGTGGACGCGATCGCTGCAGCGGCAAAGGTTCCCGGATTTACCGTCGGAGCCGGAACCGTGCTCACCGCCGAACAGGTGGACAAATGTGTCGATGCCGGAGCGCAGTTCATCGTCAGCCCCGGCATCGACGACGAGGTGATTGCCCGCGCAGCTGAGCGGGCAGTACCGGCAATCCCCGGGGTCGCCACAGCAACGGAAATCCAGCGGGCCATGAACCTCGGCCTGAGCCGACTGAAGCTGTTCCCGGCAGGACCTCTGGGCGGACCAGATATCCTCTCGGCCTACGCAGGCCCCTTCCCCAACGTCAGCTTCCTGCCCAGCGGCGGAATCAGCGCCGGCAACGCAGGAACCTACTTGGGGGCCCCCAATGTCTTTGCCATCAGCGGTAGCTGGATGGTGCGCCCGGACCTGATCCGGGCCAGAGACTTCGGCGAGATCGAACGGCTCAGCACACAGGCCGCGAAGCTGGTGCTCCAATGAGCGGGGCAACCCGCACTGGGATGGTGCTGACGTTTGGCGAAGGCCTCGGTGTCCTGCGCACAACGAAAGTGGGTTCCCTGTCCCAACTCTCCGGGCTGGATGTCGGGACCGGAGGCGCAGAGTGCAATGTAGCCATCGGCCTTGCGCGTCTTGGCGTCGAGGTTTGCTGGCTTGGGCGTATCGGAGAGGACGGTTTCGGGCGACGGATTTTGCGTGAGCTGCGCGCCGAAGGCGTTGACGTCGTCGGCATCACCGAGCCCGAGGCCGCGACTGGGCTGCTCCTGAAAGAGTCCCCGTACCCGGACCGGACGGAAGTCACTTACTACCGGCGGGACAGTGCCGGAAGCCGCCTTCAACCAGGTGACCTTGATAAGGCCGACTTCGCGGCAGCGGCGCTGCTGCATGTCACCGGGATCACCCCTTCCCTTTCGCCGACAGCGGCTCAGGCCGTCGAACGTGCCCTCGACCTGGCCCAAGAGCATTCCGTTCCGGTCTCCTTCGACGTGAACCACCGCTCCCGCCTCTGGGACACCACGGACGCGGCACCCGTGTACCGGAAAATCGCCCGGCGGGCTGCACTCGTCTTCGCCGGTACCGACGAAGCCGAACTGTTGGTGGGTCGCACCGGACTCAGCCACCGCTCACTGGCAGAAGCAATCGCTGAGCTGGGTGCTGCTGAAGTCATCCTCAAACTTGGAAAGGACGGAGCCTACGCACTCGAAGGCAGGGAAGAGCACTACATGCCGGCCATACCGATCTCCGCTGTCGACACTGTCGGCGCAGGAGACGCATTCGTAGCAGGGTACTTGGCCGAATGGCTGAAGGCGCTGCCATTGCGGGCCCGCCTGGCGACAGCCGTCCGTACCGGCGCGGCCGCATGCCTGCACCCCGGAGATTGGGAGGGCAGCCCCACCCGGAGCGGACTGAAACAGTTCGACCAGGCTGCTGACCCCGTGCTCCGCTAGTCCAACGAACCACATCATGAGGGTGCAGCCCGGCCAGTCGACAGGGCCCTGGGCTGGGCTGAATCCATCAATAGATATGATGAATTGGATGCGATGCAGCGACTCAACGAGACGCGGAGACCGTTCATCGGCGAGGACACTGCCGACAAGGCCAGGTCGAGTTCATCGGCGGAAGGAACGTGCTTTGTCTGAGACCGCAGCCTCTGCAGAAATGTCACAGAGCGACGTTGTCGTCTACGGGATCAAGAAAATGACTATCGCAGGCGAGCTCGCGCCGGGAGGCAGATTTCCCATTGAAAAAGACCTAGCCGTGGTCCTTGGTGTTTCCCGCAGCCAATCGCGCCGAGAACCTTCACTCGGTCGGGCGCGTTCTGGAAACCGAAGCCGCTGCCTTCGCCGCCGAGGCAATGGACCTCCCAAACCTCACATGTGGCACTACCATTGCACCCCGGATGGGCCTCGCAGGCACGGTAGCCGTTAATGGCAACCCACGGACCCCTGTGAAACAGAAGGCCCCGGCCCCCATACTCCTGGCCAGACCCTACCCGTCCGGGATAAGGGACATCAGCGCCGGGAACAGGGCCTGCAGCGCCAGTTCCCGCCTAAGGCCAGCAGCATCACATCAAGCCGGCGCTGCAGGACCGCCCGGCGATAATGGGCCGGACCCGGACAGGAGTAACCGTTTCACTTCATATCGTCTAGACGGCCCGGGGAGTGCTTGGTCTTGCCCGTCCGGGGGTGGGGTCCCTTTGCTGGAACCCCCACCTTTTGCGTCCACTGGCTGCCTTTGTTTCCTGCCGCATCAAACCCCCCTTGTACCCTGAGCCGCGGGTGGCAGACGTGAAAGGTCACCTGCTGGGGTCCAACGGCTTTGGCTCAGCTACGGGTGGGATCGGGGATTGTCCTCGCTACACCGACCTGGGGGCCGAACTTGCAGTGCTTGAGGGCGTGCCGATCCCTGCTTCCTTTCCGGACACAACAACTGTGGGGTTCTATTTCGCGGACACAAGTGGCCGGTCAGCGTCTTGGCGGGGGTTCAGGGTTTTGAACATCCGGGGGAGGGTTGCGGTGAGGATGGCGGCGAGGATCAGGATTCCGCCCATGAGGTAGCTGGGCAGTGTGTAGTTGCCGGTGGCGTCTTTCAGTGCGCCGAATACGGTGGGGGCGACGAATCCGCCGAGGTTGCCGAGTGAGTTGATCAGGCCGAAAGCGGTGGCGGCGGAAGCGCCGGTGAGGAAGTAGCCGGGGATTTGGTAGAACGGTGCGCTTTGGGCGCTCAACCCAATGGTGGCTACGCAGATCGAGATCATGATCAGGATGGGTTGATGGAAGGCTGCGGAGGCGCAGATTCCGACGGCGCCCAGGATGGCGGGGACGGTGGCGTGCCAGTAGCGTTCACCGGTCTTGTCTGAGTGGCGTGCCCAAAGGATTGCCGGGACGACGGCTGCAACGGCTGGAATTGCGACCATGAGGCTTACCTGGAAGGTGGTCATCTTGATGCCGGCCTGGGTTTGGAATGCGACAACCATGAGCGGGAGGAAGAATGCGAGGGCGTACTGGCCGAATTTCAGGCAGAAGTAGATGAAGGAGAGCATGAGGACGCGGATGTCGCCTATGGACCGGAAGATACTCCTGGTGGAGTGGCTGGCTTCTACGAGTGCGTGTTCTGCTGCGATCGAGCCTTCGAGCCAGTCGCGTTCCCGGGTGGTCAACCATGTGGCTTCGGCGGGTCGGTCCACAAGTTTGAAGAGGCACAGGACGCCCACGAGCATGGCGGGAACACCTTCGATGACGAACATTGCGCGCCAGGATTCGATACCGAAGTAGTGGTCCGGGGTGAGTAGAAGCCCCGTGAGGGGGGAACCGAAGATGGCCGAGAGGGTGCCGCCCAGGACGAACAGGGACAGCATTGTTCCCCGGTATTCCTTGGGCACCCAGAGCGTGAAGTACAGGATGACGCCGGGGTAGAACCCGGCTTCTGCGACGCCCAGGAGAATGCGGAGGATGTAGAGGCTTGCTTCGCTGTTGACGAAGCCGGTCGCTGCGGCCACCGCGCCCCAGGTGATCATGATGCGGGCCAGCCATTTGCGTGCGCCCACCTTGTACTGGATGAGGTTGCTGGGGACTTCGAAGACGGCATAGCCGACGAACAGCAGTCCGGACGCCAGGCCGAAGGCGGCGGTGGTCAGTCCGAGGGCTTGGTTCATTTGCAACGCGGCAAGGCCGATGTTGGTCTTTTCCAGTGAGTTGAAAAAGTAGGCTACGGCGAGGATTGGCACCAGGCGCAAGGTGACTTTGCGGATGGTGGCGCGTTTCTCGGCGGCCGAAAAGTCGGATGGCAGCGACGCTTGGGCGCCGGTCGCCGTACTGCGTATGTCAGTCACGGTCACTCCTTTGTGTCGTGGCCCACAAAAGGGCCGGTAAGTAACTGAATACGCTCTTCCCGCACGGGACGGGAGCTCGCATCCCGGATAGCGGGACGTTTCATGCGGGCGTCCCGGTATCCGGGCCGACAGTACCGTCCGATCGGCCGTCCTGCTGCGCGAGGAGCTGAATGTCAGGCAACGGTTGAGCGTCGGGGCCGTTTGGCGGTTCCGATGGCGCTGCTGAGGGCCATTGCCGTGGCCAGTACGGCTGGCGCGTAGCGTTTGGCGATGGCCAGTTCGGTGGCGCCGGTGACTGAAATGGCTCCTGCTATGGGGCCGCCCTGGCCGTTGAAGACGGGGGCGCTGACGCAGAAGAGTCCCAAGCGGGATTCTTCGACGTCGTAGGCCACTCGCTCTGTGCGTACGCGGGCCAGTTCCCTGCGTAACTCCGCGGGATCGGTGACCGTTTTCTCGGTCTGCTGCAGCAGCGGACCGCCCAGGACTGACTCAACGAATTCCGGATCGCTGAAGGCAAGGATTGCCTTCCCCAGGGCGGTGGCGTGCATCCTGGCGCGGCCGCCGACGCGGGAGTGTGGAACTTTCAGGGTTCTGGTGGTGATTTTTTCGATGTAGAGCACCTCGTTGCCCTCGCGGATGGCGATGTTGCTGGTGAGCTTTGTGACTTCGTTGAGGTTGTGCGCAAAGGGAAGCGCAAGGTCCCTCAGGGTGCTGGACGAGGGAACCAGGGAGCCGAGCTCGAAAAGCCGGACGCCGAGGCTGACACCGTTGGTGCCGCGCTCCAGGGCTCCCCAACTGATCAGGTCCAGGATCAACCGGTGCGTCGTGGACTTGGGAACGCCGGAGCGGCGGGCGATTTCACTGATGCTGAGCTCCTGGTCCGGTGCGGTGAACAAATCGAGCAGCGCGAGGCCGCGCGACAGGGACGACGCGGAACCGGCGTCCTGCTCTGCGGGACGGGGCATGGGTAGCCGCCTTTCGTGTGTGGATGATCTTAGGAGTTATACAGAGGAGGGATCAGTGAAAACAAGCGCCAAGGAAAGCGCCTCCGAAGCAATTGTCGTACCGAGCGACGATCTCCGGAAGGTCATCAGCGATGCTTTGACGGCCAACGGGGCATCGAGGCCCAACGCCGACGTGCAGGCCGAAAATCTGGTCGAAGGTGAATTGCGTGGACACGCCTCCCACGGCGTCCGCCGGTTGGCCGTGCTGGTCGAACGGATGCGTCGCGGCCTTATCGTCGCCAACGCGGAGCCCCGTTTGGAGTGGGTGGCTCCCAGCGTCCTTCGGGTTGACGGGAACCGGGGTTTTGGGCCGGTCGTGGCCTATAGGGCCATCGATGAAGTCGTTGCCAGGGCCGACGAAACCGGGATAGCGATGGCTGCTATTTCAAACTCGAGCCACATCGGGATGCTGGCACCCTACGTGGAGTCGATCGCCCGCCTGGGGCAGGTGGCGGTGCTCCTGACCACCAGCGAAGCACTTGTGCACGCATGGGGTGGCAGGGGAGCGAGCGTCGGCACCAACCCCATTGGCATCGGGGTCCCGACCTCACGGGAACCCCTAGTGCTCGACATGTCAACAGCGTCAGTGTCAATGGGAAAGATCATCGATTACGCCGCTACCGGCCGGCCACTCCAGCCCGGGTGGGCAGTGGATGCCCTTGGGCGGCCAACCACCGACGCCCCCGCAGCAGTCCAAGGGGCGCTCTCACCCTTTGGCGGACCCAAGGGATATGCCCTGGGGATCGCCCTCGAAGCACTGGTGGGCACCGTGACGGCCACGGCGTTCGGCACCAATGTAGTGGGAACGTTGGACACCCAGTTCCCGGCTACGAAGGGCGACCTCCTGATCAGCGTGAGCCTGGAACGGCTCGGGCTGTTGGGGATGCTGCCGGCATTGACCGACTATTTGGACCGCGTAAGGGACAGTGGAGTTTCCGGCCCGGCAGATGTTCCCGGGGACCGGGCGCGGCGCACCCGTGAAGGACGCGCCACAACCGGGGTGCCGATTGACGACGAAGTATGGGCACTCGCCCTCAAATACGCGGAAGGACTTTCCCATGACTGACATTGCCGCTTCATTCGGCCTGCTGAGGCTGCCCGATTCCATAGTTTTCGGCGACGGCAGCCGGGCAAGTATCGCCCGAACCGTCGCAGCGCTGGGCCACCGGGCCCTGGTGGTCTGCGACCCGTTCCTATCCAAGACCGGGGCGTTCACAACGTTGCTGGCCGAACTCGAAGCCCTGAACGTGTCAGTGACCGTTGACACGCAGGTCGTCCCCGAACTTCCGGTCACCGTGGTCGAAGACGCCATCGAACGGGCCAAGACCACCGACCCGCAAGTCATTGTTGGGTTCGGTGGCGGCAGCGCCCTCGACCTGGCCAAGCTCATCGCCCTGGGCCTGGCCCACGGAACCCCGCTCAACAGGTTCTACGGTGAAAACCAGGTCCCCGGACCGGTGACTCCGCTCGTTGCCGTGCCCACGACGTCGGGCACCGGCAGCGAGGTCACCCCGGTAGCGGTACTCGCCGATCCGGACCGTGAACTGAAGGTCGGTATCTCCAGCCCGCACCTGATTCCGCGGGCCGCCATCGTGGACCCCAGGCTCATGGTCGGCGCCCCCGCCGCTGTCACGGCCAGTGCCGGCGCGGACGCACTGGTCCACGCCATCGAGGCCTACACCGCCAACAACCACTCACCGGAGTGGGCCAGTCAATTGCCGGTCTTCGTGGGAGAGAACTTGCTCAGTTCAACCGTTGCCCTGGAAGCGATCAGGCTGATCGGGCTTTCCCTTCGCGACGCGGTCAGGGACGGCGAAGATTTTGAAGCCCGCTCACGCATGGCATATGCAAGCCTGCTGGCCGGCATGGCATTCGGCGCCGCAGGCACCCACCTGTCCCACGCTGTCCAGTACCCGGTGGGCGCCCTGACTCACACCCCGCACGGGCTGGGCACGGGCATGCTGCTGCCCTATGTCATGCAGGCGCTGCTGCCCACGGATACCCGCCGCCTTGCCGGCGTCGCCGGTGCCCTCGGCGTCGCCGGAACCGGCATCGAAGAATCGGCACAGAACGCGGTCGACGAAGTCGCCGCCATCATGGCGGACATCGGCCTCCCCGTGGACCTTGCCGCCATCGGCGTCACCGAACCAGACCTTCCCCGAGTTGTGGAGCTGTCCCTGACGGTGCGGCGGCTCGTCACCAACTCTGTCATTGACCCTACGGAGGAGAACCTCCACCGGATCGTCCGGGCCGCGTTCAGCGGCGACCGCACCGAACTCAAACCCCTTCCAGCCACCGCCTCGAATGAAAGCGAAACGAGCAAGTGAACCACAAATCAGACCTCTTTATTGATGGCCGTTGGACCCCCGGATCTACCGGTAACAGATTCCCCGTTCTGGACCCTGCCACCGGTGCCGAGCTTGCCTCCTTCGCCATTGCAGATGAAACCGACTGTGACGCCGCGGTCCACGCCGCGGCCGCGGCTCTGCCCGCCTGGTCCGCCACGGCGCCCAGAGTACGTGGCGAGATTCTCCGGCGCGCCTTCGAAATCCTGACCGAGGAAAAGGAACAGTTGGCCGAAACGATCGTGCTGGAAAACGGCAAGTCCTACGCCGATGCCCTGGGGGAGGCCTCGTACGCGATCGAGTTTTTTCGCTGGTTCGCCGAGGAAGCGGTCCGCGTCCGCGGCGACTTTCGGCTCTCACCCAGCGGCGACAAGCACATCGTCGTCACACACCAGCCCATCGGCGTCGCCCTCCTCATCACCCCATGGAACTTTCCGGCCGCCATGGCTACCCGCAAAATCGCACCGGCTCTTGCCGCTGGCTGCACCGTGATCCTCAAGCCAGCCCGGGAAACACCGCTCACCGCGGCGTTCGTCGTCGACGCCCTCCGCCGCGCTGGCGTCCCGGACGGAGTCGTCAACCTCGTCACGCCCGTCCCGACCGGTCCCGCCGTCGCCCGGATGCTCCACCACCCCGATGTCCGCAAGGTCAGCTTCACCGGATCCACCGAGGTCGGCCGAGTCTTATTGCATGAGGCGGCCGACAACGTGGTGAGCGCCTCCATGGAACTGGGCGGCAACGCGCCCTTCGTGATCCTCCCCGGCGCAGACCTGAAAGCTGCCGTGGAAGGGGCCCTGATCGCCAAGATGCGCAACGGCGGCTCGGCCTGTACCGCGGCCAACCGCTTCTACGTCCACTCTTCACTGGCCACGGAATTCGCAGAACGCATGGCCACCGAACTCGCCACCTGGCGGGTAGGCCCTGGATCGGATAAAGCAAACCAACTGGGAGCCCTGGTCTCCGTCAACGAACGCGACAAAGTCGCCGAACTGGTCGCTGGTGCCATCAAGGCCGGCGCGACGATATTGACCGGAGGCGAATCATCCGAACAGGGAGCGTTCTACGCCCCGACCGTGCTTACCGGTGTAACCCACGACAGTGAGATCACCCAGACAGAAATCTTCGGACCAGTCATGTCCGTTATCGAATACGACGACGTCGACGACGCCGTGCGGATGGCCAACGACACCATTTACGGACTGATCGCCTACGTGTACGGCGAACAGGCACCGGCATTAGCTGTGGCACAGCGCATCGACGCAGGCATGGTCGCCGTCAACCGTGCCGTCCTCAGTGATCCCGCCGCCCCCTTCGGCGGAATGAAGCAAAGCGGACTCGGCAGGGAAGGCAGCTCCGAAGGAATCCTGGAATTCCTCGAAGAAAAATACATCGGAATCGACCTGTAGCTGCAAGCAAACGCCGTGCAGAATCGAATTCAAGAAATTCTGCTTCTGACCAGATTTGAAAGGCCTTTTCATGATCCATGCAAAAATTTCCTCGGTCCGGATGATCGAGCTGTCGGCCCTGCTCCCAGCAGAGACGAAGGACCGCGGATTCCCGCCGCAGTCACGACCCATCAGCGTCTACACCCAGTACCATCCTGCTGAGGGATGGCCGGCCCCCACGGATCCCCGCCGCAAGGCCTCGCTCTACCTCGAGATTGACACCACCTCAGGTGTCACTGGCCGCTACGGTCCCATTGACCAGGAAGCCGTCGCACCCCTGCAGGAGGGCATGGCGGCGTCCATCCTTGGCCTCGATGCCCTCGCTAACAATTTCGTCTGGGACATGCTCCAACGAGCAAACCGGCATTCCCGGCATGGCAACCGTAAGATCGCCATCAGCGCCATCGACAACGCCTTGTGGGACCTTCGGGGCCGCCTTCTTGGAGTACCTGTGTGGCAGCTGCTCGGCGGATCCGGCCGCACTCGCATCCCCGCTTACGCCAGCACCCTCGGAACGTTCCACGGGGAAGGCGAAGTCGAAGAAACGGCCGCCCGGCTCCTCGATGAGGGCTACACTGCCCAGAAGTGGTTCTTCGCCGACGGCCCCGCCCAAGGGGCAGAAGGACTTGAACGCAACGTGGCCCTCGTGGAACGTACACGTGCAACCGTCGGGTACCGGGCCGAGCTGATGTTCGACGCCTTCATGAGTTGGGACCCCACCTACGCCCGCCGATGGGCCTCCCGCGTCGAGCACCTCCACCCCGACTGGCTCGAGGAACCTTTCCCCACCGGCGCCATCGAGTCATTCGCCCAACTGCGCGCCGCCACCTCAATCCCACTTGCCACTGGCGAACACCTCTACGACCGCCACGACATCCTTCCCTTCCTTCAACGCGGACTCCTCAGCGTCCTGCAAGTCGACCCGGAATGGTGCGGAGGCGTGACAGACCTGGTCAAAATGTGCTCTCTGGCAGAAACATTCGGCGTCCACGTCATCCCGCACGGCCACGGAATCCACGCAGCCCTCCACGTCGTAGCAAGCCAATCACCGGAAACCTGCCCCCGCGTCGAATACCTCTTCCACCACATGCCCGAAAGGCACTACTTCGAAGAAGACACCCCGATACCGGTTGACGGATCCTTCGCCCTGCCGACGCGTCCCGGCTTCGGCATCGAATTCGCCCAGGACCGCGTCAAAGAATCCCGCGACGTCTTCGCGGCGGGATGAGCAGCGCAACCATTGACCTTTGCGAAAGGCCACGATGACAAGCATCATCTATTCCGCCTACAACGCAGCGCCCATCGGGCTCACAGAGGACACCGCGGCCGAAGACCTTTGGTACAAAGCCCTCCGGGCAGAGGAGCGCATCGACGGTCTGGAACTACCTCTCCTCCAGGGAGGCCTACACCCACAGGGGCTGGACCGGCTTGGGGTCCTACTTGACCCCGACTGGTCCAACACCATCAGTGCAATGCCCCTGACCCTCATATCCGCCATATCCGACCCGCACTACGGACTGGCGTCGGCCGATCATGCTGGCCGCCAACGTGCCCTCGAAGATGTCGCTTCCGCCCGGGAAGAAACGCGGCGGCTGCAGGGACAATTAGGGCCGCTGTCGGTGCGCGCATTTGCCCTCCAGTCTGCTCCACGAGCAGAGCGCTCCAGCCCCGAAGCCTTCACCGATTCCCTCCAGCAAATCGCAGGTTGGGATTGGGGCAACATCGAACTGCTCGTGGAACATTCGGACGCGCTCATTCCAGGCCAGGCACCGCAGAAAGGCTATCTCGCCCTGAACGACGAAATGGCCGCGGTGCAGTCAGCCGTGGACCTGAAGGCCCGGCGAATCCGTCACCTGCTCAACTGGGGCAGATCAGCCATCGAAGGACGCAGCTCAACCACCCCCGGCGCGCACATCGACACACTCGGGCCAGCGCTTGGCGCCTTCACCTTCTCCGGGGCGGCACCCACAGCTACCAGCCGCAGCACCGCATGGGAGGACGTGCACCTAGGCCTGGCCAAAGACGACCCGGCATCACTGCTCACGGCTGACGCATTACGGGCCGTACTCGCGAAGCTCCCCGAGCGCCTGTCATTCCTGGGGATCAAAGCGGGGTCGCCCGTCGGGTCCCGCGGCCTTGACCGCCTCCAACTGGGCCTTTCCATGGTCGATAACCTAGCGCGCGTCCGACCCGGGGGGCCAAAAACCTCTAGGCACGGGTAATGCGTTGACCTGCTGGCTCCCAAGATTCCGCCCACGCCGGGTTGCAAGGATCATGGAAGCACTTGCTGTCGTGGAAGCAAAATGGTCGCCAGTGTCGTTCTGGTGATGGGCCTCCCGCGGGGCTACGCGGCTGGAGGGCAACTCGGGCACAGGTCCCGTTGCACTGGGGCCCGGAGCGGACGCCCTGTGATCATGAGACATACAAGAACCACAAGCAGCTGTCCCCTGACAAGCCTGCCTTCGACTTTGTGTTAGGCGGCCGGTGCGGCTTTCAGCGGGACGGGGACCAGTTCCTGGAGTTCTTTGAGGGTGCAGCCGAAGGTTTCGCGGACGGTGACGCCGTCGGGGCCGGTGAGGAAGACGCCTTTGTCGGTGTAGACGCGGGTGACGCAGCCGACGCCGGTGACCGGGTAGGTGCAGGCCTCGACGATCTTGGAGGCCCCTTCGCGGGTGAGGAGGGTCATCATGACGAAGACGTCCTTGGCGCCGGTGGCAAGGTCCATGGCACCGCCGACGGCGGGAATGGCACCGGGTGCGCCGGTGTGCCAGTTGGCCAGGTCACCGGTGGCGGAGACCTGGAAGGCCCCCAGGACGCAGATGTCCAGGTGCCCGCCACGCATGATCGCGAACGAGTCCGCGTGGTGGAAGTAGGACGCACCCGGGAGTTCGGTGACGGGGATCTTGCCCGCGTTGATGAGGTCCTCGTCAATGTCGTCGCCCGTGGCTTCGGGGCCCATGCCCAGCATCCCGTTCTCCGTGTGGAGGGTGATGTTTTGTTCTTCGGTGAGGTAGTTCGATACCAGGGTGGGCTGGCCGATCCCCAGGTTCACGAACGAGCCCGGGGCGATGTCCTTTGCCACGAGGCGGGCGAGGTCGTCCCGGCCCAGGGGTGTCTCAGACGTTTTGGTGCTGGTTTCGGTGAGGCTCATCTCAGGCCGCCTTTTCTGCCGTGTTGCCGCTGCCGGCAACCTTGACGATGCTGTTGACGTAGATCCCCGGGGTGACAACATTCTCCGGGTCCAACGCTCCCGTAGGCACGATCTCGGCGACCTGGACGATGGTGTGCTTGGCGGCGGCAGCCATGATGGGGCCGAAGTTCCGGGCGGTTTTGCGGTAGACCAGGTTGCCCTTGCCGTCGGCTTTGAGGGCCTTGATCAGGGCGACGTCGGCGTGGATGGGGGTCTCGAACACCTGCCACTTTCCGTCCAGGAAGCGGGTTTCCTTGCCCTCGGCGAGCATGGTGCCGTAGCCGGTGGGGGTGAAGAACCCGCCGATCCCCGCGCCCGCGGCGCGGATCCGCTCGGCGAGGTTGCCCTGGGGCACCAGTTCCAGTTCGATCTGCCCGGCCTTGTACTTGGCGTCGAAGTGCCAGGAATCGGACTGCCGCGGGAAGGAGCAGATCATTTTCTTCACCCGGCCTTCCTTGATGAGCAGAGCCAGGCCCTGATCGCCTTGGCCGGCGTTGTTGTTCACCACGGTCAGGTCCGTGGCGCCGCATTCGAGCAGCGCATCGATCAGTTCGAACGGCTGGCCGGCGTTGCCGAACCCGCCGATCATCACGGTGGAGCCGTCCTTGATGCCGGCCACGGCCTCCTGGACGGAGTCAACAAAGTTCAGCATTACTGGTCCTTTCCAGCGGTGTTTACCGAGGCGGTGACGTTTTCGAGGACCACGGCGAGGCCTTGGCCGACGCCGATGCAGATCGCCGCGACGCCCCAGCGTTCGCCGGAGGCCTGCAGGGACCGGGCCAGGGTGCCCAGGATCCGGGTGCCCGAGGCGCCCAGTGGGTGGCCCATCGCGATCGCCCCGCCGTGGGCGTTCACAATTCCGGGGTCGATGCCCCAGGCGTTGATGCAGGCCAGGGACTGCGCGGCGAACGCTTCGTTGAGTTCGACGGCGCCCACCTGGTCCCAGCCGATGCCCGCCTTCGCGAGGGCCTTGTGCGCCGCCTCCACCGGGGCGTAGCCGAAGTACTGCGGGTCGTTGCCGTGCGCGCCGCGGCCGGCGATCCGGGCCAGCGGGTCCAGCCCGAGCAGCCCGGCACCGGCCTCGGACCCGATCCAGGCCGCGGAGGCGCCGTCGGACAGCGGCGACGCGTTACCGGCGGTGACCGTGCCGTCCTCGGTCCGGAACACGGTCTTCAGGCCGGCCAGTTTCTCCGCCGACGACCCGGCGCGGATGCCCTCGTCCCGGACCAGGTCCGTGCCGGGCACCGGGGCGACGAGGTTGTCGTAGAACCCCTCGTCCCAGGCCGCGGCAGAGAGGTTGTGCGAGGCGGCGGCGAACTCGTCCTGCTGCTCACGGGTCACCCCGTACTTCTCGCGCAGCCGCTCGGTGGCCTCGCCCAGGGAGATGGTCCATTCCTTCGGCATGGCCTTGTTCACGAGGCGCCAGCCCAGCGTGGTGGACGCCAGGGTCATGTCCCCCGCCGGGTAGGGCTTCTCGGTCTTGGGCAGCACCCACGGTGCACGCGACATCGACTCGGCCCCGCCCACCAGCATGAGGTCGGCGTCGCCGGCGTTGATCTGGCGTGAAGCGATGATCGCCGCGTCCAGCGACGAACCGCAGAGCCGGTTGACCGTGGTCCCCGGAATAGACACCGGCAGTCCCGCGAGCAGGGTGCCCATCCGGGCGATGTTCCGGTTTTCCTCACCGGCGCCGTTGGCGTTGCCGAACGCCACCTCATCGATCCGCTCGACATCGAGGCCGGGAGCGCGTTTCACCGATTCCTTGATCACGTGCGCGGCAAGGTCATCAGGCCGGACAGCCGCGAGGCCGGAACCGAACTTGCCAAACGGGGTGCGCACGGCGTCGTACACAAAAGCCTGGTTCATGGGGTTTTATCCATTTCAATCTGTTTCTGTCATTCGGCGCTGCGCGGTTTAAGGCAAGAGTCGGCACCGCGGTGCCTGCTACAAACTGGCCGTGTCCAATGCAGTCAACGCATGCACCATTTAGCGGGACTGCCCCGGCATGTGGCTGGGTTGCGCGAGGCGCGTGTTAGACAGGATTTGTTCCGACCGTGAGTCCACCGCATACGTAGAGAGTTTGCCCCGTGATGAATCCGGACCGCTCGTCCAGGAAGAACCCTGCAGCGTTGGCAATGTCTTCCGGCTGGCCGAGCCTTCCCACAGGAACGGAGGAAATGATGGCTTTTGTCCGCGGTGAGTCTTCCGGGTTTGCTTTCATGAAGAGTTCCGTGGCGATGGGCCCGGGTCCGATGGCATTAACTGTGATTCCCTCCCGACCCAGTTCCAAGGCCCAGGTGCGGGTCAGTCCGATAAGGCCCGCTTTGGCGGCCGCATAAGCAGTGCGCAGTTCCTTACCAAGTGCTGCTCGCGATGACATATTGACGATCCGGCCGAACCCGGCCTGCGTCATGCCGTCGAGAACAGCCTGGGTGCACTGCACGGCGCAACGGAGGTTAAGCGCATGTGACTGATCGAGCTGGGTCAGGGACTGTTCGCGGAGCGGGGCGGGGAAAACTGCGCCAACGTTGTTGACCAACCGTGTGATTGGACCCTCGGACAGGGCGGCTTCGAGGGCTTCCGCCGTACTGTCGACGTCCGACAAATCGGCTGTGATTGAACGGCCGAGGTCCGCGGGTTGCTTGTCGATGACCACGACCTCCCACCCCTGCTCCAGCCCGCGCGAGGCGATGGCACGACCGATTCCAGAGGCACCCCCGGTAACGAGGAGACGTTCTACCATGACAATTTTCCTTCCTCCACGCACGTCGGCATGCACGGAACTCCGTTGCGGCGGTGCAACACGTTCTTTTCAGTATGCCCGGAAAGAAGGACAGATAACGTGTCCATCCAATACCAATACCGAGTACACTGATCTGAAATTCAGAACAATGGAGCGGCTGCGTGAGGATGACGAAGTGGAAGTAAAGGATCTTGAGGCCTTTGCCGTAGTGGCCGAGGAACTGCATTTCGGCCGGGCGGCCGCGAGGCTGCATATGTCGCAACCGCCGCTAAGTGCACGCATCAAGCAACTTGAACAAAGTTTGGGCGTTCAGCTCTTCGAACGAAGCACCCGTACGGTTGCACTGACGGATGCAGGATCGAGGCTCCTGGTCCCGGCGCGAAAGGTACTCAGTCAAGTGTCTGCGGTCCAGAACCTGGCCGAGTCAATTGCTGCGGGGGAACAGGGGCGCGTCAGAATCGCTTTCGCCGGCGCCTCGAGTCAGCGCGCCCTACCGATTCTGACCCGAGCTGTGCGCGAGTCCCACCCGGGGATCGAGTTGCAGCTGGAGTCCCAGACCTACGTCTACACGGCATTGGACAAGCTCCTTGAGGGATCACTGGATCTCGCTTTCGCGCGACTTCCCACCCCCCAGAAGGAACTGGAGTCCCGCGTTGTCGAAGTCGAAAGAATTTTGTGCGCCCTGCCGGAAGGCCACCCTCGCGCGGCCCAGCCCAGTCTTTCCTTGGCGGATCTTCACGACGAAGAGTTTGTCAGCCTGCCCGCTGATACAGGTTCGATTCTCCAGGCCACCATGTTTGCGTTATGCATTACTGCCGGTTTCAGGCCGAAGATCGTCCAGGTGGCTCCTGACTCCTCTACTGCTCTTGCCCTCGTTGCCGCCGGCGCGGGCATCACCATCACACTTAGTTCGGTAACTCCGTCGCAGTCCGTCGGAATCGTCTACCGGGAATTGGACGACATTCACCCCAGCCACATGTTTGCCACTTTGACGTGGCGAAAGGATGACACATCTCCTGCACTTGCTGCCGTGCTCCAGGTCTCGGAAGTCGCATTGCCCACCCCCGACCTTTCCGGCTTCGCTATCAGATGAGCGTGAATCGGTATTTCTGCCGGGCTGACTCCCAAACTATCTTTGGAGGCGCACCAGTTGCCCTCCAATCCTGCCCAAGCCAATTCAACGCAAGCCGGTCCAGCCTCTCCGCCCTTGATCCCAGGTAGCGGGAGTTGCGGGCGGCAGTCGCACGGGCATCGACGAGATGCTGATTCTCTTGGGCGCGCAACAGATAGGTTCACAATGACGTCCCTTAGTGCTTCTGAACGAGAATCCGCTAATGCCCCCCGCACCATGCGTGCGATAGTCAAGGCCGGTCCTGAGCGGGGAGTCAAGTTCCACGCTTCGTATGCTGAGCCGCATGTTTCCGCGGACAAAGTGAAGATTCAGGTCGCCGCAGCCTCGGTTTGTGGAACTGACCGGGCCCTCTACGAGTACTCACCCATGGCGCAGGCGTTCAATCTCAAAATGCCGGTTGTTCTGGGCCATGAGTGCGCCGGCACCGTCATCGAAGTTGGTTCAGCTGTCGAGTCGCTCAAGGTGGGGGACCGGGTTGCCCTGGAATCCCATGTTGCCTGCTGGGATTGCTATCCCTGTCGAAACGGTGACGCCCACAATTGCCTGAACATGGAACTACTCGGGCTTCATCTCGATGGTGGTTTTGCCGAGCGGCTTGTTGCGCCGGCCACGGCATGTTTTAAATTGCCGGCGGACTTTCCGTTGGAACAGGGCGCCCTTCTCGAGCCAGCGGGGGTCGCCATGCACGCCATTCAACGGTCCAGGGTTGAGCTTTCAGGGGCTGACGTTGTGATAAGCGGTGGTGGTCCAGTCGGCCTGTTCATTGCTGCGATTACCCGGGCGATGGGTGCCCGTTGCGTGGTCGTCGTCGAACCCAACGCCTACCGGCAGGGCCTTATAAAGGCACTGGGAGCAATAGCCTTGTCTCCCGACGATGATGTCATCGCTGTTTGCCGGGAGCTCTCGGGGGAGAAGTTCGGCTTCGATGTAGCTTTTGAGGCTTCAGGGGTAGCGGCCGCACTGCCGCCGCTACTTGAAGCGGTCCGCCGGGAGGCGACGGTTGTGACCGTCGGAATCCCGGGTAAGCCAATCGAAATCGATGTCGCAGCGTACCTAATCAAGAAGGGTCTGACTCTCACGGGCAGCTTCGGGCGGGCCCTTTGGCAAACCTGGGATCGAATCGCTGCGCTCGTGGCGAGTGGCGAATTAGACCTCTCCAATTTCATCACCCACCGTCTTCCCCTGTCGGCTTTCGAGGAAGCCATCGAACTTCTTTCCCAAGACGCCTGCAAGGTACTGCTGGTTCCTGGCCTACCCGACCGTCGCCAGTAACGACGGACTGACGGGCGCCGTCGCGATCCGTCGCGCAGGTTTTGCGGAACCGACGACGGCGCCCATCCCAGGTACCCACGTTCGTGGAGCGATCTTCGACCCTGCCTGCTATCTACCGCGAGCTGATCTTGGGGCCGGCTGCGTATGGTCAGCCCACGGTTCTAAGGGCACCCGAGGATCTTTCTGTTTTACCTATCAAATGAAAGAGAATTGGTATTTCTCTTCGGAACAATCTCTCACTAACCTTTTTGAAGGCGGCACCAAATCCAGAGCCCCCTCAACGAAGAGAGGTCATGATGAAAACAAACACCACACCGATAGATCTGAGCGTTGAAGCTCGGGTCTTCCGCAAAGTGACCCTGAAGGTCCTTCCGATCCTCATGCTTGGCATGTTCATTGCCTATATCGATCGAGCCAACCTTGGGGTGATCGCAGGGCCCTTGTCCAAAGATTTGGGCCTTACGGCAGCGACATTCGGCCTCGCCGCCGGGTTCTTCTACATCGGTTACTTGCTGTTTGAGGTCCCCTCGAACATGTTCCTTGCCAAGGTAGGGGCGCGCATTTGGCTGGCCCGCATCATGATCACCTGGGGCCTGGTGACGATGGGTATGGCGTTCATGCAGGACGAAGTCAGCCTTCACGTCATGCGGTTCCTTCTCGGACTTGCCGAAGCCGGCTACTCGCCGGGGACCGCGCTCTTCCTGGCGCTTTGGTGTCCAGCCCGGCTGCTGCCCAAGGCGATGTCCTGGCTGAACCTCGCTGTTCCGGTCGCCTTGGCGGTGGGCTCCGTCGTGACCTCGTCGATCATGCTCATGAACGGCGTAGCTGGCCTTGCCGGATGGCGTTGGGTATTCCTGATTGAAGGTGTTCCGGCAATTATCCTTGCAGTTGTCATCTTCTTTGCTCTGCCCTCCACCCCGGCGAAGGCGGCCTGGCTCGATGACGAGGAAAAGGCGTACCTGGCGGAGAATGTCACCCAGCGCTCGGGCTCCGGAGCACACGAACTGAAGCAGCTTCCCGCCGCGCTCCGCCGGCCGTCGCTGTGGGCTTTCGCCATCACCTACTTCTTTATCCTGATCGGCTTCTGGTCGATCACGTACTTCCTTCCGACGATCGTCAAAGAGCAGTTCCACTTGGACGTCGTCGGGTCCGGCTACGTCTCGGCGATCCCGTGGGCATTCTCCGCCATCGTCATGTTTGTCATCGTCCGCAGCATCTCCCGAACCGGCGAACGGCGCTGGCACCTCACCCTGCCCATGGTTGCCGCAGCACTCGGACTCCTCATTGGAGTGCTCTCCGGAAACCCGTTCCTGTCACTTATCGGTATCAGCATCGCCGCTGCGGGCTTCTTCGCGACTCTGTCCACCTTCCAGGCGACCGTTGCCCAGGTGTATGCCGGGGCCCTCGCCGCAGTGTCCATCGCGCTCGTCAACTCTGTCGGAAACGTCAGCGGCCTCGTAGGCCCTTACATTCAGGGTTGGCTCACTGACCTCACCGGCTCAAGCTCCGCCGGCCTTCTGGTGATGTCGGGCTTCTTCGGCCTCGCTGCAGTGTTCGTCTACATCCTCATCGGGTGGGCTGACCGGAAGACTGGCGGGCTCCGTGGGACTACCAGTCTCGAAACAGATGTTGCCGGGGCACACGCCCGGGGATGACCTCCACCAAAGCCACACCAAAGGATGACCAAAATTTTGTTACTTCAACCAGCCACTCAAACAACACCCGCGGGTGAGCGTGCAGTTGCACCACGAATCGTCGAAGTACGGACCGTCCCGTACGCGATTCCTTACCGCAAGCCCCTGCGTTTTGCCAGCGGATCGATTGATGTAGCGGACAATGTGCTTGTGGAAGTGGTCACCAGCGATGGTGTGGTCGGGTTTGCCGAAGCCCCTCCGCGGCCTTACACCTATGGTGAGACGCAGGCATCGATTGTCGCCGTTATCGAGAAGATTTTCGCCCCTGCCATCATCGGGCTCTCCATCCTCGACCGCGAGGCGGTGCGGTCGCGCCTGGCTCGAACGGTAGGAAATCCCACTGCCAAAGCCGCCATCGACATGGCAATGTGGGACGCCTGGGGCAAGACGATCGGCACGTCGGTACATCGCCTTCTTGGAGGCTTCGCTGATGGCTTGCAGGTCAGCCACATGCTGGGGTTCGATGATCCGGACACAGTTGCCGCCGAGGCTGTCGAGCTAAGGGAGACGTTGGGCATTTCGAGTTTCAAGATCAAGGTCGGACGGCGCCCCGTCCACCTGGACGTGGAAGTGTGCAAGGCAGTCCGGGAAGCCCTTGGCCCTGACGCGGAACTGTACATCGATGGGAATCGGGGTTGGACGGCGGCGGAATCGGCCGGGGCACTTCGGGATCTCGAAGCTGTGGGACTAAGTCGCGTGGAAGAGCTCTGCCCCGCCGACGATGTGTTGAGCAGGCGCTGGCTTGTTTCCCAATGTCCTGTGCCGTTCGTCGCGGACGAAAGTGCGCCCACGCCGGCTGACGTTACCCGCGAAATCCTTGCAGGAGCAGCGACCGCTGTGAGCATCAAGACCGCCCGAACAGGGTTCTCAGGTTCGCTGCGCGTTTCCCACCTTGCCGAAGGGCTGGGCCTCGAAGCGGTCATCGGCAACCAGATCGATGCGCAAGTCGGAACCGTTTGTTCCCTCGTCTTCGGTGCGTCCCAGGAAATTACCTCGCGTTCGGCAGCTGAACTGTCCAACTACCTGGACATGGCCGATGATCTCCTGGATCAGCCGCTCATTATTGAGAATGGATACATGCGCGTTCCTGAGGGCCCCGGCCTCGGCATCCAGCTCGACCCGGAGAAAGTGGCCCGCTATCGGGTCGACCTCTGACTCCGGTCACTCTTGTCCGCAATAACCAACCCATCACATCAAAGGAAAAGTCAATGGCATACCTCCGACTCCACCACGTGAATGTCACTTCAGACAACATGTCGATCCTGACGGACTTTTACGGAAAGGCGCTGGGACTGAACCAGCTCCCCTCGCCCAAGATGATCGCCACGTCCAAAAATGCAGACAACGACATCGACGGCGACGCCGAGTGGGATACAGCCGCCAAGTTCTACGAAGCCGGCGACCCCAACGAACTGCAGATCCACGCCACCCAGCGCCAGCCGTACCTCGCAGCCCAGGAGGGACACTCGGTCAACCCGCTCATCGGAGGACACTTTGCGTTCCGGACCGATGACATCGAGGCCATCAAGGCACGCCTCACCGAGAACAACATCCCGTTCGACGACTGGGGCGTCTGGTCCGTCGAAGGCTGGCACCAGATCTTCCTCACTGACCCCGCCGGCAACATGATCGAGATCCACCAGGTCATGACGGACGGCGAAGCCTAATCACCCGATGACCACCCATCAAGCTTCACGCCGTTCCCCGGCCGGGGAATTTCCCCGGTATTACCAGCTGTTTGATCGCCCCGACCGGCTGCGGGGAACGGCCTGGGGCCTGTGGGGCCCGGCCGACCAGCTGGGCACCCTGAACCACCTCACACCGGCCCGTGTCCTTGAAGCCCGTGAGAGTATTTTGACGGGCGAAGTCATACCGCTCAACCTGCCGTTGACGGAATTCGAGCCGCCCATCATTGCCCACCGCGGTTCGATTCAACACACTGTGTTCGGCCTCAACGATTTCCACCGCGACGACCGGATCGATAATCTGTTCCTTCAGGCGTCGACGCAAATTGACGGGTTGCGACACTTCGGGCATCCGGACCACGGCTTCTACAATGACGCGGATCCCAACGGGCTGGTGGCGGGAAAACCCGGCCTCGGAATACAGGCCGTGGCCGAACGGGGGATCGCCGGCCGTGGCCTGCTCATCGACGTCGGTGCCTACCGGGACGCGGTCGGCCGCCCGATCGACCAGGCCACCAACGAACAAATTCCGGTGGCTGATCTGGATGCAACGCTTGAATGGCAGGGGAGCACCATCCGGCCGGGCGACATCATCATGATCCGCACAGGATGGCTCAAACACATCCGGACGGACGCCAACCGCTCGGACGGCGCCCTCCGCTCGCCGGGCCTAAGCCAAACCGAAGAATCGGCCGCGTGGCTTTGGGACCATCAAGTAGCGGTGGCGGCGTCCGACAACATCGCGCTGGAAGCCTGGCCGGCAACGGATTCCAAACTCACCGTCCAGGCGGAACTATCAGGTGCGATGCCTGCCTCCAGCCACACGGGGATGCTGCACCGTATCCTGATCCCGTTGCTTGGGCTGAGCATTGGCGAGCTTTGGGCGCTCGATGAGCTGGCAGCTGCCTGCGCCGCCCGACGCCGATATGACGTCTTCCTCACGGCCCAGCCGCTGAACCTGCTGGGCGGAGTTGGCAGCCCGGCCAACGCAATGGCGATCCTCTAAACATGAATCTTCAGGAGTAATTGACGTGAATGACCACGAATCCGGGACAGCTGAAGCTGTCCTCATAACCGGCGGTGCGTCCGGCATCGGCCTCACCTGTGCCCGCCAGGCTGCGGCCCGGGGCGCACGCGTAGCTATTGTCGACGTGAACCCGTCAGCCGCGGCAGATGCAGTGGCGACGTTGGACGGAGAAGGTCATGTCGCCGTGGCCGCTGATGTCACGGACGCTGGGGCCATGCGCCGCGCAGCCGACGAATTCGCGGCAGGTGGCGGACTGACCGGGGTTGTGGCCGCTGCCGGGATAGTCAGCCGGTCGGCGCTGCTGGACATCGATGCTGCCGAATTCCGGCGGGTACTCGACATCAATGTCATCGGAGTCCAGAACACAATCTCGGCCGCAGGGCCCCACCTTCTACGCGCAGGCCGGCTCGGGTCGGTGGTCGTCCTTGGCAGCGCCGCAGCTTTCACAGGAGGCGGGCTCATGGGTAACGGTGCGTACGCCACCTCAAAGGCCGCGCTCATCGGCTTGGTACGCGGATACGCCCGTGAGCTCGCGCCAAATCAGGTGCGCGTGAACATGGTTGCTCCCGGGGCGACTGAAACACCGATGACTGATGTTTTAAACGATGCAGATCGCGAGCGAATCGCCGGGATGTCCCTCCTCGGAAGGCTTTCCAAGCCTGAGGAGATTGCCTCAGCCATCGCGTTTCTCCTGGCGCCGGGCAACGGCACGATTACCGGACAAGTGCTCCACGTCAACGGCGGCGTGGTCTTCGGCTGAAACGCCACTTCCGGGCTGAAAGCGCCGGATGTTCCTGAGGCCGGGCTGCCCGCGAATCAGCCCGGCCTTTGGAGTCTCCTTTTTAGAGCTACAACCTCATCACTTTCGACCGATTGCCCAAGGAGGCAGCAATGACTGGTCAAACAAGGTCCTTTCGAACCTCAGACGGCGCACAACTGGTTTACGATGACTTCGGCTCCGGTCCGGCGGTGTTTCTTGTTCACGGATTCACCTGCCAGGCGGCACACTGGGCCTTCCAGCGCCAGGCTTTGGTCGCCGCAGGTTACAGGACCATTGCGCTCGACCTTAGGTTCCACGGCCGCTCAGACTTCCCGGGCAGCGGTCAACGTGTCTCCCGCCTGGGCAAGGACGTCGGGGAATTGCTCGAGCATCTGGAGCTTGGCGAGGTAGCCCTCGTTGGGCATTCCTTGGGCGTCTCCGTCTGTCTCGCATATTTCGACCTGTACGGAACGGACCGCGTTCGCGCGTTCGTAGCAATCGATCAGTCGCCAAAAATCGTTAACGACGAATCGTGGGCCTGGGGTGTCCGGTCCGTCGAATGGGCCAATGTGTGGGATTCCGTTAACGGGCGCTTTCAATGGGGCAATCCGGCACTTGAGCCTCCAGCGCCGCCCCACGTAGCGCAACTCTTTTCCGAGGTGGGCGGCCTCACGCAATTTCCCGATGGCGCTGTACTTCCGCTCCTGGTGGATCACTTCACAGCAGACTGGCGGGACGTTGCACCGACCGTGAATGTTCCGTCCTGGGTAGCCACGGGCCGCTTCTCGCCGTCTTTCCCGCTTGAAGGCATGCAGTGGCTGGCAGATACCATGCCCAAGTCTTCCCTCTCCGTTTTCGAAAACAGCGGCCACTGCCCCCATTGGAACGAGCCGGAAGAGTTCAACCGCGAGCTGCTCACCTTCTTGAGGGCAGCCCTGTAAAACGGTGTGGTTCCCCGGCAGGAATACGTTCCTGCCGGGGGCACTAAAACTCTTCGGTAGTGATGGAACCCAGGAAGTTCTTTAACTCACCGGCCATGTCCACAGAGTTGTTGTCCAGCAACCACTGCACCTGCAGCCCGTCCATGAGTGCCACCAGTTGCCGTGCGGCTGCGGTGGGTGATAGCCCGTGCCGCAACTTACCCCGCCGGTCCAAATCGGAAAATGCCTGTCCGCAAACTCCCAGCGCCCATTTGTAACGTCGCTGAAAGTATTCGTGGGCGGGATGCTCCGGGTCTGTTGCCTCGGCAGACAACACGCAGTAGAGCGACACCAACCCGGGAACGGACGTGTTGTACTGCATCAGCCGTACGATGCCATTCAGCGTTTCCATGCCGTTGTCGGTGACGATTCCGGCAGCCGCCCACGAATCTTCATCACGAAGGGTCAGGACAGCCTCAAGCAGGGCCTCTTTGCTGTGGAAATGGTGGAGGAGACCGGTCTTCGTCAGACCGATTTTGTCAGCAATGTCCTGGACCGACCCTGCCCGAAAGCCGGAAGCCGAAAAGACCTCGAAGGCAGCCGTCAGGATTTCTTGACGGCGTGCTTCCGTCTTGGCGTAGGTTCCGCGCGGCCGGCCGCGCCGCGGTTCACGTGCGGCGGCAGTGGTCGCTGTTTCAGTCATCTTGAAACTCTAACAACCTTGGACCAGGCACGCCGGGGCGGGCATCAGTGTCTGTGCGGCGCGTCACATTTAGCAAGATTTGGAAAGCTGCAGTGAAAACATACCGCATGGTCTGTTTTCGTGTTAAGGTCTCTTTCAATGGCTGTCCATGGTGGACGCCACTGACCGTGAAAGGGACCAATGATGTTCCGACCTACACGCATGGCCGCACTTGCTGCCGCCGTTGCCCTGAGCCTCACCGGCTGCGGTGGAGGTGGGGAAAGCACTGCGGAGCACTCCTCGCAAACGCTGACGCTGGGCACCCTCATGGCGCCGAAATCTTTTGCTGCTGCCGACTCCGACTTTGCTAACGTTTCGCCTTTCTACCAGGCCGTGTACGACACCCTGCTCCGCATGGAACCGGGCGGAAAGCTGGTACCCATGCTGGCAACCGAGTGGAAGTACAACGACGACAAAACCGTCCTGACCCTGAAGCTCCGCGACGACGTCAAATTCACCGACGGCACCCCTTTCAACGCGGACGCAGCAAAACAAAACCTGGAGCGATTCAAAGCAGGAACGTCGGCAGACGCCCAGTTCCTGGCAGCACTCAAGACAGCCACTGCTGTGGACAGCACGACCCTGGAACTGACCCTCTCGGCCCCAGACCCCGCATTCCTCGGCTACCTGTCCAAGGATGCATCGTTCATGCAGAGCCCGGCATCATTCGGGAACGCGGATATCGCCACCAAACCTGTCGGATCCGGCCCCTACATCCTGGATACCGCAGCCACAGTCACCGGGACCTCATACTCGTACAAGAGCAATCCTGACTACTGGAACAAAGGCCTGGTCCATTACGACAACATGGTGCTGAACGTCTACCCGGAACAGACGTCACTCCTCAATGCCGTCAAGGCCGGAACGCTCAACGGCTCCCTCATTGACATTTCGATGATCCAGGAGGCCGAAGCGGCGGGCTACAAGAACAACACTTTCGAGGGCAACTGGACTGGACTGATCTTGTTCGACCGCGCCGGCAAGACCAACGCCGCCCTCAAGGACGTCCGGGTCCGGCAGGCGTTGAACTACGCCTTCGATACAAAGGCGCTGCTGGATGCTGTCAACCAAGGCCGCGGAACAACCACGACCCAGGTCTTCCCGCCATCCTCGGACGCTTACGACGCTTCCCTGGACTCCCGCTATGCCTATGACCCTGCCAAGGCCAAAAAGCTTCTGGCCGACGCGGGCTACGCGAACGGCTTCACGCTGCAAATGCCGTCCACCCCGCTCGTCAACAGCTCAATCTTCACCTTGATCACCCAGCAGCTCAAGGAAGTGGGAGTCACAGTGGAGACGGTCGACGCAGGCAACAACTTCATTGCCGATCTCCTGGCAGCAAAGTACGCCGCGAGCTACATGATCCTGGAGCAACAGTCGGACTGGCAGCTCATCAACATGAAGATCGCCCCGAATTCAGCGTGGAATCCCTACAAGTATGAGGACCCGACGGTTGACGGCTTGATCAACAAGATCCACCTGGGTGCGGCGGACGAGCAGAAATCGGCCGCGAAGGAACTGAACAAGTACATCGTGGAGCAGGCTTGGTTTGCCCCGTGGTACCGCCCACAGAACAGTTTCGTAACTGACGCAAAGACCAAGGTCGAGCTTCAGACGGGCAACGTTTACCCCTACATCTGGTCCTTTACGCCCGCTTCGTAGCGAACGGTTGCCGGACCGGCGACATTGCCCGGTCCGGCAACCTCAGGAACCTTTTCAAAGGATTTTCAAATGTACCGATTCGTGCTTCGGCGCCTAATCGCCGGTGTTCTCCTGCTGTTCGTCATCACCACTGTGGCTTACCTCCTGCTGTACGCAGGCAGCGGAGACATCGCCCGCCGTATCGTGGGTCCCACCGCCACGGATGCCCAGGTTGCCATGAAGGCAAGCCAACTGGGTCTCGATCGTCCCCTCGTTGTCCAGTACTGGGACTGGATCACCCGCGCCGTCACGGGCGACCTCGGCCGCTCCTGGTTCAATGGACAGCTCGTGAGCACCGGTGTCAGCAGCAGGGTTTGGGTCACGCTTTCCCTCGTCCTCGGCGCCACCATCGTCGCTGCCGGTATCTCGGTAGTCGTGGCTGTTTGGGCAGCAGTGCGCCGGGGCTGGATCGACCGCGTGGTCCAGTTCGTGGGCGTCCTTGGCTTCGCTATCCCCGGATTCCTGATCGCGCTGGGTCTGGTCTCCCTGTTCGCGCTCAACCTCAAGTGGTTCAAGGCCACAGGGTATGTACCCATTACGACGTCGTTTGGCGGCTGGGCGGCGACGGTCACCCTGCCGATCATCGCCCTCTCCATCGGATGCATCGCCGCCGTGGTGCAGCAGGTCCGCGGTTCACTGATTGATGCGCTCCGAAAGGACTACGTTCGCACGCTGCGCGCCCGCGGATTGTCCTTCAACCGCGTTGTCTATAAGCACGTGCTGCGCAACGCGGGCGGACCGGCCCTGGCTGTACTTGCCGTGCAGTTCATTGGACTGCTGGGCGGCGCCGTCATCGTGGAACAGATTTTTGCCCTGCCCGGCCTCGGGCAGATCACCGTTGCCGCTACCGGCCAGGGTGACATCCCGGTCGTGATGGGGGTCGTGCTTGCGACCGCTGCCATCGTGGTGACCGTCAACCTCATCATCGACCTGGCCCAGGGCTGGCTCAACCCGAAAGTTCGGCTGTCATGATCGACGCTCCTCCCGCACTGCCCACCACGGCAGCCAAGATTTCCCTCTTCCGCAAGCTCGTAACACACCCGACAGGTGCGGCATCGCTGCTTGTCCTGTTCCTGGTGGCACTGGCATCCCTCCTGGCCCCAGTGCTGGCAACGCACGATCCCAACGAGGCCACCCTCAAGGATGTGCTGGCCAAGGCCGGATCCGGGCATCTGCTGGGGGCCGACAGCGCCGGACGCGATGTCTTCAGCCGCCTGCTCTTCGCCGGCCAGTTCAGCCTCGCCGGCGCCGTGGTGGCTCTCGCCGTGGCGCTGGTCATCGGCGTCACGGCTGGGCTCATCGCCGGGTACTACGGCGGCTGGTTCGATGCGGTCTCCTCATGGCTCACCGGACTGTTGATGGCCCTGCCGGGCATGGTGGTCCTGCTGGCGGCCCGCGCAGTAATTGGCCCCTCCATGTGGTTGTCCATGATGATCTTCGGTGTGCTGCTGTCGCCGGCTTTCTTCCGGCTTGTCTATGCGTCCGTCACCGCAGTCCGCAACGAACTTTACGTGGACGCGGCACGGGTCTCCGGCTTAAGCGACTTCAGGATCATCGGCCGCCACATCCTCACCGTGGTCCGGGCACCGGTCATCATACAGTCAGCCATGGTTCTCGGCATCGCCATCGCCATCCAGGCCGGACTGGAATTCCTGGGGCTGGGCGATCGGAGCATCCCCACTTGGGGCAGCATGCTCAATGACGGCTTCATCAACATCTTCAAAGCACCCGCGCTGGTGCTGTGGCCGGCCCTGGTCATCGGTCTTGTCTGCATCGCCCTGACGTTGCTGGCCAACGCCATGCGCGACGAGCTGGAGCGCAGCAGCGGTCCGGTGAAGAAGGGCCGCAAGGCCGCGGCAGCGACTGCAGCAGCCGACGCCGAAGGTGCCGCCGGGAAGCGCGGGGACGCCGCCGTCGTCCATCCCGAAGAGCCGGGCACAGACACGGGCGAATTGCTGCTGGAAGTCACGGACCTCGGAGTCGGCTACGACCAGCCCGACGGGTCCACCACCCACGTGGTGAACCACGTGGGCCTGACAGTCCGGCGCGGTGAGGTGCACGGCCTGGTCGGCGAATCTGGTTCCGGCAAGACACAGACGGCGTTCTCCATCCTCCGGCTCCTGCCCCAGGACGGGCGCATCACAGGTGGTTCCATTTTCTTTGAGGGCAAGGATCTGGCGCACCTCTCCGAGAAGGAGATGACCAAGGTCCGCGGGAAGCGCATCGCGTACATCCCGCAGGAACCCATGTCCAACCTGGACGGCGCATTCACCATCGGCAGCCAGTTAATGGAACCCATGCGGGTGTGCCTGGGCATCTCCAAGGCTGAAGCCCGCAAACGTGCCCTGGTGCTGCTGGCGAAGGTGGGCATCCCCAACCCGGAACGGACCTTCAACTCCTACCCGCACCAGATCTCCGGCGGCATGGCCCAGCGCGTCCTGATCGCCGGCGCCGTGTCCTGCAATCCGGACCTGCTGATCGCCGACGAACCCACCACCGCCCTGGACGTCACGGTGCAGGCCGAAGTGCTGAACCTGCTTCGCGAGCTCCAGGATGAACTGAACATGGGCGTCATCCTGGTGACCCACAACTTCGGGGTGGTTGCCGACCTCTGCGACTTCGTCTCCGTGATGCAGACCGGCCGCGTCGTGGAAACCGGTCCTGTCCGGGCCATCTTCAACGATGCCCAGCACCCGTACACCCGCCAGCTGCTCGACGCGATCCTCGAAGACACCGCCCCCCGCGGGCAGTACATCCCGGCCACCGGCACAGCGCAGTTAGCCAAGCCCCAGGAATTGAAAGGAGTGACGTCATGACCGACACCCTGCTCGACGTCAAGGACGTCGTCGTCGAATATCCGCTCAAGGGCTTCCGGAAGGAACCGTTCAAGGCGCTCAAGGGCGTTTCCCTTGACATCCGGCCGGGTGAGACTGTGGGCCTCGTAGGGGAGTCCGGCTCGGGCAAGACCACCTTGGGCCGCGCCGTGCTGGGGCTGGCGCCCGTTACCGGCGGCAGCATCAAATACCGCGGCGAGGAGATCTCCAAGGCCACCCGCGCGCAGCGCAAGGAACTCAGCAACGAGATCCAGGTGGTTTTCCAGGACCCGTACACGTCGCTGAACCCCTCCATGACCATCGAGCAGATCCTCACCGAACCGCTCACCGTCCGCAAAGTGGACCGCAAGGCGGCCAACCAGCGCGTGGCCGAACTGCTGGACCAGGTCCGGCTGCCGCACGGCGCCGCGCAACGGCTGCCGCGGGAATTCTCCGGCGGACAGCGCCAGCGCGTCGCCATCGCCAGGGCCCTCGCCCTGGATCCAAAGCTCATGGTCTGCGACGAGCCCGTTTCCGCCCTGGACCTCTCCACGCAGGCCCGCGTCATGGAACTCTTCATCGAGATCCAGGAACGCACTGGCGTCGCCTACCTCTTCGTCTCCCACGACCTCGCCGTGGTGCGGCACCTCAGCCACCGCGTTGCCGTGATGTACCACGGCGAGATCGTCGAATGGGGCAACGGCGATCAGGTCACCGGAGCACCTGAACACCCCTACACGCAGCGGCTGTTCATGGCCGCTCCGATTCCCGATCCCGACCGGCAGGCCAAACACCGGGCCGACAGGGTACGCCTCCTGGAACTCCAGCACCAGCAGGACCTCCAGGCCGGCGTAGCCTGAAAAACAGCAAGAACATCAACGCAAGAACAGCCAAGAAAGCCACCATGGAACTCCTCACCGACGCAGCAAAAACCGACCACAGCACCGACGCACGACTGAAGTCCCTGATGGCTGAACTGACACTTGCGGAAAAGATCCAGCTGCTGACGGGACGTGATTTCTGGACTACCTGGCCCCTCGAGAAGATCGGGCTGCGGCGCATGCTCTTCTCAGATGGTCCGACGGGCGTCCGCGGTGAAGTCTGGGACGAGCGTGAGCCGTCCATGAACTTTCCATCAGCTGCCGCCATCAGCTCCTCGTGGGATCCGGCCATCGCCGACCGGCTTGGGGCGGCGTCGGCTGTTGAAGCCCGGCGCAAGGGAGTGGACGTGGTCCTGGGACCGACGATCAACCTGCACCGTTCCCCGCTGGGGGGAAGACACTTCGAAGCATTCAGTGAAGACCCGGTGCTGACAGCCGAGCTGGCGGCCGCTTACGTGTCAGGTGTGCAGCGCAATGGTGTGGGCGCCACCCCCAAGCACTACGTGGCCAACGATTCTGAAACCGAACGGTTCACCGTCGACGTCAAGGTGGGGGACCGGCCACTGCGGGAGCTTTATCTTCTCGCATTCGAAAAGGCCATCGTTGAGTCGAAAGCGTGGCTGGTGATGAGTGCGTACAACTCTATTAACGGCGTTACCGCGACCGAAAACGACCTTCTGGAAACCCCTTTGAACGGCGAATGGGGTTTCGACGGCGTGGTCATCAGCGACTGGACTGCAGTCCGCAGCATCGACAGTGCCGCCGCTTCCCAGGACCTCGTCATGCCGGGGCCGGATGGCCCCTGGGGTGAAGCCCTTGTCGCGGCGGTGGAAGCCGGCCGGATTCCGGAATCCGCGATCGAGCGGAAGGTGTTGCGGATCCTGCAGCTCGCCGCCCGGGTGGGTGCCCTCGAAGGCTTCGAGGCCGTCCGGCCCGAACCCGCGGACCGGGAGGACCTTGTCGCGTTCGCCCGGGAAGCCTCTATTGCCGGTACCGTGATGGTGAAAAACGACGGCCTGCTTCCACTGGATCCAACCGTGGCCCGAAAGGTCTCGGTCATCGGACACAACGCCCGCTACGCCCGCACGCAGGGCGGCGGCTCCGCCACGGTGGTTCCCGAAAGAATAGTCACGCCCCTGGACGGGATCCGCGCTGCTTTCGGTCCAGACAACGTCAGTTACACAGTGGGAGCGGTAGTGCAGGAAGGGATCGCGGAATTCCCCCTGGAACAAATCACCAATCCGGTCACTGGAGCCCCCGGCATCAGAGTCAGCTTTTTGGACGCCAACGGTCACGAGCTCTTCGCCGAGGACCGACGCTCTACAGCGCTGGTCTGGTTCGGAGGAGACGCACCCATCTCGACAGCATCGACGGTTCAGTTCCACACCATCTACACACCGCACGAGACCGGCACCATTCGGCTCGGCTTCTCCAGCGTGGGGCATGGCCGTATTTTCGTGAATGGCGTACTTGTCCATGACGCCACGGTTGAAGCTGTTGGAACGGACCTGGGGGCCGCATTGCTCGCGCCGCCAGCAGCCTCGGTTCCGGTGGACGTGGCCGAGGGCACCCCACTCAACATACGGGTAGAACTCACCAGCAAGACGGCAGGGGCACTATCGAACACGCTCGGAATCACGATTGGTACCGAAGCCGACAATGCGGACCCCGACGGCCTCATTACCGCAGCGGTGGAAGCTGCGCGCGCTGCCGACGTTGCGGTCGTCGTAGTGGGCACCAATTCCCGCGTTGAGTCCGAGGGATACGACCGTTCCTCCCTCGAACTCCCCGGCACGCAGGACCGTTTGGTCCACGCCGTGGCGGCTGCCAACCCCCGCACTGTCGTCATCGTGAACTCCGGGTCTCCTGTCCTGATGCCTTGGCGCGACGAAGTAGCGGCGACCTTGATCGGCTACTTCGGCGGTCAAGAGTTCGGCCATGCACTTGCCGACATCCTGACGGGGGAAGCCGAGCCCGGCGGCCGACTACCCACCACATGGCCCGCACGCCAGGAGGACGTGCCCGTCATCAATGTCACGCCCGAGGCCGACGGGACCCTCACCTACGACGAAGGGATCCATATCGGCTACCGTGCCTGGCTCAAGGCCGAAAGGACTCCGGCATACGAATTCGGGTACGGGCTTGGCTACACGCACTGGAACCTGGATTCCGTGGATGCCCGGGCCACAGCCACGGCGGATACAGCTCTTCCAGTCACCATCGCACTTACGAATGGCGGCGCCCGCGCCGGCAAGAACGTCGTGCAGGTATACGCGGAAAGGCCAGACTCCGCCGTCGACCGCCCTATCCGATGGCTTGTCGCCTCCGTTCCTGTATGGGCAGAAGCCGGCGAAACCGTTACAGCCAGTGTGGACGTCCCCACCCGGCTCCTTGCGTACTGGGACAACGGCTGGACCTACGAGCCGGGCATGTACACCCTCCGCATCGGCACCTCCGTCAACGAACTCCCGCTGCAGGCAACGCTGGAACTTGTCCAGGACTAGGGCCCCTCAAGAAAAGGAACGACAAAGACATGGCCGATACAGGCACGCAAATCCCGAGTACATCAATGGCCGGCCAGCTGATCCGCGGCCTGGAGCTGAACGGGCCCTTCCCGGACCCCAGAACTGACACAGACCACCAGTCACTTGTGTCCATCTATCCGGAGTTGGCCGCTGTATCTGCAGTCGACATTGATGTCCCGACCCCCGAGGGCCGGGTCCCCGGACGCCTGTACTGTTGTCCCGGCGAAGCCCTGGCTGGCCTCGTCTGGGTCCACGGTGGGGCCTTCATTGCCGGCGACCTGGACATGCCCGAGGCGCACTGGGTCAGCCTCTACCTTGCCTCGCACGGAATTTCAGTGCTGTCACTGGACTATCGCAAGGCCCTTCACGGCGTGAAGTATCCGGCCCCGTCAAACGACGTACTCGCCGGTTGGCGCTGGGCAAGTGAGAATCTTGAATCTCTGGGGTTGCGGACTGTGGGAGACCTTCACCTTGGCGGGGCAAGCGCCGGCGCCGCGCTGACTGCCGCGCTGACGGGACGGCTGAGGGACGAATCCGGGCAGATGCCTGCTTCCTTGCTGCTCGCATACCCTCTCGTCCACGCCGAGCTTCCCCCGCTCAACGAGGATCTACGCGGGAAGATGGCCGGCGTTCCCGCTGAGCTTGCCTTCGGGCCGGACTTCATCCGGGACATCAACCTGAATTTCGCCGGCAGTGAGGACACGTTCAAGGACGGGCATGCGTTCGCCGGGGAGGGCGACGTCAAGGGTTTTCCCCCCGTCTACATCATCAATTCCGAATCTGACACGCTGCGCGCCTCAGGGGAACTCTTCGCAGCCCAACTGGAAGCCGCAGGAGTGCCAGTCCGCATGGAGATGGAACCGGACAGCATGCACGGACACCTGGACCATCCCCACACAGGACCAGCCAAACACTCCGTTGAGCAAATGCTCGCCTGGCTCCGCGGTACCGCCGGGACGGCAGCACCGGGCAGCCAGTCGCCGGCCCACCACTAGTTTCCAAGGAAAGGTCCGAACCATATGTCAGCCGTCACGGCTCCTGCCAAAAGCCAGTCCACAGGCACCGTCGCACCCGGGTTCGAGGACGTACGGGCCCAGTTTGATGCCTATCTCGCCGAGGACCCCAACTACAGCGCCCAGCTGGCCGTGTACTGGAAGGACCACCTCGTGGTTGATCTGGTCGGTGGAGATGGCCTGGAACGCGACACGTTGACGGGAACGTTCTCGGCGACAAAAGGCGTCGCCGCAATAGCCCTGGCGACGCTGGTCAGCTCAGGGCAGCTGGACCTTGATCAAACGGTGGTTCACTATTGGCCGGAATTTGGCGCCAACGGAAAAGAACGGGTGCTTGTCCGCGAGCTCTTGTCGCACCAGGCTGGACTGATCAACGTGGACGCGGGGCTGGAAACCGCGGACATACTGGACTCCCGCCGCGCGGCCCCCAAACTCGCGGCGCAACGGCCGTACTGGCGCCCGGGATCAAGCTTCGGTTATCACGGCCTGACCATCGGATCCGTCATCGAGGAACTGGTGCGGCGGATTACGGGCCTGACCTTGCAGGAACTCTACGAGAACACCGTCCGCGCACCCCGGGACATTGACTTTTGGCTCGGCCTGCCGGAATCAGAAGAGGATCGGTTCGAAGCAGTACGTCCCGCGCACCCTACGACCGAACAGCTTGAAATCATGTCCGCAAGCCAGATGTCGCCGGATGGTCTTGGCGCCCTGATGTTCAACGGTGTCAACAGCCTTGTACCGCCAAACCTGGGTCCCTACTCACCCAATCGCCGCGAAGTGCGGGCGGCTGGCCCTGCCGCAGTTGGCGGTATCGGATCGGCAAGGGGGCTGGCGCAGGTTTACGCAGCAGCCATTGGCCTGACGGGGGATGCCCTCGTAGACTCCGATACTGTTGCGGCAATGGGGCAGCAGCAGGTGTGGGGAGTGGACAGGGTCCTGAATTTCCCGGCGTCGTTCGGTGTTGTTTTCATGAAGCCCCACCCAGGCTCTGATTTTGGCAGCTACCAGGCGTTTGGCCACGATGGTGCCGGTGGGGCGCTCGGGTACGCTGACCCGCTGTACGGCATCAGCTTTGGCTATATCCCGCTCCAGATGCAACTGCCAGGCGGCGCGGATGCGAGGGCGATCCACCTCTCGCAAACCGTGAGGGCTGCTGTCCGCCAGAGCTAGGCGCAAGGGAGCCATGGCCGTCTCTGGCCATGGCTCCGCGGAATGTCAGGCGTTCCCGCTGCCTGAGGGGAGCGTGGCGTAGGCGTGGCTTGTCTGCAGGATTCCGGTGACGACATCAAGCTCAGCGTCGTTCCGTGGTCCATAGATCATGACCATTCCCCGGGCAAGCCGGATCCCGGCCAGGGGATGAGCCACGCCCCAACCTTTGGCTATGGCATCGCGGGCAAGAGCCGGAGGCAGGGCCGTATGCAGTGATCCATCGTACTCGGGGTGGAGGTGCGCAAACTCTCCGGCCTGTGGAACGAGGAATGCGTCAAGCGGCGCCCGTGCGTCGCGTTCGACCATGAACCCGGATGCACCGGGCACGGAGATGGCTGACTGGCGTGCAGTTACCCCGGGCAAGGCGAGGACACGGTCCAGGAGCCGCTCCCGGACGTGGCGCGGGCTATTGTCGGAGCGCTGCTCCTGCGGTATCGACCAGGAAACATCGGGGCGGGCGCCGGAACGAACCGGGAGCGCGCCGTCGGGAAAGGCGCTCCAGGTGCCATTGTCGGACGGCAGAGTGCCGCGGGAGGCGAGGAAGTGCAAACGCTCCGCGATCCAGCCGCCAAGCTCCGCAACGGTGGCATTGGTGAGGCCGTGGCCGCCGGGATCGCGGCGGGCGTAGCTGGGTGCGCCGGAACCACCGAGCAGGTAGGTCCACGTTCGGTCGAGGAGCTCGCGGGGGATGACAGTGTCTGCTTCGCCTTGGGCAACGAAGACCGGCACCCCGGCCAGGCGGGCAGGTGACGTGGGGACGCCGGCGTCGAACGGTAATGTTCCGTAGAGGATGGCAGCGCCTGCGAAACGCTGTGGATCGGACAGGAGCAGTCCTCCGGCAAATGCTGCGCCGCCGCTGAAGCCGACGAGTATTACCTGGCGACCCGGAGGTGCGACATTATCGAGCCACTTGCGGAACCAAGCCATCGTCTGATTGAGGGACTCCGCCACCGGACGGCCGATTCCACGGTTGGCAAACCAGGCGTAGCCGCCTCCGGCCGGAATCGGTGCGCGGACAGCGGCGTACGACGGGCCCGCTGGCAGGTGTCCGGCCAAACCGATGATGCCCGTCTCGTCCGCGCCGCGTCCATGCAGCAGCACCACCAGGGGACGGTCGGTGGTGTCAGGGGTGTGCCAGACAACCGTGGGTTCGTCGAAGGCGTTATTCATTGGTTGTCCTCATCAGGATTAGTTTCTGTGATTCGGCCAGCGGTGGGTACACCGGACCATCTGCGCAGTTCGTCGTCGAGCTCCAGCGGCTCAACGGGCGCGGTGTTCGCGTACTCGCCCCAATGCTGGCGGGGAAGCATCCACATAAGTTCGAACTCGTTGCCGTCCGGATCCGCCCCGTAGACGCTTTTCGTGGCCCCGTGGCTGGATTGACCTGTGTACGCGCCGGCTTCTTCCAAGGTCCTTCGGGCTTCCGCCAGCTCTTCGATGGTGTCCAGCTGCCAGGCAAGGTGGTAGAGCCCGACGCCGCCACGCACCTTGGGCGGCGCGGTGTCGCCTACCCCGAAGAGGCCGAGGTCGTGGTGGTTGCCGGAGCACGGAAGCCTCAGGAAGGACGCGTTGGCGCGCGGTTCGCGGACGACGACTTCCATTCCGAAGAGCTGGGTGTAAAAGCGCTCGGCCCTGGCAAGGTCGGTGACGAAGAGTACGGCATGGTTCAGCCGGACGGGTGAGACTGGCATCGGAACGTGGTTCTTTCTCGGTACGGAAGCCGCGCCCGTGGCCCGGGAGCCGGCCTATTAGCCGGCCGGTTCCCGGAAAGTACGATGGTGCGGAGTCGGGTTGACTGCCTGTTTAGGCCTTGACGGCGAAGCCGCCGGTCCAAGCGATCTTTTCACCGGCGGCAAGGGCGATCTGCAGGAAGCCCGTTGCCTCCAGCTCACGTGCCCGGCGCAGCGATCCGGCGTCGATGGCGCGCAGCCCGGCGGCGGAGATGAGCCCGGCGAGCCGTGTCTTCGCGTCCGCGTCGTCCCCGGCGATCAGCACTGTAGTGGGCTGCCCGGCGATTTCGCCCGAGGCCAGAGTGGCCGCGAAGGTGGTGTTGAATGCCTTCACTACGCTGGAGTTGGGAAGCGCGGCCTGGATCTGGGCGGTGGCTGAGGAATCGGCCGGCACGGTCAGGGAGTCGAAGGTTTCGAAGTTCAGCGGATTCGTGATGTCAACAATGATCTTGCCGGCGAGCTGCTCGGCACGCTGGGCCAGGATCTCCTGCACGGCCGGGTAGGGAACAGCCAGAACGACAATCTCTCCGGTAATGGTCTTGTCGGTGTCCCCGCTGCCGAGGACCTGCACGGTATTGCCGCCCTTCTCTGCGATGCCGGCGATAGCCGAGCCCATGTTGCCTTGTCCGAGGATGCTTACTGCAGTCATAACGGTCTCCTTTGTGTGCAGCCCCATTGGTTGAGGCTTCAACTAAATAGTAGGGCCCGAGGTTAGTTGTTGCAACAACCAATCTGGGGAAGAATGAAAGCATGGAGACACAATGGCTTACAAGGGAAGAATTGGCTGCCTGGGTACGGCTGTATACGGTGGTCGAACTGCTGCCGAACGCGCTCGACTCCCAGCTCCGCCGCGACGCGGACCTGACGAACTTTGAGTACTACGTGCTCGCCATGCTTTCGGAAGCTCCCCGTCGGACGCTGAGGATGACGGATCTGGCAGCGCAGACGAGCGCCACGCTGGCGCGCCTGTCCCACGTCGTAAAGCGTCTTGAAGCACGCGGCCTGGTGGAGCGCATTCCGTGCCCCGAAGATCGACGTGCAACCAACGCCCGCCTCACCGACGGGGGGCAGCGCAAGATTGTCGAAACCGCGCCCGGCCATGTGGAAAACGTGCGGCGGAACGTTATCGACCCGCTCACGCCGGAGCAGCTCGGTCAGTTGCGGGGGATTGCCGATGCCCTATTGGGGAAGCTCGACCCTGACGCGGCGATGGCCCCTCTGTACCGCCGGCATGACGGACCTGAGTGAGTTTGGCTATAGGAGGGGCGGCGCCAAAGTGGGCCCGTGAAAATAGTTGACGCGACAAGTAATGTGCCATAGGCTATTACTTGAAACATCAACTTATTCCTTTTGAAGACCGCTACTGCAGGCTTCAGAAGGCGAGAAAAGAGGACCGCACCATGACTTCTCCGATTCAGCCCGCTGCCACCCAGTCCAACATCGCCCGCACAGTCCTGCGCCTCGTAGTGGGTGTTATCTTCTTCGCCCATGGCTGGCAGAAGATCTTCGACTACACCATCCCCGGCACCCAGGCAGCGTTCGCACAGATGGGGGTACCGGCCGCGCAGCTGGTTGCTCCGGCGATCGGCTTCCTGGAACTCCTTGGGGGCGCCGCCATCATTGTCGGCGTGCTGGTTCGTCCCGTGGCCATCCTCCTGGCACTGGACATGCTTGGCGCCCTCTTCCTGGTGCACGCCCCGGCCGGAATCTTCGCTGACAAAGGTGGTTACGAACTCGTACTCGTCCTGGCGGCCGGCGCCGCAGCCCTCGCCATCGTCGGGGCAGGCCGTTTCTCCGTCGACGCTTTGCTCTTTGGCCGTAACGGTAACCGTACCCTGGCAGCCCTGGCCTAAGCGGCAGCCAAACTCATAAACGACGAATGGCGCCGGCACCCGCATAAGCGGATGCCGGCGCCATTTCGCTTAAAGGCTAGATGGCCTGTACTGCCTTGATGGCCGGCATGACGCGATCCGTGACCTCATCGATGCCGCCGACGCCGTCGACTTGGGCGAGGATGCCGCGCTGGGCGTACTTTGCCACCACGGGTTCGGTCTGTTCGTGGTATAGGTCCAGGCGGTGGCGGATGACGGTTTCGTTGTCGTCGCTCCGGCCGGTTTCCTTGGCCCGGCCCAGGAGGCGGTGCACCAGCTCTTTGTCGTCGGCGGTGAGCTGCAGGACTACGTCGAGCTTCTCGTCAGCGTCAGCGAGGATCTCGTCCAGGTAGTCCACCTGCGCGGTGGTGCGCGGGTAGCCGTCCAGCAGGAAGCCATTTTCGACGTCGGGTTCGCCCAGGCGGCCGCGGACCATCATGTTGGTTACGCTGTCCGGGACGAAGTCGCCGCTGTCCATGAAATTCTTTGCCTTGACGCCCAGCGGGGTGCCACTCTTCACGTTGGCACGGAAGATGTCGCCGGTGGAGATGGCCACAACGCCGAGGCGCTCTGAAATCCGCTCCGCCTGCGTTCCTTTTCCTGAACCGGGAGGTCCAATAATCAGCATTCTCGTCATCGCAAAAGCCCCTCGCCCTAGATCCATTTCGGTGCTGCGGGGGTGCCTTCGGTGGTGCCCGGGCCGGTGGCGGTGACGCCGCTGTTGCCGCGTCCGGCGGCCCATTCGACGACGGCGGGCAGCGGCCCGGTGATGATCGTTGGGTCAGCGGTGCCCGCATCGCCAAACGCCAGGTCCGTACCGTCCACCTTGACGAGGAGTCCGGTGTCGGTGCCGCGGGTGTGCCAGGCGCCGGTGATGTCCTTGAGCAGGCGTTCCAGGACCGGTGCGGGAATGTCACTGAAGCTGGCTCCGTTGTCCAGGTCCACGGCGTGCATCCAAACTTCGCGGGTGCGCATCCAGACGGTTTCTTCGGCGGGGACGGTTCGGCCCTGGGCGGTCTTGACCTTGTGGTGCCAGGAGTCGGCGGGCAGGTCGCGCCACTCGACGTTCAGGTGCACGGCGGAGTGGTCGAACAGGTTCCGCAGCGCGATCGGAGAGAGCGTGGCTCCGAAGTCGATTTCATGGTTGCGGGCCTCGGGGGAGGGGTACATGGGTGTTTCCACGCCGGTGGCTGCCCATTCGACCAGCCGCGCGATGGCCCGGGCGTTGTAGCCCACGTGCGCTACGACGTGCCGGCGCGTCCACCCCGGAAGGCGGGTGCCGCCGTCGAGCTCTGGATCGGTGAGCTCGTTGAGCTTGCGGGCGAAGAACGCGGTGCCACGCCGCGCCTGCAGGAGGTCTTCCTGCAGGCGCGGGTCTGTGGTTTGGTCGTGGCGGGCGACCATCAGGCTTCCTTGACCACGCGGTTGGTCAGCTGGCCCAGGCCTTCGATGGTGGTGACCAGGACCTGGCCTTCCTGCAGGTAGCGCTTGGGGTCCTGGGCGTGGCCCACGCCGCCGGGGGTGCCGGTGGCGATCACGTCGCCCGGGTTCAGGGTGATGATGGTGGAGATGTAGGAGACCAGGAACTCCGGGGTAAACACGAGGTCCGAGGTGGGGGTGCTCTGCTGGACTTCGCCGTCCACCGCGGAGGTCATCAGCGGGCCGGGGGTGAATTCGTCCTTGGTGACCAGGGCCGGGCCGAACGGGGTGGACTTCTCCCAGGTCTTGCCCTGCAGCCACTGGATGGTGCGGAACTGGTAGTCGCGCATGCTGATGTCGTTCAGTACGGCGTACCCGGCGATGTGGTCCGCGGCCTGCGCTTCGGGGATGCGGCGGCCGGTCTTGCCGATGACGACGGCGAGTTCGGCTTCCCAGTCCACGGTGTCCGATTCCTGCGGCAGGGCCAGGTCGTCGTTGGGCCCGATCAGGGATTCGGCGTACTTGGCGAACAGGGTGGGGTACTCCGGGACCTCGCGGCCCATCTCCTTGATGTGGTTGCGGTAGTTGTGGCCCACGCAGATGATCTTGCCGGGGGAGGGCACGACGGCGGCGAGGTCGGCGCCCTTGAAGGGGTGGGTTGCGCCGTGGGCTTCTTTGGCGGTGGTTTCCCAGGCGGGGTCCTGCAGCAGGGCCCCGACGTCGGTGAAGCCCGGGATCTCGGTGAGGGTATCGCCGTCCTGGCGAACCGCCTTGGTTCCGTCACTGGTGCGGAGGGTGAGGAGTTTCATTACTTGGTGCGTCCTTCGATATAGGTGCGGTTGAAGTTCAGGCGCTCAAAGATGGGGGCGTCGCTGAACCGGAACAGATCAAACTCAGTCTCGGCCTGCAGGGACCAGGCGGCCCAGGACGGGACCACGAAGAGGTCGCCCTTGGCCAGGACCCGGGTGTCCCCGTTGAGGGTAACCGTGCCGGTGCCCTCGAAGACCTGCCACACGCTGGACCCCACCTCGCGGACGGACTCGGTCCAGGCGCCGGCACGGAGCCGGTGGAACTCGGCGCGGATGGTGGGCATGACGTCCCCGCCGGTGGTGGGGTTGGTGTATCGGATGGCGGCGTGGCCCTGGGAGACGGTGGCGGGGTGGCCCTCGTCCTCGAGGAGCAGCTGTTCGCGCAGGGCGGCGTCGGTGTACTTCCAGCGGTAGGCGGCGATGGGGGAGTTGGTGGTGTTCTCCAGGCCGGAGAGGGGGCGCAGGCCGGGGTGGGCCCAGAGCCGCTCGGAGCGGGAGATGTCCGGGGTTGCCTCGTCGGTGACGCGTTCGGTGCCGAATTCGAAGAACCCGGCGTCGGCGTAGTGCACGAACGGGATGTCCAGCCCGTCGATCCACGCCATGGGCTCGTCGGTGTCGTTGTGGTGGCCGTGGAAGTTCCAGCCCGGGGTGAGCAGGAAGTCGCCGCGGGACATCCTGACGGGGTCACCGTTCACCACGGTCCAGACGCCTTCGCCTTCGACGACGAAGCGGAACGCGTTCTGGGAGTGCCGGTGCTCAGGAGCGGTTTCCCGGCCGCCCAGGTACTGGATCGCTGCCCACAGCGTGGGGGTGGCGTAGGGGGTTCCGGCCAGGCCGGGGTTGGCCAGGGCGATGGCGCGGCGTTCCCCGCCGCGACCCACCGGCACCAGGTCCCCGGCCCGGGCGGCCAGCGGGTACAGGTCATCCCACCGCCACACATGCGGCACTGCCTTGGGGGACGGGACCATCGGCATCAGGTCCCCGATCTCCGTCCACAACGGAATCAGGTTCTCTTTATCGAAGTCCCGGTACAGCTGCTCAAGCTGGGCAGCCTCCTCGGGAGTTGGCTCCGGCAATGCGTGGCTGGCAGCAACTGATTCATGGGTGATGTTTTCAGTCATGGCAATCCTCTACTTTGAGTTGGCGCTGGCGGTGGCAAGCCGTTCTGCTATATCCGCGCGGAGTTCCTTCTTATTGATCTTGCCGACCTTTGTGGCCGGCAGTTCGTCTACGACCACCAGGCGTTCGGGGATCTTAAACGCAGCGATGCCAGTTTCGCGGAGCATCTGCTGGATCTGTTCAAGCGTTACCTCCGTGCCCGGTTTCACCGTGATGTAGAGACAGAGCTTTTCTCCCAGCACCGGATCGGGCATCGCGACCGCCGCCGCCATGGTGATGTCCTCGATTCGATAAACGAGGCTTTCGATTTCCTCAGCCGAGATCTTTTCCCCGCCGCGGTTAATCATGTCCTTGTCGCGGCCCTGGACAATGAGGTTTCCGTCAGGCCGGCGCTCCACGATGTCCCCGCTCGCATACCAACCGTCCGGGGTGAAGGCACGGGCATTTGCTTCCGGAGCCTTGTAATAGCCCCTTGGCGTGTAAGGACCGCGGGTCAAGATGGACCCTGCCACACCGTCGGGAAGGTCATTCCCAGCTTCGTCCACGATTCGGATTTCGTCGGCTTCGGACACGGGGCGGCCCTGCGTAGTGCAGATAACGTCTTCCGGATCATCCAATCGTGTTGTGTTGATCAGCCCTTCAGCCATCCCGAAAACCTGCTGCAGCGTTGCGCCGAGGACTGGCTTGACCTTTCGGGCAATCTCATCCGGGAGCCTGGAACCGCCGACCTGAATCACTTCAAGGCTGGCCAGCTGGGCGCCGCCTGTTTCCTCCTGATACTCGATCCAGCGTTGGGCCACCGCCGGAACAGCCGTTGAAAGCGTAACCTTCTCCCGTTCGATCGCGGCGAAAGCCTTCCGCGGTTCCGGGCTGGGAAGCATAACAACGCGGCCGCCGGCGAAAAGGATCCCAAGTATGCCGGGGCAGGCAAGCGGGAAGTTATGGCTCGCTGGCAGGGTCCCCAGGTAGACGGTGTCTTCAGTGACGCCTGTCGGCACGGACGTCGCCTTGATGTTGTAGGCATAGTCGTTGTGGGTCCTGGTAATCAGTTTTGGCAGGCCGGTTGTGCCACCTGAAAGCAGGAACAACGCAGGAGAATCAGGCGAGGGTGCGTTTTTATCAAGTCTTGCGCGGGCAGCCTGTGGATCTTTGCCAGGTGCCAGGATTTCCTCAAGCCGGACATTCATGGGATTGGCAGCACCAGAAACGAGGATCGTCTCCAGCGATGGAATTGCAGCCACCAGATCCTCTGCCAACGCCTGGTGGTCAAAGTCCTTGATCTTGTCCGGGACGGCGATGGCCCGCGATTCGGAAAGCTCCGACAGGAAGGAGAGCTCGTACTGCCTGTGTGCCGGCAGTGCCATTACCGGGATGATGCCGGCACGGAAACACGCCAGGGTCAGCAACGCGAATTGCCAGCCGTTGGGCAACTGGACCATCACACGGTCATCCGGCCGAAGGCCGAGCTGCAGAAGCCGCTCCGCGCCGGCATCCATCCGGTTGGCCAGGTCGGCGTAGGTGAGCCGGACGTCGCCATCGACGATCGCGACCTTGTCAGGCAAGCGGTCGGCCGTTTCGAGAATGTAGCTTCCCAGGGCGCGGTCCTCCCAGTAGCCCTTGGCGCGGAATTCGGCCGCAAGGTCTGCCGGCCAGGGGGTCGTTCCCTCACTGGTATGGCTTGTCATTTCATGTCCTCCTCGACATTGATCACTACGGCATCCAGCGCCACGAGTCCTTCGTGTGTCAGGCGCAGGGGATTGATTTCGATCTCGGCGATTGCGTCGTTGGATACAAGTGCATCCCCCATCTTGACCAACACGCCAGCGAGTTCGGCTATATTCAGCATGGGTCCGGACCGGAAGCCGTAGAGGAGCTCACGAGCCAGCAATTCGTTGGGCATAGCTTCCGCTGCACGATCTGACAGGGGAGCGGAACGGATGGCAACGTCGGCGTAGACTTCGGCCGCAGTGCCACCCAGGCCAAGAACGACAATTGGACCGAAGACAGGATCCCGACGGACGCCTGCGACTAAATCAATCCCGGATGGGGCCATGGATTCAATCAGGAATTCGTGTGCACCGGCGGCCTCCAAGGCATCCAATGCCCGCTCCAAGTCTTCACTGGATTTCACTCCCAGATGCACGCCGCCAATCTCGGTTTTGTGCAGGACTGCGGCGTCGAGCAGCTTGACCGCTACTGGACTGCCGAGCTCCAACAAGGCTTCATGCGCTGCGGCGCGGCTGGCGCAGGTCCGCCGTGCAGGCGTCCTGATGCCAAGCGCGCCGACCAGGTCCTTTGCGCGATTCTCATCCCATGGACCGTGGATATCCGGCCAGGTGAAGCTTCTGGTTTCGGCTCCAGACCGGATGAACTGTCCCCGTGAATCGTTAACCAAGGCGATGAGGCCGTGGGCCAGCGACGTTGGTCCGGAGATCAAAGGCACATCATGCTGCTGGGCTGATTTCCGCGCGCGTTCCAGATCGCTTTCAGGTCCGTCCACGCCAATTACAAACGGCATTGAACCTGCAGCGCCGGACTCCACGACGGAAAGGGGGAGATCGGCTACCGGTTCGGTCAGCCCGTACAGGGCTACGACGTCGACTGCGGGGTCAGCAGCGACCGCAGCAACAATCTTCTCGTAGCCAGGCCCGGGCCGGCCCGTATCGACAGGGTTGGCCTGGAAGGTCAGGGGCGGTAAGAGCGTGCCGATGAGGTCCTGAGTCGGCTGGGCAAGCCGTGGCACGGACACGCCGGCGCCGTGAAGGGCATCTGCAATCAGCAGACCCGGACCCGCTTGCCCGGTGATGAGTCCAACTCCTGGATCGGCAGCCGGAGCAAGCCGCCTGCCAGCCAGGGCGGTGACGGCGGCGACCAGCTGGTTCTCGTCGTCGACAATTACTGCTCCGGCCTGTTTGAGGACTGAACGTGTAGTCCGCCACGATGTGGCCAAAGCGCCGGTATGCGACTGTGCGAATTCAGACACATCGTTCCGGCCCACAACAAGCGCAACGACGGGCTTCACTGCGGTTAGGCGGGAAACGGCGTCTACGAGGGCAGGCCCATCGGAGACGGTTTCCAAGTGAAGGGCAACCGCCTTCGTCTGCTCATCGCTGATGAGGTAGTCCAGTACGTCGGGTGCGGTGATGTCCGTTCCCGCCCCGATACCGACGGCGAGGCTGACGCCTGCACCGGAACGCTGCAGGTGGAACGCGAGGACGTGATTGACGCCGCCGCTGGCGGCCACAACTGCCACTGCGCCAGGTTCCAGGTCAGCAACACCTGGAACGAAGCTGGCCCGCAGGTTGCGCCCAGGCACGAAGAAGCCCGAGGTGTTCGGGCCGAGCAGCCGGATGCCGGTGTCACGAACGGCGTCCTCCACCTGAACCGAGTATTCGACACCCGGACCGCCTGCTTCAGCAAAACCGCCTGCGCACACCAAGGCAGCTTTGGCGCCATGCGCGGCGCTGTCGCGCAATGCCTGGGCCGTAACGCCGGCCGGGACGCAGAGCACCGCGAGATCGGGGCCGCCGGGAATCGCCGCAGCAGCCTCGGCGATGCTGGTGTGCATGCCGTTCTCGCCCCTGCTGTTCACCAGCTCAACGGGTGCGCTGTAGCTTGAGAGGGATTGCGCCATGACAGCGCCTAGCTTCTCGGGGCTGGACGATGCACCGACTACGATGATGCCCCGGGGAGCGAAGAGGGCAGACAGGTTATGCATCGGTGGCCCCCACGTTTGCCGTAGCAACGGCGTCAGCACGGCCTGAGAGCACCAAAGTCAGGTTGGATACCGGCCCCCGATCATCAACGATGATACTGGTCAGGCCGCGTCCGAGGCGTGCCTCCTCTGACAGGAGGATCCGGGTGAATGCGTTGCCGCCCTGGATTACAACAGCCGCAGCTTCTGCAGGCAACTTCGCGAAGGCGGCGTTGAGCCCGGATTCCGTTTCCGGCGCGGTGATCAGCAGGGCAGTGTTGATGTTGGCCTGATCCGGATCAGTAGCCAGTGCGATGCTTCCGCCCGGTCCGGACAGCGCCATATCCGTGCCCTCGGTGGAGAGGGTCAACGAGCGGCCGGCAAACTGCGTCGTTCCCGCGCGAAGCGGAGTTTCAAGGGGCGCATGCCCGTGCCTGTCCAGCCAGTCCTGTTCCGCGGAGGCAACGAGCTCCGGATCCCGCATGCGGATCTTGTCGATGTCGATGCTGCGGGAGAAGAAATGGAAGGTGAACTGGGTGGGGTCGAAGGAGTTGTAGTACCTGGCGAAGTGTTCCCACCAGCTGAGGCCACCGCGGGCCTGGTTTTGGATCTTGGCAACTTGAGGCTGGCGTTCTGCCTCGTAATTGGTGAAGGCCTGCTCAAGGTCATCCTGGTGGGCGGCCACTTCGCGGACCAGGGTGATGGCGTCTTCCATTGCCATCTTCGTGCCGGAGCCCACGGAGAAGTGTGCCGTGTGGACGGCATCCCCCAGAAGGACGACGTTGTCTTTGTGCCAAGTCCGCGTCCGCCGGGTCCGGAAGTTGGCCCACCGGGAGTTGTTGGCTACCAGCGGCTCCCCGGCGATGTCTTCGGCGAACAGCTTTTCAAGGAATCGCTGCGTCTTCAGGTCCGAGGGCCCCGGAGGCTGGCTCGCATCGAATTCGTCCAAGCCTGCCTTCCGCCACGTGTCTTCGTCCGTTTCAACAATGAAAGTGCTGAGGTCCTCGCTGATTGGGTAACCGTGCACAGCGAAGTTGCCAAATTCGCTCTGCCGATGGACGAAGGTAAGTCCTTTGAACTTGTACGTGGTACCGAACCAGATGAACTTGGCGGTTGCTGTTTCGGTGGTGTGGCCCAGGCTCTCACCCAATTGTTCGCGAGTGGATGAATTGGCGCCATCTGCACCAACGATGAGGTCGAAGTCCGCCAGTTTCTGCAGGTCGGGAACGTACTGGCCAAAACGCATGTCAACACCAACTTCGGCGGCGCGTTCCTGCATCAGCTTCAGCAGCGTCTTGCGGTAGATGGCGGCCATGCCGTTGCCGCCGAAGGATTTCTGTTCACCTTTGAGCCAGACTTCGATGTCGTCCCAGTGGGTGCCGTAGTCGCGGAGTCCGTCCCGAACCACAGGGTCCGCATCGTTAATGCGGTTCAGCGTGGCATCGGAAAAAACCACACCGAAACCGAAGGCGTCGGTGGCCTGATTGCGTTCAAAGAGTACGACCTCGGCGTCCGGGACGGTCTGCTTGAACAGGGTTGAGAAGAACAGTCCGCCGGGACCGCCGCCAATGCAGGCTACGCGAAGTGCCATCGATGCCACCTTCTAAGGATTGGGAATTCGGTGAGAGAGGTCTCGGCAACAAGTATGTAACTAATCGACGCGCACCGTCAAGTATTTGTTACATGTCAGCAGCTGCCATCTCCGTGACTTCCTGACCGGGGCCGACTGACTGCCCGAGTATGCGCGAAACGTATTCGGTGGCGGCGGGTCCCAATTGCTTGTGGGCAGCTCCGAAGAGCCGGTAGGCATCACTACTTGGCCAGTTTTCGGGTTGGAGCTCGGCGGGCAGGTATGGGTCCCGGAAGAGGAAGCGGCGAAAATCTCCGATGATGCGCATCCGGTCGATAAGGGCCGTGCGGCCGTCTTTTGCAGTATTGCCAGCCTCGTCGTTGAGGGACGCGTAGGTCCTCAGGAACTGCCCATAGTCCCTTCCGAGCTGGTCCAAGTCCCAGCAGCGCGCGGCAAGCTCGCGGTCTTTGGCGGGATCTCCGGTTCCGCACCAGAGGGCGTCGACTTTCGCGGAGGGGTTTTCGTCGGCAATTTCCCGGACCTCGGCCATCAGGTCGTGAGGGCTGAGCCATGTGGAAGGTGAAAGCTGACCGAAGCCATGCCAGGCGAGCTGCTTCCGCAGTTGCTCCCGGACTGAGCGGTCTGACTCAGGAACCTGGTAGATGGCCATCGTCCACCGACCATTCCAGCTGTCATCCCGGCGGCGGAAGATCCGCTCGCGCCCCTCATCGAGGATGTCGAGCATGTGGGGCGTGAGTGCATAGACGGTCTCCCTGCCTACGCGCCGGGTGGTGAACCAGCCTTCCTTCCGCAGGCGGGAAAGGTTGACCCGCACGGTCGCAGGCTCGATGTCGAAAACTGCCAGTAACGCCGTGATGTCAGCAAGCTTTACCTCACTCCCTGCATACCGTAGGTAATCCCCGAAAAGGTCCAGGATCAGTGCTCTGGGTTTCCACTGCACGGAACCCTCCATATCTAAGCGCCGCGCTGTTCGGGCGGCTCGAGCCAATGTGCAACAAGTATAGGAAGGGATGGTGGCGCATCAGCCGCACAGGATCCCGACCCTTCCTGTTGGTGGGCCTACCAGGATTTATGCAACTCCATCTTGACGCCCAACGGTTTAATGTTACATTTATTTGTGGGTCAGGTCACAGCTGGCCCCCACATTCTCTGGAACCACCACAACGTCGTGTATTTCACCTGGAGTCCTCATGGCTTTTCAATCGCCAGCCCCATCCTCGGTTCGCCCGCGCAAATCTGCGGCTGTAGTCATTTTCCTTTGTTTCCTGGCCATCGTTTTCGACGGCTACGACCTGGTCGTCTACGGCGCCATCGTTCCCAAGCTTCTGGCCTACAAGCCTTGGGGGCTCACCCCTGTCGAGACGGGAGCAATCGGCAGTTACGCTCTGGCCGGAATGTTCATCGGCGCCATTCTCATCGGTTACCTCACTGACATCGTTGGCCGCCGCAAGGTCATGATGGCTTCAATCGCGGCCTTCTCACTCCTGATGCTGCTGACCGCCTGGGCTCCGACCCCGGAACTGTTCGGCGTTTTCCGCTTCCTGGCAGGCCTGGGCCTGGGCGGCGTCATTCCCACCGCAATCGCGTTGACAGTCGAGTTCTCCCAGTCCCACCGCCGCAACTTCAATAATGCCCTGATGTTCTCGGGGTACGCCGTGGGCGGCATCCTGGCTGCCCTGCTTTCTCTTGCTTTCCTGTCGTCACTGGGCTTCCAGGGCATGCTGGCCCTCGGCGGTATCCCCTTGGTCGTGGTTGTTCCCCTGCTTTTCAAGCTACTCCCGGAGTCGCCGGCCTACCTTGCAGCCAAAGGTGACAGGGCGCGGGCCGAGCAAATCATTTCCGACTATGGCCTTGAGCCACTGCCGCCAGTCCGGGCTGCGGGAGCCGCACCTGAGAAGGGCAGGTTCCGCACCCTCTTGACGGGTAAGCTCCTCGTCGGAACGATCCTTTTCTCATTGGCCGGTATCTGCGGGCAGACCCTCGTATACGGCTTGAATACCTGGCTTCCGCAGCTCATGGTCATCGCCAAGTACTCACTGGCTTCGTCCTTGACCTTCCTTCTCACGGTCAACATCGGTGCCGTGGTGGGCGTTCTTGTGTCCTCCCGGATGGCAGACAAGTTCGGCCCCCGCAACGTCACCGCGATTTCTTTTGCCTGCTCCGGTGTTGCATTGGTTCTTATGGGTACAGGGATCATGCCCCTGTTCGCCATGTACTTCCTGGTCGCAGTGGTGGGCTTCGGTTCAGTTGGCGCGCAGATCCTCGTCAACGGCTTCGTGGCCACGTATTTCTCGGCTGCCACCCGGGCCACCGCCCTCGGGATCACGTTGGGCGTCGGGCGTATCGGCGCCGTGCTGGCCATCTCCGGTGGTGGGGTGCTGGTGGCGGCCGCCCTGGGCAACTTCATCAATTTCTCCATCTGGGCAGTGGCCGCAGCCATCGGCGTCGTTGCCATCCTGGCCGTGCCGCGCCGTTCAGCAACTGCGGATGAAAACGCGTCCGCTCCGGCTGCCGCTTCCAACACCATTCCTCACTGACCACCGTCATTCAGGCGGCCCCGCCGCTCGTGCCGAATTACATCTATTAAGGAGTCACCTTGCAGACGCAACTCATCATTGACAATGAGCCCCGGAGCGGCCGCGAAGGCAGGACGTTTGAACGTCGTCACCCTGTCACGGGTGCTCTCGTGACGGAGAGTGCAGCAGCTGACGTGAACGACGCACTCGACGCGGTGGAATCGGCCGCCAAGGCATTCACCACCTGGTCCACCTCGGGCCCCAGCGAGCGGCGGGCAGTGATGCTCAAGGCCGCCGAAATAATGGAACGTCGCGGCCCGGAATTCATTGAGACCATGATGTCCGAAGTTGGTGCAGCCCAGCTCTGGGCCGGTTTCAACGTCTTCCTCACGGCCCAACTGTTCCGGGAGGCAGCCGGCCTTGCTACCCAGATCCAGGGCGAGACGCTTCCAACCGACAAGCCCGGCACCCTGTCAATGACCGTTCGGCAGCCTGCCGGCGTGGTGCTCAGCATGGCGCCGTGGAACGGAGCAGGCGTGCTTGCCGCCCGGGCCATCGCTTACCCCATTGTCTGCGGCAACACGGTGGTCTTCCGCGCGTCGGAAACGAGCCCACGTACCCACGCCATCATCGCCGAGGTGCTGCATGAGGCCGGAGTCCCCGCTGGTGTCCTCAACTTCATCACCAGCACCGCAGAAGACTCGGATGCGGTGGTTGAGGCCATCATCGCCCACCCGTCAGTTCGCCGCATCAACTTCACCGGGTCGACATCAGTCGGCCGCATCATCGCCGAAAAGGCAGCCCGCCACCTCAAGCCGGTTCTGCTTGAACTGGGCGGCAAGGCACCTTTCGTAGTCCTTGACGACGCTGACATTGATGGCGCGGTCAATGCAGCGGTCTTTGGATCTTTCCTCTACCAGGGCCAAATCTGCATGTCCACCGAACGCTTCGTGGTCGATGACAAGGTTGCGGACGAGTTCGTTGCAAAGTTCGCAGCACGTGCAGCGGAGTTGGGTGCGGGGGACCCCTTGACGGACGAAGCCTGCATTGTGGGTCCGATGATCCGGGAAGAGTCCGGGACGCGAATCAACGGGCTCATCGAGGACGCCCTGGCCAAGGGCGCTGAACTCGTAGTCGGTGACCGTGCAAACGGTGCCTCCATGCCTGCCACCATTGTGGACAGGGTCCGGCCGGAGATGTCGATCTACGATCAGGAAACATTCGGTCCAATAACCACCGTAGTCCGCGTATCCGGCGTGGAAGAGGCGGTCCAGGTGGCCAACGATACCGAGTACGGCCTGGCAGCCGCAGTCTTTGGGGCCGACAGCACCCGGGCTCTGCAGGTGGCCATGCGGATCCAGGCCGGCCACGTCCACGTCAACGGTGCCACCGTCCAAAATGAGGCGCAGGCCCCCTACGGCGGCATGAAAAACAGCGGCTACGGCCGGTTCGACGGCCGGGCGGTCATCAACGAATTCACAGAACTCAAGTGGATCACCATAGAGCAGTCTGATCAGCAGTACCCCTTCTAGGCCCAAATCACCCTGGCAACGAATCAGAACAATATCCAAGGAAGTCATGACCATGCAGGTAACCGCAGCAGTGGCACGCGAGCCCAGGCAGCCGCTCACGATTGAAGAACTTGAGCTTGATGAACTCCGGCCAGGTGAAGTGCTCGTAAAGATGGTGGCCACCGGTGTGTGCCATACGGACGCCATTGTCCGCGACCAGGTGTATCCGACCCCATTGCCGGCAGTTCTTGGGCATGAAGGAGCCGGAATTGTCGAAAAAGTAGGGGCTTCAGTCACGACGGTTCAGCCGGGAGACCATGTGCTGCTCGCTGCTGCGTATTGCGGAAAATGCGACCGCTGCCGTTCTGGTCAAATGGCGTACTGCGAAAATCTCTTCGCCGCTGACTTCGGAGGCCGGCGGGCGGACGGAACTACTGCGTTGAGCAAGGACGGGGAGGTCATTTCCTCCCATTTCTTCGGCCAGTCGTCCTTCGCAACGTACGCGAATGTCGTCGAGGAAAGCGTCGTCCGGATTGGCGCGGACGTCCCGCTGGAGATCGTGGCACCACTCGGTTGCGGTATCCAAACGGGAGCCGGAGCGGTCCTCAACGAGTTGAAGCCGGCGTTGAACAGCACTCTTGTTGTCATTGGTACTGGTGCGGTCGGGTCCGGCGCCATTATGGCCGGGAGGGTAGCAGGCTGCGCCCGCATTATTGCCGTGGACATCCACACCTCGCGGCTTGATCTCGCAAAGGAGCTCGGTGCGACGGACGCGATCAACACCAAGGAACTCGACCTTACGGACGAGATCCTTCGACTGACGGACGGCCGTGGCGCCGATTATGTGGTTGACACGACGGCGCGGCCGGAGTTGCTCCGCAAAGCGGCCGACGCCCTGGCCTTACGGGGCACCCTTGCCCTGGTCGGGGCAGCGAAGCCGGGAACCGAGGTTACTTTCGAGATCGGCCTGTCACTCGTGAAGGGCTGGACGTTCAAAACCATCATTCAAGGCAGCTCCGTGCCCCAGGTGTTCATTCCCAAGCTCATCGAACTGTGGAAGGAAGGACGCTTCCCGATGGACAAGCTCATGCGCAACTACGGCCTTGAGGAGATTAACCAGGGCTTCGAGGACTCGGCCAAGGGAACGGTCATCAAACCGGTCATTGTGTTCCAGCAGTGATCAGCAGTCCTACTGCATGAGGTTCGTCACCTCGCATAGGAGAGGTCGACGGCGGTTTTCCACCCGCCGTCGACCTCTTCTGTGTTCAGCCCTGCCAGCCAGCAGGACTTATGCGATCCCTAGCTCACGCCCGAGGCGTCACGTGCGAGGAGTTCTGTGGTCCGCATGATCGCTGAGCGCCGCCGGGTTTGATCAGGCGTGCCCGTGATGACGACATGAACGTTCTGGCTCGTCATCCACGCGTGGCACAAGGTGATGATAGTGAGCAGGAGATCCTCTGCGTAAGACTCGCTTATGCCGGAAAGTGCGGCGCGGATCTCCGTTACCTTGCCGGCCGCATGTATGGCCCGTTTCTCTGCACCGACCGGCTTGTCCCGCTCCAGGCCCTCCCAGGCGGCAAGGCGCGCCAGGCATGGATGGCTCGTAACAAAGTCGAAGTACCGTCCTGCGAACTCGGCAACGGCCACTGGTCCAGACTCATGTATGGGTAGATCGCCCAGTGCTGAACCGAGCTCCCGTGTAAGTGCGGCCTCAAAGAGTTTTGCCTTGTTCCCAAAGTAGAAATAGATCCGCTCTTTGTTGCATCCCGCCCTTTTGGCTATGTCGTCCACACGTGCACCCGAAAAGCCGCGTTCGGAAAACTCGGATACAGCTGCGTCGAGGAGCTTCGCCTTTGTTGCGTCCGTGTCCCATGCCATACGTCAATCGTAACTCCAACTGACCGTTTGCAATTTCATGGGGGTAGGCCTACGGTTAGTCCAACCGAACGTTTGGAGACTGGATGGAACACGAGGGCAGGGCTCTTGCCGCCGATGAAACGGACATGCATCACCGTCACGCAACCGGCATTGCATCCGTGCATGTCCGTGCGGTCGTAACGTGGCTGGCCATATTTCCGATGGCCGCAGCAGGCATGTGCGCCCTGGGGGCGCTGGCTCCGCAACTGCACCCTGTGCTGCGCGCGTTCGTTCTAACCCTGGTGGTGGTCCCCATCGCGGTGTACTTCGCGGTGCCCCGGCTCCTCCTGCTTCAAACACAACTCGGAAGGGCGAGGCGCACCAGAGTGCAGCGCCGTGCGAAACGCATATAGCGGTTCCGCAACCGGGGATGCTTGCCATCCCCGTGACCATGACAAGGAGATTGCAGTGCAGATAACTGCTGCTGTAGCACGTGAGAACGGCGCTCCATTCACGATTGAACAGCTCGAGCTGGACGATCTGCGCCACAATGAAGTCCGGGTCCGCATGGTGGCGACCGGAATATGCCATACCGATACCCTTGTCCGAGACGGCGTCTACCCCACCCCGCTGCCAGCCGTCCTGGGCCACGAAGGTGCGGGGGTCGTCGAGGCCGTCGGTGACTCGGTCCTTTCGGTGGTGCCTGGCGACCACGTGGTCCTGGCGGCTGCGTACTGCGGCCACTGCAAACGGTGCCGCAATGGCCAGATGGCCTACTGCGAAAATTTGATGGCCGCGGACTTCGGTGGGCGTCGCGCCGACGGTGCTACGTCGCTAACCAAGGATGACGAAGTCATCTCGTCCCACTTCTTCGGACAGTCATCCTTTGCCACCTATGCAAACGTCGTCGAAGAGTCGGTTGTCTGTGTTGATAAGGACATCCCCCTGGAGCATCTCGGCCCGCTTGGCTGTGGCATTAACACCGGTGCCGGCACCGTCCTGAATGAACTCAAACCGGAAATCGGATCCTCGCTCGTTGTCTTCGGCACGGGGGCAGTAGGTTGCGCGGCAGTCATGGCAGCGCAAGTGGCGGACTGTGCCACCATTGTCGCCGTGGACATCCACGACTCACGCTTGGAACTCGCCCGGGAACTTGGGGCAACGCACGTCATCAACTCCAAGACGGAGGACGTGGCAGAGCGGCTGCGTGAGATTACAGACCGTGCCGGGGTCGACTACGTTGTGGATACCACTGGAATTCCTGCACTGCTTCGTCAGGCGGCCGATGCTTTGGGCGTCCGCGGAACAGTCGCGCTCGTCGGCGCGGCGAAGCCCGGTACTGAAGTCGCCTTCGAAGTAGGCGCGTCGCTGGTGAAAGGCTGGACCTTCAAGACCGTGGTTCAGGGCAGTTCCGTGCCCCAGGTCTTCATTCCGCGGCTCATCCAGTTGTGGAAGGCAGGACGGTTTCCTTTTGAAAAGCTGGTGGGCGACTACAGGCTTGAGGACATCAACCAGGGCTTCGAGGACTCGAAGAGCGGCAAGACGATCAAACCGGTCATCATCTTCTGATCCGGATCGTGCCGGGTGGGTGGCGGCGGTCTCGATCCCGTCGTCACCCACTTCCCTTTGCTACCAAAGCTAGGCGTCCGGGGTGTGCCGCAGTCCCCAGCGGTGGCGAATTGTGGACACCAACATCTCAAAGTCCTCGGCCATGTCCGGGTAAACCGGATCAGACAACCACTGAATCTGCAGCCCATCCATGGCAGCTATGAGGCTGCGGGCAATTGAATCGACGGGCGCGTCCTCAGCCAGGGTCCCGTCCTCGGCGGCTTCGCCAAGCGCCTGCCGGATTCGCTGGGCCGAGCTTTGATGATGGCTCCGCAGCCAGGCGTTTGCTGGATGCTGGGGGTCCACTGCCTCAGCCGCGACCGTGGTGAACAGCCGGACAATTCCTTGCTGTTGCTGGTTGAGCCGTACGAGTTCGACGAGGGATTCCAGGTACGCCCATCCCCGAGGGTGGGCCTGCCCAGGTTGCGCAATGCGGGCCTGGTCCACTTCATCGCGGCGGTCCATGGTGGCCTGCAAAAGGAGATCCTTGGTGGGGAAGTAGTGCACCAAGCCGGAGAGACTCATTCCGCACCCCCGGGCAATTGCGCTCATTGTTAGTCCCCTGAAGCCTTCAACCGAGAACAACTGGGTGGCCGCCGCGAGGATCTCCTCACGGCGAATGGTGCCATCAGCTCCCTTCGGACGGCCGCTCGGGCGGCGTGGCGGACGGGCAGCGGTGGCAGCCTGCATGATGTCTCCTGGATGTGCCGCAACGGTGACGGGCCGCTGCTTCAGCGGACCGCCACCGTCTCTGGAATGGACTTGAGGATTGCCGCGCGGGAGGCGCCGGAAAAACTCTCAAAGAAAGTCCGGTACGCGTGCAATCCATAACAGCCTACGGCCGGAAGGATGCCGTGGCGTACAGGGCGGTGCTACCTAACACCCTTGATGGGCAGGATGACGAGAGCTCCAGCGAGCGCTGCTGCTGCAGCAGCACCCAACAGCAGGCCATAGTTGGGTGTTGCCGCTGCCCCAACGGTCAGGAGCCAGGCGCCCGCAAAAGGCGCCAGGGACTGCGGCGCTGCATTGGCCATGTTGAAGACGCCCAGATCCTTTGCGGTGCTGTTGGCGTTAGGGAGGACTTCCAGTACCAATGCCATATCCACGCTTGCGTAAATTCCGAAGGCGACACCCAGCAAAGCCTCGACGAGGTAGAACTGTTCAACGCTTTCCACGTGGACGAGGACATACGTACCGACGGCGAAAAGGGCGGTAGCCACGGCGACCGGGAGCTTTCGGTGGCCGGTGCGGTCGGACAACCATCCGGCCAGATAGCTCGCCGGCACCAGGGCCACCGTATACACGAGCACTCCCATGAACACTGCGCCGGCTGCCTGGGCTGTTTCAAGGTGCAGCCGATCCACGATGAAGGGAAGGCGGAATGAAGTGAACATGAAGCTGGACAGGAAGATCAGGAACCTTGACCACCAGGCAAAACCGTAATCGCGGTGCTTAATCGGGTTGACCCAAAAGGACTGTACGAGCTCCTTCGCAGTGAATTTTGCCGGGCGTGTTTCCAGAACGGGGTCTGGCAGGACGAGTGCGTAGATCACCATGCCGACGACGCCAACGGCAGCAGGTGCCATGAAGAGCAGCAGCATGTCGGTCGCGAAGAGGGACGCGAACCACGTGGCCGCCAGGATGCCGACGTTCTGCATCACGCCGATAGTGGCAGAAACACTGGCATACTGCTTTTCGGGCAACTGATCTGCCAAGGTGGCTACAAACGGACTGATGGCTGCGTTGGCTCCGAGCTGTGCGACGAACCAGCCGATCATGAGTACCTCGGGGCTGGTGGCCTGGCTGATCACCAGCAGCGCTGCAGCCATGACAAGGGTGCCGCCGATCAACCACGGCCGGCGGCGGCCGAAGCGGGAAGTCGTTCGGTCGGAGAGTCGTCCGAACACAGCATTGCCGATGACGGCCGCGAGGGCACCTATACCCAGGACGGAACCGACGATGCTTGTCCGCGACGTGGGATCTTCGGTAAGCGTTGAGACTTTCAAGGCCATCGAGACCATGACGGGTCCCAGGAGGGCAATGAACAGGGTCAGTTGGGCAAGGGCCAGGGCCGCTATGAACAACGGTCCTTTGGGTTCTGTAGGCCTTTCTCCGCATGCTAGGCCGGTGGGACGCTGCCCCCTCGTGCGGGGGGCAAGGACGTTGTGGTTTCCGATGGACATCTATGTCTCCGAGATTTTGGCGCCGGGAGGCGAAGTGCAAGGTTTGCCGTAGCTAAATAGCTAATAGTGACTATTCATTATTACGGTACTGTGCGCTTCGCCACAAGCCTGTAGTCGGTGACTTTTTGTGACGAACTCCTGGAGGCGCGAAGAAGCGTGGCCCGCCCTTGGTTGGCCACGCTTCTTGTTCCGCGGCAATGCGGTCGTAAGCCCGGCACCAGAGGTCTTGCCCCCTGGCCCGGAAGTCCGCTGTACTTGCTGAGGGGCCAGGCCCTATACGTGGAGCATTGCCCCGGTAATCTCCGCGGTCGTCTGGAACTCGGCGATGTTCGTCAAGGCATAGGACAGTGCCGCCCCGTGCCAGTCTGCGTTGATGCTTGATGTTGCGTCCGTCGCGAGGACCGCTCGATAGCCGTGGTCCGCCGCGTCACGTACCGTGTGTTCCACGGCCATGTTGGTCCAGACTCCTGCCACGACAACCGTATTTACTCCCGCGTTCCGCAGCAGCACATCCAGGCCGGTGCCGTTGAAGCTGCTCATTCGGTTGCGGATCAAGACGGGCTCGTGCGGAAGCGCCTCCAAACCTTCCAAGGCATCTGCGCCCCAGGACCCGAGCTTCAGTGACTCCGGGCCGATCATCTGGAAGATAGGGGCATTGGTGCCGCCATACTTGCCGCCAGGGTAGAACACAATGCGGTTGTGGATGACCGGCATTGAATTGCTTCGCGCCCACTCGAGCAACTGCCGCACGTGGGGGACCAAGCCCTGCTCGCGGGCGTGGTCGGCTGCCCCGAAGGAGGCGAAAGCGCCCTCCGGATGGGCATTGTCATTTTGAAGATCTACCAGCAGTAGCGCTGTATTGCCGGCAGTAAGGGGAACGTTGGCCATGGAGTCTCCTGTTTCGTATGGCTAGGGGATCGGTTGGATCACCATAAGCTGAAACCCTCGATTCGAGGTATTCTATTCCCGCGCAGAGGAAAAGCTAGGCCCGCAGTGGCGGGCCCAGCCTTGGTAATCAACGCAAGGCGTGGCGCTGGGTTCAGCTCGTGGGATCCACGAGCAGTTTCATCTTCCTGCCCGCGCGGAGTTGCTCGAAGCCGTCTTCGATGACTCCGGTGAGGGGGATGTCTTCGACCCATCCTGTGGTGTTGTAGTGGTCCATTGCCATGAGGTCGATGACGGCGGAGTAGTCGGCGCTGGTGTAGCAGATGGTGCCTTGGATGCGGCGTTCCCTGAGGACAAGGTTGATCAGGGGGTTGGCAGCGGCTTTTCGTAGATGGCCACGCTGATGAGGGGGCGGCGTTCCCCGAGGCATTCGAGGGCTGACTGAACAGCGGGGGCGACTCCTGCAGCGTCAAAGGCGGCGTCTACTCCGTCTCCGTTGGTCCGGTCGGCTATGAGGGCCGTGACGTCTTCCTTTGTTGGGTCCAGGGTGCGGGCACCGAGGGCCTCGATGGACTTGCGGCGGGTCTCAGAGGGTTCGACGACGTCAATTTCTGTGAGTCCCATTCCGCGCAGGGCAAACCAGAGGCCGATGCCGATGGGGCCGGCTCCGTAGATCAGCGCCCTGCTTTGGTCGCTGACTTCTCCCAGGGTGGCTGCGTGGTAGGCAACGGACATCGGTTCGACGAGTGCCCCCATCTCCAGCGAGACGCTGTCGGGCAGCTTATGGACTTGGTTGACGGGGACCACGGTGTATTCAGCCATGCCACCATCTGCCATCAGCCCATGGAAACCGATCACGTTGCACAGGTTGTAAAGGCCCGTCCTGCAGGGCCGACACTCGCCGCACCGGTAGATGGGCTCCACGACAACGCGGTCACCTTGCCGGATCTTGGTGACACCCCGGCCGACTTCCGTGACCACCCCGGAGAATTCGTGGCCCAGTGTCAGGGGCAGGCATTTGCCTGTGAGCGGGTGCGGCTCGCTGGGCGGGATGAAGATGGGGCCGTCGTAATACTCGTGGAGGTCCGTCCCACAGATGCCGTTGCGGCTGACTTTGATCTTTACCTGGCCCTCGCCCGGGCTGGGTTCCGGGACGTCTTCAATTTCGACTTTGTTTTTGCCGTAGTACACCGCTGCGCGCATTGCGCCTCCTCGAATGTGTGTCCAGTTTTAGATGGTGCGGACAAGCTTCTTGTTGGCGAACTCGTTCAGGCCGTACTTGCCCAGTTCCCGGCCGATGCCCGAGCTCTTGACGCCACCGAAGGGCAAGTCGGGAGCACTCTTGATGGTGGTGTTGATTCCCACCATGCCCACTTCCAGGCGGTCGGTGACGTAGGCGGCCTGCTTCTCGTCGTTCGTGAATACGGCGCTGCCAAGGCCGTAGGGCGAGTCGTTGGCCAGCGTGATCGCTTCATCGACGGAGTTCACCCGGTGGACTACGGCTACTGGTCCGAACAGTTCTTCCCGGTACGCGCGCATGTCCGGAGTGACGCCGGACAGGACGGTAGCCGGGTAGTAGGAACCGCGGCCTTCGGGGATATACCCGCCAAGGTGGACGGTGGCCCCCTTGGCTACCGCATCGTCGACCTGTTCGGCGAGTTCTGCCCTCGCTTGGGCGGAAGACATCGGACCAAGACGGGTGTCCTCGCTCATGGGGTCACCGATTTGCCATTCCGCTGCGTTTGCCAGGAACGCGTCAAGGAATGAATCCCAATTGGCGGAGTCGACGATCAGCCTCTTCGAGGATGTGCACGCCTGGCCGGCATTCCCGAACCGGCCTGCGGCAGCCGCGGCGGCAGCCTTTTCCACGTCGGCTGAGGGAAGCACCAGGAACGGGTCTGACCCTCCGAGTTCCAGGACGCATTTCTTCAGGTGCTGTCCCGCCAGTGCGCCGATGGCGCTGCCTGCCTTTTCGGAACCGGTGAGGGATACGCCCTGCAGTTCCGGACTGGCGATGAGGTCCGCCACCTGTCCCGACGTGGCGAATATGTTCTGGTAGACCCCGTCAGGCGCACCGGCGGCACGGATGATGTCCTCGATCCGCAATGCCTGCTGCGGGCAGTTGCTCGCATGCTTGAGCAGAATCGTGTTTCCCAGCAGCAAATTAGGGGCGATGAACCGTGCTGCCTGGTAATAAGGGAAGTTCCACGGCATGACGCCAAGGAGCGGCCCAATGGGCGCTGTTCGAACCAGGGCCCGGCCGGCTCCCGCAATATCGAGTTCCTCGTCTGCGAGGAGTTGTTCTCCAGAGGTGGCGTAGTACTCAAAAATGGCGGCGGACAATTCGACTTCGGTTCTTGCCTGCGAGATGGGCTTGCCCATCTCCAGCGCCATTAGCTTGGCAAGGTCGATGGAGTGCTGCCGGTGCAGGTCCGCTATCCGTTGCAGGAGGGCGCAGCGTTCGGCGAGGTCCTTCGCATGCCAGGACTGATAGGCCTTGTAGGAGCGCTTCAGGGAAGCCGCCACCTCCGAGTCGGTCATGGTGTCAAATTCCTGGACTACGTTGCCACTGGTGGGATCAACAGTTGCATATTTCTTCATTGAAAGACTTTCATCATGTTGGGGCAGCCCGGGAAGGATGGATGGCCTTGTCCTTCCCGGGCGGCCGGGAGCCTTCTTCAGGCAGGAGTCAGGATGTCCGCATCGGTTGCGAAGTTCGGGTACTTGTTCGAAGCTTCGTCGGAGAGGATGGACCGGTACTGCTTGATCCCGCCGAGGTAGAACATGACGGCCCGCTTCTTGCCCGGAATGTTAGCGCCGAAAATCCACGATGCCGCCTGGGGGAAGAGCGTCTGGTGGGCAATGTCGGAGCAGGTTTCAGTCCAGTCGGACTCCGTCTGGGCCTTGGCCTCAATCCATCCCGTTCCCGAGGTCGAGATGTGATCGATGGTTTCGCTGATCCACTCGACCTGCGCCTCGATTGACGGCGGCAGGTTGGTGAAGGGGCCGTTCGGTCCCAGGATCATGAACATGTTGGGGAAGCCGTTGGTTGCCATGCCGAGGTAGCTGGTCGGTCCGTCAGCCCAATGTTCCTTCAGGGTTTCGCCCCCACGTCCCCGGATATTGACGCGCACGTAGTTGCCGTCCACGGCGTCGAAGCCCGTCGCACAGATGAGTACGTCCAGTTCGTGAAGGACGCCATCAGCTGTGACGATGCCCTCTTCGGTTACCCGCTCGATGGGGTTTTCCTTGACGTTGACAAGGGATACGTTCGGCCGATTGAACGTTTCGTAGTATCCGGAATCGCACAATGGCCTGCGGGCGTAGAGATCGGTGGGCGTCAGCTTACGGCGTGTTTCCGGATCCTTGACGATCTCGGCAATCTTGCGACGGATGAATTTCGCGGCTTCTTCGTTGGCCTCAGGGTCCGTGGCAATATCCGAGAAGGTCTCGAACATGAAGCGGAAACCGCCTCCTTCCTCCCAGACCCGCTGGTAAATCCGCTCCCGTTCTTCGGGGGAAACGCTGAAAGTCGGGACCCTGCTTTCTTCGAAGCCCATGGCAACAGAGGAGTTGCGGACCTGATCCCAGTTGGCCTCGAAGTTGTCCCGGTGGGCCCGCTGCTCCTGTTCCGTGAGCTTGCGGTTGCCGGCGGGAACGCTGTACTGCGGCGTGCGCTGGAAGGACGTCAGGTGGGCTGCGATCGGAGCCGTGGCCGTGATGACCTGGTTGCCTGTGGAGCCGTTGCCGATGACACCTACCCGCTTGCTGGTGAGATCCAGGTCCTCGGGCCAAGCGCCCGTGTGGACCAAGCGGCCTTTGAAGGTTTCCATGCCCGGAAACTTCGGAAGGTTGGTGGCAGAGAGCAGGCCCAGCCCCGTGACAAGGAATCGCGACTGGAAGGTAACCCCGCGGTCCGTGCGCACGGTCCAGATTCCTGCAGCCTCGTCGAACTCGGCCTCAGTCATTCCGGTTTCAAGCTGGATATGGCGGCGGAGGCTGTATCGGTCGACAACCCCGTTCAGGTATTTGAGGATTTGAGCCTGGGGGACGTACTTGGTGTCCCACGGGGTCTGCTGGTACAGCTCACGGTCAAAAGAGTACTGGTAGACAAAACTTTCAGAATCGGAAAGGGCTCCCGGGTACTTGTTCCAGTACCAGGTGCCGCCAACGCCTCCGGCGCGGTCAATGGCCACAGCGTTAAGGCCCAGCTCATTGCGAAGCTTGTGCAGCATGTAGATGCCGCCGAAGCCCGCTCCTACGACGAGTGCGTCGAGCTGCTGGGTCTCGTTAGGGACGACTTTGTCCATGATGGTGCTCCTCCGGCTTATAGGACGGTGTGAGATAATTCACTTCGTGTAACCAGTCTGCGGCGGCGGAAGAGGGGCTGAGTGTTTCAACTTGAAACACTGGGACGGGGCCCGAAATACCAGCTTTGATACCCGGAGAGCAATAATTGTCGCTGCTAGCTTGCCCGGAAGGGATGAAACTGCAAAGGTGCAACATGACTGATCCAGTGCGGGAGGCACGTGAAAAACTAATCCGTGCCGGACTAACAGGGGTCTACCAGGCAGACGAATCGGTTCCGGACCTTATCGTCCGCAGTTGGCGCCGATCGATCGGCAGCGCAGTTGAAGCCTCTGGGCCTGCACAACGGTACCGCGACGTAGATACCGACACACTCCTGGGCAGGGCTGCTGTGCCGGTACTTGACCGGTGGCAGCATCAACTGGAAGACACCGGAACTACCCTGTTCCTGAGCGATCGCGGCGGCAGCATCGTCGACAGGCGAACCAGCGACAGCAGTGAGCGCCGGCGCTTGGACAACATGCATGCCGCTGAGGGGTTCGACTACTCCGAGGACGCCATCGGTACGAATGCACTGGGCACGTCGATGGTGGAAAAGCGGCCAGTGTTCGTCAAGGGAAGCCAGCACTACAGCGACGCGTTGGCAACGAACGCCTGCGCGGCCGCGCCCATCTATACGCCGGCTGGCCTTGTGGTGGGTTCGATCGCCTTAGGTGGGCCAATACAAGCGGCAAATCCGATCATGCTCTCGCTGGCGCGGGAGATCAGCCAGCAGATCGAGGAGCGGCTTCGAACGTCTGCGCGGCCCCAGGACCTTGCGCTGGCGATGTCGTTCATGCGCTTTACCAGTTCCCAGCGGCCCACGGTCGTGCTGGACCACGAATCGATCCTCGCCAATACCCCGGGCCTGCCGTATGTGAATGTTGCTTCCCACGTCATGCTTTGGGAAGTGCTCAACGCCCATAACTGGTCTTCCTCGCCGACGCTCAGGCGTGAACTCGAGGGAACGATGCTCGAAATTACGGCACGCAGGGTCAGTGACGGTCCGCGGGTTCATTTTGTTGTTCACTTCTCTGAGATGGAGCCATCATTGCGCGGCGGACCAGCTGCGCCCGGCCTGTTGAATAACGGTACGCATCCCGTGTCCGGTCCCCTCGCGGCCGCCCCAGGGCAAGCGATCGCTGTCGTCGAGGGGCCAGTCGGCACCGGACGGGCGACGGCAGCCCTGGACCTTCGAGCCACATGGGGCAAATCGGGCCCAGTCGAAGTATTCGTGATGTCGGCCGGATTGCCCACGCCCTGGGACCAGGTCGAGTCCCTTTTGCAGCAAGGCAAAGATGTCCTTATTCGCAGACTTGAAAACGCCGGCAGCGACGACGTCACTGCGTTCTCCAGGATCGTGGATGGGGTGCAAAGGGGATGGGCAGCTCGTGATCGTTCCGGGAGCCTTTTGGTCACGGTGTTCAACGAAGACGCATCCCAAGGAGTCCAGGCCTTCATAGACGCCCTGGGGATAACCGTGCCGACGGCACCACTGGCTCAAACTCCCGAACGCATTCCGGGGATGGTGACAAGGATTCTCAATGAAGTGGATCCTGGGTCGCGGCACACGATATCCCCGGCTGCGCTGCAGTCCTTGGTTCAGTGGCACTGGCCCGGCAATGTGGCCGAGTTGGCAAGGACTGTCACGGATCTGGTTCGGTCGGTCAATGCTTCCGTTATCGAAAGACGGCATCTGCCAAAGCATCTTCAGCAGGCGCCTCCCCGGCGCCCCCTGTCGCTCATGAAGACTGCTGAGCGCGATGCCATTATCAAGGCCCTCGATGCCACCGGCGGTAACAAGTCTGAGGCAGCGGATTTGCTCGGAATGGGCAGGACGACGCTTTACCGCCGTCTCCGTCAGCTCGGTCTCGATTCAGGCGAGGCGACCATGTGAGTAGTCAGCATCACCTGCGGTGACCTGGTTCCTGGAAACCTTACTCAGGTTCATGACTTCCTGAAGAACAGCCTTCACTGCAGGATTCGTATCGTTCGGGCGCCAGGCGGCTCTGAGGTCGACGTCTGCGGTGGCGTCCGCCAGGGGAACGAAGACTACGTGGGGATCGGTCGCACTGTCTGCCACCGATGCCAACGTCAGATGGCACCCTACTTCCGCGCTGACAAGAGCCAACGCTGTCTGCGTGTCGGGTGCCACCTGGATGACATTGGGAACAAAGCCATTGTCGCGTGCGAGCCGACGAAGCCGGTCGGGCAACACCGCGCCCTCGTAGGACGGCAAGGAGATGAACGCTTCAGCGGCCAGCTTTGCGATCGTTAAGAGGCGCGCTCCCGCCAGCGGATGCGTGTCGGGGAGTGCGATCACCAGGGAGTCCCGCAGCACAACTTCCGATGCGATTTCGGCTGGAATCACATCCCACCGCCCGAAAGCGACATCGGTCTCGCCCTGCACTAGCTTTGTCATGGCAGGTTGGGCGAAGTTTTGGCTGGAAAGGTCCAGCTGTATGCCTGGCCGTTGTGCCCTCACCAAACGCGCCAGCCGCGCAACCAATTGATGCGTGGAGGCGCCCGCGAAGGCTATGCGAACGAGCCCGGATTCCCCGCCATCCGCCGACCGGACCGCATCTTCGGCGCGGCGCAGGGCATCGAGGACTTCCGTAGCCGGACCCACAAGCGCCCGACCGCTGGACGTCAGTTTCACAGATCGGGTTGTCCGGTCCAACAGCCTCGTATTCAGCTCATTTTCGAGTTGCTTTATGGTCCGGCTCAGGGGCGGTTGGGCAACATGGAGCCTCTCCGCGGCCCGGCCGAAATGCAGTTCTTCCGCCACGGCAAGAAAGGCGATCAGCTGGTTGATTTCCACAGCATCCCTTCGCTCATTATTGAGTTTAGAGTATCACTCGAGCTTGCCCGGGCAGCCGGAGAGTAAGAATTGAGCGCCTGAAGCGGTTCATCAACTCCAGTTGAAGAAGCCCTTTCCGGTCTTACGGCCGAGTTCGCCGCTGGCCACCTTCTCGCGCAGGATCTGCGGGGGTGCAAACCGTTCTCCGAGGGTCTCATGCAGGTATTCGGCGATGCCGAGCCGGACGTCCAGGCCCACGATGTCCGTGGTACGCAGCGGACCGGTGGGGTGCTTGTAGCCCAGCACCATGGCGTTGTCGATGTCCTCGGCGGAGGCGACGCCTTCTTCCACCATCCGCATGGCTTCCAGGGCGATGGCTACGCCCAGGCGGGAGGAGGCGAATCCGGGGGCGTCATTGACGACGACGGCGGTCTTGCCGAGTGCCTCCACCCAGTCGCGCGCCGTGGCTGCCAGCGGCTCGGAGGTCTTTTTCCCCACGACCACCTCGATGAGCGTGGAGGCCGGGACCGGGTTGAAGAAGTGCAGCCCCAGGAAGTCCTGCGGACGGTCGAGTTTGTCAGCCAGGCCGTTCACGGACAGGGATGACGTGTTGGAGGCCAGCACGGCACCGTTGCCGAGTTCGGCCTCGACGGCCCGCAAAGAGGAAACTTTGAGGTCCCATAGTTCGGGCACGGCCTCCACCACCAGTTCCCGGTCACCGAAGGAAGCGTAATCCGTGCTCACCGACAGGCGGGAGGTGTAGTCGGCCGCCTTGCCTGCCAGGCCGCGGGCCAGGGACTTGCCTACGGCGTCCTCGACGCGTCTGCGGGCCGCGTCCGCAGCTTCCTGGTCACGCTCAACGACAACGACGTCGGAGCCCTTGACCAGGAAGGCGTGGGCGATTCCGGCGCCCATCCGGCCGCCGCCGAGGACACCAACCTTTGGGGGGAGTCCGGCGGGAATTGCGGGGCTGCTCATATCTACTTCTTCTTCCTGTCGAGGAATGTCTGCATGCGGTCAAACTTGGCCTGGGATTCGAAGAGTATGCCCTGGGCCAGGGTGTCGATGACGGGGTGAACTTCCCGCGGGGTGTGGAACACGGATTTGGTGATGCGGACCGCCAGCGGGTCCTGGGCGGCGATGGAGTCTGCCAACGCGTGCGCGGCGTCCATCAGGGTGTCCGGATTAACGAGCTCGGTGATCAGCCCAACGGCAAGGCAGTCCTGGCCGGTGAGGACCTTCCCGGCGAGCAGGATGTGCTTGGCGCGCGGCTCGCCGACGAGTTCCTTCAGCCGCCAGGTGGCGCCTGCGGCTGCAAGGATGCCCAGGTTCGTCTCGGGGTTGCCCATCCGCAGATCTGGGGTGCCGATGCGGAAGTCGGCCGCGTAGGCAAGTTCGGCGCCGCCGCCAAGGGCATAGCCGTCCAGGGCGGCGACGACAGGCATGGGCAGTTTGGCGATCCGGTCGAAGATTCCGGAGTTGATGCCGGCCAGGGCGTCGTCCCGCCGCCGTTCGCGCAGCTGCGCGATGTCGGCGCCTGAGGCGAAGATGCCTTTGGCTCCGGTTTCCGGGTTCCCGGGCGTTCCCGAAAGGATCAGGATTTTCGGGGTTCGCTCCAGGTACGCGCACACCTGGTGCAACTCATCCACCATGGCCTGGTCGATGGCATTGCGGACCTCTGGCCGATGCAGCCGGACCGCCAATCGGTCTCCCCGCTCCTCGACCTGCAACGTTGCGAAACCCGTGGCACCCAAGCCCGTGCCGGCGTCGTACATCACGTCCGTCATTAGAGCCCCTCCAGCAGCAGCGCCGTGCCTTGGCCGACGCCGACGCACATGGTGGCGAGTCCCAGCTTCCGGCCGTCCGTGGCTTCGCGTTCGAGGCGCCCCAGCAGGGTGATGACCAGCCGCGACCCGGACGAGCCGAGGGGATGGCCCAGGGCGATGGCGCCCCCGTCGTTGTTCACGATGCCGGGCTCAAGCTTCAGTTCGCGCATACACGCCAGCGACTGGGAAGCAAAGGCCTCGTTAAGTTCGACGGCGGCCAGGTCACCCACGGCGAGTCCGGTCCGTTCCATGACCTTGCGGGTGGCCGGGACCGGACCGATGCCCATGATTTCCTGGGCCACGCCCGCTGACGCGCCGTGGAGGAGGCGCGCCCGGGTCGTGAGGCCGTACTTCTGAACGGCGGCCTCGGACGCGACGATGATCGCGGAGGCGCCGTCGTTGAGCGTCGAGGCGTTGCCGGCGGTGACCACGCTGCCGCCCTTGACCACGGGCCGCAGCCCGGCCAGGACGTCTCGGGTGGTTCCTGGGCGGGGGCCTTCGTCCGTGTCCACGATGGTTTCGGCGCCCCTGCGGCCCTTGACCGGAACGGAGACGATCTCGTCCGCGAAATGCCCCGCAGTGATGGCGGCCAGGGCGCGTTCGTGGGAGCGGACGGCGAAGTCGTCGCAATCATCGCGGGAGATGCCGTAGACCCGGGCTACTTCCTCGGCGGTTTCCGGCATGGAGTAGGTGGCCTTGCCGCCGCGGGAGAGTTCGCCGGAGACGAAGGCGGGGTTGGGGAAACGCCAGCCGATGGAGGTATCGACGACGGCGCCTGGCTTGGCGAACGCCTTGTCCGGCTTTTCCATCACCCACGGTGCGCGGGACATGGATTCGACGCCACCGGCCACCACGACGTCCGCGGCCCCAGCCTTTACCATGTGGGAAGCCATGATGATGGCGCTCAGCCCGGAGGCACAGAGGCGGTTCACGGTGATGCCGGGAACCGTGTCCGGGAACCCAGCGAGGAGCCAGGCCATGCGGGCCACGTTGCGGTTCTCCTCGCCGGCGCCGTTGGCGTTGCCGAGAATCACCTCGTCCACGGCGGCCGGATCAATGCCGGCGCGTTCGACGGCGGCGCGCACCGTGAGTGCGGCGAGGTCGTCGGGGCGGATGGAGGACAGGGCGCCGCCGTAGCGGCCGACGGGGGTGCGTGCCCCGCCGATCAAAAAGGCCTCAGGCATGGGTGTTCCAATCATGGGTGTGTGATGTGCTGTCTTGTGCCGGATGACGGTCTAGTTGAACGCGGAAATTCCGGTGATGTCGCGGCCTACGATGAGGGCCTGCATTGAGTCGGTGCCTTCATAGGTGGAGACGACTTCCATGTCGGTCATATGGCGGACAACATGGTTTTCCAGCAGCAGTCCATTGCCGCCCAGCAAGTCCCGTGCTTCGTTGCAGATCCACTTGCCCTTTTGGGCGGTGGCCATCTTCACCATCGAGGCCATGGCGTTGGTGAGCTTGTCCTGGTCGGCGAGTTCGGCCATGCGGGTGCAGAGCAGTTGCATGGTGGTAAGTTCACTGAGCATGTTGGCCAGGCGGTGCTGGACCAGTTGGTAGGAAGCGATGGGCTTTCCGAACTGGTGGCGGCTGAGTGCGTAGTCAGCTGCGATCTCAAAGGCTGCCATGGCGTGGCCCACCGCCTCCCATGCCGCGCCGCCCCGTGTTGCCTGGAGCACCCGGGAGACGTCGCGGAAGGAATGGCACAATTCCAGCCTGTTGGCGTCGGGAATCCGCATTTCCGTAATCTCGATGTCGGCCTGAAGGATGGCACGCTTGCCAACCTTGCCTGAGATGACTGTGGGGGAGTAGCCCTGGGGGTACCGGCCCGCGGCGTCCTTCTCGATAACGAATGCGTTGACGTTTCCATCTGCCGTGTTTCGAGCGAACAGGACGATGACGTCGGCGGCGTGGCCGTTGCCGATCCAGCGCTTGCGGCCCGTGAGCACCCAGGAGTCTCCGTCGCGCCGGGCCTGGGTCTCCAGAGCCACGGAATCCGAGCCGTGTTCCGGTTCGGTCAGCGCGAAGGCGCCGGTCTTTTCGATCCTGGCCAGGGGCGGGAGCCAACGTTCCCGCTGCTCGGCGCTGCCCAGGAGGTTAAGGGCGCCCATGCAGAGGTTTGAATGGATCCCGAGGAACGTGTTGAGGCTCCCATCGGCGCGGGCCATTTCGCGTGCCACCATTCCGGCGGCCTTGCGGCTCATGCCGGGGCAACCGTAGCCCTTGATCGTGGTCCCTATGACACCCAGCCCAGCCAAGGGTTCGAGCAGTTCCTCGGGAAATTCAGCCTTTTCCCAATAGGCGTTGATAACCGGAAGTACACGGTTCTCGGCGAACGCGCGGACCTTGTCGCGGATAACGATCTCGTCAGCAGTGAGATCGTCATCCAAACGGAAGTAATCAGAGGTTGCCGTCTGCCGGTCGGCTGTGGTGGTCATCGTTGAACCTTTCGTTGTAATGCGGATGCAGACCGCCGGTGTGTCTTGGTTTGCTTTTCCGTCTCAAGCCAGGCAAGAACCTGGTCACGGTTCCCGTCATGGGCTGGGGGAACGAGGTCGTAGCTGACAGGTGTCTCCGAGAAAGTGATGGGATTCCGGACGGTGGGGATGGCATCCCTGCCTTCACCGATGGTGACGACGGGCTCCAGTCCAATGCGTTCAGCGAAATCGAGCCCCTGGCGAACGTCGTTGATCGGGGCGCAGGGAATTCCAGCCCCGGTGAGAACGTCGAACCACTCGGTAGAAGATGCTTTGCCAAGGGCCGCCTGCAGCACAGGGCGGAGTTCTTCGCGGTTCAGGCTGCGGGCCGGAGCCGTTGCGAACCGGGCATCGAGGCTCAACTGCGGGAGGTCAAGGGTTTGGCACAGCTTGCGGAACTGGGGATCGTTACCGATGGCAATGACAATGTCGCCTTCGCCCGTGGGCAGCGGCTCGTAGGGGTAGATGCTGGGATGTTCATTTCCCAGCCGTGTCGGGACGGTGCCGCTCAACAGATAGCCGGCGGTCTGGTTCACCATGCCGGACAGCGCGGATGACATGAGGTTGACTTCGATCTGCTGCCCCCGGCCCGTTTGCGACCGCTCATGAAGGGCGGCGAGTATCCCGATGGCCGCGTGGAGGCCGGTGATCACGTCGAACACGGCAACACCCGAGCGGTACGCCGGGGTATCGGGTGCGCCCGTAAGGCTCATCAGGCCGGACAGCGCCTGGACAAGCAGGTCATATCCCGGAAGTGAAGCACCTCCCGCCGTACCGAAGCCGGTGATGGATGCATAAATCACTTCTGGATTCGTTTTTGCCACGGAATCATAGTCCAGGCCGTACCGTTCCAGGCAGTTAGGTTTGAAGTTCTCAACCATGACGTCGGCCCGCTGGGCGATGTCCTGGGCAATCCTGCGATCATCCTCGTCCCTTAGGTCCAGGGCGATAGATCCCTTGTTGCGGTTGATCGACAGGTAATACGTGGACTCGCCGTCCCTGACGGGAGGCTTCCACGCGCGGGTTTCGTCGCCGTCAGGGCTCTCGATCTTGACAACCGTTGCGCCCATGTCTGCCAGCAGCATGGTGCAGTAGGGGCCAGCCAGTACGCGGCCGAAATCAGCCACCAGTACACCGGACAGAGGGCCGCTTTTTGTGCAGTCAAACATGTCACGCATGGCGGCCTGCTCAGGTGCAGCGGCGTGCTCTGCATCTGCGTGCCACTCGATGGTGGGACTGGATCCGATCCTCATGGCTCTCCTAAAACTCGTTGATGTAACCAACAATGGCATTGCTAATTACATCTAGTCCAATACCTATTGGAGCTGTGATTGTTGCGCTATTGATCATTAATTCTGGTGCTGCATCGGGTCCCGGACGGGTAGCGCCTAAGTCTTAGTTCCAGGCCGTTCGGGAGAGTCCGTCGCTGTGGGGACACTCACGTCGAAAACAAGACGCCCGCCCATATCCACTGAACAGGGTTAGGGCGGGCGTCTCGCAGATGAATTTTTCTTATTGCAGTGAAGCGGGCCTACCGGGCCGCTGAATCAGTCGACAGCGGTGGCGCTGCCGACAACGACGGCGTTGTGACGTGGGGCGCTGGATCAAGAAGGGAATGTACTCGTTGACGCTCGAGTTTTCCCCAGGTTTCGCGTGTAGCAAGTACTCCGACGAGTCCGATCACCCCGACGAGCATGTACAGCATGGAGCCTCCCACTGAGCCGAATGCGGCGGCCAGGGCGCCGGCGATGAATGGCACGAATCCTGAGAGGCTGGCGGCCAGCTGATATCCGAGTGAGGCGCCGGAGTTCCGGGTGTTCGTCGGGAACAGCTCACCGAACCATGCGCATTGCGTGCCTGCGAGGGTCCCCCAGATCACGCCGATGCCAATGGCGAACACTGCGAAGATCGTCCAGGGGTTATCTCCGCTTGGCAGGAGGAAGGCCGGGAAGCCGAATGCGATCGTGGCGAGGCAGCCGGCCAGGTACAGCTTCTTGCGTCCAATTCGGTCGGCAATGGTTCCTGCCGAGATGATGACCGGGACGGCGATGATGCATGCGATGAGCAGTGCCGTCAGGGTGGTCCCCTTGGCCTCGGGATGTGACGCCGAAATGCGGGAGAGCAGGAAGGTTGAGATCATGTAATAGCCGGACGATTCGACGATGCGCAGCGCTATAATCCGAAGGATTGTGCTCCAGCTTGTTCGCAGGACTTCGGTGACCGGGTTCTTGAGGATTTCCCCTGAGTCTTTCGCTTGTTCGAAGTCAGGGGATTCTTCAAGCTTCAGGCGGACGTAGAGTCCCACGAGGACCAGGACTGCACTGGCAAGGAAGGGCAGTCGCCAGGACCAGTCGTTTCCGAGCTGAGCGGACGCGAGGAAAACAATAGTTGCCAAGGCGATTCCTATGGGACTTCCCGTCTGGGGAATGGCCGAGTACTTTCCCTTGCTCTTCAATGGGGCGTGTTCGAACGTCATCATCACGGCGCCGCCCCATTCTGCGCCATAGGCAAGGCCTTGGATGAGCCGTACCGCGACGAGGATGATGGGAGCTAAAACGCCGATCTGCGAATAGGTTGGCAGCAGTCCGATGGCGAACGTTGCAAAGCCCATCACGAGAAGAGCTGCGAAGAGAACCGGTTTGCGCCCGTACTTGTCACCGAAATAGCCGCCCAGCGCACCGCCGAGTGGTCGTGCGAGGAAGCCGACGCCGAAGGTCAGTAATGCGAGGAGGGTGCCCATTGTGGGGTCTGCTGAGGGGAAAAAGGCGGCCCCGAAGTACAGGGCGGATGCGGTGCCAAAAGCTAGAAAATCATAGTTTTCCACCATAGTTCCGGCGGTGGCGGCAAGCGCTGTTTTCAGTTTGCCGGGTGAGCCCAGCGCTGCGTTGCGCGGCTCTGTTGCTGATGAATTAGCCATGCTCGATATCTCCTTTGATGTAAGCAATCGTGATATGCATTGGTGGGCAGGCCGGCCGAGGCCGATATCTGACCCCTAACCGAACGTGATTTGGGGTTTACCCCTGCCGGACGGGGAGGTCGACAATGCATGAATCGTCTTCTTGTGCCCAGCCTAGGTCGATGGCCTCCGCGAACTGCGCCCGCACGATATTGAGCAGAGGTACTGCGGTTCCATGCTCAGCAGCAACTACTTCTATGAGCGACGTGTCCTTCGCAAGTATCGACGTATACGTCCCAAAGTCCCGTTCGGCGCGTGGCTGTGCCATCCGGGGTCCGCGGTCAGAGAGCATCCACGAAGCTGCGGCACCGTTCTCGATGAGGTCGAGCACTCGCTTTGGATCCAACCCCATGCCTTTAGCAAACCTGATCGACTCAGCGACTGCAGCGGAATTTATTGCCGCGAGCAAATTGTTTACGAGCTTCACAGCCTGACCATCTCCTGGCCGGTCTCCGCACATCTTGATGAGCCCAAGGCGCTCCAGAATTGGGCGGACCCTGTCAACAGTCGATGCCGGCGCTCCGGTCAGCAATGTGAGGCTTCCTGCTTCTGCGCCAGCGACCCCGCCTGTCACAGCTAGATCGACGACGTCGATACCATGACGGGCAACTCGCTCAGCGAATTCCTTGAGCGCCCGGGGCCCGACTGTTGACGCGACGACGGCGGTACGGAGCGTCGAGGAACCGCCAGAAAGGATGTGGCTTTCAGTCAGTCCCAGGAGCTGATCCGGGCTGGCAACCATGATGATGACAACCGTGCTGTCGCGCAGTGCATCGATCTTTTCGTCGGCAGGGATACCGGCGGCTTGAGCCAGTTCACGCTGGCGATCAGACGGATCGAAGGAATGCACGCGATAACCGGTGCGATGCAGGTTGCGCGCCATGGGCAGTCCCATGGCTCCAATACCAATGAAGCCGATGCGGGCGTGTCCGGGCAGATTGCCTTTTTTGGGTCCGTCCAGTCCTTCGAGGTCCAGTCCGGCGACTGTTCCTCCCGCGACCATTTTCTCGTGTGACACTTCAGTTCCTTCGCTACATAGAGTGCGACCTCTTCGTGAGCTGGCTCACGCAGGTCGCGGTGTAGGTCAAGAGTGACACCAAGATTATGACTCGTCCAATACTCATTTGGTGTTACATATATTAGAGTTTCTAATGAATTGAGGGCCTAGGTGAAGCGGTCTTGCCGGAGGCCCGCCAGCAACCAATTTGAAGCATTGTTCTTAGCTAAATTAAGGAGCACGATGGAGCTTCGCCATCTCCAGGCGTTCCTGGCAGTCGCAGAGGAACTTCACTTCGGGCGGGCAGCTGATCGACTGCATATGGCCCAGCCACCCCTGAGCCAGATCATTCGGAAGCTCGAGATACATCTGGGTACTTCGCTCTTCGAGCGGAGCACCCGCACGGTCCGCCTGACCTCTGCTGGAACGGCGCTGCTGGAGCCTGCGCGGGCTGCCGTGGAGGCGGTTGGCAACGCAGAACGGGCCGCAAGGGCCGGGGGGCGGGGGGAGTATGGTCGTGTGACCGTAGGGTTCGCGGGAGCCTCAAGCCGTGATTTCGTCCCCGCCCTGGCGCGCGGTGTGCGAATGGCGCATCCTGACATCGAACTCGTCCTGGAGGGGCAGGTCTACACGAACAAGGCTCTTAGCGACGTGGCCAATCGCAGCCTGGACATCGGATTTGTCCGCATCCCAGCAAAGATGCCCGGGGTTCGGTATCGGGCCATCGAAGAAGAGGAGCTCTTTGCTGTTCTTCCCATCGATCATCAGCTCGCGGACGAGCAGAGCCTGGAGCTCTCCCAACTTGCTGAGGACCCGTTTGTAAGCTTTCCTTCCGACACCGGCTCGTTCGTCAGGACCGTCACGCAACAGGTCTGCCACGATGCCGGGTTTGAGCCCCGGATCGTGCTCGCAGCGCCAGACTCCTACACCATTCACGCGCTCGTCGCTGCCGGCGCAGGAGTCACGATTACGATCTCATCCTGTCTGCACATCCAGCAGCCCGGTGTCCGCTACCTGCCACTCCAGGGCATTGAGCCCCGATACCAATCCGCGCTGGCGTGGCATCAAGACAATCCGTCTGCGGCAGTCCGCGCGGTACTGCGAGTGGCAGACGAGGTACTGCCCAAGCCGCCCCGATCGCTGGAGATTATTTAACGTTTCCAGCTCCGGTCTGCCCAGGTTCCGGTCCACGAAATCCGCCCCGGGGGCGTCCCGATCCCCTTCGCCACAGACAGATTCATGACGAATACCTACTTATTCTCGGACTGATTAGGTATTGGACACAATGAATGAGGGCTGTCAGGATCGATTCACGAAAGAAAGAAAGGAAAATCCTGATGGCAAATCTTCGACTCCACCATGTCAACGTCACTTCCGACGACATGGAAACACTCTCAGCGTTCTACAGGGATGCGCTCGGGTTGGAACTCCTTCCCTCACCCCCGATGATCGCGACCAGCGCCAGTGACGGGAAAGACGGCGACGAGGAGTGGGACGAAGGCGCGAAGTTCTTCGACGCCGGGGACCCTGTTGAGCTCCAACTCCACGCAACCCGCCGCCAGCCGTATTTGGCCGCTCAGGAGGGGCACTCAGTAAACCCGCTTATCGCCGGGCACTTCGCCTTCCGAACCGACGACATTGAAGCAGTCAAGACGCAACTGACCGAGAATGGCATCCCCTTTGACGACTGGGGTATCTGGTCCGTGAAGGGCTGGTACCAAATCTTCCTCACGGATCCCGCAGGAAACATGATTGAGATCCACGAGATTAAGAACGACACCCAGTGATCGACCAGCGGGTATAGGCAACTCAACAGACTTGCGGCCGTCGAAGAAGACGGCTTGGAAAGGCGAATAAGTGAAGATTTTCATTACGGGGGCGAGCGGCTACATCGGTGGTTCCGTTGCCGAAAAGCTGATGGCGGGTGGACATGAGGTTACGGGCCTAACCCGCGATACTGACAAAGCAACCGTCCTGGCGGCGTCGGGAATCGAACCCGTGATCGGAACCCTGGAGGACCGAGACATTCTCATGCGCGAAGCGCGGAAGGCTGACGCAGTCGTCAGCGCGGCAGATGCCGACCACCGAGCTTCTGTAGAGGCGATGGCGGGAGCCCTTGAGGGCTCTGGAAAGGTTCTGATTCACACGAGCGGATCCAGCCTTGTCGGTGACGATGTCAGGGGTAACCAGGCCTCAGATTCCATCTATGACGAAGACACGCCGTTCGTCGTCGAGGACCGCAAAAAGGCCCGCCAGGAGATCAATTCGCTGGTACTGGAATCCGGCAGCCGCGGCGTGCGGAGCGCTGTGATATGCCCGAGCCTGGTCTATGGCGTCGGAACCGGCATCAACCCCAGAAGCATTCAGGTCCCATTTCTCGTGGACCAAGCCCATGCCAGCGGTGTGGTCCGCGTTGTTGGGAAGGGACTAAATCGTTGGTCGACTGTCCACATCAACGATCTCGTCGATCTCTACGGTCTTGCGGTTGATGCCGCACCGCCGGGATCGTTCTACTTCGCTGAGAATGGAGAATCTTCATTCGCAGACATAGGTGCAGCGATCGCTGAGCGCCTGGGACTCGGCGAGGTGGAGTCTTGGGACGCAGACGAGGCAGCGAATCAGTGGGGCCCGGGCCGAGCCTACTACACCTACGGCAGCAACAGCCGGGTCAGGGCAAAACGTGCAAGGGAAGAACTTGGCTGGAAGCCCACCCATGACTCAGTCTTGCGCTGGATCCGACACGAGATGCCAAACGAGAAAGAAGGACAATAAAAATGATTCTTGAATTAGCCGACATTCGCATTCCTGCTGGAAAACAGGAGGATTTCGAACGCGCGATTCAGCTGGGACTCGACTCCACGCTTTCAAAATCAGCCGGCTTTCATAGCTACGAGGTCCGGCGGTGCATCGAGACGCCAGAGCGGTATGTGCTCCTTATCCAGTGGCAAACGGTTGAAGATCATACCGTGGGATTCCGCCAGTCCGCACTGTATGAGGAATGGAGCGCCATTGTGCGGCCCTTCTTTGCCCAGCCGCCCAAAGTCGAGCACTTCGAGCTCGCAGGAAGCTCTGTTGGTGTGACCGCCGGCGGACGGTAGGACCTCCATAAACAATTAAGTCGCCTCAACGTGATCGCAGCGACGCCGCGCAGCAGGCTATGCAATCGGGCGGTGCGTTGGAAATGACTTGGTGGACAATCCGCCAGCAAAACCCGGGGCCGGAAGGGCTGGCCCCGGGTTTTTGTTCTGCGCTCGGTCGGTACGAATGGGGTGCCCAATCTGACCAATTGCCATTACAACGCTAACGACAAAGAGGGTCTTATTGGACGTGGGTGCGCACCCTTTTAACGGTCAGATGCCCAGGGTACGGCGGAGCCAGGCAATTTCTGCCCGGCTCGCCGCCTTCCCGATGGTCAGCATTCCTTGGCGGTAGATATCCTGGATATCCGCGCTTCGCAAAGGCCTGCCGTTTTCGTAGAAGAAACTGGCGGGTGCCTCGAGGAACTTCAGCCGCCGCTCGAGTACCGCGTGCTGGTCTTCGACGTCGGGAAGTTGGGACAGGAAGGCAAGGATCACCATAAACCGCCCCAGATCGCTGACATCTCCGCCCGAAGCGCTGCGAAGCCGTTGCTGAAGGTCTTCCCGGCCCTTAGGCGTGAGTTCGAGTGTGTGGCGCTGGGCGGCGCGGCCATTCTCGATGCGCTGCACAATGGCACCCGCTTTGATGAGCCTTTGGATGGCGGGATACAGGCTCCCGTCACTGATCTCCTTTGCGAAACCGTAGAGTTCGTTCATCTTGCGCCGGAGTTGGTAGCCGTGGAGGGGGCCTTCGGCGAGGAAGCCCAGGATCATCAGTTCGAGCACGACAACAATGCTAACGGACAGGAATACATCGAAACGAGGTAACGTTCCCTAATGCATACCTCGTTTAGAGGTATCGTTTCGTTCTCGCCGTCGAAGGATCCTCCCATGCCGTCTTCGCCCATGCCCCTTGTGGCTCAAGCCACCGTTCCCCGGGGCCGGCTCGCTATCGCCGTTTTTTCCACCGTGGTGGAATGGTATGACTTCACGTTGTTCCTTTACCTCAGCGCAGTCCTTTCACGGGTGTTCTTCGGTGACAGCCCCACGGGGGTCCTCATGACACTGGCAACGTTTGCCGTTTCCTACCTCCTCCGGCCGATAGGCGGCCTCGTCTTTGGATATGTGGGAGATCGCTGGGGCCGTCGGCCCGTCTTGCTGGCATCCATGGCGTTGATGCTGCTGGCCACGATAGGCACGGCTGTCCTGCCCACGCACGCGCAAATTGGTGAAGCGGCCGCCGCCTGGCTGCTCGCACTGAGGTGCCTCATGTCCTTTTCAGTGGGGGGTGAATACACCGGTGTCATGACGTACCTCTTGGAAAGCAGCAGCCCAGGCAGGCGGGGCCTGGTGACATCGTTGGCCGCTGCTGCCAGCGAGATCGGAGCGCTACTCGCTGCCGGCGTCGCAGCCGTCACCATCGCCGCCCTTCCTGCGGCACAGATGGATGCGTGGGGTTGGCGGATACCATTCATCATCGGCGGCGTACTCGCTGCCATGATCCTGGTGCTGCGCACCGGCCTCCACGAAACCCCGCTCTTTGCGCAGAGCCGCGCAGAGGAAACCCGGGAATCGATTCCACAGGTTGTGGGGCGGCAATGGCGGGCCATTGTCCGCACCTTCGTCATCTCCGGGCTTGTTTCCGCAACGTACTACGTAGGCATTGTCTACCTGCCCACATACCTGGTTTCCGTTCAGGGCTGGGCCGAATCTTCCGCGCTTGCCCTGGCAACGCTTTCCGCCGCCGTCGTGGTTGTTGCCTCGCCGGCCGCCGGCTGGCTGTCCGACCGATACGGGCGTCGCCGGATGCTGCTCGTCCTGGCGGTGGCCGCCGTTCTTCTGCCCGTTCCCATGTTCGCTGCCGCCGGTTACTCCACCGCACCCTTGGCCATTGCCGCCGTCGTGGTTCTTTCGTGCCTGGCCGGCAGCCTGAGCGCAGTGGGCGCATCAGCAATTCCGGAGCAGTTTGTCGTCAGGGGCCGCCTCACCGCGCTGGCAATCGGCGGGACCATTGCCACCACCATATTCGGCGGCATCGCGCCCTATGTGGTTCAGTCGCTGACTGAAATCACCGCGTGGCCACTGGTACCCGGAGTACTGATTGCAGCCGTCGGCGTTGCCGCGATACCCGCAATTCGCCGCGGGCCTGAAACCGCGGGAGGGCATTCCGACATTTCGGCGGCGGACAGTTCACCTGAGCTGAGTGACCTGCAAACCGAATCAAAAGGAGCACACCACCATGCCTGAGCACATGCACGCAATCGTCCTTGACGGCCCGGGGGCGCCCGAAGCTCTCAAGATCCGGGTAGTGCCCCGGCCTGTCGCCAGGCCTGGTTGGGTGCTGATCAAAGTCCACGCTTTTGGCCTTAACCGCTCGGAGCTTCATTTCCGCAGGGGACTGGGCTCATTCGGATCCTTCCCGCGCATCCCCGGGATTGAAGCAACCGGTGTTGTAGTAGAGGCTCCGGGCGGTGAGGTCGCCGAAGGCACTCAGGTCGCCGCGCTGATGGGCGGCATGGGCAGAACTTTCGACGGCGGCTATGCCGAGTACGTGAGCGTGCCGGCCTCCAGCGTGGTCCCGTTTAGAAGCAGCCTTGATTGGTCCACTTTGGGTGCCGTGCCCGAGATGCTGCAAACCGCAAACGGCTCCCTGACAGTCGGCGTAAACGCCGCCCCTGGCAGCAGCCTGCTGATCCGCGGCGGCACTTCATCCATAGGGATGGCCCTGGCCGTCCTCGCCAAACGCCAAGGCATCACCGTGGTGGCCACCACCAGGAATCCAGCCAAAACGCAGGCGCTCCTGGACGCAGGCACGGATCACGTGGTGATTGATTCCGGTTCGATTGCCGAACAGGTACGCGGAATCTTCCCGGGCGGGGTCGGCGGCGCAGTGGAGCTGGTCGGAACACCGACACTTCAAGACACGCTAAGGGCCACCGCCGTCCACGGGACTGTCTGCTTCACCGGAATGCTTTCAGACGAATGGACGGTCAAGGACTTCTATCCGATTGATTTCATTCCGAACGGGGTGCGGTTGACCGCCTACTCCGGTGGCGCCAGCGACCTTCCTGCACCTGTCCTGCAGGAATTCCTGGATGCCGTGGAAGCCGGACGCGTCTCAGTCCCCATCGGCAAGGTTTACAGGTTCGACGAGATCGTCCAAGCGCACCAGGATATGGAGGATGGGTCCGTATCCGGCAAGCTTGTGGTCACAGTGGAAGGACATATTCATGACTGACGTCAACGCGGGCAGTACTGTTCTTCCCTTGGACAGACTGCCAGGGGGAGCTTCGCTGAGATCCGTTATGGCATATGCCGGCAAGATCGGGGGCCGCAAGGCCCTCCGGGTGGCACTGACCGGCGAGGCGGCAGCGGGGGTTCCCGGAGTCCATTACATCGACCAGCCCACCTTTGTCCTGCTGCCGGCTGAGTTCGAGAACGGTGTCATTGAGGTCGACATATTGAGCCGCCTGACTGGGGACGCGCCCGATTATGCGCGTGCCTTTGCCGGTATCGCCTACCGAATTTCCGACGACGCTGACCGCTTTGAGTCTGTCTATGTTCGACCGCTCAATGGCGCGAAGCTCAATCCACCAGGTCCACGTGTGAATCGCGGCGTGCAGTATTTCGCCTATCCCGAATGGGACTTTGAACGCCTTCGCGTTGAATACCCCGACGGCCGCTATGAGGCTCGGGCCGACATCGGCCCGGACGAGTGGATCCACCTGCGCATCGAAGTGGAGGACCAGCGCCTTCGCGTCGGCATCAATGGGGTGGAGGCCCTGGCTGTGGCTGAAACCAAGGCCATGCCGGCCAGCGGGAAGATTGGCCTGTGGGTTGACATTGGAACCGAGGCGTTCTTCTCCAATCTGAGCATCACGCGCGGCTGATCTGGGGACGATATCGGCACCCCAAAGCCCGGGGCCCTGTTCTGCGTGCCTTTCACGCCACAGACTGATACGCGGAACCTCTCAGTCTGTTCCGAAAAGGTATTTCTATTCGCTCAATGGGGAGCCTAGTCTTGAACAGCCACACACTGTGTGATGCCCGGCACTCCACGATGTCCGCGAGGACAATGCTCGAGCCAGGATCAACCACCACGACAAAGGAGTCACCGTGACCACGGAAACCCAGGCAACCGCAGCCGCCTCAGGTGCAGGCGCAACAGCCCGTTTCAGGGAAAACAAGCACGTCGCTGCAGCAACCAGCAAGGAACGCGTCAGCGCCCTCGCCGGCAAGATCATCAAAGCCATCAACGAGACCGTGATCGACGAAAAAGTCACTTATGACGAGTACAACGCCCTCAAAGCCTGGCTGATCCAGGTCGGTGAGGACGGGGAATGGCCGCTCTTCCTTGACGTCTGGGTAGAGCACTCCGTCGAAGAAGTTGCCAACGCCAACCGGCACGGCTCCAAAGGAACCATCGAAGGCCCCTACTACATCCCGAACGCGCCCGCTCAAAACACGCCGGCCACGCTGCCCATGCGCGATGACGAACCGGGCACGCCGTTGCTTTTCCAGGGCCAGGTCACGAGCGTTGCTGGGCAGCCCCTGGCCGGCGCGTTGATCGAACTGTGGCACGCTGATGACCTCGGGTTCTACTCCCAGTTCGCGCCGGGCCTGCCTGAGTGGAACCTTCGCGGGTCTGTGATTGCCGATGCCGATGGTAAATTCCAGATCAACACCATACAGCCGGCCCCGTACCAGATTCCGACAGACGGCGCTTGCGGTGCACTCATCGCTGCTGCCGGCTGGCACGCCTGGCGTCCGGCACACCTGCACCTGAAGGTCTCCGCTCCGGGTCACCAACTCATCACCACACAGTTGTACTTCCAGGGTGATGAGCACGTCGCGGACGACATCGCTTCGGCCGTCAAGCCGGAACTGATCCTCGCGCCGACCGACCGCACGGACGGCAATGGGCGGGAAGTCACCTACGACTTCGTCCTCGATCCGGAGAACTGATACAACTCCAACTGTCGGAAGGTGGAGCCTCCGCAGGCTTCGGTCGTCGGGTGGTCGGATTATGCCACCCGGCGACTTTGCTGCGGTTGCTCCGATGCAGGGAAACGGAGTGACCCTATGACGTCGGTGACGACGATGCCTTTAGTGAACGACGAAATGGTCGACGAATTCTCAACGAGCCATCTGCCGTGGCAGTTGGATGTGGTTCGGGACGCGGCGTTGAAACACCGGGCGGCAGAATTTGGTGGGTTGTGGGCTGTGGACTGCCGGCTGGGCGGAATGAGTGGGCGGCGCGGCCAGCGGGAAATTAGCCATACTGACGGAGATTACGCAGCGGTCCTATTGGTAAGGCGCGGCCGGGAAGTGTTTTCCCAGGGGGGCAGACAGGCAGCTGTGGGAGCAGGCAGTGCGGTGATGTGGGACGGAGTATTGCCTGGAGAGTGCTTCAGCGAAGGACCTCTCCTAAAAACGACACTCTTCATGCCCCGGCAGCTCTGCCTTGAGGCGTTGCCGCGCCTTGAATCACTTGTCGGACGCCCCTTGAATAGCACGCCCAGCCTTCGTCTGTTGTTTGACTGGTTGCACACGTCGACCAGGGCGGTGGATCTGGACGAGGATTCAGCGGCGATGGCGGGACGGATTGCGGTCGATCTTTTAGCCTCCGCGATTGGCGCATCCACCAACATCGTCCTCGACACAAAGGCGATCCGCCTTATGGAAGTTAAAGCTTTTGTCGAGTCCCGGCTGGGCGACTCCAGCCTCACCGTAGACGACATTGCCCACGGAAATGCCGTGTCGATCCGTTACCTCCATGCGCTGTTCGAGGGCACAGGGGAAACCTGCCGGGAATTTTTGATGCGGCGTCGTCGGGAAGCGGCATACCAACTCCTGCTGTCACCCGCACCCATCTCTGTCACCGAAGTGGCGCACCGGTGCGGTTTCGAGAACCCGTCGTCGTTTAGTCGCGCCTTCCGTGCCGCTTACGGTGTTTCCCCCCGCGAGGCACGGAACGCCCACCGCTCAATGTGATCTGAACGACTTTGTGCATCTCCGGAACACTTCTGTGCACACGGCGGCAGGTTTTGCTTGCTCGAGTTTTCAATACTTGTGGAGGCGAGGAGATGCCTCCCGGTGACGAAGGAGTCCCAAGTGACCAGTACCCTTAGCGAGCGTGCCGTGAAACACGTCGCACTATTCCAGCCCGGACGAATCGGATCGATGTCCCTGAAAAACCGCTTCGTCCAGTCACCCATATTCACGCAGTATGCCGAGGTCGACGGGTATGCAGGCCCCCGCCTCATTGAGTATTTCCGGCAACGGGCCCGCGGTGGAGCAGGCCTGCTCATCACCGAGAACACCTCTGTCGACTGGCAGGTTGGCCGTACAGTCGGACACCCAATCCGGATTGACCATGACCGTTACCGGTCGGGCCTGGCCGACCTGGTGGAGGCAGTACACAATGAGGGCGCGAAAATTGCGGTCCAGTTGCACCACACGGGCCGGCAGAACTCACAGGGCAATACCGAAGGCAACGTGCCCCCGATTGCGCCGACCGCCGGCATCACCAGCGCCTTTGGAACGGCGCCGCGCGCCATTGAGCTCGAAGAAATTCCCGGCCTGATCAACATGTACGCCCAAGGCGCCCGCCGCGCCAAGGAAGTTGGCTTCGACGCAGTGGAACTCCACGGCGCCCATGGGTACCTGCTGGGGCAGTTCTTGTCGCCCAAGACCAACAAACGCACGGACGGGTATGGAGGCCCGCTGGAAAACCGTGCCCGGTTTGCCCTTGAAGTGGTGCGGGCAGTCCGCGAACAGGTCGGTCCAGACTTTCCGGTCATGTACCGGCTCAGTGTCGAGGAGCCGTACGAGGGCGGGCTCTCTTTGGATGACGGCCTGGCGTTCTGCCAAATGCTTGAAAAGTATGTAGACGCCTTGGACGTGTCGGCCGGCAACTACGACACGGCGGACGTCCTCCTGCCCATGGTCCCGCCGGGCAACCTCCTGCACTACGCCAAAGAGGTGAAGAAGCGGGTCTCCGTGCCGGTCATCGGTGTCGGGCGTCTTGTCTGGTTGCTGGATGAACTCAACGACGACGTCGCTGCCGGTGAACTGGACTTCGTCGCCATGGGACGGGCAGGCCTGGCCGATCCCACGATCGTTGAGAAGACCCGGCGTGGGGCAACGTCCAACATCCGTCGCTGCCTGGCGGTTAACGAGTGCATCTCGCGCTGGATGTTCAATGGCCAGCACACGCAGTGTGTTATCAACCCGGCGCTCTCCCAGGAGAAGCGGGCAGCCGAAGCCCGTCGGCTGGCAGTTCCCGCCAAGCGGGTCCTGATCGTCGGCGCTGGCCCGGCCGGATGCGAGGCAGCCATTCTGGCCGCGGACCGTGGCCATGAAGTAACGCTGGTGGAACGCGAGAAGGAGATCGGCGGTCAGTTGCGGGCCTGGGCCGCAGCTGAGGTCCTGAACAAGGAGATCACGACGTTTGTTGAGTTCTACCGCGCCGAGCTGGAGCGCACGGGGGTCGACGTGCGGCTCGGAACCGAGGTCACGGAAGCGGAAATGGGCGGGTACGACACAGTCTTTCTCGCTACCGGCACCGAGAGTGCCGGTGCGCCCCAGGGGGCAATCGATGCCGTGCAAATGCTGGCAGGCCGGAGTGCGCCGGAGGCGAAGGAGGTAACCGTGCACGGAAACACTGAAACAGCGATGTTCGCGGCCCTGTGGCTGTCCGAGCAGGGCCGCAAGGTTACGCTCAGCTCTCCCAGCGAGGACGTTGGGCTCGACACGAATGACATGCAGCGCAATCACCTGAGGGGACTGCTCGCTTCCCGGAACGTCAACATTCTTACGGACCAGCCGGCCCCTGCGGGAGGGACAGTGGTGTGGGCTCAGGACCGTACACCTAACGATTTCCTGGCAGCGGCAGTCGACGGCGAACGCATACGCACCATCGGCACACGCTTCAGGGGCGGCCGAATGTACGAGGCGACCCAGTCCGGTTTCTGGGCCGCAGCTGAGGTTTAGGAGGAGTACAAATGGTCATCCGCGCAATTGAACACATCGGCATCACAGTTCCTGACCTCGAACAGGCCACGGACTTCTTCGTGGACGCATTCGGAGCCGAAAAGATCTACGACATGCTCGACGAACCTTTGGCGGGTCCCGCGGTCGAGGCTGGTCTGGGCATCCCGCAAGGCGCGAGGATCGAGGCCATCCGTATGCTTCGTCTCGGAGATGGACCTAACCTGGAGTTGTTCACGTACTCCGGGGCTGCCCAGCGGGAGCCCGTGGTGCCGAGCGACTACGGACTTCAGCACTTCTGCGTATACGTGGACGACATCGAGGAGGCTTCGACCCGGTTGGAAAAGGCCGGCGGCCATCTGCTCAGCGCGCCTGGCGATCTTCCCGGGGGTGACGCAGGGGAGGGCAACCGGTACCTCTACGCCCGCACCCCGTGGGGCAGCACGGTCGAACTCGTGACCTATCCCTCTCCGCAGGCTTACGAGTCGCGCACCCCGCTTCGCAGGTGGCGCCCGGCCCAATATGCCGACAACACGCATCAGGAGTAACTTTCCGTCCGATAGATCCTGAAGAGCTTCCGCAACACGCGAACGGCCGAGCCTGCTGGCTCGGCCGTTCGTGCTGTGTGAGGAGCTTTTCCACCGGTCCCAAGGTTCGAACGTAGCCGCGGCACCGGAATTTACGCCCATGCGTCCCGATGGACATACGTAAGAAACAAAGAAACTATGTACTTGTGGTCACTGAGTGCGGTACAAATGAGAAATCGCGACGCCGTATCCAGTATTTATTTGATCTTTGGACAAATTTCAGAGATCCCGCACTCACCTCGCAAGGGAGATACCGTGCCTGTTGCAGCTATCGATCCACGTTCTACAGACATCACCCCCCTCATATACCATCCAGTCCTCTGGGCTGCGGCAGCAGGGGTCTTTGTCGTCATCATCCTTCAATCAGTCATCTATTTCCGGGCCATCCGGAAGGCGGCACCGGCCGTCGGCCTTACGCCTGCCCAAGTCAGCAGCTCTGTCCGTTCCGGTGCTGTGGCCGCGATCGGGCCTTCGCTTGCCGTCGCACTGATTGCTGTTTCGCTGCTCCCGCTTTTCGGGACACCCGCAGTGCTCGCCCGAATCGGCCTGGTTGGTTCGGCTGCGTTCGACGTCGCCGCCGCCGGCATTTCTGCAGGCACGCAGGGGGCGCAGTTGGGCGGACCCACCTATACCCAGAAGATCTTCGCCCTGGCTTTCGCCGCCATGACCATCGGTGGCCTCGCCTGGATGCTTTCGGCCCTGATTCTCACTCCAATTTTGAGCAAGGGCGACGCGACGCTGCGCAAGGTAAATCCGGCCGTCATGGCTGTGGTGCCGACAGCGGCGCTACTTGGCGCGTTCTTCACGCTGGCCTTCACGGAAGTGGTCAAGTCGCCAACGCATCTCGTGACCATGATCGTATCGGCGGCGTCCATGGGGGCATGTCTGCTGCTGGCCCATAAGCTGCGCCGCCCTTGGCTGCGCGAGTGGGGTCTGGGCCTCGCCATAGTCTCAGCGCTGGCGGTCGCTTACTTCATGACAGCAGCCTGAGAACCACACGAAAGGAGCCACTCCGATGTCAAAGACAACTTCCGCTGAACTTGCAGCTTTTGACCGCACCACCTCCATCTGGGGACCGATCACACTGGGCCTGGGTCTGCTCATTTCGCTGGCAGCCGCGCTGTACGCAGCTTTCGGCTCTGGCGCGGGCATCACAGGGATGGAGCTGGTCACTGCGGTCGTCGCCGTGTTGGCCACCTTCGGCGTCATAGCCATCATTGAACCCATTTCCTATTTCCCGATACTGGGCCGCTCGGCGATGTACCAGGCTTTCCTGATCGGAAACATCGCCAACAAGCTCCTCCCGGCAGCCATCGTGGCACAGGCCAACCTGGGCGAGAAACCGGGCACACGTCGGGCGGAACTCATTGCCGGAAGCGCCATTGTCGGTGCCGTCCTCATCCACATCACCACCCTGGTTTTCCTTGTGGGCGTCCTGGGCACCTGGCTGGTCGGGATGCTCCCAGCACCACTGATTGCCACCGCGCGTGGCTACATCCTCCCTGCAGTCTTCGGGGCCGTTGTCCTGCAGAGCGTGCTTGCCATGAAGAGCCGCCGCACGACGATCGTGGCCGTATTGGTCGCTGCTGTCATTGTCTTCGTGGTGGTGCCCTTGGTCCCGGCGCTTACGTTCTACGCCACCGCGCTGGCCGTCATCATCACCATCGTCGTCTCGTGGTACGCGCGGTCCAACAACCCGACACCCGGAACCGACAAGGCCCGGGAAGCGGCTGACCCCGCCGCTCCCATCTCCGAAACCACCCACTGAAAGAGAACTCTGAATGACTATCACCACGAGCGTGCGGCTCACCGCAGCTGTAGACGTTCCCGAATCATTTGTGAACGAATGCATAGACGTCTATAAGCACCTGCACGCCCATCCGGAACTCTCGGGCCAGGAATTCGAGACTGCCGCCTACATCGAAACCCACTTGGCCGCCCTGGGGATCGACTCATTTCGCTGCGGAGCCACCGGGGTAGTGGCTGTCCTGACGAACGGCGACGGTCCCGTCGTCGGCTTCAGGGCCGACACGGACGGCCTGCCTATCGCCGAGGAGACGGGCCTTGAATACTCCAGCGAGGCCACGGGTACGCAAAGAGACGGTACCACCGTGCCCGTGATGCACGGCTGCGGGCATGACACCCATGTTGCTGCCGCGCTCGCGCTTGCCGCCCTCCTGGTGGAGCGCAGGGAGCTCTGGAAGGGGACGCTGGTTTTAATATTCCAGCCCGGCGAAGAAACCGCCTATGGCGCCCGGGCAATGATCAGCGATGGACTTTGGGACCGGGCGCCAAAACCCGAGGTGGTGCTGGCCCAGCACGTACTGCCCGCGGTCAAAGGCACGCTCCTGATTCGGAGCGGGCACATGGCTACCTTGGCAGATTCCTGGAAGGTCACGGTCCATGGCCGGCAGGCACATGGTTCGCAGCCGGAGAAGTCCGTAGATCCGATCGTTGCCGCCTCAGCGATGGTGCTTCGGCTGCAGACCATCGTCTCGCGCGAACTGGCACCATCCACGCCGGCGGTCATCTCAGTAGGAACTTTCCACGCTGGGCTGAAGGAAAACATTATCCCGGCAACAGCTGAGTTTTCGATCAACGTCCGAACCCCGGACGAAGACACCCGCGCAGCCGTACTGGCAGCAATCCGCCGGATTATTTCAGCCGAAGCCGCCGCCTCCGCTGCCCCTGAGCCCACCATCACCGAAATAAACACCTTTCCCCGGTGCTACAACGATCCTGAGGCCACCCGCCGCGTCACCGAAGGTTTCACGACGGACTTCGGCGCAGACGTAGTGACTGACGCCCCGCTGGGGATGGCCTCCGAAGACGCGGGTTTGCTCAGCGACGCGATCGGTGTTCCCGGCGTCTACTGGGCTTTCGGTACCTTCGAACCGGAACTTTTCGACGGCGGCGCTTCACCGGCAGGTAACCACTCGCCGTTCTTTGCTCCAGAGGCGCGTTCCGCCGTCGTCGTGGGAACAGGTGCAGCACTTTCCGGAGTGTTAGCCTTTCTGGGCCGGAACTGAGAATCTGCGGGGCGACAGGCATCCCTGGCGCCCCGCAGCCGAGGTGCGGTGCCCGGGCCACATCCAGGGGGCCGAAGAATCAACGAAGGAACGGGACGTGGAGCAGTTGGACAGCCTGGATCGGCAGATCACGGCCGCGCTAGTGCGCAACGGCCGCGCCCCTTGGCGGCTGATTGCCGAAGTCCTCGGTCAACAGGAACGGACCGTGGCCCGCCGCGGCAACAAGCTACTTGAATCCGGTGCGGTACGCATCAATGCGTTCGTTAACCCTGTAGCCGTAAGCTCCCGCACTGCCTTCCTGCTCCGCGTCCAAGCAACTCCCAGGGAACTACGCAACGTATGTTCATGGCTCGCCGACCAGGACGAGTCTTCGTGGGTTAGCGCCCTATCGGGGGCGAATGAGGCAGTGGCGGGCATGTTCCTCGCCCCCGATGGATTAGGAGAACTGCTCTACCAACGGCTCGCGGCGGTGGACGGGATCCAGTCGTTTAACCTGATGCCGCTGTTCGATTACTTCCGCACCCCGTCCGGCTGGATGCCGGATGTTCTCACCAAACAACAGTATGCGGCGCTCCACTCGGATGAGGATGGCCGCCTTGCCGGCAAAGCAAGCGGTCGGCCGCCACTTGACGAGACCAGCCGAATGCTGGCGATGCTGCTGCACGGTAACGGCCGCGCGACCTTGGACGAACTGGCTTCTGAACTCTCTGTCTCCAAGGCGACGGTCAGCCGGCGCCTGGATTCGATGACCAGTACCGGAATCGTGTTCATCAGGGCCGTCGTGGACCTCGTAGCCTTCGGCTTCCCCGTAGAATCCCTGCTCACCGTTACGTGTTCAGGCTCATCGAGCAAGACGATGGGGGAGTACATCGCCGGCCTCCCTGTGACGCGGTGGGCCGCCGCCTCCGGTGACCAACTGGTGGCACAGGTAGCCGTAACCGCCCTCGAAGACCTTGGGCCGCTCCTGGCCGACCTGCAGAACCGCGACGGCGTGGCAGCCGCTCGGTCGTCCGTCTACGCGGAGGTATTCAAGCGCAGCACCCTGCGCTACTACGACGGCATGTTTCAGGAGCCGTCGCAGTAGCGTGAGTCTGGAGCCGTTCGCAGAGTGCGCTTGGGTCAGCTCCTACCCCCCCTGGGATGAGGACGTTTCTCCCACAATCGCCGGGAAGTGACGTTTCTGGTCGTCGCCAAGCATTGGCCAGCCGTCCTAGGTGGCCAGTCCCCAAAGAAGTGCCGAAAGGTCCTGGCATATTTGCTCGGCGGCTCGATCGGCGGCTCCGGAGACTGTTGCATAGCTGAAGAAACCGTGGCTGAGTTGCGGGAACACCCGCAGGGTCACGTGAACTCCCGCCCCACGCAGGGCGTGAACGTAGGCCAGGTTGTCTTCGAACAGGAAGTCCAGGCCGCCCACGCCCAAGATGACGGGGGGCAGTCCGGCCAAAGACGGAGCCCGCACCGGTGACAGCCGGGGATCTGTGGGGTCCTGTCCGGCTGGCACATAGGTGGCCACAAGACCGGCGACTGGCTGGGCCGTCCAATCTGTGGAGGGGTAGAGGAGCATCACTGCTTCAACTGGGATTCCGTTGTCGCGGCAGTGCAGTGCCGTTGCGGCGGCGATGTTGCCCCCTGCACTGTCCCCTGCCAGTACCAGGCGCCGCCCTCCGAGCTCCGGCAGGTGGGCGTGCACCCATTCCACAGCGGCCACGGTATCGTCCACTGCTGCGGGGAAGGGGTACTCGGGGGCTCGCCGATAATCAACCTGCACCACCGTCGCTGGTGTTGCCACGGCCAGGCGGGCAGCAGTGCCTTGGTGCGAGTCGAGGTCCCCGAGCACCCAGCCTCCACCGTGAACATAAAGGATCACCACGTCGGAGGCTGCTTGGGGGCTTTGCAACCGCAACGCCACCTGTCCGCAGGGACCCGGGATCATGAGATCCTGAACGCTGGCAATAGGTTGAGGCCGCGGGGGATAGAAATGGTCACGCATTTCGGTTCCGCGTGCCCTTGCTTCTGCGGCATCATCGATGTCAAAAAATGGGAAACGGCCGGTAGCTATCATGGCTTCCTCGACAGCGGCGGTCTGCAGGTCCAGTTGTGGTGCCTCGGGCAGGTCCAGGCGGTTCCGCAGGAACGCCACGGTGCGCTCCAGGACCTGGACCACCGAACCGCCTTCAAAGACGTGTCCGCCGTTGGCCTCCATGTATTCCACCCGGACTCCCGCGGCAAGAAGGGCGTCACGGTAGCGGCGGGACTGTTCCACCGGTACCAGTTGGTCTTCAGATCCGTGTGCCACGAGGACCGGGGGCAACCCGGAGTGCACCCAGGCGAGTGGGGAGAACTGCTCAGCGGTCCAGTCACTTCCGGCCAGAGGGTCCGGCCTCGCTCCGGCAGCGTTCTCAGGGGTCTCGATTAGGAGGGCGCTATCGGGCGGGTCCATCGGCCCGTACCAATCGACCAGCGCCTGCACCGCGGCGGAGTGTTCGGTGTGCTCACGGAAATTGGAGCCCGCGCCCGTTAGGCTGTCGAGTTGGTCGTCACTCATGGACGCGGCCAAACACGCCACATGCGCTCCCGCCGATTCCCCCCATAGAACGATGCGTTGTCCGTCCAAACCCAGTTGGTCTGCGTGGGCTCTTACCCAGCGAACTGCAGCGCGCACGTCTTCAACCGGGGCTGGAAGGGGCGCCTCAGGAATGTGCCGGTAGTCCACCAGCGCCACGGCGAACCCAGCAAGCACCAGCCGCTCGACCACCCAGTGTTCCTGCAGGTTGGGGGCTCGACGGGTCCGGCCTCCCAAGTTCCAACCGCCGCCGTGGACCCAGACCAGTACGGGCGCGGGAACAGGGGCAGCCGCCGTACCAGTTCCGGAGGGCGGCGCGCTCCGGACAAGAGCGCTGCCCGGGACTCGCAGTTCCAGGGACAAAGGACGAAAGCCGACAGGAGCCGCATAAACAATGCCATCGAGGACTGCCTCGTCAAATTCACCCCGCCTCGCGGCGGGCCATGGGTAAGCGCTGGCGCCGGCGCCCAAAGGACCGGAAATTCGGTGTTGCATACTGCGGCCTTTCATTGTGTTTCGGGCGTGTGACCCACACCGCACCAAGGTATTGACAGATGGTTCGCAAATAGTGAAACATGTCACCATACCGAATGCAACCGGTTACAGTAACCGGTTGCAAAGTCATCGCTATCAGTGAGGAGAGGCGACCGTGACCACCCTCTACGACGTCGCCCAGCAGCTGGGTATCTCCAAAGCCACCGTTTCCCGGGCGTTCTCGCGTCCTGACGCAGTGAAGGAGGAGACCCGGGAATTGATCCTGGCAACGGCCCGGAACTTGGGCTATGTTCCTAGCCGCACCGCCCGGTCCCTGGCTACAGGGCGACACGGTCAAATCGGGTTGTTTGTACCAGACATCGCCAACCCCGTTCACCCCCTCACAGTCAAGGCCGCCCAGGCGATCGCCCGGCGGCACGAGATGACGGTACTGCTCGCTGACCGCGACGCGGAATCTCAATCAGACTGCCACGCTGTCACTGCGTTGGGACGGCAAACCGATGGGATGATCCTCTTTCAGCCGCAGATGACTGATGATGAACTGCGCCAGATCGCAACTGGGATCCCAATAGTGCTTGTTAACCGGATCGTCGACGGGATTCCGGCACTGGTCTCCTCCGCCCGAGAGGCTATGGCCGAGGTAGCCGACCACCTTGCGGACCTGGGGCACCGGGAAGTGGCTTATATCGGTGTTAACCAGGACACCCTGTCCGCCCGGGAACGGCACGACGCACTTGTGGAGGCGTTGCAAAGCAGGAACATGGACCTCACGGAACTTCCCTGCCAGCCTCCGCAACTGGCCGGCGGACAGGCCGCCGTCGAAGACGTAAGGACCTCCTCTGCGACGGCCGTGGTGTGCTACAACGACCTGATCGCCTTGGGACTGGTTGGGGTGTTAGACGCCGCGGACCGTGCACGTGCGGAGGCCATCAGTGTCGTGGGATACGACGACATCTGGGCCGTGCAGATCATTCAACCAGCCTTGACCACTGTCCATTTGCCCGTCGCTGAAATCACGGGCCGGGCGATGGGCCTGCTCATGGCGATGATGGGGGGCGAGGAAGTGCCCACCGAGCCCGTGCACGTGCCATGCCACCTCGTTGTACGCGGCAGTACAAAGCCAAGATCATCCTGACCACTCCTCGCCGCTCGATCACGCTTCTCTTACCTCTGTCTATAACCACTTCTCTCACCTCCGTTTAAAAGGAAAGGCACAACCATGTCCACCCCCAACTCGGTCTCCGGCAACGGGCAGACCACCATCCCACGGCGGATGCCCGGCAAAGCTGCCGCAGGCGCCTGGATTGGCAGCGCCTTGGAGTACTACGACTTCTTCATTTACGGCAGCGCCGCCGCACTGATTTTCCCCCGATTGTTCTTTGGACCCCTCGGGGAAACTGGCGCCGTCCTGGTGTCCCTCGGCACCTTCGGAGTGGCATACGTGATGCGTCCACTCGGTTCGTTCCTCATGGGTCACATCGGGGACCGGCACGGCCGCAAAATCGTCATGATCCTCACCATCGCCGGTATGGGTGCTGCAACGTTCCTTATTGGACTGCTGCCCACCTACGAACAGATCGGCATCGCCGCTCCCATCCTGCTGGTCTTGCTGCGTGCCCTGCAGGGGATCGCCGTGGCCGGTGAGCAGTCCGGTGCCACGTCCATGACCATGGAACACGCACCACACGGCCGCCGAGCGTTCTTCTCCAGCTTCACCCTCGGCGGGACGCAATTCGGCTTCATCCTGGCCACCGCCGTGTTCCTGCCCATCTCTGCCCTGCCGGACGAGCAGTTCTTCAGCTGGGGCTGGCGGATCCCCTTCCTCCTGAGCATTGTTGTCATGGCAGTCGCCTGGTGGATCCGCCGCTCGCTGAGCGAGACGCCTGAATTCGAGGTCGAGCAATCCGAGGAAACCGCCCACCCGGACAAGGACAACAAAGCGCCCCTGCGCTACCTCTTCCGCTACTACACAGCCGATGTCGTCAAGGTCGTGTTCGCGGCACTGGTGTCTGTCACCAGCACAATCTTCAGCGTCTATGCCCTCAACTACGGAGTCTCCACCGTCGGCATCCCACGCGCGACCATGCTCTGGATGCTCATCATCGCCAATGTCTTCGGCGTCATCAGCATCCCCCTGTGGGCCATCCTGGCAGATCGAATCGGACGCAAACCGGTCTTCATCACGGGCGCATTTGGCTCGGCAGCCCTGATCTGGCCGTTTATCCACTCACTGAGCAAGGGCGACGTAACCATGATGTATGTGTGGGGCATTCTGCTCTCGGGCATCGTTTACTCTGCCTACGGCGGTGCGGGGCTTGCCGTTTTCTCCGAACAGTTTGAGACACGCGTGCGTATGTCCGGCATGGCCATTGGCACACAGTTCGGCTTCGCACTGGGCGGCTTTGCGCCCACGATTGCCGCCGGACTGGCCGGCCCGGACCTTACCAACTGGGTCCCAGTGGCAATCTTCTGTTGCGTCTGCGGTCTCGTCGCGACCGTCACGATTCTGACCATGCGGGAAACTGTTCGTCTCGAGACCCGCCAGCTGGGTAACCCGAAGTCCCCCTCCGTAGCCCGTGAACTGGAGACCGCAGCGCGCTAACGCATGCGCGAGGTACGGGCTGCAGCCGGGCGAGGTGGCGCCGAGTTATCCGACCCGGCGCCACCTCGTGTCTCGCATGCCTATGCTCTGGGCCAGGCCGACGCCGGCGCAACCAATCGGGTTCGGGCGGCAAACTTCATTGCCGTCGGACAAACCCCTCCGGAACATGAGGATGGGCCCGGACAACGTACCGGCCGATCCCAATCCGCGTGATCAGGATGCCCATACCGTAGTGCGCCGCCGCAGGGGAGACGGATTGGATGGCTTCCTCCAATGTCGGTTCGACCTCTGCAGGTGTTGCCACATTGACTTCGAGCATTCCCGGCGCGGGGCGGGGTCCCTGCGAAGCGCTGACGCTGGCGTGACCCGGTTCAATTTTCTTCATCGATATCTGCCCAAAAATGTTCCCACTCGGTAGAGGCTCGTGTCCCTAAGAGAGCCGGCGCCATGCGGGGAGGGCGCTGATGCCCTCTCCCGAGGCGCCGTGGATGATTCAAATCGACGAGGCGACAAGCTTCTCGATGTCGTCGAGGTCGACCGGAAACCCGGGAAATTCGACCAGGGCCCTCAGCGGAAATGCGAGCACACTCGCCCTGCCTGTCTCGTCTTTCAGTAGATCTCCCATCCGCCCACGGATACCGCCGCGTCCTTCGATGAGCCTGGCAAGTCGCGGACCGGCGTCGATATCGCTGTCCCATTCTCCGAACGTTGACCAGACAGTCAGGGGACGGGGTACCGGGTTGGCCGGTATATCCAATGAGGCAGAAAGGCGGATATCACGGGAGGATGATCCGACCTCGACAGTGCAGGGACCGCCGTCGTAGACCCAGTGCTGCAGTTCGGTGCTGTAGTGTCCCAGCTGCTCGCGGGTCAGATCGAAGCTCAGGTGAACGGACTCTCCTGGTTGCAGGTTCACCTTTTGGAAGGCCCTGAGTTCCCGCACTGGAGTGGAAAGAGTGCCCTGGGAACCGCCCACGTATACCTGGACGACCTCGGCGCCGGGATACGTCCCAGTGTTGCTCACTGTCAGTGAAACAGTGAAGGCGAGAGGGGAATCCGCATCGAAAGCGGCCGTGTGCAGGTCGGAGTACTCGAAGGTTGTGTAGGAGAGACCATGCCCGAAAGGAAAGTCGACACTGATGTTGCGGGCGTCGTAGTACCTGTATCCCACGTAGATACCCTCGCCGTAGGAGACGTGTCCTTCCTCTCCCGGAAAATCAAGGAACGCCGGCGTGTCCTCAAGGCGGACAGGAACGGTTTCCGCCAGCTTTCCCGAAGGATTGACGTCACCCAAGAGGACGTCGACGACCGTTTCCCCATGAGCCTGCCCGGTGAGCCAGAACTCGATGATTGTCGACGCCTTGTGCCGCCATTCGGCCGTCGTTACCGCTGAACCGTTGCTGAGAACGACAACGATGCGGTCATTGACCGCGGCGAGACGGTCCAGGAGGGCAAGTTGGTTTGCGGGCAGCGAAATGTCGGCTCGGTCCCGGCCCTCGGATTCGAAGGCGGCTGGAAGACCGAGGAAGAGGAGAACCGTTTCCGCTGTTGCCGCGGTGGCCACTGCTTCCTCGACCAGCCCGTCGTCGTCGACACCGTCCAACCTGTAGCCGGCGGAAAACAAGGGCTGCCGCCCGAACCGGTCCACCAGCGCGTCGATTGTTGAGACGACCCGGACTGGATTGACTGCTGAGCTTCCCGCCCCTTGATAGCGGGGCGTTCGCGCTAGCTCCCCGATGAGTACGACATGCTCCATCGATGCTGCTTCCAGCGGCAAGGCGGCTTGATCGTTCTTTAGCAGTACCGCGGACTCAGCCGCAGCACGGCGGGTGAGCCGGTGGTGTGCTTCCAGATCCGGCTGTTCGCCCTGTTCGGTCGTTTGGGTGCGGTCCGCCAGAAGTTTAAGCCGCGTGAGCGTCCGGTCAAGTTCTGCATCGATCTTTCCGGATTTGGCGGCCTCAACAATGCGGGAGTCATCGGGCCTGCCGGGCATGCGGAGGTCAAGCCCGGCCTTCAGGGCCGCCACGGGGTCGTGCACCGCACCCCAGTCCGACACGACGACGCCGTCGTAGCGCCATTCTTCCCTTAGGACATCCGTCAGCAACCAGGAGTTCTCTGATGCGAAGACGCCGTTGATGCGGTTGTACGAAGCCATGACGCCCCAAGGGTTGGCATCACGGAGTGCCATCTCGAAACCACGCAGGTAGATCTCCCTGAGTGCGCGTTGTGTCACGTCCGCGCTCACACGCAAACGGTCCGTTTCCTGGTTGTTGACTGCAAAGTGCTTCACGCAGGCCCCGACGCCCTGGTCCTGAATTCCTTTGATCATGGCGGCGGCCATCGTGCCCGTAAACATCGGGTCTTCTGAAAAGTACTCGAAATTTCGCCCGCACAAGGGGCTTCGTTTGATGTTCATACCCGGCCCAAGGACCATGTCTACGCCCTTGGAGCGGGCCTCCCGGCCCAGGGCCGCGCCCACCGACTCAACAAGGTTCGGATCCCAGGACGATGCGAGGGTCACTGCGGGCGGGAAGCATGTCGATTTCTCGCTGCGGCCGATTCCGAGATGGTCCGGATTTTCGTCGTCCTGAACCCGGAGCCCGTGCGGCCCATCGGCCATCCGGAGCTGGCGCAGGCCGGCTTCCGGCAGTCCGTTGGTCGTCCAGTAGTCGGCTCCGGTCGTTATGGCTGCGACCTGGGCGGGTGCAGGGGACGTATCTGATGTGTGGGTCACTGAAATCTCCGGGCAGGTTGAGGGAGGCCCGCTCGGTGCAGGCCCGTGTTGGTTTGTTGCATGCCGGCTGCCGCGAGCCGGCTGGGCGGCGCTAAGTGCCAGTGATGCGCCCAGGAAGGGTTCTGTGCAGCTGGCGGCAGATTCTGTCCTTACGCTTGAATGGGGACATCGCTGTTATGCGGGATGCGGTGCGCTTCGCTCACGATCCGTGCACTTGCATATCCGTCGGTTCGGGACGGGTCGGTATCGAAACCGTGGACGTGCGCGGCGTCACCGCTGGCGTTCGCCCAGCCGGGATCGCCCGTCCGGGCGAAACGCACGAAGGCACCATGCATGGCATTGGCGATTTCCTGCGGCGGGTTGGGGCCAGCTACCCGGCTGACGTCAGGATCGCTCAGGACGTCAAAAACAAAGGGTACGTCGAGGCAATGTTCCGATACGCCGCTCACCGCAGACTTCCAGGTGAAGTCGTAAGCCCAAGTAGGGGAGCCGCCCCGAAGCGAGATCCACTGGGGGATATGGCGACGGAACATCAGGTCGCTGACGTATCTGCCCACCACGGCCGCCGTCGTGTTCCCGGCGGTGCAAGAGGAGTAGGCGGCGGCGACGGCGTCGTCCGCACCCATGTTTCTCAAGGCTTCCCGGGCAGACATTGCGGCGAATGTATCCGAATGTGCGGCAAGCAGACGACTGAATTCTTCCTGGGTGGCGCCGACGAGAAGGGGAACACCTTTCCCCCGTCCGGCGGCGAGGCTTTCCGCTACCGTCCCCTGTACCAATTGAGTATCGATCACGGGCCCGAGGCGAAGCATCCCTTCGACTTCCCCGAGTTGCCGCAGCCATGCCACGGCATCCTGCGTGGGTACTGGTGCCCGCGACCAGTTTTGCGCTTGGATCAGTTCCTCTTCGGGCACGGAAGCGAAGGCCCGGCTTTCGGCCGCAAGCCCCAACCGTTCCGCGACACCGAATGTGTAGTCCTTGGCGCCGTCAACTGAAATGTCGACCGGAGCGCCCGATAAGGACGCCGCTTTGTGAAACAGGCCTTGAGCGCGGGGGACGGTCAGCAGCGTCATTACGGCGCCACCTCCGGCTGATTGACCGCAGAGAGTGACGTTGCCCGGATCGCCCCCAAAGGTGGCGATATTTTCACGGACCCATTCAAGGGCCAGTATCCAGTCGAGTACTCCGCGGTTATTCGGAGCGTCGGGAAGCCAGCCGAAGCCATCGAAGCCCAAGCGGTATGAAATCGTGACCATGACTATCCCGTCACGAGCGAAGGCGCCGCCGTCGTACCAAGGGCTTGCTGGTGATCCCGCGACGTAGCCGCCGCCGTGGATCCAGACCAACACCGGGTACGGGCCCTCCCCAACATCACGGGCAGGCTTGAACACGTTGACGTTGAGCGTTGAATTTCCAGGAATGGACGGTTCCGGAATGGTTGTAACCTCCGCCAGAGCCTTGCGCTGGGGCGTTGCGCCAAAGCGCGTCGCATCCAGTATGCCTTCCCATGCGGCTTTAGGGACAGGAGCCCGAAAGCGGTTCTTTCCATACGGGGGCTCTGCATAGGGGATTCCCAGGAACGCGGTGGTGCCGTCCTGCCGCGTTGTTCCGCGCACCAAGCCAGCGGGAGTAGTGACGATCATGCCGTCTTTCCTTCGACCAGGTCCGCCTGCTCGGCGAGCAGTCTCCTGCGTGCTTTGCGCCGTTCCGCCTGTTTGTCCGGATCGGGAACGGGCGCCGCGAGGAACAAGCGCTGCGTATAGGGGTGCTTGGGGCGGGCGGTGACTTGGTCTCCCTCACCGGTCTCAACTATTTCGCCCCGGTACATTACAGCCACGCGGTGACTGATGTGCCTGACTACCGCAAGGTCGTGGGAAATGAAGAGGTAGGCGACGCCGGTGAGCTCCTGGATCTCGATGAACAGGTCCAGCACACGGGCCTGGGTGGAGAGGTCAAGCGCTGATACCGGTTCGTCGCAAACAATGAGTTTGGGATCCAAAGCCAGGGCGCGTGCAATGGCTATCCGCTGGCGCTGGCCGCCGGAGAACTCGCGCGGCAGTCTTGACTGCGCATCTGCAGGCAGCCCAACCCGGTCCAGCAGTTCCCGGACCCGGCCCTTTGCGGCAGCGGCCTGGACCCCGGCCGCCGTTAAAGGTTCCGCCAGAATCTGCTCGATCGTCAAAGAGGGGTTGAGCGAGGAGTAGGGGTCCTGGAAAACGACCTGTATTTCGCTGCTCAGCTTGCGCCGGTCCCGTTTGTGCAGATTGCTGATATCGCGGCCGCTGTAACGTATGGAACCCTCCGTGACGGGGGCCAGGCCGAGTACGGCCCGGCCGAGGGTGGTTTTGCCGGAGCCGGATTCCCCAACCAGGCCTACCGTCTCGCCTGGCTTGATGTCGATCGAGACGCCGTTGAGGGCCCGGAAAGGCGCCGTCCTGAGCCGTTTGGTCGGGTAGGCGACGACGAGGTCTTCAACCTCAAGGAGCGTATTGGTCATGATCGTCCTCCGATGGGAGAGGCGCCCAGAGGCGGCCGTGCCGGACCTTCGTCCAGAATTGCGCTGAGCAGTGACTGGGTGTACGGATGGCTGGGATGGTTGAGGATGGTGCGCACCGGTCCCTGCTCGACGAAGACTCCGTTTTGCATGACCGTGACGCGATCGCAGAGGTCCGCTACGACTCCGAAGTTGTGCGTGACAAGGAGCATGGCCATGCCGCGCTCTTGCTGGAGGTCACGCAGGAGGTCGAGGACCTCGGCTTGGACGGTGACGTCCAAGGCGGTTGTTGGCTCATCCGCAATGATGAGGTCGGGGTCAGTAGACACGGCTCCTGCGATAAGTACCCGCTGGGCCATTCCGCCGGATACTTCAAAGGGGTACGCGTCGAAGGTGCGCTTGGGGTTTGGAATGCCCACCCGGTCCAGCAGTGCCAGCGCCCTCTCCGTGGCTTCCTTCTTGCTCAGCCCCAGATTGAGCCGGAGGGGTTGGACAAGCTGAAAACCGATCTTGAAGGATGGGTCGAGGTTTGACATCGGTTCCTGCGGGATGTAGCCGATCCGGCGCCCGCGAATGTCCTTGTAGACCCGCTCTGATGCGCCCTGGAGGGAAGTACCCAGATGGTCGATGGTGCCGCCTGTAACGCGGCCGCCGGCGGGAAGCAGGCCCAGGACGGAAAAGGCTGTCTGCGTCTTGCCTGATCCCGACTCGCCGATAAGACCGTGGATTTCGCCCTTGCGCACTTCAAGGCTGACGCCGCGAACTACTTCGAGTGTCGTACCGTCCGGCTGGTCGTAGCCAACGCGCAGGTTCTGGACGGACAGCAGGGGAGCAGCGGGCTTCGTTTCGGTGAACGGATCGTCGGGGTGGACGATGGTCTCGTGGTCTGAGCCGGATGGATCCGGTGCTGCAGTCCTGGAACGTCGCGCTGAGGATTTGCTTGGGCGGCGCCGGGTAATGACGGTCCGTTCCAGTTCATCCCGCATGGCATTGGCCAACAGAGTCAGGGCGATACAGGTAAGGGAAATTGCGAGTGAGGGCCACAGCATGAGCGTGGGAGCTTTGTAAATGTTGGTAAATGCATCATTGAGCATCTGGCCCCACGTCGGCACTGAGGCATCACCCAGCCCGAGGAATTCAAGCCCGGACTGAATTGCGATAGCTATGCCTGCGATGATCGCGGACTGGATGATGATGGGGGCCCGGATGACAGACGGAATATGGCGGCTGATAATGCGGAAGTCGCTGAGCCCGGACACCCGGGCAGCATCGATGTAGAGCTCGTGCCGGATGGCTGCGACAGCTGCATAGACGAGACGGAAGTAGGCAGGTGACAGCAGGATGCCGAAGACGACCATCGCCAGCCAAACCGAGGGCCCCAGCACTGCCCTGGCAGCCAGCAGAACCACCATGGCGGGCAACGCCATGACGAGCGAGGTGAGCCACGATGAGACGGCGTCGAACCATCCGCTGTAATAGCCTGCCAAAAGCCCGGCGATGACCCCAATCAGCAGTGCAGTAACCAGGGCGACGAGGGCTGATGCAATGCTTACCTGGGTTGCGGCCAGCAGCCGGGACAGAACATCGCGCCCGGCGCTGTCCGCGCCAAGCGGATGGGCTGGGCTGGCAGGAGACAGTACCAGGTCAAGTGCTGCCCTGTTCGGATCCTGTGGGGCAATCCATGGCCCGATAACGCCGATGAGCCCCACGAGGGCCAAGAAAATAAGGGCTGCAAGTCCGACGGGACGGCGCCGCAGCCTCCGCAGCAACGAAGCGCGGACCTGCGGTGTCGGCAGTGCCTGGGGGAGGTTGATGATGGTCATGACAAGCGGACCTTCGGGTTGAGTGCGGCCTGGGCCAGATCGATAACAAGGTTGACGATGACGACGATGATGGCCGCCGTGATGACCACTCCCATGACTACGGGAATGTCGCCGAGAGTCGTTGCCTGAACTGTCAGTTGGCCGATGCCCGGCAGTGCGAATACCTGCTCAATAACAACGGACCCACCAAGAAGACCGACAAACTGCAGTGCCAGGACGGCGAGTGCGGGGCCGCCTGCGTTGCGGAGGACATGCTGGTAGATGACCCGGTTGATACCGATCCCCCGGGCGCGCAGGGTCCGGACGTAATCGCGTGACATTGCATCGACTACCGCGCTTCGGATCTGCTGGGACACGCTGGCAATAGCCGCCAACGACAGCGCCACAATCGGCAGAGTCACCGACGCGAGCCAGCCGTTGGCCGACTTGGTCAAGGGAACAAAGCCGGTCGCTTTGAACCAGTGCAGATTGATGGCGAATACCACGACCAGGAAGAGTGCAATGAGGAAATTTGGAATCGCAAAGCCTATGACTGAAACCAACTGCACGAGGCCGTCGATCCACCCACCGCGCCGTGCCGCCAGAACTCCCAGGAGAATGGAGATGATCGCGGAAAGCACGATCGCCCCGATGACGAGCGAGACCGTAACAGACAGCCGGTTGGAGACGCTTGCCGAAACCATCTCCCCGTTGAACCAGGACCGGCCAAGATTGCCTCCGATCGCTGAACTCAACCAGTCCCAGTACTGGACAACCAATGGACGGTCGATGCCGAGTTCCTGGACCTTCTTGGCCACGGTCTCCGCGGGTGCATTCTCACCCAGAATGCGCCGGGCAATGTCGCCACCGCCGAGATACAGCAATGTGAACGCGACGATTGAAATCGTAAAAACCAGAATCACGCCGGAAATCACGCGGCGAATAATGAATCCAAGCATGTTATTTGTTCCTGAGAGTTGGAGTGCGTCCCCCTGCTGGCAGGGGGACGCAGTACCACTACTTCTTCGGTTCGAAGTCGTAGATGGCCGGGAAGACGTTGGATGGCAGCATTTTCACGGAAGTGGCTGAATCCGTGGCGAAGCTGTTGTTTGGGCGGTACCAGGGAGCAAACCAAGCCTGCTCTACGATGTACTTGTTCAGGTCCTTGGCCGCCGTCTGCCGGGCACTTTCGTCGCCCACCTGGACCTGCTTTATCAACTCGTCGGCCTTGGGGTCCGCATATTTGAACGGGTTCCAGACTGCGGTGGGGGAGACCATGAATTGGATCAGCTGCCAGTCTGACTGCTGCTCCAGGCCGATCCATGCCGCAGGGTATTTAGGGGCGAGGATGTCTGAGACAAAATTGCTGGCGGCGTCCGTGAACGCGACCTTGATCCCGACATCTGCGAGCTGCTGGCCAAGCAAAGTCCAGGTTGTTGCGCCGACGCTGGCTGTCGTGGGCATGTTCAGGGTGAACCCGTCCGGGTATCCGGCCTCGGCCAGAAGCTGCTTCGCCTTCTGGGGATCAAAGGCGTAGCGGTTATCCAGGTCAGCGTCGAAGGCTGCGGAGCGCTTCGGGAATACTTGCTCGGTGACAGTCCCGTTATCGAACTGCAGGGCCTTGAGGAGTGCCTTGCGGTCGAACGCATAGTTGATGGCCTGCCTGACCCGCACGTCGCCAAGGGCTTTGTTCGAAGTGCCTGCCCGGTCAAGAAGCAGCATGCCGAACACATTCATCTCGTTCTGGTTTACCGTCCAGCCTGCGCCCTTGACCTCTTCGAGGTTGTTGTTGTTGAGGAGGCGAACGCCGTTTACCTCTCCGGATTTGATGGCATTAAGGGCGGCTGTTGCGTCTGCCATCACCTTGATCACCAGCTTGTCGTAATGCTGGACAGCGGCATTCCAGTACTTCGGATTCTTCGTGTAGACGTAGCTGGTGCCAATGACTGTTTCCTTGGTATCCAGGATGTACGGCCCGGAACCGATCGGGTTCGTGGCCAGACTCTTGGGGTCCTTTGAAATGGCATCGCCGCTGGCGATAAGACCCGGGTCGCGGGCCAGGTAGTTCAGCATGGCGGGGTCGGGTGCCGACAGGTGAAGCACAACAGTCGAGTCATCGGGAGTTTCGATGCTCTGGACGGCCTTAAGGAAGGAGGCGTCCGGCGACGTTCCCTTCTGGAAACGCTCAAGGTTTGTTTTGACGACGGCGGAGGTCAGCTTGCTTCCGTCGCTGAACGTGACGTCTTTCCGAAGGTTCAGGGTCAGCGCCGTATTGTCCGCGTTGTAGGACCATTTCTCGGCGAGGAACGGCTCAATTTTTCCGTCTGTCGTAGCGCGCAGGAGGGTGTCGTAAGCCGCCTGGTAGTAAGGCGAGATGACGGCCCAACCCGAGCCCGCGGCGTCGAGGGTCGTAGGGGCCAACGTGTTGGCCAGTGTCAGCGTGCCTCCGGAGTTGCTGCTTGATTCCGAGCCCGGGCTGGAGCACCCGGTCAACGCGAGGGCGGCAATGGCCAGGGCCGCCGAGGCGGTCTTCCATCGGAACATCAGTGGTCCTTCATTAGTGGGTGATACCCCTGTGGATCACCGCGTGGATTGATGATACACACGAAAACTTACACCTGTATATATTTTCAAGTAAGCTTTCGTAAGAACGCTCTTCGCGGCGGGCAGTTCACGGCGGGCGTCCACCACCGCGTTGGTGTGGGTCGGTGGTTGGAGTTGTGGCAGCGGCCTTTGAGTTGTGGGGCCGTCCGAATGATGGGATGTTGGTGCAATGTTGGACACAACCGCCAAAAAGGGCGGCACGCGTGGGCCTTACGCAAAAAGTGAATGGCGGCGTGCCCAAATCCTGCAGGCAGCTTTCGATGCCTTCGCGACCGTGGGCTACCGAAATGCAAGCATGCTGCAGATGGCCGCCGATTGCGGGGTGAGCCGCACAGCCCTCCTGCACTATTTCCCTACGAAGGAAGCCCTGCTGGAAGCCGTACTCGAAGAACGAGACCGTAAGGATAACGAGCTCTTCTTCGCAGATGCGCCGGAGGAAAGCTCTGATGGTATTGAGTACTTCAGCCGGCTCATCAGAGTCATAGAGCACAACGCAAGAAACCCTGGCATCGTGAGTCTGTTCGCCGTCTTGTCCACTGAGGCTTCCGATGCAGGGCACCCGGCTCACGACTATTTTGTGGCGCGATATGAGAGGGCTCTCAAGCGAACTAAAGCCGCGCTCGGAAATCTGGCCAGCCGCTCGCTCATACGGCCGCACGTTGAGTTGGAAGGCTTGGAAACGGATATCATCGCGCTCGTCGACGGACTCCAGGTCCAATGGCTTCTGATGCCCACCCAGTTGGACATGGCCGCGCGCCTCAGGGCGAGACTCCGAGAGCTGACTTCGGCGGAGATACCGTAAGAAGTCGAACTGCCGCTTCCCATTTCAGGTGGGCGGTCCTGGGGGAAAACATTCTCGTTGGCCGGAACCTGCGGGCCGTGGGAGCGGGTGCTCCTGCGCGTTGGAGAACCAGGCAGCTCACTGCAAGTCAAAGGGCAGCGCCTTGTAGGCAGTTTCTTTGTTCATGTTCCAGCCGGCGACGATGCCGGAGCCGATCATGTGGTCGCTGAGCCGGGCGAGGCGGTAGGCCGGGTCGGTGTCGAGGGCGAGTTGGAGGAATTGGTGTGCTTTGCTGCCTCGTCCTTCCCACCAGTTGATGTAGCCGATGGCGGTGAGGACGGGTGCTGCGTGTTGGGGACTGGTGCGTGTGTAGGCGTGCAGGAGGAGTTGTTGTGCCCATTCGATGCGGGACCAGTGCGGTGGTTCTTGGGTTTGGGCGAACAGGATCTGCTGCATTGGTTCGTCGAGGCCGGGGATGTCTGCGATGAGCCGATCGCGGATTGCTGGGAATTGGAGGTTTGCGATGAGTGCGTGGCAGTCGTCGTCGGTCGGGAAAGTTGCAGAGTCGAGCATGGTGGCCCAGAGTTTCCGGCCTTCCTGAAGAGCGGTGCCAGTAGGTTGGGAAGCGATTGATTTCATGTGGTTTTCGACGGCGGCTGCTTTGGCTGCTTCCTGGCTCGTGGTTGGGACGGTGATCCGGTCCGTGGGTTCGATGAAGCTGCCGCGATAGATGAATTCGGCGTTGATCGCACTGGTCTGGGTGGCGCTGACGGGCAGGGCGAGTCTGGTGCCTGGTTCGTCGTCATAGGGGGAGAAGGTCTCGTCTCCGACGAAGAGGCCGTCGCGGATGGTGATGCCCTGTTCGGCGAGGACCCCCGTGAGCGCGGCAATGGTGCCGGCATGCGGTTTGGCCTGACCGGGCTGAGCGGCTTCGCTGGTGTAGACGGCGAAGAGGATGGATGTGGCGGTGCTGTCGCTCGTGAGGTAGTGGGCGACGGTGCGCGCGTAGGGGAGTTCCTGGCCGGTTTGACGGGGGAGGTCGATGCGCAGGGTCGCTCCGATGCTGTTGTCGTTCATGGTGATGCAGACCAGGCTCTCCTGGGGCCAGAAACCCAGGGTGTGCCCGATGAAGCTGAGGACATCTGATGGTGTTTTGATCGTGAGCTTTTCCATGACCCCGTTTTTCCCTTCACCCTTTGTATTGCCGTGATTTTCTGCGGTTGTTGGTTCTGGGCGTCGTTCTGATAGGGGACCAGCCGCTGGACCAAGGGGCTGGAGTGCAACTTGGGGGACCGGCACCGAGTCCGAAAACTTCATCCGAGAACTGCATCCACGATGCGGGAGCAGAAGTTTTCGGGTTCGGGGTCGGCGCGGTAGCGCCCTGGTTGCGCGGAGGACCCGCCCAGCGACCATGGGCCTATCAGAATGACGAGCAGCGGTGGAACGTTTTTCCTCTCCATCGAAGTCAACAAGGCAAACGGCATGACTTCGGGCGGGCACTAGGAGTAAGGAGCTCTAGGGCGTGTCTCCTTATTGGCGTAGCCAGATAACGACGGCGTAGAGGACGACGCCCGCTCGATAGGTCAATGCGAGTTTGTCGTAGCGGGTGGCGATTCCACGCCATTGTTTGAAGAGACTGAACGATCTCTCCACAGTGTTGCGGCCTTTGTAGGTCTCGGAGTCGAAGTTCACGGGCCGTCCGCCGCGTGAGCCACGACGTTTACGGTGTCCGACTTGGTCGGAGGGTTCGGGGATGACGGCTTTGATGCCCCGCCCGCGCAGCAGTGCCCGGTTCGCCCGCGACGAGTAAGCCTTGTCGCCCATCACCGCATCAGGCCGGGTCCTGGCCCGGCCGCCGCCGAGGCGAGGAACCCGTACTGATTCCATGACGACCGGGAACATGGGCGAATCGCCGCCCTGGCCGGGGCCGAGAATCATTGCCAGTGGTCGGCCTTTGCCGTCGCAGGCGTGGTGAATTTTGGTGCTCAGCCCGCCACGGGAGCGGCCGATGGCGTGATCCGGCGGTTCAGTAAACAGTTTCTTGTAATTCGGGAGTTCCCCCTGTGGTGCGGGGAAGGTTCGTCCCGTGCTGGTGGGCTCGGTTGATCGTCGAGTCCACCGAAACCCTCCAGTCGATCACCCCGGCAGCGTCCGCTTCGGCAAGAGCCTGGCGTGGATCAGGTCCCATGTTCCGTCGGAGGCGTATCGGCGGTGCCGCTTCCAAACCGTCTGCCACGGACCGAAATCCGCGGGCAGGTCCCGCCAGGCAATTCCGCACCTGTACCGGTAAATGATGCCTTCAACGACTTGCCGGTTGCCCCGGAACGGACGTCCACGCCTCGCGTCGGAACTCGACAGAAGTGGCTCGATCCGGGACCACTGATCATCACTCGAAACAGATGTTCGCGACACCCCTCAAGCATTCCAGCCAGCCAACCCCTGATTTAGGAGACACGCCCTAGCTGCAGTGGGGGGGCAGCTCCCGACTGCTCAAGAGAATCTTGGCATTTTCCAGGCCGACGCGGATCCGGCTACGCGATCCCGATTCTCTAAACTTCTCAGTATCACTGGCCCCCGTCCAAAAGGGGCGAACAGCACTATATAGAGGAGTCCTTCATGGCCCCGCCAGTTTACGCTTTTGGTGATGTTGTGCCCGTTGTGCACCCCACGGCATATGTCCACCCGACCGCGAGTCTCATCGGAGACGTCATTGTTGGCCCCGGGTGTTATGTCGGCCCACACGCCTCATTACGGGGAGATCTAGGGCGTTTCGTTATGAAAGAAGGGGCCAATCTACAAGACGGGTGTATCGTCCATTCGTTTCCAGGGCGGCTAACGGAGCTAGGCATGAACGGGCACGTGGGACATGGCGCCGTCCTGCACGGCTGCCACGTGGGCGATGATGTCCTCATCGGTATTGGCGCTATTGTCCTGGATGGCGCGGTCATCGGCAGACAAGCGTTTGTGGGCGCTGGATCCTTGGTTACCTCGAACACAGAAATCCCAGCCCGGCACCTCGCCCACGGCAGTCCCGCACGTGTGGTTCGTGAACTGACTCAGACCGAGTTGGCCTGGAAGGTTGATGGAACCTCGACGTACCACTGGCTCACGCATGTTTCCGCCGATCAGCTCACTGAAACGGAGCCGCTACGCGAGGAGGAGCCCACGCGTCTAGCCCTGTTGCGGCCCCCGGGTAGTGCAAAGACGCTGCATGAGACGAGGGCAAGTACTGAGTCCGGTCCTGCACCGACTACGAAGAGCCGATAAACGCAGACCTGCTGCTTGTACCACTTGCGGCGTCGAACTCGTGCTATAGCCGCGCACCCCTAGCTAAAGGCGAGCGGTCTCGACGTCGGAAATCTCCCGGACCCTGCCGATTCGGTACTCATCGCCGCCCGGGAGCACCATGTCCAGCTCACCGCGCAGGAGCAGGCGGTGGCGGAACTCGTGGCCGGAGGTGCAACCAATAAAGAGGCGGCTCGCACCCTGTTCCTCACTGAGAAGACGGTGGAGTACCACCTCACGCGGCTCTACGGGAAGATGGGCATTCGGTCCCGCAGCGAGCTCGCGGCCGCGTTCCGGGCCAGGGACTGACCCGGAACGGCTGGCTTGTTCCTACTTAATGTCGGAGGGGTGCTTGGCCAGCGGCACCACCGAGATCTCCATGTACGGGAACAGTGGAAGGTTCTGGAGGATGTCGTGGAGTTCGTCGTTGGAATCCACGTCGAAGATCGAGTAGTTGGCGTATTCACCCACCACGCGCCAGATTTCCGGCCATTTCCCCGAGCGCTGCAGCTCCTGCGAGTAGGCCTTCTCCTTGGCCTTGATCCCAGCCGCCTCGGATTCGGGCAGGTCTGCGGGCAGTTGGACGTCCATATGGACCAAGTACTTCACTGATGTTCCTTTCGTGGAAGGGGTGGCTTAGCGGTCGCTCCGGTAGCGTTCGAGCTTTTCCGCGTTGACCCCGGTGCCCGCGCCGGGGCCTTCGGGGACGCGGATGCGCCCTTCGATGATCTGCAGGGGTTCGGCCAGCAGGTCGTCCGCCATGTCCAGGTAGTTGGACAGTTCCGCGGCGCGCTTGGCGGTGTGGGCGAATGCGGCGCCGAACACCACCGAGGCCACCGTGCCCACCTGGGTGTCGATTTGGTTTCCGATGTACACATCGATGCCCATGCCTTCGGCCATCCCCACGATCTTGGCCGCCTCGGTAAATCCTGAGCGGGCCGTCTTGACCGCCAGCAGGTTGGCCCGCCGTTGAGGATTTCCCGGGCGGCCTCGCCAAGGTTGGGGGCGGATTCGTCCGCGGCGATGGGGATGGGGGAGTTGGCAACGAGCCGACGCCGGCCCAGGACTTCGCGGGCGTCGTCCGGCTCCTCGAGGAACTGCAGTCCCAGGTCCACGGTGCGGCGCAGCACCTCTGCGGCCTCATTCGCGGACCAGCCCCGGTTGGCGTCCATGTACAGTTCGGCGTCGCCGCCGAGGCCCTCGCGCAGCACGCGGGCGGCTTCTATGTCCAGGTGGAGGGGGCGCCGGCCGGTCTTGAGCTTGAACGTGTTGATGCCGTAGGTCCCGCGGAACTCCAGTGCCAGGTCGAGCAGTTCCTGGGCGGGCTTGAAGCCGAGCATGTGGGAAACCCGCAGCGAGTCAGTGTAGCCGCCCAGCAGCTTGGTCACTGGCTGCCCCAGAGTCTTGCCGATGACGTCCCACAGGGCGATATCTACGGCGCCCTTGGCGGTCTGGTTGTGGATGGTGCGGTAGAGGACCTCCTGGACCTTCTCCCGGTCAAAGATGTCGACGCCGATCAGCTGGGGGGCGAACACGTCCTGCACCACCGCGACGATGGACTTTTGCGTCTCACCATAGGTGTACGGGCGCGGCGGGGTGTCCGCGAGGCCCACCACGCCGTCGTCCGTGCGGAGGCGGACCAGCACGTGGTCAGCCTCGTGGACGGACCCGGAGGCGAAATGCAGCGGGTGGCGGTACGGGATCGAGTAGGGAATCGCCTCACTGGCTGCGATTTTCATGGCTGGGAGAGCCTTTCATCAGTGGGAAGCGGGACGGGCGCGGGGGCCGGGCCGGGCAGCGGCCCGGCGGCTGTCGCGGCGTCGACGACGTCCAGGAAGTTCTGCAGCAGGGTGGAGTGGTTTCCGCGCAGCCAGGCGACAGCGAGTTCCACGGAAGGGACGTTTTCGATCTCCCGGTAAGCAACGCCGTCGAGCTGGAAAGCCCGGACCCGGGACGGCATGATCGCCACGCCACTCCCGGCGGCAACGAATGCCAGCATCGTGGAGGTCTCGCCGACAACTTGGGTGATGCGCGGTTGGAACCCGGCCTGCCGGCACAGGTCGGAGGTGATGCGGTAGAGCACGGACTCGGGCGCATATGCGATGAAGTCCTGATCTTGCAGTTCATGCATCGCCACGGACCGGTCTTCCGCCAGCGCGCTGAATGACGGAACCGCGACGACGAGCGGCTCCTGGGCGACGACGCGGTAGTCGATCTCCTGGGATGAGACAGGGGGGCGCAGCAGCGCGGCGTCCAGAGTTCCGTCGCGGAGGCCGGCTTCCATGGACGGGGTGAGCATCTCGCCGTTCAATGCCAGGGACAGGCCGGGAAGGAGCTGTTTGGCGAGGCGTGCGATCTGGGGCATGACGCCGTACGTTGCAGACCCGGAAAATCCCACCCGAAGGACTCCGGTGGCGCCCTTGCCCACCTGGTACACGTCCGCCTCCAGCGTCCCGATGTCGTTGACGATCTGCCGCCCCCGGTCAAGGAGCAGCTGCCCGGCGGCCGTGAGGTCCACCCGGCGGGTGGTTCGGTTGAGCAGTTGCACCCCAAGCTGCTCTTCGAGCTGGCGGATCTGCTGGGAAAGGGGCGGCTGGGCCATATGGAGGCGCTTGGCCGCCCGCCCAAAGTGCCGCTCTTCCGCAACAGCGATGAAGTAGTTCAGCTGCCGGATGTCCACTGTGTTGCCCTCCCATACGCCATGCCACGGGGCAGGCTCGACATCATTGAGTCACATGATAGCCCTAGAATGGCTCACTAATTCTTTCTTATGACTCAATGACGCCCGCAGCCAGTAACCGTTCGCTACTGCAACTGCTGTGCCGCTCGGGCGGGTTCAGCGCGGTGCCCGGCAATCTCCCCGACCTTGTGCCCGGCTTGCTCAGGATTGTTCTGGCGCGGGACCAGGACCGTGACCAGGGCGCCAAGGAGCGCAACGCCGCCGTAAAGGTAGAAGGCGGCGGACCCGCCGATGCCTGCTGCCGCGAGCCAGCCGCCGATGATCGGGCCGAGTACGCCGCCCAGCCGGCCCACGCTGGCGCACCAGGCCACACCGGCCGCGCGGGCATTTGTGGTGAAGTAGTTGGATTGGAAGCCATAGATCAGCACCTGCGTGCCCAGCGTTCCAACGCCGGCCACGGCAATGAACGTGGAGAGCATCGGCAGCGGCAAATTGAAGGTCATGAGGACCAGCGAAACGGTGGCAAGCCCGAAGGTTGTGGCGATGACCCGATGCGGGCCGCTCTTGTCCGCCAGGCGGGAGGCGACCAGCCCGCCCGCTACGGCACCGAGGTTCAGCGCCAGCGGGAAGAACATGGAGTAGGTCCGGCCGTAGCCGTAGCCCTCCATGATCTTGGGGAGCCAGGTATTGAGGCCGTAGGTGAGGAGGAGGCCGCAGAAGGACATGAGCCCCAGCAGGACCGAAGCCAGCGCGAACTGCCTGGAGAAGACCGCGGCGAACCCATAGTCAAGGGCGCACGTGATCGCCCACGTCGCCGCCAGGGGACGGGCGCTGGTCCAGCTCATCGACTGGGCCGCCGACGGGGAGGAACGCGTGCTGTACGCTCCGGCTGAAGCCCGCGCCGATACCATCTCCGCGCTGGCAGCGATGCCCCGGGAGGAGTTAGCGGGGGAGTTGCGGGCCTCGGCCATGCACTTCGCCGAGGAGGCGGAGCGGCTGGCCGGCACACTCATTGCTCCGGAAGTCCAAGTTAACGGCAGGCCACTTCAGGCAACGTCGATCGTGGCGCTCCAGATCGCGGAGGTGGTGGTGCGCCACCAGGACCTGGACACCGCCTGGACCATCGAGGAAGCCGACCCGTACTCCCTGCTGGACGCCCTGGAGGCCGCCGTGCGTTCGCTCGGCGCCAAGAACGTGCCGGGCATGACCCTGGTCACCGAGGAACGCGACCAGTGGACGGCGCACTGCGCTTTGAGTCCGATCGCGAGGGCCTGCTCCAGTGGCTGGCGCGCGGCGATGCGGCGCAGATCGAGGCGGAGGGCCCGGTGCGGCACTGCCGAGGTGGTGAGCCTGTGGCGGCGTGGCGGCGAGGAAAGCCCGCCGGTGGGGGACCGGCGGGCTTTCACAGGTGACACTACGGGAAGCAGCTTTTGACAACGAGCGGACGAAACTGCTTAACCTCTTCTCTGTCCAAGGCCCAGGCATTCCTTATCCCCGGCGTCCTAGAATGGCGCCAAAGCCCGACCCCGCGTACTCGACCGGAAGGATCATCAATATGAGCCATGACAACGCAACGCCGGCAGCCACCACCGCGGCCCGCACGCTGTTCCGCGCCGCACTTGGCGGTGTACTCGTCGCGCACGGATCGCAGAAACTCTTCGGGTGGTGGACAATGATGCACACTCTTCGTCTTTGAGTGCCTCGTACCGCCCGCGAACTGCTTCGAGGTCCGTATGTTTTCACGGGTTAGCAGTGTTTTCAAGGCCTGCAATGCAGTTCGAGTCCCACCTCGGGCACAGTGTTTTCGCGGGTCAAAGGATTTTGACAAAGCTTGACATTTTCCTGATCTTGATTGGGGAATGCAGCGTATTTGTCAGTGTCAGGTCAAACTGGGGGATGGCTCGGGCCTCTGCTCGGCCAGGAGGTACTTAGGCGGACCTTGCCTTGGGCCAGCGAAATTCAGAGCATGTTCTGCGTTGATGGTGGGGACGAGCATGGCTCGGCTTGTTTACTCGGCGCGGTTCACCGCAGACCCGTCTGAACGTGAAGGCTGGTCTGACCTTGCGTGTCCTGCGAGTCTGTACAGGAACGACATGAACTATCGGAGAGCCGTGGGAGTAAACGTCCTTTCAGCCCGACCGGACGCGGATGACTAACCACGGCCACCGCTCTTGATCACGGCAAGAGTGCCAGTGATGAGGGATTGTACTGCGATGGTTATGTGTGCGGCGCGCTGTGGCGGCCTCCATCGAGACTTATGAGCTTGCTTGTAGCCTGTTCACGCAGCAGTATCTAAGAGTGACAGGAGACCCCGTGTGATGCCTTCCAAGCCGTCAAGTAAGGAATCGGTCGCCTGCGTTGGTGACTTGGTTGGGGGCATCCTGGTTGGGTGCTCTAGAAGGCCGACGAGGTTCGTTGTGGGCTTGGCTCCGAAAGGTTTCGGGCTGCGGGATGCCGAAGATGCGGATAGTCCTGCCGTCAAGGTTTGTGGGGCCTGCAACCGGCATGTCGATGAGCTTGTGGAGCAGATGGCAAGCTCGGCTCCCGAATCACAGCGGCACGAGCCCATGGTTTTCACAATTAGTGACCTTCTCGAGGCATGGGACGACTTCTTTGAAGACCTCTTCCAGACGTTCGGCGGCCAATGGGACGCCGACGGTCAGTTCCGGTAGCGCTGCAGCGGGAGGTTTGCGCTCCTATGCGAGACCGAGGCCTTCCCTACTAATCGGCGAGTGACAGGGCAATCAGTCGTCGCTTAACCTCCGATTCGTTCCCCTCCACCGGTTCCGGTCAAAGACCCTGCCAAAGCCGCCACGCCAAGCTACGGCGAAGCGGGTCGTAGGCATGGTCGAGCAGCAGGCGCCGGAGGTGAGGGTAGTCGGACTGATCCGCTCGAGCGAGCTCACCTTTCACTGGGCCAGAAAAGCACATTGTTCGGATATCGCGACTCCAGTAGCTCCAAGTATGGTCCGTGACGCGTCCGAAACTGCGGAGTTCATTCTGGTCTTCGCACAGGCTGAGGTATTCCTGCAACAAGACCTTATCGGCAGGAGTAGGCCGGCCCTTGACTTTGAACTTCTCCGATCGGCGATCCATGAGAGTCCAAAAGCGGAGCAGGTACTGCATCTCTAGTTCTCTGTGCATCTGACGGTTTACGTGGCGAATTTGGACGGCAGCAAGAATGACAGCAAGCAGTGTGGCGAGCGAAAGTAGGGCACTTAGCGCGTCGGCCCAGTTTGGAAGATCACTTGAGATCATGTTCCGGCTGCCCCTCGGAAAGGAACCAACGCGGACTCGTGGCACATTATGTCGCTCATCAAGCCGTGCCATCGTTCAGTCTTTTGAGCTCCTGGAGCTCCGCCCAATGCTGCTGGAGGCCGCCCAGAGTCGGACTTACGCCCAATGTCAGCAGCGGCTGCGAATGACCGTCGATGTATCGACAGGCGACTTCGAAGATCTCAGTCACCTTGGGGGCAATCTCATCTAGTTTGCTGCCATTGATGCTTGGAAGTGTGGTCATCTGAACGTTTGCCCGGTAACGCTTGGTCACGCCTTTCAGCAGTTCTTCCTCTGTGAAGACTTCGCACCATGCGCGGATATGACCGTACGCCACGCGGATGAGAGCATCTCGAACCTCGCCTTCCTGTGCAGTCGCTGTTTGAATCGTCCCGTTGATGCGTTTCTTGATTGCACTTAACGTGTCGATCCGCGGACCGGTTGCTCGAGTGACCTTCCCCTTACCGGTATCGTCGGTGATCTGGAAGTAGGTGCAGCGCTTTGATTTCTCGAAAAGGCTGAGGAGCGTCGTGGCAAACAGGATGTCGTGGGTGAACACGATGACCTGGTTGTCGTCCGCCAGTTGCGCAATTCGCCGGGCGACCTCGTTAATTCGGCGGTGGTCGAGGCTGGAGACTGGGTCATCGAAGATCACAGGTGCCGTGATCCCAGCAAGCCGCGACTCCGCAAGGAAGTCGGCGAGCGCTAGAACTTTCTGTTCGCCTTCCGAGAGCACCTTCGAGGGCCTGTGCTTACCCGTCATGACTTTTCTGCGTTGGGCCTTGCCGTCGCGGCCGACAAACTGGAGTTTCATCGGGGGTGTCCGGAGCGCTTCGCATTCTTCAAGGAACAGTGCGTCGAAGCTTTGGTTTATCAGCTGGTTGCTCGCGGTCTTGGAGAGTTCCGTAACCGCGCGTACGAGCTGCGGCATTGGCCTTTTGAGCGTGCGGAGCCGGTCAGCTTCCTTAGCATTTGTCACTTGCTCTGCGATAAGTTGCCAGGTTTTGCCGAGTTCAAGAGCATCCTTCAGCTCCAGCAAATCTTTCTGTTTTTCGGCCAAGACTTCGGTCCGGTTCAGTTGCTGGCTCTCTAGCTCGTTGATACTGGCGCCGGTGACTGTCAGCGCCGCCGCTGTCTCGGATCTGGGTCCAGTGAGCGCGGCGGTCATCTCTAGATCGATCGGTTGCAGCGCGTCAACCGCTGTGGTTACTTTGCTTCGCAGAACCTCGATCACGTCGACTTGTGGATAGCATGTCGGACGCACTTCTTCATCCTTGTACTGCTCAATGAATGTACTCATCTCATTGTTTTGGATGCTGGCGAATTGGTGCTTGAAGTTAGCCAGGGCGGCATCAGTGGCCCGGATCTCTGCCGAGATCTTGTCCTCAAGGTAGGTTGAGTAACGTGCCAGGAGTTCTCGCGCAGGGTCCGTTAGAGGCTGGCGACAGTAGAGACAGCGACCGACATCGTGTGCGTCAAGTTGAACGAGATGAAGGCGGTAGGTTTCTCCCGCTGCAATGAATTCGCTCCAGGTTTCCTCCGGCTCGGCAGGTAGGTTGGCCGCTGCAAATAGTTCGTTTCTGAACATCTCGTAGTCTTTGCCAAGCTGCGCCCGCTCTACAACCGCAGCGTTGTACACGGTTGCATCGAAGGCAAGAAGAAAGTCGGCCGCCAGAACAGCTTGGCTTAAGACCCGCTGCTCGCTTTTGAGCGCAGCGATGTGTGTCCCGGTGGTGTTAGACCGTAGGGCCGCAACGCTCTGACCGAGTGAATCAAGCTCGGACTCCGCGGTCTCTCCGCTCCTAACTCTCGACTTAAGATCAACGAGGTCGGTGGAAGCCCCGAGTGTCTCGATTAGGGGATAGATGTTTGATCCGCGCTGGAACCGTGCTGTTAGACCCGGGTTCCCGGAGCTGAGCGCAGTGACCGCAGAGTCGACTCGCCCGGCTACTGCTTGAATGGCAGCCGTGACGTGCTTGAAAAGCGCGAGGGCCGCTGGGACGTACACGTAGTCGAGATCGTCGTCGACGTGAGTTGTGACGGCTGGGCTATCGAAGATCGACATCCTGGTGAAAGGCGAGATACCTTGGTCACCGGTCCAGGCAACCGTCCGTTCCTCTTCGCCGAGCTTGAATTCAAGGGTGGCGCTTGGCCCATCAGTGGCGCCCAGCTCGATGTTGCCGAGAATCGTATCGGCCGTGCGGCTTTTGGCGAGGGCTTTGAAAATGCGGGAGTAGCCGGTCTTGCCGGTGCCGTTCTCTCCGTACAAGATCGTCAGGCCTTTGTGAGGTTCGATGACGGCATCAGGTATCAACGCGTTGACACCGCGGACATCAGAGAGCCGAGTCAGAACAAGCGGCGGAGCAGTCTCGTCCTGACGTGCTTCAAGATTGAGTGAGGGAACGGGCGGCAATTCACGCTCGGCGAGTGCCTTCTCTTGACGAAAGAGCAGATACGCCTTCTCAATCGTGGACTCGCCAATAGGGCGCCCAGTTGCGATCACCTCAGCTACGAGTAGGCGAACCCACTCGTCGTTCGCGTTCGCCCATTCGGCAAGGAGAGCCCGCGGATCGAGAAAGTTCGGATCCTCCTGCTCATCCCCTCTTTCTTGTCCAGAATGGAGTTCGTCCATCGTTAGCTCGCTGCTCACGCTATGTCCTTTGTATCTGATTGTGGCTGTTCTGCCTGAACAAGTGCGAGGGGTAGCATTTCGCAACTCGAAGGGCTTAATTATTTCTGTGCAAATCACTGGCTGCAGACCAGAGATATGAACTACTCAGACAACTGCAGAGGCTCGTAGTTTCCTCATCGCGACGATCAGGCCTTAGAGGATTCACGGGGCTGCGCCGTACATGTCACCAGACCCAATATCTCCGTCAGGGTTATCAACGTGAGGAAATCAGCCAATGAGCTGAGTAAACGATCGATTGACCTGACTTAGTAATTGACCTAAAAGTGGGGCCCATTGAGCTCTTGGGGAGGCACGGAAGCATTTTCTGCAGCGACCGCCTGCCCCATCGAGTCGACTGAACCATCATAAATTCCACTAACTAACGCTTTGAGCAAGCGCAAAGTGCCCCCATTTTATGTTGAAACGATGCTTTGTTACTGCACGTCTCGATGACCAGGTGTGTATTCGTTTGTACACTCGCTACTACAAGCAACGATACCTGAGAGTTATGACATTCATTGATTGCTGGTGAGGTAACCGCAAAACTGTCGCATAATCGCTAGTTCGCACCCCCCTTCCAAAGTGACACGGACTAGGATCATCTTGACCAAGTTGCCTCTGCGGAGTGGTAAGCCTTCGACATGAGTTCTGGTGGATATCAACAGCAGTCGAACTTGTGCGAAAATCCCATCAAAACGATGTCGCATTTCGCAAATGAGAGCAGCTTGAAACGAAGTTCTGTGAGACCGCCGGTAAGTGACTTCTCCAACGCCATAGGACGGGCCCAGTGACGGAGTTCGGTCCATTCTCGGTTGAGCCGGAGCAGATCACTACTTTGGGAGGTGCCAACTTCGGTCAGTTTGTGAGTCGTTTGATCGCCACTGAAGCGGCGGCCCACGGTATGCGAGGCACTGCCCTTGAAACCACGTACCTCGAAAATGTAGGCGACGGTGGGGTCGACGCTGGCCTCAACCATGCTACCGAGACGGCTTGGATTCCGGCAGGAACCAGTGCGTGGCAGTTTAAAGCTGGGGATCTCCCTCCCGGCAAATGCGTGACGGAGCTGAAGGGGGCAACGAAAGCGCTTGAAATTCTTCGAAACGGCGGATCATACAGGCTGGTCCTCGGCGTAAGTCTTACTTCCGCGAAGATTGATTCCCGCCGAAGGGCTTTGGTGGAGGCGGCTCGCGGGGCAGGGATTACGCCGGCAGTGAGCGCGATCGACGTGATCGGCGCCGACGCCCTCGCGCGCTGGGCTGAGCAATACCCGGCTCTAGCCGTGAGTCCAGTGTTGCGGGGCGCCGGTCATATTGGGCAAACTTTCGATGAATGGAGCCGGTCGCAACTGCATCAGACGCTTTGGGTACAATCGCCTACGCGTCATGCATTGATGGAGACGGTCCGAGATGTCGTTTCGGGCAATGAGCAGCTGGATCTGCACATTGACGGCGAGAGCGGTTTGGGGAAGACCCGACTCGTGCTCGAGGCCCTTCGTGGCCAAGCCTGTGAGGCCATCGTCGTATATGCGCCTGCAGCGGATCAGTTCCCAATATCATTCCTAGTCCATCTGCAGGGTCAGGAACGGTCAGCAGTTGTCGTCATTGATGAGTGCGATCGCAAGCAGCACGAGATTTATGCATCGATACTTCATGCGAATTCAACGATTCGTCTCTTAACGATCGGGGAGCCGGGCGGTAACTCGACCCGCAGCCCGATGATTTCGCTCGGGGGCCTCGAAGATGAATCTCTGAGGGAGCTTCTTCAGAAGAACGAGCCTCAGCTCTGGCCTGAAGCGGAACGAGTCGTTGTTGATGTCGTTGCCGGGAACATTGACTATGCCCTGAAAGCGGCCAGAGCGTTGGTCGGGCGCGGGTCCGGATCGGCGAGAAGTCTTGTGACCGAAGAGGATGTTCGGTCCTTTATCACTGATCAGCTTCCGGACGGCACACTTTTTTTAGCGTGCTGCGCCCTCGCGTTATTCAGCCGTTTCGGCTACGAAGATGACATGGCAGCTGAGCTTTCCACCATCGCGTCCGGTTTGGGTTTCCAGGAAGCCGACCTCCATGCCGCTGTCGCTTCCCTTCAGAGGCAAGGGCTTCTATCTCGTCAAGGGCGATACCGGAGCGTCGCGCCTCATCCGTTGGCTGTGTACTTGGCGGCACAGGGCTGGGGGCAGTACGGACGACGGATTATCACCGACCTCCTCCCGATTCTTGACGCAGACTTGACCGAACGGCTCTTCCGGCGTGCGGCGGAGATAGGCGAGCTCGACAGCGGGAGCAGTGCCGTTGCCGCGTTGATGCCTGAGGCCGGAGTACTTTCGTCATTGGACACTTTGGAGAGAAGTAATCGTTCAGGATTGCTCGTTCATCTTGCCGTGCTGGCGCCTGGCCCTGTTGCTGACCGGCTCTCCTCGCTCATTGAGGCGAGCAGCGAAGAGGAATTGCGTGAGCACAAGAGGCTTCGACGTGACCTGGTTTGGACGTTGGAAAAGCTTGCCTGGCACTCGCGAACTTTTGAAATCGCCGCGGATTCTTTACTCCGACTTGCTGTGTCTGAATCGGAGACATTCAGCAATAATTCGACCGGAACGTGGATCGAACTCTTCGGCATGATGCTTCCCGGTACTGCGGCAGCTCCCCAAATCCGGATTAGATATCTTCAGGGTGTGGCGACTTCGGATGACCCACGCATTCGCCTACTCGCCGTCAAGGGAGCGGCCCGTGCCTTGGCCGTACATGAATCAATCATGGTATCGGGGGAGCTCCAAGGCGGACTTGTAGTTGAACGTCGCGGACATCCCCAGACATGGGGTGATGTGTGGAATTACCGCAACGCCGCGATCGACGTACTGGGGACTTGCGCCAGCGATGAAGACGAGGAAGTATCGTCGACTGCAGTAAAGGCTCTAATTGATGCCATCCAAGGATCGCTGGATACACCTCGGGTCCGTGATCATCTCGGGCAGGTGTTGGCCACTTTGCCCGGCGACACAATCTCGCAGGTGCGGATCGCCATTGAAGAACTACGTTCCCTGTTCACGCGGGTCGAAGCGGTGCGGGAAGCCGACGAGATCGAGGAAACAAACCAGCGCCGCCGCAGTCTTGAACTGCTGGAAGCGATATTGCCGCCCGAGGACGCACGTGAGAGTCTGATCCTCGCGGCCAATACCAACTTATGGGACAGACCTATCGAAGAAGTGGCTAGAGACCTCATTGCTGCCGCCACAACGGTCTCCGACAGTCCCGGTGAAGTGCTGCTGGAGCTCGTGTTCGCTCAGACCGTCCGAGCGGCTTACGCAGTCGGCACTGCCCTCGCTGAGCTTGGAGTGGACGGTGAACGGGTGCAGCAGAAGCTGACAGGACTCTTAGAGGGCCCGAACGAGGAGGCCCTGTTCGGGTACCTTAATGGATTGGTTGACCATGGGAACGCTGACGCCTACGACCGCTACATAGATAGGCAGGACATTTCGCCCCTGCAGAAGCTGAAGCTAACGGTACGAGGCCCTCGCTCACCAAGGGCAGTTGAACGAGTCGACCAGCTTGTGCACGAAGTATCTATTGGCGCTGCCGCGAGACTCCTCTTTGCGTGGATGCACGAAGCCTCGGAAGAACACGTTGCTCGTTACTTGAGGTACTGGCTCGGTGTCATCGATTCGCAGGACGACTACAACGCGGCGGTTGATTTCGCCTCCCATCACCTCTACAACAAGGAGAACCGTCTCGAACTGCTCGATCCGCTGAATACACAGCTCGTCGCCATGAGGAAAGAGTTCCCGAGTATCGGGCAGAAATCCTGGGGTTGGACACGACTTGCCAAGCGCCAGCTCGCGGAAGACCCCCTGGGCCTCTCTCGCTTGCTCACGAACCTCATAGACGATGCCGCTATACATGCGTATGGCAGTTCGGAAGAAGCACGGTTATGGCACCAGGCCCTCAAAGCTGCTGGGGAACCAGCGTGGTTAGACGTCATGGGCCGAATCGAGTCTGGATCTTGGCGATTTTCTGTCGGTATGGATGTTTGGCTTGGGCTGGCTGTCGAATTACCGATAGTCGAGCGCTGGGTCGGCAGGAATGTCGAGCGAGCACGTATCGTTGCGTCCGTGACTCCCATGGAGGGCGCTACCTTGCCGCCGGCCGCTAAATTCCTACTTGAAAACTTTTCTCAGGACGACCGTGTGAAGTCGGCGCTCGTCGGACAGTTCGTCAGTGGATCATGGTCCGGCAACGAGTCGGACCGAATTGGCCGGCAGATCGAACAGGTTGAGGGCTGGCTCACCGATCATTCTCTGTCCCGTACGGTTCGACCATGGATTCGTGCATTGATTGCTTCCTTGGAGAAATGGCGCGGGCAGGCTCTTGCACGGGAGGTCGAGGAGGACTGGTAGCGGGAAATACTACCGCTGACTGTCGGGTGCGGTCCGTGGCTTCCCGATCAAGGTCCTCAATCTCCGGCTGGGACCAGCGCCAGGTGGCTGTTGACAATGTCAACCTCTTTGGTCCCGGAACGGGGAATACAGGGGCAGGACTGTCTTGGATTCCGCATGTTTCCGCGGGTTCCCAGTGTTTAGAAGGCCTGGAATACAGTTCGAGCCCACCTCGGGCAGAGCATATCCCCTCGTCAGAGGGGATTTTGCTTTAACGTGTTGACATGGCTTGTGGTGGCGTCCCTCTGACGCTAGGTGCGCGGTCTGTGGCCTGGCTGCCGCGGAGCCTATTCAGGTGTGTGGGGTGGCGGGTCCAAGTCCCTGGCTGGTGGGCCTTCCGCCTGCTGTGGTTGGGTGTGTGGGGTTCCTCGTTCCGGTTTGTCGGGTGGCCCGGCTGGCCTACACCTATTCATAGGGCGGACGTGTGGGGACGACATGACTTTGCCCACCTTGGCGCGAAACTTTTCTTGAGGGGCCACTCTTAGACGTCAGGCAAGGGGGTGCTCGATTTGTCAGGCCAAAGGGGGTGTGGACACTGTCCACACTTATATCTGCTTTATATGACTGGCTCGCGTGCGTCTGTCAAGCGCCGCAGGGCCTGGCCGATTATGAAATTGCATTTACGCGAAGATCTCTATCGGCGGCCGGAGCGGATTTCGGGGGAGACACATACGTCTAGGTCGGCTCTTTTGCTGCAAGGTGCCGAGCTGCTTTTGAAGCGTCATTCGCGTCGCCGCGAGAACAACCAGGAACGGGATTTCGTGATGAGACACGACTCTGAATTGTTGACCCGCGAGGTTGCGTGACTGCCTACCTGGACATTTGGGGGCGCCCTTCGGGTCGTTTACCGCTCCGCCTTCCATGTTCGCGACGTTGGTCTCCTGGCACCGGCGTTGGCGCTCAAGCTGCTGCGTTGCTTGACTCACTTGCGCGCTTCATCCCCTTGTAGACGGCAACAAGCGCACACCTTGGTCTGGGGCCTACGGGTCCTAGGCAGGATCCGGTGCATCGACGTGGCGGCGTGCGGCCACGGCGGCTTTCACATCGGCGCTTCCGTACTGATTTAGCCATTCAAGCAAGTCGGGGTAGGCCGAGGGGTGCTGGGCTATCTCGACCCACTGGGTTCGGTCGCGGGCTGCGAGTTCCATCAGTTCCGCCGGGGTCAGGTGCGCAGAAATGCTTTGGACGTCTGCTTCGACTTCGGGATGTGCCGGGCCGGACATCGGGCCAGATTCCTGATGGTGAAGGGTGTGGCCCTGTTGTCCTATCTGAAGGGAACTCTGGGCACGCACGGCTTTGCCGATTACTGCGATAGCGCTCAGGAGCGCGATCGCGGGGGCGACGACGACGATGCCCGGGTAGCGGAAGAACGGGATGCTTGCGAGCAGCAGCGAGGCTAGCACGAGCGCCCCGCCGATCGCGCCCGCTGTGATGCGCGTGCGGGGAGTGATCCCTTTGACTGGTGCGATGACGATGACGAGGGTGATGAGTCCCGATACCAGCATCAGGACATCGTAGATGCTCCAATACACCGTTATTTTCCCTTCAGTTTTACGACATAGTCGCCGAAGCCCACTTGCCAGCCATCGCCCGCCGGCATTGGGTTCCCGGCCGTACTCGCAACGATTTCTCCCGTCGGGTTTGTCAGCACGGTGCCGTTGGTCGAGTGCAGGTCCGTGATCCAGACCATGCCGTCGCGGACGTGGAGCATTGCATGGGTCTTGGATACCGATTTCGTGTGGTCAACCAAGCTGACTGAGGCGGCTGTCGGCGCATCCGAGGGGGGTGACGGATTGCGCCCGACCACCACGGTCTCGTGAATTTTGACGTTTCGGCCATCGGGCAGTTCCATTTGCCAGCGCACGCCCGCTCCGGCTCCGGCCCGCCTTGTGGCATCGAGGTCATCGTCGTCGGGGTGCACTTGGGAGTCCAGGTGGCTTGGGCCAACGATCGACGACGGAGATGGGTGAGTGGGGCTATCCGGTGAGCGACTGTAGCCCGGTACTCCGGTGACCATACCCAGCAGCGCAGCCGGGGCGGGGGGCACGGCGGCGGGCGGCAGGGACGGTAATGCAACCGCTGTTTGGATTGATGGGGAGTAGGACGGTGGGCGCGGCGGCTCGGGCGTCCGATGCTGGGCAGGGGCAGGGGCAGGGGCAGGGGCAGGGGGCGGGGGAGGAGGGGGCGGTGGGGTCGAGGTTATTGAGGGGCTTGTGCCGGGCACCTGTTGTGGTTCGTCACCGACATCAGGTGTTCCCGTGCCTTCCACTTCGATGCCCTCGCGTAGGCGGACCCGGGCGGACGGTTCCGCAGCACGCACTTGGTCGCCAAGGTTACGTGCGAACTGTAGATAGGTGTGGTGCGCTACCATCCTCTTCGTTGATACGGGAATGAAGCCGCCAACCGTTTGCTGGTTGGTCAGGTACCACTCGATGCGGGTGGAGGCGAAGGTGACTCCGGCCCGTTCCTCGAAGTCCAGGAAGAACACCATGAGCTTGCTGAAGGAGATGAGGTAGTCGTTGATCCTGAATTCGATCTGCCGGTCACTGGATCGTGTTGAGACAACACGTTGTTTGCCTTTGAGCAGGTCGCCGGTACTTTCCTGTGCGGCGCGCTGAGCCATGTTCGCTACCTGTTCGATCGACAGGGACGTCTCGATGTCGATACCGTTCCAGGCGTATTTGTGAGGCTTACCCATGTGGCTTCCCGTTCTTCGTTATGCCCGGGGGAGGAGCGCTGGCGGCAGGCCTTCGGCCGGCTGGCCGGAGGTAAAGTCGGGCGAGGAAATGGTTACGGTGCCGGTTCTTGTCCCGTGAACCGTCACTACCGCGAACGCCGCCGAACCCGCCCCGTCCGGTGCCAGGAGCACTGAGGCTTTGTCCTCCGCGCCAGCCTGGAGCGGAGCCGCGGCGAATGCGGTAACGAATTCACGTGCACGCTCGGGCTGTACTTCGCTTATTTCGTTGATGCCGTTGGGGAGCGTGACAATGAGGACCTTATTCCGCTGGGGGGATTCAAAGATGGCGAAGCGCAGACCTGCAACCACCGCTGGGTCCGTGGATTGTGCGGCGTACCCGAGATGTTCGGGAAGCGTTCCCATGGCTGAGGACAGCAGACCAGATACCTCGGGTGTCAGCTCCGTGTTCCCCGTCCCGGTCAGCATCCCACGCAAATACAAGCTTCGGTCCCCCCTGGCAGCAGCCCGCAGTAAGTCGGCCGGGTCCTCGACACTGACGGTGGGCAATGAGGCCTTCCAATCCTTCCCCAGCCGGACCGCTGCGGCGACCACCTCGTCATCGCTTAACAGAACGTGTTTGCTCATTTCATCTCCTTCGGCGTAAGCCATTTGCGGTTCAGCTAGTTCCACCAGCTCAGGGCCTTCTTACCAACGGTCAGAACTGACTCGCCGACGGTCTGCAGCGTCTCGACGGGGTGCTGCACGACATAATCGCTAACTGTCGTGCGCCCCTCGGCGGAGAAATCGGACTTCATCGCTTCCTGGACGTCGAATGACACTGCGTTGGCCCCGAAGGCGAGAAGCTTGAAATCGGATTTTTTCAGCTCTGGCAGTACGAAGTCCTGGCCAACCGTGAGGACTGCCTGTCCGGCGGCCCCCAGCGCGTCGAGAGGGTGTTCCATGACGTAGTTCCCGACTGTTGCCCTTCCGGCGGCTGAGAAGTCGGCCTGCATTGCCTTCTGGCCCGCATACGAGGCCGCATCAACCGCCACCGCTGCCAGTTCACCTGCACCTTTGAAATGTCTCAAACCCATGGAGGCTGCGTCAGCCCCATCAAAGACACTGAACGTTCCATTCCGGACTTTGTCTGCCAGGGAATACGCGTCCATTGCTTCGTCGATTCCCCCGATCACAGGCAGATCGGTTCCGAGGAACTTCGCTCCATCAGCCGCCACCTTGAGGAGGTCCCACGGTTTCACTCCGCCCGGGAGAGTCCCTCCTCGAACCTGGTCGATTGCCTCCTGGAGGCTGTCCAGGACACCCCCAGCCGTTGCCGCCGCGGCGGCAGCGATGCTTGCGCTTCTCAAGCCCTGGAATTGCGCGCCACCGTCCACCGCACTGACGCGCTCTTGATCGTCGGCATTCCGGCGGACCGTCACGGCTGTGTCGCGAAGCAGCCGGGCCGAGGTCGCGACACGCGTGTTGTGTTCACCGTCCCATTGCCCCCGGAACCGGTCAGCATCGGGACCGAGCCATGAACTCTGGTGGACGGCGTTGCTCAAAAATGCCCGGTGTTCATCGAGCTCGTCGGCAGCGCGATCGAGTTGCGCGGCCAGTGAGCGCAATGCCGCGACGTCTGCGCCGTACATTGTCATTCCAACCTCCGAATTCTTTGTGAGGGGCGGTTGAAGCACCGCCCCTCACAACGGTCACGCTTGCGCAGCGTTTTCCTGTTGCGTCGCGTTCATGGACGCCTTCTGCGAAGCATCGTGCAGGGCCTGGGCGACCTGCCTGAGTGAGCTCGAGTGCGCCCCGGCCCACTCGTTCCGGAATGCGGTGGCATCCGGGCCCTGCCATTGGGTGCCTTCGAGCGACGTCGTCAGGGTGCCGAGGATCGACTGGATCTCTTCGGCCTTCTGGTTGAGCTGCGAGCTCAGCTGACGAACTTGCTGGACATCAAGTCCCCACATTGCCATATGCGTTCTCCATTCTCTTTAGTGGTCGAAGCCGTTTGCCGGTTCCGATTCGCTTTCTGCAAGTGCGATGCAGCAAAACTATCCGTGGCCTTGTCGCTGGTCGATGGGGATGATTCACCATTCGACCGCGGCTCCCGCTTCGGCCACCTGAAGCCGCGAAGCACGGCCCTTTGCAACGAGGAACCCTCGTCCGGGCGGGAAATCGCTGCGCCGGATCCGCCCCAGCGAAGCGCCCAGCAGATCGCCGTCCAAATCACCGGGCATGAGTAGCAGCCCACGCCGGCCCGATTTGAAATGCGGAGTGATCGAGTACGCCTGGGACCAGGTGGACACTTCGGCCTCGCCCACAACAAATTGATCAGTGCTGACCGCCAATTTGAGCAGGCGGCTGAGGTCGGCCTCGGACTGAGTTCCTTGGAATTCAGTGACGCTTTCGATGAAGAGCGCCATTCGCGGCCCACCGTCGGGTGTTTCTTCCAGCTGGCTGATGAGCAGCGAACACAGGGCAGCGACGTCGGTGGGCCGATCCGCTGAGGCCGTCCATCCACCCCGTCGGGACAGCGCCGAAGGGCGTGGGCTCAGCAGGATGCTGGACATTCCCGACCCGCTCCGGCGAACCGCTGCTGCGAGGGTGGCGAGTGCGGTGGACCTTCCGCTGCTCGGGGGGCCCGAGACCATGAACGGGCCCTTCAACTCGATGGCCGCCGGGCCGAGGGCTACATCGTCCACACCGATCACGGCTCGTTGCTCGAAGGATTCCGGCAATGCCGAGAGTTCCACTTGGTCAGGCAGTTTCCCGATAGGTTCCGGACGCCTGCTGCCGCCTCTGCCGATACTCGCCGCCAACTGCTGCACTTCGCGTGCCTGGAGGGCAAGGTTTGCGTGGCCGCCAATCACGGCGAACTGCAGCTCGTTGCCTTCAAAGATTCCGCGTCCAGGCGGTGAAGCCGGGTTGAGCACGTCCTTGGCGACGCCCAGGAGCACGTACTCGTCCTCGGCCGCGAGCCTTAGCACGATCCGGCGCTGGACTGTCGCCGCGATTGAAGTCGGAACCGCATTGGGCCGGTCGGCTGTCATCACGATATGTACGCCGAGTTGGCGTCCATCGGCCGCGATCTGGGTGAATGCGGCAAACCACGCGGAGTTTTGTGGGCTGCCGAACTCATACTGTTCACGGAACACGCCGACCCCGTCGATCAGCAGATAGATCCTTGGCTCATCGGGTGCGCCGGCCAGCTGGCGGTATTCACCAACTGTGCCGGCGCCCACTGCCGCGTACCGCACTGCACGTTCGTCGACGATGTCGCGCAGCCGGCGGAGCACGCGAATAACGCGTTCCTCATCGTCGCCGGATACAACAGCCGCTACGTGCGGGAGGGACTCGAGCATTCTGAGGCCGCCCGCCCCGAAATCCAGACAGTAGACGTGGGCCGCACCGCCACGGGTTGTAATGGCTGCGGCGGCCGCTATGGTGCGCAGTGCGGTGCTCTTACCGGCACCCCCGGTCCCGAATATTGCCATGTTTCCGTCACGGTCCGGCTCATAGTAAACAGGACGCTGGGACTGGATCTCGGGTTCGTCCAGGACTCCGATCGGAATGCGTTCATCTGTACGGGGGTTCGGCAACTTGCCCAGACTGTAAATCGGAGCCAATGTGTCAAGCCACGGGCGCCGGGGTTGGGGTACGCCGGCTGCGTCAGCCGCGGATGAGATCGTGCCGACGAGGCGGCCTATGTCCGTAGCGGCGTTTTCCGGCTCCTCCGGGACGCTCGCCGTTTCCGGTGATTCCCACAGGGTTGGGGCGCCGAAGGTAAGTTCCTCCACATCGATCTGGGGCGGCGGCGCTTCGGATGTTGTATGCCCACCCAGGTAGCCGGTCTGAAAGGTCCGCAGACGCCCTGGACCGGTCTTGGCCGCTCCGCGCCCCGGGATTCCCGGGTCGAAGTGAGCGGCCAAGGGGCTGCCCAGGATATCCGCGGAATCCTCTGCATCGGCCATCCTCAGCGCAATGCGAAGGTTGGTGTTGGCCCTCAGATTGTCCTTGATCACGCCGGCGGGCCGCTGCGTCGCAAGGATCAAATGCAGACCTAGGGAACGCCCGCGCTGGGCAACGTCTACCACGCCGTCGACGAACTCGGGGACCTCCTGGACGAGCGCGGCGAACTCATCGACGACGATGACCAGGCTGGGCGGGCATTCCGGATCCCCCGTGCGTTCCAGCGAGGCGAGGTCCTTCTTCTTTTTTCGTTCGAGCAGCCGCTCACGGTATCGAAGTTCGGCTCGCAACGATGTCAGCGCACGGCGAACCAAGTGGGGAGAAAGATCGGTCACGAGTCCGACGACGTGTGGCAGCTTCACGCAGTCGGCGAAGGCCGCGCCGCCTTTGTAGTCGACAAACAGGAAGGTTAGCCGGTCAGGGCTGTTCGCGGCGGCCATGCCGAGCACCCACGACTGAAGGAATTCCGATTTACCCGAACCGGTCGTGCCGCCGACGAGTGCATGGGGTCCGTCGCGTCGAAGGTCGAGGTAAAACGGCTCTGAGCCGGCGTGGCCGATCAGCGCCCGCAGGTTGCCGTCCTTCCGACGGCGGACGGGGGAGCCGTCACGAACCGTGAGTGATTCATTTTCCTGCCACCGCTCAATGATGCGTTCATGCCGTTCGAGCAAGTCCAGTCCGGCCAGCGCAGGATAGGAGACCTGCCTGGGCAGATCGGAGTCGTCGTCCTCCGGGGACCCGATGTCCACGACCGGCGCCAGGCCCCTGGCCACCTGTTCCAACCATGCCGTGTCGATGTGCTCGGCTGCGACCGGCATCGTCCGCTCACCCAGCCGGACTTGGCCGACGACGGCGCCGGAATCGGTTCCGTCAAGGGCGACGTACATACGGCATACGGCAGGGAGGCGATCGACGCTGGGCGCGCACCAGATCACGTGGACGCCGGCATCGGCGCCCCGTTCCGCCAGGCGGGTCAGGCGCCCCCGGTCGACGGGCGCATCATGGTCGACGACGAGCACCACGGCCGGGAGCGTCGGTGCGGGAAGCTCCTCCTCGCGGTCGGGATCGAGTGGCCCGCGCTGGAGAGTGGCCGCGCTGGAGAGCGCATCCCGTCGCCCTTCGATGAGCCCTTCCAGCTGTGCGAGCAGCCCGGACGCGGCAGTGGGACCGTCGGCCAGCAGCGGACCTTCGATCGGGCTGTGCACGGAGGTGGAGTGCGGCATCCATTTGAGCCATTCCCACGCTGGGCGCGAGGCCGGGGAAACCATCCCGGCCACAACGACTTCCGCCGGCGAGTGGCGGGCCAGAATCTGGAATACGGCACCGCAGGCCACCGTTTCACGATCGCGGGCATTGCCCGCGAAGCCGAGCGCCCCGGAACTCCTGAGGTGGGCGACGATCGGCACCCGGTCAACGGTGGAGAACTCCGCTTTCAGCTGCAGGAGTTGCTCCCAGAACTCTGGTTTCGTGTCGTTGCTTTGCGGCAGTACGAGGACATTGCGGGATTCGGCGCGCCCCAGACCCAGGTGCACCGCGAGGAAGGTGGGGTGTTCGGGACGCTCGCACCACAGCAGCGGGCCTAGCTGCCGGGCCGCTTCCATAAGCTCGCCTGTTCCCGGAAGCTCTGCCGTGCGGGTTCGCCGCTCAGCGTCCCGGGCCTGTTCCATCCGGTCCTGCAGTTGCAGCATCGCCCCATCGAAGCGTGCACGCTCCGTTTTGGAGGTGTGGCGGGTTGCCAAGGCGTTGTCGATGTAGTTTCCCAGGAGCAGCAGCGGACTCATCGCCATCATGACGACACCGAGAAGCTGGCCGGTAAAGAGGAAGAGAACGGCGCCAACGATCAGGGGCGCGATCAACGCGAGGTAGGGGAATCGCTGCCGCTGGGGGGAACGCGGCGGCGCCGGCGCCGTGAATTCCTCGCCGCGATGGCGGGCGACAATGCGGGGGGAACGGATGAAATCGACGATGGCACTGCCCCCCGGCGCGCGGGTCGAGTTCTGCAGCTGAACAACGCACAGTGAGGTATCGCCCAGCATAACGACATCAGCAGATGTCAGTACGGCGCGTGCTACTGGCGCACCGCCGATGACCACGCCGTTGGAAGAGTTCAGGTCGATAATCTCGATTGCCTCGCCGACATTGATCCGCGCGTGGCGTTTGGAGACGAGCCCGTCGGAAAGTCGGACCTCGACGTCGCGGTCCCGGCCGACGACACTCGCGCCGAACGGAAGCGCATGCTCCCGCCCGCTGTCGGGTCCGGACAGAATCCGCAGCACCGCCGCCGCCGGGCCGCGGTCGGCACCCGGGGCCTGGAACTGGCTGGTCAGGGCGAACAGCTCGACCACGGCGCCTGACCGAAGACCGGCGTCGGCGATGAGGGCCTCAGGATCAAGTTCCCTCGTCTGGTGGGCGTTGCCGGGCTCGGCGATACGCAGCGAGTACCCGGCTTCCGTCACAGCTGCCCGCTTGCCCCCAGCGGCGGGATCGGCGGCGGCCAGCTTGGCAGCGATGTCCCGTACTGTCGCCGTAGCATCGGCCGTGATGACCACATCGGATACGCCGCTGCTGCGGCGCAGCGAGATTTTGAGCCTCATTGAACCCCCTTCTCCAAAAGTGCGAGATCCGCTCTCGTCACTAGCCGTGAGGTGATGGCGTATTCGACGAGTCGAATACGCCGGTTTGTTGCGTAGGAGGTGAGTCCGCCGCGCATTCCCTGAACTCCGATGCGGTCGAACTTGTCGCAGACGTTATCCAGCTTCCGGTTGAACCTGGTCAGCGCCCAGCCCAACCGGCGGGCTGCTTTAGCGTTCGTGGGAATCTCACCCCGTCCGCTCCCCTCGAAGCGGAGCATCTGTTCCGCGAGGGCCACGATCAGCACCCGCTGTGATTCAGTGAGGGAAACTGATCCGATGGTTGTCACGCCATCATGGGAGGAGACGTCCGTGGACGCGAAGGCCGGCTCCGAGGCGTGCAGCGCCAGTTCATAGGTTGTGGGGCCGGCAGTGAACACGACGGTAGTGCGTGCGAAGACGAGGGGGACCCGACCTCCGGGTGCGAGCCACGACTGCAGCCGGCCTGCCCCGTCGGTGACCGTCACCGCTATCCGTGAGCCGATGTTTGCAAGCACCCAGAAACCATCGAGCCGCGACACCTGGAGCAACCGGCGGTGAAGGAACGGGTTCTCATCTACGACAAGGTCTGCGTCCCGGCCGATCGTGAAAAGGGCTTCTCCTGTTACGGGAAACCACTCGCCGCAGAACTCGATCTGCATGTCGGGACTGCTCACGGGACGCACCCCAGGGTTGGGCTCTCCGACGTTCGTCCGGACGAGCGCCGCAGGAGCACCTCAACACAGGTCCGCCCGTTGGCAGATACCGGGACGGTCATGGTGGGGTCGTTGGTGGCGGCCAGGGGGGTTGATGACCCTTGCTCCACGGTGTGCCACAAATACCCGTCTCCTTCCTTGGGATCCGGGTTCTTCCAGGTGAAGACCACGTTGTTTCCCTCGACCTTTCCCGTGATGGCCGTTATGGCGGGAACGGAACCGCCGGCGGGAGCGACCGCAACCGGAGCCGCCGTGCTGGGCCGGTTTTCGGGCTTCGGGCTGCTCAGGGCGCCGGACGCGCCGAGGATGGCGGCCAAAACGCCGCCTGCTGCGACCGTCGCAGCGACGATTCCGACGGCGATCAGCGTCCGTCGCGGTCTCCGCCCAGTGTCCGGGGCCGCGGTTTCGGGCTCGACGGACACGGGGCGCAGCATGGTGTCCGGCACCGGTGGTGCCGCCAAAACGGGAACAGTGGCTGGGCGCGGAGCTGCCGCGGTCCGCCGCATGGTGACGTCGGAGAGACGATCGTCCTCTCCGGACGCGGGCGGCGGGGCGGTTGCCTGCGCCTGGATGCTGACAATGTTGCGGATGCGGGTGCCGTCGTCGTCATCGGCGGCCTGTTCCAGGATCAGCTCGTCTTCGACGACGTCGATCGCTGTCGCCTGCATGCCCAGCCCGATCTGGGTCCGTTGCAGTTCGAGCGCGAAGGCCATGGCGGTCGGGAATCGATCAGCTGGCGACTTGGCCATGGCCTTTCGCAGGACCTGTTCCAGGAGGGTGGAAACGTCAGATCGGCCGAGGGGAGGAACGGGTGCCGACGTGATACGGCCGATCAAGTCCACGTGGGTGTTCGCGGCACCGGGAACCTCATACGGGGAGCGGCCGGCCAGCAGGGTATAGAGGGTTGCGGCGAGGGCGTACACGTCAGAGGTTGCGTCGCTTCGCGCCGGCGCCGCGAACGATTCCGGTGGCGACCACGGAACGGACATCCCGCTGGCTTCGGCGCCGGAGCCTGTGGTGGCCGCGATACCGAAATCGGTCAGTGCCGGCCGGCCGTAGTCGGTGACCAGGATGTTCGCGGGTTTGATGTCCCGGTGCAGGATGCCGGCCCGGTGAGCGGTTTCCACGGCGGCGGCGATCTGAACGCCGATGCGCAGCGTCTCGGCTTCCGAAAGCCGTTCGCGGCGATACCGCGTCTGCAGGTTTGGTTTGGAGCAGTACTCCATCACCAGGTAGGGCCTGCGGTCCGCGGAGATGCCCGCCTGATGGATCGAGACGATCGAGGGGTGCGTGGCCAACTGCGCCATGAGGTTTGCCTCGTCAGTGAACTCCGCGACAGTGTCGGTGCCGAGTTTGTCGAAAAGCATCACCTTGACGGCTACCTGGCGGCGGGGAAGGAGTTGCTGGTAGAGGAATACGTCGGCGAAACCGCCTGAGCCGAGCACCTGGAGGTATTCGAATCCCGGGAGCTCCGGTGCCGTTGACGGTGGACGGCGTGCGTTCATCGGAGCCCCTCGAATGCCAGTTCCACGCCGTCGCCCAGGTCCAGGCTGTCGCCGGCGACGAGGATGGTTGAGTCCCCGGGCTGTAAGCGGACGGGGTCGCAGCCGGGGCGGAGCAGCCTCGTTCCGTTCATCGTGTTCAGGTCAACGGCAAGCACGTCCTGGCCGACGAGGCGCAACTCGACGTGGCTGCGGGAGATGTCCTGGTTCGGGCTGGGGACAGTTACCAGACGCGGCACGTTGCCGCCCTGGACCCGGACGAGCTGGGGACGGCGACCGACGACGGCGCCCCGGTCGAGCGTAACCCGTTCGCCGGTGGACACCACCAGGGTGACGGGAGCCCCTTGGGCCGGAGCCGCGGGTCCGGCAGGGATGGCTGACGCGGGTTGACCCTGCGCCTGCGCGAGCATCGCCTGAACCTTGGCTACCGAGAGCGTTTCGTCGTCGTGGTCCCCGAGCCGGGTCTGGGGTGCCGGCTCGGGGACGGCTTCAGACCCGAATTGCGGTAATCCCGAGATCATTCCGGGCGGTACGGAACCCGTCGCGGGAAGGCCGTCCACGAGAGCGCGGACGGCGGCGCCTTCGACTGACTTCTTGGTGGTATCGCCGTAGAGCAGCCCGTCGTAGTCTTCGGTCGCGGGGAGTTCCTCACCCGTGACATCGTCTGATGACGGCTCCACGATGAGGGGCGGCGCGATGGTCGTCTCTCCGCTCGTCCCGGCCTGTCCGCCAGCGCCCGTCTCTCCGCTCGCGGCTGGCTCTTTGTCGCTGGCAGCAGTGTCTGGTGGCGCTGCTTCCGCTCCGGGGTCCTCTGCGTCAGGTGTGTGCTGTTCCAGCACCGGTTCGTCGATCCGGGCGTGGCCAGCACGGGGCCCGGGAACCTCAAACGCGGGTGCTTCGATGATCGGTGCTTCAAGCGTGGGTTCGGCCGGTTGTGGCTCTGTGATCCCGGGCTCCTCGTGCGGCGGCTTTGAGGGCTTCCGCTGCTCAAATGCTGCCGGCAGTTCGGGGGCTGAGGCGATTGTGCTGCGCTCACTAAACTGGAATGCGACTTGGCCTGCGAGCACGACGCCGTCTTTGATTGGGAGTCGCGGCGCAGCGGCGCCGGCGGTGCCGAGCAGAACAGATTCGACGTCGTCGACGCCGCGTTCATTCCAGGTCGCCACGCCCATTCCCCCGACCGCCACCTCTCCTCCGGCGGAAGCGATCCGGACCTCAAGGGGCCCGCGAACAGCGACGCGCACTTCATTCCCGGAAGGGGCGCGGGAGACAACGGCGAAGGGTGGGAGGGCCGAAAGACTCGTGCCGAAACCGCCCACGATGCCCTCGAGCACGGCGGCGAGACCGCCGCCGTCGCCCAACGCCAGCCACACGTTTTCCGCCAATTCAGGCGAGACGCTGTCGGGTAGCATAGCCACGCCATCGTCTGTCACGAGTGCGTACCAATCACCCGAACTGTATCGGTGCATCTCCGGTCCTTTCCTTGGCGCTGAGGTCGCGTGGCAACGTGTCTTCATCGGGCACGTGCGTCAGAGTGTCGTCCTCGGCGGCGTGGCCGTCGGCGATGATCGCGTCCACGACCACGACGGTGATGTTGTCGCGGCCGCCATGGAGCAGCGCTTCGTGAACGAGTCGCGTGGCGGCAGCCTGAGCCGATCCTTCCTCCGATAGCACCTGGGTCAGTCGAGCCGTATCAAGTTCTTTGCTGAGGCCATCGGAACAGATCATGATCCGGTCTCCCTGCGCTACCGGAATGAGCCAGTAGTCGGGCTCGTCGTAGGAGCCGGCGCCCACAGCTTTTGTGATCACGTTGCGTCGTGGATGGCGTTCGGCTTCCGCAGATGAAATCTCGCCCTTGTCTACCAATTCCTGCACTTCTGAGTGGTCCACGCTGATTTGTTCGAGCACTCCGGCCGCGAGACGGTATGTCCGGGAATCTCCGATATTCATGACGAGCCAATAAGCCTCGCCGCCCTGTTCGGTGACCGCCACACCCGAGATGGTGGTTCCGGCGGCTTCGGCGCCAGCGCCGATGCCCGAAACGTCCCGGACAGCTCGCGCAAAGGCGCGTTCGACGTCGTCGAGCCCGACCAGGGCGCGGCCGCGGAGTTCGGCGAAGGCTTCAATTGCGGTGGCGCTGGCACGGTCCCCGGCGGTGTGTCCGCCCATTCCGTCAGCAACGAAGAACAGGGGCGGTTCGGCGACGAAGGAATCCTCGTTGAGTTCCCGCCGTCGCCCTCGGTCCGTATGCGCTCCCCAGGCTAGTTCGATCATTGGTTCTTTGCCTTTTTCCATGGGACCTGTTTGATGAAGGGTAAGGAAAACCGGGGACGTCGGAGCCGCAAGTCGCGCATCGCAGAACGTGGGAAATACCGGGCTGCCAGGCGTCGCCGCCAACCGACGGCCCTTCGGATGCGCCCGGCTGCTGTCTCCACATCCGCCCAGTAGGCAGCGATCTCGGCGTCATCCGGCTGGCCGACACCGAAGGCGGCATGATCCGCCCGGACTGCCAGTGGAGCGATCGCTTCTTCCCGGAAGTGTTCTCCAAGCAGCTCCGCTTCCTCACGACGCGTTGCTCCCACAGGCACCACGGCGCCGTGGTCCACCACCACGTCAACCAACTCGGACCATCCGCCGCTGATACGGTCTGCTGCGCGCGGCGCGGCACGGCGCGCGCGGCGCCTACGGGAACGCAGCCACGCGGCCAGTCCGACGGGAGCCAGCAGTAGGGCGAAAATGCCGAGACCGGTCCCGGTCCAGCGCAGCACTGCCCACAGGCCCAGGTCGCTGGGAGTGGACCCGTCAGAGGCTTCCTTGACAGGAGGCGCCGGCGGAAGCTCGACGGGTGGAATCACCGGCGGCGGCGGCTGCTGTACCTGGGGCTGCGGCTTCTGCTGATGCTGCGGTACTTCCTGCTTTGGAACTTGATCACTGGGCGGTGTCGGGTTGAAGCTCACCCACCCAATGTGCTCAAAAGGCACCTCTACCCACGCGTGCACGTCGGCCCCGGTGATGGTGCTGCTGCCGTCAGCCGGGTGTTCCTGACGGAAACCCATAACCACCCGTGCCGGAATGCCCAGCTCCCGGGCCATGAGTGCCATCGCCACTGCGTACTGCTCGTCATCGCCCACCATCTGGGACCCCTCGAGCAGGGTGGAGATGCGCTCGGAGGTATGTCCTGCCCGCGACCTCGCTTCACCCTCGAGGCCGTGGCTGAAGAATCCGGACGTGTGGAGCTTGGCTTCGATGGCCTTCAGCTGTGTCCAGGGGGTTGAGGCGCCCGCCGTGAATTGGGTCGCAAGTGTGCCGACGATCTCGGGAACGTTTTGTGGCGTCGGAAGCGTCATTGGAGAAACACGGGCCGAAGCCAGCGCCGCATCGTCCGGGGTCTTCGGGATGACGGCTTCGGCCGTGTATTGGTCGCCCGGGAGGACGCCGCCGACCATGACCGCGGTTCCGGTACCTGGGTTGTAGTTGAGGTCCCCGGGGCGGTTGCCTTGGCCGCCGTCGCCGAACTGGATCGACTCGAGATAGCCGGCGTCGGGCATCCATACCCCCGTTAGCTGGTCGATGGTCACCGAATAGGCTGCGTGGTCACCTTCTGCCGTGTTGACGATGTTGCGCCCCACTCGGGAAAATTGGCCCGCACCCGCTGAGCCGTTGCTTGCGACCCGATAGACGATGCCGTCATATTGGTCCAGTGTTGCCAGTCGGACGGCGGTGCCTTGCGGGAGCCCCTGAACAGTGAAGAGCTTGAGGGATGCTCCTGCGGTGGTGAACTGGCGGAATGAGGTGAGCGGGCTCGCGAGGTCGTGAACGTCGAGCGGAGGCACGACGGCGTCCCGCAGGACCGTACGGTCGTTCGGAAGCGCGGTGAGCGCTCCGGCTGCGAGGCCTGCACCGAGTGCGACAACAAGCATGGCAGCTGCCATGGCCCGGCGGTTGCCGCCGGGCACGTTCCCAATGGCCAGGTTTCCGGCGCCGCCGGAACCCCCGCTGCGCAGGGCCCAGGCTGCCAACAAAACGGTCAATCCGGCGCCGACAACTGCGGGCATAAACGCCGAGTACGTGCTGAACGTGACCGCCACGAGCAGCAGCCCGCCAGCCGGAAGGGCGGCCCACTGGGGCCTGCTTGCGCGAAGCACGATACTTCCCGCAATGACACTTCCGAGCATTCCGAGGGCAAAGGGGGCGATCAGCAGTGAATCCATACCGGAAACCGGCGTCGCCGCGGTCAGCATGCTTTTCCACACCTGAATGAGGCCCAGCGCGAGTTCTTTGAGGACGTCCAGTGAGGGAACCATCCCGAACAGGCTCTCGGCACGCAGGACGACGGCTCCGCCAGCGGCGAAATAAAGGGTGACGGCGATCACCGTCACGCTAAGGGGCCCCAGGCGCCAGCGTGCCCCAGCCGCAGCGACGATGCTTCCCAGCAGCACGCCCCCGCCGGCCGCGTACCAGAAGTCAGGTTCCCCATAGACGGGGTAGAGGGGGACCAGCGCTAGAGCAACCGCGACGGCCGCAATGACGGCCGCCATTGCCTTGCCTCCGGGTCTTGCCAGAGCCATCAGAGCCCCTTCCGGAGAGCGGCGCCGAGGTCTTCCAGGGTGGGCACCGTCAGCAGTGTGAGATCGCCGGACGTCCGTCGGCGGAGCCCGGAGTTCGGGTTGACGGTGACGGCAAGGCGGTGGGCCGCCATCGGAAGGCGGGAAGAAGCACGTGTAAGGTCTTGCGGGCCCACCCGGGATCCTGCCACAAGCACCACGATGGAGGCGCCCGGAGCGTGCGCGGCGATGGTCCCTGCCTGTTCCTGGAGAGGCCGGGCGCGGTCATTGAGTTCCACAGCCGAGAGGCCATCCAACAGTTGCCCCTTCGTGTGGCGCGCCATTGCGCGGTGCGGTCCAAGAAGCGTGATCGCCTTCCCATCTGCCAGGGCATGCACGCCTACTGATCCGGCGATGCTGACTGCGAGCTCGAACTCGTCCGGCTCGGCGTACTCCGAAGGTCGTGAGGCCAGGAGGATGGCCAGCTGTGAGCGGCGGGTTTCCTCAAACTGACGGACCATCAGGTTCTGGGTACGGGCGCTCGATTTCCAGTGGATATGGCGGCGGTCATCCCCCGGTGCGTATTGGCGCAGGGCGTGGAAGGAAATGTCGTCATTCGAGATGTTCTGCTTCGCGATCCCTTCAAGGTCCCGCAAGAGGCCGGTGGAGGAGTTGGCGAGTTGCACGATCCGCGGGTGCACATAGAGTTCGGTGGGTTCGTTGAGCCCTCCGGCACGGCGAAGCAGGTGCAAAGGGTCCGACTTTACGGAGCGGACCGGGCCAAGCTGCAAGACAGCGCGTCGCTGGGTAGGGACGGTGAAGAGCTCCTCAAGCTCCTCCCCAGCTCCAAGACGCGGCACCTGGAAGGTTGCCAGGCCGCGGCCAACAGGGAGCTCAACGTGTGCAGGAGCAATGGCGCGGGTTCCCAGGTTGCGTATGAGCAGACGTCCCACGGCCTGCTCCCCGACCACGACCCGCTTGCTGGCCAAGTCGATCGTGACCTCATACCGGGCTTTACCGAGGACAAATCCCACGGCTGCGAGGAACAGCACGCCAAGAACACAGGCCGCAGCCCACAGTTCCCGCCAGCCCAGCGCGAGTCCGAGCGTGAGGGCCGCGACCATCACCGCGAGGCAAATCCACCCGGGCCTGCTCACAATGCCAAGTTTCACCGACGCAGCCACCCACACCGGACGGAGGCGGGTGGAGGCTGCCTTGGCCGTCTCCAGGATGGGGCCGATCCGCCCCCGGAGCCGGGCGAGATTTGCCGTGAGCAGCGCAGGCGGAAGGAGCCTCGCGAGCGGCCGCCTCTCCGCTGCCTGGCTCACGCGGCGGCGCCGCGCGTCTGTGGAGCGGCGACGTCTGCGAGGGCCCGGGCCAAGACCGATTCCGCGGTTGCTCCCGCGAATTCCGCATCGGGATCCAAGACGATCCGGTGCTGCCACACGGGGAGGACCAGCGCCTTAATGTCATCGGGGAGCACGAAGTAGCGACCCTCCGTGGCCGCCCACACTTTTGCTGCTCGGATGATCGCCAGCGAGCCGCGTACGGAGACGCCCAGCCGGACGTTCGGATCATTCCGCGTTGCCTCGGCGAGTTGGGCCGTGAAGCGGAGCACCGCCGAATCCACATGCACGCCGTCCACGAGGCCTGCCATGTCGGAGACTGCCTGCGTGGTGATGACAGCATTCACGGTGGATGAACGGTCGCGGGTCGAGGCGGCGCCCAGGATAGCCTCGGCCGCCTGGAGGTCTGGGTAACCGATGCTCGTCTTGATCAGGAAACGGTCCAGCTGCGCCTCGGGAAGCCGGTATGTACCGGCTTGCTCGATCGGGTTCTGGGTGGCAATAACCATGAAGGGCCGGCCTACCTCGTGCCCTACGCCGTCGACCGTGACCCTGCCTTCTTCCATGACCTCAAGGAGTGCCGATTGGGTTTTCGGGGAGGCCCTGTTGATTTCATCCGCCAGGACGATGGAAGCGAACACGGGACCCCGGTGGAATTCGAAGTGGTGGGTCTGCTGGTCGTAGACAGTGATGCCGGTGACATCGGACGGCAGCAGGTCCGGGGTGAACTGGATCCTGTGATGCGTCCCGTGCACTGTCGCGGCAAGGGATTTCGCCAGCTGCGTCTTGCCTGTTCCTGGCGCGTCCTCGAGCAGCAGGTGGCCTTCGGCGAGCAGTGCGGTCAGGACGAGCCGGATGATCTCCTGCTTGCCGAGCACAGCCTGGCCTATGTTGTCGCTGAGCTGCTGGAAGGTTCCGGCGAACCACGTGGCCTGTTCCTGGGTGATTGTCATGCTTCGCTCCTTAAACGTTCTGGTGGACTGTCGCGGAATACGGCCCGCTCAGCCGGATCTCATACCAACCTGATTGCCAGTCGGCCTTGCCGCACAACTGCAGGGTTCCTGTCCCGCTGAGGGAGCCGCTCCATGAGTCGTACGGAGTTGTGCCTCCCAACGTCTGGTTGGCGTAGCACTGCAGCGTGTAGTTTCCAGCTGGCAGGTTCGCGTAGTTCAACTGCAGGAAGTATGTGCCGGCCTTCCGGGAGTCGGGGTTGCCCCTCGAAATGCTCAGCCGTACCGGGTTGCTCGTCGCCGAGGCTGAACCCGACGCGGTCTTCCGCGCGGCATCCGTGGCATCGGTAGTCACCGTGACGGTGGCGTTCACTGTCTGGCTCGGGCCAAGCCCTGAGGCCGTGTAGCTCGTCAGTCCCGCTCCGCCAGATGTATTCCCTGCGGACGTGTTCACCTGCACGCTGGTGATGTTCCGGCCATTCCCGTCCACAGACCAGGTGAACGATACCGTGCCGTCACCACCTGTGCCGACGAGGTTGCGGACCAGGGGCGATCCGTAGGGATTTACCGGGTTCGATGACGTCGCGGGGCCCGGCGAGACGCCCTGAACGGTTGATTCGCCCCACACCTGGATGGTGTACGAGGTGCCGTTGGCCAGGCCCGAGATAGTGCCGGTCGTTGCGCTGCCAAAGGAGCCGGTCAAACCACCCGGGGTCGCCTTCCAGCGCCAGCTGATCTCGTTCGGGCGGTTGCCATTCAGCGGGCCAGGCGTGAAGTTCACCTGTGAGCTGTGGTCGCCCTCGGTGGCCGTGACGCTGACGGGTGCCGAAGGCGCGTTGGCTGCCCGACGCGGCGCGGAATCCGGGCTCGGCGCGGATACACCTGCTTTGTTGCGGGCGGTCACGGAGAAGGAGTAGTCGGATTCGCTGGTATCAACCGTGACGTTCTGGCTGGTCCCGGCGAGCGTGAGGGAGTTCACGACGGCGCCGCCCCGCTTCACGCTGAGCGTGTAGTCAGCGACGGGGTCGCCGTTAGCGTTCGGGGGTGCCCACGTCACCACGATCTGCGCCTGGCTGCCCACAGCAGTGGACGGCGAGGTTGTTGGCGGCGCCGGTGCATCCGGCACGCCGGCGGGAATGACGGAGGCCGAATACGGGCTCCACGCCGACGGTTCGGGTGCACGGTTGTTTGCCTGGACACGCACCTGGTAGGCGACGCCGTTCTCAAGGCCGTCCCACACCATCGAAGTGCCCGCGACGCCGGTCTTCTGGACCGAGCCGTAGGCCGGCGCGGGAGAGATCTCCAGCGTGTAGCTCGTCACCGGCGAACCGTGGCTGACCGGCGCGGTCCACGATACGGAAACCTTTTTGTCCCCGAACACTAGCGCGGGCGCTGCGGGAGCCTCGGGCCGCGCGTCGGGCCGAGCAGGCGCGGAGGCCGGCGAAGGGTCGGATGTTCCGACGTCGTTGGTTGCCGTCACGGTAAACGTGTACTCGACGTCGTTGGTGAGTCCATCCAAGGTACACGTGGTCGACGCGCACGACTTGGAGTACCCCTTCGAGGAGGACACCGTGTAGCCCGTGATGGGTGAGCCATTATTCGACGGCGGGGCCCATGCGAGCACCACGGTACTGTCCTGGATCGAACTCACCGAGGGCGTACCCGGGGCTCCGGGTTTTCCGCGTACGGTCAACTTCACATGGCCTTCGACCTGTCGCTCCGGAGCGTTGGTCGCGTCCTGGACCTCGTAGCTGACGATCATCACGCCAACGAAGTCCGGGCTGGGGGTGATGGCAACTTTGTCGCCTTCCAGCTCCGCGGCACCCGAACCAGCATCCACGCGGGTACCGGTGAGCTTAAGCGGCGTCTCCGGGAACGGGTTCACGTCGTTGGCCAGCACGTCCACAACAGATTTCTGGCCTGCCTTCGCATCAGCCACCACGTCATCATTGGCGGCTGCGAGTGGCCTGGAAGAGACCACTGTGGTCAGCGTGAACGTCGCACTCGTCGGAACGGACGTTCCGTCAATGACCTGCACCGCTACCTTTTGGCTCGCACCGCGCGCAGTGGAGGCGTCAGCTTTCACCCACAGTCTCTGTCCTTCGATTCGCGCAGAAAAGCCCCCCGAAACGTTGTCTTTGATGCTGTACGCCAGGCGCTCCAGATCGCCGGGGTTCGGGTCGCGGGACAGTCGGGCCAGATTGACTGGGGTCTCGGCTTCTCCGGGCGTCACCTCGATGGTGGTGCCAAGCAGCGTCGGGGACACGTTCTGGGCGGGGATAACCTGAATCGGGATGGAGAGGGTGGAGGATAGGCCGGTGGCATCATCGGGCCCTGTTCCGTCGGTCACCTGGACCGTGAGCGTATCGGGTCCGAAGTAGTCTCCCGCCGACGTGTAGACGAAGGTGTGTTCGTCTTTAAGGAGCGGAGCGCCATTCGAATGGGCGGTCCTCACGCTGTCGGCTGTAGCGATGCGGGCAACGCGCCCGTCCCGCACCTTGACCACGTCGGCGAGAGCTATGGTGAGCGTGTCTCCGGTCTTCACTTCAAGCGGCTTGGTCACGGACAGTTCAGGCCGCAGGTCCTTGAGGCCCGGTACATGGATGAACGCCGATGCGGTGAGGCCGTCCGCGTTAGTGACCGTATACAGGATGACCTGGGACTCCTCGGCGAACTTGACGTTCACCGTTCCATCGGAGCCCGGTGAGGCGTTGGAGTCATCCGAGGAAACCTGGAGGTCAGAGGCGACGCCATCGGGGTTTTCGTCATTCGCGAGCACGGCGACGTCTGCCGACGTCTTGCCGTACATGTCGATCTTCGCAACGTAGTCGTCCCGCGCGATGGGCCGCTGGGCAGGTGCGTCGTCTTTGACGTCCAGTACCAGCGAGCCCACTGAGCTTGAGCCGTAGATATCGGCCACCGTGTACCGGATGGTGTACTGGCCGCTGCGTGCGGGAGCCGTGACCAGCACGCGGCCGTCAGTGACCTTCCCCGTCACGCCGCCCGGCACGGTCAGGCCGTCTGAGACCAGCAGGATGGGGTCGCCGTCAGGATCACTGTCATTGGCGAGAACGGGCACAGACAGCATGCGGCCGGGCTTCGTGGTCACCGTGTCCGTTGCGGCATAGGGGGCCTGGTTCTGATAGCTCGGCGGGGCAATACCGACGACGACGGTGCCTACCGCTTCAGCGCCGCGGCGGTCGCGGACCACATAGCTGAAGGAGTCGCGGCCCGACGAATCGGGGTATGCCTCATAGTTGAGCCACGTGTCACCGACAGTAACGCGTCCCAGCTTCGGGGCATCGCGTTGGCCCAGGAGTTCTACGGAGTCGCCGTCGGGATCGATGCCGTCAAGCGGCACGGGGATGCGGATGGTGTTGCCGGCGATGACGCGGGCGGTGATGGGCTGCGGCCGTGGGGCTGAGTTATGTGCGTCGTCTTCCTGGACCACCTGGATGGTCACGTAACCGGCCGTGCGGTTGCCTTGCGAATCGGCCACTTCGTAGGTCGCGTGAACCGTTCCCGGATTCTGGCCGGCCTTGAACCGCAGTTTGTCGCCGCTGACGAAGGCCACGCCCTCAGCGGGCGTGGGCTTGGGGGCCACGAGGTCGGGAAGGAGGGTGAGGGTGTCGCCGTCGGGGTGGTAGTCGTTGTGCAGCACGTCGATGGTCACGACGTCGCCGGTCCTTACCGTCGCTGAGTCGTCGACCGTCACAGGAGGACGTAGTGTAGCGGGAAGCGGCACGGGCAGGACGAGGACCTCGCCCAGTGAGGCCTGGCTGCCGTTAGAGACGGTGTAGTGGAAGGTTACGGGATGCCTGAGACCCACTGTGTCAGTTATCCGGATAACGCGGTTCTCCAGCACTTCTGCGGTGATGCCCAGGCCGGCCGGCACCTCGACTGACTGGACAATGAGGATCCCGCCGGCGGCGTCGCTGTCGTTGGCGAGGACGTCCACCAGGGCTGATCTTCCTACCGGGACCATGGCGACATCGCTGACGGCAACCGGACGGCTGGTACCGCTCCCGGGCAGCACGTCGATCCGGATCAGCCCGACCGCGGAGTTCGGCCCATCGGTCACCAAATATTGCATGTAATAAGTGCCGGCGGTGGCCACTTGGAACGTGATCGTGCCCGCGGTGAAATCGGCAGTGATGCTGGCCCCGGCGACCGAGTCGTACTTTGCGAGCCTAAGCGGCGCCCCGGACGGGCTGATGTCGTTTAGCAACGGAGACATCGTCAGGGGTGTCGAGGCAACCGCCGTCATCCGGTCCGCGTTGGCAATCGGCCTCAGCGAGCCTTTGGGCAGCACTTCCACGCGAAGTACGCCCTCGGCGTCGGCCGTGCCGTCCGAAACAACGAGCTTGACCTCTTTGACCCCCGGCTGGCCCGAAACCGCCGCGAAATCAATGATGCCGCTGCTCCTGAAGGTGACACGGTCGCCGGAAGTCGTTGTTGCGGACTTGAGGTACATCTGGTCGCCGTCGGGATCGCGCCAGCCTTGAAGGGCGTCCTGCTGGAGGGTCGCACCGGCCTCAACCTTGATGGACTGCGGACGTTTCAGCTCTGGAGACGAATTTTGCCCCGCAGGATGTACCGCCAGGGTGATGGTGGCCTCTGCCGTCCCTCCCCTTCCATCATCGACCCGGTACTTAAAGCTCAGGGATCCGGTGGCACTCGCCGGTACAGCTACCTGCAGTGCCGCTCCGCCGAGGGCGGGCTGGACTTCAACGCCGGGCGGCACTGCTCCTGCCAGCGATGCTGCCAACACATCGCCGTCAGGGTCGGAGCAGTCCTCGGTGACGCGCAGGATAGTGCTGCGTCCGGCCCGCGCACCGAATTGCTGGTCGATGGCGACGGGCGGGTGGTTCTGTTCGGTCCGTTTCGGGAGGGTGACTTGCTGGTCCGGGCTCTTCTGTTCCTGGTCATCCTGGATGTCCGGCGGCGGGACCACATCGTTCCAGTTCTGGACCAAAAGCATTTTCTGGGTAACAAGCCAGACGCCGCCCCCTTGCACGTCGTTCAGGACGACTGCATCGCGGTTTACACGAAAGACCAACTGGCTGTTGGCTGGGGCATTTGGCACTGCCCCGGATTCGGTCTTTCCTGCACCGCAATCACGCACGTACGTCGAGGTTCCGGACCAGGCCGCATACGCGCAGCCGTTCAGCCAGACAGGGGCTGCGGGTGCGGAATTCGCACCCGTCTTTGGAGTCCGAGTGATCGTGGCGGCACCGCCGTCGAGAGGCTGCGAGACCAGGGCGCTCAAAGTCCCAACCAGCACGTGATCGCTGGCTTGCCCGTTCTGTTGGAGAACCGCATCCTTGCCGTCAGGAATGGCAACCTTCTGCCCGCCGGGCAGGTACAGTTCCCCACTGCCCGAGTCGAATACCACAGCCTCTGAACCGACTGCAGTCAAGCTCAATTTCGCGTCTTTGGGAACATCGCCGAGTTTGCGGGCTGAATTCTGAACGTAGTCCTGGCCAGCGGGAGCGTAGTCACGAACCTCGCCAAGCGTCGGGGAGAAGGCGTGGATGATGCCGTCAAGTCCAATGGTTGCCACGGCTCCATCGCCAAGTTTGGCCAGCGGCTCGGCTCCCCCCAGGCGTAGCCCGTCGATGCTACCTACGGGGACTGCATAGAGGTCGCCGTCGGCGAGAATGGCTGCGGTGTCGCTTCCCGCGGAGACGCTTGCGCCGGCAGGAAGTGATCCGCTTCCAAGGAGCATCACCCTCGCTGGTTCGATCTGGGTAAGGGTGGAGTTGGCGCTGTCATGAACGAGTACCGTGTCGCCCTGCTGGAGGATGTTGTACTGCGGCGCCTTGGTGCGAAGCCCGGAATCCAGCACCCGCGAGGGAAAGTTTAGGTGGCCCACCAGCAGGTCCGACTGCTTGGTGACCCAGACGCCGCCGTCATTGAGCTTGAGGTCAGCAGCCGGAAGTCCGTCGTACTGGAAAGCAAGGGCAGCGGCTGCCAATGAGATGCTGGCCAACGCCGAAACGGACGCCGCCCTGCGGCGCTTACCCTGCAGCAGCGAAGAGATCCCCATACTTGATTGCCCCCACATTCATTCTTGCGCGGACAAACTGTCTATTCGGTCCGCGTCAAGTCAAGTAGACAATGTGTAGCAGGTGGCCGCGCAATGGGACAAAATCCCCATGGTCCGGCACTTAGCAAAACTATTACTGCCCGTAATAAAGGCAAAAATAGAGAGGGTAGAGCCAAGGTTTACTGATAGCGCATTGTCATTTATCACAAGTTTCTCTGGAGCAGGCGCCAGTTAGTTATGATCTTGTTGCCCATTGCTCGAAATGCCAATGACCGAAGTTTGATTATCGAGCCTTGATTCATTCTTGAGCATTTCTTGATCGATTTCTGCGCCATTCTTGAGAAACATAGAATATCCCGTTCCGCGCGTACGAGCCATGAGGGATGATTTTCGGCGGCAGATCTCCGAAACTTCAAGGGAGAAGTCTTTCCCAGCGCCCTGTTGCAGGGTATGTTCTAGCCGGGGGACGATCGACGGCCGACAGATGCGGTAGCGCGGGGAGCCCCGCGTATCCAGCACTCAGAAAGGTCCGTTATGTCCTACTCGCAAGGCTCCGGCCAACAGCAGCCCTTCCAGTATCCGAATTACCCGAACGTGCAGCAGAACAACTCCTTAGAACATTTTCAGGGCTCGAAGTTCAAAGAAAAAGCGACCATCTTCGGTGTGATCGGGTTCTTCTTTCTTGGCATCGTCTTTGGCCCCCTGGCGATCTCGAATGCAAGGAAGGCAGAAGCGCTGCACCACTCGGCCACGCTCGGAAAGATCCTTGGGTGGATCGACACGATCGCTGGCGTCATCTGGTTGCTGATCGTCGTCCTCATTATGGCGAACGCCGGTAATCACTAGATCCACGCAAGAGGGATTCCAGCGCTTTTAGATGGAGTCCCTCTTTGCGCGCTGGTTTACCGGCAAACCGAGGTTGAAGTGCTCCCCTTGATGATGTTCTATGGGCGCAGCGCCTCCGTTGAATTTTGCATTGTCTGGTCCCCGGGGGCCCTTGCTTATCGCCCAGGCAGCCATGGAACGGATCGGCGTCACGAACGCGGGATCGCTCGAACTCTGGCGGGATAATCCTGCCGCATAAGCCTCGCTTCTCCGCAAGCTGCAGACGGGCTATTCCCGATATTGAAGAGCCGGGGGTCGCTGATTTGAGGATTCCGGTGAGAGCGCTTTCAAGAGGATGCCTCTGGGGTTGCTGCGCACCGCTTGGGTGCGACGCCTGGGCCGTGTTGCCGTGTCGTACAAGATTTAGGGGCGTTGACAGTGTCAACACATTCGGATTCGGACTGAGCCGTACATCGCCCGAATTTGCTCGGATTGCCTATGATTTTGGGAGTTGCCAGCCCTTGCAAGGGCTGGAATGCAGTTCGAGTCCCACCTCGGGCACGACGTTTTCCCTCGTCAGAGGCGATTTTGCTTTGTCGTGTTGACAAAGCTTGCGGTCGCGTCATCTGACGGGTTGGTTTGCGTGCTGTGGCCTGGCCGCCGCTGAGCCTATTCAGGTGTGTGGGTGGCGGGTTCAAGACCCTGGCTGGGGCCCTTCCGCCTGCTGTGAGTGCGTTCCTCCGGTTCCTCGTTTTCGGTGCTGTCGGGTGGGCCCGGGGTGGCCTACACCTATTCATGGGCCGGGGGAGTAGGTACGACATGACTTCTGCCATCTGCCAATAGTTGTCTCTGTCAGGTGATAGTGAGCGTGCCCGCGAGATTCGCTCGTCGAGGTTTGTCCTGCCAAAGAGAGTGTGGACATTGTTCACACTTACGTCTGCTTTGTTGGACGGCCGTGAGGAGAACGAACCGGGGATCCGCTGTGTCGCAGCACCCGTCCGGGACGGCTCAGGATCCATCGTGGGTGCCATCAGCGTCTCGGCAACCGCGCCCTACAAGCCCGCGCACCGCATGCGGGAAATCCTTCCCGCGGTGCAGCGCGTTGCCGCCGCCATTTCGAGGGACACGGGCTACAGGGCGGTGCGCTAAACCCTTTGTGCAAGGACCCGAAAACACCCCGCTTGCCCTGGGGTGGGGGGGCTAACTGGTCGCGTCCGGCCCCGAATCGGTTCCCGGGCGCAGCGAATAGTGAATCTGACCAGGCTGTCGGCTGGCGGCTTGCAAAGGTCTGGAGCCCATCAGGCTCGAACGCGAAACTACGGGTGTTCTTAAGCGGTTGCTCGTTTTCGGGTCGCCGCTGGCGGTGGAACTAGGTCATGGCAGCGCGTGGCGGGCAGGCGCTGGTAATAAGGCGACGGGCCAGCTCGACGGCGCGTTTTCCGTACGTGCCACCGTCGAGGACGGACGCGGTGGCGTAGGCCCCATTGAGGACGATGAGGAGTTCTTCGGCGAGCCGGGCGGGGTCCCCGGCGCCGGCATCGGCTGCCAGGGAGCAGAACCAGTCGCGGACCTGTTGTTTGTGGGTAACGGCTGCCAGATGGGCCGGGTGCTGCCCTTCGGGAAACTCCGTGCTGGTATTGAGCATTGGGCATCCCCGGTAGCTGTCGCCGGCGCAGTCCGAAGCAACCACTTCAAAGACGGCGATGAGCTTGTCCCGCGGGTCCCTATGTTCCCCTGCGGCCTCGCGCATGTGCCCGACCCAGGCGTCGGCGCGGCCCTCCACGTAGGCGGTGGCGAGGGCATCCTTGGTGGGGAACTGACGGTAGACGGTGGCGTTGCCAACCCCGCAATCCTTGATGATTGTATCCATCCCCACGGCCCTGATCCCCCGCGTATAGAACAGCCGCGTTGCCACCTCCAGAATGTTGCGGCGGTTCTCCTCGCCCGTCCTGCGCATCACATACTCCTTCAATTCCGCTGCGTCGCCTGACCCAAGTTTGACAGACGGAATGATCCGTCACAAACTTGAGAACGATCCGTCACATAGGGCCTAGTGTCCTGACCCTAAACCACTGGGAGAACGACATGAAGACAGCAGTCCTTGGAACCGGAATGGTCGGCCGCACTATCGCAGCACGCCTCGCCGAGTTGGGCCACTCAGTCACCGTGGGCACCCGCGATGCTGAAGCTACGCTGGCACGGGCTGAGGCGGACGCCATGGGTACCCCGTCCTTCGCCACCTGGGCTGCGGAAAACCCCGGTATCAATGTCGCCAGCTTCGCTGACGCCACAGTGGGGGCGGAACTCATCGTCAACGCCACCAACGGCGGTGCATCCCTCGAAGTGCTGGGCCTGGCCGGGGAGGAAAACCTCGAAGGCAAGATCATTCTCGACATCGCCAACCCACTCGACTTCAGCAAAGGCATGCCTCCAACCCTGTTCGTCAAGGACACCGACTCCCTGGGCGAGCAGATCCAACGCGCCTTCCCCGGAGCCCGCGTAGTGAAGTCCCTCAACACGATGAACGCCGACCTGATGGCCCGCCCGGGACAGCTCTCCGATCCCGGCACGGTCTTCGTTTCGGGCAACGATGCCGAGGCCAAGACCATCGTCAGCGGCCTGTTGAAGGACTTTGGCCACCAGGATGTCATCGACCTCGGCGACATCACCACAGCCCGCGGAACCGAAATGCTCCTGCCCGTCTGGCTCCGCCTCTGGGGCGCTCTCGGAACACCGGCATTCAACTTCAGAATCGTCCGCTGACCGGCAACACCGTCGCGCCCCGTCCTACGGGCTGCTGACCACTCTCCTGCACCGACGAAAGGCACCGTCACCATGAAAGCCATTCAATTCACCGCTCCCGGCACTTCCCTTGCGACCGTCGAGCTCAGCGTCCCCGAGGTCCCTCGGGGCCACGTCCTTATTAAGGTCGCCGCCAACGGCATCTGCCACAGCGACTCCATGCCCGGCGCCGGCTTCGCCTCCTCCTACCCCAGGACCCCCGGGCACGAGGTCGCCGGAACCGTCGCAACCCTGGGCGAAGGTGTCACACAGTGGACCGAAGGCCAGCGCGTAGGCGTGGGCTGGTTCGGCGGGGCATGCTTCGAATGCCATCCGTGCCGTCGGGGGGATTTCGTCTCCTGCCAGACAGGGAAGATCACCGGCCTGACCTCTGACGGCGGCTACGCCGAATACCTGGTGGCCCCGGCTGAAGCCCTCGCCGCAATCCCCGAAGCGCTCAGCTTCGCCGAGGCGGCCCCGCTGATGTGCGCCGGCGTGACCACATTCAACGGACTCCGCCACAGCGGCGCACGCCCGGGGGACCTCGTCGCCATCCTTGGGCTCGGCGGCCTCGGTCACCTCGGAGTGCAGTTCGCCGCCAAGATGGGCTTCGAAACTGTCGCCATCGCACGGGGCGCCGAAAAGGAATCGTTTGCCAAGGAACTCGGCGCGCACCACTACATCGACAGCACCATCACCGACGTCGCCGCCGAACTCAAGCGCCTCGGCGGCGCGAGCGTGGTCCTGGCTACCGTCACCGACGCCCCCTCGATGTCGGCCACCATCCCCGGCCTCGCAGCCCGCGGGCGGCTTGTCGTCCTCGGCGTCCCCCACGAGCCCCTCTCCGTCAGCGCCGCCGACCTCGTCATGGGCAGCAGCGCCGTCGCCGGCCATGCCTCGGGAACGGCGAAAGACTCCGAGGACACACTCCGGTTCGCAGCCCTCACTGGAGTGCGCCCCATGATCGAAACCTACCCGCTGGAAAACGCCGCAGAAGGTTTCGACCGCATGATGTCAGGCAAGGCACGATTCCGCGTCGTCCTCACCAACGACTAACGCAGGCGCGGCCCGGCCTCCTTCCAAAAGATACGCCCGGAGGAGGCCGGGCAACGCAGCTTCCAAGCCGTGGAGGAGATGACTTTCCGGGAATCCACCTGCGGCCCCTGTGTGGCGATCAGGTATTTGTCGTGATCTGGCCCATCCAAGTACAAGCGTGACAGTCGGCTTCTTGGCGCCGGCGCCGAACCGGGGCACCGTTTCGGCGCCGTGGTCGTCGACGACAAACGAACGGAAAACGGGAATCCAATGCAATCAATGGCAGGAAAGACTGTCCTCATTACCGGAGGAACCGGCGGAATCGGCAAGGCCGCAGCACTGGGCCTGGCGGCACTGGGCGCACGGATTGCCATCACGGGACGTGACCCTGACCGGGCCGCCCGGGCTGCCGGGGAGATCCGCCAGGTGGCGTCGGCCCCCGTGGACGTCTTCATTGCAGACCTATCCTCCCAGCAGGAGGTCCGCCGCCTGGCCGGCGAGGTGCTGCAGGCCCTGGACCGCCTCGACGTTTTGATCAACAACGTGGGCGGCTTCTGGAACACCCGCCGCACCACCGCGGACGGCCTCGAATACACCTTCGCCCTGAACCACCTCGCACCGTTCCTGCTCACCAACCTGCTCCTCGAGCGGCTGAAGGAGAGCGCGCCGGCCCGGGTTGTGACGGTCTCCTCCGGAGCGCAGGCCATGGGGCGAATGAATTTCGCGGACCTGCAGGCCGAACTTTCCTACTCGGGCCAGCGGGCCTATAACCAATCGAAACTGGCAAACGTTCTGTTCACATACACCCTTGCCGCCCGGCTGGCCGGCACCGGAGTCACGGCGAACGCGCCGCACCCCGGTGTGGTGGCGACAGCGTTCGGGGCCGAGGACCCGGGCCGGGTACAGGCTTTCCTCACGCCGTTGGTCCAGCGCTGGATGAAGACTCCGGGGGAAGGGGCCCGGACGTCGATCCACCTTGCTTCCGCACCTGAGCTGGAAAATGTCACGGGCCAGTACTTTGCCGACAGCACAGCCAAGAAATCATCCAAACGCAGTTACAGCAAGGCTGACGCGGACCTCCTTTGGCAGGTCAGCGCCGCCCTGGTAGGCCTTGAACCGGATTCTGAAAGAAGCACAAACCTTCCATGACCGCACACCGCACCCTCGTCGTCGTAGCCCACCCGGACCTGGCCGCCTCCCGGATCACCGCCCAGCTCGCCTCCGCCATCCGGGACCTCGACGGCGTGACCGTCCATGAACTCGCCTCCGCCTATCCCGACCGGCGCGTCGACCCCTCCCGGGATCAGGAACTCCTGCGCGAGCATGACAACATCGTCCTGCAGTTCCCCTGGCACTGGTACTCCGTTCCCGGCGTGCTGAAAGAGTGGATGGACCAGGTGCTCACGTACGGTTTCGCCTACGGCCCCGGCGGGGACGCCTTGCACGGTAAGCGGCTGCAACTGGTCATCTCAACCGGCGGTCCCGAATCCTCATATGCGCCGACAGGGTACAACCGCTTCACCATGGCCGAACTGCTGCGGCCGCTGGAGGCCACCGCGCACCTCTGCGGCCTGGAAATGGCAGAACCGCTGGTCCTGCATGCGGTGCCCCGGGTGACGCCGGAGGAACTGGCGGCGCATGCCGCGCGCTACCGGGAGCTGCTGTCGCCCGTCCCTGTCGCTGCACGCTGAGCGGTCAGGGATCAAGCCGAAGGCCTCCCGCCTAGGATTGGTGAGATGATGCGAGCACTCCTGCTGGACCGGCCCGGACCCCCGTCGTCGCTGCGCGTGGGCGTGGCGGCCCGGCCGGTTCCCGCCGTCGGCGAAGTCCTGGTGCGGGTCGATGCGGTGGGCCTTAACCCGGTGGACTACCAGGTGGCCTCCGGGGGCCACGCGGAGTGGACGTACCCCCACGTTCCAGGCCTGGACATCGCCGGAGTGGTGCACCACGCCGCTCCGGAGCCGGACCCGCGCTTGCCCGTGGGCGCCCGAGTCGTGTGGCACCAGGACCTGCGCCGGCCGGGCGGCCTGGCTGAGTATGTCATCGCCCCCGCCGCTGTGCTGGCCGTTGTGCCGGCGGAAGTCAGCATGGCCGTTGCCGCGAGCCTGCCGTGTGCCGGCATGACCGCCTACCAGGCGGTCGTGCGCAGGCTCCGGGTGATGAAAGGCCAGTACGCGTTGGTACAGGGAGCCGCCGGTGGCGTCGGCGGTTTTGCCGTACAGCTGCTGGCGGCCGTCGGGGCCACAGTTGTGGCAACCTCATCACCACCCAACCACGCCTACGTTCGCGGCCTCGGAGCAGAGACGGTACTTGACTACCGCAGTGCGGATTTAGCCTCCGCCTTGCGCGCAGCCAGCGGGGATCGAGGGTTCGACATCGTGGTGGACGCGGTGTCGTCCGCGTCGGCGGCGCAGGGACTGCTGCTGCTTCGCCACGCCGGCGGCCTCGCAGCAGTTGCGGGTCGGCCGTCACTGGACGCAGTGCCGCCATTTGGGATTGCCCCAAGCCTGCATGAGATCGCTCTCGGGGCAGCGTACACACATGGGGACGCCGCGAGCCGGGCGGACCTGGCGATCATGCTCACGGAACTGCTCCGGCTCGTCGCCGAGGGCGAGCTTGCGCCGCTGCCTATCGAAATCGTCGAGCTTGAGGATGCTCCTGAGGCCCTTGACCGCCTGGCCGGGCGCCATGTGAGGGGGAAGATCGTGGTCCGGCTGGAAGGTCCTTGGCCGATCTGACGTGCCCTTCAGCCGGGGGCGGCCTTAAGCGGGTCAGCAACCGGAGGTGGCGGCTAAACCACTAAGCTGTCCACAATGTGGAGGGTCGTAATGCAGGAGTCCACACTACAGGCGCCTGAAGCAGTTGCTTGACAGTTCGGCACCGCTAATCGTAAGGTCCAAACGCAGACCGCCTATGTCCATCTTGTGGACTCATCCGGCTCAACGAGGAGACGTAATGGAGAAAATCAACGGTCGCCCGGGCCAGGGAACAGAGGGAACCACTACACACCGGCACCTCCATCGCCGTCGTCCGGTGTGGGAACAGGGGAGTGCGGGCGTGTGTATACGGAGGCAGTTTGGCAGGGTCAGCGTACTTGAAGCCGTCTGAGCACCTGCCTGCTGACCTGGTACGCGTCACCAACTGGCTTGGGCTGGCCGTCGGCGCACCCGTGACGGTACGCCGGCCCGGCTGTTTTCCGGCTGCCGCCACGGCCGAACTCGCGACGCCGGACGGGAAGGTCCTCTGGGTCAGGTACCTGCTCTCCGCCGAGCGCGTCATGCTGCACAAAGGCGACGGCACACAAGTCTGGTGCGAGGCAGCCCGTGGCTGAGTCCAGCATCGAGCACGTGGCCGATCTGCTGTTCCGGGATCTGCAGTATTTGAAGGCCAGCAGTGTTGAGCGGTGCGTCGCGGAGGTGGCCGGATACCACGGCGTGGCGGAAGCGGACATCAGCTCCTCAGTCGAGCAAAACCTGCGGATGGCCATCCAGGCGGTGAAATCCGGGATCGTGCCGGAGTCCTCACAGCTCGCGCTCGAAGCGGGGGTGGCGCAGGTCCGGTTTCACCAGGGCCTGCGGATCGAGGACGTGATGCGCGGCTACCGGTTGTCCATGGCGGTCATCCAGGACCGCTTCATCGATATTGCCCAAGAGCTTCAGCTCGGCGACCGCGAGGTGCTTGCGGCACACCGCGTGCTGTGGGGGGTCAGTGACTCCTATACCGCGGCCCTGGTGGATTCCTACCGCCAGATCAGCGTGCAGCAGGCCGTCCGCGACCACGAACGGCGCCAAGGCTACCTGCGTGCGGTGCTGGCCGGAACCTTGACCAGCGCCGAATTGGTTTCCCGCTCCGCCGACTTCGGGATTGATCCGCGGCGCGGGTACCGCGCCTTGCGGGCACGTCCCCGTGCAGGTGTCTCCCCGGATGAGCTCCTCGCCGCACTCGTGGCGCCCCTGCCCAGCGGCGACGGCATGGTCGCCGTCCTGGCGGCCGACGTCGTCGGCTTCGTTACTGCGAAACCCACCACCGACGCCGCGGCCGGCACTGTCGCAGTGGGGCCGGCGCGCCCGCTGGCGGACCTGGCACAGTCCGACGACGTCGCCCGCAGGGTCTTCGCCGCCGCCTGGCGGCGCCCGGCCGGCGGCTCGTTTTGCCTGGAGGACCTGACGTGGCGCACCGCGGCCGCTGATCCGGACGTAAGCGCGGTCCTGCGCCGGCGCTACCTGACCCCTTTTGCCGACGACGCCGAGTTCGGCCGGATAGTGCTGGAATCCGTCCGCCACTATCTCGCCAGCGACCGCCGTATAGCTGCCGCGGCGAAGGCCTTGTCCGTGCACGAAAACACGCTGCGTTACCGCCTGCAAAAGTTTGAGCAGGTTACCGGCATGCGCTTGGATTCCAGCGACACCATTGTGGAACTCTGTTGGGTCTTCGAAGGCTGGCAGGGCGGAAACGGCACCGCCGGGCGCGCCCCGTTGTAGAAATCCACAACCTCCCGCTGATTCCCTTTGGGCTGGCTCCATTTTCCAAGCACGCAGATCTCCGTAGCGTGGTCTGCATCACAGCCGGACGACCTGCTGGCCGCGCCCCGGGGAGGGCCGGACGATGCGGATCCTGTCGTCCGGGCCCATCGGATCTGGGAGTCACCGGATGAGCGTCATCACCGCAGCACCACCCGTCAGCAGGACCCGCCAACTCGCGGCCGCGACGGTTGGCAACATCGTCGAATGGTTCGACTGGTACGTCTATTCCATGCTGGCGTTGTATTTCTCCAGCCAGTTCTTCCCCAAGACCGGCGACCCTATCGTCCCGCTGCTCAGCGCGATGGCGATCTTCGCCGTCGGCTTCTTTATGCGGCCGCTCGGCGGCTTGCTCGGCGGCATGGTGGCGGACCGCCTCGGGCGGAAGAAGGCGCTGACCGCCACCGTCATGTTGATGGGCATCGGCAGCCTGCTGGTCGCCCTCGCCCCAACGTACGACCAGGTCGGCGTACTCTCCCCGGTCCTGCTGGTGCTGGCCCGGCTGCTGCAGGGACTGTCCACCGGCGGCGAGTTCGCCGCCTCCTCAACATTCCTGGTCGAGTCGGCGCCGGAAGGCCGCCGCGGATTCTTCTCAAGCTTCCTCTACATCGGCGCGACACTCGGTAACGTGGTGGCAATCGCGTCGGTGGCCGTACTGGTGGCTGTTCTCCCCGATGATGCCATGCACGAGTGGGGCTGGCGGGTGCCATTTGCCATCGGGACCCTCGGAGCGGTTGCCGGCTTGTTCATCCGCCGTTTCGCAGAAGAAACGCTTGCGGTGGCCGATGCGGACGTGGCCGGCCATGTGAGCGCCAAGACCTCCCGCCCCTCGGCCTTTGAGTTCATGCGCACCCACCCGAAGGAGTGCGTGCTGGTGTTTGCCATCAACGCCGCACCGACCCTGTTCTTTTACGTCTTCTCCTCCTACCTGCCCACCTATGCGCATATCACCGTCGGTTTTGACATGAAAAACGCGCTGTTCGTCGGCCTGATCTCGCTGGCCTACTTCGCCATTCTGCAGCCGCTGATGGGCATCCTCTCGGACCGGATCGGCCGTAAGCCGCTCCTGCTGGCGTTCGGCGGCGGCTTCACACTGCTGACCATCCCCCTGCTCAACGCCCTGCAGGACAGCTTCCTGTCGCTGCTGCTGGTGCAGATGGCCGCGCTGACGCTGCTGGCCTGCTACACGTCCATCACCTCGGCCGTCATGTGCGAACTCTTCCCCGCCCGCATCAGGGCCGCCGGCATCGGCCTGCCCTACGCCCTGGGCGTGGCACTGGTCGGCGGCACCGGCCCCTATGTGGCTACCTGGCTGGCCGACGCCAAGATGATCGACGCCTTCGGCTGGTACCTGACCATCCTCGCGGCGATCACGACGGTGGTCTTCCTGCGGGTCAAGGAAAGCTACAAGACGGGATTGCCCCAGTGAGCGCTATTGGATTCTTCGACCGCGGCTGGAGCTGCAACCCCAACGGCCTGGCCTATATCCAGGAGGACACCAGTTACACCTTTACCGAGGCCGGCGAGCTGTCTTGCCGGATCGCCAACGCACTGCTGGACGCCGGGCTCACGCCCGAGGCCAAAGTTGCCGTGCTTTCCCCGAACGACCCGCTCGCGTGGATCTGCGTGCTCGGCATTTGGCGGGCCGGGCTGACCTGGATCCCGGCCAATCCGGCGAGCCCCGCCGGCGAGACGGCACAGCTGCTGGCCGGATTCGACGCCGAACTGGTGATCTTCCACGCCGGCCTCGACGACGCGGTGCGGAAGCTGCAGGACCGGCTGCCCGCCGTCCGGCAGTGGATCCGCTTCGGAACCGAAGCCGGAAACGACGTCCGTCCCCGTGACGACAGGCCAGGTGACGTTCCGGCACCAGGCGCCACCCCCTTCGGTAAGTGGATCACCGGCCAGCCGAGGACCAAGCCGGCCGTAAAGGCCGCCCCGGAAGACGTGGTCTCGCTCGCCCCGACCGGCGGCACGACGGGCCTGCCCAAAGGCGTGATGAACACAAACCGTAGCCTGTCCGCCTTCGTGACGCACCTGATGATGGCAGCCCACTACGGGTCCGAAGACGCGGTGGTGAACCTGGCAGCCGCGCCCATGACGCACACCGCGGGCCTGCTGAGCCTAGCGGCGACGGCACGGGGCGGAACAGTGGTAGTGCTTCCCAAGGCCCACCCGCACGCTGTCCTCGACGCGATCGAACAATACCGGGTGACGGATCTGTTTCTGCCGCCCACGGTCATCTACCGGCTCCTGGAGGTACTCAAGGACCAGCCCCGGGACCTTTCCTCGCTGCATTACCTGATCTACGGCGCGGCACCAATGTCGGTCGAGAAACTGCGCCAGGCGCTGACAGCGATCGGTCCGGTCATGATGGAGCTCTACGGACAGATGGAGGCGCCCGCCTCGGTGACCTTCCTGCGCCCGGACGAACACTTCGTGGCGGGTGAAATCGCCCCGGACTCCCGACTCTCCTCCTGCGGGCGCCCGTACCCCCTGGTCCAGGTGGAGATCCGCGACGAGGACGGGCGGGCTGTTCCGGCGGGTGCGCCCGGGGAGATCTGCGTTCGCGGCGACCTGGTCATGAAGGGGTACTACAAGAACGCGGAACAGACCGCACAGGCGCTGCGGGACGGCTGGTTGCACACCGGCGACATCGGCGTCTTCGACGAGGAGGGCTACCTGCACCTGACCGACCGGCGGCGGGATCTGATCATCTCCGGCGGCTTCAACGTCTACCCCAGTGAAGTGGAACAGGTGATCTGGGGCCACCCGTCCGTGCGCGACTGCGCGGTGGTTGGCGCACCGCACCCGGACTGGGGCGAAGCGGTGACCGCCGTCGTCGAACTCAATGAGGACTGCACCGTTACGGAAGCGGAAATCATCGCACTGTGCAAGCAGGAACTGGGCAGCATCCGGGCGCCGAAAACCGTCCACCTGGTGCCGGCGCTGCCGCGTAGCGTCAACGGCAAAGTCCTGAAAAAGAACATCCGCGAAACCTTTTGGCGCAACGAAAAATCAAAGATCTAGGAGAACATCAATGACGAACCGACTGCAGGGAAAGATTGCCCTCGTTGTGGGGGCCGGCTCCAGCGCCCCGGGCATGGGCAACGGTAAGGCCACCGCGCTCGCCTTCGCACGCGAGGGCGCCACAGTTGTGTGCACCGATGTCAATGAGGCTGCCGCCAAGGAGACCGAAAACCTGATCACGGCCGAGGGCGGCCAGGCGCGGCATCTGGCCTTCGACGTCACGGATTCCGCTGCCGTGGGCCGCGCCGTGGCGTCCGTCATCGAGGAATTCGGCCGGATCGACATCCTCGACAACAACGTCGGGATAGCCAAGGTGGGCGGCGTGGTCGAACTGGACGAAGCCGAGTGGGACCGGGTCCACGCCATCAACCTGAAGGGGCCATTCTTGACGATGAAGCACGTTATCCCGCATATGGTGGCCCAGGGCGGCGGCTCCATCATCAACATTTCGTCGCTGGCGGGAATCCGCTGGACAGGAGTGCCGTATTCCACGTACTACTCCTCCAAGGCGGCGCTGAACCACCTGACCCGCACGACGGCGGCGGAGTACGCTCCGAAGCACGTCAGGATCAACGCCATTCTCCCGGGCCTGATGGAAACCCCGTTCGTCACCGAGTCCGCCGAGTTGGCCGGCGCATACGCGGCCGGGCAGCGGGAGGAGATGCTGAAGAAGCGGCACGCCCAGGTTCCCATGGGGCACATGGGCACGGCCTGGGACGTGGCGAACGCAGCAGTTTTTTTGGCCAGCGACGAATCCGCCTACATCACCGGCATTGAGCTGCGGGTGGACGGCGGCATATCGCTGGGCTTCTGATTCGGCGCGGGGCCAGTTGCGGCCGGCGCCCGAGGGCACGACGGCTGCAACTGGGCCCCGCCTTGCTATCAGAGATTAGGCGTAGTCGCTGTAGAACCCGCGGCCGCTCTTGACGCCCAGCCGCCCTTTGTCGATGTAGCCCTGCAGCAGCGGGGCCGACTTGTTCTCCATTCCTGCGAGTTGGCAGTAGTGGTTTTCGATGTCGAGGACCACGTCCAGGCCTACCTGGTCCATGAAGCGGAACGGTCCGGTGTTGGACTTGAAGACATCAAGGAACAGCGCGTCCACGTCTTCGGGATCGGCAATGCCTTCCGCCACCACCAGGAGGGATTCGCGCTTGATCGCTGCCCAGACCCGGTTGAAGATGAAGCCGGTACTTTCCTTGCGGACCAGGTGCGGGGCCAGGGCGTACTTGGGCAGCTCGGCCATCAGCAGGTCCAGGATGGCAGGATCAGTGCGGCCGCTGGACATCAGTTCCACCGAGCGCACGGCCGGCGGCATGTAGAAGTGCATGTTCAGGACGCGTTCCGGTGTGCCCACGCCGCCGATGAATTCGGACGAGGCGAAGGACGAGGAATTGCTGGCCAGGATGGCGTCGGGGGCGGCCAAGCGGTCAAGGTCGGCGAAGATCTTCTGCTTGAGCTCAAGCCTTTCCGGCACGGCCTCAACCACGAGCCAGGCGTCGCTGAGGGCTGCCGGGAGGTCGTTGCCGGCCGTGAACCGGCCTTCGGGGGTACCGCCGAACTCGGCAACAGCGGCAGGACGCTCCGCTTGGATGTAGTCGACAGCGGCCTGGCCTACGGTTTCGTTGGTGTCAAAGATCCGCACCTCGGCGCCCTGAAGCGAGAGCATGAGCGCGATACGGCGGCCCAGGGTGCCGCCGCCCAGTACGGTGATGGGCCGGCCCGCGATATCGGCGGGTAGGGTGAAGGTCATGTCGGTTCCTTTCAGGATGCCGCTGCTGCTTCAGCAGCCGGCGTGATGTGGTTGATGCGGGTGCCCTTGGCCGTGATGATCAGGGCGGGGATGGCGGCCAGCACGAGCGCGGCACCGTACAGTAGCGTGGTGCCCTTCATTCCGGCCACGGCGACCAGCAGCCCCGCCGCCACGGCCGGAATGCTAAAGCCGAGGTAGCAGATCAGGTAGATGCTGGAGAGCATGCCGGTGCGTTCGTGCGGGCCGCACAGCGGCAGCGTCATGCGCATCGCCCCGAAGTAGCCGCTGCCGAAGCCGACGCCGGCAACCATGGTCCCGACAAAGTACAACGGCGCTGATCCTAGCTGGACGGCCAGGACGGTCAGGGATATACCGGCGATCAGGGACACTACGCCGGTCAGGAGAGTGCTGCGATCGGACCAGCGGCGCACGACGAGGATTGCCAGCGCCCCCGGAACGAAGAGGGCGAACAGGGCGAGCCCGCCGACCAGTACCGAGTTCTCCTTTGTAATCGAGTGGGCGAGGGCGGGACCCAGCGAGAGGTAGAAGCCTGCGAGCGCCCAGGTGGCTGCTGCCACCGGCATGGTCGCGCCCATCGTCTTGCGGGCGGAACTGGGAATTCTCGCTTGGGGGACCAGGGACCGCAGCCAGCCGGGTGACTTCCGTCCCGCGCTGGGCAGCCACAGCAGCGCAGTTCCGAGGACCAGGAGCAGAGCCGCGAGGAAGAAGTAGACGGTCTTGGTCGGCTCAGGAAGGAAACGCACCAGCGAAGCGGATCCCAGGGCACCGATGGAGAGCCCCACCGGGGAGGCCGCGCTATTGACCAGCGAGCCGCGGCCGCGCCGGGCCGTACCCTCGAATGCCAACAGCGCCGCGCCGGCAGCACCCATGGCCGCCCCGGTGGCAACACCCTGCAGCGCCCGCGCCGCAAGCAGCACCTCCGGACCCGGCGCGAAGGCGAACGTCATCATCGCGCCGATCTGAAGCACCACCGCACCTAGCAGCACCGGCCGGGTGCCCACATGGTTTGCCAGCGACCCCACCACCAACAAGGTCATCAGCACTGCTACCGCATACACGGCAAAGACCACCGTCACGGCAGCGGACCCCAGGCCCCACTCCCGTGCGTAGAACTCATACAGCGGCGACGGCGCCGATGAGGCGCCGATAAAGACCGTTAAGAGCGCGGCGTGAAGCCAGAACGCTGCCCCTTGGTTTTTCATTGCTCTCCCTGCCTGCCCCAAGGGCCAAACCTCTCTAAAGCATAAACTTTGCATTAAGAGCGTACTCCTGAGTAGCGTCGCTAACGCTTATTTTTTGCATTAAGGTGGTGTGATGATGGCGACAGCGACTCCCCGCCCAGGTGGCCGCAGTGCCCGCGTCCAGCAGGCTGTTCACCAAGCCGTCCGGTCTCTGCTTGATGAGAACGACGGCGATCGCTCGGCTTTGTCGGTCCCACAGGTCGCAGAGCGCGCCGGTGTGAATTCCTCCACCATCTACCGGAGGTGGGGCGACCTTCCGAAGCTCCTCGCCGCCGTCGCCTCTAACCGGATGCTGCCGGAGCAAGTGGAGGACACCGGCACACTTAGGGGCGATATGGAGGCCTGGTTCGTCCCCTACGTGGAGGAATTCTCGTCGCCGCTGGGGCGTCAGGTGCTCAGGGATATGCTCGCGGACGGCGCAGTAACCCGCGACTACTTCCAGTCCATGCAGGACCACGTCGAAGAGATTCGCAGGCTGGCCGGACGCCGCGGCGAAAGAGCGCCGGCGACATCGGAGATTGTCGACGCTGTGGTCGCCCCGGTGATCTATCGGATTCTCTTCAACCATGAATCCGCAGCCGCCCTGGGGGTCCAGGACCGAATCAACCGGCTACTGGGGGAGCGGTCGAAGGGCCCTGCCGAGAATTAGATTCCACGACCCTCCTTGATGCAAACGTGGTCGGCACTTGGATTTGGCTGTCGATATCGGTCGCGGCAATCCGACGCTGGTCTGTTCGAGCACGCTGGGCAGCGTTTGCGAAAACGCCAGCCGCACACGGGCGTAGCGGCGGGAATTATCTGGACGGCGAGGTCTACCCGGGCAGGGGCGGCAGAGCCCGTCCGCACTTGTGACGTCGGCCAGCACGCCGCGGCAGGAATCTCGGCGATGACAAGGTCCAGACCCAACTGAGCGGACTGCTGCGCTGCACCGGGTATGGGGTCATGCCCTCCCTGCGACTTTACGGGGGCAGTTGCGCGGCATTCTTGACGAGGACAGTGCCCAACGACGGCAGGTCCTCGCGAGTTTCCGTTGACACAACCGAGGGTTGACTCTACATTTACTGTAATCTGAATCACCTTTCAGGTACGAGGGACGCTTACCTCCCACACCACACCCCGCGGATTTTCACCGAAAGGCATCCCGTGAAGGAAACAAAGAAGTTTTTGATGGCCGCCGTAGTGGCGTCCGGGCTGGCCCTCACTGCTTGCGCACCAACGGCGGGCGCAGGCACTCCGTCCGGCTCCGGCAGTGCGGCCGCACCGGTCAACGTTGGCATCATCTACTCCAAGACCGGTGCCCTCGCTGCCTATGGCGAAACCTACTACCAAGGTCTGCAGGCCGGCATCGACTACGCTACGAACGGCACCGGCGAGATCAACGGCGCCAAGATCAACCTGACCTACGCAGACGACGCCGGCGACCCGGACAAGGCGGTCACCGCCGCCAAGGACATGATCGGCAAGGGCTACAAGATCATCGGCGGCACCGCGTCCTCCGGTATCGCCGTCAAGCTTGCCGAGCAGGCCCAGCAGAACAAGATTCTCTATATCTCCGGCGCTGCTGCCACCGACGCAATCCAAGGCGTCAACAAGTACACCTTCCGTTCCGGACGCCAGAGCCTGCAGGACGTCGCCACCGCCGGCACCTTCATCGACCCCAACGGCAAGAAGGTCGTCGTATTCGCGCAGGACAACGCCTTCGGCCAGGGCAACGTCGCCGCGGTCAAGGCCGTGCTGGGAGCCAAGGGCGCCACCGTGAGCTCGGTGCTCGTCCCGGAAAACCAGGAACTCACCCCCTTCGCACGCCAGCTTCTGGACGCCAAGCCGGACATGGTTTTCGTGGCCTGGGCGGGTGCCACCACCGGCACCATGTGGCAGTCGCTTAGCCAGCAGGGAGTGTTTGATGCCGCTCCCGTCGTCACCGGCCTGGGCGACGCGTCCAGCTTCGGCGCCTACGGCCCGGCAAGCTCCAAGATCAGCTTCCTGAGCCACTACTTCCCGGGCGCCTCCGGCACCGAGGTGGAGAAGAAAATGATCGCGGCCGTCGAAAAAGCGGGCGGCAAGGCCGACCTCTTCACCCCCGACGGATTCGTCACCGGCCAGCTCATCGCTCAAGCCATCAAGGAAGGCGGCGGGACCGACCCGGACGCCATGGTCAAGTCCCTTGAAGGCTTCAGCTTTGACGGCCCCAAGGGCAAGGAAACCGTCCGCGCCTCGGACCACGCACTGATCCAGGACATGTACCAGGCAAAGCTGGTCCAGAAGGGTGACACCTGGTCCCCGCAGCTGGTCAAGGCCATCCCCGGCGACACCGTCGCACCGCCGGAAAAGAAGTAGGGCCCGGATGAGCAACCCAGCCCTGCCCGCCCTCGCGGTGGACGGCCTCGGTCTGCAGATCGGCGGTGCCCGCATCCTGCAGGATGTGAGCTTCACGGTCGCCGCTGGCGAAATGATTGGCGTTATCGGCCCCAACGGGGCCGGCAAGACCACCTTGTTCAACCTGATTTCCGGCGTCTTGCGGCCCACTGCGGGCAGCATCGCGCTGAATGGCAGGGAGATCACCGCCGCCCCAATCCACCGCCGGGCCTCGTCAGGGCTGGGCCGGACGTTCCAGACCTCCAACCTGTTCCCGCGGCTCAGCGTGCTCGAAAATGTCAGGCTGGCCGCCCAGGCGAAACTGGGCGGCAGCTTCAGCATTCTGCGTTTCCCCTCGGCCTCGGACGAGGCCACGAGGATCGCCCGGGGCACCATCGCCGAAGTTGGCCTCACCGGCAAGCTGACGACGGCGGCGGGGGACCTCTCGCACGGCGAGAAACGCAAGGTGGAAATCGCCGTGCTGCTGGCGACCGATCCCGCCGTAGTACTCCTTGATGAACCGATGGCCGGGGTGGCATCGGGGGACGTCCCGTCCCTGACCGCGATCATCCGGGGAATGCACCGGGACCGCGGCTGCACCGTGATGATGGTCGAGCATCATATGGATGTCGTGCTGGGCTTGGTGGACCGGGTGGCCGTGATGCACCACGGCAGCCTGCTGGCCTTGGACAGCCCCGACGCCGTCATGGCCAACCCCACCGTGCAGAGCGCCTACCTCGGAGAACCAGTATGAGCACCGCAGCCGAACACCGCGCCGCCGAGGCCGCGCCCATCCTTAGGGTCGACGGGCTCAGCGCCAGGATCGCCGGCCAGCAGGTCGTCGAGAACGTTTCCTTCACCGTGCCGGGCACCGGCATTACCGCACTGCTGGGCCGCAACGGCGTCGGCAAGACCAGCACCATCAAAGCCATCATCGGGCTGATCGACCGCGCCGGCATCGTGGAACTGGCCGGTGATCGTATCGAGAAGGAAGCCACCTTCAGGATCATCCAGCGTGGCGTCGGCTACGTCCCGGAGGACCGCGAAGTCTTTTCCGAGCTGACCGTAGCGGAGAACCTCCGGCTCGCCGAACGCGACGCCAACCCGCGCCGGCAACTGGTGGAGGAACTCTTCCCGGACCTGCTGGCCCGCGCTTCGCAGATGGCCGGAACGCTTTCCGGCGGACAGCAGCAGATGGTCTCCCTGGCCCGGGCGCTGCTCAACACCAACAAAATCCTGCTGGTCGATGAGCCCACTAAGGGGCTTGCCCCCAAGATCGTCGGCGAGGTGGCCGAAACGCTGGCCGAAGCAGCCAAGACGGTCCCGATCCTGCTCGTTGAACAAAACCTGCAGGTGGTCCGGCAGCTCGCGGAGGGAGCCGTCGTGCTCTCCGGCGGACGCGTGGTCCACACCGGCCGTGCCCTTGACTTCCTTGACGACGCCGGGCTGATCCACAGACATCTCGGTGTCTCCGCCGACGCGGCGTCCCACGGGGACCCGGTCGAGAAAGGCGCTGCCCTGTGAGCACCGTCATCCTGCTGCTGTTCACGGGCCTTGGCCTGGGTGCGCTGTACTTCCTCGTGGCTGCCGGGCTGTCCCTGATCTACGGGCTGATGGGCGTGCTCAACTTCGCACACGGGGCCTTCCTGACCCTGGGAGCCTTCACCGGCTGGGAGATTGCCCGCCGTGCGGGCTCCGACAACTGGGGTATCTTCCTGCTGTCCCTCATCATCGGGGCAGCGGCCGGGGCTGCCTTCGCCGCCTTCACCGAGTTCGTCCTGATCCGCCGGCTGTACCAGCGCCACATTGAGCAGGTGCTCATCACCCTGGGCCTCTCACTCGCCGCGGTGGCCCTCTTCGACGGCATCTGGGGCACCGACCCGGTCTACATCCAAGGCCCCGCCTGGTTCAAGAACACCACGGACATCCTCGGCGCCCGCATTCCCAATGACCGCTTCGTCTGCATCGTTGCCGCCGTCCTGGTGCTGCTGGCCCTGGTGTTTTTCCTGAAAAAGACCCGCTACGGCATGATCATCCGCGCCGGCGTCGAAAACCGGTCCATGGTCACCGCCCTCGGAATCGACGTCCGCAAGGCCTTCACCCTCGTCTTCACCATCGGCGGGGCGGCGGCCGGACTCGGCGGCGTCCTCGCCTCGCACTATTTCGGCTACGTTTCACCGATGCTCGGCGGCTCGCTGCTGATCTTCGCTTTCATCGTCACTGTGATCGGCGGGCTCGGCTCGCTGACCGGCGCGGCCATCGCCGCCGTCGCCGTCGCCGTCCTGCAGCAGTTCGCGAACTTCTACCTCGGCGGCACCGGCGACTTCGTCGTGGTGCTGGCGCTGGCGCTCGTACTGCTGTTCCGTCCCACCGGCCTGCTCGGGAGAACCGCATGACCACCGACACTGATACCAACAGCACCGGCCGGCCCGCGGCCGGCAGCCAAGCCACCCTCCAGCCGGGGAAACGCCGGACCGGCAGGCGCGGGGCAGGGGGAGCGTCCGGCGGCGCCCCGGGGACCGGCCGTCTTGGCATCACCGGCCGCCGCCTCGCGGCATGGGCTGCCGGTCTGGCCGGCGTGCTGCTCCTGGTCCTGCTTCCGCTCCTGAACATCTCGCTGCCCGGTGTGCTGCCCGGCCCCAGCTACACCCCGGGATCCCTGCAGCTGCTGGCCATGTGTATGCTGATGGCTGCCGCGGCCCTTACCTACCACCTGCTCCTCGGTGTTGCCGGCCTGCTGTCCTTCGGGCATGCGCTCTACTTCGGCGCCGGAGTGTACGGGCTGGCCATCATCCTGCAGAACCTGGACATCCCGCTGCTGCCGGCCATGGGGCTCACCCTGCTGGTCGTCATTGTGCTGGCCCACGTGGTGGGCAGCATCAGCCTGCGCGTCAGCGGCATCCCGTTCGCCATGGTCACCCTTGCTTTCGCCCAGGCCGGTTCCGTGATTGTGGGACGCAACCCCGACGGCAAAACCGGCGGGGATGAGGGCTTGACGCTGCGCACCGACAACCTGCCTGACTTTCTGGTCGGGGTGGTCAACACCCGCAACCTGTACTGGCTGGCGCTGGCCGTGCTGGTGGCCGTGTTCGTGATCGTCACCTGGGTGCAGTCCTCCCGGGCCGGCCACGCCGCCGCCGCGGTCCGCGAAAACGAACTGCGGGTCCGCGTCCTCGGTCTGCAGCCCTACCTGGTCAAACTGCTGATCTTTGTGCTCTCCGCGATCCTGGTCAGTGTGATCGGCATGGTCTTCCTGCTGCTGCAAAGCGGCGCTATCCCACGGGCGATCTCCTCGGACCTGACCATCACGCTGCTGGTGATGGTGGTGCTGGGCGGCGTCGGGTCCCGCTGGGGGGCCGTGATCGGCGGCGTGTTCTACACCATTCTCGACCAGCGCCTGACTGCCCTCGCCAACTCCGAGGCCGTCAAGTCCCTCCCGGATATCCTGCGGGTACCGTTGTCTGAACCGTTGTTTATCCTCGGCACGCTCTTCATCCTTGTGGTGCTTTTCCTTCCCGGGGGCTTGGCCGGTACCGCGGAACGGTTGGGCCGCAGGCGCCGCAGGCGGCCAGGGAACGGCGGCGCCGAAACACCCCGCAACATCCTGGAGGACGCTGCATGACCGTCACCACCGGACCCACCGGCGATGGGTTGCACACCCTTGGCCGATGGACCACAGATCGCAGCCAGGCCACACCCCACCGGATCGCCATTGACGACCGCGGCTGCACCCTCACCTACCGCGAACTGGAACGCCGCGCCGAAGCCCTGGCCGCCGGTTTCCGGGCTGCCGGGTACCGGATCGGCGACCGCATAGCCACCCTGACCGGCAACAGCTCAGACCACGTGGTGGCCTTCTTCGCCTGCGCCAAGGCAGGCCTGGTCCTCGTACCCCTGTCCTGGCGACTCTCGCCCCGGGAATTGGCCCTGCAGCTGGAACTCGCCGAGCCGCAACTGCTGCTCATGGAAGACGACCTTGAGGCACCTGGGGCTGCAGCCTGCGCCCTGCTCCCGCACCGCCTGCGCGGCTCCTCGCTGGGGCCCGGCGGCGCGGAGAAATCCGTGCCGCCGCCCACGCGGGTAACACCGGCGCCGGAAACCACCTTTCGGCGGGACGTGCACGACGACGACGCCCTTTTGATGATCTTCACCTCCGGAACCGAGGGGGCCAGCAAGGCTGCAGTACTGACGCACGCAAACTGCTTCTGGAACAACCTCTCGCTGTCACGCACCCTGGACATGGGTAGCAGCGACGTGGTGCTGGCCGTACTGCCACAGTTCCACGTGGGCGGCTGGAACATCCAGCAACTGCTGGCCTGGTGGGTGGGTGCCACCGTGGTCCTCGAACGCGGGTTCGATCCCGGCCGGGTCCTGCAGCTGATACCGGAACGCCGCGTCACTATGCTGATGGGGGTCCCCACCCAGTACCTCATGCTTGCCGAGCATCCGGACTTCGCCACTGCCGAGCTCGGCAGCCTCCGGCATGCCGTGGCGGGTGGCGCACCGATGCCTGCGCCGCTGCTGCGGATCTGGCACCGCAGGGGAGTGGCGCTGAGCCAGGGTTACGGGCTGACCGAGGCGTCACCCAACGTGCTCTGCCTGCCCAACGAGGACGCCGAACGGATGGTGGGGTACTCCGGCAAACCGTATCCGCATGTGTCCGTGGCGGTCGCTGATCCGGCCACCGGCGAAATCCTTGAAGGTGCGGCCAGCGGTGAGCTCCTGGTGGGCGGCCCGGGCGTGTTTGCCGGCTACTATCGGGATCCCGCAGCCACCGCAGCCGTCCTGGCCGGCGGCTGGCTGCACTCCGGCGACCTCGTGGAACGGGACGCCGAGGGCTACATCAGGGTGGTGGACAGGCTCAAGGACATCTACATCTCCGGCGGCGAGAACGTGGCGCCGTCCGAAGTCGAGGCCGTCCTCCTGGGCCATCCCGCAGTTGGGCAGGCAGCCGTGGTGGGAGTGGAGGACCCTCGCTGGGGCGAAAGCGGCCTGGCCTTCGTGGTGGTCCGCCCCGGCATGGTCACGGACGAACAGGAACTGCTGGAGCACTGCAGCTCACAGCTGGCCCGATTCAAGGTCCCGGCACGGATCGAGATGGTGTCAGGCCTGCCGCGGACGGCGCTGAACAAGGTTTTGCGCGCCAAGCTGCGCCAGGATTTGTCCGGACGTCCCGCCCCCGGACACGAACCCGCGGCGGGAGGCCGGCCATGAGCACGGCACCGCGCACCGCCAGGGGAAACCGCACCCGGGCCAAGCTGCTGGAAGCAGCCGAAGCGGTGTTCGCATCGGTGGGCTATCACGACGCCTCGATCGTGAAGATCACCGAGGCGGCCGGCGTCGGGCTCGGGACCTTCTACCTGTACTTCGACGGCAAGCAGACCATCTTCGATGAAGTGGTGGAGGACCTCAACCGCCGGGTCCGCCACGCCATGACCGACGCGGCACGAAATGCCCCCAACCGCATGGAAGCGGAACGGGCAGGTTTCCGCGCGTTCTTCCGCTTCACTGCCCAGCACCCGGCGCTGTACCGGATCATCCGGCAGGCCGAGTTCGTTTCCCCGGGGGCTTTGCGGCTGCATTACACCCGGATCGTGAACGGCTACATCGAAGGGCTGAAGGCGGCGCAGTCCAGCGGGGAAGTCAGGGACATGGACCCCACCGTCGCAGCGTGGGCCCTGATGGGCATCGGCGAACTAATCGGCATGCGCTGGGTCCTGTGGGACGAGGAAGGCGCACCGCCGGTCGAGGGAGCAAGACCCGAGGTACCCGAAGCAGTATTTGAAGAAATGATGCAGTTCATCGAGCGGGGCCTTGCTCCTGACTCCGCCACCACAACCACCCCGCCCCAGGAAGGGACGTTGCCATGACCCAGACAGCCAACCAAGAAACCTACCGCACGACGGAAGTGGCGGTGCGCGGCGGAACACTCCACACTGCCATCTGGGGCCCGGATGATCCTGCCGCTCCAACCGTCCTTGCTGTCCACGGTGTCACCGCTTCCCACAAGTCATGGGCCTATCTCGCCGAAGCCCTGCCCGACGTCCAGATCATCGCTCCGGACCTGCGCGGGCGCGGGCGCAGCAACCAGTTGCCCGGACCATACGGAATGACCACGCACGCACAGGACCTGGCGGCCGTCCTCGAGGACCTGGCGGATGGGCCCTTGGTCGTGGTGGGGCACTCTATGGGCGGCTTCGCATCGCTTGTCCTTGCGGACCTGTTCCCGGAACGCATCCGTTCGCTGGTACTGGTGGACGGGGGCCTGCCCCTGCAGGTTCCGGCCGGCCTTTCGGACGAGGAAGTCATCTCCTCGGTCCTGGGTCCTGCTGCCGAGCGGCTCAATGCCACCTTCCCGAGCCGTGAGGTCTACCGTTCCTTCTGGAGGCAGCACCCCGCCTTCAGCGCCGACTGGGGTCCGCTCGTGGATGCGTATGTGGACTACGACCTCACCGGCGAAGAGCCGGAACTTCGGCCCGCCACGCGGTACGAGGCGATGGCGGAAGATACGGCGGACCTGCACCGCGGTGCTTCGCTGTTGGCGGCACTGAACCGCCTGACGGTAAACACCGATGTCCTCCGGGCGCCCCGGGGACTGCTGAACGAACCGACGGCCCTCTATGCCCCCGGATACCTGGAGTCGTGGGCAGCGAAGCTTCCCGCGCTGCGAGTCACGCAGGTGCCGGACGTCAACCACTACACCATCATCATGGGCCAGACGGGCGCTGCTGCTGTTGCCGAGAGTGTCCGCGCCGCCCTGGCCGGAATGTGAGCGGCGCCAGCACGTGAAAGGTCAATGGCCAGGAGTTCTGACTGCCGTCTCTCCGAGCGATTTTCAAACGCCGATAATTAAGATTCCGTCACCTGCAGGGGATGCGATCTGGAACGGGTGTTCCTCAGCCTCCATTCTCGTGAAGGGACTGGGGGCCGAAAGAGGGCCAAAAAGAGAGTGTGGACTTTGTCCACACTCTCTGGCTCCGGATCGGCTGCTACTGCCTTCGAACTGCCCCGGATTCCGCATGTTTCCGCGACTTCCCAGTGTTTTCAAGCCGTGGAATGCAGTTCGAGTCCCACCTCGGGCACGACATATTGCCTCGTCAGAGGCAATTTTGCTTTGACGTGTTAACAAAGCTTGCGGTCGCGTCATCTGACGGGTTGGGTCGCGGGCTGTGGCCTGGCCCCCGCGGGGCCTGTTCAGGTGTGTGGGGTGGCGGGTTCAAGTCCCTGGCTGGTGGGCCTTCCGCCTGCTGTGGTGCGGTTAGATGCTTCCTCGTTTCGGTTCTGTGTGGTGGGCGTGGTTGTCCAACACCTATTCATGGTCCGAGGTGGCGGGTACAACATGACGTAGCCGCCGTTGGTACGGCAATTTTCTTGAGGGGCTCCTTGCAACCGCCGCCGGAGCCGTATGCGCTCGATTTGTCCTGCCAAATTGGGTGTGGACAGTGTCCACACTTACGTCTGCTTTATGAGAGTCCCTGCTGGCTAGGAGCACGGAAGGGCATGTCGGATCAAGGGCCCCATGTGGCGCCCTGACTGCGGCGGGGAACGGCCCAGTGAAGAACAGAAGGATAAAGGCGAAGCAGGCTTGGCTGCAGGTCGCACAAAATTGTGGGGGAGCGGGCCACTACGACGCCCAGGAACGGGCTCGGCCTTCTGACACACCGAGTGCTTGGACCAAGCGGCGGGGATTGGGCCTACGGTCGTCCCGGCTCGAGAGACTCCGCGCTGCAATTTGCAGTGATCGGGACCCGACGGGGTCAACGTTGCGCTAAGACAGAAGTGGCAGGGTTCGATCCAAGAGCTTTTCCAAGACAACGTGGGAAATGAACGACCACACCTCATTCAAGCCCTGCCTGACGTCCGGCCCCAACATGACAACCAACATGGCCACGGCAGTAGAGACTGCCGAAGATTCCGCTGCCGCCACCACGGGCAGTATCCCGACAACTGCAGAAATGAGTCCGACCCGATACGGGTTCAGGCGCACCGTAGTCGCCAATTGGCGCGAACTGATCGCTGGGGACACGGTGGTTCTCATTGCCCGAAACAAGGACCGCATCGAAGGCACCACCGACGCCGTTACAAAAAATGGAGCATTCCTCTGGCTGCCCCAGGACGCCTTGCGGGCCAGACAGGTTTTTTACCACTCAGATGGCTACATAGTCCTCGTAGATCCGCGCGCGGACTAAAACGCCCAAGCCCCACAGCCAGAGCGCAAAGGAGAGAAGACCTGATGGCCTTCCAATCTCTGACCACAGTTAACGGCAAAGCAGCCCCGCTCAGACGCAACAACGTCGACACGGACCAGATCATCCCGAGAAACGTGGGTCCGTACCGGTTTACTGCACGGTGGAGGTCCGTGGCACGACAATCGAAGTGGACGCAATCGCCTCACGACACCGCGGCCGGGAGAACGAGGCAGACGCCTTGTGGCGCTGGCTTCAAATGGCAGCTCAGCGAGCTTGAGCGACCTTACCGGTAAACGGAATCGTTGGGGGAAATTTTGAAAGTGATGTTCGGATAAATTTCCCTCGATACTAGTTGCCGCCCTGGTGTTGTGACTTTCGTCGAAAATTGCGGCTTGTTCACGGCGCTATTTGTCGCACACACTGTCCGGTGAGGGATCGGCTTAAGGGCACCTCTGACCCGTTGAATTAACGACGCACTAAATGGCGCGGAGAGATGCGGATCGATGCCATGACGATCGACGTTATGCTGCTCGCGCGCGACCAGATCAACGCCCATCGGGCAACATCGACCTGAGTTCTTCTGCACGAGAAGCGCTGCGCTGGCGCTGGCGTCGGGTAAAACTTCTGGCCTGCATATCTAGGACTGCCCGGCTGTCCACCGCTCCCACGCCCAACAGTTGACCCACCCGACGAATTGCTTCGTCCACGTCCCCTGAATCCTCAATCACCTGAAAGACCTCGTCGCGCCGATCCATCGCCTGCATCAAAGCTTCGAGGATCATCAATTCTTCCCTGTGGCGCTCATCTTGATCCATATTGCGATTCTTGCATGACAGGCAGTCTGCGAAATGACTCCGTGCCGTTAGGGGATCGGCTTACGCAACTGCCGTTGAGCTCCTGCGCGAGTACCAGAGCGATAACAATAGGGCTATACCCCAAAGGAAGAACAGGGGATCCCACAACCATGCGTGGCCAATCATCGCGTTGAGGTCATACCCGCCTGCAGGCCGAACCACACCTCCAAGAACTGCGCCGCTGACTAACGTGTTCACGCACCCGTAGACGACAAGGAGCAGTCCGCCGGCCCAGCTCACGGCACGCCAGAACCTCTGCCGGGGCATTCGTCCATATGCGACGGCCACGGGGATAGTCGCTGCCAGCAACTTCACTACCGCAACAACTCCGAGCCCTAGTCTTGCCTCGAGGGGGGCTTCGACGGACAGCTGGACTGCCCATTGGCCAACCGTGGCTAAGAGCCACTGCCCACCCAGGGCCCAGTACAAGCTGAACCCGGCATGCACAGTACCGGCTATGCAGGCCAGCCACACCAAAGATCGGCTGCAGGACAGTTTCCTTTCAGGCGTCACCTGGATCACTGTAGCCAATGTCTGAAGATCGTTTCAGACGGGGCACCGATTGCCGATCCTTCACCGCTCCCAGTACGACTCACGGATGAGTAGTGCTGCGGCTTTAGTCGTGTGCAGGGTGCAGGGTTGCATCTGCATCGGTCTCAACCCATCGGGTGAAGGTGGTCGTGAGGTTAGCTCGAGTGGGCGAGGCACAAAATGGGCCGGCCTCGGCACCGACTGTTTCATCCAGAGGAGCAACGCGGATGAGCCGGAAAGACTCATCGCCGGCGCGGGCCCTGATGGTGACGGCGTTACCGGCCCTGCTCAGCCGCACTGTGATTTCCTGATTGATCCACTCAGGGACAGGTGCCACCGACCAGTCGGAAACCCCATGCGTTACGACCGCCCCAACCTGGGGGACTCCGTCGGACACCTCCACGCCGGCCTTGATCCAAGAAAATTCCGAAACGTGAAGATAGATCCCCGCCTGGTCGAACTGCTCGGTGTAATTCAGAAGGAATGAAACCTCCACGGCCCCCTCAGCGGGCAGCGGTGCCAACAGGGCATGCGCACTGTCATGGACGAAGCCGTACGAGGTGTGCCTCCACGCGTCACTGTTCTCGGCTGCGGTTACCCGCAGAGTCCGACCATCAGCGACGACACGCACGGGCGGGTTGCGCCACCTTCCCCGGTCCCAGGAATCGTGTGCTTCCTTTATCACTTGTGTCACGTCAGATCCTCTAAGTCGATCGTTCAGTCCGTAAGCCCTATTCAAGCAGTGGCACACCCAACACGACGGCGATTGCCCGTTGATCGATCCGGAACTGGCGGTGAAGGCGGCAGCCTTGTTGGAGTCGGTCGCCTGGTTCCATCCACTCATTGATGGGAACAAACGGACGGCGTGGACGCTGATGGTGCTGCTGTGGATCAACGGTTACCGGCATGGCTTCACCACGGATGAAGGCTTCGACCTCGTCGTCGGAGTCGCCGCGGGCACCATCGACTTGCTGGACTCTGCCGCCGAGATTTCCAGGCATCTGGTGCCCCGGTAGTTCTCCAGTGCCCCCGAAAGGGGGTGTGGACAAAGTCCACGCTTTTCGTCTCGTACTGGGCCAAGAAGCCTTCGGTCTGGCCAGGATTCCGCATGTTTTCGCGGGCTCACAGTCATTTCAAGGTTTAGAAGACAGTTCGAGTCCAACCTCGGCACAGTGTTTCCTCAGGTCAGAGGGGTTCTGCTTCAAAGTGTGTACAAAGCTTGTGGTGGCGTCCCTCTGACGCTAGGTTCGCGGGCTGTGGCCTGGCCTCTGCGGGGGCCTATTCAGGTGTGTGGGGTGGCGGGTTCAGACCCTGGCTGGTGGGCCTTCCGCTTCCAGTTGGGTTCTGCGGTTCCTCGTTCCGGTTGTGTTGGGTAGGCCCGGTGTGGCCTACACCTATTCATGGCCCGGGGGAGCCGGGACAACATGACTGTCCGCACCGGCTCTAGGCGCTGCCGCATGCCGGCCTGGCGGACCGATGGAAAGGATGGCCTGCGTTTTTTGTCCTATCAAAGAGGGTGTGTACAGTGTCCACACCTATACAGACCGGGCTGGATTTTTTTGGAGCGGTGCCGGCGTCGGGCGTGGCGCCCGAAGTCCTTGCCGACGTCGGGAAGCGTCCTTAAATGCTTGCCGCTTGACGGTCTGCGGAGACCCTCGTGAGGAAGTCCTCGACTACGGCCGCGAACTCGTCAGGCCGTTCGATCTGCGGCATGTGTCCGGTCTTGGCGAAGACGTGCGACTCGGCGCGGGGCAGCGCCGCGGCGGCCGCTTCAAGGTGGCTGAACGGCAGGACGTGGTCGTGGTCGCCCCACACCACCAGCGCCGGAACGTCGGACTTGGCGAGCGTCTGGATCAGAGCGGTGCGCCACTCGGCCCGGACACCGGAGATCGTTCCCAGGTCGCGGGCGACGTCGCGCAGCGTCCGGCGGTGCGCCTCCCGCTGCGACAGGGCGAGCGCGTGGCCGATGCGGTCGTCCGTGACCAGCGTTTTGTCGTAGAAGAGTGACTGGACGGTCCGGCGGGATGCTTTCTCGTCGGGCCGCAGGAGCAGGGCCGCGAGCGGGCGGACCGCAAGGAGGCGAAGGACCAGTGCCACTTCCTTGCAGAATCCGGCGCTGTTGGCCAGCACGAGTGCGGAGACGCGGTCCGGATGGTCGGCGGCCAGCTTCATGGCCACGGCACCGCCGAGCGAGTTGCCCATTACGGGCAGCGGCCCGGAAACCCCGACGGCGTCCAGTACGGCCGGCAGGATCCCGGCCAGCTTCGCGAGCGTCGTCGTGCCGGGGAGCCGTTCGGAGTACGCGAAGCCGGGAAGGTCGACGCTGTAGACCGTGTGGCGGTCCGAGAGCCGCTCGTGCTGTTCGTTCCAGTCCTCAAGGCTCTGGCCGATGCCGTGCAGCAGCAGGACCGGATCCCCGCTGCCGGTCTTCCGGTAGCGCAGGCGTGTCCCCGCGACGGTGACATGGCCCGTTCCCGGCAGCGCGAGGGGATCCCGGGACGGGGCCACGGGTTGCCGGACGGTTTCCCGCACCGGCTGCCCGCGCCGGCCGAACCGGACATGGTCGGTCAGCCTGCCGGCCCGGAGCAGGGCGAAGTCGCGGAAGTAGTTCTGGTGCAGCCGCCACGGCGAGCCTGCGCCCTGCCGGGGCAATTGGTCGGCGCCGCGGAAAATGTAGCCGGCCTTCAGGTCGATCAGCGAGGACAGCGTGCCGTTGGCGACGTCGGCGGGTGCCACAGGTACCACCCACTGGAGGTTCCGGCGGTCGAGCTGCTTGATCAGCCTGCAGATGTAGCCGGCGACCAGGTCCGCCTTCAGGGTCCAGGATGCGTTGGTGTAGCCGATGGTGAGGGCGAAATTCGGGACCCCCTCCAGCATCATGCCCTTGTAGGTGAGGGTTCTGCCGACGTCCACGGGCTCGCCGTCGACGGAGAGCTTTATGCCGCCGATCACCAGCAAGTTCAGTCCCGTGGCCGTGACAATGACGTCGGCGGGCAGCGATGTGCCGGAGGCCAGGTCAATCCCGTCCGGGGTGATCCGGGAGATCGTGTCGGTCACGATCTCGGCAGTGCCGGCACTGATGGCCCGGTACAGGTCCCCGTTGGGGATCGCGCAGATCCGCTGGTCCCACGGCTGGTACGACGGGGCTAGGTGCGTGTCCACCGGGAAGCCCGCCGGCAGTTTGGCTACTGCCGACTTGCGCAGGATCGCCTTCATCGTCTCGGGCCGCCGTCGGCTGAGCTGGTAGGTGAACATGGAGAAGAGAATGTTCTTGGAGCGTACGACGTCGTACGCCAGTTGCGCGGGCAGCTTGCCCCGGAGGCGGTCGGCCAGGTGGTCCCGCGCGGGCACGGGGGCGATGTAGGTGGGGGAGCGCTGCAGCATCGTCACCTTGGCCGCCGACTTTGCCATGGACGGCACCAGCGTCACGGCCGTGGCGCCGCTGCCGATGACCACCACCTGCTTTCCCTCATAGTCGACGTCGGCCGGCCAGTGCTGCGGGTGGACGATCGTTCCGGCAAAGGTGTCGGCCCCGTCGATGGCCGGGGTGAAGCCCTCGTCGTAGCGGTAGTAGCCGGAACAGACGGACAGGAACGAGCAGGTGAAGGTGACCGGCGCGGGGGAGGAGGCGGTGTCGCCGGACCGGAACTCGTCGCCGGAGGTGTGGACCGCCGTCACGGTCCACAGTGCGGTTTCGCTTGACCATGCAGCGGAAATGACCCGGGTGTTCAGCCGGATCCGCGGCGCCAGGCCCTCGTCGGCGACCGTTGCCTCGATGTAATCGCGGATGGACTCGCCGTCCGCGATCGCCTTGGCGCCGGCCCAGGGCCGGAAGGAGTAGCCGAGCGTGTACATGTCGCTGTCGGACCGGATCCCGGGGTACCGGAACAGGTCCCAGGTCCCCCCGACGGCGCTCCGCGACTCCAGTACGGTGAAGGTTTTTCGGGGTACCTCGCGCTTCAGCCGGCTGGCGAAACCCACGCCGCTCAGCCCGGCGCCGACAATCAACACATCTACGTGCTCGCTCACGCCGCCAAGTTATCGACTTAACGTTGAGATAGTCAACACTGTGTTGAGACCCGGGGCTAGGATGGGCGCATGGCTCAAAGAGGAAGACGCAGCGCGAGGGTTTCGGGCGATGAGCGGCAGGACGCAATCCTGGTCACCGCGGAGGCCCTCCTGGCCAGCCGTGCCTTTGACGACGTCTCCATCGAGGATCTGGCCCGGGGTGCCGGCATTTCGCGCCCCACGTTCTACTTCTACTTCCCCTCGAAAGATGCCGTGCTGCTGGCCCTGCTGGACCGGGTTATCACTGAGGTCGAGCACCGGGTGGGGCACCTGCCGCGCGATTTCGAGAGCGACCCCGCGGGTGCGTGGACCCGTTCCATCGGAATGTTCGTTGAGGTGTTTGTCTCGCACCGCGGTGTGTCGATCGCCGCCATCGGGGCGCGCGCCCGCAACGACGAGGTGCGCGGGCTGTGGTCCAAATCGATGCAGTCCTGGGTGGACTTCTCAAGGGACGTCATCCGTGCCGAGCAGGCCCGCGGGGCCGCGCCAGCGGGCATCGACGCGCACGACCTCGCGGTGAGCCTGAACCTGATGAACGAACGGGTCATTACTGCTGTCCTCAACCGGGAGAGTCCCGCCATCGCGGAGACCGCCGCCCTGGACGTCCTGTCAACCATCTGGATCCGCAGTATTTACGGGTCCGACAACCCCGGCGGCCGCTAAGGCCCGCGCCGAAAGGAAACCATAATGCCCTCCATCAAGACGCTCACCGTGCTCGGCACCGGAGTGCTCGGCTCCCAGATCGCCTTCCAGGCCGCATTCCACGGTTTCGCGGTCACCGCCTACGACGTCGACGAGGACGCGCTTTCCAAGGCGCGGGACCGTTTCACCCGCCTCGCCGGCATCTACCGGGCACAGGTAGCCGGCGCCTCCGAGGGCAAGACCGAAGCAGCCCTGGCAAACCTCCGCCTCACCGCAGACCTCGGGGACGCCGTCGTCGACGCGGACCTCGTGATCGAAGCCGCTCCCGAACTGCTGGAACTCAAACGCGACGTCTACCGCAAGCTCGCTGAGCTGGCGCCGGCCAAGGCCATCTTCGCGACCAACTCCTCCACCCTGCTGCCCAGTGACCTCAAAGACTTCACCGGACGCCCGGACCGCTTCCTCGCGCTCCATTACGCCAACAACATCTGGGCGCAGAACATCGCCGAGGTCATGGGCACTGGGGAGACGGACCCGGCGGTGTACGCCGCTGTCGTCGACTTTGCCCGGAGCAGCGGACTGGAACCGATCGAGATCAAGAAGGAGAAGGCCGGCTACGTCCTGAACTCGCTGCTGGTTCCGCTGCTGAACGCGGCCGCCGGACTGCTGCTGCAGGGCGTCGCCGACCCGCACACCATTGACAAGACCTGGCGCATCGCCACGGGGGCCCCGAGCGGACCGTTCCAGATCTACGACGTCGTCGGCCTCACCACGGCGTACAACATCGCCTCGGCCTCGCCGGATGCCGGTTCCCAGGCGTTCGCCCAGTACCTGAAGGAGCACCACATCGACCAGGGCAAGCTGGGCGTCGCCTCGGGGGAGGGCTTCTACAAGTACTGAGCCGCGGACCCCTAGTGCTGCTGCAGTTCTTCCCGTTCCACGTCTTGGACCGACAGGGAGAGCAGGCAGAACTCATTGCCCTCCGGGTCGGCCAGCACCACCCCCAGCTACCGCATCGGCTGGATCTTCTCCACGAAGGAGAACACCGTGGAGTTCATCCTGCCGCCGGACGTGCAGAGCGGCCACGATGACGTCGTCGTCCTGGACAAGGACGGCAAACAAGTCTCCTTCGACCGCCTGTTGGTAACACCGAAGGGATAACCTGCGGCGACGAACAAAGTCCACCTAGGTTGGAACGGCGTGGCTGAGTATTGCCATCCGTTCCGACCCCGGGGTCGATCACAGGAATGCGACTTCAGCGCTTGCTGCCGTGGATTCGCCGCCTTCTGTGCTACTAAGTTTCATGCCCTCTTGCCGGGAAGCACCACGATACGGCGGCGCGCTTGGCGACCAGTGGATCCTCAATGTTTGCGACGGGAATGGTTCGGTCTGTCATCAAGCTATAGGCGGGTCAGGAGCGCATCAATCGGGCTGCGACCCAGCAAGCAATCTTGGACGCGGCGCGCGGGAGGCTGAAACGGGTGCGCGCCTTCCGGCTCAGCGAGACTGCGGTTGTCATATCGACCAGCCACGGATGTTAAAGCCTGCGGGATCTGTTATGTGTGGGTGTTGAGGTAGTGAAGAATGGCGCGCGCCGTTTCCTCTGGTGCGCTCATATGGGGGCAGTGCCCCGTGGCCTGGAGCTGCACCAGGGTGCTGTGTTCCAGGTTCTTGTGCAGGTAAGCGCCCACTTCGGGTGGGGCAAGCCTGTCGTCAGAGCATTGCAGAATTAGGCAGCTGGTGTGCAGCTTTCTCAGTTCCGGGCGGGAGTCGGAGAAGAAAGTCACTTCAGCGAAGTGCCGTGCGATGGCCGGATCTGTCCGGCAGAAGCTCGCGCTCAGGTCCTCCGCTAATTCCGGCTCTTGCGGGTTGCCCATGATTACGGGAGCCAGGGCCGCGGCCCAGGCGAAATAGTCGCTGTCCAGAGATGCCAGCAGCCTCTCGATGTCTTCCCGCGTAAACCCGCCTATGTAACCGTCGTATGGGTCATTGGTATGACGGGGTGAAGGAGCGAGCGGGATCAGGTGGAAAACCAGGTTGGTTCCTGCGCTGCGGCGACCTCAGCGATCATTGTGCTGACACTGTGTCCCACCAAGATGACGTCCTGAAGTTCGAGGGCGGCGCAAATCTTCAGCAGGTCCGTCGCGTACCCATTCAGGGACGCGTGCTTATCCCAGTCGTAGGCGCTGATGTCGGAGTGTCCCGCACCAACATGATCAAAAAGCACCAGCCGGTAGTCATCAAGGAAGTAGGCGACCAGCTTTCGCCATACCCCCTGGTCGCAGCCAAAACCGTAGGCAAACATCAACACGGGCCCGTCATCCCGACCCAATACGGTGATATTGTTCCGGTCGATTACCGCAGTATCTGCTTTGATCACATTCCCACTGACCCTCACGTAAGGTGCCGTCCTCTCCCAGACTATGCAGGGGAAGGAGAGATTCCTAGGGATCCTGCCACTGTGACCTTTAGGGGCGTCGATTCAGCTCAGACGGTTCCTCAGGGGCGACTGGCTGACTGAAAGAGACACCCAGCGAACTTTATGCCGGCGCCCGGACCCCTTGAGCTCGAGGCTCGAATCGAAGGTGGGTGCAGACCGCAATGGTGACAGTACCGTTTTGGTACCGTAGGGGGATGGCTATGAACCTTCGTGTCCCTGAAGACCTCGATAGGCGGCTGGAGAAGTTGGCTGCCGAGGAACACACGTCCAAGTCCGCGCTTCTGTTGCAGGGCGCAGAGTTGGTTCTGCAGCGCCACGCGCGCCGGCGTGAAATCAGCGCAGGTCTTGATTTTGTTATAAGTCACGACGCTGATCTGCTGAAGCGCCTTGAGGACGCGTGACAGCGTACCTAGACATTGAGGATGCCCTTCAAGTAGTCGATCGGTACGGCTTCCATATCCGTGATGTCGGGTTGTTGGCCTCGGCATTGGTCAGGCCGGCTACCACTGTCATGGGCGCGGAAGCTTATCCGGAACTAGCCGTGAAGGTGGCCGCGTTGATGGAGTCGGTCGCCCGGTTCCAGCCACTCATTGATGGCAACAAACGGACGGCATGGACGCTCATGGTGCTGCTGCTCTGGATCAACGGTTACCGGCATGACTTCAGCACGAATGAGGGCTTCGACCTCGTCGTCGGAGTCGCCACGGGCACTATTGACTTGCTGGACTCTGCCGCCGAGATTTCCAGGCATCTGGTGCCCCGGTAGTCCTCCAGCGCCCGCGAAAGGGGTGTGGACAATGTCCACACTTTTGGGCTCGGACTGCCTTGTAAAGCATTCGAACTGCTTCGGATTCCGTACATTTTCGGGAGTTTCCAGTGTTTGCAGGGGCCGGTATGCACTCGAGTCCCCACCTCGGGTATGACAGATCGCCTGGTCAGAGGCGGTTTTGCTTTGACGTGTTGACAAGGCTTGTGGTCGCGTCGCTCTGACGGGTAGTTCGCGGGCTGTGGCCTGGCCGTCGCGGTGGCCTATTCAGGTGTGTGGGTGGCGGGGTTAAGACGCTGGCTGGTGGGCCTTCCGCCTGCTGTGAGTATTTTGGCGCTTCCTCGTTCCGGTTCTGTCGGGTGGGCCCGGCTGGCCTACACCTATTCATGGCCCGAGAAGCGGGGACGACATGACTTCAGGAATCTCGCTCTAGGATGCGCCTGGGAGTGATCTTAGGCGTGCCCGCGAGAGTCGCGCAGAGGTTTGTTGCAAAGAGAGTGTGGACAGTGTCCTCACTTACGTCTGCTTTATTGGACGACCGCGTGGACTTGAGTCTGATCTCAAGGTGATTACAACGTTGCTGCGTATCGAGCCTTCGTTGTCGACTTCTCGTGGGCCTCAACTGGTTGGGCGTTCGCGCACGGGTTTATGACGTTCAGCCACTTGAGGTCCGCGTTGGACTCAGGGGCTGCGAACAGGGCACGACGGAGCCATGTCGGACCGTGCGGTAAAAGACCGGCTTAGGGCGCCGGGCCTCACCTCAGTACCAGGCGAGGATATTCATTCCATCGGAAACCAGTCCGGTCGCGAGGAGTCCAGTCCCACCGGGTAGCCGCATTCCTCTCAAGGAACCGAATGAGGGGTTGAGTCGCTTTGGCGCCCGGAACGACCACCATATGCTCGGATTCGTGGATCCGTGGTGATAATCGACGTCCCAGGCTATTGGCGGGAAAAAGTTTCGTCGACTCTTTGCGAAGACCTGCTTGACCGACGGCGTGCGATCGTCCAGGGTCCAGCGCCGGAGAGGATGCAAGTCCGCGCGCATGAAACATGCGATTACTGAGTACCGAGGCACTGGCAGCGCCAGTGCACCGCTGGTACAACGCCGAAAGAATCTCGGCAAAACTCAAGGGCCTGAGGACGGTTCAATACCATACTCAGGCCCTTGCGGCTTAGGCTCCTATTTGGCCAGTCCAACTTCCGGGGACCAGTTCAATGCGGGGTGTGACATTTCTCAATGCGCTCTTGGCTCGTCACTTCAAGGTGCCAGGCTAGGCAGTGAGGCGGGGCGCGGTCCTGCTGGGCGACACGGTTGCGGCAGTGAGGACCGCCGTCTCCCGCTCGCTCTGCTGCACCTCGTCGAGTTCCTTGAGCGTGTACTTTTTGGTCTCTTTGGCGGTGAGGGCTGAGATTCCTGCCAGGACCATGAATCCGAGCGCGACCATGGACGGTCCAACCCAATCTTTCAGGTCGGGGCCGGCGAGTGCCGTGGAGAGAACGGGGCCGATGACGCCCGAGATGGCGAAGCCGATCTGGGTTCCGAGGGCGAGTCCGGAGACGCGCAGGCGTCCGGGGAACATCTCTGCGAAGAAGGAGGGCCAGGACGCGTTCACCATTGAGTAGAAGAGGGAGTAGTTGATGATGCCAAACAGGAAGATCAGCGACCAGTTGCCGGTCGTGATTGACCAGAGGTAGGGCACCATTGTGATGCCTGCGCCGCCTGTTGCGATGAGGAACATCGTTTTGCGGCCGATCTTGTCCACAAGGAATCCTGCCAGGGGGGTGATTCCGAGGGCGATCACGGCTGAGACTGTGGTCGTCAGGAGCATGGTTGGCTTATCCAGTTTGTATCCGGCGGTCCCGAATGCGACCGAGAAGGTTTGCATCATGTAGCTGGTGCCCGCGATGAGGGCGCAGAAGACGATCCGCAGCACCGCGCGCCAGTGGAAGCGCAGAAGGTGCCTGAGGGGTGCGACGTTCACCTTGGCGGCCTGGAGCTTTACGAACTCGGGCGGCTCCTGGATGTGGCGGCGGATCAGGTATGCAGCGACGACTACGATGGCGGAGGCCCAGAACGGCAGCCGCCAACCCCAGGTCAGCAGCTGCTCCGAGGGCATAGCGGCGATCGGGATGAAGACCAGCAGGGTGAGCAGCGTGCCGGAGGAGGATCCCAGCGTGGTGAAGCTCGCGAGGAACCCGCGTCGGCCCTCGGAAGCATGCTCCAGGCTCATGGTGATGGCACTGGGCTGCTCGCCGGAAAGGCACAGTCCTTGGATGACGCGGATCAGCACGAGCAGGATCGGCGCGAGAGGACCGATTTGGGCGTACGTGGGCAGGCACCCGATCAGGAAGGTACAGCCGCCGATGCCGAACAGTGTGATCATCATGACGAACTTGCGGCCGCGGCGGTCACCCAGCGGCCCCAGGATGAGAGAGCCGAGCGGACGTACCGCGTAGCCGACCGCAAAGGTGATCATTGCGAGCAGCACGCTGATGCCCTGGGGGAGCTCGGGCGAGAAGAAGAGGACGTTCAGAATCAACGCGGACGAGGTGCCGTACACGGCGAAGTCGTAGTACTCCAGCGTCGTGCCGATCCAGGCCGCCACTGCGGCCCTGACCGGGGTCTTCTTCGGAAGTAAGGTTTCAGTCATTTCGTCTCCGTTGGTGATTGGGTGAACACCGGCTGCCGCTACACCTGGGCTCTGGGAAAGAGATTTCGAGTGGAATATCCGGTTGGTCCTGCTGTGAGCTCTCTCGCAAGTCGTCTTTACGGCTTTGCGGACCGGCCCCAGACATCAAGTTAACGTTTGCGGTGTGGGTCACACAAAGTCCGCTTTTATGTACCTACATAGCGATTCGTTATGGCATGGAGGCGAAGAACAGGAGGTCTTGGACAACACGAAGCTCGACGTGGTTCCCTAACGAAGAGGGTTTGATCTGGGGCGACTACTTCCACGACGCCGCACCGCTTCCTCAACCAGTTCCGACATCCACGGTCGGTGTCCCCGGTGAAGGGCCATCTCCGGGGGTAGTCCTTGGATGGACGGGACGGAGCCGACGATGTCGATGGTGATGCGGCCGTTGCCAAGCGGGGCGTTGGAGATGTGCAGGTCCCCGAAGGACTGGGGGAGGACGGGATCGAGCCACACGCCGCCAGCAGACACGACCGGGTCGTAGCGCATAAGGCTGGACACGATCTGGATGGGCGCGGTGGCTGCCCACGCCTGGGGCGAGCAGGCGGTGGGGTACGGAACGGGAGTGGCGAGGTGGTCACGGCTGAAGCCGCAGAACAGTTCCGGGAGTCGGCCGTCGGAGAACTCGGCCGCGTCCATTATCCCTGTGGCGATTCGTTGGGCTTCGGCGACGAAGCCGTACCGGAGGAGCCCGGCGGCGATGATGGCGTTGTCGTGGGGCCAGACGGACCCGTTGTGGTAGCTGGCAGGGTTGTAGGCGCCCATGTTGCTGGCCAGGGTGCGTACGCCCCAGCCGCTAAACATTTCCGGTGACATCAGGTGCGCGGCGACTTGCGGGGCTTTGTCTTCGTCGATCAGACCTTGAAGCAGGCAGTGCCCCATGTTCGAGGCACAGGCATCCACCTGCCGTTTCCTGCCGTCGAGCGCGATGGCGTAGTATCCGCGCTCCGGGATCCAGAATTGCTCGTTGAACTGCTTCTTCAGCCGGGCAGCGCGATCGGTAAGGTCGTCGCCCAAGGCCATGTCACCGGCCTCGTAGGCCAGCCATGCCCGTGACAGGTAGGCGACGTACACGTAGGCCTGTACCTCGCAGAGCGCGATTGGTGGCTCGGCCAGGGTGCCGTCGGCAAAGTTGATGCCGTCCCAGGAGTCTTTCCAGCCCTGGTTGAGCAGCCCCTGATCGTTGAGTCGCTGGTACTCAACGAAGCCGTCACCGTCCTTGTCGCCATAGTTCACGATCCAGTCCAGTGCGCGGTCGGCGTGGGGCAGCAGGGCCTTGATGGTGTCCGCAGCAAATCCCCAACGGCTGACGGCTCCGAGCACCATCAGGAACAGGGGAGTGGCGTCCACGCTGCCGTAGTAGTTCGATTTGCCGCCGAGGGACAGGCCGCTGGAGACGTCAAGCCGGACCTCGTGGAGGATCTTGCCCGGTTCCTCTTCCGTCATGGGGTCCACCACCCTGCCCTGGCGGTCGGCTAGGGTCTGGAGTGTGCCAAAGGCCAGCGATGGGTCTACCGGCATCGCCATTACCGAGGCCCACAAGGAGTCCCTTCCGAACAGGGTCATGAACCAGGGTGCACCGGCGGCTACGACAACCCGCTCCGGATGGTCGGGGTCCTCGATGCGCAGAGCGCCGAGGTCGTCGTAACTGCGGCGCAGCGTCCGTTCCACGGAGCGGTTGGCGACCTGCAGTACGGGGATTTTCGCCACCCACTCCCGGCGGCGACGGTCCACCGGGGACAGGCTATCCCCTTCGGAATGGGTGAAAGCTGGTGCGTGGGCTCGATCGTTGGTGGGCAGAACGGTCAGGACGGTGCTCCATTGCCCATGGGCGGGTACGGACACCCGATATTGGACGATGTTACCGGAAATGTCGGCACCAGGTACGTGGATAGCGGTGCCTTTGCGGACGTCCTGCCAGCTGCCCCGAATAGTGAGCATCCCGTCGTCGGCTTCTCGTGTTTCCTCCCAACGTTGCCGGATGCGTGCCTCCTTCACCTCGAAGAGGTCCGCGTAGTCGGCCCCCGTTTCCAGAAGGATGAGGCACTCAGCCGGCTCCTGAGAGTAGTTGTGGACGGTGAGCTGCTCCTGGAGGCCGACCCCGACTTCCCGCAGCCGTTCCACGATAAGTGGGCTGTCCGCATAGCCGTCGGACCGGGGGATCCTTGCAACAAATGCGGCACGGAACGGTTCCTTTGTCTCCGCTGTGAGTGGTTCAAGCGCCTGTCCATCAACTGTCAGTCGCCACATTGAAAGGATCCTGACGTCGGCCACAAACAGGCCGTGCGGACGGTCGGCCTGAATATCCCCGTTGGACGACGAAATACAGAAGGATGAGCCCTCGACCAACGTCACAGAGCCAGCCCCTAGCGGACCGGCTGCCGTATCCGCATTCCACCCCGCCATTCTGGCCTCCTCGACGACTTATTGGAGCGCCGTACAAGCAGACACCGTGCTTGTACGGCCTCTTCGAAAAGACGCTACGCTTGGTTGCCGGTCGCCGCCAGAGCGGGGGCGTGAAGCTACGCCGGAACTCGTCTACGCCGGCCTCCGCAAGGGACAACGGGGTGAAAGACGGTGGGCAGCGGATCAGCCCGGGACGGATCATCCTGGCTGGGCCACACGCAAACCCACGCCCCTGGTCAACTTGCGGATCTCGTCGGACTTCAGTCCGCTTGCGCCGGCAAGTTGGTAGTCATCAAGGAGTCGGGATTTCCTGGCCATGGCCAGTACGTGCGTGCGTTCTTCTTCCGCGGTATTCCGGGTGCCTTCGGCCGCCGCCAACTCCGCAGTTAATCCTGCAATGAGGTGCAGATGCCCGCTTCGGGTTTGGCCCGTCGGGTACAGCTCGCTGCGTGCCAGCGCGGCAGAGCGGATACTGGCGGCTGGCAGGCCGGCGGCCTTTGCGACGGCGGCAACCTTCACGCCGTCGCACAGGGCCTGGGCAACGCAGTCACCCAGCTCGGCGGTGAGGGCACGCACCCTGCTGGACCGGAGCGCGATGGTCGTCCGCAGTTGGGCCAGCATGGCCAGAGCTTGTTCCGCGCGGGCAGTGGCGGGCTCCGCCTTCGGCGCGCCCCCGTACCGGTAGGCGGCCACCCCGCTCCCGCCCGTCCCGGTGCCGGCTCTACGCGGAAGCATCCGTTCCTGAATCTGTCTACCCGGCACCTCTGCTCCTTGTCTCCGTGGTGTTTCAATGCCAGCGCCGTGTCCCGTGGGTAGGAGCACTTTTCCCGTTGTTCGCCCCGCAGGGCCTGAAAGGACTGTCGGGGGGGCCGGCGCTGTGCCGGCTTTGGGTCGCTGTCCACCCTGCAGATTACGCGGCTGGCAAGTCCAGCAGGCAATACCGAAAGTGCGTGGAGCAATACGCGAAAGTTCTGGCTGCCCCGTCATAAGGGCTGCTTATCTGTCCACGCACTTTAGGTCTTATCCAAGAGCGGGGCTCCTTCCCTAGGCTCGAATGAACCACCCTCATGTACCGGAAGCCTGGAAGAGAACATGCCTGAATTCGTGCCCGCCTCACGCGTAACCCGTATCAAATCCTCACCCAGCGTTGCCGCGGCGGCCCGTGTACGGGAGCTCAAGGCCGAGGGCCGCCGGATCCTGGACCTGACGGTTGGAGAACCGGACTTCGATACGCCGCAGCACATCAAGGACGCTGCCATCGCGGCCATCGGCCGCGGTGAAACCAAGTACACGTCGGTTACCGGGACGCCCGAATTGCAAGAGGCCATCCTGCAGACGCTGCAGCGCAAAACCGGCCAGCAGTACACGGCAGCTGAGATCACCATCGGCGGCGGCGGCAAGCAGGTCATTTTCACCGCATTCATGGCCACCCTGGACCAGGGTGACGAGGTTGTCATCCCCGCACCGTACTGGGTCTCCTACCCGGACATGGTGCTCGCCAACGAAGGAACCCCCGTCATCGTTTCCTGCGGCCGGGAAACCGGCTTCAAACTCACCCCTGCGGCCCTGGCAGGGGTACTGACGGAGCGCACCAAGTGGGTTATCCTCAACACGCCCTCCAACCCCACAGGAGCTGTCTACTCCCGCGAGGAACTGGCCGGCCTGGCCGCCGTTCTTCAGGACCATCCGGCCGTCTACGTCCTTACTGATGAGATCTACGACGAGATCCACTTCGGCGAGGAGCCGATCACCAGCCTGGTGGCCGTTGCCCCTGAGCTCAAGGACCGGGTGCTGGTCACCAATGGCGTTTCCAAGGCCTATGCCATGACGGGCTGGCGCTTGGGCTATGCCGGTGGGCCGGCGCCCCTGGTGGCTGCCATCAACAAGCTGCAGTCCCAGATGTCCTCCTGCCCGTCCTCAATCAGCCAGGCCGCTGCCGCCGCTGCACTCACCGGAGACCAGGCATTCGTCCGCGAAAGCGTGGACGTGTACCGCGAACGGCGCGATGCGGCAATCACCGGGCTGAACGCCGTCAAGGGCCTGCAGTGCACGACGCCGGATGGCGCTTTTTACGCCTACGTCAACTGCGCAGGGGTCATCGGCAAGACGACGCCCGATGGCAAGCAAATCACCAACGACGAGGACTTCACGCTGTACCTGCTGGAAGCAGCATCTGTTGCCGTCATCCAGGGTTCGGCCTACGGACTGAGTCCATATTTCCGGATCTCCTACGCCACCGGGCTGCCGGTGATCGAGGAATCCATTGCCGCCATCGAAAAGGCCATCACGGCACTGGCCTGACCCAACCATCCCCTTGCCTAATCTTTCCAACAACAGGAGCACCCCATGATCCACGTCAAAACGAAATTCGACAGGCCCGCGGAGGACGCCATTCAGCGCCTTTCCAAGTTCTCCTCCGCCACAGTGCATGAAGCACAGGGCCGCAAGGGCGCCCTGAGCTCCAGGATTAAGCCCATCGACCGCAGCATGACGTTCTGCGGACCCGCCGTCACCGTGGTCTGTGCACCACGGGACAACCTCATGCTCCAGGTGGCCATCCACTATGCGCAGAAAGGCGACGTTGTCCTGGTGGCAGCGGGTGAGTACGAGGAAGCCGGGACATTCGGCGATGTGCTCGGCAATGCGATGAAGGCGAAAGGCCTGGCCGGCATGGTCACGGACTCCGGTGTCCGCGACACCAAGGACCTGATCGAACTCGGCCTGCCGGTGTTCTCTGGCAGCGTCTGCATCAAGGGGACCGTCAAGGAAACCATTGGCCCCATCAACCATCCCCTGGTCTTCGGTGATGAAATTATCTACCCGGGCGATGTCCTGCTGGGTGACGCCGACGGTGTGGTGGTGGTCCGGAAGGATGAGATCGAGGAGGTCATCCGCCTGTCCCAGGCACGGGTGGACACCGAGGACGACCTCATCCGCCGATACAAGGAAGGCGGCACCACCATCGAGCTGTGCAAACTCACCGACGTGCTGAAGGCCAAAGGCCTGCTGGTGGAGGACGCCGAACTGGAGCCCGCCCTGTAGTCATGTACCCCATCGATTGCTGGGCACTTGCCGTTATGACCCCTTACAAACGGCAAATACCCAGCATTCGACACGGTTAAGCCAAGAGGCCCGGGGTTCCTTTCGGAACCCCGGGCCTTTCCTCTTGCCGCTTTAGAGTCGATGAGCCGGTCAGTTCATGCCGGGCAGGAGGTAGGCGGGCGGTCCCGCCTGCGCGTCCTCCAGATACCACATGGTGGTGCCGCGCCTGCCCGGGGGCATCATGCTTCCCTCGAACACGAAGACGGGCTCGGCGGCGCCCCCGTCCTCGGCACGCCAAAAACCGTTGGTGGGGCAATGTGAACCGGTGCTGGCTTTCAGCTGGATTCTTCTTTCAGCTGCCTTCCGGTACTGCAGGCTGGTGATCTTCTTCATGGCTGGGCTCCAGGGAATTTATTGCCGCGGTATCGCCTTGGCGAAACCTTTATGGCTTTTATCCTAGAACGCACGCAATTCCATGAATAAGACTAAAGCGGCGTGACCTGATAAGGCCCGCTTATGATGCCTCGAACGGCGCGGCAGGGAGCGGGGAATATTTACTCCGGAGCATTTCCTGCAGCATTTCCTTAAGTACCAGCAGGACGGCGGACGCGGCTTCCGACAAAGGTTCATGGTCGGGCGTGCACAACGCTATTTTGCACTGAAGTGCAGGCTCGATGATCCTCAGGACCCGGAAGTCCTCCTCATGGAACAGGGCATCGGCCGCTGACTTAGGCAGGATGGTCGCCCCGAGGTCCGTGCGCAGCAGCCGGGTGAGGGAGGGGACCGATTCCACCTCGCCCACCAGCTTCAGCTTCAAGCCCCTGCTGTCGATGCCCGACTGAACCACCTGCCGAAGGGTGTGGATCTGTTCCGGCAGGAAGAGTCCCACGGTAGCCACCTCGTCCAGGGTGATGGTGTTCGCTGTCGACGCTACCGGGAGGTCCCGGCGGGAGTTCACAATCAGGTACAGGTCCTCGACGATGAGGGTGGTGAACTGCACCCCGCGGATGGGCCCTGGTTCATAGATGAGCGCCATATCCAACCGTCCGTTTTTTATGGCCTCACTGAGCACACCGCCGTAGATCTCGGTCAGGTGCAGCACGATGTCCGGGTAGCGCCGTCCCACTTCGCTGATGATCCGGGGAGTGAGGCTTGAGGCCATGCTGTAGGGGGCGATCGCTATGGAGACGCGGCCCGAAGGCGCCGCTCCTGAAGCTGCCACATCTATCCTGGCCTGCTCCACGAGCCGCAGGATGGTCTGCGCGTGCCTGTACAGGGTATGGCCGGCCGCTGTGGGCTCCACCCCTTGCTTGCTCCGGATCAGGAGCCGCTGTTTCAGCTCCGTTTCAAGGGCGGACACCTGCTGGCTCAGCGCGGGCTGGGCCACGTGGAGGGCGGCGGCCGCCTTGGTGATGCTTCCTGAGTCGACGATCTTGACGAAGTACGCCAGCTTCCGGGTGTCCATAGCGCTCCTCTTTTCCAGCGGGGACGGCACAGCATGCGGGGTCATACGTTGGCGCTATGGCGGGACAGGCATTACGTCTTTGTGTGATCCGAGTCTCGGGCATAGGTTAATTGCAGATGACTTTCCAATGACCAAGACATTCTATCCCCGCCCAGCCATCGCTGATTTTGATGGCGGCATATGTTTTTTGCATAAGCAGGGAAAGAGCTTCTTGGCAGCACCATTTCTGTAGTTACGAAATAAGAGCCGCATACATTTCGTAGGGTTGGTGCCAATAGCGCCGGTGAAGGTCATAACCGCTCCCTATGGGGAGATACCGCATTCGTCTTTGTGTGGCTCAAATTCCGATGCAACACTCATTTACACCCCGCAGTACCAGGCAGAGAAAGGCCCGTAATGCCCACAGTCGATCTCGTAGCGGATCTTGGTGAAGGTTTTGGTGCCTACTCGATCGGTGACGACAAAGCCCTGCTGGAGATCGTGTCCAGCGCCAACATTGCCTGCGGCTTTCACGCAGGGGACCCTGACATCATGGACGCCACGGTGGCTGAATGTGTCAGGACGGGAGTTGGCATCGGCGCCCATCCCAGCTTCCCGGATCTCCGCGGCTTTGGCCGGCGGGCCATGGACCTCACAGCTGACGAAGTGCGCACCGACGTCATCTACCAGCTGGGGGCCCTGTCAGCGTTTGCCGCCTACCACGGCGGTTCCGTCTCCCACCTTGCCCCGCATGGCCGGCTGGGAAACCTGGTGGCAACGCGGGCCGACTATGCCGCAGCCGTAGCGGATGCCGCCGTGCGGGTGGATCCCGGCCTGATCATCCTGGCGCAGGATGGTGAACTTGCCACCGCTGCCGCGGGGCGCGGCCTGCGGGTGGCCATGGTCGGCATCGCCGACCGCGCCTACCAGGATGACGGCACACTGGTGCCGCGCCGCCAGCCCGGCGCCGTGATCCACGACCCCTCCGTCATCGTCGAGCGCACTGTGCGGATGGTTTGTGAAGGATTGATCGAGACTGCCTCCGGCAGGGACATCGCCATCCACGCAGACACGGTGCTGCTGCACGGCGACAACCCCGGCGCCGTCGAACTGGCCCGCCTGATCCGCAGCGAACTCATTGCTGCAGGCGTCGCTATTGCCCCGCTGGCAGAGGTGCTCGCCGCAAAGCATAAGGTGTCCTGACAATGACCACAACAACAACGCCAACAGCACTGGATATTTTCGAATCCGGTGACGCCGCCCTGCGCGTGGTGGCACGGTCCGGTGACGCGGAAGCGAACTGGTCCACCGTCCACTCCTTGGCCGGTTGGCTGGCTACCGCCGGCGTCGACGGCATCTATGGTGCCGTTCCCACCTACGACTCGGTCCTGGTGGAATTCGACCCCTACGTCACCTCCGCGCGCCAGGTCCGGGCGTTCGTCCTCCTGGGAATGCGCCAGCTGGACTTCGCCGGCACCGCCACGCGTGAACCGCGCCGTTTCGAGGTGCCCGTGGTTTACGGAGGAGACTACGGGCCAGACCTGGACCGCGTGGCGGACCACCAGGGCCTGGACGTTGAAGACGTTATTGCCAGGCACACGGCAAAGACCTATGTCATCCGTTGCCTCGGGGCCCCGGCAGGCTCTCCGATGATGGATGGCCCGGACTTCCCGGTCCCAGTCCCCAGGCTCAAGGACCCGCGGCTGTCCGTCCCCGCCGGTGCCGTATCCGTGGCCGGACGCCAGGCCGTGATCGCGCCCGCAGTGGCACCGGGCGGCTGGTGCGTCATCGGGCAGACCCCCCTGAAAGTCCTGGACGCAGCACGCGAACCCCTGGTGCCTTACGTCCCCGGCGACGAACTGCGCTTCTACCGGATTTCTGCGGATGACTTCGGAAAATTCGCGGGGCAGTTCCTGGAGGCCCGGCCATGACCGGTTCCCTGATCATCCTGCAACCGGGCCACTCCGTGGTCACCGACCTCGGCCGGACGAAGGGCCCCGCCTACGGTCTCCCCGTCAACGGCGCCCTGGACCAGTATTCCGCCAAGGCCGCAAACATCCTTGCCGGCAACGAAGACAACGACCCCCTGCTGGAACTCACTGCGCTGGACTTCAGGATGCGCGCCACCACCGACCTGCTGATCGCCGTCACCGGAGCGCCCCTGGACTTCACGGTGGGCGGACGGGACTGCCCCCAGTGGGAACCGGTGTCCGTCCGGGCAGGCGAAGTCGTGGCCGTACGGGGAATCCGGATCGGACTGCGCGCCTACATCGCCGTCCACGGATCCTTCACCGTCCCCACCCTGTTGGGAAGCTGCGCCCCTGACACCGTGGTGGGCTTCGGGTTGAAGCTCGTGGAGGGCTTCCGCCTCGAAACGCGGAAGACCACGGCGCCCATCACCCAGCCGTACTTTGGTCTGCCGCTGTTCCGGCTGGGCCTTACCAAACCTGTCTTCACCACCAACCCGGTCATTCATGTCACCGACGGGCCGGACGTGGCGGAATTCGGGGACACGGCAGACCTGCTGTTCACCACGCAGTACACCGTGAGCCCCCGCAGCAACCACATCGGGCTGCGGCTCGGTGGTGCCCTTCCCGAACGCCAGCTCACGTCAGAAGTGCTCTCCCGCGGCGTTCCGGTCGGGGCCATCGAGGTCCCGTCCCGGGAGGAACTGCTGGTGCTGCACCGGGGGCGCGGCGTGACGGCGGGCTATCCCGTCCTGGCAGTTGTCACGAGCCGCTCACTGGACGTCCTGGCGCAAGCCAGACCTGGACACACCGTCACCTTTCGAAAGACAACCGTGGCTGAAGCAACAGCCATGCACCGCGCCGCCTGCCTTGAACTGGACAGGCTCCGGAACACTATCAACACAGTCTTCGGACTCCTCGGCATCGGCGCCGGCCAGCGCTGGCATGAACTTAGCCCAGCGTCAGGAGCCTGAACATCATGAACGCTTTTCCCATAGCCAAGGACCGCGCCCACGAACCGCTGCGCGATCCCTAACCCCTGCCAACCCGAGGCTCCTGCGTCCAACCCCTTGCCGGACGCAAGGGCCTGCCCGAATTCCACCACTTTGGAGTACCAATGCCTTTTTCCGACTACACCACCGCCCTCGTCACCGGAGCTTCCACCGGCATGGGCGCCGCCATCGCCGAACGGCTGGCCAAGCGCGGCCTCACCGTCCATGCGGTGGCCCGCAACGAGGAACGCCTCACCGAGCTTGCCGACCGCACCGGAGCAGTCCCGCATGTGGTGGACCTGACCGACACCGCCGCGCTGACCGCCGTCGTCAATGACCTGAAAGTGGACGTCCTGGTCAACTGCGCCGGCGTCTCCAGGCCGGGCAACATCCTGGATTCCTCCGAGCAGGACATTGATGAACTCATCGACGTCAACCTCCGCGGGCTCCTGCAGCTCACCCGGCTGGTCCTGCCCGGCATGGTGGAACGGGACCTCGGCCACGTGGTCAACATCAGCTCCATCGCGGGCATCTACAACTTCTACGGCCACACCGTCTACCACGCCACCAAGGCCGCAGTGCACCAAATTTCCCGGCAGCTCCGCAACGACACCGTGGGCAAGCGGATCCGCGTCACCGAAATCTGCCCCGGCCGCGTGGAAACCGAGATCTTTGGCCGCAACATGGGCGGCAGCCCCGAGGCCATGGAAGAAGCCTGGCAAACGTACTACGAGGGCTACGAGTCGCTGACCACCGACGACATCGTCAACGCCCTGGACTACGCCATCGAAACCCCGCGCCACGTCAACGTTGGCATGCTGGAACTCATGCCTACCTTCCAGGTCCCCGGCGGCCTCACCTTCGACCGGCGCGGGGACTCCGACTAAAGCCGCCCCCGCGACGCCCAAACCCGGGAACTACCTTTCCACCGCCCAACCGATAGGCCCACAAGATGCAGTTAGTACGAACCGTTAGTTTCCCCGAACCCCAGCTCCTGGCTGACCTCTCGCCACTCCCCGAAGGCCTGCGGGGCGTGGTGTGGGACATGAAGGACGAACCGGGGGAGGAGCTGGGTGGCATCGACGGCGTCATCCTGCCCTACATCGACGCGGGGGCAGTGATGGGTTCCCTGGCCAAGGTCCCGAACCTTAAGTTCGTGCAGACCCAGTCAACAGGGTACGACGGCGTCCGCGAGGCTGCCGGGCAGGGCGCCGCAGTGGCAAACGCCTCAGGCGTCCACGCAGCTGCCACGGCCGAGCTGGCTGTGGGGCTCATCCTGGCCAAGCTGCGCGGCATTGACCAGGCCGTCAAGGACCAGCAGGCCGAAAGCTGGAACCCCCAGCGCCGCCAGTCCCTGGCCGACCGGAAGGTCCTTTTGCTGGGCATCGGCGGTATCGGTAAGGAACTGGCCCGCCGCCTGGAACCCTTCGAAGTCACCATCACCCGGGTGGGCAGCTCCGCCCGCACCGACGCCGACGGACAGGTCCACGGCCCGGACGAACTGTTGGAGCTCGCCGCCGGCCACGACATCCTGGTCTCGGTCCTCCCGCTGAACGACAAGACCCACCACCTGGTGGGCCGGGACGTTCTGGCCGCCCTCCCCAACGGCGCCCTCGTGGTGAACGTGGGCCGCGGCGCCGTGGTGGACACCGACGCCCTGACCCGGGAAGTGGTGACCGGCCGCCTGCAGTGCGCCATCGACGTCGTCGATCCCGAACCGCTGCCCGCAGGCCATCCGCTGTGGTCCGCGGACAACGCACTCATCACCCCTCACATTGGCGGTAATGCATCAGCGTTTGAACCACGGATCCTCAAGCTCCTGAAGCGCCAGCTTGAGGCCCTCGCCGCCGGTGAAACCCCGGCCAACCTCGTCCAGCAGGGGCCGTTCGCATGAGCGCGCTTTTTGACTTGACCGGCCGGGTTGCCCTGGTGACGGGCTCCAGCAGGGGCATCGGTTCGGCGCTTGCAAGGGCGTTGGCCGACGCCGGAGCAACAGTAGTGCTCAACGGCGTCAATGAGGAACGGCTCAAGGACGCCGCCGCGGCAATGGCCTGGGACTTCCCTCCGGGCCGCGTCCACAGCATCGCATTCGATGTGACCGTCGATGACGCGGCCGCCCGCAGCATCCGATGGATTGAGGAGAACGTGGGCCCGCTGGAAATCCTGGTGAACAATGCGGGGATCCAGCACCGGGTGCCCATGCTGGACCTGGACGTCGCGGACTGGGAACGAGTCCTCTCCACTGACCTCACCAGCGCATTCCTGGTGGGCAGGGAAGCCGCGCGGCACATGATCACCCGCGGCCGGGGCAAGATCATCAACATCTGCTCCGTCCAGACGGACCTGGCCCGTCCGACCATCGCCCCGTACATTGCGGCAAAGGGCGGGCTGCGGAACCTCACGCGCGCCATGACGGCAGAGTGGGCCGCCTCCGGGCTGCAGATCAACGCGGTTGCACCCGGCTACATCCACACCGAGATGACCCAGAACCTCGTTGATGATGAGGCCTTCAACTCCTGGATCCTGGGCCGGACGCCGGCCCACCGGTGGGGCACCGTGGAGGACCTCGCCGGTCCCGTGGTGTGGCTTGCCTCAGATGGCTCGAACTTTGTGAACGGACAAACCATCTTCATTGATGGTGGAATGACAGTGGTGGTGTGATGACTCTGAATACGCCCTTGGGCGCAGGCCTGGAAGAACTGCCTGCCACGGGCCCGGCCCTGGTGGCGCACGCCGCAAATGACCTGCGCATCGACGAGGTCCCGCTGCCGCAGCCCGCACCTGATGAAGCGGTGGTGGAAGTTCTGTACGGCGGGATCTGCGGTTCGGACCTGCACTACTGGCTGCACGGTGCCGCGGGGGAGTCCATCCTCAAGGCCCCGCTGGTGCTGGGCCACGAAATCTCCGGTGTGGTGGTGCGCCCGGCAGCCAACGGTGCAGGGCCACAAGCAGGGACCGCCGTGGCCGTCCACCCCGCAACGCCCGGCCCTGGCGCGGCTAAGTATCCCGCAGACCGGCCCAACCTCTCACCCGGGTGCACGTACCTGGGCAGCGCTGCCCGCTACCCCCACACGGACGGCGCCTTCAGCAGGTACGTGAACCTGCCCGTCCGGATGCTCCGCGCCTTGCCAAAGAACCTTGACCTTCGGACGGCGGCCCTGATCGAACCCGCAAGCGTTGCCTGGCATGCAGTCTCGCGCGCCGGCGACGTCCGGGGAAAGACGGCGCTCGTCATCGGTTCAGGGCCCATCGGCGCCCTGGCCGTTGCCGTCCTCAAACGTGCCGGCGCCGCCCGGATCACCGCCGTCGACCTCCACCCCAAACCGCTTGAGATCGCCATGGCCGTCGGCGCTGACCAGGTGATCAATGCAGCGGACACCACAGCGATCGCCGCGGTGGAAGCCGACGTCGTCATCGAGTCCTCCGGCAGCCACCACGGCCTGGCATCAGCCATCCAAGGCGCGGTGCGCGGCGGAACCGTGGTGATGGTGGGGCTGCTGCCCACCGGCATGCAGCCAGTGCCCATTTCGCTGGCCATCACCCGCGAACTGGACCTCAAAGGCTCCTTCCGGTTCAACGACGAGATCGACCAGGTGATCACCGCCCTTGCGGACGGATCCCTGCACATCAGCCCCGTCATCACCCACGAATTCCCGCTGGCCGACGCCCTGCACGCGTTCGAGGTAGCAAAAGACTCCACATCGTCCGGCAAAGTCCTTCTCAGCTTCGGGGAACCCGGGGACGTCCGATGAGCGGCCACTTGCCTCCATTGGTGGTGATGGGCGTTTCCGGCTGCGGTAAGTCCACCGTCGGAACCCTGCTGGGTCAACGACTGGGGATGCCATTCTTCGACGGGGATGACTTCCACCCGCCCGCCAACAAGCAAAAGATGGCTGCCGGGGTTGCGCTCAGGGACGCCGACCGGGAGCCGTGGTTGGGCCGGTTGGGGGAGTTGCTTGCAGGAAAGGGCGACGGCGGCACATCAGTTCCGCCTATCGTCGCCTGCTCAGCCTTGAAACGACGTTACCGGGACTTGCTGCGCAGCTACGCACCGGACGTTGTCTTCATTCACCTGGCCGGCGACGCAGCCACCATCGGGGCGAGGATCGAAGCGCGGGCCCACGAGTTCATGCCGCCGGCGCTGCTGGCATCCCAGTTCGCCGCGCTCGAGAGTCTCGGCATGGACGAACCACATATACTCGGAGACATCACCCAGTCGCTTGACATTCTCGTGGAGTCGCTATGTGCGAATCTCGGCGTCATGCCAGCCGTTGCGCACAGTGAGGGTGAATAAGTGTGGTTATCACTCACGCGCATTGGGCAGTGATCCATGACGTACCGCGCTAACTGGTAACTACGGCGATTTACAAGCGGGTCGCGGGTGAGGACTGCACTTCATCGTTGCTTGTCCGAAAGTCGCGAGAGAAGCCCCGCCGCTCTCAGCAAAACCTCCTGGAACGGGCCAAGAGCCACACATCCATGGCCGGGATCTGAAGTGATCCGAAGCCGCCGCCAGTGGTGTGGGCACCATAGGAGCCAACCTCCCGAAGCGGCACTGCCAAGGGGTAGGGTGTGCCCTAGCGGACGAAGGAGTCACGATGAGCTACAAATATCGAACTGTTCGGGTTCGCGGTACGGAGCTGGTTGGAACAATTGCCAGGAAGCACAGGAGTGCGGCTGAAATCTACGAAACGTCCAAAGACCTGAGCACATCAGTAGTTCCGGTGTTCTTCGAGGCAACGGGCGAGATCCGTTTCTTCGACAGGGCAGTGCTGGAGGACGTTGTCGCACCAGGCACTTAACCCGCTAGGCATACCGGGCGGCTACGCCGGTCTGGCGTGTGGGACCGATTTCAGGGGCAAATGGAGGTGTGGACAATGTCCACACGTTCGCCGTCGAAGTGGGTCGCACATGGGTTGGACTGCTTCGGTTTCCGCATTTTTCGCGACTTCCCAGGGTTTTTCAAGCCCTGGAATGTAGTTCGAGTCCCACCTCGGGCACCTCGTCAGCGGCGATTTTGCTTTAACGTGTTGACAAAGCTTGTGGTCGCGTCGCTCTAACGAGTTGGTCGCGGCCTTTAGTCTGGCTGCCGCGGCGCCTGTTCAGGTGTGTGGGTGGTGGGTTCAATCCCCTGGCAGGTGGGCCCTCTGCCAGCTCTGTCCTGGGTTGTGCGTTTCCTCGTTCCGGTTGTCTTGTGTTGGTCGTAGGTGGCCTACACCTGTTCATGGTTCATGGTCGCGGGCACGACATGACCTCGCCGAAATGACAAGGAAATTCTCGGAGAGCCCCTACGGAGGTAACGACGCGGTGGAGCCGCGTTCCGTGATGGCCAGAAGGAGCTCGACCTGGCCTGGAGTCGTCCTCACCACGATCCTCGCGCCGTGGGGTTGCACACCGCATGACGGGAATCAGCTTCGGCCGCGTCAGGGGATCCCGTTTCCGGTCACTTATCGGGTCCTTCCCGACGCCTGTCTCTTGGGGGGCGGACGTATCGTGGCTACCGTCCGATCAGGTCGGCCAGGACTTGGGCCTCGCTGATGTCGGCAGCTTTGGTTGCCGTCAGCAGCGTCAGCCGTTGGCCCTTAGCGAGTTCGCACAGATGGTCAAGCGCCTGCGCCCGGGCCGGGTCTTTAAGCTCGGCTTTGTAGCGCATAACAAATTCGTCGAACTTGGCGGGGTCGTGCCCGTACCATTTGCGCAGCTCCGTCGATGGGGAGACGTCTTTGCACCACTCGTCCAGCGCTGCCTTGGCCTTGGTCATCCCGCGCGGCCAGATGTGGTCTACCAGAACCCGTACGCCGTCGTCATCCCTGATCCCGTCATAAACCCGGCGCACCCGGACTTCCGTTGCAGTCGACATTCCCCAGCCTCCTCGCTGACTTTCGACACGGCACAAGTATCATCCTTCGAGCGGTGACGCCCGAAGCGGCGAAAACCCGTGTGGTCGTTGTCCTCGGTGACATTATGCTCTCCCGATCCCCCGGGGAGCCATGTCACCAGGAGCATGCACCGGCCCGTGGGTCGGTCTCAGCGGGCCCGGCGGCGACGGAGCAGTATTTCCTTGGCGATAAAGAGGCACCATCAGTCTCCAGCTACAAACCGGCCCCCCCCCGAACCCGGCATCACGGGCCAGCCAGCTCTCCCTCGTGACCGCCACGCCCATGTGCATCCCTACCGCGGCGAGGGTACCTCCGCCACCTGTATTTCGGGCTCGAAGGTCTGAAAGTCGTTACGCTGCCGGTCCTGGGCACGGCCTACGCGATGCTGGCACTCGCGTCAGCGCCGCCGCAGGGGCGCCCGCGTCCCGAAGCGATCCAGCCAGCCGGGGGATGTGGAGGCGCTCATCGCCACGTTCTACCGCCGGGTTTTGAAGACGAACTGCTCGGGCCGGTGTTCGCTGACGTCGCGCGGATGGATCTTCCCACCTACCTCCCGGTCATGTGCGACTTCTGGGAGACAGTGCTTTTTCGTGCCGGCCGTACAAGCGCAGCAGCTGTGCATTCGGCCCTCAATGACAGGTTCCCGCTGCGCTGGAGAGCTGTTCGCCCCGCTGGCTTGAACTGTGGGAAGGCACCGTGGCTGAGCTGTTCGCTGGCGGGAAAGCGGAGCTCGCGAAGGTCCAGGCTGCACGCATCGCCGGATCCATTCATGGCGTCATGGGCGGCGGGGAACGGAGCGAGTACAGCACCATACGCCGCGCCTCCGCGGCAGATCCGCCGGTGGCGCGGGCGCCAGCAGACCCTGCCGGCACTGTTGCGGAACCCGGGCGCGCAGCGGCCCACGGCAGAGGAAGCCAATGACCTTGATTCCCGAGGTCCTAGCATGTCCGCTGGCCCCGGCGTACGGTCGGAATAGGTGATGAAAGGAGCGGTACTGACAGGGCTGCCTGACGTCGGTGCGGGCACCGGCTGCGGCGGCGGCGCAGGAGCGGCCTTCGCGTCCAAGTGTTCCGAGGATCCCGATGCGCTCACCCCTTGTGCGGCGCCATCATGGGCTTCACGGACTGATCCACAGATTCTGGCCATCCTCGCGGATGATTCGGTGACCGGCAAGCTCATCGGTTAGGACGTCCCAGGCCCTCCTTCCCGCCCGCGATCCACGGGCGCGAATTTTCGGACCCAAGCTAACGGAGGCGACACTGATGAGGGCAAACAGTTTTGGTGCGCGTGGGCAACTGAACGTGGACAACAGGACGTATGAGATCTACCGGCTGGACCGGGTCAAGGGCTCGGACCGCCTTCCCTACAGCCTGAAGGTCCTGTTGGAGAACCTGCTGCGCAATGAGGACGGCCGGCTGGTCAGGGCCGAACAAATCACATCGCTCGGCGGCTGGGACCCCCGGTCGGCGTCCAACCCGGAAATCCAATACACTCCCGCCCGGGTGCTGATGCAGGACTTCACCGGGGTGCCGTGCGTGGTGGACCTGGTGGCCATGCGAGATGCCATGACCGGTCTGGGCGGGGAACCGAAAAAAATCAATCCGCTGATTCCCGTGGAACTGGTCATCGACCATTCGGTCATCGCCGACGCCTTCGCCAGCCCGGAGGCATTCGAAATCAACGCGGAGCTGGAATTCACTCGGAACCAGGAACGGTACCAGCTCCTGCGCTGGGCTCAGCGGGCGTTCGATGACTTCCTCGTGGTGCCCCCGGACACGGGCATCTGCCACCAGGTCAACCTCGAATACCTCGCCCGGGTCATCTTCACCCGGGCCGGTGCCAGCGGGCCGGTCGCCTACCCGGACACGCTCGTAGGGACGGACTCGCATACCCCGATGGTCAATGGACTCGGTGTGCTCGGCTGGGGCGTGGGCGGTATTGAGGCCGAGGCGGCCATGCTCGGCCAGCCGATGAGCATGCTCATCCCGCAGGTAGTCGGGCTTAAACTTAACGGCGAACTGCCCGAGGGAACCACCGCCACGGATCTGGTGCTCACCGTCGCCGAACTTCTGCGCCGCACCAGGGTCGTCGGCAAATTCGTGGACTTCTTCGGCCCCGGAGTGGCCAGCGTGCCACTGGCAACCCGGGCGACGCTGAGCAACATGAGCCCGGAATACGGGTCGACCTGCGCCATCTTCCCGATCGACAACGAAACGCTGGACTACCTGCGTCTCACCGGACGCTCCGAGCACCAGATCAAACTCGTGGAAGCCTATGCCAAAGAACAGGGCCTGTGGCACCGTCCCGACCATGTCCCGGACTACAGCGAGATTATCGAGCTGGATCTCGCCACGATCGTCCCCTCCATCGCCGGACCCAAGCGGCCGCAGGACCGGATCCCGCTGGGCGCCGTATCCCGTGCCGTGCGCGGACTGCTGTCCGGGGAAGCGCAGGAGGAAGCCGTGCAGGGCGGCCTCGACGACGCCGACGAGCACTCTTTCCCCGCGAGCGACCCCATTGCCGTCAGCCCCGGCGTTCACCGGGACGCCCCGCCCCGCCAGTACCAGGACATCGCGGACTTCACCTGGCCATCCGAACCCGTCCGGCTGGAACTGGCCGGAACCGCGGCCAGCCTCGACCACGGAGACGTGGTCATCGCGGCCATCACCTCATGCACGAATACTTCCAACCCGACCGTCATGATTGGCGCCGGCCTGCTGGCCAAGAAAGCCGTCGAACGGGGACTGCGCAGTAAACCGTGGGTGAAAACCTCCCTCGCTCCGGGATCCCGGGTGGTCTCCGATTACTTCAACAGATCAGGGCTCACCCCGTACCTAGATAGGCTGGGCTTCGATCTGGTCGGCTACGGCTGCACCACCTGCATAGGTAATTCCGGGCCCCTCATCCCGGAAGTCAGCGCCGCCGTCGCGGAAAACAATCTGACCGTTGCAGCCGTGCTCTCGGGCAACCGGAACTTCGAGGGCCGCATCCACTCCGAAGTGAAGATGAACTTCCTCGCCTCCCCGCCCCTGGTCATCGCCTACGCCCTCACCGGGACCATGCATACCGATCTCCTCCACGATCCGCTCGGCGAGGACCCGGAAGGCAACCCGGTCTATCTGCACGACCTCTGGCCGACGGCGTCGGAAATCAAGGCCATCGTGGACCAAAACCTCGAAAGCAAAATGTTCACGCAAGGCTACTCCGACGTCTACTCCGGCGACGGGCGCTGGCGGGGCATGCAGGTACCCGAGGGTGACATGTTCGCCTGGGATGACTACTCCACCTATGTGCAGCGGCCACCGTACTTTGACGGAACGACCGCTCGGCCGGCGCCGCTCCGGGACATCACCGCGGCCAGGGTACTGGCCTTCCTGGGAGACTCCGTCACCACCGACCACATATCCCCGGCCGGAGCCATCCGGAACGACTCTCCCGCTGGCCGATACCTCACCGAACACGGCGTGGATGCGGCCGACTTCAACTCCTACGGCTCCCGCCGAGGCAACCACCACGTCATGATCCGCGGGACCTTCGCGAACGTCCGGCTGCGCAATCGGCTCGTGCCCGGAGTGGAGGGCGGCTTCACCCGGCATTTCCCCGATGGAGGGCAACAGAGCATTTTCGATGCCGCCACGTCCTATTCCGCCGAGGCGGTTCCCCTGATTGTTATCGCTGGGACGGATTACGGGTCCGGTTCCTCCCGGGACTGGGCGGCCAAGGGCACGTTGCTGCTGGGCGTCAAAGCCGTCCTGGCGGGATCGTTTGAACGGATCCACCGCTCCAACCTCATCGGGATGGGGGTGCTCCCCCTGCAATTCCGGGACGGTGACACGGCCGAAAGCCTGGGCCTGACCGGGGAAGAGCTCTACTCGATCATCGGCATCGAGGGTCACACCCCGCTGCCGCGGGAGGTCACGGTCCGGGTCGAGGACCACGGCCGCGAACAAGAATTCACCGCAGCCGTACGGATCGATACGCCCGCCGAGGAAGCGTACTACCTCCACGGCGGAATCCTGCCCTACGTCCTGCGCCAACTCCTGGCCCGCTGACGCGGTCCGCCGGCCGGCGGCGCCACGCCCGGTGCGCGCCGGCGCAGAGCGTTATACGCTGCGGGAGAGGATGGCCTGTTTGACCTCTGCGATGGCCTGCGTGACCTTGATGCCACGCGGGCAAGCCTCCGTGCAATTGAAAATGGTGCGGCACCGCCAGACACCTTCCTTGTCGTTAAGGATCTGAAGGCGCAGGTCGCCGGCGTCGTCGCGGGAGTCGAAGATGAAGCGGTGGGCGTTCACGATCGCCGCTGGACCGAAGTATTGTCCGTCGGTCCAGAAGACGGGGCAGGCGCCCGTGCAGGCGGCGCACAGAATGCACTTGGTGGTGTCATCGAAACGTTCACGCTCTTCGGGGGACTGCAGCCGCTCCCTCGTCGGCTCGTGGCCGGCGCCGATGAAGTACGGCATGATCTCACGGTAGGACTGGAAGAACGGGTTCCATGTCCACAATCAAGTCCTTCTCCACCGGCAGGCCCTTGATGGCCTCAACGGTCACCGGCTTGTCCAGGTTGAGGTCTTTGAGCAAAACCTTGCAGGCCAGCCGGTTTCGGCCGTTGATCCGCATGGCGTCGGAACCGCACACCCCGTGGGCGCAGGAACGGCGGAAGGACAGCGAGCCGTCGATTTCCCATTTGATCTTGTGCAGCGCATCCAGGACCCGGTCCGTGCCGTGCATGGTCAGCGGGTAGTCTTCCCAGCGGGCCTCGTCGGAGACTTCCGGGTTGTAGCGGCGGATCCGCAGAGTGATTTCGAAGGTGGGGATCTCGCCGCCTCCAACAGACTGCGGTAGATCTATTTTTGAGGCGGGTTCGGTGGTCTGCGGGCTGCCCATGGACTCTTACGCTCCCTGTTGGCGCCGTTCCGGGCTTCCATGATGGCGGACATTATTAGTGGCCGCCAAAAACATGGGAAAGATGGATGAAAAGGAAGGGGATCATCACCACTGCCCATAGTCCGAGGACACCCCAAAGCATTTGGAGATGATACTTGGGGCCTTTCTTCCAGAAATCGATGAGAATAATCCGCACACCGCCGAACGCATGGAGCACCACGGCCGCAACCAGGCCGGCCTCCCCTATGCCCATCACCGGGTTCTTGTACGTGCCTATGACGGCGTTATAGGCCTCCGGCGATACCCGGACCATGGACGTATCCAGAACATGCACGAGGAGAAAAAAGAAAATAGCCACGCCGGTAATGCGGTGGGCAACCCATGCCCACTGTCCCTGTTGCCCGCGGTATAGAGTCCAAGATGCGGTCTTTGACACCGCGCCCTCCTCGCTCCGGGAGCCGCCTTCCAGGGACGCACCTGGTCTAACGGCGGCCTCACCTGTGAGTCTACGACCGCGTAGGCAAAGGTCAACCCTTTGACGAGACTCGCAGAAACCTCCGTGCACCCGGATAAGTTGCCTCAGTTGAAAGCCTTCCCTCTGCGATGGTTGACGGTGTTGGCAGCGGTTGCCAGCGATGCCCCTTTTCGTGAAGCTAACAAAGGCCCAGCGGCAGGCCGTGACGAAGAAGAAAGCACTCGCGGATCGAGGCGCGACCACGCCACCACCGCAGAACGACGCTGCGGCATCGTTGCGCAGTGTGGCCGCCAGCCACAATGCGAGCCCAGACGTCGGGGGAGCACACTGACTCCAGCCCGGGCTGTGCCCGGCGGCACGGACACTGTCTGCGGGACACCTGCAGTCTTGGTCTTTTGCAAAATGATGGCGTCACTTGGGACGTCGTGTCCGGCTTGCGTGAGTCTTGTGACGGGGGTAAACGGAGGAGCCTCGTGGTCGGCCACGTTACGGACGGCTTCTGGCACGGGCGTGTGCGTGGCCTCTCCGACACATCTTTGATCAGAATAATATCCAGAGAGGCAGAGTTCGACATTTCTGATGCGGGCTTCGGCAGCGCGCTGTTGAATGGGAGCATGATGGGCAAAGCAACAAGCTGCCGTCGGGGGCCGTCACATTCGTCGGACGCAATCGATAAGAAGAGGTTCCACCATGTCACTTCCAATCACGAAGTTGGTCAAGAAGGCAGAAGTAGCCGAACAGACCATGTCCTTCGAGTTCGAGAAGCCTGCTGGATTCAGCTACAAGGCCGGGCAGTTTGCTGATTACACGCTGATTGACCCTCCGGAGACCGATAAGGAGGGAAATACCCGCGGATTCTCCCTTTCCAGCGCCCCCTATGAGCCCAACCTGATGTGCACGACGCGGATGCGTGACACCGCGTTCAAGCGGGTTCTCAAGGACATGCCCGTCGGGACCGAGCTGGAGCTGGATGCTCCCTATGGATCGTTTACCTTGCACAACAGGGCCGCCAGGCCCGCGGTTTTCCTCACCGGCGGGATCGGAATCACGCCGGTGCGCAGCATGGTCCTGCAGTCGGTCCATGACCGGACAGGGCACACGATCTTTGTGTTTTCCTCCAATAAGCGGCCCGCGGACGCCGCCTTCCTGGACGAGCTGAGACACCTGGAGGAGTCCAGTGCCAACGTCACCTTCGTTGCCACCATGACCGAACCCGAAAACTCGCAACAGCCCTGGGACGGAGAAACCGGGTTCATCGACCAGGACATGATCACCAGATACGTCGGGGATCTCAGCACCCCTGTCTACTACCTTTGCGGGCCTGCCGGCCTGGTCAGCGCGATGCGCAGCCTCCTCAACGGTGCGGGCGTGGACGACGACGACATCCGCACGGAGGAGTTCACCGGATACTGAAATGTAAACTGTCCGGGCCCCTCGACTGCGGAGGCCTCTCGACTGCGGGGCGCCATCAGCTGCCGGGCGCGCGTCCAGAGCGGAACGTGCTGCTGCAACCGGCTGGGACCCCAATCCCGGCGCGGAGGCCATCATCAGGGTCCGCCCTCAACGAAGGTCACTCCGCGGCGAAATGTATACGAAATGTACATAGGTGCACTAAGCCGCGTTCCTTGAGTAAATGCACACTACGATCCAGTGCTTCGACGCTGTCGACGGCCCAGTTCACGTCCTGAGCCCCAATCCCGCCGGGGCGGTGGGGTGCCTTTCGGCGGACCCGTCGAATGGCTCCCGCAGAGCCGGCCCGCGATCGCCACGTTGGTCGAGAGAAGCCCCCGGAAACTCCTGGTGCATATGCTTGGGAACCACCGGCCGGGGCTTCGGCGAGGAACTCATCAGGGCGATGGCTCTACTGCCGGCTGCGTTGCGGAGATCGCTGATCTGGGACCAGGGTCCGCGCCCATCGGCCCGTCAACCGGGCCAAGAATGACCGGCCAGCCTTCCCGGAGATGTTCAACTGATGCAACGAATCAGTCCTGCCGAGGTTGCTATGAGGCAACAGGCCCACCGGGCCCATCCCGCATTGGGGTTGGAGGGGGACGGTCAGATGTTCTGCCGTTGCGTGTCTCTCTGGCAGCCCGTCCCCTGAGCGGGGCGTGCGTCATACCGGATCTTCCATCGCCTGTCGGTGGTTAAAGCGTAATCTGGGGACGGGTAACACTCCTCCCGGAATCTGCACGGAGAATCAACGGTTAGAGGCACATCGTGGCACGTGAGGATAATCAGGACTGCCCGGACGCTTCCGGGCCGGCTGTTTCCGCCGCGGGCCGGAGAACGCCTGCCAGCTTCCGGGAGGAACTCTCAACCAAAGCGACCACCGTCGTCGATGATTCCTGGGCAGGGTCTGTCCCTGCGCAGTACGGGGTAGCGCCGCGGATGCGCATAGGGAGCAGCAAATGGTTCAACCTGCTGTGGCTGCTGCCGATCGGCTTCGTTTTGCTGCTGACTGCCGTGGCGGTTGCGAGGGGACTGCGTGGTGCCCCCAGCGTGGCGGAGTTCATCAGGGAATATCCAGGCCGTGTTATCCCGGCCGGGGCCGAAGGTCGGGCGGGGTTCCCGGCCTGGATCGGGTGGCAGCATTTCTTCAACATGCTGCTCCTGATCCCCATCATCCGTTCCGGGGTAACCATCCTTGCCGATCATCCCAGACTGTACTGGACCCGGCATTCAACCCCGGGCAAGGAGTGGTTCCGGATCCAGAAACCGGTGCCCCCGGACCCGCTGTACACGGCAAAGCAGGACTCGATCACCCTCCCTGACGGCGTGGGTCTGCCGGGCCGGCGGCACTCGATCGGGCTGGCCCGGTGGTGGCACCTGGGTATGGACACGCTCTGGCTGCTCAACGGCCTGATCTTTTACATACTGATCTTCACCACGGGTCAGTGGCTCCGTCTGGTGCCCACCAGTTGGGACGTCATCCCCAATGCCCTCTCGATGTCCATTCAGTACGCCTCCCTGGACTGGCCAACCGACAACAGCTGGGTCGCCTACAACAGTCTCCAGGTCCTGGCCTACTTCATCACGGTCTTCATCGCCGCACCCCTGGCATTCATCACCGGGTTGGGCATGTCCCCGGCCCTGTCCACAAAATTCCGGTGGATCAGCAGGGTCCTCAGCATCCAGGCTGCCCGGTCCCTGCATTTCCTGGTCCTGGTCTGGTTCCTGTTGTTCATCGTGATCCACGTCTCCCTCGTGGTCGCGACCGATGCCTTGCGGAACTTCAACTACATGTATGCAGGCCGCAATTCCGGCGACTGGTACGGGTTCTGGATCTTCGCCGCCTCCCTGGCCGTAATGATCGTGATCTGGGTGGGCGTCACCCCGCTCACCTACCGGCATCCGCGTATGGTCCAGCGGATCGGGTTTGCCCTCATTGGCCCGGCGCAACGTTTGTTCGAGCACCTCGACTCAAAACCCGGCAGGTACACCGACAAAGACATCTCCCCGTATATGTGGCACAACGGCAAGTATCCCGAATCCAGGGAATACAAAGCGCTCCTGGCCACAGGCTTCGCCGACTACCGACTCCCGATCTCCGGCCTTGTGAAGAACCCTGTGGAACTTGACCTGGCCCAGCTTCACAGCCTGGCGTACCACGAGCAGATCACCCAGCACTTCTGCATCCAGGGCTGGTCCGGCGTGGCCAAGTGGGGCGGCGTCTCCATGCAAACCATCATCGACCTGGTGCAGCCGGACCCCGAGGCCAAGTGGGTGATCTTCTACTCCTTCGCAGAAGGACCCGACGGCGGCATCTACTATGACGCGCAGCCGATCGAACAGATGAGCTACCAGCTCACCATGCTCGCGTACGACATGAACAACGCACCGCTGACCTACGGACACGGCGCGCCGCTGCGCCTGCGCAACGAGGTCCAGCTCGGCTTCAAACTCGTCAAATGGATCAAAGGCATCGAATTCGTCAAAGACTTCTCCCACATCGGCGGCGGCGAAGGCGGATACAACAACGACCACGAATTCTTCGGCTACCGCCAATCCATCTAGCACCCCCACACCCGGCATGCCAAACGGAACCCCAGTGTCTGCCACGAGGATCAGCGCCCTGGGCCGGGTTTTAAGCCCGGCCCGTAGCGCTCGTCGAATTTGGCAGTTGTTCGCCTTTTACCATTGGTAGATCCTCTGCAGGATTTCGTGCCGGGGTGCCTGTGCCGGTCCCGGATAGGCCACCATGACCGGCACGCTGTCAGGGCCCTGGCCCTCGACCAGGCTGAAACCCTCCACTGTCCGCCTGGTGACCTGGGAAGAGTGTTTCCGCAACATCTGCTCGCACCGGTCCAGGTCCGCATCGTCCCGGGCGGTCCATATGAGGTATTGAATGCCAATGCTGCCCAGGGGGTGTTGCGCCTTCTCTCCCATACTGCGCAGGTACAGCTGGTATCCGACGGGGCCGACCAGCAAGGCCGCGGATTCGTCATGGATGGTCACGTTCCATCCCAGGAACTCCTGGTAAAAGGCGACGGAACGGTCAAGGTCGCTCACGAACATCACGGCTGAGGCCAAGTGCAGCGCCTGATGCCCCTCGCTTCCCGTGGTTTCGCGGCCTTTCGAAGCACTGCTCTTCGGCGCTTCCGGTTGTTCTGATTCCTCAAATCCCATTGCAGAAAACCAATCTCTCGGCCCAGACGACCTGCCGCGACACCGCGACGGACCGTTGTCAGGCTATCGGCCGGAGCAGAGGGCGTAAAGGGGACCTCTGGTCGCCACCACCGCGGCGGCTTCCCGACTGCTCAGAAACAGTCCACCGTGCCGGAACGGAGTCATCGCCGCCAGGGTTACGCGGCAAAGGAGCGCTGCCGGATTCTTCCGGGATCACTTCACGGCCGCTCCGGCCAGCTGAGTAAGCGCGTCCTGTGTGTGCGGCAGCGGGGCGCGTCCACCCCGGGGCGCTCGTACTCAGTGGATGATGACGTGGTTCCAGACGCAAGACGCCCCAGGTCCGGAGACGACGGACTCCTGCACATCGGATCAACGGGATATGAGTCCACTGTATGGACAGGCATGGTGGACGGAACCAACGTCACCCACGCCTATGTCAACATCTACACCGTTGGTTAAAAACCCTTTGTTGTCATTACCATAATTTGGATAGCACATGGACTCGCTAAGCCCACGGCTGTCATTGGTGTGAAGTAGCTGCCACTGGGTAGCCCAGCAATCTGGACTAATCCCTTTATTAGCCAAGGAACTCCTGGCCAGCTTCCTGCTGCATCGGTCTAGCATGGACAAATGGAGGATGACCGGGAATTCACGGCGGAAGAAAGGCACAGCTACACCGCCGTTTGTCCGTTCTGTAGCGAAACGGCATACCCAACGTGGCAGCGCGTCTACGACGAATCCGCACCTGGGTCAGCTGAGAAATGGAAACTGGCGTTGCTAGAGTGCCTGACCCCCGGATGCCCGGACTCCCGTTATGACGCATAGCCTGCCGGAGATTTGCCAAAGCGCTGCTCACCGTTGGTGTCCTCAGCCAGAGTAAAGCGCGCCCCAGTTGCGACACCAGGCAGCGTGCCTGCCTCGTGAGCGCACGAAACGACACTGCCGGCGCACAACGTGACTGCGATTTGGGGTGGTTTGCGCCGATGAACGGCGGTGCTTCAGCGCCTCCAGAGCCTCGCCTCGGGATGCCCCTCCGCGCGGGTGTAAGAGGGAGGCAGTCAGGCCAGCTCCGGCCTGCTACCCGGTTGTCTCGTATCCCTAGGGATTTGAGGCACCTGAGTTATGAGGCAAGCCCGATCGATGCCGGGGACAGTGATCCGCTTTAGGGGGGCGCGGAGTTATGGGTTCTCGGGTTTGATTTCCCTGGCATGGGAGGCGAGCAGGCGAACGATGCTTTGCAGCTCCTTGCGGAGCTTGTCCCCGTCCCCTGATGCACGTATCAGTACTGTGCGGTCCACTTCCCGGGCTTCGTTGATCACCCGGGCGCCAAGGTCGGTGATGGAGACGACCTGGCTTCTGCGGTCAGAAGGGCTGGGCTGTCGGCGGATGTAGGCCCATGCCTCCAGGCGGGACAAGGTCTTGCCCATTGTCTGGTTCTGCACACGGACCCTTTGGGCAATTTTCGCCTGGCTCATCGGCTCCTCGGCTCTGGATAGAACATCGAGGGCTATCACTCCGGCGTGGGTGAGCCCGGCATCTGCCAGCTTCTCGTTCCAGGAATGTTCGACGAGCCTGGCCGCGGTTGATAGGAGGCGGCCGGTGGGCCAGGAATTCATGTCGGGCATTAGCGGAGTATAGACCCTCGGCCTACACGCGGCCTGGACGTGGTTTCAAGGGTGAAGTGGAAGCACTGAGCGCGGAGCCTGCGCAGGGACCGTTCCTGAAACCGGTTTGGAGATGTGGGGGAGCAGAAGCGACACTGAGGCGGTCGTGTAGCAGAGTGCGGCGATTCAAAGGCAATGCCTTAGGTCCTGTCGCTGCAGCAGCTCGGCGGCGGGGCCCCTTTGAGGCGAAGCGCCCACTGCTCGACAGCTATGAAGGCCCCTGGGAGGGACCGAAGCATTGACGCGGTACTTCGGAGGCCACGAGCAGCAGTTTAGTTTTCGCGCTGCTCGAACTCCGTATCAAGCTCGTGATGGGGGAACTCGGTCTCCGGGTGAGACTCACCATCGGTCACGATTTCATGGTCCAGTTGGCGTTGGACCTGGCTGTCGAGAACCTGCAGCTTCTCGTCTTTCAGTGTTTCCAGATCCTCGGGGAACGGGTCGGCCGGGGTGATCCGCAGATTGTCTGACATAGGTGTCCCTTCACTAGCGGCACTCCAGCTCATCGGACACCCGCAACAAGAGTATTTTAGTCGGCTCCGCTCAGGTTCGAGCCCGTCAGGTTCGCGCTCCTGAGTTGGCAGAGGTTTTAGTCAGACCAGGCTTGGTTGGCTGGCGAGGATGTAGTCCAGAGCGGCCGGACCGGTCATTCGAAGTCCCGGCCGTATACTGCGGTGGTCGTTCGCGCGTAGTTCGTGGATGCCTTGCTGGGACATCGCTGCCCAAAACGACTCGCAGGGCCCGGGGGTTTGTTCTTGCAGTGCACACCAGCTCAGATACACGCCGTACATCTGGTCTTCCGTGAGTACATGGTCATTGACCGCATCGGCGGCAATGCATTCCTGAACAAAACGGGTGTAGTCCGGGGTTTCCATCTCTAGCTCCTGTTCCTTGTACGAAATCGTGGATAAGGGGGCGGCAGCATCTTTGAACCGCCATAAGAACGGAGAGCAATGTGCGCGGGTGATGAAGCGTCAGGGGGCCATGGTGGCCTCACCTCCGTGGTCGCGGATGAGGGACGCGGCCATCCGTTTGGCGAATACGGCTGCCTCCCGGTCTCCCTCGACCGCTGAAATGATCGAACCCTTTGTCAAAATGTGGCAGGAGCGGGCAAAAACGTCGGGTTGTTCAAGGCCGGCTTCCACGGCCAGAGCCCGTATGAAGGCCCGGACCTGCGCCAGATAATCGATTGACGCAATTCCCAGGGGATGGGCGGGACCCATTTCCAGCATGGTGCTGACGAAGGCGCAGGCCTGAAAGTCATCCTGGCGGAACCACCCGTCCAGGACATCAAAAATAGCCAACAACCGGCCGGTGGGGTTCTCGGTCCGCCTTCCGGTGTCCGCGATGATCGCCTCAACCGTCATGTCCTGGTGGCAGCGCTCCAAGTAGGCAAGGACCAGCTCATCCTTTGAAGTGAAGTGCGCGTAGAAGGTTGCTTTAGCGACCCCGGCCCGTGAAATCAACTCATTGATACCGACATCGCGGATACCCCGGTGCAGGAACAGCTCGTAGGCGGCATCCACGATGCGCTCCCTGGCGCCAACCGAGGCCAGGCGTGGGGGAGCAGAGGCGGCAGCGTCGCTGGTGGGCGGCAAGGCATATGTGTGGGCCATCACGAGCAGACACTACACGAAAAGCAGACAGACCAGTCAGTATGCTCGAAGCTTTGCGCTAGGCACGCGGCTAATCCCGACCATCAGAAGACCGTTTCTGCGAGGAGCCGCACCGGTAGAAACTGGCGCCTGGCGCGGAGGGGTCCACTAGGCCGAGCCCGGCACGGGCCCAGCAGGCAGTCTCCGCGGTCGCCGGCTCGAACTCGTCTCAAAACCCTAGGGATTCCCGAGAGGCGAGTTATGAGACACTTCACCCAGTCCGATCTTTCTGAGGAGGCATCAGTGCTGGCGTGGACGACGATCGCTTATGGCTCGGCGCTCTCAGCGCTAGCTGGACTGGTCCTGGCGTTTCTCGTGGCCCGTGAAAGGCACCCGGGAACGCTGGTCGCGGTGGCTGTTGGAGCCTTTGCTGGCCCCTTCGCTTGGAATGCGATCCTGCACGCGGTAAACGCCCCGCAGTTCTTCGTCGACGCGCCCCTTCCGGTATTCCCGGTCAGCTGGCAGGACACGGGTTCTGGTGTATTCGCTTTCGCTGCACTGGCGCTGATTGTGGGGGTGGGTCCACAGCGGTCAGGACCGGCCCGGCGGCTCGTCCTCCTCGCCGGGCTCGGTTCCATCGCGGCACTCGTGGTGGATGTCTTCCTTTACTGACCGCATACTGACCAGCCGCAGCGCAGGACAGCCGTGCAGGGTCTGGAGTGCGGGCGTCCCCGTCGAGCGCGTTCGGCTGGACACTGACGTTGTCCGCGACGAGGAAACTGTCAGCGAAGAAGTTCGCAAGGAACACATCGATACGAACGGCATCGATGACACCCGCCGTTAGCAACAGGAAGCGGGCTAACCTGCCTGCCGCGACGGTGTGAACGGAGCCCCCGGAAGTGAACTTCTCCTTCCGGGGGCGTTTCATGTGCGAGATGACTCCTCATCCGATCGCGTTCGTTCCGGCCCATGCCTGCGCAGACTCTCCTCAAGGAATGCTTCGTACCAATAGACAGTCCCCAGCTCAGGCACGGGGGTATCAAGGTTTCGGTAAAGAGCCTCCAGCAGCCGTGCCAGTTCTTCATTGGACAGGCTGGAGGCGACCGCGTCAGGCCCTCTGGGATCGCCGATAATCCTGTGAAGTTGTGGGTCTGATGCTGGTTGGCTGGGCGCCGTGAGAGCGTCCGGATCCCTTTGCCGGCTCCCCCGGAACACGCTTCTACATCCGGCCGGGAGCCAGGTCTGCGTCGACGTTGGGATCAGTGCGCTTGGCTTTCAGTTCCTCGGTGTTGACCCATGGTGATGGTTGGGGCTTGGAAGCTTTCATGGACCGCCATACGGCTGCCCCTGCTCCCGCGGCGGCGATTCCTGTGATCAGCCACCAGGTCCGGGACGGGGATTTCTTGGCCTGGATCGGGGCCGGGGCAGCAGGTCTTGGCCCGACTCGCATCAGTTGTTCATGGACCCTGGGAGTGATGGTTTCCACGCCGCCGGCCAGTTCGTCTGCCAGCCGCCGCAACAGCGCCTGGAGCCGCGGGGATGCTGTTTCGATGCCCGTGTCCAGCCCGGCTACCGCTCTCTGGAGGGCTGTCTGGACTCCGGGGGTGGCCCATTCCCCGCCCTTGGCCAGCTGCGACATGAGGTTCTCGGAAAGACGATGAACCTGCTCAGTTTCCGTCGGTGTTTTTGCTGTCCGCATTGATGCCTCCTATGGGTGGTGGTGGGGGCAGCTTAGGCGCGCCGCGACAGTGTGGAAAGGGCCTTTGGAGCTGCAGAAACCGACCTAACTAGGCGCCGATCCGTGAGTTCGATAAACGGCTCAGACAGAGTGATCGGCAGCCAGCCAGACCCGCTGGACACACTTTTCCCACAGATAGGGCGAATCCGAATTGCTCTCTAAGGGTGCACTCCGAATCCGGACGCCGCGGGATCTGCCGCGGTCCGAGACGCTCGCTGAAGGATCTTTTCAGCGGGCACCCGCGATCTTGGTCCTACCTTTAGGGTGCCTGCTCGGCCGAGCAGGTGCCGCTCACTACACAAATCGTCTTGCTACTGACGTTGATCGGCATTGCAATAACGACTGACCCTGGCCTGTCTTTCGGGGAGGATGCCGCAGAGTATGACGTTGGATAGATGCCCGATGCTTCTTCAAATCGACAACACCAACGGCCGACCCCCTAGCAACTCGACTAGGGGTCCGCCGCTCGCTCATCAGACAAAGTGCGGCGCTGGGCTTCAAGGAGGCCGCGGAAAGTTTCTGCATCAGTCATCGCCGGTTTGGCGTCAGGATTGGGCTGATGTGCTTTTCTTCAACCAAAACATTGCCTCTTCCCGTGAAGTGAAGAAGCGTTTGGGCCGGGTTTTGCTCCTGGCCAGGACGAAGTTGGCTACAACTTGATCGACGGGGGACGCGCCCATTAACGCAATGGGTGATGCTTGACAGGGGCGTGAGAAAACTTCGTGGGCTCCTCGGGTGACTTTCGTGGTGGTAGTCATGTCGACAAGCATTGGGCGTGTAGCTGATCCGCATAACTCGTTGACCATGCGCATCGCTGCCTCAGCATCAGCAGACCCAACGGTGGAGTGTGGCGACCATCTCAGGTGGATTATGCCGTCCTTATCCACATCAAGTTCAACTTTGTCCGATTCAAAAGACACCACAATTCTGCCCCCCAGCTCTCTGCAGTCTCATCCAATGTAATCGATGATCCGCTGCCCGTCCTAGGAAGGGCACCAGCTGAATCACGAACCTGCAGCGGCCTCGATAAAGTGTCGGGGCATCAACCAGCGAATCCGATACGGAATCAAAATTTTTGATGCGGCGCCAGGACAGGCAGTGGTCCGTCTACACCGCGATCGTCTCAAAACCCTTGGGAAACGAGACGTCTCAACGAGCGAATAGTCGTCTGACGTGCACAGTCACAGATTTTCTGCGGAATCTTGGACGGGCGCTGGCAAGGGCGATTCTCGTAACTATGTCTCATAACCTCTTGGCAAAAATCGAGCACTCATCCCTAGTTATGAGACAGGTGAGCGCACGTCGGCCGGAGCCGATTAGGGCGAGGCGCGGAAGCAAACACAATTCTTAGTTCGGCTGCCTGCGTCTTGGAAACAACAAGCTTTTCAAAACAGCATTTTAGAGTGCGGGGTTTCGGCAGGGTAGGCGGAAGAGCAGGGGTCCCTGCGTCTCGGAAACGCGTCTCACCAGAAAACTGTCCCGGCGGCACCGCGCGGGCATCTCGAGTCAGTACTTCCACCAGCGCCTCAAGCTTCAAATGGAGGAGCCCGTTGGCATTTGCCTCGACGCAATGTTTTGTCGGGTGGACATTGTCCACTCGACCGTGAAGGCCGGGCTGTCTATTCACTGCATCACTGGTCATTCGCAACCCGAAACATCGTGATACGGGTGCCGGCTCGCTATTCGAGGTCAGGAGCAGGAACCCGTTTCTTTCGGGAACGTTGACTTCCACTCCACAGTCTCGGGCGATACTCCGGCCTACGTAGCTGCCAGATACGAAGGTTCCGAAGCGAAGGTCGCCCAATTCAACGGACTCCAGCCAAGGGCGCCTTTGACCTCAGCACAACGCTCCGGCTGATTCCGGGCGGACCGACGAGTGGCGCCAAGGGGGGGGCGCCACAACCGACGCAAACGGGATCCCCACACGTTACGTAGTCGAATCTGGGGACACCCTTAGCGGTATCACCTACCGATTCAACCGCACCAAAAAGCAGCCGGCAGAGGCAAAGAAAGTCCCCTTCACGTACGTGAAAGGGCGGCACCTACTTCATCCAAGCCGGACACTTAATCCAGCCTCATAAGAACCCGGTGGACAGCCGGGCGGGCAAGGGGGAAACAGTCACTAACTCGTTCGGCCAAGCCGCATATTACGGTGACTCGTTCGATAGCCTCGAATACCGATTGCGTTCCACTACCGAACAGATCCTGCTTTACAACCCGTCACTCGCGGCAAACGAGCCGATCCCGGTGGGAAGCAAATTGCGGTTGATACCCGGCGAACTCAAGATCGAGGGTGCACAGGGCACGTTCACTGCCGATGCCGAAGGTATCCCCCGGTGACACTGAGCCCCAAATGTCGTTCCGATTCAGCATCACTGATCTGCCAGCAGCGAATCGCCCGACCACGGCACAGGCGGAACCTGGTACGAAGCTTGACCTGCCTACTGGCGAATTAGCACCCGGACGGACCGTAAGCTTTTCGGTGGACAAGTCCATCAACAAGCCAGGCCTTTAGTTGCAGTGATCGACAACCGTCTGGCAGCTTGCGTATCAGGCGGCGAGAGCTTTGGGGAATGGGCCCTACTGAGAACTCGTTGAACGTTCTAATACTGCGCCGGCTGGAGGCGACGTGCCCGGTGCTTGCGGCCGTGGCGCATTTTGGAGCGCTGCTGGGATTCCGCCAACCTAGGACCGCGGTGATGGCCATCATCATCTGTCATCAGGCACCCGCAGGGTGCTTGATGACAGATGGCTTAAGGTCGAGCGGGGGAGGGGCTGGCAGTGCTTGTCACGAGCGGTTGTCGAGGTAGTGCAGAATCGCTCGGGCCGTTTCCTCCGGGGCGCTGACGTGGGGGCAGTGCCCCGTGGCCTGAAGCTGCACTAGGGTGCTGTGTTCCAGATTCGTGTGCAGGTAAGTGCCCACTTCCGGCGGGGCAAGCCGATCGTTGGAGCACTGCAGAATCAGGCAGTTGGTGTGCAACTTTTTCAGTTCAGGTCGGGTGTCGGAAAAGAAGGTTACTCCGGCGAAGTGCCGTGCGATGGACGGATTTGTCCGGCAGAAGCTGACGCGCAGGTCCTCCGCTAATTCCGGCTCCTGCGGGTTGCCCATGACCATGGGCGCCAAGGCCGCGGCCCAGGCGAAATAGTTGCTGTCCAGGGACGCCAGCATGCCCTCGATGTCTTCCCGCGAAAACCCGCCCACGTAGCCGTCGTACGGGTCATCCGTATGCCGGGGTGAAGGAGCAAGCAGGACAAGCTGGGAGAAACGGCCGGGGTCCCGCACTGCAGCGATCACGGCGATCATCGTGCTGACACTGTGGCCCACCAGGATGACGTCCTCAAGTTCGAGAGCTGCGCAAATCTCCAGCAGGTCCGATGCGTACCCGTCCAGGGTCCCGTACTTCTCCCAGTCGTAAGCGCTGATGTCGGAGTGTCCGGCACCGACATGGTCAAAAAGGACCAGCCGGTAATCATTTTCGAAGTAGGGCAGCAGCTTCCGCCACATGGCCTGATCGCAGCCGAAACCGTGGGCAAACATCATCACAGGCCGGTCATACCGGCCGATTATGGTGACGTTGTTCCGGCCGGTGACCGCCGCGGCTGCTTCGATCACGTTCTTAATGACCCCCTCTAACGTTGTGTGGCGTCCTGTTTCAGACTATCCACGGGAAACAGAGAATCCTAGGGATCCTCCCTCTATGACCTTCAGGGTGACGTCGAGTCCGAATCCGAAGCCGCCGCCAACGGTGTTGGCGCCATAGGAGCCAACCTCCCGAATCGGCACTTCCGGGGGTAGGGTGTGCGCTATCCGACGAAGGAGTCACGATGAGCTACAAATATCGAACTGTTCGGGTTCGCGGTACCGAGCTGGTTGGAACAATTGCCAGGAAGCACGGGGGTGCGGCTGAAATCTACGAAACGTCCAAAGACTTGAGTACATCAGTAGTTCCGGTGTTCTTCGAGGCAACGGGCGAGATTCGTTTCTTCGACAGGTCAGTGCTGGAGGACGTTGCGACACCAGCCACTTAACCCGCTAGGCATACCGGGCGGCCACGCCGGCCCGGCGTGTGGGTGGGACCCATTTCACGGGCAAATGGGGGCGTGGACAATGTCCACACTTTCGCCGGCAGCTGTCGATCGTGATTGCTTCATCCATGTGCTTCAGTGCGAGGGGCCTGTAAGTGGCGGCGTAAAAGCTCGTTTTCGTTCGCGGCCTTGTTCGATTCTGGCGTAGTAGTCGCGCTGGCCCCCGAGGGACGTACTTCCTCCCTGCGCAGTCCCGTGCCCGGGGCGACCCGGCTAAAGGAAATCCTGGGGCGGCCAGGCTGGCACGCCTTCTGCTGGTCCGGAGGAAATCGCCCACTGCGTTGGTCTTGGCCATATCCGTACCCTGGTTTCAGAAGTGGCTGGTGGGCCTGCCATTACCAGGCCCACCAGCAGTCAACTCGAGTTATTGCTGTCTCGCCCCCGAAATGTCGGGGACTGGGGCTACTGCTGCAGGGTCGGCCGGACGACGAGCTCATTGATGTCGACATTTGCTGGCTGCGCGACGGCAAAGGCGATAACGTCGGCCACAGCAGTAGCGGGAATCCCGAACTGTTCGGCTGCGGCGTGGGCAGCCGCTCGGACTTCGGGATTGCCGCCCCGGTCCGTTAGTTCAGTCAGCGTGAAGCCGGGCGAAACCACGGTTACGCGCACGTCGCTGTTCTCCTGGCGGAGCCCTTCAGAGAAGGCCCGGACGGCGTATTTTGTGGCGCAGTAGATTGCTGCGGTCGGGTCAACGCGCAGCCCAGCGACTGAGGCGACATTGATGATGTGGCCCGTGCGCCGGGAGCGCATGCCGGGTAAAGCACTTGCCACACCGTGAAGTACGCCGCGCAGATTTACATCGATCATGGAGTTCCACTCTTCGATGCGCAGATCATGCACGGGGGACAACGGCATGACGCCGGCGTTGTTCACGAGAACGTCGACCGGACCAAAGCGCTCTTCGGCGGCTTTCACGAAATCCTTGAAGTCGGCAAGGTCTGTCACGTCGAGCCGGCGGTACTCTGCCTGGCCTCCATCGCGCTGGATGTCAGCCACGAGGGTCCGCAGTGAATCCTCACGCCGCGCGCCGAGGACTACCCTGTGGCCCTGGGCCGCCAGCGCGCGTGCAGTGGCTGCCCCGATGCCACTGCTGGCACCTGTGACGATGATGTTCTTTTGGTTTTGATGGTTCATGTTTTGATACTCATTCACTTGAGGATGCGCGGAAAAGGACAGGTCTGCCTGGGAGTGCCGCACCTTGTCAGTACTTCCCAATGGGTTGATGGCTGCTTACGGCAAGAATCAGCCTGCCCGTGACGGTCCGGGCTTCCATTTGTGCGTGTGCTTCGGCAGCTTCTTCCAACGGGAGCACGCTCACCGGGAGGGCCAGCTGACCGCTTGCGATGAGAGGCAGGACAGCACGTCCGGCGGCTGCCCCGCGTTCGGGGCTTTCGGAGAGCGCCAGCCCGGCGCTGAAGCCCAGGATGCCGATGTTGCTGCGCCAGATCCTGTTGGTGTCGACCATGGTGCCCGCGTCCTGTGCGGCGCTGCCGACGACAAGCATGCGTGCATGCTGTGCCATGACGTCCAGCGTGGCGAGGCGCTGCTCTCCTCCTACGGGGTCGATAACGAGATCGAATGTTTCGTAGTGGAGGGCATCGGGAAATTCGTCGGAGACAATGACACGGTCCAGCCCGAGAGGCATAGCAGCTTTAGCCTTGTCCCTGGTGCGGACGGTACCAATTACCCGGCTGGCTCCGAGCATTCGGGCGACGGCGGGAAACGCGGAGGCGAGGCCGCCAATGACGCCGTGGACCAGCACGCGGGATCCGGCACGGATGTTGCCGAGCTCGGTCAGTGCCATATAGGCGGTCGCGGCGTTGCCAAGTCCCGCGACGACCTGGACCGGATCAGCGCCGGATCCTTCGAGTGAGACGACCAGCGCGACCGGGGCGGCTACAACTTCTGCGTATCCTCCGCTGTTCGGAAGGGTCACCGTTGCGACGTGCTCACCGATCGAGAGATCGTTGACACCTTTCCCGAGGGCGCGGACCGTCCCGGTGACTTCGAGCCCCGGTACGTAGGAGGGCTTGGGGACGTAGTCGAGGTCGGCAAACGTTCCTCGACGGATGATGGCATCGATGAGGCCGGCGGCTGCGTACTGGACGTCAATGGTTATTTCCCCCGCGGCCGGCTCGGGGGTGGGAAGGCGGACTTCCTGAATGACTTCGGGGCCGCCGTAGGCCGTGGTCGACATGCTTTTCATTGTGGTTGTTCTATCGGTGTTGGTTCTCGCCGGCATTGCTTAGACGTGCTCCGGCACGGTGCGCAACGACAGCAGGTTCCTGTAGTCCTGCGCCCGGTCCTGCAGCTGTTCGTCCGTCAGGTCACGGACGCCGTGAAGGATGAAGGGGCTGAGCCATTGCATTCCGAGCCGTCGGGCTGTGGCCTGCAGCGGGATGAGGATGTCGTTGTAGTCCCACCCGTGGAAGCCGTTCGGAGAGTAAGCATCCCCGGCGCCGCCGGTGCTGGTGGCAACACGGAGTGTCTTGCCTGCAAGGGCTCCGGGTGCCCCGGTACCGTAGGCCCAGCCGCGGACAAGCACCTCATCGAGCCAGGTTTTGAGGAATGCCGGAGGCGCGTACCAGTGGGTTGGATACTGCAGGACGATGTTCTCGGCCGCTTCCACCGCGGCCCTCTCGGCAGCGAGGTCGATGTGGCCGTCGGGGTACAGGCGTCTTAGGTCGTGCACCGTCGGATCCGGTGCATCCTCGAGCGCGGTTGCCAGGGCCCTGTTGATACGGGAAGTGGAAAGGTTGGGATGGTCCAGAAGGACCAGCGTCTTGTGATGTACAGCTATCATGGTCGTGGTTCCATTTCATTGAGGGGAAGCCGCAGCAGGCTGTGGACAGTGTCGGTTCCACACCCTCCGGTCGGGTGGCAGGGCCTGGATTACTTGTTCAGGAAGCGGAGCAGGATTTCGTTGATCTCGCCACCGTGGGTCCAGAGCATGCCGTGCGGGGCGCCTTCGATCTCCACGTACTCAGCGGTGGGAACACGCTTGGTGAACTCCCGCCCTGTTGCGCCTATTGGGAGGATGCGGTCCTCCGTTCCATGGACAATCAGGGCCGGGACGGTGATCTTCTCGACGTCGGAACGGAAGTCCGTGAGCCATGAGTTGACGACAGCGAACGAGGCGTACCAGGAGGAGTGGGCGGCAACGTTCCATGCGTTGCGCAGGGCTTCCTCGCTGAGACGGCTTCCAAGGAAGGTGTCGGTGTTGAAGAAATCCTTGTAGAAATCGGCGAACCAGGCGTAGCGGTCTTCGATGGCGGCGTTGCGGATGCCGTCGAACACCGAGGAAGGAACGCCGGTGGCGTTGTCCTCGGTTTGCAGGAGGAATGGTTCGAGGGAAGCAAGGAACGCTGCCTTGGCTGTCCGTGCCTCGCCATAGGTGGCGATGTACCGTCCCACTTCGCCGGTGCCCATCGAGAAGCCAACCAGGACGACCTCCGGCAGGTCCAGGGTTTCGAGGATGGTGTTGAGGTCTGCTGCGAAGGTGTCGTAGTCGTAGCCGGTGGTCGGCTTGCTTGACTTGCCGAAACCCCGGCGGTCGTAGGTGATGACGCGGTAGCCGGCGTTCAGGAGGGCTGCGCTTTGCTTCTCCCATTACCCGCCATCCAGCGGGTAGCCATGGATCAGGACAATCGGCTGCCCCGTGCCGTGGTCCTCATAGTAAAGCTCGACGTCCGTGCTGTTTTCCGTACCGACTTTGATGAAAGCCATAATTCTGTTTCTTTTCTTGAGGGGAGAACGAACGGTGGTTCTCCAGCTGTCAGCAGATCGAAGTGCGATGTGGCTTGGGTAGGGACTGGCCGTCAGGTTCGACGAGGGCGCACTGCCGGAGTAAAAACGTCACCGAACCTGCAGGCCGGTTACTTGTCCCGAACGGGTGCTTTTTCGGCCAGCTCGGTCCGGGTCACTGGATGGCCATCGATGGACTCGTAGAGGCTCTTGGAACGGGCGAGGCCGTCCATCAGGCTGGCTGGTCCCCGGAAGGGAAGGCCGCCAATGTGCCAACCGTCAGTATGCAGTTCTTCGATGAGGACCCAAACGACCTCCCGGAAAGCTTCGGATCCTTCAAACTGAACCATGACGTCGGTCAGTGCCGCCGCCATCCGGTGCTTTTCGTCTTCCGTGAAGACCCCGTCGACGAGCTTGACGTTTACGAAGGGCATTGCCTTCTCCTTTGTCTGTGGGTGCTCCGGATTGCCCCGGATACGTCAAGCATCGTCCCTGGAAAGAATCAGGGGACCCGCTGATTCCGTCAGGAAACCCACAAATAGCGTCAGGGTATAAACATCACGCGGGGAGGCGGCCGCCGTCGCCGTGGCGCAGCATGAGTCGCTCAAGATATAGGGAGGGACTCATTCCGACTTTCTGCGTGAATACGCGCCTCAGTGTCTCTGCACTTCCGAATCCAGTTGCGGCTGCCGTTGCTGCAACAGTGGCTCCGCGTTGAAGCATTGCCTGCGCGGCTTCGATCCGCACCTTTTCGACATACCGGGCCGGACTGGTCCGGGTTGCCTCTTGAAACCTACGGGCAAGGCTGCTGGCACTGAGATTTGTCATGGCGGCCATGGCATCGATCGAGTAATCGGCCGCTGGCTCAGCCGTGATCCGGTCCAAAAGTTCCCTCAGGACGTGGTCCCGGGATGTGCTCGCACCGACGGCAACCGAACGCTGTGATTGCCCGCCGGGTCGTTGGTTGAATATGACCATTTGCCGAACGACGGCGCGGGCTACTTCCGGACCATAGTCATCCTCAACCATGAACAACGCCAGGTCCACGCCGGAACTGATGCCAGCGGAAGTGATGATCGGATCATCCTGCACAAACAACGCATCGGGGACCACGTTAACCAGGGGAAATGACTTTCTGAACCGCTCGACCTGGGTCCAGTGCGTTGTCGCGTTCCGGTAGTTCAACAAGCCCGAGTGCGCCAGGAGAAAAGCACCAGTGCAAACGGATGCGATCCTATTGGCATCGTTCGTCAGATGGGTAACGGCGTCGACCAGTTCCTGCTCGAAAGGCTTGGCCACCATGCCGTAGGCCCCAGGGACGAGCACCGTGTCCAGGGCACCTACCCGACGGGCGGTGGTTTCCACCATCAGATAGTGGCCGTTTGCAGCACGTTTGGCTTGGCCGTCCGCTGAGACCATGACTGTCTTATAGTCGGCGCCAAAGGCATTGGCATGATGGAACACGTCAGCTGGCCCGGCGATGTCCATCATCGTGACGTTGTCATGGACCAGGAACCCGATGGTCCTGCTTCGTTCACTCACTTCTCACCGCAGTCCTCGCATCCGGCGATGCACACACCGCCAAGCACTCTTTGGGGGGCCTTTCCCATCATGGATCGTGACCCTGTAAGTTCACAACAGGCCTCACTCATGCCGCAGGTGCCCACCGGATTTGAAGGACTAATTCAGAAAGCATCGCCAGGCGGCGTGAAGCTCCCGCCCCCTTGCTCATGTCCTGGGGGACAAGAGATCCGCGGAGCGGACCGCGGCCCACTCCGCGAATGCAAGGGCTTGAGCAACGGCTAGAAGGCGGGGTTGGTCCCCTGGGTGTGGGTTGTGCTCAGGTGAGCCTGCAGCAGCCCACCGGGCCAGGAGGATGGAGGTGCCTTCTCCGGGTTGCGCAATGCCTGCTCAACGACTGTTTGGTTCAGGCACTGTTCGATCATCAGGCGGGGATACGTCGCTTGGATTTCGGAACGGTGCTTCTCCGCACGAGGCAGCAGGGTGTCATCCCCGAAGTCGGCCCGCACGCCGAGGCGGAGGTACCGTGCCACGGGTCCGCGGCGTTCAGCGATCTGAGGTGAGGTGTGCAGCGCAATCGCTTCCCACACCGAGTCAACCCGGGCGGCTTCCCATCCATGGGTGGTCAGGAACGCCGCGGCCGCGTCCGCACCTTCGACTTCAAAGCGCTGCGGACCGTCATACTCATCGAGGGTCCCGGCATCGTGGAAAAGGGAAGCGATCCGCAGAGCTGCAACATCAACGGCACAGCCCTCGCCTACAGCGATGGTTCGGGCATACTCGAACACCCGGGCACTGTGGTTGAAGATGGGCCGCTGCAAGAGCTGAACCAACAACTCCTCGGCGGCAGCGAGTACGGCGCCGTCGGCATGCATGAGAGTGGGTCCTTTTGTCTCTGCGTCCGTCATCTATCTTCCTTTTCGTGGTTAAGGTGTCCGCGTTCCACTCATCATCATGGACTACCCAAACCAAACAGGCTGAAGATCGTCGGACGCCTCGCATAGCGGGGCAAATTTAAGCGTAAAGATGTCCTCGCCCTGCGCGGAAGGGCAGCGGAGAGGGTCAGCCACCTGTCCAGGGCGAGCGTACATTGGGAAGGTGGCGAAAAACCAGGCTTTAAGCCAATACCTGCAGGCCCGTCGGGGGCTTGTTAGCCCCGAAGATGCTGGTCTCGGTGGGCTTGGCCGGCGGCGGGTCCCGGGTCTTCGACGTGAGGAGGTCGCAGGGCTTGCGGGTATCAGCGTTGATTACTACGTGCGGCTGGAGCAGGGAAAAGACCACCACCCGTCGCCGCAGATCCTCGATGCCCTTGCCCGGGCCCTTCGCCTGGATCCGCCCTCGACCTTGCATCTGCACCGCTTGGCGCACCCCGACTCTGTGGCCGAGGCAGGGGTGGGAGAGGCAGCAGGCGTTGACACAGGGCTTTCGCATCTGCTGATGACTTTGGCCCATGTCCCGGCTTTCGTGCAGGACCGCTTCATGAACGTCCTCGCTGCCAACCCGTTGGCAGTCGCGCTGTCGCCGAGGAATAAAGTTGGGACGAACGTGCTCCGAGAAGCGTTCCTGGACCCTGCCGAGCGGGAGCTTTACGAGGACTGGGAACAGGTCATGGAGGAGGCCACCGCCGGTTTGAGGGCCTCTGTTGGGGAGCGGCTCAACGACCCCGCACTTGAAGCGCTGGTCTTCCACCTGTCAAAGAGCAGTGCCTACTTCCTTCAATTGTGGGCTCGCCACGATGTGCGCCCGAAAGTCGCGGGGAAACGTCTTCTGCACCATCCACTGGTGGGAGACATGGAGCTCTTCCACGAAAAACTGGCAGTTACCGGCACCGACGGGCACCTTCTGGTCATTCATCACGCCGAGCCCGGGAGTCGGTCCGAACTGGCCTTGCAACGGCTGGCAGCCACTCTTCCGCAAGCGGACTGAAATTCGACAAGGAACCAAGACGGTTCCTCAGGGTAGCCCTGGTATTCATATGAAACCCAGGGTTCTGGCTGCCTCTTTTCGATCGGCGCACACTGAGTCATAAGCCCGTTCACCGAACTCCTATCCGGAAGTTGCCGAGGTGCGGGCGTTGGCCCCCTCGAGATCCGTCGACTCGCGTCTGTCGCAAGAAAGCTCATCACCATGACAAGAATCACCACCAAGTTCGGGTTCAGCTCAACCACCTCCGACGTCACGGAAGGCATCGAATTCACGGGTAAACGGGTTGTGATCACCGGCGGGGCCTCCGGCATCGGCATTGAGACCGCCCGTGCATTCGCCAACATTGGAGCCGAAGTCACTCTCGCGGTCCGCAACATTAGCGCAGCCGCACCGGTTGCAGCCGATCTCCGGAGCTCAACCGGCAATCCGAACATCATTGTGGGCCGCGTGGACCTTTCGGACCTGTCCTCTATCTCCGAGTTCGCCGCGCAGTGGAGCGGCCCCCTCCACGTTCTGGTCAACAACGCCGGCATCATGGCCCTGCCGGAGCTGGAACGGACCCCTGAAGGCTGGGAGATGCAGTTTGCCACCAACCACCTCGGACATTTCGCCCTCGCCAACGCCCTGCACGGACAGCTGGCCGACGCCGGTAGCGCCCGCATTGTCTCCCTGAGTTCCAGCGGCCATCTATTTGCCCCGGTGCTGTTTGATGACCCTCATTTCAACTTCGTCCCCTACGACCCGTTCCTGGCCTACGGCCAGTCCAAGACGGCCTCAGCACTGTTCGCCGTCGCGGCGACCGAGCGCTGGGCAAGAGACGGCATCACTTCAAATGCGGTTATGCCCGGCGCCATAGCCACCAAACTTCAACGCCACACAGGGGGCCTCCGGACGCCACTTGAGCGCCAGAAGACCCCGCAGCAGGGTGCAGCTACCACCCTGTATGTCGCCACTTCCCCTGACCTGGATGGCATCGGCGGTCGCTACTTTGAGGACGTCAACGAAGCCCCCGTCGTGGACCACCGGGGCACGGACTACACAGGGGTGGCTCCCTACGCCCTCGACCCGGCTAACGCCCGACGCCTCTGGGACCTCTCCGCTGAACTCCTGGCACAGCTTGCTACGTGAACGCCGACAACTTCTCAAGACAAAGGGAGCAAGACATGAGCACCTCCGAAACAGATACTCCGCGGGCACCAACCAACCCAAACACAACTCTGCGGGACACGAAAGTGGGCTGGATAGGCCTCGGAGACCAGGGCGCTCCCATGGCCCGAGCCGTCGCCGCCGCAGGATTCGAGCTGCATGTCTGGGTCCGGCGCGAAGCCTCCCTCGCAGCCCTCCAAGGTCTGCCATACGTTCGGCATGACACCCTTGCCGGACTGGGGGCCGCCACTGACGTCGTCGGACTATGCCTTAGGGAGGACTCCGACATCGAAGAGGTTCTCACCTCGGGCGGACTGCTGGAAAGCCTCACGCCGGGGACCATCCTGATCAACCATGGCACCGGACTTCCCGGCTACGCGGAGTCAATGGCCCACCGCGCCGCTTCGTCCGGGGTGCTGGTGCTGGACGCTCCCGTCAGCGGTGGCCGCCCCGGCGCCGAAGCCCGGCAGCTGACGACCATAGTCGGCGGCCCCATCCAGGCACTGGAGATCGTCAGGCCTGTTCTTTCGGCCTTTTCTGGGAAGATCACCCACATGGGAGCGACCGGAACTGGTCAAACCGGCAAGCTCATCAACAATGCTCTCCTCATGATGAACCAGAAAAACGTCCAAGACATCCTGGCGCTGGCCAACAATCTGAAGCTGAACGTGGGACCCCTGATGGATCTGCTGCTCTCCGGAACGGGCAGAAGCTTCGCGCTTGAGGCACTTACCGGCGCTGTCACGACCGACAACGCCGAACACCTTAAAGTCCTGCAGGTCATTGATACGGAAGGGTTTCGCCAACTCGCTGCAATGAGCCTTTCCTGGGACTTTCGATAAGACGTTTGGGCTTGGCGCGAGGCTTGCGTCGATAACGGCGGCCTCGCAGGCGCTGTCTTGTCCGGGCAGGCGAGCATTATCGGCCGCTTCAGCGACACAATATCCCCTGAACCGGCAGGGGAGCGGAGGGGTTCTGTTCCACCCAGTATGGCGTTCCGCAGGTACTGGAGAATAATCTCACCTGCTGAGCTTGTCCTCATGGGCTAGGGCGGCTTTCGGAAGAGCTCTGACAGCAGAAAGGCCGGGCTGGATGATCCAGCCTGTAGCGCAGCGCTTAGCATGCTGCCGCAGGTGTAGGTGGACTCCGCTGGCCGGGGTTTATCGGAGGCCAGGCCCCGGCTGGTTGACCTGAACGAGCCGGGAATGTCTATATTCTGTGGAAGCAATGGCTTCAAGGCATTCAGCAATCGAAACGGTTCCGTGTCCCGCGATTTTTGCAGCGGTGCCTTGCTCCCGACGCTCGACAGGCTCACCGGCCCGAATTAAGTGGGAGATGGAAGATAAAGGACGTCCTATCTCCTGTATACTTGTCATTAGAGTAAGGCCGCCGACAGAGTGCGGTCGAAGGAGATGACGTGACAGTAGCACCCGCAGCGGTATCGTCGGCAAGGTTTAGCGCGCAAATCCGCTCCCAGGCACTTCAAACGCGCATCATGGAGCTGATCCTGGAACGTGGGCTCGATGTTGGGGACGCGCTTCCCACCGAGAGCGAACTGTCCGCTGAACTGGGTGTGGGCCGGAATACTGTCCGCGAGTCCCTCAAGGTTCTGCAAGCGCTCGGCGTCATAGAAATCAGGCACGGGTTCGGCATGTTCGTTGCCCCCAACAACTTCAGCGCCCTGGTGTCCGGGCTGACGTTCCGCGGCAGGCTCTCGCTCAGGCACAAGGGCGAAGAAGCAATGGAGCTCATTGATGTGCGGCAGGCATTGGAATCTGGCCTCATCGGTTCAGCCATAGACCTCCTGACGGAGGACCATCTTGCGGACCTCCGGTCCACCATGCAGGCGATGCAGGATGCCGCCGCAAAAGGCGACCCCCTCGCGGAGCATGACGCGGAGTTCCACCGCCGTCTCTACGCGCCCCTGAACAACGAACTGCTCATCAACCTGATGGACGTATTCTGGCAGGTGTACCGCCAAATCCATGAGGCGCTGGGCTCCGGGCCGGTCAACCTTGAGGAACAGGTTCAAATCCACTGGAACATCTACGAGGCCGTTGCCGGCCGGGATAAGGCCCTGGCCTCAGAGCGCCTCCAGCGCCACTTCGACGGCATCCGCCTGAAACTCAAGGACGTCGCGGCCTCCTGACGGACGCCCGCCCGATTTCCTGCCTGTACTTCCTTCACCGCCCGTGTTCCGGGGGGACTCACCCATGCCGTTTTTCGTAGAGAGTGCTTTGCCATGGAAATTTTCGTAGTGCCTACTGCCGCAGCCACCGGCTCCGTCGCGGCCGGGATCCTGGCAGCCGTCATCCGCAGTAAGCCGAGCGCCGTGCTGGGGGTTGCAACGGGAGGCTCGCCCCTTCCGATCTATAAAGCGCTGGCTGGGCACCGGCTCGATGTCACGGGAATCCGGGCCTTCGCGCTGGACGAATATGTCGGCCTGCCGGCAGGACATCCTGAAAGCTACGCTGAAGTTGTCCGGCGTGAAGTGACTGAGAGGCTGCACCTTGACCCCGCCAAGGTTGCGGTTCCGGACGGGAGTGCCGCGGACCCGGAACGTGCGGCGGCTGACTATGAGGCTGCCATTGCCGGCGCCGGAGGCATCGACGTACAGATCCTCGGGATCGGCCACAATGGGCACCTGGCCTTCAACGAGCCGGGCTCGGCACTCGAATCCCGGACGCGCGTTGAAATGCTCACCGAACGAACCCGGCAGGCCAACGCCCGCTACTTCAATTCGCCGTCGGACGTGCCCCTGCGCTGCATCACCCAGGGACTGGGCACCATCCTTGAAGCCCGGCATCTCCTGCTGGTGGTCAACGGCGCGGACAAGGCTGGCATCCTGGCTGCGGCCGTCAACAGCCCTGTGACGACCGACTGCCCCGCGTCAGTTCTGCAGTTGCACCCTCATGTGACGGTGGTGGCTGACGAAGCCGCTGCTGCGCAGCTTTCGCCGGGGAGCCGGCAGGTAGCCGTGCGCGTGGGCGGTGCCGCCGCTGCAGTGTAGGGCGGCCGCATAAGGAGCAGGAAACGGGAAGTCTACGGCTGGACCGCGGGCCACAGAAGACGGCCGGCCCGCAGGACCAGGACCCGCTGGAAGTCCCGGTCCACCGCAAGGACGTCGGCGCGCCGGCCTGCGCGCAGGCTTCCGATTTCTTCTGCCCGGCCGATGATGGCTGCCGGAACGGCCGTAGCAGACTTAACTGAGGCGGCCGGATCCACGCCTGCTTCGATGGTCCGCCGGACAACGTCAAGGAGGGTCGCCGTCCCGCCGGCAAGGGACCCGTTGCCGGTGAGCCGGGCCTCGGAATTCCTGACCGAGACGGACGCGGGCCCCAGACGGTAGTCACCGTCAGGCAGGCCCGTGGCCGCCATGGAATCGGTCACGAGAGCAATGTTGTCCGCGCCCACCAGTTCGAAAACCATCCGAACCGTATCCGGATCAAGGTGCGCGCCGTCCGCGATGAGTTCAACGGCCACCTTGCCGGCCCCGGCCAGCCGGAGGCAAGCCGCGACAGGGCCGGGGCTGCGGTGGTGCAGCGGCGGCATGCCATTGAAAAGGTGCGTCACCGTGGGACGGGATCCCGACGCCGGCCCGGAGGCAGCGAGCAGTTCGGAGGCCTCGGTGAGGGAAGCTGCCGTAGTCCGTGCGTCAGCATCCGTGTGGCCCAGCGACGGCACCACGCCCTGCTCCGCAAGCTTTCGGACGAGGGCGTCCGAGCTGGTCAGTTCCGGCGCGTAGGTCATGGTGCGCAGGTGGCCGCCGGCGGCCTCCAGCAGCTCGTCCAGCAGGTCGAGGTCGGGGTCCAGCAGGAACCGCGGGTCCTGCGCGCCGCAGCGGGCGTGGGAGAGGAACGGGCCCTCGGCATGGATGCCCGCGATGAGTCCCTCGTCCGCCAGTAGCCGCAGGCCCATCATGCCCTTGAGCAGATCCTCGCGCGAAGCCGTCACCAGGCTGGCCATCAGGGTAGTGGTCCCGCTGCGGTGGATGAAGTCTATGGCAGTGCGGGCCGCGGCCAGGTTGCCGCTGGGGAAGTCCCCGCCGGCCGCGCCATGGCAGTGCAGATCCACCAGGCCGGGCAGGATCATGCTTCCAGCCGGAAGTTTGAGCGTTTCAAGTTCAGGCAGGGCGGAGCGGTCCAGGCCCGCCAAGGGCCCAACATAGGCAATGAAGCCGTTAACTACGGCGACTGAGGAATTTGCGGCGGAATAGCCATCGGTCACAGCGGTGCCGGAGAGCAGGTAGTTGCCCGATCCCGGCGGGGCGGTTGTTGGCCTCATCTCAGGGCCTCGGCGAACCAGCCGGTGATGGTGGCCGGGTGCGTTATTGCTGTCCCGACGACGACGGCGAACGCGCCGGCGTCCAGGGCCTGGCGTGCCTGGGCAGGCGTATGGATGCGTCCCTCAGCGATGAGGGGGACGCCGAATTCCGCTGCCGCGATGTGCCCCAGGAGGTCCAGGTCGGGGCCGGGGGTTTTGGGACGCTCGCCGGTGTAGCCGGACAGCGTGGTGCCCACAAGGTCTGCGCCGGCCTCGACCGCTGCCGCCGCGTCGTCGAAGGAACCACAGTCCGCCATCACCAAGGCGTGGGATTCGGCATGGATAGCGGCCACTGTCTGCGCCAGGGTGAGGCCGTCCGGCCGGCTCCGGCGGGTGCCATCGATTGCCACCACATGGGCGCCGGCGTTAGCCACAGCGAGGGCATGCCGAAGGCTGGGAGTGATGAAGACGCCGTCATGGCCGTCTTTCCACAGCCCGATCACCGGGACCTCTACCGCGGAACGCGTGTGCTGCACGTCGGCCAGGCCCTGGACCCGGATGGCAGCCGCGCCACCGATAACAGCGGAGGCGGCGACCTGGCCCGTGGTGCGGGGATCCCGCATGGGCTCACCCGGGTAGGCCTGGCAGGACACAATCAGCTGCCCACGCAGGGCTTCAAGGGCTTGGAGAGTCAGGATCACGGGCAGATTCCTCTGGAAGGTCGGGGCCTAAAGCTGTGGATTGCGGGCGGGTTGGGAGGTCAGCGCCGGTGGGGAGGCCGGGCGAGGATGAGGCGGGCGGCGCCCACCATGGCTGCCGTGTTGCCGAGTTTAGCGGGCAGCACCGGGAGGCCGGACAGCGTGGGCAGGAGCTCGGCACGCAGGGCGCGTTCCATCGGGCGCCACCATGAGGCGCCGGCATCTGAGAGGCCGCCGGAAACAACCACGACCTGGGGGTCCAGGATGTTCGCCAGGCCGCCTACTGCCTGCCCGGCCGCAGCGGAGCCAAGGCGGACGGCCTCGCTTGCTGTGGCGTCGCCCGTGCCGGCGAGGGCAAAGACGGCGCGGGCGTCCGCCACGCTGCATGCGCCGCCCAGCCTGAGGTAGGCCTCACGGATGGCGGGACCGGAGGCTATGGCCTCGACATGGCCTGAACCGCCGCAGACGCAGGGGATCGGAGTGCCGCCGTCGTACGCATAGGGTGACGCGAAGTGGCCTACATGGCCGCCTACGAAGCGGTGCCCCAGGACAGGGTGCCCGCCAAGCACAAAGCTGCCCCCCACACCGGTGCCGAAGGCCACCAGGAGGGAGCTTTCGGTTCCGGCGGCGGCCCCTGCCCAGGCCTCGCCCAGGGCGTGTGCGTGGACATCGTTCACTGCCTGGATTGACGACGGCGGCAGGCCAAGCCGGGTTGCAAGGCCTGCGGTGAGTGCCGTACCGGCCCAGCCGAGGATGGCATCGGTTGCCGAGACCACCAGTCCCTGCCCGGCATCGATGACGCCGGCCGAGCCGACGCCAACCCCGGCAACGTCCAGGCCTTCTGCTTCTGCCCGCGCGGCAAGGGAAGAAACCAGCGCCGCAGTGGCATCAAGGATCGCCGCCCCGCCGTCGCGGTTGAGTGTGGGCACAGTCGCCGAAAACAGGACAGTCCCGTCCCCGGAAACCAGGCCGGCAGCAGTCTTGGTCCCGCCGAGGTCAACACCGATCGCGTACATCATGTTCTTCACGAGAGTGGCGCCAGGGACTAGACGAGGCCGTTGCGTTCCAGGATCACCTTAATGGCGGTGGTCTCGTCCTCGTTGAGGGACAACATCGGCGCGCTCATGGTGTTGGATTCGATAATGCCCATGACCTGCAGGGCAGTCTTGAAGGCGCCGAGGCCCGCTGCGCCGCCGGAGACGCGCCCATTGGGCGTGTAGACGATCTCGAAAAGGTCTGCGAGGCGGTCCTGCTCCCGTGCCGCACCGGCCCAGTCGCCGGCCTGTGCGACGTCGAACAGGCGGCGGTAGCCGCGGGGATCTACGTTGCCAAGGCCCGGCACTACGCCCTGCGCGCCGCCCAGCAGGGCGCCGTCGACCACGACTTCGTGGCCGGTGAAGATGTCGAAGTTGGGGATGTCCTTGGCGGCGAGGAGCAGCTGGCGGAAGGAGACGTCGTCGCCGGACGAGTCCTTCACGCCCGCAATCACGCCGTCGCGGCCCAGCCGGACCAGGAGGTCGGTGGGGAGCTTGTAGTGCGTGCGGACGGGGACGTCATAGGCGAAGATCGGCTTGTCGACGGCGGCATGGATGCTGCGGAAGTGGGTTTCGGTTTCCGCGGCGTTGCCGATCGCGTAGTACATGGAAGTGACCACGATGGCGTCAGCGCCGAGGTCAATGACCTTTTTCGCTTCTTCAATGACGCGATTGGTGGTCTGCTCATTGGCGCCGACAATCAGCGGCACGGCGCCCGCGTTGGCGTCGGCAATGGTGCTGACCACCAGCTCGCGCTCGCCATTGGTCATATAGGGGACTTCCCCTGAAGATCCAAGGACGAACAGTCCGGACACCCCGCCGTCGAGCAGGTGCTTGGTGACGTTCTTCAGCGAGGCGGTATCGATGCTGCCGTCCGCGTGGCGGGGGGTGACGACGGGCGGGATGACGCCCTGGAACTGGGTGGACACGTGAATACTCCGATGGTTGGAAATGTTGAGGGAAAACTAGATGTGGAGCAGGCTGGGGGCGGCGCCCAGCAGCTTCTTGGTGTAATCGTTGCTGGGGTTGTCGAAGACCTGGGCCGCGCTGCCTTGCTCGACGATCTTGCCGAAGTACATTACGCAGATGCGGTCCGAGACGTACCTGACGGTCTGGATGTCGTGGGAGATGAACACCATCCCGAGGTTCAGCTGCGTCTTCAGGTCCGAGAGCAGGTTCAGCACCTGGGCGCGGACGGACACGTCCAGAGCGGACGTCGGCTCGTCCGCAACGATGATGTCCGGATCCAGGGCCAGTGCGCGGGCGATTGCCACACGCTGGCGCTGGCCGCCGGAAACCTGCGACGGCGTGACCTCGGAGGCGGACTGCGGCAGTCCCACCAGCGACAACAGTTCCTTGACCGTTGCGGCGCGGGAAGCTGCGGTACCGATACCGTGGATCTGCAGTGGGTCGGTGAGGATGTCTTGGACCGTCATGCGCGGGTTCAAAGCGGTGGCGGGGTCCTGGAAGACCACGGACACCGAGCGGCCGAATGCCTTGCGCATGGCGGCGTTCCGCTTGATGGCAGGTTTGCCGTGGAAGAGGACCTCGCCCGATGTCGGCGGTTGGAGTCCCACGAGTACCGAGGCGAGGGTGGACTTGCCGCAGCCGGATTCGCCGACGATACCTACGGTTTCGCCGCGGCTGATGGAGAAGTCCACGCCGTCCACCGCTTTGACGATGTTGGGCCGGAAGAGCCCGCCGCCCCGCGCCTGGTGGTAGACCTTGACGTCCTTGAGTTCGATGACCGGCTTGCCGGTTGATTCACTCATTTCGCATCCTCCTTCAGGTGGCTCGCCCAGTAGTGGTCTGCATCGTCGCCGCCTGCGGCTCCGACCGGGGTCAGGACCAGCTTTTGGCCGGGATCAGCGTCGGACCGAAGCGAGCGCGGTGCGAAGCGGTCACCCGGCGCGAAGTCGCGGGGGGACGGGACGGTGCCGGGGATCTGGTGCAGGCGGACGGCGTCGGCCTCAATGGAAAGGACTGCGCCGAGCAATCCTCGGGTGTATTCGTGCCTCGGATTCTGCAGGAGCTCGGATGCCTGGGCCGACTCCACTACCTGCCCTGCGTACATCACGGTGATGCGGTGCGCCAGCGAGGCGACCAGCGCCAGATCGTGGCTGACGAAGACCATGGCGAAGCCGAGCTGTTCGCGCAGTTCGTTGAGGAGGTCCACCACTTGTTTCTGGACGGTGACGTCCAGGGCCGTGGTCGGTTCATCGGCCACCACGATCTTGGGGGAGCGGGACAGGGCCATGGCGATCAGGACGCGCTGGCGCTGCCCGCCGGAGAGCTCGTGCGGGTAGCTGGCCAGGGTCCGTACCGGGTCGAGTTTAACCATTTCCAGCAGCTCGGCGGGGGTCTTGCGGCCGCCGCGCCTGGTCAGCTGTTCCATCTGGTCCTTGATCTTCATCGACGGGTTCAGGGAGCTGAGCGCGTCCTGGTAGACCATGGCGATCTGCTCGCCGCGCAGGCCTTCGTAGGCTTTGATGCTGCTGTGCCGGGCGGCTGGATCCAGCAGTTCCTTGCCGTCGAACTTGATGGAACCGGTGACCTCCGCGGTCTTGGGCAGAAGCCCCATGACCGCCAGGGAGGTGATGGACTTGCCGCAGCCGGACTCGCCCACCAGGCCCATGGTTTCTCCTTCGCGGACCGTGAACGAGACGTTGTCCACGATCGGGATGTCGCCAAAGCGGGCCGGGAACCGGATGGAAAGGTTGCGCACCTCCAGGACGTTGCGTGCGCCGGCCTGTACCTGGGGGAGACGATCGGTGCGTTTGGCTTCGATGGCGGCCAGCAGCTCCAGTTCCTTATCCAGCAGCAGGTGCGGGTTCGCCGCGGCAAGCTTGGGATTGGACAGGGCTGCCGCGCTGTAGTCCTCTTCCGTGAGGACGTCGCAGTAGGCTGCACGGACGCCGTCGAGCTCGTGTTTCTCCACCACGGATGGTTGGGCAACAGAGGTGGCGACTTCGGTGTCCACGGCGGCAGGTGCTGCGGACACGACTGCTGCCGCTCCGTCGTCGTCCTTTATTGCTGCCGCCTTGCGCAGCCTGGGGTTCACCATGGCGTCGGTGAGGCCTTCGGCGAGGATGTTCAGCGAGAGGACGGTGAGCAGGATCGTGGCACCGGCGAAGGTTGTGGCCCACCAGCCGCCGGAGAGGACAAGGTTGCGTCCATAGGAGATCACGTTGCCCCACGATGGCGCGGGATCCTGCACACCGGCGCCCAGGAAGGCGAGTGACGCTTCGAGGATGATGGCATCGGCCACCATCACCGTTGCGAACACCAGTACCGGGGCCGCGGTGTTGCGGACGATGTGCTTGAGGAGGATGTAGAACCGGCCGGCACCGATCACGCGTTCAGCGCGCACATAGTCCTCGCCGTACTGCGACAGCACATTGGCGCGGACCACTCGGGCCAGTTGCGGGGTGTAGATGATGGCGATCGCAATAATGATGGTGGGAACCGAATTGCCGAACGCTGCCAGCAGGACCGCAGCCAGGGCGATGCCGGGGAAGGCCATCAGGATGTCCATGAGGCGCATGATCAATTCGTTCACGGCCTTGCTGGACGTCGCTGCGAAAGAGCCCAGCAGGGCGCCCACCAGGATCGCCAGGCCTACGGCGCCGAGGCCGATCAGCAGCGAGGACTGGGCGCCGAACAGTAGGCGCGAGAAGATGTCGCGTCCCAGCCGGTCGGTGCCAAAGAAATGTTCGCCGCCGGGCGGGGTGGCGGGGATGAAGGTCTCGAGCGGATCGTGCGGGGCGAGCACCGGTGCGAAGACGGCGGCCAGGACGATCATGATGAGGAAGAGGAGGGCGATGCGGGAGCCCCAGGGCAGGGCTTTGAGCCGGAGGCCGGGGGCACTCAGCCGTTCAGCGAGTTTGCTGCGCATGGGCTATACCGTCCTGATTCGGGGGTTGATGAGCAGGTACAGGAGGTCCACCACGATGTTTACAAGAACGAAGGTGACGGAGATGGTGAGCACCACGCCCTGGACGAGGTTGACGTCCAGGTTGGTGATGCCGTTCAGGATCAGCTGGCCCATACCGGGCAGGGCAAAGATCATTTCAATCACGACGGCGCCGCCCAGCAGGTAGCCCACGCGGAGTCCCAGCACGGTCACCGGCGTCACCAGCGCATTGCGAAGGACGTTGCGGGAGACAACCTCACGGTAGGGGACCCCATTGCCGATCGCTGTGCGGACGTAGTCCCGGTCCAGTTCCTCAACCATTGAGGTGCGGACCACGCGGATCAGTGAAGCCGAGACGGGAATGCCGAGGGCAAGCGCCGGAAGCGCCATGGAGTTCAGCCATCCGCCGAAACCTGATTCCGGCGTCGCAATTCCGCCCGAGGGGAACAGGGGGCTGGAGCCGAGGGCGAACCACTGGATGAGCAGGATGCCCAGCCAGAACGATGGTGTGGCGATGGCGGCTATGGAGAAGACCCGGACCAGCTGGTCCGGCCACTTGTCACGGTACAGGGCGCCGAGGATGCCGAAGACCAGGGACAGGACCACTGCGATGATGACGCCCAGGAACGTCAACTGGAGCGTGAGCGGGAATGCCGAGCCGATCATCGACGCCACGGACTTGGCCGGTGGGGTGGTTACGCCGAGGTCGAATCGCAGCAGCTTGGCCAGGAAAGCGACGTATTGAACGAGCAGCGGCTCGTTCAGCCCATTCTCCTGGCGGTACTGCTGCTTTGCTTCTTCGCTGGCGCCTTCGCCCAGTGCCGAGCTTGCCTGGTCGCCGGGCGCGGCCTGCAGTACGAGGAAGACCAGCAGGGTGATGCCCAGGATCATCAATGGCAATGCTGCGAGTCTGCGGCCAAGCAGACGCAATATCGTGACCAATTTATTCTCCGGTGTGTTGGGTGCTGCAGTTCAAGAAGTTGCGAGGCCCGCCCTGCGTGCTCCCCGGGATCAGGGACGCAGTGCAGGCCTCGCAACGCAAAGGGGGCTGCCTACGAGGTGCGTCCGACGCCGATGAACGACATGCCGGTAGTGGGCAGGGGCTGGAAGCCGCTGAGCTTTTTGTCGTCCCACGCGCTGGGCAGTTGACGGTGGAAGATCGGATAGAGCGGGAGTTCGTCGGAGACAAGATCTATGATGTCGCCCGTGATCTTCTTGGCTTCGTCCCCGGCGGCCTGGGAGCCTTTGTTCATCAGTTCCTGCAGCCGGGCGCGCTCAGGGGTGGTCCAGTAGGCTCGCTTGTCCATCCAGGTGGCTCCCGAGTAGAACCAGCTCAGGAGGAGATCTGCGTCATTGCCGAACACTGACGGGTCTCCGGGCGCTGCCACGACTGAATAGTCGCCGGTTCCAACACGGTCCGTGTAGAGGGCGCCGGACTGGATGCTCTTCACGGAGACCTTGACTCCGGGGATCTTGTTCCAGGATTCCAGGATGAGAGGGGCGACGTCCTTGACCCAGGCGGTGTCCGTGGTGAGCAGCTCGAATTCGAGGCTGTCGACGCCGGCTTCCTTCAGCAGATCTTCGGCCTTCCCGGCGTCGTAGCCGTACACGTTCTTGGCCTTGATGTAGTCGGGGTGGCCTTCCTGGAAGTAGGAGCTGGCCGCTTTGGCGTTGCCGAAGAGGGCTTTCTTGATGATGGCTTCCTTGTCCAGGCCATAGTGCAGGGCCTGGCGGACGAGCTTGTTGTTGAACGGGGCCTTGGCGCAGTTGAACATCAGGAACATCAGGCCGAAGGACTGGACGGATTCAACCTTGACCCTGGACTTGAGGCCGTTAACGTCCAGGTAGGGGACGTCTTCGATGGCCTGGACCCGGCCGGACTGGACGGCGGTGACACGGGCAGCGGCATCCGAAAGCAGGAGCCAGGTCATACCCTTGGCCAGTGCCGGCTGCGGGCCGTTGTAGTCAGCGAACGCTTCGAAGACAATCTTGTCGTCCTTGACGGCAGAGACGAGCTTGTAGGGACCGGAGCCCACGGGCTTCGCATCGAAGGCCTTCAGGTCGCTGGCGAGTGCCTTGGGGACGATTTTCACCACGGAAATGCGGGGGCCGAATCCGGGGAACGCGTACTTGAGGGTGAACTCCACGGTCTTTGCGTCGACGGGCTTGACATCCTGGATGAACGGGATGAACTGCGAGAAGAGGGACTTGTTGGCCGGGTCCAGGACGCGCATGAAGGAGAAGGCGACGTCCTCGGTGGTGACCGGTGATCCGTCGTGGAATTTGGCGCCGTCGCGGATGGTCACCTGGTACGTGGTGTCGTTGACCTTCTTGGGATCCGCGGCCGCCAGTGCGTTGTATGGCTCCCGGGTGGCCGGATGCAGTTCCACGAGGCCCTCGAAGATGTGCAGGTTGGCGGCCATGGGAGTCGCGCCGGAGGAGCTGAGGGGATCGAAACCGGTGGAGAGGGCGTAGGAGATGCCCGCCTCAATGATGAGGTCCTTGTTAACCGCAGCGGCATTGGCCGAGCCGCCGCTGGTGGTGGTGGCCGCCGGGCTGCCACACGCAGCGACGGAAGCGGTGAAGGCAGCGGCGACGCCCATGGCGCCAGTCAGCTTGAGGAAGTTCCTGCGGCTGGCGTCGTTGACCAGCTGCAGGTTCTTGGAGGAGATGTTCATGAAGGCCTCGCGATTCCAGAAAGTTTATCGGATGTAGGACGTCCGAGCTCGTGATAAAACTGTAAGTCCCATCACAGCGCATCGTCAAGTGCGGTCGCGCCCTCACAAACGGAGTCCAAATGTCCCTCATCGTTGGCGCCTACCCTGCGCAGGCGGAAGAACTGCAGCAGCAGTTCTATCAAGAGCTGGGCCGCATTCCTTCAATCCGGGGGCTGGAGCTGCCCTATGGTCCCTACGGTGGAAGCCCGTGGCCTGCTGGGGCTCCGGAGGGTTGGTCCGGTGTGGTCACAGCAATTCCAGGCACCATGCAGCGATTGGGTGGGACTCCCGCTTTCGGCCTCGCCTCGAAGGATCGTGATGGACGGAGGGCAGCGCTGGAGTTCGTGTCAGGGTTGCGTGATTATGCCTCCCGCCTCTCAGGCGAGGGGCACAACGTGGAGGCGGTTGAGCTGCACTCTGCCCCGCCGCTGCATTCCTCGGCCCGTCTTTTTGAGGAGTCACTCAAGGAAGTACTCGACTGGGAGTGGGGCAGCACGCGCGTGCTCGTAGAGCACTGCGACGCTCCGCGTGTGGGCAGCAAGCCGGAGAAGGGGTTTCTGAGCTTTGATGAGGAGGTCGGCGTCGTTAAGTCCCTTCAGGGCCAGGGGTGGGGGCAGGTTGGCATCGTGGTCAACTGGGCGCGCTCGGTCATTGAATCAGGGGACACTGGCACTGCAGTTGAACATCTGTTCCAGGCCCGGGAAGCAGGCGTTCTCGCGGGGGTGATGTTCTCCGGGTGCTCCCCGGAGGCGACAGAGTTCGGTTACCCGTGGATTGACGCCCACCTGCCTCCCGTTGAGGTGGACGGCGCACCGCCGAGCTCGCTGCTGAACCGCGCTGAGGTCCAGCGCTGCCTGGCAGCAGCGGGTCCGGTCGCCATCACAGGCTTCAAAATCGGGCTTCCACAACACGGCCTGTCCGTTCAGGACCGGGCCGGGCGCCTCAAGCAAATGTGCGATCTGATCGAAACGCTGTCCTGATTGGAATTGACCGCCGCAAAGGCAGCTCGGCGACGGTTCGGCCGGAAGCCGGTCATGACCAGGGCCTGTGCTCCACGCGGACTGCTCCTGTTGCAGTATCAAAATGGAAGGTCCGGGACGTGCGGTGGCGCGAGCCGCCCATGACTCCCTCGACGGTGTATGCCACCTCTACGGACTCGCGCTTTGCGTCGTCTTCGGTCAACGTGTGCGTGGGGGTGAAGTAGAGCGCTTCCGCCCCGGGCAGAAGATCCTCGGCGGGGAACGCGTGGACGCCCGGGCCGTCCAGGCGCACCTCGGTCACCGGGAGGGGACCGCCATTGCGTGCCCTGCCGGTGAAAGCCAGGATGTCCCCGGCCCTGTAGCCGGGTGTGACAAGGCCGTAGTTCAGGTCCTGCGCCTCCCGGGTGCCGAGGATTTGCGCTGATCCTTCGGTGTAGCCTTGGCCAATCTCTTTCCAGGTATGGACGTTCCAGCCTTCTGTGTTGGAAGGCATGACGTGGAATTCACCAGCGTTGAGCCACACGGCCGGGCGGCCGGGGGTGATGGAGCGGAGTTCAATATCGAACACCAGGCCAGGGCCGTCTGTGGACGCAGGCTCCTGAGGGGCATTGAGTTGTTGCGTGAGCTGCTCCTGCGGCACGGAGGCGAAGACTATTTCCCGGTAACCCTGCCGCTCATACAGGACGCCGATACTGCCGTCCGGGAGGCGGGCTGCGGTGGAATAGGCGGAACTTCCGGGGCATAGGACCAGTTTCGCCGGCCAGCTGCGCCCGTTGTCGAGAGACAGGCTGAGTACCGTGTTCCGCCGCAGGGCTGTGTCGTGGTTGTTGGTGGCCAGCAGCCAGGAGTCGGTGCTGCCGTCGGCCAGGCCGGCCACATTGGGCAGGCCGTCGAAACGGACAAGGGAGCCGTTGTCGCTCGGATCCGGAAGTTCCTCAACGGGAGCCAGCGCACTCCAGGTGGCCCCGCCGTCGTCCGATGTTGCGGCGAGGCGGCGCGGCGTGCTGCGGCTGTGCAGCAGGAGGCGGCCGTCCGCCAGTGCAACCACCTTGTTTTCGTTGGGGCTGAAGCCGTGCGTCTGCTCGCCAACAAGCTGGCCGAGGGCCCAGGAGCCTCCGTGGTCATCGCTGTACGCGGAGGCGGCCATGATGGCGCCCTCGCAGAGGATAACGAACTGCTGCACCAGCCTGCCGGTAAAAGGTCCTGAATGGATCTGGATGCCCTGGCCGGCAGCAGCAAAAATTCCGGTAACCGGGCGGTTAGTACTGCCTTTCAGTTGGCTGGTGATCCTGCGGTGCTGCCAGGTCAGTCCGTCGTCGTCGGAGAAGCTGAGATCGCAGTGCTGGACGTACTCATCGTCCGGATCCTGCCCGGCGGTGGCCTCGAAGAATCCAGCCCGGGTTCCTGCCGCATGGAAGAGGAAGATGCGCTGCGTTTCCATGTCTACCAGCAGGCTCGGATCCCCGAAACCCTCGAGGCCCTTTGCCGTGCGGACCACAGCCTGGCTGCTCCACGTCCGGCCGCTGTCCGTGCTGCGGCGGAGCAGCAGGTCAATGGGGCTGGGCAGATCATCAAGGTTGGGCCGGCCGTCGTAGGCCGCCAGCACAGTCCCGCTTGCGGTGACGGCAAGGGCCGGGATGCGGTACTGCCGGTAGCCGCCGGTTCCGCGGGTGGCGAGGACGTGCTCCACAGCCGCGACGGCAACCGGGAGGTGGGGGACAGGAGGTGAGATGTAGGACGTCACCCCTTAAGTCTAGCAATGTGAAGCGGGCCACTATACGGTTGTAGGACGTCGTATGTCGAAGGTTTCTAATTACCTCTGGCGATCGTCACCTCAGCAGGCCCGCGATGCAGCGGCTCCCCGAAAGGACACATGATTTGGGTTCCACGAAGAGAAGAATCAGACGCACAGCAGTGGTGGGAAGGGGTGCAGGAGCAGCGGCATTAACCCTTGCCTTGCTGGCCGGAACCGTTCCCGCCGCCCAGGCCGCCCCCATCCCGCCGAACAGCCCCACCGCACCTCCCGGGACTTTTTCGGAACAGAACCTGGCGGCAGACCGGACCGCCAGCAATTTCTTCTACCGCATCCCGGCCATGACATATCTTGGAAACGGCGTGGTCCTGGCCTCCTGGGACGGCAGGCCCGGCAGCGCGGCCGACGCCCCCAACCCCAACTCGATCGTGCAGCGGCGCAGCACCGACGGTGGCCGGACCTGGGGACCCGTGCAGGTGATTGCGGCAGGCCACGTGGCGGATGCCAGTGCGCCGAAGTACGGCTACAGCGACCCCTCCTACGTTCTTGATGCCGAGACGGGCAAGGTGTTCACCTTCTTCGTCTACTCCAAGGACCAGGGCTTCTTCGGCAGCCAGTACGGGAATGACGATGCTGACCGCAGCGTCATTTCCTCCGCCGTTATCGAGTCCTCCGACGGCGGCACCTCCTGGAGCCAGCCGCGGCTGATCACCACCATCACCAAACCGGGCGCCAGCAAGACGAACCCCATAGCGGGTGACATCCGCTCCAACTTCGCGTCCTCGGGGGAAGGGATCCAGCTTAAGTACGGCCAGTACAAGGGCCGCCTGATCCAGCAGTATGCCGGGGACGTCCGCCAGGCCGACGGCAGCAACCGCATTCAGGCTTACAGCGTCTACTCGGACGACCACGGCGCCACCTGGCACAAAGGCGCCAACGTGGGTGACCGCATGGATGAAAACAAAACCGTGGAACTTTCGGACGGCCGGGTCCTACTGAACTCCCGCGACAACGCCAACCAGGGCTACCGCAAAGTCGCGATCTCCACTGACGGCGGTGCCACTTACGGCCCGGTAACGCAGGACACGGAACTCCCGGACCCGGCCAACAACGGCGCCATCGCCCGGATGTACCCGGCGGGGGTGCAAGGGTCCGCTGCCGCCAAGAAGCTCATTTTCACCAACTCCAACTCCAAGACCGGCCGGGAGAACGTATCGGCCCGGGTTTCGTGTGATGACGGTGCCACCTGGCCGGGTGTCCGCACCATCCGCCCGGGCTTCTCCGCGTACTCCACCGTCACCCGGCTCGAAGACGGACAGTTCGGGGTCCTCTACGAAGGCAACTACACGGACAACATCACATTCTCCATGTTCGACGACGCGTGGTTGAACTACGTGTGCGCACCGCTGTCAGTTCCGGCGGTCACCACTGCTCCCGCTGCCACCGAGCAGGTCCCTGTCACCATCACCAACCAGGAAGCCACCACGCTCTCGGGCGCGAACGCCACGGTCTACACCCCCACCGGGTGGTCCGCCACCACAGTGCCCGTACCCGACGTCGCACCCGGTGCCTCGGTGACCGTAAACGTGGCCCTGACCGCCTCGACCAGCGCCAGCGGTCCGCAAAGCCTTAACGCGGCCTTCATGACGGCGGACGGCCGGGTTTCGCAGCACACCTTCACAGCCACCGTTCCGGTGGCGCCGCAGGTGGGCCTCTCCATCACGGGAACCGCGCCTGCCAGGGACGTCATCACCAACCCTTACCGAGAGGGCGAGGTGCTGGGCTACTCATTCAACGTCAAGAGCACGGCCAACGTCACGGTGAACTCAGTGCCCGCATCCGGCACCTTCGACGCCGGCTTCCTGCCGCCGTCGGCCCCCAACTGCCGGTACAACAACCTGGCCGCCAGCGCCTCCTACACCTGCACCACGGCAAAGCACACGATGACGGCCGAGGACATCGCGCGCGGCTACTTCGTTCCGCAGGCGAGCTTCACCATCACAGCCAGCTCGACGCCGTCGCTCACCAAGACAGTTGCGTTTACCGGCGCGGCCGTTGCGTTGCGGGACGGACTGGTCGCAGCGGACATCACAGGCAGCCGCAACGATGCCGGCCGTGACCTGGCCACCCAGCCCTACACCGCAGGGGAAGCCTTTCCCTACACATTCGACGTCACCAACACCAGCCCCCTGACCGAGAAGGTCGTTCCCACGGCCGGCAATTTCAGCCCCTTCGTCCCTGAAGGCCCCGGCAACTGCCGCTACGGTGTGCTGCCGGCGGGCCAGAGCTACGCTTGCACTACCCCGCGGCATGAAGTCACCGCGGCGGAAGCCGAACAGGGCTTCTTTGTTCCGGCCACCACCTGGGAGGTCAGGTCCGCCGGGCAGACAACGCGTACCTACACTGTTGACGGCGGAGAAGTTGACCTCAAAGTCCGTGACCCACGGCTGGAGGGCACTATAGCAACGGAATGGAAAGACAACGACGGGGACCGGTATGCCTCCGTAGGTGACACCATCACCTACACCTACACCCTGGGCAACGCCGGCAACGTTTCCCTGACGGAACTCAGCGCACCTGACGCTTCTATCCTGGAACCGAGACTGGGGGTGGGCGGCACCATAACGGCAACCCGCGACTACGTCCTGACCGCTGCCGACATCGCCGCCGGACGGCTGGAGGCAGTGCAGCTCGAGGCAACCGCCGTCAACGGTGCAAAGCAGGTCTCCGCCACACTGGCCGGGGACGAAACCATCCTGGATCTTCAACCGGCACGTCCGGAAATCATCCCGGCGCTCACGGTACAGGACCTGGAGGAACAGCTTCCGCCGTTCGATCTGGGCACGGCGGAGAGGTACCGCAACGGCCAGAAAGTGGTCCTCAACGGACTCGAATACGGCCAGTGGTACTACGTCTACCTCAACAAGCACAGCCAGCGCCTCGGCTGGATCTTCCCCACCACGGACAACACGGTGGAGTTCATCCTGCCGGCTGACGTCCAGAACGGCCGCGATGACTTTGTGGTCCTTGACCAGGACGGCAAACAGGTCTCCTTCGACAGGCTGCAGGTGACCCCGAAGGGATAACCTGCCATCGTTCAAGGAGAGCAGCGTAGACAGGAACGGCCGGCGGTCACGCCGGCCGTTCTCGTCGTGGAAGATGAGAAAAATAGGACAACCAACACAACAAGTCACACGTTCTTTTCCGTCTGAATCGGTTCCGGTCCTACTGTCCGTAATCATCAGGTTCTGCGGTCTCGGCTGGCTTGTTCTACGAGCTCGGTGATCCAGGGACGGTGCCCTCGGTGGAATGTTATTCCTTCGGGTAGTCCCTGCATGCTGGGGAGTGCGTTTGTGATGTTGATGGTGACGTGTTTGCTGGCCAGTGGTGCGTTGGTGATCTGAAGGTCGCCGTAGGACTTCGGCAGAACGGGGTCCAGCCAAACTCCTCCGCGGGAGACGTGGGCGTCGTAGCGCATCAGGCTGGTTAATAGCAGGATCGGTGAGGTCGCTGCCCATGCCTGGGGCGAGCAGGCCGTGGGATAGGGGACGGGTTCGGTGAACTGGTCGCGGCTGAACCCGCAGAAAAGTTCCGGCAATCGGCCGCCGGAAAAGTCGGCGGCTTCCAGGAGTGCAGTGGAGATCCTTTGTGCTTCTTCCACGAATCCGTAACGGACCAGGCCCGCCTGGATGATCGCGTTGTCGTGCGGCCATACGGAACCGTTGTGATAGCTGGCAGGGTTGTAGGCGCCCATGTTGCTTGCGAGTGTACGGACGCCCCAGCCACTGAACATTTCCGGGGACACTAGGTGCCGCGCCACCTGCGCGGCCTTGTCCTCGTCCACCAGTCCCAGCCACAGGCAATGGCCCATGTTGGAGGCACACGCGTCGACTTTTTGCTTTTGCCCGTCGAGGGCGACGGCGTAGTAGCCGCGTTCAGGTATCCAAAACTCTTCGTTGAACCGCTTCTTCAGGAGGGCTGCGCGGTCAGCGTAAGTGTCTCCGATCTCATAATCGCCAGCGTCGTATGCCATCCATGCCCGGGCCAAGTAAGCAGCGAAGACATAGGCCTGGACTTCGCACAGTGCGATGGGCGGTTCAGCGAGGCGCCCGTCGGCGAAATTTATCCCGTCCCACGAGTCTTTCCACCCCTGGTTGACCAGACCGTTGGGGTTGAGCCGCTGGTATTCGACGAAACCGTCGCCGTCCTTGTCGCCGTTGTCGCGGATCCACTCCAGTGCGCGGTCTGCGTGGGGCAGCAATGCGTTGATGGTTTCTTTGGCGAAGCCCCAGCGGCTGACGGCCCCCAGGACGTCAACGAACAAAGGGGTGGCGTCCACGCTGCCGTAGTAAGTGGATTTTCCGCCTAGAGAGAGCCCGCTTGAGACATCGAGTCTTACTTCGTGGAGGATTTTGCCAGGTTCCTCTTCACTGAGGGGATCAACCACGGTTCCCTGCCGGTCCGCCAGGGTTTGCAGTGTGCCCAGCGCCAGGGAGGGGTCCACCGGAAGCGCCATTTCAGAGGCCCAGAGGGAATCGCGGCCGAAGATGGTCATGAACCATGGCGCGCCGGCAGCCACCACCACACGGTCTGGATGGTCCGGGTCCTCGATTCGCAATGCTCCCAAGTCGTCGTAGCTACGCTTGAGTGTCCGCTCAATCGCGGGATTTCCCATTCGCAGCATTGGGATCCTGGACACCCACTCCCGGCGGCGCCGATCGCTGGGGGACAACTCACCGCCCGTGTGGCCGAAGGCTGGCCGACGGGATTTTCCGGTTACTGGCACCGCGCTGACAGTCGTGGACCATTCCGACCTCGGCTGGATCATCACCCGGCAGATAATGGCGTCGATGGTCACGTCAGCATCGGGAGCATTGACGATGTCCTTTTGGACGTCCTTCCAGCGGCCGTGGATCGTTAGCACTCCATCGTCAACGTGCCGGCGTTCCTCCCATTGCCTCTGGATCCTGGCTTCCTTGACCTCGAACAAATCGGCGAAGTCCGACCCAACCACCAGCTGAAGGATGCACTCCATGGGTACCAGCGAGAAATTCCGGACCGTGAGCTGTTCCTGCATGCCCTCACCCACCTCGCGCAGTCGCTCGACAATGAGGGGACTGTCCGCGTAACCGTCAGAGCGTGGGACGCGTCCTGCAAAAAGGGCGCGGTAGGGCTCCTTAACCTCGGCCGCGAGCGGCTCCAGCGGCTGCCCATTAATCGTCAGGTACCACGTGGACAGAAACCGGGTGTCCTGGACGAAAAGGCCGTGGGGATGCTCCGGATGGATGTCTCCGTTGGGCATGGAAATACAGAAGGACGAACCCTCCACCAGTGTGACGGTACCAACCCCTAAAGGCCCGGCCGCCGTGTCGGCGTTCCACCCTGCCATGCCCGCCTCCTTGGGAAAATCCCATGCTGCCAGACTGGTCATCAGGCCTTGCCTCTTAGCCAATCTGACTGTGATCGACGCTACGCCTGCTGCCTTTTGGCCGCCAGAGTCTTAGGCTGGAATTCTGGCTTGAGCGTTCAATGCGAGAGTCGGGCTGCGCTTGCCAGGGGGAGATCGCAGAGCTTTTTAACGCGGACACATCCAACGGCGAGGGCGAATTCGGGGGTGTGTACATCTCGTGTGTTTTCGGGAGTTCCCAGTGCTTGTAAGGCCCCGAGTGTAGTTCGAGTCCCACCTCGGGCACGGCATATCCCCTCGCTAGAGGGGTTGCGCGTCGTAGCTTCACCGAGAGTGGGCCGTCCGCGCCGGATCCTCCCGGCTGATATTCCGGGCCAATGCCGCCCCTCGTTGTACCTGCGTTGCAGTCGCTTGACTTCCTCCATCGTCGCGGCAACCACTAGATCAGAGAGCGAGACATAGCCTTCCCCTGGCCCGGCCGCCTGAAGTGCCGCACGGACCTGGGCAGCCTGATCGGCAGTGAAATATGGGTTGATGTGAGCAGCCGATTTCACCTTGGGGAATCCATGCTTTTCCCATCCGGTCGCCGGGGCGGGGTTAGGTTTGGGCCGGCGTGTCCGCGGGCTTTTCTCCGAACGACGTGCGACGTGCGCGGCCCGCCTGTATTGCAGGGCGCGTATCGCCTCCCTTACTTTCTCGCGAGTACCGGGAGCGACAATGTCCGGCTGGTTGAGAACATTGGAAACGATCGCCATTGAGACGCCTGCTGCCGCTGCGACATCTGCCATGCGTGCGGTAGTTTGCAATTGGTCTCCCGTGTGAGTTCTCGATGGAGAGCGGGCGTAAAACGGTCGTGCGCGGATGGGCGCCACGCGACGGTTCATAAGACGTGCGGGGTGAAGCTAGGGGGCGCACTTCCTTGCCGTTGCGAGTCCTTGATTCGCCTCGTTAAACGAGAGCCTGACCCTTTTCATCGGGGCCCTGTCCTGGCGCCAGCATCGAAGACGGACGGGAAGGTAGGTAGGAGGCCCGGAGTGTTCGGGCCTCCTCCCGGTGCTCCAGCCAGTTAGCTATTGGCTTCCTGCTTGGAAGTTTCGATAAGGACTCGCACGTCCCATGCGGTGAGCTCAATCTTGGTGAAGTTGGTCTGCTCCGTGTCGAGGAGGTCGTCCACGGAAGCCGGCGCGGCAATCGTGACCGGTTCCCAGCCCCAGTTGTGCACGAAGTGTAAACGGCGTCCGTCCGCACTTTTCGCCGAGTGGATGGTGACGGTCTCCGGCAAGTCTTCCCATCTTGCATTGTGGTCCGGGGTTAGCCAGCGAATCAGGTCTGCAGCCAGTTCCGTGTTTGGCAGCGTGCCGACGGTCGTGATCCTGCCGGCACCCGCCGCCGTGGTTGTGATGGCGGGGTAGCGGCCGAACTGAGGATGGACGTAGCTGGCAAGGGCGGTGCCGTGCTGCTGCTCGAGGTAGTCGATCCAGCGGGTCGCGAGGCTTCCTGGCGAAAGCTGGAATCCTTCCGCTGCCTCCAGTTCAAGCGGGTGGGCGAGCTGGGAGAATTCCTGGTAGCTGACCCCTGCTTGCTCAGCCAGGCGGGAAGGTTTTGTTTCGAGCCGGGCCCGTGCCTCGTGGTCTGCGTACGCGGTACGCATGCCCAGCACGAGGTGTCCGCCGGCTTCTGCGTAGGCCCGGAGCCAGTCCAGCAGTTCGTCATCGGCTATGTACAGGCCGGCGGCAATCAGGACGGGCAGTTCCTTAGCCACCTGGGCAGGGTCGAGGCTCTGGCCCTCAGTGCCGGTGATCTGGCGGTCGTGCAGGATCCGGACCGGGGCTCCCGCCCGGAAGGCACCCTGGTAGAAGGCTTCGAAATTCTTCTGATAGGAGCGTTCGTCTCCCGTCATTGGCGCCTCGGACAGGAAACAGGGCTGGCCGGCGAGACCCCACTTGGAGTCATTGGAGTAGATCATGCCCACGTTCGCATCCGGTGTGAGGCCGACCAGGGCTTGGTCTGCAGTTTTGAGCTCCGCTCCCAACCGGGCCAGTTCGTGGTAGACGCGTCCGGGTTTCTGGTCATGTGGGAGGACACCAACCCAGTACGTTTCAGTGCCATAGTGGTTCGTGGCCCAGTGCCAGTATTCGATCATCTCGGCGCCGCGGGAGATGAATGCATAGGCGGCCTGCCGCCACTGTCCGTCAAACGCCGGATATTGCATCGCAGATCCGCCGATGGCTCCGGCGTTGGTCTCGGTGACCAGGAACGGAGCCTGTTTTGATGAATACATGCGGTCACCGCTTTGGAAGAGCGTCCAGGCGCCGCTGGTCGCCCACCCTTGTGGTGTGCTGCTGGACGGCGGGATGGCGAAAGCGTCCTGCATGGCGTAGTAGGGGTTGCCCGCCGTGACGTCGAAATCCCGGGTCATGTCCTGATCGTGCTGGGAGGGCCGGTCGTAGGCGATGCAGGTGGTGACGAACTGCTCAGGGGTTGCGTATTCCCGGACGATGGCGGCCTGCCACTGAAGGAATTCGGTGGTGAGTCTGGCCTGGAACCGGCGCCACGCGAGGTCGTATTGCGGCTGGGCGTTGTTGTCCGGTGTCCAGAGGTCCGCCCAGGTGGAGAGCTGATGGGACCAGTAGACCAGGCCCCATTCCTTGTTGAGGTTCTCCACCGTTCCGTACTGGTGCCGCAGTTCGTCCGTGAAGCGCTGGAAAACGCCGCGGTTGTGGAAGGTGAGTAGGCCCGGTTCGTTGTCGACCTGATAGCCGATAACGGCCGGGTGTGTTGCGAAGCGTTGGACGATTTTGCGGATGGTGCGCTCGGCGTGAAATTTGAAAGCGGGGTGGGTGTAGTCCACCTCCTGCCGGGCACCCCATCCCAGCGGCTGGCCGGTCGTCGGCTCGCCCGCAATTTCCGGGTAGCGTCGGGCAAGCCACATCGGAATGGCGTAGGTCGGGGTGCCCAGGATCACGGAGATTCCGCGTTTGTGGGCGCCGTCCAGGACCGGCGTCATCCACTCCAGGTCAAACTTGCCGTCCTCGGGCTCCCACTGGGACCAAGTGGATTCGCCAACGCGGATGACGGTCATGTTGGCCTGTGCCATGAGGTCGAGATCCTGCTCAAGGCGGGGAGAGGGCTGGTATTCGTGGTAGTACGCTGCGCCGAAGAGCACTTTGCGGGGTCGTTCAGACATGGATTCTTACTTTCGTCGAGGATTGGGGTCTGGGTCACGCTTTGACGGCACCGCTGCCGAGGCCGGACTGCCAGTAGCGCTGAAGGAACAGGAATGCGGCCATTAGCGGGAGCACTGAGACGAGGGACCCGGTGATGACGGTGGAGAACAGTGCCTGGGAGCCTGATCCTGCGGCAGAGGCCGCCTGCCATTGGGCAAGGCCGACCGGAAGCGGGAACAGTTCAGGGCTGTTGAGCATGATCAGGGGCAGGAAGTAGTTGTTCCAGGACGCCACGAGTGCGAAAAGCAGCACCGTGATGGAGCCGGGTACGAGGAGCCGAAGAACGATCTGAAGAAAGATGCGCATTTCGCTGGCGCCGTCGACGCGTGCCGCTTCGATGAGTGAGTCCGGGACTGCGTCGGCTGCGTAGACCCTCATGAGGTAGACGCCGAACGGGCTCACCAACGAGGGCAGGATCACTGCCCAGGGAGTGTTGGTCAGGTTGGCGCCCGCGAAAAGCAGGTAAGTGGGGATGGCCAGGGCCGTCATCGGGATCATCACCGCGCCCAACACAATCGTGAACATGGCGTTCCCACCCGGGAACCTGTATTTGGCGAAGGCATAGCCGGCGGCGGTGGCCAGGGTTGATGCGCCCAGGCCACTTACGACTGCGTAGATAAGGCTGTTGACCATCCAGTGGATGAAGACGCCGTTCTGGAAGGTGAAGACGTTGTTCAGGTTCTCGGCCAGGTTCATGTTCGAGAACCAGAGGCCGAAGCTGCTGAACAAATCCTCGTTTGCCTTGGTTGAGGCGACGATGAGCCAGAAGATAGGCAGGAGGAAGTAGACCAGGCACAGCAGCATGGCTGCGGTGAGGAGCGTGCTGCGGCCCGATCGTTTGCGCCGCGGTGGCGTCGTGGTCTGGCTTCTTGCCGTGAGGCGGTCAGCGACTGTGGCGGTCACGATACCTTTTCCTTTCTGTTCGCTGTCAGCTGGACGCCATAGCTGACGGCCATGATTACGATCCCGAGAAGGAAGGCAATGGCCGCGGCGTAGTTGGCATCCTGATTGACGAAGGAGAGCTGAAAGGCGTACATGTTCGGCGTGTAATCCTGACCAATGGCTGCCGGGGCGATGACGCGCAGGAGGTTCGGTTCGTTGAAAAGCTGGAATGACCCGATGACAGAGAAGATTGTGGTCAGCAGCAAGGCGCCTTTGATGGCGGGTATCTTTATCGACCATGCCACCCTCCATTCGCCGGCGCCGTCGACACGCGCGGCTTCATATAGTTCGGCGGGTATGGACCTGAGGGCCGCGTACATGACGATCATGTTGTACCCGACGAATCCCCAGGTCACGATGTTCATAATCGAGAAGAGGACGTTGCCCCCGGCAAGGAAATCCGGCGCCGGAAGCCCCAGCGACTTGGCCAGTTGCGCGAACGGCCCGAAGTCTTTCCCATATAGGTAGCCCCACATCAAGGTGGCGATCACGCTGGGAATCGCGTACGGCAAGAACACCCCGAGACGGATGAACTTTTGCAGGCGCAACATTCCGCTGTCCAGGATGAGGGCGAAGAGCAGTGACAGGCCAAGCATGACCGGTACCTGGATGACCAGGAACAGGGCCATGCGGCCGACCCCGCCGAGGAATGATGCGTCGGTCAGGGCACGCGCGTAGTTGTCCATGCCGACAAACGAGACCCCGCCAATGAGTTGCTTCTTGAAGAGGGAGAGATAGCCTGCGTAGGCGAGAGGTACAGCAATCATCAATGCGAAGGCGATCATAAACGGCATGGACAATGCGTAGGCCGCCATGTACTGGCGCCGCCGCGCGATGTTCGCTGTCTTCCTGGGTGGGGTCCGCTGTGCTTGACGGTAGGAAGTCTCAGCTTGCAACGGTGAATCCCTGTCCCTTGGCGTACTGCACCAGGTCATCCTGCCAGGCGGACAATGCGGCGTTGAGATCCCCACGGTCACCGATGGCTTTGCCCATGGTCTTGTCGTAGCTGCTGGCGGCGTAGTCGTTGAAGGGCAGGAACTGGAAGCCCTCCTGGACGGTCGAGGAGATGTCGGTGAACTGCTGGTTGACCTTCTGGCCACCATAAAAGGTTGACGGCGCGTCAGCGAAGGCCGGGTTCTTGAGGGTTTTCGTCGACGGCGGGAAGAGGAACTGTTCGTTGGCAAGGGTCAGTGCGGCCTTGTCATCTGTGTTGACGAAGCGGGCCAGCATTGCCGCGGCAATGGGGTTCTCGCTTGACTTCAGGACGGCGTCGGTGGAACCGCCGTAGTTGCCGCTTGCCGGCTTGGAGGGATCCCACTGGGGCAGGGGTGCCGCACGCCATTTGCCAGCCGTGCTCTTCGCTGTTCCCTGGAGGAAGACCGGCCCCCATGCACCTGTCAGCCAGGACGCGTACTTTCCGCTGTTCAGGCCCTGGTACCAGGCGTCGGCGAAGTCGGGTTCGTTCCCGATGTTGCCGGACCGGAAGAGATCGTTCCAGAAGGAGGTGACCTTCTTGCAGGCGGCGTCTCCGGTGAGGTTGATCTTGACGTTCTTGGTTCCGTCGTAGGAGAAGGGTCGGCCGCCGGCCTGCCAGAAGAGACCCAGCATGTTCGCTTCCGAGCTGGGGGCCCAGTTGACGAGCATACCCGAGGGGTTCTTGGCCCGATATGTCGAGACCGCGGCCGCAAAGTCGTCCCACGTTTTGGGGATGGTGATTCCGGCGGCCGTGAACAGGTCTTCGCGGTACAGCATGCCCATGGGGCCTGTGTCCTGCGGTACGCCGTAAATTCCCTTGCCGCCTGGCGTCACCCCGTCCCATACCCAGGCCGGGTAGTCGGCCTTCAAATCGCCAATACCGTATGCGGTGAGGTCCAGGAGGTTGTCAGTCAGGGTGAACGATGGCAGTTTGTCGAACTCCATCTGCACCACATCCGGGGCTCCCTTTCCGGCTTGGATTGCCGCCCGGAGCTTCTGGTAATGGGCCCCGCCCTGGCCAACGTTCACCACCTCGACCTTCATTGCAGGGTATTTGGCTTGGAACAAGTCCACTTCTTTCTGGATGTCCGGCACCCATGTCCAGAAGGTCAGCTTGGTGTCCTTTTTCATGGCCGCATCAATATCTGCCTGCGAGACGGGGGAGGAGGCCCCACCCGAGGCCGGGGACGTCCCTCCGCCACAGGCAGTGAGAGCGCTAACACTTAAGGCAGCAAGAGGAAACGCGGCCAGGATGGAGCGACGTGAAATATATCGTGACATGGCTTCTGCTTTCGAATGGGTGGTGTGGATGCGGCAATGCGCCCGTAAGGCCGTCGCGCCGGCGAACGTGGGTGATGTTCGTTCTTACGGGTTGAAGAAACTGATCAATCAGCTCGGGTCGCCGATGAGAGTTGCGGTGGATGCCCGCACGATCAGTTCAGTAGGAAGATGAATGCTGGTGTTTTCCGCTGCGCGCCCCTCAATCAGATGTACGAGCTCGCGCACGGAACGTTCAGCGACGGAGGAAAAATCCTGACGAACCGTCGTCAGAGGAACCATCTGGTAGGCGGCTTCGGGAACGTCGTCGAAGCCAATCACAGACATATCGTCCGGGATGCGGAGGCCTTTCTCGGTGAAGGCGCGGATCGCACCAATCGCCATGTGGTCATTGGCGACAACGACGGCGGTCGCCGCTGTTCGATCGAGAGTATGCGCCGCGTCATATCCCGATTTGGGCGACCAGTCACCTTCAATCAGGGGGCCGGGGTCGAGTCCCAGGCCCTCCAGCTCCTGCAGCCACCCGTCGCGTCGCCGAGCCGCCGAGTCCCAGCTCAACGGGCCGGCGAGGTGCGCAATCCGACGATGCCCAGAATTATAGAGATAACGCACGGCGGCTCTCGTGCCAGCTACCTGATCCGAGTCGACCAACACGTGCTTTGCCGACTCGGTCGTAATGGGGCTGGTGCTGACCAGGGGCATGTCAGCCAGGGCGGACGTTTCGAGATGGAGAACTCCCGCCACGCCGGAAACGATCACTCCCTCAACGCCACGCACCATGAGGTAATGGATGGCTTCTTCGAGCTGCGCGTCGGATGCCTCTCTGACCGTGGTGAGTGTCAGACCGTAGCCGGCCTTCCAGGCGGCCTGCTCCAGGCTGAACAACCCCGCCGTCGGACCGTAAAGCGAGCTCGCGGTTGCGATGAGTCCGATCTGATGGGTCCGTTGCGTAACCAGGGCACGAGCGGCTGCGTTCGGGCGATAACCCAAAGCGGCCACCGAACGAAGGACCTGGGCCCGGACCTGTGGCCTCACATTCGCTTCGTTGTTTACGACGCGGGACACCGTTTTGGACGAAACCCCGGCATGAGCTGCGACGTCCGCAAGTCGGGGCAACGCCTGTTTCGATGCTTCTTTGGAGGAGGCTTCGACAGCGCTGTCATTCATGAATGTGATCTAACTCTCTTACTGACAGCGCTGTCAACTATGGCGTGAGTGTTCGTGACCAATCCGTTATAGTACGTTGTCGCCGCCGACACTCCACGTACTACCCGAGTCCCTCTCTGCTCTGGGAGAGGCGGGCAATGTGTTTCCCCCGTCAAAGGGGATTCTTGCTTTAACGTGTGTACAAAACTTGTGGTGGCGTCCCTCTGACGCCACGTGCGCGGGCTGTGGCCTGGCCGCCGCGGTGGCCTGTTCAAGTGCGTGCGAAGAGAGCGAGGCGCCTGCGCGAGCCCGCGCCGCGCCGTCAGCCCACATGGATGCCGGGCCTGGCAGCCTTGTCGGGTTCGACCTCCCGGAGGATCTCCCTTACCAGCGGGGGCGTGTCACCCTGGCCGAGGAACAGGTACCGCATGAGGTGGTTGACCGGGCTGCCCTCGGACCATTCGAAGTAGCACTGGGGCTTGACTCCTGTGGAGTCCCGCATGGCCAGCAGGACGGCGGCGATGGCGTTCGGCACGGCCGGGGACTTCACCCGAAGGACCCTGTAGCCCTCGACTTCGGCGCCTTCGACCCGGAGCGTGTGGCTGAACTCTGAGGGGTCGGAGATCTCGACTTCCAGGAAGATGACGTCGGCGGGGCCTGGCACGGGGTTCAGCCCGCGCTGTTCGTATTCCTTCTCGGCGTACTCTGCCTTGTCACCGTGCTGCTTCTTGTTGGCAATGATGTGCAGTTCGCCGTCGAAGGCGATCGAGTCGGTGATGAACTGGCGGGCGGCCTCGTCGAACTCGATGGTGTCCACCCGCAGTTCGGTAGTGCGGCTGACCCGCGATGTGAGCGAGACTGCGATGATTCCGGCGATGAAGAACGCCGAGATGAGGATGCCGTCCGGTTTTTCGAGGACGTTGTCAGCGAGTGCGTAGAGCAGGATCAGGGTCAGGATGCTGAAGCCGACGGCCCCGGGCCTGCTCCGGCGCCGGATGGCCGAGACCGTGACGGCGACCGCCCCGGAAACCATCATGGCCAGAATGCCGGTGGCATACGCTCCGGCCTGGGCGTTCACGTCGGCGTGGAACGCGATGGTGATGCCGATGCTCAGGACGGTGTAGACCAGCACCACGGGGCGGACGGCGCGGCCCCATTCCGGGGCCATGCCGTAGGCAGGCAGGTAGCGGGGCACGATGTTGATGAGCCCGGCCATGGCGGAGGCGCCGGCGAACCACAGAATCAGGGCGCTGGAGATGTCGTAGACGGTGCCGAAGCCGGCCCCGAACAGATTGTGGGCGAGGAACGCCAGGGCGCGCCCGTTGGCCTGTCCGCCGTCCTCGAATTCCTTGGCCGGGATCATGACCGTGGTGAGGAAACTGGTGGACATGAGGTAGACGCTCATGATGAGCGCCGCCGTAGTCAGCAGCTTCCGCGTGTTTTTCACGCGGGAGGCCATGACCTCCTCCGGCGTGGTTCCGGTGGCTTTGATCAGGGGCATCATGGACACCCCGGTTTCGAATCCTGACAGGCCCAGGACCAGCAGCGGGAAGGCGATGATGGCGGGGCTGACCAGCCCGATTGGGCCGCCGCCGCTGGAGAACAGCCGGTCGGTCCAGCCGGCCACCAGCGACGGGTCCGCTGCGATGTGGACGAACCCGGCGACCACGACGGCGGCGTTGAGGAGCAGGTAGACGGCCACGAGGGGGATGGCGACACCGACAGCTTCATTGAAGCCGAGCAGGAACACCCCGCCCAGGATCAGCAGCAGGACCACGGTGATGATGACGGCGCTTCCTTTGAGGGCCTCGGGGATCAGCGGGTTCTCCAACAGGTGCACCGTCGCGTCGGCACCGGAAAGGGTGATCGTGATGATCCAGGAGGTCGCGACGAAACCGAGAAGCAGCAGGACGAAGAACTTTCCGCGCCAGAACGGCAACAGCTTCTCAAGCATGGCCACCGACCCTTGTCCGTGCTGGCTCTCCTGGGCGACCCGGCGGTACATGGGCAGCATGCCCAGCAGGGTCAGGGCCACGATCAGCAGGGTGGCCAGCGGCGACAGTGCCCCGGCGGCCAGGGCTGCGATGCCGGGCAGGTAGGACAGGGTGGAGAAGTAGTCGACGCCGGTCAGACACATGACTTTCCACCAGGCGTTGGGCCTGTGGTCTTCCTCGGCCTCCGGGCCGGCAGGGGCCACCTGGTTGGCGAGCAGCCAACGGACCAGGGGCTTGTGGTTCGGCTCATTGCCCAGCTTGAGGTCAACGTGCGCTGGAACGACGTGTTCAGATGGGGTTCTCATCGGGTCTTTCTGTTGGGGCTGGAACCGCGGGCTGCGACCTGTGGAACCGGGCAAGTCCAATCTGCATTGCAGGTCTTGAACTTGTCTTACCCAACGTGGAGCCGGGCAAGCAGTTGGTTGCCGGCCCTGCAGGTTTGGTCATTCTCTACTGCCGCACCCTTTTGAAGCAGATGGCCCACCTGTGACCCGGGCAGGCCTTTCTGCGAACCACAACCTTGGTCTGCAGAAAGACCTGCCGGACAATCAGGGCCTGGACTAACGCAATTCCTTAATTTCGCGAATGGCCAGGTTCCGGAATGTGGCGGCTCCTTCATGGGCGTAAAGCCGGATTCCGTTGTCGCCATCAAGAGGGAATACCCGGTGCGAGTGCACCATGCGTCCGTCTCCGACGAACATCTCCACGCTCGTAAGGTCCACGAGGATGCGGATGGTGAGCCGTCCTGTCGAGGGGTCGATAGGGGTCTGGGTTTCACCGCCGGTTGGGTTGATCGTTGGCCGCCTGTTGAGATACGCGAAGGGGCCTCGCAGGAATGCACCGGCGGCGACGTGCCTGCCGCCGCCTGGTGCGCGGCATAGCTCAAAACCCACGTTGGCAGGAGCGGACGCGGGGTCCCACACGAGCTCGCAGGTCAAGTCGTAAGCGGAGGCGCGGACGTCGAGGTCGCGGGTGCCGCTTACGACTATGTCGCCCAGGACGTGGTCGCGCTTCCCATAATTCTCCAGTGCAGCGGTGGGGGCGGAGACGAGGTGGTACGCCCCGTCCGCCCGCTTGAGGCGGAGGTCGCGCACGATCATGTCATCGCCGTTGTAGGCGTCCGTCTCAAGGGTCGGCGTGTTGTGGGGATAGTCCCAGAAGTTCGCCCACCCGATTACCCGGCGGAGGGTCTCATCCTCCGCACCCGACGCGTCGTGATGGGGATATGTGACTGCTCCGTAAAAGTCATAGCCGTAGTCGAGCCATTCGGGCTCCGGCCGATCAGGCGTGAACGATGTTCCGTCGAAAGCGCCCGTCCAGTACGCGTAGGTCGCGGGCAGGCCGCGGCCTTTGCCGTTGGCGCTCGTGCCGAGGATCCAATGCGAGCTGCCGTCGTCAGCAGTCATGCGGAAGATATCAGGGCATTCCAGCACTCCCAGATCGGTGCGTATGAACTCGCCGACGCGCCGCCAGGACCGCAGGTCGGCGGACGCGTAAAAGCCAAGCTTTTGCCCCTCGGCGTTCACCATGAACCACTGCCGGCGGTCAGCGTCCCAGATCACTTTGGGATCCCGGAAGTCCTGCACTCCGGGGTTCGGCAGCACGGGGGCTGAACTGGCGGCCTGGAAGGAGCGGCCGCGGTCAGTCGAGTACCAGAGGTACTGAGCCTGGCGGCCTTCCGGCGCCTGGGTCACAAGCGCGATGACAGCCCCTTCGCCGAACCCGGCGGTGTTGCGCTCGTCGACCACAAGGGATCCTGACCAGCAGTCGCCATTGCCGTCGCTGAATTTCGGGATCGCGACGCCGCGGTCAGTGAATGCGACATGGTCTGTGGTTGTCGCGCGGCGCCAGGACGTGCCTCCGCCGCCCTGCAGGTAGTCGGCGTTGTACAGGTAGTAGTAGTGGTATTCCCCGTCGATGTAGATGGGGCGCTGAGGGTCGTTTTTCCAGTTGTCGGGGACGCTGAAGTGATAGGTCGGGCGCATCCGGCGTGGTCCTTTTGACATGGAGCCTTTTGATCGCGGTTCAGGTGCCGTGGCGGGTTCGGCTGCGGCGGGTACGGCGAACGCTGCTGAAAGTGCGAGCGATCCGCTGAGCACAGCCACACTGCTTCCGGTAAGGAGTGAACGACGAGAGACCGAGGGTGAATCTTCCATGGGTTCCTACTTGTTTTTGGGCAGCCTCGTTGCTGCTGTATGAGTGGTTGTTGAAGCGCTGCCCCCGCGCCTTCAGGGGAAGAGGGGCCGCGTACCCTCATAAATTTCGGCCATAGTCCAGGCGTCGAGGGCAACGATCCGGGCAGTGCCTTCGGCGGCAAGGGTGACGTGTTCCCCGCCCAGCGTGGGGTAGACGCGGGCGGTGAGCGCTATCCCGTTGGCAAAGATTTCGACGGCGGACCGGTCCAGGATGACACGCAGGTGCACCACTCCTTCGGGCATGGGCACGGGGCCGGACTTGTCCTCCACATCAACCGTTGGATCAAGGCTGCTTCGAGTGCGGTCCAGGCGGAGCGTGCCATCGTTGCCGGCCTCAGCCGCCCTGCGCAGCTCGATCACCGTCTCCTCGTTGGGGCTGCCGGAGGTGCCCTCGTGTCTGGAGCCCAGGACACCAAGCCGCAGCAGGGCGCCCGGTGCCAGTTGGACGTCCAGTTCGAGGTCGAGTTGCGTGCCGGGCAAGCCAAGTTCCAATGGCGCCGATGTGCCGGTCAGCACCTGCCCGGGCAAGCCAGCGTGGTGACGGCGCAGCTTCTTGATTTCCGGTACGGGCGCGAAGCGGAGAGAACGGTCGTCAGCAGCAGTGACGATTCGGGGCAGGCTCATGACCCCGGACCAGCCCGCCTCGACCATCGCGGCATCACGGGATTTGCTGGGTCCTTGACCCAGTTCAGAAGGTCCGGGGATCCTACGGCGACGCAGGGCCGCTCCTTGCCTTCGAGTCGCCCCGAATACACCAGGGTGGGCGTGCCGCCGTCGTTCACCAGGACCCCGGACCAGCAGCCCTCGGCGTCCGGCCCTGCGGACGGTTCCAAGGCAATGGGCTGGTCCGTCCAGGTGACCAGATCCGTGCTGGTGGCGTGGCCCCACTGGATGCGGTGGTGGAACGCGCCCTCCGGGTTGTACTGGTAGAAGAGGTGGTACGTGCCATTCCATTGGCTGACGCCGTTGGGATCGTTGAGCCAACCGGCCGGCGACACAAAGTGGAAGCGCGGCCGGAGGGGATCGGCCTCGGCGCGGGCAACCAGTTCATCCTGGGGAACAGTGGCGAGTGGGTGGGTCAGTTCAGTCATGCGGAGGCCTTTTCTTGGGCGTTCGACGCCGGGAGGTCGGGTTGGGCCGGTTCGGCCGCCAAGGCATGGCCGTCGGCGCCAGCCCACGGCCGGTAAAGGTGGCAGCGCACCCAATGACGCTTTTCGGGGGCTCCAACCTGATGGCGCACGGGTTCTTGGGCCGAACAGGCCTGGTTCGGGTCGCCGTCGTAAGCGCAATGCGTCGAGGCCATGACCGCTTGCCGCAGTTCGGCCCGGCGGACGGGATCGTACGAGCCCGCCCTGGCGGGATCGGGGACAGCCGAAACCAGGAGTTGCGTATAGGGGTGGGCGGGGTTTGCGAGCAAATCCAGGGATTCGCCTTCCTCGACGAGTTCCCCGGCGAACATGACGGCCGTGCGGTCCGCCAGGTAGCGGGCGGACGCGAGGTCGTGGGTGATGTAAAGCATGGAGATGCCCTGTTCGTCGCGGAGCTTGCGCATGAGGTTCAGTACGCCGATCCGGACGGAAACATCCAGCATGGAGGTGGGCTCGTCGGCCAGGATGACTTGGGGTTCAACGGCGAGGGCCCGGGCAATCGCAACGCGCTGGCGCTGACCGCCGGAGAGCTCGTGCGGATAAGAGTCCAGCATGTCACCCTGCAGGCCAACAGTGGTCATGAGTTCCTCGAGCCGCCGCCGGGTCTCCTCCTCGGAACCGCCACTCTTGCCGTGAATCGCCAGCGAACGCCGCAGGAAATGCTCGATCCTGTGGGCCGGGTTCAGGGAACCGAAAGGGTCCTGGAAGACCATTTGCAGCTGGGAGCGGAATGCCCGGGATGCCTGGAAACGGTCGCGTTTGAGGATGTCGACGCCGTCGACCAGGATCGCGCCGGAGCTCGGCTTCTCGAGCCGGGCAACACAGCGGGCCAGGGTGCTCTTGCCGGAACCGGATTCCCCCACAAGTGCCACGATCTCGCCGCGGCCGATAGTCAGGTTCACACCGTGCAGGGCGCGGACCGATCCGCGGGAGAACAACCCGCCAATGGGGAAGGACTTGCCCAGGCCACGGATTTCAAGGGCGGGGGTGCCGGCGGTGGACCCGGCCGCTGGGGACGTTAGGGAGTGGCTCATCGTGCGGCTCCTGCCAGGTCTGCGGAATCAATCACTGGGGCGTCGGCACCAACCGGAGCCACGAAATGGCCGGGTGCCGCCTCGGTGAGGTCCGGGATGTTCCGGAACTTCACGCCGTCGGGCAGCCCTGTCAGCGGAACCCGCGGGCCGGTGAGCGGCGGAAACGCGCCCATCAGCGCCTGGGTGTAGGGGTGGCGGGGGTTGGCGTAGACGTCCTGGGCCTTCGCGGTTTCCACGATCCTGCCGCCGTACATCACGGCCATGCGGTGCGAGAGTTCCACCATGAGGGACATATCGTGCGTGATGAAGAGGACAGAGAAGCCGAGCTCGCGCTGGAGCTCCTTGATCTGCGCCATGATCTCCTGCTGCACCACCACGTCCAGCGCGGTGGTGGGTTCGTCCAGGATCAGCAGTGATGGCTTGAGCGCCACGGCCATCGCTATCACAGCGCGCTGCCGCATGCCGCCCGAGAGCTGGTGCGGGTAGGACTTCAGACGCGCGGGGTCGATCCTCACGAGTTCAAGCAGTTCACCGGCGCGCCGCAGGGATTCCTTGCGCGAGTAGCCTGCATGTGTGGTGAAGATGTCCACGATCTGTTCGCCGATGGTCAGCACCGGGTTGAGCGAGTTCATGGCCGATTGGAAGACCATGGCCACGTCCTGCCAGCGGAAGCGCCGCAGCTCTTCCGGACTCATGGCCAGGACGTCCTTGCCGCCAAAGGAAATGCTGCCGCCGGCGATCTTCGCGGGATCCTTCAGGAGCCGCATGATCGAGTTGGCGATGGTGGACTTCCCGCAGCCGGACTCACCCGCGAGGCCGAACACCTCACCGGTGCCGATGCTGAAGGAAACGCGGTCGACGGCGGTGGTGGAGCGGGTGTCGCCGATGTACTTGACGGTGAGGTCCTTGACGTCCAGGACCGGTTCGTGGGAGCCGAAGGAGACTTGGGAGATGGTCATTTGGCGGCGCTCCTTTCGTTATCTTTCGGGGATTTGATCTTCCGCAGCCGCGGGTTGGTGACCTCGTCCACGGCGTAGTTGATGAGGGCAAGGGCGAAGGCGACCAGCGCGATGCAGACGCCCGAAGGCACGAACACCCACCAGCTGCCGGTGAGCAGGGCGCCTTCGTTGCCGGCCCAGAAGAGGTTGTTGCCCCAGGAGACCGTGCTGACATCGCCCAGGCCCAGGAACTCCAAGCCCGCCTGTGCGCCGATGCCGTAGATGACGCACGCCAGCAGGGTGCCCATGACGATCGAGGCCATGTTGGGCAGGATTTCGCGGAACATGATCCGCCCCGCCCGTTCACCGGACACTACGGCCGCGGCCACGAAGTCCTTGGAGCGGATGGATAAGGCCTGTGAACGCAGGACGCGTGCCGAGCCCGCCCAGCCGGTGACGACCAGGACAAGAATCACCGTACCCAGGCCCGGGGGCAGGAACGCGGCCAGGATGACCAGCAGCGGCAGGCCGGGAAGGAGCAGGAAGACGTTGGTCACCAGGGACAGTGCTTCGTCGATGAACTTGCCGAAGTACGCCGAGGCAAGTCCCACCAGGATGCCGATAAAGGTGGACGCGAAGCCCACGGTCAGCCCGACGAACAGGGAACTCCGGGAGCCGTGGACTGTCAGCGCAAGGACGTCCTGTCCCTTGGCTGTAGTTCCCAGCCAGTGCTCGGGAGATGGTTCAAGGGAGGCCATGGCGGTGATCCGCGACGGGTCGCCAGGGAAAAGCACCGGTGCGAGAAGGGCCAGTGCGATGAAGACGAGCATCACGACCATGCCCGCCAGGGCTTTTTTGTTGGTGAGGAGGCCGTGGACGAAGCTGCGGTTGGGCTTGCGGGCAGCCGGGGTTTTGCCGGCCGTTTTGCCGGGTTGCTGCAGAATTGCGGTTGTCATGATCGGTCCCTCTAGTTGCTGCGCACGCGCGGGTCAAGGCGGACGTAGAGGATGTCCACCAGGAAGTTGGCCAGCAGCACGGCGGCGGTGATGGTCAGGAACAGGCCCTGCATGAGCGGGTAGTCGAGGCCTTGGACGGCGTTGAGGAGTTGGTAGCCGACGCCGGGGTAGGCGAACACCACCTCGGTGAGCAGCGCACCACCCACCACGAAGCCCAGCCCCATACCGAAGCTCGTGACCGACGGGAGCATGGCGTTGCGGGCTGCGTAGCGGAGCATGATGCGGCCCGGGCGGAGCCCCTTGGCTTCGGCCATGGTGATGTAGTCCTCGGAGTTGGTGGCGATCATGGTGTTCCGCATGCCCAGCATCCAGCCGCCGATGGAGACCAGCACGATGGTCAGCGCCGGAAGCACCAGGTGGGCGCCGACGTCGCCGAGGAACTCCCACGTGAACCCGGGCTCCAGGCCGGCCGTGAAGGCGTGGCGGATGGGGAACCAATCCAGCACCACGCCGAACAGGTACAGGGCACCCATTGCGAGCCAGAAGTACGGGAACGAGCCGATGAACACGAGCAGCGGGGGGAGTGCGGAGTCGACCGCGCCGCCTCGCCGCCAGGCGGCCAGGATGCCCAGCAGGTTACCCACGACGGCGGCAATCACCAGTGCGGTTCCGCCGAGCAGGAGGGTCCAGCCGATTTGGGACGAAATGACCTCGGTGACAGGGGTGGGGAAGCGTGAGATGGAGACGCCCATTTGCCCGGTGAAGATGTTGTGAAGGTAATCGGTGTATTGCTCCCAGAGAGGCCGGCTGTCAACGCCGAGCAGCTTGCGCAGGGCCTCGATCTGTTCGGGTTGCATTCTGTCCTGGGAGCGGGCGAACATGCGGGAGACGGGGTCCCCGGGCATGAAGCGCGGGAGCAGGAAATTCAGGGTGATGGATGCCCAGAAGGCGATCAGGTAGAAACCCAGGCGGCGCAGGATGAAGCGCACGGTTTCCCTCCATTTCGGGAATTGCGGAAAGTTTGAGGGCTGGCCGCCGGATGATCCGGCGGCCAGCAGTGGGCAGCTACTTGCGCGGTTCCAGGCTGGTCAGCACCAGCACCGTGGAAGGTGAACGGACCGAAAGGGTGGCGTAAGGGTTGTCCTCGGTGGGCCAGCCGGTGAAGCGGGTGTCGTTGAAGGCACCCCATTCCGGGCCGGAGAACAGCGGCACCAGCGGTGCGGCGTCGTTGTACTCTTCCTGCAGCTTGTTGGCAATGTCCTTCTGCTTGGACGGGTCCGTGGCTGCCGCGAACTCCGTCAGCAGGGCATCGGCTTTGGGGTCGCCGAAACGGTGGTAGTTGTCGAACGTCTTGGTGCCCACCGGCTTGACGCTTGCGGTGCCCATGGAGGTGTTGAAGTACTTGTAGGGGCTGGGGTCGTTGGCGCTCCAGACGATTCCGGAGTCGAAGTCGCCGGTCTCGTAGCCTGCAACCACAGCAGCCCAGTCCGGGGACTCCACCTTGGCTGTGACGCCTACCTCTGCCAGGTTCTGCGCGATCACGTTGGCCACCGACAGCCAATCGGAGGAGGTTGCACCAACGGAGATCTTGAACTCGAACGGCTTGCCGTCCTTGAGCGTGCGCTTGCCGTCAGCACCCTTCGGATAGCCCGCCTTGTCCAACAGGTCGTTGGCTTTCTGGACGTCCAGCTTGGTCCAGGTGCAGTTGTCCTTGACCTCGTTGTTCTTCCAGGTCTCGTAGTTGCCGGAGAGCCCGGTGCAGTCTGCGGGCTTGGCGTAGCCGCTCATGCCGATCTTGGTGACCTGGTCCCGGTCAACTGCCATGCTCAACGCCTTGCGGACATCCACGTCGTTGAACGGTGCCTTGGTGGTGTTGAGCTGCCAGTTGATCATGGCACCTGTGGCCGGGAACCAGTAGTGCCGGTGTTCCTTGTCCTTCGAGACGAAGGTCTTTTCAATGTTCGGGATGTACTGAGGGGCCCAGTCCACGTCGCCATTCGCGGCGGCCAGGTTGGCGCCGTCGTTCCCGGCAAAGGCGAGCATCTTGATGCCGGCGATCTTCTGCTTTTCGGGCTGCCAGTAGTTGGGGTTCTTCTTCAGCACGAAAGACTGGGCCTGGAAGCTGTCCACCTCCGTGTATGGCCCGGTGCCGACTGGCTTGGCGTTGGCGTCCTTTTCCGGATCGGCCAGTGCGGACCAGATGTGCTTGGGCAGGATGCTGAGCTGACCGACGTCGTAAAGGGCCGGGGACCAGGGCTTGTTGAAGTTGAACGTGACCTTGTTGCCTTCAGCGGTCACGCCGTCAAGGTACTCGTAGCCGCCCTTAAGTTTCTTCTGGAGCTCGAAGGTGTAGGCGACGTCGTCGGCCACGAACGGTTGACCGTCGGACCACTTCACGCCGTCGCGCAGGGTGAAGGTAATGGACTTGCCGTCGTCGGCGGCCTTCCACTCAGTGGCCAGCCAAGGCACCGTGTCTCCCTTGGCCGGGTTGAAGACCAGCAGCGACTCGTAGATGGACTGCTGGACCATCGGGTTGACGGTGGGCGCGAACGGGTTGAAGTTCTGGACGAACGTGCCCATGTCCTCACGCGGAATGGTGAGGAAGGCGCTGGCGTTCGCTGCGGCGTCGGTGCCGCCGGTCTTGTTGGCTGCACAGCCGGTCAGCAGTAGTGCGCCTACCGCCAGTCCGGCTGCCGTCACGCGGGCAGCCCTCAGAAATCGGGGTTGTGTCATGATGGGTATCTCTTTCCTATCTTCATCAGCAAGGTGAAGGGGTGGGGGAGGGGTTGCTCTTCGCTATTGATTTCGCGGTCAGACCGAAGAGCGTTCTAGCAGCGGACAGTCGACTAATTGCTGGTCGGCAATTATCGGCTGTCCTGCTGTCAGAGCGGCGAGCGTCTGGACTCCCAGGGCGCCCATTTTTTCGAACGGCAACGCAACCGTGGTCAGCTTGGGCCTAAGGTAGGCCGCAATCAGTTCCTGGTTGTCGAAGCCAATCACGGCGATGTCTCCGGGGATGGTCAGTCCCCGTTCCTTGATGGCGTCGTAGGCGCCCATCGCCATGCGGTCGTTGAGGCAGAACAGCGCGGTTGGCCTGTCCTTCTCCGTGTAGCGGTCCAGGATCCGGCACGCGGCCTCATACCCGCCGTCCGCCGTCGCATGTCCGGGCACCACGAGCTCGGGGTCCAGCTCCAGTCCAGCTTTGGCGAGTGCTTCGCGTGCACCCGCCAAACGCCCGATTGCTGCGGGAATGTCCGGGTCCAGGTTGATGACTCCGATCCTGCTGTGGCCGGCTTGGAGCAAACGTTCGACGGCGACCCGGCCACCCGCGCGCTCGTCGGGGACAATCGAGGGCAGCCTTCCGTCCACGTCGAAGCAGTTGATCAGGACGGTGGGTACCTCGTTGGCGCTTTCGGGAACGTGCACGCCCCGGTGGTACGTGGCTGCGTAGAGAAGTCCTTCCACGCGCTGCTCCAGCAGCTTCTCGGTCGCGGCGTCTTCCAATCCCTGGTTGGGTCCTACGGCATCGGCCTGGTCGGAGGGTGCGATGAGCAGGAACTTGCGGTCAAGCCAGGCCTGGTCCTGGGCTCCTTTGATGATGTCCACGGCGAACGGTGCTGTCACGATCTCGGTGACGATCCCGTACCAATCACTGCGCTGGGATGCCAGCGCCCGCGCGCCGGCATTCGGGCGGTAGCCCAAGACCTGCACAGCTTCATTGATTCGGGCGCGGGTCTCCTCGGAGATGCTGGCATTCTCGCGGTTGCTCAGCACGAACGAGACGGCAGTCCGGGAAACGCCGGCGTGCTTGGCGACGTCATTCATGGTGACACCCCGCTGCCGCGCAGCGCCGGCAGGGGTCGGGGTGGTGGTCTTCGCCATTGAATGCTCCGGTGGTCTGGGGTGATGCTGCCATTGAGTAACGCGCGTTACTTGCGCATGTGATCGAGGTTACGCGCGTTACTCAATTGCTGTCAAGAGTGCTTTGCAAAATCCCTTGCGATGGCTTGTTCTCAGTCTTTCCCGCATTTTGCAAGCGCTTGCGTTAATTGTTGCAATCCGCCTAGCATGATCGCATGACAGCGAGCGTGGAATCTGTGGCCGCCATGGCCGGCGTGTCTGTATCAACGGTATCGCGTGCCCTGCGGGCAGTTCCTGGCGTGTCCGCTGCAACCCGCAAGCGCGTGCAGGATGCTGCCCGTGAATTGGGCTATTCCGCGTCTCCCGCTGCTTCGCGGCTTGCGACGGGCCGGACGCGCGCGGTCGGCATCGTGGTGCCGGTCCTGGCGAAGTGGTTTTTCGGCAAGGTCATCAGTGAAGCAGCGCGGACCCTCCGGGAAGCCGGGTTTGACGTGCTCCTTTTTGAGCTGGCCACGGTTGCCCAGCGGCAGCGGTTCTTTGCTGGCGCGCAGCTGCATGGCCGGACTGACGGTGTCATCATCACGGCGCTGCAGCCCACGGAGGACGAACTGGCATGGCTGGTTTCCCAGGAGCAGGCTGTGGCGTTGTTGGGGGCGGAAGCACCGGGCATCGGATCAGTATCAGTGGACAACGTCAGCGCCGGGCGGGCTGCGGTGCGGCATTTGCTGAATCTCGGCCATGAACAGATCGCGTTTATTGGCATCCGTGATGATGAACGCAGCAACCTCGGCGGTGTGCCTCCCTTGCAACGGCTCATGGGCTATCGGGAGGCCCTCTCCAAAGCTGGGCTGCCCCGGGACAGCAAGCTTGAACAGTTTGATGAGAACAGTGTCGCCGGGGGTGCGGCTGCCATGTCGCGGCTGCTGGTCGCGGAACAGGTTCCGACAGCGGTGTTTGTCGCCTCCGACGAGATGGCTTTCGGTGCCCTCAAAGTCCTCCGCAAGGCTGGCTTGGACGTTCCGCGGGATTTCTCCGTTCTGGGATTCGACAATCACGAACTCTGTGACGTCGTGGACCTGACAACCATGGACCACGACGTGGCCGCACAAGGACAGGACGCTGCCCGGATCCTCCTGGACGTCCTGAATGGACAGCCCGCTGCCGCCGTCGCGCATCCGGTGCGCCTGGTGGTGCGCGGAACCACCGCCCCTCCCCGCGCCCTGCGCTCAACTGCCGGCACCCCAAATCACCCTCACTCCGCCGGGCACCCCGGCACCCCCTGAAAGGAAACTTCATGGAATACCGCAAACTCGGCACCAGCGGCATGTACGTCAGCGCCATCGCCCTGGGCAACTGGGCTACGCACGGCGAAACCGTGGACCAGGACCTCGCCACGGAATGCGTCCGCAAAGCGCTGGATCTGGGTGTCACTACTTTCGATACCGCGGACGCCTACGCAGGCACCAAGGCCGAATCCATGCTCGGTGAGGCCCTGAAGGGAGTCCGCCGCGAAGGCGTGGAAATCATGACCAAGGCGTTCTTCCCTACGGGACCGGGCAAGAACGACCGCGGCCTGTCCCGGAAGCACCTCATGGAATCCATCAACGGTTCGCTGAGGCGTCTGCAGACGGACTACGTGGACGTTTACCAGGCGCATCGCTACGACTACGAGACCCCGCTGGAGGAAACCATGGGGGCCTTCGCGGACATCGTTCATACCGGTAAGGCCCACTACATCGGCGTGTCCGAATGGACCGTCGAAGAGATCCGTGCCGGCGCTGCGCTGGCGGCCGACCTGGGCATCAGGCTGGTGTCGAGCCAACCGCAGTACAACATGCTGTGGCGCGTGATCGAGCCCGAAGTAGTGCCGGTATGCGAAGAGGTGGGCATCACCCAGGTGTGCTGGTCACCGCTGGCCCAAGGCGTATTGAGCGGCAAGTACGGCGCCTCCACGGCGCCATCCGGCAGCCGCTTCAGCGACGCAGAGGGCGGACTGAAGACCGAGCACAGGTTCATGCAGCCGGAGGTGCTGGAACGCGTGCAGAAGCTCAAGCCGCTAGCCCAGGAGCTAGGCGTGCCTCTAGCCACCCTGGCCGTGGCCTGGGTGTTGGCCAACCCGAACGTTTCCGCAGCGATTGTCGGCGCCAGCCGCCCCGAACAGCTCGACGATACAGTCAAAGCTGCCGGGCTGGTCCTGGGGCGCGAAACACTTGAACTGATCGACGCTACCCTTGGCGACGTCGTGGAGCGCGACCCTGCAAAGGTAGAGTCCTTCCCGGAGCGGGTTTAGGCCGGGGCTGCTGCATCGGTGGAGGTTCCGTGCTACGCGTGTGAATGCAGCTGCAGCTTTGCGCGGAGTTCGCCTTCAGTCGGGGGTCGGGCGCCGGCCCGGGATACGGTGATCGCGGCCGCAGTGGCCGCGGTGCCTCCGAGCTGGTCAAGGACTGAAGGCGCCAGGCCGCCGGTTCCGCGGGTAAGGAGTCCCAGGATCAAAGCCGACATATACGAGTCTCCAGCGCCGATGGTGTCAACAACAGAGGTGTTCACCGCAGGGATGCTGAGGGAGACGGAGGAGGTGGCGAGCAGTGAGCCTGATGAGCCCCTGGTGATGACAACCAGATCCGCTCCAAGGCCCAGGATGTGTGTCGCGGTTTCCTCCGGGCCCTTTTCCGGGTAAAGCCATTCGGCGTCCTCATCGCTGAGTTTGACGACGTGGGTGAGGTGCGCCAGCTCCTCGAAAGTGCGCCGTGCCTGGGCATGGGTTCCGAGCAGGGCTGGCCTGATGTTGGGGTCGTAGGTGATGGTGCACTGATTGCGGAGTTCCTGGAGGACAGCCTTGATGCTACCGGCGCCCGGTGACAGAAAACTTGCGATCGAACCGGTGTGAAGGACCTTGGGCGGGGCGAGCGCAAGGTCGGGCGGTGCGATATCCCAGGTAATGTCGAAAGCGTAGCCCGCCGAGCCGTCGGGGGAGATGGTGGCGGTGGCCGTCGATGTTTTTTCCAGTGAGCGGGACCCGGGCAAGACCGTCACCCCGGCGCCGGTGAGATGCTCCGTGAGTACATCACCACGCCGGTCAAGGCCCATGGAGGTGAGCAGCCCGGTGCTGACTCCCAGCCGGGCCAGGCCGTAGGCGACATTGGCCGGCGACCCGCCGGGGTGTTCGGTGGTGCCCTCTGGTGTAGTCACCACGTCGATAAGGGCTTCCCCGATAACGACGACGTCCAGCACCTGCCGGGGAGGGGTGGGCTTGCCGATGTTCTGCATGTCCGTTTTCCTTGTTCTGAGTGCTGCCCTATGCGAGCTGCGTGACCCTAATGCTGTTGACGGTTGCCGTGCCGCCGATGGCGTAAACGGCGGCGTCGGTGCTGGTCTCGGCAGGGAAGATCAGTTCGGTCATGGTGACCTGGCCGTCTTGGGCAAAGACTTCAACAGAGCACTGGTCCACGAAGACGGTGAGGTCATAGGCCCCGTTCCTTGCCACCATGGGAGCGGTGTCGATGGAGCTGAAGGATGGGTGGAAGTCTGTCCTCCCGGATTCGCGCCGATCCACGAATAATTTGGCTTGGCCGGGCCGGATGCCCACGCGGGTTCCCTTCGCGCCGTCTCCACGCAGGATGAGGCCGAATTCCTCTGCGGTCCCGGGGGTGAAGCTGACGTCAACGCGCTGGACCGTGCCGGCTGCGCCGGCCAGAACCTGCACGCCGTCGTTGATGGCGGTTTCAGAAACGCAAAACGGTTCCCGATCGGCCAGGACACCCCAGTTACCCGCGGGCTGCTGGATCAGGGATAAGTCGCCGTTGCTGGTCTGAAGTGAAATTTCGCGGGCGAGGCTCATGGGGCTGCGCCACGGTGTGGTGGGGATGTGGTTGGCGTATTGCCAGTTGTTCATCCAGGCGATCATGACGCGGCGGTTGTCCGGCATGTCGCTGAAAGAGACTGCTGCGTAATAGTCCCGTCCCCAATCCAGCCACCGGTATTCTGCCAGCCGGTCAGGGTCCTGGGACCCTTCAGTTACGGTGCTGGCGGAGGTGAATGTGGTTCCGTCGAAGTCGCCGATAAAGTACTGGCCCGCTGAGCCGCTGTTGGGCCCGCCGGGGTTGAGGTTGACGGTGAGGACCCACTTGAGGTTTTCCGGATCGCCGTCCACGGGCAGGGGAAACAGGTCGGGGCATTCCCAGACGCCGCCGGTGGCGTTTGCGGGGCCGAAGGTGCTCAGCAGTTCCCAGTTCCTCAGGTCGTCGGATTTGTAGAAGACCACCTGGAAGTCTTTGGCTTCGACGGCGACCATCACCCAGTAGCTGCGCGCGCCGCCGTCGTACTTAAAGACTTTGGGGTCGCGGAACTCGGCGGACCCGCGGCTAAGTACGGGGTTGCCTGTGTGTTTTGTCCATGTGTAGCCCCCGTCCAGGCTGTAGGCCAATGACTGGGCCTGGACACCCTCGTACAGTGAGCCCGGTTTGAAGGCACTGGTGTAGATCGCCACGAGCGGGGCGACGGAACCGCTGCCGAGTCCGCTGGTGTTGTGACGGTCATAGACGATGCTGCCGGAAAAGATGTCTTCGTCCTCGTCACAGGCGATGGCGACGGGGTGTTCGGTCCAGGTCTGCAGGTCTGTAGAGGTGGCGTGACCCCAGGACATGTTTCCCCAGACGTTTCCCATCGGGTTGTTCTGGTAGTAAAGGTGGTAGACGCCGTCATGAAAAATCAGGCCATTGGGATCATTGAGCCAGGTGTCTTTTGCGGTGTAGTGCAGGGCAGGGCGGTAGCTGTCTGCTGTCGCTGCCGTGTGGGTCGGGGTAAGTGTGTCCACGAGGTTCCTTTTATGATTTTGTGTTATTTGCTCGCGCCGGCCGTGAGGCCTTCCCGCAGGGTGCGCTGGCCGAAGATAAAGACCACCAGTGCGGGCAGCATGGACAGGATCACGCCGGCGAGGACCACCGATATGCTCCCCGTGCCGAGGTTGCCCTGGAGCGTGACCAAGCCGAGGGGGAGGGTGAAGTTCTGTTCGCTGATGGTGAGGATCAGTGGCCGGAAGAACTCGTTCCAGTGGAAATTGAACGCCAGGATCCCGACGATTGCCATGCCGGGGACCGCCAGCGGGACGTAGACAGAACGGAAGATCCGCCACGGTCCGGCGCCGTCCAGGGCGGCCGCTTCCGCGAAGTCGTTTGGCAGGCCCAGGAAGTACTGGCGCATCAGGAAGGTGCCGAAGGCGGTGGGAATGGCCGGCAGGATCAGGGCCAGCAGCGTATCGGACAGACCCATTCCTCGAATGAGCATAAACACGGGGACGATCGTGACCTGCACCGGGACCATCATGGTGGCCAGCACCAGCGAGAAGATGGCGTTCTTGCGGCGGAAGTCCATTCGGGCGAAGGCATAGCCGGCCAGAGTAGCGGAAGCCATCTGGCCAACTGCGATCAGCCCGGTCACCAAGGCGCTGTTCAGGACCAGGAGGCCCACGTTGATCTGCTTGAACACCTCTTGGTATGCGGTGAAGTCAGGGTTGATGGGCAGGAAGGACGGTGGCAGGTTGAAGGATTCCGACGGCGTCCGCAAGGATGTGGACAAGGTCCACAGGACAGGCCCGAGGGTCAGGGCTGCCGCCACGGCCAGTGCGGTGTACCTGCCGACGGTTCCGGCAGACGGCAGGCGGCGGTTGCGGTAACGCTTGGGCGTGGTCGGTGTGCCGGTGGTGGAACCGGAATGCGTGTCGGTCCCGGTGTGCAGGGTCTGGCTGGACATGAGGGACCTCACTGGTAGAAGACGAAGCGGCGGCTGAGCCGGAATTGCAGGGCGGTGACGGCAAGGATAAGAACGGTGAGTACCAGGCCTATGGCCGAGGCCTTGCCAAACTCCAGTTGCTGGAAGGCGGATTCAAAGATCACCATGACGGCGGTGCGGGTGGAATCGCCGGGACCGCCGTTGGTCAGGACGTAGGGCTGGTCGAAGACCTGCAGGGCACTGATGATTGCCATCACGGAGGCGACGAGCACCGTGGGGCTGATCAGCGGAAGGGTGACGTTGCTGAACTGCTTCCAGCCTGTGGCGCCGTCCAGGTTGGCGGCCTCGTGCAGTTCCTTGGGAATGTTGGTCAGGGCACCGAGGAAGAGGAGGAAGGAGAACCCGAAGTTCTGCCACACGTAGACCAGGACCACCACGGCTGCGGATGCCGCGGGACTGGTCAGCCAGGGCACTGCGGGAATGCCAATCAGGGACAGGAGCCAGTTCACGACGCCGAACTGTTCGTTGAACATGTACCGCATGAAGATGGACACCGACGCGGCGGACAGGACCAGGGGGAAGAAGAAGGTGGACCGGAGGAAGACCCTGAGCCAGGAGGGCATTCTGGCCTGCAGCATGGACGCCAGGCCAAGGGCGATGCCCAGTTGAAGGATGACTGCGACGACGACGAACACGATGGTGTTAAGGAACGACACGCGGACGGTGGGGTCCTGTGCCAGGGAGGCGAAGTTGGCGAAACCGACGAACTGGGGTGCCGAAATGATGTCCCAGCGGAAGAAGGCCAGGACAAGCGAGCCGATGATCGGCAGGAAGGTGAACAGGGCCATCCCGAGAACCGTGGGAGCAAGGAAGATCATGGCCAGCCACCGCTCGATAAACGGGCGGCGCGCGGCCGCTGGTTTCGCCGTTCGGCGTGGGGCGGTGGACGTGGTGGTCATGAGTTCCTCCTGAGGGCCAGTTCGAGATCGCGCTGCAGGGTGCCCATCGCGGCCCGCAGATCAGCGGAGCTGCCGCTGACAGCGGTGGAAACGTTTTTCATCAGGGCGGTTTCGACGGCGGCCTGCTGGGGCGGAGCGGGGATGGGGCCGGAGGTGGGGAACCGGTCGAGGGTGTCGTAGAAGACTTTCCAGTGCCTGGGTCCGGTGGCCGCGTAAAAGGACTCATTAACCATCGAACGGCGGGTGGGGGTGGTGTTCGGCTTGGGAATGGCCAACTGCATCGCTTCGCGGCTGGAGCAGAACTTCACCCATTCCCAGGCGGCGTCTTTGTCTTTCGCTGTGCGCATGATCGCGTAGCCGGCAGCACCGAACTGGTGCCGCTGCGTCCGCCAGCGGGGAAAGAACTGGACGTCAAACTGCTCGGCCGTCATTCCGGCGTCGTGCAGGCCCTGTGCCCAGTAGCCGCCTGCCGGCGTGGTGCCGATGCGGTTGTTGCCGAACAAGCCAACCAGGGCATTGCCGCCCCCGGATTCGGGACGGACGCCCAGTCCTTCGGCGACCAGTTCGCGCAGGTAGTCGAAGGTCTCGATAACCCGCCCGTCTTCGGCGTTCGGAGCCAGCCATTGGTAGCCGCCGCCGCGGGTGGCCCGGGCTGGGTCGTTCGGGTAGAAACGGTCCCAGAACCAGTCCCCGCCGGAAGCCTTGGTTTCGGTCAGGAAGCTGGTTTCATTGGCGTACAGCCAAGGCACTACTCCACCGAAGAGCCGGTTGGTCCAGTAGTACGGGGTGAAGTCGGCCGGGCGTGCTTTCCGCAGGGCCCGGAGGGTGGCGCTGAAGTCGTCCTGCGTCCAGTCGTCCCTGGGCCGCTCGAGCCCGGCCTGGGCGAATGTGGCGGTATTCAAATACATGTTCGCCGCGTTCCAGTCCAGCGGAAGCTGGTAGAGGTGGCCTTGGTACATGAAGGCTTCCAGCAGGCTCGGGTGAACGTCGTCGAAGTAGTCCCTCATGTCCGCAGCGTCCCGGCGGACATAGTCATCCAGCGGCTCGGCGAGCTTGTCGGCGAACAACTGGGCGCCCTCAGTGGCGACGTAGACGACGTCCGGCGGTGTTCCGGCGGCGGCCATGGTGAGGATCTTGGAAAAGAAGTCCTTCCAGTCCGCGCCCTGGATCGCCTGCAAACGTACCGGAATATCAGGGTGGGCGGCGCTAAAGGCGTTAATCAGGCCCTGGCGGGCCGCGGCGTCTGCTGCCGTTCCAAGGATGGCGATGTTCAGGGCCTTGCTCCCGCGGCCCGGAATGTCACTTCCGGTCAGTCGGGGCCAGGCGCCCACCGTGGCTCCCGCAACAGCAAGGCCGGTGAGGCCCAGCATGGAACGCCGCGTGAGCTGTGAAAGTCCGCTACCGGACCGCGGCGCATACGAGGGGGTTGTGTTCCCCGGTGTCTTTTCAGACGTCATTGTCGGCTCCTCCTAACACGTGTTAAGTAGCGTACGTAGCGTACCTAACACGTGTCAAGTAAGTCTGTTGCTGGTAGATCAATGAACGTGAAGTACGGGCGTGAGCCGCCTGGCCAGGCGCGGACCGCGGGCTCCCGCCGGAGGCCGGGACGGGTCATCCCTGCCATCACGTTTCAGCAGCCTGGTGCCGTGTAAACGGTCCGCCAGGTTAGCCGGCCGGGACCGCTGCCGTGGACGCCCGCGGGATGATCCGGCAGGGCATGTAGAGAGTTCCTGCTTCCCACTGTTCCCCTGCCGGGGCTTTTCCTTCGACCGCATCCAACAGCAGGGACATGGCCGTTGCTCCGATTTCGGCGTGCGGAAGAGCCACTGTGGTGAGGGCGGGAACAAGGTTGGCGGCGAGTTTCTGCTGGTCGTCGTAGCCCACCACGGACAGATCCTCCGGTACGCGGAGTCCGGCGGCAGCGGCGTAAAGCAAAACGCCGGTGGCAACCCTGTCGTTGGAGCAGATGATTGCCGTCGGCCGGTTTTTGCCGCCCAGGACGGAGGAAGCGGCCCGGTAGCCCTCGTCGATGTCCCATCCGGTCGCGTGGACATGCTGATGTTCAAGGCCCAGCCCTGCCTCTTCCATGGCCTTGCGGTAACCCTGTTCGCGCTGCGGAGCGGCGGGCGAGCTGAGAGTTCCGGTCAACAGGGTGATGCGGCGGTGGCCCAGGTCAATCAGCAGCTGGGCCGCGGCGCGTCCGCCGTCGACCTCTGCCGGAATTACCGACTGGAGCTGGGAGCCTGCGTCGGTGCAATTAGCCAGGATGGCCGGCAGGGTGAGCATCGCCGGGGGAGCGGTAATTTCGCGCAGGCTGCCGGTGGCGTACATGATGCCGTCGACCTGCCGGTGCACGAGTTGCTGCGCCGCAGCGCTGTCGCGGGCCGTGTCATGTTCTGTGTCGACCACCAGGACCATGTACCCGCGGGCCAAGGCCGTGCGTGAGGCGCCGCTGATCAGCCGGCCGGCGAAGGGGCTGGTGACAATGTCATCCGTGATGATGCCGATCGTTGATGTCTGCTGGTTGCGCAGGCTGAGGGCGACGGAGTTGGGCGTGTAGTCCAGCTCCGCCGCGGCGCGGAGCACGCGCTCCTGGCGTTCGGCGGTCACGTTGCCGTCTGCCCTGCCGTTTAGTACCAGTGACACTGCACTGCGGGAGACCCCCGCCCGTCGTGCCACATCCAGTGCCGTTGCTTTACGTTTGGCCATGCCGATCCATCCCCTGCCTTTCGGCTTAGCATACCTAACTCGTGTGAGGTCAGGGGGTGCCTTGCTTAGGTGCCCTTTCTGGCGACGACGAAAGGGATCCGTCTCTTGCCGGGGATACGGCGGTGGAAGGGACCTCACCGAATCCGTGCCTGACGATTCTCCGGGGTGCCCGAATGCGCGTTTAGGTCGCGTCAACGGAGGCAGCTGACCGTTCGGGCGCGGTTCGGTTTGTTCGGTTCGCGACGACGACAATTGCCAGGCCAAGGAGGGTGAGCACTGCGCTGGTAAGGAAGATACCGCGCTGACCCAGAGCGGTAAGTGAGCCTGCAGCGATGATGGGCCCGGACACGATGGCACCGATCCGGCGCGTATTCATGTACAAGCCGGTGGAGAGACCCGGTTTGGGAATCATCTGCTGGAACAGCGGCAGACCGACCCCCGCGATCCCCGCGAACGACCAGGCGTTCAGCACCTGCAGGACGAGCAGCAGCAGGGGCCCGGTTGTGACGCCCAGGCCGAGGTAGTAGCCGATTCCTGCGATGCAGCTGGTGGCGAGCAGGCCGAGCTGGGAAAACCTGCCGCTGAGCCGGCCGACCAGCAGCAACGCGGGCACCTCGAGGGCGGCGGCAACACCGAGGGCGATGCCGGCCCACATCACGTCCATCTTGAGGGTCTCGGTCACGTAGACGGTCATGATCGTCATCACGGTGGCGTTGGTGGCCTGCAGCAGGATGAAAGCGGCCATGATCAGGGCAACACGGAGGCGATCGACGGGCGGCTCCTCTGGGGTGGAGGCCGGGGAGACCTGTTGTCTCCCTGCAGCAGCGGCGGCACTTGCGGCGGTCCGCGCCTTGATCATCACCGCGGCAGTGGCGATGTTGATGACGGCCACGGCGGCGATGGCCAGCAGCATGGTGCGGTTGCCGAACCAGCCCATGATGAAGGTTGCTACTGGCGGCCCTGCCACCCAGGCCACCGACATAATCGCCCGGGTGTTGAAGACGGCGGACGGGCCGGCGCCGGAGTGGCGGAGGTGGGCGAACAGCAATGAGCTGCCCACACCTGCCGGGAAGTTATTGCCGAATTGACCACGGACCACACGATAGGAGCCAGGGGTCCCTAATGCTTCGCCCCGCCGATGCAGGGATTTGCGTGCATCGGCGCGGCATTTTTGTTTCCGGCGTGGGGCCGTCAGCCAGGTCCCGGGTCGGGATGATTACCCCCCGCACCCCTGCACTCAGACCTGTCCCGCCTGGGCAAGGAAACGGACATGTTCGTTGCGGCCGTCGCTTCCCTTTCGGACGATGAAATGGCGGGCCCGTCGCTGTGTGAAGGATGGTCAAGGGCGCACGTGATCGCCCACGTTGCATCAAGTGGCAGAGCGTTGGTGCACCATCATGACCTGGATACGGCCTGGACCATTGAGGAAGCCGACCCTGATTCACTCTTGAACGCGATCGAAGCCGTGGTGCGTTCGCTGAGGGCCAAGGGTGCCCCGGGAATGACCCTGGTCACTGAGGAACGCGACCAGTGGATTATCGGCAACGGCGCGCTGCGCGTCGAGTCCGACCGTGAGGGCCTGCTTCAGGGGCTGGCGCGCGGCGATGCAGCCACTATCGAGGCGGAGGGACCGGTTCCGGCGCTGCCGAGCTGGTGAACCGGCAGCAGGAGGGGTTGCGGCCGACGTCCCAGCCCGATGGGACACGGAAGGTGTTTCCCAAGGCTTGACATATGGTTCGAGTCCCACCGCGGGCATAGCGCAACACTCGTCAGAAGGGCGCCACCAGCGCCCGGTCACGCTGGATGACGCCACTGGCGCTCATGGCCTAAGCACGCCATGGCGGGAGCACTCCGCCGTCCAACCCAGCGGTGTTACCTGTACCTTCATCCGGCGCCCGCAGGCGCCGCAGTACCGCGGCGGCTCCATGGCCAGCCGTTCGCCGCAGCGGTGGTGAAGGTACGACGGCGGGCCGTCGCCGCCGTCGTACGCTTCACCGCAGTGCCCGCAATAGTTCCCCGTGGTTGAACACGGGGAACGCGAAACCCCTGTCATAGCGTCTTCTGGAGTTCCTTGATGGGCATGTTGAGGTCCACGAGCAGGTTCAGGTCTGCGGTGGCGGGCCGGCCGAGGGTGGTGAGGTAGTTGCCGACGATGACGGCGTTGATGCCGCCGAGCAGGCCGTCGCGGGTGCCGAGGTCGCCCAAGGTGAGTTCGCGGCCGCCCGCGTACCGCAGAACGGTGCGGGGCATGGCGAGGCGGAAGGCAGCGATGGCGCGGAGGGCGTCCTTGCCGTCCATGACTTGTTGGTTCTCCAAGGGTGTCCCGGGCCGGGGGTTCAGGAAGTTGAGCGGGACTTCATGGGGTTCCAGGGCGGCAAGCTGGGCGGCGAGTTCCGCCCGCTGTTCCAGGCTTTCACCCATTCCGATCAGGGCACCGCAGCACAGTTCCATGCCGGAGTCCTTGACCATGGCGCAGGTCTCCAGCCGTTCCTCGTAGGTGTGGGTGGTGACGACGTTGGGAAAGTAGCTGCGGGCTGTTTCCAGGTTGTGGTTATAGCGGTGGACACCCCAGTCCTTGAGCTGGTCCACCTGGCGCTGGGTGAGCATGCCGAGCGAGCAGGCTATGTTGATGTCCACCTCGGCATTAATGCGCTGGATGGCGAAGTTGATCTGGTTCATCAGTTTGACGTCGGGCCCGCGTACGGCGGCGACGATGCAGAACTCCGTGGCCCCCGTGGCGGCTGTTTCCTTGGCGGCCTTGACCAGTTCCGGGATGTCCAGCCAGACGCCGCGGACGGGGGAGTCGAACAGGCCGGACTGGCTGCAGAAGTGGCAGTCTTCCGGGCAGCCGCCGGTCTTGATGGAGATGATGCCCTCCACCTCCACATCCTCGCCGCAGTGCCGGAGCCGGACCTGGTGTGCCAGTTCCAGGGCGGTTGGAAGTGCCTCGTCCGGGAGGCGGAGGACCTCTTCGAGTTGGGCCTGGTCCAAGCCGATGCCGTCCTCGAGAACCTGCCGGCGGGCGGTCTCAAGGATGGCGTAGCCTCCGACCGTGGTGGTCCCCCCGCTCCCTGGGATGGGAAGGTTTGCCTGCATCGTCATTATGTGGTCCCTCGCGTCTACTTGGAATATCCCTCACTGCAGACGCTAGTTCTCCTTCGGCGACCCTATTTTGGAGGGGTTCAACAAAGAACCCGGTGAATGGGCCAACCAATGCCAGGGAAGACTTTGCGCCAACTCCGGCGGCCAGGGCGACCGCTTCACCGCTGCCACCTGTGGTCTCAAGACGGGGCTGGTCCGTACCGCTACCGATGCACTTCGGTGGCCAGCCCCTATGGGCCAGCCTTCGGTAGGCTGTCATCGACTGCTCGTCATCAATTGGGGGAATCAATGAAGCGCTTTGCCGCACTGCTCCTGGCCGTCCCGGTCCTGCTGACCGGTTGCGTCGCGCCCTACGGCGGTGCCACCCCAGCAACTACCAGCGCGCCTCCGGCCGGGGCGAAGATCTTTTCCAGGCTGGACGCTGCCGGCATCGAGCAGATCAAATCTTCCAAGTACGCGCTCCTGGATATGGAGACCGGGCGGCTGCCGAAAGAGAGCGTCGGATTGGAAGACGGCACAAGCCAGGCGCCGGACGTCCACACCGATGGACTTATGGAGGTCGTCATCGAGGCTCCGTACGGTGTCATTACCGCGCGATCGGATCGCCTGCGCCTGAACGGTATGAATACCGGTTCCGACTTCAGCGAGGTCACCTATTTCCTTACCGCCAATTCCCTGGAGGACCTCTCCAGGCTGGTCCGTGAAGGTGTGGGCCGGTACGGCATCCCCAGCGACTCAGCCGAGGGCTGGATTGAGTCCATCTCCGCAAGGCCTGATCAGAAGAGCGAATTCGCCATCACTCCGGGCACCGCGACCGGCCTACAGATCACCTACGATCTCCGTTACGACGGCTCGAAGGACGTCCAGGTCATCATTGTGCACGTCAATCCACTGCCAGCGTAAGACGGGCGGGGTGCCCTCAGTGATGCCCGTCTCCTTTGGGGTTGAGAGGGAATAGCAGGGCTCGTTTATGCCTTGTCACCAGTGAGGAGCCGACCGCTGGCTGCCTCGCTCGAAAGGACCCTCTTGCCCGTAGCCTTTATTCCGTTCACCATGCACGCCTCCGCCCGGCATAACCACCGCCGCACCTTCCGCACAGACATCGAACGCCTGACCGATGGACATCTCCGGTCAACCCCGCTGGACGTGCTGAGGTCAACGAATACCCAGGCCGTCTTCCGTGGAGCTGTCCCCAAGGGCCCGCACACCGCCACCGATGCGAGCCTTGCCCAGTACCTCCAGGACCGTCTCGCCAGTGAGAACATTCATCTGGATCTCAGCGTCAGCATCGAGCGGTAGGCAAGCCTGCGCAGCCTGGACCACCGGGGGTGTCCCAGCGGTCGTTGCAACACCAGAATTCTTGGCAGTTGCATCGGCCGTTCTTGTTGTTAACGGAGGAAAATTCCGTCGGCGTCCCATCTAGGCAGGTCGCTCAGGTCTGTGAGGGTCTGGATCACTCCCTGGCACTCAGTGGCGTCCCTGTCGAGGTGGACCGCCCGCAGCCCGGCAGTTCGGGCGCCTGTAATGTCGGTGTGGTAGTTGTCCCCGACATACAAGGTCTCGGCGGGAGATAAGCCCATGCTCATGCAGGGCACGAGGAAAGCCTCCGGTTCCGGCTTGGTGTGGCCCATGAGTTCGGAGCTGAAGACGCCGTCCAAAAGAGGCTCGAGCCCGATTCTTTTGATCTTCGATGTCTGCTGATCGTGGTTGCCATTGGTGACGACGGCGGCCGGGATGCCACTGGCGCGCAGGAGCTCCAACATCGGCGCGGCGTCCGGAAACGCAGTCCACGCTTGCTCGTAATTCTGGAGGTAGGCCGCGAACAGTTCGTCGAGCTGTGCATCCGTTCGAGGCGGAACCATTCCCGCCAAGGGCAGAAACTGGCGGAGCCGTTCGCGGCGCTGTTCCAGGAACGAGAGGTCCTTCGCCAGGAACCGGTCGTAGTTGAGTTGCTCGATCTCGAACCAGGAGCGGGCCAGGTCCGCGGAAGGTTCTGCTTGGAGATGGCGCAGAAAGCCGCCCAGCCCTGATTTAGCGGACGCCTCATGGTCGAACAACGTGTTGTCCAGATCAAAGAGGACAGCTTGAATCCGCACCTACCCACCGTATCGGTCTGTTCGCGTGCTGCCCACCTGCCCATCCGTAGGCTGTGACGCCGGGTGCGGCCCTGGCCACTGGACCGACCTATTGCACAAGAAGGGGCTCGACATTTCCGGTGTTGATCTCGTCTCCGAATTCTGCATGCTGCAGTGGCTGCAAACGCCATGAGGCAGGAAGTTCCCGGCTTCTGACGCCCGGACGGCATTGAAGATCTTGTTTGGCGTAGCGCGCGACACAGCTGCAGTCTCCCCGCTGGCCATGAGGAGTACGGGTCCTGGATGTGCCACTATCGGCTCATGCCCGCAACCACAGACCGTCCTGCCGCCGTTAGAGCCGTGGCGTTCATCCGGCCCTCACGATGGCTGCGCCGACCTGTGCGCCTTGTCCGCTACGACGCCTACTGGTCCGATGGCCACGTGGACTTCGACGTGAGCCTCTCGAAGATGATGTACCGGGGTTACCCGGCCGACTTCGCACCCATTAATGAGAGCGTGCACGCCCACTGCCCGGAGGTCGGCGCGGGCCAGTGGGTCAACGAGTACGGCAGTGTAGTTGACGGACCGGCCAGGCCTGGTCCGTCAACCACAGGCCGGGTCAAGGGGGCGCGGCGGAAGTATGGGGTCTCTGCGTACCAACCAAACCCGAAGGCAAGACTGGCGTGGCGTCTTGGCGGCGGTCTTGCCGGCATCGGCGCAGGAGTCCTTCTCATTGGCGGGCCGATCGGTGCCGGATTCGGCGGCTTTGTGGGGGCTGTGTGCTGCATCGCGGGCTTCTCATCGCTTGCTGGCTTGCTGCCGGGAAAATCCAGGTGGACGGTCGGCACGAGCGGCCGGGAAGGAACTGTTGAAGCTATCCGTGATGACATTATCGCCGCGATTGCGGCGCTCTGTACCGTTGCCCGGGCGGAGAATGACGAGCCGCGCCTAATGACCGCAGACTACCTTCAATCGCAGTTCACCGGCGTCACGGATGCGCGCACTCTTCGTGCGGCCGCAGCAGGTGCTCTTTCCCTGTACGGCGGAAACGGATCGTTCCCGGACGTCGGAACAGCCGAGTTGTATCGGGCAGTCAACAATCTGAGGACGGCGTTGCAGCGGGGCCGCACCGTATTCCCGCGGCGCAAGTAAGCGTATCCGGATATTTACCGGGGTGGGAAACTGTCCAGGAGCGCTGGGGTAGATTTGCCGAATGCTCGAGATACGCCCCAACTGCGAATGCTGCGACCGTGACCTTGCGCCCTCCGATGAGGCCTACATCTGCACATTCGAGTGCACTTGGTGCCCCGGCTGCGTTGAGCGCTTTCCAAATAGGTCCTGTCCTAATTGTGGAGGCGATCTTCAGTTGCGCCCCATCCGGCCTCCCGCGGCGCTGGCGAAAAATCCGCCAAGCACCGTCCGGGTCGTCTCGCCCAGCTGCAGCAAGCAGCCAGCCTGAACGTAGGCGCCCAGGGAGGCATCACCGGGGGAGACACGCCCAACCTTGTCCTGTTGCTCCCGCCGTGGTCTGGGATATGCTCCAGAAATGGCACCGCGAAGTTTTCTTCAATGGCCGGTCGTCCGTCAGCTGAGCACGGGCGACCTGCTGGGCCGCGGCCCAGCAGTTACGTCGGCCAAGACCAGGGCGATAGCCCCCCGGACGGCCACTGCCGACCGCGTTGTGCAGAGCGTGTGCCCGTACTGCGCCGTCGGATGCGGACAGCGGGTCTACGTCAAGGACGAGAAGGTAGTCCAGATCGAGGGTGATCCGGATTCACCTATTTCACGTGGCCGGCTCTGCCCCAAGGGCTCTGCCAGCGAGCAGCTGGTCAATTCTCCGGGCAGGCAGACGAAAGTTCTCTACCGTGCGCCGCGTTCCACCGAGTGGCAACACCTGGACCTTGCCACGGCCGTCGACATGGTGGCGGACCGGTTCATCGAGACACGCCGCAGGACGTGGCAGCAGGAAGATGAACAGGGCCGGCTGCTGCGCCGCACCATGGGTATCGCCTCGCTGGGCGGGGCAACCCTGGACAACGAAGAGAACTACCTGATCAAGAAGCTCTTCACGGCTGCAGGGGCGGTGCAGACCGAGAACCAGGCCCGCATATGACACTCCGCCACGGTTCCCAGTTTGGGAGCCTCGTTTGGACGCGGTGGTGCAACGCAATCACTGCAGGACATGGCCAACGCCGACTGCATTATCATTCAGGGCTCCAACATGGCCGAGTGCCATCCTGTGGGATATCAGTGGGTAGCGGAGGCTAAAGCCCGCGGAGCGAAGGTCATCCACATTGACCCCCGGTTCACGCGGACCTCGGCGGTCTCGGATAAGCACATTCCCATCCGTGCCGGCTCTGACGTGGTGCTCCTGGGTGCCCTCATCAACTACGTGATCTCCAACGAGCTCTGGTTCAAGGAGTACGTCAGCGCGTACACCAACGCTGCCACCCTGGTCCATGACGATTATCGCGACGCCGAGGACCTGGGCGGCCTGTTTTCCGGCTTCGACCCGGAGAAAGGCGCGTACGACACCTCCTCATGGGCATATGCGGAAAAGGGGGAGGGCGCCATTGACGAGCCCGGCCCCGGTTCGGAACATGGCGCCGACGCCACGGCCCGAGCCGCCGGGCACGCGTTCGGCAGCGGCGGACCACCCTTGGAGCATGCGGAAGTCCAGCGCGACGACTCTCTGCAGGACCCCCGGACTGTCTTCCAGATCGTGAAACGGCACTACGCCCGTTACACCGCGGAGATGGTGCAGGATATGTGCGGTATCAACGTCAAGGACTTCGAGTATCTGGCCCGGACCATCACCGAGAACTCGGGGCGCGACCGGACCACCTGTTTCGCATACGCCGTGGGTTGGACCCAGCACTCCCTGGGAACACAGTTCATCCGGGCCGCAGCCATCCTGCAGCTTCTGCTCGGGAACGTGGGGCGCCCTGGCAGCGGAATCATGGCCCTGCGGGGCCATGCCAGCATCCAGGGCTCCACAGACATCCCTACCCTGTTCAACCTGTTGCCTGGATACCTGCCGATGCCCAGTGCCGGCCGCCACGACAGCCTCAGTGAGTATCTGTCAGTGATCGGGTCCAAACAGCAAAAGGGTTATTGGGCGGACGCCGACGCCTACACCATCAGCCTGCTGAAGGCCTGGTGGGGCGACGCCGCGAACGCGGATAATGACTGGGCCTACGATTACCTGCCCAGGCTCACTGGAGCCCACGGTACGTACGAGACAGTGATGGGCATGCTCGAGGACGAGGTGGAAGGCTACTTCCTCCTCGGACAGAACCCCGCAGTGGGCTCCGCCCACGGCCGCATGCAGCGTCTGGGCATGTCGCATTTGAAGTGGCTTGTGGTGCGCGACTTGAACCTGATCGAGTCGGCCACCTGGTGGAAGGACGCTCCGGAGATCGAAACCGGGGAGCTGCGCACCGAGGACATTGAGACCGAGGTGTTCTTCCTACCGGCAGCCACCCATGTGGAGAAGGCGGGCTCGTTCACGCAGACCCAGCGGCTTCTGCAATGGCGGCACCAGGCGGTAGCACCGCCGGGGGAGTGCCAAAGCGAACTGCAGTTCTTCTTCGAGCTGGGCCAACGGATACGGGAGAAGCTGGCCGGGTCGGAAGACGAGCGGGACCGTCCGCTGCTGGACCTGACCTGGGACTACCCCACGGACGAGCACGGTGATCCGGACGCCGAGGCGGTCCTTGCCGAGATTAACGGCCGCCATCTTGATGGTCCCGACGCCGGCAAACCCCTCTCCGCATACACCGAACTCAGGGCTGACGGTTCCACGGCGGCAGGCTGCTGGATCTACACCGGCGTATACGCAGACGGCTTCAACCATGCCGCCAACCGCAAGCCGGGCCAGGAACAGGGGCCGGCAGCTTCGGAATGGGGCTGGGCATGGCCGGCGAACCGCCGCATCCTCTACAACCGCGCATCGGCCGACCCGGAAGGTAAACCGTGGAGCGAGCGGAAGAAGTACATCTGGTGGGACCAGGAGCAGGGCAAATGGGTCGGAGACGACGTGCCCGACTTCCCGGTTGACCGGGCGCCGGGAAGCCACCCCGACCCATCTGTCGGTGGTCCAGCCGCGCTCAGCGGAGATGATCCCTTCATCATGCAGGCTGACGGCAAGGGCTGGTTGTTTGCACCGAAAGGCCTGGTGGACGGACCCCTTCCCACCCACTACGAGCCTCAGGAATCACCGGTGGCAAACGCGTTGTACCCGCAACAGCAGAGTCCGGCTCGCCTGGTGTTCCCCCGCGCGGACAACCTCAGCGCGCCGAGCGCCGGTACCAGGGGCGCGGACGTCTACCCGTTCGTCTTCACCACGTACCGGCTCACTGAGCATCACACGGCCGGCGGGATGAGCCGTTGGCTCCCGTACCTGTCGGAGCTGCAGCCGGAGATGTTCTGTGAGGTCTCGCCTGAACTGGCTGCTGAGCGCGGACTTGAGCCCTATGGGTGGGCCACAATCATCTCGCCCCGCTCCGCCATTGAGGCGAAGGTGCTTGTCACGGATCGGATGAGGCCGCTGGCCGTTGGCGGGCACACCGTGCATCAGATCGGGCTGCCCTACCACTGGGGCGTCGGCAACAATGCCGTCGTCAGCGGTGACGCGGCCAACGATCTACTGGGCGTGACGCTGGATCCCAACGTCCAGATCCAGGAATCCAAGGTGGCCTCCTGCGACATCCGTCCGGGCCGCCGGCCGCGAGGGAAGGAACTGCTTGCCTTGGTTGCTGAGTACCAGGCGAGGGCCGGAGTGACCATCGAGACCGGTAACCGGGCCGTCACCGACCCCGCGGCGGAAGGCCTGGAACCCACGGGGGACAATGACCACGCAGATGGAGGCCCGGGATGATGAACGTCACCGCCGGCCCGGCCGAAGCACACAATGCCCGTCCCGGAACGCTGCCTGCCGGCAGCGGTCCGGGTAACGACCCGACGTTGGAGAACTAGATGGGCCAGCTGTCCGGACCGACCGACCCCACCGCCGATGCCCACTGGGAGCACAACCATCCGCGCAAGGGGTTCTTCACTGACACCTCGATCTGCATCGGCTGCAAGGCCTGCGAAGTCGCCTGCAAGGAGTGGAACCACAATCCGCAGGACGGAAACCTGGAACTGCTCGGGTCCTCCTACGACAACACCGGATCCCTGGGCGCCAGCACGTGGCGACATGTCGCATTCATCGAGCAGGGCCAGGAACGCATTGCCGAGGCGCGGGAATCAGGGCGGGCCCTGGTCAGCTTGGGCATGCCCCGCATCGGTCCGCCCGCCCCTGCAGGGGCGGATCTGGCGGGGGCGGATACGACGCCCCCTGATACGGCGGACTTCCGGTGGCTGATGTCCTCTGATGTCTGCAAGCACTGCACCCACGCCGGTTGCCTGGACGTCTGCCCCACTGGGGCGCTGTTCCGCACCGAATTCGGCACCGTGGTGGTCCAGGACGACGTCTGCAATGGCTGCGGAACCTGCGTGGCCGGGTGCCCCTTCGGTGTGATCGAGCGCCGCAGCAACGGCACCGTCAAGGTCGCCACCAGCAGGGAGGAACAGCATTCCAAGCACCCCGCCGTTCCGAATGAGGGCATCGCCCAGAAGTGCACACTGTGCTACGACCGGTTGGTGGCCGACGAAACGCCCGCGTGCGCCAAGGCATGCCCGACGACGTCCATCAAGTTCGGCGACCACGACGACATGGTGGAGACGGCCCGGGAACGGGTGGCCACTCTGCACGCCCAAGGCATGACGGAGGCGAGGCTGTACGGCGCGAATGAAAACGACGGCGTCGGCGGAACCGGCTCTGTCTTCCTGCTGCTCGATGAGCCCGAGGTGTACGGGCTCCCGCCGGACCCGCGGGTGCCCACAGCCGACCTGCCGCAGATGTACCGGCGGGCCGGCTTGGCCGTAGCGGGCATGGCCGCGGCAGCTGCACTGGCTTTCCTGGGAGGACGGTCGTGACCCTCTCAGAGTTCGACAGCTTCCGGCCAACGGAGTCTGCCCGCCGCCGCAGGCCGGACGGCAAGCGTGGCCCCCGCCGCCGCCGGGATAACGGTGACGGCTCCCGGGAAATGCCCATGGTGCCGGAGCCGGAATTCACCTCGTACTACGGCCGTTCCGTAGTGAAGCCGGCGCCTTGGGGCGATGACGTCGCCATCTACCTGTTCCTGGGCGGCGTGGCAGCCGGGTCGGCACTCCTCGGTCTCGGCGGGCAGCTGACCGGACGGCCAACGCTGCGCCGGAACGCACGGTTGGGCGCCCTGACAGCGGTGAGCGCCGGTGCTGTCGCTTTGGTGAAGGACCTGGGCAGGCCGGAACGTTTCCTGCATATGCTGCGGACCTTCAAGGTGACCTCGCCGATGAGCGTGGGCTCCTGGATCCTCAGTGCCTTCAGCGCTGGTGCGGGAGTCTCGGCAGTAGCGGAGATCGACCGGATGAGCGGAAGCAGGCTTCCGCTGGGTCCGTTGCGGAAGGTGCTTCAGGCTGTCGAAGGACCGGCCGGGTTTGAGGCTGCGGTATTCGCAGGGCCACTCGCGGCTTACACGGCAGTGCTGCTCGGCGACACCGCCACACCCACATGGAACGCCGCGCACGAGGAACTGCCTTTTGTCTTCGTGAGTTCGGCCTGCCTCGCTTCTGCCGGGCTCGCCATGGTCACAACACCGGTGCGCGAGACTGGTCCCGCCCGCAAACTCGCCGTGCTCGGCGTCCTGGGTGACGTGGCTGCCATGAAGGTGATGGAGCGCCGGATGGATCCGGTAGCAGCGGAACCGCTGCACCAGGGCAAGGCGGGCGCCATGCTGAAGTGGAGCGAGCGGTTGGCAGTGGCCGGTGGCTTGGGCACGCTGCTGGGAGGTCGCCATCGCGTGGTGGCCGCCGCGTCGGGACTGGCATTGCTGGCCGCCTCGGCCCTGACCCGGTTCGGTGTGTTTGAGGCTGGCCTCGCCTCTGCCAGGGATCCGCGGTACACCATCGAACCGCAAAAGAACCGGCTGGCTGCCCGCCGTGCGGCCGGCGTCACCGGCGACGCGATCACTACCGGCAGCTGATCGATCCGCGGCGGTTAGCGGATCTCGATGCCCTGGCCGGTGGTGGTGTGGCCAATCACCGGGTACCCCGGGAGCTCGCCGACCACCAGAAGGCCGCCCGAGGTTTGGGCATCGGCCAGCAGCAGCAGATCGTCTTCGGTAACGCCGGGAGCGGTGCTAACGTGCGGCCGCACCCAGTCGAGGTTGCGCCGGGTCCCGCCGGAGACAAAGCCATCCCGCAGTGCCGCCAGCGCCCCGTCGATCAGTGGTACCGCTGATCGATCGATCACCGCGCCCACCCGGGAGGCGCGGACCATCTTGTAAAGGTGTCCCAGCAGGCCAAAGCCCGTCACGTCGGTCGCCGCCCGGACGCCTGCTGCCACGGCGGCCTCGGCCGCATCACGGTTTAGTCCCGCCATCGTTTCCACTGCTTCAGCGAATACCTCACCGGTCTGCTTGTGCCGGTTGTTGAGAAGTCCGACGCCGAGCGGCTTGGTGAGCGTGATGGGCAGCCCGGGCCGGGCGGCGTCGTTGCGCAGCAAACGGTCGGGATGGGCGACGCCGGTGACGGCCATGCCGTACTTGGGCTCCGGATCATCGATGGAGTGTCCGCCAAGCACGGGGCACCCCGCCTCTGACGCCACGCTCAGCCCGCCGCGAAGGACTTCCGTCATTAGTTCCATCGGCAGGACACCGCGGGGCCACCCAACAAGGTTGATGGCCGTGACCGGACGGCCGCCCATGGCGTAAATGTCAGAAAGTGCGTTGGCTGCGGCAATGCGGCCCCAGTCAAATGCATCGTTGACGACGGGAGTGAAGAAGTCCGCGGTGGTAAGGACCGCAAGATCGTCACGCACCAGGACCGCAGCTGCGTCGTCGCCGCTGTCAAGACCAACCAGCACTTCCGCGCCTGGTTGGCCGATGAGGCCGCGGACCGCATCTTCGAGCTCGCCTGGCGGAATTTTGCAGGCACAGCCCCCGCCGTGGGCGTAGTCGGTGAGCCGGAGTGCGCCGGCGGCGCCATCATCGAGTTGCTGGACTGACATCTGGGCCTCATTCACCCGCCTAGCGTACCCCTCAAGCCAACCCTGCTATATTGAGGCGCGGTGGCGTCCGGGTCCTGGTGGGCCCCCCGGTCTTCAAAACCGGTGAGGCTGAGCATCTCGGCCTGGCGGGTTCGATTCCCGTCCGCCACCGCCAACTACCGGCATGAAAGCCGCGAAAAGAGGAGGGCTGTGGACCAGGTCGATCCCCGGCGCCTGATTCCCCGCACGAATGACCTGCTGGCACTGCCGGGCGTCCGCGAGGCCCGGACCCGGCTGAACGAGCGCGTCATCCGTGAACTGGTCCGGCAAGCCCAGGAGCAGGCACGGCGCGGTGAGCTCCCTCCCAGCCAGGTTGAAGCCGCCCTGCTCGCCGCCGTGGCTGCGCGCACGGCAATCACCCTGCGCCCGGTGCTGAACGCAACCGGCGTCATCGTCCATACCAACCTTGGCCGCGCCCCACTTTCTGAAGGCGCGGTGGAGGCCCTTGTCGCGGCCAGCGGCTACGTTGACGTGGAGCTGGACCTGGTAGACGGCACCCGTTCCAGTCGAGGCGCCGGCGCCCGGGCTGCGTTGCTCGCCGCCTGTCCCGCCGCCGAGGACGCGCTGGTGGTCAACAACGGAGCCGCAGCGCTGGTGCTGGCAACCACGGCCCTGGCCGCCGGCCGGGAGGTGGTGGTTAGCCGCGGGGAACTGGTCGAGATCGGCGCGGGCTTCCGGCTGACCGACTTGATGGAGTCAACGGGCGCCACGCTTCGCGAGGTGGGCACCACCAACCGGACGCACCTGCATGACTATGCCGGCGCCCTGGGACCTGAGACGGGTTGCGTACTCAAAGTGCATCCGAGCAACTTCCGGGTTGACGGATTCACGTCCGCCGTCCCGCTGGACGAGCTGGGCCCGCTGACTGCGGCCCACGGGGTACCCCTCGTGGCTGACCTGGGCAGCGGGCTGTTGGCACCCGACCCGTTCCTGCCGGATGAGCCGGATATCGCCTCCGCCCTGGTGGGCGGGGCCGACGTCGTCATCGCCAGCGGTGACAAACTGCTGGGCGGCCCCCAGGCGGGCTTGCTGCTGGGCCGCAAGGAGATCATCACCCGGTTGGCCCGCCACCCGCTCGCCCGTGCAGTCCGGGCCGACAAACTCGCCCTCGCTGCCCTGGAGGCGACTGTTGCGGGCGGACCTCCACCGGTTGTCCAAGCTCTGCATGCCGACGTCGGACAACTGCGGCGCCGCACAGACAAGCTCGCCCAAGCCCTCGGTGTACCTGTCGTGGCCCATGATGGCCGGGTGGGCGGCGGCGGCGCCCCCGGCGTTCCTTTGCCGGGATGGGCGCTACGGCTCCCGGAGGGACTCGCGGTCCACTTGCGCACCGGTGACCCGGCCGTGCTGCCGCGCGTCCACGACGGCTCCTGCCTCATCGATCTGCGCTGCGTTCCCCCCGTGGATGACGACCGGATTCTCGACGCGGTCCGGCAGGCTCTGGCAGCTCTCAAGCTTGCGGATGCAGGCAGGACGGGCTGAGCGGTGCACGTCATTGCCACAGCCGGGCACGTCGACTCCGGTAAAAGCACCTTGGTCCGCGCCCTCACCGGCATGGAGCCGGACCGTTGGGAGGAAGAACGGCGCCGCGGGCTGACCATTGACCTGGGCTATGCGTGGACCACGTTGCCGGCCGGACAGGACGTCGCGTTCGTGGACGTACCGGGCCACGAACGGTTCCTCGGGAACATGCTTGCAGGAATCGGACCGGCGCCGGTGGTCTGCTTCGTCGTAGCCGCCGACGAAGGCTGGCAGGCGCAGTCAAGCGACCACCGGGACGCCGTCGCTGCGCTTGGGATCGAACACGGTGTCGTGGTGCTAAGCCGCGCGGACCGCGCCTCCGGGCATCGGATTGCAGAGGTCCTCTCGCGGGCCCGCACGGAGCTGGCCGGGACCGGTCTGCAGGATGCGCCTGCAATAGCCGTGTCGGCCATCGACGGGAGCGGGCTGGATGAGTTGCGTGCCGCGCTCGACGACGTCCTGGCCCAGGTGCCTGCTCCCACCACAACCGGACGGGTCCGGTTGTGGGTGGACCGCTCGTTCACGATCACCGGTTCCGGAACGGTGGTGACCGGAACACTGGCAGCAGGAACACTCGCCCAGGGCGACCGGCTGGAACTGCTCGGCCACGTCGGTTCCCGGCCGGTCGTGGTCCGGGGCCTGCAAAGCCGTGACACTACGTACGCTTCGGTGGGGCCGGTCAGCCGGGTGGCGTTGAACCTGCGTGACGTTGCCGCTACGGATATCCGGCGCGGAGACGCGCTGGTTACTCCGGACGCATGGCCCACCACGGGAGTCGTCGGCATCCAGCGCACCACCGGAGCGGCCTACACGGAGCTGCCTGAGCAACTTATGGTGCACGTTGGCACGGCGTCGGTACCGGCCCGGTTGCGTCCCTTCGGGGCTGACCACGCCCGGCTCGTCCTCGACAGGCACCTGCCACTCGTTCTCGGGGACCGGTTGGTGCTGCGCCACCCGGGAAGCCGCTCGGTGCTGGGCGGCGCGCGCATCCTCGATGCCGACCCGCCGGCCTTGCGGCGGCGCGGCGACGGCGCCCACTGGGCGGAGCGCCTTGCAGGCATGGACCCCACCGGGGACGTGCTGGGAGAGGTGGCCGCCCGCGGAGCAGTACAGGTACATCATCTGCGCAGGCTTGGACTGCTGTCCGGGCATGGCGTGGACGCCCCGCCGGGCGTCCGGGTTTTCGGTGATTGGTGGGTGCATGTCCCTGTCCTCGAGGCATGGCAGCATCGGCTGCGCGCTGCAGTCCAGGCGCTGCAGGAACGGGATCCGTTGGCCCCAGGCCTTTCCATGGGCGCGGCGCGGGACCTGCTCAAGCTGCCCGACGAGAAGCTCCTTTCCCATGTCATCCACGGGGCTGCCTTGGAACAGGACAGCGGACACGTTCGGCTGCCCGGCAGCCAGGACAACCTTGGCCCCATCGAACCGGCCATTGCCACGTTGGAGCGCCGCCTCAAAGCGGACGCGTTCCATGCCCCGGAATCCGATGAGTTGGCTGCCCTGGGCCTGGGCGCCCGGGAGCTCGCGGCCGCCGAACGGACGGGTCGTGTGCTGCGGCTGCGTGACGGGGTGGTGCTGCTGCCGACGGCGCCGGCCCTTGCGATGCGCACCCTCGCGCGCCTGGACCAGCCCTTCACCACCAGCCAGGCGCGCCAGGCACTCGACACAACACGCCGCATCGCCGTTCCGTTGCTGGAATATCTCGATTCGCGTGGCTGGACCCAGCGCCTGGATGCCGGCCACCGCACCGTGGTGCGTTGACCCTGGGGTGCCGGTCACAGGGTCCCCCAGCTCGACTTTCGCCGATGATGCCGCACATGGTGGGACCGCCCACGCTGTCCGAGGGCGCGCACTTGCATCATGGTGGTGGGTAACGGCGCAACGTTCGGTCGAAGTCGCGCTGGCGCAGGTCCCCCTGATCCAGATTAAACGCCAGAACCTCGCAGGTTGACGGATCGGTCCAAAGGCCCTGTCCCGGCGGTTCTGCCGGCCCTAGTCTGTCTTCACGACCACTCAAAGGAGACACCAATGCGCACCGCAGAACCCCTGACTGAGTCCGAACAGCTTCACCGTCTTTCCGAGAACCTTCTGAGTCATTTGGCCAGGGGCAGGGAATGGGCAACCCCCGGGGTCCAAGTGACCCTCCAGAGAGCAGTGGCCGGGCTGGATGCCGGCATTGAAACCGCCTCCCCTCGGCTCCAGGTGCTGTTGCGCCGGCTGGCGGACGACCTTGCCGGCGGAGTGGAAACCTTCACACCCCGGGTACAGGAACAGCTCAGGCGCGTCGGACCCAAGGCCTCGGCCCGGCGCGGCAGGAAAACCATTCCCGTCCAGGTTCGGCGGCCGGCATCCAGGATCCGGTGGTGGATCGCCGGAATAGTGGCACTGGCAGCCGGGGCAGCGGTGTGGCGCTCCGTGAAGGCGTCCAAACAGGAACCCGCGCCATCAGCAAACCCACAGGAACAGGAAGCCAGCCGCAAGGATCCCAACGTCGACCCAGACCTCACCACGGGCAGAATGTAGAAGAAGCGCGTGCTGGATGCGGACCTATTTCCTCCCACAACGACGAAGGATTTCGTCCACGACGCGCGGGAGCGAAACCGTGGCGTCGATCGTGATGCCACCGGACGGAATTTCTTCCCGGGTCCGGTACAGTCGTTCGATCAGCTTCCGTTCCGCTGGTCGGCCTCCCCATTCGTCCGTCGGGCGCCCGTCAAGCCGTCGGTGCAATGTCTCGAGGTCCACTTCGAGGACGAATACACCGTCAAACAGGTCAATGAACTTGGCGAGATTCCTCGACCCGCCGCAGAAGAACGTCACAGCCTCCCGCTGGTCTGCGATCAGGGCTTTCACGTCGTCGACCCGCCAAATGTGGTGGTTGTGTACGGAGACCCCGGTGATGCCGGCCAGTGGTTCACCGGTTTCCGGGTCGCCTTGATAGGCCAGCTCGCGGTCTCCGTTGATGGCGTGATAGCCGCGCCGCCGCAACTCGTGACAGACCGAGGTCTTGCCCGTGCCGGAGCCGCCTTCGATCAGGTAGTTCTTCCTGCCCATGCCTGATGGTACCGGCACGGTGCGACAGGGAATGCGGAACAAACCTGCTCTCCGACGCTCCGAGCCGGTTGTAGCCGGCTGGTCAACCGGTGGCTGGGCTTGGTGGTTTGATTAGTCAGTGCTCCGTGTAAGACGTTTTGTGGTTTTGAGCTTGTTCGTGGTTTGCGTCAGCACCGCGTTCTCGTTCTGGTTCATCCGGCAGCCCGGCGCAGAGGCGCGGGTGGCCTTTTCCGCGCCACCTCGAGCGGGGGCGGTTTTCGAAACCCGGCCCACCGGTATCGACACCGCCGTAAACATCACGCGGAGCCCGGACGCCCAGTGGGTGCTGGGGGCTGCCGCGCAGACCGGTATCCCGGCCCGGGCGCTGCGGGCCTACGTTGCTGCCGCCGCCACGGCCAACGATTCCACTCCTATGTGTGGGATCGGCTGGAATACGCTGGCTGCGGTCGGCTTCGTCGAATCAGCCCACGGCAGCTTCGGTGGCGGCAGCCTGGGCGCCGACGGGCAGGCCAGCGGGCCCATTGTTGGCCCAAGCCTCAACGGCGATGGATTCGCTGCCATCGAGGACACGGACGCCGGAGCCTTGGATGACGATGCCAGCTGGGACCACGCCGTCGGACCGATGCAGTTCATTCCCTCCACCTGGCGGCTTGCAGGAAGGGATGGGAACGGGGACGGAACAGCGGACCCGTCCAACATCGACGACGCCGCCCTCAGCGCGGCCACGTACTTGTGCTCCCACGGCCGTAACCTCACAACCGCGCAGGGGTGGACGGACGCCATCCACTCCTACAACCAGTCCGACGCCTACATTCGACAGGTGCGGGCCCAGGCCACAGCGTATGCCCAGCAGACGGGAAGCGCCGAATAACCCCCGGACACTGGGCACGGGCAATGCTATAGCTCTGCTGAACGCTGCGGGTCGTCCCGGTCAGGCCGGCTGCCACGTGACGGGAAGCGCCTTCAGCCCGTAGACGATGCTGCTCTCCATCCGTTCCAGTTCCACTCCAGGAGCCACGGAAAGACCTGGTAGACGGGACAGCAGCGCCTCCAGCGCAATCCTGGCCTCCAGCCGGGCCAGGGGCGCGCCAAGGCAGAAATGGATTCCGTGGCCGAATGCCAGATGCCGGTTGGGGTTGCGGTGGACGTCGAACTCGGCCGGCCGCTGGAACTGCTGCTCGTCGCGGTTGGCGGAGCCGATCCAGGCCACAATTGGTGCTCCCGCCGGAATGCGCTTGTCGCCCAGGGTTGTCTCCGCAACCGTCACCCGGTACATGGACTGGACCGGCGACCGAAAGCGCAGCACCTCTTCGAGGGCTTGGGGAATCAGCGCGTGCTCGTTCAGGAGAAGCTCAAGGGTGTGGGGTGACTCGGCCAGGCACAGGACGGCGTTGCCGATCAGATTAGTGGTGGTCTCGTTGCCGGCAACCAGCAGCAGACTGCAGAAGCCGAGCAGTTCAGGCACCGTCAGTTTTTGGCCGTCAATCTCGTGGGAAAGCAGGCTGCTGATCAGGTCACTGCCGGGCCGGCTCCTGCGTTGGTCGATCAGGGCCAGAAAATACTCGATCATCTCTGACGTGGTGGAGTCCTGCTGAGCGCTGGCCGCAACGGTCCGCGTTTGGCTGACAATAACATCCGACCAGTGTTTGAAGCGCTCGCGGTCCTCGGCGGGGATGCCCATGAGCTCCGAGATCACTATCACTGGCAACGGGTACGCCAAGTCCCTGATCAGGTCTGCGCTTCCGCGGGCCGCGATGCCCTCCAGAAGCTCGTCCGTAAGTCCGGCGATCCGTGGAGCCAGCGCATCAACGGCTTTCGGTGTGAACGCCTGCGTGACCAGGGAGCGCAGCTGCCTGTGCCTTGGGGGATCGGTGGTAATCAGGCTTGCAGCGAACAATTGGCCGGAACCGGAGGGATTATCACCGCCCATGCGCGACGAGAACGTTGCATGCTCGGACAGCACCCGCTGAACGTCGTCGTACCGGAATACGTGCCAGCTGCCCGATTGTTCGTCCTGCAGGACCGGGGCCGCCGCCCGCATCCGTTCATAGTGGGGAAAAGGATCGAGCGGATATTCAGCAGGCGTTGTGACGTCCATGGTGGCCTCTCTGCCTCCCTGGCGTTCGCCGGGCACGACGCTCACCAGGGCCTCAAATGACTGAGCGTGGAACCTCGATCCTAGCCAAAGCCTGCGCGTGGGTCATCACCCGCGCCGTCGCAGTTTGGTTTCCCTCAACGCCCGGCTGGCCGGAGGGGACCAGCCGGGAAAGCAGGTTCGCCATTCGAATGGTAAAAGGCTGAAGTTTTCAAGCGCGGCAAACGAAAGTCTCCTGGTGCTTGGGATTAGGGTGTTGCCTGGGCCTGCCGCCGCCGGCAGGTCCCGCAGGCCGGGCCGACAAGAACGGCGGCACCAGGGAACGCAAAGGAGCTCCAATGGCTGACGGACTGACGAGTGGCGTGCTCGAGTGCCTTTTCACGGGCTCGGTGTGGGCCGAGGGGCCGCTGTGGGTACCGTCGTCCCGGACCGTGCGGTGGAGCGATATCCCGAACGACCGCATCCTCGAGTTCAACCCTGCCACCGGGACCACCCGGGAATATGCGGCCGGTGTCGAATTCACCAACGGCCGGACCCTCGACGCCGACGGCAGCGTAGTGCAGTGCAGCCACGGCCGGCGTCGGGTGGAGCGCGACCGCGACGGCACCGTAACCGGCCTGGTTGACTCTTTCCAGGGCCGCCGGCTGAATTCACCCAATGACGTGGTGGTGGCCCGCGACTCCAGCATCTGGTTCACGGACCCGCCCTACGGAATCCTCCCCGGCACGAAAGAGGGCCACGAGGGGGAGCAGGAATATGGGGGCTGCAACGTGTTCCGCTTCGAACCGGCCTCCGGAACGCTCACCGCGGTCATCACCGACCTGGTACACCCCAACGGACTGGCCTTCTCACCTGACGAATCTGTCCTCTACGTCGCGGACACGGCCGGTCACGCCTACGGCGTCCCACTGCGGATCGCCACCTACGGCGTGCGCGAGGGCCAGTGCAGCCCCCGGACAGGCACGCTCGAATTGGAAGACGGCCACGCGGCGGACGGACTCCGGGTGGACGTCGAAGGCAGGATCTGGACCTCTGCCGGCCCCTCCGTCCGGATCTACTCGCCGTCCTTCGAACTCCTGGACACCATCGCAGTGCCCCAGACCGTGTCCAACCTGTGCTTCGGCGGCCCCGACGGCCAGGACCTCTACCTCACTGCAACCACCAGCCTCTACCGGATCCGCACCACCACCACGGACGCGGCCGCCCGCCACTTTCCGCCCAACCGCAACTGATCGCGAGGACACATCATGCAGTACAGAACCCTGGGCCACAGCGGCACCGTCGTCACCAGCTACGCGCTGGGCACCATGACATTCGGCGCAGAGGCCACCGAGGAAACCTCCCATGCCATCCTGGACGGCTACTTCGAAGCCGGCGGCAACTTCATCGATACCGCCGACGTCTACAGTTCGGGGGTCTCGGAAGAAATCATCGGCCGCTGGCTGGCCGGGCGTCCCGGCCTGAAGGACAAAGCGGTGATCGCCACCAAGGGGCGCTTTCCCATGGGGACGGCACCGAACGACGTCGGAACATCCCGCCGGCACTTGACCCGCGCCCTGGACGATTCCCTCCGCCGCCTGGGCGTGGACCAGATCGATCTCTACCAGATGCATGCGTGGGACCCCATCACCCCCGTGGAGGAGACGCTCCGCTTCCTGGACGACGCCGTGAGCCGCGGCAAAATCGCCTACTACGGCTTCTCCAACTTCCTGGGCTGGCAACTCACCAAGGCCGTGCATGTTGCCCGCAGCCAGGGATGGAACCTGCCCGTCAGCCTGCAGCCCCAATACAGCCTCTTGGTCAGGGACATCGAATTCGAGATCGTGCCCGCAGCGCTCGACGCGGGGATCGGCCTGCTGCCGTGGTCGCCCCTGGGCGGCGGCTGGTTGTCCGGCAAGTACAAGCGCGACCAGCGCCCTTCCGGTGCAACCCGCCTGGGGGAGAACCCCGAACGCGGCATGGAGGCCTGGAAGGCACGCAACGACAACCCGCGCACATGGAATGTTATCGACGCCGTGGAAGACATTGCTGCCGCCCATGGTGTAAGCCCTTCCCAGGTGGCCCTGGCCTGGCTGGCGGACCGGCCCGCGGTGACGTCGGTAATCCTGGGGGCCAGGACCACCGAACAGCTCGCCGACAACCTCGCCGCCGCTGAACTCCAACTCACCGCCGAAGAAGTTAACCGCCTCACCCAGGCCAGCCAGCCGGAGGCAGGGGTTTACCCCTACGGGCCCATGGCCCAGGAGCAGCGCAGCCGCAAAATGGAGGGCGGGCGGTAGCTCCACCGTCAAAGGGGCAGCGCGTGGCTCTATTCCCAGTGCTTCAACACGTCCGGCAGTTCGTCCACATACACCGTTTGCGGCGGGTCGAAGTAAATCACCAGCACTTCAGCACCCACCGGGAAATCACTGGTTTTGTCGAACGGATGGGCGTGGAACGCCATGATGCCGCCAAGGTAGGGGATCATCACTTCGCCGATGGTGCCCGGGCCGATACGCCCGGTCACCCGGCCGATCTTTCCGGTCAGGCTCCGGTCAACGTCCTTGTGCACCGGCAGCCCTATGCACCGGGTGCCTTGGGCGGACGCTTGGTGTCCTCGCCTTTCCGGAGCGCGGAGGCGAGGGCAGGCAGGTAGTCGCCCGCCTGTGCCAGGATGCCGCCCAGCATCTTGTTGACGCCCTCGCCGCCATTGAGGACTGTCATGTTGCCTACGTGGGAGAAAGGCTCGGCCGCGGCGGCGATGATGGCGGGCATGTTCTCGGCAAGCTGCTGGGATATGACGGCATCCTGGTTGGTACCCAGCGCTTCGGCCCGGGCTTTGATGCCGTCCGCCTCGGCCAGTGCCTTTGCCTTGATGGCCGATGCCGCAGCGTCGCCTTTGGCCCGGGTCGCCGCGGCTTCGGCTTCGCCGGTGACCTTGGTTGCTCCGGCTGCGGCGGCAGCTGCGGTGGCATTCGCCTGGGCCTGCAGTTCCGTGCGCCGCGCGTTGGCCTGGGCCTCGAGCTCGGTTCGGCGCGCCAATGCCTCGGCGGCACTGATGTCCGCCGCCTTCTGGCCTTCAGCATCCGTGCGTTTGGCGTATGCCTTGGCGTCGGCTGGTTTGCGGATGCTCGTCTGCAGCTTCTGCTCTTCCCGGTCCGCCTCAAGCTTGGCAACTTCGGTTTCCTGGACCACCACCTGCTGCCGGGCCGTGGCCTCGGCCAGCGGGCCGGCCTGGGCCGCATTGGCCCTGGCGCGCTCGGCATTGGCCTGCGCCACCGACTGCCGGATTGCCGAAACGCTTTGCGCGTCCGCGATCAGGGCCGCCGCTTCCGCCTCCTTCTCCGCCGCTTCACGGTTACGGGTGGCCTCGGCGATCCGGGCCTCCATCTTCACCTGGGCGATATGGGGCTTTGCGATGTTCTGGATGTACCCCGTAGGGTCCTGCAGGTCCTTGATCTGCAGCGAGTCCACCACCAGGCCCAGCTTCTCCATCTCCACCCCGCTGGCGCTGCGGACCTGCGACCCGAGCTTGTCCCGCTCCCGGATGATCTCCTCCACAGTCATGCTGCCGATAATGGAGCGCAGGTGGCCTTCAAAGACGTTGTATACCTGGCTCTGCATTTTGGGTTGCTGGCCCAGGAAGCGGCGGGCCGCGTTGGCAATAAAAGGCGGGGCGTCGCCAATCTTGTAAATGACAACCCCCTCCACGATCACCTGAATACCCTGCGAGGTAACGCAGGAAACTTTGAGTTCGGTTTCATTCAATGTCAGTGACAACGGCCGCACCGTCTGGAGGCCGGGCAGGACCAGGGCGCCCTTGCCGGTGACAATTTTGAAATCCATTCCGGCCCTGGTTTCAAGGGTTCCGCGGGTCAATCCGGAAATGATCAGCGCCTCGTTGGGTTCAGCCACCTTCCACATTAGCTTTGTGGCTACCCAGATAAAGCCAATGGCAACAAGCACGCCCAAAATAATGGCGATAAGCGGGAAGAACGGTGCAAAGTCCGGCATAACCAGGTCCTTTCAATGCCGAAAACAGCATCACGGTAGAGCCCCAATAAATGCAGCCGTCCATTTACCCGACCAATGAAAATGCCGTCAATTCCCGTGCACCTGGCCAACTGTTGTAGCCAGTCTGGTTGGGCCCCGCCCAAGAGTCCATAGCCGGGCCAATATTTGCCTGCGGCAACGGAAAAAGGCGTACGACGGCGGCGCTTGGCGTCCGTCGCCGGCGGCCGGCCGGGGAAACCGTTGACATGGGCAACTACGGCTCGCACGATGGGAAGGAGAGCCGCAATGCGGGTCCAGCGCCTGGCTTGATTACCCCTTTCTATTGTTTTTCGAAGCCAAGCCGGGCGTTCTACTGCATCTGACCAATGGAGTGATGATGAGTATTCAAGGAGTGACCCGGGAGCAGGCCGTAAGGCGTGCCACCGTGGCGAGTGTGGTTGGTACCACCATCGAGTGGTACGACTTCTTCCTCTACGGGACTGCCGCTGCCCTGGTGTTTCCCCAATTGTTCTTCCCGGGCCAGGTTGCCTTCGCCGGCGTGCTGGCGGCATTCGGCACGCAGTTCGTGGGCTTTGTGGCAAGGCCAATCGGCGCGGCCATCTTCGGCCATTTCGGTGACCGCATCGGCCGAAAGACAACGCTCATGGCCACGCTGTTCCTGATGGCATTCGGGACGGTGCTGATCGGCTGCCTCCCCACATATCAGAGCATCGGCGTGGCCGCGCCGGTCCTGCTGGTGATTCTCCGGATCATCCAGGGCATCGGCGTGGGCGGTGAGTGGGGCGGTTCGGTCCTGCTGAGCATGGAATGGGGCGACCAGAACCGCCGCGGCCTGTCCGCTTCCTGGCCTCAGATCGGGGTCCCGCTGGGGCTGGTCCTGTCCACCGGCGTCGTCAGGATCACGACGGCTGCCACTGGTACTGATGGATTTGCCGCCTACGGTTGGCGGATCCCGTTCATCCTGAGCATCATTCTGATTGGTGTCGGCCTGTTCGTCCGGCTGCGCGTCATCGAAAGTCCGGAATTCGATGCCGTCCGGAAGTCCAACAAGGTGGTGAGTGCCCCGATCATCGAGGTGATCCGGCGCCAGCCCAAGGAGATCCTCCTTTCCGCGTTGGTCCGCACCTCGGAACAGGCCCCGTTCTACCTGTTCATCACCTTCGTCATTACGTACGCCACCAAGCAGCTGAAGCTGGACAGCAACTCAATCCTCGATGACACACTGATCGCGGCCGCACTGGGGCTGATCAGTGTTCCCCTGTTCGGGCGCCTTTCAGACCGTTTTGGCCGGCGCCGCGTGTACGGAACCGGCATAGTACTCACCGCCCTGTTCGCTTTCCCCTACTTTGGGCTGCTGAACACGCGCGATGCGCTGTGGGTTGGTGTGGCCGTGGTGGTCAGCCTCATCCTGCACGACATCCAGTACGGCCCGCAGGCCGCCCTGATCGCCGAGAGCTTTGACACCGATATCCGTTACACGGGCGCCGGTCTGGGCTACCAACTGGCGAGCGTCATTGCCGGTGGTCCTGCACCCCTCATCGCGGCTGCTTTGCTGGCCACCTATGGCAACTCGACGTCGATCTCGCTCTACATCATCCTCTGCTGCGTCATCGCAATGGCTGCCCTGATCCTCCTTCCCAGGGCCAGGGGCGCGCTGGCCAAGGACGCCGCTGCCGCTGCAACACCAAGAAACCTGTAGGGCGGATGCGGACGGACTTCGACCCTGAACAGCTGGGGCCGCGGGACTTCTACAGATTCCTCACCTCGGTGGTGGTTCCGCGCCCCATCGCCTGGGTGTCGAGCACGTCCCCGGCAGGGGTGGACAATCTTGCACCGCACTCGTTTTTCACGGTCGCCTCGGTGGACCCTCCGATTATCCAGTTCACTTCCGTGGGCGAAAAGGATTCGCTGCGGAACATCGAGGCGACGGGGGAGTTCGTGGTGAACCTCGCGCCGGCCGCGCTGATCGAGGAGGTCAACGCCACCGGGACCAATTTCACTCCCGACGTGAGTGAATTCGACGCCGCCGGCCTGACCCGCGAGCCCAGTGCCGTCGTCCGGCCACCCAGGGTCAAGGAGTCTCCGGCTGTCCTGGAGTGCTCGCTCCACCAGACCCTGCGGGTGGGTGACTGCGTCCTGGTCTTCGGCCTGGTGGTGCACGGATCAGTCTCTTCCGGGGTGCTCAGCGGCAACCACCCAGAGGTGGCCCGGCTTGATCCCCTGTCAAGGCTTGGCGGGGACGAATGGGGCAGCCTTGGCCCCATCCACCACCTGCCGCGGATCCGCGCATCGCAGTGGCCAGGGTCCTTCAAACCGCGGGCCGCATCCGAAGGGACGCGCGATACCCCTGAAGAGCAATGACATCGGATGCCCGCAACGGGCGGAAAAGCTGGGAGCGCATGGCCGCAGTGGGGGTTGAAAAGGCGGGTTCCGTGGTCACGCTTTCCTTTGGGAGCGGGCAACGGCTCAACGCACTCGGGCTGGCCGACTGGCAGGAGCTGGGGCACGCCGTCAACCGGCTGGCAGCCATGCCGTCCCTGCGCGCGGTCATTGTGCGGGGCCGGGGCGGAGTGTTCTGTTCCGGCGCGGACGTCCGCGAATGGGAGGGCGCGGCGGACACGGAGGTCACCCGCACATTCGAAGTGATCGAAGCCGCGCTGCAGGCGCTCGAGGACCTGCCCGTTCCCACCCTGGCTGTCGTCGAGCGGGTTGCCGCCGGCGCAGGCTGCCAGCTGGCCCTGGCCTGCGACCTGCAGCTGATCACCCCCTCAGCCCGCATCGGGATGCCGGTGGCACGCCTTGGACTACTGGTTCCGGCCACCTTCGCCAGCCGGATGGCACTGCGCGTAGGCCCCTCCCGCAGCAAGGACCTCCTCTACGGGGGCCGTATGCTGGATGCCCGCCAGGCCTGGGAAATGGGGCTGGTCACCACCCTCGCCCCGGACGACAACGCAGACGGGGCACTCGACGCGATCCTCGACGTCTGGAATGGAGTGTCGGCGGCATCCCTGAGGGCATCGAAGGCGGCGGTCAACGACGGCTTGCGCCAGCTGACGGACGCCGGCCGCCGGGCACCGTGGGGCCCGGCAGTGGACCCCGGTGAATTCCGGGGCCGGCTCAAAGGCTTCCTCCACCGTCATCGGGGCACGCCATAACAGGCATCCGTCAACGACACTCCGGAACGCGTGGCGCGGTCCGGACTAGGCCTGGTCCGGCGCTTCCAGGACCGTGATGTCCAGTGGCATCCGGTTGGCCCGGCGCAGGCGGCCGCCCAGCACATTGCGCAGCCCGCGCGTCACCAGCCTCCGCCGGGTCAGGAACCGGAATTCCGCGGCGTCTGAGGCTACCAGGTCCACAATGGGCCGTGCCGCCTCGAGTGGGGCCTGCCCCCACAGCCCGACGACCACCTGCAGGCCCCCGAGGCGCTGCTGGTACCCCGCCTGGGACGTTACCCGCCGCAGGAGTTCCGTCTCCACCAGACCGGGGTTCATCCCGTGCACCCGGACGCCGGTGCCTTTGGTTTCCAGCCGCAGCGTCTCCGTGAACTGGCGGACCCAGCGCTTGCTTGACGCGTAGGCGTTCTGCAGCGCTACCGGGCCGCGGTCGCCCTGGCCGTAGAGGTTGACCAGGTCGCCATGGCCTTGTCCGAGGAACACCGGCAACGCCACCCTGGAGCCGTGGAAGGTGCCGAGGATGTTGGTTCGCACCACGCGGGTGAAGTCTTCGACGGGTGTCGAGGCCGTGGGCCCGAAGACCCCCGACGTGCCGGCGTTGTTGACCCAGATATCCAGCGTCCCCCGGTCCAGGGCCTCGTCCCGGAGCGCCTCCACGTCACTCAGCTCGGCTGTGTCGCAGCGCCTCCCGAACGCCGCGATCCCTTCAGCGCGCAGACGCTCCACGGCGGCAGCAACGGCGTCGTCCGACCTGGCGGCCAGCACCACCGCTGCGCCGTGCAGGCCCAGCGCGCGGGCCATGGCAAAACCCAGCCCGCGCGATGAGCCGGTCACTACTGCCACGCGGCCCCGAAGGACATCGTGGGCGACGGCCGTCCGTTGGATATGCATGCCCCCGTCCTACGCCCTTGCGCGCACCAGGGCAAGAGTGCCGGTCCCTACTGGTCCTTGCCGCCAGGATCCGCCTGGAGCGCTGCCGCGAGGTAGGGGGCCGTGCGGCTGCTGCGGGAACGCGCGACGGCGGCCGGGTCACCGGCGGCCACAATCGTGCCGCCGGCGTCGCCACCAGCGGGTCCCAGGTCCATCACCCAGTCGGCGGCGGCCACCACGTCCATGGCATGTTCCACCACGATCACCGTGTTCCCGGCGTCCACCAGGCGGTTCAACTGCGCCATCAGGAGCTGGACGTCGGCCGGGTGCAGCCCCGTGGTGGGCTCGTCCAGCAGGTACAGGGTGTGCCCGCGACGGGCCCGCTGCAGTTCGGTGGCCAGCTTGATCCGCTGGGCTTCACCGCCGGAAAGTTCGGTGGCGGGCTGGCCCAGCCGGAGGTAGCCCAGGCCCACATCCCGGAGTGTCTGCAGGGAGCGGGCGGCAGCGGGAACCCCGGCCAGGAAACCGGCGGCAGCATTGACCGTCATGCCCAGCACGTCCGCGATGTTCTTGCCCTGGTAGGTGACCTCCAGGGTCGCGGGGTTGTAGCGCGTGCCGTCGCATTCCGGGCAGGGACCGTAACTGCCGGGCAGGAACAATAGTTCCACGGCCACGAAGCCTTCACCCTGGCAGGTCTCACACCGGCCACCGGCCACGTTGAACGAAAAGCGCCCGGGACCGAAACCCCGGCTCCTCGCGGCATCGGTTGCGGCGAATTCCTTGCGGACGGCATCGAACAGTCCCGTGTAAGTGGCCAAATTGGACCGCGGGGTGCGGCCGATCGGTTTCTGGTCCACTTTCACCAGGCGGTCGATCCGCTCCAGCCCGGACACGTGCCCCACGGTCAGCGGCCCGCTCTGCTGCTCGGTGTCCTCGTCCGGCTCTTCCGGTGGTGTCCCGGTGCCGGTGCCGGCGTGCAGTGCTACGCCGGCAACATCGGCGAGGACCCGGCTGACCAGCGTGGACTTCCCGGAACCCGAGACGCCCGTGACCGCCGTCAGGACGCCGAGCGGGAAGGATGCATCCAGGTTCCGCAGGTTGTGGCGGCTGACGCCCCGCAGTTCCAGCCACCCGTCGGCTTCCCGCCGGGCACCGTTGGTGGCGACAGCGCCGCCGTCGGCCTCTGTCGTTCCTGTTCCGCCGGGGAACAGGAACGGCCGTGTCACGGACCCGGCCACCGCCTTGAGGCCCTGCACGGGACCGCTGTACAGCACCTCCCCGCCGTCCTCGCCGGCGCGGGGCCCAACATCCACGAGCCAGTCCGCCCGGCGCACCATGTGCATGTTGTGCTCCACCACGAAGACGGAATTTCCTGACGACTTGAGCTGGTCCAGGACGGCGAGGAGGGGCTCGGCGTCCGCAGGGTGCAGGCCCGCGGATGGTTCGTCCAAGACGTAGATCACACCAAACAGCCCTGACCGGAGCTGGGTGGCGATCCTGAGCCGCTGCATCTCCCCGGGCGAGAGGGTGGGCGTGGCCCGCCCCAGTGCCAGGTACCCCAGGCCGAGTTCCAGCAGCACGTTGATGCGCTGCAGCAGGTCGCGGGTGATGGCCACCGCCACTTCGTTGGACTCGGACGACTGCCTGCGCGATGCCGTTCCTGCAGCGGCCAGGGCGGTAGTGGGGCGGATGATCTCCGCGAGTTCGGCCATGGGTACCGCGTTCAGCCCGGCGATGGTGTGCCCGGCGAAGGTCACCGCAAGGGCCTCGGGCCGGAGTCCGGTTCCGCCGCACCGGGGGCAGGGCCCGGTCTCCATGAAGCGCAGCACCTTGTCCCGCATGGCAGGGCTTTTGGAGTCAAGGAGCGTGTGCATCACGTAGCTCTTGGCGCTCCAGAACCGGCCCTTGTACGGTTTCGCCACGCGGTCCCGTTGCGGCGTCACTTCCACCACCGGCTGTTCTTCGGTGAACAGGATCCAGTCCCGCTGCTTCCGGGGCAACTGTTGCCAGGGGATATCCACGTCGTAGCCCAGGTGGGTCAGGATGTCGCGCAGGTTCTTGCCCTGCCAGGCTCCGGGCCACGCGGCGATGGCCCCGTCGCGGATACTTAGCGACGGGTCCGGAACCAGGGATGCCTCGGTGACGGTGTGGGCCGTGCCCAGGCCATGGCACTCCGGGCAGGCGCCTGCCGCGGTGTTGGGTGAGAAGGCGTCCGAGTCCAGCGATGCTGCGCCGTCCGGGTAGCTGCCGGCACGGGAGAACAGCATGCGCAGCGAATTGGACAGCGTGGTGACAGTACCCACGGTGGACCGAGAGGTTGCGGTGCCGCGGCGCTGTTGGAGTGCGACGGCGGGTGGCAGCCCGGTGATCTGCTCAACCTTGGGATTGTGGCCCTGCTGGATGAGGCGGCGGGCGTACGGTGCCACTGATTCGAAGAAACGCCGCTGCGCCTCCGCGTAGATGGTGCCGAAGGCCAGGGACGACTTGCCCGAGCCGGAGACCCCGGTGAACGCCACGATCGCATCCCGCGGCACATCCACGCTGACGTTCCGCAGGTTGTTTTCGCGGGCGCCGCGCACCCGGACGAAGCCGTCTTCAGCGTGGTCCGCGGTGGGGGCGGGGATGTTCAGCTCGGTCAGTTCATCGGCGTTATGTTTGGCATGCACCGCTTCGACTGTAGTAGCCATCCCTGTCTGGCCCGAATTTCCGGGTATCTGTCGGGACGGCGCGGACGGATTTACACTGAAGCATTCCGCGATGCCGGCAGGCGGGGAAGGCTGACCGGGAACAGAAGATCAACTACATATTTGGAGGGGCCGGCCATGGGCAACGCGTCGCAGGGAGCTAACAGGGCAGTATCCGAGGCCGCCTCAGCGAGCCGCAGCCCGGCCGTCCGCATCCTGGCCCGGGCCGGCTTTGTCTTCATCGGCCTGGTCCACATCCTGATCGGCGTCATCGCTTTGCAGCTGAACAAGGGCCAGGGCGGCGAAGCTGACCAGTCGGGGGCGATTGGAACGCTCGCTTCCCAACCGGGCGGCGGGATCCTGCTCTGGGCCGGGGCTGTGGCATGTGCAGCGCTTGCCCTGTGGATGCTCAGTGAGGCCGTTTTCGGGACGCGCACCGAGCCCGACTCCAAGAAGAAGCTGAAGAACGCCGCCAGCGCTGTGGGGAAAGCCGTGGTCTTCGGTTTCCTGGCCTTCACCTTCGCCGTCTTTGCCTCCGGGGGCAGCAAGAACTCCAGCCAGTCGGCCAGCGATTTCACCGCGAAGCTGATGGGAGCACCGGCCGGAGTGGTGCTTTTGGTGCTTGTGGGGCTGGCGATCATCGGCGCCGGCGTCTTTTACGCCTACAAGGGCGTCACCCGGAAGTTCATGAAGGACCTGCAGGACCCGGGCAGCGCCCGGACGGCAGTGGAGTGGATCGGCACCATCGGTTACGCGGCCAAGGGTGTGGTGCTCGCCGTCGTTGGTGTCCTGATCATCGTGGCGGCAGCAACTGCCGACCCGTCCAAATCCTCGGGCCTCGACGGCGGGCTGAAAACGCTGGGCTCACAGCCGTATGGCGTCTTCCTTCTCGCCGCCATCGCCGCCGGACTCATCTGCTTCGGCGTGTATTCCATGGCGCGGGCACGGTACGGAAAGTTCTGAGTCCGGGCGGTGCCGGGTACCTAATGCCCTAAAGGTTCCTGTGCAGTCGCTGTGCATCCTGTTGAACTGGTCACCTTAGCCCTACAGTATTCCCACAATTGCCTACGATGGGACACGGACAAACGAACATACAGCCGGCGGGCAGCTGCCCGCCGGCCACCCGGCAATTCCAGGCAGGAGGAGGCACCCATGCAGGACAGCGTGCTGCTGCACGGACATCCCGGCCGGCTGGTAACGGCAGGTGTTGCTGCCCTCCTCCTGGCCGTAACGTCGGGAAGCGCGGCCCACACCCAGCCCCAGTCGACGGCGGAGCCTCCGGTCCGCGTCGTGGTTGTGGGGGACTCGCTGAGCACGGGCCATGGCACATCGCCGCAGCAGGCATGGCCGGCGTTGATGCGGACGGACCCGGAGGTCGCGGGCCTGGAAGTCGTCAACGCTGCGGAGGACGGAAGCGGTTACCTCAGCACGGGTGACTACAACGGGACATTCGGAACCCAAGTCGATGACTTCGTGACCCCGGACACCGGGATCGTGGTCTTCTTTGGCTCGGAAAATGACCTTGGCTATGCCTCCTCCGACGTTGGTGACGCCGCGCTCGCCGCCATGGACCGGGCAGAAGCCCTTGCTCCCGACGCAAAAATCATTGTGGTGGGTCCGCCGTCGTACACTGCGGAGCCCGACTCCGGACTGGTGGATATCAGCGACCAACTCAGGGCCGCGACCGCACGGGCGGGCGGCGAATTCGTGGACCCGATCGCCGAGGGCTGGATCAGCGACGACTTTGATGACCTGATCGGCCCGGACGGCGATCACCCAACGGTCCTGGGGCAGCACTACCTGCTGGAGCACATCGGCGCGTACCTTGAGCAGGCTGCTCCGGCAGCTTCAGCCGCCCTGGAGGGACGCCAGGACCCACGCAGGCCCGCCGCCTAGACCAGTGGCCACGGGTAACGCATCCCGGTCCGGTCCACGGGAAAAACTTTTTCCTGCAGCATGCGCTGGACCCGGCGCTGGAGGGCGTCCGCTTCGGCGTGGTGGAGCAGTCCGGCCACATCGGCCGGAACAGCGGCAGCCAAGGGGCTGATGTCCTCAAGCAGGGCGTCCGGAACGGGGTCGCCGGCGAAGTCCCAGATCACCGTGCGCAGCTTGAAGGCGGCGGAAAAGCACAAACCGTGGTCGATGCCCCAAATCCGGCCGTCCGTACCGCGAAGGACATGCCCGCTTTTCCGGTCCGTATTGTTCGCCACGTAGTCGAACAAGGCCATCCGGGCCAGCGCGGTGTGGGTTTCCGGTGAGTCGGCGTACAAGGTGAAGTAGTGCTCCTGCTGGTCGCCCTCGATGAACCACTGCAGCGATCCCACTCCCAGCGGCGCGTCCGTGCGGACCACCGTGGGCGGCACCATTCCCCACCCCAGCGCCTCGCTGAGCAGGAACGCGGCGCGCTCCCGCCGGTACAGTCCGGCGTCGAAGTCTGCCAGTGGCCGTTCTCCTGCCTCAGGCTTATAGACGGCCCATGCGGACTCGCCGGCGCTGGAAAGCTCCGCAAGGAATGTCGCATTGCTGCCGCTCATGATGCGTCCCAGCAGCTCCACGCGGCCCTCGGTGAGGAGGGTCAGTTCCCGCCCGGACACCGCACGCCCCGTGGCGCCGCGTCCCGCGGCCAACCGTTCCTTGCCAATGCGGAAAGCATCACGGCGACCTCAGCCCGCTCAAAGGTTCCGACGTCGAATTCACCGTGAGCACGGCCGGCGCCGTCCCGTCCGCGTAGGAGATCGCCGAGACCGACGCCGGGCTGATCACGATCCGCTGGAAAAGGTCCAGGTGGGTGCCCAGTGCGTAGGCCACGGCCGCCTTGATGGGGTCGGCGTGGGAGAAACAGACGACGACGCCACCTGGGTGGGCGGCCCGAAGATCGTCCAGCGTCCCCACCATCCGGGCCTGCATCCCGGAGAAGCCCTCTCCGTTGGGGAAGCGGAACGCTGACGGGTTGTGTTGGACGGTCTGCCACTCCGGCAGGCCCGCAAGTCCTGCGAGCGCGGCACCGGTCCAGTCACCGAAATCGCATTCCAGGAGCCCGGCCTCTTCCTTTACCACCTGGCCGGTGCGCGTGGCGGTGGGCTCCGCGGTCTCTCGTGCCCGCTCAAGGGGTGACGAGTAGATGGCGTCGACGGCCAGGCCGGAAAGGCGTTCGGCAACGGCGTTGGCCTGCGTTCGCCCGCGCTCGGAAAGATGCAGTCCCGGGGCCCGGCCCGGCAGGACCGTCCCAGTAGTGGGCGTCTCGCCGTGTCGGACCAGGAGGATCAGCGTGTTCTGTGTCATTGGGTCTAAGCGTAGCCGCGAGGGGCCCCCGTGCCGAGCTTGCGAGGCGGGGGGAGCGGCAAGCGGTAGCCGCGAGGGGCCCCCGTTCCGAGCTTGCGAGGCGCGGGGAGCGGCAAGCGGTAACCGCGAGGGGCCCCCGTTCCGAGCTTGCGAGGCGCGGGGAGCGGCAAGCCGTAAGGCCAGCCGCGCAGGAATCTGGACGAATCCCTCGATTAGCTGCGGGGCGGGGCTTACCGTAGAGGGGTGACTGATCGCCCCGATATTTTTACCGTTGGTGAACTGCGTGCCGCAGGGTATGTCCACAAGGACCTGCGCCACGAAATCCGCGACAATCTCCTCGCCGCCCTGGCCGCGGGGCAGGACCCCTGGCCCGGCTTGTTCGGCTTCAGCCGGACCGTGATCCCGCAGCTTGAGCGGGCCCTCATCGCCGGACACGACATCGTCCTGCTCGGTGAGCGGGGACAGGGCAAGACCCGCCTGCTGCGGACCTTGGCCGGGCTGCTGGATGAGTGGTCTCCGGTCATCGAGGGCTCTGAGCTGAACGAGCACCCCTTCGAACCGATTACCGAACAGTCCCGTGCCCGGGTCCTGACCGAGGGCGACCGGCTGCGGGTTGCCTGGCGGCACCGGTCGGAGCGCTACGTGGAAAAGCTGGCCACGCCGGACACTTCGGTGGCCGACCTGGTGGGCGACGTGGATCCAATGCGGGTGGCCGAGGGCCGCCGCCTGGGAGATCCCGAGACCATCCACTACGGGCTCATTCCCCGCTCCAACCGCGGCATCATCGCCATCAACGAGCTGCCGGACCTTGCCGAGCGCATCCAGGTGGCGATGCTCAACGTCATGGAGGAACGGGACATCCAGATCCGCGGCTACGTGCTGCGGCTGCCGCTTGACGTGCTGGTTGTCGCGTCCGCCAACCCGGAGGACTACACCAACCGCGGCCGCATCATCACACCGCTGAAAGACCGCTTTGGTGCGGAGATCCGGACCCACTACCCGATTGAACTGGAGGACGAGGTCTCCGTCATCCTGCAGGAGGGCCGGCTGGTGGCGGACGTCCCGCCCTTCATCCTGGAGATCCTGGCCCGCTACACCCGTGCGCTGCGGCAGTCCCCGGCCATCAACCAGACATCCGGCGTTTCCGCCCGTTTCGCCATCGCCGGGGCTGAGACGGTGGCCGCCGCCGCACTGCGCCGGGCAAGCCTGCGGGGCGAGGACCAGGCGGTGGCCCGGATTATCGACCTCGAGCCGGCCGTGGAAGTCCTGACGGGCAAAATCGAGTTCGAATCGGGCGAGGAAGGACGCGAACAGGGAGTCCTCGACCACCTCCTGCGCACCGCCACCGCCGAAGCTGTCAGGGCGCACTTCCAGGGCCTGGACATGGGCCCGCTCGTGGCCGCCCTCGACGGGCACCGGACCGTCACCACCGGGGAACAGGTGACCGCGCAGGAGTTCCTTGGCAACCTCCCGGCTCTGAACGGCTCGGGCCTCTACGACGAAATCGGCCGGCGCCTGGGCGCCACAAATGACGGACAGCTCGCAGCCGCCGTCGAACTGGCGCTGGAAGGCCTGTATCTCGGCCGGCGGATCTCCAAGGAATCCGACGACGAGGAAACCATCTACGGCTAGGCACAGGAGGCACCATGGCCATCCACGAGCGGTCCGCCAGGTACGGCCGGTACACCGGCGGCCCGGACCCGCTCGCCCCGCCGGTTGACCTGGCTGAGGCGCTTGACGCCGTCGCCGAGGACGTGATGGCAGGCTACTCGCCGCGCCATGCCCTCCAGGAGTTCCTGCGGCGCGGCGGGCGGGACCGCGACGGGCTGGACGACCTCGCCCGGCGCGTCCAGCAGCGGCGGCGCGACCTGCTCAGCCGCCACCGGCTGGACGGCACCCTGGACGAAGTGAAGAAACTCCTGGACACCGCCGTGCTGGAGGAACGCAAGCAGCTGGCCCGGGACGCGATGATGGATGACACGGACCGTGCCTTCCGGGAGATGCAGCTGCAGAACCTGCCGCCCTCCACGGCGGCCGCCGTCAATGAGCTTGCGTCCTACGACTGGCAGTCAAGCGCGGCCAGGGAAGCGTACGACCGGATCAAGGACCTGCTGGGCCGGGAGGTCCTCGAACAGCGGTTCGCCGGCATGAAGCAGGCGCTGGAGAGCGCCACCGACGAGGACCGCGAAGCAGTAAATGCCATGCTCCGGGACCTCAATGAGCTGCTGGGCAAACACCGGCGCGGGGAAGACACGGACGCCGATTTCCAGGAGTTCATGGCCAGGCACGGCCAGTACTTTCCGGAGAATCCGCAATCCGTGGAGGAATTGGTGGATGCCCTGGCCCAGCGCGCCGCAGCGGCCCAACGGCTCCTGCAGTCCATGTCCCCTGAGCAGCGTGACGAGCTGATGCGTTTGTCCGCCCAGGCATTCGGTTCGCCGGAACTGATGGCCCAGCTCAGCGAACTCGACGCCACCCTGCAGGCCCTTCGCCCGGGGGAGGACTGGACGGGATCCGAACGCTTCGAAGGGCAGGAAGGCCTGGGCCTGGGGGACGGGACCGGCGTGCTGCAGGACATCGCCGAACTCGACGAACTGTCCGAACAGCTTTCCCAGTCTTACAGCGGCTCCAGCCTTGATGACCTGGACCTGGACGCCCTGGCACGCCAGCTCGGTGAGAATGCCGCCGTGAGCGCCCGCACCCTCGCGGAGATCGAGCGCGCCATGCAGGATGGCGGCTACCTGCGGCGCGGCACCGATGGCGACCTGCGGCTCTCTCCGCAGGCCATGAGGCGGCTGGGGAAATCACTGCTCCGGGACACCGCAAGGCAGCTCTCCGGGCGGCAGGGAAACCGGGACACCAGGATGGCGGGGGCCGCCGGGGAACAGACGGGCTCCAGCCGGCAGTGGGAGTTCGGTGACCGCGAGCCCTGGGACGTCACCCGCACCATGACCAACGCCATCCGGCGCATCATGGCCGACGGCGGTGACCCCGGCCGCGGACTGCGCCTCGCCGTCGGCGACATCGAAGTGGCGGAGACGGAGGCGCGCACACAGGCGGCGGTTGCCCTGCTGGTGGACGTGTCCTTCTCCATGGCTGCCGAGGGGCGGTGGGTGCCGATGAAGCGGACCGCGCTCGCACTGCACCACCTGGTGTCCACCCGCTTCCGCGGCGACCGGCTGCAGCTGATCACGTTCGGCCGCTACGCGCAATCCATGGATATCGCCGAACTCACCGCCCTCCCGGCGCTCCGCGAGCAGGGCACCAACCTGCACCATGGCCTGCTGCTGGCGGGCCGTTTCTTCCGAAGCCACCCATCCACGCAGCCCGTCCTGCTGGTGGTCACGGACGGCGAGCCCACAGCGCACCTGCTGCCGGACGGTGACTCCTGGTTCAACTGGCCGCCTGACGCGGAGACCATCCGCGCCACCGTTGCCGAGCTGGACCGCCTTGGCCGCGCCGGCGTCCAGAGCACATTCTTCCGCCTGGGCAACGACCCCGGCCTGGAACGGTTCATCCAGCGGATGGCGCGGCGCGTCGATGGCCGTGTCGTGGCACCTGAGGTGGGCGACCTGGGCGCCGCGGTGGTGGGGGAGTACCTGCGCGCCCATGTCCGCAGCGCCTACGCCGACGGCGACTGGTTCTGACCTGCCATGAGCCAGCTGATGGTGGACCTGATCATCACCCTGGACGGCTTCGCATCGGGCGAGGGGTGGCCTGGCTGGTGGGGCCTTGAGGGTCCGGAGTACCTGGCATGGCTCCAGCAGGAGGCCGGGAAGGACCGCACCTACCTGCTGGGAGCCAATACCTACCGCCTCATGTCGGGGATGTCGGAGGACGCCGCGACCGGGGGAACGGGATATTCGGAGGACGAAAGTGCTTCCCTGACGGGCCTTGCTGCCGTTCCCAAGGTGGTGTTTTCCGCCAGCCTCGCGGCTCCCCTCCGGTGGCCAAACTCCGAACTCGTGCCGGGGGACGCCGTTGAGGCCGTCAGGCAGATGAAACTGACCCACACGCGGCCCCTGGTTACCTTGGGCAGCCTCAGCCTATGCCGTTCCCTGGTGGCTGCGGGCCTCGTGGACCGCTTCAGGCTGGTGGTCTTTCCCCTGATTACCGGCCGCACCGGAAGCGAGCGGATCTACAACGGCTACCCTGACGTCGCCCTGGAGATGGTGGACAGCAGGACCTTCGACGGAAGGCTGCAGCTGCTCGAGTACATCCCCCGCGTGATCGACCGGCCGCCCCTCAGTGCTGCGCCATAACGCTGTTGCTGGCCCTTGCACGGGTCAGAGCAGCACCACGATTTCCGTCTCATAGGACTGGGACGAGCGCATGGTGCCGCGGAACCAGCAAACGGCATGGACTGAGGCGTTTCCCGGCGGAACCATGGGCCGGAGGTTGTCCACCCGGGAATTGGCGGTTATGGCTTCCCACTCCCACGTGGCGCCTTCGTCCCGGGTCCGGCCGCGGTAGATCTCGTAGTGTTCGGTGGTCTCCCCTGTCCGCGGATTGACCGGGGTGGACACATAGACCTGGTCGAGGTCGTAGGGGTCCACCGCCCCCAGCCCCGTGTAGTCCTGCTCGTGGGGGAGCAGGGCCGGACCGGCGGCGGCGAGCGGGCGCAGGCTCCAGTGGGTCCCGTCAAAGCGGGCGTACAGGAGGCGGTGATCATCGACGTCGAGCATCTGTTCACGCTCAAGGGCGCCGTTGATGTCGTTCGCCCTGCAGCTGATGATCGCGGCCAGGTGGCCTTCCTGGCCGCGAAGGTCAACGGTCCAGCCGTGGGTCAGGACATCGCCGTTGAGTTCAATGCCGGCCCGGAAAACGGTGGTGAGGGCATTCTGGTTGATGCCCGGCGAGCCGATGAGCGGCTTGCCCACCACCCGCCCCAGGGCATCGTGCAGGGCGTTGTCCCGGATGTAACCGTGATAGATGCTGTTGTTGAAGTCGCGGGGGTGGTGGTCCGTGGTGATGAGGTCGATGCGGTCGGTGCCGTTGCCGAAATAGCGCGTGTAGCCGTTGACGTAGCCCACCTTGGGCCGGGTGAAGACCTTGCCGCCGTAGCGCCAGGTGCTGCCGTCATCCTCGGACACCATCAGGCTGGGGTCATCGTTGATGGCGCGGACAAAGTTGTACACCCGGGCCTCGGCGTCCAGCCAGTGCAGGTTGGAGTAGGTTGCGCCGCGCCCGGCGGCCAGTTCGGTCCAGTCGAAGCACTCTTCCGGGCCCCATTCGGAGGCATCGTGCGGCCTGGTGGAAATCCGGAAGCGCGAATAGTTGTCCGTTTTGTGCCTGGCGTACATGGCCAGGTACCGGCCGTCGGGCCTGATCAGGAGGGCCGGGGCGTCATGGTCGTCCGGCTCCAGCCTCGGGTGGAGGACATGCACCCTGCTGTGCCCGGTGGCCAGATCGAGGACGGCAACTTCGATGTTGCCGCCGCGGCTGTCACCGCCGGGGCCGTCAGGGGCGGCCACTGAACCGACCAGCAGTGTGTCGCTGACTGGGTCCACAAGGGCCCGCTCGTCCTGGAACCAGCACCAAGCGCCGTTGTTGTTGATGGTGATCGGCCTGGCGGGCACAGCCCTGCTGCTTTGGGTGGGGGATGGCATCCCGCCATCGTGCCCCATGGCCGCTGCCGGGTCAACGAAAAAGCGGCCAACTGATCATGTTTGATCAGCGGCGGGCCAGGGACAGCTCCGCATGACGTAAAAAGGACCGTTTCCCTGCGCTTCCCCGACGGCTACAGCGCCTCCGCCGACGTCATGGCATTCCATGGACTGGCCGACGGCAGGGAACCCCTGCCAAGCGGGACCGCACCGGGCATACGCTGGAACCCGGCCAGGCCGGCGTCGTACGTCCAGCGCAGGCCGCCGCCGGGCACCTGCCGGGCGCACCCGACATCCTGGCCCGCGTCGAAGCGCTGGTTCCGGCACTGAAAAACCCGAGCACCACCTGCCTGCCCCGACGGTGCAGGAACTGCAGGATGCCGGCGTCTTCCGCATCCTGGTGCCCGCCGGCGTGGGCAGCAAAGGAACGGCATTGAAGCACGGCAGACGGATTCGGTCCTGGCGCAGGCCCGCTACGCCAGGGCATCAGGGGCGTTGGCCGCTGCGCAACTGCACTGGCAGGCGGCTCGGGCGGCAGCGTCCACCGGCTGTCCCACGCGCTGCAGCGCATCCATCGGGACGTTGGTGTCCTGTTGAACCACCCCACCCTGGGCATCGACCCTCTATCCTGGAGCAGGCGGGGCGGGGCCTGCTGGGCCTGGGATTCACGGCGCAGTCCTTCCAGGCGCCACGGCGGACATCCCGGCTGCTGCCCTGCCGGCCGATTCCGTGTGAGGATCGAGGTATGCCCCAGCGCCTCATGCTGCTCGACACCGCCTCCCTGTACTTCCGCGCCTTCTATGGCCTGCCGGATACCATCCGCCGCCCGGATGGGACGCCGGTCAACGCCGTCCGGGGACTGCTGGACATGATCGCCCGGCTCAGCACCGACTACCAGGCCACCCACCTGGTGGCCTGCTGGGATGACGATTGGCGGCCGCAGTGGCGGGTGGACCTCATCCCCACCTACAAGGCCCACCGGGTGGCACACGCAGTGTCGGACGGCACGGACATCGAAGTGGTTCCTGAGGGCCTGGAGGCGCAGCTGCCCATGATCCGCCGCGTGCTGGAGCTGGCCGGCATTGCCATTGTGGGCGCGGCCGAACACGAGGCCGACGACGTTGTGGGCACCTATGCCAGCCACGCCGGCTTCCCCGTGGACGTCGTCACAGGCGACCGTGATCTTTTCCAGGTGTGCGACGACGCCCGCGGAGTCAGGGTGATCTACACCGCCCGCGGCATGAAGAACCTCGAAGTCATCACGGAGGAGACCGTGGTGGCCAAGTACAAGGTCCTCCCGCAGCAGTACGCCGACTATGCCACGCTGCGCGGCGACGCCTCCGATGGCCTGCCCGGCGTGGCCGGGATCGGCGAGAAGACGGCGGCGTCCCTGCTGCTGAAGTTCGGGACCCTCGAAGCGTTGCTGGCAGCTGCCGACCAGCCCGGCACGGGCCTGTCCGGACCCGTCCGGGCCAAACTCGCGGCCGCCGCCTCCTACCTCGAAGCAGCCCCCGCCGTCGTACGCCTGGTGCGCGATCTGGAGCTACCCACCCTTGACAAGGCGGGTGCCCGGTTGCGGCCCGTGACGGGTGGCCCGCGCACGGAACTGGAGCAGCTGGGCACCGACTGGAACCTGGGAGGCTCTGTCCGCCGGCTGCTCGCCGCGCTGGACCAGCGGGCGTAGCCGGCGGGCAGCCCGGAAACTGATGACGCAGGATGTACGGGCATGACATTTCGTTGCGGCACGGGTCCGCGTGTTTCGGACGTCTTGAGCAGGCCAGTCTGCTGATGGTTTGGTGAGGTAACGATCCAGACGAGAGGCCATTTCCATGACAGTCACTTCAGACCTTGCTCCCCGCCGGCTTCGGGACATCTTCGGGACATTCGCCAGCGGCCTGACTGTGGTCACAGGTTCCACCCCTGACGGGCCGGCCGGTTTCACCTGCCAGTCCTTTGCCTCGCTGTCGCTGGACCCGGCGCTCGTGACCTTCAGCCCCGCGCGCACATCCACCACCTGGCCCGTGCTGCGGAGGGCCGGTTCGTTCACCGTCAATATCCTCCCCGCCGAACACCAGCACCTCGCGGGACAGTTCGCCCGCTCGGGGGCGGACAAGTTCGCCGGGGTCGGCCACACGTCTTCGCCGCTGGGCAATCCCGTGCTGGACAACGCGCTCGCCTGGATCGACTGCGACCTCCATGCAGAGTACGACGGCGGTGACCACACCATCGTGGTGGCCGCCGTACGCCACCTCCATGCCCGGCACGACGCCGAACCCCTGCTGTTCTTCAAGGGCCGGTACGCCGGACTCGCGCCTGCCGGGAACCTGCTCGAAGCAGCAGGCTGACCCCGGGCCCGGATCCAAGCAAGGACGGCCGCCACTCCGGCCCGCGGGGTGCCACGGCTCCCTGCTCTTGCTTCCGGCCCATGTGGTAGTAAGCTTACTGAGCATTACTAGTAAGCTTGCTGATTAAATGGGATGGGAGCAGGAGTCATGGGCGCAATTTTCGGTACGGCCCTGTCACTGATGCTGACCGTAGGCGGCGCGGTAGTGGCCGCGGCAGGGGGCCCCGGAGCTGCTCAGCATTACCTTGCCGGCCACGTGCTCCTCGGAGTGGGCATCGGCCTGTTGATCGCCACCGCCCTGCGAATCGGCGCCCGCATCCTCCTGGCCCGGCCCGCCTCGCCTGCACGGGAACCTGCCGCGCCGGCGCCGGCTGTTGAAGTAACCCCTGTCACCGTCCTGCCTGTGCGCACCGCGTCCACTGTCCCGATGCGGGGGCGGCATGCCGCCTGAGGTGGAGCAGCCGGCGGAACACACGCCCCCGGGCGCGTCGGCGCCCGTACGCCGCCGTCGTCACATCCGTGCCCTGATCGTCCTGTGCTGCGCCGTGGTGGCCGCCGCCCTCGTTGCCGGAGCGGCAGGCGTCCGCCCAGGCGACACTGACGACAACGTGCTGCGGGGCTTCCAGATCCGCGTGCTGAGCATCAGCCAGGCCGCGTCGGAAAACAGGATGGACGGGGCGCTGGCTGCCCTGCAGGCCCTGGAGAAGGACCTGGGCGAAGCCGCGGCGGCGGGCCGTGTTTCAGCTGCCCGGTACCGTGGCATCGAGAATGCGCTCTCTGCAGTCCGGGCGGACATCGCCACGCAGGTGGCAGCAGCGGCCGCGGCGGCGCCGCCTGCTCCGGAGCCGAACGCCGACATGGTGGCCCCTGCCCTGGCAGGCACCGCCCAGGACTCGCCCGCTCCGGCTGAACCCGTTGTTCCCGCCGTCGCCGCGGCACCTGCCCCCGCCCCGGAAGGGCCGGGTTCTCAGCGTTCGGACACCGCGAAGGAAGCCAAAGGCAAGGGCAAGGGCCAAGGCAAACCCTGACCTGGGCGCAATAGTGCCTCCCCGTCAGGGCAGAATGGACGGATGATTCCTCCTGACGGCACCCCCGCCGGAAGCGATTTCGACCTTGCAGCCATCGGTGCAGGGCTCGCCTTCGAAGGCTCCCTCCCCGCACTGCGGCAGGCGCTGGAAAGCGGGCCCGTGCCGGGCGCCGCTGTGGTGCAGGCGCCGCCGGGAACCGGCAAAACCACGCTCGTTCCGCCGCTGCTCGCAAACCTCTATGGCCGGTCCGGCCGCGTGATTGTCACCCAGCCCCGGCGTGTTGCCGCCCGTGCCGCCGCCCGCCGGCTCGCCGCCCTCGATGGCAGCGGGCTTGATGGCAGCGGGGCCGCCGGCCGCGTGGGTTACACCGTCCGTGGGGAACGCCAGGCGGGCCCGGAAACCCGGGTTGAGTTTGTCACCCCTGGCATCCTGTTGCGCCGCCTGCTGGCAGACCCGGGGCTCGACGGGACGGCCGCCGTCGTCCTTGACGAGGTGCACGAGCGGGGCCTGGAAACGGACCTCCTGGTCGGCATGCTGGCGGAGGTCCGTTCACTGCGGGGAGACCTCGCCGTCGTCGCCATGTCCGCGACGCTGGACGCGCCCCGGTTCGGAGCCCTGCTGGGGAATTCCGACGGCGGCGGCCCGGCGCCCGTGGTCGACTGTCCTTCGGTGAACCATCCGTTGGAAGTGCAGTGGCTCCCGGCTCCGGCCGCACGGCTGGAGGCCAGGGGAGTGGCGCGCGCCTTCCTGGACCATGTCGCCGAGGCCGCGGCGGACGCCCATGTCCGTGCCGTCGCCGCAGACAACTCCGTGGATGCACTCGTGTTCCTGCCGGGCGCCGGGGAAGTCTCGTACGTGGCGGGGGCGCTCCGCGGCAGGCTTGGCCGCCACGTGGAGGTGCTGGAGCTTCACGGCCAGGTGGCGGCGTCGGAGCAGGACCGGGCCGTGTCGGGGCGTCGTCCCGGGGATTTGCCGCGGATGATCGTCTCCACTGATCTTGCCGAATCCTCCCTGACGGTGCCCGGCGTCCGCCTGGTGGTCGACTCCGGGCTGACCCGGGAACCGCGGCGGGACTCAGGCCGCGGCATGAGCGGGCTGGTCACCGTTTCCTGCTCCCGGGCGTCCGCAGACCAGAGGGCAGGCCGCGCCGCACGGCAGGGGCCGGGGACGGTGGTCCGCTGCTATTCCCAACAGGCCTATGGCGCGGCTCCTGCGCACGTCACGCCGGAAATCAACGTGGCGGACCTGACCGGCGCCGCCCTCACCCTGGCCTGCTGGGGTGCACCCGGCGGGAAAGGGCTCGCGCTGCCGGACGCCCCGCCCCGCCTGGCCATGGACGACGCCATTGAGGTACTCCGGGAGCTGGGGGCGGTATCCGATGGCGGAAAGGTGACTGCCGCGGGCCGCGCCCTCGCCGCCATTCCCGCCGATCCCCGGCTTGCGCGGGCACTGCTCGACGGCGGCGCCTCCACCGGCGGGCAGCTCGCCGCCGAGGTGGTGGCCGCGCTCTCCGGAGACCACCGTGCGCCCGGCGGCGACCTGCCCCGGCTGCTGGCCCAACTCCGCGCGGACAAAGGCCCGGCGGGAAGGCGCTGGGCGGAGGAGTCCAGGCGGCTGGCTGCCTTGGCGCGGCGGCAGAAGGCGGGCGCCGGATCGGTTCGGGGCATCGCCGGCGGCGGCCCCGAAGCTGTTGGCGGCGTCGTCGCCCTCGCCTTTCCCGACCGCGTGGCCCGCCGCGTGCCGGGCAGTGAGGGCGCGGGGCAGTACCTGCTGACGTCCGGGACCAGGGCAGGCCTGTCCGCCGGCAGCACGTTGTCAGGCCACGAGTGGCTGGCCGTGGCCGAAGTATCCCGGGCAGGGGGCCGGGACGCGGCGGGCACCGGCGCCGTGATCCGTGCCGCGGCACCCTTGGCTCCCGCCATGGCCGAAACGGCGGCGTCGCACCTGCTGTCCGACACGGTGGACGCCGAATTCAGCGGGGGCCGGCTGAGCGCGCGCAGGACCAGGCGGCTGGGTTCCATCGTGCTCTCCGCAACACCGGTGCGCCCCACCGCCGAACAGGGGAGGAGGGCTGTGGCGGCCGCGCTGCAGGCGGGAGGGCTGGCGGCCCTGTCGTGGTCGACGGCGGCGGCCTCCTTCCGGCGCAGGCTCGCATTCCTGCACCGGGAGCTAGGAGAGCCCTGGCCCGATGTGTCGGACAACGCCCTGTTGGACCGGCTGGAAGAGTGGCTGGGGCCCGAGCTGGTGGACCTTGCCGGCGGGAAGCCGGTGGGCTCGATTGACCTGGCGGACCCCTTGCGCCGCCTGCTGCCCTGGCCGGAAGCTGCCCGGCTGAATGAGCTTGCCCCCGAAGGCCTTGAGGTCCCCAGCGGTTCCCGGGTCCGGATCGATTACCCGGAACCCGGTGACCACGGTGCCTCGCCCGTCGTGGCGGTGAAACTGCAGGAGTGCTTTGGGCTGGCGGAATCGCCGCGGCTGGTGGATGGCCGTGTCCCGGTCCTGTTCCACCTGCTGTCCCCGGCCCGGCGACCCCTCGCCGTGACGGATGACCTGACCTCTTTCTGGTCAGGCGCGTACACCCAGGTGCGGGCGGAGATGCGGGGCCGCTACCCCAAGCACCCCTGGCCGGAGGACCCCTGGTCAGCCCCGGCCACCGCACGCACCCAGCAGCGCAAGTAGCCCTGTGCCCGTGCCCTGTCATCAGGGGCACCGGCACGTGAGATCCCGGATACACGGGCGAAACGTCCCGTCGCCCCGGTGAAACATGCGCTGGGTACGCTCCTTCTACGTGGACGGTGTTGTCCATACACCCCGGGAAGGACGGAACCATGTTTCTCTTGCACAGCCTGAACCTTTTGCACGGCAGCAATCTTCTGCTGGACGGCCGCCGCTACGATGACGGAAGGCGGTATGACGGCGGCCCGTCCGGTGACGGCGTGACCGATGCCTTCCCCGCCGGCCGGCTCACCTCCGCTGCCTGGGAAGGCTGGTGGCACGAGGACGCCGCCTAGCCACCGCCTCAGCCGTGTGCAGCGATAAACGTGGCCACGGGAGCTGCCAGGGACGCACCAACTTCGTCAGCGGGCCGCTTCTTTCCAGCCACCGCGAACGAGTGGTCACCGCCCTCAACCCACTGCAGCACGGCATTGGGCCCGATCCTGGACACCACATCCGCCAGGATTTCCGGCGTGGCAAACGTGTCGCGGGTTCCCTGCAGGAACAGCATGGGTGCGGCCAGCCCGTACAGGTGCCCATCCCGGAGCTTCTCCGGTTTTCCGGGAGCGTGCAGGGGATAGCCCAGGAACACCAGCCCTGCTGCCTCCATGCCCTCGGCAACTGCCATGGACGCCATCCTTCCCCCGAACGATTTGCCCGCCGCCCAGACCGGGCCGCGGTCACCGTTGGCGTCAGCCTCTGCACGGGCGGCGGCCATGGCCGCGCGCCAGGCGGCGATGGCCAGCGGAGGACGGTCAGGGAACTTCCGCCCCGCCTCCCGGTAGGGAAAATTGAAGCGCAGGGTGGCCAGGCCCAGGCCGTTGAGGGCATCAGTGAATCCGCGGAGGAACGGGTGCTCCATCCCGGCACCCGCACCGTGTGCCACCACGACGGTTGCAGTGGGATCCGTGGGGCGGGCATACACGGCGGAAAAAGAGGCATCGCCGGCGGTGACGGTGAGCTGCTGATCGGATGCTGGCATGGATCCATCATGCCGGAGGACTGCCGGATGTACCGATCCCTGCCGTTGGCGGGGTGTACGTTGTCCCCATGGCAAGTGAACAGACCACCATCACAGTCCAGGGCCCCAACGGGCCGCGCGAGATGCGCATTTCCAGTCCCAGCCGCGTTCTGTGGCCGGACCTGGGCCTCACCAAGCTCGATTTGGTGAACTACATCTGCGACGTAGGGGAGGCGTTCATCGCCGCCAACGGTGACCGGCCGGTGGCACTGCAGCGGTTCTCCGGCAACATCGACGGCGAACAGTTCTTCTCCAAGAATCCGCCAAAGGGCACCCCGGAGTTCATCCGCTCCGTCAAGGTGGTCTACCCCAGTGCAAGGTCCCACCCGCAACTGGTCTTCGACGAGCCTGCGGCGGCCGTGTGGGCAGTCCAGATGAACACCGTCGTGTTCCATCCCTGGCCCTCGCGGGCGGAAAACACGGACAACCCGGACCAGCTGCGGATCGACCTCGACCCGCAACCCGGAACGGACTTCGACGACGCCGTCCCCGCCGCCCTGGTGCTGAAGGAGGTGCTGGCCGAGGCAGGGCTTACCTGCTTCATCAAGACCTCCGGGAACCGCGGCCTGCACGTTTACGCCCCCATCGAACCGACCCGCGAGTTCCTGGACGTCCGCCACGCCGTCATCGCCGCCGCCCGGGAAGTGCAGCGGCGCATGCCGGACAAAGTGACCACGGCCTGGTGGAAGGAAGAACGGGGCCGGCGTGTGTTCCTGGACTTCAACCAGGCCAACCGCGACCGCACCATCGCCGGCGCCTACAGCCCCCGCGCCCTCCCGCACGCCCCCGTGTCCTGCCCCATCACCTGGGATGAACTGGAACACGCGGACCCAAAGAACTTCACCATCCTCACGGTTCCGGAGCGGCTGAAGACAGTGGGCGATCCGTGGGCCGGGTTCAATGCCGCGCCCGGCACCATCGACACCCTGCTGGAGTGGTGGGACCGGGACTGCACAGCCGGTTTGGGAGAGCTGCCCTTCCCGCCCGACTACCCCAAGATGCCGGGCGAACCCCCACGGGTGCAGCCCAGCAGGGCCCGCAAGCAGGACTGACACCAGCAGGACTCACCCGCGCGTCCCAAAAGGGGGCACTTTGACACGGACACGCCGGCCGCCGTCGGAAATTACGACGGCGGCGCCGCCAAAGTGCCCCGGGGACCGCAGGTGCGGCCCGGGTTTGCTCGAAGCAGGGTTACTCGAAGCGGGACGGATCGCCCATGCCGCGCCGCACAACCTCGGCCACCCCGCTGGAGAAGTCAACAACGGTGGTGGGCTCGGCTCCGCAGTCCCCCGCGTCGATGACGGCATCCACCTGGTGGTCCAGGCGTTCCTTGATCTCCCAGCCCACGGTCAGTGGTTCCTCCTCATCCGGCAGCAGCAGCGTGCTGGACAGCAGCGGCTCGCCCAGTTCGGCGAGGAGCGCCTGGACCACGCGGTTGTCCGGGATGCGTACCCCCACGGTCTTCTTCTTGGGGTGGAGCAGGCGCTTGGGAACCTCCTTGGTGGCGGGCAGGATGAAGGTGTAACTGCCGGGGGTGACAGCCTTGATGCTCCGGAAGACGTCGTTGCCTATGTTCACGAACTGTCCCAGCTGCGCGAAATCCCGGCAGACAAGTGTGAAGTGGTGCTTGTCGTCCAGGTGCCGGATGCTCCTGATCCGGTCCAGGGCTTCACGGTTTCCCATCTGCGCCCCCAAGGCGTAGCAGGAGTCCGTGGGGTACGCGATCAGGCCGCCATCGCGGATGATCTTCACTGCCTGGGCAATAGCGCGGGGCTGCGGGTCATGGGGATGAACGTCAAAGAATCTGGCCATGCCCCGAGCCTACGTTCCCGGGGCCGCACCGCACCATATTCGGCGGGGACTCACGGGGGAGTCTTCCCCTACCCGGCCATCGCCGGATGGGGCAGGATGTTGAGTGCACCAGTCCCGGCCGAAGCAGTTCCCGGCCATGAGAAGGAGATCCTGCCATGCCAACAATCCTCAATCCCTACCTCAGCTTCCGCGACAATGCCCGCGACGCAATGAACTTCTACCAGTCCGTGTTCGGCGGCGAGCTGACGCTCAGCACGTTCGCCGACTTCCAGGCCAGCGAGGACCCCGCGGAAGCGGAAAAGATCATGCACGGCATGCTGACCACCACCCAGGGCCTGGTGCTCATGGGCGCTGATACCCCGAACAGCATGGAGTACCACCCGGGCTCCTCCATTTCCATCTCGCTCAGCGGCGATGACGAGGTGGAGCTCCGCGGCTACTACCAGAAGCTGAGCGGCGACGGTGGTGCGGTGACGGTGCCCATGGAGACGGCCCCATGGGGTGACGTCTTTGGCATGTGCACGGACCGGTTTGGGATCGCATGGCTGGTCAACGTCAACGGAGCCCAGGCGACGGCGGCACCCTGACCATAGGGCGGGTGACCACCGGACGGGGTTGCCGCCCGGACCGCCCGCCGGATCTGCCCTTGCTTCTTGAGGCCGGGCCCCCGGACTGCGAGGATTAACGGGTGAGGCCCGTTATGGAGTTCCTGTACGACAAATGGTGGATGGTGTTTCCGCTGATGGCGTTCGCCGGCCGCTGGGCGGGCGGGTGGCGGCGAGCGGGGGAACGCCGGCACCGGCGCCGGGTTGAACTGTACAAACTCAAGAACCAGGCAGCGGAAGCGGAAAGGGCGTCAGTGGCCGAGGTGCAGGCTCTGATGGCCACCCACGACGCCACCAACCGCCGATGGCTCGACTATGAGCTCGATGTGGGCAAGCTCATTGATTTCCCCCTCATGACCGACGTCCGCGAACCGTTCACCGTGGCCTTCCTTCGCGCCAAGCGGGAAGCCGATGGCCAGCGCCCGGCGTCCGCAGAAGACATTCGGTCCGTGTCCGGCCTGGACGCCTACCGGCAGGCTGTCAATAACTTCGCCGTATCCCTCGACGTGGCCGAGCGGGAAGCCAGGCGCATCAGGGACAGCAATTTCAGCGGACCGGAGCGTGAACGGCTGGCCACGGCCCGCAAACTGCTCATGATCGCGGAGAACCAGGCAGCTACTCCGGCCGAACGGCAGGCAGCCTACAAGCGGGCCCGGCGTGAGCTGGACGGCCTTATTGTCCTGCCGGACGTCACCCTTGCGGCCCTCGAGGAGAAAATCGCCCCGGAACTGGATGCTGGCCCCCGGCCGGCGCAGTTCCACCAGGGCTGAGTCTGCCAGGGGTGAAGCGTGGGTTGCACGCTGTATTTGGACGTCGACGGCGTGGTGTGCCCTTTTGGCCCGGAAGGAACCACCGGTTGGGGTTCCCCGTGGCAGCGGGCCGACGCCGGACTGTTGCCGGTCGCCTTCGCCGCCGAGCTTGTGGCCGGGCTGAACGCCCTGGCCCGTACGCCCGGGCTGCGTTGTGTCTGGCTCACCAGCTGGGAGGAGCTGGCGCCCCAATACCTGTGTCCCGCCGTCGGACTTAAGGGAACCGGCTGGCCGTACCTGGCCGCGGACGGGGCGGCCGGCGGGACCGGCTGGTGGAAACTCCGGGCCATCCAGGAAGACATCGAAACCACCGGGCCGGGCGCCGTGGCGTGGGTGGATGACCAGCTGGCATTCGAGGCGGACGCGCAGCGTTGGGCACGTGTCCTGGGCAGGCGCATCCTTACTGTCTCGCCCCATCCCCGGCACGGAATCACGCCCGCTGAACTGGACCGGATCCACTCTTTCCTGGCCCAACCCGTGTTTTGACCTCATGCCGGGGACGCGTACGATCGATAAGGTTTCCCGCCGGCTGTGCCGCCGCCGCAAGTCATTCCACGCAAACAGCTGGTGAACTATGCTGTGCAAGGCAGCCGGGTAAGAGAAACTGCTGAACGTCGACTCTGCAGATTGGGCAACAGGTGGATATCACCTTCATGGTGGCGCTGGTCATCGCACTGGCACTATTTTTCGACTTCACGAACGGCTTCCACGACACCGCGAACGCCATGGCAACGCCCATCGCAACGGGTGCCATCAAGCCCAAAACAGCGGTAGCCCTGGCGGCCGTCCTGAACCTGGTGGGCGCCTTCCTGTCCACCGAGGTGGCCAAGACAGTGTCCGGCGGCATCATCCGCGAGGGCTCCGGCGGAGTCCAGATCACCCCCGAGATCATCTTTGCCGGGCTGATGGGCGCCGTCCTGTGGAACATGATTACGTGGTTGAAGGGTCTGCCGTCCAGCTCCTCCCACGCGCTCTTCGGCGGCCTGATCGGCGCCGCGATTGTGGGGGCGGGATTCAACTCCGTCAATTTTGAGAGCCTGCTCCAGAAGGTCATCCTTCCGGCCGTCTTCGCCCCCTTGATAGCGGGGCTTGCCGCCTACGTCTGCACGCGCCTGGCCTACGCCCTCACGGCACGCCACGACCCCGAGACAGGTACCAAGCTCACCCAGAAGCGTGGTGGCTTCCGCACCGGCCAGATCTTCACCTCCAGCCTCGTGGCCCTGGCCCACGGAACCAACGACGCCCAGAAGACCATGGGCATCATCACCCTGGTCCTGATCGCTGCCGGCAGCCAGGCGCCCGGCTCCGGACCCCAGCTCTGGGTGATCACCGCCTGCGCCCTCGCCATCGCCATCGGAACCTACGCCGGCGGCTGGCGCATCATCCGCACAATGGGCTCGGGCCTGACCGAGGTCAAACCCGCCCAGGGCTTCGCCGCCGAGACCAGCACCGCGTCCGCCATCCTCGCCTCCTCACACCTTGGCTTCGCCCTCTCCACCACGCAGGTGGCCTCCGGTTCCGTGATCGGCTCAGGGATGGGACGCCGCGGGACCACCGTCCGCTGGAACATGGTGGGCAAGATCGCGCTGGGGTGGCTCTTCACCCTGCCGGCCGCCGGCATCGTTGGCGCCCTGACCGCCCTGCTGGTGACGACCGGCGTCGTGGGTGTGCTCATCGCAGCCATCGCCGGCAGCGGGGCGGTCCTGTTCATGTTCTTCTACTCACGCAAGTCCTCCGTGAGCCACCAGAACGCCGTCGAGGTTGAGGAAGCCGGCCAGGCTGTCCGATTCGCCAAGAAGAAGGCCCTGGCGCGCGCCCGGGCCGAAGCCAAAGCAAAGGCCAAGGCGCAGGCCGATGCCGAAACCAACAACCCCAAGGAGAATCAGCGATGAAGTGGTTGGAACTCCTGACTGTTGCCGGCACCACCCTCGTATCAGCGGCCATCGTGGTCACGCTCTACTCCCTAGGGGTCCGTTTCACCGCCATCGCCGGTGATGCCCAGCAGACCTCCCCGGGAGTCAAGCGCTCCATCGCCTACCTATGTTTTGGGCTGTGCGGCCTGGCAGTCCTCTTCGGGCTGTACCTGATCATCCCGTACTTCACGAAGTAGCAGCGCGCGGGGCCAGGGGCCCATTGCTCCGGCCTCCCGGGAGGCCGGTGGGCGAAAGGGGTTGGCCGGGTTGGGGCTGCTCGCTAGGCTGGGGCCATGCCGCGCATCCAATACTTTGTAGCCGCGTCCCTTGACGGCTTCATCGCCACGCCCACGGACGACCTCGGCTGGCTGCTGCAGTTCGACGGCTTCGAGGGTGGAGCGGACAGTTACAACGACTTCATGGCGGGTGTGGGCTGCATCGTCATGGGCGGGGAAACCTACGCCTGGCTGATGGAGCACGAGCCAGGCAAATGGCCGTACACCGGCACGCCCAGCTACGTTTTCACCCGCCACGAACACCGTGCCCCTGACGGTGCCGATATCACGTTCGTCCGCGGGGACGTCCAGGAATTCGCCGCGGACTTCCGGCAGGCCGCCGGGGACCTGAACATCTGGGTGGTGGGCGGCGGCAACCTGGCGGCCCAGTTCGCTGACGCCGGCCTGCTGGACGAGATCATCCTCTCGGTGATCCCTGTGGTGCTGGGCGAAGGGAAACGCCTGCTGCCGATGAAGGGCCCCACACCGCCTCTCGAGTTGGCCGCCTCCCGCACCCTTGGCCGGGGGATTGTCGAGCTGCGCTACCTCCTGCACGCCGGGACGGCTCCACAGTCCTGATACGGCTTGGCCCTAATCCATGTTGTCCCGGAGCATGTTGGTGATCCGCGCGGTGGAAAGGCGCCGCCCCTGGGCGTCGGTCATGACGATTTCGTGGGTGGCCAGGGTCCTGCCCAGGTGGATCGCGGTGCAGGTACCCGTCACCAGGCCTTTGGCGATCGACCGGTGATGTGTGGCGTTGACCTCGATGCCGACGGCGTGGCGTCCCGGACCTGCGTGCATCCCTGCGGCGAAGGAGCCCAGGGTTTCCGCCAGCACGACGTGCGCACCGCCGTGCAGGATTCCCGCCACCTGGGTGTTGCCCTCCACCGGCATGGTGGCGACGGTGCGCTCCGGGCTCATCTCCAGGAAATGGATCCCCATTTTGACCACCAGGGCGCCGACGCCAAACGCGCCCAGCCAGTCATGCATATGGTCGGGAATCCCGGCGGCTGCCAGTTCTTCGGCGAAAGCGCCCGGCGTGAAATTGTCTGTCATGGCAACTAGGCTGGCACCTGTGAGTGAAACAACCAAACCGGCACCTTTTCCGTCCCAGGCCCTTGACCAGGAGGCTGCCGTGCAGCCTTCGTCCCCTGCCCGCCGGCCTGCTGCCAAGGCCGCTGCCCCCGCTGCCGGCGGGTCTGTTTCAGCCACGGAAGCGCCCGTCATTCCCATGACCGACCAGCCGCGGCTGCTGGTCCTCGACGGCCACTCAATGGCGTTCCGCGCTTTCTTCGCCCTGCCCGCGGACAAGTTCTCCACCTCCAACGGCCAGCACACCAACGCTATCCACGGCTTCACCTCCATGCTGATCAACCTCATCAAGGAGCAGCAGCCCACGCACATCGCGGTGGCGTTCGACGTCTCTGACGAATCCACCCACCGCAAAACCGAGTACAGCGAGTACAAAGGCGGCCGGAACGAAACCCCTCGCGAGATGAGCGGCCAGATTGACCTCATCGGGCAGGTCATGGAGGCCTGGGGCATCAAGACCATCAAGATGCCCGGCTATGAGGCCGACGACATCCTGGCCACCCTTGCCGCGATGGGGGAAAAGGCAGGATTCGAAGTGCTGCTCGTCTCCGGTGACCGGGACGCCTTCCAGCTCATCACCGACAACGTCTTCGTGCTGTACCCGAAGAAGGGTGTCAGCGACATCCCGCGGATGGATGCCGCGGCCATCGAGGCAAAGTACCTTGTCAGCCCCTCCCGCTACTCCGATCTCGCCGCGCTGGTGGGGGAGACCGCGGACAACCTTCCCGGCGTGCCCGGCGTCGGACCCAAGACGGCGGCCAAATGGATCAACCTCTACGGCGGCCTCGAGGGCGTCCTGGACCACCTCGATTCCATCGGCGGAAAGGTGGGCGACGCCCTGCGGGAGAACGTTGACGCCGTCAAGCGCAACCGCCGGCTGAACCAGCTCCACACCGACCTCGACCTCCCCGTCACACTGGACGACCTCTACCAGCCGCGCCCCGACCAGGCCGCCATCGAGGACCTCTTCGACCAGCTTGAGTTCAAGGCCATCCGCGGCCGGTTGTTCGCCCTGTACGGTGACGCCGAAACCCCCGCCGCCGAGCGGGAAAGCATCGAAACCCCGGACTACAGCACGCCTGCCGGTGCCGCTGAACTGGCCGCCTTCCTGGCTGCCGGCGCAGGCCAGCGGTCCGCCGTCGCCGTCGACCTCGTCCCGGGCCGGATCGGCGAGGACGCCGCCGCGCTGGGCATCGTCCGCGCCGACGCCGCGGTCTATCTCGACCTCGCCGGCCTGGACGCGGAGACCGAGAACGTGCTGGCGGCATGGCTGCGCGATCCGGAAGCACCCAAGGTGATCCACGGCTTCAAGGCTGCGCTCAAGGCTCTGACGGCCCGCGGACTGGAACTGGAGGGCGTGGTGGATGACACCTCCATCTCCGGTTACCTCATCCAGCCGGACCGCCGCACCTACGAACTCGCCGAACTCGCCCAGCACCACCTCAACGTGGGAATACCGGCCGCCACGGCCAAAGCCGGGCAGCTGGAGTTGTCCTTCGACGGCGATGACACCGCGGCCGCCGACGCCCTGGTGCAGGCCGGCGCCGTCGTGCTTGCCCTGAGCCGCTACTTCGAGGACGAACTCAAGGACCGCCGGGCCGAGGAACTGCTGTCCACCCTTGAGCTGCCGGTCAGCCGCGTCCTGGCGGACATGGAACTCGCCGGCATCGCGATCGACATGGACAAGATGGACGATCAGCTTGCCGACCTTGGCCGGGTCATCGACCAGGCACAGGAACAGGCGTTCGCCGCGATCGGCCATGAGGTCAACCTGGGCTCGCCCAAGCAGCTGCAGACCGTTCTGTTCGACGAACTCCAATTGCCCAAAACCAAGAAAATCAAGTCCGGCTACACCACCGATGCCGCGTCCCTGAAGAACCTGCTGGAAAAGACCGGGCACGAGTTCCTGGTCCAGCTCATGGCGCACCGCGAGGCCGCCAAGCTCCGGCAGATGATCGAGTCGTTGAAGAAGTCCGTGGCGGAGGACGGCCGGATCCACACCACTTACGCCCAGAACGTGGCTGCCACCGGCCGGATCTCCTCCAACAACCCCAATCTGCAGAACATCCCCATCCGCAGCGAGGAAGGCCGGCGCGTGCGCGGCATCTTCGTGGTCAGCGAAGGGTACGAGTGCCTGCTGTCCGCGGACTACTCCCAGATCGAGATGCGCATCATGGCGCACCTCTCCGGGGACGAGGGCCTGATCCAGGCCTACAAGGACGGCGAGGACCTGCACCGGTTCGTCGGCTCCAACATCTTCCACGTCCCCACGGACCAGGTCACCAGCGCCATGCGCTCCAAGGTGAAGGCCATGTCCTACGGCCTGGCCTACGGACTGACGTCGTTCGGCCTGTCCAAGCAGCTGGAGATCTCCGTCGATGAGGCCCGCACCCTCATGAAGGATTACTTCGACCGCTTCGGCGCCGTCCGCGACTACCTCCGCGGCGTGGTGGACCAGGCAAGGGTGGACGGCTACACCGCCACTATCGAGGGCCGCCGCCGCTACCTGCCGGACCTCACCAGCACGGACCGCCAGCTGCGCGAGAATGCCGAGCGCATCGCACTCAACAGCCCCATCCAGGGCTCCGCCGCGGACATCATCAAGCGCGCCATGCTGGGCGTCCACGCCGAACTGCAGGCGCAGGGCCTTAAATCCCGGATGCTGCTTCAGGTGCACGACGAACTGGTGCTCGAGGTCGCCGCGGGTGAGCGGGCCGCCGTCGAGACGCTGGTGACCGAGCAGATGGCCGCCGCCGCGGACCTCAGCATTCCCCTGGAAGTCCAGATCGGCGTCGGACCCAGCTGGTACGACGCCGGCCACTAAGGCCCGGCGCGGTGCCCTCGCCGAACAGGGAATGTTTGTGCTGGTCAGGGGCCGGACTCATTGACTAGGCTCGGGTAAATGGGTGATCTGAGCGGTAACTACGAAATCCGGCGCTTCCCTGCGGTATCGAAGGGGAAGGACGGGTACGCGGAGGCCGAAACCTGGGCGCAGGCCGTAGGGTTCGGCTTCCATGAGTCCACGCGGACCCCGGAGCACCGCGAACGGTCGCTTGCCACCTACGAAGTGGACCGCCGGATCTTCACCGGGGCCTACCAGACAGGCCCGGTGGCACCATCATCCCTGCCGGCCGACGTGCCCGTGGCCACCTTCGGAACCTTCCGGAAAACGCTCAACATCGGCTTCGGGCGCATGCTGGAAGCCCAGCTGGTCACGGCGGTGACTGTCCGTACGTCGCACCGCCGGCGGGGCCTGCTGCGCCGCATGATGACCGAAGACCTGCAGCAGGCCAAGGGCGACGGAATCGCCGTAGCCGCACTGACGGCCTCGGAAGGAACCATCTACGGGCGGTTTGGCTACGGCGTGGCAAGTCTCGAGCGTGCCGTCAAGGTCGACACCACGTCGCGGTTCAAGCTGGCACACCAGGCCACCGGGACCATCGACGTCGCCGACCCCAAGGTCCTGCTGGACGTCGCGCCTGCCGTATTCGACCGGGTCCACCGCAACACCCCCGGATCGATCGGCCGGCAGGAATGGTACCGGCAGCTTGCCTCCGGGTCCCTGGGCCGCGACGGCAAGGAGGACCCCGCCATCAAGGTGGCGCTCCACTACGGTGCCGACGGCGGAGTGGACGGGTACGTCTCCTACAAGTTCCTTGGCTGGGACACCGAGCCCTACACCGTGGAAGTGGTGGACCTGGTGGCCGCCACGGACCACGCCTACCTTGAGCTGTGGGAGTACCTTGCGGCCATCGACCTCGTGGAACGCGTCTCCTGGAACGAAGCGCCGGTGGACGATCCGCTGGCCTGGGCCCTGGCAGACCCGCGCTGCATCGACGCTTCGGACAGCCGCGACATGCTGTGGCTGCGGCTCCTTGACGCCCCGGCGGCGCTGGCCGCGCGGCAGTACGCGGCAGACGGACGGCTGGTGCTCGCCGTAGGGGACGCCCTCGGACTCACCGGCGGAACCTTCGCGCTTGAGGTCCACGGCGGCCAGGCCGCCGTCGAACGCGTCCCGGACAGCGTGCCCGCCAATCTGGAACTGGACGTCTCCGCGCTGTCATCGATGTACCTGGGCGGCGTATGCCCGGTGACGCTCAAGGCCGCGGGCAAGATCCGGGAGGCCACGCAGGGCTCCGCATTGCTGGCCAAGCAGATGTTCGGCGTGGAGCGGGCAACGCACTGCCTGACCCACTTCTGACCGGACTAGCGATTTCGGGATGCCGTCGGATCTTCCGGGGAGGAACCGGCGTGCCGCCGCTTTGACCCTTGTTGTGCGCTGCGACTAGAATAAACGGGCGTGTACCACGTGCACGCTTCTGCGGTAGTAAAACACCGCAGTAGGAATTACACCAATCCACAAATCAGGATGACCCGGGGAATCCGTCGGATTCACCGCGAATCGCGCCTGCGTTCCATGACGCGGGCGCGCCGGTTTGCCTGACCGACTAACTATCCACAACGGAGCCCCTACTACATGACCATCACCTCCACCGAGAAGCCCGGTACCCCCGTAGTCGCGATTAACGACATCGGTACCGCTGAGGACTTCCTCGCAGCTGTCGACGCCACCATCAAGTACTTCAACGACGGAGATCTCGTCGAAGGTACCGTCGTCAAGGTCGACCGCGATGAAGTCCTGCTCGACATCGGTTACAAGACCGAAGGTGTCATCCCCTCCCGCGAGCTGTCCATCAAGCACGACGTTGATCCCGGGGACGTTGTCTCCGTTGGCGATCAGGTCGAAGCCCTGGTGCTCACCAAGGAAGACAAAGAAGGCCGTCTGATCCTCTCCAAGAAGCGTGCTCAGTACGAGCGTGCCTGGGGCGACATCGAGAAGGTCAAGGAAGAAGACGGTGTCGTCACCGGTACCGTCATCGAGGTTGTCAAGGGTGGTCTTATCCTCGACATCGGCCTGCGCGGCTTCCTGCCCGCATCCCTCGTCGAGATGCGCCGTGTGCGCGACCTTGCTCCGTACATCGGCCAGCAGATCGAAGCCAAGATCATCGAGCTGGACAAGAACCGCAACAACGTGGTGCTGTCCCGCCGTGCATGGCTCGAGCAGACCCAGTCCGAGGTCCGCTCCACGTTCCTCAACAAGCTGGAAAAGGGCCAGGTCCGTCCCGGCGTCGTTTCCTCCATCGTCAACTTCGGTGCCTTCGTGGACCTGGGCGGCGTAGACGGCCTGGTTCACGTTTCCGAGCTGTCCTGGAAGCACATCGACCACCCGTCCGAGGTTGTCGAAGTTGGCCAGGAAGTCACCGTCGAGGTCCTCGAGGTCGACCTGGACCGCGAGCGCGTCTCCCTGTCGCTCAAGGCTACGCAGGAAGATCCGTGGCAGACCTTCGCCCGCACCCACGCCCTCGGCCAGGTTGTTCCGGGTAAGGTCACCAAGCTGGTTCCGTTCGGTGCGTTCGTCCGCGTCGAAGACGGCATCGAAGGCCTGGTCCACATCTCCGAGCTCGCCGTGCGCCACGTTGAGCTGGCCGAGCAGGTTGTCTCCGTTGGCGACGAACTGTTCGTCAAGGTCATCGACATCGACCTCGAGCGCCGCCGCATCTCGCTGTCCCTCAAGCAGGCCAACGAGGGCGTCGACGCCGACAGCACCGAATTCGATCCCGCTCTGTACGGCATGGCCGCAGAGTACGACGAAGAGGGCAACTACAAGTACCCCGAGGGCTTCGACCCCGAGTCCAACGAATGGCTCGAGGGCTACGAGAACCAGCGCGCAGCCTGGGAGCAGCAGTACGCTGACGCCCAGACCCGTTGGGAAGCACACAAGAAGCAGGTTGCCCAGCACGCTGCCGACGACGCTGCAGCTGCAACGTCCGGTGACAGCGATTCCGGCACCACCAGCTACTCCTCCGAGCCTGCTGCCACCGATTCCGGTGCCGGCACCCTGGCTTCGGACGAGGCACTTGCTGCCCTGCGTGAGAAGCTGACCGGCAACTAATTGCCACCGGCCCGGACTTCCGGGCTGACACAACGGGCCCCCGCGAAAGCGGGGGCCCGTAGTGGTTAAGCGCAAAGTGCCTGGCAGCCAACGCGCCGAATCCCGCGTTGCGGCGCATTCACTGGGGCCGGGACTCAAGGTCGACGACGGCGAGGACCGTCCCGTCGTCGTCGTGCGTCAGTGCCGCGCCGGTTGCGGCGAGCAGCCGCTGGGCGCTGCAGTTTCCGGCCAGGGTCCTCGCGGTGACGCGCTTCAGACCCGCCCGGCGGGCCTCCGCCAGGACCAGGTCCAGGGCGGCACGCCCGATCCCGCGGGAACGGAAGCTGCGGCCAAGCCAGATGCCCGTTTCCGCCGTGAGGATCCCAGCGCCGGGTTCCCGCTTGAGCCGCACCGAGCCGGCGATGTCTGGACCCTTGAACACGGCCCAGGACTTTTCCACCGCAGGTCCGTCCAGTCCGCCGGCTGCGGCACGATGGTAGCCGTAGAACCAGGCCGTGCGCTCAAGGTTCCAGCCCGGGCCGCCCAGCGGGGGCGCCACCTCGTCGGGGGAGGCGTCGCGCTTGGCCAGCTGGAGCAGCCGGTCCACAACCGCGTCGTCAACGTCCGCCAGGGTCACATCAGTCGAGGGGTTCATCAACCCATTCCGTTCCGTCGGGGGTGAGCGCGGCGGACCCTGCCGTCAGCTGCAGCAGGCGGTCGGACGCGGCAGCAATGGCGGCGGCATCGTCTGGTACCGCGATCCGCAGCATCGTGTGCCGGTCCTGGTAAGTAGTGTCCGCCATGACCATCCCGGCGGCGCGCAGATCGTTCTCCAGCCGCCCCGCTGCCGCATGCGGCACGGCGGCTGAACAGATCCGCCGCCTGCTCCGCCTGGCAAGGGGCGCAAGGTCCAGGGCTGAAGACACTGACTCCGAGTACGCCCGGACCAGCCCGCCCGCACCGAGCAGAACGCCGCCAAAATAGCGGACGACGACGGCACTGATGTCGCTGAGGTCAGTCACCCCGGCTGCCGTTTCCCTCTTGAGCAGGGCCTCCAGCATGGGGACGCCGGCAGTTCCGGAGGGTTCGCCGTCATCGCTGGAACGCTGGATGGTCCTGTCCGGCCCAATGACGAACGCGGAGCAGTGGTGGCGGGCATCGTGGAACTCGCGGCGCAAGCCTGCCACCAGGTCCCGGGCAGCGTCCTCCGTGCCGGCCCGCCTGAGGACCGTAATGAACCTGGAGCGCTTGATCTCAAGTTCGTGCCGGAAATCCAGGCCCGCTGCCAGCGTGGTGTAGGCGGTGGCCCGGCTCAGTGCTTCGTCTGCTGGTTCCACCGGTTGCCGCACCGCCTCAGTCTACTGGCGGTGGCCCCGAGCGTAACTTCACGCGGGACCTTTGTCCCTGACCTCCTGCCGCCGGTCCTACCTAGCATGGGTTAGTGCCCGGTGGCAGGGGCGGGTCCAAACAACAGAAATAGGAAAAGACCATGCCCAAGATATCGAGAACAACGGCGTCATCGCACCAGGTGTTGCCAGGCTACGTGGACGCTTACGAACATGAGCTTGCCGGCTGGACCGTCAGCATCGAGAAGAACTTCATTGACATGGATCAGGCACCCTTCTTCAAGGGTGCGCCCAACGACCAGTGCCAGGCGCACCATATGGGCTACGTGCTCAAAGGGAAGTTCGGCGTCCGCCTGGCCGACGGGACCGAGGAGATATTCGAGGCCGGGGACTCATTCGTCATCGAGCCCGGACACACGCCCCTGGCATTTGCCGGCAGCGAGTACGTCGCGTTTACCCCCGCCGAGGAAGCTAAACGGCAGACGGAACTCATGATGCCCAACATCATCAAGTTCGCACAGGAACAGGGCCTGAACCTGCCGGCGCAACAGGAGGCTCAGCCAATTCAGTAATGTGGGAGGGTGCTGAAAATCGGGTTGACGGGCGGCATCGCCTCGGGGAAGTCAGTGGTGGCCGCGCGGCTGAAGGAACGCGGCGCTATGTTGGTCGATGCGGATGCGCTGGCCAGGGAAGTGGTCGAGCCCGGAACCGAAGGGCTCAAGCGCATCGTGGCGGATTTTGGCGAAGGAATGCTCGACGCCGCAGGGCGGCTCGACCGTGCCCGGCTCGGCGCGGCGGTGTTTGGCAACCCGGAGCGCCTTGCTGCCCTGAACTCAATTGTCCACCCCCTGGTGCGCGCCCGCGCCGCCGCCATCACGGCCGCGGCCCCCCATGACGCCGTGGTGGTCCAGGACATCCCCCTGCTGGTGGAGACAGGGCAGGGGAGCAGCTTCCATCTGGTGGTGGTGGTCGATGCTCCGGACGACGTGCGGGTGCAGCGCATGCAGGAGCTGCGCGGAATGACAGCGGATGCAGCGCGTTCGCGGATGGCGGCCCAGGCCACGCGCGGGGACCGGCTCCTTGCTGCCGACGCCGTCCTGGACAACTCCGGCACGGTGCAGCAGCTGCTGGATCAAGTAGACATGCTCTGGGACCGGCGGCTGGTGCCCTTCGCCCACAATCTAGCGGCAGGGAAACGCGCACCGCGGAACGGTGGACCCGTCCTTGAACCGCACCGGGAAGACTGGGCGCGGCAGGCCGCCAGGATCGCGGAGCGGCTGACCGCGGCCGCCCCCCGACTCATCCTGGGCGTGGACCACATCGGGTCCACATCCGTTACCGGCCTGGCTGCGAAAGACGTCATCGACCTGCAGGTGGCGGTGCCGGACCTTGAGGCCGCGGCCACCATCGGGCCGCTCATTGCCGCGGCCGGTTTTCCGGCCGTTCGGGGAGCTGAGTCGGATACCCCGAAACCCAACGCGCCCGATCCTTCCCAGTGGCTGAAGCGGTTCCATGCCAATGCTGACCCCTGCCGTGCCGTGAATGTGCATGTTCGGCCGGCCGGCTCGGCCGGGTGGCGATACGCCCTGATGTTCCGGGATTGGCTGCGTGACGACCCCTCCGCGCTCGAGCTCTACGGGTCGCACAAAGCGGAACTGGCAGCCCGCTTCGCCGGCTCCACCACTACCAGGGCATACGCCGATGCCAAGGAGCCCTGGTTCACTGATGTTGCGTGGCCCCGGATGTCCGCCTGGGCTGATGCAACCGGGTGGGAACCGCCGTCGTACACGCCTTGAATCCGGTCCGCTGCCCGCTGGATGTTCGCCGGTAACGGACGGGGCCCTGCAGTGTCGGTGCCCGCCTGTAAATTAGATCCATGAGCCTTGCGCAGGAAGTCAACCGTGTTGTAGCGCCCTTCGAAGTCATCAGCGAATTCAAGCCTGCGGGCGATCAGCCTGCCGCCATCGCGGAGCTGACGGAGCGCATCAACAACGGCGAGAAGGACGTAGTGCTGCTCGGTGCCACGGGTACCGGTAAAAGCGCCACCACCGCCTGGCTCATCGAACAGGTTCAGCGCCCCACCCTGGTGATGGTGCAGAACAAGACCCTTGCCGCGCAGCTGGCCAACGAGTTCCGTGAACTCCTGCCCAACAACGCGGTGGAATACTTCGTCTCCTACTACGACTACTACCAGCCCGAAGCTTATGTGGCCCAGACGGACACCTTCATCGAGAAGGATTCGTCCATCAACGAGGAAGTCGAACGGCTCCGCCACTCCGCCACGAACGCGCTGCTGACGCGCCGCGACGTCATTGTGGTGGCCACCGTCTCGTGCATTTATGGCCTGGGCACTCCGGAGGAATACATCGCCGGAATGGTCACCCTGCGAAAGGGCGCCGAGATGAACCGGGACGACCTCCTGCGCAAGTTCGTCTCCATGCAGTACGCACGCAACGACGTCGACTTCCACCGCGGCACCTTCCGGGTGCGCGGCGACACCGTGGAAATCATTCCCATGTATGAGGAACTGGCCATCAGGATCGAGTTCTTTGGCGACGAGATCGAAAACATCCATACCCTTCACCCGCTTACCGGGGAAGTCATTCGCGACGAAGAGGAGATGTACGTCTTCCCGGCCTCGCACTACGTGGCCGGCCCCGAGCGGATGGCACGGGCCATCAAGCGGATCGAGGATGAACTGGCGGACCGGCTGAAGGTGCTGGAAAGCCAGAACAAGCTGGTTGAAGCACAGCGCCTTCGCATGCGCACCACGTACGACCTCGAGATGATGCAGCAGATGGGCTTCTGCAACGGCATCGAGAATTACTCTTCCCACATTGATGGGCGCGGGCCGGGCACCGCCCCGCATTGCCTCCTGGACTACTTCCCTGACGACTTTCTGCTGGTGGTGGACGAGTCCCACGTGACCATCCCACAGATCGGCGCCATGTACGAAGGCGACATGTCCCGCAAACGGAACCTGGTGGACTTCGGCTTCCGCCTGCCGTCCGCCATGGACAACCGGCCGCTGAAATGGGACGAGTTCCTGGAACGGGTGGGCCAGACCGTCTACCTTTCCGCCACGCCCGGCAAATACGAGTTGGGCAAGGCGGACGGGTTCGTCCAGCAGATCATCCGGCCCACCGGCCTGGTCGATCCGGAGGTGGTGGTCAAGCCCACTAAGGGCCAGATCGACGACCTGCTGGGTGAAATCAAGACGAGGGTGGAGAAGAACGAGCGGGTCCTGGTGACCACGCTGACCAAACGCATGGCCGAAGACCTCACGGACTACCTGCTGGGCCACGGCGTCAAGGTTGAATACCTGCACTCGGACGTGGATACATTGCGGCGCGTGGAGCTCCTGCGGGAACTGCGCATGGGGTCCTTTGACGTCCTGGTGGGCATCAACCTCCTCCGTGAAGGACTCGACCTTCCCGAGGTGTCCCTGGTCAGCATCCTGGACGCGGACAAGGAAGGCTTCCTTCGCTCATCCACATCGCTCATTCAGACCATCGGGCGTGCCGCCCGCAACGTGTCCGGCGAGGTTCACATGTACGCGGACCGCATCACCGACTCCATGGCCAACGCCATCGACGAGACCAACCGGCGGCGCGCCATCCAGGTGGCATACAACAAGGAACACGGCGTGGACCCGCAGCCGCTGCGGAAGAAGATCGCCGACATCACGGACCAGCTGGCAAAGGAAGACGCCGACACCCAGGAGCTGCTGAGCAACAACCGCCTGGCCAAGGGTGCCAAACGGGCCAAATCCGGTGCCAAGGGCGGTGCCCAGGTACGGGCGGACGGCCTGGCGGCAGCACCGGCCGAGGACCTGGTGGGCCTGATCGAGCAGCTGACGGAACAGATGCATGGCGCCGCGGCCGAACTGCAGTTCGAGGTGGCGGCACGGATCCGTGACGAAGTGAGCGAGCTCAAGAAAGAGCTGCGCCAGATGCAGGCGGCAGGCCACGCCTAAGGAGCGGCTGCTTCCCAGGTGCGGCCCGCACAAGGAAGCGGCGGACACCCCCTAGCCGGGAGGTGCCCGCCGCGCGCATTCAGGTGCTGTGCTGCTGCCTACTTCCTCGCCGAGTCGATCATGCCTTGTGCTTCCTGCATCAGGCCCTTGGCTGCGTCAGAGGGGGACTTGCGGTCGAAGAGGACGTCGGTGCTGTAACGCTGGATCAGTGCCTGCACCCCGGAAGAGCCGGTTGGGGGGACGGGCGGACCGCTCTTCAGGTCCGGTTTGATGTCCTTCAGGAAGGCCGCCGCGGCCTTGTCCGCTGGCGTCAGCAGCGGGTCGATTGCCGTTTGGACCTCAGAGTTGGTGGGGAAGCCGCGCTCTGTCAGGATCGTCTTGGCCGAATCCAGGTTGTTGAGCATGTAGTTGACGACCTCAGCGGCCTCCTTCGGGTGCTTGCTGCGGGAGGAAACAGACCAGAACATGGACGGCTTGTAGGACATGCCGTTGTCCTTGGCGCTGCCGGTGGAACTGGGGGCCCGGAGGATCTTCACGTCGGTCTTCAACGCGGACTGGAGTGCGTTGACCTGATTGGTCCACCACCAGGACATCGCGGTCTTGCCGGTCGCAAACAAGGTCTGTTCAACAGGGGCGCTGATGTCCTCGGTGGCGATGTTGGCCGGCGGGGCCGCTCCCTGGTTGCGCAGGTTCAACACGTTCTGGAAGAAGGATGTAGCGGTGGCTTCCTTGAAGCCAAGCCCGCCATCAGAAGAGTACAGCGACTCACCATGCTGCATCGCCCACGTGTTCAGGTCGGAGTCCGTCAGGGAGTAGGAACTGCCGTAATTGGTCTGGCCGGCCTTCGCCGCTGCTGCGGCGATCTGGGCGGCAGTCTTGGTGTAGTCATCCCAGGTCCAGGTCTTGTCGTCAGGGATGGGAACGCCGTAATCCTGGAACGTCTTGGTGTTGATCATCACGGCCTTGGCGTTCTGTCCGGTGCTCAGGCCGTACTGCTTGCCGCTGACCTGCCCGGACTTCAGGGCGTCCTGGTCGATTTTGGATGTGTCGATGTTGCTTTGCTTGGACAGGTCCAGCAGCGCACCCCGGCCGCCGTATTCTGCGATGTAGGCCTGGTCCATCTGGATCACGTCGGGAGAATCGTTGGCAGCGGTGGTGGTGGCCAGTTTGTCCCAGTAGCTGCTCCACACGCCCGGCTCGGCCTGGATCTTGATGTTGGGATGCGAGGCCTGGAATGCGTCGATCACCTGCTGCGTCTGCTTGTTGCGCAGGTCATTGCCCCACCAGGTAAAGCGGACGGTGACGTTTCCGCCGCTGTCTCCGGAGGAAGCGGGGGAGCAGCCGGTAGCAAGCATGGTTACGGTGGCGGCCGCGGCGAGCGCCTTAAGCACCATGCCAGTGCGAAGAGAAGTCTTCATTGACCCTGACTTTCTGAAAGTTAGACCAGGTGGGACGAGAAACCGCTTTCTCGTTGCGAGCGATTATTCCAAGCGCAGACCGCACGCGTCAATGGCTGGAGGAAAACGCTATCCTGCGTCTGGCCCGGGCGTCGCCAGGTATCCGCCTGGGGTAGAGTTATTAGCACGTAGGGGAGTATCCCAAGCGCTACGATCGTCAACACGCAGGGCACAGTTGCCCGGCCGGGCGTAGCGGGCCGCCACATCAGCACCAAGTGCACAGGCAGGCCGGAGAGACTTACACCATTTTTGTGTACCCTGCGAAAGGCTGCCCTGTGCTCGATTTGCCCGTATGGTTCGAGGTTGGCTCGTTTGTCGTCCTCGGCCTGATTCTCCTGATCGATCTCCTCCTGGTGGTGCGGCGGCCGCATGAACCGTCCATGAAGGAAGCCGGTCTGTGGGTGGCCTTCTACGTCACCCTTGCCCTGGCCTTCGCCGGGGCCATGTTCGCGTTTACCGGACCGGAATTCGGCAGCCAGTTCGTCGCCGGCTGGGTGACCGAGTACAGCCTGAGCATCGACAACCTGTTCGTCTTCATCATCATCATGGCCAGGTTCTCCGTCCCCCGGAAATACCAGCAGGAAGTATTGATGGTGGGCATCATCATCGCGCTCATCCTGCGCGGCATCTTTATCCTGCTCGGCGCCATCGTCATCGAACAGTTCAGCTGGGTGTTCTACATCTTCGGCGCGTTCCTGCTGTGGACGGCCTGGAAGCAGGCACAGGACGAGGGTGAAGAGGAAGAAGACCGCGAGAACCCGCTGATTGCCAGGATCCGTAAGGTCATCCCCATGTCGGAGAAGTTCGACGGCGGCAAGTTGCGTACCGTGGTCAACGGCAAGAAGGTCTTCACCCCCATGGTGATCGTCTTCATTACCATCGGCCTCACGGACCTGTTGTTCGCGGTGGACTCCATCCCGGCGATCTTCGGCCTGACCCAGAGCCCCTTCATTGTCTTCACCGCCAACCTGTTCGCCCTGATGGGCCTGCGACAGCTGTACTTCCTGCTGGGGGGCCTGATGAACCGGCTGATCTACCTCAAGCACGCCCTGTCCTTCATTCTGGCCTTCATTGGGGTGAAGCTTGTCCTGCACGCCATGCACGTCAACGAGCTGCCCTTCATCAACGGTGGACGCCACATCGAGTGGGCGCCTGAGATTCCCACCTTCGTGTCGCTCGCCGTCATCGTGGGCACCATCATCATCGCCGTGGTCGCCAGCCTGCTCAGCTCCAAGGCCCAGGCCGCCAAGGTGGATCCCCGCCTCGAGGAAGACGCCCGAAAGAGCCACAGCGACGCCGAGTAGGCGCGCACCATTCCTTTCGAAACCCGGTAATCCCGGCCGCTTGAGCGGCCGGGATTACCCATTTAAGCCCCCGCAGGATGCTTGGGTTTGCAACCCCTGTGGCATGCGCCGGCGCAGGACTATGCTCGCCTCATGGCCCGTACACTGGTGATGGATCAGGGCGCACGCCAAGTGCAGCGGCGCACCGTTTTGCTCTTGAGCGTGGCCCAGGTGTTTGGTGGACTCGGGACGGGATCAACCGTGTCCATTGGTTCCATCCTGGCCGTGGAACTCTCGGGTTCCAGCGCCTGGGCGGGTTCAGTGGCCACGGTGATGACGCTGGGGGCCGCGGCTGCAGCGCTGCCGCTGGCATCGCTGGCCGAGCGGCGTGGACGCCGCGCGGGCCAGGTGGCCGGCCTCTCGGCAGCTTTGGCAGGGGCCGTCCTCATGGTGCTGGCAGTTGTCTCCGGGCTCTTCATCCTGCTGGTCCTGGGATCAGCAGGGATCGGCATAGGCACGGCAGCGAGCCTGCAGGCGAGGTTTGCGGCGGTGGATCTCGCTGCCGCCGAGCACCGCGGGCGGGCGTTGTCCACGGTGGTCTGGGCGGTTACGGTCGGCGCCGTGGCCGGCCCCAACCTGATTCAGCCCGGTACGGCCGTGGGGACTGCGCTGGGCCTGCCGCCCATTGCGGGTCCGTTCGTGATCTCAGGGGCTGGACTCCTCATCGCCGCCGTGCTCCTGTTCGCCGGTCTTCGCCCGGACCCGCTGCTGCTGTCACGCCGGCTTGCCGCCGCCAACCACGCCGTTGTGGAAGTGCCAAGGGAAGGGGAAGTGCCGCCCGGCGCCGCTCCAGCCGGTGCCTATACGCAAGGCACCTCCCGGGAAGGGACCCAGGAGCCAGCAGCGGGCGGCCGGGGGTCGCTCGGCCGCGGACTGCGGGCCATCCGCAGCTCCCGGCTGGCGATGCTGGCGGTCACCGGTATCGTGGCAGCCCACGCGGTGATGGTGGGTGTAATGTCCATGACGCCGCTGCACCTGCAGCGCCTGGTGGAGGGACCGGGCCAGCATGCAGGGCACGTAGCCGGGGGAGATGTGCTGGTCATCATCGGGTTTACCATCTCGCTGCACATCGCCGGGATGTTCGCGCTCTCCCCGGTCATGGGCTGGCTGACCGACAGGGCAGGCAGGATAGAGACCATCATGATCGGGTTCACGCTGCTGATCGCAGCCGTGGCTATTGCCGGATTCGGGCAGTCCTCAACCGGCGCGGTGGCCGCAGGACTGGTCCTGCTGGGAATGGGATGGTCTGCGGCGACGATTTCAGGATCCACGCTGCTGGCCGAAAGCGCAGGCCAGCAAGCCCGGGTGGCTGTGCAGGGCGTCTCCGACATGCTGATGGGCGCCGCAGGTGCCGTCGGAGGCGCGGTGTCCGGGCTGGTCCTGGGCGTAGCCGGATACCTCGGCCTGAACCTGCTCGGCGGAACCGTCGGGGCGGCCGTCCTGGCGGCCGCCCTCGTCACCCGGACATCACACCGGCAGTCAGCGGCCGCCTGAACGGGCCATCCCCAGCAGGCGGGCGAAGATCCTCTCACCGTCGTCGGCGATACCGTCATGATGGAAGTCGGCAGTCTCCCAGACCTGCAGCCCGCGCACCGCAGCTGCCGTCCGCAGGGAAAGGTCCCGGTCCACGTAGATATCGTCCGAATAGACGGCCGCGGCCACGGGAACTGTGTTGGCAGCCAGCACCTCCGGGTCGTAGAGCGGTTTCCAGTCCTGCTTGGCGGCCAGCAGGTCCGCCACTTCCCACAGCGGCTGGAGCGCCGGGTCCTGCTCGAAGTACCACGGGTACACCATTTCGCCGGTCAGCAGCAGCGGCTCGGCGTCCGGCCTGAACCAGGGGTTTTCGCCGAGCATCCGCCAGGCAGACCAGTTGGTGGCCTCCTCCTGGCCGTAGATGGATTCGTGCATGAGCGCATACAGCGGATTGGAGCGGCGGGAGACCACATTGTGGAGTTGCTCCAGGAACGTGTCCGAAAGCCTGGGGCCGCCGCCGGTGTCCACGAAAGCGTCCTCCAGCAGGTAGTGCAGGCTGTCCACCCTGGTGTTTCCGCCCAGGAATGCGCCCGCCATCTGGAGCCGCTCCACGGTGAGGGGACTGCCGTCGGGCAGGAACTCCGGTGTGCAGTGCAGGTGGCGGGCAATGCGCTCCACCGTGTCCCGGTCCTCCGGGTACCAGCCGAAGTATTCGTCGTTCCGGGCCGCTACGCGCTGATAGGTGGCCCGATACACGTCGTCCGCGCTGCCGGCGAGAGGTGCCAGGCCGCCGGTGATCAGCACCTCCCGCAGCCCCTCCGGCGCGAAGGACAGATAGGTCAGGGCGCAGAAGCCGCCATAGCTCTGGCCGTAGATGGTCCAGGCAGGGGAGTCCAGGGTACGGCGGATCAGCTCCGCATCCGCCACGATCGAGTCGGCCCTGAAGTGCTCCAGGTAGGCCGCCTGTTCGGCCGCGGATCCGCGGCCGGGCAGGGTGTTGCGGTCAAGGGGTGTCGAGAGCCCGGTGCCGCGTTGGTCCAGCATCAAAATGCGGAAGTCCTGCGCTGCGGCTTTGCTCCAGCCACCCAGGGAACCCCACCTGTTGCCGCGCCCGCCGGGGCCGCCCTGCAGGAAGAGGAGCCAGGGCAGTCCTGCGGCTGCCTCCTCGCTGTGCGCCGCAGACACGTACTCCCGCGCGAAAACGGTGATGGTTTCCGCCGAACCGTCGGGCGGCGCGAAATGGTCCAGGGGCACCGTGAAGTAATGTTCCACCGTGCGCATGCCACGGAACTCGTGCCTTGCCCTGATCTCGTGCCCGGTGACGGGAGCCGCGCCCCGGCGCACGTCAGCCACGGGCAGGAGCGGAAAGGGGGCCGCGGGAGGCTGCACGGCCGAACTGGTCCAATGCCTCGCCGGTGAGCCGGAACGTGGACCAGCCGTCCATGGGGCGGGCACCAAGGCGCCGGTAGAAGTTGATGGAGGGCTCGTTCCAGTCCAGCACACTCCATTCCACGCGTGCGTAGCCGTTCTCGACGGCGATCGCGGCAAGGTGCTGCAGCAGGGCCTTGCCGTGCCCTTCGCCGCGGGCTTCCGGGCTGACGTAAAGGTCTTCCAAGTAGATCCCGTGGACACCCTCCCACGTGGAGTAGTTCAGGAACCACAGCGCAAAGCCCTGCACGCCGCCTGCCGCGTTTTCGGCCATGGCAGCAAACACGCGCGGGCTTGCGCCGAACAGGGCGTGCTCCAGCATTTCCGGTGTGTTCCGGACGGCGTCGGGTTCCTTCTCGTAATGCGCCAGTTCATGGATCATCCGGAGGATGTGGGGTATGTCGTCGGGGGTCGCAGGCCGGATCACACTCATGGTCCGAGCTTACCGCCGGTCCACCCTAGAGCCGGTTCACGTCAGTTACCCGGACCACCGCCGTACCGGTTTCATCCGAGTCCGCCAAGTCCACCTCCGCCGAGATACCCCAGTCATGGTTGCCCGCCGGGTCATCGAAGATCTGGCGGACCTTCCAGGTCCCGGGTCCCTCGGTGATGATGAGCAGGCCCGGGCCCCGTGCATCCGGTCCGGTCCCGATGTCGTCGTGTTCGTCGAAGTAGTCGTCCAGCGCGTCTTCCCAGCGTTCGGCACCCCAGCCGGAGCCGCCGTCGAGCTCTCCCAGCGCGGTGGCGTCCTCGTCGGCGAACAGCTCCACGCGGCGGAACATCTCGTTGCGCACCATCACCCGGAAGGCGCGGATGTTGGAGGTGAGCGACGGCGGCGGGGGCGGCGGTGCGTCGTGCGGCGTGGGTGCCGCTCCGGAGGTTAGCTCCTCCCACTCGTCCAGGAGGCTGGAGTCCACCTGCCGCACCAGTTCACCCAGCCAGGCGGTCAGGTCCGCCAGGTCCTCCCGCAGCATGTCCTGCGGGACGGTTTGGCGCAGCGCCTTGAAGGCGTCGGCGAGGTACCGCAGCACGATGCCCTCGGACCTGGCCAGGCCGTAGAACTGGACAAATTCGCCAAAGTTCATGGCGCGCTGGTACATGTCCCGGACCACGGACTTGGGCGCCAGCTCAAAGTCGCCAACCCACGGCGCAGCCTTCCGGTACACCTCGAAGGCCTCGCCCAGGATTTCCGCCAGCGGCTGGGGGTAGGTGACCTCGTCCAGCATTGCCATCCGCTGGTCATACTCGATGCCGTCGGCCTTCATGGCGGCCACGGCCTCCCCGCGCGCCTTCTTTTGCTGGGCCGACAGGATCTGCCGCGGTTTCTCCAAGGTCGCCTCGATCACGGACACCACGTCCAGGGCGTACGACGGCGACTCCGGGTCAAGGAGCTCCAGTGCGGCAAGGGCGAAGGGGGAGAGCGGCTGGTTCAGGGCGAAGTTGGGCTGCAGGTGGACGGTCAGCCGGACGGTGCGCCCGTCGGGCCCCTGTTCCTCCGGCGGGATGCGCTCGATGACCTCGGCGGCGAGCAGTTCCCGGTAGATCCCCAAAGCCTTCTTCATGAGCCGCAGCTGGGAGGAGCGCGGTTCGTGGTTTTCGGTCAGCAGCCGCCTGGCCGCGGCGAACGGGTCGCCGGGCCGTTCCATCAGGTTCATCAGCATGGCATGCGTGACCGTGAAGCTGGACGTCAGGGGGTCCGGAACAGATTCCACCAGCCGCTTGAAGGTGGGCTCACCCCAGGAAACAAATCCTTCGGGCGGCTTTTTCTTCACCACCTGGCGGAGCTTCTTCTGGTCGTCGCCGAACTTGGCCGTGGCCTTCGCCATTGCCTTGACGTTTTCGACCACGTGCTCGGGTGCCTGCACCACCACTGTCCCGGCGGTGTCGTAGCCCGCCCGGCCGGCCCGGCCCGCTATCTGGTGGAACTCGCGTGAGTTGAGCAGGCGGGTGCGGACGCCGTCGTACTTGCTCAAGGCGGTGAGCAGCACGGTGCGGATGGGAACGTTGATGCCCACGCCCAGCGTGTCCGTGCCGCAGATCACCTTCAGGAGGCCCGCCTGTGCAAGCTGTTCCACCAGCCGGCGGTACTTGGGCAGCATGCCGGCGTGGTGCACGCCGATGCCATGGCGCACCAGCCGGTTAAGTGTCTTGCCGAACCCGGCGGCGAACCGGAAGTTGGCAATGAGCTCCGCGATCTTGTCCTTTTCTTCCCGGGTGCACACGTTGATGCTCATCAGGTTCTGGGCGCGGTCGATCGCCTCAAGCTGGCTGAAGTGCACCACGTAGACCGGCACCTGCCGGGTGGACAGCAACTCCTCCAGCGTCTCGTGGACCGGAGTCTGGTGGTAGTAGTAGTGCAGCGGAATGGGCCGCTCCGCCGAACTCACCGTGGTGGTGGCGCGGCCCGTCAGCGCCGTCATGCCTTCCTCGAACCGGGTGACGTCACCCAGGGTGGCGGACATGAGCAGGAACTGTGCCTGCGGAAGCTCCAGGAGGGGGACCTGCCAGGCCCATCCGCGCTGCGGGTCGGAGTAAAAGTGGAACTCATCCATGATCACTGCGCCGAGCTCCGCTGCGGAGCCCTCCCGCAATGCGATGTTGGCCAGGATCTCGGCGGTGCAGCAGATGATGGGCGCATCCTGGTTGACCCCGGAGTCACCGGTGATCATGCCCACGTTCTCCGCCCCGAAGATCTCGCAGAGCGCAAAGAACTTTTCGGATACCAGGGCCTTGATCGGCGCCGTGTAGTAGCTCCGCCGCCCCTGGGCCATGGCCTGGAAGTGCGCGGCGATTGCCACCAGCGACTTTCCGGAGCCCGTTGGCGTGGCCAGGATAACGTTGGCGCCCGTTGCCAGCTCCATGATTGCCTCGTCCTGGGCCGGGTACAGGGACAGGCCCCGGCTGTCCGTCCACTCCACAAACCGGGCATAGAGGTCGTCGGGGTCGACGGCGGCGGCGTTGGGGGCGGACAGATCGCTCAGCTGGTCAACGAGTTTCATTGACTTCAACCTTAGTGCCCGCGTAATGGGCGGAGAGGCCGCTCCGTCCGGGTTAGGCTACGCCTTGCCCGTGTGCGCGTCAGAAACCTGGAGAAATTCATGAAATGGGACCCCGCCAAGTACATCCGGTTTGGCGACTACCGGAGCCGGCCATTCTTCGACCTCACCGCCCGGATCCATGCCGACCGGCCCGCGCGGGTGGTCGACCTTGGCTGCGGGCCGGGAAACCTCACGGCCACCCTGGCCGAACGCTGGCCCGGCGCCCAGGTGGTGGGCCTGGATTCATCGGCGCAAATGCTGGCAAAGGCAGCACCCCTCGCCGGCGAAGTCCGCTCCCTGACGTTTGAACGTGCCGACATCGCCGGCTGGATGCCCTCTCCGGAGACGGACGTTGTGGTGAGCAACGCAGCGCTGCAGTGGGTTCCGGGACACCAGGTATTGATACGCAGGTGGCTGGAAGCCCTCCGGCCGGGTTCCTGGTTTGCCATGCAGGTGCCGGGTAATTTCAACGCGCCCTCGCATTCGCTGATGCGCGAGCTCGCGGCGTCGGACCGCTGGGCCGCCAAGCTGGGCGGGGTGCTGCGGGGCGGAGAATCGGTGGGGGAGCCAGGGGACTACCTGGGCATCCTGCTCGACGCCGGCTGTGCGGCGGATGCATGGGAGACCAGTTACCAGCAGGTCCTGCAGGGGCCGGACCCCGTCCTGGAGTGGGTCCGGGGCACGGCACTGCGGCCGGTATTGGGCGTCCTTGGCGACGATGACGCCAAGCGTTTTGAATCGGAGTACGCGGCTGCCCTCCGGGAGGCCTACCCCCAGGGGGTCCACGGCACGGTTTTCCCCTTCCGGCGGATCTTCGCCGTGGGCCGCAAGGCAGGGTAGCCGAGGGCTCGGCCGCCTTGTTTTCCAGCCCGTCACAGGGCGTGACAGCGCCGGAAAGTGATGTGGCTTACAATGGCCACTGTGCTTTAGGGGTCAAGCCGCTGGCCCCATCTTCGGCCGTAGGCATTTACAGGGGGTATTTTGCTGGTCGGACTCATGAGGCGGCAGCTTGCCGGCCAACGCGCGCACGTATGGGCGATCGTTCTCCTCCAATTGGTACAGGCGGCGGCAAACCTGCTGCTGCCCACAGTGAACGCCGCCATCATCGATGACGGAATTGTGGCGGGCAAGCCCGACGTGATTTCACGGCTCGGCGTGCTCATGGCCGCTATCGCAGTGGTTCAGGCGGCGTCGGCCATCGCGGCGGGCTACCTGGGCGCGGTGGTTGCCATGAGGATCGGGCACCGCCTGCGGGCTGAGGTCTTCACCCGGATCCAGTCGCTGTCCTCCCAGGATGTGGCCCTGTTCGGCACCCAGAGCCTGACCACGCGCGCCACGAACGATGTCCAGCAGATCCAGGCGTTCGCCGTGCTTGTCTTCACCATGCTCTTTGCCGGGCCCGCCATGGGCATCGGCGGGATCGTCCTGGCCCTCCAGCAGGATGTGGCGCTGTCCGTGGTGGTGATCGTCATCGTGCCCCTGCTCCTCCTGATCATGTACCTGATCATCCGCCGTCTCATTCCGCTCTATCGGGACGGCCAGGACCTTCTGGACCGGTCAGGCGGCATCCTGCGCGAGCAGATCATCGGTGTGGATGTGATCCGAGCCTTCGTGCGCCAGGGCCACGAAGTGCGGCGGTTCGCGGCGACCAACGCCGGCTTGACGGCCAACAACCTCCGGTCGGCGCTCCTGGTCGCCGGGATGTTGCCGATGATCATGCTGGTGGTCAACACCAGTTCGGTGGCTGTGGTGTGGTTCGGCGGCCACCGCATCCAGGCCGGCTTGATGAACGTCGGTGCGCTTACGGCGTTCATCGCCTACATCATGCAGATCCTGCTGGCGATCATGATGTCGATGTACGTCCTGATGACGGCGCCGCGCGCCTCTGTGTGTGCCGAACGCATCCAGGCGGTCCTGGACACCGAGCCCTCCGTCCGCAGTTCAGCCCAGCCGCCGCACGTCCGGCTGGACGGGGCGCAGCCGGCAACCTTGGCCTTCCAGGGCGTTAACTTCTCCTATCCGGGAGCGGAAGCGCCGGTACTTGCAGACATCAGCTTTACCGCCGCTCCCGGTACCACCACCGCAATCGTTGGCTCGACCGGCAGCGGCAAGACCACGCTGCTGAACCTGATCCCGCGTTTCCTGGACCCCACCAAGGGCCGCATCACCCTTGCCGGCCAGGACATCCGGGACCTGCCACTGGACCAGCTCCGCGCAGCCATGGCCATTGTGCCCCAGCATTCCCACCTGTTCACCGGGACAATCGCGGACAACCTCCGGATGGCCGCCCCCGGGGCGACGGACGAGGAACTTTGGGCTGCCCTGGAGACGGCGCAGACCATGCGGTTCATGCGGGACCTCCCGCTTGGGCTGGCCACCCCAGTCGGCCAGGGAGGTGCCAGCCTGTCAGGCGGGCAGCGGCAGAGGCTGTGCATCGCCAGGGCCCTGTTGCGCAAGGCACCCCTCTACCTTTTTGACGACAGCTTCTCCGCCCTCGACTACGACACGGACACCAGGCTGCGGAATGCCCTGGGCCAGGTGCTCGCCGCCGCCACGGTCATCATCGTGGCTGAACGCATTTCAGCAGTGGAGGACGCAGACCTCATCCTGGTGCTCGACGACGGCCACCTCGTCGCCCAGGGAACGCACCGGGAGTTGCTGGAAGCGTCCGCCACCTACCGCGAAATTGCCGAATCGCAGCTTGCGCTGGACGGCACCCTGTGACGGCAGGGGAAGAGGCCGGGGGAACGGCCTACAGGTTCTGGCCGACGGCCCGCCGGCTCCTTGGCCTCCTGCGGCCCTTCCGGCTGCAGATGCTCGGAGCTATCGGAGCCACCTGCGCCTTCGCAGTCCTGAACGTTGCGTCCCCCAAGTACCTGGGGGACGCCACCGACGTGGTGGTGGAGGGCGTCTTCCAGGGCAGCCTGGATCAACGCCTCGGGGTCCTGCTGGCGGCGGTGGCCCTGATGTACCTCTTCGCTTCCCTGTTCAACTGGGTCCAGGGTGCGCTGACGGCCCGCGCCGTGCAGGGGCTCATGTATGGCCTGCGCGCGTCGGTGGAGGACAAGCTGCACCGGCTCCCTTCCACGTACTTCCGGGCACGCTCCCGCGGTGACGTGCTGAGCCGTGCCACCAACGACATCGACAACATCGCCCAGGCGCTGAACCAGGTCCTGACGCAACTGATCGTGTCCGTCCTGATGCTGTGCGGCTCGCTGGCCATGATGCTGTGGATCTCACCGTTGCTCGCAGCCATTGCCATTGCCACTGTCCCCGTCTCCACGTTGATCACCGTCCTGGTGGCCAGGCGGTCCCAGGAGCATTTCGCCCGGCAGTGGAAGGAGACCGGCGAACTCAACGGTCACGTGGAGGAATTCATCAGCGGCCACGAAGTCATCAAGGCCTTCGGCCGGCAGGAACAGGCGGCGGACGTCTTCAGCCGCAGCAACGGACGCCTGGCCCGGGCGGCCGCCAAAGCACAGTACTCAGCCGGGGTGGTCCAGCCGCTGATGGTGCTGATGTCCAACCTCAACTACATAGCCGTTGCGGTGGTTGGAGCCCTTCAGGTCATCGCGGGGGCCATGACCATCGGCGGAGTCCAGGCCTTCATCCAGTTCAGCCGGTTGTTCACCCAGCCGGTGGGGCAGATTGGCGGGCTGCTGAATGTCATGCAGTCCTGCGCAGCATCGGCCGCCAGGGTCTTTGTACTCCTTGATGCCGGCGAAGACCTGCAGGAGCCCGAAGCGCGCGGTGCCGCCATACCGGCCGGCGGGCGGATTGTCTTCCACGACGTCACGTTCGGCTACCCCGGATCCGTCCCGGCCGTCCGGAACCTCACGTTCGCCGTGGAACCGGGCCAGGCAGTAGCCATCGTGGGACACACCGGCGCGGGCAAGAGCACCGTGGTGAACCTCCTCATGCGGTTCCTGGAGCCTTCATCCGGCCGGATCACCATGGGCGGCCGCGACATCGCGGCAATTCCCCGGGATCACCTGCGGGCACAGTTCGGCGTGGTGCTCCAGGATTCCTGGCTTTTTGATGGCAGCATCCGCGAAAACATCGCCTATGGCCTGCCTGACGCGCCGGAAGCGGCCATTGTTGCCGCTGCGGAGGCCACCCACGCGGACCGCTTCATCAGGTCCTTGCCGCACGGCTACGACACGGTGCTGGAGAACGGGGGCGAGCCGCTCAGCCAGGGGCAGCGGCAACTCCTCACCATCGCCAGGGCGCAGCTTGCCGGGCGGGCCGTCCTGGTGCTGGACGAAGCAACCAGTTCCGTGGATTCCAGGACGGAACTGCTCATCCGACAAGCCATGCAGCGGCTGCGCGATGGACGGACCAGCTTCATGATCGCCCACCGTTTGTCCACTATCCGGAACGCTGATCTAATTCTCGTCATGGACCACGGACGGATCGTCGAGCAGGGCACGCATGGAAGCCTGCTGGCCGCCAACAGCTACTACGCGAAGCTATACAACGCCCAGTTTGCCGAACGGGACGGCCGGGCCGGGGTCCTGGAGGGCGGCCTGTGAGTGCGGAAGGGGACTTTCCCGGATCATGGCGGCCCAACCCGGCCAGCAGCGTTGCGCTCTTCGAGCAGCTGCGGCTCCAGGTCATCCACCTGGCTGACAATGGTGCACTGGCGCCCGGCACCAGGCTGCCCGCAGTGCGTGCCCTTGCAGAGAAACTCGACGTCGCCCCCCACACCGTGGCCAGGGCGTACAAGGAGCTGGAAGCGGCCGGCATCGTCGCCACCCGCGGGCGGAACGGGACAGTGGTTTCGGCCCGGGATGAGAGGCTGGGAGGCCTGTCTGACGCTGCCGCCGCGTACGCCGCCGTCGCCAAATCCCAAGGGGCCAGCTTCGCCGAAGCGGTGAAGCTCCTGGCCGCCGCCTACGATGTTCCCTGAGGGCGGAACCGTGAATGTTCGAAAGAGTTTTCGATTAGCATAGTGGGGTGCCTAAAGCCGTAGCTGAAGAAACCCCTGCCCTCTCCACTTCCCTCGCCGTCCCCTCCGCTGCCGCCCCGCAGCGTCCGGACCTCTCCCGCCTCGTGGTGAAGGGCGCGCGGGAGCACAACCTGCGCAATGTGGACCTCGATCTGCCGCGCGATGCCATGATCGTCTTCACCGGCCTCTCGGGATCCGGCAAGTCTTCCCTGGCATTCGACACCATCTTTGCCGAAGGCCAGCGGCGGTACGTTGAATCTCTGTCCGCCTACGCGCGCCAGTTCCTGGGCCAGGTGGACAAACCGGACGTCGACTTCATCGAAGGCCTCTCCCCGGCGGTCTCCATCGACCAGAAATCCACCAGCAAGAACCCGCGGTCCACGGTGGGCACCATCACCGAAATCTACGACTACATGCGTCTGTTGTGGGCGCGTGTCGGCAGGCCGCATTGCCCGGTGTGCGGTGAGCCGGTGTCCAAGCAGACGCCGCAGCAAATCGTGGACCAGCTCCTTGAACTCGATGAGGGCACTCGTTTCCAGGTCCTCGCGCCTGTGGTGCGCGGACGCAAGGGCGAGTTCGTGGACCTCTTCAAGGAACTCACTGCCAAGGGTTACTCCCGGGCGCGGGTGGACGGCAACCTGGTCCAGTTGAGTGATCCCCCCAAGCTGGGCAAGCAGTTCAAGCACACCATTGAAGTGGTGGTGGACCGCCTGGTGGTCAAGGAAGGCATCAGCCAGCGGCTCACCGACTCCATCGAAACAGCCCTTGGGCTGTCCGAGGGCCGGGTCCTGGCCGAATTCGTGGACCTTGAAGCCGATGCGCCCGAACGGATCCGGGCGTTCTCGGAGAACCTCGCATGCCCCAACGAACACCCCCTCGCCATTGACGAGATCGAGCCCCGCTCCTTCTCGTTCAACAACCCCTTCGGCGCCTGCGCGGCCTGCAGCGGCATCGGCACCCGCCTTGAGGTGGATGAGGAGCTGATCGTTCCCAACCCGGAACTGTCACTGTCCGAGGGCGCCATCGCCCCCTGGTCGCTGGGCACCGCCACCACTGAGTACTGGAACCGGCTCCTCGAAGGCCTGGCGAAGGAAGTGGGATTTTCCATGTCCACGCCCTGGGAGAAACTGGGCAAGGATGTGCGCCAAACCATCCTGCACGGCAAGGACCACAAAGTTGTAGTGCAGTACCGCAACCGCTTTGGCCGCGAACGCAAGTACAGCACCGGGTTCGAAGGCGCCATCCAGTACGTCCACCGCAAGCACGGCGAAACCGATTCCGACTGGGCCCGCGACCGCTATGAGGAGTACATGCGGCAGGTTCCCTGCCCCTCCTGCAACGGCGCACGCCTCAACCCGGCATCCCTTTCGGTGTTGATCAATGGCAAGTCAATCGCCGAGGTGGCGGCCCTGCCCATGCGGGACTGCGCGGAGTTCCTGAACAACCTGGTGCTGACCGGACGCGAAGCCCAGATCGCCCATCAGGTCCTCAAGGAAATCCAGGCCCGCCTGACCTTCCTCTTGGACGTCGGCCTGGAATACCTCAACCTCGAGCGCCCGTCCGCCACCCTCTCCGGCGGCGAAGCGCAGCGCATCAGGCTCGCCACCCAAATCGGCTCGGGCCTGGTGGGCGTGCTCTACGTCCTCGACGAACCCTCCATCGGCCTGCACCAGCGGGACAACCGCCGGCTGATCGAAACCCTCACGCGGCTCCGCGACATGGGAAACACCCTCATCGTCGTCGAGCACGACGAGGACACCATCCACGTGGCCGACTGGATCGTGGACATTGGACCCGGCGCCGGCGAGCACGGCGGCCAGGTGGTCCATTCGGGGACCTACAAGGAGTTGCTGGACAACAGGGAATCCCTGACCGGCGACTACCTGTCCGGCCGCAAGGCCATCGAGGTACCCAAGAAGCGCCGCAAGTACGACAAGAAGCGCGAAATCAAGGTGGTGGGCGCACGGGAGAACAACCTCGTGAACGTCGACGCAGCCTTCCCATTGGGTTTGTTCACCGCGGTGACCGGCGTGAGCGGTTCGGGCAAGTCCACACTCGTCAACGAGATCCTTTACAAAGTGCTGGCGAACAAGCTCAACGGGGCCAAGCAGGTGGCCGGGCGGCACAAAACGGTCCAGGGCCTGGAGCACCTGGACAAGGTGGTCCACGTGGACCAAAGCCCCATCGGCCGTACGCCGCGATCCAACCCGGCCACATACACGGGTGTCTTCGACAACATCCGCAAGCTCTTTGCCGAGACCACCGAGGCCAAGGTGCGCGGCTACCTTCCGGGGCGGTTCTCCTTCAACGTCAAGGGCGGCCGCTGCGAGGCATGCTCGGGTGACGGCACGCTGAAGATCGAGATGAACTTCCTGCCGGACGTGTATGTTCCGTGCGAAGTGTGCCACGGGGCCCGCTACAACCGGGAAACCCTGGAGGTGCACTACAAGGGGAAGACCATCGCCGACGTCCTCAACATGCCCATCGAGGAGGGCGCGGAGTTCTTCGCTGCGTTCTCACCCATCGCACGCCACCTGAACACCCTGGTGGACGTGGGACTTGGCTACGTCCGCCTGGGACAACCTGCCACCACCCTCTCCGGCGGCGAGGCGCAACGGGTCAAGCTCGCGGCAGAACTGCAGAAGCGGTCCAACGGCCGCAGCATCTATGTCCTGGACGAGCCCACCACGGGCCTGCACTTCGAAGACATCCGGAAGCTGCTCATGGTCCTGCAGGGGCTGGTGGACAAAGGCAACACGGTGATCACCATCGAGCACAACCTCGACGTCATCAAGAGTGCCGACTGGCTGGTGGACCTCGGACCGGATGGCGGATCGGGCGGCGGCCAGATCGTCGCGGCCGGAACGCCGGAGCAGGTGGCCAAGTCCAGCACCAGCCACACCGGGAAGTTCCTGGCCGAAATACTCGGCTGACCAGAGGAAATTACACCAAAGTATTCCTTCCCGGGAATGCGAGTTTCAGGCACTCCTGCTGTCGTGAGAAACTAACCCGGTGACTTCAACAACAGTGCCCGTGATCTTTGACCTGGACGGCACTCTTGTCGATCCGGCCGGTGGAATAACTGAGGGGATTGCCTCAGCGCTCCGCGGGCTGGGCCTCCCGGTTCCCGGCCAGGACCTGCTCGATGCGATGATCGGCCCCAAGCTGAGCGATTCCCTGCTCAATGTGGCAAAGGTGCCGGCGGACCACCTGGAAGAGGTGGTCCGCCGCTATCGCGAACACTACGTGGCCACGGGTATTGCCCAGAGCCGGCTGTACCCGGGCGTCCGGGAGATCCTGGAATCGTTCGCGGCGGCGGGACGGCGCGTGGCTGTAGCCACGCAAAAGCCGCAGCGGCTCGCGCACAAAGTGCTGGCGCATCACGGCATCGACGGACTCTTCCACGGCATCCACGGGTCCGCCGATGACGAAGCGGCCGTGGAGGGCGTCCCGCTGGGTAAGACACAGATCATCGCCGCAGCTTTGAGGGACCTGGACACGCGGCACGCCATCATGGTGGGGGACCGTGCGCAGGACGTGTCCGGCGCGATCGCGAACGGACTGGACTGCATCGGCGTTGCCTGGGGGTTCGCCCCGGACGGGGAGCTGGAAGAAGCCGGTTCTGTGGCCGTCGTCAGCACCCATGAGGAACTGGTGGCGGTCATCGAGCGGCTGCAGTCCGTCCACGCTGCGGCAATGAGTGGGGTGAGCAATGATGGAAATGTTTGATGCCGTCCGCTGGACCACGCGCAACCTGATTTCCGGCACCTGCCGGCCCACCGTCGTCGGACTCGAAAATGTCCCCTCCGATGGCCCCTTTATCGTGGCACCCAACCACCTGTCCTTCTTTGACAGTGTGATCGTGCAGGCACTGATGCCGCGGCCGGTCGCTTTCTTTGCCAAAGCCGAATACTTCACTACCGGCGGCGTCAAGGGCAAGGTCATGAAGGCGTTCTTCGAATCCGTGGGCTCCATCCCGGTGGAGCGCGGCGAGCAGGCCGCCAGCGTCCAGGCACTCAAGACCCTGCTGGACATTTTGGAGTCCGGCCGCGGCATCGGCATCTACCCGGAGGGAACCCGCTCCCGCGACGGCATCCTTTACCGGGGACGCACCGGCGTGGGCTGGCTGGCGCTCACCACCGGTGCACCCGTCATTCCCGTAGGCCTGATCGGGACCGAGAAGCTCCAGCGGGCCGGCGAAAAAGGGGTCAGGCCGCAGCACTTCACCATGAAGGTGGGGGAGCCGCTGTACTTCGACAAGACCGGGCCGGACCACTCACTGCCCGCACGCCGGGAAGTCACGGACCGGATCATGGATGCGATCGCCGAACTCAGCGGCCAGGAACGCTCCGCCAGCTACAACCAGAGCAAGGTTGCAGAATAGCCAGCTGGCAAGAAGACCCGGCGGGACTCAGTAGACTTGATAGGTGGCAAATCCAGCAAGTTACCGGCCCAAGACTGGTGAAATCCCCACCAATCCGGGCGTCTACCGGTTCCGTGACCCGCACGGCCGGGTCATCTATGTAGGCAAAGCCAAAAGCCTCCGGTCCCGGCTGAACTCCTACTTCGCCAATCCGGCGGGGCTGCTGCCGAAGACCCATGCGATGGTCCACGCGGCCAGCAGCGTCGAGTGGACCGTGGTGGGCAGCGAACTCGAGTCGCTGCAGCTGGAATACACCTGGATCAAAGAATTCAAGCCGCGCTTCAACGTGGTGTTCCGGGATGACAAAACCTATCCCTACCTGGCCGTGACCATGAGCGAAAAGTACCCCCGGGTCCAGGTCATGCGGGGGGACAAGCGGAAGGGGACCCGGTACTTCGGCCCCTACACCGCCGGCGCCATCCGGGAAACCATGGACACCCTGCTCCGCGTCTTCCCTGTCCGGAGCTGCAGCCCCGGCGTCTTCAAACGGGCAGAGGCCAGCGGACGGCCCTGCCTGCTGGGCTACATCGATAAGTGCTCCGCGCCGTGCGTGGGGCGGATCTCGCCGGAGGACCACAGGGCACTGGCCGACGATTTCTGCGCCTTCATGGGCGGTGAGGCCACGAGGTTCATCAACAAGCTGGAAAAGCAGATGGCCGGCGCCGTGGCGAAACTCGACTACGAGCACGCCGCACGGCTGCGCGACGATATCACGGCGCTGCGGAAGGTGTTTGAACGGAACGCCGTAGTGCTGTCCGAAGACACCGACGCCGACGTCTTCGCCCTGCACGAAGACGAACTGGAAGCGGCCGTCCAGGTGTTCCACGTCCGCGGCGGCAGGATCCGCGGCCAGCGCGGCTGGGTGGTGGAAAAAGTGGAGGACTTCACCACCCCGGACCTGGTGGAACATCTGCTGCAGCAGGTCTACGGCGAGGACGGCGACACGCATGGCCGGCTGCCCCGCGAAGTCCTGGTGCCGGTGGCGCCCAGCAACCCGGAAGACCTGGCCAAATGGCTGGGCGGGATCCGCGGCGCCAAAGTGGATATCCGGGTGCCGCAGCGCGGGGACAAGGCGGCGCTGATGTCCACCGTGCGCGAAAATGCCGAACACGCGCTGAAGCTGCACAAGACACGGCGTGCGGGGGACATCACCGTCAGGTCGCAGGCCCTCCAGGAGCTGCAGGAAGCCCTGGACCTGCCCGTCCCCCTGCTCCGGATCGAATGCTTCGACGTCTCCCACGTCCAGGGCACCAACGTGGTGGCCTCCATGGTGGTGGTGGAGGACGGGCTGCCCAAGAAGTCCGACTACCGCAAGTTCTCCATCACCGGCCCCGCGGCCTCTGATGACACCGCCGCCATGCACGACGTCCTGACGCGCCGGTTCCGCCATTACCTCCAGGACAAGTCCGCGCAGGTGGACGAATCAGTGCTGGCGGCGGACGGCCAGGACGAGGCGCCGGATGCCGCCGTGCTCGACACCACCACCCCGGCGCCCAAGGCCAAGTTCGCGTACCCGCCAAACCTGGTGGTGGTCGATGGCGGCCAGCCCCAGGTGAACGCCGCCGCCCGCGCCCTCAGGGACCTGGGGATCGACGATGTCTACGTGGTGGGGCTGGCCAAGCGCCTGGAGGAAGTGTGGCTCCCGGACAGCGACTTCCCGGTGGTCCTGCCCCGCACCTCGCAGGGGCTGTACCTGCTGCAGCGGATTCGTGACGAGGCCCACCGCTTCGCCATCACGTTCCACCGGCAAAAGCGCGGCAAGGCGATGACGGTGTCGGCGCTGGACGCCGTTCCGGGCCTGGGCGCCTCCAAGCGCAAAGCCCTGCTGGCGCACTTTGGATCCGTCAAGGGCGTGAAGGCTGCCACAGCGGAGGAGCTGGCACAGGCGAAAGGCATTGGCCCGGCTCTGGCCGGCGCCATCGTGAACCACTTCGCCGCTGAGGGACCCGAGGCCGTGACCGTGCCGGCGATCAACATGGCCACCGGCGAAATCATTGAAACTTAGCTAGGGTAAAGGACGGGGCAGCGCCAGAGCGGCCCCGGGGACAACGAGGAAACGGGGCAGGCTTCATGGCAGACACGACGGCGGGATCCGGAGCGGGCCACGATGGGCTGGAGCCCGTCAAGCCGCTCGAAGCGGAGCTGCTGGTGGTCACCGGAATGTCCGGCGCCGGGCGCAGCACCGCCGCCGACGCATTGGAGGACCACGGCTGGTATGTCGTGGAGAACCTCCCGCCGCAGATGCTGGGCACGCTCGCGGAGCTGGTGTCGCACGCGCCGCAGTCCATTCCCCGGCTTGCGGTGGTGATCGACGTCCGCAGCAAGGGCCTCTTCGCCGATATCCGCGCGGCGCTGGGCGCACTCGCGGCCAGCGGCGTCACCTTCCGCGTCCTGTTCCTCGACGCCAGCGACGACGTCCTGGTCCGGCGGTTCGAACAGGGAAGGCGCCCCCATCCGCTTCAGGAAGGTGGACGCATCCTTGACGGCATCGCTGCGGAACGTGAGCTGCTGCAGGAACTGCGCGACAGCTCCGACGTCGTCCTTGATACCTCCAACTACAACGTCCATGGCCTGGCCACCGCCATCACGGAACTGTTCACTGAGACCGGCCCGGTGGCCCTGAGGCTGAACGTCATGAGCTTCGGCTTCAAGTACGGGCTGCCGGTGGACGCCAACTACGTGGCCGACGTCAGGTTCATCCCCAACCCCCACTGGGTGCCGCAGCTGCGCCCGCTGACGGGCCTGGACAAGGATGTCAGCGATTACGTGCTGGAGGCTGAGGGCGTCAAAAACTTCGTGGACCGCTACGTCCTGGCCCTGGAACCCGTCCTGGAGGGGTACCGCAGGGAGAACAAGCACTACGCCACCATCGCCGTCGGCTGCACGGGCGGCAAGCACCGCTCCGTTGCGGTCGCCGTGGAACTTTCCAAGAAACTTGCCCAGTATCCCCGGGTCACGGTGACCACCGCGCACCGGGACCTGGGCCGCGAATAATGGCCCTGTTCACCGGAGCCCTGCCCCTAGTGCCGCCAGCCGCCGGTAAGGGCTCGGGCCAGCAGGACAAAGGCCCCAACGTCGTGGCGCTGGGCGGCGGGCACGGCCTGGCGGCCTCGCTGTCGGCACTGCGCCTGCTCACCTCAGAGCTCACCGCGGTCGTCACAGTGGCGGACGACGGCGGCTCGTCCGGGCGTCTGCGCGAGGAGTACGGCGTCCTTCCGCCGGGAGACCTGCGCATGGCCCTGTCCGCGCTCTGCGACGACACGGACTGGGGACGGACGTGGCGGGACGTCATGCAGCACCGGTTCCTCGCCGGGAAGGGCCCCGGGGGCTCTTTGGACGAGCATGCCATGGGCAACCTGCTGATCGTCACATTGTGGGAGCTGCTGGGCGACGCCGTCGCCGGGCTCAAGTGGGCCGGTGCACTGCTGGGTGCCCGCGGCCAGGTCCTGCCGATGTCCACCGTCCCGCTCACCATCGAAGGCGATGTGCGGGTCACCGGTCCGGACGGCGGCACCACCCTGCAGACCATCCGCGGCCAGGCGCGCTGTGCCGTGGCCGGTTCGCTGGAGGAAGTCCGGCTCCTGCCGGAAGCCGCACCTGCCTGCACCGACGCCCTGACGGCAATCGAACTGGCGGACTGGGTGGTCCTTGGCCCGGGCTCCTGGTACACGTCAGTCCTGCCGCACCTGCTCCTCCCGGAGATGCGGCAGGCACTGTGCAGCACCCCTGCCAAACGCTGCCTGACCATGAACCTCGCAACGGACACCAAGGAAACCACCGGCATGACGGCGGCCGATCATCTCCACGTCCTCCGGCGCTATGCCCCGGAGTTCAGCGTGGACGTGGTCCTGGCCGATCCCGCGTCGGTACCGGACCGGCAGGAGTTCGAGAAGGCCGCCGGCATGATCGGCGCGGAGGTGGTCTTGGGTAAAGTAGGGGCGTCGGGACGCCGCCCTGTCCACGAGCCGCTGCGGCTGGCGACGGCGTACCAGGACATTTTTGGGAACAGTTAGGAAGGTGCCATGGCACTGACAGCATCAGTCAAGGAAGAACTGTCCCGTCTGGACATCAAGAAGTCATCAGTGCGCAAGGCTGAAGTCTCCGCAATGCTCCGGTTCGCCGGGGGACTGCACATCATTTCCGGCAGGATCGTCATCGAGGCGGAAGTCGACCTGGCATCCACGGCGCGCAGGCTCCGTGCCGCCATCGCCGAGGTCTACGGACACCAGAGCGAAATCATCGTGGTCTCCGCCGGCGGTCTCCGGCGCGCCAGCCGCTACGTGGTCCGCGTGGTCCGCGACGGCGAGGCGCTTGCCCGCCAGACCGGCCTTCTGGACGGACGTGGCCGCCCCGTACGCGGCCTGCCATCCGCCGTCGTCAATGGATCGGCGGCAGACGCCGAAGCCGTCTGGCGGGGAGCGTTCCTGGCACACGGCTCGCTGACGGAACCCGGCCGGTCGTCGTCCTTGGAGGTCACCTGCCCGGGGCCCGAATCGGCCCTGGCCCTGGTGGGTGCGGCCCGACGCTTGGACATCCAGGCCAAGGCCCGCGAGGTCAGGGGAGTGGACCGGGTGGTCATCCGTGACGGCGACACCATCGCCGCCCTCCTGACGCGCATGGGTGCCCACGACGCACTGATGGTGTGGGAGGAACGCCGGATGCGCAAGGAGGTCAGGGCCACCGCCAACCGGCTTGCCAACTTCGATGACGCCAACTTGCGCCGCTCTGCGCAGGCAGCCGTTGCCGCTGGTGCGCGGGTGGACCGGGCACTGGAAATTCTTGGTGACGATGTCCCGGACCATCTGAAGTATGCAGGTGAACTGCGGGTGGCGCACAAGCAGGCAAGCCTTGACGAGCTGGGGCGGCTTGCCGACCCCGTGATGACCAAGGACGCGATCGCGGGCAGGATCCGCCGCCTGCTGGCCATGGCGGACAAGCGTGCCCTTGACCTGGGCATTCCCGGCACGGACGCCAATGTGACGCCTGAAATGCTGGACGAGTAAGCGCCCCATAGAATCAGAAATAATTCCGGGCACCAGCTGCCCGGATGCACAATCCGAGAGTTACCAACCGGGCCCTCGAGGTCCACGATATTGGAGGATTTTGTGACCGAGTACGTATTGCCGGAACTCAGCTACGATTACGCCGCCCTCGAACCGCACATTTCTGCGCGGATCATGGAGTTGCACCACAGCAAGCACCACGCCACCTACGTGGCGGGCGCCAACAACGCCCTGGCCCAGCTGGCCGAGGCCCGCGAAAAGGGCGACTTCGCCAACATCAACCGGCTCTCCAAGGACCTCGCGTTCCACACCGGCGGCCACATCAACCACTCCGTGTTCTGGAAGAACCTCTCCCCGGACGGCGGCGACAAGCCCGAGGGTGAACTCGCTGCCGCGATCGACGACGCCTTCGGCTCCTTCGACGCGTTCCGCGCCCAGTTCTCTGCCGCAGCGCTTGGCCTCCAGGGCTCCGGCTGGGGCTTCCTGGCCTACGAACCCATTGGCGGCAACCTGGTCATCGAGCAGCTGTACGACCAGCAGGGCAACACCGCGCTGGGCACCACCCCGCTGCTGATGCTGGACATGTGGGAGCACGCCTTCTACCTGGACTACGTCAACGTCAAGGCAGACTACGTCAAGGCGTTCTGGAACATCGTGAACTGGGCGGACGTCGCCCAGCGCTTCGAGGCAGCACGCGCCAACGCCACGGGACTCATCACCCTTCCGTAGTGATCGGCGTTATACATCGCTGTAACAAACTTCACATTCTGACTTAAACCGGCCGGGATGTGGACCGTCCGCCCCCGCACTTGCGGGGGCGGACCCAGTTAAACGTAAGATAGGTCACGGAAGGCGGTTAGCCTTCAGCAATGAGGCTGGTCGCCCTCCGTGTAAATCATCTCTGCCCAATGGCGTGCGGGATCTGTTAGTTGGCTTGAACGCCCGCTCAACTAGTAGTGCTTTTCAAAGCACCAAGGAGACTGTAAAAGTGACGACCCGTATTGGTATCAACGGCTTTGGCCGCATTGGCCGCAACTACTTCCGCGCAGCACTCGCACAGGGCGCGGACCTGGAGATCGTTGCAGTCAACGACCTCACCAGCCCCGAAGCACTCGCGCACCTCTTCAAGTACGACTCCGTCGGGGGCCGCCTGAAGGAAACCATCGAGGTCAAGGACGGCAACATCGTCGTCAACGGCAACGTGGTCAAGGTCCTGGCGGAACGCGATCCCGCCAACCTCCCCTGGGGCGAACTGGGCGTTGACATCGTCATCGAATCCACCGGATTCTTCACCAAGGCAGCCGACGCGAAGAAGCACATCGACGCTGGAGCCAAGAAGGTCCTGATCTCCGCTCCCGCCTCGGACGAGGACATCACCATCGTGATGGGTGTCAACCACAACCTCTACGACAACGCCACGCACCACATCATCTCCAACGCCTCCTGCACCACCAACTGCCTCGGCCCGCTGGCCAAGGTGATCAACGACGAATTCGGCATCGAACGCGGCCTCATGACCACCGTGCACGCCTACACCGCCGACCAGAACCTGCAGGACGGCCCGCACAAGGACCTGCGCCGTGCACGCGCCGCCGCCATCAACATGGTTCCCACCTCCACGGGTGCCGCCAAGGCCATCGGCCTGGTCCTGCCCGAGCTCAAGGGCAAGCTGGACGGCTACGCCATCCGCGTTCCCGTGCCCACCGGCTCTGCCACCGACCTCACCGTCACCGTGTCCCGCGAGACCACGGTGGAGGAAGTCAACGCAGCCCTCAAGCGTGCCGCCGAATCCGAGGAACTCCAGGGCTTCCTGACCTACACGGACGAGCCCATCGTGTCCTCCGACATCGTCGGTGACCCCGCTTCCTCCATCTTCGACTCCGGCCTGACCAAGGTCATCGGCAACCAGGTCAAGGTTGTTTCCTGGTATGACAACGAATGGGGCTACTCCAACCGCCTCGTCGACCTCACGGAGCTCGTGGCAGCCAAGCTGGGCTAGGGTTAGACACATGACATCACACACCCTCAACGAACTGATCGCTGAAGGTGTCCGCGGGCGGTACATTCTGGTTCGAAGTGACCTGAATGTGCCGCTCGACGGCTCTACAGTCACTGACGATGGCCGCATCAAGGCCTCCCTTCCAGTGCTGTCAAAGCTCACGGACGCCGGTGCCCGCGTGCTGGTAACAGCCCACCTCGGACGCCCCAAGGGCGCCCCGGAGGACAAGTACTCCCTCCGTCCCGCAGTGGACCGCCTCGCTGAACTGGCGGGCTTCAAGGTCACCCTGGCTGCTGACACGGTCGGTGACGGCGCCAAGGCTGCGGCCGCATCCCTGCAGGACGGCGAAGCCCTGGTGCTCGAGAACGTCCGCTTCGATGCCCGCGAGACCAGCAAGGACGACGCCGAGCGCGGCGCCTTCGCCGACGAACTGGTGGCCCTCACCGGTGACAACGGCGCCTACGTGGATGACGCCTTCGGCGCGGTCCACCGCAAGCACGCCAGCGTCTACGACGTCGCCACCCGGCTGCCGTCGTACCAGGGCGACCTGGTGCACACCGAGGTGGAGGTCCTGCAGAAGCTGACCACCGACACCCAGCGCCCCTACGTGGTGGTTCTGGGCGGTTCCAAGGTTTCGGACAAGCTCGCCGTCATCAACAACCTGATCGGCAAGGCTGACACCATCCTGGTGGGCGGCGGCATGCTCTTCACGTTCCTGGCGGCACAGGGCCACAAGGTTGCTTCAAGCCTCCTTGAAGAGGACCAGATTCCTGTCGTCCAGGACTACTTGAAGCGCGCAGCCGGCGCCGGCACGGAATTCGTGGTTCCCACGGACGTCGTGGTGGCAGAGAAGTTCGCTGCCGATGCCCGGCACGAAACCGTTGCTGCCGACGCCATCGAAGGCAGCAGCTTCGGCGCCCAGGGCATTGGCCTGGACATTGGCCCCGATACCGCTGCAGCCTTCTCCGCACGGATCAAGGGCGCCCGGACGGTCTTCTGGAATGGCCCGATGGGTGTCTTCGAATTCGAGGCGTTCTCTGCAGGCACCCGTGCCATTGCCCAGGCCCTCACTGAAACCGACGGATTCACCGTGGTGGGCGGCGGAGATTCGGCTGCCGCGGTACGCACACTGGGATTCAGCGATGACCAGTTCGGCCACATTTCCACCGGCGGCGGAGCCAGCCTGGAATACCTCGAGGGCAAGGAACTCCCCGGCCTCAGCGTCCTGGACCGGTAGAACCACCGCTGCTGTCCGGCAGTACCGGACTACGCAGTCCTCCGGCCGGCAGGTTGCCCGCGGCAGCCTGCCGGCCGATCACATATCAAGAACTTTTTTGGAGATTACGTGACTACGTCAACGAACGGCGCTTTCGACCGCAAGCCCTTCATCGCGGGCAACTGGAAAATGAACATGGACCACGTGCAGGGCATCACCCTCCTGCAGAAACTCGCGTGGACACTCTCCGACGCCAAGCACGACTACAGCCGCGTTGAGGTTGCCGTGTTCCCCCCGTTCACTGACCTCCGCGGCGTCCAGACCCTGGTGCAGGGCGACGACCTGCACATCGCTTATGGTGGCCAGGACCTCTCCCAGTTCGATTCAGGCGCCTACACCGGTGACATCTCCGGACAGTTCCTGAACAAGCTCGGATGCGGCTACGTCCTGGTGGGCCACAGTGAACGCCGCACCATCCACAACGAGTCCGACGACGTCCTCAACGCCAAGGTCAAGGCGGCCTTCAAGCACGGCGTCACCCCCGTCCTTTGCGTGGGCGAGGGCCTGGAGATCCGCCAGGCCGGCACCCACGTCGAGCACACGCTGCAGCAGCTCCGCGCCGGAGTGGCAGGGCTCACCAACGAGCAGGCAGCCGAACTCGTGGTTGCCTACGAGCCCGTCTGGGCCATCGGCACCGGCGAGGTTGCCGGACCGGAGGACGCGCAGGAGATGTGCGCCGCCATCCGGGCCGAACTTGAGAGCCTCTTCGGCGCCGACGTGGCAGCCAAGACCCGCCTGCTGTACGGCGGCTCGGTCAAGGCCAACAACGCTGCCGCCATCCTGCAGGAGCGCGACGTGGATGGCGTCCTGGTAGGCGGCGCCAGCCTCGACCCGGCCGAGTTTGCTAATATTGTCAGGTTCGAGAGCCACCTCGTGACGGACTAGTCCTTCACCGGTACACCCTCCAGCAATTCCAACTTCCGAAAGGCCGTCGTGGACGTTCTTCATGTCATTCTGCAGATCCTCCTGGGCATCACCAGCCTCCTGCTGACGCTGCTGATCCTGCTGCACAAGGGACGCGGCGGCGGCTTGTCCGATATGTTCGGCGGCGGCATGAGTTCGGGCCTCAGCTCCTCAGGCGTGGCAGAACGCAACCTCAACCGCTTCACCATCGTCCTGGGCGTCACCTGGGGCGTGGTCATCATCGCGCTTGGGCTGATCATGCGGTTCAGCGGGACCGGGGATTCCTGACCCCATGCTGTACAAGGTCCTTTAGGCCCTGGAGGCCCGTGGGCCTGCTCATTAGACTGTGGCTGCCGGAACACCCGGCAGCCACAGTTTTTGTTTAAGCTGCGGGCCTCCGGCGTCCGCTTCAAGGCAGGAGTTGCCATGGTCCATCCGTCATCAGGCTTTCGAGGCACCCGTGCCGGGGTTATCGCAGGGTCCGGATCCAGCCTGCAGTCCAACAACTCGTCCCAGCGCCCACTACCCCGCATCCGGGTGTCGTACTGGTGTGCCAAAGGCCATGAGACCCAGCCCGTGTTCCTGAAGATGCCCGAGGACCAGATTCCCCAAACATGGGACTGCCGGCGGTGCGGCGCCCCTGCTTCCCGGGACGGCCAGGCGGCGGCACCTGATGATCCGTTCGACGACGGCTACAAAAGCCACCTGGAATACGTTAAAGAACGGCGCTCCGGCCAGGACGCCGAGGACGTCCTGGCCGGAGCGCTGGAAAAGCTACGCGCCAGCGGCGTCCTTCCGGACCAGCTGCTCCGGGACACGTGACGCTGCGTTCTCGTCGATCAGCCACAGGGTACGCGCCGTTCCCCGCGGACCGGACGCAGGTACCTGCACAGGATTGGCCCCTGCCAGAGCAAGTCCAACCGCTCCGGCCTTGTCCTCCCCGGCCACAACCATCCATACCTCCGCCGCCGTGTTGATGGCAGGCAGGGAAAGGGAGATCCGCAGCGGAGGCGGCTTGGGGGAGTTCCGGACCCCCACCACCATGCGGTCCTTTTCGCGGATACCGGCCTGCTCAGGGAACAACGACGCAATGTGTGCGTCAGGCCCCACGCCAAGCAGCACCACGTCGAGCCGGGGGAGTGATGAGGGCTCCTCAGGCCTGTCGTCGGACATGTCAGCCGCGTGCTCGGCGGCTGCGGCGTCACGCAACTGGCGCGCGTAGTCCTCCGCCGCCTCCTCGGGCGTGCCGAACTCATCCGAAGAACCCGGCGAGTGAACCCGCTCCGGGTCCACCGGAATATGGGAAAGCAACGCGTCAAACGCCTGTTTGGTATTCCGTTCCGGATCAGCTGAACCGACGAAGCGTTCGTCGCCCCACCAGAAGTTGACCTTGGACCAGTCGACGGCGGGCGCCGCCGGGGAGTCCGCAACGGCCTTCAGGGTGCCGATCCCCACGGTCCCCCCGGTGAGCACCACAGTGGCTTCGCCGTACTTGTCCTGGACATCAACGAGCTTGGTGATCAGGCGTGCCGCTATGGCGGCCATAAGGACGGACGAATCAGGATGGATGCTTACTCGTGGGTCAACGCTCACTGGGTCGGACGCTCCTTAGATTGGTACGTGGCAGTCCAATAGTAATCACTTCACCAAATACTTCGTCGGGGTCGAGGCGGCGGAGTTCTTCGGCGAGGCAGTCGCGCAGGCTGCGGCGGGGAAGGGATATCCGTTGGGCGGGTTGGCCCGGCTGGGTAAGTTCGGCAATGGAGAGTCCGGGCCGGAAGAGCTGGACGTCCCCGCCCGGGCGGGTGAGGCGGACGCGGCGGATGCCCGTTCCGGCGGGGTCCGCGACGATGGTCACCGGGGCGTCCAGGGTCAGCGTCAGCCACGCAGCGAGCAGGATGGTGGAGGGTGAGTCCGACGCACCTTCGACCGCGACGGCGGTCACGGGCGAGGAGTCCACCTCATCCAGGGCTGCCGCGAGTTGGATGCGCCAGTTGGTCAGGCGGGTCCAGGCCAGATCGGTGTCGCCAGCCTTGTAGGTCTGGTGGATCCGTTCCAGGGCGGCCTGGGGGTCGGGTTCATTCGCGGAATCCGTGATCCGCCGGTGCGCGATCGCGCCGATGGAGGTTTCGCACGCGTTCTCCGGTGCGCCGTGCGGCCACCAGGCCACGATGGGTGCGTCCGGGAGCAGCAGCGCGGCAACCAGCGACTCGGACTCGTGCGCGAGTTGGCCGTAGCCGCGCAGCACGATCACCTCGGAGGCGCCGGCGTCCCCGCCGACGCGGATCTGCGCGTCGAGCCGGTCTTCTGCGTCTTTCCCGGCGTCGGCGAGCACGATGATCCGGCAGGGGTGTTCCCGGCTGGCGTCATTCGCGGCCTCGATCGCTTCTTCCTCGAGCCCGGACTTGGTCACCACCACCAGGGTCAGGACCCGGCCCAGGGCGATCACGCCGCCCTGCTCGCGGAGGGCCATGAGCTTCTTGGACACCTTTGAGGTGGTGGTGTCAGGCAGGTTAACGATCATGGCCTTCTCCAGGTTCGTCCGTCACGGGCCAGCAGCTCATCAGCAGAGGCCGGGCCCCAGGAGCCGGGGGCATAGGGTTCGGGCTGTTCGGCGAGCGACGCCCAGTATTCCTCGAACGGGTCAAGGATCTTCCAGGACAACTCCACTTCCTCATGGCGGGGGAACAGTGGCGGCTCACCGAGCAGCACGTCCAGGATCAGCCGTTCGTACGCTTCCGGAGACGACTCGGTGAATGAGTGCCCGTACCCGAAGTCCATGGTCACGTCCCGGACTTCCATCTGCGTGCCGGGGACCTTGGACCCGAACCGGATGGTCACGCCCTCGTCAGGCTGGACACGGATTACCACCGCGTTCTGCCCGAAGTCATCCTCACCATGGTCGCGGAACAGCAGGTTCGGGGCGCGTTTGAACACCACCGCGATCTCCGTCACCCGCCGGCCAAGCCGCTTGCCCGCACGCAGGTAGAACGGCACGCCGGACCAGCGGCGGGTATGGATGTCCACCCTGACCGCGGCAAAGGTCTCGGTGGTGGAATCGGCCGGGATGCCTTCTTCCTCCAGGTAGCCCAGGACCTGCTCGCCGCCCTGCCAGCCGCCGGTGAACTGCCCCCGCGCCGAATGCGTCGAAAGGTCGTCCGGAAGCTTGACCGCGGCGAGGACCTTTTCCTTCTCCGCGCGCAGGTCATCGGCGTTGAACGAGATGGGCTCTTCCATCGCCGTGAGCGCAAGCAGCTGCAGCAGGTGGTTCTGGATCACGTCGCGGGCCGCGCCCACGCCGTCGTAATACCCGGCACGGCCGCCAGTGCCGATGTCCTCGGCCATGGTGATCTGGACGTGGTCAACGTAGTTGGCGTTCCACAGCGGTTCGAACAGCTGGTTCGCGAAGCGCAGCGCCAGGATGTTCTGCACCGTTTCCTTGCCCAGGTAATGGTCAATCCGGAACACGGCATCCGGCGGGAACACGGACTCCACAATGTCGTTCAGCTGCCGGGCCGATTCGAGGTCGTGCCCGAACGGCTTTTCGATCACCACCCGCCGCCACTTGTCGCCGTCAGCCTGCGCCAGGCCGTGTTTGGAGAGCTGACGGCAGACCTGTTCGAAGGCCTTGGGCGGGATGGACAGGTAGAACGCGTGGTTTCCGCGGGTGCCCCGGACGTCGTCGAGCTCCTTGATGGTCTCGCCGAGCCGCTCAAAGGCGGCGTCGTCGTCGAACTCGCCCTGCACAAAACGGATGCCCTCTGAGAGCTGGTTCCAGACCGCCTCATCAAATGGAGTGCGGGCGTGTGCCTGCACCGAGGCCTTCACCTCCGCGGCGAAGTCCTCCCTGTCCCACTCCCGGCGGGCAAACCCCACCAGCGCGAAACTGGGCGGCAACAACCCACGATTGGCGAGATCGTACACTGCCGGCATCAGCTTCTTGCGGGCAAGGTCGCCCGTGACCCCAAAGAGCACCAACGAGGACGGCCCGGCGATCCGGTTCAAACGGCGGTCCCGCGGATCGCGCAACGGATTGCGCGCGCGGCCCGCGCCCTTCCTGCCGTATTCAGTTTCTGGCATGGTTGCTTTTGCGCCTTAGCTTTCGGTTGCGGATGCGCGGGTGGACAGCGCAGCGACGATGTCCTGCAGCTGGGCCACGCCGGCGGCACGGTCGGTGAGGTGAAGGCGCAGCACGGGACGGCCGTGCTCGCCCAGGACCTGGGCGTCGCCTGCAGCCTGGGCGGCGATGAGCTCACCAAAGCTGAACGGCCGGTCCGGGATGCCAAGATCCTCGGCAGGAGCGGCCGTGACCTGAAGGAACACGCCGATGGCGGGGCCGCCTTTGTGGAACTGTCCGGTGGAGTGCAGGAAGCGCGGGCCCCACCCAAACGTCACCGGACGGCCAGTGGCCGCCGCCAATTCGTCCCGGATGCCTTCGAGTCCGGCAAAGGCCAGCCGGTCAAAGTACGCCTGGACGCTCAGGTAGCTGTCGGAAGCCAAGGTGTCCAACAGCGCCTTGACCGCACCCTCTGCGGTGGAAGCACCGCCAAGCCAGTCGCCGCCGCGCACCTCGATGGCGCCGTCAACGAATGCGGCCGGGGTGGGCTCCGGCTGGGCGTCCAGCAGACCACGTGCCGCCACCTTGGCGGCCTCAACGTCGGGTTGGTCGAAGGGGTTGATCCCCAGCAAACGGCCCGCAACGGCGGTGGCGAACTCCCACACCATCATCTGGGTGGCCAGGCCGCCGGCGATGGCCACCTGGTTGTCGCCGAGCTCAATATCGGCATCCGGCGCCACGAGCCGCACCACCAGTACGTCGGACGCGCCGGAGGTAACCTCCGGAGCCTGCGGACCTGCGACGACCGGAAGGACGCCAGTGCCCAGCTTGCCGGTGGATTCGGCGATGAGCTGCTCGGCCCAATCAGCGAAACCAACGATGCCCGAGCCATCCTCGGCGATGACAATCTTGTTCCGCAGCGGGCTGGTCCCACCCAGGGCGGTGCCCAGTGCAAGCCCGATGTTTTCGGGGGCGTCGTCATTGAGGATCTCGGCAGCTTCCTCTGCCTCATCCAGGAACGCCTGGATATCCACCCCGGCCAGGCCGGAAGGAACAAGGCCAAAAGCGGTCAGGGCCGAATAACGGCCGCCGACGTTGGGATCGGCATTGAAGATCGCGCGGTAACCCGCTTCGCGCGAGGCCTTGTCCAGGGGTGAGCCGGGGTCTGTCACGATGATGATCCGGCTCTTGGCGTCCACGCCGGCCTCGGTGAAGGCCTGCTCGAAGATGCGCCGCTGGGAATCCGTTTCCAGGGTGGAGCCGGACTTGGACGAGACCACGATGGCGGTCTGGCCCAGCCGGTCGGCGAGGGCAGCACGGACCTGGTCCGGGTCCGTGCTGTCCAGCACTGTCAGCTCGACGCCGGCCGTGCCCGCGATAACCTCGGGAGCCAGCGAGGATCCGCCCATGCCGCAGAGCACAATCCTGCTGACGCCTTCGGCGCGCAGCGAGTCACGAAGTTCCAGGATGTCCTTGACCAAGGCCTGTGAGACCGTGGCGGCCTCCACCCAACCCAGGCGGACTGCCGACTCGGATTCGGCGTCCGGACCCCACAACGTGTGGTCCTTGGCGAAAATCCGGGTGGCGATCCGGTCCTCGACGAGGGCGGGAAGGTGCTGTCCAAGCGCCTGCTGGGCAGCGCCGGTGGCGTCGTAGCTGAGAGTGCTCATAGGTGTTAGGAAGCCTTCCGTGCAGAGGCGAGTGCGCCTTCGACGTCGGCCAGCAGTTCCTTCCAGCTGGCCACGAACTTGTCCAGGCCTTCGGTTTCAAGGAGTGCAACGACGTCGTTGTAGGAGATCCCGAGCTTCTCCAGTGCATCGAGGGTGGCATTCGCCTCCTCATAGGTGCCGGTGACGGTGTCACCGGAGACGACGCCGTGGTCGAAGGTCGCGTCCAGCGTCTTCTCCGGCATGGTGTTCACCACGCCGGGGGCCACGAGCTCGGTGACGTACAGGGTGTCCGGGTACGCCAGGTCCTTTACGCCGGTGGAGGCCCAAAGGGGGCGCTGGGGGAGTGCGCCGGCGTCGGCCAGAAGGCCCCAGCGTTCAGTGGCGAAGAGTTCCTCATATACCTGGTAGGCCAGGCGGGCGTTGGCCAGGCCGGCCTTGCCCTTGAGGGACTTTGCTTCGTCGGTGCCGATCTTGTCGAGCCGCTTGTCGATTTCGCTGTCCACGCGGGAGACGAAGAACGATGCCACGGAGTGGATCTTCGAGAGGTCGTGGCCGTTTTCCCTGGCCTGCTCCAGGCCGGACTGGAACGCGTTGATGACTGCGCGATACCGCTCCAGCGAGAAGATGAGGGTCACGTTGACGCTGATGCCCTCGGCGAGGGTTGCCGTGATGGCTTCAAGGCCCTCGATGGTTGCCGGGATCTTGATCAGGACGTTGTCCTTGTTGACGCGCTGGGAGAGGTGCTTGGCCTCGGCGATGGTCCCTGCGGTGTCCCAGGCGAGCCGGGGGTCGACTTCGATGGAGACGCGGCCGTCGATGCCCTTCGTGGCGGCGGCCACGGGTGCGAAGAGGTCGCAGGCGTCGGCGACGTCCGTGGTGGTGATCTCGAAGATCGTGTCCTCCACGCTGGCGCCTTCTGCGGCCTTGCCGGCAATGATGTGGTCGTAGTCAGTGCCGGACGTGATGGCGGCGTGGAAGATCGACGGGTTGGTGGTAACACCAACCACGTTCTTCTCCTCGATGAGCTTGCGGAGCGTGCCCGTTTCCAGGCGTCCGCGGGAAAGATCGTCGAGCCAGATGGAGACTCCGGCGTCGGAGAGCTGCTGGGTGGGAGTAGTCATTGCTGTATCTCCTGAAATTTGGGTTTAGGCCTGGGTGGCGGCGAGGGAGTCCTTGGCGGCGGCGGCAACTGCCTCTGCCGTGATGCCGAACTCCTGGAAGAGGCGCTTGTAGTCGGCGGAAGCGCCGTAGTGCTCAAGGCTGACGGAACGGCCGGCGTCGCCGACGAATTCCCGCCAGCCCAGTGCCAGTCCCGCTTCGACCGAGACGCGTGCCTTGACGGCGGCGGGCAGGACGGATTCGCGGTAGGCGGCGTCCTGCTTCTTGAACCATTCAACGCACGGCATGGACACCACGCGGGCGGCGATGCCGTCAGCCTGGAGTGCTTCGCGGGCCTGGACGGCCAGCTGGACCTCGGAACCGGTGGCGATCAGGATCACGTCGGCCGGAACCGTGGCGCCGTCCTTCGAAGCCTCGGCCAGGACGTAGCCGCCCTTTGCCACACCTGCCGTGGACGCGAAGGTGTCGCCGTCGGCGTCGCCCGTACCGCGTTCCCAGGTGGGAATGTTCTGGCGGGTCAGGACGATGCCTGCCGGGTTGGCGTGGTTCTCCAGCATGGTCTTCCAGGCCGCTGCAACTTCGTTGGCGTCGCCGGGGCGGACCACATCCAGGCCCACGATGGCGCGCAACGAGGCGAGCTGTTCCACCGGCTGGTGGGTGGGCCCGTCCTCGCCCAGGCCGATGGAGTCGTGCGTCCAGACGTACAGTGACGGGACGCCCATCAGGGCACCGAGGCGGATGGCGGGGCGCTGGTAGTCGCTGAAGATCAGGAAGGTTCCGGAGAACGCGCGGGTGTTCCCCGCCAGGCTGATGCCGTTCACGATCGACGCTGCAGCGTGCTCGCGGATGCCGAAGTGCAGCACCCGGCCGTAGGGGTTGCCGGACCAGGCGCCGGTCTGCTTGGAGGCAGGGACGAAGGACGGGGAACCTTCAATGGTGGTGTTGTTGGACTCCGCGAGGTCAGCGGAGCCGCCCCAGAGTTCGGGCAGGACCGGGCCCAGGGCGTTGAGGACCTTGCCGGAGGCTGCCCGGGTGGAAACGTCCTTGCCGGCAGGGAAGACCGGAAGGGCGGCGTCGATGTCTCCGGGAAGTTCCTGCGCTTCGATGCGCTGCAGGAGTGCCGCCCCTTCCGGGTTGGCTGCCTGCCAGGCGTTGAAGGATTCTTGCCATTCCTTGTGCTCTGCAGCGCCGCGTTCCACCACTGCCCGGGCGTGGTCCAGGACTTCCTGGTCCACCTCGAAGGACTTGGCGGGATCGAAGCCCAGCACCTCCTTCAGGGCGGCGACCTCTTCGGCGCCAAGGGCAGAACCGTGGATCTTGCCTGTGTTCTGCTTCTTGGGGGCCGGGTAGCCGATGATGGTGCGCAGCGAGATGATGGACGGCTTGGAGGTTTCGGCCTTTGCGGCGAGCAGGGCGCTGTACAGCTCCTGGACGTCTTCCTTGTATTCGCCGGTCCGGGTCCAGTCCACGCGCTGGGTGTGCCAGCCGTAGGCCTCGTAGCGCTTCAGGACATCCTCGGTGAACGCGATGTCGGTGTCGTCCTCGATGGAGATGTGGTTCTCGTCATAGATGACCACGAGGTTGCCGAGCTCCTGGTGGCCGGCCAGCGAGGATGCCTCGGACGTGACGCCTTCCTGGAGGTCGCCGTCGGAAGCGATGACCCAGATGGTGTGGTCAAACGGCGAGTCGCCGGCGGGAGCGTCGGCGTCGAACAGGCCGCGCTGGCGGCGCTGGGAGTAGGCGAAGCCCACCGAGGACGCCAGGCCCTGGCCAAGCGGGCCGGTGGTGATTTCCACACCGGCGGTGTGCTTGTACTCAGGGTGGCCCGGGGTGAGCGAACCCCACGTGCGCAGGGCCTCCAGGTCTTTGAGTTCCAACCCGTAGCCGGACAGAAAGAGCTGGATGTAGAGCGTCAGGGACGTGTGGCCGGGGGAAAGGACGAACCGGTCACGGCCCAGCCACTGCGGATCGCGCGGGTCATGGCGCATCAGCTTCTGGAAGAGAAGGTATGCGGCCGGAGCCAGGCTCATGGCGGTTCCGGGGTGGCCGTTGCCCACCTTCTCCACGGCGTCCGCGGCCAGGACGCGGATGGTGTCCACGGCACGCTGGTCCAAGCTGGTCCATGACAGTTCTTGATCTTCCAAATGTGGCACGAAAACCGGGCCCCTCTCTGTGCTGATGGCGGGCGGTACACCGGATCCGGCCAAGGGCGCGCTGTTGGCGCCCGCTGCGGTGTGTACCAGCCGTTCACCATCGAAACGTTGATCCTTGCATATCAGTCACAGACGCAATGGGAAAGCGGTTTCCACCGCTTTGTTGCTGTGTGCTGATCTGGTGACAGCTTAGCTCTTATCCATCCTGTGGGCCGCGCAAATCTCACGTTTTGGACGCAATTTCCCCTTTTGTGAATCACCATCACGGAGGGTTGACTTAATCTGCTCGAATGGGGCCGCGAGCAATCAATTGCGCATACGGCAGGGCGGGGGGAGGGCTGGCGGCGCGGTATGATATTCGGAGGCCAACGCCGGGTGCGCATCCCTATCGCCGCCCGGAGTTTCCCCGCTGTTGCACGCACCTGGCGCATTTCCTCCCTTAGTGCCGTGCCCGGGTCCGGGCCGCACGACCGGAGCTGCATTGCCAGCCTCAACTGCCACACAGAACGGGTGACTGCCACCGTGAGCACAACAGATACGCCGCTGAACGCGTCCCGGGCCTCCGGCGTCGGGTTCGCCCGTAAGGCCAAGGCGTATCTCGCCCTCACCAAGCCGCGAGTGATCGAGCTGCTCCTGGTCAGCACGCTGCCAACCATGATCTACGCCGAGAGGGGCTTCCCTTCCATCGGACTGATCCTTGCCACACTGGTGGGTGGGGCCTTTGCCGCCGGGAGTGCCGGGGCTTTTAACTGCTACATCGACCGGGACATCGACAAGCTGATGCACCGGACGGAAAACAGGCCGCTGGTCACCGGCGAAGTCACCCCTCGCGAAGCCCTGGTCTTCTCCTGGCTGCTTGGCGCGGCCGCCATCGTGATCCTTTGGTTCGGCGCCAATCCGCTCTCTGCCTGGTTGGGCCTGGGCGCCATCTTCTTCTACGTGGTCATCTACACCATGATCCTCAAGCGCCGCACGGCGCAGAACATCGTTTGGGGTGGCGCGGCCGGCTGCTTCCCCGTGCTGATTGCATGGGCAGCCGTGACCAATTCGGTGGAGTGGCCCGCGGTCATCCTGTTCATGGTGATCTTCCTGTGGACGCCCCCGCACTACTGGCCCCTGTCCATGCGCTACGGCGAGGACTACCGGAACGCCAATGTCCCCATGCTTGGAGCCATCGCCGGGGCCAAGGTGGTGTCCGTCCAGGTGGTCCTTTACGCATGGGCCATGGTGGCGTCCTCATTGCTGATGATCCCGGCCGGTGGGGCCGGCTGGGTTTACACGGTTACGGCGGTCGTCGCGGGTGCCTGGTTCCTCTACGAATCACATGCGCTGTACTCCCGGGCCCACCGCGAGGATATTCCTGACAAGCGCGCCATGAAGGTGTTCCACGGTTCCATCAGCTACCTGACCCTGCTGTTTATCGCCCTGGCGGTGGACCCGTTCGTTGGAAGTGCCGTAATGCCCGGCTAGCCACTACGGCTTGGCGCACGGCGGTTCCTGCTTTACGGCGGGAGCCGCCGCTTTTTTTGGCCGCCAATTGACGTCGACTGGATATGACAGCTTTGTCATATCCGTCACTTTAACTGTCATTGTCAATGACTGCGTGCTTACGGTGGAGCGGACCCTTCCCGCGACCAAAGGAATTTCCATGGAAGCCCGTCCCTCCGCCGTCCCCGCCCCCAGCCACAGCCCGCCTGCAGGAAAGGGAGGACGCCGCCGCTTTCCGTTTTCCCGCCCTCCGTTCTTCGCCCATCTTGGCGCCGACGTGCCGGCGTCGATGGTGGTGTTCCTCGTGGCTCTGCCGCTCTCACTCGGCATTGCAGCGGCCTCTGGGGCGCCCATTATGGCCGGCCTCATCGCGGCCGCCGTGGGCGGAATTGTGGCCGGAAGCCTGGGCGGCTCCCCGCTTCAGGTGAGTGGACCGGCGGCCGGGCTCACCGTCGTCGTGGCCGGCCTGGTGCAGGAGTTTGGCTGGCAGGTGACCTGCGCCATCACCGTGGCTGCCGGCGTCGTTCAACTCCTGCTGGGCATCAGCCGCGTCGGCCGGTCAGCCCTGGCCGTTTCCCCCGTGGTGGTGAAGGCCATGCTGGCCGGCATCGGCGTGACCATCATCCTGCAGCAGGTCCACGTGCTCCTCGGATCCCAGCCGGCAGGTTCGGCCTTCGAGAACCTCGCGGCACTGCCTGCAGCCATCACCAACCTGGAACTGCACGCGGCCCTGCTGGGACTGGCCGTGGTGGCAATCCTCCTGTGCTGGAAGTTCCTTCCCGCGGCGGTCCGGAGGGTTCCCGGCCCCCTGGCCGCCGTCGCGGCAGGCACCGCACTGTCCGTGGCCTTTGCCCCCGGTGTCGAACGCATCTCGCTGGACGGCTCGATCATCGATGCCATCGCCCTGCCGCAACTCCCGGACAGCAACTGGCGGGCCTTCGCCTTTGCCATCCTGACCATGGCCCTGATCGCCAGCATCGAATCCCTCCTGTCCGCCGTCGCGGTAGACAAGATGCAAACCGGACCGCGGACCAACCTGAACAGGGAGCTCATTGGCCAGGGCACAGCGAACATCGTTTCCGGGTCACTGGGCGGGCTGCCTGTTACGGGCGTGATTGTCCGCAGCGCCACGAATGTGGAGGCGGGTGCGGCCACCCGGACGTCCGCGGTGCTGCACGGTGTGTGGGTCCTGGCATTTTCTGCCCTTTTTGCCGGCCTGATCCAGCTCATCCCGCTGGCCGTCCTGGCCGGGTTGCTGGTGGTCATCGGTGCGCGCCTGATCAAGGTGGCTGACATCCGGACCAGCCTGCGGACCGGAGACCTCCCGATTTATGCCGTCACCCTGGTCTGCGTGGTGTTCCTGAACCTGCTTGAGGGCGTCATGATCGGCCTTGCCCTCGCTGCCGCCAGTGTGCTGTGGCGGGTCCTGCGGGCCCGGATCCATGCCCATCCGGCCGCGCCGTCGTCGCCCTGGCGTGTGACCATCGCCGGTTCGTGCAGTTTCTTCGCCCTGCCAAAGCTGAACCCCGTCCTGCAGTCCGTCCCCGCCGCCGCGGACGTGGTGGTCGAGCTGAACGCTGACTACGTTGACCACTCCTTCCGCGAAGCCCTGCTCGCATGGCAGGTCCAGCACCAGGCCACGGGCGGCACTGTACACCTTGAGGAGCACGGCAACACCGTCTTCCAGGATGCCGGACGCCAGGCCCCAAGGCGCGAGGAAGCCACCGAACTGCCGCTTCCGCCCCGGAAGGGGCCGCTGCTGCTGGGCGTTGACAAATACCACCGCCGGTTTGCCCACCAGGTGCGTCCGCTGGTGCATGACCTGGCGGAAGGCCAGAATCCGGACAGCCTTTTCGTGGCCTGCGTCGATTCCCGCGTCAACCCGAACCTGATCACCAGCAGCGGCCCGGGCGATCTGCTCACCCTGCGCAACATCGGCAATGTGGTGTGCAGCCACGGCCGGGACGCCTCGATTGACTCCGCCCTGTCCTTTGCCGTCAACGGCCTGGGCGTGCAGTCGCTGGTCATCTGCGGACACTCCAACTGCGGTGCCATGAAGGCACTGCTCGAGGAAGCCGAGGGCGGGGACAACAGTTCCCTGGGCCCGGCGTTCGAGCTCTGGCTGGACCACGCCCGGCCGGCCTACACGGCCCTGCTGGCGGGGCACCCTGTGGGGAGGCAGGCTGCGGCGGCGGGCTACCGCACCCTTGACCAATTGGCAATGGTGAACGTGGCCGTGCAGTTGGCCAAACTGCAGGAGCACCCGGTGGCGGGCCCGGCGCTGGCCGCCGGAACGGTGCAGGCCATTGGTCTGTTCTATGACATTGCCACGGCCCGGGTTCACCAGATCACCGCCGACGGCATCGAGGACCTGGATCGTGCATTCGACGGAGCGCGACAGGGCGAGGCCCTGGCGGGCCGGTAGCCTCACGGCCGGCCTCCGCGCTGGACAAAAGGAGGCCTTGAACGGCCAGGTGCCCCGGTCCAAAGATTGGACCGGGGCACCTGGTGCGTAATGGGCCTGGGCCTATTCCACCTTGCTGGAACGCGCGATGTCCCACGCATTCGTCGAGGCTGCCATCAGCAGGGCCGCGCCGAGCATGTGGGCCGCCACCAGCAATGCCGGAATGCCGTTGTAGTACTGCGTGAAGCCGATGGTGGCCTGGAGCACGGTGACGCCCAGGAGTGCCAGGACGGCCGTCCGGAAGGGGCCCCTGATGCCGCGCCTGATGACCAGCACCAGGGCCACCGCGGTTCCGGCGGTCACCAGGTAGGCCGGCACAGCATGGATGTGGGAGAACAAATCCCAGTCCAGGTCGTTGCGGGGGGCATCGGCGTCGCCGGCATGCGGACCCGCCCCCGTGACCACCACGCCGAGCATGACGGCGACTGCGGAGAAAAGGGCGACGGCGGCCGTCACCGGACGCAGGGCGGCGGGCAGTGCGGCGGGCCGGGAGGCAAGGAAGCGGCCGGTCCGCCCGAAGGCCCGGTTGACCAGCAGGGTGGCGAATACCACCAGCGCCATGGAGACCAGGAAATGCAGGCCTACAACCCAGGGGTTGAGGTTGGTGAGGACCGTGACGCCGCCAATCACGGCCTGGGCGGGGATGCTGGCCAGCAGGCCCAGGGCCAGGAGGAAGAGGTCCTTGCGTTCCTTCCTCAGGTTCCACAGGTACACCAGCATCAGGGCAGCCACCGCGGCCAGCGCGAAGGTCAAAAGCCGGTTCCCGAACTCGATGAAGCCATGAATGCCCATCTCCGGGGTGTTCACCAGGGAGTCCGAGGTGCAGCGGGGCCAGGTGGGGCAGCCGAGGCCGGATGCCGTCAGGCGAACAGCGCCGCCGGTGACTACCAGAAGCGTCTGGCCAAGCAGGGAAGCGACGGCCAGGCGGCGGATCCGGGCGTCCACGGTGCGGGGGAGCCGCGATGCCAGGCGGCCGGCGAGCTGGGGGAGGCGTGAAGCCGTGGTCACGATTATCTCAATTCCACTTGAACCAACGGATGGCTGCGGCCCCGGCGATAACCGTCCAGAGCAGCAGGATGAGGGCAGCGCCGCCGTTCACGGCCCCGCCCAGGAAGGCGGCCCGCATCGATTCGCCCAGGGCGCCGGAAGGCAGGAAGTGCACAATGGCCTGCGCCGCGGCAGGCAGCCGTTCGGCAGGGATGACGATGCCGCCCATGGCGCCGAGGAGGATCCACAGCAGGTTGGTGATGGCCAGCGTGGCTTCCGGCCGGACCGTTCCGGCCACCAGCAGCCCCAGCGCGGTGAACGCCGCCGCGCCCAGCGCGAGCAGCGCCAGGCCCGGGAGCCAGCCCGCCGCCGTCGGCTGCCATCCCAGCGCCAGGGCAACCAGGCCCACCACCACCACCTGGAGGCACAGGACGGCCAGGACTGAGAGGACCTTGCCGGCGATCAGGCCGCCGCGGCCCAAGGGTGTGGTGGAAAGGAACCGCAGCACGCCGTAGCGGCGGTCGAAGCCGGTGGCGATGCCCTGGCCGGTGAATGCCGTGGACATTGCGCACAGCGCCAGGATTCCGGGAACCGCCACGTTGATTCGGCTGGAGCCCATTCCGTCCAGGAAAGGAGTCACCGTCAGGCCGACAAGCGCCAGCAGCGGCAGCACCACCGCCAGGATCAGCTGCTCGCCGTTCCGCAGCATTGTCAGTGCCTCGTATTTGCCCTGCAGCAGGACACGGCGCAGAAGGGAGGCCGGCTGCTGCGTCTCCTGAATCGCTGCGGTCATCGGATGTCCTTTCCCGAAATGTCCAGAAAGACGTCTTCAAGGCTACGCGCCTGGAGGCTCATCGATGCCGGCATGATGCCCTTCGCTTCCCACCACTGGGCCAGTGCGGAGAGGTGGCGCGGGGTCAGGGCACCGGTCACGGTGTAGCTGCCGGCGCGGGCTTCGGAGACGTCCACGCCCGCCGGCAGCACCGCTGCCAGGTCCAGGCCGGGCGGGACCTCGAACACCAGCGTCCGGATGTGCTCGCCGCCCTGGTCCGCAACCGGGCTGCGCTGAAGCAGCTCCTGCACGGTCCCTTCGGCAACATTGCGGCCGCCGTCGATGATGTACACGTAATCCGCCAGGCGCTGGGCGTCGTCCATGAGATGCGTGGTCAGGATGATTCCCATCCCGCTGTCGCGCAGCTCGGCAATGAGATCGAACACCAGCTGCCGTGACTGCGGGTCCAGGCCGGCGCTGGGCTCGTCCAGGAACAGTACTTCGGGCCTGCCGATCAGGGCGGCGGCCAGCGCCAGGCGCTGCTTCTGGCCGCCGGACAGCCTCCGGACGCTCGTCCGGCTGAAGCCATCGATGCCCAGCCTGGCCACCAGGTCCTCCAACGGCCAGGGGCGGGCGTACAGCCCCGCGATATGCCGCAACAACGGCAGGGGCCTTGCCGACGGCGGGAGCCCACCGTCCTGCAGCATCACGCCCACGCGGGAGCGCAGATCAGCGCCTGCCGTTGCCGGGTCCTGGCCCAGCAGGGAGATGCTGCCGCCGCTGCGTTTCTGCAGGCCCTGGGCGCACTCGAGGGTGGTTGTCTTCCCTGCGCCATTCGCGCCCAGCAGGGCGGTTACCTGGCCCCGCTCCGCGATGAGGGAGACGCCGCTGACAACCCTGAGCATCTTTCCGTCCAGGCTGGAGAGGGGGCCAACGTCCTTGATGAGCCCATGGATGGACAAGACGGGGGACTGGGGGGATCGCACCAGAGTATTCTACGGGATGTAGTATTTAGCGCCGTCCGTCGGAAACTGCGCAGTGCCCAGCTAAGGTCAGCCTGCCCTTACTGGAGTGCGGGACTAAATTACGACATGATTGTGTTGTGTATTCCATGACCAACAGTAGCGCTGTGCCCATGGCCGGACCCGGTCCTGCGGCGCCCAGTCCTGTGGCTGATGCGGACGAGCGTACCCGGGACCGGGTCCTCGCCGCCGTCCTGGAAAACGGCCCTGTCAGCGCGGCCGAGCTGGGAGACATGCTGGGGTTCACCCCGGCCGCAGTCCGGCGCCACCTGGACCACCTCTCGCGTGCCGGCGTCATCGAGGTTAAGCGGGTGGCCAAGCCCGGAGCCGGTGCCGGCCGCCCCGCCCGCCGCTATGTCCTCAGTTCCCAAGGCCAGTCGAGCCTGGGCAATGACTACCTGGACATCGCCGCCCTTGCGCTCCAGCAGCTGCAAAAGGCTGCCGGTCCGGATGCAGTGCGCGCCTTCGCCGAGGAGCGCTTTGCGGACATGGAGCGGCGCTATGCACCCGAAATTGAGCAGGCCGGGCCCGACATCCGGGACCGCGCCACCGCACTCGCAGCTGCCCTGACCCGCGACAACTTCGTGGCCTCCGCTGCGTCCATCGAGGCGAAGGCACCGCTGCCCGCGGCGCTTTCCAGCGTCCAGCTCTGCCAGGGCCACTGCCCCATCCAGCAGCTCGCCGCCCGCTTCCCTGTGTTCTGCGACGTTGAAACCGAAGTCTTTTCAAGGCTGGTGGGAGTGGACGTCCGCCGCCTGTCAACGCTGGCCCGCGGCGGCCACGTCTGCACCACCCACATTCCTACAGGCAGGCTGTCTGCCAAACCGGCCACCGCGCCGGCGGCAGCCCCCGCCAGCCTGCACGAAGTAACCAACCATCAGTAAGAAAGGCCGTGATGACGGACCAACTATCAGAGAAAGCAGTAGCCGAAAACACTGTGATCTCGGAGATTCTGGAAAAGAATCCCGAGCTCCACGGCATCGGCAACTACGAGTACGGCTGGGCCGACAAGAATGACGTCGGCGCCAATGCGCGGCGTGGTCTCGATGAAGAGGTAGTCCGGGACATCTCGGCCAAGAAGAGCGAGCCCGAATGGATGCTCGACCTCCGGCTGAAGGGCCTGAAGTACTTCGACCGCAAGCCCATGCCCACCTGGGGTGCAGACCTCTCCGGCATCGACTTCGACAACATCAAGTACTTCGTCCGCTCCACCGAGAAGCAGGCCGCCACCTGGGAAGACCTCCCCGAGGACATCCGCAATACCTACGAGAAGCTGGGCATTCCGGAAGCTGAGCGCAGCCGCCTGGTCTCGGGCGTCGCGGCCCAGTACGAATCCGAGGTGGTCTACCACCAGATCCGCGAGGACCTCGAAGCCCAGGGCGTCATCTTCCTGGACACCGACACTGCGCTGAAGGAACACCCGGAGATCTTCCAGGAGTACTTCGGCACCGTGATCCCGGTGGGCGACAACAAATTCGCCTCGCTGAACACGGCAGTCTGGTCAGGCGGTTCGTTCGTGTACGTCCCCAAGGGCGTCCACGTGGACATCCCGCTGCAGGCCTACTTCCGCATCAACACGGAAAACATGGGCCAGTTCGAGCGCACCCTGATCATCGCCGACGAGGACTCCTACGTCCACTACATCGAAGGCTGCACCGCGCCGATCTACACCTCCGACTCGCTGCACTCCGCCGTCGTGGAGATCATCGTGAAGAAGGGCGCCCGCGTCCGCTACACCACCATCCAGAACTGGTCCAACAACGTGTACAACCTGGTGACCAAGCGTGCCATCTGCGAAGCCGGTGCCACCATGGAATGGGTTGATGGCAACATTGGCTCCAAGGTCACCATGAAGTACCCGGCCGTCTACCTCGTCGGTGAGGGCGCCAAGGGCGAGACCCTCTCGATCGCGTTTGCCGGCGAAGGCCAGCACCAGGACACGGGCTCCAAGATGGTGCACATCGCGCCGAACACCAAGAGCTCGATCGTTTCCAAGTCGGTGGCCCGTGGCGGCGGCCGTGCGGCATACCGCGGCCTGGTCCAGATCCGTGAAGGAGCCAAGCACTCGGCCAACACTGTGCGCTGCGACGCCCTCCTGGTGGACACCATTTCCCGGTCTGACACGTACCCGTACATCGACATCCGCGAGGACGATGTCCAGCTGGGACATGAGGCCACCGTTTCCCGCGTCAGCGAGGAGCAGCTCTTCTACCTCATGTCCCGCGGTATGCGCGAGGACGAGGCCATGGCCATGATCGTGCGCGGCTTCATTGAGCCGATCGCCCGCGAACTGCCCATGGAATACGCCCTTGAGCTGAACCGCCTCATCGAACTCCAGATGGAAGGATCCGTCGGTTAATGACTGCCGAAGCAACTACCGAAAAGGCGCGCATCGGCGCACCGTCGATCGCCGGCTTCACCGAGGAGGGCGAGCACCTCGTCGCCTTCAAGGTGGACCGCCACCACAGCCATGGCACGCAGGTCATGGCCTCCCGCGCCGAGCGGCTTACCAGCCATGACGTGGCCGACTTCGCCCTGCCCAACGGCCGGGAAGAGGAATGGCGCTTTACGCCGGTGCGTGAGCTGGGCAACCTCCTCTCCGATTCCGCGTCCGAGACCGGCGCCCTGGGCGTTTCGTTCGAGGCGCCTGCCGCCGTGGTGCAGGGCACCCTCCGCGCAGGCGAGGCCCCCCGTGGCGCCACCCTGGTCCCGGCCGACCGTGCCGCCGTCGTGGCTTCCGCCAACGCCGTGGAAGCCCAGCTCATCTCCATCCCGGCAAACGCCGAGCTGGACGTGCCGGTGCGACTGGTCCTGACGGGCAACGGCGCGGGCCGCCGCACCAACTCCCATGTCGTGATCGAAGCCGGAACCAACAGCCGCTCCGTCGTGATCATCGAGCACGACGGCACCGCAGACCACAACGGCAACGTCGAGGTCCTGGTCCGCGAAGGCGCCCACCTCACCGTCGTTTCCGTGCAGCTGTGGGAAGACGACGCCAAGCACCTGGCGCAGCATGACGCCGAGGTCGCCAAGGACGCCGTGTACAAGCACATCGCCGTCACGCTTGGCGGCAGGATCGTCCGCCTGAACTCCAACGTCCGGTTCGCCGGGGAAGGAGCCGAGGCTGAGCTCCTGGGCCTCTACTTCGCCGACGCCGGCCAGCACCTGGAGCACCGTTCGTTCGTGGACCACAACGTAGCCAACTGCAAGTCCAACGTCCTGTACAAGGGCGCGCTGCAGGGCAAGGGTGCGCACACGGTCTGGGTTGGCGACGTGCTGATCCAGAAGCAGGCCGAAGGCACCGACTCCTACGAGAAGAACCAGAACCTGGTCCTCACCGACGGCTGCCGCGCGGACTCCGTGCCCAACCTCGAAATCGAGACCGGCCTGATCCAGGGTGCCGGCCACGCGAGCTCCACCGGCCGCTTCGACGACGAGCACCTGTTCTACCTGATGGCCCGCGGCATCCCCGAAGATGTTGCCCGCCGGCTGGTGGTCCGCGGCTTCCTGAACGAGATCATCCAGCAGATCAAGGTCCCGGCCCTCGAAGAGCGCCTGACCGAGGCTGTGGAACGCGAACTCACGGCAATCGACTACTAGAGACAGGCAGGCAGGAACGTATGAGCGGCAAACCCAAGGGTGAGCTGGTGTGCAGCGCCAATGACATCAAGGTCAAGCAGGCGCTGCGCATCCTGGTGGACGGCTATCCAGTGGCCGTGGTCCGGGACTCGATGGGGGACATCCACGCCATCGGTGACACCTGCTCGCACGCGGACATCTCACTGTCCGAAGGCGACGTGGAAGGCTGCGCCATCGAGTGCTGGGGGCACGGCTCCCAGTTCGACCTGCGCAGCGGCCAGCCACTCCAGCTCCCCGCCTACGATCCCGTGCCGGTGTTCGCCGTCGAACTCGACGGAGACGACGTCTACGTGGACGTCACCAACGTTTTGAACGGCGCAGCAGTAAACAATTACTGAGCGCCTGCAGCACCAGACTTACGAGCGAAAAGAAAGAAGAGCATGTCAACTCTTGAGATCAAGGACCTGCACGTCAGCATTGACACGGAGCAGGGCACCAAAGAGATCCTGAAGGGCGTCAGCCTGACCATCAGGACCGGTGAGACACACGCCATCATGGGCCCCAACGGCTCGGGCAAGTCCACCCTGGCCTCCACGATTGCAGGCCACCCCCGCTACACCGTGACCAGCGGCACCATCACGCTGGACGGCGAAGACGTACTGGCCATGAGTGTTGACGAGCGTGCCCGGGCAGGCCTCTTCCTGGCCATGCAGTACCCCGTAGAGGTTCCGGGCGTCACCATGACCAACTTCCTGCGCACCGCCAAGACTGCCATCGACGGTCAGGCACCTGCCCTCCGCACCTGGACCAAGGACGTCAAGGCCGCCATGGAGAAGCTGCGCATCGACGCCGACTTCGCCCAGCGCAACGTCAACGAAGGCTTCTCCGGCGGCGAGAAGAAGCGCGTGGAGATCCTCCAGCTGGAGCTCTTCAAGCCCAAGTTCGCCGTCCTGGACGAGACCGACTCCGGCCTGGACGTCGACGCGCTGAAGATCGTGTCCGAGGGCGTCAACCGTGCCCACGCTGAGGGCAACATGGGCACGCTGCTCATCACCCACTACACGCGCATCCTGCGCTACATCAAGCCTGAATTCGTCCACGTATTCGTGGACGGCCAGGTTGTCGAGGAGGGCGGCCCCGAGCTGGCCGACCGCCTCGAGGAAGAAGGCTACGACCGCTACGCCAAGGGCGCCGGCGCTGCCACCATCGCCGCTGAAGCCGCAGTACAGGCCTAGTTAGGACTTGCCATGACCGAAATCAAGCCGGGCCGGACGGCCCTGGAGGACGTCGAAGAGGCGCTCAAGGACGTCATTGACCCTGAGCTTGGCGTCAACGTTGTGGACTTGGGGCTGCTGTACGGCCTGAAGTACTCCGATGAGGACGGCGCGCTCCTGATCGACATGACGCTTACCACCGCCGCCTGCCCGCTCACCGATGTGCTCGAGGAGCAGGTGGGCCAGGCGCTGGACGGCGTCGTGGACGATTGGCGCCTCAACTGGGTGTGGATGCCGCCATGGGGTCCCGAGCGGATCACCGACGATGGCAAGGACCAGATGAGGGCCCTCGGCTTCAACATCTAAGCAAGTACGACGACGGCCGGTCAGCTTTCCCGGGAAAGGTGACCGGCCGTCGTCGTTCCCCGCTCCCTCACATCGATTGCTCCGTAACGGCCGTTATGAACGTTCAAAACGGCAGTTACGGAGCAATCGACGGGGGCGGACCGGGGGTTAGAGGGTGGCGGCGCTGAAGGTGTCGCACTGCTTGATGTCGCCGGACTGGTAGCCCCGGGTGAACCAGCGCTGGCGTTCCTCGCTGGAACCGTGCGTCCAGCCCTCGGGGGAGACCCGGCCGGTGGCGGCTTTCTGGATCCGGTCATCGCCCACGGACGCGGCGGCGGACAAAGCGTCGTTCACATCCTGCTGGGTGAGGGGTTCCAGGTAGGGCTGGCCGGTGGCGGGGTCAGGCGTGGTGGAGGCGTATTTGGCCCACAGGCCTGCGTAGCAGTCGGCCTGCAGTTCGGTACGGACGGAGCCGGACTCCGGTCCCTGCGGATCCTGCTGCGCCCGGCCCAGGTCACCCAGGAGGTTCTGGACGTGGTGGCCGAATTCGTGGGCCACCACGTACTCCTGGGCCAAGGGGCCGCCGGAGGAACCAAAGCGGTCCACCAGTTCCTGGAAGAAGCCGGGATCGAAGTATGCGGTGGTGTCCGTGGGGCAGTAGAAGGGGCCAACCTCGGAGGTGGCGGCGCCGCACCCGGTGTTGGTGCCCCCGCTGAAGATCACTGCCTCCGGGCGCGGGTACTGCACGTTGTACTGCTTCAGGTAGCCGGGCCAGAACGCATTAAGGCTGTTGACGGTGCCGGTGATCCGGCAGTCAAGCCGGGCGTCGGCGTCCGCTCCGGTGCTGCAGGCAGGTGCCGTGCCCTGGGACTGCCCGGCACTTCCGCCGTCGGTCAAGCCTCCAAGCAAATTGGGATTGATGCCCAGCAGGAGCGCAACAAGCAGCACCAGGCCGCCACCGATTCCGCCGCCGACTTTCACCCCGGTGCCCATGCCCCGTCGGTCCTGGACCTGGCTGGGATCAAGCTGCACGTTGTCATTGAAACTCATAACGTCACATTACCCGCGGGCCGGGGGCTCAACCCGTAGGGCCGGTAAAGTTGGTCCGTGCCTTTCCTCGACAAAATCCAGCTCTGGGCCGGGCAACGGCCGCACGACACCGCCGTCGTGATCGCCGGGCGGCGCCTTGACTGGGCGGGGCTGCTGGATGCTGCCGCCGGGCTGGTGCCGGACATGAAGTCGGTCAGCACCCTCTGTGAGTCCAATTCCGTGGACTTTGCCGTTAAGTTCGCGGCCGCGGTGGCTGGCCGCCGCCAGTGCGCCGTCCTTGACCCCACCTGGCCCGCGTCCCTGCAGGAGGACATTGTCCGGCGGGTGGAGGCATGCGCCGTTCCGGCCCCGGTCTCCGCGGACGACGACCTGGTTGATGGGCCGCCAGAGTCCAGCTTCCTCATCGGCCTGACCTCCGGCACCACGTCAGTGCCCAAGGCATTCAGCCGCTCCCGCCGGTCATGGCAGCAGTCCTTCGATGCCTCAATCGAGTTCTTCGGGCTTCGCCAGGACGATGTCACCCTTGCGCCCGGCCCGCTGGCCGCCAGCCTTAACCTCTATGCCCTGGCCGAATGCCTCTATGCCGGGTCTGAATTCCAGACGCTGGAGACGTTCGACGTCGGCGACGTCCACGCTGCCATCACGTACGACAGCGTCACCCGGCTGGTGCTGGTGCCCACCATGCTGCGGATGCTCAGCGAACGGGGGATGACAGGTTGCGTCGACGCTTCCGGAATCCGCACCATCATCTGTGCCGGCTCCAAACTTGACGCCCGCACCCTGGAAGCGGCCCGTCGCTGGGCCCCGAACGCCACCATTTACGAGTACTACGGCGCCTCCGAGCTGAGCTTCGTCTCCGGCCTTGGCCTGGCCGCAGGTCAGGACGCCGCAGCCGGCGGCACCGGAATCGGGCGGCCCTTCCCCGGCGTCGACGTCCGGGTCCTGGACGACGACGGCGGCGTGGTTCCGGACGGCGGCTACGGCAACATCTGTGTCCGCAGCGGCATGGTGAGCAACGGCTACCTGTGGGGCGACGACGGCGAGGCGCTGCGGTCCTTCGGCGACTGGTACACGGTGGGGGACCAGGGCTACCTCGCGGACGGGGAACTGCACATCCTTGGCCGCCGCGCCGACATGATCCTTACCGCGGGAAGGAACGTCTACCCGCACGAGGTGGAACTGGCCCTGGCTGCAGTCCCCGGCGTTGCGGCAGCGGTGGCCGCAGGCATGCCGGACGATCTGCGCGGCCAGCGCGTGGTGGCCGGAGTGGTGGCATCCCATGGCGGGCTCACGGCAACGCAGCTGCGGGCCGGCCTGGAGGACATCCTGTCCCGGCACAAGCGGCCCCTTCAGTACTACCTCCTGCCGGAACTGCCTGTCACGGACCGCGGAAAGGTCAGCCGGAGCCTGCTGCTGGAGTGGATCAATGCCCGGGATCCCAGGATACGGGCCCTTGGTGGCTGACCTTCTGCCGGACGGCCTTCTGCCACCGGACCGCCAGCCGGTGATCATCGCGGCGCGCCGGACCCCGGTGTGCCCCATGAACGGAGCCCTTCGGACCCTCCGGGCACATGAACTGCTGGCTCCGGTCCTGCGCGGGCTTGTCATTGGACTGTCACTGGATCCGGAGTCTGTTGCTGACGTCGTGATCGGCAACGCCGTGGGCGGCGGCGGAAACGTCGCCAGGCTGGCCCTGCTGGCGGCGGAACTGCCTGTCACCGTGCCCGGGATCACTGTGGACCGGCAGTGCGGTTCAGGCCTGGACGCCATCGTGCTTGCCGCCCGGCTCGTGGCGGCCGGCGGGAGCCCGCTCTATTTCGCAGGGGGAGTGGAGAGCACCAGCACTGCGCCCATGCGCGCCCACCGGAAGGACGACGGCAGCCCGGAGTTCTACCGCCGCGCGCAGTTTGTGCCCGCCAGCTTCGGTGACCCGGACATGGGCGTGGCCGCGGAAACGGTGGCAGGGGAATATGCCATCGGCAGGGACCGCCAGGATGCCTTTGCGCTGGCCAGCCACCGGAAAGCCCTCGCGGCGATCAGGGAGGGGCGGTTCGCAGACGAAATTGTTCCCCTGGCCACCGGTACGGGGCCTGTTACCACTGACGGAGGCCCGCGCGCGGGCCTCAACCCCGCCATCATGGCACGGTTCCCTGCCGCCTTCGTGCCCGGAGGAACTGTCACCGCCGGAAACTCCTGCTTCGACGCGGACGCCGCATCCGCCGTCGTCATCACTTCCCTGCAGCGCGCGCGTGAACTTCAGGCGCGTGACGGCCTGTTGGTGCGTGGCACCGCCACGGCCGGGGTCGATCCGCAGCTGCTGGGGATCGGTGCTGTCCCGGCCGCCCGGGAAGTGCTGGCTGAGGCAGGCGTGAAGGCCGGCGACCTGGACCTGGTGGAGTTCAATGAGGCCTTCGCGTCACAGACACTTGCCTGCCTGGACCAGCTTGGCATTGATTCCGGGCGGGCCAACCTGGACGGCGGCGCCCTGGCGCTGGGGCATGCGTACGGCGCGTCGGGTGCCGTGCTGGTGACCCGGCTGCTGGCCCAGGCGCGGCGGGCGGACACCGAGGGTGCCCTGGGGCTGGCCATGATCAGCATGGCCGGTGGAATGGGCACGGCGGCGCTCCTGGAGTACCGGCTGCTGGGCTCCCGCTGACTTTCCCGGCCGTCAGTCTTCGGCCTCGCCCAAGCCGCGGGCGGCGAGTGCTTCACCGGTTTGGCGGGCGTAGGCCACGGAGGTGATGAACACCGGCAGGATCAGGGCCCGCGGGTTGCGTTCCAGGCCCCTGGCCCGGGCGGAGTCCCGGACGTCGGCAAACGTGCCGGCGATGAACGGGATGCTGCGGAGCATGATGCCAATGGTCAGGGCGAAGCGTTCCGGATCTGCACCGAACCTTTTGAAGGGACGCGCCAGGCGTACTACCCCATCCAGGAGCCGCTGAATGGGCGTGGTGGCCGTGAGCAGGGAGGCGGCCACCACGCAGACCAGGATGTTCAGCACGATCCGCGCCGCGGTGGGTCCACCCAGCTGCCACCACTGGAAGAGCCCGATGGCCAGCAGCACCGGAGCGAGCGGCCGGACGGCCCCCCAGAGCCGTTTCACGCCGGCGCCGGTCAGGAGGAAAAGGCCGCTAAGAAGGGCCAGCACGGCTGCGGAAATGCTCCAGTCCACGATGATGAAGGACGCCAGCCCGCAGGCGAGGACCAGCGCGAACTTCAACGCCAGCGGTGCCCGGTGAAGGAGGGAGTTGCCCGGCACATAGTTGGCCAGGAGGAACCCGTGGCCCCTCATTGTGCGTCCCGGCCTGCGTGGTCAAGCCCGTGCAGGCACCACGAACGGTAGGTAGCCACGGCTTCGGCGGGGCCGCCGTCGAATGCCACGCGGCCCGCTTCAATGACCAGGACGCGGTCCATCTCCAGGGCAAGGTCAAGGTCATGGGTGGACATGATGATCTGCTGGTCCAGGGTGGCCAGTGTCCTGCGGAGCAGCTCACGGTTGCGCAGGTCAAGGAGCGTGGAGGGTTCGTCCAGGACCAGCACCGCCGGGTCCACCGCGAGCACGGCGGCGAGCGCCATCAGTTGCCGCTCTCCGCCGGACAGTTCGTAGATGCTCTGGTCCGCCAGGTGCAGGAGGCCAAGGCGTTCGAGCGCGGCTTCGGCCTGGCGGCGCCGTTCCGGGCCGTTCTTCACGGAGCGGCGCAGGGACAGCTCCACATCCTCCCTGCCGGTGGGCATCACCAACTGGGAGAGGGGGTCGGTGAAAACGAAGCCGACGTTCCGCCTGACTTTCCGCACGGCACGCACCGTATCGTCGCCGTCGACCGTCACCCTGCCGTGGGTGGGCTGGACGAGTCCGTTGACCAGGCGCAGCAGCGTGGACTTGCCGGAGCCGTTGGCGCCGATGACGCCCACGCGTGCCTCCTCAAGCCGGAGGGTCACCGCGTCAAGGAGGACTTTGGGGTGCGGGGAGTTCTCCGTTTCGACGGCGACGGCCACCTGGTCAAAGGTCACTGCGGGCATGGCGATGGGTCCTAGGCGCTTTCGGTTGCGAGGGCACGGCGGCGCACGCGGCGCACCAGGACGTCGGGGAAGGCGCGGTGAAGGGCGACGGCGATGGCGGCCGCCAGGACATTCTTGATGATGTCGCCCGGGTAGAAGACAAGGTCGCTCAGGAAGGCCTGCTCCAGGGTGGCCTTGGAGTTCAGGGCGATGCCCAGGATGCCCAGCGAGTGCACCACCACGATGCTTGTAACCGTGGCAGACAGGAAGAACCAGAGGGCGCGGGCCTTGGTGGTGCGTTTGATCACCACACTGGCCAACCATCCAACGACGCCCGCAGCGATGGGGAAGGCAATGATGTAGCCGGCCGAGGGACCGGCAAGGATGCCCAGGCCACTGCGGCCCTGGCTGAAGATGGGCAGGCCGGCGAGGCCAAGGAGTGTGTAGAGCCCGACGGCGGCGAACCCGCGGGCGGGCCCCAGCACCAGTCCGGTGAGCATGACGGCCAGGGTCTGAAAGGTGATGGGGACTCCGAAGCCGTTCAGGGCCAGCCCCGGCACAAGGGCTGCGCCGGCCACGAGCGCGGCAAAAACGGCGATGAGCCCTAGGTCAGTGCCGTTCCAGCGGCGGCGTTCCGTCCGCGGGCTGTTCTTGGTAGTGGTGGTGCCCGTGTTGCTCATGGTGGTCCTGTCGGGGTTGTACAAGCGGAATCTAATGTACAGCCGACGCTACCGGGGCGGAACGATGTCCATTTTGTAGGAAACCCACCAAGCACGGCCCCGTCTGCTTCGGGCTGGTCACAATGAGGAGGCCGCTACTCTAACTGTCTTCTGTCCCTACCCCTGAGAAAGGGGCCATGCTACGTTCAGCGTGATCAGGAAGTCCCAACGCGGTCCCTCCCCTTCGGCTCCTGACGCAAGTTCAGAAAGCAGGGGCAACGATGCCAACGCTAATCATCACCCACGAGGTCGACGACGTTGAGCACTGGCTCAGCTCACCACGACGGGAAGAAATTTTCGGCCCTCTGGGCATCACGGTTCGAACGTTCGTCGATCCGGCGAAGGCCAACCGTGTGGGCCTGATCGTCGAAGTTCCCGACATGGATACATTCCAGCGAACAATGGAGTCCGAAGCTGCGGCCGATGCGATGAAATCCGACGGCGTCCGCCCGGAAACCATCCTGACGCTCGTCGAATCCTAGAATCCGCCCGACGGTTGACCGGCCACGCCGGCTTGGTAACGTGTGCCGCATGTCCATCAAACTAGAGAACGTCGGCATTGCAGTCCGGGACCTGGAGGCGGCCATCGCGTTCTTCACGGACCTCGGCCTCACCGTGATGGGCCGTCAGACGGTCAGTGGGGAGTGGGCCGATACGGCCGTAGGCCTGGACGGCAACCACGCCAAAATCGCCATGCTCCAAACCCCGGACGGCCATGGCCGCCTCGAGCTCTTCGAGTACATCCACCCCGCGGCGATCGAGACTCGACCCACCCTGCCCAACGAGATCGGCATGCACCGCGTTGCCTTCTCGGTGGACGATATCGACGCGGCACTGGAGATTGCGGCGAGGCACGGCTGCCACCCCCTGCGCGGCGTGGCCACGTACGAAGACGTCTACAAGCTCACCTACGTCCGGGGGCCCAGCGGCATCATTGTGATGCTCGCCGAGGAACTGAAGAAGGGCTGACCGCCTGCTGCAATATACTCCGAATATGCCCATCACGCACCCAGTCCTTACTGCCCATCGGTCCGTTACCGTGCTGCGCGGAGGCGAACTGTGAGCGGCGGTCTCGTTGCCCTGCTCGATGACGTCGCAGCCTTGGCCCGTATTGCGGCAGCCTCCGTGGACGACGTTGCCGCCGGCGCCGCCAAGGCGGGTGCCAAGGCCGCGGGCGTTGTAATTGACGACGCCGCCGTCACACCGCAGTACGTCTCAGGCGCTGACCCGTCACGCGAACTGCCGATGATCAAGAAGATCTTCTGGGGCTCCATCCGGAACAAACTCCTGATCATCCTGCCGGCCCTGCTGCTCATCAGCGCCTTCGTCCCGTGGATCATCCCCTTCATCCTCATGCTGGGCGGCACCTACCTCTGCTACGAGGGTGCCGAGAAGGTCTGGCACAAGTTCCGCGGCGGCCACCATGAGGATGAAGAAGCGCCGGCGGTGGAACGCGGGCACGACGCAGAGGCCAAGGTCGTCAAGGGCGCCATCACCACAGACTTCATCCTGTCCTGCGAGATCATGGTCATCTCCATGAACGAGGTAGCCGCAGAATCGATCTGGGTCCGCGCGTTCATCCTGGTCATGGTGGCGTTCGCCATCACGGTGCTCGTGTACGGCGCTGTCGCACTCATTGTCAAGATGGACGACATCGGAATGCACCTGGCCGCCAAGGACTCTGCCCGTTCCCAGCGCTTCGGCAGGCTCCTTGTGAGAGGCATGCCGGCCGTGCTGGCCGCGATTACCTTCGTCGGCACCATCGCGATGCTCTGGGTTGGCGGCCACATCATGCTGCAGGGAGCACATGACCTCGGCTGGCACGGACCGTACGACCTGGTCCACGCCCTCGAATCCCCGGCATCAGGCGTTCCCGTACTCGGCGGTCTCCTCGGCTGGCTCGTCAACACGCTGTGCTCAACGGTCGTCGGACTGGTCTGGGGCCTCGTCGTCATGGCCATCGTGGGCCCGGTGTTGAAGGTGCTGCCGTTCGGCAAGGCGAAGGACGGCCATGGGGAAGGCGACGTGCGTGCCGAGGGCGCCGGCCACCCGGCCCGGAAGCACGAAGGCTGACGGCTGCCGCATATCCAACTAGAAGGCGTAGCGGATGCGGCAGTACGGCGCTATGTCCTCAATGAGCCCGGTCAACTGCCGAACGTAGCCCGCCTTGGCACGAGACCGGTAGCGGACGTTGTTGAAACCGTTGGACGAGATTTTGGACTCCTGGAGGTCGGGACGCCACAGGACATTTTCGGCCTGCGGATGCCAGCCCAGGTTGACCTGGTGCAGTTGCTCGTTGTGCGTTAGGAAAATGACCTCCGCGGCCAACTGCGCCTTGGCTGCCGGCGTCAGGGTCGCGTCGAGTTGGCGCAGCAGTTGCTCCCAGTCCGCGAGCCATGTGTCCGTGATGATGACGGGGGAGAAGTTCACATGGACTTCGTAGCCCGCGTCGACGAAGTCGTTGATGGCGGCCATCCGTTCCGCCACAGGTGAAGTCCGGACGTCGATGGACTTAGCCATGTCTGCGGGCATGAGCGAAAAGCGGATCCGAGTGTGGCCGCCGTGGTCCCACGTGAGCATCTTGGGGTTGACGAACTTGGTGGCGAAGGACAGCTTGGCGTTGGGCAGTTCGCGGAAGAGCATGACCAGCTCCTCCACGTTGTCGCTGATCAGCGCATCGACTGAACAATCGCTGTTCTCGCCGATGTCGTATACCCACAGCTCCGGATCGCACTGGTTGGGCTCCAGTTTCAGGCCTTGGCGGGTGGCGTGCCGCTCCACTGCCTTGGCGATCTGGTCTATGTTGGCGAACACGGTGACGGGGTTGCTGTAGCCCTTGTGGCGCGGAACGTAGCAATAGGCGCAAGCCATAGCGCAACCGTTTGCCGTGGAAGGTGCAATGAAGTCCGCCGACCTGCCGTTCGGCTTAACGGTCAGCGCCTTCTTGACGCCCAGGACCAGCGCCTCCGTCTTGATCCGGGACCAGCGCGGCACATTGGTTTCGTCACCGTGCACGTCCGGAATGTTCCAATGGCTGTCCACCAGCACGACGTCGGCCCCCGGCCAGCGCGCGACGATTTCCTGGCCACGGGGCAGCTCCAAGGCGGCAGGCTGTGCGTAAATGCGCCGAATCTGGAGCAGCCGATCAAAGTCCATGACCTCATTCTTCATGAACCCCCGGGTCTGCTGGCCGCGGTTAAGCCCACGGCATCAGCCACGCGGCTTTCCCGCGGGCCTTGACTACATTGACATTGTGTTGGCCCGCCGGACGGTAGACTTGATTGTGCCGTTCTCCGGCCACTCTGCCCCAGCGTCCTTTCGCACTACGTGCGCGGACTGTGGCGTTCCCTGTTGTGAAAGGCCTTACCTGCTGTGATTACTGTCCAGGATCTTGAACTGCGTGCCGGCGCCCGGCTCCTGATGGATCAGGTGAGCTTCCGCATCGACAAAGGGGACAAGATTGGCCTGGTGGGCCGGAACGGCGCCGGCAAGACGACCCTAACGCGTGTTCTTGCAGGCGAAGGCCTTCCCGCCGCCGGCAAGGTGACCCGCAGCGGTGAGATCGGCTACCTGCCGCAGGATCCACGTACCCCCGACATGGAGCAGCTGGCACGGGACCGGATTCTGTCCGCCCGCGGCCTGGACGTGGTCGTCGGAAAACTCCGCAAGGCGCACGACGAAATGGCAAGCGAGGACGCCGACGTCCAGCGCAAGGCAATGAACCGCTACGACCGGCTGGAATCCGAGTTCCTCGCAGCGGGCGGCTACGCGGCCGAGGCCGAGGCGGCGTCGATCTGCTCCAACCTTGCGCTCCCTGACCGGCTGCTGAACCAGCCCCTCAAGACGCTCTCCGGCGGCCAGCGGCGCCGCGTGGAGCTTGCGCGCATCCTCTACTCGGATGCTGAGACCATGCTCCTGGACGAACCCACCAACCACCTCGACGCCGATTCCATCGCCTGGTTGCGTGACTTCCTGAAGAACCATCAGGGCGGCCTGATCGTCATCAGCCACGACACCGACCTGCTGGAAGCCACCGTCAACAAAGTGTTCCTGCTGGACGCCAACCGCGCCCAGATCGACTTCTACAACATGGACTGGAAGCGCTACCTGCTGCAGCGGGAGACGGACGAGCGTGCCCGGAAGCGGGAACGGGCCAACGCCGAGAAGAAGGCGCAAGTCCTCATGGACCAGGCCAACAAGATGCGTGCGAAGGCCACCAAGGCTGTGGCCGCGCAGAACATGGCCAAACGCGCCGAGCGGCTGCTCAGCGGCCTGGAAGCCGTCCGCGAGCAGGACCGCGTGGCAGCGCTGCGGTTCCCGGACCCGTCACCCTGCGGGAAGACCCCGCTCACCGCGGACGGGCTCAGCAAGTCCTACGGGTCGCTTGAGATCTTCACTGATGTGGACCTGGCCATCGACCGCGGCTCCAAAGTAGTCATTTTAGGGCTCAACGGTGCCGGCAAGACCACCCTCCTGCGCATGCTCGCCGGCGTGGACACCCCGGACACCGGCGAGGTCATCCCTGGCCACGGCCTGAAGGTGGGCTACTACGCCCAGGAACACGAGACCCTGGACCACAACCGCACCGTGCTGGAGAACATGCGCTCTTCCGCGCCCGACATGAAGGACGCCGAGGTCCGCGGCATCCTCGGCTCATTCCTGTTCTCCGGCGATGACGTCGATAAGCCGGCTGGTGTACTCTCAGGCGGTGAGAAGACCCGCCTGGCCCTCGCCACCATCGTGGCCTCGAGCGCCAACGTCCTCCTCCTCGACGAACCCACCAACAACCTCGACCCCGCCAGCCGCGCGGAAATCCTCGGCGCCCTCCGCAACTACACTGGCGCCGTCGTCCTGGTCAGCCACGACGAAGGCGCGGTGGAAGCCCTGAACCCCGAACGCGTCGTCATGCTTCCGGATGGTGTCGAAGACCTCTGGAACGAGGACTACCTGGACCTGATCACCCTGGCCTAAGCCGCTCCATGCCTTACGTTCGCTGCGCGACGCAGGCGATTTCCCGCGTGCTGGCTCCTTCGTCGCCTTTGACGCACGCTACATAAATCACCTGCGCCGCTCCGCTTGTGCCTTCGTCGCCTTTGGTCTAGCGCACCTTCAGTTCCAGGGCTTCGGTTATTTGTTGGAGCTGCCCGTAGGTGATGCTGAACATCGACTTGTGGTCTCCTGCTCCGGCCCAGAGGGTCTGGTGTTCCCGGAGGCTCAGGTCCAGCAGGGTCCTGATCCGTTTCGGGTGCCCTACCGGGGCTACGCCGCCTACTTCCTGGCCCGTGTGTTCCAGGACGAAGTCGGGGGAGGCGCGGCGGATCCTGCCGTGGCCCAACTGCGTTGAGACCAAGGCGGTGTCCACGCGGGCTGCCCCGCTGGCCAGAATCAACAGCGGTTCGCCGTTAAGGTCGAAAATGAGGCTGTTGGTGATCGCCGCCAGATCGCATCCCAGTGCTTCCGCCGCTGCCGCGGCTGTCGGGACGCCCGACTCAAAGATCCGCACCGTGTCGCCAACCCCGGCACGCACCAGGGCCGAGCGCACCAAGGCGACGGGGCCGGCGTCGTATGTTGTCACGCCTTAGTACCCCTGCGCGTCCAGGAGGGCGTCTTCTTCTTCCTCCGCTGTCGCCTTCTTCCGCTTGCGCGGTGGGGCCTGCCGTCGGCGGGGAGCCTGGACGGCGGAATGGACCGCTCCGTCCTGCACAGTCTCTTCCTGGTCCTCGGCGTCGATCGCTGCATTGCGTGCCTGCTGCCGGGCCGCATAGCCAAAGCCGACGAACATCAGCACGCCGAAGGCGAACCATTGCAGCGAGTAGGACAGGTGTGTCCCCTCGTCCGTGGACGGCTTGGGGAACGCCACGGGCATGTCCGCGGACGGCGGCGTTTCCGAGGCAAGCTGGCCGTACGCGCCGGTGAGCAGGGGATAGCCCAGCTGCGCGGCGTAGGTGGGCAGGTCAATGGATGCGAGCTGGCCTTCGGGCGCCCCGCGCTGCAGTTCCGGCTCGCCATGCTTCAAACGCACGACGGCGGTCACGTCACCGGAGGGAGGGGCCGGCACGGAATCGGGGCTGCCCGGATTCTTGTTCCCGATGGGCAGCCAGCCGCGGTCAACAACAACGGTTTCCCCCGATGTGAGGCGGAAGGGAACCACCACCTCGTACCCGGGCTGTCCGTTCAGCGGCCGGTTGCGGACAATCCGCTGCCCGGCGGCATCGTATGAGCCTTTCAGCTCAACCTGGGTCCATTCCCTGGCCGGGTCCAGCTGGGTGAACTGGTCCCGTGCCTGCGCGAAAGGGATGGGGGTCGCCGAGTAGTTGCTGACCACGCGGTTAATTTCGGCAAGGGTCTCGGCGCGCCGGTCCATCTGCCAGCGGCCCAGGAACACGCACGCCGTGGCAAAGATGGCGGCCAGCAGGAGATAGCCCAGCCACTTGCTGGAAAAAAGGAACCGGTACATTCAGATGTCCTGCTCCGGTGCCGCGTCCCCGGCGGCCTCCAGCGGAAGCGTTTCCTTCCAGAGCCCCCGCGTCTGCAGGTAGTCCTCCAACCACTCCCTGTGGTCGCCGCAGGCCAGCCAGGTCTTGCGCCGCTCGGGAGCATGGATTTTCGGGTTGTTCCAGAGAAGCTGCCAGGACGCCTGGGCCCTGCACGCTTTCCGTGAGCAGACGGCGGCAGCCTCCGACGCCACGTCCGATCCTGCTGCGAAATCGAAAATGCTCATGATGCCTGCCACTCCTCCCCATGGTCCGGGTCATCGTCCTTCACCAGTTCGCCCTGCAGTACGGCACTTCCTGGTTCTTCATCCGTGTCCGGGAGCACCGGGCTTTCCAGTTCGGCCAGCGGGGCTGAGTCCAGGAGCAGGTCGCTGTGCCCTTCAGCCTTGTCGCTGCCGTTGGCTATCACCACCGCAATCCACGGCAGGAATACCGCACCGGCCACCGCAATAATCTTCAACCAGCCGTCCACCACGAAAATCAGGATCAGGCACACCATGCGGATGCCCATGGCCAGGGCGTACTTGATCATCCGCTGCCGCATGTCCTCCGAGTGGGCGCCCGCTGCGTCCGTAATGCTGTGGACGCCGGTGTCGCCGGAGAACCGGCCCGGTTCTCCGGGCGCGGAGTGTCCCGCATGGTTTTCAAGGGTCACGGTGAATGATCACGCTCCAAAGGCTTCCCTTAATTCTCGCACCATCGGCAGTGCTGCCCAAACCCGCGGCAGCGCTGCCGCTAAGATCGGATGCAGCCAAACCACACCCTGCTACCGCGGCGCAGCCTGCCGCAGAATCCCGGAGCACCTCTATGACTGAAGCAGTTTCCACACCGCGCAGCGTCCTCATCACCGGCGGGAACCGCGGTATCGGCCTGGCCATCGCGCAGGCGTTCTTCGCCAACGGCGACAAGGTGGCTGTCACCTACCGCAGCGAAACCCAGTTGCCGCAGGGCATCATGGGCGTCAAGGCGGACGTCACCGATGAGGCTTCCGTGGATGCTGCGTTCAAGGAAGTGGAAGCTGCCCACGGTCCGGTGGAAGTCCTGGTGGCCAACGCCGGCATCACCAAGGACACCCTGCTCCTGCGCATGAGCGAGGACGACTTCACCTCCGTCATCGACACCAACCTGACCGGCGCCTTCCGCGTGATCAAGCGTGCGTCCAAGGGCATGATCCGGCTCCGCAAGGGCCGCGTGGTGCTCATTTCCTCCGTCTCAGGCCTGTACGGCGCGCCGGGACAGATCAACTACTCCGCATCCAAGGCCGGCCTGGTGGGCATCGCCCGGTCCCTCACCCGCGAACTGGGTTCCCGCGGCATCACGGCCAACGTGGTGGCACCCGGCTTCATTAACACGGACATGACGGCCGAACTCCCCGAGGCCACCCAGAAGGACTACCTTTCCAGCATCCCCGCCGGGCGCTTCGCTGAAGCTTCAGAGGTGGCCAACGTGGTCCGGTGGATCGCCAGCGATGAAGCCGCTTACATCTCCGGTGCTGTCATTCCGGTTGATGGCGGCCTGGGCATGGGCCACTGACCTTCCGGCCCCGGCCGCTGCAGGAAACTAGCCCTGGGGTCCTTCTTTGTCGATGTCGGACAAGGGATATCGGCAATCACCGCTGGCATGATGGACTGCAGACCACCACGATTTAGATGTTTCGAACAAAGGAAGCTCGCATGGGACTGCTGGACAACAAGACGGCAATCGTCACCGGATCATCGCGGGGCATTGGCGCCGACGTAGCCAAGATCCTCGCCTCGGAGGGTGCCGCCGTCGTGGTCAACTACCGCCAGAAGGCACCGCGCGCCAACAAGGTGGTACAGGGAATTGAAGCTGCCGGCGGCCGTGCCGTCGCCGTGGGGGCCGACCTCACCACGCAGGAGGGCGTGCAGGCCCTGGCCAGCGCCGCGATGGAGAACTTCGGCTCGCTGGACATCCTGGTGCTGAACGCCTCGGGCGGCATGGAAACCGGCATGGGGGAGGATTACGCCCTCAAGCTGAACCGTGATGCCCAGGTGAACATGCTCAACGCCGCCGTGCCGCTGATGAAGGAAGGCTCCCGCGTGGTGTTCGTCACCAGCCACCAGGCCCACTTCATCAACACGGTGCCCACCATGGAGGCTTACGAGCCGGTGGCCCGGAGCAAGCGTGCCGGTGAGGACGCCCTGCGTGAACTGATCCCCAACCTGGCGGAGAAGGGCATCTCGCTGGTGGTGGTGTCCGGCGACATGATCGAAGGAACGGTCACCGCCACGCTGCTGGACCGCTCCACCCCGGGGGCGATTGAGGCCCGCCGCGCGGAAGCCGGCAAGCTGTATTCCGTGGAAGAGTTCGCTGAGGTGGTGGCCGGGATGGCAACGGCCGACGTCGAGTCCGGCCACACCGAGTACGCCGGCGGAGCAGACTACTTCGGCAAGAGCGCGCAGTAGCCCCAGGCCAAGCCCATTAGGTAACGCGGGATGACACTTCGCGGCAATGTTCCATCGGAACACGGCCGCGAAGTGTCATTTCGCGGTTCGTTGCGGCAGACGAACGCAGCTACGGTGTGCTGGTGACTTTGGCGGCCCCTCCAGAGATTCGTTGAGTCCCCGTGCACGCTCGAAGAGATCGCGCCATCTCCGATGTGACATAAGGCAATACCGACTAAACGATCGATCTGCGGATCAAGTTTCGGGTCCCGGCCGCGGTCCCACCGGCCAGCGCCTTGAATTTCCTCGCCTTGCCGTCCTCGAAGAGTGCGATAACGAGCGCCTTTGTGGCTAACACACCATAGGTCCCAAGAGTGCCGCGCTGGTTAACCTTCAAGTGAGTCGGTGACGTCCGGTGCTTGTGCGCGTATGCGAGTATGTCGCTGGCCATGTGCCGAAGCCGAAACGCCGAGTGGTTGTATGCCGTCAGCCGGCCGTGCCTCGTGATCTTGCCGATTTCGTGGAGAATAACTGCGTCGTTGTCCCTGATCAGTGTGTAACCGATCATGCGGAGCCTGATGCAGTAGTCGAAGTCAACGAAATCAATAAACAGCGACTCGTCGTAGCCGCCCACAGTTCGCCACGCGCCTATATCGCATAGAGATCCAGAGGTGATGCAGTAGTCCACCTGCTCCCGGCCGCTCTTGCGGCCATGAGTGTCAGGGTTGTTGCGGTCTACGACCGCGGGAGCAGCAATAGCCACGCCAGGTAGCAGGGCATCTTTAAGCCTCCCTACCGCGCCTGAACCCAAAACTGAGTCCTGATCGAGAAGGACCACTGCCCCTGCGCCGTGGCGTTCGGACCATTCCATCGCCTGGTTGAGGGCTTTGGACATGCCCCCATTGTGACTCTTGTTCAGTATGTGAAGGCTGGGGAAGGTGCGCAGCATCGTTCGGATGGCCTCCAGATTGGAGGACGCGTTGTCTATTATCAACACTTCATCCACCTGTGAGCAGACAGCATCAACATTGTCTATAAGCCGCTGCAGATCCGGATTAAAAGTAATGATGGCAGCTATGGTTTTGGGCTCCGCCATGCTGCCGATATTAGCAGCGCACGGACACAATCGTTCGCGAATTCAGGGCCCAGGATTCCCTCCGGGGCATGGCAAGGCATCGCCGGCGGGATGAAGCAGAACCAGGAAGCAGGACATCAGAGCCTGTGCCTAAAGCCAGCACAGGTCATAGGGCAATGGCGGGCAAACCGCCGGCCCATGGATTCAGACGCCGGCGATGTGCCGGACGGCGTCCAGGTACGGCATGTTCAGAGCGGCGTCGGCTACGGCACGGACGGCGGGCTTGGCGTTAAAGGCCACGCCGATCCCGGCAGCGCCGAGCATGTCCAGGTCGTTGGCGCCGTCGCCCACGGCCACGGTGTGCTCCAGGGCGATGTCCTCGGCAGCGGCCCACTCCCGCAGGTACTTTTCCTTGGCGGCCCTGTCCACCACGGCGCCCAGCACCTTGCCGGTCAAAGCGCCGTCGACGATTTCCAGTTCGTTGGCCTGCCAGTAATCCAGGTCGAGGCCGGCGGCGATCGGCTCGAGGATCTGGTTGAACCCGCCGGACACCACCGCCACCGCGTGGCCGGCGGCCTTGAATGCCGCCACCAGTTCCGCGGCGCCTTCGCTGAGTTTCACTTCGTTGCGGACGGAATGGACGACGTCGGCCGGCAGCCCGGCGAGCACGGCCACCCGGGCGTGCAGGCTCTGGGCGAAATCCAGTTCGCCGCGCATGGCAGCTTCCGTGACGGCTGCGACTTCCTCCCGCTTGCCGGCGTAGGCCGCCAGGAGTTCAATGACCTCCTGCTGGATCAGCGTGGAATCCACATCCATGATCAGCAGCTTCCGGGCAGCGGACCGAAGGCCGGCCGGGACAACAGCAGTATCGAAATCGCCGGTGGCGGCCTCAGCCACGGACCGGCGCAGGGCGGCGAGCCCCGCCGCTGTCGCGTCGGGAAGGGCCAGTTCAGCGACATGGACCTGGTACCGGTCCGCCGCCGGGGCCGATTCGGACAACACCTGTGCCCCGCGCGTTGCAAGGACGGAACGCAGCTGCTCCAGCCCGGTGGGGGTCACATTGAGGCCATAGCTGACCGCAGTCACGTTCGAAGTCATGCCTGCAATCTTAGCCAGCGCCGGTGGCGCGACTGGAATTCGTTGCAGGCCCGCCGCCGCGGAGCATTTAGGGGACCTTCACACCGGTTATCAGTCATCTTCTTTTTTGTCCTAGTGTCTACTCCTATGAGTGATGTTCTGGAACTGGACTCCGTCAGCGTTGTCCGAGGTAAGAAGACCCTGCTGGACAAGGTTGACTGGCAGGTCAATGAAGGCGAACGGTGGGTCATCCTGGGCCCCAACGGCGCCGGCAAAACAACCCTTCTCCAGATCGCGGCAGCCCGGCTCCACCCGAGCAGCGGCACCGCCGGCATCCTCGATGAGATCCTGGGCCGCGTTGACGTCTTCGAACTCAGGCCCCGCATCGGCCTTTCCTCTGCGGCACTTGCAACCCAGATCCCCGAACACGAAAACGTCCTCAACGTGGTGGTAACCGCCGCGTACGGTGTCACCGGCCGCTGGCGCGAAGGCTACGAGCGCGACGACGAACGCCGCGCCTTCCGGCTGCTTAACGACTGGGGCATGGGCCCCCTGCTCAACAGGACCTTCGCCACCCTGTCCGAAGGTGAGCGCAAGCGCGTGCAGATCGCCCGGGCCCTCATGACGGACCCGGAACTACTGCTCCTCGACGAGCCGGGTGCCGGCCTGGACCTGGGCGGCCGCGAGGAACTGGTCCACAAGCTGGGCGAGCTGGCCAGGGATGAGTCGGCTCCGGCCATGGTCCTTGTCACGCACCACCTTGAAGAAGTCCCGCCCGGATTCACGCACGCCATGCTGCTGCGGGACGGCGGCGTCGTGGCCGCCGGCCCCATCACCGAGGTCCTGACTGAAGAGCACCTGAGCACCACCTTCGGGCTTCCTTTGGATGTCGCCGAAAACGCGGGGCGCTACACCGCCACTGCACGCCGCTAGAAGAGGCCTGCGCTACTACCTTGGAACTCTTCAGCAGCATCATTGTGTTCATCGCCGGGCTGTGGGCCGGCACCATCAACGCGGTGGTGGGCTCCGGCACCCTTGTCACGTTCCCGGTGCTCATCGCCCTGGGCGTGGCCCCCGTGACCGCCTCCATGAGCAACGCCATGGGCCTGGTGGCCGGTACCGGTGCCGGGGCCTTCGGCTACCGCCGCGAACTGGCCGGCCGGGGACGGCAGGTCCTGCGCCTGCTGCCGGCATCCGTCCTGGGCGGTATCACTGGTGCCTGGCTGCTGCTGCACCTGCCCGAACAGGTCTTCCACTACGTCGCCCCCGTCCTGCTGGTCCTCGCACTGTTGATGGTCGTATTCCAGCCGCGGCTCCAGGACTGGGTCCGCAACCGCGAGGCCAACCCCGAGCACGCTGTCAGGGACAAACGCCACGGCATCCTGCTGGTGGTCCTGGTCTACCTGGCCGGCGTATACGGCGGCTACTTCGTGGCAGCACAGGGCATCCTGCTGGTCGGCATCCTTGGCGTGTTCCTCACCGGCACCATCCAGAATGCCAACGCCATGAAGAACATCCTGGTGCTCGGCGTGAACATGGTCGCCGCCATTTCCTACCTGCTGTTCGCCTTCGACCGGATCAACTGGCTGGTGGTGCTGCTCATCGCTGTCAGTTCCACCATCGGCGGCCTCATGGGATCGAAAGTAGGGCGGAAGCTCTCGCCGCGTGTTCTCCGCGCCGTGATCTTCAGCCTGGGCATTGTTGCCCTGGGCGTCATGATCGCCAACCTGCTGAAATAATCACCCGGTGACCTTCCACTACCTCGAATCCGCCGATGACCCGCGCGTCAGTGACTACACCACCCTGACCGACGTGCACCTGCGCAAGCTCCGTGAACCCGCCGAGGGGATGTACATCGCCGAATCCTCGCGGGTCCTGCGCCGGGCCCTCGCAGCTGGCCACCAGCCGCGCTCGTTTTTCCTGGCCGAGAAGTGGATGGCGGACCTGGAGGACGTCTTCCAGGCCTACCCTGACGTTCCGGCCTTCATCGGCTCAGCTGCCCTGCTGGAGGAAATCACCGGGTTCCACCTGCACCGGGGAGCCATGGCTGCCATGCAGCGTCCTGCCCCCGTGCCGCTGCCGGAGCTCCTCGCCGGAGCGCGCCGCGTGGCCGTGCTTGAGGACATCGTGGACCACACCAACGTGGGCGCCATCTTTCGTTCCGCAGCGGCACTGGACATCGACGCCGTACTGGTCTCGCCGCGCTGCGGCGACCCTCTCTACCGCCGCAGCGTACGGGTCAGCATGGGGACCGTGTTCCAGGTACCGTGGGCACGCCTGCAGGACTGGCCCGGGGACCTCCAAGTGCTCAAGGAGCATGGTTTCACCGTCGCGGCACTGGAACTGACGCCGGACGCGGAGGACGTCGACGCCGTCGCCTCCCGCAACGTGGACAGGCTCGCCCTGGTGCTCGGCACGGAAGGTGCCGGCATGAGCCCGGAGACGCTCGCCGCCGTCGACCTCGCCGTCAAGATCCCCATGCGCAATGGCGTGGATTCCCTGAACGTGGCTGCTGCCTCGGCCGTCGCCTTTTGGGAGCTTCGCGCCCGGTAGGTGTGCGATGCCGCAGGAGAACCGGTTCGTCAGCCCCTTCCGAATCGGCTATGATTGATAGCTGGTTGTCCTGCTTTTTCAGCTTCGGCTGATGCGACAGATCCCGGCCATCCCATTCATACCTGGCAACTGGCAAAATCCAGCTGCGCGAACAAAGGTCCCATTATGAAGTCTGATACCCACCCGAAGTACGAAGCTGTTGTCTTCAACGACCTGGCCTCCGGCACCAAGTTCCTGACCCGCTCCACCGTGTCTTCCTCCAAGACCATCGAGTGGGAAGACGGCAACACCTACCCGGTCATCGACGTCGAAATCTCTTCCGAGTCCCACCCGTTCTACACGGGCAAGCAGCGCATCATGGACTCTGCAGGCCGCGTCGAGCGCTTCAACGCTCGCTTCAAGGGCTTCGGCGGCAAGAAGTAATTCCTTCGCCCAAGCTTGTTGCAGAAAGCCCGCACCGGTCACGGTGCGGGCTTTTTCGCGTTAAGGGCGTCCTCAATTTTGGGGCAGGATGGGATGTATGACCGAATCATCCTCTTCTCCCAACAAGACCGCGGGCCAGCGCCTGCACGGCGAGTACAAAGTTCCGGGCGGCAAGCTCGTGGTGGTGGACCTGGCCGTGGTGGACGGCGCCCTGGCGGACGTGTCCGTCAGTGGTGACTTCTTCCTGGAACCGGACGAGGCCCTGGAAGACATCAACCGCGCGCTGACCGGGCTCCCGGACACCACGCCTGCCGCAGACCTCGCAGCGGCCGTCACTGCCGCCCTGCCGGCCGGAGCCGTGCTGTTCGGCTTCTCTGCGGACGCCGTGGCTGTGACCGTCCGCCGGGCGCTGGCAAAGGCCACCTCCTGGGGAGACCACGAGTGGAACGTCATTGCCCCCACGGTGCTTCCCACGGAGATCAACGTTGCCCTTGATGAGGTGCTCACCGAGGCCGTTGGCGCCGGCGAACGGACGCCCACCCTGCGGTTCTGGGACTGGCAGGAGCCGTCGGTGGTCATCGGCAGCTTCCAGTCCGTGCAGAACGAGGTGGACCCCGAGGGCGTGGCCAGGCATGGCATCAACGTGGTCCGCCGGATCAGCGGCGGGGGAGCGATGTTCATGGAGGCCGGCAACTGCATCACCTACTCGCTCTACCTGCCGCAGACCCTGGTGGACGGCCTCAGCTTCGCGGACTCCTATCCGTTCCTCGACTCGTGGGTCATGGCGGCACTGGAGCGGCTCGGCATCAACGCGTTCTACATCCCGCTCAATGACATCGCCACGGACCAGGGAAAGATCGGCGGTGCCGCGCAGAAGCGCCTGGCCAACGGCGGCATGCTGCACCACGTCACCATGAGCTACGACATCGACGCCGACAAGATGGTGGAGGTCCTCCGGATCGGCAAGGAGAAGCTGTCCGACAAAGGCACCCGCAGCGCGAAGAAGCGCGTGGATCCGCTGCGGCGCCAGACCGGCCTGGCCCGCACGGCAATCATCGAAGCGATGATCGAGGTTTTCAGCGAGCGTTACGGGGCTACCCCGTCAAAGCTGGCCGGACACGAGCTGGCAGCTGCCGAGGACCGGGTGGCGGCCAAGTTCGGGACCCGGGAGTGGCTCCACAGGGTTCCCTAGCCCCATCCACTGCTGCGTACTGGTCGTTTTGACGCCCCAAAACGGCAGTTAGGGAGCAATCGATGGGTGGTGGGCCCACGCCGGCAGGGTTCCCTGGCCGAGCGCAGCGAGGTTAGGGGGCCGGTGGGGAACGACGGCGGCCTGTGCGGTCAGTGCGCGCAGCAGGTGGCTGCGCTGTTCGATGATGATCCGGCACAGGGCGTGCGGCGCGTCAGGGTTGGTGTTCAGCCAGTCATCCGTCCGCCGCACGACAGGGTGGTCCGCGGGGCGGGTACCTGCCGGCAGGTCCTGCGCCGACGGGTAGAGGCCACGGACGATCCGGCTGGCGATTTCGATGCTTCGTGCGTCCCAAACAGCGCGCAGGCAGTCGAAGTAAGGCTCCACATACGGCTCCAGCAGCGCCGGCGGCGCGGTGGTGAAGCCGCTGATCGTGGCCGTCAGGAGCTGGTTGGAGAGCTCGGTCCCGTGGACGGCTGCATCCCAGGCCGCAGCCTTGACCCCGGGGTCGGGCCGGGACGCCATGGCCGTCGCATGGCCCGCCCGGCCAGAGGCGGTGGTGTCCCTGGCGAGTTCGGCGTCGAGTTCGGCGGCATCGGCCTGGCCATGTGCTGCCAGTGCATGCCACAGGTGCCACCGCAGTTCAGCGTCCACCGTCAAGCCCTCCACGGGAGCGCTGGCATCCAGCAGGCCGCGCAGCCGGGGGAGCATGGCGGCGTCATGCCTGCTGAGGGTGGCCACCGTACGGGCCCAGGCAAGCTGCGCGTCGGACCCCGGCACGGCCCTGTCCAGCTCGGCAGCGGCTGCAGCGAGGAAGGACGTTCGGACGGCGTCCCGGGTATCGGCAGACGTGTAGCGTTCCACGGCGGTGGAGGCGTTGTCGAGGATGTTCAGCAGGACGCCGATGCCGGTCTCGGCCGGGGCGAAAGCAGCCACGGCGTCAACATATTGGGAGGCGGGACTTTCGCCGTCCCGGGCGGAGTTCCAGAGCGCCGTCCAGCACAGGGCGCGGGCCATTGGATCGGTGATCCGGTCCAACGATCCACGGACCGTCAGCAGGGATGCCTGATCCAGCCGGACCTTGGCGTATGTGAGGTCGTCATCATTGACCAGCAGGAGCGCTGGCCGCGGCTTGCCCGCGAGCTGGGGGAGTTCAGTCCGTGCGCCGGCCACATCGGTCTCGATGCTCCCGGTCCGCACCAGTGCGCCGTCACCGTCGAAATCGTAGGAACCCACGCGGAGGCGGTGCGGACGCAGCTCCTGCCGTCCCGTGACCGGGTCCACCGCTTCCTGCACGATCGCCACCCCGCCCAGCACGCCGTCGTCGTCCGCTGCCGTCGCATGGGGAGTGAAATCCAGGGACAGGGTGGGGATCCCGGAGGTCTGCAGCCACTGCCGGGCCCAGCCTGACAGGTCCCTGCCCGAGGCGGCTCCCAGGGCCGCCAGCAGGTCACCCAGCGAGGTGTTCCCGTAGGCATGCTTCCGGAAGTAGTCCCGCGAGCCGGCGATGAAAGCATCGAAGCCCACGTAGGCCACCAGCTGCTTGAGGACGGAGGCGCCCTTGGCGTAGGTGATGCCGTCGAAGTTCTGTTTTGCCGCTTCCAGGTCCGGGATGTCCGCCACGATGGGGTGTGTGGTGGGCAGCTGGTCCTGGACGTAGGCCCATGCCTTGCGCTTGTTCGCGAAGTTGACCCACGCGGTGTCCCAGTCCGTGGCCCGGTCAACACCGAGCGTTCCCATGTAGTCGGCGAACGATTCCTTGAGCCACAGGTCGTCCCACCACTGCATGGTCACCAGGTCCCCGAACCACATGTGGGCCATCTCGTGCATCAGGGTGTTGGCCCGCGCCTGGTACTGGGCATCGGTGGCCCGTGAGGTGAACACGTAGCTCTCCGTGAACGTGACCAGTCCGGGATTCTCCATGGCACCGAGGTTGTACTCGGGCACGAACGCCTGGTCGTACTTGCCCCACGGGTACGGGAAGTCGAAGAGGCGGTTGAAGAAGTCCAGGCCCCTCTTGGTGAGGGCAAAGAGCTCGTCGGTGTCGAAGGATTCCGCCATGGATGCGCGGCAGTAGAGGGCCAGCGGGACGTCAAGGCGGGTGCCGTCGTCGAGCGTTGCCTGCCAGCGGTCGTCGGCCCTGTAGTAGGGCCCGGCCAGGACAGCGGTGATGTAGGTGGACATGGGCAGCGTGGTGGCGAAGTCCCAGCACGCGGTGGCGGGGTCGCTGGTCAGCAGGGTCCGGTTCACCTCGGCGCCGTTTGAGGCTACCTTCCACTCGGCCGGAGCCATCACATGGAAGGTGTAGGTGGCCTTGAGGTCGGGCTGTTCGAAGTTGGCGAAGACGCGGCGGGCATCGGCCGGTTCATACTGCGTGTACAGGTACGTTTGCCCGTCCGCGGGGTCCACGAACCGGTGCATGCCTTCGCCGGAGCGGCTGTACAGGGCTGTTCCGGTGACGGTGACCTGGTTCTCGGCCCTCAGGTTGTCCAGCCTGATCCGGGCGCCGTCCACCACGTCCTCCACCCGCAGGCCCTTGCCGTTGAGGAACACGCTGTGCACCTCGCCGGCGATGAAATCCAGGAAGGTACTGGCTCCGGGAACGGCCGTGAAGGTGATGACGCTGCGGCTCGTGTAGCCGGGAACGGTGGGATCTGCCGCCTGCCGCACATCCAGGGAGATGTCGTAGCTGGTGGTGCGGATCAAGGCTGAACGTTCGGCGGCTTCGCGGCGCTGCAGATTCTCATGTGGCACCCGGCTATCTAATCACGGTGCTGTTCCATTGGTTCAGCCCGCGATCAGGAAGGCAGCCCCCAGCCCCAGGACGGCAATCAGGAGCCAGGACGCCATCGCGGCCAGGAGCGCCTGCCCGCCCGTATGGAGGAGGCTGCGGATCCTTACTGCGGAGCCCAGCCCGAAGAGTGCCGCACCCAGGAGGATGTCCTGCAACGTGCCACCGGTTTCAAGCCAGGCCGGCGTCAGCCAGCCCGTGGAGCGCAGGGCCACCATGGCCACGAAGCCAACGACGAACAGCGGCACCACCGGCGGCATTTTGGATGTGGCGCCGTCGGCGGCACCCAGGGCCCGCGCACCTTTCCGGTGGTGCGCGCCCGCCAGGGCGGCAACAGGCGCCAGCAGCAGCACGCGGGTGAGTTTGACGACGACGGCGATCGCCAGGGCGGCGGTCCCTGCGGTCTGCGCCGTGGCCACCACCTGGCCTACATCGTGCACGGAGGCGCCGGTCCAGGCACCGAACACCGTAGCCGTCAGTCCCAGGGGGTGGGCCAGGAGGGGCAGGACGCCGATGGCGAGCGTTCCGCAGAGCGTCACCAGGGCCACCGGCAGGACGGTTTCCGCATGCCGGATGCGGCGGACGGCGGCCATGGCGCCAATGGCAGAGGCGCCGCAGATGGAGAATCCCGTGGCCACCAGGAGCGAGGTCACCGGCGGAAGACGGAACAGGCGCGAGATCGCATAGGTCCCGCCGAAACTTGCGGCCACCACGGCCACGATCAGGACCAGTGCCGCCCACCCCAGGTGGAGGACGTCCATAATGCTGACCTTCAGGCCCAGGAGCACGATCCCGCCACGCATCAGGTGCTTGCCCGCGAAGTCCAGGCCCGCACGGGCCCGGCCGCCGGTCCAGCTGCCTGCGCCGGGCAGGTTGGCCGCAAGAACACCCAAAACCACGGCCAGGGTCATTGCAGGCAATGCCGGCAGCAGCGCATGCACCATGAAGGCCACTGCAACGGCGGCGGCCGCCGTCAACAGGCCTGGAACCAGGCGCGCCACAAGGGGCCGGAAACCGCCGCGGCCCGGCACTGGGAGGCTTCTGCTGTCTGGCACTCAACTACTGTGCCCGAAGAGGCCAGTAAAGTACGAACCGGGCCATCGGCGCCAACACGCCAGAATGGATGGCAGTAATGAACTCGAAACAAAAAGATGGTTGGCTATTGGACATGTCAGACCTATTCCAGGATTACTCCGAGGCCGCGGGCCGCACCGGAGCCTATGACGAGATGTTCGCCCCCGGGCAAGAGGCAAGAGACTCGTACGGGCAGGTGGCGGAGGCACTCCGGAAGCTCTCCCTGGCGGACGTCAGCGCGCGCGCTGACTCGATGGCCCGCACCTTCCTGGACCGTGGCGTCACGTTCGACTTCGCGGGCGAGGAGCGGCCCTTTCCCCTCGACATCGTGCCCCGGGTCATCCCCGCGGCTGAATGGGATGTCCTGGAACGCGGCGTCGCCCAGCGCGTACGCGCCCTGGAAGCCTTCCTGAACGACGTCTACGACAAGATGACGGTGGTGGCCGACGGCGTGATTCCCCGCCAGCTCGTGACCACCAGCGCCCACTTCCACCGGCAGGTCCACGGCTTTGAGCCGGCAGGCGGGGTACGGGTCCACATCTCCGGCATCGATGTCGTCCGTGACGCCGCCGGCACCTTCCGGGTCCTGGAAGACAACGTCCGCGTGCCTTCCGGGGTCAGCTATGTGCTGGAGAACCGGCGCGCCATGGCCAAGGGCCTGCCTGAGGCGTTTGGGCAGCAACTCATCCGGCCTGTGGAAGAGTACCCGCGCCGGTTGCTCTCTGCCCTGCGCAAAACCGCACCGGCGGGCGTGGATGACCCCACCGTCGTCGTCCTGACCCCCGGCGTGTTCAACAGCGCCTACTTCGAGCACACCCTCCTGGCTGGCCTGATGGGCGTGGAGCTGGTGGAGGGCCGGGACCTCATCTGCCGCGGAAACCGCGTGTACATGCGCACAACGGCGGGCGAGCAGCGCGTGGACGTCATCTACAAGCGGATCGACGACGACTTCCTGGACCCGCTGCAGTTCCGGTCCGACTCCATGCTGGGCTGCCCGGGCCTGGTCAACGCGGCCCGCGCCGGCGGCGTCACCATCGCCAACGCGGTGGGCAATGGCGTAGCCGACGACAAACTGGTTTACAGTTACGTCCCTGACCTGATCCGCTACTACCTCAGCGAGGAGCCCATCATCGCCAACGTGGACACCTTCCGCCTTGAGGAGAAGGAGGCCCGGGAGTACACCCTGGACAACCTGGCGGAACTGGTGGTCAAGCCGGTGGATGGCTCCGGCGGCAAGGGCCTGGTCATCGGCCCCGATGCCTCCAAGGACGAGCTGGACGCCCTCCGCCAGCGGATCATCTCCGATCCCCGCGGCTGGATCGCCCAGCCGGTGCTGCAGCTCTCCACCGTTCCCACCTTGGGCGGGGACAAGTTCGGTCCGCGCCACGTTGACCTGCGGCCTTTCGCCGTGAACGACGGCGACGACGTCTGGGTGCTCCCGGGCGGCCTGACCCGCGTTGCATTGAAGGAAGGGTCGCTGATCGTGAACTCCAGCCAGGGCGGTGGATCCAAGGACACCTGGGTCCTTGCCGATTCACCCCAGATGCCGGTGGAAACCGTGCCCCGCCAGTCCGTCACGGTCCGTGAACGGGTTTCCGTGTGGCCGGTGGAAAGCAACTGGCGCGACCGCCAGTCGGAGCAGCAGCAGTGAGCCCGGCACTTGAAGACGTGGCCGCCGTCGCACATTTCTTTGACAACGTTCCGGGCGCGCAGGAGGTAGCCGCGAATGCTTAGCCGTATTGCCGAGTCCCTTTTTTGGATCGGCCGCTACGTGGAGCGGGCGGACGGTACCGCCCGCATTTTGGATGTCCACCTGGAACGCCTGAACCACCTCCCCATGGAGGAACGCAAAAGCGTGGCCCAGGAACTCCTGGCCGTCATGGGCGCCAAGCCGCAGAGCGAGGATTTCGGCCTGCCGGAACTGCTCCATGCCCTGGCCTACGACAAGACCAGCGCCACGTCCATTGCCGGTTCACTGGGCGCTGCCCGCGAGAACGCCCGCCGCGCACGCGAAACCGTGTCCTCCGGGCTGTGGGAGAGCCTGAACACCACCTACTACGGGCTGAGCCAGCACCGCAAGGACGTGGTAGGCACCTACCGGTTCTGCAACTGGACCCTGGAGCGCACGGCGATGGTCAGCGGCCTCGCCGACACCACGGTGAGCCATGACGAGAGCTGGCTCTTCCTGGTCCTGGGGCGTTCCCTGGAGCGTGCGGACATGACGGCAAGGATGCTCTCCACCCGCGACGTGCTCTCCGCAGGCATGTCCTGGGTGAACATGCTCCGCTGTGCCGGCGCCTATGAATCCTTCCTCCGCACCCGCCGCGCTGCGTTCGGCGACCAGCACGCTGCCGAATTCCTGCTCCTGGACCGCCTGTTCCCCCGGTCAATTGTCTATGCGCTGCGGGACGCTGACGAATGCCTCGCCAAGCTGGACCCCTCCGCGCAGCGGGTGGGCTTCATCAACGATGCCCGCCGCATCGTGGGCCAGGCGCGGACCTTCCTTGAGTTCCACCGGACGGATGACCTCATGTCCGAACTGCCCGAGCACATGGAGCGGGTGCAGAAAGCGGTGTCCCAGGCCTCGGACGCCATTTCCCGTAAGTACTTCAATCAGGCGGACGAACTTGCCTGGGTGGGAGAAGTGTCATGACCCGGTTGAGCATCGTCCACAGGACGGCCTACAAATACAACAAGCGGGTGACACTGTCCTACAACGAGGCCCGGATGACGCCGCTGACGGATTCGCAGCAGGTGGTGCTCGAGTCCGTGGTGAAGGTTTCCCCGTCACAGGCGGCGGTGAGCACCTACCGCGACTACTGGGGAACCAGGGTCACGGCCTTCGACATGCAGATGCCGCACGAGAACCTCGAAGTGGTGTCCAACATCACCGTTGAGGTGCACAGGGCGGAAAAGATCCCTGCGGAGGCTGACATCGTGGGCTGGGATGACTTGGCGTCCCCGGAGACCCTTGACGCGTTCAGCGACTGGCTGCCGCAGTCCCGGCTGAGCGGCCCGGGGGACGAAGTCCTGGGCATCATCCCGGACGTCGTGGCAGGGAAGAACCCGCACGAGGCAGCCATGGCTATTTTCGCCTGGATGCGCGGGGAGATGACCTACATGTCCGGCTCCACCGCCGTCACCACCAACGCCGAGGAAGCCTGGGGCCAGCGCCAGGGCGTGTGCCAGGACCTGGCGCACCTGGCCATCGGCGCGCTGCGCAGCTGCGGCATTCCGGCCCGCTACGTCTCCGGCTACCTGCACCCGCGCTCCAGCGCCGGAATCGGCGAGACCGTGGCCGGGCAGTCGCACGCCTGGCTCGAATGGTGGGACGGTGACTGGCGCAGCTGGGACCCCACCAACCACAAACCGGCCGGCGACTTCCACGTCACCGTGGCCCGGGGCAGGGACTACCGGGACGTGCCCCCGCTCAAGGGCATCCTGTCCGGGGGCGGCGGCTCCGCCCTGAAGGTCAGCGTGGAGATCACGCAGCTCGCCTGACACTGCAGGTTCCCCGGCCTCCCTGGCCGGGGAACCCGCCGTCGGCCTATTCAGACGCCGACCTGCCGGAGCCGCTGATCTGTGTCCACCACGTCATCGGATCGGTGACCTTGAAGCGGCGCCCCGTGACGGTGTCCGGGGTAATGCGGACGAACGCGTCCTTGCGCCCCGCCTGCCAGGGGAAGAGATACAGGCGGGAGGTGTCCAGTACTTCCTCAGTGCTCTTGACCAGAGCAGCAGTGCCCTTGATCACCACGCTCCACGCCAGGCCCGTGTCAGGGTCCACCCCGTCCGCCTCCACGGCCACGGCGGCATCGCCGGAGGCTGCCGACAGTTTGGTTCCCTGGGCCGTCCGGAAGACCAGAGTGCCGCCGTCTACCGTGAAGTTGACCGGGAAAATGTCCGGCCGGCCCTCCACGAGGACCGCCAGCCTTCCCACGGACACCGTCCGCAGCAGTGCCCAGCATTCGTGGTGTTCAAGTTTCTGCACTTGGGTGGATGACTCGTTGCTCATGCCGTGAGCATACGCCCATCACCAGGGGCTGGGTTTGTAATCCTTCAGGAAGACGCCGTACTGGTCCTCGCCCTTCTCGCCCATGACGATGGGATCGTAAACGCGGGCCGCGCCGTCCACGAGGTCCAGGGGCGCGTGGAAGCCTTCCTCCATGAGCCGGACCTTGGTGAAGTGCGGACGCTCGTCCGTGATCCAGCCGGTGTCCACGGCGGTCATGAGGATGCCGTCCGTGTCCAGCATCTCCTGGGCGCTGGTGCGGGTCATCATGTTCAGCGCCGCCTTGGCCATGTTGGTGTGCGGGTGCCCGGGCCCCTTGTAGGCCCGGGAGAACTGTCCTTCCATGGCGGAGACGTTCACAATGTATTTCCGCCGTGCGGTGGACCGTTTCATGGCGCCGCGGAGCCGGCTGACCAGCAGGAACGGTGCGGTGACGTTGCAGAGCTGCACCTCGAGCATCTCCAGGGGGTCCACTTCGTCCAGCACCTGCGTCCAGCTGTTGATCGTGGCCAGGTCCGGGACCAGGCCGCCGGCGTCGATGGCGGTCCCCGAGGCGATGCGCTCCAGCGAGGCGGACCCGGTGGAGAGCGCCAGCGAGGTGATGGCGTCGCCGGCCAGGACCGGATGCTCAGTGACGCTGCCGGCAAGCGCCAGCGGGTGCTTGTCATGGGCATGGCCGAAAGTCAGCAGTTCAGGGCCGCCGTTGGCGTGCTCCAGTGCTGCCGGAAGCGGCTCGTCCTCAGCGTCCACCAGTGGCTTATAGGCGTTGCCCGACCGGCGCACGGTCTGGGCCGCGTTGTTGATGATGATGTCCAGCGGGCCGGCCTGGTCGAGTGAGTCGGTCAGGGCCATGACCTGGGCAGGATCGCGCAGGTCGATGCCCACGATACGGAGCCGGTGCAGCCAGTCGCCGCTGTCTTCCATCGCAGCGAAGCGCCGGGCTGCGTCCTTAGGGAACCGCGTGGTGATGGTGGTGTGTGCTCCGTCGCGCAGCAGCCGGAGCGCGATGTACATCCCGATCTTGGCCCGGCCGCCGGTGAGCAGGGCCCGCCGGCCGGTCAGGTCGGTCCGGGCATCGCGCTTGCTGTGGCTGAAGGCCGCGCATTCGGGGCAGAGCTGGTGGTAGAAGGCGTCCACTTGGGTGTAATGCTGCTTGCAGATGTAGCAGGGACGGGACCGGATGAGGTGGCCCGCGATGTTCCCGGTGGCGGACGTAGCCAGTTTATTGCCACGGGTTTCGTCATCGATCCGGTCCGGGGCAGCGGTGGCCGTCTGGGCGATCACGGCGCGGTCAGCCTCGGCGATGGAATCGCGCTTGGTGACCCTGCGGTGGCGTTTGACGGCCTTGAACATCTTCCCCGTGGCGCGGCGCACCGAAATGTAGTCCGGGTGCTCCTCGTCGTACGCGTGGATGGTGTTCAGGACCTTGAGGCAGGCCTGGATGTCCTCAGGGGTCAGATCGGGGGAGCTCATTGGGAAAATTTTACAGCGTACGCCGCAGGCCGGGGCACCATCTCTGGTGCCCCGGCCTGCAGTATGCCTTTGGGAGGTTCTGGCTGCGGGTCAGCGCAGCCGGGCGGCGGGAGCGGCCTCCGCCGCTGCGGCCGCGTGCGTGCCGGCCACCTTGTCCGCGGCCTCGCGGACGTCGGGGTACTGCTCTGCGGCCGCTTTGATGGCGTTGGGCAGGACGCTCAGGTGGCTGGCGGCAAGCCGGCGTTCCTCATCGCCCGGTTCCGGAACTTCCTGGCCCTTGGCGAGGACCGTGATGCCGGACTCCGTGACCTTGAACCCGCGCGCCCGGTCCAGGTCCGGGTCCAGGCCGATGGCGGCACCGGCCGGGACCTTGACGTTCTTGTCCAGGATGGCGCGGTTGATCACTGCCCCTTCACCCACCTGTACCTTGTCCATCAGGACCGAATCGATGACCCGGCCGCTGGTTGCGACGTAGACGTCGTTGGACAGCACGGAGCCTTCCACCACGCCACCGGAAATCACCACACCGCTGGAGACGATTGAGTCCAGCGCCGTGCCCACGGTGTTGTTCTTGCCCCGGACGAACTTGGCGGGCGGGGAAATGCTCTGCCGAGTGTAGATGGGCCACTCGGAGTTGTAGAGGTTGAAGACCGGCAGCGGGGAGATGAGGTCCATGTGGGCGTCATAGAAGGAGTCGATGGTGCCGACATCGCGCCAGTAGGTGCGGTCGCGTTCGGTGGAACCCGGGATGTCGTTGAGCGTGAAGTCGTAGACACCCGCCTCGCCCTGGTTGACGAAGTAGGGGATGATGTCCCCGCCCATGTCGTGCTTGGTGTCGAGGCGCTCGGCGTCCACGTGCAGAGCCGCCACCAGGGCGTCGGCGTCGAACACATAGTTGCCCATGGAGGCCAGGAACTGCGAGGGGTCGGCAGCAAGCCCGGGGGTGCTGGCTGGCTTTTCCACGAACGCGGCAATCTTCTGGGGATCGTTCTGGTCCACTTCGATGACGCCGAACTGGTCTGCCATATGCAGGGGCTGGCGTACGGCCGCCACGGTGGCCTTGGCCCCGCTGAGCACGTGTTGTTCCACCATCTGGGCGAAGTCCATCCGGTACACGTGGTCTGCGCCCACCACGACGACAATGTCGGGGTTGGCGTCGTGGATCAGGTTCAGGGACTGGTAAATGGCGTTTGCGCTGCCCAGGAACCAGCTCTTGCCGACGCGCTGCTGCGCGGGAACGGAGGCGACATAGTTGCCCAGCTGGGTGGACATGCGCCACGCTTCGGATATATGCCGGTCGAGGCTGTGGGACTTATATTGCGTGAGGACCACGATTTGCAGATAGCGGGAATTCACCAGATTGGAAATGGCGAAATCGATAAGGCGGTAACTGCCGGCAAACGGCACGGCAGGCTTGGCCCGGTCTGCCGTCAGTGGCATCAGCCTGTTCCCCTCGCCGCCTGCGAGGACAATGGCCAGGACTTTTTTGGTCAACGGCATAATGGTCGCTCCTGTACGCCTTCGTAACTCCCCAAGACAGTCCGGTAGGCCCGGACTCCTTCACACTAGAACAGTTATCCGTGAACGACTACCTTGGGTCTTGTGCGAATAGACATTGTGACTAAAGAGTTCCCGCCCGAGATCTACGGTGGCGCCGGAGTGCACGTAGCCGAACTGAGCAGGGTGCTTAGTAAGCACGTTGACCTGCAGGTTCGTGCGTTCGGGGCACCCCGCGATTCCGATTACCATGGCGCGACCGTGACCTCCTACCAGGTCCCGGAGGACCTCGGCGGGGCCAACGCAGCGGTGCAGACCCTCGGTGTGGACCTGCGCATTGTGCCGGACGTGCAGGGCGCAGACCTTGTCCATTCGCATACCTGGTATGCCAACATGGCCGGGCATCTGGCCTCGCTGCTGCACGGAATTCCGCACGTTCTCAGCGCCCACAGCCTTGAGCCGCTGCGGCCGTGGAAGGCTGAGCAGCTTGGCGGTGGTTACGCCCTTTCCTCCTGGGTGGAGAAGACGGCGTACGAAGCGGCGGCGGCGATCATCGCCGTGTCCGAGGGCATGCGCCAGGACATCCTGCGCAGCTACCCCAACGTGGACCCCGAAAAGGTCCGGGTGGTCCACAACGGCATCGACGTGGAGCTTTGGCAGCGTGACGAAAACGACGACGCCGTCCGCGCCCTGGGCATCGACCCCACCAAGCCAAGCGTCGTCTTTGTGGGAAGAAACACACGCCAGAAGGGCGTTCCGTACCTCCTGCGGTCGGCAGCGAAACTTCCGGCTGACGTCCAGCTGGTCCTGTGCCTGGGCGCGGCGGACACCCCGGAACTGGCGGCCGAAACGGCGGCACTGATTGAGGAACTGCAAAAGCAACGCACGGGCGTGGTGCTGATTGAACGGATGCTGCCGCGCCACGAGCTGATCCAGGTGCTCAGCCATGCCACCGCCTTCGCCTGCCCCTCCATCTATGAACCGCTGGGTATCGTCAACCTCGAGGCCATGGCTTGCGGGGCGGCCGTGGTGGCAAGCGCCACCGGCGGCATCCCCGAGGTTGTTGAGCATGGCCGCACGGGCCTGCTGGTGGACCTGGAGCAGGTCACCGACGGCACCGGGACGCCCTTGGACCCGGAGAAGTTTGTCGCGGAATTCGCGGCCGCCCTGACCGAGGTAGTGTCCGATCCCGAACGCGCCCGTGCCATGGGGCAGGCCGGCCGGGAGCGGGCTGAAAAGCATTTCTCCTGGGAATCGATCACCGAGACCACCCTTGAGGTGTACCGCTCGGTGCTGCCCGCAGCCGGCTGAGCGTCCCGGCAGTACACATAACGACGGCGCCGCCCCCTGGGAGGGGGAGCGGCGCCGTCGCTATTTCCACGGCTGGCCGGCGTGGCCGGCAGGTCAGCCCTTGCCGCCCGCTGTCCTGGCGATCATGACCTTCTCGTCAACCGGGGCCTGCCCGCTGGCCCGCTCGCTGCGGAAGTGTGCACGCGCCTCGTCCTGGCGGGCCTTCTCGGCCCCCGTGGCGATGGCGGCCCGCACGTGCTCGTCGCCGTACCCGAAGGCGTCCACCAGGTCCACGGCGTGCGGGCGGATTTTCTCCAGCAACCTGTTGATGTACCCGCCCACGGTGCGTGCGCGCTGCATGGAGAGGCGCCCGTTCATGAGGTACCAGGACAGGTTCTTCTCAATCAGGGACAGGCCGAAGAGGTCCCGCAGCCAGGTCAGGACCTTCCGGGTTCCGGGGTCCGTTACCTGCTGCAGGGCGTCCGTGAACGCTTCCCACTGCAGCAGCTCCGCGTGTGCCTGGGCGGCGTCGATAAGTTCATTCTGGTGCCGGTTGAACAGGGCGGCACCCTTGTCCTGCGGAAGCCGCTTGCTGCCCTTCAAAGCGGCACCGGCCTCAGCCACCATGGTCTGCACCCGGTCCGTGAGGAGGGCGCGCTGGGCGTCCTCGTCGCGCAGGGCGATTGCGGCTCTTTGGACCGAACCGGTGTCGGCCATGAACTGGGCCACCTGGCGCAGACCGGTGCGGTGGACGGCAGCGCCGGCGGCCTGGTTCACCACGTACCGGGCCAGCACGCCGAAGTCCACGCTGCGGAATTCCTTGGCGTAGTCGGCAAGCAGGCGCTTGGCCACCAACTGGAGCAGCACCGTGTTGTCGCCCTCGAACGTGGCGTAGACGTCCAGGTCGGCGCGCAATGACGCGAAGCGGTTTTCGATCAGGAAACCGGCCCCGCCGCAGGCTTCGCGGCATTCCTGCAGTGTGTCCAGGGCGTGCCAGGTACTGAGCGGCTTCAGGGCTGCTGCCAGGGTTTCCAGGTCCTGGCGGTCTGCGTCGGTGTCATGGGCACCGGAAAAGACGTCATCGAACTTCTGCAGCAACTGCTCGTGGGCAAATCCGGCCGCGTAGGTGGTGGCCAGCCGGGTGAACAGACGCCGCTGGTGCCGCTGATAGTCGAGCAGGACTTCTTCCTCCGTGTGCGAGGAGGCGTTGAACTGGCGGCGTTCAGTGGCGTACTGGATGGCGGCCTTCAGGGCCACCTTGGAGGCCGCGACGGCGGCGCCGTCCAGTGACACGCGGCCCTGGACCAGCGTTCCCAGCATGGTGAAGAACCGCCGGCCGGGGCTGGCAATTGGGGAAGTGTACGTTCCGTCTGCGTCGACGTTGCCGTACCGGTTCAGGAGGTTGGCCCGTGGAACGCGGACGTTGGTAAAGTGCAGCCGGCCGTTGTCGATGCCGTTCAGGCCGCCCTTGATGCCGTCATCCTCCCCGCCGATGCCCGGGAGGAATTCCTTGGTGGCCGGGTCCCGCAGGTCCACGTAGAAGGCGTGGACGCCGTGGTTCACGCCGCGGGTGACCAGCTGGGCGAACACTACTGCGCCGAGGCCGTCGTTGGCCGCGTTGCCGATGTAGTCCTTCCAGGCGGCGCGGAAGGGGGTGTGGATGATGAACTCTTCGGCGGCGGGGTCATAGGTGGCGGTGGTGGCGATGCTGGCCACGTCCGAGCCGTGGCCGGTTTCGGTCATGGCGAAGCAGCCGGGGATGTCCAGGTTCATGATTCCCGGCAGCCATTTGGTGTGGTGTTCTGCGGTGCCCAGGTGCATCACGGCGGAGCCGAAGAGCCCCCACTGGACGCCTGCTTTGATCTGCAGCGACGGGTCCGCCACCACCAGTTCCTCAAAGCCGGCGATGTTGCCGCCGTGGTCATCGGAGCCCCCCAGTTCCGAGGGGAAGGCGCGGTGTACGGCTTCATTGTCCACAAGGTATTTGAGCTGGCCGAACACGCGGGCACGGTGGTCCGTGTGCGTGAGCCCTTCGATTTTGTGCAGTTCGGGCCTGGCGGCCAGCTGCCGTGCCTGGAGCCGCACGTCGGCCCACTTGCCCAGGAGCTGCCGTCCCAGTGCCTCGACGTCGACGGCGGGCGTGAAGCTTTCGTCAAGGGGCTTGGCTGAAGCGGTTGCTCCGGGGCGAAGCCCTTTGCGGGCGGTGCGGTCCACTACATCAGTCATGTCACAGTCCTTCTTTGGCGGATAACTTGGTGGTTGGTGAGGCGGGAGAGAGCTCGGGGACTATGCCCACGCACAGCCACGCCGTGATCTGGCGGGCCATGGTCTCCTGGTCCGGTTTGGTGGGGGAGCCCGGGGTGCTGAGCCACTGCTCGCCGGCGTTCCGTACCAGACCGATCGCCGCCTTTGGCCAGTAGCCGATGACGGTTTCCCTGACGTCACCCAGATGTGACCGCATGGGGGTGGCGATCATGTCCGCGATGGCATCAAAAAAGGGGCCCAGTGGGCCGCCGGCAGAAGCCGGATGCGGGGGGTTGGCGGTATCACTCGGGGCGTAGCTGGTGACGAATGTGTAGACGTTGGGGCTGGTATCGGCCATTTGGAGGTAGGCCGAGACCATGGCCAGCAAGCCTTCCCGGGGTGTGACGGCACTTTGGGCGGCCTCCTGGATGCGGTGCTGCATCTGGCTGAGAACCACTTCGCCCACGGCCTGCTGCAGCCCTGCCTTATCTCCGAAGTACCGGTAGAAGACCGATTTCGACGTTCCCGCAGCCGTCGCGATGTCCTCCATGGAAGCATCGCTCCCCAGCACGTGGACCGCGCGGCGGGCCTGCTTGATGAGTTCCCTGCGCCGTTCCTCCCGATGGCTCTGCCAGCGGGACGAACGCCCGTCAGGGCTGGCCGGTGACGGCAGCTCGATGGTTACGGGAAACCGCGTGTCCTGAAAGTTCACGATACTCAGCGTATCAGGTACGCTGGGTATCGGTAACCACAGTGACCAGAGGAGCCCTCCATGTCCACAGAAGGACAGTCCACGCCCACACCTGATGGATCGGGTCGGGGCGCCGCGCCCGCAGCCCGCCGTGCCGTCGTCGTCGGAGGCAATAGGATTCCGTTCGCCCGCGCCGGCGGAGCATATGCAAAATCCTCCAACCAGGACATGCTGACAGCCGCCCTCGATGGCCTGATCGCCCGGTTCGGCCTTCAGGATGAGCGGATCGGCCAGGTGGCGGCCGGTGCGGTACTCAAGCACTCCCGGGACTTCAACCTCACCAGGGAAGCGGTCCTGGGATCGGCACTCTCTGCCGAAACGCCTGTGTACGACCTCCAGCAGGCGTGCGCCACGGGTCTTGAAACCGTGGTGGGCCTGGCAAACAAGATCAAGCTGGGACAGATCGATTCCGGCATCGCCGGCGGTGTGGACTCAGCCTCCGACGCACCGGTGGTGGTCAGCGAGGGGCTCCGCGAGGTGATCCTGGACCTTCACCGGGCCAAAACACTTCCCCAGCGCGTGCAGATCCTGAGCCGGCTCCGGCCCAAGGACCTGGCCCCGCTGGCCCCCGGTACGGCAGAGCCGCGAACCGGCCTGACCATGGGTGAGCACCAGGCCCTGACCACTGCACAGTGGAAGATCTCCCGGGAAGCGCAGGACGAGCTGGCAATGAACAGCCACCACAACCTCGCTGCGGCCTACGACTCCGGGTTCTTCGATGACCTCATGACCCCATACCGGGGACTGACGCGTGACGCGAACTTGCGGGCGGACACCTCGCTGGAGAAACTCGCGTCGCTGAAGCCGGTCTTCGGCCGCAATCTTGGCGCCGACGCCACCATGACGGCGGGCAATTCCACCCCGCTGACGGACGGCGCCTCCACGGTGCTGCTGGCGTCTGACGAATGGGCTGATGCCCGCGACCTGCCCAAGCTGGCAGCCGTTGTGGACGCCGAGGCCGCCGCGGTTGACTTCGTCCATGGCAAGGACGGGCTGTTGATGGCTCCCGTGTTCGCTGTGCCCAGGCTCCTGGCCCGGCAAAACCTGACGCTGGCGGACTTTGATTACTTCGAAATCCATGAAGCCTTTGCAGCCACCGTCCTCAGTACCCTGGCAGCCTGGGAGGATGACGAGTTCGGCCGCACCCGCCTTGGACTCGACGGTGCATTGGGCCGCATCGACCGTTCCCGCCTCAACGTCAACGGGTCCTCGCTGGCAGCAGGCCACCCCTTTGCCGCCACCGGCGGCCGAATTGTAGGCACCCTGGCCAAAATGCTCCACGCCAAGGCGGCCTCCACGGGCCGTCCAGCACGTGGCCTGGTGTCCGTTTGCGCGGCCGGTGGCCAGGGCGTCGTCGCGATCCTGGAATCTCTGTAGGGGGCGGCCATGGCGGACACATACTCACAACTGGTCAACAGCGGCCTGGGCCGCAGCCTTGCAAAGAAGCTCGGCCTTCCACAGCCCGCGGTCCTGCGCCGATACAAGCCCGGCCAGCCACTGGTCACCGGACCCGTCGTTGTCCTGGGGGATACTCCGGGGGCGGACAAGCTCGCTGCAGAGCTGCTGTCCTGGGACCTTGACGTCAGGCGCCACGCCGTTCCGGCCGAAAAACTGGGTGCCATTATCCTTGTCCTCGATGAGATCGAGCACCCTGCAGACCTGGAAAAGCCGGTGTTGGCCGCTGCAGGTTCCCTCCGCGACCTTCGCGCCGGGGGCCGGATCATCACGGTGTCCCGCCCGGCGGCGGAGGCCTCCTCACCTGACGCTGCAGCAGCGCGGCAGGGAGTGGATGGCTTCCTGCGGTCCCTGGCCAAGGAACTGCGGGCCGGTGCAACCGGCAACGGCGTAGTCCTTGCCGATGCCACCACAACCACCAGCCCCAGTGCACTGGGCGCCGTCAGGTTCTTCCTCTCCGGCCGGTCGGCGTTCGTCGACGGACAGTTCCTGACGGTCTCATCGGAGGACGGCGGTCTTCCCGCCGACGCGGAAAAGCCATTGGCAGGGAAGGTAGCCGTCGTCACCGGCGCAGCCCGGGGCATCGGCGCCCAAATTGCCAGAACCATGCACCGCGACGGCGCTACCCTGATCCTGGTGGACATTCCTGCGGCGGGCGACCAGCTGGCAGCCGTGGCCAACGAGGTGCGGGCCACTGCTTTGCAGCTCGACATCACGGGCGCAGACGCGGGCCGGCGGATCATCGACCACGCCGTGCAGCGGCACGGCCGGCTGGACATCGTGGTGCACAACGCCGGCGTCACGCGGGACAAACTGCTGGCCAACATGGACCAGGCACGGTGGAACCCGGTGATCAATATCAACATCGCCGCCCAGCTCCGCATCAACGAGGCACTTCTGGCATCCGAGCACTTCCAGTCGTCACCACGTATTGTTTCAGTTGCTTCCACCAGCGGCATCGCCGGGAACAGGGGGCAAACCAACTACGCGGCATCCAAGGGAGGAGTCATGGGAATGGTCCGTGCCACCGCCCCTCTGCTCGCATCACGCGGCGGCACCATCAATGCCGTGGCCCCCGGTTTCATTGAAACCGAGATGACGGCACGCATCCCCTTTGCCGTCCGCGAAGTGGCGCGGCGGCTGAACTCGCTGCAGCAGGGCGGCCTGCCGTCCGATGTTGCCGAGACCATCGCGTTCCTGGCCAGCGATGCTGCGGGCGGGATCAACGGAGAGGTACTGCGGGTGTGCGGGCAGAACCTGGTGGGGGCATGACGGTCCAACAACCAGTGATCCTGGCCGAGATGCCGTCGTTGTCCAAGCTGTACGTCAATGCCGCCGCGCAGGCGGCACGGCGCAGGCTCCTGGGAACGCATGACTCTCCGGTCCTCCCGGCGGAAAGCCACGAAGTCAGGGGCATCACGGTGGGGGTCGAAAACCTTACTGCCTATCAGCACCTGATTGGCGAGACGGCCAGTGACGTACTCCCTGCCGGTTTCATCCACGCCATCGTGTTCCCGCTGGCCATGAGCGTGCTGAACCGCGACGACTTTCCGCTGCCCCTGCTGGGCATGATCCACCTGCGCAACAGCGTTGAGCAAAGGGCACCACTGGTGTTCACTGATGTTCTTGACATGACCGCCAGGGTGGAAAACCTGCGCGGCCACCGTGCAGGAACGCAGGTGGACGTGGTGGCCGAGGTGCGGCGTGCCGGTTCTGACGATGCGCGCTGGCGTGGGGTGTCCACCTATCTCGCCAAGGGAGTGTTCCTGCCGGGGATCGACAAGCCCACGGCCATTCCGCCCAAGGCTGACTTCACAGCTCCTGATCCAACGGCCCTGTGGCACCTGGGCGTGGACACGGGGCGGGCCTACGCAGCGGTTTCGGGGGACTTCAACCCGATCCACCTGAGTGTGCTCTCGGCGAAGGCCCTGGGCATGCGGCGGTCCATAGCGCACGGCATGTACCTGGCCTCGCGAGCGCTCGCAGATGTGGGCCCCGCCCGGGGCGACTCATTCAGGTGGGACGTGGAGTTTGAGGCCCCGGTCTTCCTGCCCTCCCGGGTCGCCTTGGAGATCGGGACCGAACAAAGCGATACGGGCGCATGGAAGCACTCCGGCTTTGTCGCGTGGAGTCCACGCTCGGGGCGGCGTCATTTCAGTGGGACCGTTTCGGCCCTGCAGCTCTGACGCACGGCCTCCAGCCTAGTCCTGTGGGCGAACAGCGCGAAGGATCCGGTGGAGGCTGAGGAGGACCGATTCTGACGCGGGGACGGTCCCCTGAGTGGATTGCCTGCCTGCGGCGGCTGCCATGCAGGCTTCCACCGCCTCTTTGGCGGCATCAAACCGGTGTTTCTGGGTCTGTTCGTCAGCCTCGCCGTAGGACGCCAGCAGCTCTCCGGTTGCAGTGATGGCAGCGGCAAGCGGTTCACTGTCCTGCAGCGGGATGTCGTACGGGACGTCGCTTTCCCATATGACGTCGGAGAGCACGTCCGTCATGTCCTGGATATGGAAGGTGACCCGCTCCAGTTCGCGGAGGTCGCGGTAGTCCTTGTCAACGTCCCGGGGGTGCAGCTTCCGCCTGGGATTTGCGCGGCGGCTGGCGTCTGCCTCCTTGACGAGGTGCCGCACCGACCTCGCGGCCGACGCCAGTTCGTCCGACCGCCGCGACCAGTCCTCGTGTTCCGGCGGCCACTCCTCCGTGATCGCCGCCCCCATATCGGTCAGTTGCCGCCCAAGGGCAAGGCGAAGGTCCTTCAGGCTTGATGCCGCTGCGTCGAAGTGCAGCGGCGGGAAGATGAGGAAGTTTACGGCAATGCCCACAGCCACGCCTGCACCCATCTGGACCAGGTATCCGAAGGAGAAATCGTCCGCGTTGCTGCCGCCGACCAGCAAGACCAGCAGGGCCGCCGTCGGAATCCAGTCACTGCCCGAACCGATGCCCGGCAAGCCTCCCAGGAGCACTCCGACACCCATGAAGAGTGCCACCGTCAACGGGGAGGGTTGGGCCATGCTGACCAGGATGAAGGCAAGACCGATTCCCATTGCCAGCCCCGCGAGCGCCTGCGCTCCCTGCTTCACCGAGCCCGCGACGTTGTGGTACATGGCCACCAGGGCGCCCAGCGGCGCGTAGTACGCGTAGTGCGAGGCGGCGCCCGGCATCAGCGGCGCAATGGCGAACGCCAGGCCCGCGGCAAGCGCGGCTTTGGCAGCCAGTTGCAGCCGCTGCGCCGCGAAGGCAGCGGAGAGTCCCGCCACCGATTGTTTAAGAAGTTGGGTCCCCCGAGCCCACCGTGCATCCGGTCGTGCTTGAGTATTGCCCATCCGGACAACAGTAGGGCCGGGGGTGCGTCAGGACAAACCGGCTGTTGAGCGCCGCACTGCAGCGGCAAGGCGATGGGCCCGGCCCGGCGTGCGTCCCTCTTCCGCGCGCCGGGGGATGTAACCGAAGCCCAGTCCATAGGACGGGTCGGCAAAGCCGAGGGCCGCGTTGGCCCCCTCATGGCCGAAGGCACGGTGGCTGCCGAAGTTCCGCGAGGGGTGGGGCTTCATGAAGACCACGGCAAAGGCATTGTCCAGGCCGGAGGACCGGTCCAGGCCCCACACCTGCTCCCGCGTCATCACCGCGATGGTCCCTGCTGTGAGGAACGCCCCACCGCCTTCGACGCCGGTGGTCGCCGCCGCATACAGCCGCGCCAGTCCGTCGGCGGATCCAACACCGCCGGCTGCGGACATGCCTGCAGCCCGTACGGAACGGATGTTTGGCAGCTCCATGACGGTGCTGACGGGCGCATTGCTGTTAAGGCCTTCGAGGCTGAGCGGGTCAACCCAGACCTGGCTGGGGTCTTCCTCATAGAGGACATCCCGGTACCGCGGCTCCAGGTCCTCCGGGAGTCCCAGGAAGAAATCCACGTCCTGCGGCTTCCGGATCCGGCGGTCGAACATACCTTGAAGCGCCTCGCCCGTGACGCGGCGGCACAGCTCCTCCATGAGGATTCCGATGGTGAGGGCGTGATAGCCGAACTGCCGGCCGGGCTCCCAGGCGGGGGCGGCAGTGGCAAGCCGTGCGGCGGCCCGGGACGTGGTGAACTCGTCCGGGCCAAAGCCGCCTTCAACACCCATCAGGCCAGCCTGATGCGACAGCGCTTCCCTGACCAGCAGCCTGTCCTTTCCGTGCACGGCAAACTCAGGCCAGTAATGCGTCACCGTCTTGTCCAGGTCAAGGACGCCATCCTGGACCAGCAGGGCGATCACCATTGCGGCAACGCCCTTGGAGCAGGAATAGGCGCCGGTCAGGGTTTCGGGCGCCATGTCGGGACCGCCCGTCAGGCGTACCACCGGCACCCCGTCATGGTAGGCCGCCAGTTGCGCACTGTAGCGGAGGTCTTCAGCAAGGAACGACTCAAACAGGGCCAGGACGTCTTCGTATCCAGGGGCCACGAAACCGAGAGATGTCTGCATAGCCCCCAGTCTAAGAGGAAAGCGATTTCCTGCCGTGGGATTGGCTTAGCGGGCGGCTCCATGTCCCGGTGCAACTTCCTCGCCAGGCCGGACCGGCCCCGGCGGGGTGCCCTCTCCAAACGGGCGGCCGCCCAGCGCCTCCCGGCCGTGGTCCTCCAACCATCCGGCCAGGTCCGGGCCGGCAGGGACGATGCCGGTGGGGTTAATGTCCTCATGCACGATGTAGTAGTGCCTCTTGATCTGCACGAAGTCCGTGGTGTCCCCGAAGCCGGGCGTCTGGAACAGGTCCCGCGCGTAGCCCCACAGGTTGGGCATTTCGCTCAGCTTCTGGCGGTTGCACTTGAAGTGTCCGTGGTAGACGGGATCGAACCGTGCCAGCGTGGTGAACAGCCGTACGTCTGCTTCGGTGATGGTGTCGCCCACCAGGTAGCGTTGCCGCGAAAGGCGGTCCTCAAGCCAATCCATGGCGGTCCACAACCGCTCGTAAGCCGAATCGTAGGCTTCCTGTGATCCGGCGAAGCCGCAGCGGTAGACGCCGTTGTTGATCTCGGTGAACACGCGCTTGTTAACCTGGTCGATTTCACCGCGGAGGTGCTCCGGGTAGAGCTGCGGTGCACCCTTGCGGTGGAACTCGGTCCACTCGGTGGAAAAGTCCAGGGTGATCTGGGGGAAGTTGTTGGTCACCACTTCACCGCTGCGTACATCCACGATGGCAGGCACGGTAATTCCCCGCGGATAACCGGGAAAACGCTTAAAATAGGCTTCCTGCAGGCGCTCTATGCCCAGAATGGGATCCACTCCGCCTGGATCCAGGTCAAAGGTCCAGGAACGAGCGTCGTGGGTGGGGCCGGGCTGGCCCAGGGAGATCGCCTCCTCCAGCCCCAGCAGCCTGCGGACAATGACGGTCCGGTTTGCCCATGGGCAGGCCCTTGCAGCTATGAGCCGGTAGCGCCCTGCCTCTACCGGCCACCCCGGCTCGCCGTTGGTGCCAGGAGAGGCATTCCTGGTGATTCGGTCCTCGATGTAACTGGTGTCCCGGGTGAATTCGGCTCCGCCTGTCACATACGCTCCGCGGGTGCTGTGTCCGCTGGAGGGGTCGGTCGCTGCGGGGGTGCTTTCCGTTTCCTGGCTCATGCCCCAAGCCTATGCGCCACCTCTGCGTACTAGCCGCCTTGCAACAGGATTATCGAGATGGGCTGCCAGGCCGCCAGCCATGCAGCGGCCACCAGGAGCGTGAACAGGGCGATCCAGATGCCGGACGGAACAGAAGTGGTGCGGTACAGGAGATACGCGTCGGAGCTGGTGAGACGGTCCCGACGCCGGATATGGACGTGGGTGAGTTTGAGCAGGTCCCGAACAGCGGCCACGAGGAGTGCGAGGCCGAAGATGACGGCACCATGGCCCACGACGGGAGGCGGCGCAAGGAAGGTGAGTGCGCCGGCGCCGGCGATGGCAGCGCCCGTGATGACGAACCCGGCAAGGTTGCGGAGGAAAAGGAGCGAAGCGGCAAGCACGAGCGCACTGACGGCCGTGGCTGCCGGTCCCCATCCGTTGAGCCCGCACCAGACAAAGGCGGCACCGGCCAGCGCCGGTACCGGATATCCCCAGAAGCAGGACCAGGCCGCGGCCAACCTGCTCCTGCTGTAGGTAGTGGTGGTTCCGGAGTGGTCAGGCCGAAGGCGGATCCCGGACAGCCGCTGGCCGGATGTCAGGGCAGCGAACGCGTGGCCGAGTTCGTGCGTAACGGTGGCAAGGAGGCCGAAGTAGCGCCAGCTGCGGCGGGGGACGCACAGCGCGACGGCGGCCGCAAAGGACAGCAGCATCTCGGCCCGTGTGACGTTGGGTACGTTTGTCTGGGTGAACGCCGCGCCGAAGGTGTTCCATAAGCTAACAGGGCTGTCCAATGTTGCCTCCTGGCTGCCGTGTCGCCGTCGTAAGTACTGCGCCCAACGCTACGCACGTGAGCCGGATGAAGCATAAAGCCACCAAGCAGGGGCTTAAAGCCGAAAGGCACGCCCGTTGCGGCGTGCCTTTCGGGCGGGACCAGGCTTCCTGCCCCTTGGAAAGCTTCTTGACTAGCCTTCGCACTCGGTGCAGTAGCTGTGGCCATCTTTTTGCCGGGCAATCTGGGACCGGTGACGGACCAGGAAGCAGGAGTAGCAGGTGAATTCATCCTCAGCCTGCGGGATGACCTGGACTACGAGCTCCTCAGCGACGAATTCGCCACCAGGGACCCCGGCGCCGTCCAGCCCGTCAGCCTCGTCCAACTCCTGCACAACACTGCGGGCGTCGGGAGCGTTCGCTGACTGGAGCTGCTCGAGTGAGTTGTCCTGCGATTCCTTGACGTCGGAACGCAGTTCATCGTAATCGGTTGCCACTTTGGGTGCTTCTCTTTTCTTTGATTGGCTGTCGGGTATGAAACGTACAGCATCAAGCCGGTATTCCCCAACAGGAAGCGTAGATCCGGCGCCGATTGGGTAAAGGTTCAAGGAGCGGCCGAAGGTTTGGAACCGCAGTGCGGCTGCATGGACAGTGGAGGGACGGCCGGTGCTGTTCCCTCCGCGTGACGGAAGGGCAGTTTGTGGAGCAACTCACTGCAGAGTTTGGCGGTGCCGACCAAATCGGTGTGGGCGTCGGTCCCGTGCTGGAGAAGTTCAATGCAGTGTCCAGGATCGTTGTCCTGCGCGGGGGCGGGCTGGGGGACCTCATCTTCGCGATTCCGGCAATGGCTGCGCTGAAGGCGGCCTATCCTGCATCGACCATCACCTTGCTGGGCACGCCGATCCACCAGGCGCTTCTGGGCGCGGTGGAAAGCCCGGTGGATGAGGTGGTTGTGCTGCCGTTCGCCGAAGGAGTCCGGCCCGGAGAAGAAGATGCGGATGAACTGGACCGCTTCTTTGCAGACATGCGCGGCCGCAATTTCGATGTGGCCGTCCAGCTTCACGGCGGTGGACGATACTCAAACCCCTTCCTGTTGCGGCTGGGCGCCCGCCACACGGTAGGGACCCGGACGGCGGACGCAGCCAGCCTTGAGCGCAGCATTCCTTACCTCTACTACCAGCACGAACCCCTTAGGGCTCTGGAGGTGGCCGGGTTCGCCGGCGCCTTCCCCGTTGACCTTGAGGCCCGGCTGGCACCCGCCGGCGGGGGAGCGATCCCTGAAGCTGCCGCCGGTGACGGCGGCCACCCGCTCGTGGTGATCCATCCTGGCGCCACCGACCCCCGCCGTCGTTGGCCTGCCGGCAAATTCGCCGAACTTGCTGCCGCCTGCGCGGCTGATGGCTCGCGGGTGGTGATTATTGGGGACAGCAGTGAGCAGGATCTGGCGGAGGGGATTGCCGCCCGGGCGGCCTCGACGGGGGTTCATTCGGTGGCCGGCGTCCTGGATATGGCAGGCCTCGTGGCGCTGCTGGCCAAAGCTGACGTTGTGGTGGCGAATGACAGCGGCCCCAGGCATCTTGCGCAGGCGCTCGGTGTGCCCACGGTGGGCATTTTCTGGGCGGGCAATGTGATCAACGCCGGGGCCTTGGGACGGAGCCTTCACCGCATACATGCCTCATGGGTGACGGCCTGTCCCACGTGCGGCATCGACGTCACGCAGGTTGGCTGGACAGCACCGCGCTGCGTCCACAATGACTCTGCGGTGGCCGGGATTGGCGTAGCCGAAGTCTATGAGGACGTCCGCAGCCTCACAGCCACCAGGTGTGCGAAGCAGGACGCATGAGCGGGACGGTAACTGCGGGAGAAGGGGATGCTTCGGTGCCCCTGGACGATAAACCTGAACTGCTGGTCCTGCGCGCCTTGAAGCTGGGTGACCTGCTGGTTGCCGTACCGGCGCTGAAAGGCATCCAACGTGCGTACCCCGGGCACCGGCTGCGCTATGCGGCGCAGGGGTGGCTGGTCCGAGGCCCTGGGGCTGGTGGGCGGCTACGAACTGCTTCCCACGCACGGTCTGGACGAGCCGCTGGCGATGGAACCTGGTGTGGTGGACGTGGCCGTCAACCTGCACGGCAGCGGCCCGGAGAGCCAGGGACGGATCGAGGCGCTGAAGGCCCGCCAGACCCTGGGTCACCGAAGCGCCCACCGGGACGGGCCGCCGTGGCGGCCGGAACTGCATGAACGCGAGCGCTGGGTGAGGCTCCTGGAATGGCATGGGATAGAAGCTGATCCACTGGACGTGCAGTTGAATACACCGCACGTGCCCAGTCCCGTCCCCGGCGCTTCGGTCCTGCACGTAGGTGCCGCTTACGGGAGCAGGCTTTGGCCGGCGGAGCGGTTTGCAGCGGTGGCCGCGGCATTGACCGACGCCGGACACCAGGTGGTGTTCACCGGGGGTAGCTCCGAAAGGGAACGGGCGGAGGAAGTGTGCCGCCTCGCAGGACTACCCGGCACCGCCGTACTGGCCGGTGTGCTGGGCCTGGGGGAGTTCGCCGCCACGATCGCCGCCGCACGCCTGGTGGTGTCGGCTGACACGGGGGCTGCGCACCTGGCGTCCGCGTACGGTACTCCCTCCGTGGTGCTTTTCGGGCCGGCCCCACCCGAAATCTGGGGTCCGCCGCCGGGTCCCCATGTGGTCCTGACCCGGGCGGAACTGCGGCGCGGGGACACCTTCGCGGCCCAGCCGGATCCTGCCCTGCTTGCTGTCCAGGTGTCCGACGTCATGGCTGCTGTCAAAGGGCTTGGATTGCTGTAGACGCTGTGGGTTTGCGTGCTATTGGTGTGGATCTGCAGGGGGTGGATTGGACCCAGCGCGCCTAAAATTGTGTCCATGAGCACTGAGTTGGAAATCGCCTTGGTGTTGGGGACGGCGTTCCTGTGGATTACCGTGACGCTGACCATCCTGTCCGCCATCGACCGGCCCGAAAGGAAGGCGCGGCGGCAGGAACGGCGCCACAGCCGGACGGAAAAGCGGCGGATTGAGTACCGTCCGGTGGCCGCGGCGTCCCATCCCCAGGGACGGACCCGGCATTCGCGGGCCCGAAGGCTACACCCGCACTGACGACGGCGGGACTTGCGCAGGTGCACCGGCGTGGAGCACCCGCCCGGGCCATGCGCGCGGCCAGGCGCTCGCCGTCGTCCGCTTTACTTCCGTCAACGGAACTGCACGCCGCTGATCGCCGCCAGTCAAGTCTTGACGGGGCTGGCCGGAACCCCAGACACTTTCCCGATGGGAGTAAGCGAAGAGTTGCGGGCGCTGGGCGACGTGGTGGACAGGCTGGCGGCGAAGTTTCCCGCCCTGCCCAGGGAACACATCGAGGACGTGGTGCAGCAGGAGCACAGCCTCCTGGACACCGGCAAGGTCCGCGCGTTCATACCGGTCCTGGTTGAACACGCAGCAAGGGACCGCCTCTCGCGATAGCCCCTCAGGGTGCAGGCGCGACGTCGATAATCACCTTTCCGACGGTTTCCTGTTCCACTGCGTCATGGGCTGCGGGAGTCTGCTCAAGCGGGAATCGCGTCAGCGGCAGTCCGTGGTCTTCTCCTACCCGGAGCGCGCCCGCGGCGAGGGCCTCGGCGACGGCGGCTACGGCGTGCTGCTTCTGCTGGTCCGTCACTGTGTACGTGAGGATGAACTGGTAGCGGACGTTCTTGGTCATGCTTTCGCGGATGGGGACTGTGAGGGATTCTCCGGGGTTCGCCGCGTAGATGGAGATGGTTCCTCCGGGCCTGAGTACCTCAAGGTCCGTTTCGATGTTCGCAGGCGCGTTGACGTCCACGATAATGTCTACGCCGTCTGCGGCCACCTCCTGGATGGCGCGAACGACGTCGTCCGTCCGGTAGTTAATGACCGTGCCGGCACCGGCACGGCGGGCCAATTCAGCTTTCCGGTCGCCACTGACGGTTGTGATGACCGCTGCCCCGGCCCATCGCGCCAGCTGGATGGCCGCGTGGCCCACGGCTCCGGCGCCGCCCGTGACCAACACGGTGCGCCCAGCCAGGGCGCCGGGGGAAAGCCTGGCCGGTCCGTCCTCGCTCGCTGCCAGGGCCCGGTGGGCCGTCAGGGCCGGGATTCCCAGCGAGGCGCCGGTGTCGAAGGATTCGGCGCGGGGAAGTGCCACTGCTTTGTGCGCGGGCACGACGACGTATTCCTGGGCGGTCCCTTCGTTGCCGCCCCAGGCGACGTCCCACAGCCAGACGCGATCGCCCACCTTAAAACCGGTCACGCCGGAGCCCACTTGGTCGATGACGCCGGCTCCGTCCTGGTTGGGAACCTTGGGGGATTCCAGCTTCCTGCTTCCGGCTCCGGACCGCGACTTCCAGTCGGTGGGGTTGACTCCTGACACCACCAGCCGGACGCGGACTTCCCCCGGACGTGGCTCCGTCAGTGGCTTGTCCTGGAGCTTCAGCACGGATGAGGGCCCTGTTTCCTCGTACACGATTGCTTTCACGTCTTCTCCCATGTCCGGTTGTGGATGCCCTTACCGCTCCAACCTACCGAAAGCGCCGGCGGCGTGCAGGGGAAGGCGGAAGGTCCGGAGGCTCTTATCGTTAGCCCTGCTGCCTAGAACCTGGACGTGCCACGAAGCCGGCGGGGCCGGCCATCCGGGTCCACGATGAGCCGGTAGATGGGATCGGCCCAGAGACGGTGGAGCAGGGGGACGGGCGCCGGGTCATGGTGGCGCGCCTGCCCGGCGGGGCGGTGCTTGAGGCTGCCGGTTCGGTGCCATTGGTCCAGGGCATCGGCCGCGCTGTTCCACAGCTGCAATTCGCCCCCCTTGGCCTGGAGCCGGGTGTCGTCCTGGTCAAGGCCGAGATGTTCGGCCCAGAGCTGGAGCCTCAGCTTCCTTGCGAGCGGTTGGGCTGCCGGGGTGCCCGTGCCGGCAGCGTCGGAGCCGCCGGCTGATGTGTCGATCACTGCGCAGGTGAGTTCGCTGTCGGTGGTCCAGGAGCGGCGGTTGAAGTTGTCTGATCCGCAGGTGAGCCAGGTGTCGTCGATAATGCAGACCTTGGCGTGGACATAGATCGGGGTCCCCTCGCCGTTTTCCAGGTCGAAGACCCCCACCCTGTCCGGCGCGGCCCGGCGGAGCATGCTGATGGCGCGCAGTTGCCCCAAGCGCCGGGGCGGTCCGCCAAGGGCGCCGTCGGAGTCCGGGTACCTGGGCACCACGATGATCACGTTCAGCGCCTGGTTGCGTTCCAGCGCGGCTGCAATTCCAGCGGCGACCTCCGTTGACCACAGGTACTGGTCCTCGATGTAGATGAGTGAACGGGCCTGGGCGAAGGCCTTTGCATAGGCCCGGGCTATGCTTCGCTCTCCGTGTGGCGCGAACGGAAATGGAGGGTGTTTTACACCGTAGGTGCGCAGCAGCTGCACGGCGTGTGGCCCGGCCGGCGGCGGGGGCGGAGCAGCCTCCGGCAATGGTTTGGGGTGCCGGGGCATGCGGGCCAGGCGCTGCAAGAGCATTCGGTAGGGAGTGCGTCGGTCCAGCGCGTGGGGATCGTTCCAGCGTTCAGCAAACACGGCAAGCACATCTGCTACCACCGGACCGCGGAGTTCAAGGGCGGCATCGTGCCACGGGGGCCTCTGCCCGTAGCGTGAATCCATGGTCACCGCCTGCGGGTCGCCCGCGTGGCCGGCGTCGTCCCGGCGGCTGTGTGAGAGGTCGATCCCACCCACAAAGGCAACGTCGCGGGAGGGGTCGTCACGCCGGCGGATGACCACCAGTTTCTGGTGGTGGGAGCCGAAGATACGGACCCGCTGATCCAACAGCGCCTCCCCGCCGGCGTCGTTGATTTGGCGGCTCAGAAGTTCATTCGAGCGGCCACTGATGGGGGCGGAGACCCGTTCACCATGGGATCTCCAGACGAGGCCCCGGACTTCCACGCCGGACCGGGCCAACTTTGCCAGCAAGCCGCCGATTGTTGTACCGCCCGCTTCCAGCTGTTCGTCGCCGTCGCCCCGCCAGTCGGTAAACCACACCCGGTCTCCCGCCTGGAGGGCCGACAGTTCCGCATGCAGTCTGGAAAAGTAGGTTGCTCCATGAACCAGGGGCCGCACCAGGTTACCTTCTGACCACGACGGAGATTCTCCAACGCGTGCATGGACCGCAGAGGCGGGGTTGCCCCGCTCGGCCCGATTCAGAAACCACTTGCCAGCCGTGCTGTCCACTCGGTGCTCCTTTCGGGCCCGGGGGACCAGGCCGCTGCGGATTCCAAACTAGCCTACGGCCGCGCCCGGGCTGTCGTTCCACAGGGACGGGGGGCGAACGAGCCAGAATGCAGCAGCGCGCCACGGCCAGGTGCGGAATAGGCTTGTCCCAGGCCGCTTCCCATCCAGAAAGAATGAGGCAGAACATGTCAATGAAGGAAAAGTTGAAGGGCGACGTCGTCGTCCACATGAAGGACGGCAATAAGGTGGCCCTCACGACGGTGCGCAACGTCCTCGGCGAGATCGAAACACGGGAGAAGTCCGGCAAGACCCCGGTCGAGCTTGATGACCTCCAGGTCACCGCGTTGCTGCAAAAGGAGGCCGCCAAACGCCGCGACACCGCCGCCACCTATTCGGCGGCGGGCCACGACGACCGCGCACAGGCGGAGATTGCTGAAGCTGAGGTCATTGAGGCCTACCTGCCGAAAGCCCTGACCCGTGCGGAAGCGGAAGCCATCGTCGACGAGGTTGTTGCGGAACTGAAAGCGGACGGCACCGAACTGACTATGCGCTCCATGGGCGCCGTCATGAAATCCGTGACCCCCAAAATCAGCGGGCGCTTCGACGGCAAAGCCGTCAGCGAGATCGTGAAGGCACGCCTGGCGTAGTTACCCGCACCGCAGCCATCGGCCTTCAAGGCCACGAGATACTCCATCAGTGCCCGTAATCAGTCCCGCGCTCTGGGCAGGGGCAGTAGCCGTGGACGGTGCCGGAACCTAGGATGTCGGCATGAGGGAGTGGGGCGCCATGCATCCCGCACTTCGCGCCGTTCTGGTGGGCGCGGCAGTTTGCGTGATCATTCTGGGTGCGGGCCTACTTGCTGGCGGCCCAGCCGATGATGCCATCGCCAACGCGGTCTTCTACGCGCTCATTTTCGGTGGCGGCATGTTCTTCACTGCAAAGCGGATGCGGGCCACGGCTGACAGGCTCCGCAGGGATGGCCAGGCCCTCGTGTACCTGCGATACCCAAACGCAGTGCCTGGTTCCTTGAGTGCGAGCTGGGAGATGGGTGTCGCCACCACGGGGCCCGGCCGGATCGACTTCCAGCCGGCCGTTTACGACGAGCTCATACCCAGCGGACGCAGCAGGCCCCTCACCGAGCTCCAGGTCCTGTCACCGCCCCGAAAAGCGACACACCAAGAGACCAGGCAGGGTCTGCCTATCGGATTCCAAATCATTACCTTCGAATCCGCCAGAGGAGTCATCGAGATCGCGGCCAACGTGGACACACTCCGGAAAATTCAGGAAGACCTTGGCTCCGGACGCCCGTAGCCTCTCCCGAGTGGTGGCTCTGCCCCCGCCCTCAGACTTGGGGATTGAGCCTGCAAGAGGGCGCCAGACGCACGTCCGGATGCACCGTGATTGCCCGATAGGCTTGGCCCCATGTTGTTGGGGGACGCGGCGGCGCCGTTTGTGCACATCAAAGCCGTCGGGATGGACTCCGGGGACAAGACGGTCATCAAGAACCCGTTCGACGTCCGGGCCGTGGAAGCACCTGGTCGATGAGCCCCTTCGTCGTCCTGCCCGTCATCGCAGGGTTCCTTTGGTTGGTGCATGCGTCCCTGGATGCCCTGGGCCATCGCGCGGCCTACCGGTACAGCCGCTGGATCTTGTTTGGCGGGCTGGTGGTGACCGCCCTGGCGTTCTTCCTCTTCGCCGTTCAAGCGAGCAGGGCCGTCCCCCCGGAATGGGAGGAAGACTCTCTTGCAGGGGTCTTGGAAGGGGTGCTGGCGGTGGAGACTTTGCTGGTGCTGCTGGCTCTCGCGCTGCTGGAGATCATTCACGTTGCGGTGGCACAGACGGTAAAGGACTCGCGGGCTGCGGCTGCCGGCGAGCGCCCGGACCAGCCTGCCGCCGCATGAAGCGCCGGGAAATCTGGGGGACCGCCCTCATCGGCGTGGCGGCACTGTGCGTCTGGGCAAACCATACGATCAGTGAGGCGCACTGGGCCGCCGCACGGGAGGGCCTGCTCTTCTACATGGGCATTCCGGGGGACTCCATCGCCTCCTGGTTCCTGATCGCGGCGATCCTGGCTGGGGCCGCTGGTGTGCTGCTCGTCCTGACAGCGCTGGTATGCCGCATCCCCCGGACAGTGCCCCGGCGCATCGTCGGGTGGACCACCGGGGTGGTCGCCGCGGCTGCCGTACCGTACTTAGGCCTGATGTGTCTCTTCGCAGTTCTTGGCGCCTACGGCATCGGCGACACCGTAAGGGTGACAGCAAGGGACGGACAGTCAGTGCTCGTCACGCAGGATGGTTTCGACGGTGACACGGTACACATCTACACCGAGCACGACGGGCTCCACTACAAGCGGGTGCGCAGCGCCCCGGAAATATCCGGATGGCCCCGGGTGAAAGACCAGAACTGCCGGCTGGAAGCCGCTGCCGGCGAGGAGCTGCGGCTCAAATGCGGGGACAAAACCCTGATGGTTGTCCCGGAAGAAGCAGGCACGTGATGGCGATGTCAGAAGCAAGGCGCCGGAGGATCGGAACCATCGCCTGGATCCTGCTCGTGCTCGCCTCGATGATCATGATCGCCTGTGGGATATGGCAGGCCGGCTGGCATATATGGCTTCCGGGTCCGGCCGAGCAGGAAGAGGTCTGGGTCGGTAACCGCTACATCCTCGCCGGGTGCGTGCTGTCCCTCGTGGCTGCCGTCTGGTCAGGCGCACGTGACAACCGGGTCTGGGTGACCATCTGTGTGGGGCTGCCAGGAGCTTTCGTGGGCTGGGCGATGATGGATTCCCCGTACGACCTGAAGCGTTATCTGGCCGCCGTTGTGGCATTCCCTCTGGCACTGGCCGGCGTCGCTGAGGTCATCAGGGTGCGCGGCCGCCGGCAGCGGCAGTAGCCGGGCCGGCAGGCTTACCGGTGCTGGTGCCCGCCGGCACCATACACATAAAATGCGAATCCGATACCCGATAGAAAGACTTCCGTGAAGCAGAGTATTTTCGCCCGTGTTGCCCAGCTCGCCAAGGCCAACCTGAACGCCCTCCTGGACTCCGCGGAAGACCCGCAGAAGGTGTTGAACCAGATGGTCCGCGACTATTCCGAGAACATCCGCGAAGCTGAGTCAGCGGTCGCGCAGACCATCGGCACCCTACGGATGGCCGAGGACGACCACGCCCGCGCGGTGAACGAGGCCAACACCTGGGGCAGTAAGGCGATCGCCGCCTCCCGCAAAGCTGACGAGTTCCGGGCGGCCGGGAACAGTGTGGACGCCGACAAATTCGATGCCCTGGCCAAGGTCGCGCTTCAGCGGCAGATGACCGCCGAGTCCAGCGCCAAGGCCCAGGAACCGAATCTGGCCGTGCAGAATCAGGTCGTCGACAAGCTGAAGCAGGGCCTGGACCAGATGAAAGGCAAGCTGCACGAGCTGACCGCCAAGCGCAACGAGCTGGCCAACCGGGCCCGCGTCGCTGCCGCCCAGTCCCAGGTCCACGATGCGCTCAAATCCCTGGACGCCGGAGACCCGACCTCGGCCATTGGCCGGTATGAGGAGAACATCCGTCGCCAGGAGGCCACGGTCCGCGGCCAGCAGGAACTCGCAGCCTCATCCTTGGATGCCCAGTTCGCATCACTGGAAGACCTCGGCGAGGAGGCCGAAGTGGAGGCCCGGCTCGCCGCTCTCAAGTCCATCGACCGCAAGTCCATCGACTCTTAGGACACCATCCAAGTGTCCTGGACTTTTGAACTGCTCCCCGAAAGTTGGACCCGTGCATTCCTCTGACAGCCGCCGCTGATCCGCTCAAGCAAGCCAGCGCCACCAGCGGGACTGCTCCGGTTCCGGCGTCGGTTCCGGTTCCGGCTCCTCGCCCAAGGCCAGTGCGGCCTCGACGATGTCGTCCACGGTGAGCGTCATGACGGCCTCACGATCGAGCGCATCGAGACTTTGTTCCTCGTCGAGCGACAGCCGCAGCGCCTGGCGGTTGAGCGCCTGCTCGAACAGGGTGCGGGCGAACCGTGCGTTGCCGGAGTCCTCGCCTGCGTGGAGCCCGGTGAGGATGCGGCGCAGCATCTGGTCGGCACCCGGCTCCAGCGTGTACTCGTGCTGGGCCAGCATCTGGTGGAAGATCGTCTGGAGTGCGTCGACAGAGTAGTCGGGGAACGTAATCTCGCGGGCGAACCGGGAGCGCAGTCCGGGGTTCGAGAGCAAGAAGGACTCCATCAGCCGCGGGTACCCGGCCACGATCACGACCAGCCGGTGGCGGTGGTCCTCCATCCGCTTGAGCAGGACCTCGATCGCCTCGGGGCCGAAGTCCATCCGGCCGTCCTCCGGGGCCAGCGCGTAGGCCTCGTCAATGAACAGAACGCCGTCCAGGGCACGCCGGATAACCCGGTCCGTCTTTATGGCGGTCGCGCCGACGTACTGCCCCACCAGGCCCGAACGGTCGACCTCGACCAGGTGGCCTTTCTGCAGCAGACCGACCGCTCGGTACATCTCGGCCAGGAGCCGCGCCACAGTGGTCTTGCCCGTACCCGGATTTCCGAGGAACACCAGATGCTGTGATGTGGCTACTTCCGGCAGGCCGTGCATCTTACGGCGGGCCTGGACCTGCAGCAGTGCGACGAGGGCCCGCACCTGTTCCTTCACGGTCTCCAGTCCCACCAGCGCGTCGAGTTCGGCTTGCACCTCGGACAGCGGCCGGGCCGGGCCCGGCCTCGCACCGATGAGATCGCCGACGAGGTCGTCGACGCGCTCTGAACCAGGCAGCTTGAGCTGATCGGCCAGGTGGCCGATGGTTTCGCGCAGGTCGTCGAGTGGATGGCGGCTGGGAGCCATGCATCAACTGTAGTACGCGATTTCCGGCCCGGGTGGGATTGGTCCGGCAGTTCACGCCCTCGCCGTGGCGCCGGGAGGGTGGCAGGGCCGTCGAGTGGACCCTCTTGGAAAAGGAAGACCGGTCCCGGCACGGCTTTAAGGAGCGTGTCCAGGGCCTGGTAATTTCCAACCTCGTGCTGCAGGAGCAGAGGATCAGCGGGACTGGCGCTACACCGTGGTCGATTCCAGGGATGTGGCATTAGTGTTCGTGGACACCTGGCTCGTGGACGCCATCGCCCTCAACTACGACTCCTGGGCGCCGATACGACCCAAAGAACTTCTTCAGGCCTTCATGGACTTAGTGCCGGGACGCAGGACGCTCCTCCGCGCATGCCTCCACGACCGTTGACATGTCGGGTCTGGAATGCAGCGATGTGAACGTTCGCCTGCACTGCTGGCACGGCCAGCACAGAGGCGCGGCCGGAGCTCAAACTATGCGCTGATGAAGTAATGTCAACCCCTGAAGCTTATGGTCGATGTCACGATCGCAGCCATGTAGTGGCCGACAGCCTTCGTCATATTAGGCTCGGGCCGTAACTGGCAACCGAAAGGCGAAGCAATGGGCGCATGGGGCTACCTGCCGTTTGAGAACGACGACGCGCTGGACTGGCTGGAGGACCTCGAGGCCGGCGGGGCGGACGTCGTGCGGTCGGCACTGGCAAAGGCTGGTGACAGGTACGTCGAAGCACCGGAGGGGGCGGTTGCCCTTGCTGCCGCGGAAGTCACATCCGCCAGCCGGGGCAACCCGTTGGGGGACCTGCCGGAAAACGTCGCTGACTGGGTGACCGCCCACGGGGCCGAGATCACCGCCGAGGACGTGGAGATGGCCTTGGAAGCAGTCGAACGGGTCGCGGGGGAGAAGTCCGAGCTGGCCGAGTTGTGGGACGGCGCCGACGAACCGGAATGGCGCGAATCCCTGGACGACCTCGCGGAGCGGCTGCGGAGGGCGTTGCGGTAACCCTTCGGCCTCATAGAACGCCAGGTGCAGCAGGTGGCACCCAGCTATCTTGGGGTAACCCTCTCACTGGCGTTACGGGGCTCCACATTCCGGCCCACGCGGCTGAAACCGGCGGGCGGCCGGCGTCGGGCTTTGACCAAGGCAATCAGCAGGGTCAGGATGGTGCCCAGCCAGGCAATCGCGGCCAGGAACACCAGGCCGATCGCCACTAAGGGGTGCATGCCGAAAGCTTAGGACTGGAAGACCGGGAATCTCGTACGCAACTCCGCAGCATCAGGCCGGACTTTGCAGGAGCCGGGCAGTGGCTGGTGGAAATGCCTGCGGGCACGAAAAAAGAGGTCGCCCCGTTCGCCGAGTGCACCCTCTTGGGTGCGCTCGCAGTCGCATCCCAACCCGGCTGGAATCATCGCCTGTGTGGCACCAGGCTGCTGGTCGGCGGTCGGCCAACAGGAGCTCATCGTCTCCCACAGTCTGCGGCCGTAGAGCGCCAGCTCGGTCGCTCCGACCCTGTCGGACCACCGTTGGAACAGATCATCGCTGGGGACGCTCCAGCCGAGGTCGTCGCCGGGCGCGGCGATGTAGCCGTCCAGGCTCACGTTCATGTGATCAATTTCCGTGTGAGGCCAGTCTTCCCCCAATAAGGCCGTGGACGTTAGCGATCGGTTTGGATGCGAGGCACTTAGCCTGCATTGGTGGGAACCCGGTCCCGCGTGGTTGAAGACACAAAAAAGCCCCGGAACATCACTGATGTTCCGGGGCTTCCGTTTGTGCGCGGAGGGGGACTTGAACCCCCACCCCCTTTCGAGGACTAGCACCTCAAGCTAGCGCGTCTGCCATTCCGCCACCCGCGCAGGTGGTATTTCGGGAAGCCGTCCCGCCTTTCAGCGTTTCGCGCCTCTCCGAAGCAGCGAGAAAAACTCTAACATGACTTTCCGGGAACAACGAATCGGGCCAAGTAGGTAGGCTGAGGGCAGCGATTCAGGTCGTGCCACCCAGTCATTCCCTACCAAGGAGTAACCCATGCCTGACGTCCTGCCCGAGGATGAAGTTGTCCGGATCTGCCAGGAACTCATCCGGATCGACACCTCCAACTACGGCGACGGGTCGGGACCGGGGGAGCGGGTGGCCGCAGAATATGCCGCCGGGCTCATCGAGGAAGTGGGGTTGGAGGCCGAGATCTTCGAATCCGCCCCTGGCCGGGCAAACGTTGTCACCAGGATGGCGGGGGAGGACCCCTCCGCCAGCGCCCTGGTAGTCCACGGCCACCTGGACGTCGTCCCCGCCCTCCGCGACCAATGGTCTGTGGACCCATTTGGCGCAGAACTGAAGGATGGCCTCATTTGGGGACGCGGCGCCGTCGACATGAAGGACATGGACGCCATGATTCTTTCGGTGCTGAGGAGTTTTGCCAGGGAGGGCAGGAAGCCCAAGCGGGACATCATCTTCGCTTTCTTCGCGGATGAGGAGGCTGGCGGCGTCTATGGCGCCCGCTACGCCGTTGACAACCGGCCTGAACTTTTCGAGGGTGCCACCGAAGCAATTTCCGAGGTGGGCGGCTTCTCAGCCACCATCGGCGGCCAGCGGACCTACCTGCTGCAAACCGCGGAGAAGGGCATCTCCTGGCTCCGCCTCGTAGCGCACGGACGGGCCGGCCACGGTTCGCAGATCAACACCGACAATGCCGTGACCCGGCTGGCCGCCGCTGTGACCCGGATTGGCGAATACAAGTGGCCGATTGAGCTCACGCCCACCACCCGGCAGTTCCTTGACGGCGTGACAGAACTCACCGGTGTCGAGTTCGACGCCGACAATCCGGACCTCCTGCTCAGCCAGCTTGGCACGGTGGCCAGGTTCGTCGGTGCCACCTTGCAGAACACCACCAATCCCACCCTCCTCAAGGGCGGCTACAAGCACAACGTCATCCCCGAGTCTGCCGAAGCCCTGGTTGACTGCCGCACCCTGCCGGGCCAGGAACAGCAGGTCCTTGAGATAGTCCGCGAACTCGCCGGCACCGGTGTGGATGTCAGCTACGTCCACAACGACGTCTCGCTTGAGGTCCCGTTCGCAGGCAACCTTGTGGACTCCATGATCGACGCCCTCCACACAGAGGACCCCGGCGCAAAGGTGTTGCCCTACACGCTCTCCGGCGGCACGGACAACAAGTCGCTCAGCCGCCTCGGCATCACCGGCTACGGCTTTGCGCCCCTGATGCTCCCGGACGAGCTCGACTTCACTGGCATGTTCCACGGCGTGGACGAGCGTGTTCCGGCGGACTCCCTCAAGTTCGGCGCCCGGGTGCTGAACACCCTGCTCACCAACTACTGAGAGGAACCGGCCGTGACTCCGGAAGAAGTATTGCCGGATGAGCTCCTGGAGCGCATCCGCGGCCGCGCCGCCGGGTACGACCGGGACAACTCGTTTTTCCACGAGGATCTGCGGGAGCTTGCGGCGGCTGGGTACCTGAAGCTTTTCGTGCCGGCATCCGACGGCGGCGCGGGGCTTGGGCTGGAAGCGGCGGCGCAGTGCCAGCGCAGGCTGGCAACGGCTGCCCCAGCCACCGCACTGGCGGTCAACATGCATCTGGTGTGGACCGGCGTCGCGCACGTCCTCGCGGCCCGCGGCGACCACTCCCTTGCCTTCGTCCTCGAGGAAGCCGCTCAGGGCGAGGTCTTCGCGTTCGGCAACTCGGAGGCGGGCAACGATTCCGTCCTCTTCGACTCACGGACCGTCGCCACGCCGGATGCGGAGGGAAGCTACTCGTTCACCGGGACCAAAATTTTCACCAGCCTCTCGCCGGCCTGGACGCGGCTCGGGATTTTCGGAAAAGACAGTGCGGCACATGACGGTGCCGGGGAACTCGTCCACGGCTTCATCACCCGGGAAACGCCCGGTTACCGGATCCTGGACGACTGGGACACCCTGGGCATGCGGGCCAGCCAGTCTGCCACCACGGTCCTTGACGGCGTGCAGGTCCCAGCGGACCGGATCTTCCGCAAGCTGCCTGTTGGCCCCAACGCCGATCCACTGATTTTCGCGATTTTCGCCTGCTTCGAAAGCCTCCTGGCCGCCGTCTACACCGGGTTGGGCGAACGCGCCCTGGCCGTGGGCGTGGAAGGCGTGAAGCGGCGTACCTCATTCAAGAACGGCGGACGCAGCTACGCGCAGGACCCCGATATCCGCTGGAAGGTGGCGGACGCCGCGATGGCCATGGACAACCTGTACCCGCAGCTCAGGTCCGTCACTGCCGACGTCGACGCCCTGGCGGACCATGGGCCCCAGTGGTTCCCCAAACTGGTAGGGCTGAAAGTGAACGCCACCGAAACGGCACGGCGGGTTGTGGACCTCGCCATCCGCGTCAGCGGGGGATCAAGCTACTTCAGGGGCTCAGAGCTGGAGCGGCTCTACCGGGACGTGCTGGCCGGGATGTTCCACCCCTCCGACGACGAGTCAGCCCACAACACGGTGGCTAACGCCTGGCTGGGCCCGTTGGAAAACTAGACGGTCCGCTGGACCTGCATCACGCGGCGACGCAGCCAAAAGCGCCTGCCGCCGCCCACGTATAGCTTGCTTCGTTCCAACTCCCACTTGCCGTATTCAGAGTGTTCCACGAGGCGGCGCCGCGCTTCCGGCAAGGAATCGTCAGGACTCACGGTCAGCACGAGGTACTCGTACTGACGCAAATAATCCCGCTCCCGCTGGACCGAGCTGGTGAGAAATTGTTCCTTCATTTGCTCTCCATTTTCGTCCTTTTCCGGCTAACGTGAAGTCATGAGCATCGATCCGCGTGTCGCGCTTTCGTCCCTGACCACCGCTTTGGAAGAACACCTTATAGCAGCATCGAACCGCCGCGGGGATGGTGATCCCTCAGTTGAGGCAGCGTTTTTCGCAGTAGCCGATGCCTTCGAAGTTTACGAGGACGCCCTCTACGAGGCTTACAACGAAGTAACCCCGCTGCAGGTCTTTGACGACGAGGACGAAGAGGACGAGGATGCCGACGTGGACGACGAGGACCTGGAGATCGTCGAGGAATAGCGCGACGCCCCAGCCGCCCCAGTGCCAGGCAGGGCCGGGCGGGGTTAGGAGCAGGCCTGGGAGGCGGCGGAAACATCCTCCAGCGCCCGTGCAATCTGCGGCGGCAGCGGGGCAAGCTGGGCATCGAGGATGTCCTTCAGCTGCACAGGTGTGCGGGCGCCAACGATCGCAGTGGCAACCCCTTGCTGGGACAGCAGCCAGGACAGCGCCACGTCCTGGGGACTCCGGCCCAGCCCGTTGGCGGCCATGCACACCGCGTCCACGATGCGCGACGGCTTCTCCTCCAGATACGGTTCCACATAGGCCGCTTCGGTGGCCGAGGCACCGCGGGAACCGGCGGGGATGCTGCCGCGGTACTTGCCGGTGAGGACCCCCCGGCCCAGCGGACCCCACGCCATCAGACCAAGCCCTGCGTCCTCGGCGGCCGGGATCAGTTCCGTCTCCGCTGTCCGGTCAAGGAATGAGTATTCGGCCTGGACAGCCACCAGGGGGACAGCGCTGGTGGCTGCGGCCTTCGCGGCCTGCCAGCCCCTGAAGTTGGAAATACCCGCGTACCTGGCCCGCCCGGTGCGGACAGCGAACTCCAGCGCGGCCAGGGTTTCGTCGAGGGGAACGTTGCCGTCCCACGCCTCGGTGAACCAGAGGTCAACATAGTCGGTGCCCAGCCTGGCCAGGCTCGCGTCCAGGCCGGTGAGCATCGCATTGCGTGATGTGTCCACCGCACGGCGGCCATCCGGCGTCGTCATTCCCGCTTTGGTGGAGATGGAAATCTCCGTTCGGGACACCACGTCGCCCAGGAGCGAGCCGAGGATGGCCTCCGAGCCGCCGCCGGCGTAAGACGCCGATGTGTCCACGTGCCGGCCTCCGGCATCAAGGAAGGTGCGCAGCAACTCCGATGCGTCCTGCTCGTCAGTTTCGCCACCCCAGGAACGGGTGCCAAGGGAGAGGGCTGAAACTCGCAATCCACTGTTGCCGACGTAACGCTGCTGCATAGCAGCAAGCTTACGGGCAGTCACAGCGCTGCCATGCCGTAGGGTCTTAGCGTGAACTGGTTTGAAGCGGCCCTGCTGGGCCTAGTGCAGGGACTGACCGAATTTCTACCGATTTCATCAAGCGCGCACCTGCGGATCGTGGGGGAGTTCCTCCCCAACGCGCAGGACCCGGGAGCAGCCTTCACGGCCATTACACAGCTCGGCACGGAGACCGCCGTGCTGATCTTCTTTTGGCGCGACATTGTCCGCATCGTCAAGGCCTGGGCGGGTTCCCTCAGCGGCAAGGTGCCGCGGCAGGATCCTGATGCCCGCATGGGCTGGCTGGTGATCCTGGGCAGCCTGCCCATCATCGTGTTGGGGCTGCTCTTCCAGGACCAGATCGAATCCGTGCTCCGCAGCATGTGGATCGTAGCCACCATGCTGATCGTCTTCGGACTCTTCCTCGCCGTGGCCGACGCCATTGGGGCCCAAAAGCGGGACCTGGCCCACCTGACCTACAACCACGGCATGCTGTATGGCTTGGCGCAGGCCCTGGCCCTTATCCCCGGCGTATCCCGCTCTGGCGGCACCATCACCGCAGGCCTGCTGATGGGCTACACCCGTGAGGCCGCTGCACGTTACTCGTTCCTGCTCGCCATCCCCGCAGTCTTCGGCAGCGGGCTGTACCAGCTGTACAAGGTGGTCACCAAGGAAGGGCTCTCCGGACCGTTCGGCCTGCCGGAGACCGCTCTGGCCACCGTCATCGCTCTGGTGGTGGGTTACGTGATCATCGGCTGGTTCCTGAAGTTTGTATCCACCCGCAGCTACCGGCTTTTTGTCTGGTACCGGATCTTCCTGGGACTGGCCCTGTACCTGTTGCTCGGTTTCGGCGTCATCAGCGCCTAGGACTAGGCTTGGCATGTGAAATCCTGGACTTCCCGCCCTGTGCCTGCCCTGCCCGGAAACATGCCCTCCATTCGGCTGTTCGATACTGCGGCAGGCCGCGAAGTGGCCCTGGAAAGGGAGGTCCGGCCGTCCATGTACGTCTGCGGCATCACTCCCTACGACGCAACCCACATGGGACACGCGGCAAGCTATGTAGCTTTTGACCTGTTGAACCGGGCGTGGCGGGACGCCGGCAGCGAGGTTTCCTACGTGCAGAACGTGACGGACGTGGACGACCCCCTGCTTGAGCGCGCCACAGCCACCGGCGTCGATTGGCGCCACCTCGCCGCGGAGCAGGTGGAGCTCTTCCAGACGGACATGGAGGCGCTGAACGTCCTGGCGCCGGACCACTATGTTGGCGCGGTTGAGTCCATCGGCCTGATCGTGCCTGAGGTGGAGCGGCTGGTCAGCATGGGGCTGGCATACCAGGTTGCCGGCACCAACGGGGAGCCCGACGGAGATGTCTATTACGACGTCGAAGCGGCCGGCAAGCAGTCAACGGCACCTGACGCCTGGGCTCTGGGATGCATTTCCCACCTGGGTGAAAGCACCATGCTGGAGCTCTTCGCCGAGCGTGGCGGGGACCCTGGCCGAGCGGGGAAGCGGCAGGCTCTTGACCCGCTGCTGTGGCGGGTGGAACGGCCGGGCGAGCCCAGCTGGCCCGGCGGAAGCCTCGGCGCGGGAAGGCCGGGCTGGCACATCGAATGCACGGTCATCGCCCAGAAGTACCTGCCGTCCCCCTTCACCGTACAGGGTGGGGGATCGGACCTGATCTTCCCGCACCACGAAATGGGAGCCGGCCACGCATACTCCCTGGCCGGGGTGCCGCTGGCCCGGCACTACGCGCACGCCGGCATGGTGGGGCTGGACGGGGAGAAAATGAGCAAGTCCAAGGGCAACCTGGTGCTGGTTTCCCGGCTCCGCGCAGCCGGCGAAGATCCGGCAGCAATCCGGCTGGCCATCCTGGCCCACCACTACCGCTCCGATTGGTCCTGGACTGACGAAGGCTTCACGGCGGCCAAGGCAGACCTGGCCGCATGGCGGAAGGCACTCGAGCACGCTCCCGAGGGTTCCGGCCAGGCGCTGCTGGCCGGGATGCGGGAAGCGCTGGCCGCAGACTTGAATGCCCCGGCTGCGGTCGCCGCGGTGTCGCGCTGGGCACGGACCGCGAACGACGACGGTGCTGACGCCAGCGCCGCTGACGCGGCCCTGGTCAAGAATGCGGTGGACGCGCTCCTGGGCATCCGGCTCTAAGGCTTCGGCTCGCGGCGGGAAAAGGCCGGGGGCCTGGCAGGGATTCCTCCCAGCCAGGCCCCCATCCAGTTAACGTCAGGGCCGGTCTTGCCCCCGCCGCTTCAGGTAGCGCTCAAATTCGCGGGCAATGGACTCCCCGCTGGCCTCAGGGAGGTCGGCGGTGTCCTTGGCTTCCTCCAGCTGCCGCACGTAGGCAGCAATCTCCGGGTCCTCGGTGGCAAGCTCGTCCACGCCGCGCTCCCACGCGTCAGCTTCCTCTGCCAGTTCATGGGTGTCCAGGGGGACCTGCAGCAGCTCCTCGATGCGGTGCAGGAGGGCAAGCTGGGCCTTGGGGGAGGGCGCCTGTGCCACATAGTGCGGCACCGCGGCCCACAGCGATACGGTTGGGATTCCGGCCAGCAGGGCCACCTCGGACAGGACTCCCACGATGCCCACGGGGCCTTCGTACTGTGACGCTTCCAAGTTCATGCGCTCCCGGAGCGGAGTGTCGTCGGAAGAGGTGCTTACCGGGATGGGGCGGCTGTGCGGGACGTCCGCCAGCAGTGCGCCTACCAGCACCACGTAGTCGACGTTCAGCGCTTCGGCATGGACCAGCAGCTCCGCTGTGTAGGCCCGCCATTTATAGGACGGCTCCGTCCCCTGCACAAAGATGACGTCCACATTGGAGTTGGGCGCACTGGCCTTGTAGATCCGGGTGGAAGGCCATTTGATCTTGCGTTCACCGGCAGCGTTCCTGCGCACCGTGGGCCGCGTGAACTGGAAGTCGTAGTACTCGTCGGCATCGATGGAAGCGACTTTCTTGCCACCCCACAACTTGTTCAGGTAGCGCAGTGAATCGCTGGCCGCTTCTCCGGCGTCGTTCCACCCTTCAAAGGCGGCAAGCATTACGGTTACGCGCTGTCCGTCAGCCACCGGCTGCAGGAACCGTTCCCGCTCGGGTCCGGCACCCTGTTCGGCGGTGTCTCCCTCGAAGCTATTCATTTCTTCACCCTACGTCCAAGGTGCACACTCGCGCATGGAATGAAGCGCCGTAAGTCGCCGGCACCCGGTGCAAAGGGCACTTGGCCTGTGCCATATTCGCCAAGGGCGTAGCCCACAGCCTCCGCCCAGCCGTGCCCCGTAGACTGGCGGTATGCCAATTCCTGCCGCCAGTTCTCCGCTCAAAGCCGTCCTTTGGGACATGGACGGGACCATAGTGGACACCGAGCCGTACTGGATTGCGGCGGAGCATGCTCTGGTGGAGGCGCACGGCGGAACGTGGAGCCACGACCAAGCTATGCAGCTGGTTGGCCAGTCATTGACGTTTTCCGCGGGGCTGCTCCAGCAGGCCGGCGTCGAGCTCGGAATCCGGGAAATCATCGACTCCCTGACTGCCCAGGTCATCAGCAGCGTCCAGGAGCAGGTGCCGTGGCGGCCGGGTGCCCGGGAACTCCTCGAGGAACTTCACCTGGCCGGCGTGCGCTGTGCCCTGGTCACCATGTCCGAGGGCCCGTTGGCCCGCGAGGTGGTGGCCAACCTTCCCCGGCCATACTTCGACGTAGTGGTAACGGGCGACACCGTGACCCAGGGCAAGCCGCATCCGGAGGCGTACCTGACCGCGGTGGAGCTGCTGCAGGAGCGCGATCCCGATCTTGGAATCCACCACTGCGTAGCGCTCGAGGACTCCGTACCCGGCGTTGCCGCGGCCGTGGCCTCCGGGGTTGCCACCGTGGCTGTCCCGCACATCGTGCCGCTGCCGGACCACGACAGCTACGCCCTTTGGGATTCCCTCTCCGGCCGAAGCCTCGTGGAGCTGGAAGCGCTGCTTCAGCGGGCGGACGCAACGGGTGCGGCGGCCACCTCCGCAGGTGATTCCCTTGGCTGAACCGGAGACCCCGACACGCCGCGAGGGCATCCCGCTGGGCCGCATCGCCGGCGTCCCCGTCGTCCTTGCGTACTCGTGGTTCGTCATCGCGGCCTTCACCGTCATTGTCTATGGGCCGGTACTGGCGAGAAACAACCCCATGCTGGGCGTGAGCGCCTACGTCGTGGCCTTCGCCTACGCCGTCCTGCTTCTGATCTCCGTCCTCGTCCACGAGCTCGCCCACGCCCTGACCGCAAAGGTCTACGGCTGGCCCACCCAAAAGATCGTCCTTAACCTCTGGGGCGGCCATACGCAGTTTGAAAGCTTCACCGCCTCACCCGGCAGGTCCGTGCTGGTTGCGCTGGCGGGCCCGGCCGCCAACTTCGTCCTGGCCGGGGGAGCCTGGCTGGTGCTCGGCACCAACAGCCTGGGAAGCGTTGCCGAAATCCTGACGAACATCTTCATGTGGGCCAACTTCCTCATTGGTGTCTTCAACGTGCTGCCGGGCCTGCCGCTGGATGGCGGCCGGCTGGTCGAATCCATCGTCTGGAAGGCCACCGGCAGCCAGGCGAAGGGCACCGTGGCGGCCGGCTGGGGCGGGCGGATCATCGTCCTCGCCATCGCCTACTGGTTCCTCCTTCGTCCGTTCCTTGCCGGCGACCAGCCCGACTTCAGCCTCCTCATGATCACCATCCTGGTCGGCGGGTTCCTGTGGATGGGCGCATCCGCGTCCATCCAGCAAGGCACCCTGCGGGGGCGGCTCCCGCTGGTCAGCGCGGCAGCATTGTCGACGCCGGCTGCCGGAGTTGCTGCCACCGGCACGGTCCGCGATGCCCTCCGCGTGGGCGCAGCAGGAACAAGGTCCGTGGTGGTATGCGGACCGGACGGCCGGCCGCAGGGCGTGGTGGACCCGGACGCGCTGGCCGCGGTGCCCGGTGCTGCGGCGGATACGACGCCGGTCACCGCTGTGTCGTTCCCCCTGGCTGCCGGCGCCTACATTCCCGAGTGGTCCAAAGGGCAGGAGCTGATCCAGTTCCTTTCCCAGCTCGAGGGACGCCACTACGCTGTTGTGGACCACAACGGAACAGTCACCGGACTCCTGACGCAGGAGGCTGTCCTCGCAGCCATCACCGGGAAGCGCCAGCGCAACGATAGGCACCCGCAGGGCCAGAACCGGTAGAGTTACCTGCCGGTCGTGCATTGCCGCCGAAGCGCCACGTCGTCCCACAGGACTGACCGGCCGCGGCACAACAGGTTTACAGGAGCGAGGAAACATCATGAGCAGCGAAACTGCCGTCAACGACGCCAAGGGAGCAGCGCAAGCCGGTGCTGCCGCCGGCGGCTCGCAGCCGGTGGGCGCTGCCCGTCGCCGGGGCCCCTTCCGTGAAGGCGAACGCGTCCAACTCACTGACGAACGTGGCCGCATGAACACCATCACGCTGGAACGCGGCGGGGCATTCCACACCCACCGCGGCTTCCTGAACCACGACGAAATCATCGGCAAGGTTGACGGCTCGGTCGTGGTGAACAACGTGGGCCAGCAGTACCAGACCCTCCGCCCCCTGCTGTCCGACTTCGTGCTCTCCATGCCGCGTGGCGCCGCCGTCGTCTATCCCAAGGACGCCGGCCAGATTGTCACCATGGCGGACATCTTCCCGGGAGCACGCGTTGTGGAGGCCGGCGTGGGCTCCGGTGCCCTGTCCATCTCCCTGCTCCGCGCGGTGGGGGACAACGGCTACCTGCACTCCTTTGAACGGCGTGAGGAGTTCGCGGACATCGCCCGCGGCAATGTGGAAACCATCTTTGGCGGCCCGCACCCTGCCTGGCAGATCTCCCTCGGGGATTTCCAGGAGGAAGTGGTCAAGGCCGAGGAGCCGGGCTCCGTGGACCGCGTGGTCCTGGACATGCTGGCGCCCTGGGAGTGCCTCGACGCCGTCGCCACTGTCCTTGCCCCCGGTGGTGTCTGGATCAACTATGTGGCCACGGTCACCCAGCTCTCCCGCACGGCGGAAGCCATCCGTGCGGACGGCCGCTTCACCGAACCCGATGCATGGGAGTCGATGGTCCGCGGCTGGCACCTTGAAGGCCTGGCCGTGCGTCCGGACCACCGCATGGTGGCCCACACGGGATTCCTGCTGGTCACCCGGCGGCTGGCAGACGGGGTCACCGGCATCTCGGTCAAGCGGCGCCCGTCCAAGACTGAGTTCAACGAAGAGGACGTCAACGCCTGGACGCCCGGCGCGGTAGGGGAGCGGGCCGTGTCAGACAAGAAACTCCGGCGCGCCGCCCGTGACGCCATTGCGGGGACCAACGTCGTGGACAACCCCGAGGTTACGAACTAGTCCACATTTCGGGAGTCTCCATCCCTACCCGGCATCTTGGGACTAATGTCTTAAGAGAAGCGCAGGAAGGGGCTGATACATCATGGAGACACCAAACCAGGACTCCGGACGTACACCGGCAGAGCAGTCTGCCGCCAACGACCTCTCGGTTGCTGACCGCCAGGTCAACATACTTCGGGACAAGCTCAGGCACATCGACCGCCAGTTGGCAGCGGCAACGCAGAACAACTCCAAGCTGGTCAGCATGCTTGAGACGGCGAAGGCAGAGATCCTCCGGCTGAAAAATGCCCTGGACCAGGAAGGGCAGCCGCCCTACAGCTTCGGCACCATCCTCCAGATCAACCCGAAACGGCAGCCCGCTCCCGGCAACAGCGGCCAGGCCGCCACCGAGGAGTCGGTGGACATCTTTAACGCGGGCCGGAAGATGCGTGTGGGCATCAGCCCGCTGGTGAACATCAACCAGCTTGCCGTGGGGCAGGAAGTTCTGCTGAACGAAGCACTCCTGATCGTGGCAGGGCTGGGCTACGAACGTGCCGGCGAACTGGCAACCCTGAAGGAAATGCTGGGACGCGACCGCGCCCTGGTAGTGGGCCGGGCGGACGAAGAACGCGTGGTGCGGCTTTCCGGCGCCCTCCTGTCCGAGAAGCTGAGGGTTGGCGACGCCCTTTCCGTGGATTCGCGGACCGGCTACGCGCTGGAGAAGGTGCCCCGCTCAGAGGTGGAGAACCTGGTCCTCGAGGAAGTTCCGGACATCACGTATGAGGACATCGGCGGCCTTGGCCCCCAGATCGAGCAGATCCGGGACGCCGTCGAACTGCCGTTCCTGCACCCGGACCTCTACCGGGAGCATGGCCTGAAGGCCCCCAAGGGCATTCTCCTTTACGGCCCTCCGGGCTGCGGAAAAACCCTTATCGCCAAGGCCGTGGCCAACTCCCTCGCTGCCCGCGCCGCGGAGCGGTCCGGAAACGTGGACCTGAAGAGCTACTTCCTGAACATCAAGGGGCCTGAACTCCTTGACAAGTACGTGGGTGAAACGGAGCGGCACATCCGCCTGATTTTTTCCCGCGCCCGTGAAAAGGCATCCGATGGCAGCCCCGTCGTGGTGTTCTTCGACGAAATGGACTCGCTGTTCCGCACCCGCGGCACCGGCATCTCGTCCGACGTCGAAACCACCATCGTGCCCCAGCTCCTCAGCGAGATTGACGGTGTGGAACGCCTGGACAACGTGATCGTCATCGGCGCATCCAACCGCGAGGACATGATCGACCCCGCCATCCTCCGGCCCGGCCGGCTGGACGTGAAAGTCAAGATCCAGCGGCCGGATGCTGAAGCCGCGGCCGATATTTTCAACAAATACATCACGCCCGACCTGCCGTTCCACGAATCGGACCTCGCTGAACACAACGGTGACGTCCAGGCCACCGTTGACGCCATGGTCCAGCGCACCGTGGAAGCCATGTACTCCACGGAGAAGTCCAACGAATTCCTGGAGGTCACCTATGCCAACGGTGACACTGAGATGCTGTACTTCAAGGACTTCAACTCCGGCGCCGTAGTGCAAAACGTGGTGGACCGGGCCAAGAAGTACGCCATCAAGGACCTGCTGACGTCGCACCAGAAGGGGCTCCGAATCGAGCACCTGCTGCGCGCCGTGGTGGACGAATTCCGAGAGCACGAAGACATGCCCAACACCACCAACCCTGACGACTGGGCACGCATTTCCGGAAAGAAGGGCGAACGGATCACCTATATCCGCACCATCGTCCAGGGCAAGGCCGGCCAGGAGCCCGGCAAGTCCATCGAGACCATGCCCACCACAGGGCAGTATCTGTGACGGGTGCCCAGGGATCCGCCGCCGGGGAAGCTCTCCCCGCCGGCGGGGCCATGCGGGTCATGGGGGCAGAAACCGAATACGGCATCCACGCTCCGTCCGCCCCCTCCGCGAACGCCACCATGATGAGTGCCCGCGTGGTCCAGGCCTACGCCCAGGTCACCCGGCAGCGGGCGGCAGGGGGTGCCGAGACCCGCTGGGACTATACGGATGAGGAGCCGCTCCATGATGCCCGGGGCTGGACCGTGGACCGCGGTGCCGCACACCCCAGCCAGCTGACCGACCAGCCGCCGGTACTCGACGCAGAGGCGGTGGCCCTGGCCTACGGCCGCGAGGAGCTGGAACTGGACGGCCAGGACGAGTCGGGGACCCTCCTGATGAACATGGTCCTCGGCAACGGAGCGCGGCTGTACGTTGACCACGCCCATCCCGAATACTCAAGCCCCGAGGTCACCAACCCCCGGGACGCGGTGGCCTGGGACGCTGCCGGTGACCTGGTGGGCCTGGCGGCCGTTCGCCGGCTTGCCGCGGACCCGGCCCTCCCACCGGTCAACCTCTACAAAAACAACACTGACAACAAATCCGTTTCGTACGGTTCGCACGAGAACTACCTCATGCCCCGGTCCGTGCCGTTCGGGGACATCGTGCGCGGGCTGACACCATTTTTCATCAGCCGCCAGGTGGTCTGCGGAGCCGGCCGGCTGGGGATCGGGCAGGACAGTTCCACCCCAGGCTTCCAGGTCAGCCAGCGCGCCGACTTCTTCGAAGCCGAAGTGGGCCTGGAAACCACCATCCGCAGGCCCATCATCAACACCAGGGATGAGCCGCACTCCACAGCTGACAAATACCGGCGCCTGCATGTGATCATCGGGGACGCCAACCTCAGCCAGGTGTCCAATTACCTCAAGTTCGGCACCACTGCCTTGGTCCTCAGCCTCATCGAGGCAGGGCTTGCCCCCAAAATCGAAGTCTACGAGCCCGTGGCGGCACTCAAGACGGTGAGCCACGATACGTCGCTGACAGCAAAACTGCGCCTGCTGGACGGCAGGCGCGTCACCGCGCTGGATCTTCAGTGGATGTACCACGAAGCGGCCGCCAAACTCGCCCAGGACACCGGTGTAGGTGACGCAGTGGACGGCGATGGACATACCCACGACGTCCTGGAACGGTGGGCGTCCGTCCTCACCCAACTCGACAGCGACAGGGCCGCCGCCGCCACCTCCGTGGAGTGGCTGGCCAAACTTTCCCTGCTGGACGGCTACCGCCAGCGCGACGGCCTGGACTGGAGCGACGCTCGGCTGGGCCTGGTGGATCTCCAGTGGGCCGACATCAGGCCCGAGAAGGGCCTCTACTACCGGCTCCTGTCCAGGAACCGGATGCAGCGTGTGGTTGATGATTCGGTTATCGCCGCCGCCGTCGCGGAGCCCCCTGCCGATACCCGAGCCTTCTTCCGCGGCAAGTGCATCAGCAGCTTTGGCAAGGATGTAGTGGGAGCAAGCTGGGATTCCGTCATCTTCGACGTGCCCGGCTACGGGCGGCTTCAGCGGGTGCCCACCAGGGAGCCCCTGAGGGGAACCAAAGCCCTGACCGGAGCGTTGTTCGAGCGCTACCGGGAAGCGGGTCCGTTCCTCGGCGAACTGCTGGGACACAAGAGCACTCCGCCTGCGGCGTAAACCGCGCCGGAACGCCCGTCCCGTGGCAGGATGGGCATATCGGAGGATCCGCCGGATCCACCGACGGAAGAAGGAGGGAAAGCAATGGCAGGCCAGGAGCAACAGCAGCCGCAGGCACGTGACAGCCAGGTCGAAGACGACATCCCCGAGGCACCCCCGGCACCGCCCGAGGCCCAGGCGTCGGCATCGACCGAAGGCGTGGACGACCTTCTCGACGAGATCGACGGCGTCCTGGAATCCAACGCCGAAGAGTTCGTCCGGGCATTCGTCCAAAAGGGCGGCCAGTAACCCGGACCCGGAAGGTGGCGGAAGCCGCGGACGGCAGCAATCTGTACCGACGTTGAAGTACCACGTTCAAGGAGTGATGAGTGCAGGAATCAACCGCCAACCAGGTAGCCGCCAACGCCACCTCGTCCTTTACCGAGCACCTGCAACGGGACCGGCCCGAACTACTGCCCTTTAGCCGGTCCCTCCAGGGTGGCGTTACCACGGCTGCCCCGGTGCAGGTTCCGCACGCCACCACCATCGTTGCCATGAGCTACGGCGGCGGTGTCCTGATGGCGGGCGACAGGCGCGCCACCATGGGAAACATCATTGCCAGCAGGCACATCGAGAAGGTCTTCCCGGCGGACCACTTCTCTGTCCTTGGGATTGCCGGAACGGCCGGCATAGCGATTGACCTGACGCGGCTCTTCCAGGTTGAACTCGAGCACTACGAAAAAATTGAAGGAACCCAGCTCAGCCTCGAAGGCAAGGCAAACCGGCTGGGCGCCATGATCAGGGGCAACCTCCCCATGGCCTTGCAGGGCCTTGCCGTGGTGCCGCTGTTTGCAGGCTTCGACACCAGCGCCGGTGTCGGCAGGCTCTTTTCCTATGACGTCACCGGTGGCAGGTACGAGGAACACGAACACCACACCGTGGGCTCCGGCTCCGTTTTCGCACGCGGTGCCCTGAAGAAGCTGTGGCGGCCCAACCTCAGCGCTGAGCAGGCCCTGTCGGTTGCCGTGGAATCGCTCTATGACGCCGCCGACGACGATTCGGCCACAGGTGGTCCGGATACGGTCCGGCAGTTGTGGCCTGTGGTTTATACGGTGGACAGGACGGGAGCCCGGCGGGTTCCGGAGGCTGAACTTGCGGCCGCGTCGCGCAGCGTGATCGAAGCACGCACCATCGCCGGACGGGAGGCCTGAGATGACCCAGCAGTTTTACGTCTCGCCCGAACAGTTGATGAAGGACCGCGCGGATTTCGCGCGGAAAGGGATCGCCCGCGGCCGATCGGTCGTTGTCATCAGCTGCGCCGACGGCATCGCACTCGTGGCCGAAAATCCTTCGCCGTCACTGCACAAGATCGGCGAAATCTACGACAAGATCGCATTCGCCGCCGTGGGCAAATACAACGAATTCGAAAGCCTCCGGCAGGCCGGCGTCCGCTACGCAGACGTCCGTGGATATTCGTATGACCGTGAGGATGTGACCGCCCGCGGCCTGGCAAGCGTGTACGCGCAGAGCCTGGGGGCCGTCTTCACCGCCGAGCAAAAGCCCTTCGAAGTGGAACTCGCCGTCGCCGAAGTAGGGTCCACGCAGGCCGAAGACCACCTCTACCGGCTGACATTTGATGGCTCGATCGCCGACGAGCACAGCTTCGTCGTCATGGGCGGGCAGGCGGAAAAAGTGTCATCGGCCATTGAGGCGGGATGGCAGGCATCACTGGGCTTCGCCGACGCCGTGCGGCTGGCACTTAAGGGACTTACTCCCGTCCAGGAGGGAGGCCAGCCAGCGGCGCCGTTGCCGCCAAGTGCACTGGAAGTGGCCGTCCTGGACCGGCTTTCCGAAAGCTCCCGCGGCACCCGGCGCGCCTTCCGCAGGCTGAATGACGCGGACATCACAGCACTGCTGGCCTAGGAGGACCACATGGACAAGAGAATCTTCGGCATCGAAACCGAGTTCGGGATTTCCTACTCGAGCCCCGACTCGAGGCCCCTTGCTCCGGAGGAAGTGGCGCGCTACCTGTTCCGCAAGGTGGTCAGCTGGGGGCGCTCATCCAATGTGTTCCTCACCAACGGTTCGCGGCTGTACCTCGATGTCGGGTCCCACCCCGAGTACGCCACGGCCGAGTGCGACGACCTTGCCCAGCTGATCGCCCACGACCGGGCCGGCGAACTCATCCTGGATGACCTGGTGGATGAGGCGCAGGCGCGGCTGGCTGCCGAAGGTTTCAACGGCACCGTGTACCTGTTCAAGAACAACACCGACTCCGCAGGCAATTCCTACGGCAGCCATGAGAACTACCTGATTCCCAGGCGCGGCGAATTTTCCCGCTTAGCCGAAATCCTGATCCCTTTCCTGGTTACCCGCCAGCTCGTCGCTGGGGCCGGGAAGATCCTGAAGACGCCCCACGGGGCAACGTATGCGTTCTCCCAGCGCGCCGACCACATCTGGGAAGGTGTCTCCTCCGCCACCACCCGCTCCCGGCCCATCATCAACACCAGGGACGAGCCGCATGCCGACGCTGAGTTCTACCGGCGGCTGCACGTCATCGTGGGGGACTCGAACATGTCCGAGGCGACAGCGCTGATGAAGGTGGGCACCGTGGACCTGGTCCTGCGCATGATCGAGGCCGGCGTGATCATGCGCGATATGAGGATGGAAAACCCCATCCGCAGCATCCGGGAAATCTCCCATGACCTCAGCGGCCGCGCGTTGGTCCGCCTGGCCAATGGACGCCAGCTCACCGCCCTTGAAATCCAGCAGGAGTACCTGACCAAGGTGACCGCCTTCGTCAAGGAGCACGGCGCCCACAACCCGCACGTTCCCCTGATCCTCGACCTGTGGGAGCGAACGCTCCATGCGATCGAATCCGGTGACACCAGGGGGATTGACACCGAAATCGACTGGGCCATCAAGAAGAAGCTGATGGACAATTACCGCGAACGCCACAGCCTGGGCCTGGAGGCGGCCCGGATCGCCCAGCTCGATCTGACGTACCACGACATTTCCCGCAGCCGCGGGCTTTACTACCTGCTGCAGTCGCGGGGTGCGGTGCGCCGGATCGTTGACGACACCGTCATCAAGGGTGCCGTTGACGCGCCACCACAAACCACCCGCGCCAAGCTTCGCGGCGACTTCGTCCGCCGTGCGCAGGAACTGGGGCGTGACTACACCGTGGACTGGGTACACCTGAAACTCAACGACCGCGCCCACCAGACAATTCTGTGCAAGGATCCCTTCCGCAGCGTCGATGAGCGCGTGGATGCGCTGCTCGACTCTATGGGCTGACGTCCAGCTTCAGGGTCTATTCTGGATAAGGTCCTTTTTAACGGGACCTTCCACGGCACTGTCCGCCGCCATGCGGAAATCCGTATCCACCCTGCCCCGACGAAAGTTTTACTACGTGCGCCGACTACTAGCAATCCTCCTTCCCGGCCTGCTGCTCCTGACCGCCTGCGGAGGTACCCCCTCGCAGCCCGAGCCCAGCAGCCAGTCCGCCGGGGAGACTGCAAAGTTCGACTCCCTCAAGCTGACCGACAACGGGGACAAGAAGGCCCCGGGTGTGGACTTCGACAAGCCCCTGGCCGTTACGCAGCCGACCATCAAAGTGGTTTCCGAAGGCAGCGGCGACACCGTCAAGGCAAACCAGGTTGCCAAGATCTCCATCCTGGCCCTGAACGGTACGGACGGATCCCAGCTGGAGGATACGTTCCCCAACGAGCCTGAAAGCCTGGAGCTGAACGACGAGCTCAAATCCGGCAGCGCCGTCATCTACAACGCCTTCGTAGGTGCCAAGGTGGGATCCAGCCTGGCCCTGGCCGTTCCTTCCCAGCAGAGTGCCCCTTCGGCCAGCCCCAGCCCGTCCGACGCCGCCAGCCCCAGCGCAGCAGCTGAACCCACCCAGCTGCTGATCATCAAGGTACTCTCCGCTTCGGACCCCACTCCTGTCCTGGACAAGCCCCAGGGTGAGACCGTAACCCCGCCGGCCGGCCTGCCGACTGTGACGGAAAAAGACGGCAAGCCGGAAATCAGCGTTGCGGGTGCAGCTGCCCCCACGGCACTCGTGTCCCAGGACCTGATCAAGGGCACGGGCGCCGTCGTCAAGGAAAGTGACACCCTGACGGTGAACTACGTTGGCGTCAACCTGGCCGACGGCACCAAGTTCGATTCCAGCTTCGACCGCGGCCAGCCTGCCACCTTCCCGCTCTCCGGTGTCATCAAGGGCTGGACCCAGGGCCTCGCGGGTAAAACAGTAGGCTCCCGCGTCCTGCTGGTCATCCCCAAGGACCTGGCCTACGGTGACGCCGGCCAGGGCCAGGCAAAGGGCGACCTCGTCTTCGTAGTGGACATCCTCGGGGTCAAGTAGCAAGACTTACAGGGACGCCGCGTCCTCCGCGGCACCCATCAGCACTCACGCATAGGAGAAAGCATGTCGTTTGGACAGCGCGAATTCGACCGCCAGAAGCCCGAGATCGACTTCCCGGAAGGCGACGTCCCCACGGAACTCGTCATCACCGACCTCATCGAGGGTGACGGCAGGGAAGCCAAGGCAGGGGACACCGTCTCCACCCACTACGTCGGCGTTGCCTGGTCCACAGGGGAAGAATTCGACGCCTCATGGGGCCGCGGCGCACCGCTGGACTTCCGCGTGGGCGTCGGCCAGGTCATCCAGGGCTGGGACCAGGGCCTCCTGGGCATGAAGGTGGGCGGCCGCCGCCGCCTGGAGATCCCTTCCGAGCTGGCTTACGGCTCGCGTGGCGCCGGCGGAGCCATTGCCCCCAACGAGGCACTGATCTTCGTCGTGGACCTCGTCGGCGTCCGCTGATAACGTCCAGGGCGCAGCTTTAGAACGCAGTCCCGATCCCGTAAGACACCCAGGTGCCGCACCCCGGAGCGCGGCAGCACAGAGGATAACCCTCCCGTGCTGCCGCGCTTTCTGCTTTCACCGGAGGAGTTTAGTAACGTAACCAAGGTGTCCGTATCCCGCACTGAACGCCTCCTCAACCTGCTGATTGCGCTGCTCAACACCCGCTACGGGCTGCGTCGCAGCGAGTTGCGCGAGAAGGTCTACCACGACAGCTCCGGCAACGACGTTGCTTTCGGGCGGATGTTCGAGCGGGACAAGAATGACCTGCGGGCGATGGGCTTCGAAGTGGAGACACTAACGGACCTGGGCTGGAGCGAGGATGACCCCGCCACCACCAGGTACCGGATCGGCAAGGAATCCAGCCGCCTCCCGGACGTCCAGCTGGGACCGGAGGAATGGACCGTCCTCCTGCTGGCCTCCCAGCTCTGGGAGCGTGCGGCACTGGGGACGGCTGCCCAAAGCGCACTCCGCAAGCTCCAGGCGTCAGGAAGGCTGGCCGAGGTGGAACTGCCGGCCGGCGTCCAGCCACGGATCAAACCGGCAGGCCAGGCCTTCGATGACATCGTTGCCGCCATGCATGCCCGGCATCCCGTCAGCTTCGTGTACCTTGCCGTGAGCACCGGCAAGGAGGAGGAACGGACCGTAGAGCCCTGGGGCCTGGGCAGCCGGTTCGGCCAGTGGTACCTCATGGGCTACGACCGGGCCCGAAAGGCAGCCCGGCATTTCCGGCTTTCCCGCTTCACCAGCGCCGTGACCACCCTCGCCAGGGAACAGTACGTACCGCCAGCCGGGTTCAGCATCCGCGCCGAACTGGACCGGCTGCCTGAACTGCCGCTGCGCACCGCCGTCGTGGACGTCAGGCACGGGCGCCAGCTGGCGCTGCGCCGCCGGGCCGTTGACGGCTCCCGGCACCAGGCCACCCGCCCGGTCGCTGACGGCAGCGACAGGATCTTCCTGGAGTACCGCGACCCGGAGGTCCTCGCCGAAGAGCTCGCCTCCTACGGACCCGATGCCGTGGCAGTGGAACCCGCCGGACTGGCCGCGGCAGTGCGGCGCCGCCTCCAGGCCGCTGCCGACTTCAGTGCCTCGCCAGTCCCCGCCTATACATTCGCCGATTCCCGTGCCCGGACCGCCCGCAAGGGGACTTCGGAGGACCAGCTCAAGCGCATGCTGCAGCTGGTCCCGTTCCTGGTCCACAACCAGGGCCTGCACATCCAGGATGTGGCAAACCACTTCGGCGTCACCCGCGAAGAGCTGGAGGCAGACCTCCGGATCCTCATCTGCTCCGGATTGCCCGAGGGCTATCCGGATGACCTGCTCGACATCCAGTGGGAGGACGGCCACGTCTTCATCACCCAGGACCTGGACCTGAAGAAGCCGGTCCGATTCACGGTGGCGGAGGCATGCGCCCTGCTGACCGGTCTGGAAACACTCAACGGCCTGCCGGACCTGCCCGGCGGCGGCGCCCTGGAATCGGTCACTTTGAAGCTGCTGGCCGCGGCCGGGGAAGAGGGGCTCCGCGCCGCGTCCATCGCCGGGCCCGAGGTGGCTCCCGCGGACGCCGCAACCCACGCCACGGTGCGCCAGGCCATCGAGTCCGGTTCCCAGCTCCACCTGTCCTACCTGGCACCCCAGCGCGATGCCGTCACGGAACGCGAGGTTGATCCGCTGCGGCTGTACTCCCTGGACAACACCTGGTACTTCGAAGCCTGGTGCCACATGGTGGGCGGGCTGCGGAACTTCCGTCTGGACCGGGTCCAGGAAGTGCGCCCCAACGGCCTGCCCGCCAGCGTGCACGGGGCACCGGATGGAGGGGTCCCGGCCAAACTTTTCACAGCGAACGACGACGACACCACCGTCACCGTCCAGCTCACCCGGCAGGGGAGGGGGCTTGCGGACGATTACTACGCGGAACGCACAGCGGAATTGCCCGACGGCGGACTGGTAGCCCAGATCCGGTTCGGCAACACTGCATGGCTGCCGATGTTCGTGGCCCAGCACGGCGGTGCAGCCAGGATCCTGGCTCCCGCCGAACTGGCTGACGCCGCGCGGGAGTGGCTGGCGGCTTCGCTGGACAGACACGCCGGATAGACTTCTCACCATGCCTTGGTGGTCCTGGATTCTCATATGGGTGGCGCTCGTCGCAGTGGCCCTGCTGTTCTATGTCCTGCTGGGCATCCGTCTTTTCCGCCAGTTCATGGCGACTGTGAAGGACCTCAGTGCCGCCGGTGAGAGGCTGGGGCACCTGAACCCCGTCGAGGTGCAGGATGCCACGGACCCGGGACGGGCACTGCCGGGTTCTGCTGTTTTTGCCTCACCCGCCGCGATGCGACATGATTACGAGGCATCCAAATCGGCCCGGCGCGAAGAACGCCGCCGCCGGCGAGTGCAGCGCAAAAAGGACCGGGGCCAGCCGCAGGCGCTCGGAGATCTCGACTTCACATAGAAGTAGGATGTATTTAGAGGAAAGGATTTCCCGTGGGAAGACTCTTTGATGGCCCCTGGCCGATCGTAATTATCATCGTTGTTGCTTTGCTTCTCTTCGCCGCCCCCAAGCTTCCGGCCATGGCCCGCAGCCTGGGCCAGTCCATGCGGATCATTAAGTCCGAGGTCAAGGAAATGAAGAACGACGGCAAAGCCGACTCCACCGAGGCCACCGGCCCGGTGGAAGGCACCATCGTGAACCACCCCAAGGCGAAGCCCGGTGAGCCGACAGACGGCACTGACGTTCCGCCGTCGACCCGCGCCTGACCTCCAGTGGCACTGTCGCGGGCCCGTAAAGCCAATCCCGAGGGGCGGATGTCGCTTTGGGACCACCTCAAGGAGCTGAAGAACCGGCTGATCAAGTCGGCCATCGGCGTCGTCATTGGCGGCATTGGGGGCTGGATACTTTACGATCCGCTGCTGAAGGCCCTGGCCGAACCGGTAAACCGGATTTCCAATGAAACCGGCGGCCTTGCGGCAATCAACTTCGGTACCATCGCGTCGCCCTTTGACTTCAAGCTCCAGATGTCGCTCCTCATTGGAGCCGTCATCTCCAGCCCCATCTGGATCTACCAGCTCTGGGCCTTCATTACCCCGGGGCTGACATCCAAGGAACGGCGCTACACCCTGGGCTATATGGCCGCGGCCATTCCGCTGTTCCTTGCCGGAATCTGGGTGGGTTGGCTTGTGGTGCCGCAGGTGGTCCACGCATTGACCCAGTTCACTCCGGAGGGTTCCTCCAGCGTCATCGATGCCAGGACCTACATCGAATTCGTGACCCGCATGGTGCTGATGCTGGGCTTGGCCTTCCTGGTCCCTGTGGTGCTGGTTGGCATCAACATGGCCGGAATCGTTTCCGGCCACACCATCCTGAAGGCCTGGCGCATCACCGTTTTCCTGGTCTTCGTCCTGGCAGCAATTGCAGCGCCCGGTGCCGATGCCATTTCGATGTTCATGCTGGCAGGGCCGTTGTTGGCGCTCTTCTTCGCGGCAATTGGCATCTGCATCATGAACGACAAGCGCCGCGACCGCCGGCAGGCCCGGCAGGTCGAGGAGACCGAAGCCACAGCGGACATCGCCACCCCGGGCAGTGAACTAAAGAAGCTGTAGCCTGCCGTTAGGCTTGGGGTATGTCCTCCACCACCGGGCCCTTCTCCACGGGCCCCGTCGATCCTGAAGAACTGTCGCCGGCCGAGAGATACCGTGCCAGCGCCGAGCGCCGGGCAGAGGCGGCCACCTATCTCGGGGCGTTCATCCGGACCCTGGACTTCGAGCTTGACGACTTCCAGCGGCAAGCATGCCGTTCGCTCCAGGAGGGCAGGGGAGTCCTGGTGGCTGCCCCCACCGGAGCCGGTAAGACCATCGTGGGGGAGTTCGCCATCTACCTCGCGCTGCAGCGGGGACTGAAGGCCTTCTACACCACGCCGATCAAGGCGCTCAGCAACCAGAAGTTCAGCGAACTCAGCGAAAAGTACGGCGCGGACAACGTAGGCCTCCTGACCGGCGACACCAGCATCAACGGTGACGCGCAGGTTGTGGTCATGACCACTGAAGTCCTCCGGAACATGCTTTACGCGGATTCCGCCACCCTGGGCGACCTTGGCTACGTGGTCATGGACGAGGTCCATTACCTCGCCGACCGGTTCCGCGGGGCCGTCTGGGAAGAAGTCATCATCCACCTGCCCAGCGAGGTGCAGGTCGCCTCGCTGAGTGCAACCGTTTCCAACGCCGAGGAATTCGGCGCCTGGCTGGACACGGTCCGCGGGGACACCGACATCATCGTGTCCGAGCACCGCCCCGTGCCGCTGTGGCAGCACGTCATGGTGGGCCGTCGGATCATGGACCTGTTCGCAGGGGAAACCACCTTCGATGAGATCGCCCCGCCCGTTGAGGAGGACGTCCAGCAACCGGCCGCGTCCGGCAAGTCCACGGACACCGCCAAAGGCCGCGGTTTCGACGTCAATCCGGACCTGCTCACCGTGGCCCAAAGTGAGAGCCGGCAGAGCTTCCGCAGCAGGCCCGGACCCGGCGGCCGGGGTCAGCGCGGCCGCCGCGGAAACGACCGCCCGGCGCGTGGCGGCGAGCCGACGGGGGTGCGCCCCGCCAGCCGCCCCCAGGTGATCGCCAGCCTGGACCGGATGGACCTGCTGCCCGCCATCACCTTCATCTTCTCCCGCGCCGGCTGTGAGGCAGCGGTCGCCCAATGCGTTACGTCCGGCCTATGGCTCACCACGGAAAAAGAGCAGCAGATCATTGCCCAGCGCGTTGACGAGGCCGGGCAGGACATCCCGCCGGACGACCTCGATGTCCTGGGCTTTTGGACCTGGCGGTACGGACTGCTTCGAGGCTTCGCGGCCCATCACGCCGGCATGCTGCCAACCTTCAAGGAGGTGGTGGAAAAACTCTTTGCCGACGGCCTGGTCAAGGCTGTATTCGCCACCGAAACCCTCGCCTTGGGCGTCAACATGCCCGCCCGTTCGGTAGTACTGGAGAAGCTGGACAAGTTCAACGGCGAAGCCCATGTGGACATCACCGCAGGGGAATACACCCAACTGACCGGCCGTGCAGGCCGGCGCGGCATCGATGTTGAAGGCCATGCCGTGGTCCTGTGGCAGCCGGGCACGGACCCGACGGCAGTTGCCGGGTTGGCATCGCGGCGCACCTACCCGCTGAACTCCAGTTTCCGGCCCACCTACAACATGAGCATCAATCTGCTGGCGCAGTTTGGCCGCGCCAGGGCACGTGAGATCCTGGAGTCATCCTTTGCCCAGTTCCAGGCCGACCGGTCCGTGGTGGGCCTGGCCCGCCAGGTGCGGAGCCGCGAGGAATCCCTGGCCGGCTACGCCAAGTCCATGACCTGCCACCTGGGTGACTTCACAGAGTATGCCCGGCTGCGCAGGGAACTCTCCGACGCCGAGAACGCCACCTCACGGACCAAGTCCCGCGTGCAGAAGTCGCTCAGCGGCGACTCGCTGGCCCGCCTCCTGCCGGGGGACGTGGTCAATGTTCCCGGCGGCCGTGCCCCGGGTCCCGCCGTCGTCCTCAGCTCTGACCACAGCAGCCGCGAACCCCGGCCTGCTGTGCTCACGCTGGACAACCAGCTGCGCCGGATAGGAACCGACGACCTTGAAGGACCCATCGCGCCGGTCACCAGGATCCGCATCCCCAAGTCCTTTAACGCCAAGGTGCCAAAATCGCGGCGGGACCTTGCGTCCTCCGCACGGAACGCGCTGCGCGAAAACCGCCCTCCCGCTCCGGGCCAGAACCGAAACAACGATTTCGGCCGCGCCGCCGCACTTCCCAACCAGGAGAAGCGCATCGCCGATCTGCGCCGGGCCCTGAAGGCCCACCCCTGCCATGGATGCAGCGAACGAGAAGACCATGCCCGCTGGTCGGAGCGCTGGTGGAAACTGCGGCGGGAAACGGACGGCCTGGTCCGCCAGATCCAGGGCCGGACCAACACCATCGCCAAAACCTTCGACCGGGTCTGCGACGTCCTGTCCGCCTATGGCTACCTGGAAGACGTGGGAGACGGCAGGCTGAACATCAGCCCTGACGGCCAGCGGCTGCGCCGGATCTACGGAGAGAAGGACCTGCTGATCTCGCAGTCCCTGCGGCTGGGTGCGTTTGATGACCTCGACGCAGCGGAAGTCGCTGCCCTGGCCAGCGTGCTGGTGTACCAGGCCAAACGCGAAGACCGGGGCCTGCGGCCGCGCATGCCCAGTGTCTCCCTGGAGACATCAGTGGACGTCGTGGTCAAGGAATGGTCCGTCCTTGAAGACGTGGAAGAGGAGAACAAGCTTCCGCTGACCGGTGAGCCTGAGCTGGGCCTTGTGTGGCCCCTGTACAAGTGGGCCCGCGGGCGCCACCTGCAGGACGTCCTCAGCGGCACCGATCTTGCCGCCGGCGACTTTGTCCGCTGGGTCAAGCAAGTGGTGGACCTGCTGGACCAGCTCGCCAAGATTCCGGGCCTTGACCCGCGCCTGGCACGGCTCTGCGCCGAGGCAATCAAACTCATCCGCCGCGGTGTCGTGGCCTACTCGTCCGTTCTCTAACCCCGTTAAACCCCCTGCCGGCTACGCTGGCCTGCACACACTCCAGGAGTCCTGCCAACCATGCACCGTCCCGATGCCCCCTCCCGTCCCGCGCCGGTGCTGTACCGCAATGGATCCGTGTACACCGCGGCGGATCCCTTCGCAACGGCAATGCTGGTGGACGGGGACACCGTTGCCTGGGTTGGATCGGAGGAGGCGGCATCGTCCATTGCCGACAGTTCCATGGAGATCATCGACCTCCATGGTGCGCTGGTTGCGCCTGGCTTCGTTGACTCGCACATGCACCTGACCGAAACCGGTATCGCCCTGGAGTCGCTGCAGCTGGGGACACTCACCTCGGCCCGCGCACTGCTGGACGCCGTCGCCGGTGCCGGCGGGGACGGGCCAGTGCTCGGCCACGGCTGGGACGAGAGCACGTGGGCGGACCCCACGCTGCCCAGCGCAGAGGAACTTGAGCGGGCTGCCGGGGGCAGGCCGGTCTACCTCTCCCGGGTGGACGTGCACTCGGCGCTGGTGTCGACGTCGCTGGCCCGGTCGGCGGAGCTTCACACCAAGGACGGGTACGACGGCGGCGCCCGGGTGACGCGGGCGGCACACGACGCTGCCCGGCTGGCAACCCGGCAGATGCCGCAGGATTCACTAAAGCGGCTCCAGGCGCGTGCCCTGGCCGAAGCTGCTGCCAACGGGTACGTTGCCCTGGCCGAAATGGCTGCACCCCACATCGGCGGCGGCGATGACATGCGGCTCACTGCAGGGTGGAACGCCACCGGACCGGGTGCGCCGCGGTTTCCCGAGGTGCTGCCGTACTGGGGCGAGCTCGTGTCGTCCGAGGAGCAGGCCCGCACCCTGGTTGCACAGCTGGGAGCTGGTGTCCGCGGGCTTGCGGGCGACCTGAACATCGATGGGTCCCTGGGCTCCCGCACGGCCGCCCTGCGCTCCGGTTACAGCGACGCCGGCCAGGAGCACGGCACCCTGTACCTGAGCGTGGACCAGGCGGCAGCCCACCTCGCCGCCTGCTCCCTGGCCGGGATCCAGGGCGGATTCCATGTGATTGGCGACGCCGGGCTGGACGCTGCCCTGGAAGCGCTGGATCTGGCGGCCAAGGAGGTGGGGGAGCAGCGGGTGCGCGCCGCCGGCCACCGGTTTGAGCATGTGGAGATGGCAGAGGCCGCAGCTGTCGCGAGGCTGGCGCATTACTCCGTGACCGTCAGCGCCCAGCCGTCCTTTGATGCAGCCTGGGGCGGCCCCGGCGGCCTCTACGAGCGGCGGCTGGGGGAGCGAAGCCGGTCGATGAACCCGTTCGCCGCGTTCTACTCTGCCGGAGTTCCCGTCTGCTTCGGCAGCGACAGCCCCGTCACACCCCTGCGTCCGTGGTCGAGCGTGCGAGCCTGTGTGGAACACCACAATCCGGAAGAGCGGATTTCCGCCCGCGCTGCCTTCCTCGGGCACACCCGGGCCGGCTGGCGGGCCGCACGGCACGCCAATCCCATGGCCGGGCAACTCGTACCGGGGGCCCCGGCCAGCTTTGCGGTGTGGGAGGTGGAGGAGCTGATGGTGCAGGTGGCTGACGGGCGCGTGCAGTCGTGGAGCACCGATCCCCGGGCCCGGACCCCCTTGCTGCCGGCCCTGGACACGGGCTCGGACCCGGTATGCCTGCAAACTGTGAAAGACGGGGCCGAACTGTACGCCAGCCCGGCCCTGCGTTCCTGACCAGGGAACCCACCCCACCGCCCTATAATGGGGAGTTGCGCCCGCCGCCGGCATGCCCGGCATCAGGTGCACCGACCACTTCCACCAGGAAAGGCCCTCTGTGCGCGTCCTTACGATCATTCCCACCTACAACGAACTGGAATCGCTGCCCAAGACGCTCCAGCGCCTGCGGAAGGCCGTTCCGGCGTCGGACGTGCTGGTGGTTGATGACAACAGCCCCGACGGCACCGGCCAACTTGCCGACGGCTTCGCTGCCGAAGACGCACAGGTCCACGTCCTGCACCGCAAGGGCAAGGAAGGCCTGGGCGCCGCCTACATCGCGGGCTTCAAGTGGGGCCTTGACGCCGGTTACGACGTCCTGGTGGAAATGGATGCAGACGGCTCCCACCAGCCGGAGCAGCTTCCCCAACTGCTCGAAGCCGTGGAAGATGGCGCAGACCTGGCCATGGGCTCGCGCTGGGTTCCCGGCGGCAGCGTGGTCAACTGGCCGCTGTACCGCCAGGCGATCTCCCGGGTGGGCAGCACCTATGCCCGGTTGATGCTGGGCCTGCCGATCAGGGACGTTACCGGCGGTTACCGCGCATTCCGCAGGACCACCCTTGAGAAGCTCAACCTGGACCAGGTGGACTCCGTGGGCTATGGCTTCCAGGTGGATCTGGCCTGGCGGGTAGCCAAACTGGGACTGCGCATCGAGGAGCGCCCCATCACCTTCGTTGAGCGGGAACTGGGTGCATCCAAGATGAGCGGCAACATCGTGGTCGAAGCCATGATCAATGTCACCAAATGGGGACTCGCCGCGCGCTGGAACACGCTGGCCGGAAAACTGAAGAACAAGCAGGCGTAGGCCTTCCCCTCACGGTCACGCACGGCGACCAGAGGGCACAAGAAAGGGGCGGTGCCGCACCAACAGTGCGGGGCCGCCCCTTTTGCGGGGCTGGCCTTATGCCGAGCGGCGCTCTCCGCGGCGTTCGCGCAGGATGGTCAGGCGGTCCTCGAGGATCTGTTCGAGTTCAGGCAGGGAGCGGCGTTCCAGCAGCATGTCCCAGTGGGTGCGGACTGCCTTGTCATTGCTGGTGTCCGGCTTTTCGCCGTCAACCAGGAGCGCCTCCTTGCCGGTCTTGGAGACCCACACCGGAGGAATTTCCGCCTCGGAGGAGAACGTGACGAAGACCTGCTCGCCATCCGCGCAGCGGTATTCGACCCGCTGGCGCGGAGCCGGCTCAACTCCGGACTCGGTCTCCATGCTCTGCGCACCAAGGCGCATGCCCCGCAGGCTGCGATCGCTCATGATTTCTCCCTCTGGTCGTTTCGCGGATGAAATCTCCGCGCTGGCCGGTGGCACCGTGGCACCGCCGGACTACTGTGTGCACTGTGCTGCATCATAGGATTCAACGCATTGCGAAGCTTGGTTGTTCCAGCTGGTATTCTCCTGCCGGACAAATACCCAATTATACGGGGGTTATCCCGTTTCAACCAAAACAGGGAGGGTTTGGCGTGGCCGCCAAACCCTCCCAATGTTGCCGAAATTCCTACGGCTGGGTGCGCTCGGTGGGAGCGTCGTCGAAAAGTGACCCGGCAGCGGGGGCGTCCGCGTTGGTGCCCCCCAGGGCGTTACCGATTCCCTTCAGGGCTTCCCCAACTTCGCTTGGGATGATCCACAGCTTGTTGGCCGAGCCCTCGGCGAGCTTGGGCAGCGTCTGCAGGTACTGGTAGGCCAGCAGTTTCTGGTCCGGGTTTCCCTTGTGGATGGCGTCGAAGACCTTCTGGATGGCCTGCGATTCGCCGTCAGCGCGGAGGATGGCGGCCTTGGCCTCGCCCTCTGCGGCAAGGATGGACGCCTGGCGCTGGCCCTCCGCGGTGAGGATGGCTGATTGCTTGGTGCCCTCGGCCGTGAGGATGGCTGCGCGCCGGTCGCGTTCGGCGCGCATCTGCTTCTCCATGGAGTCCTGGATGGAGTGCGGCGGATCGATGGCCTTTAGTTCCACCCGTGAAACGCGGATGCCCCAGCGGCCTGTTGCCTCATCGAGGACACCGCGAAGCTGCCCGTTGATCTGGTCACGGGACGTGAGGGCTTCCTCCAGGTTGAGGCCACCTACCACGTTGCGCAGGGTGGTGGTGGTGAGCTGTTCCACGGCTTGGATGTAGTTGGCGATCTCGTAAGTCGCCGCGCGCGGGTCAGTTACCTGGAAGTACACCACCGTGTCGATGGAGACCACCAGGTTGTCTTCGGTGATGACGGGCTGGGGTGGAAAGGACACCACCTGTTCACGGAGGTCCAGGAGCGGAAGGAGCCGGTCCACAAACGGAATCAGGATGGTCAGGCCCGGGTTGAGCGTCCGCTGGTACTTGCCGAGCCGTTCAACGACGCCGGCGCGGGCCTGCGGGATAATCCGGACGGACCGGACCAAAACTATGATGACAAAGACGATCAGAACCACCAGCACAATGGCCAGTGCGGTCCCGCCTGCGTTTTCCATACAACTCCTTGTTCCCCAATTGTCAGGCTGTATCTTGGCCGGTGGCCGCCGCAGGCGGTACCGAAACCACTGCTGTTGCGCCATCGATGGCCGCTACGACCACTTTCTGGCCTGCGGGAAGGACTCCCGCTGAGGAGCGGGCGCTCCAAATATCGCCGCCGATTTTCACCAGGCCGCCGTCGGACGTCACGGCTTCCATCACCACGGCCGGCTCACCGATCAGCCGATCCACGTTGGTCCGCTGCTCTGAGGGTCCCTTTTTCAGGTGCGACAGTGCCACGGGCCGGACGAAGGCAACCATGAGCAGGGACACGATGGCGAAGATGACTACCTGGAGCCAGGGCTCGGCGCCGGCGAAATCGGCCACCAGTGCGGCGAGCGACCCACCGCCAAGCATGATGAAAAACAGGTCAAGGGTGATCATTTCGATCACTGCAAACGCCAGGAAAGCCGTGAGCCACAGCGCCCACCAGTTTTCCCCAAGCCACTCGAACATTCCTGCTTCCCCCTTCGTCACGGGGGAGCCGCATCCGCGGGACCCGCCGGTAACTGTCTTTTCATCCTAGTCCGCACGCCGGCAACGTGGGCCGGTTCACAGCGGCAGCCGGGGGATAGTGGCCAAGTCGTTACGGGGCGCCGTGGGTCCTGGGCCGGAATACGGAAATCCTGAACTTTGCGTCGGCTTTCACCGGTTCCGGGGAGTTTTCGAGCCGGGCGGCGATCTGGTCCCGGCCCAGGTGGTGGCCCGCCGGTCCCATGTAGGCCAGGTCCGCGGCGGCGGCGCGGGTCAGCTCCAGCGGGATGTCCACGTCCACGGTGTTTTCGGGCTTGAAGTGCTGGGCCATCGCCGCCGCCAGCCGCTCATCCTTGCCCTCTTCAATGCTGAGCATTCCGGTCACGGCAGCGATGTCCGCGAGGTGTCCGGGGCGCGGTGTTACCACGGCCAGCACGCCCGCGGGTCTGAGGACCCGAGCGAATTCCGAGGGGTTCCGCGGCGCGAAGACCACTGTGACCGCGTCCACCGAGTTGGCCGCCACCGGCAGCGGCTGCCAGATGTCCCAGACCAGGTTCACCGCCTCCGGGTTGAGCCGGGCAGCGCGCCGAAGCGCGAATTTCGAGATGTCCAGGCCGATGGCGGAGACCTCCCGCCCTCCGGCAGCTGCGGCGTCCAGGATCTCCCGCAGGTAGTGTCCGGTCCCTGTTCCGGAGTCCAGCACCACTGCGCCTTCCTCCCGCAGGTGGGGCACGACGGCGGAGGCCAGGGCCTGCGCCAGCGGCCGGTAGTGCCCGTTCCCCAGGAAGGTGAACCGGGACGCCACCATCGCTGCGCTGTCCGGTTCGAAGGGCGTGCCCTTGCCCACCAGCAGGTTGAAGTAGCCCTGCCGGGCGGCGTCGAAGCTGTGCCCGTCGGGGCAAACCAGGCGGGGTTGGCGCGTGGCCTTTGCCTCGCGGTGCTCCAGCGGATGTGAGCAGACAGGGCACAGGAGGGAGAGATCCGCGGATGGCATGGGAACTATTTTAGGTGGGCGTGGCCTTCAGGCCTGTCCGGCTGCGTGCGCCAGGCGGCGGTCACCCTCAGCCGAGGGATATGCCGGCGGCCCCGTCGTCGAACCCCAGTCCCTCCCGTGCCTTGTCGATGCCGGCCTCCGCCCAGTGCGCTGCATATTCCGCATTGCTGCTCAGGGACCGAAGCTGGGCGCGGTCGATGTACAGGATGCCGTCAAGGTGGTCCGTCTCGTGCTGCACGATGCGCGCCTGCCACCCGGAGAACTCACGCCGCTCCGCCGCGCCGTCGGGCGTTACATACTCCAGCAGGACGGCGTCCGGGCGCGCCACCACCGCCTGCAGCCCATTCAGGGAAAGGCACCCTTCATAGAACGACGCGCGTCCGGAGCCCACTGGCGTGTACCGGGGGTTCAGGATCGCCAGGAAATCCAGCGGGCTGCGGTTCCGCAGGGCAGCAGCAGCGGGGTCGATGTCGAACTGGTCCTCCAGGACGGCGAGCCGCAGCGGGATGCCCAGCTGCGGCGCGGCAAGGCCCACCCCGGGCGCTTCATGCATGACCTGCCGCATGACCCCGATCAGACGGGCCAGCTGGTCCGCCGACAGCTGGCCGTCATAGTCCGCGGCGCGCTGGCGCAGTGCCGGGTGACCGGCCTGGACGATGGGCGGGAGGGACCCGGCGGACAGGATCCGCTCAACACTTTCACGGATATGGTCGGCGCCGGCGGTTGTCGGGGGAACAGTCTGGGTCATGGGGACAGCCTACTGGCGGACGGCGCGGAGGGACGTTCGGATAAGGTCTACACCATGGCTGATGATTCCCTCCCGGCGGCGTCCCCGCTGGAGCACGTCCTTGCATTTATCCGCGTCCTTGAGGCGGGTGGCGGCGGGGCGGACATCCGCCCGTTCCTCTCGGAACAGTTTGTGCTGACGGAGGCCCCGCACCTGCTGGCCCCGGAAGGTTCGACCCGCACGTTGGACGCCGTTCTTGCCGGTGCCGACCAAAGCCACGAGGTGGTCAAGGACCAACAATTCGCAGTCCGGCGGACCACCTGTGAAGGCGGCCGGGTGGCCGTGGAGGCCGAGTGGTCTGCCACGGTGCTGATGGACCTGCGGTATTGGGACCGCGGCGAGACCATCCGGGCCAGGACGTCGTCGGTCTTTGAGGTCAGCAACGGTGTGATCGTGAGCCAGGACAGTTACGACTGTTACTTCCGGTAGCCAGGAAACGCTGCTTGCCGCTGCTGCTACTGCATGGTGAATCGCCTGGCGGCCCACTGGTTCACCGCAGGAACTGCGGCGGCCGCGGCAATGGCAGCGGTGCGCATGCGGAGGAGCGGTTGGGGCAATGGCCTGCCCAGCATCATGTTGATTTCCGCCTGCCGGCGGGCCAGGACGGCAGCGCGTCGACGGCTCTTCTCAAACTCCCTGAGCGGCCTGCCCGTGGGCCTACCTGACAGCGCCGCACAGACCAGCGGCACCGCTTCCTGGGCCCCCAACCAGCCCAGGTTCATGCCCTGGCCGCCAATGGGACTGATCTCGTGGGCCGCGTCGCCCAGCAGCACGGACCGTCCGGCAACAGTCCTCTGGGCTATTCCGGACCGCACGCTGAAGGCACTCAGCATGGAATTCGTGCCCGGATCAAGGGTGACCCCGGTCCTCTGCAGCACCAACGTCGCCAGGTGGTCCGGCCCTGCCGTCCGTGCAGCCGGCCCGCCCAGCCGCACCACCCAGCGGCGCACACCGCACGGCAGCGGGAAGGACTCGACGATTCCGTCCGGCTCAAGGAACAGGACGGCCCTGTCCCCGTAGTCCGTGCCGTCGTCGAAATCCCCCATGAGGTAGTGGTCCGGATACGCCCTGCGGACCACCGGGACACCGAGTGCATCGCGCAGCTGTGACCGGGCGCCGTCGGCCGCCACCAGCAACGCCGCGGTGGCGCTGCCGCTGGGGTGCGTGGCACCCGCCCCGCCCTCCACCGCTACGGTGATCTTGCCGCCGTCGTCCGTAACTCCGGTGACGTTGGCACCCCTGACGATTGCCCCGGGGTCCAGGGCGAGCACGCGTTCTTCCAGGAGCTGCTCCGTCCTGTACTGCGGCAGTGCCAGCACAAACGGGAAGTCGCCCGAAACGGCGTCGAACGCCATGGTTCCCACTGTCTTGCGGCGGCTGACCGCCATGCCGGCCCGGATGCGGACGCCCTCCTGCACCATGCCGGACGCCACCTGGACCCGGGCCAGTGCTTCCAATGCCGGGGGATGGATGCCGATGGCCCGGGTGTGCCGGTTCCGCGACTGTCGCTGCTCAAAAACCTTCACCGATATGCCTTCCTGGAGCAGCGCGGCAGCCAGGTACAGGCCCACGGGACCGCCGCCGGCGATCAGGACATCAGCGTCCATCTCAGCCCTTCCGGTAGGTCAGGACCTGGTGGAAGGCCGACGAACGTTCAACGGACCAGCCCGGGGGAGCGGATGCTGCCAGCTCTGCAGGCCGGTAGCTGCGGCGGATGGAGGTGAGGCCGTCCTCCCGGATATAGGAGTGCCGGAACGGCAGCGCTGCCACGCTGAAGAGGGCGAACGCGGCGGGGCTGCGGACAAGGTCGTTGTGCAGCGCCTTGCCGGCCGCCAGGATTTCCGAGTCTGCCAGCAGTTGGCGGAGCTCCCCGGGTCCAAGGTGGTGCAGCACATGGTTGGAGATGACGACGTCGAACCGGGCACCTCCCCGGACCAGGTCGCTGCTGTGCGCCTGGTGGAATTCGACGCCGGGGGTAGGGATGCGCCGGTTGGCGAAGGTGGCGGCGCGGGGGTCCGGATCGATCCCGGTGATGTGCATTGGCTTGCCATCCCGGGCTGCCCAGCGGGCCAGCATCACGGCGAGGTCACCGCCGCCGGAGCCAATATCCAGCACAGTCACGGGGCGTTGGTCCGGCGTGATGATGGTGCGCAACTCCTTGTTGTACAACTTCCGCCAGCCGGACAATACCCGGTTTATGACCCGGAACTGCCGGTAGGTGTTGTCAAGGAGCCGGGCGTCGCAGTCCGCGCGGTCCATTTGCTCGATCTCCCCGGCCGCGCGGGTACGCAGCAGGATTGCCATGCCCCGGGCCCCCGTCAGGCCACCGGCGCTTCCGCGGCCGTCCGGTCCTGAAACGCCGTCTGGACATCCTCCGCAGCACTGTTTCCTTGATTGCGGTCCCGGGTGCCGGCGGTGGCTTGCCGGAGCTTGGTGAACAATCCCGTCTCCACGGTCAGGCCCGGGCCAAATGCCATGGAACAGATGCGCTCGTCACCGTTTGCCGCTTCGCCATTCAGCGGCTGTTCCAGGATGTGTTTGAGGACGAAGAGCACCGTGGCGCTGCTCATGTTGCCGAAGTTGCGCAGGATGTCCCGGGCGGGAACCAGTTGCGCGTCGCTGAGTCCGAGCCTGGACTGCACCTTGTCGAGGATGCTGCGGCCGCCGGGGTGGATGGCCCAATGGGGGATCGAGGTGTAGGGGAGTGCCGCCAATTCGGGATCCTTCGCCAACAGGGGCTGCAGTGCACCCACGATGTGGTCATCAATGATGTGCGGCACATAGTTGCCCAGCACCATTTCGAAACCGTGGTCCCCGATGTTCCATGCCATGGAGTCCTCACCTACCGGCGTCAGGACCGTTTCGAAGTGGTCCAGCTTCAGCAGCGCGGTTTCCTCCGCGTCCGGGCGCGCTGTCACGATGGCGGCCGCGGCACCATCGGCGAACAGGGCCGAGCCCATGATCGTGTCCGGGTCGTTGGACGTGCGGACGTGCAGGGAGCACAGCTCGGCACAAACCACCAGGACAACGGCGTCCGGGTCCGCCTCACAGAACAGCTTTGCCGCGCGGAGTGCTGGAAAAGCCGCGTAGCAGCCCATGAAGCCCAGGTGATAGCGCTGTACCGAAGGATTAAGGCCGAGTTCCCGGACCACTTTGTAGTCGGGCCCGGGGTTGAAGAAACCGGTGCAGGACACTGTCACGAGGTGAGTTATGTCAAGTAAATCCAGTTCCGGGGCAGCGCACAGGGCAGCGCGGGAAGCCTCCACGAACAGCTTGGTGGCCTCCCTGGCGAAGATGTCGTTGCGGACCTTGGTACTGGGGTTCAGCAGCAGCCCGGTGTCCGGGTCATAGAACTGAGGGTTTTCCGAGCGCGACGTGTTGGTCAGTTCCTGGACGGCGGTGAACCTTGTCTCAATGGCGGCACCATCGAAACAGGTACCGACAAGGCGTGAACCCAGCCTGGACAAGCCTGGCTGCGCCGCAAAAACATCACGGGCTTCGGACTGGATCAGCTTCGTCGTCGGGACTGCAGTTTCAAGGGAACGCACGTAGACCGTCATTAAGTCATTCTTGACGTGCGGTTCGATAAAGACAATGGGCCTGCAGGTTCGATCAGTGCTGATGCGCCCGGCTGCACGGCCCGGAAAGTTGGTTGCGTGGCCCCGATTCCGGACCATCCCCAAAGCGCCGATAATCTACATTATGTCAAGTAATATTCTGAGCCTCCTAGGAGAAGCCATTCCGTACCGATCCCCCGCAGCGGCTGGAAGTTGAGCGACGAGGCTGTCCGCCCTGAACGATTCCTGTGCATCAGCACGAACCCGTGTCCCAGTCTTTACCGGCGCTGGGATAGCGGCCAGGAGCTCACTGACGACGATGTCAGGGCTCGCGAATCGCGGCTTGGGTTCGCAATGACAACGGACCATTCATGCCAGCGGCCAATCAGCGGCAGCGGCTCCATCACCGTGTGCAGCGCCAGCGGCGTGGACGGTGAATACCACTACCTCCCCACTGTTACGAGCCCCAGACCGCAGGAAGCTCGTTACTCTCATTGTCAGCCCCGGGTCGAACCTCGGAAAATGAATGTGGAAACAGCCGGCCGAGGGGCGCGGTAAAGCTGATGAAGCGCTGTCAGGGCTTTGGCCCCTGGCAGCCACACGCTCTTCCTCCTAGCCTTGATTCCTGACGGCAGTCCAGGCATTGCTGCTGGAAAGGAGGCCGGCGTGCAGTGGGATCTCGGGCCGTTCGGGGTGGCCGTTCTTGCTTCGATGGCAATCATCGTCGGCGGGCTCTTCAGGGTGATCGTGGGAAGAACCTCAGTGCGGTGGCTGTGGTTCGTGGCAGCCGTTCTGTATTTCGTGGCCGGCATCCTGGTAAGCGAAGTCTGGTTCGCCTGGGCCACCGGAGCGGACCTTCAACCCAACATCGATGGCTTGTCCTTCGACGAAGTGAACCTCGTGACGCTGGTGGGACTCATTGCGGCAGTTGCCATCCGGTTTGTCCTGCGGCAGCGGCATTCATCGGCGGGATCGGCCAACACCCGCGCACAAGGGCCGGGGCGCGCTCCCTGAGAGCCTCCTCCCCCGGCGTCGTCGGTGAAAGACCGGATGATGCGGCCGGGACAGCCGCAAACGCCCTGCCTGGGCAGGAGACCTCTTGGTGCTCAATGACGCCTTTGCATCGAGGCCCCAACGACGGCCCCGAGCCCGAGGCCCAGCGCGCAGCCCCAGAACGGCGTGTGGAACAGCGCCAGCCCCAGGCTGATACCAAAGGCGGCACCAACAAGGCTGCAAATCCATAAGGCTTTATTCACGGTGTCTCCGGTTTGACTGGGGCGGCCTCACCTACAGCTGCGACCTTACTGCATCCCTATCCCCTGAGCGCCGGAAAACGGGGAGGCCTACGTGGAAGTTGGGTAGCTCCCACCCATGCGCGCCTGCCGCCGGGCATTCTAACCTTTTGGACATGGCGGCAGGCCGGCCAGGCCTGCCGCGGGCGCACGATGGAGCGATCCCAGGATCCTCCTTTTGTTCATGAAGACGGCGGCGGCGCCCGGATTTCCTGCGTACCCCCTAGGACGCCCCATGCGCGAACTCCCCCGCCCCCAAGACTGCACACATTCCACCGCCACGTGCCCCGGATGCCGTTCCGAGATGCGCCAGGAAGCCCTGCGGCATGCTCCCGGCAGGCCCATTGTTCTGCTGAGGCCCGCACCCGTCACGGTTCGGGCCAGGCGGGCCAACGCCGTGGCCTACACCGTGACCGATGTCCTCATTGAATGGGACTCGGACGCGGATTACCACCTGCGGTGGGAGGCAAGCTGGCTTGTCCATAGGGTGCAGGCAGCACCGGAAGTCAGCCTGGTCCAGGAAGCGGTCTGACGCCCCCCTCCCCCGCCGCAGGCGCCCGTTCCGTCCGCAAGCGTCCCACCTATCGGCGGCTAAGCTCGAAACCATGAGTTCCATGAAAACCAGGCCCGCACAGTCAGCACACGCGCGGGCGGTGGTGACGGCGGCAGCGGCGGACATTCTGCTGATCCTTCTTTTCGCCGCGATAGGCCGCGATGCACACCACCGCGAGGAGCCCATCCTCGGCGTGCTGCTGACCGCCTGGCCATTCCTTGCCGGCGCGGCTGCGGGATGGGTTGTTGCCCGCGCGTGGCGCCGCCCGCTGTCAGTACCCCGGGCAGGTATTCCAGTCTGGCTGGCCGGCCTGGTCGGTGGCATGCTCCTGCGGGCACTGACCGGGCAGACGGTCGTCCTTCCCTTTATCATCGTGGCCACACTGGCCCAGGCCGTGTTCCTGGTGGGCTACCGCCTCCTGCTGGCCGGTGTCGCGCGGCTCCGCCGCAGGCAGGGCAGGTGAACGGGCGGCGGGAGCAGGGCACCGGGTGCCAGCGGGCGAATCGGCGCCCGTGTAATAGGCTGGCTGCAGGGAAAAGCCTGCCGTGCCTTACTGCGGCGGCACTGATTGAAGGGGTTCAAGCGTGGTTACCGCATTTGTTCTGATCAAGACTGACGCCGCCCGCATTCCGGAGACGGCGGAGGAAATATCGGCCATCGAAGGCATCAGCGAGGTGTACTCGGTCACCGGAGAATGGGACCTCATTGCGGTAGCCAGGGTGCGCCGGCACGAGGATCTGGCGGATGTCATCGCGGACCGGCTGTCAAAAGTTCCAGCGGTGGTCCACACGACCACCCACATCGCATTCCGGGCATACTCCCAGCACGACCTGGATGCCGCCTTTTCGCTGGGTTTCGAGCAGTAACCCGACGACCCGCCTCTTAGGCCCGGGACAGGGATACCCAGCGGTCCAGGACGGCGGCGGCAGCACCGGAGTCGATCGATTGCGCCGCACTCGCGAATGCCGCCTGCATCCGCGCCAGGAACGGCCCCTCTGCTTCACGATCGAATGCGACCAGGCCGGCCGCCGCATTCAACAGGACCGCGTCCCGCGCCGGGCCCCTCCTGCCGGCAAGTACGTCGCGGACCACTCCCGCATTTGCCGCGGCGTCACCGCCGCGGAGCTGTTCAACAGTAGCCAGGCTGATGCCAAGGTCCTCCGGCGAGAAGTGCAGCTCACTGACCGCGCCGTCACGGATTTCCCACACGGTGGACGGTCCGGTTGTGGTCAGCTCGTCCAGGCCGTCGTTTCCACGGAACACCAGCCCCCGGCTCCCCCGGCGGGCCAGGACGCCGGCCACGAGCGGCGCCATGCGCGCGTTCGCAACTCCCACGGCCGACGCCTGGACATTGGCAGGGTTGGTGAGCGGTCCCAGGAAGTTGAATGCCGTGGGCACCGCCAGCTCCCGGCGGGGCACGGCAGTATGGCGGAACGATGGGTGGAACACCTGCGCAAAACAGAACGTGATACCCGCCTCCTCTGCGTTCCGGGCCACCTGCGCAATGGGCAGGTCAAGGCGGACACCGAGCGCTTCGAGCACGTCAGCGGACCCGGACGACGACGACGCCGCCCGGTTGCCGTGCTTAACGACCTTTGCGCCGGCCCCGGCGGCTACCAGGGCGGCCATGGTTGAGATGTTGATGGTGTTAAGTTGGTCACCACCGGTCCCCACAATGTCCAGTTTTTCGCCGGTAATTGTCACGGGGTTGGCATGGGCGAGCATGGCGTCCACCAGGCCGGAAAGCTCGTCCACGGTCTCGCCTTTGGCGCTGAGGGCCACCAGGAACCCTGCGATCTGGGCCGGTGTGGCTTCCCCGGACATGATGGTGTCCATGGCCCAGGATGTGTTCTCCGCCGTGAGGTCGTTGCCCTTGATGAGCGCCGAGATCAACCGGGGCCAGGTGTTGCCGGACGCTTTAGTTGCCTGAGAAGTCACGTGCTGATGCTATCGAGCGATGGCGGCCACTGACCAATGTGAACGGTGGCCGGAACTTTTCCGGGCAATTTCGCGTCTTTGTAGAAAAAGTCCTCCGAAAAGGCGGTTTGCGTTGGGCAGCACGGACTTTTACAGACATAATGTCTATGTGACATCTGCGACCCATGCCCCCAGTACCCCGGCGCACCCCACGCTGAACCGCCCCAATATGGTTTCTGTTGGAACCGTTGTGTGGCTGTCCAGTGAGTTGATGTTCTTCGCCGGCCTCTTCGCCATGTACTTCACTCTGCGCTCCACAAGTGGGCAGATGTGGGCCGAAGAGACAGCCAAGCTCAACTTCCCCTTTGCGCTCGTCAACACGATCGTCCTTGTGGCCAGTTCCTTCACTTGCCAGATGGGCGTCTTCGCCGCAGAGCGGCTGCAGCCACGGCGCGCCGGAGGTGCGCTGCAGTTCGCCCGCTGGGGAATGAACGAATGGTTCACCCTGACGTTCCTCATGGGCGCGTTCTTCGTTGCCGGCCAGACCACCGAATACGCGATGCTGGTTTCCGAGCACGTCTCGCTCTCCTCCAACGCTTACGGCTCGGCCTTCTACATGACCACCGGCTTCCACGGCCTCCACGTCATCGGCGGCCTGATCGCTTTCCTGCTCATCATGGGACGGTCCTTCGCCGCGAAGAAGTTCGGACACTTCGAAGCAACGTCCGCGATCGTCACCTCTTACTACTGGCACTTCGTTGACGTCGTGTGGATCGGCCTCTTCCTGGTCATCTACGTACTCAAGTAGCCAGCTTTGATTCTTTTTCTACAAGAGGCAGAATTTCAGGTAGCGGCTCCCGGAGCCGGCGCAGGATCGAATAAAGGAACCACCACGTGAAGGCACTCTCACAAAAGCGGCGTCACCCACTTGCAGCAATAGCGCTGCTTCTGATGGGGCTCCTCATCACGGGTGGGTTGTACGCCGTGGCAACCACCGTCAACCAGGCCAAGGCTTCCACCACCACGTTCAGCGCAAGCGACGCAGAAGAGGGCGGCAAGCTCTTCGCCGCCAACTGCGCCACCTGCCACGGCATGGGTGCCAGCGGCTCCAAGGACGGCCCCTCCCTGGTGGGCGTCGGCGCAGCCGCCGTTGATTTCCAGGTGGGCACCGGTCGCATGCCTATGCAGATGAACGGTCCCCAGGCCCTCAAGAAGCCTGTCCAGTTCAACGACGAACAGACCCACCAGCTTGCAGCCTACGTCGCCTCCCTGGGAGCCGGCCCGGCAATTCCTGCAGAAGACCTGACAAGCGGTGGCGGCGACGCCGCTGCCGGCGGCGAGCTCTTCCGCACCAACTGCGCCATGTGCCACAACGCAGCGGCTGCCGGTGGCGCCCTGACCCGCGGCAAGTTTGCACCTGCCCTGGCCGATGTAACCGGCAAGCACATTTACGAGGCCATGGTCACGGGTCCGCAGAACATGCCGGTCTTCAACGACGCCAACATCACCCCCGAAGGCAAGAAGGACATCATCACCTTCCTGAAGCAGATCGAGACCACCGGTTCACCGGGCGGCGCCGATCTGGGCTCGCTCGGCCCGGTTGCTGAAGGTCTGTTCGTGTGGGTTGCCGGTCTCGGCGTCATCATCGCCTTCACCATCTGGCTGACGTCCAGGACATCCTGACTTTCCGCAGGAAGCACAAAACTTCTGCTGCCCAGTCAGCAGCTTGAAATTAGAAACTAACCCGGCAACAGCCGGGACGAGAGAAGGATGAGGCGAATTATGGGCAACCATAGTGACGGCAGTCCGAACCACTCGGGCACCGTAGCTACGGCTGGTCAGAATGAGGTGGAGAAGTTCCAGGATCCTGGAATTCCCCCGCATCGTTTGCGCCTGGCTGACACGGACCCGAAGGCCGCAAAGCGGGCAGAACGGCAGGTTGCCTTACTATTTGGCATTTCTGTTGTTGGAACCCTGATCTTCCTGGTGGCGTACTTTGCCATTGATCTGGGTGATGACTCCAGCATTGCCACCATCCGGCTCCAGAACGCCCTGCTCGGCATTGGCACCGCCTTCGCAATGCTGGGTATCGGTACCGGCATCGTGCACTGGGCCAAGGCCCTGATGCCCGATCACGAAGTCTCTGAAGAACGCCACGCCATCCGGTACGAAGAGGACCGCCAGGCCGCGGTCCGCATCGTCGACGACATCGTGGAAGAGACCGGCATCAAGCGCCGCCCGCTGATCCGCAACACCCTCCTGGGTGCCGTGGCGCTGGCCCCGCTTCCCGCCGTCGCCATCTTCGGTGACCTTGGACCCCGCCCGGACGACAAGCTCGCACACACCATGTGGGCTCCCCAGGACGGAAAGCGCAAGCGCCTCACCCGTGACCCTGATGGAACTCCCATCAAGGCCTCGGACGTCACCATCGGTTCGGCTTTCCACGTGATCCCCGAAGGCTTGAACGAACTCCAGGAGGGCAAGCTCAACGAGAAGGCAAAGTCAGTTGTGCTGCTCATGCGCCTGGACCCCGCATCCCTGAACCCCTCCAAGGGCCGCGAAGAGTGGGGTTACAACGGCATCGTTGCCTACTCGAAGATCTGCACCCACGTTGGCTGCCCGGTTGCTCTGTACGAGCAGCAGACGCACCACCTGCTGTGCCCGTGCCACCAGTCCACCTTCGACCTCACGCAAGAGTGCAAGGTGATCTTCGGCCCCGCCAGCCGTCCTCTCCCCCAGCTGCCCATCGCAGTTGATGACGAGGGCTACCTCGTCGCTACCAGCGACTTCCATGAACCCGTAGGACCAAGTTACTGGGAGCGTGATTCGCATGAGCGCAGCATCAACAGCTGAGCCGGCTTTCGTCGCCAAGACCAAGACAGGCCGGATCACGGACTTCGTCGACTCACGTGTTGGCGGCTCCGGGATCCTTCGTGAGTTCGGCCGCAAAGTCTTCCCCGACCACTGGTCGTTCATGTTCGGTGAAGTGGCGCTGTACTCCTTCGTCATTCTGCTGCTGTCCGGAACCTTCCTGACGTTCTTCTTCGATCCGTCCATGGCGGAGACCCACTACGACGGCGGCTACATCCCCCTCAAGGGAGTGGAAATGTCGGTGGCGTACAGCTCGTCGCTGAACATCTCCTTCGACATCCGTGGCGGACTCTTCATGCGCCAGGTTCACCACTGGGCGGCCCTGCTGTTCGTGGCGTCCATCGCAGTCCACATGCTGAGGGTCTTCTTCACCGGCGCGTTCCGCCGGCCGCGTGAAATGAACTGGGTTGTGGGCAGCGTCCTGCTGATCCTGGCCATGGCCGCCGGCTTCACCGGTTACTCGCTCCCCGATGACCTCCTGTCCGGCAACGGCCTGCGCATCATCGACGGCGTTATCAAGTCAATCCCTGTCATCGGAACGTACATCTCGTTCTTCCTGTTCGGTGGGGAATTCCCCGGCACGGCCATCATCAGCCGCCTGTACATGCTGCACATCCTGCTGGTACCGGCACTGATCCTGCTGATGATCGTCCTGCACCTGTTCATGGTCGTGGTCCACAAGCACACCCAGTACCCCGGCCCCGGCCGCAACGACAACAACGTTGTCGGCTACCCCCTGGGTCCTGTCTACGCAGCGAAGGCCGGCGGATTCTTCTTCATCGTCTTCGGCGTGATCGCCCTGATGGCAGCGTTCTTCACCATCAACCCGATCTGGAACTACGGTCCGTACGACCCCTCCCCCGTGTCGGCAGGCACCCAGCCTGACTGGTACATCGGGTTTGTCGATGGCGCCCTGCGACTTATGCCGGGCACGCTCGGCAACTGGCACGTCGAGCAGATCTTCTTCGGGCACGTCTTCACGTTCAACGTCCTGCTCCCGGCCCTGGTGCCGGCAGGAATCCTGTTCACCGTGATGTTCACCTACCCGTGGATCGAACGCTGGGTCACCAAGGACGACCGTGAACACCACGTCCTGGACCGTCCGAGGAACGCTCCCACCCGCACCGCCATTGGCATGGCAGGGTTCGTTTGGTACTGCGTCATGTGGGCCGCTGCAGGTTCCGACCTCATCGCCACCCACTTCGGTGTCTCCCTGAACGACGTCACCTACTGGCTGCGGGCCCTGTTCTTCATCGGCCCGGTCATCGCCTTCGTCGTGACCAAGCGTGTGGCCCTTGCGCTGCAGCGCAAGGACCGGGAAATCGCCCTCCACGGCCGTGAGACCGGCCGTATCGTTCGGCTCCCGCACGGTGAGTTCATCGAGGTCCACGCTCCGCTGGATGAGTACAAGCGGTACAAGCTGGTTGGTTTCGAGTCCCCCCAGGTCCTGCCGGCTGAACCCAACGAGCATGGTGTGGTCACCCGCAAGGAGAAGCGCCGCGCGTTCCTCTCCCGCTGGTTCTTCGAGGACCGCGTGGCTCCGGCTACGCCTGCAGAGCTCGAAGCCGCACATGGCCACGGCCATGAGGCAGTTGAGGCAGCAGAGGGATCCAGGAGCCTGACGCACTAGGCTTCGGATTCCAACAGGAAAGGCCCGATCCGTCAGGATCGGGCCTTTCCTGCTTTAAGCCCTCGGCTTTTGCTCCAGGGTGGTCCCGCGGTGCACCGCGACTTCCCTGCCCCGCGTCAGCAGGAAGCGGCCGGATCCCCGGCTGGGGCTGTCCGCGGATGGGATTGTCAGTGGTTGCGGGATCTCCGTGCTCCGGGCCGCTGCAATGGCACCCACAGCTTGTAACGGTCGGCCCGGTAATAGGACACCGAGTAGTCGACCATTGCCCGGGCAACAAAGGCGTGCCGCTGGATCTTCAGCAACGGCGCCCCCACTTCCACGTTGAGCAGCCGTGCGGTGGACGGCGAGGCAGCGGTCGCCTCGATCATGTCCTCACCCCACTCCATAACCAGGCCAAACTGCTCGCTGAGGACGTTGTAGAGGGACGTGGGCGGCTCGCCGTCAAGCAGGCCCGGCACGCGGTGCGCAGGGATGAAGTTTTCATCCACGCTCATGGGCTCCCCATCAGCCAGGAGGAGCCTGCGGAACCGCACAAGCGGCGTTCCCTCGTCCAGTTGCAGTTCGCGGGCCAGGAACGCGCTGGCGCCAATCTGTTCGAAGCTCAGCACTTTGGCGGCGGGCACCATGCCGCGCCGCTGCATTTCTTCGCTGTAGGAAGTAAGTTTCACCTGGAGGTCGAGTTTCGGCCGTCGGACAAACGTTCCCAGACCCACCACGCGCTCAATGACCTCCTCCCCCACCAGGGCGTCGATGGCCTGGCGCACTGTCATCCTTGCCAACCCGAATCGCTCGGCCAGGTCCCGTTCTGACGGCAGCGCCGAACCCGGCGGGCATGACTGCGCGATATAAGCGCGAAGGATCTCCCGAAGTTGGACGTAGATGGCCGTTCCGCTGGTGCGGTCTATTTCACCCGTGATTGCCGTGGCGCCAGCTGCCATGATCTTTCTCCTGCCGTTGGTTTCCAATCAATTTTAGGACGGTCTAGACCAGTCCCGGGACGCCGGAGGGCTTTCGCGCCGCGGGTACGGTGACCGATATATTTGGTCTGGAAATTTTGCCAGCAGACGGATGGGGCCGTCTTTCGAAAAGGGAGTCCCTTTGCCAACACTGAAAGCCGTGGTCGCAGCGCCGGTAGGCCTGCATGCACGTTCCGCCGCGGTATTTGTCCGCGCTGTCACCGACACTGGGCTTCCGGTCACCATCAGCAAGGCCGGCGCCGCAATGGTGGACGCCCGTTCACTGCTTCAGGTGATGGCTGCTGACTTCGGACAGGGCTGTGAGGTGGAACTGGCGGTCAGCGACGACGCCTTGGACGGCGCGCACGACAACCAGAGGGCACGGGAAGCCCTGCGGGGCCTTGGCGGCCTGCTGGAGTCCCAGGGGGCCGCCCAGACGGTCTAGGGAATGCAAAAACGTCGGGCCCCACCGAAAGGTGGGGCCCGACGTCGTTATTGATGCAGCTGCTTAGTGCGCGTGGTCACCGCGGCTGTACTCGTACACCCAGCCGACGAGGGCCACCACGGCGATGCCGCCGGCGATGAACGTAATCCAGATGCCCACTGCCAGGCCCAGGAACCCGGTGGCGCAGGCGATGCCCAGAACCAGGGGCCACCAGCTCCAGGGGCTGAAGTGCCCCTGCTCGCCGGCGCCTTCGTGGATCTCAGCGTCGCTGCGGTCCTCGGGACGAAGGCCCACGCGCTTGCCGGTGAAGCCGAGGTAGGCACCGATCATGCCGGCGAGGCCACCCACGAGCAGGATGCCCAGGATGCCTACCCACTCACCCCAGTTGGTCAGGAAACCGTAGACCAGAGCGACGGGAACGAAGAAGAAGACTCCGGAGCCAAAGATCCATGATTCGATTTTCACTGTGCGGTGTCCTTCTGGTCGGCGTTGCCGAGAACCGCTGCTGCGGGTGCCGGCGACTCAACGGTTTGGACCTGGCGAAGTTCCGGGTGGTGCAGGTCCAGGGCGGGACGCTCCGAACGGATCCGGGGCAGGGAGGTGAAGTTGTGGCGCGGCGGCGGGCAGGACGTGGCCCACTCCAGCGAAGCACCAAAGCCCCACGGATCATCAACCTGGACCTTTTCAGCCTTGCGCCAGGTGATGTAGACGTTCCAGAAGAACGGGATGAGGGACGCACCGAGCACGAAGGATGCCACGGTGGAGAACTGGTTCATCCACGTGAAGTTGTCCTCCACCAGGTAGTCGGCGTAGCGGCGGGGCATGCCCTCGACGCCGAGCCAGTGCTGGATCAGGAAGGTGCCGTGGAAGCCCAGGAACAGGAGCCAGAAGTGGATCTTGCCGAGGCGCTCGTTGAGCATCTTGCCGGTCCACTTGGGCCACCAGAAATAGAACCCTGCGAACATGGCGAACACCACGGTGCCGAACACCACGTAGTGGAAGTGCGCCACCACGAAGTAGGAGTCCGAAACGTGGAAGTCCAGCGGCGGCGAGGCCAGGATGATGCCGGTGAGGCCGCCGAACAGGAAGGTGATGATGAAGCCGAGGCTCCACAGCATGGGCGTCTCGAAGGTCAGGGAGCCGCGCCACATGGTGCCGATCCAGTTGAAGAACTTCACGCCGGTGGGCACCGCGATGAGCATGGTCATGAACGAGAAGAACGGCAGCAGGACGGCACCGGTGACGTACATGTGGTGGGCCCACACCGTCACCGAGAGGGCTGCGATGGCGATGGTGGCGTAGACCAGGCCCTTGTAGCCGAAGATCGGCTTGCGGCTGAACACCGGGAAGATTTCCGAAACGATGCCGAAGAACGGCAGCGCAATGATGTACACCTCCGGGTGGCCGAAGAACCAGAACAGGTGCTGCCAAAGGACCGCGCCGCCGTTCTCCGGGTCGAAGATGTGGGCACCGAACTTCCGGTCCGCACCAAGGGCGAACAGGGCGGCGGCCAGCGGCGGGAAGGCCATCAGGACCAGGATCGCGGTGATCAGGGTGTTCCAGGTAAAGATGGGCATCCGCCACATGGTCATGCCCGGAGCGCGCATGCAGATGATGGTGGTGATGAAGTTGACCGCACCGAGGATGGTGCCGAAGCCCGACAATGCCAGGCCAAAGACCCACAGGTCACCGCCGATGCCCGGGGTGAACGTGGTGTTGGACAGCGGTGCGTAGGCGAACCAGCCGAAGGATGCAGCACCCTGCGGGGTGATGAAGCCGGAGACGGCGATGGTGGAGCCGAACAGGAAGAACCAGAACGCCAGTGCGTTCAAACGCGGGAATGCGACGTCGGGCGCGCCGATCTGCAGCGGCATAATCACGTTGGCGAAGCCGGCGAACAGCGGGGTGGCGAACATCAGCAGCATGACGGTGCCGTGCATGGTGAACAGCTGGTTGTACTGTTCCTTGGTCTGCAGGATCTGCATGCCGGGCTCGAAGAGCTCCGCACGGATCAGCAGGGCCATGACGCCGCCCAGGCAGAAGAACACGAAGGACGCGATCAGGTACATGTACCCGATGGTCTTGTGGTCAGTGGAGGTGATCCAGTTGACGACGATGCGCCCCTTGGATTTGGGTACCACGGGAGCCGACAGGACCCCGGTGGGTGCGGATTGGGTGTACGTAGCCACGTCGCTCCCCTTACTTGGTTTCGTTCAGGTTCGGGTTGCGGTCGTACTCCACGCCGAGCAGGCCCGTGTTGCCTTCAGCCTTGAGCTGGTCCATGTGGGCCTGGAATTCGGATTCCGACACCACCTTGACGCGGAACAGCATTTCGGAGTGGTACTCGCCGCAGAGTTCGGCACACTTGCCGTCGTAGGTGCCCTCTTTAGTGGGGGTGAACCGGATGTAGTTGGTCTTGCCGGGAATCATGTCGCGCTTCTGCAGGAAGGCGGGAACCCAGAAGGAGTGGATAACATCGCGGGCGTTCAGCTCGAGGTCAACAGACTTGTTGACGGGCAGGTACAGCGTGGGGAGCTGTTCCTTGTCGATGGTGTTGCCGGTGAGGTGCGCCTGGACGCCGGCCTCGTGGAGGTCTTCCTGGATGACATCGCCGGACTTGTAGTTGAAGTCCCACGCCCACTGTTTACCGCGGACGTCCACAACGACGTCTGCCGGCTGCGATCGGTCATCGATAGCCTGCTGGTCACGGTCCGTGAAGTAAAAGAACACCAGGACCATGAAGATCGGGATGGTGAGGTAGAAGACTTCCAGCGGAAGGTTGAAGCTGGTCTGCCGCGGGAAGCCCACGGTTCCCTTGCGGCGACGGTAGGCGACCACGCACCAGATAATCAGGCCCCACGTAATGGCGCCGACCACGAGCGCAGCAATCCATGAGTTGACCCAGAGGTCCATGATGCGGTCGGTGTTGCTGGTGGTGCCACGTTCAGTGGGCATCCACCCTTTCTCTACCTCTGGCGAACATCCGGTCAAAACCAACGCGCCGGCTATAGCCAAGCTTGAGATCGTGGTGATCGTTTTGCGTCGGCTGCCGGTTCGGTTCTGCGAACTCACAGACGGCCCTTCCTACTTGTTGCTGTTGTCCGGGCAGCCATCGGCGCTCCGGGCACAAAAAAGTTTTACTACTCGGTGTAGAGCTTACCGCTCCCCCGGGCGTTTCGCCCACATGTCGGCGCCGAGCCCCCGTGCCGTTTTGGACGGCAGGAAGCCCGGCGCCGACATCAGGCGAAATAACCGGCTTAGTGGAACGAATCGCCGCAGGCGCAGGAGCCGCCGGCGTTCGGATTGTCGATGGTGAAGCCCTGCTTCGAAATGGTGTCTTCGAAGTCGATGCTGGCTCCGCTCAGGTATGGCACGCTCATCTTGTCGACAACGACCTCGACTCCGTCATAGTTACGCACGGCGTCTCCATCAAGGAGCCGTTCGTCGAAGTAGAGCTGGTAAATCAGCCCTGAGCATCCGCCAGGCTGCACGGCCACGCGCAGGCGCAGGTCGGTGCGGCCTTCCTGCTCGAGGAGGCTGCGTACCTTGCCTGCAGCGACATCGGTCAGGTTGACCTCGTGAACGGGCAGTTCGTCGCTGGCCACACTGGTGGCGGCGGTGCTGTTTTCGTTGGTTGCGGTGCTCATTGGCCTACCTTCTTAGGACGGTCTGGCGGCGCCGCCGAAACGGCGCCTGCCCCTACAAATACGGTATGGGCTATAGCTACATGCTACGCGCGGCAGTCCTGTAGCTCTAACTCCTGGCGTAACCGTCAAAGCCCGCCGGTTGTTCCCTGGAAGCAGGGTGGCCGCCGGCACGCCAAACGGCCGTTACTCCCCTGCCGTTAGTCCCCCCGTGTTCAGCCGGACGAGCATGAGGGCCTCGGCCAGGATGGCGTTGCGGAAGTCCCCTATATGCAGTGACTCGTTGGCGCTGTGTGCCCGCGAGTCCGGGTCCTCGACCCCTGTCACCAGGATCTGGGCCTCGGGGTACAGCTCGGTCAGGTCGGCTATGAAGGGAATGGAGCCGCCGATGCCGGTTTCGACGGCGGGAACTCCCCAGGCCTCCCCCAGTGCCCACATGGCCACGGTCGCTGCGGTGGACGAGGTGTCGGTCTGGAAGGGGTTGCCGGCCTCCCCCGGCGTGAAGACGACCTTCGCCCCAAAGGGAGCGTTGGCCTCCACATGCCGTCGTACCGCCTCCATGGCGTCGGCCGGCACCTGTCCTGGGGCCAACCGGAGGCTGAACTTTGCCCGGGCACGAGGGAGGAGGGTATTGGAGGCTACGTCTACGGCGGGGGCGTCGAAGCCGATGATTGACAGTGCCGGCTTGGTCCACAGGCGGGACGCGATGCTCCCTGTCCCTGCCAGCCGGACGCCTTCGAGCACGGACGCATCGCTGCGGTAATCCGCTTCCGGCATATCCACGGCAGCGGTGTCGGTGGCCACCAGTCCTTCGATGGCCACGTTCCCGTCAGCGTCGTGAAGCGTGGCAATCAGGCGGGACAGCAGGGTGGGAGCATCCAGGACCGGACCACCGAACATGCCGGAGTGCACGGCGTGGTCAAGGACCTGCACCTCGATGGTGCCGTCGACCAGGCCGCGGAGGCTGGTGGTCAGGGCGGGGATGCCGACTTTCCAGTTGCTGGAGTCGGCCACCACGATGACGTCCGCACGCAGCAGCTCGCGGTTCGCCTCCAGGAATGTCCGGAACGTAGGCGACCCTGCTTCTTCCTCGCCCTCGATGAAGAAGGTCACACCCAGCCCCAGGGAGCCGGCAAGGACCTCTGCGACAGCCGTGTATGCAGCAACGTGCGCCATGATGCCGGCTTTGTCGTCGGCTGCACCGCGTCCGTAGAGGCGTCCGTCTTTCTCGACGGCGGTAAAAGGTTCTGTTTCCCATAGGGATTCGTCGCCGACGGGCTGGACGTCGTGGTGGGCGTACAGGAGGATAGTCCGCTTTCCATCAGCGGCGGGACGGCGGGCGACGACGGCCGGGCCGCCTGGGGTGCCGTCCGACTTGTCCACTGACAGCACCTGGACTTCACTGATCCCTGCACCGCGAAGGAGTTCCGCGACGGCCTCCGCGCTGCGCTCGAGGGGGCTGCGCTCAAAGCTGGGCCACGCAATTCCCGGAATGGCCACGAGCTCCTTGAGCCGAGCCAGGGTGTGGTCGAAGGAACGGTCTACCGCCGAACGAAGATCTTCCGTCCTGCCGGCTACCTCAGGGCCCGGTCCTGACGTAGTGATGGTGCTGTGCGGGGTGGCCGCCGGTGATGAAGTCATGGCCAAAACATTACCCCCGTCACATTCGACTGCAGGTCAGGGCAGACGCCGGAGCAAGCCGGGGGGCACGCCGCTGCAAGGTATTCTGGTCAGGTGTTCGGACGTAGAAAAGAAGCGCCCTCGGCGCAGGAAACCATAGACCAGCAGGCAGCAGAGGCGGCGGCGCAGCAGAACAGCGCGGTGGGCAAGGGTGCACCTACCCCCACGCGGAAGGCCCAGGAAGCCGCCCGCAAGCGCCCGCTGGTGCCCGAGGACCGCAAGGCATCCAAGGCCGCCGAACGCCAGGCCGTGCAGGACCAGCGCCTTAAGATGCGCCGGGCCCTGGACACCGGCGATGAGAAGTTCCTGCCGCTGCGCGACAAGGGTCCACAGAAACGGTTTGCCCGCGACTTCGTGGACGCGCGTTTCAACCTTGGCGAGTACCTGATGTTCGGTGCGCTTGTCTTCGTGCTGGTGTCCCTGGTAGTCCCGGCCTCCAGCGACATGATGATCTACGTCCTGGGCGCTTTCTGGGTAATGTTCCTGGCGGTCTTCGTCGATGTGTTCATTCTGTCCCGCAAGCTTCGCAAGCGCCTGGCGGAAAAGTTCGGAGAGGTGGAGCGCGGTACAGTCTGGTACGGCTCCATGCGGTCCCTGCAGTTCCGGAAACTTCGGCTGCCCAAGCCTCAGGTCCAGCGCGGACAGTACCCCGCCTGAGCTCACGTCGCCCCAAACCAACAGACACCCCTGCGGAATACCGCAGGGGTGTCTGTCCTTTAATACCGATCCGCTTTTCAGCAGGCCTTGCGGCTTTCACAGGGGCATGCGGCCAGGTGTCAGGAGCGGCGGTTTCTTGCCAGTTGCTTGTTGATCCGCGCTGCCCAGAAGGGTCCCTCGTACAGGAAAGCGGTGTAGCCCTGCACCAGGGTTGCGCCGGCGTCGAGCCTTTCCTGTACATCGTGGGCCGACTCCACACCGCCGACCGACACCAGGACCAGGGCGTCCCCGGTGGCGCGCTTGAGCCGCTTCAGCACCTCGAGGGAACGCTGCTTCACCGGAGCGCCGGACAATCCGCCCGCGCCGCATTTCTCCACCTCTTCCGCCGGCGAGGACAGTCCCGTCCGGGCGATGGTGGTGTTGGTGGCAATGATGCCGTCCAGCTTCAGGTCCAGGGCGAGGCGTGCGACGTCGTCAATATCCTCGTCGCTGAGGTCCGGGGCGATCTTGACCAGCAGGGGCACGTGCCGGCCGGCGGCCCTGTCAGCTTCCTGCCCCACGGCGGTCAGCAGCGGGCGGAGCGTTTCCACATCCTGGAGCAGCCTAAGCCCCGGAGTGTTGGGGGAACTGACGTTGACCACCAAGTAGTCGGCGGCAGGAGCCAGGCTGCGTGCGCTTACCAGGTAGTCGTCCACGGCGTCGGCGAGCTCAACTGCCTTGGTTTTGCCGATATTGACGCCGATGACCGGACGCACCGCCGGGTAGCGGCGCTGAAGTGCGGCCCGCGCTGCTTTCAGCCGCGGCGCAACGGCCGACGCGCCGTCGTTATTGAATCCCATCCGGTTGATGACGGCCCGGTCCTGGACCAGGCGGAACAGCCGCGGCTTGTCATTGCCCGGCTGCGCCTGGCCGGTGATGGTTCCCACCTCAATGTGTCCGAACCCAAGGTCGGTGAGGGCCTCGATGCCGTGCCCTTCCTTATCAAAGCCGGCAGCCAACCCGAACGGCGACGGAAACGTGACACCAAAGGCGGTGGTCTGCAGCGACAGAGCCGGAGCGGTCAACTTCTGCAGCACCCTCCCCGCCCCCGAAGCATGCGCGAGCCGGATGCCCTTGAATCCGATCTTGTGGGCGCGCTCGGCGTCCATCCATGAAAAGGCCAGCCTGAAGAAAGTGGGATAAACGCGCATGCCTCCAGTTTCCCGTCTCCGGGGGCGCCACACCAAAACGGAGAAGCCGCTGAACGGACGGACGTACCCCCGCGACCCGGTTTAGCATGAGGTCATGCAGTGGCAGCAGGACATCCTGGGCGGGGATTTCGAGTCCCACACCTTCACGGCCGCCGGACCTGACGGGGTGGAGCGGACAGCAACCCTGGTCCGGCTCCGGCCGAACCTGGATGCCGGTGCTGCCGCGGGCCGAAAAGCCGTGCTCTTCCTGCACGGCTGGAGCGACTATTTCTTCAACGTGGACCTGGCGCGGTTCTGGGCGGCGGCCGGCTACGACTTCTATGCCCTGGACATGCACAATCATGGGCGGAGCCTGCGCCCGGAATCACCGGGTGGGTATGTGGCAGACCTCGCCGCCTATGACGCTGAAATCGAAGAAGCAGCCCGCGTCATCCGGCAAGAGGGCGCGCCCGGACCCTTGGCTTTGATGGGCCACTCCACCGGCGGGCTGGTGGCAGCCCTGTGGAGCAGCCGCCATCCGGAGGCCGTTTCGCTGCTGATCCTTAACAGCCCGTGGCTGGAGATGCACGGGAGTTCGCTGGTGCGGCGGGCCGCGTCCAGCATGGTGCGCCCTGTGGCCCGGTTCCGGCCCCAGGCAGTTCTCCGCCTTCCGGAGCGTGGCCACTACTGGCGCACCATCAGCAGCGCTGCCGACGGCGAGTGGCCGCTTGATGAGCGCTACCGGCCCCGCATGGCTTTCCCAGTCCGCGCAGGCTGGCTGCGGGCGGTGCTTGCCGGGCATGCCCGGGTGGCCCGCGGCCTGGAGATCGAGGCGCCGATCCTGGTCCTGCTTTCCAAGGGCAGTGCGAACGGCCTTCTGTGGTCCGAGGAAATGCGCCGCACCGATGCCGTCCTGGACGTCAACATCATCAGCGCCAGGGCCCTCACCCTGGGTCGCACGGTGACCGTGGAGCGGATCGACGGCGCCCTCCACGACGTCTTCCTCTCGCCCGAACCGATCCGGGGCGATGCCTACTCACGACTGGCCCGCTGGTTGCGGGCGTATGGGTCAGGCTAACGCGCCTGCGGATCTGCCGGAGGGTTTGCCGCAGCAGCGGCTGCATCGACGGCACCGCCGTACCGGCGGTCCCGCCTGGCGTATTCCTCGACGGCGGCCCAGAGGGTCCGCCTGTCTACGTCCGGCCACAGCGTGTCCATAAAGACGAACTCCGCATACGCGGACTGCCACAGCAGGAAGTTGGACAGCCTCTGCTCCCCCGAGCTGCGCAGGAAGAGGTCCACATCAGGAAGGTCAGGCTCATCCAAGTACTTCTGGATGGTCCGCTCGGTGATGGCGCCGGGCTTCAGCTTGCCTGCCGCCACGTCCGCGGCAATCGCGGACACGGCATCGGTGATCTCCGCCCGGCCGCCGTAATTAACACACATGGTCAAATTACAGGTGGTGTTGGCGGCCGTGAACTCCTCAGCCTCCTCCAGCTCCCGGATCACTGAACCCCAGAGCCGTGGCCGGCGTCCTGCCCAGCGCACCCGCACTCCCCAGTCATCCAGCTGGTTCCGCTGCCTTCGCAGCACATCCTTGTTAAATCCCATGAGGAAGCGGACCTCCTCGGGCGAGCGGCGCCAGTTCTCAGTGGAGAACGCGTACACGCTGACGTACTCTATGCCCAGTTCGATGGCTCCTGCCATGACATCGAGCAGTGCCGGCTCCCCCGCCTTGTGTCCCTCGATCCGCGGCAGCCCCCGTTGGTTGGCCCAGCGGCCGTTGCCGTCCATGACGATGGCCACGTGCCGGGGAATGAATTCAGCCGGGATGGACGGTGCCACCGCACCGGAGGGGTGCGGGTAGGGCGCCAGCACAGGATGGGTGCGCCTGCGGGGTGCGTTGTTCTTTTTTCCCAGGGCCACTGTCAGCTACGCTCCACATGTTTGAGGGACTTCAATACTCGTTCCAAATGCCACTGCAGGTAAGCGGCCACCAGCCCGGCGGCCTCCTTGCGGTGCTGCGGCAAGGACGCGTCCGCAGTGGTCCAGTCCCCGGTCAGTAGGGCCGCCAGCAGGACCACGGTTTCGGATGCGGGGGCAGGTGACCCGGGCGGCCTGCACTGTGCACAGACCATACCGCCAAGGGGCGCGGAGAACGCCGTGTGCGGGCCCGGCATGCCGCAGCGGGAGCAGTCGGTGAAGCTGGGGGCCCAGCCGCCGGTGGCCAGGGCGCGCAGCAGGTAGGAGTCCAGGATGAGGCCCGCCGCATGCTCGTCACGGCTCAGCGCAGCGAGGGCTCCCACCAGCAGGTTGTACTGCGCGGTGGCGGCCTCGCCGTCCACGTCCGTCAGTTTCTCGGCGGTCTCCGTCATAGCGGCGGCAACCGTGTACCTGCCGTAATCCGCGGCGATGCTTCCGCCGTAGGCGCCTTTGGCGACGGCTTGCGTGACGATGTCCAGCGTGCGGCCGGATACCAGCTGCAGGTCTGCCACCATGAAGGGTTCAAGCCGGGCACCGAAGCGGCTGCTGGTGCGGCGCACACCCTTGGCGACGGCGCGGACCTGTCCATGGTGCTTCGTCAGGAGGGTGATGATCCTGTCCGCCTCGCCCAGCTTGTGGGTACGGAGTACCACGGCATCGTCCCGGTAGGCGCGGGAGGCAAAAGACTGTTGGACCACGCTCTATCATCCCATCCTGCCCGGCGGCGCGCTGCCAGGCCTCGGTGGTGCCGCCGGTTGGTCCCGGCGGCACCACCTGCAGGTATCAGGCCCGGGCGTCCCGGATGGCGCGGTTGACGGCCGAGATGACGGCCTTGAGGGAGGACATGCTGGTGTTCGCGTCGATGCCGACGCCCCACAGGACCCGCTCCCCCACGGCGCATTCGACATACGCAGCCGCCGCGGCGTTGCCGCCTTCGGACAGTGCGTGCTCGCTGTAGTCCAGCACCCGGACGTCCACGCCGTCCTCATGGAGGATGTTCAGCAGTGCGGCAATGGGACCGTTGCCCGTGCCGGTCCGGCTGGCCTGGGCACCATCGATGGTGAGCGCGGCGTGAAGCGTCATGCCGCCGTCGGCATCCGTTTCCGTCTTGACTCCGCCCAGGGAGTAGCGTCCCCACTGCCCTTCGGCCTGGCCGGACGGCAGGTACTCGTCCTGGAAGATCTGCCACAGCTGTGCGCCGCTGACCTCGCCGCCCACGGTATCGGTGCGGCGCTGGATAACGCCGGAGAACTCGATTTGCGCACGGCGCGGCAGGTCCAGGCTGTGCTCGTTCTTCAGCAGATAGGCCACACCGCCCTTGCCGGACTGGGAGTTCACGCGGATGACGGCCTCGTAGCTGCGGCCCAGGTCCTTGGGGTCAACCGGCAGGTACGGAACCTGCCAGGTGACATCGTCCACGGCCTTGCCTGCAGCTGCGGCGTCGCGCTCCAGCGCTTCAAAGCCCTTCTTGATCGCATCCTGGTGGGAGCCCGAGAAAGCGGTGAATACCAGGTCGCCACCGTACGGCGAACGCTCCGGTACCGGCAGCTGGTTGCAGTACTCAACGGTCCGGCGGACGTCGTCGATGTTGGAGAAGTCGATCATGGGGTCGATGCCCTGGACGAACAGGTTCAGGCCCAGGGTGACCAGGTCCACGTTCCCGGTCCGTTCCCCGTTGCCGAACAGGCAGCCTTCGATGCGGTCGGCGCCGGCCATGTAGCCCAGTTCAGCGGCCGCCACCCCGGTGCCGCGGTCGTTGTGCGGGTGCAGGGAGAGGATGATGCCTTCGCGCGGGTGCAGGTGCCGGCTCATCCACTCGATGGAATCGGCGTAGACGTTGGGGGTGGCCATTTCCACCGTGGCGGGCAGGTTGATGATCACCTGGCGGTCGGCGGACGCTTCAAACACATCGGCCACGGCGTTGCATACCCGAACGGCGTACTCGAGTTCGGTACCGGTAAAGGACTCCGGCGAGTACTCGTAGGTTACGTGGGTGTCCGCGAGCGTTTCCTCGTACTTCCTGCACAGGCGGGCACCCTGCAGGGCGATGTCCAGGATGCCGTCTTCGTCCTGGTTGAACACGACGCGCCGCTGCAGGACGGACGTGGAGTTGTAGAGGTGGACGATGGCCTGCTTGGCCCCGACAAGGGACTCGTAGGTCCGTTCGATCAGGTGTTCCCGGGCCTGGGTCAGGACCTGGATGGTGACGTCATCCGGGATGTGGTTGCCCTCGATGAGTTGGCGGACAAAGTCGAAGTCCGTCTGTGATGCGGACGGGAATCCGACCTCGATCTCCTTGTAGCCCATGCGGACCAGCAGGTCGAACATCTTCATCTTGCGGGCCGGGCTCATGGGGTCGATCAGCGCCTGGTTGCCGTCGCGCAGGTCAACGGCACACCAGCGCGGGGCCTTGGTGATCACCTTGTCCGGCCAGGTGCGGTCCGGCAGGTCGACCTTGATCTGGTCCTGGAACGGCGTGTACCGGTGGGCGGGCATTCCTGAGGGCTTTTGTGCGTTTCGCATGATGTTCGTGGCCTTTTCTATCGATCTTCAGTGAAAGGGTGGCCGGGCAACACAAACTCCGCAGCGAGGGTGGGCCGTGCGCTAGATAGCGTCTGTGGCCTCGCCGCGGCAGCTAAGGAGAAGGAGCTCTGCACGCACACTTTGAGGGTAACACGGGTGCGTAAGATGAAAGGGCACTACCGTCCGTAAAGTCCAGCATGCAGACGCCTTCCGGTGTTCCGCCCGGCAGCAGCGTCCCAGCAAAGGAGTTGCAGTGCCCATTTCGGGGATCGATCTTTCCACCATTGATCACACAGTCCGGCCGCAGGATGACCTCTACCAGCACGTCAACGGCGCGTGGCTGAAGGCCACCGAGATTCCGGATGACCGGCCCCTGGAGGGCACCTTCACCGCCCTGCGTGACGGGTCCGAGATCGCCGTCCGGGACATCATCGAGGAAGCGGCGGCCAAGGGCGACGACGCCACCGGGATCGAGCGGAAGATCGGCGGGCTGTACAACAGCTTCATGGACGAAGCCACCGTTGAGGGCAAGGGCATGGAGCCCATCCGCGGGCGGCTCGCGGAGGTTTTCGCCACTGTCTCGGTCCCGGAGCTCATTGCCCTGGCGGGCCGGTTGTTCCGCGCGGACGTGGGCGGGTTGTTCTACATCTATCCCGCACCTGATGCGGGCAACCCCGACCGGGTCCTGTTGTATACCGGGCAGGGCGGCCTGGGCCTGCCCGACGAGTCCTACTACCGGGAAGAAAAGTTTGCCCCGATCGTAGCCGCCTATACGGCGCACGTGGAGAAGATGTTTGAACTGGCCGGACTGCCGGATCCGAAGGGTGCCGCGGAGCGCGTGGTCGGGCTGGAGACAAGGCTCGCATCCCACCACTGGGACAACGTCACCCTCCGGGATCCGCAGAAGACCTACAACCTGAAGACGGCGGACGAAGCCACCGCACTCTTCCCCCTCTTCGCCACCTGGTTCGAGGCTGCGGGAATCGACGCTGACAAGCGCACGGAAATCGTCGTCAGCACCCCTGACTTCTTTGCCGGCGCCGCCGGGCTCCTTGACGAAGTCCCGGTGGCCACCTGGCAGGAGTGGCTGGCCATGCGCGTCGTCAGCGCGGCGGCGCCGTACCTGTCCTCCGGGTTCGTGGATGCCAACTTCGCGTTCTACGGCACCACCATCAGCGGCACGCCCCGCAACAAGGACCGGTGGAAGCGCGGCGTCGCGGTCGTCGAAGCAGGCCTCGGTGAAGCTGTCGGCCAGATCTACGTGGCGCGCCATTTCCCCGAGTCCCACAAGGCGCGGATGCAGACGTTGGTGGCGAACCTCATCGAGGCGTACCGCCGCAGCATCAAAGACGTCAGCTGGATGGGCCAGGACACCAAAGCCGAGGCCCTGCGCAAGCTGGAGGCGTTCCGCGCGAAGATCGGCTACCCGGACGAGTGGATCGATTACTCGGCCGTGGAGATCGACCCCGACGACCTGCTGGGCAATGTGGAGCGCGCTCACAATGCCGACGTCGACCGTCATCTGGATGAGGTGGGCAAGCCGGTGGACCGGAATAAGTGGCTGATGACGCCGCAGACGGTCAACGCCTATTACCACCCCATGATGAATGAAATTGTATTCCCCGCGGCCATCCTGCAGCCGCCGTTCTTCACCGCCGACGCCGACGACGCCGTGAACTACGGCGGGATTGGGGCCGTCATCGGCCACGAGATCGGGCACGGCTTTGATGACCAGGGTTCACAGTTCGACGGCGGCGGGGCCCTTCGCAACTGGTGGACGGAGCAGGACCGCCAGGCCTTCGAGGCGCTGACGGCCCGCCTGGTGGCACAGTTCGATGCGCTCTCCCCCACGGCCGCGCCCGGGCACCACGTCAACGGCCGGCTCACGCTCGGCGAGAACATCGGCGACCTGGCCGGGCTGACCATCGCCTACAAGGCATACCGGATCAGCCTGGACGGCAAGGAGCCGGAGGTTCTTGACGGCCTGACCGGGGATCAGCGCTTTTTCGCGTCCTGGGCCGCAGGGTGGCGCCAGGTCATCCGGCAGGAGGAGGCCATCCGGCGGCTTGCCACCGATCCCCACTCCCCCAACGAATTCCGGACCAACGCCATCGCGAAGAACCTCGACCCGTTCCACGAGGCATTCGATGTCACCGAGGACGACGGAATGTGGATGCCTGCCGCTGAGCGCGTCAGCATCTGGTAGCTGAACAGCAAGAATGGGCCCCGCCATTGGCGGGGCCCATTTTGTTGCGGCACGGGTTCGTCAGTGCGGGGAAGACCGGCTGTTACTGCCGCACGATCAGATCAGGATTTGCCTGCTGGCACACCTTGTCCCCTGCCGTCTGGTTCACAATGTCCTGGGGCAAAGCCGCGGCGGCTCCGCCTCCTGCCCCAAAGGCGGTGCCGGTGGTGAAGTCGCTGCCGACGTACACCTGCACGCCTGCCACGCCCGGAGCAGGGATCATGAGGGTGGCAGGAATTCCCAGCAGTGCCGCCACATCGGCAGCAACGTCGGCAAAGCCATTGCCGTAATACACCGCGGTCTTGGCCACCGGCTGCGCGAGGAACTGGCCGGTCTGGGCGAAGCCGCCTGCAACCAGCGCCTGGACAAGCTCCTGGGCACGGCCGTTGATGCCACTTCCGTTGGCGACGGTCACGGGCTGGATCGCTTTGTTGTAGGGCGGCACGGGCGTCGCCGTCTCAGTGGGGGCAGGAGGTGCTGCCGTTTCGCTGGGCGACGGCGTGGTGGGTGCGGTGGGATCCGTCAGGTCCACATTCTTGCGCATAGCCGAAAAGAGCTGCGCACCGGCGGGTTCTGCGATGACCAGCCTGTTGGGGTCCACGGGCGCCGGCGTCGTGGGCACCGCGACAAACGCCACCTTGCTGATGTCGATGTCCTTGAGCCGGTTGCCGATGGTCAGCAGCGTGGGAACAGACGCCAGCCCGTTGTCCACTGTCAGGTTCTGGGTCACGACGTCGGCGATCTTCAGCATTTTCGCGGGGTCGGACAGCGTCCCGTCGTCCTTGATCTTGCGGGTCAACGAGGAGAGGAAGCCCTGCTGCGCCTTGATGCGGCCCAGGTCGCCGCCGTCGGCAAAGGCATGACGGGTGCGCAGGTAGGCAAGTGCCATTTCGCCCTGCACGGACGACGTTCCGGCGGGCAGCCGCAGCCGGGAGTCGGGATCGTACACCGCGTCGCTGATGCACACATCTACCCCGCCCACGGCGTTGGACAGTTCCTTCACGGCGTTGAAATCGGCCATCATGAAGTGGTCAACCTGCATGCCGGTGAGCTTGTTGACCGTGTCCACGGCACAGCCGATCCCTGCCTCGCTCATGGCCTCATTGATCATCACGCCGGTGCGGGCAGGGTAGTCCTTGTTGGTCTTCCTGTCCTTGCAGTCCGGAATGTCCACCAGCAGGTCCCGGGGAAAGCTGATGACGTTGACCCGCTTGTTGTCCTCGGAGATGTCCATCAGCATCATGACGTCCGACTTGCCGTAGCCGGTGGAATCGTCGGCCGTTCCGTACTCTGAGTTCTTACCGTCGCGGGTGTCCGAACCGAGTATCAGGATCTGCAGGCGTCCGGTGGCGTCGTTCCCCGGGGACTCGGTGCTTTCCCCGCCGGCGTTCAGTGGGGCCTTGGAGATGTTGTTCTGGAGCCGGAAGAACCAGAACCCGGCGAACGCGGCAGCCGCCACCAGAACCAGGGCCACCACACCGGTGACGGCCTTAAGCCACAGGGGCATGCCGCGCAGGGGGCCAAGGTGCCGTGCGGCGCCCACGTCATGGCTGTTCGCGTGACGGGCTTCCGGTCCCGGTCCGGCTGACAAGTCAGCCTCGTTGTCGCGGTTATCGCGGCCTCGACCCACGTGGTGAACCTTCCTCTAAAAACGAAATCCGGTCCATTTTAGTGGTCCAGTCTGGAGAACATGCCGGGAATGCCCCTGGGCAGGAGGTTTATGCGGGTCAGAAACCCAGTTTGACCAGCTGTTTCGGGTCTCGCTGCCAGTCTTTTGCCACCTTGACGTGGAGGTCCAGGTAGATGCGCGTGCCCAGGAGGGCTTCGATGCCTTTGCGCGCGTTGGTGCCGACTTCCCTCAGGCGGGCCCCGCCTTTGCCAATGATGATGGCTTTCTGGGAGGGACGCTCGACGTAGAGGTTGACGCGCACGTCCAGGAGCGGGTTGTCGTCCGGCCGGTCCTCCCGGGGGACAATCTCTTCCACCACGACGGCGAGGGAGTGCGGGAGCTCGTCCCGGACCCCTTCCAGGGCTGCTTCGCGGATCAGCTCAGCCACCATCACGGCTTCGGGTTCATCGGTCAGTTCCCCGTCCGGATACAGGGGAGGCGACGGCGGCATGTGGCTGATCAGCACGTCGGCGACCGTTTCCACCTGGAAACCGTCGGCAGCGGAAACGGGAACGATGTCCTTCCAGCCGTCCTCGCCCATCACCTCGCGGCCGAGCGCCGCCACGGCAAGGAGCTGTTCGGTGAGCGCCTGCTTGTCCACCAGGTCAGCCTTGGTGACGATGGCGATCACAGGTTTGCGTCCGACGGCGGCAAGCTGGGCGGCGATGAACTTGTCGCCAGGCCCGATCTTTTCGTTGGCAGGCAGGCAGAACCCGATGGCGTCCACCTCGGCGAGGGTGTCTGCCACGAGGTCGTTCAGGCGCTTGCCGAGCAGGGTGCGGGGACGGTGAAGGCCCGGTGTGTCCACCAGGATCAGCTGGGCGTCGTCGCGGTGGACGATGCCGCGGATGGTGTGCCGCGTGGTCTGCGGTTTAGCGGAGGTGATGGCCACCTTCTTGCCCACCAGCGCGTTGGTCAGAGTGGACTTGCCCGCGTTGGGCCTACCGACCAGGACGGCAAAACCGGCGCGGAAACCACCAAAGTCGTCAGGTTCGGCAGCCTTATTTTTCTTGCTCACGTGGAACTCCCTGCTGGGTTGCTTCGGCCTCTTCCAGGAGGCCTTCAAGGTCAGTCTCTACTCTTGGTACGGGTGCCGCAATGATGTGGCTGACCCGGTTCCGCCGGCCTTCCAGCCGTTCCGCCCGCAGCGATACGCCCTGCACGTCCACGCTGCTGCCCACGATGGGAACGCGGCCCAGCGCTTTGGCCAGGAGGCCACCCACGGTGTCCACCTCGTCGTCGTCAATCTCCAGGCCGAACAACTCGCCGAGGTCGTCGATGCCCATCCGGGCGCTGACCCGGTAGGAGCCGTCCCCCAGGGCCACGGCTTCGGCGCTCTCGGTATCGTATTCGTCCACGATCTCGCCTACGATCTCCTCGATCAGGTCTTCGAGGGTCACCAGCCCGGCAGTGCCGCCGTACTCGTCGATCACGATGGCCACGTGTGTGGACTCCTTTTGCAGCTCGCGCAGGAGATCGCTCACGGGTTTCGACTCCGGCACGTAGCGCACCTCGCGGGCCAGCGACTCCACCAGGGGCGGCGCCTGGTCCGCTCCCAGCTGGTGGATGACGGCTGCAACGTCCTTGAGGTAGACGATGCCGAGGATGTGGTCGGTGTTCTCGTTGATGACCGGGATCCGCGAGTATCCAGAGCGCAGGAACAGGGACATGGCCTGGTGGAGGCTTGAGCCGGCGTCGATGCTGACGATGTCCGTCCTGGGAACCATGACGGCGCGCACCAGGGTGTCCCCAAAGTCGAAGACCGACTGGATCATCTCGGCTTCGGTGTCCTCGATCATGTCGGACTCACTGGCCCGGTCCACAAGTTCCCGGAACTCCTGTTCACTGAAGAACGCGTCGTCACCGCCGGGCGCACCGGGAGCCGCGGAGCTTCCCAGGGCCACCAGCCACCCTGGAATGGGCCCCAGCACGCTGGTGAGGAACCGGACCATCGGCGCTGTGAAGCGGACCACCGCGGTGGAGTGCAGCCTGCCGAGTTGCCGTGGTGACACGCCGACGATCACGAACCCCAGGAGGGCCATAATGCCGGTGGCCACCAGGCCGGCGAGCCAGACGTTGTCCAGCAGGCTTGCGATCAGGACGGCGACGGCAACCGCCGAGGCCATCTCAAACCAGACGCGCCAGAAGCGGAGGGCCCGGGTGTGGGCAACCGGTTCTGCAAGGATGCGGCGCATGGCGGTGCCGCGGCTCCTGTTGAGCGCCTCTTCAGCGTCGTGCCGGGGAAGGAAACTGAAGGCGGCCTCGGCCGCTGTCAGCAGGGCCGCGACGGCAAGGAATACCAGTGCCACCGCGACCAGGAGCAGTTGCGTCACTGGGTCGTCTCGGCAGGTGCTTCTTTGCCGGTGAAGCCGGACAGGAGTTCCCGCTGGAGCCCGAACATCTCCGCCTTTTCTTCAGGTTCGGCATGGTCGTAGCCCAGCAGGTGAAGGATGCCGTGCGTGGTGAGCAGCAGCATCTCATCCTGCAGCGAGTGGCCCGCGTTCCGGGCCTGCACTGTGGCCACCTGCGGGCAGATGGCGATGTCACCCAGCATGCCCTGGGGCGTGGGCCGGTCAGGGGTCCCAGGAGTCAACTCGTCCATGGGAACCGAGAGGACGTCCGTGGCTCCCGGTTCGTCCATCAGCTCGATGTGCAGCTTCTCCATGGCCGGTTCATCCACCAGGAGGATGGACAGTTCAGCCTGCGGATGGATGTAGAGCTGCTCAAAGATGTACCGCGACAGGGCCACAAGCCCGGATTCATCCACCTGGACGCCGGACTCGTTGTTCACCTCGATGCTCACGCGTGTTCCCCCCGTTTTTCGCGGCTTGCTGAATGTTTGACGCGGTTCCGCTGGGCTTCATCCCAGATGCTGTAGGCGTTGACGATGTCGCCAACAAGCCTGTGCCGCACAACGTCCGCGGCGTCCAGGACAGAGAAGCTGACGCCCTCGATGCCCTGGAGGATTTCCTCGACGATCCGCAGCCCGGAACGCGTTCCGAAGGGCAGGTCCACCTGGGTGACGTCTCCGGTAACCACCATCTTGGATCCGAAACCGAGCCGGGTGAGGAACATCTTCATCTGTTCCGGCGTGGTGTTCTGGGCCTCGTCAAGGATGATGAATGCGTCGTTGAGGGTGCGGCCGCGCATGTAGGCGAGGGGCGCCACCTCGATGGTGCCGGCCGCCATGAGCCGCGGGATGGATTCCGGATCCATCATGTCGTGCAGGGCGTCGTAGAGCGGCCGCAGGTAGGGATCGATCTTGTCGCTGAGCGTGCCGGGCAGGAACCCGAGACGCTCCCCCGCCTCCACCGCAGGACGCGTCAGGATGATGCGGCTGACCTCTTTCTGCTGCAGTGCCTGGACGGCTTTCGCCATGGCGAGATAGGTCTTGCCGGTACCGGCCGGGCCGATGCCGAAAATGACGGTGTTGGCATCGATGGCGTCAACGTAGTTCTTTTGGTTCAGCGTCTTGGGCCGGATGGTCCTGCCGCGGCTGGAGAGGATGTCATGGGTGAGCACATCCACGGGATTCTGGAGTGACTGGGTGCGCAGGAGGGCAACCAGCTGCTGCAGCACCGCGGGCGTGATGACGGTGCCGCGGGCCACCAGGCCACGGACTTCCTGGAGGAGCCGCATGATGCGGGGAACGTCGCTGACGGGGCCGCTGATGGACAGTTCATTGCCGCGGGCATGGAAGTTGACGTCCGGGAACTGCTCTTCGATGAACCGCAGCGCCTCGTCATGGCTGCCGAGCGACTGAACCATTTGGTCGGAGTTCTCAAAGAGGACTACTTCGGTCCGGATGCCGGGCAGGGAGTGCGGGAATTCCCCCGGACTGCCGTCGCCCGTGTTGAGCCGGCGCTTACCATTTGCTGATTCAGTCATGGTGCTGGCCCGCAGGCCCGTGGTCCCCTCGAAGATCGACATCATTTGTTTGCTTTGGCTGATGCCGGCGCCCGTTGCACGGTGCTCCTTGCCCAGCGATCCCTTTATCTTACGCCAGCACCCGCCCTGACCGGGCACTGGACCGGATACCAGGCCGGTCACCCGGCCGGGCGCGGCACCGTCCCATCAGCCAGGGAAGTGGACCCCCAAACGGGTAAGAATCCAGCGTTAGGTATCAACTTCATATCGGCCTCATATCGTTCCCGTTGCAGTTACGGCCAGGGAGGCCCAAGAGCGGCTGGAGGCACCATCCCCTGTGCAATGCTGGAAATCCAGCGTCTGCTGGAACGCCAGGCCGCCAGGGGGATCGGCCCGCCACGCCAGGAAAGGACTAGGCAGGACAGTGCCGGAAACCTCTGTGCCCGAACGGGCAGGACGACCGATGGGCCGAGTGCGCCCTGCCGTCCTCGCAGGAATCCTGGTGCTCGTTCCCGCCCTTGCAGCCTGCACCGCCGAGAACGGACCAACGCCCTCCGTCACCTCCGCCTCAGTCCCGGCCACAGGCGGCACCATGCCGGACGCGCCCGCCACCAGCGCCCCTCTGGAGACCACCCAGTCCTCCAATAAGGCCCCGGTGTACTGGATTGGCCGCAGCGGCGGGAACATCTTCCTCTACCGTGAATTCCGCGACGTCCCGGAACAGGAGAACCCGGTGACGCGGGCACTGCGCGCCATGATGTCGGAGAAGCCGCTGGACCCGGACTTCTTTACGCCCTGGCAGAACCCGGACAAACTTGCCACCTCCATTTCGGGCAAGGACGTCATCACGGTCGACGTCTCGGCTGACGCCTTCAACAGCAACCTCGACGCCGACATGGCCGCCCGCGCCATCCAACAGCTGATCTACACGGCAACTGCCGCCGCCGCCAGCTCGGGCCTGATCGACACAGGGCAGCAGATCCGGGTGCGGATCCTCGTAGACGGCCACACGGACTACGTCGCGTTCGGAAAAGTCCAGCTGGGCGCACTGATGACCCGTGCTGCCGGGCTGGTGGCGCCGGTGTGGATCATTGATCCGCAGGAAAACACCGAGGTGCCTGCCGGCAGCGTAAAGATCACCGGCCGCAGCACGTCGCCGGGAGCAAAGCTCCGCTGGCAGATCCTGCAGTCCGGGGACGGCGGCAGCAAGGCCCCGTTCCTGACCGGTGAAACCACGGCCGGCGCCGGGCAGGGGCAGGCGGGCGTCTTTACGCTGGCACTGAACCTGCCGGCCGGCGACTATGAGCTCCGGGTGGCGCAGGCAGGTTCCGGCGGGGAGCCGGACCGCAACGAGGACACCCGGTCCTTCAAGGTCAGGTAACCGCCCACCGGCCAAGGATGTCGCTTGCAAGCACGACGGCGGCAGGGCCGGCCGTGGATGACCGCAGGACGTGGTGCCCCAACAGGGCGGTCACAGCGCCTTTGTCGCAGAGTTTCGTTACTTCCCGCGGGCTGATTCCGCCTTCCGGGCCGACGATCAGCAGGACTTCCCGGATCCCCTCGTGCCCACTCCCCTGCCACGCTTCCAGGACGGTCCGCAGCGGACGCACGGCATCTTCGTGGAGGATGACGGCCAGGTCTGCACCCTCCACGGCGGCGGAAAGCCCGGCAGTATCGACGGCGGCCCGGACCTCGGGAATCCAGGCGCGCCGCGCCTGTTTGGCGGCGGCGGCCACGGTGGACTCCCACTTGGCATGGGCGCGGGCGGCCCTGTCACCTTTCCAGCGGACAATGGACCGTTCCGACTGCCAGGGAATGACGGCATCGATGCCCAGCTCGGTGGCCGTTTCAATGGCCAGTTCGTCGCGGTCGCCCTTCGCCAGGGCCTGAACCAGCACCAGCCGGACGTCCGGCCTGTCTTCCACTACCAGTGCGCCGCACTCCACTTCAAGTCCCGAGGACGCGGCGGAGACGACCTTTCCGCTCATGCGGGCGCCGGCGCCGTCGACAATGTCCACCGCCTCGCCCGGAGACAGGCGTTTGACGGTCACAGCATGCCGGGCCTCTGGCCCTTCCAGGACAAAGAGTTGGCCGGGCACCATGCCCGCCAGTGAACCGGCGGAGGTGAAGAAGACGGGGTTGCTCACCGCTACAGGTTACCGAGCCGGTCCCGGAGCTTGGCGAACATGCCGCCGCTGGCGGCGAGCTTGCCCTCGGTGATCTGTTCGCCGCGGAGCTTGGCGAGCTGCCGGAGGAGGTCCTCCTGTGCCGGGTCGAGCTTGGCCGGCGTGTCCACCTGGAGGTGGACCTTCAGGTCCCCGCGGCCGTATCCCCTCAGGTGCGTGACACCCAGGCCGCGCAGGGTGATGATCTCGCCGGACTGTGTTCCGGGCTTGACGTCGATGTCCTGGGTGCCGTCGAACGTTTCCAGGCTGACGTCCGTGCCCAGTGCAGCCGCCGTCATGGGGATGTGCAGGGTGGCGTGCAGGTCATCGCCTTCCCGTACGTAGGTGGCGTCATTGTTGACGCGGATTTCCACGTACAGGTCACCGGCCGGTCCGCCTGCAGGTCCGGCTTCGCCCTGCCCGGCGAGCTGGATCCGGGTTCCGGTGGCCACACCGGCGGGAACCTTGATGGTCAGCGACCGCCGGCTGCGGATACGGCCCTGGCCGCTGCATTCGTTGCAGGGATCCTTGATGACCGTGCCGAAGCCTTCGCAGGTTCCGCAGGGGGCGGCCGTCATGACCTGGCCCAGGATGGAGCGCACGGCCCGCTGGACCTGGCCGCTGCCGCCGCAGATGTCGCAGCGTTCGGGGTGGGTGCCGGGCCGGCAGCAGGATCCGTCACAGGTGGGGCAGACCACGGCAGTGTCCACTTCGAGCTTCTTGTTCACGCCGAACACGGCGTCGCGAAGGTCGATCCGGACGCTGATGAGGGCGTCCTGGCCACGGCGGACGCGGGAAGCCGGGCCGGAGGTGCCCCCGGCGCCGAAGAAGGTGTCGAAGATGTCCTGGAATGCGAAGCCCTGGCCTGCGTAACCGGCACCGCCGAAGCCGTTGTCCGTGCCGTTCTCGTTGCCCGTGGTGTCGTAGATCCTCCGCTTTTGGGGGTCGGAAAGGACCTCGTAGGCGTGAGTTACCGCCTTGAAGCGTTCTGAAGCGTCCGCACCGGGGTTTACGTCCGGGTGAAGGGTGCGGGCCAGTTTGCGGTAGGCCTTTTTGATCTCTTCGCCCGTAGCTTCGGGTGAGACTCCAAGGACGTCATAGTGGCTGCTCAAAGTTCGTATCTCTTCCTTGTTGTACTGCGTTCAGTTTGGGCGGCCCCGCTCTCTGTTCCGGTCCGGAAAAGGCTCCGGCGGCGAAGAGTCAGGGCCCCAAAATCCTGGAAAGGTAGCGGGCCACAGCCCTGACGGCGGCCATGGTGGTGGGATAGTCCATCCTGGTTGGGCCGAGGATCCCTACCTTCGCGGCACTGTCCGGGCCGTAGCCGGTGGCCACCACGGAGGCTTCGGCAAGGCCGTCATATGGGTTTTCCCTTCCGATACTGACAGCCACTCCCCGATGGTCCTGGGCCATTTCGCTCAACAGCCGCAGCATCACCACCTGCTCCTCCAGTGCCTCGAGCACGGGGCCGATGCTGAGGGGGAAATCCACGTTGGACCTGGCCAGGTTCGCCGTTCCGGCCATGACCATCCGGTCCTCCCTGGTGTTTTGTGCCAGGCCCTCCAGTCCATGCGCCAGCGCGTGCGCGGCCTGGCGCTGGCCGTGCGCAGTTCCGGCTACGACGGCGGGGAGCGCCTTGGCCAGCTGGCTCAACGGAGTTCCGGCCAGCGCGGCAAGGAAGCGGGTACGGAGCGCGGCCAGTGCGTCGTCGCCAAGGTCCTGGCCGACGTCGATGACACGCTGCTCCACCTTGCCGCTGTTGGCAATCAGCACCACCAGCACCTTGCGGGGGGCCAGGAGCACGAATTCGATGTGGCGCACCAGAGCCTTGCTGAGGTGCGGATACTGGACCACAGCCACCTGGTTGGTCAGCTGCGACAGCAGCCGGACGGTGCGGTCCAGGACGTCGTCGAGGTCGTCTGCGCCTTCCAGCAGGGACTGGATGGCCCGGCGCTCCGCTGCCGACAGGGGCTTGACTGCCGAGATCTGGTCGACAAAGAGCCGGTAACCCTTGTCCGTGGGAATCCGCCCCGCACTGGTGTGCGGGGCCGTGATCAGTCCCTCGTCTTCAAGGGCCGCCATGTCATTGCGGATGGTTGCGCTGGAAACCCCCAGATGATGCCGCTCGACCAGGGCCTTTGACCCGACCGGTTCGCGGGAGTGGACGTAGTCCTCAACGATGGCCCGCAGCACTTCCAGTTTGCGTGGCTCGCTCACTCTCCACCTCCATCCATGGTCCGGGGCGCCAACCCCGCCAGGTGCCACCAGTGTTAGCACTCGACATGCCTAAGTGCTAACAGTCTATTATGCCTCGGCCCGTTGTTAGCATTGGTACCGCTCCGGGCGAAATTCCGGTGCGGAGGACCTAGCGCTAGGCGGATCGAATCCATGGATTACCAAAACTGGGGGCCCCGCGGCATATCCGCCCCGGCCAAGGCGGAATTGCCCGAGGTGCCGGTGGAACGTGGCATGGTGCTCGAGGATGTCCAGTCAGGCTGGGTCGGCGCCGTCACACGGGTGGAAAAGTCCGGCGGCATGCACGTCGTGGCACTGGAGGACCGCCGCGGGAAGTCCCGGTCCTTCAAGCTCGGCTTCGGTTTCCTCCTTGAGGGCCGGCCCATCCGGCTGATGCCTCCCGCTCCCCGGCCGGCAACCGCCGGCCCTGCCGCCGGCAGGACAGCCTCAGGCTCCGTCCGGGTCGCCGGCCAGCGGGCCCAGGTCGCCAAGGCAAGCCGCATCTGGGTGGAGGGCAAGCACGATGCCGAACTGGTGGAAAAGGTCTGGGGAGACGACCTTCGGGTGGAAGGCATCGTCGTCGAACCCCTGCACGGCATTGACGACCTCGCCGCTGCAGTTGCCGGCTTCAAACCGGGTCCGGGCCGTCGCCTCGGCGTGCTTGTGGACCACCTTGTCCCCGACTCCAAGGAGTCCCGCATAGCCGACGCCGTCATGGCATCCCCCGGCGCGGCCGGAAATGTCCTGATCGTCGGCCACCCCTATGTGGACGTCTGGCAGGCGATCCGCCCCGCTGTCCTGGGCATCGAAAAATGGCCCGCCGTGCCCCGCGGACAGGACTGGAAGACCGGAATCCTGAAGGCCTTTGGCTGGCCGCACGCCACCAAGGAGGACATCGGCCTGGGATGGCAGAAACTGCTGGGTGCGGTACGTACGTACGCGGACCTGGAAGCGTCCCTGCTGGGGCGGGTTGAGGAAGTCATCGACTTCCTCACCGCCCCCTGAAGGCCGGGCACCGGCCCCGGAGCCAGTATTCTTGGTAGTGCAGCGCCTTTTCCCAAGGCCGCTGCACACCGCGCCCATACATGAAGTCAGCACCACTTGCACCTCCGAAGGAACAGACTGTGGCAGAAAACGCACGTGATCACAGGGACGGCCAGGGCCGCTCCGAGTACCATGGCGTCCCCGCCAATGCGCTGCCGCTCACGGCCAGCGAAGACCGCCAATGGGCCACGCTGGCCCACTTCGGCGGGATCCTGGGGTGCATTCCGTCCCTGCTGATCTACCTGATCTTCCGGGACCGCGGACCGTTCACCGCGCAGGAGTCGAAGGAAGCGCTGAACTTCAGCCTGCCGCCCACCATCGCCGCCGTGCTGGCCAACATCCTGGTGTTCATCCCCTATGTGGGAAACATCTTCGCGGTCATCGCCACCCTGATCTGGGTGGCGCTCACCTGCTTCTCCGTGGCAGCAGGGATCCACGTCAACAAGGGCCAGCCGCACCGCTACCAGTACAACCTGCGCTGGATTAAGTAGCCGCTCCTCCCTCGCCCGGGCCACCGGCCCGCGGGGAGGATCCGACGGGCGTGGGCCCGGTCAGTCGGGCAGGATACGCCGGACTACCGCGTCCGCGAGGAGCCTGCCCTTGAGCGTGAGGACCAGGCGGCCCTGGAAAGCAGCGACAGGTTCCACCAGGCCGTCAGCGATCAGGCCGGCCACTTCGTGCCGTCCGGCTGCGCTGAGAGTGGAGACTTCAAGCCCTGACTGAAGACGCGCTTCCAGCATCACCCGCTCCAGGTTCCTGGTTTCGGCATCCAGCGTCTCCCTGCCCGCCGCGGGCGACAGCCCCTGGGACAGGCGGTTCGCATAAGCGGACGGGTGCTTCACGTTCCACCAGCGCACCCCGCCCACGTGCGAATGTGCGCCCGGGCCGATGCCCCACCAGTCGTCGCCACGCCAGTAGGCCAGGTTGTGGCGGCACGCGTGTTCCGGGCTCCGCGCCCAGTTGCTGACCTCATACCAGCCGAGTCCGGCTTCGGTGATGAGCTGGTCGGCGAGTTCGTACTTGTCGGCGTGGTCGTCGTCGTCAATTCCCGGCACCTCACCGCGGCGCATCTGCGCGGCCAGCTTGGTCCCGTCCTCGACAATCAGGGCGTAGGCGCTGATGTGGTCCGGCTGGTAGGAGAGGGCAGTCTCCAGGGAGTGGCGCCAGTCGGCCAGCGACTCCCCCGGCGTGCCGTAAATCAGGTCCAGGCTGACATCCAGTCCGGCCTCCCGTGCCCACTGCACCACCTGCGGAACCCTGCTGGGGGTGTGGGTGCGGTCCAGGACCTTGAGCACGTGCGGGACGGCGGACTGCATCCCGAAGGAGACCCTGGTGAACCCCGCATCCTTGAGGACGGCGAGCGATTCGGGGGTGACCGAATCGGGGTTGGCTTCGGTGGTCACCTCGGCGCCGTCCTCGATGCCCCACTGGCCGACGGCAGCGCGAAGGATCAGGGCAAGGTCATCAGCCGGCAGCAGGGTGGGCGTGCCGCCCCCGAAAAAGACTGTGCTGAGCTTCCGCTCCGGCAGCCCGGACCGTGCCATCACGGTGCCGGCCAGGGAAACTTCCGACACAGCGGTTTGGGCGTAGGCGTCCTGTGACGCGCCGCCGCCCAGTTCCGTGGCGGTGTAGGTGTTGAAGTCGCAGTACCCGCAGCGCACGGCGCAGAACGGAATGTGGACGTACAGGCCAAAGGCCCGGGCCGCCGCACCGTCCGCTGCCTGTGCAGGCAGCAGACCGTCCGACGGCGCCGGGTCGCCAAGGGGAAGGACGCTGGGCATCAGCGGGTCCCCGCCTGCGCGGTGGTCACTTCTTCTTGGCCTTGTCCTTTGATTCGTCGGTGGTGAGGGCCGCGATGAACGCTTCCTGCGGAACCTCCACCGTTCCCACCATTTTCATGCGCTTCTTGCCTTCTTTTTGCTTCTCCAGCAGCTTGCGCTTTCGTGAGATGTCACCGCCGTAGCACTTGGCAAGCACGTCCTTGCGGATGGCCCTGATGCTTTCGCGGGCGATGATCCTGGAGCCGATGGCCGCCTGGATGGGCACCTCGAACTGCTGCCGCGGGATGAGTTCGCGGAGCTTCCCGGTCATCATCACGCCGTAGGCATAGGCCTTGTCCCGGTGGGTGATGGCACTGAAGGCGTCCACTTGTTCGCCCTGGAGCATGATATCGACCTTCACAAGGTCGGCAACCTGTTCGCCGTCGGCTTTCCAGTCCAGGGAGCCGTAGCCACGGGTCTTTGACTTCAGGATGTCGAAGAAGTCGAAGACGATTTCCGCCAGCGGCAGGCGGTAACGGATTTCCACCCGGTCCTCGGAAAGGTAGTCCATGCCGCCCATCACGCCGCGGCGTGACTGGCACAGCTCCATGATGGCGCCGACGAACTCGTTGGGGGCCAGGATGGTCGCGGAGACCATCGGTTCGCGCACCTCTGCGATCTTGCCCGTGGGGTATTCGCTGGGGTTGGTCACGCGGACCACCTTCTTGTCCTCCAGGGTCACCTCGTATTCCACGTTGGGTGCCGTGGAGATGAGGTCCAGGTTGTATTCGCGTTCCAGGCGTTCGCGGGTGATCTCAAGGTGCAGCAGGCCCAGGAAGCCCACACGGAAGCCGAAGCCCAGAGCAGCAGAGGTCTCCGGTTCATACACCAGTGCTGCGTCGTTGAGCATGAGTTTTTCGAGGGCGTCGCGCAGCACCGGGTAGTCGGCGCCGTCCAGGGGGTACAGGCCGGAGAACACCATGGGTTTGGCATCGGCGTAGCCGGGCAGCGACTCGGCGGCCGGCTTGGCCAGGTTGGTGACGGTATCGCCGACCTTGGACTGGCGGACGTCCTTCACACCGGTGATCAGGTAGCCCACTTCGCCAACGCCCAAGCCCTTGGAGGGTGTGGGTTCCGGGGAGCTGACGCCGATTTCCAGGAGTTCGTGCGAGGCCCTGGTGGACATCATCTGGATGCGTTCACGCGGGTGGAGCATCCCGTCCACCACGCGCACGTAGGTGACCACGCCGCGGTAGGTGTCGTAGACCGAGTCGAAGATCATGGCACGGGCCGGCGCATCGGGGTCGCCCTTCGGCGCCGGCAGGTCGCGGACGATCTTGTCCAGGAGGGCTTCCACGCCAACGCCGGTCTTGCCCGACACCCGCAGGACATCCTCAGGATCGCCGCCGATCAGGCTGGCCAGCTCGGCTGCGTACTTTTCAGGCTGCGCCGCCGGCAGGTCGATCTTGTTCAGGACCGGGATGATGGCGAGGTTGTTTTCCATGGCCAGGTACAGGTTCGCGAGCGTCTGGGCCTCAATGCCCTGGGCTGCGTCCACCAGCAGGATCGCGCCCTCGCAAGCCGCCAGTGACCTGGAGACCTCGTAGGTGAAGTCCACGTGTCCCGGGGTGTCGATCATGTTCAGCGCGTAACTGACACCGTCCACCTCCCACGGCATGCGGACGGCCTGGGACTTGATGGTGATGCCGCGTTCGCGCTCGATGTCCATCCGGTCCAGGTACTGGGCCTTCATGTCGCGCGCCTGGACCACCCCGGTGGACTGCAGCATACGGTCAGCCAGGGTGGACTTGCCGTGGTCGATATGCGCGATGATGCAAAAGTTCCGAATAATTGCCGGATCTGTCGCGGCGGGCACCGGTGCGGTGCGGGCCATGGGAGACACGCAGGGTCCTTACTGTTGGCTTTTCTGCAGCCATCCGCCAGGCACGCGAAAAGGCGCCTGCGGTCCAGCCGCACATCTTTAACGTCCAGTGTCCCACGTCCGCGACCCCGCCACCGCATCCCGGCTCGCCCGTGCACGCTGTTTCAACGCCAGCCCCGCCGATAGGCTGTCGGGATGGCCATTGATCTCCGCTCCCTGGGAAACGCCGTCCGCCGCGGCCTGCGCATGCTGCAGAAACGGCCCACGGCCCCGCGGCCGGGCGAGGACCAGCGGCCCGGCGGCAGTCGGCGGGCCGCCGAAGGTGCTCGTGGCGAAGCAGCGTCCTATCCCGGCGATTACCGCGGCCGCGTGTCCGTCCGCTACGCCCCGCAGCCTGACGGCGACCCCGATCCGGGCGAGGTGGTGTGGGCCTGGGTGCCCTATGAGGAGGATCACGGCAAGGGGAAGGACCGGCCGGTGCTGCTGGTGGGGCACAACGGCCCTTTCCTCCTGGGGCTGATGCTGACCAGCAAGGACAGGGTTCCTGCCGGGACGTCGTCCGCGGACTACGTGGATCTCGGCTCCGGGGGTTGGGACAACCAGGGCAGGGCAAGTGAGGTGCGGCTGGACCGTATCCTGCAGATCCGCCCGGACAGCATCCGGCGCGAAGGCGCGGTATTGGACAAGGCGCGCTTTGAAAAGGTGGCGTCCGGGCTTCGGCGGCGACACGGCTGGGCCTGACCCGCTGAAATGGCCAGAGCCGCCGCTGACCTGCTAGTCTTTATTGCTGTGTGTCCGTGCAGGTCGACGGTCACTGATGGTTGGCCGCCATAGGTATCCCCACGCCGCTCAGTCAAGGCCAGCCTGAAAGCCCTCTAGACCATTTCCGCATTACAAAGAGAGTTCACACGTGGCGAATATCAAGTCCCAGAAGAAGCGCATCCTGACCAACGAGAAGGCCCGCCTGCGCAACAACGCAGTCAAGTCTGAGCTGAAGACGGCCATCCGCGCCGTCAACACCGCTGTTGAGTCCGCTGACAAGGAAGCTGCTACTACTGCGCTCGTTTCTGCCAGCCGTAAGCTGGACAAGGCTGTCAGCAAGGGTGTTCTGCACAAGAACAACGCAGCGAACCGTAAGTCGGCGATCTCCAAGAAGGTCAACGCACTCTAAGGTTTCCAGTTCCCACGAACTGATGGTGTGGCCGGTACCCTCGGGTACCGGCCACACGCTTTTAAGCCGGCCGTCCAGGGAGCCACGGCAGCACGCCGTCGGATATTTCCAGCAGTACCGGAACACCCTGCAAGGCGCGTCCGGACCCGATGAACCTTGAGGGGCTATCTGCCCTGGACGGACATGGCGATCACGGTTACGGCATGTTCCACGGCGTAGACCGGGTCCCGGGACAAGCCCTTGACCTGTGCGTCCGCCTCTGCGGTGGCTTGGATGGACCGCACCAGGCCCTCGGGAGTCCAGCGCCGGACGGCCCGCTGCGCCTGCTCCACCAGCCAGGGCTGCATCCCCAGTTCCGCCGCGATCTGCGCGGACGATCCGGAGGCACCCGCCACCCGCGCCACCGTCCGCAGCTTCGACGCGAGGGCCGCCACCAGCGGCACGGGATCCGCGCCGGTGGCAAGGGCATGGCGCAGCGTCGAAAGTGCCACGGGCGCGTTTCCAGCCATGGCGGCGTCGGCCACCTTGAAGGCGGTGGCTTCCACCCGGCCGCCGTAGTACTTGTCCACGGTGTCAGTGGTTACGGTGCTTCCCGCATCGGCGATCAGTTGGGCGCAGGCGGCAGCGAGTTCTGACAGGTCTGCTCCTACGGCATTCACCAGCGCCTGCACGGCGTCCTGGTTGATCCGGCGTCCGGCGCCCTTGAATTCAGCGGTGACGAACTGGACCTTGTCCGCATCCTTCTTCAGCGGCTGGCAGTCGACCACCGGCCAGCCGCCCTTCCTGACGGCGTCGAGGAGCTTCTTTCCGCGGACGCCGCCGGCGTGGCGAAGCACGACGACGGCATCCTCCTCCGGGTGCTGCAGGTAGGCGAGGGCATCGGCAAGGAAGGCATCGTTCATGCCTTCCACGGCTTCCACCTCGATGAGCTTGCTTTCGCCGAACAGTGAAGGGCTCACCTGCATGGTCAGGGTGCCGGCCTCATACCCGGCCGCGTTGACGCGGCTCACTTCCACGTCCGGCGCCGCTGCCCTGACCTGGGACCGGATCCTGTCCATGGCCCTGATGCCCAGGTACTCTTCCGGGCCGCTCACCAGGACGATCCGGGCCGGGGCTACGTCCCGCCAGGAGGCTGAGTTCGACGCCGGGGAGCGGGGTGCTCGCTTTTGCGCAGCGGCCATCGACAGTCCCTTCCGGAGGTTTTATTGCAGTATCCCAGCCTGCCACGTCTGCGGCCGGGGTCCAAGCTGCGCATACCGCGGAACCGTTGCAACCGCAGCTCCAGCAACTCGATGGATGCCACGGTAGCGCTGTGCACTTTCCGGACATTGTGGATGAACCGCAGGGGCCGTGCCGCCGCCCAGATGGCGCCCAGCGACAGCACCGACAGCAACACCATGGACAGCAGCCCGGGCACCCCTTCCGGCCAGGGAAGGGCGGAACCCGGCAGCTGGGCAGCGATCCTGGCCGTGGCGGCGACGCCGGCACTAAAGGTTCCAGCAACAGCTATGAGCGCCGTCGCGGCCCATGGCAGCACGACCACCAAAGGCACCGCTGCTGTCCCCAGCAGGGTCACAGGGGCCACCAGGGGCGAGGCGACGACATTGGCCACCAGCGAGTAGGTTGCGAACTGGGGCTGCAGGAGGACGATGACTGGTCCGCACAGCAACTGGGCGGACAAGGGAACCGCAACCGCGGCAGCCAACCACCGTGGCACTGCCACGGGTATCCAGCCGATGATCCGCCGTCCCAGGAGAATGATCCCCAGTGTGGCCAGCACGGACAGCAGGAAGCCGAAGCTCGCGCCAAGGGCCGGATCCATCAGTAGAAGACCCGTGACAGCCAGGCAAAGGAAGCTCAACCCGCGTCCTGAGCGTCCGCCGGCCAGGGAGGCCACTCCGATGGCACCCATCAGCGCTGCGCGCAGGACGCTGGCATCAGGCCCCACCAGAACCACGAACAGGGCCAGGCCGGCAAGGGCCGTGGCTGCGGCAGGGGCACGAGGCAACCGGACCCGCCGGCATAGCAGCAGCAGCGCTCCCAGCACCAGGCTGCAGTTTGCCCCGCTGACCGCTGTCAGGTGCGTCATGCCCACGGCCTTCATGGCATTGTTCAGTCCCTCGTCCAGCGCACTGGTGTCACCGGTGACCATTCCCGGAAGGAGCCCGCGGGCATCGGGTACCAGGAAAGCTGAGGCTGAAACGAAATGGGCCCGAAGTTCTTTGGCTGACCCTTCCAGCAGCGAGCCGTCCGAGGCCTTGCCGGGAGCCGTTGAGGCGGCCAGGCTTCCTGCCTCCTGCTCTCCGGGGTCCGCCGGCCGCAGCTTGCCCGCTGCGCGCAGTGTTTGCCCTGGCACAACACCGCCCCACCCCTGCCCGCCCATTACGATGAGCCGGGCCCGGGTACGCACCAGGACACCGCCGGTGGTCACTTCCCGCGTCCACACCGGCACCGACCAGCGTCCCGCTGTCCCCCGGGAACCGGCGACGGCCCGCGGGTTTCCGGCAACCTCAACGATGGCCACCGCTGACTTGCCGGCCGCAATCGCATCGGCCAGTGGCCCATTGAACCGCTGGCTGGACGATGTCGCAGAGTGCGCTGCAGCCGCTGCGGCCAGCACAAGGGAGACGCCCAACGCTGCCCGAAGGCTCCGGCCGCTGGCGATGTGGCTCCGCGGCCTTGATGCGCGGCCGACGACGGCACGGACGTTTCCTCTCCGTCCAACCCTCGCCGCCCGGGCCAGGAAGACGCCGCCGAGCGCCGCCAGAGCGCAGCACAGGGCGGCGAGTCCCGCGGGCGGGAGCCAGAGCCCGGCCACCGAGGCGGTCCATACCAGGGCCGCCGGGAGGGCAAGCCGGAGGTCCGTGCGGCGCCGTGGTCCCACGGTGCCGGAGTCAGCCTCCTCCTGGGCCTTGGCGCTATCGGCTATCCGCGTGCGAACGTAGCCCACGCCCTGTTCCCAGTAGCTTTGGTGTTTCCGCGGGCGGCGTGCGGGCAGCCCTGGACGCACTGTTCCTGAGGAAGCCGGGGCTTTCGGCGCTGCCTCCGCGCCCTGAACGGCAGATTCGACGAACCGGCTCCAGGCACTTCGGGCTTCCTTTCCGCCGCGTTGATCCGTCACCGGACGCCCCTGCCCGGTATCCCTGGTGATCCTGCCCCTTTTCGCTGCCACCCGGCGTCCTTACACCGTTACCAGGGGCAGCAGGGTTTCGAGCATTTTCGGCCCGACCCCGTCCACCGCATCCAGCTCTTCGACACTCTTGAAAGGTCCATGTTCTTTTCGCCAGTCAACGATCCGTTGCGCCAGCACCGGCCCGACTTTTGGCAGCGTGTCCAACACCGCCGCATCGGCGGTGTTGAGATTGATCTTTCCGCCGGCGGCGCCGTGTGCCGCCCCCTGCTGCCCTGCGCCGCTGGCCCCCGGGCCGCTGGACCCATCGTCGTTGGGCCCCGCGCCGCCCGGGCCGGTTCCACCGGCTCCTGGGGTATCAGGCGTGGAGGAGGCCGGCTCCCCACGACGTGGGACGTAGATCTTCTGGCCGTCCTCCAGCACGAGGGCGAGGTTAAGCCTGTTCACGTCTGCCTCGGGAGCCGGACCGCCGGCCGCAGCAATGGCGTCGTCAACGCGGCTGCCCTGCTGGAGCCGGATCACACCGGGCGTGGCCACGGCTCCGGCCACGTGCACCACCACCAGACCGCCGGGCGTGGGCTCTCCTTTCCCAGGCTCAGGATCCGATAGCGACGTGCCGTCCGCAGAGGATCCCCCCGGACCTGCGGTGTTCCCGCCGGAACTCACACCGCTGAGGGGCAGGACCTCCGGAGTTGCCGCACCGGCCTGCCACCAGAACCAGGCTCCGGCCGCCAGGGCAAGGGTAGCCAGCAGCAGCGCAACACGCAGCCCTACCCGCCACCGGAACGACGGAACGCCACCGGAACCGCCCTCGGCGCCGCTGACGGCTTCGGTTTCCCCTGTCTCCCCGGCGCCCCGGTACTCAAAACCGCCCGGGCCGGACCCCTCCTCCAGGAGCCCGGGAGGCGCCTCCCCCAGCGTCGCCTGCAGCCGGGCCCTCGCATGCCGGGCCTGCTGACGTGCTGCTCCAGCATCCCGGCGTGACATAGCTCCACCCTAGGAACCGCCCTGTCACACGGCGAGAAGCAAAAGGCCCTATGTGGAAAGGTGTGCCTGCGAATGCACCCAATCGGCCCCTCTGCCCGGGCCGGCTCTTCCCGCCCCGGCGCCGGCGTGTCATCCCCGCATAGTGGCCCGGACTCCGTCGCCAGCGGCACCACCCGGACGGCCCTACAGGGACGGTTGGCCGGCGCCGTCGGGCCCGCTGGCCAGCCTGCCGACAATTACGGCGAGGACACCAAGCCCTGCATGCGCGGCAAGGACCGCGGGAAGGGAGCTGATCTGGGCCGGCGGGCAGCCTGGAAGCGCCGCTTCCAATCTGGCAGCCAGGCTCTCAGCCTCCTCCGGATTACCAAAGTGATGGACGGCCAGGAACACCGAGTCATCCGGACGCGGTTCGGCCGCGGCCACCACGATTTCCTCGAGCCGCGCCACAGCCCTGGCGGCGGAACGCACCTTTTCCAGCGGGACGATCCTGCCGCCGTCGACTGCCAGGATGGGTTTGATGGCAAGCATGGTCCCCAGGAGCGACGCCGCCGCCCCGATCCGCCCGCCGCGCCGCAACTGCTCAAGGCTGGGCACATAGAAAAAGACCTTGGTACGTTCTGCCTGGGCCGCTGCGGCAGCGGCCACCGCGGCCAGGTCGCCACCCGCCGACGCCGCCTCTACGGCCGCCTGGACCGCCATTCCCTGCGCCATGCCAACGGTGCCCGTGTCCACCACTTCCACCGGAATGCCCACCCTGGCCGCAGCCAGCCGGGCTGCGTCCGCGGTGCCCGAAAGTTCCCCTGAGATGTGGACCGAAACGATTCCCTCGAATCCCTGGAGTTCGGCGGCACGGTAGGCGTGCTCGAACTGCCCCGGTGAGGGCCTGGACGTTTTGACGGGCGTCCCGGCGGCCAGGGCCACGGCAATGGTCTCCAGGATGTCGTCCTCACCCTCGCCGTAGATTTCGGCGCCGACCATGACGGGCATCGGAGTCACCGTCAGGATCCCCTCCCGCGGCAGTCCGCTGACATAGTCCGCCGGCAGGGCGGCAGCTGAGTCGGTGACGACGGCGGTGCGCACCACCGCGCTCCCACTAGGCCGCCGGGTTCCCGGCCGGGCCGCGGGACGAAGGCCTGACAGCCGTGCACGGACCCACGGCCAGGCGGCGGCGTTACTGTCAGGCAAGGGGCCTCCTGGAGACTGTGTACGGCTCAACGGGCACCGGCCGCCGGGACATTCCCGGCGGCCGGTGCGTTACTGCGGATGCAGCAGCTATGCCGGAACGATGTTCACCAGCTTAGGGGCCCGGACGATCACCGTGCGGATGCCCCGGCCGTCCAGGGCACGCTGGACGTTCTCCGAGGCCAGGGCCAGCTCGCGCAACTGGTCCTCGGAGACGTCCGGGGACACCTCCAGCCGGTCCCGGACTTTGCCCTGCACCTGGACAACGGCTGTGACCGTGTCCTGGACCAGGAGGGCGGGATCGTGGGCCGGCCAACCAGCGTTGGCAACCGAGGCCGGGTGGCCCAGCAGGTTCCACATGTCCTCGGCGGTGTAGGGCGCGAACAGGCTGAGGATCACGGCAACCGCTTCGGTGGCTTCGCGGACTGCAGGATCAGCTGCGCCTGCACCCGAGTCGATCGCCTTGCGGGTGGCGTTGACCAACTCCATCAGCTTGGCCACCACCACGTTGAATTTGTTGGCATCCAGCAGTTCCGCGGCGTCGGCGATGGTGCGGTGCGTAACCGAACGCAGCCCGCGGTCACCTGTAGTGGCGTCCACGCCGGGCTCGCTGGCCACGTCCTGGGCCAGGCGCCAGGCGCGGGCCAGGAACTTCGCAGAACCCGACGGCGAGACGTCGGCCCAGTCGACGTCGTCTTCCGGCGGGGAGGCGAAGACCATGGTCAGGCGGACGGCGTCCACACCGTACTTGTCCAGCTGCTCGCCGAGGTCAACGCCGTTGCCCAGCGACTTGCTCATGGCCTTGCCGCCGTTGAGCACCTGGCCCTGGTTGAGCAGGGCGCTGAAGGGTTCGTCGGCGTCGATCAGGCCGAGGTCGTGGATGACCTTGGTGAAGAAGCGCGCGTACAACAGGTGCAGGATGGCGTGCTCCACACCGCCGACGTACTGGCCCACCGGCATCCAGTCGTTGATCTTCGCCGGATCGAAGGGTCCCTCGGTGTAGTGCGGGGAGACGAAGCGCAGGAAGTACCAGGAGGAGTCGACGAAGGTGTCCATGGTGTCGGTGTCCCGCTTGGCAGGTCCGTGGCAGGTGGGGCATTCCACGTTAACCCAGGACTCGGCCGCGGCCAGCGGCGAGGTGCCCTTGGGGGCGAGGTCCTCGCCACGGAGGTCCGCGGGCAGGGTTACCGGCAGCTGCTCGTCGGGAACCGGAACTTCGCCGCAGGACGGGCAGTGGATGATGGGGATGGGCGTGCCCCAGAACCGCTGGCGGCTCAGGAGCCAGTCGCGGAGCCGGAAGTTCACGAACTTCTCGCCGGTGCCCTGCTGCTCCAGCATGGCGATGGCGGCCGGGATGGCCTCGGTCTTTGGCAGGCCGTCCAGCTCACCGGAGTTGATCAGGGTGCCCTCCCCCGCCGTGGCGGTACCGGACACGGCCGGATCCTCTTCGCCGGTGTCCAGGACGGCGCGGACCGGCAGGTCGAAGGTCTTTGCGAAGTCCAGGTCGCGCTGGTCGTGGGCGGGCACGGCCATGATGGCGCCGGTGCCGTAATCCGCCAAGACGTAGTCGGCGGCCCAGACGGGCAGCTTTTCGCCGTTCAGCGGGTTGATGGCGTAGCGGCCGGTGAAGACGCCGGTCTTTTCACGCTCGGTGGACTGGCGTTCGATCTCGGAGAGCGCCTTGACCCGTTCACGGTACTCGTCCAGGGCGGCAGCATGCTCGTCAGTGACGAGTTCGACGGCGAGCGGAGCGTCAGCGGCCACCACGAAGAAGGTTGCCCCGTACAGGGTGTCCGGGCGGGTGGTGAACACCGTGACGTCCTTGGCGGGCTTGCCGCCGTCGGCCTCGATCACAAAGTTCACGTGCGCACCCTCGGACCGGCCGATCCAGTTCTTCTGCATGGCCAGGACGCGCTCAGGCCAGTGGCCGCGCAGCTCATCCATGTCGTCCAGCAGGCGGTCGGCGTAGTCGGTGATCTTGAAGTACCACTGGTTGAGCGACTTCTTGGTCACGGTGGTGCCGCAGCGCTCGCAGGCACCGTTGACAACCTGCTCGTTGGCCAGGACAGTCTGGTCCTTGGGGCACCAGTTGACCGGGGAGTTTTTCCGGTACGCCAGGCCGCGCTCGTAGAAGCGCTTGAACAGCCACTGGGTCCAGCGGTAGTACCCGGGATCGGAGGTGTGCAGGCGGCGCGACCAGTCGGCGGAAATGGCGTACCGCTTGAAGGACGCTGCCTGGGTGTCGATGTTGGCGTAGGTCCACTCGCTGGGGTGGGCGTTGCGCTTGATGGCGGCGTTTTCCGCGGGCAGCCCAAAGGAGTCCCAACCGATGGGGTGCAGGACGTCGTACCCCTTCTGACGCAGGTAGCGGGCCACCACGTCACCCATGGCGAACGCTTCGGCGTGGCCCATGTGCAGGTCGCCCGACGGGTACGGGAACATGTCAAGCACGTAGCGGCGCTCCCGGGACCCGTCATCCACCGGGGTGAAGACCTTGAGGTCTTCCCACACCTGGGGCCATTTGGCCTCCATGGCGGTGAAACTGTAGGTGCCCTCTTCAGGCTCCGCCGATACTGTTGTTGCTGTTCCGGTCTCTGTCTCCGGCTGAACGCCCACTGCTGCCCTCTTCTGTTCTGTTACGGCATCTGTGCTGCCATAACGGCCTGATCCCCTGCTGGCGGCCCGGCGCATTGCCCCGGACACACAAAAGCCCCTCTCCATGGAGGGGCTGCCGCTCAGCTGTCCGATATCCGGAAGCCGGCGGCTAACTAAGCAGAAGGATCGCACGCATGGATCTACTTTAGCGCACCGGCAGGTTGCCTGCCTCAGCCGGGCCGTCCGGCCCGTTGCTTTACCCGGGGCAAGCGCGCATGATCATCCCAAAACGTTGGGAGGCGGCACACGATGTCAGATGAAACCACCGCCGGCTCCCCTGACGGGCAACCACTCTCCCTGTGGCTGGCAACGGCCAGCGCCACCGATTTCCCGGAACTGAGCGGCACCGTGGAAGTGGATGTGGCAGTCATCGGCGGCGGCATGGCCGGGCTCACGGCAGCGCTGGCCCTGAAACGTTCGGGCCGCTCGGTGGCCGTCCTTGAGGCGGGCCGGATCGGCACCGGCGTGACCGGCCACACCACCGGCAAAGTGACATCCCTGCACCGCCTTGCGTATACGGACCTGCAGCACAGTCACGACGCGTCCACCGCACGGATCTATGGACTGGCAAACCAGGCTGCCGTCGAACACATCGCCGGCGTGGTGGCAGCGGAAGACATCTCCTGCGGGTTCCGGCGGGTGTCTAACTACACCTTCGCCGCGAGCCATGAAGCGCTGCCGCAGGTACGGGCTGAAGCCGAACTTGCTGCCACATTTGGCCTTCCGGCAACGTTCACTGCCGACGTACCCCTGCCGTTTCCCGTGGCCGGTGCCGTCCGGTTCGACGGCCAGGCACAGATTCATGCTGTCCAATACCTCCAGGGGCTGGCCGGAAGAGTGGACGGAGACGGCAGCTTCGTCTTCGAACGGACGCGCGCGCTGGAACTGCGCGAGGGCACGCCCGTCACAGTGGCCGCCGGGAACGGGACAGTACTGGCCCGGGATGCGATTGTGGCCACGAATGTTCCGTTCGGGGACCATGGCCGGTTCGAAGCACTCTGCCCGCCGCACCGCTCCTACATCGTCGCCGCGCCGGTGGACACTCCTCCCCTGGACGCCACCTTCATCAGTGCCGATGAACCAATGCGTTCTTTGCTGACGGTTGGCCTGAACGGTATGACGTACCTGCTGGCCGGCGGCGAGGGCCACCCCGCAAGCGAGCACGTGGATCCCGCACCGCGCCATGCCAGCCTGGCAGCGTTCGCGCGCAGCCAATTCGGCGCCGGACCCGTTGCCTACCGCTGGTCCACCCAGGACGCGATGCCCCTGGACGGCCTGCCCTACGTCGGGCCGCTGAACCCGGACAGCCGGCACGCCTTCGTCATCACGGGCCTGCGCAAATGGGGCCTGACAAACGGGACCGCCGCCGCCCTGATGTTGGCAGACCTGCTCAATGGCACACCCAACGAATGGGCGGCCCTGTTTGACAGCAACCGGGCACCGTCACGGGCCTCCGTCTCAGCAGCGGCAGCGGCGCCGGCCGGGACCGGGGACGCCGTTTCCCGGGGCGGTTCCGCGCGTCGGCTCGCGGACCTGGGTCCTGACGACGGCACGGTGCTTGAAACCGACGGGACCAGTACGGCCTGCTACAGGGATCATGCGGGTCATCTCCACGCCGTGTCCGCAATCTGCACCCATCTGGGCTGCACAGTCGGCTTCAACCGGGGTGAAAGGACGTGGGACTGCCCCTGCCACGGCTCCCGGTTCGATGTGGACGGCAAGGTCATCCAGGGGCCGGCCACTGAGGATTTGCCGTCGCGCCCCGCGCCCTGACGTGCTGCGCAACCCCAGCCCGACGCCGGCGCACCCCGGAAAGGTTCGCCGGACATGGCAAGGGGCCGCCCTGCCTGGATCGGCAGGGCGGCCCCTTGGGGTGCATGGACTCTACTTGACGTCCTCGTCGACCCAATCCATGGACTTGGTGACCGCCTTCTTCCAGAGCCGCATCTGGCGTTCCTGCTCGGCCTTGTCCATCTGCGGTTCCCAGCGCTTGTCCTCGGACCAGTTGGCGGAGCATTCACCCAGGTCCTTCCAGAATCCAACCGCCAGGCCCGCCGCATAGGCAGCACCCAGCGCCGTGGTCTCAATGACCTTGGGACGGATTACCGGGACGCCCAGGATGTCCGCCTGGAACTGCATGAGGGCGTCGTTGGCGACCATGCCGCCGTCGACCTTCAACTCGCTCAGCGGGACGCCGGAGTCCGCGTTGACCGCATCCAGCACCTCGCGGGTCTGGAATGCGGTGGCCTCCAGCGCCGCCCGGGCGATGTGGTTCTTGTTGACGAACCGGGTCAGGCCCACGATCGCACCGCGGGCGTCCGAGCGCCAGTACGGGGCAAACAGGCCGGAGAACGCCGGGACGATGTACACGCCGCCGTTGTCCTTCACCGACGCGGCAAGGGTTTCCACCTCGGGGGCGCTGCTGATCATGCCCAGGTTGTCACGCAGCCACTGGACCAGGGAGCCGGTGACAGCGATGGATCCTTCCAGGGCGTAGTGCGGTTTGGCGTCGCCCAGCTTGTAGCCCACCGTGGTGAGGAGCCCGTTCTTCGAGTGGACGATTTCCTCGCCCGTGTTGAAGATCAGGAAGCAGCCCGTGCCGTAGGTGTTCTTCGCTTCGCCGGCGTCGAAGGCGGCCTGGCCGAAGGTTGCGGCCTGCTGGTCGCCCAGGATGCCCGCCACCGGCGTCTCGCGGAGCAGCTGGGAGCTGTGGACGGTGCCGTACACCTCCGAGGAGGACTTGATCTCCGGCATCATGCTGCGGGGCACACCGAAGATGCCGAGGATTTCGTCGTCCCACTGCAGCGTTTCGAGGTCCATGAACAGGGTCCGCGAGGCGTTGGTGACATCGGTGACATGCACGCCACCGTCCACGCCGCCGGTCAGGTTCCACAGGACCCAGGCGTCGGTGTTGCCAAAGACCAGGTCCCCGGCCTCTGCTTTTTCCCGGGCGCCGTCGACGTTGTCCAGGATCCATTTGATCTTGGTCCCGGAGAAATAGGTGGCCAGCGGCAGGCCCACTTTCTGCTTGAAGCGTTCCGCGCCGCCGTCCTTGGCCAGTTCGTCCACAATGTCCTGGGTGCGGGTGTCCTGCCACACGATGGCGTTGTACACCGGCTTGCCCGTGGTCTTGTCCCACACCACAGCGGTTTCGCGCTGGTTGGTGATGCCGACGGCGGCGATATCGTGCCGCGTAAGGTTCGCCTTTGAGAGGGCCGAGCCGATGACCTCGCGGGTGTTGTTCCAGATCTCCGCAGCGTCGTGCTCCACCCACCCTGCCTGCGGGAAGATCTGCTCGTGTTCCATTTGGCCGGATGAGACAATGGCGCCGCTGTGGTCAAAGATGATGGCGCGGGTGCTGGTGGTGCCCTGGTCGATGGCGATTACGTACTGGTTCATAATGACGTCCTTGTCTTGTTGGTTGAACTGATTGCCGAGGGTTTAGGAGGCGGCGGTGACGATGATCGGAGCGATCCTTGCAACAACACCGGCCAAGGCTCCGCCTACAAGCGGGCCAACCACCGGGATCCAGGAATAGCTCCAGTCGCTGGAACCCTTACCTTTGATGGGCAGAAGTGCATGGGCGATGCGGGGTCCGAGGTCGCGGGCAGGGTTGATGGCGTAGCCGGTGGGGCCACCAAGGGAAACACCAATGCCCACCACCAGCAGCGCCACTGCGAGCGGCCCAAGGCCGGAGGGTGTTCCGCCGAGGGTGAGGATGACGAAGACCAGGACGAAAGTACCGATGATCTCGGTGATCAGGTTCCACGGGGTGGAACGGATGGCAGGGCCCGTGGAAAAGGTCCCGAGCTTGCCGGCAGGCTCGGGTTCGTCATCGAAATGTTGCTTGTATGCCAGCCAGCAGACCACGGCGCCGAGGAATGCACCCACCATCTCACCCCCGAAGTAGGTCAGGGTTGAGGCGAAATCGACGGCGACTCCCGGTGCGTACTCAGCCTTGCCGTTGAGCAGCAGGCCGAGCGTGACGGCGGGATTCAGGTGCGCGCCCGACTTGGCCGCAACGAAGACACCACAGAAGACGGCAATGCCCCATCCCCAGGTGACCATCAGGAACCCGCCGTTGTTGCCTTTCGTCCCCCGCAAAGCCACGTTGGCAACGACGCCGCAACCCAACAGGGTCAGCATGCCCGTGCCAAAGACTTCGGAGAGGAAGACTATTCCTAGAGACATCTTTGACTCCTTCTTTGTTTAGTTGTCGGTCCTCCTCAGGTGAAGGACCGTTGGGCCGGGACGCTGGCGCGCCCCGGCCGGCCGCCTGGCCTCAGGAGACCAGGCTGTGCGTTTCCACGCGGTGGAAACGCTGGAGCACGTCCTGGGCGTGCTTGATCTCAGCGGCGCGCGCCGACGCGTCCCACTTGAGGGGGACGGACAGCACCTCCGCCACCTCGTTGAGGAGTTCTCCGGTGACCAGCCCCCGGAAGGCCAGGGAGGTGCGCCGGATGAGGACATCCACCAGGTGCCCCACCTGCTCGTTGGCCGCCATGAATTCCAGTTCGCGGACGCTGAGCTCGCGGGTGGACCGCAGTGCCTGGTCGGGTTCGGCGTCGAGGTATTCGATGACGGCTTCGGCCCGGGTCCCGTAACGGGTCAGCAGCCCGCCCGTGCGGTCTGCGTCCCGGCCGGCAGCCATGTGCGCCTTGATCCACTTCTGCACGCCCGCCTCGTCAGCAGGGAATCCGGCGCCGCCGCCGATGGGGAGCTGCGCGGTCGAAACTTTGCGCTGCACGCCGAGTTCGGCGAGGACGTCGTTGGTCAGGTGTTCGGCGAGGGCACGGAAGGTGGTCCACTTGCCGCCCACCAGGCTCAGCACGACGGCGCCGCTTCCGTTTGTCCCGGACGCGCGGCGTTCAATGCGGTAGTCACGGGAGACGAACCCCGGCTGGGTGGCGTCATGGCTCGGCAGGGGGCGCACGCCTGAGAACGTGTAGACGATGTCCTCAGGCGTCACGTCGACGGACGGGAAGACGTGTCCGATCAGGTCGAAGAAGTACTGGATCTCCTCGTCGGTGCAGACGGCGTCCTGGGACATGTCGGCGTCGACGTCGGTGGTGCCCACCAGGACCCGGTCACCCATGGGATAGATGAGGACAATCCGGCCGTCGGTGTGCTCGAAGAAGATTTCCCGGCCGCGGCAGGCGGCGAGGAGGCCGGGGTGGTCCAGCACGATGTGGGACCCCTTGGTGCCGCCCATGAAGGCCGAGGCTGCGCCCATTGCTTCATTGGTCAGGTCCACCCAGGCCCCGGTGGTATTGACGATGATGTCCGCGGTGAAGTCGAACTCTTCCCCCGTGAGTTCGTCGCGAAGCCGGACGGTGCTCCCCCGGCCGGTCCCCGGGTTGGGGGCGGAGGACATGGACTGCAGTGAAAGGTAGTTGCTGGCACGGGCCGTATCACCCTGCCCGCCGGCGCCCTGGGAGGTGCCCGCGCGGCCGGCTTTTTCGCCGTCCTGCAGGACGTCGAGTGTCAGCCGTTCCGGGTTGTGCACGGAGGCGTCGAAGTAGGTGGCGGTGTACTTGACGTCGGGGCGGAGGGCAGGCAGTTCCTGGAGGGCTGCCTTGTGGGTCCGGAACTGGTGCCGCGGCACAGTCCCGCCGTCCCGGGAAAACGAATCGTAGAGGCTGAGGCCCGCCTTGATCAGGAACGCGCCGCGCTCCTTGGGCTTGCCCTGCTGCTTGTGGGTGAGGAAACGCAGCGGGGCGGAGAGGATGCCGGAGAATGTGCTGAAGATCGGGATGGTTGTCTGCAGCGGCTTGACGTAATGCGGGGCAATCTTCAGCAGGCGGTTACGCTCCACCACGGATTCCCGGACCAGGCGGAACTCGCCGTTTTCCAGGTACCGGATACCGCCGTGGATCATGTGCGAGGACGCACCGCTTGCGCCCTGGCAGTAGTCACCGCGCTCCACCAGCGCAACATCGACGCCCTGAAGTGCCAGATCACGGAAGGTGCCCACGCCGTTAATGCCACCGCCAACCACCAGCACCTTTGCGTGCGGCCGGCGCCGCAGGCTGTGGACCGATGCGCGTTCGGCACCTGGCCGGGGGGCAGTAACAGATGGTTGGACAGTTGAATCCTTGGGTCCCAAAACGAACTCCCTTGGGGCTTTGTGTGATGCGGACACACGCTGCGCGGCGCCGCCGTTCTGCTCTATTGTTTGGAGAAATGGAAAATGGAGTCAAGCACTATGCACAAACGTGCAGAAGGGAAGTGAGATGGCACTTTCGCGGGACGCAGATGCCCTCCGAGCTGCACAAATGTACTATCTGCAGGACCTCACCATGGACGCGATCGCACGCGAGCTGCGCACGTCCCGGTCCACCGTTTCCCGCCTCTTGTCCTCGGCAAGGGAGTCAGGCCTGGTGCAGATCCAGATCCGCAACCCGTTGGACACGGGTCCCGAACTTGAGGGCATGATCCGGCGCCGGTACAACCTGGATGTCCACGTGGTTCCCATCCTTGGGACGCTCAATGAAGCCGAGACCCTGGACCGGGTGGCCATGCAGGCCGCGCGGACCATAGGGCCCCTGGTGGACTCCAACGCCATCATCGGCGTGGCCTGGGGATCAACGCTGAGTGCAGTGAGCAGGCACCTCACCAGGAAGATCACCCACGACAGCGTGATCGTCCAGCTCAACGGTGCCGGGAACATGCACACCACCGGCATCACCTATGCGAGCGACATCATGCGCAGGTTCGGCAGCGCCTACGGGGCGCGGGTGGAGCAGTTCCCCGTCCCCGCCTTCTTCGACCATGCCGCCACCAAGACAGCCATGTGGAACGAGCGCAGCGTGCAGCGGGTCCTGGAACTCCAGGCCAAGATGAGCATCGCCATTTTCGGAGTCGGTTCCGTGCACGCCGACTATCCCAGCCACGTCTACGCCGGTGGGTACCTCGACGAGGACGACCTCAACGCCCTTGCCAACTCTGACGTGGTGGGAGACGTTGCCACCGTGTTCTTCCGGGCCGACGGATCCTCCGATGGCATCGTCCTCAACGAACGGTCCACCGGCCCCGCACTTGCCCAGCTCCGCGAGGTGCGCCGCAGGATCTGCGTGGTATCAGGAGTCTCAAAGATCAACGGCCTGCGCGGAGCCCTGGCAGCCAGGCTCGCCACCGACCTGATCCTGGACGAAGCCACCGCACGCCGCCTTGTCGATTACGAGGGCCTGACCAGCTGAAGTGGGTAGAGTCGTTGCCATGAGAACCTCACCCCGGCTCAGCCTGAACAACGGTGTGCTGATAGACCAGCTCGGCTTTGGGCTGTACAAGGTGCCGGCAGCAGACGCGGAAGGGCTCGTGGCCACTGCGCTCGCCGCCGGCTACCGCCACTTCGATACCGCCGCCATGTACGGGAACGAAACCGGGGTGGCCCGCGGCATCAGTTCACAGTTGGGCGACGGGACGGGCAGCGGCGGCTCCGGGGAGCTGTCCCCGTCCCTGACGCGGGAAGATATCTTCATCACCACGAAGGTGTGGAACGACCATCACGGCTACGATGCGACGCTGCGTGCTTTCGATGATTCCATGGTCAACCTGGGCCTGGACTATGTGGACATGTACCTCATCCATTGGCCCTGCCCCCGGCGGGGACTGTTCCCGGATACCTACCGCGCCCTGGAAACGCTGTACCGCGAAGGCAGGGTCCGTGCCATCGGCGTCAGCAACTTCCAGCCGGCCCACCTTGACCGCCTGCTGCAAAGCGCCGAAGTGGTCCCCGCCGTTAACCAGATCGAACTGCACCCTTGGCTGCAGCAGGAGGAACTGCGCAGCAAGCACGCGGAACTGGGTATCCGGACGGAAGCGTGGAGCCCGCTGGGCCGCGGCCAGGTGCTGGCCGATCCCGTCATCCAGGCCTGCGCTGCCGAGCATGGCCGGACACCCGCGCAGGTGATCCTCCGCTGGCACATGCAGCTGGGGAACGTCGCCATCCCCAAGGCCAGTTCGGAGGCGCGCATCCGGGAAAACCTCAACGTCTTCAATTTCGAACTCTCCGAACGCGACCTCACGGCCATCAACGCCCTGGACCGCGGGCAGCGGACCGGGTCCCACCCGGACAACGTCAACTAGGCCCGCCATGGATACCGTGAACCCGGAGACCTCCCCTGTGCCTGCGTACCTAAGCGCTGAACTTTCAACCCGCACCTCTGCCTCCACAGTGACGCTCGACGGCGGCACGGTGGCCTTCTGGACCTACGAGCCCCTGCAGGAGACGCCGGAAACCCGGACCATCCTCGTGGTGCATGGGTTCCGCGGCGACCACCACGGGCTCCTGCGCGTGGCGGACCAGCTGCCGGACATGCGCATCATCATGCCTGACCTGCCCGGCTTCGGCAGTTCGGACGCCTTTGTCGGGGAGCCGCACTCCGTGGCGCGTTACGGGCAATTCATCACCGACTTCATGGCTGCGCGGGAGCTGGGTCCGGACACTGTGCTGCTGGGGCACTCCTTCGGCTCCATCGTGGCCTCGCACTTCGTGGCCAACAACCCTGAAGCGGTGCGCCCCCTGATTCTCATCAACCCCATCGCCGCTCCGGCGCTGGAGGGGCCCAAGGGCGTGATGACCCGGCTGGCGGTCCTGTACTACCGGCTGGCGGCGCGGCTTCCCCGCGGCCCGGGGCTGGCGCTGCTGCGCAATCCACTGATTGTGCGGGTGATGAGCGAGACCATGGCCAAGACCCGCGACCCCGGGCTGAGGGCCTTCATACACGGCCAGCACCACGCCTACTTCAGTTCGTTCGCCGACCGGGAGAGCCTCCTGGAGTCCTTCACCGCCTCCGTCAGCAACCATGTGGCCGAGGTGGCAGGACAACTGGAACTGCCCGTGCTGCTGATTGCCGGCGAAAAGGATGAAATCGCCACCCTCCCCAACCAGCACCGCCTCCTGGAGCTGCTTCCGGACGGTGAATTGAAGGTGATTGCCGGCGTCGGGCATCTAATCCACTACGAAACCCCCGAGCCTGCCGCCCGCTACATCCGCAGCTTCCTGGAGGACCATCCCGCGTGAAGATCGTCATTGATGCCCGTTTCACCCGTACTGACCATCACGACGGCATCAGCCGCTACGGAGCCAGCCTGATCGCCGCCACGGCAAAGATCGCTGATGTCTCCATGCTGGTTTCCGACGAGCGGCAACTCGCCCTGCTGCCGGACGTGCCTTACACGCTCATCAGCAGCCCGCTCTCGCCGCTGGAACTGTTCGTAGCCCGGAAGGTCAACGCCATCGGGGCGGACGTGGTGGTGTGCCCCATGCAGACCATGGGCACCTGGGGCCGGAAGTATGGGCTGATCCTGACCCTGCACGACCTCATCTACTACGAGCACCCCGCTCCCCCGGGATTTTTGCCGGCCCCGGTCCGCCTGCTGTGGCGCCTCTACCACAAGGCGTTCTGGCCGCAGCGGCTCCTCCTCAACCGGGCCGATACCGTGGCCACGATCAGCCGGACCACCGAGGCACTGATGGCCAAATACCGGCTGACCCGCAGGCCGGTGCGCATCATCGCCAACGCCCCGCAGCCGGCGCAGGAACCCCGCAATCCCGCTGGCGGTGCGGATAGAACGATCATCTACATGGGTTCGTTCATGCCCTACAAAAACGTGGAAACCATGGTGGCCGGCATGGCCGGGCTGCCTGGGTACACCCTGCACCTGCTCAGCCGGATTACGCCGCAGCGGCGGGCGGAACTGGAAGGACTCGTCCCGGCGGGTGCCGCCGTGGTGTTCCACAACGGCGTGACGGATGCTGAGTATGACGGCCTCCTGCGCCGGGCAACGGCACTGGTGAGCCTGTCCCGGGCCGAAGGATACGGGCTTCCCCTGGTGGAGGCCATGGCGGTGGGCACGCCCGTGATCGCCAGCGACATTCCCATCTTCCGCGAAGTGGGCGCGGACGCCGCACTCTACGTGGATCCTGAGTCACCCGGGCAGTTCGCGGACGCTGTGCGACAACTGCAGGACGATGCGCACTGGCAGGACATGTCGCGCCGTTCCATTGCGCGGGCATCGGAGTTCAGCTGGGATGAGTCGGCGCGCCAACTGGTGGATGCCGCGCACGAGGTCGTGGCGAAAAGGCGCCGGGCCTAGCGCCCATCAACCCCTAAAGCACATCGACACCGTCCAGCCGCAGCTGCACGGGCTCCATGGCACGCTTGGCTGCCACGGCGGCGCGGGTGACCCGCAGGACGCGGACGACGGCGGCCGCCTGGCCGTACGGAAAGAACAGCAGGGTCCGGACGTCCTCGGCTGAGCGCCTGCCGGAGGGCGGAGCGGTGAGCAGCAGCGGCGCGGGCCCCGCGGTACGCACCGTGATGCCCGCGCCAGCGAGGTCCGCTTCCACCGCACCGGTGTAGTGTTCGACGGCGGCCCGCGGCCCGGTCACCGAAGCAATGCGCACTGCCGGGGGAAGCTGAAGCTCCATCCGCAGCGACAGCTCCCGCTGGGCGTAGCCGGCCGGATCCCACCGCAGCAGCGCCCCGGTAGCGGCCGTGTCCGTGGCCGTGACCACCACCAGGCCTTTGTCTGGAGCGGGGCGGACCAGGGCGGCGGCGTTGAACCAGCGGCGCAGGGTGTCTTCGCCCGCCCGGAGGGTCTCCCGGCGCAGCAGGGAATCGCCGTCCAGCAGCAGGGCGGCGGCATATCCGCCGTCCGCGACAGGTTCAGCCCCCACCGTTGCCACAACGAGCGCCTTGCCGGCACCCACCGCGGCTTTCACCTGGTCCCCCGAGGACGTGATGACGGTGGTGCCGGGAAACGCGCGGCCAAGCTCTTCGGCGGTGCGCAGGACTCCGGTGGCACCTTTTCGAAGCCGCCGCCCGCCGCAATGCGAACATTTCCAGTCCGGGGCCGGGGTGGAACACCAGCGGCACTGGGGCAAGGCGGAGGTCCCGGCCAGCGCCAGGGGCCCCTGGCAGTGCCCGCAGCGGGCAGGTTCGCGGCACGTTTCGCAGACGAGCGAGGGCGCGTAGCCGGCCCTGGCAACCTGGACCAGGACGGGGCCACGCTCCAGCCCTTCTTTGGCCGCCTGCCATGCGGCGTGCGGCAGCCTGGCGATGGTGGCCAGCGGGTCCCGCCCCTGCTCGAAGCTGTCGGCAGTGCTGACCACGCGGGGAACCGTCCTGCGGACGGTGGCACGCTCGGTTTCCACGGGCACTGCCCAGCCGGCCTCCACCAGCCGCTGGACCTCGGTGCTGCGGGCGTGCCCCGCAAGGAGGCAGGACGTACCCTCCTGCTCTGCCCGCAGGAGGAGGACCTCCCGGGCGTGGGCGTACGGTGCGCGCTGCTCGATGTGGAGGTCGTCGCCATCGTCCCAGCAGGCAACAAGTCCCAGGTCCTGTACCGGGGCGAAGGCGGCCGACCGTGTACCGATGGCTACCCTGGCCCGGCCCGCCAGCAGGCGCAGGAAGTTCCGGTACCGGGGAGTGGGACCGTCGTCAGCTGTGAGCCGGGCCACGGCCTCTTCCGGCACCAGGTCCTTAAGCGCCTCTTCCAGGCGGTTCAGGTCCCGGTAGTCGGGCACCACCAGCAGCGCGCCCCTGCCGGAGGCGTAGGCGGCCGCGGCAGCCTGGGCAAGCAGGTCCGGCCAGCCGGCGGGCCCGTAACCTTGGAGCGGATTGATGACGGCGCGCGGAGAGCCCCCGCCGGCCAGGTGCCCCAGGAAGGCAGCACCGGTGCGGTATGCGGCCCACGCTGAAGCCCCGGGGGCACCGGAAGTGGCCGGGGTGCCCGCCGCTTCGGCCGGGTCCAGCGAGGCGGGATAATCCTTTTCCAGCCTTGCCACCCGGGGCGGGACTGCGAGGCGGAGTACGTCACTGACCGTGCCGGCGTACCGTGCAGCGACGGCGGTGGCAAGGTCCCTGACGGCGGGCGTGAGGACCGGAACCGGGGACACCACCTTTGCCAACGGGACCAGGGTGTGTCCGGCGTCGGATTCCGCCACCCGCTCAAGGATGAATCCGTTGAGGTCCTGGCCGTTGAACTTGACCTTGACCCTGACTCCCGGCTGGGCCGCCTGGTCCAGCGCAACCGGCACTGCATAGTCGAAGGGGCGGTCCAGGTGTGGCAGCGAGGACTCAACGAGGACCCTGGCAACGGGGAGCTGTTCTGCCACGGCAACGCCGCCGGGCAGCGCGCGTGCGGGGAAGCCCTGCAGCAGGGACGGCTGGACGGAGCTGTCAGCAACCATTTTGGCTACCTCCGTTCAGCTACCGGGTTGGACATGAACAGCCAAGCACCAGGCACTGACATTGGTCTTCCGGCCTGGGTCTTTGGGCCTACGGCAGGAGCGCCATTAGGCGTTGAAGAACGCCTTCAAGTCGTCCACCCGGTCCAGGCGCTCCCAGGTGAAGTCGGGGTCATCGCGGCCGAAGTGCCCGTGGGCAGCGGTCTTGGCGTAGATGGGCCGCTTCAGGTCCAGGGCGTCGATGATGGCCCGCGGACGGAGATCGAAGATTTCCGCGATGGCTTCGCTGATCCGGGCGGGATCCACGGTCTCGGTGCCGAACGTCTCCACATAGGTTCCCACGGGCCGGGCCTGGCCGATCGCGTAGGCGATCTGGATTTCGGCACGCTTGGCCAGTCCCGCGGCCACGACGTTCTTGGCGACCCAGCGCATGGCGTACGCAGCGGAGCGGTCCACCTTGGACGGATCCTTGCCGGAGAAGGCACCGCCGCCGTGGCGTGCCATGCCGCCATAGGTGTCGACAATGATCTTGCGGCCGGTGAGGCCGGCGTCGCCCACAGGCCCGCCGATGACGAACTCACCGGCAGGGTTGAGGATGTTTGCGGCGCGTGAGATGTCCAGGTTGGCGGCGGCCAGGACGGGTTCGATCACGACAGCGGCGAGGTCGGCGCGCAGCTGCTCAAGGCTTGCCCCCTCGGCGTGCTGGCTGGAAATCACCACTGTTTCCACGGATACCGGGACGTCTTTGTCGTAGCCGACCGTGACCTGGGTCTTGCCGTCCGGGCGAAGGTAGGACAGCTGCCCGGTCTTGCGGACGTCAGTGAGCCGCTCGGAAAGCCGGTGGGCCAGCCAGATGGGCGTGGGCATATAGGAAGGGGTCTCGTCGCTGGCGTAGCCGAACATCAGGCCCTGGTCGCCCGCACCCTGGAGGTCGTAGTCGTCCTCCTGGCGGCCTTCGCGTGCCTCGAGGGAGTTGAAGACGCCGCCGGCGATGTCGTTGGACTGCTGGCCGATGGACACGGAAACGCCACAGCGGGCGCCGTCGAAGCCGTTGGCCGAGGAGTCGTAACCGATGCCCAGGATGGTCTCGCGGACGATCTGCGGGATTTCAACGTAGGCGTCCGTAGTGACTTCGCCTGCCACGTGAACCAGGCCCGTGGTGGCCATGGTCTCAACGGCCACGCGGGACTCGGGATCCGCTGACAGCAGCGCGTCCAGGATGGCGTCGCTGATCTGGTCGCAGATCTTGTCCGGATGGCCTTCGGTGACCGACTCGGACGTGAAAAGCCGGAGCGCGGAAGATGTGGCCCCATGGGTCTTGGGAAGGTGCAGCGGTAAAGTCACTCAACTACCTTACTGGTTGGTGTAGGCACTCCCGTCAGGGAGAAGTCGGCAGATGTCCCCGTGCTAAGCAAAGGTGGCCGGAAACACTTCAGGGGGGCGAAGCAGGTTCAGTCGAAAGAAACCCGGTTCACGTGGATGAAACGCGGTTCAGTTCAAAGCTGATGCGGGTGATGATGGCCTCAGAAACCTCAGTCTTGGTTCCCGACGCTTCCTGTGGTTCGGAGCCGGAGCGCGAGAGGATGACGACAGAGTTGGAATCCTGCCCGAAGACCTTATCCGTCCCCACATGGTTGACCACCAGCAGATCGCAGCCTTTCCGCTGCAGTTTCGCTTCCGCATAGGCCAGGACGTCGCCCTCGCTGTCACCGGTCTCCGCGGCGAAGCCGACGATGAGCTGACCGGACACGGCAGCACCGGCATTGCGCTGCTCAACGAGCTCCTGCAGGATGTCAGGATTGCGGACCAGGGTGATGACGGGATCTGCGGTGTCGTCACGCTTCTTGATCTTGGTATCCGAGACTTCGGCCGGGCGGAAATCGGCGACGGCTGCGGACATGATGACGACGTCGGACCCGGCAGCGGCGTCGAGCGCAGCTTCGCGGAGTTGCAGCGCAGTCTCCACGCGCACCACCTCCACGCCGGCCGGCGGCGGAACGTCCATGTGGGCTGCCAGCAACCGTACTGTGGCGCCGGCGTTCCGTGCCGCCACCGCAAGTGCCACCCCCTGCTTGCCGGACGACCGGTTGCCAAGGAAGCGCACGGGGTCCAGCGGTTCGCGGGTGCCGCCGGCACTGATGGTGACGGTGCGGCCGGCGAGGGGCAACTGGTAGTCAGACTGTCCCTGCAACAGGGCCATTGCCGCGTCGAAGATTACTTGGGGTTCCGGAAGCCTGCCAGGGCCTGAGTCTGCGCCCGTCAACCTGCCCGACGCGGGTTCCAGGACAGCCGCACCGCGGCTGCGGAGCGTTTCAACGTTTGCCCGGGTCGCGGCATGCTGCCACATTTCCGTGTGCATCGCAGGGGCGAACAGCACGGGGCCGTGGGCCATCAGCAGCGTATTGGTGAGCAAGTCCCCGGCCTGGCCTGCGGCGGCCTTCGCCAGAAGGTCCGCCGTGGCGGGTGCCACCACCACCAAGTCCGCCTCATGGCCAAGGCGCACGTGGTTGACCAGGTGCACGTCATCGAAAACGCTGTTGCTGACCGGGTTGCCGGACAGCGCCTCCCAGGTGGCGGTACCGATGAAGCGGGTGGACGCCTCCGTGGGAATCACCGTGACGTCATGGCCGGCTTCAGTAAAAAGCCGGAGGAGCGATGCCACCTTGTAGGCGGCAATCCCTCCCCCGACTCCGAGGACTATGCGCACGTGACCTCCGTCAACAGCAAGTCAGTTCAGCGGCAGGATTACTCTGCGGCTTCGATCGGCGTGGAAACCAGCTTGCCTTCGTTGATCTCGCGCAGTGCGATCGAGAGCGACTTTTCGTTCAGCTTGGTGTCAACCAGGGGGCCGACGTATTCGAAAAGGCCCTCGTGCAGCTGGGCGTAGTAAGCGTTGATCTGACGAGCGCGCTTGGCACCGAAGATCACCAGGCCGTACTTGGAATCAGCTACCTTCAGCAGATCGTCGATCGGCGGGTTGATGATGCCTTCAAGGTTCGTGGACACGAATTCTCCAAATTCCTAGCGGGCTGACGGTTCCGGCAGGTGTGGATGCGGAGTCAGCCCCATGAGTGAAACAAGCTCGTCCGCTGCCCGGCGGACGTCGTCATTGATGACGGTGTGGTCGAACTCCGGTTCAGCAGCAAGTTCCAGTTTAGCGGTTTCCAGCCGCCGCTGCTGTTCTTCGGGTGTTTCGGTGCCGCGGCCCACCAGCCGGCGGACCATCTCGTCCCAGGTGGGCGGGGCCAGGAAGACGAACTGGGCGTCGGGAACGGCGGCCTTGACCTGGCGCGCACCCTGGAGGTCGATCTCCAGCAGCACGGAACGGCCGTCCGCGATGGCCCCGTTCACGGTGCTTTTCAGGGTGCCGTACGTGTTCTGGCCGTGGACCACGGCCCATTCCAGGAGTTCACCGTCGGCAATGAGCTGTTCGAACTCCTCCTTGGTCTTGAAGAAGTAGTGGACGCCGTCCAGCTCCCCCGGCCGGGGCGCGCGGGTGGTGGCTGAGACGGAAAGCCAAACCTCGGGATAGTTGTCCCGGATGTAGGTGGACACGGTGCCTTTGCCAACAGCCGTCGGTCCTGCGAGGACTGTCAGTCCCGGTTTCTTGCTCACGTATTCCTTTTGCCGCAGTTGGGGAAGGACAGGCGCCGCCTGCCTCAGTGCTCGTCTATAAAATCTACCAGCGCCCGGCGCTGGTGGACGCCCAGCCCGCGGACCCTGCGGGACGTGGCAATGCCGAGCTGCTGCATGATTGCGGCGGCCCGCACCTTCCCGATGCCGGGAAGGGCTTCGAGCAATTCCGAAACCCTCATGCGGGCCAGCGCGTCGTCCTCCACCGCGGAGCTGATGATGTCCGCCGCGGACCTGTCTCCGTTCCGGAGGCTCTCCTTGGCAGCGGCACGGGTGGCCCTGGCTGCTGCTGCCTTGCCCAGGGCGTCGGCCCGTTCAGACGCGGATAAAGGTCGCAGGACCATCACGGACACCCCCGAAGTCGGCGGATTTCATCCAAGGGCGGCCGCCCTAGGACCTGTCCTGAAACTACCCTCTGGTGCAGCCCGAATCAATGCATCCGGACAATTGCAGGGCTATCGTCCGCGCAGCCCCTCCAGTGTCCGCCGGGCGGCCTCGCGCAGTCCCCGGGTCTCCGGTCCCGCCGACAGGATGTCACGGCTGGACGTTGCCAGGACCAGCGGGTAGGCGTCGCCGAAGGTGGTCCTCAAGTCCGCGGGCGTTGCTCCCTGGGCACCGAGCCCGGGTGCCAGGATGGGGCCGCGGACTGCAGCCAGGTCCAGTTCCAGCTCCGCCAAGGCGCTGCCAACGGTGGCGCCCACAACCAGGCCCACAGACCCCAGGCCTTCCGCGTACCCGGAGTTTTCCGCTGCTGCCGCAAGGGTAATCCTGCGCGCAACGGAGTCCTTTCCGCCCACGTGCTGGACGGAGGCACCCTCAGGGTTGGACGTCAGTGCCAGCACGAACACGCCGCGCCCGGTTTCCGCCGCGAGGTCCAGCGCAGGGCGCAGTGACTCGAAGCCAAGGTACGGGCTCAGTGTGACGGAGTCCGCCGCCAGCGGGGACTCATCCCTGAGCCAGGCGTCGGCGTAGGCGGCCATGGTGGATCCGATGTCGCCGCGTTTTGCGTCGGCGATGGTCAGTACCGATTGGTCACGCGACTCAGCCAGGACCTCCTCCAGCACCGCCATGCCGGCCGATCCGTGGCGCTCGTAGAGCGCCACCTGGGGCTTCACCGCGGCAGCCAGCGAAGCCACCGCCTCAAGGACGGTCAGGGAGAAGCGCCTGAGCCCCTCGACGTCGTCGTCCAGCCCCCAGCTCTTCAGCAGCGCCGGGTGCGGATCGATGCCCACGCACAGGGGGCCGCGGGCGGCCATGGCCGCGCCGAGCCGGGAGCCGAAGGGCTCCCGGCCGGCGGGCACCGGACGTGTGCCGGGTTGCTGCTCAGGCATGCTGCAGGGCCGCTTTCTGCGACTCGGCAAGCGCTGCGGCGTGCTCCTGCAGGCTGGTGACGGACCACTCATAGGTGCGCATGGCTTCGATGGCCTGGACTGCGGCGTTGAACTCGGCCACGGTGGTGATGCACGGAATGCCGATGGACGTTGCCGCGGCGCGGAGCTCGTAGCCGTCGCTGCGGGCTTCGCCGCCGGAGGGCGTGTTGAACACCATGTCGATCTCGCCGGCCACGATGAGGTCGGCGATGGTGCCCTCACCCTCGGCGCTGCTGCCCTCGGCGACCTTGCGCACCGGAGTGGCCTGGATGCCGTTGCGGCGCAGGACGTCGGCGGTGCCTCCGGTGGAGACGATCTCGAAGCCGAGGTCGGAGAGCCGCTTGACGCCCATGATCACGGAGCGCTTGTCCCGGTTGGCCACGGAGACGAACACCTTGCCCTCGGTGGGCAGGGCGTTGTTGGCGCCGGCCTGGCTCTTGGCGAAGGCGGTGTCGAAGTGCTTGTCGATGCCCATGACTTCACCCGTGGAGCGCATTTCAGGCCCGAGCAGGGAGTCAACGACCTTGCCTTCGAGGGTACGGAACCGGCTGAACGGCAGGACGGCTTCCTTGACGGCGACGGGGGCGTCCAGGGGCAGGGTGGAGCCGTCACCGGTCTCCGGCAGCATCTTGTAGGCGCTGCGGAGCTGGTTGATGGTCACCCCGGTGCCGATCAGGGCGGCCGCCTTGGCCATCTGGACGCCGGTGGCCTTGGACACGAACGGCACGGTCCGGGAGGCGCGCGGATTGGCTTCCAGGACGTACAGGACGTCAGAGGCCAACGCGAACTGGATGTTGATCAGGCCCCGGACGCCCACGCCTTCGGCGATGGCGCGGGTGGCGGTGCGGACGCGTTCGACGACGTTGCTCCCCAGGGTGATGGGCGGCAGGACACATGCGGAGTCACCGGAGTGGATGCCGGCTTCCTCGATGTGCTCCATGATGCCGCCCAGGTACATGTCGGTGCCGTCATAGAGGGCGTCGACATCGATTTCGACGGCGTCCTCCAGGAACCGGTCAATCAGGACCGGGTGGTCTGGAGTGATTTCCGTGGCGTTGGCGATGTAGCGGGAGAGGTTGGGCTCGTCGTAGACAATTTCCATGCCGCGGCCGCCCAGCACGTAGGACGGGCGGACCAGGACTGGGTAACCGATCTCGTCCGCGATCTTCTTGGCGTCCTCGAAGGAGACGGCGGTGCCGTTCTTGGGCGCCACCAGGCCTGCCTTGTCCAGCACGCGGGAGAACGCCCCGCGGTGCTCGGCGAGGTCGATGGCCTCCGGAGAGGTGCCCAGGATGGGCACGCCGGCGTCGGCCAGCTGCTGGGCCAGCTTCAGGGGGGTCTGGCCGCCGAGCTGGACGAAGACGCCCATGACGCCGCCGGTGCGTTCCTCGGCCGCGATGACCTCCAGCACGTCCTCGAGCGTGAGCGGCTCGAAGTACAGCCGGGTGGAGACGTCGTAGTCGGTGGAGACGGTTTCCGGGTTGCAGTTGACCATGACGGTCTCGTAGCCGGCCTTGCGCAGCGCCATGGAGGCGTGGACGCAGGAGTAGTCGAACTCGATGCCCTGGCCGATGCGGTTGGGGCCCGAGCCGAGGATCAGGATGGACGGCTTGGAGTGCAGCGCAACCTCGTCCTCCTCGTCGTAGGCCGAGTAGTGGTACGGCGTGTAGGCGGCGAACTCGGCGGCGCAGGTGTCAACGGTCTTGTAGACCGGGCGGATGCCCAGCGCCTGGCGGACGCCGCGGACAACTGCCTCGGGGTTGTGCGTCAGGGCGCCGATCTGTTCGTCCGAGAAGCCGTGCCGCTTTGCGCGCTTGAGCATGTCAAGCGTCAACGCACCGGCCTGGCGGATTTCATGGGAGATCTCGTTGAGCAGCTGGAGCTGGTCCAGGAACCACGGGTCGATCTTGGTGGCTTCGAAGAGCTGTTCCACGGTGGCGCCGCCCAGGAGGGCGCGCTGGACCTGGTGCAGGCGTTCGGTGGTGGGGCGCTTGGCCTTTTCGATGAGTTCCGGGACTTCCCATTCGGGAACGCTGCTGAAGTCCAGCTGCGAGCCCTTTTGCTCAAGGGAGCGGAGGGCCTTCTGGAGGGCCTCGGTGAAGTTGCGGCCCATGGCCATGGCCTCGCCCACCGACTTCATGGTGGTGGTGAGGGTGTTGTCCGCCGCCGGGAACTTCTCGAAGGCGAACCGCGGGACCTTGACCACCACGTAGTCCAGGGTGGGTTCGAAGGACGCGGGGGTCTTCTGCGTGATGTCGTTGGGGATCTCGTCCAGGGTGTAGCCCAGCGAGAGCTTGGTGGCGATCTTGGCGATGGCGAAGCCGGTGGCCTTGGACGCCAGTGCCGAGGAGCGGGAAACGCGCGGGTTCATCTCGATGACCACAACGCGGCCGGTGGCGGGGTCGATGGCGAACTGGATGTTGCAGCCGCCGGTGTCAACGCCCACCTCGCGGATGACGGCGATGGCAACGTCGCGCAGCTTCTGGTATTCGCGGTCGGTGAGGGTCAGCGCCGGAGCCACGGTGATGGAGTCGCCGGTGTGGACGCCCACGGGGTCGAAGTTTTCGATGGAGCAGACAACAACCACGTTGTCGTTCTTGTCCCGCATCATTTCGAGCTCGTATTCCTTCCAGCCCAGGATGCTCTCTTCGAGCAGCACCTCGGACGTGGGGCTGTACTGCAGGCCCTGGCCGACGATACGGCGCAGGTCCTCCTCGTTGTAGGCCAGGCCGGAGCCCAGTCCGCCCATGGTGAAGGAGGGGCGGACCACCATGGGGTAGCCAAGGTCCACGGCCGCGGTGAGCGCCTCGTCCATGGTGTGGATGATGTGGCTGCGGGCGGATTCGGCGCCGCAGCGCTCCACGACGCCCTTGAACTTCTCACGGTCCTCGCCGAGTTCGATCGCGGCGATGTTGGCGCCGATCAGCTCGACGTTGTACTTCTCCAGGACGCCGTTCTTGTCCAGGGCGATGGCGGTGTTCAACGCGGTCTGGCCACCCAGGGTGGGCAGGACGGCGTCCGGGCGTTCCTTGGCGATGATCTTTTCCACCACCTCGGGGGTGATGGGTTCAACGTAGGTGGCGTCGGCGAACTCGGGGTCGGTCATGATGGTGGCCGGGTTGGAGTTCACGAGGATGACGCGCAGGCCTTCCTCCTTGAGGACCCGCAGTGCCTGCGTGCCGGAGTAGTCGAATTCGGCGGCCTGGCCGATGACGATCGGGCCGGAACCAATGACGAGGACGCTCTTGAGATCTGTACGTTTCGGCATTACTTCTTGTCCTCAGTCTTGTTGTCGTTTTTGGTGTCAGCACCGGCGGGGTGGGCGGCGTCCACCGGTTCCTTGGACAGGTTGGCACTCTTGCCGTCCCGCGTACCCTCCATGAGGTCGATGAACCGGTCGAACAGGTAGGCGGCGTCGTGCGGGCCGGCCGCAGCCTCGGGGTGGTACTGCACGGAGAACGCCGGGATGTCCAGGCAGGCGAGGCCTTCCACGACCTCGTCGTTCAGGCTGATGTGGCTGACTTCCACCCGGCCGTAGCGTTCCTCCGGAGCCTGCGTGGCGCCGTCGAGCGGGGCGTCCACGGCAAAGCCGTGGTTCTGGGAGGTGATCTCCACCTTGCCGGTGCGGCGGTCCATCACAGGCTGGTTGATGCCGCGGTGGCCGTACCGGAGCTTGTAGGTGCCAAAGCCCAGGGCGCGGCCCAGGATCTGGTTGCCGAAGCAGATGCCGAAGTAAGGCAGTTTCTCATCCAGGACCGAGCGCAGCAGCTTCACCTGGGCGTCGGCCGTGGCGGGGTCCCCGGGGCCGTTGGACATGAAGAAGCCGTCCGGGTTCACTGCCTTGACGTCTTCCAGGGTGGCCGTGGCCGGGAGCACGTGGACGCGGACTCCGCGTTCGGCGAAGCGGATGGGGGTCATGCGCTTGATCCCGAGGTCGATCGCGGCGATGGTGAACCGCGGCTCGCCGTCCCAGCCCCAGTCCTTGGGCTCCACGACGTAGGCTTCGTCGACGCTGACCTCCTCTGCCAGGCGTGAACCCTCCATGGGCGCACTGGCCAGGACGGCGTCGAGCAGTTCCTTGTCCGTGGCCTGGGCTGCGTCGCCGGAGAAGATGCCGGCGCGCATGGTCTTGTGCTCGCGCAGGTGCCGGGTGATGGCGCGGGTGTCAACGCCCTGGATGCCTACGATGCCCTGGGCCACCAGCTCCTCATCCAGCGACCGCTCGGAGCGCCAGTTGGAGGGCCGGCGCGCGGCGTCGCGCACGATGTAGCCGGCTACCCAGATGCGCCGGGACTCGGCGTCGTCATCATTCACACCGGTGTTGCCGATGTGCGGGGCCGTCTGCACCACCAGCTGGCGGGCGTACGACGGATCGGTGATGGTTTCCTGGTAGCCGGTCATGCCGGTGGCGAAGACGGCCTCGCCCAGTGCGGTGCCCGTGGCGCCGTAGCTGGTGCCGCGGAAAATGCGCCCGTCTTCGAGAACCAGCGTTGCCGGAGCGGAGGTGGTTGCTGTCAATGTATTCGCTTTCACTGTCTTACTTTCCACTGGTGGCACCAGCCGCTGGGGCTGACGAAATCAAATCCTGAAGGGCCTGGTACAGCTTGTCCTTGTCCGCGGCGCGGCGGGTGCGGAAGCCGGTGTCCAGCTCATGCGCGCCGAGCGTCCACGCCAGCACCAGGAGGCCGTCCTTTTCCACGAACTTACCCGCCATGCCGCTGTCCTGCCGGACATCCGCAAGGGATGCAGCCGGAATGTACAGGGCAGGGGCACCGGACCGCTCGTAGAGGACCCCGTGCGGGTAGACCTCAAGGGTGGAATTGGTGCGGATGCCCAACCCGTGCACTGCGATCCGGTCAAGCCAGTCACCGGCCGTTGTGGTGGCCACGTACTGCCCGTCGGCAGCGGCGGTGGGCTCACCCGGCGCGGCAGGCACCTGGGGCAGTTGTTCGACGTCGGACTGGCGCTTCAGGCGGTTGCGCCAGCCTACTGCGAGGAGGACAAAGACGACGGCGACCACCGCCAGCATGGCGAGTCCGGGAAGAATCTTGTCCATCAGGCAGCGCCTGCCGGGGTTGCGGCGGCATCCGGGTGGGGCGTGTTGAGCGCACCGTCAAGGACGGTGGGGTGCCCCCTGAAGAAGGTGGCCACCACCTTGCCCGGAAGTTCCCTGCCCTTGAACGGCGAGTTGCGGCCCATGGTGGCCATCTTGAAAGGATCAACCGTCCAGCGTGCGGCCGGATCCACCAGGATGAGGTTGGCCGGTTCCCCCGCCTCGATGGGCCGGCCCTGGTCGCTCAAGCGGCCAATCTTCGCGGCTGCGGAGGACGTGACCCTGGCGAAGTCAGCCCAGGTCATCAGGCCGGTCTCGATCATGGCGTGCTGCACCACTGACAAGGCAGTTTCCAGCCCGGTCATGCCCATGGCAGCCTGCGCCCACTCGCATTCCTTGTGCTCGCTGGGGTGCGGTGCGTGGTCGGTGCCCACAACGTCGATCGTGCCGTCTGCCAGGCCGGCGCGCAACGCCTGGACGTCGGCGTCGGTGCGCAGCGGCGGGTTGACCTTGAAGACGGGGTCGTAGCTGCGCACCAGGTCGTCGGTCAGGAGCAAGTGGTGCGGGGTGACCTCCGCGGTGACGTCGATTCCCCGTTCCTTGGCCCAGCGGATGATCTCCACCGACCCTGCCGTGGACACGTGGCACACGTGCAGGCGGGAGCCGACGTGCTGGGCCAGGAGGACGTCGCGGGCAATGATGCTTTCCTCGGCGACAGCGGGCCAGCCGGTGAGGCCCAGGACGGCGGAGACGTCGCCCTCGTTCATCTGTGCACCGGCGGTGAGGCGCGGTTCCTGCGCATGCTGGGCCACCACGCCGTCGAACGCCTTGACGTATTCCAGCGCGCGGCGCATGAGCACGGGGTCGTGGACGCAGATGCCGTCGTCGGAGAACATCCGGACCCGGGCACGGGAATCGGCCATGGCGCCAAGCTCGGCCAGCTGCTCCCCCGCGAGGCCCACGGTGACGGCGCCTACCGGGCGCACGTCCACCCAGCCTGCGGTCTGGCCCAGCGTGTAGACCTGCTCCACGACGCCGGCGGTGTCGGCCACCGGGGTGCTGTTGGCCATCGCATGGACGGCGGTGTAGCCGCCGAGCGCGGCAGCGCGGGTGCCGGTCTCCACGGTCTCGGCATCCTCGCGGCCGGGTTCGCGCAGGTGCGTGTGGACGTCCACCATGCCGGGCAGGACCACCAGGCCGGCGGCGTCGATGACGGTGGCGCCGTCAGCTGACAGGCCGCTGCCGATCTCGGCGATGATGCCGTCGCGGACCAGCAGGTCCGTGGGGTCTCCGCCCAGGATGGCGGCGCCCTGGATGAGGTACGTTCCGGTGTTGCCTGCCATCAGTTGCTCTCCTTGGTGACGGGGGCGGCGGCATAGGCCGGTGCCCGGGTTGCGGCTGGTTCCCGGGTGTCCCCGGAGAGCAGCAGGTACAGTGCGGCCATGCGCACGGACACGCCGTTGCGGACCTGGGCCAGGACGGTGGAGCGGGGCGAGTCCGCGGCGGCCGCGCTGATCTCAAGGCCCCGGTTCATGGGCCCCGGGTGCATGATGATGGTGTCCGTCAGGCCAAGGTCATCCAGGGCACGGAGCCGGTTGTCGTCAAAACCCCAGCGGCGCGAGTATTCACGGGTGCTGGGGAAGAACGACGCGTTCATGCGTTCGCCCTGGACCCGGAGCATCATGACGGCGTCAACGCCGTTTGCCAGGGTCTGGTCAAGGTCGTAGCTGACGCTGCAGGGCCACTTGTCGACGCCGACCGGCAACAGGGTGGGCGGCGCCACCAGGGTGACTTCCGCACCCAGGGTCCTGAGCAGCCAGACGTTGGAACGCGCCACGCGGGAATGCAGGACGTCCCCGGCGATGGCTACGCGCATGCCCTTGAGGTCCGTACCTTCGGAGCCCGTGCCGGCCAGGCGGGCCCAGTGCCGGCGCATGGTGAAGGCGTCGAGCAGGGCCTGGGTGGGGTGCTCGTGGGTGCCGTCGCCCGCGTTGATGACTGCTGCGTCGATCCAGTCGGTGGCTGCCAGCCGGTGGGGAGCGCCGGAGGCCCAGTGCCGGATGACGACGGCGTCGGCGCCCATGGCGGACAGGGTCTGCGCGGTGTCCTTGAGGGACTCGCCCTTGGATACGGAGGATCCCTTGGCCGCGAAGTTGATCACGTCCGCGGACAGCCGCTTGGCCGCGGCCTCGAAGGAAATCCGGGTGCGGGTGGAGTCCTCGAAGAAGAGGTTGACCACGGTGCGTCCGCGCAGTGCCGGTAGCTTCTTCACTTCCCGCTCCCCCACGGCCGACATTTCCTCGGCGGTGTCCAGGATGCGGATGGCGTTCGAAAGGCTGAGGTCCCCGGTGGACAGGAGGTGTTTCATGCGCCCCCCTCGATCACGACTTCGTTCACCGGCGCTCCGGCGTCGGACGTGTCTGTTTCCTCGAGCCGGACCCTGACCTTTTCAGCGGAGGACGTGGGCAGGTTCTTGCCCACGTGGTCTGCGCGGATGGGAAGTTCGCGGTGGCCCCGGTCAATCAGGACTGCCAGCCGGACGATGCGGGGGCGGCCCAGGTCCACGAGGGCGTCAAGGGCAGCCCGGATGGTGCGGCCGGAGTACAGGACGTCGTCGATGAGCACCACTACTTTGTTGTCGATGCCGGTCCGGGGCAGCCTGGTGGGATACGGCGGCCGGGTCCCCTGGTGCGAGAGGTCGTCACGGAACATGGTGACGTCAAGCTGGCCAACGATGGCAGCGGCATCAACGGTGTTGTCCGCGGCCGCAATTTTTTCGGCCAACCGGACAGCCAGCGGGTAACCGCGGCGGGGAATGCCCAACAGGACCAGGTCCCGGGATCCCTTGTTGGCTTCGAGGATCTCATGGGCGATACGAGTGAGGGCCCGGTCAATGTCCGCCTGGCTGAGGACAACCCTGGCTGGAACCGGTGCGCTGGTGACAGAAGTCAACGCTCGTCTCCCCTTTCCCCGCCTCACAGGACGGAATTAAAAAAGGAATGTTTGCTGTTCAAAATTACCACACCGTCCCCGCCGGCCCGGTGCCGGGACAACGCGGTGATGGTCACATCCGGAAGGCCTGGGGGCCGGGATCCTTTGTGGTGCGGCAACGCCCGCTTAGGCTTTCGGGTATGCCGATGTACCCGCAGCAACCTTCTTCCGGGCTCCCCGACGACCCCTACCGCGGCGCCCCTGGCCCGTTGCCCCAGCAGGCCAACCCCAGCTGGATGGGCCATGTGCAACCGGAACACTACCGGCCTGCCCCGGGGCACCAGGGCCAGCCGCTGGCCGTGATGGTTCCTGCGCAGGCCCCGGGGCCGGCGCTGCACGCATCGCGGACCCGCGGCGGCCTCGTGGGGCTCTCGGTTGCCGGCGGCGTGCTCGCTTTCCTGAGCCTGTTCCTGGTGGTGCCTTTCCTGCTGTCCAACACCGGTGCCACAGGATTCCTGATTGGTTTCCTGGCATCCCTGATCCCGCTGGCGGTGGTCCTGACGGCAGTCCACATCATCGACAGATGGGAGCCGGAACCCAAACGCCTGTTGTTCTTTGCCTTCACGTGGGGTGCGGCGGTATCCGTCGCCGTCACCCTCCTGATCCAGCCGTTCTTCGTCATCGCGTTCCAGTTCACCGACCAGCCCGACCTGCAGACATACATGGCCACGGTCCAGGCGCCCGTGGTCGAAGAGTTTGCCAAGTCGCTGGGCCTGCTCATCCTCCTGCTAGCAGCCCGCCGGCAGTTCGACGGGCCCGTGGACGGCGTGGTGTTCGCCTTTACCATCGCCGGCGGATTCGCCTTCACCGAGAACATCCTCTATTTCGGCCGGGCCATCGCGGAATCGGCGTCCCCGGCCAGTGACTTCGCCCAGATCTTCTTCCTCCGCGGGGTCATGTCCCCGTTCGCGCATGCCATCTTCACCGGCACCACCGGCCTCGTCATGGGCTTCGCTGCACGGCGCTGGAGCACCGGCGCGTCGATAGGCGCCTTCTTCGTGGGGCTGCTGCCGGCCATGTTCCTGCACAACAGGTGGAACAGCATGGGCCAGGGCTTCCTGCTGGACTACATCGTGGTCCAGGTGCCGATCTTCATCCTGGCAGTGGGCGGCATCATCTTCCTGCGGGTGGCAGAGAAGCGACTGACCCGCCAGCGCCTGCTGGAGTATTCGGCCGCGGGCTGGTTCACCCCGGCCGAGGTCCAGCTGCTGGCCACCCTCGGCGGCCGGCGCACTGCCCTGGCGTGGGCGGCCAACTCGGGCCGAAAGCGCCAGATGAAGCAGTTCCTGAAGGCAGCCACCCACCTTGCCAACACGCGGCAGCGGATCCTCAGCGGACGGGACGTACCACTGCACCAGGCCGAGGAAAGGCAGCAGCTCCAGCAGATCCTGGCGTTGCGGGCGGCCATCGCCGGCTAAGACAGGCGCTGGTGGCAACGCGAAAGGGCCCCGCCGGCGGCGGAGCCCTTTCGCGTGTCCTGCGGGGCAGGCTAGGCGAGCAGCGAAGGCTTCAGCTGCTGCAGCCGGCCCAGGAGGCCATTGATGAACTGCGGAGACTCGTCCGTCGACAAAGTCTTGGCCAGCGCAACGGCCTCGCTGACCGCAACGCCGTCAGGGACGTCGTCGTTGTAAAGAAGCTCCCAGGTGCCGATGCGCAGGATGATGCGGTCCACGGACGGCATGCGCTCCAGGCTCCAACCCTGCGAGTAGGTCTCAAGGAACTCGTCAATGGCGGCCTGCTGGGACACCACACCTTCGACGATTTCCAGGGTGTAGGGGTTGACCACCTGGTCGGTCTTTTCGCGGCGTGCGCGAAGCACGTCGAACGCCGAAACAGAGCGCTGCTCCGCTTCGAAAAGAACATCCAGTGCCCTGTTGCGGGCTTTACCGCGGGCGCTCACTACTCAGTGACCCGGCCCAGGTAGCTGCCGTCGCGGGTGTCCACCTTGACCTTGGTGTTGTTCTCGATGAACAGCGGGACCTGGATTTCGTAGCCGGTTTCCAGGGTGGCGGGCTTGGTGCCTGCGGAGGAGCGGTCGCCCTGCAGGCCCGGCTCGGTGTAGGTGATTTCAAGGACGACGCTCGGCGGAAGCTCAATGTAGAGGGGGTTGCCGTCGTGGATGGCGATGTTGACCATCTGGTTTTCAAGCATGAAGTTGGTGGCGTCACCAACCGTGGCACCGGACACGGTGATCTGGTCGTAGTCCGAGGTGTCCATGAAGACGAAGTCTGCACCGTCCTGGTACAGGTACTGGTAGTCGCGGCGGTCCACGGTGGCCGTTTCGATCTTGAGGCCGGCGTTGAAGGTCTTGTCGACAACCTTGCCGGACATCACGTTGCGCATCTTGGTGCGGACGAATGCGCCGCCCTTGCCGGGCTTGACGTGCTGGAACTCGATGATGTTCCACAGCTGGCCCTCGAGCTTCAGGACCGTCCCGTTCTTAATGTCGTTAGTGGTTGCCACTGGTTTCCTCTGGTTTCTTTGTCTGGCCGCTCGGGTCAGATGCTGTATGCCGGGCGGGGCACGCCGAAACGGCCCGCCTGCACGTGTTTGTCAAAAATCGCGTGGATGCAAAAATTCCACAACCATTCTACCGGTAAATACCGGGCAGTCTTTCCGCGGCCACTTCCTGAAGGATCAGCAGGCCAGGTCCAGGACGTCCCGGGCCCGTTGCAGGGCCACAGTGGAAGAGTAGATCTGGGCGGCATCTGCCGACTGCGCCACCCGCAGGTCCAGCGCCTTGGAGAAGGATTCGACGGCGGCGGAGGTCTGACCGGCCGCGTACTGGGTCTTGCCCAGGAACTGCAGTGCCAGCGCTTCCCGGGGCGTGCCGTGCACCTCGGCCAGGAGCTGCCGGAACAGTTCAATGGCGCGGTCCATCCGGTGGGTGACGCTCAGGACCTCGGCTTCGAAGACGCGCAGCACGAACGATTCCGGGTCCTTGAACCGTGCTTCCGCCAGGAGTTCAGCGGCTTCGGAGGCGTGGCCCTCGACCAGCAGGACGAAAATGTGGTCGGCCGGATCACTGGAGCCGGCCAGGGCTTCCCTGACGGCGTCCTCGTTAACGATCTGCGGCAGCAGGGTATCGGGGTTGATCCGGACTCCAGGGAACCCGGCCTCGGGCCAGTCGGCGGTGCCGCTCATGTCGCCCTGCATCAGGAAGCAACTTCCTGGTAAGCCGCAAACAGCAGCGATGTGTCCGGGACATCGAGAATCCCCGGCTTGGCGATCCCGTCAAGCACCACAAAGCGCAGCAGGTCACCGCGGGATTTCTTGTCGCGGCGCATTCCGTCCAGCAGGCCCTGCCAGCGGTCCCGCCGGTAGGTGACCGGAAGCCCGAGTCCGTCCAGGATGCTCCGGTGCCTGTCGGCGTCGGCATCGCTGAGCCTGCCCACGCTGCGGGCAAGTTCGGCCGCGAACATCATGCCCACGGACACCGCAGCGCCGTGCCGCCACGAGTAGCGTTCCACCAGCTCGATGGCGTGGCCCAGCGTGTGTCCGTAGTTCAGGATTTCCCGGAGCCCGGACTCCTTGAGGTCCTCCGACACCACCTTCGCCTTGACGGCGATGGCGCGTTCAATCAGCTCGCGCAGGGCGTCCGAGCGGGGGTCCACCACCGCGGCCGGGTCCTTCTCCACGAGATCGAGGATGGCGGGGTCGGCAATGAAGCCGCACTTGATTACCTCGGCGAGCCCGGAAATGATTTCGTTCTTCGGCAGCGTGTCCAGCGTGTCCAGGTCCGCCAGGACGGCTGCCGGCGGGTGGAACGCCCCCACCAGGTTCTTTCCTTCGGCGGTGTTGATGCCGGTTTTGCCGCCCACGGACGCGTCCACCATGCCCAGCAGGCTGGTGGGCATGTGGATGACCTTGACGCCGCGCAGCCAGGTGGCGGCAACGAAGCCTGCGAGGTCGGTGACCGCTCCCCCGCCCACGGCAACAATGGCGTCCGAGCGGGTGAAATCGTTCTGGCCCAGGACCTGCCAGCAGAATGCGGCCACCTGGATGTGCTTGCCTTCTTCCGCGTCCGGAATCTCGGCAGTGAGGGACGTGAACCCCGCCGCTGCAAGTTCGTCGCGGACCGTGTCACCGGTGAGGCGCAGGGCACGGGGGTGTATCACCAGGACTCGGCGGACGCGCTCTCCGAGCAGCGCGGGAAGGTCACCAAGCAGGCCGCGCCCGACGACGACGCCGTAGTTGTTGCCGGCGCCCTCGCCGGTGACGTTGATGACTGTTGATTGCGTGTTCACTTTTCAACTTCCTGTTTGGCAGCTGCGTGGTTCCGCAGTGCTGCTTCCAGCCGGCCGCCGAGCTCGGGGACCGAGCCATGGCGGACGTCCAGGGTGATGTCGGCCAGCCTTTCGTAGACCGGCTTGCGGGTGGCGAACATTGCTGTCCAGCGGCCCATGGCGTCGCCGGCAAGGAGCGGGCGGCCGGAGTTGCGGGCGATCCTGTCCGCCACGGTATCGGCGTCGCACTCGAGATATACAACGGTGCAGCGGCTGATCAGCTGCTGCGTCCCCGAATCGAGCACCGCACCGCCGCCCAGCGAGATGACCGTGGAGGTCCCTTCGGATTCCTCCACGGCATCAGCTACGGTCCGGGCCTCAATCTCCCGGAACGCGTGCTCACCGCGCCCCGCGAAGATATCGGCGATGGATCCGTGGCCGGCAACGATCACGGCGTCGGTATCGATGAACCGGGCCCCGAGCTGCTGCGCGAGCTGCTGCCCGATGGCCGATTTGCCCACCGCCATGGGGCCGATGAGCACAATCGGCCGCTCGCCGCGAGGTCCAGTACTGCTGCGGTGGAGCACTACTGGCCGATCGAGTCCAGGGATGCCGGGATGCTGTCCAGGTAACCCTTGATGTTGCGCGCGGTTTCCGCCACTGAGTCACCGCCGAACTTTTCGATGACGGCCTCGGCCAGGACCAGGGCCACCATGGCCTCGGCCACCACGCCGGCGGCGGGAACAGCACAGACGTCCGAGCGCTGGTGGTGTGCCTTGGCCGGTTCGCCGGTGCTGACATCGATGGTCCGCAGGGCGCGCGGGACGGTGGCGATAGGCTTCATGGCCGCACGGACCCGGAGGACGTCCCCGATGCTCATGCCGCCTTCGATGCCGCCGGCATGGTTGCTGGCCCGGACAATGCGGCCGTCGCCGTCCCTGACGATTTCGTCATGCGCGGCGGAACCACGGCGGGCCGCGGTCAGGAAGCCGTCCCCCACTTCCACTCCCTTGATGGCCTGGATGCCCATCAGGGCAGCAGCAAGCCTGGCGTCCAGCCGGCGGTCCCAGTGCACGTAGCTGCCAAGTCCCGGCGGAAGGCCGTAGGCCAGGACCTCCACCACTCCGCCCAGCGTCTCGCCTTCCTTGTGGGCAGCGTCCACCTCAGCCACCATGGCGTCCGAGGTTTCGCGGTCAAAGCAGCGCAAGGGGTCTGTGTCCAGGGCAATGACGTCGCCGGGCACGGGCAGCGGGCGCCCTTCCGGCACGGTCACGCTGGCGATGGATACGGTGTGGCTGACAAGCTCAATGCCGAGGTGCTTGAGGAACTGCGCGGCCACCGTGCCCAGCGCCACGCGGGTGGCAGTCTCCCGGGCGCTGGCACGCTCCAGCACCGGGCGGGCCTCGTCGAAGCCGTATTTTTGCATGCCGGTGAAGTCGGCGTGCCCCGGGCGGGGGCGGGTCAGGGGCGCGTTGCGGGCCTGGTCGGCGAGGAGTTCGGCGTCCACGGGGTCCGCGGACATGATCTGCTCCCACTTGGGCCATTCGGTGTTCGCCACCTGGATGGCGACCGGACCGCCCTGGGTGAGGCCATGCCGGACGCCGCCAAGGATAGTGACCACGTCCTGCTCGAATTTCATCCGCGCGCCACGTCCATAGCCAAGCCGGCGGCGGGCCAGGGAGTCTGCGATGTGGCCGCTGGTGATTTCAACACCGGCGGGGACGCCTTCAATAATTCCCATCAGAGCCGGGCCATGGGATTCACCGGCAGTCAACCAACGCATAATTTCCATCCTGCCACGTAGGGCGGTCAGAACGCCCGCCGGGCAAGGCCGACTGCGTCACACATCACATCTATGACAGCTGCATTAACGTCTTCCCCGCGCCGGGTAAAGAGCCGGACCTGCTCCACGGCCTGGTACAGCAGCATCTCCAGGCCGGGCACTACAGCGCCGCCACCGGCCTGCCATACCGAGGCAATGAGGCTCGGCCAGGGATCGTAGGCAACGTCGAGCAGGACGCCGGGCGTCGCGGTTTTCAGTGCCGCGATTTCCGAGGCAAGTCCATCTGCCGCGCGCGGCGGCAGGGTGGATATTACGACGTCGGCCTCCGACGTGGGACCTGCGGCACCGGCCAGCGGGCGGACTTCCAGGGCAACACCCAAGCTGTCCGCGGCCGAGCGGACGTCCGCTGTGCGCGAGGAATCGCGGACAAACACCTGCACGGTCCCGGTGCCCAGTTCCTTCAGGGCTGCCACGGCCGATGCCGCGGTCCCGCCGCCGCCAAGGATTACGGCCGAAGGTGCTGCCCGAGTGCCGGCGTGGCACAGGGCGTTGACGATGCCCGTGACGTCAGTGTTGGAGCCCACCGTCTTCACGCCGCCGGCGGATTCCTCGAACGTGACGGTATTCACCACTCCGAGGGTCCGTGCCACGCCGCGTACTTCGTCCACCTCACCGAGCATGGCCGTCTTCAACGGCATGGTCACCGAAAGCCCGCGCCAGCCCGGCTGGTTCCGGATCTGGCGCATGAAGGACGGCAGCAATGCCTCCGTGACGTCGATGGCCGTGTAGCTGATGCCTGCACCCAGCCGCTCGTAGGCGGAGAGGTGCAGCGCCGGGGATTTCGAGTGGCTGATCGGGTGGCCCAGGACGGCAGCCCGCAGGCTCATGTGCAGCGGCCCGCGTTGGCCTGGCACCATGCGTTGTACTGCTCCACGTAGGCGTTGTGTTCGGCAAGCGTCTTGGCGAACTTGGTTTCCTTGGTGTCCAGGTTGACGGTCACCCAGAACAGGTAGTCGTTGGTTTTTGGCCGGGCGGCAGCGTCGATGGCGGTCTTGCCGGGAGAACCGATGGGTCCCGGCGGCAGCCCCGGATTCGCGTAGGTGTTGTAGGGGTTGGATTTGTCCTGCCGCTGCTCATCCGTGAAGTTGAAGCTCCGGGTGCCAAGGCCGTACGTCACGGCGGAGTCCACCTGCAGGAAGCCGCCGGTCTGGTCGTTGGGCTTGAGCCGGTTGTAGATGGCACCCGCCACATCGCCGTAGTCGGCCTGGCCGCCCTCGGCCTGGACAATGCTTGCCACAATGACGGCCTGGTACTGCTTGGCCGGATCCGTGATGCCCTGCGACACCAGTTCATCGGTGGTGGCCTTCACCAGGGCCTGGAGGATGTCCTTGGCGGGGGTGCCCAGGGGGAAGCGGTACTCACCGGGTGCCAGGTAGCCTTCGAGGTTCTTGGCGGTGGCTGGCAGGCCGAACTGGGCGGGCTGGTTGCTGAGCGTCTGCAACTGTTGCACGGACACGCCGGAGCCCTCGGAAATGGCCTGGAGGGACTCGCTGATCCGGAGGCCGGCGCTCAGTGCGAAGTAGATGACTTTGGTTTTGTCCTTGCCGAGCAGGACGTTGACGGCGTCGGCGTTCTTCATTTCCGTCTTGAAGGTGTACTCGCCCGGGGACAGCGTTCCGCCGGACGCGTGGAACGCCTGCATGAAGGTGTCCGCGTTGGCAATGACGTGCTGGTTTTCCAGTTCACTGGCCACAGACCGCGTGCCTTCGCCGCTGGCGACGGTCACCTGGACCTCACCCGATCCGGGACCGGGGAAATCCGATGGCTTGCCGCTGCCCAGGAGTGGCTTGAGGAACTGGGCGCCCACGGCTACTGCCGTGACGAAAACGGCCAGCGTCAGGAACAGGGCCAGCAGCCTGCGCCGGCGCCGGACTTTCTTGGACGGGCGCACTACCGGGGCTGCCGACGAGCCAGGGAGCAGTTCGTGGCCCGGGTCCTGGTGGTGGACATCGTGGTGCGGGGCGTCCACGTGGGCGTCGTCGTGGAAAACGGCGGCGTGGTGGACATGGTCGTCGTGCACTCCCTGGTAGGCGTGGGCGCCGTCCCCGTGGTGCAGGGCCGCTTCGTGGTGCACGCCGGCGTACTGGATCTCGTCCGGGTGGTGGGCAACGTCGTTGTGGTGCTCGACGTCGTCGTGGTGCCGGACGTCGTCGTGGTGCGGGACGTCGTCGTGCTGCTGAAGTGGGGAAGGCGCGTCCGCGCCGGCATCGTTGCCGTAGGAACCGCGCTCAGGCTGGTCGTCCTGGATGGACGGCGGTGTTTCCGGCGCCGCCGGCACATCACCGGCGCCGGGAAGCGGAGCAAAGGTTGATTCGGCTGCGGGAGACGCGGCGGCCGGCGGCGCTGCGGGCGGCGGCGGGACGTCGCCGGTTTCGTAGGCCTGCTCGGGCACGGCGTCGTGGCCTCCGGTGTTGAGGCTTTTCTCCCGGGCCCGCATTTCCCTGCGGGTCAGCGGCCTCGGGGCCCCGGGGTCCAGCGGGCCGGAGGTGTCGTCAATGTTGGCAGGGCTCACTGTTGCCTTCCATTATCTGAAGATTGGGCCGTGTCTGCGGGGATGGCGCGGACGGTCTGGTCCACCCCACCGGCCCCCAGGTCCACGGACGGGGAAGGCGCTGTCACGCGTGAGCCGACATCCGCTCCCCTGGCTTTCTGCATGTCGATGGCGTGCTGAAGAATACCCGCCGCCGCGACCTGATCAACTACTTTACGATGGTCCCTGCTGCTCATGCCAGCTTCGTGCAGGTTCCGGTGCGCCGAGACACTGCTGAGTCGCTCGTCCACCAGGTTGACCGGGATCGCCAGGCCGCGCCCGGCAAGCTCAGCCGCCAGGAGCAGGGCATAATCCGTGGCCATCCTGGCCGAGGCATGCTCCTCGCCCTTCATGGTCCTGGGCAGGCCAACGATAACCTGCACGGCTCCCAGCTCCTCGGCCAGTTTGGCGATGACGCGCACGTCCGAGTTTTTCTTCGCGTTCCGGTCAAGGGTCTTGTACGGCGTGGCCAGGATCGAATCCCGGTCGCAGATGGCCAGCCCTACCCGGACGGTGCCGACGTCCACCCCCAGTTTGACGCCCTGGGGGTAGCCGCCGGCAGCAACAGCATTGGTCATGGCTGGATTAGCGCCTTGAGATGGCGTCGACGACGGCGGCCAGGGCAGCGCCGACCTTTCCGGCATCCGTTCCGCCGCCTTGGGCCACGTCATCCTTGCCGCCGCCGCCGCCGCCGAGCACGCCCGCAGCGACGCGGACCAGGGCACCGGCCTTGACGCCCGCTTCCCTGGCTGCCTCGTTGGTGGCCACCAGGATCAGGGGGCGGTCATTCGCGACGCCGGCCACGGCCACAGCGGCAGCTGCGGAACCGAGGCGGTTGCGCAGGTCCAGGGCCAGGCCGCGGAGGTCGTCAGCCCCGCTCACGGTTCCTGCATCGTGGGCCAGCACCTTGACGCCGCCGGCGTCCTTGGCGCTGCCCACCAGCTGGGCGGCGGCGGCAGCCAGCTGTTCCTTGCGGAGCCGGTCCAGTTCCTTCTCAGTTGCCTTGAGCTTGGCCAGGGTGGCGGAGATCCTGTCGGCGAGCTGGCCGGACGGAACCTTCAGCAGGTCCGTCAGCTCGGTCACCAGGGCACGCTCAGCCGCAAGGTGGCGGAAGGCCTCCATGCCGACGAAAGCTTCCACGCGGCGGTTGCCCGAGCCGACGGACTGTTCGCCCAGGAGGGACAGGCTGCCGATCAGCGAGGTGTTGGCGACGTGGGTGCCGCCACACAGCTCGCGTGACCACGCGCCGTCAATCTCCACCACGCGCACTTCGCTGCCGTAGTTTTCGCCGAAGAGGGCCATGGCACCCATGGCCTTGGCTTCGGCCAGCCCCATGATCTTTGTTTCCACCGCGTAGTTGTTGCGGATGGCCAGGTTGGAGACTTCCTCGATCTCGGACCGGGTGGCTGTGCTCAGGCCTTCGCCCCAGGCAAAGTCGAAGCGCAGGTAGCCGGCCTTGTTGAACGATCCACGCTGGGTGGCCTCCGGGCCAAGGATCTGGTGCAGGGCGGCATGCACGATGTGGGTGCCCGTGTGCGCCTGCTCGGCGGCATGGCGGCGTTCGCGGTCGACGGCGGCGCGCACCAGGGAGTCCGCGCCGATTTCGCCTTCGCGGACAATCGCCTTGTGCACGCTCAGGCCCTTGACGGGGCGCTGGACGTCCAGGACCTCGACGACGAACCCGTCGCCGGTGATCAGGCCGGTGTCCGCAGCCTGGCCGCCGGCCTCGGCGTAGAACGGGGTTTCGGCCAGCACGAGTTCAATCTCGTCGCCGGTGGCTGCCTGCTGGACCTGACGGCCTGCGCTGAGCAGGCCGCGGACGCGTGATTCGCCTTCGAGTTCGGTGTAGCCGGTGAAGACCGTTTCGCCCTGGCCCAGGATCTCCTGGAAGACGCTGACGTCGGCGTGGCCGCCCTTCTTGCCCTTGGCATCGGCCTGGGCGCGCTGGCGCTGTTCCTGCATGAGGCTGCGGAACGCTGCCTCATCAACCTTCAACCCGGCTTCTTCGGCCATCTCGAGGGTGAGGTCGATCGGGAAGCCGTAGGTGTCGTGCAGCGCGAAGGCATCCTCGCCGGAGAGCGGCTTGTTGGCCGCCTTGGATTCCTTGACCGCGTCCTCAAGCCGGGCAGTGCCGGATGCAATGGTGCGCAGGAACGCCTTCTCCTCGGCGTAGGCGATGCGGCTGATCCGGTCGAAGTCCGTCTCCACCACGGGGTACACGCCCTTCATGGCGTCGCGCGAAGCCGGCAGCAACTCGGGCAAGCAGGCCTGTTCGACGCCCAGGAGGCGCATTGAGCGAACGGCGCGGCGGATGAGGCGGCGCAGGACGTAGCCGCGTCCCTCGTTGGAAGGTGTCACACCGTCGGAAATCAGCATCAGGGCTGAGCGGATGTGGTCTGCCACCACGCGCATGCGGACGTCGTCCGTGTGGTGGGGGTCGTCCTCGGATTCAGCGGAGGTGTACTCCTTGCCGGACAGTTCGGCAGCCCTGTCGATGACGGGCCGGACCTGGTCGGTCTCGTACATGTTCTCGACGCCCTGCAGGATCATGGCGAGGCGTTCCATGCCCAGGCCGGTGTCGATGTTCTTCTTGGGCAGCTCACCCACAATGTCGAAGTCGACCTTGGAGCGCACATTCTCGATCTGGTACTGCATGAACACGAGGTTCCAGATTTCGATATACCGGGTCTCGTCAGCCAGCGGGCCACCTTCGACGCCGTAGGCCGGTCCGCGGTCGTAGTAGATCTCGGAGCAGGGGCCGGCCGGGCCGGGCTGGCCGGTTGACCAGTAGTTGTCCGACTTGCCCATGCGCTGGATGCGCTCGGCGGGGACGCCGGTGTTCTTCAGCCACAGTTCCTCGGCCTCGTCGTCCTCCTCGTAGACCGTCACCCACAGCCGCTCGGGCGCAAGGCCGTAGCCGCCGTCGTCAACGCCCGTGGTGAGCAGCTCCCAGGCGAACTTGATGGCGTCTTCCTTGAAGTAGTCGCCGAAGGAGAAGTTGCCGCACATCTGGAAGAAGGTGCCGTGCCGCGCGGTCTTGCCCACTTCCTCGATGTCGCCGGTGCGGATGCACTTCTGCACACTGGTGGCGCGGGAGTAGGGGGCTTCCTCGCGGGCGGTGAGGTAGGGAATGAACGGGACCATGCCGGCCACCGTGAACAGCAGCGAGGGGTCGCTGGAGACCAGCGATGCGGAGGGAACCGGGGTGTGGCCCTTGCTGACAAAAAAGTCCACCCAGCGCTTTGTGATCTCCTGCGACTTCATGAGCTGTTTTCTTACCCTTCTTGGTCCGCGCCGCCAGGCGGCACGGGGATTTCGTTCAGGTGGCGGATCCCGGATAGGGCTCCTGCCGGTTGTTGGCTGGCTGCCGGTGCAACGCCCGTGCGGGGCTTAGCGGCGAACCATTTCCGCGGACTCGATGCCCAAGGCGGCCCTCAAGTCGGTTTCCCGTTCGCGCATTCCTGCGCGGACGGCGTCGGCGAAGTCGTACACCCCGTCGGCCAGCCGTCCTACCGAGCGGTTGAGGCCCTCCGGCCCGAGGCTGGCCTGGGCCTGGCTCACTTTGCGGAAGGCAATGACTCCGATGGCCACGCCGATTCCCATCCAGACAATTCTTTTCATGTTTGTTCTTTTCGAATCTAGCGGCTGCGGCGCCCGGCGGCGGGCTTCCGGCGGTTGGCGAAGGCGCTGCGGACGCCGTAGCTGAAGGCGGCAACCTTGATCAGTGGCGAACCAACCGTTGCGGCGACCAGCGAGGACAGGGCGGAGATATTGGCGGACGCATCAGAGACGTTGGACGAGATGCCATCCACCTTCTTCAGCTGCTGGTTGGTGGTGGAAACGGTGGCCGTGACCTCGTCCATCAAAGGCGTGGCGCCGTCACTGAGGGACCTGATGGTGGTCCGCACCTCATCGAAGACTTTTCCCAGCTTCAGGATGGGGACTGCAAGCAGCAGGACCAGGAGCGCGAACACTCCGGCAGCGATCAGGCCGGCAATATCGCCACCAGACATAGACGTTCATCTCCTCGAAATTCCGTGGTTAGGTTCCATCCTGCACGCGCCCGGAAAGGGGCGCCGCGCAGATGTCCCCCAAGTACCTTACATACAAAGAAGCCCGCGGCGCTTGCCACGGGCTTCTTTGGGTACGCTGCTGGGATTTAGCGTGCGTAGAATTCGACGACGAGCTGCTCTTCGCAGGTCACCGGGATCTCGGAGCGCTTGGGACGGCGGACCAGGCGGGCCTGCAGGGCTTCCAGCTTGACGTCCAGGTAGGCCGGAACGGCAGGCAGGACGTCGCGGTGGGCACCGGCGGCGGCAACCTGGAGCGGAACCATGGTCTCGCTGCGGCTGTGGACGTGGACCAGCTGGCCCTCGCCGACGCGGAACGACGGGCGGTCAACGCGGATACCGTCAACCATGATGTGGCGGTGCACAACCAGCTGGCGGGCCTGGGCGATGGTGCGGGCGAAACCGGCACGCAGGACCAGGGCGTCAAGGCGCATTTCGAGCAGTTCGATGAGGTTTTCACCGGTCAGGCCCTTGGTGCGGCGGGCTTCTTCGAAGGCACGGGTCATCTGTGCTTCGCGGATGCCGTACTGGGCGCGCAGGCGCTGCTTTTCGCGCAGACGAACGGCGTAGTCGGAGTCCTGCTTCTTGCGGGCACGGCCATGCTCACCGGGGCCGTACGGGCGGCGCTCCATGTACTTGGCGGCCTTGGGGGTCAGAGCAATGCCGAGGGACCGCGAGAGGCGGGCCTGACGGCGAGCACGAGTGTTGTTAGCCACTTGTGTCCTTCCAATATCTGCGGTGTGTCAGTGTTACTGGCCTCCACGATGGAGAGCATCGGCCAACCGCTGCCTTTTGCTACTGGGCGCAGGGCATAACCTTCTCAACGTGAATTGGGGAGATTGTGCGTCCGTGCCTTGCCAGACGAACATCGAGCCTACCACGGCATCACTTGCCCCGGACAATCTTCCGCAGCCGCTCCAGCCGTTGGGCGATGTCCCGTTCGGCGCCGTTGCCGGTGGGCTGGTAATAGTCGCGGCCCACCAGGTCATCCGGCGGGTACTGCTGGGGGGCGACTCCATGCGGAGCGTCGTGGGCGTACTTGTAGCCCACGCCGTGGCCCAGCTGCTTGGAGCCCGGATAGTGCGCGTCGCGCAGGTGCGCGGGAATTCCGACGCCGAGGCCCGCCCGGACGTCGGCGATCGCTTTGTTGATGCCCATGTAGGCGGCGTTCGATTTTGGTGCGGTGGCGAGGTGGACCACTGCCTCCGCCAGGATGATCCGGCCCTCCGGCATGCCGATGAGCTGCACCGCCTGCGCCGCTGCCACTGCCGTCTGCAGCGCCGTGGGGTCCGCCATGCCCACGTCCTCCGCCGCGGAGATGACGATCCGCCGGGCCACGAACCGCGGGTCCTCCCCCGCTTCCAGCATCCGGGCGAGGTAATGCAGGGCCGCGTCCACGTCCGATCCCCTGATGGACTTGATGAAGGCGCTGATCACGTCATAGTGCTGGTCACCGGCCCGGTCATAACGGACGGCGGCCGCATCCAGGGCCCGCTCCGTGTGGCGCAGCTCAACGGTGACCGGCTCCTCGGTGGCCGTCCCCGGAGCTGCACCCTCCTCCCCCACGGAACGTTCGACGTCGTCCGCGTCACCAAAGGCCACGCCGGCCGCGGCCTCCAGCGCGGTAAGCGCCCGGCGGGCGTCCCCGCCGGACAACCGGACCAGGTGTTCCAGCGCCTCGTCGCTGAGCCGGACCTTGCCGCCCAGCCCCCGCGGGTCCTCCACGGCGCGCACCAGGAGGCCCTCGATGTCCGCATCGGTCAGGGGCTTGAGCGTGAGGAGCAGGGAACGGGACAGCAGGGGCGAGACCACCGAGAAGGAGGGATTCTCCGTGGTGGCAGCCACCAGTACCACCCAGCGGTTCTCGACGCCGGGCAGCAGGGCATCCTGCTGGGCCTTGTTGAAGCGGTGGATCTCGTCAAGGAACAGCACCGTGGTGGTCTTGTACAGGTCGCGGGCAGTCAGGGCGTCGTCCATGACCCGCCGGACGTCCTTGACTCCGGCCGTGATGGCGGACAGCTCGACGAACTTCCTGCCCGGCCCGCGCGCAATCACGTGCGCCAGCGTGGTCTTGCCGGTACCAGGGGGTCCCCAGAGAATCAGGGAGGTTGGGCCGGCAGGGCCTTTGCTGTCCGCCCCGGCGCCTGCGGCCAACTGCCGCAGCGGCGAGCCCTGGCCCAGCAGGTGCTGCTGGCCCACCACTTCGTCCAGGGTGCGTGGGCGCATGCGGACGGCAAGCGGGCTGCGCGGCGACCCCTGTCCCCGTGCACCCTGGCTCCCCGCACCCTGGCCCCGGGAACCGGCGCCTGCCCCGGAGACGGGACGGTCGTCGTCGTCGTCATTGTCTGGCCCGTTCCCGAAGAGATCATCCACATAGATAGGCTACTTCCAGTCCATCACCTGCTTTTCCCCCGGCCTTCCCGCCGGGCCTTGGTACAGAAGGAAGTCCATGCCCGCCCCAGGTTCACCCGGCGCCCCGCCCTCCGTCCGGACAGCATTCGTGTCCGGCGCCAGGCTGGCTGGTTGGGTTGACCGGTTCGGCGCTTCGCATGGCGGCTACCGGCTGCAGGATGACGACGACGGCCTCCGCCTTGTGGCGGCCGACGGCGCGGAAGCGCTCCTGCAGCCGCCGTGGCCTGCAGAAGGACGTCCGGGACGCGGCGCCGGACCGCTGGAGCGGCTGGCTGCCCTTGCGTCACAGCCGCGCCGGCTGGGACTGCTGCTGGTGCGGCGCGGCGGTTACGGGATCGGGGTGGCAAGTGAGGGCGCCCTGCTGGCGTCCAAGGCAGGCACCCGGTACGTCCAGTCGCGCACCGCGGCGGGCGGCCAGTCCCAGCAGCGGTTTGCCCGCCGCCGGTCCAACCAGGCGGACGCCTTGGTGGCGGCCGTTGCACAGCAGGCGGCAGGGGTGTTCCGGACGACAGCATTCGAGTACGTGGTGCCCGGAGGTGACAGGGCCCTGGCTGACCTGGTCCTCGAGGAACCGTTGCTGCGTGATTACGCCCGCATGCCGCGCCTTGCCTACCTGGATGTTGCTGAGCCCCGGGCCGCCGTCCTGAGGAAGGCTGCAGCGGACGCGTGCTCGGTGCGGGTCCAGGTAACCGACCCGGCGGTTTAGCGGATCTTCCGCGGCAGGCACGCAGCGGCCGTTACTCCGCCGGCGCTGGGCTACCCCCTGCTTGTTGCCCGGAACCCATGCCCACCCGGCGGAAATGGCCGTGGTTCCGCCAAAGTACTGCTCCTTTTCCGCGACGATCACACTTAATCCCCGCGAGGCGGCCTTCAACGCGACAGCCGGGCCTAAAACTTATCCCCCAGTAGAGCGGCTGCCGGCCCCGCACAGGAGGAGGATTACCATTGAGCGGGAATCGAAGGAGCATTGTGGCCAATTCCGCATCGGGCGAGTCGATCATCGGCCGCTTCGTGAAGATCGTGAGTGCATTCGACGACCGCCATAGTTCCATGAGTGTCGCCGAACTTGGGCGCAGGACCGGGCTGCCGGTCACCACCACATACCGGCTGGTCAATGATCTGCTCCAGGAACGGCTGCTCGAACGCGAGCCCGGCGGCGACATCCATGTCGGGACCCGAATGTGGGAACTGGGGTCGCGGGGCTCCAAGACGCTCAGCCTGAGGGAAGCGGCACTGCCGTTCATGGAGGACGTCCAGGCCGTGGTGCAACACTCCACCACGCTTGGCATCCTGGATTCGGACGAGGTGCTGTACATCGAGCGCCTGGGCTCCGACAAGACCATCGTGGACATCACCAAAGTTGCGGGCCGGCTGCCTCTCCACGCAACGTCGTCAGGCCTTGTCCTCCTGGCGCACTCCCCCGCCGCATACCAGGACAGCTTCCTGGCCCGTCCCCTGACGAAGTTCACCGAAACGACATTGACCGACCCGTCCCAGCTGCGCCGCCATCTGGCTGAGATCAGGCAGCGCGGCTTTGCGTCCATGCCGGGCGTAATTGTTCCCGAATCCAGCGGCATCGCTGTCCCCGTTTTCGGGCCTGACAACACCATCCGCGCCGCGCTGAGCGTCGTGGTCCCGCGCAACGAAGAGAACGCAGCCGCCCGGGTGCCCGTGCTGATGGCCTCCGCCCGGGGAATCTCGCGGACTCTCGGCCGGCGGGGCGAGCTGAAAGGCACCCTGCGCCAGAGTCACTGAGCAGGGTCATGGAAACGAATTTTTCCGTTGATCGGCAATTATGTGGTTCCAGTCACATCTCCCCTGCGACTCTGGCTGGGATGCAGCAACGAGGCTGCTGGAGTTACAAGGAGCAGACCACATGAACACCACAGCGAACCGCGCGGCAGGCAAGACTGCAATCGTCACAGGCGGCCGCGGTGATTTGGGCAGCGCCACCGCCGCCCTGCTGGCAGAACACGGCGCAGTAGTCGCCAGCCTGGACGTCGCCGGCATCCCTGCCGCAGCCTCCCACACCAACATCAGCGAGTACGACGTCGATGTCACCAGCGAGGAGAGCGTCGCGGAAGCCGTCCGCCGGGTCCGCGGGGATCTCGGCGCGCCGGACATCCTGGTCAACGCCGCCGGAATCATCGGGCCGGCCGGTGCGTCGCACACCGCCTCGCTGTCCGACTTCGACACGATCTTCAACGTCAACGTCAAAGGTGTTTGGCTTATGACGAAGCACGTGGTCCCCGGCATGATCGAAAAAGGCGCCGGCAGCATCGTCAACTTCTCATCCATTCACGGCATCACGGGCGGCCGGAACGTGCCGTTGTACCACGCCACCAAGGGCGCCGTCCGGCTCTTGAGCAAGTCCGACGCAGCGGCATACGGCGCCCACGGTATCCGGGTGAACTCCATCCACCCCGGCTCCATGGACACCCGGATGAGCCGGCGATCCGCCGAACAGTCCGAGATTGGCCCCGAGGCCTATTACAAGCAACTGGTCGGTTCGAATCCCCTGCCGCGGCAGGGCAAGCCGGAGGAGATCGCCTACGGCGTGCTGTACCTGGCCTCCGACGAGTCCCGCTTCACGACGGGCTCCGAGCTCGTGATCGACGGCGGCTACACCGCCGTCTGACCCGGCCCGGTATCCCGGCGCCGGCAGCCGCTGAAACAGAGCTGCCGCGCTGACCTTTTGCGCACCCAATTATCACTCCTGAAAGGCAACACCCATGAAATTCGTCCATGGAACCGAAGCGGAACGCTACGACGTCGTCGTCGTTGGTTCCGGTGCCGGTGCACTCACTGCGGCGGCCACCGCAGCGCGCGCAGGCAAGTCCGTCGTCGTCCTCGAAAAGAGCGCCCTGCTGGGCGGCACGTCCGCCGTCTCCGGCGGAATGCTGTGGGTGGCGGACAACCACCACGCCCGGGAAGCCGGCATGACCGATTCGAAGGAAGCGGCCGCAAAGTACGTTCGGGCGGTTGCCCGGGGCCGCGGCCGCGACGAATTGCTGGACGCGGCCCTGGCCTATGGGGACCGGATGCTCCGCTTCGTGGAAGACGAGTGCGGCGTCCGCTTCATCTTCCTCAACAATTTCCCGGACTACCGCCAGGACCTGCCCGGCGCCGTTGAGGGCGGCCGCACCGTGGAACCCGAGCTGTTCAACAGCAAGGATGCCCTCGGTGCGCTGGCCGCGCACGTCCGCACGGACGGCCGCGCGCCCTTCACCATGCAGGAATACGAAAACTGGGGTGCGTTTACCAAGTTCCCCTGGGACGACTTGAACCAGCGCCAGGCCGACGGGTTGGTGGCCAAGGGACAGGCGCTCGTGTCCATGCTGCTCGCCAGCCTGGTCCGCGACGGCGCAGCGTTCGCTACCGGGGCCCGCGGCCACCGGCTGCTCACGGACGGCACCCGGGTGACCGGCGTCGAACTGGAATCGGGCGAGGTGTTCCATGCGAACGACGGCGTAGTGCTGGCCACGGGAGGCTTCGAGTGGGACAAGGAGCTGGCCGACTCGATGCTCGCCTCAAGGCTGTACACCATGTGCTCGCCGCCCTCGAACACCGGCGACGGCCTGCGGATGGCCCAGCGGCTTGGCGGTCAGACCCGCGGCACCAGGGAAGCATGGTGGGCACCGATGTCAGTCACCGGCGACACCCGCGACGGGCAGCCCATCGGCACCCTGCTGCGCTTCGAACGCCAAGGCCCTGGATCGATCATGGTGAACCGTCACGGCCGCCGCTTCGCCAACGAGTCGCAGAACTACAACGACCTCGCCCGCAGCCTGCAGTCCTGGGACTCAGCCGCGAACCAGACCCTTAACACCCCGGCACACGTGGTGGTGGACCACGCCTACATGGAGCGCTACGGCATCCTTGCCCACCGCGCCGGCCAGCCCACCCCCGGCTACCTCGTCGAGGCGGACACGCTGGAAGAACTGGCGGCGAAGATCAATGTTCCCGCTGAAAACCTCGCCGCCACGGTGGCACGGTTCAACGAATACGCCGTCAAGGGCGAAGACCCCGACTTCGGCCGTGGCGAAAGCGCCTACGACAAGTACTGGGGCGACGACGGGAACCCGTACCCGAACCCGTCCCTCGGTCCGCTGCAGACCGGGCCGTTCTACGCCATGGAAGTGGTCAACGGCGTCTTCGGCACCAACGGCGGCGTGGCAACGGACGCGCTGGCCCGCGTGCTCGACGTCGACAACCGGCCCATCGAAGGCCTGTTCGCCGCAGGAAACACGACCGAGAACGCCTACGCCGCGGGCTACCCGGGTGCCGGAGCCACCCTTGGGCCGATCATGACCATGGGCTACCTCGCCGGCCGCACCCTCGCCGGCCAGTCCCCGGAGTACCGAGCGGCTGAACGGAACGAAGCCGCCGTGGAACTGGTGGGAGCCTGAGATGATCCGCCATACCGTGCTCTTCAAGTTCAAACCGGACTTTCCGCCCGCTGACAGGCAGGCCTGGATCACCGGACTCAACAAAATGGCCGGAAACATTCCCGGCATGCTCAGCCTGACCCACGGCGCGGACGTGCTCGAGACCGAGCGCTCCTTCGACTACGCCATAGTGGCCGATTTCGAAACGGTCGAGGACATCGCGGTCTACAACACGCATCCCTTGCACGAGCCGCTCAAGTCCTACTCATTCCCCAACAGCCAGCAAATCCTCTCGGTGGACTTCCACCTTGCGGATTCCCGGCAGTCCCCCACTGAGACACCGACGTCCTGAGGAGAACCATGCAGTCCCCATCCCATTCGGCAGCAGACCCCATCCAGCGTAAGACTCCGGGCAAGGCCGCCCTGGCGTCCTTCCTCGGCAGCACGCTGGAATACTACGACTTCTTCATCTACGGGACGGCCGCCGCCTTGGTCTTCCCGCACCTCTTTTTTCCCACCGCAGACCCGGCAATCGGACTGATCAGTGCATTCGCGACGTTCGGCGTGGCTTACGTCGCCCGCCCGGTTGGCGGCCTGGTCATGGGCCACTTCGGTGACAAGCTGGGCCGCAAGAAGATCCTGCTGCTCACCCTGGGCATCATGGGCCTGTCGTCACTGGGTATCGGGTTCCTGCCCGGCTACGAGCAGGTGGGCATTTGGGCACCGATCCTCCTGGTAGCCGGCCGCTTGGCCCAGGGGTTCTCCGCCGGGGCGGAATCGGCCGGCGCTTCAACCCTGACCCTTGAGCACTCGCCCGAAGGAAAGCGGGGTTATTTCACCAGCTTCGTGATGACCGGCTACGCCTCCGGCATGGTGCTCGCCACCCTCATCTTCATTCCGGTGGCAGCCATGCCGCAGGAAGCCATGATGGCCTGGGGCTGGCGAATCCCCTTCTGGCTCTCGATCGTGGTCCTTGCCATTGCATATTGGGTCCGGACCCACCTGGACGAAACCCCGGTCTTCGAGGAAGCCCAGGAAAAAGACCAGGTGGCCCCAATGCCCATCAAGGAGGTCCTCACGTTCCAGGGCACTGACGTGCTGCGCGTGGTAGGCATGTCCATCATGTCCGTGATGCAGACCATCTTCACCGTTTTCGGGTTGGCCTACGCCACGTCCACCGCAGGCTTTGACCGCGCATCCATCCTGACCGTAAACGCCGTAGCCATCGGACTGTCCATGGCCGCCATGCCGCTCGCCGCCAGGCTGTCGGACCGGATCGGACGGCGCCCCCTTATGCTGACCGCCGCGATCGGCTGCTCGGTTACCATCTTCCTGTACTTCCTGGCGCTGTCCTCCGGCAACCTGGCGTTGGTCTTCGTTGCCGCATTCCTGAACATGACCGTGCTCTACTCGTGCTTCAACGGCATCTGGCCCTCGTTCTTCGCGGAACAGTTCGCAGCCCCCGTGCGGTACACCGGCATGGCACTGGGCAACCAGCTGGGACTCGTCCTGGCCGGCTTTGCACCGATGATCGCGGGCCTGCTGCTCACCCCGGGTGTCACCGGATGGATTCCGGTGGCCGTGTTCGCCACGGTCTGCATGCTGATCGCGGCGGCATCGGCCTTCTACTCCCGGGAGACATTCAGGACACCGATTGCCGAACTGGGCGCCCCCTACCTGCAAGGATCCGCATTGCGCCGTGACCTGCTGCCCGCTAACAGGCAGGAACTGCAGGACGCACCAACAGCCGGCACCTCAATCCCCTGAATCCCCCGGTCCCTTAAAGGAACTGGACGTGCGCAAAGCTCCCAGCCCCCGGAAAATGTCCTACGCGTCGGAGGATGGCTAGCAACCAGTCAGGGCGTGGCGGGGGCGTTCCTGCCGGTACAGATAGCGGCCGGCTTCGCTAAACCCGGCCTTAGCGTAAAGTTCCTGCGCGCCATGGTTCGCCGCCGTGACCAGCAGCCAGAAGCCCTCCACGCCCCACTCGCTTCCGGCCCGCAGCAGGGACTCCATGATGGCGGCTCCAAAGCCCTGGCGGCGGGCGGCGGGCAGGGTGGCCATGCAGTAAAGGCCGCCCTGCCTGGTGCCGTCGGGAAGGGCAAGGCGTCCGACGGCGGCGGGCCGGCCAGCGCCGTCCCGGACCAGGGCGTACACAGAAGGGCATCCTTCAAGAATTGCGCGGGCAGTGGCCAGGGCATCTTCCCCGCCGCGGCCGTCCACCTCCCACCAAATCCGCAGCCAGTCCGCGGACGGCTCCGTGGAAAGTTCGACCGGCGAAAGTTCCAGTGCCTGGGTGCCCAGGCTGGCTTCCGGAACCGGTTCCGCCGTAGCAGAGCGGGTCATGACCAGGGTCACGGACTGGCGGGTGAAGCCTTCAGCGTCGAGCAAGTCGTGGAGGGCCCCCGTTGCGGGGGTGTCGAACAGCTGGAAGATCACGGGCAGACGGCGGCTGCGGTACCAGGACCTGGCAGTCCTGAGCAGTCCGCCGAGGTCCTCCCCAGCCGCATCCCCACCGGGTTGCCCAGCCGATAGCGTGCGCGGCCAGATGGAGTTGGCCCGCTGGGTGACGCCTGCCGCCGCCCGCAGGGTCCAGCCTCCGGCGTCCTGGCGTTCCAGTGCAGGCCACGCTGCGTCCATGGCGGACTCGAGGTCCAGGGGTGCAGGACTGGCAGGGCCCGGTGTGGTCATTGGGCTGTTCCTTCGTTAACTGCAGGAGGTCCCCCGGGCTGACCGGGGAACCTCCTGGGCCTGCAGCCTGACGCTGCCTGTTGTGCTCTACTGCTTTGCTTCGGGCTTCTTCTCTTCCGGCTTGCGGGCCTCCGGCTTGAAGTCCACGCCTGCCTCCTTGCGCTGCTGCGGCGTGATGGGGGCCGGGGCCTCCGTCAGGGGGTCATGGCCGCCGCCGGACTTCGGGAAAGCGATGACGTCGCGGATGGACTCAACTCCTGCCAGCAGCGACACCACGCGGTCCCAGCCGAACGCGATGCCGCCGTGCGGGGGTGCGCCGTACTTGAAGCCCTCCAGCAGGAAGCCGAACTTGGTCTGGGCGTCTTCCTTGTCCAGACCCATCAGTTCGAAGACGCGCTCCTGCACGTCACGCTGGTGGATACGGATGGAACCACCGCCGATTTCGTTGCCGTTGCAGACAATGTCGTAGGCATAGGAGAGCGCAGACTCGGGGTCCTTGTCGAAGGTGTCAAGGAACTCCGGCTTGGGTGAAGTGAAGGCGTGGTGGACGGCGGTCCACTGCCCTCCACCCACAGCGACGTCGCCCGAGGCAACGGCTGCGGCGGCGGGCTCGAACATGGGCGCGTCCACAACCCAGCAGAAAGCCCAGTCGGTGGGATCGATCAGGCCGGTGCGGTGGCCGATTTCCACCCGTGCGGCACCCAGCAGGGCACGCGACGGGGTCTTCTCGCCCGCAGCGAAGAAGATGCAGTCGCCGGGCTTGGCGCCGACCGCGTCGGCCAGTCCCGCGCGTTCGATCTCGGTGAGGTTCTTGGCCACCGGGCCTGCGAGCTCGCCGTCCTCCTTGTACAGGACGTAGGCGAGGCCCTTGGCGCCGCGCTGCTTGGCCCATTCCTGCCAGGCGTCCAGGGCGCGGCGTGCCTGCGAAGCGCCGCCGGGCATGACCACTGCACCCACGTAGGGAGCCTTGAACACGCCAAAGTTGGTGTCCTTGAAGAAGTCAGTGAGCTCGGTCAGTTCCAGGCCAAAGCGAAGGTCCGGTTTGTCGGAGCCGTAGCGCGCCATGGCGTCTGCGTAGGTGATGCGCTGGATCGGCGTGGGGATGTCCACTCCGATGAGCTGCCACACCGCCTTGACGATGTTTTCGCCCAGCCTGATGATGTCATCCTGGTCAACGAAGCTTGCCTCAATGTCCAGCTGGGTGAATTCCGGCTGCCGGTCCGCGCGGAAGTCCTCATCGCGGTAGCAGCGGGCAATCTGGTAGTACTTCTCGAACCCGCCCACCTGCAGCAGCTGCTTGAAAAGCTGCGGGGACTGCGGGAGGGCGTACCAGGAACCCGGGGCCAGGCGTGCCGGAACCAGGAAGTCACGGGCGCCTTCCGGCGTCGAACGCGTCAGTGTGGGCGTCTCAATCTCCACGAAGCCCTCCTGGTGGAGCAGGTCGCGCGCCACCCTGTTGGCCTCGGAACGGAGGCGCAGGTTGCGGCTGGGGCCGGGGCGGCGCAGGTCCAGGTAGCGGTGCTTGAGGCGGGCTTCCTCGCCGACTTCCACATGTTCGTCAATCTGGAACGGCAGCGGGTCAGAGGTGTTGAGGATGGTGACGTCCTCGGCGATGACCTCGATCTCGCCGGTGGCCAACGCGGGATTCTCGTTGCCTTCGGGACGCTTGGACACTGTGCCCCTGACCTGCAGGACGTACTCGTTGCGCAGCCCGTGGAACACTTCTTCCTCGCGGACCACCACCTGGGCCACGCCGGAAGCGTCGCGCAGGTCCACGAATGCCACACCACCGTGATCACGACGGCGGCCCACCCAGCCGGCCAGGGTTACGGTTTGTCCAATGTGCTCGGAGCGAAGGGATCCGAGGTCATGTGTGCGCAGCACAGCACGCCTTTCTGCGGGAAAACAGTGGGAAGTCAATATGATCGTTGCGGGAACGATCCCGTCCGAGTTTACCCGCTGGAAAGGGACTGCCGCCGCATGAGCGAACCGCAGCAGCTGCAACGCAGGCTGGGAACCTTTGATGCCACCGCCATCGGACTGGGTTCCATGCTGGGCGCCGGCGTCTTTGTGGTCTTCGCGCCGGCCGCCGCGCTGGCCGGAAATCTGCTGGTCCTGTCCGTGGTGGTCGCCGGAATAGTGGCGTACTGCAACGCCGTGGCCTCTGCCGCCCTCGCCGCCAAATACCCCACCAGCGGCGGAACCTATGTTTATGGCCGGAAACAGCTCGGCGAATGGCCTGGCTTCCTGGCCGGCTGGGGTTTCGTGACGGGCAAGACGGCGTCCTGCGCGGCCATGGCGCTGACATTCGGCAGTTACGTTGCGCGGGACTATGCGGTACCGGTCGCTGTGGCCGCGGTCGTTGCCCTCACCGGTGTCAACCTGCTTGGCATTACCCGGACCGCCCTGCTGACGCGGATCCTGCTGTGCATGGTCCTGGCAACGCTGGTGTTCGTTGCCGTCGCCGCGGTGCTGGGCCCGCACCCGGCGGCAGCGGCAACCGCCACGCAGTCCGGCGGTGCAGCAGGAGTCCTTCCTGCCGCCGGCCTGATGTTCTTCGCGTTCGCCGGTTACGCCCGAATTGCCACGCTGGGCGAAGAGGTCAGGAATCCGGCCCGGGCCATCCCCCGGGCCATCCTGGCGGCACTGGCGGCTGCTTTCGTCATCTACCTGCTGCTGGCAGTGCTCCTGCTGGCCCATCTCGGAGAGCGGCTTGCCGCGTCCAGGACTCCCCTGCTGGAGGCCGTACTTGACTCAAGGCTGGCCGTTGCCGCACCGCTGGTGCAGGCAGGCGCCGCCGCCGCGTGCCTGGGCGCCCTCCTCGCGCTCATCACGGGCGTGGGCCGGACCACGCTTGCCATGGCACGGGAACGCGATCTTCCGGGGCCGCTCGCCCGGGTGGGCGGCACCCACACCGTCCCCTTCGTGGCCGAACTGGCCGTGGCCGCCGTCGTCATCCTGCTCCTGCTGACCACAGACGTGATGACGGTGGTGGGCTTCTCAAGCTTCGGCGTGCTGGTCTATTACGCAGTGGCGAATGCCTCCGCCTATACCCTTGCCGCCCATCCCGGCTACGCTCCCCGCTGGCTCAATGCCGTGGGTTTCCTTGGCTGCGTGGTCCTTGCCTTCACCCTGCCGCCGGCGCCGGTCCTGACCATGGCGGCGGTCCTTGCTGCGGGCGTGGCAGGGCGCTGGCTGGTGCTGCACTTCCGGCAGCACCAACCCCGGCCCTAAAGGCACTGCTAGACGGAAGCTGCCTCATCCGCGGTTGTAGCGACCTGTACAGACAGGTCCTCCAGCGGCGGCATCCAGGTTTCAGGGGCCGCCAGCACCTGTTCGCCGGTGCGGATGTCCTTGACCTGGTGGGTGCCGTCCTCGTCGGTGAACCACACGAACGGGATCCCCCTGCGATCCGCGAACTTGATCTGCTTGCCGAACTTCTCGGCCTTGGCCGCCACCTCGGTGGGGATCCCCCGGCTGCGCAGCAGGGCGGCGACGTCCTGGGCAGCGCCCCAGCTGTCGTCGTGGTTCAAGGCCACCAGCACGGCGGTGGGAACCGACCGGGAAGCCTTGGCCAGGTCCTGGCTCAGGATCCGGGACACCAGGCGGGTGACGCCGATGGAGAGCCCCACGCCCGGGAATTTGCGGTTGCCCTTCGACGCCAGGGCGTCGTACCGGCCGCCCGAACAGATGGACCCCAGCTGTTCGTGACCCACCAGCACAGTTTCAACCACAGTGCCGGTGTAGTAGTCCAGGCCGCGGGCGATGCTGAGGTCTGCCAGGACCTTGCCGGGAGCCCGCTGCACGGCTGCGTCGATGACCTGTTCCAGTTCGTCCAGGCCTTCGTCCAGGAGGTCATCGCTGACGCCCAGCGCACGGACCTGGGCCACGAAGGACGTGTCTTCGGTGCGGATGGCTGCAAGCTGCAGGGCTTTGGCTGCCTGGTCTTCGGTTGCGCCGAGCTCGGTCCGGAGCAGTTCGGCCACCTTGGCGGGACCGATCTTTTCGAGCTTGTCGATGCTGCGGAGCACACCTGCGGTGTCATCGAGGCCGATGCCGCGGTAGAAGCCTTCCGCAAGCTTGCGGTTGTTGATCCGGAGGCGGAAATCGGGGATGGGCAGGGCGCTAAGGGCTTCGGCGATGACAAGCGCAATCTCCACGTCATAGCGGAACGGAAGCTCGCCGTCGCCCACCACGTCGATGTCAGCCTGGGTGAACTCGCGGGCCCGGCCTTCCTGGGGCCGCTCGCCGCGCCACACCTTCTGGATCTGGTAGCGGCGGAACGGGAAAGCCAGGTAACCGGCGTTTTCCACGACGTAGCGGGCGAACGGTACCGTCAGATCAAAATGCAGGGCAAGCGCATTGGGATCCGCTTTGCCGCCCTTGACGGGGTTGTCGCTCTCGTCCTCCTGCAGCCGGCTGAGGCCGTACACTTCCTTGTCGATCTCACCCTTGCGGAGCAGTTGGCCCACGGTCTCCACTGCGCGGGTTTCGATCGAGCCAAACCCATGCAGTTCAAAGACCCTGCGCAGGGTATCGAGCACATGCAGCTCCACCAGCCGCTCCTCGGGAAGCCACTCGGGGAATCCGGACAGGGAGGCGGTGCGTGCCATGGGGAAGGTTCTCCTTAGGGATGGATGGTGCGGCGACGCTGGCGGCCACACCGCGAAGGCGGCGTACGGCGGCAGCACAGCCAGCCATGCATAAACTATGTGCGGCAGCCAGTTTATGCGTCATCCGTGTGCATCTCTAATGCGGCGGACCTGCACGGCCTGGCCTTTAATACCTGCGCCCGGCGGCCGACCGCCGGGCACCAGCAGCCCGACGATGAGGAGGACCCTTGGCGGCCAGTTCACGCAGTGCCCGCGAAACGAAACGGCGCATCCAGCAGATGGAAGCCAAGCGTGACCTCCGGCGCGACCAGGAAAAGCGGCGGAAACGCGACAACCTTGTGGCCGCCGGTGCCGGAACCGCCGCCGTGGTGCTCGCCGTCGTCCTTCAACTCACCGCGTTCGCCGGAAACCCCACCGAGGACGAATATGCTGCTGCGCAGGCAGGGCTGACGGAACCGTCCGCGTCCGCAAGCGCCTCCGCTACTCCGTCCGCCGCAGCAACCAACGCGCCCAACATTCCGCCCGCGGACACCGCCGCCGGCAAGACGTTCGCCGGCCAGCTGGTGCTGAACGGGAGCCCGCTGGGGGTGGAGGTGGACGGCACCAAGGCTCCGCAGGCAGCAGCCGTCTTCAAGTCGCTCAGTGACGAAGGCTATTTCGGTGGCAAGACGTGCCACCGGCTCACCACCGCCGATAAGTTCGGCGTGCTGCAGTGCGGCTCACCCAACGGCGACGGGCAGGGCGACCCGAACTACACGTGGGGCCCGCTGGAGAACACCCCGGCCGACAACGTGTACCCGGCCGGCACCATCGCCGTGGCCCGCACCGGCAACAACGCCTACGGCAATGGGACGCAGTTCTTCATTGTCTACAAGGACACCACCATCCCGGCAGACGCCGCCGGCGGCTATACGGTGGTGGGCAAGGTGACCTCGGGGCTTGATGTCGTGTCCACCATCGCCGCCGCAGGCATCACGCCGGGTGCCAGCGACACGGACGGCGCGCCAAAACAACCAGTCACGATAGACTCGTTTTCTCTGAAGTAGGAGCCGGGGCGCAAGGCCGCGGTGCAGTACGTGAGTATTTCCCTCCAAGCGAAAGACTTTTAGCGGTGACAGACAGTCAAGAATCCGACGAAACAGCAACAGGCGTAACTGAAACAATGGCTCCGGCCGGCGATGACGCTACCGATACTGCTGCACATGCCGAGCAGGCACCTGTGAACCCTGAAGCCATGGCTTCCGGGAAGCGCACCGCGGAAGAAGGTGCTGCGCAGGACGTGGAAGGACACGACGCGGAAGACCAGGCCGGTTCGACCCCCGCCCTGGAAGCGTCCGCGCCTGCCCCGGCAACCGCACCGGCTCCCGGGCCGCGGCCGTCTGCACCGTCGCCTGCTGCCTTCGCGTCACGTCCCAAGCCCGCTGCCGCTGCTCCCGCCGCCGCACCGGTTCCTGCAGCGCCCAGCACGTCTGTCGCCGAGGCCTCCAAGTGGGGCCGCGTGGAAGGGGACGGCCACGTCTACCTGAATATCGATGGCGGCGAGCACCCCGTGGGTCAGTACCCCGGCGTGAGCGGCGATGAGGCGCTGATCTACTTCGCGCGGAAATACGACGACGTCGTGGCCCAGATCGTGCTCCTTGAGCAGCGTGTCAGCTCCAAGGCTCCCAGCACGGACATGCAGAAGACAGTAACGCACCTTCGTGAACAGCTCGCCGAACGGAACATGGTGGGCGACCTTCGGGCAGCCGAAGCGCGTCTGGACAAGCTGGCCGGCCAGATCACCGAGCTGGAGAAAGCCGAAAAGGCCGAGCACGATGCCGTCCGCGCCTCCGAGCTTGCAGCGCGTGAGGCCATTGTTTCCGAGGCAGAGCAGATTTCCGGCCAGGATCCTGCGCAGACGCAGTGGAAGACCTCCAGCGCCCGGATGAACGAGCTCTTCGAGAACTGGAAAACAGCGCAGAAGAGCGGCGTCCGGCTGGGCCGCAGCAATGAGGACGCCCTGTGGAAGCGCTTCCGGGCGGCCCGCACCGTCTTCGATCGTCACCGCCGGGCATATTTCTCCCAGTTGGACAGCAACAATTCTGCTGCGAAGTCTGCCAAGGAAAAGCTGATTGCTGAGGCCGAGGCCCTTTCCACGTCCACTGACTGGGGCTACGCCGCCGGCGAATACCGCCGCCTGATGGACCAATGGAAGGCATCGCCGCGGGCAAGCCGTAAGGACGACGACGCTCTGTGGGCCCGGTTCCGCGCCGCCCAGGACGTCTTCTTCACGTCCCGCCAGGCCGCCAACGACGAAATCGACCAGGAATACGCCGCCAACCTCACGGTGAAGGAAGCGCTGCTGGCCGAGGCCAACACCATCCTGCCCGTGAATGACCTGGCAGCCGCCAAGAAAGCCCTTCAGTCCGTCCGTGACCGCTGGGAAGAGGCCGGGAAGGTCCCCCGGGCGGACATGGGCCGGATCGAGGCCGGGCTCCGGAAGGTGGAGGACGCCGTCCGCCACGCCGAGGAAGAGCAGTGGCAGCGGTCCAACCCGGAGCGCAAGGCACGCACCAACAGCGCGCTGACCCAGCTTGAGTCCGCCATTGCCGGGCTGCAGGAAGACCTTGCCAAGGCCGAGAAGAGCGGCGACCAGCGCAAGATCAAGGCTGCCCAGGAAGCCCTCGAGGCACGCCAGGCCTGGCTTGACCAGATCCAGCGTTCCGCCAGCGAGCTCTCCTGACTCTTCCTGTCATATGCTGACGGGCACAGGCCCGGTCCCGGTTATCCACATAACCCGGACCGGGCCTGTGCCTGTTAACCACGGTCCGGGGAGGATGGAGGTATGGCCACACCTCTTTCCTCCGCCGCCCGCCCGGGCAGGGAACCCTCCACTGCCACCCCACGGCCGGGTTGCCCGGCAAGCGGAGTAGAGGCGGCTGCGGCGCCCCGCTTTCCCGAGCTGTACGCACCCGGCCTGCCCTTTGCCGGTCCAGAACTCCAGTCGCTGGCAGCTGACGGGCTGCTGGCCCGCTTCCATCAACACGGCTACACCCTCCCCGGCCTGCCGGCGTCCCCGCAGCTGCGGGCAAAGGCAGCAGCGGGGGCCGTACCGGCAGCCATACGGCAACGCGTTGTCGCGGGGCGCCTGACGGCGGCCTGGATCTACGGCTGTGCGGCGGAGCCGGACAGGCTGGCTCTGCTGGTGGACGCAAAGCGGCGGGTGTCCAGCCTCCGGAACACCCGCGGCTGCACGCTGCACGAAGTGAAGCTGGGTCCGTTCGATGTCATCAGCCTGGGCGGACTGATGGTTTCCAGTCCCCTGCGGACCGCCCTTGATATCGCCCTGCACGTGGAACCGGAACGCGCCGTGCCCGCCCTCGCCGCCCTGCTGGCAAGGCCCCAGCAGGATGTCCGGCTGGGACTCCTGGTGCGCGCCATCGAGGCGACACCCAGGGTCCCCCACAAACGGGCCGCCCTGGAAAAGCTCGCCCAGCTAGCTCCGGCGCTTGTTTCCGGTAGTGCGGTAGACGTCGAAGACCCCGTCGATCCTGCGGACGGCGCTCAGGACGTGGCTGAGGTACTTGGGGTCACCCATTTCGAAAGCGAACTTTGAAATCGCCACCCGGTCCGTGGAGGTATGGACGCTGGCCGCCAGGATATTGACGTGGTTGTCCGACAGGACCCGCGTCACGTCCGAGAGCAGGGACTTGCGGTCCAGGGCCTCCACCTGGATTTCCACCAGGAAGACGCTCGACTGGGTTGGTGCCCAGTCCACGTCCACAATGCGGTCCGGCTGGTCCTTCAGGTCGGAAATATTGGTGCAGTCGGTGCGGTGCACGGAGACCCCGGACCCCCTGGTCACGAAGCCCAGGATCGGATCCGGCGGAACCGGCGTGCAGCAGCGGGCCAGCTTCACCCAGACATCGCCCACGCCGCGGACCACAACGCCGGAGTCGGAGAAGCGGGCCTTGCTGACCTGGGAGGGGATGCTGACCTCTTCGACGTCATCATCGGCGCTCTCGTTGCCGCCCAGGCTTTCGACCAGCTTCTCCATAACCGACTGGGCGGATGTGTGCCCGTCGCCCACGCCGGCATACAGGCCGGAGATGTCCACGTACTTGAAGTCCTCGGCCACGGCGGCCAGGGCCTCATGCGTCATCAGGCGCTGCAGCGGAAGGTTCTGCTTCCGCATGGCACGGGTCAACAGCTCCTTGCCGCGGTCAATTGCCTCTTCGCGGCGTTCCTTGCTGAACCACTGGCGGATCTTGTTGCGCGCCCTGGCGCTCTTGACGAAGTGCTGCCAGTCCTGGCTGGGCCCGGCACCCTCGGCTTTCGACGTGAAGATCTCCACCCAGTCGCCGTGGTTCAGTTCACTGTTCAGCGGGACCAGCTTGCCGTTGACCCTGGCACCAATGGTGCGGTGGCCCACCTCGGTGTGGACGGCGTAGGCAAAGTCCACCGGCGTTGATCCCGCCGGGAGCGCCATGACTTCGCCCTTGGGCGTGAAGACGAACACTTCCCGGGCGTTGATTTCAAAACGCAGCGAGTCCAGGAACTCGCCGGGGTCCGAGGTTTCCTGCTGCCAGTCCACCAGGGAGCGCAGCCATCCCATGTCTCCGTCGCGGGGGCTTCCGGGACCCACCGCGGTACGGTTTGGCTGGTCCTTGTACTTCCAGTGGGCCGCCACGCCGTACTCGGCCCGGCGGTGCATCTCATGCGTGCGGATCTGGATCTCCACCGGCTTGCCGCCCGGGCCGATCACGGTGGTGTGCAGCGACTGGTACATGTTGAACTTGGGCATCGCGATGTAATCCTTGAACCTGCCGGGCAGCGGGTTCCAGCGCGAATGCATGGCCCCCAGGGCGGCGTAGCAGTCCCGGACGGAGTCCACCAGGACGCGGACACCCATGAGGTCGTTGATGTCGTCGAAGTCCTTGTCGCGGACAATCATCTTCTGGTAGATGGAGTAGTAGTGCTTGGGCCGGCCGGTAATGGTGGCTTTGATCTTGGCGGCGCGCAGGTCCTCGGTGATCTGGTCGCGGATCACGCCCAGGCTCTTTTCCCGCTCCGGGGTCCGGTCGCCCACCATCCTGACGATTTCTTCGTAGACCTTGGGATAGAGCGCAGCGAAGGACAGGTCCTCGAGCTCCCACTTGATGGTGTTCATGCCCAGGCGGTGTGCCAGCGGAGCAAAGATTTCCAGGGTCTCGCGGGCCTTGCGGGCCGACGATTCAGCCGACACGAAGCGCCAGGTGCGGGCGTTGTGCAGCCGGTCCGCCAACTTGATCATCAGGACGCGGATGTCCTTGGCCATGGCCACGACCATTTTGCGGACCGTTTCGGACTGGGCAGCCTCACCGAAGCTGACTTTGTCCAGTTTGGTCACACCGTCCACCAGCATGGCAACTTCCGGCCCGAAGTCCCGCTTCAGGTCCGCGAGGGTGTATGGAGTGTCCTCGACGGTGTCGTGCAGCAGGGCAGCCGCCAGCGTGGTCCCGCTGAGGCCGAGTTCGGCGAGGATGGTGGCCACAGCCACCGGGTGGGTGATGTACGGGTCACCGCTCTTGCGCTTCTGTCCGCGGTGGCTGCGCTCTGCGACGTCGAACGCACGCTGGATGAGGTCAAAGTCTTCTTTGGGATTGTTGGCGCGGACCGTCCGGAGCAGCGGTTCAAGGATGGGCGAGTATGTGGCCGTTGCCCGTCCTGTCAGGCGGGCAAGCCTGGACCGGGTGCGCTCCCGGCGGCCGGGAAACGTGGCTCGTGAGCCTGAATTGTCCACGGGAACCAACGAACCCGGGCGCGCGGAGGATGCCGCACCGGCCTGTGCACCGGCAGGACCTATTTCTTCCTGTGCCGTTGGCGCCGACGCCGAACGTTCTTCCAATGAAGCACCCCTCACCACCGTTTAATTACTCCAGTCTATTCCTCCGGGCAGCCACTTTTATAACCGGCCCCGCATACGCGGAGGCCGGACAACGCAGAGTCTGCGTTGCCCGGCCTTTGATGGATCTACGGCTGCGTTCAGACGCGGGTCAGGCCTTGGCCGCCGACGCCGGAACTGCGCGTTCCGCTGTTCCGGCACGGCGCTGCTCGACGCGCCTGGCCTGCTTAACCAGGTCCGGCTCGCCTTGCCGGAGCCAGGCATACATCGGGGCGGCCACGAAGATGGTGGCGGCCGTGCCGATGAGGATTCCGACGAACAACGCCAGGGACAGGTCGCGCAGGGTTCCCGCACCCAGGAGTCCGGCACCGATGAAGAGGATGGCCCCCACAGGGAGGATGGCCACCATCATGGTGTTGATGGAACGGACCAGGGTTTGGTTGACCGCGAGGTTGACTTCCTCACCGAACGTCCGGCGCGTTGATGCGTCGATTCCGGTGGTGTTCTCGCGGATCTTGTCGAAGACCACCACAGTGTCATACAGCGAGTAGCTGAGGACGGTCAGGAATCCGATGATGGCCGACGGCGTGACCTCGAAATCACTCAGGGCGTACACCCCGGCCGTGATGAACATGGTCACGGCCATGCCGGCCAGAGCCGAAAGGGACATCTTCCACGTGCGGAAGTACAGGGCCATCAGCAGGGCCGCGAGCAGCACGAACACCACCAGGCCGATCAGCGCCTGCTTGGTCACGTCGGCACCCCACGTGGGACCGACGAAGGTTGAAGTCACCTCGTTGTCGGTTACGCCGTAGGCGCCGGTGAGGCCCTGCTTGATCCGGAGGGTCTCGTCGTCCGTCAGCTTGTCCGTCTGGATGCGCATGGTGTTGCCGGCAACGTTTGCAACGCGAGGAACACTTCCGGCCACAACGTCGGTCACGGCTTTCTCGCCGATCGTGGCATCAGTGGTCTTGACGTTCGAGACCGTGAATTCAGAGCCGCCGCGGAACTCAATACCGAGGTTGAAGCCGCCCTTGGCCACCGGGATGAGGATGGACAGGGCCACTCCCGCCGCGGCGATGATGAACCAGATCTTCTTGGCGCCTACAAAGTTGTAGGAACGCTTTCCGGTGTAGAGCTCGTTGCCGAATGTAGCGAAGCCTGACATTACTTGTTCTCCTTCGCGGACGTCTTGGACGAGCCAGCCAGCTGTTCCTGCTTCTCTGCCAGGCGCCGTTCGGCGATGGTCATGCGGCGCTCGGCCTCTGCCGCTGCACCGGTGTTCTTGGTGCGGACCACCACGGGCTTGTCCTCCGGGGTGCGGACGCGGCCTGCGCCGCGGTACAGCGGCACGGCCCCCAGCCGTTCCGGATCCAGGCCGGAGAACTTGTGGCCTTCACCGAAGAATCGGGTGCGGGCCAGGAGCTGCAGCGTCGGGTGCGTGAACATGAACACCACGATGAGGTCGGCGATGGCCGTCAGGCCCAGGGTAAACGCAAAACCGCGGACGTTGCCCACGGCCACGAAGTACAGGACGAGCGCAGCCAGCAGGTTGACAGCCTTGGAGGCCAGGACGGTGCGCTTGGCACGCTTCCAGCCGTTTTCGACGGCGGACACGAGTCCGCGCCCTTCACGCAGTTCGTCGCGGATGCGCTCGAAGTAGACGATGAAGGAGTCCGCGGTCTGGCCGATGGCCACGATGATGCCGGCGACGCCCGCCAGGGACAGCCGGTAGTTCTCCGTCCAGCCCAGGATGGCGATGGCCAGGTACGTCAGGGCACCGGCCACTACCAGCGACGCAATGGTGACGAAGCCCAGGGCGCGGTACTGGAACAGCGAGTAGACCACCACGAGCAGGAGCCCGATCAGGCCGGCCAGCAGGCCCATGCGCAGCTGTTCACCGCCGAGCGTGGCGGAGATCTGCTGTTCGCTCTGGATGTCGAAGCTGATGGGAAGGGCGCCGAACTTCAACTGGTCGGAGAGCGCCTTGGCGGTCTGCTCGGTGAAGCCGCCGGTGATCTGCGGACGTCCGTCGGTGATGACAGCCAGCGAACGCGGGGCGGAGATGACCTGGTCGTCCAGCACAATGGCGAACTGGGACTTGGGGTCGGTGCCCGATTCCCCGCCGGCGGCCACGTAGAACTGGTTGAGGCGCTCGGTGACCGTCTTGAACTTGGCCGTACCGTCGGCGTCGAACTGGATGTTGACGGCCCAGTCGTTGGTCACAGCTCCCTGCGCGCCCTGCTGCAGCTGGAAGGAAGAGGTGACAATGTTGCTGCCCTTCACCTCCACGGGACCCAGGATGTACTTGATGGCAGGCGACTTGTCGGTGGCAGGCTCGCAGGTCACCAGCGGCTTGGTGGGATCTGACCGCTTGGATTTCTCGGCCGCGGGGCTGTTGCAGTCAAGAGCCTCGAACTGCTTGTAGATCTCGGGGGTGATCCAGTTGGTGTCGCTGCTGTTGGCCGGCTCAGCTGTCGGCTTGGGCAGCTGGTCCTCCGGGGTCTGCGACTCAGGCGGCACTGCCGCCCCGTCGCCGTTGAGGAGGACGGGGCGGAAGTTCATGTCCGCGGAAGCCTGGATGAGGTTCCGGGTTTCGGCGGAGGGCGTGCCGGGAAGGCTGACCACCACGTTGCGCCCGGACTGCGTGCTGATCTCCGCTTCGGAGACACCGGAGCCGTCAACCCGCTGCCGGATGATCGCCACGGCCTGGTTGAGTTGCTGTTCGTTGATGTCCGAACCGCCCTCCACCTTCGGCGCCAGGATCATCTGGGTGCCGCCTTCAAGGTCCAGGGCCAGTTTGGGTGCCCAGCTGGCCTGCCCGGCGATGGTGCCGCCGGCCAGGACGGCTGTCAGGGCTGCCAGGAGAACGCCAAGCCAGACCAGGACGCGGAGCCCTGGTTTCTTGCGGCCAGTTCGTGCCATTGTCGATCTTTCTCTTATTCGCGGAAGAACCGCCGACGCGGGCTGTTACCTGCGCCGGCGGTGATCCGCAGCGGTAGAGGGAGGAAAGGGGCCAGCGGGCCTAGCTGTCCTTCTTGCCCTCATCGTTGAGGCGCTTCAGGGTTTCTTCCGGGGTCTCGGCGCCCGTGGCGGTGCTCCCGGCTTCCGGAGTGGTGAGTGAGGACGCATCGTCCGGCACTACCGGGGAAGCAGCTGCGGGCTCGGCAGCAGCCTCCGCGACGGGCTCCACGACCTTGGTCACGGCCTGGCGGTGGACGGTGGCCAGGTTGCCGGGGGAAAGTTCAAGGGTGACTTTGTTTTCGGCTTCGTCGATGTCCACGATCCGGCCGAAAAGGCCAAAACTGGTCATGACCTCCACGCCCGGGCCAAACTTCGACTGGAGCTCTGCCTGCTGCTGCTGCGTCTTCTTGTTGCGGCGGAACATCATGAAGATGAACACGCCGAGCATGACGAACAGGAGAATTGACATTGGATCCAAGGGGGAATTCCGTTCTTTTGCGGGTGCAGCTGGTTTTCCAGCGACGTCGGCTTCGCTTCGGCCGGGGCGGCTGGTGGCGCAGGCAGAACGCCTGACAGTCCTTCCCCAAGCGACGGGGGCGTCAGGGCCACCCGCGAAACAAAGACCCGAACGTGCCGGGCGTCATACCAGTCTAAAGGGAAAAGCTGAACGGAGCCTGCTATTGGCTCTCCGGGGCCCAGTCCCCTGCCTCGCACGCATCCGCGGCAGGCTCGAAAAGGTCCAGCTGCTCCTGCGCAAAGACGCCGGACGGGATGGCGTACCCCAGGTGTGTCCAGGCCGGCGCCATGGCAATCCTGCCGCGGGGCGTACGGCCCAGCAGCCCTTCCCGGACCAGGAAGGGTTCCGCCACTGTTTCCACTGTCTCGGTCTCTTCGCCCACGGCTATGGCAAGAGTGGACAGGCCCACGGGACCGCCGCCGAACTTGGTGATGAGGGCATCCAGGACAGCCCGGTCAAGCCGGTCCAGCCCCTTTTTGTCCACCTCATACATGTCGAGGGCAGCAGACGCGGCCCTGGCATCAATTTGCTCGACGCCGTGAACCAGCGCCCAGTCACGAACCCGGCGCAGCAGGCGGTTGGCGATACGGGGAGTGCCGCGCGAACGGCCGGCGATTTCAGCGAACCCGGCGGAGTTGACCTTCAGGTCCAGCAGGCCCGCTGAACGGCGCAGGACCAGTTCCAGCTCCGCGACGGAGTAGAACTCAAGGTGCCCGGTGAACCCGAACCGGTCGCGCAGCGGTCCCGGGAGCAGCCCCGCGCGGGTGGTGGCGCCCACCAGGGTGAACGGCGGCAGCTCCAGCGGGATGGCGGTAGCGCCGGCGCCCTTGCCCACCACGATGTCAACGCGGAAGTCTTCCATGGCCATGTACAGCATTTCCTCGGCAGGCCGGGACATGCGGTGGATTTCGTCGAGGAACAGGACCTCACCCTCGGACAGCGACGACAGGATGGCTGCGAGGTCGCCGGCGTGCTGGATGGCCGGCCCGCTGCTGAGTCGCAGTGGGGCGTTCATCTCAGCCGCAACGATCATGGCGAGGGTGGTCTTACCCAGGCCGGGCGGACCGGAGAACAGTACGTGGTCCGCGGTGCGTCCACGCATGCGGGAAGCCTGCAGCACCAGCGACAGCTGCTTGCGCACCCGGTGCTGGCCCACGAAGTCATCCAGGTTTTTGGGCCGCAGGGCTGCCTCGATGGCGCGCTCCTCCGGTTCCTCCCCCGCGGCGACCAGTGACGGTTCAACCACGGGTGCCTACGCGGTTGCCGGCCCGTGCGCCGTCCTGCCCCAGCCACCGCAGGGTGGTCCGCAGGATTTCCGGCACGTTCCCGCGGAAGGACACCTCCGGGTCGTCGGCAAGGGCCTTGTCGATGCTGGTGGAGGCGTCTTTTTCGGACCAGCCCAGGCTGGTCATGGCCGCTACCACCTGGGGCTTCCAGGCGGCTTCGGCAGGGGTTGCGGCACCGCCTGGTGCAGGGGTCCCGTGCGGGACCAGCTTTCCGGCCAGCTCCAGCACGATCCGGCCTGCCACCTTGGGCCCGATTCCGGGAACTTTGGTAAAGGTTTTGCTGTCGCCGGTGTGCGCCGCCACCCTGATCGCTTCGGGATCGTGGACGGCCAGGACGGCAAGGGCCAGCCGCGGCCCAACCCCGCTGACACTCAGCAGGATGTCAAACACCTCGCGCTCGTCATCGGAGGCGAAGCCAAAGAGCGTCAGCGAGTCCTCCCGGACGATGAGCGAGGTGAACAGCTGGCCCTGTTCTCCTACGTGCAGCCGGCTGAGCGTCTGCGGGGTGGCGTTGACGCTCATCCCGGCACCGTTGAGGTCTATCACGGCCGTGGACAGGCCAACGTGCGCTACGGTTCCGCGGAGGAAACTGATCAAGGCCGGGCTCCCGTTGTACCGCCGGCCTCGCAAGTGAGAACCCGGCTATCCGAACATATCTACGAATACACTAGCAAGGGGCAGGGACAATCAGCGCGAACGGCGCGCTTTTGCCTCTGCTTCCGCCCAGGCGCGCTGGGCGGGCGTCAGGGATGAGCTGCCGGGACCGGTAGTGGCCACCGCGGCGCCGCTTCCGGCCCGCCACGCATGCGTGATGGCCAGCGCCAGCGCGTCGGCGGCATCGGCGGGGCGCGGCGGGGTGTCCAGGCGGAGGATTTTGGTCACGAGCTTGGTCACGGCGTCCTTGTTCGAGGAGCCGCTTCCGGTCACCGCGGCTTTAACCTCCGACGGCGTGTGCAGCGCCACCGGGATTCCCCGGCGGGCCGCCGCCGCGATCACCACGCCGGACGCCTGGGCGACGCCCATGACCGTGCTGACGTTGAGCTGCGAGAAGACGCGTTCGACGGCGAGGACCTCGGGTTCGTAGCGGTCCAGCCACTCGTCGATGGCCGTGGCGATCACCAACAGGCGCCGGTCAAGGGTTTCGTCCGGGGATGTGCCCACTACACCCACCGCCACCAGGCTGGCCCGGCGGTTGCGCTCGACATCCACCACACCAATGCCGCAACGGGTGAGGCCCGGATCAACGCCAAGGACGCGGAGCGTCACTTCCGCTCCGCTGTGGCCGGGGGGCCCGGCTGAAACTCCCGCAGCGGTCTAGCTGGCAAGGCGGGGCGTCATTCGGATTCCAGGGCAGCCTGGACTTCGTCGCTGAGGTCGGCGTTGCTGTACACGTTCTGCACGTCGTCGAGGTCCTCAAGGGCATCTGCCAGCTTCAGGAACTTGCGGGCGCCGTCGACGTCGAGTTCCACCTGCATGGAGGGGACAAACTCAACTTCGTCGGTGTCGTACTCGATGCCGGCTTCCGCCAGCGCCTGCCGGATGGCCTGCAGGTCACCCGGCTCCGAGTGGATCTCGAAGGTCTCGCCGTTGTCCTTGACTTCCTCCGCGCCCGCGTCCAGGACGGCCATCAGGACGTCGTCCTCGCTCAGGCCGTTCTTAGGCAGGTTAACCACGCCCTTGCGGGTGAAGAGGTAGCTCACGGAACCGGGGTCGGCGATGGTGCCGCCGTTGCGGGAGATGGCCAGGCGGACTTCGGAAGCTGCCCGGTTCTTATTGTCGGTGAGGCACTCGATCAGCAGGGCAGAGCCCTGGGGGCCGCGGGCCTCGTACATGATCTCGGTGTAGTCCACCACTTCGCCGGTGAGGCCGGCGCCGCGCTTAATGGCGCGGTCGATGTTGTCGTTGGGGACCGAGGTCTTCTTGGCCTTGGTCACGGCGAGTTCCAGGCCGGGGTTGCCGGCAAGGTCCGGTCCGCCCATCCGGGCGGCAACTTCGATGTTCTTGATCAGCTTGGCGAACGACTTTGCGCGGCGGCTGTCAATGATCGCCTTTTTGTGCTTGGTCGTCGCCCATTTGGAGTGGCCTGACATGCTTTACGCTTCTCCTCTGATCATGCGGATAAAAAGTTCGTGTACGCGTTTTTCGCCGGTCACTTCCGGGTGGAAGGAGGTGGCCAGCAGCTGGCCGGAACGCACTGCCACAATTCTAGCCGCCCCGGGCAGCGGTACAGCGTGCGACGCCTGGCCGGGATCTGCCGGTTCCACCTGTGCCAGGACCTCCACGTCCGGGCCTACCCGCTCCACCCAGGGGCCGCGGATGAAAACGGCGTGCACGGGTGCCACGCCGGATTCGGTGGCGCTGAAGTCCAGTCCCTTGAAGTCCAGGTCGGTCTCGAAGGATTCACGCTGCCGGCCGAAGGCGTTGCGGCGCACGGTGATGTCCAGGCCGCCGAACGTCTGCTGCGGTGCGCCGGAAAGATCGGTGGCCGGATCGGCGATGTCCGAGGCGAGGAGGATCATGCCTGCGCAGGAGCCGTAGACGGGCAGGCCCTCGGCGATGTATTTGCGGAGCGGGGCGGCGAGATCGAAGGCCCGGGCGAGCTTGTCGATGGTAGTCGATTCCCCGCCGGGGATGATGAGGCCGTCCAGGCCGTCGAGTTCCTCCGGGCGGCGGACTGCCACGCCCTGTGCGCCGGTGGCTTCCGCGGCGCGCAGGTGCTCGCGGAAGTCTCCCTGGAGTGCCAGGACACCAATCCGCAGGCCCGAGCCCGCGCGCGCAGCATCAGCAGAAGGGGGTTTTGTCATCCATCCAGCATACGGGCCCGGCCCCCTGCATGTTGCCGCGGACCGGCTGCCGGCAAGGGTTGCATGCCGCTGCTGGGATATATTCAAAACATGGTCTTCTTCAGTGTTCCGCTCGGCAAGCTGGTCCGCAGGGTGTCCCGGCTGCGCGGCGGCGGGTCCGCCCTTCCAGGACTGGTGGTCGAGAAAATCGACCCCGGTTTCATGAGGCGCACGCTCACCACGCTGCCCCATGGCGTGGCGGTAGTAAGCGGCACCAACGGCAAGACCACAACCACCAAAATGGTGGTTGAACTGCTGGAAAGCCAGGGCCTGAAGGTCTTCACCAACCGCACCGGCAGCAACTTCACCCGGGGGGTGGCGGCTGCCCTCCTGGGGGAGGTGGATTGGCGCGGCAGGCTGGACGCGGACGTCGCCGTCCTGGAACTCGATGAAGCCCACGCGGTCCATTTCGTTAACAGCGTTCCGCCGCGGTACTGCCTGCTGCTCAACGTCCTGCGCGACCAGCTGGACCGCTTCGGCGAGATCGACAAAACAGCGCAGCTCCTGCAGCACATCGCCGCCAAGACCACCGGGACCGTTGTCCTGAACCGCGAGGATCCGCGGGTGGCCAGGATCGCAGACACCCTGACGGGACAGGAGGTCAAGTACTTCGGCCTTGACGACTCCCTCCTGGGCACCTTTCCCAACGACGATGACATGCGCTCCGCTCCCGGCAGCCCTGCTCCGGCGGGCCTGCCGGAAAAGCCGGCTGCCGACGTCGTGCTCCGGAAGGTGGGCACGGACAGCGCCGAGTTTGAGTACGACGGCGGTACGGTCACCACGGCGATGAAGCTGCGCGGCGTGTACAACATCTTCAACGCGGCCGCTGCCCTGGCCCTGGCCCGGAGCATTTGCGGCGCGGGTGCCGCCACCGCAGACCACGCCACCTTGCTGGAGGCGCTGTCCCGGGTGGCACCTGCCTTTGGCCGCGGCGAGAGCCTCACGGTGGAGGGCCAGCCACTGGACCTGGTGCTGGTGAAGAACCCCAGCGGTTTCCGGCTGGGACTGAAGTCCTTTCCCGCCGGCGGTTACGCCACCATGATCGCCATCAACGACAACTACGCGGACGGCCGGGATATGTCCTGGCTCTGGGATGTGGAATTCGATTCCCTGCGCGAGGGTGGCGTGGAGCTGCTGACCGGTTCCCGGGCCTACGACATGGCGCTGCGGCTGCAATATGACCAGGTCCGGGTCGGCGCTGTGCAGCCCGAGATTCCGGCCGCCCTGGCTGCCTTTATCAGGGAAGGCCAGGGCAAACCCAAGCGGATCTTCTGCACCTACACCGCCATGCTTGCCATCCGCCGCGAGCTGTCCAAAATCACCACCGTGGAGGTTGTCTCGTGAGTCCGGCAGAAACAGCGACAGCTGGCGAGCAGTCCAAGGGCACCATCCGCGTGGTTCAGCTGTACCCGCGGGACATGAACATCTACGGCGACTGGGGCAATGCCCTGGTCCTGCAGCGCCGCATCGCCTGGCACGGATACACCCCGGAACTGCTCGAGTACAACGTGGGCGACCCCTTCCCCGAGGCCGTGGACATCATTGTGGGCGGCGGCGGGCAGGACAGCGGGCAACTGGTCATCCAGGACGACCTGCAGGCCCGCGCCGGACAACTCAAGGAGCTGGCCGAGCACGGCGCCCCCATGCTGGTCATCTGCGGGCTGTACCAGCTCTTTGGCCGGTTCTTCAAGACCCGCACCGGAGCCGTCATTCCGGGCATAGCCGTCCTGGACGTTGAAACCCACGGCACCGATGAGCGCCTGATCGGCAACGTCAAGGTCTCAACCACGGAGTTTGGCGAAGTCCTGGGCTACGAGAACCACAGCGGCCAGACGACGCTGGGCAGCGGTGTACGGCCGCTTGGAACCGTGGCCAAGGGAACGGGAAACAACAGCAACGACGGTCATGAAGGCGCGCGGTACCGGAACATCGTTGCCAGCTACCTGCACGGCTCGCTGCTTCCCAAAAACCCCGCCATCGCCGACTTCCTCATCCGTACCGCCGCGGAGCGAAAATTCGGCAGCTTCTCCCCCGGCGAGCCGGACGACACCTACGCGGTTTTGGCACGGGAACACGCCGCCCGCCGCCCCCGCTGAGCTGGAACCGCCAGGGTCACCGCCACTGGAAATACTCCCGGTGGATGTTGGCCCGGCGGACTCCGGCTGCCTGGAAAGCCTTGCGGAACTGCCGCAGCATGGCGTCCGGACCGCCCATGAATACCGAGAGCCGGCGTGGTTCCGTTCCCACGGCCGACATCACCGTGTCCGGAGTCAACCGCCCGTCAGTTTCGGTATCCACCAGATGGACCGTAAGCCGGGGGTGGTTCCTGGCGATGGCGGTGATCTCATCGGCAAAAGGCGACGGCCCCGCCGAGGTTACGAAGAAGTGGACATCCTCGGGCAGTTCGCCGCCCGGCTCCCCGTCCAGCGACCGCAGCCAGCTCAGGAACGGCGTTATCCCCACCCCGCCGGCGATCCAGACCTGGTGGGCCGTGCCCCTGTGCCGGTCAAAGCGGCCGTAGGGCCCTCCGACCACAGCAGGCATCCCGGGCTGGACCACGTCGGGAAGCCTTGTGGTGTGGTCGCCCAGCGCCTTGACCGTGATACTGATTCCGCCCTCCAGAGCGGGCCCCGAGATGGAGAAGGGGTGCCGCTGCCAACCTTCCGCTGTTTCGAGGTAGACCATGGCGAACTGGCCGGGTTTGAACGACAGCGGGCGGCCCAGGGGACGGAGTGCCACCTCCACCAGGTCCGCCGCGACCGGCCGGACCCCTGCCACCTGGTAGTCGTGGTGGGGCAGGAAGCGCCGGGCCAGCAGTTCCCGGTAGGTATAGAACGCCAGCCCCGTTCCGCCGATGGCCACGTAACTCCACCGCAGGGCCGGCGCTGCCTCGAAGGCGCTGGCATCGAGTAGTCCGTGCAGGAAGCCGGCAGCCACGAACAGTCCCGTGAGGCGGTGGAAGCCCCGCCAGCGTTCGTAGCCGCCCAGGAACCGGGCCGCCAGACGGAATGCCTTGGTCTGCAGCGCGGCAATGACTACGCGCCGGACCGGTGCCGGAAGCATGGTCCGCCAACGCGGCAGCACCGCCCACACCACCAGCGCGGCAAGGCCGCAGATGGCCACCACCGCCAGCGTCTTTCCCACGCTTGTTGCCTCGGGGTTGGATGCAAGTTCGATGTGCGGCAGCAACAGGATGGTTGCGGTGACAGCGGCCCTGCGGTGCCAGATGGCGGCGTGGTCGATTCCGCCGAAGGCCGGCTCGACATGAGGGAGGGTGCTGACCAGGACCAGCGCGATGGAGTACAGCAGCACGGACTCCCCGCCGAAGAGTTGGCCCACGTGCCTGAGGACCGGTTCGCCCGCCGGCCTCACCAAGTACCAAAAGATCCCGTACGCCGCCGCCAGCACCATGACGGCGCCCGGTCCAAGCCAACGGAACGGGATGCCAAGCAAGGCGGCTCCCGTCGTCGTACCACGTTTGGTCATGGACCAAGGTCCCTTCGTCAATGCCGACCCGAAGCGCACCCCATGCAGGACGCGCAGAATGCGGCCCGGAATGGACCGCATAGCGGCAATTGTAGGGATGCAGGCTGGGAGCCGGTGCCATTTCCATTAATTGAGAACCGCGCCCCGCTGTGAAAGGTTTACCCCATGACGAACCCGCTCCTTGCCGCCAGTCCCCTGCCCTACGGCCTTCCACCTTTCGCAGACCTTACAGCGGAGCAGTATGGTGCTGCCATCGAGGCAGGACTGTCTGCCCACCTGGCCGAGATCCGGGCCATCACGGAAAATGCAGAGCCTGCCACTTTCGAGAACACGGCACTCGCCATGGAACGCTCCGGGCAGCTCCTGAACCGGGCCGCCGCGGCATTCTTCACCCTGGTGTCGGCTGATGCGTCCACGCAGATCCGGGAACTCGAAACAGAGCTGTCGCCGCGCCTCTCGGCCCACCAGGACGAGGTGTACCTCGACAGGGAACTGTACGAGCGCTTTGCCGCCATCGATACCGCGGGCTTTGATCCCGAGTCAGCGCGCCTGGTGGAGGAATACCTCAAGGAGTTCCGCCAGTCCGGCATCCAGCTCGATGCGCCGGGCCAGGAGCGGCTGCGTGCCATTAATGCCGGGCTGGCCAGGTTGGGCACCGAATTCGGCCAGCGGGTCAAGGAAGGAATGAAGTCCGCAGCCCTGCTGCTGGAGGATGCCGGTGACCTGGCGGGCCTGCCGGCGGACGACGTCGCCAGCGCCGCGGAAGCGGCCCGCGCCGCCGGGCATGACGGCAAGTACCTGCTCACCCTGATCCAGCCCGGCAATCAGCCTGCCCTTGCCTCGCTCGAGAACCGGGACGTCCGCCGTCGGCTGTTTGAAGCATCCGTGGCCAGGGGCAGTGGCGGCGGGAGCCTGGATGTCCTGGACCTGGCCAGGGAAATGGCCGGGCTGCGGGCAGAGAAAGCCCAACGGCTGGGTTTTGCCAACTATGCCGAGCTTGTGGCGGACCGGCAGACGGCGCCCGACTTTGAGGCGGTCCGGACGATGCTGAACCGGATGGCGCCGGCGGTCCTCCGCAATGCCGATGCCGAGGCAGCAGCCCTTGCCGAGGCCGCCGGGCACCCGCTGGAAGCATGGGACTGGGCCTATTACTCGGCAAAGGTGCGGCGGGAAAAATACGATGTCGACGAACAGGCCCTCCGGCCGTACTTTGAGCTGGAGCGGACCATAGCCGATGGCGTGTTCCGTGCAGCCACTGAGCTGTATGGGATCACCTTCCACGAGCGGAAGGACCTCAAGGGCTATCACCCGGACGTGCGTATCTGGGAGGTCCGCAATGAGGATGGAACCGGCCTGGGGTTGTTCCTGGGCGACTACTATGCGCGTGAATCCAAACGGGGCGGCGCGTGGATGAACTCACTCGTGGACCAGTCAGCGCTGCTCGGCACCCGGCCTGTGGTGATCAATACGCTCAATATCTCCAAGCCGCCCGCAGGCGAGCCGACGCTCCTCACCCTGGACGAACTGCGCACGCTCTTCCATGAGTTCGGCCACGCACTGCACGGCTTGTTCTCCAACGTCGCCTATCCCCGCTTTTCCGGCACGGCGGTGCCCCGGGATTTTGTGGAGTACCCGTCCCAGGTGAACGAAATGTGGATCACCTGGCCCGAGGTTTTGGCCAACTACGCACGCCATCACGTCACCGGGGAGCCGCTTCCGCAGGACATCGTGGACCGGCTCGAGGAATCCCGGCTCTGGGGCGAAGGTTTCGCCACTACGGAATACCTGGGTGCTGCCCTGCTGGACCTGGCGTGGCACGTGCTTGAACCCGGCGGCGTGCCGGACGACGCCCTGGAGTTTGAAGCGAAGGCCCTTGCCGCGGCGGGAATCGCCCATCCGCTGATCCCGCCCCGCTACCGGACCGGCTATTTCCAACACATCTTCGCGGGGGCCGGCTATGCGGCGGCCTACTACTCCTACATCTGGAGCGAGGTGCTGGACGCCGAGACGGTGGACTGGTTCAAGGAGAACGGCGGCCTCACCCGTGCCAACGGCGATACGTTCCGCCGCGAACTCCTCTCCCGGGGAAACAGCCGCGACCCCCTGGAATCGTTCCGGACCCTTCGCGGCCGCGACGCGCGCCTGGAGCCGCTGCTAAAGCGCCGCGGCCTCGACTAACCCCATCGAATGCTCCGTACTTGTCGTTTTCGGGCCGGAAAACGACAACTACGGAGCAATCGATATAAAAAGAACGACGCCGGTCCCCGACCAGAGAAGGTGGGGGAACCGGCGTCGTCTAACAGAAAAGCACGACGGTGGGTGCTGATCCGGCAGCGTGCGTAAAAGGGGCCCCGCCCCCAGCCACGCGCCCATATGGCGGCAGCGGGAGGCGGGGAATAGCACGCAAAGGATCAGCGCCCGCCGGGCGCCGAAAGCAACTTACCAGCCGCGCTCGGCAAGGCGGTGCGGTTGGGGGATCTCGTCGACGTTGATGCCCACCATGGCTTCGCCGAGGCCGCGCGAGGCCTTGGCGATGACGTCGGGGTCGTCGTAAAAGGTGGTGGCCTTGACGACGGCGGCGGCGCGCTGGGCGGGGTTGCCGGACTTGAAGATGCCGGAACCGACGAAGACACCGTCGGCCCCGAGCTGCATCATCATGGCGGCGTCAGCGGGGGTGGCGATGCCGCCGGCGGTGAACAGCACCACGGGGAGCTTGCCGGCGGCGGCCACTTCCTTGACCAGTTCGTACGGGGCCTGCAGTTCCTTGGCGGCGACGTACAGTTCGTCCTCGGGCATGGAGGAGAGCTTGGCGATTTCGGAGCGGATCTTGCGCATGTGGCCGGTGGCGTTGGAGACGTCGCCGGTGCCGGCCTCGCCCTTGGACCGGATCATGGCCGCGCCCTCGTTGATGCGGCGCAGGGCCTCGCCGAGGTTGGTGGCGCCACAGACGAAGGGAACCTTGAAGTTCCACTTGTCGATGTGGTTGACGTAGTCGGCCGGGGTAAGGACCTCGGATTCGTCGATGTAGTCGACGCCGAGGGACTGCAGGATCTGCGCCTCCACGAAGTGGCCAATGCGGGCCTTGGCCATGACCGGGATGGAGACGGCATCGATGATCTGGTCGATCATGTCCGGATCTGACATCCGGGACACGCCGCCCTGGGCGCGGATATCGGCCGGAACACGCTCAAGCGCCATGACCGCCACGGCACCGGCGTCTTCGGCGATGCGGGCCTGCTCGACGTTGACGACGTCCATGATGACGCCGCCCTTGAGCATCTCGGCCATGCCGCGCTTCACGCGGCTGCTGCCCGTGACGCTGTTCGCGGAGGAACCGGCCTCGTTGCTTACATCAGGTGTAGACACAAAAACCCCTATGGGTAGACAGATGATCTTCGCCGGGCATGCGGCGGCAGCTGCCGGAGGTGCACGCACGGATTTGCCGGGTCGCTTGACCGGGCACTTATATACTAGTCCCCCGCCGCGCAGCCGGCTTAATCATGCTTAATCAGCCGGCGTGGGTTCCGCAAGCGCCTGCCGCCGGACGGAGAGCACGCGCTGGACCACGGTGATGAGGCTGGCCACCGCCAGGAGCACCAGGGTGACCAGGAGCACTACCGCCGGCAGCCCAAGGCCGGTCAGTCCGGTGACCACCAGCACGGAGACCAGCCGCTCGGCCCGCTCTGCGATGCCGACGTTGGCGGTGAACCCCAGCGATTCCGCCTTTGCCCGGGCGTACGAGACAACCATGCCCAGGACCAGGCACAGCAGGGCAGATGCGGCGATGGCCGTGTTGTTTCCGCCGGTAAAGAACCACGCGGACACGCCGGCGAAGAGTGCGCCGTCGGCGATGCGGTCAAGGGTGGAGTCGAGGAAGTTCCCCCAGCGGCTCTTCATGTCCTGCATCCGGGCCATGATGCCGTCCAGGACGTCGGAAAAGATGAATGCCGTGATGAAGACCGTTCCCCAGAAGAGCTGGCCGAGCGGGTAGAAGACGAGGGCTCCCGCGGCAACCCCTGCAGTACCTAGGATGGTCACCGCGTCCGGGGAAACGCCGATTTTCAGGAGCCAGCGGGCCAGCGGCGTAAACAGCGCAGTGAAGAAGCCGCGGGCATGCCTATTCAGCATCCGACTCCCCGGGCCAGGCGTTAGCCACCTGCTGCCTGACCTCATCAAGGGTCTGGGTGATGGCTTTGGTCTGGGCGATGATGGGGAAGAAGTTACCGTCGCCGCCCCACCGGGGCACGATGTGCTGGTGCAGGTGAGCGGAGATTCCCGCGCCGCCCACCACTCCCTGGTTCATGCCCAGGTTGAAGCCGCCGGGATTGGATACCTTGCGCAGGACCCGCATGGCTGTCTGGGTCAGGTCGGCGAACTCTGCTGTTTCTTCAACCGTGAGGTCTGTGTAGTCCGGGATGTGCCGGTAGGGGCAGACCAGCAGGTGGCCCGGGTTATAGGGGAACAGGTTCAGTACCACGTAGCAGGTCCGCCCGCGGTGGACGATGAGAGCTTCTTCGTCAGTGCGGCCGGGGCCCACGCAGAACGGGCAGTCGTTCTCGTTCTTGAACTGGTGCTGCCCGCCCTTGATGTAGGCCATGCGGTGCGGAGTCCACAGGCGCTGGAAGGCGTCCGGGACACCGGCGAGGTCAAAGTCGTCGGTAACGCCGGCATCGCCTGGATATCCTGCGCCTGTGTTCTCCTGCACTGTTCTGCTTCCGTTCGGCTAGCTGGTCCGGTTGCGGACGGCTTCGGTGATCCGCTTGACTGCTTCAGCCACGGGCACGCCGTTGTCCTGGCTTCCGTCACGGAAGCGGAATGAAACGGCACCGGCCTCCGCGTCGTCGCCGCCGGCGATCAGGACGAACGGGATCTTGTCCTTGCTGGCGGTGCGGATTTTCTTGGGGAACCGGTCCGTGGAAGTGTCCACCTCGGCGCGGATGCCCGCAGCCTTAAGCTGGTCGACGACGTCGAACATGTACTCGTTGAACGCCTCGGCCACGGGGATGCCCACCACCTGGACTGGGGCCAGCCACGCGGGGAACGCGCCGGCGTAGTGCTCAGTGAGGACGCCCATGAAACGCTCCACCGATCCGAAGAGCGCACGGTGGATCATCACCGGACGCTGCCGGCTGCCGTCGGCGGCCTGGAATTCCAGCTCGAAGCGCTCGGGCAGGTTGAAGTCCAGCTGGATGGTGGACATCTGCCAGGTGCGGCCCAGCGCATCCTTGGCCTGCACGGAAATCTTGGGACCGTAGAACGCGGCCCCGCCTGGATCCGGCACCAGCTCCAGCCCGGACTCCTGCGCCACCTCGGAAAGGGTCCTGGTGGCCTCCTCCCAGGTGGCGTCGTCGCCAACGTACTTCTCCGGGTCCTTGGTGGACAGCTCAAGGTAGAAGTCGTTGAGGCCGTAGTCCTTGAGCAGGTCCAGGACGAAGGTCAGGGTCTTGGTGAGCTCGTCCTTCATCTGCTCGCGGGTGCAGTAGATGTGGGCGTCATCCTGTGTCATGCCGCGGACGCGGGTGAGGCCGTGCACCACACCGGACTTCTCGTACCGGTAGACGGAACCGAATTCGAACAATCGCAGCGGCAACTCGCGGTAGGACCGGCCGCGGGCGCGGAAGATGAGGTTGTGCATGGGGCAGTTCATCGGCTTCAGGTAGTAATCCTGGCCGGGCTTGCGCACGGTGCCGTCCTCATTGAGTTCGGCATCCACGTGCATGGCGGGGAACATGCCCTCCTTGTACCAGTCAAGGTGGCCGGAGACCTCGTAGAGGTGGCCCTTGGTGATGTGCGGGGTGTAGACGAAGTCGTAGCCGGCCTCGACGTGCCGCTGGCGCGAGTAGTCCTCCATCTCCTTACGGATGATGCCACCCTTGGGGTGGAAGACGGGCAGGCCGGAGCCAAGCTCGTCCGGGAAGGAGAACAGGTCAAGTTCGGATCCCAGCTTGCGGTGGTCGCGGCGCTCGGCCTCGGCAATGCGCTCCTGGTAGGCCTTCAGGGCGTCCTTGGTGGGCCACGCGGTGCCGTAGATACGCTGCAGCTGCTGGTTCTTCTGGTTGCCCAGCCAGTAGGCCGACGACGAACGGGTCAGGGCGAAGGCGTTGGAGATCATCTTGGTGTTGGGCAGGTGCGGGCCGCGGCAGAGGTCGCACCAGACGGTGGTGCCTTCCTTGCGCTCCACATTGTCATAGATGGTGATGTCACCCGCGCCGACCTCGACGTTCACGCCTTCCCCGGCTTCGGCAGCTTCATTTTTCTTGCCCAGGAGCTCGAGCTTGTAAGGCTCGTTCTTCATGGCTTCGCGGGCCTGGTCCTCGCTGACCACGCGGCGGACGAACTTCTGGTTCTGGTTGACGATCTTGAGCATCATCTTTTCGAGGGTCTTGAGGTCCTCGGGGGTGAAGGGCTCGGCGACGTCGAAATCGAAGTAGAAACCGTCGGTGATGTAGGGGCCGATGCCCAGCTTGGCGCCGGGACGCAGCTGCTGCACAGCCTGGGCCATCACGTGGGCGGTGGAGTGGCGCAGGACGTTCAGGCCGTCCGGGGAATCGATGGTGACGCCTTCCACCTGGGCGCCTTCAGGCAGTTCCTGGTCAAGGTCCTTCAGTTCGCCATTCACGCGGGCTACGACAACGTCACGGCGCTCAAAGAAGAGTTCCGCACCGGTTGTCCCGGTAGTCACCTTGGTCTCTTCGCCATCGACGAGAAGGGTGATCTGCTGGGCATCTGACACGGTTGTCTCCTATTCAAAGTTAAGGCTTCATAGCTTGTGGCGTACGGGGACCACAGCCAGCCACCGTCAATGCTATCGGTTCCGGTAAGGGCCGACCAACGCGGCACACGGGGCTGGTGGAACGGCGGTCACCCATTGAACCCGGTGATCGCCAGCGTCCTGCTGATGCCATCCAGGGGATGCGGCCCGTCCCCGGAGTCCTCCCGATTGAACTCCGGGGTGGACTCCGGGAAGGGCAGGCTCTCGGTCCGGCTCAAGTCCCACGCCATGTTCGCGCTGATGCTGATGCCACGCGGACCCGTCCTTCGGGTGGTCCCGCGGATCAGCAGCAGGCGGGTTCCGAACAGGAGCGGCCCGGCGCTTTCCTGGGCCTCATGGAAGAAAACCGAATCCACGCAGCCGGTTCCGTCGTCAATGCTGATGAACACCACCCGCCTCCCGCCACGCATGGGAGGAGTCTGGGTGGCCACCCTGACTCCTGCCACCAGCACTTCTGTCCCGTTGCGCAGGCTGAGGAGCTTATCGGCAGTGGTGACACCAAGCTTTTCCAGCAGGGGCCGGTGGCTGTCCATCAGGTGGGTACTGACATCGACGGCCATGAGATCCAGTTCCGCCCTGACGTTTTCCACCAGGGTGGGGGCGGGAAGCCCGGGTTTTAAATTGCGTAGTTCGATGTCGCCCAAGGGAAGGGAAAGCTGCCCTTCCAGGACCTCCACGCCTTTTCGAGCGCCTTTGGCTGCTTGAAGCTGCTGCAAATGGTGCACCAGGTCCGCACGGTTGGCAGGGCCTCCGGCTTCCCGGTGCAGGGAATCAAAGGCCCCGAGTTGCGCAAGGCGCCTGATGCTTGGCTTGCTGAGCCGCGAGCGCGCCCGGAGATCTGCCAGAGAGTCATACGGCTGGCCGGCAACGATCCGCTTCAGTTCCGTGGCAGACAATCCGTAGATCCCGTTCAGGCTGAGCCTGATCCCAAGCCTGCCGGCATCCTTGCCGGACCCGACCCGCTCCACCCGGTATTCGGCCTTGCTCCGGTTGATGTCCAAGGGAAGGATGGGAATGCCCAGCCGGCGGGCTTCGGCCACCAGCAGCCGCTTGGGGTACATCCCGGGGTCGTGCTCCCATAAGCCGGCCAGGAAGGCTTCGGGGTGGTGTGTCTTGAGCCAGGCTGACTGGTAGGTGGGGACGGCAAAGGCAGCGCCGTGGGCTTTGCAGAAGCCGAAACTGGCAAAGGACTTCAGCGTCCCCCATACCTTGTCCACTACCTCAGGGGTGTACCCCTTGGCTTTGGCGTTGCGCCTGAAGTACTCCTCCACCTGCGCTTCACCTGCCTCGCTGCTCAAGGCCCTGCGGAACTCGTCGGCTTTTGCCAGCCCGCAGCCGGTCATGATGTCCAGGGTTTTCAGGATCTGTTCGTGGAACACCGTAACCCCATGGGTTTCCTGCAGCACCGGCTTGAGGTCAGGGTGCGGGTAGACCTCAGGGGCGAACCCGTGCCGGTGTTCCAGGAAGGGCCGCACCATGTCGGATTTCATGGGCCCTGGACGGAACAGTGAGATATCTATGATGAGGTCGTTGAACTCCCGGGGCGCCATTTTGCCGATCAGTTCCCGCTGCCCGGGGGATTCGATCTGGAAGCAGCCAAGGGTGTGCGTGCTTCTGATCAGCTCGTAAGTCGCTTCGTCGTCGAGGGGGACGGCGTTAAGGTCTATCTGGCCGTTGGCGGCAATGTAGTCCGGGCCGGAACCTTCAGGACCCGCAGGGTGGTTCCCGGCTTTGACCACTTCTTCCCTGGACGGATGGATCCTGATGATCTCCCGGACAGCGAAAGCCATGGCACTTTGCATGCGGACACCCAGGACATCGAGTTTGAGCATGCCCATGGGGTCCATGTCATGTTTATCGAACTGGCTCATGGGCAGGCCAAGACCGCTTGGCTGGACCGGCGTGCGGTCCAGGAGGGTGGCATCGCCCAGGATCACTCCGCAGGGGTGCATGGAAATGTGGCGGGGCAGCCGGTCGAGCCGTTCGGTCAGGTCCACCAGCAGGTCAAGCTGCTGGTTTCCATTGGCGTCGCGCTGCTCCACCCTGCCGGCAAACTCCCGCAGTTCGGGCTTTTCCTGCAGCGCCTCACGGAACTTCCGCGCCGAGAAGCGCCACAACTGCTTGGCGATCTCCCCTACCTCGACGTCGTCCATGCCCAGCGCCATTCCGGCGTCGCGCACTGCACCACGGGCGCGGTATCCGTTCTGCATGCTCATCAGGGTGACCCGTTCAGAGCCGAAGCGTTCGAAGATCCGCCGGTAGACGGTGTGGCGTTCGGCGCTTTCGACGTCGATATCGATGTCCGGAAGGGTGGCGCGGTCGTTGGAAAGGAACCGTTCAAAAATGAGGTCGTGCTGGAGGGGATTCACGTGGCTGACGTCAATGAGGTAATTGACCAGGCTGGATGCTCCCGACCCCCTGGCTGCCGCCCTGACCCCCATGTCCTGGATCATCCGGGACACCTCCGCAACCGTCAGGAAGTAGGAGGAGAAGCCCAGGTTGTGGATGATGCCAAGCTCATGGGACAGACGGGCCAGCATGTCCTTCTCCGCTTTGCCGCTGATTCCCGGGAACCGCCTGCCGATACCAGCCTGGCAGCGCTGGATGAGTTCGGTGTGCGGATCCTGGCTGATGCCAATAACGGAAGCCTCAGGAACCACTGGCTGCTTCCATCCCATATCCGAGGTGGGGTCTATCCGGCAGAGATCGGCGAGCGCCTCCGTCTGCACCATCAGCTGCGTGAGGTCTGCGGCACCGTAACCGGCAGCGGAAATGATCTCCCTGCCAAGCGCCTGCATCTGTTCCGGGGTTTTCAGCCACCCCTGGCCGGTGGGTTGAAGCAGTGGTTCCCCTGCCAGTTCCGGCAGGGACTTCAACGTCCGGGCGGAGTCAAGGACGTCGGCGGTTGGCGCTCCGTCCGCAGCGCAATACCGGACGGCATTGGTTAGGACCGCCGGGACATGGTGTTCCTCGGCGAGCCTGAGCATGCGCACTGCATGGGCAGTGCTGAACGGGGTACCGGGCGCACTGAGCTGGGAGACGATTTCCGCTACCACCGTTCCGGCGGGCATTGCGTCCAGCCATTGCTTGAACAGGGTCCGGGGACGCAGGTAACGCCGTCCACCCATGGCCCGTCCAACATCTGAATCAGGGCCGAGCAGAACCGTCAGCACCGGTTTCAGGGTTTGGGGGTCAAGGGTGCGGGAGGCCAGTTCGGCGCGGGTGACCGCAGCGGGCACCACTCCCCCGGCTTTCCCAGAGGTCCTGGCGTGGGCATCGGAAACCAGCCGGCACAGCGCACGGTACCCGGCACCGTTGTTATGGCCGCGGGCCAGCACCACCACCCTGCCTGCTACCTCCGTGCGGTGGTCGCCGTCGTCGTCAAATACTGCAAGGTCCACCCCCACAATGGGGTCGATGCCTGCAGCCATGCAGGCCTTGAGGTGCTTGATGGTGCCGTACAGGCCGTCCCGGTCTGTGCAGGCAAGGGCCGTGGCACCGTTGGCGGCGGCTGCCGTGGCCAGTTCCTCCGGCCATGAAACGCCGTAGTGGGCGCTGAACGCCGTGGAAACGTGAAGGTGGGTAAAGGTCATGCTGGTCTGGTCATGCTGATTTAGGGCGAAGAGCGTCATGGATCCGCAGCAGCCGCCAACGGCCACTGCTGATATGGCGGGTCAGGTCAAGGGTGAGGGGTTCCGCGTCTTCCGGTTCTTCCGGCGAAGCGGGACGGGACACCATCAGGGCTGGCAGGACCTGGACCCGCCAGATTTCGTGGTCCACCACGCCTGGCCCGCTTCCCAGCGGAGCCCGGGTGTCCTCTGCCCACCATTGACGGCGTTCATACCACCTGACAGGTTCGGCGCAGACAATGTACGACGTTCCTGCCCACGTCAAGGATTCCGGCTGCCCGCCGGCGGAGCACACTACGTCAACGGACTCGCTGAACATGCCCATGTGTGCGCCTCCCGGACGATACTTCCCTACAGGTATTCGAATATGTGTTCGAATAAATCCAGTCTACGCCGGGCAGGCAGCAAAACATAGGCGGGGGTGGACGGGGCGTGCGGCAGGGAGCAGGATGATGGCATGAGTACCGATGACGCACTCCTGAAGCAGGCAAGCATCAAGACCCAGGACTCCACTCTTGTGGCAAAGTTCGACATTGACGGCGCCATTCCGGATTCCGGCGCGTATGTCGTGGGCCTGATGGGAGCCTCGTCTGACTATTCCCTGCAACGACGGCTGTGCATTGAGTTCATGAACGGGGAGGCGATCGCCTGCTACTCGTTCAACCGGGACCAGGGAATCGAGGAAGATTTCGACCTGTCCGGGGTGTCCCACTCAGAGAACAGCATTACCGGGAGCTTTCCCCTGACGGCCCTGAACGGACTGGGGCAGGGGCATGTCCTGTCAGCCTTCAGCGAGGCCGACGGACGGGAGTTCCAGCACGGGGTGCCGGTGGAGGAAGCCATCTAAGGCTCCTCCACCCCGGGTGAAGCAGCTCAGCTGTTTTCTTTGTGGATCCGCAGTTCAAGTTCGATGAACGCGGAGATCATTGCACGGTAGGTTGACTCGACGATGTCCGGGTCAATGTCCTTTTTCTCCGCGGCGGACCGCACGTGTTCAATGATCCGCTCCACCCGGCCGGGGGCACGCACCTCGGCGTCGTCACCCTTGAGGGTGCCGGCGATCCTGATCAGCCGTTCGCGGCGGGCGATGAGGGTGACAATCTGTTCGTCCACCTCGTCAACAGCAACCCGGACGGCAGCGAGCTGTTCCCTGTCGGCCCGTGCATCCCTATCGTTTCCTTGAATTGTCGCCATCATCTGACAGTATCGAAGCATGGAGCCCAGAGTCGACTTTATCTCCCTAGGTGTCCGCAGCGTTGCGGCCTCGCGCGCCTTCTACATTGACGGCCTCGGCTGGCCCGTCCACCGGGAAGTCGCCGGGGAGGTGCTGTTCATCCAGGTCAACCACGGGCTGGTGCTCTCCCTCTGGGACACCCGCCAGATGCAGGCCGAAGCCGGTACCAGCCCACCCGCCGGCGTCCCCGGCATCACCCTCAGCCACAACCTCGGAAGTCCCCAGGACGTGGACAAGGTCATGGAAGAGGCCGCGGCGGCGGGCGCTGCCATTATCGCCGAGCCCATCACCCAGCCCTGGGGCGGCTATACAGGGTATTTTGCCGACCCCGACGGGTTCCGCTGGGAAGTGGCGTACAACCCCACCTGGGCAGTGGACGACGCCGGCACGGTCACCGTTTAACACCGGCGCACCTTTGGCGGCGGCTGCTGGAACAGGGCTGCTAGAACAGGGCTTCCACCGGGCGGATCAGTTCCGGGCCGTTGTTGCGGACATTGCCCACTTCCTTCCCCACCGATTCCACCTGCCAATCGGCGGCGGCGTCCTTGACCCCTGACCGCACCAAGTCAACCAAAGCAGCGGCATCATCCGCCTGCGGATCGAGCCAGGCTTCCATGGTGGCTTTGTCCATGGGCAGCGGCACCCTGTCGTGCAGCTCAGTCAGCTTCCCGAAGATGGTCGATTCAGTCCCGGGCGGCGGGGTGTCAGCCGTGAGGATGGACGTTGAGAGCAGCCAGCGGCCCGGATCCCCCTCCGGCAGGGACGGGTCCTTCCACCACTCATAGAGGCCGGCGAAAACCAGCCCGCGGTCCTCCCCGGGGTGCACATAGTAGGGCTGCTTCGACTTCCCGGGACCCTGCTTCCATTCGTAGTACCCATCGGCCGGGACGGCACAGCGCCGGGACTGCACGGCCTTCCGGAAGGCCGGCTTCTCCAGCACCGATTCGCTCCGGGCGTTGATCATGCGCGAGCCGATTCCGGGATCCTTTGCCCAGGACGGGACCAGGCCCCAGCGCGCCACATGCAGCTGGCGCACCTGCCGGGGGGCGGCACTGTCATCAACCAGGCGCTCCAGCACAATGGGGACGGCGTCGGTGGGTGCCACGTTCCACGACGGCGGGATGCTCACCTCGTTCTCCAGCTCGGCGTCGAATTCAGCCAGGAGGTCACCCACGGCACGTGCCATTACGTAGCGTCCACACATGGGACCAGCTTGCCACCGCCCGCCACATACTGTCATCCAGCGCCGCTGCTGGCCTTCAACACCGGGGAATACCGGCGGCCGCGCTACGGTTGACGGTAAGGAAACCTTTCAAGCGACGTATAGGAGATCCCTGTGGACTTCACTCCCGAATCCGGCACCATCACCATGTTCTCCACCACCTGGTGCGGATACTGCAACCGGCTTAAGAAGCAGCTGGACGCGCAGGGCATCGGCTACACCGAAATCAACATCGAAGAGGTTGACGGCACTGCCGAGCTCGTGGAGCAGCTGAACGGCGGCAACCGCACCGTTCCCACCGTCCTCTTCCCCGACGGCACCGCCGCTACCAACCCGTCCGCCGCCGAGGTCAAGAGCCGCCTGGCTGCCTGACGGGCTGCGCGGCGTTGCGCCGCATAACTGATGCGGGTCATGCCCCCAGGCTGCTGAAGGAAGCAGTTTCCAGGGTGGCATGGCCCGCATACGTTTTAAGAAGAGCCTGCTCAACGGCCGCCACGTCCAGGCCGGGCACCAGGTCATTCGCGGCGCCGGCGGTGGCAGGGTCCCAGTCCAGGCCGAGCGCGGCATAGCTGTCGGTAAGGACCTTGCGGATCGGGGCGGAATCCTCCACCACGATGACGGAGCTGAAGAGCCAGCCCCCGGAGACCACCCTTTGGGCCGTGCCCACCAGTTTTATCCGCCGGGAACTGTCCGCGGGATCGGTCCCGTGCACGCTGAACTCACCCGGGCAGTATTCCCCCGGGATTTCCCCCACGGCCGCCCTGACCCCCACGCTCCGCAGTGCCTGCGCAAAGAGCTCGCCGAAGTAGCCGAACCGGGCCTTGGACCCGGCGACGGCGTCCGTGTCCGGTTCGATGTGATCCACCACCAGCGTGCCCTGGTGATAGGCGGCAGCACGTCCGCCCGCCCTCCGGACCAGTGGCTCGAAGCCGTTATCCAGGCAGGCCTGGGCGGCAGCCTCGAATCCCGGCAGCCGGGTGTCCCGCTGCCCGAACGCCACGGTGGGAGCAGGCCGGTACAGCCGCAGGGTGGGACCAATGCCGCCGCTCCTGGCCCTGGCCAGCAGCTCCAGGCCGAACTCGAGGTCGCGGCCCGCGCCGAGTGACACGTCCTGCCGAACCACGGTAAGCGTGCTGGTTCCGGTACCGGTGTGGTGCATTATTGCGAAGCTCCTGCATTGAGGGCGGACAGGCCTCCCTTAGGTTACGCCCGACGGCGGCGGCGGCCTTAACGCCCCCGGCGCCCCACCCACAGCGCGTGCAGCAGTGGAACGGCCGATGCCGCCATCAGCACATTGCTGAGCACCGGGTCGTCGGTGCGGACAACGGCCCCGGCCAGCAGCACGGCCCCGAAGACCAGGGCGGAGGCTGAGCGGCGTACCGCCCGGTCCAGCCGTGCAGCCTGGCGCTCCAGGCGAGGGACGGCCACCTGCAGCGATCCTTCCTCCAGCCTGCCGGCCAGGGCGTCCAGCCGGCCCGGGAGTCGGAAGGCAACACCGGCGGCGTCGATGGCCTGCCGCGCCACATCCTGGACCACGTTGCCGCGCTCGTTCCGGAGCAGCTGCGCAGCGTAGGGCTCCACGGAGTCCCAGAGATTGAAGCGCTCGTCCAGGGCGCTGCACACCCCGGATGTCAGCGACATGGCACGGATGATCAGCAGGAAGTTCTCCGGCAGCTGGAACGGCAGCGAGCGGACCACGTCGCCAAACTCCACCGCAAAATCGCGAAACTCCCGCGGGTCCACTTCGCGCAGCTCGGCAAAGCCCATCCCGCCGAAGCGGGCAAAGAGCTGTGTCATGGCGCGCTCCAGTCCCACACTGTCAGCTGACGGCATCAAAACGCCCACATCGTTGATGGCCGCCACGAGTCCCTTGCCGTCGCGGGCGGCGGCGGCGATCAGCAGCTTCCGCAGCCCGCTGCGCGTGGAGGCTGTGACCTCGCCCATCATGCCGAAGTCAATGAACGTCAGTTTCCAGGCAAGTTCCCCTGTGCGTGGAAGGACCGGGGTGACGAAAATGTTCCCCGGGTGGGGGTCAGCATGGAAGAAGCCGTTGGTGAAGAGCTGGTCGAACATGATGGACGCGAACACCGGCGCAACCGCCGCGGGATCGATGCCGGCGGCACGGAGCGCCCGGACGTCCGTGATCTTGATGGCCGTAACGTCCTCCAGGGTGAGGACGCGGCGGGTGGTCCGCTCCCACACCACGCCCGGAACTTCCACCCGGTCATCGCCGGCGAAATCCGCTGCGAAGCGCTCAGCGTTGACGGCTTCATGCAGGTAGTCGATTTCCAGGAGGCTGGTCTGGGCGAATTCCTCCACCAGGGCCGGCACGTCAGCCCTGCGGGACACGAGCCGGATGTGGCTGAGCCAGCCGGCCACCTTGCGCAGGGCGGCGAGGTCGACGTCGACAATGGCGCCGATGCCAGGGCGCTGCACTTTAAGGACCACGGCGTCCAGCCCGGTGTCTCCGGCGTCAACGGCATTAAGGCGGGCCCGGTGGGCCTGGCCCAGGGAGGCAGCGGCGATGGGCGATTGGTCCACGGAGGCGAAGACGGCTGCCAGCGGCGTCCCCAGTTCCTGTGCTGCCAGGGTGGAGATGGCCGGGAAGTCGACCGGCGGAACCTCGTCCTGCAGCCCCTCCAGTTCCTTGGTGATCTCCGGCGGAAGGACGTCGAGCCGGGAGGACAGGAACTGGCCCACCTTGATCATGAGGCCGCCGAGTTCCACGGCCAGGTCATGGAACCGCTGGGCAAAGCGCTGCATCCTCCGTGAACGCGTCCGGGCGGCCACCCGGCCAAGTCCTATCCGCGGCAGGAACAGCTCGAACCACCACGTGGCGGCGAGGTTCCAGGCGGCGAAGCGCAGGATCCGGCGGTACCGCCCGCGGTGTTCCCGCACAGGGCGGGTGGGGTCAACAAGGTCCGGGCCGGTCAGCGCCACCCGCGTCAGTCCTGGGCGAGGATGGCGTACAGGCGGCGGCGGGCCTCGTCCAGCACCGCCACCGCCTGGTGCACCTGCTCCTGGGAACCAGTACGGCCCACCTGCGCTGCAGCCTGGGCCAGTTCGATCCCGGCTTTGGGGAGGGACGCAATGCCGCCGCCGGACGTAGCGGCAGCCGGATCCCATGGAGCAGACCCGTGGTGGGCCGCCGACTCCTCGCGGCCGGCCTCGGTCAACGAGTAGATTTTGCGGCCGTTCGATTCCTCGGCACTGATGGATCCTTCATCCGCCAACAATTGCAGCGTGGGGTAGACAGAACCTGCGCTCGGCTTCCAGCTGCCGCCGCTGCGCTCCTCTATCTCACGGATGATCTGGTAGCCGTGCATTGGTTGCTCCGCCAGCAGGGCAAGGACCGCCGCCCGCACCTCACCTTTCCCTGCGCGGGTTCCCACCCGCTTCTCAAACCGGGAGCGCAGCTCCTCTACGGCCTGCCACATGCCGTCCAGGTTGTTCCCGCCGTATCCGCCTGCAGGGTGTGAAGCACGCATGATGAACTCCTTTGCCAATCGCGAACGATATACAACGATACTCAGCGATACATGCCGGCACCATAGCCAGGCAGGGTCAGGATTTGCGCAATGTCAGGATCTGTTCGGCCCGGCCGAACGGCCCCTGCCGGTCGTGCAGCACGGTGGACGTCAGCCCGATCCCGTCACTGCCGAACGAAACTGCATTGTCCAGCCCCAGCCATTCCCCCTGGGGCCTGCGGTACATGTGGACCTGCAGGTCCAGGTTGGGAAACGCGTAGCTGCCCTTTCCCGGCGGAACCCGCGCGGCGATGCCGTTGGCCGTGTCCACCAGGCCCATCAGGCGCGCAAAGTCGCTGCTGTCGGCGCGGTCGGTCAGGGGGTGGTCGGTGCGGAGCCAGACCTTGCCGGCACCAGGCCGGTGCCCTTCAGCCACCCTCATTTCGAGGGAGCGGATGTAGCCGCCGGGCCAGACCGCGGCGCCGTCGTACGGCTTGCATTCGTCAGGGCCGGGGATCACGGCGTCCTCGACGGCGGCAACTTCAGCGGTGTCGCTGGTCAGCATGCGCCACCCCGTGGCTCGGATGGCGGTCCGGCCTCCGGCCACCAGCTCCGCCTGCACCAGTTCGATGGTCCTGCCGGGCCGCAGGGTGGTGGTGTCGATCCGGAACTCACCACCCGGAATCAGCCCCAGGATCTCGTAGCTGATCCGGGCCATCCGCATGTCCTCCCGTGGCTGGTGCCGTTCCAGGACGTCTGCCATGAGGCCTGACGCCGGGGCCATGTGCTGTTCGTGGACGTTCCAGGCACCCTGGGCGTGGATGGTGGACCGGAACAAGCCGCCGCCCAGGTCCTGGTAGTAGAAGTTGCCCCCGGCGAGTTCGGGCAGGTCTGCAGTCAAGGCTGGCCCCTTACGGAAAGTCAGTGAATTGCCACTAACTCTATCCTCCTGCTTCCACGGCGCGCTGCGGCAGGGCAACGAAATGTTGGAAGGTGCGGGTGGCAATCGGACTAGAGTAAGGAACTGGTCCTGTCAGCAACCCTCAAAAGAGGTGTTTCATGCGCGTCATCAGCTACAACCTCCGCAAGCACAAGGCCAGCGGCGAACTTCTCGCCCTGGCCCGGAACCATGACATCGATGCGCTGTGCCTCCAGGAAGTGGACGCCAGCGACCTTCCGGAGACCTTGGGCCCCCTGCATTTGGCCGATGCCACCAAAGGCAACCGGCTGGGCCTGGCCATCTACTACCGGAGCAGCCGTTTTACCGCGCTGGACACGCAGTCCTTCGCGTTGAAGAAATCCATGCATGACAGGGTGCTGGCCCCGGCCCATGAGCGGCTTATCGGCACCAGGGTGATGGACAACGAAACCCAGCATGAGCTGGTCATCGGGTCGTTCCATGCAGCTCCACTGACGGCGTCGAACTCGCTGCGGCGGAAGCAGATCCACGCAGCCCACGCCGAGCTGCTGAGCATGGGCAGGGGCCTGATGACCCTGATGGTGGGGGACTTCAACTACCCGTTCTTCACCAAGAACCTTGACATGCACATGAAGAACTCCGGGTACGCACTCTCCCTGAGCAACAGGAGGACCTACACGCGGTACAAGGTGTTCAAGGGCCACTTTGACTTCGCCACGTCACTAGGCCTGGACATCGCGGGCGTGGAAACGCTGCCGCGGGGAAATTCGGACCACCTGCCCATCCTGGTGACCGCCGAGTACGGCGAGGGATACTAGCCGGCGGCTCCTGCGGAGGAGTCCGGCACCGGCCTACCAGGGCTCGTCGGTGTCCAGCTGTGCCAGCAGGTCCGGCCACGCGGCCGCGAAACCGGGGTGCAGCTCAAGGGCATCCACCTCGGCCACCGGAATCCAGAGCAGGGCGATGCTCTCGGGGTCGCTGATCACCGGCTCAAAGGATTCCCGCACCCGCACCACCACCGTGGTGTAGGACCAGTAGCCGTGGTCCAGCACGGAGGTGAACAGCACTTCCACGCTCTCCGATGGGACGGCGGCCTCCTCGTAGGCTTCACGGAGGGCCCCGTCAACCGCTTCTTCACCCTGGTGCAGGGCCCCGCCAGGCAGGCCCCAGGTACCACCGTTATGGCTCCACACGGCGCGGTGCTGCAGGAGTACTCCCCTGGCAGGATCCCAGGCCAGCACGCCTGCCGCGCCGAACCTGCCCCAGAACCGGCCGCGGTCCCCTTCCACCCACGCGTCGCCGGGGTCTCGCGGCCCCAGGCGCGGGGGCGGCGTTGAGGACATGCTGGAGGGCTGGAAATGATCCATTGCCCCAGTCTGACAGGTGGAGCGGCGCTGCGCAGTAAACCGGGGGCGTCAGGTGCCGTGAGCGCGGTCGACGGCGAAATCACCGCCGGGATACATCACCGTTTCGTGACCGTCGTCAAAGCGGACAAGATAGGGCGGGCTTCCGCCCTGGCCGCGGACCTCCAGGATCACCCCGTGCCGGTCCGCGGACCCCACGTTCCTGCCGCGAACGACGATCCGGTCGCCTTGGGCTGCCTCCATGGCAATCACCTCCAGGCCCCAGACTACGACTCGCGGCCGCCCCGGAACAGGGCCTCATGGCAGGATTCCGGTATGCCGTTGAACCTCCTCCTGATCGCCGATACCCATGTACCCAAACGCGCCCGGGACCTGCCGGAACAGGTGTGGTCCGCCGTCGAAAATGCCGATGTGGTGTTCCACGCGGGCGACTGGGTGGAGGCAGCCCTGCTGGACGAATTCGAACGCCGGAGCAAGCGTCTGCTGGGTGTTTTTGGCAATAACGATGGGCCCGAATTGCGCCGGCGCCTGCCCGAAACGGCAACTGCCACCCTGGACGGAGTCCGCTTTGCGATGGTCCACGAGACCGGCCAGGCCAAAGGACGCGAAACTCGGTGCGAAGCGCTGTACCCCGACGCCGATGTCCTGGTGTTCGGCCATAGCCATATCCCCTGGGACACGGTGTCACCGCGCGGGCTTCGGCTGCTGAACCCCGGTTCGCCTACAGACCGCCGCCGCCAGCCGGCCTGCACTTACATGGAGGCAGTGCTCGACGCCGGGCGCTTGGCCGGGGTCAGGCTGGTGGAGGTCCACCGCGATTGACCAGGCGGAGCGGCTTGGCAGGGCAGGGAATCAGCGCCTAGGCTAGAAACCGTAAGCATGCTTAGCTTTTCGCGATTGCCGTTGGGCGGCGCAGGCTGCATAAGTTACCCGGGCAACGAACCAGCCCGTGTCCCGCACGAACAGGAGTACCACCATGACTGACCAGTACACCTTCCGTAATCCCGTGACTGCGTACGAAAAGATTTCCCCGCCCAAGCAGCACCAGCCCGAGCCGGGGCTTGATGCGGAGCTGGAGCCGAAGGCTGACCTGGGCGAAGAGACCTACCGGGGTACCGGGCGGCTGCAGGGCCGCCGGGCCATCGTGACCGGCGCGGACTCAGGCATCGGGGCAGCAACGGCGATCGCCTTTGCCAGGGAAGGCGCCGACGTCGTGCTTTCCTACCTGCCGCAGGAAGAGGAGGACGCCTCACGCATCGCCGGGATCATCGAGGCCGCCGGCCGCAAGGCCGTCAAGGCGCCTGGCGACCTCAAGGACTCCGCTGCGTGCCGGGACCTGGTGGACACGGCGGTTGCCGTCCTGGGCGGGGTGGACATTTTGGTCAACAACGCCGGCAAGCAGGTTGCGCAGGAGGACCTGCAGGACATCACCGACGAGCAGTTCGACCACACGCTGAAGACCAACGTCTACGCCATGTTCTGGGTGACCAAGGCCGCCGTGCCGCATATGCCGGCCGGCTCAACCATCATCAACACCACATCCATCCAGGCCTACAACCCGTCCCCCACCCTGGTGGATTACGCCACCACCAAGGCGAGCATCAACAACTTCACCAAGGGCCTGGCCCAGCAGCTGGCGCCCAAGGGAATCCGGGTGAACGCCGTGGCGCCGGGCCCCATTTGGACCCCCCTGCAGGTCAGCAGCGGCCAGCCCAAGGAGGAACTGCCGGAGTTCGGCCAGTCCACTCCCCTGGGACGCGCGGGCCAGCCTGCTGAGCTCGCCCCCGCCTACGTCTTCCTGGCCTCACCCGAGTCCAGCTACGTGGTGGGTGAAACGCTCAACGTCAACGGCGGCAGCCCCACGCCGTAGCGCCCCGGGGCGCCCGTGACCGGAACCGGAGCCGGAGCCGGGGCTCAGCCGGCCTCGTCCTGGCCGGCCAGGAGCTCGTCGGTAGCCGGGTCCGGCTCTCCATTGAAGAACTGGGCCAGGACGGTCTTGAACACTGTTTCTCCGGGTGCCGCCCGGAGAAACAGTGTCATGGAGGAGCGGAGTTTCCTGGCGTCGATACCGCCGAAAATGTCTTCGGCGGACTGGTCGGCGTGGTTTGCCAGGACCAGCGCACACTCCAGGAGCCGCGGGCCCAGGACCTCGTGATCCAGGTAGGCGCGGGCCTCTGCCAGGGAGGAAATGGCATACCGGCGTGAGGTGGCACTCTGCCCCAGTCCGGCAATCTGCGGGAAGACGAACCACATCCAGTGCCCGGACTTCCTGCCGACCTGCAGCTCCCCCAGCGCCTGGTTATAGGTTCCGCCGGTGTCCTGGGCAGCGACAAAACGGTCAAGGTCAAACGGCTCGTTCATTCAGGTCTCCTCGTTACGATTCACATGGATAAGTCCTTTTCAAGGGCATCGGCTGCCGCCCGCAGCTGTGGGTCGGGATCTTCCCGCCACCGCGCCAGCACAACACCCGCCCGCTGCCGTTCGCGCTCCCCCAGCCCTGCCAGGAGCGGGACCAGAACGTCAGCAAGAAGGGGCTCCGTCAGGTCCGCTGCCCGGGCGGAGCGAAGGAAGCCCTCCAGGCGGGTCAGGTCCGAGTGCCGGAGAAGCTGCACCCTTGACTGCAGCAGCACCACGGCGGCCAGGCGGCGCTCGAACACCGGACGGGAGCCGGGCCGGGGCTGTCCCCACAGGGCGGAGGCCAGCATGACCGTGCCGTCGTGGTCCAGGTCCTTGAACTTGCGCAGGGCATCGCGGACCGTTCCGCGGACGGCCCCCACGGACGAACCATACGAGGCCAGCACCCCGCCCAGCCGGTTCCCCACGTCGTCCGCCCGGTACCAGGCACCCTCGTTCTGCAGGGTCCTGTCAACGAAATCCGCAGCCGCGGACACCACGTCCGCCGCAGCCGTCACCGCCCGCGCCCCGACGATGCGTGCTGGATGCAGAACGGGGTCCACGGCCGGGCTTCCAGCCTGCCCTCGGCGATGGGCTCTCCGCACACGGCGCAGCTTCCATAGGTTCCCGCGGCCAGCCGGGCCAGGGCCGCCTCAATCTGGTCCAGGCCCGCCGAACTCTGCTTCAGGAGCGCCGCGGCCTGCGAGAGTTCGAAGGCGATGGTGGCCCCCTCGGGATCATGCTCGTCGTCGACATTGGAGTCCTGGCGCGCCGAGTTTGCTGCCTCGATGTCTGCCCGCAACGCCGGCAACAGTGCCAGGCGCCGCGCCCGCTCCTCTTCGAGCAGCACACGGAACCGTTCGAAATCTGGCATGGGGACAGCCTAACGCGTCAGTCAGTACCAGTTCAGGGATACGGAGTGGCTCCAGGCCCCGCACGGCGAACCGTAGCGGTCCCGGATATAGCCCAGGCCCCACTCAATCTGGGTCCGGTAGCTGGTCAGCCAGTCGCTGCCGGCGCTGGCATATTTGCCCGGCGGCAGCGCCTGGGCTATCCCATACGCCCCGGAGTAGGCGTTGGTGGCCGTGGTCAGCCAGTTGGACTCCTTGGTCCACAGCTGGGCCAGGCACTGGAACTGGTCCTGGCCCCACCCATAGGCAGCCAAGCGGCCGGAAGCGTAGTTTCTCGCCCCGGCCGGATCGTTGACCGCCCCGCCGGGAACGGAAGGCACGACGACGGGGGGCGGGCTTGGCAGGGCAGGTGCCGGCGGCGCCTCCGGAGCAGGAGGGACAGGATTGTTGACGGGGTCAGGGTTGGGCGGGGCAGGATTAGCCTGGACGGGGTTTGCGGCGGGTGCGGGCACCCTGGGCTGCTGGGCTGCCACTGCGGCTGCCTTGGCCGCAGCTTCCGCCTGCCTGCGGGCCTGCTCCTCCGCGGCGGCACGCTTGGCCTGCTGGGCCGCCTCGTAGGCAGCCAGCGCAGCCTGGCCGTGGCGGTACTCACCCTCAAGGGCCGCCGTCGTGCCCTTCAGGGTGGCGAGCTGGGCGGTCAACTCGCCGCCGCGCCGCTGCTCCTCGGTGACCTGACGGGCCAGCGCATCCTGGGCGGAACGGGCGGCATCCAGCTTTGCCTTCGCCTCCACCGACAGGCGCGCCCGCTCGTTCCTGGCAAGTTTTTCCTGTTCCGTGAGGGAAGCGGCCACCTTTTCGGCGGCCCCCGCATTGTTCACCAGGGCGGCGGTCTTGTCTCCTGCGAGCTTGACCAGGTTGAGCCCCTGGACGCTGTTGGTTCCCAGGGCATCCAGCGCCACGAAGAATCCCGCGTTGGTCCCGCCGGTCTTGTAGGACTGAGCGGCAAGGGCGCCGATGTCCTTCCGGTGCCGGGCCAGCTCATCATTGGCGTGCGCGGCCCGGGCGGAGAGGGTTTCCAGGCGGGAAGTGGCTGTCTGAAGCTCGGCATCCGCCACCGCGTAGTCGGCGGCGAAACGCACGGCCGTTTCGCCTGCCGCCTCCGACTCCGCCTGCAGGCCGGTCAGGAGTCCATTGATGGTGGTGATTTCCGCACTTTTTGCCGCTTCGGAGGACTGGGCCTTCTGCACGTCCGCCCAGGAAGGATACCGGCCGGGCGGAGGCGGTTCGTCGGCCGTGGCCGCCGGCAGCGCCGTGCCGGCAGCCACGGCAATGGCCATGAAGCCCGCGAGCAAGGGGCGCGTGGCGAAGGTCACGAACAGGGGCATAGTCCCGAAGCTTACCGTTGGTTTCGCGGTCCACACAGGGGGCCGTATCCGCATTGTTACAGCTTTCCCGGCGCCGGTAGACAACGCGAGGTCGGCACCGAAAAATCGGATAACGTCCAGACGTTTGCGCAATGCGAGAGAACAACCTCGTATGTTATCCAAATGTGACAATGGCGCTGCGTGTGGGTTATTGTCTTCTGGTGTCCCTCTCAGTCGGGACATTCCCGTCAGCATGCCGAGCCCTGCCGCTGATCATGGGATCCAACCGCTCCAGTTGGCAGGGACGGGGGAACCAAGTTTCCACGGCCACACGTGGCCTAGGGGTTAAGTCGATAGTGCTTCCGTTTGTCGCGGAGCCGCTCCCGGCCGGGTATCTCCAGCCCGAACCCGACAGCTCACCCCGCAGGCATGGGAGAGGCGATCAACCGTGTCAAAAAATTCCATTTCAGCCCGTCACCGCGCAACCCCGGCCCGCTCCATTGTGCTCGAGGGCCTCGCCGTAACAGCCAAGTCCCAGGCCCGCTCGCTGGGCCGCCCGGCCCTCGCCGTTGCTGCAGCGTCCGGCATTGCGTTCGGAGTCGGCGCTCCGGCCCACGCCGGTGTAACCGCCCCGGACACCACCGGCCAGGCCAGCGTCCAGGCCTATTCAGCACCGGCCGCCCCGGCTGCAGCCCCCGCCGCAGCAGCAGGTAACGTCCACACCGTCGTTTCCGGCGACACCCTTGGCGCCATTGCCGCAGCCTACGGCGTCAGCCTCAACGACGTCCTGTCAGCCAACGGCCTGGGACTGTCCTCAGTTATTTACCCGGGCGACCAGATCCAGATTCCGGGCGCAGGCTACACCGCAGCCCCGGCGCCTGCCCGCGCCGCAGCACCCGTCCAGGCGGCTGCTGCCTCCGCACCGGCCAACACCGGCATGAACATGTCCTACGCGTCCGCCACCCCGGTGGCATCCACCACGGGCTCGGGCACCGGTGCTGCCATCCTCGCGTCGGCTTATGGCCAGCTGGGTGTCCAGCAGGACTGCACTGCCATGGTTGAAAAGGCCCTGCGTTCCGTCGGCAAGTCCGTCGGCGACCTGGCCCCCACCCAGTTCTTCCAGTACGGCACCGTTGTGGGCTCTCCCGCCCCCGGTGACCTGATCATCACCTCCGGCCACGTGGGCGTTTACGCGGGCAACGGCCAGGTTGTCAGCGGCGGCGTCAACGGTTACGACACGCAGGTGCACTCCATCAGCTGGCTCGGTGGCTACTCCGCAGTTCGCGTAGCCTAGTCTTCGCGCAGTCCGGCCCGCTTGGCGGGACCGGCTGAATCAGGAGGGTGGCAGCCGGGAAATCCGGCTGCCACCCTCCTGTCGTTTTGCCACGCGGCGCTCCGCGGCGGTCAGGTACCGCAGAAGGTCGTATAGCTGCCGAAATCCTCGGGAGCACCTTCCGCGTAGCGTTCCAGCCCGGGCCGCTCGGTGAAGGGGTCGCTGACGGCCTCGAGCAGCTGCTGCAGTGGAGCCAGGTTTCCGCCCGTGGCAGCGGACAGCGCCTCCTCCACGAGGTGATTGCGCGGAATATAGGCCGGGTTCACACTGTCCATCAACTCGGCGTCAGGTTTGAGCGCCTTCCAGCGCTCCAGCCAGGCGTCAACAGCGGCCAGGTCAAGAACCATGCCGCGCACCGGACGGAAGTCCCCCCGGGCCGCCTTTCCCAGGTTCCGGAAGAACACCGTGTAGTCCACCGGGCCGTCTTTGAGGATGGCGATGGCATCATCCACCAGGGCGGACACAGCGGCGTCGTCGTCACGTCCGTCGACGTTGTCCAGGCCGAGCTTGGTCGTCATGCCGCCGAACCACGCCCTGCCGTACTGTCCGCGGAATCCGCCCAGCACCTCCACCGCCGGGGCGACCGCCTTTTCCTGGTCTTCGTCAATGAGCGGCAGCATCGCCTCCGCGAGCCGGGCAAGGTTCCATTCGGCCAGCACCGGCTGGTTGGCGTAGGCATAGCGCCCGTTGACATCGATGGAGCTGTAGACGGCGGCCGGATTGAACGTGTCCATGAACGCGCAGGGGCCATAGTCGATGGTTTCCCCGGAGATGGTCATGTTGTCCGTGTTCATGACTCCGTGCACGAATCCCACCAACATCCACCGGGCCACCAGGTCCGCCTGGGCCGAGACGACGGACCCGAACAGCGCCAGGTAGGGGTTGGCGGCTTCCGCGGCGTGCGGATAGTGCCTGCTGATGGCGTGGTTCGCCAGCCGCTTCAGGAGGTCCATATTTTCGGTGGCACGCGCATATTGAAAGCTGCCTACGCGCAGGTGGCTGCTTGCCACCCGTGCCAGGACGGCGCCGGGCAGCATGTCATCGCGCCGCACCTGCCGCCCGGTGGCGACGACGGCGAGCGAGCGGGTGGTGGGAATGTGCAGTGCATGCATGGCCTCGCTGACGAGGTACTCACGCAGCATAGGTCCGACGACGGCACGGCCGTCCCCGGCACGGGCGAACGGCGTGCGCCCCGAACCTTTGAGGTGGACGTCCAGGAGGCGGCCGCTTCTGTCCGTGACCTCGCCCAGCAGCAGGGCCCGTCCGTCACCGAGCAGGGGCGAGTACCCACCGAACTGGTGTCCGGCGTATGCCTGTGCCACGGGTGTGGCGCCGACGGGAACGTGGTTTCCCACCAGGAGCCGCACACCTTCGGGACTGCGCAGGTACCGAGGGTCAAGGCCAAGGTCCCTTGCCAGCCTGTCATTCAGGACGAGAAGCTCGGGGCTGGGTGCTTCCTCGGCCTGCCAGGGCACCGCGAGTTCTGCCAGTTCCCGGGCGAAACGGCCATCAAAAGTCACCGTGGATTCAGCTGCTGCCGTCATGGTTTAACCCTATCGCCGTTGTTTCGCCCGCTGCCTCCCGCTCCGGTTGCCGACGCCGCGGAACGGGAATACGCTCCAGATCGTTGGCGGCGATCACTGTGACCCCTGGGGCCCTGGCCCGCGCCTGCTCCCTGAGCAGCGGGACGTCGTCGCCGTACCGTGACGAGAAGTGGGTGAGCACAAGGGTGCGTGCCCTGCCGGACGCCGCCAGCTCCCCGGCCTGCCCGGCAGTAAGGTGGAGGTACTGCTGAGCCAACCCGGCGTCGTCGTCACTGAACGTTGCCTCGGTGACCAGCAGATCAGCCCCGTCCGCCAGTTCTTCGGCGCCAGGGCACGGTGCAGTGTCCATGATGAAGGCGAAGCGCTGGCCCGGCCTGGGGATGCTCACCTCCTCCAGCCTGACGGCCCCCAGGACCCCATTGCGTTGCAGCCGACCGACGTCAGGCCCCTCAATTCCCGCCGCCCGCAGCCGCTCCGGCAGAAAGGTGCGGGCGTCCGGCTCAGTGATCTGGTAGCCGTAGGTCTCGATGCGGTGCTTCAAAGGACGGATGTGGAGGCCGTCCGCCACGGACCCGGTGCCGGAGTGGGGGTGGAGCCGCAGGTCGATGGCGGGTGAACTGACAGCCACGAGGGCCCGGACCACCTGGTCACCGGACGCCGGATAGTGCAGGTGGACCGGATGCCCGACGCCGTCCAGGGCCATCCGTGACAGGACTCCGGGCAGGCCGTAGCAATGGTCTCCGTGCACGTGGGTAAGGCAGATCCTGGAGATATGGCTGGCCGCCACCCCAGCATGGATCATCTGGCGCTGGGTGCCTTCACCGGGATCGAAAAGTAGCCCTTCGCCGTCCCAGCGCAGGAAGTAGCCGTTGTGGTTCCGGGTACGGGTGGGGACCTGGGATGCGGTGCCCAGCACCACGAGTTCACGCACCGCCGGTGTCTGCCGTTTCGTGGTTTAGCCCCCTGGCGTAGGCGGCCTGGCCGACGTGCTGGAGGCAGTCCCCCAGGATGCTGACGAGCCGCACACCGAGGGTCACTGGCGGATCCCAGTGCCTGTCGACCACGCGGTCCAGGTCGACATCGCCTATACCCTCCAGGACCTTGGCGGTCTGCCGGTGGACGGCCTCGTAGTACTCCTGCAGGAGTTCCCGGGGCGCCCGGACGGCGTCCACCTGCTCGCTCGAGTGCCCGTAGCCCGTGTCATTTCCCGCCAGCGGAAGGCCAAAGCGGCTGACGAATCCCTCAGCCCTCCAGACCTGTTCCAGGCCCGAGGCCGAGGCTATCTGCGCATCTTCCACCCTGCCCGTGTGCCAGACCAGCCAGGCAATGGAATTGCCATGGCCGCCGGGGCGATGCTGCAACTGTGCCGCATCGAGCCCGTCGAGTGCCTGCCGGACCAGGCCCGGGAGGCGCTCGAAGGCTTCGAGCAGCAGTTCCTTGGAGTGCATGGGTCTCCCTCCCTGCCGGCCGGGCCTGCGTGGCCCAGTCAGCGGGGTTGCTAGCGTTCCAGGTCGTCAGGCTCGAACTCGCTGAGCGGCGAGCCGCCGAAGTTTTCCTCGTCATCGCTGGCGTCAGCCTCAAGGCCGGTTGGGGCCTCACCAAAATCGACATCCGCTGCGGCTTCCCCGAGGGTGGGGGCGTCCGGCGGCACTTGCTCATCGCCGGAGCGGTACCGCGCCTGCGCGCTTTCGTCCCGCAGCGTCTGGTCGCTCAGGAAGTCTTCCTCCTCACCGCTCACCGCCTCGTCCTGCAGCAACGGGTCCTCCTGCCAGCGGTCTGGGTTGTTCTCGGCGGCGCCAGGGTAGCTGTCCGGCTCACCTGAAACGGGGTCCAGTTCCAGGGACGACGCCGCGCCGGGAGTTTCGTCGAGAAGCACGTCGTTTTCCTCCACGACTTCCAGCTCATCGTCGGGGACGTTCTGTTCAGTCATGTTGCTGCCTTTCTCCTTGACCGTTGGGCGACAATAGTAAGCATACTGACCAACCGGGGCGGATGTGAACCTTGGTAGCAGCGGATTCGGGCACTTTTCCATGGTCCCCCAGGTTCCGCTGCGACAGAAGAGCTGCGGCGGAAGACAGACGTGGCAGGGAGGCGCCATGCTGCGATTTCCTGAATGTTCGGCGCTGCCGAAGTTCAGTACCGGAGATTAGGGGTAAACAGGGACAGTAGAGACGCAATTTTTTGAGCCTGGTCCCAATCGCAGGCAAGGAGGAGACCATGGAACGCAGTGTGCCCCCCGACGGGGACCCGGCAGGCCAGTCCCGTCCGGGGTCCTTCACCGGCAGGATGTCAGTTCTTTGGACCGATGGCCTGGGCCGGGCAAGCATCCGGGCGGTCCAGACGCTCTCCGTGCTGGCGCTCGCCTGGGTAGCGGTGACTGCCGCCGCCCGGGTTCCACTGGTCACCATTCCGGTGCTGGTTGCACTAATCCTGGCCTCGGCCATGGCTCCTGCGGTCCGGTGGCTTGCGGCGCGGGGCTGGCCCCGCGCCCTTGCCGTCCTGTCGTCCTTCCTGGTGATCCTGGCGGTGGCTGCCGGCGTGGTGGGAGGCATCACCGCACTGGTCAGGCAGCAGGCCTCCGTCCTGGCAGCCCGGGCAGAAGCAGGAATAGGCCAGCTGCAGCAATTCATCACCACCGGCCCCGTCGCGCTGACAAATGACCAGATCAACGCCGCCCGCAGCGAGTTCCAGAAATTCCTTGCCGGCGGAAGCCTGGGCGCCGATGCCTTGACAGGGCTGCGGACTGCCGGGGAGATTGCGGCCGGCACTGTCCTGACGGCGGTCATCCTGTTCTTCTTCCTCAAAGACGGCGACAAGATCCGGTCCTTCATGATTGGCTTTCTCCCTGGACACCACCAGGGCAGGGCATACCTCGCGGCCGAACGCAGCATTGTTGTGCTGGGCGGTTACGTCCGCGGAACCCTGATCATCGCTGCCGTCGACGCTGTCATCGTCCTGATCGGGCTGCTGATCCTTCGGATTCCGTTGGCTGTCCCCCTGGCAGCGGTAGTCTTCCTGGGCGGTTTCATTCCCATCATCGGAGCAACGGCCGCCGGCAGCCTCGCCGTACTGGTGGCCCTGGTGGAGAACGGACCGGTTCCCGCGCTTATTGTCCTGGTGATCCTGGTAGCCGCCAACCAGTTTGAACACCACATCCTCCAGCCCCTTTTCATGGGCCGGGTCCTGCGGATCCACGGGCTGGTGATCATCCTTGCCCTGGCCGCGGGGGCAACCCTGGCCGGCGTCATCGGTGCGCTGCTCGCTGTGCCCCTGGCCGCCGTCGGCTGGACCATCTACAAGACCCTCGCAGAACGGGACACGCCCGGCCCGGAGCCCATTGCTCCAGCTGCACCAGGTGCATAGGGGCGCTTGAACAGCGCTTCCGTGACTTTTGGCCCTACAGTGCCGGTGCCGCCGGGGCCAGTCTTGAAAGGCCGGAAGACCGGTTCAAGACGAGCAGGAAGTGCGGCCATGACATCCCAAAAACCCATCGCTGTGGGCACAAACGACTCCGCCCAAAGCCAGGCCGCAGTCCTGTGGGCAGCCCGCCGCGCCCACCGTGCGGGCCTGCCGCTGGTGGTCCTCCACGTGGTGGACGACCGCTGGGTTGCCGAACCCTATCCGTGGTTCGGAACACTCCAGCAGGCGGGCGAGGAACTCCTTAAGACCGCCGCCGGCCGGCTTGAAGGAACCGTGCCCGTCACCCCGGCCACCGAACTGCTCACCGGAAGCGTGGGCGCGCAGCTGGCCAAGTATTCGAAGAAGACCTCGATGATGGTCATCGGCTCCGGCAGCGGGCACCTGGGCGGCACGCTCGCGGACCGCGCACTCCAGGTGGCCACCGCCGCCAAAGTCCCTGTCGCCGTCGTCGGAACCCACGACCTCGAAGGCAGGTCCGGAGTGGTGGTGGGCGTTGACGGATCTGCCGAGGCAACGCAGGCCGTCGCCTTCGCAGCCGCCGAGGCAGACCGCGAGGGAGATGAACTCACCGTCGTTTATGCCGTCAACGTGCCTGACCCCATCATCGACGCCGGCCTGACCCCCGGAGCGCTCGCGGACCTCATGGTGGACGAGGAACGCATTGTGCTTTCCGAAACGGTCGCCGGGCTCAAGGAAGACTACCCGGACCTGACCGTGCACCAGCGGCTCGAGAGCGAAAAGGGCGCGGTGGACGCCCTTGTCGAGGCCGCCGCCGGGGCAAGGCTGCTCGTGGTGGGCAGCCGTGGCCGGGGCGCCTTCAAGCGCCTTCTGCTCGGTTCCACCGCCCACGGCGTGCTGAAGCACCTCCCGTGCCCCACGATCATCACGCGCACTGACACCGTGCACGGCACCATCTAGGCGGCAGCGCCTGCTGATCCTCCTCCACGCTTCACTTGTCCCCCACGGGGAAGGTTCGACGCCATGAAAAAGCCCGCCGCCATCATCCTGCTGATCCTCGGGATCCTCATAACGCTCCCGGGCCTGGCTGCGCTGGCGGGCGGAGCTGTGGCGTCAGCAGTGGGATCAATCCAGGGGGATGGATACCTGACGTCAGGCACGTCGCGTTTCTCCGTCAGCTCCTTCGCCCTGACCTCTCCGCGGGCCGACGCCATCGGCGAGGATGTTCCCGGCAGGCTTCCCTTTGATGTGGGCACCCTGCGGCTGCGCGTTGAGTCGGGGACCCCGGATAAACCGGTGTTCATTGGCATTGCCCCGCAGGCCGACGTCGAACAGTACTTGTCAGGCGTGCACCACTCGGAGCTGCTCAACATCCGCCAGCGGCCATTCCGTGCCGAATACCGTGACGTAGCAGGCGGCAGCCCGGGATCACCGCCGGCGGACCAGCGCTTTTGGACCGCCTCCGTGTCCGGCTCCGGAGAGCAGGAACTCACCTGGAACATCACGCCCGGCGCCTGGGAAGTAGTGGTGATGAACGCCGACGCCTCCCCGGGCGTTGACGTCCAGGCGCAGGCCGGCTTCCGCTCCGACCTGATCCGGCCGGCAGCCACAGGGCTGCTGGTGGGCGGCATCATCGCCCTGCTGATTGGTATTCCCCTCATCATCTTTGGGGCTGCGGGACTGGGCCGGCATGCAGGACCGCCAAACGCCGCGGCTCCGGCCGGCGGGCCACCGGTGAGCGGGCCATCGATGGTCGGGCCGGGCTATCCGGGAGCCCAGGCAGTACCGGCTGCACCAGTGGCCGTCCCCCCGCCGCCGTCATCCAGCATGGCGGCGGGAGGGCGCCCCGGCTACCCCTCAACGCTCTTTGGTGAACTCGATCCCGGCCTTTCACGGTGGATGTGGCTGGTCAAATGGTTCCTGGCCATACCGCACTTCATCCTTCTCTTCTTCCTCTGGTTCGCGTTCGTCATCACCACCATCGTGGCGGGGTTCGCCATCCTGTTTACCGGCCGGTACCCGCGGGCACTGTTCGACTTCAACGTGGGCGTCCTGCGGTGGAACTGGCGGGTTGCGTTCTACGCCTACGCGGCCGTGGGCACCGACCTCTACCCGCCGTTCACACTCAAACGTGCCAATTACCCGGCCGATTTTGAGGTGGAGTACCCGCAGCGGCTTTCACGCGGGCTGGTCCTGGTGAAATGGTGGCTCCTGTCCATTCCACACCTGCTCCTGGTTGCTGCCTTCGCGGGAACCACGGGAACTATTTGGCGGTGGCAGGCAGAGGACAACGTCATCGGCAGCACTTACGAACGGGGATCCGGACTGTCCCTGCTGGGGCTGCTGGTCCTGATCGCGGCCGTGATCCTGCTGTTCACCGGCCGCTACCAGCGCCCGCTGTTCGATTTCATCCTGGGTATCAACCGCTGGATCTACCGGGTCCTGGTGTACACCGCACTTATGCGGGATGAGTATCCGCCGTTCCGGCTGGACCCGGGCGCCACCGAACCCGGGTGGCCCGCGGAGGCCATTCCCGGGCCCGGAGTGCCACCCGCCGGCGCGCCGTGACCTTCGGCCCTACCCCGCCCATCATGCCTGCAGGCATGATGGGCGTGACAACGCGGGTCCGACAAGGGAGCAGACATGAGCATTGCCGGGGCACCAATAGCCAGGATCGTGGTGGGCGTCGACGGGTCGGAGGCGTCCGTGGAGGCACTTCGGCAGGCCCAACGGATGGCCACTCCCTTGGGCGCCAAGGTCCAGGCGGTCGCCTGCTGGGAGTATCCGCAGATGTACAGCGGCTACGTCATGATGGGCGTCGAGGGTTTCGAGGAAGGTGCCAGGAAGGTCCTGGACGATGCCGTGGCGCAGGCCTTCGGAGCCGAAACACCGGCCAACGTCACCTCAACCCTTATCCGCAGCCATCCCCGGGAAGCGCTGATCGATGCCAGCCGCGACGCCGACATGATCGTTGTGGGGCGCCGGGGGCACGGCGGGTTCGGCGGCCTGCTCCTGGGCTCGGTCAGCTCCGCAATCGTGGCCCACGCCCATTGCCCGGTCCTGGTGGTCCACAGCCCCGACAACGAGTCCGGCGGTTCCACGGGTTCCTGAACGGACCAACGGCGACAACGACATTAGCCTCCAGGGCAGGTGATGGTGGTGCCGTCCAGTGAAGCACGACGGCGGGCGCCCGCCATAGCGCTCGCTGTCGCCCTGGTGGTCCTCGCCATCACCCTGGCCCTGTTGCTTCCGGCACCCACGGCCGGTCCGCCGTCGGCCGCTCCGTCCGCTTCGCCGGCGCCCCCTTCGTCGGCGCTGCCCGGCACAGCCGGCCCGGCCAGCCCCGGCGCTGCCCCGACAGCGCAGGCAACGGACACGCCCGAGGCCGGCCAGACCCCGCTGGAGCCACCCGTCGTCATACCGTCGGTTCCAGTGCCGCCGGTTCCCGAACCACAGCCCCCGGAAGGGCCGGACCAGCCAACGGCATCGACGGAGCCGGGTATTCCCCCGCAGCCGGCACCGTTTCCGGTGTCCCTCCGGGGCCAGGACCTGACCGTCATTCCGGGGGCCGGCCACGTGGTGGCACTGACCTTCGATGCCGGAGCCAACGCGGCAGGACTGCCGAAAATCCTCTCCGCCCTCGCCGCCCGCGGTGTTGCCGGGACCTTCTTCCTGACCGGAAACTGGGCCGCGAACAACCCGGCGGCCGTGGCGCAGATCACGACGGCCGGCCACCGGGTGGCAAACCACTCCATGACCCATCCGGGATTCACCGGCCTGGGCAACGACCTGATCGCCCAACAGGTGCGCGGCGCCGAGCAGGCCATCCTCGCGGCCGGTGCCGATCCCCGGCCGCTGTTCCGCTTCCCTTACGGCGAACGGGACGCCCGGACCATCGCTGCGGTCAACTCCCTGGGCTACGTGGCCGTGAGGTGGACGGTGGACACCCTGGGCTGGAAAGGCACCAGCGGGGGTGCAAGCGTCCAATTGGTGGCCGATCGCGTCCAGGCAGGGCTGCAGCCCGGCGAAATCGTCCTCATGCACATCGGGTCCAATCCCGATGACGGGACCACTCTTGATGCCGACGCCCTCCCGCAGGTCATCGACCACATCGTAGCGGCGGGGTACGGTTTCGCCACCCTCGACGCCCTGCTGGGGCACTGAGGCCGCGGCACCCATGGCGAAGACCAGGCCCTCCCGGAACGGGCAAGGGCGCCTCCCACGCCGGGAGTCGTCCGGCAGGCGCCGAGAGCCGGACGGCGTCCCGGATCCGGCCCACCATGGGCTGCCGGTCCACGAGGTAGTACTGCTGCTGGAAACTGATTCCGCCAGGGGCCTGGCCCACGAACTGGTAGCGCGCAGGCACGCCGAATTCGGCGCGAACGAGCTTCCCCGATCCAAAGGCGTGGGCATTCTCCGCAAACTGGGACGCCAATTCAACAACCCGCTTGTCTATGTGCTGCTGGCCGCCGCCGCGGTCACCTTGTTCCTGGGCGAATTCCTTGACTCGGGCGTCATCCTCGCGGTGGTCCTGGTCAACACGCTGATCGGTTTCATCCAGGAGGTACGGGCCGAAGCGGCCCTGGATGCGCTCCATTCGCTGGTCCGCACGCGCGCAGCGGTGATGCGCGGGGGCGAGCGGAAGCAGGTCCCCTCCGAGGACCTGGTCCCCGGCGACCTGGTCCTGCTTGAAGCCGGAGACAAAGTTCCGGCCGATCTCCGCCTGGTGCGCCTGTCCGCCCTGCGGGTGGACGAATCCGCGCTGACCGGAGAGTCCGGGCCCGTGTCCAAGGACGAGGTGGTGCTTCCCCGGGTCACGCCGGTGGCGGACCGGAGGAACATGCTGTACAGCGGCACGCTGGTGACCGGCGGCACCGGCGCGGGAATCGTCGTCGCCATCGGCGGCGAAACCGAGCTCGGCGAGATCCACCGCCTCATCGGCGCGGTCCGGCCCGTGGCCACGCCGCTGACCCTGAAACTGGCGCGGTTCAGCACCACGCTCACCATAGCCATCCTGGCCCTCGCCGCCGTGGCGTTCCTCGCCGGCCTGGCGCACGGCGAACGGCCGGGGCAGATGTTCACGGCCGCCGTCGCCCTGGCCGTGGGGGCCATCCCGGAGGGGCTGCCCGCCGCCGTGACGGTCACGCTTGCCATCGGCGTCCGCCGCATGGCCCGGCGCCGTGCCGTGGTCCGCCGGCTGCCGGTGGTGGAAACGCTGGGCAGCACCACGGTGATCTGCTCGGACAAGACCGGCACCTTCACCGAGAACCAGATGACGGTCCGTGCGCTCTGGACTGCCTCGAGTATGTACGACGTGACGGGTTCCGGCTACGGTCCCGAGGGACACATTTCCCGGTCAACCCCACAGCAGCCGGCCGGCGGGCACCTGCCGGAAGCAACAACACGGCCCGGGGACGCTGCGCTGCATTGGTCCCTGCTGGGCGGAGCGGCCTGCAACGACGCCAGCGTTCGGAGGGAGGGAACCGGTTGGCAGGTGCGCGGTGACCCAACCGAAGCCGCGATGCTCGTGGCGGCAGGGAAAGGCGGCATCGATGTGCCGGGCTTCCTGGCTACTAACCCACGGCAAACAGAGATGCCGTTTACGTCGGAGCGCCAGTTCATGGCCACCCTGCATGCTTCCACCCTTCCGCAGGGCGGCGGCACAGTATTCGTCAAAGGCGCTGTGGAACGCGTCCTGGAACTCTGCTCCCATGAAATGGATATGCAAGGAGTCAGCAGGCCCATCCGCAGGCACGCCGTGCTCAGTGCCGCCCACGCGCTCGCGGACGACGGGCTGCGGGTACTCGCCACGGCCATGATGCTCCTTCCCGCTCACGGCCCGTCTCTCTCCGCCACCGAATTGCGGGCCCGGATGACCCTGACAGGGCTCCAGGCCATGCACGACCCGCCGCGGGAAGCGGCCGCGGCGTCCGTCGAGGCGTGCCAGCGAGCCGGCGTAGCGGTCAAGATGATCACCGGAGACCATCTGCGGACTGCCGTGACCGTGGCCGCGGCGGTGGGGCTGACTGCAGACAGTTCCGACGGGACGGCCCTGACCGGCGCGGAACTGGACGCCATCCCGGCTGAGAAGTTACCGGATGCGGTGGAGCGGGCCACGGTTTTCGCCCGGGTTTCGCCGGAACAGAAGCTACGCCTCATCGGTGCCCTGCAGTCCCGCGGCCATGTGGCCGCCATGACCGGGGACGGTGTCAACGATGCGCCCGCCCTTCGGCAGGCGAACGTGGGCATTTCGATGGGACGCAGCGGCACGGAAGTGGCCAAGGAGGCATCGGACATCGTGCTGACCGATGACGACTTTGCCACCATCGAGGCAGCTGTCGAAGAAGGCCGGAACGTCTTCGACAACCTGACCAAATTCATCGTCTGGACGCTGCCCACCAACATGGCTGAGGGGCTGGTGATCCTCGTGGCCATCCTGCTGGGGTCAACGCTGCCCATCCTGCCCACCCAGATCCTCTGGATCAACATGACCACCGCCGTCGCCCTCGGATTGATGCTCGCCTTTGAACCGAAGGAACCAGGACTGATGTCCCGTCCGCCACGGCCGCCGGACCGCCCCCTGCTGACGTGGGCGCTCACCGTGCGGATCCTGCTCGTTTCCGCCCTCCTGGTCGCGGGGACCTGGTGGCTCTTCGACCACGAGGTGGCCGTTGGCGCATCTGTTGCCCAGGCCCGCACTTCCGCCGTGAACCTGTTCGTGGCCGTGGAGGTCTTTTACCTTTTCAGCTGCCGGTCCCTGACCCGGCCGGCCTGGCGGATCGGACCGTTCGGCAATTGGTGGCTCATCCTCGGCGTCGCGGTCCAGGCGGCCGGCCAACTGGCCCTCACCTACACGCCGCTGATGAACGGGCTCTTCCACACAGCCCCCATCAGCCTGGATGCCTGGCTGCGGATCTTTGGCCTGGCAATGCTCGCGTCCCTGGCCGTCTCCGTGGACAAGCGGTTCCGGCGCCGCGGCTTCTAGTATCACGGCTTCCAACCACTGGACCCGCCGCCAGATGGCCGAAACAGGACCAATGGCTCTCCCCCGGCCCCGGCCGGGGCCCAATACTGGAACGGAAAGCAGACGGCTGGCGTCCGCCTTCATGGGAGCGGAGGTCGTGGAAATGTACGGCTGGAACGATGGCATGGGCCTGTGGGGCTATGTCCTGATGAGCATCAGCATGGTGGTGGTCTGGGGAGCAATCATCACCGGCATTGTCCTGCTGGCCCGTTCCCTGCGGGCACCCTCCCCATACGGTACCCACCCGCAACCCCCTCGGATGGCAGAGGACGTCCTGGCTGAGCGTTTCGCCCGCGGGGAGATCGACACTACGGAATACCAGAACAGGTTGGCTGTCCTGCGCGGCCAACCGGGTACCTGAGTCCGTGGCTGCCGTAGGCAATGGACGGTGGGGTGCAGCTGTGCCACTCTCTGAATTCGAGAAACGCGAACTCGACCTGATCATCCATGGCCTGGAAGCGGACGACCCCAAGCTGGCAGCCCTGCTCAACAAGGACGCCTTTGCGGTTTCACTCCGTACCCGCTTCCGGCGGGGACTCATCTTCGTCGCAGCAGGTGCCTGCGTCCTGCTTGTTGGACTGGTGGTCCGCACCCCCTTACTGGGCATCGCAGGTTTTGCCGTCATGAACGGGGCGGCCTACTGGGCAATCAAGGACATCCGCTGGTCCCTGCGGAACACTAACCGGCGTATCACCCAAGTGGAAGGCCACAGCGAATGAACGCTGCAACCGGGACCGGCAAGGATGCCTCCGCCGAGGCGCAGGCCCTGCAGGCGGTCGAGGCGCACCATGCCCACATGCTGCGGCACCTCAACGGGCTGGTGGGCCTGCTGACGGAGGCCGTGGAGACGCGGGACCCTGACGCCGGGCAGGAAACGCAGGCAGCCCTGCTGGACTGGTGCGACAAGGAGCTGGTGCCGCATGCCCTGGCAGAAGAGGGACCCCTTTACAGCGGGCCGCACGGCATGCCGGAGGCCAGGCTGCTGGTGGACGGGATGCTGGCAGAGCATCAGGTCATCGTGGGCCTGGTTGACGAGCTCAGGACGTCAGACGGCATTGCAGCCGCAGTGGCGGCCGGCGCAATCCAGCGGATCTTCGCCCTCCACCTGGACAAGGAGAACCGACTCCTGATGCCCTTCGTCGTAGAATCCCCCGGGCTATCGCTTGCCCAGGCAGTGGAAGGGCTGCACGAACTGGTGGGAGATGGCACGGCCCACCATCATGGGCAGGACCCTCACGGGCACTAGGACTCTGCGCCTATGCGTGGGCAACGTCGCCGTCGGCCTGCGGCTCCGGGGCGTGGACCACGAGCACCGGGCAGTGCGCATGGCTCACGCAAGCTGAACTGACCGAGCCAAGGACGAAGCTCCCGTGGCCGCGCCTGCCCACGATCAGCAGGGCCGCATTGCGGCTCGCGTCTATCAGCACCGGACCTGGTTTGCCGCGAACCAACCGGGGATGTACAAAGGGCGGCAGCTCCTCGAATGCGTCTGCAAGGGCCTGCTGCAGCACCTGGTCGGCGGCATACTTGAAGCCCTCGATCCCTACCGCCAGGTACACCCCGTAGCCGGCTGGGACGTCCCAGCATGCCCAGGCCTCAACTGTTGCTGACAGTGGCTCCGCCATGACCCGGGCCACCCGGAGCGCGGCGACGGAGGCATCAGATCCATCCACCGCGACGATGATCCTGGGGCGCCGTTCGGAGGCAGGCACCGCTGCCCCGTTCCCTGCTGTTGCCACAATGCCTCCCGTTGCCGTCCGACCTCAGGGTGAACCAGATCAACTGCCGCGAACAGGGCCGAAAGTCACCACGGGAGAAACACTGCCGTGGTCCTGGCCGCCACGGCGGCGGCGACATGCCGTGGGCGGACTTTGGTCCCTTCCGGCACACGCCCCGACAGGTAACAATGGGACCAGGCCCTTCCCGGGGGCCCGCCCTGCGCGCGTGCGGGGTCCTGGAGATTTGGGAGCGTTCGGTGCATATCCATGAAACCCGGTCTGATGAAGCGACAGGATCTTCCGGGCAGGTCCGCGTGTTCATCCTTGATGACCACGAACTTGTCCGCCAAGGGCTGAAGGACCTGCTGGAAGGCGAAGGGTTCCTTGTCGTAGGCGAAAGTGGCTCCGCGGCCGAGGCCACGCGCCGCATCCCGGCCCTGCACCCTGATATTGCCATTCTCGACGGGCGGCTTCCGGACGGAACGGGAATTGAAGTTTGCCGGGATGTGCGCTCACTCGATCCCCGGCTGCGCTGTCTTATCCTCACGAGTTACGACGACGAACAGGCCCTCCGGGGGGCGGTCCTGGCCGGCGCGTCCGGGTACGTCCTGAAACAAATCAGGAGCGATGACCTCCTGACCGGTATCCGCCGGGCCGCAGCAGGTGAATCCCTGTTCGAACCGGGAGTCGAGCAGCGGATCATCGCAGGCCTTTCCACCACCCCCACCGATCCACGCCTGGACGGCCTGAGCGCCCAGGAGAAGAAGGTGCTGGCGTTGATCGGCCAGGGGCTGACCAACCGGCAGATCGGCGACGACCTGTTCCTGGCCGAGAAAACTGTCAAGAATTACGTGTCGTCCATCCTGGCCAAACTGGGATTCGAGCGCCGCACGCAAGCCGCCGTGTACGTCACCAAGAGCGCAACGGACTCTGCCTGACGGCGGCCCCTGCCCAGGGTTACGACAGCGGAACGGACCATTTCACGCAGGTGCCCCCACCGGGGGCGCAGTCAATGACGCAGTTGCCCCTCAGAAGCTCAGCGCGATGTCGCATGTTCGCCAGGCCGCTGACCTGGACTGGTTCGGTGAAGCCCTGGCCGTTGTCGCTGATAAGAAGCTGCACCTGATCCCGGCCTACGGCGACCGTGACCTGGATTTCGTCTGCGCCGGAATGCCGCAGCGCATTGCTGAGTCCCTCCGACAGCACCGACAACAGATGAACCGCCACGTCATCCCGGATCGAGTCCACCGCTCCGTCAAGTGTCACCTTGGGCGTCACCGCGTAGCTGCGCGAGCTTTCCCGGGCTACACGGAGGATCCGGCCCGTCAATGGTTCATGTTCCTCTTCTGCGGTTCTGAGTGAGTAAATGGTGTCCCGCAGTTTGCGGATGGTGTCATCCAGTTCCGTGGTCACAGAAGCAATCCGCTCGTGCGCCACTGGGTCCAGGGTGTAGCGGCGAAGGCTCTGGATGCTCAGGCCCGAAGCAAACAAGCGTTGAATAACCTGGTCGTGGAGGTCACGGGCAATCCGATCCCGGTCAGTGAAGAGGAGATTCTCTTCGCGCAGCGCGTTTACGCGCGCCAGGTCAAGCGCCAGCCCGATCCGGCTTGCAAAAATGGCGCTGGACTCCGCCTCGGCCTGCTTGAACACGGCGGCTCCATGTGTGCGGGCCAGCAGGAGAACGCCGGTATCGCCGGAGTTGTGCCCCAGCGAACACACCAGTACAGACCCGAGCTTCCCTGCCACCTCGTCATCAAATACCTGGCGCGGGTCCGTCGCCACGAAAGACCCCCCGCCCTGGATGACGCCCCACACCGCAGGTGAGACCGTCAGTTGCTGCCCTGCCTGGAGACCCTGCACGCCGACGCATGACCGGCATCGAAGCACGCCGTCGCCCGCGGGCGCAGCTATCACTGCAAGCGCCGAGCCCGACACCTCCAAGGCAGTTTCGGCAACGGTGTCCAGGTTGTCGGCATCCCCCGGATGGGAGGTCATGATTAACCGGCCGCTCAGCTCCATGCCTGCCTCCAGCCATCTCTGCCGGCGGCTGCTGTCTTCAAAGAGGCGGGCATTCTGGATGGCCACGCCGGCGGCGGCCGCCAGGGCAACGGCGAGGGCTTCGTCCTCAGTGGTGAAATCCTCTCCGCCATGCTTCTCCGTCAGGTAAAGATTCCCGAAGACTTCGTCGCGGACACGGACCGGCACGCCCAGGAAAGTCCTCATGGGCGGGTGGTTAGGAGGGAAACCGGAAGCGATGGGATGCTGGCCGAGGTCATGGAGCCGTAAGGGCCTCGGCTCACGGATCAGCAGGCCCAGGACACCATGCCCCGTGGGCAGGTCGCCTATGGCTTGGGTACCTTGTTCATCAATTCCCACCGTGATGAAGTGGCTCAGACTGCGGTCCTCGCCGATGACTCCCAAAGCGCCGTACCGGGCGCCGACCAGATCGCAGGCGGACCGCACAAGACGGTCGAGCACAGCTTCAAGGCTCAGGTTCTCGGCGAGGGCCACCACGGCGGCCAATAGGCCATCGATCCGTTCCTGGGCATCCGGCAATTCATTGCCCCGGGCGGTAAAGTCCTGCACCAGAACTTCCAGCCTGTCCGTCATTGGCGAACGCCCTGGCCGCTCAGTGCCCATCTTCCACCTCCTGCCGCAGCAACCCGCGGCGCTGCTGGTCCTGGCACGTCCAAGTGTTCGAAGCGGATTGGCCGCCTCCGCCGCACTCCGCCATCAGCCGGGTATGGAGGCGCTCTCGCTCAATTCTAGGAGGGCAAGGGCAAAAATAGCCGCAATGCTAGTGGATTCCGGGCCGGCACGTTGGCGCAGGACCTTCTTCCCTACCGCCGGCCGGTTGCTGGCCCTAGGCTACGGCCATGAATACCGCATCGACAGAACCGGAAATCAAGGAGCTCGGCGTCCATGATTGCTGGCGATACCTCCGTTCAACTGCCATTTGCAGGATTGCGTTCACTGACGGCGACGCCGTGGAAAATTACCCGGTGAATTTTGTTCCCACCAACGGCACATTGCTCATCCGTACCGGCGAAGGAACAAAGCTTGCCTCCCTTCCCGACCGGAAAGTGGTAGCCGTCGAGGCGGACGGAATGAACCAGTACGGCACCATCGCCTGGAGCGTGATCATGAAGGGGCATGCCATGGTGGTGTCGGATGCGGAGGAAACCCAGGACGCCATGGATGCGGGGCTTTCCCCCTGGCAGCCCGGTCAAAAGAACGTCCTGATAAGGATCACACCGCATTACATCAGCGGCCGGAGGTTCGTCATCGCCGCACCAACCCATTGGTGGCCGCCCCGGGAGCCCACCGCAGGGTAGGCCGCGCCGGACAGCACTGTCCGGTTCCCGAACTGAAACCCTTCACAAGAACCCACAAAGGATGGTCCCCAAATGGCACCTGCCAAGCCGATCGCCGTCGGTATCACCGATACTCCGGCGTCCAACGCCGCCCTGGTGTGGGCGGCAGCGCGGGCCAACAGGCTCAAGTGTCCCCTCACCGTGGTGAACGTCGTGGACGACCGGTGGATGGCAGCCGAAGTCCTTCCCTACATTGACGTCCTGCGTGAATCCGGCTTGGGCCTGTTAAAGGAAGCCGGCGAAAAGGCCACCGCTGCCGAGCCCGGCCTGCAGGTCTCGCTCAAACTGCTGGAAGGAGGCGTGGGGGCTGCGCTGGGTGGCTATTCAAAGGATGCCTCAATGCTTGTCCTGGGTACCAGCGGCCATACGCGCGGCGCCCTGACGGACCGGGCGCTCCAGGCAGCGGCCACGGCCGAGTGCCCTGTGGCTGTCATCGGCGCCGGCCAGGATGCCGGACACGGCATCATGGTGGGCGTCGACGGATCACAGGAATCAACGCAGGCAGTGGCCTTTGCCGCCGCCGAAGCTGACGCGCTCGGGGAGGAACTGACGGTCCTTTACGCGTTCACCGGCCCCAACCGCTGGATCGCAGCCGGGCTCCCGCAGAGCAGTTTTGCCAGCCATGTGCTCGAGGAGGAGCAGATCGTGCTGTCCGAAACCGAGGCGGGCCTCAGGCAGGACTACCCGGACCTGGTGGTGCACACTGTGATGGAAACCGTCCTGGAGCCGGCGGACGCCCTGCTCCGTGCCGCCGCCGGCGCACGGCTGCTGGTCTTGGGCAGCCGCGGCAAGGGCGGCTTCGAGAGACTGTTCCTAGGGTCCACGGCCCACGCAGTGCTGACCCAGCCGCCATGCCCAACCGTCATCACCCGCACACATAAGCAGCCGCACCAGGACTGACCGGGCCCGCCGGCCGGCCGCACCATGTCAATAGCTGGGGAAAACGGGGCATCGGTTCCGGGCCTGGATTTCCACCATGCCCGGGACGGACTCTCCACAGCCGAAGTGCGGGAGCGGACCGTTGCCGGACTCATGAACAGCGTGCCAACGGCGACCAGCAGGAGCGTCGGTGAGATTGTCCAGGCCAACGTGTTCACCCTTTTCAATGCAGTGGTGGGTGGGTGCTTCATCCTGCTGCTGGTCCTTGGCCAGTGGCGCGATGCGCTTTTCGGCCTGTCCGCCGTCAGCAATTCGCTGATCGGCATCATCCAGGAGTACCGGGCCAAGCGTTCACTTGATCAACTTGCCATTTTGCAGGTGGCACGGAACACGGTAGTCAGGAATGGTGCCAGGGAAGTCATTTCCTCAGAAGACCTGGTTACTGACGACCTCGTAGTGCTCAACGCAGGAGACCAGGTCACGGCAGACCTGTTACTTCTCGGCGGCAGCCCGCTGGAAGTTGACGAGTCCCTGCTGACCGGCGAATCCGAGCCCGTCCCCAAACAGGACGGCGACATACTGCTGTCCGGTTCACTGATCCTCGTGGGCAACGGCCAGGCCACCGTGCTCCGGGTGGGACCTGACACGTCCGCCTACCGGCTGGCAGCCGAGGCACGGCGCTTCTCCCTGGTCACGTCAGAGATCCGCAGGAGCCTGGAGAAAGTCTTTACCGTCATCACCTGGCTGCTCCTGCCTACCGCCTTGCTGCTCACGAATGCGCAGATGCAGGACCAGGGCGGGTGGGCTGGAGCCATGGGATCGGGGCGGTGGATACCGGCCGCCGTGGGAGCCGTTGCGGGCCTCATGGCCATGATTCCCTTGGGGCTGCTGCTCATGACGAGCGTGGCGTTTGCCGTGGGCGGCCTCCGGCTTGCCCGCCAGAAGGTCCTGATCCAGGAACTTGCCGCCGTGGAAGTACTGGCACGCGTGGACGTCCTCTGCCTGGATAAGACGGGCACCCTCTCCTCCGGCTCCATGGTCTTCGATGCCGTCCACGACGCGGGTGACGCCGGGGAAGCCCGCGCGGTCGGGTGGCGGGAGGCCCTGGAGTGGTTTGGCGCCAGTCCGGAAGCCAGCAGCACCGCTGCGGCGATCGGGGCCGCCTTTCCCGTCCAGGCTCCGCTCCCGGAGCGTGGCTCCGTCCCGTTTTCCTCCGCCCGGAAGTGGAGCTCGGTGACGTTCGCGCCCGGGTCCGCCGCACCCGGCACCTGGATCCTCGGAGCCCCCGATGCCGTGCTCGGTTCCCCTGGCTGCGCATCTGCGCACGGCAGGGCGGTGGCCCTCGCCTCCACCGGGCTGAGGACGCTGGCACTGGCCCACCTTCCGGCGCCGCTGCCCCCGGACGCCCCGGAGGCGGGTCTGCCCCCGGAGTTGGTGCCCATCCTGCTGCTGACCTTCCGCGAGAGCATTCGCCCGGACGCCGCGAAAACGCTCGACTACTTCCGGCGGCAGGGGGTTACCGTCAAGATCATCTCCGGTGACGATCCCCGGACAGTGGCAGCTCTTGCCCGCCGCGTGGGCTTTGGAACCGGGATCGCCTATGACGCACGGGCGCTTCCCGGCGATCCGCTCCTGCTGGAGGAAGCCGTTGAGTCCCAAAACCTCTTCGGAAGTGTGACGCCATCCCAGAAGCGGGACCTGGTCCAGGCCCTGAAGCGGCGGGGGCATACCGTGGCAATGACCGGGGACGGAGTGAACGACGTCCTGGCGCTCAAGGAGGCGGACCTGGGCATCGCCATGGACTCTGCTTCGCCTGCCACGAAGGCCGTGGCCCGCATGGTCCTCCTGGACGGGCGCTTCGAAAGGCTGCCGGCGGTGGTGGATGAGGGACGCCGGGCCATCAGCAACATCGAACGCGTCTCCCTGGTCTTCCTGAGCAAGACCGTCTACGCCACGGTCATCTCGTTGGTCACCGGCATCCTGTTGCTGGCCTTTCCGTTCCTGCCGCGGCAGCTGTCCGCGCTGGACGGGTTGACCATCGGCCTGCCGGCGTTCTTCCTCGCACTGCAGCCCGGCGGCCAGCGGTACGCACCCGGATTCCTCAGGCGTTCGATTGCATTCGCGGTGCCCGCTGGCATCTGCACGGCCGTGTGCGTCCTGGCGGTGAGCGCCTATGGGCAGTTATGGGGCGGACACAGTCTTCAGTCGGCGCAGTCTGCGGCGACCATGACCCTGGGTTTGGTGGCCGCGTGGATACTGGTGATGGCATCCCGCCCCCTCAACTGGACAAAGGGGCTGATCCTCGCCGGAATGTACGCGGGGCTGGTCCTGTTGTTCAGCCTTCCATTGACGCAGGACTTTTTCCGGGTGGAATGGCCCCCCGCCGCCCTGCTGATCGTGGCGGTTTCCGTAGCTGCGGCAGGGTGCCTGGCGATCGAACTGGTCGGCCGCTTCACCCGGCCCCCGCCCATGCCTGCCGGTGGAAGCGGGCTGGGACCTTTGACTCTGGAACCGGATTCACCGGAAGGGGATGGTGGAATTGCCGGGCAACGCGACGGTCCGGCTTCGAACATGAGCAGGAGGCAAGAATGACTGACCTGATGAAATGGTTTGATAACCGCCGCTCCCCCATGGATGTCATCGAACGGCTTTTCGAGGGTGACATGGGGTCCGCCGCCATCCGGGTTGAAGAGATGGTGGACGGCAACACTCTCGTGGTGCGGGCTGAGCTGCCCGGCATCGACCCGGAGAAGGACGTGGACGTGACGGTCACTGACGGCGTCCTGACGATTAAGGGCGAACGGGAGGAAAAGAAGGAACACAAGGACAAGGACAGCTACCGGTCCGAGTTCCGCTACGGTTCCTTCGTCCGGCGGATTCCCCTCCCCAGCGGTGTGCAGCAGGACGACGTGACCGCTTCCTACAAGGACGGCGTCCTTGAAGTGCGGGCTCCAATGCCGGAACAGGGGCAGGAAACCGGGCCATCCAAGATCCCCGTCACCAGGGGCTGAGAACCACCAAAGTACGACGCCGGCGCATGGCTCCTCGAGGGAGTGCCCCTTGAGGAGCCAGGCACTTTCTTGCGGCCGGCAGGCCGGTTCACCTGGCGCCGGTTAGCCGGCATGTACCGTGGCGGCCCGTGCCTCCGCTGCCGCGATGACGGGCAGCGTTTTAACGTAGGTATCCGGATTCAGGGACACCGAATCGATCCCCTGGCTGACCAGGAACTCTGCGAGGTCCGGATGGTTGCTGGGCCCCTGTCCGCAGATTCCGATCTTGATGCCGGCAGCATGGGCCTTGCTGATGGCCTGGGCAATCATGGACATCACAGCCGGATCCCGCTCATCGAACAGCCCCGCAAGTTCCTCCGAGTCGCGGTCCACCCCAAGCACCAGCTGGGTGAGATCGTTGGAGCCGATGGAGAAGCCGTCAAAGCGCTTGGCGAATTCCTCGGCCAGGACAACGTTGGAAGGGATTTCGCACATCATGTAGAGCTGCAGCCCTTCAACGCCGCGGACCAGCCCGTGCTCTTCCATCGCCTGGATGACCTGGTCCGCCTCGCCCACCGTGCGGCAGAAGGGAACCATGACAATCACGTTGCCGAATCCAGCCTGCTCGCGGACGCGTTTGAGGGCTTTGCACTCCAGCGCGAACCCTTCCCGGTAGTGGCTGCTGTAGTAGCGGGAAGCGCCGCGGAACCCCAGCATGGGGTTTTCCTCGGGACGCTCGAATGCGCTGCCGCCGATCAGGTGGCTGTACTCATTGCTCTTGAAGTCGCTGAGCCGGACGATCACCGGCTTGGGATGGAAGGGGGCGGCGATCTTGGCGATTCCGGTAGCCAGCACGTCAATGAAGTACTCCTGCGGATCAGGGTAGCCGCTGGTGAGCTGCCGGATCATTGCCGCCTCTTCCGGGTCGGCCACCCTCTCAGGGTGGACCAGGGCCATGGGGTGGATGCGGATCAGGTTGTTGATGATGAATTCCATCCTGGCCAGGCCCACTCCGGCCGCCGGCAGCCGCCACCACTTGAACGCGGCTGCCGGGCTGGCGATGTTGATCATCACATCGGTGCGGGTGGCGGGCAGGGCCTGCATGTCCACGTCTTCCACGGCGAACTCCAGCAGCCCCTCATAGACGCGGCCTTCCTCGCCTTCCGCGCAGGACAAGGTGACCTGGCCGCCGTCGGGCAGGATTTCCGTGGCGTTGCGCGTTCCCACGACGGCGGGCACGCCCAATTCCCGGCTGACGATCGCCGCGTGGCTGGTGGAGCCGCCGTGGTCGGTGATGATCCCCGCGGCCCGCTTCATGATGGGCACCCAGTCCGGGTCCGTCATCCGGGTGACCAGCACGGAACCATCAACAAAGGATTCGATGTCCTTCGCATCCCTGACCACGCATGCCCGGCCCTTGGCAATGGAGTCGCCGATCGCGGCACCGGTGACCAGGACCCGGCCAGGCTGCACAAGATGATAGGTCCGGAAAGTGGATGTGCTCCGGCGTGCCTGCACCGTCTCAGGCCGGGCCTGGACCATGAAAAGCTCGCCGGTCACCCCGTCCTTGGCCCACTCCATGTCCATTGGCCGCCCGTAGTGTTCCTCCACCGCCACGGCCCAGCGGGCCAGCAGGACCACTTCCCGGTCGTCCAGCACCAGCGAGCGCTGCTCCCTCCCGGTGGTCTCGATGGTCCGGGTCCTCGCATCGCCGCCATGGCTGTAGACCATTTTCCGTTCCTTGGCACCCAGTTCGCGCTCTATGACGGGGCTGAAGCGCTGGTCTGACAGGAGCGGCTTAAACACCTGGTACTTGTCAGGGTTGATGGTGCCCTGGACCACGGTTTCCCCCAGCCCCCAGGCGGCGCTGATGACCACCACGCCGGGAAAGCCGGACTCGGTGTCGATCGAGAACATCACCCCTGATGCGCCAAGGTCCGAGCGGACCATCCGCTGCACCCCCACGGACAGGGCAACGTCCAGGTGGTCGTAACCCTTCATTTCGCGGTAGCTGATGGCCCGGTCCGTGAAGAGGGAGGCGTAGCAGCGCCGGCACGCCTCAAGAACCCCGCGTTCCCCGGCCACGTTCAGGAAGGTTTCCTGCTGCCCGGCGAAGCTGGCATCCGGCAGGTCCTCGGCCGTGGCGCTGCTGCGCACCGCAACGGCAACCTGGGCCTGCCCGGTGCGGTGGCAGAGGGTGCGGTAGTGCTCCTGGATATTCGCCGCGATGCTTTCCGGAAAGGTTGCCTGCAGGAACAGTTCCCGGATCGCGGCCCCTGCCTGGCGCAGCGTAAGGGTTCCGGCGCGCTGTTCCTCCATATGCTTTTTGATCCGGGGCTCCAGGTTGTTGGCGGCAAGGAAAGCCCGGTAGGCGGAAGCCGTCGTCGCGAATCCTTCGGGTACCCTGACCCCTGCCGATTGCAGGGCACGGCTCAGCTCCCCCAGGGAGGCGTTCTTGCCTCCAACGGATGGGATGTCCGCGATTCCGGTGTCTTCGATCCACTTGACACTGATGTCAGCAAGGAAGGTCTCTGCGGCGGCACTCATGGCTCGATTGTGGTCTCCGGCCGCCGGGGCAGGCAGGGTCTTTGGTCCTAGCTCCGCCGTACGCGGGCGCGGATCGCTTTATGGATCCAGTCCGCAAGCAGAACGGCAGGTGCGGCGAGGAGTGCGAGCAGGATGCCGGTTGGCGTCGGCGGGGCCTGGCCCAGCAATTCGGCGAGGTAGGGCACGAACAGGCATACCGCCAGGATGGCCAGTTCAGCCAGCACGGCCCACACCAGGAGGTTGTTAGTGCGCCAGCCCAGCTTCCATGGCGGCACCGTGGCACTCCGGCAGGCAAAAGCGTTGGCGAGCTGCCCCAGGACAACGGCGCTGAACGCGGCACCGGAGGCAGCCATCAGGAGCCCTGTTTCCGGGACTTGCCCCCGGCTCCAGCCGCCCGCAAAAAGGACGGTCGAAAATGCGGCCATCTCCATGAAGGCCTCTACGGGGCCCAGGACGGCGAATACCCTGATCATCAGTTGCCGGTCCATCAGGTGGCGTCGTTCCGGTGCCCTGGCCAAAATGCGTTGCCCTGGCCGCTCGGCCCCGAGGGCCAGCGCCGGCAGCAGGTCCGTCCCGATGTCCAGGGCAAGGATCTGCAGGACGCCCAGGGCAAGTGGAAACTGGCCGCCGGAGAGCGCCCAGATGACGAAGGGGGTCAGTTCCGCCACATTGTCGGTGAGGTGGTAGGTGAGGAACCGGTGGATGTTGGCGTAGGTTGCCCGGCCTTGTTCGATGGCCGCCACGATGGTTCCGAAATGGTCGTCCAGCAGGACCAGGTCCGAAGCCTCCCGTGCGACGTCGGTTCCGCTCAGGCCCATGGCCACGCCGATATCCGCCTCACGAAGGGCCGGGCCGTCATTGACACCGTCGCCCGTCATGGCCACCACATGCCCCCGGGCCTGCAGCGCCCTCGCCACCCGGAGCTTCTGTTCCGGCGATACCCTGCTGACAACGATTCCGTCGCGGTCCAGGAGTGCTCCGAGCATCTGTTCGTCATCCGGAAGGTCCGTGCCCTCCACCACGAATTCGGGGGATCCGGTCAGGCCGATCTGCCGGGCAATCGCGGCTGCCGTGGCGGGATGGTCGCCTGTGATCATGGCGATCTTCAACCCGGCCCGGCGCGCCGTTCCGATGACTTCGCTGACATCCGGCCGGGGCGGGTCCTGGAGCCCGATCAAGCCCAACAGTTCCATGCCCGATTCAAGGTCAGCCGCCGGAACGGTTTGCCATGAACGCGGTGGACCCTCGAGCCGCCGGCGCGCCACCGCGATCACCCGCAGTCCCCGGGACGCCATCTCCTCCACCTGATCCTTGACCACCGGAGGCACGGTTTCACAGAGGGGCAGCAAGGTTTCGGGGGCGCCCTTGCAGAACAGGTCCGGTCCGGCTATCACGGATTCGCGCCGGCGCACGGGGTCGAACGGCAAACGTCGTGACAGGGCCGGGCCGGTCTCGGTGCCGGTCAGCCTGCGCGCCAGGGCATCCAGCGCGGCTTCCATCGGGTCGCCCTGGGCACGCCACTGGCCGGCGTGCAGTTCAGCCCGGCCCTGTGACGCGGCGCGTGCCGCCAGCGCCGCGTCAGCAGCCCTTGGCAGCCCCTGCCCCTCGATATCCGCTTCAGGGGCATACCCCTCACCTGTCACCAGGACTGACCCTTCTGCGGTGAAGACTTCGACGGCGTTCATCCGGTTCTGGGTCAGGGTCCCGGTCTTGTCGGTGCAAATGAAGGTCGTGGAACCGAGGGTCTCCACGGCCTCCAGGTTGCGGACCAGCGCATTGCGGGAGGCCATCCGCTGCGCCCCCATGGCCAAGGACAACGTCACGGTGGGCAGGAGACCCTCCGGGACCAGCGCCACCGCAACTCCGATGGCGAACAGGAATGAATCATGCCACTTGAAACCCACCAGCAGCGATACCAGGAAAAAGAGGGCGGCAATGCCCAGGGCCACCACGGCGATGACCCGCACGATCCGGCGGAGCTCCAGCGACAGCGGGGTGGGCGGAGGAAGGGCACCGCTGGTCAGGGCTGCTATCCCGGCCAGGCGGGTGTCCCCGCCGGTTGCGGAAACAGTTGCTTCGCCGTCGCCGTTAACCAGGAAGGTTCCGCCCCACGCGGAGTCGCCGGCGGTCTTGGCCACCGGCTCGCTTTCGCCGGTCAACATGGATTCATCCACGGCGCAGGCGGAGGCTGAGAGAAGGACGACGTCGGCGGGAACCCGGTCACCGGCGGTGAGCAACACCACGTCACCCGCCACCAGCTCGCTGGCATGGACCTTGCGCACTTTTCCGTCGCGCCGGACCATCACGTCGGCGGGCAGCAGGCCGCGCAGCTTGGCCGCCGCGTGTTGGGCGCGTTCCTGCTGGATGTGGGCGAACACCCCGTTGACAATCACGACGACGACGATCGCCACGGCGAGTTGCGGCATGTCCGCGATGAAGGCCAGGCCGGCTGCGCACCACAGCATGAGGGCGAAGAAGTGGGTCATCTCGCCCCAAAGCTTCCGCCATTGCGGGACAGGTTTTTCCGCGGGAAGCTGGTTGGGGCCTGCCTGCTTCAGGAGCTGCGCGGCCCGTTCAGAGCTCAGGCCCTCCGCAGTCCTCACACAGTGTCCGCCTCCTGCCCCACCAGGAGCACCGGGCATTTGGAGTGGGCAGCGCATGCCCTGCTGACCGAGCCCATGGACGACTTAAGCAGCCCGCCCTCGCCGTGCCTTCCGACCACCAGCATCTGCGCCCGCGCGCTTTCCTCCACCAGCACCTTCGCCGGCGGCCCGAACTTGACGGCCACATCGATGTTTTGCGGCCGTTCCCCCGAAAAGGCCCGGCCCAAGGCATCCTCGACCAGCCGCCCTGCAGCGTCCTCGAGCCTGGCGGTGAACTGCCGGTCCGCCCCTTCAAGGCGTGACATGACCAGGTAGTCCGGCATCCCGACGCATGAAATGACTTCGAGCCGGGTGCCCAGGCGGGCTGCCAGCGTGCCCGCGTAACGGAGGGCTGCGGAGGAGTATTCAGAACCGTCCACACCCACGATGACGGGCTTGGACCCTGTTTGTGCGTTCATGGACACCACGATCCCGGCCGGGGGTTGCGGTGGGAAGGGCCGAAAGTCATGCCGGCCGGCGCCTCACGCGCCAGGCTTCCGGTCAGCCCCATGCAGTGCCCTCAGTCCGTTCAGGATGGTGGCCAGGTCCACCAGCTCCTGCAGGAGGGCACCGGCGACGGCCGGAATGTACCCCGTCATGGCTATGGCCATCAGGACCAGGCTGAGTCCGATTCCGGTCCAGATACTTACCAAAGCCACAGCCACGGTCCGTTTTCCAATGGCCACGGCCTGGGCCACTTTCGAGACGTCATCGAGCATGATCACCACATCAGCCGACTCACTGGCTGCGGTGGCCCCCTTGGCACCCATCGCGATTCCTACGTCAGCCGCGGCAAGGACGGGGGCATCATTGACGCCGTCACCCACCATCAGGACCGGCCGTTCCAGGATGGCAGCCACGGTGTTGACCTTGTCCTCCGGAAGGCATTCCGCCTGGACGCGGCCGATCCCCGCTTCCTCGGCAATATGCGCGGCCGTGGCGTGCGCGTCGCCTGTCAGCAGCATGGTGTTCCGCACGCCCAGGCCACGCAGGCGGGCCAGGGTATCCACGGCATTGCGGCGCAACGGGTCCTTCATGATCAAGGCACCGGCGTACACGCCGTCCACCGCCACGTGCACCGCCAATTGACCTGTGTGGACTGCTGCCTCCCGGAATCCACTCGATAAACCCTGGACCAGGCCGGCTTTACCCACCACTACCCGCTGGCCGTCGCAGAGAGCTTCCACGCCATGGGTTGCACTCTCCGTCGCCTGCTGCACAGGAAGGAGTCCAAGATTGGCTGACCTTGCGGCTTCGATCACAGAGGCTGCCAGCACGTGCGATGAGTACTGCTCCGCGGAAGCGGCCAGCTGGAGGATTCTTCGGTAGCCCAAAGCTTCCCCTGGCCCCGGTGCCACCTGGATATCGTCGAGGACGGGCCGTCCGGACGTGAGCGTTCCGGTCTTGTCGAAGACCGCTGTCTGTGCCTTTGCAAGCTGCTCAAGCGTTCGGGTGTTCTTGATGATGATGCCCTTGTGGGCGGCCTGGCTGGTACCGGCCAGGAATGCCACCGGCGCTGCGATGAGGAGAGGGCAGGGCGTGGCCACCACCAGGACCTGGGCGAAGCGGAGAGCCTCGCCTGACAGGAACCAGGCGGTCCCGGCCATGGCCAGGGCCAGGAGGGTGAAGGGAACTGCGTAGCGGTCGGCGAGGCGGACCACCGGGGCCCGGCTGTTGGACGCCTCCTCAACCAAAGCGATGATCCGGCTGTATTGCGAGTCAGCCGCGGTGGCCGAGGCCCGCATACGGATGGCGGCTACACCGTTCACCGAGCCGCTGAGCAGCGTTTGCCCCCTGGTGCGCTCCACCGGGAGGCTTTCGCCGGTCAGCGATGATTCGTCGAGGGTCGCGGAGTCGGACAGTAGTTCGCCGTCAACGGGTACCAGCTCGGAGGGACGGACCACCAGCACGTCCCCCGGCACTACATCCCCGATCGGGGTGTCCTCGAGCACTGCACCTGATCCCTCGCGGTGGGCAAAGCGGGGAGCCCGGTCCAGCAGGGACCGCATCTCACGCGCCGCGCGTCCCTGGGCAAAGTTTTCCAGCGCCTCCCCGCCGGTGAGCATCAGGATCACCACCAGCGCTGCGAGGTACTCGCCCACCACCACGGTGCTGACAATCGCCGTCAGGGCCAGGAGGTCGATCCCCCACCGGCCCTCCCGCAACGCCCGGACCATGCCGGCCGCACGTGCCACCACGATGACCGCCGCGTAGGCCGACGCGAGGGCGCGGACCTGCAGTTCCAGGCCGAACTGCAGCAGCACCAGCGTGGCCAAAAGCACCAGGCAGGTCAGGGCGACGACGGGATACCGCCTGACGAAGCCCCACGCCTTTTCCACGGACGACTTGGCGGGTTCCTCTGCCTCAAAGCTGCCGGGGTTCCCTCCGGTTGCCGCAGGCGGGGCAGCCTGCTTCCTCATCCAAAACACTTCAGCATCGAGCGGTAATGGTGATGGCACATAAAGCCGAACCTACCCTGATGCCAACAACCGGGCTAGGGCATTTGGCCCCGGCCGTTGCCACCGCCCGTGCGGCATGCCCCTCGGCCGCGCGCCGGCGCGCAGCGGAGCGAATGGCAGCCGAGCTGGGTCCCCATGAGGTGCGGATCCGCAAGAGCCAGATCCTGTCGTTCACGTTGCCGCGGAACCTGGACTCGCCGCGATTCAAGCAAATCGTCCATCCTTCGGCCGGAACATGGATGCACCACCTGGAACTGACGGACAGCTCCCAACTCGACGCCGAGGTCCGCGGCTGGATGCTGGAAGCTTATGGCGCTGCCGGCTGACCCGGTGTGCCCTTAGAGTCCTATGGCCCTGTCACGCCGCCGGCGAAATGGGAAGGCTGATGCCATGAATGAACCTGGCCAGCAACCGCAAAAGATCCACGTCACCGAACAACCTGTCGCCGTGGTGCGCGAGCAGGTTCCCATGGACGCGCTGACGGGCTTCTTTGGCCGGGCCTTCGGTGCCGTGATGGCCGCGGTCCAGATGCAGGGCGCCAGCCCTGCCGGCCCGCCATTCGCGCTGTACCACGGGATGCCGGGCGAAACGGTGGACGTCGAAGCCGGATTCCCCGTCGCCGGGAACTTCCAGGGCACAGGCGAAGTGGCCAGCGGGGCACTTCCTGAAACGGATGCCTTCGAAGCCATCCACACCGGCCCTTATGACACCTTGGGGACCACATACGACGCCATCAGGGAACGCATGCAAGCTGCCGGTGCCGCCCCTGCCGACATCATGTGGGAGTACTACCTGTCCGATCCGGAGAAGCAACCGGATCCGGCGACGTGGCAGACAAGGGTCATCTGGCCGGTCGCCTGAGACCGGCCGCGTACCGGGGCTACGAGTCCTTGCGACGGCTGAAGGTCAGCTCCCAGGGCTGCGCCCCGTGGCTGGTTTCCGACCATCCGTCGCGGGCAATTTCCTGGCGGAGCTGGCTGAGGCTGGCCTCCATGCCCGGAGCCCAGGCCTCTTCCGGAGGTGTGGGGTTCAGGGGCGGTCCGGGGAAGGTATCACTGGCGTAGAGCCGGCGGCCGTCCACCGTCCTGCCCACAAACTGCAGCTGCGTCCGCCCGTACTGGGAGCCCAGGGTGTAGAGGATGCGCGCCCACCACTTCCGGGATGCTGCGTCCTCCAGCTCTATCCGGAGGCGCTCTTCAGGCCAGGGATGCGCGGCTCCGCCGGCAGGATTGTCAGTGGGTCCCGGTTGCGGGGCATTTGTGGTCATGTCTTCCTCCAGGGAACGCAATCACGATTCAGCTCCGGAGTCTTCCAAGTAATGGCTTGGCAGAACAGGGCCTTTGGTCACGGCGTGCGGGAACGGTGTGTTGCGTGGTTTACGGGGTCCAAAGGCACTACCACCCCCGTCAGGATGATGGCAGAGTCCACGCATGACCAGGCCCGCACCATGACCAGCCACTCTCCAGACGCCCGGCGCGGCTCTGCAGCCCGCGGTGTCACCGCAAATACTGTGGACCAGCCTGACTGGAAGCTCCTCTATCTCGCCGCCGGGGCGTCGTCGATCCTCTTTGTGCTGCTGCTCGTAGCAGCCCTGCTGCTCGACTTCCTGGCTCCCCCACCGGTCCATGGCGGGGCTGCCACGCTGGAGTTCATTGCCGCCCAAAAATCGGGCTACGTGGCCGAGCAGATCCTGTGGATCCTGCCGAACATCCTCCCTGTCCTTGTTTTTGCAGCCCTTTTCGTGGCCCTCTCGGCCTTTCAGAAGAGCCTTCCTTTGATAGCGCTGATCTTCGGTGCCCTGCCGTGGGCACTCCTGCTTGCCGTACCGGTCAGCAGCCGCGGCTCCCTCAACCTGATTTACCTCAGCGACCGCTTTGCAGCTGCCGGGTCAGATGAGGAACGCAGGGCCTACGCCACCGCCGCTGAAGCCATCATTGCCGAGAACAACACTCCCGCCATCGTCGGCGCCCTCTCCGCCTTCGGAATCCTCCTGATGGGACTGGCCATGCTCAAGGGAAGCACAGCACTCTTCCCGCGATACCTGGGGTGGCTTGGCGTTGGTACCGGAGCCCTGGGGGTGGTCAGCGAGGTCCTTCGCCACGCGGTCCCAGAATTCTATTGGGGCTACGGCGTCCTGCTGTGGGTGTGGTTCATCACCACAGGAATCGCACTGATCCGGCTGTCCCGCAGGGCCTCCCATCGTCCGCGCATGGCCTCAAGGGACTTTGGTCCCTAAAAGACCAGTTGGTCCTCTGGGATGGTGGTCTAGGCCGGAAGCACCACGCTGGGGTTGTGCATCCGGGTTTGCTGGGGCCGGGCTTGGGCCGGCATGCAGCCCCGTCGACGTTGACGGAGGCTGGGAGCTAGAGGAGAGCAAGACTTATGGCAGGTACGTTCGAACTGTTTGTCGACGATGATTCAAAGATCCGCTTCAGGCTTGTGATGCCGGGCGGACACGTACTGGCGGTTTCCGGACAGTTCCCCGACAAGCACGCGGCGGCCGCCGCCATTGAAGAGGTACGTGAATGCGCAGGCACCGGCCTGATCCGGGACGTGCCGCCGCCTCCTCCAGGCGTTCTCCTTTCCGCCGCATCGCATCCGCGTTACACGGTCCGGCGCAGGCTCAACTCCGTCGGAGCCGCATAAGGGCCGCAGCACTAGAAGCCGGAGGAGCTGCCCGAACCGGAAAAGCTTCCACCGCTGCCGCCGTACCCGGTGGTGCTGCCGCCGCCCCTGGCCGAGTTGACGCTGCTGACCCCGGTATTGAAGCCGGAGTTGAAGGTGGCCACGGAGAAGAACGTGTAGGACGGGTACACGGTACCCAGGATGCTCGGTTCGTAGGTCCGATGCCTCCGGTGGCCCGTACCTTCGTGGGCCGTTTCCATTTGTTCGCGCATCAAGCGTGCCTCGCGGTCGTTCCTGGCGAACCCCTGGATGACCGTTTCGGCATGGTTCTCCAGCAGCTCCGCGAGCCGGGTACGCGCCTCATAGAGCCGGTCCAGCGCCTCTTCCGGCGTGCTCCGCCCGTCCGCCAGCTCAGCCGTCCACCGCTCGATCTCCCGGAGGCTTTCGTCGCGGAAGGACCGCAGCGCGGTGGCTGTCGCGGAATCCCCCTGCCCGTGGCGTTTGGCCAGGAGCTGCTCCAGCCCGGCCAGGTCCTTGCGGAAGGGCGCCAACTGCCGGTCCCAGGCAGTGGGCCACGTGTCGGCGCGGTTCAGCAAAGCGTTGCTGTCGGCGATGACGTCATCCAGGGCATCCAGCTCGGCGGCACTGTCCGCAAACTGTCGGGCCAGCTTGAGGTTTTTCCTGCTGCTCAATGCCCCTTTACCCAATGCGTGCACCTGGTTGGACAGCTCCGTAGCGGCGGCATACCGGCTGAGGAACGTACGGTGTTTTTCGAGGACCTGGCTGCCGTAGCGGGATGATTCGGGGATGGTGCCCGCGTTCAGTTCCGTGACGTCCAGGTCCATGCTGACGTTTGAGTAGCTGCGGTCCCCGCGTTCAATCTGCCGGCGGCACCCCGTCCTGGTCACGGCGCGGACAATGAACCAGGCGGCCGCACCCAGGGCCGCGATTCCCGCGGTGACCCACGCTGTGATCAGGAAAGCAGCGGAGCGGTACCAGGGCTGGTTGATGAGCTCTGCCCCGCGGTGGATGCCGGCTACGGTGCCGTCGGTCCACTGGGCGTCGCGGAACAGCTCCTTGGACGCGTCCTGGATGTCGCTGCGCTGTTCCAGCGAAACCTTCCGGTCCTCGCCCATATACGTCCCCACGTGCCGGCCCACTGGGTCGAGCGCGAATATGAACAGTCCATCAGCCCACTTCTGCCCATCCGGGCTGATCCACTCAGGATGCCTGGACCGTGCGAACTTGAGGACCTCTTCATTGAGGTTGTCCTCCGCCTTCCCGTTGTAAGTGAAGACGGCAACGCGGGTGGGCTCATAGAACTGGATACGTTCGACGGCGGGTAGCAGGGTGTTTTGGTCAAGCACTCCCGCCGTGTCCTCCACGATGACAGCGACCGGCGCGACAGCGGTGCCAGGTGCCGCCACCCCCAGCAGCAACGCAGCCAGGACAAGCACCATCCCGGCAATCCGGCCCATCATGCTGCCCATGTCCCTCCCCGTTGCTTAGAATCAGGATGAAACCAAGGAGCAGGCCCGCCAAAGGGCCGAAGGTCCCGCCGGTGAAGACCGTTTTGATCAGGAGCGCTGTGGCGTGACGCAGGATCCAGGGTCCATTGTGGCCGGCTTTGACGGCTCGGATGGGGCTGCGGCCGCCGTCCGCTGGGCGGCGCGCCACGCGCACGCCACCAGCTGTCCCCTCCATGTGGTGCATTGTTCGTTGTGGCCGCTGCTGACCCGGCACCTCGGTCCGGTGCCAGGCGTCTCCGGCAGCGGCCTGGAACAGTCAGCCCGGTCCATTCTTGAGGATGGCGTGGCGCTGGCGGCCGCAGAGGTACCCGGGCTCGGGATCAGGAGCACCCTGCTCCATGGGCTTCCGGCGCAGCTCTTGGCCGGGATCTCCGCCGGCGAGCGGATGCTGGTGGTGGGCAGCCGCGGCCTGGGCGGCTTCCTGGGCCTCCTCGTGGGATCCGTGAGCCTGGAACTGGCAGCCACTGCCTCGTGCCCTGTTGCGGTGATCCGGCAGGAACTGAACCCGGAAGGGCCGGTTGTCGCCGCCGTGGATGCATCAGGGTCCCCCTCGGCTGTGGAGGACGCATGTTCGCTGGCATTGGCCTGGCATGCACCCCTCATGGTGGTCCACGTCCGGCACGGGCACGCCCGTTATCCTGCGCCCGGGCAGGACGCGGCGGGTGAGGCCCAAGAAATCTTGTCGTCCGCCCTGAACCGCGCAGCTGCCCTGGCCCCTGCTGTCCGCATTGACGGCCATGTGCTGACGGAGACCTCGGTCCCGCACGCCATCCTCGAAGCCGCCGGAGAAGCCCGGATCGTTGTGGTGGGCTCCCAGGGCCGCGGCATCCTCCGGGAGACCCTCGGTTCAACCGCGCACGCGGTGTTGCACCACGCCCGCGGACCTGTCCTCATTTCCCGGCGCGGCGGCTGATACCCCGGGCGGGGTGCCCGGCTGCCGGCCGGACCTCGGCCTAAGCTGGTGCGGTGACCACTGTTCCCTCCCCCGGCCCGCTGGACGTCGTCGTCCATTCCGGACCGGCGGACTGGTGGGTGATCCTTGCCGGGCTGGGACCCCTGGCCGTTCTCACCGCGGCCCTGCTGGCCTTTTACATCAACTGGCGCACGCTCAAACAACGCACTGCCGCGGACAATACTGCGCTGGACCAGAAGCGCGAGGCAGATGCGAACGCCCTGCAGCAAAAGACCGAGGCGGACAGCCGGGCGGAATGGTGGCGCCGGACCCAGTGGGCGCTGGACCGGGCACTGGATCCGGATGAAGGGACAAAGGCGCTGGGGCTGGCCACATTGGAGGTCCTGGCCAGGAGCGAACTGGCCCGCACTGAGGAGCTCGAGCTGTTCGACATTGCCTGGAAGAGTGTGTCCGGCGACGAGAACGGGGACGACGCCGGGCCTGAAGCCGGTGCCGGGCAGGAGCCCGCCTTCGTGGACGACCGCCGCAACTTAGGCGAGAATGGAACGACGGATGAAGACAGCACCAAGGAGGTTGGACCATGAGCGCAACGTCGCCTGAGCACCGGTTTGTCCACGCTCCCCGGAACAGCGCTGCCAAGCCCGCCACGAAGAAAGCCACCCCGGCCGAGCACCGGGTCCAGGTTGCCGCCGCGCGGCTGCGCGTCACGCTTGATGAACGCCTGGGACGCGAGACGCCCGCAAAAACCAAGGCTTTGGCCAAGGAACCGATCTAAGTCCCGTTGCCTGGGTTCGGGGGGTCGACGGCGCGTGGCAGGGTTCGGTGGGCAATGGATGCAGTGATCCTAGGGTGCGATACGAACCTGCTGCGCCGCTGGAACTACCGTGCCGCCGTGGCGCAGGTGGCCGCGTCCGGAACGTTCCTGGACCGCTGGCGGGTCCGTTTCCACCCTGGCGTCGGCCCGGGGACAGAGGCGTGGTTCCTGCTGGAGGGCGGCAATGACGCCGCCAGCGGCCTGGTCGGGCACGGTTTCGTGACGTCCGAGCCCTACCAGGCTGCCGCGGATGCGGATGCGGATGGCACTGACTGGTTCTTCGCCGTGGCATTGGATTCGCTCCTCCCGCTCGGAGAGCAGATACGTCCCGGCATTCTTTGCGAGGCTCTCCCCGGTGACCTGTGGGACAAGGCGAGTTTCCCCTCCCTGGTGACCGTGCCGCCGTCGTCCGTGCCTGTACTGCGCCGGCTGTGGCGGGACCACGGGCCGTCGACGGCGGATCCTGCCGAGGTGGCAGGCGGAACCTTTCCGCCGGAGGACGTCAGCACTATCCAGGTGAACCGCTACGAGCGGGACCCTGACGCCCGGCGGGCCTGCCTGGCCTTCCATGGCACCTCGTGCGCGGCCTGCGGCTTTTCGTTCGAGTCCGCTTACGGCGTGGCCGGGACAGGCGTGATGGGCGTCCACCATCTGGTGCCGCCGGCGGTGCTGGACGGCAAGTATCAGCTCGATCCCATCGCCGACCTCATACCGCTTTGCCATAACTGCCACGCCATGGCGCACAATGTCAGCCCGCCCCTGACCGTTACTGAACTCCGGAGCATCATCTCCGCCACCGGCCATGTGAGGGGTGAGGTGGTGACCGAGGTGGCCCTCCAAGCCCAGGAGGACGCGCGCCGTATCCTCGGGGGCGGCCAGATGTAGGTGTGGCTGGGCTATCTTGGGAGCATGGCGGAGCCGGGCCGGAAAGAGTACGGGGTTGACCCCGAGGAGTTCGGTTCTGGCCGGGTGGATGCGGCCGCCCTGCTGGATGCGGAGTTGGGCGACGTCGATTGGTCGGTTCCGCCACCGGGCTCCGCGCAGTTCACCATCAATGTTGCCAGCGGCAAACTTGCCGCCATGTCGCTGGGCGATCCGGCCGATCCCTGCGTCGTATTGGTACCCGGCGCCACGGGGTCGAAAGAGGATTTCTCGCTCATGCTGCCGGACCTCGCCGGAGCCGGCTATTACGCGCTGACGTATGACCTGGCGGGCCAGTACCAGTCGGCCGCTGCCGGGCCGGAGAACCTGGTGCCGCCACGGAAGCACTACGACTACCAGTTGTTTGTGGATGATTTCCTGGCGGTTTTGGAAACCACCGCTACCCCTGTCCACGTGGTGGCTTATTCCTTCGCGGGCATCATCGCCCAGCTCGCCTATGTGCAGCGGCCTGAACTCTTCCGGTCCGTCACCTTCCTCGGGTGCCCGCCGCAACCCGGCCAGAGTTTCAAGGGGGTAAGCCGTATTGGCCGGTTCAGCACGTGGGTGAACGGCCGGGCCGGTGCGGCCCTGCTGATCTGGGGGATCCGCAGTGGCCGGATGGTCCATGTGCCGCCGGGACGGCAGCGGTTCGTCAACTACCGCTTCCGCTTCACACGCCGGGCCTCCGTGCGCGATATTTATGCGCTCATGCAGAACGTTCCGGATCTTCGGGACGCTTTGGCGGAGGCCCCGCTTCCCAAGTTCGTGGCAGTGGGCGAACATGATCTGTGGCCGCTCCAACTGCACCGGCTGTTTGCCCAGGCCATCCGGGCCCGGATCGGGGTTTACAGGGGCGGCCACAGCCCGTGCGAAACATCCCCGCACGAGTTCAGCCGCGATCTCCTGGCCCTTTATGGCAAGGCCGGGGACGCGTGGCGCGGTTTCGGGCAAGTTCCCTGAGGCCTACTGCAGGACCGTTTCCGCTCGCTCACGGATATTGAGCAGCATCCTCCGCATCATCCAGATGTCGCCGAACTCCAGGAGTGCGGAGAAGAGGATCGAGGGTGACAACCAGCGGTAATGGGAGCGGACGCGGCTGATGAGCCGCGTCGAGTTCTGCGGGAGCGGGTCGAGCTGCCACGTCCATGTGGTGTCGCCGGGGGTGCCCCAGATCATTGACGTTGGCGGGTCGATCGCCAGTACGGGCATGCCGTGCTTGCCGTCAGGGCTCATGGGCACGATGTCGCCCACCGCCAAGTTCTGCAGCTCCGGGATGATCCGCCGCGCGCTGGGCCGCCCAAGGTTATCGAGAAGGTCGTAGCTGTACCAGCCGCCACGGGTAAGTCCGGCCTGCACCAGCCACGGCCAGATCCTCTCCGGCGGAGCGGCTATGGTGATGGCCCGTGTGGCGTTGAAGGTTGGTGTCGAGACGAGGTCATCGCCGGGCAGCGAGCGGGACACCTCTTCCGGCGTCGCACCCCACGTGAGCTGCCAGGGGCGGACCCAGCGCACATAAATGATTGCCGCAGCCGCAGCCAAGGGCAGGAGGACTAAAGGCGCGTTGGGTCGCATCAGTCCAGTGTGGAGGCTGGTTCCTGACCAGTGACAGGGTCAGATGGCCCGCCGGGGTGGCCCGTACCGGCCGCTGCACACGTGCAGGACGTCGCCCGCAAGGTGGGCCCCGTTCGCCAGCGTCACGAAGCCCCGGGGCCGGAAGGCCCAGCACCCAGGCTGCCCGCCTGAGGAACCTGTCCCTTTGTTGAAGTGCAGTAACTTTGACGGCATGGGCGAACCGTCACGCGTGAGGCCGGAAGGCAATGTGAAGGGGGCCACGGCCTTCGGTGCCGTCGCCCTGCTGTGTATTGTGGCTGGCGGACTCGTTGCCGCCGTCACCAGCCCGCTTCGTCTTGAGCATGGATCGTGGGCGGCGGCGTATCTCGTGCTGGTCGGAGGCGTGGCGCAAGGTGCCTTGGGCGTCAGCCAATACTTCCTGGCCCCGAGGCGCATTATGGGCTGGAAAGTTGTTGCCGAGCTGGTTGCCTGGAACAGCGCAAGCGCGGCCGTCATCGGCGGGACACTGGCGGCCAACCCATGGGTGGTTGATGCCGGAGGAGGGCTCCTGGTTGTGTCACTGGCACTGATGCTCGCCACCGTACGCGGCCCTGACTCCAGGTCCGGTTGGGCTTTACGGGGTTACCGTGCCCTGGTGGTGGTGATCGGCATCAGCATCCCCATCGGCCTGGTGCTGGCCCACCTGCGTGCTCCTTAGCCGGCCGCAATCAGTCGCAGAACCCACGGAGTAATTGTCAGGGCCTGAGTCCTGGCGGCGCAGGAAACCCTGACAAGTCCTGCTGGATGGGCAACGCGGTTATTCCTGCCCGTGTCGTCACACCAATCCACGCCGTAAGGGTAGGCCTCAACGGTGGCCTCCCCCGGAACCACTCCTGGCGGCACCTCAAACTGGAAGCTGAAACCACCCGCATCAGTCATCGGCGCAGTCGTATTGATGACTTTCTGGTTGGAAGTATCGGTGACTGTGATCTGGATACGTGCATTTTGTCCGTAGCGGGGGTTGCAGTCCGCGTCGGGCGCGTTGACTGTGACGGTGTCACCAGCTTTTGCCGCCAGAGGATTCACGGAATAGCTCGGTGGGAAACAGGGCGGCTCACCTTGCCAGGAGCCGCCGCAGGCCGACGAAGCACATGCCAGAAGAACCCCGATGGCGGCCCCGCTTGCCGCCCTACGCCGCCAGTGACCGGTTGTAAGAGCCCCGAACCCCATCAGGCAATTGTGCCCGCGATACAGGGCCAAGCACATCACCCAAGTGGCTTTGTCGCCGTACCGTTGCCATGGACGGAGGGGCCGGTACCGGATTCCGTAGCATTTAGCAAAGGGATGCCGAACCAGTCTTGAGCGAACCTTGCGCCCATCATGGGGTGCCGCTTAGGGACGGATCCTATTGTTGACGTCAGGATCCTGCTGCTGGGGCAGGGCCTAACACCTGGGACAGGGCCGGCGGCCAGCATCCTCAGACCGGATGCCGCCCCCCAAACCGCCGCCGGCCCCTACCAGGTTCGAATCCCCGAAGACCCGAGTCGCCGGCGGGCCGCGAACCCCATGTCGCCTAAGATACTGGCATGCCTACACGTGTTCATGAGTTTTCCTGGCCTGACCGGGTGGTCATCGGCACCATTGGCGTTCCGGGGGCGCGGACGTTCTACCTGCAGGTGCGCGCAGGTAGCCAACTGGTGAGTATCGCCATGGAGAAGCAACAGTCGGCTCTGCTCGCCGAGAAGATTGACGACATTCTGGATCAACTCGGCGCGCTCGAGGGCAACCCCTTCAGCGTTCCCACGGGCACTCCCATTGAACTGGTCGACAACGATCAGCTCGACTCGGTTGAGGAGCAGTTTCGAACGGGCGCCATGAGCCTGGGGTGGGACCCCACGACGGCGCAGGTGGTCATCGAGGCGTACCCAATCACCGATGACGACGATGAATCGCTTGACCAGAACGGCGTCGAAGTGCCCGAAATGCTGCTGGTGCGTATGCCGGTGGGTACGGCCCGCGCATTCACCAAGCGCACACGCGAGGTAGTGGGCGCAGGGCGTCCCATATGCCCGCTCTGCGGTTACCCCGTAGACGCCGACGGGCATGTTTGCACTCCTCCCGACATCTGATCCCCGTCAAACGCCATGTAGCTGGGGAGCATCGAGCGTGTCGCGGTGTTGCCACTTGGCAATCCAGACAAAGATGACCCCGCATGCCTGGGCATGCGGGGTCATTGTTGAGCAGTAGTGAGTGACTAGAAGTCCCAGTCCTCATCCTCTGTGTTGACAGCCTTGCCAATCACGTAGGAGGACCCGGAGCCCGAGAAGAAGTCGTGGTTCTCGTCCGCGTTCGGGGACAGCGCCGAAAGGATGGCCGGGTTCACGTCGGTGACGGACGCCGGGAACATGGCCTCGTAGCCCAGGTTCATCAGCGCCTTGTTGGCGTTGTAGTGGAGGAACTTCTTGACGTCCTCGGCCAGCCCCACGCCGTCGTAGAGGTCGTGCGTGTACTGGACCTCGTTCTCGTACAGCTCGAAGAGCAGCTCGAACGTGTAGTCCTTGATTTCCTGGCGGCGCTCCGGGGAAACAGCCTCCAGGCCACGCTGGAACTTGTAACCGATGTAGTAGCCGTGCACAGCCTCATCGCGGATGATCAGGCGGATCAGGTCAGCCGTGTTCGTGAGCTTGGCGCGTGAAGACCAGTACATGGGCAGGTAGAAGCCCGAGTAGAACAGGAAGCTCTCCAGCAGCGTGGAGGCCACCTTCCGCTTCAGGGGGTCGTCGCCCTGGTAGTAGTCCATGACGATCTGCGCCTTCTTCTGAAGGTTCTCGTTCTCGGTGGACCAGCGGAAGGCCTCGTCGATCTCCTTGGTGGAGGCCAGCGTGGAGAAGATGGAGGAGTAGCTCTTCGCGTGCACGGATTCCATGAACGCGATGTTCGTGTACACGGCTTCCTCGTGCGGAGTCAGCGCATCCGGGATCAATGAGACGGCGCCAACGGTGCCCTGGATGGTGTCCAGCAGGGTGAGGCCCGTGAAGACGCGCATGGTGAGCTGCTGCTCTGCCGGGGTCAGCGTGTTCCACGACTGGACGTCGTTGGACAGCGGCACCTTCTCCGGCAGCCAGAAGTTATTGACCAGACGGTTCCAGACGTCGACGTCCTTGTCGTCCTGGATGCGGTTCCAGTTGATGGCCTCGACGTGGCTAAGCAGCTTGACCTTCTCGGTCATGTCATCCCCTAAGCGTTGGGTGGGTTTCACTAAGTTAAAGCGTACGACGGCGGGCGGGCACCCGCCGTCGTACTGGCACGATTTAGTTGAAGACTAAAGCATGCAGGAGACGCAGCCCTCTACCTCGGTTCCTTCCAGCGCGAGCTGGCGGAGACGGATGTAGTAGATGGTCTTGATGCCCTTCTTCCAGGCGTAGATCTGGGCCTTGTTGATGTCGCGCGTGGTGGCGGTGTCCTTGAAAAACAGTGTCAGCGATAGGCCCTGGTCCACGTGCTGGGTGGCGGCAGCGTAGGTGTCAATAACCTTCTCGTAGCCGATCTCGTACGCGTCCTGGTAGTACTCCAGGTTGTCGTTGGTCAGGTACGGCGCCGGGTAGTACACGCGGCCCAGCTTGCCTTCCTTGCGGATCTCGATCTTGGACGCCACCGGGTGGATCGAGGAGGTGGAGTTGTTGATGTAGGAGATTGAGCCGGTGGGCGGCACGGCCTGCAGGTTCTGGTTGTAGATGCCGTGCTCCATGACGGAAGCCTTCAGCGCCTGCCAGTCAGCCTGCGTGGGGATGTGCACGTTCTTGAACAGCTCGCGGACCTTTTCGGTCTGCGGCACCCACTCCTGCTCCGTGTACTTGTCGAAGAACTCACCGGACGCGTACTTGGACTTCTCGAAGCCGCCGAACGTCTGGCCCGTTTCGATGGCCAGCAGGTTGGAAGCGCGGACAGCGTGGTACACCACCGAGTAGAAGTAGATGTTGGTGAAGTCCAGCCCCTCTTCGGAACCGTAGTGGACCCGCTCACGCGCCAGGTAGCCGTGCAGGTTCATCTGGCCCAGGCCAATGGCGTGGCTCTGGTCGTTGCCCTTGGCGATGGACGGCACCGAGGTGATGTTGGACATGTCGGACACTGCGGACAGCGAGCGGATGGCCGTCTCGATGGTCAGGCCAAAGTCCGGCGAGTCCATGGTCTTGGCGATGTTCAGCGAACCAAGGTTGCAGGAAATGTCCTTGCCGGTCTCGTCATAGGACAGGTCATCGTTGTACGTGGTGGGCTGGGAAACCTGGAGGATCTCCGAGCACAGGTTGGACATGATGATCTTGCCGTCGATCGGGTTGGCCCGGTTCACGGTGTCCTCGAACATGATGTACGGGTAGCCGGACTCGAACTGGATCTCGGCGAGGGTCTGGAAGAACTCGCGGGCCTTGATCTTGGTCTTCTTGATCCGGGAGTCGTCCACCATCTCGTAGTACTTTTCGGTGACCGAGACGTCGGAGAAGGGCATGCCGTAGACGCGCTCGACGTCGTAGGGCGAGAACAGGTACATGTCCTCGTCCTTCTTGGCCAGCTCGAACGTGATGTCCGGGATGACCACACCGAGGGAGAGGGTCTTGATGCGGATCTTCTCGTCCGCGTTCTCCCGCTTGGTGTCCAGGAACCGGTAGATGTCCGGGTGGTGGGCATGCAGGTACACGGCGCCGGCACCCTGGCGGGCGCCAAGCTGGTTGGCGTAGGAGAAGCTGTCTTCGAGGAGCTTCATCACGGGGATGACGCCGGAGGACTGGTTCTCGATCTGCTTGATGGGCGCGCCCACTTCGCGGATGTTGGTCAGGGCGAACGCCACGCCGCCGCCGCGCTTGGAAAGCTGCAGGGCGGAGTTGATGGAGCGGCCGATCGACTCCATGTTGTCTTCGATGCGCAGCAGGAAGCAGGAGACCAGCTCGCCGCGCTGCTTCTTGCCGGCGTTCAGGAATGTGGGGGTGGCCGGCTGGAAGCGGCCGTCAATGATCTCGTCCACCATCTGCAGGGCAAGCTGTTCGTTGCCGCGGGCAAGGTGCAGGGCCACCATGCAGACGCGGTCCTCGTAGCGCTCCAGGAAACGCTTGCCGTCGAACGTCTTCAGCGTGTAGGAGGTGTAGAACTTGAAGGCGCCCAGGAAGGTCTCGAAGCGGAACTTCTTCTTGTAGGCGCGGTTGAACAGCTCACGGATGAAGTTCATCGTGTACTGGTCCAGCGTCTCGCGCTCGTAGTACTGGTTCTTCACCAGGTAGTCGAGCTTCTCCTCCAGGTCATGGAAGAACACGGTGTTGTTGTTCACGTGCTGCAGGAAGTACTGGTGCGCGGCCTCGCGGTCGGCACCGAACTGGATCTCGCCATTGGGACCATAAAGGTTCAGCATGGCGTTGAGCTCGTGGTAGCCCAGCCCCTTGTAGGCTGCGGGCATTTCAGGCTCCTGGGCCCTGGTTACTTCTGTGTCTGCGACAGTCGTGTCCAAAACTTGTCCAATCCTTGGTTGACCCGGGTGACGTCTTCCGGCGTTCCCATAAGTTCGAATCGATAAAGCGGGGGTACGTGGCATTTGGCGGCGATGATGTCCGCGGCCATGCAGTAGTTTTCCCCGAAGTTTGTGTTGCCGGCCCCGATCACGCCGCGCAGCAGTTGCCTGTTCTGCGGGTTGTTCAGGAACCGGATGACCTGCTTGGGAACGGACCCCTCTCCCCCGGTGCCGCCGTAAGTGGGCACCACCAGCACGAACGGCCGGGTGGCGAGGAGGGGTGCGTCCTTTGCATACAACGGGATCCGGGCCATATCACGGCCAAGCTTCGCGACGAAGCGGCTGGTGTTCTCGGATGCCGAGGAAAAGTAGATGAGCTGGCTGTACGTGACAACCTGCTCCGGTTGGTGGTGCGAAGTGGCCGGCGGGGACACCTCCACGCGCTGAGCCGCGTGGTGTTGCGAAGCGCTTCGCTCTGCTGTTGGTGCTGCCATGGGAGTCACCTCAGCTGATGGATGGTTGCCGGCAGGAAAAGTGGAACTCCTAGGCCACGGAGGAAACGGCCGACAGTGCGAGTTCCTCGATCTTGTCGGGGCGGAAACCTGACCAGTGGTCCTGGTCGGTGACCACAACGGGTGCCTGCATGTAGCCCAGTGCCTTCAGGCGCTCGAGTGCCTCGGCGTCCTGGGAGATGTCAACGCTCTGGTAGGTGATGCCCTTCTTGTCGAGCGCGCGGTAAGTGGCGTTGCACTGAACACAAGCAGGCTTCGTGTAAACCGTTACGGTCATTGTCCCTGTCCCCTTAGTTGAAATCTTTGCTGGTTCGGTGTCCCCGTCCAGCTGTATGTAGATACTACATGTAGTGCAGACGCCTCTTTGGAACCCCAAGATGATGTATTACAAGTATGTCATTTAATGCACCGTTAATCCACAGGCAGGAGCTGGAAAAATGCCCGGGATCCCGGGTTTTTTGCGGGCTGGGTCCACACCCTGTGGAGTACTTAGCCACATTTAAAGCACAGCGTGTCGCGCTGCAGCGGCGTGTCGCCGTCCTCCTCCCGCCCATACGAAAGGGGTCCGCGACCACTACATGTAGTGGTCGCGGACCCCTGGCTCCCCCGCGGGCCGGCCGAAAAGATGAACGTTGCCTCCGCCTCCTATGGCTTGGCGGGATTGCGCCTGGCGATTGCGGTGGACAGTACTGTGGCAAAGCCGCACCATGCAGCGTAGGGAGCGAGCGATGCTCCGGCGGTACGGTTCAGCCGGTAAGTGCGCCGCACCAGATCCGCGCTGCTGGCTGCCAGCACCGCCGCCTCAGCCGCTGCCAGCCACGGCCGGCGTGACCGCCAGAAAAGCCAACTCCACGAAGCATTGAGGACCAGGTTTGCGGCCAGTGCGCCCCGGTAAGCCCGCAACTCACGGTTCCTCCCGTCACCCGCCCCGGAGGGACCGGTGGCCTGATCCGCTGCGCCGGCCCGGTCCACTTCAGCGGCCCGGTCCAGTGCCACGGCGGATGTCACGGCCAGATCGACGTAAAGGGCGGTCCACACCACGGGGAACGCAATGGCAGGCGGCTGCCAGTCCGGCTTGCGCAGCCTGAGGTACCAGCTGCTCTCCGGGTCCGTCGCAACCCCGCCCGCCGCGGCGGTGGCGACTGTCGCCGCCGTCGTCCATGCCAGTGTCCTCAGCTTCATCCCCGGTCCTCCGCTCCGATTCCCCTTGCTACGTGCAAACTACAGCTGGGCCTCCCGGCGGTCCAGCACTATCTGCTGCACGTCCAGGTAGCCGGACTGGAAGCCGGCGCGCGAGTAGCAGAGGTAGAACAGCCACATCCGCTGGAACACTGCGTCGAAGCCGAGTTCCCCCACCTCACTCGAGCGGGCAACGAAGCGTTCCTCCCACAGCCGCAGGGTGGCGGCGTAGTGGTCGCCCATGCCCATCCGTTCCCTGACCCGCAGGGTGGTGTGCTGCTGGGTCACGCCCTCGATGGCCCGGACGGACGGCAGGAAGCCGCCGGGGAAGATGTATTTGTGCACCCAGGTATAGGCGTTGCGGGTGGCCAGCATTCGACCGTGCGGCATGGTGATTGCCTGGATGGCCACCTTTCCGCCGGGGGCCAGGACGCGGTCGATCGTCTGGAAGTAGATGGGCCAGTACTCGTACCCCACGGCCTCGATCATCTCAACCGACACCACGGCGTCGTACTCCCCCTCCACCGCGCGGTAGTCCTGCAGGGCCACCGTCACGCGGTCCGCGAATCCGGCCTCCGCAATGCGTTCCTGCGCCAGCGCCTGCTGCTCGCTGGACAGTGTGACGCTGTAGACGGTGGCGCCGCGGGCCGCGGCGCGGAGGGCAAGTTCACCCCAACCCGTGCCGATTTCCAGCAGCCGGGTTCCTTCGCCCACGCCGGCCTTGTCCAGCAACCGGTCGATCTTGGCCTGCTGGGCCTCGGCCAGGAAATCCCATGCCACGGAAGAGACTGGCCCGGCGGCCTCAGGAAACAGTGCCGACGAGTAGCTCATGGTGGAGTCCAAAAAGTTGGAAAACAGCGCATTGGACAGGTCGTAGTGCCGGGAAATGTTGTTGCGCGTGTTCTGTTCGGCGTTGCGTTCCTGGCGGGGTGTCCGCGGCAGGTACAGCGAGCGCAGTTTCTGCAGCGGCATGGGGATGAGCGTGTCCACGGAGGCGGCGAAGACCTCAAGCACCGCGGCCAGGTCTGATGCCTCCCAGTCGCCGGCCATGAAGGATTCACCCAGCCCGATCAGCCCGTTGCCGCCGATCCTGGCCTCGAATGCCGCGGGTCGCACCATGGTCATCACGGGAGCGTCAGGCCCGCCGGTTCCAAGGACTGAACCGTCCGGGTATTCGACGCGCATGGGGAGTCGCTTGACCGCACCCCTGAACAGCAGGCCGGCGGCCTTCCCGGCCACTTCAGCCTTAACGCCCGACGGCGGCTGGGCAACACCGGGCCACAGGCCGGGATCGATGGTAGCGGGCGCCGCCGGCACACCGGTTGCGCCCCACGTCACAGGCGCGTGCGTGGCGGACGGGCCGTGGGCCTTGTTGCCGACGTTGGCTGCGGTGGTGCCGTTGTCGTCAGTCATTGTCATTGAACTGCCTCCTGTGAGGGGTGATGTGGTCTGGCAACGACGGGCAGGCGTCTTGCCCAGAGTTTAATGCCCTGGACCCGGATCAGGGCGGATACCAGCAGCGGCGCGGCAGGCACGGTGAGAGCCGCCGCAAGGATGTTGGGAACGGTGGCCGGCCTGCGCCGGCCGTCCATGGTGGCAACGAAGGGCCGCTGCCCCTCCCGCTCCAGGATGATGGATACCGCAAGCCGCTCCGCGGGTGCCGGGAGCTTCATCCGGTACTGCCCGTCGACGTCGTTGAAGGGGGAAACGTAGAACGCCTTCGGGACTGAGGCCCGTCCGGAGGGATCGGTTCGAAGCAGGTAGCAGTGCCGCTCCCCGTACGTGTTGTGGACCTCGGCCACCACGCACTGGAGTTCTCCGCTGGACCGGTAGCACCAGAACAGCGTGAGCGGGTTGAAGACGTAGCCAAAAACCCTGGCGCTGGTCAGCATGTGGATGGGACCGCCGTCGGGCTCTATGCCCTGGGTCCGAAGGTACCGCTCCACATTGGAGCGGATGCCGGCGTCCGGGTCTCCCAGGTGGTCCCCTGCGCGGAACACGGCGAGTGGCCGCAGCAGCCCAGTGAGGCGCGGAAGCGCGTCAACATCCACAAACCAGCTGTAGCTCCGGTAGGTGAACGCATTCTTCAACGGGGTGCGCCGCACATGGGAAATGGACGTGCGGTAGATCGAGGGCTGCATGGTCATGCAGGCTCCGCGGCCAGCAGTTCCCGCTCCCCCTCACCGGTGGAGTCCGCGGTATCGGCCGCCCGGGCCACCGGCCAGGTCCGGCCCAGTTTTTCCGCGGCCCGCACCCCCGAGAGGGCACCGTCCTCATGGAAGCCCCAGCCAAGGTATGCCCCGGCGTAGGCGATCCGGCTGTCGCTCAGCGCTTTGATGGCCTGCTGGGCCTTGAGCGATTCAGGGGTGTACTGCGGGTGTTCGTACACCATCCGTTCCAGCACCGCGCTGTCGGCGATCAGCTCGGATTCGCCCAGGCTCACCAGGTACGGCTTGCCGTCCACGGGGCTGAGCCGCTGCAGCCGGGTGAGGTCGTAGCTCACCAGTACCTTGTCCGGGCGCGCGTCGCAGTCCGGAAGCCGGTAGTTCCAGGAGGCCCTGGCGTTCTCCGCCGCGGGCAGGACCGCGGGGTCCTGGTGGAACACGGTGTGGTTCACCGAGTAGGGCATACCGCCGAGCGCCTCCTTTTCCTCCGGGGTGGCGTCGGCCAGGAACCCCAGGGCCTGCGCGGGGTGGGTGGCAATCACGACGGCGTCAAAGTCTTCCAGCCCGTTGGCCGTTGCGAGCTCCACGCCATCGGGCAGCCGCCGGATGGCGGTGACAGGCGTGTTGAGGCGGACGTCGGGGAGCGTCGCGGCAAGTTTTTCGACATACCGCGCCGAGCCGCCGGTCACGGTGCGCCACTGCGGTGAGCCCTTGATGCCCAGCATGCCGTGGTGGCCCAGGAACGTGAAGAGGTACCGCGCCGGATAAGCCAGGGCGGTGGTGGGGTCGCAGGACCAAACGGCGCTGACCACCGGGGTCATGAAATGTGAAATGAAATAGGGGCTGAACTTCTCCCGCGCCAGGAACCCGCCAAGGGTCAGTTCCGGCACCTCAACCTCGCCGCTGACGGCCGACGGCGGCGCAGTCCTGAGCAGTTCCCTCGCCTTCCGGTAAAAGCGGGTAACCTCCAGCAGCATCAGCAGGTAGCGGCCGCGCAGCAGGCTGGAGGGTTTGGCGATGATGCCGCGGGCGCCGTCGCGGGCGCCGGCGTATTCCAGTCCGCAGCCGTCGCAGCGGATGGACATGCTCATCTCGGAGTCCTGGGTTTCGACGCCAAGCTCAGCGAATAACCGCAGCAGGGTGGGATAGGTCTTCTCGTTGTGCACGATGAACCCCGTGTCCACACCGATGACGCTCCCGTCGGCCTGCGGCATGTCATGGGTGTGGGCATGGCCGCCCAACCGCGAGTCCGCCTCGAACAGGGTGACATCGTCCTGCCTGTCCAGTATGTACGCGGCCGTCAATCCGGCCACGCCACTGCCGATCACGGCGACGCGCCGCCGGCCGCCGGCACCTGCTGCTGGGTCAAGTGACACTTCGTGCTCCTCTGCTGAACATCTGCCGCTGTGCTGGGTTATACAGACGGCTATTCGGCGCAGTCACGGCAGCGGATGGGTGCAGTACTGTGAACTGGTGGTAAACCCCGTACACCTGAAGACCTTACTGGAGGTCACGCGGCTGGGCTCGTTCGCCGCGGCAGCGGCAACACTCGGCTACACGGCTTCCGCCGTCTCGCAGCAGATGTCCGCTTTGGAGCGGGACACGGGCGTAACCCTCTTCCAGCGGTCCGCGCGCGCCGTGATCCCCACGGAAGCCGCCGTCGTCATGACCCGGCACGCTGCCAAGGTGCTCACGGACATCGAAGCGCTGATGGCCGCCGCCTCAAGGACCCAGGACACCGAAAGCCAGGAACTGCGGCTGGGGATCTTTCCCAGCCTGGCCACATACGTCCTGCCGCGGATCCTCAAGAACCCGGCGTGGAAGAAACTCGGCATCGACCTGCGGGTCTCCGTGGCGGAACCGGGCCAGACCATCCAGGGCCTTCGCACCGGCGGGGACCTGGACCTGGCCGTGGTGTTCCAGGTGGGACAGACCGGCTTCGCGTGGCCCAACACCATCAACCGGCAGTGGATCGGTGACGATGATTTCCGGGTGGTGCTGCCTGCCGGCTGGGGCTTCCGGGCCGACGCGAAAGTTGCGGCCGACCACCTCTCGGAGATGCCGTGGATCATGCATCACCCCGGCACCAGCGATGCCATGGTGATTGAGCGACTGTTCGCCGGCTGCAACCTGCACCCACGGGTGGTGGCGCACAGCGACGATTTCCATGCCAGCCTGGAGATGGCAGCGGCAGGCCTGGGCGCTGCCCTGGTCCCGGAACTGGCGCTGCGGAACAAACCCGCGGGCGTGGTGGTGCTGGACGTCCCGGAAATCCGGCTGGCACGGAACGTGTTTGCGCTGCTGATCAATGACCGGAAGACGGCCCGGGTGCAGCTTTTCGTCGACCTGCTGGCCGAAACACTGGCGGGGATGCGCACCGCGGTGAATTAGGCCCGAACGCTGGAATGGGCTGCCCTTCGGGGCTATGTTGAGACTATGAACAAGGTAGCGAGCCAGCACTTTGGGGAGATCGAGCTCAACCACGGCATGGACCACCTCTTCGCCGCCAAACATGAGCTGCGCGGCCATCCGCTGGAACTCGACCTGAACATCAATGCCCACGACCACTTCGACGAAGCCGCGCTGCGCAAAGTCGAGTACCGGCTCAGATTCCTGCCCGAGCTGGTGGACGAGGTCCGGGAAATGATTGCCGAAGAGCTTGAGCAGGAGGGCACCAGTCCGCAGGAGTACCTGCACTTCCACTGCAACGCCCTCAAGGACGAGCAGCTGCACAAGGTGTTCGGCGTCCAGGACCGGAGCCAGCTCACCAACGAGGTCTTCCTCAAGGCCCTGAAGCTGGGCCACGTGGCCATCTACCCCGGACAGCCGGAGCGCTACTTCGTCCTGGATTTCACCCTCGGGGAGCACTTCACCGACGAGGTCCTGGTGGCGTCTGCGGACCAGGACGGCGTGGTGGACGACGAAATCGTCTGGGAGTCCTGAAGCGGGCGCTCCAACAATCGCCCGGAACTAGGGATGGTGGGCGGCCATGGATGGGATCAACGGGATCCATGACGGGCGTAAGACCTGGCGGCTGGCTGCGTCCCTCCTCCTTGCCGGCGTAGCGGTCTCAATTCTCGCCGGCGTGTTCCATGCCGAATCCCACGACGCCAACGACCATGTTGCCTCGTTCACTGCCTACGCCAACAGCGACCTCTGGACCGGTGTGCACCTGGGCCAGTTCCTGGGTATGGCCCTGGTGTGCGCCGGACTGGTGTCCCTGTGGGCGGCCGTTAACGTCCAGCGGCACGCTCTGGCCTGGACAGCACGATTCGGTGTTCTTTCCGCCACCGCTGCCCTTGCCCTGTACGCAGCACTGCAGGCGGTGGACGGCGTGGCCCTGAAACAGGCGGTGGACACGTGGGCCGCCGCGCCGGAGCCGGACAAGGTGGCACGGTTCGCCACGGCGGAGGGTATCCGGTGGCTGGAATGGGGTATGCGGAGCTACCACAACTTCCTGCTGGGCACCGCGCTGGTGCTGTTCGGCGTTGTGGTGGCCGCAACGCATCACGTTTCCCGGATGATTGGCTACCTCATGGCGCTGTCCGGGCTGTCCTACCTGGCGCAGGGATGGATCATCGGGGCATCCGGATTCTCCGCGGCCAACTCGCTGCCTACCCTGGTGGGCATCGTGGCAATCGTCGCCTGGACCGTTTGGCTGTTTGTCAGCGCCCTGCGGATGAAAGAGACGACGCCGGCGGCTCACCTGGGGTGACCCGCCGGCGTCGCTACGTACTACTTGGCCGTTTCCAGCAGGCCCGCACGGACCGTCTGGGTTGCCTTGACCAGGTTGCGGAGGGACTCCTCCGTCTCGGCGTAGCCGCGGGTCTTCAGACCGCAGTCCGGGTTGACCCAAAGCTGGCGGGTCGGGACGTGCTTGACGGCGGTGCCGAGCAGTTCGGTGACCTCCTGCTCACCGGGGACGCGCGGCGAGTGGATGTCGTAGACGCCCGGGCCAACCCCGCGGCCAAAGCCGTGGGACTCGAGGTCGTGGACAACCTCCATGCGGGAGCGAGCGGCCTCGATGGAGGTCACGTCCGCGTCCAGGCCGTCGATCGCATCGATGATCACGCCGAACTCCGAGTAGCAGAGGTGGGTGTGTATCTGGGTGGCGTCCGCGGCACCGGCGGTGGCCAGGCGGAAGGAGTCAACGGACCACTTCAGGTAATCGGCCTGGTCCGCCTTGCGCAGCGGCAGCAGTTCACGCAGCGCGGGCTCGTCCACCTGAATGACCTTGATGCCGGCTGCCTCCAGATCGGCAATCTCGTCGCGCAGGGCCAGGCCAACCTGGTTGGCGGTTTCGCCCAACGGCTGGTCGTCGCGGACGAAGGACCAGGCCAGGATGGTGACCGGGCCAGTGAGCATGCCCTTCATCGGCTTGGCTGTCAGGGACTGCGCGTACTCCGCCCATTTGACCGTAATGGGGGCGCTGCGGGTGACGTCGCCCCAGAGGATGGACGGGCGGGTGCAGCGTGAACCGTAGGACTGGACCCAGCCGTGGACCGTGACGTCGAAGCCCTCGAGGTTTTCGGCGAAGTACTGGACCATGTCGTTGCGCTCGGGCTCACCGTGCACCAGGACGTCGTAGCCCAGCTCTTCCTGCAGGTCCACCACGCGCTTGATTTCGTCCTTCATGAGCTGCTCGTACTGCTCATCGCTCAGCTCACCCTTGGTGTTGCGCGCACGGGCCGAGCGGATCTCTGACGTCTGCGGGAAGGACCCGATGGTGGTGGTGGGCAGCGGCGGCAGGTGCAGCGCCTCCTCCTGGGCCGCTTCACGGACGGCGTAGTCGGACCGGGTGAAGTCAGCTGCGGTCAGGGCTTCGGTGCGGGCCCGGACGTCAGCGCGGTGGACGCCTTCGGCGGTGGCGCGGGAGGCGATCACGGCCGTTGCGTGGTCGATGGCGGCTTTGGCGGAGGCAGGGTCTGCCAGGTAGGAGGCCAGGGTGGCAACTTCGACGGCTTTCTGGTCCGAGAACGCCAGCCAGCTGCGGAGCTGTGCGGGCAACTGGGTTTCCTCGGCCACGTCGTGCGGGACATGCTGGGTTGAGGTGGACGTGGAGACGGCGACCCTTCCGACGGCGGCCTTCAGCTCATCGAGCTTCGCGGCGGACGCGGCGAGGTCGTTGCCCCAGATGTTGTGGCCGTCCACGATGCCGGCAACCAGGGTCTTGTTGCCCAGGCCGGCCAGTGCTGCCGCGGAGGGAATGGCGCCCTTGAAGACGTCGATGTGCAGGGCGTCGATGTTGGTGGCGGCAAGGGTCCCGAGCTGGGCGCCGAGCGAACCGTAGGGGGTGGACACGAGGATCTGCGGGCGGTTGGCCGCACCCGCCAGGATGTCGTAGGCCCGGGCAACGGCTGCTTCGACCTCTGCGGCCGGCCTCTCCTGGTCGACCACCAGGGCGGGCTCGTCGAGCTGGACCCAGCCGGCGCCGGCGGCGGCCAGCTTCTCAAGCAGCTGGACGTACACCGGCAGGATGTCCTCAAGGCGGGACAGCGGCGCGAAGCCGGCCGGGGCGCCGTCGGAAGCCTTGGACAGCAGCAGGTAGGTGACCGGGCCAACGATGTATGGGCGGGTCTCGATGCCGTTGGCCAGCGCGAACGCGAACTCGTCGACCTTGGCCGTGGAGGCCAGGGTGAATTCGGTTTCGGGGCCGATCTCAGGGACAAGGTAGTGGTAATTGGTGTCGAACCACTTGGTCATTTCCAGCGGCTGCTGGTCCTTGGTGCCGCGGGCCAGGGTGAAGTAGCCGTCGATGTCCAGCTGCCCGCCGGCGTTGAGGAGCTTGCCGAAGCGTGCGGGCACCGCGCCGAGGTGGGCGGTGGTATCCAGGACCTGGTCGTAGTAGGAGAACGTCCCGGGAACAGCTGCTGCTTCGGTCAGGCCGAGTTCCTGCAGGCGCCTGGCGGTGGTCAGCTGAATGTCCTTGGCGGCGGCGTCCAGGGCAGCGGCGTCGATCCTGCCGGCCCAGTAGGCTTCGACGGCCTTCTTGAGTTCGCGGCGGCGGCCGATGCGGGGGTAGCCGAGGAGGGAGGCGGAGGGGAAGGGCGTGTTGTTTTCAGGCATGGCAAAGGTCCTCAGGTCGGAGGTAGGTCAAAAGGGCGTGGGTTAGCGCTGTGAAGCGTGGAGGTGCCGGGTCGGCGTTCAGCTGGCCAGCTGTGGCCTGGCTACGGCACCCCGGGCGTGGCTGCTGCGGTTGTGGCGCGGCAGGGCCAGCTTGTCGAGCACTTCCAGTGCACTCTGGTGCTCGTTGAACGTGTAGAGGTGGATTCCGGGGGCTCCGGCATCCAGCGCAGCGTTGGCCAGGTCAACGGTGGCATCGACGCCGATGTGGAGCCGTTCAATGTCATTGTCCGCAGCGGCGAGGCGTTCCATCAGTCTGGGTGCCGGCTCGACGCCCGCCAGTTCCCCCAGCCGGTTGAGGCGGCGGAGGCTGGTGAACGGCATGACGCCGGGAATGATGGGAATGGTCACGCCGGCACGGCGTGCACGGGTGAGCAGGTCCTCGTACTGGGCGGCCTCGAAGAACACCTGTGTGATGGCGAAGTCGGCGCCGGAACGTTGCTTGGCGAGCAGCACTTCGACGTCGTGTTCCTCGCTGGGTGACTCCGGATGGCGGGTGGGGTACGCCGCCACGCCAACCGCGATCTTTCCGGCGCACAGCAGCGCCGAACGGCGCTGCTCCACCCGCCGGATGAGATCGATCAGGTCCTGGGCGTACCGCAGCGACCCGGCTGCCGGCCGGCCGCCGTCTTTGGGGAGGTCACCGCGCAGGGCAAGAATGCCCCGCACCCCGATGTCCAGCAGCTCGCCGATGATTGCAGCGAGTTCCTGCGGCGTGTTTCCCACGCAGGTCAGGTGCGCCAGGGGCCGCAGCGTGGTCTCGACCAGGAGCCGGTTGATGAGCTCGAGGGCGGTGTCCCGGTTTGATCCGCTGGCACCATAGGTCACTGAGACGTAGTCCGGCTCAGTGGTCTCCAGTTCGCGGATCGTGGTCCAGAGGGTCTCCGCAGCCGCAGGCGATCGCGGCGGGAACAGCTCGTAGGAGAGCGCTACCGGGGCGGTCTCGGAAAGATGTGGATGGGCGTCAATAAGGCTTGGTGGTGACATTTGCGTCCTTGGCTTTGGGCCATTGGGGCTGCCTGCCGAAGAGACAGTAAGCCGGCAATGAATTTGAGTTTGGGGAACACGGAGGGACTCCACGAGGACGCAGCCGCGACTGTTACGCCTGGAATGAAGTAGTCCGTGAGCAAATGTCAGGCCCACATGGGGGCACCCACACCCTCCGGAACGGAGGATCGCTGACACGTTACCGCGGTAACTTGTATACGACTCTAAGAGGGCCGGCGGGGCAGGTACAAGTCGGCGCCGAATTAAGACGCAGTTTTACAGCTTGTTTCCCGCGGCAACAGAATTTCCTTCGCCGCCGGCCATTCCTACCAGGGCCGTTCCGGCGCAGTCCCGTCGCTGCCGTCCAGGTATTCTTCCCGTTCGCGCCCGCTGTTCCGCTCGCGTTCGGCCTGCCGGGCACTGTCCTGCAACTGGTCCAGCTGGCTCTGCCGGGTATCACTGGACCCGTCCGGGGACGGCTCCTTTGCCGGGTCAGGTGGCTGGGCGGCAGGTTGTCCCGTGGCGCCCAGTTTGCCTTCCAGCCTCCCCTTGGCTTCCGCCAGCCGCCCGTCCGCTCCGGTTTGGGCATCCGGGGACAGGCAACGTTCCGGCGCCTGGCCGGCAACTGCCAGCGCTTCCTTGAAGAGAAAAGCGGCCGACGCCGGGTCCCCGGCCTGCAGGCGCTGGTCACCCAGGCGCTCAATCACCAGGGTCAGGTTCACCCGGACCGGGCATTCGTCACCGGAACCGCCCGGGACCATGGTGAGTGACTGTTTGAACAGGGTCCTGGCAGTCCCGTAATCACCAGCCAGCACGGCAGCGTCACCGCCCGCGAACAGCGCCTTGTGCGGTTCCACCACGTTGGCTACTCCAAGGGCGCCGGCAGCGGCATCCACCGCGGACGCGTTTCCGGCTTCGAAACCGGCGGCGGCACGGTGGGCGAGGACGTCCACGCTGAGGAACTTGGCGGCGAGGCACAGCACCAGGAGCACCGGCAGCGCGGACCACAGCAGCAGGCGGCGCCTGCGGACCTTGGCGTTCACCCCTTGCCCTCCTTGCCCGGCGCGGGCCGGAGACCGCGAAGCTGCCGGCTGATGCCCACCGCGTCAGGTAAAGCAAGCAGGAAAGCTCCGGCGGCGAAGATCCAGTACAGCTCGGTTGCGGCCGCCAGCGAACCGTCCTGGTCCGCCCGATCGGCCCTGCCGGGGTGCGCCTGCTCCATCATGTCCACCACCGGATCGCCGGCGGCACGGTGGACATAGGGCACGCCCAGCTGTGAGGCAAGGTTGCGCAGCCGCCCTTCGTCGATAACGGACAGCGCGTCCCCGGAGCTGCCGGCCCGGGTGTCCTGCACATACCCGTCGTCCCGCCCGGCGCCAGTACCGGCGTCGTGGTCCTGCCCTGTGTTCGCCGCCTGGCCCGTGTTCTCCTTCATTCGGCCGCCGCCCGAAGTGCCGTAGCCCAGCACCGCTCCCCCGGCCAACAACCCGCCGTCGAACGTCATTGCCTCCGGTTCCTTGCCGCTGGTCTGTTCGCCGTCGCCGAGGTAGTAGACCAACCGCGGCCGGTCCGGGTGGCTGTCCCGGGCTGCGGCCAACCGCTCGGCGAGCACCTGCCTGGCTGCCGTGATGCTGCTGCCCTTGGCATAGGCGGTCACCTGGGGTTCGAGGACGTCCGTGACGGTTTCCAGCGCCAGGGTGTCGGTGCTGAGCGGCATTCGGACGTGGGCCGTTGTGTCGAAGGTGATGACGGAAAAACGGGCGCCGGGCAGCTCTTCGGCGATAGCCTTGATGTCCTTGCGGACGCCCTCCAGCCGCGGGACCGCGTCGCCGTAGTCCTCGGCCACCATGCTGGTGGTGGTGTCCACCACGAAGAACACGTTGAGGTCTGCGGTGGCAGCCTGCACTGAACCGCCGGGCAGGCTGGGCCGCAGGGCCGCTGCCAGGACCAGAAGGACAACGGCGCCGCGCCGCAGCCAGGCCCTGCTGCGGAGGCGGGTTCGCTGCAGGCGCCACAGGACGGTGCACAGGACCATTCCGGAAAACAGCGCAACCCCCAGCGGCAGGCCCGGTACCTCGGAGAACACCGCCCGTGGCGCGCCCTGGATGGTTGCCGTTTCGGTTCCCTCCACGGCGGTGACGATCCCGGGCACCGCGTCCGGACTGTCAAGGGCGTGGTACGAACCGCCCGTTGACACCGCGGCGGCACGCAGCTGGGCGCCTGGCTGGTCGGGGCCGCTGCCGTAGTCCAGGTCGCCGGGATTCAGGGCGTAGACGTGGACGGACCGCTCCTTGGCCAATTGCGCCGCCTGGTCCAGTGACATGATCGGCGTGCCGGAAAGGAAGTTGTCCGTTGCCAGCACTACGGACCGCGAGCGCTGCGGCCCGGTGGCACCCGTGGTGGCTGCGCCCGGAAAACTGTTGAGGCAGGATGCCAGGCCATCCCCGATCAGTGACGATCCCCTGCCGCTCCACGTGCCGGCCAGGAATCCGGAGCTGCCGGGCTTGCCGTCGAAGGCGTCCTTGGCGGCCTGGAGCTGCTCCTGGGCGTAGGCGTAGTCGTCGGTCAGCGGAAAGACCTGGATGGCGCTGCTGTCGAAGATGGTCAGGCCGATCCGCTCGCCGTCGAACTTCCGCGCCAGGCCGGCGAAGACGTCCACTACGGCGGCGTCGGCGCTGCTCATGGAGCCGGATGCGTCCAAACACAGCATGATGTCGCGGTTGTGCTGCTCCGGCCGGATGGTGGTCACGTCAGCGGGGCGTGCTGCCGCAACAGCCGTGGAAACCAGCAGCACGGCACAGGAGGTCGCGGCCAGGGCCAGCCAGCGGCGGTGCCGGCGGAGTGCTGCCTGGTATTCCGGCAGCGCGGTGAGCCTGTCGGCGTGGGCTACGGGCCGTCGTCGTACGTTGGCCCCCCGGTTCCTGCGCACGGCAACCCATACCGCCGCCCCCGCGGCAGCCACGGCCAGCGGCAGCATCCACCAGAACATCAGTTCCACCCGCGCACCGCCTCGGAAGCCTTTGCGGCCGATGCAGCCACCGACGGCAACGGGCCGGGACCGAATTCGGCAGGGTACAAGGCTTCGATGACCCCGGCCGCCGCCGGCAGCGGGTGCCGGGCCAAATCCAGGTGCGTCATCCTGGTGGCATCCACACCCGTTGCATCGCGCACGAACCCGCGCAGCAGCAGGCTGATCTCCTGGTGCGCTGCACGTGCCTCGAGGTTGCCGGCCGCCGCTTCCCGGTCCACGTCATGGATGCGCTGCAGGTATGCCGCCTTGAGCGCAGGCAGCTCGGTCAGGGCTGACCGGGGACCGGCGCTGCCAGGTTTGGCGCGGGCAGCCACGCGGGTGGTGGCGAACACGAAGACGTACCACCCTGCCACCAGGGCCAGCAGCGCTGCGCCGCACCACATCCAGGCGGGGCTGTACTGCAGCGGACCGTAAAATTCCGGATCAGCCTGCACGCCGGTGCCTCTCCAGGAGGGCGAACAGGCCGGAGATGACGTCCCCGCTGCCTGCCACCGCCCCTTCCGTGATCCCGGCCGCGCCGAACATGGCCTTGCGGCCCGCGTCGCGTTCCAGGGACGCCTTGGTGTAGGCCGCCGCCACCGCTGCAGACATGGCCGGCTGCCAGGCCAGGAGGGACGAATCGGCCACGCTGTAGGAATCCCCGCCGGTGAGTGGATCAGTGGCGGCGCTGGAACCCGTGGGGTGGTGGGATGGCGCCAGCTTCGCATCCCTGACCGTGAGCCAGAGGATTTCGTGCTGGGCCCGCAGCCTGCGCAGGAGCCGCCCGGTGGCAGCGTCCGCAGCCAGTTCGTCCGCGACGACGAAGAGCAGGTGGCGGCCCTTGATGTTGCGTGCCACGTAGTCCAGCTGGTCCCTGATCCTGCTGGGTGCAGCTTCCAGGGCCGCGTGGGAGTCCACGTGCCGCAGCAGCCGCTCAAGGTGGGCTTCGCCGGTCTTTGCCGGGAAGGCGCGGGTGGCCGCGGAGTCACCGCATACCAGCCCCACCACGTCGCCGTGCCGGTGCGCCAGATAGCCCAGGACGCCGAGGGCGAGCACGGCGACGTCCTTCTTCACTTCCCCGGACCGCGCCTCGGCCGCCATGTTGCGCCCCGTGTCGGTAACAAGGAGGACAGTCTGGCGGCGGACCGCCACGTAGCGCCGGATCAGCGGTGAGCCGTGGCGCGCCGAAGCTTTCCAGTCGATGTCGCGGACTTCGTCGCCGGGAACATAGGCGCGCAGGTCATCGAAGTCCAGGCTGCGGCCCCTGAAGACGGAACCGTATTCGCCGTCGAGCATGCCGCGGGCTTTGCGGTGCGCGAAGATGGCCATCTTCGACTTCACGCGCTGGAGGAGGCTGGCCATGCTGGGTCAGGGAGTCTGGACAGCGGCAACGACGGCGTCGATCACCGATTCCACCGGGACCTGCTCGGCCACGGCGTCAAAGTTCAGGATCAGCCGGTGCCGCAGCACCCGGTGGGCCAGCGACCTGACGTCCTCGGGGATGACGTGGTCCCTGCCGTTCAGCAGCGCCACCGCGCGGGCTGCCTGGCTGAAGGCGATGCTGGCCCGGGGGCTGGCGCCGAACTCGATGAATCCGGCAAGCCTGGCATCGATGTATTGGGATGCGTTCCGGGTCACGTACACCAGCCCCACGATGTAGTTGATGACGGCCGGGTCGATGTAGATGCGCCTGGCCAGCTCCTGGATTTCGGTGACGGCATCGAGGGAGGCGGCGGCCGCTGGCTTCTGTTCAGGGGTGTACACGCCGGCGTCGATCCTGCGGATGATCTCTGCCTCTTCGGCGGGAGAGGGGTAGTCCAGCACGTCCTTGAGCATGAACCGGTCCATCTGGGCCTCCGGCAGCTGGTAGGTGCCCTCCTGCTCTATGGGGTTCTGGGTTGCCAGGACCAGGAACGGCGAGGGCAGGCGGTAATCCTGGCCGCCGATGGACGTTTGGCGTTCCTGCATCGCTTCGAGCATGGCGCTCTGGGTCTTGGCGCTGGAGCGGTTGATTTCATCCAGCAGCACGATGTTGGCGTGCACCGGGCCCAGCTGGGTGCGGAAGTTTCCCTTGGCGGCATCGTAGATCTGGGTTCCCACGATGTCGCTGGGGAGCAGGTCCGGGGTGCACTGGATCCGGCGGAACTCACCGCTGACGGCCTCGGCCAGCGTTTGCGCGGCAGTGGTCTTAGCCAGTCCCGGGACGCTCTCCAGCAGGACGTGGCCGCCGGTCAGCAGGCCCACCATCAGCGATTCCCGCAGCCGGGACTGCCCCACCACCTTCGCATCGAAACTGCGTGAAATGTTGGCGGCCACGTGCTGTGCCCTGGCCAGCTCCGCAGGCTGGATTCTTGCGGGCACGCTGGTCGAAAGCACTGGATTCCCCCTGATGACGGTGATGGGCGCGCGGGCCGGCCTGGCCGTGTCCCGCCCGCCATCCTATCCAAGCCGCAGGTCCGGAGTCCGGCAATGGGGACCCCTCCCCTTGCGCCGCTGACAGGTCTATCCTTTTGCCATGATTGAGCTTCCAGCCAGTTACAAGGAATATCTCGCCGGCAAGAGCCAGATGTTCGTCGATACGGTCAGGCCTGTCCTGATGCAGTCGGCGGCGGAAAAGCTGCACGGCGTCCGGGTGGTCAGCAACCCCAGGTCCACAGGCCACCAGGCACACCTGGACGACACCCTGCCCTTCGGTGTGGTCCTCGAAGACATCGACTAGCCCCGCACAGCTCCCGACAGGGCCAGCGAGTTGCCGGACCCGCGCGCCACAACGGCGTAGAGGGCCAGGACCGGAACCGAATAGAGGATCGAGAAGGCGGCCAGCTGGCCGTAGGCAACTGCCCCGTGCTGGCCGAAGAAGCTGAAGATCGACACTGCTGCGGGCTGGCTGCCCTCTGACAGCAGGAGCACGAACGGGACGAAGAAGTTCCCCCAGGCCTGGATGAACACAAAGATGAACACCACGCCCAGGCCCGGGCCCATGAGCGGAAGCACGATCGAACGCAGGCCGGCCAGCCTGGAGGCGCCGTCCACCCAGGCCGCCTCCTCCAGCGCCAGCGGCACTGCGTCCATGAAGTTCCTGGTCATCCAGATGGCCATGGGCAGGCTGGTGGCGGCCAGGAACAGCACCGTGGCCGGCAGGGAATCCAGCAGCCGGAGCTGCACGAACAGGCCGTAGACCGGCACCATGATGGCGGTGATGGGCAGGCAGGTACCGAACAGGATGCCGTACATGAATGGCGTATTGAAGCGGGACCGGTAGCGGGACAGCGGGTACGCCGCGAGCACGGCCGCGGCCAGCGTCACCACCCCGGTCCCCGCGGACAGCAACAGGCTGTTCCACAGCGGCCGGAACAGCAGTTCCGGGGTGAGGACGGCGGCGAAATTGTCGAGGCCGGGCTGCCGGGGCACCTTGACCGCATGTCCCGCGGCAGGATCCAGGGAGCCGAGGACCAGCCAGAGAAGGGGCAGCAGGAAGCAGGCGCCAATCAGCAGGAGGACCAGGTCCGCCCACGTGCTGCGGGTACGTAGGCGCCGGGCGGTCACGGCCTCTGCTCCCGAAGCAGGCGGAGATAGGCTGCCCCGAACACGGCCCCGATGAGGATCAGGACGGAGGCAACGGCGGTGCCGTAACCGATGTCTCCAAATTTGAAAGCCTCCTGGTAGGCCAAGACGGGCAGCGTGGTGCTGCCGTTGGCAGGGCCACCGGCAGTCATAACCCAGATCAGGGTGAAGACAGCCAGGGTCTGCAGCGTGACCAGCATCAGGTTGGTGGCAATGCTGCCCCGGATCACCGGCAGCGTGATGAACGCCAGCCGCTGCCAGGCACCGGCACCGTCCATCTGCGCGGCCTCGGTCAGCTCGGCGGGGACGCTGTTGAGCGCGGCGCGGTACACCAGCATGGAAAATGCGGTCCCGCGCCACACGTTCGCCAGGATCACAGCCGCCATGGGAACGGCATAGAGCCAGTCGGTGTTCGCCGCCCCCAGCCGGCCGACCAGCTGGTTAAGGGTCCCGTCGCGGCTGAAGAAGGCATAGGCGGCGAACGCAGCCACGATTTCCGGGAGCACCCAGGCGGCCACGACGGCGGTGCCAACCGCAGCGGAGACAGCGGGTCGTGCACGCCGCATCAGCACCGCAAGGGCCAGACCCAGCACGTTCTGGCCCAGGATCGCGGAGCCGGCGACGAACAGGACTGTCAGCGCCAGCGAGAGCGGGAAGACCGGATCCTGCAGCAGCCGCTGGTAGTTGTCCAGGCCCACCCACTCGGGGTTCCTGGCGTGCCGGCCGGTGAGTCCGGCGTTGGTGAGCGAGGCGTGGAAGGCCCACAGGACAGGGCCGGCGAGGAACACGAACAGGAGCACGACGGCGGGCAGGACCGGCAGGTAGCGGAGCGCTTGCCGTGTGCGGTGGCTGGCGGGCACCGCTTACTTCCGGATGGTTTTGTCGCCGCCCACAATGCCGGCCACGGCCGTGTCATAGTCGGCCGCTGCCTGCTCCGGGGTTCTGCTCCCGGTAATTACGGCCTCGGTGGCCTCCTGGACGGCGGCGGATATTCGTGGATAGTCGGAGGTCGCGGGCCGGTACCTGGTGACGGCCACCAGGCCGGACACGTCCTTCACGAACGGATTGGCGGACTGGTAGCCGGGGTCGGCGGCGACGTCGGTCCGCACGGCGATCTGGGAGCTGTTCACAGTGAACGCCAGCGAGTTCTTCGCATTCAGCGCGGTAGTCAGGAAATTGAAGGCAAGATCGGGCTGCTTGGTTTCCGCGCCAACGGCCAGGGTCCACCCGCCCGACATGCTGACCGCGCCGGGGGCGTCCCCGTCCTGCGTGGGGAACGGGGCCACCGCCATGTCCTGCCCGTACCCCGGCCAGGCATAGCTTCCGCCGTCCTGCCAGAACGACGGCGCGTAGGAGCCTTCCACGGTGGCGCCGAGTTTTGCTTTGGGGAACCATTCGCCGAACACCTTCTTCCAGACGTTCGGGTCCAGCGCCTGGGCCGGAGCGACGGCCAGGTTCTCGCCGTACAGCGTCTTGAGGAAGGTCAGCGAATCCTTGAAGCCGGTCGAGCCAACAACCCACTTCTTCGAATCCTGGTCGTAGAGGCCCGTTCCGGTACCGTACAGGAGCTCGTAGAAGCCCTGCATCACGGTTCCTTCGCCGGTGCCCTTGCCGGCATACATGTTGAAGGGGATCACGTCCGGCTGGGAGGCTTTGATCTTCCTGGCGGTGTCCAGGATGTCCTGCCAGCTGGACGGGCGCCACGGCAGGGCGATGCCCGCCGACTCGAAAACCTTCTTGTTGTACCAGATGGCCCGCGTGTCGGTGCCCAGCGGCACTGCGTACGTGCCGCCGTCGTCCGCTTTCCCCGCCTCCTTGGCGCCGGCGTCGAACTTGTTCCAGTCCGCCCACCCTGCCAGGTGGCTGTCCAGCTTCAGGAGGTACCCGGCGTCCACGTCGGAGCGCACCTTGAACGTGTCTTCGTAGAAGACGTCAGGGGCTGTGGATGGCGACCGCAGGGCCAGGGCGAGCTTGGTGCCGTAGTCGTCGTCGTTGGCCTGGATGGGCTGCAGTTCAATCGTGACGCCCTGGTTCGCGGCCTCAAACTCTTTCTTCGCGTCCTGGAACATGGTGTCCAGGGCCGTGAAGGAGTCTGTCTTCTGGTAGGCCACCTTGATGGTCCTGTTTCCGCCGGCCGGATCGGCAGGCGTGCATGCTGCGAGGACCAGGACCGCGGCGGCCACCAGGGATACTGTCTTGGATGCCCGGCGAAACATGCCGCACTCAGCTTTCCAGCAGGAGCCGCTGGGCGCGGGGCGCGAGGGTATGTTCAAGGACCAGCGAGGCTGCGCCGATGGCTCCTACGTCCTCCCCCACGCCTGTGCCCACGACCTCGATGGGGTGGATCAGGCGGGCGGCGCTGTTGGCGTCCAGCAGCGGGGGCACCAGTTCGAGGTAGCGCTGCGACAGGCAGGTCCAGAAGGGGCCGCCGAAGACCACCCTGTCAACGTCCAGGGTGTTGGTCACCACCGAGACCGCGCGGGCAACCAGGACGGCGGACTTGTCCAGGATGGCAGCGGCACGGTCATCCCCCGCGTACGCACGTGCGCACAGCTCAGAGAAGCTCTGCTGGATTTCGGCGGCCGTCCCGGCCTGGGAGCCTTCCAGGATCCCGGCGGCCTCCGCTTCCGCCACCAGCACCTGCGGGATGGCTGAGGACTTCACGCAGCCGCGCTGGCCGCAGTCGCAGGGCGGGCCGTCAGGGTCAACGATAATATGGCCAATTTCGCCGGCGTTGCCGGAGGTGCCGCGGACCACTTCATCATTCAGGACGATGCCGCAGCCGATGCCGGTACCCATGTACATGAAGACGAAACTGCCGGCGCCGCTGGGGCCACCCGCCCACGTTTCCGCCACGGCGGCACTGGTCACGTCCTTATCCACCAGCACAGAGTAGCCGGTGGCCTTGGCCAGGGCGTCCCGCAGTTCCACCCTGTCCCACCCGGGCAGCAGCGGCGGGTCCACCACGGTTCCGTTGTCCAGGTCGATGGGGCCAGGGGCGGCCACTCCCAGTCCAGCGATGCGGCTCCGGTCCACGCCGGAATCGGCCACGAGCTGGGCTATTTCCGCTGCGATGGTGGCGATGACGGCGGCGGGATCGTTTCCGCCGGGGGTCTTGATCCGGGAGTGCCGTACCACCGCTCCCACGAGGTCCAGCACCACGAACGTTGTGACGGCCGGGTCCAGGTGGACCCCAAGGGCGTACATGCCGCCGGGATTGAGGCGCAGGATGGTGCGCGGCTTGCCGGGGCCGCTGCCCTCCTTGCCGGCTTCGACGATCAGGTTCTGGTCCAGCAGGCGGCGGGAAATGTTCGAGATGGTCTGGGGCGACAGGCCCACGATCTGGGCGAGCTCCACCCGGCTCAGGCCGCCGGATGTCCTGCGGATTGCGTCGAGGATGACGGTGAGGTTGAAGTCCCCCATCCTGGGCAAGTTGGTTCCGCGTCTCGGAGAGGATTGGCGGATCTCAGACACTGTGTCCCCTAAACGTCTTCGGCTACCTGGCGGTGGTGATGCTTTGAATCGTACGTTAAGCGTGCGCCCCCGCCCACATGTGCGGGCAGCGGCGCGGCGCGGGACGCTTTTCCCCTGGTCAGCGGGGACTGCGCGTGCTGCGGGTGACCGTGAACTTCGGGTTCCGGCCCTCCACCACGGTGGGTCCTACGTGCCGCTCCAACGCCGGGAGGTAGGCCAGGTGCCGGTTGTAGACCGTCCAGAGCTCGCCCCCGGGAGCCAGGACCCGCCCGGCCGCCTCGATCAACTTCAGCCCTGCGCCGGCGTGGACACCGGCGCCGACGTGGAAGGGCGGGTTCAGCAGTACGGCGTCAACCGCGCCGTCAGGGAACGTGCTGAGCGCATCGTCCTGCAGCACGGTGATCCGGTCCGCCAGTCCGTTTGCGCGGGCCGTGGCCAGTGCGGACTGCACCGCGGCCGCCGATTGGTCAGTCGCCGTCACGGCAGCGGCGGGGAACTGCCTGGCATACATCGCCGCGAGGATTCCGGTGCCGCAGCCCAGGTCGACGGCGTGCCGCGCCGGCTTCATCGCGGGCAGGAACGTCAGCAGGAAGCGTGTGCCGATGTCCAGCCTGGCGCCGGCAAAAACGGCTCCATGCGCGGCCACGTCCAGGTCCAGCTCGTCAAGGTGCTCCACCACCGGAAAGCGCGGGGAGGCCGTAGCGGTCTTGGGGCCACCGGCAAGGAGGACCCGCGATTTCTGCCGCGCGAGCTGGGGCTGCACGGAAACGAAGTACCGTTCCAGGACCGCGTTCATGCCCAGTGACATGTGTTTCACCCGGCCACCTGCCAGCAGCCGGACGTCCGGTGCGGCGTGCCGGGCCACGGCAGCAGCGACTTCCTCCAGCTCGGCCAAGGTCTTGGGGAGCTGCAGGAGGACGGTGTCCGCCCCGGCCAGCAGTTCGTGGGCCAAGGGCAGCTGGACGAAACCGGGCCCGGAACCGTCCCCTTGGAGCCCGGCGGCCTCCCCCGTGGCTGCCAGTTCAGCGGCGTTAAGCCGCAGCGCCCGTTCCCCGGTGACCAGGTCCTGGTGGACGCGCAGCGAAGCGGGTGCGAGTACGGCGGCTGCGCCCAGGGTGAGTGCGCCGTAACGGTCACCGATCACGGCAACGGTGCTGCCGGACCGGCCAAGCTGGACCGCAGTCTCAAGGAGCAGCCGGTCCGTGGCGTCCCAGGCCTGAAGGTTGGGGGCCTCTACATCGGGCCGCCTGCGCAGCATGTCGAAGATGTCCGCCAGGGTGTTTGCTGCCACCGGTGTCCTGCCGCCTTCTGTTGCCCTTGCCGGCCCCGGGGCCCGGGGCATCACCCCCACGTTACCGTTTTCGCCGCCGTCGACATTCCCGGCAGCTTCAGGATCGCGGCCACTGCCGCACGTCCCGCCCGGTTGGCGCCAATGGTGGACGACGACGGGCCGTAACCCACCAGGTGGACGCGCGGCTCGGCTGCCACCTGTGTTCCGTCCATGGCGATCCCGCCGCCGGGTCCCCGCAGGTGGAGCGGCGCGAGGTGTTCCAGTGCGGCCCGGAAGCCCGTGGCCCAGAGGATGACGTCGGCCCTCAGCAGGCTGCCGTCGGCACGGCGGACCCCGTCAGGTTCGATGGCGGTGAACATGGGCTGCCGGTCAAGCGCGCCCCGTTCGCTGGCCGCGCGCAGGGCAGGAGTCCAGATAAGCCCTGTCACCGACACCACGCTTTGCGGTGGAAGCCCTTTGCGGACGCGATCCTCCACCAGCGCCACCGCGTCATGGCCTGCCCTGGCATCAAACCCAGCATCCCGCCAGACCGGTTCCCGGCGCGTGAACCAGCTGGTGGTGGTGACCCGCGATATTTCGTCCAGCAGCCCGACGGCGGAGATGCCGCCTCCCACCACGATCACGTGCTTGCCGCGGAACTCCTCCGCTGAGACGTAGTCGGCCACGTGCAGCTGCCGGCCGCGGAACGAAGACCGGCCGGGATAGATGGGCCAGAACGGGCGCGTCCACGTCCCCGTGGCGTTAATGAGTGCCTTGGCACTCCAGGCGCCATGTGCGGTTTCGACCCGCAAGCGCCCGGCTGGATCGCCGTCTTCACGCCTGACAGCCCTGACCCTGACGGGCCGGTGGACGGACAGCCCCAGCTCAGCCTCATAACTACCGAAATAGCGGGCGAGGAACTCCGAACTGGGTTCCTCGGGATCCACTTCCGGTTTGGCGATGCCGGGCAGGTCGCTGATCCCGTTGACCGTGGCCATGCGCAGGCTCTTCCAGCGGTGCCGCCACGCACCGCCGGGACCTTCTTCGGCGTCGAGCACGGCATAGTCGAGCCCTCGGCGCTGGAGGTGGTACGCGGCCGACAGGCCGGCCTGGCCCGCCCCGATGACCACCACATCGGTTGGGTCAGGAATCACGTCCCCATGATAGTCGTGGAGGGCAGCCGGGCCTTAGGGTGGGCGCATGGACACTGCAGCAGCCCCACACACCGTACCGGGAACCCGTGGGCACGCAGCCCGGTTGGAAAAGGCCCTGGGGGTGGTATTGGGGACCGGGCAGACGCCCCTGCGGCTGCGGGCATGGGACGGCTCGGAAGCAGGACCCGCAGACGCGCCGGTGCTGGAGTTCAACTCCCGGAAGGCACTCCGGCGCATGCTCTGGTCACCGGGACAGCTGGGCTTGAGCCGGGCGTATGTGGCAGGAGACATCGACGCACCGGGCGACATCTTCGCAGCCTTCAAGGCATTGAGTTCGGCCGGCAAGTTCGCCGAACCCGGTCCCTTCCGCCCGCTGTCCGCCAGAGAGCTCTCGCTGCTGCTGCGCACCGCGGTCCGGCTCGGCGCCATCGGCCCCAACCCAGCCCCGCCGCCCGAAGAGGCACGCATCGAGAAGAAGGGCAGGATGCACTCCCGCAGGCGGGATTCGGCCGCCATCTCGCACCACTACGACGTGGGCAACGACTTCTATGCCCTGGTGCTGGGACCATCGATGGTCTACTCCTGCGCCGTGTGGCCGGACGGAGACTGGCCCGCCCCCGGGGACCCCGTCGCCGGCCCGGGCCAGGACTCAACCTCGGACCCAACTCCGGATAATGCCCTGGACGCCGCGCAGGAGGCCAAGCTTGACCTGGTCTGCCGCAAACTGGGCCTTCAACCGGGAATGCGGGTCCTCGATGTTGGATGCGGTTGGGGAAGCTTCGCCCTCCATGCTGCAGCCAGGTACGGCGCCAGCGTGGTGGGCGTGACGCTGTCCACCGAGCAGGCTGCCCTGGCGCGCAAGCGTGCAGCGGAGGCCGGCCTTACGGACCAGGTGGAGATCCGGGTCCAGGATTACCGCGACGTGCAGGACGGGCCGTACGACGCCATCAGTTCCATCGGGATGTCCGAGCACGTGGGACGGGCACAGACCCCCGCCTATGCCGAAGCGCTCTTCGGGCTGCTCCGCCCCGGCGGGAGGCTGCTGAACCACGCCATCTCCTGGAACGCCGGCCCTACCAGCCCCGATCCGGACTCGTTTATCCCCCGGTATGTCTTCCCTGACGGCGAAATGATCAGCCTCGGCGAGATGGTGGCCGCCCTGGAAGCCGCCCGGTTCGAAGTCCTTGACGTGGAGGCCCTGCGCCGGCACTACGCCCTGACCCTTCGGGCCTGGGTCAGCCGGCTCGAGCAGAACTGGGACGAAGCGGTGCAGCTGGCCGGTGAAGGGCGCGCACGGGTGTGGCGGCTCTACATGGCCGCCAGCGCCATTGGCTTCGAAAACGGCCTCACCGGGGTCAACCAGGTCCTGGTGCGCCGGCCGGGCGGGGAGGAACCGCCGCTGCGACGCACCGCCTGGCTGTAAGCGCTGCCGCCGTCCCGTCAGGCTCGGCACCCGCGCCGTCAAGCCACCGGGGAAGGGCCGCCAGGCTGGGTGAAATGCTGGGTCTTCTCGATCTGCACTACCTTCGGGTCCGTTTCGTCGGCAGCGTAATCCGTGGGCCGGGTAAGGTCCGCGCCGGGCCGGACCTTCAGGGCCCGCAGCACCACGGTCAGCACCACAGCGACAATCAGGTTCAGCGCGAAGGCGGACACGGCAATGTAGACGCTGAAGTCCGTCCCGGGAATGGGAGCCACCGATCCCCCAAAGTGGGCTTTGGTCACCGGATTAACCACGTTGTACGCGGAGACGGTGCCGAAGATGATGCCGGCGGCCCAGCCGATCAGCAGCGCCCACCGGTCGAACCACCGGGTGTAGAGGCCTGCCACCACGGCCGGGAAGGTCTGCAGGATCCAGATCCCGCCCAGCAGCTGCATGTTGATGGCCGCGGACTGGTCCATGGCGATCACGAAGACCAAGGCGCCCACCTTCACTACCAGCGAGACGATCTTCGACACTTTCGCCTCGGTCTTTGGATCGACGTCGGGCCGGATGAAGTCGCGGTAGATGTTGCGGGTGAACATATTCGCGGCCGCGATGGACATGATCGCCGCGGGCACCAGGGCGCCGATGGCAATGGCGGCCAGCGCGATTCCGGCAAACCAGGCCGGGAAGTGGTCAAGGAACAACTGCGGAACCACCAGCTGCGGATTGACAGATCCGTCCAGGTCGATCGGCTTGGTGCCCGCCTTGATGGCCACGAAACCCAGCAGTGCCAGGAAGCCAAGCATCAGCGAGTACAGCGGAAGGATGGCGGCGTTGCGGCGGATGGTGTTGCGGGCCTTCGAGGCCAGCACGGCCGTCACCGAGTGCGGGTACATGAACAGCGCCATGGCCGAGCCCAGCGCCAATGACCAGTAAGCGGAGTAGTTCGCCGCGCCCGGGACAAAGACGCCTGCCGGCTTGCCCGTTGCCTGGTTGACCGTGCCCAGCTTGGCTTGTGCCGAGCTAAAGATGGTGTCCCACCCGCCGAACTTAATGGGCAGGTAGATGACCGCCACGATGACGGCAAGGTAGATCAGCAGGTCCTTGACGACGGCGATCATCGCCGGCGCGCGCAGGCCCGACGTATAGGTGTACGCGGCGAGCACCACGAACGCCAGGATCAGTGGCAGGTCAGTCAGCAGAACGTTGCCGGAGCTCCCCAGGCCCAGCACAGTGAGCACCGCCTTGATGCCCACCAGCTGCAACGCGATGTAGGGCATGGTGGCAACGATGCCCGTTACGGCGACGGCCAGGGAGAGCCAGCGGCTGCCGTAGCGTCCGCCCACGAAGTCCGCCGAGGTGACGTAGCCGTGGCGGTGGGAGACCGACCACAGGCGGCTCATGATGATGAAAATGATCGGATAGAGCACGATGGTGTACGGCACGGCGAAGAAGCCGGTGACCGCACCGGTAGCCCACATTGCCGCCGGAACTGCCACAAAGGTGTATGCGGTGTAGAGGTCACCGCCCAACAGGAACCAGGTGATCCAGGTACCGAATCCACGCCCGCCCAGGCCCCACTCATCGAGGCTGTGCAGGCCTTCCACCTCGGGGCTGCGGCGCCACTTGGCGGCGAAGAAGCCCATGACGGCCACCACGACGAAGAGCAGCACCACAATGACCAGGGCGGTCCAGTTGATCTCGCGTCCGTTCATGGCCGGTCCCCTCCCAACCCGGAATCGGCGGAGTCGTCGCCCGCCCGGGGCGGGCCGCCGGCATGTGCCTCGGCCCGCCGTCGTCGGTCTTCCCTGGTGACCAGCCAATACGACGTGCCGGTCAATATGGCCGAGATCGGCACCCAGAGCAGCTGGTACCAGTAGAAGAACGGCAAACCGGCCAAGCGGGGCGCATCAAAGGAGTACAGCTGCGGCATGAGGGGAAAGAGGATCGCGGCGGCCAGCAGGATGCCGGCCCCAATATACGGGGCGGGCCTGGCCGGCCCGCGGATGGCGGTATCGCGCGTCACGCGTGATCCGTTTGGAGAAACTTCCCCGTTGGGGCTGTAGCCGGAACCTTCTGCGTGGGACATCGGTGACCTCCTCGTCAACGCGTCCCGCGGGCCGCTCTTGGGTGTAAGCGGCCGAGCGGCGGGACGATGTGCCCTCAATCTCCAGTTGTACCCCCGTTTGACCTGCGCGGGAAGAGTTTTCAGCGGCAAGGATCATGCTCCATGCCGGCGAACGAAAAAGGGAACCATCACAATGTGATGGTTCCCTTTGTCCTTTGTACCGGTGGAGCTGAGGGGACTCGAACCCCTGACCCCCTGCATGCCATGCAGGTGCGCTACCAGCTGCGCCACAGCCCCGTACTTTCGTCTCTTCCGGTCGATTTCCCCGAAGCAACCTGACCAGAGTAATGCACTTTTTCGCTGGACGCCAATCGGTCCTCGACGGCTCCGAAACCTGCCTCATCCGGGCCGGTTTTACCGCCCGGAAGCGGCGGCCGGTGCATGTCCGCGAGGATACGTGGAAACAAAAAAGTCCGCCGGAACCATAGTGGTTCCGGCGGACTTACCCGTGGAGCTGAGGGGACTCGAACCCCTGACCCCCTGCATGCCATGCAGGTGCGCTACCAGCTGCGCCACAGCCCCGGATGGTTGCTGCCCTTGTACGAGCTTTCTTCAAGGTCTCCCCCGAAGCAACTCAAATATCTTAGAACAGCAATTCCGAAAATTCCAAATCGGGAATATTCACCGCCGGACGGAGCCTACTCGCTGTCGGAGACCGCGCCTGCTTTGGCGGATGCGTCCTCGCCGAGCTGAAGGTCCACAACCGGGCAGTCCTTCCAGAGACGCTCCAAAGCGTAGAACACCCGGTCTTCCTCGTGCTGGACGTGGATCACAACATCGCCGTAATCCAGCAGGACCCAGCGCCCGCCGGACCGGCCCTCGCGGCGCACCGGGCGCAGGTCCTGCTTGGCGAGCTCTTCCTCGACGCCGTCCACGATGGCGTTGACTTGCCGTTCGCTGGGCGCCGACGCGATGAGGAAGACGTCTGCCAGGGCCAGGCGTTCGCTCACGTCCATGGCGACAATGTCCTGGGCGATCTTATCCGCCGCGGCTTTGGCAGCCGCACGGGCTATGACGATGGAAGATTCTGTTGCAGTCACGGGACTCCTTGTTTGATTTAAAGTGTTGTTGATGCCGGCTGGCGGGGTCAGCGGGACATGCCGCTGACGATCAGGATGATGCCGGCGACGAGGGCCAGAATCCCGAACGCGAGGATGCAGAACTGGAGGATCCGGTTCCGGCGCGCCCTGGTCAGGCCTGCCGTGGCGGCGTCCAGGGGGTCGAGCCCGTAGGCGGACCGGGCAGGGACCCGGGGAAGGTCCTCGAAAAGGTCCTCCGACTGGTCCTCCGGCCGCGACACGGGCTGGGGACGGCTGGCGGCCTTGGCAACCGCCTCGGCACGGGCGATGACCTGCGAACGGCCGGTGGCGGAGTCCGCGGCGGGTGCTTTGGGACGGGCGGCAGGCTTTCGTTTTCCAGCACCCGGTACCTTGGTTCCGGGCCGGGTGGTAACCGGGACGTGCGAGGTTGCCGGCGGCTTCATCACCGGACGTTCGACGCCGGGCACCTGGACGAACTCCAGCGGCGTCACCATGGCCAGGTTGTTGGCGGTGGACGGGCCGGGCTTGTCGCTGGGCGCGGAATCCCTGCCCGGGCCGGCGGGACTACCGGCCTGCTCGGCGAGCTTTTGCCGGGCCATGGCGCGGCGGTTCATGACCGCGGCCCGTTCGGCCAGGGCAATCTGCTCTGCCAGGATTTCCGGATCCACTGCCTCCGGATCCATGGAGGCGATGTGCTCCATCTTGGCGATCTGGTTCCTGGCCTGCGCCGCGATGAGTTCGCGCGCCTCCAGGGCCTGTTCCACCGTCATGCCCTCCGGGGCGCTTCCGGCGGCCGGCCGGGGATCTGCGGTCTTCTCCCCTGCCCCGGTGACCTTTCCGGCTGACGGCGTTGCCGTGGGGGCCGGCGCAGCGGCAGGCGGCACAATCGGGTTGGCCGCCGTCAGTGCCTGTTCTTTGAGTTGCTGCAACCGCAGCTGGCGCCGGGTGGGTGGCCCCCCGGCAGCAAGCTGCCCTTCCTTTTCCTCAAGCTCTTTAATGGCGCGCAGCGCGGCGCGGTCGCGGGCCCGGATCTGGGAGGAGCGCTGCGTGGCCATCTGGTCTACAGCCGCCTGCGGGCGCGCCGCGGAAGCGGCGTCGCCGGTAGGACCTGGGCGGGGCACCGAACCCTGTGCTTCCGGTGCGGCTGCGCTGTCAGCCGGCCGGTTGGCGGCAGGCGGGCGCTGCTCCGTGGCAGGCAGGGTGGCTTGTTGGGCGTCCCTGGCCTTCCGGAGTTCCCGGCGGCTGCGGATTGGGGGCTGTTCCTGACTCATTGAGAACTCATTCAGTACTGGCTGGTTCGCGTGCTTCGGAAGTTGGGTCATCCGCGCCTGCCGGCGCGTCGGAATACAGGCCGTACTTGGCTATGTACTGGACTACCCCGTCCGGGACCAGGTACCAGACCGGGTGGTTCACTGCCACGCGGGCCCGGCAGTCCGTGGACGAGATGGCCATGGCCGGAACTTCCAGGAGGCTGACGTCGTCACGGCCCATGCCGTCAAGGACGTGACCGGGCCGCGTGACTCCCACGAAGTGGGCCAGCGACCACAGCTCGTCAATGTCCTTCCAGGACAGGATCTGCGCCAGGGCGTCCGCGCCGGTGATGAAGAAGAGATCGGCATCGGGGCGCTGTGCCCGGAGGTCGCGCAGGGTGTCGATGGTGTAGGTGGGACCAGGACGGTCAACGTCGACACGGCTGACGGTGAAGCGCGGATTGGAGGCCGTGGCGATGACGGTCATCAGGTAGCGGTGCTCGGGCTCGCTGACCTGTTTATGGGACTTTTGCCATGGCTGCCCGGTGGGAACGAAGACCACCTCATCGAGGTCGAACTCCGCCGCGACTTCGCTGGCCGCCACAAGGTGGCCGTGGTGGATGGGATCAAAGGTCCCACCCATCACGCCCAGCCGCAGCCTCCCCCGGGCCCCATGGCGTTGCAGGTTGTGCGAAATCTTAGTGGCCCTGCCCGCGATCGTGCTTGTTGGGGTGCTGGCGGTGCGGATCCGCGTGCTCGTCCGTGGCTGCGTGCCGGTTGCCCAGGTTGTTGTACGACCAGGCGATGAACATCAGCACCACCAGGATGGCGAACATGGACACGCCGAAGACCCACGGCTCAGCCCACAGCGGCGCAAGCTCCTCATGGCCTGCTTCACCTGCGGCGGCGACGGACGTGGCAATCTGCTGGAGCAGCATTTTCTCCCCTTGTTCAAGGATTTACGGGCAGCGGAACCTTCCGCTGCTTTCCGGGTTCTGGTCTATGTTACCGCGTTGCTACCCGCGGACCTGGCCTTCGCCCTGGACGATCCACTTCGTGGTGGTGAGCTCGGTCAGGCCCATGGGCCCGCGGGCATGCAGCTTCTGGGTGGAGATGCCCACCTCGGCGCCAAGGCCCAGCTCCCCGCCGTCGGTAAACCGGGTGGAAGCGTTGACGATCACGGCCGCCGAGTCCACCTCCGCGATGAAGCGTTCGGCGTTGGCGAGGCTGTTGGTGAGGATCGCTTCCGTGTGCCCGGTGGACCAGGTGCGGATGTGCTGGACGGCTTCGTCCAGGCTGTCCACCATTGCCACAGCCAGGTCCAGGTCCATGTACTCGGTTCCCCAGTCAAGGTCCGTGGCCGGCTCCGTTTCGGTCCCGGCGGGCAGAGCGGCGCTGATGCGCGCGTCCACGTGGAGGCGGACACCGGCTTGGCGCAGGGCATTGGCGACGGCGGGAAGCACCGTCGAGCCGGAGTGGACCAGGAGTGTCTCCACCGTGTTGCAGACACTGGGCCGCTGGGTTTTGGCGTTGAGCAGGATTTCCACGGCCATGTTCTCGTCAGCGGACTCATCGATGAAGATGTGGACGTTGCCCTCCCCCGTTTCGATGACGGGCACGGCGGAGTTGGTGACCACGGCCTGGATCAAGTCCCGGCCGCCGCGGGGAATCAGCACGTCAACCCTCCCGCGGGCCTTCATCAGGACGTTGGCGCCGGCACGGCCGTACTGGTCAATCGTCTGCACGGCATCGGCCGGGAGGCCAACGGATTCCAGGGCTTCGCGGAGAATCCGTACCAGCACCTGGTTGGTGGCTTCTGCCGCACTTCCGCCGCGCAGGATCACGGCATTGCCGCTCTTGAGGGCCAGGCCGGCGATGTCCACGGTGACGTTGGGCCGTGCCTCGTAGATGGCTGCCACGACGCCCATGGGCACGTTGACCTGGCGGAGGCGCAGCCCATTGGGGAGGGTCTGGCCGCGCACAACGTTGCCCACGGGGTCCGGGAGGTTTGCCAGGTTCTCAAGGGCAGCCGCCAGCCCGGCAATGCGGGTTTCGTTGAGGGTAAGCCGGTCCAGGAGGGCGGCGGAAGTGCCATTGGCCTTGCCTCGCTGCACATCCATTGCGTTGGCTGCCAGGATTGCCGGGACATTCTCCTGCAGCGCGGCACCGACGGCGCGGAGGGCACGGTCTTTCCAGGCCCTGTTGGCGGTGGCCATGCTTCGGGCTGCGTGGCGGGACCGGTCCGCGATGGCGTGGACAGCTGCTTCCACCTCGGCACTGGACTCCACATTTGCACTGGGCTGGGGCACCTCAGCCGATACCGGTTCTGCCGACGGACCCGGCTGCGCCTGCGCAGCAGTGGTTCCGGTATTTTCAGCAGTGTGGATCAGGGCTTCAGTCATGATCCAAGTTTAGGCGAGGCGGCAGCTCAGACCAGCACCAGGTCGTCAACATGAACAACTTCACGCTCGTAGCCACTGCCCATTTCCTCGCCCAGCTCCCGGGTGGAGCGTCCCAGCATGTGCGGCAGTTCCTGGGATGAGTAATTCACCAGTCCCCTGGCAACAACGGTGCCGTCGGCACCGGCCAGCTCCACCGCGTCGCCCGCTTCAAAGTCACCGTGCACTGCGGAGATGCCCGCCGGCAGCAGGGAGGTGTGGTGGTGCCGCACCGCCCGCACCGCGCCGTCGTCCAGGACCAGGCGGCCCTGCACCGAGGCAACGTGCGCCAGCCACAGGAGCCGTACCGGTTTGCGCGAGCCGTTGACGGAGAACCACGTACCCACGTCCTCCCCGTTCAGCGCTGCGGCAGCGTTGGGCGTGGAGGTCACCAGGGCATGGATTCCCGAGCCTGCGGCCATGCTGGCGGCCTCCACTTTGGTCATCATGCCTCCGGTGCCCACGCCGGCCTTGCCTGCCTTGCCGATGGACACGCCGTCGAGGTCGTGTGCGCCGGTGACCAGCGGGATGCGCTTGGCACCCTGGGCGGGCGGACCGTCATAGAGGGAGTCGACGTCGGACAGCAGCACCAGTGCATCGGCGCGGACCAGGTGCGCCACCAGGGCGGCCAGCCGGTCGTTGTCGCCGAAGCGGATCTCGTGGGTGGCCACGGTGTCATTTTCATTGACCACGGGGACCACCCCGAGACTCAACAACCGGTCCATGGCGCGAAGCGCGTTGGTGTGCTGGCTGCGCCGCATCAGGTCCTCCGCCGTGAGCAGGACCTGGCTGACGGTGACGCCGTGCGCACCAAAGGCGTGGGTGTACCGCGCCATCAGCAGCCCCTGGCCCACGCTGGCAGCCGCCTGCTGGGTGGCCAGGTCGCGGGGACGCTTGGCCAACCCCAGCGGAGCCAGTCCGGCCGCGATGGCGCCGGAGGACACCAGGATGATCTCGGCACCGGCGTTGTGCTTTGCCGCCAGCGCGTCGGCCAGGGCCGTCAGCGATTCCTCCGAGATGCCGCCCTTGATGCTTGTCAGCGAGGAGGACCCCACCTTCACCACGATCCGGCGGGCACCGGCCAGCGCACTTCTGTCCGCGGCGCGCCCAGCCGGTACCGTGGCCACGCCCCTAGAGGTCATCGTCCGCTTCCAGTCCGCTGTCCTTAACGGGCTGGGCGGCACGGCGTCCGCTGACGGATTCGGTCCAGATCCCGGCTTTCCGCTCCGCCTCAAGCTCGGCGCGGGCGGCAGCCTTGGCATCCCGGCGCTCCTGCTGCTCTTCGCGCTTCTGGCTGCGGGTGGGGCGGTCACCAATATCGGCGAACCGGACGTCGGTGCCACGCGGCGAGGCCAGGAGCTCAGCGCCTGCCATCATGGTGGGCTCCCAGTCGAAGACGACGCCGTCATCCTCACCGATGACCACCGTGTCACCCGGCTTGGCGCCCTGCTTGAACAGTTCGGTTTCGACGCCGAGCCGGGCCAGCCGGTCCGCCAGGTAGCCGATGGCTTCCTCGTTGGTGAAGTCGGTCTGCTTGACCCAGCGCTCGGGCTTTTCGCCCAGGACGCGGAACAGCGGCTCCAGGTTCTTTTCCTCGCGGCGGATCTTGAACCCGGCTTCGTTGACGGCGCGCGGCCGCAGAACGGCGGGCTGCACCTTGGGCGGGGCGGCGGCCACGGCGTCGCGGGCGGCCTTGACGATCTCGGCCATGGCGAAGCCGAGCTGGCGCAGCCCCTCGTGGCTGGTGGCGGACACCTCGAAGACCCGGTAGCCGCGCGATTCAAGCTCCGGGCGCACGAATTCAGCCATGTCCTTGCCGTCGGGCAGGTCCACCTTGTTCAGTGCAACCAGCCGCGGGCGGTGGTTCAGGGGAACCACTTCGCCGTCCTGGCCTGCGTAGCTCATGTCGACCGCGTACTTCTCCAGCTCACCCTCGATGATGGCGAGGTCCGCGAGCGGGTCCCGGTCCGATTCCAGCGTGCCGCAGTCAAGCACATGGACCAGGGCCGCGCAGCGCTCAACGTGGCGCAGGAAGTGGTGCCCCAGGCCGCGTCCCTCGCTGGCGCCCTCGATGAGGCCGGGGACATCGGCGATGGTGAACCGCACCTCGCCTGCCTGGACGACCCCCAGGTTGGGAACCAAGGTGGTGAAGGGGTAGTCGGCGATCTTGGGTCGGGCAGCCGACATGGCCGCGATAAGGCTGGACTTGCCGGCGGACGGGAAGCCCACCAGGGCGATGTCGGCGATGGACTTCAGTTCCAGGACGATGTCACGGGAGTCGCCCTCGATGCCCAGCAGAGCAAAGCCGGGTGCCCGGCGCTTCTGTGAGGAGAGGGCGGCGTTGCCGAGCCCGCCAATGCCGCCGGCGGCTGCGATGAACTCGGTGCCCTCGCCTACGAGGTCAGCCAGGACTTCGCCGTCCTTGGTCTTGACCACGGTGCCGTCCGGCACGGGCAGGATCAAGGTCTCGCCGTTCTTGCCGCCGCGCCAGTCACCCATGCCGGGCCCGCCGTTGCTGGCGTGCCGGTGCGGTGCGTGGTGGTAGTCAAGGAGCGTGGTGGTCTGGTGGTCAACGCGAAGGATCACGTCGCCGCCATTGCCACCGTTGCCGCCGTCGGGCCCTCCCAGCGGCTTGAATTTCTCTCGGTGGACGGAGACGCAACCGTGGCCGCCGGTTCCGCCGGATACATGCAGTACTACCCGGTCTACAAAGCTGGCCACGTGGTTCTCCTCAAGTGCTGTTTATGTAGCGCCCGGGGACGCCACATCGATTGTAATGCTGTTAAAAGAACAGTGGAGCGGACCCTCAGGCCCGCTCCACCGCTTCAGAACTGGTTGTTACTCTGCAGCTGCAGCAGCAACGATATTGACCACGCGACGACCGCGGCGGGTGCCGAATTCAACGGCGCCCGGGGTCAGTGCGAACAGGGTGTCGTCCCCGCCACGGCCAACGCCGGCGCCCGGGTGGAAGTGGGTGCCGCGCTGGCGGACGATGATCTCGCCTGCGGAAACTACCTGGCCGCCGAAGCGCTTGACGCCGAGGTACTGAGCGTTGGAATCGCGGCCGTTGCGAGTGGAGCTCGCGCCCTTTTTATGTGCCATTTGAAATGCCTGCCTCTAAATTCTGGGGAATCTGTTGAAATACCTGAACAGTAACCGGTGTTACTTGATGCCGGTGATCTTGACCTTGGTCAATTCCTGGCGGTGACCCTGGCGCTTCTTGTAGCCGGTCTTGTTCTTGAACTTCTGGATGACAATCTTAGGACCACGCAGGTCCTGGAGGATTTCAGCCGTAACAGTTACCTTGGCCAGGTCGGCGGCGGCGGAGGTGACCTTGTCACCATCAACCAGGAGCAGTGCGGGCAGCTCAATGGTGCTGCCGGCTCCACCGGCGACGCGGTTCAGGGTAACGAAGTCTCCAACGGAAACCTTCTCTTGGCGGCCGCCTGCGCGGACAATCGCGTACACCACTTGGGAACTCACTTCTCTCGACGTTTATAACTAAATTTGCGTGCGGAACCGACTATCAAAAGCCTGGTTTCTCGCTGTGCCTCAACGCCGTGGGGTCATAACCCAAGTGTTGGCGTAAGCACCGAAGATCTAGATTACGCTAATTTTGTCTTCGGCCGCAAATGAGGCTGGTTCCCGGCGGCTTGCTGTGATAGCTACCACAGCTCAGGTCCGGCGTCCGCACCGTGCCCCACCATATTACCGGCACACCCGCCGGCACTGAATCAGGCGTGCAGCCTCGGCGCGTCGAAGAATTCCACTTCCAGCCGGCAGGACTGCTTGAATGCGGTCACCATCGCCGCCCTTTCATGGTCGGAGGCCTTGCGCCCTGCCGCGTCCACGATGGCAATGGCCCGGCGGGTGGCTTCGGCAAAGCCCTCGTCGGCGTACGTGCGGAGCCAGTCCGCGTAGGCATGCCCGTCGGGTTCGCCGGCGTCAAGGAACCGTGCATGGAGCTTCTTCCCAACCTCGGCATAGAGCCAGAAGCAGGGCAGGACAGCGGCGGCCAGCACTGCATAGCTGCCCGACGCCGACGCGGCAGTGAGGTGGTCCACGTAGGACTTGGTGACCGGGCCCAGTCCGTTCCGGACCGGACGCGTGCTGAGCCACGAGCGGTGGAGCTCCGATTCCACCTCCAGGCACTGCTGCGCGGACCCCGCCCAGAACAGCTGCTCCGCCTCGGAGGGGGCCAGGGCACTTGCCCGGGCCAGCACGCGGGAGTAACCATTCAGGTATAGGGCATCCTGGGCCAGGTAATAGGCAAAGTCTTTCTCGGCAAGGTCGCCGGATGCCAGGCGGCGGATGAAGTCCAGATCGTAGATGTCCGCGAGGTCCTGTTGGGCTTCCGCCCACAGCCGGGCTGCGAAACCGCCTTCCGCCAGGAGCGGCCGCACATGGTGGAAATGGTGTACCGGGCCGTTCCCCTGACCCACGTTCAGCATGTCCGAGTTCTCGAGGGCGCCGGCCAGCCATGGCTTGACCGTCCGCAGCGATGCCTCCCAGTCCCCCAGGCGGGCCTGGACCGTTGCCATCGCGGAGGATAAGGAACAGCCGGTTCCGTGGCTGTTGCGCGTGGAAACCCGCTTCCCCTGCACTTCCACCACCTCCTGTCCCAGGAGGCCTGACGTGTTGACCAGCGCGTCCGGGCAGTCTGCACCTGCCAGATGGCCGCCCTTGACCAGCACGGTGGCCCCGGTGGCGTCCGTCAGGCGCCTGCCCTGGTCCAGCGCAGCGTCCCAGTTCTCCGCAAGGTCCCCGCCCACCAGCATGGCAAGCTCCGGGAGGTTGGGCGTGATGAGGTGGGCAAGGGGCAGCAGTTCCCGGAGGGCCGCCTCCGCGGATTCCTTCAGGAGCCGGTCACCGCTGGTGGCCACCATCACGGGATCCAGGACCACGACGGCGGGCCGGACCTTCCCCAGCCATTGCCGGACAGTGCGGATCACCGCCTCGTCGCCCAGCATGCCGATCTTGACCGCGTCGATGGTGATGTCGTCGCTGACCGCATCCAGCTGCTGGGCCAGGAAGGCGGCCGGAGGAACGTGGACGGCCTGCACGCCGCGGGTGTTCTGTGCCGTCAGGGCAGTGATGGCAGCCATGCCGTATCCGCCGTGCGCAGCAATGCTTTTGAGGTCCGCCTGGATGCCGGCGCCCCCGGACGGATCGGAGCCCGCAATGGAGAGGACCCGTGGGACCTCCCGGCCTGCCGGCAGCGGGACAGGAACGTCGGAGGCGGCAGGCAGGGGCATGGAAAGGGTCGAAGACAAGAGACATCCCTTCGCCGGTACTAGCCGGACAGGTTCAACGGGTCTGGATCTCAGCCGGCCTTCTGCGCGGCACCCCGTGTCGGTTTCCAGCCTAGCCCGTGGGATGCACCCGGCGGAAAGGTGACAGCACCTGCAGACGCAGGAAGTCCCCGCCTTGCGGACTGTTTCCCCTGAAATTCAGGGGGAACAGTCCATATGGCGGGGACTTCCTTGCTGGCGCGTTGGTCACGCCTTGGCCTAGAGCTCCGAGGCAGGCACGCCGACGCCGAGGATGATGGGTTCCCCGGCCCCCTTGCCGGCTTCGGCCACCGGCTGCGGCTTCGCGGGCTCTGGGGCCTTGGCGGCGTGCGTGTGGCCCGCGGCGGACGCCTGGACGTTCTCATGCTGCTGGACGGCGGTCTCGTTGGCGGCGCCCTGGGCGCGGCTGGCGGCACGGTGGCGCCGCGGCCTGCGCTGCCGTGACTGCTCCAGCGTGTGGTCGGAATAGTCCTTTTCGGCTGGCGCTTCACGGGCGGTGCGGGTTTCCGCTTCCCCGGCGTCGGGCTGCCGTTCCGGCGCCACCTGTTCCGGTACCTTCACGGCATCTGCGGTTTTGGCGGGCGCGTTCTCCACGGGGGAAGCCGGCTGCCCCAGGTGGGCGAACGCCTCCGCAAGCCGGTCCAGGGTCAGGGCGGGCTTGGGCTGCTGCTCCTCGGCGTGCTCCACGAACGGAAGCGGAACTTCCTCGCCGCCAAACGTCAGGACAGCTGCCGGACGCGCCGGGGACTCGGCGTCGTGCTTCTCCTCCACCGGTGCCGGCGCAGGCTCCACGGAAGGCACCTGCCGGGCGGCCGCCACCTCATCGTCATGCACGTGGGCTGCGTGGGCGGCAGCGGCGATGTTCGCCAGGGCAAGCCTGGTTGCCTCTGCCTTGGCGTGCCGCTCTGCGTCGGACGGGTCCGGCTGGACGGTGTGGACATGGACGGCAGGTGCGGGAGCCGCTTCGGGCTGCTGCCCGCCGCGTCCACGCCGCCGCTTGCGCTCCGAACGGACGCCAGGCTGGGTATTGTCGTTCCGCTGGCCTTCCGGACGGTGGGTTTCCGCGCGGGCTTCGGGCCGGTTGTCGGTGCGCTGGACATGGTGCTCGGCCGCGACAATGTTGGCGCGGCGGTGCTCCACGGGATCGTCGTGGGTCACAACGCCACGGCCGGCGCAGGCCTCGCATTGCTCGCCGAATACTTCCAGAAGTCCGGTGCCCATGCGTTTGCGGGTCATCTGGACCAGGCCGAGTGAGGTCACCTCGGCAACCTGGTGCTTGGTCCGGTCACGGCCCAGGCACTCCACCAGGCGGCGCAGGACCAGGTCGCGGTTGGATTCGAGCACCATGTCGATGAAGTCGATCACGATGATGCCGCCGATGTCGCGCAGCCGCAGCTGGCGCACTACTTCCTCGGCGGCTTCCAGGTTGTTCTTGGTGACGGTCTCTTCAAGGTTGCCGCCGCTGCCGGTGAACTTGCCCGTGTTGACGTCCACCACGGTCATGGCCTCGGTACGGTCGATCACCAGGGAACCGCCGGAGGGCAGGAAGACCTTCCGCTCAAGGGCCTTGTGGATCTGCTCGTCGATCCGCCAGGCGGAGAAAATGTCCTGGTCCTTGGTCCACTTCTCAAGGCGGCCCACCAGGTCCGGCGCCACGTAGGTCACGTAGGCCTCGATGGTGTCCCAGGCTTCCTCACCCGAAACGATGAGCTTGGAGAAGTCCTCGTTGAAGACGTCGCGGACCACTTTGATGGTCAGGTCGGGTTCGCCATAGAGCAGCTCGGGAGCCAGGATCTTGGTGGACGTAGACTGGCTTTCGATGCCCTCCCACTGCGCGCGCAGCCGGTTGATATCGTGCGTCAGCTCTTCCTCGGAAGCGCCCTCGGCGGCGGTTCGGACAATGACGCCGGCGTGCTCGGGCAGGCGGTCCTTGAGGATGCGCTTGAGGCGGTTGCGTTCGACGTCGGGCAGCTTGCGGGAAATGCCGGTCATGGAGCCGCCGGGGACGTACACCAGGTAGCGGCCGGGCAGCGAAATCTGGCTGGTGAGGCGCGCACCCTTGTGGCCCACGGGGTCCTTGGTCACCTGGACCAGGACGGTGTCCCCGGACTTCAGCGCGTTTTCTATGCGGCGCTGCTTGCCCTCGAGGTTGACGGCTTCCCAGTTGACCTCGCCGGCGTACAGGACGGCGTTGCGGCCGCGTCCGATGTCCACGAACGCCGCTTCCATGGACGGCAGCACGTTCTGGACCTTGCCCAGGTACACGTTGCCGATCAGCGAGTCCTGCTGGGTCTTGGAGACGAAGTGCTCGGCCAGGACACCATCTTCCAGGACGGCTATCTGGATTCTGTCGTCGCGCTGGCGGACGATCATTTGCCGGTCAACGGACTCGCGGCGCGCCAGGAACTCGGCCTCGGTGATGACGGTGCGGCGGCGGCCCGTGTCACGGGATTCGCGGCGGCGCTGCTTCTTGGCCTCGAGGCGGGTGGACCCCTTCACGCTGGTCACCCTGTTGCTCACGGGCGCTTCACTGACGGCGCGCGGCGCACGGACACGGGTCACCGTGTTGGGCGGATCGTCATCCCCGCCACCAGTGAGCTCAAGGTCCTGGTCTCCGCGGCGGCGGCGACGGCGGCGGCGGGAGGTCACGCCGTCCTCCAGCTGCCCGACGGTGTCCTCGTCGGCTTCGTCTTCGTCGTCAGCCTCGGCGCTGCCGCCCTGGTTGTCCTCGTCGGACCTGTCATCGACGCGGCTGCGGCCCCTGCGGCCACGGCTGCGGCGCCGGCGGCGGCTGGAGGAATCATCGGCGTCGTCGGTTTCTTCCTCGTCAGGCTCCTCGACGGCGGGGGCTGCGGGACGGACCACGGTGCTGAGGTCCGGTGCCTGGAAGATTACGGATGTGGGCGATGCAGGTTCCAGGAAAAGGGAACCAAAGGCACTGGCGGCCGGGGCGGACCCCCCGTCCTTCACCTCAGGGGAATCCTGGGCCGGCTTCTGGGCTGGCGCGGCTTCCGTGACCGGCTCCTGCATGGACGCAGGTTCCTGGGCCGCGGCGGCTTGGGCTGCTGCCACCGGCTCCTGCACCTGCTCCTCGTTCTGCACCGCCACCTGGTCCGCGGCTTCCGGCACCACTGATTCCGGCGCCACTGACTCCGGCGCCACGTCAGCCGCGGCTGCGGAGTCCGCTGCGGGTGCGGCGGCCGGGGACGCAGCCTTGCGGGTGGCTACTCGACGGCGGCGGACCGGCTTGGTTTCGGCGCCGGCCGTGGCGTCCGGAGCAGCATGGGCCGCGGGGCTTTCCTCAGCCGCGGCCGACGCGGTGGCAGGGGCGTCGACGGCAGCGACGGCGCCTGCGGCAGCCGCCTCGGCTTCACCGGCGAAGGCGGGCAAGGGTTCGGCGGCGGCCGCCGCTTTCCGGGACCGGGTGCGCCGGACTGGGGTCTTGGGCGCCGCCGCGGTTTCTTCAGCCGGCGCGTCCGCATTGGGGGTGGCTGAAGCTTCCGGCGCCGCAGTCACGGAAGCCGCCAGGGCGTCCTCCGTCCTGGGAGCCGCTTTGCGGCGGGTGCGGGGAGCCCTCTTGGGTGCAGCAGCCTCAGCAGCCGCTGCTTCGTCGTTAACGGCCAGTTCCTGATCATTGTCCATATGTGGCAACACTCCTGCCCCTGACGTACCGCCACATCCGGCACCCATTGGGGCACATATTTGTCAAAACCCGCAGGCGTTGACAGAAGTCAAGTGGATACTCCCAGGTTCGCACCGTCATTGGGGTGCGGCAGCCCGTGGGAGCCGGTGGATGTTCTGAAAACCCGTTGTTCTGCGTGCTACAACCAGGTGCCGCCCAATGGAGTCGCGGGAGTGCCGGAAGAATCCAAAGCCTGCCCTGCTCATCATTGGCGGTCTTGGGAACATACCACCGGACCGGAGTCCGAATGTGGATCGGCTTCCAGCCACGTTCATTCTCTCATACCCGCGCTGGATCGCCGCGGAAGCGGGCGTTGCTGTTCCTATTGCTGTGTGTTGGCGTCAGCCACCGGCGTTACAATCAGGCACAGGAGCACCGGACGAAAAGGACGCAACACCCATGCCCAGCATCTCCCCCGTCAGCGCCCATGAACAGCAGCGGGCCGCCGATCCGCAGACCACTGCGGCCGGAAGCGTTCCGCGCATGGCCCGGAACCGCCCCTTCGGCTGGCTGCTGGTCATCACCGGAATCATCGGCTGGCTTGCCTCCGGAACCCTGGTCCTGGAAAAACTCGAAGTGCTCAAGGACCCTAACCACACCACAGTGTGCGATGTGAATCCCTGGATCTCCTGCGGACAGGTAATGCAGACCTGGCAAAGCTCGCTGTTCGGTTTCCCCAACATGTTTATCGGGATCGTGGCCTTCGCCATCACCATCACAGTGGGCATGGCCCTCCTTTCCGGAGCAACCTTCGCCCGCTGGTACTGGCTGGGACTGCAGGTTGGCGTCACGCTCGGTTTCGCCTTCGTCGTTTGGCTGTGGTCCCAGGCCCTGTACGCCATCCACATCCTGTGCCCGTTCTGCATGATCGTCTGGGCGGCAATGATCCCGCTCTTTGTGTGGACCACGATCCGGAACATCACATCCGGAATCATCCCCATGCCTGCAGGCGCGGCCCGCGTCCTGGGGGACTCCGGCTGGATCATCACGGCGCTGCTGTACGTGGCCGTCATCGCCACCATCTTCTTCGCGTTCATCCAGGTCTTCGCAGGAACCTCGGGGTTCTAGGCCAGTCCCCGATCCCTTTCGCACTCCCCCGCAGGATGACGGATAAGGTCAATGTTCACGAAGAACATTGGCCTTATCTGTCAGTTCGCGCAGCAGCGCGGGGCTGGACGTGGTTACTGGAACCAGATTTTGATCTCGCGGTCCGCCGACTCAGTCGAGTCGGAGCCGTGCACCAGGTTCTGCTGCACCTTCAGGCCCCAGTCCCGGCCGAAGTCGCCGCGGATGGTGCCCGGGGCCGCCGTCGTGGGGTCCGTGGTGCCTGCCAGGGAGCGGAAGCCTTCGATGACGCGGTGGCCTTCGAAGATGGCCGCCACCAAGGGTCCGCTGAGCATGAATTCCACCAGGGGCTCGTAGAACGGCTTGCCCACGTGCTCCTCGTAGTGCTGCTCCAGCAGCTCACGGGTGGCGTCGACCTTCTTCAGCTCAACAAGGCTGTAGCCCTTGGCTTCAATCCGGGCCAGGATGGCCCCGGTCAGGTTACGGGCGACGCCGTCGGGCTTGATCAGGACGAGGGTGCGCTCTGTAGTCACAACTGCTCCAATGCGTTGGTGGGGTTTCGGGATAAGTCTACGGGGACTGGCCTATGGGGTTTGGGGCTGGGCGGGACCGGCGGACTGGTCCGGGTGGGCGGCTTCCCATTCCGCCTGTTCGCGTGCCCGCTGGGCGGCTTCGCGGTCCAGCCGGATGCCGGTGCGGATCCCGTACCACCAGGCCACCGCAAACAGCGCTCCCACCAGGAACATGGCGGGCTCAAAGATGCCCGTCAGGATCAGGACCAGTTGCAGGATCCATCCCAGGCCGATCCCCCATGGCTTGTTGAGGACCGCACAGGCGAAGATCATGACCACGCTGAGGGCAATACCCACGCCCAGGATCAGGGCCGGCGGGAACTCTCCGCGGCGCAGGCCAAACACCACCAGGGTGGCAAAGAACATGACGAACGCTTCCAGGAGCAGCACGGTGGAGGCGAACATGACCTTGGTGGAACGGCGCTTCTTCGGCATTCCGGGACGCCATTCGCGCTGGGCTTTTGTCAGTCTGGCCATGCTCACGCCTCCGTTTTTCCGAGCAGGATCCGCGCTTCGGCCACCAGGGTGATCGAGCCGGTAACCAGCACCCCGCCGGAGAGGTCGTCATTGGCTTCCGCCCGCTCCACGGCCCATTCCAGTGCGTCGTCCAGTTTCTCGGCGATGTGGACGTTGTCCTCACCGAACCCCAGGTCGATGGCGAGTTCAGCCAGTTCGGCGGCCGGCACGGCACGGGGAGAATTGGACTGGGTGAAGCAGTACTCCACTGCCATATCCCCCAGCGACTCCCTGAGGCCGCGGAGGATCTCTTCTGCATCCTTTTCCTTGAGCACGCCCACCACGGGAACCAGCCGGGTGAAGGTGAATGCTTCCTGCAGGGCGGCAGCGGAGGCCTTGATGCCGTCGGGGTTGTGGGCGGCGTCCACGATGATGGTGGGCGCGGTACGCACCACCTCGAGGCGGCCCGGCGACGTCACTGCGGCGAAGCCTTCCTGCAGGACTTCGAAGTCGAGTTCCTTTTCGCCGCCGAAGAATGCTTCAAGGGCTGCAACCGCCACGGCGGCATTTTGGGCCTGGTGGGCGCCGTGCAGAGGTACCAGCAGGTCCGGGTAGCGGCCGGCGATGCCCTGGATGGTGACCATCTGGCCGCCGACGGCCACCGCCCGTGACTCGACGCCAAACTCCACGCCCTCGAAGCGGAACGGCACGCCCACTTCCTTGGCCTTCTCCAGCAGTACCTGGGCCGCGTCAAGGGGCTGTGCTGCGCTGATGAGGTAGCCGCCGGGCTTGATGATGCCGGCTTTTTCGTAGGCGATGTCTTCGGTGGTGTCGCCCAGCAGGTCCGTGTGGTCCAGCGAAATCGGCGTCACCACCGAAACCTGGCCGTCGCCCACGTTGGTGGCGTCCGTGATACCGCCCAGGCCCACCTCGATGATGGCGACATTGACGGGCTGGTCGGCGAAGATGGCGAAGCCCAGGATGGTGAGGCACTCGAAGTAGGTCAGCCGCGGCTGGCCCCCGGCTTCAAGTTCGGAGTCAACGATCTGCAGGTAGGGCCGGATTTCGTCCCAGATCCTGACGAACGTCTCGTCGGAGACCGGGTGGCCGTCGATGCTGATCCGCTCGGTGACCTTGGACAGGTGCGGGCTGGTGTAGCGGCCGGTGCTCAGGCCATGGGCGCGGAGCACGGATTCGATCATCCGCGAGGTGGAGGTCTTGCCGTTGGTTCCGGTCACGTGGATAATCGGGAACGCCTTGTTGGGCTCACCGAGCACGTCCATGGCGCGGAACAGCGGCGCCAGGCGGGGCTCCATCTTGTTTTCAGGCGCCCGTCCCAGCAGTTCGGCGTAGACGCTTTCCACTGAAAATTCGTCGGTCATGTCCTAGGCCTCCACTTTTTCAACCGCGACGGCGGGTTCGGCCACGTCGGCCGGTTCAGCGGTCAGGTCCACCGTCAGCGTCTCACCCTTGACCAGTTCAGCGTTGGCCAGCAGGGCGTCCACCACGTTCGGCGCGGCGGTGACGGTGGTCCGGATCCGGTCGCTCACGTTGAGTCCGGCGTCCTTCCGGGCCTGCTGGATGGCGCGGACCATGTCGCGTGCAAGGCCCTCGGCCTCAAGCTCAGGGGTGACTTCCGTGTTCAGGACCACGAACCCGCCTCCGGGCAGGACGGCAACAGCAGCCGAACCGCCCTCGGACTCTGCCACCACTGTCTCCAAGGTGTACTCCTGGGGCTCCAGCTGGAGTCCCCCCGCGGTGACCACACCGTCGTCGTCCACTGACCAGTCGCCGGACTTGGAACCCTTGATGGCAACCTGGACGTTCTTGCCCAGCCGCGGACCGGCGGCGCGGGCGTTGACCACCAGCTTCTGCTGGATGCCGAACTCCTCCGGGGCAGCGGTGGCTGCGTCCAGCAGGCGAACGGAACGGAGGTTGAGTTCATCGGCGACGACGGCGGCAAAGCCTTCCAGCGCGTCCGCGCCAGGTGCCACGACGGTGAGTTCCTGCAGCGGCAGGCGGACCCGCAGGTTGGCTGCCTTGCGGAGGGAGGAACCGGTGGAGCAGATCTGCTGCACCCGGTCCATGGCTTCAACCAGGGACGGATTTGCGGGGAAGAGGTCCGCGTCCGGCCAGTCGGCAAGGTGCACCGACCGGCCGCCGGTCAGGCCCCGCCAGATTTCCTCGGAGACCAGCGGCAGCAGCGACGCCGCGGCCCGGGTGATGGTCTCCAGTGCGGTGAAGAGCGCGTCGAAGGCGTCCTGGTCCTCGTCGAAGAACCGCTGCCGGCTGCGGCGGACATACCAGTTGGTAAGCATGTCCAGGTAGCTGCGCAGCGAGTCGCAGGCGCCGGAGATGTCATAGGTGTCCAGCTGCGCGGCCATGGTGCGGGCCAGATCGCCCGTGTTGGCCAGCAGGTACTGGTCCAGGGTGTCCCGGTAGCCCTCGTAGCGGAGTTTGGCATCGTAACCGGCGCCACCGTTCGCTGCGTTGGTGTACAGCGTGAAGAAGCTGTACACGTTCCACAGGGGCAGGATCACCTGGCGGACGCCGTCGCGGATGCCCTGCTCGGTGACAATCAGGTTGCCGCCGCGCAGGATGGGGCTGGACATCAGGAACCAGCGCATGGCGTCGGAGCCGTCGCGGTCCAGGACCTCGGAGACGTCCGGGTAGTTGCGCAGGCTCTTTGACATCTTCTGCCCGTCGGAGCCCAGCACGATGCCATGGCTGATGACGTTCCTGAACGCGGGCCGGTCGAACAGTGCCGTGGACAGGATGTGCAGCATGTAGAACCAGCCACGGGTCTGGCCGATGTATTCCACGATGAAGTCCGCCGGGTTGTGCGTGTTGAACCAGGCTTCGTTTTCGAACGGGTAGTGCACCTGGCCGTAGGGCATGGAGCCGGAGTCGAACCAGACGTCCAGGACGTCCTCAACGCGGCGCATCACGGACTGGCCCTCTTCGGGCGTGCGGGGGTCATCCGGGTTGGGGCGGGTCAGCTCATCGATGAACGGGCGGTGCAGGTCCACCTGCCCGTCCTTGTTCAGCGGGAGCCGGCCGAAGTCCGCCTCGATCTCGGCCAGGGAGCCGTAGACGTCCGTGCGCGGGTACTCGGGATCCGTTGACTGCCACACCGGGATGGGGCTGCCCCAGAAGCGGTTGCGGCTGATGGACCAGTCGCGGGCATTCTCCAGCCACTTGCCGAACTGGCCGTCCTTGACATTGCCGGGGATCCAGTTGATCTCCTGGTTCAGTTCGGACATCCGGTCCTTGAACTTGGTGACCTCCACGTACCAGGAAGACACCGCGCGGTAGATCAGGGGGTTGCGGCAGCGCCAGCAGTGGGGGTAGCTGTGCTCGTAGCTGGCCTGGCGGACCAGCCGGCCCTGGGCCCGCAGCACCTGGGTGATGGGCTTGTTGGCCTCGAAGACCTGCAGCCCAACGATGTCGTGGAGGTCGCCGTGCTTGAACAGCGGCAGGAACTTCGCGCCCTCGTCGACGGAGAGGACCACGGGGATGCCTGCCTCCTCGCAGACCTTCTGGTCGTCTTCACCGTAGGCGGGCGCCTGGTGCACGATGCCGGTTCCGTCCGTGGTGGTCACATAGTCGGCCACCACGAAGCGCCAGGCGTTCTCCATGCCGTACTTCTCGTTGTCGGCAAAGTCGTCCCAGAGCCGCTGGTACTCGAGCCCCTCCAGTTCGGCGCCGGTGTGGGTGGACACGACGGCAGCTTCCGCATCCTCAAAGCTGTCATAGCCAAGGTCCTTGGCGTAGCTGCCCAGCAGGTCCGCTGCGAGCAGGAAGCTGCCCGTGACCGGGGCGTCCGAGGAGGCCGCCTTGATGCCGTTGGGACCGGCGGGCAACACGGCGTAGGTGATGGAAGGCCCGACGGCGAGCGCAGCGTTGGTGGGCAGCGTCCAGGGCGTGGTGGTCCAGGCGAGGGCCTGCACGCCGGCAAGCTGCCTGGAGAGCTCCGACTCCCCCGCGAGGATGGGGAACGTGACGGTGACGGTTTGGTCCTGGCGGTTCTTGTAGACGTCGTCATCCATGCGCAGCTCGTGGTTGGACAGCGGCGTTTCGTCCTTCCAGCAGTACGGCAGGACCCGGTAACCGTTGTACGTCAGGCCCTTGTCGTGCAGCTGTTTGAAGGCCCACAGGACCGACTCCATGTACTCGACGTTGAGCGTCTTGTAGTCGTTGTCGAAGTCCACCCAGCGGGCCTGGCGGGTGACGTAGCTGCGCCATTCGTCGGCGTACTTCATCACTGAGGCGCGGCAGGCGTCGTTGAACTTGTCGATGCCCATGGCTTCGATCTGGGTCTTGTCTGTCATCCCCAGCTGCTTCATGGCCTCAAGTTCGGCGGGCAGGCCGTGGGTGTCCCAGCCAAAGCGGCGTTCCACGCGCTTGCCGCGCTGGGTCTGGTAGCGGCCCACCAGGTCCTTGGCGTAGCCGGTGAGGAGGTGCCCGTAGTGCGGCAGGCCGTTGGCGAAGGGCGGGCCGTCGTAGAACACGAATTCGTTGCTGCCCGGCTCTCCGCCGGGGGCGTCGGCGCTGCGCTGGTCAATGCTTGCCTGGAAGGTGCCGTCCTGGTCCCAGTACTTCAGGATGCGCTCTTCAATCTCCGGAAACTTCACGGAGGCGGAAACGCCGGCGCTGCCGTTGGAAGAGGTGCTGGAGGCTGAGGCCTTGGGGTAAAACGTCATGTTCGACATCCTGGGTTGAGCGTGGTGAACCCCGGCAGTGCCGGATGTTCCGTTCAGGATGCGAGGACGGCTGCCGCACGGTCCGAAGACTGCACGCCTACCGCGGTACCACCTCACTTACCGGCGCTGCGTGTTCCCGACGGAACGGCCGCTGGCCCCGGCCTCTCATTACTGCTGTGACGGGCTTACCCGTCCGGTTCTACTGGCACAGCCACCCTGCAGGGTCACACTGCGCGTTCTTCCGGAAGCTCACCGGTGATAGCCGGGTCATAGCCAATGGCAAGTCTACTATCGCCGCGGCGTCCTGTGCCATTCCGGATCCCTCACGCCACCAATCCTCCTGAACCGGGGACATCCTGGTTCCGGTACCCCAGCCAGAAGGTGTAAAGGTGCCCGGATTAGGGAGGAAGTGGAGGGGAATGCCCGCTGTCCGCCCGGCACCAGGACTCCGATAATGGACAGATGCGAGCGGTGGACGCATCCCTGCCGGGCAAGAGGCGCGGCCAATTACGGCGTACAGGCTCGTGGGCCTGCTGGTCCGTTGCGGCCGTACTGTGGATCCCTGGAGCCGGGCTGACCGCCATGCGTCTCAGCGCCGGAGATGCCGGAACCCCATGGGTGCAGTTACTGTCATTGTTCCCCGCCAGCCTCTTCCCGTCCATGGCAGCGATGGCGGCCGCGCTGGCCGCCGTCTGCCTGGAACCCCGGACAACACGTACAGTATTGGCCGCACTGGCCACCGGAGTCCTGCTTTGCCAGTTGCTTCTGGTGGCACCCCGTGTGGTTCCGGTTTCCGGAGCAGCGCGCGCAGCCTTGGAAGCCCCCGTCGCCGCCTTTGCGGCCGGCAGCCCAGGCCGTGCGCAGCGGCTTACCGTGATGGCGCTTAACGTGGGGTCCACGGGAGTCGATGCGGCCGCGCTGCTGGGCCAGGCACGGGCGTGGAACGTTGATATCCTGGCGCTGCCCGAGCTGGCGCCTGCAGGGGTGGAAAACCTTGATGCTGCAGGAGTCGGCGCGGTCCTTCCCTATCGGGTCCTCGATGTCGACGCGGCCGGCACCGGCAACGCCATCTTTTCCCGCTATCCCCTCCAGCCGATGGCCCGCGTCCCCGGCAGCTCCTTTTACCAGACCCGCGCCGTTGCGGCCCTCCCTGGTGCCAACGGACGCATCCAGCTGACATCTGTCCACATCGATTCCCCCCGCCCTGGACACACAGTGGCCTGGCGCACCGAACTCGACCAGCTTTCAGGCCTGCACCGGGCGCTGCCCACCGACACGCACTCTGTCCTGCTGGGCGACTTCAATTCCGGCCACGACCACGCCGGGTTCCGGAACCTCCTGGCCGCCGGCCTGGTTGACGCCGCGCAGACCGCCGGAATGGGCCTGGCACCCACGTGGCCGGCGAATGCTGCGGTGCCCGCCTTTACCGCCATTGACCACATCCTTGTCAGCCCCGGTGTCACCGTGCTGGGCTTCAGCACGGTGGGATTCCCCGGGACAGACCACGCCGCCGTCGTCGCCACCCTGAGCGCCCGGCCCTGACTTTCCCGCCTGCACTGCATTGCCGGGCTGACGCATGCGGGACGCATTGCCTAGACTCGCCTCATGACAGCTTCCGGACGCCCCGGTGGGCGGAGGCGCGCGGCCGCCGTGTGCAGATGGCTGTTCATTCCTGTTGCCCTGCCGGTGGCGGCCGTGTCGGCCGTTCGGGCTGTACCTGCGGACTGGCCCGTATTTGCGGTCCAGCTGGTGGCGTTCACGCCCTGGCTCGCGGTGCCTGCCGCGGCAGCACTGATCCTGGCTTTCCTGGGACGCAGCCGGTGGCAGCAGGTCCTGGCCGCGTCCCTGGTGGGGTGCCAGGCGTTCTGGCTCTTCCCGCTGGATGTCCGCGAGCCTGCCGCCGAGGCTGCCGGCAGGCCGGTGTCCCTGGTGGCCATGAGCATCAATGCGGAATTGGGCGGCGCGGACGCCGGGAGCATCGTGGACCTGGTCCGTGAACGGCACGTGGACCTGCTGGCGGTGGAGGAGTACACACCACAGCTGTCACGGACGCTGGAGGCGGCGGGGCTGGACGGACTGCTCCCCCACCGGGTTGCCCATGCCAGGGACGGCGCCGGCGGCACGGCCATCTACTCCTCGTTCAGCCTGAAGGAGACCGGGGTGCTCCCCGACACGCAGTTCACCATGCCGGTGGCCCGCCTTGACCTCGGAGACGGCAGCGGTGCCGCCCTTCGCGTGGTGGCTGTGCACACATTGGCGCCGGTGGGGGACGGCCTTGAGCAATGGCGCAGCGACCTCGCCACGGTGGCCAGGGCTGACAACGGTTCCGGTCCCCTGCTGCTGGCCGGGGACTTCAACGCGACCTACGACCACCGCGAATTCCGGGCGCTGCTGGCCGGAACAGGGGGCAGCCGCCCGCTGGTGGACGTCGCGGCCTCCCAAGGCAGCAGGCTGGTGCCCACTTGGCCCATGCGCGGCTACCGCCTCCCGGGGATTGCCTTGGACCACCTGGTGACCAGCCCGGACGTCACGGGCTACGGCTACTCCGTCCACCGCATAAAGGGAACGGACCATGCTGCAGTGGTGGCCACCCTGAACATCCAGGTCCCCTGATGCTTCCTGCCCCTTCGGGCCCGGCCAGCCCAGCCTTTCCTGGCCGGCTCAGCCCTTCCGGATGAGCTTGTAGTTGGCGGCCTGCGCCACCGGCCTGATGACGATCTGGTCCAGGTTGACGTGGTGCGGGACAGTGACGGCGTAGCGGACAACATCGGCCACGTCCTCTGCGGTCAGCGGCTTTTCGACGCCCTGGTAGACCTTGCCGGCGGCCTGGGGGTCCCCAAGGCGGTTGAGGGCGAACTCCTCGGTTTGCACCAGTCCCGGCGCCACCTCAATGACGCGGAGGTTGTGCTCGGCCTCCTCAAGCCGGAGCGCGTTGGTCAGCGCGTGCTGGCCAAACTTGGCCGCGTTGTAGCCACCACCGCCCTCATACGCGTCAAGGCCCGCAGTGGACGTCAGGTTCAGGACCGTTCCCTCACCGGTTGCGCGCAGCATCGGCAGGAAGGCGCGCGTGAGCTTCATGGTGCCCAGGACGTTGACGCGGTACATCCACTCCCAGTCAGCGGTGCTTGCCTCACCCACCTTGTCGGCGCCGCGGGCGCCGCCGGCAATGTTGATCAGCGTATCGATGCCGCCCGCCTCGGTGACCTGGGCGAGAAGCCGGGACACGTCGTCGTCCTCTGCAATGTCGGCAGGAATCGCGACGGCGCCCGTCTCTGTTTCCAGGGCCGCGAGCCGTTCGGCACGGCGTGCCACCGCGTAGACCGTCCACCCGTCCGCACGCAGCGCTCGCACTGCCGCCTCCCCGATCCCGCTGCTCGCGCCGGTCACCAGTGCTGCCTTTTTCTGCAAATCCTTCGTCATGGCACCACCCTAACGGGATCAGCCGCCGGACCGTCCCCGGAGGTAATCAAGCAGGACACGCGCGTGGTTGGCTTCCCTGTTGCGGGCCGCGTAGAGGAGGGTGATCCGTGGGTTTTCACCGGCCAGTTCCAGCAGGGCCTCCACGGCTGGATTGGAATCCAGTTCAAGCCGGTAGCGTTCGGTGAAACCGGCAAACCGCTCGGTCTGGTGGTTGAACTCCTTGCGCAGCTCAGTGGAAGGTGCCACATCCTTGAGCCAAAGGTCGACGGCGGCGCTTTCCTTGGGCATCCCCCGCGGCCAGAGCCGGTCCACCAGCACCCGGCAGCCGTCGTCGTCCGCCGGCGGCTCGTAGATGCGCTTCACGCCGAACGTTGCCCGGAACTCTCCCATGGGCCGCATGCTACCCCCGCTCGCGGCCTACTTGGTGGGACGGGTTGGGTGGGATGTAAGCGGGCATGAAAGAATTGCCCAATGGCTGAAGACACGCAGGGTACAGACACGCCCACCACCGCCCCCATCAACGTTCCGGACAAGCCGGCCCTCGAAGGCCTCGAGGCCGCGCTCACCGAGCGCTGGCTGGCCGAGGGAACCTACAAGTTCAACCCCGACACCACCCGGGAGCAGGTCTACTCGATCGACACTCCCCCGCCCACCGCGTCGGGATCCCTGCATGTGGGGCACATGTTCTCCTTCACACAGACGGACGTCCAGGCCCGCTACATGCGCATGACCGGCAAGAACGTCTTCTACCCCATGGGCTGGGACGACAACGGCCTGCCCACGGAGCGCCGTGTCCAGAACTACTACGGTGTCCGCTGCGATCCCGCCATCCCGTACAACGCCGACTACCGGCCGCCCGCGCAGCCGGCCAAGAACCAGCGTGATTTCGACGTCGTGTCCCGCCAGAACTTCATCGAGCTGTGCGAGGAACTGGCCGTCGAGGACGAGAAGGTCTTCGAGAACCTGTTCCAGACCCTGGGCCTGTCCGTCGACTGGGACCTGACCTACCGCACCATTGACGACACGTCCCGTGCGGTGTCCCAGCGCGCCTTCCTGGCCAACCTGGCTGCCGGCGACGCCTATATGGCCGAAGCTCCCACCCTGTGGGACGTCACCTTCCGCACCGCGGTGGCGCAGGCTGAGCTCGAGGACCGCGAAGTCCCCGGCGCCTACTACCGCTACCCCTTCTTCACCCAAGACGGTGACAAGGTCTTCATCGAGACCACCCGCCCCGAACTGCTTGCCGCCTGTGCCGCTCTGGTGGCAAACCCCGACGACGAGCGGTACCAGCCGCTGTTCGGCAAGACCGTGAAGTCCCCGCTGTTCGACGTCGAGCTGGAGGTCAAGGCCCACCCGCTGGCAAAGGCGGACAAAGGCTCCGGCATCGCCATGGTCTGCACCTTCGGCGACCTGACCGACGTCACCTGGTGGCGCGAGCTGCAGCTGCCCACGCGCGCCATCATGGGCCGCGACGGCCGCATCATCACCGAGACCCCTGAGTGGATCACCACCGAGGCCGGTAAGGCGGCTTACGCCGCCATCGCCGGGAAGACTGCCTTCTCCGCCAAGGAAGCCGTGGTGGAACTGCTCAAGGAAGCCGACCTGCTCGATGGCGAACCCAAGAAGATCACCCACCCGGTGAACTTCTTCGAAAAGGGCGACAAGCCACTGGAAGTGGTCACGTCCCGCCAGTGGTACATCCGCAACGGCGGCCGTGACGAGGACCGCCGCGAACGCCTCATCGGCCGGGGCAAGGACATCGACTTCCACCCGTCCTTCATGCGTTCCCGCTACGAGAACTGGATCGCCGGCCTGAACGGTGACTGGCTGGTCTCCCGCCAGCGGTTCTTCGGCGTGCCCATTCCCGTCTGGTACCCGCTCGATGCACAGGGGAACCCGGACTACGACAACCCCATCCTGCCCTCCGACGAGCTGCTCCCCGTGGACCCTGCGGCGGATGCTGCGCCGGGCTTTGCCGAGGCGCAGCGCGACCAGCCCAACGGCTTCACCGGGGACGCCGACGTCCTGGATACCTGGGCCACGTCCTCGTTGACCCCGCAGATCGTGGGTGGCTGGAGCCGGGACGAGGACCTGTTCGGCAAGGTGTACCCGTTCGACCTCCGCCCGCAGGGCCACGACATCATCCGCACCTGGCTGTTCTCCTCCGTGGTCCGCGCCGACGCGCTCCAGGGCTGCGCCCCGTGGAAGCACGCGGCCATCTCCGGCTGGATCCTGGATCCTGACCGCAAGAAGATGTCCAAGTCCAAGGGCAACGTGGTGGTACCCACCGATGTCCTGAACGAGTACGGCTCGGACGCCGTCCGCTACTGGGCCGCCTCGGCGCGGCTGGGCGCGGACACCGCCTACGAGATCGCGCAGATGAAGATCGGCCGCCGCCTGGCCATCAAGCTGCTGAATGCCTCCAAGTTCGTGCTGAACCTCGGTGCCACCGAGAACTCTGTGCTCTCAGGCGATCTTTCCGTCCTAACCAACCCCTTGGACCGGGCGCTGCTGGCCCAGCTGGCCGACGTCGTGGCCCAATCCACCAAGGCGTTCGACAACTACGACTATGCCCGCGCCCTGCAGCTTACGGAATCGTTCTTCTGGCAGTTCACTGACGACTACGTGGAGCTGATCAAGGACCGCGCATACGGGGCTGCCGGCGAAGCTGAGCAGGCCTCCGTGCTTGCTGCCCTTGCCACAGCTTTGGACACTCTGCTGCGGCTCTTCGCCCCGTTCCTTCCCTTCGCCACCGAGGAAGTCTGGAGCTGGTGGCGCGCCGGGTCCGTGCACCGTGCCGAATGGCCTGCTGCGCTGGAGATCCCCGGCGGCGACACCGCCATGCTGGCAACCGTGGGTGTGGCCCTCAGCGGTGTCCGCAAGGCCAAGTCCGAGGCCAAGGTCAAGCAGCGCACCGAAGTGTTGTCCGCAACCATCACCGCCCCGGAGGCACTGACGGCGCAGCTGCAGGCGGGGCTGGCTGACTTGAAAGCAGCATCCAATGCCCGGGAAATCACGCTGGTAGTGGGCGACGGCGACCTCGCCGTGACCGACGTAGCCCTGGCTCCGAGCGACGAGCCCGCCAAGGCCTGACAACCGGCCGTGGCCGGCCCGGCTCTGTTTCCGGGCAAAGGGGAAGCCCCATCAGCGTTTTGCCGTTGGTGGGGCTTCGACTTTTCGGCCATCTGGTGACGTTCTCATGGTCTGGCAGGATCCGCTGATATTCAGGTCTTACTACACCGTCACTTGTAGCTTGCATTCAACTTTGCCGATGGCTGCGTCAAACTACATATCACTGAATCTTTGGTTCCTGCGTCCCGCTTCTTTCGAAGTGGGTAAGAACCATTGTTCTCCTGGTACATGGCATGCACAAGGGCCCGGGGATAACTACACAACGGTAGTTATCCCCGGGCCCTTGAAGGTTCAGTGAGCGGACCGAGGCCGCCCGGTGCCTAGTCGAATTCGGGGCTCTCCGTGCGGCTGCGCTTCAACTCGAAGAAGTGCGGATACGCGGCAATGGCAGTGGTGGCGTCCCAGATCCTGCCGGCGTCCTCGCCGCGGGGAATACGGGTCAGGACCGGCCCGAAGAATGCTGTTCCATTGAAAGCAACCACAGGGGTTCCAACGTCCTGGCCCACGAGCGAGATGCCTTCCTCGTGGCTGGCCCGGAGCTGTTCATCGTACGCGTCGGTGGTGGCGGCATCGGCCAGGGAGGCGGGGAGGCCGCACTCGGCGAGGGCCTTGGTGATGACCCCGGCCCGGTCTTTTTCGCCCTGGTTGTGGATCAGCGTTCCCATGGCGTCGTACAGCGGTTTGATCACCTGCGGCCCATGTTCTTCCCGGGCGGCGATGATCACGCGGACCATGCCCCACGCGTTGTCCATGGATTCCCGGTAGCCGGGCTCCAGGTCGCGTCCCTCATTGAGGACAGCGAGGCTCATGACGTGCCACTCCGTCTCGATGTCACGGACGGCTTCCACCTCGCCGATCCAGCGGGAGGTGACCCATGCGAAAGGGCACAGGGGGTCGAACCAGAAATCGGCTTTGTTCTTTGCAGGTGCAGTCACGAAGGTCCTTTCGGTCAGGCAGACTTACGGCGCTTGGCCACGTGCGGAATTATGGTGGGCTCGGCGCCGCGGAGAACCACATCTTCGGTGATCACCACACTGGCTACGTCCTCGCGGCTCGGAAGATCGAACATCACGGGAAGCAGGACCTCCTCCAGGATGGCGCGGAGGCCACGGGCGCCGGTGCCGCGTTCCAGGGCTTGTTCGGCAATGGCGTCCAGGGCGGTGTCGTCAAAGACCAGTTCCACGCCGTCGATCTGGAACATCTTCTGGTACTGCTTCACCAAGGCGTTCTTGGGAGTGGAAAGGATCTGGATCAGGGCGTCGCGGTCCAGATTGGACACCGTGGTGATCACGGGAAGCCTGCCGATAAATTCGGGGATCAGGCCGAACTTCAGCAAGTCCTCCGGCATGACCTCGCCGTAGGAGTCCACCTTCTTGCTGGCCTCATTGAGCGGAGCGCCGAAACCGATGCCCTTGCGTCCCGAGCGGGAGCCGATGATCTCTTCCAGGCCTGCGAAGGCACCCGCCACGATGAACAGGACGTTCGTGGTGTCGATCTGGATGAATTCCTGGTGCGGGTGCTTGCGTCCACCCTGCGGCGGCACCGAAGCCACGGTCCCTTCCAGGATTTTCAGCAGGGCCTGCTGCACGCCCTCGCCGGAGACGTCACGGGTGATGGAGGGGTTCTCGCTCTTGCGGGAGATTTTGTCGATCTCATCGATGTAGATGATGCCCTGTTCGGCCTTCTTGACGTCATAGTCAGCGGCCTGGATGAGCTTGAGGAGGATGTTCTCCACGTCCTCACCCACGTATCCGGCCTCGGTCAGGGCGGTGGCGTCCGCGACTGCGAACGGCACGTTCAGCCGGCGGGCCAGGGTCTGGGCAAGGTAGGTCTTGCCGCAGCCGGTGGGGCCGATGAGGAGGATGTTCGACTTGGCGATCTCGACGTCGTCGTGATGGCCGCCTTCCCCCAGGTTTCCGGACTTCGGCGCATGGCCGGCCTGGATGCGCTTGTAGTGGTTGTAGACCGCGACGGCGAGGGAACGCTTAGCGGGCTCCTGGCCGATGACGTATTCCTGCAGGAAATCGAAGATCTCACGCGGCTTGGGCAGTTCAAAGCTGCCGAGGTCCGCGACCTCCGCGAGCTCCTCTTCGATGATTTCGTTGCACAACTCGATGCATTCATCGCAGATGTAGACACCGGGCCCGGCAATGAGCTTGCGCACCTGCTTCTGGCTCTTTCCGCAGAAAGAGCACTTCAGCAAATCCGTGCTCTCGCCAATCCGAGCCATATATGAACCCCTTAGTATCCCGCTGCCAGGCAGCCCTGCACCATTGCTGAAATCTTTCCCGGCCAGCGCGGGCCGGTTTGTGACAACATCCACTCTAGGTCACATTCGGCCCCAAGGGTGGAATGAAAAGGCCGGTGCGGCCAAATGAACTGGACCGCACCGGCTTTCCGTACTGCTACCTCGTGATCGCCTGGGGCTTGATCTTGCGTGAATCGAGCACCTGGTCGATGAGCCCGTACGCCTGGGCCTCATCCGCGGTGAGGATCTTGTCGCGCTCGATGTCGTTGTTGACCTGCTCGGATGTGCGTCCGGAGTGCTGGGCCAGGGTGTCCTCCAGCCACGAGCGCATGCGCATGACCTCTGCGGCCTGGATCTCCAGGTCGGAGGCCTGTCCACCCTGGCCGCCGGACAGCGCCGGCTGGTGGATCAGGACGCGGGCGTTGGGCAGTGCCAGCCGCTTGCCGGGGGTACCCGCCGCCAGCAGGACAGCAGCGGCGCTGGCAGCCTGGCCCAGGCATACGGTCTGGATCTCGGGGCGGATGTACTGCATGGTGTCGTAGATCGCCGTCATGGCCGTGAAGGAGCCGCCGGGCGAGTTGATGTACAGCGTGATGTCGCGGTCAGGGTCCGTCGACTCCAGGACCAGCAGCTGGGCCATGATGTCGTCAGCGGAGGCGTCGTCAACCTGCACCCCGAGGAAGATGATGCGGTCCTCGAAGAGCTTGGTGTACGGGTCCTGGCGCTTGAAGCCGTAGGGCGTGCGCTCCTCGAACTGCGGCAGGACGTAGCGGCTGGACGGAAGATTTCCGGCGGACCACCCGAAGTTATAGTTCATTGTCTTTGCTCCTGATCGAAGTGTGATGGTTGCCGGTTAGTTCTGGGAGGCTGTTTCGCCGGAAGCGCTGTTGGACGTTCCACCGCCGCCTGACACGGAGCCGGCGTGTGCGGCGATCTTGTCGAAGAAGCCGTATTCGAGGGCCTCGGGGGCGGTGAACCACTTGTCGCGGTCGTTGTCCTTGAGGATGGTCTCAACAGTCTGGCCGGTCTGATCGGCCGTCAGTTCCGCCATGACCTTCTTCATGTGCAGGATGAGCTCGGCCTGGATCTTGATGTCCGAGGCCGTGCCGCCGATGCCGCCGGAGGGCTGGTGCATCAGGACGCGGGCGTTGGGGGTGGCGTAGCGCTTGCCCTTGGTGCCCGAGGAGAGGAGGAACTGCCCCATGGACGCGGCCAGGCCGGTGGCGACGGTGACGACGTCGTTGGGGATGAACTGCATGGTGTCGTAGATGGCCATGCCTGCGGTGACGGAGCCGCCGGGCGAGTTGATGTACAGGTAGATGTCCTTTTCCGGATTCTCGGCCGAGAGCAGGAGCAGCTGCGAGCAGATGGCGTTGGCGTTGTCATCACGCACCTCCGAGCCCAGCCAGATGATCCGCTCCTTGAGAAGGCGGTTGTAAATGTAGTTGTCCTGGGCTGCAGGATCGACGGTCGCCATCCGGGGGGCCTCTGAGTGCTGTGACATGTTTACTTACCTCTCGCTGGTGACGGTGACATCACTGAAAATCTCTACTTGGACACTAACCGGTTTCACGGGTGTTTTGTTCGCGCACTGACGGCTGTTCGCTGACGGCGCACGATCATCAAACCAGTGCCGTGTTGCTTCCGGTCAAACGCGAACGGCCCCCGGATCGAATGGATCCAGGGGCCGTTGCTGCGGGTGGGTGAGGACTATGCCTTGGCGTCTGCCGTGGCGTCCCCGGCTTCGACAACTTCGGTCTCAGCAACGTCAGATTCGGTTGCGTCGGCTGCTTCCGCGGCGGGGGTTTCCTCGCCGCCCGGGCGGACGAAGTCGCTCAGGTCAACGGCGTTGCCCTCGGTGTCGGTCACCGTTGCCTGGCCCAGGACGACGGCCAGTGCCTTGCGGCGGCGGACCTCGGAAACCATCATGGGGACCTGGCCGCTCTGGTCGATGATCTGGGCGAACTGGTTGGGGTCCATGCCGTACTGGCTGGCGGTGGTGACGATGTAGTCGATCAGCTCGTTCTGGCTGACGTTGACTTCTTCCTTCTCAGCGATGGCGTCGAGGATGATTTCGTTCTGGAAGGCGCGGGCCGTGTTGGCGCGGACCTCTTCGCGGTGCTCTTCGGTGTCGTGCTCGCCGTCACCGTGGCCGTTGCCCTCCTGGAAGTGGGCCTCGAGCTGCTCTTCGACGACAGAGTCCGGAACCGGAACCTCAACCAGTTCCACCAGCTTGTCCAGGACCTTGTCGCGGGCTTCAACGCCCTGCTCCACGATCTTGGATTCTGCGGCCTGCTTGGCCAGGTCTTCGCGCAGCTCGGCGAGGGTGTCGAACTCGGAGGCCAGCTGGGCGAAGTCATCGTTCGCTTCGGGCAGTTCGCGTTCCTTGACGGCCTTGACGACAACCTTGACCTGGGCGGCTTCGCCGGCGTGGTCCCCGCCCACCAGGGTGGTATCGAAGATGGCGTCCTCGTCGGCGCTGAGGCCGGTTACGGCCTCGTCCATGCCCTCGAGCATGGTGCCGGCGCCAACCTGGTAGGACAGGCCGGCAGCGGAGTCAACCTCTTCGCCGTCAATGGTGGCGGTGATGTCGATGGTGAGGAAGTCGCCGTCAGCGGCGGGACGGTCAACGGACTTCAGGGTGCCGAAGCGGCCGCGCAGTTCGTCCAGTGCCTTGTCCACGTCTGCATCGGAGGATTCCGCAGCCGCAACCTGGACCTCGATGCCGGCGTAGTCCGGGAGTTCGATTTCGGGGCGGACGTCAACCTCGGCGGCGAACTTCAGGCCACCGTCGGTGGCGGAGGGGTCCGGGACCTCGGTGATTTCCACCTCGGGACGGCTCAGGGGGCGGATGCCGGATTCCTGCACGGCAGCCTGGTACCAGCCGTTGAGGCCGTCGTTGATGGCCGTCTCCAGGACGTAGCCCCGGCCGACGCGCTGGTCGATGAGCTTGGCGGGAACCTTGCCCTTGCGGAACCCGGGGACCTGGATCTGCGATGCAACAGTCTTGTAGGCCGAGTCGATGCTGGGCTTCAGTTCCTCAAAGGGGACCTCAACATTGAGCTTGACCCGCGTGGGGGTGAGGTTCTCGACAGCGCTCTTCACGGTCTAAGTACTCCTGGGTTGTGGGATGGGTTTCTGCAAACGCAATATGTGTCCAGGCCGACTGGTCCTGGCCGCAGAGTCGGGGTGACAGGATTTGAACCTGCGACTTCCTGCTCCCAAAGCAGGCGCTCTAGCCAAGCTGAGCTACACCCCGTAAGTGCACAGGCAAGTCTACGGTGATACGCGCCGCGAATGCACATTTGACACGTAGGCCATGGATTAGGTTTAGTTGTATCCGGCTTGAACAGCCAGCCCGGAGTTTCCGCTCAAAACGGATCTTCCTTCGGGGACGTAGCTTAATGGTAAAGCCTCAGTCTTCCAAACTGATTACGCGGGTTCGATTCCCGTCGTCCCCTCCAGCACAACGAAAAGGCCCCTCAATTGAGGGGCCTTTTCGTGTCTGTTGTTCCCTTATGCCTGCGGCTGCTGGCAGTACGGGCACCAGTAGAGGTTCCGGCCGGCAAGGTCCGCCATGAGCACAATGGTGCGGCATACCCGGCAGGGCAGCCCGTGCCGCTTGTAGACGAAATGGACATCATCACGGTGCGGGAAGTGTGCGCTCTTCGGCGGCACCGGCACCCCTGCGGCGGCCGCTTTGGCGGCCGTGGTGCCGTCAAGCGTCCAGTACCTCGGCGGGGTGGTGATGATCCGGCCGTCAGCGACGCCGTCGTTCATGACGGCGACGATGTCGCGCCACAGCTTCCGGGCGTCGTTGTCCGGCAGGGCGTTTCCGGGCAGCAACGGATCGAGGCGACGGCGGAACAGGACTTCCGCGCGGTAGACGTTCCCGACGCCGGCAATCACCTTCTGGTCCATGAGCAGCGCCGCCAGCGCGGTCTTCCGGGACCGGACATTGGCGGCGAACCGGCCGGCGTCGCCGCGGAGGTTCCGTAAGGGATCAGGCCCCAGCCGCGCCAGGACCCCGTCCGCCTCCGCCCCGGTGATGGTTTCGCAGGTGGTGGCACCCCTGAGGTCCGCCCAGCCGTGGCTCCCAGCGAGCCGCACCCGCACGGCACCGACGGGCGCCGGCGGGCCGGCGTAAGGCGCGCCGCCGTCGTCGTCTCCGTCAGCGAAGGCCTCCTGCTCGCCGACGCGCCGGGGCGCACCAATACTGGAAGCGCCCGCGAAGGTACTGTCACCGCCGAAGCTCCAGGCCCCGTACAGGCCAAGGTGGACGTGGAGCACCAGCGAGTTGTCGAAGTGCAGGAACAGATGCTTGCCGTGCGCCTCAGCGGCCAGCAGCGTATGGCCGTCGAGAAGCGCCGCTCCCCCGCTGAACCGCCCCTGCGGGCTGGAAATAGCGAGCGCCTGGCCGGCGAAGACATCGCCGAACTGCCGGGCAAGCCTGCGGACCGAATGCCCTTCAGGCACTACTCGATGACCTCACCGGTTGCCTCGAAGACAGCGATCTTTTCGATCCTGCGGATGTGCCTTTCGTCGTAGCTGAAAGGCTCGGCGAGGAACGCTTCCACGAGTTCCGTGGCTTCTTCAACTGTGTGCTGGCGGCCGCCCAGGGCCACCACGTTGGCGTCGTTATGCTCACGGGCCAGGGTGGCCGTGGAGAGATTCCAGGCGAGAGCCGCGCGGATGCCCTTGACCTTGTTGGCGGCGATCTGCTCGCCGTTGCCGGAGCCGCCCAGCACGATGCCCAAGGCGTGGATGCCGGCCTCCAGGTCGGCAACCACGGCAAGGGCGGCGTTAATGCAGAACGACGGGTAGTCGTCCTGGGCGTCGTAAACCTTGGGTCCATGATCCACCACCTCGTACCCTTTGCCGGTCAGGTGGGATACCAGGTGGGCGCTGAGCTCCATGCCTGCGTGGTCGGTGGCGATGTGGACCCGCGGGGAGGCAGGGGTAGCTGTCACGTGCTAAGTCCGTTCATTTCGTGGGCTGGCGGGCCGCCGGTGGGGGCCGGAACGACACGGATAAGGATACTAGGGCCGCCCGGGGTCAGGATTCCGGCGGCCCGGGGGCAGGAGCCGGGCCGCCGCCGCGCCGGGCCCTGGCGGCCACCCGGGTCAGGACTTCGGCCAGCCTCGCGGCGGAGGCCTGGCTGCCGCCGCTGACGGCAAGGCGCTGGCCGTCGGTCTTGCTGACGACGACGGCGGGCCCGCTGCTGACGAGCATGGCGGCGGTTCCGCCGTGGTGCCGGTAGCCCCACCCGCCATAGTCCGCGGCCCGCACCTCTGCTGCGCTGGCATCGGAAATGGCATCGGCGGGCACATCCATGACGGGCACCACCCCGGCCAGCAGGACCTTCAGGCCGCGCCGGTCCGCCCTGATGCGGGCGAAGAGGAACGCAGCGCCGATGATGGCAAGGACTACAAGCAGGATCCCCAGCCAGGGCACCACGACGGCGATGAGTGCCGCCGGGAACAGTGCGGCGATGGCGATCATGACGAAGACCGAGCTCCTGGCATGGACCCAGAGCCTGATGCTGTCCCGGGCAAGGTCGGGATCAAGTTCCTTGGCGATGGCGGTCTGGAGCGCCCGGTCGTCATCCGGTGACCACTGCCGGTCAGCTTTGTACACCATTGCCATGGTGACGCCCAGCGATACTGCGGCACCGCTTCCGAGCGCCAGGACCGTCATGTCCACGTGCGACTGCCGGGCGTCTGCGAGTCCGGTCTGGCCGATCAGGCCGGCGGCTAGGGCGGAAGTGATGAACAGGCTGAGGAAGAGTCCGGCACCCATCATGATCCTGCGCATCAGGACGGGCCTGCCGAGGGGCACCGCCTGGAGCAGGACCAGCCAGCCGGCCACGACAATTCCGGCCGCGCCCACCCCCACGTAGGCGGCGAAGGGCGCGAAGGCGGCCCCGCCGTCGTCCGTCCAGCGGATGGCCAGCGGCTCCGGAAGGTCCGGGCGCAGCAGCGATGCGCAGTAGACAAAGGCGGCAGCCAGGACGACGGGGAACCCGACGGCGAAGCGCAGGGCCTTGGTGTCCACCGAATCCAGCAGCTTTCCCATGCATTTAACGCTACCCCTGCGGCTGCCTGGCCAACCGCCCGGCCCGGGGGGACCCGGCTGTGAGCTGCGCAACTTGCCAAGGCCTCTAAGGATGAAAGAATGCATCACAGTGCCGGAACCGGGAACCACCGGCCGGCAGCCGAACTTCTCTGGAGGCCCTCTTTTGCCAGGTATGAACCTGACGCGCGCCGAAGCCCGTGAGCGCGCCGAACTGATCACCGTCGAGTCCTACGATGTCAGCCTGGACCTGACCCGCGGCGGAGAGGTCTTTGGCAGCACCACCACCGTGAAATTCACGGCATCGCCGGGATCGTCCAGCTTTATCGACGCCGTCACCCGCACCGTGCACAGCGTGACCCTGAACGGCCGCGCCCTTGAGCCGGCCACTGTGTCCGACGGCGTTCGGATCCAGCTGCCGGACCTGGCGGAGCACAACGAACTGACGGTCATGGCCGACATGCCCTACATGAACACCGGCGAAGGACTGCACCGGTTCGTGGACCCGGTGGACAACGAGGTCTACCTGTACACGCAGTTTGAGGTCCCCGATTCCCGCAGGATGTTCACCGTCTTCGAGCAGCCGGACCTGAAGGCAACGTTCGCTTTCACTGTCACTGCACCGTCGCACTGGGATGTCATTTCCAACTCTCCCACCCCTGAACCGGCGCCGGCGCAGGCCGGCGAAGGCGGTGCCGGCCGGGCCGTTTGGGCGTTCGCGCCGACGCCCCGGTTGTCCTGCTACGTGACCGCCCTGATCGCCGGACCCTACGAGTCCGTCCGCAGCGAGGTCACCAGCTCGGACGGCCGCGTTATTCCACTGGGAGTGTTTGCGAGGAAGTCGCTGATGCAGTACCTGGACGCCGACAATATCTTCGAACTCACCCGGCAGGGCTTCGGGTTCTTCGAGGCGCAGTTCGGGTGCCCGTACCCGTTCGAGAAGTACGACCAGCTGTTCGTTCCGGAGTTCAACGCCGGCGCCATGGAGAACGCCGGGGCGGTGACCATCCTGGAAGGCTACGTTTTCCGGAGCAAGGTGACGGGGGCGCAGATCGAGCGGCGCGCCATCACGGTGCTCCACGAACTGGCGCACATGTGGTTCGGCGACCTGGTGACCATGCGGTGGTGGAACGACCTGTGGCTCAACGAATCCTTTGCCGAGTACATGTCCCACCTGGCGGCCGTTGAAGCCACGTCCTTCACCAGCGCCTGGACCACCTTCGCCTCCGTGGAGAAGTCCTGGGCCTACCGCCAGGACCAGCTGCCCACCACGCACCCCATTTTTGCCGAGATCAACGACCTGCAGGATGTTGAGGTCAACTTCGACGGCATCACCTATGCCAAGGGCGCCTCGGTGCTGCGGCAGCTGGTGGCCTGGGTGGGGCCCGGGCAGTTCATGGCCGGCGTGCGGGAGTACTTCGCCAAGCACTCCTGGCACAACACCGAGCTGCGCGACCTGCTGGTGGAGCTGGAGAAAGCCAGCGGCCGCGACCTGGACGACTGGGGACGGCAGTGGCTGGAGACCGCCGGCGTGAACACCCTGGCTCCCGAGCTGGACGTGGACCCCGACGGGAAGCTGCGGTCCTTCGCGATCCTGCAGTCCGCCGTGCCCGAGTGGCCCACCATCCGCCCGCACCGGCTTGCCGTGGGCTTTTACGATCTGGACGACGACGGCAAACTCACGCGGGTACACCGCGAGGAATTGGATGTCGACGGCGAACGCACCGAGGTGCCGGCGCTTGCCGGCCTGGCCCAGCCGGACCTGATCCTCATTAACGACGACGACCTGGCCTACGCCAAGGTCCGGCTTGATCCAAAGTCACTGGCCACCGCCACCGCCCACCTGAAGGATTTTGCGAACAGCCTGCCCCGGACCCTGGTCTGGAACTCCGCATGGGACGCTGCCCGCGACGGCGAGACCCCGGCCCGGAAGTACGTGGACCTGATCCTTGCAAACGTCGCCGCGGAAACGGATTCCTCCGTCATCCTGGTCCAGCTCCGCCAGCTGGCCACCACCCTCAACTTCTATGTGGCCGAGGAACACCGCGAAGCCACCACGGTTGCGGCCGTGGACCGGCTGTGGGATCTGGCCGGGGACGTTGCGGGCGGCTCCGACGCGCAGCTGCAGTTCGTCAAGTCCTTCGCGCTCCTGGCCCGCAGCGCCTCCCAGCTGGACCGGGTGGCCGGCCTGCTGGCCGGGTCGGTGGTCCTGGAGGGCCTGGGCGTTGACCAGGACCTGCGCTGGGAACTGGTGGCTTCGCTGGTTGCCGGCGGCCGGATGGGGCAGGACGGCATCGATGCGGAACTGCAGCGCGACAACACCTCCAGCGGCCAAAACGCGGCGGCCCTGGCTAAGGCCGCCCTCCCCACCGCCGAGGCGAAGGCCGCGGCGTGGGAATCCATTGTGGTCAAGGGAGAGCTGTCCAACGCGCTGCAGGGATCGGCGGTAGCCGGTTTCATGCGGGTCCTTGACCGCTCCCTGCTGGAGCCGTACTCCGAAAAGTACTTCGCGGCCGTGCCGGGCATCGTGGCAACCCGAACCCACGCACTGGCCCAGCAGATCGTCGTCGGCCTTTACCCGGCGCTGCTGACCACGCAGGCCACCATCGACCGGACGGACGGGTTCCTGGCGTCGCTGCCGGCGGAAAGCGCCGCGCTGCGGCGGATGATGCTGGAAAACCGCGACGGCGTTGCGCGCGCCCTGCGTGCCCGGGCCGCCGACGTTGTCCAGGACGGCAGCCCGCAGTGAGCATCGACGAACACCGGTACTCGCTGGCTGTCCAGTGGACTGGCAACCTGGGGGATGGCACCTCGTCCTACCGCAGCTACTCCCGGGACCATGACGTGCTCATTCCCGGGCTGCCGGTGTTGAAAGGCTCCGCGGATCCCACATTCCATGGCGACCGGGAGCGGTACAACCCGGAGCAGCTTCTCCTGGCTGCGCTGGCCCAGTGCCACATGCTGTCCTACCTGCACGTGGCCGTGAAGCACGGTGTGGTGGTCACTGACTACCGGGACGAGGCAACTGGGCTGATGCGGCTGAACCGGGACGGCAGCGGCCAGTTCGAGCGGGTGGTGCTGCATCCGCACGTGACGGTGGCCGATCCCGGGCAGGCCGAACTGGCGGCGAGCCTGCACCACGAGGCCAGCCAGGTCTGCTTCATCGCGCGCAGCGTCAACTTTCCGGTGGAGCACCAGCCGGTGACGGTGGTGGGCTAGGCTCTCCGATTGCGTTGTGGAGCATGTCCACGAGCCAGCGTTCCCTGGCGGGTGACAGGCCGGCTTTCCGGGGCCGGTCCAGCCCGCGGATGCGTTCATCGGCGAAGGTGTCAGCCAGGGTTTCCTGCCAGGGCCGCAGCACCATTCCTGCGGCCCGGGCGGCACTGTTGCTGCGGGCCATAAAACCATCGTGGCCTGGCGGGAGCCACAGCGGCAGGGACTCCGGCCCGGACCAGTAGTTGACGCCCTGTTCCACCAACCACTCTTCTCCGGCGGTGATGGCGGTGCTGTTGGAGCCGGACGCTTCGTGGCCGGCGCTGATGAGTTCGGCAAAGGGCACCGTGTCCCCAATGGCGTTCAGTGGACCGGTGATTCCCTGCTCCGCCGAGAGCAGGATCCAGGCCGCCAGGTCCCGTACGTCGATGACCTGTGTGGGGTGCCGGCCGATGTCCGGCACCAGCGCCGGATTCGCGTCCCGGGCAAAGCGGGCGGGCCAGTAGCCGTAACGGTCGGTGGGGTCGCCGGGGCCGCTGATCAGGCCCGCCCGGCACAGGTGGGCCCTGTCCTTGGCGGCCTCCATGGTGGCCTCTTCGATGGCCACCTTTGACTCCCCGTAATTTTCCGGGGTCGAGGGGACCCCTGGGGCCAACGCCGGCAGGAGCCCGGCGTCCTCAGCAGCTCCCGGGACGGAATGGTCCGCATAGGCCGAGCAGCTGGAGACAAATGTCCAGTGCCCGGCCTTCCCCGCGAGGACCGCCAGGGCGTGCCGGGCAGGCTCAGGGTCCCGCGCGACCTCGATCACGGCGTCCCATTCGCCGGCCAGTGACGAGTATGCGGCCGGACCCGTTGAGCGGTCGGCCCTGACCCAGCGGGCACCCTGCGGCGGTTCGCCCGATGTTCCCCGCGCCAGGCACGTCACGTCATGCCCTGTGGCAACCCCCTGCCTGGCGATTTCCCGGGATAGGAAGGCTGTTCCGCCGAGGATGAGAATGCGCATTGCCCCACGCTACGGGGGCTAGGGTTGAAAGAGAACAGAGCAATATCCCTAGGAGCTATTTCCACCCATGGTCAGCATGTTGTCCATCCTTCCCCCTGCCACCAGCCAGCCGGGCGGCATCAGCGTCCCGGGTATCGTGATCAGCCTCGGCGTCGGCGTTGCCGTCTGGCTCGTGGCCACGTTCGTCATTTCCCGCATCACCAAGCGGGTGGCGTCGGGGAGCAATTTCTTCAAGAAGCCCACGTTCAAGTGGGCTGCTCCGGCCTTTCGGGCCCTTGACCACGAACGCCGGGTCCAGCGTGCCGAAACCATTGGTTCGTTGCTGAACAGCGTGGTGGGAGTGCTGGTGGTGATCATCACCGGCATGTATGTGCTGCAGAACCTGGACATCAACATTGCCCCGCTGCTGACCAGCGTGGGTATCCTCGGTGTGGCCATCGGCTTCGGCGCCCAGCAACTGATCCGCGACTTCCTGGCCGGGATCTTCATTACCATTGAAGACCAGTACGGGATCGGTGATGTGATCGAAACCAGCGAAGTGGTGGGCGTCGTGGAGTCCATGGGACTACGGATCACCCGCGTCCGCTCGGACGACGGCGCCATCTGGTACCTGCGCAACGGCGAGATCCTGCGCGTGGGCAACCGTTCGCAGGGACGGTATGTTCCACTGCACGAGTCCGACGACGGGACCACCGACCAGGGCTCGGCGCACGTTGAGACCAAAAAAACTGAGCAGAAAGCCGGGGACTAGCATGTCGCTTCCGATCGAACCGCGCCCAGGGCAGCGGCCCCAGTTGATGCAGAACGACCCCTTCAGCAAGCCGGACTACACGGAAAGCTTCTACGACGCCGTGGGGGGCCACAACACCTTCGTCAAGCTCATCGACGTCTTTTACGACGGCGTGGCCACCGATCCGGTGCTGCGGCCGATGTATCCGGAAGAGGACCTGGCCCCCGCGAAGCGCCGCTTCCGGATGTTCCTCGAGCAGTACTGGGGCGGTCCCACCACCTACGGGGAGGAGCGCGGCCACCCGCGCCTGCGCATGCGGCACATGCCCTTCAAGGTCACCCCCGAGGCAAAGGACCGCTGGCTGTTCCACATGCGCACCGCAGTGGATGCCCTTGATCTGCCGCCGCTCTACGAGGGAACCCTGTGGGACTACATGGAGCGGGCCGCGCTCTCCATGGTGAACAGCCCTTCCGGGGCCTGAACCCGCTTTCCAACCGGCGCTGACGCTGCCCCGGCAGTACCCCCTAGAGCAGGCCGCTGCCGGTCCGCGCCAGAACGTGGCCGCGGGGTCCGCTCAGCCGGAACCAGCGGCCCGCCCGGTAAAGCTTCTGGTCGCCGTCACCCAGGAACCCCAGCGCGAAGGCTGCGAAAGCCGCACCGGCGGGCAGGCCGGCGTCGTCCAGTTCCCGCCCCCACACGGCTGCGCGGGCGTTGTTCACAATGAGGGCGCCCGGTTTCTCCGGCACGATGCCCGCCACTTCGGCGATCCCCGCCTCAGCGGCCGCCCGCAGGCGGGCGTCACTGACTGACCCCAGCAACTCCCACCCGCCCCGTGGGGCGCCTACTCCGGTCCAGGACTCAGTGACGGTGGTGGGCGGAACCGGCAATTCGACGTCGTTCTCCCCCGCGCGTGCCAGCCGGTCAAGGACGGAAGACAACGCAACCGTGACATCTGTTGCGGACGGTTCCTCCAGCGCCATGGTGCGCAGGCCCAGGATGGTGGGCGTTGACTCGCCCAGGAGCCTGGGCCGCAGGACACACACGTACGCGGCCAGGACAGAGCCGGCGGCCTGCAGGCGGATGGCGCCGTCGTCGATGGCTTTGGCCCGGGTCGCGAAAGTCTTCAGGTCGGCGAGATCGCGCGGATCGGCGAAACGGAAGGACGAGGTGAGAAGTTCAGACACATCTAGAACACTACCGGCTGCACTCCGGTTGAGTGGTTCGCCGGGCGCCGTCTAGAGTCGTCCCATGACTGAAGCCGAAGCCGGATTGCTGGCGCCGCCAAGCGGAGACCCCACCTCATCGCTGATTGAACTGCTGGACCTTGGTGAGCTTGAGGGCGCCCGGACGGATGAAGACATTTTCCTTGGCCCCTCACAACAGCAGCCGCACCACAGGGTCTTCGGCGGGCAGGTGCTGGCGCAGTCACTCGTGGCGTCCATCAGGACGGTGGATCCCGAACGGTTTGTCCACTCCATGCACGGCTACTTCCTGCGGCCCGGTGACGCCAACAAGCCGATTACATTCGGCGTGCAGCGGCTGCGCGACGGCAGGTCGTTTTCCGCCAGGCGCGTCCACGCATACCAGGACGGTGTGCCCATCCTGTCCATGATTGCCTCTTTCCAGGGTGAGGACGAAGGGATCGACCACTCGTCAGTGATGCCGGCCGGAATCCCGGACCCCGAATCGCTGCCCAGCACGGCGGACCTGCTGGGGAAGTTCGATCATCCTGTTGCGCGGCACTGGGCGTATGAGCGGCCCTTTGACATCCGGCACGTCAACCCGGCGCTGTATGTGTCGGCGGCCGGCCCGCGGGAGGCGCGCAACGCCGTCTGGATGAAGACATTCGGGCCGATGCCGGACGACTCCAACCTGCACCGTGCCGCCCTGGCCTACGCCAGCGATTACACACTGCTCGAATCCATCCTTCGGCGGCACGGACTGAGCTGGATCACGCCCGGCATGAACGTTGCCAGCCTGGACCACGCCATGTGGTGGCACCGGCCGGCGCGGGTGGACGAATGGCTGCTCTACGTCCAGGAATCCCCCAGTGCCCATGGCGCACGCGGCCTGGCCACCGGCAAGATCTTCAATCGGGACGGCCAGCATGTGGCTTCGGTTGCACAGGAGGGAATGGTGCGTATTCCCACCGACCCCGCCCACGGCTGAACCGGCCGGGACACCCTGCCGGACGTGAGGAAGGCCGGCACCCGTCCGTGAACTGGTCCCCGAAAGTTGGACTCGTGATTGTGCGTGTTCCACTCTATCGGCCGGTGACGGCTGTTCTAAGAAGTCCCCGTCCCGTTTGGAACGGGGACTTCTTCGTGGATGGCAGTTCTATAAATGCTAAAGCGAGTGCTCATTCAAGACTTCGCATTTACCGGCATGGCTTCCGCGGACGACCGGGTTATGGGCAAGCCCCTCCATACATGGGCACTGAAACTGTGGAGGACTTGGCGGTCTCTTTCTCGGTCACTCTGATAACAACACAGGCTGGCCCCTGAACCAACGTCAGCCCCGGGAACTGGGCAGGTCGTTCCCCACATGGGGTGACCGTGTAAAAAGTGGGTATGTCAGGGTCTCCATGGAGGACTGCTTCGCTGGTTTCCCAGTCTGATGCCGAGGCGATAATGAGGGAAGCGTCTGACGGGGCATCGATAGTGATGGTCCGTTCGCCAGATCCCGCTGCCACAGTTATCGGCGTCTTCCATGCCCCGTATTTCTTTCCTCCGTTCCCCGTGAAGGGGTACCCGTTCATTTCATCCCGGACGGGCCAAGAATAGTATGCAGGGCTACCCGCCCAGGAAAGCGATGAAATACCTTGGGCAGCGGGAGCTTCGGGGGCGGGAGGAGGACTGCCTCGCCATGCATCTTCACAGGTCAAATTTGAGGCCAGCTGCAGCCGCGGATGGGACGTCTCTGGGGCGGGACCTGGCTCCGTCGTCGAGCAACCATTGACTGCTACTAGAACAACCAACGCCGCTGCTGCCGTGATCTGCAGTGACCCCATAGCTTCCCCCATTGACCTAATGAACTGCTATAAGAACACCACGAAGAGAGCAAAGTGGCTATCCATGTCCCGGCTGCTGTGGGGGGCGGAGACGCGGCGCAGCGGGGTGTGCCGCTGAGGTTTGGCGAAGAGGGACCTACGCGGCAAGCATCTGAGCGCGATACTGTACCGGGCTAAGACCCTTAAGCGTGGTGGAAATTCTTTCGGTGTTGTACCAACTGATGTAGTCGTGCAGCGCCGTTGCCAGGGCATCGGTGTTGAGGAATCGGACGCGGTGAAAGAGTTCTTCCTTGAGGTGGCCGAAGAAGTTCTCCATGACCGCGTTGTCGTAGCAGTTGGCTTTGCGGGACATCGACTGAACGGCGCCGGCTTCCTGCAGGAGTTTGCGCCAAGAGGTGTGCTGATATTGAAATCCTTGGTCTGAGTGCACGAGCAGCTTCTGCCCGACCTCCAGGGTGGCCAGGGCGGTGCGCAGAGAGGAGTTGGTGAGCTCCCGATTGGGCGAGAGTCCAATGGCGTAGGAGATGATCTGCCGGTCAAAGAGATCCATCACCGGGGACAGGTAAAGTTTCCTGTCGCCAACGCTGAACTCGGTCACATCGGTCACCCATTTCTCGTTCGGGGCATCCGCATCAAATTCCCGCTTCAGTAGGTTCGGGGCCACGACGCCCTGCTCGCCTTGGTAAGAGTTGTAGCGCTTCTTCCGTCGAACCTTGCAGACCAGCTGCAGTAAACGCATCAGCTTTAGCACGGTCTTCTTCGCGACCGTCCAGCCTTGTTTGACCAGTTCGATATGGATTCGGCGGTGTCCGTACCGGGCGTGGCTCTTCTCAAAGATGCCCGTGACCGCTGCCTTGAGGTCTGATTGCGGGTCAGGGGCGAGCAGCCGAGCTTGGTGATAGAAGAACGTGGACCGGGGCACGCCGGCGACGTCCAGAAGAACTTCCAACCGGTGTTGGGCCTTGAGAGCGATGACAGCGCGGACCTTTAGCGCCGTTCCTCGTCCCTCAAGGCGTTTACTTTTCCCAGGAAGGCCACCTCTGCCCGCAACCGCTCGTTCTCGCGGCGAAGCCGCTGCAGCTCCGACTCCGGCTCTGCCGGCACCTTGAGAGATGAGGGTGGTCGTCCGTGCGGTTTCGGGCGTAAACCGTCTTCGCCCTCGTTGCGGTATCGCCTCGCCCACTTCTTGATCAGATCCGGCGAAGAGAGTTGGAGCTCTTTGGCCAGGGCGACCTGGCTCTCCCCGGCCAGGAACCGACGGACCGCATCGAGTTTGAACTCAAACGTGAACTTCCGATGGGTTGATTTGGTCACCAGCGCCGTACCTCCGCGAACTCTCCACAGGTTATGGATACGGATGACAGCTTTAGAACGGACCCCGATCCTCGTCGCCGCTGCCTTCGCGCCCCAACCCATCTCGAACAACGCTACCGCGGCCTCGCGCTGCTCCTCAGATAACGAACTACTGTCCTGCATAGAACTGCTCCCCGATAGAAGGACCGATTTCTCAGTCCAACTTTCGGGGAGCAGTTCACCGCGTGCCGGCCTTCTCCCTATCCACATATGCCCGCTGCGGGGCCGCGCAACCTAGTCGCGGGTCAGGCGGCGGTGCGTGACGCGGTGCGGCTTGGCAGCATCGGGACCCAGGCGCTCCACTTTGTTCTCCTCGTAGGATTCGAAGTTACCCTCGAACCAGTACCACTTGGAGGGGTTCTCCTCGTCACCTTCGTAGGCCAGGATGTGGGTGGCCACACGGTCCAGGAACCACCGGTCGTGCGAGACCACCACGGCGCAGCCGGGGAACTCGAGCAGAGCGTTTTCCAGGCTGCTGAGGGTTTCGACGTCGAGGTCGTTGGTGGGCTCGTCAAGGAGCAGCAGGTTTCCGCCCTGCTTGAGGGTCAGGGCCAGGTTCAGGCGGTTCCGCTCACCGCCGGAGAGGACGCCTGCCTTCTTCTGCTGGTCCGGGCCCTTGAAGCCGAAAGCGGCTACGTAGGCGCGGGACGGCATTTCGACGTTGCCCACCTGGATGAAGTCGAGTCCGTCGGAAACAACCTCCCACAGGGTCTTGTTGGGGTCGATGCCGCCGCGGCTCTGGTCGGCGTAGGAGATCTTGACGGAATCGCCGATCTTGAGATCTCCGCCGTCCAGCGGTTCCAGGCCCACGATGGTCTTGAACAGGGTGGTCTTGCCCACGCCGTTGGGACCGATGACGCCCACGATGCCGTTGCGGGGCAGGGTGAAGGACAGCCCGTCGATCAGTGTCCGGTCTTCAAAGCCCTTCTGGAGGTTTTTCGCCTCCAGGACCAGTCCGCCCAGGCGCGGTCCCGGCGGGATCTGGATTTCTTCGAAATCAAGTTTCCGGGTACGGTCCGCTTCCGCGGCCATTTCCTCGTAGCGGGCCAGGCGGGCCTTCGACTTGGTTTGCCGGCCCTTGGCGTTGGAGCGGACCCACTCGAGTTCCTCGGCGAGGCGCTTGGCCTGCTTGGCGTCCTTCTTGCCCTGGATCTCGAGGCGGGCGCGCTTCTTCTCCAAGTAGGTGGAGTAGTTGCCTTCGTACGGGTACAGGTGCCCGCGGTCCACTTCGGCGATCCATTCCGCGACGTGGTCCAGGAAATAGCGGTCGTGTGTGACGGCGAGGACGGCGCCGGGGTAGCTGGAAAGGTGCTGCTCGAGCCACAGTACGCTCTCGGCGTCCAGGTGGTTGGTGGGCTCGTCGAGGAGCAGCAGGTCCGGCTTCTGGAGGAGAAGCTTGCACAGCGCCACGCGGCGGCGTTCACCACCGGAAAGGTTGGTGACATCGGCATCGGCCGGCGGGCAGCGGAGGGCGTCCATGGCCTGCTCCAGCTGGGAATCGAGGTCCCAGGCGTCCGCGGCGTCGATGGCTTCCTGCAGCTTGCCCATTTCCTCGAGGAGGGTGTCATAGTCAGCGTCGGGGCTGGCCATTTCCTCGGAGATCTCGTTGAACCGCTGGATCTTGCCGTAGATTTCGCCGACGCCTTCCTGGACGTTACCCAGGACGGTCTTTTCCTCATTGAGGGGCGGCTCCTGGAGCAGGATGCCCACGCTGTAGCCGGGGCTGAGCCTGGCCTCACCGTTGGAGGGCGTGTCCAGCCCGGCCATGATCTTGAGGATGGTGGACTTACCGGCACCGTTTGGGCCCACAACACCAATCTTGGCGCCCGGGAAGAAGGACATGCTTACGTCATCAAGAATGAGTTTTTCGCCAACGGCCTTACGGGCCTTGGTCATTGTGTAGATAAATTCCGCCATGGTCTCAAATCTAGTGGGTTGGCGGGCAGATCTCACATTTGCAGCCGGAAAGTCAGCGCGTTCAGGACCCCACGAAGCACTTGCCGCTGGCCAGGACGGGAAGAACTGTGACGGTCACTGCACCTTCACGCACCTGGCCGATGACGCAGTCCTTGCCCTGCAGCACCGCAGCCTCGATGGCGTCAGCCTCCAGCCCGGTGGGCGTCCGGCTTTGCGAGACCTGTTGCGCTGCCGGCGCAATGCCCGCTCCGGTCAATGCGTCGCTGACCTGGGCCGTGGCGGGTTTTGGTGTTCCTGCTGCCAGTTTGGCCAGGGCGTCCGTTACGGTCCGCTTCACGGTTTCGGTGGCTGCGGCTTCTGCTGCCGCCGGCGCACCGGCCGACGTGTTGGCCAGCGCTTCACCGCCGGAGCCGCTGCTTCGTGGCGCTGGATCCGATGCCCGGGCCGCCGCTGCCTGCGTGGCAGGTGCTGCCGCCGTTGGCGTCGGTGATCCCTGACCGCTGCCCCCAGTTGCCGGCTGGTTCATGGAAGGACCGGCAGAACACCCCGACAAGAGAGTGGCCAGGACAGCGCAGGTCAGCGCTGCACCGGCCCGGTTTTTCTGCCGGCGGTAAGGGGTGGGACACATGGTGTCATTCTGCCATGCTGCCGGGAAGCGCCGTCCGCCATGCCCGCGGTGCGCGTCGACCATGTGGCCAGCAGGGGCAAACAACTGTTGGCGGGCGGACGGAAGGCGGGGGGGTGCCGCCGATCCGTCCGCCCGGGACTGGACGGGAACTCCGATACCTGATCCGTGGTTCCTAGACCTCGGCGAGTTCCCCCGTTTCGAGGTCAAGGGAGGCGAGGGCGCCGTCATTGTCCTCAATGACCACGGCGGCGTGGCCCTGGTCTTCGGGGTGTTCGTCCAGGCGGTCCTCCGGTTCGTCCGGGACCTGGTCCAGCCCGGGGGCGTCATCAGGGGCCGGCGGCTGCTCCACGAGGGAAAGGGCAGGCCGGGAGGCGGTACGGATGAAGTTGGCCGATCCGAAGGTGAGGTCATGCCCCACGGCCTCTGCGTCAATGATGGTGGAGTGGTAGACGCGCCCTTCCTTTTCCCAGGTGCGGATTTTCAGCTTGCCCACCACGATGACCGGCTGGCCCTTCCTGATGCTGCAGCCCAGGGTCCCAGCAAGGTTGCGGTAGCCCTGGACGGTGAACCAGTTGGCGGTACCATAACGTGCTATGACCGTTTGCGCTGTTTACCTCCGAATCTCCAAGGACAAGAGCCTTGGCACCGCCGATGAAGGCCTTGCCGTTGACCGTCAGCGGAAGGACATTCACAAGCTACTGAAGGCCAAAGGCTGGGAGGTTGGTCCGGAGTACCTTGAGAACGACACGTCAGCGTCAGGCAAGGTTCCCCGTCCCGAGTATGCACGCATGCTTGAGGACTACTCAGCCGGTGGCTTTTCCGCTATGGCCGCGTGGGACTTGGACCGCTTTTGGCGCGTGCCGATGGAGTTTGAGCATCTGCTGACACTGGTGGATAAGCAGGGCCTCATGCTGGCAACGGTTGGCGGTGAGGCTGACCTGTCCACCGATAACGGCATCCTGTATGCACGCATCAAGGTAGCTGTGGCCGCTGCCGAACTGTCCCGCCGCAGCGCACGACAGAAGGCACGCTTCGCTCAGGACCGTGAGAGCGGGAAGGACCACTGGCGCGGACGCAGGCCGTTTGGTCTGACACTGGAAGGCAAGCTTGTTCCGGAAGAGGCTCAGGCCATCAAGGACATTGCCGAATCCGTGATCAACGGAGGCACCATCTCAGCCGGTGCCGCATTGCTCAATGAGCGCGGCCTCAAGACCACCTTTGGCGGCGAGTGGGGACGGCAACCCTTGAGGCGGACCCTGCTCCATCCGCGCATTGCTGGACTCCGGGAACACGACGGGGAACTTATAGAAGGCAACTGGGAGGCCATCCTTGACCGCCCTACATGGGACGCTCTGGTAAGCCGGTTGCAGACCAAGGACCGAGCCAAGCCAAAGAGGACAAAGCATGAGTACCTGCTGTCCGGTCTGCTGACCTGTGGCACGTGTGGCGGCAAGTGCTACGGCGTTCCCGCCAAGCGCAAGCTCTCTGATGGCAGCTACCGCCTACGCCACGTCTACCGGTGCGGCAATACGCACATCTCCAAATCACTGAAGCCAACGGATGATCTAGTGATCCTGAAGACCCTTGAGCGGATTCTTGTGCTCAACCCTGAAGCCGTAGAGGTTGATAAGGAAGCCTTGAGTGCCCTCCGCAATGAGTGGGCCAAGGAAGTGAAGTATTGGCAGGACTGGCAAGACGAAGCCGCTGAGGAAGGCCTGATGCCATCCGCTTACCGGAAGCCACGTGCACTGCATGAGGCACGCCTCCGGGAGATTGAGCGGAAGATTGCCGAGATGGAGAAGGTTTCCTTGGTCCGGATGCCGACCATTGATGAAGCCCTTGAATCCACCGCCGATGACAACGGGCAGATTGAGATGGTCTTTGAATGGGATGCCCTCAGCCTTGAGAAGCGCCGCCGTCTGGTTTCCCTGATGTGGGAGTCAATCACGATGCTTCCGGCCAACAACGGGAACCGCTGGGACCCCGACAGCATCACCTTCACGCCCCGTATGCTGTAGCACTGGAGGATGTTTCCCACCATCTCCACAAGATCCCCGTTGGCTTCGGCTGGCGGGGTTTTTTGGTTTCCGTTGGAAGTTTTCGTGGTTCCGTTGAAAGTCCGTTGAAACCTCATCCGGCATCCGGAACCACTAGATATAGGGTCAAGACGCCGAAAATGACACTAGATGTGGTTCAAAACTTTCTTAGACTATGGCTTGACAGCGCTGCATAAGGAGCGTAAGATTCCGCCCCGTTCTGAATTCATGGTATGATAGTTGCTATAGACATCAGAAGTCAAGCCCCTACAGAAAGAATTTTTCCATGAACTACGAACGCACCGAACTGATCAGGACACGAAGCAAGCTCTCCCACGCAAGGAACCGTGTGGTACGCCTCCAGAACCAAGCGCTTGAGGCAGCGCGTGAAGTTGGCGTCATTGAGCAGCGGGTAGCTGAGCTTGAGGCTCAGGAAGCAGGCAAATGAAGCGACTAGCCGCAGCATTGCTGGCGGGGGCCATGCTCACCGGTTGTGCACCGGCCCCGCACAAGACGTTCAAGCAGTGCGTGGACGAAGAGACAGCTTTCCTTGAATCGCACTACACGCAGAAGGAACTACGAGCGAAGTCTGCCGAACTCCAAGTAGCAATCTATGACCGGTGTGAAGACTACCCGGACAAATAGAAAGGCCCTCCGGGAAACGACAATAAACCGGAAGGCCTTTCAAAAACGCGGTTATCCGCACCACCGGTAACCCACTCTCCTATTATACAGGAGATTTGTGGGGCCAAGTTGAACGAAATAAAAGACAAAAGCCAAGAGAAAAGAGACCGCATGGACTCACTTACGAATAGAAGGAATTACCTCAATGAACGAAACAACCGCACTCCAGAACCTCTATGTAGAACTACACCTTGATAGGTGGTTTGAAGAGCTTCTAGGTCAGAAGGCGGACTACAGCAGCTTTAACATCCACAAAGCGGAAGCTAGCCTTCCCCGTACGGAGATCAGGGCTGCTAAGGCTATCCGCGATATGTTTGAAACCCGCCTCTCCTATATTCCAACCGAAAACCGTTGGTACCTCTGGAATGGAAAAGTGCACGCTCCGTGCGACGGCGACGGAGTAGCAATTGAAGCGGTCAAGTACTACTACAAGGCCATGGCCGATGCCCTTGAATTCATCAAGAGCCATTTCGAGACCCTAGCTCAGCATGCAGCTTCCTCCGGTTCAGCTTCCGCCAAGGAAGACGCAGCCAAGATCCGCGCCCTGTATGACAAGGGTGAGATCAAGAAGCACAAGTCATTCCGCGACCGGATTTCAACAGAGGCGGGAATCAACGCTGTTGCCCGACTCCTCAAGACGGAACTGAATGTTCCCTCAAACCACTTTGCGGATGACCGCCGTTGGATGGTCATTGAAAACGGCGTGTATGACCTTGACGCGGTACGCAGGGACAAGCGCTTTGACCTTCTCCCCCATGACCCTTCACGCGCTGTCTACCGCATGCTCAACGCTGAAGAGCGCCCCGGCTCCGGATACGGGGATCTCGTGCGCTTCCTTGAGCAGAGCATTGCCGACAAGGGACAGGCACGGTTCTACTCCAAGGCTGTTGCTTGGGCGTTGTTCGGAGTCACCGACGTAGCTACCAAGACGATTGTCTCGGTACAAGGCGCTACCAACTCCGGTAAGAGCATGATGAACCGCGTAATGGAAGACATTGCCGAAAGCTTCTATGCAGAGCCGAAGAGCGAAGCCATTGAGCTATACGCCAAAGGCTCCAAGTCCCACGCTCGCCACGAGATGCAGAAGGCACGCTACGTAGCCTTCACAGAGGTTCAAGGGCAGTTGGATAAGGGCTTTGTCCTTCAGTACTCCGGAGGCGACATGATCGACTCTGAACAGAAGTACGTGAACGCGGTCAAGTGGAGGCCGCAGGGTCTTATGTTCTTCGTCAGCAACGACGGAATGAAGATCGACACGGTAGCTCCGGAAGTCTATGCACGCGTTGCACCGGTCAACTTCCCGCACCAGTACCACCGCGCCGAAGATGCCAAGCTGAACGGCTCCACCTACATTCAGGATGAGGGACTTGAAGGCCGCTTGAAGGCCAACCGTTCCGGGACACTGGAATGGCTCAAGGCCTCCTACCTTGCCTATCTGGATGAGGGTCTAGCGCTGACAGATAGCATGCGTGCCCTGAAGCTGGCTACCCGTGATGACAGTTCCAACGCAATCGAGTTCCTGAATGAGATGAAGGACGCTGAACGCTACCTGATTGACACTGAGGCTCCGAAGTCGCAGTTCATCAAGATCAGTGAGGCCCACACCGACTACGTCTCTTGGTGCAAGGATCACGGCTACACGTCCAAGCAGATCCTGACGCAGCGTGTGTTCAGCAAGCACATCCAGACGCAGCACCCTGAGGCCAATTCAGGCGGACGCAGGTTCGATGCTCTGGTCAAGAACCAGACTCTCAGGGTCTTCTGACCTCCGAACGTTCAACTGAACGTTTCTTGAACCCTTTTGAAGGGGTCTACGTTCAAGCCAAAATCCCTGTAAATAAAGGGAACTAGGCCTCTTCTATACCCTCTTTGAACGTTTGAACGTAAATATTTAGAACTACCTCTATAGAGAGTAAGTAGAACTACATATGCCTATGACCCTATGTATATGTAACAAAAAACTGTTCCATATAAAAAAAGTTTCTAACCACGCGTTCAAGCGTTCAAACGTTCAAACCACACTCTTACACGAAGGAAAAACCTTGGAATCAAATAACTATCCTGCCCCTACCCCTATCTATTGGGACGGACAGTCCAGCATCTTTATGGAAGCAGCAGACGGAAGGGTACACATCCTGCCGGAATCCGGATGCCCTGTAGCAATCGCGGAACGCGTATGGGAAGAGGCACGCAATGCTTGAGACGCTGATTGTTGTCCTGCTGGCTGTTGTCGTGAAGGACCACCGCACACGGATGAAGACCCTTGGGGAAGAGGCGCGTTCATACGGAAGGAGAACCCGATGAGCGTATCCGTGATGCTGGTTGAGCTTCAGTCTCTGGAGCGGTCAGCGGAGACACTAGAGAAGATCGTGTACAGCCATTTGACAGCCTTGGAGGGCCTTCCGGAAGAGCAGACCGCACACTATGAGGCACGCGTTCTCAGGAAGCTTCAGGCGCTTGATGAACTTCAGGAACGGATTGACGGCACGATTGCCAAGCTGAAGGAAGCCGGAGGCTATAGGCCAAGCAGCCGTACAGCAAAGTCCTACTTTGAAGAGCACATGCAGCCAAAGCGTCCCCTTCGCACGGGCCGCACTGGATCAACCAGACCGAAGGCCAAACGCACTCCGAGTGGTCCACCAAAGTTCGTAAGCGAACGCGGAAGCCACAGCACCAGACTCATACGCTCCAGATACTGGCAAGGCGCAGAGGACATTATGGACAGCGGAGATGGAACGTTCACGATCAAAGGCCTGATGGCTTACAACGATCAAACGGAATTGTCGGTTAGATCCAATCTAAAGAAATGGCGAGATGCAGGATTGATTACCGGTACACGAGGTACAAGAGGACATCCAGCGGTTTACAGCCGGGCTTAGTGAGAACTATTCTCAGGTATAATTGGTAAGGGAACATCCCCGGAAATGGGGTGAATATGATCCCGCTATCATTCACCGGACAGAATCCGCTCTGGATAATCCCGACACTCATTCTCATCATCGTGTTTGAGGTATTCAAACGGGAAGGGTAATGACCAACATTTGACAGGCTGGAAAGACAGCCACTCAGCACAGGATGTGCAACCGGAAGGCGACCGGCGAAACGCCGCAAATGACGAAGCGACGATAACCCTGAGGAAGGGCTGATTCGTCATGCCTATACGTCATTACTCGTCTACCCGCAGCAGCGCGGCACGCAAGATAGCTGCTGCCCTGCTGCCCTGCCCCTGCTTCCGCTGTGGCCGCATGGTCACCGCTGACATGAAGTGGAACGCAGACCACACCATCAGCCGCGTTGAGGCTGAAGCGCAGGGCATTCCACAGCACGAACAGGACCGGATGGTTGTACCCAACATCAGGATTCAGAAGACACAGGAATGCAGCCGCTGCTATCAGGCAAGACGCAGGGCAGAGAACCCTGAAGCATTCCGTGAGAAGTGGCGTCAAGCCAAGGCCGAGGCGTACGTACCTGCTGAACTACTGATCACAGCAGCAGTACCACCAACCACAGCGTGCAGCTACGACGCAGCACACCAGCGTGTGAAGCACTACCGAGGCTATGCGTCTAAGCACGTCTGCCCTTGCGGTGCACAGGCGCAGGAGTGGAGCTATCGCGGTGGCAGCAGCTACGAGATGCAGGGCGCACACACCAAGCGCTACAACTCAGGCAAGCAAGGCGAAGTCTTCAGCACTTGGTCAACGAACATCACAGACTACGACGCGCTATGCCGCCCCTGCCATGAGGAACGCGACCTTGGAAAAGTTCACAAAGGTTTTTTCCTAACGGCTTCCAGTGTCCCGCCGTCGGCCCCTCATTTTCTCTCCCTGACCGGCTGTCAGGAGGCGCTATGAGCTACGTAGCCATTCCTAGGCATATCTCCCCCATTCCGGCTAATACGTCCATTACAGAGGCGCACAAGGCCGCTGAGGCTATGGGAATTTCCCTCCTCCCTCAGGGTGAGCAAGTCGCCGGATTGCTGGAGGCCAAGAATGAGGAAGGCTTTCCGCTTTACCCGGAACTCGTAATTCAAATGGGAAGGCGTGCCACCAAGACCTCTTCAATTCAGGCCACGCTTCTAGGCCGCTGCTTCTCCATTCCCGGCTATCGCATTATCAGCACGGCTCAGACCGGAACGCTTTCACAGCAGTTCCTTGCCGAGCTTGGAAGTCAGCTTGAGATGGCCTATCCGGATGAGACCTCACGTCAGTTCCGCTTCTACAAATCCAACGGCTCCATCCGCATTGTGTGGGACAACGGGAGCCAGTGGAGAGCCGTAAAGCCGCAGGCAGCTGCCTTCCGTGGTTCCTACGCTGACTGCATCCTCATGGATGAAGCAGGCGAGTACGACGCGAAGACAACGGAAGACCTGCTGGCCGGTGCCATGCCGGTTCTCGCCACGCGCCCCAACGCTCAGCTAATCGTCACGGGCACTCCACCGAAGACGCGTGAAGGCCTGCTGTGGCAGTACCTACAGGCAGGCCGCAAGGGCACCGAAGACCTTGGAATCTTGGACTACTCCATGGAGCCAACGGATGACGCCACGGATGAAGCCCTGTGGCACCGCGTCTATCCCGGACTCAGCAGCGGCCTTGTCTCCCTGAAGTTCCTCAGGAAGGCTCTGGAGACTCAAGGCCTGTTGTCGTTCAGCCGTGAATTCCTTTGCCTAGATCCTGTTGCCTCTTCCCTTAGGGCCATCCCTGAGGAGGACTGGCTGGCCGGTCAGGTTCCGGATCTGCTGGCGCTGCCGAATGAAAACTTCTCCATCTCCTTTGACGTGACTCAGGACGGCTCAGCCGGTGCTGTGGCGGTTGCTTGGTACACAGCGGACGGCATCCCCAACGTCCAGATCCTTGAGCATAAGGCCGGTTATAACTGGCTTCCCGCCAGCATCTCCAAACTGCTGACGGACCACAGAGGAGCGGAGATCGGCTATGACGCAATCGGGAACAACCTAGCGGTCAACCAGACCATCCAGCGCAATCCCCGCGTACCGAAGAACAACCTCCGAGCAATGACCATGAAGGAAGTAGCTGCCGGTGTTTCCCTGTTCACTTCGCACGTTTCGGATCATGCTTTGGTGCACGCTGTAGATCCTGCCATTGACGCAGCGGTTGAAGCGGTGGCATTCCGCTACGCCGCTGATTCGCGCCTGTGGAGCCGTGGAAATTCAAACGCTGATATTTCCCCTTTGGTGGCTGCTTCCAATGCGCTCTACATTGCCGCTGGAAAGCGTCAGAGAAATGCTCACAGGCCACGTGGAGTAATGCGCTTGTAGATACACCCTTCAACTCCCTATGTCAAATTAATGGTATAATTGAATAGTTGTTTCCTCCAAGGTTCACTTACGTAACAGGCGCTTTCCGGTAATACGGTCAGCGTTAGTGGCGGGAAGTCTCCAACCAGCTTCCCGCCGCTAGAACAACCGGCCTTAATTGCCAAGTCAAATAACAAATCAAAGCAGTACCTGAAGTGCGTCCACTTCAGTTTTCGTTATTTGACTTGGAGTTCAATTGGGTATTTTCAGCAGGGCACAGAAGGTAGCGGCATACAGCCCTGCCACTGGTTACTCCGCATCCCCGGATATCACCGGTCTTTTCTCGCCTTCAACGCTTGCTCAGGCAATCTTTCCTGACGTTGATACTTCGCTCTTCCCGGTAGATCGAGCCGCTGCTCTCTCCGTTCCCGCCGTTGTTCGCGGCCTCCAGATCTTTTCTTCCCTTGGTTCCCGTCTTCCCCTACTGGCTACCGACACCAACGGCAACCCTGTTGACCTGCCGTGGCTTACCACCACTGAAGGCGTCTACTCCCCTGCCAAGCGTCAGGCTTCCGTTATTCAGGATCTGATTCTTGAGAACCACGCTGTACTCAAGGTTGAGCGCGACGCTAATGGATTCGTCACTGCTGCCGCTCACCTTCCCGTTGGAATCTGGGCAATTGACGCTGACGGATATATCACCATCGATAACAAGCGCGTCAACCAAGACAGCGTTCTCTACATCCCGTCTCTCATGCCTGCCGGATTCCTTGAGACCGCCAAGGATTCAGTCCGCCAGTACCGCAACATCACGCAGACGATCAACAACCGCACGGCTGTTCCGGAGCCTGTAGTACTCACCAAAGAGACTCAGCCGCTGGAAGCTACGGCTGAAGAGATCGATGACATGCGTGCGCAACTTCAGGACTCCCTGACAAACAAGCGCGGCGGCATGGTGCACGTTCCTTACGGTCTGGACATCTCCGGATTCGGCGCTACCGATTCCTCAAACTCACTGATGATTCAAGGCCGCGAAGCTCTCCGCAAAGACCTAGCGAACTTCCTTGGAATCACAGTTGGACTTCTCGACGGAACTAACGGCGATTCGAACACTTACAACAATGCCGTTGATGAGCGCAACGAATTGCTTGAGCTTTCCCTGAAGACATGGACGGAAGCAATTGCTGACCGCCTTTCACAGGATGACGTTACGCCTCCGGGAATCAAGGTCTCCGTTGACTATTCCTCTTTCCGCACATCCGTTGCCAAGGGGAACTCTGAAACTCCTATCACTGAGGTAACCAATGACTGAAAAGTTTTCTCTAGGTCAGCTTGTCAGCTTCTCCGAAAAGCGCGGAACACTCCGCTACAAGCTCGCACCCTACAACGAAAAGGCACGCGACCGAGATGCAACCTTCCCGGAAGGAAGCATTGACTTCTCAAACGCAGAAGGCGCAATTGTCAACGTTGAGCATGATCCATTCCGTCCCATTGGAAAGCTTTCCGATTTCGAATCAAAGCCTGACGGACTCTACGCAACTGTGACTCTGGCGAATACCACTCTTGGCCGTGACATTTTCACGGAAGCCAAGGAAGGCCTTCGTACCGGAGTCAGCATGGAGCTTTCGGAAATGACTCCCACTTCCGGAACCATCACCAGCGCTGTCCTATCCGGAGCCGGAATTGTGGTCAATCCCGCTCTTGGTTCCGCTCGCCTTATTTCCGCTTTCTCCGAGGACTCAACTCCAGAGGAAGAAACCACAAGCCCCTCTGAACCGGAACAGCCGGAAGAGGAAATCACCGCTGAGGCAGAAGCCGAAGCAGAAACCCCTACAGAAAGTGAAGACGAAATGTCTGAAACTCCCGCTGCTGTTCCGACAGCTACAACCAAGAACTTCGCAAATCAGAGCCTCCGTGAAGTGGCTTCTGTTTTCGCATCCCGTGATGCCCGTCTTGTTTCCGCAATGGAAGATGCTGGCGCACTTGGTGAGAACCAGCTATTCGCGCTGACCAACATCACCAACACCGCACACAAGGACAACGTTGAGCAGCCTGCTTGGCTTGGCGAACTGTGGAGCGGTAAGGACTACCAGCGCAAGTATGTTCCGCTCGTTGGCTCCGGCTCCCTGACCTCTTGGAAGGTTGAGGGCTTCAAGTGGACCGCTCTCCCCACCGTTGGCGACTACGCAGGCGATCTTGCCGACATCCCTTCAACCGGTGCTACCAGCACTTACTACTCCACCGAGGCATCCCGCCTTGCCGGTGGCGTGAAGGTTGACCGCAAGTTCGTTGACTTCGGCAACACCGACACCATTGCTTCCCTGCTCAAGGGCGCTGCTACGGACTACGCACGCAAGTCCGATGCGAAGGTCATCAACTTCATCAAGGCCAACGCTCAGGCTGTCTCCGCTGGCTCTGTTCCTACCGGTGTAGCTGCTGCCGCTGCCAAGATCGTTGACGGCTCCCTTGCCATGATCGACTTTGCAACTCCGTCCTTCGCCATCGTTGGAACCGCTGCTTACCGCGATCTTCTCCTAACCAAGGAGAACGACAGCCTCAAGTACCTTGAGTCTTCCCTTGGACTTGAGGACGGCTCCCTTGCTGGCTTCAAGATCATCCCTTCCGCAGACGTAGCCGCTAACGATGTCTACGTTGGCGCTCGTGAGGCTGTGACCTTCTACGAACTGGGCGGCTCCCCTATCCGCGTTGAGGCAATCGACGTGAACAAGGGCGGCTTCGATGAAGCTCTCTTCGGCTACTACGCACTCGTTCTCAACGATGCACGCGGTCTCAAGAAGGTCGGCTAAGGCCTAAAAAATTTGTCTCGCTTATTGCGAATGACACTCAATCTCAGAAAGGGTAGGCATGTACTGGAACTTCGGAAGTAATGACTTCGTACTCTCCGTGTGGCCGGAAGCGCCTGTTGATGATCCGCTTTTCGGAGTCATCATGGCCACCGCCAACAGTCTTTGTGTTGCGTACGCGCCTGCCCTTTCTGAGGATGCGGCAGTGCCTGAGTCATGGCGACTGGCTGAAGCCATCACCGCCCGTGACATCTGGTCAAAGATGGCCGGTGGCAACCGTGAGGAAATCGGGCCTGACGGTCTGACTATCCCTACGGCTCCGCTCATCTGGCTTGCTCGTGACCTGCTCCGTCCTAAGACCTCTCCTCTAGGGAGGCTCCGTTGAGCACGGTCAGCGAACAGGTAGCAGCACATATCGGAACCGATAACCCTACGTTCCTCATGAAGGGCTTTCCGGCCTCCACGCCGGACAACATCCCAACGGGGAAGGTAGCGGTTCACGTTTACCGAACCGGCCTCCGCAAGGCCTCCGCAAACGTCATTACTCACTCCCTCATCATCCGCGTGATGGTTCCCGGCACTAATCCGGAAGCCGCTGAAGTCCTGCTTGAGAACGCTCTAGAAGCCGTCCTGAAGCGCGTGGAAACCTTTGCCGGTCTCCGCTGGTCAGAAGGCGAACGCTTCAGTCTTGAGGACAAATTTCACGCCTACGACATCACGGCGGAAGCAGACGCAGTAAACGCGTACCGCCCATCTCATCAAACCTCTTAATCCCTGAAAGGGAAATGCAATGCCTTCAACACCGCACAAAGTCCTAAATATCGCCACAGAGAGCGTAGTTATCGATGGCGTGGATTACTCCGACGCTATTACTTCCGCTTCGCTTTCCACTACTTCCACCGACACAACTTGGATTCCGGTTTCCGGAAACGTCCAGACTTCTACCGGTGCGCTCGTCTGGTCCGCTTCGCTTGAGTTTGGTCAGGATCTTACGGCCAACACCACACTTACAGCCAAGCTGATTTCCCTTCACGGCACACAGAAGACGGTTGTCATCAAGCCAACAGGCACCGCTACACAGAGCATCACCTTCACGGCAACGCTCAAGGCTCCAACCGTCATCGGTGGTGGCGTTGGTGTGGCTACTACAACCGCTGAGTTCCCCGTCAACGGACAGCCAACGTTCCTCTACGGAGTCTAATTCCGTGAAGTTCTACGTCAGTGGGAAGGGCCTCAATAAAGCGGAACGTCTATTCAGACAGCTACCCAAAGAGCTAAAGAATGACATCCGCCGCTACCAGCGCTCTGAGGTCCTTCCCATCTGGCGAGAAGAGATAAACAAGCGCAAGGACATAACTCCTCTAGCTTCCCGCGTGTATAAGTCCGGAATTGCAGTCAAGACCGGAGCCAATATCGTTCTCACGGCTAAAGGCTCTTCCAAGAAAATCGGCAAGCGAAACATCCCGCAGAACGCTCTTTTGGGCGCGGCTGAATTTGGCTCCACTCCGGAGAACTACACCAAGTATTACCGCAAGTCCCCCAAGGGCAGCAGGCACACCGTTACCCGCCGAACCCGCGCAGGACTTCCCCACCACCGCAAGGGCGGCTATGTCGCTGTACCGGCTTCTAAAGCTGCTATCAGCCGTATCCAGTCCCTCACAGTACAGACCACAATCCGCAGGCTCCACGAAGCCGCAGAAGGGTAAGCAATGGCCGGATCACGTCCCATTGAAACCGTCATCACAACAGATGTGGATGACGTTATTAAGGGTGCCGAAAAGGTAGCGGACTCTTTTGAGGATATTCAGGATTCACTCAAGGACACCGCCAAAGCCAGCGATAAGGCATCGGATCAAATTTCGGATGACTTCAAGGAAGCTGCCAAAGACGCAGACACCGCAGCAAAGAACATTGACCGTGACCTGACGCAGGCTCTCAAGGAAGTTGAGAACAAGGCGGACGGTACCGGAAAGCGTATGGGCGACTCCTTCAAGGACGGCTCAGCCAAGGCAGGCGAAGGCCTGAAGGATCTGAAGGATGAATCCAACTCCACAGCAAAGGAAGCAGCTGCCTCCTTTGATGGTTCAGCGGAATCCATTGCTGACGCTTTTCAGGAGGTAGCTGCCAACGCTCTTGGTGGCTTTGGTGCCCTTGGTGCCGGTATCGGCCTTGCCGCTGCTGTCGGTATCGGTATTGCCATTGCCAAGATGCAGGAGCTAGCTGATGCCAACAATGAGGCCAAGGAAAAGGCTGCTGAGCTAGCGCGTGAAATTTACGACGCTGGCGGCAAGCTGGATGACGCTGACATTGCGGAGAAGATCAAGGACATTGCCTTTGCTCTCGCTGAGGAAGACAACCCTTGGACTCCATGGGCCGACGAAGCGAAGACCAATATTGAGCAGGTCCGGGACGCTACAAAGGGTCTAAGCGACGACCTCGCAAAGGACATCTTCAAGGGCCTTGCCGGTGACGTTGGAGCCTCCCAGAGGGCCTACGACGTTCTTACCAAGTCCATTGAATCCAACCGCGACGAGGCGAACCAGCACCGCACGGTTCTAGAGGATGGCCGCGTTACTTTCAACGAGCAGGGCAAGGCTCTTATCGCCAACGCCGATGCCATGGACAAGCAGCGCGAAAAGCTCAAGGAAGCTACCGGCGCTTCCGAGGACGCTTCTGCTCAGGCGGAGTACTACACGGACGTTATGGGGGAATCCTCTGAAGCCGTTGAGAAGCGCAAGGCAGCGGAAGACAGGCTTCTCGCCACGCAGAAGGACCGCATCGACGCTCAGAACGCGCTTGATGAGGCCACGAAGGACGGCATTACCAGTGAGCTTGATTATCTGGATTCCGTTGACAATATGAACGCCAAACTCAAAGAGAATGGCAACACGATGGATTCCAATACGGCAAAGGGCCGTGAGAACCAGCGTGCCGTAATTGAGCTTACGGACAATATTGAGGCTCAGGCTAAGGCTGCTCTAGATCAGGGCCAAAGCGTTTCAGATGTAACAGCAAAGTTCAATGCCCAAAGGGATGCACTGATCAATCAGCTAATTCCTGCTTTTGGTGGTTCCCGTGAGGAAGCAGCAAAGTACGTCGATCAGGTTCTTAGGATTCCGGGCAGGGTTTCAACTGACGTAATCGTGAACGATCAAGAAGCTAGAAACAAGCTGGACGCTCTGACAAAAGCGCGTACGTCTCCGCTCCAGATTCTTCCTGACGGTTCCGCCGTTGAGAAATGGTACATGAGCCAGCAAGGCAAAAAGATTTTCGTTGAATTCGCACCGAGAGGGGGCGGGCAGGCTGCTGCCTTGCCATAAGCCATGACCACATTTACAGCAACTCCTGACAACTCAACCGGTGCCGTTGTCCTTGAAATCACTCAGAACGCATCGGTTCAGAGCATTACCCGCTCCAACAGCAACGGCTTCTCCAGCGTGCGTATTTCAAGCGGACAGCTACCTTCCCCGTCAGGCGGTAAGACCATCGTCACCGACTATGAAGCCGCACATGGCCTGAACGTCTACACGGTCACCACTACCGCTGAAACACTCAGCCAGTCCGCAACGCTCACCATTGATAAGCCGTGGCTGCTAGTGCCGATTGCCCCGAACTATTCGGAGCAGGCCGAGAGCATCGTCAACTACTCCGCAGGACGCGAAACCAACTCCACCGTCCACAACATCATTGGCCGGTCAGACCCCTTGGTTGTTATCGGCAAGCTTGGTTCCCGTACCGGAATCCTTGAAATCTGGACCACCAGCCTTGAGGACGCCAGCCGCCTTGTCCGTGTCTTTGACCGTGGAGAGGCTGTGTTGCTCAAGCAGGCCGTATCCGGAATGGATATGTACTTTGCCGCCAACTCCCTTGACGTGGACCCATACGCAGTCTCAGGACCGGAGAACACCCGCTACAAGCTGACCGTCAGCTACACGGAAGTTTCCCGTCCCTACGGCAACCTTGCTGGCGCTCTTGGCTGGACGTTCGACGCTCTCGCCTCTCAATACCCCTCTTTCGACGCCGTGACAGCGGCCTACGCAACCTTTGATGACCTCACGATTGGGGACGCCCGATGACCACCTATCCTTACGCCATTGATGCCGAAAACCGCATCCGCTACTCAGCACGCCACATCATCACGGCAACCGCCTATCCGCAGGGCGCTGATCCTGTTGAGCTTGATGTGGAAGACGGCTCCGTTGAATTTGACGACTCACGTGCGCCCCGCATTCAAGCGACCCTCACGTGCACCATTCCGGCTGACAAGGCCGTGCTTGACACTCTGGATGCTCGCAAGACGTTCCGCGTGAAGATCTTTGCCGGGTACAAGTACGACAGCAACGAAGAGGACGTTCATCTTCTCGCTGACCTCCACGTACGAAGCCGCGAAATCCGCAGACCGTCTAACCGCATGATCCTTACGTGCTGGTCCGATGAAGGCCTTGCAATGGATTACAAACGCATGGCTTGGGACAGTCAGCCGCCACAGTCAAACCTTATGGACGCGGTTGCCTACCACGTGACGCGGTCCACCATCGGAAGCACTACACCTGCCGTTTCATCCGACTACACACCGAACTTCGGTGCAGCAGCCGTGGCCGGTCTGGTGCAAGATCCGGGGCAGGATTCATGGTCATTGATCCATGAGGCCGCAGCACGTGCCGGTGTGTCGGTCTACTGCGAATCTGACCGCACGTGGCGAATTGCCACGCCTCAGGCTCTCTCCGGTGATACAGCCCTTAACTTCACCACTGGCGGTGGCGGAATCATCATTGAATCCAACTCCGTCTACAGCCGCGAAAACTTCAACAACGCGGTCTGCATCAAGTACGCGTGGCGTGATGCCAACAACGTCGATCAGGTGGTGTGGGGCAACGCCTACATCTCTACCGGCGAGTTCTCCACTGCCGCTATTGGCTACAACTCAGCCTTCGTGGAAAGCGACATTCCCGCCAGCCAGACGCAGGCCAACAACGCCGCAGTAGCACGGTTGCTGGCGCTTTCCCGCCGTGGCCGCAGCTTTGTCTTGAACTCCGTTTCGGCCTATTGGCTCCGTCCCGGCATGACCGTTACCGCAACCCTTCCTGAGGGTGACCAAGAACGGCTTCTCGTCTCCGCTGTCTACTTCAACTTCCCATCCGGCTCCATGTCCGTCCGCCTTCGCCAGCCCGAAGACGTAGCAATCTCCACAAGCAAGTAAGAAAGGCCCTCCCATGCCATCAACCCTCAAGTACGGAATCACTTACCCTTCCGGCACAGTCGCACCAAACGTCCCTATCGTGATGCAGCAGCAGGCCGAATCAGTAGATGCCGCCATCGGCAAAGCTGCTGGCCTCAAGCACGCTGAGTTCACTGGCCCTACTCAGTTGAGCAATGCCAACGTAGGTATCACTTTTGGCACGCTTTCTGCTGATGCCACGAAGACCGTCAACAACACCTTTGCTGTTGGTGGAACCGGAGGACAGATCACCATGAGCGAGGCAGGCGTCTACATCATCACCTCCATGGCTACCCCTGATTCTGATCCGGGCAACGTCCACATGTGGGCAACCTCTGCCGGTGTGCTGGTGGCCTCTGAAGCACATATCAGCTACGGTTCCAACCTCCACACCATTTGCTTTACTTTGCGCCTCACACAGGGCGCAACGCTGGCGCTCGGTGTAACGACGGCAGTAACTCGCTACATCGATACCCGGGTAAAGATCACCAAGATTCAGAACGGTTAGCAAGACCCCGCTTCGCAGGAGGCGGGGTTTTTGCTGTGTAGGTTTGGAGCATGGAATTTCTATTGCCGCTTCTCGGTGGTGCCCTTGGGGCCGCCTTGATCAACGGAATTATTGCCCTCTACAAGCTGAATCGGGACAAGTCCGATGAACACGATAAGTGGTTGCGGGACAACAAGCAGGAAGCCTATGCCCGTTTTATCTCCGCTGTTGTTGAGGCTTCCCTGACCCTGGGTCCCGACGACAAAGCTCTAGCCGCTCAGCAAAAGGCAGCCGTTGCACTCAGTGAGATCAGGTTGATCGGACCTGCGAATGTCAGAGATGCCGCGCTCGTACTCACCAGACTCTCTGGCACGATGTTTCGGCTCGCGTCGGAACGACGTCAGATGATGCCCGAATTCGATGCCAACAAAAGCAAGATCGAGGAAGCCGACATGAAAATGTCAGCGGCCATTGCCGAACTTCCTGATCTCACAGAAGCTTTCGTCTCCGCAGCGCGTTTGGACATCAAAACAGAGGCAAAGGATAGATAGAAACCGGAGCGGTCGGGCTTGTGTAGCTTAAGGATATGGATGCGGAGACAGTCAGACTGTTAGTAACAACAAGCGGAGTTGTGATTGCAGGCTTAGGCGGCGCAGGGGTAACGGCATTTGTAAACCGGAAGAACGTTCAGGACGCTCATAAGGCGGAACGCAGTCTCTGGGAGCTAACGAAACGTAATGAGCAGGAAGAGGCGTTGAAGTCCAAGAAGGAAGAAATCTACATCAACTTCCTCGTCACGCTCGATCGCTACCAGTCACTATTGAACCGAGCCTTGTTCAACGCTCCGAAGATGTGGGACGAAGAGGAAATCTTTCAGCAGAGGCAAGAGCTGCAAGCCTTGATGAACACGGCCGACCTCCTGAACGGTACGGAAGAAGTCGTTGGGGCGATGAACAACATGCTTTCAGCCACCACACGCTTCATGCTTCCTATAGAAGATGCCATAAATGCGAAGCGACCTGCTGAACAGGGATCAAAGCTCATAGACCTGACGAATCAGGTCACCTCTGCGAAGGCAGCACTTGTGATCTCCATGCGCAGCAGTTTAGGTCAGTACCCAGAGGGCCTAGCCGAAGCCATCCGATTACGACGAACGGAAGGCATCAAGCCGTAGCACTATTTGGAACTGCCAATCAGTTGGTGTGCCCGTCGCCCCAGGTTTTGGAGTCCCTGTCAAAGCGGCGGGTGGTGGAACCGAGCCGGAAGGAAGCTGTTGCCACTCCCCCTGGCGTGGTGGAACTGGTTATCTCGGTGGCCACGAAGCCCCGGATGGTGATCGATTCGCTCATGTCTACGTCCTGTCTGGATGGTGGCGCCTGTAGCAGGCATGACCAGCATCGCGCCGGATGCCACCGGGCAGGAGGCATGGGTTTCCGTATGTGGACAACAGGCGCCGGCACGGCACGTGTGGAGGAGCAGTGGCGGCCGGATGACGCCGCCGGCACCCCGGGCAATGTAAACTTTTTGAGGCGCCGGCCTGCAGGCCGGAAGCCGACGCCTCAGTAGCTCAGGGGATAGAGCAGCGGCCTTCTAATCCGCCGGTCGGGGGTTCGATTCCCTCCTGGGGCACATTGATGGCAGCGCCCCGGTCTTCGGACCGGGGCGTTGTGCGTCCCGGTTACGTGTGAAGCCGGTGCGGAGCTTCCACGAGGGACCGGATCACGCTGCCGGCAGCCCCCAGCAGGGCACCGAACTCCCCCACGGCGGACACTGTTACCTGTTCCGAGGCATACTTGCCCGGCGCGTATTTCTGCAGGCTGTCCAGCAACGGGGCACGCAGCCAGGGTTCAAGCACGGCGAAGTGGCCACCGAGGACCACGGAATCGATGTTGACCACCCGCGACGTCGCGGCGAGCGCTATGCCCAGGCAGCGGCCGGCACGTTCGACGGCGGTTACGGCATTGGGTTCCCCGGCCTCCAGCGCCTGCAGGAGTGCGGACATGGTGGCAGAGCGTGAACCCCCATCAGTGGCCAGGCCGGCGGCGGTGAAAATGGCGTCCTGGCCGGCCACCGTCTCCAGGCAGCCGGTGCCCCCGCACGAACAATGGCCGCCGTCGGGGTCCACCACGATGTGTCCCACTTCCCCGGCATGGCCTCCGGGGCCGGTGAACAGCTCCGAGCCGATGACAATCCCGCCGCCGACGCCCACCTCGCCGGAGACGAACAGGAAGTTTGATGCCCCGTCCGGCCGGTGCCGCAGTTCGGCAAGGGCCGCCGCATTGGCCTCGTTGAACAGGGCAACCCCCAGGGGGGCTTCGGGCAGCAGGGCGTCGAGATCGAGCTCCACATTGACCCAGCCCAGGTTGGGGGCGGTCAGCACCCGCGTCCCGTCCGGGTCCACCAGTCCGGGCACTGCAAGTCCTCCGCCCAGGACCTCGACGCCCCGCTCTCCCGCTGTACTCCGTACCCTGGCGCCCAGGACTGCGAGCGCTGCCAGCACTGGCCTGTCAGGGCTGTTGCGGTTATCGCGGTCCTGCACCTCGCGGAGAAGCACTGTTCCGGCCAGGTCAACCACAGCCGCGGAGATGTAGTCGACGTTGATCTCCATCCCCATGACCGCGCGGCTGGGGCTGAGCTCCAACCCCACTCCCGGCCGGCCACGCCCTTGCGGGTTCAGGCCGATCTCGCGGATGATCCCAGCATCCAGGAGGTCCAGCACCAGGCTGGATACCGACGCCTTGGTCAATCCGGTGGCGCCGGCAATCTGGGCACGGCTGGGATGGGCGCCGGGTGGAAATTCGGCGATCGCGCCCAGGACCAGCGCGAGGTTGCTGCGCCTCACATCCCCCACGCTTCCGGGGGCTGCGCCTCCGGGCCCCGCCACTGCAGGCGCCGGCATCACCATCACAAAGCTCCTCGGTTAGATGCGTCCGTCAAGTTTTTCCGGCTGTCTGCCGGCTGGACTATTGACCCCACCCTACGTCCGCTCATATAGTTCAGGCAATGAACTAAAGCCGCGCAATCCCGCGGGGCACCCGATCGCAAGGACGCATCATGACTCTTTCCCCCACCCCCGCTGACAAATTCACCTTCGGTCTGTGGACCGTCGGCTGGACCGGCGCAGATCCCTTTGGCGTGGCCACCCGTTCCGCGCTTGATCCGGTGGAGGCAGTCCACCGCCTGGCGGAACTCGGTGCCTACGGCATCACTTTCCACGACAATGACCTTGTCCCCTTTGATGCCTCCGCTTCGGAGCGGGACCTGATCCTGAAGAACTTCCGCGCAGCGCTGGCGGAAACCGGGCTGAAGGTCCCCATGGTCACCACCAACCTGTTCAGCCACCCCGTGTTCAAGGACGGCGGTTTCACCTCCAACGACCGCTCCATCCGCCGCTTCGCCCTGTCCAAGGTCCTGCGCAACATCGACCTCGCCGCCGAACTCGGTGCCGAGACCTTCGTGATGTGGGGCGGCCGCGAAGGCAGCGAGTATGACGGGTCCAAGGACCTGGCTGCCGCCCTGGACCGAATGAAGGAAGGCGTGGACACGGCTGCCGGCTACATCAAGGACAAGGGCTACAACCTGCGCATTGCGCTCGAGCCCAAGCCGAATGAACCTCGCGGCGACATCTTCCTGCCCACCGTCGGCCACGGCCTGGCCTTCATCGCCCAGCTCGAACACGGCGACATCGTGGGCCTCAACCCCGAGACCGGCCACGAGCAGATGGCGGGCCTGAACTTCACCCACGGCATCGCCCAGGCCCTGTGGGCCGGCAAGCTCTTCCACATCGACCTCAACGGCCAGCGCGGCATTAAGTACGACCAGGACCTTGTCTTCGGCCACGGCGACCTGACCAGCGCCTTCTTCACCGTGGACCTGCTGGAGAACGGCTTCCCGGGCGGCGGCCCGAAGTACGACGGCCCGCGGCACTTCGACTACAAGCCCTCCCGCACCGACGGCTACGACGGCGTGTGGGAGTCGGCCAAGGCCAACATGGCGATGTACCTGCTGCTGAAGGAACGGGCGCTGGCTTTCCGCGCAGACCCGCAGGTGCAGGAAGCGCTCAAGGTATCCGGCGTCTTCGAACTGGGCGAGCCCACCCTCAACGCGGGCGAAAGCACCGCCGACCTGCTCGCGGACGCCGCCGCGTTCGAGGACTTCGACGCCGACAAGGCAGCGGAGCGCTCCTTCGCGTTCGTCCGGCTCAACCAGCTCGCCATCGAGCACCTCCTGGGCGCCCACTAGGCCATGGTGCTCGTCGCAGGCATCGACAGCTCCACCCAGTCCTGCAAAGTGGTCATCCGCGATGCTGACACCGGAGCGCTGGTCCGTCAGGGCCGGGCCACGCACCCTGAGGGTACCGAGGTCCACCCGGACCACTGGTGGACGGCGCTGCAAAAAGCTGTTGCGGACGCCGGCGGGCTGGATGACGTCAGCGCCGTGTCCGTCGGCGGCCAGCAGCACGGGATGGTCTGCCTCGACAGTGACGGAGCGGTGATCCGGCCGGCGCTGCTGTGGAATGACACCCGCAGCGCCGGTGCGGCCGTGGAACTCATCGACAGTGCCGGCGGCGGCGATCCCGCCGCCGGCGCGCAGTACTGGGCACGTGCCACCGGCACGGTCCCGGTGGCGTCGCTGACGCTGACCAAGCTGCAGTGGCTGGCTCAGAACGAGCCGGAGAATGCAGCAAAGGTGGCAGCCGTGTGCCTCCCGCACGATTGGCTGACGTGGCGGCTCGCCGGTTATGGTCCGGGCAGCGGCACGAAAGGCTTGGGGGCTCTGGCCACAGACCGTTCGGACGCGTCGGGCACGGGCTACTACTCGACAGCGGAGGGCCAGTACCTGCCCGACGTCCTGGCCGCATCGCTCGGCCATGTGCCGGTCCTGCCGCGGGTCCTGGGCCCGCTGGAAGCGGCGGGAAGGACGCCGGCAGGCAGCCTTTTGGCGGCAGGGGCCGGGGACAACGCGGCGGCGGCGCTCGGTGCGGGCGCCGCACTGGGCGACGTCGTGATGTCGCTGGGCACGTCGGGCACCGTGTTTGCGGTCTCGGACACGGCGGCGGCAGATGCTTCCGGACTGGTGGCGGGGTTCGCCGACGCAGCCGGCCATTACCTGCCGCTGGTGTGCACCTTGAACGCCACCCGTGTTTTCGATGCCACCGCTGCCCTGCTGAACGTGGACCTGCCGGAGTTCAACCGGCTGGCATTGTCAGCCGGGGCCGGGGCCGGCGGACTCACCCTGGTCCCCTACTTTGATGGGGAGCGGACACCCAACCTGCCGGATGCCACCGGTTCCCTCCATGGCATCACCCGGGGCAACTACACCCCGGCCAACCTGGCGCGCGCCGCCGTCGAGGGCGTGGTCTGTTCCCTGGCCGACGGCCTGGCGGCGCTCCAGGACCAGGGTGTGTCCGCCCGGCGGATTCTCCTGGTGGGCGGCGGTGCCCAGTCCGCAGCGGTGCAGGAAGTGGCAGCAAACCTGCTGGGAACGGACATCACGGTGCCGCAGCCGGGCGAGTATGTAGCCGACGGCGCCGCGCGCCAGGCCGCGGCGGCACTCACCGGTCGCTTCCCTGCGTGGGCGGCCGACGCCGTCGACCTTCCCCGGGGAACGGACGACGCCGGCGTGCTGGCCCGGTACCGCCGGTTCGCCTCGCTCTACGCCTAAGGCGGCAGTACACGGAAGACCCGGACCGCAAGCGGTCCGGGTCTTCCGTGCGTGGGGCGCAGGCTCCTGCCGTGACGTAGCAGGAGCCCGCGGTCTTGGATCAGGTCAGGCGTACGGCAGGACAAGCTCCGCGTACCGCTCCTTGACCGTGGCCAGGACGGTGTTGCCGTCCGTGTCCCAGATCTCCTGATTGAAAATTTCCACCTCGATGTCGCCGGTGTACCCGGCATCACGCACCCAGGTGCCGATCGTGGCGAAGTCCACTACGCCGTCGCCCATGTACCCGCGGGACAGCAGCGGATCCGCGGCGATGGGCATGTTGAAGTCACACACCTGGTAGGACGCGATGCGGTTTTCCCGGCCGGCGCGCTCAATCTGGGCCTTCAGTTCCGGGTCCCACCAGACGTGGAAGGTATCGACGGCGACGCCCACCGCTGCGGCGTCGAACGGCGCCGCGAGGTCCAGGGCCTGCCCAAGGGTGGAGATGAGTGCGCGGTCCGCGGCGTACATCGGATGCAGCGGTTCCAGCACCAGGCGGACGCCGTTTTCCTGCGCGAACGGGACCAGGTCCGCGAGCCGGTCGGCCACGCGCTGCCGGGCGGCCACAATGTCCTTCTCCCCCGGGGCGAGTCCGCCGACCACCAGGAACAGCTCCGTGGTGTCCAGCGCCACGGCCTCGAGGATGGCAGCGCGGTTGTCAGCGAGCGCGGCAGCCTGGCCCTCGGCGTCGGCCGCGGTGAGGAACCCGCCGCGGCAGAGCGAGGAGACGCGCAGGCCCGCGTCCTTGATCAGCCGCGCCGCCTTGTCCAGGCCGGCCTCCGCCACCCGGTCCCGCCAGGGACCAACGGAGGGGATGCCGGCGTTCACGCAGCCCTCCACCACTTGGGCAAGCGTCCACTTCTTGGTGGTGGCGCTGTTGATGGACAGTCTTTGGAAGTCGCTCATACGCCCACACCATTAATCCGCAGGTAGTCCGACATCCGGAAGGCGGCCAGGGCGGGGTCCCTGAGCAGGCCCGCCTTGTCAGCCAGTTCGAACGTCCTGGCAAGGTGGCACACGGAGCGGCCGGAATGCAGGCCGCCCACCATTTGGAAGCCGGGCTGCTTGCCGTTGAGCCAGGACATGAATGCGATGCCGGTCTTGTAGTAGAACGTGGGGGCGCTGAAGATGTGCTTGCCCAGTTCCCGGGTGGAATCCATGATTTCGCGGGCCTTGGCGGCGTTTCCGGCGTCGTAGTTCTGCAGGGCCACCGAGGCGGCCGGGTAAATGGCCGCGAAGATGCCCAGCAGGGCGTCTGAGTGGTGGGTGCCGTCGCCGTCGATCAGCTCGGGGTAGTTGAAGTCGTCGCCGGTGTAGAGCCGGACGCCTTCGGGCAGGGCTGCCCGCAAGTCCACCTCGTGGCTCGCGTCGAGCAGCGAGACCTTGACGCCGTCAACCTTGGCCGCATTGTCCTTGATGAGGCCGAGAAACGTCCCGGTCGCGGTGGCAACGTTGTCGGATCCCCAGTAGCCGGCGAGGGCGGGATCGAACATGGTGCCCAGCCAGTGGAGGATCACCGGCTGGTCCACTTCCTGCAGCAGGGTGGAATAGACCTTCAGGTAGTCGTCAGGCCCGGTGGCAACCTTGGCAAGGGCACGCGATGCCATCAGGATGACTTTGGGACCTGCCTCGGTGATCACGGCAATCTGCTCGCGGTAAGCCTCAAGCACAGCCTTGATGCCGGCCTCGCCGGCCGGCAGGGAGTCGATGTCCAGCTGGTCCGTGCCTGCGCCGCAGGAAACCAGGTCCCGGACCGATTTCCCGGCTGTCGCCGCGTTTCCGGCCGAGACCACCGAGGCCGCTTCAACGCCGGTCCGCTTGATGAGCTGCTGCGTGGCTGCCCAGTCAAGGCCCATGCCCCGCTGGGCGGTGTCCATCGCGTCTGCCACGCCGAGCCCGTAGGACCACAGCTCATGGCGGTAGGCCATGGTTGCGTCCCAGTCGAGCCGCGCAGGAGCGCCGGGGGTGTTGTCAGCGAGGACTTCCGGGATGACGTGCGCGGCAGCGTAGGCGCGCCGGGCAGTCAGCGGGGCCGTCGGGCGGGCCCAGGAGGTGCCGCCCTGCAGCCGGTATTCGCGGGTGCCGCCGTCGTGGGAGGGAAGGATGAGGGAAGTCATTAGAGGGTGATCTCCGGGATGTCGATGGTGCGCCGTTCGTCGTTGGACTGCAGGCCCAGCTCGGCGAGCTGGACGCCGCGGGCGGCGGAGAGCAGGCCGAAGCGGTGTTCGCGGCCGGCGACGACGTCGCGGAGGAATTCCTCCCACTGCAGCTTGAAGCCGTTGTCCAACTCGGCATTGGCCGGGACTTCCTGCCACTGGTCGCGGAAGGACTCGGTAACGGGCAGGTCAGGGTTCCAGACCGGCTTGGGGGTGTGGGCGCGCTGCTGGGCGACGCACTTGTTCAGGCCTGCGACGGCGGAGCCGTGGGTGCCGTCCACCTGGAACTCCACCAGTTCATCGCGGTAAACGCGCACTGCCCAGGACGAGTTGATCTGGCCGATGACTTCGTCGCCGCCCGGGGTCTCGAGCTCGAAGATGCCGTAGGAGGCATCATCCGCCGTGGCCTTGTATTCCTTGCCGGCTTCGTCCCAGCGTGCCGGGATGTGGGTGGCGGTTTTGGCGTTGACGCTCTTGACCTTGCCAATGATGCCTTCCAGGACATAGTTCCAGTGGCAGAACATGTCCGTGGTCATTCCGCCGCCGTCTTCTTTCCGGTAGTTCCAGGACGGACGCTGCGCTGCCTGGATGTCGCCTTCGAAGACCCAGTAGCCGAACTCGCCGCGGATGGAGAGGATCCGGCCGAAGAAGCCCTCGTCAACGAGCCGGCGGAGCTTGACCAGGCCAGGGAGGTAGAGCTTGTCATGCACAACACCGGCAGTAACCCCGGATTCCTTGCCGATGCGGGCCAGCTCGATGGCCTCCTCCAGCGTTTCCGCCGTGGGCTTTTCAGTGAAGATGTGCTTGCCGGCCAGCATGGCCTTCTTGAGGGTGGCAGCGCGGAGGCTGGTCATGGAGGCATCGAAAACGACGTCGACAGTGGGATCGTTGATCACGGCGTCCAGGTCGGTGGTCCACTCGGAAACCTTGTGCTTTTCCGCCAGTTCCCGGATCTTGGCCTCGTTGCGACCCACCAGGATGGGTTCAACCTGGACCCGGGTGCCGTCCTCGAGGGTGAATCCACCGGCATCGCGGATGGGCAGGATGGAGCGCAGCAGGTGCTGGCGGTAGCCCATCCGGCCGGTGATGCCGTTCATGGCAATGCGGATTGTTTTGGTTTCGAAGCCCATGTGTCCTCCACGGTGAGTGAGCAATGTACTCAAGCTGATTGGGAAAGCGCATTCCCACTGCTTCAATGATGCACGGCGCGCTTCCGGTTGGCAAGCGCTTTCCGGAAGTAGTTTGAACTGCCATAATGTGCTTAGCCTTCGAGCCCGTACCAAGACCAGGAGATGCAGTGGCTGCAAGTACCCTTACCGAGGTGGCCCGCCTTGCCGGCGTGTCCCCCGCCACGGCCTCCCGTGTGCTGAACGGCTCGGCCCGCACGCCGGGCAAGGACATCGCTGAACGCGTCCGGCAGGCTGCGGAGTCACTGGGCTACATCCCCAACGCCCAGGCCCAGGGCCTGGCCAAATCCAGTTCCGGCCTGATCGGCCTGATCGTCCATGACATCGCCGACCCCTATTTCGCGGCCATTGCCAGGGGCGTGCAGGAAGCCGCCCGGGAACAGCGCAAAATGGTGCTGCTTGCTACCACGGGCGGGGGTCCGGCAGAGGAGAGGGAAGCGGTGGCCGCCTTCGCGGCACGCCGGGCAGACTCCATCGTGATCGCCGGTTCCCGCTCCTGCCGGGATGAGGACCAGGACGGAAACGCCGAACTGGCGGCCGAACTTGACCGGTACTGCCGCAACGGCGGCCAGGTGGCTGTCGTGGGCCATCCCGTGGTGGGTGCAACCGCCCCGGAGGGTTACCACGTGGTAAAAGTCCCCAATCAGGAGCTCGCCGGCCGGCTCGCCACCGAACTCGCGGACAGCTGGGACGGGGACTTCGTCATTGTGGGCGGACCCGAGGGCCTCCTGACTTCCGATGACCGCGTCCGTGGTTTCCAGCAAGGACTGGAGCGGGCCGGGCGCCAGCCGGCAGAGGTGCTCCGGAGCGCGTTTAACCGGTCCGGAGGATATGAAGCCGGACTGGAACTGGCGGCCAGGATCAAGGCAGCCCAGTCCGGAGACGGCGACACCCCCGCTCCAAAACTCTGTATTTTCGCCGTCAACGACGTGATGGCCATCGGGGCCGCAGCAGCACTGAGGTCGGAGGGACTCCGCATCCCCCGGGACGCCGCCATCGCCGGTTTCGACGACATTGAAACCCTCCGCGACTTCCGGCCCGCCCTTTCCACGGTCCGCCTGCCGCTGGAGGACATCGGACGCTTTGCCACCCGGGCCACCGCCCGGCGGCCGGGCGGCGAAAGCGGCGACGCGCCGGAAGGCGCCTCTTCCGGAGAGATCACCGGCGAGGTCACACTGCGGCGCAGCACCGAAGCGGCCGCCTGATGGCGCCACGCGGACTCACCGCGGCTCCGGCCCGTTCGAAAGCCGGCGGCTCGCGCCCCGCCGTCCTGGTCCTGCCAGGTGGAGGATATGCCCGCCAGGCCGACCACGAGGCGGAGCCCGTTGCTGAGTGGCTGGCCTCCCTGGGCATCCACGCTTTCGTGCTCCGCTACCGGGTGGCCCCTGACCGGCACCCGGCCCCCTTGGAGGACGCAAAGGAGGCCATGCTCTACATCAGGAATGGGGAGCACGGGCTTGCCGTGGACCCGGAGCGCGTCGGCGTCCTGGGATTCTCTGCCGGGGGCCACCTTGCGGCCACGCTCAGCACGGCAGCTGCCACGGGGAACCCGGACCTGGACCTTCCCGCGGCAGTCCCTGACCTATCGGTGCTTTGCTACCCCGTTGCGTCACTGACCCACGAGACGCACCAGGGCTCGGTGGATAACCTCCTTGGCGACGCGCCGCCGTCGGACCTTCTCACGGCGCTTTCGGCGGAGCTGCAGGTCACGCCCCTGACGCCGCCGGCGTTCCTCTGGCATACAGCCGACGACGCCGCCGTTCCGGTGAGCAACAGCGTGAACTACGCCAGCGCGCTGTTCGCCGCCGGCGTTCCGGCGGAGCTCCACGTTTTCCCGGCAGGACGCCACGGCTTGGGTCTCGCGGCGAACCAGCCCGGGCCCGGGCAATGGACCTCACTGTGCGCGGCGTGGCTGCAGCGGGCCGGATGGGCGGATTCCCCCGGCCGCTAGTCCAGTGCCCGGATGGTCCAGCTCGCAGAATGGGACTCGCCCGGCTGCAGGTGCACCAGGTCAGTACCGGAATGCAGGGCGTCCGGCGGGCAGGTCATGGGCTCGACGGCCAGGCCCAGCCGATCCGGGCCAACAGGCTTGTCCCCGGTGTGCACCTGGACCCAGGGCCATTCGGTCCCCCATTCCAGCTCAACTCCTGTTCCCGACGGATCCAGCACCCGCACACGGGCCAGGCCGGCACCGTCCCGCGAGATGCCCGTAAAGGCGTGGTCGATCTTCACAGGCCCCAGGCGGTGCGGCGAGCGGAAGTCAAAGGCATCCCGGTCCACGTGCCGCATGCCTACGGGCAGCAGCCGGTCAGGGGTGACCTCCAGGTAGGCATCGGCCGGAAGTTCCAGTGACCAGTCATCCAGCGGGGACGGACCGGCCACCAGATAGGGATGGGGGCACGCCCCGTAGGGCGCGGCAGCAGCGCCGGTGTTGACCGCCCGGACGGTGCCACGAAGCCCGTCACCGGACAGCGAGTAGGTGACGGCCAGTTCCAGGTCCCCTGGGTAATCCGGGCCGGCCGGAATGCGGCAACCCAAAACGGCGCGGTCCGTGGCCGCTTCCAGCACTTCCCATGCCTGATGGATGGCAAGCCCGTGCAGGGCAGCGCCGCGCTCCGGTTCGTTGACAGCAGCGGCATAGGATGTGCCTGCGTAGGAGTAGGTGCCGTCCGCCAGCCGGTTGGGCCACGGCGCGCAGATGACGCCACGGTAGTCGGGCACAGCACCGTCCGGACCAAAGCCCACCACCAGGTCCCTGTCCCCGTAGCGCAGTTCGCGGAGCGCCCCACCGCGAAGGGTGACGACGGCGGAGTAGGGTCCGTGGGCGAGGTGGACTTCGGTTCCGGGCATGGTTCCCTCTGCGTCGTAGTGTGTTAGCGCTCACCATTCTACCGCACCGGCCGCTGCGGCCGCTGGCTAAAGTTGGCGCATGGACACGGCTGCCGATCAGAAGCTCATTGCCGCCGTCAGGAGTGCACTCCGGGAGCTCGCAGACCCGGCACGTGCCGCGGGAGCGCAGGCGTATATGAAGTCCCCGCTCCCCTCGTTGGGCGTAAGGGTCCCCGAGGTGCGGCGGACCGCAGCGTGGGCCGCCCGGGAGTTTCCGCCGTCGTCTGCCGCGCAGCTCCGGGCCACGGTGCTGGAGCTGTGGCGCACCTCCACGTTCCGCGAGGAAAAGTACGCGGCAATCGACCTGACGGCACACAGGCTGGTGGCCGGCGACCTGGACATGTTGCCTGTGTACGAGGAGATCATCCGCAGCGGCGCGTGGTGGGATTTTGCCGACGGCGTGTCAGGCCGGATCTGCGACCTGCTGCAGGCGCACCGCGGGGAGATGTCCCGGGTCCTCAGGCAATGGAGCCGGGACCCGGACCTGTGGATCCGCAGGGCCTCCATCACGTCGCAGCTTCGCGCAAAGAAGACCACCGATACACAGCTGCTTGCCGCCGTCATCGAGCCGAACCTTGCGGACCGCGGGTTCTTCATCCGCAAGGCGATCGGCTGGGCGCTGCGCGAATATGCCAAGACGGCGCCGGAGTGGGTTGAGGCGTTCGCCACCCGGCATCGGGACGCCATGAGTCCGTTGTCGCGCAGGGAGGCCCTGCGCAGGATCGACGGCGGGGCCGCGCGGCAATAGCGGCTGCTAGATCACGGGACGTTCGACGACGGGCTCGTGCGTCTTGCGGAACAAACTGCGGGTGCCGGGGTCCCAGAAGATCAGGTAAAGGGCAAACAGGAGCGCCGTCAGCGCCGCGGCAATCCGGGCAAGGGCAAGTGCGAAGCCCAGATCCTGGGTCTGGAGATACGGAAAGACGTCCAGCTGGTCCGAAATGGCGTAGATCATGAAGAAGGACACCACGAAGTACAGGGCCTTGACCTGCCAGTCGTTGCGGATGCCCGTCACGGCGAAGAGCGGGATCAGCCAGACGACGTACCAGGACTGGATGATGGGGGCCAGCAGGACTACTGCGGCCAGGCCGAGCGTGAGGCGGCGCATCAGGCGGTCGTAGTCCCCCTTGAAGATCTGCCAGGCGACAATTCCCACAGCAAGCAGCTTCCCGGCGTCGAACACCCAGCCCGCGGGTACCGAGCCGTCCAGGCCGAACGCATTGGCCAGGGATCCCACCACCATTCCCAATAAGCCCACCGGGGCGTACCAAATGGAAATGCTGCCCGGGGCGGACAGCCCGTTGATCCAGCCGAAGCCGAAGCCGTTGACCATGCTCATTGCCGTCAGGAGCGCCAGGCTGAGGCCGGCGGTCAGTGCCCAGAAGGCTGCCTTCCTCAGCCACCCCGCATCCTTGCCTGCCCACAGGAGGCCGATGAACGGCAGGAAGACAATGGTGATGGGTTTGACGGCGATGGACAGGGTCACCAGCATGATGCCACGGACCTCGCGGCGGGTCGCCGCATAGTAGAGCCCCGCCAGGGCCAGCCCGATCATCAGGGAGTCGTTATGGACGCTGGCGATGAAGTTGGTGAGGAAAAGCGGGTTGGCCACGGTCAGCCAGAGGGCCCTGTGCGGGTTCACGCCGTGCAGTTCCGCCAGCCTGGGCACGTAGATGACGCACAGCACCACACCCGCCAGCGCCACCAGCCGGAAGAGCATGACACACGCCTCCGGCTGGACATTGGTGACCCAGACCACGAACTGCTCGATCCACAGGAACAGCTGGCCGTAGGGAACCGGGGCTTCGGTCCACATCTTGTCGGCGCCCAGTTGGAAGTAGTTGGACAGGGCGGAAATGCCGTTTTCGTACGGGTTGAAGCCCTCCACCATCAGGCGCCCCTGCCCGATGTAGGCATACACGTCGCGGCTGAACAGCGGCACGCTGAACATCATGGGAAGCCCCCATGCCACCACCGCGGACAGTGTTGCCCGACGCGCCTGTTCGCCCCAGACACGGACCTTCTGGCCCAGCCGCAACCAGGCACGCACCAGCAGCATGCCCCCCACGGCCACCAGGACGATGGACAGGGCCACGCCGGGAGCCTCGGTGCGCATCCAAATGAAAAGTGGCATGCGGCGCAGTTCCGAGACAGGAGCCAGCCAGCCCACACCGACGGATCCGATCATCATGAACAGGGAACCCAGGAAGCCGGCAAGCAGGGGCGAGCGCGGATTGTCCACCTCGGCACTGCCCGTTCCGGCAATGCCGGCCGCCGCCATCTCCCCCGCTGCGGGCACAGGCGCCGTCATCTCAGGATCGTCCAATCTTCTTGCGTTTCCGCGGTTCGCCCGGCGGACCACGCGGGCCGGCCGGGACACGATTAAGGGCGGAAGGGCGACCCGCCGCGTACCCGAAATCCTAGCATCGGCAGGGTGCCCGGGAGTGTAACGGTAGGCTGGTCCGGTGCCTATATCTAACGAACGAATCGTCTGGATCGACTGCGAAATGACCGGCCTGGACATCAAGAATGACGCCCTGATCGAGGTGGCAGCCCTGGTCACCGATTCGGAACTGAACATCCTGGGCGACGGGGTTGACGTGGTCATCAAACCCGACGACGCCGCCGTGGCCCAGATGTCAGACTTCGTCCGGGACATGCACACCAAGTCCGGCCTGCTGGCCGAACTGCCGCACGGCAGGACCATGGCCGAAGCAGAGGCCGCGGTGATGGAGTACATCTCGGCCTGGGTTCCGGATCCGCGCAAAGCGCCGTTGGGCGGCAACTCGGTGGGAACCGACCGCGTATTCCTGTCCCGCGACATGCCTGCGGTGGTGGAGCACCTCCACTACCGCGTCATCGACGTAAGCACCATCAAGGAGTTGTCGCGCCGCTGGTTCGCCAGGGCCTACTTCCAGTCACCGGCGAAAAAAGGCGGCCACCGCGCGCTGGGAGACATCAAGGACTCCATCGACGAACTCCGGTACTACCGTGAAGCAGTGTTCGTCCCTGCACCCGGACCTGACAGCGCCACCGCCCAGAAGATCGCCCGGGTCATCACCAACGGCGGCGGCGAAGGCCCCCAGGAAAGTAATCTGCGCCACGTTTGAACGAAATTTTGCTTCAAATCGCAGAAAGTGGACAAAGCACCCCTTCCGAGCAGGTAAGCTATTTGAGTTGCGTTTCCGGGGAGCCGTTACAGCGGATTTCCCTTGAGGCACATGGTGGGCGTAGCTCAGTTGGCAGAGCGCCTGGTTGTGGTCCAGGAGGTCGCGGGTTCAACCCCCGTCGCTCACCCTCACGGGGCGGCACATGCAGCCGCCAACAAAGGAGGCCGCACCGGATATCCGGTGCGGCCTCCTTTGTTGTGCCCCACCGGGTACGTGCACTGCAGCTGGGGACACCGCGAAGCCGAAGGACTACTGATATGACCGTTCTGCCGATCACCATCTGGGGCGAACCTGTCCTGCACCGCCGCGCCACCGAGGTTGAGGTCTTCGACGACGAACTGCGCACGCTGATAGCCGACATGTTCGAAACCAACGACGCCGCCAACGGGGTGGGCCTCGCCGCCCCGCAGATCGGGGTCGGCAAGCGGATCTTCATCTACAAGTACGCGAACGAGGACGACGCTCCCCCAACCGGTGTCCTGGTGAATCCGGTCCTGACCCTGTCCAAGGTCTCCGGTGCTGCTCCTGACCCTGACGAGGAGGAAGAGGGCTGCCTCTCCTTCCCGGGTGAGCAGTATCCGCTCAAGCGCGCCGAATGGGCCCGGGTAGAGGGTTTTGACGGGTTCGGAGAACCGGTCAGGTTCGAGGCCACAGGCTGGTTTGCCAGGGTCATCCAGCACGAGTACGACCACCTGGACGGCAAGCTCTATGTCAACCGTTTGATGGACCGCTACGCCCGCAAGGCCATGAAGCAGGCCAAGAAGAACGGGTGGGGCGTGCCAGGGCTGACGTGGATGCCGGGCGTCGATCCGGACCCGTTCGGCCACTGACCCCTTCCGGGCCGGTCCCGGTCAGCTTGCGGTGCTGGCGGGTTGGGTCCTGATGGTCTGCTGCTGGGGGCAGGATGCAAGGACCCGCTTCATGGCGTCCTTTTCGGCCGCGGTCACCCACAACCCGTACGCGGCCTTCACGGAGATCTGGCGGGCCACGTAGTGGCAGCGGATCGCCGCGTTTTTCGGCAGCCAGGTGGCGGCGTCCCCCGCGCTTTTCTGCTGGTTCGCGGCGCCGTCCGCGGCGACGAGGTTCAGCGGATCGTTGGCAAGGCTCTGGCGTTCCTTCGGCCCCAGGCGCTGCGCCCCTTTTTGCCAGGCGTCACCCAGTGCCACCACATGGTCGATCTGCACCGCGCGGCTGCTGTCCGAGCCGCGCCGGAAATCCACGTCCTGGCCGGTGTAGGGTTCCCGGAAGTGCCCGGCCGTTACCTTGCACGTGGAGCCCTCCGAGAACACAACACCGGCGAGGTCCCGGCGAAGAATGTCATTGCGGGTATCGCAGCCGTTCCGGTCAACATCGAGCCATGCCTGGCCAAAGGCCTCCCGGCTGTAATCGGTGCTTGGCGCCCGCCCCTTCACCGCCAGGCCATCGAGGGCCGCAAGGGCGCTGCCCGCCGGCACCGGGTTGGGCTCCTGGACCGGCTTCATCCAGGCCGAATCGAAAACCGGCGCCTCGGCCGGCCCCTCCGTGGCGGGCCCGGCTGCCGCGAACTGGCCGGTGGTGAAGAACCAGCACAGGGCGGCAATGATGGCTACAGCGGCTGTGATAAGGATCGCCCACGCCTGCCGGGAACGGCGGCGTGCGCGGCGGTAGGCGGACCAGCTGATGGTCATGGGGTTGACGCCGGGAGGGGAAAGTCAGGCACCCCAGAAGCCTAGGACAGAGGGCACGCCCCGCCGCTGATATCCACACTGTTGAGGACGAGTGATGGGTCACAGGGCCTTGCGGTTGCCGTCGGGCTACTGTTCCCTGGTGACCCTTCGAAGGTCTTCCTCCGCGATGGCCAGCAGGCTCTCGAGCTGGCGCACCCTGTCATCGCTGACGTCGCCGGTCTTCCGTCCGGCACGCGCGCGGTCCAGCAGCCGCACTGCTTCCTTATGGTTGGCCTTGGCTACGTCCAGGGCGTGCTCGAGGGTGGTTTCGTGCTGAAGTGTCGATTCGTTGTCCATGCCACCAGTGTGGTCCGGTTTCCCGGCTGATTCCAGAGAATCAGCCGGGAATTCGCAGGGCGCGGCAGATCGGGTCAGACGGCGATCGCGGCCAGGGCGGCAGCGCTTTCCTTGGCGGGGAACGACGGCGGGTTCACGCCTGCCATCTCCTCCATGACGCGGACCACCTGGCAGCTGTAACCGAACTCGTTGTCGTACCAGACGTAGAGGACCAGGTTCTTGTCCGTGGACACCGTGGCCAGGCCGTCCACGATGCCGGCGCGGCGGGATCCGACGAAGTCGGTGGAGACAACCTCGGGCGAGTCGATGTAGTCGATCTGCTTGCGCAGGTCCGAGTGCAGCGACATTTCGCGCAGGTAGTTGTTGACCTCGTCCTTGGTGGTGCCGTTTTCGAGGGTGAGGTTCAGGATGGCCAGCGACACGTCCGGGGTGGGGACGCGGATGGAGCTACCGGTGAGCTTGCCCAGGAGCTCGGGCAGGGCCTTGGCCACTGCCTTGGCGGCACCGGTTTCGGTGATGACCATGTTCAGCGCCGCGGAGCGGCCGCGGCGGTCACCCTTGTGGAAGTTGTCGATCAGGTTCTGGTCATTGGTGAAGGAGTGGACGGTTTCCACGTGGCCGTGCACCACGCCGAACTTGTCGTTGATGGCCTTCAGGACCGGAGTGATGGCGTTGGTGGTGCAGGACGCCGCGGAAACGATCTTGTCCGAGTCGGTGATGTCCCCGTGGTTGATGCCGTGCACGATGTTCTTCAGCTCGCCCTTGCCCGGTGCGGTCAGCAGGACCCGGGCGACACCCTTGCTCTGTAGGTGCTGCGCGAGTCCCTCGGCGTCGCGCCAGCGGCCGGTGTTGTCCACCACGAGGGCGTTGTTGATGCCGTAGGCGGTGTAGTCGATGGTGGCGGGGTCGTTCGAGTAAATGACCTGGATCTGGACGCCGTTGGCCGTAATCGTGTTGGCGTCCTCGTCGATCCGGATGGTGCCCTCGAAGGACCCGTGGACGGAATCGCGGCGCAGCAGGCTGGCGCGCTTGGAGAGGTCGTTGTCGGACCCGCGGCGCACCACGATGGCGCGCAGGCGCAGTCCGTGGCCGCCGCCGGCCTTTTCGATGAGGATGCGTGCCAGGAGCCGGCCGATGCGGCCAAAGCCATAGAGCACGACGTCGGTGCTGGTGCGGTCATCGCCGCCCCGCTTGCCAACGATCTCGGCGAGCTCAGCGCGGAGGAATTCCTCCAGGGTGGCGCCGTTGCCTTCTTCCTTGAACTTCTGGTTCAGGCGGGCAATGTCGATCGCAGCGGCGCCCAGCTCGAGGTTGGCCAGCGTGTTCAGCAGTGGCGCGGTGTCCTCCAGGAGCAGCTCGTCCTTGCTCATCCGGCGCGCAAAGCGGTGCGCCTTGAGGATGTTCATGGTGGACTTGTTGATCAGGCTCCGCCCGTGGATGCTGGTCACCACGTTGTTTTCGCGGTACAGCCTGCCGATCACCGGGATCATGGCCTCGGCCAGGGCCTCCCGGCCCATCCACGTATCAAGACAAGAATCAGACGTCTGGCTCACAGAAATACCTTCCTCGGTTCAGCCGTGTACGTCGTCGTACACAGATGTAGGCCACCTGATGATGTCCAGGGGCACCGGCGCCTGCAGGGATGGCCCCCAGGCGCCTGGATCGCGTGCAAAGAAAAACCGCCGGCTGCGAACGCAACTTTCGGCGGTAGAACTCCTGCGTCCGGGATCCATTCTAATTTGGCCCGCCGCAGGGAACACGCTTGCGCTGCGTGAAATCACTCACACACGTCAGTTGTGGAGCGCGGAGTACAGGTTCAGGCTGGCGGAAAACACCAGCCAGGAAAAGTACGGCAGCACCAGGTATCCGGCGGTCGCATCCACCGGCCCGAATCTCAGGATCAGGAACGCCAGGGTCGCGGTGAGGGCGCAGATGACCGCGAATGCAGCCCAGAGGGCCACCGCTCCAAGCATGGGGTACAAGGCGAAGAAGGTCACCGGCCATGCGGTGTTAAGCAGCAGTTGGACCACATAGCCGGCAAGGGTGACCCCGGACAGGCGGCCTTTGCGCCAGACCAGCCAGGCGGCTGCTGCCACGCCTGCGTACAGCAGCATCCAGGTGGTCCGGAACATCCACGACGGCGGCATCCACGGCGCTTTCAACGAGCCTGCGTACCAGCCGTTGGAGTTAAGGATGATCGGAACAGAGGAGAGTACCCAGGCCAAGGCGGAGAGAGCCAGGAAACCCGCGAGCGCAATGCCCTGTGAACGGATGCCGGGAAGGCCCGCTGCGGGTGAGGGACGGGGATCATAAATTACGGGCACGGTTCAGGATCCCCGACGCATCTCCCGTGGTCAAACGCGGTTTGAGGATGGGACAGCCGATACGCCGGGTTCTGTTCTCCCCTGCCGTTACCGGAAAGGGAGCGACGGCCATCCATCTACGAGTACCGTTGCCGGCACCCTCCAGCGGCCTACCCGGACACTCGGGCGGGCAGCCCTCAAACGTGTCCTGTCTGGCCTTGCTCCGGGTGGGGTTTACCTAGCCTTCCCGGTCACCCGGGAAGCTGGTGGTCTCTTACACCACCGTTTCACCCTTACCTGTCTTCCGGCCGGAGCCGGAAAGGCAGGCGGTCTGTTTTCTGTGGCACTGGCCTGCGGGTTACCCCGAGTGGGCGTTACCCACCACCCTGCCCTGCGGAGCCCGGACGTTCCTCGAGCCACTTGCGTGGCGCGCGGCCGTCTGGCTGTCCCATCCGCGTCCCAGTCTACCGGCGCCGTCGCCCGCTTTTGTCGCCGGTAGGATCGGACGGTGCTGATTCTGCTTCCCCCTTCCGAAGGCAAGACGCCCGCGCTCCGCGGGCCCGCCGTCGACTGGCCCTCCCTGAGCTTCCCGGAACTCAACCCGTACCGCGCCAAGATCCTTGAGGCACTGGGAACGGTCAGTGCACACCAGGATGCCCTCGCCCTGCTGGGCGTGGGCGCATCACTGCAAGGCGACGTCGAACGCAATACCCGCCTGCACGCCGAGCCCGCGGCGCCGGCGCACAGCATCTACTCGGGGGTCCTGTATGACGCGTTGGGGTACCGGAGCCTCACACCCGCCCAGCGGCGCAAGGCGGATGCGTCAGTCCTGGTGGTCTCGGCGCTGTGGGGAGCCCTTCGCTTTGGCGACAGCGTCCCCGCCTACCGGCTGTCCATGGGCACGGCATTGCCCGGCGTCGGGCGGCTGGCTCCGTTCTGGAAGGCCCAGCTTGGCGACACTTTGGGCGCCGCGGCCCAGGGGCACCTCCTGGTCGACTGCCGGTCCAGCACCTATGCTGCCGCGTGGGCACCGCCGCCGGAACAAACCGTCGCCGTGAACGTCTTCACCGAGAGCGGCGGAGTGCGCAAGGTGGTGAGCCACTTCGCCAAACACACCCGCGGCGAACTGGCACGGCACCTGCTGGTGCGCCGCGGAAAAGCCCCGGCCTCGGCGTCGGACCTTCTGAAGGCTGCACGTGAAAAGTGGGAGGCCGAACTGGTGCCGGGTACGGCCCGCAAGCCGCACGCGCTGAACATCATCCTGCCGGGCTGATCCAGCCGGCCGGTTTATTGCAGCAGGTCAGGACCATTCGTCGGAACGGACCAGGATGGCGCCGGAGTCCGGGCAGAAAACGATGTCATCGGCAGCAGCTGCCTTGATCTCGGCGAGGTCGCCGGGGCTGAGCTTCATTCCGGAGGCTTCCGAGGTGCCGTGGAAGAGCCGCGCCGCACCCACTCCACGCTTGGCCAATGTCTTTTCGTAGACCGACACCAGGCCGGCATCCAGGCCTTCGGCAAATGCGGCGCGCTGGGTACGGACCCCTGCCGCCTCCGTTTCCACTTCCGCCAGGGCCGCATCCAGCTCGGCCCTGATGGTTCCAAAGGAACCCTGGATGTCATCGACAATCTGCTGTTGGGCCGCCTGCCGCTCCCGCAGCGAGTCCAGCCGCTCCATGACCTCCAGCTCGGCGTCCTCAAGGTCGGAGCGCCGCTTGTTCAACGAAGCGATGTCTTTTTGCAGTGCCATCAGGTCCTTGGACAGGCCGGTGCCGCTGTTGAGCCTGGCTTCGTCGCGTTCAATCCGGGTAGCAACCTGTTCGACGTCGGCCTCCGCCCTCTTGAGCGCGGCCTCGGCGTCGTGCACGGCCACCTTGGCCGCGCCCAGTTCGCCGTTGGCCACGGACAGGGCGGCCTCAAGGTCCTTGATGCGGGGATCGTTTTCCAGCGTGCGGCGGCGGTTGGTGAGGCCCTTCAGCCTGGCGTCCAGGCCCTGCAGTTCGAGCAACTTCAACTGTTCCGCCGGTGCTGCCTTGGCCACATTTACCTCCGCTAGATCCCTTCCGGCCGGGGCCGGGCACCGAACCGGCGCTTCCTAGACTCTAGCCCGGAGTGAGGATGAAGTCCCACGGATCGCTGTTGGTGGTGCTGACCAGGATCTCCACATCGTGGCCCTGGTCCGCCAGGACGTTGCCCAGGGCAGCGGCGGCGGCAGGCAGCCAGAGCCATTCGCTGGCGAAGTGGGAAACGTCCACCAGGTAGGGCCGTCCGTTGAGCGCGGCCTCGCGGGCCTCCGACGCCGGGTGGTGGCGGAGGTCGGCGGTCACGTAGACGTCCGCGTTGCTGGCCCGGACTTCGTTGAACAGCGAATCCCCGGCGCCGCCGCAGACTGCGATGCGCCGCACCAGCCCGTCCTTGTCGCCGGAGACGCGCACACCCCCCGCGACGGACGGAAGAATCCCGAAGACCCGCGCAGCGAAGTCGCCCAGGCTCATGGCATCCGCGAGGTCGCCAACGCGCCCAATCCCTTCCTCCGGCAGCCCGTTGGCCGCCACGGTGAGGGGGGCAACGTCCTGGAGGCCCAGGGCATCGGCCAGGACATCGGAGACACCTCCGACGGCGGAGTCCCCGTTGGTGTGCACGGTCAGCAGTGCCGTCCCCGACTCGATGAGCCGGTGGACTGCGCGGCCTTTCGCCGACGTGGCAGCGACCGATGTGACGCCCTTGAGCAGCAGGGGGTGGTGGGTGATGAGCAGCTCCGCTCCCCATTCGACGGCTTCCTCAATGACTTCCAAGGTGGGATCGACCGCAAACATCACCTTGGTGATGGGGGCGGAGGGGTGGCCTGCCACCAGCCCTACCTCGTCCCAGTTCTCCGCCAGGGATTCCGGCCACAGCTCCTCAACCGCAAGGAGCAGTTCAGCCAGCGTGGGGGCGTCCGCGGAACCGGCCGCAGCCGGCGTGTCGGAGGAGGCGTCGCCGTCGTGATCTGCCTGGCCGGTAACGTCGGTGTCCACAGGTTCCATAGTCTTAGTTTTACCCCATTGGCTACCAGCCGCCGCAGTTTGCGGCACTGCGCCGGGGTGCCGGGGAATCTTCCGGCGCCGTCAACCATTGAAGAGGTCATGAAAACTTTTGTTCTTGGCGGAGGGTGCTTCTGGTGCCTTGACGCCGTCTACCAGAAGACCAGGGGCGTCACTTCGGTGGTGTCCGGCTACACCGGCGGCCACGATCCGCACCCGGATTATTACTCGGTCTGCAGTGGAACCACCGGCCACGCCGAAGTTGTGGCGGTGACCTTCGATGAGGACGTCATCCCGGCGGAGGTAGTCCTGGACATGTTCTTCGCCCTGCATGACCCCACCACGCTGAACCGGCAGGGCTACGACGTGGGGACCCAGTACCGCTCCTCGATGTTCTACGAGACCACCGAAGAAAAGATCCTGTTCGAGGAAGCGATCGACCGCAACCAGGCGCTGTGGCAGCATCCCATTGTCACCGAGGTCAGCCGCCTGCCGAGGTTCCATGTGGCGGAGGAATTCCACCAGGATTACTACGCCAAACACCCGGAGCAGGGGTACTGCCAGGTGATCATCAACCCCAAGCTGGCCAAGGCCCGGAAATATTACTCTGCATGGCTTAACGCTTAGCCACCGTTACGCGGCCTCGTTAGGCTGACCTCAGTATCCACCCCTTAGAGATAGGCGTATGTACATGGCACGGATCTATGACGATGTAACGCAGCTGGTCGGCGGGACCCCGCTGGTTCGGTTGAACCGGCTCAGCGAGGGGCTGGACGCCACCGTTGCCGTGAAGCTGGAGTTCTACAACCCGGCCAACAGCGTCAAGGACCGCATCGGTGTTGCCATCATCGACGCCGCGGAAAAGTCGGGCGCCCTGAAGCCCGGCGGCACCATCGTTGAAGGAACCTCCGGCAACACGGGCATCGCCCTGGCCATGGTGGGTGCCGCGCGCGGGTACAAGGTCATCCTCACCATGCCCGAGACCATGTCCACCGAGCGCCGGGTCATGCTGCGCGCCTTCGGTGCCGAGATTGTGCTGACCCCGGGCTCGGAGGGCATGCGCGGGGCCGTGGAGAAGGCCCAGGAAATCGTGGCCAACACCGAAAACTCCATCTGGGCGCAGCAGTTCGCCAACGAAGCCAACCCGGAGATCCACCGCAAGACCACGGCCGAGGAAGTCTGGGCCGACACCGACGGTGCCGTGGACATCTTCGTCGCAGGCATCGGCACCGGCGGAACCATCACCGGCGTCGGACAGGTCCTGAAGGAGCGCAAGCCCGGCGTGCAGATCGTGGCCGTCGAACCCAAGGATTCCCCCATCCTCAACGGCGGCGCCCCCGGCCCGCACAAAATCCAGGGCCTGGGCGCCAACTTCATCCCGGAGCTGCTGGACACCAACGTCTACGACGAAGTCATCGACGCCACCCTCGAGGACTCAGTCCGCGTGGCCCGCGACCTCGGCATCAAGGAAGGCATCCTTGGCGGCATCTCCTCCGGAGCGATCGTCTGGGCCGCACTGGAACTGGCCAAGCGCCCGGAAAATGCCGGCAAGCTGATCGTGGCGGTCGTGTGCGACTTCGGCGAGCGTTACATCTCCACCGTGCTCTATGACGACATCCGCGGCTGATCAGTCCGCCGTCCGCCCGTTTCCTGTAGAAAGAACTTTGTGGGCTTTTTCGCAAGACTAAAGGAAGACCTCGATGCCGCCCGGTCCCACGACCCGGCGGCTCGAGGTTCTTTTGAGAACTTTTTCGCCTACTCCGGCCTGCATGCCATCTGGATCCACCGGCTGACGCACCGCATGTGGCAGAAACCGGAGCTCCGTTTTCCTGCCCGGCTGTTGTCGCAGCTGGGCAGGTCCTGGACCGGTATCGAGATCCACCCCGGTGCCACCATCGGCCGGCGGTTCTTCATCGACCACGGCATGGGGGTGGTGATCGGTGAGACAGCCGAGATCGGCGAGGACGTGATGATCTATCACGGCGTGACGCTGGGCGGCCGCTCACTGGCCAGGATCAAACGACACCCCACCATCGGCGACCGCGTGACCATCGGTGCGGGCGCCAAAATCCTGGGGCCGATCACCATCGGCAGGGACAGCGCCGTGGGGGCCAACGCCGTGGTGGTCAAGGACGCACCGCCGGAGTCGATTGTTACCGGGGTTCCCGCCAAGTGGCGGCACCGCGATGCGCAGCGGGAAACCAAGCCCGCGGTGGATCCGGCCGAATACGACATCGAGTACCGGATTTGATGGCTTAGCGGGTACAGCAAAAGGCGGGCAGGTCCCCGGGTCACCGGGAACCTGCCCGCCTTTGTTGCGCGGCAGAAGGCGCTAGTGCGTGTCCACCGCTTCAACCTCGGACTTGTCCTCGCCCCAGAGGGTGTGGAAGGTCCCTTCCGTGTCGATGCGTCCGTAGGTGTGTGCGCCGAACAGGTCGCGCTGGCCCTGGATCAGGGCGGCGGCCACGCGCTTGCGGCGCAGGCCGTCGTAGTATGCCAGCGATGAAGAGAACACCGGCACCGGGATGCCGAGCTGGACGGCGGTGGCGACAACGCGGCGCCAGGCCGGGAGGGCGTCCGCAATGGCCTTGGTGAACGCCGGGGCGAACAGCAGGTTGGCGGGCTTTTCGTCGGCGGCGTAGGCCTTGGTGATGTCCTTGAGGAGTTCTGCGCGGATGATGCAGCCTGCGCGCCACAGGGAGGCGATTTCGTCCAGCTTCAGGTCCCAGCCGTATTCCTTGGCTGCGGAGGTGAGCATGTCCAGGCCCTGGGCGTAGGAGACCAGCTTGGAGGCGTAGAGCGCCTGGCGGACATCTTCAACGAACGTCTCCGGGATTTCCACCGTGGCCTCGTTGCCGGCCAGCAGTTCCTGGCCCAGCTTGCGCTGTGCGGCCTGGGAGGACAGTGCGCGCGCGAAAACGGACTCCGCGATGCCGGAGACCGGCGAACCCAGTTCCAGTGCCGAAATGACCGTCCAGCGGCCCGTGCCCTTCTGGCCGGCAGCGTCAACGACGACGTCGACAAACGGCTTGCCGGTCTTGGCGTCAACGTGGCCCAGGACCTCGGCCGAGATCTCGATCAGGAAGGAGGACAGATCACCCTTGTTCCACTCGGAGAAGATCTTTGCCTGTTCGGCGGGCTCGATGCCGGCACCGGAGCGGAGCAGGTCGAAGGCCTCGCCGATGACCTGCATGTCGGCGTATTCGATGCCGTTGTGGACCATCTTGACGAAGTGTCCCGCACCGTCGGTGCCAATCCAGGCGCAGCAGGGCTCGCCGTCGACCTTTGCGGAAATCTTCTCCAGCAGCGGTCCGAGGGCCTTGTAGGACTCCTTGGAGCCGCCGGGCATGATGGACGGGCCGTTCAGGGCACCTTCCTCGCCGCCGGATACCCCGACGCCCACGAAGTGCAGGTCCTTCTTGGCCAGGGCGGCTTCGCGGCGGCGGGTGTCCTCGTAGTGGGAGTTGCCGGCGTCAATGATGATGTCGCCCGGCTCCAGCAGCGGCTCAAGCTGCTCGATCACCGAATCCACTGGCTTGCCGGCCTTGACCATGATGAGCACGCGGCGGGGCTTCTCCAGGGAATCGACCAGTTCCTGCAGGGTTTCCGTCCGGATGAAGTCCCCTTCCGAGCCGTGCTTCTCCAGCAGGGCGTCCGTCTTCTCCACCGACCTGTTGTGCAGGGCAACCGTGAACCCGTTGCGGGCCAGGTTGCGGGCAAGGTTGGCGCCCATGACGGCCAGGCCGGTGACACCGATGTGTGCAGACATCAATAACTCCAATTCATTGTTTGCCTCGGATGCCTGCTTCCGCGGGCGGGAAGACACCGGGGCATATCAGGGGGTCGGAATAAAGCATATATATTCTCGCCGTGACGCGAAAGTAACGGCCACGTAATGGAACTGTTTGTGTCGGTGCCAGTCTAGGACTGCTGCCCCCGGCGTCCTGAGCCGCCGGGGCTGCCAACCGCCCGTTTGCCAGCAATTAGGCTTAGCAGCATGACCAGCAGCCTCCACCACCGTGCCATCGACAATTTGGGCACCCGCATCATCTCGGGACACCTCCCCGCGGGTCACGTCATGCTTGCGGAACAGCTGGAGGATGAACTGAAGGTATCCCGTTCAGTGATCCGGGAAGCGGTGCGGGTCCTTCAGTCCCTGGGCCTGGTGGAAACCACCAAACGGGTGGGCATCCGGGTGTTGCCGGCGAGCCGCTGGAATCCCTTCGATCCGCAGGTGATCCGGTGGCGGCTGGCCAGCGACGCACGCGGCGCCCAGCTGCGCTCCCTTGCCGAACTGCGCGCTGCCGTGGAGCCTGCGGCTGCCGAGTTGGCCGCGCAGAACGCCCCGGCGGCGCTGCGGATGGAACTTGTGGACGTGGCCCGCGCCATGCGGGAGGCCGGCAACAACGGCGAAGTTGCGCGCTTCCTGGAACTGGACATCCGCTTCCATTCGCTGCTGCTCTCGGGGTCCGGAAATGAGATGTTCGCCAACCTGATGGGCCAGGTGGCCGAGACCCTGACAGGCCGTACCGTCCACGGCCTGATGCCGGACCATCCCCATCAGGCCGCCCTGCAGTGGCATGAGGATGTGGCGGAAGCGATCGCACGGAGTGACGCCGTGTCTGCCCGTGAGGCCTCGGACCGGATCATGCGGCGCACCATGTCCCAGATGGCCGATACCTGGACGGAGCAGCCACGGGTGTTCATCCCCGTGCGGCAGTGAGCGTCAGCCGAAGCTGAGGAGGACCTTGCCGGAGGTGGTGGAGTCCTTCGCTACCTCGAACGCCTGCAGGGCATCCTCGAGCGGGAACTCGTGGGTGACGATGGGTGCGACGTGAAGGGTCCCATCCGCGAGGGCGGCGATCACCTCGTCGATCTCCTCGTTGAACCGGAACGAACCTTTGAGGTCGAGTTCGCGGGTGATGGCCAGCGAGATGGGCGCCGGCTGCATGCCCGTGGGCAGGAGCCCCACCATCACCACAGTGCCGCCGCGCACCGCGCCCTGGATCGCGGACGCCAGGCCGTGGTGGTTGCCGGAGGATTCAATGACGACGTCGGCCTCCACGGCGGCGATGGCGGCAGTGTCCGCGGCATTAATCACTTGGTCCGCGCCGACGGCCTTGGCGATGTGCAGCGGTTTGGGATGGAGGTCGACTGCGGTGATGCGGGCGGCGCCGGCGCGCTTGAGGACGGCGACGGCGAGGGCCCCGATGGGTCCGGAACCGACCACCAGCGCGGTTTTTCCGCAGACGTCACCGGCCCGGGACACTGCGTGCCAGGCGACGCTGGCAGGCTCGATGAGGGCCGCGGTGCGCAGCTCCAGGCTCTCCGGCAGGGCACGCAGCATCCGCACGGGCAGCGTGACGTACCTGCTGAAGGCGCCGTCGGTGTGCGGGTAGCGGGCAGCGCTGCCCAGGTAGGTGCAGCCCGGCGACAGGTTGGGCCGGTCCGCAGGGTACCGGGCCGCGCCCGGGCCTGGCGTGGCGGGATGGACGGCGACGGCGGTCCCGGCCCTGGGTCCTGCACCGTTGGCTGCCGGACGCACTACCCGCCCGGAGATTTCGTGGCCCAGGACCAGCGGGGCCTTGAGGACGGACTCCCCCGCGGCGCCGTGCAACCAGTAATGCAGGTCCGAGCCGCAGATGCCGCCGTAGGCAACTTCCACCACCGCCTCATCAGGTGCGGGCCGGGGCAGCGGGACTTCGTCGATGCGGAGGTCCCCGGCTGCGTGGGCCACCAGGGCCGGGCCACTGACTGGCAGCTGTTCATGCCCTGCCGTCAGATGGGTATCCAGCGGCATCAGACCACCACCGTCATTCCGCCGTCGATGAAGATTGTTTGGCCGTTCACGAAGTTCGAGCCGTCCGAGGCCAGCCACACCACCGGTCCGGCCAGATCCTCCACCGTCCCCCACCGGTGCGCCGGCGTCCTGCCCAGGATCCAGGAATTAAACTCCTCATCATCCACAAGGTTCTGCGTCATTTCGGTATGGATGTACCCCGGTGCAATGGCGTTGATCTGCAGGCCGGAACCGGCCCACTCCGCAGTCATCGCGCGGGTGAGGTTCCTCAGCCCACCCTTCGCGGCGACGTATGGCGCGATGGTGGGCCTGGCCAGGTCTGCCTGGACCGAGCAGATGTTGATGATCTTCCCCCGCCCGCGGCCGGTCATATGCCGGGCCGCCTCCCGGCCCACCAGGAAAGCGCTGGTCAGGTCCGTGGTGAGGACCCGCTCCCAGTCCACCAGCTCCAGCTCCAGCATCGGCACCCGGTGCTGGATCCCGGCGTTGTTCACCAGGATCTCCAGCGGACCAACGTTCTCCTCGATCCACCTGATACTCCGGGCGGCAGCTTCGTCGTCGGTCACGTCAAAGGCAAGGCTGTGGATCCGGCCGGGTGCGAAGTCCGCCGCCAGCACTGCGGCGGCGTCCTTGAGCCGCTCTTCATTGACACCATTGAGCACCACCGTGGCGCCCGCCTCAGCCAGCGCCCGGGCCAGGGCCAAACCGATGCCCCGGCTCGAACCCGTCACCAGGGCAATCCGGCCGGTCAAATCAAACAAAGCGCTCATGGTGCATCACTTCCTACCGCCGCTGTTACGGCACGCTGGCTGAGGTTGGAGACGGCCTGGCGAACGACGGCGAGGTCCTGGTCGCCGAGGCCCTGGCGTTTTAGTTCCGCGTACAGGTCGAGGGCGGCAGTTGCCATGGGTGTTGCCGCACCCACCACCCCGGCGGCGTCCAGCACAAAGGCAAGGTCCTTGTGCATGAATTTTGCGGGCCCGGTGGGGGTGTAGTCCTTCGACACCAGGCGCGGTCCCACGACGTCCAGGACCCGGCTTCCCGCCAGGCCGCCCTGCAGCACGTCGAACAGTTCCGCCGGGGCCAGCCCGGAACGTTCGGCAAGCTCGGCAGCTTCGGCGAGCGCCGCCGTCGTGGTTCCCACCACCAGTTGGTTGCATGCCTTGGCAAGGGACCCTGTTCCCAGCGGGCCCAGGTGGCGCACGGTGGTGCCCATGCACTGCAGCAGTGGTTCGACACGGCCGAATGCCTGTTCATCCCCGCCGGCCATGATGGCAAGGGTGCCGTCGGCTGCGCCGTTGGTGCCCCCGCTGACCGGTGCGTCCACCACCCGGGCGTTGCCGGCACTGAGCTCAAGGACGCGTTGCCCGAAGTCCTGCACGCCCGTGGGCGAGACACTGCTCATGACCAGCAGGACCGTGTTGGGGGCGGGTGGCTCTTGTTTCCAGCACTCCAGGAGTTCAGCGGCCGCTTCCTCGATGTGCGAAAGGTCGGGAAGCATGAAGATGATGATGGGCAGGCTGCGCAGGTCCGACACCCGCTCCGCGGCCGCTCCGCCCAGCGCCTGCAGGCGGGCGAGAGCGTCATGGGACCGGTTCCAGCCGGTGATGTGCCATCCCTTGGCCATGGCGTGGGCTGCCATCAGTTTTCCCATATGGCCCAGGCCAACAAAGCCCGCCCGATTGTCTTTCATACCCCGCCTCACATCGTCGTGGTCTTCAAAGCTGTTCAATATCCTAGCCTCAATTCAGTATGATGAACGCCATGACGTCTCAAATTACCGTGGCCATCGCCGTCCCGCTCGAAGCCGAGCTGGTAGACCGGATCCGGGCCGTCGCTCCCGCCGTTTCGGTCCTCTACGAACCCGACCTGCTGCCGCCGGAGCGGTTTCCCGCAGACCATGCAGGAGATCCCGGCTTCCAGCGCAGCCCGGAACAGGAGGAGCGCTATTGGCAGATGCTCAACAGCGCCCAAGTGCTTTACGGCTTCCCCAACGAAAGCCCCGTGGGCCTGGCACGTATCGCGGTGGAAAACGAACACCTCCAGTGGATCCATGCCATGGCAGCCGGAGCGGGCGGTGCCGTGAAGGCCGCAGGGCTGGACCCTCAGCTCCTGCAGAAATTCAAGGTCACCACCTCCGCCGGGGTCCACGCCCTGCCCCTGGCGGAATTCGCCGTCATGGGCATTCTCAACGGCTTCAAGCGCACCGCCGAACTGGTGCGCGACCAGCAGGAGAAGGCCTGGCCCGCGCTCCGGACCCCCACCAGGCTGGTGAGCGGATCAAAGCTGGTGGTAACGGGGCTCGGTGAGATCGGCCTTGAGACAGCCCGGCTGGCCGGTGCCCTGGGCATGACCGTCAGCGGGACCAAGAGGACCGTGGAGCCCCTGGACGGCATCGAGGAGGTGGCCGGCAACGAAAGCCTGCCATCCCTCCTCGCCAGTGCCGATGCGGTGGTCAACACCCTTCCGGGTACGCCCTACACGGACAAGCTCTTCAACCGCGACGTCTTCGCGGCAATGAAGCCCGGCACCGTGTTCGTCAATGTGGGACGGGGAACGGTGGTTGACGAGGAGGCGCTCCTCGAAGCCCTGGACAACGGCCAGGTCTCCTACGCATGCCTTGACGTATTCGCGGTGGAACCACTCCCCCTCGAAAGCCCGTTATGGAGCCACCCCAGTGTCCTGGTGTCCCCGCACACCTCCGCCCTGAGCGCCGCCGAGAACAGGCTGATCGCGGAGCGCTTCTGCAGCAACCTGCGCACCTTCCTTGACGGTGGCGAACTGCACCACCTCGTGGACACCATCCACTTCTACTGACACGTCACTGCTACGGCAAACTGCCCGGCCGGTTGAACCGGCCGGGCACTTTTGTGGGGTAGCTAGCTGGCGTCCTCTACCAGCACGAGGTCCCGCCCGCGTGTTTCAGGGGTGAAGAAGGTGGTGATGAACGAGATCAGCGCCAGGACCAGCGAGTAGAACGCGGGAACCAGCCAGGAGTGGTTGGTGGCAGCCAGGAGCGCAACGCCGATCATGGGAGCGAATCCGCCGGCGAGGACCGCCGAGATTTCGCGGCTCAGCGCCACACCGGTGAAGCGATGCTGGGAACCGAACAGCTCCGGCAGCAGCGCACATTGCGGACCAAGCATGGCCTGCACACCCAGGGCGATGCCCACCACCATGACCACCCAGACAAGCGCGACGTTGCCCAGGGTCACCAGGTAGAAAGCCGGAAGTGCGATGACGGTCTGGAACAGGGCTCCGTAGCGGTACACGGGAACGCGGCCATAGCGGTCGGAAAGAGCACCAAAGGTGACCACCATGAAGGCGGCGAATCCAGCGGCGATCAGCAATCCGGTGGGACCAATGAATTTGTCACCCGCGAAGACCCCGGCAGGCATGCTGATGAAGGAAACCAGCAGCGCCGAGTAGATCGAGGAGTTGCCGTTTTCGCCCATGCGCAGGCCAATACCCACAAGGACGCTCTTCTTGGAATGCTTCCAAATCTGGCCAACAGGGTTTTTTGCCACTGCCTTGTGCTTTTCCAGCTCCTGGAAGACAGGAGTCTCTTTGAGGCGAAGGCGGATGAACACTGCGATGGCGATCAGGATGAAGCTGGCCAGGAACGGTACCCGCCACAGCCAGCCCTGCAGGACTGATCTGTCAGCCAAGGCCATCAGCGCGAAGGTTCCCGCACCCAGCAGGGTGCCCAGCTGGATCCCGACGAAAGGAAGGGAGGCGAAGAAACCACGACGGCGGCGCGGGGCGACTTCGGAGATGAGCGTTGTTGCACCTGCCTGCTCGGCCCCGGCACCGAGGCCCTGGATGATGCGAAGGGTAACAAGGAGGACCGCCCCGAGCATCCCGGCCTGTTCGAAGGTGGGAAGGAGCCCGATCGCGAAGCTGGCCATGCCCATCAGGCCGATGGTGAGGATCAGGACCATTTTGCGGCCGAACCTGTCACCGATGTAGCCGAAGACGATGCCGCCGAACGGCCGGGCTGCAAACCCCACTCCGTAAGTGGCAAAGGAGGCGATCACAGCCCCGCTCTCGCCGAGCGGCGCAAAGAAGAGCGGTCCGAAGATCAGTGCGGAAGCAAGGCCGTAGATATAGAAGTCGTAATACTCCAGTGCCGAACCTACGGAACTTGCAAGAGTTGCCCTTCGCAGCTGGTCCGCATCGACGGCGGCACCTTCAGCGATGTGCGGTGCATTAGTACGAGTTGTCACAAGAACTCCCTCATCACACGCCAGGCCCCCGTTGGCCTGGTGGGTCAGCGACAGCACCAAACAATGCTGATCACTATGTTGAACAGAGTACAGCAAGTTGAACAGTTGGCAAGCAGTGGAGTCTTATTCGTCTCAGCAGTGCCCCGCCTACCCCATGGGATTGCCGAGTGACTGCGCGAGTTCCCGCAGTTCCTTGACCATCTGCGTCCCTTGCTCCGGCGTATAGGTGGCCTTCAACGCCGTTACTGACAAGCCAAGGCTGGGACCATGGGACCCCCTGGTGGGAACTGCCACACCAAGGCACACCACGCCCGTCGTGGATTCCTCGTCCTCAAAGGCGTAGCCCTGATCGCGGATTACCTGGATCTGCGCCTTGAGCTCGCGGCCGGTTTTAAGTGACTTGGGCGTCAGGACCGGAAGCTGGGCATTATCAGGGAACATGTCGTCGATATCGTGGTCGTGCAGCCTGGAAATCAGGGCCTTGCCCACGGCGCACAGCGAAACGGGCATCTTGTCCCCGATGTTCGACGTCAGCCGGACAGCCGGGTGGCCCTCATAGCGGGCAAGATAGATGACGTTGGACCCGTCCAGCATGGCAATCCGTACGGTCTCCCCCGAGAGGGTGGGTGCCTGCTCGCAGTACCTGTAGAACTCCTGGACCTCGTCCATGCGGCTGAGGTATGCCGCGCCGAGTTCAACCAGCTTGCGGCCCAGCGTGAACTCGGCACCCTGCCTGTTGATGAGCCGGGCCTCTTCCAACGCCAGCAGCAGGTTGGAGGTGGAGGATTTCGGGATCCCCAACTCACGGGCAAGATCGCTGAGGGTGAGCCTTCCGCCCGCCGACGCAGCGAGGGCTTCCAGTACGGCAGCAGCGCGGGTGACGGCCGGCGCCGGCGAAGCGCTTCCCGCTCCGTCAGAGGAACGGGGGGTTCGGGAATCGGCCATGATTCTCCTTCGATAGGCGCTTTCGCTCGACGTCGCATTCATCCAGCTGAACACCAACCATCATAATGGCTGGCTGCTGGGGGCGCGGACGGTGCCAGCCGGCTTCCGGCTACTGCCAGCCAGGCGTGGCTTTTTGTTTCCGGGAGTTCACGGTATATTCATCCCAGGCCCTCCACCGCGGCATCCCCCAATAGTCGCGGTGGAGGGCTTTCCAATGCCCGCGGACAAACGGCTGGGGCCCGGCCCCTCAGGCTGCACCCGCCACCGGCTCCCTCAGGCGCCAACCGCCGCCCACTCCATCCCTCTGGAGATACATGGTGGTCAAGGCCGACCTGCGATTGTTTCCCAGCCTGACCTGCAACTGCAGGACCTCGACGTCCACACCGCTGTTGCCCTTGGGCATCCTGCGGCTGGTTTCCCACCAGTTGATGCGCTCGAACCATCTCACCGGCTCGGCACCCACTGCCCATTCCCTGCCCCGGCCCAGCACCGCCGTCGGGATTCCGTCGCTGTCTGTTTGCACTATGACGTGTTCCATTCCTGCAAGCTATGGCAAGGCACCGACAATCACGTCAGGAGGAAGACAGAACAAAAAAACCCCGTTGCCCCGCCATAAGGCGGGGCAACGGGGTGTTGATGGTGGGTCCTACCGGGATCGAACCGATGACATCCACGGTGTAAACGTGGCGCTCTACCAGCTGAGCTAAAGACCCAAATCGTGCGGTTTCCGGCCGTTCCGCCGTAACCAACGAACATAGACTCTACCCGACGATAGACCGGAAACGCGAATCCATGGAAGAACGCTTCTCCTACAGGCCAGGAAGTTCCGCGGCAAGGTAATCCAACGCCTGACTGACGCCGGCTTCAAGCTTGATGGTCGCCTTGTCATCGCCCCGGGTGGCGCCCCGGTTGATGATTACCACGGGCTTGGATTTCTTGGCAGCGTGCCTTACAAACCGCAGGCCGCTCATGACGGTCAGCGACGAACCCGCCACCACCAAGGCGGCTGCCTCGTCCACCATTGTGTACGACCGTTCCACCCGGTCCTTGGGCACATTCTCCCCGAAGTAGACGAAGTCCGGCTTCAGGGTGCCGCCGCAGGCAGGACAGACTGCCACCACGAAGCTGTTGATGAGCGCCTGGTCCTCTACGGTGGCATCAGCGTCAGGCGCCATTTCCACCAGCCCGCCAGCTGCTGCCCGCTCCAGGAACCCGGGGTTGAGCTCCTCAAAAACACCGGCCAGCAGACGCCGGGAGTATGTACGCCGGCAGTCCAGGCAGACCACCTGGTCATACCTGCCGTGGAGATCGACCACGTTGGAGCTGCCCGCGTCCTGGTGCAGGCGGTCAACGTTCTGGGTAATCAGTCCGGTGAGGTAGCCGCGCCGCTCCAGCTCGGCGGCCGAGTAGTGGCCCTGGTTCGGGTCCGCGTGCCGCATGTGGGACCACCCGATGTGGTTTCGAGCCCAGTAACGCTGCCGGTTGGCTGCGTCCCGGACAAACTCCTGGTAGGTCATAGGTGAACGGGGCGGTGAATCCGGACCCCGGTAATCCGGGATGCCGGAGTCGGTACTGAGGCCGGCGCCCGTCAGCAGAGCGAAGGGGGACCCTGCGAGCAGGTCCCGGATCCGGACCAGAATCTGGAGGTCATGGCCGGAAGGCGGGGCAGGGGCCACCGGCGGCATGCTGGCAAAGCCGGTAAGGCCTGTCCCCCGCCGCTGCCCAGCCATGCTTCCTCAGGCCTGCTTCAGATCCGCCAAGGCGGTGCGGTATTCGTTGAAGTCGCGCGCCTTGCCGAGGGGGTTCACCACGCTGTACCGGATCATGCCCTCGGCGTCGATGATGAAGGTGGCCCTCTTTGCCATGCCGCTTCCGGCGTCGAACACGCCGTAGGCAGTGGCCACGGCCCCGTGCGGCCAGAAGTCGGCAAGGAGGTCGAAGGTGTAGCCTTCCTGCGCGGCGTAGGCACGGAGGCTGAACTTGCTGTCCACTGACACCGCCAGGACAACTGCGTTCGAATCCTCAAACATGCCCAGGTTGTCCCGTATCTCACAAAGCTCGCCGGTACAGATGCCGGAGAATGCAAAGGGATAAAAGACCAGCGCCACATTTTGCCCCCGGAAGAACGACAGCGTCACCGGCTCGCCGTATTGGTTGGCAAGCTCAAATTCAGGTGCTGCAGCGCCCAGCGCCGGAACTGCTGCGGCGGCGGTTTCAACCGCTGCCGTCACTTGTTCTTCCTGCTGACCAGACGGGCGGCGCTCCAGTCCTTTGAGACTCCGGCTGAGGTGGTGACGTGCAGGCCGGCCGTGGGTGCAGCCTCCTGGATTTCCGCCGGCGAAACGTAGCCATTCCTGCCGGACTTGGGGGTAAGCACCCAAACAACGCCGTTTTCGCTCAGGGTTGTGAGGGAATCCATCAGGCTGTCAACCAGGTCCCCATCGCCGTCGCGCCACCAGAGGATAACGGCATCCGCCACCTCATGGTCGTCTTCGTCGAGCATCTCGGAACCGGTGAGGTCCTCAATATCGTCACGCAAGTCGAAATCGACGTCGTCGTCGTAACCGAACTCCTGAATCAGATCCCCATTTTTGAAACCCAATTTTTCCGCCACATTTACCGAAGTGGCGGCGTCGGCCTCGCTCACGTGTTCCTCCAATGCCTCATATATGCAGTGTGCATAGTGATTTCCATTACTCCCAAGCCAACACCCTTTGTGCCTGCGCTTCAAGCTGCCGCCCCCGCGACTGCGCATATTCTGCGTCACATCCGGCCTCGGCAGCCCCGTTGCAGGGGCTTTTCGTCACACAACCAGTATGACGAACGAAATACAACTGCAGCGCCGGGGCCGCAGCTACGCATCGTGTTGCCGTCAGGGCTAGAGTGGCTGATGACAACTATGCCTGCGGACGACAACCTTGTGACTCCGTGCAGACATAGGAGCGCTAGGAAGCTGCCCGGCACACATGACCGGGTTGTTGTAACCGATACGTCGCACACGGCGTATATACGCCGGGCAGTCACCCTGCCTGGCCTGAGTGCGCCGATTCATGCGCGCAAAGAGAGGTTGGACGTGGCTGCAGGAGAAGATACCTCCCATATCCTCAGCGGGTTGACTAACCAGCTGCCTGATCGTGATCCGGAAGAGACTGCCGAGTGGGTTGAGTCCCTGGACGCGTTGATCAGGGAACAGGGCACCGAGCGTGCCCAATACATCATGCGGAGCCTGCTGCAGCGCGCGGGCGCGCAGAGCGTCGGGGTGCCGATGGTGACCACCACCGATTACGTGAACACGATCCCGGTGGACCAGGAAGCTGCGTTCCCGGGCAACGAGGAATTCGAACGCCGGTACCGGGCGTACATGCGGTGGAACGCCGCGGTCATGGTGCACCGGGCGCAGCGGCCCGATATCGGGGTCGGCGGACACATCTCCACCTACGCCGGGGCCGCGACCCTGTACGAGGTCGGCTTCAACCACTTCTTCCGCGGCAAGGACCACCCCGGCGGCGGGGACCAGGTCTTCTTCCAGGGCCATGCCTCCCCCGGCATGTACGCGAGGGCGTTCATGGAAGGGCGCCTGTCCGAGGAGGACCTGGACGGGTTCCGGCAGGAAAAGTCCCGTGAAGGCCATGCCCTGTCCTCCTACCCGCACCCGCGCCTGATGCCCACGTTCTGGGAATTCCCCACCGTGTCCATGGGCATCGGCCCGATGAACGCGATCTACCAGGCCCAGAACAACCGCTACCTGCACAACCGGGGCCTGAAAGACACCAGTGACCAGCAGGTCTGGGCGTTCCTGGGCGACGGTGAAATGGATGAGCCCGAGTCCCGCGGCCTGCTCCAGCTCGCGGCGAACGAGAACCTGGACAACCTGAACTTCGTGATCAACTGCAACCTCCAGCGCCTGGACGGCCCGGTGCGCGGCAACGGCAAGATCATGCAGGAACTCGAAGCGTTCTTCCGCGGCGCGGGCTGGAACGTGATCAAGGTCGTCTGGGGCCGGGAATGGGATGACCTGCTCACCCGCGACACCGACGGGTCACTGGTGAAGATCATGAACGAGACCGTGGACGGGGACTACCAGACCTACAAAGCCGAATCCGGCGGGTTCGTCCGCGAACACTTCTTCGGCAAAACCCCGCAGACCAAGGACCTCGTCGCGGACCTCACCGATGACCAGATCTGGAACCTCAAGCGCGGCGGCCACGACTACCGCAAGGTCTACGCCGCCTACAAGGCCGCCACCGAATTCAAGGGCAAACCCACCGTCATCCTCGCCCACACCGTCAAAGGCTACGGACTCGGACCGCACTTCGAGGGCCGCAACGCGACCCACCAGATGAAGAAGCTGACCCTTGATGACCTGAAGAAGTTCCGCGACCACCTGCGGATCCCGGTCACCGACGAGCAGCTGGAGAAGGACTCGTACCGGCCGCCGTACTACCACCCCGGTAACGACGCCCCGGAAATCAAGTACATGATGGAGCGCCGCGCCGCCCTGGGCGGATCCGTCCCGGAACGCCGCGACACCCACGCCGAGATGGTGCTGCCCGAGGCGAAGTCCTACGAGGTGGCCAAACGCGGGTCTGGCAAGCAGCAGGCCGCCACCACCATGGCGTTCGTCAGGCTCCTGAAGGACCTGATGCGGGATAAGAACTTCGGCAAGCACATCGCCCCGATCATCCCTGACGAAGCCCGTACCTTTGGCATGGATGCGTTCTTCCCCACTGCGAAGATCTACAACCCCAAGGGCCAGAACTACCTGTCGGTGGACCGGGACCTGGTCCTGGCCTACAAGGAATCCCCCGCAGGCCAGCTGATCCACCCCGGCATCAACGAAGCCGGCGCCGTGGCAGCGTTCACCGCCGCCGGCACCTCCTACGCCACCCACGGCGTCCCGCTGGTCCCGGTCTACGTGTTCTACTCCATGTTCGGCTTCCAGCGCACCGGCGACGCCTTCTGGGCCGCCGGAGACCAAATGACCCGCGGCTTCATCATCGGCGCCACCGCAGGACGGACCACCCTCACCGGCGAAGGCCTCCAGCACGCCGACGGCCACTCCCCCCTCCTGGCCTCCACCAACCCCGCCGTACTCACCTACGACCCCGCCTACGGCTACGAAATCGGCCACATCATGCGCTCCGGCCTCGAACGCATGTACGGGCCGGACTCGGACGATAAGAACGTCATGTACTACCTCACCGTGTACAACGAACCCATCGTCCAGCCCGCCGAACCGGAAAACCTCGACATCGAAGGCGTCATCAAGGGCATCTACCTGCTCGCCCCGGCAAAGATCGACGGTCCCCGCACCCAGATCCTCGCCTCCGGCGTGTCCGTGCCCTGGGCCCTCGAAGCCCAGCGCGTCCTGGCCGATGACTGGAACGTCTCCGCCGACGTCTGGTCAGTGACCTCCTGGAACGAACTCCGAAGGGACGGCCTCGCCGCCGAAGAGGAAGCCTTCCTCAACCCGGGCCAGCCCGCCCGCACCCCGTTCGTCGCCCAGCAGCTCGAAGGCGCCACCGGCCCCATCGTCGCAGTCTCCGACTACATGAAAGCCGTCCCGGACCAAATCCGTCAGTTCGTCCCCAACGAATTCGCCACCCTCGGCGCCGACGGCTTCGGCTTCTCCGACACCCGCGCAGCAGCCCGCCGCTTCTTCAAGAACGACACCCACTCCATCGTGGTCCGTGCCCTCGAAATGCTGGCGCGCCGCGGCGAGGTGGATGTCGACGCCCCGGTCAAGGCGATTGAGAAGTACAAGCTGCTCAACGTCAACGCCGGCACCACCGGCAACGCCGGCGGCGAAGCCTAGGCACCCCCGGGAAGTTTTTGGGCAGATACCGGGACATCAGCGGTCCTGACCCCGTCATATCTGCCCAAAATTTCCAACCGCAGCAATAACGACGGCGGCCCTCACCCCACAAGGTGAGGGCCGCCGTCGTCCTGTCCAGGATGGCCGGCACCCAGAGCCCCGTCCCCGTTGTGATCCGCGACAAGGCGTGTTGTAGCCTTCGCACAAATGGAGCTTGCGCATCGGTGGCCGTATGCTCAAAGAATGCCAGCATCAGCCAGCCCGTCCTCGAAGCGGAAACCATCCCCGCCGAAGGTCACGCCGGAGAAGTCCGAAACCCTCAAGAAGCTCCGCGCCAACGTAGGCCAGCTCTCCACCACCACCATGCGCAAGCTTGAGCAGTCGCTGCCCTGGTACAGCCGGCTCAGCGCGGACGAGCGGTCGGCGCTGGGGATGGTGGCGCAGAACGGAATCGCAGCCTTCGTCACCTGGTACGAGCGGCCCAGCTCGCCCTCCTGGATCCTCACCGACGTTTTTGGGACGGCCCCCACGGAGCTGACCCGTTCGATCAGCCTTCAGAAAGCGTTGCAGCTGATCAGGATTGTGGTGGAGGTGGTGGAGGACCAGGTTCCCGTTATTGCACCGGAGGCGGACCAGCCATCCCTGCGCGAAGCTGTGCTGCGGTATTCACGGGAAGTCGCCTTCGCCGCCGCCGACGTCTACGCCCGTGCCGCTGAGTCCCGCGGCTCCTGGGACACCCGGCTCGAAGCCCTGATCGTGGATGCGATCCTGCGCGGCGAAAACACCGACGCCCTGCGCTCCCGCATCGCAGCCCTGGGCTGGAAGGCGCAGGAGCGCTTCACAGTGATGGTGGGGAATTCACCGTCCGAACCCAGCGCCAGTTATGTCAGCGAACTGCGGCGGATGGCCGGGCGTTACGCCGAGGATGCCTTGGTGGGTATCCAGGGCGATCGGCTGATCCTCATTCTGGGCGGAGTGCAGGACCGCGAAACCGCGTACATAAAGCTGAGCGACATGTTCGCCCCCGGACCTGTGGTCTACGGACCCGAGGCCAGTTCGCTGGTGGAAGCCAGCGGCTCCGCCCAATCCGCGTTTGCGGGCCTTACGGCAGCCCGCGCCTGGCCGTCCGCACCCCGTCCAGTGGCCGCCGATGACCTGCTGCCGGAACGGGTGATTTCCGGGGACGACGCTGCGCGGCGGTCGCTCGTGAAGAACATCTACCGCCCGCTCCTGGCTGCCTCCAACGGCCTTGTGGAGACGCTGGGAACCTACTTGGAGCTGGGCCACTCACTGGAGGCCACGGCCCGGGAACTCTTCGTCCACGCCAACACAGTGCGCTACCGGTTGAAGCGCGTCTGCGATGTCACGGGGTGGGATCCGCTGCTGCCGCGGGAGGCATTCGTGCTGCAGGCCGCTCTGGTGGTGGGCCGTCTTGCGGCCCCGCCGAAGGCCGCCACGGAGCGCCAGGCGTCCCGGAACCAGGCCTGAGGCATTGTAGACTTCCTACAACCTGACCCCGTGAGCTTGGTGCGGAGAAACACCGCTGGATCACACAGTAATTTGGAAAGCTGGTTACGTGCTTGCAATAGTCTGCCCTGGACAGGGCTCACAGACCCCGGGTTTTCTTGCCCCCTGGCTGGAACTTCCCTCGGTGGCAGGCCAACTGGCCTCCCTGAGTGACATCGCAGGCATCGACCTGATAGCCCATGGAACCACCTCCGATGAGGAAACCATCAAGGACACTGCCGTGGCGCAGCCCCTGATCGTTGCCGCCGGGCTCGTCGCCGCGGCCTCCCTCTTCGATGTGGAGCTCAATTCCCTCCCCGTAATCCTGGCCGGCCACTCAGTGGGCGAGATCACCGCAGCCGCCCTCGCCGGCGTGCTGACCGAACAGGAAGCCATGACGTTCGTCCGCGAGCGTGCCAACGGCATGGCCGCCGCGGCAGCTGTCACACCCACCGGCATGAGCGCCGTTGTCGGCGGTGACCCGGCCGACGTACTGGCAGCCATTGAGGCTGCCGGTGCTTCGCCCGCCAATGTCAATGGTGCCGGCCAGACGGTGGCGGCAGGCACCTTCGAGCAGCTGAAGGCCCTGGCCGACAACCCACCCGCCAAGGCCCGTGTCATCCCGTTGAAGGTGGCCGGCGCGTTCCACACCAGCCACATGCAGCCCGCCGTCAGTGCGCTCAAGGCGCTGGCGCCGAAGCTCAACCCCGTGGCACCGAAGGTGCCCCTGCTGTCGAATTACGACGGCGGGGAGGTCACCGACGGCGGTGCCGCCGTCGAAAGCCTGATCGCCCAGGTGTCCCGCCCGGTCCGCTGGGACCTGTGCATGGAAACCATGGTGAAGCGGGGCGTTACCGGAGTGATTGAACTTGCCCCCGCCGGCACGCTGGCCGGGCTGGCCAAGCGCGGCATGCCCGGCGTCAAAACCGTTGCTGTCAAGACCCCCGATGACCTGTCCGCCGCACTGGCCCTTTTCGCAGAACTGGAGGGCAACGCATGAGCGTTCCCACGCTGAAACAGGCTCCCATCCAGGAGCACACCCGCATCCTTGGCCTTGGGGCGTACCGGCCGGACGTCATCGTCACCAATGAGGATGTCTGCCAGTGGATCGATTCCTCGGACGAGTGGATCCGCCAGCGCACCGGCATCGTCACCCGCCACCGCGCGGCTGCCGATGTCAGCGTCATCGACATGGCTGAGGGGGCTGCCCGCGAAGCCATGGAGAAGGCCGGCATCGAGGGCTCGGACCTTGGTGCAGTGATTGTCTCCACCGTGACCCACCCCTATGCCACTCCCTCCGCCGCGGCCAGCCTCGCCGACAGGATCGGCGCCACTCCCGCCCCTGCCTTTGACATCTCCGCCGCATGCGCCGGTTACTGCTACGGGATTGCCCAGGCGGACGCCCTGGTCCGGTCCGGCGCCGCCAAGTACGTCCTGGTGGTTGGCGCGGAAAAGCTGTCCGACGTCATCGATAACCGCGAACGCACCATCTCCTTCCTCCTCGGCGACGGCGCCGGCGCGGTGGTCATCGGCCCCTCCGACACCCCGGGCATTGCCCCTTCCGTGTGGGGCTCCGACGGCAGCAAGTGGAATGCGATCGGCATGACCCGTTCCCTGCTTGACGTCCGCGACCTGGGCCTTGCCGCCCGGCAGTCAGACTCCACGGGCGACCTCGCACTCCTGGAAGAAGCCCAGGAGCTGTACCCCACCCTCCGCCAGGACGGCCAGACCGTCTTCCGCTGGGCAGTGTGGGAGATGGCCAAGGTGGCCCAGCAGGCACTCGATGCCGCAGGCATCCAGGCTGAAGACCTGGTGGCCTTCATCCCCCACCAGGCCAACATGCGCATCATCGATGAGATGGTGAAGAAGCTGAAGCTGCCCGAGACGGTTACAGTGGCACGGGACATTGCCGAGGCCGGCAACACGTCCGCTGCCTCAATCCCGCTGGCAACGCACCGGCTCCTGCAGGAGAACCCGGGGCTGAGCGGCGGGCTGGCCCTGCAGATCGGTTTCGGTGCCGGACTGGTCTTCGGCGCACAGGTAGTTGTCCTTCCCTAGATACGCCCAAGGGTCGCAACCGCGGCCCGGACCGTTTCCGGCAGCCCCTGCCGGCAATACAAGAAAAGGAGCCACCAATGGCTAGCAACGAAGAGATCCTGGCCGGCTTGGCTGAAATCGTCAACGAAGAAACCGGCCTGGCCCCGGAGGCCGTCGAGCTGGACAAGTCCTTCACCGAGGACCTGGACATCGACTCCATCTCCATGATGACCATCGTGGTGAACGCCGAGGAGAAGTTCGGCGTGCGCATCCCCGACGAAGAGGTCAAGAACCTCAAGACCGTTGGCGACGCCGTCAGCTTCATCGCCGGAGCACAGGCCTAGTAACAGGCTTTCGCCGTCTTACGGCTTGGCAGGGCTGCCGGTCCGGACTGACCGGACCGGCAGCCCGCCGCATTTATCCGGCGCAGAACCCCGACCGGGACTGGCCGATCATCAATATGTGCGGGACCCTGCGACAGGCGCAGGCGGACTCCCCACCGACGAAAGAGTGATCCCATGACACGCAAAGTAGTCATTACCGGTCTGGGTGCCACCACGCCCATCGGCGGCGATGTACCCACGATGTGGAACAACGCCCTCAAAGGGGTCTCCGGTGCCCGTACCTTGGAGGACGACTGGGTGGCCAAGTACGAGCTCCCCGTCCACTTCGCCGCCCGCTGCAGCACCCCGGCCCTGGACGTGCTCAGCCGCGTTGAAGCCAAGCGGATGGACCCTTCCACCCAGTTCGGCGTCATCGCTGCCCGGGAAGCCTGGGCTGATTCCGGCATCACCGAATTCGACCAGGACCGTCTGGCCGTTGCATTTGCCACCGGCATTGGTGGGGTCTGGACCCTGCTGGATGCCTGGGACACCCTGAAGGAAAAGGGCCCGCGCCGGGTCCTGCCCATGACTGTTCCCATGCTGATGCCCAACGGTGTGGCCGCGGCCGTCAGCCTGGACCTCGGCGCCCGCGCCGGTGCCCACACCCCCGTTTCTGCCTGCGCTTCCGGTACGGAGGCCATGCACCTTGGCCTGGAGCTCATCCGCTCCGGCAAGGCAGACGTGGTGATGTGCGGTGGCGCGGAGGCTGCCATCCACCCCATGCCGCTGGCAGCTTTCGCTTCCATGCAGGCGCTTTCCCGCCGGAACGATGCGCCCGAGCGCGCCTCCCGCCCCTACGACACCGCACGTGACGGGTTCGTCATGGGCGAAGGCGCCGGCGCCCTGGTCCTCGAAGCCGAGGAGCACGCCCTGGCACGCGGGGCCCGCATCTATGCCGAGCTGGCGGGTACCTCCGTCACCGCTGACGCGTACCACATCACCGCTCCGGACCCCGAGGGGCTCGGCGCCACCCGTGCGCTGAAGGCTGCCATGTTCGACGGCCGGATCCAGGCTGAAGACGTGGTGCACGTCAATGCACACGCCACCTCCACCCCTGTTGGCGACAAGCCCGAGTACACGGCCCTCCGTGCCGCCCTGGGCAGCCACGTGGACAATGTGGCGGTCTCCGCCACGAAGTCACAGATGGGCCACCTCCTGGGCGCTTCCGGCGCGGTGGAGGCTGTCCTCACCGTGCTCGCCGTCCATGAGCGCAAGGCGCCGGTCACCATTAACCTTGAGAACCAGGATCCGGAGATCCCGCTCGACGTCGTCACCTCCGCCCGCGACCTGCCGGCCGGCAGCATCGTAGCCCTGAGCAACTCGTTTGGTTTCGGCGGCCACAACGCAGTCGTGGCCATCCGCAGCATCTAGCCGCTGCCCCGGGGACTACCCGGACACAAAAGGAGGCCCCGCCGGCTTGGCGGGGCCTCCTTTTTGTTATGGAGGGTTTAGTGCTTTGCGGTGCCGCGGATCCTTGGCAGCGGTTCGCCACGGGAGGAACGGACGACGGCGGTCAGCCCACTTGGTGGAGCCAGCGCACCGGAGCGCCTTCGGCAGCGTGGCGGAAGGGCTCAAGTTCCTCGTCCCAGGCCTCGCCCAGGGCGAGGGAGAGCTCGTGGTAGACGGCTGCGGGATCGCCGGCGCCGGATTCGTACGCGTAGCGGATGCGGTCCTCGGACACCATGATGTTGCCGTGGACGTCTGTGACGGCGTGGAAAATTCCCAATTCGGGCGTATGCGACCAGCGGCCGCCGTCCACGCCCTGGCTGGGCTCCTCCGTCACCTCATAGCGGAGATGCGCCCAGCCTCGGAGGCAGGACGCCAGTTTTGATCCCGTGCCGGGGGCCCCGGTCCAGGACAGCTCGGCCCGGAACATGCCGGGCGCGGCGGGCTGCGGGGTCCATTCAAGGTCCGTCCGCTTGTCCACTACGGCGCCGACAGCCCACTCAACGTGGGGGCACAGCGCCGTAGGGGCCGAGTGAACGAACAGCACACCGCGGGTCATTGCAACAGACATTCCATCCTCCATAGCTATAGGTACGTCTTCCCCAACGACCTCTGCCTGGATGGAACTGCCGTGCCCTGCTCTGCGGCGGTGGTTTCCCTGCGTGTATTCAGATGTGTCAGCTAAAGCTGCGTCCGGACTTGCCGCACCGCATGAGGCTCAAGGAGCTTCAAGCGACACTTGAAAGTTGCCGGACGTGACTCTTATTGTGCCGTACCCCGCGAAATTACGCCAGTGCGATTAGCCACACCGCTCAGGCCCTGGGATGTGCCTGCTGATAGCTCTTCCGGAGGCGGTCAACCGAGACATGGGTGTAGATCTGGGTGGTGGCCAGGCTGCTGTGGCCCAGGATCTCCTGCACCGCGCGCAGGTCCGCGCCGCCGTCGAGCAGATGGGTGGCGGCCGAGTGCCGCAACGCATGGGGCCCGGATACGGAGGTGTCACCCAAGGCCTCGAACAGGGCGTTCACCAGAGCGCGGACCTGGCGTTGATCAACGCGTCCGCCGCGGGCTCCGAGAAACAGGGCAGGCCCGCTGTGGTCCTTCGCCAGTGCCGGGCGTCCCCGCCGGAGCCAGTCGTCGACGGCCACGGCAGCGGGAACTCCGTACGGGACGGTGCGCTCCTTGTTGCCTTTGCCGAGGACCCGCAGCGTCCGGCGGTCCGGGTCCAGGTCGTCGACGTCGAGCCCGGCAAGTTCGCCCACCCGGATACCCGTGGCGTAGAGGAGTTCCACGACGGCGCGGTTGCGCACAGCAAGGGGTTCGCCTTCCGTGGCCGAGGTCTCCAGCCCCTCCAGTATGCGCGTGAGCTGCGACGCCTGCAGTACCCCCGGCAGGGATCCTTCACGCTTGGGTGCCTTCAGGCGAAGTGCGGGGTCCGCCTCGATAAGTTCTTCCCGGAGCGCCCAGGCGGTGAATGCCCGCGCCGTGGCGGACCGGCGCGCAAGGGTTGCCCGCGAGGCGCCGGCGGAGCTTTGGCTTCCGAGCCACCGGCGGAAGGTTCCCAGTTCAAGGTCCTTCAGTCCTGCCACGCCTTCCGATGCCGCATGGGCCAGGAGGCTGTGCAGGTCGCCCAGGTATGCGCGCCTGGTGTGGGCTGACACTGCACGCTCTCCCGACAGGTAGCCGGAGAACGCGTCCAGTGCCTTGCCAAGTTCCCCGGGCAGTTTTTCATGTTCCACTCCTCTACTTTCCCAGTTGCGTAGCCCTCACCGCGTGCGGACACGGTTACCCCTTACCGCGTTTCCAGGCGCCCCGCTCCGATACGGCGAGCCCCAGCAGCCCCAGCCTGCCAAGCCCTGCCCGCACCGAGTCCTGTGCCAGCCCCGCCACTGTGGAGAGCTTTTCCACGGAAGTGGTGGAGCGAAGCGGCAGCGCGTCCAGCAGGATCAGGTCTTCCAGGGTCAGGCCGTCCTGGACTGCCGCTTCCGTGGTGCGTTGCCCGGGCAGTGCCGTCCCGCTGGGTGAGGCGAGCTCGGCCACCTCCGCCGCATCGGTGACGCAGACTGCGCCTCCATCCCGGAATAGCCGGTGGCACCCGGCGGAGTTGGCGCTGTGGACCGACCCGGGAACGGCGCCGACGGCACGGCCCAGAGTCTCAGCGTGGTGGGCCGTATTGAGTGCCCCCGACCGCCAGCGCGCCTCCACCACCACCGTGACCGCGGAGAGGGCAGCTATCAGGCGGTTCCGTTGCAGGAAGCGGTAGCGGGTTGGAGCCGAACCCGGTGGGACCTCGGCCAGCACTGCCCCCTGGTTTGCCACGGCCCGCAGCAGGTCCTCATTGCCCGACGGATAGAACCGGTCCACTCCCCCGGCCATGACGGCGATGGTGGGGACCGCGGTGGATCCGCCGGCAAGGGCCGCACGGTGTGCATGGGCGTCAATTCCGTAGGCTCCGCCCGATATGACCGTGAAGCCCCGCTGCGCCAGGGAGTAGGCGAGGTCCCCGGTGACCGCCGCCCCGTAGCTGGTGCTGTCCCGGGACCCCACCAGGGCGATGGATTTGTCCACCGCAGGCAGCGGCTGTTCCTGCCCCCGCCACCAGAGGCACATGGGCTCCTGGATCCCCAGGTCCGCCAGCTGGGCAGGCCACAGTTCATCGCCGGGAATGATGAGGCGCCCGCCCAGCCGGGCCATGGTGGCAAGGTCACGTTCGGGCGCAAGGTCGGGGAGCCGCGGCTGCCAACGCTTCAAGGCGGCGGCCAGTCCGGCCCAGCTGCCGGCCCCGCTGTCTGCCAGCAGCGCGGTGATGCCCCGCTCCAGGTCAGCCCCGGCCGCCACCTGGCCGGTGGCGATGCGCAGGGCGTCCGTTGCCCCTGCAAGCTGCACGAGGGCAAGTCCCGCCGCGTCCTGTGGTTCCATCAGCCGTGAAAGGGCGGCGCGGGCCAACCGTTCCGTATCCATGCCCAGATCCTTCTCCACCCGCGGTCCCTTCAGTTCGTTCTGTTCCTGGAGGTGTGTCATGCCGCGGCCGCCGCAGCCTGCCGCAGGCCCAGTGCCTGTCCGATGTCGTTTGTGTCCGGCGCCTCCCGGTGCCCCAGGTCCGCGAGGGTCCACGCGAGAGCAAGGACAACTTTTTGGCAGAGGTAGCCCAAGCGCTTACCGCACTCACTCCTGACTAAGCTGGAGGGCATGGGGGAAGAGACGACGTTTGAACCTTTAGTTGCGTTGGCGTTCGATGGCTTTGAGGCAGCCCGGCAGCGCCATATGGATTTGCGTTTGTCCGCTGACCCCGCCGCGCTATACATATCCGCCACTGAGTGCGTGTATTGGGCCTCCACTCTGGACGAACAACTGCGGCGGAGTTGGGCAGGATACGACGCCTTCATTGCAGCATTTCCCATCGGGGGCCTACTGCCGGGGGTCTGGTATGTGCGCAACCTGAAGACCCACGCTTTGCCTATGACTCTGCAAAAGGTAATGGGGAAGATCTATCCCGTCGTGTACCCCTTGGCAGGGGCTGAAGTCGTATGGCTGCCCCTTGAGCAGCTTCCAGCACCGGGAAGAACCAGCAAGTACACAGCAAGCCAAGCCGCAGCATACGCGCAACGGATGGCGGGTCACCCTACACGCCTCACGTTCGCGCAGTTATCGGAGGGTTTCGCAGGGTTCCCGTGCCTTCAGCCTTTAGGTTGATAGCTCCAAGTACTCGGCCAGCCCTCTAATGTCGGAAAAGTCGTGGTACCGGAGAGAGTTGGCGTAGGCGACGGCGACGCCCGCCGCAGTTATCGTGGGGTAGTCGGGGATCTGGTCCCACCAAGTTCGTATCTTGGATAGAGCCTGGCTGGCGGCTATCGCTTCTTCCAGTTTGGGCACCAAAGATTCGTCCTTTGTGTCCAGGTTGCCTTTCTCGCGGGCCAGTTCGATAACGTAGTCCGCGTCATCCCCCATCACGACACTTGCTGCCAGCACGTTACGTAGCTGCACGGTGCTGTGGTACGGAAGCCGGTAGTATCCGGGCTTCAAATCATGCTCCACAATCCGCAGCGCAGGCACCTTGCGCTCGAGGCAGCTCTTCAAAATGTCAGCAGCTACGTCCTCTTGGAAGCCAGTGCTAAGGAAGCCCGGCCACCGGTCAGCGAAGATATCCACAAACTTCTTGAGGGTAGTGATGCTCCCGGACGTTATTCGGGCAAGGTCGATCATGTCTAAGTGGTCCAGCCAGCGTCGCCCGTTAGGCAAGTTGTCGTAGGGAAAGCGCGTCAGCAGTGTCTCCAAGAGCTTCGTACCTGCCGAAACTGTCTCCCCGCCGGGAGTTAGCGTGAGGATGATCCAAAGCAGGTTGAGGCCCTGCAATGCTGAATCGTCGATCATGTCAACAACCTGGACAGCCCTGTCGACGCTTGCACGAACATAGCGACTGTCTTGTTCTGCTCTTTGGCCTAGCAATCGCGCCAACAGGTCGTAGTCGCCTTCTCGGTCCGTAGATGCTGCCCCTACCTGCGCCTTCTGTAGAGCAATCTGATAAGCCGGGTCTTTTAGAGCGTCCAGCTTCCCTTCGGCAGACAGAAGCTCCACAACACGACGGTCCAGTTGCTTTATACGCGCAAACGCTTCCGGTGCTGACTCCATGGAGTAGTCCCTGAGAACGAGGCGCGCCCGCTCATCCGCGATTTCTGCTGCTCGCTGCTCCGTCACACCCTGGTGAATGATCAGGTCCCCCATAATCTGGGTCTGCTGCGCCCCGGCGCCCGCCTTCTGGCTCTGGCTCACGGCGCTACTTCTTCTTGTAGTCGCGTCCGACCTGAATCTGGCTGGAATCATTGCCAGCCTTCTGGCTCTGGCGTTGGAACCGATTCTTCGCCATGGTCCAGCCACCAGCCGCGCCGCCTGCACCGCCGAGCACAAGTCCAATCACCATCGTGCCGAAACCGTCGAAAAACCACTCCATCTTGGTGTGTCGCCCCCATCATTAGTTGTCTCAGGTCAAATTACCCGCGGTACATCTAACAATAGTCGGCGGGGCTGACATCACATCGGTGCAGTGGACATGCCAAGGCCCGCCGAGCCGTGCCTTGGACGAACACGGGCCGACGGGCCTTGCACTTTATGAGCGCTGGTGGATCATCGGGCCGACTGAAGGAAGAGCCCTCCCCGCCATCGTTCCCCCGACCGCCCCCGTGTCCCTGGCGGGTTGCGCGGGCGGGGGTGGCGTTGACGCCCTTCCTAGCGGCCTTTGACGGCGCGCTTGCCTACTGGCGGCAGACCTGGCAGGCTCGCCAGCCTCTGCCGCTCTTTTGCTGCCTGGTCAGCGGCCGCCCACTCGGGCAGCGCCTCGCCTGGCACGAACACAACCTCGTTGCCCGTTTCCGGGTGCGTGGTGTGCAGGTAATCCAGGGCGACGGCATACCTGCTGCCGCCGCTCGTGGTCAGCCCTCCGCTCTCGGGTACGACCACGGCCTCGGCCTCCTCGGTCGTCAGCCCTGCCTCCCGCTCCAGCGCCCTCACATGCTCATCACGGCGGCTCATTAGAGCGCTCCCTGGATTGCGCGGTAGACGGCGAAGGCTGCCGGGCGGGCGGGTGCCACGTCGCCGCGCCAGTGGGCGACGATGCCAATCTGGCCGTACTCGGCGTACCGCTCGGTCAGGACCTGGATGGTGATGCCGAGGCGCTGGCCGATGAGCAACTGCGTGAAGTCTCCGACAAACAGATCCGTCGCACGGCTGGTCATGGTGCCCTGCGTGTAGCTCGGCAACTGGTTCGACGTGTACCGCGGGATGGACTCCACATCGGCAGGCAACCGCAGCGGCTGCCCCGTCGTGTCGTTCGCGCCCGCGTACTGGCGGGACAGCTTGGCGTTCCAGATCAGCCCGTTAGGCTCCTCGTTGCCGTAACGCACCTTGTAGATGGTGTCGAGCACCTCGTTGTAGTACGTCGCCGCAGTCTGTGCCGTGCCGTTAGCGGCGGCGCCGAGCACGTTGCCCGGCAGGGTCGCGTTCAGGGCAGCCAACACACCGCGCGGGTTCGGCGGGGTCGGCAGGTTGATGGAGCCAGCCCCGGAAGTGATGCCGCCGTACAGTGCAGCAAGGTCAAGCCGTGAAGCCATAGCCTGGGCAATGGCGTTCTTGACGATGGCGTCGCCGTTCTGGCTGTCCTGGAACCACTCCAGGCTCCCGATCACCAGGCACGACATGTCCTGGGCCGTCAAAGTCACGTTATCCAGCGTCGGGTCGCTCGGCGCGATCAGAGAACCCTCGGTGCGGAAGGCCGCTGTCGGGTCACCCGTCAGGCGGCCGATCTTCACCACGCCCGCCTCCATCGGCACAATCTGCGCCCCGGCCTGGAGGACCGCCGACTTGTTCCGGGCCAGGTCAATCAACTGCGCCGCCCACACCTGCGGCACCACCGCGGCACCACCAGTCAAGGTCAGCGCGCGGAGCTGGTTGGCGAGGTTGCCATGAGTAGCAATAGCAGCTTCCTCGCGCGCCGACTCGTTACTGCGGGCCGCACTCACCACTGCATGGCTCAAGAAGCTCTCGCCTGAGCGGACAGCGGCCGGTGCACCGGTCGCAAGGTTCACAAACTCACCGCCACGCGTCTCAGCACTGTCACCTCCACCGAGCAGCTCGTTCATTGCCTTCTCTATCTGGCGGGTGCTTTCCTGCTGGTCCACCAGCCGGTCGATTGCCGTCCGAAGCGACCTAATGTCCTCGTCGTACTTGTCGTACTCGGCCTGCTCAGCGGCCGTCAGGTCACGCTTCTCGACCGTAGCCTTATCGGTGATCGCGCGGGCAGCAACAACAAGCCCCTGCCTCTTAGCCATCAGTTCCTGAATGTATGTCTGTGCCATTGGACTTACCCCTTCCAGGGTGCGCGGCATGCCATACGCATGGGCGCAAAGAAATGAATTGGGATCAGAAGCAGATCGTCGCCTCAACGCCGCGCCGAACCTAGGCGAATCCGGGTGGGATTCCCGGCAGCGGAAGCTCTGCGCTTCTAGCGGCTCCTACGTGTCAACCGGGGGATCCTGTCCGGAGGGTGCTTTCGCTAGGCCCTGTCCGCGCCTTCGGTGACTAAACCTTTTGTGCCGTGTCGTCCGCTGCTGCATGTAAGCAGCTGCTTCGACTCTAAGCCAAGGGTGGCAAGCAATTTCCTGTCCTGTTGCTGATGTGGAGCGGTTTCTTCGGCGCCTACGTGCCAAGTTCCAGCACTACGAATACGAGCCCGCAGACTGGGTAAGGGACTTGACGACCCGGTATGGCCGGGCGGCACTAGGGTGTTATGCAGCAGCACCCGCGGTGTCCGGCCCAATCTCTTAGCTTGCAGCCGACGTACATTCCGAGCACCCACACTGCTTCCGGCTCATGCCGTACTCATGCCCTGGCTCATCAGGGTGCCGCTTCCCGTACTGCGCACGCGCCACAACTGCCGCGTCACAGGCACCGCACTCCCCCGGCGCCACCGAAGGGTAGGCATGCTGGCACTCGACCGAGGGCCGGTGAATCGCGGCCACCCATAAGGTCAGATCGTCCGGTTCGGCGCTTACCGCGCCCTCGGGCTCCGGCGACGGCCGGACAGACGCCTCCAACTCTTTGATCGCCGCGTCGTGCAACCTGTGCGCGGCCGACAACGGCCGCCCCGCCACCAACGCCTCATCAAGCGCCCTGGCGCCAGCCAACGCCTGCGCAATCCACAACTCCTGCGCGGGCGTCCGCTCCAAGCCCATCGACCGGATCAACTTCCGGGTCTGGCGCTCCATATCGCCCCGCCTACGACGGCCAGAAGACGGCACCGCAGCCGCAGACTCGGGCGCACCGCGCTTCCTGCCCCGCTCCCCCGCCACACACCGCCCACAACGGCAGCCCTGCCGGTAACCAGGCGCACCATGCCGCCTCACAGGCACAAACCCCGGCTCATTCTCAGCAGACACGGCCGCCTCCTTTCCGTACGCGGTTTTTCACAATTCCCGACCAGCTACACAAAGGTGCACCTGCGCGGTGTAAGCCACCACCGGGCATGAAAAGTCGGGAGCCCCTCCCGTGCGTGCCAGCCGCTGTCTGCCGGTCGCTTCCGGCTTCGATAGACTCCGGTTCATGGTTGTTGGGGGAAAGGGCGCTGAGCGTCCGCGCTGGCGTCGTCTTGTTGGCATTCTTGTTGCTATCGCGCTGCTCGTTGGTGGTGTTGTTGCCTGCCAGGCGATCAGGGCGGCTGATCCGAAGTACCAGTGTGAGCAGCAGGGCAACACGGTATGGGTTGAGGGCTACGGGCAGACGCCGCACTGCGCGACGCTGACGCCTAAGCAGCCGCGCCACTGACTGAGCAGCCGCCAAGCCTGAACCGTGGCTGCCTGCTGTCTCCGGGCTGTCTGCCCGCCTGCCGCCCGCTCGGGGCCGGCTCTGGATGGTCATAGCTAACCACCCTCCCCATTCCGGTCTCGGGGCGGACAGCGCGTAAGCCCCTCTGCCCTGGTTCACGGAGCGCCGTACTTAGCCTCGAATATGGTGCTCAGCCTTGTGAGCCTGGCAATCTCATGGTCGCGTCCGCCGAGGCGTGGGTCGGCTGTCAGCATGCCCAGCAGCACCACGGCTGCGTCCAACAGCGCGCGTGCGTCGCTTTCGTCTACCGGGGCGAGTGCTGCCCGTTCGTCTGCGGCGCGTATCGGGTCGTCGTCGAGCAGCGAGCGCAGAAGGCCGAGAACCCGCTGCTGTTCGCACTGCTTGACCCCTGCCGTTGCACCTGTGTTGTTATCCATCCCGATTCCCCTTCCACATGCCCCGATCAGAGGGCTCCTTTTGTGCGAGTTTGTACTGCTACTGCCTTGCGATTCCTAGGATGTGGTGGATGTGGTGGATCGATGCAAACTTTTCTATCTCCCTGCTCGCGAGAAAGTTTGTATCGAAGGACCACAAGCACCACACAATCACCCGCTCTCGTCGTCGGCGCGAAGTGCGATGCCTGCCCTGGAGGCTCCGATCCTGGTCTTCCGGGCCTCGTATCCCAGCCGGTCAAGCTCCTTGGCAAATGCGCGTTCCGAAAGCGCGTCGGCTCCATCGGCTGCCGCCCAGGCGCTCCACGCGCTGTACAGCTCGCGCGTGGTGACGTGCACGTGCGGCCCGGTGACGCATTCCGCCTGAATGAACCGCCTGACGGCGTCGGAGTCTGCCTGGTACTCGTCTGTTGCGCGGCGCACACTTTCCGGGTCCGTCAGGCTGCCCCTGTCGTCATAGGCAAACCATCCATGCACCAGCCATGTGAGGATCGCGTCGGCTGCCAGTTCCAGCCGCTCGGGCAACTTCTGGTCCCGCTCGCCCTCGGGGACCACCACGTCGAAAGGGATGACGCGCAGGCGCCGCCACAGCGCCGGGTCATTGCCCTTCACCCGCGGCAAGTGGTTGGTCACGTAAACCAGTTGGTGCGACGGACTCCACGTCACCGGTTCCTGGTACAGCCTGCGCGCAGTGATCGGGTCACCACCCGTAAGCCGCTTCATCAGGGCCGCATCAAGCTGCCGCCCATCTCCCGTCTCGGAGCCGATGACCAGCCGCGCGCCAAGTAGCGACATCATTTCCGGCCCGCCGCCTTCCCTACCCCCGGTCATTAGGAGTTCCGGGTTGATGATCGTTGCGTAGTCACCCATCGCGTTGACAATGGCGCCGTAGGCTGTGCCCTTGCCGTTGGCTCCGGTACCGGTAAGCACCGGGAACAAATGCTCCCGGACCCGCCCATAAGCACTCTGCCCCATGACCTGTTGCAGGTACGCCCGCAGCTCGACGTCCGGTAACATCTGGGCGAGAAATTGTTCCCACCCGGTACCGTCTGCCCTAGGGTCATAGGCGCCGCGTGTTACCCGCGTGATCTTGTCGGCCGGGTCATGTGGTCGCAACTCGCGGGTCCGTAGGTCCAGGGTGCCGTTAGCACAGTTGAGCAGGTATGGATCGGCATCCAACTCGTCTACCGATGCCCGCAGCCGCGGCAGCGACGAGGCTATGGTGAGGACACCGGCGACACCGCCAGCGCTCTCACACTTGCGCACGTCAGCGCGCAGTTCGTGGTCGCCCAACGACTCAGTCAACGCTTCACGAAGGACGGCCGCCACAGCATTCGGCGCCTCACCCTTGTCGTCAAGCGCCCACCTCTTACCGTCCCACACCAACCAGCCGAGGCGGTTCACGAATAGCAGCCTGCCGCTGCTTGCATCCTCCAGGCGATAGGCGATGCGCATCTGTCCCCGGTGCTGCTCGCCGACAGCCCGGCCCGTTGCCTCCCCGTAAACAGTGGCAGCGCGGTTATGGGCGTCAGTCATGGCGCACCCCGCTCCGGCCGTGCCATTGGCACGTAGCTGCTGCCCGCTGCGCGCCGGGCAACCTGAGTATCGATTGCCCGTCTTGCTGCGCGCGCGAGCTGCCTATTGGCCTCGTGCTCCAACTCCAGGACGCGGATGTGCCGTGCCACCCTGTCCGCCATGTCCTCGTCTACCGCACGGGCGTGCGCCTGCCCCTCCAAATGTCCGCGAAAGAAGAATTCCAAACAATTGGGGCACATTTCAGCTTTAGCGGCCGAATCAGTTTGCGACGCTGCTACGCTCGAATCCGGGTGCGCTACACCAGTAATTGAAGGCCCCGTGGACTTCCTGGCCGCGGGGTTTTCGTTTGAATTCATTCAGGCTCACCGCCAGTGCGGAAGATTCCTGCAAGGCGAGCAAGCTGGTCTTCGCTGAGTGGTGGCCACTCGGCCACCTTGCGGCGAATGTGTTCCTCGAGGCTGATTGCTTTCAGCTCTGCCCGAGCATCAACGTACTCCGGGTCTTCGTCGTTGCGGTCACGGGAAAGCCCCGCTACGCGGCCCCTGGCGGCACCGAGGCGGCGGGAAATTGTGTAACCCATCGGTGGTGATTCCTTTAACTGAAGGTTGTGAATAAACAACCCGTGTTTGCGGAAATACACCACCAATGACAACCGAAGTCGCCGGGTGCTGTTTTGCCGCAGAATTCACGGCCCTCAGTGACTAACGGGAATAACATCTTTTCCCTTTAGCTGATTACCACTTTATATGTACGGCAACCGGGACTTTCCTGGACTACCGGAAATGTGGACCACTTTTTGCCCTTGCCCCTTCTACGCCGTGGGGATCAGGTCAACTGTGGACGGATCGAAGCGCCGCACGCCGCGCCCGGGAGGGTGGATGACAATCTTCATCAGCACCTCTAGCGCCGCCCTTTTGCGGCTGACTGACAACCCGTCCCAAGCCATGCGCACATCTTTGGCGGCCACCAACGGTCCCAGGACGTCCACCTTGCCAGCATCCGCCAGTGATGCGTCGATCTCCGTCAATCGCTCACGGAGACGGTTAGTTGCTGCCCGCAGTTGCGAAGCAGTCAAGGAACCGTCAGCGAAATCCACGGCCAAAGCGTCCAAACGTTCTCGGACGCCCACGGCCTCAGCGGCCAGTGCAGCGAGGTCGGGATGGGATTTATCATGTACGAGGTGGCTGGCATCAGCGCGCGAAAGGACGGCCACTGCCATCGCTTCAACGTATTCCTCCACCGGCTCAGCTCTGCGCGACAGATGGCCTGACGATCCGGAACACCGATAGTTGCGGACGCCTGGTCGTGTTGTACCACCCGCGTGAACGGTCGCACCACAAACGCCACATACCGCGAGGCCGGAAAGTAGCTGGCGCCCGCCTGGCTTTCCAGAACGACGGGCAGGGTTCCGCAATATGGCGACCACGGCCTCAAATCGCTCCGGCGCCACAATTGCTGGCCACACTGCGTCAGCCACGATTTCGCCGTTATGCGCCCGCTTCCCAATGTTGCGTGGATTAAGCAGCACCGCCCGCACAGAGTCCGCGCGCCAGGGCGACGGCTCCCCTTCGTGCCCTGCTGCGTAGCGGGCCTGGCCTGTCACGAACCCTTGCGCATTCCATTGCCGCGCCACCTCACGCAACGGAACGCCATAAAGCACCGACTCATAAGCGGTTGCGATAGCTGCGGCTTCTGCGGGCCGGACCGTTATCCCGTCGGCGTCATACCCAAAGGGACGGCGGCCGCCAGTTCTCCGCCCCTGCTCCGCCGCCTGCACCTGCGCCCGCCGCTGGCGGTCGGACTTCATCTCGATTTCCAACCGGGCAACGGAACCAAGGGAATCGGCAACGAACCGGCCCGCGGCAGTTGAGAAGTCAAGGTCGGCACCGTTGACCAAGGACAGGATCACGCCCTTCGCCTGGCACAGCTCGTAGAGCCTCACCTCGTCGCGTCTGCTCCTTTGCAGACGGGTCAAGTCCCAAGCCACGACCACCTGCACAGTACCTGCTGCCACGGCCTTCAATAAGGCATCAAATCCCGGCCGCTTTCGCTTACCAGCCGCGGAAATGTCATTGTCGGTCTGCACGTCCACCACCTGCCAGCCGCGCTCCGCCGCTCGCCTGAGGCAGTCCTCTCGTTGCCGGGTGACGCCGGCTCGTTCTCCCGTACGGTCCTGGGATATCCGCAAATACACTATTGCCTTCACATCTGCGAGATTAGCACCCTAGGTAGCCGTAGGACGCGGTCATACCCGCGGGCAGTCAGCACCCCCCGCTCCAGGGACTGGTCCAGGATCCGGGTTGCGGCCGGGACAAGCCGCAATTCACCGCGCAGGATCCGTCCTGGCACCTGCGAGTTCGTTTCGAGTCCGAAGCACTGCAGGCGTTCCGCCTGCCGCGCGCGTGCGTCCCGCACGCGGCGCGCCACCGAAACCGTGTCCTCCTCAGCGCCCGCCTGGCCGAATTCGGCCAGGGACACCCGCTCCACCTGTAGCTGGATGTCCACCCGGTCCAGCAAGGGTCCGGACATCCTGGCGAGATAACGGCGGCGCATCATGGGAGTGCAGGTGCAGTCCAGCCCCTTGCCCGATGCCTTGCCGCAGGGGCACGGGTTGGCTGCGAGCACCAGCTGGAACCGGGCCGGGTAGGCTGCAGTTCCGGCCGAGCGGTGAATCACCAGTTCCCCGCTCTCCAGTGGCTGCCGCAGCGCGTCCAGGACACGCCGTTCATACTCGGGCGCCTCGTCAAGGAAGAGTACGCCCCGGTGTGCGCGGGACGCCGCACCCGGCCTTGGCAGGCCCGAACCGCCGCCGATAATGGCTGCAGCGGTGGCTGAGTGGTGCGGGTTCTCGAAGGGGGGCCGGCGCAGGAGCTGCACAGAGGACGACGGCAGGCCGCACAGCGAATGGATGGCCGTGACCTCCATGGACTCATGGTCGCCAAGGTCGGGCAAAAGACCAGGCAGCCGCTCCGCCAGCATGGTCTTGCCCGCCCCCGGCGGCCCGGTGAGCAGCAGGTGGTGGGCGCCCGCGGCGGCCACCTCCAAAGCCCTGCGGGCGTCGCCCTGGCCAGAGACATCCGCCATGTCCGGGCACGGGCCGGGAAGGGCCGGTCCGTCACCGGTTTCATCGGCGTCGTCAGGTTCGAAGTCCAGGGCGAGTTCCTGCGGATCGGCTCCGAAGTCGAGGGCAAGCCGGGCAAGCGTGCGGTAGCCGCGGACCGTGGCTCCCGGGACGAGGGAGGCCTCGGCCAGGTTTGCGTGGGCCACCACGATCTCGGGGTATCCGGCCTGTACCGAGGCCATGACGGCCGGCAGGATTCCCCGCACGGGCCGGAGCCGGCCGTCGAGCCCCAGCTCCGCGATGAAGACGGTGCGCCCGGTGGGCTTGATGTCGTTCGCCGCCCGGAGCACGGCCATGGTGACGGCGAGGTCGAAGCCGGAGCCTCGCTTTGGCAGTGACGCCGGAATGAGGTTGGCGGTGATCTTCCTGCGGCTGAGCGGGATCCCGGAGTTCTTTGCGGCTGAGCGGATGCGTTCTTTGGCTTCATTCAGTGAGGCATCCGGCAATCCGAGTATGACGAAGGCCGGGAGCGTCTGGCCGATGTCCGCCTCGACTTCAACCATGTACCCGTTCAGCCCCACGAGGGCGATGGAGTAGGTCCGGCCGAGGGCCATCACCCCACCCCCTTGAGGTGTTCCACCAAGGGTTCCCCGCCGCCGTCGTCCACGACGGCGACGACGTCTACGCGGCGCAGGGGCATCCGCAGCTCCCGGTCGCGGCACCATGCGGCACCCAGGCGGTGCAGCCGTGCCAGCTTTTCCGGGCCCACTGCTTCAAACGGGTGGCCGTAGTCCAGGGAGCGCCGGGTTTTGACTTCGGCGATGACCAGCGCATCGCCGTCCAGGGCGACGATGTCGATCTCGCCCTCGGCGCACCTCCAGTTGCGCTCCACCACCAACATGCCCAGCGCTTCAAGATAGCCCGCGGCGAGGTCTTCGCCGCGCCTGCCCAACAGGTCTTTCGATTTCATTTCTACCTCCGCAACCAGCCTGGCTGCGGACGTAAACGGAGAACAGAAGGCCCCTGTCCTATGTGGACAGGGGCCGGTGTGGAGGGGAAGTCGGGCTTCCCCGGGTTCGCTAGTTCCCCAGGTCCACGTCCTTGGGCAGCGCAAGCTCCTCGTTGCGGGGCAGTTCCTCGACGTTGACGTCCTTGAAGGTCAGGACCCTGACACTCTTGACGAACCGGGCCGAACGGTACACATCCCATACCCAGGCATCCTGGAGGGTCAAGTCGAAGTAGACCTCGCCGTCGGCGCTTCGGGCCTGAAGGTCCACGTGGTTGGCAAGGTAGAAGCGCCGCTCGGTCTCGACAACGAAGCTGAACAGGCCGACGACGTCGCGGTATTCACGATAGAGCTGAAGCTCCATGTCGGTTTCATAGTTCTCAAGATCTTCAGCACTCATGCTTCCATCTTGCACCATGTCCGGCACGGCTGCCGCCGGGCGGCAGGTGTCAGTCTTCGTATGGCCCGTCGGCGACGGCCGCATCGGCGCCCTGCAATTCACCACCGAGCAGCCGCCAGCTGACCCGGTGGTAGGGGGTGGGTCCGGCTGCGCGAAGGACGTTTCGGTGCGCTGCGGTGGCGTACCCCTTGTTGATGTCCCAGCCGTAATCGGGATACTCGGTGTGCAGGTCCCGCATCATGCGGTCCCGCTCCACCTTGGCGATGACACTCGCCGCGGCCACGCTGAGGCACTGCATGTCAGCCTTTACCTTGGTGTGGACCGGGGCCTCACACGCGGCCTCCAGTACGGGCTGGTCAAACAGGGACAGCTGCTCCGCAGGGGAAAGCCAATTGTGGCTTCCATCCAGCAGGACGGCTTCCGGGATGACGCCTGCACCGAGGATGCTGCCCCAGGCCCGGGTTCCGGCCAGCCGCAGGGCAGCGATGATACCCAGCGAATCGATTTCGCCGGCGGTGGCGTGCCCTACGGCGGACGCAACGCTCCAGCGCCGCACCAGGGGATCCAGCCGTTCCCGCTCGGCCGGGCTCAGGAGTTTGCTGTCGCGGACGCCTGCCAGCGGTTTTTGGCGCTCCAGGTCCACCACGGCGATCCCCACGCTGACAGGTCCTGCAAGGGCGCCGCGGCCTACCTCGTCGACGCCGGCCAGGAACCGTATCCCCTGCGCCTTGAAGGTGCGCTCGTGCCGGAGCGTGGGCGACTTGGCCCCGCGGGAGGCAGGTTTGGTGGCCGGACGGGCCTTGCCGGCCGGGGAAGCCTGCACTGCGGAGGACATGGTCAGCGGACCGCCGGCACGTTCTTGAACACGTCCGGGTAGTTGTCGAGGGTCTTGATCCTGTTCAGCGGCCACGCGATGACGGCAGCTTTGCCTTCCAGGTCCTTGAGGTTCACGAATCCCCCGTCGGTCTCCATGTGCGCGCGGGAATCCGCGGAGTGGTTCCGGTTGTCACCCATCACCCACACCTTGCCTTCCGGGACGGTGACGTCAAAGTTGCGGACCTGCGGGACCTCGGCGGAGTTGATGTACGCCTCGTCGACGGCGGCCCCATTAATGGTCAGTTTACCGCCCGCGTCACAGCAGACAACGTGGTCGCCCGGCAGTCCGATGACCCGCTTGACCAGATGCTGCTCCGAGTTGTCCGGCAGGAGCCCGACGAACGTCAGGCCGTCCTGGACCCAGGTGAACGGACCCTGGGTCTTGGCCGGGGCCGGCGGCAGCCAGCCTTTGGTGTCACGGAAAACCACAACATCCCCGCGGCTAAGTGCGAATGGCTCCGGAACCAGGAGGTTGACGAAAATGCGGTCGTCCACGTCCAGGGTATTGACCATGGATTCGGACGGGATGAAGAAGGCACGGAACAGGAAGGTCTTGATGAGGAAGGACAGGACCACCGCGATGACCACTACGGTGGCGATTTCCTTCAGCCACCCCAGCAGGGGGTTGCCGGCGGACTTCCCGGCAGCTTTCGCCGCCTGCCGGTTCCGCCTGTGGACGGGTGCGGCCGCCGCCGGGCCTTCACCGGGCGCGGAGGAAGCTGGAACAGCCGGTGTCTCTGAAGCGCCGTCATGGCGCGGTTCAGGGTTCCGCGCGTGGTTCTCGGGCATTTACCGTCCGTTCTGTGTTGTCGGCCCCGCTGCGGGCGGCCGTGCTACTGGAGCAAATCTATCAAGAGGCCAGAGGATCTGGACGGGCCGGCCGATCACCCGGTCCAGCGGAACCAGTCCGCCGCCCGGGGCACCGAGCAGGCTCCGGGAATCGGCTGACACCGACCGATGGTCCCCCAACAGCCAAAGCCTGCCCTCCGGAACTACGGTGCTGAACTTCTGCGTGCTGGGCGCGTCGCCAGGGAAAACGTAGGGCTCATCCAGCGCTGCCCCATCGACGGTAACCTTCCCGGCGGCGTCGCAGCAGACCACAGTGTCGCCGGGAAGGCCAATCACCCTTTTGACGTACGTTGTGTCGCTGCCGATCAGCCCGAGCCATTGCATCGTGGACGCTGCTGCGTCCACCAGCGGGCCTTTGCCGCTGTTCAGGGGCGCGAAGCTTCCGCGCCCGTCGAAGACGACGACGTCCCCGTGCCGGATTGGTTCAGCCTGGAAGTCGGTGCGTGAGACCAGGATCCGGTCCCCTCCTTCCAGGAGCGGCTCCATGGACTCGGAAGGAATGAAGTACACATCAAGCCACAGGGACCTCACCAGCCCGCTGATGGCGACGGCAAGGAGCAGTGCCGGAAAAACAAAACGCCAGCCCATTTTGCGGGGCTGGCGTTTTGTCTGGTGCATGGTCCGTATCCTGGCGCTGGTGCATTGCTCCGGCGCTTGCCGGTTACGGCCGCGCTCCAGCCTGGCGGTAAGTCCGGTGAGGACTTACTTGGCGGAGCTGAAGTCGCGCTTTTCCTTGATCTTGGCGGCCTTGCCGCGCAGTGCACGCATGTAATACAGCTTGGCGCGGCGGACGTCACCCTTGGTGACAACCTCGATCTTTTCGATGATCGGGGAGTGCACCGGGAAGGTACGCTCCACGCCGACACCGAAGGAGACCTTGCGGACCGTGAAGGTTTCGCGCACGCCGTCGCCCTGGCGGCCCAGGACGAAGCCCTGGAAGACCTGGACACGGGTGTTCTTGCCTTCGATGATGTTCACGTGCACCTTGAGGGTGTCACCCGCGCGGAATTGGGGAACATCGTTGCGCAGCGAAGCTGCATCGACGGAATCGAGAATATGCATGATTGCACTCCTGGTGAACGCCACAGGTCATTCACTTTGGGTCACGGCAGGCAAGTCCGGCTGCTGGAATGCAGCCCGGGGTCTCGCCGCCGAAGTAAAGTGTCCGGCCGCTTCAAGGGTTGATGGGGCCGGTTGTCAGGCTGTTGGCCGCGCTACCCCCTGTGGCAGGTGCGGACCCAGCAGACACAAGGGTTAATTTTGCCACAGCAGCGGGGTTACGCCAATTCCGACGGCGCTAATCCTGCCGTTCAGCTGCCGCCTCCGGGCGGCGGGCCAGCCGGCCGTCCACGACGTCGTAGCCCAGGTTGTTCAATTCGGTGCGGTCCGCACGCGGGAGGCTGCCGGCGTCGAACCCCTCCAGCAGGTCCGGACGGCGCTCCGCCGTCCGGCGGTACTGCTCGTGGCGGCGCCACTGCGCGATCTTCCCGTGGTTACCGCTGAGGAGCACCGGGGGCACTTCCCGGTCACGCCAGACGGAGGGCTTGGTGTAGACGGGGTACTCGAGCAGCCCGTCGGAGTGGGACTCCTCCACCAAGGACTCGGGGTTGCCAACCACTCCCGGCAGAAGGCGGCCGATGGCCTCCACCATGGCCAGGACGGCCACCTCCCCGCCGTTAAGCACGTAGTCGCCCAGGCTGACGGGCCGGACGGTGAACTGATCCTGGGCCCATTCGATGACGCGTTCATCGATGCCTTCGTACCGCCCGCACGCAAACGCCAGGTGCTGTTCCTCCGCCAGTTCGTAGGCGAGGGCCTGCGTGAAACGCTCGCCGGCCGGCGACGGAACGATCAGGACGGGCTTGCTCCCGGGGTCCGGCCGCCCCTCAGCCACTGCGGCGAGGGCCTGCGCCCAGGGTTCGGGCTTCATCACCATCCCGGCGCCGCCGCCGTAAGGGGTGTCGTCGACCGACCGGTGACGGTCAGTGGTGAAGCTGCGCAGGTCATGGACGCGCAGGTCCAGGATGCCGTCCTGGCGCGCCTTGCCGATCAGTGACAGTTCAAGCGGGGCAAGGTACTCGGGAAAGATGCTGAGGACGTCGATCCGCATCTAGTCCCGGCCTTCCGCTTCCGGAGCAGCGGCTTCGTCCGAGTTGATTTCGAAGAGGCCGTCCGGCGGGGTGAGGAGGATGAAGCCTTCCTCGACGTTTACGTCGGGCACGATCTGCTCCACGAACGGGATGAGGATCTCGTCGCCCTTCGGGGTGGTGACCACCAGCAGGTCCTGCACCGGCATCGTGTTCAGTGCCGTTACCTTGCCCACCACTTGGGACCCGACCCGGGCTTCCAAGCCGACCAGTTCGTGCTCGTACCAGCCCTCGTCGTCGTCCTCATCCAGCTCTTCGGTTTCAATGAAGAGCTTGGCGCCACGGAGGGTCTCGGCCTGGTTCCGGTCCTCCACTTCCTCGAAACCGAGCAACAGGATGTCCTTGTTCCAGCGCGCACTGCTCACGGTCAGGGGACCGGACGCGGCAGGCTCAACCACGAACTCCGTCCCGGGCACGAACCTGTCCTCCGGGGCGTCGGTCAGCACCTGGACGGTGACTTCCCCGCGAATGCCGTGCGGCTTGCCAATCCGTGCCACCTGAAGCTGCATCTGTTCCTCTGTTCCGGGTTGTGGTGTTTCTACTGAAAGCACTGTGTTGTGAAAGAGCTCCGGCCCCTCCACCTGGTGGTGGAGGGGCCGGAGCAAAACCGAATATTGCCGAGCGGTCAGCGGCGGCGGTCGGTGTCGACGACGTCGACCCTTACCGGTTCGCCGCCGGCCAGCGCTGCCACCACGGTGCGCAGTGCGCGTGCAGTGCGGCCCTGGCGGCCGATCACCCGTCCGAGGTCGTCCTGATGAACGCGCACCTCGAGGGTATCCCCGCGGCGGTTGTTCTTGGAACTGACCTTTACGTCATCCGGGGAATCAACAATTCCGCGGACCAGGTGCTCCAGCGCTTCTGCCAGCAATCTACTCAGCCTCGGTGGTCTCAGCTTCGGCGTCGGCCGGGGCCTCGGCAGCGTCAGACTTGGAGGCCTTCTTGGTGATGGCTTCCGGGATGATGACCGAGCCCTTCTCCGGAGCAACGAAAGCTTCCTTCGCGACCTTGGTCTTGAGGGTGCCTTCCTGGCCCGGCAGGCCCTTGAACTTCTGCCAGTCACCGGTGATCTTCAGGATCGCGGCAACCTGCTCGGACGGCTGTGCGCCGACGGAGAGCCAGTACTGTGCACGCTCGGAGTTAACCTCGATGAACGAGGGCTCTTCGGTGGGGTGGTACTTGCCGATCTCCTCGATGGCACGGCCGTCACGCTTGGTGCGTGAGTCCGCAACGACGATGCGGTAGTACGGGGCGCGCATCTTGCCGAAGCGCTTAAGGCGAATCTTTACGGCCACTTTTGTGGTCACTCCTGTTTCAGAAAAAGGGGTGAACCCGGCGTTCTGCACCCGTGGGGCGGGCCATACTTGCGGGCTCGAAGGACAGGATCCGGACGCGGAGAGAGGGGCCACGCAGATCGAGTACCTGTTTATTGTGCCAGATGAGCGCTGTTATTTCGACTTGGCGCTCCCGCGCGTGGCGGCGGAGGCGGCCTGAAGGCTGCGCCGCCACGCCAACGTGCCAGGAACGGGCAGGGTCGGGTCAGGCGGACCAGACGTACAGTCCGTTCCGCTCCGAATCGTTGATTCCGGCGGCAAGTTCCGCCAGCTGACGCACATAGGTCCGCGCCTGGGCGGCACCAAAAGGCACGTCCTCCTGGCCGGCCCACTGCCCGGCGACGTCGTCGAGGACATTGCCCTCGCCTTCGGTTTCGTAGGTGAGCAGGTCCGCCAGGGCGCGGACCATGGCCGGCGGAACGGCCAGGAGGGAGTCGCTGGCCACGTCCACCATGGTCAGCTCATAATCGGCTCCGCCGGCGTGGACGGCAGTCCCGGCAAGATCGCCGAGCTGCTCCACCTCGAAGTCGCTGATGCCCTGGATCCGCACCGTCTGGCCTGCGGCAGCGCCGTCCGCGGAGGAGCTGCTTCCTTCGTCAAGGATGCCGGCGCGTTTCAGCGCGGCGTCATGGGTGGCGACAAAGATCTCGGTGAAGCCCATGGCTGGTGCCCTTCTTCCGTTGGCGGAGCTGCGCGCCGGGCGCTGCCTGCGGCCCGGCCGTACGGAATCAGCCTAGTAGTTGCGGACCTGCCGGCGCACGCCCGCCCCGCGTCCCGAGGCATGCCGCGGGAAGGGGGGTCGATCAGCGGGCGGCCACCCGGATCCGGTTGCGCCATGGGTCTTCGAACCGAAGCTCTGCGCCGGTGTGGTGCGCGGGCACTCCGGCCACCTTCAGGCGGTCAGTCAGCGCGCCGACGTCGTCCCCTGAAGGAACTTCGATGAGCACCTCGCCCAGCCCCAGCGTGTCCTTGCGGGGGCCGGCACCGCGGCTGTTCCAGACGTTCATGGCCATGTGGTGGTGGTAGCGGCCTGCGGAAACGAACAATGCCTGCCCGTGCCAGCCCGCCGTCTTTTCGAACCCCAGGGTTCCCACGTAGAAGTCCCGCGCGGTCTGGACATCGCCCACCTGGAGGTGGACATGGCCAACGCCGGCGGCTGTTTGCCGCTGGCCTTCAAGGGACTCCTCGGTGAGGTACTGCTCCAGGTACCGCTGCGGCGGCAGTGCCAGACTGTCCATGACAACATCGGTCCCGTTCCAGGACCAGTTGCTGCGCGGGCGGTCCCAGTACAGTTCAATGCCGTTGCCCTCAGGGTCGGTGAAGTAGAAGGCTTCGCTCACCAGGTGGTCTGCGCTGCCGGTGAAGGCCCGCGGCTCGTACTGCGCAGCCGTGGCGACGGTGGCAGCAAGGGAGGCCTGATCCTCGAACAGCAGTGCGGTGTGGAACAGGCCAGCCTCTCCCCTGCCGGGAAGGTGCAGCCCGGGGGCCGGCGCAAGGTGGACCAACGGCCGGCCGAGCCTGCCAAGGTAAAGCCCGCCGTCCTGCTCAGCCACCACCTTGAGGCCAAGGGCGCGCTGGTAGTAGTCGGTCATGACCTTCATGTCGCCCACCTTGAGCATCACGGTGCCCATGGCGAGATCGGCAGGAAGAAGATCCTGGCTGCTGGCGGATGCGGTCATTGAAGGCTCCTTGCATTGGCGGCCGTCCCGTTGACGGCCTGTCACACATTAAAATTACTTGAAGCTTCAATTTATTCCAAGTCCCCGGGACTCGTTTTAGTCAGCGGATGATTCGGCCGCGCAGCACCACATGTTCCAGCGCCGTGATTGTTTCAGGTAGGGCCCGCGGGTCTTCCCGGCACACCACGACGTCGGCGCGCGCCCCCTCCTCCAGTCCATCCGCTCCCAGCCATGCACGGGCTGCCCAGCAGGCGGAATCCAGCGCAGCGTCCATGGGCAGGCCCGCGCCGTGCAGGGCAAGGATCTCGTCTGCGATCCTGCCGTGGCGGATCACGCTGCCGGCATCGGTGCCGGCAAATAGGCGCACACCCGCGGCATGGGCCTCCGCCACCCGTTCCCGCCTGCGTTCCCAGAGGGCACGCATGTGCGCGGCGTAGCGCGGGAACTTGGGTTCCGCCTGCGCGGCAATGTCAGGGAACGTGGCGATGTTGATGAGGGTGGGCACGATCGGTACGCCCTGTTCGGCGAACCGGGGCAGATGCCGGGGCAGGAGGCCGGTGGCGTGCTCGATGCAGTCAATGCCGGCGTCAAGCATCTGGTCCAGGGTGTCCTCGGCGAAGCAGTGCGCCGTCACCCGTGCGCCCTCGTCATGGGCGGCCTGGACGGCATCGCGTACGACGGCGGCGGGAAAGGAGGGGGCCAGGTCACCTGCACGCCGGTCAATCCAGTCCCCCACCAGTTTGACCCAGCCGTCGCCGTCGCGCGCCTGCTTGCGCATGGCCTCCACGAGGCCCTCCGGCTCCACCTCCTCGGCGAAGCCCCGCAGGTAGCGGCGCGTCCGGGCAATATGCCGGCCGGCGCGGATGAGCACGGGGAAGTCCCGGCCGCCGTGCATCCAGCGGGTGTCAGCCGGTGAGCCTGCGTCGCGGACCAGCAGGGTTCCGGCGTTGAGGTCAGCCAGTGCCTGTTCCCGGGCGGCAGCGGGCTCCACGGGACCGGACGGGCCCAGCCCTATGTGGCAGTGGGCGTCCACGAACCCCGGCAGCACCCAGCCGTCAAGGATCCGGGCCGGCGGTGCTGCGGGCCGGGTGAATGTGAGCCGGCCGTCCACCGACCAGGCTCCGTGCTCCACGGTCTGCGGCCCGGTCAAAACGGGACCGCTGAACTCGATTACTTCTGCCATCCTGGCTCCTTCCGATGCCCGGACAGGCTAGCACCAGCGAATGTGACGGCGTTCTTCCGGGAGGCTGTGGTAGCTTCGTTCCTGACCACACGGGTGCCCCTGCAGGGGCTGAGATCGGGCTGACGCGGCCTGCGACCGTTGAACCTGTCCGGGTAATGCCGGCGAAGGAAGTGAGTATTCCCTTGAGTACGCAAAATACCCAGATCAACCCTGCCCGCATGCCGTCCGCCGGGGAGCCAGGCGTTCAACCCGGGGCCCCGGTGACCCAGTCCTTGAAGTCGCAATCACTGGCGTTCATCGAAGATGCCGGGAATGGAATCCGGGTACCGGTGACGGAGATTGCCCTTGAGCCGTCCCCCAACGGCCAGCCGAACGCGCCCTTCCGGACGTACAGGACGGCCGGGCCCGGCAGCGATCCCGTCCGGGGCCTGCAACCTTTCCGCTCGGAGTGGATCACCGCGCGGGGAGATACCGAGGCCTACAGCGGCAGGGAGCGCAACCTGCTCGACGACGGCCGCTCCGCTGTGCGCCGCGGGGCTGCCTCTGCGGAGTGGAAGGGCGCGCAGCCGGTGCCCCGCCGCGCCGTCGACGGCAGGACGGTGACCCAGATGCACTACGCCCGGCAGGGGGTCATTACGCAGGAGATGTGCTTCGTGGCGCTGCGCGAGAACTGCGACGTGGAGCTTGTCCGGAGTGAACTTGCTGCCGGGCGCGCGATCATCCCGAGCAACATCAACCATCCGGAGTCCGAGCCGATGATCATCGGCAAGGCCTTCCTGGTGAAGATCAACGCCAACATTGGCAACTCGGCCGTGACAAGTTCCATTGCCGAGGAGGTGGACAAGCTGCAGTGGGCCACGCAATGGGGCGCCGACACCGTCATGGACCTGTCCACCGGCGACGATATCCACACCACTCGGGAATGGATTATCCGCAATTCCCCTGTTCCGATTGGCACGGTACCCATCTACCAGGCCCTGGAAAAAGTCAACGGCGAGGCCAATGCGCTGACCTGGGAAATTTTCCGGGACACGGTCATTGAACAGTGCGAGCAGGGGGTGGACTACATGACCATCCACGCCGGGGTGCTGCTGCGGTACGTCCCGCTCACGGCCAACCGGGTGACGGGCATTGTCTCGCGCGGCGGCTCCATCATGGCCGGCTGGTGCCTGGCGCACCACCAGGAAAACTTCCTGTACACGCACTTCGATGAACTGTGTGAAATCTTCGCCAAGTACGACGTTGCCTTCTCCCTGGGCGACGGTCTGCGCCCCGGCTCGACGGCGGACGCCAACGACGCCGCCCAGTTCGCGGAACTGGACACCCTTGCCGAGCTCACCCAACGCGCTTGGGAGTACGACGTACAGGTGATGGTGGAAGGGCCCGGCCACGTTCCTTTCCACCTGGTCAGGGAAAACGTCGAGCGGCAGCAGGAACTCTGCAAGGGAGCGCCGTTCTACACCCTGGGACCGCTGGTGACGGACGTCGCTCCCGGCTATGACCACATCACCTCAGCAATTGGCGCCACCGAGATTGCCCGGTACGGCACGGCCATGCTCTGCTACGTCACCCCCAAGGAGCACCTGGGACTGCCCAACAAGGACGACGTGAAGACCGGAGTGATCACCTACAAGATCGCCGCGCACGCAGCGGACCTCGCCAAGGGCCACCCGGGGGTGCACGAACGGGACGACGCATTGTCCAAGGCGCGGTTCGAATTCCGTTGGCGGGACCAGTTCGCGCTGTCCCTGGACCCGGTGACGGCGGAGGCATTCCACGACGAGACCCTGCCTGCCGAGCCCGCCAAGACGGCACACTTCTGTTCGATGTGCGGGCCCAAGTTCTGCTCCATGCGGATCAGCCAGGACATCCGCGACGAATTCGGGTCCGCGGAGGCGCAGGCAGCGCTGGCGGGGATGGCATCGGGGATGCGGGAGAAGAGCGAGGAGTTCCTGGCGTCCGGCGGAAAGGTATACCTCCCCGAGCTGCGGGTTCCCGCGGAAGGCTAGGACGCCCGGGCCGTCTGGCTCCGGCTGACCCCGCTGATGAACTGCCGGATGGCCTGGTCCCCGTCCGGGGAATCGTGAGGCCGGTGCCCGCCCGCGGCAACGCGGTGCAGGGCGCCGGTCTCGCGGAGGTAGCCGGCAATCTCCTCATAGAGGGGCTCCCAGCCGCCGGTCAGGACCAACGTGGGCACGCCGGGAACAATGTGCAGCGGCGCCTCCCACGACGGCGCTTGCAGCCGCAGCCGCCGCGCGGACCGTTTTTCCTCGGTGGTGGCGGGCTGCTGGAGGTCGGTGGCGTAGACGCGCCGGACGAATTCGCGCTGGAAGTCTTCGTCGCTGAGTTGGTGGCGCACGTCGAAGAGGGGCTGCATCAGGCTGATGTGGGCCGCCGTGGCCGGCAACTCCGCTGTCAGGGAGAGGCAGGCCGGCTCCACCAGGGTCAACGAAAAGACCAGGTCCGGACGTTCGACGGCGGCCATCATGGCAGCGATTGCCCCCTGGGAGTGTGCCACCACGTGTCCGCCGGCGGCGCCGCGGCCGTCGTCGGCAAGGGACCGCAGGATGATCGCGGTGTCTTCCGCAAACGATGACTCCTGCGGCTCCGCGACGGCATCGTAGCCGTGCCGGCGCAGGAACAGGGCGTCATAGGACAGTGCCATGCCGTGCTGGCGCGGCCATGCCGCGGCGCCGAAAGTTCCGGCGCCGTGCACGAACACTACCCTCTGCTTGAACATGTCCCAACCCTATTCCACGGTGCCGACATCCGTGGGGAACTGTTACTTGCCCAGGAACTTGTCGAAGCCCTTGGGCAGGTTCAGCTGAGACGGATCGAAGTCGCCGCCCTGCTGGCCGAAGGCCGCGCCGGTGGGCAGTGCCTTCGCAGCGTTGGCACGGCGGGCCTCCGCTTCCTTGCGCTCCTGTGCTGCCTTGGCCGGGTTTCCCGACTTCGGCTTCTTCTTCGGCGCGTTCTTGGCGTTCTTCCGCGCACCGCCGCCCGCTCCGGGCAGGCCGGGCATCCCGGGCATCCCCGGCATGCCGCCCTGGGCCATCTTCTTCATCATCTTCTGGGCCTGGGCGAAGCGCTCCAGCAGGCCGTTGACCTCGGACACGTGGACGCCGGAGCCACGGGCGATGCGGGCACGCCGTGAGCCGTTGATGATCTTGGGCGCCAGCCGCTCGTGCGGGGTCATGGACCGGACGATCGCCTCAACGCGGTCGATCTCGCGCTCGTCGAACTGTTCGAGCTGCTGCCGGATGTTCTGCGCACCCGGCATCATCATGAGCATCTTCTTCATGGAGCCCATGTTGCGGATCTGCTGCATCTGGGCCAGGAAGTCTTCCAGGGTGAAGTCTTCCTGGTCGGCGAACTTCTTCGCCATCCGGGCGGCTTCATCCTTGTCCCAGGCCTTTTCGGCCTGTTCGATGAGCGTGAGGATGTCGCCCATGTCCAGGATTCGGGAAGCCATCCGGTCCGGGTGGAAGAGTTCGAAATCATCCAAACCTTCGCCGGTGGAGGCGAACATGACCGGCTTGCCGGTGACCGACGCGACCGAAAGCGCGGCACCGCCGCGGGCGTCGCCGTCGAGCTTGGACAGCACGATGCCAGTGAAGTTCACGCCTTCATCGAAGGCAAGCGCCGTGTTCACGGCGTCCTGGCCGATCATGGAGTCGATCACGAAGAGGACTTCGTTGGGCACGATGGCGCGGCGGATCTGGCGCGCCTGTTCCATCATGCCGGCGTCCACGCCCAGGCGGCCGGCCGTGTCGACGATAACGACGTCGTGCAGCTTCTGGCGGGCTTCCTCGACGCCGGCACGGGCGACGGCGACGGGGTCGCCTGCGGGCTGGTCCAGCTCCGTGGAGGTGGCTCCGGGGTGCGGGGCGAAGACAGGCACGTTGGCGCGCTGGCCCACCACCTGGAGCTGGGTGACGGCGTTGGGGCGCTGCAGATCACAGGCCACCAGCATAGGGCTGTGGCCCTGGGCCTTCAGCCACTTGGACAGCTTGCCGGCCAGGGTGGTCTTGCCGGCACCCTGGAGGCCGGCGAGCATAATGACGGTGGGGCCGTTCTTGGCCAGCCGGATCCGCCGGGTTTCGCCGCCGAGGATCTCCTGGAGTTCCTCGTTGACGATCTTGACGATCTGCTGGCTGGGGTTCAGCGCAGCCGAAACCTCGGCACCCAGTGCGCGTTCGCGGACCCGTCCGGTGAACTCGCGGACCACCAGAACGGCGACGTCGGCGTCCAAAAGGGCACGGCGGATCTCGCGGACGGTGGCATCAACATCGGCCTCCGTAAGGCGGCCCTTGCCGCGGAGATTCTTGAAGGTTGCTGTCAACCGGTCAGAGAGTGAATTGAACACGCGCCGTGAACTTCTTTCAGGAGATGATCGGGACTCGACTATCTAGGGTATCAAGTCAGGCACGGTAGATGGCATGCTGGCAAAATGACGAGCCAAACAACTGTGAAAACCCTGCTCATCCTTGGTGCCTCGGGCGACCTCACCGGCCGGCTCCTCCTGCCGGGCCTCGCCCGGCTTGTTGCGGCAGGCCGGGCGGAGGGCCTCACCCTGGTGGGGGCCGGCTCGGATCCATGGACACCGGAACAGTGGCGGGAGAGGGTCCAGTCCTCGTTTGCCGCGGCGGCCGGCGCAGCCGACGAGCATGGGAAGGACGCACTGGAGTCCATGCAGAAGGAGACGGCGTACCACCAGGTGGACGTCACAGCCAAGGGCGCCCTTGCTGCCCTGCTCTCCGGACTGAAAGGCCCGGTGGCCGTCTACTTTGCCCTTCCGCCCCGCATCAGCCAGCTGGCCTGCGAGACGATCCAGCCGGAAGAGGTTCCGGAAGGCACCCGCCTGGTGATGGAGAAGCCGTTCGGCTCCAGCGAGGAGTCCGCCCGTTCCCTCAACCGGACGCTCGCCCGTTTGGTCCCTGAGGACCACATCCACAGGGTGGACCACTTCCTGGGCAAGGCCACGGTCCTGAACATCCTGGGCCTGCGGTTCGCCAACAACTTCCTGGAGCCGGTATGGAACAGGCAGCATGTGGAAAGGGTGGAGATCTTCTTTGATGAGGACCTGGCGCTGGAAGGCCGCGCCCGCTACTACGACGGCGCCGGCGCCCTCCGCGACATGATCCAGAGCCACTTGCTGGAGGTCATGGCCCTCATGGCAATCGAACCTCCCGCCACCATCGGCGAGCGCGACCTCCGCGATGCCGTCTCCGCCGTCCTTCGCGCCAGCAGCGTCAGCGCCCCGTTCACCGACTCAACGCACAGGGCCCGCTACACGGCGGGCACTGTGGCCGGCAAGGACGTGCCGGACTACGCCAGGGAGGACGGCGTGGATCCAGGCAGGGAAACTGAGACGCTGGCCGAGATCCGGGTGGACATCGACAACTGGCGCTGGCGGGGCGTCCCCTTCATCCTGCGCTCCGGCAAGGCCCTGGGCGACAAGCGCAAGGAAGCGGTGGTCACCTTCCTTCCGGTGCCCCACCTGCCCCGGGGCTTTACCGGGGTGGACTCCCCCAACCAGCTGCGGATCGGTTTCGGTCCGGACACGCTGGAGTTCGACGTCGATGTCAACGGTCCCGGCAACATCTTCAGCCTGGGCCGGGTCACCCTGGAAGCGGAACTGAGCGCCTCCGACCTCCTGCCGTACGGCGAAGTGCTGGAAGGCGTGTTGACAGGCGACCCGCTGTTGTCCGTCCGGGGCGACACGGCGGAGGACTGCTGGCGGATTGTTGAACCGGTGCTCAAGGCGTGGGAACAGGGCAAGGTCCCGCTTGAAGAATACGACGCCGGTTCGGCCGGCCCGGCGTCCTGGCCCACCAACCGGCGCAAGGACTGAGCCTTAACGACGGACAGGACGGGTGGGAACCTTGCGGTTCCCGCCCGTCCTGTTGGTGCTGCGTCCGCCCTAAATCGCGGCTACTCCGCGTTCCCCGGTCCGGACCCGTACTGCTTCATGGACGTCCATGGTCCAGACCTTGCCGTCCCCGGCCCTGCCGGTATTGGAACTGGCAATGATCACGTCCAGGATGTCGTCGGCCTGCTCATCCGTGGCCAGGACTTCCACCCGGATCTTGGGCAAGAGGTCCACGTTGTATTCGGCTCCGCGGTAGACCTCGGTGTAGCCGCGCTGCCGGCCGTATCCACTGGCTGCGCTGACGGTCAGGCCCTGGACGCCGTAGGCTTCCAGTCCTTCCCTGACGGTTTCGAGCTTTTCCGGCCTGATGATTGCAGTAATCAGTTTCATGCCCCCACGCTTTCCTTACCTGTTGCTGACTGAGACTTCTGCGTACCGGGTGCCGGCTCGTGGGACTCGCCCTGGGCCTTGCCGGTGATCATGTCGTGCAGCGGCTGGAAGCTTCCGCCGTGGCCGCTGAGGCCGAACTCGTAGGCAGTCTCGGCGTGCAGGCTGAGGTCCACACCCACCGTTTCCTGTTCCTGCGAGACCCGGAAGCCCATGGTCTTGTGGATGGCCAGCGCGATGATTGAGGTCAGGACCGCTGAGTAGGCGATGGCGATGCCGGCTGCCGCGAGCTGTGCCCAGAGCTGGGTGAGTCCGCCGCCATAGAAGAGGCCGCCGCCAACACCGTCAGTGGGCAGTGCGATGAAGCCCAGTGCCACGGTTCCGATGATGCCCGAGACCAAGTGGACGCCGACGACGTCCAGGGAGTCATCGAAGCCCCAGCGGAACTTCAGGCCGACGGCAAGGGCGGAAGCCACACCGGCCACAACGCCGAGGCCAAGGGCACCGACCGGGCTGACGTTGGCGCAGGCCGGGGTGATGGCAACGAGGCCTGCCACAACGCCGGATGCGGCACCGAGAGAGGTCGGGTGTCCATCACGGATGCGCTCGGTGACCAGCCAGCCGAGCATGGCCGCTGCCGGGGCCGCGAGGGTGTTGACCCAGATCAGGCCGCCCTGTTCGGCAGTGGTTGCCGCGCCGCCGTTGAAGCCGAACCAGCCGAACCAGAGGATGGCCGCACCGAGCATGACGAACGGGATGTTGTGAGGGCGGTGGTTAGGGTCCTTGCCGAAGCCCCTGCGGTTGCCGATGATCAGGACCAGGATCAGTGCGGCCACACCGGCGTTGATGTGGACCACGGTGCCGCCGGCGAAGTCGATGGCGGGGCCGAGGGCCTTGCCAATGGCGCCTTCGGGGCCGAAGAGACCGCCGCCCCACACCATGTAGGCCAGCGGGCAGTACACCAGGGTGACCCACACGGGGACGAAGACGGACCAGGCGCCGAACTTGGCGCGGTCGGCGATGGCGCCGCTGATCAATGCCACCGTGATGATGGCGAAGGTGGCGGCGTAGCCCACCTTGATCAGACCGTCAGGGGTGGTGATGCCCTCAAGGCCGAACGTGGCGAACGGGTTCCCCACGATTTCCAGGAATCCTTCACCGGAGCTCATGGAGGCGCCCCACAGCACCCAGACAACGCCCACCATGCCGATGGAGATGAAGCTCATCATCATCATGTTCAGGGCTGCCTTGGCGCGGGTCATGCCGCCGTAGAAAAATGCCAGACCGGGTGTCATGAACAGCACAAGGGCTGCCGCCACCATGACCCAAACGTGACCTGCGGTAAGTTCCATGGTGCACGTCCTCTCTCATCGAATCTTGCGGAGTACTCCGCCTGCCAACGCCTTTTTGCGTCCTGTAAAGAGTCTGTGGGCGGCGTGTTTCGCCCGCGGAGGATTTAGATTGCCGGCCTGTTACAACAACCTCTAGGAAGTAAATGGTGCATATCCGCCTTGTTACGGTTATGTTTCCGCACCCGCGCAGCCACCCGGCTCCCTTTCCTGCAAGGACTCCTGCACCATGACGGCAACACCCCGCGAAAGCGGTGCCACCTCGAGGTTTTTGGCCCGGCTAAGGCCGCAGCGGGAGAAGCTTCCCCGCGACATCAAGGTGATGCTGGCCGCCGCGTTCCTCATTGCGCTTGGATTCGGGCTCGTTGCGCCTGTATTGCCCCAGTTCGCAACAACCTTCGGGGTGGGGAACACAGAGGCCGCGGTCATCGTGGCGATCTTCGCCTTCATGCGCCTGGCGTTTGCCCCTGCCGGCGGTGCCCTGATCGGCAAGCGCGGCGAACGACCCGTCTATGTGGCCGGGCTGCTGATCGTGGCGCTGTCCACCGCAGCGTGTGCCTTTGCCCAGGACTATTGGCAGCTGCTGCTGTTCCGCGGCCTCGGCGGGGCGGGGTCCGTGATGTTCACGGTGGCATCAATGGCCCTGGTGGTCCGGCTGGCACCGCCCAAGAGCAGGGGCCGGGTTTCAGGAGCCTACGCGTCCTCCTTCCTGATCGGGAATGTGTGCGGACCGATTGTGGGTGGCCTGCTGGCGGGGCTGGGCCTGCGGGTCCCATTCCTCGCCTACGCCGCCGCCCTGCTGGTGGCCGCGTTCGTCGTCCAGACCCAGCTCAGCCACCAGCGCCGGGGAGGGAGCGAGGTACAGAACCGTCCACCAGACATGCGCTTTGGCGAAGCCCTGGCTGCCGGAACCTACCGGTCCGCCCTAATCTCCAGTTTTGCCAACGGGTGGGCAACCTTTGGCGTCCGGATGGCAACGGTGCCGCTGTTCGCCGCGGCGGCCTTCGGAGCAGGCCCGCAGGCGGCCGGCCTTGCACTGGCAGTGTTCGCTGCCGGCAACGCCGCCGCCCTGACTTTTTCGGGGCGTCTGGCGGACTCCCTGGGACGCAAACCAATGATGATCTGGGGCCTGCTGGTGGCAGCCCTGTCCACGGCAGCGATCGGCATTACCTCCGACCTGCCCTGGTTCCTTGCGGCATCGACGCTGGCCGGCGTCGGGTCCGGCCTCTTCGGTCCCGCCCAGCAGGCCGCCGTCGCCGATGTCATTGGCAATGCGCGCTCCGGGGGCAAGGTGCTGGCCGCGTACCAGATGACGTCCGACGTCGGAGCGATCGTCGGGCCGCTCGTGGCAGGTATGCTCGCCGACAGGCTGGGCTTCGGCTGGGCTTTCGGCGTGACCGGGGGCATCATGCTCCTGGCCGCCGTTGGCTGGCTGCCCACGCGCGAAACCCTGCGTAAGGCCGGTTCCTAGCCTGCGCTGCAGGCCAGGGCGGGCTGGTCAGATCAGCAGGTTCAGTTCAGCAGGGCGTCGACAAAGCCTTCGGTGTCGAAGGGGGCAAGGTCGTCGGCGCCTTCGCCCAGTCCGATGAGTTTGACGGGCACGCCCAGGGCCTTCTGGATGGCGACGACGATGCCGCCCTTGGCGGTTCCGTCCAGCTTGGTCAAGACGATGCCGGTGATGTTGACCACCTCGGAGAAGACCCGAGCCTGGTTCAGGCCGTTCTGGCCGGTAGTGGCGTCCAGGACCAGCAGGACCTCGTCCACCTCGGCCAGCTTCTCCACCACGCGCTTGACCTTGCCCAGTTCATCCATCAGGCCCACCTTGTTCTGCAGGCGCCCGGCGGTGTCGATCATGACAACGTCGACTTCCTGTTCGATGCCTGCCTTCACGGCCTCGTAGGCAACGGACGCGGGGTCGGCGCCGTCGATATCCGACTTCACGGTGGGGACGCCGACGCGCTGCCCCCACGTGGCCAGCTGTTCGGCGGCGGCGGCGCGGAACGTGTCCGCAGCGCCAAGCAGGACGTCCTTGTCCTCTGCCACCAGCACGCGCGCCAGCTTGCCAACGGTGGTGGTCTTGCCGACGCCATTCACGCCCACCACCATCATCACGGCGGGCTTGTCGGCATGGCGGGTGACGTTCAGGCTGCGGTCCATGGTGGGGTCCACGAGCTTGATGAGTTCTTCGCGGAGCATGGCCTTGACGTGTTCCGGGGTCCGGGTGCCCAGCACCTTGACCCGCTCCCGCAGGGCGTCCACCAGCTGCATGGTGGGCCCGGTTCCCAGGTCCGCGAGCAGGAGGGTTTCCTCCACCTCGTCCCAGACGCCCTCGTCGATCCGGTCGCTGGACAGCAGCGCCAGCAGGCCCTTGCCCATGATGTTGTTGGAGCGGGCAAGCCGTTCGCGCAGGCGGGTGAGGCGCCCCGCGACAGGCAGCGGGGTTTCGACGGGGATGGTTTCCAGCCCTGCAACGTCATCCGGAACCGTAGTGGTGTCCAGCCCCTCAAGGTCCACGCTCCCGGGAGGCGTGCGCTCGATGGTTCCGTCCCTGTCCGCCACAGCGGTGCTGCCGCCCGCGCGGATTTCCGGATCGTTGGCGTCCCGTGTACCCGGGTACCGCGTGATGTTCCTCCGCGTCTTGAGCAGGACCGGAATCAGGCCGCCGATGACCACCAGCGCAACGAGGATGGACAGGACAATGGGAAGGATGTCATTCACTCCCCTAGCTTCTCACAAACGGCCTTACCGCTTCCGGCGGCCGCTGCGCCCCTGACCTGCCCCTTTGCCCGTCCCGCCTGCTGCTGCGTCTTCGCGCCGGTGCTACACCTCCGCGCCGAGGCGCTGGCTGATGACGGTGGAGACGCCGTCGCCCCGCATGGTGACGCCGTACAGCGCGTCCGCCACTTCCATGGTCCGCTTCTGGTGGGTGATGACAATGAGCTGGCTGGATTCCCGGAGTTCTTCGAAGATGGTGATCAGCCGGCCGAGGTTGGTGTCATCGAGCGCCGCCTCCACCTCGTCCATGACGTAGAACGGCGAAGGCCGCGCCTTGAAGATGGCCACCAGCAGCGCCACTGCGGTCAGGGACCGTTCCCCGCCCGAGAGCAGTGACAGCCGTTTGATCTTCTTGCCCGCAGGGCGGGCCTCCACTTCGATGCCCGTGGTGAGCATGTCCGCAGGATCAGTCAGGACCAGGCGGCCCTCGCCGCCGGGAAAGAGCCGCTCGAAGACCCTGACGAACTGGGCCTGGGTATCCTCGAATGCTTCGGCAAAGACCCGCTGGACCCGGTCGTCAACTTCCTTGATGATGTCCAGCAGATCCCGCCGGCTGGCCTTCAGGTCCTCGAGCTGCGTACTGAGGAACTGGTGCCGCTCCTCCAGTGCCGCGAATTCCTCCAGCGCCAGGGGGTTTACCTTGCCCAGGCTGGCGAGGTCGCGTTCGGCCTTCCGCAGCCGCTTCTCCTGCTCCTGCCGCACGTAGGGCTTCCCCTCCCTGATTTCTTCCCCGTCCGCATCAACCGGGGTCCGCAGGGCCGCCCACTTGTCGCCGGATTCCTCCGCGGGCACAGGAACCGGCACGTCCGGCCCGAACTCCGCGACCAAGGCTTCGGGGGTGATGCCGAGCTCGTCCACCGAGCGGGTTTCCAGAGCCTCGATCCTGGCACGCTGCTGGGCCCGGGCCAGTTCGTCCCGGTGCACGTTGTCAGTGAGCTGGGCCAGTTCCCTGGCCAGGGCCTCATTCGCCTCCCGGATGTCCCGCAGCCCGCGGTCACGCAGCTCGCGGTTCTCCTCGGCCAGGTCGCGCTCGTGCCGGGCAAGGTCAACAGAAACGTCCACATAGCCAAGCGCCAGTTCCACCCCTGCGGAAACGGCGGCCGCCCGCCTGGCCTGGACGCGGCGGCGCCGGGCACGCTCCGCCGCCTCCTCACGGGCACGGCGTTCGGTGGCGGCGGCACGTTCCAGGGACGCCACCCTGTTGCGGGTGGCCACCAGCTGCTCTTCGGCACTGCGCAGGGACAACCGCGCCTCCACCTCGGCTGCGCGGGCGGCGGATGCGGCACGGGCCAGCGCGTCGCGCTGCTCCGTGGAGGGTTCCTCTTCCACAGGTGCTTCCTGCGCCGCGGCCAGACGGGCGGTAACAGCGGCGAGCGCTTCTTCCTCCGCCGCGACGTTGCCTTCGGCCCTGGCCAGGGACGCTGCCAGCCGTTCGCTCTCGCCAACGGCGCTGCGCAGGACGGAGTTCAAGTGGCCCAGGCGTTCTGCAACGGCGGCGAGGCGGGCATCGGATTCGTGCAGCTTGTCAAGGGCAGCGTCCGCTTCCTCCTGCGCCCCGGTGCGCCGGGCCTCGGCGGCGGCCAGGGCGAACCTGTTCCGCTCCAGGTCCGCGGTGACCGCCGAAAGTCCGCGGTCGGCGTCGTCCACTGCCGCCTGCACCTCAAGGCGGGACGGCGCCTTGGCGGAGCCGCCGGTGGCAGAGACGGCGGTGAAGACGTCGCCCTCGCGGGTGACGGCCGTCAGTCCGGGCAGCGCGGCCACCAGGGCGGCCGCGGCGTCGATGCCGGTGACGACGGCGGTGCGGGACAGCAGGTGCCGGACCAGGGAGGCGTGCCCCGCAGGTCCGTCGACCAGGTCAGCAGCCCACTGCGCTCCGTCAGGCAGGGATGCGTCGTTCCCGTCGCCCCGGTGGAGTGCCGCAGCCGATGCGAGGAGCAGCGACGCCCGCCCGGCGTCGTCGTCCTTGAGCCGTCTCAGCACGGCGCCCGCTGTTTCCCCGTCCTGGACGAGTACGGCCTCGGATGCCTCCCCAAGGGCGGCGGCGAGGGCGGCCTCGTAACCGCCCTGAACGGTGATCCCGGCAGCAATGCTTCCCTGCACTCCGGGGAACCCGGACTCCAGTACGTGCCTGGCACCGTCCTTGCGGTCAAGGCCGAGCTTCAGGGCATCGAGGCGGGCGGCGAGGGCGTCCCGCTTGCGCACCCCCTCGTTGACGGCGGCCTTGAGATCCGCGATCTCCTGAAGTACGGCATCCAGGACGTCGCTGGCGGCCTCATAATCGGCGTCGAGGGATTCTTCGCCCTCCTCCACGCCGGCCACCTGGTTTTCCAGCGCCGTGAATTCAGCCTGGGCCCGGGCACGCCGTTCCGTGCCTGCGGCAAGGGATTCGCGCAGCCGTCCGAGTTCCGCCTGCGCGGACTCCACCCGGGACCTGGCAGCGGCTACTTGTCCGGCCAGGCGGGCAAGGCCCTCCCGCCGGTCAGCTGCTGCCCGGAGCTGGGCAGTGAGTCGCCGGTCCTCAGCCTGGGCCGCTTGCTCCGCTTCAGCCTTGGCGGCGCTGGCCGTGTCCAGTGCGGCCCGCCTGGCCTGGATGTCCTGTTCGAGTTCGGCCAGCTCCTGCCGCACCCTGGCTGCCTGGCGCTCGAGCTGTTCCGGGTCCCGGCCGGAGGAAGGCGCGGCATCCTCGGAACCCAGCAGGCGGCTCCGTTCGGTGGCCAGCGAGCCGAGCGACCGGAGCCGTTCACGTGCAGTGGAGAGCCGGTACCAGGTGTCCCTGGCGGCATTGAGCCGGGGCGTGGCTTCGGCTGCCAGCTGCTCCAGCGCTGCCTGCTGCCTGCGCCCTGCCTCGAGTTCCTGCTCGACGGCGCTCCGCCGGGCTTTCAGCGCGGCCTCGTCCGCCACGTCCTGCTCCAGCGCCTGCTGCAGCTGGACGAGGTCATCGGCGAGAAGGCGGGCGCGGGCGTCCCGGACGTCGAACTGGACGCGTTGGGCGCGGCGGGCCACCTCCGCCTGCTTGCCGAGGGGCGTGAGCTGGCGGCGGATCTCCCCCGTGAGGTCGGTAAGGCGCTGGAGGTTGGCCTGCATGGCCTCCAGCTTCCGGACGGTCCGTTCCTTGCGCCGGCGGTGCTTGAGGATTCCCGCGGCCTCCTCGATGAAGCCGCGGCGGTCCTCGGGGGTGGCGTGCAGCACGCGGTCCAGCTGGCCCTGGCCCACGATGACGTGCATTTCCCGGCCCAGCCCGGAGTCGGAGAGCAGTTCCTGGATATCAAGCAGCCGGCAGCCGGCACCATTGATGGCGTATTCAGAGCCGCCCGTCCGGAACAGCGTCCGGGAAATCGTCACTTCGCTGTACTCGATGGGGAGGGCGCCGTCGGTGTTGTCGATGGTCAGCGAAACGTGGGCGCGGCCCAGCGGCGGACGCCCGGACGTCCCCGCAAAAATGACGTCCTCCATCTTGCCGCCGCGCAGGGTTTTGGCCCCCTGCTCGCCCATGACCCAGGCCAGGGCATCCACCACGTTGGACTTGCCGGATCCGTTGGGACCCACGACGGCGGTAACGCCGGGTTCGAAGTCGAAGGTGGTGGCAGACGCAAAGGACTTGAACCCCCGGACGGTGAGGCTTTTGAGGTGCAAGGCTTTTCTGGTCTCCTGGAGCGGGTAGGGCACTTTGCTGGAACCGGCTCACTACAATCTACTGCGCAGGGCCGACAATTCCCCGCAGCAGCGCCCGGGAGCCGACGCCGGTGCGACGGGTGAATATGCATGATCCGGCACCACAAAGGCATAGTTAAGCTCTTGAGCCTGCGTTTTTGTGGGTACAGTCACCGCAGGAATGCGGGACGGAAACGAAGAGGGGCTTGAATTGGCAGGTAATGCAACCTTCCGCCACAGCAATACCGCGCTGCTCTCGGTGAGCAGCGTCGAGGCTCCGAGGATTGTGAGCTCCACGGACTTTGACCGCCGGCTGGCATCAACCCTGCAGCGGCTCAAGTTTCCGCCGCGGCTGCTCGAACGCGTGGCGGGCATCACGCACCGCCGTTGGTGGGCTGCCGGAACATCGTTCGACGATGCTGCGGCGGAAGCCGGCGCCAAGGCCCTGGCCGAGGCGGGTATCGAAGCGTCCGACGTCGGCCTGCTGATCAACACGTCGGTAACGCGGCGGAACCTCGAGCCCTCCGTGGCGGTGAAGATCCACCACAGCCTCAGCCTGCCGCCGTCGGCCATGAACTTCGACCTCGCCAACGCCTGCCTGGGATTCGTCAACGCCCTGACCCTGGCAGCCAACATGATCGACTCGGGACAGATCAGGTACGCCGTCATTGTCAACGGCGAGGACGCCCAACTGACGCAGGAGGCCACCCTGGCCCGGCTGCAGCGGCCCGAGACCACGCGGGCTGACTTCAACCGGGAATTTGCCACGCTGACGCTGGGATCCGGGGCAGCAGCGGCCGTCCTGGGGCCGGCGGATGAGCACCCCGGAGCGCACCGCGTGGTTGGCGGCGTAATGCGTGCCGGCACCGAGCACCACGAGCTGTGCGTGGGCGGCATCGACGGCATGAACACCGACACGAAGGGACTGCTCGACGGCGGCCTCCAGCTCGTCGTCGACGCATGGCAGGAAGCCCAGCCCGAGTGGGACTGGGCCGCGATGGACCGCTACGTCACGCACCAGGTAAGCAACGCCTACACACAGGCCATCATCGATGCGATCGACCTGGACCCGGACAAGGTGCCCATCACGTTCCCGCACTGGGGCAACGTGGGACCGGCATCGCTTCCCATGACGCTCGCCGCCGAGGCACAGTCCCTGGGAACCGGTGACCGGGTGTTGTGCATGGGCGTCGGATCCGGCCTGAACACCGCCATGCTGGAAATCGTTTGGTGATCGCAGACTGGCCGGGCGTCAACGCCGAGTGGTCCCGCGAGATCGATGTTCCCTCCACGTCAAGCGCTGACGCCCCCGGCACGGTGCGCCGCTGGCACCTGCTGGACAATGGAGAAGAACTCTCCCGCCGCGGCCTGACGCCGTTGGGAACGCTGCTGTGCGTCCACGGCAACCCCACCTGGTCCTACCTGTGGCGGAGCCTGCTGGCTGCCGGATCCGACCCGGCACATCCGTGGCGCGTGGTGGCCGTGGACCAGCTGGACATGGGTTTCTCGGAGCGCACCGGCACCTTCCGGCGGCTGGCCGACAGGATCAATGACCTGGGCGACCTCACCGACGCACTCGCCCTTATCGGACCAGTGGTCTCCGTGGGCCACGACTGGGGCGGGGTGGTCAGCCTCGGCTGGGCATTGGCCCACCGCGACCAGCTGGCCGGCGTGGTGCTGACCAACACCGCCGTCCACCAGCCCGCCGGATCCCCCATCCCGCCGGCACTGCGCCTGGCCCTGCACCCCGCCGTGCACACGTGGGGAACCACCACCACGGACGCCTTCCTGAGGGTGACGCATTCGCTGGCACACCCGCCGCTGGCCGCGGACGTGCGGGACGCCTTCATGGCCCCTTACCGCGGATCCTCACGCCGTGCGGGGGTGGGCAACTTCGTCGCAGACATTCCCGTTGATGCGTCGCACCCCAGCTTCGCCGCCCTCAACAGCGTGGCGGAAGGTGTGCGCGGACTGGATGTGCCGGCCCTCATGCTCTGGGGCCCGCGGGACCCCATTTTCTCCGACCGCTACCTGAAGGACCTGATCACCCGCATCCCCCACGCGGACGTGCACCGCTACGAGGGCGCGGGACATCTCGTGGCAGAAGACCGAAACATCGCACCGGCGGTCTTCGACTGGCTTGCCGGCCGCGTCACGCACGGCGGAAACGGGTCTGCTGCAGCCGGCACGGCGACGGCCGCCCCGGCCTTCAGGCCCCTGTGGGCCCGCCTTGGGGAACTGTCGGCAGGACCCTCCGGCGGCGGGACGGCCGTCGTCGAAATGGCCGCGGACGGCAGCCCAGCCCGCTCGCTGACGTGGAAGCAACTGGAAACGAGCGTTAACCACCTCGCGGCGGGCCTCCGGAAGACAGGAGTAGGGCCGGGCACCCGGGTGAGCCTGATGATTCCGCCCGGGGTTGACCTGACCGTAGCCCTGTACGCCTGTCTGCGGTTGGGAGCGGTGGTGGTTGTCGCCGATGCCGGCCTGGGTACCAAGGGGTTGAGCCGGGCGGTCAAGGGCGCGACGCCCGACGTCCTGATCGGGATCGACAAGGCCCTGGCCGCTGCCCGGGCACTGGGATGGGCGGCCAGGCGCATCAGCGTGCGCGACCTGCCGGCCGGGCGCCGCCGGCTCCTCGGCGTGGAAACCTCCCTCGCCGCCCTGGCCCAGGCCGGCGCCGGTCAGGGTGGACGCACCGGAGTGGACGGCAGTGCCCACTCCCCGGACCCCGACTCCCCCGCCGCCGTGCTCTTTACCTCCGGCTCCACCGGTCCTGCCAAGGGCGTGCTCTACACACACCGGCAGCTGGCAGCCATGCGGGACACCGTGGCAGAAACCTTCGGAATCCAGCCGGGCCACCGGCTGGTGGCGGGTTTCGCGCCCTTCGCACTGTTGGGGCCGGCACTGGGAACGGTGTCCGTGACGCCGGCCATGGATGTCACCGCGCCCCGCACCCTGACGGCGCGCGCGCTCGCCGATGCTGCCGCGGCCATCGACGCAACGGTGGTTTTCGCGTCTCCTGCCGCCCTGCGCAACGTCGTTGCCACCAGGAACGGGCTCACCACAGAGGGCACCGCGGCACTTGGATGCGTTGAACTGCTGCTCTCCGCCGGCGCGCCGGTTCCGGAACCGCTCCTTGCAGAGGTGAGGCGGCTCATGCCTGCAGCCTCGCTGCACACCCCGTACGGGATGACCGAGGCCCTGCCTGTCACGGACATCAACTTCGAACAGATCCAGGCCGCCACGGCCGACGCCCGCGCCGGAACGATGCCAGGGGCCGGCAACGGCGTCTGCGTCGGCCGGCCGGTACATGGCGCCCGCACAGCCGTGATCCCGCTGGCAGCCGACGGCACCGCCCCCGGGACTGCGCCGGTGACTGACGCCGGGGTAACAGGAGAAATCCTGGTCAGCGCGCCGCACGTCAAGGATGCCTACGACCGGCTTTGGCTGACCGAAAAGGTGAGCGCCGGTCCAGCTGGATGGCACCGCACCGGCGATGTGGGTCATTTCGACGACGACGGCCGGCTGTGGGTGGAGGGGCGCCTTGCGCACGTCATCACTGCGCCCGGTGCGGTGGTCACGCCGGTTGGCGCCGAACAGGCCATCGAACGCCTGGGTGATGTCCGCATGGCCGCCGTCGTAGGTGTAGGACCGGCCGGCACCCAGGCCATCGCCGCCGTCGTCGAAACCGTCCCGCCTGCCCGTAAGGCCGGCCCTGCCGGCCCGGAACTGGCCGCGAAGGTGCGGGGTGCTGCCCGCATGGCAGGCGTGTCCGTGGCGGCGGTCCTGGTTGTCCCCACGCAGCCTACTGATATCCGCCACAACGCGAAGATCGACAGGTCACGGCTGTCCCAATGGGCCTCATCGGTACTGGCCGGCGGCCGTCCGGGGACGCCATGAAAGTCCTGGTCACCGGCGCAAGCGGCCTGTTGGGGCGGAAAGTAGCCGGCCTTCTGGTACGCAGTGGCCACGCGGTCACCACCTTCCAGCGGCGGCCCTCAGGGGTCGAGGGCGCGGCGGACCATTGCGGTTCCCTCGCCGACGATGCCGCTGTCAGGGCTGCCGTCCGGGACGCTGAGGCGGTCATCCATCTGGCCGCCAAGGTCTCCTTCACCGGCCGGACCGCAGAGTTTGACGAGGTGAACGTCCAGGGCACCCGCCGCCTGCTTCTTGCCGCCCGCGAGGCGGGTGTGCGCGACCTGGTCTTTGTGTCCTCCCCCTCGGTGGCCAACTCGGGCGCCGCCATCGCAGGACTTGGCGCAGGGCCGGCGGATCCGGACCGCGCCCACGGCGACTACGCCCGCACCAAGGCGCAGGCGGAGCTGCTGGCCCTTGCCGCGGACGCTCCGGACTTCCGTATCGCCGCCATAAGGCCGCACGTGGTCTGGGGGCCGGGAGACACCCAGCTGGTGGAACGGGTGCTGGCGCGGGCGGCCCGGAACCGGCTGCCGCTAATGGATGCGGGCGCGGCGCTGATCGACACTACCTATGTGGACAATGCAGCGGAAGCGATCGTTGCCGCTTTGGACCGCATCAGTTACATCCACGGCAGGGCGCTGGTGGTCACCAATGGGGAGCCGCGGCCGGTAGGCGAACTGATTGCCGGAATTTGCGCTGCTGGCGGCGTGCCCGCGCCGTCCTGGTCTGTGCCGGGAAAGCTTGCCCGCATGGCAGGGTCAGTGGTGGAAAAGGCGTGGCTCAAACTTGGCAAACAGGACGAACCGCCCATGACCAGGTTCCTTGCCGAACAGCTGTCCACGGCCCATTGGTTCGACCAGCGGGAGACCCAGGAACAACTCGACTGGACTCCCGCTGTGTCCATCGACGAGGGGCTGGCACAGCTGGCCGACTACTACGGCTCCCGCTGAACTGGCCAGGTCAGGCGGTTGGGGGTCTGGCAGGTGCTACCAGCGGCCGTTGCGTGGCCGCGGCTGGCATACAGGGCAGGTGTGGGATGACCGGTTCATGAACTGGTCGCGGCGGATGATCGAGTGGATTCCTGCCGCCGCGCACCGCTTGCATGGCTCCCCCTGGCGGCCATAGGCGTTGAGGGACCGGTCGAAGTAGCCTGAGGCCCCGTTGACGTTGACGTACAGGGAGTCGAAGCTGGTTCCTCCTGCTGCCAGCGCATCGAGCATTACGTCGCGGGCGCTGTCCAGGACGCGCAAGGCGTCAGCCCGGCGCAGTGTGTCGGTGGGCCGAGCGTAGTGCAGCCGGGCACGCCACAGGGCTTCGTCGGCGTAAATGTTTCCAATACCGGACACAAGGCCCTGGTCCAGCAGTGCCCGCTTCAGCCCGGTCTTGCGCTTGCGGAGCCGCTGGTAGAAGAGGTCGAAGGAGAAAGCAGGGTCCAGGGGGTCGCGCGCAATGTGGGCTGCTTCCGCGGCGATCAGCGGAAGGGGGTATTCGCCGAGGCCGCCAGGGCCGCCGTCGTCCGTGGGCACCAAAGCCGTGACGAACAGGCCGCCGAAGATCCGTTGGTCCACGAACCGCAGCTGGTCCGGCATGCCCTCGCGGGGACTGAGCCTGAAGCGGACTTTGAGGTGTTTTTCATCGGGGACGCCGGGCCCCTGCATCAGGAGCTGCCCGCTCATACCCAGATGTGCCATGAGTGCCACTTCCGGCACCGGTGCGGGTTCCTGGTTGTCCCGTGGAGCGGCGCTGTCCACCAGCGGCATCCAGAGGAATTTGCCGCGGCGTACGACATCGGCCACGGTGGCACCCTGGAGGTTGCCGATGAAGTCCCCGGCCCCGAGGGCATGGCGCCGGATGGAGCGGGGATCGAGGACTTCGACGGCGCTGATGGTCCTGCCGCGGACCCAGTTCACCAGGCCGCGGCGCACCACTTCTACCTCAGGCAGTTCCGGCACAAAACCCTACTTGGCGGCTACGGAGCCTGCGGAGGTGCTGGAGGCACCCTGGGTTTCAGCTCCGGAAAGCACCCGCCACGCGTCCGCAGCGGCTTCCTGCTCCGCTTCCTTTTTTGAGTGGCCGGAACCCTTGCCATAGGCGGTGCCGCCGATGTTCAGGACGGCAGTGAAGGTGCGGGCGTGGTCCGGGCCCGAGCCATCCACCGCGTAGTGGATACTGCCGAGCTGCCGGCTCGCCGCGAGTTCCTGGATGCTGGTCTTCCAGTCGGTGCCGGCACCCAAAACGGCTGCGTCCTTGAGCAGCGGACCGATCAGGCGCATGACCAACTGGCGCGCGGTCTCGATGTCGTTGGAGACGTAGGTAGCCCCGATCAGGGCTTCCATGGTGTCCGCGAGGATGGACGCCTTGTTTTTGCCGTGGGTGAGCTTTTCGCCCTGCCCCAGGTAGATGTACTCACCAATGCCCAGGCTGCGTCCGATGCCGGCCAGCGCCCGGGTGCTGACGACGGCGGACCGGCGCTTGGCGAGTTCACCTTCGGGCAGGTCCGGGTTGTCCCGGTAGAGGGCGTCGGTTACGGAGAATCCCAGGATGGAGTCGCCCAGGAACTCGAGCCGCTCATTGGTGGGTATGCCGCCGTTCTCGTAAGCGTACGAGCGGTGGGTAAGCGCAAGACGAAGCGTCCCGGCGTCAATAGTGACACCGAGACGCTTCAGAAGCTCTTCAGTTGAAGACATCAGTCAGCCTGTTGGGCCGATTAGACGTCAGCGACCTTGCGGCCCTTGTACTCAAGGAACAGCGCGGTGCCGGCAGAGTCGGTAACGACCTTTGCCTGGTGCGGCAGGCTGTAGGTGATCTGGCCGTTCTCAACGGTCTTCACCAGGTGGGGGGCGGTCGCCTTCCACTGCGAGCGGCGGGCGCGGGTATTCGAGCGAGACATTTTCCGCTTGGGAACAGCCACGGCTAACTCATTTCTCTCTAGACAAACACGTACAAATCAATTTTGCCGGTCAGGCTTAGCCATATCAGCTAGGGCAGCCCAGCGAGGATCCAGGACCTCGTGGTGGTGCCCCGGCTCGTCTTCCAGGCGAGCTCCGCATTCGGAGCAAAGGCCCTGGCAGTCTTCCCGGCACACCGGCTGGAACGGCAGATTGGTGACAACCGCGTCCCGCAACACCGGTTCAAGATCGATTACATCGTGCTCGACTCGACGTTGCTCTTCATCTTCTTCTCCGTCCGAAAGCTGAGCGCCTTCGTAGAAGAAAAGTTCTTGCACATTGACCTCAAGGTCATACGCAAGGGGATCCAGGCATCGGCCGCACTCGCCGGTTACTTCGGCGATAACGGTTCCTGATACCAGAATTCCTTCGTGTACGGCCTCCAGCCTCAGGTCGAGCTCGACATCCGAGCCTTCCTGAACACCAATGAGCGCCACACCAAGATCACCTGGTGCGGGTACATGTTCCTTCAGTGTCCGCATGCTTCCCGGGCTGCGCCCGAGGTCCTTGACGTCGAACGCCAAGGGCGAACCAGCATCTCTGTTAATGAGAACTCCTGTTGAACATATGACCGACGTACCATCTTAGCCTGAAGAGCCATGGTGACTCAAACCGGCAGCAGGCACCGCCGAAGTACCGATCCAGCCTACCGCCTTGGCTGCTGATCCGGCGAAGGCTCGCCGGAAACCATCCGCCGGTGCACCGACCGGGGCACATAGTCCGAGACGCTGCCGCCCAGCACCGCCACTTCCTTGATCAGTGTGGAGGACAGGTGGACATAACTGGCCTCGGCCGGGAGGAAGACTGTCTCCACCCCGCTCAGCTGCCGGTTCATGGTGGCCATGGGGAGCTCGTAGTCAAAGTCCGACGACGACCGGAGCCCTTTGACGATGGCAGACACGCCCCGCTGGCGGCAGTACTCCGCCAAAAGTCCCTCGCCCACGGGTTCCACCACGATGCCCTTGAGCAGCGCCAGGGTCTCGCGGGCCATTTCCAGCCGTTCCTCCAGGGTGAACATGTACTTCTTGGCGTAGTTCGTGGAGATGGCCACGATGACCTCGTCGAACAGGCCGGCAGCCCGCGCAATGACTTCGAGATGGCCGTTGTGGATGGGGTCGAAGGATCCGGGGCACACAGCGCGTCTCATGCTCCGAACCTACCGCATGGAAAGGCCGGGATACCATGACTGGATGCATCCACCACGGGAACTTTCCGCCCCCTTGGCACCTGCGCCCTGGCAGCGCACCGCGCTCGGAGCCAACCTCCTGGCGCCGGACGGCGGACTGGGTGTCACCATCTTCGAGGAGATGACCACCCTGGCCGTCCAGACCGGCGCCATCAACCTGGGACAGGGCTTCCCCGATGAGGACGGCCCGGCCGAAATCCGGGAGGCAGCCCGTGCGGCCATCGCAGCCGGGGCCAACCAGTACGCGCCGGGCAAAGGCCTCCCCGAACTCCGGGAGGCGGTGGCCGCACACCAGGAACGCTTCTACGGGCTGGCGCCGGACCCGGCAACCGAGGTCATCATCACCACCGGGGCCACCGAAGGCATCGCCGCCTCGCTCCTTGCCTTCGCCGGGCCGGGCGATGAGGTCCTGACGTTCGAGCCGTTCTACGACTCCTACGGTGCGGTCATTGGACTCTCCGGCGCCACCCACGTGACCGTGCCGCTGGCCGCCCCGGACTTCATGCCCGACATGGCGTTACTGGAGGCAGCCTTCAGTGAGCGGACACGCGTGGTCCTTTTGAACAATCCGCACAACCCCACTGGTGCCGTTTTTCCGCCCGCCGTTCTGCAGCGCGTGGTGGACCTTGCGGAAAAGCACGGCAGCACCATCATCACTGATGAGGTGTACGAGCACCTCACCTTCGGCGTGACCCACACGCCCGTGGCCACCCTTCCGGGCGCCGCTGGCCGCACCATCACCATTTCCTCTGCCGGCAAGACGTTTTCCCTGACCGGATGGAAAATCGGCTGGCTGAGCGGGCCCGGGGACCTGGTCGCCGCCGTCCGCACGGTCAAGCAGTTCCTCACCTACAGCTCGGGCACTCCCTTCCAGGCAGCGATCGCCAAGGGATTGGCCCTGCCGGACGCCTTCTATACCGGCATCGCCTCTGCATTGGAGCAGAAGCGCGACATTCTCAGCGACGGGCTCCGGGCCGCGGGCTTTGACGTTTTCGTCCCGCAGGGGACCTACTTCGTCAATGTGGACACCGCGCCGCTGGGCATCACGGATGCCCTGGACCTCGCCCGGCGCCTGCCGGAACTGGTGGGTGTGGCCGCCATCCCCGTTCCGGTCTTCTGCCATCCGGAAGGCGCGGAACGGACGCGAAGCCTGCTCCGGTTTGCCTTCTGCAAGAAGACCGAAGTCCTGGAGGAGTCTGCCGCGCGGCTGGCAACCCTGCGCGGCAGGCTCTGATGACAGGCCGCAGCGGCGGCGCCGCCAACCGCTTCCTGCGGACCACCGGCCAGCACGCCACGATCGAACCCGATACATTCACCGATGGCGGCTACGTCCTCAGCATCGGCGGAGCCGAACAGTCCCACGTCAACCTTGACCGGCCGGAGGAGATCTTCTACGAGTACCTCCGCCGGATCGGGCACCTGGTGGATCTTGCCGGCCCCCGCGGCCAACCGATCAGGGCGCTCCACCTGGGAGCAGGGGCGCTGACACTGGCCCGGTACATCCAGGCCACCCGCCCCGGCTCACCGCAGTACGCGGTTGAGCTGGAACGCGAACTGCTGGACTTCGTCCTCCAGCACCTTCCCATGCCCGGGGGAACAAACCTGACCACCATCATCGGCGATGCCCGCGACGCACTTGGTGCCCTTGACCCCGGCCTCACGTTCGACGTCGTGATCCTGGACATCTTCTCCGGCCCGGAGGCGCCGGCCCACATCGCCGCCAGCGGTTTCTACCGTGAGGCCAGGGAACGCCTTGGCCCGGACGGGCTCCTGATCGTCAATGTGGGCGACGAGCCTGCGCTCACACTTGTCCGGAGCCAAGTGGCTGCAATGCGCGGGGCCATGGCCGATGTGGCCGCTTTTGCCGAAGCCGGCATGTTCCAGGGCAGGTATCCGGGGAACATCATCCTGGTGGGGACGCAGGGTCCCTGGCCGCAATCCTGGACAGCTGAGCTGACGGCACGGGGCCCCCACCCTGCGCGGGTCCTGGCCGGTGTGGACCTGGACCCCTTCTCGGGCTAAGCGTCCGGGGAGGCGGGCCCTGGTGCCTCGGCCAGGTCATCGGCGGCAATCGCATCGGGCACGAACGGCTCCGCGAACCACAGCCTGGTCTCCCCGTACTTCTTCTCGGCAAACCTGGTCATACCGTCCGGCCACCCTGGTTCCGGGGATCGTGAGGAGCGTTCCACCACGACGACGGCTCCGGGTCCCAAGTGGGCTGCAAGTTTCTGCAGCACCGCGGACAGCGTGCCATCCTCCAACGGGTACGGCGGGTCCAGGAACACCAGGTCCCAGGCGGCCGTTTCCGCAGCCCGGTCCAGGAAGGATTCCACCTTTGAGCGGTGGACAGTCACGGTCTTGCTGCCCAGTACCCCATTGATGAGGTCCGCATTGCGCTGGCACACGCCACTGGCCTTGGCGTCTGACTCGACCAGGTCCACCGACCGGGCTCCCCTGCTGCCGCTTTCCACCCCCAGGGCACCTGAACCCGCGTAGAGGTCCAGCACGCGGGCGCCGGCGATTACGTCAAAGGCATCGAGGCGGGAGAACAGCGCTTCCTTTACCCGGTCCGTGGTGGGCCTGGTCAGCGATCCCGGGACGGCCGCCAACGGAGTGCCGCCGGCCGCGCCGGCGATGATCCGCGTCACGGCGCACACCGCGATCCGCCGGCGTCCGGTGCACTTTCGTTGCTAGCCGCGTTCAAGGAACGCCTCCTTCTCGGGGTTGAGGTACTTCTCGATGGCGTCGGCGAGTTCCGGATGGCCGGACAGCAGCGGGTCCCCGCCAACGATTGCCTGGGCATCGTCCCTGGCCCGGGCTATCACGTCTTCGTGTTCAAGGACCCGCAGCAGCTTCAGGGTGGACCGGCCGCCGGACTGGGAGGCGCCCAGGATATCGCCCTCGCGCCGCAGCTTGAGGTCTTCCTGCGAGAGGACAAAACCGTCCGTGGTGGCAGCCACGGCATCAAGCCGGCGCCGGCTTGGGTGGCCGGGTTCCAGGGCTGTGACCAGCAGGCAGGTCCCGGGAAGGCCGCCGCGGCCCACGCGTCCGCGCAGCTGGTGGAGCTGGGAGATTCCGAACCTGTCGGCGTCCAGGATAACCATCAGCGTGGCGTTGTGCACGTCCACCCCCACCTCGATCACCGTGGTGGAGACGAGCAGCTTGATGCGGTTGGCAGTGAACCCGGCCATGGTGTCCGTCTTCAGGTCCGGGTCCTGGCGCCCGTGGAGGGGAGCCAGGGGAACCCCCGCCAGCGAGGGCTCACCCAGCAAGTGGTCCACGACGGCGGTGACGGACGCGAGTTCCCGGGCCTCCTCTGCCTCCACGCCCGGTGGCGCGGCCTCCCCGGGGCTGAAGTCGCCGTCGTCGTCCGTTCCAATCTTGGGGCAGACCACGTACACCTGGTGGCCGGCGTCGATCTCTTCCCTGGCGCGGGCCCAGATCCGTGCCGCCCAGGCAGGGTTTTCCGCAAGGCCAACGAGGTGGGTGGTGATTGGTGCCCGGCCCTTGGGCAGTTCATCGAGGGTGGAGGTCTCAAGGTCACCGAACACGGTCATCGCCACCGTCCGGGGAATGGGAGTGGCGGTCATGACCAGCAGGTGCGGCGGCTTCCTGGCTTTGGCCCGCAGGGCGTCGCGCTGTTCCACGCCGAAGCGGTGCTGCTCATCCACCACGATCAGGCCGAGGTCGTAGAAGGAAACGTTGTCGCTGAGCAGGGCATGGGTTCCGATGATGATTCCCGCGGTGCCCGAGGCGGCGTCCAGCATGGCCTGCTTCCGTGCCGCCGTGGGCATGGATCCGGTCAGCAGCGTGACCTGGACGGAAGGCCCGTTGCCCCCGGCCAGGCCGCCCAGGAGTCCGTCGCTGGAAAGCGGGCCCAGGGTGCGGCGGATGGAGTCGTAGTGTTGGGCCGCGAGCACTTCAGTGGGCGCCAGGAGCGCGGCCTGTCCGCCGGCGTCCACCACCTGGAGCATGGCCCGCAGCGCCACGACGGTCTTTCCGGAGCCCACTTCGCCCTGCAGCAGACGGTTCATGGGCGTGTCCTGCGCCAGTTCCGCGGCGAGGGTCTTGCCGACGGCGGCCTGGCCGGCCGTGAGCGTGAACGGCAGGTTTTTGTCGAACGCAGCCAGGATGCCTTCGCTGACGGGGCGCCGGGCCGTGGCTTCCTCCGCGGCGAGCTGGGCCCGGCGCCTGGCGAGCGCTGACTGCAGCACCACGGCTTCCTGGTAACGGAACCGGTCGCGGGCAAGTTTCCAGTCCGCAGCCGTTTCAGGCACGTGGATGAGCCGGTATGCGTCCGCCACGGGCAGGAAGCCTTCCCGTGCTGCGACCGCCGGGGGAACCGGATCCGGCACCGAGCCGAGGTCCGAGGTTTCCAGCAGCGTGGCGATCACCTTCTGGATCTTCCAGCTGGGAAGCTTGGCGGTGGCCGGATACACCGGAATGGGCATGGCTGCGAGTTTCTCAGGGTCCTGGCCGGCGTCGCTGAACGGATCTTCGTCCAGGAGCTGGAAGTCGGGGTTCGTGAGGCCAAGCTTTCCCTTGAAGCTGGTAACCCTGCCCGAAAACAAGGCCCGGCGCCCCTGCAGGAGTTCGTTTTTTGCCTTGAACCCGTTGAAGAAGCTGATTTTGAGGGTGCCTGGAACCTTGCCGGTGTAATCCCGGCCGCCCACCAGCCGGAGCCCTTGCTGCCCGTCGTCGTCGGAAACTATGACGTCGGTGATGGTCCCGCGGCGTGCCTGCATGTGCCGGGTGCTGCTGGACAGGACCCGGGCAATGAGGGTGACTTCCTCGTCCAGCGGAAGCTCCGTGATGGGCGTCAGCTCACCGCGGCTCATGTAGCGGCGCGGGAAGTAGTTGAGGAGGCCTTCCACGGTGGTGATGCCGAGATGTTTCTCGATGACCGTCGCCGAACGCTTCCCGATGCGCCGCTCCAGGGGCAGTTCCAGCTCAGCGTTCATGCCCGCCGGTGTTCACCGCATCCGCATCCGGGTCCCGCGGCAGCGCCAGTTCGCTGATGCTGATCTGGGCAGGTTCGCCCAGGGACCGGATGATTCCTACAGCCGGGGCGGCATCCGGCACGTGCACGTGCACCCGCCACCGGTAGTTGCCTTCGGCGTCCGGACCGTTGCCCACCTGGCTCATGATCACGGACTCGCCAATCTCATCCAGCCGCTGCCGGAGGGTGGCGGCATTCAGGGGCGAAAGGCTGATGGTGCACATGACTTCCACGCCGTCGTCGTCCGGCATGGAGGTGTGGATGTGGGGATCGGAGACGTCGTAGCCATGCAGGCCATCGAGGAGTTCGCTTTGCAGTTCCTCGCCAAGGACGGCGGAGCGCAGGCAGTCGAGGATCAGCAGCATTCCCACGCCGCCCGCATCCACTACATGGGCGGACTGGAGCGCGTCGAGCTGTTCCTCGGTGTGGATCACTGCGGCCAAGGCGCCCTCCACTGCCGCGTCGAGGGCGAGGCCCAGCGCATGGTTGCTGTCATCGCCGTCCTGGGCGGCGTCGACGGCGGCTGCCTCACGGGCTGCCGCTTCCATGACCGAGAGCATGGTTCCCGGAACCGGATCACTCAGGGCAGACCAGGCGCGGATCTGGGCGCGGTTCAGTGCTGCCGACAGGAGGGTGGACGTCAGCCGGGTATGCCCGGCCAGCGGCTCTGCGGCAGCGCAAAGAAACACGGAAAAGAGCGTTCCGGAATTTCCCCTGGCCTCCTCCATGGCGGCCTGCCCGGCCCTGGCAAGGACTTCACCGACGTCCACCGGGGCTGGCTGGTCCCCGCCCAGCACCAGCGAACGGGCAGCAGCGCGGACCGTGAGGTAGAGGTTGGTGCCGGTATCACCGTCAGCCACCGGGAAGATGTTGATGGCGTTGAGCCGGTCGCTGTGGTTTCCCAAGGCAGTTTCAGCCTTGCCCAGCCACCTCTTCATCGCCAGCGCGTTGGCGGCAACCTTAGTGTGCAAAGTGATCCCATCCCCCGGTGTCCGCGGCCCGGCCAGCTATCAGGACACCCGGGCCTTCGTCGGTACCGAGTGCATGTATCGAGCCTATCGCAGTGAATCCGGGCGGCAGCTGAACGCCCGCAGGGAATGTGGCCAGCAGCCCGTGGTCCTCACCGCCGCCCAGCACCCATGGCGCGGCATCCGCTCCCAGCCGTGCCGCGGCCGGGCCCAGGATGTCCGCCAGCTGGGTTAGCCGCGCTGGATCGAGGGCCACGCCGACGTGGCTGGCGGTGGCAAGCCGCTTCCCGTCGCGCAGGAGTCCGTCGGAAATGTCCAGCATCGCCGTGGCGCCCGCCGCCCGGGCCGCCGGCCCCGCTTCCAGGGGTGGCCGCGGGCGGCACTGCAGATCGATGAACGCACGTTCTGCAGGATCGAGGGTCTCCTCGGCAACGCCCGATTCGAGCAGGGCCAGGCCCGCCGCGGCGTGGCCGACTGTTCCAGCCAGCGCCAGGATGTCACCCGGCCGGGCGCCGGACCGCAAAACCGGCCGCCCGCCGTCGAGCGTTCCCAGGACCGCCGCAGTCACCGAAATTTCCCGGCCGCGGCCAAGGTCACCACCTGCCACTGAACAGTGGATTGCCCCGAGTTCCTGGATTCCGGCGGTCAGCCCGTCCGCCAGGTCCTCCACCCAACGGACCGGCGTGTCAACGGGCAGGGTGAGGCTGACCACCATGGACGTTGCGTGCGCGCCCATGGCATTGATGTCGCTGAGGTTCTGTGCCGCAGCCTTCCAGCCGACGTCAAACCCGGTGGTGCGGTAGCCGTTGGGCCACAGGAGCCGGAAATCCTGGTCCTGGACCTGGGTGTCAATGCTGATGACGGTCCTCCCGTCCGGGGCTGCGACGATGGCGGCGTCGTCGCCCGGCCCCAGCAGCGTGCTTGAGGCGTGGCCCCCCTCCATCCGGAGTCGGGGGAAGATCCGGGCCAGCAGGTCGGCTTCGGAAAGGCCGGCCACGGTGGGTTGGCGGTCAACGCGGTTACGGAGGTCTTCAGGCACGCAACTACGCTACCGCGCCCGGCCGACATTGTGTCCGGATGGACACTCAACGGCCGCGCAGTATGGCGCAATTTACGCTTACCCGCCACCCCTCCGGGGTCACGGGAATGGACACCTCGGGCAGAGCGGAATCACCATTACACCGGGCTGCAGCATCTTGTACCGCGGCAGCCCATTCCGGTCCCGTCTGACGTGTGGTGGTGGCCTGAAAGTAGTGGATCGAAAGAAAAACAACCATGAGGGTAGGGGCCCAGTACTTGGCTCTGCCCGCGACAATCAGCTTTCTGTCTTCTGCCACAGCGCATGCCACTGGCACCAAGACCAACAAAAACATTGAAGGGGCCGCTGCGTAACGGAAGAAGGTGAAGACAGTCAGCCAGTCTTCTCTTGTGAAGTTGGGAAAGTCGAATTCGGGTGAGGGGTTTAGGACAGTTGCTGCCGTCCAACAGGCCGCGGCGGCCGCGAATGCATACATCGCCACGGCCTTCCAGCGGAGATGCCCATATACGAGGATGTAGGCAAGTAGCCCGAAGACGATGACGCACGGAACAGCAACAGCGAATCCGCCGAATGTGGCGATGTTGGTTGCCATCGTATGGGGATCTGACATCCATATCGACCCCACCGGCTGAAGCAGGAAGCCGTAAAGGACGGACAACGGCTCGGTTGCGTCGACCGCCGGTGCCGCAGAGTACCTCGGTTCGAGGATGGTTGCGGCAAGCTGGATGCCGCTCCCCAGGACCAAGGCAGCGGGCGCCCAATAGTTCTTTTTCCAAAAAGCGGCCCAGATGGCGAGGGGGAAGAAGAATCCGACAAGTATCTCGGTGGTTGCGGCGGCCAGCATCGCGGCGAAGACGGAAAGTCCCGAGTACCAGGTCCGCGGCCGATAGATGAGCAGCCATGGGCAAAACCAAAGCATATACCAGTGGAGGTTTGCCGCGTTGCCCAGCACTTCCAGCGGCCCAACAGGCACAAGCACCGGTATCGCCGCCACCATCAGGCGGTATCTACGGTGCTCAAAGAGCTGGCCGGACAGCACATAGGAGCCGACGGAGATGGCTGCGACCACCACGCAACTTAAAAGGGACATCATTGTGGCGTAGTTCTCGATCGGAGCCACGGAATAGGCAATAGCCGCTACAACGCGGGGAACCGTGTGCAAATACCCTGCATAGGGACTCACAATGCTTTGCCACGGGCCAAAGGAGATGGCGTCAGCCAGGAAGACTACGGCATCCTCGGCCCAAACCGTGCCGCGGGTTACTTCAGGAAGGCGGAACCACGCCAGGAAGCTCAGTCCAACGAGTGCAAGCAGACTGCCTACTGCATTGACGCCTCGTCTGCGGGCCGGGAACGACGCCTCGTTTTCATTTGACGCACAGCGGGATAACTCGGCAATCGCGGTCTTTTTCATGGTGGAACCACCTTATAGGGGCTCTGCGGCACCAAAGACTCACGCCGGCCCGGCGTGAGTAACGTGAACGCAAGGCGGGGATTGGTCTTGCCCCGTCCCAGCGGGGATGATAGAAGAATGCCCCATCCCCAGCTGCCCCTGTCCGCCCGCGCCGCCAGGATTGCGATGGTTGGGGGGATCGCCGCCCTTTCCCTGACTGCCTGCTCCCCCGCAGTGGACGTCACCGCTGCCAAGGACGCGGCCAACCCGGCCTGCGCACCCATGATGGTGGCCCTGCCGGATGCCATTGGCGATTCACAACTGCGGAAGACCAACAGCCAGGCCACAGCAGCATGGGGCGACCCCTCCCTTGTCATTCTCCGCTGCGGCGTCAACGTGCCGGGGCCCACGACGGACCGCTGCGTCACCGTCAACGGCGTCGACTGGGTTATCAAGGAAGGCGACCCGGTGTGGACGCTGACCACCTACGGCAGGGAACCTGCTACCGAAATCCTGATGGACCCGGACAAGATCAGTTCGGCAACAGTGCTGGCGGACCTGGCAGCGGCGGCCGGCAAAGTTCCGTCGTTGCGGAACTGCGTTGGCCAGGAAGACCTGCAGAACCTGCCGAAAAGCCAGTAGCTCTCCGGCAGATCCTGCCGGCGGGTGGGCCCACGCCGGCAGGGTTCCCTGGCCGAAGCGAGGCCGAGGGGCCGGCGGGGCTCAGCGAAGGCCGGTTTTGCGGTTCAGGGCCAGGTGGATGAGCTCGTCGATCAGGTCCGCATAGCCGAGGCCGGAGGCTGCCCACATCTGCGGGTACATGCTCTTGGGCGTGAAGCCGGGCATGGTGTTGATCTCGTTGATGATCAACTCACCCTCAGGGGTGTAGAAGAAGTCCACACGGCTCAGGCCTTCGGCGCCCACGGCATCAAACGCAGCGGCAGCCAGCTCGCGGACCCGGGAAATTGCTTCCGGCGGGATGTTGGCGGGACAGCTCAGGGCTGCGGCGTCATCCTCGACGTACTTCGCATTGAAGTCGTAGAACTCGTGGGTTCCCCCTGACACGGAGATTTCGCCGGGCATCGACGTCCGGGGCGCATCCGTGCCCCTGCCTTCCAGGACGGCGCACTCGATTTCGCGTCCGACGATTCCGGCTTCGATCACCAGCTTGAGGTCGTGGCGGCGGGCTTCCTCGATGGCGGCGTCCAGCTCCTCGAGGGAGTCGACTTTCGAGATACCCATCGAGGAACCTGCGCGGGCCGGCTTGACGAACACGGGGAACCCCAGCCGGTCCACCTGTTTCCGCACAGCTTCCGGGTCCTTGCGCCACTGCCTGTCGGTCACGGCAACATACGGGCCAACGTGCAGCCCGGCAGCCTCGAAGACCACCTTCATGTAGTGCTTGTCCATGCCGACGGCAGACGCCAGGACTCCGGCGCCGACGTAGCGGGTGTCGGAAAGCTCAAGGAGCCCCTGGATGGTGCCGTCCTCGCCAAAGGGCCCATGCAGCAGCGGAAAGACCACGTCAACGGTGCCCAGTTCCTGAGGAACTTCATTGGGCGCTGCCACGATCAGCTGGTGTTCCCCGCCGATCTCAGCCAGCGTGACGGTCTGGGGCGAGGGTACGACTTCCGGGAGGGATGATGCGGCGAGCGACCATTGGGCCGTATCCGCGGGGGCAAGCACCCACTGGCCGGTCTTGGCAATCCCGATGGGGATCACCTCATACTTATCCTTGTTGATGGCACCCAGCACACCTGCTGCGGTTACACAGCTCACGGCGTGTTCGCTGGAGCGGCCGCCAAAGAGCACGGCCACACGCGGTTTCCTGGTGGTGGCCGCTTGACCTGTGGTGGGTTTGTCTTGGGACATGGTCAGTAATCGCCTTCAGGTTTCAATTCCCGGGACAGCAGAACCGGCCCCAGTTGGTCAACGGACAGCTTGCCTGCCAGCACCGCCACGACGGCGGCAGTGATGGGCATTTCGACGCCGAGCTTGCCGGCAAGTTCATGGACGGCCTGGCCGGATTTGATGCCTTCGGCAGTCTGGGTCATCTTCCGGCCCACCTCCTCCAACGTCAGGCCCTCGCCCAGCAGCCTGCCGGCGGTGTGGTTCCGGGACAGCGCGGAGGAGCAGGTGGCAACGAGGTCGCCAAGCCCGGCGAGTCCGGCCATGGTTTTCGCTTCGCCGCCAAGCGCCAATGCGAGGCGCGATGTTTCCGCCAGGCCCCGGGTAATCACGGAGGCCTTGGTGTTGTCCCCCATCTGCTTGCCCTCACAAATGCCCACGGCCAGCGCGATCACGTTCTTGACGATGCCGCCAATTTCGACGCCGACGACGTCCGCCGTGGTGTAGGGCCGGAAGTAGGGGGCGGTGCAGCTCCTGGCGAGCCAGCCCGCCGTCGCGGAATCGCTGCATGCCACAACCGACGCGGTGGGCTCCTCGCGCGCGATTTCCATGGCCAGGTTGGGTCCGGACACGACGGCGATGCGTTCCTGCGGCAGGTCCAGTTCCTGGCTGATGACCTCGCTCATCCGGGCGTCAGTCCCCAGCTCCAGGCCCTTCATCAGGGAGACCACAACAGCTCCGGGAGCGATCATGTCCTTCCATTCGCGCAGCTGCGGGCGGAGGGACTGGGCCGGAACGGCCACCACCACGAGCTCAGCTCCTGCCAGTACCTCACGCACGTCGGTGGAAGCGGTGATACTGCCCGGCAGGACAATGTCCTTGAGGTAGTCGCTGTTGCGGTGGCTGCTGTTGATCTCGTCCACCACTTCGGCGCGCCTGCCCCACAGCTTGATGGCGTGCGGCGTGCCGGCGGCTACGGCGGCGTCCGCCAGGATCTTGGCGAACGTTGTGCCCCACGATCCGGCACCGAGGACGGCCACGGTGCGGGCCGTCCCCGGCTTTCCGTCAGAGGTCACTGAGCTTCCGTTCCTGCGCCCGGCTGCTGTCCGCGTTCGACGAAGCGCCCGTGCTTGGTCTGCTGCTGCTTGGCCGGGTCCCAGCGCTCCGCGGGCGGCTGTTCACCGCGCAAACCTGCCAGCAATGCCGTGATCGCATCCATAATCACCTCGGTGGCCTCCGCCAGGGTGGCTTTGTCCAGGGGACGGCCACTGAACGCGCTCAGGTCCACCGGATCGCCCACCACAACACGGGAGCGTTTGCGCGGGAAGATGTGGAACGACTTGCCGTACCGGGGGAACACTTCATGCGCCCCCCAGTGCGCGATCGGAACCACGGGAATGCCGCCTTCGAGGGCCAGCCGCGCCGCGCCCGTGTGCCCCTTCATCGGCCAAAGCCCGGGGTCGCGCGTCAGCGTGCCTTCGGGATAAATGATGATCGCGCCGCCTTCAGCGACAATCTCCTGGGCCACTTGCAGCGATCGATTCGCTCCCGCCGTCGAACGCTCCACCGGCACCTGCTTGGTGGCGCGCAGCAGCCATCCCAGGGCCGGCACCTTGAACAGCCCGGCCTTGGCCAGGAAGTGCGGGGCCCGCTTGTGGTTGTAGAGCATGTGCCCCACCACCAGGGGATCGATTTCGGTGCAGTGGTTGGGCGCAGCGATAAAGCCGCCCGCGGGAAGTTTCTCCGTGCCTTCCCACGTCTTGGCCATCATGAGGTTCAGCAGCGGCCGGACGACGGCGGCGATGAACACAAATGTGGCCCTGCTCTTGGCCGATTCCTTCACAGTCCCGCTCTACTTCGTGGTGGTGATGTCGAAGTCGGCGCCCAGGCCGGCGAGCTTTTCCGTGAACCGCTCGTACCCCCGGTTGATGATGTCGATGCCGGTGACCCGCGAGGTGCCGGTGGCAGCCAGTGCGGCGATCAGGTGGCTGAACCCGCCGCGCAGGTCCGGGACGTCGATGTCCGTTCCCTTGAGCTGGGTGGGGCCGGAAATCACCGCGGAGTGCAGGAAGTTCCGCTGGCCGAACCGGCACGGAACGCTGCCCAGGCACTCGCGGTGCACTTGGATGCTGGCACCCATGCGGATGAGGGCGTCGGTGAAGCCGAAGCGGTTCTCGTACACCGTTTCGTGGACGATCGAGACGCCCTCGGCCTGCGTCAGCGCCACCACCAGCGGCTGCTGCCAGTCCGTCATGAATCCGGGGTGGACGTCCGTTTCAAGGACCAGCGGGTTCAGTTTTCCGCCCTTGTGGTAGAACCGGATGCCGTCCTCGCCGATGTCCATTCCGCCGCCCACTTTGCGGTAGGTGTTCAGGAAGGTCATCATGTCGCGCTGGGAGGCGCCCTCAACGAAGATATCTCCGCGGGTCACCAGCGCAGCCGATGCCCAGGACGCCGATTCGTTGCGGTCCGAGAGCGCGCGGTGGTTGTAGCCGCCCAGGTCGCGGACGCCCTCGATGCGGATGGTGCGGTCAGTCTGGACGCTGATGATGGCGCCCATTTTCTGCAGCACGGCGATGAGGTCGATGATTTCCGGTTCAGTGGCGGCCCCGGAAAGCTCCGTGATGCCTTCCGCCCGCGTGGCGCTCAGCAGGACCTGCTCGGTGGCCCCCACGGACGGGTACGGAAGCGAGATTTTGGCTCCGTGCAGGCCCTTGGGTGCCGAGATGTGGATGCCGCCGGGGCGTTTCTCCACGACGGCGCCGAACTGGCGCAAAACGTCCAGGTGGTAGTCGATGGGGCGGTCGCCGATCTTGCAGCCGCCCAGGTCCGGGATGAAGGCTTCACCGATCGCGTGGATCAGCGGCCCGCAGAGCAGGATGGGGATGCGGGAATCACCGGCGTGGGCGTCGATGGCGGTGCTCGGCGCCGTCTTGGCAGCCTTGGGGTCAAGGGTGAGGTCACCGTTGACCGGGTCTTTCTCCACGGTCACGCCATGCAGCTGCAGCAGGGAGGTGACTACCTCCACGTCCTTGATCTCCGGCACGTTCCGCAACACCGAGGGTTCGTTGCCCAGCAACGCCGCCACCATGGCCTTGGGGACAAGAGTTTTTGCCCCACGGACGGTGACGCGGCCTGTAAGCGGGACGCCGCCGCGGATTGTCAGAACACTACTCATATACCGGTTTCCTCACGATCACTAGCCCCCAAAACCTTGCAAAGGCTCCAACCAAGCATAGGAGGTCGCGTTACCGAACCGAAATAAGGGGGCACCGGCGGCGGGGCGTGGCGGGACCCGCGCCCGCCGCCGGATGGCGCACCGGAGCTAGGACAGCTTGGCGGGCAGGGTCTTGGGCTTGAACGCCGGGCGGGTCGCCTCGTAGGCGGTGATGTCGGCTTCATGTTGGAGGGTCAGCCCGATGTCATCCAGGCCTTCCAGGAGCCGCCAGCGTGTGTAGTCGTCGATCTCGAAGGGCGCCACGATGTTGCCGCAGACCACGGTTTTGGACTCGAGGTCCACCGTGACCTGGGTCCCCGGTGCATTTTCGAGCTCCTTCCAGATGAGCTCGATGTCGTCCTGGGCCACCTGCGCGGCCAACAGCCCCTGCTTGCCCGAGTTGCCGCGGAAAATATCGGCGAACCGGGAGGACAGGACGGCTTTGAAGCCGTAGTCCTTCAACGCCCAGACTGCGTGCTCGCGGGAGGATCCGGTGCCGAAGTCCGGGCCGGCCACCAGGACGGAACCGGCGTTGAACGGCTCCTGGTTCAGGATGAAGGAGGAGTCTTTCCGCCACGCCGAGAACAGGGCGTCCTCGAAGCCTGTCCGGGTGATGCGCTTGAGGTACACCGCGGGGATGATCTGATCGGTGTCAACGTTGCTCTGGCGCAGCGGGACGCCGATGCCGGTGTGCTTGGTGAACTTTTCCATGGTGTTGTCCTAGGCTGCGTCGATGCGGATGGCTGCGGGTTCGGGCGCCGGTTCAAGGTCCGACGGCGAGCTGAGCGTGCCGCGAACGGCCGTGGCTGCCGCCACCACCGGCGAGACCAGGTGCGTGCGGCCGCCCTTGCCCTGGCGCCCCTCAAAGTTGCGGTTGGACGTGGAGGCACAACGCTCCCCCACCTCCAGCTGGTCCGGGTTCATGCCCAGGCACATCGAGCAGCCGGCAAACCGCCATTCGGCGCCGAAGTCCTTGAAGACCTTGTCCAGGCCTTCCGCTTCGGCTTCGAGCCGGACGCGGGCCGAGCCCGGGACAACGAGCATCCGGATGTTCGGGTCCTTGGTGCGCCCGCGGATGATGTCCGCCGCGGCCCGCAGGTCTTCCATCCGCGAGTTGGTGCAGGAGCCCAGGAAGACGGTGTCCACCCGGATGTCCTTCATCGGGGTGCCCGCCTCGAGTCCCATGTACTGCAGGGCCCGTTCCGCGGCGGCCTTGGCGTTTTCGTCGCCGAAGTCCTCGGGGGACGGTACGGCCTGGGACAGGGACACGCCCTGGCCTGGGTTGGTGCCCCACGTGACGAACGGCTCCAGCGTGTCGGCGTCCAGGTCCACCTCGACGTCGAAGGTGGCGTCGTCGTCGGTCTTCAGCGTGTTCCAGTATTCGACGGCCGCGTCCCACTCAGCGCCCTCCGGCGCATGCGGGCGGCCGTACATGTAGTCGTACGTGGTCTGGTCCGGCGCGACCATGCCGGCCCTGGCGCCAGCCTCGATGGACATGTTGCAGATGGTCATCCGCGCCTCCATGGACAGTGCCCGGATGGCGGAGCCGCGGTATTCCAGCACGTAGCCCTGCCCGCCGCCGGTGCCAATTTTGGCGATCACGGCGAGGATAATGTCCTTGGCGGTAACGCCGGGCCGCAGTGTACCCTCCACGTTGATGGCCATGGTCTTGAACGGCTTGAGCGACAGGGTCTGGGTGGCCATGACGTGCTCCACCTCGGAGGTGCCGATGCCCATGGCCAGCGCACCGAAGGCGCCGTGGGTGGAGGTGTGCGAGTCGCCGCAGACAACCGTCATGCCGGGCTGGGTGAGGCCCAGCTGCGGACCCACCACGTGGACAATGCCCTGCTCAGCGTCGCCCAGGCTGTGCAGCCGGACCCCGAACTCGGCGCAGTTGTTGCGCAGGGTCTGGATCTGGGTGCGGCTGGTGAGATCGGCAATGGGCTTGTCGATGTCCAGGGTGGGGGTGTTGTGGTCCTCGGTGGCGATGGTCAGGTCCGGCCGGCGCAGCTTGCGCCCGGCCAGCCGCAGGCCCTCAAACGCCTGCGGGGACGTGACTTCGTGGACCAGGTGGAGGTCGATGAACAGAAGGTCGGGCTGGGCGTTGGCACCATCGCCGTCACCTTTGCGCACCACGTGTGCGTCCCAGACTTTCTCGGCCAATGTCTGTCCCATGGCCATCTCCCTTCACTGCTGTTTGGCTGATTGGTCCAACTGAATCAGGAGGACTTGGCACCGCGCCACCTGAAAGATTTGCATCTCAGATAATGAGACGGCAATATCATTACATGGACAATTCTAGTGGAGTCGGTGTCATTGATAAAGCGGCCCAGGTGCTTGATGCCCTCGAGGCAGGACCCACCACGCTGGCGCAGCTCGTGGCCGCCACCGGCCTGGCCCGCCCCACTGTCCACCGCCTCGCTTTGGCGCTGGTGCACCACCGGCTGGTCAGCCGCGATATCCAGGGCCGGTTCGTTCTCGGCAGCAGGCTCGTTGAGCTCGCCTCCGCCGCCGGCGAGGACCGCCTGATCGCCTCCGCCGGGCCGGTACTCATGCAGTTGCGCGACGCCACGGGCGAAAGCGCCCAGATCTTCCGGCGCCAGGGCGACTGGCGCGTCTGCGTGGCATCCGCCGAGCGCCCCATCGGCCTGCGCGACACCATTCCCGTAGGCACCCAATTGTCCATGAAGGCGGGCTCCGCCGCGCAGGTCCTGCTCGCCTGGGAGGACCACGACCGGCTCCTCGAGGGCCTGCAGTCGGCCCGCTTCACGCCCACCGTCCTGGCAGGAGTACGACGCCGGGGCTGGGGACAGAGCCTGGGCGAACGCGAGCCGGGGGTCGCTTCAGTCTCGGCACCGGTGCGGGGTCCGTCCGGCAGGGTGATCGCCGCCGTCTCCATCTCCGGCCCGATCGAGCGGCTGACCCGCCAGCCCGGACGCCTGCACGCCGAAGTGGTCTGCAATGCCGGCCGCATCCTCACCGAGGCGCTGCGAAAGAACAACGACTAAGGCCTTCCGGTCCCCCGGCGGCCCCGGCCGCTAGGCTGTGCCCATGGGCAGCTATGCAGTGTTCCTCCGGGGCATCAACGTTGGCGGAATCAATATCAAGATGGCGGACCTCAGGGACGCGCTGAAGAACTGTGGTTTCCCCGACGCAAAGACCCTGCTGGCCAGCGGAAACGTGGTGCTCTCCAGCAGCCTGGACGCGGCAGCGGTCAAGGCCGAGTGCGAGAAGTGCCTCCGCGCGGCCTTCGGCTACCAAGCGTGGGTAGTGGTCCTGGACGCCGGGCGGGTGGGCCACCTGGTGGATGCCTGCCCCTATCCGGAAGACGACAAGTCCACCCACGCCTACATCACCATCTCCTCGGACACAGCTGTCCTCGATGACCTGGAGGCAGCCGGCTCAGTCCTGGAAGGCCAGGACCAGCAGCGGCTGGCGCCGGAGGCGCTTGCCTGGCTGGCCCCGGTGGGCGGCACCCTGGACAGCGCCTTCAGCAAAATCAGCGCAAAGGCGAAGTTCAAAGCCGCAACCACCACCCGGAACCTGCGCACCCTGATCAAAGTGCGCGACGCGGCGAATGCCCTGGACGCCGGGTAGCCAACAGCCTTACGCCCGCGAGGCTTTCTTCAACGCCTTGTTGAAGGCAGCCAGCCTGCCAATCTCTGCCTCCACCGGTGCCACCACCAGCGCCTGCGCCGCGGCCGCAACGGCACTGTTGAGCCGTCGTCGTGCCTTTGCCGCCCTTGCCCGGGCAGCTCCGGCCGCAATGAACCGCCCCGTGATGGCCAGGAAGATCCCCAGCACCAGGCCGAAAGCGATCATCAGGGTGGGTACCGGCCAGCCTTCGACGCGTGGCACCTCCGGCACCGGCAGCTGCAGGTAGGCCAGCCCGGCCAGGACGCCGAGCCAGCCCAGGCCACCCAGCACTGTCAGCAGCGCCAGCCACTGCACCACGTTGAAGGCACCCCACCACCACGCCCTGCGGTTGGCACCGAGGTCCGTTCCTGCGATGGCCTGGTCCAGCGCATCGGGCAATCGGTCCCGGCCGGCCCTGGCGGCCCCCCGGATCGCTGCCCGCCAAGGGCCCGGCGCTCCCGCGCTGGCCGAGTCCGCGAACTCCCTTACAGCTGCATCCGTGCGCGCCCGTTCCGGCGCACCTGCCGGCGGCAGCGACGTCCTGTTCAGGCCGGCAGGAGAACTGCTGCGGAGGTTGAGCCGCCGCAGCGGGTCAACCCGGAACCTGGAGAGCCAGCGGGTCACCGGCCAGCCGGTACGGCGCACGGACTCGAGGCGGTAAGACTGCCCGACGGCGCGCACCACGGCAGGCACATTTGCCGCGGTGGCCAGTTCGTCAGCGAGCCGTGTCCTGTCGGTGGAACGGATCCCTGCAGCTTCACCGTCGCCGGAGGCATTGCGCAGGTCTTCCGCTGCCTTGGTGATATCGGCCTCCAGGCGCCGGGACTGGGCCTGCCGCTGGACAGCCACCTTCCGGATCGCTGCGCGCACCTCCGCAATCCCGGTCCCGGTCAGGGCGGACGAAGCGAGGACCCGGACCTGTCCCAGCCCTTCCCCGGCAAGGATCGCGTGCAGTGAGTCAAGCACCGGCTGCACGTCATGCGCGGGCAGCCGGTCCACCTGATTCAGGACCACAAGCGTGACGGCCCCGTGGGACGCCAGCGGTGCCAGGAATCCTTTGTGGACGGCGGCGTCGGCATACTTTTGCGGATCGAGGACCCAGACCAGGACGTCCACCATGCCCACCATGCGCTGCACGATCTCGCGGTTGGCGGCCCGGGTGGAGTCGAAATCGGGCAGGTCCAGCAGGATCAGGCCGGTCTGTTCGTCGGCGAAGCCCGCCACCGGCGCGGCGTGGTGCCGGTTCCCCACCTCCAGCCAGTCAAGGAGCGCCTCGCTCCCCGCTGCTCCCCAGACACCCGCCAAGGGTTCCGAGGTGGTGGGACGGCGCGCCGCCGCCGTCGCGATCTCTGCGCCGCTTACGGCGTTGAAGAGGGATGACTTGCCGCTTCCCGTCGCCCCGAAGAAACCGACCACCGTGTGGTCACCGGACAATGAGCGCCGGGAACTTGCACGTTCCAGGATGTCGAAGGCTTCCTGCAGCGCCAGGTCCGGAAGAACCCCCTCCCCCAGTTCGCGGGCGTCCTGGAGCGCCTGGAGCCGGCCGTCCAGCCGCGAGGACTCACGCGCCCCGCTGTGGCGGCTCACGCACTCTCCGCCAGCCGGGCCAGTTCTCCGGCCTGCGCGGCAAGCGTCTGCGCCAGGGCGGGATTCTCCGCAGGCAACCTCTGCAGGAACTTCTGCTGCTCGTCCATCAGCAACTGCTGGCAGCGCGCCGCCAGGTCCTCGCGCGCCTTGTCGGCCATCCGGCGCACAGCATCCTCGCCGAACACTGCCTCCAGCAGGCGCTGGCCCACGACGGCGGTGCCGCCGGCCACGCCGATCTCAAGTCCGGTCAGTCCCGCAGTCATCGAAAACACCACGATCATCAGCGCCGCACCCAGGCCGTTGATGCCGAAGGACAGCCAGCGCGCCTGGGTGCGTTTCCCCTGGCCCTCGGTTCGGATCAGCTCCATCAGCGCTTCCTGCCAGGCCCGAATTTCCGCGGCGGCCCGGTCGGCGAACCCGGGCGCAGTGCCTGAGAGGTCGTCCGAGGCCAGCAGCTCCCTGCCGGCCGGGTCTGAGCGCCACCGCTGGTCCGTGTCTTCCGCAGCGTTGGCTGCCTCGTCGACAATCACTGCCTGCAGGCCGGTCTCGATGGCCGCCTCCACCCGCACCGCCGGCGCCGGCTCACCCCGGAAAAACGCCCCCAGGCGGTCCCGGAACCGCCCCACGTTCTGCTCAAGGGCGCGGAAGAATTCGCCGGTGCCCACAAAGTCCTGCCAGCGGGCCAGCACCTCACCCCGGAGCAGGGCTCCGTCGCGGGTAGCGTCGAGGATCCGGGTGGCCGCATTCCCATAGGCAGCAACGGCGTCGGATTCGAGCCGGGCGGCTGCCCGTTCCTCTTCCCGCGCGGCCTCGGCGATGTCCGCGACGCGCTGGGCCAAAGCGCGGACCGTCCCGTTCAGGGTCCTCCGCGCAACGTCGGCGCGGCCTGCGGCGTCAGCGGCCAGGGACGCCAGCCACTCCTGCAGCTCATCCACGGCACCGGCGGGCAGCATGCCGTGTGCGTCCAGGACCGTTTCGGCAATGATGAAAAGGCGGCTTCCGGCCAGTCCTTCACGGTCCAGCAGTCCCCGCAGGTCCTGGCTCACCTCGGCTTCGGCTCCCTGCGGCACCCGGTCCAGCACCACGGCTACGGTGATGTCGCGGCCCGCAGCACCCAGCAGGAGCTTCCAGGGGACAGCGTCAGCGTACCGGTTGGCTGTGGTGACAAACACCCAAAGGTCAGCGGCGGCCAGCAGCTGCCCGGCAAGCAGGCGGTTCTGGTCGGAGATGGAGTCGACGTCGGGCGCGTCGAGGAGGGCGATGCCTGCAGGTACTGCCGGGTCAGCCAACAGCACCAGGGAGTCGGTGGCACCGGCCGGCTCCCCCGCCTGGCCTGTCCGGCCCAGGGGCACCGGGCTCGCCGCCAGCGTTCCGCGTATCCGGCTTAGGCCCGGGAGGACGCGCTGGCCTTCAAACCACGTTGCTTCGGCGGGGTTGTGCAGCAGGATGGGCTGTCGGGTGGTGGGGCGGATGGCGCCGGCGCGGGTGACGGGATGCCCCACGAGTCCATTCACCAAGGTGGACTTGCCGGCACCCGTGGAACCGCCGACGACGGCAAGCAGCGGAGCGTCCAGGCTGCGGTACCGCGGGAGGATGTAGTCGTCCAGCTGGGATCTTGCCGCTGAGGTTTCGCGGCGGCCCTGGTCTGCGCCCGGCAGGGCCAACGGCAGCGTGACGTCGTCCAGTCCGCTGCGGATCTCCTCCAGCAGGGTCACCGCGGCAATGTTCTGCGGTGGCTGCTGGGAAGGGCGGCCGTACTCGTCATGGGAGGTCACAGCAACATCATGCCAGTTGAGTGGCTGGCCCCCGGTCTTTTGTAAGTGGGAACCAGCTCCGCGCCGGCATTTCCACGTAACGGCACGATAGCCAGGCTGCAGGCGCTACCGCCAGCAGCGATGCCGCGGCGAATAGCAGCGGTGGAACCACAGTATGCAGCCCCATGGATGCCAGGACCTGCTGGACCGGCCAGCCGTAGATGTACACGCCATAAGAGATATCGAAGCGCGAACCGATACGTGACAACGGCAGATGCAGAGAGCTGGCCAGAAGGAGAATACACAACGGTATGTGCACGAGCGACTGCGCGTAACCCAGCGAAGCAACCAACACGACGAAGCCAGCGGACAACAATGCGGCTCCGCGTCCCGCCGGGATCCAGTCCCGGAACATGTACACCAGCGAGCCCGCGAGAAAGGTGATCACGGGCACAAGAGGCCAATCGTAAGGGGTTGGTGGGAAGGTCCAGCCGGCATCAACGGCAAATGCGGCAACGGTGCCCGCAAGGAAGAGACAAAGCACCGCCACCCGCGCCAACTCTGCTTTAAGCGCGAGAAACAAAACGCCAATCAACATGTAGCAGGCGATTTCCCAGAATAAAGTCCATAGGGGCCCGTTCCACAGTCGGGGATCAGGAACGCCGTCCAACGATCCCGGAATGCCCCCAACGGCAACTCCGGGGAATCCCGCGGACAGGTTGCTTGCAAAGTAGAGCACGGCGTCGGGAAACCAATAGCTCCGCCCTGTCGTCACGGCCGTCAGTGGGGCGATGACAAACGCTACTGCCGCTACGCAGGCGACAAGTCCGGGAAATATTCTCAGGAAGCGCGCACGCCAATAGGTACTGCCCGTCACCCGCATCCTGCTCCGGGTGATCAGGTACCCGGAAATACCGAAGAATCCAAGAACTGCCCAGCTCCCCAGCTTGACTCCCCCCGGTGCCGGTTCGGGCCCATAGGCGCCAAGCCACCATGAGTGCGAAACAACCACAAGGGCTGCGAGCACCAGCCGGATGGCATTCAACGAATTCTTGCCATCAGCAAAACGTTTCCCCAGCACATCTTCCCCCGACGCTCGCCCCTGGAGTTCAGAGTAGGCGGGGCCCCGCAACGTTTGCGCGAGGTCAGCGCAGTTTTAACCAAAAATGGCCCCGGGCTGTTGCCCGGGACCATTTCCGATGGTGACCCCAGCGGGATTCGAACCCGCGTTACCGCCGTGAGAGGGCGGCGTACTAGGCCGCTATACGATGGGGCCATGTACTTCCGGCAGCGTTTCCGCTGCTCAAGCTCAGTGAGTATTTCATACACTTTGCTCTGGTTTCAAATCGGACAACCGAGTGGAAACCTACTGTTTTGCGGCTGAAATCAGCCTGCAAACCAGAGCTGGGATACCAGGACTCGAACCTAGAATGACGGTACCAGAAACCGTAGTGTTGCCAATTACACCATATCCCAATGGTACTTTCGGGCCGGTTTTCAGGGCGTTTTCCCTGCTCCGTGCGCCTCAGCACGAGAAGTTACTTTACCCGAGACTTTCGGCTCGCACAAATCGAGGGCATCGCAGGCGCGGGACGGCCCAGCGGACTGGTCGGCCCAAACCCTTGCCCACCGTCCGGTCATGTGGTTACCCTCGAGTAAGTTACCCATCGGTAACAACCTCCCCGCCCCGCCTGTGGGGCACCCACGAGGAAACGGGAACGCCTTACCAGCCACGGTTTTCGCCCCGGGCAGCGTCGTCCGGCGGAAAGTTAGGAAGTGTCAGCGTTGACAACCCGCACAGCAACCATTGCCGCAGCTAAGCCCAGACCCCGGTCCCAGTCCATCGCGATCACCGCCTTGTCCCTGTTGCTCGCCCTTTTCCTTGCCTTTTACACCTACCTCACGGGCCAGATCTCCAACGGTGCCGCCCAGCTGATGGACGGCGCCGAACAGGCGGCCGCGGGCGCTGCACAGCTCAAGGACGGCTCGGGGCAGCTGGCCACGGGGGCGGGCGCAGCGAGCAAAGGCGCGGTGCAGGTGAAGGACGGCTCGGTCAAGGTCAAGGACGGCAGCGCCGAGCTGAACACCGGGGCCGCGGCCCTGCAGACCGGCGCCGGGAAGATCTATACCGGAGTCCGGGACCAGCTGGCGCCGGGGGTGGACAAGCTGCATGCCGGCACCACCAAGCTGCAGAATGACGTCCTGAACAAACTCGTCCCGGGCGTTTACCAGGTGGATGACGGCGCCCGGAAGCTGCAGGCGGGGGCCGTGGCACTTTCCGCGGCCCTGACCCCCACGGCCGCCGGAAACGCTCCGAACAACCTCGCCGACGGAGCGGGCCAGCTGGCAGTGGGCACCGGCCAGCTCGCGGCGGGAGCCGGGCAACTGGATGCCGGCGCCTCCAGCTTGGGCGACGGGACTGCGGCACTGAAGAACGGAACAGCGCAGCTGAAGGGTTACCCCGGTGCAGGCAACGATCGCACCAAGGGCGACGGACTCGCCGCCCTCAGCCAGGGGCTGGACCAGCTGGAAGCGGCGGCGAACGGGCCCCAGGGCCTGGTGCCCCTTGCGGTGATCAAGGACCAGATCGCCAAACTGGCCGACGGCGGCCGGCGCGCCTACGCAGGGGCTGGGCAGCTCGATGCGGGAGCAGCAAAGCTGAACGACGGCGCACGGCAGCTGAAGGCCGGAACCGGCAAATTGAACACGGGAGCCGGCCAGTTGAACGACGGCGCGACCCGACTGAAGGCGGGCTTCGCCACCCTGGCCGAAAAGCTCAATGCCACGGACCCACAAAACCCGGGTGTGGTGCTTGGAACATCCATGCTGGCCGAGGGCACGGCCAAAATCAGGGTGGGAATGGACGGCGTCCCCGGCAACCCGGACAGCCCCGGCCTGATCTACGCCGCAAACAGCCTCCAGGACGGCACCACTAAGCTCAGCGCGGGAATCAACGGCGGCGGCGACCCCGGCAACCCGGGCCTGCTGGCCGGAACCGAGGCGCTGTCGGACGGCACGGTCGCGCTGAGCCGCGGCACAGGCCAGCTGCAAGCGGGCTCCGCCCAGCTCGCTGCCGGAACCGGACAGCTGGCTGACGGCAACGGCAAGCTGGACGACGGCTCCGGCAAGCTCGCCAGTGGTGCAGGCAAACTGGCCGACGGCAATTCGAGAATCGCGGCCGGCACCCAGGAGCTTCATTCGAAGGTGGCGGCTGTGTCGCCGTCGTCGTGGCTGGACAACCCTGCCGTGGCGCTGCTCCTGGTGGCACTGCTGGTGGCCGCCGCCGTCGGGTCCTACCTGGTTCTTCGCAGGCGTTCCCTGCGACCCGCAGCGGCCTGACGGCGGGAGCACCGGCGTCCACGCAGCGACCGCGGTCCTCGAAGGAGGGCCGCGGTCACTGCGGGGTGCGGCCTACAGCAGCAGCTGGTCCAGGGAAGCCAGCATGCCGCCCTCGAAGCCTTCGACGACCTCGCCCCCACGGTTGAGCCACACGCCCACCAGGCCGGCCGCGGTGGAGCCTTCCGCGTCCAGCAGCCGGTTGTCACCCACATATAGCGTTTCGGCAGGGGAAGTGCCCAGGAGCCTGACGCCTTCAAGGTACATTGCCGGATCGGGCTTGGCGACGCCCAGGGTGTCAGTGCCCACCAGACGGGTGATCCGTTCCAGCCCGGCACCGTCCAGCTTGGCCCGCTGGTAATCGTGGACATTGTTGCTTACGGCACCATAGGGGATGCCCGCACTGTCCAGGACGTCCAGCAGCGGCAGCACGTCGGGAAACGGCTTGACGTACGCCGGCTGCTTCTCCATGTACGCGCTCAGCCACCGGTGCGACTCCTCGCCGTCGGCCAGTTCCACACCGAAGTGGCCCAAGGCAGCCCGGCCCCGAAGCAGCCGCTGTTCGTTGAAGGTCAGCTCACCGGCCAGGTAGCGGTCGTAGTAATGCGTGGTTTCGTGCGTAAAGATGCGCCCGAACCGCTCCCACCCGGCCTGGTCCAGGCCCGGCAGGAGGTGTTCGCTGACCTCGCGCAGGGCGGTGGTCATCGAATACTCAAGGTCCACCAGGGTGTCGTCAATGTCGAACAGGACACCGCGGACAGTGCCGAAAGCTGTCTTCAATACGCCGGCTGCTGCCTGGCTTGGGGCGGTCATCAGCCGCGGAAGGCACGGAGCCGGCGCAGGGAGGACTCCTTGCCCAGGATCACCATGGACTCGAACAGGGGCGGCGAGACGCGGCGGCCGGAAACAGCCGTGCGGACAGGCCCGAAGGCAAGCCGCGGCTTGATCCCCATGTCCTCCACCAGGGCCTGCTTGAGGGCAACCTGGATGTTCTCCGCCGTCCAGTCCTCCACCGGTTCCAGGGCGGCAGTGGCGGCGTCCAGCACCTCGGGAAGGTTGGCGGGAAGGCCCTTGCGGGCGTCATCGGCAACATCGACGGCGTCATCCGCCTTGAACAGGAACGCCAGCATCTCCGGTGCTTCGCCCAGCAGCGTGATGCGCTCCTGGATCAGGGGTGCCGCTTCGGTGAGGATCTCTTCCTCGCGGTCGGTCAGGATCTCCCCCACCAGGCCCGCCTCGCGCAGGTAGTGCGCCACCCGGTCGCGGAACACCTTGGGATCGAGCATCCGGACGTGGGTGCCGTTGATGGCCTCGGCCTTCTTGAGGTCGAAGCGGGCCGGGTTGCCCAGGACGTCGTGGATGTCGAAGTGCTCCACGAGCTGTTCCACGGTGAAGATGTCCTCGTCCGCGCTGAGGGACCAGCCCAGCAGGGACAGGTAGTTCAGCAGCCCCTCGGGAATGAAGCCCCGCTCCCGGTGCAGGAAGAGGCTGGACTCCGGGTCCCGCTTGGACAGCTTCTTGTTGCCCTGGCCCATCACGTACGGCAGGTGGCCGAACTCCGGCATGTACTCGGCAACGCCGATGGCGTACAGGGCCCGGTAGAGGGCAACCTGGCGCGGCGTGGAGCTGAGCAGGTCCTCGCCCCGGAGTACGTGCGTGATGCCCATCAGCGCGTCATCCACGGGGTTCACCAGGGTGTACAGCGGCGCACCATTGGCCCGCACCACGGCAAAGTCGGGGACCGACCCGGCCTTGAAGGTGATGTCGCCGCGGACCAGGTCGGCGAAGGTGATGTCCTCGTCCGGCATGCGCAGGCGGAGGACTGCCTGCCGGCCCTCTGCCCGGTACTGTGCCAGCTGCTCATCCGTCAGGTGCCGGTCAAAGCCGTCGTAGCCAAGCTTCGGGTCCCGGCCTGCGGCGCGGTGCCGCGCCTCGATCTCGTCCGGGGTGGAGAAGGACTCGTAGATGAACCCGGCCTCATGCAGCCGCTTGATGACGTCCTGGTAGATGTCGCCGCGCTGGGACTGCCGGTACGGCTCATGCGGGCCGCCCACCTCCACGCCCTCGTCCCAGTCGATGCCCAGCCACTTCAGCGCGTCCAGCAGCTGGTGGTAGCTTTCCTCGCTGTCGCGCGCCGCGTCCGTGTCCTCGATCCGGAAGACCAGCGTGCCCTTGGTGTGGCGCGCGTAGGCCCAGTTGAACAGGGCTGTACGGATCAATCCGACGTGCGGGGTGCCCGTGGGAGAGGGGCAGAAACGCACGCGGACGGGCGTTTCTGCGGTGACGGGCGGGATGGCGGCGGCAGGTGACGAAGAAGCGATACTCATAGTGGCTTCAACTTTACCCGCCTGGCCGCGTGCGGCCTTCCGCGCGGCAGGACAGTGTCAGCGGCGGACGATGGGGTTGGACAGCCGGCCGATGCCCTCGATTTCCACCTCGAAGCGGTCGCCCTCCTTGACCAGGCCCACGCCGGCGGGCGTGCCGGTCATGATCACATCGCCGGGCAGCAGGGTGAACGCCTGCGACACAACAGACACCAGTTCGCGGACGCCGCGGATCATCTGGCTGGTGCTGCCGTCCTGGCGCACCTCGCCGTTGAGCCGGCCCTGGATCTGCAGGTCCTCGGTGTCCAGGTCGGTCTCGATCCAGGGCCCCAGCGGCGCCGAGGTGTCGAAGCCCTTGGCACGGGTCCACTGGAGGTCCGTCTTCTGGACATCGCGGGCCGTGAGGTCGTTTCCGCAGGTATACCCGAAGATGACGTCGTCCACGCGGTCTTCCGGCACGTCCTTGCAGATCCGTCCGATCACCACGCAGAGTTCAGCTTCGAACGAGACCTCTTCCGAGAATTCCGGCAGCACTACGGGGTCGTTGGGGCCCACGACGGCGGTGTTGGGCTTCAGGAACAGCAGCGGCTGGGCGGGTACTTCGTTGCCGAGCTCATGGGCGTGCTCCACGAAGTTACGGCCTACGCCGATCACCTTGCTCCGCGGGATGATGGGGGCCAGCAGCCGGACGTCCTCCAGCTTGTGGCGCACGGAGGTGCGCTCCACACCATTGAAGAAGGGGTCGCCGTGGATGACAGTGATCTCCTCACTGCCCGGTTCACCTTCCACCACGCCGTACAGGGGATCAGAATCAACGACAAACCTGGCAATACGCATGGCTCCTACCCTACCGTTTCGCCGGGGCCGGCCTGTCCGCGGTGCCGCCGCCGCGCAGGTATTCCAACTGGGCGGCCACGGACAGCTCGGCGGCACGCCGGACGGAAGGGCCGACGTCGGAATAGACGGCGTCAGCCACCTCCCCCACGGCTGCATCCTGGCCCAGCCCGTCCAGTGCGGCGCGGATCTGCTCCAGCCTTTCTTCCCGGTGCCTACGGTAGTCCCGGGCGATGGCTTCAACGGAAGGCAGGACCGGGCCGTGGGCCGGGAGGACGGTTGCCGGCCCCAAAGCCTCGAGGCGGTCCAGGGACGCGAGGTAGTCGCCCAGCGTGCCGTCCGGATAGTCCAGCACGGTGGTGCCGCGGCCAAGGACAGTGTCGCCGGTCAGCACCGAGCCGGACGTGCCGTCCGCAGGCAAGTGGAAACAGACGGAATCGCTGGTGTGGCCCGGCGTGGCCAGGACAACGATCGCCAGCCCCGCAGCCCGAATGGCTTCACCATGGACCAGCGGTCCTCCCCCGCCGTGGCAGTGGTGGGGATCCATGGCGCGGACCGGCGCACCCGTTAGCTCGTGCAGCCGGGCAGCACCCGCCGTATGGTCCGCGTGCCGGTGGGTCACCAGGATCAGTTCGACGGCGCCGACACCGGCCAGTGCCGCCAGATGCGTTTCATCCTGTGGACCAGGATCCACCACCACCACGGAGGAATGGCCGGGGGCACGCAGGACATAGGAGTTTGTGCCGTCCAGGCTCATGGGGCCCGGGTTGGGAGCCAGGATGAACTGTGTGAGCCCGGAGCTGCGCTGCAGGCGGGGGCCGGTAACTGAGGTCACTGACCCATCCTTGCATCCAGTTCCGCCCTCCCCCATCCAGTCGCCCATGTGGGCGCCCGCGGAATAGAACAGCGGCGGCCCCGGGTTGGCAACCAATGACAGCACAACGATCTACACCAGGAAGCCGAATCCCCCAATGAGCACAACATCACTCGCAGACCTTCTCGCCCAGGCGGACGCAGACGGCCACGACCACTCGGCGACCGAAAAGGCCACCGGCCTCCTGCACATCCACAACCACGCGACCGGCAGCATCATCTGGTTTCCCACGTGGAAGAAGTTCCGCGAAACCAGCGACTGGACGGACGCCGTCAACGGCATCACGGCAGAACTGGACGCCGCCTCCGCGCCCGCTGACCAGGCCGGCGCCGCGCTGATCGCCTCGGAACTGGAAACGCTGCTGGACCAGGCCTCCCGCTCCGGCGACGCCACCGTCTTCGTGCAGGAGAACCTCACCCGCCACCTGACGCGGACCTGGGCTGTGGGCGACGCAGTGGCAAAGGCAGACGGCAAAAACCTGTTCACCAGCGGCCCCACCCCCTCTGTCTTCGCCGGCTACCCCTATGACGTCTACGGCCAGGACGGCGGCGTTTTCGCCACCACGCTCTGGAACGACATCATCGACGCCCGGCGCAACCGGGCATTGGCGGAGGAAGCTGCCCGTAAGGCACTCAAGCCGGTGTCGCGCAAAGCCATGAAGAACGCCGCCCGCAAGGCAGCACGCCGCTAGGCGTCCGCGGCCGGAACGCAGAACGGCGCCCGCCGGACCAAAGTCCGGCAGGCGCCGTCGTACGTTACGAAAGTGGTGGACTACGCCAGGCGGGTCAGCCATCCGTGAGTGTCCGGCTCGGCGCCGGTCTGGATGCCCAGGAGCTTTTCGCGGATGGCCATGGTGGTCTCCCCCGCTTTGGCGTCCTCTGAGCCGATGAACTCGGTGTCATCCTTGAGCACGCCGATGGGGGTGATGACGGCCGCGGTGCCGCACGCGAAGACTTCGGTGATCGCGCCGGACGCAACGCCGTCGCGCCATTCATCGAGGGTGATTTTGCGTTCGGCGACCTCGCGGCCCATGTCCTTGGCCACCTGGATCACGGACATCCTGGTGACGCCCTCCAGGATGGTGCCGGTGAGCGCGGGGGTGGCGAGCGATCCGTCCTTCATCACGAAGAACACGTTCATGCCGCCCAGTTCCTCTACGGCGTTGTCATTGGCCTGGTCCAGGAACAGGACCTGCTTGCAGCCGTTGGCCTCCGCTTCCTGCTGCGCGATCAGCGACGCGGCGTAGTTGCCACCGCACTTGGCATCCCCGGTACCGCCGCGGCCTGCGCGGGCGTACTGGCGGGAGATCCAGATGGAAACGGGCTTGAGCTCGCCGCCGAAGTAATTGCCGGCGGGCGAGGCAATCACCCGGAAGGAGACCTCGCGGGCAGCGCGGACACCCAGGAAGGCCTCGGTGGCGATCATGAACGGGCGCAGGTACAGGGCTTCGCCGTCGCCGGAGGGCACCCATTCCTTGTCCGCTGCCACGAGCTCGCGGATGGCGCTGAGGAAGTACTCGGCCGGAAGCTCCGGCAGGGCCAGCCGGCGGGCTGACTTGTTCAGCCGCGCGGCGTTGGCCTCAGGCCGGAAGGTCCAGACGGAGCCATCCGCATGCCGGTAGGCCTTGAGTCCTTCGAAGATCTCCTGGCCGTAGTGGAACACGGCAGCGGAAGGGTCCAGGACGATCGGGCCGTAGGGTTCGATCCGGGCATCGTGCCAGCCGCCGTTGCCGTCCGCGTCCACGCTGTAGTCGACGATGGCGGTGTGGTCGGTGAAGTAATTGCCGAATCCCGGGTTCGCCAGGATGGCTGCACGCTCTTCGGCAGACTTCGGGTTGGCCGAGGGCTGCCTGGTGAATTCGACGCCATGGGCGGTCTGGGTCATGGTTCCTCCACGATCGGCCGCCCGGGGTTCAGCGCTGAACGGCGAAGCGGCATTTGGTGATTCGAGACAAGCTTACGCCCGATGCCGGAGGCCCCGGCGCGGGCTAGAGTCCTGCAGCGATGGCGTCGCCCACGGCGCTGGTGCTGCGTGCGGTGCCGTCGCGCTTTTCGACGTCGGCAACCACTGCCGCTTCGATCCTGCGGGCGGCTTCGGCGTAGCCCAGGTGGTCCAGCAGGAGTGACGCGGAGAGGATGGCCGCGGTGGGGTCCGCCTTGCCCTGGCCGGCGATGTCAGGCGCCGAACCGTGGACGGGCTCGAACATGGAGGGCGCGGTGCGGTCCATATTGATGTTGCCCGACGCTGCCAGGCCGATGCCGCCGGTGATGGCTGCGGCGAGGTCGGTGATGATGTCACCGAACAGGTTGTCAGTGACAATCACGTCGAAGCGGGACGGGTCCGTGACCATGAAGATGGTGGCGGCGTCCACGTGCAGGTAGTCGTGGGTGACCTCCGGGAATTCCTGGGCCACGGCCTCGACCGTGCGCTTCCACAGGTGGCCGGCAAAGACCAGGACGTTGTGCTTGTGCACCAGGGTGACGTGCTTGCGCTCCCGTGCGCTGGCGCGGCGGAAGGCGTCACGGACCACGCGCTCCACGCCGTGGGCCGTGTTCAGGGATACTTCCGTGGCCACCTCGTGCGGGGTTCCCGCCCGCAGGGTGCCGCCGTTGCCCACGTAGGGCCCCTCGGTTCCTTCGCGCACCACGATGAAGTCGATGGTGCCGGGTTTGGCCAGGGGGCTGCCAACGGTTCCGTAAAGCCGGGAAGGCCGCAGGTTGACGTAGTGGTCCAGGCTGAAGCGCAGCTTGAGGAGCAGCTCGCGCTCGATGATTCCGGAGGGAATCCGGGTATCGCCGGGGGCGGCGCCCACTGCACCGAAGAGGATGGCGTCGCGCGTCTTCAGGTCTGTCAGGACCTCATCCGGCAGGGTCTCGCCCGTGGCAAGCCAGTGCTCGGCGCCGAGTTCGTAGTGCGTGGGCTTGAGCTCCACACCCTCCGCGGCCACAGCCTTTTCCAGGACTTTGAGGGCCTCGGCGATGACTTCGGGGCCGATGCCGTCGCCGGGAATAACTGCAAGATCAATGGAGGATGCGCTCATGTTTTCAGGGTAGCCAAGACATCCATATGCTGGTCAAGCTGTCTCAGCTTTTGGACAGGAGCGCATCCGCCGGCAGGGCGTTCGGCAAGAACCTACTCCGCGGATTCCTCGAATTTGGGGAACACGGGGGTGGGAGCGGGCAGCGCAGTACCCGGAACGATCGGCGTGGCTATCGCCGCGAACTGCCGCGCTTCACCTTCAGGCTGGCCCAGCGCGTCCAGGAGCTTGGCCGTGGCGTTGGGCATGACCGGCTGGGCCAGGATCGCCACGATCCGGAGCACTTCCAGGGTCACGTACAGGACGGTGTTCATGCGTTCGACGTCGGTCTTCCGCAGGACCCAGGGCGCCTGCTCGGCGAAGTAGGCGTTGGTGTCCCCCAGTACGTGCCAGATGGTTTCCAGCGCACGGCTGAACTCCTGCTTGTCGAAGGCCGCACGGGCGGCCTCGAGCAGGCCGTTGGCCTGGTCCAGGATGGCGGTGTCCGCCGCTGTGAACTCTCCAGGAGTGGGCACTGCCGCACTGCAGTTCTTGGCCACCATGGACAGGGAGCGCTGGGCCAGGTTGCCGAAATTGTTGGCCAGGTCCGAGTTCATCCGACCCACGATGGCCTCATGGTTGTAGCTGCCGTCGGCCCCGAACGGCACCTCCCGCAGGAAGAAGAACCGCACCTGGTCCAGGCCGTAGCGGGCGACGAAGTCCGCCGGGGCCACCACGTTGCCCAGGGACTTGGACATCTTGACCCCGTTGTTGTGCAGGAACCCGTGGATCATGACGCGCTTGGGCAGCTCCAGCCCGGCGCTCATCAGGAAAGCAGGCCAGTAGATGGCGTGGAACCGGGAGATGTCCTTGCCGATGATGTGGACGTCGGCCGGCCAGTACTTCCGGAACGTCGCCGATTCTGTGTCCGGGTAGCCCACGCCGGTGAGGTAGTTGGTCAGGGCGTCCACCCAGACATACATGACGTGCTGGTCATTGCGGGGAACGGGAACGCCCCAGTCGAAGGTGGTGCGGCTGATGGACAGGTCCTCCAGGCCGCGCTTTACGAAGCTGATGACCTCGTTGAAGCGGTACTGCGGGGCCCCGAACTCGGGGTGGGATTCGTAGAGCGCCAGCAGTTTGTCCTGGTAGGCGGACAGCCGGAAGAAGTAGCTCTCCTCGGCCGTCCACGTCACCTCGGTGTCCGTCTCTTTCGAGTAGCGCACGCCGTCGTCCTTGACCACGGTGTCGTCCTCGCCGTAGAACGCTTCGTCCCGGACGGAGTACCAGCCCTCGTACTTGGAGAGGTAGATGTCGCCGTTGGCTTCCATCTTCTTCCAGATGGCCTGTGACGCCGCGTAGTGGTCCGCGTCCGTGGTCCGGATGAATCGGTCGTAGCTGATGCCCAGGGCGGAGTGGGCTGCCTTGTAGATCTCGGCGTTGCGGTCCACCAGCTCCTTGGGCGTGATGCCTTCCTTCTCCGCGGCCTGGGCAATCTTCATGCCATGTTCGTCCGTGCCGGTCAGGAACATCACGTCAAAGCCGTCAAGGCGCTTGAAGCGCGCCATGGCGTCGGTGGCTATGTACTCGTAGGCGTGGCCGATGTGCGGCACGCCGTTGGGGTAGGTGATGGCCGTGGTGATGTAGAACGGCGTTTTCTCTGGAGCAGTCACGTTCGGACGGTTACCTTCGGTGCGTAAGGGGGCGGGCTAGATCAGTTCTGTCAGGGTATCGCTCAGCCGGACCAGCTCGTGGTCGTGCGAGGCCACCAGCACGGCGATCCCGTCCGAGGTGGTGTCCTTCAGGATGCTGATGATGCGGTTGGCGGAGGCGCGGTCCAGGCTGGCGGTGGGCTCATCAACTACCAGGACCCTGGTGCCCAGGATCAGGGCGCGGGCGATCGCCACGCGCTGGCGCTCACCACCGGACAGCTGGGCGGGACGGTGCCGCATGCGCCGGCCCAGGCCCACCAGGTCCAGCAGGTCCTTGGCCGTGTCACGCCGCTGCTCCACTTCGCCGTCCGGAACGGCGGGCAGGAGGACGTTTTCCAGGGCGCTCATGCCGTCGATCAGGGCACCGCCCTGGTCGACGTAACCGATCAGTGCACGACGACGGTCGGCGATTTCGTCGTCGCCCATGCTTTCGAGGGAATCACCTTCCCAGAACACGCGTCCCGACGTCGGCAGGGTCAGTCCCGCGCCGACAGTCAGGATGCTCGTCTTGCCGGAGCCGCTTCGCCCGGCGACGCAGTGCATCTCGCCGGCGTGCAGGGTGAGGTCGAAGCCTTCCACCACGCTGACGGCGTCGGCGCCGCCTTTTCCGCCGCCGTAGCGGATGGTGATGTCGCGCATTTCCAGCGGGGTGGCGTGATCAGCCGACTTGACGATGGTGTTGGCCCGGGTCTGCAGGGGGACCTCATTGGAGCCGCTCCTGCGGCTGCGCTGGACGTTCGTCGGGTTTGTCATTGGACCACTTTCGTTGCAATCGGTATCCAGCAAATTACAGCTACCAGGCCGGCCACGGCGGCCCAGATGGCCGCGTAGGGGGCCAGCAGCAGGCCGATGCCCAGGGCGCCCAGCACGCCCAGCGGCAGGGCCACGGTTCCCACCAGGGCATTTTCGAACAACCGGACCTGGCCGAGCATGTCCGGGTTCCAGCCCATGGCCTGCAGGATGCCCAGGTACTGCCGTTTGGCGTTGAGTTCGAATCGTCCCGTCACCAGGGTCAGCACCAGCCCCACGGCCACGCCCGCAAGTGCCAGCAGGATGCTCGGCAGCGTGACGCTGGCGGCGGCCAGGCCGCTCAGCGCACTGGCGCCTGCTGCCCGCGGGATGTCGATCAGCAGGGCGATCAGGCCGCCCACGGCGGCACCGAAGACACCCACCGCGACAGCCAATGACAGGGTGTTGAACTTGTTGGTGCTCAGCTGCCGGTTGGCGAAGGTCAGGGGGGAATCGACCGGAATGAGGCGTTCGTCGTGCTGCGGCTCCTGGTCGATCTCATCGCGGTGCCGAAGCTGCCGCGCGGCGAACAGCGCCGCGGCGCAGTAAAGCACCAGGACGGCCGCGCACACCAGCGCGGTGGCCAGGCTCCAGCTCAGCAGGCTCAGCACCACGCCTGCAACGGCGAGCAGCACGGCCCCGACGCCGAATTCCTCCAGCACCCAGCTGCGGATCCGCCGCTGGGTCCAGCCCATGGCCCGGAGTGTGCCGGCCTCGCTGCGGCGCTTCCGGATATAGCTGACGGTGGATGCGCCCGTCAGGAGTGCCGCACCGCACAGCGTCAGGAAAAGCAGGGTGATGTTGGTTCCGGACAGTGCTCCGGCCACGGCTTCGGCAGCATTCTGCCGGACCCAGGACTGCTGAACCGTGCCCAGCGCCGATTCCTTGCCGGCCCCGTCCTTGGAGTAGCCGGGAACGAAGATGCTGGTGTCCTCACGGGCCGAACCGGCCACGACAGTGGCGTCCAGGCCCATGTCCCTGATCTCCGCGGCGAGTTTCTCCACCTCGGGCTGGGCGTCCTTCCAGCTGCCCGGCGCCTTGGCGCGGACGCGGACGGCGTCGATGACGGCGGCGTTCTGCTTGTAGCCCCGGGCGGCAGCGAGTCCGTAGTAGTCCGTGATGGCACCGGCGGACTGGCTGGCCAGTCCGGTGGCGCTCAGCGACGGCTTCAGCTGTGCAGCTGGAACGTCCTTGCCGGCAGCGTCCTTGGACAGCGTGAACGGCGTGGGGTCATACCCGCCGAGCGGAAGCTTGTTGACGTCTCCGGACGCTGCCTCCACGGCGGCGGGGTCGAACGTGCCGTAGACCATGGGCAGCGGCGTCGCGGCCTGCTGCTGGCCGGTGGGCAGGTTGTCCCGGTACGACCGCTCGTCCACGGGGTTCCGCTGGGTCTGGTCAACGGGCGCGCCATTGGCGGCCTTGTCCGGCAGGCGGTTGACGGTGACCCATTCGCCGGGCACGGCGGTCTTGTCCACGGCGCCGTTGGCCGCGGTGTCCCCGTCCGTGTACTTGGGGGCGCCGGCAAAATTAGTGCTCCACTTGGCCGGGGTGTAGAGGCCGGGATTGAAGTTGCCGTTGCTGCCCAGCAGGGACGAGTGGTCCGTGGAGCCCGGCCAGGACAGAACGAAAGGGTCCTTCGAAACGAAGGGCAGGTAATCCTTGCCCAGGGACTTCGAAACGGTGCCGACGTCCTTGACCACCTTGCCGGCGTCGTCAATTTCTTCGATCTTGACGTTGTACTTCAGGTCCAGCGACGTGCCGGAGCGTACGATCAGCGGAACTGCCTGCGAGCCACTGGTCAGCTGCCCGGTGCGTTTGGCCTGCTGGTACTGGGTCATCAGGGGAGCCCAGTACTTGAGCTTGACGCCCAGGAAGTCCGGTCCTTCCTTGAGCTGGTCCATGCTGATGCCGTTGGTGAAGAGCCCTTCCAGGTAACGGCCCACGGCGCCCGCGTCACGCGCGTCAGCGGGCGGCGCCTTCTCCAGCGGAGCCAGGAAGTCGCCGGCCGGGCCGAGCAGTGCCCGTTCGGAGGCGGGGTCAACTGCCACCACGGATTCGGTGACCTCAGGGGCGAGCGGCAGCGCCACGGAAAGGTTGAAGAGGTTGTGCTCGGAGCCGCCGGCGGGAGCGGGGAACTTGATGCCGGTCTCCCCTGCTGCCGGGGCGATGCGGATGCTGTTGCCGCCCTGCGCCTTTTCCTCCACGAGCCGGGCCTTGCCCAGCGTGCCTTCGGCCGTGGTCTTGAAGAGCGTCTGCTCGGAGTTTCCGTCCGAGCTCACGGCGCTGGCGGTGAGCCGGTACTTCTTGGCAGAATCGGTCAGCACGGATTCGGCCGCAGGCCACTTGTCCGGGGCTGTGGCGCCGGCAGCCTGGTCCGCCGTGGCGGTACCGGCCAGCCCGGCGTTGTAGCCGAGGTAGTCCATGGCGTCCAGGCGGGGTGTCTCCAGGTTCTGGGTGACGCGCGAGACCAGGCTGATGGGGGCCGCCACGGACGTGCCGGACAGCTTCCTGATGGAGTCCAGCTGGTCGAAGCCGATGCCGCCGGCGCCGTTGGCGATCTCGGGCTGCAGCAGTGCCCCGGAGGGCGCCTTGGCCTGGACCAGGATGTCGTAGAGCCCCCTGGAATTTTCATCAACCGTCCGGTTGAGCGCAGCCTGTGACTGGCTTTGGACGAGGACCGACAAGCACATGGCTGCGATCAAGATGGCCGCGGTCAACAGCAGCACCCTGCTTCTGATGAACCTCTGGACGGCGTTCATGGAACTCCCTGAAACCTGGATTGCGTGCGCACACGTCCATCCGCCCGGGCAGACGTGGACAATGACGGACGGATGTGCAAAAGGTATTGGCCGGTCTGCCGGCTGCGTCCTGAATCAGGACCAAGCCATTGTAAGCAGACCGGCCAATCATACGTGGCTCCGCCTGGACGTGCCTTTGCGGAGGAGCGGTTACGGCGTTTCGGCCGGTGTGTCGCGTTTAGTCTTCCAGGTCCACTTCCCGGACCATCTCGGCGCCGATTCCGGCCTTGATGGCGTCCAGCACCTGCTGGGGAACGGAGCTGTCGATCGTCAGCAGGGCCAGGACCTGGCCGCCCTCGTTGGAACGGGCCACCTGCATGCCGGCGATGTTGATGTTGTTCATGCCCAGGATGTGGCCGATGGTGCCGATCACGCCGGGGCGGTCAGTGTAGGCAACCACCACCAGGTGCTCGCTGATGGGGATCTCGACCTCGAAGCCGTTGATGCCCACCAGCTTCTCGATCTGCTTGGGGCCGGTCAGGGTGCCGGCCACGGAGATCTGGCTGCCGTCGCTGAGGGCGCCGCGCAGCGTCAGCACGTTGCGGTAGGACTCGGTTTCCGGCGTGGTGATCAAGCGGACGTTGATGCCACGCTGCTCGGCGATGACCGGGGCGTTGACGTAGGACACCTGCTCAGTCACGACGTCGGCGAAGATGCCCTTCAGCGCCGCAAGTTCGAGCACCTTGACATCGAGGGAGGAGATTTCGCCGGCCACTTCGACGTCGAACTGGGTCAGTGATGCGTGGGTCAGCGCCGTGAAGATGCGGCCCAGCTTCTCGATCAGCGGGATGCCCGGGCGGACGTCGGGGGCAATGACGCCGCCGGCGACGTTGACGGCGTCCGGAACCAGCTCGCCCGCGAGGGCCAGGCGGACGGACTTGGCCACGGAGACGCCGGCCTTTTCCTGGGCTTCGTCCGTGGAGGCGCCCAGGTGCGGGGTGACCACGACGTTGTCCAGTTTGAAGAACGGCAGGTCGGTGCTGGGCTCCTTGGCAAAGACGTCCACGCCGGCGCCGGCGATTTCGCCGTCCTGGAGGGCAGTAAAGAGGGCTTCCTCGTCCACCAGGCCGCCGCGGGCCACATTGACCACGTAGGCGCTGGACTTCATCTTCCTGAAGGCGTCAGCGCCCAGCATGCCCACGGTCTCAGGGGTCTTGGGCATGTGGATGGTGATGAAGTCGGACTGGGCCAGGAGCTCGTCCAGGGTGACCAGCTGTACGCCGAGCTGCGCTGCGCGGGCAGAGGTGATGTAGGGGTCGTAGGCAAGGATCTTGGTGTCGAAGCCCTTCAGGCGGGCTGCCACCAGGGCACCAATGCGGCCCAGGCCGATGATGCCGATCTTCTTTTCGAACAGTTCGATGCCGGTGTACTTGGAGCGCTTCCATTCGCCGTCCTTGAGGGCTGCGCTGGCCTGCGGGATGTGGCGGGCCAGGCTAAGGATGTGGCCCACGGTGAGTTCGGCAGCGGAGACGATATTGGACGTGGGGGCGTTGACCACCATCACGCCGGCCTGGGTGGCGGCCTTGATGTCCACGTTGTCAAGGCCCACGCCGGCACGGGCGATGACCTTCAGGTTCTTGGCCGCGGCGATTGCTTCGGCGTCCACCTGGGTGGCGGAGCGGACCAGGATGGCGTCCACGTCACTGATCGCCGAGAGGAGCTGGGAACGGTCGGAGCCGTCGGTCTGTCGGATTTCAAAGTCCGGGCCGAGGGCCTCGACGGTGGCGGGGGAAAGTTCTTCGGCGAGCAGTACTACGGGTTTTGACACGGCTGATCCTCTGCGTTGCAGTCCTGGGGATGGAAACAAGTCTAGGCCGACAGAAAGGCCGGGCTCACATTGTTAAGTGTGAACCCGGCCTCACCATTGGGGTCTATGCGGTTGCGCTGGCAGCCTTAGCGGGCTGCGGAGCCTTCCACGTAGTCGACGTCCTGCTGCTGCCAGGAGAACAGGGAGCGCAGTTCACGGCCAACAGCCTCGATGGGGTGCTGCTCGGCCTTGGCGCGCAGTTCCTTGAACTCCACGCCGCCGTTGTCCTGGTCTTCGATGAAGCGCTTGGCAAACGCACCGGACTGGATGTCGGCCAGGACGGCCTTCATGTTTTCCTTCACCTCGGGGGTGATGACGCGGGGGCCGGAGACGTAGTCGCCGTACTCTGCGGTGTCGGAGACGCTCCAGCGCTGCTTGGCGATGCCGCCTTCCCACATGAGGTCGACGATGAGCTTGAGCTCGTGCAGCACCTCGAAGTAGGCGATCTGCGGCTGGTAGCCGGCCTCGGTGAGGGTTTCGAAGCCGTACTGGATCAGCTGGGACACGCCGCCGCAGAGGACTGCCTGCTCGCCGAAGAGGTCCGTTTCGGTCTCTTCGGTGAAGGTGGTCTTGATGACGCCGGCGCGGGTGCCGCCGATGGCCTTGGCGTAGGACTTGGCCAGCTCCCAGGCAGAACCTGAAGCGTCCTGCTCGACGGCGATGATGTCCGGGATGCCGCGGCCGGCCTCGAACTCGCGGCGCACGGTGTGGCCCGGAGCCTTGGGGGCAACCAGGATGACGTCAACGCCTTCCGGCGCCTGGATGTAGCCGAAGCGGATGTTGAAGCCGTGGGCGAAGGCCAGGGCCTTGCCGGGGGTCAGCTTGGCCTTGATGGAGTCGTTGTAGATCGCGCGCTGGTGCTGGTCCGGCGCCAGGATCATGATGACGTCTGCCCATTCGGCGGCGTCGGCCACGTTCTTGACCGTGAAGCCTGCGTCCTCGGCCTTGGCGGTCGACTTGGAGCCGTCCTTGAGGGCGATAACGACCTCGACGCCGGAATCGCGCAGGTTGAGCGCGTGGGCGTGGCCCTGGGATCCGTAGCCAACGATGGCAACCTTGCGGCCCTGGATGATCGACAGGTCGGCGTCGTCGTCGTAGAACATTTCAGTCACTTGCGTAACTCCTCTTGAGTGGTTGTAGATAGTGGTCTTGCGGTGCTGCGGTTACGGGCGCACGGTCCCGCCTGGGCGCAGTGCCTAGGCGGAGCGGAGCGCCCGGTCACTCATGGAGCGGGATCCCCGTCCAACGGCCAGGGTGCCGGACTGCACAATTTCGCGGATGCCGAAGGGCTCCAGCACTGAGAGCAGGGCTGTGAGCTTTTCGGGGTGGCCAGTGGCTTCAATGACGACGGAGTCGGTGGAAACGTCCACCACTGAAGCGCGGAACAGGTCTGCGGCCTGGGTTACCTGCAGGCGTGTTGCGGCATCCGCACGTACCTTGACCAGGATGTGGTCGCGCTGTACGGAAGATTCTGGGGTCAGTTCAACGATCTTGATCACGTTGACCAGTTTGTTGAGCTGCTTGGTGACCTGCTCGATGAGGTCGCCGTCGGCGTCGACGACCACCGTCATGCGGGAGACACCCGGCACTTCGGTGGGGCCAACCGCCAGGGAGTTGATGTTGAAGGCGCGGCGCGCGAAGAGGCTGGCCACGCGGGTCAGGACGCCGGGCTTGTCCTCAACCAGGACGGAAAGTGTGTGGCGGCTCATGCTCAGTCTTCCTCTTCCCATTCCGGGGTCATGTTGCGGGCAACCTGGATCTGGTCGTTGCTCACGCCGGCGGGCACCATCGGCCACACCATGGAGTTGGGGCTCACCACGAAGTCGATGACCACGGGGCGGTCGTTGATCTCGAGGGCCTTCTGGATGGTGGCATCGATGTCTTCTTCGCGTTCAACGCGGAAGGACGCGCAGCCGTAGGCCTCCCCCAGCTTGACGAAGTCCGGAATGCGGACCGTGTCATGGCCGGTGTTGAGGTCCGTGTTGGAGTAGCGGCCCTCGTAGAAGAGGGTCTGCCACTGCCGCACCATACCCAGCGAGGAGTTGTTGATGACAGCTACCTTGATGGGGATGTGGTTGATGGCGCAGGTGGCCAGCTCCTGGTTGGTCATCTGGAAGCAGCCGTCACCGTCGATGGCCCAGACAACGCGGTCCGGTTCGCCCACCTTGGCGCCCATGGCGGCCGGGACTGCGTACCCCATGGTGCCCGCGCCGCCTGAGTTCAGCCAGGCATGCGGGCGTTCGTACTTGATGAACTGGGCAGCCCACATCTGGTGCTGGCCCACGCCCGCCACGTAAACGCCTTCGGGGCCGGTGAGGGCGCCAATCCGCTGGATGACCTTCTGCGGGGCGATCAGGCCGTCATCCGGTTCCGTCCAGCCCAGCGGGTAGGTTTCCTTGAGGTTGTTCAGGAACGCCCACCAGGTGGTCAGGTCCGGGGTGCCGGAGGCCTCGAACTGGCTGCGCACGGCCTCGGTCAGTTCCGGGATGATCTCCTTGACGGACCCGACGATTGGCACATCGGCGGTGCGGTTCTTGGAAATTTCCGCGGGATCGATATCGGCGTGGATGACCTTGGCGTTGGGTGCGAAGGTCTTCAGCACGCCGGTGACGCGGTCATCGAAGCGGGCGCCAAGCGTGATCAGCAGGTCTGACTGCTGCAGTGCCGTGACGGCTGAAACGTTGCCGTGCATGCCGGGCATGCCCACGTGCTGCGGGTGCGAATCGGGAAACGCACCTTTGGCCATGAGGGTGGTCACCACCGGCGCGCCGGTGGCTTCAGCGAGGGCGAGGAGTTCGGCCGAGGCATGCGCCTTGACCACGCCGCCGCCCACGTACAGGACCGGCTTGGTGGAAGCGGCAATGAGCTTGGCTGCTTCGCGCACCTGCTTGTTGTGGCCGCGGGTGACCGGCCGGTAGCCCGGCAGGTCGATCTTGGGCGGCCAGGAGAACGTCATTTGCCCAACCTGGGCGTCCTTGGCAACGTCCACCAGCACCGGGCCGGGACGGCCGGTGGAGGCCAGGTGGAAGGCCTCGGCCATGACGTGCGGGATGTCGTTGGGGTCGGTCACCAGGAAGGAGTGCTTGGTGATGGGCATCGTGATGCCCACGATGTCGGCTTCCTGGAAAGCGTCGGTGCCGATCACGCCGCTGGATACCTGGCCGGTGATGGCCACCAGGGGTACGGAGTCCATGTGGGCATCCATGATGGCGGTAACGAGGTTGGTGGCACCGGGGCCCGAGGTGGCGATGCAGACGCCCACCCGCCCGGTCACCATGGCGTAGCCTTGCGCGGCGTGGCCGGCTCCCTGTTCGTGACGGACCAGCACGTGGTTCATGGTGGAGGCCATCAAGGGGTCGTAGGTGGGCAGGATCGCGCCACCCGGCAAACCGAAAATATCGTCGACGCCGAGTTCTTCGAGCGAGCGGACGATTGCTTGCGAGCCGGTCATCACCGTCGGGGGTACGACGTTGTTCGGCCCAAGGACAGGAGAGACGGCAGCAAGGTCAGCGACGACGGCGGCATGGTCAGCCGTCCGGTCGGCGCGTTCCGGAGCCTTGGAGGCTCCAGCGGACTTGGTGGCCATCAGCGACGGGCTGATGGGCGATCCTTTGCTCATCGGACTCTTCCTTGTGGATCTTCTCTGGTTCTGGAACTGCTTTGGAACTGTGGGAAATAAAAAAACCCCTCAGCCGGGTGGCTCTGTGAGGGGTTCGCGCGTGACGGTTCGTAACCAGTGGAGGCTAATGTGCCACGCGCTTGGTAAGGACGACGACGACGGTGCCGGCGGTAACGAAAGTCATGCGTTCAGTCTTCCCTCTTGGCAAGATTGGTGTCAACGAGCGACAACCCAATCTCACCATGTGGACTCCATTGTCCACCGGATGACCCTACCCCGAACTTCCGGCGCGGGCGCCGTCAGCCCGGGGCCCCTCGGGTCAACCTTATTAAGCCCTGCCGCCTCCGGCGGGCATGTCCCGGTAGGCGGAAGCTCCTTCCCCGAGCGTACGGCGCGGACGCCGAACGCTTGGGTCCCCTTGGAGCTTCCTTATTAAGCCGGAACGCCTGTGCGGTAGGGCTTGCTAGCCGGTGTAAGCGCCCTGGCTGGCGCTGTGCACCAGCTTGGCGTACTTGGCGAGCACGCCCTTGGTGTACCTGGCGGGCAGCGGTTCCCAGCCCACCTTGCGGGCCTCGAGTTCCGCTTCGTCCACCAGCAGGTCGAAGGTGCGCGCCGCGATGTCCACCCGGATCCTGTCGCCGTCCCTCACGAAGGCGATGGGGCCGCCGTCGACCGCTTCCGGTGCCACATGGCCGATGCACAACCCGGTGGTGCCGCCGGAGAACCGGCCGTCGGTCAGGAGCAGGACGTCCTTGCCCAGACCGGCGCCCTTGATGGCGCCGGTAATGGCGAGCATTTCACGCATGCCCGGGCCGCCCTTGGGGCCTTCATAGCGGATCACAACGACGTCCCCGGCCTTGATCCGGCCATTATCGAGCGCATCCAGGGCGCCCTGTTCGCGTTCGAACACGCGGGCGGTGCCTTCAAACACATCGGCGTCGAAGCCGGCGCTCTTCACCACGGCGCCTTCAGGAGCCATGGACCCGTGCAGGATGGTGATGCCGCCGGTCTTGTGGATCGGGTTGTCCAGGGCACGCAGGATCTTGCCGTCAACATCCGGTGGGTTGATGGCCTCAAGGTTTTCGGCGACGGTCTTGCCGGTCACGGTAAGGCAGTCGCCGTGCAGCAGTCCGGCGTCGAGCAGCGCCTTCATGATCACCGGCACGCCGCCGATCCTGTCGACGTCGGTCATGACGTAGCGGCCGAAGGGCTTGAGATCGCCCAGGTGCGGGATCTTGTCGCCGATGCGGTTGAAGTCGTCCAGGGTCAGCTCAACTTCAGCTTCTCGGGCGATGGCCAGCAGGTGGAGGACGGCGTTGGTGGAACCGCCGAAGGCCATGGTGACGGCAATGGCGTTTTCGAACGCTTTCCTGGTCATGATGTCGCGGGCGGTGATGCCGAGGCGGAGCAGGTTGACCACTGCTTCGCCGGACTTGCGTGCGAACTCATCACGACGGCGGTCTGCCGAGGGCGGAGCAGCGGAGCCGGGCAGCGACATACCCAGTGCCTCGCCGATGCAGGCCATCGTGTTGGCCGTGTACATGCCGCCGCAGGCGCCTTCACCGGGGCAGATGGCCTTTTCGATGCGGGTGAGGTCTTCCATGCTCATCTTGCCTGCGGCGCAGGCGCCGACCGCCTCGAAGGCATCAATGAGGGTTACTTCCTTTTCGGAGCCGTCCTCGAGCTTGACCCAGCCGGGCATGATGGAGCCCGCGTAAAGGAACACGCTGGCCAGGTCCAGGCGGGCGGCGGCCATGAGCATCCCCGGGAGGGACTTGTCACAGCCTGCCAGCAGGACCGAACCGTCGATGCGCTCGGCCTGCATTACGGTCTCAACGGAGTCGGCGATGACTTCGCGGGAGACCAGGGAGAAGTGCATGCCCTCGTGGCCCATGGAAATGCCGTCCGAGACGGAGATGGTGCCGAACTGCATGGGAAAGCCGCCCCCGGCGTGGACACCTTCCTTGGCGCCCTGGGCAAGCCTGTTCAGTGACAGGTTGCACGGCGTGATTTCGTTCCAGGAACTCGCGACGCCGACCTGTGGCTTGGCGAAGTCGTCGTCACCCATGCCGACAGCCCGGAACATGCCACGGGCGGGCGCCGCGTGGATGCCATCCGTGACTACACGGCTGCGGGGCTTGATGTCCGGCTTGTTCCCGGTTGTGGTCTGGGCGTCACTCATAGGGGAAAGTCTAGGGCTCGGACGGTGGCCCAAACGACCGCCGGCACTTCAAACTGCGGAAATTCCACAAAGTTCCTGCCAAATAGTGGACTGCCATCTCATATATTGAGACGTCATCGCACGCGGGACGGCTCACGGCTTGCCGGGCCCGCTTTCCGACAGGCCCTCCCCCACGCCCCGCGGCATCTCTGGACAGCAGTGGTGACCCGACGTAGCGTCGGGGACAGGACACCCGACCACCCGTAACGAAGGGCCTGCCATGGACATTGTTTTCTGGATCATTCTCATAGTTGTCATCGGCGTCATCATTTGGTGGCTGCTCAACCGCAACAAGTCAGCCAACCCGCCCGGCGGGTCATCAGCCGGCGCCAGGACTGACGGAACACGGACCGACGGAGCCCTGGAAGGGGGCAGCGCCGCAGCGTCCGCCGCGGCTGCAGGGACCACCGGTATCCCAACAGCAGCCGGATTCGGAAAGCCAGCCGAACCGGCTGCCCCCGCCACGGCAGAGGAACCGGCGGAGTCGTCCGCCACTTCCGCCACCATGTCCAGCGCGGCCGCCCCGGCGTCCGGTGAGGCTCCCGGCGAGGCGGCGGCCCCGGACGAGGGGCAAGCCGAATGGGAAACCCAATGGTCCGAGGCCGGATCCGGTTCCAGGTCCGGCTCCTCGGTTGCCGGTGCGGCCCCAGCTCCGTCCAATGGCGCGCCGCAGGCGGAGTCCGGTGCTGAAATGCCATCCGGGCAGGCCGCACCCGAGGCGTCGCGCCCTGTACACCATGACGAATACACCGCACCCCACGCCCCCACGCTTCCCGGCGCTGAGACGGCTGCAGTGGAAAGCGTGGACGACGGCGGCATGGCGGGCGCCGGGCATGCCGGCGGCCAGGGGCCCCAGCACCGGGCAGACGGCTCCGGACCAGCGGACCTGAACGAGGCTGCGGCGCCGGTAGCCGCAGGCAGCCACGGCGAGGCAGGAGCAGCCGAAACGGCGGAGCGGGCCCAGTCCTCCGCGCTGGTGGAAAACGGGGCGGACCACCACCAGCCGTCCGGGCAGGGCCAGGACTTCGCCCACGGACAGGACTTCGCCCAGCCCCAAGGTGCAGCTGCCGCTGAGCCGGCCGGACACCTTGCGGCCGATGAGCCCTATGGCGCCGGTTCGGCGGCCCCGGGCCCGGACGGCAGTGGACCTGCGGACTACACGGTCAAGGGCGACGCCGCGGAAATGGTCTACTACGAAGAAGGACATCCCGACTATGAGCAGACCCGGGCGGAAGTCTGGTTTGAATCTGCAGCGCATGCCGAGGCAGCGGGATTCCGCTCCCCACGCCGCAAACGGCTCTAGCAGGATGAAGGCCCGCCGCTTTGCGGCGGGCCTTTCTTGCCTGGCCTTGTGCGTGGTGCTGGCCGCCTGCACGGGGACGTCCGGGCCGCCTGCACCAGGCCCAGGCATTCCCGGCACCGCCACATCGCCCGGTCCCGCCGTCGTTGTTCCAGCGTCCACGGCCCCTGTGCCTGCCGTCCCTGTACCCATCGTGCAGGAGCGGCTGGAACTGCAGCTGGACACACCCTGGGCAGCTGTGTTCCTCCCAGACGGGACCGCCATTGTTTCTGAACGCGGGACCGCACTGCTGAAGGCCGTTCGGGGTGGAAAGGCCACAACCCTCGGCAAAGTCCCGGACGTGGTGCCCGCAGGTGAGGGAGGCCTGCTGGGCCTGGCGCTCTCCCCGAATTTCGACGCCGACCGCTACCTCTACGCCTACGTGACCGCGCGCGAGGACAACCGGATAGTCCGGCTGACCATCGAAGGCAATGCCGACGGATCACTGACGCCGGGCCAGCCCAGGACCGTCTTTTCCGGAATACCCAAAGCCGGCACCCACAACGGGGGCAGGATCAGGTTTGGCCCTGACGGCTTCCTGTATGTGGGCACAGGCGACGCCCAGCGCCGAGAGGAGCCCCAGGATCCCAAAGCCCTGGGCGGCAAGATCCTCCGGCTCAGCGGCGACGGCAGCCCCGCACCCGGCAACCCGTTTGGCAACGCCGTCTACAGCCTTGGCCACCGCAACGTCCAGGGTTTGGCCTGGGACGAATCCGGCCGGCTGTGGGCCAGCGAGTTCGGACCCGACAAGGATGACGAGCTCAACCTGATCCTGCCGGGCGCCAATTACGGCTGGCCATTGGTCACCGGCGCGCCGCACCGTGCGGAGTTCCAGGACGCAAAAGTCGTTTGGCCCTCCACCCGTGACTCCTCGCCCAGCGGGCTCGAGATATCCGGAGGCATTGCCTACCTGGGCGCACTCCGGGGCGAAAGGCTGTGGGCAGTGCCGCTTCATGGAACAGACGCAGGCGATCCTGTGGCCTATTTCACAGGAACCTATGGGCGGATCCGGGACGTAATTCGAAGCCCAAACGGAGGCTTGTGGTTGCTGACCAACGGCCAAAACCCTGATTTTGCGCTGGTTTTGGGCCCCCTCCAGTGAATTCGGCACCTCCGCACGGGCCGATTTCACTTGCACCAAAAGTTCGTGTAGAGTTTCATGTCGTTGCGGAGATCAACGGGAAAGAAAAAGCCCGGGGATGGAAGCAAAAAAGATGCACCTCTAGCTCAATTGGCAGAGCAATTGACTCTTAATCAATGGGTTCCGGGTTCAAGTCCCGGGGGGTGCACCACTGGGAAAACAGCCTCCGGTTTGTGGAAACACAGGCCGGGGGCTGTTTTGTTGTGCGCGCGTCCCAGTCTGGAAAGTACGACGGCGGCGGCCCGGCGCGCAGGAGCTCATCGATTGCTCCGCACTTGTCGTTTTAGGAGTGGAAAACGGCAGATACGGAGCAATCGATGGTGGCTGTCGCCTCCGCGTCAGTCTGGACCGGCAAAGGACTTCCCGGAAACGTACGACGACGGCCCTCGCCCGGGCACAAAAAAGCGCGGCACCGGCTTGCAAGCCAGGGCCGCGCTTTCCTTATGCGGTCTAAGGCGCAAACAACTACTTGGCGGCGTTGTCCATCAGGGCTGCTGCGTTGCTGGGCGTCGTGGAAAACTGGCTGGCCAGTTCCCGGACCACAGCTTTGAGCTCCTGGCGCAGCAGCTCGGGGTCAATCGACGCAGAGGCCAGGACGGATCGCTCCATCTCCACGGCCTGGGCAACAGCTTCCTTGCCCTGCTCGGTCAGCGACACCACATGGCTCCTGCGGTCCGACGTGCTGCGCACCCGGGCGATGTGGCCGTGGGACTCAAGCCGGCTGAGCGTCTTGCCCATGGTCTGGGCCTGGACGCGGACATACTGGGCGAGCTGGGCCTGGGTCATGGGCCCTTGCGCGGCAAGGACCTCGATGGCGATAACACCGGCATGGGTGAGTCCGATGGCGCCGAGTTTTTCGTTCCAGGAGTGTTCGACGAGTCGCGCAGCAGTGGACAGAAGGCGCCCTGTGGGCCAGTGATCCATATCAGGCATAGCAGCAAGTATAGCCAAAGGCCGATTAGCACTCGTTCCACCTGCTTACTAGGCTGTTGTGTCCCGCCCGCAACAAGGAGAAAAACAATGGCTGAAAGACTCGTTACCGGCGACAATGCACCCGCTTTCACCCTGCAGGATTCCACCGGCAAGGAGGTCAGCCTTGGTCCCCGGCCCGGCCGCTCCACCATCGTCTACTTCTATCCGGCGGCCTCAACTCCCGGCTGCACCAAGGAGGCCTGCGACTTCCGCGACAGCCTTGCCTCGCTGCAGGCCTCGGGCTACGACGTCCTTGGGGTCTCCCCCGACCCCGTCGAGAAACTGGCAAAGTTCGCTGCCAAGGAGTCGCTGACGTTCCCGCTGCTCTCCGACGCGGACCACGCGGTGGCCGAGGCCTATGGAGCCTGGGGCGAAAAGAAGAACTACGGCAAGACCTATGAGGGCCTGATCCGGTCGACCGTCGTGGTTGACCCGGACGGCAAGGTGGCATTGGCTCAGTACAACGTCCGGGCCACCGGCCACGTGGCCAAGCTGCGGCGGGACCTGAACCTGGACGCCTGACCCGGCCAGTGCCTGCCGGGGACACTGCCCGGCGCAACGCTACAATGGACTCTGGCATCCGGCGTCGAACGTTTGGCGTTCACGTTGGGAAGCCACGCGCGAGTGGTGAAATTGGCAGACACGCAGGATTTAGGTTCCTGTGCCTTCGGGCGTGGGGGTTCAAGTCCCCCCTTGCGCACACAGGGAATCCCCCGGCTCCGGCCGGGGGATTTCTGCGTTAACCGCCCGGCAGTCCTGCTGAGGCATTCGTGCCACGAATCGAAAAACTCCAAAGATCCACCCATCCGCTGCCGCCCACCGGCCGAATAGCCATTGAGACACCAGCCAAGGGCAGGTGCCCACCCCCAAGGCAGGCTGCACGCCACGGACACACAGTCCGAAGGCGGCAGGAAAACGATCCAAGGAGAACTGAAATGCAGACCTTCAAGCGCACCACTCTCACCGTCGCAGGCGTTGCAGCGGCCGCTCTGCTGAGCCTCACCGCGTGTGGCGGTTCGGGCAGCACCTCCGGGTCGTCGGCGTCCTCGGGGCCGATGTCATCCGCCCCCAGTTCGAGCATGGCGTCCCCGTCGGCCAAGGCCAGCTCATCGGCCGGCACCATGGACCCGGCAGCCAACCTGGTTGGCCCCGGTTGCGCCGCCTACGCCAAGCAGGTTCCCACCGGTGCAGGCTCGGTGGAGGGCATGGCCCTGGACCCGGTAGCCGTTGCGGCTTCCAACAACCCCATCCTGACCACGCTCACCGCGGCCGTGTCCGGGAAGCTGAACCCCAAGGTCAACCTGGTTGACACGCTCAACGGTGGCGAGTTCACGGTCTTCGCACCGGTGGACGACGCCTTCAAGAAGATCGACGCAGCCACGATCGACACCTTGAAGACGGACGACGCCCTTCTGAGCAAGATCCTCACCTACCACGTGGTTCCCGGCCAGATCACCCCTGACAAGATCGCCGGCACACACGCCACGGTCCAGGGCGGCTCCGTCACGGTGACCGGCAGCGGCGACAACCTCAAGGTGGACAACGCCAACGTGATCTGCGGCGGCGTTAAGACCAAGAACGCAACGGTCTACCTGGTCGACTCGGTCCTCATGCCCAAGTAAGTCCTCTCCCACGCCCCCCACGACAGGGCCGGGTCCGCCGAAACACCGGCGGGCCCGGCCGTGGCGCGTCACGCGCTTATCTGGGACTTGCCGCAAGCCCGGTCCCCTAGACTGGATCCCGGTCCGCACGCGGCGGAACCGGCAGCATCCAGAGGTGATAAACGAGTGCCCAGCAGTACATCGCGGCGGACGGTCATCAAGGCCGGCGCCGTCCTCATGGCGCTGGGCGTGACGTCGTGCACGGGAATGCCGTCCCCCTCCCCTACGTCCGGACCGCCCAGTTCCACACCGGCGGAGCCCGAGGCCACGTTCAATTTCGGCACCGCGGCCCAGCCCCTTGGACTGGACCCGGCCCTGTCCAACGACGTTGAGTCCCAGCGCATCACCCGGCAGATCCTGGAAGGCCTGGTGGGTGTGGACCAAACCACCGGCAAGCCCACCCCGCTCCTGGCGACGGAATGGAACGAGTCCAACGACGGCCGCACCTACACCTTCAAACTCCGCACGGGGGTCACATTCCAGGACGGGACACCCTTCAACGCTGACGCCGTCTGCACCAATTTCAACCGTTGGTTCACTTTTCCCGCCGAACTGCGGAAGCACGCACCGGGCAGCTCCTTCAAAGGCGTGTTCAAGGCACACTCGGACGAGCCCGGACTGTCCATTTTCAAGAGCTGCACCGCGCTGGCCGCCGACACGGTGCAGATCGACCTCACCCAGCGGTTCACCGCCTTCCTCCAGGCACTGACCCTCCCGGCATTCGCCATCGCATCCCCTGCGGCCCTTGCCTCAGGCAAGGCGGACGTCCTGGACCAGAACCGGGCCGGCCAGGCAATGTCCGCATTCGCCACGAACCCCGTGGGCACTGGCCCCTTCACCCTCGCCACCTGGGGCGCCGACAACGTCACCCTGGCCAGCAACAAAACCTACTGGGGCGACCGCGGCCAGATCGCCACCATCAACTTCCTGGCTTACAACCACCCCCAGACCCGTCTCCAGGCACTGCTGGACGGCAAGATCGACGGTTATGACGCCGTGACGGTGGGAAATTTTGACCAGTTGGTCAAGCGCGGCAAGCAGATCGTCCAACGCGACCCGTTCTCGGTGATGTACGTGGGCATGAACCAGGACATCCCGGTACTCCAGAACCAGAAGATCCGGCAGGCGGTGGAACTTGCGATCGACAAGGAAACGCTCATCCGGAAGTTCTTCATCGACAACACTGCCAAGGCCACGCAGTTTGTCCCGCCCAAGATCAGCGGCTTCAACAATGACGCTCCGGAACTCGGGCACGATCCGGCGAAGGCCAAGGATTACCTGAAGGAGGGCGGCTACGCGGGCGAGGAACTGAAGTTCTACTACCCCCTGAACGTCACCCGGCCATACCTGCCCACCCCCGAAAAGGTCTACGCCGAGCTCAGCCGCCAGCTCACCGCCGTCGGCTTCAACATCAGGCCCGTGCCCGTTGACTGGTCGGACGGCTACCTCCAGAAGGTGCAGTCCGCCGGTGACCATGCCCTCCACATCCTTGGCTGGAACGGCTCCTACTCGGACGCCGACAACTTTGTCAGCCCCCTTTTCGGGGAGAAGAACGGCGAGTTCGGGTACCAGGATCCCCAGGTCTTTTCGAAGATCAACCGCGCGCGGGGGCTGCCTGATGGCAAGGAACGGGATGAGCTTTATCACACCATCAACGCCCAGATCGCTGCCACGGTCCCGGCGGTCCCTGTCGCCTTCCCCATCTCCGCGCTTGCCCTGTCAGACCGGGTACTGAGCTACCCGGCATCCCCGGTCTTAAATGAAGTTTTCACGAAGGTCCAGCTAAAGCCTTGACGGGCCCGGCCAATTTCAGTATGCGGGCTGCCCGGGGATATTCTGTGACAGCCAGAGCCGCTGCAATCGGAGACTGATCGTGACCTTCATTTCCAAGACCCCCCACGCCGACGTTGTCCTGATAGGCGGCGGCATCATGAGCGCCACGCTGGGGGCATTCCTCAAGCAGCTGGAGCCGGACTGGACCATCTCCCTGTTCGAACGGCTGGACCAGCCGGGCCTCGAAAGTTCAGATCCCTGGAACAACGCAGGAACGGGCCACGCCGCCCTCTGCGAACTCAACTACTCCCCCGCAGCCAAGGACGGCTCGGTCAGCCCCAACAAGGCGCTTCTCATCAACGAACAGTTCCAGCTTTCCCGCCAGTTCTGGTCCCACCTGGTGGACAACAGCCTGATCGGTTCGCCGAAGGGCTTCATTAACACCGTCCCGCACATGAGCTTCGTGCTCGGCGAGGACCACACGCGGTTTCTGAAGACCCGCTACGAGGCCCTGAAGCCGCACCCCCTGTTCCGGAGCATGGAGTACTCCGAGGACCACGCCCAGATCGCCAAGTGGGCGCCGCTGATCGTCAAGGGCCGCGACCCCCAGCAGCGAATCGCCGCCACCCGCGCCGCCGAGGGCACCGACGTCGACTTCGGTGCGCTGACCCGCGAGCTGACCACCTACCTGGGGAACAACGGCGTCGAAATCAACTACGGCCACGACGTCACCGGGATCTCCCGCGCGTCCGACGGCGGCTGGGACCTGACGCTGAAGTACCCCCGGTCCGGGGAACACGGCAAGATCCACGCCAAGTTCGTCTTCGTCGGTGCCGGCGGCGGTGCCCTGCACCTGCTCCAGGCCTCCGGCATCCCGGAAAGCAAGGGTTACGGCGGATTCCCGGTCTCCGGCCAGTTCTTCCGCTGCACGGACGAGGCCATCGCGGCCCAGCACAGTGCCAAGGTCTACGGCCAGGCCTCCGTGGGCGCGCCGCCCATGTCCGTTCCGCACCTGGACACCCGCTACGTCAACGGGAAGCGCTCGCTCCTGTTCGGCCCGTACGCAGGCTTCTCCACCAACTTCCTGAAGAACGGCTCCTACCTGGACCTGCCGCTGTCCATCCGCCCGTCCAACATCATCCCGATGCTGGCCGTGGCCAAGGACAACATGGACCTCACCGCTTACCTGGTCAAGGAAGTAGTCAAGCGCCACGACCAGAAGGTCGAGGCACTGCGGGAGTACTACCCCGAGGCAAAGGGCGGCGACTGGGAACTCATCACCGCCGGCCAGCGTGTACAGATCATCAAGAAAGACCCGCAAAAGGGCGGCATCCTTCAGTTCGGCACCGAAGTGATCGCCGGCCGTGACGGCTCCATCGGCGCGCTCCTGGGCGCTTCGCCGGGGGCCTCGACCGCTGTCCCCATCATGATCGAGCTGCTCCAGAAGACGTTCCCCAAGAACTTCAAGGGCTGGCAGTCCAAGCTCAAGGACATGATGCCCGGCTACGGGGTGAAGCTGGATGAGAATCCGGACCTCGCCGCGGAGCTGGAGCGGGCAACGGCCAAGTCCCTCCAGCTGGAGAGTGTTTCCGCCAACCACTGACCCTGCCGGGGCCAGGGGCTGGCACCCCCAGGGCATGTACCAGTCACTTAGACCCCAGGAGACCACCCATGTTCCGGTTGGCGCACCTTTCCCTGGCGAACCGGGCCCTGATCGCGCTGATCACCGTCTTCGCCTCGGTCTTCGGCGTGATCACTATGTCATCGCTGAAGCAGGAGCTCATTCCTTCCATTGAGTTCCCGCAGATCACCGTGCTCAGCTCCATGCCGGGCGCATCGCCCGAAGTAGTGGACAAGCAGGTCAGCGGTCCGCTGGAGAAGGCGCTGAACGGCGTGGAGGGGCTGGAATCCACCTCCTCCACGTCGCGCACCGGCGTCTCGCAGATCACCATGGTGTTCACTTACGGCTCGAACCTGGACCGGGCCAGGAACCAGATCGACCGGGCCATCTCCAACGCCAAGCGGACCCTGCCCAGCGACGTCCAGCCACAGGCCATCGCCGGAAGCATCAGCGACTTCCCCATCGTGTTCCTCGCGGTGTCCTCGGATAAGTCCCTGAGCGACCTGAATGCCGACCTCCAGCGCCTGAGCGTTCCACGGCTGCAGAAGATCGACGGCGTCCGCAGCGCCGATGTCACCGGCGGCGCGTCCCAGCACATCGAGATCCTTCCCAAGGCTGACGCCATGGCAGCGGCGGGGACAAGCGTCGGGTCCATCCGCGACGCCCTGTCAAACAACGGCGCGCTGATCCCTGCCGGAACACTCGAGGACCAGGGCAAGACCCTCTCGCTGCAGATCGGCAGCCCCGTCGATTCCCTCGACGCCATCAAGGCCCTGCCACTGTCCGGCGCCAAGAACGCGGCGACCATCGGTTCGGTAGCCGATGTTTCCCTCAAGGACGACGAGCGAACCTCCATCACCCGCACCAACGGCGCCGAGACGCTGGCCGTCTCCGTGACCAAGAAACCCGAGGGTGACACGGTGGCGATCTCCCACGCGGTGCGGGACTCCCTGAATGAACTCGAGACGGAACTGGGCTCGAACGCCAAGTTCACCCCCGTCTTCGACCAGGCGCCGTTCATCGAAAAGTCCATCAAGGACCTCACCACGGAAGGCCTGCTGGGGCTGGGATTCGCCGTCGCCGTCATCCTGCTCTTCCTGATGTCTGCCCGGTCCACACTGGTCACCGCCGTCTCCATTCCGCTGTCCCTGCTGATCACGTTCATCGGCCTGTCAGCCACCGGCTACTCGCTGAACATCCTGACGCTGGGCGCCCTCACCATCGCGATCGGGCGGGTGGTGGACGACTCGATCGTGGTCATCGAAAACATCAAGCGGCACCTCAGCTACGGCGAGGAAAAGTCGACGGCGATCCTCACCGCCATCAGGGAGGTGGCCGGCGCCATCACCGCCTCCACCCTGACCACGGTGGCGGTGTTCCTGCCCATCGCGTTCGTCGGTGAGCTGGCCGGTGAACTGTTCCGGCCGTTCGCCCTGACAGTCACCATGGCCCTGCTGGCGTCGCTGCTGGTATCCCTGACCATCGTCCCGGTGCTGGCCTACTGGTTCCTGAAGAACCCCAAGGGCGGCCCTGCAGGTGCGGCGGCAGGCTCTCCCGAGGCCCGGCGGATCGCCGACGAGGCCAAGGCCAAGGCCCACGACGCCGAGCAGCGCAGCCGGCTGCAGCGCGGCTACCTGCCCATCCTCCGGTCCACCCAGAAACATCCGGTCATTACCCTGGTGGCCGCTGTCCTGGTGCTCGGTGCCACCGGTGCCATGACACCGCTGCTGGCCACCAACCTCCTGGGGAACTCCGGCCAGAACAGCCTGACCGTGCGCCAGGTGCTGCCGGCAGGGACCAGCCTGGCGGACACCAGCGCCGCCGCCATCCGCCTTGAAGGGGTCCTGCGCGGCATCGCCGGCATCAAGGACGTTCAGGTGACCTCCGGCAATGCCCAGGCCGGCTTCGCCGCACTCACCTCCACCGGTTCATCCAACTCAACGTTCACGGTGGTGACCGATGAAAAAGCCAACCAGGAACGGCTCCAGGACACCGTACGCTCGGAGCTCGCGAAGGTCCCCGATTCCGGGAAAATCTCCGTAGGCACACAGCAAGGCGGCTTCGGCACCTCATCCACCGTGGACATCACACTGAAGGCTGCCACCAGTGCAGACCTGCAGGCGGCCAGCGACACCATGCTGGCCGCCATGACGGGCGTGCCCGGCACCAGCGAAGTGGCCAGCAACCTCGCGGCCAGCAACCCCGTGGTGCAGGTCAAGGTGGACCGGGCCAAAGCCGCGGCCGCCGGCCTGAACGAGGAACAGGTGGCCGGCGTCCTGGCATCCACCATCAGCCCCATCCCGGCCGGCACGGTCCGGATCGATACCAACGACTTCCCCGTCCGGATCGGCCAGGGCACCAAGTTCACCAGCATCGACGCCGTCCGGAACATCCCGCTCCCCGCGGGCGGGCGGCAGGTGACGCTGGGAAGCATCGCCTCCGTGGACCAGGTGGACGTCCCCGTCTCCATCACTGCCAGCAACGGTGAGCGCACCGCCAAGGTATCCATCACCCCGTCGGGCTCCAACCTGGGCGCGGTGAACACCGAAGTCCAGAAGCGCCTGGCTGATGTCCAACTGCCGGCGGGGGTCACCGCCACGATCGGCGGCGCCACCACCCAGCAGGCTGAGTCCTTCCGGCAACTGGGCCTGGCCCTGCTGGCAGCCATCGCCATCGTCTACGTCATCATGGTGGCCACCTTCAAGTCCCTCATCCAGCCGCTGATCCTGCTGGTCTCGGTTCCGTTCGCGGCGACCGGCGCCGTGGCCCTTCTGCTGCTTACCGGGGTGCCGCTGGGCCTGCCGTCGCTCATCGGAATGCTGATGCTGGTGGGCATCGTGGTCACCAATGCGATCGTGCTGATCGACCTGATCAACCAGTACCGGCAGCCACGCGACGGCCGGCCCGGCATGAACGTGGCGGACGCCATCACCAACGGCGCCCGGCAGCGCCTCCGGCCCATCCTCATGACGGCACTTGCTACGGTCTTCGCCCTGACCCCCATGGCCCTGGGCCTCACGGGCGGCGGCGGCTTCATCTCGCAACCGCTGGCCGTGGTGGTGATCGGCGGCCTGGTGTCCTCCACCGCACTGACCCTGGTCCTGGTGCCGGTGCTCTACCGCCTGGTGGAGGGACGCCGCGAAAGGAAGGCGCTGCTGCGGGACATGCAGGCCCGTCCGGAGGTTGGCCCCGGCTCCGACATCGACGCCGAGTTCAGGGACTGGACCACCGGACAGGTCCCCAAGGTCAGCGGCCGGCGAGCCGCCCCCGGCGGCGCCGAATAAAAGCACGACTTTCCCGCGATGCCCGTACCACTCCTGGTGCGGGCATCGCCGCGTCCAGGGCCGGTCCGTCGCATGCCTGGGCACGGGAATATTCCAGGCATCCGCGCGTTGAACGGAGCAATAGATGCAAATGCATCTAAATTGGTCTACACTGGAGACCAAGCCCAGCAAGTCCAGGAACGGAAAGGCACGTCATGCAGATCGGTGTATTCAGCGTCAGCGACATCACCACGGACCCCACCACAGGCCGGACCCCCACCGAACACGAGCGCATCAAGGCCTCCGTGGCCATCGCCAAAAAGGTCGAGGAAATCGGCATGGATGTCTACGCCATCGGCGAGCACCACAACCGGCCCTTCTTCTCCTCCTCCCCCACCACCACCCTGGCCTACATCGCAGCCCAGACCGAGCGCATCATCCTCTCCACGGCCACCACGCTGATCACCACCAATGACCCGGTGAAGATCGCCGAGGACTTCGCCATGCTCCAGCACCTGGCCGACGGCCGCGTGGACCTGGTCCTTGGCCGCGGCAACACCGCCCCGGTGTACCCGTGGTTCGGCAAGAACATCCAGGACGGCGTGGAACTGGCCATCGAGAACTACAGCCTCCTGCGCAAGCTGTGGGACGAGGACACGGTGAACTGGTCCGGCAAGTTCCGCACCCCGCTGCAGAACTTCACCTCCACACCCCGCCCGCTCGACGGCGTGGCTCCCTTCGTATGGCACGGCTCCATCCGCACCCCGCAGATCGCCGAGGTGGCCGCCTACTTCGGTGACGGCTTCTTTGCCAACAACATCTTCTGGCCCAAGGAGCACTACCAGCAGCTGATTGGCCTCTACCGCGAGCGGTACGAGCACTACGGCCACGGCACGGCGGACCAGGCGATTGTTGGCCTCGGCGGCCAGTTCTTCATGCGGAAGAACTCACAGGAGGCGGTGAAGGAATTCCGCCCGTACTTCGACAACGCTCCCGTCTACGGCCATGGTCCGTCCCTGGAGGACTTCACCTCGCAGACCCCGCTGACCGTGGGCAGCCCGCAGGAAGTCATCGAAAAGACCCTGACGTTCCGCGAGCACTTCGGTGACTACCAGCGCCAGCTGTTCCTGATCGACCACGCCGGCCTGCCGCTGAAGACCGTCCTGGAGCAGCTGGACCTGTTCGGCGAGGAAGTCCTGCCGGTACTCCGCAGGGAGTACGCGGCCCTCAAGCCCGCGCACGTTCCGGAGCCGCCCACCCACGCCGCCCGCGTGGCCGCCCTGCTGGCATCGCAGGATGCCGACAAAGCCACCTCGGAGGCGTAGTGGCTGCGGGAGGACCGGAATCGCCGGTGCGGCTGGCGGCCGAAACCTGGGAATCGCTGTTCCGGGCGCAGGTAGCGGTCATGCGGAAGCTGCAGTCCGGACCGGCGTTCCGGAAGCTGGCGGTGAACGAATACGACGTCCTGTTCACGCTCTCGCGCTGCCCGTCCGGCTGGCTGCGGCTCAACGAGCTCAACGACAACGTCCTGTTGAGCCAGTCCAGCCTCAGCAGGCTGGTGGAGAGGCTCGAAAGGCGGGGCCTGGTGGCCAGGATGCCGGCACCGGAGGACGGCCGCGGCGTGCTGCTCAAACTGACCGACGAAGGGCGGGAACTGCAGAAGGAGATCGGCCGCGAGCACGTCCGGGACATCTCTGACCTGGTGGGTCCGGCACTGACGGCTGCCGAGCAGAAGGAACTGATGCGGCTCACCGAGAAGCTGCGGAGCTCCCTGGGGAAGCGTTAGCCCAGCTGCACCAGCCGGGAGGGATCCTCGCCGGGCAGGTCCCCGTTGACCACGGCGGTGACGCGAAGCTGGTTCAGCACCAGGCTTCCGCCCACCGTGGAAAGGAAGGCGGTGTCCGACGAGTCCCGGCCCGCGGTGATGCGCAGCATCGATTCCCGCGGGGCAAGCCCCGTGGGGTCGATGACGTGCCAGGCGCCCTCCACATAGGCTTCCGCCACGGCGTGGAAATCCATGGGTTTCAGCCCGGGGGCATAGACAGCCGCGAGGCGGGCGGGAATGTCCTTGGACCGCAGCAGGGCAATGGCCAGGTGCGCGAAGTCCCGGCAAACACCCCGCCTGCTGAGGAGGGTCTCCACCGCACCGTCCGTGCCGCGGGAGGAGCCGCTGATGTACCGCAGCTCGCCATTGACCCAATCGCGGACCGTATGGACCAGGTCCGGCCCCTGGACCCCTTCGAATTCAGCGTAGGCCGTCGGCAGCAGCCGGTCCGACTCGGCATACCGGCTGGGACGCACATAGCGGATCCGGTCGGCGAGGCTGGCGTCTTCCGGAACGCCCCGTCCGCCCACGGTGGCGGAATATTCCACCGTGACGTCGGTGGGCTCGGCGAACTCCATGTAGTGGAACCTGCCGCCGTGGTGGTCCGAAACATCAGTGAGTGGAACGTCCGCTCCGCCGGCGGTGACCGACAGGGATTCCTCAAAGGATGAGTAGCCGCTGTTCCGCGCTACGGCGATGGCCATGGCCACCTTGGTGTTGGCGATGGTCCTGAAGGCCAGGCGTGCGGAAACAGAGCGTTCCATGTCTCTCCGGGGGTGTTGGGGGGCGGACGGCAAGTCGCGTGCCCCGGCACCTGGTGAGCGCCGGCCGCGGGACTAGTTTTTGACCTTCAGCGACATTAGCATCCGCTGCACGTTGGCGAAGTCAGCGCTCTCGTTGACGTACTGCGCCGCCTGGCCAAGGGTGTCGAAGGCCTTCGCCGGAGCCACTTTCTCATCCGGCGCGAAGGCTTTGAGGGCCACGAGGTCGCCAAACGAATAATCCCCCTTGCCGGCCGGACCACGCACCACATTGCGCAGCTCGCACGCCTGCCCGTCCGTTCCGCCCACCAGGTTGGTAATGCCGTAGGAACCGAAGTAGCGGTAACCCTGGATCACCCGGTAGACCATGCGCGGCGGGATGGTTCCCTCGCCGCCCTGCGCGGCGAGTTCAAACGGGACGCTGCTGATCACCGTGTAAGGGTGCCGCGCGTTTTCCGGGCAGTCAGCGGACGACGGCGGCAGTCCCGTCCGGAGCACGGCCATGAAGGTTCCGTCGGGCTTCTTCACATCGACCTTCAGTCCGCCGGGAAGGACACCTTCCTCCGGCGCCACTGACTGGGCGACCCAGTCCGCCGGCAGGTCGAAGCTGACCGTCTTTGCCGGATCGGAGAACGTCTTCCACGTCACCGCGGTGGGCACAGCCTGCGGTTCGCCGGATGCCGGGGCGCTGCCGGTCGCGGACGCCGCGCCTGCGCCGGACGATGCCGAGGCTGACGCTGCTGTGGCTGGCGATGCCGTTCCGGGAGTTACTGTTCCGGAAGGTTCCGCCTGCGCCGTCCATCCCGGGTTGCCGGCCTGGGGGCCGGAGCACCCCGTGAGCAGAACCGCGGCGGCCACCAGGGTCACACCGGAAAGAACAGCCTTTGCTGGCTTGCATGTCATGGGATCAGCCTAGTGGCGCCGCACCCCTCGCCTGCCTGTCGTGAAGGTGTTTCGTGCACCCCCGGAGCGGCCCTCTAGCCGGCCCGCCAACGCGCCGCCGGGGGCGGCACCTGCCCGGCGTGTCGCCGTCGGACGCCTACCACCCTGGCCTGGGACTAGGCTGGAGGCTATGTCGGAAGAGCAGCACGGCGCAGCCGAAGAGAACCCCGCGGACATTTCCGCCCTGGACATCGTGGACTGGCGGCTGCGGACCTTTGCGCTCTACGACACCGTCCGCAAAATCTCCGCCGAGAGCCCGTCGGAGGCGCACTCATACTGGCGCCACCAGCGGGACCTGATGTTCGCCACCCATCCTGCATCCGCGCTGACCGCGGCGGACAAGGCGCGCTTTTCCGGCCTGAAGACCGCCGATTACGATCCCATCTACCGGTTCCACGTCCCGCTCACCAAGGAGGGCGCGGGCCGGGAATTGAGCGTGGACACGGGGACCGACGGCGTGGTCCACTTTGTCCGGCTGGGCACGTTCGACCTTCCGGAAATGGGCCAGCTGGGGGTGTGGAAGATCCACGGCTACGGCGGCGGCATCTTCGTTCCGTTCCGCGACGCAACGGCCGGTCAGCCGGGCGGAAGCTACGGGGCGGGGCGCTACCTGCTCGACACCATCAAGGGTGCATTCCACGGCGTCAGCGGCACTGGGCCCGACGCCACCTTCGTGCTGGACTTCAACTTTGCCTACAACCCCTCCTGCGCCTACAACGAGGCGTGGGCATGTCCACTCGCCGGGCCGTCCAACCGGCTGGCAGTGGACATCCCCGTGGGCGAGCTGTACTGATCTATGGCGGGTCTTCGCGGGCGCCCTGCGCACAGCCGTATCCCCTCCCCCTTGGGCACTGAGCGTGCTGCCGGTGCCACCGCGTGAGGGAGGGTACTTCCGCACCCGCCGTCGCGGAGACCCCCGCCCGGCGCTTTCCAGCCACGAGGCACCACCGGGGTGTCCTGCGTTTTCCGGTCATCCGGCAGCTGCTGCGTTTCTCCGGCGTGGGCGTCATCTGCACCGCGGCGTCCCTGGGGCTCTACGCGCTGCTGCGGCCGTGGCTTGGCGCCCAGCTGGCCAACGCCGTGGCACTCATCCTCACGTCCCTGCTGAACACGGCCCTTAACCGGCGGCTGACCTTCAAAATCGCCGGCCAGCAGCGGCGGACCCGTGACCACCTCAACGGCCTTGTGGTGATTGGCGTGGCGCTGGTGATCACCGGCAGCAGCCTGGGGGTGCTGCACTGGTTTAATCCGGATGCCACCGTGGGCGACGAACTGGTGGCCACCACGCTCTCCGGCTTCCTGGCCACCGCTGTGCGCTTCAGCATGCTGCGGCACTGGATCTTCCGCCGCGCGCGCCACCGCTAGGCCTGCCGGACCGTGGGGCGGGGCTAACGGACCTGGCCCGCGCCCAGGTTCCTGACGCCGGCGACGGCCGCCTGGACGGCATTGGCTGCCGCGTCCAGGTCCTCCTGCGTCACCGACGCGTCGAAACTGAAGCGGACCGCCGTCTGGGCCACCCCGGCGGGAATCCCCAGCGCCGTGAGCACGGGTGACGGCGCATCGGAGCCTGCAGCGCAGGCCGAGCCGCTGGAGCAGACCACGCCGCGCCGTTCCAGTTCCAGGAGGACAGACTCGCCACTGGTTCCGGGGAAACAGAACGACGCCACCGACGGCAACCGTTCCGTTCGGTGGCCGGTGAGGACAGCGTCCGGAACCCCTGACAGCACCGCGGCGATGAACCGGTCGCGCAGCGCGGCAACACGTCCCCGTTGCCCTGCCTGGCGTTCCTGCGCAAGCGTAAGGGCAGTGGCCAGGCCCACCGCCCCGGCAACGTTTTCCGTTCCCGATCGGCGGCCCCGCTCCTGGCCGCCGCCGTGGATGACCGGTTCCAGCCGCGTACGGCTCCGGACGAACAGCATGCCGCAGCCTTTGGGTGCCCCCAGCTTGTGCCCGGAGATGCTCATGGCATCAACGCCCAGCGCCTTGGGATCAAGTGGCAGCCAGCCGGCGGCCTGGACGGCATCGGTGTGGAACGGGATGCCGTGGGCGCGGGCCAGTTCCGCCAAGGCTTTGATGGGCTGGATGGTGCCCACCTCGTTGTTGGCGTACATGACGCTGACCAGCGCGGTCTCCGGCCGCAGCACCCCGGCCAAGGCCGCGGGTGTCACCTGGCCGGCGGCGTCCACCGGCACCACATCTACGGCAAAGCCGTGGAAGCGCTGCAGGTACCGCGCGGATTCCTCCACGGCAGGGTGTTCGACGGCGCTGATCACCACCCGGTTAAGCTGCGGGTTGGCCATCTGCCGGGCCAGGGCAATGCCTTTGATGGCCAGGTTGTCGGCCTCCGTTCCCCCGGAGGTAAAGACCACTTCGCCCTGCCGGCAGCCAAGGGCGGCGGCCACCGCTGCCCGCGCCCCTGCGAGCGCCGCAGCGGCTGCTTCCCCGAGGGAGTGGTGGCTGGAGGGGTTCCCGAAGCTGCCCGTAAGGTAGGGCCACATGGCGTCCAGCACCTCACGGCGGACCGGGGTGGTGGCGGCGGCATCAAGGAAGATCATGGCAGGTTCACCCGGCGCTCAGCTCGACGTCGAGGCCCAGGTCCAGGGCGGCCACGGTGTGGGTGAGTGCGCCAATGGAGATGACATCCACGCCTGTGGCGGCAATGGCCGCGACAGTGCCGGGGTTGACGTTGCCGCTGGCTTCCACCCGGGCGCGTCCGGCCACGAGGGCCACGCCGGCCTTCAGTTCCTCGATGCTGAAGTTGTCAAGCATGATGGTGTCCACCCCGGCCGCGAGGACGGGTTCGATCTGGTCCATGCTGTCCACTTCCACTTCAAAGTGGGTGGTGTGCCCCAGCCGGGCCTTGGCGGCCAGCAGGAGCCCGGTGAGTTTTTCCGGGTCGCCGCCGGTCATCACGGCAAGGTGGTTGTCCTTCGCCAGCACGGCGTCGGAGAGACTGTAGCGGTGGTTTGAACCGCCGCCGCACCTGACGGCGAAGCGCTCCAGGATGCGCAGGCCGGGTGTGGTTTTGCGTGTGTCGGTGATGCGGGCCCGGGTTCCCTCGGCGAGCCGCACGAACTCGGCGGTCTTCGTGGCGATGGCGGACATCCGCTGGACCAGGTTGAGCGCCACGCGTTCTGCCAGCAGCACCGAGCGCGCGGTGCCGCTGACCCGTGCCAGGTGCGTGCCGGCGTCGAACGTTTCCCCGTCCGCCACCAGCAACTCCACCCTGGTGGCGGGGTCCACGAGCTGCATGGCGTCGCGGAATACGGTGGCACCGCTGAGGACACCCGGGACCCGGGCGTTGAGGACGGCGGTGGCGCGTGCGTTGGCGGGAATGAGGAGCTGTGAGGTGATGTCGCCGGAGGGCGCGTCCTCGGCGAAGGCCCGTTCCAGGATCTCCCTGACCGGGGCGGGCGGAAGGGTGAGGTCCAGTGCCGGCCGCGGGGGTGCTGCCTGGTCGATCACGGCGGGTTCAGTCATGGAGCAGGCTCGCTTTCGGGCGGAGGGAGGACGGATGGTCGGGTTCTTCGGGTACGTCGCTGCGGTAGTGGGCGCCAAGAGATTCACTGCGCTGGAGGGCACCAGCGACAAGCAGTTGCGCGGCCAGCAAAAGATTCCGGTCCTCATGCACCACAGGGTCAGCGGAGGAATCAACTGCATCAGGACGGACGACGGCGGCCCAGCCAGCCAGGATCCGGGCAGCCCCAGCCAACAGCTCCCCGGAGCGCAAGACCCCGGCATGCGAGGTCATCAACAACCGAAGAGCCCCCCGCGAAAACGGCTCCCCGGCACTGATTCCCCCACCGAAGGTGGACGGCCAACTCCCGCCTGGCGCACTTGCCCCGGCCGTCGCGCCCACTGATGCCGCACCCAAGGGGACCCGACAATCATCGACTGAGGGTGCTCCGGAAGCGAGCGTCAAGGGGAGGCCGGCAGCGGCCGAGACAGCGAGCGGAGGAGCGCCGTCAGGCGACACCCAAGGAAGCGCGTCACCGGAGAGGAAAGATTCAACAGCGCGGCGGCCGAAGACGAGTCCCTCGAGGAGGGAGTTGCTGGCCAGCCGGTTAGCACCCTGGACGCCGGTGCAAGCGACTTCACCGGCGGCGTAGAGGCCGGGGACGGTGGTGCGTCCGTGGGAATCGGTACGCACCCCACCCATCCAGTAGTGGGCGGCGGGGGCGACGGGGACCAGTTCGCGGGTCCAGTCGATGCCGGCGTCGAAGGTCTTGCGGGTGAGGGTGGGGAACCGCTGCTGGAGGAAGCTTTCGCCCCTGGCCTGTTCGATGCCGCGGGCGTCGAGGTAGACGTGGCCGTTGGGCTCGCCCAGCTTGGCGAGGTGGAGCGCGATGCTGCGCGAGACGACGTCGCGGGGTGCCAGTTCGGCGTCGGGGTGGTAGGCCTGCATGAAGCGCCGGCCGTTGGAGTCGAGCAGGATGGCTCCTTCGCCGCGGACGGCTTCGGAGATCAGCAGCGGTCCGTCCAGCCGGGCCGGGTGGGCCGTGGCGGAGCTGACCAGGCAGGTGGGGTGGAACTGGAAGAATTCGAGGTCTGCCACTGCGGCGCCGGCGCGGACGGCGAGCGCCAGCCCGTCGGCGGTGGCAACGGCGGGGTTGGTGGTCTGGGCGAACAGTTGGCCGGCTCCCCCGGTGGCGAGCAGGACGGCATCCGCAGCCAGGGTCGCGTGCCGGCCACCCTGGAGGTATTCGACGCCCGCCACCCGCCCGTCCCGGGTAACGAGTGCGACGGCGTCCGCATGCGTGAGGATGGTCAGCGTTCCCTCGTCCCCCCGGGACAGGACGGCTTGGATCAGCGCGCCGGCGACGCGTGCACCCGTGGCGTCACCCCCGGCGTGCAGGATGCGCGGGGCACTGTGGGCCGCTTCGAGCCCAAGGGCCGGCACGCCGTCGTGCATTGCCCCCTCCTCGCCAGCCCCTGGATCGAAGGCAACCCCGTAGCGCTGGAGGCCCGCGATGTCCCGCCGCGCCTCCGTGCACATCAGCCGCACCGCGGCCTCGTTGCAGTGTCCGGCCCCAGCGCGGAGGGTATCGGCGATGTGCGCGGCCACAGTGTCCCCGGGCGCGGGGTCGGCGAGTACGGCGGAAATGCCGCCCTGGGCGTACCAGGTGTTGCTGTGGTCCAGCGCGCCTTTGGTCAGCAGCACCACGTCCGCGCCGGCGTCGGCGGCGAGCAGTGCGGCGTAGAGGCCGGCGATGCCGCTTCCGACGACGGCGAGGCGGCGCGCAGGCCCGTCCCCTTGGCCGGTGGCCACTTGGGCCTGGCGGCCGCGAGGGGGTACTGCAGGCTGGCGGGTCATCAGGGCCTCGCAGCGAGCATGCGTTCGAGCGCCGTCCTGGCATTGGCCTGTACGTCGTGATCCACGGTGATGCGGTTGACGATACGGCCGGCCACCAGTTCCTCCAGCACCCAGGCGAGGTAGCCGGGGTGGATGCGGTACATGGTGGAGCATGGGCAGATCACCGGGTCCAGGCAGAAGATGGTGTGCTGCGGGTACTCGGCGGCAAGCCGGTTGACCATGTTGATTTCGGTGCCGATGGCGAACGTGGTGGGCTCGGTGGCGGCGGCGATGGCCTTCTTGATGAAGTCCGTGGAGCCGGCGGAGTCCGCGGCGTCCACCACCTCCATGGGGCACTCCGGGTGCACGATGACCTGGACGCCGGGGAAGTCCGCGCGGGCCTTCTCGATCTGGGCCACGTTGAAGCGCTTGTGCACCGAGCAGAACCCGTGCCAGAGGATGACGCGGGAGTCCAGAAGGGCCTGTTCGTCATTGCCGCCCAGGTCCTTGCGCGGGTTCCACATGGGCATCTGCTCCAGCGGCACGCCCATGGCTTTGGCCGTGTTGCGGCCCAGGTGCTGGTCCGGGAAGAACAGCACCCGCTGCGCCCGCTGGAAGGCCCATTCCAGGACGGTCCTGGCGTTTGAGGAGGTGCAGACGATGCCGCCGTGTTCACCGCAGAATGCCTTCAGGGCTGCGGAGGAGTTCATGTAGGTGACGGGGATGACCGGGACCCGGCCTTCGGCGTCGGGCTCGGTGCCGAAGATCTCCGACAACTGCTCCCAGCATTCCTCCACGGACTCTGCGTCAGCCATGTCGGCCATGGAGCAGCCGGCGGCGAGGTTGGGCAGGATGACGGCCTGTTCCGGGGTGGACAGGATGTCCGCCGTTTCGGCCATGAAGTGCACTCCGCAGAAGATGATGGCTTCCGCGTCCGGCCTGGTCAGTGCCGCGTTGGCGAGCTGGAAGGAGTCACCCACGAAGTCGGCGTACTGGATCACCTCGTCGCGCTGGTAGAAGTGGCCCAGGATGACGGCACGGTCACCCAGGGCGGCCTTGGCGGCCCGAATCCGTTCGCCGAGTTCGGCGTCACTGGCCAGCTTGTACTCCTGGGGCAGCTGGCCCTGGCGCGGCGTGGTGGCTGGGGCAGGGTCCGCGCTCGAGGCGCCCGGGCCATAGGCGGGGATGCCGGCGAGGGCCTCGGCGAGATCGTAGTCCCAGGGGCCCTTGGCCAGCGCCGGGCTGCAGGTGCTGCGTTCCGCCGCTGCGCCTTTTTCGGCCTGTTCGCGCGTGATCAGCTGGATTGCCGTGTTGACGCTGCTCATGGTGTGCTCCTGTTGTCTGGGTCAAGGCCTGGCCGGCCGGTGTAGCGGTAGAGGCGTGGCGGACGGTGTTTGCCGCCCTGGAGGTATTCCCCGGTTTCTTCGATTTCCGGAGTGGATTTGAGTTGCCGGCGGAAGTTGGCGGGATCCAGCTGGCGGTCCAGGACGGCTTCGTAGACTTCGCGGACCTGGGCCAGGGTGAAGTACTCACCCAGCAGGTGGTACGCCACCGAGCCGTAGGCCAGCTTGTTGCGCAGGCGCCAGAGGGCGTAGTCAACGATCGCGTTGTGGTCGAAGGCCAGGTCACCCAGGCGGTCGGCCCGGAACCACCGCACGTTCTCGGATTCATCCGCCAGCGCCGCTTCCGTGGGCTGGACCAGGGCCCAGTAGACGATGGACACCACGCGCTGGGTGGGTGAGCGGTGCAGGCCGCCGAAGGCATACAGCTGCTCAAGGTAGCGGGGCGCCAGGCCCGTGGTCTCCCGCAGGTTCCTGGCGGCGGCGTCCTGGAGGGACTCGTCATGGCTGAGGGGGCCCCCCGGCAGTGCCCACAGTCCCTTGAAGGGCTCACGGATGCGCCGCACCAGGGGCAGCCACAGCGTGGGGCGGCCCGAGGTTTCACTTGGCCGCAGGGCGAAGATCACCGTGGAGATGGCGAGCGACGGCGGCGCGGCCTGCCGCTCGGAAACATTTGCCGAGCTGTAGTACATCCGTTCCACCGCCTTCCGTCATTTCCGCCGCGGCGGTTGTTCAGAGTTATGGTCATCTTGACCAAAACTAATTCTACGGCCGCGTGCACCAGAAAGGGAAATATTTCTGCATCCCAGTCGGGGCCGCAGCCGGCCGCATCCGAAACCCTCTTCCCGCATCCCGCGGCCCCTGCCTTACCGTCCATTTCCGGGCGCGTTCCGGAGACGGTAAATTCAAGAGGTCCCACGAGGACCCCCGACCCCAGAGGCCGGACCCCCAACCAGCCCCCAGAAGGTGCATTGCCCCATGACGACGAAGTCTGACCTGACCACGTCCGCCACACCCCCGCAGAAGATCACAGCCGGCCACAGCATGAAGCCGCGGCAGCTCACCATGATGGGGCTGGGCAGCGCCATCGGCGCGGGGTTGTTCCTGGGATCCGGCGCCGGCGTCCAGGCGGCCGGACCGGCAGTACTCGTTTCCTACCTCGTGGCCGGAACGCTGATCATCCTGGTGATGTGGGCCCTGGGCGAGATGGCGGCCGCAAACCCGACCAGCGGAGCTTTTTCCGTGTACGCGGAGCGGGCGCTGGGCCGGACGGCAGGAGCCACCATTGGCTGGCTGTGGTGGCTGCAGCTCGTCGTGGTGATTGCGGCCGAGGCATTGGGTGCCGCCGGACTGCTGTTCTCCGTCTGGCCCGTGGTCCCGGTCTGGGCGCTGGCGCTGCTGTTCATGGTGGTGTTCACCGGCATCAACCTGGCCGGCGTCCGGAACTTCGGTGAGTTCGAGTTCTGGTTCGCCATCCTCAAAGTGGCCGTCATCGTCCTGTTCCTCGCAGTCGGCGCCGCCCTGCTCCTGGGCCTGCTGCCCGGCGTCGCCTCCCCCGGCGCCGGAAACCTCACCGGGAACTTTGCTCCCCAGGGCCTGGGCGGTGTTGCCGCAGCCCTGTTCGTGGTGATCTTCGCGTTCGGAGGGACGGAAATCGTCTCCGTGGCCGCAGCCGAAACCGAGGATCCCGAGCGCAGCGTCGGCAAGGCCATCAGGACGGTCGTGTGGCGCATCCTGGTGTTCTACATCGGTTCTGTCTTCGTCATTGCCGCCGTCCTTCCCGCCACATCCAAGAGCCTCGCCTCGCCCTTCGCCGGCGTGCTGGACGCTGCCAGGATCCCCGGCGCCTCCACCGCCATCACGCTGGTCGCCGTCGTCGCACTTCTCTCGGCGCTGAACGCGAACCTTTACGGCGCCTCCCGCATGGTGTATTCACTCTCGCAGCGGGGCGAGGCGCCGCGGGCCCTGACCCGGCTCAACAATGCCGGAGTGCCCTTGCTCGCTGTGGCGGTATCGGTGGCCTTCGGCTTTATCGCCACAGTCCTTGAACTGTTGTTCCCGGAACGGATCCTGCCCGCACTGTTCCAGCTGGTGGGATCCACATGCCTGGTGGTCTGGGGCAGCGCACTGGTCTCCCAGCTGATCCTGCGGCGGCGGGCAGACCGGGACGGAATCCCGCTTCCCCTGCGCATGAAGGGCTTTCCCGGCCTGACCATCCTGGGACTGGTCCTGCTGGGCCTCATCTTCGCCGTCGGCCTCAGCGCCGACAGCAGCCGCGTGCAACTCTTCAGCACTTTTGCGCTGATCGCAGGCATTGCCCTGGCGTGTGCTGCGGGCGCCCGCCTGGCCAGCAGGAACCGGCCTGCCAACAGGTAGAGTGGTGCGTACCTTTCCAAGGAAGACGCACCGACGCGCCGGGCCCGCCCAGGCGCCGTACCTGATTGGGGAACTGACACCATGAGCGGCAGGCACACCGGACAGCAGCACGCACACACCGTGGAGGGCACCGACCCCCAAATGTATGTTGCGGTCCACGAGCCGGCGGACGATGCAGGCCTCCGGCCGGTCCTGCTGCTGCACGGCTTTTCCTCCTCCTCCAAGCTCAACTGGGAGGACACCGGCTGGGTGTCTGCACTGCTCGACGCCGGCCGCCGGGTCATCACCGTCGATCTTCCAGGACACGGCCGCAGCGGCGCCCCGGAGGACATGGACTCGTACTCCCCCAGCAAGATCAGGGCCGATTTGCTCCAGGCAGCGTTCGACGCCGGAGCGCGCCCCCTGCACGACGGGGACCCTGCCAGCGGGCTGGACGTAGTGGGCTATTCCCTGGGGTCCCGGCTCGCGTGGGAGTTCGCCGCGACCCAGCCCGAGCTGGTGCACCGGCTGGTGCTCGGCGGACCCAACGACTCCGACCCCCTGGCCGCATTCGACCTTCGGGCCGCCCAGGACTACCTGGCGGACGGCACACCGATCCGCGACGAGTCCACCGCCCAGCTCCTGAAGATGGCACTGCTGCTGCCGAGCAACAACATCTTCGCGCTGCTGTCCCTGGTGGAGGCCATCAAGGCCGAACCCTACGACCCCGCCGAAGCCGTACCCCACGTTCCGATGCTGCTGGTGGTGGGAGACAAGGACGAACGGGCCCACACCCTGCCCAGGCTCACCGAACTGGCCCGCAGCGCCGGCTCCATGGCCGAGCAGCTGGTCCTGCCCGGCCGGAACCACACCAACGCCATCACCAGCAGGGCCTTCAAGCAGGCCGCCATCTCGTTCCTGGGGGTCTAGGCTGCAGCGATCCCTTGGGCAGCGCGAATTGATTCAAATCCTGGCCAGTCAGTAGTCAACCCCCGGATCGGGCCCTCCCTCCATCCGGAAGCACGCGGACGATGACAACACATAGAGAGCATTCCGCCCGGGGTTGTACTCAATGGAATGCCTGTAACCCTGATCATCCGTGATGACAAGTTGCGGATTGCCATTGATGCTGGTCTTGTCCGTGACGGTCCAGCCGGCCTGCGCCGACCAGTCCGACTTGATGTCCGTAAGGAGAGCCGAGGGGTCGGCGTCGGCGGTGAGGACGATGTCCATCATCCCTGGCCAGTAATAGCCGCCGTTCCCGCATTCAAACAAGGCGCGGGACTTTTTAATTTGCACCGATGTGGACACTTCCGCCGGCGGCACCGCCGCCTTCAGCTCCTCCTGCTGGCTCAGGACTGACTGCTTTGCGGTAGCAAGATCCAGGCTGGCAAATAGGGGGTCGGCGGCCGGCGCACACGCCGCCAGCACGGCCGCGACGTACGTCAGTGACAAGGCCTTGGCTATCCGCGTGAACCGGTCGGCCAAGGCGATGACCGGCCGCCGTCGACGCAACGATGCGCGTCCCCGCGCAGGTCCTGATCTGACAACGTCTCCGGCCATCATGCCCCCATGTGTTGATTCCCCGGCTCAAGCGGGTTGGCGCCTGGCCAGCAGCCCGTCCCGGCAATGCTACCGGGACCGGCCCACCGGACCGATGGGTAGAACTGCCCTCGCATAACAACGGCCCGGACCTTGCGGTCCGGGCCGTTGTTGCGGTCCCCCGGTAATGCGTCGTCAGCGTCAGTGGTGGCTGCTGACTCCGAGCGGGCGGCCCTTGGTTTCCTTGGCCAGCACGACGCCGACCGCTGAGATGACGCAGAGGACCATGATGTAGATGCCGATCGAACCGGTCCACTTGGTGGACTGCAGCAGGAATTCAGCGATGGTTGCCGCGAAGGCGCCGCCCAGGATGGCACCGAACGCGTAGCCGATGGAGATGCCGGAATACCTGACGTTTGCGGGGAACATCTCCGCGTACATGGCGGACATGGGGCCGTACGACAGGCCCAGGCCAATGGTCAGGACGAACAGGGCAACGCCGTAAAGCACGATGTCCTTGGTGTCGATCAACGCGAACATGGGGATCATCCAGGCGAAGACGATGGCGTAGCCGATCAGGAAGGTCTTGACCCGGCCAATCCGGTCCGACAGCCAGCCGCCCACCAGGGTGAAGATCAGCCAGCCAAACGACGCCAGCGTGGTGGCCAGGAGGATCTGCGGGGTGGGCATCTTCAGGGTCTTGGTGGCGTAGGAGATGAAGAACGCAATGAGCAGGTATCCCGCTGCATTGTTGCCGATGAAGATCAGGGTGGAGTACAGGACGGGCAGCTTGTGGTTCCGGATCAGCTCGCCAAGGGGGGCCTTGCTCTCCTTCTTCCGGAGCGCCATTTCCTGGAAGACCGGGCTTTCGGCCACTGCGCGGCGGATCAGGTAGCCAACGACGATCAGGACGATGGACAGCAGGAACGGCACCCGCCAGCCCCAGGCCGCAAAGTCTTCCTTGGACATGCTCGTGTTGAGGAAGAACAGCAGGCCGGTGGCCAGGATCATGCCCACGGGCACGCCGATCTGCGGGTAGGCACCAAACAGGCCTCGGCGGCTGATCGGAGCATGCTCCACAGCCATCAGGGCAGCACCGCCCCACTCACCGCCGGCCGAGAAACCCTGGATGACGCGCAGCAGGATCAGCAGGACAGGAGCCCAGGCGCCAATCTGCGCATAGGTGGGGAGCATGCCGATCAGTGCCGTGGCTGCGCCCATCATCACCAGGGTGAACACCAGCATCGCCTTTCGTCCCAGGCGGTCGCCCAAGTGCCCGGCGATCACTGCGCCGAGGGGACGGAACAGGAAGCTGATGCCAATGAGGGCAAAGGAGAGGATCTGGGCCAGGCCCGGGTTGGACTCGTTCAGCGGTGCCAGGAACAGCGGTGACAGCAGCGTTGCGGTCAGCTGGGCAAAGATGAAGAAGTCGTACCACTCGATAGTGGTGCCGACGAGGGTGCCGGCGAGGACCTTGCGTTCCTCCCGCCGGTTGCTGGGACCGGCGGCTGTATCCACCTTGGAAGGTGTGGTCATTGAAACTCCATTGTTTATTGGGCAGCAGTGCCGCCCGGACGCCTTCAGGATTACCGACAGAACGGTCAGTTAGTTAGTAGGGTACTACGGAAGTTGTGATGTGGAACACGGAGCGGGAGTTTTTTGCGAGGATTTGCGATGAACGGTTAAGTTCTATATTTGAACTGCAAGTTCGTATATAGGACGATACAGCCTGCCCGGGGATGAGACAAGAGTCACGGCAGCACGGGCCAGGCAACCTAGGATGGACATCATGACTCCTCCAGCAGCCGCAACCCGGGCGGCAGCGGCACCGCAGGCTTCGCCCTCCCAGACCCTTTCGCGTGGCATCCGCGCCCTTGAGATCCTTGCAGCTGCCCCTGGCCCACTGACCATCGCCGAACTGGCCGATGCCATGGGTGTGCACCGTTCGGTGGCCTACCGGATCCTTCGCACCCTGGAAGATCATTCGCTCCTGGTGCGGGACGACGCCGGACGGGTCCAGCCGGGCCCCGGCCTGGCGGTTCTGGCACGCGGCGTGTCACGCAACCTGCAGAGCGCAGCACTGCCGGAGCTCACCCAGCTGGCAAACTCACTGGACATGACAGCGTTCGTGGCGGTGTGGGACCACCATGACTGCATCACTCTCGTCACGGTCGAGCCCAGGCATTCGGGGGCAACCGTTGCCCAGCACCCGGGCACCCGCCACCCCATCAACGCCGGCGCGCCCGGAATTGCCATCCAGTCCGCCCTCTCGGAGGAGGAGTGGGACCGGCTGGCCACGGGCATTCCCTATCGCCCGGAGGCGGCGGAGGCACGGAGGAAGGGCTACTCGGCCAGCCATGACGAGGTGATCGCCGGAGTCTCCTCGCTGGCAGCACCCGTTAGGGTGCCTGGCGGGCGTCCGGCCGCACTCGCCGTCGTCTATATTCGTTCGGCCCATGATCCGGATGCCATGGGCGCTGCCATCGCGGAAAGTGCGGCCCGGATCGAGAGCCAGCTGGCATAACAGCGCAACCGGCCGGCGACGCCTGCAGGAAGGTGCGGCGTCAGGCCCGACGGCGGAGGACGACGGCGGTTCCCGCGCCGAGCAGGGCCAGCGCGCCGGCAGCGCAGACCGGGACGAGGAACGCGGCCGCAGGCCCGTGGAGCTGGGCCAGCTGTCCTCCAATCGAGGAGCCGATGGCCGTTCCGGCGACAATGCCGCTGGCCAGCGCGGTCATGACCGTGCCAAGCCGGCCGGCTGGAGCCACCGAGCCTCCGACAGCGAAGACGGTGACCATGACGGGGCCCACCGGGAGCCCAAGGACCAACAGGACTGCCGCCATCCATGGCAGGGACGAGGGCACCAGGAGCAGGACCGCCAGGCCCGCCATGAGGACTGCGCAGACCACCCAGCGCAGCGCCAGGCCTGCGCGGCGCGGCCAGTATGCAACCGAGAGTGCCGCGGCCGCGGAGCTGAGGCCCATCACGGCATACAGCAGCCCCGCGATTTCCGCACCTGCGAGCCCGGCAGAGAAGGCGCTCAATGCAGCCTGGGTGGACCCAAAGAACGTGCCCATGCAGGCCATGGCAAGGACGGGCAGGGCCACGGCCCACGGCAGCTTCGCGGCGTTCGCAGCACCACTGCGCTTCCTGCCGGCCGGACGCCGGTTGGCCGGCACGGCCTGGTGGGTGGGATGCACGGCGAAGGCCGGCACCAGCGTGATGGTCATGGCCGCGGCCAGTACCAGTGGAAGCCAGGGCGCCACGAGGCTGGCCAGGATTCCCACCAGGGCCGGTCCGAGGACAAAGGTCACCTCGTCGGCCGTGCTCTCGTAGGACAGGGCCGTGTCCAGGTCACGGCCGGAACCACCGGGCGGTGCCGTTGGACCGCCGGCATTGGCCGTCAACGACATCCACCTGACCCGGGCCAGGGGTCCCACCTGTGGGCAGGTGGCGCCGGCCGCGAAGGCAGCTGCCAGGACAGCGGGCAGGAAATCGCCCGACACTGCGGCGGTGTTCGCAACGAGGACCAGGGCCAGCACGGCCACTGTATTGAGGACCGCGGACAGCAGCAGGACCGGCCGCTGCCCCCTCCTGTCCGCGAGGGACCCCAGCACTGGAGCCCCCAATGCGGAGCCGATGCCCACGGCGCCTGCTGCTGTGCCACCGGCGGCAAAGGAGCCACTGACGGATGTGACAAGGGTGAGTGTGCCCATGGCCAGCATGGCCAGGGGAAGCCGCGCAAAAAGGCCAAGGGGAATGAAGCCCGGGCCGGCCAATTGCGGAAGGCGCGAAAAGCGTCCCGTCACTGCCGTTTCCGTGGAATCCGGGCGCGGGGTTTCCCGGCCTGGAACGGCCGGGGCAGGGGTGGCGCCGGTGGCTGGAGGGGTGGTTTGTGGTGTCACTTCGGGGCTCGTTCAGTAGGTGCGCATCGTCCCTCCTCCCGATGCGCGCAACCCGGTAACGCGGTCCAGTATATCGGCCCCGGTCAGAGGACTGCGTCCAGGCTTTCGGAGATCCGCAGCGTGGAGCCGTTCCGGTTTTTCACCACCTGCAGCTGGGTGCTGATCCGCTGTTTCATCTCGGCTACGTGGCTGACCAGTCCTACTACCCTGCCGCCGTCGCGGAGTCCTTCGAGGGCATCCATGACCTGCTCCAGGGATTGATCGTCCAGGCTGCCGAAACCCTCGTCAACGAACAGGGTTTCGATTTCCACCCCTCCGGATTCCTGCTGGACCACGTCCGCAAGCCCCAGGGCCAGGGAGAGTGATGCCATGAAGGACTCACCCCCTGAGAGGGTGGAAGTATCCCGGCGGAACCCCGTCCACTGGTCCACCACTTCCAGGCCCAGCCCCGACTTTGCACCCCGGGCGGCTTTGGCGTCGGTGTGCTGGAGCAGGTAGCGGCCATCGCTCATGGCCACCAGGCGTTCAGAGGCAGCGAGGGCCACCTGTTCCAGCCGAGCGGCCAGGACATAGCTGGTCAGGCTCATCCGGTACGTGTTCTCGCCCCGGCCGGCGGCGGCGTCAGCCAATCCGGTCAGCATCTGCGCCCGCTCCGCCGGCCCGCGCGAGGAGCAGACCAGCGCGTCATATTCGGCGGCGATGGACTTCAACGATGCCAGGCAGCGGGCGGCCAGGCCTGCAGCCAGGTCGGCTTCCCTCGCCTCGTCCCGGGCTGCCGCCGCCGCGAGGCGCAGCGCTGCCAGCCGTTCCTCGTCCGCCTGGAACGCGCCCGCGGCTTCGTCCAGTGCGAGCACAATATCTTCTGACTCGAACAGGCCGGCCACGCGGGCTGCTTCGTCGTGGGCGGCGCGGATGGCGGCCTCGAGGGCTGCCAGTTCACTGGCGCCGAGGAGCTGGCCGCGGACTTCATCGGCGGTGGAAAAGCCGGCACCGGGCAGGGCCCGTTCCAGGTGCTCCTGGGCTTCCATGGCCTGCAGCCGCGCGGCATCCAGGCGTGCCTGCGCTTCGACGGCCTTATTCAGGACGGCTACGGCCTCTTCCAGTGCCCTCAGCCGGCGGTCCAGGCTGCGGTGGCCGCCCCGCAAGCCGGCAAGCGCCGTGTCCAGTGCTGCAATCTGTTCGGCCAGGTCGGCGAGCGAGACCGCGGTTTGGGACAGCTCCGCCTCCGTTTCGGCCAGCGTGGTCCTGGCCTGGGCGAGGCTGGCATCCAGGGCCTCGAGCCGCCGCCGCCTGTCCTGCAGCTCCTCCGCCGCCTGCTCGGCATCCGCTGCCGCGGCCAGCGCATCTTCTGCGCCCGAGCGCGCATCCTCCACCGGCGTGGTTCCGCCCTGACCGGCGAGGACGGCCACCGCCTGCTCCGCCTCGGCAAAATCAGCGGCAACCAGGGCGTGGGCGGCCTCGGCAGCCTCGTAGGAGCCGTGGGCCCGTTCCTCATCCCGGGCCAGGGCCGGGCCTCCTGTGCCCGCATCTGCCGGGCCGGGATGCTGCCCGCTTCCGCAGACGGGGCAGGGCTCTCCGGCAACCAATCCGGCAGCCAGTTCGGACGCAGCGTTAGCGAGCCGTTCCTCCCGCAGGTCCAGCCAGCGGCGCTTTGCCTCCAGCAGGTTCTCCCGCGAGTCTTCGTGGCGGCTCTTGACCCGGTCCCTGCGCGAGACGGCGGTCCCGTACCGCCGGACCACGTCCAGCAGCTCCGCCGCAGCGGCAGCTTCCTTGCGCCGCAGTGCAGCTTCCACCGAGCGGGTCGCCAGCTCCTCCATGCCGTGGGCCAGCTGTTCACGTTCGGCCGTCAACTGCACGGTGCGCTGGCCCAGCGTCTCCACGGCGAGCTCCAGCTCACCCTGCGTTGCGGCCAGGCCGTGGTGCCGCTTCCGCAGGCCCTGGAGCCTGTCCTCATCCGGCAGCCGGGCCTCGACCACGGCCAGCAGCGAACGCAACCTGCCCAGTTCCTCAGGAGCCTCGGGTACGTTCCCCCGGGCATCGCCATTGGCCCCGGGCGTGGCAGCCGTACCCTCTGCTGCTCCAAAGCCGAGCTGGGCCAGTTCACCGCCATCCCCGGCGGCCATGCGGAGCAACGTCATGGCGGATTCGGCAGCCGCGGCGGCGCTGCGGACCTTGGTGGCCGCAGCATCCACAGCCTGCAGCTGCCCTTGCAGCACTTCGGCCTGGCGGTGCCTGGCGAGCCGGGAGGAACGCTCTTCCTGCTGTGCGGCACCGTCGTCGACGGCCTTTTGCCGTGCGGCGGCAGCTTCGAGTTTCCGGTGCCGGTCATGGCTCGCCGCCTCCCGCTCAGCCTCGGCGCGGCGGTCCTGGTTGAAGGCCTCAGCGGCGGTGGCCTGTTCCGTGAGTTCCGCCAGCCGCACGGCAGCAGACGACTGCAGCCAGTCAAGGCGGCGTGGGATGTCGTCTCCCGGCGGGGCACCGGCGTCCGGAAACTGCAGCGGGGCGGCCTCGGTTTCCGCGCGGGCGGCGAGGAGTCCGAGTTGCCCGGACAGGACCGCCACGTCCTCCCGGGCGGCGGCGGCCTGCCGCGAGAGTTCCTGTTCCAGGGCTTCAAACCGTTGGGTGCCGAAGAGCTTCTGCAGCAGGTCCAGGCGGTCAGCAGCCTTGGAGCGGAGGAAGGCAGCGAAATCACCCTGCGGCAGCATCACCACCCGGGTGAACTGTTCCCGGTCCATTCCCAGCAGGGCCATGATCTCAGCGCCTGCTTCATCGTTGCGGGCGGACTTCTCAACCCAGGCTCCGCCCACCCGCTCGCGGAGCAGCGTTTTGGCCTGCTGGACAGTGAATCCGTTTTTCCCACGGGCGCTGGGCTTTTCCCATGCCGGCGAGCGGGTCACTTCGAAGCGCCGGCCCTGCGCGGAAAACTCACACGTGACGGCGGGCTCCTGCCCGGGCTCCGCGTGGTCGCTGCGCAGCCGCTTGCCGTCCTGCCGGGCGCCGGGAACCGAGCCGTAGAGGGCAAAGCAGATGGCATCCAGCACGCTGGTTTTGCCGGCACCCGTGGGCCCGTTCAGCAGGAACAGGCCGTGGGCGCTGAGGCGGTCAAAGTCAATGTGTTCGGTTCCCGCGAAGGGTCCGAACGCGGAGATCCGCAGATGGTGGATCCTCACCGTGACGCCTCCAGGAGCCTGACGTTTTCCAGTGCGGCGGCGAGAGCAGTCTTTTCTGCCGGGTCGGAGCTCCTCCCCCGCACGTGTTCCAGGAAGCCGCAGCATACGGCAAGGTCATCCGGGGCGCCTGCGAGCCTGCTGCTGTAGCTGGCCTCCGTGGCGGCAGCGGCACCCTGCGGATCGAACGCCAGGACCAGGGTGTCCGGGAACCGGGCGCGCAGCCGTTCCATGGCGCGGGAGGGACGCTGGGCATCCGTCAGGGTGATCTGGCAATAAGCGGTTTCAGCCCAGGCATGACTTGGGTCCACCAGGAGATCCTCCAGCGGTCCGCGCAGTACCGCCAGTGACCGCGGGGCCTCCCAGAGGACCTCCGCCACGGACGTGACGCCCTCCGGACCGATGTCCACCAGCCAGGCACCCTTCTGGTGGGTGGACTCGGAGAAGGAATAGGCCAGGGGCGAGCCCGAATACCTTACGGAGTCTGACAGCTTCTGCCGCCCGTGCAGGTGGCCCAGCGCGGTATAGCTGAAATTGTCGAACAGATCCAAGGGAACAGCACCCACTCCGCCGATGCTGAGGTCCCGCTCGCTGTCCGAACTGATGCCCCCGCTGGCAAAGGTGTGGGCCAGGACCACCGAGTGGACGGTCCCGGAAGCGCCGCGCCGCGCGATGTCCTCCCGGACCAGGCTGGTTGCCGCGCGGGTAACCTCGAAGTGGCTTGCCGTTTCCACGCCCAGCTGGTCAGCGACCATTCTGGGCTCAAGCCACGGGATGCCGTAGAGCGCCAGGGTGGCTTCCTTCCCGGCAGCATCCGCTCCCAGCGGCAGCAGAAGCGGCTGGTCGAGGTCCTCCACCCTTGTGCGCAGGTGCACTCCCCCGCGTTCCAGCAGGCGGGATGCGAACCCCAGGCGGATCGCGGAATCGTGGTTGCCGCTGGTGAGGACCACCTTTGCACCCGCGGCGGTGAGCCGCACCAGGGCATCGTCCAGCAGGTGGACCACGTCCACCCCTGGAAGCGCCCGGTCATAGACGTCCCCGGCAATCAGGACAACGTCCACGCTGTCCCGCTCAACCGCCGCCACCAGCTGGTCAACGAAAGCGCGCTGGGCGTCCAGCATGCCGACGCCGTGGAAGGAACGGCCCAGATGCCAGTCCGAGGTGTGAAGTAACCGCATATTCCTAAGCTATCGGCAGCCACTGACAGTCGAGAAAAACGCCGCGGCAAACAGCGCTCAGGACCGCTTTCCGTCAAAGAACTCCTGCGCCTCGCTCACGCCGCCGGCCCTCTCCGCGCCGGCCTTCTCCTGGCGGGCAGCCGGAGCGGTGACAACCTCGTCCGCAGCGGCAGCATCGTCGTCGTCGTCATCGCCGGCCGTCTCACCACCCGCCAGGGGTGCAGGGGCCTCAGCAACCGCTGCAATCCGGAAGACCAGCCCCGCGATGGCAGCGCCGGCCAGCGGCGCCACCAGGAAGACCCAGAGCTGCTCCACGGCCCAGCCGGAGCTGAAAACGGCGGATGCGACGGCACGGGCCGGGTTGAACGGCAGGTTTCCCACGGACTGGCCTACCTGCAGCAGGGCGGCGAAGGACAGGCCGACGGCGACGGGCGCCACCGTGCGGCTGCCCCCCTCACGGCCCGCGGCGCCAAGGAAGACGGCAACGATGATGGCGGCGCCCAGCAGTTCCAGCAGGACGACGGCGGCGAGGGGAGCCTGGATGATGGAGTGTTCACCGAAGCCCGCGGCCACGGTATCGAAGGCGGTCCGGCTGTCCGGGATGCTGGGCAGGGTGCGCAGGATCCCGAACAGGGCCAGGGCGCCTACCAGGGCCCCGACAATCTGGGCGGCAGCGTACGCGGCGGCCGCGCCGGCCCGGATCCGTCCTGCCAGGAGGTGCCCCAGGGTGATGGCCGGGTTGAAGTGGCCGCCGGAGATATGTCCGAAGGCCAGCATCGCCGCGGTGACGGCCAGGCCTGCCGCCAGGGCGGAGGGGACCGGGCTGGACTGCGGGATGCTGAACAGCGGCACGCCCAGGCCGGCCACCGCCAGGAAGAGGCTGCCAAAGGCCTCGGCCGCCAGGCGGGGCAACAGGCCGGTGCGCGCGGGAGCCGTGCCGCCGGGCTGCAGTGCGTCGCGGGCGGGGACAGGGGTGCTCATGATGGGACCTTTGCTTGTGGGGGTCTGGTGTTCCGGCTGCTCTTCGTAGTGACGGCGCTGCACCTTTCAGCGGGGGCGCCGTCCAGCGGTGATGCCGCCGGGCAACCCGAGCAGTATTCCAGCCCAGGCTGGGCGTTTGCTGGGCAGCAGCTGTCCGGGGTGTTGCTGGAGCCCGGCGTGGAGCGCAAGGCACTGGCCACGAACGGTAAATTTACTCCATGAGCTCTGACCACGGTATTCCTGCGCCCACCCTCAAGTCCCGCATCCACGGCTCCCTGCTGGGCGGCGCGCTGGGAGATGCCCTGGGCTACGCCGTGGACTCCGATTCCATCGCCGGGATCAGGGAGCGCTTTGGAGCACAGGGCCTGGCCGGGTTCGAAGACTTGCCCGGCCCCTGGCATTTTTCCGATGACACCCAACTGACCCTGTACACGGTGGACGGGCTGGTGGAGGCACTGGAGTGGGCCAACTCCGGTGTGGGCGCGGACGTGAACGCGTGCCTTTGGCTGGCCTACCTGCGCTGGCTGGCCACGCAGGGTGAGGATGCCGGGCACTCCGCACCGGCACCCCAGCCGCGCTGGATTGACGGCAACGGGGTGCTCCGGCAGCGCAGGCATCCCGACGAGGACTGCATTAGCGGGCTCGCCACCGGTGAGATGGGTACGTCCATGCGCCCTGTGAACCCGGGGGCCAGCGGTGCCGGCACGGTGATGCGTTCGGCACCGTTTGGGCTGGTGCCGCACATCACGCCCGACGCCGTCTATAAGTTGAGTGCCGACGCCGCCGCACTGACGCACGGACACCCTGCCGCCCGCCAGAGTGCGGGCATCTTCAGCCTCCTGATCCACCGGGTGGTGTCCGGGGAGGGACTGCGGGACGCAGCAGCCGCGGTCACTGCGCACGCGGCCACCCTTGCTGGCGTTGCCCCGGAGTTGCCGGAACGGCTTGAGGCCGCCCTCCAGCTTGCGGAGAAAGCAATCGTTGGTCCCGAGGAACTGCTCCAGGTGCTGGGCGGAGGGTGGTCAGCGGCGGAAGCACTCGCCGTCGCGCTTTATGCCGTGGTGGCCACGTTGCCGGCCGACGGAGCGGAAGCGCAGCCCGCCGTGCATTTCCGCAATGCCCTGGCGGTGGCCGTGAACCACAGCGGCGCCAGCGATACCGCAGGTTCGCTGGCGGGAAACATCCTCGGCGCCCTGTACGGGGAGGACTGCCTCCCGGCCAAGTGGCTCGGGGCCCTGGAAGCGCCGGAGGTCATCCGCGGCATGGCCGACCAGCTGGTAAAGGTTACGACCGGCGAAGGCTGATGTTGTTGCAGGCCTCGCAGACGTCCTCGGGAATTACTCCGCGGCGCTGCAGGAATCCGAAGATCGTGCATCCCAGGCAGAACCCGGCAAAAGCCTCCAGCGATGCGGCAATCACCAGGACGCCCAGGAGCGTCCAGGCCGCCGGTACCGCGCCGGCGGCGAACAGAAGCAGGGCGGCGGTGGATACTGCCGCGCCGATGCCCTGCGCAAAGCGCTTGGGCGGGCCGGGAACCAGCTTCGCCTTCCCCAGCCGCGGGGTGATCACCCTGACGGAAAGCAGCGCCAAGGGTGAAATCCGGGGGCCAAAGAGCAGCCGCAGCCAGAAGCCGACGGCGATGGCCGCCAGCCCCCACCCGGAATTTGCCACGGCGGTGACGACGGCGAGCAGCACCACGAGCGCTGCCGTGACACGGGCGGCGTATTCGTTGACGGGGTTGGGGAAAGCGAACAGGGAGGCCATGACGCAAGGGTAGGAGGCGGCCTCCGGAGCGGCCAAGGTTTGTTGCGCCGGATGACTTCCCGCCCCTCCCGCCGGGCGGGTCAGCCGCTGATGGCAGGTGCGCGGGCGCCGGTCCAGGCTTCCCCGGCACTGTCGAGCGGGCCTTCGGGGACGTCCCCACCGCCCACCATCTGCAGGAATTCACCTTCGGACAGCACTTCAATGGCCTGCCCCCGCTCGTGGAGCTCCAGGACACGGCGGGCTTTGCCGGTGAGCCTGCCCGAGCGAAGATCGGAGGCAACGAACCCGTCCCCCACCACCAGGACCGTGGTCCGTCCGGTCACGCGGCTTTCGGTCCGCGCACCGCACCGGGCAGAGCGCAGCTTGGCCTCCGGTCGGTTGATGGAGAGCTGGCCGGTGAACACCACCGTCTGCGCGTACAACGGGTGCCCGGGCTCGGCGTCAAGGTTGGGTTCCGGGTTCGCCCCTTCCTCGGGCCAGCCGGACTGGAACCGGCGGACCAGGGCGGCCCCGTTGCCGGAAGCGCCCGCCATGGCCGCGAGACTGGGCTTTGACAGGTCCCCGGTGGCTGGATCGAAGGCCTGCTGGCGCGGCATGGCCAGTCCCAGGGACAGGTAGAGTTCGGCGATGCTGTTTGCACCGTTCCGCGCGGCGATATCGATGAGGATGCCGGCGCAGGCACGGGCATCTTCTGCGGCGTCGTGGTGGTTGACCAGCGGCACGCCCGCTTCCTCTGCGGCAAACGGAAGGGAGTTGGACACGAGCGAATAGCAGCGCCGCGACAGCATGACGGTGCAGACGTAGTCGTAGGCGGGGCCGGGCAGGCCGGACACTTCCAGCGCCGAACGGATCACGCCCAGGTCGAAGGCGGCATTGTGCGCTGCCAGCACGTCGTCGCCGATAAACGCGCCGATTTCAGGGAACAGCTCGCCAAAGCGGGGCGTGGCCGCAACATCCGCAGCAGTGATGCCGTGGATCCGGACGTTGTGGTGGTCAAAGAAGTCGTATCCCGGCGGCGGACGCATCAGCCACGAGGCCTCCGCAACGATCTTTCCGCCCCTCACCTTCGTCAGCCCTACCGAGCACGGGGAGCCCCGGAAGCCGTTTGCCGTTTCGAAGTCGATCGCCGTAAAGTCCAAACCCACGGCCCCTACCTTACCGGCGCGGGCCTCCCAAACCCGGGAGGCACAGCCCCGTCAAGTACCCTTGAGGGGTGAACTTTCCTGTGATGAATGACCTCGCTGTGTCCATGCTGGGCGGTGCGGGACCGGTCCAGCCGAAAATGGCTTCCTTCCTGCCCGATTGGCTGAACCCCCAGGTCTTCCTGGCCGATCCCGCGCTGGCCCCCTGGGTGGTCCTGCTGGTGTGCGGGATCGTCTTCGCCGAAACCGGCCTCCTGGTGGGATTCTTCCTGCCTGGCGATTCCATGCTGTTCACCGCGGGCCTGCTGGTTGCCACGGACACCATCAAGTTCAACATCTGGCTCCTGGCCCTGCTGATCGTGGTCTCGGCCATCATCGGCAACCAGACCGGCTACCTCATCGGATCCAAAGCCGGCCCCGCCATCTTCAACAAACCCAACTCACGGCTCTTCAAGCGCGAAAACGTTGAAAATGCCCACGCCTTCTTTGAAAAGCACGGCGGCAAGGCACTGATCCTGGCCCGTTTCGTGCCGATCATCCGGACCTTTGTTCCGGTGATCGTGGGCGTGGCGCAAATGAGCCGCAAGAAGTTCTTCATCTACAACGTCATCGGCGCGGCGCTGTGGGGCGGCGGCGTGACCCTGCTCGGCTACCTGCTGGGCGACAAGGTTCCCTGGGTCCGCGACAACCTGGACATCATCTTCATCGCCATCGTGCTGGTCTCGGTGATTCCCATCGGCATCGAACTCCTGCGCGGGCTGTCCGCCAGGCGCCAGGCGACGGCCTACGGCACCGACGCCGTTGATGAGTTCATCGAGGAACACGAACCGGAAGAGGAGCAGAAGACTCCCCGGAACATCCATCGCGGGCGGCCGGAGTAGCAGCCCGTCAACCACTCCTGATTGCCAAAAAGGTGCGCACCCCGCCCGGGGTGCGCACCTTTTTTGCGTGTTTTCCTAGCCGGCCGCTTCCAGCGCCGCCACGATGGACGGCAGCAGCGCCCGGAAGGCCTTGCCGCGGTGGCTGATGGCGTTCTTCTCCTCGGCGGACAGTTCGGCACAACTGCGGTCCTCGCCCGCCGGCTGAAGCACGGGATCGTAGCCAAAACCCCCGGCACCCCGCGGTTCACGGAGGAGGATCCCCTCCAGCTGCCCGTACTCCACCACCTCGCGCCGGGGCCCCTCCCCGTCCGTGGGCATGGCCAGGGCGGCAGCGCACACAAAAGCGGCACCGCGGTGTTCGTCAGGAACGTCGGACAGCTGGTTCAGCAGGAGTTCCAGGTTGGCGGCGTCGTCGCCGTGCCGTCCCGCCCAGCGGGCGGAGAAGATGCCGGGCGCCCCGCCCATGACGTCCACGGCGAGCCCGGAGTCGTCGGCGATGGCCACCAGGCCGGTGGCACCCGCCACCGCCCGCGCCTTCAGCAGGGAGTTCTCGGCGAACGTCACGCCGGTCTCGGCGACGTCCGGCGCACCCGCCGCCGCCGCGTCCACCACCTGGGTGTCGACGTCGAGCCCTGGCACCTGTCCGCGCAGCAGTTCGCGCAGTTCACGGAGTTTGCCTTTGTTGTGCGTGGCGAGCACCAGCCGGGGCGCCGCACCGCTCACAGGATGTCCGCCAGAGTCTCACGCTGGATGGCTGCCAGCTGCGCGGTGCCCAGCAGCGCCAGGTCCAGGAGCTGGTTCAGCTCGTCCCGGTCGAACGGGGCACCCTCAGCGGTTCCCTGCACCTCCACGAACTTGCCGGAGCCGGTGACCACCACGTTCATGTCGGTCTCCGCCCGGACATCCTCCACGTAGGGCAGGTCCAGCATGGGGACGCCGTCGATGATTCCCACGGACACTGCCGCGATGGTGTCGATGAGCGGCTGGGCGTTCCTGGCGATGAGCTTGGTGTCGCGGGCGAACCGGATGGCGTCGGCCAGGGCAACGTAGGCGCCGGTGATGGCTGCGGTTCGGGTGCCGCCGTCCGCCTGCAGGACGTCGCAGTCCAGCACGATGGTGTTCTCGCCCAAGGCCTTGGTGTCGATGATGGAGCGCAGCGAACGCCCGATCAGGCGCGAAATCTCGTGCGTGCGGCCGCCGATCTTTCCCTTGACGGATTCGCGGTCCGAACGCGTGTTGGTGGCGCGCGGCAGCATTGCGTACTCGGCCGTGACCCAGCCGCGGCCCTCGCCCTTGAGCCAGCGCGGGACACCGGCGGTCAGCGATGCCGTGCACAGGACCCTGGTGTTGCCGAACTCGATCAGCGCCGATCCCTCGGCCTGGTTGGACCATCCGCGGGTGATGCTGATGGGCCGGAGCTGGTCGGGGGCACGGCCGTCGGCGCGCACAATAGGCACTGCAGTTGCTTCAGATGTCATGCCTTTAGCTTATCGAGTACCGGCGTGGCACCCGCGCCGCTAAATCGTGTAGTGCACGCCCGCCACCGCAACCGCCACGTCGCCAGGGAACACGGGGCGGGCTTCGGCCATGACGGTGGTCTGGGACGTCCATACCGGAATGTGGGTCAGCAGGAGCCGCCGCGCGCCGGCTGCCGCCGCAGCCTCTCCCGCCCGCTTGCCCGTCAGGTGCACATCATTGATGCCGTCGTCACGGCCCTCTTCGAAGGCTGCCTCGCACAGGAACAGGTCCGCGTCCTTGGCTGCTTCCTCAAGTCCGGCGCAGGAATCGGTATCCCCGGAATAGGTCAGGACCCGGGACACCGGAGTGCCGTCCTTGCCTGGCTCCGCCACTTCCACCCGGAGGGCGTAGGCCTCCTCGATGGGATGGTTCACGGCGAACGGGGTGACGGTGAACGGCCCCACGGTCACTGGTTCGCGTTCGGTCCAGTTGGTGAAGTCGAACTCTTCGTGCATCCCCGGATCCAGGGGCAGTCCGTAGGCGGTGGCCATCCGGTCTGCCGTGGCGGCCGGGCCCCACACGGGGATGCGGCCGCGGCCCCATCCTCCGGGCTTCCAGCGGATGGCCACGTGCAGGCCGCACAGGTCCATGCAGTGGTCAGGGTGCAAATGGGTGAGGAAGATCGCGTCGATGTCCTCCAGGTCCGTGTAGCGCTGGATGGCCCCCAGCGCTCCGCTGCCGAGGTCCATCACCACCTTCCACGTCCGTTCCCCGTCGGTGGCGGTCAGGAGGTAGCACGACGCCGGGGAGCCGGGACCGGGGAACGATCCCGTGCATCCCACGATGGTCAGCTTCACTGGGCGGGCCCTCCGCCGCGGCGCGCCCCGGCGAACCCGCCGCCTACGAAGTTGGAGATCCTGGGGCGGTTGCGCGCACTTTGCGCGGCAGCGATCATCTCGGGGGTGATCCGGGCCAGGCTGCCGGTTGGGTACTGTGCGGCCACATGGTCCACGTGCCGGACTGACAGGACTTCCGGGCCAAGGAAGCGCCGGGCGAGCGCCTCGAACTGCCCGGCATCGCCGGTGGCCACGAAGTGGTGCTCGGGCGGGGCCTCGGAAGTGCGCTGCAGGTTGTGGGTGGCCAGGGCACGGTAGACGTCCTTGGCGGTCTCCTCCGCGCTCGAGACCAGAGTGACATCCGCGCCCATGACGTAGGAGATGACGCCCGTCAGCAGCGGGTAGTGCGTGCAGCCCAGGACGACGGTGTCCACCCCGGCTGCCTTCAGCGGCGCCAGGTATTCCTCTGCGACGGCGAGCAGGGCCGGGCCTGTGGTGATTCCGGCTTCCACGTAGCTGACGAACTCCGGGCAGGCCACGGAGGTGATGTCCAGGTCCGGCGCCGCGGCGAAGGTGTCTTCGTAGGCGCGGGACCCCACCGTTGCGGAGGTGCCGATCACGCCCACCTTTCCGCTGCGGGTGGCCGCAACGGCGCGCCGGACCGCGGGCTGGATGACCTCGATGACCGGGATGCCGTACTTGGCCGTGTACCGCTCACGGGCGTCCCGCAGGACAGCGGCCGACGCCGAGTTGCAGGCGATGGTGAGCAGCTTGACGCCGGAGTCCACGAGTTCGTCCATCACGCCCAGCGCGTTGGCCCGCACCTCCGCGATGGGGAGCGGGCCGTACGGTCCGTGGGCGGTGTCCCCCACATAGAGGATCGACTCGTTGGGAAGCTGGTCGATGATGGAGCGGGCCACGGTGAGTCCGCCGACACCGGAATCGAAGACGCCAATGGGACGGGTCTCCGGGGCAGCGTCCGGAAGCTCGCTGTCCGCGGCCGCGGGCTTTGTTTCCGCTGGTGGTTCCATGCTCGGGGCTGTTGTCATGATTATTCGAGGATAGGTGCTCGCGGAAGCGTCAGCCATCATCTTGTGTCCGGTAACTCGTGTCTACTGTGTCACAGCGGACGGCCTCCCCCGGGCCGCCGTGGCTCACCGCCGGGATTCCATTGACTGCAGCATGGCCTGGACCAGGGACTCCTGAAGCCAGGTGGTGAAGTTGTACACCAGCGCCAGGTAGCTCTCCACGTCCTCGGCCTGGGACCAGTCCTGCATGCGGTGGACGTGCTCGGCGTCGGCCTCGTCCCGGATGTCCAGCCGCTCGGCCAGGACCAGCCGCACGTCGTTCAACGCCATGGACCAATGCCGGGCCCCTTCGGGGGTGAGGACGATCTCGTCCTTGTCCAGGTCCAGGGCAGCCGCGCGCAGGGCGCCGATCTTGGTTTCCCGCAGCGAACGCTCGGTGAGCTGGCGGAACTCAAGGGATGCGGCGCCGTCGTCTTTCACCACGTTGGGCAGCAGCCGCCTGACTGCACGGTCCGTGGGTTCGGCCACGTCCATGTCCAGGCCGATCAGTGCGGCCAGCGGGTCCTGCCCGGTGCGGTCCTCGGGCTGGAGCATGGATATGACGTCGTCGATCAGGCTGCGGAGCAGGTCCCGTTCGGCCGGCTCCAGGAAACCGGTAATGCCCTTGAGCCCGTATTTGAATGCCTTAGCCACGTTTCCCCTTACCCTGGCCCGGACCGCCGGACTTGCCTGAATTCCCGCCGGGGCCGCCGCTGGCCTTTTCCACCGTGGCCCAGAGCCCAAAACCGTGCATGGCCACGGCGTGACGCTCCACCTGTTCCTTGCTGCCGTGGGCAACGATGGAGCGGCCCTTTTTGTGGACTTCCATCATGAGCTTGTTGGCCTTGCTTTCCGAGTAGCCAAAGTAGCTCTGGAAGACATAGCTGACGTAGCTCATCAGATTGACGGGATCGTTCCAGATCACCAGGTTCCAGGGGATGTCCGGCGCGGTCAGGGAGTCTGTGGACTCTGCTGTGCCGGTCCGGATGCCCTCCTGTGTATCAGGGCCGGGCGCAACGCTTATGGTCATCTGCCCATTCTATGGGGAGCAGGGGCCCACGCCGGCGAGGGCCCCGCGGCGAAGCGAAGCGAGACGTGGGAGCCGGTGGGTGGGCCCACGCCGGCGAGGGCCCCGCGGCGAAGCGAAGCGAGACGTGGGAGCCGGTGGGTGGGCCCACGCCGGCGAGGGCCCCGCGGCGAAGCGAAGCGAGACGTGGGAGCCGGTGGGTGGGCCCACGCCGGCGAGGGCCCCGCGGCGAAGCGAAGCGAGACGCGGGAGCCGGTGGGTGGGCCCACGCCGGCGAGGGCCCCGCGGCGAAGCGAAGCGAGACGCGGGAGCCGGTGGGTGGGCCCACGCCGGCGAGGGCCCCGCGGCGAAGCGAAGCGAGACGCGGGAGCCGGTGGGTGGGCCCACGCCGGCGAGGGCCCCGCGGCGAAGCGAAGCGAGACGCGGGAGCCGGTGGGTGGGCCCACGCCGGCGAGGGCCCCGCGGCGAAGCGAAGCGAGACGCGGGAGCCGGTGGGTGGGCCCACGCCGGCGAGGGCCCCGCGGCGAAGCGAAGCGAGACGCGGGAGCCGGTGGGGACTAGAGTGACTTTCGTGAGCACCTCAGCCGGCTGGGACCATCCCCGCACGTCCTTTTATACCGACCACTACGAGCTGACCATGCTGCAGGCGTCCCTCCATTCAGGGGCGGCACACCGCAGGTCCGTGTTCGAGGCGTTTGCACGGCGCCTGCCTGACGGCCGCCGCTACGGCATTGTGGCCGGCACGGGACGCCTCCTGGAAGGCATTGCGAATTTCCGTTTCGGCGAGGCGGAGCTGGATTTCCTGGAGCGCACCCAGGTGGTCAACCAGGAAACGCTCGAGTTCCTGGCCAACTACAAGTTCTCCGGCGACATCTGGGGCTATGCAGAGGGAGAGGCGTACTTTCCCAACTCCCCCATCCTGATCGTTGAGGCCTCCTTCGCCGAAGCCTGCATGCTGGAAACCTACCTGCTGTCCGTGCTCAACCACGACACCGCCATTGCCTCCGCCGCTTCCCGGATGGTCACTGCAGCTGGCGGCCGCCCCTGCATCGAAATGGGCTCCCGGCGCACCCATGAGGAGGCCGCCACCGCGTCCGCGCGTGCGGCCATCATTGCCGGCTTTGACAGCACGTCCAACCTTGAGGCGGGCATCCGCTACGGCGTGAAGACCGTGGGCACCGCGGCCCACTCGTTCACGCTGCTGCACGATACCGAGCGGGAGGCCTTCGAGGCGCAGATTGCCTCGCTGGGCGACGGCACGTCCCTGCTGGTGGACACGTACGACGTCGAAAAGGCAGTCCGCACGGCCGTTGAGCTGGCAGGACCAAGCCTGGGCGGCGTCCGGCTTGACTCCGGCGACCTGGTGGCCCAGGCACAGTGGGTGCGCCGGCTCCTGGACGATCTCGGCAACGAGCACACCAAGATCGTGGTGACCTCGGACCTGGACGAATATGCCATCGCGGCCCTGCAGTCAGCCCCCGTGGACTCCTACGGCGTGGGCACGTCGCTGGTGACCGGTTCCGGAGCCCCCACGGCCAGCATGGTCTACAAGCTGGTCAGCCGGGCGGACGACGACGGCAACTTCGTGTCCGTAGCCAAAGCAGCCAAGAACAAGGCCAGCGTGGGCGGCCGCAAATACGCGCTGCGGAAGCTGGACGAACGCGGCACCGCCACCGCAGAGGTGGTGGGAGTTGGCCACCGGCCGGAGGACGACGGCAACGACCGTCCTTTGCTGCAGCAGTTCATGAAGAACGGCGAACTGCTGCCTGGCTGGACCGGCCATGAAGGCGTACTCCGTGCACGGCAGCGCCACGCAGACTCCATGGCGGAACTGCCGCCGGTGGTTAACCGACTGCAACGCGGCGAGGCCGCGATTCCCACCATCTACGAGGAGCACTGATGGCCCGCGCTTTGATCATCGTGGACGTCCAGAATGATTTCTGCGAGGGCGGCTCGCTTGCCGTTCCCGGCGGCGCCGCCGTCGCCGCCGACATCAGCGAGTACCTGGATGCCCACAACGGTGACTTCGACCATGTGGTGGCCACCCAGGACTGGCACATCGATCCAGGCAGCCACTTCTCCGATACGCCCGATTACAAGGACAGCTGGCCGCCGCACTGCGTGGCCGGCACCCGCGGTGCAGAACTTCACCCGGACCTGGACACCGAGTACATCGACGCCTACTTCCGGAAAGGCCAGTTCGCTGCCGCCTACTCGGGTTTCGAGGGCCTGCTGGCCCCCGAGGACGCCGTCCCCACCGGGGAACGCCAGGCCGGCGGCCTGCCCGGCGCCCCGGCAGCACTGGAAGCCGATGAGGATGCGATCGGCCTCGACGACTGGCTGCAGAGCCACGACGTGGAGGACGTGGTGGTGGTTGGCATTGCCACCGATTACTGCGTGAAGGCCACAGCGCTCGACGCCGTCCAGGCCGGCTACGGTGTCACCGTGGTGCGGTCGCTGACCGCCGGAATCGCCGAAGACCTGGAAGACGCCGTTGCCGAGATGGAACTCGGCGGCGCGGACATCGCCTGAGGGCTACTTCCGGCCCACGAACCAGTCCTGGAGCTTGCGCAGCCGGGACTTCAGTTGCTCCTCGTTGGCCTGCGCCACGGGAGGCCCGCCGCAGACAGTGCGCAGCTTGGTGTGCACCACCCCGTGCGGGGTTCCGGTCCGGGCAGCCCAGGCGGCCACGTTCTTGGCCAGTTCGTTGCGCAGATCCATCAGCATCCGGTGGTCGGGAACGGCCGGGACCTGGCTTTCGGCGGCCGCCGGCGCCTTCCGGTTCTTCCGGTTCAACTGCTCGTGCTGGCGCTGGCGCAGCAGCGTCCCCACTTGCTCCGCGTCCAGCAGACCGGGGATGCCCAGGAAGTCCAGCTCGTCGTCGGACCCCACCTCACCGCCGGTGCCGAACTCGCCGCCGTCGAACAATACGCGGTCAAACGACGCCTGGGAGTCCAGGGCCTCAAACTTGCCCTTGGTGAGGCTGTCCGAGGCCTTTTCTTCGCGGTTTGCCTCCTCCATCAGCGAGTCTTCCGGGTTGAAGAGGCCGTCAGCGTCCTCCTTCTCGGGCCGGTCCAGCGCGTGGTCCCGCTCCATCTCCATGGAGTTGGCCAGCGCCATCAGCTGCGGCACGGACGGCAGGAAGACCGACGCCGTTTCGCCCCTCTTGCGGGCACGCACGAAGCGCCCCACGGCCTGGGCGAAAAACAGCGGCGTGGAGGTCGACGTGGCGTAGACACCCACGGAAAGGCGGGGCACGTCAACGCCTTCGGACACCATGCGGACTGCCACCATCCAGCGCTTGTCACCGGCCGAGAAATCCTCGATCTTGCTTGAGGCCTTGGCGTCGTCGGACAGGATGACGGTGGGCGACTCCCCGGTGATCCTCTTCAGCTGGCCGGCATAGGCCCGCGCGTCTTCGTGGTCGGTGGCGATGACCAGGCCGCCGGCGTCCGGAACGGTGCGCCGGACTTCGCTGAGCCGCTTGTCCGCACCGGCCAGGACAGCGGGAATCCACTCCCCCGCCGGGTTCAGGGCAGTCCGCCAGGCGTGGCTGGTGATGTCCTTGGTCACCGCAGCCTCGCCAAGGGAGGCGGCCATTTCCTCGCCGGCGCTGGTGCGCCAGCGCATCTGGCCGGAGTAGGCCATGAACATCACCGGCCGGACCACGTGGTCCCGCAGGGCGTTGCCGTAACCGTAGGTGTAGTCCGCCTTGGAGCGCCGGATGCCGTCACGGTCCTCTGCGTACTCCACGAACGGGATGGGCGAGGTGTCCGAGCGGAACGGCGTACCCGTCAGGGACAGCCGGCGCACCGCGGGATCGAACGCCTCGCGCAGGCCGTCGCCCCAGGACAGGGCCTCGCCGCCGTGGTGGATCTCGTCCAGAATCACCAGGGTGCGGGCGGCCTCGGTCTTGGCGCGGTGCAGCAGGGGCTTGCTGGCCACCTGTGCGTAGGTGACGGCGACGCCGATAAAGCCGCGGCCGTGCTGGCCGTCAGAGTTCTTGAAGTTGGGGTCGATGGCGATCCCCACCTTCGCCGCCGCATCGGCCCACTGGCGCTTCAGGTGGTCCGTGGGCGCAACGATGGTCACCCGGTTCACAGCACCGGAATCAATGAGCGTGGAGGCGATCCGCAGCGCGAAGGTGGTTTTACCGGCACCCGGCGTTGCCACCGCAAGGAAGTCGCGGGGACTGCTGTTCAGGTAGAGGTCAAGGGCTTCCTGCTGCCAGGCACGGAGTTTCGGGGCGGTTCCCCAGGCTGCACGTTCCGGATAAGCCGGAGGCAGGGTGGGGCCGCCAAAGAGCGTCTCCGTCACTACTTGTTGTTGCCCGAGTCTCCCGGACCCTTCCCGCCGTCGTTGCCCGGCCGGAGGCCCTCGTAGACTTCCTTGCACTCAGGGCACACCGGGAACTTCTGCGGGTCCCGGCCCGGCGTCCAGACCTTGCCGCACAGCGCGATGACGGGCTCGCCTGTCATGGCTGACTCCATGATCTTTTCCTTGCGCACATAGTGGGCAAAGCGCTCCCGGTCGCCCGGTTCCACCTCTTGGCGCAGTTCCTCGCGCTCGATGGTGGCCGTGGACGTTCCAGCCCCGGAAAGCTCGCGCATCGGGTCGTTTTCGAGAGGGTCCGTCATGCTAGTCATGGCATCCATCTTAGCCTTTCCGACGGCCGGGCGTTCGACGGCGGCACGCCCGCGCCGAGGTCCGGCACCAGCCGCCGTCGTACTTTTCCGGCTCTCACCGAACCCGCCCGGAAGGCTGCTACAGCCCCTGCCACGCGGGCTTGTTCTCATAGGTGCGGCGGTAGAAATCCGCCAGCTTGAGCGCCGAGGCGGCGGCCTCGTCCAGCAGGACGGTGGCGTGCGGATGGAACTGCAGCACAGAGGCGGGACAGATGGCGGCAACCGGTCCCTCCACGAAATCACGGACGGCCTGCGCCTTTTGCGCTCCCGTAGCGAGGAGGATCACGTGCCGTGCCGCCATGATGGTGCCCAGCCCCTGGGTGATGACGTGGTGCGGCACCTCGGCGAGGCTGTTGAAGAACCTGGCGTTGTCCCGCCGCGTCTGTTCGATCAGGCTCTTGATCCGCGTCCGCGACGCGAAGGAGGAGCCCGGTTCATTGAACCCGATGTGGCCGTCGGTGCCTACGCCCAGCAGCTGCAGGTCTACGCCGCCGGCAGCGGCGATGGCCTGCTCGTAGGCCTCGCAGGCAGCAGGGATGTCAGACGCGGTTCCGTCAGGCCCGTGGACATTTTCCGGTGCGATGTTCACACGGTTGGTGAATTCGCGGCGGATCACCTCGCGGTAGGACTCCGGATGGCCGGCCGGCAGGCCCACGTATTCATCCAGCGCAAACCCGGAAGCCTGGCTGAAGTCCAGGCCCCGTTCGTGCCGGGCCGCGAGTTCGTCGTAAACGGGCAGCGGGGAAGACCCGGTGGCCAGGCCAAGCACTGCCCCGGGCTTGCGCCGGACCAGTTGTTCAATGGCGTCGGCCGCGAGTCTTCCGACTTGCCTGCTGCCGCCGAGGATCACGACTTCCATGGGGTTCCCTTCCTGGAACTGTCAGCGGTTGACGGTAACCTGGGCCAAAAGTTCCGGCCCGCGGGCATCGAGCCACCTGCCGCCCAACCGGACGCCGGCCAGGAAAAGGGCCAGGCCCAGGATGGTTCCCACGGCGAGGTTGAGCCAGCCGAACAGGACGTTGCCCGTCACCGCGTGGGCAAACAGCAGTGCGGCCTCGGGCAGGACCAGCAGCATCAGCACCAGCATTCCAACGAACTGCACGGCCAGGGTCTGCCCTACGTTGCCTGGCGGCTTCTTGAACGGGCTGTCCCCCGGCAGCGGGACAGTGACCGTGTACCGGGCCGACACCACCGAGGACAGGCCCAGGCCGGTGAAGAGGATTCCCAGGCTGAACCCCAGCTGGCCGGGCAGCCCTGTCCAGCTGCGGGTGAACGCCGCGTAACCCACCGAGAACACCAGCACCACGGGCAGTGCGAAGGTCATGCACGCCAGGGACCGCCCCAGCCGGTCCGCCACCCCCCGGACGCCGGTAGCCAGGTGCAGCGCAAACGCGGTGTTGTCGTAGGAGACGTCGGCGGAAATGGACCACGCCAGGATGAAGGCCGCCACCGGGGCAAGGAAGGCCAGGCTGCCGTAGCTGCCGGTCTGCGCCCCCTGGAAACCCAGCACCACCGGAAGCAGCGGGATCACCACCAACGAACCTGAGTACCGGGGGTCCCGGAGCCAGTAGGTGAGCGACCTGGCCATCACGGCGGCCGCGGGCGTGGCCGGCAGCAGGCCGAACAGACCCAGTCTGCTGTTCCTGCGTTTCCCGGCTCCGGCGTACGGCGGGGTGACCAGTGCCCGCTCAAGCAGCAGCTTCCAGCACCAGGACAGGGCGCCGAGGACGGCCACCGAAACCAGCAGCTTCACCGCCGCCTGCCCCGGCCGGCCTGACGCGATGTCGCCGCCAAGCGACCAGGGTGCCCCGACCGGCGTCCAGGACAGGGTCCGGGCGAACTCGGGCAGGAATCCGGTGGATGCGGAGACGCCGCGGCCAACCCCCGCCACGATGGGGCCCAGCAGGACCAGGGGCACCATGAACGCGATGGCGCTGATGTCCTTGAAGCGCCGCGAAGCAGCAAGGCTTGCCGTCGCGGTGGTGACCACCTTGGCCAGCACGATGCAGGTCATGATGCCCAGGCAGGCACCGGCCAAGGCTGCGAGCGCAGGAAGAATGCCGCGTGACCAGGTGACCACCGTGGATAATGCCACGAGCGCGGTGGCCAGGCCGGGGATGCCGATCAGCCCGCCAAGGGCGAGGCCGGCGAGCATCTGCTTCATGGGGATCGCAAAGGTGGTGAAGCGGGCCGGATCGAGGGTCATGTCCGTGGCCGATGCCACCACCGGAACCACTCCCCAGCCGAGGATGGCGGCGGAACCGCCCAGGACGACTGCGGTATGCGCGGTCACCAAGCCGGCGTTGCGCAGGAGGACAAGGGCGATGACCAGGGTTGCCACCACACCCAGCGCATAGAGCCCGGCGATGGCCATGCCCACCAGCTGCCAGGGGCTGCGGCGCAGTCCGTTGCGCAGCAGCGTGAGCTTGAGCCTCAGAAGGTGCGCAACCATTCCAGCCCCTCCGTGTGGGTGTGCCCGCCAACCAGCTGCACGAAACGGTCCTCCAGCGAGACCCCGCCGCGCACCTCATCCACGGTCCCCGCCGCCAGCAGCCGGCCCTTGGCCACTACCGCTACGTGGTCGCACATGCGCTGCACCAGGTCCATCACATGGCTGGACACGATGACTGTTCCACCCGAGTCCACGTACCGGTCCAGGATGGAGCGGATATTCGCCGCAGACACGGGGTCTACGGCTTCGAAGGGTTCGTCCAGGACAAGGAGCCGGGGGGCGTGGATCAGGGCCGAGGCCAGGGCAATCTTCTTGGTCATGCCCGCCGAGTAGTCCACCACCAGCGTTCCGGCGTCCTGGCTGAGATCCATGGCGGCCAGCAGCTCCCCCACCCGCGCAGCCACCACGGCTCTGTCCATGCCGCGCAGCAGCCCGGCGTACGTAATCAGCTGCTCTCCCGTGAGCCGGTCGAAGAGCCGGACACCGTCGGGCAGGATCCCCATGAGCCGCTTGGCTTCAAGGGGGTGCTGCCAGACGTCCACGCCGTGCACCACGGCGGTGCCGAAGTCCGGCCGCAGGAGGCCGGTGGCCATGGACAGCGTGGTGGTCTTGCCTGCGCCGTTGGGTCCCACGATCCCGAAAAACGAGCCCGCCGGGACCTCCAGGCTGATACCGTCCACGGCGATTTTCCCGCCGAAACGCTTGGCCAGCCCGCGGATGGAAAGGGCCGCCACGGGGCTGGAATTCGACGCCTGGTCAGGGATCGGAGCAGTCATGATGCCAGCCTAGTCTGCGGGCCGTTGCTCCGGGGGTGCGAGACTAACCTCATGGACATCGCGTTGGGCCTGCTGGTGATCGTAGCGGTGGTGTGCGCCGTCAGCGCGGTGGGGCGGAAGCTCAATCTGCCCGTTCCCCTGCTGCTGGTCGTGGCGGGGGTGGCGGGGTCCTTCCTGCCGTTCATTCCGCCGGTTGAGCTCAATCCCGAGCTGGTGCTGGTGGGCCTGCTGCCTCCGCTGCTCTACGCAGCCGCGTTCCGCACCTCACTGTTCGACTTCAAGACCAACCAACGCTCCATCGGGCTCCTGTCCGTGGGTTATGTCATCTTCGGCACTGTGGGGGTGGGGGCAGTGGTGTGGTGGCTGTTCCCGGAAATCCCGCTGGCAGCCGCCATTGCCCTCGGTGCGGTGGTGGCCCCACCGGACGCCGTGGCTGCCACGGCGATCGCACGAAGAGTGGGCATGCCCCGCCGGATCGTCAACATCCTGGAAGGCGAATCGCTGGTCAATGACGCCACGGCGCTGGTGTGCCTCCGCGCTGCGGTGGCCGCCATCGCCGGTTCCGTCTCCGCACTGGACGTGGCCGGCGGCTTCGTGGTGGCGGCCGGCGGCGGACTGGTGGTGGGCCTCGCCGCAGCGTACGTCCTCACGGAAATCAGGAAGCGCATCAGCAACGTGGCGATCAACACCTCAACCTCGCTGATGGCCCCGTTCGTTGCCTTCCTCCCTGCCGAGGCCATCCACGCGTCAGGCGTGCTCGCCGTCGTTGTCACCGGCCTCGTGATGGGCACCAAGGCCCCGTCCATGCCCAACGGCGCAGCGCGGCAAAGCGCCCGCAGCAACTGGGATACGGTGCAGTTCCTGCTGGAGAACTCCGTGTTCCTGCTGATAGGCCTGCAGGTACGGGCCATCATCGACAGCGTCCAGGACGATTCGCTGGGTGCCGGCCGTGTGTGGCTTGGCTGCGCCGTGATCCTGCTGGCCGTGCTGGTACTGCGCCCCATCTGGGTCTTTCCTTCGACGTACCTGCCCCGGCTGATTCCTTCCGTGCAGCGGAAGGACCCTGCGCCGCCGTGGCAGTTTCCCGCGATCGTCTCCTGGGCAGGCATGCGCGGCGTGGTCACCCTGGCCGCCGTCCTGACGCTGCCCGATGACCTGGAGCACCGCAACGTGCTGGTCCTGGCCGCCATGGTGGTGGTGGCCGGCACCCTGGTGCTGCAGGGCTTTACCCTGCCGGCCCTGGTCCGGGCCCTTGGCGTGCCGGGGCCGGACAGGCGCGAGGACGCGCTGAACCAGGCCTCACTGATGCAGCTGGCCACCACTGCGGGGATGGAGCGGCTGGAACAGCTGCGGCGCGAGAGCGATCCGCCGGAGGTCATGGAGATGCTGCGGCGGCGGACCCAGGAGCGGGGGCTGGCAGCCTGGGAGCGCCTGGGCAGGCCCGCGGCCGAGGCGGCCACGCCCAGCCAGCGGTACGCCCAGCTGCGGATGGCCATGCTGGAAGCCGAACGGGATAAGGTACTGGAGCTCAGGCGCGGCGGTGACTTTGCCCATGAGGTCCTCAGCGAGGTCCTGGAACGGCTGGATGTCGAGGAGTCCATGCTCGATGCATCCCTCAATGAACTGGACTCCGCTGCTGACGGTGGCGGCGGCGAGGGGCTGTCCCAGCCGGGCGGCGTCTGCGACCACCTGACGGCAGCCATGCCATCGCCGCCTCCCGACAACCCCGCGTGCGCAGGCTGCGAACGGGAGGGCACCACACCGGTGCACCTGCGCATGTGCCTTGCGTGCGGACACATCGGCTGCTGCGACTCCTCCGCGGGACGGCACGCCAGCCGCCACTTCAAGGAAACCGGGCACCCGGTCATGCGCAGCATCGAACCGGGTGAGGAGTGGCGCTGGTGCTACGTGGATGACCTGCTGGGCTGACCGCCGGCCCTGGTTTTCACGGCGCCTTGCGGATCCTGATGGGGCCCCTGGCCGTTGCCGGATCCACCACCGAACCACCCTGGGTGATGTGGACCTGCCCGGCATCAACCAGGCGCCGGGCGGCCTCGCGCGCAGGCTCCATGAGGTGGCGCCAGTCATCTCCCCCCACCGCCCTGGCGGCATCAGACGGGCAGATGGTGGACGTCGCCGCCCGCGACGCCAGCAGTTCCAGGATCTTCGCTTCCAGTTGCCGGCCAACGGGTGTGTGCGGCCCGTCCCCCTCCGCTTGCGCCATGCCGGAGCCGGTACTCAGAAGGTACGCCGCGGGAGTGCCCGCTCGTACTGGGGAGGCCAGGCAATGTCATGGCCCAGTTCGAAAGCGGCCCGGAGCCACCAGTGGGGGTCGCGCAGCGCAGCCCGGGCAATGAAGACACCGTCGGCCTGTCCGGTGGCAATGGCATGCTCCGCCTGGGCGGGCGTGGTCACCAGGCCCACCGTGCCGGTGGCTATGCCTGCCTCCTCGCGGATGGCTGCGGAGAACCCCGTTTGGTAGCCCAGGCCTGGTTTGATCTGCTGGTGGGCCACGGCCCCGCCGCTGGAGACATCCACCAGGTCCACGCCATGGGCAGCGGCCTGCCGGGCCAGGCGGACCGATGCTGCCTGGTCCACTCCGCCGGGTGCCCAGTCGGTGGCCGAAATCCGGAGCAGCAGGGGCATGGAATCGGGAATCACGGCGCGGACGGCGTCAACCACGGCCAGCATCAGCCGGTTGCGGCCGGCCTCGTCCCCGCCCCATTCATCGTCACGCTGGTTGATCAGCGGGCTTTGGAACTGGTGCAGGAGGTAGCCGTGCGCCCCGTGGATCTCCATGGTGTCAAAGCCGGCATCCACCGCACGCACGGCGGCGGCGGCGAAATCAGCGATGACATCCTGGATTTGTTCCACGGTCATGGCGGCAGGCGCCGCGTACCCCTCGAAGGAGGTGGTGGACGGACCAAGGGTGTCCCAGCCGCCGTCGGACGCCGGAACACTGCCGTGCTTGCCGGAGAACGGCCAGTACGTGGACGCCTTCCGGCCGGCGTGGGCAAGCTGCACGCCGATCTTGGTATTGGCAGTGCCCTGCCGGTGGACAAAGGAAATGATCCGCTGCCAGGCCGCCGCCTGCTCGTCGTTGTAGAGTCCCGCGTCGCGGGGGCTGATCCGGCCCTCGGCGTTCACTGCCGAGGCCTCCGTAAGGATCATCGCCGCACCGCCCACGGCGAACCCGCCCAGGTGCACCAGGTGCCAGTCGTTCGGAACCCCGGGGGCGTCGTCGGGATCGCAGCTGTACTGGCACATGGGCGAGACCCAGCCCCGGTGCTGCAGCTCCATGGACCGCAGGGCCAGCGGCTGGAACAGTGCCGGCACTAGAACAGCACCCGCGCGAGCGACTGGCGCGCCTTTGCCACGCGCCCGTCACCGGCGCCCACCACCTCGAACAGTTCCAGCAGCCGCACGCGTGCAGTTTCACGCTCCGGGCCAAAGTTCCTGCCAATGAATGCGACCAGCCGGTTAAGCGCATCATCAACATGGCCGCCGGCCACGTCAAGGTCGGCCACCCCAAGCTGGGCTTCCAGGTTGTCCGGCTCATTCGCCGCCAGTGCACGGAGCGCTTCACTGTCCTGGGCCGACACGGACTGCAGCCGGTCCATCAGCTCCACCTGGGCCAGGCCGGCCTTGGCTTCGTGGTCCGACGGCATTTCCTTCAGCGCCTGGCGGTAGGCCTCAGCGGCGGCGGCGTAGTCGCCCGCTTCAATGGCGTCGTAGGCGGCCTGGTGCAGCGGCGGCAGCGGCGCGGGTTCCGGCTCTCCGCCCGCTCCGCCGTCAAGGCTTCCGGTGACACCGTTGGCTGCGGCCACCTTGAGGAGTTCGTCGAACAGGCTGCGCACCTGCTGTTCCTCCGCCGCGCCCTGGAAGAGCGGGACCGGCTGGCCCTTGAGGACGGCGACGGCGGTGGGGACGGCCTGCACCTGGAAGGCCTGGGCAAGCTGTGGGAAGGCTTCAATGTCGGCTGCACCGAGGACCAGGCGGCCGCCATAGCTTGCCACCACGCGGTCCAGGGTCTCCACCATCCTGCTGGACTCCGGCGAGTAGGAGGCCCACAGGGCAAACACCACCGGAACCTGAGCGGACAGTTCCACGAGCTGCTGGAAGTTCGCTTCGGTGACGTCGACCTTGAGTTCAGGACCGCCGGCTGCCGCACCAGGCTGGTCTCCCTCTGCCGGTGGCACAGATTGGACCGGGCCGGACGGAGCGGTGCCGGACGGAGCTGCGGGGCGCTTCAGCGAGGAAAGGTCGACGGCGCCGCGCAGGTTAAGCAGGTTGGCAGCGGCAGGAGGGACTGGGCGGGAAGCTGGCGAACTCATGTTTCCCACTCTAGCCACTCCGGCCGCTGCCGGTGGTAATACAGCCAGGCCCTACTTGAAGCTGGCCCCTACCAGGCCGCGGGTAGCGGCAACGAGCTTCATCGGGTCCGTCGATCCAGCCGGCGGCACGTAGACCGCCATGGACTCGGCGAAGTTCAGGACCATGCCCGTGGTGGTTTCCTTGCCCCCGGCAAGGGCTGCGGCATCGTCGCCAATGCTGAGCTTGTCACCGGCCGCCTTCGGGGTACCTTCGAAGCCGAAGTTGATGCGGCCCAGGACCAGGGCCCCGCCGTCAGAGGTGCGGAAGACCACAGTGCTCTCGGGGACCACCTTGTGGGTGAAGGAGAAGTTGCCGTTCTCGCCGGCCTTGACCACCTCTGCCTGGTAGGACAGGGTATCGGCGATGTACGGCGAGGACTGCCCCTCGGTCAGCTTGTCCTTGAACGGCGAATCCGCTGACGTGAGCCTGTCGGCGAGGCCGGACATTGCTTCCTCACCGCTGTAGAGCAGCCCGGACTTGTCCGACGCCGCCAGGGTTTCGGTGCCCCCGCGGCTGATATTGGGGAACGTGGTGCCCGGCTGCAATGGTGTGGTTTCCATGAGCTTGTAGTTCTCGCGCGGCGACTTCTGGACCAGCGTCAGGATCTGCGGAACCACGTTGCCTTCGCCCTGGGTCACGGCCAGCACCGAACGCGGCCAGTCACGGCCGCTGGTAACCACGGTGGTCAGCAGCTTGGTGGACCGCACGGGCATGCGCGGCTCGTAGGAACCCACCTGGGAGCGGATCTTGTAGTTCTGGGTGCGGATTTCCAGTTCGGGGCCGGCAACGCGGTCCGCGAGCTTGGCCGCGTCCTTGGCTGCGTCCCCGGCATCGGTGGCGCTGGAGACCTGCTCCAGGATCCGGCGGAACTGGGCATCCAGCAGGACAGGTGATCCGGCTGCATCCTTGGCCGGGGACGAGGCGCTGCCCGAAGGCTGCGGGCTGGGGCTGGCCGCCTGGGCGGCGGTGCCGGATCCGGCAAGGACGGCTGCTGCCACACCTGCCGCCACCATCGTGACCTTAGAGGAGGAGGACGACGACGGGGCCTGGCCCTGCGACTTGGCCTTGCGGGCACGGGCGCGGCGGGCGAAGCCGGTGTCGCCGTCACCCTCGCCATTCTTCCGGCGCCCCGAGAGCAGTGCCAGGACGATTCCGCCCAGGATCAGGACGCTGCCCAGGACCATCAGCGGAACAGCCCAGGGGGTGGACGTGTCATTCGGGAACGTCATGGACACGGTGGCCGGTGCCGGCTTGGTGCCGTCGGAGGCGAGCAGGAGGCTCCAGTCGCCGTCGGCGGGCGGGGTCCAGGTGTACTCAAGCTCTCCGCTGGCGTTCTCGTTGGACACCCAAAGGTCCGAACCCGCCGGGTTCGGGGCAGTAGCTTCGCCGTCGGCGTGGTCAATCTGGAGGGACTTCTCGTCCTCGGAGACGCCGGTGATGGTGTTGTGGGCAGTCTGGCCCACCCACGCGCTGACGTCATCCGGCCGGCCCGAGGCCAGCATGAAGTTTCCGTCGCCCTGGATGTTGATCTTGACCGTGCCACCATGCAGGGTGCGCAGCTTCTGGTCAATGACAGTCAGCGGCGCGGCGGCGGCATCGGCCGGCGCGGACGCGGTAAACGTCTCGGATGGAGCCCAGATGGTTCGCTGGCCGATACCGGCCAAAAGTGTCAGGAGGCCGAGCAGCACAAGTGCGGCTGCAGTCTTTAAACGCAAGGGAAACACCTATCATCAGCGGGGGTTTACCTTCAATAGTAACCTTTTTGTTACCACGGGCCCCTTTCGGGCCGGTCCGCCCGCCACTTTGCCTGCCCCCGGGCGGCGCCTTCGGCTCTTGGTGACAAGCCTGCTGATAGTGTTTGCGATGATCATCACACCGGCCCGCGAATGCGGCGCCACGCACGGAACAGGCCCCTAGAACCAGTGACTGACAAGACGGACCCGTCCTCGGCTGCAGCCGGAAATCCAGGGGATCCCAGGGGCCCTGTCCCTGCCGCTGTGCCTCCGCTGGGCATGGCAGCCCGCCGCGGGGGCTCCGCCACTGCAGCCCTTGGCCACGTGGTCCGCCGGCTTCGCCAGCCTCTGCCCGGCGCGCAGCCGCGGCTGCGGTTCGAGATGCCGCCGGAATACACCGGACAGGTCCCGGAGACGGACTACGACGGCGATGAGGAGCCGCAGTTCGGCCACCCCGGGCCCCGGATGTCCCCCCAGCACCCGCTCTACATGGGGTTCATGGGCACCGTGGGCGTGGGTCTTGCGCTGTTGGTCTACTGGATCGGTTCACACACCACGCAACTGCTGCTCTGGATCGTGGCGGCGCTGTTCATCGCCCTGGGCCTTGAACCGGTGGTCGGGTGGCTCGAAAACCGGAAAATCCCCCGGCCCGCCGGAATCCTGGTCTCGGTGGCCGTCCTGATGGGCGCCGTCGTCGGATTCTTCGCCACCCTCATCCCCACGATCGTTGAACAGGTATCCGAAATAGTGCGGCAGGCGCCGGACTGGGTGCGCAACTTCATGGACTCCGATTTCTTCCGCAGCATCGATGACCAGTTCGGCGTGCGCGACCGCATCACCGAGGAACTGAACAAGTTCGTCAACGACCCCGCCGCGATGGGCGGCATTTTCGGCGGTGTGGTGGGCTTTGGATCCACCGTGGCCAACAGCCTCTTTGGTGCCCTGATCGTCCTGGTGCTGAGCCTGTACTTCCTGGCAGCGCTGCCGGCCATGAAGAAGTGGGGCTACCGCCTGGCTCCGCGCTCCCGGCGGAAGCGGGTGGCTGCCCTTTCGGAGGAGATCACGCGCTCGGTGGGAAACTACGTGATCGGCCAGGCGTGCGTGGCCCTGCTCAATGCCACCTTCGCCTTCGTGGTGATGTCCATCGTGGGCATTCCGTTCGCCCTGCTCCTGGCTTTCGTGGTGGTGCTGCTCGCCTTCATCCCCCTGGTGGGCGGGATGATCGCGGGCATCGTGGTAACCCTCGTGTCCCTGACGGAGGGCTGGCAGGTGGCGGCCATCTACGCCGTCTGCTACTTCGCCTACCTGCAGTTCGAGGCGTACTTCATCTCACCGCGCATCATGCAGAAGGCTGTGGCCGTTCCCGGCGCGGTAGCGGTGATTTCCGTCATTGCCGGTGGCAGCCTGCTGGGTGTGCTCGGGGCCCTGATCGCCATACCCACCGCGGCCGCCGTCCTGCTCCTGGTCCGGGAAATCTACATCGTGCGGCAGGACCAGCACTAAGCTCCCGCACCCCCAAGCGGCCCTACGCGCCGGCAGTCGCCGCCGGCCCGTCCCATTCCTGCGGCAGTTCCACTCCAGCGTGGCCGGGACTGACCTGCGCCACGATATCGTTCAGCACCCGGGCGGCGTACTTCTCCCCCACCCACAGGTGTTTGGCCCCGGCCACACCCACCACGCGGGCCTGCGGGACCAGGCTGAAGCGTTGGGCTGCCTCGGCAGGCTGCAGGAAATCATCATGCTCCGGCACCAGGACAGTGAGCGGCTTGCCGGATTCCGCCCACAGCTGCAGGTGCTTGTCCGTGGCCCGGTGCAGCGGGGGCGAGAGCAGCACGGCGCCTTCGATCTGCGCGGCCACCGGCTCCACCGCGCCGTACATCAGCGCCAGTTCGGTCCCGAAGGACCAGCCCACCAGCCAGCGGTTGGGCAGGCCCCGTTCGACGGCGAAGCGGACGGCCGCCTCCACGTCGTAGCGCTCCCCCATGCCTTCCTCGAAGGCACCGCTGCTGGTGCCGCGGGGCGAGGCAGTGCCCCGGGTGTTGAAACGCAGCACTGCGATGCCTGCCAGCGCCGGCAGCCGGTAGGAGGCCTTCCGGAAGACGTGGGAATCCATGAAGCCGCCGTGCGTGGGCAGCGGGTGGAGCGTGATCAGCGTGGCCTTGACCGGACCCGCTTCAGGCAGTGCCAGCTCCCCTACCAGCGTGTGGCCGTCCTCCGTTTGCAGCTCGATGTTCTCGCGCCGGGCAGGCAGGACGGTGGAGGCGCGGATGGGGACAGGGCCCGCGGCCTGGGTGAATTCGTACGACGCCGGATCAAAAGTCATGCCTGCCAGCTTAGCGACAGCTGAGGTTCTTCTGCCCGCGCGGGTCAGCGGTAGCGGTAGCTGCGCGTCATCCAGCAGTTGGTGTGCCAGTGCCGCCGTTCGGCCAGGCCGGCGGCCGCTCCAAAGAGGTGGTCGTCCTTCCACACCACCAGGTGCGCAACACCGGGAAGTACGGCCGTGGAGCATTCCGGGCAGATGTAGGTCTTCTCCGCGTTTTTGGCGGTCATGGTACGGACCATCCACTCGCCGTCGGGGGCGCTTTCCCGGCGGGCGATTCCAGCCCGTGCCCGTTCCAGGTCCAGCTCGGGGATGTCTGCATTCCCTTTCCGCCCGGCGCCCCTGCCGGAAACTGGGCCCTTACCGGAAGCGGGACGGCGGGGACGGTTGGAACGCGGCATGTATCCATTCTGCCCCAGCCGGTCCGCACGGTCCGCCGCCCGGTGGTGCCCTTGCCGCACTGCCCGGCCTCCCGCCGTCGGACATGTCTACCGGGGACCACGCGATAGTCTGTACGGCGTGCGACTCGTCATAGCCCATTGCTCCGTTGATTACGTTGGCCGGCTCAAAGCCCATCTCCCCCTCGCCACCCGGCTCCTGCTGGTGAAGGCGGACGGTTCCGTGCTGGTGCATTCCGACGGCGGTTCCTACAAGCCGCTGAACTGGATGAGCCCCCCGGCCACCCTGCGCGTTTCATCTCCGGACGACGTGGACCTCGAACTGGGCGTGGTGGAGCAGTGGACCGTACAGTCGGCCAAGACCGATGACCGGCTCATCATCAACATCCACGAGAAGGTCAGCGAGTCCTCCCACGACCTCGGCGTTGATCCCGGGCTAATCAAGGACGGCGTGGAAGCGGACCTTCAGCGGCTGCTGGCCGAACAAATTGAAACGCTGGGCCAGGGCTACTCCCTCATCAGGCGCGAGTACTTCACGGCGATCGGCCCCGTGGATATCCTGGCCCGCGACGCCGACGGCGCCACCGTGGCAATCGAACTCAAGCGGCGCGGGGACATCGATGGCGTGGAGCAACTGACCCGGTACCTCGAACTGCTCAACCGCGACCCCCTGCTGGCACCTGTCCGCGGGATCTTTGCCGCCCAGCAAATCAAGCCGCAGGCCAAGGTGCTGGCCAATGACCGCGGGATCGACTGCGTCACCCTGGACTACGACGCCATGCGCGGAGTCGACGACAGCGAGTCCCGGCTCTTCTAGATTTCCCTTTGTTGCTTCGGGCATCTAATTGATCCTTTTCCACACAGCCTTCCGTGTCACCTTGTTTTTACCTAAATTTTTCATTTTTTGCCGTTCGGGCCGTTGACCTGCGGGAACGGGCATGAAATTCTTGTCTCAGTCTTTGTGTAGGTGTTTTTCATGCTCGCAAGACATGTTGCGAGCGCGAAGCTCCTGCAGCGCCGGACCTTTTCAGGCAAGGCAAATCAGGATTCTTCTCGCGGAGTGACCAAGGGCGGCACGCGGTGTGCCGGTCTTAAAAAGTTCCACAATGAGGAGAAATAAATGGCACAGGGAACCGTCAAGTGGTTCAACGCTGAAAAGGGCTTCGGCTTCATCACCCCGGACGACTCCGATGGCGATGTCTTCGTTCACTACTCCGAGATCCAGACCGGCGGCTTCAAGACCCTCGACGAGAACCAGCGCGTTCAGTTCGAAATCGGCCAGGGCGCCAAGGGTCCCCAGGCTACCGGCGTAACTCTGGTCTAGTACCCGCCCGGCCGCTTCACGCGGCTGTCAGCGACAACAAATGGTCCCCGGCACAAACGCCGGGGACCATTTGTTTTGGTAAATATGCACCGTGAATGCGGGTTTATCGTTTACTGCCCTCGATACGGCGGACTATCTGCGCAATTGCCGCCTCAGGTGACCAATTTGCGGACCAGCCGGGCACCTTGTGCCAGGGAAAGCCCGGGCAGGTAGGCGCGGGTCAGCGCCCGGCCAATCGCAGGCAGGTGCAGCGGGTCCTGGTAGTACAGGTAGAGGGCCCGGTACTCCGGCTTGAAGCGGGACTTGAACGCTGCCAGGGAGCGGAAGCCGTACACCGGCTCAAGCGCATGGCCAACCAGATCCAGGATCCGCACGAGGTTCTGCGCGCCCTCATCCGTTGTTGCTGCGTCTTCCTGCCTGCCGTCCTCCTCCGCTGTGTCCCCGGAGACTGTGCCCTCTGGACTTTCTCCCCGGCCGGGATGGCCCTCCGGACGGCTGGCAAGCGGCGAGCCGGACAGGGAGATCATGTCCACGGAATCGCGCAGCTCGAGCACGGCGGAGGCGATCAGGAATTCCATCACTCCCGGAAACCCCTCACTGCCCCGGCGCATGACGTCCAGCGTCCGGCTGACCAGCCGCCCGCCGTCGTACACCGGAAGCCAGCTGGTCACGCCGTGGACCGCCCCGTTTCCGTCCACGGCCAGGCAGCAAAGGACTTCGTCGTCATCGAGCTCGTCCACTCCGCCAAGGGTGAAGCCCATCTCCGGAACGGACTTGCCGGCCGCCCATTCCTCTGACACTTCGTTCAACCGTGACCGGAGTGCTGCCGGCAGCGAATGGTAGGAGCCCCAGACCGCATGGACCCCCAGCTTGGAGGCCCGGTTCAGGGCCGTCCTGACGTTCTGCCATTCCTTGCCCTTGAACTCCAGCTCGTTCAGTGCAAGCCGGGTCTCCTGGGCCACGGCCACCCGGGAGAAGCCACGTTCCCTGAGCGCCGGCCACAGCGTGTCGTCACAGGAATACAGCGCGGGGATCATCGCCTGGCTGCGGCAGTAGTCCAGGAACCCCTCTGTCACGCGCTGCTCTGCCTTGCGCTCACCGAAAGCACCGCCCAGGGTCAGGGCCACCGTCCCGTGCTGCTGGAAGGCGACAGCCCCTGCGCCGTCCGGGCTGAACCAGTACGTGTTGGGCTCCCACAGCGCCATCCAGGACAGTGGGCCACCGCCCTGGTGGAGCAGGTGCCGGGCCCGGTCCCGGTCCTGCCGCCCGAAGTTCAGGCCGTGGTTCCGGCCCACGAGCACCCACCACACTGCCACCAGGGCCACGAGCCAGAACACCGGACCCGAGTAGGCGAACAGCAGGGCTTCGGCGCTGTCCTGCTCCGGGAAGACCCGGCGGAAATGCTGCGGAATGGGCACCGGAACGTACTGCCGGGCCAACTCCGCGAAAAGGCCCAGCAGCCCGCCGTCACGGGCCAGCCCGCCGGACCAGAACCAGGCCACGGTATAGGAACTGGCCAGGGCAAGCCATGTTCCGCAGACCACGGTTCCGAGGGCGCGTCGGGCGCCGGGGCGGGTCTGCACCCGGAACTGCCGGCGGTTGAGCCACAGGACCACCGCCAGCAGCAGCGGGACAACCACAAGAGGAAGCACATGGGCGAACGCCGAGGACAGCGGCGTTGCGTGCGTTCCCTGCAGGCGCGAGGGAACGAGGGCGAACAGGGCAAGGTAGACCGCCGCCAGTGCCGTGACGGCCAGCTGAATGGCCAGGGCAATATTGAGCGCCAGGCGGCGGCCCCGGCGCATTCCATCCGCGCAGATCAGCAACAGGATGACCGGCACCACTGCCAGCGCCAACCCGAACGGTCCGGCAAACCCTGCCCGTCCGGTTTCCAGGCAGGAGGCGTCAACGGTGGCGCCGCAGTTGAAGACGAGTTGGCTGAGCGTGGGCATCGGACTCAGCACCACGTCGCGCAGCAGGGCCAGCGGGCCCGTGGGTGCGCGCGTTATTCCGGTCAGGATGGGGCCTACGGCAAACACGGCAACGGTCAGGGCCAGGAGGTTCCTGGTCTCGCGCCCGGTGGACCGGTGGCGGTGGAGCCGCCCCTGGTCGCCCTGGATCCACCAGCCCGCAAGGAGGCCAAGGAGGGCACCGATGAGGCCGATGATGGTTTCGGCGTGTCCCACGTAGAGGACCAGCAGGATCGAGATGGACAGCACCGCGGTGCGGAGCCGGCGCTGCCACAGCAGCGTGATCCGGGCACTGGCGGCCAGGCCCGCCGTCAGCACCGGGGCGTAGGGGCCGATGAGGCTGTCCTTGGCCATCCGGTCCAGCCAGCCGTCACCCACATACCCGGCCAGCTGCGTCACCAGCAGGAACACGGTGACGGCAGCGAACTGGCCGCCAAAGAACAGTCCGACGGCGGCCCGCCGGCCAAGCTTGCGCTCTGCGAGTCCGAGCAGCAGGACGATCATCAGTGACGCCGTGAGGTAGGCCAGCGGGTTTGTGGCGAAGAAAAGGCTGGTGAACAGCGACCACCACTGCCCGTCCCGCAGGCCGGGACCGCTCACAGAGGCAAGTCCCAGGAGCCGCTCCGGCGGCCCGTCCAGGAAGCTTCCCGTCAGGGCAGCGGCAGCCAGGAAGGCAATAACCACGCCCAGGGTGAAGGGCATGGACTTCAGCGTTCCCAGAGCCTGCTGCACAGCCGGGCGCCCGACGGCGGCCCACATCAGGACGACCGTGCGGTCCGGTTTCCCTGTGCTCACCACTGCAGGCCCCACTGATTGCCGAGGAACTGCAGTGCATCCGCGAAACGCTTGGAAGACGTATCCCAGGAGTGGCCGGTGTGCTCCACCACTTGTGCCTGCACCGTGAAGCCCGCATTCTCTGCCGCCGCGGCCAATGTACGGAGGTTCCCCACGAACTCCGGATCGTTCTGGCCTGCAGTGAGGTACATGCCGCTGGAGTCAAACCGTTGGTGTTTCATGATCTCCAGTGGAGTCTGCTTGGTGAATTCTTCAGGGTTTCCGGGGAAGGCAGCGTCAATGGTCTTTTGCCGCTCCTTGGCAATGGCGGGTTCGGCCTCGCTGGAGAATGCCAGCACGTCAGCGTAGATGTCGGGATGCCGCGTGCCCATCTGCACTGCGCAGGTGCCGCCGAAGGAGAAGCCGCCCACGGCCCAGTGGCTGTGGTTGGTATCCACCGCCAGTGTGGAACTGATCCAGCGCGGTACGTCCTGCGAAAGGTAGGTGTCTGCCTTGGCGATGCGGCTGTCCATGCACATGGTGTTGGCGGACTGGGATCCGTTGGGGTCAGGAATGACCACTACCGGGGACACTCCGCCGTGTGCGGCGGCGAAGGAATCCATATGGCCGCGGATTGCGCCGCCGGTAAGCCAGTCTGCCGGGCCGCCGGGCTGGCCGGCAACCAGGACCAGCACCGGCAACGCAGGCCGGTTGGCAGCAAAGTAAGCCGGTGGAAGGTAGATAAAAGCGTCCCGCGTGGTCATTCCGGACACCGGTCCCGGGATTGCGGACTTTCGCAGGACGCCTCCGGCCGGCAACTCCCCGTCCGGCTTCCAGCCCTGAAGCGGTACGCCGTCGGATTCTCCTGGGTGCCGCATGGCGTCCTGCTCAAGCACTGGTATCCGGGCCAGGGCCGTTCCCAGCAGGTCGCTTACTGTCCTGTTCAGGCCAAAATAGGCGTTGATCTGGATCGCCGACAGCAGTACCACCAGGAGTGCGGCAAGGATCCCTCCCCCGCGTCCGCGCCAGCTGGTCCTGGGCAGCCGGAGCAGGCCCAGGATCAGGGCCGCAACACCGGGCACCAGCCACAGCAGGACCGGATCCGGCAGGTCCTCAGGGAAGACAGTGAAGATATTGATCAGGGCCCAGTGGACCGTAGCCACCAGGGCAAAGGCTGCGGCCGCTGCAGCCAGGATGCGCACCGCCCATGTGCGCGCCCGTTGCATGGGAATCATGGAGGCACGCCAGGGCGGCACCAGGAGGTAGGCTGCGCCGCCCACTCCCAATACCAGGACAGTCCCATACAGTGGACCGTCCGTGAGCCGGATGTCTGAAAGCCAGTCCACGTTGGCTAGCGCCAGGTCCCCACGCCAATGACCGGACCAGCTTCCAGCCAGGATGACAGACCCGTGTACGCGTCGAATTTCATCGCGAAGTGCAGGTCCTGTCCCTCGTACCGGAGTTCGACGATCACCACATCCGGCTGGACCTTTACGGCCTCGGCTTCGGTGGGCTTCCGGCGGCCCACCAGCTCCAGGGAACTGCGCTTGAACGTGTACTTGGGGCGGACGCTCAGGGAGATGAGCCTGAACCATTCGAGGTCGTTGTCCTGATAACGACAAACCCCCATCTGCCAGCTGTTCCCAGCTACGCAAATGGAGGCGTCCACCGTGCCGAGGGCACGCCGCAGGTTAAAGCGGCGCACCCCCGAAAGGCACAGTGCAAAAATCAGCAATCCGAACGCGATTGCCAGTGCGATGAACGAAATACCCGGTGCGTCCATCAAGGTCGTGCTAGCGGATCCCAGCGGTAGCCGAGCCGCCCAGCTGGGCGTTGTCAGCAACGATCACCACGCGGTTGTTGTCAACGGAGAAGAATCCACCGTCCACGTCTACCGCAATACGGTCCCCGGTTACCGGCTGGATTGCCAGTTCACCCTCGGCCAGGATCGCCAGCAGGGGCGAGTGGCCGGGCAGGATTCCGATTTCACCATCGCTGGTGCGGGCCTTGACCATCTTGGCCGCTCCGGACCACACGAAGTGGTCCGCTGCGACAATCTCAACCTCAAGCTCAGCCATATTACTTGGTCTGTTCCTGGATCTTGGCCCACTGGCGCTCAACGTCATCGAGGCCGCCGACGTTGAAGAACGCCTGCTCCGCGATGTGGTCAAGTTCGCCGTCGCAGATTGCCGAGAAGCCTTCAACGGTGTCCTTGATGGAAACCGTGGAGCCCTCGACGCCGGTGAACTGCTTGGCGGTGTAGGTGTTCTGGGACAGGAACTGCTGGATGCGGCGTGCACGCGACACGACGATCTTGTCCTCTTCGGAGAGTTCATCGACACCGAGGATGGCGATGATGTCCTGGAGTTCCTTGTTCTTCTGCAGGATCTGCTTCACACGGACGGCCGTGTTGTAGTGGTCCTGTCCGATGTACTGGGGGTCCAGGATACGTGAGGTGGACGTCAGCGGGTCAACGGCCGGGTACAGACCACGGGAGGCGATTTCACGGGAAAGTTCCGTGGTCGCATCGAGGTGGGCAAACGTCGTGGCCGGAGCCGGGTCGGTGTAGTCATCTGCGGGAACGTAGATGGCCTGCATCGAGGTGATGGAGTGGCCCTTGGTGGAGGTGATGCGCTCCTGAAGGAGGCCCATCTCATCCGCCAGGTTGGGCTGGTAGCCCACGGCCGAAGGCATGCGGCCCAGCAGGGTCGAGACCTCGGAGCCGGCCTGGGTGAAGCGGAAAATGTTGTCGATGAAGAGCAGCACGTCCTGGTTCTGCACATCGCGGAAGTACTCCGCCATGGTCAGTGCGGACAGGGCCACGCGCAGACGCGTTCCCGGCGGCTCGTCCATCTGGCCGAAGACAAGGGCCGTGTCCTTGAGGACGCCTGCCTCTTCCATTTCAACCCAGAGGTCGTTACCTTCACGCGTACGCTCGCCCACACCGGCGAAGACCGAGGTACCGCCGAAGTTGCGTGCAACACGGGTGATCATTTCCTGGATCAGAACAGTCTTGCCCACGCCGGCACCGCCGAACAGGCCGATCTTTCCACCCTTGATGTAGGGGGTGAGGAGGTCGATGACCTTGATGCCGGTTTCCAGCATCTCGGTGGAGCCTTCGAGCGAAGCGAAGCTCGGTGCCTTGCGGTGGATGGGCCAGCGTTCGCTGATCTCCAGCTCCGACTCGGCAACATCCAGGGGCTGGCCCAGGACGTTGAAGATGTGGCCCTTGACGCCGTCGCCAACCGGGACGGAAATCGGGGCACCGGTGTCCACCACGTTGGTGCCGCGGACAAGGCCGTCGGTCGCCTGCAGCGAAATCGCGCGGATGAGGTTGTCGCCGAGGTGCAGCGCAACTTCGAAGGTGATGGTCTTGGTTTCACCGTTGAGAGTAATCTCGGTGGTGAGGGCGTTGTAGATTGACGGGATTGCGTCAGCCGGGAATTCGACGTCGACAACCGGGCCGATTACGCGCGCAATACGGCCGGTTGCACCGGACGTTGCGGCTACGTGTTCGGTAGCAGTGGCAGTCATCTCTCTCACTTCATTCAGTAGATGGCGTGGGGTTAAGTCTATCTGTGGTGGTGCTGGTTACGCGGAACCGAGGCAGTGGAGGCTACGACGCGAGGGCGTCGGCACCGGCAACAATCTCGGAAAGTTCCTGCGTAATTTCCGCCTGGCGGGCCGTGTTGCGCAGACGCGTGTACTTCTTGATCAGGTCCGTCGCATTGTCGCCTGCGGACTTCATCGCCCGCTGGCGGGCGGCGAGCTCGGAAGCTGCTGCCTGCAACATGGCTGCGAAGATACGGGATTCGATATAGCGCGGGAGCAGGGCGTCAAGGACACGCTCCGTTTCCGGCTCGAACTCGTACAGCGGCAGGAGATCCGATTCGGACGCGGCATGCTCCTCCACAACTTCAAGCGGGAGCAGGCGGATGACGGTCGGCTCCTGGGTGACCATGGACTTGAAGCGGGTGTAGACAACGTGGATTTCGTCCACGCCGCCCTCTTCGAAGTCAGTTGCGAATTCTGCCAGCAGCGCTTCGCCGATCTCACGGGCGGTTGCGAACTCGGGCGCGTCCGTGCCTCCGGTCCAGACACGCGTGTACTCGCGGTTCCGGAAGTCGAAGTAGGCCTGGGCTTTGCGGCCCACGAGGTAGGTTTTTACTTCCTTGCCTTCGGCGTGGAGCAGCTCGTTGAGACCTTCCGCCTGCTTGAGGACGCTGGCGGAGTAGGAACCTGCCAAACCGCGGTCCGAGGTGATTACCAGGACTGCGGCGCGGCGGATCTGCTCCGGCTCAGTGGTCAGCGGGTGGTCGATTTCGCTTTGGCTGGCGACAGCAGAAACGGCGCGCGTGATCGCGTTCGCGTAAGGCAGTGAAGCTGCTACGCGCGCACGGGCCTTCCCGATGCGCGAGGTAGCGATCAGTTCCATCGCCTTGAAGATCTTGCGCATCGACGTCGTCGAGCTGATCTTCTGGCGGTAGACCCGGATCTGGGCTCCCATACTTATCCTTTCCTAACATTCCGTAGCCGGGTGTGCCGGGCCATTTGGCCCGGCACACCCGGATAAAGCGGAACTAGCGCTTCTGCTTGACGATCTTTTCCTGGTCGACTTCGCCCTCGGAGATGGCGTCATGCTCCTCGTGGCCGGCTCCTACCAGGTGGTTGTCACCCTCACCGAAGAAACCCTTTTTGAAGTCGACGATCGAGGACTTCAAGGCCGCAGCGGTGTCGTCGTCCAGCACGTTGGTCTGGGCCAGCGTGGTGAGGATCGAAGACTTGTGGCGCAGGTGCTCCAGGAACTCGGCCTCGAAGCGGCTGATGTCCTCTACCGGGACGTCGTCCAGGTAGCCGTTGGTGCCGGCCCAGATGGACACAACCTGGTCCTCCACCGGGAACGGCGAGTACTGGCCCTGCTTGAGCAGTTCCATCAGGCGGGCACCGCGGGTCAGCTGCTGGCGGGATGCTGCGTCCAGGTCGGATGCGAACATCGCGAACGCCTGCATGTCGCGGTACTGGGCGAGGTCCAGCTTCAAGGTACCGGAGACCTTCTTCATGGACTTTACCTGGGCGGCACCGCCAACGCGGGACACCGAGACACCCACGTCAACAGCGGGGCGCTGGTTGGCGTTGAAGAGGTCGGACTGCAGGAAGATCTGGCCGTCGGTGATGGAGATGACGTTGGTCGGGATGTAGGCGGACACGTCGTTCGCCTTGGTCTCGATCAGCGGCAGGCCCGTCATGGAACCGGCACCGAGCTCGTCGGAGAGCTTGGCACAACGCTCCAGCAGGCGGGAGTGCAGGTAGAAGACGTCGCCCGGGTAGGCTTCGCGTCCCGGCGGGCGGCGCAGCAGCAGCGACACGGCGCGGTAGGCTTCGGCCTGCTTGGACAGGTCATCGAACACGATGAGGACGTGCTTGCCGCCGTACATCCAGTGCTGGCCGATGGCCGAGCCTGCGTACGGAGCCAGGTACTTGAAGCCTGCGGGGTCAGAGGCGGGAGAAGCCACGATGGTGGTGTACTCCAGCGCGCCGTTGTCCTCGAGGGTCTGGCGGATGGCGGCGATGGTGGACGCCTTCTGCCCGATGGCCACGTAGATGCAGCGGACCTGCTTGGTCACATCGCCCGAAGCCCAGTTGGCCTTCTGGTTGATGATCGTGTCGATGGCGATGGCGGACTTACCGGTCTGGCGGTCACCAATGATGAGCTGGCGCTGGCCGCGGCCGATCGGGATCATGGCGTCGATCGCCTTGAGGCCGGTCTGCATCGGTTCGTGCACAGACTTGCGCTGGGTCACGCCGGGAGCCTGGAGCTCCAGGGCGCGGGTGGTCTCGGCCTTGATCTCGCCGAGGTCGTCGATGGGCATGCCCAAGGGGTCGACGACGCGGCCCAGGAAGGCGTCGCCCACGGGGACGGACAGAACCTGTCCGGTGCGGTGCACTTCCTGGCCTTCTTCGATCCCGGTGAAGTCACCGAGGACGATGACTCCGATTTCGCGGACGTCGAGGTTCTGGGCGAGGCCCAGGGTGCCGTCCTCAAAACGAAGCAGCTCGTTCGCCATGACCGAGGGAAGGCCCTCAACACGGGCGATGCCGTCACCAGCGGTGGTTACGCGGCCGACCTCTACGCGCTCTGCGTTTCCGGGTTCGTAGGACGCCGCGAACTCGTTCAGCGCATTACGGACGTCGTCGGCGTTGATGGTCAATTCGGCCATCTGCAGTCCCTGCTCTCCTGTTTGTGGTCACCGCAATCGGTGACCTGGGTTTCTATCAGTTTGTTGTGCTTGTCCGGCTAACCGGCCAGCTGGCGTTGCAGTTCGCCCAGCTTGGTGAGAACCGAAGCGTCAAGCACTTCGTCACCGACCTGGACGCGGATGCCGCCAATGAGTGCCGGGTCAACATTGACGTTGACCTTCAGTTCCCGTCCGTACAGGGCATTTAGGCCGGCCTGCAGGCGGGCAAGCTGCGTCTGGGTCAAAGGACGGGTCACGCTGACCGTTGCAATCCAGCGCTGCTGCCGCTTGGCTGCCAGCTCGGCGAACCGCTGCACAAGCCGGGTGGGCTTGATGCCACGGGGCTGGGTCACAGCCTGTGCAATGAGGACTTTGGCTTCCTCACTGGCAGCTGGCACAAGCTTCTCGGCAAGCGCAACCTGGGCTGCACTGCTGGCCTGTGGTTCGGACAGAGCACGTTGTACCTCGTGGCTGGAGGCAACAGCCTGGTTGAAGGAGAACAGATCGTTCTCCAGCTCTTCCAGGCCAGTGATTCCGGAGGCAGAAACGGCCGACTTGTTTTCGGCAACGGAAATGACCACCGTTGCGGCAAGAGTCTCGAGTGCATCGCCGATATCACGGGCGTTTGCCCAGCGTGAGCTGGCCAGTCCGCCTGCGATGTCTGCAGCATCAGCGGAGACTTTCCCGCCAACCAGCTGCTTGACCAGCGCCGACTTTTCGTCACCGTTGCGGGACGGGTCAGTCAGGGCGCGGCGCAAGCCAGCCGAGCTGTCCACCATTCCCAGAATTCCGAAGAGTTCCTTTGCCAGCTGCAGCGACGCCGTCGGAAGCTTTGCTTCCAACTCCGCCAGCGCTGTTGCCAGCGATTCGCTCGATACGCCTGCCATTACTTAGCTGCACCTGCGTTCTGGGACTCCAGATCTGCCAGGAAGCGGTCCACTACCCGCCCTGCGCGTGCGTCGTCGTCGAGGGACTCGCCCACGATGCGACCGGCAAGGGTGGTGGCCAGGGTGCCTACCTCAGAGCGCAGCGACACAACGGCCGCCTGGCGCTCGGATTCGATCTGTGCGTGGGCCTGTGCGGTGATGCGGGCAGACTCTGCTGCCGCCTTCTCCTTGAGATCCGCGAGGATCTGAGCACCTTCGGCGCGGGCTTCCTCACGGATGCGGTTGGCTTCGGTGCGGGCGTCGGTCAGCTGCTGCTTGTACTCTTCGAGTGCAGCAGACGCCTCAGCCTGGGCCTTTTCAGCCTTGGCGATGCCGCCTTCGATGGCCTCGGCACGCTCTGCGAAGGTCTTCTCGAACATCGGGACAACAAACTTGACCACGATGAAGAAGAGGATGGCAAAGCCCACGAAGACAACCAGCATTTCCCAGCCATTGGGAATAAGTGGGTTGACGTCGCCTTCAGCGGCGGCTGAGATGATCAGCTGATGCATATTTCACCCGTCCTTATCTACTCGGTTCTGAATGTTCGCTGAAGTTCTGAAGGTTTACTTGAGAACGAAAGCGAAGACCAGGCCCAGGATGGCGAGTGCTTCGGTCAGCGCCAGGCCAAGGAATGCGATCGGCTGCAGGACGCGCTGGGCTTCCGGCTGGCGTGCAACGCCGTTGATGTAGGCAGCGAACACGAGACCCACACCGATACCACCGCCGATAGCCGAGAGGCCATAGCCGATGAGGTTGAGGGAGCCGTTGATGGAGCCTTCCATTTTTTTTCCTTTCAAGATGCCACTTGTGTGGCAGGTTGTTTGGGTTGCTTCATCCCCGCAAGGGGAAGACTGTGGTGTGCCGTCGGAGCGTCCTGCCCCGGGCGACGTGCCTAGTGGCTGTCGGCGTGCAGGGCGCCTTCGATGTAGATCGCGGTCAGCAGCGTAAAGACGTAGGCCTGCAGGACCATGATCAGGGCCTCGAGCATGTACATGGCGATGGCACCTGCAAGGACCAGGACGGAGGTTCCCTTCAGCAGGAAGTTCTCCTGCATGATGAGGTACTCAATGCCGGAACCGGCGATCATCACGATCAGGTGGCCGGCGAGCATGGTCGCGAACAGACGGAGGCTGTGCGTGACGGGCCGGACAACGAAGTTGGAGATGATTTCGATCGGAATAACGATCGGCAGGATGTACCACGGAACGCCCGATGGGACGGTGGCCAGCTTGAAGTACCGCAGGCCGTTCTTCTTGACGCCGATGGCGATCCAGGTGATGTACACCAGGCCGGCCAGCACGTACGCTCCACCCACGTGCGAGAACGTGGGGAGCTGGAACACCGGGATGGCGCCGTAGATGTTGTTGACCAGGATGAAGAAGAACAGGCTGAACAGCAGGGGGACGTACTTGATGAAGTCCCTGCCGCCGATGATGTCCTTGGCAATGCCGTTGCGGACAAAACCGTAAGCGGCTTCGCCGGCGAACTGGAGCTTGCCGGGTACCAGCTGCTGCTTGCGTGCGGCGAGCACGAAGAAGACTGCGATAAAGACGACAGAGAGGAGGACAAGCAGCATCTGCTTGGAAAATCCTTCTGCGGCACCCCACGGCAGAATTGCCGGCAAATGCATTTCGTTAATACCAGGAGGAGTGAACTCTCCTGAATCTTGGGCCGGGAGCGCAAGCGCGATCAACGCGTTTCCTCTCTGCAGTGTCCATCATTGGGCGTTGGGCGGGGTCCGGCAGCGTGACAGCCTGCTGTTCCCCCTGTGAAATTATTTGGCATTATCTTCTCCGTCCTGGGACGGTGCGCTGGGAGCATGGCGCCCATCAGCATGTTTGCGGGAACTGGTGAGGCCGTGCATGTGGGAAAGGTAGAAACCTCCGACGGCTCCAAGCAGAGCGCCTGCGAGCACAATCCAGCGCGTTCCCCACAGATAATCCAGTCCCCACCCTATCAAACTCCAGACGATGATTCCGCCAATGATGTAGCTGAATACAGCCATTCCAGCGTTGTAGCCGCCATCGTTGGATGCGTCGGAAGCAACCGGCGCGGAGCCGTGGGAGCCGCGTTTGCCGTGGGCGGCGCCTGCCGCTTTTTTCGGATCACGCATCGGTTGCTCCCCTGTCTTCTGGATCGTTGTAGATCTGGAGGCGGGCCCTGCTGAATCCATGGATCTCCGCTGCCTGCCAAAGGACGACGGCCACTACAGCGCCAATGACGAACCAACGGCCGTGAAGCCATTCCGGAGCGCCGATGACGAACAGGACCACCGCGAAGCCAACTACCTTGATGAAGTAGGTGGCCACGAACACCCCAATCGCACCGGAGGGGTTGCGGCGACCCACGAAGTGCCCGACGAGGAGGCTGATGCCAAAGAACAGCATCACCAGCAGGCCGCCAAGGAAGCTGGATACTGCCCCGGTTGCCCCGTTGAGGAGGCTGGCCGGGACTGCACACAGCACAAGTCCGGCCGTGGCGGCAATCGAACTGCGCTTAAGCAGGTTCAGCCAGAGCGAACGGGTGGGACCTGACGTACCAACGGGTCCATTGCCGGAGGCAGGTCCGGACTCGGCGTTGGAGGTCATGCGATCCAATCGTCGGCACCACATGGCAGATCGCCAGGAGGCAGGGGGTGGAGTGGCAGCTTGGGCTGCCACTAAATTCTACACGAGATAGAAATAATTCAGAACCGCGTTACGCCGCAGTTTCCCCACTGCCGCGGGACAGGTACGGCCATGCGGTCACCAGTCCCATGACCAGCGTGGCGAAGATATCCACCGCGAGCACGATGTGCCAGGGGAAGACGGCGAACGCCAGGCCGCCGAACGACAGTACGGCAGTCCACAAGTACAGCAGGATCACCGCGGTGCGGTGCGAATAGCCGATGTCCAGCAGCTTGTGGTGCAGGTGGCCGCGGTCCGCCGACCAGGGCGAACGCCCGCGGGCTGTCCGGCGGACTACGGCCAGTCCCAGGTCAAGCAGCGGGAGGAAAAGGACGGCGAAGGGAAGCAGGATGGGTATGACGGTGGAGATACCGTTGGCGCGGTCGTAGAGGCCCGAGGTGATCTGCCCCGTTGACACGACGCCGGCCGAGGCCATGAGGAGTCCGATCAGCATGGCACCGGAGTCGCCCATGAAGATTTTGGAGGGAAAGAAGTTGTGCGGCAGGAAGCCCAGGCAGCCGCCCACCAGCACGGCCGTAATGAGGGTGGCCAGGTCCGAATAGTCCAGCAGCACCGCGTTCCGGTGCACCCAGTAGGCGGTGAAGAAGAATGCCGTGCCGCCGATGACGGCCACCCCGGCGGCAAGGCCGTCCAGTCCGTCGATGAAATTGAAGGCGTTCATGGTGGTGACGATCAGCCCGGCGGTCAGCACCACCCGGAGCGTTCCGTCCTGGAGATAGATGGGTTCCGGCACCCAGGGAACGATGGTCATCTGGACACCCCAGATGGCCACTGTCAGTCCGGCGGCGCTTTGGCCGATTAGTTTCACCCACCACCGGATGTCCAGCAGGTCGTCGGCTACGCCCACCAGGACGATCACGGCGGCGCCGGCCAGGACACCCCAGGGCGAGAAGTTGTTCCGGTAGATGTCCCTGACGAAGAAGGACTGGCTTGCAACCACCAGCGCCACCATGACGCCCAGGAAGATCGCCACCCCGCCCAGCCGGGACACAGGCGTCGAATGCATGTCGCGGCTTCGGATGGGCAGGTGCAGTTCCAGCCGGTGCCCCACGATCCGGGCTCCCCAGGTGGCTGCGTAGGAGACAATGGCGGCGGTAAGCCCCATCAGCAGGTACATGATCATGGGACGGGCACCGCTTCGAGAGTGATGGTGCCGAAGCCGCTCAGCTGCGTTGGCAGCCGGTGCTGGGTGGGTGGGCTCACGGGCCGGGAATCTGTTCTTCGATAAATGAAACTTCTCCGTCGCCGAGCGCGCAGCAGGCAGTGTTCGGTGCCTTACAGGGCTGTATTACAGTGGACTCTAGTCAAAGATACTAGTGCCACCGGCACCATGGCTCCGCGCCACACGGGCGCACAACAGGTGGGGAACTCCCTGGCGGCCATGCTGAAAGGACCCCCATGACCCCCCGCATTGCGGTTGCTGCCGTGACGTTCGACCGACCCAAGGAACTGTCCGTCCTGCTGGATTCGGTCAATGCGCAGAGCCAGTCCGTGGATACGATTTGCCTGGTGGACAGCGGCACCACTCCGGCTGCGGACGTGGCGGCGGCACACGCCAACGTTGACTATGTCCGTTCCGAAGCGAACCTGGGCGGCGCCGGGGGGTTCGCGCTGGCCGCGCTCAAGGCAGTGGCCAGCGGTGCGCGCTGGATCTGGATGATGGACGACGACGCCGAGCCGGCAGATCCGGAATGCCTCGCCACGCTGCTTCGGGAGGCTGAGGCACGCGACCTCGAGGCGGTGGTCCCTTTGGTCACGGCGCCCGGCCATCCCGACCGGCTGTCCTTTTTCTTCCGCCTTGATGGCAAGGTCACGCACGACCGGGCTGAGGTGGAGAAACTTGGCTTCCTTCCGGACGACGGCCACTTCTTCAACGGCGCGCTGATCCGCTCGGACGTGTTCTTCAGGGTGGGCCTGCCGGATATGCGTCTGTTCATCCGCGGCGATGAGGTTGATTTCACCATCCGGCTCCGCAAGGCCGGGATCCGCTTTGGCACCGTCACCACCACCGCCATCACGCACCCGCATGCCTTCAGTGAAACGCAGCATGTCTACGGTGCCCGCTGGCACGTGATCGTTCCGGACTCCGCCTTCAAGCGCTACTACTATTACCGGAACCGCGGCTACCTCATCCGCCGGTATTTCCGGGTGCGCTCATTCGTTGCCGACGTCGGCGGGTACGTGGGCTATTTCCTGCAGCGCCGCGATCTTCCGGGCTTCCTGGGCTGGGCGCGTGCATTTGGCGCAGGCCTGAGGGGCAGGGGCTTTGCCCCGCTGGAGGACCAGAAGTTCTAGGAAGCTACCTGCTGGGTCCCTGTTTCCTGAGCCTTCGGGCTGCGAGGAGCCACAGCAGGACCCAGGGCTCCCCCAGCACACGGTAGGCCACGCGGCGGGGATGCAGGAGCAGGCGCCAGGCCCACTCAAGGCCCATCCGGCCGAGCCACCGGGGGGCTAGCTTCTGGACCCCGGCCAACTGCTCGATGGCGCCGCCCACGGCGCAGTAGACAGCCGGTGGCATATCACCCAGCCGCCGCTGCAGCACTTCCTCCTGGAGCGGCATGCCCAGGCCAAGCAGGACCAGCTGCGGCTGTTCCCGGTGCAGCCAGGAAACCGCTGCTTCCTCCAGGGCAGGATCCCACCCCTCGCCGGGAAAACCGGATACGCGGGCGCCTGGAACAATGCCCTTCAGCCGGCTGACTGCCCCGGCGTTCGCTTCGGGCCCGGCGCCGACCACGGCAATCCGCTCCAGACCGCGTACCTGGTCCAGTGCCGGCAGCCAGTCCGTGGAGCCCAACCTGTAGTCCATGACGGGGCCTTCGGCGTTGCCGGTCCTGCCCCACAGCCACAGCACGGGTGCTCCGTCCAGGAGCACCACGTCGCTGTCCTCGTAAAGGCGCCTAAAACCGTCGTCGGACAAGGTGAGGGTGACGCTGTGCAGGTTGTGGCCCAGGACGGTACGGGTGGATCCGTCCGCCACGAAGCTGCTCAGTTCCGCAACCAGCTCGGGGACCCGCAACGGAGTGGCGTGGACATCCAGGACCGGAATCTGCTGGCGGTCCAGCGCCATCAAGGCTGCTGGTTCCCGGCCGGCGCGGTGGATTCTGCGCCCGGACCCGTCACGGCGGATGAGCCGGAGGCGTCAGGTGCGGGCCCGGCGTCGTTCTGTGCATCCCCCGCGCCGGACTGTTCCGGGGCTGGCTCCTCTTCTGCCATCGGGATTTCACCCAGGCCCAGGACGCCCGGGACGTGCTCGCGCAACCGGTCCAGGCTCACTGCCCCGTTGCGCACCACGCGCAGGATGGGTCCGGTGGCGTCCACGATGGTCGACGGCACGCCCGCTTCGCCCTCCAGGGGGCGCTGGCCGCCTTCCAGGTAGACCTCCACGGAATCCGCCAGCTGTTCCCGTGCCGCCGCGGCCGTCTGGGCCGGAGCCTGGCCGGTGCGGTTCGCGGAGGACACGGCGAGGGGGCCGGTCAGGGTCAGCAACTCCAGGGCGACTTCGTCCGCGGGCATCCGCAGCGCAACGGTCCCCTTGGTTTCGCCCAGATCCCAGTCCAGCGAGGGCTGTGCGTGCAGGATCAGGGTCAGGCCGCCGGGCCAGAAGGCCTCGGCCAGCTTGCGGGCGTCCGCGCAAACTTCGGTGGCCAGGCCGTCAAGTGCGTTGATGCGCGGGATCAGGACGGGCGGCGGCATGGTGCGGCTGCGTCCCTTTGATACCAGCAGCATGGTGACGGCCTGCGGCGAAAACGCATCCGCGCCGATCCCGTAAACGGTGTCCGTGGGGAGCACGACGCACTTCTTTTCGCTGATGGCACGCTGGGCGTCCTCGAGGCCCCTGGCCCGCTCGTCGTCGATGGTGCAGTCATAAGTTGTGGTCACTGGCCCATTCTTTCATTCCGTGTGGTCTGGTCCGCGAGCACGGCGCTGGTGGCGCGCTCCTTGCCGTTGAGGTCCAGGTGCGTCGTGATCGCCGTCCATGCTCCGGTACGGGCAAGCATGTTGGCAATCCAGCCGGCCTGGACTTCCGCGTGTTCCATGACGAAGTAGCCCCCCGGCCGCAGCAGCCGGGCAGCGGAGGCCGCTGCCGCCGTCGGAAGTTCCATGCCGTCCGCTCCCCCGCCGTACAAGGCCTCCGGGGGGTCGTGCAGCGCTACTTCGGGTTCGTTGGGGACGGCTTCTGCGGGGATGTACGGCGGGTTGGAAATGACGACGTCGACGCTTCCGTTGAGTTCCGGAAAGGCGTGGCGAAGGTCCCCCAGGACCAGGTTGACGCCCAGCGGCGCAAGGTTTCTTGCCGCCCAGGCGTACGCGAACGGGCTGAATTCGACCGCGTGCACTTCGGCGCCGCGTACTTCGTGTGCGATGGAACCCGCAATCGCCCCGGATCCTGTCCCCAGGTCCACGATCCGGGGGTGCGGCATGTTTTTGACATGGTCGATGGCCAGCTGGACCACGGATTCGGTCTCCGGCCGCGGGATGAACACCCCGGGCCCCACGGCCAGTTCAAGGTAGCGGAAGTGCGCTGTCCCGGTGATGTGCTGCAGCGGGATGCGGCGTGCACGTTCGGCCACAAGCTCGGCGTATCCCGGCGGCGCGGGGGTATCGCCGAGCATCAGGGAGCGCAGGCGCCCCAACCCGACATTGAGGAGATGGTCGGCCAGGAGTTCGGCGTCGGCCCGGGGGCTCGGAACGCCGGCCTCGGCCAGGACTGCAGCGGCCTCGCGGACCGCTGCAGCCAGGGACTGGGCAGGCACCGCCTGGGTGGGCTCGGTCATGGCAGCTTTCCGGTCAGTCGCCGATGGCGTCCAGCCGCGCCTGCTCATCCATCTCGATCGCGGACTGGATGACCGGCTCCAGGTCCCCGTTCATCACCTGGTCCAGGTTGTAGGCCTTGTATCCGGTCCGGTGGTCCGCAATCCGGTTTTCCGGGTAGTTGTAGGTGCGGATGCGCTCGGAGCGGTCCATCGTGCGGATCTGCGACTTCCGCTGGGCTGAGTTCTCGGCGTCGATCTGCTCCTGCTGGTGCGCCAGGATGCGTGCCCGCAGGACTCGCATGCCGGCTTCACGGTTCTGCAGCTGGGACTTCTCGTTCTGCATGGCCACCACGATGCCGGTGGGAAGGTGCGTGATGCGGACGGCGGAGTCAGTGGTGTTCACGGACTGCCCGCCCGGACCCGAGGAGCGGTAGACATCGATCTTGAGGTCGTTCTGGTTGATCTCGAGCTCTTCGGGCTCGTCAACTTCGGGCAGCACCAGGACGCCGGCAGCGGACGTGTGGATACGGCCCTGCGACTCGGTCACGGGCACGCGCTGGACGCGGTGCACGCCGCCTTCGAACTTGAGCCGGGCGTAGACGCCTTCGGCGGGGTCATTCGAGTTGCCCTTGACGGCCACCTGGACGTCCTTGTACCCGCCAAGGTCGGACTCGGTGGCGGAGATGATTTCGGTCTTCCAGCCGCGGGACTCCGCGTACCGGGTGTACATGCGCAGCAGGTCACCGGCAAACAGGGCAGCCTCGTCGCCGCCTTCACCGCCTTTGACCTCAAGGATGACATTGCGGGCATCGTCGGGATCGCGGGGAATCAGCAGGCGCCGGAGCTTGGCGGCTGCAGTTTCCAGCGCGGCTTCGAGTTCAGGCACCTCGGCGGCAAATTCGGGATCCTCGGCAGCCATCTCTTTGGCGGCAGCAAGATCGTCGCGGATGCCTTCCCACTTGTGGTACGCCTCAACAATGCCATTGAGCTGAGCCGACCGCCGCCCCAGCTTCCGGGCAAGCCGCTGGTCAGCATAAACAGCAGGATCCCCCAGCTGCGCCTGGATGGAGTCATGCTCATCAAGCAGGCCCTGTACGGACTCAAACATCTATAAACCTCTTTCGACTTGTACAAGTCTAGTAATGCCGCGCGTTAGGTGGGACGAACGCAGGTCGGGCGGTTTTTTGCCGCCCCGGGAGTGGCATTGGGCCTGCCGGAGCGTGGTGGCCAAAGTCCGTCAGGACGTGGCCACCACGCGTAGGGGCGGGGGCGGCAAAAAACCGAACGACAAAGGGGCGGGGCCGGCAAAAATATGCGCCGACCCCGCCCCGAACTCAGCTACTTGTCGTTATCCGACTTCGCGCCAAGCGTCGTCTTCTGGACCTGCATGAGGAACTCGACGTTGCTCTGGGTTTCCCGGATCTTGTTGGTGAGCAGTTCAAGGCTCTGCTGGGTCTCGAGTCCGGAGAGGACGCGGCGCAGCTTCCACATGATCTTGACCTCTTCGGGCGAGAGCAGGTTCTCTTCGCGGCGGGTACCGGAGGCGTTGACGTCCACTGCCGGGAAGATGCGCTTGTCTGCCAGCTGGCGGGACAGGCGGAGCTCCATGTTGCCGGTGCCCTTGAACTCTTCGAAGATGACCTCGTCCATCTTGGAGCCGGTCTCGACGAGAGCGGTGGCCAGGATGGTGAGCGAGCCGCCGTTTTCGATGTTGCGGGCGGCACCGAAGAAGCGCTTGGGCGGGTAGAGGGCTGCGGAGTCCACACCACCGGACAGGATGCGGCCGGAGGCCGGTGCTGCCAGGTTGTAGGCGCGGCCCAGGCGGGTCATGGAGTCCAGCAGGACCACCACGTCCATGCCCATTTCCACGAGGCGCTTGGCGCGTTCGATGGAGAGTTCGGCCACGGTGGTGTGGTCGTCGGCGGGACGGTCGAAGGTGGAGGCAATGACCTCGCCCTTGACGGTGCGCTGCATGTCCGTGACTTCTTCGGGCCGTTCGTCAACCAGCACCATCATGAGGTGGACCTCAGGGTTGTTGGTGGTGATTGCGTTGGCGATGGACTGCAGGATGAGCGTCTTACCGGCCTTGGGCGGGGAGACGATCAGGCCACGCTGGCCCTTGCCGATCGGGGCAACTAGGTCGATGACGCGGGGACCGATTTTCTTGGGGTCGGTCTCCAGGCGCAGGCGCTCGGACGGGTAGAGCGGTACCAGCTTGGCGAACTCAACGCGGTCCTTGAGCTCTTCCGGGGTCTTGCCGTTGACGGACGTGACGCGGACCAGTGCGTTGAACTTCTGGCGGGTGGACTGCTGGCTGCGGTCTTCGCCGTCACGCGGTGCACGGATTGCGCCCACCACGGCGTCGCCCTTGCGCAGGTTGTACTTCTTGACCTGGGCCAGGGAGACGTAGACGTCATTGGGGCCGGGCAGGTAGCCGGAGGTGCGGATGAACGCGTAGTTCTCCAGGACGTCAAGGATGCCGGCGACCGGCAGCAGGACGTCGTCGTCGGTAACCTCGACGTCGTCCACTTCCGGACCCTGGTTGCGTCCGCGGCGGCGGTCGTTGCGGTCGCGGAAGCGGTCGTTGCGGGAGTTGTCCCGGTCCTGGCCGCCTGAACGGTCGTTCCGGTCATTCCGGTCGCGGCGGTTACGGCGGTTGCGGCGGCTTCCGCCGTCGGAGTCGTCGTTGTCACGGTTATCCCGGCCGCCGTCGCGCTGGCCTGCCTCGCGGCTGCCGGTGTTGTCTCGGCCGCCATCGGAGTCGCGGGAGGTGGTGTCGCGGCCGCGGGTGCGGCCGCCTTCACGGCGCTCGGTGCGCTGGCCGGACTCGCCCGCTTCTGCGGGGGCTTCGGTGCGCTGCTCGCCTGAACGCTGTTCGGCGGCCGGCTGCTCTGCCGGGGTTTCCACCGGTGCTTCCTGGACGGGAGCGGCAGCGGCTTCCCCGCGGCGGCGGTTGCGGGTGCGCGGTTGGCGGCGCTCGGGGGCGCCTTCCGTTGCCTCGGGGGCCTCCGCAGGAGCGGCCGACGGCGCCTCGACGGCTGCGGCGGCAGGCGCGACAGCGGTTTCCACGACGGGAGCTTCGGTTGCCGGGGCAACCACGCCGTCGCTGACGGCGCGGCGGCTCCGGCCGCGTCCGCGGGCACGGGTGCCTTCAGCGGCAGGGGCTTCAGCGGAAGGGGCCTCCGGAGCGGCTGCGGCCGGAGCCACGGTGCTTTCCGGAGCCTTGTCCGCGGCCTTCGCGGGAGTCTTGACGGTAAGGGTCCCCGCACGGTGGGCGGAGATGGCCGAAACCAGGTCCCCCTTCCGCATGCGGGAGCCGCCGGAGATACCGAGCTGGCTGGCCAGGGCCTGCAGCTGGGCGAGCTTCAGGCCGGCGAGGCCGCTGCTCTTGGCGGGTGCGGCCGTTGATTCGGCAGCAGAAGTTATGTGTTCCACAGCTGGCGACAGCTCAGTGGTTTCGGTCACGAAGGATCCTTCCCCCTCGACGGCGTCCAGACTGGGAGCTGGACGCGATGATTTGATCTGGGCTGCAGTTCAGATCTGCAGCCGGATTTCAGCCTTGCCGGTTGGATTTCGGCCAGCAGGGCCGGATACTGATTCACCTTGCGCTGGGCCCACGGCCCAACGCCTGACTGACGCTTCAGGGGCAGTTGGATGCTGCAAATTCCTGCGACAGACCAAGCAGGTGGCACCGGAATACATTCACAGTGGTAGATCAAACAGCAACTGAATGCAGGAGCAGATCAGATAGGCGGAATTACCGCCGGTGCACGTCCACCTTAGCACCTTCAACGTCCACTGCGAGCTTCAGCACGCGCCAGCCGATGTCCGGCGTGTTCTCCGCCGTGAAGGCCTGAATGAACGCGAGTGCATCGGCGGCCTGGGCGTCACCGTTGGCCAGCACCAGGACGGTTGGCCCGGCCCCGGAAACCACTGCAGCGTAGCCCGCTTTGCGGAGTGCCCCGATCAGTGCCGCACTGGGCCGCATGGCTTCCGCCCGGTAGCTCTGGTGCAGGTAATCCTCGGTGCCCGGCAACAGGAATTCAGGCTTCTGCGTCAGGGCGTGGATCAGCAGGGCTGCGCGGCCCGAATTCATCGCTGCTGCATGGTGTCCCACTGATGCCGGCAGCAGGGCGCGGGCGGCCTCAGTGGAGAGTTCGAAGTCGGGTACCGCCACGACAGGGATGATGGAACCGGCAACGGTGGCGCTGGTGCTGCTGTACTGCTCACTGTCCTGCCATGACAGCGCCAGTCCGCCGAAAATCGCGGGTGCGACGTTGTCCGGGTGGCCCTCCAGTTCGCTGGTGAGCTGGAGGACCCAGTCCCTTCCGCGCCTGCTGTCGGCAGGGACCATTGCATTGGCGGCCGAAACGGCGGCGACCACGGCGGAGGCGGAGGAGCCCAGCCCCCGCCCGTGCGGGTTGACGTTCTCCGCTGTCACCTTCAGCCCGCCGTGGCGGTAACCCAGCCGCTCGAAGGCGGCCTCCATTGCGCGTACCACCAGGTGGCTGGCATCCCGCGGGAGGGTGTCAGCGCCCTCGCCGCTGAGCTCGAACAGGAGCTGGTCCGTGTCCAGGCTTTCCACGGTCAGGGTGTCATGCAGGGCCAGCGCGAGTCCCAGGCTGTCGTAGCCGGGGCCGAGGTTGGCCGTGGTGGCAGGGACACGGACGGTGACGCGCTGGCCCGGCTCAATCAGTTGCAGTCCGACGGCGGCCTGCGAGGTGGCGTCCAAGGCTATTTTTCTTCCAGTCCCAGCTCAGCGGCAACGGTGACAACATCGTTGGGAACCTTGACCGGCTGGACATCACTGCCGTCCTCGGTGCGCAGGGCCCACTGGGGGTCCTTGAGTCCGTGGCCGGTGACCGTTATGACGATGGTCTTCCCGCTGGGGACCTCGCCTGCGGCGTGCTTCTTGAGCAGGCCCGCCACGCCCGCGGCGGAACCGGGCTCCACGAAGACGCCTTCCTTTGCTGACAGCCAGCGGTGGGCGTTCAGGATTTCCTCATCGGTGACGGCCTCGATGAGTCCACCGGATTCGTCACGGGCGCCCACTGCACCATCCCAGGAAGCGGGGTTTCCGATGCGGATGGCGGTGGCGATGGTGTCCGGCTCGGTGATCGGGTGGCCGGCGACGAAGGGGGCAGCACCGGCGGCCTGGAAGCCCCACATCGCCGGTGTCTTGGTGGACACGGCGGGAAGCGTCCCGGCCGTTTCCGATTCGAAGGGCGCCGAGTACTCCTTGTAGCCCTTCCAGTAGGCAGTGATGTTGCCGGCGTTGCCCACGGGCAGGACATGGATGTCCGGTGCGTCGCCCAGCGAATCGACCACTTCGAAGGCACCGGTCTTCTGGCCCTGGATGCGGGCAGGGTTCACGGAGTTCACCAGGAAGACGGGGTAGGACTCCCCCAGCTTGCGGGCGATGTCCAGGCAGTTGTCAAAGTTGCCATCCACCTGGAGCAGGGTGGCGCCGTGGGCGATGGCCTGGCTGAGCTTACCCATGGAAATCTTGCCTTCAGGCACCAGGACGGCGCACTTGAGGCCGGCAGCCGTTGCATAGGCAGCGGCGGAGGCGGACGTGTTGCCGGTGGAAGCGCACACAACGGCCTTCGCACCCGAGGCAACCGCTGCGGTCATCGCCATGGTCATGCCGCGGTCCTTGAAGGAGCCGGTGGGATTCATCCCCTCCACCTTCAGGTAGACGTCGGAACCGGTGAGTTCGGAAAGCTTCTGCGCGTGCACCAGCGGGGTGCCGCCCTCGCCCAGGGTGATGACCCTGGTGGACTCCGTGACGGGCAGACGGTCAGCGTATTCGCGGATGACACCGCGCCATTGGTGAGCCACTTAGACTCCTTCTACCCGCAAAACGGATGTAACTGAATTGATGACGTCCAGGCCCTTCACGGCCTCGACGGTGGCTGCAAGGGCAGCCTCTGACGCGCGGTGGGTAACGATCCGCAGTTCGGCCGACTCCACGTTGGATCCGGCGCCGCGGTGGATGGTCTGCCGCATGATTTCGATGGAGACCCCATGCTCGGCGAAGAGCTGGGCGATCTTGGCCAGCACACCGGGCTGGTCGGCAACGTCCAGGCCGATGTAGTAGCTGGTGGTGGCCGCGTCGATGGGCAGCGCGGGAACGTGGCCCGTGGTGGTTTCGGTGCGGCCGGGACCGCCCAGGACCAGGCGGCGGGCTGCCGAGACGAGGTCGCCCAGGACGGCAGATGCCGTGGGGGTGCCGCCGGCGCCCTGGCCGTAGAACATCAGCTCACCGGCGTTTTCAGCCTCGATGAACACCGCGTTGAATGCACCGCGGACAGCGGCCAGCGGATGTTCGCGCGGCAGGAGGGTGGGGTGCACGCGGACGGACACGCCTTCCTTGCCGTCGGCGTCGGTCAGCTTTTCCGCGATGGCCAGCAACTTGATGACGAAGCCGGCGTCTTTCGCGGCGGCGATGTCTGAAGCACTGACGGACGTGATGCCCTCGCAGTGGACGTCGTCCAGCGCGAAGCGGGTGTGGAAGGACAGCGAGGCGAGGATGGCGGCCTTGGCGGCGGCGTCGTGGCCTTCGACGTCGGCAGTGGGGTCCGCTTCGGCGTAGCCAAGGCGCTGGGCTTCGGCGAGGGCGTCCGAGAACTGGGCGCCGGTGGTGTCCATCTGGTCAAGGATGAAGTTGGTGGTGCCGTTGACGATGCCCAGCACCTTGGTGATCCGGTCGCCCGAGAGGCTGTCGCGGATGGGGCGGAGGATCGGGATGGCACCGGCCACCGCGGCCTCGTAGGAAAGTTGGACGCCTGCCTTGTCCGCCTCTTCGTAGAGTGTGGGGCCGTCCTGCGCCAGCAGTGCCTTGTTGCCGGTGACCACGCAGGCGCCGTTACGCAGCGCGGAGAGGATCAGCGTACGCGCCGGTTCGATGCCGCCCATCAGTTCGATCACCAGGTCTGCGTCCTTGACGAGTGTTTCGGCGTCAGTGGTGAACAGTTCCTGGGGCAGGTCCACGTCGCGGGGGGCGTTGACGTTGCGCACGGCGATGCCGCTGAGCTGCAGGCGGGCTCCGGTACGGGCGGCAAGGGCGTCGGCGTCCTCAATAAGGATCCGCGCAACCTGGGCTCCAACGTTGCCACAGCCCAGCAGGGCCACTTTCAGCGTTCGCATTTCCGTCATTCAGGCTCCCATGTCGCGGTTCAGCAAATCTTCTTCGGTTTCCCCGCGGACAATCAGCCGGGCAGATCCGTCGCGCACCGCGACAACGCCCGGCCGGGCCAGATAGTTGTAGTTGCTCGAGAGGGCCCAGCAGTAGGCGCCGGTTCCCGGTACAGCAAGCAGATCACCGGCTGCCACGTCCTCGGGCAGATATACATCTCTAACAACTATGTCGCCGCTCTCGCAATGTTTGCCCACCACGCGGGACAGCTGCGGGGCCGCGGCGGAGGTGCGGGAGGCCAGGACGGCCGAATAATCCGCGTCGTACAGCACCGGGCGGGCGTTGTCGCTCATGCCACCGTCCACCGAAACATAGCGGCGGGGATACGTAACGTTGTTGCCCGCGTCACCGTCGCCGGAGGTGCCCGGCGCGTCCACGCGGACTGTCTTAAGCGTGCCTACCTCGTAGAGGGTGAAGGTGGTGCTGCCAACAATGGCGCGTCCGGGCTCAATGGAGATACGCGGCGCGTCGATGCCCAGCTCGGCGCAGGTGGAACGCACGACGGCGGCCATCGCGGTGGCGATCTCCGCTGCGGGGCGCGGGGTGTCCACGGGCGTGTAGGCAATCCCGTAGCCGCCGCCAAGGTCCAGTTCCGGCATGGTGATGGAGTACTTTTCCTGCATGGCGGCCAGGAAGCGCAGCAGCTTCTCGGCAGCAAGCGCAAAACCGTCCGGCTCGAAAATCTGCGAACCGATGTGGCAGTGCAGGCCCAGCAGCTCAATGCCGGGGTTGGCTGCCGCCGCAGCCACTGCTTCCTCGGCGGCTGAGACGCCGGCTTCATCGGTGGTGTCGGCCGCCATGGAGAGGCCGAACTTCTGGTCCTCGTGGGCGGTGGCAATGAATTCGTGCGTGTGGGCATGGACGCCGGGGGTGAGCCGCAGCATGACCTTGGCCTGCTCCCCGCGGGCCTGCGCGATCGCGCCGACGCGTTCAAGTTCGGCCAGGCTGTCCACCACGATCCGGCCCAGGCCCATGTCAAGGGCCCGCTGAATCTCGCCGTCGGACTTGTTGTTGCCGTGCAGGGCGACGTCCGCGCCGGGAATTCCAGCCCGGCGCGCCACGGCGAGCTCCCCGCCGGAGGCCGTGTCCAGGCGCAGCCCTTCTTCCTCCACCCAGCGGACCACCGAGGTGCAAAGGAATGACTTTCCGGCGTAGTAGACGTCCACTCCCCCGCAAATATCGGCGAAGGCGTCGTTGAAGGCGTCGCTGAATGCCCTGGCCCTGGCACGGAAGTCGTTCTCGCTCATCACGAAAAGCGGCGTGCCGTATTGCCGCTGCAACTCGCTGACGGGAATGCCGCCAATGCTGATTTCGCCATTTTCGTTGCGCGCTACGTCACGGGCCCACATGGGCTCGTGAAGGGCGTTGAGGTCATCCGGAACAGCGAGCCACTCCGGGGCGAGCGGAGATGCCTGTCCTGCTGGGTGCGTCATCGAATCTACATCCGTTCCGGGGCGGAAACGCCCAACAGGTCAAGTCCGTTGGCAAGCACCTGGCTGGTGGCGTCGTTGAGCCAAAGACGCGTGCGGTTGAGGTCGGTCACTGCTTCATCGCCCATGGGGGCGATCCGGCATGCGTCATACCAGCGGTGGTAGGCGCCTGCGATGGCCTCCAGGTGGCGGGCAACACGGTGCGGTTCGCGCAGTTCCGCGGCCTTGGCCACAATGGACGGGTAGCTGCCCAGGTAGGACAGCAGCTCGTTCTCGGTGGCGTGGTCCAGCAGCGCAGCGTCAAAGCTGTCCCGGCCGTCCAGCTGGCGTTCGACGCCGGCCGCCACCGCATTGCGTGCGGCGCCGCGGGAACGGGCGTGGGCGTACTGGACATAGAACACCGGGTTCTCGTTGCTGTGCTTTTTCAGCAGTTCCGGGTCCAGCGTCAAGGGCGAATCGGCGGGGAACCGGGCCAGGGAGTAGCGGACGGCGTCCTTGCCCAGCCACTCAATCAGGTCCTTGAGCTCGATGATGTTGCCGGCACGCTTGGACAGCTTGGCCCCGTTGACGGACACCAGCTGGCCGATCAGGACCTCGATGTTCAGCTCGGGGTCGTCACCCGCCGCGGCGGCGATGGCCTTGAGCCGGTTGATGTAGCCGTGGTGGTCCGCGCCCAGGAGGTAGATCTTTTCGGTGAAGCCGCGGTCCTTCTTGGACAGGTAGTAGGCCGCGTCAGCGGCAAAGTAGGTTGGCTCGCCGTTGGCGCGGATCATCACGCGGTCCTTGTCGTCGCCAAAGTCCGTGGTCCGCAGCCAGACCGCGCCGCCGTCGTCGAATACGTGGCCCTGCTCGCGAAGGCGAGCCACGGCACTTTCAATGGCGCCGGCGTCGTGCAGTTCCTGCTCGGAGAAGAAGACGTCGAACTCGACGCCGAAGTCCGCCAGCGTGGCCTTGATGTCCTTCATCTGGGCCTCGTAGGCGGCGGCACGGATGACCGGCAGGGCCGCCACTTCCGTGAGCTCGCGGATGTCGGGGTGTGCGGTGAGCACCTCGTGGCCAAGGTCCGCGATGTACTGCCCGGGGTAGCCGCCGTCGGGCACGGGGAGGCCGTGCAACCGGTTGTAGACGGAGTGCGCGAAAGTGTTCATCTGCGAACCGGCGTCGTTGATGTAGTACTCGGCGGTGACGTCCGCGCCGGAAGCGCGCAGCACGCGGGCGATCGAGTCGCCCAGGGCGGCCCAGCGGGTGTGCCCGATGTGCAGCGGCCCGGTGGGGTTGGCGGATACGAACTCCATGTTGACGGTACGCCCGGCGAGCGCGGTGTTGGTGCCGTAGCCGTTGCCGGCCTCAACGATGACCTTGGCCAGGGCTCCTGCGGCTGCGGCGTCCACGGTAATGTTCAGGAAGCCCGGGCCGGCGATATCCACGGCGGAGACACCGTCGATGGACTTCAACCGGCTGCTGAGGACGGCGGCGAATTCGCGCGGATTAGTGCCGGCCTGCTTGGCGAGCTGGAGGGCGATGTTGGTGGCCCAGTCGCCGTGGTCCCGGTTCTTGGGTCGCTCCACGCGCACCTCAGCCGGAATGGCTGATGCCGCAAGGGCAATATCGCCGGCGGCGACGGCGTCCTTGAGGCAGGCGGATATGGCGAGGGAAAGTTCTTCGGGAGTCACCCCTCTAGACTACCGGGGGCCAGTGACAGCAAAGAATTTGGGAGCCGTGCCTGCCGTCCGGCGGGGCGGAAAAGAATGTTCCAGGCCGCATCCGTGAACCATTCGGGCGGATCCGGCGTTGACTAAACCGTAGCCACTGCCGCAGGGCCCGTCCCATAGAGAAGACAACCCAAAAGTGAAATGAGAGCCTTCATGAGACCCTCTATCCGCAAGAGCCCCTCCGCGTCCAGGGGCGCAATCCGCAAAGGCCTATTCGCCGGTATCGCCGGCCTGTCCCTGGCAGGAACCGTCGCGGGCTGTGCACCGTCCACCGCTGACAGCACGCCAGGGACTGCCGGAGCACCAGCCGCCCCCTCTGCCGGATCTTCCTCCCTGGCCGCCAGCGGCGCCAGTTACAAGGACGGCACCTACAACGCGGACGGGAACTATGTCTCGCCCAACGGCACCGAGACCGTGGGCGTGCAGCTGACGCTTGCAGCGGGAAACGTCACGGACGTGCAGATCACCCAGCACCCGTCCAACCCCAACACCCGAAAGTTCCAGGGCCAGTTTGCGGGGGGCATCGCGGCCCAGGTAGTGGGGAAAAACATTGATGAGCTGAACGTTTCCAAGGTGGCCGGGTCCTCACTGACCAGCGGAGGTTTCAACCAGGCCCTGGAGAAGATCAAGGCGGAGGCGCAGTAAGCGGTGCCGGTGGACCGGGAGGGCTTTTCGTTCCAGGGGATCGGTACCGGCTGGGAAATCACCACCGCCCTGCCGCTGCCGCCCGCAGTGCGGACGCGCCTTCTGGAGAGGGTTGAAAAGTTCGACGGCGACTGGTCCCGTTTCCGCAGCGATTCCCTGGTTGCGGACCTGGCGCGGGAGCCGGGCCGCTATGAGTTCCCCGATGAGGCTGCTCCGCTGGGCGACTTGTACGGGCGGCTCTACCGGCTTACCGGCGGGGCCATGACGCCGCTGATTGGCGGCAGCCTGGAGCGCCTGGGGTATGACGCAGCCTACTCGCTCCGGCCGGCCGGGCCGCCCCTCCCGGCGCCGGCCTGGGATTCGGTCCTCACGTGGTCCGGCACGGTCCTGACTGCCAGCGCCCCCGTGGTGCTGGACATCGGCGCCGCCGGCAAGGGCCTGCTGGTGGACCTGCTGGCCGGGGAGCTGGAGGCCGCCGGGGTTGACACGTTCCTGATCGATGCCGGCGGGGACCTGCTGGCCCGCGGAGCCGGGCCCGTGGGCGTGGCGCTCGAACACCCCTACAACCCGGCGCAGGCGATTGGCGTGATGGACCTGCAGGGCCGGGCGCTGTGTGCGTCCGCTGCCAACCGCCGCGCCTGGGGCGACGGACTGCACCACGTCCTGGACGGAACCACCGGGCAGCCCGTCCGAACCGCCGTCGCCACCTGGGCATTGGCGGATACGGCCATGGTTGCCGATGCCCTCGCCACTGCCCTCTTCTTCGTTCCCGGCGCCTTGCTCCAGGAGACGTTCGACGTTTCCTGGCTGACCGTCTTTTCCGACGGCAGCGCAACCTATTCAGCCGAATTCGAAGGGAAGCTGTTTTCATGAGCCCTGTGGATACTCCGCAAACCGGTCCGGCTCCCTCCCTGACGGGCCGGATAGGCACCGCCGTGGGCAGGTTCACCATGTACCGGCTTGTCCTTGTCGTCCTGGCAGTCCTCGCCGCGTACAGCCTGCTGCTCAACGTGCTGGGCTGGCTGACTTTTGGCATCCCGGAAATGCTGGCACACCTGGCGCTGTGCCTGGGTTTGACGTACGCCTCCAACCGGGCGCTGGCGGCGCTCTTCCGGGTAAATCCCCATACGGAATCCTCGCTTATCACGGGGCTGCTGCTCTATTTCCTGTTCTGGCCGACCCTGCAGCCGATGGACCTGGTGGGGGTGGCGCTGGCGTGCGTCCTGGCGTCCGCATCCAAATACGTGCTGGCGTGGCGCGGACGGCACATCTTCAATCCTGCCGCCGCCGGCGCCTTTGCCGCCGGGCTCACGGGGCTGAATATCGCCACGTGGTGGGCGGCGACCCCGGCCATGCTCCTGCTGCTGGTACCCGGCGTGCTGCTGGTCCTGCACCGGACGCGAAAGGTGCTGATGGCGTCAGTGTTCACGGTGGTGGCCACGGCGATCATCACCCTTGAGCTGCTTCGCTCCGGCATGACGGCAGGCATGGGTCTCTGGCAGGCCCTCGCCCAGCGTCCGGTGCTTTTCTTTGTGGGCTTCATGCTGACCGAGCCCCTGACGTTGCCGCCGCGGCGCCGCCAACAGCTGGTGCTGGCCACGGTGGTTGGGGTGCTCTTCGCGGTCCCCTGGAACCTGGGCATTTTCGCCAATTCGCCGGAGGCAGCGCTGCTGGCGGGCAACCTGCTGGCTTTCCTGGCGGGCCAGCGCGGGGCCGTGAAGCTCCGGTTGGCAGGAACCCGGCCGCTGACGGCCGCCACCACAGAGTTCTCGTTCGAGCCTGCCCGGCCGGTGCGCTTTCTCCCCGGGCAGTACATGGAGCTGGACCTGCCGCACGACAGGCCGGACGGGAAAGGCCGACGCCGGGTGTTCAGCCTGACGGGCTCCCCCGGCGAGCGCCTGGTGAAGTTTGGGGTGCGGACGGCGGGGCCTTTGTCCGCGGCAAAGCAAGCGCTCCTGGCGTTGCGGCCGGGTGACGAAGTGACAGCCACGGCGGTGGGCGGCGACTTCGTCCTGCCGAGGGATCCGCGCCGGCCGGTGCTGCTCATTGCGGCGGGGATTGGCATCACGCCGTTTGTTTCACAGCTCTCCTCCGGGAGCCTGCGGGAGCGGGACGCCGTGCTCCTGCTCCTGGCCCGGAGCGCCGGGGAGGTGGCCTACGCGGAAGAACTCCGGAAGTCCGGCGTCCGCGTACTGGTGCGGCTCGCGGACGGTTCCGGGGCGCCCCCGGGCCTGGCCTCCGCTTCCGCCGCCAACCCCGGCGGGGACGGCCGGCTCGACGGAACGACGCTTGCGGCGCTTGTCCCGGACATTGCCGGCAGGGACGTTTACGTCTCCGGCTCCCCCGCAAGCGTTGCATCCCTCCGCCGTGCCGCCAGGCGTGCAGGCGCACACCGGGTCCGGACGGACTCTTTTTCGGGCTACTGAGGCCGCTGGCGGCTGACCGGCAGACTGCCTTTTCAGCGGCGGTTTTCCATTGCGGGCCACCTTGCTGCTAAGCTCTAGGACGTCCCGCCGGGAACGGCCGGATACCCTGATTGCCCTCGTAGCTCAGGGGATAGAGCGTCTGCCTCCGGAGCAGAAGGTCGTAGGTTCGAATCCTATCGAGGGCACAAGAAAACCCCCGCCGCTTCAGAGAAGCGGCGGGGGTTTCTTCGTTTACGCTTCCGGGCCGTGCTGGCGGGCTTCGTGATGGCGGGCCAGGTCAGAAGCGCAGCGCGGCCTCGTCAAGGGTTGCCAGGGTCAGCACGGCTTCCTCCACCGTCTCGTGGTCTTCGAGTTCACGCTCGATCCGGCGCAGGGCCACCGCCACCTCGTGCTCCGGGTGGTCTCCCTCCAGGTCGACCGCCGCCACAAGGTACAGCTTGCGGGGGCCCACGAATTCCAGGTGCAGGTACGTGAGCCGGGCGATGTCGCGGTGCTCCAGCACCCGCCGGGCCATGGAGCGCTCGATGTCCGGCGTGACGCCCTGGCCCACCAGGAAGCGCCTGTTGCGGTCGATCAGGACAACGGCGACGACGGCGAGCAGCACGCCGACGGCGATGGAACCGATCGCGTCCGGCAGCGGTGATCCGGTGACCTGGTGCAGGAACACGCCCAGGAAGGCCACGACGAGGCCGATCAGGGCGGCGGCATCCTCGGCGAACACCGCGCGCAGGGTGGGATCGGAGCTGATGAGGACCTGCTCAAGGGTGTGCCGGTCCAGCTCGTGGGCCGCCTTCCGGGTCTGCCGGAAAGCCTGGATAAAGGAGATCCCTTCGAAGACGAAGGCCACGGCCAGGACCACGTAGGCCACCATGAAGTCTGCCGCGGGCTCCGGCTCAATGATCTGCTGGACGCCATGCATGATGGACACAACCGCGCCGGCGGTAAAGAGGCCGAACGCAGCGAACATCGACCAGACGTAGGCCTCCCGGCCGTATCCCATGGGGTGGCTCTTGTCCCGGGGCCGGGCAGACCGCCGCTCCGCGAAGAACAGGAACACCTGGTTCCCGGTATCCGCCCACGAATGCGCTGCCTCCGCGGCCATCGAGGCCGAGCCCGACAGGACAGCAGCCACCGACTTTGCCGCCGCCACGAGCACGTTGGCCACGAAGGCGATGATGACCGTGAGCAGGGTGGAGCTGGACTTGGGTCGCTTTTCGGTTTCAGCCATGGGCCTACCGTACCCAGCCCAGCCCGGTGCAGCGCGCCGGAGGCCCCCGAATTCATCGCGGCGGCATCCCCGGCAATGTCAGTGGCTCCTCGTAGTCTGATTCCACCTAGTTGAGGGGGTACGCCATGCACGTTCCATTCTGTTCAATCGTTCCGCCGTATCTGTTGCGGCGGCTGGCGCAGCAGGATGCGCCGGAGTTCTCGTCCGCGGCAAGCGCCGCCCGGAAAGCCCTGGGGCACGTCGAATCATTCCAGGCTGCACGGTCACTGGCTGTGCCGGCCCTCCCACCAGGCCTCCGGCAGGTAAAGCCGGGGCCGGTCAACCGCGCCATCTACGACGCCGGCGGCGACGAAACCCTCCCCGGCAGGCTCGTCCGCAAAGAAGGCGGACCTGTCGCCAGCGATCCCGCTGCCGATGAGGCCTATGACGGGCTGGGATCAACCCACCGGCTGTATGCCGACGCCTTCGGACGCGATTCGGTGGACGGACGCGGGTTGAAGCTGGACGCCACCGTGCACTTCGGGAAGCTCTATGACAACGCCTTCTGGAACGGCAGCCAGATGGTCTTCGGTGATGGCGACGGCGACGTCTTTGAGCGCTTCACCAAATCCGTGAGCGTCATCGGACACGAACTGGCCCACGGCGTCACCCAATACTCGGCCGGGCTTGTGTACCGGAACCAGGCGGGCGCCCTGAATGAATCCATGTCCGACGTCTTCGGCGCGCTCGTGGAGCAGTACGCCAAGAACCAGACCGCCGCGCAGGCCAGCTGGCTGATCGGGGAAGGCCTCTTCACATCCAAGGTCCAGGGGCAGGCCCTGCGGTCCATGAAAGCCCCGGGGACGGCGTACGACGACGACGTGCTGGGCAAGGATCCGCAGCCCGACTCGATGGACTCCTATGTCCGGACCAGTGCGGACAACGGCGGCGTCCACATCAACTCCGGCATCCCCAACCGCGCCTTCTACCTGGTGGCGGAAGCCTTGGGCGGCCACGCGTGGGATGCTCCGGGCCGCATTTGGTACGAGACCCTGACCAACGGTTCCCTCCGGGCCGCCGCCACGTTCACCGTCTTTGCCGGTGCCACGGTGCGCGCTGCGGCGGACCTTTTCGGCCCGGAGTCCCCGGAGCATGACGCTGTAGGGGCGGCGTGGGAAACTGTAAAGGTCAAGGTTTAACCACTGCCCCGGCTGCCCGGTCACTGGCTCCCGGGCCGTAAAGAAGTCCAGAGGCCAAGGCCATGAAGATCAAGGTGGAGCGCACCGGCGGGATCGCGGCGGTCACGCGCGTGTGGACGGTGGACGCCCAAACGGACAGCGACCTCAGCCAGTGGCAGCCCATCGTCGAAGCGTGCCCGTGGGATGCGGTTCCCAGCACTCCACGGGCAGCCGCCGCGGCCTTCGAGGCGCCCCAGCCGGACCGCTTCATCTACTCCATCACGGCAGGGCAGCGCAGGGCCGCCCTGCCGGAACATGCCCTCACCGGCCCGTGGCGCATTTTGGTAGACACCGCCCGGGCCGCCGCTGAGGAAGCCGCCGGCGGATCCCGTCCCGGGGCGGGGGCCAGCGGTCCTGCCTGAGGGCGTCTGCAGGCGGGAGCCGAATGAGGGCCGCTCCCCGCGGCAGTAGACTGTCTGCAGCCATGACTTTTCATATTTCCTATCCCGCCGAGCTGCCGGTTTCCGAGCGCCGCGAGGACCTGATGGCCGCGATCGCCGCCAACCAGGTGACCATCATCGCCGGCGAGACCGGCTCCGGAAAGACCACCCAGATTCCCAAGATGTGCCTTGAACTGGGACTGGGAGAGAAGGGCCTGATTGGGCACACCCAGCCCCGGCGGCTGGCGGCCCGGACGGTGGCAGAACGCATCGCGGAGGAACTGGGCGTGGACATCGGCCAGGAGGTGGGCTTCCAGGTCCGCTTCACGGGCGAGGTAAGCAAGGCGACCAAGGTCAAACTCATGACCGATGGCATCCTGCTCGCCGAGATCCAGCGGGACAAGCTGCTGCGCAAATACAGCACCATCATCATCGACGAGGCCCATGAGCGCAGCCTCAACATCGACTTCATCCTGGGCTACCTCAAGCGGATCCTGCCCCAGCGGCCGGACCTGAAGGTCATCATCACCTCGGCCACCATCGATCCCGAACGGTTCGCCAACCACTTTGGCACCCCGGAAGACCCGGCCCCCATCGTTGAGGTCTCCGGCCGGACGTACCCCGTGGAAATCCGCTACCGTCCGCTCTCCCAGCCGAAGGCGGACGAAGAGGAAGCATCGGACGATGAACTCGAGGAGGACCGCGACCCCCTTGACGCCGTCTGCGATGCCGTGGACGAGCTCGCAGCGGAGGCGCCCGGTGACATCCTGGTGTTCTTCTCCGGTGAGCGGGAGATCCGGGACGCCGCTGAAGCCCTGCAGGCACGAATCCAGTCCAACCGCCGGCTGGCCAACACCGAGATCCTCCCCCTGTTTGCCCGCCTGAGCCTGCAGGAGCAGCACAAGGTGTTCCACCCTGGCAGCAAGCGCCGGATCGTGCTGGCCACCAACGTGGCGGAAACGTCGCTGACCGTACCGGGCATCAAGTACGTCATCGACACCGGCACGGCCCGCATCTCCCGCTACTCGCACCGCACCAAGGTCCAGCGCCTGCCCATCGAACGCGTGTCGCAGGCATCGGCCAACCAGCGCTCGGGCCGTTGCGGCCGCGTGTCAGACGGCATCGCCATCCGGCTGTACTCCGAGGAGGATTTCGAGTCGCGGCCCCGGTTCACGGACCCGGAAATCCTGCGGACCAACCTCGCCGCCGTCATCCTCCAGATGACCGCCATGGGCGTGGCAAGAGGCCCCAAGGACGTTGAGGACTTCCCCTTCGTCGAACCGCCGGAAACCCGGGCCATCAACGACGGCGTCACCCTCCTGCGTGAGCTGGGCGCCCTGGCTCCCCCACGCACCCAGGGCAACGGCGGCACTCCTGAAGCAGCCGGCGGCCGGGGCGGACCGAAAGGCGGCGGCCTCACCGCCGTCGGACAGCAACTTGCCCAGCTGCCTGTCGATCCGCGCCTGGGCCGCATGATCGTGGAAGCGGGAAAGCGCGGCTGCGTCCGGGAAGTCATGGTCCTGGCGGCCGCGCTCACCATCCAGGACCCGCGCGAACGGCCCACCGACAAGCAGCAACTGGCCGCGGAAAAGCACAACCGCTTCCGGGACGAAAACTCGGACTTCACCGGCTACCTCAACCTCTGGAACTACCTGCAGGAGAAGCAGCAGGAGCTGTCGTCGTCGGCCTTCCGCCGGTTGTGCCGCGCCGAATTCATCAACTACCTGCGGGTCCGGGAATGGCAGGATCTCTTCGCGCAGCTGCGCCAGCTGGCCCGGCCGCTGGGGATCAGCCTGGACAACAAGCGCGTGGCGGATCCCGTGGGCAACCACGACGGAATCCACATCAGCCTGCTCTCCGGCCTCCTAAGCCACATCGGCATCCTGGACGAGCGCAAGCGCGAATACGCCGGCGCCCGCGGCAGCCGCTTCGCGATTTTCCCCGGATCCGCCCTGTTCAAGAAGTCCCCCACGTTCGTCATGGCAGCCGAGTTGGTGGAAACCAGCCGGCTGTGGGCCAGGGTGGCCGCCAGGTTCGATCCCGTCTGGGCCGAACAGGTGGCACCGGACCTCGTCAAGCGCAGCTACAGCGAACCCCACTGGTCCACCCGGCAGGGTGCGGTGATGGCCTATGAAAAAGTCACCCTGTATGGCGTTCCAATCATCGCCCAGCGGCGAATCAACTATGGCCGGGTGGACCCGGTGGTGGCCCGGGAACTGTTCATCAGGCACGCCTTGGTGGAGGGTGACTGGAAAACCCACCACAAGTTCTTCCACCGCAACCGCGCGCTCCTGCACGAGGTGGAGGAGCTCGAGGCCCGCATGCGCCGTCGCGACCTGCTGGTGGATGATGAGACGTTGTTCGAGTTCTACGATGCCAGGATCGGCCCCGATGTGGTCTCCGAGCGGCACTTCGACAAGTGGTGGAAGGACGCCCGCAGGGAGAATCCGGATCTCCTGGACTACGACAAGTCGCTGCTCCTGAGCGACGACGCCGATGACCTGGACGTGTCCGCCTACCCGAAGACCTGGCTGCACAAGGGCTTCGAGCTTCCGTTGACATACGAGTTCCATCCGGTGGCACCGGGCTCGCCGCCCAACCCGTCGGACGGCGTCACGGCAGAAGTTCCTGTCCTGTTCCTCAACCAGCTTGATGACGCCCCGTTCCGCTGGCTGATTCCCGGCCAGCGCGTTGAGCTGGTGACTGCCCTGATCAAGTCGCTGCCCAAGCAGATCCGGAAGAACTTCGTCCCCGCCCCCGATGTTGCCCGGCAGGCGGTGGCGTTGCTGGAGTCGGACTTCGATCCCGCAAAGGATGAGCTGGAGCCTTCGCTGGAGCTTGCGCTGCGGCGGATCCGCGGCGCGGTCATCCCACCGGGCTCCTGGAACTGGGACGCCGTTCCTCCGCACCTGCGGGTGAGTTTCAAGGTGGTGGACAGCCACGGCAAGGTGCTGGGCGAGGGAAAGGACCTCGCCGGGCTCCAGGAGCAACTTGCCCCCGCCACCCGGCGGGCCATTGCCGAGTCGCTCGGTGCCACCCCGGCCTCCACCGCGCCCGGCGCGGGCAGTAAAGCACAGCGCCGGGATGGTAAGGCGTCCGACGGCGGCCCGCCGGCCCGTCAGCAAGGCGCCGGGGTGCCGGGGGCCTCCTCCGCGGCAGGGTTCGTGGAGCAGGAAGGCCTTACCGAATGGAGCTTCGGCACCATCGAGCGCCAGGTGAGCAGCATGGTCAAGGGCCACACGGTTACCGGTTATCCGGCGCTCGTGGACCAGGGCAGGTCCGTGTCGCTGCGTGTGTTCCAGACGGCTGAGGAACAGCTCGACGCCATGCGCGGCGGTGTGATCCGGCTGCTGGCACTGCGCGTCCCGGCGCCGGACCGCTACGTCCTGGAGCACCTGAGCAACACCGAAAAGCTCACGTTCAGCCAGAATCCGCACGGGTCGGTGACGGCCCTTATCGCCGACTGTGCACTGGCGGCCATCGACAAGCTCACGCCCCCGGAACTTCCCTGGGACCGCCAGGGGTTTGACGGTCTTTACGAGCTGGTGCGCGCTGAACTGATCGACACCGTCTTCACGGTCACGGCCGTCGTCGAGCGAATCCTTGCCAGCACCCGCCGGATCGAAAAGCAGCTCAAGGGCACCACCAGCCTTGCCCTGATCAGCGCGCTGAACGACATCAAGAGCCAGCTGGAACAACTCGTGTACCCGGGTTTTGTGGCACGCACGGGCTACGCCCAGCTCAGCCAGCTCCCGCGGTACCTGTCGGCCATCGAGAAGCGGCTGGAACGCCTGCCCGGTAACGTGCAGCGGGATGCCCTGAACATGGCAGTGGTCCAGCGGCTCGAGGACGACTATGACGATGCCTTATCGGCACTGCTGCCCGGCCGGCGTGCCGGACGGGAGTTAACCCAGGTGCGCTGGATGATCGAGGAGCTCCGGGTAAGCCTGTTCGCCGTGGAGCTGGGGACGGCCTATTCGGTGTCCGAGAAGCGAATCCGGGCCGTGCTCAACAAGGCACTCGCCCCGGCATGAGTGCCCCGGCATGGGTGCCTCTCATGAGAGTGCCCGGCCTCCCGGGCCGGGCACCCAGGGGACATCACGCAGTCAGGCCGCGGGAACGAATTCCCCGTGGCCGGCCGCCCGTAGGCCTTCGCGCAGCTTTTCGGCGTTGGCGTCCAGCACCGCGGGGTCCGGGTTCTGGTCCGCGGAGCCAAAATCGAAGTCGGCCATGCTTTGTGAGGGCCACACATGCACATGCAGGTGGTTGATCTCGTAGCCCGCCACGATCAGGCCGGCGCGCCGGGCGCCGAAAATGTCCACCTGGACCGCACCGATCCGCCGTGCCACTTCCATGACCCTGGCGAGGGTCTCCGGCGAGGCGTCCGTCCAGCGGTCCACTTCCTCGGTGGGAACCACCAGGGTATGTCCGTCGGCAAGAGGGCCGGTGGTAAGGAACGCCGAAACGTCGTCCTCGCGCCATACGAACCGGCCCGGAATCTCGCCCTTCAGGATCTTGGTGAAAAGCGTGCTCATGCGTCTGCCTCCTCGGCGGCTGCCTGCAGTGTGCTGGTGTCCAGCACGAACCGGTACTTTACGTCTCCAGCGACCATCCGGTCGTAGGCATCATTGAGCTGGCCGGCGGCCACCAGCTCGATGTCGGCCACCACGCCGTGCTCGGCGCAGAAGTCCAGCATCTCCTGCGTTTCGGCGATGCCGCCAATCAGCGACCCCGCATAGGCGATCCGGCGCCGGATCAGGGCGCCCGGGTTGACGGGCGGCATGGCCTCGGAAGGCAGTCCAAGCTGGAACAGTGCACCGTCCACGCGCAGGGTGCGGAAGAAGGGATTCAGGTCGTGCGGGGCCGCAACGGTATCGATGATGAGGTCGATGGTGCGGTTCGCGGCGTCCATGGCGGCCTCGTCCCGGGACAGGACAACTTCGTCCGCCCCCAGTTCCAGGGCGGCCGGAACTTTTGACTCCGAGGTGGTGAAGACCACCACCTTTGCCCCCATGGCCTTGGCCAGCTTGACGGCCATGTGGCCCAGGCCCCCAAGCCCCACAACGCCCACCACGTCGCCTTCCTCGACATCGAAGTGCCGCAGCGGCGAGAACGTGGTGACGCCGGCGCACAACAGGGGCGCGGTGGCGGCCGGATCCAGCGACTCCGGAACGCGGAGGACGTAGCGGCGGTCCACCACGATGGACGATGAATAACCGCCCTGCGTGACGGCGTCGCCGTTGCGGCGGTCCTTTGCACCGTAGGTGCCGGTCATCCCGTTTTCGCAGTACTGCTCAAGGCCGTCGAGGCAGCTTTCGCACTCGCGGCAGGAGTCCACCATGCAGCCCACGCCCACCCGGTCGCCCACGGCGAAGTCGGTGACATTCGAACCGGTCCTGCTGACGGTGCCCACGATTTCGTGGCCGGGCACCAGGGGGTATGTCTGGCCGCCCCATTCTCCGCGGGTGGCGTGCACATCCGAGTGGCAGAGCCCGCAGAACTCGATGGCGATCTCCACGTCGTCCGCTTTGGGAGCGCGCCTGGCAACTGTCAGCGGCACCAGCCCGCTGTCTCCGGACACTGCACCATAGGCTGCGGCGCGCACACCGGCGCCTCCGGCTGCGGTTCCTGTGGACGTGGCGTCATCAGCGGGTGAAATGGGATTGGCAAGGGGCGGTGGTACGGGACGTCCTGGTGTCATAGTGCGACGCTACCCCCGGTTGCGCCGGAGTTTCCAGCCGGGGCGGCGCCGTGGCCCGGTTCCGGGCCCGTGGCAACCGGCAGGTCCGGGCGGTTTGACCACTCCGAGAAGGAGCCCGGGTAGAGGGCAGCGGAGAACCCGGCGAGTTCCAAGGCGGCGACCTCGTGGGCTGCCGTGACGCCGGAGCCGCAGTAGACGGCGACCGGCCGGCTGTCCTTGACGCCGAGGGATTCGAACCTCCGCCGCAGTTCCGCAGGTGGCAGGAACCGCCCGGTGCCGTCCACGTTCGCAGTGGTGGGGGCGCTGACCGCGCCAGGGATGTGGCCGGCGCGGGGATCAACCGGTTCGATCTCTCCCCGGTACCGCTCCCCCGCCCTCGCGTCGAGCAAAAGGCCGCTGTGCGGCCAGGCGGCGGCAGCACCGGCGTCGACCACGGACATCTGCCCGCTTCCCAGCTGAACGTCACCGGGGGCGGGATGGACTGGGCCCTCCTCAAGCGGCAGGCCGGCGGCACGCCAGGCGCCCAAACCGCCGTCGAGCAGGTAAGCCCCGGTGAAGCCGGCTTCGCGCAGCATCCACCACAGCCTGGCCGCCGCCATGTTCGCGCTGTCATCGTAGGCAACCACAACGTCGCCGTTCCGAATGCCCCAGCGGCGGGCGGACTCCCGGAACTGGCTGCGGGACGGCAGGGGGTGCCGCCCCCGGTCCGGGACTGCCGGGTCTGAAAGCTCCGTGGCCAGGTCCACGAACACCGCGCCGGGCAGGTGCTCCGCAAGGTAGTGATCATGGCCGTGCGGATCGCCCAGCACCCAGCGCACATCCAGCAGCACCGTCCGGTGCCCTGCGGCAAGCCTGGCTTCAAGGCCGGGGACGTCAATCAACGGCTTCATGGTGCTCCTCCTGCGCAATTTGGGCTTTCATTGCCGGCGCGGCCAGCGCCCCAGCTGCCCAGCCAACGGTCCAACTCTAGACGGGCAACCCCTGCTGCCGCGGGTAGGCTGGTGCGGTGAGGATCGAAGGCAGCACCGGCACGGGCAGCGGTGGAACGGACCGGGACTGGGCTGACCGGGCCATCCGCACCATCAGGGCGGAGAACAACCGCTCGGCGGACACGCACCTTTACTCCGTGGACCTGCCGGAGCACTGGGGCATCCAGCTGTACCTCAAGGACGAGTCCACGCACCGTTCCGGCAGCCTTAAGCACCGGCTGGCAAGGTCGCTGTTCCTGTTTGGGCTGGTCAACGGCTGGATCCGGGAGGACACCACCATCGTGGAGGCCTCCAGCGGCAGCACGGCGGTATCGGAGGCGTACTTCGCCCAACTGCTGGGGCTCCCTTTCGTCGCCGTGATGGCACGCACCACCAGCCCGGAAAAGATCGCGCTGATCGAAAAGTTCGGCGGTTCCTGCCTGCTGGTGGAGAACGCATCCGACGTCTACGCGGCGGCAGAAGAGGTAGCTGCCACCTGCAACGGCCACTACATGGACCAGTTCACCTTCGCGGAGCGGGCAACGGACTGGCGCGGCAACAACAACATCGCCGAATCGATCTTCGGCCAGCTCAGCCTGGAGCCGTGCCCGGTGCCGGACTGGATCGTGGTGGGCGCGGGCACCGGGGGAACCAGCGCCACGATCGGCCGGTACCTGCGGTATCACAGCCATCCCACCAGGCTGCTGGTGGTGGACCCGGAAAACTCCGCGTTCTATCCCGGCTGGCTGGGGGAATCAGCCGGACAGCCCACCGGCCTGCCCTCCCGGATCGAAGGCATTGGCCGGGCGCGGATGGAGCCAAGTTTCATTCCCACGGTAATCGACAGGATGGTGCAGGTGCCGGATGCGGCCTCTGTCGCTGCGATGCGGCACCTGGACTCCTTCGCAGGCCTGCACGCCGGCCCGTCCACCGGCACCAACCTGTGGGGGGTCTGGCAGACAATTGCCGGCATGCTGTCGGAAGGCCGCCGGGGCAGCGTCGTGTCGTTGATGTGCGACGGCGGCGAACGCTATGCGGGCAACTACTGGAACCAGGGCTGGCTGGACGGACAGGGGCTGGATCCGGCGCCGTATGAAGCGGTGATTGCGCGTTTCCTTGACACCGGGGAATGGACCGGGGCGGCCGGCCAGAGCTAGACCTCCACGGACTCGCGGGGTGCCAGGTGCCGGTATTCCGTGCCGTATTTGGCCCCAATCCGCTTGACGTGCCCTTCAACGATGCCCAGGCCGTTGTCGTTGAGCAGCCCGTCGTGGATCTGGAACGCCCGCGGCGCCCGCACCCCGATCACAAAGTCCACTACCTCGGCGGACTTGCTCCAGGGGGCATGCAGCGGAACCAGGAGTGTCTGGACCTTGATGCCGTCCGGGATGATGAACGAGTCCCCCGGGTGGTACAAGTTGCCGTCCACCAGGAAGCCGATGTTGGCCACCAGCGGGATCTGGGGGTGGATCAGGGCATGCTGGCCGCCGAAGCTGCGGATGTCGAAGCCCGCTGCCTGGAAGGAAGAGCCAGGTTCCACGGTGTGGACACGGTCAGCGGCACCGGGAGCTTCCTCCCGCAGCTGGCGCGCAACGCCCTCGGGAGCGTGCAGCTCTAGGTGCTGGTTGGCTTGGAGGGCTTCCACCACAGCCTTGGTGTCAAGATGATCTGCGTGTTCGTGGGTCACCAGGACTGCCTGGGCCCCCGACAGCGCCTCGGCTGATTCGGAGAAGGTGCCGGGATCCAGGACCAGGACCCCGCCCTCCTTCTCGAGCCGGACGCAGGCGTGGGTGTATTTGGTCAGCTTCATAAGCGCCAGCCTAGGGTCCGTCCCGGAACGCTGTCCATGAGGCTCTGACTGGTAATCTTGATGTTTGCCCCCCACGGAAGCGAGTTCGTCCATGCCGATCGGCGTCAAGGCTGATTCCGCCGCCCCGTCCCCGGCAGGAGGCGGCAAGGAACAGCGCGTCACCAAGCAGCGCAAAGCCGTCAGCGCCGCGCTGGACCGTCTGGACGACTTTGTCAGCACGCAGGAGCTCTACCGGATCCTGCAGAACCAGGGCGTGTCTGTTTCGCTTGCCACCGCCTACCGGATCCTGCAGTCACTTGCCGATGAAGGCCTGGTTGACGTCCTTCGCAATGGCGACGGCGAGGCGGTGTACCGGCGCTGTGCGGTGACTGCGCACCACCATCACCTGCTGTGCAGGAACTGCGGAAAGGCGGTGGAGGTGGAAGCGCCCGCCGTCGAAACCTGGGCCGTACGCACGGCCGCACAGCACGGGTTCACTGAGGTGGACCACACGGTGGAGATTTTCGGACTGTGCCCGGACTGCACCGCCCTTAAGGCTGCCGGGAAGCTGTAAGGACCCGGCCGTTGATGCCCCGCGCCGCGCGCACCGAGCTGATAGCGCGGCACACCACGTAGATCAGGAACGATAACGTAGTGACGTAGGGGCTGATGGGGATCCGTCCGCCCAATGCCAGCAGAATTCCGCCCACCGTTGCAGTCACCGCGAAGACAACGCTCAGGACCACCGCCGCTACTGGCGTTGACGTGACCCGCAGCGCCGCAGCCGCAGGCGTAATCAGGAGGGCTAGCACCAACAGCGCGCCCACCACCTGGATGGACAGGGCCACAGTGACCCCCAGCAGGACCATGAAGACAAGGGCCAGGAAGCGGACCGGGACTCCCCGCGCCTCGGCGAGTTCGGGATCCACGCTGGCGAAGTTCAGCGGCCGCCAGATGGCCAACAGCACGATCATTACGACGACGGCTGTTCCGGCGAGCGCCTGGAGCTGGACGGTGTCCACGGAGACAATTTGCCCGGTGAGGAGCCCGAACTTGTTCGCGGCGCGGCCCTGGTACAGGGACAGGAACAGGATTCCGAGTCCCAGGCCGAATGGCATGATCACCCCGATGGTGGAGTTCTTGTCCCTGGCCCGGACTCCCATCAGGCCCAGAAGCAGTGCTGCCGCTACCGAGCCAATGAGCGAGCCAAAGACCACATCCGCGCCCACCAGCAGGGCGAAGGCGGCGCCCGCGAAGGAAAGTTCTGAGATGCCGTGGACCGCGAAGGCAAGGTCCCGCTTCATGACGAACGTGCCGACGAGGCCGCCAAGGAGCCCCAGGATGGCGCCCGCCCAGATGGAGTTCTGGACCAGGACCAGCAGTTCGCCGTAGTTGTCGAAGTTGAAGATGGCGCCCAGGATACTGTCGGCGTCCATTACGCCACCTCCCCTGCCAGGGCGTCGGCGTCGGCGTGGTGATGGGTGGTGGCATCGGGCAGGCCAACGACGACGATCCGCCCGTTGGCGTGGATCACTTCCACTTGGGTGCCATAAAGGTCGGAGAGCACTTCGGTGGTCATGACCTCGTCCGGTGTTCCCACCTTGAACCGCCCCCCGGCCAGGTACAGGACACGGTCCACGTACTCGATGATCGGATTAATTTCGTGGGTGACGAAGACAACGGCGCTGTTGTGCTCACGGCTTTGCTTGCTGATCAGTGCACTCACTGCCTGCTGGTGGTGCAGATCCAGGGACAACAGCGGCTCGTCACAGAGCAGGACCTGGGGGTCGGTGGCCAGGGCCTGTGCCACCCGGAGCCGTTGCTGCTCGCCGCCGGAGAGCTGCCCTACCGGGACGTTGGCGTAGTCGGAGGCTCCCACCAGTTCCAGGAGCTGGTCCACCTGGCGCTTTGTCTTGGCCGACGACAGGCGCACGCCCCAGCGGTGGCCATCGACCCCCAGTGCCACCAGGTCGCGGGCCCGCATGGGCGTATCCGGCGCAAAGGATTTTTGCTGGGGAATGTAGCCGATCAGGCTGCTGCCGCGCTCCACGGGCCGCCCGCCCAGCGATGCCTGTCCCGAGTGCAGCTTCTGCAGGCCCAGCAGGACTTTGAGGAAGCTGGTCTTGCCGCTGCCGTTGGGACCCAGCACGGCGAAGAACTCGCCGGGCTTGATGTCCAAGTCCAGGTCCTCCCAGAGCGTGCGCTGGCCGAACTTGAGGCACGCCCCTTTGAGGCTGACGACGGATTTCACCTGTTTGTCTCCAGAACCTTGCTGATGTTGTTCACATTGTCCGTCATCCACTGCAGGTAGGTCTTGCCTTCGGGCAGGGTCTCGGTAAAGTCCACCACGGGCACGCCGGCGGTTTCAGCCGCCTTCTTAAGCGCTTCCGTCTGCGGGCCTTCAGTCTGGGCGTTATAGGCCAGCAGCCGCACCGCTTTGGAAGCGACCAGGTCAGTGGCTTCCTTCATGGCGGCGGGCGGCACGTCACTGCCTTCCTCTATTGCCGCAGTGTATTGCCCGGGTGTGGCGTTCTTCAGGCCTGCATCTTCGAGCAGGTAGAGCGGAACAGGCTCGGTCACTGCAACCTCGCCTCCGGCTGCGGTGCCTTTCAAGGCGTCCAGCTTACTGCTGAGACCCGACAGGGAGGACTTGAAGGACTCGGCATTGGCCTTGAACGTGGCAGCAGAACCGGGGTCCAGGGCGCCGAGCTTGCCCGCGATGCCGTCGGCCATGCGCCCCATTGCAGGCAGGCTGTACCAGACGTGTTCATTGAAGTCGCCGTGGTCATGCCCGTCCGTGGCGCCTGGAGCCGCGCTTGCAGCCTCCCCCGTCACAACAGGTGTGGCTTCTTCCGGGTGGGCAAGGCCGGAGACTTCGGCGGCGGTCAGCACCGATCCGCTGTCCACCTTGCTGCTCTCCACCAGGGTATGGAGGAAGTCGTCATAGCCGCCGCCGTTTTCGATGACCAGCTGCGCCTTGGACACAGCCAGCCGGTCCTGGGCGGTCGCCTCGTAGGAGTGCGGATCCTGGCCGGCGTTATTGATGATGGCGGTCACTTTGACCCTGTCCCCGCCGATGGTCCGGGCGATGTCACCGTAGACGTTTGTTGAGGCCACCACGTGGATGCCCTGCGCCGGGTCCGCGGTTTGCGACGGCTGGGCGCTGCAGGCACTGAGCAGGAAGCCAAGGCCCGTAAGGGCGGCAAGGAAAAAGCTGGCAGCGGCTGGACGGCGCACGAAAAACCTCGGTTCAGACAGGTGGGCGGGACAACACTGCCAGCCTATACCTAAATGCGAATGATTCCTATTTAGGTTCCTGTACGGCTTGTGGAAGGGCCGCTGCGGGGCGCCGCTGCTGATCGGGAGGGCGCCCCACGGTGTCAGTTTCCGTTCGGTTGGCCCAGCCGGCGGATCCCCCTGGCTTGCGTCGCGTCCCGGATCTCGCCGACGAGCTGTTCAATGACGTCCTCAAGGAAGAGGACACCCCGCGTGTTGCCGTCCGGGCCGATCACGCGCGCAAGGTGGGATCCGGTGCGCTGCATGACGGACATGGCCTTTTCGATCTCATCACCCAGCGCAAGGTTTGCCAGGGACCGGACCTGGCTCTCGGCAATGGGCAGCTCGTAGGCGGACTCAGGAATGGACAGGACGTCCTTGACGTGGAGGTAGCCGTAGAGCATGTCCTCGTCATCAAGCATGGGGAACCGTGAGAAACCCGTGCGGCTGACGGCCTTCTCAAACTCCACGGGGGTGGTGGAGGCCCCGAGCATGACGAGGTTTCCCAGCGGCACCATGATGTCCTCCGCCGTGTGCTCCGAGAACTCGAGCGCACCGGTGATGAGCCCGGCGTCGTCGTCCACCAACCCGTGGCGGGTTGACTCCTGGACGATCGACTGCACCTCCTCCAGCGTGAACGAGGACGTCACCTCGTCCTTGGGCTCGATCCGCATCACTTTGAGGATGTGGTTGGCCGACCAGTTGAGGACTGAGATCACGGGGTGGACCAGCCGGGAGATGAACAGCAGCGGCGGGGCCAGGACCAGCGCGGCTTTGTCCGCCACGGACACCGAGATGTTCTTGGGCACCATCTCGCCGAACGTCACGTGCAGGAAGGTCACCACCATCAGGGCCACTGCAAAGGCTGCCACATCAGCCGCTTCTGCCGGCAGTCCCACCGTCTCGATGGGGACCGCGAGCAGGTGGTGGATTGCCGGCTCGGCCACCAGCAGGATCAACAGCGAACAGACCGTGATGCCCAATTGTGCACATGCCAGCATCAGGGAGACGTTCTCCATGGCGCGCAGGGTGGTCTGGGCACGCTTTGACCCGGCGTCTGCCAGGGGTTCAATCTGGCTGCGGCGCGCGGACATGATGGCGAATTCGGCGGCCACGAAAAAGGCATTGCCCAGCAGGAGGAAGCCCAGCCACAGTATTCCTGCCCAGTCGCTCATGGCTTGCTCCTGATATTGGCGTCCTGCCCAGTCGGTTCTTCCGCAGGGTGGAAGCAGATGCGGTCGATCCTGCGCCCGTCCATCCTGGTAACGCTGAGCGTTCCGCCGTTCACGGGGACGGTGTCGCCCACAGCTGCGATCCTGCCCAGCTTGCTCATGACGTATCCGCCCACGGTTTCATAGGCAGCTTCGTCCGGAACACTGAGGCCGGGAATATGCTCGGACAACTCATCCGGCCGAAGGAGCCCCGGGAAGTACCAGTCGCCGGAGGCACTTTGCAGGAGTCCCGGGCGGACTTTGTCGTGCTCGTCCGCCACCTCGCCAACAATCTCCTCCACCAGGTCCTCCAGGGTGGCAATCCCGGCGGTTCCGCCGTATTCGTCCAGCACTACCGCCAGCTGGAGGTTTCCCTCCCGAAGCTCGGCCAGCAGGGCATCCAGGTGGATGGTTTCGGGCACGCGCAGCACCTCGGTCATGATGGCGCCCGCTTCAAGGTTTTGCCGGCGTTCCCACGGAACGGCAACCGCCTTCTTGACGTGCACCAGGCCGCGGATGTCATCGGCCGAATCACCAATGACGGGGAACCGGGAGTAGCCGGTCCTGCGCGCCGCATCCACGACGTCGGAGACCGGCTGGTCCGCATCGATCGTCTCCAGCCGGATGCGGGGGGTCATGACGTCGGCAGCCGTCCGGGTGGAGAAGTTCAGGGTGCGGGCAATGAAGTTGGCCGTCCCGGCGTCGAGCGTTCCCATCGCCGCGGACCTGCGGACCAGTGAAGCGAGCTCTGCCGGCGTCCGCGCCCCGGAAATTTCCTCCTTGGCTTCGAGGCCAAAGACGTGCAGGACCTTGTTGGAAAATCCGTTGAGGACCAGGATGGCCGGCTTGAAGATCGTAGTGAAGACCAGCTGTGGCCCGGCCAGCGCCCGGCCCACGGGAAACGCCAGCGCGATGGCCATGTTTTTTGGCACCAGCTCACCCAGGAGCATGGACAGCAGCGTAGCGAGCACCATCGCCAGGATGAGTGAGACGGACTCCAGTGCCACTTCAGGAAGTCCGACGGCGGCCAGGGGCGCCTTGAGCAGGCGGCCTACCGATGGTTCCATCACGTAACCGGTGAGCAACGTAGTCAAGGTGATGCCGAGCTGGCAGCTGGACAGCTGGGTTGACAGTGACTTAAGGCAGGCGAGCAACGGCGCGGCGCCGGTGTCGCCGTCGTCGATGGCGCGCTGGACGGTGGACTGGTCCAGGGCGATGAGGGAGAACTCGACGGCCACGAAGAACCCGGTGCCGGCGATCAGCAGCAAACCTGCTGCGAGGAGGAGCCATTCCATTCAGCATCCCGCCCGGGGTGCTGAAACGGGCAGAAGCGGGGTGGAAAAACTGTTTCGTCCCGGCGGAGGATGATCGGCGGATACCGACGCCTGGTCCGTGCGGGTTGCGGCAAGCTGGGCCGTTGGCTGGTGATGGGCGCGTTGTCGGGGTTTGCCGGCTCTGGGGGCGGACTGCGCGGCGCTGCTCTTCGAGCTCCGCTGACAGCGCCCAGGCCGGCACCTAGATTTACTGTCCATAAGAATTTCAGTCTACAGGAGCGGCCCCATGCCGGACGCGTGGCGGGGCGGGCGGAAGCGCCCGCCTTGCCTGCCTCAGCGGCACCTGTGCTGCCGCTCCGGCGGCCCCTGTCGGACCGCCTGCGGCTGCCATATTTGGGCCCTGGTTCGTCACTTCATGATTTGAGTCACCCTTATTGGCAGTTAACACAGAATGCTCACTAGACTTGCAAAGGTCCGGGTTCAGAGGACGCAGAGACTGGTTCGAACGTAGTGCTGAAGCACCGGGGGGCCAAAGAGAAATCAAACTCATGGAAGAGGCGTATTTCAAGTGCCAGAGCAGCCAAGCCACCGTCTACCAGAGGAATTTGGCGGAAACGAGTGGCTCGTGGACGAACTGTACGAGCAGTACCAGCAGGACAAGAACGCCGTGGATGCCAAGTGGTGGCCGCTGTTTGAATCCTTCGACTCCGGTAACAGTTCTTCTTCCAACGGAAATTCGGCGCACGCTGCCCACCCCGCCACCCGGGAACTTCCTGTTGTAAAGGCGGCTCCCGCCGCTGCGGCACCGTCGCCGGCAGCAGCCCCCGCCCCTGCGGCACCCGCAGCAGCCGCCCAGGCGCCTGCCGCCCCAGCAGCCCCCGCACCTCTCAAGAAGGCCCCTGCCACGGAAGCGCGCGACGGCGGTAAGAAGACCGAAGCCGGCACCGGCTCGCAGCCCATCCCGGCGCAGCTGCCCAAGAACGTCAAGGCCCCCACCGCCCCGGAGGAAGACGTCGTCTCCGTCCTCCGCGGACCGGCAAAAGCCATTGCCACCAACATGGTCACCAGCCTGCAGGTGCCCACCGCCACCAGCGTCCGCGCCATCCCGGCCAAGCTGCTCATCGACAACCGCGTGGTCATCAACTCCAACCTGGCCCGCGCCCGCGGGGGCAAGGTGTCTTTCACGCACCTCATCGGCTATGCCGTGATCCGCGCGCTTTCCCAGTTCCCGTCAATGAACGTGTACTACGACGAGGTGGACGGCAAGCCCGTTGCCGTCCAGCCGGCGCACGTGAACTTCGGCATCGCCATCGACATGCCCAAGCCCGACGGCACCCGCCTGCTCATGGTCCCGAACATCAAGAAGGCAGAGACCCTCAACTTCGCCGAGTTCTGGCACACGTACGAGGACCTCATCAAGCGCGCCCGCAACGGCAAGCTCACCGCCGAGGACCACCAGGGCACTACTGTGTCCCTGACGAACCCCGGCGGCATCGGCACCGTGCACTCGGTGCCGCGCCTTTCCAAGGGCCAGGCAGCCATCATCGGCGTCGGTGCCCTTGACTACCCTGCGGAGTTCCAGGGCGCCAGCGAGAAGATCATCGCCCAGAACGCCATCAGCAAGGTCCTCACCCTGACCTCGACGTACGACCACCGCGTGATCCAGGGCGCCGGCAGCGGCGAGTTCCTCAAGCTGGTCCACCAACTGCTCCTGGGTGCGCAGAACTTCTACGACGAGATCTTCGAAGCCCTGCGCATCCCCTATGAGCCTGTCCGGTGGAGCCCGGACCTCCAGGTGGACCCGGCTGACGAAATCAACAAGGTCGCCCGGATCCAGCAGCTGATCCACTCCTTCCGCGTGCGCGGACACCTCATGGCGGACACCGATCCACTGGAGTATGTGCAGCGCAAGCACCCGGACCTTGACGTCCTCACCTACGGCCTGACCCTCTGGGACCTGGACCGCGAATGGCCCACGGGCGGCTTCGGCGGCAAGCCGATGCTGAAGTTCCGTGACATCCTCGGAGTCCTGCGCGATGCCTACTGCCGCACCACCGGCATCGAATACATGCACATCCAGGAGCCCGCCGAACGCAAGTGGTTCCAGGACCAGCTGGAGCACCCCTACTCCAAGCCCAGCCGGGAAGAGCAGCTGCGGATCGTCTCCAAACTGAACGCCGCAGAGGCCTTCGAGACGTTCCTGCAGACCAAGTTCGTGGGCCAGAAGCGCTTCTCCCTCGAGGGCGGCGAGTCCCTGATCCCGCTGCTGGACGCCATCATGTCCGATGCCGCCGACGACGGCCTGGACGAGGTCGCCATCGGCATGGCCCACCGTGGCCGGCTCAACGTCCTGACGAACATCGCCGGCAAGACCTACGCGCAGGTGTTCCGCGAGTTCGAGGGCACGCAGGATCCGCGCTCCGTCCAGGGCTCCGGTGACGTCAAGTACCACCTGGGCACCGAAGGCACCTTCACCTCGGACAACGGCAAGGAGACTAAGGTCTACCTCGCGGCCAACCCGTCGCACCTGGAAGCCGTGGATTCCGTCCTCGAAGGCATCGTCCGGGCCAAGCAGGACCGCCTGGACCAGGGCGAATCGTTCCCTGTCCTGCCCATCATGGTTCACGGCGACGCTGCCTTCGCCGGCCAGGGCGTTGTGGCCGAAACGCTCAACCTGTCCCAGCTCCGGGGCTACCGCACCGGTGGAACCATCCACATCGTGGTCAACAACCAGGTCGGCTTCACCACCGCCCCGTCATCGTCGCGGTCATCCACGTACTCCACGGACGTTGCCAAGATGATCCAGGCGCCGGTGTTCCACGTGAACGGCGACGACCCCGAGGCCGTTGTCCGCATCGGCCAGCTCGCCTACGAGTTCCGGCAGCGCTTCCACAAGGACGTTGTCATCGACATGGTGTGCTACCGCCGCCGGGGCCACAACGAGGGTGACGACCCCTCGATGACCCAGCCGCTGATGTACAACCTGATTGAAGCCAAGCGCTCCGTCCGGAAGCTGTACACGGAGTCACTCATCGGCCGTGGCGACATCACCGAGGAAGAAGCCGAGCAGCTGCTCCGCGACTACCAGGAACGGCTGGAGCGGGTCTTCGCCGAGACCCACGCCGCCCAGACCTCCCCCATTCCGATCGTGACCGCGGACTCCGCTGCCGTATCCGATATCGAACGGCCCAAGGCCCAGCAGTCCGATTCAAGTGTCAGCGCACCGGCCTCCACAGCCATCAGCGCCGAGACCCTGGCCCGGATCGGCAAGGCCCACGTCGAGATCCCCGATGGCTTCACCGTCCACCCCAAGCTGAAGCAGCTGCTGGAAAAGCGCGAACAGATGTCCCGCGAGGGCGGCATCGACTGGGGCTTCGGCGAGATCGCGGCCTTTGGCTCGCTGATCATGGAAGGCGTCCCCGTGCGCCTGGCCGGCCAGGACTCGCGCCGCGGCACCTTTGTCCAGCGCCATGCCGTCTTCCACGACCGCGCCAACGGCAAGGAATGGCTGCCCCTGGGCAACCTTTCCGACAACCAGGCCAAGCTGTGGATCTACGACTCCCTGCTGTCCGAATATGCCGCCATGGGCTTCGAGTACGGATACTCCGTGGAACGCCCGGACGCACTGGTCCTTTGGGAGGCCCAGTTCGGTGACTTTGTCAACGGTGCGCAGACCATCATCGACGAGTTCATCTCGTCCGCGGAGCAGAAGTGGGGCCAGCGCTCCTCCCTGGTCCTGATGCTGCCGCACGGCTACGAAGGCCAGGGCCCGGACCACTCCTCGGCGAGGATCGAACGCTTCCTGCAGCTGTGCGCGGAAGACAACATGATTGTTGCCAACCCCACCACGGCGGCCTCGCACTTCCACCTGCTGCGCCGCCAGGCGTACAGCCGCCCGCGCAAGCCGCTCATCATCTTCACGCCCAAGCAGCTGCTGCGGCTGAAGGCCGCAGCTTCGTCCGTGGAAGACTTCACCAACGGCACTTTCCGCCCGGTCATCGGTGACCATGAGCAGCTGCCGGCCACCGCCGTCGAACGCGTGCTCCTGGTCTCCGGCCGCCTGTACTACGATCTGCTGTCCACCCGGCAGAAGACCGGCGATAAGACCACCGCCATCGTTCGCGTGGAGCAGCTCTACCCGCTGCCGCACGCGGAAATCGAAGCGGAGCTCGCCAAGTACCCCAACGCCGAAGTGGTGTGGGCCCAGGACGAGCCTGCCAACCAGGGACCGTGGCCCTTCATCGGCCTGCACCTGCCGGAGGCCCTTGACCGCCGCGTCCGCGTGGTGTCCCGGCCGGCGTCCGCCTCCACGGCGGCCGGTTCCATGAAGCGGCACGCTGCGGAACAGGATGTTCTCCTGAAGCAGGCATTTGCACGGAAGTAGGCAGTAAGGCTGCCCGGCCGGAGTCGAAATACCAGACTCCGGCCGGGCAGTTCTGTTTAATGGACTGACAGCGCCTCCCCGAGCCTTCCGCACCTGCGGCGGCGACGATGGCAGCGGCCGGATCGAAGTAAACCCGTACCGAAGTAAAGAGGAACGCGTGGAAGACAGGAAGCTGCGGATCGCGGCTGTAGGAGACGAACTGCTGGCCGGACTGGGCGACCCCCGGGCGCTTGGCTGGCTGGGCCGCGTCCTGGCCCGCACTCCCCAGGACGGCATGCTGCTGGAAAGCTACGCCCTCCCCTGCCCGCAGGAAGGTACCGAAGGCCTGGCTGCACGCTGGCTGGATGAAGCCGGGAGGCGGTTCAGCCCCCAGGCGGAGAACCGGCTGGTCATCGGCCTTTCCGGACGCGACATCGAGTTCGGCCTCTCCACCGCCCGGAGCAGGCTGAACCTGGCCAACATCCTGGACTCCGCTTCCCAGAACCGGATCGAAGTATTCGTGGTGGGGCCGCCCCCCACGCTGGATCCCGCCCAGAACCGCCGGCTGGACGAACTGAACACCGCCTTCGCGGACGTCACCACGCGCCGCAAGCACCTCTACGTCGATACGTTCTCACCCCTGCTGAACCACGAACAGTGGCGCCAGGACCTCGCGGCAAACGGTGGCACCCCCGGCCAGGCAGGGTATGGCCTCATGGCGTGGCTGGTGCTGCACCGCGGCTGGTTCCAGTGGCTGGGCATGGACGCACCCCAGTAGCCACATCGAGATATATCTTGACCTTGCCCTTCGGCGGCGATACGTTGGGCTTACAACGCGATATATCGCCTTTTGGAGGGGATCATGGCCGGGGAAAACTGGACTGTTTCAAGCCCGCAAACCATCGACGTGGACGGCGTGATGTCCCTGAAGCTGGGCATGGTCCGGGGCAGGATTGACGTCATCACGCACGCCGAACCCATGGTTCGGCTGGAGGTCTCCGAGGTGCACGGCGACCCCGTGGCAGTGTCCCTGAACGGCGGCAGGCTGGAAGTCCGGCATCAACTGCACGGCGCGCAGGGATGGTTTAAGAACCTCATGGAAACCGTCAACCACAACAGCGACAATTCCGCCGTCATCACCGTAGCCGTTCCCCCCGGGGTCGATGTGGAAGCGGGCACCGTGAGCGGTGACGGCCTCGTTTCCGGCATCTCTGCCCATGTCCGCCTCAACACGGTGTCTGGTTCCGTCGTGGCGGAGAGCACCTCCGGGGAGCTGCAGGTCACCACGGTCAGCGGCAGCGTGACCGTAAGGAACCACCGTGGTGTCCTCACCGCCAAAAGCATTTCCGGTGAGGTCACCGCCTCCGGCCACTTCACCAATGTGCGCACCAATACCGTCAGCGGCCATCTCAGCTTCGACCTGCTCGATTTCACGCAGGATTTCGGCTCCAACTCCGTCTCCGGAGACCTCACCGTCAGGCTGCCGGCCGACGTGGGGGTCGACATCGTGGCCAAGTCCGCCGGAGGAGCGGTGGTTCTGGACGGCCAGCAATGCCTGCTCACCAACGGCAGGGTGGAAACCATCGCGGGGCCTGATGGGCAGCTGATGCTCGTCCGGACCAACTCGGTGTCCGGCAAGACGTCCATTTTCCACGCTCCGGCACCCGTTGACTCCTACGGGGAAGCAGAACGCTGATGCCCCCCGTCTTCGCACATGGTGCGTTGCGCCTTTATCTCCTCTCCCTGCTCGAAAGCGGGCCAAAGCACGGCTACGAGCTGATCAAGGCGCTCAAGGACCGGTTTGGCGGGACCTATTCGCCCAGCTCCGGAACGATTTACCCGCGGCTGGGCAAGCTTGAAGAGGACGGCCTGGTGGCCACCGAGCCGGCGGGACGGCGCACCAATTACCGCATTACCGCCGCCGGCCTTGCAGAACTGAACCGGCGCCGGGAAGATCTGGCGGGTGTTGAGAATGACATCGCAGTCTCTGTCCAGCGGCTGTCGGGAACCCTTAGGGAGGACATCCGCAGCAGCATGCGGGGGCTCCGCGGCGACCTTGCCGCAGCAGCGGACGCTGCCCGGGCCGCGGCTGCGTCCGCGGCCACCTTGCCGGGAAGCAGCCAGGGGCAACCGCGCAGGGGGCAGCCACTCAAGGAGGCGGAACTGCTGCTGCAGGATTTCCGCGACGAGCTTCGCGCAGATCTCCGGCGCCAGGCCCTGCACGACCCCATCAGCCCGGTGACGGTGGAGACCGTCCGGACCGCCCTGGAGCAGGCCCGTGCGGCCATCCGCGGCACCATGCAGCCCTAGGACCGGCCCCCGGCAGCGCTACCGCAGGTCATCCGCGGTTTCCCGGTTCGCGGGGCGCCAGATCATGTGGGAGACTGGAGGGCAGCTCTTTTGAGTACCAACAGTAAGGAGGCCAGCTATGAGCAAGCGTGCACGCAAGCGTCGTGACCGTAAGCGTGGCGGCGCGAACCACGGGAAGCGCCCCAACACCTAGGCAAATGCCAGGAACTACGGTTCAAGCGAAGGACCCCGCAAGCCAAACGGCTTCCGGGGTCCTTTGCTGTTCTGCGGCCCTGCTGGGCGGGAACTGCCTGTCGCTACGCCTCAACGGGACGGATGGCATGTATCCGGTCCAGTATGGCGTTCTTTAGGTTATCCGGCGCGGACTCCGTGCAGGAGCGCTTGACCATGTTGCGGATGACGCACTCAAGGTCGTACTGCTCCGTGCATTCAGGGCAGTCATCAAGGTGGTTCTTGATTTCGGTGATGTCCTCGCGGGTCAGTGCCCCGTCAAGGTATTCGTAGATGCGTTGCATCCGCGTATCGTCGCAGTCGCCCAATCCCTGGCAGTCGCTCATTTCCTTTTCTCCTGTGCTTTGCTTCCTGCCGCATCCGACGTATCCGCGGCCGTTTTGAATCCCCGCTCGGCGGCGTATTCCGCGAGCATGTCCCGCAACATTCGCCGGCCGCGGTGGAGCCGGGACATCACCGTGCCGATGGGCGTGTTCATGATGTCCGAGATTTCCTTGTAGGCGAAACCCTCCACGTCAGCGAAATAGACCGCCAGGCGGAACTCCTCCGGAATATCCTGGAGCGCCCGCTTGACGTCCGAATCCGGAAGGTGGTCCAGGGCTTCAGCCTCGGCCGAACGCAGTCCGCTTGAGGTATGCGATTCCGCCCGCGCCAGCTGCCAGTCCTCGATGCTGTCCGAGTTGGACTGCAAAGGCTCACGCTGCCGCTTGCGGTACAGGTTGATGTACGTGTTGGTCAGGATCCGGTAGAGCCACGCTTTGAGGTTTGTACCCGGCTTGTACTGGTGGAAAGCCGAAAAAGCCTTGGTGTAGGCCTCCTGGACCAGGTCCTCCGCGTCCGACGGGTTCCGTGCCATGCGCATGGCAGCGGAATACAGCTGGTCGACATACTGCATGGCGTCCCGCTCAAAGCGAAGACGGCGCTGCTCCACGCTCTCGGTGGAAACGTCCAGCGCGCCGTCCCCGGTCTCAGCGTCAGCGGCCAATGATTCAGGACCTGCCTGTCCGGGAGGCACGGGCGCGGAGCCTGCCTTCCCGTTCACTTCGCCGGGGGAAGCCTCGTACATGGCCGCGACGGCCGGATCCAGGGTGCTCATTGCCTTCAAGTCTACTGTCAGGCTTCCCGTCCGGGGCATACCGTACTCCGGCGGCTCGGCGGACAGCTTGTCCACTGCCACCGGTCCCGCCTGCCTGGTTCCGTCCAACACCTTCCGCAAGGCCCAACTCCGCTCTGTATCGGGTGAATGATCGCCGGGCCCATGTCGCGGACCCGTTTGCCATAACCTCCTCCCACGGGCAAATATTCCCCAAAAGTGCAAGACTAGGACCGACTCCGCCGCTCGCTGCGGCTCGTCCATCCAGGAGGAAATCCATGCCCTTTGTCCGCACCCTCGCACGGCCCATGCTTGCCTCCAGTTTCGTTCTTGCCGGACTGGATAAGCTCAGGAACGCCGACGACACCGCACAGCAGCTCTCACCGCTGCTGCGCAAGGCCGCAGCCTCGCTTCCATTCCAGACGAGCGAGAAGACTCTCGCCCGGGTCATCGGCGGAACCCAGGTGGGAGCCGGTGTCCTGTTCGGGCTCGGCAAGTTCTCCAGGCTCTCAGCCGGCCTCCTGACCGTGGTTTCCCTCCTGAATACCTTCGTTGAGTGGCGCAGCGCGGACATCAGCAGCAAGGAAGGGCGCGAAGGCCGCCGGAACCAGCTGCTCAAGAACCTCTCGCTGAGCGGTGGCGCCCTGCTGGCTTCGGTGGACACTGCTGGCAAGCCCGGCCTGGCATGGCGCGCCGAGCACCTGGCCTCCGATGCGCGCAGGAATGCCTCGCACCTGGCCGCCGACGCCCGCAAAACCACCACCAAGAAACTGAACAAGGCGGACAAGGCCGTGCGCCGCGCCGTCGAACACGCCACGGGAGCATAAACACGAATGACCGCAGCAGCTGCCACCCGGGACGGCTCCGGAACACCTGTCCACCACTGGGCCGCGCCGTTTGCGTCCCGGCCCGTTGACGCCACCGTGACGGTGCCCGGATCGAAATCCCTGACCAACAGGTACCTGGTCCTGGCAGCCCTTGCGGACGGTCCGTCCCGGCTGCGGGCGCCCCTGCACTCCAGGGACTCCGCACTGATGGTCGACGCGCTCAGGCAGCTCGGCGCCTCCATTACCGAGGTGCCCGGGGACGGTGCGTTCGGGCCGGACCTGGAGGTAGTTCCACTCCCGGCGGCAGGGGCGGAGTCCGCCGCCAGGATCGACTGCGGACTTGCCGGAACTGTCATGCGGTTCGTCCCTCCCCTCGCGGCGCTCCGCAGCGGAGCCAGCGTCTTCGACGGCGACCCGCACGCCCGGAAGCGTCCCATGGGGACCATCATCGAGGCCCTCAAAGCCCTGGGCGTGGCCGTTTCCGCTGAAGACGGCAGCGCGCCGTCGTCGCTCCCCTTCGTCGTGGAAGGCACCGGCGCAGTGCGCGGCGGCCATCTGGTGATCGACGCCAGCGCCTCCTCGCAGTTCGTCTCCGCCCTCCTGCTGGTGGGGGCGCGGTTCGACGAGGGCCTGCACCTTGAACACGTGGGCAAGCCGGTGCCCAGCCTGGACCACATCAACATGACGGTGGCCGTCCTGCGCGGCGCCGGCGTGTCGGTGGACGACTCCGTCCCCAACCACTGGGTGGTGGCGCCGGGGCCCATCCGCGCCTTCGACCAGCGGATCGAACAGGACCTGTCCAACGCCGGGCCCTTCCTTGCGGCGGCCCTTGCCTCGCGTGGGACGGTCCGCATCCCCAACTGGCCGGCGGAAACCCAGCAGGTGGGAGACCTGTGGCGCGGGATCCTCACCAGCATGGGCGCCACGGTGACCCTTGCTGACGGCGTCCTGTCCGTCACCGGCGGCCCGGAGATCAAGGGAGGTGACTTCGCCGACACCAGTGAACTGGCTCCGACGGTGGCAGCCCTGTGCGCCCTTGCCACGGGACCTTCCCGGCTCAGCGGGATCGCCCACCTGCGGGGGCATGAGACGGACCGGCTCGCGGCCCTGGTGGCGGAGATCAACCGGCTCGGCGGCGACGCCGAGGAAACCAGCGACGGCCTGGTGATCCGGCCCGCCCCGCTGCACGCCGGCGTCGTGCACAGCTACGCGGACCACCGCATGGCCACGGCGGGCGCCATCCTGGGACTCGCGGTGGAGGGCGTCCAGGTGGAGGACATCGCCACCACCGCCAAGACCATGCCGGACTTCCCCCAACTGTGGGCCGGCATGCTGGCCCAGGAAGCGGGGTCCGCAGCCGGACCGGAAGGGCGCGGCAGTGGCGCGGAGCACTGATTCCTGGGACGAATCGGACGTTCGCATCCGCCCCAGCAAGAAGGGTTCCCGGCCGCGCACCAAGGACCGGCCCAGCCACGACGACGCCGTAACCGGACGGATCATCACTGTGGACCGCGGCCGGTATACGGCGGTGGTGGGCGAGGACTCGGACAACGAGCGTGTCGTCATCGCAGCGCGCGCCCGGGAACTCCGCCGCTCGCCCGTGGTTGCCGGCGATTTCGTGTCACTGGTGGGGGACGTGTCCGGCGCACCGGACACGCTGGCCCGGCTGGTGAAGATCCAGGACCGCCACACCCTCCTGCGACGCAGCGCCGACGACACGGACCCCATTGAGCGCGCGGTGGTGGCCAACGCGGACCAACTGGTAATCGTGGTGGCGGCGGCCAACCCAGAGCCCCGCACGGGATTCATCGACCGTGCGCTGGTGGCCGCCTACGACGCCGGGATCGAGCCCATCCTGCTGGTCACCAAGGCAGACGTCAAGGACCCCGCAGAGTTGCTGTCCAACTACACCCACCTGGACTTCCCGGTCATCATCAGCAAGACCGCGGACGCACAGGCCTCGGGGATCGACGCAAGGTCCGATGACGGTCTCTCGGCGCGGCTGGACAGCGCGGCCGTGGCGGCCCTCCGTGACCACCTCGACAGCAAGGTCACCGTGATGCTCGGGCACTCCGGTGTTGGAAAGTCCACTATGGTGAACGCGCTGACCGGAGCCGAGCGGGCCACCGGCGGAGTGAACGCCGTGACCGGACGCGGCCGCCACACGTCGTCGTCGGCCCTGGCCCTGCGGCTGGCGGACGCGCCGCCCGGCAGCTGGATCATCGATACCCCGGGTATCCGTTCCTTTGGGCTGGCACACGTGGACCCGGACCGGATCCTGCGCTCCTTCCCGGACCTCTCTCCCGGCATCGAAAACTGTGAACGGGGCTGCAAGCACACTGCAACGGCAGTGGACTGCGGCCTCGATGACTGGGTGGGAGGCGGACACGCAGGTCCCACCGGGCCGGCACGGCTGGCCTCCCTGCGGCGCCTGCTCGGTACCGACCCGCGGATGGAAGCGCAGGAAACCAAGGAGCTCGGGAGCATCAACTGACGCGTTCTCCCGGCAGAACCGTCCGCAGACGGTAGTTTGGAACCATGATCCAACCCGCTTCGAGCTACAACGATGACCTGCGCCTGGCCCATGTCCTGGCCGACTCCGTGGATGACCAGACCATGAGCCGCTTCAAGGCCCTGGACCTGCACGTTGAGACCAAGCCGGACCTGACGCCCGTCACCGACGCGGACAAGGCTGCCGAGGAAGCCATCCGCGGCCAGCTCTCCCGTTCCCGGCCCCGCGACGCCGTCCTGGGCGAGGAATTCGGCAGCACCGGCCATGGTTCGCGGCGCTGGATCATCGATCCCATCGACGGGACCAAGAACTTTGTCCGCGGCGTTCCGGTATGGGCCACGCTGATCGCTCTGGTCGATGAAGGCGAGCCGGTGGTAGGCGTGGTAAGCGCGCCGGCCCTCGGCAAGCGCTGGTGGGCGGCAAAGGGGATGGGCGCGTACATGGGCAGGTCCCTGGCAGCGGCCACCCGGCTCCGGGTCTCCAACGTCTCCAGCCTTTCCGATGCCTCCCTCTCCTACTCCAGCCTGGGCGGTTGGAAGGAACGCGGAAACCTTGACGAGTTCCTCGGGCTCACCGAAGACGTCTGGCGGACCCGGGCCTACGGGGATTTCTGGTCCTACTGCATGGTGGCCGAGGGCTCCGTGGACATTGCCTGCGAACCGGAGCTGAACCTCTACGACATGGCTGCCCTGGTGCCGATCGTTGTGGAGGCAGGCGGCCGCTTCACATCCCTTGAGGGCGAGGACGGACCGTTCGGCGGGAACGCGCTGGCCACCAACTCCATCCTGCACTCCGAAGTGCTGCACCGCCTCAACCCATACTTGGACGATTTGCTCTAACTGCCGCCGTCTTCCCGCTAAAACGAATATTGCGACGCCGGATACCTCCAGAAGGGGGTGTCCGGCGTCGTTTATTCGGCCCCACGTAACAAAGCCCTTAACAATCGCCGCGGCTTCAATCCTGGCCGCCCCATGTCCTACGCTTTTATGCAGGTCACGAGTGCCAGCGCAAAACCCCGGTTTGCTGGCCGGCAACCCTCCATTCGCGGCGGGGTGCCCCGGGTGACGACCAGGCCGGTCCGGAGTGGATGCGGCAAGCGCGGATTCCCCATGCCGGAGTCCTCTATTCAAGTGAGGTCTCTGTGACAACTGCCACCGTCTCCCCCCAGCCCGCCATCGCCGAAGCCGGCATCGACGACGGACGGCTTGCCGACGAACGCCGTGCCGTTGCCGGCCGCCCCCTTGCTGCCGTCACCGGCGCCGAAATCCAGGCGCCCCTGATTTCCGGCGGGCACGTGCGGTACGCCAACCTCGATTACGGCGCCTCCGCCCCGGCGCTGTCCGTGGTGTCCGCCTACCTGAATGAGATCCTGCCCTACTACGCGAGCGTCCACCGCGGAGCGGGCTATGCCTCCCAGATCAGCACCTCCGTATACGAGAATGCGCGCAGCATCGTCAGGGATTTCGTGGGCGGCCGCCCGGATGATTCGGTCATCTTCACCCGCAACACGACGGATTCGCTGAACCTGCTGGCGGGCTGCCTTCCGGTCACCGGGGGCCGCCCTGACGGTGACGTCCTCTACCTGGACATCGAGCACCACGCCAACCTGCTGCCATGGCAGGGCGTTCCGCACCGCAGCATCGTGGCCGCAGACACGGTCGCGGGCACCCTTGACGCCGTCCGTGCCGAACTGGAGCAGGGCGGGGTCAGCCTGCTGGCGGTGACCGGCGCTTCGAATGTCACCGGCGAGATCCTTCCCATCCGGGCCCTGGCCGCGATCGCCCACCAGCACGGCGCACGGATCGTGGTGGACGCAGCCCAGCTCGCGCCGCACCGCCGGGTGGACATCAGCGCGGACGACGTCGACTACCTCGCCTTTTCCGGCCACAAGCTGTACGCCCCGTTCGGCGCGGGCGTCCTGGTGGGACGGCCTGACTGGCTGGACGCCGGCGTCCCGCACCTCGCCGGTGGCGGCGCCGTCAAGGAAGCAAGGCTCGACGGCGTCAGCTGGGCCACGGGGCCGGCCCGCCATGAGGGGGGCTCGCCGAATGTCCTCGGCGCTGCCACCCTGGCCCGTGCGACCCAGGTGATCGCAGTACTCGACCAGGACCGGTGGCATGCCCACGAATCCGCCATCCGCTCCTTCCTGGTGGCGGGCCTGCAGGACATCGAAGGGGTCACCGTCCACCAGATCTTCAAGGACACCAACCCGGAAACTGACACCATCGGCGTGGTCAACTTTTCCGTGGAAGGCTACGACGCTGGACTGGTGGCAGCCTATCTCTCCGCAGAGCACGGGGTGGGCCTGCGCGACGGCCGCTTCTGCGCCCATCCCCTGCTGAAGCGCCTGGGCCTGCCGTCGGGCTCCCTCCGGGCAAGCTTCGGCGTGGGCTCACGGCTGGAGGACGCCGAACGCCTCCTCGCCGGCATCAGGGCCCTGCGCAGCAACGGACTCGGATGGGACTACGTGGTGGATGCGGGCCGCTGGGTGCCCGCCAACGATTTCCGCACCTACCCGCACTGGGCCCCCAACACCCCGGGAACCGCCGGCGCAGCCCCCTGCATCGACGACTAAGGCAGGGGCAGTTCCCCGGCCCGGCCGCGGCGCCCCCGGATTGCCGTCCTGCCAACTCCGGTGACCGCACATGCGGTATCTTCGAGGGGAGATCACCGGCAGGACAAGAAGGAGGCCACGCGTGGTTCGGGGTGGCCCCAGGCTTGATCACTTGCGGCGCAGGGAGCTCGGGCAGAGCTTCCAGGACGGCGGCCGGCACTACCAGCGTGTCCGGCCCGGCTATCCTCCGGAATCGGCCCGGTGGCTGGTGCCCGCAGGGGCCCATGACGCCTTGGACGTCGGCGCGGGTACCGGAAAGTTCACGGCGTTGCTGCTGGCCATGGGACTGGATGTCACCGCAATCGACCCCTCCGCGGACATGCTCGCCCAGCTGAAGGCGCACTGCCCCGCTGCCACGGCTGTGCCGGGGACTGCCGAGGCGACAGGCCTGCCTGACGCCGGATTCGACGTCGTCACCGTTGCCCAGGCGTGGCACTGGTGCGATCCCCGGGCGGCAAGCACGGAATTGGCGCGCGTCCTGCGCCCGCACGGAACGCTGGGCCTGGTCTGGAACCAGCTGGACACCTCCGTGCCCTGGGTGCACCGGCTCTCCCGGATCATGCATGCGGGCGACGTGTACCGGCCTGGCCACAAGCCCGTCGTCGGACCCGAATTCCACGGACTCGAAGGGCACGTCACCCGCTGGCAGGACAGGCTGACCACCGGGGACTTGATGGAGCTCACCAAGTCGCGCAGCTACTACCTGCGGGCCGGTGAGGCGACGCGGGCCAAAGTCCTGACCAACCTGGACTGGTACCTCCACGAACACCTGGCCTACGCCCCGGACCAGGAACTTGACCTCCCCTACCTCACCCTGGCGTGGCGCGCCGTCAAGGCATGACCGCTGCGGCGCGCGCTGCCGGCCCGGCCAAACCGGTAGGCTTGGACGGGTGAAGACCAGCGCGCCCTCCTCCTCGATCGAGGACTACGTCAAGGTCATCTATTCCTTCACGGAATGGCAGGACAAGCCCATCACGTCCTCCCAGTTGGCACAGCGGCTGGGGGTCGCAAACTCCTCCGTATCGGAGATGGTCCGCAAGTTGAAGGACCAGGGCCTGGTGGACCATAAGCCATACAGCGCCGTCACGCTGACCGAGGCCGGCCTGCGCCTGGCCCTGTCAATGGTCCGGCGCCACCGGCTGATCGAGACCTACCTTGTCCAGCGGCTCGGCTACAGCTGGGACGAGGTACACGATGAAGCCGAACAGCTGGAGCACGCGGTGTCGGATACGTTCATCGAACGCGTCGCGGCCAAACTCGGTGACCCGCAACGTGACCCGCACGGCGACCCCATCCCCACGGCGGACGGCCAGGTGCTGATGCCGCGTGCCCACCTGCTCGCCGGGCTGGACCAGGGACACAGCGGCAGGATCACCCGGATCAGCGATGACAATCCTGAGCTCCTGCGGTACCTGGCCGCCCAGGACATCGACCTCGACGCGGATGTTGAGGTGGTGGGGCGGCGGCCGTTCGGCGGTCCCCTGGTGGTGCGCATCGGTGCCCGCGACTACGACCTTGCTGATGAGATTGCCTCGGCGCTGTGGGTCTCCAGCGACACCCCGCATCCAGGCTGCGTCCTGGACGGCTAGATCAGGCACCGGCCGCCGATTTGGCCGCCTCCCGTATGGTGGATGGTGATGATCAGCAGACGCGACGCAGCAATAACCCTTGACGTTCCCCTTGAGATGGCGCAGCGCCACGGCTTGCCGAAGTGGATGACGGAAGCCGAGCTCCGCAGCATCCTGGACAATCCCCCGCCCTGGCTGGTGCAGTCGCGTGCCAACCGGACGGGCAAGCGGCCCGTCTGGGTTCACCTGGAGTGCGCGGTCTGCGGGTATGAGGAAGCGGCGCGGCCCAAGAAGTGGTGGCCGGACTTCACCTACGTTGTGTGCGGGCACCACGCACCTTCCGAAATCCCTGCCGTGCGCCGCGGCTGCGTTCGGAGCGAGTACGACGGCGTGGGGACGCGTTTCGTGGGCATCGTGGACGTGGAAGCGCCTCCGGTCAGCTAGCCTTCGGTACGTGCCCGGCGACAGTGCCGGGCAACGGCCGGACCTCACGGCGCGCCGTTGCCCGTCATTTCCTCCGGAACAGCTGTCAGGTGAAGTTCGCTGCCATCGCGCAGCACGGCCACCTCCAGAGGCTGGCCGATGGCATCGGCAAACAGCAGGCGCTGCAGGCTCTCGGCGTTGCTGACGGGACGGCCGCCGGCTGTGACGATGATGTCCCCCGCCAACAGCCCTGCCTTGCCGGCGGGCGAGCCGGGCAGCACCTCAACGACGCGGAGCCCGTCGCGCAGCCCTGTGCGTATCACGGCGCCGGGGCCGAGCTGCATTGGGGTGCTCACCAGGCCCAGGTAGGCGCGGCGCACCCTCCCGTCCGACAGCAGCGCCGAGATGATCCTGCGGGTGGTGGCGTTGATCGGAATTGCCAGGCCCAGTCCGGCACCCGCCACTGCAGTGTTGATGCCCACGATCCTGGAGTGGGTGTCCGCGAGCGCACCGCCGGAATTTCCAGGGTTCAGGGCAGCATCCGTTTGGATGACATCCTCGATGACCCGCCTGTTGCCGCCGGACCAGACCGGGATGGCCCTGCCCAGGCCGCTGACCACCCCCGCGGTGACCGAACCAGCCAGTCCCAGCGGGTTTCCCACCGCAACCACCAGTTGTCCCACCCGGAGGGACTCCGCCGCACCGAACTCAGCAGGCCGGATCCCGGGCCGCGAACCGTGCACCACTGCGAGGTCGGACAATGGGTCGGCCCCCACCAGTTCCAGCTCCATCCTGCTGCCGTCGCCAAAGACCGCGAAACCCTGCCGGGTGCCGGCCACCACGTGGGAATTCGTGAGCAGGTAGCCGTCCTCCGTGAAGAGCACCGCAGAGCCTGCGCCCGCCCTGATCCGTCCGTTGCGGCGCTTTGCAGTCATCTCAATTGCCGCCACGTGGGGTGTGACGGTTGCCGCGACCCGCATCACCGTTTGTGAGTACGAGTCCAAGACATCGTCATTGTCCGCTGGCACGACTTCCTGCGCCTGTTCCATGACGCACCTCCGGCTTGGTACCGCTCTGGGCTGTTGTTGCCCCGCAGGGGGCCTTACGGGAATCAACGACGGAGGCTTCGAATCCAGTCCCGCTCCCGCTACGCCGTGGGTGAACGCTGCAGCGGATTAAGGGGTACCCAAAGCCCTCAATATTCCATCAAGTTGAGGAATACACCTCGTGGCGCTGTTAGCTTTGGGAAATGTTACGGGGGCATCACGAACCAGGCATTGTGGAGCCGGCAGGAAAGGCCCGCATCGAGTGGGTTGACGCAGCGCGGGGGCTATGTGTCGTCGCGGTGGTGCTCTTCCACGTGGGGTTGTGGCATTTCCTGCGCTTTGATCACGATGACAGTGTCGCCTTCACTTTCTGGAATTTGGTGGCAACAGCACTCGGATCGGTTCGCATGCCACTGCTGCTTGCGGTCTCCGGGATCCTTGCCGCTTCCAAGGTCCGCAGCGGGCTCAGGAACGGAAAGGCATGGAACTCCAGCCTGAGCAACTACTACCTGTACGCCGTCTGGCTGCTTCTCTATGCGCTGCTGAGCATCGTCCTTGCGGGTTCGCCCCGGCCCCAGCGGGTGGTCTCCGTCGGTGACTTCTTCCTTCAGCTCATAGCCCCGGACACGCCTCTCTGGTTTATCTACGCCCTGGCTCTATACATCCCGCTGCTGACCCTCTGCAGGAAGCTCCCGCCGGTGGTGGTGCTGGCCGCACTTGCAACCCTGAGCATCCTCACCGCCGTGCTTGTCGACAGCACTGCCGGCCAGTGGGGCAAAGTGCCGGAGCTTGCTGTCTTCTTCGCCGCAGGGGTGTACGGAAAGAGCGTCTTCCTGCACATCGCGGGCGCCCGGAGGCTGCTCTATCTCGCTGTGGCAATCCCCGTTTTCCTTGCCCTGATGGCACTGCCGGACATACACCCCGGAATCGATCAGGCCATCTACATACTGCAGGGACTGGCGGCTGTCATTGCACTTGTAGCCGTGATCAGTGCAATGACCAGGTTCCGGCCCACCGCGGCAGCGGGGTCGTGGATTGGCCGGCGCACCCTTGGCATTTACCTCCTGCATACGCCGATTATGGATTTCCTTGTCCTGGCCTTTTACGGTCCCTTGTCACCAGTTGCGGCCGCCATCTCGAAGTCGGTCCCGATCGCCCTTGTTTATCCCCTTGCACTGACCGCAGCCGTCGTTGCCGCTTGCGTAGGGGTCGAATTCCTTTGCAGGAAGTGCGGGCTGACGTTCCTCTTCCAACGTCCAGGCTCCGTCCCGCGCCCGCACCCCACCCGTGCGCGGCTGCTGTCCAGGCTTTAGGATCGGTAGCATGACTGACTCCCCTGCAGGGTCTCAAACAGAACTGCTGCGTCCTGATGAATGCTGGCGGTATCTTCGGTCCTCCTATATCGGCCGGCTGGCGGTCATCAACGGTGATATACCGGAGATCTTTCCCGTGAACTTCTCCGTGGCCGGGGAAACACTGGTGTTCCGCACGGCGCCGGGCACCAAGCTTCGCGCCCTGCTCAGTGGTGCTGTGGCCGCGCTGGAGGTGGACGGGCTCAACCCGTATGCCACCGAGGTCTGGAGCGTTGTGGCCAAGGGCAGGCCGGAGCCCTTCGACGAAGCCCGGATGGCCCTCCCGGAGGACGATGCCGACCGGGAGCCGTGGGAGCCAGGCATCAAGGACCACCTGGTGGCCATCACCCCCACAGATATCAGCGGCCGCCGTTTCGCCGTCAGGCCACGGACGCGCTGGTGGCCGCCGGTCGACTTCTCCGCGGACTGGCTGTAGGCCGGGCCAGCTCCCGCACGGTTTCAGGCCAGGACTTCACGACGTGATGATGACCTTTAGTGCCTTGGTCTCGGCAGCACGCGAGAAGGTGTCATAGGCGTCGAGGAACTGATCGAAGCCAAAGTGGTGCGTGGCGAATTTCTCCGCCCTGATTTTCCCCTGGGCAACCAGCTTAAGCAGCATGGGCGTCGTGTTGGTATTCACCAGTCCCATGCTGATGTTGATGTTCTGGATCCAAAGATTTTCCAGATGCAGTTCCACTGGTTTCCCGTGCACGCCCACATTGGCCACGGATCCGCCAGGCCGAACGATCTCGGTGCACATGGCGAAGGTCGCGGGGACGCCCACGGCTTCGATGGCCACGTCGACGCCCTGCCCGCCTGTCAGGGCCAGGACCTGTTCCTTCCAGTCGCCGCTGCCCGAGAGGACGGTGTCCGTAGCGCCGAACTCCTTTGCCTTTTGGAGGCGGTTGCCGTCCAGGTCGATGGCCACCACGGTGGCCGCACCATAGAGCCCTGCCGTGGTGATTGCAGCCAGCCCCACCGGCCCGGCGCCAACCACCGCTACGCTGTCGCCGGGCTTTACCCGCCCGTACTGGACGCCGATCTCGAAACCCGTGGGCAGGATGTCGGACAGCATCACAGCTTGTTCGTCACTGACGCCCCCGGGTAACAGGTACAACGAGTTTTCGGCATACGGAACCCGGACATACTCAGCCTGGGTTCCGTCGATAAGGTGGCCGAAGATCCACCCGGTGCCTGCCTGGCCTTCGCTTCCCAGGCAGTGTGAATACAGCCCCGTCCTGCAGTTCGCACAGTGGCCGCAGGATTTGATGCACGAGATGATGACACGGTCATTCACCTTCAGGCCGGTGACCGACGGACCCGTCTCCACGACGGTTCCCACCCCTTCGTGGCCCAGGATGCGCCCCTTTACGACGGCGGGAACGTCACCTTTGAGGATGTGCAGGTCCGTGCCGCAGATCGTGGTGGTATCGACTTTGACGATAGCGTCGCCCGGTTGCTGGATGCGGGGGTCCGGGACGTCGGTCCAGGATTTGTCTCCGGGTCCGCCGTAGACGAGGGCTTTCATGGGTTTCTCCTTACGGTGAAGGTCCGGCTGCGTGTGGCTTGCCGGACGGCTTGCCTGGACTCTGGACTCGTGGATTGTGGAAGTGCCGGACCTTCCCGGGATGGCTGAGCCGTCCGGAGTCCGGCCAAGTGGAGTATTCCGACCACAAGGAACAGCCCCGAGAGCGCAAGTGCCGGCAGAAGGGCGGCCAGGCTTGGTGATGCGCCGAACAACGGCTTGACCAGTTCGCCCACCGCCAGGGAGAAGATGAGGGTAAAGCCCAGGACATAGAGGGCCGGCAGGAGCAACAGCCCCGCGCGGTGGTTCCGGTACGTCAGGAAGGACAGGATCAGGAACCCGGGCATGATGAAGCAAAGGTCCAGGATGAAGATTGAGTAGAGGGAATCGATTTGCTCACCGGTCCGCATCAACGTCAGGAGCATCCCGATCCAGAGGGGGTAGAAGATCAGCGGCTGAAGGATGGCGCAGGAAGCCGATGCCAACCTGAGTGCCTTGGGCAGGGAGGCCGACGGTGAGTTGCGGGCCATGGTGGCTCCGGCCACAACCATCCCCCAGAATGAAACGGCGAAAACGGCCATGTAGATCAGGTACAGGCCGTTGTAGGTCCGCTCAATGACGTAGATTCCATATCCGTAGAAAAGGTAGCCCAGCAGCCCGAGCGCCACGATCTGGTGCCTGGTCCTGTCCGGCGTGGCGGCGTATGACAGATACAGCAAACCAAGCCCGGCCGTCACTGAAAGGAGGTCCTGGGAGAATGCGCCGGGGATCAGGTCCCTGGCCACCACATGGTCGTAAATCTCCGGGCGCCAAACCCCAATGACCGCCGCGGCCACCGCCAGCAGTCCGGCAACAGCCCAAAGCAGCCGGTTGAGCTTCACATGGGTCAGCATGGCCCACCTTTCGCAGGAAGATGCGAGACCGGCACCTCCACAGCGTCCCATTGCGCCCTGTAAGGCACCAAGGGCCATAGGTCCTACCCATTCGGCCGGGCCTTTATGCCCTTTCCGGACGCCGGAGATTTGCCTACGCTGTGGCCTATGACTGACAACTCGAACATACCTGTGCCGGAAATCCTCGATGCGGAAGAGTGCTGGACGCTCCTCGGCCAAACCGGGGTGGGGCGGCTGGCCGTCATTACCGATGGCCACCCCGATGTCTTTCCCGTCAATTACAAGGTGGACGGCCAATCGCTGGTTTTCCGCACCGGCCCCGGCACCAAGCAGCAGGCCATCCAGTCGGACGCCACCGTGGCGCTGGAGGCAGACGCGGTGAGCGCGCAGTTCGGCCTTGCATGGAGCGTCGTGGTCAAGGGCAAGGCTGCTGAGACAGTGCCGACAGGCCCTGACCTGGATGACATCCGGCGTGCCCTGTTTCCGTGGCAGGGCGTGGGGCAGGAGCACTTCATCCGCATCACGCCGGAGTCAGTGACGGGTAGGCGCTTCACGATGAGCGCCCCACTTCTGTGGCAGACCCCGCTGGACGACGCAACCCGCGCCGGCTTCGAGTAGGCGGTCCGGGGCAGGAGTACCGGGAAAGAGATGCCGTGCGCGCTTGGTGGGTGAACGAGCCCGGTCCCATATCCACCCGCCCGCTGGTACAGGGGCACCGTGCCACTCCCAGGCCGGCGGCCGGCGAAATCCTGGTGGAAGTAACCGTCTGCGGCGTCTGCCGCACTGACCTCCACCTCGCTGAAGGAGACTTGCCGCCGCGGCACCCGCACGTAGTGCCCGGGCACGAGGCAGTCGGCGTCGTCATTGAAACAGGGGCGGACTGCTCCCGCTTCAGGACCGGCGACAGGGTTGGCGTGGCATGGCTGGGAGGTGTCTGCGGCAGCTGCGACTACTGCCGCCGCGGCGACGAGAATCTTTGCGTGTCACCGGTCTTTACCGGCTGGGACAGGGATGGCGGCTATGCCGAGCAATTGACCGTCGCGGAGGACTTTGCCTACCCCGTGCCTCCCGTCTTCACCGATGAACAGGCCGCGCCGTTGCTGTGTTCGGGGATCATCGGATACCGGGCCCTTAAGCGCGCCGCCCTGCCCGCTGGTGGACGCCTGGGCATCTACGGCTTTGGCAGCTCTGCGCACATCACCGCCCAGCTCGCGCTCAAACAGGGGGCCTCCGTGTTCGTGATGACGCGTTCTGAAGATGCCAGGGCGCTCGCACTGGAGTTGGGAGCCTCGTATGCAGGCGATGCTTACGATGATCCGCCGGTACCGCTCGATTCCGCCATTCTGTTTGCACCTGTGGGCGGTCTGGTCCCGGTCGCGCTGCGTGCCCTGGACCGCGGCGGAACCTTGGCCATCGCCGGGATCCACCTCAGCGGCATCCCTGGCCTGGATTACGGCAGGGAGCTCTTCTTCGAACGCCAGGTGCGCAGCGTGACAGCCAATACCCGTGCTGACGGGCGTGACTTCCTGGCCCTCGCAGCCAGGCTCTCCCTGGCCCTCACCACCACCGCCTACCCGTTCGAGGCCGCCGACCAGGCCCTGGAAGACCTTGCAGCGGACAGGATTACGGGATCGGCCGTCCTGCGGGTCCGTCCGGAACACTAAGCCCTGCCTCACCCGAACAGGACGGCGGCCTCCTGGTAGCGCGCCTCCGGCACCACTTTCAGTGCCCCCAGCGCTTCCTCCAGGCCAACGTTCACGATGTCGGTGCCACGGAGCGACACCATGGTGCCCCACCTGCCTGCTGCCGCAGCCTCGACAGCGGCCAGGCCCAGCCTGGTGGCAAGGACACGGTCGAAGGCTGTGGGTTCGCCGCCCCGCTGGATGTGGCCCAGGACGGTGGCGCGGGTTTCGATGCCGGTCCTTATTTGCAGTTCTCCTTCAAGCAGGAGTCCGACGCCTCCCAGGCGCGGCCGTCCGAAGGTATCCAGTCCGCGGGGAGCGTAAGGGGCTGGGTGGCCCACGGGTGCGAAGGCCTCGGCCACCACCACAAGGGGGGCCCTCCCGCGGTCACGGGCTGAAACCACCCACGAACAAACCTGGTCCAGGGACACCGGATGTTCAGGTATCAGGATGGCGTGCGCGCCCGATGCCATCCCCGAATGCAGTGCTATCCAGCCCGCGTTGCGGCCCATGACTTCGGCCACCATGCACCGGTGATGCGATTCGCCAGTGGTCCGCAGCCGGTCAATGGCCTCGGTGGCAGTCTGGACCGCAGTATCAAAGCCAAAGGTGTAGTCCGTCGCGCCCAGGTCATTGTCGATCGTCTTGGGCACTCCCACCACGTTGATGCCCTGTGCACACAGTTCCCGGGCAGCCGCCAGCGTTCCCTCTCCCCCAATCGCAATCAGGCCATCCAGTTCGTTGCGCCGGACGCAGGCACGGACGCCCTCAATTCCCTTCCCAACCAGCGGATTGGTCCGGGACGTGCCCAGGATGGTTCCGCCCAGGCGCGAGATCCCACGGACACTCGTCCGGGGCAAGGGGACAACGTCCTGCTCCAGCACACCCCGCCACCCGTCCAGGAACCCCAGGAAACCGTAGCCATGCGAAACGTCCCCGCCCAGCACGGCTCCCCGGATGACCGCGTTCACCCCCGGGCAGTCACCGCCACTGGTGAGGATCCCCAACCGTTTCACGGAACCACCACCCCCCGGGCCCGGGCCGGCAGCGGGAAATGCCGGGTCTGGCCGGGAGGAAGGACCTCGTCAATGCCATGCACCTGCACCTTGATGGGGCCCGCGTCACCCGGGGCAGAGGCGATGCTCATGTCCCCGTCCTTGAGATGCACGCGGAGGAGGTGCCCCCGGTAGAGGACCTCAAAGGCAACGGCACGGAGCCCTGTGGGGAGGTTGGGAGCGAACAGGATGGTGTCGCCGCTGAACCGCAGCCCCGCAAAGCTGCGCTGCACCACGTCGATGGTTCCTGCCATCGCGCCCAGATGGATGCCGGCGCGCGTGGTGCCGTGCTGGGTATCGTCAAGATCGGCGTCGAGCGCTTCCCGGAAGCTGTCCCACGCCCGGTCCGCGTCCAGGCCCGCCAGGACGGATGCGTGGGCAACCCGGCTCAACGTGGATCCGTGCGCGGTCCTGGCCAGGTAATACTCGATGGTCCTGTTGAGCTGGTCCTGCGTGAATGCATACTGCAGCCGCTGAAGGATGGTGGCCAGCCCTTCGTGCCCCAACAGGTACGGGAGCATCAGGACGTCGGCCTGCTTTGCCAGCTTGTAGCAGTTGGTTGTGTCGTCCTCGGCTTCCAGGATCAGGTCCAGCCGCTCAATGTCTCCGTACCTGTCCCGGTAATGCTCCCAATCAAGTTCCTTCAACTGCCCGTAGCCCTCGAACTGGCTGATGACACCGTCATCGTGAAAGGGGACGTACATCGCCGTTCCCATGTGCGCCCACCCGGCGGCTTCCTCCTCGGTGACACCAAGGCGCTCCATGAGCCCGGCACGCTCACTGCCGTGGAGGTAAGCCATGATTTCCCCTGCCTGGAAGCAGACCCACGCCGCCATGACGTTGGTGTACGCGTTGTCGTCCAGGCCCGGTTTGTCGCGGCCGGGGTAGCCCGTGTGGTACTCATCCGGTCCCACCACGGAACGCAGATGGTACCGGCCGTCGTCCTGGTTGTAGTCCGCCAGCGAGTGGAAGAACCGGGCAACCTCAATCACCAGTTCAGCGCCCTTCTGAAGGAGCCAGATCTTGTTCCCGGTGGTTTGGAAGTACTGCCAGGCATTGAAGGCGACGGCCAGTCCGGAGTGGGCCTGCAGATGCGAGTGGTCTTTGACCCACCTGCCGGACCTGTCGTTGTACAACCATTTTGGTGTCTCCTCGGTTCCGTCGCTGGCGCTTTGCCACGGAAACTTGGCCCCTGCCCGGCCCTCCACGGCTGCGGCATGCCGGGCAGCGGGAAGCCTCCGCCACCGGTAATCGATCACGGACCTGGCAACCTCGGGCGTCCTGGACGTGAGTACCGGCAGGACAAACAACTCATCCCAAAAAACGTGGCCGCGGTAGCCCTCGCCGTGGAGTCCACGCGCGGTGACCCCGGCATCCAGTTCCGCCGTATGGTGCGTCAATGTCTGCAGCAGATGGAAGATATGCAGGTTCAGGACCAGGCGCACCTGGACAGGGGCGTCGATCTCCACCTGGAACGGCCGCAGCTCGCGCCTCCAGGCCTCCTCGTGGGCCGCCAGCAGCGAGTCGAAGTCCCCTCCCGTACGTTCCAGCACCGCACGGGCACCCGTTTCCGCAGAGGAGATGGCACGGTCACGGGACGTCACTACTGCCACCGTCTTGGTAATCCGCACCGCGGAGCCGGCGTCAAGAGACAGCAGGAGAGTTTCGAAGTGGAAGGCCCCCCTCCTGCCCTCCTCAATTGCCACCGCTTTCGGAGATACGTGTGTCCGATAGGCTGCGGCGATGCGGATGAGGCTCTGGGTGGTTTCCACCTCGACGACGGAGGCAGCGTCCGGGGGCCGCTCCGCGTTGGAGCGGCGGGAGGCTGTCCTGTCAGCCAGGTGGAGGTCGGAGCCTCGGGCATGTTCGGGCAGGTTCCCGTTGCGGACGCCGGCGTTGACCCCGCTGCGGACTTCCACCTCACCGCTCCAGCCCAGCGCGGTGACCACCGTCTCCAGGACTAACAGATGGGGCTCGGCCATGGAGGCGAAACGGGTCTGCACCACCTCCAGCCGGCGGCGGTCGGTGCTCTCCAGCAGCAGCCGCCGCTCGAGCACCGCCCTTTTGAGGTCCAGGACCCTGCGCTCGCGGACCGGTGTCATTCCGCCTTCCGACCACCACGGCTGGCCGGCCAGGCGCAGATCGAGCGGAAGGCAGTCGGGCGCGTTAACCATGTGTTCTTCCAGCAGTGTCTCGCCGGCCGCCTGCACCTGGACGCGGTTGTAAATGCCCGCAAGGTACATGCCCGCGTAGCTGAAGCTGCCGCCTTCGGGTGCCGCCCCCCGGACGCCCATGTAGCCATTGCCCAGGGTGGTCAGGGCTTCCCGGTGCCCCTCGTGTGCGGCTTCGAAACCTTCGTAGACCAAATGCCATGCGTTGCCGATGACCTGGCCCAGGTCCAGCTCCCCCACGTCATTGAGGACCGTTCCGGCGCCCGCGGCCTCGAGCTGCCTGCGGTTGCCGGTCCGGTCGATTCCCACCACGAGGCCAAAGCCGCCCCGCCGGCCGGCCTCAACGCCGGCAGCGGAGTCCTCAATCACCACGGCATGTGACGGAGTGACGCCGAGCCGCGCTGCGGCCTCAAGAAAGATGTCCGGTGCCGGCTTTCCGCGCAGGCCCAGTCGTGCCGCCGTCGTTCCGTCCATCACCTCCCTGAAGAGGTCCTGGATGCCCGCCGCTTCAAGGACCGCCCCGGCGTTCCGGCTTGACGTAACCACGGCAGTTGGCACTCCCGCGCCTGCAAGCCTTTGAAGCAGCTCCAGCGTCCCGGGGTAGCTTTGGACGCCGTCAGCGCGCAGGCGCTGCAGGAACAGCTCGTTCTTCCACCTGCCCAGGCCGAATCCAGTCCACGCCCCGGCATCATCGGACTCCTCTCCCTTTTCGATCTGCACTCCCCTGGCCGCGAGAAAGCGCACCACCCCTTCCTCACGGGGCATCCCGTCGATGAAAGTGAGGTAATCGGCCCTGCTGAGCGGGGCTCGGTTGGTACCCGGCGGAACCCTGGAGTCCTGCAGGATCCGGTCGAAGGCGTCCTTCCACGCGGCCTGGTGCACCAATGCTGTGTTGGTGACCACCCCGTCCAGGTCGAAAATGACGGCGTCAAAGGGTGGCTTGGCCGCAGCAGCGGTGGGAGACGCGATCATAGGTCAGTGCTACCAGCAAGGGGGCATTCGGGACAGGGCCATTGGGCCCGCCGTCTCTCGGCTGCGGGCTGTACAAAGGGAAACGCGGGCTGTGCCAGGCTTCGCTGGGCTGTCACTTCCTAGGCCGTATCAGCAGGAGCCGTATGCCCCACATGGTTCCACCAGGTCAGCGGCGACGTAATGGTAAAGCGCCTGCCGGTCACCGAGGTGGGAACGATCCGGACATAGTGGTCCTTTTCACCGGCCTGCCAGGGAAACAAAGTGAGCGCTGCGCCTGCCAGGAGTTCCTCCGACGCCTCCAGGATGAGGGCCTTGCCTTTGACCAGCACGCTCCAGGCTTTTGCATCATCGTGGCCGTCGGCTTCCAGCGCGACGGCGAGCGGTCCGCCCGCGGCGCGGAGTTTAGTCCCTTCGCCGGTGCGGAATACCAGCGATTCATGGTCGACCTTGTAATTGACCGGGAAGACCTCCGGATACCCGTTCACGAGCACGGCGAGGTGGCCCACGGACACGCCGCGCAGGAGGTCCCAGCACGTTGGGGCGTCCAGGACTTCAGTGGGCGGCTGCGCCGGGTCGTTGTGCATACAGCCGAAGGTACTGGCCGTCCGGGCGGCACCACTAGGGCATTTTGGCCCGGGCTCATGCAAGGCAAAGAAAAACACCCCGGTCCGAGGACCGGGGTGTCAAACAGTGGGCCGGACATCCTCAGAGGATGTCCGGACCGCCAGGGTGGAGATGGGGGGAATTGAACCCCCGTCCGATGTCGTGTTGTCAGGGCTTCTCCGGGCGCAGTTTGCGTCGGATTTTCTCGGCCCCAGCCATGCTGCAAACAGCTGGCTGATCCGGGCCCAGTCACCTAAAAGTCCCGTTTACTCCGGTGACGGAAGCAAACAGCAGTGGCTATCTAAATGACGCCAGGATCCGGGGCGATAGCATCCCCGGGCTGACGGACTGTCTTACTGCTTAGGCAGCGAGAGCGAAGTCAGTGCGCTTAGAATTGGCACTTATTGTTTTGCAGAAAGCGTTTGCGAGATAATTCTGCATCCTCGGCCCGCTTCACCTGTCGCGACTAACACCGTCGAAACCGATCATCCCCGTATTTTGTTACCAAACCGGCTGGCAAGCCTGCCGGACTATCCATACTAACGCATGCCCTGCCGAAATAATTCCTACCGCCGCCGGTTGCGCTCGCGCATTTCGCGCTGTGCCTCGCGGTTGTCCTGCTGTTCCCGCAGCGTCTGCCGTTTGTCGTACTCACGCTTACCGCGGGCCACGCCGATTTCGACCTTTGCCCGCCCGTCCACGAAGTACAACTGGAGCGGGACGATGGTGTAACCGGACTCCCGCACTTTGTGGGAGATCTTGATGAGTTCCTCGCGGTGCAGCAGCAGCTTGCGGCGGCGGCGTGCTGCATGGTTGGTCCAGCTGCCCTGGTTGTACTCGGGAATGTGGATGGCTTCCATCCACAGTTCGTCGTTATAGAACGTGCAAAATCCGTCCACCATGGAGGCGTGGCCCTCGCGCAGGGACTTCACTTCGGTGCCCATCAGCGCGATGCCGGCCTCATAAGTGTCCAGCACGTGATAGTCGTGCCGGGCCTTGCGGTTGGTGGCCACCACCTTACGGCCACTTTCTTTAGGCACGGGAAAACTCCTCGGGTTCAAGTCGGGTGCCTCCGGGCCTGCGGCACGGAGCTATACAAGTCTACGGCAGCAGCGTTTTCCCCTACAGCAATCCCATGGGATCGACAGCCCTGCCATTGAGCCAGGTTTCGAAGTGGGCGTGGCAACCAGTGGAGTTGCCGGTACTGCCGGAGTAGGCAATGAGCTGGCCCTGCGCGACCCTCTGGCCGTTTGAGACCACGATGCTGGAGTTGTGGTAGTAAATGGTGGTCAGGGTGTTGCCCTGCATCACGCCGTGATCGATCTTGACACGCCAGCCGCCGCCGTCGGCAGAGTTCCACCCCGAGCTGAAGACCTCCCCGGCAGCCGCCGCATACACAGGGGTGCCACAGGCGGCACCGAAGTCGATTCCGGTATGCATGTAGCCGCCGGTGCCGTAGAAGTCGATCGTTCCCGGCGGCGTAGAGCGATATCCGAAGCCGGAGGTGATGGGGATGCTGCCGTCGAAGGGGTGGCGGAGGCCAAAGGCCGACGGCGAACCGGCCGCGGGCGGTTCGTACGGCTGGACGGGTGGGGCGGGGCGGTTCGCTGCCGCGGCCGCTGCGGCAGCAGCCGCCGCCGCAGCCGCAGCCTGCCTGCGTTGTTCCGCTTCCCACGCCTCACGGGCCCTGCGGTCACGTTCAGCAATTTCGTTGGCCACCTGGTTCTGGTTGGCCTGGACGCCCGCGAGCTGCGCCTGGATCCCGGGCTTCGCTGCCTGGAGCTCAGCGTCGAGGCGGCTGGTATCGGCAATCAGCTGGTCAACCTGGGCCTTCTTGGCCGCGGCTTCGTCGCGGGCGGCCTTCTCCCGCTCCAGGGCGGCGTCGGCCTTTGCCTTGAGGTCCTTGATCTCCGCTTCCACGGCCTGAAGGCGTGCTTCGGAGTTGACGTTGGTGGCGTTCTGCTGGTTCAGCTTGTCCATGGCCGCGTTCTGGCTGCGCATGGCCTGATCCGCAAGGTCCATGGTTTCGGTCAGGCTGCTGCCGCTGTTGGAGCCGAAAAAGAGCGACAGGTTGGAGGGAACGCCGCCGGATTTGTAGGCCTGGGTGGCGATCTGCCCGATCAGCTTCTTGGTGTCCGCAATCTTTTGCTTGTCCGTTTCCAGCTGCTGGGTGATCTTGGCTTTGTTTTGCTGGGCCATGTCCACGCGGGCCGACAGGGCTTCGACTTCCTTGACCGCGCCGGCCACCCTCCCCTGGGCCTCAAGCAACGCCTGCTGGGCGCCAGGCAACTGGCCCTGGTAGATCACCAGGTCGCCGGCGGCTTTTGCGATCCGGGAATCGACAAACTCAAGGGACGCCTGGACACGGGCGGCTTCTGCCTCGAGCGCGGCTTTGCGGTCTTCGAGGTCGTCCGCGAACGCCACGGGGGTGGCAACGGCCATGCCCGCGGAAAGGATGACGGCGAGCACTCCGCTGACGATGCCCAAACGGCGGGCAGCGGACCGCCCTCGGCTGCGCGCGGGGCGGGGCAAGGTTTCATCAGTTACGTTCATGGGCATTCCTTGGTCGGTGTGCACAGCCTAAACGCGCAAATATCTACGTAAGGTCAAGAGAGACGAAATTCCTGCCAAGGATCCGCCAAGGATCAGCAGCGCCGGCGCGAGGATCAACGTCTGGCCGGACGAGATGAAGGCCGTATCCGGGTATTGGCGGGACATGTAATCGCCCAGGAAGAACTGCGCTACTGCCCACAGGGTGCCCGAGGCCAAAGCTGCGCCAATGACCGCCGCTATGACGCCTTCCAGGATGAACGGCAGCTGGATGACGGTTTTGGACGCACCCACCAGCCGCATGATTCCGGTTTCCCGCCGCCTGCTGAAGGCGGAGAGCCTGATGGTGGTGGCGATGAGCAGAATCGCGCAGACGATCATGACACCCGCGATGCCCACGGCCACCAGGGAGGCTCCGTTCATTACCGAGAAGAGGCGTTCGAGCAGCTGGCGCTGGTCAATTACCGTTTCCACCCCCGGCTGGGAGGAGAACGTCTCGCTGATGATCTGGTACTTCTGCGGGTCCTTCATGTTGATCCGGAACGATGCCGGCAACTGGTCCGGAGTCACGGAATCAACGATCGGCGAGTTGGAGAACTGGTCCTTGAAGTGCTTGTAAGCCTCATCCTTGGACTCGAACTGGAAGTCGTTGATGTACTGCGCCACCGCTGGGGATTCCAGGAGCGCATTCAGGCCCTGCTGCTGCTCAGGGGTGGCGGGACCGGACGCGCAACCCGGCGCGGTAGAACCCTCACCGCACAGGAAGATGGCCACCTGCACCTTGTCGTACCAGTAGCCCTTCATCTGGTTGATCTGCATCTGCAGCATGCCTGCGGCGCCCACGAACGTGAGCGAGACGAAGGTGACCAGGATGACAGAAACCACCATGGAAAGGTTGCGGCGCAGGCCGCTGCCGATTTCAGAAAGGATGAACGCGAGCCTCACCGCTGGGCCTCCCCTTCGGCACCCGTGCCCGGGAGGCCGCCGTCGAACGTTTCCCTGCCGCTGGCGTCCTTCAGGCGCCTGGACTGGCCGACGACGGGAATCATCGAGGTGTACAGGGCCCTGGCTTCATCGCGGATCACTACGCCGTTCTTGAGTTCCACCACGCGCTTGCGCATCTCGTTGACGATGTCGTCGTCGTGGGTGGCCATCACCACGGTGGTTCCGTTCTGGTTGATCTTGTCCAGCACGCCCATAATTCCCATGGAGGTGGTGGGGTCGAGGTTTCCCGTGGGTTCGTCTGCGAGGAGGATGCCGGGCCGGTTGACCACGGCGCGGGCGATGGCAACGCGCTGCTGCTCGCCGCCGGACAACTCGTGCGGCATACGGTGTTCCTTACCTTCGAGCCCCACCGTTTTGAGGACCTCGGGAACGGTGTCCCGGATGACACTGCGGCTCTTGCCGATGACCTGCATGGCGAATGCAACATTTGCGAACACGTTCTTCTGCGGCAGGAGGCGGAAGTCCTGGAAGACGACGCCGATGCCGCGGCGAAGGCGCGGAACGCGCCAGCTGGAAATCTTCGCGACGTTCTGGCCGGCGACGTACACAGCGCCTGAGGTGGCGCGGTCTTCCTTCAACACCAGCCGGAGGAACGTTGACTTGCCGGAGCCCGATGCTCCGACGAGGAAGGCGAATTCCCCGCGGTCGATCTCAAGGTTGATGGAGTCCAGCGCCGGCCGGGCTTTCTGGTCGTACACCTTGGTGACATTTTCGAATCGGATCATGGCCCTAAGTACCCTGCAGGGCATGGCTGATCCGTCTGATGCAGCCCAGTTCTGCAGCCGGTGCACGGGTTTTCGTTTGGGGAAAGTAGGGCCCCGGCCCCTCGACTATACGCAGGATGGCCCGTGTATGGGCGGGCTTTCGGTGGCGTGTCGCCGGATCAGCAGGCAGCCCGCCGGGTGGACTGCCTACTTTTCAGCGTTGCGGTTGTCGGTACGCCAGCGGATGCCGGCGTCGATGAAGTCGTCGATCTCGCCGTCGAACACTGCAGACGTGTTGCCCACCTCGTGTTCGGTGCGCAGGTCCTTCACCATCTGGTATGGGTTCAGGACATACGAGCGCATCTGGTCGCCCCAGGAGGCTTTGACGTCGCCGGCCAGCGCCTTCTTTTCCGCATCCTCCTGTTCCTTCTTCAGCAGCAGAAGCCGGGACTGCAGCACGCGCATGGCGGCCGCGCGGTTCTGCAGCTGGGATTTCTCGTTCTGCATGGAAACCACGGTGCCGGTAGGGATGTGGGTGAGGCGGACCGCGGAGTCCGTGGTGTTCACCGACTGGCCGCCCGGACCGGATGAACGGAATACGTCCACCCTGATTTCGTTGTCCGGGATCTCGATGGAGTCTGTCTGCTCGATCAGCGGGATGACTTCAACGGCCGCGAATGACGTCTGGCGGCGGCCCTGGTTATCGAAGGGGCTGATCCTGACAAGACGGTGGGTTCCGGCTTCAACGCTCAAGGTGCCGAACGCGTAGGGAGCTTTTACCTCGAAGGTGGCCGATTTCAGGCCGGCTTCCTCCGCATACGAGGTGTCCATGACCGTGGTGGGATATCCGTGCCGCTCAGCCCAGCGCAGGTACATACGCATCAGCATTTCCGCGAAGTCCGCCGCGTCCACGCCGCCCGCGCCGGCCCGGATGGAAACCACAGCTTCGCGTTCGTCGTACTCGCCGGACAGCAGCGTGACCACTTCAAGGTCCTTCAGGGCTTTCTTGATGGACTCAAGTTCCGCAGCGGCCTCCCCCATCGAGGCGGCGTCGTCCTCGTCCTGCCCGAGCTCCACCAGGACCTCGAGGTCATCAATCCGGGCGGCCAGGTTGGTGAGGCGCTCCAGCTCGGACTGGCGGTGGGAGAGCCGGGAGGTGATTTTCTGCGCGGCCGCGGGATCGTCCCAAAGGTTCGGTTCCCCCGCCCGCTCGCTGAGTTCGGCGATGTCTTCCTTGAGTGCCTCGACGTCGGAGACGCGTTCGATGGACTCGTAGGTGGCGCGAAGCGCCCGGATTTCAGCGGAAAAATCAATATTGGCCATGGTGGTTTAAGCCTACGCTATCGGTGCATACGGGCCGGCTTGGCCCTTAGCTATGGTTTATCGGGTCAGCCGCGAGCGTGCAGTGGACGTCGCCTCGATGGGGATCCCGTCGGGAATGAGGAAGTTGACCACAGGCGGGTGCACTGCTGCCGTGAGGACAACGACGGCGGTGGAACCGTCCGGCGTACCCGTTGCCCCAGCGACGGCAAGACTCGAGAAGCGCTGCGAAGCGGGGCTCCTCGCAACGAAGTCGGCAGCCACGTTTCGGACGCGGGCCGGGTTGAGGAACGCCGAGGGGCTGCCGCTTTGTGCTGAAACTTCGCCCAACGTGTAACTGTCGGCAGCAGCGAGCGATGCCCCATCCGCCAGGGACAGCAGGCGTTTATGCTCCAAATAGACGGCCGATATCCCGATGACCACGGTCGCCACCAGGAGCGCCAGAACCACGTAGCCGACGATCATGACCATCAACTGGCCGCTCTCGTCCGGTTTCCTGCGCTTCACCGGTACCGCCCCACCAGCTGGGTGGAGGACGCTTCAACTTCTGTGGCGGACAACCCTTCAGCAAACGGGATGAACGGCAGCGGCACGCTCAGGTTCACGGTCACCGTCACTGTGCTGCCCGCGGCCTGGCAGTCAGCGGGGTTGCAGGTGGTGGTCATGCTGGCCCGGTCCGCCTGGTGCCCGAAGTCGGAGAGGGCAAGCGCCACCGCCTTCTCCGCAGCGGCCTCGGCGGTGGACGCATCGGGCTGGGCCACGTAGACCTTCGCTGCCTGGTCCGCGGCACCAACGACGGCAAAGGAGCCTCCCTGGATCTGCCCGACCGTGATGACAAAGTACACCAGCGGGACCATCAGCAGGAGTGCGAGAAGCGTGAATTCGACCACCGCGCTTCCCTGCTCGTGGTTCAGGACCGGCCGCTGGCGCCGCTGGTCCTCCCGGTGCTGCCGGTGCTCCCAGCGGGCAGGTGCGGAGCCCTGGAATGTATCTGTCGGGCCGGCGTCTCCGCGCCACTCCCGGCAGAGTGCTTCTGCCAGGCGGGTCCGGAAGCCTAACCGTACCTGTGAGCGCAGCACCGGTTTGGGGCGGGACATTGTCTGGGACCTGAACGAGGCAGGGCCCGGATCAGGGCTGAACAGCAGCATGCCCTTTCACCTCCAGCATGTCCCGCGGCCCGATCAGGCCGATGACGGGCATTGGGGACCGGACAGTCACTTCCAGGGTGCGCAGCCCCCGGACGTTTACTTCCTGCGTACTGACCTGTTCAGCAAAGCCCTCATTCAGTGCCATGCCAATGAGGCTGCGGGTCCGTTCTTCTGCGTCCGAGGCGTTGCGGTCGGCGAGCGTTCCGTACCGGGCGCCCGACGCGGCAGCATCGATGAGCGTGTTCCGGACGTGCAAAACCAGGGTCAACTGGATTATCGCCAGGAAGAACATCGTCAGCAGGCCACCAACCAGGACGAAGTCCACCACGGCCGAGCCCTGCTCACCCGCCCGGGACAGCTCAGGCCGCACCCCGGGCACCGGAGCGGACCTCCCCATGGTTCAGTTCCCCACCTTGTCCATTGCCTGGTTGAACATGGCCTCCAAGGCGGGGCCCGCGAGCGCCAGCAGGGCTGCAACCAGGACCGCGGACATCAGGGTAATCATCACCCAACCCGGGACGTCACCGCGCTCAGCGTCGTCGCTTGCCCCTGCCGGAAATACGCGGCTGTTGTTCCGGGTGCCGTCGCGTTGCGCGCCCTGAAGGCGGCGCGGCCGTACAGCACGCCTCATCTGAAGCTGCAGCAAAGCCGCAAGGCCAAGAAGCAGCATCACGCAGCGGTTTCCCATGGTTTTCATCTTGGGTCCTATTCCTGTTTCGTTGAGGGGACATGCAGTTGTTAGTGAAGTGCGGGCTGGATTTCCTCTTCATCAGAAGCCCAGGTTGATTGCCGCGAGGCCGGGGAAAACCGCAAACACGACGGTCAGGGGAAGCACTCCGAATACCAGCGGGACCATCATGGCGATCTCCTTTTTCCCTGCTGCTTCCATGAGGTCGCGCTTGGCTGAATCGCGTACGTCCTGTGCCTGGGCGCGGAGCACGTCCGCGAGGGGTGTCCCTCTTTCCACCGCAACGATGATCCCGTCGACGAACCTGACCAGCGGTGCAAGGTCCGTGCGTGCGGAGAACTCCTGCAAGGCCAGGACCAGAGGCTTACCCGCCCGTGTCTCCGCGAGGATTTTCGAGAATTCCTTGGACAGTTCACCTTTGGCACTTCTGCAGACCCGGTCCAGGGCACCTGTTGCGCTCTCCCCGGCGCCCACTGCCAGGGCCATCAGTTCGGCAAGGCTGGGAAACTCTGCCATCATCCGGGTTTCCCGCCGGCGGACCTGGGCGCCAAGCCAGTAGTCCCGCAGCACAAAGCCAGCTGCAGCGCTGCCAATGATCACCGCGGCCGCGAGGAAAGGGCTGAACCGCCCAGCCGCGGCACTAATGAGGATGGCGGTCAGCGAGAGAACGAAGCCTGCCGCCGCCCACAGCAACTGCTCCGCACGGAAATCGATGGGTGACTTGTTGATCCCCGCCTGCGCCAGCCGCCTCCCTGTGGCGCCCGGTGAGGGATTGAGCTTTCCCAAGGCAGAGAGCCAGTCCCGGAAGAAAGGACGGAGGATCCGCTCAAGGGGGCCGAACGGTGTCAGGTTCTGCTCGCCGGCACGGAGGAGCCGCGACTCCAGGTTCTGGGACTTCAGTTGGGGTTCAATCCGGTCCGACAGTGTTAAGGGGCGCATGGGAGGAGACCGGAAGATCACAAGCCACAGTCCGAAGCCGAGGCCCATTCCGCAAAGCACAGCTGCAGGGGAAACGATCATCGTCACCGGAGCACCCTTTCATCCTGCGGCAGGGCCCCGATCTTCAACATGGCCGTGTAGCAAACCAAAGAGACCACCAAGCCGCCGACCAGAACGGCGGCGCCCATGGGCGTGTTGTAGGCCTGGATTGCTTCCGGCCTGGTGGCGAGCAGGATCATGACGATCCACGGCGCAGCAACAGCAAGCCGGGCGGCATTGATGGTCCAGGACTGCCGCGCCTCGAGCTCGCTGCGGGTCCGGGCGTTTTCCCGAAGGAATTCTGCCAGTGTGCCCAGGAGCTTCCCCAGGTCGGAGCCGCCGACTTCCCTCGTCAGCCGGAGTGCCTCGATTATGCGGTCAGCCACGGGGTCGGCCAGTCGCTGTTTCAGCTTGTTCAGGGAGCCGTCGAACTGGCCACCGGCGCGGTAGTCGGCGCCGAACTCGCGAAAGATGGGCCGCAGTTCCTCGGGCCCCTTATCTCCAAGCTGGATGAGAGCCTCAGGCAGGGGCAGTCCCGCCCGGATCGCAGAACGGAGGTGATCGACGACATCAGGCCAAAGTTGGCGGAGCATCGCCGTCCTCTTCTTGGCCCGCCACCGCAGGATGGTAATCGGCAGCCACGCACCGAAAAGGCCGAAGCAGCCGGCAATGGGCCAGGAACGGCTAACGGCGTAGAAGACCAGCGCCACGAAGATCCCCAATCCAAGGCAGGTTCCCAACAGGGCGCGCGCCGAGACTTTGTCGACCCCCGCGGCTGCCAGCAGGTCAGCCAGGCGGCCAGGCTTGCGTTCCAGGTTCCCCCGGTTTGGCGTTTCCCAGCAGGACCACCAGATGAGGAAGAGGCCCACCCCCGCCACCGTTCCCACCAGCGCGGAGGTCACCGCGGATCCAGCAGCGCTGCGACGTCGTACCCTGCCCGCGAAAATTTCTCCGCGGACGGCATGGCGTTGGCGCGGGGATGCAGGACCCCGCTCTCCAGCGCAAACACCAAAGACGATTCGATGATGCCGTTTTCCACGCGGCGGCCCAACGAAAGGATTTCGGTAACCTGCCGCCGTCCATCAGCGTGCCTGCTGCAGTGCACTACGAGGTTGATGCAGGATGCAACAGTGGGAACAACGAACGCACTGGAGATGTTCTCCCCCGCCAGCAGCGGAAGTGTGCATATCTTGGTAACTGCATCGTGGGCCGAGTTCGCGTGGACCGTACACATTCCCGGCAAGCCCGGAAATTGTTCACACGCTATCCACTCGCTCGCTGGGTTGGCTTACCCGTGCCACCCGTACTATGGCTTCTATGTCCGATCCCAACAGGCCCCCCTGCCTCTTTTGCAACCAAACCACCGCCGCCACATCAGACGAGCACGTCCTACCGCACAGTTGGAAAAAGAACTTCCCCTCAGGCGATGGAGGGCAAGTCCAAATAGGTAGGGATAGGGATGGGCGCGATCGGACACCAGTCGAGAAAAAGCAGGTTTCACCGTACGACCTCAGGGTCAAAAAGGTGTGCAAAGACTGCAATGGGGGCTGGATGCGTCCCATGGACGAGGCAATCAAAGACATGATCTTTGACCTGGCGTGGGGCAAATTGGATCATCTCACCAGCGAGCAGGTCGAGCAGCTGTCGACTTGGTGCACCAAGATAGCTCTCTTGCGAACCCACCTCGACCGCAGCCGGGAACAGGAAAGCCCTTTGGAGTTGACCCACCGCTTCAATGCTGAGCGCAAGGCGCTGGGGCCGAATACAGTTCAGGTTGCGCGGGTCCTTGACACGGACTCAGCACTGTCCGGCAACATAGCCCGGGAGCTACGGGGGCCAGACAATTCCTCAACGAATTCCGGCGAACGGCTTGACGCCGTTCACCTTGTCACATTCCAAATTGGGCAGTTCTTTTTTCAGGTCGGGCTTTCTACGTCGTCCGACTGGTCCAAGCGAGAAATGAAAAGCCTACTGGCCGCTGGCCGCCGGAACAGGACGGAGAGGGTGCACATCCTTCGCGCTGGCGAGGATGTTGCCTTCGGTGACGGTCTGACCCAGGCGGAGGTATTGGACGTCATCGAAACCTGCCGGATGGTCTCGCAGGTATCGGCGCATCGAGAGACTCAGCTTATGAGGAAAGCCATGGCAAGCGTGGCTCGTGGGACGCGTGCTGGACTGTAATTCCGAGCCACCCCACGCAGCTAAACTACAGGCTGGGATTGACCGCCGCACTAAGGGAGCATCGAGGGTGGAGAACCGCTGGAATTTCAAGGGCACTCGTTACGGCAGCGCAGCCGATCGTACCGATCAGCCGCTGGTCTACAACTGGTATCTCCAAAGTGACTGGATCTCGGACGACTACACACCCAGTGAGATTTCGGCGTCCCGCCTGCTCGACCTCTGGCGCAAGAAACTGGACGTCGACACCGTACCAATCCACTGGATAGTGGAATGCGTGGGCGAGAACGCACCTTTCACGGGCGAAGACGAGGACTTCTTGAGCTTCTATGGATGGCCAACTCATGCCCTCTCCGGAGAAGCGGTGAACTGGCTCGCCGTGCCAGTTCAGGACAAGGGGTGGAACGAAGAAGCCGCCGACAAGGGCGGCTTCATCCAGGAAGTGTTGAAGTGGAAGCCTTCTCCACTCCAGGCTACGGTTCACGTTCCCACTCTTTTGCGTGCTGCCGGCATAACAATCTGAGCACACCCTTGGCTGCTTAGCGCTGGCCACGCCAGCGGATGCCGTGGTCCCGGCTATGAAAGGCTGTCTGCCATTTACATTCTGACCCTTGAAGCCGAGGCAACATCAGCTCAGGCTCTTGCCACTCACGGTGTCAACGCTCTGGAGCACCTAAGTAATGCCGCTACCGATGCGGACCCGGTACTGGCTTGCTTGGCTTTGGCATCCGAGAAGATGCTCAAGATGACAATAGGGATGACCTTGGTGGCCATGGGTGAGCCATGGCCCGACCGCAGACGGATGCAGGACTACAGCCACGGCATTACCAAGATGAATCGGGAAGCCATGGCTCTGCTCATGCAGCGAGTTGAGGAGGCGACCCATCCCCCAGTAGTGCTTAACACGGCCCTCGCCTCTGTGGATGTCTCTTGGACAGAACCGCTCCTCGCAGCCTTGTCCGACTACGGTTCCGGCGGACGGTTCTACAACTTGGACACCCTCGCTGGAACTGACCATAAATACCCCTCCCCCTCCCAGATGTGGATGACCATGGAGGACGCGGTCATTGCCGCCCATCCTGAGGTTCTTGATTTCATCGCCAACAACCGGGGCAGTAACGCCGAAGCCCGAGGACCCCTGAACGCTAAGCTGGCGCACGCGTTCAGAAGCTGGTGGGCTGTCTACGCCACCGCCTGGAAACATGGGCTCGCGGGCGAGGAAGCCCGCGCTCTTGGTTGGACCATAGGACTGGGCCGGTAGCTGGGGGCCATTCCGCTTGCAGGCTCCATGCCCCTTGAGCACACGACACCGCGACCACGGGCCTCTTCGCTGAGGCTACGCGGCCCCCACATCTTCACCCCGAAACAGCAGTGGTATTGCCCTAACTCTTGCTGGTGCGAAATGAGGGTTTTGCTTTCCGCGTTCCTTTGATTCTGTGGCATCCGCGACTCCCGGTAGGATCTTTCCCGGTAGTTATATAGGACAGATCGAGGCTCGTAATGGCAAGACCGAAAGCAACGCAACAGCGGAGCTGTCTTCGTTGTCTGGTGACGCTTCCCAGACACGAAAAGCCACCCGCGCACTACGCCGAGGGCCTATGTGAGAAGCACTACCGCCAAGAACAGCGAAAGCTACCCAAGTGCAAAGCCGACGGATGCAGTGCCCGCCTGAAGGGCAATCAGTCCAGGCAGGGATACTGCCGCATGCATGAACCGCTCCTGCTCAAGGAGCCTATCCGGAGTGCCGAGGCGATCGACCGCACCCTGCAAAAGTTTGTTGCTGGCATCACTCCGACTCGCGACGGCCTTGATGGCCTGTTCGGGTGCTGGCCGTGGACGGGCCGCAGGAATAAGGTGGCATCCGGTTCGGATGGAAAAGTCCGTCCAGGCTACGGCTTGATCAGCATCGGCAACCATGACTGGTTGGCGCACCGCTTCTCCTATAACTACTTTGTAGGTGGCCACCGACCCAAACTCACGCTGGATCACATTTGCCAAAATTCCTTGTGCGTAAGGCCGGATCACCTTATGCCGATGACTCAACGCCGGAACAGCGAGCTTGAACACCACCGGGCGTCGGATGACCCCGACGCTGTTCTGCGGGACCTAGCAAAGATTCCCAACATGCAGCCGGGTGTGGTGCTGTGGGCCACGTTGAAAAGGCTTCCTGTTGGACGTGGTAAGCCCGGGGAAGAGCCCTTCCCTTATGGTCTGGACGGGGAGGCATTCGAGTATGATCTGGGACCTGCTTCGTTTCCCTCCGTCAAAGAACTATTCCGCCCCAGCGGATCGCTTCTCGCCGTCCGCACCTAAGGCAGCATGAACAGCCCGGTCACCGTCGCCGCAAAGCTCATGGCCACGCCCGTGATGCCGAGCAGTGGACCACGGGCCTTGTCCCATCCGCGCTGTGGGCTGAAGTAAGGGGTTCCGTCAGTATCTTCTAACACGCTTGGCCGCCCGGACCACAGAATTCCAATCACCGCAGCAGCCGAGCCAATGACGCCGAGGGCAAGTAATACGAGCTTCGTTGAAGTCATGGTTGTTATCATGCCAGCCATCCAAACTGCCCCCTTCCACGGGTCGAAAACTTCAGAACCCGTACGCAACAAGAGGTGCTAACACCACCGGGGGGCCGCGCAACCGCGCCGGGGGTTACCCCCCCTCCCCCCTTGGTAGTAGTGGACGCAGGTGGGTGTCAGCGGTAGATCGCAAGGATGTCGAGCATTAGTGCTGGACCGTGCAGGTACTGGTCCTCCTTGCCCGCTTCTGGAGCTTGCCGCTCCATCTTCCTACGCTGCTCACGGGAACCCGCCCCCATTCCGGGGAAGCTCATAAATGGCTTCCATGTCCCGGCAGACATCACCTTTGTCACCTTGCCCACAACACGAGCTGGTCCGTCCAGCTCGCCATGCAGGTATTGGTCGTTGATCTGGCCAGCGACCTTCCACTCCGAGGTTTCGTCGTCTCCTACTACCAGCACCTTGACATTCACGCCCTTGAGAAAGTTGGAAGTCGCTTCCAGCGTGTCCTCACTGGGGAGCGGTTCCTCAGTCTGCAACCCCAAGCTCTTGGCAGCGGGCAACAGGGTGCGCATCATGTCAATCGCTCCAACCATCTCGCCAGACGCCGACATCATGCGAACGAACTCTGGAACATAGACCTCGCATTCCCACGAGACCATTGCGCCCACGCCAATGTTCTTGAAGTCCAGATCCGGCTGGGTGACCTCCACCCAGGCGAGCGCTTCCGCATCCTGGTCAGCGGCTTTCAGCAGTCGGTCGAACTGCGCCTCTTGAGTGTCCGCGTACTTGCGCGTTTCCTCATTCTCATGGCCACGCTCCATAGAGGCATCGGCAAGCTTGACGTTGACACCACCCTTGCCGCCGCCACGCTTTACCAACCGGGTTGTGGCCTCCGTAGTGAGCCCACCCTCCAAAGCGGCGATGTACTGACTGAGAGCTTGTGTGTTGAGGTAGAGGAAGTTGCGCAACATGGGATCACTCTACATCGCCTGTCTCACAACCCATGGGATTTAAGACACTTCGGTTATGAGACACATCCGCCTACGGAAGTGCCAGCAATGTGTCTCGTTGGACTGTCTCGAAAGTTCCTGTTAAGTTCAAGGTAATCAAACACTGTTGTGAGACACATAGAGAGGAAGTAGGACCATGGGAAAGCTGATCGGCTACGCGAGGGTTTCAACCAAGGCACAGGACACCGACAGGCAGGAGCAGGACCTTATCGCCGCTGGCGTGCGACGGGATGACCTGTATGTGGACCACGGGGTGAGTGGCGGCAGGGCTGAGCGCCCCGGCCTGACCCAGGCTAAGAGCGCTCTGCATGATGGAGACACATTGGTTATCACCACGCTGGACCGCTTGGGGCGGTCCACGCAGGACATGCTCAAGCTTGCCGAGGAACTGAAGGCACGCGGCGTCGGGCTCCGCGTGCTCAACTTGGGGGGCGGGGACGTGGACACGCGCACGCCCACCGGACAGATGATGCTTACCATCTTCGCCGCACTGGCTCAGATGGAGTTGGAGATCAAACGGGAGCGCATCGGTGACAGTGTGAGCAAGCGCCGCGCCGCCGGAAAGGACCTCGGTGGACGTAAGGCTCAGTTCACGACAAGCCAGATCAAGAACGCTATCCGCTTGATTGAGTCAGGCCAGCCAGCATCACAGGTCGCAAGGGATTACGGCATGTCCAGGGCAACCTTGTACCGCCGGATTGAAGCACTTCGCACAACCGACAAGCAATAGCCTTTAACGACCCCCGGGTTGCCGGGGGTCAGCCGTTCCTTCGGACACACACAGACACCGCCCGGGGACGACCCACAAGGGCCTAACAAGGGCGCGGTGGCCCCCGGGTACTCCCAAGCAATTTGAGGGCCTTAAAATCCCTCCTGCATCATCAGTCACAGGCAGGCAGGCAGGGGGCGTGCCTATGAGGACTTCCTGCTGAGTATCTCTTCTCTGATCGCCGCAAAGGTGGCATCCTTTTCCGCTGCCTTCGCAAACCTCTCGTTGTGCTTGCGGGACCTGTCGAAAGTGTTGCCGAACCGGTTGTCTCGGAAGCGCTGAAGCCACTTACCTGGGTCGTCGCCGAGAGAGGTGCGCTCCAAGGTAGCAATCTCGTCGCCATCCAGTAGGCGACGGGCCTCCCCCGGCTTCTTCAGGTGGACACTGACGGTGTTCGGATCGAAGGTGCGTGCCGATCCTTCGGTGTGGGGGTGGAGGATTACGTGGAATCGTGAGCGGATGTAGTCGCGCCGATCGTCGATCGGCAAGGCCAGCCATTCATTGAACCGCTGTTCTGTCGTGAACATCTCGCGGTCGAACTTTGCTAGAGGGTCCAGGTCCTCGCTTTGGTGAAAGCCAAGCTCGGCCATACGCCCCTCAAGGGCCTCACGCTGCCGGCGGATTGCTTCGTTGAACTCCCTCATCTGACCAACCGTCAAGTCACCGGCGGCGAGCGCACTGCCAGCTTCCCGCTCCCGCACTCCGAGCGCTTCCAGTTCAAGTGTGATGGTTTCCCGTTCCACCTTGTCCTCGGGGCTCTCAGATTGAGCCCCGACTGTCTGTGATATGTACCGGAACACCCAAAATTCCACCGCAGCGTCCACGTACTCTTCACGCTTGCCAACGTGCCCTTCGCCCTTGGAAGGACACCTATAGGCGATGTGTTTCTTTCTGGTCCCGGTCGTGGGGTCCTTCCGACCATATACGGTCCCCGACCGTACGGGCTGGCCGCAGTGGCACTGCGCAATTCCCGACAGGAGGTGAACGGCCTTGTTGCTCTGCGAGCGCCGCCGTTCTGGTGCTTCCAAAACCCGAACGACTGCACGCCAGATAGCCTCCGAAACTATGGGCGGGATTTGATCTCGGCTTAGTACGTCCCCGCGAAACTCATAGAGACCGGCGTTCCGGGGGCGCAGGAGCGCCTGGCGTAGTTGTGCGTATCCCCACGGCTTAGAGGCCGTGGTCATCAGCGGCTCTCCATCCCAGCCCTCTTCATTCCACTGCGCGATGATCGCGCCAAGGGACCTTCCCGCAAGCACTTCGGAGTGCGCCGCCGCGAGCGCCGCCGCTTCCCTCTCGTTGAGGACCAAGCGCCCGTTCTCTACGTTCCACCCGAACGGTCGCCTGCCGCCAGTCCAACGACCGTCGGAGGCCAATTGTTCAGCCTTGGCCCTTGCCCTGTCTCGTTTGGTGGCGGACTCAAACCTTGCCACCTGCCCCATGATGCCCGCTCGGAGCAACCCGTCTGCGGTGGAAAGGTCAACGACTCCACCACCCGTAACCGGGTATGTCAGGATCGGCGTATCTGTCCGCTTCCCTATGCAGACCTCTGCATACTCCTCGAACTCCATTGGGCGGCGGTGCAGCCTATCCATCCTCCAGCAGATGACTGCTTCGACGTCCCGGGCCTCCAGCCGCTTGAGCATGGCAACGTAGGCAGGTCGAGTCCTACCGCTGAACGCAGATGTTGAGTTGTCGCTGAACACCTCCAGCACTTCCATGCCGTGGCGTGCCGCGTACTCCCTGCAAGCTTCTTCTTGGCGCTGGACGCCCAGACCTTCCGCTCCCCTGTCTTGGGAAATGCGGGTGTAGATGAAAGCGCGTATGGTCACGCTGCCAGTCTATAGTGCATTGTGCATGAGTAATGTTCGGGAAGCCCGAGTTCAGTGCGATGAGCATGTCCAGGCTCTCGGCTTCGCGCACCTCCCCCACTACCAGCCGGTCCGGACGCATGCGCAGTGCTTCCTTCACCAGCCGGCGGAGTGGAATTTCACCCTCCCCTTCGAGGTTCGGTTGACGGCACTGAAGACCCACCACGTCCCGGAGCGGAAACTGGAGTTCAAAGATTTCCTCCACGGTGATGACACGCTCCCGGCTTCCGATGCTGGCCGCCAGGCAATTCAGCATGGTGGTCTTGCCTGCCTGGGTTGCCCCGGAAACGAGTATGTTAAGGCCGCTGGACACTGCCGCACCGAGAAAGCGTGCTGCTTGCGGGGACAGCGTTCCCAAGTCCACGAGATGTTCAAGCCTGCTTGCTTTCACTACAAACTTGCGAATGTTCACGGCCCAGTGGCGGCGGGTCACATCTGGGATGACCACGTGAAGTCTCGAGCCGTCCGGCAACGCGGCATCGACAAATGGCGATGACATGTCCAGCCTTCTACCGGAGCTTTTGAGCATGCGTTCCACGAGATCACGCACCTGCTGCTCCGTGAGGCTCAGCGAGGTCAGTTCTGACTCACCATTGCGCGCCACATAGATTTCGTTGGGTGCGTTGAGCCAAATCTCCTCGATCGAGGGATCATCGAGGAGCGGTTGAAGTACACCAAACCCTGCGACGGCGTCGAAGAGGAACCGGCGGGCTGCGTCAAGGGGACCAAGGGGCGGCAGAGGCCCCATCAAGGCCCGCTCGTCGTAGTCAGTGACCGCGGCTTCGACGAGCCGCCGGACCTCTCCTGCCTGCCTGAGCGGATCCAGCCCGCGGCGACGGATGAGCTCGCGGACTTCGTCCTCGACAATTCCCAGCGCGTCCATATGTTCCCCCATACAACTGCCGCCCCCGGCGGAGGCAGTGCGACTGGGGTACAGCCTAGGGAGCGTGCCCCTGCCGCAACAAGTCATCATTAGCGTTTGTGGATAACCGAGGAACCTCAAGATTCTCCCCGCGAGTGCTCAGGATTCCATCCAGATGACCACAGGATTCACATAAGTAACACCAGAATCACTGGTTCCGCTAGTAACACGGGTGCTATGGTGAGCGCGTTATTTATCGAAATAGCACTATCAGGTGCCTTCCTGGGGAAATCACCTGAGCAGTATCCAAAGAGGTGCTCGGGGGAGCGCCGCATTGTCTCCGGAGCACATATGAAGCGGAACCTGTCTCAGTCCCGTCGCCTAGTCCTGAGGTCTCTCGGGACCGCCCTGTTGGCCGTCTCGTTGCTCCTCGGCCCTGGCATAGCCGGAGTGGCCTTTGCGGTCGAGCCCAGCCCCACGCCTGCGCCAGCCCAAACTTCCGCAGCGCCATCGCCACAGCCAACCGCCACGCCGTCCCCGGCCCAGGCCACTGCAGGACCGACGCCCACAACCACGGCGTCTCCGCAACCTTCCGCCCAAGCGAGTTCCCCGGCGTCGGCTACCGCTGAATCCATGGCAAAGGCCATTGGAACCGGCGGGGCCCAAATGGGGCAGCGTTCAAAGCGGGTGACCTCTTCATCCCCCTCCGCAGCTGTCCAGAAGCTCAATACGGAGTCACTGGCCACTCAAGGCACGTGGATGCCTTCGTTTGGTGTCCAAGGGCTGGACGTCAGCGGATACCAGCCCAACGTCGACTGGCAACAGCAGTGGAACATGGGCGCCCGGTTTGCGTATGTGAAGGCCAGCGAAGGCAGTTACATGACGAACGACTACTTTGGGGCGCAGTACCAGGGAGCCAGAAACGTCGGCATGATCCGCGGCGCTTACCACTTCGCAATACCCAACTGGTCTTCCGGGGCAGACCAGGCGCGCTACTTCGTTAACAACGGCGGCGGCTGGTCAGCCGATGGATACACCCTGCCGCCGGTCCTCGACTTCGAGTTCAACCCATACGCGGGACGGACCGATATCCCGGGGTACACCCCTGGCAACACCTGCTACAGCATGTCCGCAAGCCAACTGGCTTCCTGGGTCCGGGACTTCGGCAATACGATGCTTTCGCTTACGGGGCGCCTCCCGGTGATCTACACCAACACGAGCTGGTGGAACCAGTGCCTCGGTACCCAGACCGGCTTTGGCGACTACCCGCTTTGGGTCGCAGCGTACCCCAGCTCCCCCAGCGATAACGCCGGCACCGTCCCCGCAAGCTGGAGCACTTACAGCATTTGGCAGTACAGCAGCACCGGGCCCCTTGCCGGCGACTCGAATGTTTGGAACGGCGACTACGCATCCCTCCAGCGCTTTGCGGGAAGCAGCACGCCCGCTATTCAGGTCCCATCCCAGGCGACCCAGCAAATCGCAGCCTATGCAAGCAGCCACCCGTCACTGAGCAGCCCAACTACCGCCATCACGTGCGGGTTGACCAGTGGCGGCTGCTACCAGGGGTTCCAAGGTGGAACGGTCATGTGGTCCTCCGCCTCAGGAGCCTTCGCTGTATCGGCAGGGCCTGTCACCGGCGCGTGGCAAGCCCTCGGCGCAGAACGCAGCCCGGCAGGCTATCCGACAAGTGACCTGATCTGCGGCCTGAAGAACGGCGGTTGTTTCCAGAACTTCCAGGGCGGCAGCATCATGTCGTCCCCGGCCACGGGTGCCGCGTTCGTTCCGTTCGGCGCCATCAGGGACTCCTGGGCAGCGCAGGGCTACGAGAACGGCCCGTGGGGCTACCCAACGAGCAATGCGACGTGCGGACTGCGGTCCGGCGGATGCTTCCAGCTTTTCCAGGCGGGGTCGGCGCTTTGGAGCCCTTCCAGCGGCGCCCACCTGGTAAAAGCAGGACCAATCCTGGACGCGTGGGCCAAGGACGGATTTGAGAATGGCCTCCTGGGGTTCCCAAGCAACGATGCAACCTGCACGGCGTCTGACTGCACGCAGCAATTCACCGGCGGGGTCATCGGATCGACATCCACAGCCGGCGCCTGGCCCATCTACATGGGCATCGGTGACACGTGGAAGGCAGCGCGGGCAAAGGGGGAACCGATCGGATTCCCCCTGGCCAAGGAAGTCTGCGGACTTCGAGGTGGCGGCTGCTACCAGCTGTTCCAGGGTGGAAGCATCCTTTTCTCGCCCGGGTCGGGGGCCTACGCCGTGACAGGTCGGATCCTCAACTACTGGACGCAATCGGGCTTCGAAAACGGCAAGCTGGGCTACCCGACCGGCCCGGCCAGTTGCGGCTCCGTTCAGAGCGAATGCTGGCAGCCCTTTGAAAACGGCATCGTCGCCTACTCCGCCACGACTCAGATCCAGACAATCCCGGCTGGCGCCATGGCCCAGGCATGGACGAATCTTGGTGCGTCCGGAGGGGCCCTCGGCTACCCTACGTCCGCACAAGTCTGCGGCCTCAAGGACGGCGGATGCTTCCAGATGTTTGCCAAGGGCGCCCTTATGTACTCACCCGCTGCCGGTGCGCAACCCAGCCTGCTGGGGCCCATTCGCGACCTCTGGCAGAAGCAGGGTTTCGAAAACGGAGCGCTCGGTTATCCTGCCTCAAATGTAATCTGCGGGCTCGTCGGCGCAGGCTGCTTCCAGAACTACCTTGGCGGGACAGTGATGTGGTCCAACGCCAGCGGGGCACACGCGCTGCCGTTCGGTCCGATCCGTGACGCATGGGCAGCTTCCGGATTTGAAAATGGGATTCTCGGCTACCCGCTGAGCGACCAGGTATGCGGCCTGCGGAACAGCGGCTGCTTCCAGAACTTCGTAAACGGAACCGTCATGTACTCGCCCACCACCGGAGCCCAAATCATGTCATCGGCGCCTATTCGGGACAAGTGGGCCACGACAGGCTTCGAGGGCGGCTCGCTCGGCTACCCCACCAGCGGTGTCATTTGCGGGTTGCGCAACGGTGGCTGCTTCCAGAACTTCGAGAAGGGAACCATCATGTGGTCTGCCGCCAGCGGCGCCCAGGTGATGATGCCCGGGCCCATTCAACAGAGCTGGGCCGGGCAGGGCTTCGAAAACGGTGCCTTGGCGTTCCCCACAAGCGGCCAGACATGCACCGCGGACAAGCTTTCATGCAGCCAGACCTTCCAGGGCGGGACCATCACCTGGACCTCCGCAGGCGGAGCAAAAATCCGGCTCAACTGACCAGACACGAGAAGAGGGGCGGGACCGCTTTCGCGGTCCCGCCCCTCTTCTCGTTTTGGCTTAGCGGCCGTGTTCCAGCAGATTAATGAGGTAAGAGCCGTACCCGCTCTTGACGAGAGGCTCCGCCCGCTCGCGCAGCTCATCATCCGTGAGGAACCCCAGGCGCCAGGCGATTTCTTCGGGAGCCCCGATCTTGAGGCCCTGCCGGTTCTCCGTGGTCCGCACAAAGTTCGACGCGTCGTTCAGGTCATTGAACGTTCCCGTGTCCAGCCATGCTGTCCCCCGCGGAAGAATCTCGACCTGCAGCTTGCCGCGCTCAAGATAAGTGCGGTTGACGTCGGTGATCTCCAGCTCGCCCCGGGCAGACGGCTTGAGGTTTTTTGCGATGTCCACGACGTCGTTGTCGTAAAAGTAGAGGCCTGGCACTGCATAGTGGCTCTTCGGTTCGGCCGGCTTCTCCTCCAGCGAGACTGCTTTGCCGTTTTCGCCGAACTCCACAACGCCGTATGCCTTCGGATCGGCTACCCAGTAGCCAAACACAGCCCCACCGTCAATATTCTCAAAGCGCCGCAGCTGGGTGCCCATGCCGTGCCCGTAGAAGATGTTGTCACCCAGGACAAGGGCCACGCTGTCATCCCCAATGTGCTCGGCACCAAGCACAAACGCCTGTGCGAGGCCATCGGGTGACGGCTGCTGCTTGTAGGTGATCGAAACACCAAACCGGGAACCGTCACCGAGGAGCCGTTCAAACTGCTCCGCATCATGGGGGGTGGTGATAATGAGGATGTCCCGGATGCCCGCAAGGATCAAGGTGGAGAGCGGGTAGTAGATCATGGGCTTGTCGTACACCGGGACCAACTGCTTACTGACGCCCAAAGTGATGGGATGGAGCCTCGAGCCGGTACCGCCGGCGAGTATTATTCCGCGCATGCACCCATCTTTCCTTTAGCTAAGTGCAGCGGCAAATCCGGTAGTCTTGGGAATTATGCAGCGACTTCTTGTTACCGGCGGCGCCGGCTTCATTGGCTCAAACTTTGTCCACTACGTTATTGAGAACACGGAAGACCACGTCACTGTTCTGGACAAGTTGACCTACGCCGGCAACCTTGCGTCGCTGCAGGGCCTTCCAGCAGACCGCTTCTCATTCGTTCAGGGTGACATTGCTGACCCCGCCCTCGTGGACGGACTCGTGGCCGGCGCGGATGTAGTGGTCCACTATGCAGCAGAATCGCACAACGACAACTCCCTGCACGACCCACGGCCTTTCCTCGACACCAACATCATCGGCACCTACACCCTCATCGAAGCAGCGCGGAAGCACAACAAGCGCTTCCACCACATTTCCACAGACGAGGTCTACGGCGATCTCGAACTCGATGATCCCGAGCGTTTCACGGAACAGACCCCCTATAACCCGTCCAGCCCGTACTCTTCCACGAAGGCCGGCTCCGACCTGCTGGTCCGTGCCTGGGTCCGCTCATTCGGGCTTCAGGCCACCATCAGTAACTGCTCCAACAACTACGGCCCTTACCAGCACGTGGAAAAGTTCATCCCCCGGCAGATCACCAACGTGATCGACGGCATCCGGCCCAAGCTTTACGGCAAGGGGGAAAACGTCCGTGACTGGATCCACGCCAACGACCACTCCTCCGCCGTGCTCGCCATCATTGCCAAGGGGCGCATCGGTGAGACCTACCTGATTGGCGCCGACGGTGAAAAGAACAACAAGGACGTCGTTGAACTGATCCTGAAGCACATGGGCCAGGCGCCGGACGCCTATGACCACGTCATCGACCGGGCCGGCCACGACTTGCGCTACGCGATCGATTCCACAAAGCTGCGGACCGAACTCGGCTGGGAACCCCGGTTCTCCAACTTTGATACCGGCATCGAGGACACTATCGCCTGGTACCGGGACAACGAGGACTGGTGGCGTCCGCAGAAGGCCGCCACCGAAGCCAAGTACAAGGAACAGGGCCAGTAAGGCATGTCCATCGAGTTCTCCAAAAAGCTCACCATCCACGAAACGCCCATTCCCGGCGTCGTTCTCTATAATCTTCCTGTCCACGGCGACAACCGTGGCTGGTTCAAGGAAAACTGGCAACGGGAAAAGATGGTTGCATTGGGCCTGCCGGATTTTCGGCCGGTACAAAACAACATCTCCTTCAACGAGAAGGCAGGTACCACCAGGGGCATCCACGCAGAGCCATGGGACAAGTTCATTTCGGTGGCCACGGGACGGATTTTTGGGGCCTGGGTTGACCTGCGCCAGGGACCCACGTTTGGTGCCGTTTTCACCGCGGAGCTGGACCCGAGCCAGGCGATCTTCATTCCCCGGGGCGTCGGGAATGCTTTCCAGACCCTTGAAGATTCGACGGCTTACACATACCTCGTAAATGACCACTGGTCCGCGGACGCGCAGGGTCAGTACACCTTCCTGAACCTGGCGGACGAAACCGCGGCCATCGAATGGCCCATTCCGCTCTCCGAAGCCGAACTGTCCGACAAGGACAAGGCGCACCCCCGCCTCGCGGACGTCGTACCCATGCCACCGAAGAAGACCCTGGTAATCGGGGCCAACGGCCAGCTGGGTAAGGCACTGCGGAAAAAGTACGACGGCGACACTTCCGTTGAGTTCGCATCGCGAAGTGAGTTCGACCTCGGCAGTCCGGACGCCTTCAAAGACCGCAACTGGAAGAACTATTCCACGGTTATCAACGCGGCGGCCTACACGGCCGTTGACGCTGCGGAGACTTCGGAGGGGCGCGCAGCCGCCTGGGCCACCAACGTGACCGCGTTGACGCAGCTTGCGCGAATTGCCGTTGAGCATGACCTCACCCTGGTCCATGTTTCCTCTGACTACGTCTTCGATGGCGCCAAGGAAATCCACGCGGAGGCGGAAGCACTCACGCCGCTTGGCGTCTATGGGCAGACCAAAGCAGCGGGCGACGCCGTCGTCAGCGTAGTTCCCCGGCACTACATCGTCCGCACCAGTTGGGTGATCGGCGAAGGCAACAACTTCGTCAGCACCATGGCCTCGCTCGCGTCACGGGGAGTGGAGCCCTCGGTGGTGAACGACCAGTTCGGGCGCCTCAGTTTCACCGAAGATATCGCGGCGGGTATCCGGCATTTGCTGGACACAGGCGCACACTATGGCACGTACAACCTGAGCAACGACGGCGAGCCACAGTCGTGGGCGGACATCGCAGCTGACGTCTACGAGTTATCAGGCAAAAGTAGGTCCTCGGTGACGGGTGTGAGTACCAAGGAATACTTCGAAGGGAAAAATGCTGCGCCCCGACCGCTGAACAGTGTTCTTGACCTGTCCAAGATCAAGACTGCCGGCTTCAAGCCCGTTCCCGCAGGCGACCGTCTGGCGGCGTACTTGAAGAATGGATCGGTCGAGTCTTGAACGCCCCATTGCGTCATCCGGACACCCTTGTGATCATGCCGGCCTGGAATGAGTCCGAGGCCATCGGCAATACGGTCCGGGAGGTATTCGAATTCGGCCCGCCGTGCGACATTCTCGTCGTCGATGACGGTTCCAGGGATAAAACAGCCAGTGTCGCCCGTGAAGCAGGGGCTACCGTACTGCAGCTTCCCTTCAACATGGGCGTTGGCGGCGCTATGCGCACGGGCTTTAAGTACGCAAAAACCCACGGCTACAGCCGCGTGATCCAGGTCGATGCTGACGGCCAACATGACCCAAGGGACATCAAGGCTGTACTCGACGGGCTTCAGCACGCCGACATCGCGATTGGTGCCAGGTTCGCCGATAAGGGTAATTACACGGTGCGGGGGCCAAGGAAATGGGCCATGAAAGTGCTCGCATGGACAATATCCCGAATCGCCGGAACCCCCTTGACGGACGTTACGTCTGGTTTCCGGGCAGCGAACACCAAGGCCATCCGGCAGTATGTGGATCACTATCCCGCAGAATACCTCGGCGATACCATAGATTCCCTTGTTGTTGCCATCCGTTCAGGCTGCACAGTAAAACAAGTACCGGTCTCGATGCGCGCCCGCCAAGGGGGCACACCCAGCCATGACCCAATGAAGGCCGCCATCTACCTCGGCCGCTCAGGAATGGCGCTGCTGTTCGCGCTGACGCGGAAGAAAACCGAGCCGTCCACCAACTAGGAATCCAAAAATGTCGCTCCTCATGGGCTCCATCGTCGTCGTGGCGATCCTCTTCTTTGTTTTTGAAATGCTCCGCCGGCAGAAACTGCGTGAAAAATACGCAGTGCTATGGATAGTCATCGGCATCGGAACACTTTTGCTTTCCGCATTCCCCTCGCTCCTGCAGCAAGCCAGTGGGCTCTTGGGGATCCAGGTCCCGGCCAACCTCCTATTCATCATGACGCTGGTGCTCCTGGTGGGCGTCTGCCTGCATCTCTCCCGCGAGCAGTCCCAGGCTGAAGACGAGGTCCGCATCCTCTGCGAAGAAGTCGCCCTTTTGAGGGCCGAACTCACTACGGTCAAGGAACAGCTTGGCAGCGGAACCGGCGACAGTCCGCAGCCCAACGGCACGCAATAACGGTCACGGCAGAGCGCCCGGCATCGGGCACGAAAAAGGACGCCCTTTCAAGGACGTCCTTTTTCGTTGTTACCGGCTAGCGGAGTTCGTTGTCACCGGCTAACGGACAATATGCTTTGCCAGCCGGGGCAGAGAATCAAATTTGCCTTTCCGCACTGCCTTTAGGACCAGGGTGGCAGCATTCAGCCGGGATGTGGTATGGAGGCTGGCCGCACGCGCGGCGCCCTTCCAACCAAGGCTGGTGAACCTCTCAGCCTGCGACTGGAAAAAGCGGCGTTCTTCGTCAAAACGCCGGCCGTCCAAAGCCCTGACAGAAGAATCCGAGGCAGAGTGCCTGCGGTAAAGGAAGGCCAAGACCGGATCAACCACCATGGAGCCATGTTCTGCAGCAATGTCCAGCAGTAGGGCCAGGTCCTGGACTACATCAAGCCCCTCCGTGAAGCCAATGCGTTTTACCGTTTCTGCGCGCCACGCAAGAGAAGGGAAGTAAGCCCAGTCTGCGCGCACCAGGCTTGTTGCCATGGCTTCACCCTTGAGCTCGATCCGCTCGCTGGTCTTTGGAGCGTAGATCTTCTTGACTGCATCCACGAGTGGTGTGCAAGCGATCCCTTGTTCATCGATCACTTGTACGCCAGGCTGGACAACGTCTGCCTTGGGGTACTCCTCGAAAGCACCCACCACCACGTCAAGGTAGTTGGGGAGCATTATGTCATCAGCCCCCATGATGACCACGTAAGGGGACTCAACCAGGGTCAAGGCTTTTCGGTAGTTGCCGTTCGCGCCGAGATTTTGCTCGTTCTTGAGGTAGGTCACGCGCGGGTCCGTAATAGATGAGAACCAGCGCTCCGGTTCCGGATCCGGGTAACCGTCGTCAATAACGATGAGACGCCAGTCTTTGTTCTCCTGGTTCATCACGCTTCGGGCTGCGAGCTTCATCTGATCGACATCGCCGTAGTAGGGCAGCATTACGTCAACGGTCATGGACCTTGGGATTCCTTCCGTGGGCTCCGCGCGAAGAACTCGGCGGCTTCCCAACGATTATAGTTGACGCCTCAGTGTCCGGTTCCAGCCACATGCCTTGCTAGACTGCTGAGGACCGGCCCCGCCCCGCCGGCGCAGATCGGGGGCCTGAAAGGAAACAATCTTGCTGGACCCCCAACCGAACGTGAATCCGCGCGTCAGCGTATGTATGGCTGCTTACAACGGCGCCCTCCACATCGAAGAGCAGATCCGGTCTATCCTGCCGGAACTCGGCCAGGCAGACGAAGTGATCGTCGTGGACGATCACTCCACGGACGATACGGTGGGGGTTGTCAAGGGCATCGGTGATCCGCGGATCCGCCTGATCTCTGCGGCGACAAACGCAGGGTACGTCCGCACCTTTGATCGAGCCCTCAGCGCAGCCCGCGGAGAGTTTGTGTTCCTGTCGGACCAAGACGACCTCTGGCTGCCCGGACGTGTGGAGGAGATGATTTCAGCACTGGACGGAAAGGATGTTGTGGTTAGCAACTGCAAACATTTCGATGGTCCTCTCGGGACTTTTCACGAAATACGGCTTCGAGCCGAGGATTCGTCCCGTACCGTGCGAAACATTATTGGGATAATCGTCGGCTACCGCCTGCATTGGGGCTGCGCCATGGCTGTCCGAAAACGCATCCTTGATCAGGTCCTGCCTTTTCCGCAACATATGACGGAGTCGCATGACCAGTGGATTGCCATGGTTGGCAACGTGAACCGCTCGATCATATACCTGGAAAAAGACACAATTCTGCATCGTCTGCATGGAGAAAATCTGACCCCCCATGGGGTTCGATCGATATCGAAAATCGTCCGGGCGCGGATAGCGTTCATCCGGAATCTGGTAGTAGCGATCCGCCGCTCCAGCAACTCAAGGCCGGCATGACAAGCAGCGGACCACTGGAACATGTCCAGCAAAACAATGAAGTATGCGCCGTCGTATCCACGTTCAATCCGGGACCGGAAACTGTCGAAAACATTGACTGGTTGTTCCGATACGTTAGTCGCGTCGTTGTTGTCGATGATGGCTCAAGCCGTGACGTCCAGTCCACGCTGGCTGCTCTGGAAGCACTGGGAGCTGCGGTCATTCGCCTGGAAACTAATTCTGGTATCGCTGCGGCCCTCAATACCGGTATTAGGGAAGCCCGGAACCGATGGCACCCCGAGTGGGTTGTCACCATGGACCAGGATTCGCGCTTTTCAGGTGACTATGTCAACGCCGCTTTAGCAACGGTTCGTTCCTCGCCGCATCCGGAGAGCGTGGGTATGGTTTGCGCGGAATCGCACAATGGTGTTCTCCTTCCCGCTCTCGGCGGAACAAGCGAGCCTGAAGTCTTTGATCCAATGACCAGCGGAAGCCTGGTTCGATGTGGCGTCTTCGATGAAGTGGGCTACTTTGACGAAGAATTCTTCATAGACTGTGTTGACACTGAATTCAACGCCCGTCTGCGCGACCGTGGTCTTCGTTCCCTGGCCGGTCATGGCTGCAACCTCGTGCACAGTCTCGGAAATGCCAGGCCAATGATGATCCTCGGCTGGAGGGTGCGCATCGGCCAGAAGAAACTCAATGTCTATTACCACCCTCCATTCCGGGTCTACTACATCACCCGAAACTCCCTCGTGATGGCCCATCGATTCTGGGCAAAACAGCCTGGCTGGGTCCTGCGACGCATGTACATGGAAGTACAGAGCCATATCGTTCGCTTCCTCTACGGCCCCGACCGGCGGAAGCACCTCATCGCCGCCACGGCGGGGGCAAGGGACGCACGGAGGGGTCGTCTCGGGAAGATCGACGAAGCGCTCGCTTCGCGTTTGCGTTGACCTGCGTCAGTCCAGTCTGTGATATTGAAAGAGTATTGTGAGCCATAACGCATCCAAGATTTTTGTCCTCTACCACCGTGGTCTGCGGACCGGAGGGCCGGAGGCCCTTCACCAGCTTGTGTCGACCCTTCGCGAACTGGGCCAGGACGCTTATCTTGTCCCCCACCACACAACCGCGGACCGTGACCGCGTTGCCCAATACTCCGTCTATGATGCACCTGAAGCAGACGCGATCGAGGACGCGCCGGGCAACTTCGTTGTGGTCCCTGAGACTTTTATCGAGGAGGTCTTCGGCTTCCAGCACGCAACCAAGATGATCTGGTGGCTAAGCATCGACAATGCGCTGACCTTTATGGCGGAACGGCAATGGCAGCGAAGCACGAAGAATTTGGCGGCGAAGATCGAGGAAACCTGGGTTCCTTTCCTGCGCATGCTCAAGCACGGCGATACCCCCCTGCAAATGCGGAAGCGCCGTGACATCGTTCACCTCGTTCAGTCCTCATATGCGTGGTCCTTCATCGCCTGCCGCCTGAACACGGTCCCATCCCTCCTCTCCGATTTCACACCGAGCGGGGAGTTCGGCCCCGCGGATGAAGCCAAGAGGAACCCACATGTTGTGACTTACAACCCTGCCAAGGGGGCCCACATTATCGAGGAAGTCAAGAAGGTAGCCGATCCGTCAATTCAGTGGCTGCCGATTCAGGGCATGTCACGTGGAGAGGTTATCGCAGCACTGCAGGGCTGCGGGATCTATCTCGACCTCGGCCACCACCCCGGCAAGGACAGGATGCCGCGGGAAGCAGCACTGTCCGGAGCGCTGAGTGTTGTTGCCCGCCGTGGTTCCGGAGCCTACTTCGCGGACGTGCCGATTCCGTGGGAACACAAAATTACGCCGGATACGAACGAGGTGGCTTCAACTGCCGCCGCACTTTCCGGGCTGATTGAAAACCTGCCGCAGGAGGTTCGCAAGCAAGATGCCTACCGGACCGCAATTGCGGGCGAAAGGGACCGCTTCCGCAAAGAAGTAGCCGACATCTTCATCAATAACCGGCTCGGCAAGGATGCTTATGACTACCTCTAGAGTGCTTGTGGAGGCACCTGGAGGATTGAGAGGATGATCAAGAGGATCGCCGCGTTCGCGGGTCTGCCGTTGATCGCTTCGCTGGCATCCTTCATCCTGCTGCCCATTGTCGCAAGAGTCGGCGGTGCACCCGTGTGGACTGCACTTGCGCTTGGCCAGGCGATCGGGTCCATTGCAGCAATTGTGGTCGGCCTCGGTTGGTCCCTCACTGGGCCGGCGGCGGTGGCAGCCTCACCCGATGCGGCAGTTCGACGGCGGCACTATGCCGTCAGTTTCACCACCCGTTCGCTGACATTTCTGGTCACCGTTCCCGTGATGGCTGTGGTTCTTTACCTTGCCGGCGACCCAGCCAGCTATTGGCTGGCGTTCCTCATGGCGTGCGCCCAGGCTGCGTCCGGGCTAACTCCTGCTTGGTACTGCATAGCGACAGGCCATCCCGGAAGGATCGCAAAGTATGACGTGGTACCGCGGATGATCGCCACGCTTGGCGTAATCCCGGTTCTGCTGACCATTGGGGAAATTTGGATTTACCCCGCGGCACTCCTTGTGCTCGGTCTTACCGGGACTTTGCTTTTCAACGCGCACTACGTCCGAAAGGTAGATTTCCGTGGCTTGTCCCTCGGCCGTGTTATCCACGAGATCTGGGCGTTGAGGGCGGGGGCCGGAGTCACTGTGGCGGCCGGCTCCTACGCGTCAACACCTATCATCATTGTGCAGTTCATGGTGTCAGCCAGCGGTGCAGCACCATTCGTGTCCGCGGAAAAGTTGTATCGAATCGGTCTGCTCGCGACAGCGGCGCTTGGTAACAGCTTGCAAGGCTGGGTAAGCGAATTCGGCGGCGACCATGCCCGACGTCGGAAATACTCGCTGATTGCTTTGTCCGGCCTGGGCATAGTGGGCTGGCTCGTGCTTGCCCTGGCAGGCCCGTGGGCAACGTCGCTTCTTTTCAGCGCTGCCCTGGCGGCAGACTTTTGGACCTGTTTCTGGTTTGGGCTGTCTTTTCTGCTGGTCTGCGTCACCAGTTCCACCGGGGCGCACTGGTTGGTCCCGGCCAATCGTATGCGCACAGTGTTGACCAGTACGATCTCGGGCGCCTTGGTTGGAGTTCCAGCAATGATCATCCTTGCCGGTCTGATGGGCGGGCCGGGCGGCGCGTTGGGCCTGGCCTTGGGCGAAATAGTGGTCACGGCAATTCAAATGCGCATCGTGCTCCGCATGTTGCGTGATCCCGACGTGAACAGCGCTACGAAGCAGGTAGCTCCATGACATGGATCGGCTTCTTGCCAATGATGCTCATCGCCATCGTACTGTTGTACTTGCCCGGGGCAGCCATCGCCAGGTGTCTTAAGTTCGGGCCTGGCGCCGTTTTCGGTATGGCACCTCTTCACTCGACTGCAGCTGCCGGCCTCGCAGGGGTCCTAACGGGTGCATTTGGTATCCGCTGGAGCATCATTCCCTATCTCGGAGTCTCCCTGGCCTTGGCTGGCCTGTCGTTGCTCCTTACTCGCCGGGTCCCACTTCCCAAAATGAAGACGACCCGCGAGGTCCTTCCGTACGTGTCGGTTTCGGTTGCACTGGTTCTCATCACGTGGCGCTTCGTGCAGCTTGTTGGTTCGCCGGGAAACCCTGCGCAAGTGTTCGACAACGTATTCCATCTCAACGCCGTTCGTTTCATCCTGGACACTGGAAATGCGTCTTCCCTGACATTGGCTTCACTGCAGGGAGTCACGGGGCTCGACGCAGTGTATCCGGCCGCCTGGCACTCAATGGCAGCACTTCTGGTGCAATTGACAGGAATCGATATACCGACGTCGCAAAACGCATTGAACTTGGCGGTCTCCGGTGTGGTCTGGCCCATGTCGTGCTTGTTTCTCGTGGCGTCGACGATCTCACGCCGACCTGCGGCAATGATTCTCACGTCGATCATGGCAAGTTCCCAGGTGGCGTTCCCCTACCTGATGATAGTTTGGGGCCCCTTGTTCCCTTACGCGTTGGCGGTTGCCATGATGCCGTCGGCAGTGACTGCAGTGCTGATCCTTGCGGGCGTCGCCCGAGGAGTGGGCGGCACCCCGAAAGCGTGGACTGCATCTCTGCTTTTGGCCATCGGCGGCCTCGCCTTGGCGCACACAAGTTCGATCAACACACTGCTGGCCCTCACAGCACCATTCCTCGTCGTCGTATGGTGGAAGCGCTTCAGAAGCCTGTCTTCCTTGTCGCGGAATGGTGGGCGACGACTCGCCGTATATTCCTTTAAGACGATCCTGGCACTGGGCCTCGCTGTGACATCCTGGTTGAAACTTCGACCCGCTCCCTATGACAACTGGGGTCCGACGGTCAAACCGGGGGCTGCTATTGGAGAGATCCTGACGGTCAGCCCCATGCAACTGGCAATACCTGCTGTCGTGGTTTCAGTCTTGTCCGTGTCCGGCCTTTACTTTGCCTTTCGAGGCCGGCGGATGGTGTGGCTGGCGGCATGCTACGGAGCAGCAGCTGCTCTATATGTAGTTGCCGCTGCTGCTCCCGTGGGCACACTTCGGGACCTACTCATCGGCACCTGGTACCAGGACACCTACCGGCTGGCGGCCCTGCTGCCATTGTTTGCCACCCCCCTGGCAGTGCTGGGCGGCTTGCGCCTGTGGGATCTTTGGCGGCAGTCAAGCGTCGCGGAACGCCTTGTCTCCTCGGTCCTCCAGCGCCGCTGGGTGCCATCCAGAGCGACGGGTGCAACCGTACTGGGGGTCGCAGTGGCTGTGACCGTGGCGTTGGGGGCAACGTTTGTGGGCCCCACGTCGCACTACATTTCCGGGGCCTCCACGGTTTACCGTTTTGACGCTCGCTCTCATCTCTTGAATCCGGACGAGAAGACCCTATTGCTAAGAGTTCCCGACCACGTTCCCGCAGACGCGGTGATCGCTGACAACCCTTGGAACGGCAGTTCCCTGGTCTATGCCTACACCGGGCGGAAAGTCCTCACCGCGCACTTGTTCTCTGGTAAGGACCCCACCCGGTCGCTCATAGACCAGCGCCTGAAGTTCGATGCTGGATCACCCCCCATCTGCGACGCCCTGCGCCTCAAAGGTGTGCAGTTCGTGCTCGATTTCGGCAACCAGTATCTTATTGACCTCGACGGAGCAAATGAGTTTCAGGGGGTTACGAACATTGGCGCGTCCCCGGGTTTTGAACTGATCGATTCGGAAGGTCCCGATGCAAAGCTTTACCGTGTCAACGCATGTGCCTGAAGACCTTTGGGCAGCCGCGTGGCGTTGGGCATGTCCAGACACCCCGGAGTCGCCCGTTAGGCTGGAGCTGTGATTTCTGTTTCTGCGCGAACCGTCAGACTATGCATAGCAGCGTATATGGCCGGGGTACTTTCTCTATCAGCCTGCTCGGAGACGCCACCGGACACGGTCCAGGGTGCTCTGACGGGAATCGGCAGCAAATCCGCACTAGGTGCCGTGAGTGCCTGGAGTGTCTCGTGGAGCAGCCAAGTGAAGGGGGCATCCGTGAGCTACTCCCCTGACGGCTCCATTGCCGGGCTGACGGCCTTCCGCGACGGGCAGGCGCACTTCTCTGCGAGTGGCAGTTCGCTCTCCGACCCAGAGGCAGCAACGGTGGCAGGACTATGCACCTCCGCTGGCGCACTTTCGTTGGCGGCAGGAGTCCTCCCGGTGGGTGTCGCCGTTAAAATCAAAGGGGTCAGCGACATCGTTCTGGATGCGCCCACGCTTGCGGGGATACTTCTTGGCACCATCGACAGATGGAATGATCCTCGAATTGCAGCTCTGAATGCCGGACAATCGCTCCCGGATGTTGCCATCACAGTCTTGACGGAGCAGGGCCCCTCAGAATCCACCCGCACAGTTAATGACTACCTTGCTAGGTCGTCCGGTCTGCCATGGAACCCGGAGCAGCCCGATCTGTGGCCATCCGGTGTGAAGGGACAAACACGGTCGCAGCCGTCTGACTTAGCCAACAAGCTTGATGACGCAGACGGCGGCATCACCATCCTTGACGGCAGTTTGATAGGAAACCGGTTTACGGCTGCTCAACTCGTTTTCGCCGGGCATGTCAGAAAAATGGATGCTTCCTCCGTCGTGGATGCTGTCGCTGCCGGTGAGGTCAAGACAACCGCAAGATCCACCGTCCAGACCCTCGATTCCGGATCAGGTTATGGCCTGGCGACAGTAATTTACGTCCAGGTTTGCCGGCAATACGCGGAGGAACCACTGAACCGCCTGGTTCGCTCCTTTGGCGAGTCGCTTCTGGGAGAGAAAGCCCAAAAGGATGCGAATTCCTATTCCTTTGTCGTGTCACCGAGCAAGAAGGCCATCAATGACGGATTATCGCTGGTGCGGGGAATCGGAGCCGCGCAATGAGCGTTGCTGAACGGATCAGAACGCGACGTGCAATTCCACGTCCGTTCCGGACATTCGTCCTGCTGACGGCCTTGTTCACTGCCTTACTCGCGTTGTGGTCGATTGCTACACCCCTGATGGGTTTCCCTGACGAGCCCGCCCACACCATTAAGGCGGCCGCGGTGGTGCGTGGCCAAGTGGTTGTTGAAGAGGGTGCCTCGTTTGGACATGGCGTTCATGTCAAGGTCCCTGATTACATTGCAAACCTTCACACACAGGGATGCTACAAATTCAACCCCGCACAGGCTGCCGACTGCGCCCCTCCGGTTTATGCCGACGATACCTACACAAATATCGGCGTGACCTCGGCCGGATCGTATAACCCGATGTACTACTGGCTTGTTGGCCTTCCCACGTTGGTGATGTCGGGCGCGCCGGCAATCTACGCAATGCGGCTCATCAGCGCTGTTGTCTGTTCCGTCTTCCTCGCAGCCGGATTCACTGCCCTGACTGAATTGCGGAGGCCACGTTATGCTGTGCTGATGGCCGCCGTCGCCATGACCCCTATGGTCCTTTTCCTCGGTGGAGGTATCAACCCAAATTCCCTGGAGATTGCGGCAACTCTGGCGGCCTTCTCCGGTTTCGTTGTTGTACTGGATAACTGGCGGAACACTTCGACCGTTGTTCCGGCGTTGGTGACAATTGGTGCCTCAACAGTGGTGTTGGCCAACGCGCGTCAAATCTCGCTTGTATGGCTCCTGTGCGCTCTCGTCGCTGGCGTTTGCTCCTTCAGGTTGAAAAGGACTATCCAGGTCTTCAAAGACAAACGGGTGCTCACGGCCGTAGCGCTGACAGTTCCCGGAACTCTTTTGGGTCTCCTGTGGATTTATGTAGCTGCGCATGGGCCAGCGAACGTCGGGGTTGCACCCGACGGCATCGCAAGCCCGCACCCTGATGCACCCCTTTACCGCGGATTCATGATCATGCTTGATCGCACGTTCAATTTCTTCCCCCAGTACATAGGCGTCATGGGATGGCTGGATACACCAGCGCCTGAACTTGTGATGCTCGTATGGGGAGGCCTCATGATCGTCGCCCTTGTCCTGCCTTTCTGCGTCCGGCCGTTGCGTAGCTGGTCAGGCTATTGGGTGTCATTGGCCATGCTTTACATCGTGCCTGCTCTCCTCCAAACGGTGCTGTGGCGATCCATGGGTTTCATCTGGCAAGGACGCTACACTCTTCCACTTGTTGTTGTGCTACTTGTCAGCGTTGGGCTGGGTCTCCGGCGCCTGCGCTTCAACCCAGCGCCAGCTGCGGCCAGAGTCGCTCGGATCGTCTTCTGGTTCATTGCCGGCTGCCATACCCTGACATATGTCTACGTCCTAAGGCGGTACGTCGTGGGCATCAGTGAGTCTGCTAACTGGCAGACATTGTTCTCATCTCCGCATTGGCAACCTCCCGGCAGTTGGTTGCTGCTGACCGTGTTGTATTTGGTTGCGGCTTCCGCCGGACTGGAACTTCTGTTCCGCTACCTCTACCCCGGCCACAGCCTCATCAGCCGCCGAGGGCCGAAACCCCAGCTTCACCGGGGACCAGCCAAGCCGTCGGCCGCCGGCCGTCCCCAGCACACTGATGCCCCGGTCGTCTGACTTGGGAGGTAGTGGCTGCTCGCTGATGTCACCTCAAGAAGCCGTGAGGTCTATTCAGCCGAGCTACTCGCCGCTCACCTGACACGCATCGACAAACAGGTCGCCGCCACTGCCGAAGCGTCCCGCTATACCCCGGTGATTGCTGCGCCGATGTGTCTGCATGGCATCCAGCTAACGACCGCATTTGGGTTGGCTGTGGAGATCGGAGGCTGGACCCGCTTTACCGGCTCTTCGTGGTGGGGAATTGAGTTCGTGTGGTTGAAGACAAGGGAGCCCATGGCCCTGCTGGGATAAGTGTGGCCAGCATTTGACCTGGAACAGGACCACGACCCGTGATCGAGCCTACTGGGGTCGCAGCCGATGCTGCCATCATACTTTTCGACGCGCCTGACTACCGCGTCATTTCCACCACCATCGCTGCCGGCCAGCGGCAGGTCATCATCGAAACCAACCACCCGTCGGGGTGCCTAAGCTGCGGTGTCATTGCCTCCCGGCGGAAGGAGCGCCGCTTCCAGCGGCTCCGCGATGTTGCGGTCGCTGGCACGGTGGAGGTGCTCTGGTCCGAGTACCGCTGGTACCGTGAAGAGCCAGCGTGCGACCGGCTGTCATTCTTGAATCCACGCCCCAGGTACCGCGCCGTGCCCGCTCAACCACCAGGCTGCGGGACCAGCTCGTGTACGCGGTCATCCGCTCAAGTCGGGGGGTGGCTGAAACAGCGGCCGGCTTCGCCGTGTCTGGGGGAACGGTCCGGGCAGCCGTGACTGAGGCCTTCCTGCTGCAACTGCCGGACGTCGACGAGTTCAGCCCCCGAATGCTCGGCATCGATGAACACCGGTTCCGGTCAGTTCGCTACTTCCAGGACCCGTCAACGAAGGCGTGGACGCGGTTCGAGCCGTGGATGACAACGACCGTTGACCTGGACACTGCACATGTCCATGGTCTCGTCGACGGAAGGAACCACAAGGGCGTCGGGGACTGGCTGTTCGCCCGACATTGGAGTGGCGCCTGGGGTGCAGGTCGTGGCGATCGATCCCCCGGCGGCCTTCCGGAAAGCGTTGCGGATGTGGCTTCCGCGCACCGCTGTCGCTGTCGATCGTTTCCACCTCTTCACGCTAGCTAATCAGGCCATGACGGAGACCCCGCAGAACCTTTCCCAGCTGGTCATGGGCGGCCGCGGACGGGCCATCGATAAAGCCTGGGCGCACCGCATGCTCCTGCTGCGCCGTGGCGACACCCTCAGTTACCGGGCCCCCGCTTGTCTCAAGGAAGTGTTCACCGTGGGACGATCCCACTGAGACCCCCAGGCCGTATGGAAAGTGCAGGAACAACTCCGAAGCCTGCTCCGAACAAGCTCACTGGAGGACGCCGCCGCGGCCAAGGAAGTACTGGAGGAACTGGTGAAGGCAGCCGCACGGCCGGTGACGAACAGGCTCTACCGCACCGTCTGCAGGCGCTGATAACAGATCGAAGTACTCATCATCACCGGCGCCACTATCGGCAAGGTCGAGGCCACAACACAGCAATCAAGAACATCAAACGCACGGCTCGCGGATACCGCAACGCCACCAACTACAAGTCAGTTATTCTCTGGAGAAGTGCCGTCCGGACGGCGGTATCACGCTCATTCCAGGAATCCATTTCCCCACGAACCGCGAAGAGCCGCTTTCCCGGCTCGACCATCGGGTCCTATCCTGGCTTGGTCCCCAGCGAGGAGTCCTCCGGCCCGTCCCGGCACCAGGGCCCGATCACCAAGGCCGGGAACACCTACGCCGCAAATTCCTGATCGAAGCGGCCGCCAGCGCCGCCGTCCCTATGCCCGGCCAGGGGAACGGCTGCTGCGCCAGCTTGTGCTTGTCGCCCCGGCAACGCGCGTCAGCGGCCTGGAAAGAAACCACCGGCTGCATCACAACCAGCGAGGCTTCGATAACCGATACAAGATGTCAATCAAGGACAACACTACGATCGCCCTTGAGCTGGCAGGCTGGTGCTGGTCATTAGCCACTCCGCTGCAGCAAGGGCAACGCATGGCCCCACTCCGGCAACAGCGTGCCTTCAGGAACGGGCGGAAATGTGCACGGCAGCATCCAAAGACAACTCGAGAAACGACTATGAGCAGTCGGACCTAACCGTCGACACAAGACCCGCCAACACACCCCTCCAGACCGGACCGCACAGGAAAAGCGGCCCCCGGAACCAAATCCGGGAGCCGCCCACCGATGCCCATTGACAACCAAAACTACATATCAGCCTTCCCCGTGGAAGGTTCTCCGCCAAGCCGCCATCGATACCAAATCCGCAAGCGCTGAGCGGTAGTCAGCTGCCAGCGCGTCCCAGTTCTTGTACAGCGCCGCGTGCTGAAGAGCCGACTGGCTCAGCATGGCTTTGAGTTTTTTGGGATCACGCTTGTACCACGAGGCAGCCGTCCCCTCGGCATTGGACACTACGACGGAATCAAACTGCGCCGTCCGGAACCACCTGTTGTCGACGTGGGCAAGGTAACCCTGCGGGCGTTCAAGCGAGGCCGCGGAGGGCTGCTTGAGCAACTGCCGGGCAACTGTCGTCAGGCCCCACTTGACCATGTCCTTCTTCGCGGGCATCTGGCTGTCACCCTGCCCCGAAAGCCCTGCCCCGAGGGAAGGTGCGGGAAAATCGTCTATGTCTTCATGCAGCTGTGCATCGGGGAAGGAGTCCCGCAGCTTGTTGATGCTTGCCAGTTTCGTGACGAGGGACGGGTGAAGGTGGGCTGGACCGGTCATTAGGTCCGACCGGGCCATCAGACGGTTCTGCGCAGTGAAGTACTGGAGCGAAACGAGGTGCTTCACGTCCTCCTGGAAAGATTCCCGCAACACGGAGCCGCCCTTTGGATGGGGGCTGTGGAGCAGAGCGGTTATCAGGCGGTTGCGGTTATGGAAGTATGCCTGCCACCCGACCAGATCGTCTTTATCAATCCATGAGATGTGCCACAGCGCCGCGCCGGGCAACGACACTGTCCGGTAGCCGGCGGCCCTGGCGCGCAGCCCATACTCCGAGTCGTCCCACTTGATGAACAACGGCAGCGGCAGGCCAATGTCGCGTATTACGGAAGTGGGTATCAAGCACATCCACCACCCGTTGTAGTCGACGTCAACACGCCTGTGAAGCCAGGGCGTCTGCCGGAGGTTCGACACACTGAAATCGTGCCGCATCTCCATGTCCTGGTGGGGCTGGCTTGGTGAGAACCGCCGGGAATCGATCGTCTCGCCCATCGAGTACAACGTGCTGCGGCTGTACAGGTCGAACATGTGTCCACCCACAATTGTGGGCTTCCGGCACCGGCCGGAGAAGGCCATCATGCGCAGGACGCTTTCGGGCTCCATCACAACGTCGTCATCCAGGAGCAGAACGTAGTCACTGCCGTTTTCAACGGCTTCATACATTCCGCGGGCAAATCCTCCGGAACCACCCAGGTTCGCTTGGTTGATCACTCGGAGCTTGGGACCGATGAGGGCTGCCAACTCCGCAAAGCCGGGTTGGTCGGCAACCTTTACTGTGCCCTGGTCAACAATCAGCACTTCCCTGGCCACTTCGAGCGCTTCCGGGTGTTCTGCCAGAGCACGGACGTTGGCAAGGCAGAAGTCCGGTTTGTTCATTGTGGTGATCTGGATGGTGGCTGACTCGAGGGGTCGCTCCGCGGGCGCCCCCTCCCAGCGGGCCTCACCCAGAATGAGGTCGCCCCGGCTTGAGGCCAGGTCAAACCAGTACCACCCACCGTCCCCGAAGGGTTTGATGGAGAGGTTGAACTCGGTTCGTGCGTCGCCGTCGACCCGCGTCCCCTCAACACGTTGAATGGTGCCGCGCGCGTTCGATTTGTAGACGGTGATGGATCCGTGTCCGGAAGTTTCAACCACCAGGCGAACCTCACGCAGATGTGTCCACCGGCGCCAGTAACTGGCAGGAAATGCGTTGAAATACGTCCCCAGCGAGATCTGTTCCCCGGAACGCACCCTGATGGAAAATCGGGACAACAGGTCGTCGAAGTGCACCTCCCGTTGACTGGAGCCTACAAGGCGCAGCTTTTCCTCTGCCCGTTTGGGATTTCGCGCCGACTCATCGCTTTCCCGGAAGCGTATTCCTGATGCCGGGCCAGGGTCCGCGTAGAGCGACATCGTGTCAACTCCGGATTCCGGCGGGAAGATCACCCGCTGGAGTGTCGCCCAGCCCGGCGATCCGCTCATGCGTCTACGCCTCCGCTTTCCAGCTTTGCGCCGCTTTCGAAGTGCGGCCTGATCTTGTTGTCGAACATGCTCAGCGCAGCACCGATGGCCATATGCATGTCCAGGTACTTGTAGGTGCCCAACCGACCGCCGAACAGGACATCCCTCTCCGCCGCGGCAAGGTCACGATACTTGAGCAGCCGCTCCCTGTCAGCGGAGGTGTTCACCGGGTAATAGGGCTCGTCGCCCTTCTCGGCGAAACGCGAGAACTCACGCATGATGACCGTCTTTTCGGTCTGGTACTCGCGCTCCGGGTGGAAGTGGCGGGGTTCGATAATGCGGGTGTAGGGGACATCGTCGTCGTTGTAGTTCACAACGGACGTGCCCTGGAAGTCGCCCACCTCAAGTACTTCTTCCTCGAAGTCGATGGTGCGCCAGGACAAGTCACCCTCGGCGTAGTCGAAGTAGCGGTCAACCGGGCCGGTGTAAATCACGGGGATGTTGCCCACCACTTTGTTCTTGCTGTACTCGTGGGACTCATCGAAGAAATCGGTGTTGAGCCGCACCTCGATGTTCGGGTGCTCCGCCATCTTTTCGATCCACGCGGTGTAACCGTTGGTGGGGAGGCCCTCGTACTTGTCGTTGAAGTAACGGTTGTCGTAGTTGTAGCGCACGGGCAGCCGGGAGATGATGCCAGCCGGCAGGTCCTTGGGATCCGTCTGCCACTGCTTCCCGGTGTAGTGCTTGATGAACGCTTCATACAGCGGGCGGCCGATCAGCTGTATGCCTTTGTCGTTCAGGTTTTGCGGGTCGGTTCCCGCCAGCTCGCCGGCCTGCTCCTGGATGAGGTCCCTCGCCTGGCCGGGTGTGAGGTTGGCCCGGAAGAACTGGTTGATGGTAGCCAGGTTGATGGGCAGCGAATAGACCTCGCCCTTGTGGACGCCATAGACCTTGTGCACGTAGTCCGTGAAGGTGGTGAACCTGTTGACGTACTCCCACACCCGCTCGTTGGAGGTGTGGAAAAGGTGGGCGCCGTACCGGTGGATTTCAATCCCGGTCTGCTCTTCCTTTTCGCTGTACGCGTTGCCGCCGATGTGATGGCGACGGTCGATGACGACGACCTTCAGGCCGAGCTCAGTGGCGGCCTGTTCTGCGATTGTCAGGCCAAAAAAGCCGGACCCTACGATGACGAGGTCAGCGGTCACAAAATCTCCTGGTTCGAATGCGGGCAGCGCAATGATGCGCATTGTCTGCTGCTCCAGCCTACCCGAGGGACTGGACGGGCCGTCGAATCAGCCTGCCCGCTGTGAGGCGGCACACACACTTGCATCAGCCAGCGCGCAGAACCCCGTCCTCCTCAAGGTAAGCATCCCCCGTCGCCGGACAGATCCACTGCCCTCCCTCCTGCCGGAGCGGCTGGCCCGCCTTCCCCACCCATCCGATGCGGCGCGCGGGAACCCCCGCCATAAGGGCAAAGTCCGGCACGTCCTTGGTAACGACGGCGCCTGCCGCCACCATCGCCCACGCACCGATGGTCATGGGTGCTATACAGACTGCCCGGGCACCGATGGCGGCTCCCCGCCGGATGGTGACGCCCACCTTGTTCCAGTCGTCCTCCGTCTTCAGGCTGCCCTGGGGATTTATGGCGCGGGGAAAGACGTCATTGGTAAGCACCGCCGCCGGGCCAATAAAGACTCCGGCCTCCAGGACTGCGGGCTCGTATACCAGCGCGTAATTCTGGACCTTGCAGTTCTCCCCCAGGACCACTCCGGGGCCGATGTACGCGCCACGGCCAATGACGCAGTTCTCCCCCAGGCGTGCCGCCTCCCTGATCTGTGCGAGATGCCAAACCTTGCTGCCTGCCCCTATCTGGGCGCCGGCATCGACGTCCGCGCTGTCAGCGATCGTGCTCACGGTGGCTCCTTTCGCAGCTGTCGGACCACCTGGCCAGGCCCAGGGGTGTAGTGATCCTAACCGGGCTGTCCCCTTCCAGGGAGCCCGGAAACCACACGTTTATCCACATAGGTTCCAGGGCGTCTCCCCAGCGCTGCCCGCTGTAACTAGCGTGTGGGTACATGCACGAAGGATCAGCAACCCATGACTCTTAATTGCACACTGGTTGGCGCCTCGGAATCAGCGCATTTCCGGCCACCGGTGGAGCTATCCATTGACGCTCCCGCCGGCACGGAAGGCCTCGTCATTCACGAGCAGTTGGTGCAGAAGTTTGGCGCGGGCGTCATCACCGTGGATGGGGAAGACCTGCGATCCCTGGTCCTCGGCGTGCCGCCGCTTGTAGAGGCGGCGATCCTTGTCGACGGCGGCACCGCCCCTTCAAGCCGGCGGCCCCGGCGCGGGCCGGCACCTGAAGCTGCGGCACCCCTGGCCCTCGCCATCGACAGCGGAGCAGCAGCAGGAACGGTGGTGCCGTTACGGCGCGGCAGTTACAGCATTGGCCGAAGCGGCACCCGGATAGTCATCCCGGATCCGGAGCTGTCGCGTGAACACGCACGGGTTGTGGTCACGGACACGGACATTCTGTTGATTGACCTGGACAGTGCCAACGGCACGTATGTCGACGGTGAAAGGATCCGGACCAAGGTCATCTCCACGGATTCCAGCATCCGGTGCGGCCAATCGACCTTATCGCTGGTCTTTGCGGATCCGCCCGGCCGGGCACTTTCAGATGCAGGAAATACTGTTGCGGAGCCCATCGTGGTGCGCGCCCGTGCTGACGCAGGAAACCGTGCAGTACTGGTTTTGACCGCAGTTCTCCCGCTGGCAATCGGGGTGCTGCTGGCTGTCCTCACCGGAATGTGGATGTTCCTTGCCTTTTCCGCGGCGTCCGCATTCTCCGTCCTTGTGCCCGCTATCAGCGGACGGCGGCAGAGACGGGAACTGTCCGTCGCCGTGCGGGCCGCTGTCGCGGAAGACAGGGACCGCCGACGGCGGAGCGCCCCTTCCCTGTCCCTCGTTGCGTTGGCAGCACATCGGGCCAAGGAGACGTTCAGTCCCGGCTCGGGCGGCGACGGCATTTGGTTGCGGCTGGGCCAGACAGAACAGGTGGCCAATGTCAGGATTGAAACAACAGGTGCCGGCCCATCGGTTCCGCCGGCAGGAATGGTTCCCGTCGTACTCGACCCCGACCGCCAGCTGACCACCATCGGCGGTCCGCGGTCCGCCACCGATGGCGCCCTCCGGTCCTTTCTCATGCAGCTGGAAGGGTACCCGCGCGCGGGTACGACGCACGTCCTCGTTCATGGACAGCCAGAAAGCCTGCCCCTCGCTGCACGGTATCTTCCCGGGGTGACTCTTACGGCAACACCACAGGCCGCCCTCAGTGTTGTAAATAGCAGCCATCCCCGTGGCTGCGAACGCGCAGTCCTTTTGATTCTGGGGGAAAGATCTACCGGGGCCGCTGATGATTCGGTACGTGACTCGGCGATCCGTCGGGGATGGCAGGTACTTCACTTCCTGCCTGAAGATGGAGGCATGCCCGCACCTGACCTTTTTCTCTCCGAGCGCAGGTCGGTCCTGCTGCAAGACCTCCGTGAGACCGTATTTGTGCCCGACCTGGTGCCGGGCCATGTGTTCACCGGCTTCTGCCGGCGCATGGCAGGCGCACGGCGGCAGGACAATGAACAGGTGAGATCCGTTCCCGCTGCCTGCAGCCTTGACGAAGTCCTGCCCCTGACGCTTGCGGCTACTGCGGACCGATGGGGCTCCGGCGCGCTCAATGACGGACTGGCCGTGCCACTTGGGCGCAGTGCATCTGGAACGAAGACCCTGGATCTGCAGTCCGACGGGCCCCACCTCCTGGTGGCCGGCACCACCGGCTCCGGGAAGTCGGAACTGCTTCGGAGCCTCACGCTGGCACTCGCACTCAGCTATCCGCCCGAGCGGGTGAACTTCTTCTTCATCGATTTCAAGGGCGGTTCAGGGCTTGGTCCACTGAGTGACCTCGTCCACTGCGTGGGACTGCAGACGGACCTTTCCAGCTCCGAAATGGAGCGAACACTGACCTCGCTCCGCGCCGAGGTGCAGCTCCGTGAGAGGTGCCTTTCCGCGGCCCGGGTACCGGACATATCCGCCTATCGCTCCAGCACCGCGGCGGAGGACTTTGTCCTTCCCCACCTCGTCATCGTCATCGACGAGTTCAGGATGCTGGTTGACGATGCGCCGGAAGCGCTCCGTGAGTTGCTGCGGATAGCATCGATCGGGCGCTCCCTGGGCATCCATCTGATCATGGCAACGCAGAGGCCGCAGGGAGCACTGACGGCGGACATCCGTGCAAACGTCACGTCCAGCATCGCCCTCCGGGTGCAATCCGACATGGAGTCGGTCGATATCGTCAATTGCAAAAGCGCTGCGGCCATCAGTGTCGACGCTCCAGGCCGAGCCTTCCTGGCACGCGGGGCGGAGGCCGCGGAGGAGTTCCAGGCGGCATCCCTGGGGTCGGTGACCGCAGGCGGAGGCTCCCGCGTCGTTAGTGTCCAAAAAACAGTGGACTTTCTCGCCGGCCAGGTAGCTGAACCGGGCAACGCGGCCGGCCCTGTGCCACCCCCCGCCCAGGCGGTGGAACCGCTGGCAGCCATGGTGAAGAGCCTCTGCACGCAGCAGGAGAAGCTGCTCCCCAGAAGGCCTGTCGCCGCTCCACTGCCGGCGGACCCGGAAGAACCCGCTCCGGGTGGTCCATCCTCCGGTTTTACGGTCCCCGGCTCTTGGCCTCTTGAACCGGTGATCCCGGCAGGGGACGTTCGCCTCGGCCTGATGGACGTGCCCGAAAAGCAACGGGTGGAAGCCCTCGTGTGGAGCCCTGCGCGCCACAGCCACGCAGCGTTCATCGGCAGTCCTGCGTCCGGCGCCGGGGCGGCCCTGGAACTGGCCGTCCACAAACTGATAACCGGACCCGGGGAGGTCCACTTCTATATCCTGGACGCCGCGGGAGGTTTTCTGCCGCTGGTCAAAGCAGGCCGCCTTGGCGCGCGGGCAGGACTGGACGACCTGCGCCGGGGAGTACGGATCCTGGAGCGGCTTGTCCAGGAGATGGGTCAACGGCTGCGCCATCCAGCTTCCGGGAAGGTGCCGATTGTCCTCGTCGTCTCCGGTTGGGGGTCCTGGGTCTCGGCCTTCCGGTCAGGGCCGTTGGCCTGGGCTGAGGATCTGGTCCATGACCTCGTCCGCGACGGTGCCAGAGCCGGGATCACGCTGCTGCTCTCCGGGGAGCGCGAGCTTGTCACCGCACGGTACTTTGGCGCTCTTCCCAACCGTTTCTACTTTCCGGCCGGTTCCACCGAAGAGGGCCGCGCCATGTGGCCCCGAATGCATTCGATGCCTGCCATCCAAGGGAGGGCTGCTGCCTTCGGCCCTGTCTCGAGTGACGGCCCGGCTGTCTGCCAGTTCTATCGCTGCCCTGCCCCGGAATCGTTGGGTAAAAGCGGCGCATACCCGCCTGCCTCGTCGCCGCCATTCCGGGTGGAACCCCTCCCGGCAAAAATCAGTGTCAAGCAGGTTGGAGCGATGGCAGGACGGCCTCCGGCACGATCTCCATCAGTCCGAGCCCACTCAGGCCAGGAACCGCTGGCTAAGGGACGAGAGGCCATGCGGTCGGTAACCCTGGGGAGACAAGGCGACGTCTTCCTGGGAGTGGCCGGGGATGAGCTCGCCGCAGCATCGTTCCGTATTCCGTTCAGCGGTGTACTTGCCGTTCTTGGCAACCCCGGAAGCGGCAAGAGCAATGCCCTGTCCGCGTTGGAGGTACTCAACCCCGGGCACCTGTGGTGCACGCACCATGGGCCACCCCAGGCCGCGGGAGATTTTTGGGCGGACATGCTGTTGCAGGCGGATAGTGGTAATTTGCCGCGGGAAACCACGCTGCTGGTTGACGACGTCGACCAACTCGGCCCGTCAGTGTTGAGGGATCTGGGCGATCTGCATACGCTCGGCCACTCCTTGGTGGTAACTGCTGCTTACAGTCCAATGCTTCTCCATCGCGTCCCGCTGATCATGAATGCCCGGGCTTCGGGCGTCGGGCTTCTGCTTGGCCCGCGGTCAATGGCCGATGGCGACCTCTTCGGGATACGGTTCGACGTTGAGTCCCATCCCCCGCCGGGACGCGCTGCCCTGATCTCCGGCGGCCGCTCCGCCCCCGTCCAGGTGGCTTGGGCGGGAGCAGAAGAATGACCGGCGGCCGTTCCAGCAGAGGCACAGCTCCAGTCGATTGGGAGGGAAGATGCAGGCCCGGGTCAGAGAGTTGGGGGCGCACTCCCCGTACGGGAGGCATGGTGGACCACTTTGTTGGAAAACAGCAGGACGATGGCGATGACCGCCGGAACCAGCATTGCCAGTCCGGCAAAAACCAGGCCGCTGGTTATCGCGGGCACCCCGATAGTGAGGACAAACAACTGCGCTACCAACGCAGCCGCCCTGGTCCACCGGTAACCCCGGTAGAGGAAGACTGCCACTGAATACAGCCACACCGAAAAAGCCAGGAGGAGCCCCAGGGTGAAGACGGCACCCCAGAAGGACAAGACAGGACTGCCACTGAACAGTTCGTAGGCATACCAGCCTGCCGCCGCCAGGAGGGCCGTAGCTTCGGCAGCGGCCACGACCGCCACCACCCAGACTGCCCCGGGGACGGGGCCCGGCCGCCCATCGACTGTGCGGTCGGGGCTGCTGCCGGGATCGTCGGAAGAGGAGGGGGTACCTGATGGATTTACCGGGGGTCTTGACACACTGGCACCCTACCGGACATAGTCGGACACTGGTGAGGGCCGGAGCCGCCACTGTGATGCATCGCTCAGGTTTCATGGGATATCGGGCGTTATTACCCCTTGTTTACACAGCGTTAACATGACAGGCTTGATGCAGATGACCAAGGGGGCCCAGAGGGCCCCTTTCCTTTGTAGCCACTAGTGAATAATTTCACAAAGGCCTTCCCAGAAATGGAGCAACTGATCAGCATGGATTGGCGTAACCGCGCAGCGTGCCTCGACAAGGACCCGGAACTGTTCTTCCCCGTTGGGAATACCGGACCGGCGCTCCTGCAGATCGAGGAAGCCAAGAGCGTCTGCCGCCGGTGCCCCGTTGTCGACACCTGCCTGCAGTGGGCCCTCGAGTCCGGCCAGGACGCCGGCGTTTGGGGCGGCATGAGCGAAGACGAGCGTCGCGCCCTTAAGCGGCGCGCTGCCCGCGCACGCCGCGCTTCCTAGGAGCCCGGCACCGGCAAAGCGTCGGCTGAGAACGGCGCAACCGGCACACAGAGGCCCCGGGACAATCCACATGGACCGTCCCGGGGCCTTTGTCATTTTCACCATCGGTTCCGGCCAGGACAATCACTGACCGGACCCCGCTTTCTACTTGCCGGCCAGGCTGAGCCGGATCTTGACCTCGGTTCCGCCGCCCTCGCGGCGCTCCCATGTGATGGTCCCGCCCAGCTCACTGGTAACGAGCGTCCGCACAATCTGCAGGCCCAGGCCCTCAACGTGGGGGGTCTGCGGAAGGCCCACCCCGTCGTCGGCGATGGTCACGGTCAGCTCTTCACCGTCATCCCCTTCGGAGCGGTCGGCAACGAGCCACACGGTTCCCGCCCTCCCCTCGAGGCCGTGCTCCACAGCATTGGTTACCAGTTCGTTGATGACCAGGGCAAGCGGGGTGGCGAGATCGCTGGGGAGCTCACCGAAGGTGCCGGAGCGTTCGGTCCTGACCTGCTGGGAAGGGGAAGCCACTTCCGCAGAGAGCCGGAACTGGCGCCCAATCAGTTCGTCGAAATCAACACTCTGCGTCAGTCCCTGCGACAACGTTTCGTGGACCAGTGCTATGGTTGCCACGCGGCGCATCGCCTGTTCCAGGCCCTGCTTTGCTTCATCGCTCACCATGCGCCTTGACTGCATCCGCAGCAGCGCGGCCACAGTCTGGAGATTGTTCTTGACCCGGTGGTGGATTTCGCGGATGGTGGCGTCCTTGGTCACCAGTTCCATCTCTCGGCGGCGCAGTTCTGAGACGTCCCGGCAGAGAACCAGGGCGCCGAACCGCTGCTGCTCGTCCCGGAGCGGAATGGCCCGCAGGGACAGGCTGACTCCCCTGGACTCAATCTCGCTGCGCCAGGGCATCCGGCCGGTGACGACAAGAGGCAGGGTCTCATCGACCAGCCGGCGGTCCTTGAGCAGGCCGGCAGTGACTTCAGCGAGCGAGCGTCCTTCAAGGGATTCCCCGTCACCCAGGCGGCGGAAGGCCGAAACTCCGTTGGGGCTCGCGTATTGAACCACGCCGTCGGCATCCAGCCTGATCAGCCCGTCGCCCACGCGGGGAGCTCCCCGGCGGGAGCCCGTGGGTGAGGCAAAGTCCGGCCATAACCCCAGTGTCCCCATCCGCAGGAGATCATACGCGCACTGCCGGTACGTCAATTCCAGCCTGGACGGCATCCGTGAGCTGGACAGGTCCATGTGGGTGGTGACAACCGCAAGCGTCCGGCCGTTACGCACCATGGGGACCGCCTCCACCCGCAGCGCCATCTCGCTGTTCCAGTTCGTCTCGCTGGACCGCTCGATGGACCGTGAATTCCACGCCTTGTCCACGAGCGGCTGCAGGTCGGACCGGATTCCCTCGCCCACAAAGTCGCTGTGGAACGCCGTGTGCGTGGTGGAGGGGCGTACGTGGGCCAAGGCGATATAGCCGAGGTCCGGGTGGGGGAACCAGAGCGCCAGGTCGGCGAACGCAAGGTCCGCCACCATCTGCCAGTCCCCCACCAGGAGGTGCAGCCACTCGGCATCGCCAGGCCCGAAATCAGCATGCTCCCTGATGGGGTCCGTAAAGATTGCCACTGCACCTCCAGTTGCGGCGCCTGATTTTCTAGCGCCGGACGATTGACCTCAAGAGCCTCAATGCTACCGACAGTGAGGCCATGTCGTCGGCCTCCAATGCGTTCACCTCGTCGAACATACTCTTTGCCCTGCCCAACTGCTCGGCATTTTGTGCCTCCCAGTCCTCGAGCCGGGCATCCGGGGACTCGGCCGCAGACGTAGCGTCCAGCACCGCCGTCGTCATGTCCGACACTGTCGAGTACAGATCATCGCGCAAGGCTGCCCGTGCCAGCGCCTGCCACCGGTCCTGCCGGGGCAGGCTGCTGATCCGTTCAAGCAGCGAGTCCGCGTGGAAGCGGTTGAATACTGTGTAGTAAACAGCCGCGATCTCCTCGACCGGGTCCTTCCGTGAGCGGGCGATCTTGGCGATGTCCAGCAGCACGAAGCTCTCGAACAGCTCCGCCCAGCGCAGCGCAAGGCCTTCGGGGAGTTCCCACTCGCGGCCCTTTGCCAGCCAGGCTGCCACCCGCTCGCGGTCGTCGCCGCGCAGGTAGTCCAGCAACCGGGCGCGCATGGGATCCATCAGCGGCTTGAACTCTGCCACAACCTCGGCGATGGGACGGGAAACACTTTCCTGGCTGAGCAGCCACCGGACTGCCCGGTCGAGGAGCCGCCGGATATCAAGGTGGACCGTGCTCCAGTGCTCCGTGGGGAACGCAGCAGGAAGGTTGTTCAGCTCCCCCACCATCGCATCCAGTTCGTACACCTCGCGCAGCGCCACGAAGGCCTTCGCCACAGCAACTTCACTGGCCGAGGTTTCCTCCATGACCCGGAACGCGAAGGTGATGCCGCCGAGGTTGATCATGTCGTTCGCCACCACTGTGGCGATGATCTCCCGGCGCAGCGGGTGGGTGTCCAGCTCGGCGTCGAAGCGTTCGCGCAGCTGGTGCGGGAAGTAGGAACGCAGCGTGTCCCGGAACCAAGGGTCGTCTGCAAGATCGCTGTCCCGCAGGGCCGATGCCAGCTCGATCTTGGCGTAGGCGGCCAGCACTGACAGCTCCGGAGAGGTCAGGCCCTGTCCCTGCTGCAGCCGTTCCCGCAGTGTTTCTGTGGTGGGCAGCGCCTCGAGGTCGCGCTTCAGGTCCGCGCTCTTCTCCAGCCAGTCCATGAGACGTTCGTAGCTGGGGCTCCACTCCGCCACCCGGGTCCGGTCGTTCAGAAGCAGGATGTTCTGGTCGATGTTGTCCTCAAGGACCAGCCGGCCCACTTCATCGGTCATGGATGCGAGGAAGTCTGCGCGTTCCCCGGCCGGCAGCTTGCCGGCCGCGACCATCCGGTCGACGAAGATCTTGATGTTCACCTCGTGGTCGGAGCAATCCACGCCGGCGGAGTTGTCGATTGCGTCGGTATTGAGGATGACCCCCTGCAGGGCTGCCTCAATCCGGCCGCGCTGGGTCATGCCCAGGTTGCCGCCTTCGCCCACCACCTTGACGCGCAGGTCCCTGCCGTCCACGCGGATCGCATCGTTGGCCTTGTCGCCCACGGATGCGTTGGACTCGGAGGCCGCCTTGACGTAGGTCCCGATGCCACCGTTGTACAGCAGGTCCGCGGGGGCCAGCAGGATGGCACGCAGGAGTTCGGGAGGGCTGAGTTCGGTTGTCTCCGCCGGAAGCCCCAGCGCGGCCCGCACCTGAGTGGAGACCGGGATGGACTTGGTCTGCCGGGCGAAGACCCCGCCGCCGTCGCTGATCAGCGACTTGTCATAGTCGTCCCATGAGGACCTGGGCAGTTCGAACAGCCTTCGCCGCTCCGCAAACGAGGATTCCTCATCCGGATTAGGATCCAGGAAGATGTGCCGGTGGTCGAAGGCGGCAAGCAGGCGGATATGCCGGGACAGGAGCATGCCGTTGCCGAACACGTCGCCGGACATGTCCCCCACGCCCACCACGGTGAAGGGCTGGGTTTGCGTATCCAGGTCCAGCTCGCTGAAGTGCCGCTTCACCGATTCCCAGGCGCCCCGTGCGGTGATGCCCATGGCCTTGTGGTCGTACCCCACGGAACCGCCCGAGGCGAAGGCGTCACCGAGCCAGAAGCCGTACTCCGCGGACAGCCCGTTGGCGATGTCCGAGAAAGTAGCCGTTCCCTTGTCAGCGGCGACCACCAGGTAGGAGTCGTCGTCGTCATGCCTGACAACGTTCGACGGCGGCACAACCTTCTCGCCGTCGCCTTCAGTGAGGAGGTTGTCAGTGAGATCCAGCAGCCCGCGGATGAACGTCTTGTAGCTTTCAACGCCTTCCGCCATCCAGGCCGCCCGGTCCGTGGAGGGATCCGGGAGCTGCTTGGCGAAGAAGCCGCCCTTCGCGCCGGTGGGGACGATGACGGCGTTCTTCACCGTCTGCGCCTTCACCAGGCCCAGCACTTCAGTCCGGAAGTCCTCCCGCCGGTCCGACCAGCGGAGCCCGCCGCGGGCAACCTTGCCGAACCGAAGGTGCACGCCCTCGACCCGCGGGGCGTAAACCCAAATTTCGAACATGGGCCGCGGGAACGGCAGTCCTTCAATCCGGGCGGGATCCAGCTTGAAGCTCAGGTGCGGCTTGTTCTGGTAAAAGTTGGTGCGAAGGGTGGCCTCGATGAGGTTGACGAAGGTGCGCAGCACGCGGTCGGCGTCCAGGGTGGCCACCTTCTCGATCGAGGCTGCGAGTTCCTGCCGCACGGAAGCCTGCGCCTCAGCGCGTCCGCCATCGCTGAGGGCGGGATCAAAGCGGGCCGCGAAAAGTGCGCTCAGCCCCTTGGTCACGTCCGGGTTGGCCAGGAGCGTGTCCGCCATGAAGCCGAAGGAACTGCTGTTGCCCATCTGGCGCATGTACCGGGCGTAGGCGCGCAGCACCGTGATCTGCCGCCAATGCAACCGCTCCCGCAGCACCAGGCGGTCAAAGTTGTCCGATTCGGCAGCACCGGTGACGGCCGCGCCAAAGGAGTCGGCAAGAAGCTCGCCTGTGGACAGCGGGTCCACTCCCGCGGGGTATTTCAGCCCCAGGTCATACAGGAAGAAGTCCCGGTGGTCTGCGGTTTCGATTTCAAAGGGACGTTCATCCAGGACCTCGAGCCCGAGGTTATGGAAATACGGCAGGATTTGGCTCAGGCTCTTTGGCTCCAGCATGTAGAGCTTGACCCGGGCATCCTCCTCCAGCGTGGCACCGGCACCTTCGGGGAGGTACACGTGAACACCGGGCCGGTCCTGCCGGGCCCCGGTGGTCCGTTCGGAGGCGGCCCCGTACTTTTCGAACCGCGCAATGTCTTCGAGCGCGTCCTCTACTTCGTAGTCCACCCGGTAGCTGGCAGGGAACGCCTCGGCCCACATGGCGGCGAGTTCCTTGGCCTCGGTTGCATCCCGGCCCTCGCGCAGGACCTCGGCGATGCCTTCACTCCAGGACCTCGCCGCGCGGACCAGCCGCTTTTCCAGCTCGTCGCTGTTGACGTGGCTGACGTCGGCGTCTTTGGGCAGCCTGATACGGAAAAACAAACGCGCCAGCGCCGACTCGGTCATGCGGGCTTCGTAGTCGATCGAGACTGCCTGGAAGGTTTCCCGCAGTTCCTGTTCGATGCGGAGCCTGACATTGGTGGTGTAGCGGTCGCGGGGCAGGTAGACGACGGCGGACATGAAACGCCCGTAAATGTCGGGCCTCAGGAACAGCCGGGTGCGCCGCCGTTCCTGCAGTTTCTGGATACCAAGCGCGGTCGCGGCAAGATCGGGAATTTCAATCTGGAACAGCTCATCGCGGGGGTAGGTTTCAAGGATTCCCAGGAGGTCCTTGCCCGAGTGGGAGTCCGGCGGGAAGCCAGCGTTCTGCAACACGGCGTCCACCTTTTCCCTGACGATGGGAATGTCGCGGACGGAACCGGCGTAGGCGCTGGTGGCAAACAATCCGATGAAGCGGCGCTCGCCGTTCACGTTGCCCGCAGCGTCAAAACTTTTAATGCCGATGTAGTCCAGGTAGGCCGAACGGTGCACCGTGGAACGTGAATTGGCTTTGGTGATGACGAGGGCGCGCTTCTCCCGCGCCTTTTTGCGGCCGGTGTCGGTGAGGTGCTGGATGTGCGGGGAGTCTGCGGCCGCGCGCAGCAGGCCGAGGCCGCTGTCCTCGCGCAGTTCCAGGACATCTTCGCCGTCGACGTTGAGCAGGTCGTATTCACGGTAACCCAGGAACGTGAAGTTCCCGTCGTCGAGCCACCGCAGCAGGTCCTTGGCCTGCCGCACTTCGGCAATCTGTGCGGAGTTTGCAACCCGGTCCAGGCTCTCGGCGATCTCCAGTGCCTTTTGGCGCATCCGGGGCCAATCCTCGACGGCGGCCCGGACGTCCTTCAGGACGCGCGTCAGGCCCGCGAGCAGGGAGGTCTTCGCTTCGTCGGAGATGCGGTGGATTTCGACGGCAATCCAGGACTCCATGTGCGAGGCGTTGTCGCCCTGCGCGATGAGGTGGGAAAGGTTGGGCATTGCCGCGGTGTCCCCGCTGGAAATGCCCAGGTGCGCCGGGACCCTGTTGACCTTGACCAGTTCACCGCTTTCCCGGTTCCTGCTGGCTACAAAAAGCGGGTGGACAACGAGTCTGATGGCCGCGTGCTGCCGGACAAGTTCGGCGTTGACGGAATCAACCAGGAACGGCATGTCGTCAGTGACGACGAAGATGACGCTGCTGTCCTCTTCGTCGACAATCGAGACTTTTGCCTGCCCGGGCTGCCGGACCGATGCTGTCCGGCGGTGCTCCTCGGCACGGGCCTCCAGGACATCGCGAGGGTAGCTTCGGGCATCCTCCTCAGCCAGGTGCTGGTAGTAGTCCCCCATGAAACCTTCAAGGCCTTCAATGGAGAGGGGCTGGTCCTCCACACTGGATCCAGACGACATCGACAACGCCTCCATCAGAGATATTCGCCGCACCTTTGCAGCTCTTATGGCGAGCCTAGTCTCTTGCCCTTCGCCGTGGTGTGGAAGAAAATACAGAGGATTTGGCTTTTCGATGGTCAGGTGCACAAACCAGCCCACGGATCGCACGCCGAAGAGCGGAATCCGGGGCGACTTCGAGCAACAATGATCCTGCCAGAAGTGCTGAATCTGCGGCGGCGGGGTCGTAGGGCAGGAACGCCTTGAGCTCGGAAGCGGGGCCATACCGTTCCCACGCGTCCAGCAGCTGGCGTTCCGGCGCTCTCCCCACGGAGGAGGAACGCACCTTATTCATGACAACAGTGGGTGACGCCTGCGGTACCGCCCCTTCCAGTTCGGCAAGGGCACGCACCATCCGGGGTACGCCCACGGGATCAGCAGCGCCAACGGCATAGACGGCGTCGGCCAGTTCCAGCGGACGCAGTGTCGCTGCGTTCCGTCGCGGTGCCATGGTGTCGAAGCTCAGTTCCTCATCCGCCTCCAGGCAAAAGCCGGTATCGACCACCACAACGTCGGCAATCTGCCGGGCCCGCTCGAGAACCAGCGCCAAGGCAGTGGCGCGGAGCTCGGTCCATCGGTCCGCGCGGGTTATGCCCGTAAGCACCCGGAAGGTCCCGGACGCGGTGGCGACGGTGGCGGCCACTTTCCGGAGGGCGTCCGCGTCCAACAGACCCTGGTCGGCAAGCCGGCAGGCCTGGGCAAGCCCTGCCGACTCATCCAGGAGACCCAGCACGGCCGCGACGCTGGCACCGTATGTATCGGCATCGACCAGCAGGACATCCCGGCCGTCGGCTGCCATCTCCCCGGCGATGTTCACCGCGATCGTGGTCCTGCCGGGCGACCCCGCGGGGCCCCAGACGACGATGAGCTTTCCGGTTGGGCGTTCTTCCGCGTCAAGCTCCGGCTGGATGGGATCTGTGGTCAGTGCCGCCCCGGTGTCGGCGGCCGCGCTCAGGTTGGCTGGACGGGCCGCACCTGTCAGTTGGGCAACGGCATCTGCGATCCTGTCCGAAAGTTCCGCGGACTCAACGCCCGTCAGCGCCGAGGCGACACCAATTTTGCGGAGCCTTGCCGCCTCCTCATCGCTGTCCGTCAGTGCGATGACCGCCACCCCAACAGCTCCAAGGCGGTCAACGAGGGAAGCAGTCAGACCCTCGCAGCCCTCGGCCACCACGGCAGCCCTGGCCAGTCCGCTCTGACAGGCCGCGAGAAGCTCGGGAAGTTCCGCGCATCTTCGAACCACCGTAACCGGACCGTGGAGTCGTTCAAGGCCGCCCACCAGATCCTCCCGGCTCTGGCCCACGGTGACAACCGGGATGCTCATCGCGCGCCGCCCGGATTCCACACAACGGATATTTTGGCGTCATTGGCCTGGGCCCCCAGCAGTGCAGGCATCTGCTTGTCCTCGACCAAGACCATCAGCACGGTGGTCTTCGACGATCCAAGGGCAGTGGATCCGGTGGTGACCTCAGCGATTTCCGCTCCGGGGAGGAGCAGCTTCGGCTCGCTGAATCCGTTTTTCGCATCCGGCTGGGCCACCCAGACGTCCACCCTGGCACCGGCGACTGCCTGTGACGGCAAGGTCTGCGTGATGCTGAGGGCTACTGGTTTCCGGTTCAGCTGGTCCACCCCACCGAGGCTTGCCCTGGGAACCAACTGGTCCTTTGCGATCCGCTGCATGGCGACGACGTCCTGGGGCAGTCCATCCTCCACCGTGATGTAGTGCTGTTCCGTATCGCCCAGGCGGACCTTGGCGCGGATCACGTTCTCAGGCGTCAGGCGCTCACCAACGGCAATGCCGTCCCGCGCGGCGAAGACCTCTGTGGTGCGGTCTGCACTGCCGATGAGGAAGGTGACCCCCGCGATGGATACCAGGACCAGGAGAACGCCGACCAGCAGCCGCGGATCCTTCCACGATGGACGCTTCAGCCGTGGTGCAGTGGCGCTTGACTCAGGAACCATCCCGCTCTCCCCCTAGGTATACCGGACCTGCCCGCTGTGGTCCGGACTCCTCATTGTTACCGCAAGCCCCGGCGAACAAAAGTCATTTACTTAAATGTCGGCTATCTGTGGAAAACGGGCACAAACTACGCCATGTGATGGCAAAATGGGTTCATGCCAAGGTTCCTCACGCTCGCGGACGTCGCGGAGCAGCTCCAGATCAACTCCCCTGCCGCGTACGCCTTGGTCCGCAGCGGTGAACTGAAGGCCATCCAGGTGGGCGGGCGCGGGCAGTGGCGCGTTGAAGAGAAGATGCTGGAGCAGTACATCGAGGAACGCTATGCCGAGGCCAGCCGCATGATCCAGGAGTCACGCTCCAAGTCCGTGTGACGCCGCTAGGCTCCGCCGGCTTTAGGAGACCTGATCATCGCCAGCGCAGTAAAGGGTATCGCTGAAACCTGCCCAACGCTTTGCGTTCTCCGCGCCTCGCCCGGAGCAACCGTGGCCAGGTCAATGTAATCTTTGCCAACCCGGTCGATGACCCCGGCCAGCCGTACGTGTCCGGCTCCGCCGCCGACCGTCACCGACAGCTCTGCCCGGTCGCGGGCAAGGGCACGCAGGGAATGGGCCAGCCCGATCGATCCGCGGACTACTGAGGTCTCAGCCCGAACATATCTTCCCAGGCCGACATAGCGGGCTGCGGCCGCATAGGGAATGAGCACCTGGTGCCGGTCTTCATCCAGGACCAGAGCGTCGGCTCCAGCATGCGTCAACTGACCTTGTGCCGACTCGCCGCACAGGAGATGGACGCCAATCCTGTAACCGACCGCCGCCCGTAACCTGTGTTCCAGCCGCAGGCCAACCATTTCGGCCCGTGTGCGCTCACTGATCTCGCTGTCGAGCGCCAGCCGGTCGGCCTCCGCGAGCTGGCTTTCCATGTCATTGAAGAGTGCATCCCAGCGCATTCCGTCAGCGTAGGGGGCCCTGCCCTGCCCGTCAACGCACACCTTTTTTCACTCCAACGTCTGGACAAACACTCTGAAGGCGGTTCACACTGGGTCACGTGATAGCAAACAGCATCAAATGACATCAAAGGTGGAATAATGAGGTACTCCGGAAAGAGGGAATGGTCGGATGCCGCCATGGCATTGGCATTGCTGGTGCTTGGCAGTTTCCTCTGCATCCTCGGAGCGGGCCTGCTTGAGCAGTGGCAGGTCTCTGCTGACCGTCACCAGGACTCATCCGTTGAGATACTCCTGGCATTTGCCGCAACAGCTGCCGGCATCGGCCTTCTGCTGTGGTGGGCATTTTCGATCTTGTGTGCAGGAGCCTCTGTACTGCTGGAGCGTTTGGGACGACACCAGGCCGCAGCGGCCGCTCGCAGGCTCTCGCCCGCATTCATGCAGAGGACAGTTGTTGCCGCCCTTTCGATACAGCTGTTGGCCGGGGCCGCGGCAAATGCGGCCACCACCACGCCGGGGCCGGAGTGGACACCAACGCAGGCACATTCCTCAGCGGCTTCCTCCAGTCCTGCAACTGCCGAAGACACTCCAACGCCCGGCCACACCGACAGCCCGGGTGTGCATACCCCGGTTCAGCGGGTAACGGCGGAGGTACCACCAGCCGTTCAGGAAGGCGAGTCGCCCGCCTGGGAGCCCTCCGCCGCCACGCCCACCGCCACTGCGCTCAACCCGGGCTGGCAGCCTGCCTCCCCCGTGGTGGAGCCTGGCATGCTCGCCGCACCGGCAATGAGGAGCACTGCCGGTCCGGAGCCGGGCGCGCCCACCACGGGCGGCGAGGCTGATGTGGTGACCGTGCTCGCCGGCGACACACTGTGGGACATCGTGGCGGCCTACCTGGGGCCGGAAGCATCAGATGTGGACATAGCCCTTGAATGGCCGCGGTGGTATGCAGCGAACCGCGGGCTGATCGGTGGAAACCCCGATGTCCTGCTTCCCGGCCAAATCCTCCAGGCACCGGCAGCTCCCTAGCCGGTGACGATTCCTCACTGTCCCGGAACCGCAGTCGGAGACTGCCAAAGATCCACACAACGTGGCTCGAGCCAAGTCCCATCAAGCCACCGTGCCATCAAACGGGTCCGGCCTGCCCAGCGGCGTTGTCCAACGTGCCAGGCAGCCCACAAGACCATGAGCCATCGAACCACAAGGGGAACACAATGACCGCAGTGACACCTCCCAGGGCCATCCGGGGGCTGGCCTCCAACACCGTAAATGGCGGGAGGGCCCTCGGGGAATCCGCGTCTGCATCAAGGACGGCGTCAGCCCCACGGCAATCCCCCGGTGCCAAGCCACCGTCCCTGCGGCCGGTAAGTGAGGCAGCCGAAATAAAGGCCCTTACCAGGGGGACGGTACAGGCGTCCATGGAGGTCCTCGCCGGAATCCGTCCCATCCACCAGTTGGCGCGGCGCCTGGATCCGCGATGCCTGGCATCGCTGCAGCATCGGGCAGCCCTGATCAGGCGCGAACTTACCAGGACGGGCAATCCCGCGCTGGCCCGGCTCCACCGGAATTCCACGGTCCGCTCCGTCCGGGTGTGCGAGGTGGCCGATGGAATCTACGAGGCAAGTGCCGTGGTGGTGGATGACGTCCGGGCCCGTGCCGTTGCTGTCCGGCTGGAGCGCAGCAAGCAGGTCTGGCGGATAGTTGAACTCGTCATCGGCTGACCCTTTGGGAACGCCGGAGCGTGCGGAAATGCAGACCGGGCGGCAAGCACATAAAACGGCGAGCACACGAAGTGAGATGCAAACAGGGCAGGGACGCGTTGGCCCCTGCCCTGTTGTTCATCGCCCCGTTGGGCGTCTGCGGTTGTCCTGCTAGCGCTTCTTCTTCTTCGCGGGGCGCTTGGCAGCATCCTGGACAGCCGCCTTGGCTGGATTGCCGGAGCGTCCGCCCCCTGACCGGGTTTCCACCCGGGTCTGGGTTCCGCCGCCCTCGTCGGGAGCTGTGTACTGCAGTTGCGCGGGCTTCTCGGGGGCCTCAAGCCCAGCGGCATGCACCTGCGGGTCCACGTGCTCGGTGTGTCCGCCGGCAGCATCCGGAACCACTACATCCTGGGCCGGGGTTACTTCCACCTCAAGGTTGTAGAGGAATCCGACGCTTTCCTCCCGGATGGCTTCCATCATGCTCTGGAACATGGCGAAACCTTCGCGCTGGTACTCAACCAGGGGATCACGCTGCGCCATGGCGCGCAGGCCAATCCCCTCCTTGAGGTAGTCCATCTCGTAGAGGTGCTCCTGCCACTTGCGGCCAATCACGGAAAGAACCACGCGGCGTTCAAGCTCCCGCATGCTTTCGGATCCAATGACCTCCTCACGCGCCTGGTACACCAAACGTGCGTCGGAAAGGATCTCCTCCTTCAGCAGCTCCACGGTAACCCTGGACTTGCCGCCAGCCTCTTCGATGATGTCTTCAGCGGTAACGCTGACAGGATAGAGCGTCTTGAGGTTCGTCCACAGCTGGTGGAAGTCCCAGTCGTCGCCGTTTCCTTCTGCGGTTGCGGCGTCAATCAGGGCCGTGATGGTGTCTTCGACAAAGTACTGCACCTTCTCGTGCAGGTCGTCGCCCTCCAGGATGCGCCGGCGGTCGCTGTAGATGGCTTCGCGCTGCCGGTTGAGGACGTCGTCGTATTTCAGCACGTTTTTGCGCTGCTCGGCGTTGCGGCCTTCCACCTGTCCCTGGGCAGAGGCGATGGCCCGCGACACCAGCTTGGATTCCAGCGCAACGTCGTCCGGCACGGAACTGTTCATCAGCCGTTCCGCCGCCCCGGAGTTGAAGAGCCGCATAAGGTCATCAGTCAGCGACAGGTAGAACCTGGATTCGCCGGGGTCGCCCTGGCGGCCGGAGCGGCCACGGAGCTGGTTGTCGATACGGCGTGATTCGTGGCGTTCGGTGCCCAGGACGTAGAGGCCGCCGAGGTCCAGGACTTCCTCGTGTTCATCCTTCACTGACTGCTTGGCTGCTTCGAGCGCAGCGGGCCACGCGGCCTCGTACTGTTCGGAGTTCTCCTCCGGATCCAGCCCGCGCTTGGCGAGCTCGGCGACCGCTGTGAATTCGGCATTGCCGCCCAGCATGATGTCAGTGCCGCGGCCGGCCATGTTGGTGGCCACGGTGACAGCGCCTTTCCGGCCCGCCTGGGCGATGATGGCAGCTTCCCGGGCATGGTTCTTGGCATTCAGGACCTCGTGGCGGATGCCTTCCTTGGCGAGCAGCTTGGACAGGTACTCGCTCTTTTCCACGCTGGTGGTGCCCACGAGGACGGGCTGGCCTTTTTCGTGCCGTTCTGCGATATCCCGCACCACGGCGTCGAACTTTACAACCTCGTTCTTGAACACGAGGTCCGCCTGGTCGATCCGCTGCATGTCCCTGTTGGTGGGGATGGCCACGACGCCCAGCTTGTAGGTGCTCATGAACTCGGCCGCCTCTGTTTCGGCGGTACCGGTCATTCCGGAAAGCTTGCCGTACATGCGGAAGTAGTTCTGCAGCGTCACAGTGGCCAGGGTCTGGTTTTCCGCTTTGATCTCGACGCCTTCTTTGGCCTCGATCGCCTGGTGCATGCCCTCGTTGTAGCGCCGGCCTGCCAGGATGCGGCCGGTGTGCTCATCAACGATCAACACTTCACCGTCCAGGATGACGTAGTCCTTGTCCCGTTTGAACAGTTCCTTGGCCTTGATGGCGTTGTTCAAGAACCCGATCAGCGGGGTGTTGGCGGATTCGTACAGGTTGGAGATGCCGAGGTAGTCCTCGACCTTTTCGATGCCGCTCTCCAGGACGCCCACCGTGCGCTTCTTTTCGTCGACTTCGTAGTCCTTTTCGGGCTGCAGCCGGAGCACCACTTTGGCGAATTCGCTGTACCAGCGGTTGGTGTCGCCCTGCGCCGGGCCGGAGATGATCAACGGCGTGCGCGCCTCGTCGATGAGGATGGAGTCAACTTCATCGACGATGGCGAAGTTGTGGCCGCGCTGGACCAGCTCTGTCCGGTCCCACGCCATGTTGTCGCGCAGGTAGTCGAAACCGAACTCGTTGTTGGTCCCGTAGGTGATGTCGGCGGCATACTGCTGACGGCGAACGGCCGGGTCCTGGTTGGCCAGGATGACGCCGCTGGTCAGGCCCAGGAAGCGGTATACACGTCCCATCAGCTCGGACTGGTATTCGGCGAGGTAGTCGTTGACCGTGACCACGTGGACGCCCTTGCCGGTAAGGGCATTCAGGTAGGCGGGAGCGGTCGCCACCAGGGTCTTGCCTTCACCGGTTTTCATTTCGGCGATGTTGCCCATGTGCAGGGCGGCGCCGCCCATCAGCTGGACGTCGAAGTGGCGCATCCCCAGGGTGCGGGAGGAGGCTTCACGCACGGCGGCGAAGGCTTCCGGAAGCAGGTCATCGAGCTTCTCGCCGTCTTGGTGACGTTCGCGGAGGCGGTCGGTCTCCTCACGCAGTTCCGCGTCGGTAAAGGTCTTGAATGAGTCTTCGAGGGCGTTGATGGAGTCGGCATAGTTCCGCAGCTGCCGGAGTGTTTTCTTGTCACCCGTGCGGAGAATTTTTTCGATAAGTGATGCCACGTGAAGATGCTCCCAGTCTGATGCCGCCGAATTCTGGCGTGTTCAGTCTACGGGAGAGACACGCGGCCGGTGCCCCTTTTCCCTGAGAGCGGATACTCCTTACTGGCGTGCCAGTTCCTGCCCAAGCCGGGCGGCGAGGTCCCCAGCCGGCCCTACTTTCACATCAGGCAGGCCAAGCCATTGACTCATGAGCTTCAGCTCCGCAGCGAGTTCGACGGCGGTATCCGCCGGTGCGTCCGGCTCGGCGAAGGCGGATCTCACCAGCAGCCGGCCGGCCGCCCGGTCCGCTTTTAAATCCACCCGGGCCACCATCCTGTCGCGCAGCAGGAAGGGCAGCACGTAGTAGCCGAACCGCCGTTTGGGCTCCGGGGTGTAGATCTCGATCCGGTAATGGAAGCCGAACAGTTCGGACAGGCGCCGCCGCTCAAAGACCAAGGAATCGAACGGGCTCAACAGCGCCCGGCCGGTGGCCCGGCTTGGCAGTACCGAGTCCACGTGCCGGAAGACTTTCCGCCCCCAGCCCGCCACGTTGACGGGTTCCAGCCTGCCTTGCCCCACCAGGTGCTCAACGGAAAGCGCCGTAGCCTTGACCGGAGTCCGGAAGTAGTCGGCGAAGCAGCGGATGCTGCCGATCCCGTGTGCCTGGGCGGCCGCATCGGTCAGGCGGTGGAGTGCAGCCGCTGGATCCCCTTCCCGTGCCGCGGGAGCAGCGGATGGGAGGACTTTGGAGGTCAACGTGTATCTGCGCTCGAACTGCCCGGTCCTGGAGGCTGCCGATACCAGGCCTTCTTCGAAAAGGTGTTCAAGGACCCGTTTCACGGCGTTCCAGTTCCACCCCCAGTTGTCCGCCTGCTTTTCCTCGACGTGCCCAATCCGCGCCGTCAGTTCCGATGCCGTCATGGGCCGGGACCGGGCGAGGACCGCCAGGATTTTGGCCGCTACGTCATTGCGGAGCACGGGGTCCAGGCGGGAGGCACCCACCCAGGCCCGTTTTTGCCACAGAAGCAGGTCCGGGTAATGCTCCGGCCGGATGTAGCTCGCTTCGTGAGCCCAGTATTCAAGCATCCGCCGCGGGTGGCTGCCGGACATGCGTTGGAGGATGTCGCGGTCGTAGTTGCCAAGGCGGGAATAGAAGGGCAGAAAGTGGCTGCGGACCAGGACGTTCACGGAGTCGATCTGGACGAGCTGGAGACGGGCAAAGGTACGGCCCACCGCCCGCGCTGTCACGGGGCCGGTGGGCCGTCCTTTATGGAGTCCCTGCGCTGCCAGTGCGATCCGCCGTGCCTGCTCAAGGCTCAGCGTTGCTGACAATTCAGTCCTCTCTGGTGGTGGTTGGTGCCAGCCTAAACGTTGGCGGCTGCGTCGTCGGAGCGGTACGCGATGACCTTTTCCTCCACGACGGTGTCTCCTGGCTCGCATTCGTGGTCCAGGGTGATGACACCGTAGGTCCAGCCCCGGCGGCGGTAGACGACGGACGGCGTGTTGGTGGCCTTGTCCACGAAGAGATAGAAGTCGTGGCCCACGAGCTCCATGTTGTCTACGGCATCATCGAGGGAAAGGGATGCAGCGGGAAAGACCTTGCGCCTGATCAGTACCGGCGAGTCTCCGGCCGGGATGTCATTGTCCACATCGTAAGGGGATTTTTCTTCCGGAGCCTGTGCGGTTTCGCTCCGGTGGTTGGCCTCAAGGTACAGCGGTTCGTGGGCGCTGGCTGGTTCAAGGGAGGCGGTTGCCTCGCGGACAGCCTTGGGGGTGTGGCGGCCGTGGTGGACCTTCTTGCGGTCCTTTGCCCGGCGGAGCCGCTCAAGCAGTTTGTTGTAGGCGAGGTCAAAGGCGGCAAACTTGTCTGCGGCACTCGCTTCGGCACGGATTACAGGTCCCCGGCCCAGGACGGTCACCTCGACGGTCAACTGGTCGCCGGTTTGCCGGGCATTGGTCTCCTTGGAGACTTTCGCATCGACCCGCTGGACCTTGTCACCCAGCGATTCGATTTTTGCGATCTTTTCCCCGGCGTATTCGCGGAACCGGTCTGAAACCGTCAGATTTCGTCCGCTGATCATAAACTCCATGGTGCCCTCCAAATGACTTCGGTGACACGACGGCGGCGCTTCCTTGGGCCGGGCTGCCTGACAGTCGAGCCCCTCTCCGAGCCGCCATCGAAAGGTACATTCTGTTCTTGGTACCCACCACCGACGTTAGTTCATAGCCACCCGTTATTCATCCTTTCCCGGTTTATTTTTTTCTAAGTCATGGTGTCTCCCGTGCGGGATGGCGGCCGGAGCACCGGAGTCAGCGGCATCGGGCGGGCGTGTCGCCGCAAGGACGACGGCGCCCCTCACTTTGGCGCCGGCCAGATGCAAAGCGCGGGCTGCTTCGCCCATGGTGGCGCCGGTTGTCAGAACGTCGTCGATGATGATGCAGGGGCGCCCCGAGACCCTTGTCCGGGCGCCGGATTTCACCTGCATGGATCCCCGGACGCGCTGCGAGCGGGCTCCCCTGCCCAACCCCTTTTGGCCCGCCGGTCCTTTGTGTCCACCCGGGCCGCCGGGCCAGGGGAAGCCGGCGCCAGGCTTCTTGCCCAGGACGTCCGCCACATCGAGGCCTGGAACGTGCCGTGCCGCCTCTTTCAGGAGCAGGTGGACCGGGCTGAAACCCCGGTTGACGTACGCTGCTGTACCGGTGGGCACAGGGACCAGCAGGAACCCGCTGCCGCCCCGGGCCGCTGCCCTGACTGCCACGGCGAGCGCCCTGCCAAGGCTTCTGCCAAGCTGGTGCTGGCCGTGCCGTTTGAACGACAGCAGGCCCTGTGCCAGCTCGTCCCGGTAAACGCCCGCGGCCACTACCGGCAGCATGGGGGTCCCATCGACATTCATCAGGGCGGGTGCTCCGCTTTCCGCCCGGAAGGGTTGCCTGGTCAGCTGGCGGATGCGGTTGCTGCAGGATGCGCACAGGGTCCGGTCTTCCGCCCCGCAGCAAACGCAGTCCACCGGCACCGCCAGGGCGAGGAGGTCCGCCGCCGCGCTGGACAGCCAGTCAGCAAGGCGCAGGAAGGCGGCCGCGTGTTCGCCCCTGTGCAGTGCCGGCCTGGGCGGCGGTGGTTGAAGGTCAGGGTCCATCCCCCGGGCCCCTTGCCGCCCGGGACCAGCTGCGCCATTTCCGCCGGATGTGCCTTTCACCGTCCCACTGTGCGTCACGGGCCCGGCAGATGGGAGCCCTGACGCAGCTATGTGGATAAAGCTGGTCGCATCAGGACGATGGGATGAGCCGGGCCGCTGAAGATGACGCGGCTGGCTGCCTGGCAGGCGTCAGCCGGGAAACGCGGGATCGATGGGACCCTTGATTTGGGGCGACCAACCATTGCCGAGGCGCTGGAAGATACCCTCCCCGGACTGGACGTAGATGTCATCGGCACCATTTCCGGCGCTGATGGCAACCAGGCCGGGCCATGGAGCAAGTTGCTGCGGCTGCCCGGATGTGAGAGACAGCAGCTCCGGCGTGACGTTGGAACCGGCTGCCTCTTTCATGACGGCAACGGTGGTCCCGTTCACCCACACCCCCTGGTCGGGATCGCTGGCACTGACCAGGGTGATGGGAGCGGTCAGTTCGCGGGGCGTGCCGTCACCGGCGCGGATCACGCCGGTCACCTGCACCTTGGATTTGCCGTTCTGTTCGGAAATGACCAGGGCGCGCACGCCGTCGCGTGAAATGCGGAATTCCTTCACCGTGCGGCCGGCAAGCCACGACGGCGCCAGAGTCACGGACGGGACGGGTGCCCCTTCCGCCACCCCGGTGGGGTGAAAGGCAACGACTTCAGTGGCCCCCGTGGCACCGGGCCCGGCCGTCCACACCCAGTCGCTGACACTGAAGGACGGCCGGCTGAGGGTGCTCCGGGTCGTCAGGGCGCGGGCAGGCTGGCCCGGACTGATGCTGTACAAAGTAGTGCGGCCATCGTTGAGGAAGGCCGCAGCCTGCGACACCGGCGATTCCGCAGGGTAGCGCGGGTTGAGCGCCGAGACCGGCTGCATATCGGGCAACGGTGAAACACGGTTGTTTTCGTACCGCACCAGCTCATTGCCACTGATGGCAATCTGGCGCGAAGGCACGGTTTTATCCAGTACCGGAGGAAGGACGGAGCCGTTGTCCTCCACCCGGACCAGGTCCTGGTTGGCCCGCAGCTCAACGTTGACCACATCGGGCTGGCTGCGGAACGTCAGGGTCAGCTGCATCTGCATTCGCAGCCGGTCCTCCGCCGATGTTTCCGTCAACTCCTTTGCGGTCAGGTCCACCTGCGCTGCCCCGGACACCACCGGGACGGATTCGCGGGCCAGCTTGATTCCAGAGGGAAAAGCGCTGGCGACGGCGCCGCGCAGGTATGGGGCCGGCCCGGCCAGCAGTGCGCTGGTCATGGCTTTGACGGTTTTGTTCTTGAGGAACCAGCGGACGTCCGGGATGGCGTAAGTGAAGGTGGGGTCGTAGAAGTAAATGGGGTAGGCGCCATAAATCACCTTGAACGTTTCTTCCGCGATGGCGGTACCGTCCGGAATCGCGGAGATCCGCCACTCGCCGTCCACCTGGGTCACCGTGACGGGAATGCGTTCCACCGTTCCCGGCGGCGACTGGATGGCGATGCCGTCAGCGTCCACGGTGTAGGAAACATCCAGCTCGTAGTTGAAGACGTTTTCCGTGCCCGTAGGGACAACGCGTGCCTCGCGGTACACCAGCGCTCGTTTGTCCGGTTTCCAGGACACGGCCGAGGCCTGCGTCAGGTACTGGCGGGCTACCGCGTAGTCATCCTCGTAGCCGCTGCCCGCCCGGTAGAAGTAGTCGATGATGGTTTCCGGTGACGCGCCTGGCTGGGGTGCTGCGGGAAGGAAGACAGGTGCGCTGACGTTGCCGGCGCTGCTTTCGCTGCTTTTCCCCACGGGGCCGGACGTGGGGATCCGCGCGCAGCCCGACAGGAGGACGATCAACAGTGCGAGCAGCACCGCTGGGTACCTGGCGTGGCGCACGGTGGCCCTCACGGTGTCTCCTTGGGGGCCCGCGCCGGGGCTGGCCTGGCCGCACCGGTCTGAAGCAGCAGCATGTTTTTGTAGTCCTGTTCCGCCGGAATGCTCCCTGGCGCCCCCGGTATGGTGTCGTCCTTCGGTTCCAGCTGCACCGGCGACTCGGTGATTTCGCCGTCCTGGCGCAACGGAAGGGTCAGGCGGAAGTTGGCCCCGCCGCCTTTCCTGCCCCATGCCTGCAGCCAGCCGTGGTGCAGCTTGGTATCCTCCATGGCGATGGACAGACCCAGGCCGCTGCCGCCCGTGGTGCGCGCGCGGGCAGGATCGGCACGCCAGAACCTGTCGAAGACCCGGGCAGCCTGCGCCTGGTCCATTCCGATCCCGTGGTCCCGGACAGCAACGCCCACCGACGTCGCATTTGCCGCGACCGTGACGGTCACCGGTTTACCCTCGCCGTGTTCCACGGCATTCAGGATCAGGTTCCTCAAGATCCGGTCGATGCGCCGGGCATCCATCTCCACAATCAGGGCGCCTTCCGGCGCCGCGTAGAGGATTTCCGAGCCGTACTCCGCAGCGACCGGCGCCGCACCTTCAATGACGTGGGCGATCACCTGGAGGAGGTCCTCAGGTTCAGCGTCCAGGACAGCCACGCCGGCATCGAACCGGCTGATTTCAAGCAGGTCGGAGAGCAGGGACTGGAACCGTTCCACCTGGTTGTAGAGCAGCTCAGCGGATCGCTTGTTGATGGGGTCGAAGTCGTCGCGGGCGTCGTAGAGGACCTCTGCTGCCATGCGGACTGTGGTCAGTGGTGTCCGCAGTTCGTGCGAGACATCGGAGACAAAGCGCTGCTGCATTTGCGAGAGCGTTGCCAGCTGGGTGATCTGCTCCTGCAGGCTGGCGGCCATGTGGTTGAAGGAGGCGCCAAGGCGGGCTACCTCGTCCTCGCCCCTGACCACCATGCGTTCCTGCAGCTGCCCGGCCGCGAGTTTCTCCGACACCATGGCGGCATGGCTCACCGGGCTCACCACGTTGCGGGTGACGTACCAGGCTATGGCGCCGATCATGAGGACCAGCACGGCACCGCCGGCCCAGAGGACGCTTTGGATCTCATTGAGCGTCTGCTGCGCCGTGTTCAGGTCATAGATCAGGTACAGCTCGTAGACGGTGCCGTTGAAGGTCACCTTGTTCCCGACTGCGATTCCGGGCCGGTCCTCGGTGCCCACGGGGATGACGGTGGACGCCCAGTACTGGTCTTTCCCTGACTGCTGGACGGCCTTGCGCAGTTCCGGGGGAATGACGCTGACCGTCAGTTGGTCGGACGCCCGCGATTCCACCCACCGGTTTCGCGGCTTGGTCTGCTCCGGCATCGCCTCGAAGACGTAGCGCCGCTGGATTACCGAGCCCCGGCCCTCCACCGCGTTCAAGGTGTCGTAGACCAGGGTGATCACGCTGGACTGGTCGGTGACCTGGGCGCCGTCGAACGTCTCCTGGACCTGCTTGACGTTGTAGCGGGTCTCCGACTCCGCCTGCGTCAGCCGCTCCTGGAACAGGTTGTTGGCGATCTGGTTGGACAGGTAGGCGCCGACGACAGCAAACGACGTCACGGCAAGCATCAGGGTGGTGAGAACGGTACGGAACTGCAGGGACCGGCGCCAGCGCTGCCGCAGCGCCCGGCCAAGGTACCTCAGCCCTGGAAGGAACCGGCGGACACCGGTCCCGACCAGCCTTGCCACGCGCAGCGCCACGATCAGAGCGCGGCGCTGCCAGATCCGTGCGCGGAACGCCACATGCCGGAGCCCGGGAGTACCAGTAGCGCCGTCCTGGCTCAAACCTGTATCCACGGAGGGCGGGATTGCGCCCCGGTCCGGTTCGCCGTCCTGCGCGGCGGGGTCAGACCCCTGCTTTGTAGCCGACACCACGCACCGTCAATACAACTTCCGGAGCTTCCGGGTCCTGCTCGATCTTGGACCGCAGGCGCTGGACATGGACGTTGACCAGGCGGGTGTCAGCAGCGTGGCGGTAACCCCACACCTGCTCCAGCAGCAGTTCCCGGGTGAAGACCTGCCAGGGCTTGCGGGCCAGTGCCACCAGGAGGTCGAATTCCAGCGGCGTCAGGGAGATCCGCTCGCTGCCCCTGCTCACGGTGTGCCCGGCCACATCGATGGTAATGTCCGCGATGCGAAGCGTTTCGGGAGCCTTTTGGTCGCCGGGGCGAAGGCGCGCGCGCACGCGTGCCACCAGCTCGGCGGGCTTGAACGGTTTGGGCACGTAGTCGTCAGCACCGGATTCCAGTCCACGGACGACGTCGGAGGTGTCTGATTTGGCGGTCAGCATGACGATCGGAACATCGGACTCGCCGCGGATCTGGCGGCAGACCTCGATGCCATCCATGCCGGGAAGCATGAGGTCGAGCAGGACAAGGTCAGGCCGCGATGACCGGAAAACATCGAGGGCCTGGGCGCCGTCGGCGCAGAAGACCGGCTCGAAGCCGTCATTACGGAGGACAATTCCAATCATCTCGGCCAGCGCTTCGTCATCATCTACCACCAGAATGCGTGCCTTCATAGCTATATATTCCCTTATCGGGATGGGTTTGTCCTGTTGAGCGGCCTTCCGGCATGGCGGGACACTAGGCCGGCCGACGCCGGAACTATAGTCTTGGGGTCATGCTCTGCGTTGCCGCCGCGCGCCTTTTGACCGGCGGCCCGCAGCGCAGGCGGACTGATATGGGGGAGGAAATCAGTGTCACCACAGGAGCCGGAGCGGCCCGGGGAGCCAATGCCGGGGCGGCCGGGTAAAGGTCATGACGACGGCGGGTCCGCCGCTGCCGAGGGGCGCCGCCAGACGCCGCCTGACCGGGAGCAGCCGTGGACGCCGCCGGCAGGGCAACACGTACACGCGGACACCGGACAGCAGTGGGCCCCGGAACAGCAGTGGAACACAGGACAGCCCGGGCAGCCGGCACCCGGGTGGGAAGAGCGGCGGTCGTGGCAGCAGTCGCCGTCGCAACCGCCCCAGTGGCAACAGCCCGGACAATACCCGAACGGGAACGCTCCGTACCCCGGAGGTACCTATCCCGGCAGTCACTCTTATGGTGGGCAGCCGTACAACGGATCCCCCTATGACGGGTCGTCCTACACTGGATCCCCCTACAACGGGCCACCGTATGCCGGGGCGCCCTACGGTGGCTCCAACTCCGGGCAGCCCCGCTACGTCGCCCCGCCGAAACCAGGCATCATTCCGTTGCGGCCACTGATGTTCGGGGAAATCCTGGATGGTTCATTCCAGGCCATCAGGCGCAACGCCACGGCGATGCTCGGCGCCGGCCTCCTGGCACAGTCCCTGTCAGCCATCCTCGCCGCAGTGCTGGCAGGAGTCCTTGCGACGTCGTCCGGGTCCATTGAATCCTGGGCGGAGACGGCAAGCAGCGCTGACGTCGCGTCCCTGGGGATTGGGCTGATGGCTACGTTTGCCCTGCTGTCCATCCTGTCCGTGTTCATGTCCGTTGTCCTCCAGGGCGCCATGGTGGTCCCCGTGGCCCGGTCAGTCCTGAACATGCCCACCGGCTTCCGCCGCATGTTGTCGCTGGTGCGTTCACGGATCGGGGCGCTGGTCAGGCTGGCGGCGGTGCTGGTGGCCGCGGCCATAGCCACGATGGCGCTCTTCTTCGTCCTCATCGTGCTCCTGTTCTCCAATGTCCGTGGCGCGGCCGCGTTGCTGGTCATCCCGCTGATGATGGGCTTCGCCGCCGTGTTCCTCTGGGTGGCGATCAAGCTCATGGTGGCACCTGCCGCCGTCGTCATCGAAGAATTGGGCGCCTTTGCCGGACTTCGCCGGTCGTGGGAACTGACCCGGGCAAACTGGTGGCGGATCCTTGGCATTACCCTGGTGGTGGGAATCCTGGTCGCTGTCATCACCCAGGTGGTCCTGATCCCTGCCAGCCTCCTGCCCTCGGTCCTGTCGGGGGTTGTCTCGCCACACGGCGGCCGCGGACAGGACGCAACGTTGTCCGCGACGATCGGCATCATTACTGCGGTGGTGGGTGCCCTGGTGGGCGCGGTGGGCTACGCCTTCCAGACTTCCGTCATGGCATTGCTTTACATGGACCTGCGGATGCGCAGGGACGGGCTGGACATCACGCTGCTGCGCGAACTGGAATCCGGGGCGGATCCCGGCGGTATCCCTGGCCGCAATGCCCGGAGCGGAAGCACCCCGTACCCCGGATACGGGACGGCGCCAGGGGCATGGCCGTATGGCCGCTGAACCGCCGCTGCTGCCCGGTGCCGACGAGGCACGGCGTTGGGCCGCAGAAGAGCTGGCCAAACCTGCCTACCGTGACGCCGCCCCGTCCTGGCTGGACACGGTGTGGCGGAACTTCCTTGATTGGCTGCAGTCCCTGGACGGTTCCCCCGGGGACGCCGCGCCGGTGCCCAGCCCCGTCATCGCCCTCGTCATCGCCGCCATCATCGCAGTCGCCATCATCCTTGCCCGCCCCCGGCTGAACTCGCGGGTCCGGCAGGCCAACGACGTCTTCGAGAGGGAAACCGTCCTTGCCGCCGCGGACTACCGGAACCGCGCGGAAGCCGCGGCCGCGGCCGGAAAGTGGGGGGACGCCGTCGTCGACCGTTTCCGTGCAGTGGTCCGCAGCGCCGAAAACCGGACCATCCTTGATCCCCAGCCGGGCAGGACCGCGGATGAGGCCGCGCAGGCATTGGCCCTGCCGTTCAGCACTGAATCCCGGCGCTTGGCCAACGCAGCGGCCACTTTTGATGGCATACGTTACGGAAACCGGACAGCGGGCCGTGCCGACTACCAGGACATGGTGGCCCTTGACGCGGCATTGGACACCATGAGGCCCGCCACCGCCGCCGGCAGTGCGCCGCTGCCATGAGCGGTCCCATCCTTGCCGGCACAGAGCCTGCACACGAAACGCGGGAAGCCCCCGGACCCGCGCCGACAGGCCGGAAACTCCCGGGCCGCAAGTCCATGGACTGGTTGCGGCAGCACCGTGGCATAATGGCAGCGGCAATGGTGGTGGCAGCTGCGCTGGCACTGGTAGTCGGCACGCAGCTCGCTCCCAAGGGTGACACCGTCCGCCTTTCTGTCCACAACGCCGGGCCGGAGGGGGCCAGGGCACTGGGCGAAATCCTGGGCCGGCACGGAGTTTCGGTCCATACCCCCGGCCGGTTCGACGCAGCGCTGGACGACCTGCGCTCCGGCTCCTCCCCCACCCTCCTTCTCTACGACAGGAACGGTGTCCTGGACGGTCAGCAGCTGGCCGCCCTGATGGCCGCCGCTGACCGCGTTGTGGTGGTCTCCCCCAGGCTGGAAACCCTCTCCGCCATGGACAGCGGCATCCACCAGGCCGGCGTCGTGCCGAACGGCTCTCCGGACCTGGAACCCGGCTGTGTCCAGCCGGACGCGGAAGCAGCGGGACAGGTCACGGGCCAAGGGGGATTCGTGTACGACGGCGGCACCACCTGCTTCCGCGCGGCAGGAACCGCCGGGATGCTTGCGTTCGGCGATGACGGCAAGCTGGCCGTGCTGGGCAGCACGGCAGTCCTGGGTAACGACAAACTGGACGAGCTGGGAAACGCTGCGCTGGCGGTCCGGATGCTCGGCGCGGCGCCGGACCTCGTCTGGTACCTGCCCTCGCTCGAGGACGCGGCGGTGAACGGATCCGGCAAAACCCTCGACGACCTTGCCCCGGGCTGGGCCCGCTTCCTGGGCCCCTGGCTGCTGCTGGTGGCGCTCGCTGCCGTCGTGTGGCGGGGCCGGCGCCACGGCCCGCTGGTGTTCGAGCCGTTGCCGGTGGTGGTCAAGGCTGTTGAGACGGCCGAGGGACGGGCCCGGCTCTACCAGGACTCGGGCGCCATCGACTACGCCCGGGACAACCTGCGGGCCGGCCTGCTGGTGCGGCTCTCCGGAAAGCTGCGCCTGGGCCCCGGCAGCACCGCCGAGGACACGATCGCGGCGGCAGCCCGGCTGCTCGGCAGGGATACCGCCGACGTCCGCACGCTGGTCAACGAACACCCCACAACCGAAGCCCGGCTGGTGGCCTGGTCCCAAGCCCTGGACAAACTGGAGAAAGAGGTCATGACCCGATGAGTGAACAGAGCAGGGGCCCGGGGGTCCTTAACCCGGTTGACCCCAACAGCCCATTGGATGACGACGACGCACGGCAGGCGCTCCTTGCGGTCCGCCGCGAGGTGGCAAAAGCAGTGGTGGGACAGGACGCGACGGTCACGGGCCTCCTGATTGCGCTGCTTTCGCAGGGGCATGTGCTGCTGGAAGGCGTTCCCGGGGTTGCGAAGACCCTGCTGGTCCGGGCGCTGTCCTCCGCCCTGAGCCTGGACACCAAACGGGTCCAGTTCACCCCCGACCTCATGCCCGGCGACGTCACCGGCTCGTTGGTCTACGACGCACACACATCCGAATTCAGCTTCCGGGAGGGACCCGTCTTCACCAACCTCCTGTTGGCCGACGAGATCAACAGGACCCCACCGAAGACCCAGGCCTCACTCCTCGAAGCCATGGAAGAGCGGCAGGTGTCAGTGGACGGTACCTCCAGGCTGCTGCCGGCGCCGTTTCTGGTGGCTGCCACCCAGAACCCTGTGGAGTACGAGGGCACCTATCCCCTGCCCGAGGCACAACTGGACCGGTTCCTGCTCAAGCTCACCATGCCGCTGCCCGGCCGCGGTGACGAGATTGAAGTCATCCGCCGCCATGCGGCCGGGTTCGATCCCCGGGACCTGGCAGCAGCCGGCGTCCGGGCAGTGGCCGGCGCGGAGGACCTGCAACGGGCACGCGAAGCTGTGACCCGGGTGGCAGTGGAACCGGAAATCATCGGCTACATCGTTGACCTGGTGCGCGCCACGCGCTCAGCCCCCTCATTCCAGCTCGGCGTCTCGCCGCGCGGCGCCACCGCCCTGCTCAATACATCCAGGGCCTGGGCTTGGCTTTCGGGCCGTCCTTTCGTCACCCCTGACGATGTCAAGGCGTTGGCCCTGCCCTGCCTGCGGCACCGGGTGGCGCTGCAGCCAGAAGCCCAGATGGACGGCGTACGGGTGGACGATGTCCTGGGCAGCATCCTGGCCTCCGTCCCCGTTCCGCGCTGATGGCCATCTCGGGGCGCTTCGTGGCGGTGGTGCTGCTGGGCCTGGTGCCGGCGCTGCTGTTCCCGGGATGGCCGACCGTATTCGCCACCACCGCCATGCTCGCGGCCCTGCTGGGCGCCGACCTGCTGTTGGCGGGATCCCTCCGGGCGGTCTATGCGGCGCGCGCGGAGCCGGAGAACGTCACGCTCAATAACACGGTGGAAGCGGTCCTCACGCTCCGCAACGGAGGGCCCCGCAGGCTCCGCGGATCATTGCGGGACGGGTGGCAGCCTTCCGCGGGCGCGCAGGACCCCATCCAGGACATCGACATCCCGGCCGGCGAAAGCAGGCGGTTCACGGTAAGCCTCCGGCCGGTCCGGCGGGGGGACCTCGGCGCGCCGCATGTGACGCTGCGCTCCTATGGCCCCCTTCGCCTGGCAGCCCGCCAGCGGACCATCCAGTGCCCCGGCTCAGTGCGGGTGCTGCCGCCATTCCATTCCCGCCGGCACCTGCCGTCAAAGTTACGGAAGCTGCGCGAACTCGACGGAAAGGCTGCCGTCCAGATCCGCGGCGCCGGCACGGAGTTCGATTCCCTGCGCGACTATGTCCGCGGGGATGACGTGCGCTCCATCGACTGGCGTGCCACGGCCAAGCGCTCTGCCGTCGTGGTCCGTACCTGGCGCCCGGAGCGGGACCGCCGGGTGGTCATGGTCCTGGATACTTCCCGGACCTCAGCGGCGAGGATCGGTGACGAAACCCGCCTGGACACAGGGATCGAGGCTGCGCTGCTCTTGGGCGTCCTGGCCGAACGGGGCGGTGACCGGGTGGATTTCGTGGCCTTCGACCGGAGGACCCGGGCGCGGGCCGGTTCTGCCGGCCAGGGCAATATCCTGGGCCGGCTGGTCCAGGCAATGGCCCCACTGGAAGCCGAGCTGATCGAGATGGACTGGCCCGCGGTCCCGGCACAGGTCCGCGCTGTCTCCGCCCACCGGTCCCTCGTGGTACTGCTGACATCGCTGGACAGCGGAGCGCCGGAAGAAGGCCTTCTGCCCGTGGCGGAGCGGCTGGCAAGCCAGCATGTCGTGGTGGTGGCGGCCGTCCGCGACCCCCAGCTGGGCATCATGCTCCGGGAACGCAGCGATGCCACCGAAGTGTTCCGTGCGGCTTCCGCCGAGCGCGCCCTCCTGCAGCGCGCGGCGGTCACTGCCGAGCTGCGGCGCTATGGCGTGGAGGTGGTGGACGCCGAGCCCCATGACCTGCCGCCCCGGCTCGCGGACATGTACATCCGGCTCAAGGCTGCCGGTAGATTGTGAAACCGGAGGCAGTCAACGCCGCCACAGGCAACAGGAGGTCCACATCATGAGCGTCCCCATCTACCGGCAGGCCCTCGGCACGGAGTTCTCCAGGCTGCAGCCCGAACTCCAGGAGTATTTTTCGCTGGCGCCGGGTTCCGGGCAGTACGGCGTGGGGGAAGGAACGTTCGACGTCGTGGGGTGCCGCCAGCCCTGGTTGCGGCCTTTGCTGCGGCTGACGGGGGGCGAAGAGGCCTTCTTCCCTGAGTACGGCGAGAACATCCCGTTCAGGATCGAGAACCACGCACACCAGGATCCTTTTGGCCGTTCCAGCCTTACCGCCCGCCGTGAAATCCGCTTCCCGGAACGAACCAGGCTCTTCCAGGACACCACCAGCGTCACCAACCCGGGTGGCTCAACCCAGCTGGTGGACTACGTGGGGCGGTACCGGCGCCTGGTGACGGACCTGAACCTGAGCGTCACCCCTGAAGGCAGGCTGCGGGGCGTGTCAGAAGCGTCGCGGCTCTTCGTGGGCCCCCTCCGGGTGCCGCTCCCGGCAGCCCTGGACGCCAAGGCCTATGCGGAGCAGTGGTGGGATCCCGCTGCGGGCAGCAACGGCCGGCACCGCATCCAGGTGAAGGTCATCCAGCCGCAGATCGGTCTGGTCCTGGTCTACGCGGGGGCCTTCGACTACCGGCTGCGCCCCTACACCGGCGGCAGTTCCGCCCAAAGCTATCTGCCCCGCTACGCCCAGCCGGACCGCTGGGAAAACAGGGTATAGCTAACCCAGCGCCTGCTGGTTCAGGCCGTCTGCCATCTCGGTAAGCCTGCCCAGCACGGCAGTGGCCTGGGCAGGTGTGTGGCCTGCGAGTCCTGCTGACGGCGTCACCCTGATGGCGCTGAGCAGTGACGGCGGCAGGCCCAGCTGGCGCCAGGGACGCCACACTGAATCCACGCACGCGGCAACTTTAGGCAGCGGACCGCCAGAGGCCACGTCCAGGGCGCCGGCCCAGAACTGTTTTCCAGCTTCCACCGCCCCGGCCAGCTGCTCCCACTGGCGGTTCGTTAGTGCCTTCAGCGGCAACGCGACGCCGTCAGCCCCTGCGGCCAGGGCCAGCTCGATCGGCGCCTCTACCTCGGGGAACGACACCACAACGTCGGCTGCACCGGCTGTGCGCAGGGCATCAAAAACCAGGCGCCAGGACTCGCGTGCTTCCGATGCTGCAACCGCCCGGAGAGTGCGGTAACCGCTGGCGGTAGGTATGGTTCCGGCCAGCACGGGAGCGACAGAGGGCTCGTCCACCTGCACCACCAGGCGGGCGCCCGGAACGGCGGCAGCCACCCGGCTGAGGTAGCCGCCCACTCCTGCCGCGAGGGAGGCGGCCAGGTCCCGGCGGGCGCCGTGGTCCAGCAACGCGCGCTCCCCGTTGTGCAGGTGCAGCCCCGCGGCAAGGCTGAGTGGTCCTACCAGCTGCACTTTGAGTTCCCCGGCCGACACGTCTTCTGCCCCGGCCACATCGGCAAGGACGTTCAGGTCGGTGGACAGCGCCGACGCTGCCCGGCGCATGTCCTTGCCGGGTCGGTCAACCAGGCGCCACCCATGGGGCTGGACGTCCACCGCAAGTTCCTCCAGGAGCGAGGCTGTGCGCCCCAGGGCGTCCGAACCGACGCCCCGGTCCGGCAGTTCGGCCAGGAACGGAAGGTGCGGGCTGCCGAGCTCGCCGCGGATGGTCCGGGTGGCTTCGAGCGGATCATCACCCGGCCACGGACCCAGCCCGGTGGCTGTGACTTCCCTGGCTGGAGCCTGGCTGGAAGGGACCACCTTGGAGGCCGTGCGGGCCGAAAGCGGGCCGGACCCCGGTTGGTGCTGTTCCCGGCTCACGCCAGCGCGGAGGTCTGCGGCCGCTGGCCGGACGATGCCTGGTGGTCCTCCGCAATGGCCTCGTGGTGCCGGATCACCTCGCCGATGATGAAGTTAAGGAACTTTTCCGCGAACGCCGGGTCAAGGTGGGCGTCCTCGGCAAGGCGGCGCAGCCGGGCGATCTGTGCGGCTTCGCGTCCAGGGTCGCCGGCCGGGAGGCGGTGGGTTGCCTTCAGGAAGCCCACCTTTTGCGTGGCCTTGAAGCGCTCGGCCAGAAGGTACACCAGCGTGGCATCGATGTTGTCAATGCTGGAACGGATGGACAGCAGTTCAGCCATCACCGAATCGTCCACGTGGCCTGCGAGCGAGCTGGCTGATGGGTCAAAATCGTCGGAGCCAGGAGAGCTGGGGGTGTGCTGCGTCATGGCTCCAGTCTATGGGAGCCAGTGGAATCAACGCGGGCGTGAAGCGCCGGTGCTGGCTGACTGCCCGCACCGGCGCTTCACACGGCGGGAATGTGCAGGGTCAGATGCCCAAGAGCGCCCGGTGCTCCTCCCGGCGTTTGGCCTGTTCGGCGGGGTCCGGCACCGGCAGTGAGGCGATCAGCCGGCGGGTGTAGTCATGCTGCGGGTTGCCCATCACCTGGCTGCCGATCCCCTGTTCCACCAGCTTGCCCTTGTACAGGACGCCCACCCACGAAGAGAGGATGTCCACCACCGCAAGGTCGTGGCTGATGAACAGGCAGCCAAAGCCGAACTCCTCCTGGATGTCCTTGAACAGCTCCAGGACCTTCGCCTGCACGGAAACGTCCAGGGCCGACGTCGGCTCGTCCGCGATCAGCAGTCTGGGGTTCAGGCTCAGGGCACGCGCCAGCGATGCCCGCTGCCGCTGGCCGCCGGAGAGTTCGTGCGGGTACCGTCCCGCGTACGACGCAGGCAGCTGGACTGATTCCAGCAGCTCACCCACGCGTTTGCGCGCCTGGGCGTCGGTGGGCCTGGTGTGGATGAGCATGGGCTCGGCGATGCACTCGCCGATGGTCAGCTGCGGGTTGAAGGAGGCGGCCGGATCCTGGAACACGAAGCCAATATCCTTGCGCAGCGGCTTGAACGTGCGCTCCCGAAGGTTCAGCATCTCGTAGCCCAGCACTTTAAGGCTCCCACCGGTGGTGCGGTTGAGCCCGGCGATGGCGCGGCCAATGGTTGTCTTCCCTGACCCTGACTCCCCCACCAGGCCAAAGACCTCACCCCTGGACAGGGTGAAGCTGACCCCGTCCACGGCTTTGAAGGCCGGCGTCCCGAGCCGCCCCGGATACTCGATCTCCAGGTTGTCGGCAGCCACCAGCACTTCCTCATCCTGGTGGCCCCGCTCGGTAAGGCCGGCCGACGCCGAATTGCGGCCCAGGTGCGGCACGGCGGCGAGGAGGTTCCGGGTGTAGCCCTGCCTGGGTTCGGCGAACAACGTCTTCGCCGGGGCTTCCTCGACGATGTCGCCCTGGTACATCACCACCACGCGGTCCGCCAGGTCCGCCACCACGCCCATGTTGTGCGTGATCAGCACGATGGAGGTGCCGTACTTGTCGCGCAGGTCCCGGAGGAGCTCCAGGATTTCCGCCTGCACGGTGACGTCCAGGGCGGTGGTGGGCTCATCGGCCACAATGAGGCCAGGGTTCAGTGCCAGGGCTGCGGCGATCACCACCCGCTGCTTCTGGCCGCCGGAGAACTGGTGCGGGTAGTAGTTAACGCGGTGTTCCGGGTCCGGGATGCCCACCTTTCGGAGCGCATCGATTGCCCGTGTTTTGGCTTCCTTTTTTGATACGCGGCCCCCGCCGTTCGCACCCGCGTGGGCGCGGATGCCCTCGGCAATCTGCCATCCCACCGTGAACACGGGGTTCAGGGCGGTGGACGGCTCCTGGAACACCATGGCGACGTCCCGGCCGCGGATCTGGCGCAGCCGGCCGGGGCTGAGGCTGATGACGTTGGCGCCGTTGATCAGCACCGCGCCCGAGCTCACAGCAGTTTCCGGGAGCAGTCCCAGAATGGTCTTGGCCGTGACGGTCTTGCCGGAACCGGATTCCCCCACGATGGCCAGAACCTCACCGGCTTTGACGTCGAGGCTGACATCTTTGACGGCGTACACGTCGCCACCGTCCGTGGCGAAGGTGACCTTCAGGTGGTCGATATCCAGGACTGTTTTCCGGTCCTGGTCCTGATGGTCGGACAGTGAACCGAGGTTTTCGCTCACGGGTTGCTCAATTCTGTTTCGGGGCCGGATCCATGAGGAGCGGCGGGAGCAGCAGGAGTGGCCGGTGCGGCAGCGGCTGCCGCCTTGCGGCCGCTGCGCTTGCGGCCGCGGAGGCGCGGATCGTTGAGGTCGTTGACGCTTTCGCCCACCAGCGTCAACCCGAGGACTGTCCAGACGATGGCGAGGCCCGGGAACAGACCGGTCCACCAGATGCCCGACGTGGTGTCGGCGAGCGCCTTGTTCAGGTCAAATCCCCACTCGGCCGCCGAGCTCGGCTCGATGCCGAAACCCAGGAAGCCCAACCCGGCCAGGGTCAGGATGGATTCCGACGCGTTGAGCGTGAAAATCAGCGGCAGCGTACGGGTGGCATTGCGGTAGATGTGCCGTGTCATGATGCGGATGTTCGACGCGCCCACCACCTTGGCGGATTCGACGAAGGGTTCTGCTTTGAGACGTATGGTCTCGGCGCGGATCACCCTGAAGTACTGCGGGATGAACACCACGGTGATGGAGATGGCGGCGGCCAGGATCCCGCCGAACAGGCTGGACTGGCCCCCGCTGATGACGATGGCCATGACGATGGCAACCAGCAGCGACGGGAAGGCATAGATGGCGTCAGCCACGACGACCAGGATGCGGTCCAGCCACCCCCCGATGTAGCCGCTCACCAGGCCGAGGATGACCCCGGCGAAAATGGAGAGAACTACGGCCACGATGATGACCAGCAGTGCCGTTTGGGTACCCCAGATCACGCGTGACAGGACGTCATAACCGCCCACCGTGGTGCCCAGGAGGTGCTTGCCGCCCGGAGCCTGCTGGGTGGGGAAGCTGCCGTCAGCATCCGAGAGCTGCGCGAAGCCGTAGGGGGCCAGCAGCGGCGCGGCCAGCGCGGTAAGCAGGAAGATGCCGGTGAGGACGAGCCCCACCACCAGCATGAAGCGCTGCAGACCGACGCTCTTGTTGAAGTGCGAAACAACCGGCAGCCGCCGGAACAAGGGAGCCCGCGGGTTGGTGACGGGTTCGATGGTGGTATTGGCAGACATTTCAGTACCTCACGCGGGGGTCGATCAGCGCGGCGATGATGTCCACGATGAAGTTGGTGACGGCGACGATGACTGCAAGGAGCACCACAATGCCCTGGACGGCTACGAAGTCGCGCGCCGTGAGGTAGTTGGCCAGCTGGAAACCGAGGCCTTTCCACTCAAACGTGGTCTCCGTCAGCACGGCGCCCCCGAGCAGCACGGCGATCTGCAGGCCCATGACCGTGATGATGGGGATCAGCGCCGGTTTGTAGGCATGCTTGGTGACCAGCCGGAACTCGCTGACGCCCCGTGAGCGGCCTGCCTCCACGTAGTCCTTGCCCAGGGTGCCAATGACATTGGTCCGGACCAGGCGCAGGAAGACGCCGGCTGTCAGGAGACCAAGTGCCAGCGCAGGAAGGACCGCGTGGGACATGACGTCACTGAAGGCGGCCATGTTCCCGCTGCGCAGCGCGTCCAGCCAGTAGATGCCGGTGGGTGCCTCCAGCGCGGTGAGGGACAGTTCGGTCCTGGTTCCCGCGCGGCCCGCCACGGGAAGCCAGCCCAGCCACACCGAGAACACCAATTTCAGCAGCATGCCGGCGAAGAAGACCGGGGTGGCGTAGAACAGGATGGCCAGGATGCGGAGCACTGCGTCCGGCAGGTGGTCACGCCGGTGGGCCGCGATCATGCCCAGCGGGATGCCTACCAGCAGGGCGACGATGACGGCGTTGATGGCCAGCTCCAGAGTGGCGGATCCGTAGGTTGTGAGCATCTCGGTGACCTTGCGGTTGTCCGAGAGGGTGGTGCCGAAGTTCCCTGTGGCCAGCTGGCCCAGGTATTCGAAATACTGCGCCACCAGCGGCCTGTCGTAGCCCGCGGAATGGATGCGTTCCTGCAGCTGCTCCGGAGGCAGCCGGCCGCCCATGGCGGCTGTGATCGGGTCACCGGTGATCCGCATCAGGAAGAACACCATGGTGACGAGGATGAGGATGGTGGGGAAGATCAGCAGGAAGCGGACCAGGATGTACTGGCCCAGCCCTCCGCCCCCCTGCTTCTTCTTGGGTGGAAGGAGTGCGTCCGCGTCACTGGGTGGCGCGTCAATCAAAGTTGTCATCGGTACCTGGATTCGTGGTGACCGGGAGCCAGCAGTCCCCTCGGTGCTGGCTGATGACCGGCAAAAGGCGGGACACCGTTGCGGCGTCCCGCCTCTGGCCCGTCAGAGCCCGATGGGGGTGGAGTGCTTACTTGGACAGGACGCCAAGGCGTGTCTTGAAGGAGGGATCAAGGGTCTTCTCGACACCCTTGACGTCCTTCCCTGCCACCAGCAGCTGCGAGCCCTGGAGGAGCGGCAGCGTTGACAGGTCCTTGGCCACCGCGGACTGGACGTCGCCGATCAGTTTCTGGCGTTCGGTCTTGTCCGGGGTGGTGAGCTGCTTCTGCACGAGGTCCGTGACAGCCGGGTTCTCGTAGTGGTTCTTCAGGAAGTTGCCGGGGATGAAGAACGGCGTGAGGTAGTTGTCCGCGTCCGAGTAGTCCGGGAACCAGCCCAGCTGGTACACGGGGTAGGCGTCAGCCGTCCGGGCCTTGGAGTACGTCACCCATTCGGTGGACTGCAGGTCCACGGTGAACAGGCCCGACTTCTCCAGTTGTTCCTTGACCATGGCGTATTCGTCACCGGAGGACTTGCCGTAGTGGTCCGGGTTGTACTGCAGCTTCAGGTTGACCGGCCCGGTGACGCCGGCGTCTGCCAGGACCTTCTTGGCCTTGTCCAGGCTCGGTTTGCCGCTGCCGTCGCCGTACATCTCCTTCAGGGGCTGGGTTGCACCCGGCAGGCCGTCCGGAACCACCGAGTATGCGGGGACGTAGGTGCCCTTGTAGACCTGGTCGGAAATGGCCTGGCGGTCCACGATGTCAGCCATGGCCTGCCGCACGGCCAAGGCCTTGGCGGGGTTCGCTTCCGGCGTCTTGGCACCGAAGGGCATGGTGTCAAAGTTGAAGACGATGTACCGGAGCTCGCCGCCCGGGCCCTTGTAAACCTTGACCTTGGAATCCTTGCCCAGGTCGGCGGCGTCCGTTGCGGTCAGGCTGCGGCCGGCAACGTCGATGTTGCCACCCTGGACGTCCAGCTTCAGGTTGTTGGAGTCCGCGTAGTACTTGATGACGGCGCTGTCGTTGGCCGGCTTGCCCAGCAGCCCGCTGTAGTCCGGGTTGCTCTTGAGGCTGACGAGTTCGTTCTTCTTGTAGGAATCGATGGTGTACGGGCCGGCGAAGGGCTTGCCGGCGACGATGTCTTCATCGCTCATCACTTTGTCGGCCGGGAAGACTTCCTCGTCGATGATCGGCCCGGTGTTGGTGCCCAGGACGCTGGGGAACACCTGGTCATTGGCCTGTTTGAGCGTGAAGACCACCGTGGTGTCATCCTTGGCTTCAACCGACTTGAGGTTGGAGAGCAGGGACGCGGGGCCGTTGGGGTCATCGATCTTCACGACGCGGTCGTAGGAAAACTTCACGTCCGAGGCGGTCAGCGCATGGCCATTGGCAAACTTCAGGTTGGGTTTCAGCTTCACGGTGAACTCAGTAGGTGCCGTGAAGGAGGCGGATTCCGCGATATCCGGGCTGACTTCGGCGGCACCCGGCTTGGAGTTCATCAGGAAGGGGTACACCTGGTTCATGACCAGGAAGGATCCTGCGTCGTAGGAGCCGGCGGGGTCGAGGGTGACGACCTTGTCCGTTGTTCCGAATGTGATGGCACCGCCACCGGCGCTGCCGCCGGTGGACGTTCCGCCGCCGCCGCCCGATGGCCCGGTGCAGGCTGTCAGGGCCAGGGCGGAGATGCCTGCCAGCGCGATGGCGCGGTGCAGGGCTGTTGTGCTCTTGATCATCTGTGAACTTTCTGTCCGATGAGTACGTGCGCGCCGGGCATGGGTTCGTGTGCCCCTGCCTCGGGGTGCAGTGCTGATCCCTAGATTCAATCAGAGAGTTAGCCCTCAGGACGGCAAATTCTGTGAGTTGAAACACAAAATTTATCTCATTGATACCCCCGCCCATTGGCCGGACAGAGATGAGCCCGACCGGCACCCAACAAAGCACTGGTGCAACAAAGCACCGTCCCGGCGACGGCGGGGACGGTGCTTCAAAGCGCAGGTATTACAGCGCGGCGCGCTGGAGCGAGCGGGCGGCGTCGATGGTTGCCTGGCCCAGCACCCGGCTGCCCTGGTACAGCACCACCGTCTGGCCGGGGGCCACACCGCGCAGCGGCGACTCCAGACGGACCACCAGCTGGCCGGAGGCTGCGCCGTCCGCCGCCTGCTCCATGTGGGCAGTGGCCGGAACCGGGTCCCCGTGGGCCCGTACCTGTGCAAAGCAGTCGAAACCGGCACCCGTTCCCACTTCTGCGATGGGAAGGCCTGCCCAGGAAACCTTGATGCCGCGGATCTCGTCGATCGCCAGCAGCGCCTCGGGACCCACTACCACCTTGTTTTCCTTGGGCCGGATTTCCAGGACGAAGCGGGGCTTGCCGTCGGCAGCAGGAGTTCCGAGCTTGAGTCCGCGCCGCTGGCCGACCGTAAATGCGTTGGCGCCGGGGTGTTCCCCTACCTTGGCTCCGGTCTCGTCCACGATGTCGCCGCTGGTCATGTCGATTTTTTCGGCAAGCCAACCTGCCGTGTCGCCGTCGGGAATGAAGCAGATGTCATGGCTGTCCGGCTTGTTGGCGACGGACAGGCCCCGCCGCTCCGCTTCGGCACGCACCTCGGCCTTGGACGGGGTATCCGCCAACGGGAACATGGAGTGCTTGAGCTGTTCGTGCGTGAGGACGCCCAGGACGTAGCTCTGGTCCTTCGCCCAGTCCGCGGCGCGGTGCAGTTCCCGGTTGCCGTCGGCGTCTTCGATCACCTTGGCGTAGTGGCCCGTGCAGACGGCGTCAAAGCCCAGGGCAATGGCCTTCTCCAACAGGGCGGCGAACTTGATGCGTTCGTTGCAGCGCATGCAGGGGTTGGGCGTCCTGCCGGCCGCGTACTCGTCGATGAAGTCCTGGACGACGTCTTCCTTGAAGCGCTCGGAGAAGTCCCACACGTAGTAGGGAATGCCCAGCACGTCGCAGGCGCGCCAGGCGTCCCGGGAGTCCTCGATGGTGCAGCAGCCGCGGCTGCCCGTGCGCAGGGTGCCCGGCATGCGCGAAAGGGCCAGGTGGACGCCGACGACGTCGTGCCCGGCCTCCACCGCGCGGGCGGCGGCAACGGCGGAGTCGACCCCGCCGCTCATGGCTGCTAGTACTCGCATGCTGGCTTTCTGTTGGGGGATGCTTCCTTTCCGGGGCCGTGCTGGACGCACCGGCGGCGGAAACGATGTTTGCCTATCCATTCTACGGCGGGAGGCAAATCAGCCCGCTCCGCACTGGGCAGTGCAGGCGGCGAAACGCGCCGGCGGCTCGCTTAAGCGCCGGGAAGGGCCTGCCGCGCCACGGTGCCCGCGGTCTGGATCGAGGACTCGTGGCCGGCCATGCCGGCTTGGCGGGCCCGTGCATAAGCTTCCGGCAGCGCTGCAAGGAGGGCGTCGACGTCGGCCTCCGTGGATGCGTGCCCCAGGCTGAACCGCTGGGCGCCGCGCGCTGTTTCCTCGTCCAGGCCCATGGCCAGCAGCACGTGGGAGGGGCGGGGCACACCCGCCGTGCAGGCCGAACCTGTGGACGATTCGATGCCGGCCAGGTCGAGGAGGAACAGCAGTGAGTCCCCTTCACAGCCCGGGAACGTGAAATGCGCATTGCCCGGAAGCCGCCGGCCACCGGGTGCGCCGCGGAGAACCGCCTCCGGAACGCGTTCACGCACGCCCTCGATCAGCCGGTCGCGCAGTGCAGCGATCCTTGCCTCTTCCATGGGCAACCCAGCGGCAACGGATTCCGCAGCGGCAGCGAAGGCAGCGATGGAGGCGGTGTCCAGCGTGCCGGAGCGGACGTCGCGTTCCTGTCCCCCGCCGTGCTGCACCGGCGTCAGGGTGACCGCCCGCCCCAGCAGGAGTGCGCCTACACCCACCGGGCCGCCGATTTTGTGTCCCGAAATGGACATGGCGTCCAGGCCCGAATCCTTGAAGTGCACCGGCACCGAGCCGAACGCCTGGACGGCGTCGGAATGCACCGGCACGCCGGCGGCATGCGCCAGTTCAACCACCCGCTTGATGGGCTGGATGGTGCCGACCTCGTTGTTGGCCCACATGACAGTCACCAGGGCCACGGTGCCGGGGTTGCGGGAGAGTTCCGTTTCGAGGACCTCAAGGTCCAGCACGCCCTCGCTGTCCACCGGCAGCCAGGCAACCTCGGCGCCTTCGTGGCGTTCGAGCCATTCCACTGTATCCAGCACTGCGTGATGTTCGACGGCGGAGCACAGGATGCGGCGCCGCTTTGGGTCTTGTGCCACGCGGGACCAGTACATGCCCTTCACCGCGAGGTTGTCGGCCTCGGTGCCTCCGGAGGTGAAGATGACCTCCGAGGGATGGGCGCCCGCCGCTGCCGCGACTGCCTCCCGGGCATCCTCAACGGCACGGCGGGCCCGGCGCCCGGACCCGTGAAGGGACGAGGGGTTGCCGGTCCTTGCCAGTTCACGCGTCAAGGCGGCGAGCGCGGCGCCTGAAAGCGGCGTGGTGGCGGCGTGGTCGAGGTAGGCGGGCATCCTCCAATTCTATCGCGGCCGGCTGCCGCGCCCGCGGCGTGGGGCCGTCAGCTCCCGCCCGTGATCCTTGCGCAGCAATGACCGGGTCCTGCGTCAGTGGCCACACGGTCCTCCGGATTGCCGCAGCCAACCGCCGCACCGCGCAGGAACGCGCCGTTCATATCGCACACCACTGCTGCGTGAGCCCGCGAAAGCCGGTGGAAGGGGCAGTTGGGAAGCAGGTAGCCGCCCTCGCCGTCGGGCTCAGGCTGATAGCCGGTTTCGGCCAGGAACTCTTCCAAACCCGCTGAGGCTTCCGCCAGTTCCCGGCCTTTCCGGAACGCGACGGCGCGCAGCGACTCCCCCACTGGCCCGCCGTCGGCCTGCGTGGCCTCGATGGCGGCGGCCATCAGTTCCCCGGCAAGGTCATAGTTCCGGTCCGGCACGGACGCTCCCACTTCATTGCCCACCGTCCGGTACATCTTGGCGGGGCGCCCCGATCCCGGCCCCGTCCTGCCCGCAGGCTTATGGAACTCCACGGCCAGCAGGCCGTCCTGGACCAGCCGGTCCAAATGGAAGGAGACGGTGCTGCGCGCCATGCCTGCAGCCTCAGCCACCTCGTCACGCCCCACGGGCTGGGGCGAGGCAGCGACCAGTTCGAAAAGCTGCAGCCTCCTGGCATCCGTCAGTGATGCAACAGCAGCAATCCTGTCCGCCCAGGGAAGTCGGTACATGGCACTCCAATTCCAAAGTCAAGATCTCTTGATTATAGACCGTGCTCCTTCTAAAATTGGCATACCCACTTTTAGAATGAGAGCACCATGAACCCAGCATCAGCAATGCGGACCCAGCATGCACCGACCACCATGCCGCCGGCGCGGCAGGCGTTCTTGTTGCTGCGCACCGTCTTCACCGCCGCCCCGATCCTTTTCGGCCTGGACAAATTCACCAACATCCTCACGCACTGGACCGTCTACCTGGCGCCCCAGGCCACCGCCATCGTGCCGCTGCAGCCCCAGGCCTTCATGTACATCGTGGGAGTCGTGGAAGTCATCGCGGGCGTGGCCGTGGCAGTACGGCCAAAATACGGCTCGTTGCTGGTGGCCGCGTGGCTGGCCGGGATCATCATCAATCTGCTCCTGCTGGGAAGCTTCTACGACGTCGCGCTGCGTGACTTCGGGCTGCTGATAGGCGCCCTGGCCCTTAACCGGCTGTCAGTGCGAACCAGCCGAATCACCGCGTGACACGGCTGGCGTCCGCCAGGGGCGCGCAGCAGCACAGCCAAAAAGACCCGCCGGCAGCTGAGCCCTCCAGCCGCCGGCGGTTTTATGTGTCAGGAACAGGGCGGGAACTCAAACAGACGGCGGCACCAACGGCAGATACCGGACCACGTCCCGGCGGGCCGCACCAAGTGTGGCCGCATCCGGGCAGGACACCGATACATAGGCCGACGAACCGGCAGTACCAAAAACCCTTGCCAGGACCGCAATGGACCGGCCGCGGGGGGCCGCATGCTCTAGGGCCAGCACTTCCACGGTTTTGCCGGGAGTCTCCGTGGTACCGCCCCACTGCAGAGTTTCCGTCTTCAGGTACGAGGGCTGGATGGTTGCGTCCAGGTACTGGAAGAGGGCAACGGTGGACTCCCTGTCGTCTCCGCGGACCAGCGCAGCCTGGCCGCTGCTGACCCTGGCGGCAACGATGCAGCCGTCGGCTTTGGCGTATTGGCTGGCGCCGGCCACGTTTTCCTTCACCAGGTTCCAGCCAGGGGCGCCCTTGAGCTCATCTGAAATGCCCACGGGCACCCCGGGCGCCAGTGTGCCTCCGGCAGCAAAGGGCAAATCCCGCGCCGCCACGGCCGCAGCGTCATGACCAGGGGTGATGGTTGGGGTGGACAGCACTGGAGTACTCGCGGGGGCTGCGGTGACGGACGGATCCCGGACGTCCACGCTGCATCCGGCTAAAAGCAAGGCCCCCAGGCCAATCGCGAGCGGCACTCCCCCGCGACATGCCCTGCCGGCCCGTCCCGCCGTCGTCGGCATATCCGTCTCCATTCCGTCACATCCCCTTAGCCGGTGTTCAGCCGCGCAGGCACGAGTCTAGACTCCGGCCACCCGGGAACCCGCAAGCCCGTGATGTTCGTTGTCACCGCAGGCGCACCATCCGTGCTGGCTAGACTGGGCGGGCACTCCGCTTTCCCGCCGGGACTGAGGAAGCCGCGCATCAAGAGAAGGAAGATTGCTTGACCGAGAGCAGCAGCTCCCATTACCAGGTCCTTCGGGTGGCCGTCACCGCCACCGAAAAAGAAATCAAGGTGGCCTACCGGCGCGCGGCCAGGAGGGCCCATCCGGACCACGGGGGTGACGCCGCAACCTTCCGCCGCGTCACCGCTGCCTACGAAACCCTCATTGATCCGCAGCGCAGGAAAGCCTACGACCGCTCCTATGGCGCGGGGACAATCCGGGACGCCTCGCCCGACGACGGCGCCCACTTTGATGCGCCGGCTGCCGGAAGCAGGGCGTCCGCCACCGTCCGCAGGCCTGGCAGCGGCAGGAATACAGCCGGCGACCCGCCCGTCTATGTTCCGCCCTACGAAGGAAACGACGTTCCGCTCGTCCCCCTGGCGCTGGCCCGTCAGCAGGTGCACGGGATGCCCCGGAAGCGGGGAATTTTCGGCGCCGAGGCCCGCATCCAGCGGGAAATGCGCACGGTGCAGCTGCTGACCCGGCAGGTTCTGCCGGCCATCCCTTCCGCCCGGCTCATCAACGGCCTGCAGTCGCCCGCTGACAACAGCCACATCGACCATGCCGTCCTTTCCGGCTACCGGCTGGCCCTGGTCAACTCAATGCTCCTCCCTAAAGGCGCCTACGCGTGGGATGGCCGGACCCTCAACCACGGAGGCCGCGCGGTGGCGCCTCCGCAGCTTGCCCGGGTGGTATGGGCCATGCAGGACATTTTCCCTGAACTCAACGTGACGGGATGGACCGTGGTGCACGGCCCGGATGACAACCTCCACGAGCCGGTGATTGATCACCACCGCCGCCCCGCCGGTGCGCTGGAAACCGTCCAGATCGTCAACGCGGCGGGCATGGTGCGCGGCCTGAAGGAATTCCTGGCATCGGGTCCGGCCCCCAATACCGTGAACATCCCGGTCCTCGCCAGGCTGCTGCGCGGCATGCACTGACCGCGGGTGGCTAGGATGGGGAGGTGTTCCGCATCCTCTTCCATGAACCAGAAATCCCCGGCAATACCGGCAACGCCATCCGCCTTGCCGCCATCACCGGCGCCGAACTGCACCTCGTGGAACCCCTCGGCTTCGACTTCTCCGACGCCAAACTGCGCAGGGCCGGGCTCGACTACCATGACCTCGCCGTCGTCACCGTGCACAAAACAATCGAGGACGCCTGGAGGCACCTCCAGCCCGAACGCGTCTACGCCTTCACCTCGGACGGCACCACCAGTTACACGGACATCGCCTACCGTCCCGGAGATGTCCTGCTGTTTGGCCGTGAATCGGTAGGCCTGCCGCCGGAGCTGAAAACCGATTCCCACGTGACCGCCACGGTGCGCCTGCCCATGTTGCCGGCCCTCCGTTCCCTGAACCTGGCGAATGCCGCCTCCATTGCGGTATACGAGGCATGGCGGCAGCAGGGTTTCGCCGGCGCCAGGATCTAGGACCCCTCCCCGGTTTGCGGCCGGCCCCGAAAATCCTGACGGCCGGCCCATCCACCCTGGCCGCGGCGCCGAATGACTCCTGAAGACATTCGAGCGGAGCAAGGAGCGGCAGGTGACTCTACTGGAGGCAGGTTCCAGGCGCGACAAGCGAAGCCGGCATGGCACTGCTGAGGATCCGCCGCCCGGAGACTTATGCTTGGACGTAATGGAAACTCCCAACGCGCCGAATTCCGAGGGCTCCGCCGCGGTGACCGACCCACCTGCAGACCTCAGCCAACGCCTCTCGGTCCTGTTGGCGGGTATAGCCCGCCAGGACCAGGCGGCGTTCGCCGAGTTCTACCAGCTCACGTCCCGCAGAGTCTTCGGCATGGCGCGCCGCGTCCTGATCGATCCTGAACTCAGCGAAGACACCACACAGGAAGTCTTCCTGCAGGTCTGGCAGAACGCCGCGAAGTTCGATCCCCAGGCTGGAAGCCCGCTGTCCTGGCTGATGACCATCTCGCACCGCCGGGCGGTGGACAAGGTCCGGTCATCGCAGTCCTCCACGGACCGGGAAGCCAAGTACGGGGCCAGTACGCAGGACATCGACCACGACACGGTTTCCGACGAGGTCGGCAGCCGGCTTGAGGCCGAAGCCGTGGTCCGGTGCCTGGGAACGCTGACCGAAACACAGCAGGAATCCGTGCGCCTTGCCTACTACGGTGGCCTCACCTACCGGGAAGTCGCAGAACGGTTGAATGCAGCAGTGCCTACCATCAAGTCCCGCATCCGCGATGGACTGATCCGATTGAAGACCTGTCTGGGGGTGAGTTGAGATGAGTGGAATGGATGAAAGCCCCGATGGCCGTTCACGTGCCTTCGGGGACATCGTGGCCATGGACCTTGCGGCCGGCCGTGCCGTCGACCTCGCCGAACTCTACGCCCTGGACGCGGTCACGGATCAGGAACGCGACGCCATCGACCGCTATATCTCCACTGCCCCGGAGGCTGAACGCGGGGCTTTCGATGAGCGTGTCCGGCAGTCCCGGGAGGCGCTGGTGCGCACTTTCCGTGCCGAGGAGGAACCGCCGTCGGACCTGTTCCAGCGGATCGTCGCCCAGCTTCCCGCCCAATTCCCGGGTAAGGATGGGCTGGCCGGTGGAGACGCCCAGTCGCCGGCCGGAAGCACGGCACCGCCTCCCCGGCAGGAGGCCTTTGATGAGCTGGCGCAGGCCCGGAAGCGCCGGGAGGAACGGCGGGGCCCATCCGGTCCCCGGCGTTGGCTGATCGGGGTGGCAGCGGCAGCAGCCATCGCCCTGGGCGGCGTGGGCGTGGGCGCCTACATGGCTGACCAGAATGATCCCGTGAACCAGGTGGCGAGGGCCAATGACCTGCGCGAGGCTTCGGTCAACGTGGTTGGCGGTGGCAAGGCCACCCTCATGATCTCGGCGTCGGAGGACGCGGCCGTGGTGAAGATGAGCGGTGTGCCCGCTCCCCCGGCCGGCAAGGTCTACCAAATGTGGCTGATCCCCAAGGACGGCTCCGCGCCTGTCTCACAGGGGCTGATGGACGAGCAGGCCCTGTCCAAGCCCGCCGTGGTCCAGGGCATCCACTCGGCGGCCTCACTGGGCATCACAGTGGAGCCCGCCGGCGGGTCCAAGTCCCCAACCCTGCCCACGGTGGCGGCGGCCCCGCTCGGGGCCTGAGCCGCAGCCAACCGGCGGGTGAGCGATAAAAGCGCCCCCGGTCCCCTTCCAGCGAAGGGAACCGGGGGCGCTTTTCCGTGCTAGAACCCCGCGATGGTGCCGGGGCCGTTGATTGCCACTACGTGGAACGCTTCCGCGCTGCGCCCCTCAGGGAGGCCGGCCCGGGCGGCGTTGAGGTGCATGCCCCGGCGGACGGTGGCTTCCATGGCGGCCACGTCAGGGTGCTGGCTGACATGGACGTGGATGGCGGCCATCTTGGCGTCCACCTGGGGGGTGACGTCCACGAAGTGGTTTTCCCGTTCCCCGGGGCCGGCGTAGAGCCACAGCCACGGCAGCTTGTACGCCTCCAGGCCTGCTTCTGCCAGTTCAGGGTAGGCGAAGGGGTTCTCCAGTGCCGGATACACCGCGCGCGTCACCGCCTCGCCCACGGCCAGGTGGTCGGGATGGCTCTTTTGGATCCGCTCCCAGTTCCGTTCCGGGTGCATGGCAAGGACGACGTCGGGACGGAGTTCGCGGATCAGCCGCACCACCCCCTTCATCACCTCGTGCGACGGTTCGAGGTACCCGTCCCGCTGGTGGAGATAGTGGATGTCGCTGACGCCCACCAGCTCCGCGGCACGCCGCTGCTCGGCGTCGCGCATGGCGATGATGTCCGCACGGTGGGCGGGATCGAAGCCGCCCGCGTCGCCGTCGGTCATGATGCAGTAGCTCACCTGCACGCCTGCCGCCGTCCAGGCGGCGACGGTGCCGGCAGCGCCGAAGTCGATATCGTCAGGATGGGCCGCAAAACAGAGCACCCGCCCAACCCGGTGGATGTCCGGGTTGAACGGGCTCTGTGCCTGCTCGTGGGAGGCAGTCAAGGAATCAGCCTTTTCGCTTCTTGATCTCGGCGGCGGCCTGCGGGAGGACATCGAACACGTCGCCGATGATCCCGAAATCCGCGATCTCGAAGACCGGTGACTCGGCATCCTTGTTGATCGCAACGATGACCTTGGACGTCTGCATGCCGGCTTTTTGCTGGATGGCCCCGGAGATGCCGGCGGAAATGTAGAGCTGAGGGGAGACCGTCTTGCCGGTCTGCCCCACCTGGGCATCATGGCTGATCCACCCGGCATCCGTGGCGGCACGGGAGGCACCCACGGCAGCACCCAGGGCATCCGCCAGCTCCTCCACGGGACCGAAGTCGCCGTCCATGCCGCGGCCGCCGGCCACCACGATGCGGGCATCGGTGAGGTCGGGCCGGCCGCTGGCCACCTTCTGCTCGCGGGCGGTGATGCGCGCCGCGGCGGCTGCAGCAGGCACCTCCACTGTGGCAGTTCCCGGGCTGGTGGGTGAAGGGGCCGGTTCCGGGATGACGTTGTTGGCCTTGAGGGTCAGCACGGACACCGGGGTGGTGGCCTTGCAGGCGGTGCTGTAGGAGCCGGCAAGGACGGACTTGTGCGCCGTGCCGTCCGGGTCCACGGCGACCACGTCTGTGATGACGCCTGCGTTCAGCCGAATGCCCAGCCGTGCCGCGATTTCCTTGCCCTCCGGCGAGTTGTCCAGCAGGACGATGCCGGCGCCGGTGGATCCAGCGGCGGCGGCCAGGTAGGCGGCCTTGGGTGCAACCAGGAAATCATCCAGGTCCTGGGCCGACGGGTGCAGGATGTTGCCCACACCGTACTCGGCGAAGGTGGCGGCGACGCTCTCGGAAAGCCCGCCGTTGAGCGCCACCGTGCTTTCGCCCAGGGAACGCGCCAGGGTCAGCAGCTCGAGGCTGCTCTTCTTGAGCGAGGCGCCGGGGTTGTCGATGAATACGAGTACTTGTGCCATGTCGATGTCCCTCTTAGAGCAGCTTTTGGGCGGCCAGGAAGTCAACCAGCTTGATGCCGGCGTCGCCCTCGTCGGTGATGATGGTGCCTGCAGTCCTGGGCGGCCGCTGTTCGGCGCTGGTCACGGTGGTCCAGGAACCGGCGAATCCCACCTGGGCGGGGTCCACACCAATATCGGACAGGGACAGCGTACTGATGCTTTTGCGCTTGGCTGCGATGATGCCCTTGAAGTTGGGGTAGCGCGGCTCGTTGATCTGGTCCGTCACGGACACAACCGCGGGCAGCGGCGCCTCCACCGTTTCCGACGAGGTATCGGCGTCGCGGCGGGCCGTCAGCCGGCCGCCGTCGACCTCCAGCGTGGAGGCGAAGGTGACTTGCGGCAACCCGAGCCGCTCGGCCAGCTGCGCCGGAACAAGCGAGGTCTCGCCGTCGGTGGACGCCATGCCGGTGATGACCAGGTCCACGTCACCCAGGTGCCGGACCGCGGCGGCGAGCGCAAGGGAGGTCGCTGCGGCGTCTGAGCCGGCCAGGGCGTCGTCCGTGAGGTGTACACCCTCGGTTGCGCCCATCTGCAAGGACTTCTTGACGGCGTTGACAGCCCCGGCGGGCCCCATGCTCAGGGCAATAACCTGGTTGCCCGCCTTGCTTCCACCCCTCGCCTCGGCCAGCTGCAGTGCTGCCTCCAGCGCGTATTCGTCAAGCTCGGACAGGATGCTTTCGTCGCGGTCCGCGGTGTTGCCCTCCCCGTTGAGGTGACGGTCGAATTGGGCGTCCGGTACATGTTTGACCAGGACTACGATCTTCAATGTCTCTTCCACTGTTTCTGCAGCAGCCTTCCATGCTTGTGGACAGCCAGCCGGGTGGGACATGGCCGCAATATGCCCGGCAGACGGGTAGCTCCTAGCTAACCATATCGGCGCGCCCCTGCGCCCTCTTCCGTTAACGCCTGTGTCAGCCCCTCACCAGGGAGCAGCATGACGACGGCGGCGCCCCCTTTGGTGGGGACGCCGCCGTCGTCATTAGCTGGCGACGGCGGCGCCCCCTTTGGTGGGGACGCCGCCGTCGTCATTAGCTGGCGCTGCTGCCGCGCGTTAGCTGGCAGCGGCACCCAGCGTGACGTCGAACGTCTGCTCCTTGCCGCCGCGCATGACCGTGATCTTCACGGTGGATCCGGCCGGCTGTTCGCGGACGGCCGCCGTCAGCTGGTTCGGTTCGCCGATGGTGAGGTCGTTGAACTTGGTGATGACGTCGCCGACCTTGATGCCGGCCTTCCCTGCTGCCGAGCTGGCGTCGACCGTGGCGACATCGGCCCCTACCGAAAATTCGGAGGATGCACCGGAAGTGGTCTTGGCCTTGACGCTGACGCCCAGCTGCCCGTGGGAAACCTTCCCCGTGTCGATGATCTCCTGGGCGACGCGCTTGGCGTTGTTGATGGGGATGCTGAACCCGACGCCGATGTTGCCGCTCTGCGAGGTTGACGTCCCGGAGCCGGCGGACGCGATGGCCACATTGACGCCAATGATCTCGCCCTTGCTGTTCACCAGGGCGCCGCCGGAGTTGCCGGGGTTGATGGCTGCGTCGGTCTGGATGACATTGATGGCGATGGAACCCTCGCCCGAGCTTTGCTGGCTCTGGCCCCCGCCGGGAGGCGCGAACTGGAAGCCCTGGTCACCGCCCTGGCTGTTGTCACCGCCCTTGGGTGCTGCGGACGATGCCACGCTGATGGTCCGGTTGAGCGTGGACACGATGCCGTCAGTGACGGTGCCGGTCAGGCCGAGCGGGGAACCTATGGCGATGGCGGTATCCCCCACATTGAGCTTGGAGGAATCACCGAGCGTGGCAGGGGTGAGGCCGGAGGTGTCGTCCACCTTGATGACGGCGAGGTCGGACAGGGGGTCAGTGCCCACGAGCTTTGCGGGCACAACCTTTCCGTCGCTGGTCCGGATTTCGAGGGTGGCGTTGGCGGTCTGGCCGTCAAGGGTCACTACGTGCGTGTTGGTCAGAATGTGTCCCTGGTCGTCCAGGACAATGCCGGAACCGGTGCCCCCGGAACTGCCGCTGGTGGCGCTGATGGTGACCACGCTGGGCGAGGCCTTCACCGCAGCCGCAGTGATGGCGTTGACATCGTCCTTGTTGTTGACGATGACAGTGCCGGGCTGGTTGCTGCTGCCGACCGTCGACGTGCTGGACCCGGTGTTTCCAAACAGTTCACCGGCGCCAACCGTCGCCACGCCGCCGCCCACAAGGCCTGCTGCGAGGATGCTGGCTACCAGGGTACCGACGCCAAAGCTTGCCTTCCGGCGGGGTGCATCCTTGGGGTTGGGTGCCAGGCCGACGCTTCCGTTGGGCATGCCGTGGGCCGCCCCATGCATGGGCTGGCCGTCGTGGTGCTGCTGCTGGCCGTACTGGTGCTGCTGCTGGCCGTAAAAGGGCTGCCGCTGCGGGTAGACGGGGCGCGGAGCACCCGGCAACTCCTGCGTGTGGTTTTCGCGCATCTGCGGCTGGTCCAGCCGCTCAGTGCTGTTGTGCGGCTCTGTGTGCTGCTGGTTCCCGGCGCCGTAGCCGCGTTCCTGTCCCGGCGTCACGCCGCCGTTTCCATACTGAGTGCCCGCCGGGCGGTCTCCGGGCTGCTGCGGGCCCTGCTGCTGCCAGGGGCCGCGGCTGCCCCCTGGTTGTCCTCCGGGACCGGTCCTGGGGTTTGATTCTCAGTCATGGGACTTCCTTTCATCCTCGTCTGCCATTAACTATGACCCGTTCCGCTGGAACAAGCTCGGATGTTTGCTGAGAGCTTCCTGAACGCCCCGGCCATGGCCGCGCCCCTGACTTTCCGTTTCGCTGGCGGCATATTCGGCCGCATGGACTGGCTGTGGGGTGCACCATAGAATCAAGATGAATTGCCACAGCGACCTGCGGCTTCACACCAAGCGTGGGGGCGCTGCTGGATTCGACGACTGATTCGTCCCGAATCGGTGTCAGGCGTGCTGAAGGGTTGCACATGCGGTCAAAGTTCAAACGTATCCTCGCCGTGATCGGCCTTGCCGGGCTGCTGGCGGTACCCGCCGGCGCCGCGTGGGCCGAAGACCCGGTAACCATTCCCTCCGGAACCAACATTGTTGACAGCGCCAATGTGTTGGGCAGCCGAAAGGGCGAGGTCCAGGATGCCATCCAGAAGCTCCTGAAGGACCACAAGTACAACCTGTACGTGGTCACGGTGAAGTCATTCGACAACCCCGCTGATCCCACGGCCTGGAGCCAGGCCGTTGCAAAGACCAAGGGCATGGGCAAGGCAGACGTCATCCTTGCCATCGCCACCGACCAGGGCAAGTACTACTTCTCCCCCAATTCGGCCAGCGCCATTTACTCCAAGCGCAGCAACATCACCCAGAACGCAGTGGTGGCCAACCTTGCCGGCGGCAAGAAGGACTATGCCCAGGCCGCCATTGACACTGCCTCCGCTGTCGGCGATGCCGCGGGCGGCGGCAGCGGCAATGTGTCATCCGGCAACGGAGCCGGCGCAGGAATCCTCGTAGGCGCAGGCGTGGTGGTGGCCGGAGGCGGCGCCTACCTGTTTTACCGGAACCGGCGGAAGAAGGCAGCCGGCCAGGTGGCGTCCAGCGGAAGCTACGGCCCCCAGGGCGCGGAACTGGACCCGCTGGCGTCACTCAGTGTTGAAGAGCTCCGCCGGAAGAGCGGTTCCCTGCTGATCGAAGCGGATGACGCCATCAAGTCCAGCGAGCAGGAACTTGGCTTCGCCCAGGCACAGTACGGAGATTCCGCCGTCGGAAACTTCACCAAGGCCCTGGCCGAAGCGAAGGCCCACATGACGGAGTCCTTCAAGCTGCAGCAGCAGCTCGATGACCACATTCCAGATACCGAGGAGCAGCAGCGGACCTGGCTGGGCGAGATCATCCGCCGCTCCGAGGCCGCGCTCGCATCACTCCAGGAGCAGAAGGCGGACTTCGACTCCCTTCGTGAACTGGAGAAGAACGCTCCGCAGGCCCTTGCCGCCGTCAACGCCGGAGCCCAGGAAGCCGACGCCAAGATCGCCAGCGCGGAGCAGTCCCTGGCCACCATGCGGTCCAAGTATGCGGACAGTGCACTGACCCAGGTTTCGGACAACATCGTGCAGGCCAAGGAACGGCTGGCTTTTGTCCAGAACGCCTCCCAAACCGCCCAGCAGAAGCTGGGCGAGGGCGAAGCAAGCCTGGCTGCCGTCGCCGTGCGTGCTGCGGAGGAGGGCCTGCACCAGACCAACGTCCTGCTGGACGCCATCTCCAAGGTGGCCGCGAACCTCGATGACGCCCGCAATGGCCTTGAAACGGCTGTGGTGGATACTTCCCAGGACCTTGCCCAGGCAAAGGCCATGATCCAGTCGGGCGCCCACGCCGAACTCGCGGGGCCTGTGGCTGCGGTGGAAGCCGCCCTGGCACAGGTGAAGACGGAAATCCAGGGCGGAAAGATTGATCCCATCGCCACCCTGCAGCGGGTGGAGACCGCCCACCAGTCCCTGGACCAGGCCCTGACCGGCGTCCGGGACCAACAGGAGCAGGCCCGGCGGGCCCAGGCATCGCTGCAGCAGACCATCATGTCGGCCCAGGCCCAGATCAGCGCCACCTCCGACTACATCACCGCCCGCCGCGGCGGTGTAGGCACCGAGGCACGCACCCGGCTGGCTGAGTCCCAGCGGAACCTCGACTACGCGCTTTCCATCTCCCGCACGGACCCGGTCACCGCGCTCACCTACGCCCAGCAGGCGCACGCACTGGCGGCACAGGCCGCACAGCTGGCCCAGGCCGACGTCGACCACTTCGACGGCTACGCCAACCAGGGATTCGGAGGCCGGGGCGGGATGTTCGGCGGCGGAGGCGGCGGCGGACTGGGCGGCGCCATCCTGGGCGGCATCCTGATCAACTCCATCCTCAACGGAGGCCACGGAGGCTGGGGCGGCGGAGGCGGCGGCAGCTGGGGTGACGGCGGCGGAGGCGGCGGCTGGGGCGGAGACTCCGGCGGCTTCGGCGGCGGGGACTTTGGCGGAGGCGACTCCGGCAGTTTCTAAGGACTTCCGCCGGACACGCCGGAAGATCCCGGTGGGCGGACAGAAGCAGTACACCACTGTGCACCGGTTCCAGTGGTCAACACAGAGCAGGACGAAAGGCAAACACCATGGTTAAGCAGTCCATTTTCGGCCGGATCGCGCAGCTGGCAAAGGCGAACATCAACACTTTGCTGGATAACGCCGAGGACCCGCAGAAGATGCTGGACCAGATGGTCCGGGACTACACCAACAACATCGCCGAAGCCGAGTCCGCCGTGGCGCAGACCATCGGCAACCTGCGGATGCTGGAAGACGACTACAACGAAGACGTCAAGAACGCCCGCGACTGGGGAAACAAGGCACTTGCCGCTTCCCGCAAGGCTGATGAGTTCCGTGCCGCCGGCGACGTAACCGACGCCGAGAAGTTCGACAACCTGGCAAAGGTGGCACTGCAGCGGCAGATGGCGGCCGAAAGCGAAGCCAAGGGCGCAGAGCCGAGCATCGCTTCCCAGCGCGAGGTAGTGGACAAGCTGAAGACCGGCCTGGACCAGATGAAGAACAAGCTCAACCAGCTGACCAGCAAGCGCAACGAGCTTGTTGCCCGGTCCAAGACTGCAGCGGCGCAGACCCAGGTCCACGACGCGATCAAGAGCATCGACTTCATGGACCCCACCAGCGAAGTGGGCCGGTTCGAGGAAAAGATCCGCCGCGAAGAGGCCAAGGTCCGTGGGCAGCAGGAGCTTGCAGCGTCCAGCCTGGACGCACAGTTCAACCAGCTGGAGGACTTGGGCGAGCAGACCGAGATCGACGCCCGCCTGGCCGCACTCAAGACCGGCGGGGCCAAGCCAGCCCTTGGCGCGGCGAACCCCGCATCCTCCGAATCAACTCTCGACGAGGCCGACTTCGACAAGCTGTAACCTCCGGGCGGCGCCTGAAAGTAAACACGGCAATGGCCGGGACCGTGGTCCCGGCCATTGCCGCGTCCGCTCTGTGTAGCGTGGTGCCATGACTTCTTCCGATGGAACGTCCCTCGTTTGGCTGCGCGATGACCTTCGATTGGACGACAACCCGGCCCTCGCAGAGGCAGCCCGCCGGGGTGCGCCGCTGACCGTTGCTTACATCCTGGATGAAGAGTCCGAAGGTGTGCGGCCCCTTGGTGGAGCAGCGCGCTGGTGGCTGCACCACTCCCTGGCCGCACTGTCCGCAGAGCTCGAAAGCAAGGGATCCCGCCTGGTGCTCCGGCGTGGCCCCGCAGGCGAGGTCATCAGGAACCTTGCCAGCCAGACCAAGGCCAGCCACCTCTTCTGGAACCGCCGGTACGGGCAGCCTGAGAGGACCATCGACGCCGGACTTAAGGACTGGGCGGGAGGGAGCGGGCTCCAGGCCTCCAGCTTCCAGGCAAACCTCCTCTTCGAGCCGTGGACCGTCCAGACCGGGGCAGGCGGGCCCTACAAGGTCTACTCGCCCTTCTGGCGGGCCTGCCTCGCGTCACAGGACATCCGTGACCCCTTCGAGGCTCCGGACACGCTGCCGGGCCCCGCCCCTGCCGGGCACGGCCTGCCGGGCAGTGACACCCTCAGCAGCTGGAATCTCCTGCCGTCCAAGCCCGACTGGAGCAGTGGACTGGCTGCTACCTGGGAACCCGGAGAAAAGGGCGCAATGGAGCGCCTGGAAGACTTCCTGGACGGGCCCATCGAGGAATACGGCACGGGCCGGAATTTGCCCGGAACGGAGGGCACCAGCCGGTTGTCACCGCACCTCCGATTCGGCGAGGTCAGCCCGTTCCGCGTGTGGCGGGAGATCCGCCGCCGGCATCCGCGGAAAGTCCCCGCCGATGTTGGTACCTACCGGGCCGAACTGGGCTGGCGGGAATTCAACTGGCACCTGCTGTACCACAACCCGGATTTGGCCACCCGGAACTTCCGGCCTGCCTTCGACACCTTTCAGTGGGGGTCCCCCAACCGGCAGGAGCTCGCCGCGTGGCAGCAGGGAAACACGGGCTACCCGCTGGTGGATGCCGGAATGCGGCAGCTGTGGCAGACAGGGTGGATGCACAACCGGGTTCGGATGGCTGCCGCTTCCTTCCTGGTCAAGAACCTCCTGACCGACTGGAGGATCGGGGAGAAATGGTTCTGGGACACGCTCGTGGATGCTGACGCCGCCAACAACCCCGCCAACTGGCAGTGGGTGGCCGGATCCGGGGCGGATGCCTCCCCCTACTACCGGATCTTCAACCCGGTGACCCAAAGCAAGAAGTTCGACGCCGACGGCAGCTACCTGCGGGCCTATATCCCGGAGCTCCGGGGCCTTCAAGGCAAGGACATCCACGAACCGTGGGCCGCGGATACCGGGGGCTACCCCAAGCCTCTCGTGGACCTGCCCGAGTCGCGGGAACGGGCCCTCGGCGCCTACCAGAACCTCAAGGACGCCTGACCGCGTCCCCGCGGCCCTGCAACGTCAGCGGCTGACCTTGCCCATCAGGGACGCGATGGGCCGCAGGAAGATCGGCCGGGCCAGGAACCAGGCCGCCACCATGACCGCCACGGAGGCGAGGAACACCCAGAAGCCAAACCAGCCGTCGTCGTCGCGGACCCCGTACATGTGGTTCAGGTTCCGCAGTGCACCCGTGGTCAGCACCAGGAAGACGTGGACCGCGATGAAGGCAACAAAGTAGATCATCACCGGGAAATGGACGGCGCGTGCCCATTCGATCGGGTATGCCTTGTTCAGTCCTGCCGCCTTCTTGGGCCAGGCGGAGGACATCCGCAGGCCCGTGATGAACGCCAGCGGCGCGGCGATGAAGACGGTCACGAAGTACGCAAGGAGCTGCAGCGCGTTGTAGTTGATCCAGCCGTCTTCGGTGGGCCAGTCCAGGGACGCATACTGCAACGCGGCGGACAGGGCGTTGGGGAAGACATCCCAACTGGTGGGGACGATGCGCATCCATTGCCCGCTGGCGAACAGCAGGACGGCGAACACAAGCCCGTTCAGGATCCAGAGGGCATCCAGCGTCAGGTGGAACCAGAGCTCAAGGCTGATCTTGGTGGGCGCGTTCCTGGTGCGGATCAATCCCTTGTTGTTCCTGGTCCAGTGCCCGCTGGGCCGCGTGGTGGTCCGCACCTGCCACCCGGTACGAATGATCAGGAGCAGGAAGAAAGCGTTGAGGAAGTGCTGCCACGCCAGCCAGGCGGGGAATCCCACGGGGGCGTTGTCCGGCAGTTCCGAGTGGCCAGGGTAGTCAGTGACAAAAGACGCGACGGCGGGCAGTCCCACGAGAAGCCTGGCCACCAGCACCACCAGGACCAGTGCCACGAGGACAGCAGGAACCACCCAGTAAAGCCGGGACCGCTTACCCGTCGCGGCGCCGGGCTTTTTCGTGGGTGTGGCCATCGAACAACATACCTCTCAGGAATGACTTGGGGTGGCCCGCAGATCGCGGGACCCTTCGAAAGAGAATACTAGGAACTGGGCGCTTCCAAGGAAAGAAAAGGCCCCGACCGGCGTAACTGCCGGTCGAGGCCTTCATAAGTTGCGGGGACAGGATTTGAACCTGTGACCTCTGGGTTATGAGCCCAGCGAGCTACCGAACTGCTCCACCCCGCGTCGCTTGATCAACACTACCCTACTTTGGGAGCCGCCTTGACCACTCTCGTTTAAGTCGTCGGCATCGGGCAAAGCAAAAGGCCCGGACATTGTTTCCAATGTCCGGGCCTTTCCTCAGTTGCGGGGACAGGATTTGAACCTGTGACCTCTGGGTTATGAGCCCAGCGAGCTACCGAACTGCTCCACCCCGCGTCGCAAGAACTACTTTACCGGGAGGTGAACCGCAGGCCAAATCCGAGCGGCGTGACGTCCGTTACGCCGGCCCGGCACCCGTCCCCGCAGGGATCGGGTGCCGGGTGCCGCCGTCGTACTACTGCCCCGCTGACGGGGACGGCGATGCCGAAGGTGAGCTGGACGCAGCGGGGGCCGGGCTGGCCTCCGGAGCAGCAGCCGGGATCTTGGCCTCAGCATCCATTGCCTTCTTCAGCGCCGCGGCAACCTTCTTCTGTGCGTCGCCATATGCGGCGAAGTCGCCGGCGGCAAGCGCCGTTTGGCCTGCCTGGATGGCGGAGTTCGCCTCGTCCAGGGCTGCCTTGAGCTGGGCCTTCGCATCCGCCTCTGCAGGCGTGGCAGGCGCTGCCGGGCCCGCAGGGGTCTGGCCGTTGTTGGCCGAATCACCCGCGGCTGCGCCGGAATCCCCACCGAAGAGCTGCTTGAGGGCTGCATCAAGCGTCGGTGCGAAGCCCACCTTGTCCCCGAAGGCCACCAGCACGCGCTGCAGCGTGGGATAGGAGGTCTCGCCGGTCGACTTGAGGTAGACCGGCTGGACATACAGGATGCCGCCGCCTACCGGCAGGGTAAGCAGGTTGCCGTTCAGCACGTCTGAAGCACCCTGCCGCAGCAGGTTGAGTGCCTGCGACACTGTGGGGTCTGAGTTGAACTTGTTTTGCGCCTGCCCCGGGCCGGGCACCTGAGTTTCCGGCGGGATCTGCAGCAGCCTCAGCTTTCCGTAGCCGTCAGCCTTCACGCCGGCCTGGTTGCCTGCATCGGAGTCCGCGGCGAGGAAGCCGTACAGGACGTTGCGCGCATTTCCGTTCACGATCTGCGGGATGAAGGACGACGTGAGCTGGAACGCCGGCTTCTGCTGGTCCGGCATCTGCAGCGACATGTAGAACGGCGGCTGCTTGACGTCCGTATCAACGGTGGGGTCAGCCGGCGTGCTCCATGCGTCGTTGTTCTTGTAGAAGCTGGTGGTATCCGTGACGTGGTACTGGCCCAGCAGTTCGCGCTGGACCTTGAACAGGTCCTCCGGGTAGCGGACGTGGCTCATCAGCCCACCGGACATCTCCGAGTACGGCTTCAGCGTCGACGGGAAGACCTTCTGCCACGCCTTGAGGACGGGGTCGGTGTCGTCCCAGGCATAGAGGGTGACCGAGCCGTCATAGGCATCCACTGTTGCCTTGACCGAGTTGCGGATGTAGTTCACCGTGCTGTTGGGCAGGGCTACGGCGCGGCCGGAAGTGGTCTGCGAATCAGCGGTGGCATCGGACAGCGACTTCTGCTGCGAGTAGGGGAAGTATTGGCTGGTGGTGTAGCCGTCCACGATCCACTTGACGCGGCCGTCCACCACGGCCGGGTAGGCGCCGCCATCAACCGTCAGGTATGGGGCCACCTTCTGGACACGCTCGCGGGGGTTGCGATCGTAAAGGATCTGCGACTCAGGGTTCACGCCATCGGAGAGCATAAGGTCCGAGGACTGGAACTTGATGGCGTAGAGGACCTTGTTGAAGAACGAACCAACGTTCGGCCCTCCGTTGCCCTTGAACGTGTACTGGGTTTCCCCCTCCCCTTCCTTGCCCGAAGGGCGGTCCTGTTCACGGGGCGTGGCGCCGTCGGGCGCACCGACGATCGAGTATTCAGGCGAGGACTCACCGAAGTAGATCCGGGGTTCGTAGGTGGTGTCGTTGCCCAGCACACCGGTGGATGGAATGCCTGACTGCAGGAATTCAGGCTTGCCGTCCACGGTGAACTTGTTGCCCTTGGCCGCTACAACCCCGTAACCGTGCGTGTACACCACATGCTGGTTCAGCCAGCCCTGCTGGTTTGTTGCAACGTTCGTCGGGTTCAGTTCCCGCACGGCGATTACGGTGTCCTGGATTTTACCGTTCACCTCGTAACGGTCCACGTTGAGGGCCTTGGGGAACTGGTAGTACGGGCGGTACTGTTCCAGCTGCGAAAAGGCGTCGGAGATCAGGTTCGGGTCCAGGAGCCGGATATTGGCCGTGGTCTGGGCGTCCGGCGCCAGCGCACCCGTGTTGGCCGTGTTGGTGGCGTCATACCGGGTTTCCTGGATGCCGTCCAGGCCATAGGCCTTGCGGGTGTTCTCGATGTTGCGCTGGATGTACTTGCTTTCCAGCGTCTGCTCCGACGGGCGGACCTGGAACTGCTGGATCACCCAGGGGTAGACGCCGCCGGCCAGGATGGAGGTGATGACCAGCATGGCCGTGCCGATCACGGGCAGGCGCCAGCGGCCGATGACGGCAGCAACGATGAAGAGGATGGCCACCAGGACGGCGGCGACGGCGAGGATGGCCTTGGTGGGGATGACGGCGTTGACATCGGTGTAGAGCGCACCGGCCCACCGGCCCCCGTTGCTTAGCACCGAAGAGTAGCGGTCCAGCCAGAAGTTGACGCCCAGGAGCACCAGGAAGGCGGCGCCGGTGACGGCGATATGGATCTGTGCCGCGCGGCTGGTGAACACACCGCGCTCCATCAGCCGGATGCTGCCGTACAGGTAGTGCGTGAGGATGCCGGCGATGCCTGCAATGACCACCACGCTGATCAGGAACCCGGTGACAAACCCGAGGAACGGGAGGGTCATCAGGTAGAAGCTGATGTCCATGCCGAACTGCGGATCGGTTTGGCCGAAACCAACCTGGTTGAAGAACAGCAGGACTTTCTGCCACTGGCTCGCCGCTGCGCTGCCCGCGAAGAGGCCGAAGAGGACCGGCAGGCCCACCATCACGATCCGGCGGACCGGCTCCAGCTGCGCCTGGTAGCGGTTGAGGTTGTCCCGGATCTCAGAGTCCGGCGCATAGACGGGCCGGGCGTTGTAGGCAATGCGGATTGCGAAGAAAACAGTCGCGAACATGATGGCGAAGCCGGCCACGAACGTGGCGATCTTGGCAAGGTTTTCGGTGATGAAGACCTCGATGAAACCCAGCTGCCGGTACCAAAGGACGTCGGTCCAGACGTTGGCGAAGAAGATGAAGCCCACTACCACCAGGGCGACGACGATCAGGGTGGGCGTCAGGGCGCCCCGTCGCGAAGGGGGCCTTCCTGTGGACGTGGTGCTGGCGGGACGGGACAAACTGGGTACCTCATAGCTGGTCGTCGAGACATTCGAAGCGTGCGAGCGACGTACGGTACCGGTCAAACGGCTGGTTTCGTCCGTCATCAGTGCCACGAGTGGCGGTAAAGCTTAGTTCCTGTCGAGTCTAGTTGGGCCCAGTCTATTTGCCGGTGCAGGCCGGGAGCGCGGATGTGTCCTGTCCGCTTCCGGCCAGTTCCACGGCGTGCCGTGCCTCCGAAAGGTTCTCCACGCGGACCACCTGGAGGCCATCGGGGACGTGGCCGGCGACCTCGTCGCAGTTGCCTGCGGGCGCCAGGAAGAGGGAGGCTCCGGAGGAGCGCGCACCCCGCATCTTTTGGCCGATGCCGCCGATGGGTCCCACCGCGCCGTCCGGGGAGATGGTGCCGGTGCCCGCGATATGTTTTCCGCCGGTGAGGTCGCCCGGCGTCACCGTGTCGATGATGCCCAGGGAGAACATGAGCCCGGCGCTGGGGCCGCCCACCTTGTCCAGGGAGATCTGCACCTGGAAGGGGAAACTGAACAGGTACTTCAGCATGACGCCCAGGATGAACCGGCCCTGGCCGTTGTCCTTGGGCGTCACCTCGACGGTCACGGGCTGGCCCGCACGTTCCACCGTCACGGCGGCCGGGGCGCCCTTGCCCGCTGCCAGTTCTTCCTGGATGACAGTGAGTGAGGTGATGTCCCTGCCATTGATGGACTTGAGGATGTCCCCTTGCTGGATCTTGCCCGTGGACGCTGAATCCTTGGACAGGCCTGCGGCCTGGAGCTGCTGGCCAAACGGGATCTTGAGTTCATTCAGGGCGGAGGCCACCGCGTTCTCCTGTGACGTGGCCATGGCCACCGCACTTTGTTCCTGCGCCTCTTCCTTGGTGGTTCCCGTGGGATAGATCAGTTCCACCGGGTACACGGCCTTGGAATTGTCCAGCCATGCGGAGAAGGCGTTGAGGATGCTGACGGAACCAGTGGGGCCGCCGTCGACATACACCGTTGTCAGGTCCAGGCTCCCGGCAGCGGGATACGTTTCATGGCCGGTGACATTGATGACCGGATGCCCCTGGCTCTCCCCCAACGTGTTGTAGGTGGGCCCGGGAGACTCGATGACGTAGGGAACCGGAAGTGTGCCCACGGCAATTCCCAGCCCCAACGCCGCCAGCCCGGCAACCATCATGGCGGAAAGCCGCCTGCCCGGGCGTCCGCCGTCGGCCGCCCTGACGCCGCTGCCCGCACCCGCTGTGCCGCCACTTCCGCCGCCGTTTTGCGGCGGACCGCCTGCACCCATGGGGCCGGCGCTGGAGAAGGGGGGAAGTTCGGGAACGTGGTCCTCGGAGGGATGGCCGCCACGGGTTGTAGTCACCCCACCAACAGTACGCGGTGGAGGCATGCCGGGCCGCTTTGCCTAGAGCGAACGACGGCGGCGGGCGGCAGACAGCCGACCACCACCGGGGTACCGTGAAGGTTGATCAACAGTCACACCATCGATCGGCGGGACCATGACCTCCAATCCACTCAATCCGTCCAACGGCGACGACACCCCCAAGGATCCGTTGACCGAAATGCTGCAGAACCTGATGGGCGGCAAGGGGATGGAAAACTTCGACCCCGCCGAGCTCGCCAAGGCTGCCGGCCTGCCGGATGACCCCAACCTGCTGGCCCAGATGTTCTCCCAGGTGCAGGCCATGATGAGCGCGCCGTCCGAGGGCCCCGTCAACTGGACGCTGGCCCATGACAACGCCAGGCGCGTGGCCGCCGGCAGCTCTGACCCTTCCGTATCTGCGCAGCAGTCCCGGGATGTGGACGAAGCCCTCCGCCTGGCCGAGCTGTGGCTGGATCCGGTGACCGACCTGCCCGCCACCGGGTTGATCGGCAAAGCCTGGTCACGCGCGGAATGGGTGGAGGCCACGCTGGGCACCTGGAAGCGGCTGACCGAACCCGTGGCCAACAGCATCGCCAACGCGCTCTCCTCCGCCATGACGGAGCAGATGCCCGAGGAAATGAAGTCCATGATGGGCGGGGCCTCCTCCATGCTGCAGAACATGGGCGGCGCCATCTTCGGCATGCAGCTGGGACAGGCCATCGGCGCCCTGTCCAAGGATGTGGTCAGCTCCACGGATATCGGCGTCCCGCTCGCCGACCTTGAAATGGCGCTCCTGCCGGCAAACGTTGCCGCCTTCGGCGAGGGACTGTCCCTGCCCGAGAACGACATCCGGCTGTTCCTTGCCGTCCGGGAGGCTGCGCACGCACGGCTCTTCGTGCAGGTTCCCTGGCTGCGCGGACACCTGCTGGGCGCCATCGAGGCATACGCCCGCGGCATCCACATCGACACCTCACGCATCGAGGAGCTCGCCCGGGACCTTGACCCGAGCAACCCGGAGGGCATCCAGGAGGCCCTGTCCCAGGGCGTGTTCATGCCGCAGCGGACCCCCGCGCAGGAGCAGGCGCTGGAGAAGCTCGAGACGGCGCTGGCCCTGGTGGAGGGCTGGGTGGACGAACTGACCGCGGCTGCCACCGAGAAGGTGCTGCCGTCGGCCGGCGCACTGCGCGAAACTGTGCGGCGCCGCCGGGCAACGGGCGGTCCGGCCGAGCACGCCTTCGCTTCCCTCGTGGGGCTGGAACTGCGGCCGCGCAGGCTGCGCGACGCCGCCACCCTGTGGGCCACGCTGAAGGAAGAACGCGGCATCGAAGGACGGGACGCCATCTGGCACCACCCCGACCTGCTGCCCACCGCCGAAGACCTGGACGATCCGAAGGGCTTCAGCTCACGCCGGAAGCTCGCCGAGGCCAGCGACAGCGAGGTGGATGACGCCCTGCAGAAACTGCTGAGTGGCGGTTTTGACGACACCTCCACCGATGAGGGAGAGGCCGGCGACTCCGGAGATGGCCGGGACGCCGGAGACAAGGACGACGACGGCGGAACCGACCAGCCCAAGAGCTGACACTTTACCGGCGGGCCAGGACTTCCTGGCCCGCCGCGGTGTTTAATGTCCGTTGCGTATCCCGGCTGGGAGAAGGTTGGCTGTCCGGGAACTGCGGTGGTTGTCCGGGCGGGAGCTAGTCCGCGTCTCTTGACCAGCTGCCCGGCACCTGCCCGGCGTCGTCACCGCTGTCCGCCACACTGTCCTTGTCCAGCCCCCGGGACGTCGCAAACGAAACCCCCTCGAGGAATGCCTTGGCCCGCTGGGTTTCGGGGTAGGCCTCCAGCAGCTTCCAGAACGCGGCGTTGTGCGAAGCCACCAGAAGGTGGGCCAGTTCGTGCAGCAGGACGTAGTCAATGACCCACTGCGGCATGGGCCGCAGCTTGTCCGACAGCCGGATGGTACCTTCGGCCGGCGTGGCGGAGCCCCACCGGGAGTTCTGGTTGCTGACCCAGCGGACGGACGTAGGCGCCGGCCGGCCGCCAAGGTATTGTGCCGACAGCTGTGCCGCGTGGGCAGCGAGGGCGTCGTCGGTGGCCGGCCGCCGCCGCCCGGTTGCAGCCCGCCGCTCCCCCTGCTTGTGCAGCTTGGCCAGCATGCGGTGCACCCACTCCCGCTCCTGCGCAGCGGTGAACCGGGCCGGAATGGCAACGACCGCCGTTCCGTCTTCCCAGAACGCCGCAACCGTCCGCGTACGCCTGGCAGAGCGCCGCACCTCCACGGGAGAACCGTCGGATGTGGTCAGCGAGGGGGCCTGGTGATGGCCGGTGCCGGGGCCGCGGCTCACAGGACGGAGCTTTCGACCAGGACCCGGAGGACGTCTTCCCCATACTTTTCGAGCTTGGACGGGCCGACGCCCGCGAGGCCGGAGAGTTCCTCCAGCGACGCCGGCCTGGCCTCGGCAATGGCAGTGAGGGTGGCATCGGTGAAGACGACGAACGCGGGGACGTCCGCGGACTGCGCCACCTCCCGGCGCCAGTTGCGGAGGGCGTCGAAGGTCTGTTCCTCATAGGTGGGGGGACAGGCGTTGCAGCGGCCCACCTTGCGTTCGGCCCCGGTGGCGAGCATGGTGCCGCAGACCCGGCACACCGCGGGCGCCGCAGCTTTCCGGCGTGGGGCGGTTCCCTTTCCCCGGGCACTTGAGCTTGCCACCGAATCAGGCCGCAGCCCGTCAAGGAACCGGGACGGCTTCCGGTTGGCGCGGCCGCCGGGAGTCCTCGCGGTACTCCACGAGAGGGACAGGTGTTCGCGGGCGCGGGTGATGCCGACGTACAGCAGGCGGCGTTCCTCATCCACCGACTCCGGTGAATCCGCGAAGGAGATGGGCATCAGGCCTTCGCTGAGTCCCACCAGGAAGACCGCGTCCCACTCCAGGCCCTTGGCTGCGTGTAGGGAGGCGAGCGTAACGCCCTGCACAGTAGGCGCGTGCTGGGCGAGGGAACGTTCCTGGAGTTCATTGACGAAATCCGCCAGACCGAACTGGGGGCCGCGGTTTTGGGCGAGTTCGTCGGCGAGCGCCACCAGCGCGGCGAGGGACTCCCACCGCTCGCGCAGGGCTCCACCGCTGTGCGGAGCGGAATCGGTGTAGCCGAGGGAGGAAACGATGTCCCTGACCAGCTGACCCAGCGGTTCCGGCGCATCCGTTTCAGAAACAGCCCTGGTGGCTGCGCGCAGCTGGAGGATGGCATCCCGGACCTCCTTCCGGGCAAAGAAGCGTTCGCCGCCCCGCAGCTGGTAGCCGATGCCTGCCGCCGCCAGCGCCTGTTCGTAGGCCTCGGACTGGCCGTTGGTGCGGAAAAGGACTGCCACCTCACTGGCCGGGGTTCCGGCGTCGAGCAGTGCCTTGATCTTTTGCGCCACCGTGGCGGCTTCGGCTTCGTCATCCGTGCACTCGGTGAACTGGGGCGCGGGTCCGGCGGGTCGCTGCGCCACGAGCTGCAGGGGGGCTGCCCAGGCGGCGTCCGCGGTGGGGCCGCCGCTGCGGCGGCTGGCCAGCAAGTCATTGGCCAGTTTCACCACCTGCGGGGTGGAGCGGTAGTCCCGTACAAGCTTGACCACGTTGGCCTGCGGGTAGCGGGCCTTGAAGTCGAGCAGGTGCCTGGGCGATGCGCCGGTAAAGGAGTAGATGGTCTGGCTGGCGTCGCCCACCACGCAAAGTTCGTCGCGGCCGCCGAGCCAAAGCTCCAGGAGCCGCTGCTGCAGCGGGGACACGTCCTGGTATTCGTCCACCACGAAGTGCCGGTACTGTTCCCGGACCGTGGCAGCCACCTTCTCGTCCTCCTGCAGGATGCCCACCGTGATCAGCAGGACGTCCTCAAAGTCGATCACGTTGCGGTCCGTCTTGACGTCCTCGTAGGACTGGAAAACGCGGGCCACCGCGGTGAGGTCGAATCCGCCGGGCGCACCCCTCCCCTGCGCGTTTTCAAGATAGTTTGCCGGCGTCAGCATGGACACCTTGGCCCATTCGATCTCCGAGGCAAGATCGCGGATCGATGCCCGGTCCGTGCTGAGCCTGAGCCGCCGGGCGGCTTCTGCAAGCATCTGGGCCTTGTGGTCCAGCAGGTTGGGCAGCGTGCCGCCCACAGCTTGTGGCCAAAAGAACTGCAGTTGGCGCAGGGCTGCGGCATGGAAAGTCCGGGCCTGCACGTTTCCCGCACCGAGGTCGCGCAGGCGGCTGCGCATCTCTGCCGCTGCCCGGGCAGTAAACGTCACGGCGAGCAGGCGCTGCGGGCTGTAAACGCCTGAGTGAACGCCGTAGGCAATGCGGTGGGTGATAGCCCGGGTTTTGCCGGTTCCCGCCCCCGCCAACACGCACAACGGGCCGCTCAACGTACTGGCCACCTCACGCTGTTCCGCGTCAAGCCCCCCGAGGATCCGGTCCTCAAGGGAGGCTGCTCCGTCAAAATTATCTGTAGTCACTTCTGCTGCTTTGTTTCTCGACTACCGCGTGCTGGAGTCTGGTGGATGGAATAGCTTAGGCGCCGGCCCGGTCCTGGATCCGGCCGCCGTACCAGTGCTCAATCAGCGAGCGGGCAATGGAGAGCCTGCTCGAAATGGTGATCTCACCACTGAGCACCGCTTCCTGGAGTTCCTCGCGGCTGAACCAGCGTGCCCTGGTGACCTCCACGCCGTCGGGCGTTGCCTGGGCGTCCTCGGTGACGGCGGTAAAACCAAGCATAAGGGAGGCCGGGAACGGCCACGACTGGGAGCCGAGATACTGGCAGGCGGTGACCCGCACCCCAACTTCCTCCTGGATCTCGCGGACCACGGCTTCCTCGAGCGACTCCCCTGGCTCAACAAACCCGGCCAGGGTGGAGTAGTTCCGGGCATCCACCGGGCCGCCGCCGCCAAGGAGGAGCCGGCCGTCCGGGCCTACGACCGTGACAATGATTGCGGGGTCGGTCCGGGGATAGTGTTCAGAATTGTCCGCCGGGCACCGGCGCACCCAGCCGCCGGCTTCAACGTCCGTGGGCGTGCCGCAGCGGGGGCAATGCGTGTGGGCTGCATGCCAGTTGGCGATGGCGCTGGCTTCCACGAACAAGGCGGTGGAGGTGGCAGTCAAGTCCGCTGCGACCTCCCGAAAGCCTGCCCAGGAAGCGTCCGCGGGAATACCGGCGGTGCCGGGTTCCGGAGGTTCGGGCAGGACGAAAAGCAGCAGCTCGGTCCCGGCCGGAACGTCCGAGGCAGGCAGGGCGGATCCCAGGTACACCAGGAGCTCGGGCGCGGATCCTGCCTCGTTTAGCTGTGCCAGGAGTTCCCTGGCCCCGGTCAGGACCAGGTTGCTGCCCCGCACCAGGCCCTGGCGCCCTGACAGTACTGCAGCCACCGCGTCCGTCCCTGCCAGCAGGTCATCGATCATCCCGGCCCTGATGCGGGCAGCGGATCCCCGGTCCACCAGTGCCGGCCGCACCGGGAGCAGGGTGTCCACCAGATGGTTCGCCGGCAGCCGCGCCGGCGCAGCCTGGTGGACGGGTATAACGGACTCCGTGTGGCTCATGCTTCCACCGTACTGACTGCTACCGACATTTCACATTTCGGGAGAGGCCGCGTACTGCCGGGAGGCCCCCGATTTGCACCTATCTGGAGACTCGCCGCGGTCAGATTGCCCTCTGGGACGGCAGGCAATCTACCGTGGAACGGTGAGAAGAAAACCGATTGAACTGGCGGCAATTGCAACCGCGGCAGTCCCCGGACTGACCCCGACGGCCGTTAGCTCTGCGCCGGATGACCCCGCGGACTTCGATTCGGCCCTGCTCCTCGATTCCGAAGGCAAGCGCTGGCGGGTCCGGTCACCGCGGCACGCCGAAGCCAGCGCGCGGCTGGAAACGGAGTTCCTGGTGCTGCGGGCCTTCGCTCCCGCCGTCCGGGCGGAACTGCCGTTCCTGATGCCGACGGTGGCCGGCAGCGTCCGGCTGGGAACGCTGACCACGTTCGTCTACTCGCACCTCTCCGGGAGCACCCGCAGCGTCGAGGAGCTGACGTCGGGGCCGGCCAGCCTGGCCCGCGAAATCGGTTCCGCGCTGGCCGCGGTCCACGACCTCCCCCGGTCGCTGGTCAGCAACGCCGACCTGCCCAGTTACACCCCCAATGAGTTCCGCCAACGGAGGCTGAACGAACTGGACCAGGCAGCAACAACGGGCAAGATCCCAGCCGCACTGCTGCGCCGCTGGGAACATGCCATGGAGGACGTGTCCCTGTGGCGGTTCAACCCTTGCGTGGTCCACGGCGACCTGCACGAGGACAATCTGTTGGTGGAGTCGGGACGGGTGACCGCAGTGACCGGCTGGACGGACCTGCGCATCGGCGACCCCGCAGACGATTTCGCCTGGCTGGTGGCCTCCAATGAACAGGACTTCATTGATGCAGTACTGAAGTCCTACACTTCCAGCCGCCGCGACGTCCCGGACCAGCACCTGCTGCGCCGGGCTGCCCTGTCCGCCGAGTTTGCCCTGGCGCAGTACCTGGTCAAGGGCCTGGCGGCCGGTGACCAGGAAATGGTCAGCGAGGCCGAGGGAATGCTGGAAAGCCTTGCCAGCGACATCGCCGAGTTCGGCGGCCAGCCGATCAGTGTCGAGCCGCTTCCGGTCAAGGACAGCCCCGCCGCGCCCGGGACGGCCGCCCCCGCGCCTGCCGGAACTTCCGGGGCAACGCCGGCATCCGCGGGTGGCAGTTCCGCAGTCAGTCCTGCAGTGACCGTCATCCCGGTCCCCGCCGAACGGGCAGCAGATGGCATACCTGGTGTACAGGGGCAACCGGCAGTGCATTCCCAGCCTGCCGTACACGTGGCCCCCATTCCGGTGGAGGCGGCTGCAGAGGCTAAGGCCGGGGAAGCGCGGGCCAGCGAAACCAAGGGTCCTGACGATACGTCCACAGCTGCCATCTCGGTCATCAACGCCAACAAGGGCTGAGCCGGCACGGCGCCGTGGGCGCCGCTCAGGGCCGGCCTCACGGCCGGGCAAGCGCTGCGGCGACAATTCCTTCCAGCTCGGCTGCCGTCCCAAGGTCGTGCGGCCGCACCACGGCGTTATCCGCAACGTAGAAGAATGCGGCCCGCACGTCCTCCAGGGGAACATCCTTGAGTCTCGCCCATGCCAGCCGGTACACCGCCAACTGGATCGAACGGGTCTTCAGCTGTGCGGCGGACGGCCGTCGGCCGGTCTTCCAGTCCACCAGGTCCCAGCGGCCGTCGGCGTCCTGGAACACGGCGTCCACGCGGCCGCGCACCACCACCTCCCCCACCCTGGTTTCCACCGGAACCTCAACAAAGGCCGGTGACCTGTCAGCCCAGGGGGAAGCCTTGAAGGTGGCCACCATCTCATCAAGATCGTAGGCGGCATCGATGTGGTCGTCCGAACCTGGCGCTTCGCCAAGGTCCAGCATGCCGGCCTTTCCAAAGTATTCCTCTACCCAGGCGTGGAAGGCCGTGCCCTTCCGCGCCGACATACCGGGTTCGCGCGGCACGGGGCGGCGCAGCCGGCCCAGCACCGCCTGGGGGTCGTCCCCGAGGTCAACAAGGGTAGAGGCCGAGATATGGGTGGGCAGGTGCACGTCCTGGCCACCCGACCTTCTTGCCCTGCGCTCCAGCAACAGCGCAGCTTCGCGTGCCCAGCCTGCCGCTGCCCCCGTAAGGCCGGGCGGTGAACCGGGCAGGGAACCGCGTTCCTGTCCGGATCTGTTTACCTGCAATGCCGCCTCCGCCCGAACCAGTTGGTCGTCGGCGGTTCCCAGGATCCCAAGCACCCGCTGCGCCGCTGCTTCCATGCCTGTCCGGCGCCCGCGGGCCAGGCGCAGGCGCTCACCGCTGCGTGGGTCCACGGGTCCTTCAAGGGGATCGTACGGCCAGCGGGCTTCTTCCGTTTCCAGCGTCAGTGGGCTCTGCTGGGGCAGTGCGGCCTCCTCCAGCGACAGCGGATGGACCAAAGCGTTCGGGCTTGATCCAGCGTCAGTTTGTCGCGTCAAGGCCTCCAGCTCCGCAAGGAATGGAGACATCTCCGCCTGCCCTGCCCGTGAGCCTACCCAGGCTGCGCTGGACACCCACAGGACATGCTTGGCCCGGGTATAGGCAACGTACGCCAGCCGCCGCTCCTCCGACTCGCCATGGACCTGGACGGCGGTCTTGAACACCTTCTCGGCATCCAGCCAGCCCTTCTGGTCCGGCTGGTCGAGGTCCCACTGCGGAAGGTCGGCCCGGTCCCCCCGCAGGGGCCAGGGCAGCGCGGCCGAACCGCTGCTCCAGCGGGAGTCCCGGTCGCTGGGGAAGGCTCCCGCATTCATCCCGGGGACAAACACAACATCCCACTCCAGGCCCTTGGAGGCATGGACGGTCAACAGCTGAACCGCTTCCCGGTTCACGTCGCTTGCGGGCGCTTCCAGCCCGTTTTCTTCCGCAGACGCAGCCTCCAGCCAGGACAGGAAAGCGAGGATGTCCACCCGCTGGGAAGTGCGGAGGAATCCTGCGGCGGCATCCTGGAAGGCATCGAGGTTGCGGCGGGCCTGGTGGATGCTGATCCCCGGCCGTGCCGCCACTTCGATGTCCAGCAGCATGGCCCTCTCCACCTCCCCCAGGAGCGTGGTGAGATCATCACCGAGGTAGCCGCGCAGTTGCCTCAGTTCGAGTGACAACCTGGCCAGCCTGCTGCGCGCCCCCGTGCTGAGGGTGCGGCCATTCGAGGATGTCCACCCTTCCCGCGGCAGGAAATCCAGGGCTTCCACCAGGCTTGCCCCGTCGGTCAGGTCACCTTCAAGGATGGGGGCGTCTGCTTCGTCGCTGTCGCTGTCGCTGTCGCTGTCCTGGACGTCGGCGTCGAACCCGTGCGCGGCCTTTTCCCGGCTGCGTGCCAGCTGGCTGGACCAGTCGCGCAATGCCATGAGGTCGGCGGGCCCTATCCGCCACCGGGCGCCTGCAATGAGCCGCATGAGGGCATCAGACCGGCCGGGATCCGCAAGGACGCGAAGGGTGGCCACCAGGTCAACGATCTCCGGGGTGTCCAGGAGGCCACCGAGGCCCACGATTTCATAGGGGATCCCCCGGGCCTCGAACTGGCGCCGGACGGGTTCCATCTGGGCGCGCCGGCGGCACAGCACCGCGAGCGCCGGCGGCTCGGCTGCACCGTCCGGCTTCAGCTCAAAGTCGGTCACCCGGTATCTCAGGGCGTCGTCAGCCAGCGCAGCAGCTTCCTCCACGTCGCTGGTGAAACGCCCCAGCACCACGGTCCCGTCCACGGCATGTGGGCTTGGCTGCAGGGGAGGCACGTCAGAAGTGGGCGTTCTGCTCCCGGCAGGTCCATGGTGCGCCGCCGCCCGGCTAAGGGACTGCGACATGACGTTGGCCGCCGCGAGGATGGACCGGCCGTTGCGCCATGCCGTGGTCAGGTAGGAGGTTGGGGCCGGCGCCCAGCGAACTCCTTCCTCCGACTCGCCAGTGCGCATGGGAAATTCGCGGACGAAGTGGAACAACTGCCCTGCGGAAGCGCCCCGAAAACCATAAATTGACTGGTTGGGATCGCCGACCGCTGTCACGGCATGGCCGTCACCGAAGAGGCGGGAAAAAAGCACCAGTTGGGCATAGGACGTGTCCTGGAACTCATCGAGCAGAACCACCTTGTACCGCTGGCGCTCCATCTGGGCTGCCAGCGGTACCTCCTGCGCCACCTTGGCAGCGAGGGCCACGAGGTCGCCGAAGTCGAGTGCGCCGCGGGCTCGTTTGGCTGCGGCGTAGCGGCCCACCATGTCGGCGACGCTTGCCCTGGTCCGCAGCATCCCTCCGAGGTCCAGAGCCGCCTTGGGCGTATTCCTCTTCTTCTCCGCCAAGTACGGCAGGGACTCAAATTCCGAAAGGCGCGCCATCAGCCACGCCTCCACATCCTCAGGTTCCTGAAGGTGTTCGGCGCATTCTCCCGCCAACTGGATGACAGCCTTCACCAAGGTGGATTTGGCGGCGCGGAAGTGATCGTATTCGCCGTCGTAGGCTTCAACCACCTCACTGGCCAGCTGCCAGGCCTGGGCACCGCCCAACAGAACCACATCCCGCTCCACGCCAAGCCGCAGCCCGTAGTCCGAGACGATGCCGCTGGCGAACGAATGGTAGGTGGACACCTTGGGCTCCAGTGCGTCACTGCTGAGCAGTCCCTCAGGGAAAAGCCCATGCCCCGTATCTATTGCGGCAACACGCTGAAGGGTCAGCAGTTTTGTCCGGATCCTGCTGGCGAGCTCGCCCGCAGCCTTGCGGGTGAAGGTCACGCCCAGGACTTCCTCGGGGGTGACCCATCCGTTGGCCACAAGCCATACCACCCGGTCCGCCATAGTGGCGGTTTTTCCCGATCCGGCGCCCGCAATGACCAGCCGCGGCGCCAAGGGGGACGAGATGATGGCGGACTGCTCGGGCGTGGGAGTGTTCTTCTCGCCCAGCAGCACGGACAGTTCTTCGGGGCTGAACCGCACGTCCGGGGTGGCCTTCGCGGCAGGCAGTGCTTCGCTCATTCGGTCACCTGCCGTCCACGCACACACAGTGGGCACACCTCCGGAAGCCGGCAGCCGTGGCCACCATGGCTGCCCTTGGCGGGATCGTGCCGCGCGATGAATTCACTGCCACCCATCACGGCGGCGGCCTCCTTGACCATGTCCAATGCCCAGTTCTCCTGCGGGTCTAATGGTTCCTGCTGTTGGATGGTTGGATTTTTTGCCCCGGTCCCGAGCTGCGCCAGCACGGCGCCGCCGGACAGGCCCGGGTTGCCGTCCGGCCTGGCGTCGAATCCACCGGCGAGCACTGCTGCCTGGTAGGCGCCAAGCTGGGGATGGTGGGACAGCTCGTCCTTGCCTGGCTGCCTTTTTCCGGTCTTGAGGTCGACCACCACCAGGCGGCCTTCGCCGTCGATTTCCAGCCGGTCCACCTGGCCGCGGAGTACCGCCTCCCGCGGCGAGGCTTCGTCCACCACCACCTCGCCAAGGGCCACTTCGAAGTCCTGTTCGACGCCCAGCAGGCTGCGGCCTTCACTCCTCATGGACAGCACATACTGCGCAAGCTTCCGCACCATTGCCTCGGCGCGCTGGAAGTCCAGCCGTCCCTCCCAATTGTCCTTCATGCCCAGCGCAGGCCAGCGCCGCACCAGTTCGGCCACATATTCGGATCCGGACGCGTCCGGAATGTCCTGGGCGATCGCGTGGACCAGGGTGCCCAGGCTCCGGGCGAAATCGGTGGCCGGCTCCCCTCCTGCTGCCTGGACGAACCAGTCCAACGGCGACTTTTGCACGGTCTCGACCTTTGATGGGGACACGGACACCGTTCCCCCCGGTGGAACCACCGCCGCAGAGGATGTCAGCGGGGCGAGTCCCCACCAGCTGTCAGGGTGTGCTCCGGCCACTGCAGGTTCCGCCGCGGCGAGATGTGCCAGGACCCTGGCTGCTTCTTCCGTCTGCGGCGTCGCGCCGTCAAGCTGGGCATGTTGCCGGAGCTCGGCGACCAAGGCGCGCAGCGTCATGGGCCGTTCCACTTGGGTGAAAGCCCTGCCCTCCTGTTCCGGTCCCAGGGGTGCAACAAAGTCCAGGAACGATGACGGCTGGTGGTCCTCTGACGAGACCGCGGTGCAGACCAGCAGTTCCCGTGCCCTGGACACCGCCGTGGAGAAGCTGCGGAGTTCGTCGTAGCGGATGTCCCGCAGCCGGCTCAGGGGGTCACGCTGCAGGGCATACTCCGGGCCATGTTCCACAGCATCCGCGTACAGGGTGCTGCCGAGCAGCTCACCGCGGAGCCTCGTGTTGGGCCAGACCCCCTCCTGCAGCCCCGCAACGATCACGACGGGCCATTCCCGGCCTGCCGCACTGGCCGGCGTCATCAGCTCCACAGCGTCATCGAGCTGGGCACGGGCGGCAAGGGTGTCCATGGGAAGCTCCTGGTTCAGGAGGTACTCCAGGAACTGTTCGGGGCCCGCGCCCGGCATCTGGTCCACGTAGCGTTCCGCCGTGTGGAAAAGCGCCATCATCGCGTCCAGGTCGCGGTCGGCCCGCGCCCCGTGCGGTCCTCCCGCCAACGCGGTCTCTGTCCAGGCCGACGACAGCCCCGTTGAATCCCAGAGTGCCCAGAGCACCGACTCTGCGTTGGCACCCGGCAGTCCGGCTGCCTCCTGCCCCGCACGGATCATCCGCGCCGTGCGTCGGGCGGCGCGGCCTTCGATTCCCAACGCACCCAGCGCGCCGGGCTCAAGCAGGGCCTGGACCAGCAGCGCATCGCTGGCGCGGCCCCCGCCGCCCAGGAGTTCCTCCCGCCGCAGGGATTGCCGGAGCCTGCGCAGCTCAATGGAGGTAGCGCCACCGATCCGGGAGGTGAGAAGTGACACCGCAGCTTCGGGTGTCAAGAGCTCCGGGTCCAGCGCGATGGCGAATGCATCCAGGAGGGGACGGACAGCTACCTCGTCCCGGACCGCGGATTCAGCCACGGGCACCCGTACGGGGATGCCCTGCCCGGACAGATAGCGCTGCAACTCGCTGACCTGGCCGCCGTTGCGCACGATGACTGCCATATCCGCCAGATCACGGTTGTGGTTGATGTGCTGGTCCAGGATCCGCTGGGCAACGTACCGCAGCTCGTGCACGGGAGTAGGCACCAAGTGGGCTTCGACGCTGCCGGGTCCACCGGCATTTTCGGGCTGCTTGAGGCGGCGGGCCAGTTGCCCGCCTGCCCGCTGGGAGATGCGGCCCGCGACATTCGACCACGCTTCTGCCACCGCCGGCGCCAGGCCGTGGGCATGCCACAGCGGACGTTCGAGGACAGACGCTTGGGCTGACAACAGCCGGGGCAGTTCAGCCACCAAATCCGGCCGGGCTCCCCGGAATCCCTGGACCACCGTGTCCGGGGATGATGTCACGTAGCAGTCTTTACCGGCGGCGACATCGGCCAGCAATTCGAAGATGGCAGGGTTTGCCTCCTGGATGTCGTCCACCAGGACTACCTGCAGCCTGGCACGCTCGGCCGCGAGGAAATCCGGCACGTCCTGGAAGATCTGCCGGGCAGCTGTGATGATCCCGGCGGGGTCGAAGGCTTCCGGCATCCGCAGGTCAAGAACGTCCCGGTACTCGGCATAGAGGGCTGCTGCGGCTTTCCAGTCCGGCCGGCCGCAGGCATCCCCCAGCTGGGCAAGGTCTTCAGCCGTCCGGCCCGATTCAATGATGCGGTCAAAGAGTTGCCGCACCTCCTGGCGGAAGCCCCGGGTTCCCAGGGCGCTGTCGAGATCGGCCGGCCAAGGCAGTTCCAGCCCTGGCAGCGTGTGGCCCTCCAGGAGTTCCTTGATGATGAGGTCCTGCTCCGGGCCTGACAGCAGGCGAGGAGGCCTGGGCAGCGATATGACGCCTTCAGCCTTGGCACGGCGGATCAGGTCGAACGCGTACGAGGCCCAGGTCCTGGCGGGGGTGGTGCTGAGGCTCCTGTCCAGCCGGGCGGTGAAACGATCCCGCAGGAAATCGGCCGCAAGGCGGGTGGGCGCAAGGATGAGCATGCGTTCGGGGTCGACGCCGTCACGGAAGACCCGCTGGACAGCGGCCTCGACGAGGACTGTGGTTTTCCCTGTGCCCGGCGCACCCGGAACAAGGACCGGTCCCGAGCCTTGGGCGACATCAACCGCTGCCTGCTGGTCCCGCGTGAGCCGGAGCGCTTCCGCGTGCACCCGCCGTGGCGGCAGCAGCCGAAGGGCAGAAGCGGCCGGCAGGGCGCTGCTGCCCAGGTTTCCCGCGGCCGGGTAAGCCGGATCCTGGCCCGCCTCCGGCTCCTGCCGGTGCGGGCCCCAGGGGCCGGTCAAAGGAATTGTTACGGTCACAAACCCATTCCATCATCAGGCACCGACAATCTATGGAGGCGGCGCTCCAGGTCATCGGCAACTGCGTCGATACTGTCAAAATCACTGTCTGTTGGCGCCCAGCGTGCGGCGCCCAGGTCAACCCGCCACCGGCCTTCCCCGGTCCGCAGATATGAACTGTAGGCCCCGACCAGCGGCGTACCTTCTTCAAGATAGAGAAGCAGGGCTTCGGCTTCGTGGCCCTCAGGTGCATGGCCGCTGGCTTTGAGGACGCGCCACCAGGGGACGCCGCCCCCATGGTGGCTCATGACTGAACCGACCTGGCGCGGACCCCCCGACCCCAACAGCTCGGCAACGTCCCCGTACGATACGGCCGCCCCTGCCGGCACCAGCCTGACGACGGCCAGGACCGCCTGGACGTACTCATTCCGCATTGATCCAATGTAGCCGCAGTGGCGTTCCACGGAATTGTCGGTGGGTCCCCTTAGCGTTGAAGTATGAGTTCCTGGACCACCCTCCCCCGCGCAGCCTTCGACCTGGAAACCACCGGACGCAACTCGCGGGCGGCAAGGATCGTCACGGCATCGATCACCGTGGTGGACCACCACGGGGAGGTCATCAAGGAGCACGAGTGGCTGGCCGATCCGGGGGTGGAGATACCCGTCGAGGCAAGCGATGTCCACGGCATCACCACCGAACAGGCAAGGCGGGACGGACGCCCTGCCCATGAGGTCACGCGTGAGGTCGCCGCCGCCCTGCAGGAGCTCTTCGATTCCGGAACCCCGGTTATTGCCTTCAACGCCAGCTATGACTTCACAGTCCTTGCCGCCGAGTCCGCACGGTACGGGATTCCGCAGCTCACCCGCTTCCCGGTCCTGGATCCCTACATCATGAACAAGCAGGTTGACCGCTACCGCAAGGGCAAGCGGACACTCACCGCGCTGTGCGAGGAGTACGGCGTGGTCCTGGACAACGCGCACACCTCTGCAGCGGATGCCCTGGCTACGCTCCGCGTGCTGGACGCCATGGCGGGCAAGTTTCCCAAGCTGATGATGCCGGCCAGCCAGCTGCACCAACTACAGGTGGACTGGGCGGTCAGCCAGGCTGCGGACTTCCAGGGGTATCTCCGGAAGACCAAGCCGGCCGCCGTGATCGAGGGAGACTGGCCGGTCCTGCCGCCCCAGGACGCCACCGCCGACGGCTTCTAGGGCGCTCCTGCGCATACTACTGCGAGGCATGTCACAGTCACGGCGCTTAACAAACCCACCGGTCATGGGATGGGCTTCGTTCGACCAGGCACCCTCCTGACCCGGCAGCCGGGCGCCCCAACCGCTTCAGAACGAAATCATATTCGACATATACGTATCGCCGTTCCGTCTTCTTCACTTCACCGCCTGGATTCGCCCAAGTGAGACAATAAAGTTTTGCGGCCACCCCTGCCCCGGACAGCTTGACCAGTGCCGGGCGGATGCCAGGCGCCACAGCGCTGCCTTGCGGCCCGGTCGACTTACGACTCAGATGAAAGTGACAACCTGATGAAAATCAAAGCGATGAAGTGGCTCACAACCGCTCCCGTGGCGCTTGCCCTCGCTGTCTCCCTCGCAGCCTGCGGCGGCGGGTCTTCCCAGCCCAGCGGCACCCCCACCGATGCCTTGAAGGGCAGCGACCAGCAGACGCTGGACAAGTACACCACTGCCAACGTCACCCCGATCGACAAGATCGACAAGAGTAAGCTCGGCCTCGTCACTGAGGGCACGCTGCGCGTGGGGACGTTGTCAGACGCACCGCCGAACATTTTCGTTGATTCGTCCGGCAAGTTCACCGGCTACGACAATGAGCTTCTGCGGGCGATGGCCGACAAGCTTGGCCTCAAGGTCGAGTTTGCCTCCACCAAGTTCCAGGCACTTCTCAGCCAGGTCAAGAACAAGCAGTTCGACGTCGGATCCTCCTCGATCTCCACCACGGACGCCCGCCGTGAAACTGTCGCATTCACCAATGGATACGACTTCGGTTACATGGCCCTCGTGACCAAAGAAAACGCCAAAGTCCAGACGTTCGCTGAGCTGAAGGGCGGCCTGCGCATCGGCGTCGTCAGCGGCAGCGTCCAGGAAGACTACGTCAAGAACACCCTGAACCTTGAGCCTGTTTCCTTCCCTGACTACAACACCGTTTTCGCCAGCCTGAAGAGTGGGCAGGTGGACGCGTGGGTGGCCCCGTCCCAGCAGGCCACCGGCCAGGTCAAGCCCGGCGACGGCACGAAAATCGCCGAGAAGAAGCTCAACACCCAGAACTTCACCGCCTACGCCGTTGCCAAGGACAACCCTGCCCTGCTGGAAGCGCTGAACTCTGCCCTTGATGCCATCGTTGCCGATGGCACCTGGACCAAGCTGACTGCCCAGTGGTACACGGACCGCCCGACCGCTGCCGAGCAGACCCCTGAGGGTTGGAAGCCGGGCAGCAAGGCCGTCAAGGTCCCCGCGAACTAGAACCGGCCACCCAGAAAAGATAGCGAAGCCATATGGATTTCCTGACACGACTCGGAGAGACCTTCCTTGACTGGAAGCAGATTGCCGAGGTTCTGCCAAGCATGTTCGCGGTGGGCCTGCCCAATACGCTGGTGCTGGCGATCACCTCGGGATTGATCGGGGCCTTCGTCGGCCTGATTCTGGCCCTCATGGGAATCTCACGGAATCCTGTGGCAAGGTGGGCCGCCCGGGTGTACACCGACGTGTTTCGTGGACTCCCGGCGGTCCTCACTATTCTTGTGATCGGCCTGGGATTCGGACCAATCTTCCGTGAAGTCACGGGCAGCAACAGCCCCTACCCCATGGGCATTGCGGCTCTGTCGCTCATGGCTGCCGCGTACACGGGTGAGATCTTCCGTTCCGGCATTCAGAGCGTGGACAAGGGGCAGCTTGAGGCTTCGCGCGCGCTGGGATTCGGCTACGGTCCCTCGATGCGTCTCGTAGTGGTGCCACAAGGTATCCGCAGGGTACTTCCCGCCCTCATGAACCAGTTCATTGCCCTGATCAAGGATTCCTCGTTGGTCTTCACCTTGGGCTTGCTGGCAACGGAACGCGAGCTGTTCCAGATCGGCCAGGATGCCGCCGCCCGCAGCGGTAACCTTTCCCCGTACGTGGCAGCAGCGATTTTCTACCTGGCCATGACCATTCCGCTCACTCACCTGGTCAACTACATCGATGCGCGGCTTCGCACCGGCCGGCCCGAAAAGAAAGAACCGGACGAGGCCGCGGCCGTCGTTGGAAAGGGAGCCCAGGCATGAGCGAATTCGCATCGGGAACACTGAGCGCCAAGAATATCCACCTCTCCTTCGGCAGCAACCACGTCCTGCGGGGCATTGACCTGCACGTTCCGCAAGGCACCACGGCGTCCGTCATTGGTCCGTCGGGTTCGGGAAAGTCCACCCTGCTCCGGGTCATGAACCGGCTGATCGAACCTGATCAGGGGGACATCCTGCTGGACGGCCGTTCGGTCCTGAAGGACAATCCTGACGAGCTCCGCCGCCGGATCGGCATGGTGTTCCAACAGTTCAACCTGTTCCCGCACAAGACGGTGGAGGAAAACGTCGCGCTGGCCCTGCGGAAGCTGCGCAAGCTCTCCAAGGAGGAGGCGCGCAGAGAGGCGCTGGAACAGTTGGATCTGGTGGGCCTGAAGCACAAAGCCAATTCCCGCCCGGCCAACCTTTCCGGCGGCCAGCAGCAGCGCGTGGCCATTGCCCGTGCGCTGGCCATGAAGCCGGAGGTGATGTTCTTCGACGAGGCCACCTCTGCCCTGGACCCCGAACTGGTCAAGGGCGTTCTGTCCCTTATGGCGGACCTGGCAAAGGGCGGCATGACCATGGTGGTGGTGACCCATGAGATGGGCTTCTCGCGCAACGTGTCGGACACCGTGACCTTCATGGACGCCGGCGTGGTGGTCGAGTCCGGACCTCCGGAACAGATCTTCACGGCGCCCCGCACCGACCGGCTCAAGGGTTTCCTCTCGGACGTCCTCTAACGCCTGAAGCAGAAAGAGATCCCCGGCTGCGGTCTGCAGCCGGGGATCTCTTTCTTAACGGACGACGGCGGTGCTAGCCCTGCGCGGCGGCAGCGGCCTTGGCTGCGGCCGGAAGTGCGTCGTAGATCCGGTTCATGGCGTCGTCATCGTGCGCGGCCGACAGGAACCAGGCCTCGAAGACCGACGGCGGCAGGTAGACCCCGGATTCCAGCATGGAGTGGAAGAACGGCGCGTAGCGGAATGCTTCCTGTGCCTGCGCGTCTGCGTAATTGTGGACCCCGTGGGCAGAGGTTCCGAAAGCCACGGAGAAGAGGTTTCCGGCGAACTGGATGGAGTGGTCCACGCCGGCGGCGTCCAGGGCACGGGAGACCGCGGAGGACAGTTCCAGGGACCGGACGTCGATGAAGGAATAGACGTCGCGGGTGGCGTGGGTCAGGGTGGCGACGCCGGCCGCCATGGCCACCGGGTTACCGGACAGCGTGCCGGCCTGGTACACCGGGCCGGTGGGTGCCAGGTAGTCCATGACGTCGGCACGCCCGCCGAGTGCCGCCGTCGGCATTCCCCCGCCGATCACCTTTCCGAAGGTGAGCAGGTCCGGGGTCCACGGATCCTGGGCATCCGGCGCACCGCCGGTCAGCCCCCAGTAGCCGGAATAGCCCGTGCGGAAGCCGGTCAGGACCTCATCGACAATGAGCAGCGCGCCATGCTCGCGGGTGATCTTCGAGAGCCCAAGGTTGAATCCTTCGGCAGGGGTGACCACGCCCATGTTGGCAGGCGCGGCCTCGGTGATCACGGCAGCGATGTTCGGGCCGTGCACGGCGAAGGCTTCCTTGACGGCGGCGAGGTCGTTATAGGGCAGCACCAGCGTCTCCGCGGCGGTTGCTTCGGTGACACCGGCGGACCCTGGCAGCGCGAGGGTTGCCAGGCCTGAGCCTGCCGCGGCCAGGAGTCCGTCGAGGTGGCCGTGGTAGCAGCCGGCGAACTTGATGATGAGGTTGCGGCCGGTGAACCCACGGGCCAGCCGGACCGCCGTCATGGTGGCCTCGGTGCCGGTGGAGACCATCCGGAGCCGTTCGACGGCGGGGACGCGCTCCTTCACGATTTCGGCCAGGTTCGCTTCGTCCGGCGTGGAAGCGCCAAAGGAGAGGCCGCGGTCGACGGCGGCATGGACGGCATCCAGCACGGCCGGGTGGGCGTGGCCCAGCAGGGCCGGACCCCAGGAGCAGACCAGGTCCACATATTCCTTGCCGTCGGCATCGGTCAAGTACGGTCCCTTGGCGGAGACCATGAAGCGCGGCGTCCCGCCGACGGAGCCGAAGGCCCGCACCGGCGAGTTGACGCCGCCGGGCATCAGCTGGCGGGCGCGGTCGAAGAGTGCCTCGTTGCGAGGATTGCTGGAAGTCATGGTTTCTATTCTCTCAGTTAGCCGGACGCCCAGTGGGCCGGACGCACAATTCGACGGGGACACAGTCAGCCGGCCAGCAGCTCCGCCACCCGGGGCGCCACCGCCGTGCCCATCAGTTCGATCGAGCGCATCATGGCGGCGTGCGGCAGCGGACCGTTGCTGTATTTCAGGTCGAAGCGGTCAACACCCAGGTTCCGCTTGAGCCGGACGATTTTCTGGGCCACCGTTTCCGGCGACCCGACGTACAGGGCCCCTTCCGTGGAACACAGCGCCTCGAACTCCCCCCGCCCGGCCGGACCCCAACCGCGCTCGGCCCCAAGCCTGTTCCGGAGCTGCAGCCAGTGCGGGAACAGCTCTTCCCGGGCTTGCTCATCCGTGTCGGCAACATGGCCGGGCGAGTGCGTGGCCATCTGCTGCATGGGGTGGCCGTACTTACCCATCGCCTCACGGTAGAGGTCGGCCAGGGGCCGGAAGCCCCGCGGCTGGCCGCCGATGATCGCAAAGATGATCGGGTACCCGTACTGGGCGCAGCGGAGGACGGATTCCGGCGTTCCACCAACGCCAATCCACGTGGGCAGCAGGTGGTGTTCAAGGGGTGGGTAGACGCTCAGCCCGTGCACGGCCGGCCTGGTGCGGCCCTCCCAGTGCACGGGCTTTTGTGCCCGGACCTTGTCGAACAGCTCGAGCTTCTCCTCGAACAGGACCTCGTAGTCCGCCAGGTCCAGCCCGAACAGCGGGAAGGACTCGATGAACGATCCGCGGCCCAGCATCACTTCCGCGCGGCCGTTGGAGATGGCATCCACCGTGGCAAAGCGCTGGAACACCCTGATGGGATCGTCCGAGCTCAGGACGGTCACGGCGGATCCCAGCCGGATGCGGGACGTGCGCGCCGCGGCGGCAGCCAGGAAGACTTCCGGTGCGGAGACGGCGTAGTCCTTGCGGTGGTGCTCCCCCACGCCAAAGGCATGGAGGCCGACGGCGTCCGCCAGTTCCGCCTGTTCCAGCAGCTGGCGGAGCACGTGGGCGTGCGGTTGCGGGCTGCCATCCGGATTCGCCCCGATGTCACCGAAGGTGTTCAGGCCAAGGAGGATGCGGTCCTCCCCCACAGGTGCGGTTGGAGAGGCGGAAGGATCGGTCACCGGGTTTCCTTCAGCCAGCCGGCCAGTTCGGCGGCCCAGTAGGTGAGGACCGTGTGCGCCCCGGCCCGGCGGATGCCCAGTACGGACTCAGTGATGGCGGCGCGGCGGTCGATCCAGCCGTTGGCGGCGGCGGCCTCGATCATCGCGTATTCGCCGGAGATCTGGTATGCGGAGACGGGCACGGGGCTCATCGCGGCAACGTCTGCCACGATGTCCAGGTAGCTCATGGCCGGCTTGACCATGATGATGTCGGCGCCCTCGGCCAGGTCCAGTTCCACTTCGCGCAGCGCCTCGGTGCGGTTGCCCGCGTCCATCTGGTAGGTCCGCCGGTCGCCCTTGAGTTGGGAGTCCACCGCTTCGCGGAAGGGACCGTAAAACGCAGAGGCGTACTTCGCGGAGTAGGCAATGACGGACGTGTTGACGTGGCCGGCCTCGTCCAGTGCCGAGCGGATGGCGGCGATCTGGCCGTCCATCATCCCGGACGGGCCCAGCATGTGTGCGCCGGCCTCAGCCTGTGCCACGGCCATCCTGGCGTAGATCTCCACGGTGCGGTCGTTGTCCACGTACCCGTCGTCGTCGAGCACTCCGCAGTGGCCGTGGTCGGTGAATTCGTCCAGGCAGACGTCGCTCATGATCACCAGGTCATCGCCCACTTCCGCGCGGACGTCCCGGATGGCTTTGTTCAGCACACCCTCGGGGTCCAGCGAGGCGGTGCCCTCGGCGTCGCGGGTTTCCGGGATGCCGAAGAGCATGATGCCGCCCAGGCCCAGCTCAACGGCCTCCGCGGCGGCCCGCTTCAGGGTGTCGGTGGTGTGCTGGAGCACGCCCGGCATGGAGGTGATGGGGTTGGGTTCGGTGAGTCCCTCCCGGATGAAGGCGGGAAGGATGAGTTCGGCCGGGGCAAGGCGGGTTTCGGCGGTCATCCGGCGCATGGCGGGGGTGGTGCGCAGGCGGCGGGGGCGTTGGGTGGGGAAAGTCATGGGTCCTGTCCTTCGCGTTGTCTTGAAGCTTGATGGAGGAAAACGTGCCGGCTGAGTCAGGGCGGGTTGAGGGCCTTCGCCACAGCTGCCACCAACCCGTCCGGTGTGGGCTCGGCCGCCACCGCAGCGACCTCAAGGCCCAAGGCAGCGGCCTGGTCCGCCGTCGAACGGCCAATGACCACCAGCCGGCAGCCGCCAAGCGGACCAAGGGAGGAGATCCGGCGCACTGCACTCGGCGAGGCGGCGATCACGGCGGCGATGCGCCCTTCGGCGATCTCGGCGGCGGCGGTTTCAGGCGTCAGGAGGGAGTACGACGGCGGCGGCTGGCTTGCGTCGCCGTCTTCCGCCTGCACGGCGAGCCGTCGTTCCGCTGCCGCCGGGTAGTCGACAGTGCGGTAGGCAGTAACGGCAGTAACAGTGCCGCCTGCCGTTGCCAGTCCCTCCCCCAGCGTGGCCGCCGCGATGTCCGCCTGCGGCAGCAGGATCCTGCCGCCTCCGGACCAGCCTGCGAGCAGGCCGGTGGCCGACTGCTCGCCGGAAGGCGTAAGGGCAACGTCCAGTCCGCCCGCCTCCAGCAGCCTGCGCGTTGCGGGACCGATGGCCGCGATCCGCGTCCCCGAAGGAACCAGCCGGTCCAGGGCAAGGCCCCGTTCGGCGGCCTTTTCCATCAGGACGTGCACGGTGGTGGCACTGCTGACCACCAGCCAGTCGAAGGCTCCGGCCGCCAGCGCGTCGCAGGCGACATCGAGCGCGTGCTGGTCCGGGGCCCGTTCGAAGTCGATGAGCGGAAGCAGTACCGGCAGGGCGCCTGCTCCTTCCAAAGCCTCCACCAGGGCGCCCGAACGCTCCGGGCTGCGGGTGACCAGGACCCGGGCCCCGCCGAGCGGCGTGTCGGATCCGGATCTGCTGGAGGGCTGCGTCATCGCCAGGTCAGGACGCCTGCAGGTCTGCGATGTCGGCGGCTCCGGCGGCAAGCAGGGCCTCAGCCAGGTCGATGCCCAGCAGGGTGGCTCCTACTTCCGTCAGCCCATCGGTGGCGCGCTTGTCCCGGACGGTGGCGGTGCCATCCACGGCGCACACCACGGCTTCCAGGTGCAGCATGCTGCCCTTCCGGTAGGCGTAGGCGCCCACCGGAGCTGCGCAGCCTGCTTCGAGGCGGGCCAACAGGGCACGTTCGGCCGTGACGGCGAGGCGGGTGTCGGGGTCGTCGAGTGCTGCCAGGGCCTGGGCCAGGACCTCCCGGGAGCCTTCGGCAGACCCGGGTTTTGGCGGTGCGTCAGCCGTCCGGCATTCGATGGCCAGCGATCCCTGGCCGGCGGCGGGAAGCATTACGTCGGTTTCCAGGTATTCGGTAACGGCGTCCAGTCTGCCGATCCGCTCCAAGCCCGCGGCGGCCAGCACCACGGCATCCAGGTCGCAGGACTTTCCGGGCACCACCTGGTCCGTGGAGTTTCCGGGCAACCCGGGAACGCGGCCCAGGCGGGTGTCCACGTTGCCGCGGATGTCCACGATGTCCAGGTCCGGGCGCGCTGCCCGCAGCTGTGCCGCGCGCCGGGGCGAGCCGGTGCCAATGCGGGCTGCGGCAGGCAGGTCGGCCAGCTTCAGTCCGTCCCGGGCGCACAGGACGTCGCGGACGTCCACGCGGCGCGGCGTGGCGGCAAGGCTTAGCCCTACCGCTGCCCCTGTGGGCAGGTCCTTGAGCGAGTGGACGGCTACATCGCACTCACTGCGCAGCAGCGCGTCGCGCAGGGCTGCGACAAAGACGCCCGTGCCGCCCATTTGGGACAGCGAGCCGGTGAGGACGTCGCCGTCGGTCCGGATGTGCACCAGCTCCACCGGGAAACCCCCGACGGCGGCCAGCTGGTCCGCGGTCTGCTGGGTCTGGGTGAGCGCGAGTTTGCTGGCACGGGTGCCAATGCGGACTGTCACAGCTGCGCCGTTTCCGCGTCAGCACCGGACGGATACGGGTCATGGCCGGTGCCCACGGTGGTGTCGGCCCCTGCAATGGTGGGCTTTTCACCGCGGAAGTTGGCGCAGCATCCCGGCCGGCAGACGTCGTACCAGGGACCAAGGTCCGTCAGGGCGGGGCGGTTGCTGATGTTGTTGGCCACCGTCCGCTCGCAGATGAGGTCCACAAGGCCGTCAACGAACTTCTTGTGCGTACCGGGGGTGGGGACGCGGGTGGCGGCCAGGCCCAGGTTGGCGCAGGTTTCCATCGCTTCGGTGTCCAGGTCCCAGACAACTTCCATGTGGTCGCTGACAAAGCCAAGCGGAACGATGACGATGCCCTTCACACCCTGCCCGGCCAGTTCCTCGATGGCGTCGTTGATGTCCGGCTCCAGCCACGGCACGTGCGGGGCGCCTGAACGGGACTGGTACACCAGGGACCACTCCGCGGTCAGCCCGGATTCGGCCTTGACCCGGTCGATGACGGCGGCGGCGTTGGCGAGGTGCTGGGCCACGTAGGCGGAGCCTTCCTCGAACTCGCGGGGCTCACCCTCGGACCGGCCCGCGGCCTCGGCGTCCCGCATGGGGATGGAGTGCGTGGCAAACAGGATGTGCACGGGGGCGTCCGGCGTGCCGGCTTCGGCGAGCTTGGCGCGGACGTCGGCGAGGCCGGCCGCGGTTCCCTCAACGAACGGCTCGACGAAACCGGGGTGGTCGAAGTACTGGCGGACCTTGTCCACTTCGAGTTTGCCGTCCAGGCCGGTCTCCGTCAGCGCCATGCCAATGTCCTCACGGTACTGGCGGCAGCTGGAGTAACAGGAGTAGGCACTCGTGGTGAGCATCAGCACCCGGCGGTGCCCGGCGTCGTACGCCTCCTGCAGGGTCTGCGGGATGTACGGTGCCCAGTTGCGGTTGCCCCACAGCACGGGCAGTTCGATGCCGCGGGCAGCGAGTTCGGCCTCCAGCGCCGCCTTGAGCTCGCGGTTCTGCTGGTTGATGGGGCTGACGCCGCCATTGGCGCGGTAGTGGTGCGAGACTTCCTCGAGCCGCTCGTCCGGGATCCCCCGGCCGCGGGTGACGTTGCGGAGGAACGGGATGACGTCCTCCTGCCCTTCCGGTCCGCCGAAGGAGGCCAGCAGGACGGCGTCATAGTTCTTGGGGGCCATGCGTCCGGCTTCAGTTACCGGGTTGGCGGCCGTCGCGGCCTGCTGTTCCGAGTTCATGCGAGCACCTCTGCAACTTCATCGGCGGTGATCCGGCGTCCGGTATAGAACGGGACTTCCTCACGGACGTGGTTGCGCGCCTCCGTGGCGCGCAGGTGGCGCATAAGGTCTACCAGGTCAACCAGCTCGGGTGCCTCCAGGCCGAGGATCCACTCCCAGTCCCCCAGGGCGAAGGAGGAGACAGTGTTGGAGATGACCTGGGGGAAATCCCGGCCCAGCAGGCCGTGGTCGCGAAGCATCTTGCCACGCTCGGCCTCCGGAAGGATGTACCACTCGTAGGAGCGCACGAACGGATACACGCACAGCCACTCCGCCGGAGCGACGCCTCGGGAGTACGCGGGTGTGTGGTTCTTGGCGAACTCTGCCTCGCGGTGGACACCCATGGCGGACCAGACGATCTCGGTGCCGGCGAACAGGCTGCTGCGGCGGATGTCGCGGATGGCCTGCTGCAGCGCTTCCGGCTTGGCTCCGTGGAGCCACACCATGACGTCGGCGTCGGCTCGCATGGCCGAGACGTCGTAGCTGCCCCGGTGCGTGACGCCGGCCGCAGCGAGCCGCTCCAGCAGCGCTTCGAAGTCGGCGGCGGCATTCGCACTGCGGACCACTGACTCTGACCGTTTGAATACCGTCCAGAGGGTAAAGAACTGCTCGGCTGATTCTTCGGTTTTAGTGACAGATTCGGCAGAAGTGTGGCTCATGGTTACAAGTTTGCCCCTTCGCTGCCCCCAAGGCGAAACCGAAGAGTTCTACAACTCGTAGAAGTGAGCAAAGTCACGTTCTCCAGTGCAGCAGGCCACTCCGCAGCGCTCCTTAGAGGCGGCGCATGCGCAGGAACACCAGCCCCGCGGCGGCACCTACGCCAACCAGGCCGGCGCCCAGCCACACCATGGCATCGGGCACGTCCGGAAGAGGTCCGATGGACGAGACTGCGCGGCCCGGACCTGCAGGCGGGCCGGCAGCCTGCGGCGTGCGGGCGGGCTGGGACCGGGTCTGATCACCCTGCGCCGCGGGGATCCCCGCCGCTGGGAATGAGGAAGCCTGCGCGGCACCGTTTGCTGCGGCGTGGCTGGCATCATTGCCGGCGGCACCCGCGCCTCCAAACGCGCCCGTACGGGGGGATCCTCCTGCCGTACCGGAAGCTCCCGCCGCGGCCGGAGCGCCGGTAGCGGGATCAGCCCCTCCCGGCGCTGCTTCCGTTGCCGCCCCAACGGCCGGAGTAACCATAACTGCGGACGGGGCCGTGGCGCCCGCCTCGGGAGAGGTGCCCGCCGCCGGGGCCGCGCCTGGCGCGGATGCCGTGGTGGGTCCGGATGCTGTTGTAGCCCGTGGCTGGGTCGGCGCAGGGGAAGATGCGGTGCCGGTTGGTGACGCGGGCGTTGCGGTCTGCCCGCCCGGCAGGAGGGGCGTGCCGGAGACGGTGGGCAGCGGGAGATCGGGAAGGGGCAGCGCTGATATCGAAGCTTCCGCGGCGGCTGATGCGGCCGCCGTCGGCGTGGTTGTGGGCAGGGAGGCCTTCACCGCCGGAAGCAGGGCGCCCGGCACGGCAAGGACAGACGGGGTCTTTGCCAGGGTGGCGCCGGCGGCAGGGTCCGTGGCGGCCCCTCCGTCTTCTCCATGCGAACCGCGCTGGAACTGGGGGGCATCCTGGCGGGCGGCGATATCACGCGCAGCAGCAGTTGCGTCCGCGGATACCTGTGCCGCGGGGTCTTGGGGAGGAGGTGCCGCGTCGTCAGCCAAGGACGCCTGGACGCCGGTGGAAAGAACCAGTACCGCTCCGACGGCCGCTGCTGCGGTACCGCGCCGGATTCCCCCATGGATACCGGTCCGGGACATTGAAAGCTCGGACCTGTGTTGAACCATAGTCATCGACCCTAACCAGAACGATTGACCGTTTGGAAACCGGGAGGGAGGCCGGGGCGGCCGCTGCGCTGGGGCCGCGGAGCCTCTTCGGCCGTCTGACCAGCAGCGATGCTCAGGCGGCAGTCAGTTGGCCCATTTGCTCACGCGTGTCGGACACCACAGCGGCCAACCCGTTTCCGGCTACCCATCCGCCCACGACGGCCAGGCCGCCCGCTGCACTGCAGGCCTGCCGGATCCCCGCTGCCCGTGCCCGGTGCCCGACGGCGGCGAAGGGCAGGGCGCCGCGCCACCGAACCACATCCCAGCCCCGCACGTCCTCCTCCGTGATCCGGATGCCCAACAGGGCGGAAGCGTCCCGCAGGGCGGCTGTGAACAGCTCATCACCGGTTTCAGGGCCGGCACCATGCTGGGCCGAAGCACCATCCACCCGGCCATAGGAAAGGCGCACCACATGGCGCCCCGGACCGGCAGCAGCTGTCAGCCAATCCCACTTGCCCGTGGCATGCGTCAGCGCCTTTGCCTCGATGTCCGGCGTTTGGGGGGCCACCAGAATTCCCGTACCTCGCGGACGCCGGTCCAGGTCCGGTTTGTCCAGGACCAGCGTGACCAGCTTGACGTCGGGCCCGGAGGCCGGTTTCTTTCCTGCGACCGCGGGTACCGCATGTTCCAGCAGTTCGACGGCGGCCGGGCCCTCCACCGCCATGACCAGCACTGTGGCGTCGTAGGCCGTTCCGGTGGCCTCGACGCGCCAGCCTTCCGGGGTGCGGGAAACCGAGGTGACGGCAGCGCCCAACAGAAGGGTTACCCGCCGGCGCTGGAGATCCGCCACGAGGGCATCCACCAGGAGGTGCATGCCGCCTTCGAGGCCAGCGACGGCGGACCCGGCTTTTGCGGGTTGGGGCGCCTGGTCCTTGGCGGGTGTGGCGGCGCCGCGCCGCTGGGCCGAAACTGCGGCAGCGAGGGAACCATGCTTCCGCAGTCCGGCGCGGAGGCCGGGAGCCACCATGTCGACGTCGAGCAGGCCGGGATCGGCGGAGTGGACGCCGCCCACCACGGGCGAGACCAGCCGTTCCAGCACCCGCGAACCCATTCGTGCCCGGACCAGGGCGGAGACGCTGGTGACGCTGCCACCGGCACCCACGGAAGCAGGCAGCAGCCGGTCCAGGGAAGCGCGCAGCGAACCCCAGGTGCCCAGGGTGCGGCGGACCTCAGGGTCCCAGGGGTTGGCGGGGATGCCCAGCACCCCGGTCCTCGGCAGTTCGCGGGGGCCGTCCGGAAGCTGCACCCACGCGCCGCCGGGACGGGGCTGGACAATCTTGCTGCCCAGGCCGAGTTCGGCACAGAGCCGGGCGACGGCGTCGGACCGCGTGGCGAAGGACTCGGCGCCGCTGTCCAGCGTCAGGCCTGCTACCGTATGGCTGCCCACGCAGCCACCCCACGCCGTCCCCGCTTCAAGGACGGTCACTTCGTGGCCGGCCGCGGCAAGTTCCCGCGCGGACAGCAGCCCGGAGATCCCGCCGCCCACCACCAAAGCTGTACGTGCCCTCGCCGCGGAGCTGCTGCCCATTGGTTACTCCGGTGAGATGGAGTGGATGAGCTCCACCACCCGGGTCAGGACGTCCGGGTCCGTTTCGGGTGGTACTCCGTGTCCCAGGTTCAGGACGTGGCCGGGGGCTGCGGAGCCGGCGGCGATGACCTCGCGGACGTGGGCCTCAAGGATTTCCCAGGGGGCTGCCAGCAGTGCGGGGTCGATGTTTCCCTGCAGCGGCACGGTTCCGCCCAGCCGGCGGTTCGCTTCGTCGAGCGGCAGCCGGTAGTCAACGCCCACTACGTCGACGCCGACGTCCCGCATGGCGACGAGGAGTTCGGACGTGCCGGTGCCGAAGTGGATGAGCGGGGCACCGAGGTGGCGGACATGGTCCAGGGCACGGGCCGACGCCGGTGCAACGTATTTGGTGTAGTCGGCCAGTCCCAGCGAGCCCGCCCAGGAGTCAAAGAGCTGGGCGGCGGAGGCGCCGGCCTCCAGCTGGGCCTGAAGGAACATTCCCGAGGCGTCGGCAGCCCAGTTTGCCAGCGCGTTCCAGGTCTCCGGGTCCGCGTGCATCATGGTCCGCGGGCCCAGGTGGTCGCGCGAGGGTTTCCCTTCCACCATGTAGGCAGCCAGGGTAAACGGCGCGCCGGCAAAACCGATCAGCGGCGTCTTGCCCAGTTCCGCCACCGTAAGGCGGACGGCCTCGCGGATGGGCTCCAGGGCTTCCCACGTAAGCGGCGGCAGGGCGGCGACATCGGCCGCGGTGCGCACGGGCTTGTCAAGGACGGGACCCACCCCGGGCACGATGTCCACGCCCACCCCGGCGAGCTTCAGCGGGATGACGATGTCTGAGAAGAAGATGCCGGCGTCCACGTCGTGGCGGCGGACGGGCTGGAGCGTAATCTCGGAGGCCAGCTCCGGACGGAGGCAGGAGTCCAGCATGGCAATGCCCTCGCGCACCTTGAGGTATTCCGGCAGCGACCGGCCCGCCTGCCGCATGAACCAGACGGGACGGCGGGACGGCTTGCCCCCGCGGTAGGCCGTGATCAGTGGTGAATCAGCTGTGCGGCCGTCCATCAGTGGATGGTCTGCGGCGAGGACACCGGCAGCGGAGACGGCAGGGCTAGGAGTCATGCTTTTGATTGTGCCCAAAAAGAGCTGCAAAAGATAACGACAACCTGTCGCTTACACCACGCAAGCCAGGCAGGTGGCGCGGATCACTGTGCAGTGTGGGGACTATCCTTTCCGAGGGTTGTTCTACCGGGCAACGAAAAAGCTATGATTGGTCTGCTGTGGTTCTTTTCTCATTGGTGGCTACACACGCCGACATCGATCTTGAAACCGTTGCTCAGTTGAGCAACGGTTCCTCCGGGATTGCCGCATCCGCGCTCACCGAGTCCCCCGCCGTAGCCGGCGCGGTGGTCCTGGCCACCTGCAACCGCTACGAGATCTACGGCGAAGCGCCCAACCCGAACGACGTCGAAGCGGCCCGGGCGGCCCTCGTATCCCGGATCAGCGAGGCCAGTGGCCTGGCCGAACCCCTCGTTTCGCGCTCCTTCAGCACCCGGACCGGACCCGAAGTGACCCAGCACCTGTTCGCCGTCAGCGCGGGACTGGACTCCGCCGTCGTCGGTGAACGGGAAATCGCCGGCCAGGTGCGCCGTGCCCTGATTACCGCCCAGCACGACGGCACTGCCAGCGCCGGCCTTGTCCGGCTTTTCCAGGCCGCCTCGAAGACTGCCAAGGATGTGGGCGCGCAGACCGCCCTCGGTTCGCGGGGATTGTCCATCGTGTCCGTGGCACTGGACCTGGCCACCGATCTTTCCGAAAACCCCGACTGGTCAACCAAGAAGGTTGTGCTGTTCGGAACCGGCGCCTACGCCGGCGCCACCATGGCACTGCTGCGTGAACGTGGCTGCACGGACATCTCCGTTTACTCCTCTTCCGGCCGGGCCGAAGGATTCGTGGCCTCGCGCGGCGGCATGGCCCTTGACGTTGAATCGCTGCGGCCCGCTGTGGCCGCTGCCGACGTCATGATCGGCTGCAGCGGCTCGGACACCCGGGTTGAAGCTGACGAGCTGGCCCAGGTCCGCTCGGATTCACCGCAGCCCCTGATCGCCATTGACCTGGCGCTCACGCACGACTTCGATCCCGCCGTCGGCGAGCTGGACGGCGTGGAGCTGCTGACCCTTGAATCAGTGCGCCTGGCAGCACCGCAGGAACAGGCGGAATCGCTGGCCCAGGCCAGCGGCATCGTCAAGGGTGCCGCCAGGGCCTTCGAGCAGGAGCGCGAAGCCCGGTCCGTGGATTCCGCCATCGTTGCCCTGCGGCGCCACACCATGAACGTGCTGGACGCGGAGATGGAAAAGGTCCGCGCCCGCCACGGCTGCACGGCTGCCGCCGAAGAAGTAGAGTTCGCACTCCGCCGCATGGTCAAGCAGTTGCTGCACGTCCCCACGGTCCGCGCCCGCGAGCTCGCCGCGAACGGCCAGCAGGACGACTACGTTGCCGCGCTCGAGGCGCTCTACGGCATCACCGTTGAGCAGCCCGGCACTGCCGCGCCTGCAGTGGTGGAGACCGAGTGCCCGGTGGACCACCAGGGCCGCGAAACCGCCTGACCCGCACGACGCCCCACCAGCACCTGCGCCCCATCCGGCAACGCCACACCAGCACCTGCGCCCCATCCGGCAACGCCCCATCAGCACCTGCGCCCCATCCGGCAACGCTCCATCACTTTCGCCAAGAAAGTGATGGGGCGTTCTCCAAAAAGCCGCAGGAAGTGATGGGGCGTTCGGTCAGTAGACGGGCTTGCCGGGCTCCACGTCGCGCACCCAGGCCAGGATCCCGCCGTCGAGATGGCTGACCCGCTGGTAGCCGGCCTGACGGGCCGCCGCCAGCACGTTGGCGGACCGTGTCCCGGCCTTGCAGTGGAACACGATGTCCCGGTCCTGCGGAAGTTCATCCCAGGCCTCGCCGGCCAGGATGCGTCCCTGCGGAATCAGTTTGGCCCCGTCGATCCGCACGATGTCGTACTCCCCCGCCTCACGGACATCCACCAGTTCAAAGTCCTTGAGCCCGGCTTTCCGCGAGGCCAGCATGGTGGCCAGCTGCGTGGCGGTGACGGTGTGTTCCGTGTCCGATTGGGAGACCGGGGCGATGCCGCAGAAGGCCTCGTAGTCAGTCAGTTCCGTGATGGGCGCGGCCGCTGGGTCCTTTGACACGCGGATCTCGCGCCAGCTGCCGCCCAGGGCGTCAAACAGGGCCACCCGGCCCAGCAGGGAACGTCCGACGCCGGTAATCAGCTTCACCGCTTCGGTCACCATGAGCGACCCAACGGCGGCGCACAGCATCCCGAAGACGCCCCCCTCGCCGCAGGAAGGGACAGAACCGGCGGGCGGAGCCTCGGGGTACAGGTCCCGGTAGGTGGGGCCGTGCTTCTCCCAAAACACGCTGACCTGGCCGTCGAAACGGAAGATGGAACCCCACACGTAGGGCTTGCCCAGGATGGCGGCGGCGTCGTTCACCAGGTACCGGGTGGCGAAGTTGTCGGCACCGTCAAGAATCAGGTCGTACCCGCTGAACAGCTCCAGGGCATTGGACGCGTCCAGGCGCACGTTGTGCAGCCTGACATCCACCAGCGGATTGAGCCCGGCAATGGCATCGCGCGCTGATTCGGTCTTCGGCCGGCCCACGTCGCCGACGCCGTGGATCACCTGGCGCTGCAGGTTACTCAGATCCACAACGTCGTCGTCGATGATTCCAATCGTTCCCACACCCGCCGCGGCAAGATACAGCAATGCGGGTGCGCCCAGTCCGCCGGCGCCGATGACCAGTACCCTGGCGTTCTTGAGCCGCCGCTGCCCCAGGGCACCGATCTCGGGAATGATCAGGTGGCGGGAGTACCGTTCCACCTCGGCGGGAGTGAGGTCAGCAGCCGGTTCCACCAGCGGATCCAGGGCGGGGGTCGAAACATTTGCGGTGAAAGACGAAGCCATACTTCAATGTATGCCCCGGGATACTGCCGGGTCATATTACCCCGCAGTAAAGTGAGGGTAACTGCAATGGAAAGAAGGACAACTGTGGTCCCTGAAGCACGGGCTGACCGCCCGCCCGCCGCCGAACCCCAGGCCCCCTCCCGCCCCGCAGGCCAGCGGTCCACCCGGATGCCGCGGGATGAGCGCCGCGCCCAGCTCCTTGCTGCGGCCCAGGAGGTGTTCGTAGCCAACGGCTACCACGGCGCGGCGATGGACGAGATCGCAGAGACCGCCCATGTGAGCAAACCGGTGCTGTACCAACACTTCCCCTCCAAGCGCGAACTGTACCTCGCCCTGTTGGAAAGCCACCTGACCTCCCTGACCGAACTGATGCTGGGCGCCCTGAACTCCACCACGGACAATGATGAACGCGTCCAGGCCGTCATGCGCGCCTACTTCCACTTCATCGCCAACGACGACCAGGCCCACCGCCTGGTGTTCGAGTCCGACCTGATCAACGACCCCGATGTCAGTTCCAGGCTGGAGACCTTCAACCGGACCTTCGCCGATGCCATTGCCCGGGTCATTGCTGAGGACACCAAGCTCCCCCAGCTGGAAGCGCAACTCCTGGGCCGCGGCCTGGCCGGAATGGCGCAGGTCAGCGCCCGGTACTGGCTGGAAACAGACGGCAACCTGGACCTCGATGTAGCCAGCGACCTCATCTACCGTTTAGCTTGGCGCGGAATCTCTCGCTTCCCCAAAGGGTCCTAGACTACAAATAAGACATCATCAACGAACGTGTTTGGCTGGGAGGCCCCCTTGGAAATTAAGATCGGCGTTCAAAACGTTGGCCGCGAAATCGTACTGGAATCCGCCCAGGACGCGGAGACAGTGGCCAAAGTTGTTGGCGAAGCCATTAACGAAGGCAGCGAACTGCGCCTGAAGGATGACAAAGGACGCCTCATCATTGTTCCGGGCAATGCCCTGGCCTACGTCGAGATCGGCGCCGAAGAGGTCCGGCGCGTAGGTTTCGGCCAGTTCTAGGCTCCGGCCAGTCCGTTTCCCAAGGAGATCCATGCTTTCGCTGACCATCGTGGTGCTGGCCACTGCCGCCGCCGGCTTCGTCGTCTGGGCCAATGACAAGCGGCACGCCAAGTACGGTGCGGCACTCCCCGCCGGCATCGCCGTGGGTGTTGCGGCGTTGACGTGGATCATCCTGATGGCGGCGGGCTTCGGCTACCTGCCCGGGACCACCTGGCTTCCATGGGTCCTGCCCACGGTCCTCGGCGCTGCCGCGGCCATTGGCGCCGTCGTCTACCTGGGCCGCGCCCGTGCCCGCCGTGACTCGGAGCGGCTGACCGTCATTCTGCGGCGCTGACTGACCCGCTGCCGGCTGAACATGCAGGTGTGGCCACCACCCATCCGGGTGGTGGCCACACGTGTATGACGGGTCAGAGGAACTCCGCGCGGCCCTCCATCGCCGACGACGCAAGGGCGTGCTCCCGCCGCGGGATGCGCCCCGCAGCCCTGGCCATCCTCCCGGCGATCACTGCATGCTTGAACGCCTCACCCATGAGAACGGGGTTCTGGGCGCGCGTCACGGCCGTTGCCAGCAGGACGGCGTCGCAGCCCAACTCCATGGCCAGGGCGGCATCCGACGCTGTGCCAATGCCCGCGTCCAAAACCACCGGCACCGAGGCCCGGGAGACGATGAGCTCGATGTTGTGCGGATTCAGGATCCCCAAGCCGGTGCCGATCGGGGCCCCAAGCGGCATGACGGCGGTGGCCCCGAGGTTTTCCAGCCGCAGCGCAAGCACGGGGTCGTCATTGGTATAAGCGAAGACCTTGAACCCGCGGTTAACCAATTGCTCGGTGGCTTCCACGAGTTCCACGGCGTCCGGCAGGAGGGTCTGCTCGTCGGCGATGACCTCCAGCTTCACCCAGTCGGTCTCCAGGGCTTCCCGGGCCAGTTCCGCCGTGAGGACAGCATCCCGGGCGGTGAAGCAGCCAGCCGTGTTGGGCAGTACCCGGATCCCGTGGTCCACCAGCAGCTGGAACAGCGAGCCGGTCTCCGCGGTGGAGTAGCGGCGCATGGCCACGGTGGTCAGCGCCGTGCCGGAGGCGACGAGCGCGGCGCCCAGGCCGTCCAGGCTGGGTGCACCCCCGGTTCCCATGATGAGCCGCGATCCCAGGGCGACGCCGTCGATCACCAGGGCGTCGTCGGGTCCGGAATGTCCGGCGGGTTTGATGGTGCTGGTTTCGGTCATGGCGTCAGCCTCCCTGTACTGCTGTGACAAGTTCGATGTCGTCGCCCTCGGCGAGCGCCGTGGCGAACCACTGGCTGCGCGGCACCACCTGGGCATTATGCGCGACGGCGACGCCCAGCTTCCCGCCGTCCGTCGCCTGTCCGCTGGGTGCCAGCGGGCGTCCGGTGACCTGGCTGACGAGCGTGGTGATGGAGGCGCCGTCGGCCACTGTGTGCGTCTTTCCGTTCAGGGTGATGTTCACGCTGTCTCCTTGATGTGGGGGATTGGGGCGGCCGCCGCCGGCCGCGAAAACCGTTCAGGGCTGAAGGGCGCCCAGCGGGGATCGGCTTTCCCGTCCAGCAGTACGGCGCAGATGGCTGCCGCAGCGGGAGTGAGCAGCACCCCGTGCCGGAAGAAGCCTGTGGCGATGATGAGACCCGGGACGTGCCCGGCCCCGGTGCCTTTTGACCCCAGGGCTGCGGGCACGCGGCCCAGCAGCGGCGCGTTGTCAGGGGTTCCGGGACGGGCCCGGGCGGTGCACTCCAGGAGTTCAAGTTCAGCCACAGCAGGCACCAGCGCTTGGGCGTCCCGCAGCAGCTGGTACACGCCTCCGGCGCTGACGGCGTCGGAGAGGGCATCCTCCCGCTGGGTGGCACCGATGACGACGGTCCCGTCCTGCCGGGGGACGATGTAGACCGGGATGCCGTGGACCAGGCCACGCACCGTGGAGGTTACCAGGGGCTGGAGGTGCGGGGGAACGGCAAGGCGCAGGATGTCCCCGTGCACCGGACGCAGGGGCAGTTCAAGGCCGTGGGGCAGGCCCCCAAGCGCCCCCGACTGAAGGCCGTTCGCTACCACGGTTTCCTTTGCCAATACTGTGCCGCCGCTGGCGAGGCTGGCACCGGCAACTGTTTCGCCTTCCCACAGCAGGGCGGCTGCCCGGTCCGGCACGGCATACCCGTCCAACGCCCCGGCAACCGCCAGTTCCGGCTTCTCCTGCGCGGCGCCGGCGAGGGCCAGCCGCAGGGCCGCCACCAGGCGCCTGGGATCCACCTGGTGGTCCGCGGGCGTATCCAGCGCGCAGGCGATGGCGGGGCTGAGGAGCGGCTCACGTTTACGGGCCTCCCGCACGGTCAGGGGTTCCACCGCCAGCCCGTTGGCCTGCTGTACCGCGCGAAGGTCCATCAGCGCCCGGCGGTCCGCCGCGTCGGCACCTACGGCGAGTGTCGGCGTCGTAAGATATCCGGAATCCGCACCCGTTGGACCGGCGATTCCGGCGGCGAACCCCGGCCAGCGGGATGATGCCTCAAGCATCAGTTCCAGGAGGTCCTCCTCCTGGTAGTGCAGTTCACTGACGGGGGCCAGCATGCCGGCGGCGGCCCAGCTGGCACCGCTTCCGGGTGCTTCATCGACCAGGACGACGGAGCGCCCCGAACGCTGCACCTCCCAGGCGATTCCGTGCCCAACCACTCCCCCGCCGATGACGGCGACGTCGGCCCGCACCGTGGCACCGGTGGCACCGGCGGACCCGGAGGACCCGGAGGACCCGGAGGACCCGGAGGACCCGGAGGACCCGGAGCGATTGTCGGATGGGGTACGCATATGGTTCCTTCCCTACGCCGGCATTAACCGGATCAGGTCAAGCGGTCGGCTCTGACGCCCTCTCAGCCCGGCGCTTTATGACAGCTGCCGCGGGCTCCCGCAGTACCAGCCCAGTTTAGAGGAACTAGGCTTGCAGGCATGAATGTGTCCGCCTCATCCTTGCCCGCCGGCCCCCACGCTTCAGCCGCCTCAGTTGCCAATCCCGAAGTTGCCAATGCAGGGCACAGCGACGCCCTCAAGGCCGCCCGCCTGTACCTCTGCACCGATGCGAGGAGTGAGCGCGGCGACTTCGCGGAGTTCGTGGACGCCGCGTTTGACGGCGGCGTGGACATCATCCAACTGCGCGACAAGACCATCGAAGCTGCCGAGGAACTGGACCTCCTGGCGGTGCTGAAGGAGACCGCGGTGCGGCACGGGAAGCTGTGGGCCGTCAATGACCGCGCCGACATCGCCGTGCTGTCCGGGGCACCGGTGTTCCACATTGGCCAGAAGGACCTTCCGCTGGCTGCGGCGCGGACCCTGGTCAACGGAAATGCGGCCATCGGGCTCTCCAGCCATACCACCGGACAGGTGGACGCCGCCCTGGCAGCAACTGCCGGGCCGTCCGGGCTGGACTACTTTTGCGTGGGTCCTGTCTGGGCCACGCCCACCAAACCCGGCAGGGCCGCCGTCGGCCCTGAACTGGTGAAGTACGCCGCCGAGGCCTCGGGGCAAGCGGCGGATCCCGTGCCGTGGTTTGCCATCGGCGGCATCGACCACGGAAACGTCCGCGAGGTGGCGGAGGCCGGTGCCCGCAGGATCGTGGTGGTCCGCGCCATCACGGAGGCATCCGACCCCGCGGCCGCTGCGGCCTCCCTCCTCGACGCGCTGGACGCCGCCGGCTCCTGATGCCATATCCGGGGACTTGGAGCTACGCTGACTTTTGTGTCACATCATCGGTTGGCCCCCAATGTCCACGACCACAGGAACGCCCTCGAAGAGGCGTTGGGACTGCTGCGGACGGAACTCGAACTGCCAGGCCCGTATCCTGCTGAAGCCGTGGCGGACGCCCGGGCGGCCGTGGCAGCACTGAAGCTGCCGTCCTACGACCTGACCGCCGTCGAATTCGTGACCATCGATCCGGCGTCCTCCACGGACCTGGACCAGGCAGTGTTCATCGAACCGGACGGGAAAGGCTACCGCGTGATGTACGCGATCGCCGACGTTCCGGCGTTTGTTGCACCCGGGGGTCCCCTGGACGCTGAGACCCGGCGCCGCGGGCAGACGTTCTACGCTCCCGACGGCCGGATCCCGCTGCACCCGGAAGTGATCAGCGAGGGGGCCGGGAGCCTGCTGCCGGGCCAGGAGTGTTCGGCCTTCGTCTGGGACTTCACGCTCGACGGCGACGCGTCGGTTGTGTCAGTGGGCGTAAGGCGGGCGCGGGTCCGCAGCCGCGACAAGCTCAGCTACAAGGGGGCGCAGGCGGACCTCAACGCCGGGACGGCTTCACCAGTGCTGCGGCTGCTCCGCGAGGTGGGCCTGAAACGGGTGGCGCTGGAACGGGAACGCGGAGGGGCCAGCCTGAACATGCCGGAGCAGGAGATCGTCCAGCTCCCCGACGGCGGCTACCGCATTGACGCGGTTCCGCAGCTTCCCGTGGAGGACTGGAACGCACAGATCTCGCTAATGACCGGGATGGCCGCGGCGCAGCTCATGCTGGAGGGCAAGGTGGGCATCCTGCGTACCATGCCCGCGCCGGACGAACGGTCCCTGCGGCATTTCCGGCTGCAGACCGAGGTGCTGGGCAGGCCGTGGGACGGGGAGGTCAGCTACGGCGAGTACCTGCGGTCACTCGATCCCACCGACCCGCGGCAGCTGGCCATCATGCATTCGGCCGGCATGCTGTTCCGCGGTGCGTCCTATACCGCCTTTGATGGGACTGTCCCCGGGGATGGCATGCAGTCCGCCATCGGTGCTGCCTACGCCCACACCACCGCGCCGCTGCGCCGCCTGGTGGACCGCTTCGTGCTGGTCATCTGCGAGGCCCTGAGCAATGGCGGCGATGTTCCCGGCTGGGCCCGGGAAGCCCTGCCCCTGCTGCCGGGCATCATGGCCGGATCGGACCAGCTGGCGTCCAGGATGGAACGCATGGCCCTGGACACCGTGGAGGCCGCGCTGCTGCTGAACCACATCGGGCAGGAGTTCGACGCGATCGTGATTTCCGGATCCAAGCCGCAGAACGGGAACGGCAACGGCAACGGGACCGGCAATGGGAACGGCAAAAACGGAAACGGGAAGAACGGAAACGGGAACGGAAGTTCGGGGATCATCCAGGTCGCCGAACCCGCGGTGACCGCACGCTGCGCCGGTGAGTTGGAATCCGGAACCAAGGTCCGCGTCCGGCTCGTGTCCTCGGACATCACCACCCGGCAGATCCACTTCGAACTCGTTTCCCAAGCCACCGGGGTGGCTTAGCGCTGCCCCGTTCGGGGACCGGGCCATCCGCTGGCTCTACTTGGCGTCGGCGACGATCGGTGCCATTCGAAGGTACTCATTGTTGCGAAGCACCCTAAGCATGAACTCAGCCGCGTTTGCGCGCGAGAGGAAATTGCCGGTAACACCGTCGCCGAGGTAGCCGGCCACCACCTGCCCCGTTCGGGGATCGTCTCGAAGGAGTGGGGGGCGCACGATGGTCCAATCCCGGTCGGATGCCCGAATGGCCTGCGCGGTGGCAATAACGTCGTCAAAGGCCGGGCGCATAAAGAGCTTGGCAAATCCGATGGCCGCCTTCGAACGCAGAGACGGGCGATCAGCGGGATCTGCTGCACTTGCCGTGGTCACCGCCACGATCCGCTGCACGCCGGACTTCTGCATGGCTGCGAGGATGTTGCGCGTGCCTGCGGCAATCGGGGTACCTTTCACCGGTACCCCTTGCCCCAGCAGGCTGACCACTCCGTCGGATCCCTGTACGGCCCTCTCAATGGCCGAGGCATCCGAAAGTTCCCCCTTGACCACGCTCAGTCTTTCGTTGGCGATTGCCAGCTTATTGGGGTGGCGGGCGTAGACAACCACGGTAATGCCCTCATCGAGAGCCCGGCGCACCAGCAATTGCCCCGTCGCGCCCGTGGCACCAAAGACAGTGATTTTGATGGTCCAGCCCCCATATCCTCTGCTGTTGCATCTGCAGCTGTATTCCAGCCACGCTGGACTCTTGGCGCCGGCGGCAAAAGGGCCGAAGGTCCTGCGGGGAAGCCACACCCACGAGTCCCCAAACGCAACGGGGCCCTCCGGCACTGGACCCCCGTCCCTGCAGACGCGAAGCTGGGCTCAAGCGGAAGAAAAAGTCCCAGGCAGGAGAAGGATTCAAATGAGTGAGCTACCTGCCCAACCACACGCACAAAGCACTGAACTTACGGTCAACCATGCAGCTGACTCTCAACTGCTCATGGACCAATTCCTGCCAAGATACGACTTCTCCATCGTGCATGCAGACGTTTTCCGGGCAGGTCCGGCCGAGTGTTACGCAGTGGCTTGTGGGATGGACCTTTTAAGGCCCCGATAGTGCGGATCCTGCTCGGCATCCGTGCACTGCCACAGGGATTGGCAGGCGCCATTAATCGACGTGGGAAGACTCCCGCACCAGAAGCAGCCCCGCGCGCGTTCAGGCTCAAGGATATGGTGGGTCTGGGTTGGATCATGCTCGGCGAGAACCCTGGCGTGCAGATGGTCCTGGGCCAGGTGGGCCGCCCCTGGAAATCGATCGCGGGCGCCACCGATGCACCCACCACGCCAGAGCAGTTCGCCAGTTTCGATGAGCCCGGCTTCGCCAAAATCGCCACCAGCCTCAAGATCGACCGCTACGGGAACGCCTCGTCAATCGTGACGGTGGAAACACGTGTCTCCCTCACCGACGACAGGAGCCGTCGCCGGTTCCGGCGCTACTGGCTCCTCATCGGCCCCTTCAGCTCCCTCATCCGGCGAACAGCGTTGCACATGCTTGCGGGAGAGCTTCGACGACGGGGCGGACCGTGGAAGGAGCAGGCCGAGTGAGCCCGGGAACGCCGCCCGTCCCGGACTTTCAGACGTTCGACTTCACCCACGAGGGGCGGACGCATGAGGTCTTCCGGGGCGGATCGGGACCGGCGGTTCTTGTGCTCCACGAGATCCCGGGAATGCATCCGGGCGTCATCGATTTCGCTCGCCGGCTCATAGCCGCCGGGTACACCGTGTACATGCCGTCCCTGTTCGGGCACCCCGCGGCCCCGGTAAGTGGCCCCGCGATCGTGCGGTCGATCCTGCGGATCTGCGTGGCACGGGAGTTCACCAAACTGGCCGACCGCACGAGCCCCGTCGTCGGGTGGCTGCGGGGACTTGCTGCATCGGCTTACCGTGAGTGCGGCGGGCCCGGGGTCGGAGTAGTGGGGATGTGCTTCACGGGAGGTTTTGCGCTGGCGACTGCGCTCGAACCGTCAGTCATTGCATCTGTTGCGAGCCAACCGGCCATGCCCGCACCAATCGGGAGACGTGGCCGTGCAGCCCTGGGCCTGGATGCCGATGATCTCGCCACGATCGCGGAACGGGCGCATGACGGCCTGCGCGTGCTCGCGCTCCGGTTCACCAACGACCGGGGTTGCCCGCACGAGCGATTCGAGAGCCTTCGGGCGGCGCTCGGGACATCCTTCGAGGGGATCGAGATCGACTCTTCACCGGGCAACGCGGCTGGGATCCCGCCATCGGCACACTCGGTGCTCACGGTCTCCCTGGTCGACGAACCGGGGCATCCAACCCGGGCTGCCCTCGACCGGGTACTTGCACTTCTGGCCAGGCAGCTGCTCCCTTAGATCCGCGGGCGGGCCTGCCACGGCGGGCCGAAACCGTGTTTCCGCGCTCGTACGGCTAGACTGGAGGGGTAGAACTGGATGCCCGGTCGTTGATTTCCTCGATTTGAAACCAACAAGCCCGCCCCTACGCGATCTTGAGATTTACCCGCTGGTCACCAGTGCCAGCATTAGATAGCCCGCGATCGGCTTCCACTGGAATCGCTTGCGCGCCTGAGCGTGCTCCGGAGCGGCCAGCTGTGGCCGGCCCGTTGAGCAGGCAGCGCCATTGCCCAAATGAATAAGGAAACTCCCCTGTGAGTGAATTGCATACCCACCAGCTTCTGAGCGATGTGTCCGGCACGGAAACCATCGAACCGGAAGAAACCATCATCTCGGACGAGACCCCGCATGAGATCGCGGAGAAGTCCTTTGCCGACTACAACGTCCGCGATGACATCGTTGAATCCCTGGCTGACGCCGGGATTACCCACCCCTTCCCCATCCAGGCCATGACCCTGCCGGTGGCACTCGCCGGACACGACATCATTGGCCAGGCCAAGACCGGCACCGGCAAGACCCTTGGCTTCGGCATCCCGGCGCTGCAGCGCGTCGTGGGCAGGGACGACCCCGGCTACACCACATTGGCCGTGCCGGGTGCACCCCAGGCCCTGGTCATTGTCCCCACCCGTGAACTGGCAGTGCAGGTTGCCAGCGACCTGGAAACCGCATCCCGCAAGCGCAACGCCAGGATCACCACCATCTACGGCGGCCGCGCCTACGAGCCGCAGGTCGAGGCGCTCCAGCAGGGCGTCGAGGTCGTCGTCGGCACCCCCGGGCGGCTGATCGACCTCTACAAGCAAAAGCACCTGGTCCTCAAGAACGTCAAGATGGTCATCCTCGACGAGGCCGACGAAATGCTGGACCTCGGGTTCCTGCCGGACGTTGAGACCCTCATCGCCGGCACCCCTGCAGTCCGCCAGACGCTCCTGTTCTCGGCCACCATGCCCGGCCCGGTCATCGCCATGGCCCGCCGCTACATGACCCAGCCCACCCACATCCGCGCAGCTGATCCGGAAGATGAGGGCCTGACCAAACGCGATATCCGCCAGCTGATCTACCGTGCACACAGCATGGACAAGGCCGAGGTGGTGGCCCGCATCCTGCAGGCCCGCGGCCGCGGCCGGACCATCATCTTCACCAAGACCAAGCGCACCGCTGCCAAGGTGGCCGAGGAACTGGTGGACCGCGGGTTCGCGGCCGCCGCCATCCACGGCGACCTGGGCCAGGGCGCCCGCGAGCAGGCGCTGCGCGCGTTCCGCAACAACAAGGTGGATGTCCTGGTGGCCACGGACGTCGCTGCACGCGGCATCGACGTCGATGACGTTACCCACGTGATCAACTACCAGTGTGTGGAAGACGAGAAGATCTACCTGCACCGGGTGGGCCGCACCGGCCGCGCCGGCAACAAGGGCACCGCCGTCACGTTCGTTGACTGGGACGACATGCCGCGCTGGGCGCTGATCAACAAGGCCCTGGGCCTGAGCGTCCCAGAGCCCGTGGAAACGTACTCATCCTCGCCGCACCTGTACACCGATCTTGACATCCCCGAGGGCACCAAGGGCCGCCTTCCCCGCGACAAGCGGACCCTTGCCGGCGTCGACGCCGAGGTGCTCGAGGACCTCGGCGAAACCGGAAAGAAGAACAGCCGCGGCGGCCGCGATTCTGACCGGTCACGTGACCGGGACGGGCGGGGCCGTGCCAAGGGCGGCAGCCGCGAAGGTGGCCGCAGCAGTGACTCCGCGGCCCGCTCTGGCGAGCGCCGCCGTCGTACGCCGGACTCCACAGCCGCTCCTGCCGGCGAGGCTGCCGCCCCCGCAACCGACGGCGAAAAGCCCTCGCGCGCCCGCCGGACCCGCACCCGCACCCGGCGCCGCAACGGCGAAGTGGTTGCCGGCGCGGACAACGGCACCCAGCCCGGCAACTCCGAGGCCTAACTGCCCTGATGACTGACACTGTTTGGGCGCCGGACGGCGGCAGCCTGGTGGTGCACGCGGACAACGCGGCGTACCTCCCCACGCTGCCGGACGGCGCCTTCACACTGATTTACGTGGACCCGCCCTTCAACACGGGCAGGCCGCAGCAGCGCCAGCAAACCCGGATGGTGGTCAACGCCGGCGGCAGCGGGGACCGGGTAGGTTTCAAGGGCCGTTCGTACGACACCATCAAGGGCGCCCTGCACCGCTACGATGACGCGTTCAGCGACTACTGGTCCTTCCTGGAGCCCCGGCTTGTGGAGGCGTGGCGCCTGCTGGCCGATGACGGGACCCTGTACCTGCACCTGGACTACCGCGAGGTGCACTACGCCAAGGTGATGCTGGACGCCATCTTTGGCCGGGAATGCTTCCTGAACGAGATCATCTGGGCGTACGACTACGGCGCCCGCGCCAAGAACCGCTGGCCCACCAAGCACGACAACATCCTGGTGTATGTGAAGAACCCCGCGAAATACCACTTCGACAGCGCCGAGGTGGACCGCGAACCGTACATGGCACCGGGCCTGGTGACTCCCGCCAAGCGCGAACTGGGCAAGCTTCCCACCGACGTCTGGTGGCACACCATCGTCTCGCCCACCGGCAAGGAAAAGACCGGCTACCCCACCCAGAAGCCCGAAGGCCTCATCCGCCGGGTGGTGGCGGCGTCCAGCCGCCCCGGCGACTGGTGCCTGGACTTCTTCGCCGGTTCCGGCACCCTGGGGGCAGTTGCCGCCAAGCTTGGCCGCAAGTTCGTGTGCGTGGACCAGAACCAGCCCGCCATCGACATCATGGCCAAGCGGCTGGGCGCGCACGCCACCATGACGTCATTTCGGCCAAACTAGGGACGGACGACGGCGGCTCCCGTACCCATTTCCTCGATCCGCGCAAGCATGTCCGGGGCCGTGAGGTTTTCGCCCAGCAGGTTGGGCTTGCCGGTGCCGTGGTAGTCGGAGGAGCCGGTGATCAGCAGGTCGTGCCTGGCGGCCAGTTTGCGCAGGAAGTCGCGGCCCTCTTCCGGATTGTCCCTGTGGTCGATCTCCAGGCCAGCCAGTCCGGCGTCGATCATCTCCCGGTAGGTCCGCTCCCCTACGATCCGCCCCCGGGCGGAGGCTACCGGATGGGCAAACACGGGCACGCCGCCAGCGGCACGGACAAGTTCGACGGCGGTGGCCGGGTCCGGAGCGTAGTGCGGGATGAAGTACCTGGACCGGGAGGTGAGGATAGAGGCAAAGGCCTCTGAACGGTCCTCCACGACGCCGGCCGCAACGAGGGCGTCAGCGATGTGGGGCCGGCCAAGAGTGGCCCCGGGTGCCACATGGTGGATCACGTCGTCCCACGTGAGCGGATAGTCCTCGGCCAGGATGGTGACCATCCGTTCGGCCCTGGTGAGGCGGGAGTCCTTGGCCTTGGTGATTTCCTCCAGGAGCCCGGGATGGGTGGGGTCGTGCAGGTAGCTCAGGAGATGGACGCTGACGCCCTCCTCGGTCCGGCATGAGACCTCCATGCCAGGCACCAGGGCCACCCCGTACGCAGCAGCGGCTGCGGCAGCCTCCGCCCAGCCTGCCGTTGAATCATGGTCGGTCAAAGCCACCACGTCCAGTCCCGCGCGGGCGGCAGACGCCATGACATCGGCAGGGGTCTCGGTGCCGTCGGAGACGTTGGAGTGGGCATGCAGGTCAATCCTCACTTATCCAGCGTAGTGGACCAGCAGCCACGGGACCGGGCTGCCCTGTTCGCTTAGCCGGGAAGCTGGTGAGACGATGGTGCCGTGAACGATGCCGAAAACACCCAAAACTCTGCTTCCCAGCCGCTGGAGGAGCGCGTCAACAACCGCTCGCAGCGGCCCAGTTCCAACGCCTTCAAGGCTTTCATGGCCAGCAACTGGGCGCCGTCCACCGGGGAACTTCCCCGCCGGGACGCCGTCGCCGGTTACGCCGCAGCCCGGCGCAAGGCGATCTCCGCCCAGTTCAAAGGCGAACGCCTGGTCATCCCCGCGGGGCCACTGAAGGTCCGCTCCAACGACTGCGACTACCGCTTCCGCCCGCACTCCGGCTTCGCTCACCTGACCGGGCTTGGCCTGGACCACGAGCCGGACGCCGTCCTGATCCTGGAACCGGTCGAAGAAGGAACGGGCGACGACGGCGCGAACCACAGCGCCACGCTGTACTTCCGGCCGCTGGCCGGCAGGGATACGGAACAGTTCTACGCAGATTCCCGCTCCGGCGAGTTCTGGATTGGGGCCCGCCCCACCCTGGAAGAGTTCGAAGCCCGCCTGGGACTGGCCACCGCGCACATTGACCAACTGGAAACGGCCATCACCAAAGACGTGGGCGCCCCGGAAATCGGCGGCATCTCCATCCGCCTGGTCCGTAAGGTTGACGACAACATTGACGCCCTGGTGGACACTGCCCGGTACAACACCGCCAAGGACCCCGAGAACCTGGATTTGGGTGTGCTCGACGCCTTGGACGAGAAACTCAGTGAAGCCCTCTCCGAACTGCGCCTGCTCAAGGATGAGTGGGAAATCGAGCAGATGAAGATCGCGGTCTCCGCCACCGTCGAAGGATTTGAAGAAGTTGTCAAGGCCCTGCCGCGGGCCCTCACGCATGCCCGCGGCGAGCGGGTGGTGGAGGGAGCCTTCTTCGCCCGTGCACGCGAGGTAGGCAATGAGCTGGGCTACGACACCATCGCAGCTTCCGGCAACAACGCCACCGTGCTGCACTGGACGCGCAACACGGGCCGCATCCACGCCGGCGAGCTCCTGCTCCTTGATGCCGGCGTCGAGGCGGACTCCCTTTACACCGCCGACATCACCCGGACCCTTCCGGCCAGCGGCACCTTCAGCGGGATCCAGCGCAAGGTCTACCAGGCAGTCCTGGACGCTGCCGATGCCGGTTTCGCCGCTGCCCAGCCGGGAACCAAGTTCCGTGACATCCATACCGCGGCAACCACAGTCCTGGCAGAGCGCCTGGCCGAGTGGGGCATCCTGCCCGTCAGCGTTGAGGAAGCAATCAGCCCCGAGGGCCAGCAGCACCGACGCTGGATGCCGCACGGCACCAGCCACCACCTTGGCCTGGACGTCCATGACTGCGCGCAGGCCAAACGGGAACTCTACCTCGACGGCGTCCTTAGCGAAGGCATGGTGTTCACCATCGAGCCGGGCCTTTACTTCAAGAAGGAAGACCTGGCGATCCCCGAGGAATACCGCGGCATCGGAGTCAGGATCGAGGACGACATCCTTATGACCGCTGACGGCCCCGTAAACCTCAGTGCCGCCCTGCCGCGCAACGCGGAGGATGTGGAGGACTGGATGGCTGGCATCTACCGGACCGAAGAAGCCTGATACGGGCACAGACAACAAGGAGCGGGACCGCTGGATTCATTCCAGCGGTCCCGCTCTTTGTTGTGGCAACGTTTCTTCGTGGTGCTGCCAGGATCCCTGAGCCCGGGCGGCAGCTGCGCTGTTACTGGCGGTGTTCGCCCCGGTGCTGGTCCCCGTCCGGACCATACTGTTGTTCAACCGGGTGTTCCGCGCCATCCTGTGCCCGGTCCTCTGCGCTGGTTTCTGCACGGTGTTCTGCGCTTTGTCCGATGCCGGGCTGCCCCGCATCCGCGGCAGGACCCTGGGGCAGACGGACGCCGTACTGCGGGCGGCCGTCGGGCAGGTCGGGGTAGCGGACCGGACGGACCGGCTGGGCCGGCTGCTGGCCGGCGTCGTACTGCTGGGCCGGCTGCTGGCCGGGGTGCTGCTGGCCACCGTCGTCCGGGTGCCCATGGCCCTCCTGGGCCGGTCCACTTTGGGCGGAGGAACCGGAGGACCGCTGGCCGTAGGGGTCGTTCCAGCCGGCGGGACGGGCAGGGCCCTGCCCCTGCTGCTGCCCGGGCTGTTGGTGGTGCTGCTGCTGGTACGGCTGGTTGTAGTAGTCGTGCTGCGTGTACGGGCCGTGGCCGGATGCTGCGTCCGAACGGGACATAGGCAACTGCTGCAGCAGGCGCCGGGCCTCGTGCGCTGCCTCGGGTGCCACAATTACGTCGTAGCTCGTGGCCACCACCTGGCTCGTGGAGGTGAAGTCCCGCTTGCCCCGCTGCATGGCGTAGGTGACGATGCCGAAGAGCATGAAGAACGCCGCACCCATCAGCACCGACGTCATGATGGAGAAGTATCCCGGTGACGGAGCGAAGAAGGACAACATGACGCCTACGAACAGGCCGAACCACATGCCGCTCAACGCCCCCGACAGCGCCACCCGCGGGTAGCTAAGTCGCCCCGTAACCCGCTCCACCATCTTCAGTTCGTTGCCCACAATGGAGACCATCTGGACCGGGAACTGCTGGTCCGCCAGGTAATCAACCGCTTTTTGGGCGTCGAGGTAGGAGGTGTAGGAGCCAACGGTGTCGCCGGTGGGAACAGCCCGGGCATCGTCCGGTCCGTTCGCGGCGCCGGCCTTGGGAGCACCAAAAATGTTCGACATAAACCCATTCTTGCCCATCAAGGTGGGTGCCGCCTGTAAATTCAGCTAAAAGAGAGCAGACTCGGTAGCCTGTAGTGGTGAGTACAACACCTACACGCGTCTTCGTGGCACGCCTCCTGGGCCTCGACGTCTTCGACCCCCTGGGCGACCGCCTGGGCCGGCTGCGCGATGTTGTTGTGCTGTCCCGGGGAACCCAGGGAGCCCCCCACGTGGTGGGCATCGTGGTGGAAGTTCCGGGAAAGAAGCGTGTCTTCGTGCCCATGACCCGCATTACCTCGATCGACCAGACCCAGATTATCTGCACGGGCCTGGTCAACCTTCGCCGCTTTGAACAGCGCGGAGCGGAAACGCTGGTGGTGGCCGAGATGTTCGACCGCCGGGTCACCCTCCGCGACGGCAGCGGCGACGCCACCATCGAGGACATCGCCATCGACCAGCACAGGTCCCGCGACTGGTTCGTCAGCAAGCTCTTCGTCCGGCGCGGCCATTCCCTGTCCCCCCTGAGCCGGCTGCGCCGCAACGAGACCCTGATCATTGACTGGGCGGACGCCCAGCAGGGACCGCGCACCGAGCCGCAGGCCGCCACCCAGTTCGTGGCCAACCACGAGGACCTCAAACCCGCCGACTTCGCCGAGGCCCTGCAGGAGATGAGCGACAAGCGCCGTTTCGAAGTGGCCAGCGAACTGCAGGACGAACGGCTGGCAGACGTCCTCCAGGAACTGCCGGAGGACGACCAGGTGGAAATCCTCTCCGCCCTGGATGTCCAGCGCGCCGCCGACGTCCTCGAGGAGATGGATCCCGACGACGCCGCCGACCTCCTCGGTGAACTCCCCTCTGCCCAGGCCGAGGAACTGCTCCAGCTGATGGAGCCCGAAGGCGCCGAGGATGTCCGCCGCCTGCTTGAATACGACGAAGATACCGCCGGCGGCCTGATGACCCCGGTGCCGGTCATCCTGCCCCCTGAGGCCACCGTCGCCGAGGCCCTGGCACACGTGCGCCGGGAGGAGCTCTCCCCCGCCCTGGCGTCGTCGATCTTCATCGCCCGTCCGCCGCTCGAAACACCCACGGGCCGATTCCTGGGGGTAGTGCACATCCAGCAGCTGCTGCGTTTCCCGCCGTTCGAGGCACTCGGAAACCTCGTGGACAAGAACCTTGAACCGCTGTCAGACCAAGCCCACATCAGCGAAGTGGCGCGGACCTTGGCTACCTACAACCTGAACTCCCTCCCCGTGGTCAATGACACCGGCCGGCTTGTGGGGGCGGTGACTGTTGATGACGTATTGGATCACTTGTTGCCGGACGACTGGCGCGCCCATGACGGCGAAGCCCCGATAAGAAAGCTCGGTGGCCGCATTGGCTGACAACAGCGCTCCCAAGAACACCAACCAGCGGAACCTGGCCAATGCGGAATCAAAAGGCAGCCTCGACACACCTTTGAGCGCCCGTCAACGGATCCTCCCTAAATTCTCGCCGGATCCGGACGCCTTCGGCCATGCCACCGAGGGCTTTGCCCGGTTTATGGGTACGCCGCAGTTCCTGGTTTACATGACGGTGTTCTGCATCTTCTGGCTGGGCTGGAACACCTGGGCGCCAGTGGAGTGGCAGTTCGATTCAAGGGATCTTGGCTTCACCCTGCTGACCCTGATGCTGTCGCTGCAGGCGTCCTACGCAGCGCCCCTGCTGCTGCTGGCGCAGAACCGGCAGGATGACCGTGACCGCGTCTCGCTGCAGCAGGACCGCCAGCGCGCCGAGCGCAACCTGTCCGATACCGAGTACCTGACCCGGGAGCTGGCCTCCCTGCGGATCGCGCTGCGCGAGGTGGCCACCCGTGACTACGTCCGGGCAGAGCTGCGCTCGCTCCTTGAAGACCTCCTGGACGCCCAGGAGGAGCTGCGGACCCATGACAGTTCGGGTCCGGGTTCGCACGAGTCCCCACGGGATAAGGTCAAGGACAAACTGCGCGAACAGCGGGACCGGCAGCGCAACCCGCGCACCCAGCAGATCCCCCGGGTCAAGCCCGGCCACTCCACACAGGACCGTTAATGAGCACACCCATTGCCAGCACCGCATTGGTCGAGGCAGTCAACAATGCCCTGGCCACGGTCATCGATCCGGAGCTTCGCCGCCCCATCACTGAGCTGGGCATGGTGGACTCCGTTCAGGTTTCCGACGACGGCAAGGTCACCGTGGCAGTCCTGCTTACCATCGCGGGCTGCCCGTTGCGGGACACCATTACCGCCGATTCCCGGAAGGCCCTTTCCGCGGTACCCGGCGTCACCGCCGTCGACGTCGAGCTCAAGGTGATGGACCAGGCCCAGCGCGACACCCTCAAGGAGAAGCTGCGGGGCCCCGGCGGCCAGCGGAAGATCCCTTTCAACGAACCGGATTCCCTGACCAGGGTCTACGCGGTGGCCAGCGGCAAGGGCGGGGTGGGAAAGTCCTCGGTAACGGTCAACCTGGCCACCGCCCTGGCCGCCCAGGGCCTCCGGGTGGGCATCGTGGACGCGGACGTCTACGGCTTCTCCGTTCCTGCCCTGCTGGGCATCACCCAGGCTCCCACGCAGGTAGACGACATGATCCTTCCGCCGGTCGCCTACGGCGTGAAGGTCATCTCCATCGGCATGTTCGTGACCGGCAACCAGCCTGTTGCCTGGCGGGGACCCATGCTGCACCGGGCGCTGGAACAGTTCCTCACCGACGTCTACTTCGGCGACCTCGATGCCCTGTTCCTGGACCTCCCGCCGGGTACCGGTGACATCGCCATCTCCGTTGCGCAGCTACTGCCCAAGGCCGAAATCCTGGTGGTCACCACGCCCCAGGCGGCCGCGGCCGACGTCGCCGAACGGGCAGGCGCCATCGCCACCCAGACGGGGCAGAAGATCGCCGGCGTCATCGAGAACATGTCCTATTTGGACATGCCCGACGGCGGCCGCATGGAGCTCTTCGGAAGCGGCGGCGGGACGGTGCTTACGGAACGGCTCAGCGCCGCAGTGGGAGCGGACGTACCATTGCTGGGCCAGATTCCGCTGGACATCCAACTTCGCGAAGGCGGAGATGCAGGCGTTCCGATCGTCCTTGGAAGGCCCGAGGCCGCAGCGGCTGCCGCGCTGGAAGGCATCGCCGGGCGGCTTGCCGCCAAACCACGCGGCCTTGCCGGGATGAAGCTGGGCCTGCAGCCGCGCTGACTGGGCGTGCCGGAAGCGGAGGCCCAAGGGTTGATCCGGGCCGCTCCCGGAAACGGACTTGCCTAGGTGGCTTCAGTGTCGAACGGGGCGGTCTCCCCCGGTGCCAGCCTTTGCACAACTCTTTCGGGCCGCTTGGGCGCCGCCTCTGCTACGGCCGCTGCTCCAGAAACTGCCGCCACCGCGGCGGGGGCGCCTGCGCTGACGGGTTTGGTGTCGTCGTCGAGCAGTGCTTCCTTGATGATGCGCCGGGGATCGTACTGGCGTGGGTCGTACTTCTTCCAGTCGACATCGTCGATGTCGATGCCCACTTCTTCCTTGATCTGTTCACGCGCACCGTTGGCCATCCGGCGGACTTCCTTGACCAGGTTTGCCAGCTTCTGGGTATATTCAGGCAGCCGCTGGGGGCCGATCACCAGCACACCAATGATCAGCAGAAGGATGAACTCCGGGCCGTTGATTCCAAACACTTTAGGAAGATTACCCTCTCCGGGCTGCGAGTGACGATTCCCGTCCGGCGGACGGGTGAACAGTCCGTGTCACTGGGTGAACAGGGCCGCGATCTTGGTGATTCCGCGCTCCAGCCGGGCATCCAGCGGCTCCGCAGCCTGCCCTTCCGGCTGCTCCGGGACGGCTGCGGCGACCCCCTCCGCGGCGGTATCGGCAAGCCGCTTGAGGATGGGCATGGCATCATCGGCCTGCTCGGGGGGCAGGTCGGAGCGGTAAGTGATGGTGAGGCCGGCGGCCCGGTAGGTGGCGGACCACGGAGAAGTCCCGCCTGCCTGCCCGGCGGCCCAGTCAGCGGCGGTCTCCGGCGCCGCATTCCCCGGAACCGGGGGCGCCTGGCCTGCCGCCTCCCTGGGGACGAGGTGCTGTTCCGTGACAGTGGCGTGATGGGCACCGTCGGTGAGGCGCAGCTCCACTGCAGGCTCCCCGTCAACCACCAGCGCCTTGGCCGTTTCCACATGGAATCCCATGGCCTGCAGTTCCGGACAGGCCCACCCTTCTGAGCGCAGGGTGGCCAGTTGCGCGGCGCTCAGGGTCCTGCCGTCCGCGGGGGTTTGGGACGAGACGTGCGAAAAGGCCGCTTCGGTCCCTGCCGGTTCACCGGCCGCAGGGTCTCCCGCTGCCGTGAACGCCCCCACGGCCAGCACCCCGGCCGCTGCCATGGTTCCGCCGGCGGTGAGTGCAAGCGCCCGGGCGGCCATGCGGGTAGTGACGCCCTGGTGCGCCTCCACCGGGGCGGGCGGCTGGGCAGCCAGTTCGTGGGTGCGGGCCAGCAGCCGTGCCGTCAGGTCCTGGCTGGCCGGCGGAATTGGAGCATCCCGAAGACGCTCAAGATACTGCCGTTCACGGCGTACGGTGGCAGCACACTCCTGGCAGGCCTCAAGGTGGCTGCCGGTGCGCTGATGCCTGCCGCCGAAAGGAAACTGGGACCTCATGTGCCGTTCAGAGGATGCCGGCGATGCGCGGCATCGAAAGCTTGCGGCGGGACTGCTGCGGGCGCGGATCGCGGTGGGCCAGCTTTTCACGCAGCATGGTCCTGCCCCGGTGGATGCGCGAACGGACGGTGCCCAGCTTCACGCCCAGGGCCTCGGCAACTTCGTCGTAGGACAGTCCCTCGAGGTCGCACAGGACAACGGCGGCACGGAAGTCCGGCGGCAGTTCCTCCAGCGCGGCCTGCACGTCCAGGTCCAGGTTGTTCAGCTCGAAGCTTTGCTCCGGGCCCGGCTCGCGGCCGGGCAGCCGGGACTCTGCATCCTCCGCCAAGGCGTCGAAACGGATGCGGGTCTTCCGCCGGGCCTGGTCTAGGAACAGGTTGGTGGTAATCCGGTGAAGCCAGCCATCGAGAGTTCCGGGCTTGAAGTTCTCCAGCGAACGGAACACACGGACAAAGACCTCCTGGGTGAGGTCCTCGGCGTCGAACTTGTTACCGGTCAGGCGGTAGGCCAGCCGGTAAACCTTCGCGGAGTGGTTGGTGACCACTTCTTCCCAGGTGGGACGGACCCACTCATCATCGGGATTGTTTACTGCAGGGACAGGTGCCACAACTGAAGATGACATCGTCCACTCCCCTCGTGGAATGCTAACGCCCGGATACTGTTGACATCTCTGATTCGGCGCCGGTCACCTTTTGGATGAGCGGATACCAATCATGTCAAACTTGGCTGGGAATTTCCTGACTGCCGGCGAACTTCAGCCTTGGGCGCAACGCCTGCGTCCCAGGCCAGCCGGGCCGGACACAGTAGGCTGGAAGAGACATTCCCCCTTTACGCCCAGAAAGCGATTATCCATGAGCGCCGACAAGTCCAGCAGCTGGTCCTATGCAGAAGATCTGCCCGCTGAGGATGAGGTAATGCTTCGGGCCCGGGAACGCTCTTTTGAACTGGGGGTAAGCGCCATCAGCCCTGGCGTGGGCGCCGTCCTCACGGTACTGGCTGCTGCTTCCAAGGCCCAGACCGCCGTCGAGATTGGCACCGGCGCCGGCGTCTCCGGCGTCTGTCTGCTGCGCGGCCTTGGCCCGCACGCCGTCCTGACCACCATCGACGTGGACGTGGAACACCTGCGCGCTGCCCGCGAGGCGTTCGCGGAGGCAGGCAGTCCCGCCAACCGGACCCGCACCATTTCCGGGCGCGCGGGCGACGTCCTGCCGCGGCTCACGGATGGCGCCTATGATTTGGTCTTCATCGACGCGGACAAGCCCGGTCTGCCCGGCTACGTGGAACAGGCCATCCGGCTTCTCAAGCGTGCGGGGTTGCTGATCATTAATGACGCCCTGGACAAGGACAAGGTGGCCAACCCTGCGGGGCGCGAGCCCAACACGGTGACCCTGCGGCAGGTGGGCAGGGCAATCCGCGACGACGACAGGCTGGCTTCCGCGATGCTCCCCACCGGGGACGGCCTGTTGGTGGCCGTCAAGAAATAGGCGCTGCAAAAGGACAGGGTGCGCAGCCGGCGGGCTGCGCACCCTGTCCGGCACGACTATTCGGTAACGCCTACCAGGCATTCCTTGAGGTTGGCTGCTTCGGCAGCGTTCAGTTCGACCACCAGGCGCCCGCCGCCTTCGAGCGGGACCCGCATGATCAGGCTGCGGCCCTCCTTGGTGACTTCCATTGGGCCGTCGCCGGTGCGTGGTTTCATAGCCGCCATGAGGAATTCCCCTCCATTTTGTCCCAGGACTAATCAGCCCGGGCGGGCTGTGTCCGCATGTCGATCAGGCCGCTATGGCGGGGTGGTTGGACCATCGCCAAGGCTGCGCGTTTTCTGAATGCTTTTGTCCTTGCTTACCTATCATTATCGCGGAATTACCCGCACGTAGCTAATCGATGGACATTTCCCTGACCGTGTCATTCCCGGCCTGACCTGCGCGAAAGCCCGTTTTGCTACGGCGGATAATCCCCTCCGCCGGGCAGCTGCGCCCACGCCCACAGCCACACGATCCAGACGATCTGGAGCAGCACGAACATGGCCACCACCGTCCCCCGGTACGCCCTGGACCGGGAGAGGAACACCGCACCCAAGGCCAGGGGAAACAGCGGCAGCAGCATCCTGAAGGTGCTGGTCTGGGGGTGCAGGAACGCCAGCAGGTACCCCATGTAGCAGGCGCACCAGAGCCGCAGTTCGACGCCGAGCCGCACCACCGGGGGCAGGAACAGCATCGCGCCGAACAGCGCCACGAAAACCAGGGGCGCGAGGACGCCCGGCACAGGGCCGAAGAGTTCGACGCCGGTGTCGAACCACGGTTTGAAAGGAACCAGGTCCCGGCCCCGCCACACTGTTTCGGTTTTGGTATACGCCTGCAGGTCCCCCGTCGCTGCCCACGCCGCGGCAGGCCACGCCAGGGCGGCTACGCCCGCGACGACGGTGAGTCCGGTCAGTGCGGCCAGGTCCTTTGCGGAGTGGGCTCCCTCAGCCGGACCGCGCTGCCGCCCGTTGCGGACGTACGCAACGGCGCGGAAGGCCAGCAGCAGCCCCAGCGTGGCGGCGAAGGGAACGCCGACGGGCCGGGACAGGCACAACAGGACCACCACGGGGACGGCCCACAGGTACTGCCGGCGCACCACCAGCAGCAGGGCCCCTGCGAGCAGCAGGAGTGACAGCGGCTCGGCGTAAGGCACCTGCAGCACGGCGGAGACGGGAAAGCTCGAAAAGAACGCCGTGCCCCACATGGCTGCGGCGTGCGGAGCCTTCTGCCGGAAGAGCGCGTACACCACAAGGGCGGCGGCCCAGCCCGCCAGCATGGCGACCAGTGCGAGCGAGGCGGCAGGGTTCAGGCCGGTGAGGCGGCTGAGGCCGCCGGCCAGCGCCGGAAACAACGGGTAGAAAGCCCAGGTGTTCTCCTGGACGTTGCCGGCGGTGTCCGTGGGAAGGACTGACGGGTAGCCGTTGGCGATGACCTGGGCGTACCAGCGGGCATCCCAGATATTGATGAAGTTCCAGTAGTCCGGCTTTGGCGGGAACCACGGGTTGGGGCCCTGGTGGAGCGCCGCGGCCATGAAGATGCAGGCTGAGACCAGCCGGGCACCGGCGTACAGAGCGGTGACCTGGAGCCACCATGGCCAGCCGCCGACGGCGGAAGCCGCCCGGTGGGCCATGCTGCCGGCAGAGGCCAGCGGGTTGCGGCGGGCCACCGTGCTCACAGGCCGCCCTTCCCCGGGGCAGCATCCTCATGCACGGCCCGGTTCCCGCCCTCTCCCGCGCCCGGCTCTTCCAGAGCCGTACCGGGGGCCGGGAGTCCGTCGTCGGAAGACTGCTCCTTGGGCCCTTCCACGGCAGCCAGCCGGCTCTGCAGCTCTGCCAGTTCCGCATCCCGTGCGGCCAACTGGTCACGCAGTTCGTCCAGGACCTGGTCCACCTGGTCCATCCTGTAGCCGCGCAGGCCCAGCGAGAAGCGCAGACGGGTCACGTCCTCCGGAACGGCATGCTCGGGCAGGAGGACGGGCGGGAGGTTGGCGGGCGGCTCTTCGAATCCCCCGTTCAGCAGGGCGGGCAGCGCAGCCCCGCCGGTCTTGCGGGAGCGCCGGCCCAGGCCGGCCCAAAGGACCGCCGCTACCAGCACGACGGCGAGGAAAACCAGAAAGAAGCTCACTGTTCCATCGTGCCAGACCATCGGCCCGGACTTTGGCCTGCGGCTACTCCGGCCGCTGCTCCCCGTTCATGGACGGCGTCACTCCGCCATGCAGGACCCGGTGAACGGCTTCCGCGGGATCATCCACGAGTTGGATGAGGTCCAGGTCCTTCTCTGAAACCATGCCTTCGGCCACCAGGGTGCCCCTGATCCAGTCGATCATCGGTCCCCAGAATTCGACGCCGAGGAGCACGATGGGGAAGGATGTCACCTTCCGGGTCTGGACCAGGACCATGGCTTCGAACAGCTCATCCAAGGTGCCCAGGCCGCCAGGCAGCACGATGAAGCCCTGTGCATATTTGACGAACATGGTCTTGCGGGCGAAGAAGTAACGGAAGTTGATCCCCAGGTCCACCCACTGGTTCAAGCCCTGCTCAAACGGCAACTCAATGCCAAGGCCCACCGATACGCCGTTGCCTTCCACCGTTCCCCGGTTGGCCGCCTCCATGGAGCCCGGGCCGCCGCCGGTGATCACGGCGACTCCGGCTTCGGCGAGCTTGCGGCCCACTTCCACGCCCATCTCGTAGTAGATGCTGCCGGGCTTGGTCCGGGCGGAGCCGAAGACGCTCACCGCTTTGCCGATGTCCGCCAGTGCCCCGAAGCCTTCGACGAATTCGCTCTGGATCCGCAGGACCCGCCAGGGGTCGGTATGGACGAACTGGCCCGGGCCCTTGGTATCAAGCAGATGTTGGTCCGACATATCCACGGCCGCCTGTTTGCGGCGCAGCTCAAGAGGGCCTTTACGGCGCGGCTGCGAATTCTTGGCCGGATCTGCATTGATGCTCATTCCCCTAGGCTAACCTCCAACTCCAGGTATCTCTTGAATCACGATCAGCAGGAACTTGGGGTGATTGGCGTCATAACGGACTGTTGTTCGCTAGATTCGTCTCTATGACTACTCATGTGCCCGGCGATACTCTCGTCTCCCTGAACGCCGTTAACAAGCATTACGGCCAGCTGCACGTTTTGAAGGACATCAACCTCCAGGTCCGCAAGGGCGAGGTTGTTGTGGTCATCGGGCCCTCCGGCTCCGGTAAGTCCACCCTCTGCCGGGCCATCAACCGCCTGGAGACCATCGAGGGCGGAACCATCAGCATCGACGGGAAAGTCCTCCCCGAGGAAGGCAAGGAACTCGCACAGCTCCGCGCCGACGTCGGAATGGTTTTCCAGTCGTTCAACCTGTTCGCGCACAAAACCATCCTTGAAAACGTGACCCTGGGACCCATCAAGGTCAAAGGCGTTTCCAAGGCGGCAGCGGAAAAGGACGCCATGGCGCTCCTTGAACGGGTGGGCGTGGGCCACCAGGCCCCCAAGCTGCCGGCCCAGCTCTCGGGCGGCCAGCAGCAGCGCGTTGCGATCGCCCGTGCCTTGGCAATGAAGCCGAAGGTCATGCTGTTCGACGAGCCCACGTCCGCACTGGACCCCGAAATGATCAACGAGGTCCTGGACGTCATGGTCCAGCTCGCCAAGGAAGGCATGACCATGATCGTGGTCACCCACGAGATGGGCTTTGCCCGGAAGGCCGCCGACCGCGTGGTCTTCATGGCGGACGGCCAGATCGTGGAGGACGCCACTCCGGAGGAATTCTTCACCAACCCGAAGAGTGACCGGGCCAAGGACTTCCTGTCCAAGCTCCTCACCCACTGACTTATTCGAACAACCACACTTCAGTTCGCATCCAGGCCGGAATACCCGCGGCCATCAATGAAAGGAATGTCATGAAGGCATTTATGTCCCGGCGAAAGTCCTTCGTCGTGGCGGCTACCGCTGCCCTCGCACTGTCACTCAGCGCCTGTGGCGGCGGAGACTCCGGCGGCTCCAGCAACCCCAGCCCGGTTGAGAAGCCGTCGTTCGCTGCCGGAACCACCATGGCCAAGCTGTCTTCCGCCGGCACCATCAAGATCGGCACCAAGTTCGACCAGCCGCTGTTCGGCCAGGTCGGCCTTGACGGCAAGCCCGTAGGTTTCGACGTTGAAATGGGCAAGCTGATCGCCGCCAAGCTGGGCATCGCCGCTGACAAGATCGAATGGTCCGAGACCGTTTCGGCCAACCGCGAGCCTTTCATCGAGCAGGGCAAGGTGGACCTGGTCATCGCCACGTACACCATCAGCGACAAGCGCAAGCAGGTTGTCGACTTCGCCGGCCCGTACTACGAAGCCGGCCAGGCCCTCATGGTTAACAAGGACAACGACTCCATCAAGAAGCCCGAGGACGTCAAGGGCAAGAAGGTCTGCTCCGTCACCGGATCCACCCCGGCCGCCACGATCGTGGACAAGTACGGCGCGGAACTGGTCCCGGCCGCCACCTACTCCGCCTGCCTGGAGCCGCTGCGCAACAAGCAGGTGGAAGCCGTGACCACTGACAACGTGATCCTCGCCGGCTTCGTCGACAAGGAGCCGGACGCCTTCAAACTTGCCTCCGACGAAACCTTCACCAAGGAGCCCTACGGCATCGGCCTGAAGAAGGGCGACACCGAGTTCCGCAACTGGATCAACGACCAGTTGGAGACCTTCGAAAAGGACGGTTCCTACAAGAAGGCCTGGGAAGCCACTGCAGGATCGGTCATTAAGACCGCACCCAGCCTCCCGGCCATCAACCGTTACTAAGTAGCGTCCGCCACGCTGCCGGGGCCGCACAACGGTCCCGGCAGCGCAGCCTTCAATCCGTCCACGCTTACAGCCGAAGGATCTAATGGACGTCATCTTTGCAAACCTGCCCCTGTACTGGGAAGGTTTTCTCCGCACTCTCTTTCTCTCCGTCGTCTCCGGTATCTTCGCGTTGATCCTCGGCACCTTGCTTGCCGCGGCACGCGTCTCCCCGGTTGCGGCGCTCCGCGGTTTCAGCACCGTGTACGTGGAAGTCCTCCGCAACACCCCGCTGACCATCGCGTTCTTCTTCGCAGCAGTCGTCCTCCCCCGCATCGGGGTCAAGTTCGAGCAGTTCGAGATTGCCGCCATCATCGCCCTCAGCACCTACACCGCCGCGTTCATCGCCGAAGCTGTCCGCTCGGGTGTCAACAGCGTGCCTGTGGGCCAGGCCGAGGCAGCACGCAGCATCGGCATGAAGTTCGGCCAGGTGCTCTCGCTCATCATCCTCCCCCAGGCACTGCGGACGGTGATCCCGCCGCTGATCAACATCCTGATCGCGCTCGTCAAGAACTCCTCCGTGGCCGGCGCCTTCTTCGTCCTGGAGCTGTTCGGCTACGGCCGGCAGCTGGCCAACGCCAACGGCGACGCCGTCATCACCGTCCTGCTCGGCACGGCGTTCTTCTATCTGCTCCTCACCGTCCCGCTGGGAATCCTCGCCAACACGGTTGAACGAAAGGTGGCGATTGCCCGATGAGCTCGGTTCTTTACGACGTTCCCGGTCCCAAAGCACGCCGGGTCTCCCTCATTGCCTCCATTATCGGCGGCCTGCTGATTCTCGGCCTGCTGGCCTGGGTGGTCTTGATTCTTGCCCAACAGGGCATCTTCGAGGCCCGCCGCTGGCAGATCTTTACCCGCGCCGACGTGTGGCAGCTGCTCGGTAAAGGGCTGGGATCCACGCTCTCCGCGGCCGCACTCGCGGCAGTCATCGCGTTCCCCCTGGGCCTGCTGCTGTGCCTGCTGCGCATCTCGGACGCCGCAGCTATCCGGGTTCCCATCCGGGTCATCCTGGAATTCCTGCGCGGCATGCCCGTGGTCCTGATGATGCTCTTCATCCTGCTGGGCTTCGGCACCTCCGCCTTCATCGCCGTCGTAGCCGGCCTGGTGCTGTACAACGCCGCGGTGTTCGCTGAGATCATCCGCGCCGGCATCCAGTCCCTGCCCAAGGGGCAGCGGGAAGCGGGCCTGGCCATCGGCCTGACCAGCTACAAGTCCCGCATGCTGATCGAGCTGCCGCAGGCGATCCGGCGCATGATGCCTTCGCTCGTGGCGCAAATGGTGGTGCTGCTGAAGGACACCTCGCTTGGCTACATCGTGGCCTACGGTGAGCTCCTGCGGGCGGTCCAGGTCATGGCTGACTTCCTGGGCACGCAGTACCTGTTCCCGATCTTCTTCGTGGCGGCGGCCATCTACATCGCCATCAACATCTCGGTCTCACGGCTCGCCGTGTGGATCGAGCGCCGCGGGTCCAAGAAGGCTGCAGGCGGTATGGCGAAAGCCGAACCCGACGTCCTGGAAGCTGCGGCTCCGTAGCTTCCTAAGGCTTACAACAGCAAAGGTCCGGAACTCCCGCGGGAGTTCCGGACCTTTTTGTGCCTTGTGGGCGGCGGCCGCGGTTACGCTGCCAGCCAGCTCTCCAAGGCGGCAAGGCACTTGCGGATGGCGTCGGCGTGGACGTGCTCGTTGTCCTTGTGCGCCAGCAGCGCATCCCCGGGCCCGAAGTTCACCGCCGGGATGCCCAGCTCACTGAAGCGGGCGACGTCGGTCCAGCCGTATTTGGGCTTGGGCTCGGCTCCCACGGCGGCAACGAAGGAGGCAGCAGCCGGGTGCTGCAGCCCAGGCCGGGCGCCGGCAGCGGCATCGGTGCGAATAACGTCGAAGCCCGCCAGCAGGTCCCGTACGTGGGCTTCAGCCTGGTCCGGCGTCTTGTCCGGAGCGAACCGGTAGTTGATCTCCACCACGCAGCGGTCCGGAATGACGTTGCCCGCCGTGCCGCCGTTGATCTTCACCGCGTTGAGGCTTTCCCGGTAGTCGAGTCCGTCAACGTTGATGGTCCGGGGTTCGTAGGCTGCCAGGCGGGCCAGGATGGGCGCTGCGGCGTGGATGGCGTTGCTGCCCATCCATGCGCGGGCCGAGTGTGCGGCTTCCCCCACCGTGCTGGCCTCGAACCGGCTGGTGCCGTTGCAGCCGCCCTCCACCGTTCCGTCCGTCGGTTCCAGCAGGATGGCGAAGTCCCCCTGCAGCAGGTCTCCATGGTTGCGGACCAGGCGGCCCAGGCCGCTCTTCACCGCTTCCACCTCTTCGTGGTCGTAAAAGACAAAGGTGACGTCCCGCTGGGGCTGCGTTCCGCCGTCGAACATTCCTGCTGCCAGGGCGAGCTGGACCGCCACCCCGCCCTTCATGTCCGTGGCACCGCGGCCGTAGAGGACACCCTCCCCCGGAATGCCGGACTCCCAGCTTGAAGGAACAGTGCCCCTGGAGCCTTCAGTCAGCGGAAGGGGCACCGTGTCCAGATGGCCTGCCAGGATGACGCGTTCACTGCGGCCGAGTTCGGTCCGGGCGATGATGGCGTCGCAGTCGCGCACCACGGTCAGCTGGGGAACCTCCAGCAAAGCGGCTTCGACAGCGTCGGCGAGCTGCTTCTCATTGCCGGACACGCTGTTGATGTCCATCAGCGCTGCGGTCAGCAGCGCCACGTCCTGGCGGAGGTCGAGGGTTGACACGGACGGGTCAGGGGCGGTTTCAGCAGTCACGAAGCCAGTCTAGTTCGAACCCCATGCCCGGCCCTCGATAGACTGGGGCACATGACTGAGACCGCTTCCTCCGCCGTGCCCGAAACCCTGACCTCCAACGCTGACGACCGCTCCGCCCACGGCTTTGGCGTGGCCACCATCGCCACGGGGGATGCCACCGTCCTGGACGTCTGGTTCCCGGCACCGGCCCTGGGAGTTGCAGCGGAGAACCTCCGCTCGGTGGACAACGCGGACCAAACACTGCTGCAGATCGCCGAGAACGGCGCTGACCATGACCGCGGCACGGAACAGAAGGTTGTCTTTGTCCAGATCAACCTCGATGAAGCCCCGGCTGACACCGCCGACGCCTACCTCCGGCTGCACCTCCTTTCGCACCGCCTGGTCCAGCCCAACACCATCAACCTGGACGGCATTTTCGGCAAGCTCCCCAACGTGGTGTGGACCAACTTCGGTCCGGCCGCCGTCGAAGGTTTCGAACTGACGCGCGCCAGGCTGCGCCGCCGTGGTGCTGTCACGGTCTACGGCATCGACAAGTTCCCCCGCATGGTGGACTACGTGGTGCCCAGCGGGGTCAGGATTGCCGACGCCGACCGCGTCCGCCTGGGTGCCCACCTCGCCCCGGGCACCACCGTCATGCACGAAGGCTTCGTGAACTTCAACGCCGGCACCCTGGGTACGTCCATGGTTGAGGGCCGCATTTCCGCAGGTGTGGTGACCGGTGACGGCAGCGACGTGGGTGGCGGCGCCTCCATCATGGGCACCCTGTCGGGCGGCGGCAAGGAGAAGATCACCATCGGTGAGCGCGTCCTGCTTGGGGCCAACTCCGGCGTGGGCATCAGCATCGGTGACGATTCCGTGGTGGAAGCCGGGCTTTACGTCACGGCAGGCACGCGCGTCCGCGTTCCGGGCCCCAAGGACGAGGTTGGTGAGGACACCACCAGGATCGTCAAGGCCGCCGAGCTCTCCGGCGTACCCAACCTGCTGTTCCGCCGCAACTCCACCACGGGCGCCGTGGAGGCCCTGCCCCGCAAGGGCCAGACCGTGGAACTGAACGACGCCCTGCACGCCAACTAATCCCTTCGTGGCACGCAGACGCGGCCTGCGCCGCCTGGCGGTGCTGCTCCTCACCCTGGCACTGGCAGCGGGAGGCATCTACACGGCGGTGTACTTTGTGCAGCGTTCGGAGACCCTTGTTTCGGAACGCTGCACAGCCACCGCCGGTGACCGGACCGGGGAGCTGGCGCCGGACCAGGCTGCCAACGCAGCCTTGATCACCGCGGCGGCCGTCCGGCGCGGCCTGCCGCCCCGGGCCGCCACCATAGCCCTGGCCACCGCCATGCAGGAGTCCAAGCTGCGCAACATTGGGCACGGCGACCAGGCCGGACCAGACTCGCGGGGGCTCTTCCAGCAGCGGCCCTCCCAGGGCTGGGGCACGGAGGCCCAGATCATGGATCCCTACTACGCCGTCAACGCCTTCTATGACGCCCTGGTAAAGATCCCGGGGTACGAGGCACTGGATATCACTGACGCGGCCCAGCAGGTCCAGAAATCCGCTTACCCCAAGGCCTATGCGCAGCACGAGGAGATGGGACGGGCCTTCGCCTCAGGGCTCACCGGACAGACCCCGGCGGGCGTCCAGTGCACGCTGCGCTCCCCGGCGGCGGGCGGGACTTCAGCAGCTGTGGTCACCGAACTTGACCAGGCATATGGCGGGGTTGATGCGCAGGTGGATGGCGCCACCCTGGTGGTAAACGCAGACGGAGCGCTGGCGTGGTCTGTCGCCCAGTGGGCGGTTGCGAACGCCAAGGACCTGGCCGTGACCAAGGTGGAAGTGGGCGGCCGCAGCTGGGACCGCCCCGGTGGGGACGGATGGCAGGCCTCGGGGGCCCAGGACGGGCAGGTGCGCATCACCGTACGGCAGGACGACGGCGGCACTTGACGGCCGCCGTCGTCCTGCCTGGAAAGCTAGACCAGGATCTCCAGCACCGGCTGGACGTAGCTGCGGAACAGTTCGGGCTGCCCCATCAGCTGCCGGCTCATGATGATCTTGTCCGGCTCCAGGTACCAGGCCCGCTGCTCGTCGAGCGGCAACTCAATGATGGTCAGCGTGAAATCCCGAGAGTCCCGGCCCACTTCCATCAGCCTGTCGTCCACCATGTCCTCCAGCAGCTGGTCAGTTCCGCTGGCGACGCGTTCGGCTTCAAGCCCCGCATATTCACTCCTGCGCTCCCTGGCCCAGGTGAGGGCGGAGCCGAAATGGGCCTGCAGGACCCGCTGGAGCGCCGGAGAGTTGCCAAACGCTTCAAAACTGGGCGGGGAGAGTTCAGGGGATGTGTGCGGATGGGCCTTGAGCAGCTGCTCCCACCAGGCCTCCCATTCGGTTTTCAGCGCGCCGAGGCCGCCAACGTCCGCCGTCAGGTGGGTGTGGTCAGCGGAACGGACCTTGGGTGCCGCATGAGACAGCATGGGACGCCCCACTCCGTTCAGGCCGGCCGCGTCCCGGACGTAAAGAGCAATCATCATCGGCCCGGACGTGTCGGTGGTGATCTGCCACCCTGAACCGCTTGCGTGATGCATCCAAAGTCCTTCCCTGGCCTACCCATGCCGGGCGTCATGATCCCATCCGGCGTACCCGGCTATCAGTCTATTCCCGCAGCCAGTTCACGGAAGTGCAGGACAGGGTTTTGATCGCTTACCGCCCCAGCCCGTCCAGGTGCCGTTCAAGCACGTCGCGGCACATGGCGGCCGTCATCCAGCCCGGCTGCAGCAGGGCATGCATGCATAGTCCGTCCAGCGTGGCCAGGAGACGTTCCGCTTCCACCACCAGGTTTTCCTGCGCTTCGCTATCCGGGAGCAGGGAAGCGACGAGTCCGCCCATAATGGCCGCGACTTCACGGTGGCTGCGGTCCGCTTCGGCGGCCAGAAACGGCCTGATCCGCGCAGCGTTCTTGAAGGCCAGCCAGGCGCAGGCCTCAACAGCCGATTCCTCATCCAGTGGAAGCAAGCCACCCAAAAGGGTTAAAACCGCCTCCCGCTGTTCGGTACTGGCTCTGGCAGTCCTCTGCACGGCCGGCAACAGGACCTTGAGACGGTTGACCACCCGGTCCACCACCGTACCGAAAGTAAACGCCAGGAGCTCCTCGCTGCCCTGGAAATAGTGCCGGACAGAACCCACTGCCAATCCGGCTTCATCCGCCACTTCGCGCAGCGATGCACGCTCGAGCCCATCCACGGCAATGATGCGGAGGACCGCCTGAACTACGTCCTGGCGCCGGGCATCGGCGTCTACTATTTTGGGCACCATTCTTACTAGCACACTTGTGCTTCCATTACTCAGTCACACGGCGCCCGCCATCCGGAACACGGCGGCGGCCAACACTCCGCGTGGGATAGCGTTGAGGCATGAAAATCTTGGTCACAGGGGGCACCGGCTACATCGGATCCCACACTGTTCTTTCCCTGCAGGAAGCCGGCCACGACGTGGTCGTCATCGACAACCTGGTCAACTCCAGCGAGGAGTCGCTGCGCCGCGTGGCTGAACTTACCGGCAAGACCGCGGAGTTCCACAACGTGGACCTGGTGGACGAGGCCGCCGTCGAGGAAGTCTTCGCCGGGAATGCCATCGACGCCGTCATCCACTTCGCCGGACTCAAGGCCGTGGGGGAATCGGTGCAGGAGCCGCTGAAGTACTACTACAACAACCTGGTAGGCACACTGAACCTGGTCCGGGTCATGGACAGGCACGACGTCCGGTCCATCGTCTTCAGCTCGTCGGCCACCGTCTACGGGGAGCACAACCCCATCCCCTACGTGGAAAAGATGGAGATCGGCGCCAACAACCCTTACGGGCGCACCAAGGAACAGATCGAGGACATCCTCTCCGACCTCGGCGCCGCCGACTCGCGCTGGCACATAGCACTGCTGCGCTACTTCAACCCGGTGGGCGCGCACCCCTCAGGCCGTATTGGTGAAGACCCGCAGGGCATCCCCAACAACCTCGTCCCGTTCATCGCCCAAGTGGCCGTGGGCCGCCGCGAGAAGCTCATGGTCTTCGGCGGTGACTACGACACACCGGACGGCACGTGCCTGCGCGACTACATCCACGTGGTGGACCTGGCCGACGGACATGTGGCCGCGCTGAACCACATCGCCGCGCGGACCGGCGTGTTCCGCTGGAACCTGGGCTCCGGCAAGGGCTCCTCCGTCCTGGAAGTCCTGCGCTCCTTCGAGAAGGCCGTGGGCAAGCCCATCCCCTACGAGATCACCGGGCGCCGGGCAGGAGACCTCCCGGCATTCTGGGCCGATGCCACGTCTGCGCTGGCGGACCTGAGCTGGTCCACCACCAAGACCGTGGACCAGATGTGCGAGGACCACTGGCGCTGGCAAAAGAACAACCCGCAGGGCTACGCCTCCTGACCGCGTCGATTGCTCCGTACTTGTCGTTCTGGCCCGTCAGAACGACCAGTACGGAGCACTCGATTGAAACAAATGCGGCCGCCCACCTGGAAAAGGTGGGCGGCCGCATTTGTAATGCCTGGTTTCAGCGTGCGGGGTAGTCGCGCTCCGGCTCACCGATGTACAGCTGGCGCGGGCGGCCGATCTTGGTGTTCGGGTCGCTGATCATTTCGCGCCACTGGGCAATCCAGCCCGGAAGGCGGCCGATGGCGAACAGGACGGTGAACATCTTCTCGGGGAAGCCCATGGCCTTGTAGATCAGGCCGGTGTAGAAGTCCACGTTGGGGTAGAGCTTGCGCTGGATGAAGTAGTCATCGCTGAGCGCCTTCTCTTCCAGGCGCATGGCGATGTCCAGCAGTTCGTCGTTGCCGCCGAGCTTGCTGAGGATTTCGTGGGCCGTGGCCTTGACGATCTTGGCGCGCGGATCGTAGTTCTTGTAGACCCGGTGCCCGAAGCCCATGAGGCGGACGCCGTCTTCCTTGTTCTTGACCTTCTCCATGTAGTCCTCGGGCTTGAGGCCCTCGGCCTGGATCTGGCGAAGCATCTTCAGCACGGCCTCGTTGGCGCCACCGTGGGCAGGGCCGAAGAGGGCGTTGATGCCGGCCGAAACGGAGGCGAAGAGGTTGGCGTTGGAGGAGCCCACCAGGCGCACGGTGGAGGTGGAGCAGTTCTGCTCGTGGTCCGCGTGCAGGATGAGGAGCAGGTCCAGGGCCTTGACGATGACCGGATCCAGCTCGTACTGCTCGGCCGGCAGGCCGAAGCTGAGGCGCAGGAAGTTCTCCACCAGGTTCATGGAGTTGTCCGGGTACAGCATGGGCTGGCCGATGGACTTCTTGTGCGCGTAGGCGGCAATGACCGGCAGCTTGGCCATGAGGCGGATGGTGGAAACCTCCACCTGCTCGGCGTTGAACGGGTCCAGCGAGTCCTGGTAGAACGTGGACAGCGCGGACACCGCCGAGGACAGCACCGGCATGGGGTGTGCGTCGCGGGGGAAGCCGCCGAAGAAGCCCTTGAGCTCTTCATGCAGCAGGGTGTGGCGCCGGATCTTCTGGTCGAACTCGTCCAGTTCGGTGGGCGTGGGCAGGTTGCCGTAGATCAGCAGGTAGGACACCTCGAGGAAGCTGGAGTGCTGCGCCAGCTGCTCGATGGGGTATCCGCGGTAGCGCAGGATGCCCGCATCGCCATCGATGTAGGTGATTGCCGAGGTGGTTGCTGCGGTATTCATGAAGCCGGGGTCGAACGTGACGGCACCGGTCTGCTTCAGCAGCTTGGAGACGTCGTAACCTTCGTTCCCTTCAACAACCTGGATGCGCGGGAGCTTCAGCTCGCCACCTGCGTGGAGCAGGGTCGCAGCATTGTTGGTCTCAGTCATGGAGTCCCCTTCATGAGGCGTCTTCGGCCTCTGTCGAAAGCTTGATCCAACATCAGGTGAGCCGCGCACTTGAGCCTGAGAAGACAGGTTCCAACACCCGGGCTGCCTTCTTGTAGAAAGCCACCATTGATCGTCAGCTTAAAGAGTACCGCTCCTTGGCGGGTGTCACTAATCCGCAGGCTTCCCTTGGGGCCTAAAATGCGCCGGATGTGGTACGAGTCACAAGAATATTACGCGCCCTTAGGCACCGGATCCGGCCAGCCGTGCAACCGCCGCGTCGATCCGCTCGTCGGATCCCGTCAGGGCCACGCGCACATAGCCATTGCCCGCGTCTCCGTAGAAAACGCCCGGACCCACCACGATGCCCCGCTCAGCCAGGCGGGCCACCGTGGCCCACGTGTCCTCCCCGGCTGTCGACCACAGGTACAGGCCGGCGTCGGACTCCTTGATCTCCAGGCCGAAGTCCAGCAGGGCGGGCACCAGGCGTTCCCGCCGGCCGCGGTACAGGTCCTTCTGGGCCTCGACGTGGTTATCATCACCCAGCGCCACCCGCATGGCCTCCTGGACCGGGTAGGGGACGATCATGCCTGCATGCTTGCGGCTGTTGACCAGGTTGGGCATCAGGTCCGGATCACCGGCAACGAAGGCTGCCCGGTAGCCCGCCAGGTTGGACTGCTTGCTCAGCGAATACACGGCGAGCAGGCCCTGGTGCGAGCCGCCGGCCACGTGCGGATCGAGGATACTGGGGACGCGCCGGCCGCCGCGCTGGACGTCCCAGTCACCCCAGCCGAGTTCCGCGTAGCATTCGTCCGAGGCCACCACGGCGCCCAGTTCACGCGCCTGGACTACCAGGGCCTTCAGTGACTCCGCGTCCCGGACGCTGCCTGTGGGGTTGCCCGGCGAGTTCACCCAGATGAGGCGCACGCGCGAACGGGTGGCGTCATCGAGTTCGTCCAGGTTGTCTGTGGCAACGGAAGTAACGCCGGCGAGAGTCGCGCCGATATCGTAGGTGGGGTAGGCCACCTTGGGGCGTACGACGACGTCTCCGGGCTTGATGCCCAGCAGCAGCGGGAGCCACGCAACGAGCTCCTTGGAGCCCACCGTGGGCATGATGTTACGGGGATCGAGGCCGGATACGCCGCGCCGGCGTTCGAACCAACCGGCGATGGCCTCCCTAAGCGCAGGAGTGCCATGGACCGTGGGATAGCCGGGGGCGTTGGCGGCCGCTTTCAGGGCGTCCTGGACCAGCTGCGGCGTGGGATCCACGGGTGTCCCGATGGAAAGATTGACTGCCCCGCCCGGGTGCTCCGAGGCCTTGGCCACATACGGCGCCATGGCCTCCCATGGGTAGTCGGGCAGGTCCAGGCCAAACGAATTAACTGCTGCGGTCACGTTTTTTATCCGCGTCAGTGGTCTTGGTTCTGCGGCGGCAGGGCGGCGATCATCGGGTGGTCCTTGCCCGTGTTGCCGATCTTGGCCGCGCCACCGGGGGAACCAAGGTCATCGAAGAATTCGACGTTGGCCTTGTAGTAGTCAGCCCACTCCTCCGGGGTGTCATCCTCGTAGTAGATGGCCTCCACCGGGCATACCGGTTCGCAGGCGCCGCAGTCGACGCATTCGTCCGGATGGATGTACAGCGAACGCTCGCCCTCATAGATGCAGTCGACCGGGCATTCCTCAATGCATGCCTTGTCCTTAACATCCACACACGGCTGCGCGATTACGTACGTCACGTCCCTGGCCTCTCCACGTTGGGTTCCGGCTTCCCCGCCGGCTCTTGCATCCGGCAGCTCGGCCGGACTATTGACATCTGAGCCTATTATCTCCCAGCCCGTTACCGCGAACCTAGCCGGCGGCCTAGTATGAACTGGTGAGTCTGCCAGTGCCTGCGCCCGCCCAATTCCTTGCAGCGGCTGAGCCCGGTACCAGGGTGGTTGTGCGATACCGGATCGAAGGCGGCCTCACGGACGCCCTGGGCCACCTGCTGGCGTGCGCCGCCGGTTCCTGCACGGTCCGCACCCGCCAGTCCGACGTCGTCATTCCCCTGGAGCTGGTCGTGGCGGCCAAGGAAGTGCCGCCCGCTCCCCCGCGCCGCTCGGCTGCTCGCTGACGAGCCCTCTCACCGTGCAGGGACTGCCCGTGCGCCTCGAACCTTGCCGTCACCGCGCAGTGCGGTACGTGGCCAAGGCCTGCTGCACCATCCGCACGAACTCGTTTGGCTGGCTGAGCAGGATCTCGAACGTCACCCGAAGGGTTGGAACACCCCGGACAACGGTGACGTTCCACCGCCGCCGGTCCTCCCGGTAGGCTTCCCGGCTGCTGTGGTGCGTGTAGCCGTCGGTTTCAATACCGAGCAGGCCATCAACCAGGAGATCCAGATGCCCCATCCCGGGGATCCTGACCTGAAGCTCGACCGTCAGCCCGGCTTCCTCCAGCAGGTACCGGGCCATCGTTTCGATGATGGATCCGGATTGGGGGCGAATACGTGCCACCAGCCGCCGAAGGCTCTTCTCCCGCGCAGCCGGAAACCGCTCCCGCAGGGCCGGAAGTTGGACGAATCCAGTCTTGACCGCGGATTCAGCAATGGTCAGACCCTCCAGGGGCGGCAGGCATCGCAACGACTGGCAAACGACGTCCAGGGATGTGAGGGGAATTTTGCTGCGGTGAACGACGCAGCCGGAAATTTCCCTCCCGTGCGGCGCGGCCAGGTGCGGCCTGTCTGGATTCCTGACCACCCACAGGCCCGCGGCGCGGGCAGCCGACACACACCCCAGCACGGCGTGGTGGCGCCCAGCGTGGACGAGTACTGGATCTGCCTCTCGGAGTGCATAGACGCCGCGGGCAATTCTCTGTACGGAGCCACCGGCCAATCCCGTTTCAAGATCGCGGCGCGAAACTCCGACCAGTAATAATGCACGGGTGCCGGCAATGCCGCCCAGGGCAGCCAGCGCTTCAGACAAAGTTGGCATGTCTTTATGCTGGTCGTGTGGGGTGGCTGGGGCAGCCACGGAAACTACTATGTGAACAACTCCCGGGCGCGGTGACGGTGCAGTATGCTCCACAGGAACCGTCCCTGCACAACGAGCCTCGGCTTCATTTCGCAGCCATCAACTTAAATGCAGAATGCCACCGGCTTGGTAGCCGGTGGCATTCTTCGGTACTGCGGAGTTGCTACGCCTTGGCGCGGGCGCGGTTGGCCTTGGCACGCTCGTTGGTGTCCAGGATGACCTTGCGGATGCGGATGGCCTCCGGGGTCACCTCGACGCACTCGTCCTCGCGGGCGAATTCGAGCGATTCTTCGAGGGTGAGGTCGCGCGGCGGCGTCAGGTTCTCGAAGGTGTCGGAGGAAGCGGCACGCATGTTGGTGAGCTTCTTTTCCTTGGTGATGTTGACGTCCATGTCGTCGGCGCGGGAGTTCTCGCCGACAATCATGCCTTCGTACACCTCGGACGTGGGCTTCACGAAGAAGGAGCCACGTTCCTGCAGGTTGATCATGGCGAACGGGGTCACAACACCGGCGCGGTCGGCAACCATGGAACCGTTGGTGCGGTACTCGATGGGGCCGGCCCACGGTTCGTAGCCTTCGGAGATGGAAGCGGCAATGCCGGCGCCACGGGTGTCCGTGAGGAACCGCGTGCGGAAACCGATCAGGCCACGGGCCGGAACGATGAACTCCATGCGGCACCAGCCGGTGCCGTGGTTGGCCATGTTGGTCATGCGGCCCTTGCGGGCAGCCATGAGCTGGGTGACGGCGCCCAGGTATTCCTCGGGCACGTCGATGGTCATGTGTTCCATGGGCTCATGGATCTTGCCGTCGACGGTCTTGGTGACAACCTGCGGCTTGCCCACGGTCAGCTCGAAGCCTTCGCGGCGCATCTGCTCAACCAAAATGGCCAACGCCAGCTCGCCACGGCCCTGGACTTCCCAGGCGTCGGGACGCTCGGTGGGGAGCACCTTGATGGAGACGTTACCGATCAGTTCCTTGTCCAGGCGGTCCTTGACCTGGCGGGCGGTGACCTTGGCGCCCTTGACCTTGCCGGCCAGCGGGGAGGTGTTGATACCGATGGTCATGGAGATGGCGGGATCGTCCACCGTGATCAGCGGCAGCGGCTGCGGGTTCTCGGCGTCAGTCAGGGTCTCACCGATGGTGATGTCCTCGATGCCGGCGACGGCGACGATCTCGCCGGGGCCTGCGGACTCGGCCGGAACGCGGTCCAGCGCCTTGGTGGCCAGCAGTTCGGTGATCTTGACGTTCTTCAGCTCACCGTTTGCGCGGGCCCAGGCAACAGTCTGGCCCTTGCGCAGGGTGCCGTTGTAGATCCGGAGCAGCGCCAGGCGGCCCAGGAACGGGGAGGCGTCCAGGTTGGTGACGTGCGCCTGAAGGACGCCTTCGGGGTTGTACGTCGGGGCGGGGATGTGCTCGATGATGGTCTTGAAGAGCGGCTCGAGATCTTCGTTCTCCGGGGCGGTGCCATCAGCGGGCTGCTCGAGGGATGCGCGGCCAACCTTGGCTGCAGCGTAAACGACGGGAACTTCGAGGATCTTGTCCAGGTCGAGGTCGGGCACTTCGTCCGCCAGGTCGGACGCCAGGCCCAAGAGCAGGTCCATGGACTCGTGAACGACTTCCTCGATGCGGGCATCGGGACGGTCGGTCTTGTTGACCAGCAGGATGACAGGCAGGTGCGCGGCCAGGGCCTTGCGGAGGACGAAGCGGGTCTGCGGCAGCGGACCCTCGGACGCGTCAACGAGGAGGACAACGCCGTCGACCATGGACAGGCCGCGCTCCACCTCGCCACCGAAGTCAGCGTGGCCGGGGGTGTCGATGACGTTGATGGTGATGGTCTCGCCGTTGGAGGACGGACCGTTGTAGGCCACCGTGGTGTTCTTGGCCAGGATGGTGATGCCCTTTTCGCGCTCAAGGTCACCGGAGTCCATCACGCGGTCTTCGAGGTGGTTGTGCTCGGCAAAGGAGTTGGTCTGCTTGAGCATGGCGTCGACCAGAGTGGTCTTGCCGTGGTCAACGTGGGCCACAATCGCGACGTTGCGCAGGTCACTGCGCGAGGCAGTGGCTACCGCGGTGTTGGTGGTGGTTTCAGACATGCGTAAAGGCTCGATTCAGTGGAGTCAGCTGTTGTATCGCGACATTTCCAACTGGAACGCACGACGGACAAGGCCCTTGGCACAGGGCGCCTTCCTCTATTCTAGCCGCTGAGCCATTTGTTGGCCTAAATTCCGGCGGGATTGCCGGCCAGCAGGGAGGCCGCTTTCAGGCGCCGGTGGTTCCTGGTGTGACCAAGTTCACTGCCGCCTCCGCGTGCATGGCATGATGTCTGTGACACCGAGCCCATCCTTCAAGTACGCCGGAGACAACGATGCCCCCTGCCAACGCCAGCACCATGCGCGGTGCCGCATGGGCTGCCGCCGCAGTGGTGTCCGGGCTCGTCGTGGTGGCGGCAGCCCTGGGACCCGCCAGCCAGGGACCGCCCGCCGGCTCCCCCGACGGTGGCCTGTCACGGGCCGCCGCAGGTCAAGCAGGCAACGGCAACTCCGCAGCCGGGCAACCGGGCAGCGCGAAGCCGGCGGTGACAGCCACTTCCCACGTCAGGAACGCCGGCAACGGAAGGATTGAAGCGGTACTGCCGGACATCGGCCGGACCGTGCTGCTGATTGGCGATTCGCAGTCGGAACCCACCGACGGCTGGCCTCGCCTGGGCCTCGCCGCCGCTGGATACAACGTGTACTTCTGCGGCCGCGGCGGTACCGGCTACGTGGCGGCGAACGGTGCCACGGGTAATTATGTGGACGCGCTGCAGCGCGGGGACTGGTTGCTTCCCGCCGGCACTCCCGCGCTGATTGTGATCGAGGGCGGCGGGAACGACGCCGCGGGAGGCGCAAGCAACGCACAGATCGCACGAAACGCCGAACGGCTGATCAGCGAACTGCGCACCCGCTATCCCGGCACGCGGCTGGCAATGATCGGCACCCTGGCACGGGGAGCAAACGACGGCGGCGGCCGCCGGAGCGAGGTGGACGCTTTGCTTGGTGCCGTGGCGGCAGCCAACGGACTGTCCTTTGTCTCCACTGGCGACTGGCTTACCCGGTACGGACTGGCAAAGGACCTCGCTGATGCAGTCCACATGAACGCCGAAGGCCGCCTGGCTCTTGGCGGGATCCTTGAGCGCCGGCTGCGGGAACTTGGGCTGGACCGGAAACCTGCAGCGGAGCAGGGCGCCCTAGCTGCAGTACCCGGGAGCAACAGCGCGCTCCAGGACTGACGCCCAAAGTCCGCCGGCTCCGCCGGTCAAGCAAACACATGGAGCCGGGACCAAACGGTCCCGGCTCCATGTGTTCACAAAAGGCTTCCCGCTATGCCACCTCAGGCGGAAGCATCAGCTTCGCACCGGGGATGGCGTTCAGCAGCGCCTTCGTGTAGTCCTGCTTGGGCGACTCGAAGACCTCGTCCGTGGATCCCGTCTCCACCAGGCGGCCCTTTTCCATCACGCAGACGTGGTCCGCGATCTGCCGAACCACGGCAAGGTCGTGAGTGATGAACAGGTAGGTCAGCCCAAGGTTGGCCTGCAGGTCGGCCAGCAGGTTGAGCACCTGGGCCTGCACCAGCACGTCCAGCGCGGAAACCGCCTCATCACAGATGATGACTTCGGGATCCAGCGCCAGCGCCCGGGCGATGGCAACGCGCTGCCGCTGCCCGCCTGACAGCTCGTTCGGATACCGCTGCATGGCGGACTGGGGCAGTGCCACCTGGTCCAGCAGCGTCCGGACCTTCTTCTCCCGGCTGGCCTGGTCCCCGATCTTGTGGACCCGCAGCGGTTCCTCGATGGTGCGGTAGATGTTGTACATCGGATCGAGGGAACCGTACGGATCCTGGAAGATCGGCTGGACGCGCCTGCGGAACTTGAAGAGTTCGGCAGGCTTCAGGGCGGAGGTGTCGACGCCGTCGAACAGGATCCTGCCATCGGTCGGCTTCTCCAGCTGGAGCACCATCTTGGCCACTGTGGACTTGCCGGACCCCGACTCCCCCACGATCGCCGTCGTGGTTCCCCGCCGCACGTCGAAGCTCACGCCGTCGACGGCCGCAAAGTCCGTCGCCTTGCCCAGCCCCGAGCGAAGCTTGTAGACCTTCCGCAGATCCTGGATCTGCAGGAAGGTATCGGACTTCACCGTCTCGGCGGCGGGCGCCAGGAGGTCCGCCGTTTCCACTCCCTGCTCCTTGGCCACCTGGATACGGCGGCTGGCGAGCGACGGAGCGGACTCCACGAGCCGCTTGGTGTACGGGTGCTGCGGGTTGCGCAGCAGCTCCAGGGACGGTCCTGCTTCAACCACACGGCCCTGGTACATGACCACCACTTTGTCTGCGCGCTCGGCTGCCAAACCCAGGTCGTGGGTGATCAGCAGCACCGAGGTGCCCAGTTCGTTGGTCATGGTCTCCAGGTGGTCAAGGATCTGCCGCTGGACGGTGACGTCGAGGGCCGACGTCGGCTCATCCGCAATCAGCAGGCGCGGCTGGCAGGAGAGGCCAATGGCGATCAGCGCACGCTGGCGCATGCCGCCCGAGAACTCATGCGGGTACTGGTTGGCCCGGCGTTTGGCGTCCGGAAGTCCCGCCTGGGACAGCACCTTGGCGATGTCGTCCGGCCCGCTGGGACGGCCGTTCGCCTTCAGTGTTTCCCGGACCTGGTAGCCGATCTTCCACACGGGGTTCAGGTTGGACATCGGGTCCTGCGGGACCATGCCGATGGTGTTGCCGCGGAGTTCGATCATGCGCTGCTCGCTGGCGTGGGCGATATCCTCTCCGTCGAGCAGGATCTGACCGCCGGAGACCCTGCCGTTGTTGGGCAGGAGTCCGATGGCCGCCAGGGCAGTGGTGGACTTTCCGGAGCCGGACTCCCCCACAATAGCCACCGTTTCGCCCGGCATGATGGTCAGGTGGGCGTCCCGGACAGCCTGGACTTCACCGCCGCCGGTCTTGAAGGTGATGGCCAGGTCACGGATTTCGAGCAGCGGCCTGACGCCGGTGGTGCCGGCCTCATCAATGCGGACTTCTGGAGTTGTCATCTCTTTTTCTCTCATCGCTGACGGCTCTTCGGGTCGAGGGCGTCACGCACGGCGTCGCCCAGCATGATGAAGCTCAACACCGTAAGGGAGAGCGCGGCGGCCGGGTAGAGCATGATTTCCGGGCGGGTCCTGATCGATGCCTGCGCGCCTGCAATATCGTTGCCCCAGGACATGATGCTCTGCGGGAGGCCAATGCCCAGGAAGGACAGGGTGGCTTCCGCCACGATGAACACGCCAAGTTCCAGCGTTGCCAGGACGATGATGGGCGCCAGGGCGTTGGGCAGGACATGGCGGATCAACGCGCCGAATTTGGAGACACCCAGCGCGCGTGCGGCGGTGACGAAGTCCGCGTTGCGTACCTCAATCACCGCGCCCCGCGTGATGCGGGCCATTTGCGGCCACGCCAGGAGCGAGATGACAAACACGACGGTCCACACGCTCTTGTTCTCGCGGAACAGCGGGAGCTGCGTGATCACCAGCGCGCCCAGCACGAGCGGCAGGGCGAAGAAGATGTCGCCCAGGCGGGCCAGCACGGCATCGATCCAGCCGCCGTAGTAGCCGGCGAGGGCGCCGAGGGTCACGCCGATGACCAGGACGCAGAGTACGGAGAGCAGGCCGACCGAAAGCGAGGCCTGCGTGCCGTGGATGACCCTGGAGTAAACGTCGCAGCCCTGGAAGGTGAAGCCGAACGGGTGTCCGGCGGTGGGGCCGCCTTCAGAGTTGGCAAGCTCACAGCCCTCGTTGGGCGGCGTGGACGTGAAGAGTCCCGGGAACAGCGCAATCACGATCAGGGCAAGGATCAGCAGTGCCGAGATGATGAACAGCGGACGACGGCGGAGCTTGCGCCAGGCGTCTGCCCAGAGGCTGAGCGGGGCCTGGTCGGTCTTGACGGCGTCCGTCGCCTGCAGCGGTGTCTCGTCGATGGGTGCCACAAAGTGGCTGTTATTACTGGTCATAGCGGATCCTCGGGTCAAGCCAGGCGTACAGGAGATCGACAAGCAGGTTGGCCACCACGAACACCAGCACCAGCACGCTGACGATGGAGACGATGGTGGGACCCTCACTGCGAAGGACAGCCTGGTAGAGCTTGTTGCCTACGCCGGGAACGTTGAAGATGCCCTCGGTAACAATGGCACCGCCCATCAGGCCGCCAAGGTTGGCGCCCAGGTAGGTCACCACCGGGATCAGCGAGTTGCGCAGGATGTGCGCCAGGACCACCCTGGGCCGGGAAAGGCCCTTGGCGGTGGCAGTCCGCACGTAGTCGGCGTTCATGTTCTCGCTGACCGAGGCTCGGGTCAGGCGGAGGACGTAGGCAAAGGACACCAGACCCAGGACCACTGCCGGCAACAGCAGGGTAACCCAGTTGGCGTTGGCGCCGACGGTGGGTTTGGCCCAGCCGAGCTGCACGCCAAAGACCAGCTGGAAAACGAAGCCCAGGACAAAGGTGGGCACGGCGATGACCACCAGCGAGGCCACCAGGACGGTGGAGTCGAACCAGCCGCCGCGCCGCAGACCGGCGAAGACGCCGAACGCAACACCGAAGATGGCCTGGATGGCCAGTGCCTCGATGGCGAGCATCGCGGTCACCGGGAACACGCGGGCGAGGCTGGCCGCGATGGGCTGGCCGGTGAAGTCGTTGCCCAGGTTGAAGGTGAACAGGTTCTTGAGGAACAAGCCGTACTGGACCCAGAAAGGCTGGTCCAGGTTGTACTGGCTGCGCAGGGTGTCAATGACCGCCTGCGGGGGCTGGCGGTCGCCGAACAGCGCGGCGATGGGATCGCCGGGCAAGGCGAACACCATGTAGTACACCAACAGGGTTGTGCCGAGGAAAACAGGGATCACCTGAAGGAGTCGGCGCAGAATGAACCGGACCACAGGATTACCTGCCTTCCGGTAAGGGGGAAAACGCGTTCATGAGTGCCTTCCTGCCGCTTGCAAGCCAATGGGGGCCCGGACGCAACCGGTACCCCCATCAGCCTGTCGGCAAGTTAGATCTGGTACTACTTGGCGGTGATGCCGTAGTAGAGGATTTCACCGTTCCAGCCGGTCTCGGCCTTCGCAATGTTGTTGCTCCACACGATCGGCCGTGCCTGGTCCCAGAGCGGCAGGCCCGGCAGGTCCTGGAACAGGATCTCCTGCGCCTGGTTGAACTTGGCGTTTGCCTCGTCGGTGCTCTTGGCGGCCAGGCCCTCCTTGAGGAGCTTGTCGAACTCGGGGTTCGAGTACTTCTCGTAGTTGGAGGAAGCGCCCGTGGCCCAGACCGGTCCAAGGAAGTTGTACAGCGACGGGTAGTCGCCCTGCCAGCCCGCGCGGGTCAGGCCGGGCAGCTGCTGAGACTTGCGCAGGTTCAGGACTTCGGCGAACTTGGCGAACGGCTGGATTTCAGCCTGGATGCCGAGGTTGTTCTTGAAACCGTTGGCTACGGCGTCGATCCATTCCTTGTTGCCGCCGTCCGTGTTGGAGGCGATCTGGAGCGGCTTGGAGTTGTCGTACGGCTGGATCTTGTCAGCCTGTGCCCACAGGTCCTTGGCCTTGGCGGCGTCGAACTTCAGGACTTCGCTGCCTTTGATGCCTTCCTTGAAGCCATCGATGACCGGCGGTGCGAAAGCCTTGGCCGGGGTGCGGGTACCGTTGAAGACCACCTTGGCGATTTCCTCGCGGTTGATGGCGTAGGACAGCGCCTGCCGACGCAGCTTGCCGGCTTCACCCTGGAAGTTCGGGTTGTAGCCCGGGATGTTGAGGGTGGAATCGGTGGCAACGGCCTTGGTGGCGTTCCGGTCCGGGAAGTCGTTGACGTAGGTCTTCAGTGCGTTGGACGGCAGCACGTCAGTGATGTCCAGGTTGTCCGACTGCAGGTCGGTGTATGCCGGGCCCGGATCGGTGTAGAACTTGAACGTCACGCCGCCGTTTTTGGCTGCGCGGGTGCCGTTGTAATCGGCGTTCTTCACAAGGGTGATGGACTGGTCGTGGACCCAGGAACCCTGCTTCTCAAACTTATATGGACCGTTGCCTACGGGGTTTTCGCCGTAGGTCTTGGGGTCTTTCAGCGCAGCGGAGGGCAGCGGGTAGAAGGCTGAGTAGCCAAGGCGCAGGGACCAGTCAGCTTCGGGCTGGGCGAGCTTGACGGTGATCGTGGAATCATCCGTTGCCTGGAGACCGGACATCGTGTCGGCTTTGGGGGCTGGTGTTGTGGTGGTCTTGCCGTCCGCACCCTTGGCAGAATCAACGGCAGAGACATCCTCGTAACCGGCGATGGACTCGAAGAAGAATCCATTGTTCTGCAGGTTCTTGGAGTTTGCAGCGAAGTTCCAGGAGTCAACGAAGGTCTTGGCCGTGATGGCTTCACCGTTGGTGAACTTCTGGCCTTGCTTGACCTTAATGGTCCAGTTCTGCGCGTCGGACGACTCGATCGAATCGGCCAGGGCATTGACCGCCTTGCCGTTTGCGTCGTAGCTGCGAAGACCCTCGAACAGCAGGTTCACGACGCGGCCGCCGTAGACCTCATTCGTGTTGGCCGGCAGCAACGGGTTTTGTGGCTCGTTGCTGTAGGCGGTGATGACCTTATTCGGATCGCCGGCGGCATTGCTGGCACCGTCGTTGCTGCCACCGCCGCCGGTGCCGCATCCGGTCAGGGCAAGCGCGGCGATTGCCACGATGCCCAGTGCTTTGGAAGTGCGCGTAAAACGCATTCCGCCTCCTATGAGTTGTGGGAGAGATGTATAGGGGAATCTTGTGCTTCCCCGCAGGCCGGACGCAGCTCACCGCTGTGACGAAACCTACATAATACGAGTTAGCCTAACCGCACAAAGTCCAGATACTGGTACTCCGTTGCCAAACCGTGACCGGCGCAGTGAAATGCCCCAGGCCACAGTGGATAGTTAGGCACGTCACATGCTACTCGCCGGTAGGCCGGACGGCGAATCGGCAGCACAAGGGCCGAAGGACCCCTAGCGGCACGGCTGCCCTATGACAGCCGCCACTCCCATACGTTCCACCACACGCCGAGGGGACCGGGGCTGGTCTTCACTCCGGCCACCCGCGAATTGAAGGCGGTTGTCCCCAGGCTTTGATAGAGCGGCAGGCCGTATGCGTCCTCCCAGATGTGCCTGTCGATCTCGGCCAGGAGCTCGTCCTGTTTACCCAGGTCCGTGGTCAGAGCCAACTGCTCCATCACCTTGTCCGCGTCGCCGTCGGAATATCCCGTGAAGTTGCTGCCTGCCCCGGTGCGGAAGATTTGCGGCACCCTGCTGACGCCCGCTTCCGTGCCGATCCATCCTGACACCGCGGCGTCATAGCCGCCCCGGCTCAGCGAGGCAGCCCAGTCTGCGCTTCCCTGTCCGCCGTCAACCACGCGGAAGCCGGCCAGCCCGGCCGAGTCCCGGATCAGTGCGAATGCCCTGGCACGGTTCGGATTGTCCCGGTTATAAAGAATGCGGACGGTGGGGGTGGCGTCCTTGAGAAGCTTCTTTGCCCCATCAATGTCCACCTTGGCGTAATCAAACGACCCGTTCTTCTTCACCGTGTCGTCGTATTTTGGCTGTCCCGGCAGGAACACGAATGAGTCCAGCGGCTTGTTATCCGGCACCTGGGCTCCAACGACGGCGTCCACGATCGCCTGCCGGGGAACTGCTTTGAGGAAGGCTTCCCTGACGTCCTTGTCGGCAAACGGCCCGGAAAAGTTCAGGTCCAGGTGGTCGTAGCCGGATTGTTTGTACCGTTCAACCGTGATGCCCTGACCTGAGAGGCCGGTGAGGAGGTCGTCCGTGGCGGCCGACGGCTGTGGCGAGATGATGTCCGCCTGGCCGTTGCGCAGCGCGTCAACTGCCGCCGGAACCGCCCCCGTGAACCTGACATTGATCTCGTCAAGCCAAGGTTCCGCGCCCCACGTGTAGTCCCGGTTCCGGACCAGTTTCATGGACACTTCCGGCACGATGTCGCGGACAATGTAGGGGCCGCTGGACAGGTAGAGTGCCGGATCGTCGGGAACGGATTTTGTGTCGAACCCGGTGTTCCAGAAGTCACCGACTTTCTTGAGCGCGGGGTGGGACGCCGGCTTATCCGGGTTGCCCCGTGGCGTGTCCTTGAGGAGCTTGACCAGGTCTTGCTCATCATTGAGTCCGCTCTTGGCAGCGACCACGTGGGCCGGGAGCCCGACGTCGAACGCCACTTCCCAGTCCGCATACGGTGCGGCGTACTCGATGGTGATGGAACGGCCGTCCGACCCGATTTCGGGAAACAGGGTACCCGCCAGGCCCGTGGTGTCGGAGGCGACCGAGAAGTATTTGGTTCCCTTCCCGGCGGCTGGATCGACGTCGTCGAAGTAGCCCGACCCTGCGGCCCAGCTCAGCAGGAGGTCGGAGGCTCCGATCGGTGCGCCGTCTGACCACTTGACGCCCTCGTTGACCGTGTACTTCACCTTGAGCGGCTGGTCCGAGACCTTCTCGAAGTGCCCGAACTTGTCGTTGCGGACCACCTTGGAGCTGGCGTCGAGGTAAAAAAAGCCCGAGTGTGTGATGGCGCCGATTTTCGAGTTGATGTCGGTGTTGCCGTTGGCGCTGTAGGGGTTGAACGAGGAGAAGGCGTTGACCTCGGCCACGGTGACGCTGCCACCGCGCTTTGCCTCCCCCACCACCACGGACGGGGCGCTGCTGCCCGAGCAGCCAGAAAGAACCAGCGCAGCCGCCAATGCGGCGATGAGCAACTGCACCAGACGCCGGACCGGCATGCCGCCTCCTTGTAATTTCCCTCTCCGGAGGGGACTGGGCCGCTGCGATCGCGCCCTACAAACTCAGGATACTTGGTGATGCCGGCCGGCAACGGAATCGGGCCCCCCTCCAGACGCATCAGGGGGTGCCTGCACCAGTCGATCCCCTCCGTGCCGGTGAGCAGCGCCCGGGCCCGGCGCCGATGTCCCTCCCGGACGCCGGGTTCCATCCGGTCCAGGAGGGACACGACCATCCGGGACCGCGGGTTCCGTGATCTGCACACAGAGAAGCCCTTCCCGGTGACCCGGGAAGGGCTTCTCTTCTTGAACCTGATGTCAGCGTCACCTCTGCTATGTCAGTGGCTCCGCGGAGAGGATCGTGCGTCCTAGTACTTGCTGTAAGTCAGCTTCACTTTGCCGTTCTCCAGGCTGACTTTGGCGCTCATGGACACGGAGGTGGTGTCCGTTGTGGGCTTCCAGTCAGCTGTTCCGAAACCGTATGAGTTGTCCTTCTCATAGGTGACGGTGGCTTTCCCGGGAGTCTGCGTGCTAATCCGCCATGGGGACGAGCCGTAGGGGTCCTTGCTCATGGTGAACGTGGGCTTCGTGGTGAGTGTCCAGTGGAAATTGCGTGAATAGCGCGAGGAAGCGTAGTTGTTGAGCGGGCAATTGGCCGGCTCTGCCTCCGTGGACTTCACACATTCGGCAAGGTAAGCGTCGATCTGCGCCATGGCTTCGGACTTGAGGGCATCAGAGGCGTCCACCTTGAGGCTGGCGGTCGGGGGTGCCTGGGCGGCCCCGATGGTTACCAACGCCATCGACTTTTTAGCCGTCAGATACTTTTCCGAAGACGGCAATTCCACCGTGTACTCACCAGGGAACGCAGGGTAACTGAAGCCGGATGACCCCAAAGAGCTGCCGGCAAGGTCAACGTCGAGCTCCTGACCATTGATCAGGACCTTCTGCACCGCTGTGTCCGAGGTGATGCGCACGCTCTGAAGAGGTGTTGACTCCATCTTCCAGTGGTCGTCCAACAGCTCAGGGTTGGACTTACGGAGGCTGAACGTCGTCTGCTGCTTACGGCCGTCCTGGTGAACGTCGGCCACTACGGTGGCTTTGTCGTCGGAGACCTTCGTGGAAACAATGTCGAAGCCGTCGATCCGCTTGCCGGCCTTGGCGTAAACCTCGTCGGAAAGCAGGACCCTTTGATCGTTGGCGAGGCCGGGATCGGCCAGCGCCATCGCCTTTGAAGCCTCACCGTTTTGGAGCGCCTGGAGGTAGCTGCTCACGGTCTTATCAGGACCGTTGTTGCCCTTGATGACGTTGAGGGCGATGACTCCACCGACCACCAGGACGACCACGAGACCGGCAGAACCGAGGATAAGTCCAAGCTTCCGCTTCGTCTGTGCTGACATCGGCTCCCGCGGCGCCAGCGCAGGATGGGCTCCAGGGGCTGCATAGCTGGCCGGAGCAGCCGCAGCAGTAGACGCAGTGGCAGCCGGTGCAGTCACAGTCGGATCGGCAGGAGCGATCTTGTAAGCCATAGCCAGGGGGACGTACCTGCTCAGCTGGGGCGCGACATAGCGCGCTGATGCTTCTGTTGCACCGCCCCAGAGCATCAGGAAGAACGGGGTCCACCACGCCAGCGTCATGCTGCCGGCGCCCGATGCCAGTGACCCGGCGTCGAAGGTGCCGGTCACGCTGCTGAGCCACGTCATCAGCGTCCCGGCCATAAGGAATGCAGCGGGGAGCATCACCCAGTCAGTGATCTTGTTGGTTACCACCGGTCCACGGCGCAGGTACCAGAAGACAGAGGCCACCACGATCGAAATCAGCGCCAGGAGAAGCAGCAACCCGCCGGCCCAACCCGGTATGCCGTACTGGGAGAGGGCGCTTCCGAAGCCGAAGCTGATGTCTGAACCCGAAGAATTCGCCGAGGAGGCCACCGGGGAGCCAAAATTCCAGGTGCGGCTGAGTGCACTTAGATGACCCAGGCCGAACATGAAGAGGCCTGCCGTAGGTGCCCACAGGGGCGAGGAGAGCGTGGCCTGCCAGCCGGACTTAATGCCCAGGACGAGCACAACAACCGGGATGGCGATGGCCAAAAAGACGCCGTAGTGCACGGCTACGGTTTCAAATGCCCTGCGAACCGCCGCACGGACACCAACGCCTGCAGTGGCGCGAGGGCGCACTGATGCCCGCCCTGCGGAAGTGGCGAGCGTTCCGATAACCAGCGCGAACACGAATGAACCGAATGTCACTGCCCCGATCGGGCTGATCTTCACGCTCGGTACCGGCACTGACATGGCAAAAATCGCCCCGACGATGTTAACCAGGAGAGTGAAGACCAGACCCGTTACTGCTGCCTGGATCCAGATGCCGGCTGAAGTTTGAGCTGCGGACCGTTTGGCGGCGTACCGCCCGCCCAGGAACAGCACCGCGATCGACACGGCCGTCAGCAGCAAGGGAACGGCGAAGAAGGAGGCCGATCCGTGCACGTTTCCCATGAACGGGATAGTGGCGTCGATGCTGGAACCGAGCGCGCCAAGTTGGCTCATGACGACCAGCTGGATGGCCATCTGGCCCACCAGGGACCATGGTGACGGCATCGAGTCACCGCTGGGGAGCATGGAATTCGAGGGTATCTCGGTGTTACCCCCATTGCTGGCGCTAATACCGATCAATGCCAGAATCAGGAAAAGGAACGCGGTAATCAGAATCACCACATACGAAATGGCCCCGACCAGGGCCCCAGGAATCAACGTTTTGTAGTCGAAAGAATTGAAACGGCTGGGCACTGGTGCAGGACCCGACCCAGCTCCTTCATGACTATCGTTCCCTGCGCTGGCAGCAGGTGGCCAGTCAGGCGCCTCATTGATTGGCCCGGATAACCTGGTCTGCGGACGATGCGGTTCAGTCACAACAAATTCCCCCTAATTGTTTTTGTACTTCTCATCGTGCCACGGGCTGATTCTTATTACGCGGCGTGTCATATCCTGCGAAATTCCGTGGCCTTCGCCGGCTTTTGGAAAGAATGCCACAGGGGTCCGGCATCGTTCGACCGTCTAGGCCGCGATATACCGACCCTCGCGATTTAGGTGACTGGTGCAGTTCCACGGTGAATGACTTCCAGACCTCCACCCGGGGCCTAGCCATCCCGGGATTCGGTGAAGTTTGCTTCCATAACCGGGCCCAGGTCCTTCAGAGGAAACTTTGATCAGATCCTCGTGGTCTTTACCCGGGCGAGGCTCCTGGTACTGATGGGGGCTGTAATGTCCTGGTGGTTCTTCCCGAGGGCATCCAGCGCTGGACTTCCAGGCCCCATAGCGGGCGGTAAGGGCCATGTTCCGCATTCATATCGAGAAAACGGCTGTCAATGCTGCTACAAGAAATGCCACCCTCATACGGTTTCACGGAGGGCGGCATTTCTACTGTTTCAGGCGACGAATCTATACGTTAAATCTAAACTCCACCACGTCGCCGTCGGCCATGACGTATTCCTTGCCCTCAATCCGGACCTTGCCGCGGGACTTTGCCTCGGCCATGGAGCCGGCATCCACAAGGTCGTCGAAGGAGACTACCTCGGCCTTGATGAAACCGCGCTGGAAGTCGGAGTGGATGACGCCGGCCGCCTGCGGCGCCGTGTCCCCCTGCCGGATGGTCCAGGCCCGTGCTTCCTTGGGGCCTGCCGTGAGGTAGGTCTGCAGCCCCAGGGTGTGGAAGCCAACGCGCGCCAGCTGGTCCAGGCCGGACTCGTCCTGGCCGTTCATCTCAAGCATCTCGCGCGCTTCTTCCTCGTCCAACTCCACGAGGTCCGCCTCAAGCTTGGCGTCAAGGAAGATGCAGTCTGCCGGCGCCACCATGGCGCGCAGCTCCTCCTGCTTTTCGGGGCTGCCCAGGATGCCTTCGTCGGCATTGAACACGTAGATGAAGGGCTTGGCGGTCAGCAGGCCCAGCTCCTTGAGGTGTTCCATCTCCAGCTTGTCGCTCTTGATGGAGGAGTAGATGGTGTCTCCCCGCTCCAGCACCGCCTGTGCGGCCTTGATGGCGGCGAGCTCGGCGGCTTCCCGCTTCTTGATCTTGACTTCCTTTTCGACCCGCGGGATGGCTTTTTCGATGGTCTGCAGGTCGGCGAGGATCAGCTCGGTGTTGATGGTTTCCATGTCCGAGCGCGGATCCACCTTGCCATCAACGTGCACCACATCGGGGTCGTCGAAGACCCGGACAACCTGGGCGATGGCTTCAGCTTCGCGGATGTTGGCCAGGAACTGGTTGCCCAGCCCCTCCCCTTCGGACGCGCCCTTGACGATGCCGGCGATGTCGACGAAGGATACGGCGGCGGGCAGGACGCGCTGCGAGCCGAAGATCCCGGCGAGCTTCTGGAGCCTGGGGTCCGGGAGGTTCACGACGCCGACATTGGGTTCGATGGTGGCGAACGGATAGTTCGCGGCCAGGACCTGGTTGCGGGTGAGCGCGTTGAAGAGGGTTGATTTGCCGACGTTGGGCAGTCCGACGATGCCAATAGTAAGAGCCACGAGCATTGATTCTACCCGCCGGGCCCCGGCAGCCAGTACCGAGGAATGTCACTGCCCATAATTGTCAGAGCCCCGTGCAACAGTGAAGTCATGGATGCTTTTGCCTTGATTCTGGCCCTTCTCATGCTGCTGCTTGGTGCACTTGCCGGCGCTGCTGCCACCTATTTTTCCCTGCGCAGGAACTCGCATGCTTTGGAGACGGACTTTGACCAGGTGTCCTCCCGCCTTTCAGAGGTCACGGCGCAGCTGGCAGCGGCCGACGCCGAGCGGCGGCTTTTGGCTGCACAGAACCGTGAGCTGGGCGAGGCCAGGACACAGGACGGCAGCGTGCTGCGCGCGCTTGCTCCCGTGGCCGAAAAGCTTTCCGCGGTCCAGCAGCAGGTGGCGCTGCTGGAGCGGGACAGGGTTGAGCAGTACGGCCAACTGGCTCAGCAGCTGCAGGAGGCACGGCTTTCCGATGAACAGCTCATTCGGTCCACGCATGCCCTGGAATCGGCCCTGCGCTCCAACAGCGCCAGGGGCCAGTGGGGCGAGGTGCAGCTTCGGCGCGTGGTGGAAGCCGCGGGCATGCTCCGCCACGTGGACTTCCTGGAACAGGTCCACAGCGCAGGCCACGACTCAGCTGTCCGACCGGACCTGGTGGTGCAGTTGCCGGGCGAGAAGCAGCTGGTGGTTGACGCCAAAGTCCCGTTGTCGTCCTACCTCGAGGCACAGGAGCTGGGCGCGGTGGATCCGCGCCCGGGCCAGCCGGCCGGGACGCAGTCGGCGAACGACGGCCGGAACCGGCAGGCTCTGCTGGCGGCCCACGCCAAGGCCCTGCGCGCGCACGTCGACGCACTGGGTAACAAGAAATACTGGGACATCCCCGGGAACTCGCCCGAGCTGGTGGTTTGCTTCATCCCGGCCGAATCCATCCTGGCGGCGGCACTGACGGCGGACGCCGGGCTCCTGGACCATGCGCTGTCCCGCAACGTGGTCCTCGCGTCCCCGAGCACCCTCCTGGCAGTGCTGAAGTCCGTGGCATTCACCTGGCGCCAGGACGTCCTGACGGACAGTGCCCGCGAGCTCTTCGAACTGGCTCGGCAGCTGTACGACCGGATGGGCACCCTGGGCGATAACGTCACCAAGCTGGGGTCTTCCCTGAAGACGTCCGTGGACCGCTACAACGCCATGATAGGCACCCTGGAAGCCAGGATCCTGCCCACCGCACGGAAACTCAACAACCTGGAGGAGTCCGGCCTGGTTGCACCTCCGCTTGTGGAGGTAACCCCACGGGCGCTGGTGGCACCCGAACTCCAGGGCGACGACGAAGCAGCCTGAAAGGGTCCCTAAGTGCAGGAAGGCCGGGCAGCGGTTGGCTGCCCGGCCCATTCCGTTTGAGTGTGGTGGCGTCTAGCTGCGGGACCGTCGTCCGCCCAGCGCCCGGCTGACGTCGCCGGCCTGTTTCAGCGTGGCCCGGAGCTCCTTGGGCAGCGAGAAGAGGAGGTCTTCCTCGGCTGTGACCACTTCCTCCACGGCGCCATAGCCGTAGTCGGCCAGCAGCCTCAGCACGTCCTGCACCAGCACCTCGGGAACGGAAGCCCCGGACGTGACGCCCACGGTGGCAACGCCTTCGAACCAGGCTTCGTCAACCTCGTTGGCGAAGTCCACCCGGTACGAGGCCTTGGCACCGTATTCGAGTGCCACCTCCACCAGCCGGACGGAGTTCGATGAGTTGGCCGAGCCCACCACGATCACCAGGTCTGCCTTGGGCGCAATCTTCTTGATGGCTACCTGGCGGTTGGTGGTGGCATAACAAATGTCGTCGCTGGGCGGATCCTGCAGGGTGGGGAACCGGTCCTTGAGCAGCCGGACGGTTTCCATTGTCTCGTCCACGCTCAGCGTGGTCTGGGAAAGCCAGATGACCTTTTCGGGGTCGCGGACAGTTACCTTGTCCACTTCGTGCGGCCCGTTGATGATCTGGATGTGCTCCGGCGCTTCACCGGAGGTGCCTTCCACTTCCTCGTGGCCGTCGTGGCCGATCAGGAGGATGTCGAAATCGTCCTTGGCAAAGCGGACGGCTTCCTTGTGCACCTTGGTGACCAAGGGACAGGTGGCATCGATGGTGCGCAGGCCCCGGTTTTCTGCCGATTCGACAACTGCCGGAGAAACGCCGTGGGCGGAGAAGATCACCAGGGCACCTTCGGGCACTTCATCTGTCTCGTCGACGAAGATGGCGCCCTTTTCCTCCAGCGAGCTGACCACGTGGACGTTGTGGACAATCTGCTTACGGACATACACGGGCGGCCCGTAGTGTTCCAATGCCTTTTCGACGGCGATCACGGCCCGGTCGACGCCGGCACAGTAGCCACGCGGAGCAGCGAGCAGCACCTTCTTGGTGCCGTTCACCGGGGCTGCAGCCGCTACTTCCTCAGGCGAGCGGCGCCTGCGCGGAATGGTTGGCATCGAAAGGGATACAGCCGAGGTGGTCATCCCTCCATGTTACCGGCTGGTCCCTGCCCGTTTCCGGGATGCGAACAACGTCACAATGCCAACTGCCACCAGGACGCCACCGGTGACAGCGGCCGTTGCGATCCACGTTTGGAAGTCCGCGCCCGCGGCGGCAAGGAACTCGTCGCGGAACATATTGGCCACCGCGTTGCCGGTGTCCGTGGCCTGGGCACGCGCCGAGCCCAGCTGCAAACCAAGGCCCCACAGCCCGGCGAGTGCCAGTCCCCCAAGACCGGCGGCCAGCAGCACGGTCCAGCGGCGTCGCGCCGCCACAAGCGCCAGCAGGAACGCTACGGCCGAGCCGATGGCCAGGATGTAGCCCATGGGTGCATAGGTGGCCAGCCGTTCAGTCCACTCCCTTTGTGCGGGCTGGCCGACGTTGATCAGCGTTTGTTCCGGCGGGTCGAGGGGAAGACGGGTGGTGCGGGAGATCTCCTCCGAACCGAGGGCAACCAACGGTGCGACGTCGAGGGTCAGGGTCGATGCCGACGCGCCGCCCTGCGTGCCCGCGGCGGGATCGGCAAAGCTAAGGCGGTGGCTTCGGCGAAGGGTCTCCTCCCAGGCCCCCGGATAGCCGGGCAGCCCGGTCAGCGACTCCGCCGCCTTTTCAAGCATCGGCTCCACCAGCCCCGAGAGAAACCCAGGGACCGACCCGGTATCAATGGTTCCCACCGCCGCAGCAGCCAGCTTCCTTTGGAACTCGGAGTCCTTGCCGAGCGGAGCTGCGAGACGGACAAACCCGTCTTCCTGGACGATGTTCCGGTCCACCCATATGGCGGGCACGGCAACGGCGGCCAGGAGGATACCCAGCACGGTGGCGATGGCAGAGACAAAAGTGCGCACAACAGGTCCTTAGGGGTTGGAGGCCTTATCCCATCCTAGGCAGGGTCGAGGGGCTTCCCCTGTCAGTCCCCGGTGCTACACCTTATGGATAAGGTTGATTGACCGCCCACAACAGATCAAGGACCGCATGCCCACAGCACCAGCCTCCCAACGGCGTCCCCATGTCTGACCAGGCCTCCTTTCCGGGTGCTGCACCCACTACCCTGCCGGCCACCGCAGCGGAAACCAGCCCGGATAACCCGTGGCCGCTGCAGCTGCTGTCGCAGAAGCTGAAGGCCCACATCGACCGCACCCCGTCGGCGTGGGTTGAAGGCCAGGTCATCGAACTGAACCGCCGCGGCACCAACGCCTACCTCACCCTCCGTGACGTGGATGCCGAGGTATCGCTGCCGGCTTCCGTCTGGACCAAGGTCCTGGAACGGCAAAACCTTCCGCTGGAGCGCGGTTCACGGGTGGTAGCCCTGCTGAAACCGGAATTCTGGCTGAAAACGGGAAGGCTGAACATGCTGGTGCGGGACATCCGACCGGTCGGATTGGGTGACCTGCTGGCCAGGATTGAGCGGTTGCGCCAGGCCCTCGCGGCTGAGGGCCTGTTCGCCGACTCCCGGAAGAAGCGGCTGCCGCTGCTGCCGCACCGCATCGGCCTGATCACGGGCCGTGACTCAGACGCCAAGAAGGACATCCTTCGGAACGCGGCCCTGCGGTGGCCGGCGGTGGAGTTCGAGATCCGCGAGGTGGCCGTGCAGGGCAACACGGCGGTGGCACAGGTGGTCCGCGCCCTGCGTGAACTGGACGTCCACCCGGAGGTGGATGTCATCGTTATTGCCCGGGGCGGTGGCGCACTGGAAGATCTCCTGCCATTTAACAGCGAGGACCTGATCCGGGCAGTCGCCGCGGCCAACACGCCGGTGGTGAGTGCCATTGGCCACGAGGCGGACCGCCCGCTGCTGGACTACGTGGCCGATCTCCGTGCCTCCACCCCCACCGACGCGGCCAAACGCATCGTCCCCGAGGTATCGGAGGAACTTGCCGGCATGCGCCAGGCGCGGGAACAGCTGCGGCGCTGCATGGAGCGGCTGGTGGACCGGGAGTCTGACCGGCTGGCAGCACTGCACTCGCGGCCCGTCATGGCGGCGCCCGAGGGCATGGTCTCCGTCCGGGGCGAGGAAATCGAACGGTTGCTGCGCCGCTCCTCAGCTGCAGTGAGCTCCACGGTGGTGCGGGCAGCGGACCAGCTTGAGCATTTGAAAGCCCAAGTGCGCGCGCTCTCGCCGCAGAAGACCCTGGACCGGGGGTACGCCGTCGTCGAACTGGCGGGAGACCAGGCCGCCCGGATCGCCGAAGCCGGCCACGCCGTTGTCCGCAGGCCCGCCGAAGCGCCGGCGGGTGCCGTCCTGTCCATCCGTGTGGCGGAGGGCCGCTTCGGCGCCACGTCCACGGGGGCACTGCAAGCAGGAAACCCAGACCAGCACCAGGAATTGGAAGAGAAGGCATGACCGAACAGAAACCAGAGTCCGACGTCGCAGCCCTGAGCTACGAGGAAGCCCGGGAGCAGCTCATCGCAGTGGTGGGCAGGCTGGAGGCAGGAGGGGCAAGCCTCGAGGAATCCCTGGCCCTGTGGGAGCGCGGTGAAGCGCTGGCCGCACGCTGCGAGGAGTGGCTGGAAGGCGCACGGAAGCGGCTGGCCGCTGCCCGGGACCAGCCACTGTAGCCAAGCGCAAAAACTGGAACCGGCAGCACCGGGGCCAAGGAACGGTGGTCAGGAACGGGCTACCAGCTCGCGTTCGGTTTCAACGTCGAATTCGGCCTTGGGCCACTCCAGGCGAAGGTCGGACAGAGCGGACATCACCAATTGCTGCACGGCGATCCGGGCAAACCACTTCTTGTTGGCCGGAACGACGTACCAGGGGGCCGCGGCTGAACTGGTTTCGTCGAAGGCGGCCTGGTAGGCCGCCATGTAGTCGTCCCAGAAGGCCCGTTCCTTCAAGTCACCGCTGCTGTATTTCCAGTGCTTGGCAGGATTGTCCAGCCGGGCCAACAGCCGGGACTTTTGCTCATCCTTGCTGATGTTGAGCATCACCTTGACGATCTTGGTGCCGGCGTCGGTTTGGCGTGCCTCGAATTCGTTGATTGCCCGGTAGCGCCGGCTGATTTCGTCGGGCGTTGCCCAATTGTGGACCCGGTGGATGAGGACGTCTTCGTAATGGGAGCGGTCGAAAATGCCCACCATTCCGGCTGCCGGCACCTCCTTCTCGATGCGCCAGAGGAAGTCATAGGACCTCTCCTGCTCCGTAGGGGCCTTGAACGCCTTGAATTGGACGCCTTGGGGGTCCATGGTGGCCATGACGTGGTTGACGATTCCGCCTTTGCCTGCCGTGTCCATCGCCTGCAGGACCAGGAGGACCCGCTTCTTCCCGCCGAACCTCGACTCCGCGAACAGCTTTTCCTGCATTTCTGAGAGCTTTCCGTCCAAGTCCGCCAGCAACGCTTCACCGTCGGCCTTGTTGCCGCTGTAGCCCGGAGTGGTGTCAGGGTCCACCGCGGCCAGCGAAAATCCCTTCCCAACGCGCATGGTGTCGGAGGGGTGCTGGTCGAAGCCGACGACGCGGGCCATGGTGTTCCTTTCCGCAAGGGGTACACGGGCCCGGCGGCCCGTGAGCACAGGCTAGTTCCCCTGGTACCTGCTTAGGAAGTCCCCCATGCGCCCGATGGCTTCCTCAATGTCCTTGACGTTGGGCAGCGTCACCATGCGGAAGTGGTCCGGGCGCACCCAATTGAAGGCCCGGCCGTGGGAGACCAGGATCTTCTGTTCCCGCAGGAGGTCGAGCACAAACTTTTCGTCGTCCCGGATGTGGTAGACCTCGGGGTCGAGCTTCGGGAACAGGTAGAGGGCGCCACGGGCCTGCTGCGTGCTGACGCCCGGGATGGCGTTCAGCATGTCATAGGCCTTGTTGCGCTGCTCCAGCAGCCTGCCGCCGGGGAGGATGAGGTCCTGAATGCTCTGGTAGCCGCCCAGCGCGGTCTGGATGGCGTGCTGGGCCGGGACGTTGGCGCACAGGCGCATGTTGGCCAGGAGGTTGATGCCTTCGAGGTAGTCGGCGGCATCCTTCTTGGGCCCGGAAATGGCCATCCAGCCGGCCCGGTAGCCGCACACACGGTAAGCCTTGGACAACCCGCTGAAGGTCAGGCACAGGACATGGTCGCCGGTGAGGCCGGCCAGGTTCACATGGACGGCGTCCTCGTACAGGATCTTCTCGTAGATCTCGTCGGCGAAAATCACCAAGCCGTGCTTCTCGGCAAGGGCCACGATGCGCTTCAGGGTCTCTTCCGGGTACACGGCGCCGGTGGGGTTGTTCGGGTTGATCACCACGATGCCCTTGGTGCGGGGCGTGATCTTGGCTTCCATGTCCTCAAGGTCAGGCTGCCAGCCGGATTCCTCATCGCAGAGGTAATGGACGGGCTTGCCGCCGGCGAGCGCCACGGATGCCGTCCATAGCGGGTAGTCCGGGGTGGGGATGAGGACTTCGTCGCCTGAATCCAGCAGCGCCATCAGGGACATGGTGATCAGCTCACTGACACCGTTGCCCAGGTAGATGTCGTCAACGTGGATGTTCTGGATTCCCCGGGTCTGGTAGTACTGCGAGACGGCGGTGCGCGCGGAAAAGATGCCGCGGGAATCGCTGTAGCCCTGGGCATGGGGCAGGTGGCGGATCATGTCCACCAGGATGGCGTCCGGCGCCTCGAAACCGAACGGCGCCGGGTTTCCGATGTTCAGCTTGAGGATCCGGTGGCCCTCCGCCTCCATCTGCTGGGCGGCCTCAAGGATCGGTCCACGGATGTCATAAAGGACGTTGTTGAGCTTCGTGGACTGCCTGAATTCTGCCATCCCTCAAATATGCCACAGGAAGGATGCATGGCCGTTGAGACATCCGCCACACGGCCGACGGCGGCTGCCGGACCTTCAAAAGTCCGGCAGCCGCCGTCGTGCTCACCAACGTGTCCCCTGCCCCTGCGCGCAGGCAACGGGAATCTACTTGACGATTCCCTTGTCCTTCAGCCATGCGTTGGCCGCAGTCTTGGCGTCCTGCTTCTGGCTGCCGCTGACCGCCCGGTTGAGGTTGATCAGGTCATCCGTGGTGAGGGTGCTGGACACCGAGTTCAGCGCCTGCTTGGCCTTGTCCGTCATCTTGGCCTTGTTGTAGAGCGGCAGGACCTGCTGGGCGATGAAGTTGTTCTTGGGATCCTCCAGCACCACCAGATCGTTGTCCGCGATGGACGGCGTGGTGGTGTAGATGTCGGCCACCTGCACCTGGTTCTCCAGCAGCGCCTTGAGCGTCACCGGGCCGCCGCCGTCGCTGAAGGGCTCCAGCTTCTTGGGTTCGCAGTTGTAGTTCTTCTTCAGCCCGGGCAGCCCGTAGGCGCGCTCGGCGAAGGTGGCCGGGGCGCCCACGACGATCTCGCTGCAGACCTTGGCCAGGTCCTCAATGGACTTCAGCTGGTACTTCTCCGCGGTTGCCTTAGTCACCACCATGGCGTCCTTGTCCTCCGCCTTGGAAACGTCCAGGACGCCGAGCCCGTCCGGGAGCTTGCCCGGCAGGGCCTTGGCAATGTCCCCTGCGGAGACTTCCTTGGCTTCCTTGTCCACGTACAGCAGCAGGTTGCCGCTGTAGTCCGGCACCACATCCACTGAACCGTCCTGGACGGCCTTGAAGTAGACCTCGCGGGAACCGATGTTCGGTTTGGTGGTGGCCGTGATTCCGTTGGCGTTCAGCGCACCGGCGTAGAGTTCGGCGATGATCTGGCTCTCCGGGAAGTCGGCGGAGCCCACCACCAGGGACGTGGCTCCGCCGGAAGCTCCGGCGCTGGAGGCCGGGGCGTTTTTCAGCGGATCGGACGAACCTCCGCAGGCGGACAGCGCCACTGCCAGGCCAAGCCCGGCGGCCAGGCCGCTGAACGCCCGCCTGCCGAGGCGCTGGGGACGGCTATCTTTCATGACTTACCTCCTTGTACAACAGTCTCCGCGACAACGGGGTCTGTGAGATCAACCGCAGCCTCCTGGCTGCGGCGGGACAGTTTTGAGGCCCCTGGTGCCAGGAAACGCCTCTGGAACAGGGACAGGACAAGGTCGACGGCGATGGCCAGCACGGCGATGAGGAGGGAACCTCCCAGCATCTGGGGGAAGTCGCTGAGGACAAGGCCGTCGAAGAGATAGCGGCCCAGGCCGCCCAGGTTAATGTAGGCAACCACGGAGACGGTGGCGATCACCTGCAGCACGCCGGTCCGGAAGCCGCCGAACATGACAGTGAGGGCATTGGGTAGCTCGGCCCGGAACAGGACCTGCAGTTCGGTCATGCCCATGGCCCGGGCGGCGTCCACCACGTTCCGGTCCACACTGGAAATTCCGGCATACGTCCCGGCCAGGAGCGGGGGTACCGTGAGGATCACCAGGGCCCAGACCGGGGGCATCAGCCCAATGCCGGCCAGCAGCACGAAAAGAATAAGCAGGCCAAGGGTGGGCAGGGCGCGCAGGGCGCCGGCCAGTGCGACGACGGCCACCCGGCCCCTTCCCGTGTGGCCGACGAAGAGCCCGACGGGGACGGCGATGGCGGTGGCGATCAGCATCACGAGTCCGGTGTATTGCAGGTGCTCCCCCAGCCGGGCGGGGATGCCCATGCTTCCGGTCCAGTGCATCGGCTCGGCAAGCCAGGCGAAGGTATCGGCGAACACGTTGCTCATGCTGCATCACCAGCCGGAGACGTGGCCCGATCACCAGCGGCGGGTGTTCCCGCAAGGGTGCGCTGGGTCCCGTGGTCCTGCGGCCTTACCGCCCGCTCCCACGGGGTGAGGACGCGCTCCAGGAGGACAAGGACGGCGTCCATCAGCAGCGCGAGGACCAGGATGGCGATGATGCCCACCACCACCTCGGTGACGAAGTCCCGCTGGAGCCCGTCGGTGAAGAGCATGCCAAGGTTGCCGACGCCCAGCAGGGCCGCAACGCTGACCAGCGAGATGTTGCTGACGGAGACCACCCGCAATCCGGCGAACATGACCGGCAAGGAAAGCGGCAGGTCGACCTGCAGGAAACGGGCCAAAGGTTTGAAACCCATGGCCTGCGCGGCCTGGCTGACGTCGGCGTCCACGGAGTCGAAGGCATCGAGGGCCGCGCGCACCAGCAGTGCCACGGCATAGATGGTCAGTGCCACCACCACGTTGAGGGGATCAAGGATCCGGGTGCCCAGGATGGTGGGGAGGATGATGAACAGCGCCAGCGACGGGATGGTGTACAGGAGGGAGGACGCCGTCAGTACCACGGAGCGGAGGGCCCTGTTCTGCCGGGCCACCTGCGCCAGCGGGATGGAAATGAGCAGGCCCAGGACCATGGGAACGAGTGCCAGCACCAGGTGCTGGCCGCCGCGCTCCAGGATCATGCCGGTGTTGGCCAGGAACCATTCCATCAGAGGGCAGCCTGCCGCACCTGGCGCGCTTCCTCGATCAATGCCAGGACCTCACCGCCGCGGACCACACCCAGGACCACGCCTTCGGCATCCACGGCGACGCCGAGGCCGGACGGCGAGGACAAGGCGGCGTCCAGGGCCCGGCGGAGGCTCTCCCCCGGCCGGAACAGCGAGCCGCCGGGAACGAGTTCAGTCTCCGTGCCCGGTGCCGACCAGCCCAGCGGATGCCTGTCCGCATCCACCACCAGCTGCCACCCGCCGGCAGCGCTGGAATCCGACTGGTAGCCTCCGGAAGCACGGATGATCGTGGGCACCGGGTGGATCGCCACGCCGTCGGACGGGGTGAAACCCAGGTGGCGGAAGCCACGGTCGCGCCCCACGAAGGACGCCACGAAGTTGTTTGCGGGCGCCCTCAGGATTTCCTCCGGCGAGGCGTATTGGGCCAGCTTGCCGCCGGTGGCGAAGACTGCCACCTTGTCGCCAAGGATGGTGGCTTCATCAATATCGTGCGTCACGAAAACGATGGTCTTGGCAAGGTCCTTCTGCAGGCGCAGCAGCTCCTGCTGCAGTTCGTCGCGGACCACGGGATCCACTGCGCTGAACGGCTCATCCATGAGGAGCACGGGCGGGTCCGCGGCGAGGGCGCGCGCCACGCCGACGCGCTGCTGCTGGCCGCCGGAAAGCTGCGACGGGTAGCGGCCGCCCAGGGAGTGGGCCAGGCCCACCACGTCCAGGAGCTCCTGCGCCCGCCTGCGGGCCTCCGCTTTCGAAACCCCGTTCAGCCGCGGAACGGTGGCAATGTTGTCCAGGACCGAGCGGTGCGGCAGCAGACCGGCCGACTGCATCACGTAGCCCATGGACCGGCGCAGTTCAGCCGCCGGTACGGAGGTGACATCCCGGCCGTCCACGGTGATGGTCCCTGAGGTGGGTTCCACCATGCGGTTGATCATCCTGAGGGACGTGGTTTTTCCGCAGCCGGAAGGGCCCACGAAGACGGTAACTGAACCTTTGGCGATGGACATGGACAACGCGTCCACGGCCGGCTGGCCGCCGGGGTACTGCTTGGTAACGCTTTGGAACTCGATCATCGCCTGGTCCATGGTGCGGACTAACCTGTTCTCTTGGACGGGCTGATCACAGCACCGCGACATTGCCATAAGCACGCTGATAGTTACGGTAGCCCAAACGGGGGCAGGCTTCAGCAGCTGAGGCCCTAATCCGCGCAAAGGAATCCCTACTGTAACCATTCGGTACCCCGGCCGCAGCGGATGGGTTTCCCGGATCCGGCTGTTTGGCGGCTCCTGTCCGGCAGCCGTGGGCGGGCCTAAAGTGGAGCCGTGACCAACTTGGAAGTTTCGCCGCAGGAGGAAGTTTGTCCGCCCGCTACTGAAGGAGGGACGTCCGGACCCTGCCTGCAGCTGTGGCCCGAACGGGAGGTGCCGCTGGGCGGGGTCCGCGCCATGAACGTCAAGCGCACATTGCCCCAGCGCGGACTCCCCACAATCGGGGCTTGGTGCTTCCTGGACAGCTTTGGCCCGGACCGGACCGCAATGTCCGTCCTTCCCCATCCCCACATCGGATTGCAGACCGTGACGTGGCCGCTGGCGGGGCACATCCGCCACCGGGACAGCGTGGGCAGCGATGTGGTGGTGCGCCCCGGAGAGTTGAACATCATGACGGCGGGCCAGGGCGTATCGCACTCCGAGTTCGCTGTGCTGCCTGCCGACGGCGGGGAGTTGCCGCTGCAGCGGGGCCTGCAGCTCTGGATTGCCCTTCCTGACGGGGACCGCCACCGGGAGCCGGCATTTGAACAGCACAGGGAACTGCCGCGAGCCAACGGCCGGGGCTTCACGGCCACGGTCATGGTGGGAGAGTTGGCAGGGGTGGTGTCCCCTGCAACGGTGTTTTCGCCGATCGTCGGCGCGGACATTTCCTGCGAAGGGGACGCGGCGGTGCCCCTGAACCCCAGCTTTGAGCACGGCATATTAGTGCTCGACGGCGGCCTGGCGGTGGACGGACAGGGCCTCCCGGCGGGACCGCTGGGCTACCTTGGCACCGGCCGCAGCGAACTGAGGGTGGAGGCGCTCCCGGGCACCAGGTTCCTGCTGATTGGCGGTGAGCCGTTTGGTGAGGAACTGCTGATGTGGTGGAACTTCGTGGGCCGCACCCATGACGAAGTGGAACAGGCCCGGGAGGATTGGGAAGCGCAGGCCGGGCTGCCCGATGCTGAAACGGCTGCGGCCCGCTACGGCCTGGTGCCCGGCCACGGCCCGGATGCCGGGGCGGAGGCCGGCCGCATCCCGGCTCCCCCGCTCCCCGGCGTCCGGCTGACGCCCCGGAAGCGCTCCGTGGGCTAAGCGGGTTCTGCCAGCAGCTGCAGCACGCCGAACACCGGTTCCTGGTCCAGCACCCTGACGTCCGTCACACCGGCTGCTTCAAGGTTCCGCCGGAATGACTCCTGCAGCGGCGCCACGTTCATGCCCAGTCCACCGCCCAGGATTACGGGGCCCTGGATCTTCAGCTGGGCCAACACTTGGCCAGCCAACGCCGCGAGGTCCTGCCCGGCCTGTTCCAGCAAAGTTGCACTGTCCTGGTGCCCGGACGCAGCGGCTTCCACAACGTGCCTGGCCTGCTGTGCCCAGAAGCGCCTTCCCGTGTCCGGTGAGTGAAACAGTGCGATGAGCTTGTTGGGATGGTCCAGCCCGCAGGATGCCAGGAGAGCCGCCGTGAGCTGGTCAATCGGCAGGCCCTGGTTCATCCTGCGCAGACTGTGCCGCACCGCTTCCCTGCCCAGCCAGTAACCGCTGCCTTCATCCCCCAGCAGGTATCCCCAGCCGCCGGCCCTGGCCTCGCCGCCGTCGGCATTGCGTCCCCAGGCGGCCGAGCCGGTGCCCGCAATGACCGCTACTCCGGTGGCGGCGCGGCCAGCGGCCAGCAGCAGGCGGGAGTCGTGAACAACGGTGACGCGCGCTCCCGGGGCCAGGGGCTGGATCAGGGCAGCCAGGGCGGCCGCGTCCTCATCGGTATCGATTCCGCCGGACCCCGCGTACACCCGGTCCACATGCCCGCCGCCTATCCTGGCAAACAGGTCCGCCAGGTTGCGTGCCGCCTGCTCGCGGCTGACGTTCTGGACGTTGGAGCTCCCGGCCGACTCGTCAGCGACGGGGAGGCCGTCCTCGAAGCGAATGCCGTGCGTCTTGGTGCCGCCAATGTCCAGCCCAATCGTGATGCCGTGCAATTGTTTGCCAGCTGCGCCCGCAGCATGCTCGACAGAACTGGCGGAGGGGTTCTGGGTGTTCGTCACGTCACAAGGGTACTTGCCGCGCGGTGGTTGGCGCCCAGCCGCCGGGGCACTCGCTGCCGCCTGCCGTCGTCGGACGATCTTTCCCGGCTCAACGGCCTGCCCGGGTGACCAGTCCCGCCAACAAGCCCGGCCCCTGTGCCACCACCAACTCCCGGAAAAGCCTTGCCGGAACCGGCTCACTTTCCGGTTTCCGGCGCCGCCAGCTCACGCCCACTTCACGGAAGGCGAGCGCTGAGTCCAGCGGCAGTTCCACCCACCCCAGGTCTCCCGTTTCAGGACGAGGGGTCCGGCCGGGAGCGTCGCCGCCCGGCGGCAGGATGCTGACGCCCAGTCCCGCCGAGACCAGCCCCCGGACGGTGTGTGAATCCTGGCTTTCGAAGGCGATCCGCGGGCGGTACCCGGCCTCGCGGAAGAGTGCGTCCGTCAGCGATCGCAGCCCGTAGCCGGGCCCCAGCACAACCACCGGCTCCGTCCGGATGTCGGCCAGCCGCGCCATCCGCTGCCGCGCGAGCGGATGGGCATGATGCACCACCAGGCGGAGCGGCTCGCGGTAGAGCGGCGCCGAATCGAGGTTTTTGCCTGGCGGAGCCACGGGTGCGGTCAGGGCAAGGTCGGCCCCACCGGATGACAATTCTTCCAGGCAGGTGCTCCGGGCGCCTTGGCTGAGCCGGAATCCCGTCCCTGGATGCCGTGCCCGGAAGGCACTGATCAGCAGTGGCAGGGTGGCCTCGCCGAAGGTGTGTTGGAACGACACGGACACGGTGCCCCTGACCACGTGGGACTCATTCCGGACCAGGTCCAGACCGGTCTGGAACTCCGCGAGCGCCTGCTCAATATAGGGCAGCAGCGTGCGGGCGGCAGGCGTTAGGCGGACCCCGCGGCCGTCCCGGACCACTAGTTCGGTGCCGACGGCGGCGCTGGCCCTCGCCAGTGCCCTGCTCACCGTCGACTGGGGTACCCCGAGGAGTTCCGCCGTCTCCGTCACATGTTCAGTCCGCCCCAGCTCGGCAAGCACCGGCAGGAGTGGCAGCAGCTGCGCCAGCTGTTTGCGGTCCGGTTCCATGGAACCCTTCCTCCTTGCCGGTGAACGATCTGATTTTGCTATCAGTTTGGCATGAAGCATGCATTGGAGGCATTCATCGCCGGCGGACTACTCTGGCTTGATGCCACAGAATGCAAGCGCCGGCATTGACGCTTCCCCCATCTGGAACGGCCATACCAAAGGATCCAGGGCCTACGGGCGGATCCTGGCCGGCCTGTCCTGCGCGGGCGTGGCCACTTTCGCCCAGCTCTACTCCACCCAGGCGGTCCTGCCCCTCTTGGCGGCCGACCTTCGCATTACGGCTGCCGAGGCCGCCCTCACCATCTCCCTGGCCACTGTGGGCCTCGCCACCACGGTGATTCCCTGGTCCTTCCTGGCGGACCGGATCGGCCGGGTGAAGGCCATGATGTGGGGCATCACCGCGGCCACCGTCCTGGGGCTGCTGGTGCCGATGTCCACCAACTTCACCATGCTGCTGGTCCTGCGGCTCCTTGAAGGAATGGCGCTGGGAGGCATTCCCGCCATCGCCATTGCCTACCTCAACGAGGAGGTCAGCAAGGCCCACGCCGCGCTTGCGGCAGGAAGCTACGTCGCCGGCACCACGTTGGGAGGACTGTCCGGACGGCTGGTGGCGGGACCGGCCGGCGAACTCTGGGGCTGGCGGTCGGCAGCCCTGGCCGTTTCCCTGCTGGCGACGCTGGCCGCCGTCGCGTTCCTTGTCCTGGTGCCGCGGGCCAGGGGCTTTGTCCCCGCCCAGGCCTCGGGCCTCCGCAATGCCATCAAGACGCTCGGCAGGCACCTGGGAAATGTCAGGCTGCTGGCCCTCTACGCGCAGGCGTTCCTGATGATGGGCGGGTTCGTGGCCGTCTACAACTACCTGGGCTTCAGGTTGTCCGGTGCGCCGTTCGGGCTGCCGGCCACGGTGATCAGCCTGATCTTCCTGGCCTACCTGTCCGGCACCTTCTCCTCCCGCTGGGCCGCGGGGATGACCACCAGGTACGGGCGCCGCAATGTGCTGCTGGCAGGCCTTGCCCTCGCCCTGGGCGGACTGGCCCTGACCCTCACGCCATCCCTGGTACTGATCCTGTCCGGGCTGGTGGTGTTCACCGGTGGTTTCTTCGCAGCCCACAGCATCGGCTCCGGCTGGACCGGCGCCATCGCCAGGACTGGCCGGGCCCAGGCGGCGTCGCTGTACAACCTTGCCTACTACCTCGGTTCCAGCCTCTTGGGCTGGGCCGGCGGCCTGGTCTTCCAGGCCTGGGGCTGGAGCGCCCTTGCGGGAGCCGTCATGGTCCTGGCGTGCCTGACTGCCGCAACTGTCGCCGTCGTCCATCCCCGGACGGAGCGCACCTCCTGACATCGGCGCACGGCACGCGAATTATTCAGCTTCAGGCGGCCGAACGGTGGTGTGGATGTTCGGCAGGACGCGCGTCTGCTGCGCGGATGGCGGCGATTCTGCGGTCTAGGATGAACTGAGGACCGCTTGGAAGGAACCGCCGTGAGTACGAATGCCAGGAACACCAGGCCAGGGGCGCACCTGGAGCCGCTGGACGCCATTGACGAGCGCCTCCTGGCGGCCCTCGTGGCCGATGCCAGGATCTCCAACAAGCAGCTCGCCGAGATGGTGGGGATTGCGCCGTCCACAGCCCTGATGCGGACCCGGGCACTTTCGGAGCGGGGCATCGTCCAGGGCTACGAGGCGAAGCTGAGCCTGTCAGCCATCGGCAGGTCCGTGCAGGCACTCGTGGCTGTCCGGCTTCGCGCCCACGACCGCGACCAGATAGACCGCTTCACCGCACGCGTGCCGCACCTGCCGGCCGTGCTTTCCACCTTCCACACCTCGGGCTCGGTGGACTACCTGCTGCACATCGCCGTCGGAAGCACCGAAGACCTGCGGGACTGGGTACTGGACAACCTGGCCACCGACCCCGTAGTGGGCCACACGGAAACCACCCTTGTCTTCGAACACATCCAAGGCAACCACGGCCCGCTTCCGGACTAGCCGCAGGGAGCGGCGCCAGGGCCCGCTGCCGATGCCACTGCTCAGGCGGTTGCCTGCTGCCTCGCCGCCTGGACCGCTGTCGCGGCAGCAAGCGCGAGTGCTGCCGTGCCGCACAGCAGGACGAAGCCCTGCACCGCCGCGGCCATGCCGAACGCGGCGCTGGCCCAGCCCAGGCCCAGGACCGGCACTGCGCTCCCCAGGTAGGTGATGACGTAGACGGTGCTGATGATCTGCGCGTGGCGGGCCGCTTCCACCCTGGCTGCCACCTCATTGAAGACGGTCCGGAACGCCAGCCCCTGCCCCAGCCCCGCGGCAACGGCGGCGCCCACCAGCATCAGGGGATTGTGCCAGGCGCCGGCGGCGCCCAGCAGCATGACGGAGACGCCCAGCACGGCCAGGCCGGCGGGCACGGTCAGGCGCCCGCGAACGGTCACCAACTGGCTCAGTGCCGACGCCCCAAGCGGCAGGCCCGCCAAAACACCGATCAGCGGCCGCGAGTCCGTGCCCAGGACCTGCGCGAAATAGCCCGGGGCCAGTGACAGGGAGAAACCAAACACGGCAAAGCTCAGGAAGCCGACGCCGGAGGCCAGCCAGAAAGCGCCCCTCGCCTGGCGCGACACGAAAGGCCGGCGCGGTGCCAGCGCGTGCAGCGGCCGGGACACCGCGGGAACCATGATTGCCGGCCGGGCACGGATCAGGTAGAGCGGCACCAGGAGCCCGGCCAGGAGGAGCGAATGGACCACGTACGGAGCTGTGGTGGCACCCGGAAGCAGGGACAGCAGGCCGCCAATGACGGGGCCGGCTGCCACTCCCCCTGAAGACGCCAGCAACGTAAAGCGCGATGCCCACTCCGGCCGGGACGGCAGCAGTTCACGCAGGGCAGCCGCGCTGGCCCCCGTGGCAAGCGCAACGGCCATACCCTGCAGGGCCCGGCCGGCGCACAGGGCGGCCAAAGACTGGGCTTCGGCAAAGATCCAGCCGCCTGCCAGCCCGGTCAGCACAGCGACCAGGAGGGCGGCGCGCCGGCCGATATGGTCCGACCAGTGCCCGGCCAGAAGCAGCGTTCCCACCAGCGCCAGGACGTAGCTGGCGAACGCGGCGGTCACTTCCAGGCTTGACAGCCCCAGGTGGGCCTGCAGCAGCGGATACAGCGGCGTGGCAAGGTTGGCGCCCACCAGGAGCATGAAGATGGCCGCTCCGGAAATCACCAGCCGCGCGGTGGTGGAGGCATTCCACCCGCTGGCCGTGGCCATTACCGGGCGCATGCGCAATTCGCTGAAAACCGTCATTGTGCCGCCTTAAGGGTCGCCGCGGCGGGTGGTCCTTGTGGGAGCCCAACGCGGATACAACTGTGTTGGTTCAAGAGTGCGGCACGGCTGCGCGACGCATCCAACATTGAGTGGATAATTGAGCAAAATCATCAACATGCGGATCCCCCCGTGATGGAGAGTGACGATCTTGAACAAGCTGGACCCGACAGACCTGAAAATCCTCCTGGCCCTCATCAGGGATCCCCGGATCCAGATCGGTGAGCTCAGCGAGTCCCTGGGCATCGCCCGCAACACGGCGCAGTCGCGCGTGCGGCGCCTGCTCCGCGCCGGGGTGCTGCGCCCGGGCGGCCGTGAGGTCGACCTTGAGGCGGTGGGCTATGACGTGGTGGCCTTCGTGACCATCGAGGTTTCCCACCGCGAGCTCGACGGCGTCGTGGCGGCGCTGCGGCTCATCCCGCAGGTCCTTGAAGTCCATGAAATATCCGGCCGCGGGGACGTCTGGTGCCGGGTGGTTGCCACCGACACGCACAACCTCCAGTCGTCCCTGCGGCAAGTCCTGAGGATCAAGGGAGTCATCCGGACAGAGACCGTCCTGGCCCTGCACACCCACATCCCGTACCGGACGGAGCCTCTTATCAGCGGTCTCAGCAGTGCCGCGTCCCCGGCTAGGATTTCCTGAATGACCATCATCGATAACGCCGTCTACGTCAACGGCGTCCGCCACGCCGAGCCCGAGAGCCTGGAGCAGACCTTTGAGACGCTGGCCCGGCATGGCGGCATGGCATGGATCGGCCTCTACCGTCCCACGGCGGAGGAGATGACCGCCGTCGCCACCGAGTTCGGGCTCCACGCCCTGGCGGTGGAGGATGCCGTCTCGGCCCACCAGCGGCCCAAGCTTGAGCGTTACGACGACAACCTGTTCACCGTCCTGCGGCCGGCCCGGTACGTGGATGCCGACGAAACCGTGGAGTTCGGCGAACTCCACGTCTTCACCGGGAAGAACTTCGTAGTGACCGTGCGGCATGCCGAAACGGCGGGTGTTGCCAGGGTGCGGCAGCGGCTGGAGGGACGGCCGGACCTCCTCCAGCACGGGCCCGAAGCAGTGCTGTACGCCCTGCTGGACCGTGTGGTGGATGACTACGCGCCGGTGGTGGCAGGGCTGGAGAACGATATTGACGAGATTGAGGACCAGCTGTTCAGTGGCGATTCCTCTGTATCACGACGGATCTATGAGCTCGCCCGGGAAGTCATCCAGTTCCAGCGTGCCATCCACCCCCTGCCGGAAATGCTGGACCAGCTGAAGCGGGGCTTCGAGAAGTACGCGGTGGAAACTGAGCTGAGGCATAACCTGCGCGACGTTGAGGACCACGTAGAACGGGTGATTTCCCGGGCAGACTCATTCCGGGATTTGCTGCAGAACGCCCTGACCCTGGACGGAACCCTGACTGCCAACCGGCAGAACGAGGCCAGCGCGGAGCAGAATGAACAGGTCAAGAAGATCTCATCCTGGGCAGCAATCCTGTTCGCGCCGTCATTTGTAGCTGGAATCTACGGGATGAACTTCGACAATATGCCCGAGCTCCACTGGTTCTTCGGCTACCCCTATGCACTGGTCCTCATGGTTGCTGCAGGGGGCCTCATGTACGGCATCTTCAAGAAGAAGGGCTGGATCTAGGGGTTTCGGCCCGGCCAGCCTTTCCGGCCGCCAGCGCCGCCCGTGCGTTGCCCGCCGCGTGGACCAGGACCGAGACAGCCAGGAACGCAACCAGCACCTGGGCGGTGGCAACGAATACCCTGGCCCACCCGCCGTCGAGGGTTGGATCGAGAAAGTCGTAGACGTACCACCCGTCGAGGCCGCCACGGATCCAGGAGAACGCGAGGAACGCCACCGGGTAGGCCAGCCAGGCAACGGGCCGCCACCACGACCCGCGGACCGTCCTTGTGACCAGGAGCCAGTCAAGTGCCGTCACCAGCGGGGCGAGGCGGTGGTGGACCATCTGGGGCCAGTACAGATCCCAGCTCCACCACGGCTCCCCCGGCGGAGCGACCAGCACCACATAGATAATCCCCGTCATCACCAGGTACAGGGCCAGTGCACCGAAGAGGTGGTCCCACCACAGCGGCAGCCGGTTCCGCCGCCGGACTCCTGAAACGATTAGAACGAGCCCCAAGGCAAGGTTCCCCTGCACGGTGAACTCCGAGTACAACTGGGGAACATCCACATCGTTGCCGGGGAGGGTGGCGTCAAACGTCTTCTGGACAAGGGCGGCGAGCACGAAAAGCCCGACAAGGATTCGAACGGCCCGGACCCAGGGGCGGTCGGGGTGCAGGGCGCGGTTGGCGGCGGTGCTTCGGCGGACCCGCGGCACCAGCAGAGCAGCAGTGGCGGCCGGCTTCGGGAGACTCATGGAGACAGCGTGGCGCCGTTGCTGCTGAAGGGCTAGGGTCCTTTGGCAGTCAGGGGTTCACCGCTCGCCGGACCGGTAACCAGCGGCCCGGCGGGCGGGGGTTGCCGTCAGGCGTTGGTTTTGCGCTTCAGCCAGCCCCAGACGCCGGTGGCGACGAACAGGACCAAGCCGATGATGGCGAGCCAGAGGAGGCCCTTAACGACGAAGCCGACGATGGACAGGATGAGCCAGATGACCAGAAGTCCAATAATGATTCCCATGGGCCCACTCTAGGCCCGCCCTTGTGGAATGGATTGGGCATTCGTCAGCGTTTCGCGGACCAGCTTTGGTGGAGCTAAGGAGATTCGAACTCCTGACCTCTTCGATGCGAACGAAGCGCTCTACCAACTGAGCTATAGCCCCGGATTTGGCCGCACCCTGCAATGTGCTCCAGGTTGGTGCGGAACCGGTGTCCCTAGGCTACAAATAATCCGTGGCCAACGCCAATTGGAGCCCAGTGGACTTCCGCACCCATGGTGCGGGCCGCCGTCGTGCCTTATGCGCGGCGGCGCTGAAGGACGTCGTCGAGGTTGCTGAGGGCGCTTTGTGCCTTGGACAGCTGCTGTGCTTCCGCTGCAGCTGCCGCCTCTGCCGCCGGCGCTGCGGACGCGCCCTGCTTCAGTGACGGCTTACCAACGGCTTTGGGCGCTTCCGGGAGTTCAAGCGGCTGCGGCTCTGGACGCTCTGCCTTCGGGGCCTCCACATAGACAGGCTTGGGGACCTCCACGGGCTCCCAGGGGGTGCTGGCGGGCGTTGCCGGCGCGGATGGCACGGCGCTGGTGTCGCCGGCAGCTATGGCGACGGCGAGGGCTGCTTCACGGAGTTCCACAGCGGTAAGCGGCTTGACCTTGGGCGCGCCTGCCTCGGCGTCGAAGAGCGGGCTTTCCGGCCGGGCCGGGATCGCCTGGGGCTTAGGAGGCATGGCTTCGGCCGCCTCCGGGCGGCGCGCCGGCGCACTCATGGCCGAGCGGAAAGCGGCGTCCACCTTTGCCTTGCGGTCGCGGACGGCGAGCCACCGCAGCAGGGCCACGGACCCCACGGTCAGCACCGTGCAGACGACCGGAAGCGAGGGTGAGCCCAAACCGAAGGGCAACAGCACACCGGAAATGAAGGCGGTGGCCAGGGACAGCAGCCCCACAAGGGCCAGGGCAGTCCGGCCGTAGCGGATGCGGAACGGCGCCGCAGGTGGGGTGCTTGAAGTGCCGGCAGCACTCTTCCTGGGTTCCATGGCTTTCTCCTGCTGGGCGGCGGCGTTGAGGACCAGGCCGGCGCGCGGGTCCGGCCCTTCCTCCGCGGGGGCGTCTGCCAGGAAGTCGCCGGCGGGCTGGAACTGGTGCCTGCGGTTCCGGAGGACGTAAGGGGCAACCCATACAATCCAGAGCGCGACGGCAACCACAAGGATCACTGAGCTGCTAAGGGGGAAGTCCACACTCAAAACCGTATGAGCATCATGCCTGCTCAGGCCGCATTAGCTGCGGTGTGTCGTGTCCCCACCGGCAAACGGTTGGATTTATGACCGGCGCGACGCCAGCCAAGGGCCCAGCAAGCCTTCCGGGACCTCTTCCGAGGTGAGGGCGAACGAACGGTGGTCAGCCCATTTGCCGTTGATGTGCAGGAAACGGGGCCGGTAACCTTCGTCCCGGAACCCCAGCTTTTCCACCACCCGGAGGCTTGGTCCGTTCTCAGGCCGGATGTTGATTTCCATCCGGTGCAGGCCAAGGGCCCGGAAGCAGTGGTCCGTTACCAGCGCCACGGACGTGGGGGCAATCCCCCGCCCCGCCCGGGACTGGTCCACCCAGTACCCCAAGGTGGCCATCATGGCCGAACCCCAGACAATTGAAGACACCGTCAGCTGGCCCACGATCGCAGGGTTCCGGAGGCCCGGCCTCCACTCGGTGATGAGGAAGGGCAGCGCTGTGGCCTGTGCCGCCTGAATATTGAGCGAGCGGACCATGTGCCGGTAGTCGGGAAGTCCGCCGGCCGGGTCCGGGTTGGAGGCCTCCCACGGCGCCAGCCACTCGCTGTTCCGCGACCGTACCTCTGTCCATTCCTTTTTGTCGCGGTACCGGATGGGCCGCAGGACCAGATCGCCGCATTCGAGGGTGACCGGCCAGATGGGACCAGTGCGCACGCCGCTACCGGGAAAGGCCGGCGGTGAAGCCCGGCAGCCATTCCCGCAGGCCCGGCCCCAGGTCATCGCTGTCGACAGCCAGCTGGACACAGGCTTTGAGGTAGCTGAGCTTGTCGCCGGTATCGTAACGGCGGCCACGGAATACCACGCCGTATACGCCATACCCTTCACCCTCACCCGACGCAAGTTCCTGAAGGGCATCCGTCAACTGGATTTCGCCGCCACGGCCCGGCGCAGTGTGTTCGAGGACGCCAAATACGGCAGGGTGCAGGACATAACGTCCAATCAGCGCCAGGTTGGACGGCGCTTCCTCGGGCGAGGGCTTCTCCACGAGCCGGTTGACGCGGACGTAGTCTTCGCCGTCTATCTCCTGGACGTCGGCGCAGCCGTAGGCGCTGATCTGTGAGGGTTCCACTTCAATGAGGGCGACGACGGACCCTCCAGTTTTCGCCTGCACGTCAATCATGATGCTGAGCAGTTCGTCGCGAGCATCGATGAGGTCGTCGCCCAACAGGACAGCGAAGGCTTCATCGCCCACATGCTGCTTTGCCCGGAGGACGGCATGCCCCAGTCCGTGGGGATCGCCCTGCCGGACGTAGTGGATGTCACCGAGCTGGCTGGCTGCCTGGATGGACGCAAGTTTCTCCGTATCGCCCTTGTCCTGGAGGGTCGATTCGAGGGACGGCACCCTGTCAAAGTGGTCTTCGAGGGCCCGCTTGTTGCGGCCGGTAATCATCAGCAAGTCGTTGAGGCCCACGTGGACGGCCTCCTCCACCACATACTGGATGGCAGGCTTGTCCACGACGGGAAGCATTTCCTTGGGCATCGCCTTGGTGGCAGGCAGGAACCTGGTACCCAGGCCCGCTGCGGGAATGACGGCTTTGCGGACTCTGGGTTTACTGGTGTTCACCGGACTAATCTAACGTCAGCGTCAAGTATTTCCGTAACCAAGTACGGCAGGCAGGCACCCGGCTCGAGGCTGTGGAACGCCGTGCGATGCAGGGAGGACAACATGCTGCAAGAGACGAACGCCGTCAAGGACGATATCCGGGCCACCCACCGGCAGCGGCGGGCAGGCCTGGCGCCGGCGCAGCTGGAAGCTGCGGGCCTGGCCCTGGCCACCCACGGGGAAGCCTGGGCCGGATTGGTTACGGAAGGCCGCCCCGGCATAGCCTGCGTGTACCTTGGCGTGGGCCAGGAGCCACCCACCCTGCCACTGGTCAACGCCCTGCATCGCAGCGGCCACAAGGTCCTGCTGCCGGTATGCGAACCCGCCAGGGAGTTGAGCTGGGTGTTCTGGACCCCGGACACAGGCTTCGAGCGCAGCAAATATGCACCCATCCTGGAACCAACGGGGCTCCGGCACGGGCCGGAAACGGCTGGCAATGCAGCAGTGCTTTTCATTCCGGCAACAGCCGTGGACCTTGCCGGCAACAGGATTGGCCAGGGTGGCGGGTACTACGACAAATTCCTGGGACACCTCGCCACGGCAGGGAAGGAAATCCCGTTGGCTGCTGTTATCTACGATGACGAATTGCTTCCCGCCGGCCGGATTCCCGCCGAGGAATTCGACCGGCCGGTCCCGGGTGTCCTTACACCCTCCGGGTACCGGCCCCTGGCCGGCGGCGCCTGAGCCCGGGCCTACCGGACGCAGTGATAGAATTAGCACTCAGGCCCTGCGACTGCTAACGGATTACCAGCTGGCAGCACGGGACCTCTCGTTTGCCCAAGAGGAGGAGCACCAGTGCCAACATATGCTTACGCCTGCAAGGATTGCGGCCACGCCTTCGACATAGTCCAGTCGTTCTCGGACAGCAGCCTTACGTCCTGCCCTGAATGCCAGGGCACGTTGCGCAAGAAGTTCAACAGCGTCGGCGTCGTCTTCAAGGGCTCTGGTTTCTACCGCACGGACTCCCGCGACTCCAAGGGCAGCTCTGTCTCCCCCGCACCTGCCGCGGCTCCAGCTGCACCCGCTGCCGCCCCCGCCGCTTCGGCGCCGGCATCCGCCGCGAGTTAAGCAGCACAGTCTTCACGACGGCGGCCGGCGCGTTCGAGCGTCCGGCCGCCGCTGTCCACATAGCCGTCGTCCCGGCTCCCTTGCGTCACTGCCCGCAGCTAGCGTGGGCGCATGCCCATACTTCCCCGCCGTCGCCGCGCCGGCCTCCGGTATTCCACCAGCACCGCCAACATCGGCCGCGGCCAGAGGAAGCGCCCCCTGCCCGCCCGTGTTGCCGGCTGGTTGAGCCGCAACCGCCGGCTCGCCGCTGCGTTGCTGTTGTGCGCAGCTGCCGCCGTGGCCGTCCAGCAGCTCACTCCCGCCCCGCTCTCCACCGCCACCGCACTGGCCGCCGCGCGGGATCTTCCCGCCGGAACCGCTGTGACTGAAGCGGACGTGGCCCGCGTCCAGGTACCGCCAGGGATGGTGGCGGACGGTTTCCTCACGGATGGCGACGCCGCCACAGGCAGGCAGCTCGCCGCCCCCATGCGCAAGGGCCAGCTCCTCACCGATGCCCAAATGCTGGGCCCCGGGCTTCTCGCAGGTACGCCGCCCGGTTCAGCCGCAGTTCCACTGCGTATGGCGGATGCCTCATCCATCCAGCTGGTCTCCCCCGGCCAGTTGGTCAACGTGGTGCTCACATCAGCTAACGGATTCGACCAGCAGGGCCCCTCCGAGGTGTTGGCGTCCGCCGTCCCCGTTCTGTGGACCTCGAACAAGGGCGGCCAGAGCGGACAATGGCTGGGCACCTCGGAGACGGACGGACTGATCGTGGTGGCAGCCACCGCAGAACAATCGTCACGCCTGGCCGGAGCCTCCACGCAGGGCAGGCTGTTCTTCGTCATGGTGGGGCCGCCCTGACCAGCCGGCACCAACCGCGGGCCGGGACGCGGCGGTCAGCCCCAGTGCGGCGGTTTCTGTTCCTTCAACCAGGTGTCGTGGTCGTCTTCCCGGTCGCCCCAGCTGCGGGCGTCGTCTTCCGCGGCCTTGCTGGGGAGGATCTCCCCGGTGCCGCCCGTTACCGCTGGGGACACCGGGGCAGCTCCTGCGGGGCCCGCAGGAGCTGCCCCGTCAGTTCCTGTTTCCGTCTGCCCGTTCTTGTTCTCGTCCTGGCGCATGTCTTCCTCGCGGCCGTTTTCCTCAGGCCTGTCTTCGCCAGGCCTTTCTTCCTCAGTCATGGGCCCAGCCTCGTGGTTGCCACTTTCGCTGTTCCCCCCTGCGCCGGAATCCCGGGGCAGGTAAGAAACTCCGGCGGAGGGCGCTGCGCCAATTCCATTGAGCGCCTGGTCGACGTCGTCGTCAAGGAAACCGACTGACTGGCTGTTCCTGCCCGGCAGCACCATCTTTTCCAGGCCCAGGTAGCCGGCAATGCGGTCTGCGCAGGAGGAGGGGTCCGTGAACACCTCGATGGTCCACAGCGGCATGTACCGCCAGCCCAGGCGTTCCAACAGTTGCGGGCGCAGCCTGCTGCGTTCACGCACGCTCATGGTGCGGTACTGCGCGGTGCCGTCGGACTCGATAGCCACGGGCCGGGGAATGTCGGAATCATCGCGGTCCATGGTGTTCAGGGGGTCGGCCGCTGCAACCACATCGATGGCGCCGTCGTACTGGTGCCAGACCCTGGCGCCGCGGGCACGCAGCCGCTCCCCCAGGTCCGCCACCAACGGGTCCGCGCCAAGCGCCTGTTCGCTGGCAGCGGCACGGGACGCCGGGGTACCGAGGTCCGTGTTGCCGGCAATTTCCCGGTCCAACAGTGCGTACAGGTCCACCGCCCCGTGGGTGAGCCGGGTCTGGTCCAGGTCCTCGGGCCGGAAGCAGGTGAGCACGTGCATGGAACGGCGGGCCCGGGTCATGGCCAGGGCAAACTTCTCCCGGCCGCCCTCAGCAGACAGCGGCCCGAAGTTGTGGAGCGCACGGCCGTGCGGGGTGCGCCCGAATCCTGGCGAGAAAATCACGTGGTCGCGCACCAGGCCCTGGGCGCGTTCCAGGTCCACCACCCGGAAGGACTCCGGGCCGGCACCGAAGAATCCCGCCAGGCCCGGCTGGTTGGACAACTGGAGCCGGATGGACTCACCGATCCTGGCGGCGTGACGCAGGCTGGCGGTGACCACCGCGAGTGACGTTCGCGGCCGCAGGCGGGCGTGCTCAAACACCAGCTCCACAACCCGGTTGACCTCGGCAACCACGGACTCCACGCCCTCGTGATCGGCGCTCGGCAGGCCGGTGCCGTCCGGCAGGTATTCCACCAGCAGGGACCGGTCCAGCCCCGTGGCCGACTGTCCTTCCGGCAGCCGGCGCAGGCCGCCGTCGTAAAAGTTCTTGCTCAGCTGCAGGACCAGGTCCTCGTCCACTGCGCGGTACACCACGTTGAGCCGCCACACCGGCAGCACGGCAGAGAGCGCGGTGAAGGCGCTCTCCACGCGGTGGTGGGCCGACTCGCCGGGGGCAAGCCGCTCCACACCCACGGTGAACGTCCGCGGCGTTGCGATGCGCGGGTCGCCGAAGGCAATGACCTGGCGTGCCCGGGCGATCGACGGAAGGACAGCCTGCAGCGACGTGGCCTCCGCGTCGAGGATGACGACGGCGTCGAAGTGCTGCTCGGCGGGAAGCAGGCCCGTCATCAGGTACGGACTGACCGACCAGACCGGAACCAGCGTCCCGATCAGCTCGGGCGCCTGGGCGGTAAGGGACGGCAGGGAGACCCGGCCGTCCTTGAGCAGGCTGCGCAGGAGGTCTGCCTGGCGCGGCTGGGCGGCGATGGCTGTGCGCCACCGCTCGGCGAGGTCCCACCGCAGGCGGGCGGCGCCGCTGGCGATGTGCGCGTTATCGGCGAGCCGGTACTCCGCTTCCAGCTGGCGGAGGGCGTCGCCGTCGGACATGGCAAGGTAGTCGTCACCGCTGATCATCGCTTCCAGCGCTGACTGCCACCAGGCCAGCTCCAGCTCGGCGGCAACGGATCCTTCCGGGACTTCCCGTTCGGCAAGGTCGGCAAGGAGTTCGCCCAGGCCGTGCTCGCGCATGTTCTCGATGAGGAGGGTGCGTTCGGGCAGCGTCTTGAGCGTGTCGGTGTCTGCCACCAGGCGTTCCAGGCGATCCATCAGCTGCGCGTAGGGGACGGTGGACAGAGCCCCGCCGTCCTCCGTGTGCCGCAGCGACTCGCCCAGCTTTGCCAACTCCTGGTCCAGGGACCGGTACATGGCGTTCATTTCGGCGAGGCCGGACGGGACGGCAGGGTGGCGCTGCGTGGTGGCATAGCCCGCCCACAGGGCACGCTGTTCCTGGACCAGCACCAGGGACGAGTGCAGGTCCGCGATGTGAACGCCCGGACGCACGTATTCCTTGGCCACCCGCCGCAGCCTGGAGCGCTGCATGGCGGTCAGCTCGATGCCGCGCTCACGCCGCCACGCGGACGGCGCCGTGGCGGAGATCAGGTCCGTCACGGGCCGGTCGAAGATGTCAGGGGTGAACTTGTCCAGGCTGCCGCGGACGGCGACCAGCAGTTCCAGCTGCTCACCCCACTCCGCGAAGGATTCGCCCAGGCGGATTTCGGCATGCTCCGCAACGGCGTGCATGCGGTCGCGCAGGATGGGAAGGCTCTTGGCCACGGAACGGACCAGGTCTTGGGCTTCCTCGGTCTCCTTGCGGGTCAGCAGCCGGGCGCCGTGCCAGGGGCTGGTGGTGGCAGCCTTGCTGAAGCTGCCCAGTTCGGCAGCCCGGCGGAGCCTGCCTGCCAGTTCCTCGCGGTCCCGGATGCTGTCCAGGACGCTCCGCTTGAGCCGGACGGTGGTGGCCGGGGCGGGGTGGATGGAGGTGAGCTGGGCGAGTGACTGCATGGCCTGGTACGGCGAGCAGCCCCATCTGTCGCGGACGTTATGGAGCGACGCCACGTGGTCCATCAGCGCGTGCCGGTGTTCGGTCAGGGTGTTGTGGAGGTTCCCCAACTGCGGTTCCAGCGACTTTTCGTTGCGGACGATCGCCCGCACCAACTGGCCCTTCAGCTGTTGGGCGGTGACGTTCCCGGTGAGCTGGAACAGGATGGACTCCAGCCCCAGTGTTTCCAGGTGTCCGGAAACCTCGTTGAGGCTGGCACGGCGGTCGCCCACCACCAGCACCGTCTTGCCGGCATCCACCAAGGCGCCGATGGTGTTGATTGCCGTCTGGGTCTGGCCGGTTCCGGGCGGACTGCTGACCACAAGGGAGTCCCCGGCCCGGGCAGCATCAACCACGTACTGCTGGTCCGTGTCGGCATCCAGCAGCAGCAACTCGTCCTTGGGGTGCCTGTTGTCCAGGTGCGGGAAGCGGGACGGGTCCGGCTCCTGGACGTCCACCACTTCGCCTCCGGCGGCAGTGGCCAGCGAGGAAACGATGGGGTGGGAGTCGTTAATCCAGGGGTCGTCAAGGTTGCCGGAAAGGTCCGCAAAGGTTGAAACCAGCAAGTTGTGCTGGGTTTCGGCGCCATGGATGGGCCGGATCAGGGTGGCCAGCCGGTCCAGGACGGGCTGGGGGTCGAACCGCGCGGTGCTGTAGGCGAGGCGGGTGACGGCATTGACGTCAAACACGATCCCGTGGATGTTTTTCAGGTGCCGCACCAGGGCAGGGTTGATGTGGGCCTGTTCGGTGAGCTGAAGTTCGAAGTCATCCTCCCCCGGACGCACCGTAAGGGAGATGGCGGTCAGCATGACCGGGGCGGACACCCGCTGGGGTTTGCCCCCGACGGCGGACGTCCACACCACGGTGCCCGCGGACAGGTACCCGGCGTCGATCCCGCGGTCGTTGGCGAGCTCGAAGATTTTGGACCGGATGTTGCGCGAAGCCCGGGCGGCCACCACATATTGCTGCCTGTCACGGATCAGCGTGGACAGACGTGTGCGGCGCCCGGCCATGAGCTGGGCGAGCCCGGAGGGGTGCGCCGATGTCAGGTCAATGGAGCCTTCGGGCGTCTTGGTGAAGCGCAGCATTGTGTCCGCGCCAGTAACGGGTTTAAGCCCGGACAGCCATTTACGAAGCTCTTCCGAGCCTTCCGGGTGGCCTTGACCAACTGACACTTCTGCCTTCTTTTCTGCGTTTGCACGTGACGCCCTGGACCATACCGGCATAGATTCGAGAGTAGCCGGTCCGGCGCCGGACTTGAGAGACCGCAACACTGGAGCACGGCAATTCGCCGTGGATTCATCCGGGAAAAGCAGTGGCCGGCCCCCGCTGGCGGAGGCCGGCCACTTAGGATGCTATTCCCATTCGATGGTTCCCGGCGGCTTGCTGGTAACGTCCAGCACCACGCGGTTTACGCCGTCCACCTCATTGGTGATCCGGCTGGAAATCCGGGCCAGGAGGTCGTAGGGCAGGCGTGACCAGTCGGCCGTCATCGCGTCCTCGGAGGAAACAGGGCGGAGCACGATGGGGTGGCCGTAGGTGCGGCCGTCGCCCATGACACCCACGCTGCGCACGTCGGCGAGCAGGACCACGGGCATCTGCCAGACCTCGTTGTCCAGTCCGGCTGCCGTGAGCTCGGCACGCGCGATGGCGTCCGCCTTGCGCAGCAGGTCCAGCCGCTCCTTGGTCACCTCGCCAACGATCCGGATGCCCAGGCCGGGGCCGGGGAACGGCTGGCGGCCGACGATCTCCTGGGGCAGGCCCAGCTGTGCGCCCACGGCGCGGACCTCGTCCTTGAACAGGGCGCGCAGCGGCTCAACGAGCTCGAACTGCAGGTCCTCGGGGAGGCCGCCCACGTTGTGGTGGCTCTTGATGTTCGCGGCACCTTCACCGCCGCCGGACTCGACGACGTCCGGGTACAGGGTGCCCTGGACCAGGAACTTGATCTTCTCGCCGTGGGCAGCGGCCTCGGCGATGATGGCCAGTTCGGCTTCTTCGAAAGCGCGGATGAATTCGCGGCCGATGATTTTGCGCTTGGTTTCGGGATCGCTGACACCGGCGAGGGCCGAGAGGAAGCGTTCCTGTTCGTTGGCCACGTACAGCTTCACCCCGGTGGCGGCCACGAAGTCGCGCTCAACCTGCTCTGCTTCGCCTTCACGCAGCAGTCCGTGGTCCACGAACACGCAGGTGAGCTGGTCGCCCACAGCCCGCTGGACCAGGGCTGCCGCCACTGCGGAGTCCACGCCGCCGGAGAGGCCACAGATGACCCGTGCATCCCCCACCTGCTGGCGGATGCGCTCCACCTGCTCTTCCAGGATGTTGCCGGTGGTCCAGTTGGGCTCAAGCTTGGCGCCCTTGAAGAGGAAGTTCTCCAGCACCTGCTGGCCGTACGCGGAGTGCTTGACCTCAGGATGCCACTGCACGCCGAAGAGCCCTTTCTCCTCGTTTGCGAAGGCTGCTACTTCAGCACCTGCCGTGGTGGCGAGGACATCGAATCCTGCGGGTGCCTCGTGCACGGAGTCGCCGTGGCTCATCCAGGTCTTCTGGTGCTGGGGCATGCCCTCAAGGACCGAGCGGCCGTCACCCAGGATGGTGGTTTCCGTGGATCCGTACTCCCGCAGGCCGGTCTTGTCCACCTTGCCGCCCAGGGCATTGGCCATGGCCTGGAATCCGTAGCAGATTCCAAAGACGGGGACGCCGGCTTCGAAGAGGTCGGCACCCACGCTGGGGGCGCCGTCGGCATAGACGCTGGAGGGGCCGCCGGACAGGATGATGGCGGCGGGGTTCTTGGCCAGGAGCTGCTCGGTGGAGTAAGTATGCGGAACCACTTCCGAATACACATTCGCTTCCCTGACGCGGCGGGCAATCAGCTGCGCGTACTGGGCACCGTAATCAACAACCAGCACCGGCTTCTGGGAAGTCTGGGATGCAGTGGGAGTAGTCACCGTAATAGCCTACTTTGCGCCCTTGCACCGGCGCACCTTGAGACGCCGCGCTGTGACGGAGCAGACGTACGACGGCGGGGCCGACGCACGCAGGGCCCGGCACCTAAGCGGCCGGTACAGCCGCCGCTAGTAGCGCTGCGGGGCCTGCGGGTTGGCGGCCAGTTCGGCCTCCACCTCGGCGTGGAACTTCTTCTCTACGATGAACGACAGGAACGGCACCACGCCGCCCAGCGCCAGCAGGACCAGCTTCAGGAACGGCCAGCGCATCAGGGACCACAAGCGGAAGTTGGAGATCAGGTACACCACGTACATCCAGCCGTGCACGATCAGGACCGTGACGGAGATGTTCACGCCGTTGAGCACTCCCGGCGGTTCCGCGTCGGCGAACCCGAAGCCGAACGGCTGGCCGGTCACCGCGTTGGTGCCGCCGGCGAACAGGTACTGCCCGAAGCCGTACCGGACCACGAGTTCGGCGCAGAGCAGCAGCAGCATGGTGCCGGTCAGGTAGGCCATGACCTTGTAGAACTTCAGGGCCGACCGGATCTGCGCCTCGGTACCGCCAAAGCGGCGCTTCTTTCCGGTCTTGCCGCCGGATGCCTGCGACGACGGGGTGGCCGGTTTCGGATCAATCATGGCTGTACCTTCTGCTGGTTCTGGTCAGGCTGCTGGTGCTGGTCAGGTTGCTGGTTCTGTTCAGGTTGCTGTGGAAGCTGATGCGTTTCGTGCTGGTGCTCTTCGGGGGCGGCGCCGCCTTCCTGGTCGAGGGCCTCCTCGAGGTCCCGGTGGTAGTCGTCCTTGACCAGCCGCCACCAGATAAAGAATGCGAAGCCGGCGAAAACCACCCATTCGATGGAGTAGAAGAGGTTCAGCCAGTTGATGTGCTGCCCGGGCGGCTGCGGTCCGATGTCCAACGGCAGGAGCTTTCCGGTCAAGGCCGCGGCGCTGACGTCCTGGCCGCCCACCACCTCTGCCGTGGCCGACACAAAACCGGGGTAGCTGCTCACGTCCCAGTAGTTGATGAGCTCCGCCACGGAGACAGCCGAGGCCTCCCCCGGCTTGGGAGCTTTCCCGGCCACCGGCGCCTCGGACGGCAGCAGGCGCCCCGTCAGTTCAACCAGGCCCGACGGCGGCGCTGCCGCATCCTGGGGTTCGGCCACCCACCCGCGTGCCACGGGGATCCAAGTCTGCGGTGTTGCGCCCGCTCCGCTCAGGGTTGGGGCACCGTTGACGGCAAAAGCCGAAACCACCCAGTAGCCGCTCTTGCCGTCATGGAGCCGGCCGGGAACCAGGACCTGTTTGTCCGGGCTGTATGTCCCTTGGGCGGTGACCATCTGGTCGGCGACGCTGCCGTGGAAGAACTCACCCGGCTGGAGCGTGCCGGTGAGCGGCTGCACCTGCTCTGACGCCTGGTTGACCGGCACTTCGGGTTGGGTGGAGCGGCCGAACTGCCACTGGCTCAACAGCACGAAGACCCCGGAGAGCGCGATCGCGAAGATAAAGCCTGCGATCCATCGGGGCTTAAGGGCTGTTTTCCACACGTCTTAACCGTACTTCGTACTTCTGTAGAACAACTAAACGCCAGGGGCGTCCGGGCCCCGGGCCGGGAGATTGCCTAGTGGTCGAAGAACACCAGGCTGGAGTTGATGAGTTCGGCGATCACTTCGGGGTCGTAGGCACGCCGCAGCGATTCCCGGAATGATTCCTTGGAGAGGGACCGGGCCAGGGTGGCCAGCACCTCCAGGTGGTCGGAGAAGGAGCTGGCCGGGGTGGCAATCAGCAGGATGACCGTGGCGGGGCCGTCGGTGGCTCCGAAGTCCAGCGCGTGGCCGTACTTGGTGATGCCCACGGCGATGGAGGTCTGGGACACGTATTCGCTGCGGGCATGCGGCAGGCCGATGCCGCCCGGGAGCCCTGTGGCCAGCTGGTGTTCCCGGGCGTTGACGTTCTTCAGGAACCCGTCGAGATCCGAGATCCGCCCGGCGGCGTGGAGCCGCTCTGCCAGTTGGTTGGTGGCGTCGGTCTTGTCCTTCGCCTCCATCTCCAGGATCACCATGTCGGCGGTGGTCAGGTGGGCGTCATACGGGTCCAGTGGTTCCGCCAAGGCGTATCCCTTCGGTCAGCAGTGGGGCGAACGGCCCGTCAACGCAAGGGCACGATATCTTCCGCGCCCAGGCGGGCGGCGTCTGCGGATTCGTCGTCCGGCTGTTGCTGGCTAAGGCGTTCGGCCTCCACGCGGGCAAGGTAGTGGCGGACTTCGTTTTCACGCTGCGCGTCACTCCAGCCAAGGACGTCACCCATCAGTTTAGCGACAACGGGGGCCGCGGACACGCCGCGGTCCCATGCTTCGATGGAGATCCGTGTGCGCCGGGTCAGGACGTCCTGCACGTGGCGGGCACCTTCATGGCTTGCGGCGTAGACAGCCTCGGCCTGCAGGTAGTCGTCAGCACCAGGGAGCGGCTCCGCCAGTTCCGGGTTCTGCCCGATGATGGCCAGGACTTCGGGCGTCATGGATCCGTACCGGTTGAGCAGGTGCTCGATCCGCGCTACGTGGACCCCGGATTCCGCTGCGGTACGGTTCCGCCGGTTCCAGGCGGCCCGGAAGCCGCTGGCGCCCAGCAGCGGGATGGTCTCGGTGCAGCTGGGCGGGACCCGTTCGTCCATGGTGCGGGTGGCCTCGTCAACGGCATCCTTGGCCATGACCCGGTACGTGGTCCATTTGCCGCCTGCCACCACCACCAGGCCGGGAACGGGATGCGCCACCACGTGCTCGCGGGAGAGCTTGGCGGTGGAGTCGTTTTCACCGGCCAGCAGCGGCCGCAGGCCCGCGTAGACCCCTTCGACGTCTTCCCTGGTCAGGGGGCGCTTCAGCACCTGGTTGACATGCTCCAGGACGTAGTCGATGTCCTTGCTGGAAGCGGCAGGATGGGCCTTGTCCAGGTGCCAGTCGGTGTCGGTGGTGCCGATGATCCAGTGCCGTCCCCAGGGGATGACGAACAGCACCGATTTCTCGGTGCGCAGGATCAGGCCCACCGTGGACTGGAAGCGGTCGCGGGGAACCACCAGGTGGATGCCCTTGGAGGCGCGGACTTTCAACTGGCCGCGGTCGGTCACCATGGCCTGGGTTTCGTCGGTCCACACGCCGGTGGCGTTGATGACCTGCTTGGCGCGGATGCTGAACTGCGTCCCGTCCTCGCGGTTTTCCACTTTGGCCCCGACTACCCGTTCGCCTTCCCGGAGGAAGTCCACCACCTTCATTTGGTTCACGGCATGGGCGCCGTAGTAGGCAGCCGTGCGGACCAGGTTGGCACAGTATTTGGCGTCATCCACCTGGCCGTCGTAGTACCGGATGGAGCCAACGAAGGCGTCGTCCTTAAGACTGGGGGCGGCTCGCAGGGTGCCGCGCCTGCTCAGGTGCTTGTGGAACGGTACCCCGCGACTGTGTCCGCTGGAGATGGACATGGCGTCATAGAGGGCAATCCCGGCGCCCACGTAGGGCCGCTCGATGAACGGCTTGGTGAGCGGATAGAGGAACGGCACCGGGCGGGCCAGATGGGGTGCAAGCTCGGAGAGAAGCAGCCCGCGTTCCTGCAGGGCCTCTTTGACCAAGGCGAAGTCCAGCATTTCCAGGTAGCGCAGGCCGCCGTGGATAAGTTTGGAGGACCGGGAGGACGTACCAGCGGCCCAGTCGCTTGCCTCGACGATGCCAACGCTCAACCCGCGGGTCACGGCGTCAAGCGCAGCTCCCGCGCCAACGATTCCGCCGCCCACAATCAGGATGTCAAGTTCCTGGCCAGGTTCCGTGGTGCCGCGCAGCCGCCGGATGGATGCTTCCCTGGCTTCCGGGCCAAGGACCCCGCCGTTTGCAGGAACACTCTTCATTGAACGCCTCCAGTGCCTCTAGTGCCGGTAGTAAACCCACACTACTTGCTAGTGGCGTGCTTGGGCAGGGCGGGAGCTGGCTGCCCCGCCCTGCCGCGAGGTGTCAGTTCCCGGCGTACGGGGACACGACGACGTCGACGCGCTGGAATTCCTTCAAGTCCGAGTATCCGGTGGTTGCCATGGAGCGCCGCAGCGCGCCAATGAGGTTGGACGTGCCGTTGGTGTGGTGGCCCGGTCCAAAGAGGACCTCCTCCAGCGGGCCGACGGTGCCCACGTTGGCGCGGTCCCCGCGCGGCAGCTCCAGGTGGTGTGCCTCCTGGCCCCAGTGCCACCCTTTGCCGGGTGCTTCTTCTGCCCTGGCCAGGGCACTGCCCAGCATGACGGCGTCGGCGCCCATGGCAATCGCTTTGACGATGTCACCCGAGGTGCCCATGCCGCCGTCGGCAATGACGTGCACGTAGCGGCCGCCGGACTCGTCCATGTAGTCGCGGCGGGCAGCCGCGACGTCGGAGATGGCGGAGGCCATGGGTGAGTGGATGCCCAGGGCGCGGCGCGTGGTGGTGGTGGCACCGCCGCCGAAGCCCACCAGCACGCCGGCGGCACCGGTGCGCATGAGGTGCAGTGCCGGGGTGTAGCCCGCAGCGCCGCCGACGATCACGGGGACGTCGAGTTCGTAGATGAACTGCTTGAGGTTGAGCGGTTCGTGGTCCTTGGAGACGTGCTCGGCGGACACCGTGGTGCCGCGGATGACGAAGATGTCGACGCCGGCCGCGACGACCGTCTTGTAGTGCTCCTGCGTGCGCTGCGGGGTCAGGGAGCCGGCAACGGTGACGCCGGCCTCGCGGATCTCGGCCAGGCGGGACGTGATGAGCTCGGGCTGGATGGGTGCCTGGTACAGGTCCTGCATCCGCCCGGTGACGGCCGGGCTGTTGGTCTCGTCCTGGAGCGCAGCGATCTCGTCGAGGATGGGCTGCGGATCCTCGTACCGGGTCCAGAGGCCTTCCAGGTCCAGGACGCCCAGGCCGCCCAGCTTGCCCAGTGCGATGGCGGTCTGCGGGGACATGGCTGAGTCCATCGGGGCGGCGATCACCGGCATGTCGAACTGGTACGCGTCGATCTGCCAGGAGACGGAGACATCCTTGGGGTCACGGGTGCGACGGTTGGGGACGATTGCTATGTCATCCAGGGAGTAGGCACGACGCCCACGCTTGCCACGGCCGATCTCGATCTCATAAGTCACTGCTCTAGGTTATCCCAGCAGGTCCGGCGATCTGGCCCGGGTTGTTTCCCCGCGGGTAGCGCTGCCGATGGCGGCAGCGCGGGAGAAGCCCTTAGCCTTAGGCAGGGGGCTTCGGTGAACGCTCCCGCCACAAGCTCTCCAACGATTGGGCCTCCTTCCGGTATGACACATTCCAGTCCTTTTCCCGCCGGCGCGCCCGTGCATTCGCTGGACCATTGGCTCTCCCCCGAACTGGCCCAGGCCAGCCCGCCGAACGCACCGTCCCGGCTGCGCCAACTGGCGGATGCCCAGGGCACCCTGGCGGCTGGTTGGAGCAGCGCCATCGCTGGTGGCCCCGTCCTCGCCATCGCAGGTGCATTTTTTTCAGCAATGTATGGAAATCCGGCCGCAGTGCTGGTCCTGGGCCCGTTGGGGGGCGCCCTCATGCTGCTGGGCCTATCCTCGTGGAAGCGGGTCCGAGCCACCCTGCCCAATACCGACCGGATCCTGATCAGCCGTGGCCCGGGCTCGGCCCGCGGTGGCATCGCCATGGTGTCCCTACTGGCAGTTGCCCTCGGCGGGATCCTGTCCGTGTACCTGCCCTCGGCCGCTGCGAAGGGCGATGGCACGGCCACAACGCTGGTGGGGGGCTTCGTGCTGATCCTGGCCCTCCTGGTCGCGTGCATCGTGATCCCATCTACGGTCATGGGCCGTGCCCGGCAGTCGTTCCGGCTGCGGGTTCAGGCCAACCCCGGACTTCGCCGTGCTGTGGAAGAAGACCTTGCCGTATGGCATGACCCCTACGGCAACACAGGCTACGGCCCGTTGTGAGGCGTACGCTTCCCGATACAGTGGCTTGATGGGCAGCCGCTGGACATTTGACGGGCACATCGCCGGTATTGGCACCGTATCCGGTCTGCGCGCCGTGGTGGGCATCTGGCAGGACTCCCCCTTTGGGTTGTTCGCCGACGTCATGGTGCAGCAGCCCTCCGGGTACCGGGTTCTGTTGGCGCCGTCGCCGGATGTAGCAGAGTTCATTGCATCGACGTACAGCTTTGATGAGGTGCGGGTGGTGGACGTCCGTGCGCGTCTGTCCGGTGGCCGGTTAACGGTCGACGCCGGTCCCTTGGCAATACAGGCCGTCACCGGAGCGAGAACTTTCCTGGGCACAGCTTTGCGGGCCGTGCCGCGACGCCTTGCGGTGCACCCGCGCTGGCTTTCCGCCGTCAATCCGCTCGCCGCCTTGGCAGCTCCCGGCGCCCGCACCTACGGTTCTGCCGGCAGCGGCAGGACGGAGTTCTATGGGGTGACCGACCTGCACCACGTGACGTCCGCCGTCGTCACGTGGGAAGGAGCCGACGCCGGCGCGTTGGCGCCGATCCGGCCCGCGGTGACGTTCGGATTCAGCAGCGTCCCGCCACGGCCCAGCGTGGCCAGGGTGCGCACCACCGTGGTGGACGCTTAGAGTCCTGTCGGCTCCTCCACCGTGAGCTGCGACTCGAACATGCGGAAGTACCTGCCGCGCAGGGCGACCAGCTCCTTGTGCGTGCCCTGTTCGACGATACGGCCGTCCTCCAGCATGTACACGACGTCCGCCTTCTCGATGGTGGCGAGGCGGTGGCTGATGGCGATGATGGTGCTGCTGCGGTCTGCGAAGAGCCGGGTGAAGATCCGGTGCTCGGCGAGTGCATCGATCGCCGACGTGGGTTCGTCCATCACCATGAAGGACGCGTCCCGATAGAAGTTCCGGGCCATGGCCAGGCGTTGCCACTGGCCTCCGGAGAGGCCGCTGCCCTTCCGGCCCCGCGGGTCTTCCATCCAGTTGCTGACGTGGTTGTCCAGGCCGTTGGGCAGTTTGTTGATGAATTCCAGTGCCTCGGCGTCGGCGGCTGCCGTGCGGACCCGGGCATCGTCGCGGGGGCTGTCCACATCTCCGAAGTAGATGTTTTCCGCGGCCGTGGCGAACTCGTACTTCAGGAACTCCTGGCTGAGGACTGCCAGGTGCCGATGCCAGGAGGTGACGTCGACGGCGGCGAGATCCACGCCGTCGAGCAGCACCTGCCCGGAGTCCGGGCTGTAGAGGCCAGCGAGGATGCGGATCAGCGTGGACTTGCCGGCGCCGTTCTCCCCCACGACGGCGATGTGCTGGCCGCGCCTGATGGTGAGGCTGATGCCCCGGATCACCTCGATATCGCTGCCCGTGTAGGTAAAGCGGATGTCCTTCAGCTCAATTTTCTGCGGAGCCTCCAACAGGGACGGTGAATGTTCCGAGTGCGCGGGCATCGCCATGAACAGCTCGTAATCCTTGAGGTTGGCGAGGTCCTCGTCAATGGAGCTGAGGGAGGACACCAGGTTGTTGGCGGTGGACAGGGCGCGGCTGACGATCTGCTGCACGTAGAGGAACTGGCCGACAGGGGCTGCGCGGGCGATGATCTGGCCCACCACCCAGATCAGTGAGACAACCTCGGCACCGTACTGCAACGCGTCGGCGGCCAATTGCTTGGGGATGTAGCGGCGCTGGTAGTCGAGGCGGCGCCGCTCGTCAGCATCGCGAAGCCGGGAACGAAGGTCCATGAGGAATCCGACAATCCCGTAGAGCCGCATCTCGGCAATATGCTGCGGCCGCAGAAGGTTGGTTTCAATCATGCGGCGCTGGCGGCGTGAATCCACCTGCGTGTTCCAGTGGGCAATCTGCTCCCTGGAGAGCTTGAACTGCAGGTACACGCTGGGGACTATGGCTACCAGGACGATGACAGCGATCCACCAGCTGACCAGCAGCAGGGCGCCGATGGCCAGGATGACCGAGACAAGTTGCGTGAAAATGGCAGCGATCCTGTCCAGGACCCGCGCGTACGAATCGGAAAACCTCTTGGCGCGGTCATAGAGGTCAATGGTTTCTTTGTCGTCGTAGCGCCAGAATTCCAGGGCCAGGAAGCGCTCATACATCTGGTCCCCCACGATAGCGCCCACTTTGAAACTCATCAGCTGCTGGATGTAGCGGTCCACGCTGTTGAAGGCACCCCAAAACAGACCCAGCGCTGCAGTGACGATGACGTAGACGATGGCAAGGCGCCCCGCTCCACCGTCGCCCGCGTAGGCAGCCGCCAAGGCCGTGGTGGTGAGCGACGCGTAGAAAGTGGTGACAAGCGGCAGCACGGCCGATATCAGCGAGCCGAGCACCTTCATGACCACGGCGCCGGGGGACGCGCGGAAACTGACCCGCAGCACCTGGGCTACGGCGCGGGCATAGGGACGAAGGGCCAGCCGCTTTTGCGGGTCTCGTTTGGGGGTCAATTCCGCCGGATGGCGCGGTTGGGACATGGAACCAGCCTAGTGCTGCACTTGACCTGAAAAGCGGCCGCTAACCAGCGAGACGCAGCACGAGTGCTTCCTCCAGAATGCTTCTTTGACCAGGCCGGACTCCTGGTGGCCAGTGGGTTGGTTCGGGGGTGGGGTGTTCGGGTTTGTAGTGCCGGCCGGTGGGTGAAGTCCAGCCCGGAGGCTCGTTATTGGTTGCGGCATCAGGTACCCACGGGCGGGCGTGCTTGAGCCGGTGATGTTTGGGGCAGAGCTGTGCCAGGTTGCTGGTGCCAGTGGTTCCGCCGTGCTCCCAGGCCGTGAGGTGGTCGGTTTCATTGTCCAGGGTGCGGTTGGTGCAGCCGGGGAAGGTGCATTTGCCGTCGCGCATTCGGATCCAGCCTTTGATGGTCTCCGGTAACCGGTAATTCTTCCGGCCGATCTCGAGGGGTGCGCCGTCGCGGGGGTCGACGAGGACCCGGTAAAACGACTCCGCCCCGTCGGCGACCAGCCGCCGTGCCATCGACACGGGGATCGGGCCGAACCCGTCCAGCACCGCCGGCTCGTCCGTCAGCCCGAGGAGAGAGAACACCGGCACCGTGACCAGCACATCGGCCCGCGGAGTGGGAAACTGGCCCGCATCGGTGGCGCTGCCTGCACCCAGGAGTAGCGATGCTGCGATGTCAGGGCGTAGTTGGGCGAGGGTGCGCTCTTCGTCAGGGCCCTGGAGGCCTCGGGCGGTGGCGGTGGTGCGGTTCCAGATCGCGCACGCGGTGTCGCCGGGGAGATAGAGCGAGATCCAGGCCATGCCGTCGCGGTCCGGGGTGTATTCCATCCGCCGGTCGGCGACGCCTTTGGCGTGGCGCTTCTCAAGTGTCTCGGGGTGGTGGCGTTCCCGCCAGGCGCGGACCTTGGCGCGGAACCGGGAGGGGATGAGTTCGCCGGGGGCGGCGCCGCGGGCGGGGTTGGCCGCACCGGGGTCGAAGAAGTGCACCACCAAGGCTGCAGCACCGTCGGGGGTGAGCCCTTCGGTTTCGTCGGCAACAATCCGGGCGTGCTGCCAGGAGATTGCACCCGTGGCAAGTGCGTCCAGGACCGGCGGCAGTGCGCACACCCGAAGGGACTGCTCCACGAACGCCCCGGCAGCCCCTGAACTGATCGTCAGGACCCCCGCGATCTCCTCCACCGCTGACATCTCCGCATACGTGCGCTCATGCACCGGCGCGTCCGGGGCGATCATGGCCTGCTGGAACCCGATGCACTCCACCGCGTCCAGGGCTTCCCCGGCCGCGAGCTGCGCCTTGAGGCGCGACGTCACCTCCAGCCGCTCCAGCCGGATCTCATACCGACGCTGCAACACATCAACGCCGGCACCAACACCAGCCCCGGCAGCCAGGAAAGCGTCCTCACGGTCCAGCGCATCCAGGGCAGCAACGGAGGCACGAATACCCTCCAAAACCACACCAACCCCACCGCTGAATTCCATATGGACATCATGCAGCGGGGGTCCGACAACGCGCCCTCGGGGCCCGACAACAAGAGGAGGCGGGAAAGTCCCGCCTCCTCTTTCACACGCCTTAGCGTGAATAAAACCCTCGCCGTTTACCGGGAGCCGTAGTTCGGTGCCTCGACGGTCATCTGGATGTCGTGCGGGTGCGATTCCTTCAGGCCGGCGGAGGTGATCCGCACGAACTTGCCGCGGACCTTCAGCTCGGGAATGGTGGGTGCACCGGTGTAGAACATGGTCTGGCGCAGGCCGCCCACCAGCTGGTAGGCCACTGAGGACAGCGGGCCACGGTAGGCCACCCGGCCTTCGATGCCTTCGGGGATCAGCTTGTCATCACCGGAGACGTCGGCCTGGAAGTAGCGGTCCTTGGAGTAGGACGTGTTCTTGCCGCGCGACTGCATGGCCCCCAGGGAGCCCATTCCACGGTAGGACTTGAACTGCTTGCCGTTGACGAAGATCAGGTCGCCCGGGGACTCGTCACAGCCTGCCAGGAGCGAGCCCAGCATGACGGTGTCGGCGCCGGCCACCAGGGCCTTGCCAATGTCACCCGAGTACTGGAGGCCGCCGTCGGCGATCAGCGGCACGCCGGCCGGAATGGCAGCCTTGGCGGATTCGTAAATGGCGGTGATCTGCGGAACGCCCACACCGGCCACCACACGGGTGGTGCAGATGGATCCGGGGCCAACGCCCACCTTGATGCCGTCGGCACCGGCGTCGATCAGTGCCTGTGCCCCTTCCCGGGTGGCAGCCTGGCCGCCAATGATGTCCACGTGCGCGGCAACGGGATCGGACTTCAGCCTGCGGATCATGTCCAGGACACCCTGGGAGTGGCCGTTGGCGGTGTCCACGAACAGGGCGTCGACGCCGGCGTCCACCAGGGTCATGGCGCGTTCCCAGCCGTCGCCGAAGAAGCCGATGGCGGCACCGACGCGCAGGCGGCCCTCGTCGTCCTTGGTGGCCAGGGGGTACTGCTCGGCCTTGGTGAAGTCCTTGGTGGTGATCAGGCCCTTGAGCCGGCCCTGCTCGTCCACGAGAGGGAGCTTTTCGATTTTGTTGGTGGCCAGCTTGTGCGAGGCTTCCTCGCGGCTGATTCCCACGTGCCCGGTGACCAGGGGCATCTTGGTCATGACGTCGCTGACCAGCCGCAGCGGGAAATCGGATTCCGGCACGAAACGGGTGTCGCGGTTGGTGACGATGCCCAGCAGGCGGTTGTCCTCATCCACCACGGGCAGGCCTGAAACGCGGTAGTGGGCGCAGAGATCGTCCAGTTCCCGCAGCGTGGCCTCGGGGCGGATGGTCAGCGGGTTGGTGATCATCCCGGACTCGCTGCGCTTGACCCGGTCCACCTGGTCCGCCTGGTCGGCGATGGACAGGTTGCGGTGCACCACGCCCAGGCCGCCCTGGCGGGCCATGGCGATGGCCATGCGGGACTCCGTGACGGTGTCCATGGCGGCGGAAAGCAGCGGGGTCTGCACGGTGATCCGCTTGGAGATCCGCGAGGAGGTATCTGCCTCCGACGGGATGACATCGGTGTGGCCCGGCAGGAGCAGCACGTCGTCATAGGTCAGGCCGATGAAGCCAAAGGGGTTGTGTTCGGGCTCGGTCATGAGTGCGCCTCTTACCTTGGTTGCTGGGTCACGGGTAGGGGTTGCAGCCGATGACCAGCCCGTAATTACGGAACTGGCCTGTGCAGACGATCCTGCGGGAGCACCGTGCAGCACGGCGTTCCGGGGGCAGAAAGTGTTGAGTAAATATTAGAACCTTGGCGCCAATCCCCCTATTCCACGCCGACAATGTGAGCAACCCCACGGTCCCCAACCGGGGGCGTGCCCCCCCCCCCCCACCCTGGGGACTCGCTCAGCTCCAGCCCGTGGCCGCCAGCAGTCGCTGCTCGAACATGGGGATCATGGTTTCCACATAGGTCCTGGTGAGGTGGTTGTCGTCCTTGTACACGTACACATTCCCCACCACGGCCGGGCAGACGCCGCGCGCACAGATGAAGTCGCTCATGTCCATCAGGTGCAGCCCGGGCAGCTTGCCGCGGTAATTCTCCAGCGGCGACGGCTCCACCAGGGACTCGGCCAGCGACGGGTTGCAGGCAGGCGCATTGGGACCGTTCCGCTGGGCGCACTGGGGCATGTTGAAGGTGAACCGGGGGTTGTCGCGGATGCCCAGGATCTCGATTCCCGCCTCGGCGAAAGGTTTCACGCCGTCGAGGTATCCGGGCACTTCGGTTTCGAACGGGGCGTCCTCGTGGGTCAGCGACGCCACTGTGAATACAGCATCCGGGAGGTGTTCCAGGACGTAGGCGGAGCTGGCCCTGTTGTAGGCGTTACATTCCGCGTTACGCGCCCCAGACTCCGCACCGAAGCGGCAGGCGGGCATCAGCAGGGTCACAAGCTCCCAGCCGCGCGCGGCCGCCACCGGTGCCAGGGCGGCAAGGTACTGCTGGGCGTGGGAGTCGCCCAGGACCACGATGCGCTTGGTTGACGGTTCCTCCGGCAGCTCCTGCCGGCAGCCCTCCAGGATGGGGTCGCTGGTGGCGTTGGCACCCGTGCAGGGCGAGTCGATTCCGGCCCAGTCATTGTCCAGCGCGGTGGGCCCGGGGATGGTTCGAGCCCGCGGAGCCGGCGAGTTTTCGTTCTCCGGGGTGAGCGCCAACGCCCCGGGCGTAAGCTCCCTCGGCTGTGCCGCCGTCGCGCTTTCCTCTGCGGTGAGCGATGTCTGCCAGACCGCCACCGGCCCGGCCAGGACGGCACCGCAGGCAACAATGACGACGGCGGTCCGCCAGGCCCGGAGCTTGGGCCAGTGCCAGTCGCGCAACGGCTTTTCCACGAAGCGCGTGGTCAGGACGGCGAGCACAATGGAGGCCCCGACAATGCCGAGACCCTGCTTGAGGTTTGGCGCTTCCACGCCGGTGGCCGCGAGCGCCAACACCAGGACGGGCCAATGCCACAGATACAGGGCGTAGGAGTTGTCACCCAGGGCGACGGCGGCCCGGCTGCTAAGGAGGCGGTCCACGCCGAACCGGCTGCCGGTCTGCCCCGCAACGATGATGGCGGCGGCGGCCAGCGTGGGCCATAGCGCCACGTACCCCGGGAAGGATCGGTCAACGGCCAGGACCAGCCCGCAGGAGACCATCGCCACCAGCCCGGCCCAGCCCAGGGCTATGCGGAGCAGGCGCCCTGGCCGCAGGTAAGGCAGCGCCAGTGCCAGCAGGGACCCCAGCGCAAACTCCCAGAGCCGGGTGCGGGTATCGAAGTAGGCGTAGGCCTGGTTGGAGGCGGTCTGGTCGATGGAGTAGGCCAGGGACACTGCGAACACTGCCCCGAAAACCAGCGCCAGCAAGCCACGGTAGGTCAGACCCTGCAAGCGGGGAGCCCGGCTCAGCAGGTTCAGCACCGCAGCCGTGGCGGCAAAGACCAGCGGCCACAGGATGAAGACCTGACCCTGGATGGATAAGGACCAGAAGTGCTGCAGCGGGCTGGCGCCGGCGTGGTCCTGCGCGTAGTAATCCACTGCCGTGTCTGCCAAGAGCCAGTTCTGGCGGTACAGCAGCGACGCCCAGGCCTGGTCCAGCACCTGCGGCCAGCGGCCCTGCGGCAGGATCAGCCAGGTGCCGGCCAGCACTGCGAGGATCACCACGACGGCGGCCGGCAGCAGCCGCTTGAACAGGTGCAGCCAGTGCGCCACGAGCCGGAAGGGGTTGCCTGACTCCGCCTTGCGGATAAAGGACAGCGTGAGCAGGAAAGCCGAAATCAGCAGGAAGACGTCCACACCGCCGGACACGCGGCCCAGCCAGACGTGGTAGGCCACCACCATCAGGACAGCCAGGGCACGGAGCCCCTGGACCTCCGGGCGGAACGTGGGCTTCCGTTGGCGGCCCGCGGCACTGGACCCGGGTTCAGGTGCCTTCGGGGTTTCCGTTATCGACACTAGAACCTCTCAAAATGCCCGCCAGCCAAAGCATCAAGCCTAGCCAAGGTGGTCTGCCCCGGCCAATTAAGGCTCGGGTTCGGACTATGCTGGCCCCAACCATCGAAGGGAGCCCGCGTGGTTGTCCAGCTGCGGATTTGCGTGCCCAAGGAGCTGTCCGCCGTCACCCTGAAGACCTGCCGCGACCAGCGGGGAACTGCGGAAGTTGCGCTTGTTCCGGGGGCGGCCGTGGTGCCGCAGGGCGATGTAATTGAGGTGCTGATCGCCCGGGAGTCAGTGGAGGAACTGCTCGAGAAGCTGGAGATCCTGAAGGTCCCGGACGTGGGCTCCATCGCCATGGCCACGCCGGAATTCGTCCTGTCCAGGAATGCTGACCGGGCGGAGCGCGCCGCCCCCGGGGACGGCGCGGACGCGGTGATCTGGGATGACGTCACCCGGCAATCGGGCGAGGATTCCCGGCTGACCTGGAACTTCCTTGCCTTCCTGGTGCTGGCAACGCAGCTCGCCGGAATTGGAATCGTGACAGATTCCCCCATTGCGATTGTGGGTGCCATGGCGGTAGGTCCGGAGTTCGGCCCGCTGGCCGCCCTCGCCGTCTCGCTTGTCACCAGGAAGTGGAAGCTCGGGCGGCGCGCCGCAGTTGCGCTGGGCGTCGGCTTCCCCGTTGCCATGCTGTTGGCGGCGCTGACGGCATGGCTTTCAATCCCCCTCGGACTTTTTCCGCGTGATGCCTTGGACAAGGGCTCCGCGGTCGAGTTCATCTACCATCCGGGTCCGTATTCACTGATTGTTGCCCTGTTGGCCGGGATCGCCGGGATGCTTTCCATCATCGGACGGCGTTCTGCAGCCCTTATCGGCGTGTTCATCTCCGTGACCACTGTCCCGGCGGCAGGGTACGTTGCGGTGGCCTTGGTCCTGGGTGAATACCAGAAGGCGGCCGGCTCGGCCCTCCAGTTGCTGCTCAACCTCGTGGGCATCGTGGTGGCCGCCGTCGCGGTTTTGCTCTTTTACCGGATGGTTTCCAGGCGTGTGCCGCACGGCGTGGCACGGAGCCTGAAACGCCAGCGGAGCGGCAGCAGCAACCAGGCCTGATCCATGCCCTCTACGATCGCAGCAGGGCACGCAGGGTCTGGATGGTGTCCGCTTCAGCCGGCGTCTTGTCGTCCCGGTACCGCTTGACGCGCGCAAAACGAAGGGCGATTCCACCGGGGTAGCGCGGCGACTGCTGGACGCCGTCGATGGCAATCTCGACGACGGTGACCGGCTCAACCCACACGGTGCCGGCAGTGCGCCGCACCTCAAGTTCCTGAAACCTCCCGGTCTGCCACCGCAGCAGTTCATCGGTGAGGCCCTTGAAGGTCTTGCCCACCATCACGAAACCGCCGGGCTCTCCGAACTCGCCTGCGGGGTCAAGGGCTCCAAGGTGCAGGTTTGAGAGCATCCCGGTGCGGCGCCCTGACCCCCATTCGCAGGCGAGCACCACCAGGTCGTAGGTGAGCACCGGCTTCACTTTCACCCAGTTGGATCCACGGCGGCCGGCCGCGTAAGCCGATCCGATCGCCTTCACCACGACTCCCTCGTGGCCCGCGGCAAGCGCCTCCTGCGACACACGCTCAGCGACGGCGGGATCGGCAGTGACCTCCCCCGGGATCCGGTGTTCCGGTGCGATGCGCTCGAGCACGTTGATGCGGGTAGACAGCGGTTCATCGAGCAGGTCCCGCCCGTCGATGTGCAATACGTCGAAGAACCAGGGATGCAGCACTGTTTCCCGCGCCGCGTCAGCGCCGAACCGCGCCATGGTCTCCTGGAATGGCCGCGGGCCGCCCTCCTCGTCGAGGGCAAGGGTCTCACCGTCAAGAATCACGTCCTGCAGCGGCAGTCCGCGCACCACCTCAACCACTTCGGGGAGCCGGTGGGTGACGTCGGCCAGGTTGCGCGTGTAGATGCTGACATCCTCGCCGGCACGGTGCACCTGGATGCGGGCGCCGTCGAGCTTGTATTCCACGGATGCCTCCCCGGTGGCTTCCAGGGCTGCGCTTGGACTGCCTGCGGTGGCGGCGAGCATGGGCTGCACCGGACGGCCCACCATCAGGCCGACGGCGTCAAGCCCGGCTTCCGTGCCGGTGATGGCCAGCAGGGCGGTTCCGCCCAGGTCGCCGGAAAGCATGGCGGCACGGCGTACGGCAGCAACGGGCTTCCCGGCGGCGCGCGCAACGGCATCTGTCAGCACACCCTCCAGGGCGCCGGTGCGCAGTTCGCCCAGGAGGACCCCGGCGATGAATGACTGCTCCGGCGCGGTGGCCGCCGCCATCAGCTTCCGCAGCGTGGCTGCGCGCCCGGCGCCCGATCCGGTACCCGCCGTGGCAAGCAGCCGGTCCAGGGCGGCGTCGAGGTCGGCCACGGTGAGGGTTGGCTCGACGGCGGGTTCCTCCTTGGCCGCCGCCACGGCGCTCCAGCCCACGCCCACGCGCCCCTGGCGCGGCTTGGCAACGAGCCAGCCCACTGCCGTCGGGATTTGGGCCGGCTCAAGCCGGCCCAGCAGCTGGGCCAGCGCATCCACTTTCGCCAGCCGGGAACGGGTGGAGGTGACGGCCTTCGCGGTTTTGACGAGCTCAAGGAGCAGCATGGCACCATCCTGCCACGGGCACTGGACAGGCCAGGGGTGCTGCTCCACAATGGGCGCGTGGGGATCATCGTGGCGAACCTGTTCATCACCCTCGACGGCGTCTACCAGGCGCCCGGCGGCCGTGAAGAAGACCCCGAAGGCGAATTCACGTTCGGCGGCTGGCAGGCGCCGGTATCCGATGATGAAGCCGGCGCGGCCATCGGGGCCGAAATCGCGGAGATGGACGCCCTCCTCCTCGGCCGGAAGACCTACGACATCTTCGCGTCCTACTGGCCCCACCAGTCCGGTGGGATCGCTGACACGCTCAACCAGGTCCCCAAGTTTGTCGTGTCCGGGTCCCTGGATGACCCTTCATGGGCAGGTACCACTGTGCTGCCGGACGCTGTGGCGGCGGGCAGGCTGCGGGAGGAGTACCGGCAGGTGCACATGTTCGGCAGCGGGGTCCTCATCCGCTCGCTGCTGGCGGCAGGCGTTCTGGACCGCCTTCACCTCTGGCTGTATCCGGTCACGCTCGGGCAGGGCAAGCGGCTCTTCGACGCCGGAACGGTGCCGGCGACGTTCCGCCTCGCCGAGCCGGCGCGCAGCTACCCGAAGGGTGCAGTGTCGCTGGTCTACGAGCCGGCGGGCGGGGTTGAAACGGCAGAGATGGGGGCCGGATAGCGGTCACAACACAAAAACCGGTCCAGCGGATGCTGGACCGGTCTTTTAGTGCAGAGGAGCCGCTTGCGGCGAAACCGCTAGTGGCTGTGGCCTGCGTGCTCGTCCTCTTCGGCGGGCTTCTCCACGACGAGGGTCTCGGTGGTGAGAACCAGGGCGGCGATGGAGGCCGCGTTGCGGAGGGCTGCACGGGTGACCTTGACGGGGTCGATGACGCCAGCGGCGATCAGGTCCTCGTACTCACCGGACTTGGCGTTGAAACCGTTGTTGGTCTCGAGGTCGGCAACCTTGGAGGTGACCACGTAGCCGTCGAAGCCGGCGTTCTGGGCGATCCAGCGCAGCGGCTGCACCAGTGCGCGGCGGACGATGCCCACAGCAGCAGCAGCGTCGCCTTCGAGGGCCTTGACGGAAGCGTCCTCATCCAGTGCCTTGAGGGCGTGGATGAGGGCGGAGCCGCCGCCGGCCACGATGCCTTCTTCGAGGGCAGCGCGGGTGGAGGAGACTGCGTCCTCGATGCGGTGCTTCTTTTCCTTCAGTTCAACTTCGGTGGCAGCGCCAACCTTGATGACGCCGATGCCGCCGGCCAGCTTGGCCAGGCGTTCCTGGAGCTTTTCACGGTCCCAGTCGGAGTCGGTGCGGGTCAGCTCGGCGCGCAGCTGGGCAACGCGTGCCGCTACGTCCTCGGCCGAACCGGCGCCGTCAACGATGGTGGTGTTGTCCTTGGTGACGGTGATGCGGCGGGCGGTACCCAGCACCTCCAGGCCAACGGAATCCAGGCTCAGGCCCAGTTCCGGGGAGACAACCTGCGCACCGGTGAGGGTGGCGATGTCCTGCAGCATGGCCTTGCGGCGGTCGCCGAAGCCGGGAGCCTTGACCGCCACCACGTTCAGGGTGCCGCGGATGCGGTTGACGATCAGCGTGGACAGGGCCTCGCCCTCAACGTCCTCGGCAATGATGAACAGCGGCTTGGAGCTCTGCAGCGCCTTTTCGAGCAGCGGCAGGAATTCCTGGATCGAGGAGATCTTGCCCTGGTTGATCAGGATGAGTGCGTCCTCGAGGACTGCTTCCTGGCGCTCCGCGTCGGTGACGAAGTACGGGGACAGGTAGCCCTTGTCGAACTGCATGCCCTCGGTGAGGACCAGTTCGGTCTGCGTGGTGGAGGATTCCTCGATGGTGATGACGCCATCCTTGCCCACCTTGCCGAAGGCCTCGGCGAGGAGCTCGCCGATTTCGTCGCTCTGGGCCGAGATGGCGGCAACGCTTGCCACCTGCGTGCCTTCAACAGGGCGCGCGTTCTCGAGCAGGCGCGCAGCCACGGCCTCAACCGCAACCTCGATGCCGCGCTTGATCTGGCCGGGGGCAGCGCCGGCTGCCACGTTGCGCAGGCCTTCCTTGACCAGTGCCTGGGCCAGGACCGTAGCGGTGGTGGTGCCGTCGCCGGCAACATCGTTGGTCTTGGTGGCTACTTCCTTGGCCAGCTGGGCGCCAAGGTTTTCGTAGGGGTCGTCCAGTTCCACTTCGCGGGCGATGGTGACGCCGTCGTTCGTGATGGTGGGAGCGCCCCACTTCTTGTCCAGGACGACGTTGCGGCCGCGGGGGCCGAGCGTCACCTTGACGGTGTTCGCGAGCTTATCGATGCCGGCCTCAAGGGACCGGCGGGCAGCGTCATTAAACGCAAGCTGCTTTGCCATGGTTTTGTCCTTTCAAAGACAGAAACCCCGCACTGCCGGCCAGCATGAGCATGGCCGGCGGCACGGGGATCCGGAAGAGTTACTTTACGACGATCGCCAGGACGTCGCGGGCGGACAGTACCAGGTACTCGGTGCCGCCGGTCTTGACTTCGGTTCCGCCGTACTTGGAGTAGATGACGACGTCGCCAACAGCTACGTCAACGGGGACGCGGTTGCCATCTTCGAAGCGGCCGGGGCCTACAGCAACAACTTCGCCTTCCTGCGGCTTCTCCTGTGCGGAGTCCGGGATGACCAGGCCGGAAGCCGTGGTCTGCTCGGCTTCGAGCGGGCGGACAACAATACGATCCTCAAGAGGCTTAATAGAGACCGACACTCGGACCTCTCCTTTTCGTCAGCAAATTCGTGGACTGGAAAGCTTTCCGCCGTAGCTGGCAAACCGTCGTCGCGGTGCCGGCAGCAGCCTGGCTGGCAGCTCTTCATGTGTTAGCACCCTCCTAGGGAGAGTGCTAATGAAGACTCTATGTAAGGGTTAGCACTCGGTCAAGGTGAGTGCCAACTTTTTCGTCATGGGCGGACAGCTTTACGGTCGGACGACGCCGGACCGCCGGGCTGGGAACATGCAGCGCGCCTAACGGCCCAGGTCGTCGAAGTCCACGTCCTCGCCGCCGTCGGTGTCGCCGCCGCCCTGCTTCCGTCCCCGGTACAGCACCCAGCCGGACGCCGCTGCGGCGAGCAGCGCGGCAACGAGGAAGACGATGCTCCCCGCCCGCGCGCCGTCGTACAGCCCGCGGATGTCGCGTGACTGCTGGCTGTTGTCCTGGATGTCGTTGCCGCCCACGGAATAGACGGTGGCGTTGAACGTGTCCAGCAGGAAAATGATCACCAGCAGGGCGATGCAGACCACGGCCACCACGGCGGAGGCGATCAGGACGGGCCGGGCAAACCTGGCCGGCCCGCGGTCCCTCGACCCGTTGTCGCCGGTCTCGCGGGGGGCTGCGCTGTCATCCATGGCTTCAACAGTATCCGCATCCCGGCCGCGCGCTCCTCCACTAGGCTGGAACCCATGGCTCACGCTCCCCAGGACCAGATTGCACCGCTGTTGACCCCCGAAGGGTGGGAGCTGCTGGCATCCCTGGGCCCCTACCGGGATGAGGACTCATTCGAGCTCAACTCCGCACTCCGGAAGGCCGGCCACCCCGCCGGGCTCGTGTCCGCGGTCCTCACGCAGTCACGGCTGCGCACAAAGGCGCAGGCGAAATTCGGCGAGTTCGCCCGGCAGATGCTGTTCACCCAGGCCGGCCTGGAGCAGGCCACGCGACTGAACGTCGCCGCCCACCACGCGCAGCGGTTCGCCGCTGCCGGGATCAGCCGTGTGGCGGACCTGGGCTGCGGCCTCGGCGCCGATTCCCTGGCCCTCGCCTCCCTTGACCTCAACGTCACGGCCGTCGAAATGGACGAAACCACCGCTGCCTGCGCCACGGTGAACCTCATTCCGTTCCCCAACGCCACGGTGGTCCACGCCGATGCGGCGTCGGTCCTGCTGGAGGGGGTGGACGGCGTCTGGTTGGATCCCGCACGCCGGGTCACCTCCACGTCAGGCACCAAGCGGATCTGGGATCCCGAGGCGTTCTCCCCGCCGTTGTCCTTCGTGGAATCGCTGGCCGCGGAGGGCAAGGCGGTGGGTGTGAAGATGGGCCCGGGCATGCCGCACGAGTCGGTGCCCGCGGGCTGCGAGGCGCAGTGGGTGTCGGTGGCCGGGGACGTCACCGAGGTGACCCTGTGGTTCAACGCCGTGCGCAGGCCCGGGGTGCGCCGCGCCGCCCTGGTCCTGGGATCTGACGGGCCCGCCGAACTGACCAGCGGTGACGACTTCGGCGCCGGCCCGTCCGCGCCGGTGGGACCGGTGGAGGGCTACCTCTACGAACCTGACGGCGCGGTGATCCGCGCCGGGCTGGTGGCCGACGTCGCGCTGCAGCTCGACGGCCACCTGGTGGACGAACACATCGCCTACATCTGCGCCCCGGAACTCCTGGACACCCCGTTCGCCAGGGCCTACAAGGTCCTTGATGTCATGCCCTACAACGTCAAGGCACTCAAGGCCTGGGTGAAGCAGCAGGGCATTACCGTGCTGGACATCAAGAAGCGCGGCACCGCCGTTACTCCGGAAGAGCTGCGGAAGCAGCTGCTGCCCGGCGGAAAGAACGCCAAAAAGGGCGGCAAAACGGCCACCCTGGTCCTGACGCGCATCGGCGAGGACCGGGTGGCCATCGCGGTGGAACCTGTATAGATGCCTACTGGGCGCGCATGAACTCCTCGGCTGCCCGAATCTGCTCCGCGCTGGGCCGCACCCCCGTATACAGGACGAACTGCTCCAGCGCCTGGATGGTGGCCACCTCGGCCCCCGTAATGACCGGCTTGCCTGCGGCACGGGCCGCACGGATCAGCGGCGTTTCAGCAGGCAGCGCCACCACGTCGAACACCAGCCGTGCCGCGTCGATGGCCTCGGCGGGGAAGGACAGGCTGTCGGCTTCCGCACCTCCCGCCATGCCGATGGGGGTGACGTTGATGATCAAGTCCGCCGTCCCGCCGTCCAGCGCTGCCCGCCACTGGAAGCCGTACTGGTCTGCGAGCGCGCGCCCAGCTGCCTCGTTCCGGGCGATGACGGTGACATTGGCGAAGCCGGCGTCCCGGAGGGCGGCAACGGTGGCCTTGGCCATGCCCCCGGCGCCCTGGACCAGTACGGAATAGTCGGTGGGGACTGAGTTGGTGGCGAGGAGCTGCTCGATCGCGGTGTAGTCGGTGTTGTACGCCTTGAGGTGGCCGTCAGTGTTCACGATGGTGTTCACCGAGTCGATGGCCTTGGCGGAAGGATCCATCTCGTCCACCAGCGCGATGACGTCCTCCTTGTACGGCATGGAGATGGCACAGCCACGGATGCCCAGCCCGCGGACGCCGGCGATGGCTTGTTCAAGGTTGGTGGGCGCGAAGGCCTTGTAAATCCAGTTCAGGTCCAGCTGCCCGTAGAGGTGGTTGTGGAACCGGGTCCCGTTGTTGCTGGGACGGGCAGAAAGCGAGATGCAGAGGGTCATGTCTTTATTCAGAATGGGCACCAGACCATTAAAGCGTTTCCGCCGTGGGTCAGGGGCAGCCGGTTCCCGCAGGAAAGGGCCCGACGGCGGCGGGCAGCTTCCCCGGCGCCGGAGCCTTCCCCGCCAGCACGGCGGCCAGTGCGTCGAAGGCGGCGTCGGTGCGGCCGTACAGCGCCAGCTTCACCGGCGCGGCTGAGCCCTGAAGCGGCCAGGGGGCGTCCAATGCCACGGCGATGTCCCCGCCCGCCGGTTTCCCGCCGAACCCGATGAGGTTGACCAGCGGCCCTGAGCCCACCGTGAGCCCGGCACGCGCGGCAGCGGCTTCGAAGCGCTCCCGGTCCCCCGGTCCCCCGCCGGCCACGCGCACGGAACCGGGCACCAGGGGTCCGCTGCAGCGACCGGAGACCACCGTCACGGCCGACGCCGAGACTTGGGCCGACAGGGCTGCCCCGCTTCCGGCCGGAGCACCTGCGCCGGCCGTTCCGGCAGGCGGGGTGGTCCGGGCATGCCAGATCATCATGGTGGCCACGCGCTGTGCTGCCTCATCCAGGCGCGCGGCGGGAAGGGTTCCCGTGGCCAGGGCCTGGATGATGGCGGCATGCGCCTGCTCCACGTCAGCAGGCATCAGCAGCAGGTCGGCGCCGGCTGCCAGGGCCTTCACCGCAGCCGCGCCGGCCGGGTACTGCTTGTCCACGGCGCCCATGTTGAGGGCGTCAGTCACGGCCACACCCTTGAAGCCCAGGCCCCTCAGTGCCACGTAGCTCGGGGCAGAGAGCGACGCCGGCACACCGGGTTCCAGCGCGGGCACGGCGATGTGCCCGGTCATGACGATCGGCAGGCCCGCGGCGACGGCGGCCTGGAAGGGTTTCCAGTCCCGGCCGCGGAGTGCGTCGATGCCGGCCGGCTGGACGGGCAGGCTGAGGTGGGAGTCCGTAGTCACCGAGCCGTGTCCGGGAAAGTGCTTGACAGTGGGGAGCACACCCGCGTCCAGCATGCCTTGGGAGAACGCGGTCCCCTGGGTTGCCGCGGCGGCCGGATCGGCGGACATGGAACGCGCACCGATGGTGGGGTCCGCGGGGCCGATGGTCACGTCCGTGTCCGGCGCGAAGTCGAGGTCGAACCCCAGCGGCACCAGCTCGCCGGCCATGGCCTTGCCCGCCTGGCGGGTCAGTGCCTGGTTGCCGGCGGCTCCGTAGCTCATGGGGGTGGGCCACTCGGTGAGGGGCGCCCCCAGCCGCGCCACCGCGCCGCCCTCCTGGTCCACGCCCAGGATCCCGGGCCAGCGCCGGCCATCGGCGGCAACGGCCTGCTGCAGCCGCTGGTTCACGGCGCCCATGGCGGCCACGTCCACCTTTCCCTGCGGGTCGCGCGGCACGTTGTCGCCCATGATGATGGACCCGGCCAGGTGCAGGCGCTGGATGAGGGCGGCGTGGGCTTCCACCTGGTTGCCTTTGAAGAACGGAAGCAGGACCTGCCCGGCCTTCTGCTCCGGTGACATCGCCGCTACGGCTGCCACCGCGGCGTCCTGGTCACGCTGCTCCGGGCCCCACCCCAATGGCCGGGAGCCTGGGTCAGGTGAGGGGGAAGCGGTGGGAGGCGCCGGCGTCGTACTTGCCGATGCGGACGGGGAGGCGCCGGCAGGCGGCGCGGAGGACGACGGCGGGACCGGACTTGGGGAGGCCGAACAGGAGGCCAGGGCCATTGCGGACAGGGCCAGGAGGAGGGGGAAGGATTTGGCAGGACTGGATTTGGCAGGGCTGTGACGCAGGGGGAACGGAGCCATCAATACGATGCTACCCCTGCACTAGACTTGAACCACCCGTTCGCCTGCCGGCAGCAGCCTGTGAGCGGCATCAGCCAGCGGCAAACCGGACAGTAAGGAAACGTGTGAAGATCGACTTCGCGTCATCGAGGCAGTCAACCCTCGGTGTTGAGTGGGAGCTTGCCCTGGTGGACGGAAAAACGGGCGAGCTCGCGTCCGTGGCCAACCAGGTGCTCCGCGGCGTGGCCTCGCGCCACCCGGAACTCAACGAAGACGACGAACATCCGCACATCAAGCAGGAACTGCTGCTGAACACGGTGGAGCTGGTCACCGGCATCTGCGAGACGGCCGCCGAGGCCAAAGAGGACCTGAGCCGGTCCGTCGCCGCGGTCCGCGAGATCACAGATCCCATGGGCGTGGAGCTGTTCTGCGCCGGCAGCCACCCGTTCAGCCCGCCGCAGCTGCAGCCCGTGACGGACAAGGCCCGCTACGCCAAACTCATCGACCGCACCCAGTGGTGGGGCCGCCAGATGGTCATTTACGGCGTCCACGTGCACGTGGGCCTGGACCGCCGGGACAAGGCCCTGCCCGTGCTGGACGGCCTGGTCAACTACTTCCCGCACTTCCAGGCGCTCTCCGCGTCCAGCCCGTTCTGGGGCGGCGAGGACACCGGCTATGCCTCCCAGCGCGCGCTGATGTTCCAGCAGCTTCCCACCGCAGGCCTGCCCTTCCAGTTCAAGTCCTGGGAGGAATACGAGTCCTACGTCCAGGACATGACCACCACCGGCGTCATCGACACCATCTCCGAGATCCGCTGGGACATCCGGCCGGTGCCTGCGCTCGGGACCATCGAGATGCGCATCTGCGACGGCCTGGCCACGCTGGAGGAAGTGGGCGCCATCGCGGCCCTCACCCAGTGCCTGGTGGACGAGTTCTCCACCACCCTGGACAACGGCGGCACCATCCCCACCATGCCGCCGTGGCATGTGCAGGAGAACAAATGGCGCGCTGCCCGGTACGGTCTGGACGCCATCATCATCCTGGATGCCGCAGGCCGGGAGCAGCTGGTCACCGACCACCTGCTGGAGACGATTAACCGGCTGGAGCCGGTGGCGGCCAAGCTGCGCTGCTCCGACGAGCTTGCCGACGTCGAAAAGATCATCCGCCGCGGCGCCGGCTACCAGCGGCAGCGCCGCGTTGCCGCGGAGAACGGCGGGAACCTCCAGGCCGTGGTCCTGGACCTGGTCAAGCAGATGCGGAACGGCCCCACCGCCTGAGGTAGCCCCTCGCCTGACGTGGCCCGTGGCTGACGTGCCCCTCCCGAAACGGGGCACGTCGGCGCGGACACGCCGGCCGGCGTCGTGATGTACGACGGCGACGCACCCCAAAGTGCCCCGCGACGGTTGGGCCGGGCCAACCGCCGCCGGGCCAGCTGCCGTCAGGCCGGCAGCGACACCGAAGTGACCGGCATCGACGAGTCGGGGGCGAAACCAATGCCGCTGGGTGAAGCGCCCGCCATCATCAACTGCGCGCCCAGGGCTGCCACCATGGCGCCGTTGTCCGTGCACAGGTCCAAGGGCGGCACGTGCAGCCGGATGCCGGCGGACGCGCAGCGCTGCCCGGTCAGTTCGCGCAAGCGTGAGTTGGCTGCGACACCGCCACCGAGCAGGACGTCCTTGATGCCCTGCTCGCGGCAGGCCAGGACCGCCTTGGACGAAATCACGTCCACTACGGCCTCCTGGAAAGCGGCCGCAATGTCAGCCACGGGGATCTCCTCCCCGCGGGCCTCGAACTGCTCCACGCACCGGGCCACCGCCGTCTTGAGCCCGCTGAAGGACCAGTCGTACCGGTGCGGGCCGGGCTCATCCGCCGTGCCCATGTACTTGGGCTGGGTGAGGCCGCGGGGGAAACGGATGGCTTTGGGGTTGCCGTTGCGGGCCATCTTGTCGATGGCCGGTCCGCCGGGGTAGCCCAGCCCCAGGATGCGGGCCACCTTGTCGTAGGCCTCGCCGGCGGCGTCGTCGATGGTGGAGCCGAGGAGCTCAACGTCGCCGGTGATGTTCCTGATCCGCAGGATCTCGGTGTGGCCTCCGGACACCAGCAGGGCGCCCAGGTTCTCCGGCAGTTCCTGTTTCCGGCCGCTGGCACGGTCATCCAGAAGTCCCACGCCAACGTGCGCCACGAGGTGGTTGATCGCATAGAGGGGTTTCCCGGTAGCGACTGCGAGCGCCTTGGCAGCGCAGACGCCCACCATGAGTGCGCCGGCCAGTCCGGGCCCGGATGTTACGGCGATGGCGTCCACCTGGTCCAGGCTGACCCCGGCGTCGGCCAGTGCCTGCTCAAGGGTGGGGACAAAGGCGTCCAGATGGGCGCGGGACGCGATCTCCGGGATGACGCCGCCGAAGCGGACGTGCTCGTCCATGGAGGAAGAGACGGTGTTGGTCAGGAGGGTGGTGCCGCGGACGATCCCCACGCCGGTTTCATCGCAGGATGATTCGATGCCCAGTACCAGGGGCTGCGAGCGGTTCATGGCTGGCCTGCTTCCATTGCCTCGTGGCCGTCAGTGTCAGGTGCAGCCAGCGGGAGCCGCATGATGAGGGCGTCCACGCCGTCGCGGTAGTAACGGGGCCGGACGTGGATCTGCTCGAAACCGAACCGCACATACAGCTTCTGCGCCCGCGGGTTGTCGGCACGGACCTCGAGCAGGACGTCGGCGGCGCCGCGGCGCCGGGCCTCCTCGATCAGTTGCGTGAGCAGCGTGCTGCCGATGCCCCGGCCCTCGAAATCGGGGACGACGGCGATCGTCTGGACGTCCGCGATGGGCTCGATGCACATCAGGCCTGCATACCCCACGATGCCGTCACTGGACTCCGCCACCAGGTAGCGGCGGGTTTCCGGCTGGGAAAGCTCGTCCAGGAACATCTGCACAGGCCATGCATCAATGGGGAAGAGCTGGTGTTCCAGCGCGCCGACGGCGGGCACATCGTCCAGCGTCATGTCGCGGACGGTGACTTCAGCCGGCCGGGGATCCGGGGTGCTGCTCACAATGCCCGCTTCCGTGGTCCGGGGACCTGGGCGTCGGATTCGCGCAGGTACAGGGGAGTAGAGTCCAGGAGGGTGTGTCCGGAGGCCAGCCGTGCCAGGGCGAACTGGCCAAGGTACAGGGCGTCGGGCTGCTCCCCCGCGAAGTCCGGGTGGGCCTGGAGCACGTCGGTGTACAGTCCGGCACCGGCGCCGAATGCAGGCAGGTCGGGAAGGTCTGACGCGAAACTCACGTGGGGCCCATCCTCCAGCACGGGCAGCTGGCCGTCGTCCAGGCTGTACCGGGCCCAGTAGACCTCCTTGCGGCGGGCGTCCGTCACCACCAGGAACTCGGAAACGGCGGCGGTGGACTCGGCTACTTCCAGGGCCATCGCGTCCAGGCTCACCAGCCCGTGCAGCGGCTTGCCCCAGACGAATGCCAGGGTGCGGGCGGTGGCAATGCCGGAGCGCAGCCCGGTGAACGGGCCGGGACCCACGCCCACCACCAGGGCGTCAACGTCCTGTCCGGTCACGCCGGCCGACGACAGCATGGCGTGGATGCCGGGCGCAAGCACCTCGGCATGGCTGCGGGTGTCCTCCGTGGCGAAGCTGGCGAGCACACTTTCGGGAGCGTCATCGGTGACCAGCGCTGCGCTGGCGACGGCGGAGGTATCGATAGCGAGGATCAGCATGCCGCTCCCCCGCCCGGGCCCGCCAGTTCGGGGACGGTTGCCCACCGGGGCCCGTACCCGCGCATCACGATAGTCCGGGGCTCGTCCGTGTCCTCGCCGTCAAAGTCCAGGCTTCCGTTGGATTCAGCCACCCGTGTGGATTCCAGCCCGATGGCACGGTGCAGATCGATCTCCAGCCGGCTGTCGCTCAGGTGCTCCACGCGCTCATGCCCCCACTCCACCACCGTCACCGATGAATCCATGGTGTTTTCGAGGTCGATGTCATCGATCTCTGCGGCCGAGCCCAGCCTGTAGGCGTCCACGTGGACCAGGTCAGGGCCGCCCGGTCGCCGACCGTCCGGCAGGCTGGGATGGATCCGGACCAGGACGAACGTCGGCGAGATGATGCCCGGCCGGACGCCCAGGCCTTCACCCAGCCCCTGCGTGAAGGTGGTCTTCCCGGCACCCAGCTCACCGGACAGCACCAGCAGGTCCCCGGCCTGCAGCACCTCTGCCAGGCGTGCGCCGAAAGCGTGCGTCTGTTCCGCCGTCGTCGCCATGAAGGTCTTTTCCCAGTTGGGAGTGGACTGTTCCGCGCTCACGCGGCCCCCGCCTTGCCGGGCACGCCGACCAAGCCCTTAACGTTGCCCGCCGGCTGATCCTCGTTGATGAAGCGCCGGGGAACACGCGGACTGATCCTGGTCACCACTTCATAGTTGATGGTCCCGGCTGCGCGGGCCCAGTCGTCCACCGTGGGACCGCCGTCGGCGCCGTCCCCGAACAGTTCCGCCTCCGCCCCTTGCAGGCCAGCTCCGGAAGCCTCCGGGCCGAGGTCGATGACCATCTGGTCCATGGCGATCCGCCCCACCACGGGGTAGGTCTTCCCGGCCACCCGGACGGGGCCGCCGGTGGCCACGCGCGGGACGCCGTCGGCATAGCCCAGCGGAATCAGCGCCAGGGTGCTCGCTGTCCTGGTGCGGTAATGCAGCCCGTAGGAGACGCCCTGCCCCTCAGGCACCTCCTTGCACTGCGACACCAGCGTGCGCAGCGTCATGGCGGGGCGGAGGCCGAGCTCTGCGGATGTGGTGCCGTCGAACGGCGAAAGCCCGTAAATGCCAAGGCCCACGCGGACCATGTCAAAGTGGGTGTCCGGCCGGGACAGGGTAGCGGGGGTGTTGGCAAGGTGCCGGACCTCGGGATCCACCCCGGCGTCCTCCGCGATGGCCAAGGCCTCCCGGAAGGCGGCCACCTGCTGGTCCGTTTCGGGCCGCTCCGGCTCATCGGCGACGGCCAGGTGGGAGAAGATGCCCACCACGCGCAGCAGCCCTTGGTCCTGGTATTCCACGGCCTCCCCAACCAGGCGGTCCCAGGCCTCGGGGGTGGCGCCGTTGCGGCCCAGCCCGGTGTCCACCTTGAGGTGTATCCGTGCCGGACGTTCCTGTTCGCGGGCCGCGGCCACGATGCGCTCCAGCTCCCAGCCAGAGCAGCCGATGTCGACGCCGGCGGCTACTGCGGCGCCGAAGTTGCTGTCCGCGGTGTGCAGCCAGGCGAGAAGCGGTGCGTCGATGCCGGCCGCACGCAGCGAGAGGGCCTCGGAAATGTGCGCCACACCCAGCCAGGACGCGCCTGCCTGCAGGGCTGCACGGGCCACGGGGACGGCGCCGTGCCCGTACGCATCGGCTTTGACGACAGCCATGACTTTCGCGGGGGAAGCAGCGGCGGCAAGCCGGCGGACGTTGTGCCGGATCGCCTCCAAGTCGATCACGGCGGACCGCTCGTGGCGGGGGTCCGGCCCGGAGGCAGCGCTGAATTCACCGGTTGTTGCGGGGTAGGTCACCTAACTGATTCTAGTGCGGCCACTTCGCGCCGAATAATCGGGGCGCCCGGGGGCTCCTCAGGCGTCTGACAGGTGCGCGATGGTGGCTGCCGCCCGGCGCTGCGCTGCCAGCGGCACGTCCTCGATGATGTCCGCGAGGAACGCGAAGCGACGCAGCCATTGGCTCGTCTGCCGTTCGGGGCGGGCGTTGGCGCGTCTCCACCAGTCGGCAATGTCGCCCCAGCCCGGGGCTGCCAGCGATCCGCCAACCTCCTGCACGGCCAGGGCTGCGCACAGGTTGGCGAACCGCAGCCTGTCCCCCAGCGGCCAGCCGGCCAAGGTGCCGACGATGAACGCTGCGTCGAAGCAGTCCCCGGCGCCGGTGGGGTCGTGGGCCTTGACCGGGAGCGACGGGACCCACTCTTCCTCACCGGTTTCCGAGTCCACCGCCATTGCGCCCTGGGGGCCAAGGGTCACGACGGCCACCGGAACGCGGTCCGCCAGCGCATAGAGGGCACTCCACGGATTGTCCTTGCCCGTGAACGCCATGGCCTCCCGCTGGTTGGGCAGGAAGGCGTAAAAGTACTGCAGGTTTTCGAGCCTCACCGGTGCCCATTCCCCGCTGGGATCCCATCCCACGTCTCCAAACAGCTTCACCCCTGCGCTATGGGCTGCCCGGGCCCACGGCTCCACTTCCAGGCCCACCTCTGCGATGCCCGCGAGCGCGTTGGGCGGCGTTCCGATCAGTTCTGAGCTTGTCACCGGGGCGGAGTGCCCGTGGGTGACCAGGGAGCGGTCCTGGTCCACGCAGAGGGACACGGTCACCGGAGAGTGCCAGCCCGGAACACGGCGGGAGAGGCTGAGGTCAACATGTTCCTGGCCGGAGAGTATCTTCCAGTTGAAGTCCCCGTATCCGTCATCGCCGAAGGCTGCCGCCAGCCCGGTGCGCAGCCCCAGCCTGGCCGCGGCGATGGCCTGGTTGGCCACCCCGCCCGGACAGCTGCCCATGCCGTCACTCCAGATTTCGGTGCCGGGTTCGGGCCCGTGGGGCAGGCCGGTGAAGATGATGTCCTGGAAGACCGTCCCGGCCAGCAGGAGATCGAATCCCGGTTCAACCTGTGAGCGGACGGCGGCCAGCGGATCGAAGGGGCGGGCTGGAATCGCGTCCATGATGGGCACAATACGCCGTGCCGGAGTGCTGCGGTAGGGCCCTTGGAAAGGGTGTGGACAGGCTGTCGGAGGCTGGTCCTAGACTGCAGGGTATGCGGCTTCTGATTGCCGGCGGCGGGGGTTTCCGCGTGCCGCTGATATACCGGGCTTTGCTGTCCGGCCGTTTCTCCGGGCTGGCCAGTGAGCTGGTGCTGCATGACGTCGATCCCGCCCGCCTTAATGCCGTCACCGCCGTGCTGCGCAGTATGCCCGGATACGGAGAAGCGCAGCTTCCGGTGCATCCCACCACCGATCTTTCCGAAGCCCTGTCCGGCACCACCATGGTGTTTGCCGCCATCCGGCCCGGCGGCACCGCGGGGCGCGTGGCGGACGAGAAGGTGGCACAGGACCTCGGCCTGCTGGGCCAGGAAACCACCGGCGCCGGCGGGATCTCCTACGCTTTGCGGACCATTCCGCACATGCTGGACCTTGCCCGGCTGATGCGCCAACGCTGCCCGGACGCGTGGCTGATTAACTTCACCAACCCGGCCGGAATGGTCACCGAGGCGTTGCTCCCCATCATGGGAACCCGGGTCATCGGGATCTGCGATTCTGCGGGCGGGCTGGTGCAGCGGGCGGCGCGCGCCGCGGGCGCCCCCTTGCCGGACGGACGGCTCGACGGCGCGGGCTACTACGGGCTGAACCATCTGGGCTGGCTCTACCGGCTGGAGTCCGGCGGCCGGGACATGCTGCCCGCCCTGCTTGCGGACGCCGGGGCCCTGCAGTCCTTCGAGGAAGGCAGGCTCTTCCCCCAGCCGTTCCTGGCCGGACTGGGCCTGCTCCCCAACGAGTACCTGTATTACTACTACCAGCGCGATTCCGCCCGGCGGGCCATGCAGGCAATGGCGCAAACGCGCGGCGAAAGCATCCACCGCCAGCAGCAGGAGCTGTATCCGCGGCTCGCCTCCGCGGGCCCTGAAGCATACTGGCTGTGGGAGGAGGCGCGGCGCTCCCGCGAAGAGGGGTATCTGGCCGAGGCCCGGGGCGACGGTGAGCACCGGAACGAGGAGGACCTGGCCGGCGGCGGCTACGAACGGGTGGCGCTGGCGGCCATGCGGGCCCTCGCCGGCGGCGGCGATGCGCAACTGATCCTCAACACTGTGAACGCACTGCCTCCCCCGCGCAAACCGGACCCCGGCGCGCCCGCGCCCGCCACGGCCGTCCCGAGTGTTGCCCAGCCAGCCATTCCCGGCCTGCCCGCGGACGCCGTCGTCGAGGTCCCCTGTACTGTCACGGCCAACGGCGCCGTCCCGCTCCCCCAAGAGGCGCCGGCCGCCCCGCAACTAGGGCTGCTCCAGCAGGTCAAGGACGTGGAGCGGCTCACTGTGCAAGCCGCCACAGCCGGCAACCGTGCAGCGGCGCTGGAGGCCTTCGCCCGGCATCCGCTCGTGGATTCAGCAGGCCTGGCGGCGAAGCTCCTTGTCGATTATGAGGAGGCGTTTCCGGCCTTGGGGAAGATGTGGGAGGGGGGTGGGCGTTAGGGGAAGGAGTAGTGTTTTATCGAATGCGCACTGAACCGGCTCCCCTGACACGCGCCGGCGGCCGGAAGGAGGACCCGTGGCACTGATCCGCAGGGTTGCTTTGCTCTCCCTCCACACCTCCCCCATGGAACAGCCGGGCTCCGGTGATGCGGGCGGAATGAACGTCTACATCCGCGAGCTGGCCTCGGCGCTGGCGGAGGCGGGCGTGGAGGTGGAGATCTTCACGCGAGCCACCGCGGCCGACCAGCCCGCCGTCGAGCATCCCGATCCCGGCGTGTGCGTGCACAACGTCCTTGCCGGACCGCCCAAAAAGATCCCCAAAGAGGAGCTTCCGGGCCTGCTGCACGCCATGGTCGCGGAAATCGAGCAGATCCGCCGCCGCCAGCCGCACGGCCGGTACGACGTCATCCATTCGCACTATTGGGTGTCCGGGATCGCCGGGCTGGAGCTGTCCGAGCTGTGGGGCGTGCCGCTGGTGCACACCATGCACACCATGGCCAAGGTCAAGAACCTGCTGCTGGAGTCCGGTGAACAGCCGGAGCCCCGGCGCCGCGAGCTGGGCGAGCACCGCATCGTTGAGGGCGCGTCCCGGCTCATCGCCAACACCAGCTCCGAGGCTGCCGAACTCGTGTCCCACTACGGCGCCACCTACGACCGGATCGACATCGCTCCGCCCGGCGTGGACCTCGCCGCGTTCACGCCCGCGTTCCGGGCACGGTCCAGGGCCGGGCATGGCGTCAGCCCGGACACGTTCCACCTGGTGTTCGCCGGCCGCATCCAAAGGCTGAAAGGCCCGCAGGTCCTGGTCAAGGCGGCGGCGCTGCTGCGGAAACGCCGCCCGGACATCGATCTGCGCGTCACCATCCTGGGCGCCTTGAGCGGCAACAAGGAATTCAACCTGCGCTGCCTGATTGAGGAGGCAGGAATGGACGACGTCGTCACGCAGCTTCCGCCCGTGAAGGCACCTGAGCTTGCCTCCTGGTTCCGCGCGGCGGATGTTGTGGTGATGCCTTCCTTCAGCGAGTCCTTCGGGCTGGTGGCGTTGGAGGCGCAGGCCTGCGGCACACCGGTGGTGGCCACCCGGGTGGGCGGGCTTTCCCGCGCGATCTTCCACGGCCGGACCGGCCTGCTGGTGGACGGCCACCACGCAGCCGACTGGGCCGATGCCCTGGAAGCCCTGTACGACGACCCCGCCACCCGCGAGGACCTGGGCCGCGCCGCCGCCATCCGGGCACAGAACTCCGGCTGGCAGCGCACTGCCGCCATCACGCTGGAAAGCTACCACGCCGCCGTCGACAACTTTGTGGGCCGCCGCCTGGCCCCGGTGGTGCCTGCTTCCTGATCTTTCCTTCCGGCCGTTCCTTCGCCGGTGGCCTAGGTGCTGTTAGCTTAGGGGCAGGTCTCCGGCGCCTGCCGGTGCAGGAAAGGACAAGGATGTCTGCTCTCCCTTCTGATCTTGAGATAGCCCGCGCTGCCCGGATCCGGCCCATCGGGGAGATCGCGGCCGCAGCGGGGGTCAATGCCGACGCCCTGGAGCAGTACGGGCGGTACAAGGCGAAGATCGATCCGGCCAGGCTCGCAGCGCCGGACCCGCACGGCAAAGTGGTGCTGGTCTCGGCGATGTCGCCCACCCCGGCCGGTGAGGGCAAATCCACCACCACTGTGGGGCTGGCGGATTCGCTGGCCCGCGCCGGCCACAAGGTGATGATCGCGCTGCGCGAGCCGTCCCTGGGCCCGGTGCTGGGAATGAAGGGCGGCGCCACCGGCGGCGGTTATTCGCAGGTGCTGCCCATGGATGAGATCAACCTGCACTTCACCGGCGACTTCCATGCGATCACCTCCGCCAACAATGCACTGATGGCGCTGGTGGACAACCACATCTACCAGGGAAACGCGCTGAACATCGATCCACGAAGGATGACATTCAAGCGCGTCCTGGACATGAACGACCGGGCCCTGCGGGAAGTTGTCATCGGCCTGGGCGGCCCGACGCAGGGGGTGCCGCGGCAGGACGGGTTCGACATCACCGTGGCCTCCGAGATCATGGCGGTTTTCTGCCTCGCCACGGATCTCGCGGACCTCCGCACCCGGCTGGGGCGCATCACGTTCGGCTACACGTATGACCGGGCACCCGTGACAGTGGCGGACCTCGGCGTCGAGGGTGCTTTGACGCTGCTGCTGAAGGAGGCGGTCAAGCCCAACCTGGTGCAGACCATCGCCGGCACCCCTGCCCTGGTCCACGGCGGTCCCTTCGCCAACATCGCCCACGGCTGCAATTCGCTCATTGCCACCCAGACCGCCCGGCGGCTGGCGGACATTGTGGTGACGGAAGCCGGTTTCGGGGCTGACCTGGGGGCCGAGAAGTTCATGGACATCAAGGCCCGGTACGGCGGCCTGGCACCGTCCGCCGTGGTGGTGGTGGCCACCGTGCGGGCCCTGAAGATGCAGGGCGGGGTTGCCAAGGACAAGCTGTCCCAGCCGGATGTAGCTGCCCTGGAGGCCGGGGTGGTTAACCTGCGCCGGCACGTGCACAATGTGGAGAAGTTCGGGGTCACACCGGTGGTGGCCATCAACAAGTTCTCATCCGACGCCCCGGAGGAACTCGAGTGGCTGCTGGCGTGGTGCGCCGCCGAGGGCGTGCACGCCGCCGTCGCCGACGTGTGGGGCCGGGGCGGCGGGGGCGACGGCGGTGACGAACTCGCCGCTTTGGTTGCACAGGCTGTGGAGACTCCCAGCCACTTCCGGCACCTGTATCCCCTGGAGCTGTCTGTGGAGGACAAGATCCGTACCATCGCCCAGGAGATCTACGGTGCCGACGGCGTTGACTTCTCCGTCCCGGCATTGAAGCGGCTTGCCGACATTGAGCGGAATGGCTGGAGTTCGCTGCCCGTGTGCATGGCCAAGACGCAGTATTCGTTCACCGACGATGCCTCCCGTCTGGGCGCCCCCAAGGGCTTCACCATCCATGTCAGGGACCTGCTGCCCAAGACCGGTGCGGGCTTCATCGTGGCGCTGACCGGCGCGGTCATGACTATGCCCGGCCTCCCCGCCGTCCCGGCAGCCCTGCGCATGGACGTGGACGCGGACGGCAATCCGGTAGGCCTCACCTGACCCTCCACCAACGCCACATCACCTCCCGCCCCACAACCACCAACGCCCCATCACACCCCGCGTCCCTCCCACCAACGCCCCATCACCTCCCGCGTCCCTCCCACCAACGCCCCATCACCTCCCGCGTCCCTCCCACCAACGCCCCATCACCTCCCGCGTCCCTCCCACCAACGCCCCATCACCTCCCGCCCCACAACCACCAATGCCCCATCACCTCCCGCCCCACAACCACCAATGCCCCATCAGCTTCAGAAGCTTCCAGGACTGGCCTGTGGATAACTCCTGCAGCGGCAGAGCTCCCTAAGACAGAATGCCAGCATGCATAGTCGCGCTGGACTGCCCTCGAATCTGGCAAATTCCCCGTTTACATTCGCCTCCGCGTTGGCGTCAGGTGTGCCTGCCGTCAGATTGCGAGGGCACGACGTAGCCCACGTGAGCAGAGGTTTGTACCGCCCAGCTGTTTGGAGCTTTGAGCTGAAAGCGGCGGCGCGGGCTCTGTCGGAAGTTTCACCGGGAGCTTGGATTTCACACGTCACCGCGGCACGTCTGCATTGTCAGCTGCTGCCGAACTGGCTGTCGGACTCGACTGAACTGCATTTGAGCAAACCTAAGCAATTACCCCAGGTGCGGCGAAAGGGAGTGGTGGCTCATAACGTCATCGCAAGCGACGACGAGATAGAGGCTTTTGACGGCATACGAATCAGCACTCGTTCCAGAACGTGGCTCGATTTGGCTCGCCGACTGTCACTAGCAGAATTAGTCTGCCTCGGCGACCAGATCATTCGCATCCCCCGGGCAGAGTTTGAAGGCCGATCAGAGCCTTTCGACTCACTTGACGGGCTGCGCATCTTGGTTGGACGACATCCCAACCTTCAGGGCATCGTCCGCGCCAGGGATGCCTTGGAACTAATGCGAGTTGGAGCTGATTCGGCACCGGAGTCCATGCTGCGACTGGCCATGATGGACGCGAATTTACCTGAGCCTGATTTGCAAGTCGCACTTCGTCCGGGTGACCCTGCCTCCCCTACCGCCGATCTCGGCTACCGTCACCGGCGTCTCGCAATCCAGTACGACGGCGGGCATCACCTTCTCGAGGCTCAGCAGTTTAGCGACCGGAGGCGGAACAAGGCCTTTGAGTCAGCGGGTTGGACAGTTCTTGTGTTCACCAAAGATGACGCCAAGGACGGCTTTGAACGGGCTACGGGACAAATCAAGCGACACCTGCGTACGACTAGGAAGGATCATCCCTATACAGCCGGTTTTGTCAGTGACTGCTGACGTGGTGGCGGGAAGGCTCTCCGGAGATGCGCATGAGGTGATGGCGCGTCGCCGGAAAGCCTGCACGAGGTGATGGCGCGTCGCCGGAAAGCCTGCACGAGGTGATGGCGCGTCGCCGGAAAGCAGCAGGAAGTGATGGGGCGTGTTAATGGGGAACGCTCCCCCACCCCGGAGGGTGAGGGAGCGCCCGGAACGACAGAAGACCGGGGTTAGCGCTCCAGGTCGCCGCGGATGAAGGCCTCGACCTTCTCGCGGGCGAGGTCGTCGTTGAACTGCTCCGGCGGGGACTTCATGAAGTAGCTGGACGCGGACAGCAGCGGGCCCCCGATGCCGCGGTCAAGGCCGATCTTCGCCGCGCGGATCGCGTCGATGATCACACCGGCGGAGTTCGGCGAATCCCAGACCTCCAGCTTGTACTCCAGGGACACCGGGGCGTCGCCGAAGTTGCGGCCCTCGAGGCGGACGAACGCCCACTTGCGGTCATCGAGCCACTGCACGTAGTCGGACGGACCGATGTGGACGTCCTTGGCAGCCAGCTCGGCCTCCACGTTCGAGGTCACGGCCTGGGTCTTGGAGATCTTCTTGGACTCCAGCCGGTCACGCTCGAGCATGTTCTTGAAGTCCATGTTCCCGCCAACGTTCAGCTGGTAGGTCCGGTCCAGGGTCACGCCACGGTCCTCGAACAGCTTGGCCATCACGCGGTGGGTGATGGTGGCACCGATCTGGCTCTTGATGTCATCGCCCACGATCGGAACACCCGCGGCGGTGAACTTGTCCGCCCATTCCTTGGTGCCGGCAATGAACACGGGCAGGGCGTTGACGAATGCGACGCCTGCGTCGATGGCTGCCTGGGCGTAGAATTCGGCAGCCTGCTGGGAGCCCACGGGCAGGTAGCAGACCAGGACGTCAGCCTTGGCGTCCTTCAGGGCCTGGACCACGTCCACGGGCTCTTCGGTGGACTGCTCGATGGTCTCGAGGTAGTACTTGCCCAGGCCGTCGAGGGTGTGGCCGCGCTGGACGGTGACGCCGGTGGGCGGGACGTCGGCGATCTTGATGGTGTTGTTCTCGCTGGCCAGGATGGCGTCGGAAAGGTCAACACCGACCTTCTTGCCGTCCACATCAAACGCGGCGACGAACTCAACGTCACCCACGTGGTACTGGCCAAACTCAACGTGCATCAGGCCCGGAATGGTTTCTGCCGGATCGGCATCCTTGTAGTAGTGGACGCCCTGCACCAGCGAGGCGGCGCAGTTGCCCACGCCAACGATTGCAACACGGATGGGATGTGAAGACACAGAACTCCTTTGGGGACAAACGTCAGCCGGCCTGGTTTGCCTCCGAGGAATGGACGACGGCGGCCGGCTGGCTTGGCGCCACGCGGCGCCTTTTCATACTACCCAACAGAGCGGGACCGGACGCGGTTGCGCCCGGTCCCGCTCTGTAAAGAAAACCTCGGTCAGGCGTTTTGCTTCCAGAGGTTGATGTCCGATTCCACTGCGAATTCGTCAATGGCGGTCAGCTCCTCAGCGGAGAAGCTGAGGTTGTTGATGGCGGACAGCGTGTCCTCCAACTGCCGGACACTTGAGGCGCCCACCAGCGCCGACGTGACGGGCGAACCCTTTGGCTGGTCGCGCAGGATCCAGGCGATGGCCATCTGGGCCAGGGACTGTCCGCGGCCCTCGGCGATCTTCCGCAGCCCGCGGACCCGGTCCAGCTTCTCTTCCGTGATGGAGTCCTCGGAGAGGAAACGTGCCTTGGCTGCCCGCGAGTCCTCGGGGATGCCGTGGAGGTAGCGGTCCGTGAGCATCCCCTGCGCCAGGGGCGAGAAGGCGATGGATCCGGCCCCCACCTGGTCCAGCACCTCGTACAGATTCGGCGAGCCGTCCTCGGTCCAGCGGTTGAGCATGGAGTAGCTGGGCTGGTGGATCAGCAGCGGCGTACCGAGTTCCTTGAGGATGCGGGCAGCCTCGAGGGTCTGTTCGGGCGTGTAGGAGGAAATGCCCGCGTACAGCGCCTTGCCGGAACGGACGGCGTAGTCCAGGGCGCCCATGGTCTCTTCCATGGGCGTTTCGGGATCCGGCCGGTGGCTGTAGAAGATGTCCACGTAGTCCAGGCCCATGCGCTGGAGGGACTGGTCCAGGCTGGAGATCAGGTACTTGCGGGAACCCCATTCCCCGTACGGGCCGGGCCACATGTAGTAGCCGGCCTTGGTAGAAATGACCAGTTCGTCCCGGTACGGCTTGAAGTCGTCCCGCAGGTGCCGGCCGAAGTTCGTTTCCGCGGATCCGTCCGGCGGACCGTAGTTGTTGGCGAGGTCGAAGTGGTTGACGCCAAGGTCGAAGGCACGGCGGAGGATGTCCCGCTGTTCCTCGAAGCGCTTGTCGTCGCCGAAGTTGTGCCACAGGCCCAGGGAGATGGCCGGGAGCTTGAGCCCGCTGCGGCCCACCCGGCGGTAGGGCATGGATTCGTAGCGGTTTTCCGCTGCAGTGTAGGTCATAACTATCAGCTTTCCGTCTGGGTAGTGATGATTGCGGCGCTCCACGGCGCCAGGGCCAGGGCCGCGCCGTCCAGCCCGGTCCCTTCATCCGTGGCCAGCAGGACGCTGCCGAAGGCACCGTCCAGCCGGAGCTTGGAGTCGGAGAAATTCAGCAGCACCTCGATGGATCCGCGCCGGAAGCGCAGCCACCCGGCGTCGTCGTCGAACGAAACCTCCGTCTCACCGAAGCCAAGCCCCGCGAGGTCCGGATGTGAACGGCGCAGCGCCGTCAGCGACCGGTACAGCTCCAGGAGCCGTGCGTGGTCGCCCGTGGCGGCCTCGGCCCAGTCCAGCTTGGACCGGCGGAAGGTTTCCGGGTCCTGCGGGTCAGGCACGACGGCGGGATCCCACCCCATGCGCTCGAACTCCTTGATGCGCCCTTCCGCGGTGGCCTTCCCGAGCTCCGGTTCGGGGTGCGAGGTGAAGAACTGCCACGGTGTGGAGGCCCCGTATTCCTCACCCATGAACAGCATGGGCGTGAACGGGGAGGTCAGCGTGAGAACGGCGGCCACGGCGAGCTGCCCGTAGGACAGGGACTGCGAGAGCCTGTCCCCCGTGGCCCGGTTGCCGATCTGGTCGTGGTTCTGGTTGCAGACCACCAGCGCCGCCGGGTGGACCAGCGAGGCGTTGATGGGGCGTCCGTGGTGCCGGCCGCGGAAGCTGGAGTAGCTGCCGTCGTGGAGGAACCCGTCCTTCAGCACCTTGGCCAGCACGGCCAGGGATTCGAAGTCCGAGTAGTAGCCTGTGGTCTCGCCGCTGACGCTGACGTGCACTGCGTGGTGGAAATCATCGCTCCACTGCCCAGCCAGGCCGTACCCATTGGTATCCCGGGGATAGACCAGGCGCGGATTGTTGAGGTCCGATTCCGCGATGAGCGTCTTGGGCAGCCCGGTCTCGGCCGATACGGCGTCGCCCAAAGCCCCCAGCTCCTCCAGGATGTGCACCGCGCGTTCGTCCTTCAGCGCATGCACGGCGTCGAGGCGGAGCCCGTCCGCGTGGTAGTCGCGCAGCCAGAGTGCGGCGTTGTCCAGGATGTATTCGCGCACCACGTCCGAGCCGTGCCCGTCCAGGTTCACGGAGTCGCCCCAGGTGTTGGCGTCGCCCTGCTTCAGGTAAGGCCCGAATTTGGGCAGGTAGTTTCCGCTGGGTCCCAGGTGGTTGTAGACCACGTCCTGGATGACGCCCAGCCCTGCCGCGTGGGCGGCGTCAACGAAGCGCTGGTACGCCTCCGGCCCGCCATAGCCTTCATGCACGGCGTACCACTGGACGCCGTCGTAACCCCAGTTGTGGGTGCCGTTGAAGCCGTTGACCGGCAGGAGCTCCACGAAGTCGATGCCCAGGTCCGCCAGGTAGCCCAGCTTCTCCACGGCAGCGTCCAGGGTTCCTTCGGGCGTGAAGGTGCCTACGTGGAGTTCGTAGATGACGGCACCCTGCAGGTCCTTGCCGCGCCAGCCGGCATCCTGCCACCCGTACGCGGCGGGATCGTAGGTCCGGGACAGTTCGTGGACCCCGGAGGGCAACCGCAGGGACCGGGGGTCCGGGACGGGGGTGGTGTCCCCGTCCAGCAGGTAGCCATAGTCCACGTCGCCCTCCGCAGGGGCGTCAGGTGCAGTCCACCACCCCTCGGATCCCGGTGCCGTGTCCTTCTTCTGCATGGGGTACTGCCGGCCGTCGGCCAACAGAACCACCGAGGAAACGTCCGGGGCCCACACATCGAAGCGCTCGGGGCCAACGTTGACCAGGGTCATGCCTTTTCTCCATCCACGGGTACCAGCAGGGCCACGGGGTAGGTACCCAGGACCTCTGCCACCGAAACCCGGCCCGGCCCGTAGCCGGCGCCGGTAAGTTCGTCGCGCATGGCAGTGGAAAGGTCGACGGCGGTGTCCCGCCACCCGCCGCCGGCTTCCAGTCCGGCGGGGAGCCGGGTGGCAAGCGTGAGGGCGCCGAAGGAGGCATCGGTTCCGCGGGTGAACGCGAGCAGGTGCCCTGCAGCCGCGCCGGTGGCTGCCACCGGGGTGTAGCCCTGGAACAGTTCCGGACGGTCGCGGCGCAGGCGCAGGGCCCGCGAGGTGACCAGCAGCTTGCTGGCCTCTGTGCCCGCTTCCGGCAAGGTGCCGGCGTCGAGCTTTGCCAGCTCTGCCTGCCGTGCAGCAAAGTCCACGGGCCGGCGGTTGTCCGGGTCCGTGAGCGACCGTTCCCAGAATTCGCTGCCCTGGTACACGTCCGGCACGCCGGGCATGGTCAGCTGGACCAGCTTGGCGGAAACCGAGTTGACGGCGGAGTAGGCGTCGATGCGGGCCACGAAGTCCTCGACCACCTGTGCCACCTTGGTGTTGTCGAAGACTGCGTCGACGGCAGCCTTCACCTTGGCCTCGAAGTCCTCGTTGGGATCGGTCCACGTGGTGGAGTTGCCGGCCTCCCGGGCCGCCTTTTCCGCATAGCCCTGCAGCCGTTCCCGGCTTGCCGGCCAGGCCCCGACGATAGCCTGCCACAGCAGGTTCTCGTACGGACCGTCCGGAATCGGCGCCAGGCTCCGGAGCGTCTCCAGTGTTTCCGCCCACTCCTGCGGCAGCTCGGCGATGACCGAGATCCGGGCCCGGGCGTCCTCGCTGCGCTTGGTGTCGTGGGTGGACAGGGTGGTCATGGACAGCGGCAGGTCCTGCTGGCGCCGCTGCATTCGCCGGTGGAATTCCTCCGGCGCCACCGCGAACTCAGTGGGTTCGGCGCCCACCTCAGTCAGGGTGCCCAGCCGGGTGTAGCGGTAGAACGCAGTGTCCTCCACGCCCTTGGCCATGACCATGCCGGAGGTCTGCTGGAACCGGATGGCAATGGGATTGGCGGGGTCCAGCAGCAGCGTAAGGAGGGTTCCCACCGCCACTTCCAGGTCCGGCCGGTGCGCCGCGGCAGACTCGCATGCCTCCTTGAGGACGTCGGCGCCTACCGGCAGGTAGGACCGGTACACCGGGAAGGACGCGATGATTTCCGCGATGGCATCAGCCGCCTGGTCCACGGTGACGCCGTGGGACTCGGGGACCAGCCGGGCCAGCCGCAGGACTTCCGAGCGCAGGATGCCGTCGGCGATCATGCGCTTGGTGCCGCGGATCATCGCGGCGTAATCGGCGGGTTCGGAAGTTCCCCGCAGTGAAGCGTCCAGCGCGTCCAGCGCCTGCTGCCCGGCAGGGTCAACGAAGACCCGGTCCACGTCCGCCAGGGCGTCGTACCCGGTGGTGCCTTCGCAGGCGAACTCCTGGGGCAGCACCTCGCCCGGTTCAAGGATCTTCTCCACCAGGACGTACGCGCCGCCGCTGAGGTCCTTGAGCCAGCGGAGGTAGCCGGCAGGATCAGCCAGCCCGTCCGGGTGGTCAACGCGGAGCCCGTCCACCAGGCCCTCGGTGAACCAGCGGCCCACCTCGGCATGGGCCTTTTCGAAGACGGACGGCTCCTCCACCCGGATACCGGCCAGGGTGGTGACCGCGAAGAAGCGCCGGTAGTTCAGCTCGGCATCGGCACGGCGCCAGTCCATCAGCTGGTAGTGCTGGCGGCTGTGGACGTCCTGCGGGGAGTCGCCCTCGCTGTACGTTCCCTCGGCCAGCGGGAACCGGTGGTCGTAGTAGCGGAGTTCGCCGTCCTTGATCTCGAGCTTGTCCAGGTCGGCGTCCGAGCCGAGCATCGGCAGCCGGACCTTTCCGCCGCCCAGGTCCCAGTCGACGTCGAACGCCTCAGCGTACGGCGATTCGCGCCCTTCCTTGAGAAGGGACCACCACCAGGGGTTCTGCGGCGGGGATGCCACGCCCACGTGGTTGGGCACGATGTCCACCAGGACGCCCATGCCGTGCTCGCGGGCTGCCTTGGAGAGGGCCAGCAAACCTTCGGGGCCTCCGCGGTCCGGGTCCACAGTGGAGGGGTCGGTCACGTCGTAGCCGTGGTCCGAGCCCTTCTCCGCGGTGAGGATGGGTGACAGGTACACCCAGTCCACGCCGAGGTTTTTCAGGTACGGGACCTTCTCGGCGGCGTCGAACAGGGTGAAGCTGCTGCGGATCTGCAGGCGGTAAGTGGAGACCGGAGTCCTCATGCCTTGGCTTCCTCGTCGGCGCCTGTTGCCCTTGCCTCGCTTGCTTCCGCGGCCTTGGTCTGGGCCTCCACCATCTCCTCCTGGGCTTCCTCATGCTCGGCCATGGACGCGAGGGAAGCCGCGGCGGACGTGTCCACTTCAGCCTCGGGACCGGAGTAGGCACGCATAACCACCATGGACTTGGCGTCCAGCGTCAGTGTTGCACCAGCCTTGAGCGGTTCGTAGGCGTCGGCCTGCGCGGCGGTGTCGATCAGGACCTCCCAGTACTGGGAGTATTCGTCGGAAGGCAGGCAGAAGTCCACGGCGCCATCGTGCGCATTGAACGCCATGATGAAGCTGTCGTCGGTGATGCGGCGGCCGCGTGAATCCTGTTCCTGGATGCCGTCGCCGTTATAGAACACACCAATGGTCCGGCCGAAGCCGCTCCCCCAGTCCTCCGGCAGCATTTCGGTGCCGTCGGTCTTCAGCCACACGATGTCCGGCAGCTTTTCGCCTTCGCCGCGGCGTACCGGCCGGCCGTCGAAGAAGCGGCTGCGGCGGAACGTCGGGTGGTCGTGCCTGAGTTTGTTGACGAAAGCAGTGAACTCGATCAGCGGCTGGTCCATGGCTTCCCAGTGGATCCAGCTGAGCTCGGAGTCCTGGCAGTAGGTGTTGTTGTTGCCTTGCTGGGTGCGGCCCAGCTCGTCGCCGTGCAGCAGCATGGGCACGCCTTGGGAGAGCAGCAGCGTGGCGATGAAGTTCCGCTGCTGGCGGGCGCGCAGGGTCAGCACCTTATCGTCGTCCGTATCGCCTTCAACGCCGCAGTTCCAGGAGCGGTTGTGCGATTCGCCGTCGTTGTTGCCTTCACCGTTGGCCTCGTTGTGTTTCTCGTTGTAGGACACCAGGTCCCGCATGGTGAAGCCGTCGTGGGCGGTGACGAAGTTGATCGAGGCCACCGGGCGGCGGGCCGAGCTTTCGTAGAGGTCGGCGGAGCCGGTCAGCCGGGAGGCGAACTCGCCCAGCGTGGCGGGCTCGCCGCGCCAGAAGTCGCGGACTGTGTCGCGGTACTTGCCGTTCCACTCCGTCCACTGTGGCGGGAAGTTCCCCACCTGGTAGCCGCCGGGACCCACGTCCCACGGCTCCGCGATCAGCTTGACCTGGGAGACTACGGGGTCCTGCTGGATGAGTTCGAAGAAGGTGGAGAGCTTGTCCACGTCGTAGAACTCACGGGCCAGGGTGGAGGCGAGGTCGAACCGGAAGCCGTCCACGTGCATCTCGGTGACCCAGTAGCGCAGGGAATCCATCAGCAGCTGCAGGGAGTGCGGGTGGCGCACGTTGAGCGAGTTTCCGGTGCCCGTGTAATCCATGTAGTGCTTGAGGTCGTTGTCCACCAGGCGGTAGTAGGCCTGGTTGTCGATGCCCTTGAAGGACAGCGTGGGGCCCAGGTGGTTGCCTTCGGCCGTGTGGTTGTACACGACGTCGAGGATCACTTCGATACCGGCGCGGTGCAGGTCGCGGACCATGGCCTTGAATTCCTGGACCTGGTGCCCCACGTCGCCGGTGGCGCTGTAGGTGTTCTGCGGAGCGAAGAAGCCAATGGTGTTGTAGCCCCAGTAGTTGTTAAGGCCCTTCTCTTCCAGGGTGCCGTCGTTGACGAACTGGTGGACGGGCATAAGCTCGATGGCGGTGGCGCCGAGTTTCTTCAGGTGCTCGATAACCGCAGGGTGCGCCACGCCGGCGTAGGTGCCGCGCTGCTCTTCGGGGATTTCCGGGTGCAGCTGCGTGAGGCCCTTGACGTGGGCTTCGTAAATAACCGATTCGTGGTACGGGATCTTCAGCTGGCGGTCGCCGTCCCATTCGAAGAACGGGTTGATGACCACGCCATGCATGGTGTGCGGTGCCGAGTCGGCATCGTTTTGGGAGTCGGGGTCGCCGAATTCGTAGGAGAACAGTGCGGGATCCCAGTCGATCTGGCCCTGGATGGCCTTGGCGTAGGGGTCCATCAGCAGCTTGTTCGGGTTGAAGCGGTTGCCGCTCGCTGGATCGTACGGCCCGTGCACCCGGTAGCCGTACTTCTGGCCGGGCTGGATGTGGGGCAGGTAGCAGTGCCACACATAGCCGTCCACTTCGGTCAGCTCGATCCGGGTTTCGGTCAGATCGTCGGACAGGAGGCAGAGTTCGACCCGCTCGGCCCGTTCGCTGAACAGGGCGAAATTGGTGCCGGTGCCGTCAAAGGTAGCTCCCAGCGGGTAGGCAGTTCCAGGCCAGACTTCCATCGTGCTCCTCATTATTTTGTCAGCAGCAGACGGCATTGGAACGCCCCTACTGCTGGTGCGAACTAATGCCTACCGTAGTGGTTGGCTGTGACTATTACGTTTCCAGGCTCCATAGTTACTAAGCATGCTGACTTTACCCCAAATTTCGGGTAGGGCGTCCGCAACGCGGCCCGCCGTGATCGGCCCGCCGGATACGGCTTCCGACGCCGCCCTCCCGGCGTGGCCGTGCAGGGCGGCCCCCAGCGCGGCGATGGCAGCCCACCGCACGTCCCCTTCGATGCCCGCCGCACTGAAGCGGCCGACGTCGGGCCCTGCCTGGGCGACCAGCGCACCGATGACGCCGGCCAGGACGTCCCCGCTGCCGGCGGTGGCGAGCCACGGCGTGCCGTCCGCCTGGCTGAAGGTGGTGCCCCAGGGTGCAGCCACGAGCGTGGTGGCGCCCTTAAGGAGGACGGTGGCCCCGGTGCGCTCGGCCGCATGGCGGACAGCAGCCAGCGTGCCGGCTTCTACTGCCTCCCGGTCCTCCCCGCGGCCCAGGCGCTTGAACAGCGACGCGAGCTCCCCGGCGTGCGGCGTCAGCACCACGTGCGGAGCGAGCATGGCAGGCAGTGCGGGCAGCGCGCCGGCGTCGGCCACTACGGGAAGGTCCGACGCAATCGCGTCCCGTGCGCGGGTCAGCTGTTCGTGGTCGTGCGGTCCCATGCCTGAGCCCACCAGCCAGGCTTGCACGCGGTTTTCCGCCACGGTTCCCGTGCTGCAGACAACTTCCGGGCAGGACTGGCGGACCAGGTCAGCCACCGCGGGCGGCCCCAGGTACCGCACCATGCCCACTCCCGCAGCCAGCGCGCCCCGGCAGGCAAGGACCGCGGCGCCGGGGTAGTCCTCGGAGCCGGCCACGACGCCCAGCACGCCGCGGGAGTACTTCTGGGCACGCCGGGCCGGGTGCGGCAGGAGGCGGGCCACGTCGGCGTCCTCCAGTCGGCGAAGGGACGGCCGCGGCAAGTGCTCCTCGATCCCGATCTGCACCACCAGCACGCGGCCGGCATGGTCGGCACCGGGGTCGGCCAGCAGGCCGGCTTTCGCGCCGCCAAACGTCACGGTCAGGTCTGCCGGCAGGACCGGGGCGGTGGCCTCACCGGTGTCCGCGTCGACGCCGCTGGGTAGGTCGCAGGCCACCACGAAGCCGTCACGGTGTGCGTCAGCGAGAGCCTGGATCAAATCCGCGGCGCTCCCCCGCAGCCCGCCCTTGGCGCCGGTTCCCAGCACGGCATCGATCACGACGTCGGCCCGGGCGGCTTCCGCCGCCAGTCCCGGCAGTGCCGCTTCGGTTAGCCGCTGCACCCGGCCGCCGGCGCGCTCAAATGCGGCCAAGCCGGCCGGATGAGCGGCATCCCCGGTGAGCACCGCCGTCGTACGCATTCCACGGGCGGCCAGGAAGGCGCCGGCGAACAGGCCGTCGCCGCCGTTGTTGCCCTTGCCGGCCAGCACCGCAACCCGCGCACCGTTCAAGCGGCCGCGGCGGGACTTCAGTTCATTGACGACGGCGGTGGCCAGCCCGTGCGCGGCGCGCTGCATGAGCACGTCCCCCAGCCCGGCGGCCAGGAGGGGTTCCTCGGCGGCCCGGACTTGTGTTCCGGTGTAGGCGCTGATCATGCGGGGGCGGCCGGGTCAGCCCTCGGCCACGACCGTGGCGGTGGCGATGCCGCCGTCGTGGCTGATGGACAGGTGCCAGCGCTTGACGCCCTTGGCCTCGGCAACCGCAAGGACGGTCCCCTTCACCTGGACGGTGGGCCCGTTGTGGTCGAGGCCGATCCAGCAGTCCTGCCAGTTCATGCCGGCGGGCGCACCGAGGACCTTGGCCACCGCTTCCTTTGCGGCGAACCGGGCGGCCAGGGACCGGGTGTTCAGTTCCCGCTCGGCAGGCACGAACAGGCGATCCCTCAGGCCCGGTGTCCGTTCCAGCTGCCGGCCGAACCGTTCGATGTCTACTACGTCTACCCCAATGCCAACAATCATGCGTGTCATTCTACGGTGGCGCTCCCGGCCGGGAGGCGGTCTGCGCCACGGTTCGGGAAGGATATTGGCCTTGTCCGCCATCAGCGCAAACGTGGGGTTTTTGGCACGGCAGTGTTAACGAGGAAGCCCCAGGCCGTAGGGGCCTGGGGCTTCCGATCTCCTGGAACGAACCGGCTATTCGACGGTGACGCTCTTGGCGAGGTTGCGGGGCTGGTCCACGTCGTAGCCCTTCGCTGCGGCGAGTTCCGCGGCGAAGATCTGCAGCGGGACGGTGGTCAGCAGCGGCATGAGCAGGGTGGGGGTCTCGGGGACGTAGAAGACGTACTCGGCGTAGGCCTTGACGGCTTCGTCGCCTTCCTCGGCGATGACCAGGGTCCGGGCACCGCGGGCGCGGACTTCCTGGATGTTGGAGACCACCTTGGCGTGCAGCGAGTCACGCCCGCGCGGGGACGGGACCACCACGAACACCGGCTGGCCTTCATCGATCAGGGCGATGGGGCCGTGCTTGAGCTCACCGGCGGCGAACCCTTCGGCGTGGATGTACGCGATTTCCTTGAGCTTCAGCGCGCCTTCCAGAGCCACGGGGTAGCCCACGTGCCGGCCCAGGAACAGCACGGACTTCTCGTTCGCCATGGACCGGGCCAGTTCGCGCAGCGGGCCGGCGTTGTCCAGGATCTTCTGGATCTTCGCGGGGATCTTGTTCAGGTCCGCGAGGACGTCCTTGATCTGGCCGGAGAAGATGTTCCCGCGCAGCTGCGCCAGGTACAGGCCCAGCAGGTACGCGGCGGTGATCTGGGCCAGGAACGCCTTGGTGGAGGCCACCGCGATCTCCGGGCCCGCGTGCGTGTAGAGCACGGCGTCGGATTCGCGCGGGATGGTGGAGCCGTTGGTGTTGCAGATCGAGATGGTCTTCGCGCCCTGTTCCCGGGCGTACCGGACGGCCATCAGGGTGTCCATGGTCTCCCCGGACTGGCTGATGCAGACCACCAGGGTCTTCTCGTCCAGGATCGGGTCCCGGTAACGGAACTCGTGCGCGAGCTCCACCTCGGTGGGGATCCGGCACCAGTTCTCGATGGCGTACTTGGCCACCATGCCCGCATAGGCGGCGGTGCCGCAGGCCAGCACGATGATCTTGTTGACCTGCTTCAAAAGCTCCGGATCGATCCGCAGCTCATCCAGGGTCAGCTTGCCGTCCAGGTCCGACCGGCCCAGCAGGGTCTGCGCCACGGCGTCGGGCTGGTCATTGATTTCCTTCTCCATGAACGAGGAGAAGCCGCCCTTTTCCGCCGACGCCGGGTCCCAGTCCACGTGGTATTCCTTGCCCTGGGCCGGGTTGCCGTAGAAATCGGTGATCTCAACACTGTCAGCAGTGATGGTCACGATCTGGTCCTGGCCCAGCTCCACCGCTCGGCGGGTGTAGTCAATGAACCCGGACACGTCCGAGCCCAGGAAGTTCTCCCCCTCGCCCAGGCCCACCACCAGCGGTGAGTTACGGCGCGCGGCCACGACGACGTCGGGCTGGTCCGCGTGGACCGCCAGCAGCGTGAACGCTCCTTCAAGGCGCTGGCACGCCAGTTCCATGGCCCGGGTCAGGCCACCGTTCGCGGTGTCCCCGCCCAGCTGGTTCCGCAGGATGTCAGCCAGCAGCGCGGCAGCGACCTCGGTGTCCGTCTCGGACAGGAACGTCACACCCTTGCCCAGCAGCTCGAGCTTGAGCTCGGCGAAGTTTTCGATGATGCCGTTGTGGATCACGGCGAGCTTGCCGCCATCAGCCAGGTGCGGGTGCGCGTTGCGGTCCGTCGGGCCGCCATGGGTCGCCCAACGCGTGTGACCGATCCCGGTCACCGCCTCCGGCAACGGGTGGGCCTCCAGCTCACCAATCAGGTTGCTCAGCTTCCCGGACTTCTTCCGCGACTCAATGCTCCCCTGGGACACCACCGCCACACCGGCAGAGTCATAACCGCGGTACTCCAGGCGCCGCAGTCCCTCAAGGACAACATCCAACGCACTGTGACCATTAATTGCACCGTCAACCGAACGGCCTACGTAACCCACGATTCCACACATAGGCACAAGACTATCGGCAGCGTGCCGGTTGCTCTAAACCGGCGGGCCGCCCTCCCGGGCATCCGTGACGCACGTCGCCGCGCTGAGCAGGACCGTCATTTCGTGATGGGGCGGGCGCGGGGCAGAATCTTTAGCGTGACTTCGCAACGCAATGAAGCGAACGGGGAGGGTGCCTCGCCGTTCGTGGAGCTGGACCGGCAAACCTGGTCCCGGCTCGCAGCCCAGATGGAACAGCCCCTTAATGAAGAGGACGTGCTGCGCCTTCGCGGGCTCGGCGACCCCCTGGACATCAATGAAGTCAGGGATGTTTACCTGCCGCTGTCACGGCTCCTGCACCTGTATGTGGAGGCGGCCGGGCAGCTGCACGCGGCCACCACCACCTTCCTGGGTGAGCAGACGCAGCGCACCCCGTTCGTGATCGGCGTGGCTGGCTCGGTTGCCGTGGGCAAGTCCACCATCGCCCGCGTGCTGCGGGAGATGCTGCGCCGCTGGCCCGGCACCCCCAACGTTGAGCTCATCACCACCGACGGGTTCCTCTACCCCCTGGCCGAGCTCAAGCGCCGGCAGCTGCTGGACCGGAAGGGTTTCCCGGAGTCCTACGACCGGCGGGCGCTGCTGCGCTTCGTGAGTGAGATCAAAGGCGGGGCCGAGGAAGTCCGCGCGCCCTGGTACTCCCACGTCACGTACGACATCGTGCCCGGCAAGGAAGTGGTGGTCCGCCGCCCGGACGTGCTGATCGTTGAGGGCCTGAATGTGCTGGCGCCGGCCCGTCCCCGCCATGACGGCCGGCAGGGCCTGGCGCTGAGCGACTTCTTTGATTTCTCCATCTACGTGGACGCGAAGACCTCCTACATCGAGGAGTGGTACGTGGACCGGTTCCGCAAGCTTCGCAGCACCGCGTTCGCGCAGCCGGAGTCCTACTTCCACCGCTACGCCACACTGTCCGATGAAGAGGCAGAGAACACCGCCCGGGACATCTGGAAGCGGATCAACGAGCCCAACCTGGAGGAGAACGTGCTTCCCACCCGGGGCCGGGCGCAGCTGGTGCTGACCAAAGATGCGGACCACTCCATCCGCCGCATGCTGCTCCGGAAGGTTTAGCACAGGTGTGCTACCAATGCGGGTCTCCCAGCCGGCGCAGCTTCACGCGCTTCCTCGCCGCCGGCGCCGGACTGACCGTCCTGGCTGCCTGCACGCCCGAGGCACCCAAGGCCGTGGCGCCGTCGTCGTCCGTTGCTTCCTCTCCTGCCCCCTCCCCTGCGGCCATCACCACAACAGCCGGCCCGACGGCGGAAACCGCCACGGTAGGCCAGTCGCCTGAGGCTCCCACCCCCACGCCGTCGCCCTCGGCAACACTTGCGCGGCAGTTTTCGCTCGATGATCCGGCAAGTCAGTGGGTCATCGTGAACAAGCACCGGCCGCTGAAGCCGGCGGACTATGTGCCGGCTGACCTGGTGCGTCCCGCCGTCGCCATCTCCGCTGCAGGTGAGGCGGCGCTGCTGAACAGTACGACGGCGGCTGCGGCGGAGGCGATGTTCGCGGCGGCCGCGCGGGACGGCGTGGCGGTGGTCCTGGCCAGCGGTTACCGCTCCTACACCACGCAGGTGACCACGTACAACGGGTACGTCGCGGCGCGGGGACAGGCCGACGCCGACACGGCCAGCGCGCGCCCCGGCCATTCGGAGCACCAGACCGGGTGGGCGTTCGACATCGGGGACGGCGGCGGTGCCTGCAGCTTCCAGCCGTGTTTCGCCGAGCAGCCCGCGGCCACGTGGGTGAAGGCGAACGGGCACCGGTTCGGGTTCGTGGTGCGGTATCCGTGGATGCTGCACCCCATCACGGGGTACTACTACGAGCCGTGGCACCTGCGGTATGTGGGGGTGGAGGCGGCCACGGACATGCTGAACCGGGGCATCGGCACGCTGGAGGAATACTTCGGCCTGGAAGCGGCGCCAGCGTACCTGTAATGCCGGTGCGCTAGGTTGGTTTGCATGCTTAGTGGATTCAAGAATTTCATCATGAAGGGCAACGTGGTTGACCTTGCCGTCGCCGTTGTCATGGGTACTGCCTTTGGCGCGGTTGTCACCGCACTGGTGAACAAGGTGCTGATGCCCTTCGTCTCAGGCCTGGTGGGCGCGCCCAACTTCGACAGCTTCGCGAGGGTGGAGCTGAACGGCAACGCCATCGAGTTCGGGGTCCTGCTGACCGCGATAGTGAATTTCCTGCTGATTGCCGCGGCGATCTACATTGTGGTGGTGATGCCGATGAACATCATGATCGAGCGCCGCAACCGCCGGCTGGGGATCAACAAGGACGTGAAGAAGGATGCCGCCGAGGATCCGCAGGTTGCGCTCCTGACCGAGATCCGGGATGCGCTGAAGGACCGCGTCTAGTTACTTCTGCACAGACGTGTGGCCCGTCTCCTTTCGAGGAGGCGGGCCACTTTTGTTTGCTGCTAGTTCGAGGCCAGTTCGAGCGCGAGTTCCGTCCGGACCACCTGGGCGAGGTGTTCGGCGATGGACTGCGCGGTGTCTTCGTCAGCGGCCTCCACCATGACGCGCACAACGGGCTCGGTGCCGGAGGGGCGGAGCAGGACGCGGCCGGTGTCGCCCAGTGCTGCTTCCGCTGCCGCCACGGCCTGGGCCAGGACGTCGCTGCTGCCTACGCGGCTGCGGTCCACGCCTTTGACGTTGATGAGGACCTGCGGAAGCTTGGTCATGACCGTGGCGAGCTCTTTGAGCGGCTTCTTGGTCAGGGCCACCTGCGCGGCGAGCTGGAGTCCGGTGAGGAGGCCGTCGCCGGTGGTGGCGTGGTCGGAGAAGATCACGTGGCCGGACTGCTCGCCGCCCAGGTTGTAGCCGCCGTCGCGCATGCCTTCCAGGACGTAGCGGTCCCCCACTGCGGTTTCCAGGATGGTGATGCCGGCGTCGCGGAGGGCGATCTTGAGGCCCAGGTTGCTCATGACGGTGGCCACCAGGACGTCGTCCTTGAGCTTGCCGGCCTTTTTGAGCGCTACGGCGAGGATGGCCATGATCTGGTCGCCGTCCACCTCGTTGCCCTCGTGGTCAACGGCCAGGCAGCGGTCAGCGTCGCCGTCGTGCGCGATACCCAGGTCCGCTCCGTACTTTACAACGGCTTCCTTGAGGGGGCCCAGGTGGGTGGAGCCCACGCCGTCGTTGATGTTCAGGCCGTCAGGATCCGCGCCGATGACGATGAGGTCGGCGCCGGCGTCCTTGAAGAGCTGGGGCGAGCAGCCGCTGGCGGCACCGTTGGCGCAGTCCAGCACCACGGTGAGGCCGTCCAGGCGGTGCGGGAGGGTGCGGAGCAGGTGGACGATGTAGCGGTCCTCTGCGTCGGAGAAACGCTGGATCCGGCCGACGTCGGGGCCGATGGGGCGGACGGCTTCCTTGCTCATCTGGGCCTCGATGGCGTTTTCCACGTCGTCGGGCAGCTTCTGGCCGCCGCGGGCGAAGAACTTGATGCCGTTGTCCGGCGCCGGGTTGTGGGAGGCGGAGATCATGACGCCGAAGTCGGCGTCCAGGTCTGCCACAAGGTAGGCGGCCGCGGGGGTGGGAAGGACGCCGGCATCGTAGACGTCGATGCCTGAGCTGGAGAGTCCGGCTTCCACGGCGGCGGCGATGAATTCGCCGCTGGCGCGCGGGTCTCTAGCCAGCACGGCGCGGGGCCGGGAGCCGTTGGAGTTGCGGTCGTGACCGAGCACGACGGCGGCCGCCTGGGCCAACTGCAGGGCCAGTTCTGCTGTCAGCAGGCCGTTGGCCAGCCCCCGGACACCATCAGTTCCAAATAATCTAGACACCGGTCAAGTGTAGAGGATGGGTGCATGGGAACCTGCGTAGGCGACTCCTTCTGGCCCGGATCTACTTGGTGAGTACCTGCCTGTTGCTTCGGCCAATTACTGGGACTACCTGCTTTTTTGCGTTGTTACCTGTCTTTGCTCTAAACCCTCGCCACGCCTATTTGGCGGCCCCTACGATCCATGCATGACACCTAGCTATGGGGGCTTGGCGCTCGAAATTGTAGTACCGGTCTACAACGAAGAAGCGGTACTCGAACGCAGCATCACAAGGCTCGCCGAATATCTGACGAATGAAATGCCGTCGACGTGGAAAATCACCATCGCCGATAATGCAAGCACCGACAGGACTCCGGTGATTGCCGCTCGACTCAGCGAGCACTTGGACAACGTCGATTACCGCCGCCTTGAAACCAAGGGACGCGGCCTGGCACTGAGAGATGCCTGGACCGCTTCCGATGCAAAAGTCCTCGCCTATTTGGATGTGGATCTCTCTACTGATCTTGCGGCACTCCCACCGCTGGTGGCCCCGTTGCTGTCCGGGCACTCTGACATCTCAATCGGAACCAGGTTGGGGCAGAGTTCGAGGGTAAGCCGAGGGCCCAAACGGGAGTTCATTTCCCGGTCCTACAACTTTCTCCTGCGGCGCACCATGCAGGTGCGGTTTTCGGATGCCCAGTGCGGGTTTAAAGCCATTCGAGCTGACGTCGCGCACCGTCTCCTTCCACATGTGGAAGATAACGGCTGGTTCTTCGACACCGAACTCCTGATCATTGCTGAGCGATCAGGGCTCCGAATCCATGAAATCCCGGTGGATTGGGTGGATGACCCTGACAGCCGGGTGGACATTACTCAGACCGCCCTGGATGACATCCGCGGGATGGTCCGGGTCGGTTCGTCCCTGATACGGGGACTCATCCCGGTCCAGGCGATCTACGCCGAATTAGGGCGCGGCCCAATAGCGCCAGTCGGCCGGCCGAGCTTCTTTGGCCAGGTGCTCCGTTTTGGACTTGTAGGGGTCGCCTCGACAATGGCGTTCGCACTGCTGTATCTCATGATGCAAGGGCCTTTGGGGTCTCAGGAAGCCAACTTCCTTGCACTCCTTCTTACAGCTGTAGGAAATACAGCAGCAAACCGCAGGTTTACGTTTGGCATCAGTGGTCCAGAAAAATTGTTGATCCAACAATTTCAAGGTTTCTTGGTCTTCCTGTTGGCCTGGAGCATCACATCTTCATCCTTGTTGGTACTGCACTCAGTGCACTCAGATGCTGCCCCGAGGGTGGAACTCCTTGTTCTCACTGCGGCAAATATCTTCGCAACTTTGGTGAGGTTCGTGCTCCTTCGGCTTTGGGTCTTCCGAGCGAGCCGAACGACAGGCAGGGCGTCCAGCATCCGGATGGCGCATGCAGGAAAGTCCGGCCTGTGAAACTCACAGAAGAACAGCCGACTACAGCTAAGCGGACAGGCGAGGTCCCTGTTCACCAGCATCTGGAGAGATTGGCTCTTGGCGCCCTAATGCTCGTGGCAGGGCTCACGTACGTCTGGGCTGTCGACAGAAATGGCTGGGCAAACGCCTATTACTCTGCGGCGGTACAAGCAGGCCAGCACAACGTAGAAGCATTTCTCTTCGCTTCGGCTGATTGGGGTAACTTCATCACGGTCGATAAGCCCCCACTAAGCATTTGGGTGATGGGGATGTCTGTCCGAATTTTTGGCCTCAACTCTTGGTCCTTAATTGTTCCACAGGCCGTAATGACACTCGTCAGCACGTTCCTGTTGTTCCGGCTTACGAGGCGTTGCTTCTCCTTCTCTACTGCCCTAATGGCAGGAACTGTTTATGCTTTCGCTCCCATCACTGTCCTAATGGCTCGGTACAACAACCCGGACCCCCTTATGATTCTTCTGATGGTCTGTGCCCTCTACGCAGGTGTCCGCGCAGCCGAGACCGGCCGCTTCGGATATATGCTTTTGGCAAGTCTCCTTCTTATTTTGGGATTCTTAACTAAACAATTGCAGGCCTTCCTGGTACTGCCCGCCGTTGCCGCTACATATTTGTTATATGCGCCAATTTCTTGGCGCAAGCGGGTGAGCGGGCTAGGCATCGCCGGCATCACCCTGGGGATTGGTTCCCTGTTGTGGCCGCTCTTCGTAGATTTGATGCCCCATTCGAGCCGCCCGTACATAGGCGGATCGACAACAAACAGCATGCTCGAACTCACAATGGGATACAACGGCCTCGATCGCATCCTGCAGCACGGTGATACTCCCTCTGCGGCCCTGATTCCAGACCAATTTCGCAGCGTAGAATCGGATGCCGGATTCTTCCGGCTGCTCAATGCAAACTACGGCCAAGAAATAGGTTGGCTCCTGCTTCCAGCTTTGCTTTCCTGCATAGGCTCGACTGTTCTCGTCGCCAAAGGAAGCTACACCCGTCGCCAGTCGATTCTGGCCTGTGCAGCGAGTGCATGGACTATCACGACCTATATGGTGCTCAGCTTTATGGGCAGTAGCTTTCACTCCTACTACACTTCCTCCCTAGCGCTTCCCATGGCCCTCTGTGTTGGTCTAGGGATCGACATAATGAGACGAGTGGTGAAGACCCGCATTGGCCGCATGACCGTGGCACTAGCGGTGGTGGTAAGTGTCGTTTTCTCGCACGGGATGTGGCAGGTCAGCAGCGCTTATCCGGATTGGCTGGGGACCAGCCTTCTGCTCCTCGGGGTGTCTGCAGCTGCAGCCCTTGCCGTCCGGGCCCCACAACAGTGGATTCCACGCCTTGCCGGAAGTATTGCGGTGAGCGCACTCCTTGTGGGACCGCTTTTTTGTTCAGCTCTCACGCTACAGTCGCCGCAAGAGGGATCCAATCCCGTGTCAGGTGGGCTAACTAAAAATGCAAATACGCTGAGTAGGTTTCTGCAGGGGGTCAAGCAACAAGAGCCCGCCTGGGCAACAGGCATAGCGATAGGTATGAAGCCAAGCCCCGCAATGGTAAACCTAATTCGGAAGGCGCCTGAGAGTTGCACGTGGGCTGTTGCGACTTATCCCGGCCAGACGGCCGCTCAATATCAACTTGCAACAGGACGCACTGTGATGGCGATTGGTGGATTCGCTGCCGTGGACCCAACACCGACCCTGGAACAATTTCAGGCGGCAATATCCGCCGGTCAGGTCTGCTATGTGGTCGAACAGCAAGAGCAGCTGAAGGTGCCAGGCAACAGCAAGGACCTTATCGCCCTACAGGACTGGGTCAAAGCAAACTTTGAAGCGGAGAAGATAGATGGCTCAAACGTCTATAACGTCAGCACTCGATGAACCGAGTACAGGACAACCAAATGCACCCAGGCCTGAACTATGGAGGAGATACTGGCCGGAGGCGTTGCTATATGGAGTGGCCGGTTTCGTCTACTTGTGGAACCTCACGATAAATGGATGGGGCAATCCTTATTATGCCTCTGCGGCGCAAGTAGGCGCTGCAGATTTCGAAGGTCTGCTTTACGGTTCGGCTGATGCAGGAAATGGCCTGTCGGTAGATAAGCCGCCAGCGCATCTATGGATCATCGCATTGTCTATAAGGCTATTCGGCCTCAATTCGCTCAGTGTCCTGGTACCACAAGCATCGATGGGGATTGCAACAGTTGCCGCGGTCTACAGGACTACTCTCTGCTGGTCCAGTCGGCGCCAAGCCCTTACCGCTGGACTTTTTGTGGTCCTAATTCCGGTAACTTCCATGATTTTTCGGTTCAATAATCCGGATGCCTTACTCCTCCTTCTTTGGTCCTTGGCGGTCTTCTTCGCCGTGAAGGCTCTAGAAAAGCACCAGGCGAGGTACCTTTACGCTGTCTCACTGATTCTTGGGATTGCATTCCTGTGCAAACAGTTCCAAAGTTGGATTCTGGTACCGGCGCTCGTACTGGCGTTCTTGGTGTTCGGTGATGGCCGACTGCGGGCAAAACTGTTTCACTTGTCTGCCGGCGCAGCGGTTGCGCTTATCCCGCCCTCATTGTGGATAGCCATCGTTGAACTCACCCCGCCGTCGCAAAGACCATGGATAGGTGGAACATCTACAAACAGCTTTCTTGACCTTACTTTTGGCTACAACGGCCTCGGTCGATTAACCGGCCAGACGGATCTGGGCGCAGTTAATCCAAAAGACTTTTCAGGAGTAGTTGGATATGACGCCAGTCTAATCCGCCTCTTCACCATCAACTACGCTCCCGAGGTGGCGTGGCTACTGCCGGTTGCCTTCGTGGGTGCCGCACTACTGGTCATCAGACTCTGCCGCCGCAGCGCGTCCCAATTGGAGTCTTATGCCACAACCCTACTGGTCACTTGGTTCCTGACCACTTTCACAGTGCTCAGCTTCATGACGGGTGATATTCACCCGTACTATACGTCGATGCTGGCTCTACCGATGGCATCGACGGGCGCCGCCGCCTTCGAAGCGTTCTGGGTGAACCGAAACAGGACGCTTTATATGCGAGGGGCCGCAGTCATAACGCTCTTCTGCGCTGTGCTCACATCCGGTATGCTCACCTGGTTTCAGGGCTGGCAGCCTTGGGCATCTTTGGGAATTAAAGTCGGAGCGCTTGCGTCGGCCGGAGCCTTACTGCTTCCCCATACAATCAAACGACCTCGAGCCGTTGCAATGTCACTCTTAGTGGCAGGCACGACAATACTTTTGGTCCCTTCCTTGTTCGTCGGAGAGTCCATATCAACTCCCCAGCAAGGATCGTTTCCGATTTCTGGACCCGTTCCGACTGCCGACAGCTGGCACAAACGGGACGCCGATCAATTACGGCTGGACGAAAGGAGCAAGTACGCATTGTCACGAGGTGAACCCGTGATCCCAGAAATCGCAGCCTATGTTGAGGCAACATCTTCTGGCACGCGTTGGGCAGCCGCAACGACGGGAAGCGAAAATGCAGCTTTGTACCAGCTCGCCACGAATCGTGCAGTAATGTCAATCGGCGGTTTTTCTGCATTGGATTCCTATCCGGCACTGGATTCCTTCAAGGACTATGTACGCGCAGGAGAGGTGCACTACTACATACACCAGCCGGGGATTCTAAGCTGGTCCGCTGGATCTAACACGCTATCTGTTGTCTCTTGGATTGAAGACCACTATCCGTACCGGGAATTCTCCGGAGTTCGTCTTTATGATTTGTCGCGGCAACTACCAGATTGAAATAACACAGAAGCCCGCCCCACCAAACGGCGGGACGGGCTTCTGTGTAAGCGGTCTTAGCGCTTGGAGTACTGCTGAGCCTTGCGGGCCTTCTTGAGACCGGCCTTCTTACGCTCGATGACACGAGCGTCGCGGGACAGGTAACCGGCCTTCTTCAGGGTCGGGCGGTTGTTCTCGACGTCGATCTCGTTCAGCGAACGGGCGATGCCGAGGCGCAGTGCGCCGGCCTGGCCGGAGATGCCGCCACCGTGAATGCGGGCGATAACGTCGTAGGCGCCTTCAAGATCGAGGATCTTGAAGGGCTCGTTGACGTCCTGCTGGTGCAGCTTGTTGGGGAAGTAGTTCGCCAGCTCGCGGCCGTTGATGGTCCACTTGCCGGAGCCGGGCACAACGCGGACGCGTGCAACGGCTTCCTTGCGGCGGCCAACAGCTGCGCCGGCAACGGTCAGGGCCGGGCGCTCCTTCTTCGGCGCAGCTTCAGCAGCTGCACTTTCAGAGGTGTAGCTGGTCAGGTTTTCCTCGGCCTCGACGACCTCGGTGGTCTCTTCGTTCTGAGCCACGATTCTCCTTGTATAGATAAGTTGTTTGGTGGCCAGGACTACTGGGCGACCTGGGTGATTTCGAAAGTCTTGGGCTGCTGGGCGGCGTGGGGGTGCTCAGCACCGCGGTACACCTTCAGCTTGCCGAGCTGCTGGGCAGCCAGGGAGTTCTTGGGGAGCATGCCCTTGATGGCCTTCTCAACGGCGCGGACCGGGTTGGATTCCAGCAGTTCCGCATAGTTGACGGAGGTCAGGCCGCCCGGGTAGCCCGAGTGGCGGTATGCACGCTTCTGCTCCAGCTTGGCGCCGGTCAGGGCTACCTTTTCAGCGTTGATGATGATGACAAAGTCGCCCATGTCCATGTGGGATGCGAAAGTGGCCTTGTGCTTGCCGCGCAGCAGGATTGCGGTCTGGCTTGCAAGACGACCAAGGACAACGTCGGTGGCGTCAATGACGTGCCACTGGCGGTTGATATCGCCGGGCTTCGGGGTGTACGTACGCACGGTGTTTGCCTCGTTCTTGTTCTGGCGTTCTTGTTTAGGTGTCGCTAGCTCGCGCACCTACTGTCTGCGCGCTACCGGAACAGAGGTGAGGGCTCCATGTAACCAGTCATCCTGAGGTTCCGAATGTGCCCGTTGAGTAGTTATCCTGCAACCGGATTCTCAAGCGGGCACGCACCATCGGAATAGGACACGCACAACGACTACCAAGATTAGCGCGTCAGGTGGTTCGGGGTCAAAATGAGGTAGTCGGGGGCCGCCGGGGCCGTGCCGGTTCACTCAACACAGGGGGATGCAGTGCTGTCAGCGGCGAACGGGGACTCGATCAGCGTGCTCTTAGTCCTTGGCGCCGCCCTCACAGGGTGCATCCTCTCCCCCATCGCCGAACTCCTGATAGCAAAGCTGCTCCCGAGACTCGGAGAAGCACCGCGCCTGCAGGCAAGAATTACGACGGCGGCGCTAACCGGCGTCGCGTGTGCGGCCTTTGCGGTACATTTCGGCAGCGCGTTGAGCCTTCCAGCATTCCTATTACTTGCGGTGTTGGGCGTCCAGCTGGCAAGGATCGATGTGGCGCTGCATTTACTGCCCAATCCGCTCGTGTTGACACTCCTAGCCGGCGGTCTCTTACTGCTTTTATTGCCAGAAATATTTGGTAAGCAATCTGATGATTTTCTTCGCGCAACACTCGGAGCCGTCATTTTGTTTGCTGGCTACCTGATTTTGGGACTAATTTCTCCCGGCGGCATCGGGATGGGCGACGTGAAGCTCGCAGCACCTGTCGGTCTTTACCTGGGGTACCTAGGCTGGAGCCACCTCCTCTACGGAGGGCTCATCGGCTTCGTCTTGAATGGCATTGTCACTGTGCTTGTGCTCAGCCGAAAAGGCCGGGATAAAGCCACCGAAGTACCTCATGGACCCTCGATGCTATGCGCCCTAGCGGCCGTCACCTTCTTCATCGCTTAGCCGCAGGGCGGTGCTCACACCGGAGCCACGGAGTGGCCAGTACAAGTAGCCCGCCGGGTACCTGCAAACGATGACTGAGTACCACCTCCCGCTTTCGAGTACGTACTTTTCGCACGCCTTGAAAAAGTCGAGTACCACTACGCGTTGTTGCCGTATATGCCCTAGTGACAATCTCTTCTTAGCGAAGTCCAGCCGCTAAGGATTTATGGGGGCAGCTGGAAATTCGTTGAAATAAATCCAGATCAATTTCACCGAATTAAGGAAAATACAATGACTTCTCTCATGGTCTCGATGATGGCTTTCGTCGCCGGCGTCAAGGATCGCTTTGACTCTGAAAAGGGAGCGACTGCCACGGAATACTCCCTTCTCGTAGGGTTGATTGCCCTGGTGATCGTCGCTGGCGTCACGCTATTTGGCGGAAACCTCAACACTTTCTTCAACGGACTCGCAGGCAAGGTTGGCGCCTGGTAGAAGCCAGCGCCAACTAGAGAAAGACGCCAAAATGTCAACCTTCAATGCCTTTGTTCGAGAACTGGCAGTTGCCATCCGGACGATCCTCACCACCGAGAAAGGCGCAACGGCCACTGAGTACTCACTGCTCGTGGGACTAATTGCCTTGGTTATTGTCGCAGGGGTGACCCTCTTCGGCACTAACCTGAATGCCTTTTTCAATGGTCTAGCCGGCACTGTCGGCGCCTGGTAATCATCCGGGATCGGTGTGCCGCGCCAACTGCGCGGCACACCGAACCCTTTTCACGCTGCAACTGTCCAGGGGGACCCATTGAAACGCAGCCCCAGAAACCGAAAAGACAAAGAGCGGGGAGCCGTTGCCGTCGAGTTTGCGCTTGTAGCGCCGATTCTCGTCGCGTTGATCATTGCAATCGTTGAGTTTTCTAACGCCTACAACATCCAAGTGTCGGTCACGCAAGCATCACGTGAAGCGGCCCGGACAATGGCAATCACCCACGATGCCACAAAGGCAACTGCCGCGGGCAAAACCGGCGCACCATCCATCAACACAGCGCTGCTGAGTTTCGATTACTCGGCGGCTACGTGCCCGGCTGCGACTCCAATGCCAACTGCATCCGTAACCGTGACCTACACGGGGACTTCTCTCACAGGGTTTTTCGGGTCCTCGCTGGTTCTCAAAGGCAAAGGAGCCATGCAATGCGGTGGTTAACCAGATTCCATGGGGATGCAGAATCTCGTGAACGCGGGGCGGCGGGTGTCATGGTTGCGGTCATGATGCTGGTCCTCATCGGTGCCGGCGCCATGGCTGTTGATGTCGGCCAGATCTATGCCGAGCGGGCACAACTCCAGAATGGCGCAGATTCAGGCGCGCTTGCCGTGGCCAAGAGCTGTGATCCTGGACCATGTGTGGCCTCACTGGCTGGACCTCTAGCCAACGCGAACTCCAATGATGGTGCCAGCGACGCTGCTGTGGACCTGAGTGTGGCCGGCCAGGTTACGGTCACGACATCGACAAGAGACGGCTCCAACAGCTTTTTGGCGAAAATGTTTGCGAGCGCGCTGAACGCGGGGCCGGTCACGGTAGGCGCCACCTCAACAGCCGCTTGGGGATCGCCCGGATCTGGTCCGGCTACGTTGCCCATCACGTTCGCGCCGTGCCAGTTCGATGTCGACGGAACGGTTCACACAATTCTGACTCACGGCAGTGAAACCTGTGTCAGTGACAGCCCCTCCGGCGCGGCCATACCAGGCGGATTTGAATGGTTGATGCCGGACCCGGGCAAGTGCCAGGCCACCGTATATCCGGACGATCCGACAACAGCCGGCGTCACCGACCCATACGCCATGACAAACACGGGCCTGAGCATTCCCTCGGAATGCAAGGCACTCATACCCACGTACCTGAACAAGGTAATTCTGTTTCCCGTCTTTACGCCCGCCAGCGGCACCGGCGCGGGCGGCAAGTACTACATCAAGGGCTATGCCGCGTTCCTTCTCCTCGGATACAGCTTCCCCGGAGCCGAAGGCGGCGACCTGACAGGTCTTGGCGGCAGCGACCGCGGCGTTCGAGGCAAGTTTGTCGAATGGGTAGCCGACCCGACGCTCTACGGCGGCGGCGGCTATGACGGTGGCGGCGTGGATCTGCCGCCACATCTGGTCAAGTAAAAATCTAAGGGGAAAGTAATGAAAGCACGCCTACTGGGAGGCATCGCCGCGCTGGTTGTAGCAGTCATTGGCACGGTCCTTCTCTTCAATTACGTCCAAGGCGCGGACCGACGCGCATTGGCGAACACAGAAACAGAGGACGTACTCGTTGTAAAACAGAACGTCCCGGCCGGAACGCCGGCCAGTCAACTCGCCCAATACGTGACTACCAAGCCCGTGCCACGCACCGCCGTCGCAGCCGATGGAGTTCGTGATCTGGGGTCGCTTGGATCTACGGTCACATCCGTAGCACTGGTGCCTGGTGAACAGTTGCTCAGCAGCCGCCTGGTTGACGCAAATGCCTACCTCGGCCCCTCCCGGGTAGCAGTCCCTGCGGGACTCCAGGAAATTACTCTCCGTCTGGGGATTGAACGGGTCGTCGGCGGCAAAATCCAGGCTGGCGACACAGTGGGCGTCTTCATCTCTATGGCAGACCAAGCAGGAGGTGGCAACGGAACCCAGCTGACGTTCCATAAGGTTCTGGTCACCGCGGTTCAATTCAGCTCCGGGGCGGCGGCGCAAACCCAGGGACAGGCGACACAGGGTGGCTCGTCCGGCGCACTTAACGCCGCGAGCGAGAACAAGCCAACGTCAAGCGATTCCTATCTGATCACTTTCGCACGGAACGCCATCGACACCGAAAAGCTGGTCTATGCAGCTGAATTCGGGAAGGTCTACCTCTCAAAAGAACCGGCTGACGCCAGCGAGGGCACTAACGGCGTCGTCAATCAGACAAAGGTATTCAAATGAGCCGCTTCATTTTGATCTCACCCTCCACCGACTACGAACGGAAGGTTCGGGCGTCTGTAGCCCCTCTCAGCGGCTCATTGCAGTTTTTCCAAGCCGCTTACCTCCCCGAGTCCCCTGACGACATCCTTCGGCAGCAGGCCGGCGAACCTCCAGAAGTGCTCATTCTGGGCCCTGGTCTTCCGCAGGACGAAGCTCTCAAATTCGCCGCGGTAATGGACCTGCAATACCCGGAAGTCAGCATCGTCTTGGCAGCGGAAGACGACGGCGAGCTCGCCTTGAGTGCAATGCGCTCCGGCATCCGCGACCTGATCCCGCCGGCAGCAGATACGGACCAGGTCCGAGCACTGGTGGAACGGGCAAGCCTTGCCGCCGCTGGACGCCGCCGCGGTTTGGCCCCGAACACTGCTGAGCGTCCTGCCGCTGAAGGAGGGCGGGTTATTGCGGTCATGTCTCCCAAAGGCGGGGTCGGCAAGACCACAGTTGCTAGCAACCTGGCAATCGGTTTGGGACAGGTGTCACCCATGAGCGTGGTGGTCGTCGACCTGGACCTCCAATTCGGCGACATCGCAAGCGGCCTGATGCTCGAGCCTGACTTCACGATCACGGACGCTGTGGTGGGTGCCGCAAGCCAGGACGCAATGGTGCTCAAAACATATCTGTCTCTGCACCCCAGCAACATCTACGTCCTGTGCGCGCCCCGCAATCCCATCGATATGGATCGGATATCCGGCGAAAATATCAGCCACCTCCTGCGCCAATTGCGGGCCGAGTTCCAATATGTGGTGGTCGATACTGCACCCGGCCTGGGCGAGCACGTTCTGGCAACACTGGAGCAGGCCACGGACGCCGTTTGGGTGTGCGGCATGGATGTGCCGAGCATTCGTGGATTGCGAACCGGATTCCAGATCCTTTCGGAACTCGATCTGCTTCCTGATAACCGACATGTGGTTCTCAATATGGCGGACCGGCGGACAGGCCTGACCGTCCAGGATGTTGAGGCCACCATCGGCGCTCCAGTGGATGTGGTTCTTCCCAAGTCGCGCGCGGTGCCGTTCTCTACTAACAAAGGAGTCCCCCTTCTTCAGGACGGAAGCCGGGATGGAGCAGCCAAGGGTCTGCGCAAGTTGGTCGAGCGTTTCAAACCTAATTGGGAAGCACCGCGGAAGAAAGTCCACAGAAGGGCGGTAGTACAGTGAGCCTCACCAACCGTTTTGCCAAGATGCGTGGCGAGTCCGATCCCGGCGCTCCCGCTATTTCCCCACATGCCGCCTCTACTTTGGGCACCATCCAGCAGGCCCAGGCAGCAGAGCAAGCCCAAGTACCAGTGACGGTAGAAGTTACCGGTGGGATTGCGAGTGAGGCGCTTACGGGCCTTAAAGAACGTGCCAGCCAGGCACTGTACGAGAGGCTTGGCTCCCGCATCACGGACTCATCCCTTGAGGAGGCCGAACTCCATCAGTTCGTGAAGGATGAGCTGAAGGCAGTGGTTGATGAGGAACAGGTCCCTCTGTCACAGGGTGAGCGACAGCGACTCACACGGGAGATCATCGACGATGTCCTGGGACACGGGCCGCTGCAGCGGTACCTCGATGACCCGTCCGTCACAGAAATCATGGTCAACAGAGCAGACCAGATCTACGTTGAGCGGAACGGCCACCTGTTTCTCACTGACACCAAGTTCAGCAACGAGGAGGCGCTTCGCAGGGTCATCGAACGGATCGTCACCCGGATCGGTCGCCGGATCGACGAATCTTCGCCTCTGGTGGATGCCCGCCTGGCAGACGGCTCCCGTGTAAACGCCATCATCCCGCCTTTGGCTGTCAACGGCGCTTCTCTGACAATCCGGAAATTCGGCAGGGAGGCTCTGACCGTCCAAAAGCTCATTAGCTTCGGCAGCCTGTCTCCTGAAATGGCAGAACTGCTCCAAGCTTGTGTGCTCGCGAAAATGAACATTATCGTCTCGGGCGGTACCGGCACCGGTAAGACCACTATGTTGAACGTACTGTCCTCTTTCATCCCCGCGACGGACCGTATCGTCACCATTGAAGACGCCGTTGAGCTTCAGTTGCAGCAGGACCACGTGGTCAGGCTGGAAAGCCGGCCAGCGAATATTGAGGGCAAAGGTGAAGTCTCCATCCGTGACCTGGTCCGCAACTCCCTCCGCATGAGGCCGGACCGCATCGTGGTTGGTGAGGTCCGCGGTGGCGAATCGTTGGACATGCTCCAAGCGATGAACACCGGCCACGACGGCTCAATCTCGACCGTCCACGCCAACTCACCACGTGATGCCGTGGCCCGACTCGAAACCCTCGTCCTGATGGCAGGGATGGACCTGCCGCTCAGGGCAATTCGGGAGCAAATCGCATCCGCGGTTAACCTGATCGTCCATATCTCCCGGCTCCGCGACGGTACTCGGCGGGTGACGCACATAACTGAAGTGCAGGGCATGGAAGGCGACATCGTCACGCTTCAGGATGCTTTCGTCTTCGACTACTCTGCCGGCATCGATGCGAACGGCAGGTTCCTCGGGAAGCCTGTTCCGACCGGGGTCCGTCCACGGTTCACGGACAGGTTCGAAGAACTGGGAATCAGGATTTCTCCCTCCGTATTCGGAGCCCAAGGGCCAAGGAGTCGATAGATGGAAACTCCAGAAGCCCCTGTCATGATCCTGGTCGCGGGGGTGCTGATGATCTTCACGTCGATTATTGTCACCTTCGTTGTCGTATTGAAACCCGGGCATGCGATCCCGCTCGCACGGCGCCGGCCGGATGTGCCCGCAAGCGCTTCCAGGCTGACCGTCCTGACTGATACTGCCGTTGGCGCCATTAACAAGCGCCTCAAAGGAAAAAACGATTTCCTGATCACTCGCGAGAAGCTGGAACGGGCGGGGCTGAAGGCCCAGCCTGCCGACTTCCTGCTCATGATGGGCGCGGGCGCGCTGGCAGGGAGCGTGTTCGGTTTCCTCCTTGGGGGGCTCTTCTTCGCGATCATTCTGCTCGCAGTTGTTCCCGCCGGAATGCTCGTCTATCTTTCGGTCCTTACCTCCAAGCGCAAGAGCAAGTTCGACGAGCAATTGCCGGACACCTTGCAGATGCTCACCGGAAGTATGCGGGCCGGTCATTCCCTCCTGCGGGCTATCGACGCGTCGGCACGTGAAAGTGACGCACCGATGTCGGAGGAACTGAGCAGGATTGTCAACGAAACCAGGATCGGCCGCGACTTAGGCGAATCAATGACGGAAGTGTCTTTCCGCACCGGCAGTGAAGACTTCAGCTGGATCTCCCAAGCCATCGAGATCCACCGGGAGGTGGGCGGAGATTTGGCGGAAGTGCTTGATCACGTCGGCGAAACCATCCGTGACCGCAACCAGATACGCCGTCAGGTGAAGGCCCTAAGCGCCGAAGGAAAGATGTCGGCTGCCGTTCTCATGGGACTGCCGGTGGTTTTGTTCTTCGCCCTGATCCTGATCAATGGGCAATATGCGAAAACGTTCACGAGTACAGTTCCCGGTTTCCTGATGCTAGGCGCTGCGGCTGTAATGCTCACTGCCGGCGGCTTTTGGCTCAGCCGGCTGATTAAGCCGAAGTACTAGGAGCGCGACATGTCACCCATTGCACTCGGAGCCATATTCGCCATCGTTTTGCCCATCACCTATCTCGTGTGGTCGGTAGCCGCTACAGATAGGGTTGCCCTTCGGAACATACAGGCGAACCTAGGACAACGCGCAAGGAACGCAGCTCCGCAAAGTTTGGCCGTGGAATTCAGCGCAGTGGCCCGCAAGGTCACGCCAGTGCGTTATGTCGCATGGCTGGACAAGCAGCTCGCTGCCCTGGGGCGCCCCAAGGAGTGGCCCCTTGAGCGGCTCTTGGTGGTGAAGCCGCTGCTCGCCCTCGGTGCCGGACTTCTGGCCCTGTTTTACTTCCTCGCCTCGCCAGAGCCGGCACGCTTCGCGATTCTCATTGCCGCTCTTGCGTTTGGCTATTTTGCACCTGACCTCTTGATTCGCAGTAATGCTGAGAAGCGGAGAGACAAGATTCGGCAGGAGCTGCCGAACACTCTGGACCAAATGTTGATCTCTGTCCAAGCTGGTCTTGGATTTGAAGCTGCTATGGCGCGCACAGCGCAAAATGGAGGCGGCCCCCTGGCTGACGAAATGATGCGGACACTGCAAGACATGCAGGTGGGCCGCTCCCGCAAGGAAGCCTATTTGGACATGTCCGACCGTGTTGACGTTCCCGACCTCCGCTCATTCATCCGGGCCATCGTCCAAGCGGATGCTTACGGAATCGCCATCGCCAAGGTGCTAAAAGTGCAGGCCCACGAAATGCGGATGAAGCGCCGCCAGCGCGCCGAGGAACACGCCATGAAGATACCAGTGAAGATTCTCTTCCCACTGATCTTCTTCATCTTTCCGACCCTCTTCATCATCCTGCTGGGGCCGGCCGTCATGAACATCATCGCCGCGTTCTCCTAGGAGGAGTCATGAAGCAACTAGTACAGGCATTGTCGCTGATCCGAAGTTTTACGCAGCGTCTAAGGGCTGAGGAAGGCGGCGCAACCGCCACAGAATATGGAATCACAGTCGGTTTCATTGCCATTGTGATTGTGGCTGGAGTGGGCCTGTTCGGCCTGTCGCTCAATGGTTTCTTCGACCATCTAACCACCGGGATTAAGACCGCGCTCGGTATCCCCTAGCAGAAGCTGTCAGCTTCGCGCCTAATGGCGCCACATAAACCGGACCCCCTCGGCACCCAGAACCGAGGGGGTCCTCTTGTGCGCCCATAGTCAGCTACGAACCAGAGCATCAGCGCAGGCCAAACCCACCAAAAGCGCAGTGAAAGCGCACCCCGTAAAGGCTTTGCGCAGGATGCGGCAAAATCCGGTCAAGCTGCCGGTTGAGGTTGCTAACTTCGATTCAGTGCTGGTGCAGTGCCAGCCAATCCGTCTCGCTCAGGAGTCAAAATGCTTTCTCTCTACACCAAAGTCATGATCCGTCTTCGCAGCGAAAAGGGCGCAACGGCCGTTGAATACGGCATCATGGTCGCGCTCATCGCCGTTGTCATCATCGTCGCTGTCAGCACCCTCGGCGGACAGCTGGGAACCCTTTTCACGGGCGTCACCAAGGACATCGCACACCCGTCTGCAACCGCCGTTCCCACCAGCTAGCCCCACCGTTCCGGACCCCATATCGAAACGGCGGCAGCCTGCCCCGCAGGAACAAGCAACCCAAGAGGAGGAGCAGCAGGTGAAACGCGATTCGGAACGCGGCGCGGCAGCCGTTGAATTCGCGATCCTGCTGCCCCTCCTCTTGATGCTGGTGCTGGGAACCATCGAGTTCGGCCGCGCCTACAACGCCCAAATCACCCTGACTAACGCGGCCCGGGACGGTGTGCGGGTGATGGCAATCAACAACAACCCAACCGCGGCCGCGAGCGCAGTCCAGACGGCAGCCGCGTCGGTCAGCTCAACCATTCCCTCATCCGCCGTTACCGTGAGCCCAACCACGTGCAGCACGGGTACCCAGGTGACGGTTACCGTCAAGTACACGCTTTCCACGATTACCGGCATCGCGGGGCCGTTCCCCATGACCGGCAAAGGAGTTATGTTGTGCGGGGGCTGAGCCGGGACAGACGGGCCGCCCACCAGCCCGGCGATCGCGGCGCGGTCAGCGTCATAGTCGCGATCCTCATGGTGACGCTCCTCGGCTTCGTGGCGATTGCCGTCGATGTAGGCGTCATCTACTCGGAACGGGCACAGCTGCAAAGTGGCGCCGATGCTTCGGCGCTCGCCATGGCGCAAAAGTGCGGTGTCAATTTGACGGATCCAACGTGTTCAACAACGTCGGCGCTGGCAGCCAGCCTGGCCAATCAGAATGCACTGGACGGGAAAAGTAACGTCTCATCCATTCAGCTCGACAAGGCGGCGCGAACAGTAAGCGTGACTACGTCGGCAAAACAAGATGGTGCACCCCAGGACTCCGTCTCGCTCTACTTCGCACGTGCCCTCGGGATCAGCAGCGAGAAAGTAATGGCAAAATCGTCTGCCACGTGGGGGATTCCCTCCAAGGGTCCCGTAATCCTTCCGCTGGCCATCGCCTACTGCAAGTTAGACATCCTCGCCGGTTCGACGGCGGGCACCGAACAGGTGTTAGAACAGTCAGTCAACGGGTGTGGAGGCATCCCGGGCGGGTTCGGCTGGATCCAAACCGTTTCCACTAAATGCTCCATAACAGCAACGGCGGGCGCATCCAGCAATGCTGGGATCTGGTTTTCCAGTGACGTTGGAGCAAGTGTCCCGTCCACTTGCAGTCAGACCGATTTCAATCAAATGAACAACCAAACCGTCCTCCTGCCTTTATACGATTTAGCTACCGGCACGGGTTCCAGCGGGAAGTACTACGTCAAGGGGTTCGCGGCCTTCCATGTGACGGGATACCAGTTCGCAAGCATCGGTTGGACGGCAGGCACAAAAGTGACCAACAAGACGATCCGGGGCTACTTCGTGAAATACGTTTCCCTCGCCCAGGGCTTTGAACTCGGCAACGTCCCGGACTTTGGCGCCAGCGTTGCCCGGCTCACCCTCTAATTCACCAACAACACACCACGGAGTCCAACGTGAAGTCTCGCCTGCTCGCCGGAACGGCCGCCGTCGCCCTGGCGCTTGTGGGAGCCCTCCTCATCATCGTTTATGCGAACGGCGCCGATGCACGAGCGATGGCCAGCACCAACCCCAAGAAGGTCCTGGTTGTCCAAAAGGCCATACCCGCCGGGACCCCGGTGAACGACATGACGGCGTCGCTCGTCATCGAGGACGTGCCAGCGGCAGGCGTTGCAGCAACAGCCCTCACGTCACTGGACGGCAAAGGCGGAACGGTGGCCGCCGTGGACCTGGTCCCGGGCGAACAACTTCTCGCCGAACGCCTCGTCGCCCCCAAGGATGCCAAGAGCAGCGGCGTCCCGAAGGTGCCGGCAGGCATGCAGGAAGTGACCTTCGAGCTGGAACCAAAAATGGTTGTCGGTGGCCGTCTTGAAGCCGGCGACCATGTTGCCATTGGTTTCAGCTTCGCCGGTGGGGCTGACAAGTCGAAGCCGGCTGAGCCCACCACCCAGCTGGCCCTCCGCAAGGTCTTGGTTACAGCCGTCCAACGCGCGCCGCAAGCAGCTGATGCAAAGAAAACAACCGACGGCACAAACCCGCAGGACACCACCCTTCCCCAAGGCTCCTTCATGGTGACCGTGGCGGTGAGCGACGTGGACGCCAACAAGATCATCTTCACCACACTGAATGGCAGCCTCTGGCTCACCAAGGAATCCCTCGACGCCCAGGACAACGGCCCATTCGTAGCCAGGAAGGACACGGTGTACAAGTGAGCCGCTTCGTCCTCCTCTCCCCCAACGGCGACTTCGACCAGAAGCTGCGTGCCGCCGTCGCCAACGGCCTGCGCGGAACCGTCCAGACCATCGCGAGCGATATCCTCCCCGCCGGCCCGGCAGAACTGTTCGCCCTCCTCAACCAGGAGCAGCCGGAGGTGCTGATCATCGGCCCTGACGTTCCGTACGAAGAGGCGCTGCGGTTCGCCAAGGTCTTCGACGTCCAGCTCCCCGGCCTCAGCCTGGTCCTGGTCAGCGACGTCGAGCCCGCCGCACTCCTCCACGCCATGCGCGCCGGCATCCGCGACATCCTCAGCCCGCAGGCGGACGCGGCGGAGATCAGGGTGCTGCTGGAACGCGCCTGCCAGTCCTTCGCCACCCGCCACCGGAACCCGGAAACACACGCCGAACAGAACAGCAAGGGCCTGGTCATCGGCGTCTTCTCCCCCAAGGGCGGCGTGGGCAAGACCACCCTGGCCACCAACATCGCCATCGGCCTGGGCCAGATCGCGCCCATGAGCGTGGTCATCGTGGACCTTGACCTCCAGTTCGGGGACGTCGCCTCCGGCCTGTACCTCAACCCGGAGCACACGGTCACGGACGCCGTCACTCCCGCGGCCGCCCAGGACTCCCTGGTCCTCAAAGCCTTCCTCACCGTCCACCCGGCAGGCATCTACGCCCTGTGCGCCCCGCCCAACCCCGTGGACGCGGACCACATCACCCCGGAGCAGGTCAGCCACCTGCTGGAACAGCTGGCCCAGGAGTTCCAGTACGTTGTGCTGGACACCGCCCCCGGCATGCCGGAAATCGGCCTCGCCGCCATGGAGCAGTGCACGGACGTGGTCTGGGTCAGCGCCATGGACATCCCCAGCCTCCGAGGCCTGCGCTCCGGCCTGGAAGTCCTCCGCCAGCTGGACATCATGCCCGAATCCCGCCACGTGGTCCTGAACATGGCCGACGCCAAGGCAGGCCTGAACGTCCAGGACGTCGAGTCAACCATCGGCGCGCCCGTGGACGTCAGCGTCCCCCGCTCCCGCGCCGTGGCACTGTCCACCAACCGCGGCATCCCCGTCCTGCAGGAATCCAAAAAGGACCCCGCCGTCAAAAGCCTCCGCCAGCTGGTGGAGCGCTTCAATCCGGCATGGCGCACGCAGACCCAGCGGAAACTTCACCGAAGGGTGGTCATCTGATGAAACTCTCCGAACGCATCAATGCGGCCCAGTCGCGCAGCCAGGCATCCGGCACCGCGCTGCTTGAGGCACCGCGTCCGGCACCTGCGCCCTCGCCGTCCCCAGCGGAAAGCACGGAGCGGCACCTTCCGGCGCACGCCGCCGTCGTGCATTCAACGCACGACGCCGGCACACAGCCGGTGCCCAGCGCACCGAAGGTGGACGTCTTCGCAGCCATGAAGGACAGGGCGGCCACCGCCCTGTTCGAACGCATGGGAACCCGTTTCAACGACGCCGCCGTCAGCGAACAGGAGCTGCGGAGCACCGCCAAGGAGGAACTCACCCGCATCGTCGACGCCGAGCAGGTGCCGCTGACCCCCGAGGAACGCACCCGCCTGGTCCAGGACGTCGCCGACGACGTACTGGGCTACGGCCCCCTCCAGCGCCTGCTGGATGACCCGGCCGTCACCGAAATCATGGTCAACCGCATGGACCAGATCTACGTGGAACGCAAAGGCAAGCTGACGCTCGCCGAATCCCGGTTCAGCTCCGAGGAACACCTGCGCAAGGTCATCGAACGCATCGTATCCAAGGTGGGCCGCCGCATTGACGAGTCCTCACCGCTGGTGGACGCCCGCCTGGAGGACGGCTCCCGCGTCAACGCGGTCATCCCCCCGCTGGCAGTGGGCGGGTCCTCCCTGACCATCCGAAAGTTCAGCAAGACCCCGCTGACGGTCCGCAACCTCATCGACTTCGGGACCCTGACGCCGGAGATGGCCGAGCTGCTGAACGCCTGCGTCAAAGCCAAGCTGAACATCATCGTTTCCGGCGGTACGGGCACGGGCAAGACCACGCTCCTCAATGTGCTGTCCTCCTTCCTGCCCGCGGACGAACGGATCGTCACCATCGAGGACGCCGTGGAACTGCAGATCCAGCAGGACCACGTGGTCCGGCTCGAAAGCCGGCCGCCCAACACCGAAGGCAAAGGCGAGGTGACCATCCGCGAGCTCCTCCGCAACTCCCTCCGTATGCGTCCGGACCGGATCGTGGTAGGCGAGGTCCGTGGCGGCGAATCGCTGGACATGCTGCAGGCGATGAACACCGGCCACGACGGCTCCCTCTCCACCGTGCACTCCAACTCGCCTCGCGACGCAGTAGCCCGCCTCGAAACCCTGGTGCTGATGGCCGGCATGGACCTTCCGCTCCGCGCCATCCGTGAGCAGATCGCCTCCGCCGTGAACCTCATCGTCCAGATTTCCAGGCTCCGGGACGGCTCCCGCCGCATCACCCACGTCACCGAGGTCCAGGGCATGGAAGGTGACATCGTCACCCTCCAGGACGCCTTTGTCTTCGACTACTCGGCCGGCGTGGACGCGCAAGGCCGGTTCCTGGGCAAGCCTGTTGCCACAGGCATCCGGCCACGGTTCATCGACCGGTTCGAGGACCTGGGCATCCACGTGTCCCCCGCCGTCTTCGCCGGGCCGCTGACCCCGGGCGCCAAGTAGGGACGCGGCCATGATTATCGCCATCGGAACCGTCATCCTCCTGGCAGCCATCTGCCTGCTCGGCGTGGCCGTGCTCCTGCCCAGCGCCCCCTCGGTGCCGCTGGACCGCCGTCGTCCGTTTGAACCCGAGCCGCCGTCCTCGCTGTCCCGCCTGGCGCTCTCCGGCGTGAGGTCCTTCGAACGGCTGCTCTCCGGGCGGAACGTCAAGCTCTTCTCCCGCCCCGAACTGGAGAACGCCGGCCTGCGCCTCAGCCAGGCCGAATTCTTCCTCCTGGTGGGAATCGGCGCCTGCGTCGGGATGCTGGTTGGCATAGTGACAGTGGGTCCCCTGGTGGGACTGCTGCTCGCCCTGCTGGCACCCTTCGCAGGCAAACTGGTCCTCGGATTCCTGGCCGGCAGGCGCCGCACCGCCTTCGACAGCCAGCTTGGCGACACCCTGCAGCTGCTCTCCGGCGGCCTGCGGGCCGGGCACAGCATCCTGCGCGCCATCGACGCCGCCGCAACTGAGTCCCAGAAACCCACCTCCGAGGAGATGCGGCGGGTGATCACCGAAACCAGCCTTGGCCGTGACCTGCTCGCCGCCCTCAACGACACCGCGGACCGGATGAAGAACGAGGACTTCGTCTGGATCTCGCAGGCCATCCAGATCAACCGCGAAGTGGGCGGAAACCTGGCCGAGGTACTGGACCAGGTCAACGAGACCATCCGCGAGCGCGCGGAGATCAAGGGCCACATCAAGGCCCTGGCGGCAGAAGGCAAGTTCTCCGCCTACATCCTGATCGCCATGCCGTTCGGCATCGTGGCCATGCTGCTGGCAGTGAGCCCCAGCTACATGAACTCGATGTTCACCCATCCCCTGGGCTGGGTGATGATCGGCGCCTCCTTTGTCCTGATGACCATCGGCGCGCTGTGGATGCGCAAGATCATCGACCTGAAGTTCTGAGGGCCCCATGAACCTGATCGTCCTGCTCTCCGTCCTGTTGGTCTGCGTCCCCCTGGCAGCGCTGGCCTGGTCCGTCCTCACCGTGGACAAACAGGGCCGCCTGGCAGTCACCGATCTGCTCTCCCGCGGTGCACCCGCCGTCGCCGCCGCACCAGCCGGAGCGCCGGCGCGGCTCGAGGCCCTGGGCCGGCGGCTCACTCCCCCTGCCTACGTCGCATTCCTGGACCGCCTGCTGTCCCTCGCCGGCCGGCCCGCCTCCATGCCGCTGGGCAAGGTGCTGGGGTCCAAGCTCGCCCTCGGCCTGGCCGGCGTGGCCATGGGCGGCTACCTGGCAGCGGTTGGAGGCAGTCCCCTGATGAAGCTCGCCGGGCTCTTCGTCCTGTTCCTGGGCTACTTCATCCCGGACCTGCTCCTCTACAGCAAAGGGCAGGAGCGGCAGAAGGCCATGCAGCTTGAGCTCGCCAACACGCTGGACCAGATGCTGATCTCCGTGGAAGCCGGGCTTGGCTTCGAAGGTGCAATGGCGCGCGCGGGCGAGAACGGCAAGGGCCCGCTTGCAGAGGAACTGGTCCGCACCCTGCAGGACATGCAGGTGGGACGCAGCCGCCGCGAGTCCTACATCGCACTGGCCGAACGGACCAACATCCCGGAACTGCGCAGCTTCGTGCAGGCCGTAGTCCAGGCCGACACCTACGGGATCGCCATCAGCCGGGTCCTGCGCGTCCAGGCTAAAGTCATGCGGGTCAAACGGCGCCAGCGGGCCGAGGAAAAGGCCATGAAGCTGCCCGTCATGATCCTTTTCCCGCTCTTGTTCTTTATCTTTCCGGTCCTCTTCATCGCCATCCTGGGACCGGCCGTGATCAATACCGTGATGACCTTCAGCGGACAGTAAAGCAAACTCAGTGCGGCAGCAAGGTTGCCTCAAGGTTTACACAGAAAGACAAGAAATGGGACACCGAAGGATTTCCAGGAAGTAGCCTTGAACAATGCAGAGTCACGATCCCGGTTCCAGCGGAAAGAGCCCCGCTGCGGACTCCCCGCTGGCCGGGGTCACGGCGCCTATCGCCCCCGCTCCCCCCGCCGGCGCGTCTCCCGCACTGGAAACGGCTGCTCTCTTGCCGTTGGTTGACGCCGCCGTCCTGGAGGAACTCGAGGACGAGCTGGCCGGGTCCGGGCTGGCGCAGCGCTTCGCCCGGGACTACGCCGCCATGTGGGACCTGCGGCTTGCCCGCCTGGGAACAGCAGTGGAGAGCCAGGACGAGGACTCCGCCCTGGACGCCGTGATCAGCCTCAAAATCAGCTCCGCCATGGTTGGCGGGCTGCGGCTGGCCAAGCTCGCCGAACTCCTGGAAGGTGTGATCCGGCAGGGTGACTTTGTCCAAGGGCAGGCGATGATGGCAGGCGTGGCCCTGGACGGGGCACGCACGGTGTCCGAGCTGCAGTCAACCTACATCCTGGAAAAGGGCTAGCCCTTACGCATCGTCCGGCCGCCGCGGCGCCAGCCGGTACCCAACCCCGCGCACCGTCTGCAGCCAGCGCGGCGACAACTGGTCCTCCTTGAGCTTGCGCCGCAGGTTTCCCACATGGACCTCCACGGCGCGCTCATCCGCCTCGCTGATGTAGGTGTCCCGTTCATAGAAATCGCCCCGCACGGCCCGCACCAGGTCAGCCCTGGTGCACACGGCACCACCGCCCTTCAGCAGCACATGCAGCAGGTCGAACTCACTGCGGGTCAGTCCAAGCGGCTCGCCCTTGACTTCCACCGTGCGTGTCCGGTGGTTCAGCAGGAGCCCGTTATGCCGCATCACCCCAGGGTCGGCCGACGCAGCGGGAGCCGGGGCCTGTCCCCACTGCGTAGTGGACGGGTTCTCCCCTGCTATCTCATGCCGGGGCCTGCGCATCATCGCCGCCACCCGGGCCCGGAGTTCCCGTGGCCTGAAGGGTTTGGCGATGTAATCGTCCGCGCCGGCGTTGAGTGCCGACAGCAGGTCCGGTTCCTCCGTCCGGCCCGTCAGCATCACCACATATGCATTGCTGAAATTCCGGATCCGCCGCAAAACCTCGAATCCGTCAATATCCGGCAGGCCGATATCGAGCGTCACAACGTTGGCCTGCTCGCTGCGGACTACCTCAACCCCGGTCCGCCCATCAACCGCTGTATGTACTTCGAAGCCCGCCTGGGTCAGTACGCCTTCTAGGAGGTTGCGTACATCCGCGTCATCTTCGATTACGACAGCTACACCAAGATCGTCCATTGCTATCCCTGCGCCAGGCGGAGATGGCCCCCCATTGGCCCAGCGCCAATGCCATTCCCGCTCCAACCATTTATACGCTACTAGTAAGCCTTGCTGATGACATCCGTATTCGCCCTAAAAATTGAAAAGTCAATTATTATGACAAGACGTGTGCAGTATGGCGGGAAAGGGTAAGTGCCAGGGTACGTAAAGCAATTGAATGACCCTGGCAGGGCCTGCAATCCAGTTGTGAAGGGGTACGAGTCAGAAACATGGCTGAGCCATTGTTCCACCGCGGGCCCGGTCGCATCTTCCGCCGGCTGGGGACCCGCGCCCAAGTGGCGCTGTGCCAGCTGCCCCTCACCGTTGTGGTGGGCGTCATCGCAGTGATCACCCCATTCGCATGGCCCACGCTCCTGCACAGTCCGTTGTACGGGGCCGGCCTTGCCCTTCACGGGATACTGTTCCTTGCCTGCTTCCTGGTCCCCTGGGAACGCCTGCCGCACCGCCCCTACCTGCTGATTCCCGTGCTGGATTTCGCCGCGATCGGGTTCCTGCGCAACGGCGCGGCACCGCTCCTGCCGGGCCTGGCCGTCCTGGTGGTCTTCCCGGTCATCTGGCTCTCCGCGTCCGGCATGCTGGCGCGCAGCAGCCTGGTGCTCAGCTTCGTTGGGCCGCTCCTGATCATGCTCCCCACGGCCGCGGCAGACTTTCCAGCGCTCACGGCCGCGGACCTCACCACGGTGGTTCTCTTCCCCGTCATGATGCTCGCCGTGTCCCTGGCCATCCGCTTCGCCAGCGTGAACCTCCGGCTGCAGCAGCGCGAACTGGCGGACAAGGACCGTGAACTGCGGGACCTGCTGGCGGCAAGCCGGGAACGGGAAAAGCTGCTCGAAACCGTCCTGGACGCCACCGACGTCGGGATTGCCGCCGTCGACCGTTCCGGCCACTTCCTGGTGTCCAACAGCCGCCAGCGCACCTTCCGCCGCGCCACGGGCGCTGACGAGGCCGTCCCCGGCCAGGGGCACCAGCTCATCTTCGGCCAGGACCGGCGCACCCTGCTTCCCCCTGACCGCCGGCCCATCAGCCGGGCCATGGCCGGGGAATCCTTTGCCGATTACCTGGTGTGGGCCGGCGAGGGCCCGGAGCAGCGCGCACTGTCCACGGCGGCCCGCCCGCTGGTCAGCGTGGACGGCCGCCTCACCGGCGCGGTGGTGGTCTACACGGATGTCACCGGCTGGGTGGAGTCCCTTGCCGCGAACCAGGAACTGATCTCCAATGTCTCGCACGAATTCAAGAACCCGTTGAACTCGATCGTTGGCAACGTGGACCTGGTGCTGGAAGAGGCCGGCAGCCTGCCGCCGCACCTGGCCCAGCGCCTCCTGGTGGTCCAGCGCAACGCGGAGCGGCTGCTGGACCTGGTGGCCGACCTGACGGCCTCCGCCTCCACCACCCTGAACGTCCACCCCAAGCGGACCGACCTTGCCAGTCTGGTGGAAACCAGCCTCAGTTCGGCCCAGGCCTCGGCCCAGCGCTCCCACGTGGAGATCGCCGCCGATGTCCCGTCGCCCCTGTGGGCTTACGCCGACCCGCTAAGGATCGGGCAGGTGCTGGACAACCTGGTTTCCAACGCCATCAAATACTCCCCGGGCGGCGGGAAGATCAGCATCAGCGCGACGGCGGACAGGCAATGGGTGCGGCTGAGCGTCACGGACACCGGGATGGGAATATCCCACGAGGACGCGGCAAAGGTCTTCAACCGTTTCTTCCGGACCGAGTCTGCGCAGAAGGCAGCCATTCCCGGGGTGGGACTGGGCCTTTCCATCACGCGGATGATCGTGGAGCGCCACGGCGGCAGCATCATGTGCGAGAGCGGCGAGGGCCGGGGCAGCACGTTCACGGTAACGCTTCCGGCGGAAGGCCCACCCCCGGCTTTTTGATCATCGATTGCTCCCCACCGGCTCCCTACCCTCGCAAGCTCGGGCCGGGGCCCTCGCCGGCGTGGGCCCCCTGCCGTTTTGAAGCCTCAAACGGCGTTTACGCAGCAATCGATGGGTGGTTAGGATTCGCGGACGGCCCTGGTCTGCTCGGCGCGGGTCAGCAGCTCGCTGTCCGAGGGATAGGCCACTTCCTCCAGCACCAAGGGGTGCGGGGCGGCCAGGACAGACTTCGCGTCCCGCTTCTGCAGCAGCAGCCGCTCGTGCAGCCACCCGGGCTCAACAAGGCCCTCACCCACGTACAGCGCGGAGCCGATCAGCGCGCGCACCATGTTGTGGCAGAACGCGTCGGCCTGGACGGTGGCCACGATGACGCCGTCCTCGCCGCGCCTGAACTCAAAGCGCTGCAGCTCACGAATGGTGGTGGCTCCTTCGCGGGGCTTGCAGAAGGACAGGAAGTTCTGCAGGCCCAAAAGCTTCGAGGCCCCCTCATTCAGCAGGTCCACGTCCAGCGCACTCTTGTGCCACAGCGTGAAGTACCGCTCCAGCGGATCCCAGAGGGCAGGCCCGTCGGCGATCCGGTAGCTGTAGCGCCGCCAGAGGGCCGAGAAACGGGCGTCAAAGCCTCCGGGTGCCAGCGAGATGTTGTGCACCTCCACCGCGCCGGTCAGGTCGCCCAGGACACGGCTGAGTGCTCCGCGGAGCCTGCGCAGCATGGCGACGGCGGGATCAAGTTCGTGCCCGCGCGGCAGTCCCAGCCACTCGGCTTCGGTGAGGTCCAGGTGGACCACCTGGCCCCGGGCATGCACGCCGGCGTCGGTCCGCCCCGCAACGGTGACCCGCACCGCCCGGCGCACCAGAAGCTCGAGTGCCTCCTCCAGGACACCCTGTACGGTGCGCCGTCCCGGCTGCAGCGCCCACCCGCTGAACGGGCCGCCGTCGTACGAAAGATCAAGCCGGATACGCAAAAACCCGCCGCCCCCTGGAACGGGGGCCGCGGGTTTTTGGTGGTTCACAGACCTAAGTCTATGCGAAGAGAGTCAGCGAATTACTTCGCGTCCTTCTCCTCGGCAGCCGGAGCAGCAGCTTCCTCAGCGGCCGGAGCCTCTTCGGTTGCAGCTTCCTCAGCAGCGGGTGCCTCTTCGGTTGCAGCAGCTTCTTCAGCGGCCGGAGCCTCTTCAGCGGGAGCTTCCTCGGCGGCCGGAGCAGCCTTGGCAGCAGCCTGGGTAGCCTCGGCTACGACGGCCTGCTTGGCGGAAACCGGCTCGAGGACCAGTTCGATGACAGCCATGGGAGCGTTGTCGCCCTTGCGGTTGCCGATCTTGGTGATGCGGGTGTAGCCGCCCTCGCGGTTCTCCACAGCCTGCGCAATGTCGGTGAACAGCTCGTGGACGACGCCCTTGTTGCTGATCAGGCCGAGCACGCGGCGGCGGGAAGCGAGGTCGCCACGCTTGGCGAAGGTCACCAGGCGCTCTGCGTACGGCTTCAGGCGCTTGGCCTTGGTCACCGTGGTGGTGATCCGCTTGTGCTCGAACAGTGCTGCTGCCAGGTTCGCGAGCATGAGGCGCTCGTGAGCCGGGCCGCCGCCGAGACGCGGACCCTTAGTGGGGGTAGGCATAATTGTTTCTCCTCATGTGGAAGCCGTGGGCGGCACACCATGGTGCTGCCCGCCGGCCAAGGTCTGGTTTAGAGTTCGTCGTCGCCGAAGGCGGCGTCGTCCTCTTCGATTGCTGCGGCGCGTGCTGCGAGGTCAAAACCGGGAGGCGAGTCCTTGAGGGACAGGCCCAGTTCAACCAGCTTTGCCTTGACCTCGTCAATGGACTTCGCACCAAAGTTGCGGATATCCATCAGGTCAGCCTCAGAGCGGGCAACGAGTTCACCCACGGTGTGGATGCCCTCACGCTTGAGGCAGTTGTAGGAACGGACGGTGAGGTCCAGATCCTCGATCGGCAGTGCCATGTCGGCTGCCAGGGCAGCGTCGGTTGGCGACGGGCCGATCTCGATACCTTCAGCTGCGGTGTTCAGCTCACGGGCCAGACCGAACAGTTCCACCAGGGTGGTGCCTGCGGAAGCAACAGCATCGCGCGGGGCGATGGCCTGCTTGGTCTCGACGTCGACAATCAGCTTGTCGAAGTCGGTGCGCTGCTCAACACGGGTTGCTTCCACGCGGAAAGTAACCTTCAGCACCGGCGAGTAGATGGAGTCAACCGGGATACGGCCGATCTCTGCATCACCGGACTTGTTCTGAGCTGCCGAAACGTAGCCGCGGCCGCGCTCGATGGTCAGTTCGAGCTCGAACTTGCCCTTCGAGTTCAGCGTGGCGATGTGCAGATCCGGGTTGTGGAATTCGACGCCGGCCGGCGGAGCGATGTCCGCGGCGGTGACGACTCCGGGGCCCTGCTTGCGCAGGTAGGCAACGACGGGCTCGTCGTGCTCGGAGGAAACCGACAGGCTCTTGATGTTAAGGATGATCTCGGTGACATCTTCCTTGACACCCGGAACCGTGGTGAACTCGTGCAGCACACCATCGATCCGGATGCTGGTTACGGCAGCACCGGGGATGGAGGAGAGCAGGGTACGGCGGAGGGAGTTTCCGAGGGTGTAGCCGAAGCCCGGTTCCAGCGGTTCAATGATGAAACGCGAACGGTTTTCGGAGACTACCTCTTCGGAGAGGGTGGGGCGCTGTGCAATGAGCACTTAGGTTTCCTTTCGGCGAGCATCCGCTATATGACGCAACACAGGTGGTGGAAATTCGGTCTGAAGACTTAACGCGCTGGGCTTGCCCGGACCATCACTTGGTCCGGGCAAGCTCCTGCTGCGGAAAAGAATTAGACGCGGCGGCGCTTCGGCGGGCGGCAGCCGTTGTGCGCTGCGGGGGTGACGTCCTGGATGGAGCCAACCTCGAGGCCTGCGGCCTGCAGCGAACGGATTGCCGTCTCGCGTCCGGAACCCGGACCCTTGACGAAAACGTCTACCTTGCGCATGCCGTGCTCCTGCGCACGCTTGGCAGCGGCTTCGGCAGCCATCTGGGCAGCGAACGGGGTGGACTTCCGCGAGCCCTTGAAGCCAACCTCACCGGAGGAAGCCCAGGAAATAACAGCACCGCTGGGATCCGTGATGGAAACGATGGTGTTGTTAAAGGTGCTCTTGATGTGCGCCTGGCCAAGCGCGATATTCTTCTTGTCCTTCTTACGCGGCTTGCGAACCGCGCCACGAGTCTTCGGGGGCATTTTTTCTCCTACAGAAAGTTATTGGGGAAAGTCCGTAAATCCCGGGTGGGGATTTTAACGGGCCTTCTTCTTGCCTGCGACGGTGCGCTTCGGACCCTTGCGGGTACGGGCGTTGGTCTTGGTACGCTGCCCGCGGACCGGCAGGCCCTTACGGTGGCGAATACCTTCGTAGCTGCCGATTTCAACCTTGCGGCGGATATCAGCTGCTACTTCGCGGCGAAGGTCACCCTCAACCTTGTAGTTGCCTTCGATGTAATCACGCAGCTCAACCAGCTGGGCATCGGTGAGGTCCTTGACGCGGACGTCAGCGCTGATGCCAGTGGCAGCCAGGGTTTCGTGTGCACGGGTCTTGCCCACGCCGTAGATGTAAGTAAGCGCAATTTCCAGCCGCTTTTCGCGGGGAATGTCTACGCCAGCGAGACGAGCCATAGTGGCAGTACTCCTTGATAAACCGGAGGTCGTAGGCAGTACACCCGCATGTTCCATGCGGCCCCAGCCTCCGACCGGGGGTTAGCTGTCCGGACTCTTTCGAGCTCAATGTTCCAGATCAGCTTGTGCTGCCTTTATTTACTTGCGTGGGTTAGCAACCCAGGATTTCCTTCAGGGAAGGAAATTAGCCCTGGCGCTGCTTGTGGCGCGGGTTCTCGCAGATCACCATGACCCGGCCATTACGGCGGATCACTTTGCACTTTTCGCAGATCTGCTTGACGCTCGGCTTGACCTTCATGGCATTCCTTTGCGTGTAGCAGTTGGTCAACTGGAGCAGCAGTCAGCATGCGCTGCAGCTGCCCAGTAATTTACTTGTAGCGGTAGACGATACGACCACGGGTGAGGTCGTACGGGCTCAGCTCCACCACTACGCGGTCCTCAGGGAGGATTCGGATGTAGTGCTGACGCATCTTTCCAGAGATGTGTGCCAGAACGATGTGCTTGTTGGTGAGCTCAACGCGAAACATCGCGTTAGGCAGCGCCTCGGTCACAACGCCTTCGATCTCAATGACCCCGTCCTTCTTGGCCATACCCTCCGCTAACTGTTGTTGCCGCAGCCCCGCCGGATAGCACCGGGCATGACCACGAACGTTTTTGTTGGATCGATCGCCGGCTCCAGGCCCAAAAGGGCGTGGCAGTCCAGACAACCAACAAACAACACTACCCTGTTGGCCGGTAAAAGTTAAATCGGCCATAGTAGCCTACGAGGTGCGGTACGCACCATATTCGCCAGCCGGAGTGCTCACCGCAACAGCCGCGGCCACACCGTCAACGATGGCCAAACGGACGACGTCGGCTGCCGCGCTTTGAAGCGTGATGAGGCTGATCTGCCGGGCAGCGTCGTCCGAGCGGTCCAGTGCCAATGCCTGGGTGGACAAACAGAAAACGGTGTCCCCATCGGCCAGGGTGTGGCTCGGGTTCAGTGCCCGGGCAATCCCTGCATGGGATGCGGAGGCAGTCCGCTTGCACTCAGCCACATCGAGGACTGCATTAGTTGCCACCACGATAAGAGTGGTGTTGAGGGGCTGCGGATCAGCACTCTTCCCCGAGACCGGCTTAGCTGGCTCGAACGGCAGGCCCAGCGCGTTGACGACCGCGATGGCACCGACAACCGCCCCGTTCTCAAGGGTGACCGAGGCCGTGCCTACACCGCCCTTGAACTGTCCCCTGCCGATCAGCGCCCCGGTGCCGGCGCCGACGTTGCCGCGTCCGACGTCGTGCCCTTCCTTTTGTGCTGCTGCGGCGGCGGTTGCCGCGTAGCCCATGTCCGGCGTCGGCCGTGCTGAGAAGTCGCCGCCCCTGCCGAGGTCGAAGATGGCGGCGGCCGGGACGATGGGCACCACTCCCCCGGGGACGGCAAAGCCGCGGCCGTTCTCCTCGCACCAGCGCTGGGCGCCCGCCGCGGCCGCGAGCCCGTAGGCGCTGCCGCCGGTGAGAACTACGGCATCGACCGCGCTGACCAGCGTGGTGGGGTCAAGGGCGTCTGTTTCGTGGGTGGCCGGCCCGCCGCCCTGGACATCCACTGAGCCGATGGTGCCCGGCGGCGGCAGGACAACGGTGACGCCTGTCAGCCAGCCGTCGCTGTCCTTCTGGACGTGGCCCACGCGAATGCCCGGAACATCGGTAATGGTTCCCATGCCCCCTATTGTCCCCTCTGCTGGCGCGCCCCTGCCGCATCGGCGAACTTTATGCGAGACTGCATTCAACACAGCGTTAACGGGCGACGAAGCCTTGGATAACAGTTCCCTGACAAGGGCATATGCGGGTTTCAGCCCCCTGACGGTCTGGTGTAGTAGTCCCTAGATCAAGCCAGGGCCGGCCACGAGCAGGCTCCCAACCCGGGAGAGACACGCATGACCCGTCAACTCGCCCCCCACCCCTCGGCCAAACCCAACAGGCCGCCGGGGCGCTCAGCAAAAGTTCCAAGACGCCGGTGGACCGCACGGGCCCGCCGCGACTTCTTCGTTTTCCTTGCCATGGCGCTGCCCAACCTTGTGCTGATCGCCGTCTTCACCTACCGCCCGCTGTTCAGCAACATGTACTACTCCACGCTGGACTGGACCCTGGGTTCCCCCACCGCCACCGTGGTTGGCTTTACTAACTACGTCACCTTCTTCACCAGCAACGATGCGCCGAAAGTCCTGGGGACCACGGCGGTGTTCACCCTGGTGACCGTGGGCGGCTCTATGATATTGGGACTGCTGGTGGCGCTGGCCCTGAACGCGAAGGTCCGGGGCACCACGTTTGCCCGTTCCGCCGTGTTTGCCCCCTACGTCCTTTCCGGCGTCGGCGTGGGCCTGGTGTGGCTGTTCATTTTCGACCCCGGCTACGGCGTCCTGGCCTGGCTGCTCCGGGGCATCGGACAACAAAGCCCACAATGGATCAACGATCCGCAGCTGTCGCTGGTCATGGTGATCCTGGTCTACGTCTGGAAGAACCTGGGCTACTGCGCTGTGGTGTATCTCGCCGGGCTCCAGTCCCTTCCGCAGGACGTGATGGAGGCAGCATCCCTCGACGGGGCGAACGGCTTCCGGCGCTTCCTCAGCATCTCGCTGCCGCTGCTGTCCCCCACCACGTTCTTCCTCCTGATCACCACCATGCTCAGCTCACTGCAGGCCTTCGACCTCATCCGGATCATGACGCCGTTGGGCACCGGCACCAGCACCCTGATCTATGAGGCATACCTCCAGGCCTTCGGCGCCTACAACCGTGCAGGTTACTCGGCAGCCATTTCGGTGGTCCTGTTCGCCATCCTCCTGGTCATCACCGTGCTCCAGCTGCGGTTCGTGGAACGAAAGGTGCACTACTCGTGACCTCCCTATCACCGGTGAGCCCGGACCCCGCCGCCCCGGATCCAGGCCTTCGCCGCGACCAACCGTTTTCGCGCCGGAACCTCATCCAGACCGTGGTGGGCGGCTACCTGCCGCTGCTCGTGGCCACGCTGGTGGTGTTCCTTCCCCTGCTGTGGATGGTGCTCAGCTCCTTCAAGCAGTCGGGGGAAATCGTCACCACCGACCTGAAAATCCTGCCGGAAAGCCTGAACCTGGAGAACTACCGGACGGCCATGACCACCGTGCCGTTCGGCCAGTTCTTCCTGAACAGCACCATCGTCACCCTGGCTGGGGCCACCATCAAGGTGCTGCTGGCCATCCTCACGGCGTACGCACTGGTCTTTGTCCGCTTCCCGTTCCGGAACTTCATTTTCCTGCTGATCCTGGTGGCGCTCATGGTGCCGCCGCAGGTGTCCATCCTGCCCAACTTCATCCTGATCGCGGGGATCGGGGGCAAGAACACCCTGTGGGGCATCATCCTTCCCGGCCTTGGCACCGCGTTCGGCACGTTCCTGCTGCGCCAGCACTTCCGTACCCTGCCGGCCTCGATCCTGGAATCGGCCGAGATGGACGGTGCCGGCCACTGGCGCCGGCTGTGGCAGATCGTGGTCCCCGTGTCGGTCCCCTCCGTCGCCACCGTGGCCCTGGTGACCATCGTGACCGAGTGGAATGACTACATCTGGCCGCTCATCATCACGGACCGGCCGGAGACCATGACCCTCCCCGTGGGCCTGACCCTGCTGCAGAACAACGAGAGCAACGCCGCCGGCTGGGGTGTCCTCATGGCCGGGGCGGTCCTGGTCATCGTTCCCATCCTGATCATCTTCGCGGCCCTGCAGCGCTACATCGTGGCGGGCCTCACCCAAGGCAGCGTGACCGGCTAAGCTGCCGGCCGCCGTCGTACGTCCCAACCTTCCAAAGGCAACAACCGAAAGGAACTGTCATGACACTTCACCTGGACCGGAGGCACTTCCTGGGCCTGGCAGGGGTCACCGCCTCTGCTGCCGCCCTGGCCGCATGCGGCGGACCTTCAACAACCGGCGGCGGACAGGCCACATCCCAGGCGGCCGATATCGACTTCAGCGGCGTGAAGCCTGCCGCCAAGATCGACTTCTGGTCCAGCCACCCAGGACAGTCGCAGGACGTGGAGAAGAGCCTGATCGAGAAATTCCAGGCCAAGAACCCGGGCATCACCGTGAACCTGGTCACCGCCGGGGCCAACTACGAGGAAATCGCCCAGAAGTTCCAAACGGCGCAGGCGGCCAAGTCCGGCCTTCCCGGCGTTGTGGTCCTCTCCGACGTGTGGTGGTTCCGCTACTACACCAACGGCAGCATCATTCCCGTTGACGCCCTGACCAAACAGCTGAACATGAAGATGGACGACTTCCAGCAGTCACTGGTCAATGACTACAAGTACGACGGCAAGCAGTGGGCACTGCCTTATGGCCGGTCAACACCGCTGTTCTACTACAACAAGGACCACTTCGCGGCGGCCGGCATTCCGGACCGTGCTCCCAAGACCTGGCAGGAATTCGGTGAGTGGGCGCCCAAGCTGAAGGCAAGCTCCGGCGCCCAGTACGCCTACATCTATCCCGCGCTGGCCGGCTACGCAGGCTGGACGCTGCAGAACATGCTGTGGGGCTGGGGCGGCGGCTGGTCCAAGGAATGGGACATCACCTGCGACTCCGCCGAGTCGGTTGCGGCGCTGCAGTGGGCCCAGGACTCGATCTACAAGGACAAGTGGGCGGGCGTCTCGTCCAAAGAGGCGGCGGATGACTTCTCGGCCGGCTTGACCTCCGCAACCATCGCCTCCACGGGCTCACTGCTGGGGATCCTGAAGTCGGCCAAGTTCAACGTAGGTGTTGGCTTCCTGCCCGGCGGCCCCAAGGCGGAATCCAACGTTTGCCCCACGGGCGGCGCCGGCCTGGGCATCCCCAGCGGCATCACCAAGGAGGAACAGCTGGCCGCCGGGATGTTCCTGGACTTCGTCACCCAGCCGGAGAGCACCGCGGAATTCTCCGCCGCCACCGGCTACATGCCCACCCGCAAGTCGGCGGACATGAAGGCAGTCCTGGCCAAGACCCCGCAGATCCAGACGGCAGTGGACCAGCTCGCGGTGACCAAGGTCCAGGACAACGCCCGCGTGTTCCTGCCGGGCGCCGACCAGGAGATGGCCAAGGCCGCCGCGAAGATCCTCACCCAGCAGGGCGACGTCAAACCCACCATGACGGACCTGAAGACCACGCTGCAGGGCATCTACGACCGGGACGTGAAGCCGAAGCTCAAGTCCTGACTCCCCGCGACGCGCACGCTCGCGAGCGATACGCAAAATCCCTGCCGACACCCATATTCGGAATAAATCAAGCTGTCTGTGACAGTTTGGGTGTTTGGTTGGGTTGGTTGATCCAGGCTTCCCCGGGCGGTGCCGGAGTGACCGGGGGGCTGCGGAAGCGTTCGGGGTGTCGGCGGTAGTAGGCCTCGTGGGCGTGTTGGCGGTGGTTCCGGATGTCTGCTGCGCTGCCATCGTGCACTGAAGTGGGTGTGAACCAGTTCAGGCCACTGTGCAGGTGGTTGTTGTTGTAGTCATCGAAGAACCAGCGCGCAAAGTCTCTAGCTTGTTTGAGCGATTCGAAGCGCTCGGGGAATTCGAGTGAGTACTTCACGGTCTTGAAGAGGGATTCGATGTAGGGGTTGTCGTTGGAGACTCTCGGGCGGGAATGCGAGGGACGGATCCCCAAGGTGCGCAGCAGTTCCCATGTCCGGGCGGACCTCATGGGTCCTCCGTTGTCCGCGTGGAGCACTTTCGGGGCTGTCCTGGCAGCCAGGACTGCGCTGCGGATGAGGTCCTGGGCGAGTGCTGTGTCCTCGACCTGCTCGACTCGGTGGCCCATGACTTTCCGCGAGAAGACGTCAATGATGGTGTAGAGCTTGAGGTGTTGTCTGCCGGGCCCACGAAGCATCGTGATGTCCCAGGACCATAGCTGATTCGGCGCTGTGGCTTGGAGGACTGGTTTCGCGCGGGAGGTTGTTGCGGCGCCAGCGGATCTTCGGCGGCGTCGGTCCCCGTTCTGGCCATGCCGACGGACGATCCGGTGGGCAGATGCCATCGAGCAATAGATGTCCCCGGCATCAGCCATCCTCCTCACGGCTTGTGTGACGGAGAGCCCGGAATACTCCTCGTTGTTAATGGTTTGGAGCAGTTTCTCTTCGTCCTCGGGGCTGATCCTGTTCGGATAGGACCGGTCACGGTGGGCAACGACAACACCGGGGCGTTTGGTGCCTCTGCGATACCGGTACCAGGTCTCGTGGGAGAGCCCCAGCAGGCTGCAGGCCCTGCGGACTCCGTAGCCGACACCACTCAACGCGGTGATCACTCCGAGGAGGACGTCCCGTCGACGGGCTTCTTCAGCCACTCTGGCCGGCCTGGTTCCGGTTCGTCCAAGTGGGGATCTGTTGCTGCCGCGCTCCGGGCCATAGCGTCCAGGAGCGCGGCAGCTTTTCCCAGGATCTCCACCGCGGCCTCCGACTTCTCCAGCTTTTGCTTCAGCCGCTCGTTCTCTGTCCGAAGGTGTTTGAGTTCATCCCTGTCACGCGCTGTCATCCATGCCTTCCCCTCACCTGTCCCGGGTTGAACCCCCGGCGGCAGGAGCCGCCCTTCATCCCGGGCAGCAAGCCAATCACGGAAGGTCGCGGAGTGCACCTGAACCCGGCGGCAAAACTCGGACTTGGAACCCCAGTCCACGCACTTGTCGTATTCCAGCAACAAATCCCACTTCTGCTGGGCCGAGAACCGATGAAACTTTGTGGGACGAGTCGGAATTTCCATGGGCGTTCCTTCCCCGCCCCGAAGTGTCACACAACAGGCTGACACACAGGGTATTTCGGTGTCGACAGGGATTTTGCGTATCGCAGGGGAAGGGGCGCGTCCCTTACGGGATCGGCACCGGGGTGACGCCGAGGGGCACCAGGTGCTCCGCGCCGCCGTCGGGCGCTGAAAGCACCCAGATGCCCTTCTCGTGCACTGCCACCGAGTGCTCCCACTGGCAGGAGCGCTTGCCGTCGGTGGTCACCACGGTCCAGTCGTCTTCCAGGACTGCGGTGTCGATGCTGCCACGGACCAGCATGGGCTCGATGGCGAGGCACAGGCCCGGCTTGATCTTGGGCCCGCGGTGGTTGGTGCGGTAGTTCAGGACGTCCGGGGCCATGTGCATCTCGGAGCCGATGCCGTGGCCCACGTAGTCCTCCAGGATGCCCAACGGCTTGCCGGAGACTGACGAGACGTAATCGTCGATGGCGGCGCCGATGTCACCCACGTGCGTACCCTTGGCCAGCGCAGCGATCCCCCGCCACATTGCGGCCTGCGTGACGTCGGACAGCCGCTGGTCCTCAGGATCCGCGGTTCCCACGATCACCGTGCGCGCGGAGTCCGAGTGCCAGCCGTCGACGATCGCCCCGCCGTCGATGGAAATGATGTCGCCGTCCTGCAGGACGCGGCTGCCCGGAATGCCGTGAACCACTTCCTCGTTGACGGACGTGCAGATGGTGGCCGGGAAGCCGTGGTAGCCCAGGAAGTTGGACTTGGCGCCCGCCTCGTTGAGCACGGCGGCGAAGACGTCATCCAGATGCTTGGTGGTGACCCCCGGCACCGCGGCGGCAACTGCGGCATCCAGTGCACGGCTGAGGACCAGACCGGCCTCGTGCATGGTGCGCATCTGGGCGTTGTTCTTGAATTCGATGCGGGGTTGGCCGAAGGCCATGGTGTTTCCTTTCAAATGGCTGAGGCCCCTCCCGGATGCCGGGAGGAGCCTCGATAAAACCGGGCGCCTTTGGTCAGGCTGCCTGTGCGGCCTTGATGGCCTGCATCACGCGGTTGGTCACTTCGTCGATGGGACCGATCCCGTCAACCTTGGTGAGGATGCCGCGGTCGGCGTACTTCGCCACCACGGCTTCGGTCTGCTCGTGGTACAGGTCAAGGCGGTGACGGATGACGGCTTCGTTGTCGTCGCTCCGGCCCGTTTCCTTGGCACGGCCCAGGAGGCGGTGGACCAGCTCCTCGTCGTCGGCAGTCAGCTGCAGGACCACGTCGAGCTTCTCGTCGCCGTCGGCGAGGATCTCGTCAAGGTAGTCAACCTGCGCGGTGGTGCGCGGGTAGCCGTCGAGCAGGAAGCCGTTTTCGACATCGGACTCGTTCAGGCGGTCGCGGACCATCTTGTTGGTCACGCTGTCCGGAACGAAGTCCCCGTTGTCCATGTACTTCTTGGCCTCGAGGCCCAGCGGGGTTTCACCCTTCACGTTGGCACGGAAGATGTCGCCGGTGGAGATGGCCACAACGCCGAGGCGTTCTGAAATCCGCTCCGCCTGCGTTCCTTTTCCGGAACCGGGAGGTCCAATAATCAGCATTCTCGTCATCGCAAAAGCCCTTCGTAGTGACGTTGTTGTAGCTGCGCATCAATCTGCTTTACGGTCTCCAACCCAACGCCCACCATGATCAGGATCGAGGTGCCACCGAACGGGAAGTTCTGGTTTGCGTTGATCAGCACAAGTGCCACCAGCGGAATCAGCGCCACGATACCCAGGTAGAGGGCGCCGGGCAGGGTGATCCGTGAGAGCACGTACTGCAGGTAGTCAGCGGTCGGCCTGCCGGCGCGGATACCTGGAATGAAGCCGCCGTACTTCTTCATGTTGTCTGAGACTTCTTCAGGGTTGAAGGTGATCGCGACATAGAAGTAGGTAAAGAACACGATCAGGAGGAAGTAAACCGCCATATAGATCGGGTGGTCACCGCGGGTGAGGTTGTTGTTGATCCATTCAACCCACGGTTGCAGTGGCTCGCCGTTCCGGGGCTGGTTGAACTGCGCGATCAGCCCGGGAATGTAGAGCATGGAGGAAGCGAAGATCACCGGAATGACACCGGCCATGTTCACCTTGATGGGGATATAGGTGCTGGTGCCGCCCACGGTGCGCCGGCCGATCATACGCTTGGCGTACTGCACCGGAATGCGGCGCTGTGACTGCTCGACGAATACCACCAGCGCGACGGTCAGGAGGCCCACCACCAGGACGAGGAAGAAGGTTCCCGGTCCCTGCGAGGTCCAGATGGCACCCAGCGAGGTGGGGAACTGGGCGGCGATGGAGGTGAAGATGAGCAGCGACATGCCGTTGCCCACGCCCTTCTCCGTGACGAGCTCGCCCATCCACATGATCAGGCCGGTGCCGGCCGTGAGCGTGATGATAATCAGGATGGTGGTGATAATGCTGGAGTCGGGGATCACCGGCAGCTGGCAGCCGGGAAGCAGCTGCCCGGAGCGGGCCAGGGACACCAGGGTGGTGGCGTTGAGCAGGCCCAGCGCGATGGTGAGGTAGCGGGTGTATTGGGTCAGCTTGGACTGGCCCGACGCGCCCTCGTCGTAGAGCTCCTGGAACCGGGGAATGACCACCCGGAGCAGCTGGACGATGATGCTGGCCGTGATGTAGGGCATGATGCCCAGGGCGAAGATGGACACCTGGAGCAACGCGCCGCCGCTGAAGAGGTTGACGAGCTGGTACAGCCCGCCGGCAGTCTGACCGTTATGCAAGCATTGCTGGACATTCTGGTAGTTCACACCTGGCGAGGGAATGAAAGCACCCAAGCGGAATATGGTGATGATTCCCAGCGTGAACAACAACTTGCGTCGCAGATCAGGCGTGCGAAAGGCCCGGCCAAATGCGCTAAGCAAGCGTCCTCCTGTGGTGTTAATAAGAGTGGGGTGAGGGGAATCGATAGATCCCGACATCCGAGTCTAACGGTTCTTCGCGCCATGCGAACAATCCGGCCCCGGGTCCATGCGCCGGATGGCGGGATTTGATCGCCCGGCGGATACGAAAAACTCCCGGTATCCGGGGCCGAAGCCCACGGATACCGGGAGTTTAACAGCTGGCGCCGTCCCTTTAGAGGGCGGTGGTGCTTCCGCCTGCTGCAGCGATCTTTTCAGCGGCGCTGGCCGAGAATGCGTGGACGGTGACGTCAACCTTGACGGTGATGTCGCCGGTGCCCAGCACCTTGACGGGCTGGTTCTTGCGAACGGCACCCTTTTCGACCAGGTTCTCCACGGTGACTGCGCCACCTTCCGGGAACAGCTCGTTGAGCTTGTCCAGGTTTACAACCTGGAACTCAACCCGGAACGGGTTCTTGAAGCCACGCAGCTTGGGCAGGCGCATGTGCAGCGGCAGCTGGCCGCCGGCAAAGCCAGCCTTCACCTGGTAGCGGGCAGCAGTACCCTTGGTACCGCGACCGGCGGTCTTACCCTTGGATGCCTCACCACGACCCACACGGGTCTTGGCGGTCTTGGCACCCGGAGCGGGACGCAGGTGGTGAACCTTCAGGGCGTTCTGCTTCTCAGCAGCCTGTGCCTTATCAGCAGTGTTCTCTGCCATTTACTTCGCCTCCTCTACCTTTACCAGGTGCGGAACCGTGTTGAGCATTCCAACGGTCACGGCGTCGGCGGTGCGAACAACGGTGTGTCCGATCCGCTTCAGGCCGAGGGACCGCAGGGTGTCGCGCTGGTTCTGCTTGCCGCCAATGGCGGACTTGATCTGAGTGATTTCCAACTGAGCGTCGGAGGGGACCAGGTTCTTAGCCATGACTAAACACCTGCCTTCGGAGCCAGGAGGGCCTTCACCAGTGCCGGGGGCGCGATCTCGTCCAGCGGCAGGCCGCGGCGTGCTGCCACTGCTGCCGGCTCTTCGAGGCGCTTCAGGGCATCAACGGTCGCGTGAACGATGTTGATGGCGTTGGAGGAACCGAGCGACTTGGAGAGGATGTCGTGGATGCCCACGCACTCCAGTACTGCACGGACCGGACCACCGGCGATAACACCGGTACCGGCGGAGGCCGGACGCAGCATTACGACGCCGGCAGCGGCTTCACCCTGAACGCGGTGCGGGATGGTGCTGCCAACGCGCGGAACACGGAAGAAGGACTTCTTGGCCTCTTCAACGCCCTTGGCGATAGCAGCGGGAACTTCCTTGGCCTTGCCGTAGCCCACGCCGACCATGCCGTTACCGTCACCAACGACGACCAGTGCGGTGAAGCTGAAGCGACGACCACCCTTGACGACCTTGGAAACGCGGTTGATGGTGACAACGCGCTCTACGAACTGGTTCTTTTCGGCTTCACGGCCACCGTCGCGGCCGCCACGGCCACCGCGGTCGCCGCGGCCCTGGCCACGGTCGCCACGCTCGCCACGACGGGCGCCACCACGGCGGTCGTCGGCAGCGGGGGCAGTGGTCTCAGCAGCTGCGGCTTCGGGGGCCTTCTGATCTGCAGACACAGTGTCCTTTTCCTTGTTTGCTTCGGTCACAGTGACAGCCCACCTTCGCGTGCACCGTCAGCGACGGCGGCAATCCGGCCGTGGTACTTGTTACCACCACGGTCGAACACAACAGCCTCGACGCCGGCAGCCTTGGCACGTTCGGCAACGAGCTCGCCGACGCGCTTGGCCTTGGCAGTCTTGTCACCGTCGAATGCACGAAGGTCGGCTTCCAGAGTGGACGCGCTTGCTACGGTCTGGCCAATGGTGTCATCGACAACCTGGACAAATACGTGGCGTGCGGAGCGGTTGACCACCAGGCGGGGGCGGACAGCCGTTCCGGAAATGCGCTTGCGGATACGAAGCTGGCGGCGGCTGCGACCAGCAGCCTTGCTCTTGTTCGTACGCTTCTTGTTAATGGAGATGGCCATGGTTACTTACCAGCCTTTCCGACCTTGCGGCGGATGACTTCGCCGGCGTAACGGATGCCCTTGCCCTTGTACGGGTCAGGCTTCCGCAGCTTGCGAATGTTGGCAGCAACCTCGCCGACCTGCTGCTTGTTGATACCTGAGACAGAGAGCTTGGTCGGTCCCTCTACTGCAAAGGTGATGCCGGCCGGAGCCGAAACGTTGACCGGGTGGCTGTAGCCGAGAGCGAACTCAAGGTCAGATCCCTTGGCCTGAACGCGGTAACCGGTACCGACGATTTCAAGCTTCTTCTCGTAGCCTGCGGTGACGCCCTGGATCATGTTCGCGATCAGGGTGCGGGTCAGGCCGTGGAGCGAACGGGAGGCGCGCTCGTCGTTCGGGCGGCTGACGGTCAGGGTGTTCTCGTCCAGGGCAACCTCGATGGGGCTGGCCACAGTGTGGGTCAGCTCCCCCTTGGAACCCTTGACGCTGACGACAGAGCCGTCAACCTTGACCTCAACGCCGGCAGGAACGGTGATGGGGAGACGTCCAATACGTGACATTATTCTCTTCCTTTCCCGTTACCAGACGTACGCGAGGACTTCGCCGCCCACGCCCTTCTTGCCGGCCTGCTTATCAGTCAGGAGGCCGGAAGAGGTGGACAGGATAGCGATACCCAGGCCACCGAGCACGTGAGGCAGGTTGGTGGACTTCGCATAAACGCGGAGGCCCGGCTTGGAGATGCGGCGTACACCGGCGATGGAACGCTCACGGTTCGGACCGAACTTGAGTTCGAGGGTCAGCTTCTTGCCAACCTCAGCGTCCTCTTCCTTCCAGCCGGCGATGAAACCTTCGGCCTTGAGGATGTCGGCAACGCGTGCCTTGAGCTTGCTGTAAGGCATAGACACGGAGTCGTGGTATGCCGAGTTTGCGTTACGCAGGCGCGTAAGCATATCTGCGACAGGATCTGTCATTGTCATGTGGGCTCATGCCCTTCCTCATAACGGTTTCCGCCGTTCCGTCCTTTGGGGAGCGGAGCGGCCGGACCTTTTACGTAGTTAATTAAGCTTCGGTTTTGAACGGGAAACCAAGCGCCTTGAGCAGCGCGCGGCCTTCGTCATCGGTCTTGGCGGTGGTCACAACCGTGATGTCCATACCGCGGACGCGGTCGATCTTGTCCTGGTCGATTTCGTGGAACATAACCTGCTCGGTCAGACCGAAGGTGTAGTTGCCGTTGCCATCGAACTGCTTGCCGCTGAGTCCGCGGAAGTCGCGGATACGGGGCAGTGCCAGGGTGACCAGGCGGTCCACGAATTCCCACATGCGGTCGCCACGCAGGGTTGCGTGTGCACCGATGGGCATGCCTTCGCGCAGCTTGAACTGTGCGATCGACTTGCGGGCCTTGGTAACCTGCGGCTTCTGGCCGGTGATCTGGGTGAGGTCGCGGACAGCGCCGTCGATCAGCTTGGAGTCCTTGGCGGCATCTCCAACACCCATGTTCACAACAACCTTCACCAGGCGGGGTACCTGGTTCACGTTCTCGTACTTGAATTCATCCTGCAGCGTGGCCTTGATGGATTCGGCGTACTTGGTCTTCAGACGAGGAACGATCTTCGTTGCCGGAGTCTCGAGAGTCTCAGTCATTAGATGTCCTTCCCGGAGCTCTTGGACACGCGGATGCGGACGGTCTTCTTGACGCCGTTCTTCTCCACAGTGTCGAGGCGGAAGCCCACGCGGGTCGGCTTCTTGGTCGACGGGTCAACCAGGGCCACGTTGGAAATGTGGATCGGGGCCTCTACGACCTCGATGCCGCCGGTCTTGGTGCCGCGCTGCGACTGTCCAACACGGGTGTGCTTGGTGACGCGGTTGATACCCTCAACCAGCACGCGGTTGGTGTCGGTGAATACGCGCAGAACCTTGCCCTGCTTGCCGCGGTCGCCGCCGCGCTCAGCCTTGGCGCCAGTGATGACCTGAACCAGGTCACCCTTCTTGATCTTTGCAGCCATGGACTAGAGCACCTCCGGAGCCAGAGAAACGATCTTCATGAACTTCTTGTCACGCAGTTCACGACCAACCGGTCCGAAGATACGGGTACCGCGGGGGTCGCCGTCGTTCTTCAGGATCACAGCTGCGTTCTCGTCAAACTTGATGTAGGAACCATCCGCACGGCGGCGTTCCTTCTTGGTACGGACGATGACGGCCTTGACCACATCGCCCTTCTTTACGTTGCCGCCCGGGATTGCATCCTTGACGGTGGCGACAATGACGTCACCGATGCCTGCGTAGCGACGGCCAGATCCACCGAGAACGCGAATGGTAAGGATTTCCTTAGCACCCGTGTTGTCGGCGACCTTCAGTCGCGACTCCTGCTGAATCACTATTTACTCCTTGCGTCGCGCCGGTTCTCAGGCCGTGGTCTTGCTACGGAATGAGCCTTGCGGAACGGTTGATCGGGGTGTCTCTTGACCTGCCTGGATTTTGCCAGACCAGGCCTAAACGCCCGTGCCAGAAGCAGTTGCTCCCACCCGGTCCGGGACGGATCCCGGGCGCACAGGGGCACTATGCTGTGGCACGCTTGTTTACGAGGTTGATGATGGCGCGCAGAAGGCGCCATACAAACTCAATATCCTAGCACGTTTTCCGCCGGTCCCCATATCACCCCGGTCCCCCGGCCTGCAAGACGGACGACGGCGTCACGCGGGGCAGTCTTTCGGCCCGCCCAAGGTGCCACTCCCCCGCCAGTCCGGGCGCCGCCGTCGTCCGCTGCCCAAGACGCGCCATCACCTCCCGCAGCAAAACCACCAACGCCCCATCACCTCCCGCTCATTCCTTCTGGCAAGTGATGGCGCGTTCCCGAAAAAGGTGCAGGACCTGATGGCGCGTTCCCGAAAAAGGTGCAGGAAGAGATGGGGCGTCGAGGAGAAGACGGACGACGGCGTCACGCGGGGCAGACTTTCGGCCCGCCCAAGGTGCCACTCCCCCGCCAGTCCGGGCGCCGTCGTCGTCCGCTGCGGCGAAAGGCTGCCTGGCGTGACGCGTGGGTTAAAACGAGGAAGCCCCCGTTCCCGGAAAGGGAACAGGGGCTTCCAGCGAAGCAGCAGGTGCTACTTGGCCTTTTCGAGGATTTCCACGAGCCGCCAGTTCTTGGTGGCGGACAGCGGACGGGTCTCGGCGATGACAACGAGGTCGCCGATGCCGGCGGTGTTTTCTTCGTCGTGGGCCTTGACCTTGGAGGTGCGGCGGATGACCTTGCCGTACAGTGCGTGCTTCACGCGGTCTTCAACCTCGACAACGATGGTCTTTTCCATCTTGTCGGAGACCACATAGCCGCGACGGGTCTTGCGGTAACCGCGCTCCCCAGCCTTGGCTGCGGTAGCAGTTTCGGTCACGTTCTGGTCCTTTTCACTCACTTGGCGTCCTCCTCGGTCTCAGCCTTTTCAGCCTTGTCGGCCTTCTTGGTTGCAGCCTTCTTGGACTTCTTTTCTTCCTTGGCTTCCACAACCGGTGCGGCAACCTCGGCACGAATGCCCAGCTCGCGTTCGCGGAGAACGGTGTAGATGCGGGCGATGTCCTTCTTTACCGCGCGCAGGCGACCGTGGTTCTCCAGCTGTCCGGTGGCGGACTGGAAACGCAGGTTGAACAGCTCTTCCTTGGCCTTGCGGAGTTCTTCAACGAGACGCTCGTTGTCGAAACCGTCCAGCTGTGCGGGAGCCAAATCCTTGGATCCTACTGCCATTTCTACTCACCACCTTCGCGACGCACAATGCGTGCCTTCAACGGCAGCTTGTGGATTGCCAGGCGCAGGGCCTCGCGAGCTACCTCTTCATTGACACCGGAGAGTTCGAAAAGAACCCGGCCCGGCTTGACGTTGGCGACCCACCATTCCGGTGAACCCTTACCGGAACCCATGCGGGTTTCGGCCGGCTTCTTGGTCAGGGGACGGTCCGGGTAGATGTTGATCCAGACCTTACCGCCACGCTTGATGTGGCGGGTCATCGCAATACGGGCAGATTCGATCTGACGGTTGGTGACGTATGCCGGGCTCAGAGCCTGGATACCCCACTCACCGAACGAGACCTCGGTGCCGCCCGTGGCAGCGCCGGAACGACCCGGGTGGTGCTGCTTACGGTGCTTGACTCGACGTGGGATAAGCATTTAAGCCTGTCCTCCTTCTACAGCAGCAGGTGCTGCTTCAGCTGCCGGAGCCTCAGCAGCAGGAGCTGCGTCAGCGGCCGGGCGGTCGTTACGACGACGGCGGTCACCGCGGTCAGCGCCACCCGGACGGCCGGGACGGTCGCCACGGTTACCGCGGGACGGTGCGGCAGCGGCCTGTGCGGCCAGTTCCTTGGCGGTGACGTCACCCTTGTAGATCCAGACCTTCACACCGATGCGGCCGAAGGTGGTCTTGGCTTCGTAGAAGCCGTAGTCGATGTTCGCGCGGAGGGTGTGCAGGGGCACACGGCCTTCGCGGTAGAACTCCGAGCGGGACATTTCAGCGCCACCCAGGCGGCCCGAGCAGGCGATACGGATGCCCTTGGCACCTGCACGCTGTGCGGACTGCATGGCCTTCTTCATCGCACGGCGGAATGCCACGCGGGAAGTCAGCTGCTCTGCAACGCCCTGGGCCACAAGCTGAGCTTCCATCTCGGGGTTCTTGACCTCGAGGATGTTCAGCTGGACCTGCTTGCCGGTGAGCTTTTCGAGCTCGCCGCGGATGCGGTCTGCTTCTGCTCCACGGCGGCCGATGACGATGCCGGGACGGGCCGTGTGGATGTCCACGCGGACGCGGTCACGGGTGCGCTCGATCTCGACCTTGGCGATGCCGGCGCGCTCCATGCCCGTGGACATGAGCTGGCGGATGCGGATGTCTTCGCGAACGAAGTCCTTGTACCGCTGCCCGGCCTTGGTGCTGTCAGCGAACCAGTGCGATACGTGATCGGTGGTGATGCCGAGTCGGAACCCGTGCGGGTTTACTTTCTGTCCCACTTAGCGAGCCTCCTCTTTCTCCGGGGTAGCGACTACCACGGTGATGTGGCTGGTGCGCTTCTTGATCTGAAATGCACGACCCTGGGCACGCGGCTGGAACCGCTTCATGGTCGGGCCTTCATCAACAAACGCTTCGCTGATGATGAGGTCGCCTTCGTCAAACGCCACGCCGTCGCGGTCCGCGAGGACCCGGGCGTTAGAGATTGCCGACTGAACTACCTTGAATACCGGCTCCGAAGCTGCCTGCGGGGCAAACTTCAGAATTGCCAGAGCCTCATTCGCTTGCAATCCACGAACAAGGTTGACGACGCGCCGGGCCTTCATAGGCGTTACGCGGATGTGGCGCGCAATTGCCTTGGCTTCCATTGCTTTCCTTCTCTCGTCTTTGACGTAAACGCAGGCGCCTAGCGGCGCTTGCCCTTACGGTCGTCCTTGACATGGCCGCGGAATGTCCGCGTGGGAGCGAATTCGCCGAGCTTGTGCCCGACCATCGACTCAGTGACAAACACCGGGATGTGCTTGCGTCCGTCGTGTACGGCGATCGTGTGTCCGAGCATGTCGGGGATGATCATCGAACGGCGGGACCAGGTCTTGATGACGTTCTTGGTGCCCTTTTCGTTTTCCCTGGCTACCTTCACAAAGAGGTGCTGGTCAACGAAAGGACCTTTTTTCAGGCTGCGTGGCATGTGTCCAGGCTCCTATCGCTTGTTCTTGCCAGTACGACGGCGACGCACAATAAGCTTGTCGCTCTCTTTGTTGGGGCGGCGGGTGCGGCCTTCCCGCTTACCGTTCGGGTTGACGGGGTTACGTCCACCGGACGTCTTACCCTCACCACCACCGTGCGGGTGGTCAACCGGGTTCATGGCGACACCACGGACGGTCGGGCGGACGCCCTTCCACCGCATACGGCCGGCCTTGCCCCAGTTGATGTTCGACTGCTCGGCGTTGCCAACCTCGCCGACGGTTGCGCGGCAGCGCACGTCAACGTTGCGGATTTCGCCGGAAGGCAGACGCAGCTGGGCGAAGCGGCCTTCCTTGGCAACAAGCTGGATGGATGCGCCGGCGGAGCGGCCCATCTTGGCGCCGCCGCCCGGACGCAGTTCAACTGCGTGGATGACGGTACCCACCGGGATGTTGAGCAGCGGCAGGTTGTTACCGGGCTTGATGTCAGCACCGGCACCTGCCTCAACAACGTCACCCTGGGAGAGCTTGTTGGGAGCGATGATGTAACGCTTGGTGCCATCAACGTAGTGCAGGAGGGCGATGCGAGCCGTGCGGTTCGGATCGTACTCGATTTCGGCAACGCGGGCGTTGACGCCGTCCTTGTCGTGGCGACGGAAGTCGATCAGACGGTACTGGCGCTTGTGTCCGCCACCCTTGTGACGGGTGGTGATCTTACCGGTGTTGTTACGGCCGCCCTTTTTGGGCAGCGGACGTACCAACGACTTTTCCGGCGTCGACCGCGTGATTTCGATAAAGTCCGCTACGCTCGAGCCGCGACGGCCCGGGGTAGTCGGCTTGTACTTACGGATTCCCATAATTTATTTCCTCGTTAAAGTGGTCTCCGCTACGCGAGCGGACCGCCGAAGATGTCGATGGTGCCTTCTTTGAGGGTGACAATCGCACGCTTGGTGTTCTTGCGGGTACCCCATCCGAATTTGGTGCGCTTGCGCTTACCGGCACGGTTGATGGTGTTGATCGATTCGACCTTGACGGAGAAGATCTTCTCCACGGCCAGCTTGATCTCGGTCTTGTTCGAACGGGGGTCCACCAGGAAGGTGTACTTGCCCTCGTCGATCAGGCCGTAGCTCTTTTCCGACACGACGGGTGCAAGCACGACGTCGCGGGGATCCTTGATGGTGGCTGCACTCACTTGGCATCCTCCTCGTTCTTAGCTGCCTTAGCGGCAACGAATGCGTCGTAGGCAGCCTTGGTGAAGACAACGTCATCAGAGACGAGAACGTCGTAGGTGTTCAGCTGGTCTACGTACAGAACGTGAACGCCGGCGAGGTTGCGCACGGACAGTGCAGCAACGTCGTTATCGCGCTCGATGACGACCAGCAGGTTCTTGCGGTCGGAAACACCGCGGAGCGTCGCCAGGGCGGTCTTGGCGGAGGGCTTGGTGCCTTCAACCAGTTCCGCGACAACGTGGATGCGCCCGTTGCGGGCCCGGTCAGACAGTGCGCCGCGCAGTGCAGCAGCAATCATCTTCTTGGGGGTCCGCTGGCTGTAGTCACGCGGGGTGGGACCGTGGACAACGCCACCACCGGTCATGTGAGGAGCACGGATTGAACCCTGACGGGCGCGGCCGGTGCCCTTCTGCTTGAACGGCTTGCGTCCTGCACCGGAAACTTCAGCGCGGGTCTTGGTCTTGTGGGTTCCCTGGCGGGCAGCAGCGAGCTGGGCAACGACAACCTGGTGCAGCAGCGGCACGTTGGTCTGAACGTCGAAGATCTCTGCAGGCAGGTCAACCTGGACAGTGTTAGCCATTGAACTAGGCTCCCTTCACGGCGGTGCGTACGAGTACGACCTGGCCGCGGGCGCCGGGGACGGCACCCTTGATCAGGAGCAGCGACTTCTCGACGTCAACCGCGTGGACCGTGAGGTTCAGCGTGGTGTGACGAACGGCGCCCATGCGGCCGGCCATTTTCATGCCCTTGAAGACGCGGCTCGGGGTGGATGCGCCACCGATTGAACCGGGCTTACGGTGGTTCTTGTGGGCACCGTGGGAAGCTCCAACGCCGTGGAAGCCGTGACGCTTCATAACACCGGCGAAGCCCTTACCCTTGGTGGTCCCGACGACGTCGATCTTCTGGCCGGCTTCGAAGACCTCTACGGAGAGCTCCTGGCCCAGCTCGTACTCGGCAGCATCTGCGGTACGAAGTTCGACGACGTGGCGGCGAGGCGTGACGCCTGCCTTTTCAAAGTGACCAGCCAGCGGCTTGGTGACCTTGCGGGGATCGATCTGGCCGTAGCCGATCTGAACTGCGACGTAGCCATCAACTTCTGCGTTGCGCAGCTGGGTGATGACGTTCGAGTCTGCCTGGACCACAGTGACGGGGATGAGCTTGTTGTTCTCGTCCCAGACCTGGGTCATGCCGAGCTTCGTGCCCAGCAGGCCCTTTACGTTACGGGTTGCGGTCATAGTCTCTCAGCACCTCCCTACAGCTTGATTTCGATGTTCACGTCAGCCGGCAGGTCGAGACGCATGAGCGAGTCAACAGCCTTCGGCGTGGGATCGATGATGTCGATAAGACGCTTGTGCGTGCGCATTTCAAAGTGCTCGCGGCTGTCCTTGTACTTGTGCGGAGAGCGGATAACGCAGTACACGTTCTTCTCCGTAGGCAGCGGCACGGGGCCAACTACCGTTGCGCCTGCGCGCGTGACCGTCTCAACGATCTTCCGTGCTGAAACGTCAATGACCTCGTGGTCGTATGACTTCAGCCGGATGCGGATTTTTTGTCCCGCCATGTCGCCTGACTCTCTTTCAGTCTGTGCTTCCCCGGTTTAGGGCTGCCCTGTTCACTTACTCGTTGTATGGCTGCCGAAGCATTTGAGGTCGTAACCACCATCCGCCGCACAAGCTGAATCCGGATAGATCCGGGTTCCTCACCTTGCCGGCGCAACCGACCCCCGCGGTCGGGCGTGTCGCGCTGAACACGCATACAAATCCGCAAATCCATTGGGGTGGGTTATGTTTGGTCTCCTACTTGGACCCTGCACCCGGCATTATCCGGATCGGGACGCGAAGAAGCGCTTGAACAACTCATCTAGTATGCCGGAAAAGCACGGCAGATGCGAATTGGCCCCCGACCCGTCCCCCTCACGCCCCATTGCAGTGGAAAGGAACCGGCTGGATGATAGGGGCATGACCCTCGAAGGCACTGAATCGGTGACGGAACTGGCCGGGCGCGTGCCGCCGTCGTTCACCCTTGGCGTCGCGGCAGCGGCGTTCCAGATCGAAGGCGCGCTGAAGGCCGGAGGCCGCGGACCATCGGGGTGGGACGCCTTCGCGGAGAAGCCCGGCGCCATCATGGACGGGCACTCCCCCGCGGTGGCGTGCGACCACTACAACAGGCTGCCGGAGGACGTTGCGCTGCTCAAGGAACTGGGCGCGGACTCCTACCGGTTCTCGCTTTCCTGGCCACGCATCCAGCCTGACGGCCGGGGCAGATTCAACGCCGAGGGCCTGGACTTTTACGACCGCCTGATCGACCAGCTCCTTGATGCCGGCATCTCCCCCATGGCCACGCTTTACCACTGGGACACCCCGTTGCCCCTTGAACACCGTGGCGGCTGGCTGAACCGCGACACTGCTGAAAGGTTCGGCGACTACGCCCGGGCCGCCGGCGAGCGGTTCGGCGACCGGGTGGATCAGTGGGTCACCCTCAACGAACCGGTCTCGGTCACCCTCAACGGATACGCCCTGGGGGTGCATGCACCCGGGCGCCGGTTGATGTTTAACGCCCTTCCCTCCATCCACCACCAGCTCCTCGCGCACGGGCTCGGGGTGCAGGCGCTGCGGGCCGCCGGAGTTGCGGGCGGCATCGGCCTGACCAACCTGCACTCGCCCGTCCGGCCCGCCAGCCGGAAGATCGGCGACCGGCTGGTGGCGCATCTGTACGACCTGCTGGCGAACAGGATCTACGCCGACCCCGTCCTGCTGGGCCGCTACCCCACCCTGCCCTTGTACGCGAAGCCGTGGTTGCGCTCCCTCGGCAAAATCTCCGATGCCGACCTCCGCACCATCCACCAGCCGCTGGACTTCTACGGGCTCAACTATTACTTCCCGGTCAAGGTGGCCCTGGGCCCGGGCATCACGCCCATGCCTGCCGATATGCACAAGGAGATGGCCAAGCTGCCCTTCCACGAGGTGGGCTACGCGGAGTTCGGCAGTACCGGATTCGGCTGGCCGGTGGCGCCCGACCATCTGGGAATCCTGCTGCAGGAAATGCGGGACCGTTACGGGGAGGCCCTCCCGCCGGTGTACATCACGGAGGGCGGGGCGAGCTTCCCCGAACCTGACAGTGTCTCGGAGACGCTGGAGGATACGGACCGGGTGGAGTACCTCGCGACGCATCTCGGGGCGGCACTGGAGGCCACTGCCCCGGGGGGCATTGCGGAGGGCGTTGACCTGCGCGGCTACTACGTGTGGACGCTGATGGACAATTTCGAGTGGGCGGCCGGTTACTCCCAGCGGTTTGGCCTGGTGCATGTGGACTTCGATTCGCTGGAGCGGACTCCCAAACGGTCCTTCTACTGGTACCAGGCGCTCTCCCGGGCGCGGGGCCACCGGCAGGACTAGCGGCCCAGCGGTCGGCGCTCTCTAGCGTCCCAGCACTGTAAGGAAGATCAGCACACAGTTCAGGCCCACGATCAGAGTGGCACTGGTCCAACCGGCCATCCGCAGCGCTTTCGAGTCGGCGTGGATGCCCATCACCTTGCGACTGCCGGTGAGGCGGATCAGCGGAATGAGCGCGAACGGAATACCGAAACTCAGGAGGACCTGGCTGAGGACCAGGGCCAGTGTGGGTTCAACACCGGCACCCAAGACAACCAACGCCGGGATCAGGGTTACAGTCCGGCGAATAAGCAGCGGAATCCGCACCTTCAGCAGGCCGCCCATGATGGTGGCCCCGGCGTAGCACCCCACCGAGGTGGACGCCAGGCCAGATGCCAGGAGCCCCACAGCGAAGGCGACGCCGATAACCGGCCCCAGTGCCGACGTCACCGCTGCGTGCGCACCGGCGATGGTGTCGGTTCCCTCCACCCCGCGGAGGCTGGTTGCGGCCAGCAGCAGCATGGCGATATTGACGATCCCAGCAAGCAGCAGGGCTCCGACGACATCCACGCGGGTAGCCCGGATCAACCGCGTCCTGACCGCGGGATCTTTCGAGAAGCCGTGACGGTCCCGGGCCAGCGCTGAGTGCAGGTAAATGGCGTGCGGCATGACGGTAGCCCCGAGCATGCTGGCTGCGAGCAGGACGGTATCGGTTCCCTCGAACCGCGGCACAAGACCGGCAAGGGCGCCGCCCGCATCCGGCGGCGCGACGAACAGGCCCGAGACAAACCCGATTGCGATGACGCCGAGGAGGGTCAGGATGGCAAGCTCGAAGGACTTCTGGCTCCGGCGCGACTGGAGTGTTAGCAGCAGCATGGAGGCCACGCCGATGATGACTCCGCCCGTCAGCAGGGGCAAACCGAAGAGTAGATTGAGCGCCACGGCCCCGCCAATGACTTCCGCCATGTCCGTGGCTCCGGCAACAATCTCGGCCTGCACCCAGTAGGCACGGCGCCGCTTGGTGCCCAGGCGATTGCCAAGAATCTCCGGCAGGCTCATTCCTGTAGCGAGGCCGAGCTTGGCTGACTGGTATTGAATCAGGACGGCCATGGCATTGGCAGCAACCAAAACCCAAACGAGGAGGTACCCGAAGTTAGCCCCGGCCGTCAGGTTCGCCGCCACGTTCCCCGGGTCCACGTACGCAATGGCGGCCACGAAGGCCGGACCAAGCAGCAGGAGGCGCGACCAGCCCCTCGTGGGGGCGGACTCCGCCGTCATTGTTGAAACTGCCATCGCGTGTCCTCGTCGTTGCGGTCGTCAATAAGACGAGGATAGCGCGAATTTAGGTATACCGAAAAGTAGGAATAAGGCGTGCCAGCACCAAATGCTGCTGCCCCCTGCTAACGCTTCTTGTTGGCCCTGTTGATCCGCTTGGTCCGGTCAATCTCATGCCGGAAATTCCTTCTGACCCAGAACACACCGGCTACCACAGCAACCGCGATGATCAGGAAGATAAGCCACCCCATGTTGATCTCCTTTCCGTGCTGCAACACTACCAGCGGCCGGTGGCCGCAGCATCCCGCGGAACAGCCTAAAAATGGGCAAAAGAAAGCCCCGCTGCTTGGAGCAGCGGGGCTTTCTTATGGATTCAGCGTGGGCCTTGACCCGGCAGATCCTTGATCAGCAAGTACTACTTGATGATCTTGGTAACGCGTCCCGAACCAACGGTGCGGCCGCCTTCGCGGATTGCGAAGCCGAGGCCCTCTTCCATGGCGATGGGCTGGATGAGCGCAACGGTCATCTCAGTGTTGTCGCCAGGCATAACCATTTCCGTGCCCTCGGGCAGGGTGATAACGCCGGTTACGTCCGTGGTGCGGAAGTAGAACTGCGGGCGGTAGTTGGAGTAGAACGGGTTGTGACGTCCGCCTTCGTCCTTGGAGAGGATGTAGACGTTGGCCTCGAAGTCGGTGTGCGGGGTGATGGAACCCGGCTTGACGACAACCTGGCCACGCTCGACATCGTCGCGCTTCAGACCGCGGAGCAGCAGGCCACAGTTCTCGCCGGCCCATGCTTCGTCGAGCTGCTTGTGGAACATCTCGATACCGGTAACCGTGGTCTTCTGGACCGGGCGGATGCCGACGATCTCGACCTCGGAGTTGATGGCGAGGGTTCCACGCTCGGCGCGGCCCGTAACAACGGTGCCACGGCCGGTGATGGTGAAGACGTCTTCGATCGGCATCAGGAACGGCTTGTCGCGGTCACGTACGGGGTCCGGAACGGACTCGTCGACAGCAGCCATCAGGTCCTCAACGGACTTGACCCACTCGGGGTCGCCTTCCAGGGCCTTCAGGCCTGAAACGCGGACAACCGGAGCGTTGTCGCCGTCGAAGCCCTGCGAGCTGAGGAGCTCACGAACTTCCATTTCGACGAGGTCGAGGAGTTCCTCGTCATCGACCATGTCAGCCTTGTTCAGCGCGACCAGCAGGTAGGGAACACCAACCTGGCGGGCAAGCAGAACGTGCTCGCGGGTCTGAGCCATCGGGCCGTCGGTAGCGGCAACCACGAGGATTGCGCCATCCATCTGTGCAGCACCGGTGATCATGTTCTTGATGTAGTCAGCGTGGCCGGGGGCGTCAACGTGTGCGTAGTGACGCTTCTCGGTCTGGTACTCCACGTGGGAGATGTTGATGGTAATACCGCGCTGACGCTCTTCGGGTGCAGAGTCGATCGACGCGAAGTCACGCTTCTCGTTGAGAGTCGGGTACTTGTCGTACAGCACCTTGGAAATGGCGGCCGTCAGCGTCGTCTTACCGTGGTCAACGTGACCAATGGTGCCGATGTTGACGTGCGGCTTAGTCCGCTCGAACTTTGCCTTTGCCACAGGTTCCTCCTAGAACGTTTTCAAATGACATACCCTCCTGCCGCACTTGTCGCGGCAGAAACTCAGGTAAGTCTACTTGGGGGGCTTTGGATTGGTGAAATTGCAGATTCAGGAACTAATACTAGTCCCAAGATCCTGTTCGTGCAGATGGCCGGGGACCGGCTTGACCGGACGAATCCGACCGTGCCCCGGCCACCTGCACCGGCTGTGCTTACCGTTACCGGCCAGCGCACCCGAGTTTGTTGCTTTGAGAAGTCCGGGGACTATTCGCCGCGGGTCTTCTGGATGATCTCGTCGGCAACTGCCTTCGGGACCTCGGCGTAGCTGTTGAACGTCATGGAGTACACAGCACGGCCCTGGGTCTTGGAGCGCAGGTCGCCGATGTAGCCGAACATGCCGGACAGCGGAACGTGCGCACGGATGACCTTGACGCCCTGTGCATCTTCCATGGACTGCATCTGGCCACGGCGGGAGTTGAGGTCACCGATAACTTCACCCATGTATTCCTCAGGGGTGCGGACCTCAACATCCATCAGCGGTTCGAGCAGAACAGGGTTCGCCTTGCGTGCAGCTTCCTTGAAAGCCATACGGCCAGCGATCTTGAACGCCATTTCCGAAGAGTCAACATCGTGGTACGCGCCGTCAATCAGCGTGGCCTTGATGCCGACAACCGGGTAGCCGGCCAGGACGCCGTCGTTCAGTGCGTCCTGGATGCCCGCGTCAACAGACGGGATGTACTCGCGGGGAACGCGGCCACCGGTGACCTTGTTCTCGAACTCGTACAGCTCGCCCTCGGCGGTGTCCAGCGGCTCGATCGCGATCTGGATCTTTGCGAACTGGCCCGAACCACCGGTCTGCTTCTTGTGCGTGTAGTCGTGGCGTTCGACAGCGCGCTTGATGGTTTCGCGGTAGGCAACCTGGGGCTTGCCCACGTTTGCCTCGACCTTGAATTCGCGGCGCATGCGGTCCACCAGGATGTCCAGGTGGAGCTCGCCCATGCCGGCGATGATGGTCTGGCCGGTGTCTTCGTTGAGGGACACCTGGAAGGTGGGGTCCTCAGCGGAGAGCTTCTGGATGGCCGTGGAGAGCTTCTCCTGGTCACCCTTGGTGTTCGGCTCGATGGCAACCGAGATCACGGGCTCCGGGAAGCTCATGGACTCGAGGACGATCTGGTTGGACGCGTCGCACAGGGTGTCGCCCGTGGTGGTGTCCTTCAGGCCGATGGCTGCGTAGATGTGGCCGGCGGTAGCGCCCTCAACAGGCATTTCCTTGTTGGCGTGCATCTGGAACAGCTTGCCGATGCGCTCCTTCTTGCCCTTGGTGGAGTTGACCACCTGGGCGCCTGCTTCCACGTGACCGGAGTACACGCGGATGAAGGTGAGCTGGCCGAAGAACGGGTGCGCAGCAATCTTGAAGGCCAGTGCGGAGAACGGCTCTTCGGAAGAAGGCTTGCGGGTCAGTTCCTTCTCTTCGTCGCGAGGATCGTGGCCGACCATCGGGGGGACATCGAGCGGGTTCGGCAGGTAGTCAACAACTGCGTCGAGCATGGGCTGCACGCCGCGGTTCTTGAAGGCGGAGCCACAGAAGATCGGGTAGAGCTCAGAGTTGATGGTCATCTTGCGGATGCCGGCCTTGAGCTCGTCGATCGAGATCTCTTCACCCTCGAGGTACTTCTCCATGAGTTCCTCGGAGGACTCGGCGACGGTCTCAACGAGGTTCGCGCGGTACTCCTCGGCCTTTTCCTGGAGGTCAGCAGGGATCTCGCGGATCTCATACTTGGCACCCATGGTGACGTCACCCTTGGCATCGCCGGGCCACACCAGAGCGCGCATGTAGAGCAGGTCCACGACGCCGATGAAGTCGTTCTCGGCACCGATGGGCAGCTGCATGACCAGCGGCTTGGCACCGAGGCGGCTGATGATGGTGTCTACGGTGAAGTAGAAGTCTGCGCCCAGCTTGTCCATCTTGTTGACGAAGCAGATACGCGGGACGTTGTACTTGTCAGCCTGGCGCCAAACGGTCTCGGACTGCGGCTCAACACCTTCCTTGCCGTCGAACACGGCAACTGCACCGTCGAGGACGCGCAGGGAGCGCTCAACCTCAACCGTGAAGTCCACGTGGCCGGGGGTGTCGATGATGTTGATCTGGTTGTTTTCCCAGAAGCAGGTCACGGCGGCAGACGTGATGGTGATGCCGCGTTCCTTTTCCTGTTCCATCCAGTCGGTGGTCGAAGCGCCGTCGTGCGTTTCGCCGATCTTGTGGTTCACACCCGTGTAGAACAGGATGCGCTCGGTTGTGGTGGTCTTGCCGGCATCAATGTGGGCCATGATGCCGATATTGCGGACCTTACTAAGGTCGGTAAGCACGTCCTGTGCCACGGGGTCTCCTTTTGGGATGGACTACGCGTTCGCCGCCGGCTCGATCGAGCCGGCGGCGTCCGGGGAGTATTACCAGCGGTAGTGTGCGAAGGCCTTGTTGGACTCGGCCATCTTGTGGGTGTCTTCGCGACGCTTCACAGCGGCACCGAGACCGTTGGAGGCATCCAGGATTTCGTTCTGGAGGCGCTCGGTCATCGTCTTTTCACGGCGGGCCTTGGAGTAGCCAACCAGCCAGCGCAGGGCGAGTGCGGTGGAGCGGCCCGGCTTGACCTCAACCGGAACCTGGTAGGTGGCGCCACCGACGCGGCGGGAGCGGACCTCGAGCGAAGGCTTGACGTTGTCCATGGCCTTCTTCAGGGCTGCAACGGGGTCGCCGCCGGACTTGGCGCGTGCGCCTTCGAGTGCACCGTAGACAATGCGCTCTGCCGTGGACTTCTTGCCGTCAACGAGCACTTTGTTGATGAGCTGGGTTACCAGCGGGGAACCGTATACCGGATCCGAAACGAGCGGCCGCTTGGGGGCCGGACCCTTGCGAGGCATATTACTTCTTCTCCATCTTTGCGCCGTAGCGGCTGCGGGCCTGCTTACGGTTCTTCACACCCTGGGTATCGAGGGCGCCACGGACGATCTTGTAGCGGACACCCGGGAGGTCCTTCACACGACCACCGCGAACGAGCACAATGGAGTGCTCCTGCAGGTTGTGGCCAACACCGGGGATGTAGGCGGTAACTTCCACGCCGCCGTTGAGGCGCACACGTGCCACCTTACGCAGAGCCGAGTTCGGCTTCTTCGGGGTGGTGGTGTAGACGCGGGTGCAAACACCGCGGCGCATGGGGCTGCCCTTAAGCGCGGGAGCCTTGGTCTTTGAGACCTTAGGCGTGCGGCCCTTGCGGACCAGCTGGTTAATCGTAGGCACTCTCGTGTTCTCCGTTTTATCCGGAGTGGCTGTTTCCGGCCACTCTCCTGTTGCGTTGCCCCGCCGCCCGGGCCCTGAAGGGAATCTCCATGGCGGCGAAGGCGAAGCCTTAATAGTCGGATCGCACACCGGGGCGAAACGTACATTCCTGCAGTTCCCTAGGCATGCAAAAATGTGGCATACGTTGCACAAGAACCCTGCAAACCGGAAACGTCGCTCTGGCCCAGCCTTTCAGCTGATACCGGCGCACTCATCCACTGCCACAATAACAATTGGTAACCAGTCTAGCATGGACAGGCTCCATGCCTTAATCGACGGGTTAAACGGAAGGGATGGTCCCCCACCTTGCGGTGCGGGACCATCCCTTCGTCAGGCGTCAACCTCAGTGGTTACCGGAAGTCGTTGCCCAGATCGTAGTCATCCAGCGGGATGGCGTGGAACTCTGGAGCTCCGTCACCGCCCAAGGTGTCGTACGAGAAGTCACTGAACGCGCTGGGGCCGGTGAACAGGTTGGCCTTCGCTTCCTCAGTGGGCTCCACGGTGACCTCGGTGTAGCGCGGGAGGCCCGTGCCGGCCGGGATCAGCTTACCGATGATGACGTTTTCCTTCAGGCCCAGCAGCGGGTCACTCTTGCCTTCCATGGCCGCCTGCGTCAGGACGCGGGTGGTCTCCTGGAAGGAAGCTGCGGACAGCCAGGACTCGGTGGCCAGCGACGCCTTGGTGATGCCCATGAGCTCAGGACGTCCGGAAGCCGGAGTCTTGCCCTCGGACACAACACGGCGGTTGGCATCCTCGAAGCGGCTGCGCTCGGCGAGCTCGCCGGGCAGCAGGTCCGATTCGCCGGACTCGATGACCGTGACGCGGCGCAGCATCTGGCGGACGATAACCTCGACGTGCTTGTCGTGGATGCCGATGCCCTGGCTGCGGTACACACCCTGGACCTCGTCCACCAGGAACTTCTGTGCCGCACGCGGGCCCATGATGCGCAGGACCTGCTTGGGGTCCACCGGGCCGTTGATCAGCTTCTGGCCAACGGCCACGTGGTCGCCGTCTTCGATCAGCAGGCGTGAACGGCGGAGAACCGGGTACGCGATCTCTTCCGTTCCGTCATCCGGGGTGATGACCAGGCGCATCTGGCGCTCGGACTCTTCGATGGTGATGCGGCCGGCTGCTTCAGCAATCGGGGCAACACCCTTCGGAGTACGGGCTTCGAAGAGCTCCTGGATACGGGGCAGACCCTGGGTGATGTCGTCGCCGCCGCCGGCGGAAACAGCACCACCGGTGTGGAACGTACGCATGGTCAGCTGGGTACCGGGCTCGCCGATGGACTGTGCGGCGATGATGCCCACGGCCTCGCCGATGTCCACGGTCTTGCCGGTGGCCAGCGAACGGCCGTAGCACAGGGCGCAGGTGCCGACGCTGGACTCACAGGTGAGTACGGAGCGGACCTTCACCTCGGTGATGCCTGCCTTGAAGAGCTCGGCGATGACAACGTCGCCGCAGTCGGTGCCGGCGGCCGCGAGGACGTTGCCCTCGGAGTCCACGACGTCGACAGCCAGCGTACGTGCGTAGGCGCTGTTCTCGACGTTCTCGTCCAGGACCAGCTCACCGTTGGAGTCGGCGACGGCGATGGGCGTGACCAGGCCGCGCTCGGTGCCGCAGTCCTCTTCACGGACGATGACGTCCTGCGAGACGTCCACCAGACGACGGGTCAGGTAACCCGAGTTGGCCGTACGCAGTGCGGTATCGGCCAGGCCCTTACGGGCACCGTGCGTGGCGATGAAGTATTCCAGCACCGACAGGCCCTCGCGGTAGGAGGACTTGATGGGACGCGGGATGATCTCACCTTTAGGGTTGGCCACCAGGCCACGGATACCCGCAATCTGGCGGACCTGCATCCAGTTACCACGTGCACCGGAGGACACCATGCGGTTGATGGTGTTCATCGGGGACAGGCTCTCACGCATCACCGAGGCGATGTCATTGGTTGCCTTGTTCCAGATTTCGATCAGTTCCTGGCGGCGCTCGTCGTCGTCGATCAGGCCCTTGTCGTACTGGCCCTGGATCTTGGCGGCCCGTTCCTCATACCCGGCAAGGATTTCCGGCTTGGCAGCAGGAACCTCGATGTCGGAGATGGCGACGGTGACGCCCGAACGGGTGGCCCAGTAGAAACCGGCATCCTTCAGGTTGTCCAGCGTTGCGGCGGTGACAACCTTGGGGTAGCGCTCGGCGAGGTCGTTGACGATCCGGGACAGTTCGCCCTTGTCGGCAACAGCCTCGACCCACGGGTAGTCCTCGGGCAGGGTCTGGTTGAACACAACCTGGCCCAGGGACGTCTGGACAAGCGCCGGCTGACCGGGCTCCCAGCCTTCCGGAGCCTCCCAGCCTGCGTAGGGAACGAACCCTTCGAGCCGGATCTTGACCTGCGAGTTCAGGTGCAGCTCGCGTGCATCGAAGGCCATGATGGCTTCCGAAACGGAGGAGAAGATCCTGCCTTCGCCCGCCGAACCTTTGCGCTTGGTGGTCAGGTGGTACAGGCCGATGATCATATCCTGCGAAGGCAGGGTGACCGGGCGTCCGTCAGAGGGCTTCAGGATGTTGTTCGAGGACAGCATCAGGATGCGGGCCTCAGCCTGCGCCTCGGGGCTCAGCGGCAGGTGGACTGCCATCTGGTCGCCGTCGAAGTCGGCGTTGAACGCGCCACAAACCAGCGGGTGCAGCTGGATTGCCTTGCCTTCAACAAGCTGGGGCTCGAAGGCCTGGATGCCCAGGCGGTGGAGGGTAGGTGCACGGTTGAGCAGCACCGGGTGTTCGGTGATGATCTCTTCGAGCACGTCCCAGACCTGCGGGCGGTAGCGCTCCACCATCCGCTTTGCCGACTTGATGTTCTGCGCGTGGTTGAGGTCAACCAGGCGCTTCATCACGAACGGCTTGAAGAGCTCGAGGGCCATCTGCTTGGGCAGGCCACACTGGTGCAGCTTCAGCTGCGGGCCGACGACGATGACCGAACGGCCGGAGTAGTCGACGCGCTTGCCGAGGAGGTTCTGGCGGAAACGGCCCTGCTTGCCCTTGAGCATGTCGCTCAGGGACTTCAGCGGACGGTTGCCCGGTCCGGTGACCGGGCGGCCGCGGCGGCCGTTGTCGAAGAGGCTGTCAACAGCTTCCTGAAGCATGCGCTTCTCGTTGTTGACGATGATCTCCGGAGCACCCAGGTCAAGCAGGCGCTTGAGGCGGTTGTTGCGGTTGATCACGCGGCGGTACAGGTCGTTGAGGTCGGAGGTGGCGAAGCGGCCACCGTCCAGCTGGACCATGGGGCGCAGTTCCGGCGGGATCACCGGGACGGCGTCGAGAACCATGCCGAGCGGGCTGTTGTTGGTGGTCAGGAACGCGTTGACCACCTTCAGGCGCTTGAGGGCACGGGTCTTGCGCTGGCCCTTGCCGTTGGCGATGATGTCGCGCAGCAGGTCGGACTCGGCCTGCATGTCGAAGTTCTCAAGGCGCTTCTTGATGGCTTCGGCGCCCATGGAGCCTTCGAAGTACATGCCGTAGCGGTCGCGCAGTTCGCGGTACAGGCCTTCGTCACCTTCGAGGTCGGCGACCTTCAGGTTCTTGAAGCGGTCCCAGACCTGCTCGAGGCGCTCGATGTCGGCGTCGGCACGCTTACGCACGTTGGCCATCTGGCGGTCGGCGGAGTCGCGGGCCTTCTTCTTGTCGGCAGCCTTGGCGCCTTCGCCCTCGAGGCGCGCAATTTCGCCTTCGAGGTCGCGGGCAATCGCGGCGATGTCGGCGTCGCGGTTGTCGATCAGCTGCTTCTTCTCGATGTCGTGCTCAACCTGCAGGTTGGGCAGTTCCTCGTGGCGGGCAGCCTCGTCGACGCTGGTGATCATGTAGGCAGCGAAGTAGATGACCTTCTCGAGGTCCTTCGGGGCCAGGTCAAGGAGGTAGCCCAGGCGGGACGGAACACCCTTGAAGTACCAGATGTGCGTGACGGGGGCGGCCAGTTCGATGTGGCCCATGCGCTCACGGCGGACCTTGGCGCGGGTGACTTCAACGCCACAGCGCTCACAGATGATGCCCTTGAAGCGCACGCGCTTGTACTTGCCGCAGTAGCATTCCCAGTCCCGGGACGGGCCGAAGATCTTCTCGCAGAAGAGGCCGTCCTTCTCGGGCTTGAGCGTGCGGTAGTTGATGGTTTCCGGCTTCTTAACCTCGCCGTAAGACCAGCCGCGGATGTCTTCCGCGGTGGCGAGGCCGATCTGCATGAGGCCGAAGGAGGATTCGCTGGACATATGGTCCCTGTTCTCTCTTGTTCTCTAAATTCTGAAGTCTTGGTGCGGAATGAGGGAGGTGGGGTACGACGGCGGGTGGGCACCCGCCGTCGTACGCCCGCCTGCTAGACCTCTTCTACGGAGCTGGGCTCTGCGCGAGACAGATCGATGCCCAGTTCTTCCGCAGCCGTGAAGACTGCGTCATCAGAGTCACGCATTTCAATTGTGGTTCCGTCCGTGGAAAGCACTTCCACGTTCAGGCACAGCGACTGCATTTCCTTGATCAAGACCTTGAAGGATTCGGGAACGCCCGGCTCGGGGATGTTCTCGCCCTTGACGATCGCTTCGTAGACCTTCACACGACCGTGGATGTCATCGGACTTGATCGTGAGGAGTTCCTGGAGGGTGTAGGCGGCGCCGTAAGCTTCGAGCGCCCACACTTCCATTTCACCGAAGCGCTGGCCACCGAACTGTGCCTTACCACCCAGCGGCTGCTGCGTGATCATGGAGTACGGGCCGGTGGAGCGCGCGTGGATCTTGTCGTCCACCAGGTGGTGGAGCTTCAGGATGTACATGTAGCCGACCGAGATCGGATCCGGGAACGGCTCGCCGGAGCGGCCGTCAAACAGGCGGGTCTTGCCCGAGGAGTTGATCAGGCGGTCACCGTCGCGGGTCACGTTGGTGGAATCCAGCAGGCCCGTGATTTCCTCTTCGCGGGCACCGTCGAACACCGGCGTTGCAACAGTGGTGGGACCACTCTCGCGCGGCAGGTTGGGCAGCTGCTTGACCCACTCGGGCTCGCCTTCGATCTTCCAACCGGTCTTGGCAACCCAGCCGAGGTGCGTTTCGAGCACCTGGCCCACGTTCATACGGCCCGGAACACCCAGCGGGTTCAGGACGATGTCAACGGGGGTGCCGTCGGCAAGGAAGGGCATGTCCTCGATCGGAAGGATCTTGGAGATAACACCCTTGTTGCCGTGGCGGCCGGCGAGCTTGTCGCCGTCGGTGATCTTGCGCTTGGCGGCCACGTAGACGCGGACCAGCTGGTTGACGCCCGGGGGCAGCTCGTCGTCGTTGTCGCGGTCGAAGACGCGCACACCGATGACGGTGCCGGACTCGCCGTGGGGAACCTTCAGGGAGGTGTCGCGGACTTCGCGGGACTTCTCGCCGAAGATGGCGCGCAGCAGGCGCTCTTCCGGGGTCAGTTCGGTTTCACCCTTCGGGGTGACCTTTCCAACCAGGATGTCCCCTGCTTCAACCTCGGCACCGATGTGGATGATGCCGCGCTCGTCCAGGCCTGCAAGGACTTCCTCGGACACGTTGGGGATGTCACGGGTGATTTCCTCGGCACCAAGCTTGGTGTCGCGGGCATCGATCTCGTGCTCCTCGATGTGGATGGAGGAAAGGACGTCCTCGGCAACGATGCGCTGCGAGAGGATGATGGCGTCCTCGAAGTTGTGGCCTTCCCATGACATGAATGCCACGAGCAGGTTCTTGCCCAGTGCGAGTTCACCCTGGTCCGTTGCCGGGCCATCGGCGATGATGCCGCCAACTTCCAGGCGCTGGCCTTCGTTGACCAGGACACGGTGGTTGTAGCAGTTGCCCTGGTTGGAGCGGGCGAACTTGTTGATGCGGTAGTTGGTCTCGGTGCCGTCGTCGTTGAGCATGATGACGAGCTCGGCGGAAACCTCGGTGACCACGCCTGCCTTCTTGGCGATGACAACGTCACCGGCGTCGACGGCGGCGGCGCGCTCCATGCCGGTGCCCACGAAGGGGGCCTCGGAACGGACCAGCGGCACAGCCTGGCGCTGCATGTTGGCACCCATGAGTGCACGGTTGGCGTCGTCGTGCTCCAGGAACGGGATCAGGGCGGTAGCCACGGACACCATCTGGCGCGGGGAGACGTCCATGAACTCGACGTCCCCGGCGGGAACCAGGACCGGCTCGCCTCCACCACCGCGGGCACGGACCAGGACGGTCTCTTCGGCGAACTTCTTGTTCTCGTCGAGCGGGGCGTTGGCCTGTGCGATCAGGACCTCGGCCTCGTCGTCGGCCGTCAGGTACTGGACGTCGTCGGACACGACGCCGTCCTTGACCAGCCGGTACGGGGTCTCGATGAAACCGAACGGGTTGATGCGTCCGTAGGAAGCCAGCGAACCGATGAGGCCAATGTTCGGGCCTTCAGGGGTTTCGATGGGGCACATGCGTCCGTAGTGGGACGGGTGCACGTCACGGACTTCCATGCCGGCGCGGTCACGGGACAGACCACCGGGGCCAAGGGCCGACAGGCGGCGCTTGTGGGTCAGGCCCGAGAGCGGGTTGTTCTGGTCCATGAACTGCGACAGCTGGGAGGTTCCGAAGAACTCCTTGATGGCTGCAACCACGGGGCGGATGTTGATCAGGGTCTGCGGCGTGATGGCCTCGACGTCCTGGGTGGTCATACGCTCGCGGACAACGCGCTCCATACGGGACAGGCCGGTGCGGACCTGGTTCTCGATGAGCTCGCCGACGGCGCGGATGCGGCGGTTGCCGAAGTGGTCGATGTCGTCGATCTCGACGCGCAGGTCCACTTCCTGGCCATCGCGGGTGCCCTTGATGGTCTTCTCGCCGGCGTGCAGCGCGACGAGGAACTTGATCATGGCAACGATGTCTTCAACGTGCAGGACGGAGGCTTCCTTGTCGCCAAGGGAGCGGTCGATGCCCAGCTTGCGGTTGATCTTGTAACGGCCAACCTTGGCCAGATCGTAGCGCTTGGAGTTGAAGTACAGGTTGTCCAGCAGGGACTGGGCAGCCTCGACGGTGGGCGGCTCGCCCGGACGCAGCTTGCGGTAGATGTCCAGCAGGGCGTCTTCGCGGGTTTCGGTGGCGTCCTTCTCCAGGGTTGCCCGCATGGAGTCGTACTGGCCGAACTCTTCGAGGATCTGGCCTTCGGTCCAGCCAAGGGCCTTCAGCAGGACGGTGACGGACTGCTTGCGCTTGCGGTCGAGGCGGACACCGACCTGGTCGCGCTTGTCGATCTCGAGCTCAAACCATGCACCGCGGGACGGGATGATCTTCGCGGTGAAGATGTCCTTGTCGCTGGTCTTGTCAGCGGCGCGCTCGAAGTAGGCGCCCGGCGAACGGACCAGCTGGGAGACGACGACACGCTCGGTGCCGTTGACGACGAAGGTGCCCTTCTCGGTCATCAGCGGGAAGTCACCCATGAACACGGTCTGCTGCTTGATTTCGCCCGTGTTGTTGTTCATGAACTCGGCCTTGACGTACAGCGGAGCCGAGTACGTTGCGTCCCGGTCCTTGCACTCGGCCATGGTGTACTTGGGGTCAGCGAACTCCGGATCGGAGAAGCTCAGGGACATGGTGCCCTGGAAGTCCTCAATCGGGGAGATCTCTTCGAAGATGTCCGACAGGCCGGACGTGGTGGCGACGCTGAGATCGTTTTCTTCGACAGCCTTTGCCACGCGTGCCTGCCAGCGCTCATTGCCGACCAGCCAGTCAAAGCTGTCCGTCTGCAGGGCAAGCAGATTCGGAACGTCGAGAGGTTCGTGAATCTTTGCGAATGAGAGCCGGCGAGTGGCACCATCAGTGCTGTCGGCAGTGTTAGCGGTTTCGTTATTAGAGGTGCTCGAGGCGACCAAGAGGGATCCTTCCACAGACCTTCAGGCGTTTTCAGATCTCCCCCGCTGTGCACCCTGCGGAGTGACTCCGCAGCGCTACCATCCGGTTCCGCTATATGACCCGGGGCCTGGACTGACTATGCTGTGACCGTTGTTACGGCACGTTGATTGCCAGCTGCCAGGCAAAGCCCACCGCTATATGAAGGCTGAAGGTAAACAGGGAAGACGCAAATATCTACGATACGGCAAAATAACCTACGTGTCTACCCCACATCCGGCCGGATTGCAAGCACCCGGCTTCCGGCTCCCGTTCAGACGGTTCCGAATCACCTAGAGCCGAAGCGTCACGCCTTCGGCCGTGCAGGCCGCGGAGTTCGCGAAGACGGCATCCCGGACCGCGTCCTGGGATTCCTGGGCCGGTTTGCCCCCGGACCCGGCCGCGGAGGAGCGGTCGATGGCCAACAGGCTGAGCGAGGCGAACAGGCCCTGCAGGTCCCCGGATACGGTGTCCTTTGCGTCCTGGGCCTTCAGGTACACGTCCTCGTAGCCTTTGGAGTCGGTGGGCGAAACAGCGGCGTAGTCCGCCACCAGCCTGTTGAAGAGTTCGCAGGCCTCCCTGGTTCCAGTTGCCGTGGCGCCCTGGCTTCCGGTGCCGGCAGCGCCGGGGCTGCTGGTTGCCGCCTCCCGGGTCTGCGAAGACGGTGACGCCGTTGGCTGGACCGATTCCGCCGGCGCCGGAGTGGACACCGAGCAACCCGCCAGGGCGCCGCCCGTCAGTGCCGCCATGGCACCGATGGCCGCCGCAGTGAGTGTCTTCTTCACGATGTCGCTCCGTCCGTCCCGGCTCCGGACCTGGTGTCCCCCTGCAAAGCGCGTCCCCCTGCAAAGCCTCGCCGTCCACCCTACGCAAGCGGCCGCCGTCGTACACAACCCCGCATATGGGGACCTCTCCCCTGCCGCCCGGTCGGGGCCGCGCAAGGTGCGACAGGCCGCGCCAGGAATGCACATAGCGCCTCCAGCGTTTGAATAGATGGGTGACCAGGCTCACGATAGCCTTGGTGGCTTAGACCGAAACCGGATTGAAAGTGGTAACCATGGGCAACTCTCCCGACAGCAGTGACGTTGTCATCCTCGGGGCAGCACGGACTCCGCAGGGCCGGATCAACGGCCAGCTGTCCAGTCTCACGGCAGTGGACCTTGGTGCGCACGCCATCAAGGCAGCGCTGGCATCCAGTGGTGTCGATGCGGCCGATGTGGAGGCCGTCATCGTGGGCCAGGTCCTCCAGGCAGGCGCCGGGCAGAACCCCGCGCGGCAGAGCGCCGTCGGCGCGGGGATCGGATGGAACGTCCCTGCGGTAACGGTCAACAAGGTGTGCCTTTCGGGCCTGACCGCAGTCATCGACGCCGCCCGGATGATCCGCGCCGGCGAGGCTTCCGTGGTGGTGGCCGGCGGACAGGAGTCCATGAGCCGGGCACCCCACCTGCTTCCGGGATCACGCCAGGGCTGGACGTACGGCTCCATCCAGGCGCTGGACGCTGCCGCCCATGACGGGCTGACAGACGCCTTCGACGGGCAGTCTATGGGCCTGTCCACCGAGACGCGGAACCTTTCGCTGGGCATCGACCGCACCTCCCAGGACAACGTTGCCGCCCAATCGCACCAACGCGCGGCGCTTGCGGCCAAGAACGGAGCGTTCGACGGCGAGATCGCACCCATTAGCGTGAAGCAGCGCAGGGGCGAGCCCTTGGTGGTGGATACCGATGAAGGGGTCCGTCCCAACACATCGATTGAGTCGCTGGCCGGCCTGCGCGCTGCATTCGTCACAGATGGCACCATCACCGCCGGCAACTCCTCTCCCCTGTCAGACGGCGCCGCCGCCCTGGTCCTGGCGTCCCGCGGCTACGCGGAGGAGCACGGGCTGGAGTACCTGGCGGTGGTCGGGAAGCCGGGGCAGGTGGCAGGGCCAGACAATACCCTGCATTCCCAGCCCTCCAACGCCATCATGAACGCCCTCGGTAAAGCGGGCTGGAGCACGGCCGACCTTGACTTCATCGAGATCAATGAAGCGTTCGGCTCTGTGGCCGTGCAGTCCCTCAAGGACCTGGACTACCCGCTGGAGAAGTGCAACATCCACGGCGGCGCCATCGCCCTGGGGCATCCGATCGGCGCCTCGGGTGCACGCCTGGCCGCCCATGCCGCCCATGAGCTGAAGCGGCGCGGCACCGGCAAGGCTGCCGTGTCGCTCTGTGGCGGGGGCGGGCAGGGCGAAGCCCTCCTGCTGTACCGCGACTGATGGCGGGCCCATCCGGAAACGGAGCGGACGGCGTCGGACGGGAACGCTTCCTGGCCGACGCCACTGCCCGCGGGCTGCAGGTTGAGGTGGTGGAACGGCCCGCAGCCAAGAGCCTCGAAGAGGCCGCGGACATCCTGGGAATCAGGCCGGCGGACATCGTCAAGTCCCTGGTGGTCAAGCACAAGGACGGGACGTTCCTCTTCGCACTGGTCCCGGGTGACCGGCAGATCTCCTGGCCCAAGCTCCGTGCCCTGGTGGGGGTGAACAAGCTGTCCCTGCCGCCCGCCGGGACCGCACTGGAAGCCACCGGCTACGAGCGGGGCACCATCACACCGCTGGGCAGCACCACTGCCTGGCCCGTCTATGCCGATGCCACCATCACCGGACGCCGCATCTCCATGGGCGCCGGCGCGCACGGCTACAGCGCGTTCGTGGACGCCGACGCCCTCACCGCAGCCCTGGGCGCCGTGGTGGCGGACATCAGCGACCCCGGCTAAACCAGGCAGCTGCGTTAAAGCAGGAAACCCCGCCCACCGAAGTGGACGGGGTTTCCGAAGGAAAAGGCGTTGTTACTTGAGGGTAACGGTGGCGCCTGCAGCCTCGAGCTGCTCCTTGGCCTTCTCGGCAGCTTCCTTGGTTGCACCTTCGAGGACGGCCTTGGGGGCGCTGTCAACCAGGTCCTTGGCTTCCTTGAGGCCGAGGGAGGTGATGGCGCGAACTTCCTTGATGACCGCGATCTTCTTGTCACCGGCAGCTTCGAGGACGACGTCGAAGTCAGTCTTCTCTTCAACCTCTTCAGCAGCAGCGCCGGCGGGGCCAGCAACAGCTACAGCAGCAGCGGTAACTTCGAAGGTCTCTTCGAAGAGCTTGACGAACTCGGAGAGCTCGATGATGGTCAGTTCCTTGAAAGCTTCAATGAGCTCTTCGTTGCTGAGCTTCGCCATGGTTGGCGTCCTTCCTGTTGTGGTGTCCGAGCGGCGCGGAGCCGGGCCTGACACCGGAGTCTGGTGGGGTGGAGAGAATTAGTTCTCTTCGGCAGCGGGAGCTTCGGCGGGTGCCTCGGCTTCAGCGGCGGGAGCTTCTTCAGCGGCAGGCGCTTCGGCAGCTGCCGGTGCACCGTTCTCTTCTTCAAGCTTGAGGCGCAGTGCGTCGATGATGCGTGCAGCTGCGGCGGCGGGTGCCTTGAGGACGCCTGCAACCTTTGCGAGCTGCAGCTCACGGGACTCGAGGGCAGCCAGTGCGGCGACCTCGGTGGCGTCCAGCGCCTTGCCCTCGAAGTAACCGGTCTTGATGACCAGCTGCTTGTTGGCCTTGGCAAAATCCGTCAGGCTCTTGGCAGCGGCAACTGCGTCACCCTTGATGAACGCGATTGCAGTGGGGCCGGCAAGCTGGCCGTCGAATGCTTCGACACCGGCTTCCTTGGCTGCAATGGCGGTCAGGGTGTTCTTGACGACCGCGAACTTGGTGTCCTGGCCGAGAGAAACACGCAGCTGCTTGAGCTGTGCAACGGTGAGCCCGCGGTATTCGGTCAGGACAGCGGCGTTCGATTCCTTGAAATCGTTAGTGATCTCAGCTACTGCTGAAACCTTGGTAGGCGTTGCCATAACCCTCCTTCCGGGGATAGTGCCGGTATTCGACGGTCCCCGCTCAAGAGAGCTAAAACTAAAAACGCCCCGCGCAGATGCACGGGGCTTGGCTCAACACGGCTGTACCATGGAGCTTTGCTTCGTTCACCTGCGCCGGCCGCCCTGCGTTGAGGGTCCTTCGTCCGGAAAGCCACTGTGGTCTCCAGCGCACAACTACAGAGTTGAGCCATGTTCAGGAGAGTGGATTTCCAACAACCGACGGTCTTTGGTACTCCCAGCTTACGCGAGGCATTGCCGGTCCGCCAAATCGGCGCTCAGCTGGTGCTGGTGTGCAGCGTGGGGAGCTCCTTTTGCCAGATGCCCGTGACCCCGGCCGTCTGGAATCCGAGCTGCTTATTGACGGTCAGGAGGTACCTGTTCTCCGGCGCGTTCCAGGTGTAGATGATGCGTGCGTCCGGGAACTGTTCGCTGAGCCGCTCCATGTTGGCCACCTTGATCAGCAATCCGAGTTTGTTGCCCCGGTGCTCCTGCAGGACCAGGGTGTCGTCCTGGAACACGACGTCGGCCCTGTGCGCCAAGACGGTGATGGTGGTCAGCCCCACCAGCGTTCCGGTGGCGATGTGCTCCACGGCGGTGACCACCGTTCGCCTGCCCTGCGCGATGGCGACGTCCTCCGCCTCGCGGAGGATTCCGCCGTCGAACACCATGTCCTGCTCAACAGGCACGTCCAGCGACGGGTCAACGTCGGCGCCTGCCTGGTTTTCGAGGGCTGCAACAGCCTCCAGCCAGCGGTCAGGGCAGCGGTCAGTCCAGTGGTGCAGCCGGTACCTGCCGTTGTTCGCCTCCTCGGCTTCAGCCTGGAGGTCGGCCACCAGTTTGGTGTCCAGGGGCAGGAGGCAGGAGCTGAACTGCTCAATGTGCTGCAGGGTGTAACCGGTCTTCTGCGCGAACTCCACTTCGCGGCTCTCCAGCGGTACGAACCCCTGCCCGGAACCGGGAACCAGCTGGGCCCGTTCAAACTCATGCAGCGATGCGCCCGGGTGGTTCGTGTCCACCAAGATCATGGTGCGTCCTTCACCCCTGGCAAGCTGTTCGGCAGCCTCAAGCAGGCGGCGCCCCACACCCTGCCGCTGGAACTCGGGCAGGATGTCCAGGGTGAGTTCGGCAAGGTCCAGGTGGTCGGTCAGGGGCAGCGCAATGTCAACCGTGCCAACGATGGCGCCGTCCACCTTGGCGACGAGGATCAACTGCCGCTCATACGGGTCCGCGAACTCAAGCAACTTTTCCTGGGGACCGTAAGCAAGATCGTCACTGCCCCACGTCTGCATCCGCACCTTGCGGCCCACTTCCACGGCGGCAAGGAAGTCCTCCGCGTCCGGGGAATCCAGTGAGTCGGGAATCCATAGCTGCTCGATCTTCACGTCTATTGCCATTCGGGCATCATCCCAGCCGTTTCTGCCACTCACCTTCAGAGCCAGCGGGCCTGAATCCAAGTGCGGTATTTATCGCCAGCATATGCTGGTTTTCGCTTGCATTCCATGTCAGGACCGAGCGCGCCGGGAGCCATTTTTCGCAGGGCGCGGCGCAGGTTTGCACCCTTGATCAGCATCCCCAGGCGGTGGCCCCGGCGCCCGGCCGCCACCAGCGTCCAGGGTGGGTCCCCGCTCCAGGGTCCTCCAGACCTCCAGAGTGTGGGCCTCCTTCATGGCCTGGCAGGCCATGAGCTGAACGGACGGTTCGGCGTTCCCGCGGCCAAAAAGAAGACCGTCCCGGCGCGTAAACGCCGGAACGGTCTTCGGTTGCTCCGGCATCAAGCCGGAAGCAGGAACTTCAGTGAGGAATTACGCCTCGGTGAGCACCTTGGTGACGTTGGGGTCGACAGAGATGCCGGGGCCGAACGTGGTGGCAACGGTTGCCTTCTGGATGTAGCGGCCCTTCGCAGCGGACGGCTTGAGGCGAAGCACCTCTTCCAGTGCTGCTGCGTAGTTCTCGGCCAGCTTGATGGCGTCGAAGGAAACCTTGCCGATGATGAAGTGCAGGTTGGAGTGCTTGTCGACGCGGAAGTCGATCTTTCCACCCTTGATGTCGTTGACGGCCTTGGTGACGTCGGGGGTCACGGTGCCCGTCTTCGGGTTCGGCATCAGGTTACGCGGACCCAGGACCTTACCGAGGCGGCCAACCTTGCCCATGAGGTCAGGGGTGGCAACAGCGGCGTCGAAGTCGGTCCAGCCGCCGGCGATCTTTTCGATCAGGTCGTCGGAACCAACGAAGTCGGCGCCCGCCGCGATTGCTGCCTCCGCCTTGTCGCCGGTTGCGAAAACCAGGACGCGGGAGACCTTACCGGTGCCGTGGGGCAGGTTGACGGTGCCGCGGACCATCTGGTCAGCCTTGCGGGGGTCAACGCCCAGGCGGAAGGCGACCTCAACGGTGGCGTCGAACTTGGACGGGTTGGTGTCCTTAGCCAGCGTTACTGCCTCGAACGGTGCGTAGTGCTTCTCCGCGTCGATCTTGGCGGCTGCTGCCTCATATGCTTTGCTGCGCTTTGCCATGCTGCTTATTTCTCCTTGTGCAGTTGTGGTCTGCGGACCGCGCTGGGCCCTGCCACAGTCGGTGTCCCGGTTCGTTATCCGGCCCGGTTGACCAACATTTCAATTTTTTGGTGCCGGTGTCCCGGCGGTGCCGCCCGTCGTCGTCAATTACCCTGACGCTGGACAGCGGTAAGGGGTATTAGCCCTCGACGGTGATGCCCATGGAGCGGGCGGTGCCGGCGATGATCTTCGCTGCGCCTTCGAGGCTGGTGGCGTTGAGGTCTTCCATCTTGGTGGAGGCGATCTCGTTGACCTGGGCCTGGGTCAGCTTGGCAACCTTGACGGTGTGCGGGGTGGATGAACCCTTGGCAACGCCTGCAGCCTTCTTGATGAGCTCCGCAGCCGGCGGGGTCTTGGTGATGAACGTGAAGGAACGGTCCTCGTAGACCGTGATTTCCACGGGGATGACGTTTCCGCGCTGGGCTTCCGTTGCAGCGTTGTACGCCTTGCAGAATTCCATGATGTTGACACCGTGCTGGCCAAGCGCAGGACCGATCGGCGGGGCCGGGTTGGCGGCACCTGCCTGGATCTGCAGCTTGATGAGGCCGGTGACCTTCTTCTTGGGAGCCAATGTAGGGTCCTTCTCTCAATAACGTCCTGGGGCACAGGAGCGTGCCTCAGGTTTTTGGCCGCCATGGCGAGGCGGCCGGCCGTCCCGGTGCCGCTAAGCGGGCGGCGCCGGGACGAATTCTAGGATTCTCAGATCTTGGTGACCTGGTTGAACGCCAGGGTGACAGGCGTTTCGCGCTCGAAGATGGAGACCAGCACCACGAGGGTCTGGGACTCGGGCTTGATCTCCGAGATCGTGGCGGGGAGGGTCTCGAACGGACCTTCCTTGACGATGACGGACTCGCCGACCTCGAAGTCGACGGCCACGGGAGCCTGGTTCTGCTTGTTGACCGGCTTGCCCTTCTCGGCCTGCTCTTCCTCGAAGACAGGGGCGAGCATAGAGAAGACCTCGTCAAGGCGCAGCGGGACCGGGTTGTGGGCGTTGCCCACGAAGCCGGTGACACCGGGGGTGTGGCGGACGGCGCCCCAGGAGGCGTCGGTCAGGTCCATGCGGACCAGGACGTAGCCGGGGATGCGGACGCGGTTGATCACCTTGCGCTGGGCGTTCTTGATCTCCACGACTTCTTCCATGGGCACCTGGATTTCGAAGATGTAATCTTCCATGTCCAGGGTCTGGATGCGGGTTTCAAGGTTGGCCTTCACGCGGTTTTCGTAACCGGCGTAGGAGTGGATGACGTACCAGTCACCTTCCTGGCGGCGCAGCTTGGCCTTGAACTCCTCGGCGGGATCCGCGGCCGCGGTGGCTGCAGCAGCGGCAAGGGCGTCGGCGGGCTCGTCTTCACCGTCGGCCTCGGCAGCGTCAGCAACTGCTACGTCGGAGGCGGCGTCGTCGGATTCGGGCGTGGAGGACTCAACCTCGGACTCTTCACCGGCTTCTGCCGTGACGTCCCGGGATTCTTCCAGCCCAGTCTCGGTTACCTCGAGCTCCTGCTCAGACACTTGGTCTCCTGCTTCCTCATTGCCTAACATGCCTATTTAAATGGCTCAATTCCGCACACCGGCGCTTCCTTCCGGTTACCCGGGCGAAACACGCGGCCTGCGGACCGTGCAGCCTTAGCTGTCCTTGGAGCCGGTGCCGCCGAAGATCCAGCTGACAGCGGTTCCGAAACCAATGTCCAGCAGGCTGACGATGACCATCATGATGGCCACGAACACCAGCACCACGAGCGTGTAGTTGATCAGTTCCTTGCGGGTGGGGGCAACAACCTTCTTCAGTTCGCCGATGATCTGGCGGACGAAAAGTGCAATGCGGGCGAAGAAGTTTGCCTTGGCTTCCTTCTTAGCTGGGCGGCCCTTGGAGCTGCTGGCAGCTGTTTCGGTCACCTGGTCCTCGCTCATCTTTGCAATGGTGGATTACCCGGCCCTGATCAGAACCATGGTTGCTGCGCCTGCCCCGGGCTTTCGCCCAGAGCAGCTTGCGCAGGGCAGACAGGACTCGAACCTGCAACCTGCGGTTTTGGAGACCGCTGCGCTACCAATTGCGCCACTACCCTATGGAGTGAATCCCACTCTTTGATGACCCAACACCAGCTTGAGCTGGGGCGCACGCCATCATCCGTGTTTCAACACCGGTGAACCAGTCTACGCAAGAACTTCGCCTAGGTAAAACCAGCCCGCCCCGGTCCACCCGAAGTCCGGTCTGAAACGTCCTGCACGGGGCAGTCATAAATCAAAACCGGCACCCCGGAGGGTCCGGTGAACAGCATAGAGTAGAACTCGTCGAATCCCACATTCCAGCCTCCGGGCTGCAAGCGAAGAACGGACCTGCCAATGTCTGCCGCCCGCGTTTCCCAACGCATTTCCGCAATTGCCGAATCCGCAACCCTGGCCGTTGATGCCAAGGCCAAGGCGCTGAAGGCAGCTGGCCGGCCGGTTATTGGCTTCGGTGCGGGCGAACCCGACTTCCCCACCCCGGATTACATTGTCCAGGCGGCCATCGAGGCAGCGGGCCAGCCCAGGTTCCACCGCTACTCCCCCGCCGGCGGCCTGCCCGAGCTGAAGAAGGCCATCGCAGAGAAGACCCTTCGCGACTCCGGCTACCAGGTGGAGCCCTCCCAGGTGCTGGTCACCAACGGCGGCAAGCAGGCCGTGTACAACACCTTCGCCACCCTGGTGGATCCGGGCGACGAAATCCTTGTGCCCGCCCCGTTCTGGACCACCTACCCGGAGGCCATCCGGCTGGCCGGTGGCGTACCGGTTGAGGTTTTCGCTGGTCCCGAACAGGACTACCTGGTGACCGTTGAACAGCTCGAAGCAGCCGTGACGGACCGGACCAAGATCCTGCTGTTCGTCTCGCCGTCGAACCCCACGGGTGCCGTCTACTCCCCCGAGCAGGTGGCGGAGATCGGCAAGTGGGCCGCGGCCAAGGGCCTGTGGGTGGTCACTGACGAAATCTACGAGCACCTGACCTACGACGGCGTGCCGTTCACCTCCATCGCCACTGCCGCCCCGGAACTGGGCGACAAGGTGGTCATCCTCAACGGCGTTGCCAAGACGTACGCCATGACCGGCTGGCGGGTGGGCTGGATGATCGGCCCCGCTGACGTCATCAAGGCGGCCACCAACCTGCAGTCGCACGCCACCTCAAACGTGTCCAACATCATGCAGATCGCGGCCCTCGCTGCCGTATCCGGTCCGCTGACCGCGGTCGACGAAATGAAGGTGGCGTTCGACCGCCGCCGCAAGGCCATCGTGGCCGGCCTGAACGCCATTGAAGGCGTGGAATGCCCGACGCCGAAGGGCGCCTTCTACGTCTACGCGGACGTCCGTGCGCTGCTGGGCAAGGAATTCCCCACCGCGTCCGGCACCGCCAGGCCGCAGACCTCGGCCGAACTGGCCTCGCTGATCCTCGACGAGGTTGAGGTGGCAGTGGTTCCCGGCGAGGCTTTCGGCCCCTCCGGCTTCCTCCGCCTTTCCTACGCCCTGGGCGATGACGATCTCGCCACCGGCGTCCAGCGCCTGCAGGACTTCCTGGGCAAAGCGCAGTAGGACGCCCCATCACGTTCCGCAGGAAAAACGCGAACGCCCCATCACTTGGTGATGGGGCGTTCGCGTTTAGGGCCCGAAAGGTGATGGGGCGTTGGAAATTCGGCGGCAGGATCTGATGGGGCGTTTAGAGGAGGCGGCGCTCCGCGGCCCACTTGGTGAGTTCGTGGCGGCTGGAGAGCTGGAGCTTCCGCAGCACGGCCGACACGTGGGTCTCTACGGTCTTGATGCTGATGAAAAGCTCCTTGGCCACTTCCTTGTAGCTGTAGCCCCGGGCAATCAGCCGCATGACCTCCAGTTCACGGGCGGAGAGCCTGTCCAGTTCATCATCGGCAATGTCCGCTGGGGCAGTGCCGAAGGCGTCCAGGACGAAACCGGCAAGGCGGGGCGAGAAGACCGCGTCGCCGCCGGCCACCCGGAACACGGCGTCGGTAATCTCAGCGCCGGAGATGGTCTTGGTGACATAGCCGCGGGCGCCGGCGCGGATGACCGCAACCACGTCCTCCGCGGCGTCGGAGACGCTCAGGGCCAGGAACCGGGTGGTGGACAGGAGCGCGGCGGAGCCGGCGATCACTTCCCGGCCGCCGCCGCCCAGGCCACCGGGCAGGTGCACATCCAAAAGGACGACGTCGGGCCGCTGCTGGGCGATTACGGCGATGGCCTGCTCAACGGTGGCGGCCTCCCCCACCACCTGGATGCTGGCGTCAAGGTCCGCTTTCAGCCCGGACCGGAAGATGGCGTGGTCGTCCACGATGACCACGCGCGCGGAATTGGCCGGCCGGGCGCCTCCGGCACCGGTTCCCTGGATCGAGTTCATGATTTTCCTTCCGCGTGTTCTGCTGCAGCCGGCAGCCTGAGGCGGACCTCGGTGCCGTCGCCCGTGCTGAGGATGGCAGCCGATCCGCCGTGCCGTTTCATCCTGCCGATTATCGATTCCCGGATGCCGAGCCGGTCCGCCGGTACGTCCCCCAGCTCAAAGCCGGGCCCCCTGTCCTTGATGAAGATCTCGGCCTGCCCGTCAGACGCCTCAAGGTAGACCGAGACCGTCCCGCCGCCATGCCGTGAGGCGTTGAGCATGGCTTCCCGGCTTGCCTGGACCAGAGCTTCGTGCGCCTCGGTCATGGCGGTATCACCAACGGTGACCACCTCGACCGCGTTGCCGAGGGAGTCCTCCACCTCGGCGGCAACAGCCTTGATCCGGTCTGAAAGCTGCCCGCTTTCGCGGCCGGGATCCTGAAACAGCCAGCCACGCAGCTCGCGTTCCTGGGCACGGGCCAGGCGGACGACGTCGTGCTCGCTGCCTGCCCGACGCTGGATTAAGGCGAGGGTCTGCAACACGGAATCGTGGAGGTGGGCGGCGATCTCGGCCCGTTCCGTCTCCCGGATCCGGCCGGAGCGCTCCGCTTCCAGGTCCCGCCAGAACTTCAGGGCCCAGGGCAGCAGGACCAGCACCACGCCACCCAGGACAGCCACGGAAGCCAGCAGCGCCAGCCAGGTCTGTTCCCACGAGCCCGAGCCGGACACCATTACCAGGACACCGGCCACCACCAGCGCCAGTCCCGCTGCAAGCCGTCCCCAGCCGCCGGCCTGGTCCGCCTTGGTCTTGTCCACCAGCCCGGCCCGCCGGGTCTCGTCCAGCTGCATCCACGCGATCGAGGCACCGCCCAGGACGGCGGCAGCGGGGATCAGCGTACCGAGGGACACGTCCACGCCCAGCAGCTGGGCGATCATGATGCCGGCCACCAGCAGGAGTCCGCAGCCGAGCAGGATTTCCTTGCCGTACCGCATTCCGTGCGCCCGGAACCAAGGAGGCCCGGGAGGCCCGCCCGCACCGTCCGGAACGGGACCAGGGGCACCTGCAGGCGGTCCGCCGTCGAATGCCACTCCCGGCACCGCCCGGCTCACCGCCGGGGCAATGGGCGACGCCGGGCGGCGGGCGTTGCGGCGGGCGGCCTCATCCGCGGTGGGCACCATGATCCAGAGCCATGCATAAAAGACCAGGCCCGCTCCTCCCGCGAAGGACGCGAGGACCATGCCCAGGCGGACGTTCTTCACGGGCCAGCCCAGGTGCGCGGCCAGGCCGGAGCACACCCCGGCAATGACACGGTCGCTGCTCCGTGCCAGGGGCGGGCGCGCCGGAAGGGTTGTCATGGGTCAATCCAAGCATGGATCAGGGTTGCCCGGACCGTGTCCGGCCGCTTCCCGGGGACAGCTCAGGGACGGTTCAGGGTTTCCCCCAGTAGAGCGCCGACGGGCTGAACGGGAGGATCAAGGTATGAACTCGCAAACCCCCTCCCCCGACGACGAACACCCTGCCGAGCCCCTCCCTGACGGGCAGTCCGGCACGGGCACCGAGCAGCCCCCCGAGCCGCTCCCTTCCCCAGCCTCGACGCCTCCGGACCCCGCGGCGGGTCCCCCGGCCGGCTCTCCCCCGGGCCATGCATTCCAAGGCAGCCCCGCCCCGGCTCCTTCCACCGACTTCTTTGGCTGGATCCGCAGCCAGGGCATCTACCGCGGCAACGACCGGTGGATCGGCGGCGTCTGCAGCGGCATCGCCCACCGGCTCCGCGTGGACCCCATCATCATCCGGGGCGCCTTCGTGGTCCTGACCCTCCTGGCCGGCATCGGCGTCCTGCTGTACGGCCTGGCATGGGCCTTCCTGCCGGAACCGGACGGCAGGATCCATGTCCAGGAAGCAGGCGCCGGCCGCTGGTCCAGCGGCATGACAGGCTCCCTTGTCGCCACGGTCCTGGGACTGACCGGCCTGGGCGGAGGCTTCTGGGGCTGGAGCCACAACGGCCTGAGCGGCCTGCTGTGGACCCTCTTCTGGGTGGGTGGCGCCATCTACCTGATCTACTACCTCTCCCAGCGCAACAAGGCGCACCCCACCATGGCCGGCCACGGCCCGGCGGCCCCCGGCGCCGCCTACCCGATGGGAAGCTACGGGACGGCCCACACCTCAGCGTTCTCCGCAGGCACGGCTTCCGGTCCGGTCCCCACTGCAGCACCCCCGTACGGCAGCGGGTCCGCCGGCACAACGGGCACCGGCGGTACGTCTCCCGGCGCCCCCGGCAGCGGAGTACCTGGCACCGGCGGCTACCCCACCCCGTGGGTCCCGCCGCGGCCGCCAAAGCCCCGGCCATCCGGCCCCGGCGCCCCGGCAGTGGCCATCGCAACGGGATCTGCCCTGCTGGTGGGCGGTGGGCTCAAAGCACTCGACGCCGCCAACATCATCGACCTGGGCGGCTCCGCCAACGCCATTGTCTGGGCCAGCGCGGCGGCAGTCCTTGGCCTGGGCATCCTGGTGGCGGGCTTCCGCGGCCGGACGTCCGGCATTCTCAGCCTCTTTGCCGTGGTGGCGCTGGTCACCGGCGGCATCTACAACACCCTGGACGACAGCCGGATGCGGTTCCAGCAGGTCGACTGGAACCCGGCCAGCATCGAGGAGGCGCGCGGCGGGATCGACATCACCGCCGGGCGCGGGACCGTGGACCTCACAGGTCTCTCCCCAACCGGCCCACTGACGTCCGACGTCGTGGTTCCCCTGGACATCACCGCGAGCAACGTGACCGTGGTGATCCCGCAGAACGTGCCCGTGGACATCAAAGCGGACATGACCATGGGCAACCTGAACGAGGCAAGCGGCCAACGCGGCGGCACCACCACCCGTGAAAGCAGCTACAACACCGACAGGCCCGGCAACCACCTGGTGGTACGCATCGATGGCACCTTCAGCAACGTCACTATCCAGGAAGGCAACTGACATGGACAGCAGCAACATTCCGACGACGGCGGGTCAGGACACCGCCGGACCGGCACCTGCCAGGGTGGGGACGGTGGTGTGGGGACTGATCGTCCTGGCGCTGGCCGCCCTGATCATCGTGGCGCAACTGGGCATCGTCACCCTCAACGGCACCTACGTCCTGATCGGCCTCATGATCGGCGCGGGCGTGGCCCTGGTGGCAGGTGGCCTGCTCTCCGCCCGCAAACGTGACAACGAACCAACTACAGGGAAGTCTTGAACCATGGATAAGTTCTTCAGCATTGTCAGGGGCTTCGGCCTGAAGCGCGGCCCGCAGCGCTGGGTGGGCGGCGTGCTGGGAGGCATCGCGGCGCAGCTCAACGTTGACGTGGCGTATGTCCGCATCGCTTTCCTGCTGTTCTGCCTGCTCCCCGGACCAGCCGTGGTCTTCTACCTCCTGGCCTGGATCATCATTCCGGACCAGCGCAACGAAATCCTGCTGCAGACATTCCTTGACCGGCGGTCGCTCAACCGGCCCTGACCTGCCAGGACCACGGCCCCTGCCTCCGTGAATGATTTCACCGGGCAGGGGCCTTCCCATGTCCGCGGTATCCGTGGCGGACCGGCCCCATGTAACCGGTTTGTGTCGTACCCCACACACCCCACTACACTTCTAGGTGAGCTCAGCGTGGCGCTCTGCCTGTAAACCTTCTCTCCAGGATTTGAGCCGAACATGAAAATTGGAATCCTCACCAGCGGTGGCGACTGCCCCGGATTGAACGCCGTGATCCGAGGTGCTGTGCTGAAAGGCATCGCCGTCCACGGCCAGGAATTCGTCGGGTTCCGCGATGGCTGGCGGGGCGTGGTGGAAGGGGACATCATCGATATCCCCCGCACCATGGTCCGCGGCATAGCCAAGCAGGGCGGCACCATCCTCGGCACCTCCCGCACCAACCCCTTCGAAAACGGCGGCGGCCCGGAGGCCATCAAAGCCCATATGGACCGGCTGGGCATCGACGCCATCATCGCCATCGGCGGTGAGGGTACGCTGGCAGCCGCCAAGCGCCTGACGGACGCCGGGCTCAAGATCGTGGGCGTCCCCAAGACGGTTGACAATGACCTTGACGCCACCGACTACACGTTCGGTTTCGATACCGCCGTCCAGATCGCCACCGAGGCCATCGACCGGCTCCGCACCACGGGTGAATCCCACCACCGCTGCATGATCGCGGAAGTGATGGGCCGGCACGTGGGCTGGATTGCCCTGCACGCGGGCATGGCTGCCGGCGCGCACGCCATCCTCATCCCGGAGCAGAAGGTCAGCATCGAACAGATCACCGAGTGGGTCAACGAGGCCCACGCCCGTGGCCGCGCCCCCTTGGTGGTGGTGGCTGAAGGCTTTGTTCCGGAACACATGGAAAGCCCCCACTCCGAGCGCGGCCTGGACACCTTCGGCCGTCCCCGCCTGGGCGGCATCGCGGACCAGCTGGCACCGGAACTCGAAGCCCGGACCGGCATTGAAACCCGTGCCACCATCCTGGGCCACATCCAGCGCGGCGGCGTCCCCTCGGCCTTCGACCGGGTCCTTGCCACCCGGCTGGGCATGGCCGCCATCGACTCCGTGGTGGAAGGCTACTGGGGCACCATGGTGGCGCTGAAGGGCACCGACATCCAGCACGTCGCCTTCGAAGAGGCGCTGGGCCAGCTGAAGACCGTCCCGCAAAACCGCTACGACGAAGCCGCGGTCCTGTTCGGCTAAGCCCCTGGGCCGCCCTAGGCTGGGATCATGACACTCGATCCCGGCTCAGCGGCCATCATCCAGCTGGCGTGGGCTCGCCGGCTGGGGCTTGACGACGACGCATTCGGTGACGCCCTGGCGTCCGGGGAACGGATTGTCCGGGCCGATGAATCGGCCCGGACCGTCGAATTTGTGCGGTTGTTCGGCAGCTCCGTCCTGGTGGGACCGCCCAGCGTCATCGACGCCGCGACGGACATTCCCGACGAGGAGATGGCCCAGCACGTCACGCTCCTGAAACTGACCAGGGAGCAGGGCGGCCACGGGCTCGGTGCCGCGGCCCTGTTCTTCGCCGACGACCTGCCGCTTCAGCAGCCGTCGGAGGAACTGACGGTCTCGCACGGGAATCCTGAGGCGATCGAGCTGGAGGGCCGCTGCCCACCGGACGACGTCAACGAGGTGGGCCTTTCCGACCTCGAGAACCGCTACACCATCGTGCACGAACTGGACGGCAGGCGCGTGCCCCTGGCCTGCGGGGCCTACGGGGAGTGGGAGGGCCTGCTGGCCAACATGGGCGTACTGGTGGACCCCGAGTGGCGTCGGCGCGGCCTGGGCTCTCTGGCGGGATCCATCGCCGCGCACGAGGCCCTTGCCGCCGGACTGACACTGCAGTGGCGTGCGGACGTCAGCAACACCGGCTGCCTGGCGCTGGCCCGGAAGCTGGGCCTCTCAGCCGGCGGAATCCAGACCAGCGTCCACCTTCGCTGACGGCTGGCCCTGCTGCTGCCCCTGCACGCCCCAGCCCTGGACCGGCTGCGGTTTGGCGAAGAACAACGCCACCGCTGCCCCAACCAGGATCACTCCGGCGGGCAGCAGGATGGACTGGCCCATCGCCGTCGAGAATCCGCCGTGCAGGAACTCCGGCAGCGAACCGCCCATCGCCAGCCCTTCCCCGGCGGATCCGCCGGGCCCTCCCTTGGGCAGCTCGGCGGCAAGCCGGGACTGGATCAGCACGGCAATGGCGGCGCTGCCCAGGACCGCGCCGATCTGGCGGGTGGTGTTGTAGACACCGGATCCGGCGCCGGCCTGCCGTGGCGGAAGGTTCCTGGTGGCGGTGGTGCTCAACGGGGCCCAGATGCCGGCGTTGGCGAAGCCCAGGACCGCGCTGGGAAGCAGGAACATCAGGATGGGTGTGTCCGGCTGCATCAGGGCCGAGTTCCACAGCAGCGCCACGGCCATGAGGACCAGCCCGGTGGCGGTGATGTACTTGGGGTTCACCCGGTCCACCAGCTTCCCCACCACGGGGGCCAGCCCGCCGGAGATCAGCGCCATGGGCACCATCATCAGGGCGGACTGGGTGGGGGTCAGGCCCCTGACCAGCTGGTAGTAGAAGATCAGCGGCAGGCTGAAGGCCGTCACGGTGAAGCCCACGGTGGTGATGCCGATGTTGGCCAGCGAGAAGTTCCGGTCCCGGAACAGCGCCAGGGGCAGCAGCGGCTCGCCCTTGTTGAACCGCTGCCACAGGACAAAGGCGGCGAGCACCACGAGGCCGGCGATGATCAGGCCCCACACGCTGATGGGCCCGGTGATGGTGCCCCAGTTGTAGGTCTCCCCCTCCTGGATGCCAAAGACCAGCAGGAACAGCCCGACGGCGCTCAGCAGGACGCCGGGGATATCGAACTTGTGCGGGTGGGTGCTCAGGGCCGGAACGTTGCGCATTGCCAGGATGAAGCCGACGACGCCGATGGGCACGTTGATGAAGAAGATCCACTCCCAGCCAAGGCCGTCCACCAGGACGCCGCCCAGGATGGGTCCCACAAGGGTTGCCATCCCTGCGGTTGCGCCCCAGACAGCCATGGCCGATCCGCGGCGGTCCGGCGGGAAGATCCGGGTGATCACGGCCATGGTCTGCGGTGTCATCATGGCGGCGCCGAGGCCCTGGAGGACGCGGGCGGCAATCAGGATCCGGACGTCGCCGGACAGGCCGCACCACAACGAGGCGAGGGTGAAGACCACCAGGCCGGACAGGTAGAGCTTCTTGGGTCCGAACCTGTCGCCGAGCCGGCCGGTGATGAGCAGGGGAACGGCGTAGGCCAGCAGGTACGCGCTGGTCACCCAGATCACCGAGTTGATGTCGGCGTCCAGGCCCTCCATGATCCGGGGGTTGGCAACGGACACGATGGTGGTGTCGATCAGGATCATGAAGAATCCGATCACCAGTGACCACAGCGCCGGCCAGGGCTTTTCTACGTTTTCCACTCGGTCGTCCTTTGAGGAGTTTTGGTTGGTGCCGGGCGGAAACCCGGAAAGGTCAGCCCAGCAGGCTCAGGATCTCCGTGCGGGCAAACATTTGCGCCGCGGCCCGTGCCGACGGCGCACCGGCGTCCGGATCGGCTCCGGCGCCCAGCAGGACCCTGGCCACGTCCGTGTAGCCCTTGAATGCCGCGCCCGCAAGCGGGGTCTGGCCCCTGTCGTTGGCGGTGTTGGCCTCGGCGCCGTGCTGAAGGAGCAGCTGCACGGTCGTGGCATTGCCGTGGTACGCGGCCAGCATGAGGAGGGAGTCGCCGGCGGAGTTCGTCATGGTGGCGGGAACGCCGGCGTCCAGGTAGGCACCCAGCAGCGCGTCGTTTCCTTCGCGGGCAGCCTGGAAGAGCGTATGCGCCAAAGCCAGCGCGTCGTCGTCGTCCCCTTCGGCGATCCCCGCGCCGGCGGGAGTGGTCCCGGTGTTCTCAGTCATTAGCGCGGCCCCCTCAGGAATCCGGTCTGGCGCCCCACGACCTGGCCGGCATCAGGGGCGACGATGAGTTCCTGGACGGCAGGATACGGCTCATCGCCGTCCAGGACCGTCAGTATCTCATCCGGGGCCACGGAACGTTTTATGACTGCCAGGGCTACAGGGCCCATCTCGTAGTGCTGCGCCACCGAGGTAACGGCTCCGACCTTCCGTTCCCCCGCCATGACCGGACTTCCGGCGGCGGGCAAGGTGTGCTGCGAACCGTCCAGCTGCAGGAACACCAGCCGGCGCGGCGGGTGGCCCAGGTTGTGGACGCGGGCGATGGTTTCCTGCCCCTTGTAGCAGCCTTTGGCCAGATGCACGGCGGTGCGCAGCAGGTCGAGTTCGTGTGGGATGGTTTTGTCATCCGTCTCGGCGCCGATCCGGGGGCGCCAGGCGGCGACCCGGAGGGCTTCTGCTGCGAGCACACCGGCCAGCGCGTGACCGGACAAGGCCTCCTCCAGTTCGGCGGCGGGGATGAGGTACTCGAACCAGGGACGCTCACGCCCGGGATGGTTCTCCTCGGAAACGGTGGCGTAGGAGTATCCGCCTGCGGAGACGTGCGGCCAGGGGTCCTGCCATGCAAGCCGGCCGGACCATTCGGGCACGGCCCGGGTGCTGCCTACGACGGCCCACTCAGCCGAGACGTCAGCGATGTCCACCCGCAGCATGAACTTCATCCGGTTGAGGTACTCAGCCAGCGGTGCGGCCTCGGCGGCTTCGACAATCAGCCAGGTGGTCCCGCCGTCGTCAATGACCCGGGCGTCAAAATCGATGCGGCCCTGAACGCTCAGGAGCAGCAGCTCGCTGGACTCCCCCGGCTTCAGCGCTGCCACCTGTTGCGAGGAAAGGGTATTGAGCCAGCCCAGCCGGTCCGGCCCGGCGACGGTGACCACGCCGCGGTGGGAAAGGTCGACGACGGCGGTCCCGGCGGCGAGTGCGCGCTGCTCGCGCAGCGGCTCGCCGTAGTGGGCGGCGACTCCGGAGTCAGGGCCGACGGCCTCGACGGCGCCGGGGCGCGACAACAAAGGGCTGGGCGTAGTCATATGAAGTAGAAGTCCTTGAAGGCTAACGGTATTCCGGGTTTTCGAAATCGAAATGGGTTCCGGCGTTCCATTCGTTGGGCAGGTTGCCGTAGGCCGGGTAGCCGCCGGCATCCTTCAGCATCTTTGCCAGGTGCAGCAGGTTCCAGGTCATGAAGGTGGTGTTGCGGTTGGTGAAGTCGCTTTCCGGACCGCCGGAGCCTTCATCCAGGTAGCTTGGACCGGGACCAACGGGCCCGATCCAGCCGGCGTCAGCCTGCGGCGGAATGCTGAAGCCGATGTGCTGCAGGCTGTAGAGGATGTTCATGGAACAGTGCTTGATGCCGTCCTCGTTGCCGGTGATCAGGCAACCGCCCACCTTGGGATAGAACGCCCACTGCCCGTTCCCGTTCAGTTCACCGGAATGGGCGTAGAGGCGCTCGATGAGTTTCTTGGTCTGCGACGAGTTGTCACCCAGCCAGATGGGCCCCGCCACCACCACGATGTCGGCCTCCTGGACGGCGGGATAGAGATCCGGCCATGCGTCGGTGGCCCAACCGTGCTGGGTCATGTCAGGGTAGACGCCGCTGGCGATGTCGTGGTCCACCGTGCGGACCACCATGGTGCTGACACCCTGTTTTTCCATGATGCTGCGGCTGATGCCGATCAGGCCGTCCGTGTTGGATGTCTGCGGCGACTTCTTCAATGTGCCGTTGAAGAAGACGGCTTTGAGGCCGCTGTAGCCGCCGGGCTTTGCTGCTTGTGCCGTGCCGTCTTCCATGGGGCACCTTTCCAGGTCAGGAAACCTTGTGCAGGAACGCGGAGGCGTGCGCCTCCAGCCCCTTTCCTGCTTCGCCGCCGGCGGCGACATCCCACCGCCACAACAGGTTGCCGTCCACCAGACCGAAGATCCGCGTGGCTGCGCTGTAGTCCTTCGAGTGGCTGCCGCGCATCACCATGTCGGTGGTCAGCTGGATCTGCGGGCCCTTGATCTGGCCGTAGTACAGCTCCGAGATTCCGCCGGGGTGCGAGATGGACACCGAGATGTCGAATCCGCCGTCCTTGTTCCGCAGCGCCTCCACCTCGTCGGCGCTCTTCAGCACCGGCACGATGTCCGCCGGCACCAGCCCGGGACCGCCGTCGGCATCAAGCTGCTTGCGCTCCAGCGCCCAAAAGCCGGTCTCGACCGTGAGCGGCCGCAGGCGCGTGCCGTCGTCGTCGGTCAACCAGCTTTCTGCACGGTACTGCAGGTACGGCAGGCCGTTGTGGGTGAAGGAGACGTGCTGAAGGAAGTGCTCGGAGTCCTCGTCGCCGCTGCCCAGCCGGCCACGTCCCTCCCACTCACCGATGAGCCAGGAAAGAGGGACGAGTTCGGGGGTCAGGTCTGTAGGAATCTCAATGGGCATTGGTATTACCTCGAGATACGGCCGGTCCCGGGAAAGGGCTGGCTACTTCTGGCCCTTGAACAGGCGGTAGACCACAAAGCCGGCAAACCAGGCCATGGACAGGCTCGCGATGCCGAGCAGGACAAGGAAGAAGATTTCAAATGCAAGTACGGACATGGTGCCATCCTAACCCGTTAGTAGATGAGTAGTTTGTCTATGAAGTACGCGAGGGATCCGACCGCCGAGACCGGGGCAAGCCCCATGCTCAGGGCGGCCGGGAAGTTCAGCGGGGCGCCGCGGAGCGTGGCCAGCCTCCGGAAGCTGGCCAGTACCGCGCCGACAACCACGCCGAAGACGGCGGCCGGCAGGACGGCGATGTCTGACAGGACCAGCCCGGCGAGCGGGCCGGCCAGTCCGGCAAGCACCACTCCAAGCGGCGCGACGATACTGTCAGGCCAGCGGATAAGCCCTGCCAGCAGGGCCACCGCCGCGCTGATCGCCGCCACCAGGAGCATCTCGCGGACGCCGTTGAACCGGGAGCCGGCAATCCAGCCCGCGCCGAGGCAGGACAACAGGACGCCGGCGCAGCATCCCAGGGTGGATTCCAGCCGCTGCGCCTGCCCGGTGCCGCGGATCAGCTGCACCACGAAGACGGCCATCATTCCCAGCGCCACGAAGGCGGGTGTCCAGTCCAGGTACCCGGGAGCAGGAGCCAGGGCGGCCGCCACGGCGGCGCCGGCACCCGGCAGGGCGATGACGGCGGCGAGGGTCTTCTTGGCCGGGATGCGCAGGAAGTGCGGCCAGCCGATGCCAACCGCCGCGGCGATCACGATGCCCACGGCCACGAGTGCCTCCGGCGAGGCATAGACCCCGGCGATGATCGCAACCAGGCCGGCGATTCCGACGACGCCGATGGTCCAGGATCCAAGCGAACGCACGGGCGCCTGCAGTTCCGCCGTCATGCGGGGGCCGGCCTGTGCTTCGTCGGTGCACTCACTGCGCTGTTTTCCCATCCTGGCGATCGGCCGGAAGGCTGTTCAGCCCCCTCACGGCAGGGCGGGTCCGCCCTGGTCCAATCCTGCCCTATGTGAACTGGATATGTCGCAAAACGTCCCTGTCCACGTCCCGAATCTGTGGTCTGGAAGGGGCTGCCGGGTATACTCAAGGTTCAGCTACGCTCCCTGCTGAGGTGGCTGGCCGGCGGCGTGCTGACGGACCAAAACCTCCTGCAGGAAGCCAGTACCGGCCGGTGAGAATCCGGTTCAGTCGCCCAATGATGCGCGGACGGCCCTTGGAGGAACAATGTCGCACATCCTGTTACTGACCAACAGCACCGGTTCATCGGTGGACATCCTGCCTGCCCTCGAGCTGCTGAACCACAGGGTCCATATCCTCCCCGCCGAGCCCACGGCCCTCCTCGAAACAGACCCCTGCGACATTGTCCTGCTGGATGCCCGCAAGGACCTGGTGGGCGCCCGCTCCCTCACCCAGCTTTTGAAGGCCACGGGCCTCAGCGCCCCGCTTGTGCTGATCCTGACCGAAGGCGGCATGGCCGCGGTGTCCTCTGCCTGGGCTGTTGACGACATCGTCCTCGATTCCGCCGGACCCGCTGAGGTGGAAGCCCGCATCCGGCTGTCCGTCGCCCGGGCGGTCCCCGAGCAGGAGGACGCCCCGAGCGAAATCCGCGCCGCCGGCGTCGTCATCGATGAGGCAAGCTACACCGCCCGGGTCAACGGGGCGCCGCTGAACCTGACCTTCAAGGAGTTCGAACTCCTGAAGTACCTGGCGCAGCACCCCGGCCGCGTGTTCACCCGGCAACAACTGCTGACCGAGGTCTGGGGCTACGACTACTATGGCGGCACGCGCACCGTCGATGTCCACGTCCGGCGGCTGCGGGCCAAGCTCGGTGCAGACCACGAGAACCTGATCAGCACCGTAAGGAACGTCGGCTACCGCCTCACCCTGGTGCGGCAGCAGGAAGACGAACTCACCGAGGCCTGAGCCCGGACCGCCATCGGCGTATAGCCTTGGCTCATGACTCCAGCGCATCCGCAGAAGTGGCCCGTCCATGTCGTCCGGGGCGGAGTTGACCAGCAACTCCTGAAAGACTGCCGCGACGTCCTTGCCGCGGCTGAGGAATCGGACGGCAATCCTTCCATTTCCGAGCAGACCCTGGTGACCATGCGTGCCGGGGATTCCGCGGAACACACACTGCTGACGCTGGCCCTCTACGCGCCGGACGAGGACTCCGATCCGGCGACCGGCCAGGACCTGGCGGGCTTCGCCGTCGTGGTTGAAGAGCCGGACGGCCACGGCATCCTGGAAATCGCGGTCCACCCCTCCTACCGGAACCAGGGCGTTGCTGACCGGCTGGTGGGCGCACTGAAGGAGGTCCGCGGATTTGATGGCCTCAACGCGTGGTCCCACGGCAACCACGAGGCCGCTGCCGATCTTGCCGCCCGCTACGGGTATGCGCCGGTGCGCGAGCTGTGGAAGATGCGGATGACGACGGCGGGCGCGGACCTGCCCGACGCCGGCCTCCCGGACGGGGTGGCCATCCGCACCTTCGTCCCGGGCAAGGATGAGGATTCCTGGCTGGCTGCCAACCGTGCGGCGTTCGCACACCACCCCGAACAGGGGAACCTCACCAGGGCCGATCTCGAGGCGCGCATAGCCGAGGACTGGTTCGATCCTGCCGGGTTCTTCCTGGCGGAGGACCGGGACGGCCGCCTGCTGGGCTACCACTGGACCAAGGTCCACCCCCGGCACGGTGCGCACCCGGCGATCGGCGAGGTCTACGTGGTGGGGGTGACACCGGAGGCGCAGGGCATGGGCCTGGGCAAGGCCCTGACCATCGCCGGCATCAAACACCTCCGCGACGCAGGGTTGAACGCGGTGATGCTCTATGTCGACGCCGACAATGCCGCAGCCGTTGCCCTGTACCGGCGGCTTGGCTTCACCCGCTGGGACATGGACGTCATGTACGGCCCCGCCGGTGGGTAGATAGGGAGCCGGGAACAATCCTTGCCGCGGCGCAAAACAAAGGCCGTGGGGCCTGTGAATGCTTGTAAGGTGGAAATGGAGCCGCGCGGGGCGGAAGCGCCGGCACCGGAGCGCCAGCTAAAGGAGAAGCCATGAACCCGGAACCGTCCGGAACAGCCACGTCCCAGGATGTTGCGGTGCCCGTCAGAGCACGCTTCGGCTCCTCCGAGGTACCGGCATCCAGGGCCACCCAGGACCGCATCGACATCCCGGAGTTCGCACCTAACCTGCAGCCGGAAGGGGACATCCGGCCTGACCGGTTCCTGGACCGCGAACTGAGCTGGCTCGCCTTCAATTCCAGGGTGCTGGAACTGGCCGAGGACCCCACCCTCCACCTGCTGGAGCGGGTCAGCTTCCTGTCCATCTTCGCCTCCAACCTGGACGAGTTCTTCATGGTCCGCGTGGCCGGCCTCAAGCGCCGCATCGCCACCGGGCTCGCCGTCCCTTCCCCTGCCGGGCTGAGCCCCGTGGAGGTGCTGGAGCGGATCAGTGAAGAAGCCCACCGGCTCCAGCAGCGGCATGCAGAGGTCTACGCTGACCAGATCCGGCCGGCCCTGGCCTACGAGCACATCCACCTCATGCACTGGGAAGAACTGGACGACGCCGCCAAACAGCAGCTCAGCGTGATGTTCGCGGAAAAAGTCTTCCCCATCCTCACCCCGTTGGCCGTTGACCCGGCACACCCCTTCCCCTACATCTCGGGCCTGTCGCTGAACCTCGCCGTGGTGGTCCGGAACCCGGTCAGCGACAAGGAACTCTTCGCCCGTCTAAAGGTCCCGGACCAGTTGCCGCGCCTGATCTCCATTGATGGTCCCCGGGCCGGCGCGGTTCCCGGCCGCGTGGCCAGGTTCATCGCGCTCGAGGAAGTCATCGCGGTCCACCTGGACAAGCTCTTCCCGGGCATGGAGGTCCTGGAGCACCACACCTTCCGTGTCACCCGAAACGAAGACGTGGAGGTGGAGGAGGACGACGCCGAGAACCTGCTGCAGGCCTTGGAAAAGGAATTGCTGCGCCGCCGCTTCGGACCGCCCGTGAGGCTGGAAGTCACCACTGACATCAACCCCAACATCCGGGCCCTGCTGATCCGCGAACTGGGTGTGGAGGAATCCGAGGTGTACTCGGTGCCGGCACCCCTGGACCTCCGTGGCCTGTCCGTCATCGCCGGCATCGACCGGGCCGACCTGCATTACCCCAAGCATGTCCCGCACACCTCGCGATACCTGAACGAGTCCGAAACGTCCAAGGCCGCCAACGTGTTCGCCGCCATGCGCCGCCGGGACATCCTGCTGCACCATCCGTACGATTCGTTCTCCACGTCCGTGCAGGCGTTCCTGGAACAGGCCGCGGCGGACCCGAAAGTACAGGCCATCAAGCAGACCCTGTACCGCACCTCCGGAGATTCCCCCATTGTTGACGCCCTGATCGACGCCGCCGAAGCCGGCAAGCAGGTCCTGGCCCTGGTGGAAATCAAGGCGCGGTTCGATGAGCAGGCCAACATCTCCTGGGCCCGCAAGCTCGAGCAGGCCGGCGTGCACGTGGTCTACGGGATCGTGGGCCTGAAGACGCACTGCAAGCTTTCACTGGTGGTCCGTCAGGAAGTGGACGGGCTTCGCCGCTACTGCCACATCGGCACCGGCAACTACCACCCGCGGACCGCCCGTTACTACGAGGACCTGGGCCTGCTGACTGCCAACGAGCAGGTGGGCGAGGACCTGTCCAAGCTGTTCAACCAGCTTTCCGGCTACGCGCCGAAGTCGACCTTCAAGCGGCTCCTGGTGGCGCCCCGCTCCGTGCGTTCCGGCCTCATTGACCGGATCGAAACGGAGATCCGCAACGCCCGGGCAGGTGTGCCGGGCCGCGTGCAGATCAAGGTGAATTCAATGGTGGACGAGGCCATCATTGATTCGCTGTACCGCGCGTCCCAGGCCGGTGTGAAGGTTGACGTGGTGGTCCGCGGTATCTGCTCGCTGCGCCCCGGCGTTCCCGGCCTGAGCGACAACATCACTGTCCGCTCCATCCTGGGCCGGTTCCTGGAGCACTCGCGGGTGTTCGCCTTTGCCAACGGCGGGGATCCCGTGGTGTACATCGGGTCCGCCGATATGATGCACCGCAACCTTGACCGCCGGGTGGAGGCACTGGTCCAGCTGACCAGCGCGGACGACATCACCTACGTCCTTGACCTCCTGCTGCGCTACATGGACCCGGAAACCTCCAGCTGGCACCTGGACAACGAGGGCCGCTGGAACCGGCACCACCTGTCCGAGGACGGGAAGCCGCTTGAAGACGTCCAGTCCTGGCTGCTGGCGTCCCGGCCGCGGCAACGCAGCCTGAGCCGGCGATAGGCAGCCGCGTTGTCGAGCGATGCACTCGTAGCCGACCAGACTGACCACCCGGGGGAACCCGTAGCCGTAACTGCTGCGGGTGCCATCCCATGGCGGGTCAGCAAGGACCGCCTCGAAGTCCTGCTGATCCACCGGCCCCGCTACGACGATTGGTCCTGGCCGAAGGGAAAGATCGACGCCGGCGAGACCGTCCCCGAATGCGCCGTCCGTGAGGTGTGGGAGGAGATCGGCCTGCGGGCGCCCCTGGGCATACCGCTGCCGTCCATCCACTACCACGTGGCGTCGGGCCTCAAGAAGGTCCATTACTGGGCGGTCAAGGTCAACGGCAACGGCCTGGTTCCGGACGGCAAGGAGGTGGACAGCGTCATGTGGTGCGCCCCCGAGAAGGCGGCTGGCCTGCTGTCCAACCCGTCCGACGTCGCACCCCTTGAATACCTGCGGGACGCGCACGAACGCGGCGCACTGGATACGTGGCCCCTGCTGGTGCTCCGCCATGCCAAGGCCAAGCCGCGCTCATCCTGGAGTAAGGCGGAGGGCGAGCGTCCGCTGGCGGCCACCGGGTCCCGGCAGGCGCAGGCCGTGGGCCGGCTGCTGCAGGCATGGCAGCCGATGCGGGTGGTCTCCAGCCCCTGGTTGCGCTGTGTTGCCACGGTGGCCCCCTACGCCCGGGCCACGGGCGCCAAGGTGAAGTTGGCGGAAGGCCTGACCGAGCACAAGCACCAGCGCAGTCCCAAGAAGACCGCCGCCGTCATCGAATCCCTTGTCGATAAGCAACGGCCCGTAGTGGTGTGCACGCACCGGCCCGCGTTGCCGACCGTCCTCAAGCAGCTGGCGCAGCACATGCCTTCACACCTCGCGAAGCTGCTGCCCGCCCATGAGCCCTTCCTGTCACCTGGCGAGCTGGTGGTGTGCCATGTGGCCAACGGCGGGAAGAAACAGGTCGTTGCAGTGGAGCAGTTCAAACCGTTCGACGACTGAGCCAGGCTCGCCCGGCTTGACCCGAGGGTCTTATCCGCCTTGACTTGTGGAACGACGCACAGTTCTGGGGGGATGACGTGCACGCTGCCACGATCGACGTTGCCAATGAAGTCGCACCCATGGCCGTGTTGTGGCCGTTCCTTCTGGCCGGCGGCGTGTACCTCCTGCTTCGATGGACGATTCGAAGGCGCGGCGGGGACTTCCCGGCCCTGGCATCCCGCCACGCTTTCCTGACAGGACTCATCGCTTGGCTGGGAAGTTCACTGCTGTCCGCTGCCAACGCGGGGATCCTCCCCGTGCCCGGCTCCCCCACCGCTTCCGTAGACAAGTTCCCTGCCCTGGCTTGGCCCGTTCTTGGCTGTCTGGTGGCACATGCCCAGGGGCAATTGAGCTACCCCAAAGCCAAGCTCGGGCAGCCAACCGGAACCAAGCGGCGGATCCGGGATGTCCTTCCGCGCCGCCTCGCCTGGACAGTACTGGTGATCTTCGCGGGAGCCGCAGCGCAGATCAGCTGGACGTCCACCCTTCCAGGCTTCGCCCCTCTCTCCTACGAGTCACGGCCCGACGGTCACGGCGGCTACACCACATTCGGCGGCGAAGGCCGCATTCCCGGCGCCGAACTGGCAGCGTACCTGGGCGTTGCCCTGCTCGTCCTCGCGGCAGGGACCCTGGTTCTCCTGGCGCTGGCCGCCCACCGCCCGCCGCTGGCCGGACTCTCCACTGAAGATGATGTCCTTCTGCGGACCATCACCATGAACCGCCTCCTCCGCACCGTTGCCACCGTTGCGTCCGGCCTTGCTGCCATTGCAGGAAACCATGCGGTGCGGCCTGATCCCGAAATCGGACACGGAAGTTGGCTGAACCCGGCAGGGGCGGCCAATCTGGCGGTCCTGCTGGTGATGCTGTTGTGGTCCCCTCCCAAGCTGAATGCCCCACGGGCACGCCTTGGCGCAGGCAGCACCGCGGCACAGCCGGCCACCAAGCTGTCCGTATCCATCGGTGCAGCCATGGGGTTGGCAGCCTTTGTTCCCGTGCCGGCAGCACTGTTTTTTCCATGGGCAGTCGCCGGCGATCCCGCGGTATTCGTGGCGGTATCCGCAGCTTCGGTCCTGGCGGTCGTTTCGCTGGGAGAGGTGTTGCTGCACAGGAACCACAGCACCGCGAACGGGACGCGCTCCTGGCCCCGCCTGCCCATTTCCCCCATCCTCCTGTCCACCCTCGTGGTGAGTGCAGGCGTCTTAGCCACCGTGGTTGTCGCCGTTGCCGGGCAGCAGGCCGCCCTGGGGAGGCAGCCTTCGTGGGGGACCACGTGCTGGACCAGCGCAGGCATCACGCTCTTGTCCCTTGTTCCGATGGTCCTTGCCCGGCGCCGCTACAGCGTTGCGGCGGCGGTGGCGGGACTCGACACCGCTCTCCGGGCCATAACCGTGCACCGAGTGGTGCGCACGCTCGCGGCCTTCTTCGCCGCCCAGGCGGGAGCTCTGCTGATGAGCGCGGGACCAAAGTTGCCCACGGCGTCGCCCCTGGGCCCGGAACCGGGGGACGCCATGTGGCAGGCCGCGTCCGGTGTTGGGGCTGTCCTGGCAGCGGTTGGCGTGGTGATCGCCGTGATCCCCGTGGGAGGAGCGGCGGGGCGTGCCGCCCAGGGCCCGCGGTCTGCTGACGAACATGGACCGGCACCCCGGCCGGTCCGGAGCTGATGTGGACCGCGCCGGCAGGGGCAAGATGTCCTTATGGTTTGGCGCCTCAATGGCGGCCCTGCTACTCACTGCTGCCGCCGGCCTGGCGCTGTATCCCGGAATGCCCGACCCGGTACCGGTGCATTGGGATGGAACAGGCCAGCCGGACGGATTCGCCGGCAAGTCTGTGCCCGCCGTCTTCTCGCCGCTGATGATCGGCGCCGGAGTCGTCCTCCTTTTCGGGCTCCTGCATTGGCTCCTCCCTGCGGTTGTTGCCAGGGGGCGGCAGGGAGATCCTGCCCAGGCCGCTCTCCAGGCCGGTGCGGGCAAAGATGTCCTGGCGGCCCTGGCGCCCGCACTGGCAGTCCTTACCTGCTGGCTGTGCCTAAGAGGTTGGCTCGAGCTCACCGGTCCGTGGACGCTCTGGCCGCCGATGCTTCTCCTGATGGCATTCGCCCTGTGGGTGGTGCTCCGCGCCATCCGGGATGTCTCCGGGCCGCCCGCTTGGCCCCGGTAGACTTGGGGCGTGAGCATCCCAACGCCTTATGAAGACCTCCTGCGCGATGTCCTGGCCACCGGCACGCACAAATCGGACCGCACGGGCACCGGAACCACCAGCGTCTTCGGGCGCCAGATCCGCTTTGACCTGTCACAAAGCTTCCCGCTGATCACCACCAAGCGGGTCCATTTCAAGTCCGTGGCGGTGGAACTCCTGTGGTTCCTGCGCGGCGAGACCAACATCAAGTGGATGACGGACCAGGGCGTCACCATCTGGAACGAGTGGGCGGATGAGGACGGCGACCTGGGTCCGGTCTACGGCGTACAGTGGCGCAGCTGGCCAACCCCGGACGGCGGCCATATCGACCAGATCGCCGAACTTATCGAGAACCTGAAGGCGAACCCCGACTCGCGCAGGCACATCGTGTCCGCGTGGAACGTCTCCGAGCTCAACGACATGGCGCTGCCGCCGTGCCACGCGTTCTTCCAGTTCTACGTGGCCAACGGCAAGCTTTCCTGCCAGCTCTACCAGCGCTCCGCGGACATGTTCCTGGGCGTGCCGTTCAACATCGCTTCCTACGCGCTGCTCACCTGCATGGTGGCCCAGCAGGTGGGGCTTGAACCCGGCGAATTCGTGTGGACCGGCGGCGACGTCCACATCTATGAGAACCACATGGACCAGGTCCTCAAGCAGCTCGAACGCGAGCCGTATGAGTACCCGCAGTTGAGGATCACCCGCAAACCGGCGTCGATCTTCGACTACACGCTGGAGGACTTCGATGTGGTGGGTTACCGGCACCACCCCACCATCAAGGCACCGATCGCCGTATGAGCACCGAAAACTTCACCGATCCCCAGTCCTTCACGGAGGAACTGGCCGCCTCGATCACCGGCGTCGGCCTGGTCTGGGCTCAGACCTCCGACGGCGTCATCGGCAAAGACGGGGACATGCCCTGGCATCTCCCGGAAGACCTCAAGCACTTCACCCGGCTCACCACCGGGCACCCCGTGATCATGGGCCGCAAGACCTGGCTGTCCTTCCCGGACAAGTACCGTCCCCTGCCCGGCCGCACGAACATCGTCATCACCCGGCAGAAAAGCTGGGCCAGCACGCCTGAGGCGGAGGGCGCCGTCGTGGTTCCCTCGCTGGATGACGCGCTCCTGGAGTCGCAGTTTGTTGACGGCGGCGAAACGGTGTGGATCCTGGGCGGCGGCGACGTCTTCCGCCAGTCCACTGACCTCGCCAACGTCGCGGTGGTCACCACTATCGATGTGAAGGCCGACGGCGACACGTTCGCCCCCGAGCTCGGCCCCAGTTGGGAGGCGTCCGCCTCTGTCCCTCCGGACGGCTGGCTGACGGCCGCCAACGGCACGCGCTACCGATTCACCAAATGGTCACGGACCGAGGGCTAGGAACATGCTGAAGAAACCCGAAACCCTGTTCGTGCTGGGCTACATGCTGCTGCCGCTGCTGGCGCTGCTCTCCGCGATCGTGGGGCTGACCATGATCCTGGGCGGCAACAAGATCGCCGGTGCCATCGTCCTCGTGGTGGTGACACAGGTCTTCACCTTCGGGGCGTTCTTTGCGCTGCGGGCCCGCAAGGCTGCCGTCCTGGAGGAGTCAGACCGGGGCTGAACCCGGGACCGCTGCTGTTTGCATGGGGAGACCGCCCCATCGCGGCCGGGCCGCTCCTGTCCTAGGCTGGTGCACGCAGCACTCTGGGGGCTGCTGGACGAATATCGGGGGGAATCCTGGTGGCAGGAACTTTGTGGGGTGCCGACGTCGAGCAACTGCGTGCCCTCGCGCAGCAGTTCAGCAAGACGGCGGACCTGCTGCAGCAGCAGTCAACGCAGCTGAGCAGCCAAATCAACAACAACCCGGCATGGAAGGGCGCAGACGCCCAACGGTTCCGCTCCGACTGAACACCAGCCACCGGACGCTTCTCCAACAGACCGTAACGCGCTTGCAGCAGGAATCCAAGGTCCTGCTCAAGAACGCCGATGAGCAGGAAAAGGCCAGCACCAACGGCTCGGGCGCCGACGGAGGACCGGGCACCGGTTCGCCTGCCGGTAACAACGGTGCCCGCCCGCCAATCCCGGGGCAGGGCGGCAGCGATCCCTGGGGACCGTACTGGCTCACCGATCCAGATTCGCCGTTCCGCGACGGCTGGGACATTTATGGTTTGACCAAAGCCCTGCCGAACCTGCGTGCAGGGTTGTTCGATCTTCCCCATTTCATCAGCAAGGCGGACAACCTCGGCGAGTTCTTGTTTTCCAAGGACTTCCGAAATGTGGCGAAGGCATTCCAGGACTCAAACATGCTGAGCCAGTATTTCAACACCTCTTCCGAGTTGTTCGACGGCAGATGGGACACGGCCCTGAACCTCGCCGAGGGCGGCTAGGCGGCCAAGTTCTTCGAGTTCGGCGGTAAAGCCCTGGGCGGAATCGGGGCTGGCCTCGATGCCCTCGACGCTATAAACAACTTCGCCAATGGAAACCCCGACGACAACGGCCAAGCCTGGTATTCGGTGGTCAAGGCGGGTCTGGGCGCGGCCGGCTTCATCCCACCACCCGTTGGGACTGTTGCCATGGTTGCATCCGGAGCGTTGGCCATCTACGACAATGTTCCGAAAGTCAAGGAAACAGTCAATGCCATTGGCGGCTCCATCGCTGACGGTGCCAAGGAAGTCTGGGAAGGCGCTGGGGACGCCGCCGAAAAAGTCGGCGACTTCTTTGGATTCTGAGCCCACAACGAGAGGTATCGACGATGACTGAGATAACGACGGAAGCCGCCACCATCCCCGATGCCATCGGATATGGCTTTGCCGAGATGGTTACCCTTGCAAGCCTCCAGGGCGGGGACGCCGCGGTCCTCAGCGCTGAAGCACTGAGGGTGGACGGCTATCTGGACAACACGGACATGGTGAGCGCAGGCGCGTCGTCACTGGTGGCCCGAGGCTTGGCCAAAGCCGAAAATGACGGGCTCCTCTCCGTATCAGGTCCCACTGCCGCCGTGGCTGCCCTGCTCTCCTCCGCCATCCGTCGCATTGAGATCTCGCTGCTGACGGCCGAAGGGGGCGACAGCGTAGTCTTCATGGAAAATGATGACATCCATCTGCTGTTCCAGCCCCGCGCCTACTTCACGTGGTGGGCAATGGCTCAGCGGCCGGACGTTACCGCCGCCGAGGCCAACCTCATGGTTATCAAGCAGCACCTGGACAGCAACCCGGAGGGCGGCGCCACTCTTCGCCGCCGCGAGGATCCGACCGGACAGACCCTTTACGTGAAGAAGGGTGGCGACGGAGCATGGACAATCGGCACGGCCGACTCGCGGCAAGAGATCATTGCTGAAACCAGGGGCGTCGATGAGGCTTTCCTTCTTGACCAGATCCGCGCCATCCGTAAGGACTGACTGTGACCTTCGACCGAGACCGTGAACGCCGCAACGACGAAGTGTATGCCGAGCACAAGGCAGCGCTCGCACGGGGCGAGAAGCGCGTTCTGCGCAGGACAAATACGGGTGAGCTGCACAGCTATCCCGGGGACGAGATCGGTTTTTCTCCGGGCCGGGGCCAGGCACAGGTCCGGAGCTGGTGGGGCATGGGAATTGTGTCCGCCTTTCTGGGGCTCATGTTCATTGGCTCCATGGTGCTGTTCCTCGCCTCGTTCAGGCAGGGCACGGCCCCCGAGTGGGGCGCACTGTTCGCAATCGGCCTGGGTGGCTTCGGGGCTTGGTACACCTTTGGCTTGGCAAGGGACGAGTACCGGGCCAAGAAGCTGCGCAAGGAACGCGACACACCGGAACCTGGAGCAGGACATGTCAATCAGTGATTCTCCGCACAGGCTCCGGCCGCCTGCGGCTTCCCGATGAAGCGCGAGTCACCCAGGGGTGATCGATCCTTCCGTACAGAAGCTACTTGTGGAGCGGCCGTACTTCTACGCAACCGGCATGGAGCGCACGGTCCACGCGTATACGAAGGACGAATGGGGCATCGGCGGCTCCCAGCCATCCGGAAACTACTCGGTTCACACGACAACAGGGCTCGTTATCGTGACAGCCCTCATGACCATTCCGGCCCTCGGCGCACCCCTGATTCTGATCATTGCACTTGCCAGCCTCAATCTAATCCTTGTCATTTTCGGACTGCTGGGTACGGTCCTCTTCACAGGAAGCTGGCTCTTGGGAATCGGCAGCCTGCGCCGCGAGTTGCGGGCGACCAAGAAGCGCAAGCTGAAAGGGTTGCCTAAACCGCGCTTTGCCCTTGGCGATGACCAGGCACGCGCCTGGTTCGAATCAAATCCGTCACACATAGCCATTACCCGCGAAAACTTCCCTGATAGCACTCGTCCGTTTCCCGGTGAAACGCAGACCTACCGAAGGTGAATCGCATCCCTGCGGAGTTGCTGGGGAACGGAGCTATGCCTTGGGATGAATACCCGGCCAAGAAGTTGCGCATGGAACGGCATGCGCCGGAACCAGGAGCAGGACATGTCAACCAGTAATCCGAAGGACAGCCACGAATTGCCCGCTAAAAAGAAGGACAAGCGAATCGTTCACCGCACTGTGATGGGTGAACTGCACAGCTACTCGCGGGAGGAACTCGGCATAGTCACTGCGGGTTCACATGCACAGGTACGGTCCGCCGTCGGTTTCCTGGTATTGGCGGCTGTCTTCTCTGCCGTTGCCGTCTTCTCCATCCTGCTGGTCGTCGGCCCCACCAGTAGGGGCCAGGACCCGATGTGGGACGCACTGTTCCTCACTGCTGCGGGCGTGGCCGGAGTCGTGTATGCCCTACGGATGGCAACGGTAGCTTCGAGGGCCAAACGCCTGCGGGCGGAACGGGGAATCCCCGAACCAAGCGCGCGCCAGTTCGACTGGGATCAGGACCGGCATGGCAAGGCGTAGCAAGGGCGTACCGCAGGAAGCAGGCTACGTTCCCTCCCAACCGCCGAAAGAACGCGTTCTGCATCGGCTCGCTGAGAACGGCGAGATAGTCGCATACACGGACGAAGAGTACGGCGTCCGGAAGGACGACGGGCTGGGCGCCATCAAGCCGGTCAATTCCTCCGGCGGCCTGCTGTTTCTCGCAGTCCTGATCACCCTCGCCTTCGGCGGGATGCTGTACGGCCTGGTTCAAATTGCCATCACCGGACAATGGGACATCCTCGGCCGCACCTGGTGGATGTTCCTGCTGATACAAATCCCGCTGCTCGCCGCCTGGGCTGGCTACTTCAAAGAGCGCAAAGCAGAAAAGCTGCGAAGGGCGAAGAACCTCCCGCGGCCCGTCGAATAGCGCCTTGGGGGCGTGCCGTCGTCGTACCTCCCGTGACCAGTCCACAGTGACGTAACCGACTGCGTCCTGCCGGTTGCGAAGTCTAAACTGGACCAATGACTACAGCAGCTACCCCTTCCGTCGGCCTGGTCGGATGGCGCGGCATGGTCGGTTCCGTCCTCATGCAGCGCATGCAGGACGAGGGCGACTTCGCCAACATCAACCCGGTGTTCTTCTCCACCTCCAACGCGGGAGGTGCCGCGCCTTCCTTCGCTGAAGGCGCCGGCAAGCTCGAGAACGCGTTCGACGTCGACACGCTGGCCAAGCTGCCCATTATCGTTACCGCACAGGGCGGCGACTACACCAAGCAGGTCCACGGCGAACTGCGCAGCCGCGGCTGGGACGGCCTCTGGATCGACGCCGCCTCCACCCTGCGCATGAGCGACGACTCGATCATCGTGCTGGACCCGATCAACCGCGACGTCATCGACAAGGGCCTGGTCAACGGCACCAAAGACTTCATCGGCGGCAACTGCACCGTGTCCTGCATGCTGATGGGCCTGGGCGGCCTGTTCAAGAACGGGCTGGTCGAGTGGGGCACCTCCATGACCTACCAGGCAGCCTCCGGTGGCGGCGCCCGCCACATGCGGGAGCTCCTCAGCCAGTTCGGCACGCTCAACGCCGAGGTCAGCACGGAACTGGACGATCCCGCATCGGCCATCCTGGACATCGACCGCAAGGTCCTGGCCCACCAGCGCACCGACATCGACGCCACCCAGTTCGGCGTCCCGCTGGCCGGCTCGCTGATCCCCTGGATCGACGCCGACCTGGGCAACGGACAGTCCAAGGAAGAATGGAAGGCCGGGGTGGAAACCAACAAGATCCTGGGCACCTCCGAGGAAAACCGCGTGATCATGGACGGCCTCTGCGTCCGCATCGGCGCCATGCGCTCCCACTCCCAGGCCCTGACGCTCAAGCTCCGCGAGGACCTGTCCGTGGCCGAGATCGAAAAGCTCCTGGCCGAGGACAACGAATGGGCCAAGGTAGTTCCCAACACCAAGGAAGCGTCCATGGCCGAGCTGACGCCCGTGGCAGCCTCCGGCACCCTGGACATCCCCGTGGGCCGCATCCGCAAGATGGAGATGGGCCCGCAGTACATCAGCGCATTCACCGTGGGCGACCAGCTCCTCTGGGGCGCCGCCGAGCCGCTGCGCCGCATGCTCAACATCGCCACCGGCAACCAGTAACCCGTACAGCTCCCTCACGAGCGGCCCTTCCCCGCATAAGCGTTGCTGCCCGGCACCGGTTATGCGGGCCAGGGCCGCTTTTGCGTTCCGGGGTAGCCGAGAAACGCCACAAGTCGCGCGCGGAGCTCTCCCGGCCGCTCCAGGTGGTTCCATTGCAGCCGGAAGACCCGCCATCCGGCCTCCACAAGCGCATTTTCCCGCCAGCGCTCGGCGAGCAGCACTTCCCGGGTGGGGTTGAAGTCCGTGTACTTGACGGCGCCGTCGAATTCGATGATCACCCGGGTTCCGACTTCGGCGAAGTCTGCCCTGAACAGCCCCGCAATAGTCATGATCTCGACCTGAGGCATGAAGGTGTCTAGACCGAACGAGCAGAGCAGCAGCCTGGTCCGTGTCTCCCCGGCTGATTCCGACCGCCCATCCAGAACATCCAACAGGGCTGCCGCGCGCCTGCCCCCGCGCGCGACACAGCTTTCATCCAGCAACCGCCGCATGGTGTCCATGGACGCGCCTTTGCGGAGCGCGTGGTCACCGATGACAGCGGCCTTATCCAGCGGCAGGATCCGCGCGCAGTCCAGGACGGCCCTTTCGATGGTTGTGGCCAGGATTCCGCGTCCGTCAGGCGTCCATAATGAAGTGCATTCGTTTTCCGGGAGCGGGAGGCGGTGGGTCCGGACGTCCCTGCCCGCGCTGGCCTTCGAATTGGAATACTGAGTTGTCACGTGCACCAGGGATCCGGCGTTCCATACTTGGCAGCCGTGCAGCCTTGCTGCGCTGACGTGGGTGTACCGTGCCTGCCCCGACGTCGACTCGAAATGCGCCATGATTCTGAGCTGGTCCCGGTCCCACGGTTTGATGGCATTCCACTGCGCGCTCCGGATGTAGGCTCCTCTCCGCAACCGGAGCACGGCACCGCTCATCACGGCCGCCGTCACCACCCGGTCATCCAACCCCGCAGCTGCCAACTGCTGCGTGGACGCAACCGCTCCGTCAGGCCATCGACCATCGACCAGGGCACGCACATCATCGGGTTTCACCATTCAAGGGTTGCTGGCGCCCACGGACAGCGAAAGCAGCGGATATCGCTATGTGGACAGCTGCCTCACGGGCGGCCCTCGCCCGCATAAGCGTTGCGGGCCCACGCCGGTTATGCGGGCAAGGGCCGGTTATGTTGCCAGGAACGTTGTGTAACGCTTTGCTGCCTTGGCAAGGGCGGCCGGACCCAGCTGCCGGGTTCCGTCGAAGAGTTGGGGTACGACGGCGGCACCCGGCCCGGTGCCCTGCAGCGCCCAGGTGCCAACAACCTTCCCCGCGGCAACGACCGTCTTCTTGAAGACGCCGTTGCCGCCCGGAACGATCAGGTCAAAATGTTCCGGCGCCAGCACGGGTGTCCTGTCCGTGTAGCCGAGGACGAACTCATCGAATCCGGGCAGCAGGTGGACGGAGCGGCCGGCGGGGACCCCGGATTCCAGGAGGGCAGCCACGTCCGGTGAGAGCCAGTAGCTGGTGCCATCGATGTCCAGCTCCACCAGCTGGTTCCGGACGTGCTGGACCGCGGCGCGCACCTCGGTCAGCGGCAGCTGCGTCCACCAGGCGAAGTCCCGGAGCGTGGCCGGTCCATGGCTGCGAAAATAGCGCAGCAGGAACCCGGCAATCGCCTCCTCCCGGCCGGGCCGGTGGGACACAGGAATCCATTGGTCAAAGGCTGCGATCAGCTGCTGGTTCCCGGCAAGCGGCCCTGGAACCAGCCAGCCGTGCCGGCAGAGCGTGCCCAGGAGATGGATGCCGCGCTGCCCCTGCGTCGGCTGGCCGCCGTCGTCGAATGCCTTGAACAGCTCCGAACGGCTGACGGGACCATCAGTGCGGATGCGGTCCAGCGCCAGGTCGCGTGCCTTCTCCACATCGGACCAGGCAATGTCCAGCTGCCGGTGCCGGGCAGCGATGCTCTTGGTGAGCCGCTCGGCCGTGAGATCCAGCATCCAGCGCAGGTCCTCGGGGGCCACCAGGTGCAGCGTCCCGCGCATGGGCCAGGACCGCACCACCGCTCCTGCATCGATGGCAGCCCGGACGTCGGAAAGGCCCGCCCCGGGTACCCGGGCACCAACCGCCCAGAGCGCGGCCTGCAGGTCCTGCGCCTGCATTGCAGTCATCCACCGGACCAGCTCCGGCACCGAGGCAGCGCCGCCGGCGAGCTGCTGAGATGCCAGACGGAGCCTTCCGATCATCCTGCGATCGCGCAGGGAACCAGATGCAGCCATGCGCCCATCGTAGGCCTGGCAGGGCCCTGGCGGGGCTCCTACAGTTCGAGGCCAATAAGCAGCGGCTCCGGATGCAGTGAAATACCGAAGCGGCGTTCGACTCCGGCGCGCACCTCCCGTGCCACCGCCACCATGTCAGCGGCACTGGCGGAGCCGCGGTTGGTGATGGCCAGGGTGTGCTTGGTGGACAGGGATGCACGGCCGTCGGCCACGCCGCCGGGCTCCAGGCCAAAGCCCTTGCCGAACCCTGCCTGGTCGATCAGCCATGCTGCGGAGAGCTTCACCAGTCCGTCCTGTCCTGCCGGATACTGCGGCGCCGATTCCGGCAGGGTGTCAGCCACGTCCGCCGCGACGATGGGGTTGGTGAAGAAGGAACCGGTGGAATAGGTATCCCTGTCGGTGGCGTCCCAGACCATGCCCTTGGAGGCGCGCAGCCGGAGTACTTCCCGGCGGACGTCATTGGCGTAGGCGCGCTGGCCCGCCTCCACGCCGAGGGAGCGGGCCAGTTCGGCGTACCGGATGGGTGCGCTCATCCGCCCCAGCGGCAGCTGGAATTCCACGGTGAGGACCACGTACCGGGGCGAGCCGTTGACGGTGGTCTGCTTGAGAATGGAGTCCCGGTAGCCGAACTTCAGCTCGGAGTTGGTGAAGGTCTGCACGGCGTTCCGCTCACGGTCCCAGGTGCGGACGGCCGCGATGGTCTGGGAAACTTCAGCACCGTAGGCACCCACATTCTGGACCGGGGTGGCACCTGTGGAGCCGGGGATCCCGGACAAAGCCTCTATCCCGGACCAGGCGTGCCGGACGGCGTGCTCCACGAGTCTGTCCCAGTTGTGGCCGGCCTGCACCACCACTGCCACTCCCCCGCACGAGTCCTCCGCGTTGACCGTGAACCCCTCCGAGGCGATCCTAACGACGGTCCCGGGGAACCCGTCGTCGGACACCAGGAGGTTGGACCCGCCGCTGATGATCAGGACCTGCTCCCCGGCCGCATCCGCGGACCGGACGGCGTCGATAATTTCTGCCTCGGTCCGGGCCTCGATGAACTTGCCGGCGGGGCCGCCGACGGCGGACGTGGTCAGGGAGGAAAGCAGCGTGGGAGTCACCCGTCAACAATACTAGGGAAACCTAGTGGAGCTTCCGGGCCACCGGGGACAGCACGAAGCTCACAGCGAGCATCACCATTACGGCAAGGAGTGAGTGAAGGATGCCCACGTGTTCGGCCAGCATCCCCAACAGGGGCGGCCCGCACAGGAACGCCCCGTAGCCGATTGTGGAGACGACGGAGACCCGTGCCGCCGCCTTGGCAGGATCGTCGGCCGCGGCGGACATGCCCACCGGGAAGCCCAATGAGGCGCCCAAGCCCCAGACAGCGAGGCCCGCATACGCGAGCCACGGCGCAGGGGCGAAGACGAAGATGCCGAGCCCTGCCACGGCCATCGCGGCGCACCAGCGCATAACCGGGACCCGCCCAAACCGGTCCAGCAGGGGCGTCCCGGCGAACCGGCCGATGGTCATGAACATGACGAAGAGGCCATAGCCGGCGGCACCGGCAGCATCGCTCTGCCCATGGCCGTCCGCCAGGGCAAGGGCCACCCAGTCCCCCGCCGCGCCCTCGGCCAGCGCAAGGCCGAGGACCAGGACGCCGAGCAGCAGCGTGCGCCGGTCCCGCCAGGCCTGGGCGATCTTGCGCTTGTTGTCCAGCGGCGCATCCGCCGTGGTGCCGGCAGTGATCACCGGAATGGGACCGGTGGTGGGGTCCCCGAAGTTGTCCGGGGAGTAAGAGCGCTCCCCCGCCACCGGGGTGACGTCGGCACGGAACCAGGTTGCCGCCGTCGCCACCGAAACTGCCACCACGGCCCCGGCCGCCGCAAGGTGCCAGAACACCGGCAGGGACACCGCCGCGGCAAGGGCACCCAGCCCGGCGCCTGCCACGGTCCCCAGGCTGAAGGCGCCATGGAGCCGCGGCATGATGTGCCGGCCCACCGCGCGCTCCACGGCCGCGCCTTCCACGTTGGAGGCGGTGTTCCAGCTCCCGGTTCCCAAGCCGATGACGGCCAGGCCAACGGCCGTTGCCACCGGACTTACCAGCACGGTCGTGCCAAAACCGGCAACCAGCAGGCCGACGCCCACCATGATGCTGCCGGTCCGAATGGTGCGCTTGGATCCCAGCCGCAGCACAATGAGTCCGGAGGCGGAAACGGAGGCAAAGGACCCCAACGTCATGCACAGCAGGATGACGCCGATGTTGCCGGGGCTGAGGTCCAGTGCGTCGCGGATTGCGGGCAGCCGGGACACCCAGGAAGCGAAAGCCACGCCGCTGGCCCCGTAGGCCACCACCACGGCATTCCGCCAGTGCCTGACCTGGAGTGACGTGGCCTCGGTTCCGGCTCCTGCGCTCAAGAGTGCGGGCTCAAGACAGCTTGACGACGGCCTGGGCCTTCATCAGGACTTTCTGCCCGGCCGAGACAACGGTGAGGTCAACGCGGGCGGTGCCGGCATCGGCGTCGAGCTTGCCGATGGTGCCGCTGACCTCGATGGTGGCGCCGGGCTCCGGCGTTCCGGTGGTGTCGGCGACCAGGACGGGCTTGGTGAAGCGGGTCTGGAAGTCGACGACGGCGGCGGGGTCGCCTGCCCAGTCAGTCACCAGCTGGACGGCCGAGCCCATGGTGAACATGCCGTGCGCAATGACGCCGGGCAGTTCCACGCCGGTGGCAAAGGCCTCGTTCCAGTGAATGGGGTTGAAATCGCCCGAGGCGCCTGCGTACTTCACCAGGTCCGTGCGCGTGACCTCGATGGTGCGGCTGCCGATTTCCTGGCCGGCGCTGAGTTCATTGAAGGTGGGGCTCATGGTTACTGTCCCTCTCCGCGGACCAGGATGGATGACGTAGTGGTGGTGACGGGTTCCCGCGAGTCACCGGAACCCAGGGCGAAGATCTCGGAGCGGGTGGTGATCATGGCACCGCCGCCCATGGCCCGGACACCGTCCACATGCAGTTCGGCAACGAGCTGGTCTCCCGCAATGATGGGCCGGTGATGGGTGAAGCGCTGGTCGGCATGGACCACGCGCGAGAAGTCGATGCCGGCGTCCGGATCCTCGATGAGCTGGGCGTCGGCACGCTGGGCGATGATGATGGCGAAGGTGGGCGGTGCCACCAGGTCAGTGTGGCCCAGGGCCTTGGCTGCCTCCACGTCAAAGTGTGCAGGGTGGGTGGCCTTCACGGCGCGGGCGAACTCGCGGATTTTCTCGCGGCCGACGTCGTACACCTCTGCGGCAGGGTAGCTTCGGCCCTGCAGGTCCGGATTGATAGTCATGGATTCCAGCCTATCGCCGACGCAGCCCGGACAGGTTCTGCAACCCGCTGATATGATGGTTTCATCATTTCATCAAGCCGCTAGGAGTTACTCCGTTGCTGTCTTCCGCCCAAGCGCCGCTGTACGAGATCAAGGCCAATTTGTTCAAGGGCCTGGCGCACCCGGCGAGGATAAGGATCCTGGAGCTGCTGGCCGCGTCACCGCAGGAAACTGCGGCCGTCAGTTACCTGCTGGCAGAGACCGGGCTTGAGGCCTCGCACCTCTCCCAGCACCTGGCCACCCTGCGGAAGCACAGAGTAGTGACCTCGGTACGCACCGCCAACGCAGTGACATACCAACTGGCACACCCAGGTGTGTCACAGCTGCTTGCGATCGCGCGGACCTTCCTGCTGGACAGTCTGGCTGACTCCAACGAACAGCTCCGGCTGGCACAGCAACTGCCGGCGGAGCACCTGTCCGGCGGATCAGCCTCGTGACGGCCACCGCTGCCACCGGCCGCGCCACTGCCAGGGCCGCCCAGAGGCTTACCAGGTTCCTCCCGTCCCGGCAGGATTACGCCGGCCTTCGCACATCCTGGCGCACCGACCTGCTGGCCGGCATCACCGTAGGCATTGTCGCCCTGCCGTTGGCCCTCGCGTTCGGGGTGAGCTCCGGGGTGGGCGCCGAGGCCGGACTCATCACCGCAATCGTGGCCGGCATGGTGGCAGCCCTTATGGGCGGGTCATCGGTGCAGGTTTCGGGGCCCACCGGCGCCATGGTGGTGGTCCTGGCACCCGTGGTGGCCGTCCACGGCCCAGGCAGCGTAGCCCCGCTGTCATTGATGGCAGGGCTGCTGGTCTGCATTATGGGATTCAGCGGCCTGGGCCGGGCCGTCGCCTTCATCCCCTGGCCGGTGGTGGAGGGCTTCACGCTGGGGATCGCGGCCATTATCTTCCTCCAGCAGGTTCCGCTCGCAACGGGCACGTCCGGCGTCCCGGGACACAACACCGTGATCGCCGCCGTTGAAGCTGCCTCAGCCGCACAGGCTCCCACAGTCCTGCTGACGCTCGCGCTCGTGGCGGTAGTCGCCGTCGTGATGGTCTTGCTGCAGAAGCTGTTCCGCGCGATCCCGGCGAGCCTGGTCGCGGTCCTCCTGGCCACGGCGTCGGCCGAACTCCTGCAGCTGGATGTCCCGCGGATCGGTCCGCTGCCCCATGCCCTTCCGGCACCGTCCTTCCCCGCCTTCGAGCTTGCCTCCGTTGGCAGCCTGGCGATGCCCGCCGTGGCCGTCGCAGTCCTTGCCGCCATCGAATCACTGCTCTCAGCCAGGGTGGCCGCCGGGATGGCCGGCCCGGACGGCAGGCCCACCGGACACTACAGCCCCGATCGGGAGCTAACGGGACAGGGCCTGGCCTCCATCGCCGCCGGCCTGTTTGGCGGCATGCCCGCCACCGGAGCCATTGCCAGAACTGCGGTCAACGTACGTTCAGGGGCCAAGACCCGCCTTGCCGCAGCTGTGCACGCCGTCGTGTTGCTGGGCATCACCTACCTGGCGTCCGGAATGGTCAGCCGCATCCCGCTGGCAGCACTGGGCGGGGTCCTGATGGTCACGGCAGTACGGATGGTGTCGCGGCGTACCATGATCGCCATCCTGCGCTCCACCCGTGCGGACGCCGCAGTCTTCGTCCTCACGGCCGTCATCACTGTGGCCTTCGACCTGATCGTTGCCATCCAGATTGGGCTTGCCGCGGCGGCACTGTTCGCACTGCGGACATTTGCCTCGCTGAGCGGTGTCCAGCGCGAAGAGATCCCGGGTCCGGCGGCCGAAGGAGACGGGCACATCGCGGTCTTCCGACTGGACGGGGCGATGTTCTTTGGAGCCGCCGAGCGCATCCTCCAGGAGATCAGCCAGGTCAAGGACGTCCAGGTGGCCATTATCAGGCTCTCCCAGCTGCGGATGCTTGACGCGACCGGCGCGCACGCCTTGGTGGAGGTCATCGCGGCCCTGGAACTGTGCGGCATCACGGTGCTGCTCAAGGGCGTCCGGCCGGACCACCTGGACCTGGTGACCAACGTGGGCGTGATCCGTTCCCTTCGGCACCACAAACACCTGTTCCAGCGCCTTCCCGATGCCGTGGAACACGCCCGGAGCCACGTGCTGCGGAACGCGGCAGCTAGCGCCTGAGGTTCCTGCGGATCGCCTGGCCGCGGACCACGATGCCCACGACATGCAGGACCAGCCCAAGCCCGATCAGCGGCAGGGAGCCCATGGCCAGTGCCTGGTTGCCGCTGGTGTTGCCCACCAGGTTGAGGATGATACCGACGGCGATCAGTCCCATGGCGCTGAAGACCAGGACTTTGTAGCGGGTTGGCGCGGTGGCCCAGAATTCGTTCAGCACCGTCCAAGTCTACCGAGTCCCCACCCACCGGGCGGGCGGGACCGGACCCGGGCCGTCAGAACAATGACTCCTGCACTGCCGGCACGTCCGAGGCGTACTCCCCCAGCGTGATGGTCCTGGCCGCCAGCTGGGACAGGTTCACCACGAACTCAGCGTGCGTGCCATCCAGCCGGGCCAGCGCGTTGGCCCCGGTCAGGGCGGCGATCCCGAAGCCGTGCCGCCCCTGGTCCAGCATGTGCGGGTACGCGTGGCGGGGCTGGCTTCCGTAAAGGGCATCAGCATGTGCGGGCCGGAGCCACCGCTCCTCCACAGCCTGGAAGCCGTCGACGGCGGTGCGCGCCAGCAGCGCCAGCACCTCGCCGGCCGCGCGGGCATTGACGGCATCCATCTCCGCGGCCGGGAGCGGCTGCAGCAGTGCGTCCGCCTTGGCTGCGGAGCGCACCTGCTGCGTCAGCCCCAACCGGGCGCTCACCAGATCCTCGATGACCCGCACCACCCGGCCATCCTGCGCCCTGGCAACATACCGCGCCACAGCGGCCCCCTGCTCGGCCAGCCGGTTCCATTTCCGGGGGCCGGAGGCCGTTCCAACTTTGGTGGCGCCTCCGGCGAAGGTGGCCACGTAGAGCCAGTGTTCCTGCATCAGGTAGTCGCGCAAGCCGGGCGTCACCCTGCCGCCGCGGTGGAAGTCGTGCATCAGCCGGGACTCGTCCAGCACGAAGCACCGTTCACATTGCTTGCCCCGCAGCGCCCGGGCAGCGGAGCCGCAGAGGACGTGGCGCCGGGAGCTTGCCGACTGGACCTGGACGTGGCCCAGGCAGAACCTGCCGGGCTCCACCACCTTGAAGCCGACCCGGCTGCCTGCCCCGAGGCTGAGCTCCCGGAAGTCCCCCTCAGGTGACTGGAGGCGCAGGACCGGGCCGCCGCCGTCGTCCGCTCCACTGGAAGGGCCAGCCGCCTTGGAAACCGGCGGTCCATCCCAAAAGACCCCGTGGACCAGATAGCGGGTATCGGTCACGGGGTCTCCTGAAGTGATGGGTGGGCGCTACAGCGCGGGCTGCACCCCAAAGGCTACCGCGAGCTTCATGATCTTCTCAGCGCGGCCCAGGCGGGGGAGGTCGGATCCGTCGCGGATGACGCGGCCGTTGGCTTCGAAGTCGTTCATGAAGTCGGTGGCCCAGGCGACGTCCGACGGCGTGGGGCTGATGACCTCGTTGATGACCGGGGTCTGGTCGATGGCCAGGCAGAGCTTGCCGGTCATGCCCATCATCACGGTGATCCCGGTCTGCTCGCGCAGGATGGGGTGGTTGGTGCCCACAGTGGGGCCGTCAATGGGGCCCGGCAGGTTGCCCACGCGGCTGGCGACCACGAGCTTGGCGCGGGGGTAGGCCATGGCCTCCGGGGTGGCGGCCATGCCGGTGTCGCGGCGGAAGTCGCCGGAGCCGAAGGCCAGGCGGAACGCGCCCTGGGCCTTGGCGATGTGGTTGGCTTCCTCGATACCGAGGGCGGATTCCACCAAGGGGATCACGGGGGTCTTGCCGTCCATGCGGTGGAAGCTCTCGGTGACCTGGTCCGCGGATTCGGTCTTGGCGAGCATGACGCCCAGCAGGCCCGGCGTGCCGCGCAGCCCGGCGAGGTCATCGGCCCAGAACGGGCTGGTGGCGTCGTTGATGCGGACCCACGCTTTGCCGCCGGCGGTGAGCCAGTCGATGACGTTGTTCCGGGCCTGGTCCTTCTGCGAGGGGTCCACCGCGTCTTCAATATCCAGGATGATCGAGTCGGCGCGGGACACGGCCGACTGGTCGAACAGCTCCGGCTTCATGGCATTGACCAGCAGCCAGGAGCGGGCGATCTCTGCGGGGATATTGCGTTCCGGCCTAACGGTTTCGGCGGCGATGGTAGACGTCATGCTTTCTACAGTATCCGCCCCGTGAGCAGCAAGGCGAAGAAAACGGCCGGCTTGTGAGGATCAATACGAACTAAACGGGTTGTGACCGGGCCCTAACGGAAAGCAGGTAGCAGTAAGTGTCTTTATGAGGCTCCATAACGACACTTACTGCTACCCAGTTGGGAGGCGTCAGGGAATGTTGCTGCCGCGCGCCGTGACCCAGAGTTTGTACCAGTCAGCGCGGGTGAGCGCCTGCGCCACCCTGGCGGCGTCGGCGCAGGCGCGGATCCGGTCCGGGTTGACCGTCCCGATCACCGGCGCGATCCCGGCCGGATGCTTCATCAACCATCCGAGCAGAACGGCTTCACCCGAGGTGCCGTACTGGACGGCGAGCTCAGCCACCAGTTCGGCAGTGGCCGCCTCGGCTGAAGTGGGGCTTTCCGGTTCGGCACCGGTGTAGACGCCCCGGGCCAGGGAACCGTACGCCTGCATCGTGATGTTGTTGCGGCTGCAGTACTCCAGCGTCCCGTGCGGGAAGCTGTAGTCCAGGTGTTCCGGGTGGTTGACCAGGACTTGGCTTTCCAGCCATGCCCGCTTGAGCAGGCTCATCTCCAGCTGGTTGGCCACAACCGGGGTTTCCAGCCGGTCCTGCAGCACGTCGATCTGCGCGGCGGACATGTTGGAGACGCCCAACTGCCGGACCTTGCCTTCGGCCATAAGCTGCCCGACGGCGGCTGCCACCTCCGCGGGATCCGCCAGGGGATCCGGGCGGTGCAGCAGGAGGATATCCACGTAGCCGGTCCGCAGCCGTTCCAGGCTGCCGTTGACCCGCTCCAGGATGGATTCCCGGCTGAGGTCGTAGTGGGTCTGCAGCCCGCGCTCGTTCAGCCGGATGCCGCATTTGGTCTGCAGCCGGAGCCGCTCCCGCAGGCCCGGTGTGGCAGCCAGGACCTCGCCGAACACAGCCTCGGACTTGCCGCTGCGGTAGATGTCCGCATGGTCGAACAGGGTGATCCCGGCGTCCAGGGCGGCCTGGACGGCAGCGGCGGCCTGGTCCACATGGTGGCTGCCATGCGGCTCGTCAGACCAGCTGCCGCCCAGTCCCATGCATCCGTAGATGACTTCCTGCATCAGGCCCGCTCCCCCGTCAGGACAGCCGGCCTTCCCAGGACTCCAAGCAAGCCCAACTCAACGCAGCCAGGCGGTGGTGTTGGCCGGCAGCTTGCCGTCCTCCAGCGGGCCGCTGGTGACCAGCACCTCGCCGGCGGGAAGGTCGACGGCGGTGTCCCCGAAGTTGGTCACGGACTGCCAGCCGTTGGGCCGCTTGAAGTGCAGGACGTCCGGATTGCCGTTTTCCACCCACTCAAGGTCCTCGTCCGTCATCAGTTCGTGGCGCAGCTTCAGGGCCTTGCGGTAGAGCTCCAGGGTGGACCCTTCGGTGCCGTCCTGGGCCTCGACGGCGTACTTGCTGAACCAGTCCGGCTGCGGCAGGTGGGTCCCGCCGTCGCCGAATCCGAAGGACGCGCCTTCCACCTTCCAGGGCAGCGGCACACGACAGCCGTCGCGGCCGATTTCCACGCCCTTGTTGCGGAAGAAGGACGGGTCCTGCCGTTCCGATTCGGGAATCTCGGCCACTTCCTGCAGGCCCAGTTCCTCGCCCTGGTACAGGTAAGCGGACCCTGGAACAGCGAGCATCAGCAACGTGGCGGCGCGGGCGCGGCGTTCACCGAGGTCAACGTCCAGCTGGTCCTTGGGGCCGCCGGCAAGCAGCCAGTCCTTGCCGTCCTGGCCCTTGGCGCCGGCCTTCGCCTTGGCCACCTGCGGCAGGCCGTAGCGGGTGGCGTGCCGCACCACGTCGTGGTTGGAGAACACCCACGTGGACGAGGCACCGGTAGCTGCGGCCTCGGCAAGGTTGCGGGTGATGATTTCCTTGTATTCGGCGGCGTCGAAGTCGGCCTGCAGCAGGTCGAAGTTGAACGCCTGGCCCAGGCCCTGGGGGCTGGCGTAGCGGGCACGGCGGGTGGCGTGGACCCATGCTTCGGCGACGGCGGTGCGCGGCGGGTTGTACTCGTTGAATACTTCACGCCATTCGGCGTAGATCTCGTGGACTTCGTCGCGGTCCCAGAACGGGTGCGTGCCGTCGTCAAATCCGTCCACGCCGGTGTTGGCGGCGCTCAGTTCCAGCTTGGAGAGCAGCGGCTCGGTGAGGTCCTTGGTGAGGGCGTGCGCCACGTCGACGCGGAATCCGTCCACGCCCCGGTCGGACCAGAAGCGCAGCGTCTTGAGGAAGTCATCCCGGATCTCCCGGTTGGACCAGTTAAGGTCCGGCTGTTCCTTGGCAAAGATGTGCATGTACCACTGGCCGGGGGTGCCGTCCGGCTCGGTGATGCGCTCCCAGGCGGGTCCGCCGAACACCGAGTCCCAGTCCGACGGCGGGAACTCACCGTTGGGGCCCTTGCCGTCGCGGAAGATGTAGCGGTCCCGCTCCGGGGATCCCTTGGGTGCGGCCAGGGCCTCCTGGAACCATTTGTGCCGGTTGGAGGAGTGGTTGGGGACGATGTCCGCGATCAGCTTGATGCCGGCGTCGTGCAGGGCCTTGGCCATCTCATCGAAGTCGGCCAGGGTGCCGAGCTTGGGATCAACGTCGCGGTAGTCATCCACGTCGTAGCCGCCGTCGGCGAGCGCGGAGGGGTAGAACGGGCTCAGCCAGACGGCGTCGATTCCCAGCGACTTCAGGTACGGGACCTTAGCAGTGATGCCCTTGAGGTCACCGATGCCGTCGCCGTTGGAGTCAGCGAAGCTGCGCGGATAGATCTGGTAGACGGAGGCCTGGCGCCACCAGTTGGGGTCGGCCGGACGGTCAGAGTCGGACAGGGTTGCCAGCGTGGCAGTGGTGGACAAGGGGTGATCCTTTTCTGTGCAGCAGGTACATTTATATTGAATCTAAATTTACTTCCTCAAATATTATCTGGTGCTTTGGACAGGAAGGTCAACAGCATGCCTGAACTGATTCCGGCCACTCCCCAGTTGCTGCGGAGGGTCAGTGCCGGCGCGGTCCTGGACTTCATGCGCGCGTCAGCGGCTGTGACGGTCACGGACGTCATGGCGGCCACCGGCCTGACCCGTGCCACCACCATCGCCGTCTGCGAGGACCTGGTCCGGCGCGGCTGGATCCGGGAACTGGAAAACCAGCGAGAGTTTGGCGGTTACCACAAGGGCCGCCCTGCCCGCCGGTTTGAACTCAACGGGCGTGCGGGCGTGGTCCTGGGCATGGACATCGGCTACTCCAAGGTCACCGTGGTGGTTTCCGATCTCCGGGGCAAGACCCTGGGCCGGTCCAGCAGCCCCTTCCAGGCAGTGGACGTCGGATCCCAGGAGCGCATTGCTTTCATAGACGGCGTGGCCGGGGATGCCTTGGACTCTGCGGGAACCGATTCCGGGCAGGTGCTGGCCGTCTGCGCCGGAGTGGCCGCGCCGGTGGACCGGCACGGGGAGGTGGTGGCCACGCAGGAGTTCTGGGGGCTGTTCGACCTGGGACTGCGGCCGGCCCTCAAACGGGCCCGGGGATGGACGGTACTCCTGGAAAACGATGCCAACCTTGCGGCGCTGGGTGAGCGTTGGCAGGGGGCAGCCTCGGGGATTGACGACGTGGTGGTGATCCTGGCCAGCGAGCGGCTGGGCTCCGGCATTGTGGAGGGCGGCCGGCTGGTCCACGGAACCCGGGGCAGCGCAGGAGAGCTTGCGTACCTGGACCTGGTGGAGGGCGTAGGCGACACCTACGGCATCGCCCACCTGGCCCGCACCTGGGCAGCCGAAGCCCTGGCCACCGCCGCCCCGACTGCCCTCCGCGCCATCCGGCCCGGGCGCGTGGAGGCCGAGCAGGTCTTCGCCGCCGCAGCCCAGGGCGATGCCGTGGCCATGGGCATCCTGGACCGGCTGGCGGACAGGATGGCGCGGGTGGTGGGCACCGTGGCCACCATGCTCAACCCGGAGCTGGTGGTGATCGGTGGCGGCGTGGCCGATTCCGCCCATGTACTCCTCGGCCCCATCAGCGAGCGCCTGGCGGAGTTCACCGCCACCCCCGCACGCGTGGCAGTGTCCCCGCTGGGCGACTCCATCGTGACGGTAGGGGCGGTGCGCTGCGCCCTGGACTACGTGGAGGGGAACTCGCTGGACCTGGCGCTGCCCGTGCCGGCTACTCCGGCATGACCATGGTGCGCAGGTCCAGCTGCCGGAGCACCCGGTCCGCCACCTCGGGGTCCATGTCCGGTTCGTTCCGCGCGGCTACCACTTCCTGCCGGGCGGCGTCCAGGGCGATGGTCTGGACGGCAATGGCCAGCTCACGTCCGCGCTGGCGCTTTTCCGCCAATGGCTCGTTCCGCAGGCTGCCGTCGGTCAGTTCCGCGTGCAGGCGCCTCATCCGGTCCCTGACCAGCGCCACCTTCTCCGGCGGCAGGTCCGTCATGAGGTCGTGCTGCTTCAGGGCTGCGACGGCCGCTGCCTGGGCGCGTGTGGCCAGCAGCCGGACGGCGTCGCGTTCCGCCGTTCCGTCTTCGGTGGCCTTCAGGACGCGCATCAGCCACGGCAGTGTCAGGCCGGGAAGGACCAGGGTGGCGAGCAGCACCGCGCAGGCAATGACCAGCAGGTAGTCCCGGCCGGGGAACGGCGTACCGTCTGCCAGGGTCAGCGGCAGGGCCAGGGCCAATGCCAGGGTGGCCAGGCCGCGCATGCCGCACCAGGTCAGGATGAGGACCTCCTTGAGGGAGGTAGGCTGCAGGAGGTTCTTTCGTTGCCGGGCGCCCAGTGCCAGGACGGCCAGCCACAGGAAACGGACTGCGAAGACCAGGACGCACACCACGATGGAAACGCCGATCATGCCGAAGATTTCCGTCCCCTCGTCCCGGACGACGTGGCGGATTTCCAGCCCCACCAGGCCGAACGCCAGCCCGGTGACCAGCAGCTCCACCACGTCCCAGAAGGCGTTCCTGGTGACGCGTTCGGCTGCGTCCTGCGGGCGGGCATGGCGCTGCATTTCAAGGGCGGTGACCACCACGGCAATGACGCCGGAGGCGTGCACCTCCTCGGCAAGGATGTACGCGGCGAAGGGCACCACCAGGGTCACCGCGCTCCGGGCCACCATGGATGTGACCAGCCGGGTGACCAGCGCGATCAGCCAGCCCATGGCGATGCCCACCACGACGGCAAGCGCCGCGCCCATCAGGAACTGCAGGACGACGTCGGCCTGCACCCTGGTGCCGCCCACGGCGGCTGCCACGGCTGCCTGGAAGATGACGATGGCGGCGGCGTCGTTGAACAGGCCTTCGCTTTGGAGGACCGTGATCAGGCGGCGGGGCATGTGCACGCGGCCCGCCACGGATTCCACCGCCACGGGATCGGGTGGCGCCACCATGGCGCCGAGGGCGATGGCCGCGGGGACCCCGATGCCTGGAATCATCAGCCATGCCGCGCCGGCCACCACGGCCGTGCTGATCACCACCAGCGCCACGGCCAACATGATCAGCGTCCGCCACCGGACGCGGAACACCGCCCACGAACTCCGTTGGGCGGTGGCGAACAGCAGCGGCGGCAGGAAGATGGGCAGGATCAGCTCGGGTTCAATCTCCAGGTCGGGGAAGCCCGGGATGAACGTCAGGGCCACCGCCAGGAGGAGCATCAGGACCGGGTATGGCAGCCGCAGCCTGTCCCCCAGGCCTACAGCCACCACGGTGGCCAGCAGCAGTCCGATAATGAGCGCGAGCTGATCCATACGCCTCTTCCCCGCCGCCGGCTACGCGCGCGGTTCCAGTGCCGCCGCCACGGGCAGGGTGCCGTCGCGGAATTCAATGGTCCGGCCGGCGGTCTGGGGCAGGTCCAGCACAGCGGCTGCCACGATGGCTGTGTTGGCACGGGACGTGTCCCGGTCCCCTTCCGGAGAGGGGTCGACGTCGATCCGTCCCGTTCCGGGTTTGTCCGTCAGCGCGCCGGGGCCAAGGATGGTCCACGCCAGCCCGGTGCCGCGCAGGTACTCGTCCGCTGCCGCCTTGGCCTCCGCGTAGGCAAAGAAGCTGTTGTCCTCCGGCACCCCGTGGTCCTTGCCGGCACCGAAGTAGGAGACCATGACGTACCGGTCCACGCCTGCCTGGGCAGCGGCATCCATGGACCGGATGGCGGCGTCCCGGTCCACCGCGTAGGTGCGCTCGGGACTGCCGCCGCCCGCGCCGGCGGACCAGACCACGGCGTCATGCCCGGCAAGGGCATCGGCGATGGCCGCCGTCGTCGAATTTTCCACGTCCAGGACCGACGGCGTGGCGCCGGTGCCGGCGACGTCGTCTGCGTGGTCCGGGTTTCGGATGAACGAGGTGACGGAGTGGCCCTCGCCGGTGAGGAGTGCGGACAGGAGGAGGGCCACTTTTCCGTGGCCGCCGATGATGGCGATGCTTGTCATGCACCCATTCTGCCCGCCCGGCACCCGCATGCAGAAGCCATCTGGCTTTGAACAGGGCCTTTATGCCCTACTAGGGGTTTCCGGCACCCACCTAGCTTGGGGGCATGGCTGCCGGACCCCATGCGGGGTTAGATGGACCCGCATCAGAAGCAATGTTGAAGCTGGGCCGTTTCTTCACGAGGTGGGACCAGACGGACGACGGCAGGGCGGTGTTCCGGGAAGGCGGCCGCAAAGGTGACATCTTCTACCGCGACCGCTGGAGCCACGACAAGGTGGTCCGTTCCACGCACGGGGTGAACTGCACCGGCTCCTGCTCCTGGAAGGTGTACGTCAAGGACGGCATCATCACCTGGGAGTCGCAGCAGACGGACTACCCGTCCGTTGGGCCCGACAGCCCTGAGTATGAACCAAGAGGCTGCCCCCGCGGGGCGGCCTTTTCCTGGTACACCTACTCCCCCACCCGCGTGCGCTTTCCGTATGCGCGGGGCGTCCTGGTGGAGATGTACCGGGAGGCCAAGGCCCGGCTGGGCGATCCCGTGCTGGCGTTCGCCGAAATTGCCGCCGACCCGGAGAGGCGCCGCCGCTACCAGCAGGCCCGCGGCAAGGGCGGCCTGGTGCGCGTGTCCTGGCAGGAAGCCATCGAGATTGCCGCGGCAGCCCACGTGAACACCATCAAGACGTACGGCCCGGACCGCTGCGCCGGCTTCTCGCCCATCCCGGCCATGTCCATGGTGTCCCATGCGGTGGGGACGCGCTTCATCCAGCTCATCGGCGGGGTGATGACGTCCTTTTATGACTGGTATGCCGATCTTCCCGTCGCCAGCCCGCAGGTGTTTGGGGACCAGACCGATGTTCCCGAATCCGGAGACTGGTGGGATGCGCGCTACCTCATGATGTGGGGCTCCAACGTTCCGGTGACCCGCACGCCGGACGCACACTGGATGACCGAAGTGCGGTACCGCGGCACCAAGGTGGTCACTGTCAGCCCTGACTACGCGGACAATACGAAGTTCGCCGACGAATGGCTTCCGGCGCAGGCCGGCACCGACGCCGCACTGGCCATGGCCATGGGCCACGTGATGCTGAAGGAATTCTTTGTGGACCGGCAGGTTCCGTTCTTCACCGACTACGTGAAGCAGTACACGGACCTGCCCTTCCTGGTCAGGCTGGAGAAGACCGACGACGGCGCCCTCACGCCGTCTAAATTCCTCACCGCCCTTGACGTCCCGGGTGAGTCCACGGCTGAGGACGCGGCGTTCCGCACTGTCCTGTTCGACAAGGCGGCCAGCCGGCCGGCCGTTCCCAACGGCTCCATGGGGTTCCGCTATTCGGCAAGCGGTGAAGGCAAATGGAACCTGGACCTTGAGGAAATCGAGCCCGCCCTGTCCCTCCGCGAAGTGTCCGGGGAGAGCGCCGAAATCCTGCTCCCTTGCTTCGAGGACGCCGGCGGCGAAGGCAGCGTCCTGCGCCGGGGTGTCCCGGTCATGGAGGTGGATGGCCACCTGGTGACCACCGTGTTCGACCTGATGCTGGCCCAGTACGGCGTGGGCAGGGAAGGCCTGCCCGGCAAGTGGGCGGCAGGGTATGAAGACGCTTCCACCCCCTACACGCCGGCCTGGCAGGAGGAGATCACCAGCGTTCCGGCGCAGGCGTGCATCCGGGTGGCACGGGAATTCGCCCGCAACGCGGAGCAGTCACAGGGCCGCTCCATGATCATCATGGGGGCCGGCATCTGCCAGTGGTTCCATGGCGACACCACTTACCGGGCGGTGCTGGCCCTGGTGATGCTCACCGGCTGCATGGGCCGGAACGGCGGGGGCTGGGCGCACTATGTGGGGCAGGAAAAAACCCGGCCCGTCACCGGCTGGGTGTCCCTGGCCAATGCCCTGGACTGGTCACGGCCGCCGCGGACCATGATCGGCACCGGCTACTGGTACATGCACACGGACCAGTGGCGGCAGGATGGCTATTCGGCCGACGCCCTGAAATCGCCGCTGTCCACCGGAACGCTGGACGGCATGCACACAGCGGACGCCATCGCCCAATCCGCCCGGCTGGGCTGGATGCCGTTCTACCCCCAGTTCGACCGCAACCCGCTGGACGTGGCGGATGAGGCGGAGGCCGCGGTCGCCGCCGGGACCGCCGCCGACATGCCGTCCTACATTGCCGATTCACTGAAGAACCGCTCCCTCAATCCTGCCATCGAGGACGTGGACGCACCCCGGAACTGGCCGCGGACCCTGGTGCTGTGGCGGTCCAACCTGTTCGGCTCCTCGGCCAAGGGCAACGAGTACTTCCTCCGCAACCTGCTGGGAACCCACAACAATGTCCTGGGTCCGGACAGCGCCGAGGAGCTCAAGCCCCGGGACGTGGCCTGGCACCAGGAGGCGCCGGAGGGGAAGCTGGACCTCCTGGTCTCCGCCGACTTTCGGATGACGTCCACCACGCTGCTGTCCGACGTCGTCTTCCCCGCCGCCACCTGGTACGAAAAGCATGACCTTTCCTCCACGGACATGCACCCGTTCGTGCACGCGTTCAGCCCCGCGATCGACCCGCCGTGGGAAACCAAGACGGACTTTGACACCTTCCACCTGCTGGCCCGGGAATTCTCCCGCCAGGCCAGGACGCACCTCGGAGTCCGCCGGGACCTGGTCAGCGTCCCGCTGCAGCACGACACCCCGGGCCAGCTCGCCCAGCCCGGCGGACGGGTCCGGGACTGGCGGGACCCGGACATCCCGGCGGTGCCGGGGCAGAACATGCCCGTCTTTTCCGTCGTGGAGCGGGACTACACCGCCATCGCGGACAAGCTCGCCGCCGTCGGGCCCCTGGCGGACAAGCTGGGCTTCACCGTCAAGAACGTCACCTACAAACTCGACGGCGCGCTGAACCGGCTCAGCCACTCCAACGGGGTGATGCTGGGCGGCGCCGCGGACGGGCGCCCGGCGATGGACACCGACGCGAAGATGGCGGAGGCGATCCTGGCGTTCTCCGGCACCACCAACGGCGCATTGTCCGTCCAGGGCTTCAAGGACCTGGAGGTCCGCACCGGCGTGAAGCTGGCAGACCTGGCCGAGGGCTCTGAGGAAAAGTTCATCACCTTCGCCCAGACCCAGGCGGGCCCGGTCCCGGTGATCACGTCCCCGGAATGGTCGGGCTCCGAAACCGGCGGGCGGCGCTACGCCCCGTTCACCATCAACGTCGAACGGCTCAAGCCCTTCCACACCCTCACCGGCAGGATGCACTTCTTCCTGGACCACGACTGGATCACCGACATCGGCGAAGCCCTCCCCATCTACCGGCCGCCGCTGGACATGCACCGGCTGTTCGGCGAGCCCCGGCTCGGCTCCGACGGTGCCATGGAGGTGACCGTCAGGTACCTGACACCGCACTCGAAGTGGTCCATCCACTCCGAATACCAGGACAACCTGCTGATGCTCTCCCTCTCCCGCGGCGGCCCAACGGTCTGGATGAGCCCTGCCGACGCCGACGCGATCAAGGTCCGGGACAACGACTGGGTGGAATGCACCAACGTCAACGGGGTCCTGGTGGCCCGCGCGATCGTCAGCCACCGCATGCCCGCCGGTGTGGTCTACGTCCACCACGCCCAGGAGCGCACCATCGACGTGCCGAAGTCAGAGGCAACCGGCCGACGCGGCGGCATCCACAACTCGGTGACCCGGCTGCTGGTGAAACCCTCGCACCTGGCCGGCGGCTACGCACAGCTGGCGTACGCCTTCAACTACCTCGGCCCCACCGGAAACCAGCGCGACATGGTGGCCACCGTGCGCCGCCGCTCGCAGGAGGTGCAGTACTGATGCGTGTGATGGCCCAGATGGGCATGGTGATGAACCTGGACAAGTGCATTGGCTGCCACACGTGCTCCGTGACCTGTAAGCAGGCATGGACCAACCGTGCCGGCATGGAGTACGTGTGGTTCAACAACGTGGAGACCCGGCCCGGGCAGGGCTACCCCCGCCGTTATGAGGACCAGGACCGATGGTACGGCGGCTGGACCCTGAACCGGCGCGGCAACCTGGTGCTGAAGGCCGGCGGCAGGGTGAAGAAGCTGTTCGGTATTTTCGCCAGCCCCGTCCAGCCCGAACTCAAGGACTACTACGAGCCGTGGACCTACGACTACAAGACCCTGGTGGACGCACCCCTGGGCGACGACTTCCCCGTGGCCCGGCCGAAGTCCCTGATCACCGGGGAAGACACCAAGATCACCTGGTCCGCCAACTGGGACGATGATCTGGGCGGCTCCACCGAGCACGGGCATCTGGACCCGATCGTGGAGAAGATCCGGCGCGAGTCCGAGGACAAGATCAAGTTCGCCTACGAACAGACCTTCATGTTCTACCTGCCCCGGATCTGCGAGCACTGCCTGAACCCGTCCTGCATGGCGTCCTGCCCGTCCGGCGCGATCTACAAGCGGGTGGAGGACGGGATTGTGCTGGTGGACCAGGACCGGTGCCGCGGCTGGCGCCAGTGCGTCACCGGCTGCCCGTACAAGAAGATCTACTTCAACCACAAGACCGGCAAGGCCGAGAAGTGCACGTTCTGCTACCCGCGGGTGGAGGTTGGCCTGCCCACCGTCTGCTCCGAGACGTGCGTGGGCCGGCTGCGCTACCTGGGATTGTTCTTGTACGACGCCGATGCCGTCACCGCGGCGGCGTCGGTCACCGACCCGCAGGACCTCTACGACGCCCAGCTGGACGTGCTGCTGGACCCCAATGACCCCCGCGTCCAGGCCGAGGCCCGCGCACAGGGCATTCCCGAGGACTGGCTTGACGCCGCCCGCCGTTCCCCCGTCTATGCCCTGGCCAAGGTCTACAAAGTGGCCCTGCCGCTGCATCCGGAGTACCGCACTATGCCCATGGTCTGGTACGTGCCGCCGCTCTCCCCCGTGGTGGACCTGCTGCGCGACCAGGGCCACGACGGCGAGGACACCGGCAACCTGTTCGGCGCCATCGACGCCCTGCGGATCCCGGTGGAATATCTCGCCGAGCTCTTCACCGCCGGGGACACGGAGCGGGTCACGGCCGTGCTGCGGAAGCTCGCGGCCATGCGTTCCTTCATGCGGGGCATCAGCCTGGGCGAAGACCCGGACGAGTCCATCCCGGAGTCCGTGGGCATGGACGGGCAAAGCATGTACGACATGTACCGGCTGATGGCCATCGCCAAATACAGCGAGCGCTACGTCATTCCCACCGCGCATGTGGAGCAGGCCCACGACCTGGAGGAGCTGGGCTGTTCACTGGACTTCGACGGCGGACCGGGCATGCAGGATTCTGCACCGTTTGGCGAGGCGAGCGGGAGGCCCGTCCCGGTTGCGGTGGATACCTTCAACGCCCTGCGCGACCGCCAGACCACCGACGAAATAACGGCCGGAACCAGCCTGAAGGGCAGGGTGAACCTGCTGAACTGGGATGGCCGCGGCGCCCCGCCGGGACTCTTCCCGGACAGGGGCCCTGAGCCGGACACCCTGGCCGGCGCCGAGGACCAGCCATGAACCGCCGCCACCAGGTGGTCTACCTCGCCGCGGGCTGGTGCCTGTCCTATCCGAATGGGGAACTGGTGGAGCGGGTTCCGCTTGTCCGGGCCGCACTGTCCGAATTTCCCGGAGCCCTGCCGGAGTTCGCGCCGGTGCTGGACCTCCTGGAGGGCACCCCGCCCATGGAACTGCAGGCCCAGTACGTCCGGGAGTTCGATCTCGGCAGGCGGCATGCCCTGCATTTGAGCTACTGGACGGACGGGGACACCCGCCGCCGCGGCGAAGTGCTGGGCTTCTTCAAGGAGGCCTACCGGCACAGCGGCGTCCTGGTGGACCTGGACGGGGAACTGCCCGACTACCTGCCCATGGTGCTGGAATTCGCCGCCCGGGTGGATGGGGTCGCGGGGCGCGAACTGCTGAAACGCTACCGCGCCAGCCTGGAAATGCTCCGGCTCGGGCTGCTGCGGGACAACCTGCCGCACGCCCGGATCCTCGCGGCCGTGTGCGCCACGTTGCCGGGAAAGTCACCCCAGGACGAGCAGGAAGTGATGCGGATGGCCGGATACGGTCCACCCACCGAAAGTGTGGGACTGGATCCCTATGACCCGCGGCTGCTGCCTGTCAGGAGGTCCTGAGCATGCGGGCACTCGGGGTGGCGCTGGAGACGGAGCCAGGAGCCGCCGTCGTCATAAATACCTGGGACACCATCCTGTGGGGCGTCCTCCCGTACGTCATGGCGGTGGTGCTGGTGGGCGGGCTGGTGTGGCGCTACCGGTACGACCAGTTCGGCTGGACCACCCGGTCCTCCCAGCTCTACGAATCCCGGCTCCTGCGGATCGCCTCCCCGCTGTTCCACTTCGGGCTGCTGGCCGTCATCGCCGGGCACTTCTTCGGCCTGGTGATTCCCATGGCCTGGACCGCGGCGGTGGGCATGAGCCAGGAGTTCTACCACTTCAATGCCCTGCTGGTGGGCGGCATTGCCGGGGTTGCGACGCTGGGCGGTATCGCGCTGCTGGTCTACCGGCGGCGCACCACCGGGCCTGTCTTCATGGCCACCACCAAGAATGACAAGACCATGTACGTGGTGCTGACCGCGGCGATCGTGTTTGGCCTGTGGACCACGCTGGCCAGCGTTTTCGAAGGCGAACACGGGCACAACTACCGGGAAACCGTGGCGCCGTGGTTCCGATCGCTGTTCATCTTCCAGCCGGACATCGCGGCGATGGCGGCCGCGCCGTTCTCCTTCCACCTGCACACCCTGGTGGGGATGGCGCTCTTCGTCATCTGGCCGTTCACCCGGCTGGTGCACGCCTTCACCGCGCCGCTGCACTATTTGTTCCGCCCGTACATCGTCTACCGGTCGCGGGACAAGGAGACCAAGGGCAGGGGCTGGTCCGCCGTCGGCACCCCGGACAGGGATACGCGCAACCGCTGACACGCGGTGCGTTTTGGATAGTGAGGAGCGGCAGTGGCCGGAACAACATCGACGCCAGGCACCGGCCGGGCACTGAACCTGGCGCTGGCGACGGCGGCGTCCGTGGCGGGTTTCTGGGCGTGGAACTCGGTGGCCACGCTGGGCGCGTTCTACACGCAGAACCTGGAGCTGACGCCGGCCGCCACGGGCATCCTGGTGGCCATGCCGGTGTTTGTCGGTTCGCTGGGACGGATCGTGGTGGGCACCCTCACGGACAAGTACGGCGGCAGGGCCATGTTCACCTTCGTGCTGCTGGCCGCCATCCCGCCCATCCTCCTGGTGTCCGTGGGAGGCCTCGTCAGTTCCTTTGCGCTGGTGCTGGGGGCCGGGCTGCTGCTCGGTGTGGCCGGGACCGTGTTCGCCGTCGGCATCCCGTTTGTCAGCGCCTGGTATGAACCCGCACGCCGCGGCTTCGCCACCGGCGTCTTTGGCGCGGGCATGGGCGGGACCGCGCTGGCGGCCTTCCTGAATCCCCGGCTGGTGGCCGGGATCGGATACTTTCAAACGCACCTGCTGATCGCCGGGGTCCTGGCCGTGACGGCGTCGCTGGTCTGGTTCGCCATGAAGGAATCGCCGGGCTGGGCACCGAACCACGCGCCGGTGCTGCCCAAGCTCCTGGACGCCGCCAGGATGACGGTCACCTGGAAGATGTGCTTCCTGTACGCCGTGGTCTTCGGCGGCTTCGTCTCCTTCGCCACGTACCTGCCCACCTACCTGCGGGACGTCTACAGCTTCGACCCCGCCGGCGCCGGCGCCCGGACGGCCGGGTTTGCCCTTGCCGCTGTCCTTGCGCGCCCCGTGGGAGGGGTACTCGCGGACAAGCTTGGCCCCAAGCCCGTGGTGCTCGTGGCGCTTGCCGCCGTCGCCGTCCTGGGCTGGGTGGTGAACCTGCGGCCCGACGGCGAGGTCCCGGCAGGTGCCACGTTCGTTGCCATGGCAGCGGCGCTGGGGCTGGGGACGGGCGGCGTGTTTGCGTGGGTCGGCGTCCTGGCCCCGGCGGGAAAAGTGGGCAGCATCAGCGGCATCGTGAGTGCCGCCGGCGGTTTGGGCGGCTACTTTCCGCCGCTGGTCATGGGCGCAACCTATGACGCCGCGACCCGCAGCTATTCGATCGGGCTGCTCCTGCTGGTGGGCACGGCCCTGGTGGCCGTGGTGTTCACCCTGTTCGCGGTCCAGCCCAGGGCCGGGACGGCAGCGGTTCAGCGGGCACGGTAACGCAGGTACACCACCCCGTTGCCGAACCGGCGCTGGTCCAGCAGCTCCAGCCGTGCCTGCAGCCCGTCCGGCAGGAAGCGCAGGCCGCCGCCCACGGCCACCGGGTTGATGAACAGCTGGCACTCGTCCACCAGCCCGGCTTTGAGGGCGTGCGCCGCGAGGGTGGGTCCGCCGATGCTGATGTCCCTGCCGCTGTTTCTTTTGAGGTCCTGCACCGGCTCCGGGCGGAACTGCCGCTCCAGGCGGGTCCTGGGCGTGGCGGCGCTGTCCAGTGATGTCGAGTACACCACCTTGTCCGCTCCCTGCCAGATGCGCGCGTAGTCCTGGATTACCGGCGGATCTTCGGAAGTCCCCATGGTTTCCCAGACGGACATCACCTCATACATCCGGCGGCCAAGCAGGTAGGTGCCCACATCCCGCTCCAGGTCATTGACGAAGGCGTGCACTTCCTCATCCGGCGCGGACCAGTCGAAGTTGCCGTCTTCGTCTGCGGTGTAGCCGTCGATGGACATGATTGCGGAGTAGATCAGCTGCGCCATGGGCCCATTCTGCCGGTGCGGGGCAGATTCCGCACCACCTCAGAGCAGGTTCGCAGCGAGAGTCCTGGCGATGAATGTGCCGTAGCGTTCGGCGGACCATTCCCGCTTGATCACCAGGGTCTCGTAGAGTTCGGCGGCCGTTGAGGTGAACATGACGTCGGCAGCCTCGGCCGTCGTGAGGCCGGGCCGGAGGAGCCCCCTGCCCACCAGCTGCCGCGCATTGTGCAGCATCCGGCGGTAACGGGCGTCGTCCACGTCACGCAGCAGTGCCGCCATGGAAGCGTCCCCGCTGGCCGCTGCGTCCCTGATGAGAAGGTAGACCGGGGCGCCGATGGGACTGATCTCCGTGGTGAACCGGCCGAACCGCTCCATCAGGCGTACTGGATCCGTCTCCGTTGTCTGGGCGAGATCGGACCTCTGCTCGGCCGGCGCACCGCCGGCGCCGAGGAGGCTCTCCTCGTAGATGGCGCGGACCAGCCCCGCCTTACTGCCGAAGTTCTTGTAGACCGATTCGGCGGACACCCCGGCAGCGCGCGCAATCTCCGCAATCGTCGTCGCCCCAAATCCCTGTGCGAGGAACAGCTTACGGGCGTGCGTCCGGACGCTGTGCAGCGACTCCGCAGCGAGCTGCCGGCGCCGCCGTGCATCGTAACTTCGCCTGGCGGGGCGTCTCCCGGAGGCATTGACTGGGCCCTGCATACGGTCTTAAACTCCAATCAATACAGCTAACTGTATTGAAATAAATCTAACAGGTCACAGCCTCGCCCGGCGAGGCACCAAGGAGCTTTTCCATGGACACGCCAGACGGCGTGGACCGCCTCCCCGACGGCCCTGTGCGCCGAATGTTTTCCGCAACACAGCGGCGCGACCTCGAAGCCATGATGGCCGAGTTCGCAGACGACTACGTCAATATCACCCCCAACCACCCGGCCCGCAGCTTTACCGGAAGCGCGCAGGTGCGGAAGAACTGGTCCGCAATGTTCGCAGGGATCCCGGACATGACCGTGACAGTGCTGGACTCGGCAACCGGTACCGGCGGCAAGGTATGGGTCGAATGGGGATCGCGCGGCACCCGCCTCAATGGCAGCGCCGTCGAGCAGGCCGGCGTGGCAATCTTCAGCGTCCGCGGCGAGCGGATTGCGGCTGTCAGGTTCTACCTGGAGCCTGTCGAAAGGGATACGGCGGATGTGAATGCCGCGGTCCAGGCTGTCACCGGAGCCGGCCCGGAAGGAGCACGGCCATGATTTTACTGGTAGGGGCAACGGGTGACCTGGGCGGCCGGGTGGCCTGGCTGCTGCGTGAATCCGGGCAGGATGTCCGCTGCCTGGTCCGGCCCACCACTGATGATTCTCCGCTCCGGGCGATCGGCGCTGAGACTGTCCGCGGCGACCTCACCGACCCCGCAACGCTGGCACCTGCGTGCAGGGGCGTCGAAACGGTGATTGCCACGGCAACAGCGATCACCCGCCGCTTTGCGCGGACCAGTTCCGCCACCATTCGGGACGTCGACGAAGTGGGCATGGGCCATCTGGTTGATGCCGCGGAGGCCGTCGGCGTGCAGCGCTTTGTCTACCTGTCCTTCCCGATCGGCAGCGCCAGCCTCCGGACCCCGCTGGAACAGGCCAAGCTCGCCATTGAGCGGCGCCTGGCGAACTCCCCCATGCGGGCCGTGGTGGTCCGTTCCGACGGCTTGCAGGAAGTCCAGCTCAGCCGCGCCGCACGGTTCGACCTCGCGGCAGGTAAGGCAGCCGTCATCGGCAAAGGTGACACCCGTCGTCGGCTGGTGTCCACCGGGGACATTGCCGCCCTCGTCGCCGCCGTAGCGCTGGAGCCCGATCCGCCTGCACAGATCGACGTGGGCGGACCCGAGCCGCTGACCAAGAAAGAGATCATTGGGCTGGCAGGGGAACTGGCCCACCACCCGCTGAAGGTGCAGCACATGCCGCGCCCCGTGGCGCGGCTGCTTACGCTCATGTTGAAACGCAGAAACGACGCCATGGCTTCCGCGCTGGGCGTCGGGTTGTCTTCGGATATCGAGGAGGCCACCTGGGATGACAAGCCCCTCCGCCAGCGTGGGATCAACCCGAAGTCTGTCAGCGCGTTCCTCGCGGAGCAGGCCCGGGCCTACGGCGCCTGAAACGGGCTTACCGCTCCCGGGACACAAGGAACTGTTGCCCCAGCGTCCAGAGGTTGGAGACTGTCCAGTAGACCAGGACGCCAATGGGAAAGAAGATCCCGCCCATGCCGAAGACCACCGGCAGGACATAGAGGAGAACCTTCTGCTGGCGCATCAGCGGGCTGTCGCTGTCCTGCCCGGCCATGGTCCGTCCCGCCACAAGTTTCTGGGTGAGGAACTGGCTGGCGATCATCACCAGGATCATGACGACGGCGAGCACGGCCACGGCAGTGGCGTCACCTCCGCCGTGCAGCAGCGAGGCGGACAGCGGCGCCCCGAAGATGCTGGACGTATCGAACTGGACCACCTGGTCGTGGCCCAGGGTTCCAATGCCTTCACCCTGCCGGGCGGCGTTGGAGATTCCGGACAGCACCTGGAAGAGGGCAAGGAAGAACGGCGCCTGGATCAGCAGCGGCAGGCACGCGGAGAACGGGTTGGTGCCGTGCTTCTTGTACAGGGCCATCTGCTCCTGGGCCAGGGCCTGCCTCGAGGCCTGGTCCGTCCGGCCCTTGTACCTGTCCTGGAGCTCTTTCAGGTCCGGCTGCAGCAGCCGCATCCGGCGCTGGGCCCGGACCTGCGCCAGGAACACCGGAATCAACGCCGCGCGGATGACCAGCACCAGCCCGATAATCGACAACGTCCAGGTCAAGCCATCCCCCGGCGGCATGCCCGCCGCGCCGAGCCAGTCATGGAAAGCCACCATGATGGCGGACACCAGCCACCGGAACGGCTCCATCACCGCCGTGAAAAAGTCCACCGAATCCCCCATCCGCAATTGCTGCCAAGCTACTGCGGATCCGGGAAACAGGAAAGCCCCCGGAATCCTTGGATTCCGGGGGCTTAGCCTGTAGCGGTGGGGAGGCTCGATCTCCCGACCTCACGATTATGAGTCGTGCGCTCTAACCAACTGAGCTACACCGCCACGAATGAGAAAAACCTGCGTCAAGCCGGTCAAACCGCCTTGACGCAGGCCCTCATTCAGAGCCCCCCACCGGAATCGATCCGGTGACCTCGTTCTTACCAAGAACGCGCTCTACCACTGAGCTAGGGGGGCAACGAGTAAATACTCTACCGGAAGATTTACGCACCAACAAATCGGCGTCCGGGGCGGCCCCGGGACCCTGCGGCACGTCTTTTTCCGGCCCGCTCACGCCGGGTTTTCCGCGGATTTCCGGGGCTGGAAGGGCCATGGACAGCAGTGCGGACGACGGCGGGAAGCACCTTTTGGGGTCCCCGCACCGCCGCATTGGGACTGGAATGTGGCGAGTCCCACACCCGTGCGGTTAAACGCCGATGGGCCGGCTCGAAAGCCGGCCCATCGCCGTCGTCAATTCCTCACCGTGAGGGGTGGTTTACCACTTGCCCTTGCGGTTGAAGTCGCGGTGTCCGCTGTCGCCGCCGCTGCGGGGCTTGCGGGAGCCGTCGCCGTGGCCGCCGAAGCGGGAGTCGCCTGACTGGCCACGGTCGCTGAAGGAACGCTCGCTGTACGAACGGCCGCCGCGGTCAGCCGAGGACCGCTCGCCGTCGTTCTTCCGGAATTCCTTCTTGAACCCGCCGCTGCCCTTGAAGTTGCCGCCCCGGTCGCCGCCACGGCTGCCCTGGTAGGCACCCCGGTCACCGGAGGGCTTGCGGCCGTTGTCCAGCTCGAGGTGGATCAGCTCGCCGCCGATCCGGGTGCGGGACAGCGCCTTCAGCTGCTCGGGGCTCAGGTCCGCGGGCAGCTCCACCAGGGAGTGGTCCGAACGGATGTCGATGCCGCCGATCTGCGCGGACGAAATGCCGCCCTCGTTGGCGATGGCGCCCACGATCGAGCCCGGCATGACCCGCTGGCGGCGGCCCACGGCGATCCGGTAGGTGGCATTGCCCTCGGTCAGTGCACGGGTAGGCCCACGGGAGCCGAAGCCGTCCTTGGACCGCTCGCGCTTCTGGAACTCGGGAGCCGCGGCCAGTTCCTTGACCAGGAGCGGCTGGCCGCCCTGCGCCATGACCGCCAGGGCCGCAGCAATCTCGGCAGCGGGAACGTTGTGCTCTTCTTCGTAAGACGCAATGAGGTCGCGGAAGGCCGCAACGTCCTCGGAAGCGAGGGTCTCGGTGATCTTGTCTGCAAACTTGCCCAGGCGCAGCGAGTTGACCGTCTCGGCAGTAGGCAGGTGCATCTGCTCCACCGGCTGGCGGGTGGCCTTCTCGATGGAACGCAGCAGGTACTTCTCACGCGGCGTCATGAACAGGATCGCTTCGCCGGAGCGGCCGGCACGGCCCGTGCGGCCGATGCGGTGCACGTAGGACTCGGTGTCGTGCGGGATGTCGTAGTTGATGACATGGCTGATCCGCTCGACGTCGAGCCCGCGGGCGGCGACGTCGGTGGCGACCAGGATGTCGATCCGGCCTTCCTTCAGCGCGTCAACGGTGCGCTCGCGCTGCTGCTGCGGGATGTCGCCGTTGATGGCGGCGGCCTGGAATCCGCGGGCGCGCAGCTTGTCAGCCAGGTCCTCGGTGGCCATCTTGGTGCGGACGAAGGCGATGACGCCGTCGAACTCTTCCACCTCAAGGATGCGGGTCATGGCGTCCAGCTTCTGCGGACCCATGATCTGCAGGTAGCGCTGGCGGGTGTTGGCACCGGTGGTGGTCTTGGACTTGACCTGGACCTCGGCGGGATTGTTGAGGTACTGCTTGGACATCCGGCGGATCTGGCCCGGCATGGTGGCGGAGAACAGCGCAACCTGGCGGTCCTCGGGGGTCTGCTGGAAGATCTGTTCCACGTCTTCGGCGAAGCCCATGCGCAGCATCTCGTCAGCCTCATCCAGCACCAGGTACTGGAGTTCGGACAGGTCCAGGGAACCCTTGGAGATGTGGTCGATCACGCGGCCGGGGGTACCCACAACCACCTGGGCGCCGCGGCGCAGGCCGGCGAGCTGGGGACCGTAGGCGGAACCGCCGTAGACGGGCAGCACGGTGAAGTCATCGATGTGCTTGGCGTAGGAGGTGAACGCCTCGGCGACCTGGAGGGCCAGCTCACGGGTGGGGGCCAGCACCAGGGCCTGGGTCTTGCGGGAGGGGCCGTTGAGGTCGTGGAGCTCGGCCAGGCGGGACAGTGCCGGCACTGCGAATGCTGCAGTCTTGCCGGTACCGGTCTGCGCCAGGCCCACCACGTCGCGGCCTTCCAGCAGCAGCGGAATGGTGGCTGCCTGGATGGGGGACGGCTTTTCGTACCCAACATCCTGCAGGGCGGCCAGGACGCGGCCGTCGATGCCGAGATCGGCGAACTTGACGGTGTTGTCGTCTTCGTCCGCGGCGGGGGCAGCCGCGGCAGGAGCCTCAGCAGCGGGAGCCTCTGCGGCGGGGGCGGTTGCGGGAGCCTCGGCAGCAGCCGCGGGGGCGGTTACGGGAGCCTCGGCAGCAGCCGCGGGGGCGTCCTCAATAACAGCGGTGGTTTCGTTCTGGTTTTCGGGCATAGGGAGTTATTCCTCATCCATAGGGGGCCAGGCGGCACAACCCGAGGTGAGCGGAGCCGCAGTACACGTGCCGATGGTGCCGGGCAAACGTTGACCGGCCGGTCACAGAAGTCCGGCGCTTTCGCAATCCCGTGGCAGGACTTCGCGCTGCATCTCTTGGCTGCTATCCCAGCAGTCTGTACAGCGTTTTCTTTAGCCGGCTCTCCCTATGAAAATGCCCGCATCGCTTGCGCGGGCCCCAACACTTGCCAGTCCTGCCTCAAAAATTGGGCAGGAATAAGGGATTTCCGGAGTGGGGGATGTTTCAAGTGTAAGGGATGGACGCCGCTGACCGCCAATTCAGGGTCCGACGGCGGCGGTGAGCTTGCGCACACAGCCCGCCCAGGGCGGGGCTGCTACTGCCCCAGCCGCCGCAAAAGCACCCGGAACCTGGTGTGGTATTCGTCCTGCAGCCTGATCTCGCCGTCGGCCTCTGCCCTGCGGAGGGCCTCGATGACCTCCGCGTCCGGGTCGCTGAACCATCTGCCGATGGTGACGCCGTGGCGCGGCACGAAGGTCCGCTCGATGGGATCGCCGGCCCGGATACTGCCGGCGCGGGTCACCCGCAGGTAAGCCCCCACCCGTCCCTCCTCGGTGAACCGCTTCACCCACTGGGGTTCCTTCATGCGGCGCTGGAACGTGGCGCAGGGGACGCGCGGCGACGTGACTTCGAGTTCGACGTCGGGTCCCACCTTCCAGCGCTCCCCGATCACTGCGTGGGTGGCTTCGATCCCGGACACCCGCAGGTTCTCCCCGAAGATGCCCGGCGGCAACTCGCGCCCCAGTGCGCCCGCCCAGAAATCGGCGTCGGCCTGGGAATAGGCATAGACGGCCTGGTCCTCCCCGCCGTGGTGCACCCGGTTGGCCTGGATGTCCCCGCGCAGGCCCAGCTTGTGGACCTTGATGGGACCATCCGCCGGGCGCTTGTCGATGGCCGTGACGCCCACGCTGCCCTGGTCCCCCAGGAGCTGGTGGACACGGCAGACGGCAAGGACAGAACCTGATTCCATGGCATCAGTCTAGGGTTCCGGGGCACGCCGCCCGCAGGCACCCGCAATGGGCAGTCCTCCCCTGTGTCCGGAGTGCGTTCCTGCTCGCAGGCGGCACCGGCAGGGACTACGCTGATTCGAGACTTGCATTTGGGGGTGCAGTGCTGCGCCCAAATCGCGTGACCAATTGAGGGGGACGCCGTGGACTCGAACCAGAAAGACCCAAAAGAGGATCCGGAGACCTGGCCGGCAAACGAAGGCAGCAGTGACGCAGGCAGCACCGCCAAGCCACCGCCCTGGCAGGTCCCCAAACCGGACCTGCGTCCCGAGCTCCTCAATGAGCCCGTCACCCCCGTGGACCCGTTTGCCCGCGAGCGGGAGAAGCAGGTCAACCAGGCGGCCGCCCGCAAGAAGCGCTCCCAGCGGCGCACCGTGGTGGTGGGCCTCGGCGTGACCGCCCTCCTGGCCGGCACCATCACGGCAGTGGTCGCCAGCAACGAGGATGACCCTGAGTACGCGCAGGTGTGCTTCAACGACGAGACCGGCGAGCGCGTGGCGGACACCAGCTGCGACAGTTCCGCCGGCCGCGGCGGCGGCATCTACGCCTGGTACTTCTACTCCCGCGGGGCAAGCGTTCCGTCCATCGGCCAGAACCGGTCCACGGCGCCCAACTACACCCGGACCATTCCCAGCGGGGCCAAGGCTTCCACGGGCTACAGCAGCAAGGGCGGCACGGTCAGCCGCGGCGGTTTCGGCTCGAGCGCCAAGAGCGGCTCAAGCGGCGGCGGCAAGGTTTCGGGGGGCTGACCGGTGAAGCGGATGTTGTCTGAGCCCCGTCCGGGCTGGAAGCAGAAAATCGAAGAGCAGGGCCTGGTCTTCTCCACTACCACCATGGATGACGGGCGCCGGATCGAGTATTGGAACGAATCGGCGTACTACGAGTTCACCATGGACGAGGTGGAGACCCTTGAAGTCGCGGCCGAGGACATGCACCGGATGTGCCTGGAGGCCGCGAAATTCCTGGCCACCGGCGCCATGGGCAGCATCGGCATCGGACCGCAGGCCCTGGAGCTGGCGGCAGAGTCACTGCAGGCCGGCGACGTGGACGTGTACGGCCGGTTCGACTTCATCTACGACGGCCATGGCGGGCCTGCCAAGATGCTCGAATACAACGCCGACACCCCCACCGGACTCATAGAGGCCGCCGTCGCCCAATGGTTCTGGCTGCAGGACGTCCACCCGGAAAAGGACCAGTGGAACGGCATCCATGAAGCCCTGATCCGGCAGTGGAAGAAATTCCAGTACCGCACCGGCATGAGCACCCTGCACGTTGCCCATTCCGAGGTGGAGGAATCCGGTGAGGACTGGATGACGGCGGCCTACATGCGCGACGTCGCCAGCCAGGCCGGATGGACCACCATCGGCATCAACATGTCCGACATCGGCTGGGACCCCAACCTGAACCGCTTCGTGGACCTGGACAACTTCATGATCAGCACCATCTTCAAGCTCTACCCCTGGGAGCTGATGATGAAGGAGGAATTCGGCCCCCGCCTCCTGGAGCGTGCCCACAACCCGCGCTGGGTGGAGCCTGCCTGGAAGATGCTGCTCTCCAACAAGGCCCTGCTCGCCGCCCTGTGGCACCTCTACCCCAACCACCCCAACCTGCTGCCCGCCTACCTCACGGATCCCGGCCCGCTGAAGGAGTGGGTGGGCAAGCCGCTGCACGGCCGTGAAGGCGACAACATCCGCATCCACGCGGACGGCATCAGCCTGGAACAGCCCGGCGGCTACGGCCGCGAGGGCTGGTGCTACCAGCAGTACCACCCCCTGCCGGACTTCGACGGCAACCGCCCGGTTCTGGGCCTCTGGGTGGTGGACGGCGAATCCGTGGGCTGCGGCATCCGGGAATCGGACGGGCCGGTCACGGACTACTTCTGCCGTTTTGTGCCCAACACCATTGACGCGCCGGCGCCGCTTTCGGCGGTGGCCGACTCCACCAAGGCAGGAATCATCTTATGAGCACGGACATGACGACGGCGGGAGGCCACGGAGGCGGGGCCGGCACCCCGGTGCCGGCCAAGGGACTGCGGGCCGGGATCCTGGACCTGGGCGACTCGGTGATGCTGGGGCTGGCCTCCACCGCGCCGGTGTACTCGCTGGCCGCCACCCTGGGCCTCATTGTTGCCGTCAACGGCAACTACACGCCCCTGATCCTCCTGGTGGGATTCATCCCGGTCCTGTTCATTGCCTACGCCTTCCGCGAGCTCAACAGCGCCATCCCCGACTGCGGCACCACGTTCACCTGGTCCCGCCAGGCCTTCGGCCCCTGGGCGGGCTGGCTGGGCGGCTGGGGCGTGGCGCTGGCCGGGATCGTGGTCCTGGCCAACCTGGCGCAGGTGGCCGGCCAGTACCTGTGGCTGCTGGTGGGTGACGGGTCGCTGGCAGAGAACAAGGTGCTGGTCACCGGAACGGGCCTGCTGTTCATCGTGCTGATGACCCTGGTGAACTACCGCGGCATCCGGCTGGGCGAGCACGTGCAGCGCGTCCTGACCTACGTCCAGTACATTGCGCTGGGCATTTTCGCGCTTGCCATCGTCATGCGGATCGTGGGCGGGGCGCCCGAGGGCCAGGCCTTCGACTTCGAATGGTTCAACCCGGTGGGCGCCTTCGCCGATCCGGGGGCCGTGGTGCACGGAGCCCTCCTGGCCCTGTTCATCTACTGGGGCTGGGACACCTGCCTGGCCGTGAACGAGGAAACCGAAGACCCGTCCAGCACCCCCGGCCGCGGCGCCGTGATCTCGGCCTTCATCCTGGTGGCGATCTACGTTTCCGTGGCGCTGCTGGTGATGATGTACGCCACCGTGGGCTCCGAGGGCATCGGCCTGGGCAACGAGGCCAACAAGGACGACGTGTTCCTGGCGATGAAGGACGTGGTGCTGGGGCCCTGGGGCTGGCTGATCGTGGTGGCGGTTTTGGCTTCCGTCCTGTCCTCGACCCAGACCACCATCCTGCCCACCGCGCGCGGGACGCTGTCCATGGGCGTCCACGGGGCCCTTCCGGCCAGGTTCGCCGAGGTGCACCCACGCAACCAGACCCCCGGGTTCTCCACCCAGGTCATGGGCGGCGCGGCCGCTGCGTATTACGTGGCCATGAGTTTCCTCAGCGAAAACCTGCTGGCGGACTCCATCAGTGCCATCAGCCTGTTCATCGCGTTCTACTACGCCCTGACCGGCTTCGCCTGCTTCTGGTACTTCCGCGGAACACTGCGGGAATCGGCCCGCAACCTGTGGTTCCGCGGCATCCTGCCCCTGGCCGGTGCGCTGCTCCTCACCGCGGCGTTCTTCATCTCGGCCGTGCAGATGTGGGATCCCGCGTATGGCGACACGCAGATCTTCGGCGTCGGCGGGGCCTTCGTGAGCGGCGTGGTGCTGCTGGCGCTGGGAGTTGTCCTCGCCGGCGTCTGCCGCTTCCTGCCCGCCACCCGCGGCTACTTCCAGGTGAAGCCATGACGGCCGGCCCGTCCGACGTCCTGGACCTCGATTCCCTGCTGTCAGCCGGGGAACTGGAGCTCCGGCAAAAGGTCCGCGACTTCACCCACCAGCGCATCAGGCCGGGCATTGCCCGCTGGTACGAGGACGCCGTGTTCCCGCTGGACCTTGCCCCGGAACTGGGTGAGCTGGGGGTCCTGGGGATGCACCTGGAGGGCTACGGCTGTCCGGGCCGGTCCGCCGTCGAATACGGCCTCGCGGCGATGGAACTGGAAGCCGGCGATTCCGGCATCCGCACGTTCGTGTCCGTCCAGGGTTCGCTGGCCATGACCGCCATCCACACCTGGGGCTCCGAGGAGCAGAAGCAGGAATGGCTGCCACGGATGGCCGCCGGCGAGGTGATCGGCTGCTTCGCCCTGACCGAACCCACTGCCGGTTCAGATCCGGCCTCGATGGCGACGTTCGCTGCCCGGGATGGCAGCGGAGACGAGGCCGGCTGGGTGCTCAACGGTGCCAAGCGCTGGATCGGGCTGGCCTCCGTGGCCGGTGTGATGGTGGTGTGGGCCATGACGGACGACGGCGTGCACGGCTTCCTGGTGCCCGCAGGAACCCCCGGTGTCACGGCTACGCCCATCCAGCAAAAGCTGTCCATGCGCGCCTCCATCCAGTGCGATGTGGTGTTCGACGACGTCCGGCTGGGTCCCGAATCCCTGCTGCCGGGTGCGCGCGGGCTGCGTGGCCCGTTCACCTGCCTGAACGAGGCCCGGTACGGGATCGCCTGGGGTGCCATGGGAGCCGCCCGTGATTCCTATGAGGCCGCGCTGGGGTACTCACAGGACCGGCTGCAGTTCGGCAAGCCGCTGGCCGGCTACCAGCTCACGCAGGAAAAGCTGGTGAACATGCTGGTGGAGATCCAGAAGGGCACCCTGCTGGCGCTGCACCTGGGCCGGCTCAAGGACGCGGGGACCATCCGGCCGGAGCAGATTTCGCTGGGCAAACTGAACAACGTCCGCGAGGCCATCAAGATCGCCCGTGAAGCCCGCTCCATCCTGGGCGGCAACGGCATCACCACGGACTATTCACCGCTGCGGCACGCCGCCAACCTGGAGTCTGTCCGCACCTATGAAGGCACCGACGAGGTCCACACCCTGATCCTGGGCCGGCACATCACCGGCCTGGACGCCTTCAACTGACCCCTCCCTCAGGCGGAGAAGCCGCCGTCGGCCTTGATCAGCTGCCCGGACACCCAGCGGCCGGCCGGCGAGAGCAGGAACGCCACGGTTCCCGCCACGTCGGCCGGGGTGCCCAGCCTGCCGGTTGGCTGCTGGGCGGTGAGCTCTTCACGCACGTCCGGGGTCATCCAGCCGGTATCCACCGGCCCCGGGTTGAGGACGTTCGCGGAGATCCCCTGCGGGCCCACCTCCCGGGCGGCGGCAATCACGATCCTGTCCAGCGCCCCCTTCGAGGCGCCGTAGGGAAGGTTGAACGCTGTGTGGTCACTGGTCAGCGCAACGATCGCGCCGCCGTCGTCCGTTGCCTGCCGCGCAAAGGCGGCAATCAGCTGCCAGCTGGCACGCGTGTTCACGGCGAAGTGCCGGTCAAAGGATTCAACGGTGGTGTCTAGCACCCCGGAGTCCACTGATTCCGCATGGCTGAGCACCAGGCCCTGCAGCGGTCCGGCCAGCTGCGCGGACTCGGCCACGAGCCGGTCCGGGACGCCCGGGTCCTGGAGATCGGCCGAGAGGACATGGACTTTGGCGCCAATGGCTTCCAGCTCCGCGGTAAGGCGGACCACGTCCTCGGGTTCGCTCCCCCACGGCATGCGGGCGTCGTAGCCTGCCCAGTAGGACAGGACCAGGTCCCAGCCGTCCGCCGCGAGCTGCCGGGCAATGCCGGCACCGATGCCGGCCAGCCGCCCCACGCCGGTGACCAGGGCAACGGGACGGGCAGGGGCGGGGGCGACGGATTCCATTCGACCAGCCTAGCGGCGGCCCGTGTCAGGCCGCTGCCGGCTCCGCTTCCCGCGAACCGCGGTTCCGGCGGATGGTGGCGCTGATGACGGCGGCAATGGTGCACATGGCAGCGGCGCCGAACCAGGCGTAGGTGTAGTGCCCTGTGGCGTCGCGGAGGGCGCCGGCGGCGATGGCGGCTGCGGCGGCGCCCAGCTGGTGGGCCGCGAACACCCACCCAAAGACCACGCTGCCGTCGGCTCCGAACGTTTCACGGCAGATGGCGGCTGTTGGTGGAACGGTGGCCACCCAGTCCAAGCCGTAGATCACCACGAACACGATCATGCTGGGCTGTACCTCGGCGTTCAGCAGCAGCGGGAGCACCAGCAGGCCGATCCCGCGGAACTGGTAGTAGACGGCCAGCAGGACGCGGGGGTTGAAACGGTCGGTCAGCCAGCCGGAAGCGATGGTCCCGATGATGTCGAAAATCCCGACGACGGCGAGCAGCCCTGCGGCGGTGGTTTCGGGCATGCCGTGGTCGTGCGCGGAGGGGATGAAGTGGGTGCCGATCAGGCCGTTGGTGGTGGCGCCGCAGATGGCGAACCCGGCCGCGAGCGCCCAAAAAGTCCGGACCTTGCTGGCGCGCCGGAGTACCTGCAGCGCACGGACGGCAGCGTTGGGGCGCCGGCCGTCGGTGGGAGCGGCTGCTGGGGCTGTTGGCTCTTCAGCTTCAATATCCAAAGGCTCCGCACCATAGGGCAGGACCCCCACGTCGGCCGGCGAGTTCTTGAGGAACTTCAGCACCAGCGGGACAACGGCGAGGGCGCCGGCGGCGATCAGCAGCGAGGCCTGCCGCCAGCCGGGATCCTGGGCCAGCATGGCGATGAAGGGCAGGAAGACCAGCTGGCCGGCTGCGCTGCCGGCGGTGAGGATGCCGATCACCAGTCCCCGGCTCTTCGCAAACCAGTTGTTGGCGATGGTGGCGGCGAAGACCAGGGCCATGGAGCCGGTGCCGAGCCCGATCAGCAGGCCCCAGGTCAGCAGGATCTGCCAGGACTGGTTTACCAGCACCGTCAGTGCGCTGCCCATGCCGATCAGGACCAGGGCCGTTGCCGTCACGGCCCGGATTCCGAACCGTTCCATCAGCGCGGCGGCGAACGGGGCGGTCAGGCCGAAGAGCACCAGGTTGATGCTGACTGCCGCCGAGAGCACGGTGGTGGACCAGCCAAACTCCTGCTGGAGCGGGACCATGAGGACGCCCGGAGCTGCCCGGAATCCGGCCGCCCCGACGAGCGCGAGGAACGCTACCGCGGCAACCATCCAGGCAGGATGCAGGCGGCGGCGCTTTACCGGCGGGGACTGCAGGGCGGCTTCCTCCGCGGCTTCGGCTGCTTCTTCCGGCACGGTGCTCATGAAGCCGCTCCTTTCCCGGCTGCCGTGGACAACCGGATAGGCTGCTCGGACCTGGTGCGGCTGTGCCAGCTGGTGTTGGCCGCCGTCAGCCGTTCGCCACAGTGGGTGCAGGTGTCCGCCGAGGTGGTGGGCTCCCCGCAGCCGGTGTGGATCACGTAGAGGTGCGCCTGGTCCGAGGGCGCGGCCAGGTGCTTTTCCGCCCAGATGGTGACCGCATTCAGGACCGGGAGCGCGTCTTCACCCTTGGGAGTGAGGACGTACTCCTGGCGGGTGCGCCCACCGTCGTCGTATGCCCTTTTCTCCAGCAGACCGGATTCCACCAGGCCCGCCAGCCGCTTGGTGAGGACCGAGTCCGCCACTTCCAGCCGGCTCTTCATGGCGTCAAAGCGCCCGTTTCCGAAGAAGACCTCGCGCAGCACCAGGATGGACCAGGGGTCGCCCAGGATGTCCAGGCCGCGGGCCATGCTGCAGCTGCGTTGGGACCAGTCGGATCGAAGAGGCATACGGGAACCCTAGCTGACTCTCTTCAAGAAAGCTAGGGTTCCACCGGAGTTACGGGATGGCGGAGAAGGCCTGGTCCAGGTCCGCGATCAGATCCTCCACGTCTTCGATCCCGCAGGAGAGCCGGAGCAGGTTCACCGGCACAGCGAGCTCGGTGCCCTTGACCGACGCATGGGTCATCTCGGAGGGGTAGTTCATGAGCGATTCGATTCCGCCCAGGGACTCCGCCAGAGTGAACACGGAGGTGGACTCCGCCACCTTGCGGGCGGCAGCTTCACCGCCCTTGAACTGGACAGACACCATGCCACCGAACTTCCGCATCTGCCTTTTGGCGAGCTCGTGGCCAGGGTGGCCCGGCAGCCCCGGGTAGAGGACGGCTTCCACCTCGGGGCGCTCCAGCAGCCATTCGGCCACGGCCTGCCCGTTCTCGCTGTGCCGGTCCATCCGCACACCGAGGGTCTTGAGTCCTCGGGTGGTCAGGAAGGCGTCCATGGGGCCGGACACGGCCCCCACCGCGAACTGGACGAAGCCGATCTTCTCGGCCAGTTCCGCGTCCTTGACGACGACGGCGCCACCCACCACGTCCGAGTGGCCGCCGATGTATTTGGTGGTGGAGTGGACCACCACGTCGGCACCCAGGGCGAGCGGATTCTGCAGGTAAGGGGACGCGAAGGTGTTGTCCACGACCAGGAGGGCGCCGGCGTCGTGCGCTATGTCAGCGAGCGCCACGATGTCGGTGATCTTCATCAGCGGGTTGGACGGCGTCTCCACCCACACGAACCGGGTCTTGTGTGCGGCCACCGCATGGCGGACCCTGTCCAGGTTGGCCATGTCCACCGGGGTGTTGCCGATTCCCCAGTCCCCCAGGACCCGGCTGATCAGCCGGTAGGTGCCGCCGTAGGCGTCATTGCCCAGCACGATGTGGTCCCCGGGACGGGTCAGCGCCCGGATAAGGGCATCCTCCGCGGCCAGCCCGGAACTGAAGCTGTAGGCGTGCGTGCCCAGTTCCAGCGCCGCGAGCTGTTCCTGCAGCGCATCCCGGGTGGGGTTGCCCCCGCGGCCGTATTCGTACCCGCTGCGCAGCCCGCCGATCCCGTCCTGGGCATAGGTGGAACTGAAGTGCAACGGCGGCACCACGGCGCCGGTGCGCGGCTCGAAGTCCTGGCCGGCATGGACCGCGCGGGTGTTGAAACCTTGGTTTTCAGAGACAGGCATGGGTGCTCCTTTGCGGGTAACGCAGATCAGTTGCTGAGGTAGGCCAGCAGGTCGTGCCGGGTGAGGATGCCCACGGGCGCACCCACGAACGTGACCATCAGGGTGTCCGCGTCCGACAGCAGTTCCCGGGCCGCGGAGATGGTTTCCAGTGAGCCGATCACGGGCAGCTTGGGGCCCATGTGTTCGGAGATCTTGTCAGTCAGCTTCGCTTCGCCGCGGAACAGCTTGGCCGTCAGGGTGCGCTCGTCCACGGCGCCCAGCACCTCGCCCATGACCACGGGCGGTTCCTGCGACAGGACCGGGATGTGGCTGACGCCGAACTCGTTCATGATGTTGATGACGTCGCGGACGGACTCGTTGGGGTGGATGTGCACCAGGTCCGGCAGCTCGCCGTTCTTGGACTTGATGACCTCCCCCACGGAGGTTTCCTCGCCGCCGGAGAGGAAGCCGTAGGAGCGCATCCACTGGTCGTTGAAGATCTTGCCCAGGTAGCCGCGCCCGGAGTCGGGCAGGATCACCACGACGACGGCACTTTCCGGCAAGTCCTTGGCGGCCTGCAGCGCGGCTACTACGGCCATCCCGGAGGAACCGCCAACCAGCAGCCCCTCTTCCCGTGCCAGCCTGCGGGTCATGGCGAAGGAATCGGCGTCGCTGACGGCGATCACCTGGTCCGGGACCGTCTTGTCGTAATTGGCCGGCCACATGTCTTCGCCGACGCCCTCAACGAAGTACGGGCGCCCGGTGCCACCGGAGTAGACCGAGCCTTCGGGGTCCGCGCCGATGATCCGGACCACCCCGCCGTCGGCCTCCGGCCGGCCCGCCGAGACCTCCTTGAGGTACCGGCCGGTGCCGGTGATGGTGCCGCCCGTCCCGGCGCCAATGACGCAGTGCGTGACCAGGCCGTCCGTATCCCGCCAGATCTCCGGGCCGGTGGTCTTGTAGTGGCTGCCCGGGGCGGCAGGGTTGGAGAACTGGTCCGGCTTGTAGGCCCCCGGCGTCTCCCGGGTGATCCGGTCCGAGACACCGTAGTAGCTCTGCGGGCTCTCCGGCGGAACGGACGTGGGCGTGACCACCACTTCCGCGCCGTAGGCCTGCAGCACTGCCCGCTTGTCCTCGCCCACCTTGTCCGGGACCACGAAGACGCACTTGTAGCCCTTCTGCTGCGCCACCAGGGCCAGGCCCACCCCGGTGTTGCCGGACGTCGGCTCCACGATGGTGCCGCCGGGCTTCAGCTTGCCCTCGCGTTCGGCGTCCTCGATCATCTGCGCCGCAATGCGGTCCTTGATGGACCCGCCGGGGTTCAGGTACTCCAGTTTCACCAGGACAGTGGCCTTGATGCCGTCGGTCACGTGGTTGAGTTTGATGAGCGGGGTATTGCCGATGAGGTCCAGGATGGACTGGGCGTACTTCATAGGTACAAAGCTACCGCTTCCTGCGCGCCGCTCCCTGCCCGGGATGCGAGGATAGGCCGGTGAAGCAGTTCGCATGGCTGAAAGCCGCCCGGAGCTACCTGCTGCCCGGCGCAACGCTGGCAGCAGGGATGGCTACCCTGGCCCTGGGGGCGCTCCCCCTCCCCGCGTTTGGAGAACTCGCGTCCCGCACCATTCCCATCCTGGCCTTCGTGCTGGCCATGTCCCTGGTCACCGAACTGGTGGACGAGGCGGGGCTCTTCCGGGTGGTGACGGACAGGCTGGCAGCCCTGGGCCGGGGCCGGGTCTTCCTGCTGTGGCTCCTGGTGGTGGCGGTGGCCACGGTGTCCACCGTATTCCTCTCCCTGGACACGACGGCGGTGCTGGTGACTCCGGTGGTGGTGCTGCTGGCAGTCCATGCCCGGATTCCGCCGCTGCCGTTTGCGCTGACCAGCATCTGGCTGGCCAATACCGCTTCGCTGCTGCTTCCCGTCTCCAACCTGACCAACCTGCTGGCCCAGGACCGGCTGGGCCTGAGCCCCTTGCGCTTCGCGGGGCTGGTGTGGGCCCCCGCCCTGGTTGGGGTGCTGGTCCCCCTGGCCCTGCTGTGGCTGGCGTTCCGCCGGGACCTGCGCGGAACGTACGGGCCGCAGCCCGCGCATCCCGTCCGTGACCGCACCCTGCTCAAGGTTGCGGCGGTCACGCTGCTGGTCCTGCTGCCTGCGCTGGTATCCGGCGTTCCCGTCCAGTACCCCGCGTTGGCAGCCGCGGCCGTCCTCCTGCTGATTTTCCTCCGCCGCCGTCCGTCCGTCCTGCGGTGGTCCATGGTCCCCTGGCGGCCGCTGATGCTGACGGTGGGCCTGTTCATGCTCATGGAGGCCCTGCATGCCCACGGCCTGACGCCACTGCTGGCCGGTGTGGCCGGGTCCGGCGAGAGCCTGCCTGCCCTCCTGCAGCTGGCCGGGCTGGGGGCCGGTGCTGCCAACGCCGCCAACAATCTCCCCGCCTACCTGGCCCTGGAACCGGTGGCAGGATCGCCGGCCAGGCTTGCCGCGCTGCTTATCGGGGTGAACCTTGGCCCGCTGGTGACCCCGTGGGCCTCGCTGGCCACGCTGCTGTGGCACGAACGGCTGCGGGTGCTGAACGTGCCCATCAGGTGGGGCGGGTTCGCAGCGGCGGGGCTGGTGGCGGTGGGCCTGACCGTGCCGCTGGCCGTGCTGGCACTGTGGGCCGCGTCCGGGATGCCCTGAGTCCGCCCCGCGTCAGCTGCCCGGGAACAGCTGCCTCGGATCAGGTGCCCGGGGCCTGGCCGCCCTCCGCGGCGGGAAGGTTCTCCCAGAGGCCCATCACGTTGCCCTCGGGATCCTTGAAGTAGGCCGTGTAGCCCATCCCGGGAATCTCGTTTTTGGGCATGACCACGGAGCCGCCCAGCTCCTCCACGCTCTTGAGCGTGGCGTTGATGTCCGGAACGTCCACGGTGATGACCGGACCGGTGATCTGCCCCTCCCTGGCCATCATCCCGCCGTTGATGGCGCCCGCGGCCGCCGGCTGGCCGTCGTCGTCCATGTCCGTGGTGATGACCATGCTGTAATCCATGCCCGGCACCGGTTCGATCCGCCAGCCCAACGCTTCCCGGTAGAACTTCCTGGCCCGCTTCTGGTCGTCCGCGGGGATCTCGAAATGCACTACTCCGCCCATGGTTGCCCTCCGTGTTCCTGTGCTTATCTGTTGGTTGGGTGCCTCGCGCCGCCGCCCGGGCGCCACACGCGGTGATCCTAATCCGGGGCCGCAATGCGCAGAAGGGCCGATGGTCCCGCCGCTGTCAGTGGTCCGTGGGACGATGGAAGGCATGACGATCGCAGAGGCACCTCCCCGGCTGGCAGCCGCTGCGGACGTGTCTTTGCGCTGGTATCCGGAAGCCCCCTACAGCCTTTCCCGGACCCTTGGCCCGCTCCTGCGCGGGAACAGCGATCCTTCCTTCTGCGTGCAGGGGGACGTCGTCTGGAATGCCTTTACGACGCCGGACGGTCCGGCCACCATGCGGCTCGCCCCCGCGGGCGGCGGCGATGCAGGCGCGCGGTTGGTGGATCTCCAGGCGTGGGGGCCCGGCGCCGCAGCCGCCGTGCAGGCGGCGCCCCGCCTGTTGGGGGCCGACGACGACTGGCAGGGTTTCGATGAACCGGCCTTCCATGCCACGCTGCCGCGCATGGTCCGGGAGGCCCGGCGCCGCAGCCTGGCGGTCAGGCTGCCTTCAAGCGGCCGCATGGTGGACCAGCTGGTGCCGATCATCCTGGAACAGAAGGTAACGGTTATCGAGGCGCGGCGTGCCTACCGCTACCTGGTGCACCGCTACGGGACGCCGGCGCCGCGGGCCGGAATGTCCACTCCGGCCGGGCTGGTGGTGGCACCGACAGCCGCCCAGTGGCTGCAGGTTCCCAGCTGGGAGTGGCACAAGGCCGGAGTGGGGCCCCAGCGTTCGGCCACCGTCATGCGCGCGCTGCGCTCCGCCGTCGCGCTTGAACGCCTGGCAGCGCTGCCCGCACTGGAGGCAGCGGAGAAGATGCAGGTGATCCCCGGCATCGGGGTCTGGACTGCGGCGGAGGTGGTGCAGCGCACCCACGGCTGCCCGGACTCCATATCGGTGGGTGACTACCATCTCGCGGCCTACGTGGGGGCCGCACTGACCGGACGCCGGACCGACGACGCCGGGATGCTCCGCCTTTTGGAGCCCTGGCGGGGGCACCGCCAGCGCGTGGTCCGGATGATCCAGGCCACCGGCTTCCGCAAGCCCACCTTCGGTCCCAGGATGACCATCCAGGACCACCGCGGGCACTGACCTGCACGGCACTTCCGGCCGCCTGGAAACGCTTGATCTCCGTGCCAGAGGGTACGGAGCCGGTATAGGGCGCTCCGCGGGGTGCCACACCCGTCCGGTTGGACGGCACCAGGCTGGCAGGCAACGTCGACCGAAAGGATCCCATGAGCTCCGAAACAGGCAGCACCAACCCAAACTCCGAGGCTGTGCCCGGAACGTCCCAGGATCCCGTCGTCCTGGATCCGGACGCCCAGGATCCGGACGCAGAGGAGAAGCTTAGGCTGCAGCTGGCCATCTTCGACGTGTCGCGCGACGCCGGAGGCAGGGGCCTGGAGGAGATCCGGGAAATGCTGCTGTCAGCCTTTGCCGCCCGGGGCGTTGCGGCACCTCCTGCAACTTGGGTGGAGTCCGTGGCGTCTTCGGCGTTTTACGGTGAGCCCTACATCATCGACTACCCCACGGCCATCGCAGCCGACGATCTGGAACCGGCCCCGAACCCGGAGGTCCGCGAGCGGCTCGCCGCCCGGCGGGAACTGCGCGAGGTGCAGCTCCCACCCGGAATCTTTCCCTCCCAAGAGGAGTGGAATATCCCTGCCAACGAGGTCACCAGCGCGGACCGGGGACGCGGCGGGCGAGCTGCCCTCCGAGCCCTGGAGGCACCTGAAGGCCTCTCCCGGCAGCTCTTGGCAGCGGTAGGGCTGGCAGGAGTCGTCCTGGCTGCCCTTGCGGTTATCCAGTTATCACGCCGCACCTCCAGGGTCTCCCTGGAGGGCTAGGGGCAGTTCTCCCCATCCCGCCTTTGTCCGCCGCCGCATAAGCTGTTGGAGGCTGGGACTGATTTGGGGGAACAATGGCAGGCATTTATGGGGCGGACGTCGCCCAACTTCGCGCCCTGGGAAAGGCCCTGACGGCCTCCTCGGCGCGCCTGGCGTCCACCGGGACGGCGCTTTCGAGGGACGTGCGCGACCCGGGCCGGTGGAAAGGGGCCGACGCCGAGGCGTTCCGGAACGACTGGGCCGGTACCCACAGCCTCCTGCTGGGCAAAGTCGTCGAGGCGCTTGCGGAAGCCGGGAAAGCGGCCGGACGGCACGCGGATGAGCAGGAACTCGCCAGCGGCGCCGGTGGCACGGCAAGCCGGACCAGCGCTGCTGGAGGCCCCGCCAGCAAGGACGGCGGGGATTCGACAGCCGAGTATCTGACCGGCGGGGAGCATTCTGTGGCTCGCCACCCCGACCGGGGCGAAGCGAACCTGGCCGCGCCGGAATTGGACAGGCTCCGGGGCCTGGCCAGGGACGCTGCGTCGAGCAGCAACTTCTTTGTGGGCAACGATACGGACGTCAACGAACTCCGTGCTGCCCTGGCAGGGCTCAAGCCGGCCCAGCTGAACCAGCTGCTGGAGTCGTTGACGGACGATGAGATCCGCAGCCTGGGCAGCGGCGCCGCAACCGACGGCAAGGGCCTGTTCAACGGCGAGGGAACTACTCCCTTCGAACGGCAGCAACTGCTGGACCAGCTCTTGTCCAAGGCGTCAAGGGAGCAAGTGTGCCGGCTGAAAGACCTCATCCCGTGGGCCCAGCCGGATGGAACAGCAATGGGAGACGCTGCCAGGCCCGGCGGCCCAGACCCCAGCGGCCCCGACCAGTGGGTGGAGCCCAAGTGGCCAGTAATCGGGCAACGCCCGAGCACTGACGACATCAAGCAGGGCCAGTACGGGGACTGCGTGGTTCTGGCAGCCGCCGGGGCCATGATCAATGCGGATCCCGGCTGGGCCCGCGAGCACGTGACAGACAACGGCAACGGAACCGTTTCTGTCCTGCTGTTTGACAAGAACGGGCAAGAGCAGTGGGTGACCGTCACCTCCGAACTGCCGGCGAACAGCAAGGGCACACAGATGGGCGCCAAGGCGGGTTTCGGCGGCAACTGGCCGGCCTACGTGGAGAAAGCGCTGGCACAGGTGTACACCGAAGACGACAACAATGATGGCACTAAGGAAGGCACGCCCCCGGATCAGGCGTACCCGCCGGGTAACTACCGCGCCATCGAAGGCAACTGGGGACCGGATGCATTCCAGTACCTGGCGGGACCAAACATAGCGCGCACATCTGCTGCCGATGATGTGTGGGAGGCGGTCAGACAGGGGCGCCCCGCTTTGGTGACCACCCTCGCCGATCTGCCCCAAGGTGCCCCAGAGGGCTATCACACCAGCCACGCCTACTTCGTTACCGGTTTGGATGCGGAAGGAAATATTCTCCTGCGGAACCCCTGGGGTTCGCAGTACCCGGTCCTGACCGTGACGCCACAGGACTTCAAAGACAAGTACCAAGACGCATCGGTGGTGCGCTGATGGGACTTCTGCATCGGTTTCACCGTCTGGGAACTGTCGCCCTCCTGACCCTGGGCACAGGAGCGTGCTCGTCCAGTCCATCCACAGATCCCACGCCCGTTTCCACTGAGGAGCCCACAATGACTGACAGCTGCACTGGATCAGGCGCCTACCGGATCGTCCCTTCAATTCCCGGGTCATGGCCGCTGCTTCCCGATTCCAGCAAGGGCGACAAGTTCACGCCGACTGTGGGGCTGGCTGGCACGAAGGCCTCTGCCTCCCCTGCAACGGCCGACCTCTCACTGGCTGCCGACGCCCCGGATCCCACTCCGGTCTATTTCCATGACCTCAAGCTGGGCTCCGAAGCAGCGATGAACGGCTACACGATCAGGATCACCTCGATCTGCGACGGCGAAGTCCGCTTCGACCTGGTGCAGCAGCCCGATGGACAATCCTGAGGCCGGTCGGCTCATGGCGCGAACTTCGGAGGCGTGGGGCTGGCTCCTTGTCCTGGCAGCCCTGTCCTCGGCCCTGACCCTCGCTGGCTGTGCCCAGCCCGAAACAACGGTTGATTCGAAGCCGCAGGCAGTAGCCACGAAAGGCCAAGGGCGCGCTTCCAGCCCAAGCTGCACCAGCACTGGAAACTACAAGGTGGTCCCATCAGCCAACGGCTCATTCCCGCTGCTTCCAGCAACCTCCACGGCGGCGGAACCACCCTTGGTCCGGCTTTCCAGTACGCACCTGAAGAATGACCCGGTGACTGCAGACTTGTCGGTTGCCCTCTTCTCCGGCGGCAGCCCCGCGTCCCAGGAGTTCCCCAGGCTCGCAGTGGGCCAGGAAGCCACCTTTGACGGCTACACCATCAAGATCACCTCGATCTGCGACGGGGAAGTGCTTTTCGACGTGGTGCAGCAGCCCGGGTAGTCAGAGGCCCAGCCGGGCCACGGCCTCCTCGCGCATCTGTACCTTGCGGATCTTCCCCGAGACCGTCATGGGGAAACTCTCGCGCACCTCCACGTAGCGGGGAATCTTGTAGTGCGCCAGCCGGCCGCGGCAGAACTCTGCCACGGAGTCGGCGTTGAGGGGCTCGGCACCCGGCTTGAGGATGATGCAGGCCATGAGTTCCTCGCCATACCGCTGGTCCGGGACCCCAATGACCTGGACATCCTGGATGGCGGGATGGGTGTAAAGGAACTCCTCAATTTCGCGTGGGTAGATGTTTTCGCCGCCCCGGATCACCATGTCCTTGATCCGGCCCTCCACCACCACATACCCGTCCTCGTCCATGCGGGCCAGGTCGCCGGTGTGCATCCAGCCGTCAGCGTCGATGGCTTCGGCCGTCTTGTCCGGCTGGTTCCAGTACCCGGCCATCACGGCGTAGCCGCGGGTGCAGAGTTCGCCGATCTGTCCGCGCTCCAGTTCCTCCCCCGTGGCAGGATCCACGATCCGGCTCTCCAGTTGCGGCATGGTCCGGCCCACGGTCTCGGTGCGCTGCTGCAGGGTGTCCCCCTTGCGGGTCATGGTGGACACCGGCGAGGTTTCGGTCATGCCGTAGCAGATGGCCACATCCACCATGTTCATCTCTGAAATCACGCGGTTCATCACCTCGATGGGGCACAGCGAACCCGCCATCACCCCGGTGCGGAGCGTGGACAGGTCGTAGGAACCGAAATCGGGCAGCGCGAGCTCGGCGATGAACATGGTGGGAACCCCGTAAAGGGAGGTGCCGGCAAAGTCCTGCACCGCCTCAAGTGCGGCCGCAGGCGAGAAGCCGCGCCCCGGGATGATGGTGGCGGCACCGTGGCTGAGCGCGTTCAGGTTGCCAATCACCATCCCGAAGCAGTGGTAGAACGGCACGGGGATGACCACGCGGTCCCGTTCGGTGTAGCCCAGCAGCTCGCCGATGGCGTAGCCATTGTTCAGGATGTTGTGGTGCGTCAGCGTGGCACCTTTGGGGAAGCCCGTGGTGCCGGACGTGTACTGCAGGTTGATGGGATCGTGCGGATCAAGTTCGGCCATGCGGGCCTTCAGGGCAGCGTGGCCGACGTCGTCCGCCCGCTTGAGAAGCTCGGCGTAGGTGAGCTCGGCGTCGCTTTGGGGGCTGCCCGCCGTCAGCCCGTCCAGGCCATGGTCCGGCAGGAAGACGAGCTCCTGCAGGTCCGGGCAGGTCAGCAGTGCCTGCCGGGCCATGGCCACGTAGTCGCTGGTGTTGTCCGACGGCGCCGTAAACAGCGTGCGCATGCCGTTCTGCTTGACCACGAATTCGAGTTCGTGGCTGCGGTATGCCGGGTTGACGTTGACCAGGATGGCGCCGGCTTTGGCGGTGGCATACTGCAGCAGCGTCCACTCGGCGCAGTTGGGGCTCCAGACGCCCACCCGCTCCCCCTTGGCCACACCCAAGGCGAGGAGCGCACGCGCCAGCCGGTCGACGTCGTCGTTCATCTTGGTGTAGCTCCAGCGCCGGGCGTCAGCACCCGGCACGGGGGCGGCCTCGATGAGGGCGTCGTGAAGGGGAAACTGCGCGGCGACGCGCTCTAAGTTCGCGCCAATGGTTTCCTCCAGGAGCGGGACGTCAGTGTCCCCGGCTGTGTAAGCACGCATGATGGCACGCTACCAACAGGATCCCGGCAGGAGAAGCATGCCGGCGCCGCAACACTGCCGGTTCGGCCCCGGGCGCCCGGTATTGTGAAATCCATGAGTGCACCCATTGATCTGATAGCAACGTTCATCCCCAACGACGGCGAGTTCCACCGCGTCAAGCTGGCCCTGGAAATCGCCATTGACGAGGTGGTGAAGGAGCCAGGCTGCATCCAGTACGAACTGACAGAAGCCACCGAGGAGAAGCTGGTCCTGACCGAGCAGTGGGCGTCCGAGGAGGACCTGGCCAAGCACTCCAAGGGCACCGCCGTGCAGGACCTGAACGAATCGCTGAGCGCGCTGCTGGCCGAACCCGTCAAGGTGGAACGCGTCTGACGCAGCGTTAACGCAAAATGCGGGACCTCCTGTGGGAGGTCCCGCATTTGCGTTAACGCTTCTTAGAAGTCAGGAATCTGGGTGCCGTCCTGCGGGCCGTTTTGGCCGGCGGGCTTGCTGGCCGCTGCGGCTGCTTCCTCCCGCTGGCGGGCCACATGGGCGTGGACCTCGTCCATGTCCAGCGCCTTCACGGCGTCCACCACCTGTTCCAGCTGCTGGGCGTTCAGCGCGCCGGGCTGCGAGAACACCAGCACCTTTTCGCGGAAGGCCATCAGCGTGGGGATGGAGGTGATGCCTGCCTCCGCTGCGAGCTGCTGCTCGGCTTCGGTGTCCACCTTGGTAAAGACGACGTCCGGGTGCTTCTCGGAAACTGCTGAGTATGTGGGGCCGAACTGCTTGCAGGGGCCGCACCATTCTGCCCAGAAATCGACCAGGACAATGTCGTTGCCTTCGATCGTGGATGCGAACTGTTCACCTGTGATGTCGAGGGTAGCCATGTGTCCACGCTACGCGCCACGGCCATGGCTGTCGCCCGTGTTCGCTCCCCGCGTGATGGGGAATAGGGGAAGAACGACGCCGGCGGGCGGGTTCAGCGGTTGGCATGCCACCGGTGCGGGGCCCGGGTGCGGCTGCCGGGGAGGGCGCTGGAAGCGCGCCACTCGTGGAGCCATGCGGGGAGCACCAGGTCCGCGGGCGGGGCCCCGAACTCCGCCAGGATGTCCTCCTGGCTGACCGGGCCCGCCTTGGTGACCAGCCGGGTGGCGATGTAGGCACGCGCGTAAATCTCGCCGTCGGCCACCATGCGCTGCTCGAAAAAGATCGCCTTGGTGTCCAGCCCGATGATGCGGGTCTCGATGGTGTACTCCTGCCACAGCTGGAGTGATTTGCGGAAGGAGATGGTCTCCGCGGACACCACCGGGCTCCAGCCACGGCGGCGCATCCGCTTCCAAATGCCGCTGCGCACCATCAGGTCGAACCGGCCCAGGTCCATCAGGGACAGGTACATGCCGTTGTTGACGTGCATGGCGATGTCGATGTCCGTGGGCAGGACGCGCAGGGGCAGGGACGACGGGTCCCACACCGCCAACGGCGCGCGCCGGGCGGAGCGGAAAAGCAGAAGCAGGGTTCTCAGGAGCAGGTGCATAGGCCAATGCTACCCGCGGGTAACATCCTTCAGCCGTCTGGCTCCCGGCCATCCCCCGTAGGATTTCCTGCATGACGCAGCAACGCTACCGGGCCCTGGCGGAGTGGCCCCTGATGGCTACCGCACTGGTGTTCCTGGCCGCGTATGCATGGCAGGTCATCGGCCGGCTTGAGGGCGCCGGAGCTGACTGGCTTGAGGCTGTCATGTGGATGACGTGGTGCATCTTCGTCCTGGACTACGCGGCGAACCTGTGGCTCGCGGAAAACCGCAGGCAATGGTTCGTCCGGAACCTGCACGAGCTGGTGATCGTGGCGCTGCCGTTCTTCCGGCCCCTGCGGCTGCTGCGCCTGGTGACGTTGTTGTCCGTGCTGCACCGGACCGTGGGCGAAACGCTGCGCGGCCGGGTGGTCACCTATGTGGCGGGTTCTGCAGCGTTGCTGGTTTTCGTGGGGGCGCTGGCCGTGCTGGACGTGGAACAGTGGGCACCCGATGCCAAGATCCTCACTTTTGGCGACGCCCTGTGGTGGGCCACCGCCACCATCACCACGGTGGGCTACGGGGACATGTACCCGGTCACGCCCATCGGCCGGCTGGTGGCCACGGCACTCATGATGAGCGGCATCGCCGTGCTGGGCGTGGTGACGGCTTCCATCGCCTCCTGGCTGGTCCAAAGGGTTGAGGACACGGCGGAAACGATGGCTGAAGCTGTGGAGGAACCGATGCGGATTGAGGTGGCCGAGCTGGTCAGCGAGATCGCCTTGTTGCGGCAGGAGATCGCGGAGCTGCGGGAACGCCGGCCGCTGTAGCAGCAAGTAATCGGCTCTCCCGTGGTTGAGTAGCGCGGCCGTCCCGGGCGAGTACCCGCCGGGAAAACTCGGGTAACCCCTACTGGTGCCCGGGGCTTGGCGTGGTTCCTAGACTCGGGATTCCTAGGAACAACACGCACTGGCAGGTCCCCCGGGTGGCTTCCGGAAGGTCCTGCCGTCACGCGGAGCTCCGCATCTTCTGGGTGTGCGGATGCCTCCAACCTGCGCCGCCCGCGGCTCCGGCACCTGCCGGGGCCCGCGGCGCAATGACATCTCGATCCGTCCCGCCCCGGCCTGCACCGCAGTGCCCTGGCAGGACCGAAAACCTGATGGGCAACCCATGAACCAGCCTTCCCTTCCTTCCCCCGACGGCTCCAGCAGGAGCTTCGCAACGGACGACCCCCGAACCGACCTCAGTCCCGGCCGGACAGTCATCAGCAACAAGCTATGGGCCGGCATGGCCACGGCCGCGGTGGTGGCGGCAGTGGGCGTCGGCGCCATGGCTGCACCGCCCGCCCCAACCAATGGAAGTACGACGACGGTGGCCCAGGTCGCCGAGGCAGCCGCCCCGGCGTCGCCGAGTACAGCAGCGGCGACCGCCGTCCAGGCTGGTTCCGGTGCCGCCGCGGTTCCTGCGGCGGAGGCCCCTGCAGCCGAGGCCCCCGCACCGCCGGCCGAACCTGTTCCCGCTCCAGCTCCGGCGGCACCCAACCCGGCACCGGCACCTGAGCCGGCGGGCGATCCCAACCTGTACACAGTGGTATCCGGCGACACTGTGGGTGTGATCGCCGCCGGCCATGGCGTGGACATGAATGCGATGCTCGCGGCCAACGGTTTGAGTTTCTACAGCATCATTTATCCAGGCCAGACGCTGCTGCTGACGGGTCCACCCATCGCAGTTGCAGTGCCTGCCCCCGCTCCGGCCGCCGCGCCTGCCCCCGCCGCGGCACCGGTTGCGGCGCCGGCACCTGCACCCGCACCTGCACCTGCTCCCGCTCCCGCGGTTGCGCCGGCGGCTCCCGCCGTCCGGACCATCTACGTGGCCGGTTCGGGAGGCCAGTCGATGGTGGATGCCTGCATCGGGCCCATCCACTTCACGCCCAATGACGGCTACTCGCTGTTCATCACCGAGCACGATTTCTGCGGCGGCTGGGCCCGGTTCTCTGGAATCAGTGTAGGTGAGGCGGTGAGCATCCCGGGCTATGGAACCTTCACGGTGACGGGGCGTGGAACGGTCCCGAATCCCGGAACCACAAACGACGTCATCGCGGTCTTCGGCGGCCTCCCCCGCGCCATCCTGCAGACCTGCATTCCGGGAACCAGCACGATGCTCCTGATCGCGTTGAACTGAATGAGCTGAACTGGAATTTCCAAAGCTTGTCCGCGGGTCCGAACCTTCAAGGGTGGGATCCGCGGACAAGGCCATGACGCCTTGCCGGAGCTACACCCCGTGGCGCCCCGAAATGTGTTCCACCAGTTCTCCCACGCGCTGCTCCGAGTAGTTGCGCGCAATGTCGCCCTGGCTGATGATGCCCACCAGTTTGTGGTCGGAGATGACGGGGAGCCTCCGGACCTGGTGCTTCTCCATCATGTCGATGGCTGCATCAACATTGGCGTCGGCATCTACGCAGTAGGGCTTGCCGGAGGCGAGATCGCGGGCCACCATCTGGCCCGGGTCGCGGCCTGCGGCGACGCACTTGAGCACAATGTCGCGGTCGGTAATCATGCCCTTCAACTTGCCGTCGTCACCGCAGATGGGGAGCGCTCCGCAGTCGAGGTCCATCATCATGCGGGCCGCGTCCACAAGGGACTCGTTTTCCCTGATGCATCGCGCATCAGTGGTCATGAACTCGCGTACAGCACTCATTGAATCCTCCTTCATCGATGGAATTATCGACGCAGGGCATCGGGGCACGTGCGCCGATGCTGCCAGACTACGCCCGCACCAACATGGTGTCGACGGCGGATGGAGACCGGGTTGGAAGGACCTGGCAAGGGGGTTTTAGTCAACGAAAAAGCCTCCGGAACCTGGTGGTTCCGGAGGCTTTTCCTTGGGTGGCAGATGAGGGATTCGAACCCCCGTAGGCGTTGCCAGCTGATTTACAGTCAGCCCCCTTTGGCCGCTCGGGTAATCTGCCGAACTTCAAAAGAAGTACCCACCGATGCAGTCTTCGAAAGGGTCCGTTTCCGGCCCATTCCGCTTCAGTAACCGCGGGCAAGACAACTTTACAGAACTTCCGCCGAAGAATCGAATCGGGCCCTGCAGTGCCTCAAAAACCTTGCAACGGCGCGGAATTACCGCGGTTTACGCCTCTCCCAGGATCCGTCCGGCCAGCTTGGCTTCGAAGCTCAGCGCCTGTTCCTCGGTGATCTGGTTCAGCTGCACAGCCCTCTGGAGGTCGGCACGTACCCCGTCCATCCGGGCCGAGGCATCTGCCGCCGGACTGAAGATGATGGAGGCGGCCACCGCTGCCGCCGCCACCGAGGTCGCCGCCGTGGCCACCGCCCCGGCTGCTGCTGTTGTGGTCCGGTTGACGTAACGGGCGGCTTTGCGGTGCATGGTGTTCCCTTCGAACTGCGGTCCAACTGCTCCAACTCTCGCCAGCGCTCCTTCGTTCCCCCGGTGCGTCCGCTGAGAGGGAACTGTGAATCGGCGGGCCCCACCCGCCGGGGCATCCGTACTAGGCTGGATGCCAGTGATCCAGGCCCTGTCCCCGCACGGGGCGCCCACCAACAAAGGAGAGTCATGGCAGGCGAGTCAACGTTCGACGTCGTAAGCAAAGTGGACAAGCAGGAAGTGGCCAACGCGCTCAACCAGGCCCAGAAGGAACTCACCCAGCGTTACGACTTCAAGGGCGTCGGCGCCGAGGTGGACTTCAGCGGCGAAAAGATCCTGATGAAGGCCAACTCCGAGGAGCGCGTCCTGGCCGTCCTCGACGTGCTGCAGTCCAAGCTGATCCGCCGCGGCATATCGCTGAAGTCGCTGGACACCGGCGAGCCCTACGCCTCCGGCAAGGAGTTCCGCCTGGAAGCCTCCATCAAGGAGGGCATTGCCCAGGACCTCGCCAAGAAGATCAACAAGCTGATCCGGGACGAGGCACCCAAGTCGGTCAAGTCGCAGATCCAGGGCGACGAGCTGCGTGTTTCCTCAAAGTCCCGTGATGACCTGCAGGCCACCATGGCACTGCTGAAGGACTTTGAGGAAGCTGACCTGCAGTTCGTAAACTTCCGCAGCTAATCCTCCGCCGCCGTCGTTTTCGACGCGCCAAAGGATTCCCGCTGCGCATAGAGGCTGGCGCACCCCAAATACCAGGTGCGCCAGCCTTTTTGCGTGCCCTGGACGGATTTGTGCTGCGCGGGCCGCCACGGGATTGCCGGCCCCGGCGCACCGAACATGCCGCGGGATGTAACCTCCGGGTAATTACAGCACGATTAGTTTGCGTAATAGCCGGCGCCGGGTAACCTCTTCCTTAGGCCTGCCTAAGTAAGGCTTACCTGAGCGAAAGAACATCCATGACTGCCAATTTCCTGATCGGCCTGCGTGAAGGGCTCGAAGCCACCTTGGTGGTGGTCCTCCTCATGGCCTACCTGGCCAAGACGGACCGACGCCACCTCATCCCCAGGCTGTGGGTCGGGGTTGCGGCAGCGGCCGCTGTCGCAGTTGCTTTCGGAGCCCTCCTGACTTTCGGGCCCAAAGGCCTCACCTTCGAGGCGCAGGAGGCAATCGGCGGCACCCTGTCCATCGCCGCCGTCGGCCTGGTGACGTGGATGGTCTTCTGGATGGCGCGCACGGCGCGGACGCTGGGCAGCGACCTGAAGTCGCGTGTCGACAGGTCGGCGGGCGGTGCCGGCTGGGGGCTGGCCGTGGTGGCTGCCATCGCGGTGGGACGAGAAGGCCTGGAAACGGCCCTCTTCCTGTGGGCGGCCGCCAAGGCCACGGGAGAATCCACCCAACCGCTGTTTGGCGCACTGCTGGGCCTGGCAGCTGCTGCCGGCTTCGGCTACCTGCTCCACCGGGGCGTGCTGAAAGTCAATCTTTCCCGCTTCTTCACCTGGACCGGGTCCGGCCTGATCATCATCGCCGGCGGCGTCCTGTCCTACGGGATCCATGATCTCCAGGAGGCCCGGCTCCTTCCGGGGCTGCACTCCGTCGCCTTCGACATCAGCGGCGCCGTCCCGCCGTCGTCCTGGTACGGCACCCTACTCAAGGGAACCCTGAACTTCTCCCCCGCCACCACGTGGCTGGAAGCCGCGGCCTGGCTGCTGTATGTGGTGCCGGTGCTGTTCCTCTACCTGCGCACCAACCGCAAAGCCCCCGCCGCTTCCGGCAACAACACCGCAGTCAAGGCCGTAGCGGCCGCTTAAACCCCTCCTCCCGCACCAAAGGAATCCCCATGCCTGGCTACACCCTGCCCAAAACCGCCCGCACCACAGCCGGGACGAAGATCGCGTCGCTGGCTGCCGCGGTGGTCGCCGTCCCCCTGCTGCTCACCGGCTGCACGGACAACACTAAGGCAGCCGATGCCTCCCCCGGCGCCATCCAGGTGGTCAGTTCGAACACCGCATGCAAGGTGTCCACCGGCAGCGTGCCCAGCGGAAACCTCACCTTCACCGTCAAGAATGAAGGCGCAGAAGTCACCGAGTTCTACCTGCTGGCAGCGGACGGACTGCGCATCCTCGGCGAGGTGGAGAACATCGGTCCCGGCCTCACCCGCAACCTCGTGGTGACCGCCCCCGCTGGCACGTACACCACCGCCTGCAAGCCGGGCATGGAGGGCGACGGGATCAGGGGCGCCCTGGAAGTGACTCAATCCGGTAACCAGCCGTCCGCGGACGCGGACTTCCAGCACCTGCTCGACACCGCCACCGGACAGTACGCGTCCTACGTCAAGGACCAGAGCGAACGGCTGCTCAGCGGCACCGAGCAGTTTGCCGCGGCCTTCGCGGCGGGCGACGCAGAGAAGGCCCGTACACTGTACGCTTCAACGCGCCAGCACTGGGAGCGGATCGAGCCGGTGGCGGAGTCCTTCGGGGACCTGGACCCGCAGCTTGACGCCCGCGAGGCCGACCTTGAGCCCGGCCAGGAGTGGACCGGCTGGCATCGCGCGGAGAAGGACCTCTTCCCGCCCGCCGGTTACACAGCCTTGGCCGCGGCTGAACGGGCGTCCATCGCCGAGCGACTGGTGGCCGACACCAAGGAACTGGTGGAACGTACCCGCACCCTCGAATTCACGGCGGACAACCTGGGCAACGGCGCCAAGGAACTCCTCGATGAAGTGGCCACCGGAAAGGTGACCGGGGAAGAAGAGATCTGGTCCCACACTGACCTCTGGGACTTCCAGGCAAACGTTGACGGAGCCCGCATCGCGTTTGAGAACCTCCTGCCCGCGCTTCAGCAGAAGGACCCGGCACTGGCCGCGTCGCTGAACGAGAAGTTCGCGGCCCTGCAGGCGGAGCTGGCCACGCACGCCCAAGGTGCAGGCTTCACCTCCTACGACGAACTGGCTCCCGGGCAAGTCCAGCGGTTGGCCTCATTGGTGGATGCGCTGGGGGAGCCCCTATCCAAGCTGACGACGGCGGTGGTCCTGTGACCGGGTGCCCGTTTGGCGGGCGGCCGCCGGAGCCTCCCGGGCCGCTCGAATCCGCCGTGTCCGGGACACCGGGAGCGGCCAAGGACAGCGAACGGCCGACGGCGGGACCGCGCCTGAGCAGGCGCGGCCTGTTTGGCATCGCCGGACTGGGCGGCGCGGCCGCCGGGCTTGCCGCAGGCTTCCTGGGGCACGATGCCGTGGCCGCCTCTGCCGCGCCGCTGGCTGTAGACAGCCCGGTGGTCCCGTTCCACGGCGACCATCAGTCGGGCATCACCACCCCCGCGCAGGACCGCCTGCACATGGCGGCGTTCGACGTCACCACCACCAAGCGGGAAGAACTCATCCAACTCCTCAAGGACTGGACCCGGGCCGCCGAAGCTTTGACCGAGGGCCGCCCGGCCGGAACTACGGGTGCGGTGGACGGACCGTATGGAGCCCCGCCTGAAGACACCGGCGAAGCGCTGGATCTCAACGCCGGCAAACTGACCCTGACCTTCGGGTTCGGGGCCAGCCTCTTCGAAAAGGATGGCGTGGCCCGCTTTGGCCTGGAGGGCCGGCGGCCCGAAGCGCTGATCGACCTGCCGCACTTTCCCGGCGACGACCTGGACCCGGGGCGCAGCGGCGGTGACCTGGTGGTGCAGGCCTGCGCTGATGACCCCCAGGTGGCCGTCCACGCCATCCGCAATCTGGCCCGGATCGGTTTCGGGAAGGTCCGGGTCCGCTGGTCCCAGCTCGGGTTCGGCCGGACCTCCTCCACCTCCCGCGCCCAGCAAACGCCGCGGAACCTGTTCGGGTTCAAGGACGGCACCAACAACCTCAAGGTCGAGGACGAGCAGCTGCTGGACCAGCACGTGTGGGCGCACGCTTCCCGGCGGGAGGACGCCTGGCTGGCGGGCGGCAGCTACCTGGTGGCACGCCGGATCCGGATGCACATCGAAACCTGGGACCGCACCTCACTGGGTGAGCAGGAAAGCCTGATCGGCAGGACAAAGGGTGCGGGAGCTCCCCTGTCCGGAGGCGAGGAATTCACCGAGCCCGACTTCGGCCGGCAGGGCCGCGGCGGCAGGCCGCTCATTCCGCTCGATTCCCATATGCGGATGGCGCACCCCAGCCACAACAGCGGCGTGCAGATGCTGCGCCGCGGCTACAACTACACCGACGGATCCGACGGCGTCGGCCACCTCGACGCCGGCCTTTTCTTCATCGCCTTCGTCACCGATCCCCGGACCCACTACGTGCCCATGCAGATGGCCATGGCGAAAGGCGACACGCTGGCCGTGGAGTACCTGAAGCACACGGGCTCCGGCCTGTTCGCCGTGCCCGGGGGCGTCAAGCCGGGCGGGTTCGTCGGCGAAGGACTCTTCACGTAGCCGGACCGCTCAAGCCGGCCCCGCCCCGCCGTCGTTCCCGACACGCAAAAGGCTAACCGCTGCGCAGGTTCCCTGGCGCACCCGAAATACCAGGTGCGCCAGGGAATCCGCGCAGCGAAAATGAAAGTGCGCAGCGCGGACGGAGGTGCGCCTCGCTGGTGAAGGCAGGGCGTCGGCGGACCGGTCCGACGGCGGGTTCCCGGCTAGAGCTGCCGGCCCGCCATCCGCTCCAGCCGGGCGATCCGGTCCCCCATGGGCGGGTGGGTGGCGAACAGTTTGTTCATGGCACCGCCGCGGAACGGATTGGCGATCATCAGGTGCGAGGCGTTGACCAGCCGCTGGTCGTGCGGCAGCGGCGCAATGCTGACGCCGCGCTCGATCTTGGCCAGGGCTGAGGCGAGCGCCAGCGGATCGCCGGTGAGCTGCGAACCGTCCTCGTCGGCGTCGTACTCCCTGGTACGGGAGATGGCCATCTGGATCAGCGACGCCGCGAAGGGCGCCAGCAGGGCCATGGCGATCATGGCCAGCGGGTTGGCGTTGCGCCGGTCACCGCCGCCGAAGAACAGCAGCATCTGGCCCACCGAGGTGATCACGCCGGCGACGGCGGCAGCCACGGATGAGGTGAGGATGTCGCGGTTGTAGACGTGCATGAGTTCGTGGCCCAGAACGCCGCGGAGTTCGCGCGGGTCCAGGAGCTGCAGGATGCCCTCGGTGCAGCAGACGGCGGCGTTTTGGGGGTTGCGTCCCGTGGCGAACGCGTTGGGGTTCATGGTGGGCGAAACATAGATGCGCGGCATGGGCTGGTTGGCGCGCATCGAAAGCTCGCGGACAATCTGGTAGAGCTGCGGCGCCTGCGCTTCGGACACCGGGAAGGCCTGCATGGACCGGATGGCGATCTTGTCGCTGTTCCAGTAGCCGTAGAACGTGGTGCCCACGCCGATCAGGGCCATGATCCAGATCGGGGCCGAGCTGCGGGTCCCCACCCCGATGAGCCCGCCAAGGCCCAGCAGCACCGCCCACAGCACCCCGAACAGTGCCGCGGTCTTCAGTCCGTTGTGATGTTTGTGCACGTTTCCTCCTCAGTAAGGGAACGGCTCGCTAGGGTACCGGGTTCCGCGCATCGTACGTCCGGAAGCCCGGCTGCAGTTTCGCCGCCAGCCACGCCACCGCGATGCACAGCGCACCGCCGAGCAGCGGGACCCAGCCCTCACTCAAGATCCTAGTCGCGGCGGCGGCCGGCAGGTCGCCGATCCGCGGCCCGCCTGCCACCACCACGACAAAGGCACACGTTGGAGATCAGCCTTGCCCGGTTACGAAGCCTGGGTCGGAACCAGGCCAAACCGAACAGGACAGGATCGCCCCCAACCAGAGGTACCTGTCAGTGCATCGAGACGGTCTCGCGCTGCCTGCTGTCAGCGTCCATTTCTTCATCCGGTTCCGCTACTGCCTGCGTGGCCACGGCGGCAGCCGGCGACAGGCTGGACGCCTTGTCATGGTTCCGCCCGATGACAGCCGTGGCAATGGCATTTCCAAGGATGTTGGTGGCGGTTCGTCCCATGTCCAGGATTTGGTCGATCACCAGCAGGACGCCGATACCGGCTGCCGGAATACCGAATGCGGGGACGACGGCGGCCACGACCACGAGCGAACCGCGCGGAACGCCGGCCATGCCCTTGCTGCTGAGCAACAACATGGCCGTCATCGCGATCTGCTGGCCGAGGTCCATGTCGATGCCATACGCGTTGATGAGGAAGACGGAGGCGAACGTCATGTACATCATGGAGCCGTCAACGTTGAAGGAGTAGCCCAGGGGAAGGACGAAACCGGTGGTTCGTTTCTCGATGCCGAACTTGCTAAGACCCTCGATGAGCTTGGGCAGAGCCGCTTCGCTGCTGGAGGTGGCGAAGGCGATGACCATGGGTTCACGCACGATCCGGACCAGGCGGAACGCTGCCCGCCCGAGGAAAGCAACGGCGACGGCAATCATGAGGACCCACAGAACCGAAAGGGAAACGTAGAATCCGCCGATGAACGAGGCATAAGTGGCAAACGCATCCAGGCCCTTGGAGGTAAAGGCTGCCGCGATGCCGGCAAAAACGCCCACCGGGGCCGCCTTCATTACATATCCGGTGACCTTCAGCATGACGCCCATCAGTTCGTCGATGGCATCCGCTATGGAGGAGCGGCCTTTCTTCCGGAGGTTCAGCAGGGCGATGCCGAAGAGAGCGCCGAAGACGAGGATCTGGAGGGGGTTGTTTTCGGTCAGTGCGGCGAAGACGCTCGTGGGGATGATGTGGATAACAAACGCCTGGTAATCGAGGGGCTTCGTTTCCATCCCCGCATCGCCGCCCGGCATCAGGTTGAGCCCGTCACCGACGTTGAGCACGTGGGCGGTGATGAAACCGAAGGCGCCCACCAGGACGGAGGCGGACAGGAACCAGATCATGGAGCGCCCAAAGAGCTTTCCCACGCCTGCGGATTTGGCCGCTCCCGCGATGCCTGAGACGAGGGTGGCGAAGATCAGCGGGGCAATGATCATTTTGATGAGGTTCAGGAACATGTGCGTCACGGTGTCGAGGACCGCCACGACGGACCCGCGTGAGTCCACCGGCAGCAGCCAGTGGAAGAGCAGACCGCTGAGGATTCCGAAGACGAGTGCGGCCAGAATCCACATCGTTGATTTGTTTTTCATAGTCAATCCTTGGGTAGAGGCCGGGATATGTGGGCACGGCAATGTGCCCCTGCTCCCGTGGTCGGGCTGGGTGTGGTTTGCGGATGGTGGGCCCACGCCTGCCGGGTTCCCTGGCCGAGCTTGCGAGGCGAGGGAGCAGGTGGGGACTACTTGCTGAGGTTGGCCAGGCGTTCGGGGCTCAGGAGTTCCTGGAGCTGGGCGTCGGTGAGGAGCCCGTGTTCCAGGACGAGCTCGGCCACGCCCTTGCCGGTGGCAAGTGCTTCCTGCGCGATGGCAGTGGCGGTGGCGTAGCCGAGGTGGGGGTTCAATGCGGTAACCAGGCCGATGGATTGCTCCACGGTGCGGCGCAGGTGGTCAGTGTTGGCGGTGATTCCACGGATGCAGCGGGCCGTAAGGGTGCGGCAGGCTGCCTCGAGGTGGGAGATGCTCTTGTGGAGGCTGTGGACAATGATCGGTTCGAAGGCGTTGAGCTGCAGCTGCCCGGCTTCGGCGGCCATGGTGATGGTGACGTCATTGCCGATCACCTCGTAGGCCACCTGGGAGACCACTTCCGGGATGACCGGGTTGATCTTGCCGGGCATGATGGAGGACCCGGACTGGACGGCCGGCAGGTTGATTTCGCCGAAGCCCGCGCGCGGTCCGGAGGAGAGCAGGCGGAGGTCGTTGCAGATCTTGGACAGTTTGACCGCCACGCGTTTCAGTACGCCGGAGAGGTGCACGAAGGCGCCCACGTCCTGGGTGGCTTCGATGAGGTCGACGGCGGTCACCAGCGGCAGCCCGGTCATCTCCGCCAGGTGCCGGCAGGCTGTGTCGGCGTAGCCGGCCGGGGCGTTCAGGCCGGTGCCGATGGCGGTGGCGCCGAGGTTGATCTCGTGGATCAGCAGCTCGGCCTCCGCCAGGCGCAGCCGGTCCTCGCCGATGGTGACGGCGTAGCTGCCGAACTCCTGGCCCAGGGTCATGGGCACGGCGTCCTGCAGCTGGGTGCGGCCCATCTTCACCACGGTGCGGAATTCCACGGCCTTGGCAGCGCAGGCGTCCTCGAGTTCTTCGAGTGCTGCCAGCAGTTCCCGGGCGGCGAAGATGGTGCCCAGCTTCACGGCCGTGGGGTACACGTCGTTGGTGGACTGGCTGAGGTTGACGTGGTCGTTCGGGTGCAGCCGCGCGTAGTCGCCCTTGGGGTGTCCCAGGATTTCCAGCGCCCGGTTGGCGATGACCTCGTTGGCGTTCATGTTCGATGACGTCCCGGCACCGCCCTGGACGACGTCCACCACGAACTGGTCAGCGAGCATGCCCGCCATGACGTCCAGGCACGCCTGCTCGATGGCGTCGGCACGCTCGGCGTCCAACAGGCCGAGCTCCCGGTTGGTGCGGGCGGCAGCAAGTTTCACGGCGGCCAGTCCACGGACCAGGTGCATGTTGGAGGACAGCTTCTGGCCGGTGATGGGGAAGTTCTCCACGGCCCGGAGCGTGTGTACGCCCCAGTAGGCGTGCGCCGGGACGTCCCGGTCACCCAGCAGGTCGTGCTCGGACCTGGTGGTGGGGGCGGATGTAGTATCCGCAGCGGTGTCGATCATGGTCATTAAGGTCCTCACAGGGCTTCGTTGACGGGTTTGGACGAAAGGGCAGGGCTGAAGAAGGGCAGGGTGAACCAGAGCGTGGAAAGGAAGGACATGAAAAGGAATGCGGAGCTCAGGTTGTCCTGTGGACTGAAGACTGTGGCGGATCCGGTTGACTGCCGCAGGGAGTGGCCGGTCAGCCTCCCGGGACGATGGTGCCCAATGCACACTCCACCCCATGCAGATGCATGGTCATGGCTTGGGACGCGTCCTCGGCCGAGCCCCGCTCGATGGCAGCGAAAATCCGGGCATGTTCGTCGCCTGATTCCTTCCGGCGGTCGGCCAGCAGGTTGAGGGTACTTGACTGGTTCGCCATGGCCTCACAGATGTCCGACAGAAATGATTCAAAGACGCCGTTGCCGCTGCACCGCGCGATGGTCATGTGAAACTCCGTATTCAGGAGAACCCACTGCTGGATGTCATCCGCCTCCGCCATTTCACGAAGGATTTCCCGAAGGGCTTCCAGGTCTTCGTTGCTGCGGCGCCGGGCTGCCAGGCCTGCAGCGGGTACCTCGACATGGGGCCGGGCCTCCACGAGGGCGCTGGCAGAGTATTTTCCGAGTTTGAGGTCCCGGGCGACCTTGTCGGCGATGACGAAGGTCCCCTTGCCGGTGTGGGTGGCGGTCAGTCCCAGGGCGGTGCATGAGCGCAGCGCCTCCCTGACCATGGTCCTGCTGACGCCGTACTGCCGGGCAAGCGTCGCTTCCGAGTCGAGGCGAGTGCCGACGGGGATCTGTCCACCTTCTATGGCGCCACGCAGCGAAGCGAAAACCTGCTCCGCCGCACCAACGCGCACCACCGGTTCTTGTCTAGCTGTCCAGCTGTCCAACAGGTCCATACGAATGACTATGGCACTAGTCACAGGCCCTGTCAAAAGGGCGTCAGAATACTGGGCACCAACCGCGGCCAAGCGGGCGGCCGGGCGTGCGCGAAGAGCGGCTGCAAGGTTAGTCACGCCTTATTGCGATAAATTCAAAATAAGTGTTTCAATGGAGCCATGACGGAGCACTTTGACGGCCAGGAAGCGTGGGCTGCAGCCCTGCGCGCCCACGGCCGCAGGGTGACCAAGCAGCGGCTGGCCGTGCTGGCCGCCGTCGAACGCCACCCGCACTCCCCTGCCGAAAGCATCCTTGCCGCCGCCCGGGCCGAACTGCCTGAACTGACGGCCCAGTCTGTCTACGTTGTCCTGGGCGACCTGACAGACCTGCACATGCTGCGCCGGTTCGAGCCGCCGCACTCCCCCGCCCTGTACGAAACGCGCGTTGGAGACAACCACCACCACGCCATCTGCATCAGCTGCGGGCGCGTGGAAGACGTGGACTGCGCCGTCGGCCATGCCCCCTGCCTCACGCCCCACTGGAACCCGGACGCCAAGCCGATGACCATCCAGATCGCTGACGTCATGTACCAGGGCATCTGCCAGGACTGCCAGCGGGCCCAGCAACTTCCTTCCCACAGTCCCTCGCAAGAAAAAGAGAAATAGGAGAACAATGACTGCCGTTTCCACAACCCAGTCAGGTGCGCCGGTTACGTCCGACGCTCACTCGAAGTCAGTTGGTGCCGATGGTGCCATCATCCTGACCGACCACTACCTCATTGAGAAGCTCGCCCAGTTCAACCGCGAGCGGGTTCCGGAGCGCGTAGTGCACGCCAAGGGCGGCGGTGCATTCGGCACGTTCAAGACCACCGAGGACATCTCCAAGTACACCAAGGCCGCGTTCCTGCAGCCCGGCGTCGAGACCGAAATGCTCATCCGCTTCTCCTCCGTCGCCGGTGAGAACGGCTCTCCGGACACGTGGCGCGACCCCCGCGGTTTCGCCGTGAAGTTCTACACCACCGAGGGCAACTACGACCTCGTGGGCAACAACACCCCCGTCTTCTTCATCCGCGACGGCATCAAGTTCCCGGACTTCATCCACTCCCAGAAGCGCCTGCCGGGCACGCACCTGCGCGACGCCGACATGCAGTGGGATTTCTGGACCCTGTCCCCCGAGTCCGCCCACCAGGTCACCTGGCTGATGGGTGACCGCGGCCTGCCCGCCTCCTGGCGCGAGATGCAGGGCTACGGCTCGCACACCTACCAGTGGATCAACGAAGCCGGTGAGCGCTTCTGGGTCAAGTACCACTTCAAGTCCAACCAGGGCGTGAATTCCATGAGCTCCGAGCAGGCCGAACAGCTTGCCGGCTCCGACGCCGACTTCTACATCCGCGACCTGTCCGAGAACATCGCTGCGGGCAACTTCCCGTCCTGGGACCTGCACGTCCAGGTCATGCCGTACGAGGATGCCAAGACCTACCGCTTCAACCCGTTCGACCTGACCAAGGTCTGGCCGCACTCGGACTACCCGCTGATCAAGGTGGGCACCATGGAGCTGAACAAGAACCCGGAGAACTACTTCGCGCAGATCGAGCAGGCCACCTTCGCGCCGTCGAACTTCGTGCCCGGCATCGCCGCCTCGCCGGACAAGATGCTGCAGGCCCGCATCTTCTCCTACGCCGACGCACACCGCTACCGCGTGGGCACCAACCACGCGCAGATCCCCGTGAACCAGCCCAAGAACCAGGTCAACAACTACAGCCAGGACGGCCAGGGACGCTTCCTGTTCAACGCCCCCTCGGTTCCGGTCTACGCCCCGAACTCCGTGGGCGGCCCCGCTGCCGTTGAGCCGCAGAACCCCGCCGGCGGCTGGGAGAACGACGGCGAGCTGACCCTCGCTGCGCACTCCCTCCACGCCGAGGACAGCGACTTCGTCCAGGCCGGCGCGCTGTACCGTGAGGTCTACGACGAGGCCGCCAAGGCACGCTTCCTGGAGACCATCACCGGTGCAGTGGGCGGCGTCCAGAGCCCCGGCATCAAGGAACGCGCCATCCAGTACTGGACCAACGTCGACGCCGAACTGGGCGCCAAGCTGCGCGCCAACCTCGGCGCCGTGGCCGCCCCCTCGGCTCCCACCTCGGATGCAGAGTCCGCCAACAAGATCGGCTGACCAGGCTCCTGCCGGCTGAACTGAAAGACCACCCCGCCACGGGCTTCCTGTGGCGGGGTGGTCTTTTTGCTGCTCCCTTTTTGCACATACGGTCCCGACCCCCTGGCCCCTCCCGCGGCCTGATCCTAGGCTCCGTTCATGGAAACATTTGCAGGCATTCCCCCCGAAGCCTTCCTGTTCTACGCGGAGCTGGAAGACAACAACAACCGCGAGTGGTGGCTGGGGCACAAAGGCGCCTACGAGACCACCGTCAAGGAGCCCTTGGCCCGGATCCTTGGGGAACTTGAGCCGGAGTTCGGACCCGCCCGCCTGTTCCGCCCGTACCGTGACATCCGCTTCTCGCAGGACAAATCTCCCTACAAAACCGCGCAGGGTGCCTTCGCCACCAGGCAGGAAGGCGTGGGCTACTACCTCCAGGTCAGCGCCGACGGGCTGTTGGTAGGAGGCGGCTACCGCTCCCATACACCGGCACAGCTGGCCAGGTTCCGGGCTGCCGCCGACGCTTCGGGGAGCGGCGCCGCGCTGCAGGAGATCGTGGAATCAATCGCAGCGGCGGGTTTCAGCATCGACGGGGAAAAACTCAAGACCGTTCCACGCGGCTTCGACAGGCACCATCCGCGGGCCGAACTCCTCAAGCACAAGACGCTGTACACAGGAGTGGACCTGGGCCGGGCGGAGTGGATAGCCACGGAAGCGGTCACGGAGGAAATCGCAGCCAGGTGGCGGCAGCTCCGTCCCCTCGTGGAGTGGGTCAGCCGGTACGCGGCACCCTGAGCCGCCGGAAACACGGAGCTGCTGGAAACGCTGAGCCTCCGCCAACACTGGGAGGCTGGAAACAGGGCTGCCCGCCCGGCACAGGCCGGGCGGGCAGTTCAACTGCTTGGAGTGGCGGGCCGTCAGGTCCTGCTCAGCTCGTCCTCGTCGTCATGCGCACCGGCCGCAGGTGCAGCGGAACCGGCGCCGTTGACCGTCGCATTGGCTTCGGCGAAGCGCTCATTGAGCCGCGAGTGGCGCTGGCCGTAGGCGAAGTAGATTGCCAGGCCGATGACCAGCCAGATGGCGAAGAAGATCCAGGTTTCCACGGCGAGGTTGGTCATCAGGTACAGGCACAGCGCCGCAGACACAATGGGCAGCACCTTGCCGAGCGGGACCCGGAAGGCAGGCTTCAGGTCCGGGCGCTTCTTGCGGAGCACCAGGATGCCCAGGCTGACCACCACGAACGCGGACAACGTACCGATGTTGATCATTTCTTCGAGCAGGTCCACATTGGTGAGGCCTGCCACCAGGGCAACCGCGGCGCCGCAGATGATCTGGAGGCGGACCGGCGTCGAACGCTTGTCGCTGGTCTTGGACAGAGCCCGCGGCAGCAGGCCGTCGCGGCTCATGGCCAGCACCACGCGGGACAGGCCCATGAGGAGCACCATGATCACGGTGGTCAGGCCCACCAGGGAACCGAAGGCGATGACCTTGGCGGCGGACGTGTCGCCCACGGCCTCGAAGGCAGTGGTGAGGGTGGGGCTCTTGGCCTCGGCGAGCTGGGTGTAGGACACCATGCCGGTCAGGGCCAGGGAAACCAGGATGTAGAGCAGCGTCACCAGGGCCAGGCCGCCGAAGATGCCGCGGGGCAGGGTCTTCTGCGGGTTCTTGACTTCCTCGGCGGAGGTGGCCACCACGTCGAAGCCGATGAAGGCGAAGAACACCAGGGCGGCACCGGCGAAGATGCCCATGGTGCCGTACTGGGCGGGCGCGGCGCCGGTCAGGAAGCCGAAGAAGGACTGCTTGAGGACGTCGGCGGCACCGGTGCCTGCCGTGGGCTCGGCTGCGGGAACGAACGGGCTGTAGTTCTCGAACTTCACGTACGTGAAGCCCACCACGATCACGAACAGCACCACGGCGATCTTGATCAGGGTGAAGATGTTCCCCACCCGGGCGGAGAGCTTGGTGCCCAGCACGAGCAGCACGGTGAAGATCGCCACGATCAGGAACGCGCCCCAGTAGAGGTCAACGCCACCGAGCGAGATGGCCGGCGGGACGTCCAGGCCCGTCAGGGCAAACACCTTGCTGAGGTAGATGCCCCAGTATTTGGCGATCACGGCAGCCGCCGTGAAGAGTTCGAGGATCAGGTTCCAGCCGATGATCCAGGCAAGGAGTTCGCCCATGGTGGCGTAGGTGAAGACGTAGGCAGATCCCGCCACGGGAATGGCGGTGGCGAACTCCGCGTAGCACATGATTGCCAGGGCGCAGGTGACGGCGGCGATCGCGAAGGAGAGGGTTACGGCAGGACCTGCGAAGTTGGCGGCAGCCTTCGCGCCGACCGAGAAGATACCGGCGCCGACAGCAACGGCGACGCCCATGATCATGAGGTCCCAGGTGCTGAGGGAACGCTTGAGCTTGCGTCCGGGCTCATCGGCGTCGGCAATCGACTGCTCGATGGATTTTGTCCGCAGAAGATTCATAAGGGGTCACAATCCTGGTTTGTGAGGGAAACAGACCTATCAACGATAGTGTCCATCCACTGGACGGCCCCAATCGTCCCGAATAGTGAGACAGGGTTACTGCCGAATATTCTTCTGCCTACACACTCGGGGCCCTCCGAATGGAGAGCCCCGAGTGCCTGTTGATCGAACTTTCTAGGAGGGCCAGTCCATCAATGTTGACCGGATCAGGAAGCGTTTACCCTCAGGCGCTTCCACGGAAAAGCCGCTCCCCCGGCCGGGTACGACATCGATGGTCAGGTGGGTGTGGCTCCAGTAGTTGAACTGCTCCCGGGACATCCAGAACTCGAGCGGCAGCGGCCGCAACCCCTCGGAGAGGTCGAACAGCCCCAGCAGGACGTCCGCTCCCCCTGTGATGAAGTCCCCGGCGGGGTAGCACATGGGTGATGATCCGTCGCAGCAGCCGCCGGACTGGTGGAACATGAGCGGGCCGTGCCGGTCCCACAGCATCCGCAACAGGTCCACGGCGGCCGGCGTGAGCGCCACCCGGGAGAAATTCTCCCCGGGCAGCGTCACGGCGGCTTCCAACCCTTCAGCGGGCATCAGAACCTCAGCACCACGCGGCCGTCGATCTTGGCATGCTTCATCTCATCGAAGACCGCATTGACCTCCGACAGCTCCCGAACGGACACCGTGGGATGGATCTTTCCCCGGGCGTAGAAATCCAAGGCTTCCTCCAGGTCCTGGCGGGTGCCCACGATCGAGCCGCGCACCGTCAATCCCTTGAGCACAATCTCGAAGATCGGTGCCGGGAAATCCCCCGGCGGCAGTCCGTTGAACACGATGGTGCCGCCGCGGCGGGCCATCCCGATCGCCTGTCCGAACGCTGACGGGTGCACCGCAGTAACCAGCACTCCATGGGAGCCTCCTGTTTCACGCTGGATCACCTCGGCCGGGTCTTCATGCAGGGCGTTGACGGTCAGTTCGGCGCCATGGGCCTTGGCAAGGGCCAGCTTGTCGTCCGCGATGTCCACGGCGGCAACACGAAGTCCCATGGCCACGGCGTACTGGACGGCGATATGCCCCAATCCGCCGATGCCGGAAATGGTGACCCACTGGCCCGGCCGGGTTTCGGTCATCTTCAGCCCCTTGTAGACGGTGACGCCGGCGCACAGCACCGGCGCCACCTCGACGGGGTCGGATCCCGCCGGTATGCGGGCCGCGAAGCGCGAGTCCACGAGCATGTACTCCCCGAAGGAGCCGTCCACGCTGTAGCCACCGTTCTGCTGCGCCTCACAGAGGGTTTCCCAGCCCGTGCGGCAGTACTGGCAGTCTCCGCAGGCTGACCACAGCCACGCATTGCCCACCAGGTCACCTACGGTGAGGTCGGAAACCCCCTCACCCAGGGCCACTACTTCACCCACGCCCTCATGGCCGGGCACGAACGGAGGGGAGGGTTTGACCGGCCAGTCCCCCTGGGCGGCGTGAAGGTCCGTATGGCAAACGCCGGTGGTCAGGACCTTGACCAGCGCCTGTCCGGGGCCGGGCTGGGGAATGGCGATGTCCTTGACCGAGAGGTCGGTGCCGAACTCAGTTACTACTGCTGCTTGCATTGTCGTCGTCATTGGCGAAATCCTTGCGTCGTTGTAGTGGTGGAGGCTGGGGCCTAGAAAAAGCCCAGCTTGTTTTCGTCGTAGCTGACCAGCAGGTTCTTGGTCTGCTGGTAGTGGTCCAGCATCATGGCGTGGTTCTCGCGCCCGATGCCCGAGGACTTGTAGCCGCCGAAGGCGGCACCTGCCGGGTAGGCGTGGTAGTTGTTGACCCAGACGCGCCCGGCCTGGATCTCGCGGCCGGCGCGGTAGGCGACGTTGCCGTTGCGGGACCAGACGCCGGCACCGAGGCCGTACAGGGTGTCGTTGGCGATGCCCATGGCGTCGTTGTAGTCGCTGAACTTCGTCACCGCCACCACGGGGCCGAAAATCTCCTCCTGGAAGATCCGCATCCTGTTGTGGCCCTCGAACACGGTGGGCTGAACGTAGAAGCCGCCGGCGAGGTCGCCCGGGAGTTCGGCCCGCGCGCCGCCGGTGAGGATCTTGGCGCCCTCCTGCTTTCCGATGTCGATGTAGGACAGGATCTTCTCCAGCTGGTCGTTGGATGCCTGCGCGCCAACCTGGGTCTCGGTGTCCAGCGGGTTGCCCTGGATCATCTTTTCCACCCGGGCCACGGCGTCCGCCATGAAGGATTCGTAGATATCCTCCTGGACCAGTGCCCGCGAGGGGCAGGTGCAGACTTCGCCCTGGTTGAAGGCGAACAGCGCGAAGCCTTCCTGGGCCTTGTCGTAGAACGCGTCATTTTCCTGGGCCACGTCGTTGAAGAAGATGTTGGGGCTCTTGCCGCCGAGTTCCAGGGTGACGGGGATGAGGTTCTGGCTGGCGTACTGGCTGATGAGCCGGCCGGTGGTGGTCTCACCGGTAAAGGCGATCTTCCGGATCCGGGAGCTGGACGCGAGAGGCTTGCCGGCCTCCACGCCAAAGCCGTTGACCACGTTCAGCACACCGGCGGGCAACAGGTCCCCGATGAGTTCCACGAGCACCAGGATGGAGCTGGGTGTCTGCTCTGCGGGCTTGAGGACCACGGTGTTGCCGGCAGCGAGCGCGGGCGCAAGCTTCCAGACGGCCATGAGGATGGGGAAGTTCCAGGGGATGATCTGGCCCACCACGCCGAGCGGCTCGTGGAAGTGGTAAGCGGTGGTGTTCTCATCGAGCTGGGACAGGCTGCCTTCCTGGGCCCTGACCGCGGAGGCGAAATAGCGGAAGTGGTCCGAGGCCAGGGGCAGGTCCGCGTTGAGGGTTTCCCGGACGGGCTTGCCGTTGTCCCAGGTTTCCGCGACGGCGAGCATCTCGAGGTTCTCGTCAATGCGGTCGGCGATCTTGTTCAGGATGGCGGCACGCTCCGCCACGGAGGTCTTGCCCCAGGACGGTGCGGCCTTGTGGGCCGCGTCCAGGGCCAGCTCGATGTCCTCAGCAGTGCCGCGGGCCACCTGGCAGAACGCCTTGCCCGTCACCGGGGTGATGTTCTCGAAGTACTGGCCCTTTACCGGGGCCACCCATTCGCCGCCAATCCAGTTCTCGTACCGGTCCTTGAAGGTGACCTTCGACCCGTCGGTTCCCGGCTGTGCGTAAACGGTCATGTGCTTAGCTCCTTTGCTGTGCAGGAGGCGGGCCCACCAGGGCGCTCGCCGATGAAGACAGCGTAGGAGCCGGGAGGTTGCAGCCAGGTTGCGCCCCACCTGCCCCCTAACCTCGCAAGCTCGGCCAGGGAACCCTGCAGGCGTGGGCCCATCCTCGCAACCCCAAATAATCAGGAGCGCAGTTCGGCTTCCAGCCGTTCCACGTCGGCCACGACGGCGGCCCGCTTGGGTGAGCGCGGCGGCAGGAGGCGGAGCGCGGCGCGGCGGATGCCGACGTCGTCCCTTGCCTCGGGGAGCGTGGCGTACTTCAGCAGGGACTCGGCACTGCCGTCCGTGAGGACCGCTTCCCGAAGCAGCGACGAAACCCGGTTCCTCAGCTCCACAATGCCCGGCGCCTCCGACCGCGGGAGCATCTCGCCGCGGTAGATTTCCAGGGCAATCCGGTGTGCACCGCGCTGCAGGCAACTGAGCACCTGGCCGGTATCCGGCACCAGGTCGATGGGCAGCTTGTAGGGCCGCGAGCCGGGAACAGCATCCGGCGAGAGCTGCTGGAGGACTTTCCGCAGCCGGACCATCTCGGCACGCAGCGTCATGGTGGAGCCCTCCCCTGGATACAGCCACGAGCTGAGTTCCTCGGCGCTGAGCCCCTCCGGATGCGCGCTCAGCAGGGCCAGGATCTCGCTGTGCCGCGCGGACAGCGAAACTGTCCTGCCGCCCAGGCTGAGTAAGGCCTGGTCGCGCCCCAGCAACTGAAGGCTGTTCCGGTAGAGGCTGCCTTCCTTGGCTCCCTGGCCCTGCCTGGCGGTGGAAGCAGGGGACCGTCGTCGTACTGGCTTCCTGGCGAGCTCCGCTGCAAGCTGCAGGCGCTCCACCCGCAGCTGCGCCTGCGCGGCGGCCACCGTGGCCTCCACCAGCGACAACGTGTGCGGTGCCACGGCGGTGGCCGTCCCGGTGATGTCCACGACGCCGAGCACGGCGCCGGAGTCCGGATCATGGAAGGGGACGGCGGTGCAGCTCCAGGGGTGGACGGTCCGCTGGTAGTGCTCGGCGCCGGCGATCTGGATCCCCCTGCCCAGGGCAAGCGCTGTGCCCGGAGCGCTGGTGCCGACGCTGGCCTCGGACCAGTCGGCGCCGGGAACGAACATCATGCCTTCGGCCCGGCGTTGGAGGGTGGGGTCGCCATCCACCCACAGCAGCCTGCCCACCTCGTCGCCCACCGCAACCAGGAGACCGCTGTCATGGCTGGGCTGGACCAGGAGTTTGTTGATGACCGGCATGATGGCGGCCAGGGGGTGCTGCCGCCGGTAGTCCTCCAACTGGTCCCAGTCGAAGGCCAGCGGCGCAGCCACGTTGTCCGGGTTGGCCTTAAAGCCTGCCGACCGCTGCCAGGACTCCCTGATGAGGTTGCGCAGGCCTGGGATTTCGGGAGTGGAACCGCCCAGGCCATGATCCAGGCGCTCGTGGCCGGCCACGGCGGCACGCTGGCGCGGTTCAGGCTGGAGCAGGTTCGTCATCGAACTCCCGGGAATTGCAGGCGTGTGGGGCGGCTAGTCTAACCGGAGCAGTTCCTCCAGCGCATCCACGCCCGCTGCTGCTCCCCCGGCGGCAGCGTAGCCCTCCGCCACCCGGCGCGCCCCCGGCGCCTTGCCCAGGGCCTGGTGGACGGCGGCCAACAGCTTTTCGGGGGTGAGGTCCTTCCTGCTGAGCCGCACTCCCGCGTCTGCCGCCACCACCCGTGCCGCCACCTCGTGCTGGTCGCGGCCGAACGGGACCACCACCACTGGAACGCCTTTGGACAGCGCCTTCTGGGTTGCCCCCATGCCGCCGTGGGTAATGGCAACGGCTGCGCGTTCAAGGACCTGGCCATGCGGAACGAAGTGCTCGAGCCTGGCGTTCGGCGGAACCGGCCCGAAACCGTCCGTACCGCTTGCCCGGTTGGCACCCGCCGATCCCGCTGCGGCCGCCGGCAAGGTGGCCACGACGGTGAAGGGTTCCGCGGCCAGACCCACCAGGGCGGCCCGGACGATTGCTTCATCTGCCTGGTATTCGGAGGAGGTGGTCACCAGGACGAACGTGTCCGGGCCGTCCCGGAGCCAGGCGGGAGGTTCCACGGGCGGTTCCCACTCGAGCGCGCCGATCATGCGCACGTCGGGGCCCCAGTCCGGGTGGGGATACTCGAACGGTTCGGAAGTAGCCACGAGCATCAGCGGCGCGGTCCGGAACATATCGTCGGCGCCACTGACCGGCGGAAGCTTGCCTCCGGACAGTTCAGCCCTCAGTGAATTGATGCGCGGCAGCATCAGCTTTTCGACGGCGCCGATCACCAGGCGGCGTGCCACGGCATCGCGGGCCCTCCCCAGCGGGCCGGACATGGGGGCAAGCCCGGGGCCAAAGGGCGGCGTTCCCTTCGATTGCAACGGCGGGGTGTAGGGGCTGAAGGTGGCCCACGGCAGGCCCGATGATTCGGCCTGGATCCGGGCTCCCCACGCGTTGATGTCGATGAGCAGCAGGTCCGGGCCTACGTCATCGATGGCCTTCTGCAGGTCCGGGGCGTCGAACCGGGCGCGGGCCGTGAAGGTCTCCACGCTGGAAGCCAAGGCGGCCTTCGCGTTGCCGGCGCGGTAGTCCGTGGCCTCGACCGCCAGAATCCGGTCATCCACCGGTCCGGCCTGGAAGCCGGCGCCGCGAAGCGTGGGCCCCTGCTGGCGGAGGGTCCGCACGTGCACGTCGTGGCCCCGGGCCCTCAGCTCCTGGAGCAGCGGAACCATCGGGAAGAGGTGGCCGATGGCGGGTGAGGTGTAGGCAAGGACGGTGGGCATCAGGGCCTCCGGGTGAAGGGTGCAAGCATTTCGAGCAGGCAGCGGGCCACCTGGTCGCGGCTGAGACCGGCGTCGAGGCGCAGCAGTTTCCAGGTGTAGACGTCGCAGAGCGCGACGAACTGGGCAAGGCGGCGTTTCCGTTCCTCCCCGTTCGGCAGGTAGTCGTCCGCCAGGAAAGGTGCGAAGACACGTTCACACCACTGCCGGTGGATCCGCCGGCCGCCCTCGGTGATCTCTGCGAGGACAGGAGAAGTTTCCTCCTCAGCCAGCAACTTCAGGGCCAGGGCGCCGGTGGTTTCGTAGTGTTCCAGGAGATTGTCGACGGCGGCGGGCACGTCGCCGGGCGGGGCGGCACCGCGCTGGGTGGACACCCGGGCTGACGCGAACTGGGCCGTGGCGTGGATCAGCCCCATCCGGTCCCCATGCCTGCGGATGACGGTCTGGACGGTGACGCCGGCGCGTTGGGCCACGGCGTTCAGCGTGACGTCCGCCACGGGCCCCTCCAGAAAGAGGCCTTCAGTGGCCTGCAGGATCCGGCGCCCGGTTTGGGCGGCGGCGGAAGCCCGCTTGGGCGAATCGTAGGCTCGGGTCTTGGCCGCGGCCACATTCATGTTAATCAGACTAACTCGAATACGTTTGCGCGCCTAGGGGTCAGCCGCGGGAGATGCGGATCATGTCCTCGCGCGGCACCACCTTGATCCGTTCGCGCACCACATGGTCCAGGCCCTCGGGTCCGGCCCAGGCCGCGCCGAGGCCCGCCTCGTGGGCGTCGAGCTTGTTCCACCCTTCCCAGGTGGTGTATTCGATGCCGCGCTCTTCGAGCAGGTCGATGATGGCCTGCGGGTCGGGGTTTCGCGCCGCAGGGAGGTTCAGCCGGTCCTCCAGCAGGAAGCCGATGGTCTCCAGCGCGTCACCCTTGGTGTGGCCAATCAGCCCCACGGGGCCGCGCTTGATCCAACCCGTGGTGTAGATGCCCGGAACCGGCTTGCCCTCGGCATCCAGGACGCGGCCGCCTTCGTTGGGGATGACGCCGCGCTTGGCGTCGTACTCCAGTTCGTCCAGCGCGGAGCCGTGGTAACCGATGGCCCGGTAAACAGCCTGGACGGGGTACTCAACGTACTCTCCCGTGCCCTTCGCATTGCCGGTCCCGTCAAGCTGCATGCGCTCGAACTTGATGCTGCCCACCTTGCCCGTGCCGTCGTCGAGCACTTCAACAGGGCTGTGCAGGAAGTGCAGGTGCAGCCGGCGCGAGGAGGGGTTCTCCGACTCCGTGTGCTCCTCCACCAGCCAGTTGGTGAGGGTGTTTACCATGGTCTTGACCTGGTTGTTGCTGCGGATGGCCTCGTCGGAGGCATCATCGAATTCAAAGTCCTCGGGGTAGAGGACAATGTCGACGTCGTCCATGTGGCTCAGTTCGCGCAGCTCCAGCGGAGTGAACTTGACCTGGGCGGGGCCGCGGCGGCCGAAGACGTGCACGTCCGTGACGGGCGAGGCCTTCAGGCCAGCGTACACGTTGTCCGGAATCTCGGTGGTGAGCAGTTCCTCAGGGTGCTTGACCAGCATGCGGGCCACGTCCAGGGCCACGTTGCCGTTGCCGATCACGGCGATCTCCCTGGCCTCCAGCGGCCATTCGCGCGGCACGTCCGGGTGGCCGTCGTACCAGGACACAAAGTCAGCACCGCCGAAGGACCCCTGCAGGTCGATGCCCGGAATGTCCAGGTCCGCGTCCTTGACGGCACCCGTGGAGAAGATCACGGCGTCGTAGAAGGCCCGGAAATCATGCAGCGTCAGGTCCCGGCCGTAGGTCACGTTGCCCAGGAACCGGATGTCGCCGCGGTCCAGCACCTTGTGCAGGGCATTGACGATTCCCTTGATCCGGGGATGGTCCGGGGCCACGCCGTACCTGATCAGTCCATAGGGTGCCGGGTAGGCCTCAAAGAGGTCGATACTCACCTGGAAGTCGCCTTCCTTCACCCCGCTGGACTTGGTGAGGATGTCCGCAGCATAGACTCCTGCCGGTCCCGCGCCGACGATGGCGACGCGGAGGGGACGGTTGGCGGCGGTTTCGCTGTGATTGGACACCGGGAACCCTTCTGAACTGGTGCTGCTCATGTTTCATGAGGGCGCGCAGCCTGGTGCAGCGCACAGTCCCCCATTCTAGTTGGCGGCCAGGGGTACCACTTTGCCTTCGCGGTACAGGAGCGCCCGGAGTTCGGCCTCCGCCGAGTCCAGCCGCTTCGGATCGATGGTTTCGCCGTCGTGGTAGTGGTCCACCACCCGCGGGTCCACGTAGCTCTTGCGGGCAATGGAGGGTGTGTTTCCCAGCGTCTGGGCGGCGTCATACATGGCGCGGCTGATGGCCCGTTTCCGCTTGGCAGCGGTCCGCTGGGTTCCGGTTTGTGCCAGGCTGGCCGCCGCGGCCACCGTCCCACGCAGGGTCCGGAAATCCTTGGCAGTGAAGTCTGAGCCGGTCCGCTCCTTCACGTAGGCGTTGATATCCGCACTGGTGACCGGACGCCACGTCCTGCCCTCCTTGTAAGCCAGCAGCCTCGCGTTCGGTCCCCGCCGCTTGAGCAGGCGCAGGAGGGCGGCGAGGTCGGCGTCGCGGATTTCCGATTCCCAGTCCTTGCCGCTCTTGGCCGGAAAGCGCAGCATGATCCGGTCCTTGCGCACCTGGACGTGGGCGCACAGCAGGGTGGCCAGGCCCCGGCTGCCGTTCTCGTTGGTGTACCGCTCAGAGCCCACCCGCAGGGATCCGCTGTCCAGCATCCGGAACGCCCCGGCCAGGACGCGTTCGCGGGTGAAGCCCTCGCTGCGCAGGTCCATCGTGACCAGGCGGCGGGCTGCGGGCAGCGATTCGGCCAGTTGGAGGGAACGGTCAAACTTCACCCGGTCCTTACGCTCGCGCCACTCCGGATGGTAGATGTACTGCCGGCGGCCCACCGCGTCCACGCCGGTTGCCTGGATGTGTCCGTTCTCAAACGGGGCAATCCACACGTCCGTCCAGGCAGGCGGAATGCCGATGCTTTCCAGCCTGTCCCGGATGGGGCCGGCCGGCAGGGTGGAGCCGTCCAGGTCGCGGTAGCTGAAGCCTTTGCCGGCGGCCACCCTGCGGTAGCCGCGGCCTGAGGCGTTGCTGCGCCGGAGCCTCATCGGGTGGGCTCCGGCAAACGGACACGTGTCATGAAAGCAAGCCTACTGACTATTTTCCGGTTTACCGCCCGCCTGCTGGAATACCTGCCCGGAGCCTGCTGTTATGGACTTCGTGCCCATGCCAGAAGGATCGTCCCCCGCCACCCCAGTTGCCGCCTCCGCAGTAGCCCCGTCCCCCGGGTCAAAGTCCCCGGCGGAGGCCGCGCCGACCGGCCCCGCGCCGGTAGGCAAAGAGACGACGGCGGGCATGCTGTTCGGCATCGGTGCGTACGTCTTGTGGGGGCTGCTCCCGCTGTACTTCTTCATTCTGATGCCCGCCGGCGCCGTCGAAATTGTGGCCAACCGCGTGGTGTGGTCGCTGCTGTTCTGCGCGCTCCTGATCACGGTGACCAGGGCGTGGGGCGTGCTGGCGGTGGCGCTGAAGGACCGCCGCGTTTTTGGCTCCCTCGCGCTGGCGGCCTTCCTGATCGCCATCAACTGGCTGACCTACACCTATGGCGTAACCACGGGGCAGGCCGTGGAAACGTCGCTGGGCTATTTCATCAACCCGCTCGTCTCGGTGCTGCTGGGCGTGCTGGTCCTGAAAGAGAAGCTGCGGCCGCTCCAGTGGGCAGCCGTCGGCGTCGGGTTCGTGGCGGTGGGGGTTCTCACCTACTCCTACGGGAAGCTGCCGTGGATCGCCCTGACCCTGGCGTTCAGCTTCGGCCTGTACGGCTTCGTCAAGAACCGGGTGGGGTCGAGGGTGGACGCCATCACCAGCCTCAGTGTGGAGACCATGGTGCTCGCCCCGCTGGCCGCCGTGGCAATGCTGGTGCTCGCCGCGAACGGCAGTTCCACGCTGACCTCGCAGGGTGCGGGGCACTTCTGGCTGCTGCTGGCGTCGGGCGTGATCACCGCCGTCCCGCTGCTCTTCTTCGGTGCGTCCGCGCGGCGGCTGCCCATGACCACCATCGGGCTGCTCCAGTACTTTGCTCCCGTCCTGCAGTTCGTGGTGGCGCTGGTGGTGTTCCGGGAGGCCATGACCGCGGAGCGCTGGATCGGTTTCGGGGTGGTGTGGCTGGCCCTGTTGCTGCTGACCCTTGACATGCTGCGGATGGCGCGCAGGAACTCGGTGGCCCGCAGGGCAGCGGTCCGCCAGGCCGCCTGATCAGCCACCCAGGGCGCGCTTCACGGCATCGTACGCGGGGGTGGGTTTCCCGTCGTTGAACAGGTGGTCGTGGCCCTGCCGCAGGCTCCCGCCGTCGTCGATCCACCAGTCGTAGCGGTCGTCCACTCCCCAGGTGGTGTAGGAGACGCAGGTGCGCGAGCGCAGGCAAGTGGCCAGTACCGTGGCGTACTGCTTGGCCTGGGCGTCCGTCCCCTGGCCGTCCGTGACGTCGTTCTCGGAGATGCGGACGTGGAGCCCGGCGTCCCCAAAACGCTTGAGCGTCCGGGTGAGGTCGTCGGCTGAGATGGCGTCGGTCTTGAGGTCGTAGACGTGGGCCTGGAGGCCTGCCCCGTAGATGCGGCCGCCCTGGGCATTGGTGTCCAGGATGAGCTTGAGCAGTGCGTCCTGGCGGCGCCCCGGCACGTCGGCGCCGTTCTCGTTGATGTACTGCTTGACGTCCGGATCGGCCGCGTAGACAGCCTTGGAAACCACGGCCGGATAGCCTGGCCCGAAGACGCGGTACCAGATGTTCTGCTGCATGCCGGTCCCCTGGTCCACGTCGAACGGTTCGTTGACCACGTCAAGGGAAGCCAACTGCCCTTTGAAGTGCCCCACCACTGCGGAGATGTAGTCGAGCAGTGCTGCGGCGCTGGTCCGGCGCTCCGCGTCCGAGCCAGTGGGGAGTTCCTGCATCCAGCGGGGCATGGCCTCCGTAAAAGCGATGGTGTGGCCGTGCACCGCCATGCCCTTGCTCCGGGCAATCGCCAGGATCGCATCAGCTTCTTCGAAGGTGTAGACGCCCCGCTGCGGGGAGAGGAACTGCGGCTTCATCGCGTTCTCCGGTGTGAGGGCGCCGAAGTTTTCGCCGAACTCCCGGGCATAGTCCGTGTCCCCGGTGAGGGGCCCCAGTGCCACGGCCGCGCCTACCAGGAAGTCCGGACGGGTCCTGGCGGCGAGCGCCTGCAGGCCGTCCTTTGACGGCTGGACGTCGGCTGCCGCGGCCCCTGAGGTTCGCAGGCCGGCGCTTCCCGGCGCAACCGCCTTGAGCGAGCTGATCTCGAAGTCGCCGGAATCGCTGGAGAATCCCAGCCACAGTTCCCCGGATGAGAACACCTTGCCCAGGGGCAGGGAGGAAAGGGTGTCGTTGCCGCTGGCGACGGCCAGCGTATCTCCGGTGCGGCGCACGGTGAGGGGAGCCCCAGGGTCTTTTATCGTGACGTGTTCATCATGCACGGGCACCGGCTGGGTCACATTTTTCTTCTGCGTTCCGTCGAAGACGGCGATCTTCAGGTCGTTTCCCTGGAGGGTGAGCCGCAGGCCCGCCGGTTCCACGCGGAACTCATCGGCGATGACGGGCGGCCGGTTGTACAGAGCCCAGGATGCGTCCGCGGTCACGTCCGCGAATGTTGCGCTGAGCGAAAAGTCCCCGCCGACCACCAGGTGTGTGCCGGCGAGGTTGAGCGGGGGGTTCGGCTGGCCTCCCTCCCCGCTCTGCTCCACGATGCGCCTGGCGGTGGGCGTCACCTGGAGTGCGCCGTTCCCGGCCCGGACGCCCGGAACATCCTGCCAGTCCCCGTGCAGCAGGTCCAGCGTCACGTCGGGCTTGGGCGGGGAGCAGCAAGCCAGGACAACGAGGAGGGCGGACACCAGCACCACTGTCAGTGCGTGCGGGCGGCCGCCCATCCTTCGTCCTCTCCCCGCTGCTAGGACTTGGTCCAGCGGACGTCGTCGAAGTACGCCTGCAGTCCCGAATTGCCCTGGACGATGACCTGCAGGCTCGCCTTTGCCACCGCGGTGCTGCTCGGCGAGTACGTCAGGTCCACATTGGTCACGCCACCGGCCGAGACCCCGAGCTTCCACTGCCCGGAGATCCATTGCCCTGCGGCGTTGTATTCGTCGATGTAGAAGCCCATCTCGCCGCTGGTCCGCGCCGTGATGTTGAGGTAGCTGGCGATCTTGTAGCTGCCGGCTGCCACCGCCACCTGCGGGGAGAACAGGTGTTTGTTGGCCGTGGTGGCCGTCATCTTGACCGAATTCACCGGGTTGGCCGGGCTCCCGTGGTTCGCCGCGTCAGCCAGGATGGTTGACGCGGAGTCGGTCCGCCAGCCGGAGCCGATGCCGGCATCAAAGGTCCCGTTTGCCACGAGATTGGGGGACGGCGTGGTGGACCCTGCCCCGAGTGCCAGCATCTGCATGTTGTCCACATAAGCCGTGATGCCGGTGCCGGTCACGTAGACCTGCAGGCTGGCCGACGCCACGCTGCTGGAGCTCGGGGTGTAGGTGAAGTTCATCGACTCCACCCAGCGGGTGTTCTCCCGCTTGCGGAACTGCCCGGAGATCCATTGCCCGGCCGCGTTGTACTCGTCAACGTAGAAGCCCACTTCCCCGGACGAGATCGATGCCACGTTGAGGAAGGCCTTGAACAGGTAGTTCGTTGGCGCCGTCACCGGAACCTTCGGCGAGAACAGGTGGCCCGCAGCCGAGCCGGATACCAGCTTTACCGATTTGGCCGGGTCCGGGTAGCTCCCGTTGTTCCCGGCATCCGCGGTGATCGTCGCCGGGGTGTCGGTGCGCCAACCGTCGGCGATTCCGTTATTGAACGTGGGGTTCGCCAGGAGGTTGGGGCTGCCGTTCACCAGGCCCTTGCTGACATTGACGTTCCTGATCTGTCCGGCTGCAACTTTGGTCTGCACATACGCGGCCAGCTGGTCCAGTTCAGCCGTACCGTACTGGTAGTCATCCGGATTCTGGCTTGGCGAGGGCCTGATGTCGTGGAACGTGAACACTGCCCAGGTCTTGTTGGCAATGGCCTCGTCAACCTTGGCCTTCAGCGTGGAGACCGGGGTTGTGACTTCCTGCACCGGAGTGTTGTGGAGCAGCAAGTCGCCCAGTGGCCAGATGTTGTTGCCCACGTCCGCAAAACCGCGCATCGAGCTGTAGTACTTTGCAATCTGGGCCAGCGCCGACATGTCGTAATCGCCGTAAGGCGTGGCCAGCGCGGTGGCGTTGAACCCGTGGGCCGCCAGTGCGGACCTGCTGTTGGCCAGCTCGGCGTCCACCTGGGCGGCCGTCAGCTTGGTGGCCTGGCAGTCGTTGCCCACGCTCACAAGGCACTGGTGGTCAACGGTGTGCGAGCCGATCTCCCAGCCGTAGGTGTTTTGCAGCTGCGTGATCTGGTCCCACGTCATGTAGGGAACGTCGGTGTTGGCGCGGCAGCTGTTCGGCACAGCGGTCATCCCCACACAGTTGGTGATGACATAGCTGGTCCCGGTGAGCCCGTACTTCTTGAGTGTGGGAGCAGCCTGCGTCAGGGCATTCTGCATGCCGTCGTCGAAGGTGAAGGACACGAGTGGCGTGGGGGCGGGGTTGTCCACGGCGGCGTTCGCGGCCGCAGGGGACAGCAGCGCGGCGGCTATGGCCCACACGGCTACCCCGATGGTCAGGAGCCTGGCGCGGCTTCGCGCCAGACCGGATCTGGATGTGATCATGACTTTCTCCTTCTTTCGGGTGGCGAAGGCGCCGCGTCTCACCGCCGTGGTGGTGGTCACGGGCCCTGCAACTGCTCGAACGCCTGGGCAACCGGTTTAACTTGGATGCCGCTGTCGTCGATGAGCTGCAGCTGGGTTGCGAGGACATCGCTGGTGATGGTGCTGCTGTCCGCCGCAATAGTGTTCTTCTGGGTCCCCGACGAATCGGGGGCAGCAATCTGGTGGTAGACCAGGATGAGCCAGCCGTTGGACCGGGAGGTCTCGGCGAGCGCTTCCTTGAGGGTGTCCGGCGTGGTTACATCGGTCACGTACAGGACTTTCAGGTCGTGCGGATTGATGTTTTGCCTGGTGTTGATGCCGTCGTCCGTCCCCCGCATGATCTTGAAGTACTTGCCCGCGTACCAGTCCACCTGGGGGTCGGAGCGACCGTACGGCGGTGCCAGGTCATCCGTGGGGAGGCCGGCTGAGGCCAGCGCATCCTCGCTCTTGCGCAGCTCATCGTCCAGCCGGTCGGCGCCCACGGACGTAAGGTCGACGTGCTGGTAGGCGTGGGCGGCGATTTCATGTCCCGCCTGGTGCATCTGCTGGACCTCAGCGCCCGTGATGAAGTTCGGAGTCTCGATGGAACTGGGGTTGACGTACTGTGTGGACCGGAAGCCGTGCTTGTCCAGCAGGGGCAGCGCGCGGTCGTACACCGACTGCCATCCGTCGTCGAACGTGATCGAGACCATGGCCTGGTTCCACCGCAGGGGCCCGGGTTTGGTGATGTCCATAAGGGAATAGTCGCGGACGGCGGTGGTGCCGTTCCCGTGTGCAACCAGGGTGACCATCGCGTTGGCCGCCCCGACCGGGACTTGGAAGGCCTCGCTCAGGGTGGTCCACTCCCCCGCCGGCGGCACGGTCTCCAGGTTCCGGAACGTGCGCCCTCCGCCCGCGAGCTCGAACTCGGCCACCACATCCACGTCGCGGTCCGACTTGTAGGCCGCGCCGAACCTGAAGTAGCGGTCCGGGGTCACCGGAATGGGCTCGTACTGCCATTTCGCCTCCCCGTTTTGGTAGTTTCCGATGCGGGTCCACAGGAAGCTTCCCTGGCCGTCCTCACCGCGCCCGGACTCCACCGTTGACGTCCCGGACGAAAAGGGGGACCAGAAGGCGGGTTGGTTCGGCTGCGTACCGGCAAACCCCGGGTTGGGGATCGCGTTGGGGCCCGTGGGGCCGGGCGGCGGAAGCTGGACATCGTCTGCTGCCTCGAGGTAGGCGCCCTCCACCCGGGCGGTGCCCGCAGATGCGAAGCGGAAAACGTACTCCACCGCTGTGACGGTGTCGCCGCTGTTGAACGCATCACTTACCGTGAACGCTGATGTACCGGGCCGTTCCAGGGGGTTTCGCAGCTGTTCGAGGCTGGTGCTGCCATCCTTGTGGTGCTTCCGGGCCAGCAGCCTGAAATCGGCATCCGTCGTGGCGAACGCCTTGAAGAAGTAGGTCTTGCCCGGAGCGACATCGACCCGGGGGCTGGTGAGGGTGACATCGCCCGTGACGTACTGGGTGATATCGAGCTTCAGCGCCCGGGCACCCATCTGGCCGGGCACCAGTTCCATGGAGGTCTTCGCGTCCCCGCTGTGGCCGGCGGTCCAGCCACCTGCCGGGGCCAGGGAAGAACCGGCCGACGGCGACGGGCCTGGTGTCGCCGCAGGCCCGGCAACGGCGGGAAAGAGCGCCGGAAGCAGGTTGGCCCCGGGCCGCGCCTGGGCGAAGCTGCCGAGCCTGCCCGTGTACACGAACCAGCCGGCGGTGATCAGGAGGACCAAAACGGCGATGACCAGCAGCGGATTCAGCAGCACCCGGCGAACCCTCCGGCGCCTAGGCGGCACGGGTTATCACCGCCGTGCTGCCGGCCCGCTGCGGGGACTTCCAGATGTTGATCTGGGGACGCCGGACCAGCCCACGGGAGCGGGCGATGCAGCGGACCGCCGCCGCCAGCTGCACCAGGTCCATGATGTAGAACAGGAAGTAGGCGGTGGGCGCGTACATGCAGAGCTTGGTTCGTTCACGCGGTGACAGGTTCTCATCCATCAGGATTGTCAGGAGCGTGTAGGCGGTGATGGTTGCATACGCACCGATGATCAGGGCGGGCGTGTACGTGGCCAGGGACCAATAGACCGCGTACGTCCAGGCCAGGGGCGAGACGAGCAGCGTGAACTCGCTCAGCATGGCCATGGGCATCCGGTAGTAGGCCAATGTGCGGCTGTACCGGCGGCTCGGGTTCAGGATCATGCCGCGGTATTTGATGAGGTTCTGGATGCTTCCGTACTTCCAGCGGTAGCGCTGCTTGGCCAGGGCGCGGAACGTGAGCACGCCCTCGGTTTTCGCCACTACGTCCGCGCCGTAGACCATGCGGAAACGCCGGTTGCCCAGGTGGGTGATCTTTGCGCTCAGGCCGATGTCCTCGGTCACGGTGTCCGTGTCATAGAAGTCCACCTTCTGCAGCACGCGCATCCGGTATGTGGAGGCCACTCCGCCCACCACGAACTCGCAGTTCAGCAGCGAGTAGAGCTTCTTGGAGCGGTACCCGATCATGTGCTCGAACCGCTGGAGGATGCCCAGCGCCGTGGTCTCCTCCATAATCTGGACGTTCGCGGCGACACCGGCCACGTAGGGATCGTCGAAGTATGACAGGGCGTTCGAGATGGTGTCCGGCTGGATGATCGAGTCGGCGTCGAGCGTCATCACGAACTGGCCGTGCGCGAACCGTCGCAGCACCGAATTGAGCGCCGCGCCCTTGCCTACGTTCCTGTGCATCCGCACGAGTCGCAGGTCCATCCCGGGATGGCGCAGCTGGTAGTCGCGGACCAGCCGGCCCGTGAGGTCACCGGATGCGTCGTCCGCCACGAGGACTTCGAAGGAAGGGTAGGTGCTGCGCCGGATGGAGTCGAGCGTCCGGACGATCACTGCTTCCTCGTTGTGGGCCGCAATGACGATGGAGACCAGCCCCGGTACCTCGGGGAGGGCGCGCCGGGTCCACGTGGCCGTCGCCGCACACTCCGGCTGGTACACGGCAGGGAGCCGGACGCCCCTGATTCCCTTCCGCCGCTGCTGCCAGATGTCATAGAAGTTGGCACCGGCCAGGTAGAGGCCGAAGTGCACGACGTAGAGGATGCTGACCGCTGCGAAGAGCCAAAAGACCACGAGCGTGATGTCCATCGCTCACCGGTCCGCGGAGTTGGCTGCAAACACATTCGAGACGGTGTCGGGCAGCGGGACGTTGGCCGGCTGTAGCAGGTCGATCCCGGCCGTGATGGCGGGCACGACCGCGATGGCCGGTATCACGACCGCCGCGGCTGCGTGGGTTGCAGCGGACCCGGTGGCGCCGGGCGGAACGATCGTTGACCCAACGATGTTTGGAACGGACGCGCCCGCTGCGGCAATCCGGGCCAAGGCCCGGCGCGCGGACCGCCGGTAGAACCGGATACCGACGAAGCGGATGACCACGGTGACAGTCACCAGGCTCCACAGCACCAGGCTCATCTGGGCCACGAAACCAAGCAGGCTCTCGAACATGGCGCCGTCCCGGCCGAAGGTGGCCTCTGCAGGCAAGGCTGCGGGAACTGCGAGGCTTAGCAGATGCGTCACCACAGCCCCTCCCCCACTGGTGGCAGATCAGCGGTGCGGCCATACCTCCATTGCCTGTATCCCGGTTCCGCCCGGTGCGCGGAGCCCTTGTTGTGCCCGTTCCTGTCCCCGGTTTCCCTCGAAGGCTGCGTCATTGCGTTCCCCTGTCTTAGGCAAGATGTCCTCATTGGGCTGTGGGGTGTCACCGCCTGGGGTGCCCGCGCGCCAGGCGTTGGTGGAAGTCCCTGTCGTCAGCACCATGGGAGGGCAGCGTCATTACCCGGCGGCTGACTCGATAGGAGCGCAAACGCAGCTCCTGCATTGTGGGGTGGCAGGCGGCGCCTTCGGGCATCCGGGCGTCGCGCGCTGCCTGACCCGTTTATAGGTCTAAATTACGTATCCCTGCGGAGGCCGGACACCAGTAACGGGTACTCAATAACAATCTTTGGGGTTACTTACCGAAAGGACGTAGGGGGACCGCTGGTTGCCTGGCGGCAAGGGCGCAATATTAGGTAGTTTGAGCTGCGCGGGGCGGGGGCCTAGGTACCCCCTAAGGCAGGCTTCCGCGGCAACAAAAAAGGCAGCACCCCAGCGGGGTGCTGCCCTTTTCAACAAGCGGGTTTTGCGGCTCTTAGGCGTTGGCCTTGATGGCGGCGGCAAGGACTTCCAGGCCGTCGGCCAGCAGCTCATCGGTGATGACCAGCGGCGGCAGCAGGCGGATGACGTTGCCGTAGGTGCCGCAGGTGAGGACGATGACGCCCTCCTTCAGGCAGGCGGCGGCTACAGCCTTGGTCAGTTCCGGGTTCGGTTCCTTGGAGCCGGCCTGGACAAGTTCGACGGCGAGCATGGCACCGCGGCCGCGGACGTCGCCGATCACGGCGGTGCCGGCGCCGGCCAGTTCGGCCTGCAGTTCGCGCAGGCGGGCCGTGGCGATGGATTCGATGTGGCGGGCACGGCCATTGAGGTCGTACTCCTCCATGGATCCGATCGAGGCCAGCGCAGCTGCACAAGCCACCGGGTTGCCGCCGTAGGTGCCGCCCAGGCCGCCGGGGTGCACGGCGTCCAGCAGGTCGGCGCGGCCGGTGATGGCGGACAGCGGCATGCCGCCGGCAATGCCCTTGGCCATGGTCATGATGTCCGGGACGACGCCTTCGTGGTTCACGGCGAACCATTCACCGGTGCGGCAGAAACCGGACTGGACCTCGTCAGCGATGAAGACGATGCCCTTTTCCTTGGCCCACGCAGCCAGCGCGGGCAGGAAGCCTTCAGCCGGGACGATGAAGCCGCCCTCGCCCTGGATGGGCTCGATGATGATCGCGGCAACCTGGTCGCCGCCGATCTGCTTCTCGATCATGGTGATGGCGCGCTTGGCTGCCTCGGCGCCCGTGATCGCGGGGTTTTCCTCGCGGTACGGGTAGCTCATGGGCATCCGGTAGACCTCGGGCGCGAACGGGCCAAAATTGGTCTTGTACGGCATGGCTTTGGCGGTCAGCGCCATGGTCAGGTTGGTGCGGCCATGGTAGGCGTGGTCAAAGGCGACGACGGCGTCCCGGCCGGTTGCCAGGCGGGCCACCTTGATCGCGTTTTCCACGGCCTCCGCACCTGAGTTGAAGAGGACGGTGCGCTTTTCGTGGTCGCCAGGGGTGAGGCGGTTCAGCTGTTCGGCGACGGCCACGTAGCCCTCGTAGGGGGTGACCATGAAGCATGTGTGGGTGAAGTGCTCCACGGCTTCCTTGACGGCACCGACGACGGCGGGATCGGACGCTCCCACACTGGTCACGGCGATGCCGGAGCCGAGGTCGATAAAGGAGTTGCCGTCGACGTCGTGGATGATCCCGCCGTCGGCGTCGGCTACGTAGACCGGGACGCTGGAGGCGACCCCGGCAGCCACCACGGATTTGCGGCGTTCGGTCAGCGCCAGGGACTTGGGGCCCGGGAAGTCGGCCTGGACGTTGCGCTTCTGCTCCAGGCGGTAGGTGATGTCTGCTGCGGTGGTGGTCATGGTGTTTCTTTCTTTGCTAAAGGGCGCCGGTGGGAAAATCAGGCGTCGAGGGCCGACATCACGTGCTTGATGCGCGTGTAGTCCTCCACGCCGTACATGGAGAGGTCCTTGCCGTAGCCGGACTGCTTGAAGCCGCCGTGCGGCATTTCGGCGGTGAGCAGGATGTGGGTGTTAATCCAGACGGCACCGAAGTCCAGGTCGCGGCTCAGACGCATGGCGGTGCCGTGGTTGGACGTCCAGACGCTGGAGGCCAGGGCGTAGTCGACGTCGTTCGCCAGTTCCACGGCTTCTTCTTCAGTGCTGAACTTCTGGACGGTGATGACGGGGCCGAAGGCTTCCTTCTGCACGATGTCGTCGCTCTGCCGGGCGCCGGTGACAATTGTTGGTTCGAAGAAGAAGCCTTTGTCTCCGGCTTGGTGGCCGCCGGTTTCGATCCGGCAGTTCGCCGGCAGGGACTCCACCAGGGACTTGACCGTGTTGAAGTGGTTGACGTTGTTCAGGGGGCCGAAGTAGTTGTCTTCATCGTTCTGCGAACCGGTGTGCAGGGTCCTGGTGTGTTCCACCAGGGCCGCAAGGAGGTCGTCGTAGGCAGCGTCCTCGACCAGCACGCGGGCAATGGCAGTGCAGTCCTGGCCGGCGTTGAAGAAGGCGAACTCGGCGATTGCCGCGGCGCTCTTCTTGATGTCGGCATCCTTGAACACGATGGCGGGTGCCTTGCCGCCGAGCTCCAGGTGGGCGCGCTTGAGGCCCTTGGCTGCGCCGGAGGCAACAGCGATGCCGGCGCGGACGGAACCGGTGATGGACACCAGGCCGGGAACCTTGTGCTCCACCATCAGGGCGCCGGTTTCGCCGGTGCCCAGCACCACGTTGAGGACGCCCGCGGGCAGGATGTCGCCTGCCAGGCGGGCCAGGACCAGGGTGGATTCGGGGGTGGTGTCGGAGGGCTTGAGGACCACGGTGTTGCCGGCTGCGAGCGCGGGCCCGATCTTCCAGATGGCCATCAGGAACGGGTAGTTCCAAGGTGCCACCTGGGCCACCACGCCGATGGGTTCGCGGCGGACGTAGGAGGTGTGGCCCTCGAAATACTCACCGGCGGACTTGCCCTCCATAATGCGGGCGGCGCCGGCGAAAAAGCGCAGCTGGTCCGCGCCGGCAGCCACTTCCTCGGAGGCGATCAGGGAACGGACCTGGCCGGTGTTGCGGTGCTGTGCCTCGACGAGTTCGTCGCTGTTGGCCTCGATGGCATCGGCGAGCTTGAGCAGCATCAGCTGGCGCTGGCCCGGGGTGACGTGCTTCCAGGTCCGGAATGCGTCCTTCGCGGCGGCCATTGCGGCGTCCACATCGGCCTGCACCGAGACGGGGGCCTGGGCCACCACTTCTCCGTTGGTTGGGTTGACAACGTCCAGCAGTGTGGCGCCGGCAGGGGTGACAAACTTCCCGTTGATGAAGTTCTGCAAGGTTTGGACCACGGTGTGCAACCTCTTTCGTAAGGGCCATCGGCAGCCGGACGGAACCCGGGACGGATGGATGGAACTGCCTCGAGCCTATGCCAGCGCCCCACCGGGGTGAATAGCCACCTGCACACCCTTGCCAAAGAGGTTTAGTGCGGTTGCCCAGCTCACGTTTATCCTTGCTTCATGGCCATTTCCCTTGCTGCCCTGGTGGGCGTGTCCTCCCTGAAGCTGGCCAAGGCGGGCGTGGCGGAAACTACCTGGAACCAGGACATCAACTGGGTCGCCGTCACGGAACTGGAGGATCCGCAGCGGTTCCTCAATGGCGGGGAGCTGGTGCTTACCACCGGCCTGCGGCTGCGTTCAGCCCCTGAGCAGCGCCGGTTCGTCCGGCAGGCGCAGCGTGCGGGCGCGGTGGGCATTGGATTCGGTGTGGGGTTGTCGCATGAGACGGTGCCGCCGGCCCTCCTGGCCGAGGCAAACCGGTGGGGCCTGCCGGTGGTGGAGGTGCCATACGAGACCCCGTTCATCGCCATCACCAAGCTGGTGGCGGATGCCCAGTCGGCGGACCACTACGCCAAGCTGGAACGGTTGATCGCCGGGCACCAGGTGCTGGCCAGGGCGCTGCTGACCGGCGGCGGCCTGGCAGAGCTGTTGAAGAACCTGGGCGGCATGCTGCGCACGGACGTGGCACTGACCCAGTTCACGGCACAGCTGTACAACAGCAGCAGCGCCAGCCCCTCGGCGGACGCCTGGTCCAGCTACCCCGTCCCGACGGGGCGCCGGGACGCCTGCACCTTGTGGGTGCGCCAGCCGTTCGAGGACACGGGCATCATCGGCTACGCGCAGAACCTGATCAGCGTGGAGCTGAACAACATGGTCAAGCAGCGGCAGGCCCAGCGCGCCCTGTGCGGCCAGGTGCTGGAGGACGTGATCCACGGGGCGCTGGAGACCAGCGAGGCGCAGCGCCGCCTGGCCGGCGTGGGCGTGAACAGCACCCGCAAGAACGTAGTGCTGCTGGCCGTCTCGGCAGCCCACGGTAAAGCCCTGGGGAGCACCTCCGTGCCGCAGGACCTGGAGAAGGCGGTTGCCGCCGTCGTGGGCAAGGACCTGGTGCTGGTAGTCAATGACGACGGCGGGACGGCGCCGGCGCTGGCACGGAAGCTCAGCGACCACCTCGCCGAGGCCGGGATCCATGCCACGATCGGCATCGGCGGGGCCTACACCAAGCCGAACGGCCTCCGCTGGAGCTACTTCGAGGCCCGCGACGCCGCCAGCCACGGCCTGCCGGTCAACGAACCCGAACGGCTCAGCCTGACGTCATTGCTGCTGGCCAGCGAGGATGTGCCGCTGGCGGACATGGCGCACGAGTCACTGAACCCGCTGCGGTCCTTCGATGCCGCCCACGGCTCCGAACTGATGGCCACGCTGGAGAGCTACCTGAACAACAACGGCTCCGTGGCCGCCGTTGCGGAGGAACTCACGCTGCACCGCAACACCGTGCGGTACCGGCTGGCCCAGATCACCGAACTCACCGGCTACGACCCCGCCGTCACCGCAGACCGGGTGCAGCTGTGGCTGGCCCTGGCCGTGGCCCGGTTGTCGGCACGGCAGGGCAAGTAGGCCCCCTCTTGCGCAGAAACCCTCAGAGGACGCCGTGGCCCAACAGGTCGCGCGACTTCTTCCATGCCTTCCGGTACCCGGCCCGGGCTGCCAGCATCCGTTCTTCCTGCTGGTTGAGCAGCTCCGCATAGATCCCTGCCGTGGCGGGCTCGCTGTAATCCGCGGCGATGGCGGCCAGCAGGTTGCGCGCCACCACGGCGTCCTGGAACTGGCCCAGGACCTTTTGCTGCCGGCGGGCGGCCTTGGCCACCTTCCCGGCGCGCTTGCCGTGCACCAGCGTGGCTGATTCAGCCACGTGGCGCAGCCGTTTGGCGTCCTTGCGAACCTGGTGAAGGGCAAGTTCCTGTTCCCTGCCGCGCCGCGCCCGTTTGGCAGCCTTGCGTGAGCGCTGCAGCCGCTTGGCGGCCTTGTCCACTGCTTTCGCGGCCGCCCGCCGGCCCGGTGCCACCGAATCGGCGCGCACGGGCGGGTTGTCACGGAAATCCTCCAGCTTGTCCAGGAGCCGGAAGTACCGGTCCGATCCCAGGGCTTCCTGCAGGAGGCGGTACGCGGCGTCGTAATCCCCGCCAGTGCGCTGTTCCACCGTTGCCGTGGCACCGGCAACGCCCTCCCCGGGCTGCAGGCTGCCCAGCTGGTCGAGGAGCTGTGCCCGCAGGACCTCGGCGTCGCGCGGCTCGCCGAGCATCTGGCCCAGCCACTTCAGCTCGCTCCGCAGCTTGCGCACCGGTGATGCCCGGTAGAGCTTTCCGTAGGCGGCCAGGACCGAGCGGATGCGGCGCGTTGCTGAGCGCATGCTGTGCACGGCCTCGGGTTCCTCCTCCCGGACAGCGGCGTCTCCGGCAAGGATCTGGTCGATCTGGGCCGCCACGTAGACGGTGACGACGGCGGCTGCCGGGGCCCGCTTCCCGGCCAGGAGGGCTGGGGTGCTTTGGGGCGCGGCAGCGGTGGGAGCGTCACCATGGGAGGCGTGCCGACCGGCCGCCTTGCCGGATTTTTTGTCCGTGCCCAGGGCACGGGCCAGTTTGGAGGCGTGGGCCGCGGGCCGGGCGCCCGCGGCCATGAGCAGATCCTCCACGGGGCCGAAAAGGTCCGGCTCCCCGTGGATTAGTTCCAGCTCCCATTCGCGCCACTGCTGCCTTGTGGCCTTGCCCCCGTCCTCCAGCCGTTCGGCGGCGACCTGGTCATCGGCAAGGTCGGCGAGATGGACGCCGTCATCCCCGTACAGGGGGTAAGTGGTGCGCCGCGTGTCCAGGCGCACCACCGGCGCCGGGACGGCACCCCTGAGATAGGCGTAAAGGTGGGTGAGCAGGGCGTCGGGGACGACGTCGGGCCGGCCCAGTGGTGCGTGCAGTTCCGTCCGCTGCTGCGGGCCATCCCCCGCTGCCGCGGCAGCCTGGGGCGGCAGCTTCAGGTGCCACCCGGCGTCCTTCCCGCCGGTGCGGCGGCGGAGCGTGATGCGGCGTGCGGCCAGGGCATGCTTCGGGGTGTCGAAGTACACCGCCTCCAGCAGGTCAGTGTGCGGCTTTCCTGTCCGGGTTACCCCTGCGGCCTGTTCCAGTGCCGGCACTACGGCGCCGGCATCGACGTCGTACTTCTTCTCAATCTCGAGTCCCCTGGAAGCCTCCACAGCCGTCCTTCCGCACCGCCTGGTCCGCACCAGGCCCTTCGACAGTCCGTTGGCAGTCTATTCCAGGCCCAGGCACCACGGAGAGATTGGCCACAAGAGCTGGAAACATCAAACGTCTAACCTTTACTGTGGAAGGTATGCCCGCCACTCCCCCTGCTCCAGCACCCGCAACCGCCCAGGCGCCCATGGCGGCGCCCGCCGCCCCGGCAGCGGGCATCGCCCCCGCAAGACCGCGTTCCGCCGTCGTATTTGGCGTCGTTGCGCTGGTGCTGATCGGGCTGAACCTGCGGGCCGGAATCACCGGCGCGTCCGCGTTGCTGCACGACCTGCAGGCGGTGCTGGGCTACGGGGTGCTGGTGGCCGCGATCATCCCGTCCATCCCCACGCTCTGTTTCGCCGTGGCAGGTGCCGCCACGTCCTGGCTCAGCGGCAGGCTCGGCGTGGAGAAGGCCATCCTGCTGTCACTGGCACTGCTGGCCGGTGGACTGCTGCTGCGCGGCATCCCTGCGACCGGGATGCTGGTAGCAGGCAGCGTGGTGGGCATGTCCGGACTGGCCGTCTGCAACGTGGCCATGCCGTCCTACATCCGCGAACACTTCGCCTCCCGGACGTCGCTGATGACCGCCGTCTACACGGTGACCATGACCACCGGCGGCACCCTGACCTCCGTCGCGGTGGTTCCGCTGGCACAGGCGCTCGGTTCCCCCTCCGCCGCGCTCGGTGCCGTGGGCATTGCAGCCGTGGCCGCCTTCCTGGGTTTCCTGCCCGTGGCACTGCACGCCCACCGCAACACGGTCCGGACCACAGCCGGCCACGTATCCCCCTGGCCGCTGCTACGGACCCGCAAGGGCCAGCTCCTCACCGCGATCTTCGCGCTGCAGGCACTGCTGGCTTACGCCCTCTTGAGCTGGTTCCCGTACATGCTCACCACCATGGGCCTGAGCGCCTCGGACAGCGGGCTGATGTTCGGCCTTATGCAGCTGGTCTCCGTCCCCGCAGGGATGGTTCTGATCGCCATCGGCGCCCGCCCGGGCATGCTGCGTCCCGCGTTCTACCTGGTGAGCATCACCATGGCAGTGGGGATCGCGGCGCTGCTGGTCCTCCCTGTTGCGCTGGCGGCCATCCCGGCTGTCCTGATCGGTTTTGGCCTGGGCATTTTCCCGCTGGTGATGGTGATGATCAGCCGCAGCGGCACCAGTACCGCCGAAACCACTGCCCTGTCCACCCTGGCGCAGTCCTCGGGTTATCTGCTGGCCACCGCGGGACCGTTCGGCATGGGCCTGCTGCACAGTGCCACCGGCGGCTGGATCCTGCCGTTGGCGCTGCTGCTGGCACTGGCCCTGGTCCAGATCGTGGTGTCCCACCTGATTACCGGCCGGGCGATGCCGGGCAAGCCCGCGGAGAGGAAGTAATCCCGTGAACCTGAGCCCTTCCGTCCGCCCGCCGCTCGCCGCCGAAGTCACGGCCAAGCTGCGCCAAATGGTCCACTCCGGCGAGTGGCCGCTGAACCAGAGGATCCCGCCCGAGCCCGAGCTCATGGCCAGACTCGGCGTTTCCCGCGGTACCCTCCGCGAAGCGGTCAAGGCCCTCGCCCACGGCGGCATGCTTGAGGTGCGCCGCGGGGACGGCACCTACGTGCGCGCCACCAGCGAGATGTCCGGCGCCGCGCGCCGGATGTACCAGGACCACACCGAGCAGCACATCCTGGAGGTCCGGCTGGGCCTGGACACACAGGCCGCGCGGCTGGCCGCCCGCAATGCAACGGACGACGACGTCGCCTCCCTGCGTGCCCTCCTCGCCGCCCGGGACCAGGCCTGGAACAACGGTGACGTCGAGGCCTGGGCGGACGCCGACTGGAGCTTCCACGAGGGCGTGGCGAGGGCATCCGGCAACCCGCTGCTGCACGAGCTCTACGCCAGCTTTGGCACGGCGTTCCACCAGGACCTGCTCACGCAGCAGGGCCGGCCCGGCTTCAACGGGCTCCCCCGGGATGGGCACGAGACACTGCTGGACGCCATCGAACGGCGGGACCAGGATGCTGCGGTGGCCACCGTGAACCGGAACCTGAACTCCTGCGCGGAGTGGTTGGCGGAGTAGTTTGGCCCTGCGGTGGCGGAGGCTTGGCCCGCGGCCTGGCGGCTTCCCCGGTTATCGACGCGCACGTTCCTTGACGCGCGGGATATATCAGCTGCGCCCCCGAATATGCGCAGCGAAAATGGATGTGCGCGTCGCGGAGGACGGTGTGTCCTGGACACGGCGACGGCCCAGCACCTGGGTGCCGGGCCGCCGTCGTCCGCTCTATGCTGACCTGCCGCGTTAGTCGCGGCGCAGGCCCGCCAAGACGTTCTTGGGGCGCTGCATCTCGCCGTGCTTGGCGCCGAGGATGATCACCAGGGCTGCGAAGCCGGGGATGGCCCACTGCAGTGCCTTGAGCTGCTGCTGGGCCGACTTCAGCTCGTCCGAGGCTGCGCCGTGCGGCTCGGTGGCACCTTCGGCGCCCTCACCGGCCAGCTTTTCCACCTTCTTGCCCAGGATGCCCGAGTACAGGGTCACCGCGGCGCCCACCACGGTCACGGCCGTCTTGATGACGGTGTCGCGGGCCACGCCCTCCTGCTTGGCGATGCGGCCCTTGTTCTCCCAGGCAATGGCGAGGTCCGCCGCGAGGTGGGAGGCGAAGGCTGCGGTCTGGAACGGCGCCCACTTCATCCAGCCGGCACTGGAAAGCCGGGTGCGCTCTGCGGGGTCCTTGGCCTGGGCCGCTGCCCCGTTGAGCCCGATGGCGCCCATCAGGGATCCACCAAACCATGCTGCTGCCGTCAGGTCGTGAACTGAACGGGCAATGAGATTTCCTGCCATGATGTGCATTCCTAACGTTGTGGACTGGTTCCGTGTTGCCGCTGTGCCGCGGACTTCACCTGCCGTGTTCCTTCGAGGTATGGTCCGCTTATGGTAAGCACACTTACTAATATTACGAAACCCCGTCCCGAAGAGGGGCAACCGCGTAATATCGTCGCCATGGGAAACACAGGGACATTGTTCGGCTGGGCCTTCGGGGACCCCGCCCATGGAAGTGACGGCGGCTATGTGGACGGCCTGCAGCGCGAGGCGCTCAGGAATGCGCGGGAAACGGCAAAGGCCAAGGGCGTTGACGTTGTAGCGGACTCGGAGGTGTTCACCGTCCTCAGCGCTGACGATTCCCTGGTGGAGCTGGACAATGCCCCCGGCCAGCTGGTGGTCCGCTGCACCGTGCACGTGGAGGGACCCGGCGCCGAGAAGCTGCGGGCCGAAGGGCCCATGAACGGCTGAGACATGTCCGACGGCGAATCCACCCTCAGCCAGGCAGCGGACGCTGTCGAGGAGGCCTCCAACCACAAGGCACTGGACGTCCTGGCCCGCACCGGGTTTGCCGTCATGGCGCTGCTCCACATCATCGTCGGGGCCATCGCCATTGCCATCGCTTTCGGCCATCCGGGTGACGCCGAGCCCACCGGCGCCATTGCCCAATTGGCCGACAACACGTGGGGGCCGATTGTCATGTGGGCCTGCGTGGCAGCGTGTTTTGGCCTTGCCTTGTGGCAGGCCAGCGAAGCAACGCTGCGCGCCCGGAGCCTCCCGCGCAAGGAACGGCTGGCCAAGCTGGTGTCGTCGGGATTCCTGGCCATCGCGTACGGCAGCGTAGGCCTCAGCTTCGCGGGCTTCGCCGTAGGCCAGCGCAGCGATTCGGGCGACAGCACCAGGGACTTCAGTGCGAGCCTGATGGCCAACCCGCTGGGGCCATGGGTCCTCGTCGCGCTGGGCCTGACCATCCTTGGCATCGGCATCTACTTCATGGTCAAAGGGTTCCGGCGCGGGTTCAAGGAGGAACTGTTCCACTTCGAGGGCACCCGGCGCGGCAGGCTTATCGACAGCCTGGGTGTCACCGGCCACGTGGCGAAGGGAATAGCCCTGGACCTCACCGGCCTGCTGTTCATCATCGCCGCCGCCAAGCACCGGCCCGAGGAATCCACGGGGCTGGACGGCAGCCTCAAAGCCCTCCAGGACCACCCGTTCGGACCCACCCTGCTGGTGGCAATTGGCGCGGGCTTCATTGCCTACGGGATTTTTGCGCTCATCCGGGCGCGGTTCGGCCGCATGTAGTCCCGGGGTTTATGGGTAGGAGGGAAGTATGACCCAGCAGCTGCGCGTAGTTCCCACTGTCACCGGAAGTGCCGGGCAGGCCTTCGCTGCCCTCTTCCGGCTCCTGAAACTCGCCCGGCCGGACCGGCCAATCCATCCGCAGGGGCTGGGCCTGGCCGGGGAGCTCACCAGGACCGGCAACCCGGCAGGACCCAGCGGCATCGACTGGCTCGACTCCCCCGGCACTGACCAGGTTGTGGCCCGCTTTTCGCGGTCCGTCGGGCTGCCCCCGGCGCTGCCGGACATTCTGGGCCTGGCCCTCCGGATTTCGCCTGCGGGTGGCGGCGGACCGGCGGACGTCCTCCTTGCCTCCACCGGCTGGGGACTGCCGGGCCGGTTCCTGCTGATGCCGCGGCTGGATGTGGCAGGAGCCACCATGACCACGCTCATGCCCTACCGCGGCAAGCAGGGTCCGGTGCTGCTGGGGCTGCGAACGCGGAGCCTGCCGCGGGGTTCACTGGTTTCCGGAGATGGGGTGCTGGGGCTGTATTGGGCCACGCCGGGCGGCCCCTGGCGGGAATGCGGTGAACTGCGGCTGCACGCCGGCCCCAGTCCCGCGGATATCCCCCTGCGTTTCGATCCCCTTGAGAACCAGCCGCCCGGGGCACAGGCCTACGGGTGGACCCGGCGCCTGCGGAAGCCCTCCTACCGGGCCGCCCAGCAGCCCGCACCTCCCGCCGTCGTACGCCCAACGGAACCCGCCGCCGCACGCACGGAAAGCACTATCGAAACCGGAAGGAACTCCATGTCCACCGTCTCGCAGCTGTTCAACTCCTCCTCTGCCGACGTCTGGCGGGTCATCGCCGACGGCTGGCTGTACTCCGGCTGGGTGGTGGGTGCGTCCCGGATCAGGGATGTGGACGCCGAATGGCCGCAGGCGGGCGCTCAACTCCACCACTCCGTGGGCGCCTGGCCGCTGGTGATCGACGACAGCACCCGCGTGACCGCCGTGGAGCCCGGCCGCTCACTGGAACTCGTGGCGCGCGGCTGGCCCATGGGCGAGGCCAAGGTGGAGATGACCTTGGAGGACCGCGGCAACCAGTGCCTCGTGACCATGGCCGAGGACGCCATCCGCGGGCCCGGCAAACTGATGCCGAAAGTCCTGCGGGACCCGCTGATCTCCGCCCGGAACCGGGAAACCCTGCGGCGCCTGGAGCTTATGGCCGTCGGGGGCGCGGGCAAATAGCGCAGCCGGGTCACCGGACTTTAAAGGCAGGAACCGCGGGACCATGGGGCCCGCGGTTCCCGCTTGATTCAGGTTCTAGACCTGCGCGGCCACGCCGTCGCGGGAGATGGCAACCATGTCCTCGCGCGGCACCACCTTGACGCGCTCACGCTTGACCTCCACGCCGTGCGAGCCGCCGGCCTCGGTGGCTGCTGCGCCAAGCGCAAGTTCGTGCGCGTCCAGGGCCAGCCAGCCTTCCCAGCTGGTGAACTTCACGCCCCGGGCATCGAGGAGCTCGACGACGGCGCCCTCCGCGGGTGCCTCGGCAACCGGCAGGTTGTCGCGGTCTTCCAGCAGGTAGGTCACGGTCTCCAGGGCGTCGCCCTTGGTGTGGCCGATCAAACCCACCGGCCCGCGCTTGATCCAGCCGGTGGCGTAGATGCCCGGCACGTGCTGGCCGTCGGCGTCCAGGACGCGGCCGCCGTCGTTGGTGACGACGCCCTTCTTGTGGTCGAACTCCACGTCCGGGAGGGCGGAGCCGAAGTAGCCGATGGCGCGGTAGACGGCCTGGACCGGGTAGTCCACGTAGTCGCCGGTGCCGCGGGCGTTGCCGGTGCCGTCCAGCTCCGTGCGCTCGAACTTGATGCCGGCCACCTTGCCCGGGGTCTCGGCGTCGTCATAAATCTCCACAGGGCTGTGCAGGAAGTGCAGGTGCAGGCGGCGGGAGGCCTTGAGCTCGGAGAGGTCCTCCGGCTGCTCGGCGATCCAGTTGGTGAGCGTGCCCACCATGGTCTTGGTCTGGTTGTTCGTCTGGATCTGGCGGTCCGATTCCTCGTCGAACTCGAAGTCCTCCGGGTACAGGATGATGTCCACGTCCCTGGAGTGGGACAGCTCGCGCAGCTCCAGCGGGGTGAACTTCACCTGGGCGGGGCCGCGGCGGCCAAAGACGTGCACGTCGGTGACGGGCGAGGCCTTCAGGCCGGCGTAGACGTTGTCCGGGATTTCGGTGGTGAGGAGGTCGTCAGCGTGCTTGGACAGGACGCGGGCCACGTCCAGGGCCACGTTGCCGTTGCCGATGACGGCGATTTCCTTGGCTTCGAGCGGCCATTCGCGCGGGACATCGGGGTGGCCGTCGTACCAGGAGACGAAATCCGCGCCGCCGAACGAGCCTTCCAGCTCGATGCCGGGGATGTTCAGGTCCGCGTCCTTGATGGCGCCGGTGGCGAAGATGACGGCGTCGTAGTGCCTGCGGAGGTCCTCGATGGTGAGGTCAGTGCCGTAGTCCACGTTGCCGAAGAAGCGGATGTCGCCGCGGTCCAGCACCTTGTGCAGGGCGTTCACGATGCCCTTGATGCGGGGGTGGTCCGGGGCCACGCCGTAGCGGATCAGGCCGTAGGGTGCCGGGTAGCGGTCAAAGAGGTCGATGCTGACGGTCAGCTCGCCGCTTTTGACGGCTTCGCTCTTGGTGAGGATGTCCGCGGCGTAGACGCCGGCCGGGCCGGAGCCCACGACGGCGACGCGCAGCGGACGCGCAGCAGATCCTACGGTAGTGCTGGATGACACGGCTGTGTTCCTTTTCTTCTGCATCGATTGCTCCGTAGATGCCGTTTTGAACGCTCATAACGACAATTACGGAGCACTCGATGGGTTTCAGGTGGTGAGGACGGTCTTGCGGGGGCTGTTCGGGGTGGTGGTGCTGTAGTCAGCGGTTTTGAAGTGCGACGGCGCGAACGGGCTCACGCGCACCACGTCACCGATGACAATCACGGCAGGATTTGCGACGCCGGCCGCCTGGGCCTGGTCGGCGATGGAACCGAGCGTGCCAATCGTGACGCGCTGGTCCGGCAAATAGCCGTTTTCCACGATACCAACAGGGGTGTCCTGCGGCAGCCCGGCTTCGCCCAGCGCGGACGCGGATTCGCGCAGCTGGCCCACTCCCATGAGCAGGACGATTGTGTGGTCGGCGCGGGCCGGGACCTCGGACAGTTCCTCGTGGCCGGTGACCACGCTGAAGCCCTTGGCCAGGCCGCGGTGGGTGACGGGGATGCCTGCTGCGGCGGGAACGGAGATCGCGGACGTAACGCCGGAGACCACCTCTACCTCCACGCCGTGCTGGCGGCAGTATTCGGCTTCCTCGCCGCCGCGGCCCAGCACGTACGGGTCGCCGCCCTTGAGCCGGACCACCCGGTGGCCCTTCAGCGCTTCCTCGACGAGGATGCGGTTGATCTCCGACTGCGGCACGGGGTGGTGGCCGGGGGTTTTGCCCACCTCGATGATCCGGACATCGGGGGCGAGTTCGTTCAGGAGTTCGCGGGGGCCCAAACGGTCTGCGACCACGACGTCGGCCTGGCCCAGGAGCCGGCGGCCACGGACGGTGATGAGGCCGGTATCGCCGGGGCCGCCACCCACGAGGGCCACGCTTCCCTGGTGCGCACGGCGGCGCCGCAGGGGAAGGTCACCGGTTTCCAGGGCCGTGGCCACCGCGTCCCGGACGGCCATGGCACGGCGCGGGTCTCCCCCGGCGTTGATGGCGATCTTGACGTCGTCCACCTCCGCGACGGCGGGGGTCCAGGCGGCAGAAGCTTCATGGTTGGAGGCATTGACGCACCAAACCCGCTGCGCCTCGGCGTCGACCGATACCTGGGCGTCCACCTCCGGAGCGCCAGTGGCCGTCTGGACGAACCAGACGCCGTCGACATCGCTGGAAACGTAAGGCCGCGCCTCCCAGGTGAGGAGGCCGGCGTCGGCCATCTCCTTGAGCGCGGGCGAGGCAACCGGTGCGACGACGGTGACCACGGCACCGGCGTCAAGCAGCCCCCGGGCACGGCGGGCTGCAACGGGGCCCCCGCCCACCACCAGCACGGGGCGGCCGAGCAGCCGCAGCGCTGTGGGGTAAATATCCTGAATTGCCATGAATCAACGGTAGGGCTGCGTCACAATGCCCCACAAAGGTTCAGCAACACCAGTTCACGTAAGGTAACGCTGCGTCACAAAGGCTTCCGGGCGGTCAGCGCCACAGGCCATCCGCCTGCGCCTTGGCCAGCAGCGCGTTGGCAGTCCACCGCATTGATTCGATGGCCTCCTCCCGGCCCAGGCCGCCCACGTCCGTCAGCCAGACCAAGGCTTCAATGCCAATGGCACTGCGGATGGCCAGCACCAGTTTGTGGATCTGCTCGTCGGTCAGTTCCCCCCGCAGTGGCATCAGTGCTTCTGTAAGCCAACCGATGGCGCGCCCCTGGCGCAGGGGCAGGCTCCGGTCGGGGCCGTCTGCGGACTCAAGCGACAGGCGCAGCATGGTCCGCTGCTGCGCTTCGGTTTCCAGGATCATGCGGGTGAACTCCACCACTACGGCGTCGAGCCTGCCGGCCGCGTCCTGGGGCGGAGTATCCGGCAGCATCGACGTTCGTGCAGTCTCGGGGTGCGCCGCGGCGAGCAGTTCGCGCTGGCCCGGGAAATAGCGGTAGGCAGTACTGCGGGCAACTCCTGCTGCCTGCGCGGCCTCATCCACCGTGGGCGTCCTGCCGGCGGCAACAAGGGTCCTGGCCGCCGCCACAAGCGCATCCATGGTGCGGCGCTTCTGGCTGCTGCGCCCGCTGTCCGCATAGGGTCTTGACACGTTCTTCATGGTACATCAGTCTTGTTATGGGACTCTCGTCCCATATAGTTTCCCAAGGCATCGAGGCGAGCAGCATGGAAACGAAAAATGCGTCATCATCCCTGGTCCGCCAACCCGGCGAAGGGCCACGACGCTGGTTCTACGGCGGCGGAGTGCACACCTGGAAGGCCAGGCAGGAGGAGACGGCCGGCGCGTTCCTGCTGTTTGAGGACGAGATGGCCCTCAACAAGGTCACCCCGCTCCACACCCACCCCGACTCGGACGAAACCCTCTACGTTCTGGCCGGCGAGATCCTGGTGAACCTGGACGGGACAGAGCACCGGATCGCCGCCGGTGGCCTCGCCATGGCGCCGCGGGGGCTCCCCCACGCCTTCAAGGTGTTGCAGGAGGGCACCCGGATACTGTGCCTGCAAACGCCCGGCAGCGCCCAGTCCTTCTACGACGGCGCCAGCGAACCACTGTCCGGGGCGGATGCCGCGAACGGTTCAGGGCTGGTGGACTTCAGCCGGATTAGGGCATCCGGCGAGGCCCACGGCGGGATCGAGATCATTGGGCCGCCGCCGTTCGCATAGCCGTGGAAGTTAGTTGATCTGGCGATCCGCTCTGCCCGCGAGGAAGCTGCCCGCGGTCGTGGGGCACTTTGGTCCCCGGACGGCGTTCCGCGGGCAGGTTGGACGGCGTGTCCGTGTCAAAGTGCCCCGGTTCCGTCAGGGCAGGACGCAGGAAAGCAGAGAGCCCGACGGCGGGACTCGCCGTCGGGCTCTTTGCTGTGGGTTGGGAAGGGGGCTGGGTCAGCGGGTGCTGCCGGCCAGGAGCCCGCGGCGGCGCAGGAGGCGCTTCTCGATGGGGCCGAAAACCAGCAGCTCGATCAGGATGCCGACGCCGAGGATCAGCAGGATGGCGCCCATGACGATGGTCATGTCGGACAGGTCCCGGCCCTGGTCCAGCAGGGATCCCAGGCCGAAGCCGATGGTGCCGCCCACGGCGATGATTTCCGCCGCCATGAGTGAGCGCCAGGAGAAGGCCCACCCCTGCTTGAGGCCACTGAGGTAGCCCGGCAGTGCGGCCGGAAGAATCACCTGCAGCGCCATCTGGAGCCGCGATGCGCCAAGCACGGTACCCACCCGGCGGTACTGAGGCGGGATTTGGTCCACGCCGGAAATGAGTCCGTTGATGATGGACGGGATGGCGCCCATGAACACCACGAAATACACGGTGGCGTCGGTGAGGCCGAACCAGATGATGGCAGCCGGAACCCATGCCACGGACGGCAGCACCTGGAGGCCGGAGATCAGCGGCCCAAACGCGCGTCTCAGCGGCGCCACCTGGGCCAGCAGCAGGCCCACCGGGGTGGCAATGGCCACCGATATCAGGAAGCCCACCACCCCGCGCTGCAGTGAGGTCCACACCGATTCCTGGAACTTGCCTTCGCTCCACAGGACGCCCATCTGGGCCACCACGTCCAGCGGCCCGGGAACCAGGTCGCGCCGCTTCACGCCGAGTGACACATAGAACTGCCAGACGAGCACCAGCACCACCAGCGCAGCAACCGGGAGGAGGATGCGACTCCAGTCGATCCGGTACTTCCGGTCGGCGTCGGACTGCAGCGAGTCCAGCCCGGATTCAAGCTCCCGCAGGTCCTCCTTGCCGGTGGACGTGCGGGTCAAAGCGGCATGCACGGGTTCACGGGTTTCGGGTTCGGACGCAGCGCCGGATACCGCCCAGGGAGTGGCATCGGGCCTTCCGGAGCCGGACGCTTCGTCCGAAGGACGAAAGCCGTCCGGCGAAGGGGCGGGGGCGGCATCCGGCGCGGACGCGGACAACGACTTACTTGGCATGGCGGCGAATCTCCTCACGCAGCCGGGCGGTGATGACCCCGGTCAGCTGTCCGGCCAGGCCGGCGTCGGTTCGGTGGTCCTCGGTGACGGCCCATTCCTGGACCACGCGGCCGGGGCGGGAGGACAGCAGCAGGACGCGCTGGCCCAGCCGGACGGCCTCGCGGACGTTGTGGGTCACGAAGACGATGGTGCGCCCGGTTTCCTTCCAGATGCGTTCCAGCTCATCGTGCAGCAGGTCGCGGGTGATGGCATCCAGCGCGGCGAACGGCTCGTCCATGAGCAGCAGCTGCCGGTCCTGGGCCAGGGAACGGGCGAGCGAGACGCGCTGCCGCATGCCGCCGGAGAGCTCGTGGGGGCGTTTGTCCCCCGCCGAACCCAGGTGGACCAGTTCGAGCAGTTCCTGGGCCTTGATGCGGCGTTCGGCCTTGCCCACGCCGCGCAGCTTCAACGCGAGTTCGATGTTCTCCCGGGCGGTCAGCCACGGGAACAGGGCGGCGTCCTGGAACATGAAGGCGGCGCCGTCGCTGGGCACTTCCAGGGCGCCCGACGTCGGCGCTTCAAGTCCCGCGATGATGTTCAGGAGGGTGGATTTGCCGCAGCCCGAGGCACCAAGGAGGGCAACGAACTCGCCCTGCTTGATGTTGGCGTTGACGTCGTCCAGTACCGGGGCGCCGTCGCCGAAGCGCTTGCCCAGGTGTTCCAGTACGACTGGCATGGTGGCGTCCTTAGGTAGTGGTGGGGGTCAGTCCTGGCCGAGGCCGGCTGCCGAAATTTTGTCCGCGCCGGTGACCTCGTTGAGCGCGCTGAGGTCGAAGAGGCCGTTGATGTCGGCTTTCCTGGTGGTGCCCGCATCCACGCCGTCCTGCAGCAGCTTGGGGTAGCTGCCGGCCAGCGGGTCCAGCGTGAAGGTGATGTTCGCCAGCGACCGGGTAAGGACGTCGCCGGGCAGTGCTGCCCCGGCTGATTCCTGCAGGGCTGCATTGATCAGCGCGGCTTTCTGGTCGGCCGGTGCCGAGTTGAGCCATGCGACGGACCTTGCATGCCCGGCCAGCAGCGCCTTGACGGTGTCCGGGTGGGCTGCGGCGAACTTCTGGCTCACGATCAGCACGGTGGTGGGGAACTCCCCCGGTTTGCCGGTGCCGGCCCCGTCCCACAGGTCCTTTTCATCCACCAGCACCTTCGCCCCGGCGGTCAGTACCAGCCGTGACGCCCACGGCTCAGGCAACCACGCGCCGTCGAGCTTTCCGTCCTGGAACAGCTTCAGGGTCTGGGCGTTCTCCGTGGGGTTGATGGCGACGTCGCCGCTGCCGTCCACGTTGGTCTTGTAACCCTGTTTGGCGAGCCAGGAGCGGAGGGCCACGTCCTGCGTGCCGCCAAGCTGCGGCGTTGCCAGGGTCTTGCCTTTGAGGTCCGCGGCGGAGTTGATGCCGGGCTTAACCACCAGCTGAGCGCCGCCCGCCGCAGCCCCCGCAATCACGCGGACGGACTGGCCCTGGCTCTTGGCGAACGAGTTGATGGCGGGGTTGGGCCCGATGTACGCGGCGTCGATGGCGCCGGCGTTCAGGGCTTCGATCGCGGCCGGTCCGGCATTGAAGGTCTCGGTGCTGAGCCTGGTGCCGCCAAGGGCTTCGGCCAGGAACCCTTTTGTGACGCCCACCAGGGCCGGGGCGTGGGTGACGTTGCCGAAGTAGCCGAGTTTCAGTTCTGCAGCCGGGGTGGGCTCGGCGGCCTGGGCCTCAACGTTGCGGGAGATGTTGGAGGCCACAATGGCCCCGACGGCGATCAGCAGCACCAACCCGATGGCCAAGGCAGCTTCGACGGCGCGCTTGCGCGCAGGGGCTGCGCTTTCGCCTGCCACGATGCGGGTCATCCCGGGCTTGGAACTAGTCATTGTTTCACCATAGGGAGTGGCCCAGACCCGTTCAATGAAGCGGAAACGGGGGGTCACGCACGTTCATCCAGCGTCACATTTGGCCGCAATGCTGCCCGGCTTTGCAGATTCAGTTGCCTTTGACGTTGACCAACTGCCGTAGCTTGTGCCGTACCGTCACCAAGTCAGCGGCGTCCTGCATGACCTGGTCGATCGGCTTGTACGCGGCCGGGATTTCGTCGATGAAGGCCTCTGAGGCCCGGAACTCGATCCCGCGCATGGCCCGCTTCAGCTCCTCCAGCGTGAACGTCTTCCGGGCGGCGTTGCGCGAGTATTCACGGCCCGCCCCGTGCGGTGAGGAGTTCAGGGACGCCGGGTTGCCCCGGCCTTCCACCACGTACGACGCCGTTCCCATGGATCCGGGGATCAGTCCGGGATCGCCGTGGCCGGCTTTGATGGCCCCCTTGCGGGACACCCACACCGGCTTGCCGTAGTGGGTCTCCTGTTCGGTGAAGTTGTGGTGGCAGTTGATCCGTTCGCGTTCGTGGACCGGCCCTCCCACCCAGCGGCTGAACTGGGCGCTTACCCGGTCCATCATTTCCTCCCGGTTCAGCAGCGCGAAGTGCTGGGCCCAGCGCAACTCGGCGATGTACCGGTCGAACTGTGCCGTGCCCTCGTCAAGGTACGCGAGGTCCGGGTCCGGCAGGTAGACCTGGTTCTTCCGGCTGACGTGCCGGGCCACCCCGATGTGGTGCTGGGCGATCCTGTTGCCGATGCCCCGTGAGCCCGAATGCAGGAAGAGCCATACGCCGTCGTCCTCATCCGCCGAAACCTCGATGAAGTGGTTGCCGGAGCCCAGGGACCCCAGCTGGAGCTCCCACTTGGCCACGTACTGGGCCGGGTTGAACCCGGCCTTCGCCGCCCGCTGCTTCAGCTCGGCGATCCGGGGTTCGGCGGTGGCGAGTACCTTCTTGTTGTTGTTCCCGGCGGACAACGGGATGACCCGTTCGATGTCCTCACGGAGGCTCTTACGGTCCTTTGGCAGGTCTTTTACGGAGTACTGGGTGCGGACCGCGATCATGCCGCAGCCGATGTCCACTCCCACCGCGGCCGGAATGATGGTGCGGAGCGTGGGGATGACAGAACCCACGGTGGCGCCCTTGCCCAGATGCGCGTCCGGCATCAGCGCCAGGTGCGGATAGATGAACGGCAGCCCCGCCGTCATGACCGCCTGTTCGCGGGTCTTGTCGTCCAGAATGGACGCCCAGTTCAGGAGCTTCGGGCTGATGGTTTCCATGTTTAAAGCCTGCCCCGGGAAACGGTTCGGAAACAGCACAACCGCGGCTTGTTCGCAAAACCGGGCTTTGAATGCCAGGTCTCGCGAACGAGCCGCGGTTCCGCTGGGTGGCGGGTTTATGCGTTGGCGGTGAGCCGGTGGCGTGGTGCGCGGGCGGCGGCCCTGGTCAGCAGCAGGCGGCGCAGGTTGAACCAGCAGAACAGGGCGAGCCCCAGGTACAGGGAAAATTCCATCACTTCGCCGTATTCTGAGATGCCATAGTCCGGCGTCGGCCACACCAGCAGCCGGAAGAGACGGTACGCCGCGGACAGCCCGAAGGCCGGCACCAGGCAAAGCGGCGGCACCAGCAGGTGCGCGGGCCCAATGTTCTTCCAGCGCGTGCGGACCGCTGCCCAAGCGAGCGGGGCACACGCGCCGTAGAGGCTTGCCAGGAGCATCCCGGCAGGGACCAGTTCCTGCACGCCGCCAATGTTGTGCACGGTGGTCTCCCCTTGGCGGTTGACCGCTTCCATGGCCTCCGGCGTCTGCCAGCCAAAGATGCGCTGACCCCAGGAGATCTCCTCCCCTGCGAGGAACCAGACCCCGGCAGCCACCAGTCCATACAGCACAGCCAAGCCTCGGCGGCCACCCTTATACAGGCGCAGGGCCAGGATAGGCAGCAGGATTGCTGCACCCAGGAGGGACAGGAACTGGAGCCACTCAACCAGCGAGTCCTCGTCGAGGAGCCAGATGAAGAGCGGTGGGTGAAGAACCGTGGCCGCGGCTGCGGCTGCGATGCCGAACGGCAGCAGCGCGACCATCATTGCCCGGCGCGGGAGGATCCCCCACTCCCGGTCATCACGTGCCAGCCGCACGGCCGCCCTGGCGTACCACCGATGAAACATTGGCATCGTGCCCCCCAACGAAACCGGCCGGGGCCTGCAGTCCCGGCATTGGCAAAACAATGCCTGAGCTTCCCACGCCGCCAGCGGCTGGAGAAGGTTCGGTGGGAACCTTTGCGGTTAATGTGCGGGTTACCGCAACAAGACGAAATCGCCGGAAAGCTGCGGAGGAGCTAGATGCTGTAGCGCTCGTCCTCGTGGTCGCCCGGGTGGTCCTTGACCAGGCCTGCGGCCAGCGTGTTGCCGTCCAGGGGATCGATCACCAGGAAGGCCCCGGTGCGGCGGTGGTGCAGGTAGTTCTCCAGCGGCAGCGGCGCGGCGAGCCGGAGCTGCGCGTGGCCGATGTCGTTCAGTTCCAGGCTGGAGGCGCCCTCGAGCTTGAAGGTGGCGAGGTCCAGCTTGCCGGACACGCTGCGGACCATGGCCTGGACCGTGCGGGTGCCGTGCTTGACCAGCACCTTGGCGCCTTCGCGGAGCGGCTTCGGGGACAGCCAGCACAGCGCGGCGTACAGGTCTGCCGAGGCTTCGCGGACGGTGCCTGCGGCGGCGATGGTGTCACCGCGGGCGACGTCGAACTCGTCTGCCAGCCGGATGGCCACCGACTGCGGGGCGGCGGCTTCCTCCAGGGCAGCACCGGCAAAGTCGATGCCCACCACAGTGGTGGTCCGCGGCGACTGGCCGGGCGTCAGGACTGAGACCTGGTCCCCCACCTTCACGGAACCTTCGGTGATCTGGCCGGCGTAGGCGCGGTAGTCGCGGTAGGCCTCAACGTCCAGGCCAGCGGCGACGGCGTCGGGAGCCAGTGCGCCCTGCGGCCGGATGACCAACTGCACCGGGAAGCGGAAGCTTTCCAGGTGGCTTTCGAGCTCATCGGCGGCGGGCAGGGTTTCCAGAACTTCGAGCAGCGCGGGGCCGGTGTACCAGGGGGTGCGCTCCGAGCGCTCCACCACGTTGTCGCCGTCGAGCGCGGACACCGGGATCACCAGCAGGTCGGTAATGCCATCCGAACCCAGGCCCAGCTCGCGGCCCACCTGCTGAACGTCGGCTTCGATATCCCGGAACACGGACTCGCTGAAGTCCACCAGGTCGATCTTGTTCACGGCCACGATCACGTGCGCCACGCGCAGCAGCTGCAGCACGGACAGGTGCCGGCGGGTCTGCTCCAGGACACCCTTGCGGGCGTCAATGAGGACGACGACGGCATCCGCGGTGGACGCGCCGGTCACCGTGTTCTTGGTGTACTGCACGTGCCCGGGGCAGTCGGCCAGGATGAAGCTGCGCTGGTCGGTGGCGAAGTAACGGTAGGCCACGTCGATGGTGATGCCCTGTTCCCGCTCGGCGCGCAGGCCGTCGGTCAGCAGGGCCAGGTCGATTCCGCCCTTGTCGCCGCCGAAGCCGCGGTCGGCAGAGGTGCGGGCGACGGCGTCGAGCTGATCAGCCAGGATGGCCTTGGAATCGTGGAGGAGGCGGCCCACCAAAGTGGACTTGCCGTCGTCGACCGATCCTGCCGTGGCGAACCGGAAGAGCGTGGTGGGCAGGGCCGTTTCCAGGTCTGCCGGGAGAACTGCTTCGGTGGTCATTAGAAGTACCCGTCCTTCTTGCGGTCTTCCATGGCGGCCTCGGAGATGCGGTCATCTGCGCGGGTGGCGCCACGTTCGGTCAGGGTGGAGGCGGCGACTTCCACCACCACGTCGGACACGGTGTAGGCGTTGGATTCGACGGCGCCGGTGCAGGACATGTCCCCCACGGTCCGGTAGCGGACGGTCTTGGTGATGACTTCTTCATCGGGGCGCGGCTGGGAGACCTCGCCCACCGCGCGCCACATGCCATCGCGGGCAAATACCTCGCGCTCGTGGGCGTAGTACAGGCCGGGCAGCTCAATGTTCTCGCGCTCGATGTAGCGCCAGATGTCCAGCTCGGTCCAGTTGCTGATGGGGAACGCGCGGACGTGCTGGCCCACGGTGTGGCGGCCGTTGTAGAGGTTCCACAGTTCGGGGCGCTGGTTGCGCGGATCCCACTGGCCGAACTCGTCGCGCAGGCTCAGGATGCGCTCCTTGGCGCGGGCCTTGTCCTCGTCGCGGCGGCCGCCGCCAAAGACGGCGTCGAACTTGTTCTGCTGGATGGCGTCCAGCAGCGGGACGGTTTGCAGCGGGTTGCGGGTGCCATCGGCACGCTCAGCCAGTTCGCCGCGGTCGATGAACTCCTGCACGGAGCCCACCACCAGCTTCAGGCCAAGGCGTTCCACGGTGCGGTCGCGGAAGTCGATGACCTCGGGGAAGTTGTGGCCGGTGTCCACGTGCAGCACGGGGAACGGCACCTTCCCCGGCCAGAACGCCTTCGTGGCCAGGTGCAGCATCACCACGGAGTCCTTGCCGCCGGAGAACAGCAGCGCGGGCTTCTCGAACTCGGCAACAACCTCGCGGATGATGTGGATGGCCTCGGACTCCAGGGTGTCCAGGCTGGACAGGCGCGTGGATACGGCGGCGTCAGTCACCTGGGTCTCCTCGGTAAGTGAAGTGCTCATACGTGTAGCCCGCATTCTGTCTTGTCGGATCCTGCCCAGCGGCCGGCGCGGGGATCCTCGCCCGGCGCCACCTTCCGCGTGCAGGGCTGGCAGCCAATGGAGGGGTAGCCCTGGGAAAGCAGCGGGTTGACGGGCAGGAGGTTGTCATCGGAGTACTGGACCAGCTGGTCGAACGTCCAGGCGGCCATGGGGTTGACCTTGACCAGGCCGTTCTTCTCGTCCCAGGTGACCAGCGGAGTGTTGGTCCGGGTGGGGGCTTCATCGCGGCGGACACCAGTGAACCAGAGTTCGTAGCCAGCCAGGGTGCGCTGCAGCGGCGCCACCTTGCGGAGGGCGCAGCACTGGGCGGCGTCGCGGGCAAAGAGGTCCTTGCCCAGCAGCCGGTCCTGCTGCTCCACCGTGTTCTCGGGGAGCACGTCCACCACGTTGACGCGGAGGTTCGCGGCCACCTCGTCGCGCGTGGCGTAGGTTTCCGGGAAGTGGTAGCCGGTCTCCAGGAAGAGGACGTCGACGCCGGGCATCTGGTCCGCCACCAGGGCGGGCAGGACGGCGTCGGCCATGGAGCAGGCGACGGCGACGGAGGGGAGGTCGAAGTTGCGCTCCACCCAAGCGATCACGTCGCGGGCGGGGGCGTCCCAGCCGAGCTCGGCAGCGCCGGCTTCGGCCAGTGCCTTGAGCTCCTCGACGGGGCGCTTGGCGGGTGCGGGTGCGAGATGTTTTGCCATTACTGGAGTGCCTCCTCGTCTGCTGCGTGGGCCCATTCGGCGAAGGTCTGGCCTTCGACGCGGTCGGCCACGAACCGGCGGACAACCCGCTCCACGTAGTCGGGAAGGTCGTCCACGTAGACCTTGAGCCCGCGGACGGTGCGTCCCAGCCCTGCTTCCTCGCGGTCGTTCGAAGCCAGCCCGCCGCCCAGGTGGACCTGGAAACCCGGGGAGGGATCGCCGTCGGGCGTTGGCAGCATCATGCCCTTCAGGCCGATGTCCGCCGTCTGGATGCGGGCGCAGGAGTTGGGGCAGCCGTTGATGTGCAGTGACAATGCCTGCGGCAGCTGGCCCGAGCCGGCGAGGTCTGCCAGGCGGCGTTCCAGCTCGGCCACGGCGGTCGCGGCCGTGTACTTGGTCTCCACGATGGCCAGCTTGCAGTACTCGATGCCGGTGCAGGCGATGGTGCCGCGGCGGAACACGGACGGGCGGGCGGACAGGCCAAGGGCGTCCAGTTCGGCCACGAGGGGCTCCACCTGGTCCTTCTCGACGTCCAGCACCACGAGCTTCTGGTGCGGCGTGGTGCGCAGGCGCCGGGAACCGCGGGCCTCAAGGGTGTCCGCGAGCTTGACCAGCTGGGCACCGGACAGGCGGCCGGCCAGCGGGGTGGCGCCGATGAAGAACTTCCCGTCCTTCTGCTCGTGCACGCCCACGTGGTCACCGGGGGTGGCCGGCTTGGGGGCGGCGGGACCGTCGGCCAGCTTGTAGCCCAGGTATTCGTCCTCGAGGATCTGGCGGAACTTCTCCGGACCCCAGTCAGCCAGCAGGAACTTCAGGCGCGCCTTGGTACGCATGCGGCGGTAGCCGTAGTCACGGAAGATGCTGGTGACGCCAAGCCACACGTCCGCGGCCTGGTCGGGCTGCACGAAGGCGCCCAGCCGCTTGCCGAGCATCGGGTTGGTGGACAGCGCGCCGCCCACCCACAGGTCATAGCCCGCGCCGAGTTTGGGGTGCTCAATGCCTACGAAGGCGCAGTCGTTGATCTCGTGCACCACGTCCTGGCTGGGGTGGCCGGTGATGGCGGTCTTGTACTTGCGCGGCAGGTTGGACAGCAGCGGGTTGCCGATGAACCGCTCCCCCAGCTCCTCGATCAGCGGCGTGGGGTCGATGATCTCGTCCTTGGCGATGCCGGCCACCGGGGAGCCAAGGATGACGCGGGGAACGTCGCCGCAGGCCTCGGTGGTGGACAGGCCAACGCCTTCCAGCCGGTTCCAGATTTCGGGGATGTCCTCCACGCGGATCCAGTGCAGCTGGATGTTCTGGCGGTCAGTAAGGTCGGCGGAGTCGCGGGCGAAGTCCACGGAGATCTGGCCGATGACGCGGAGCTGCTCGGTGGTCAGGGCGCCACCGTCGATCCGCACGCGGAGCATGAAGTACTTGTCCTCGAGCTCGTGCGGCTCAAGGGTTGCGGTCTTGCCGCCGTCGATCCCGGGCTTGCGCTGGGTGTACAGGCCCCACCAGCGGAACCGGCCGTGCAGGTCCTGGCCGGGGATGGCGTCGAAGCCTTCCTTGGCGTAGATGGACTCGATACGCTCGCGGACGTTCAGGCCGTCGTCTTCCTGCTTCCAGGTTTCGTTGGCGTTCAGCGGCGTCTTGCCGTCCACCTTCCACTGCCCGTGCGGCTTCGCGGCGGGCCGGGACGGGCGTGCGGGGCGCTTTGGGGCGCCGGTGTCCGCGGACGCTCCGGCTAGAGCTGTATCAGTCATGCATCGACTGTAGGGCGACGCCGAATTGCGTCACAAAGGCCCGGAAACGCTAAGTCACCTAGGGAAATATTTCGTCACGAAACGCCGGAGGGCCTTGAAGAAGCCACCCTGCTGTGCATTTGTCGGAGCCTCCGCGGGGACCGCCGCAGCCGGTTCCCGGGGTGCTGCTGCGGGCGCTTTCACGGGCGCTTCATTCATCTTTGCGACGGCGGCGTCGTACCTGTCCAGCGCAATCTCCGCGAGTACCGGGGACGGCAGCAGGGGTTCGGTCACGACGTCGGCCCCCGCCTTGGCCAGCTGGTCGTGGAAGAAGCCCGGTGCCAGGAGGTACGAGGCAATCACCACACGGCCGCCGACGTCCACAGCCCCTGCGGACTCCCCCGCCCCGGCACCGCCTTCCAGTTCCTCACGAAGCATCGCGACGGCGTCGGGCACTGACGGCTTGGCCGAGGCACCATAGGCGGCCACCATCCGGTTGGACCGCAGCTCCCGCAGCTGGCCCAGCAGTTCCTCGACGCTGACGGCGGCGTTGGGGTTGGACGAGCCGGCAGCGGCCAGGACGATGACGTCGTTGTCGGTGACGCCGGCTTCGCGGAGCCGCTGATCCAGCAGTTTGGCGAGCCGCGGGTCCGGCCCGAGGGGCGCGGCAGCCGCACTGCCCGGGCGGCTCTTCACGGCACGCGCGATGTCGACTTTCACGTGATAGCCCACGCTGAGCAGCAAGGGCACCACGACGGCGGCCTCCCCCTCCGGCAGGCCCGCCACCACGTCCACCAGGTCCGGCTGTTGGACATCAACATAGGCCTCCCGGACATCAAGGCCCGGGCGGAGTTCGGCGATGGCGGCGCGCAGCGCGTTGACCTCCGCTGCCCCCTGTGTGTTGGACGTCCCATGGGCGCAGGCGATCATGATGGGGCTGTTCATAGGGGCTAGCGTAACGTTGGAGCCGCCCTGTCCGCCCTCTCTGAAATACCGGGACGCCACATGACATTCGCCTTTGACAACTCCCCGGTGTGGCTGGATCTGCTGGGCGTGTTCTTCTTTGCCGTCTCGGGCTCCCTGCTGGCCGCGCGGAAGGAAATCGACATTGTCGGGTCCCTCCTGCTGGCCTCCCTGGTGGGGCTGGGCGGCGGCGTCATCCGCGACATCATCCTTGGCGTGGTCCCGGCGGCCTTCACCAACCCGGCTTACCTCGCCCCGCCGCTGCTGGCCACAGTGCTGGTCTTCTTCCTGTTCTCCAGCGTGCAGCGTTACACGTCGCTGCTGATACTGTTCGATGCTGCCGGCCTGGCCCTGTTCTGCATGACCGGCACCCTGAAGGCCCTTGCCACGGGCCTGAATCCGGTGGCTTCAGTGCTGTTGGGTGTAACCACGGCGGTGGGCGGCGGGCTGCTGCGGGACATCACGGCCAATGAGGTTCCTGAGCTGTTCAACCCCAAGGATATTTACGCCTTGCCGGCATTCCTGGGTTCCTCGTTGACAGCGGTGCTGTGGGTACTCGGCGTGTTCAACGTGCTGACCGCAGCAGGGATTGCGGCGCTGGTTTTCACGTTCCGCGTCCTGGCCTGGCGGCGCTCCTGGCAGGCGCCGCTCGCCGTCCGCGGGTGGCACCGGCGGGCAAGCGATTCGGGGCTGTGACGTTGGTTTCCATGTCATTTTGGGAGCGCTGCGATTAGCTAGGATATGAGCATGACTGACATGTTCCTCGAGAAGTTCCGTGCGCTTGTTCCGAAGTATCTCGAGGATGAATGGCAGGAAGCTGACGGTCTGACCCCTGAGGAACTGGATAAGGCCCTCGCCGAGCACCAGTTCGAGATTCCCCTGGTCCTGCGTGAGTTCTACCTCGCCCTGGGCGGCTGCGAGGACCTGATGGAGGCCTACCACTACTTCTGGGACCCCGAAGAGCTCGAAGTCGATGACGAAGGCTTCCTCATGTTCCTTGAGGACGAAGAGGAAGCGTTCACCTGGGGCTTCCGCGTGGGCGACCTCAGCGTCCCCGATCCCATCGTGTACCGCCGCAACAATGCCCGCGGCCAGTGGAAGTCCGAGGAAGGCACCTTCTCCGAGTTCGTCTTCGACATGTTCGAGTGGGCGTTCGAGGACGAAGAGGAAGAGTAAGGGTTTCCCGCTTCCCTGGGCTGGCCTTGCCGCTTATGCGTCATTTATGAAGCCAACTGTTTACGGCTCCCCCGAGTTGGCAGGCGCCGCCCCCTGTGGATGACCTATAAGTTACGCATATCCGGGCGATCCGGCCGCGACCTTTTCCACACGAGCAGAACTGCCTGGACCTCCGTCACCATGACCTCTGGCCGGTGGACAACATCCTCGTAGTAGTAGCGCAACACCAGGTAGCCCCCAATGATGCTCTGGTTGTTGCGCCGCTGATCGCGTTTGATGGATTTCGGCTCGAAGTGGGTTGAGCCATCGGTCTCTACCACCAGGCATTCCTCGACTAGGAAGTCCACCTCTCCCACTCCGGCAATGTGGACATGCCGCCGAACCCGGAGTCCGGCACGTGCGAAGTGGACATTTGCGAGTACCTCAAGCACGGAGTCAGCCCGGGGAATCACCAGGTCCAGCACCGACCGGGCACGCCCGTTGCGGCGGCCCTGGCAACGTCCATAAAGGAAATCAAGCGAGATGTCTCCGCCGCCCACAGCGCACTGCACCATCACTAGCGCCTCCAACTCCGGCAGGCAGTGAAGCGCATGCAGAAGCACGTCCGCCAGCCCTACGACAGGCAGCCACCCGTGCCGCGGATGCTTGGGGCGCCCGTGGTCAGTGACCCCGGCAGTAGCGCATGGATGGCTCCGGCAGAGGTGCAAGGATGTGGGCTCCTTGAGCGTCCAGAGCTGGTATACAGGGGCCGCAGACAGGCAGGTGAGACGACCCCCGGCAGCCAGGGCCATCGTGGCCGGGCTGCCACCGGGCAGCGAGAAGACTCCGCGCCGCACCCGCACAACCACACCCAGCCTTACTGCCTGCCGCACGTGGGTTCGGGTGAACCCGACCTTTTCTAGCTCAAGGGAGCGGGCTGCTCCCCCATGCCTTCCCAAGTAGTCGCAGATGTCCACCCGTTTATCGTGGCTGCGCCTCGGCCAAGTCGGGGCTGCCGCCGCTCCTATGTGGATAAGTAACGGGAAGCTGCTGTCGCGCTTTGCGTGACTTTTGCGTTGCAGTCAACCGAGGTTCCGCACAAATACGGGACTGCGCCGTCCTCCCAAGGCCATAAGTAACGCATTTAGGGAAGGACGGCAGGCGGCGCCGTCAATGTGCCCCGGGACGGCAGGAGAGACACCTCAGAAAAATCTTTGACACCAGCAGTAACAACGGACTTGCGCATTGTGACAAAGCTGTCATAAGCTATTCACGGATCCGCTAAACGCCTCCGGCGGGTCTGATGCGAACGGAGAGATGGCCCCGGTTCACAGTAACTTCGGTTGCTGAGGACCGGGGCCGTCCCGTTAACGCTCCATCCCACCGATTGCTCCGCACATGCCGTTATGGCGCCTCAAAACGACAAGTACGGAGCACTCGATGAAAAGAAGAAGCCCGGCGCCGCCTGGATAAACCAGGGGAACCGGGCTCCAAACGAACTAAAATCAGCTGGCGCGGTCCACCACGGCCAGCGCGAAGTTGGACAGCGACTCCTTAACCACACCCGCGGGCAGCGGAGCCAGGGCTTCGATGGCCTCGTTGGCCCACTGGCGCGCAACAACCCAGGACTCGGCGGTGACAGGGTGCTCGCGCAGTCCGGCCACGGCGGCAGCCAGGGCTTCATCGGAGGACAGGTCGCCGTCGATCAACTTCAAAAGGTCGACCGCGGACTGGTCACCATCAGCGGCAGCCTTGCGCAGCAGCAGCACGGGCAGGGTGGGCACCCCTTCGCGCAGGTCGGTTCCCGGGGACTTGCCGGACTTCACCTTGACGCCGGTGACATCGATGACGTCGTCGGCGAGCTGGAAGGCCACACCCACCTTCTCGCCGTACTCCACCAGGACATCTTCGTAGGCCTCATCGGCGCCGGAGAAGATAGCACCGAACTGGCCGGAGGCAGCAACCAGCGAGCCGGTCTTGTCCGCAATCACGGACAGGTAGTGCTCCACCGGATCCTCGTCCGGCCGCGGTCCCACGGTCTCGTGCAGCTGGCCGAGGCACAGGCGCTCAAACGTGCGTGCCTGGATTCCCAGTGCACGGCCACCAAGCTCGGACACCAGGATGGAGGCGCGGGCAAAGATCAGGTCACCGGTGAGAACGGCTACGGAGTTGCCCCACACCTCGTGCGCCGTGGGGGCGCCGCGGCGGAAGGGGGCCGAGTCCATGACGTCGTCGTGGTACAGGGTTGCCAGGTGGGTCAGTTCAACCACGACGGCGGCCTGCACCACGGCGGGCAGCGAGGCATCACCTAGGTGTGCACACAGCAGGGTGAGCAGCGGGCGGATCCGCTTGCCGCCGGCTTCCACCAGGTGGCGCGACGTCGCGTCAGCCAGGGGATCCGAGTTGGCGATGGCCTCGCGGAGCTTCTTCTCCACCTTGGCCAGGTTGTTGGTGATGGCCGGCCCCAGTTCGGCGTCCCCCGCGATGGCCGCAAAGCCTGCCGGCAGCTGCAGTCCCGTGGCGATGGCGGTGGTGTTGAGGCTGGGTTCGGAGTCCGGCAGGCCGTGCCCGGCGTGCGTCCAGCTGTGGTCTGCGGATTTGGTCACGGGTTAACCCTAACTTTTTGATGCGGATACCGCTGGTTCGTAGCTGACTGGGTATTGGATGTGGCCGGAACCAGCGATTCCAGGACGCGGATCACCCGGTCCTCAAAGCCCTTCGCGGACGGGTCCGTGAGGTTGGCAAGGAGCCGGACCACGAACCGCATCAGCACCGGGATGGGCATGCCCGTCCGCAGCGCGAGTTTCATGACGGCCGGCTTACCGATCAGCGCGGCAAATGCCCGGCCAAGGGTGAAGTGCGATCCCCACTGGTCCCGCACATAATCCGCATACCGCGAAAGGTGCGCATCGGCGTCGTACGTCCCGCCCGCCGCCCATGAGCGCGAGGAGGCGTCGATGATGAACTCTGCGGCGAAACGCGCCGACTCCATCGCGTAGGAGATGCCCTCGCCGTTGAACGGCGAAACCATGCCGCCGGCGTCGCCCAGGAGCAGCAGCCCCGGTGAGTAGTGCGGGGTGCGGTTGAAGCCCATGGGCAGCGCGGCGCCGCGGATCTCGCCCACCTGGTTCTCGGGGGTGAAGCCCCAGTCAGAGGGCATGCCGGCGGTCCATTCGCGCAGGACCTGCTTGTAGTCGAGCTTGCCGAATTCCTTGGAGGAGTTCAGGATGCCCAGGCCCACGTTGGAGGTGCCGTCACCCACGCCAAACACCCAGCCGTAGCCGGGCAACAGCTTGCCGTCGCGGCCGGGCAGCTCCAGCCAGCCTTCCATCCAGTCGTCGTCGGTGCGCGGGGAGGTGAAGTAGGTGCGGACGGCGACGCCGAGTGGGCGGTCGTCGCGCTTTTGGATGCCGAGCGAGACGGCGGTGCGGGTGGAGTTGCCGTCGGCAGCGAGGACGACGTCGGCACTGAACTCGCTCGTCTGTCCCGTCTTGCGTCCGGACTCGTCAAGGAGCGCTGCGCGGGCCCCGGTGACGCGACCGTCGTCGTTTCGGATGGCTTCGGTGACGCTGTGCCGCTCGAGGATGGTGGCGCCGGCGGCCTGAGCGTGGCGGGCCAGTTCCTCGTCAAAGCCAAGCCTGGTGCGGATCAGCCCGTACTGCGGGAAGTCGGACACGTCGGGCCAGGGCAGTTCGATGGTGCGGCCGCCGGCGATCAGGCGCAGGCCCTTGTTCCGCCGCCAGCCGTCGTTCTCCGGGTGCGGGAGGCCGAGCTTCTGGATCTCGCGGACGGCGCGGGGGGTAAGCCCGTCACCGCACACCTTTTCGCGTGGAAACGACGTCTTCTCCAGCACCGTGACATCGAGGCCGGCTTTGGCGAGATAATACGCGGCGGTGGATCCGGCCGGACCCGCGCCGACAATCAGTACCTTCACAGGTCAGCGGACGATGTTGCGGCGCAGCTTGGCCACCGGGCCCTTGTGCGCGGCGATCGCGGCAGCAGCACCGTCCGCTGAGGAATCGGCCGGCTTGAACGCACGGTGGACGGCCACGATGCCGCCGGTGAGGTTGCGGTAGGTGACCTTCTCCCAGCCGCTTTCCTGCAGCCAGGCGGCCAGGTGGTCCTGGTCCGGCCAGGCACGGATGGATTCGGCGAGGTACACGTAGGCGTCCGGGTTGGAGGCGACCTTGACGGCGATGGCCGGCAGCGCCCGCATCAGGTATTCGGTGTACATGGTGCGCCAGAGCGGAACCACCGGCTGTGAGAACTCGGCAATGACCAGGCGTCCGCCGGGCTTGGTGACGCGCAGCATCTCCTGGAGCGCCTTTTTGGGCTCGTTCACATTGCGCAGGCCGAAGGAGATGGTGGTGGCGTCGAAGGTGTTGTCAGCGAACGGCAGGTTGGTGGCGTCACCGGCCACGAAGTTGATGTCCGGGCGGCGGCGCTTGCCTACCTTGAGCATGCCCAGGGAGAAGTCGCAGGCCACTACGTCTATGCCGGCATCGGCATATGGCTCGCTCGAGGTACCGGTTCCGGCGGCCAGATCCAGGACCCGCTGGCCTTTGGAGACTTCCATCGCGTCCACCACGATCTTCCGCCAGCGGCGGGTCTGCCCCATGGAGAGGACATCGTTGACGACGTCGTATTTCGGTGCGACGTCGTCAAACATCGTGGCTACTTCGTCCGGACGCTTATCCAAGGATGCTCGGTTCACCATGACATTGTCTCAAATGTTCCCGCGGGTGCCGACCAGCCATGCCCTGGCTCCTTTGGAGGGTGCCCGGGCGCCGGGAAGGCCCCGGCCTACGCGGGAGTAGTGTTGTCTCATCATGACGAGCACGTTCCGCACCTTGACAGTCCCCCTGGATGGCAAAGCGTTCCCCGGGGGGCTGCCTTCGTTTCTGGTCAGGGACGATGTCCTGTGCTGGACCCGCCGCGAGGCCGGTCTGGGCGGCTTCGGCGAGATTGCGCGTTTCACCGCCACCGGGCCGGACCGCTTCCTCGAGGCCGACATCTGGTGGCGGCACCTGGTCCTCGAAGCGGATGTCACCGACTCCGTGGCGCTGCCCGGCACCGGCCCAGTAGCCTTTGGCTCCTTCGCATTTTCCAAGGCCTCGTCCCACGAGTCCCGCCTGATCGTCCCGGAGATCGTGGTGGGCGTGCGGGACAACCGGGCGTGGCTCACGCAATTGACGTTCGACGACGGCCCACTCACCGAAGAGTCGGCCCTCGCCGCACTGGACCGCTGGCTCAGCGGTGCCTCCGCGGGTGCCCGGACAGGCGCGCCGGACGGTACGACGGCGGCAGCGGACTCCGCCGGGAACGCTCCCCTGGGTGCCGTGCCCGGCAAAGCCGGCGGCGCCGTCGTACGTCCCCTCCCCCTGGCCGCCGGCGCAACCCTGCATACCGGCTCCCTCAGTGAGGAAGCCTGGATGGACGCCGTGGCCGCCGGTGTTGCCGAGATCCGGACGGGAGCGCTGGAAAAGCTGGTGCTGGCGCGGGACGTGGTGGCAACCATTCCCTCCGGCGTACATGCCGCAGATGTATTGCGCGAACTCGCCGCAAGGTACCGGGAATGCTGGACCTACGGCGTGGACGGACTGGTGGGTGCCACACCCGAGATGCTGATCCAGGTGGAGGGCCGCACCGCCCAGGCCCGCGTGCTGGCCGGCACCCTGGACCGCCGCGACGCGCACGGCGAGGACGGCGCGCCCATGGATTACGCAACGCGCGTGCTGGCCGGGTCCGAGAAGCAGCGGCATGAGCATGAGATTGCCATCCAGTCGCTGACCAAGCAGTTGGCGCCGTTTTCGGAGGCCATGAATGCGCACGATGAGCCCTTCATCCTGGAACTGCCCAACGTGTGGCACCTGGCCTCTGACGTCAAGGCGGAACTGACTGAGGTGGAAGGCCATGTGCCCACCTGCCTGGCCCTGATCAACGCGCTGCACCCCACGGCGGCTGTCTGCGGAACCCCCACGCTGGTGGCGGGCGACCTGATCCGGAAGCTTGAGCACCTTGACCGCGGCCCCTACGCCGGGCCGGTGGGATGGCTGGACGCGGCCGGTAACGGCGAGTGGGGCATCGCCCTGCGCGGCGCGGTCATCGAGACCCCGGAAACGGTTCGGCTGTATGCCGGCTGCGGCATAGTGGACGGCTCCCAGCCGGAGGCGGAGCTGGCAGAGACGTGGGCCAAATTCCGGCCAATGCTGGAGTCCCTGGGCATCAACAGCTGACGCCGCGGGGCAAGGGGTCTGGGATGACAGACACGCGCCGCTCTGGAAGGCTTGATTTTGTCCCCGGTTCAGTTATCCAATAGTGAAACTTAGTTGCGTGTGACGTACCTCTCTTGTTGAGCGTTACACTATAAGCCGCGTTAGTACCTCATAGCCCCTGCAACAAAAGGTAAGAAATGCAGACTCCCCGTACCCTCCTGGGCACTTCCAAGCTGACCGCTGCCACTATGATCGCCATCAGCGCTTTGGCCCTCTCAGCATGCACCAACGCCTCGGAAACGGGTCCCTCCAGCGCGGCCACCTCCTCGGGCAGCGCCAGCGCCAGCTTTGACCCCTCGACGGTCAAGAAGGACGATGCCCTGGCCGCCATGGTGCCGGACGCTATTAAGTCCAAGGGCACCATCACGGTTGGTTCCGATACCAGCTACGCCCCGGCCGAATTCCTCGGTACGGACGGCCAGACTCCTGTCGGCTACGACGTGGACATCGCCAAGGCCATCGGCGCCACCCTGGGCCTCAAGGTCCAGGTCCAGACCGCAGAGTTCACCGGCATCCTCCCGGCCCTCGGTCCCAAGTACGATCTGGGCATCTCCTCGTTCACCATCAACCCCGAGCGACTGGGCGCAGTGAACATGGTCAGCTACTTCAACGCAGGCACCGCATGGGCCGTCAAGAAGGGCAACCCCAACAAGTTCTCCCTGGACGACGTCTGCGGCAAGTCCATTGGCGTGCAGACCGGCACCGTCCAGGAAGACCCGGATCTTGCGGACCGCAACAAGAAGTGCGCCGCCGACGGCAAGAAGCCCATTGACATCGTTACCCTCAAGAACCAGACGGATGTCACCACCCGCCTGGTAAACGGCAGCATCGACGCCATGGCCGCGGACTCCCCCATCATCGGCTACGCCCTGACCCAGACCAACGGCCAGCTGGAGAAGCTGGGCGACGTCTACGACTCTGCTCCGCAGGGCATCGCCGTGGCAAAGGGCGACACCGCCTGGGCCGAGGTGATCCAGAAGACCGTCACCAAGCTGATGGCAGACGGCTCCTACAAGAAGATCCTGGACGGCTGGGGCAACTCCGAGGGCGCCATCACCAAGTCCGAGGTCAACCCGGCGGTCAAGTCTTGAGTTTTCGCGTTACCGACGACACGTCAGGTGTGCACATGGACGGCCAGCAAAAGGACGGCGCACCGGTACTGAACAAAGCCGTACCGGTACGCCATCCCGGCCGGTGGATCAGCGCCTTCATCATCCTGGCGCTGGTGGTTCTGTTCCTGCAGAGCCTGTTTACCAACCCCAACTTCCGCTGGGACGTGGTAGGCACCTACATCCTGGACGTGAAGGTGGTCCAGGGCGTGGGCTGGACCCTCTTGCTGACGGTCACCTCCATGGTGCTGGCCATCGTCCTGGCGATCCTCCTGGCGTTCATGCGCCAGTCGGACAACCCGGTCTTCCGCTGGTCCAGCTGGGTGTGGGTGTGGTTCTTCCGTGGAACGCCTGTCTATACCCAGCTGGTGTTGTGGGGCCTGATCTCGGTCCTGTATCCCAAGATCAGCGCCGGCGTTCCGTTCGGGCCTGAGCTTTTCAGCCTGGACACTGCCGCAGTCATCAATGCCACTGTTGCCGCCATCCTGGGCCTCGGCCTGAACGAATCGGCCTACCTCGCGGAGATCTTCCGCGCGGGCCTCAAGTCCGTGGACCGCGGGCAGATGGAGGCGGCCGAGGCACTGGGCATGGGCAAGACCAAGATCATGTGGCGGATCATCCTGCCGCAGGCCATGCGCGTCATTGTTCCGCCCACCGGTAACGAGACCATCGGCATGCTGAAGACCACCTCGCTGGTCCTGGCAGTTCCGTTTACGCTGGACCTGACGTTTGCCACCAACGCCCTGGCCAACCGAACCTACCTCCCGGTTCCCCTGCTGATCGTGGCCGCCATCTGGTACCTGGTGATCACCAGCATCCTCATGGTGGGACAGCACTACATCGAGGCGTACTACGGCAAGGGCGTGGATAATCTCGCCCCGGCGGGCAAGCCAGTGGCCAAGTCCGCCCGCGTGGCCCTGAGCCAGGACGGCGGCCGGTCGATAGAGACGGACTTCCCCGAGGAGAGTGCACGATGACGGTCACAGCAGAAAAGCCGCTGGTCAAGATCGAGGGCCTGCACAAGTTCTACGGGCACCACCATGTGCTCCGGGGCATCGATATGACGGTCAAGCAAGGCGAGGTGTCGGTGGTGATCGGACCTTCGGGGTCCGGCAAGTCCACCATGCTCCGCTGCGTGAACCTCCTGGAGTCCATCAGCGCCGGGCGGATCTCCGTGGGCGGCCAGCTGATCGGCTACCGCGAGGTCAACGGCAAGCTCCACGACCTCAAGACCAAGGAAATCGCTGCCCAGCGCCGTGAAATCGGCATGGTGTTCCAGCGGTTCAACCTGTTCCCCCACAAGACCGCCCTCCAGAACGTCATGGAAGCGCCGGTGCACGTCAAGGGCCAGTCCAAGGCTGCCGCCCAGAAGCGGGCACTGGAGCTGCTGGACCGGGTGGGCCTGGCGGACCGTTCCGGCCACTACCCGTCCCAGCTCTCGGGTGGGCAGCAGCAGCGCGTTGCCATTGCCCGGGCCCTGGCCATGGAGCCGGAGCTCATGCTCTTTGATGAGCCCACCTCCGCACTGGACCCCGAGCTGGTTGGTGACGTGCTGAACGTGATGAAGGACCTCGCAAAGTCGGGCATGACCATGATCGTGGTGACCCACGAGATCGGCTTCGCCCGCGAGGTGGGCGACACGCTGACCTTCATGGACGGCGGCGTGGTGGTGGAATCGGGCGATCCCCGCGAGATCATCGCCAACCCGCAGCATGCGCGCACCAAGGAGTTCCTGGGCCGCGTGCTCTGACGCTCCTCCGTTTTCGCGACTCAGATTCCCTGGCGTAGCCGATATTTCGGCAGCGCCAGGGAATTTTTGCGTCGCGGGGTAATGTGCGCGTCGGCAGCTACTGCCCGGCGAGCACGCTCTCGACGGCGGCGGAAACGGCCTCTTTGATGCGCGCGTGGAGCTGCCGCAGCGACCGGCGGTCCGTGCGCACCTCCACGATGCTGCGCCCCTGCACGGGTTGGGCCAGCGCTTCGGCGAGTCCCGCCGTCGTACTTACCAGTGAATGTCCGACGCCGTACGCGGCGGCGAGTGCCGCGATGTCCACCGAGTGCGGGGTACCGAAGAGGCGTTCGACGGTGTCTCCGTAGCGGCCGCCCTCCTCCACTCCCCCATGCTCCAGCAGCCCAAAGATGGCGCCGCCGGAATCGTTCAGGACCACGATCCGCAGGTCCGGCTGCTCCTCCCCCGTGCCGAGGAGGAGGCCCCCGGCATCGTGGAGGAAGGTCACGTCACCCAGGAAGACGGTGGTCTCCTGCCTGCCGCCCAGGGCGATGCCGGTGGCGGTGGAAATGGTGCCGTCGATGCCGGCCAGGCCGCGGTTTGCGTACACGGTGGCCGCGGGATCGGCGGCGGGAAGTCCGGCGAGGTCAACGTCCCGGATGCCGTTGGAGGATCCGAGCAGCAGTTGGCCACGCGAGTGCCTCCAGACCAGCGAGGCCACCGAGGGGCCGGTGGCGGCGGCATCGGCGGACACCACCTGGTCCAGCGCATGCTGCGCGGCCGAGCCGGCCAGGAGCCACGTGTCCAGCCAGGTGGAGCTGCCGCGGCCGGCGAAATCGGCGAGGTCCGCGAGGTTTTCCAGCGGCAGTTCGGTGCGGCGCCCGGGCTCGTACCAAGCGACCGGAACCGGCTGGTACAGGGCTGATTCAACATCCGCGCGGGCCAGGAGCGCGGCCACAGGGCGGGACAGCGTGGGCCTGCCGAACAGCACCACGCGCTCGATGGGCTGTGCCGAACCGGGCCCGAAGTGCTCCAGCAGCAGCCGGTAGGGGCCCACGGCGTTGGGGCCAAACCGGGAGTTGGAAGAGGGCTCGGCCAGCAGGGGGAGGTTGTGGGCGCGGGCAAACGCCTCGGCGACGGGCCCGGCGTCGTGCCCGGCGAGCACCACCGTGCGCCGCTCGGGCAGGTCATCCGGGGCGGGCGGCAGGTTCATGACCAGCGGCTCGAAGCCCACCCGGTAGCGCTGCCGCTCCACCACTTCCGGCAACCCTTCGTTGGGTGAAGGGACCAGGGGGTCCCGGAACGCGAGGTTGAGCTGCACCGGGCCCGGCGGCAGGTTCGGGAACGCTCCGGTGGCCGCGGAAAGTCCGGTTCGAATTGCCCGCCCGGGGTTGCTCCCGGCGGGAATGTCAGCGGCGAACCGGACGTGCTCGCCAAAGAGGTCCGGCTGGACGGTGGTCTGGTTGGCCCCGGTCCCGCGCAGCTCATCGGGCCGGTCCGCCGACAGGACGATCAGCGGGACAGCGGCGTGGTTGGCCTCCATCACGGCGGGCATCAGGTTTCCGACGGCGGTCCCGGACGTGGTGAGGACGGCTGCGGGCGAGCCCGTGGACAGGGCAAGGCCCAGGGCGGTGAACCCGGCCGACCGCTCGTCGATCCGGACCAGCAGGTCTACCCGGCCTGCGGCGCAAGCCTCGGCCAGGGCGTACGCCATGGGGGCCGACCGTGAACCCGGCGACACCACCACGTGCCGCACGCCGCCGTCGAGCAGGACATCGACGGCGATCCGTGCCGCAGCAAGCGCGCTCAGCTCAGGCACTTCCAACTCGGGGGCGTTCGGGGCAGATTCGTTCGGCAAAGTCACCCAACCAGTCTCCCATCCCCCGACGCCCCATCACCTCCCGCACCAAAACACCCGACGCCCCATCACCTCCCGCACCAAAACACCCCACGCCCCATCACCTCCCGCCGCTGTGGACCGGAAGGTGATGGGGCGTCACCGGAAAACTTACGGAAGGTGATGGGGAGTCACCGAAAAACTTACGGAAGGTGATGGGGCGTTGCGGAGGGGTCAGCCGCGGAACACCTGGACCACCGCGGGACGGGGCGCGCGCACCTGGCCGGGGGCCGGCGTCGTACCTGCCGGGACGTAGTCAGGGAAGAACGAGTGCGGCGCCTCGAAGGTGCCTTCCTCGCCCGGGTGCTGCACGGAGACGAACACCATGCGCTCGTCGTCGTGGATGACCGGGCCGCAGGTCTCGGCGTCACGCGGGACGGAGAGGAACTGCTCCACCTTGCCGCGCTCGGCGCCGTCAAGGGTGACCTTGAAGAGGCCGTCGTTGTAGCCGATGCCGGAGGGGGCGCCGTCGGTGGAGATCCAGAGGTTGCCCACGGAGTCGAAGGCTACGTTGTCCGGGCAGGAGATGGGCGAGACCTTGTCCACCGGGTAGCCGGAGAAGTAGGTGACATCGCCCTGCGCGGGATCGCCGCAGACCATGAGGAGGGTCCAGTTGAACTTGGTGGAGGTCTGGTCGCCGGTTTCGGTGATTTCCACGATGTGCCCGTCGCGGTTCTGGGTGCGCGGGTTGACCTCGGTGGCGCCTTCCTTGGTGCCGGTGCCGCGGTCCGAGTTGTTGGTGCAGACCACGTAGACCTTGCCGGTGTGCAGGCTGGGCTGGACGTCCTCGCAGCGGTCCATCTTGGTGGGGCCCACCTTGTCCGCGGCCAGGCGGGTGTAGACCAGGACCTCCTCGACGGACATACCCGGGACGGCCGACTTTCCGCCGACCACCAGGGGCAGCCATTCGCCGGTGCCGTCGAACGCGCCGTCCAAAGGAAGCGCCCCGGTGCCGGTGATTTCGGTGGCGGGCGAGTTGCCGGTGAACTTGGCAACGTAGAGATCGCCCTCGGACAGCAGGTTCATGTTATGCCTGCGGTCGCCTTCACGGTACTTCTCCGCGGAGACGAACTTGTAGAGGTAGTCGAACTTCTCGTCGTCGCCCATGTAGGCCACCACGTGTCCCGATTCGGCCACGATCACGTTAGCGCCCTCGTGCTTGAAGCGGCCCATCGCGGAACGCTTCTTGGGGGTGGAGGTGGGGTCGAACGGATCGACTTCAACGATCCAGCCGAAGCGGTTGGCCTCGTTCCCGTAGCCGGCGTTGCGGGTGTCGAAGCGGGCGTCATCCAGCTCCCATTGGCGGGCGGTGGGCTTGGCGGTCAGGCCGTAGCGCTTGTCGCTTGCCGAGGTGCCGCCGGCAACGAAGTAGCCGTTGAAGTTTTCCTCACCGGAGAGGATGGTGCCCCACGGGGTGGTGCCGCCGGAGCAGTTGCCGAACGTGCCCTTGATGGCGCGGCCGGAGGGGTCTGCCACCGTCTTGACCAGTGCGGAGCCGGCAACGGGGCCGGTCAGCTCGTAGGTGGTGTCGGAGAGGTAGCGGCGGTTCAGCGGTGCGCCCTTGACGTAGCTCCACGGCTTGGCGCTGTTCTTGCGCTCCAGCTCCACGACGGCCAGGCCATGGGCGGCCCGCCCGATCGCGCGGGTTTCCGCGGCGTCGTAGCCGGCGGGAACCATGATGTTTTCGTTGGTGTACTCGTGGTTGGTGAACAGCACGGCGCGGCGGCCCTTGCTGCCCGGGATTTCCACGATGTCCGTGTAGTCGTTGTTGTAGCCGAACTGGCGGGCCTGTGCCGCCGCAGTCTGGTTGTTCAGGTCAAACTCGGGGGAATCGTTGAACAGCGGGTCACCCCAGCGGATGATCGGCTGCCAGGTGAAGCCCTCCGGCACCGTGAAGGCGTCGACGGCCTTGTCCACCGGCTTGATGGCGGTGAACTGCAGCTTGGAGTTGCCGAAGCCTTCCTTGGCGGCCTTGGACAGGCCCGCGGCGGTGGCAGGTTCGGCGGAAGTCACGGCGGAACCGAGGGCGACGGCGAGGGCACCGGCGGCGCCCAGGCCCAGGGCGGCACGGCGGGACAAAGTGGCGGAGGCGATGTCGCGGAAGTAGCTGTTGGAGCTGGTGTTGCAAACCTCGCCGGCGCAGGCGTTGTCGCACTTGAGTGCGCACGTGACCGGGCTGCGCTTGCCCTTGGTATGGCCGAGCATGGGCAGCAGGGTGAACTTGCGGGCAGTTTCAGACATGGGGAACCTTCCGAAGGAATGTCTCTGGGGTGCCCGATCACCCTTCCAGCCGGTTCCTACAGGAAGCCATCAATTGGATGAAGTTATGGTTAACCGCCCGTGACCTGCGGGTACACCGCATCGGTTGCTCCGTACCTGCCGTTTTGGGACCTGAAAACGGCAGTTATGGAGCAACCGATGGTTGGGTGGGTGCTGTGCTGAGGAGGGGGTGCACGCGGCGGAGCCGGGCCAGCCACCAGTCGCGGCGTTCCGCGGGAGCCGCAAACCGCTCAAGCAGCCCGGCGTCGGCGGCCACGTCGCGCAGGCGGATGGCGCCGTCGTCCGCCACCAAGGGGTCAAGCGTGATGTCCGATTCGAACAGCGACACCGTTCCCAGCCCGCAGGCGTAGGGCAGTTCCGGCAGGGCGGCGGCGAGGGCAAGGCCCGCGCGGATTCCTACGGAGGTGTCCAGCGCAGAGCTGACGACGGCGGGGAGTCCGGCCTGTGCCACGATGTCCAGGGCGCGCCGCACTCCCCCAAGCGGTTCCACCTTGACCACCAAAAGGTCCGCCGCCCCGGCCCGCACCACCTTGAGGGGATCGGTTTCCTTGCGGACACTCTCGTCAGCGGCGATCAGCACCGGCGTTCCCGCGTCCCGCAGCCGGGAGCGGACTTCGGCCAGGCCCTCGATTGAAGGAACCGGCTGTTCCGCATACTCGAGTCCCACGGATGCCAGCCGGGTCAGTGCCTTCACCGCCCCGGGCACGTCCCAGCCGCCGTTGGCGTCCACGCGGATGGCAGCGTCCGGCAACGCGGTGCGGACGGCACGGACCCGGGCGACGTCGTCGTCCAATGACTGCCCCTGCTCAGCGACCTTGACCTTCACCGCGTCCACCCGGCCGAACCGGGCCAGCACGTCCGGCACCCGGTCAGCGGAAACTGCAGGCACTGTGGCGTTGACCGGGATGGACGTGCGCAAGGGGCCGGGGAAACCCTGCCAGCCCGCCTCGATGGCCGCCGCCAACCAACGGGATGCCTCGGCGTCGCCGTACTCGGGGAAGGGGCAGAACTCGCCCCAGCCCACCGGACCGCGGAGCAGGAGGGATTCGCGCTGCATGATGCCGCGGAACTTCACCCGCATGGGCAGGCTGACTACGTGCGCGTTGGCCAGGAGTTCGTCAAGCATGCCGTTTACTGTACGCGGACCTCACTGCTGCTCACGGACCACCCGGATGGTTCCCAGCGACGGATCCGCGGGGTCAGGCAGGACCATTCCGGCCTTCAGCCCCGATTCCAGGTACCCGATGACCGCTTCGTTGATCCTCTCCCCCGGCACGATCACCGGGATGCCGGGCGGGTACGGGGTGATCTGTTCCGCCGCCACCCGTCCAGCCGCTTCCCGCGTGGGAACATCTTCCCGTGGTCCGAAGAAGGCGTCCCGCGGAAGCATCACCGTCTCCAGTTCCAGGCCCGACGGCGGGGGCACGTCCACCTTCGCTGGGGACGGAAGTGCCGGAGCCGCCTCGATGAGCTCCTGCAGGGCGTCCAGGAGCCGCTGGGCGGAGGCATCGTCGTCGGCCATTGACATGGTGGCCATGACGCGGCGGTGGTCGCTGAGGCCCATGTCGATGCGGCGGTGTTCCCGCAGCCAGTCGGCCGCCTGGTAACCACTGATGCCGAGGCCGGAGACGTCCATGAGGATCTGCAGGCGGTCCAGGTCATGCGAGGACTCGGCTGCCAGCAACTCGTCTTCGAGGACATGAATTCCCGGAAGCGCCTCGATGTCGCGGCGCAGCCTCCGGGCCAGGTCCAGCGCGTCGCCCAGAAGCTCGGCACCGTGCTGGACCATTTGCCGCCGCCAACCGTCCATGGCCGAGTACAGGATGGCGTTCGGACTCGTTGTCATCAGCAGGTCCGCGCATTCGGACAGGTGCGCGGGATCCACCAGGTCGCCTTGGAGGTGGTAGACCGAGCCCTGCTCAAAGCCCGCGCCCATCTTGTGCACCGACACCACGCAGATGTCCGCGCCGGCACTCATCGCCCAGGTGGGAAGGCCTTCGTGGAAGGGCAGGTGCGCGCCCCAGGCCTCGTCAACGATCAGGGGCTTTCCCCGGTCGTGGCAGACCTTGGCGATGGCCGCGATGTCCGCGCAGGTCCCGTACGGGGTGGGGCTGACGATCAGCGCCCCGGCCGCGTCCGGGTACCGTTCCCACATCTCTTCCACATCCGCGGCCGACGGCGGATGCGCCAGGTGCAGCTTCGAATCCCAGCGGGGCCGGATCCACCGCGGCTGGATGCCGGAAAACACCAGGCCGGCCGTGATGGATTTGTGGGCGTCACGGCTCACCAGCAGGTCGCCTTTGCCCGCAGCCACGGCCAGGACGGCGGCCTTCACTGACAGCGAGCTTCCGCACGTGGAGAAGAAGGCCTGCTCCGCGCCCACCGCATCCGCCATGAGCTGCTCAGCCTTTTTCAGGTACCCGCCGGAGGAGGAACGGTCATCCAGCCCCGCCGATGCCAGGACGTCAGCGCGAAAGGTGTCCGCGCCGAGGATTTCCCTGACACGGGGGTCCGCGCCCCGGCCCTGCCTGTGGCCTGGTGGAGTAAATCCATAGCGGTCCAGCCGGTGGTATTGGTCCAGGGCGTCCAGCAGGGGAGCTTCGTTGTGGTCCACGGTGTTGTTCCTTTCGGTACGTCGGTCAGGGGTTTTTGGGGCCGGCCTCACAACGTCGCGTACGACGGCGGCCGTTCCGTCGGGCGCGCCGGCTAGGCTCCGGTAAGGGTTGTCCAGACGCCAACGCTGCCGGCAACCACCATGACACCGGCCGTGAACCAGCCCAGGGTGGCCGCCAGTTTTCCGTTCCTGTAGGCGCCCATGATCTTCCGGTCTCCCGAGATGAGCATGGTGACCACCAGGAACGGAGCCGCGGCAATGCCGTTGATCGTGGCGCTCAGGATCAACAGCCCGATGGGGTCGGAGGAGAAGAAGCTGATCAGCACGCCGCCCACCGTTCCGGCGCCCAGCAGTATGTAGAACAAGGGGGCACGCCGTGGGCTGAGGTCCAGGCCCCAGTCCTTTCCAAGCAGGCCCGCCAGTCCAGCAGCTCCCGAGGCCGCAAGCACCGGTACCCCAAGGATCCCGGAGCCAATGAACCCCGCAGCGAACAGGAACTTGGCTGCAGGCCCAACAACCGGCTCCAGTGCTTTGGCCACGTCGGCCGCGGTGTTCACCTCGGTGCCGTCCCTGCCCAGGGTGGCTGCCGTGGCCGCCATGATCGAGAACATCACCAGGACGGAAAAGACCATGCCGATGAAGACGTCAGCCCGGGCCTTGCGGAGGGTGTGTGCTGCGGCGGCTGAATCGGAACGGTCCTTCAACCCGACTGCCTCGTCGCCTCCATGGTCCTCGGCCCGCAGCTCCTGGACCCGGTGGGCGCTCTGCCAGAAGAAGAGGTATGGGGAAATAGTGGTGCCCAGCACGGCAACGATCAGGCCAAGGTACTCAGGAGCGAAGCTGAACTTCATGCCCAGGACGCCTTCCAGGACATCGGACCAGTTCACGTCCGCCACGAACAGGACTGCCACGTAGGCCAGCAGGGAGACACACAACCACTTGAAAATTTTTGCGATGACGGCAAAGGATCCGCTGATCAGCGCCACGGCGATGCCGATGCCGGCAACGGCGCTCCACAGGTGGTCCGGACCGGCACCGAGCATTTGCATGCCCTGCCCAATCGCCATCAGGTCCGCGGCTGCATTAAGCACGTTGCCCACCAGCAGGGCGACGATCAGCACGGCGATCACTACCCGCGGGCGGCGGGAGAATTTGCGGCGGGCCAGCCTGCCAAGGCTTTCGCCGGTGGCCAATGCCGTGCGGTCGCAGATCTCCTGGACCGCCATCATCATGGGCAGGGTCACCGGGGCTGTCCACAGCATGCCATTGGAAAACGTGGCCCCGGCCTTTGCATAGGTGGCGATTCCTGACGGGTCATCGTCCGCGGCGCCGGTCACCATGCCGGGACCGAGAAGTGCGCCGAGCCGGCGCAGGGGCGACTTTTGTTGTGCGCCGGCTGCCTTATGGTCAATCCGGGGCCGCCCAGTAGCTTCGGCCTTGCTCATCCAGTTCTCTCCACTCGCCATCGACTGCTAAGCCAGCCAATTGCTAAGCAAGCTTAGGATTTCTAGCCCATGGTAGGGCACCAAGCTGGGAAGTCACGCCTGGGAAGGCGGCTCAGATCCACTTGTTGTGCTTGAACGCCAGGTAGAGCACCAGGCCCATGGCCACCATCAGGCCCAGCGCATAGGGGTAGCCATAGGTCCACGCCAGTTCGGGCATGTTGGTGAAGTTCATGCCGTAGATGGACGCCACCAGCGTGGGAGCGAACAGGATGGCGGCCCATGAGGAGATGCGCTTGACCTGTTCGTTCTGTTCAAAACTGGACTCGGTCATCCGCTGCATTTCATTGTTCTGCCGTTGGGCCACCAGGGCGGCGTTGACGGCGAGCGCGTTCTGGAGCAGGGCCCTGAAAGATGCCACGCGTTCGTTGATCCGGAGGACGTGGTCCAGGACATCGCGGTAGTGGTCCCGCAGCTCGGTTGCCTGTTCGCGGACAGGAGCGCCAGCCATGAGGGCCTGCAGTATTCCGGCCAGCGGACTGGTGGCCCGCTGGAAGATGATGACCTGCCGCGACAGTTCGTAGATGCGGCGGGATACGTCCGGGTCAGCACCGAAGAGGTCATCCTCAATCTCGTCAATGTCGTTTTCGAGGCCGGCCACCACCGGCTCGTATTCGTCCACCACCTGGTCCAGGATCCCGTAGAGCACGGCATCCGGCCCCAGGGCCAGGAATTCGGGCATTGACTCCATCCGGCGGCGGACCTTGGCCAGGTCCGGCGACTCGGCGTGCCGGACGGTCACCACGTACTCGTCCCCGGCAAAGACGTGGATCTCGCCGAAGTCCACTTTTTCCTCGTCGTCACGGTACCTGGCAGGGCGCAGCACCAGGAACAGGCACTCGCCGTAGTGCTCCAGCTTGGCCCGCTGGTGGCCTGTTAGCGCGTCCTCGATGGCCAGGGCGTTGAGGTCGAATTCCTCGCGGACGGACTGCAGCTCCTCAGCGTCCGGCCGGTACAGCCCGATCCACGCCATCCCCTCGCGCTGGCGGAGCAGGAAGTAGGTCTCGTCAAGGTCTTCCGGGTCCTCGGTGCGCAGCCCATTCACGTACACCGCGTTGTCAATGATGGTCACGGCGCTCCTTCCCCGGCCCGCTCCCGCTCCCAGTCGTCCAGCAGGGCGGGCATCCGGGAGTTGAGGAACCGGTAGAACCGGGCCATGTCCGCCACCCGGGCCCGGGCCGCCGATCCCTCCGGGAGGGTTTCCGCCGTCGCGTCCGTCAGGGCCGCGAGTTTTTCGTAGACGGGGCTGTTCCGCATGGACACCACGTACCACTCGTCCTCATGCAGGGCGTAGAGGTCGCGGCGGCTGCCGGGCTGGGAGACCCGGTGGACGAAGCCCACGGTCTGGAGGTACCGCACCGCCCCGGAAACGGCTGCGGCGCTTGCGCCCAGCCGCTCCCCGAGTTCGGCAGCCGTGAGGCTCCCGCGCTCCGAAGCCACCAATGCAAGCAGCGTCCGCGCCGGCATCTTGGGGAAGCCGGCGGCGGCGAAGGCAGCGGCAGTTCTTTCGACGGCGGCGACGGTGCCGCCGGCGGCAGTATCGGCAGGCACGGACACCGGGCCGGCCTCGATGTCAGCGTCCGCACTCATGCCGACCCCACTTCCCGCCGCCGCATCACGGCAATGGACAGTGCAGCTGCAACCGCCGCGATGGCCAGCATCCACCATGCGCCGCTCCAGTCAGTGGCGCCGCCCTGGGGAACCGGTGTGTGGGTGAACGGGGACAAGTCGCGCAGGCTTTGGTCAAGGCCCAGCATGCCGCCAAAGATCCCCAGCATCACGCCCAGGGCCAGCAACGCCCAGCTCCCGGCGATGGTCGCGGCGGGCCACAGGACGAACACCAGCGCCGGAACGGCCAGGTAGATCAGCGCCGCCGGCAGCTGGGCCAGGGCGGTTTCCCAGAGTGCATCAGCCGGCATGGACATATCGCCGGTTCCGGTCAGCGTGGCCCACGCCCCCACACCCGTCAGGCCCACCACCAGCACCACCGCGGCCGCACCCAGCAGCAGGTAGCCGGCCAGCCACCGGACCCGCCCCACCGGGGCGGCCAGCAGGAGTTCGGCGGTTCCGGCCCCTTCCTCCTGCCGCAACCTGATCACAGCCTGCAGGGCACACGCCGCTGCAAGGACCCCGGCCATCGAAAAGATCACGGAGACCATGAGCTGGGTCAGCGAGGTGCCCTGCGACTGGAGCATGGCCCGCATCACTGCCGTGATACCGGTCCCGGGCGTATCCAGGGCGGCCACCGCCTTACCCAGCGACCCCGCGAGCAATCCCAGTGCCAGGCCGCTGAACCCCCAGCCGATAATGGACCCGGACTGCAACCGCAATGCCAGGGCCACCGGGTTCCGAAGGCCCGGCCGGGCGGCGGCGCGTCCCGCCCGCGCACCCCAGACGCTGGCCCCGGTGTCCCGCGTCCGAAGGATGAGCCAGGCGGCTGCGAGACAGGCGACGGCGAGCCCCGCCGGCAGCAGCAGCGGCCAGCCGCGGTTCCCGGAGTAGGCGACCGTCTGCTGGCCCCAGCCGATCGGCGAGAACCAGCTGGCGGCCCCTTCGGTCATAGTGGTTCCGTCGGCGCCGGGGCTCCCGGTGGCATCGCCAATCCCGCGCAGGACGTAGGCCAGGACCACCAGCGCGGCGGAGACGCCGTTCGCACCGCGTGAGGTCCCCATGAACTGGGCCACGAGCAGTCCCACACCAAGGAATGCGAGGCCGACGGCGCCCGTTGCGGCTCCGGCGGTCAGGGAACCTTGCGGGTCCAGGCCCTGGGCAGCAAAGCCGGCGAACACGGCGAGCGCCACGAGGATGTTCGCGGTGGCGCCGTGCAGCAGGGTGGCTGTATTGGGCAGCAGGCGTCCAGCCGGTGTGGCTGCGACGAGTTCCGCCGCGCCGGATTCCTCGTCGGCCCGCGTATGGCGTACCGCCAGGAAGGTGCTCATCAGGCCGGCCAGGAGGGCAAGGAAGGCGTAGATCAGGAAGAACGTGAAGGCCCCCTGGTCGGCGCCGCGGGGCAGGCCGCGGAGCATCAGGATGGCGGGCGTAGCGATAGCCACCTGCAGGATTTCGGTGCGGGCCGCTGCGTTGCCGTAGGTCTGGGTGACGGCGGCCGCCGCGAACAGTGCGAACGCCCCAATGGACACCACCCAGCTCACCAGCTGCCAGCGGTCACGCCGAAGGCGCTGGCCCCAGAGGACAAAGAGGACGCCCATGTCAGCTCTGCCCCCTGGCGCCGAGCAGGTGCCGCCGGGCGCCACGCCCACCGGCGGGGGCGTCAGCCTGCGGCTCCGGGACGGCGGAGGCATCCCCGTAGTGCCGCAGGAACAGCTCCTCCAGCGACGGCGGAACAATCGTCAGGCCCTGCACGCCCAGGGCGCCCAGCGCGGGAAGGACCTCGGCGATCCGGTCCGAGTCGGCGCTGAACCGGACCCGCCCGGCGTCGAGCGTCAGGTCATGCACCGCTCCCAGGCGGGCCAGGGCCGCCGCGTCCAGGCCGTCCGCGGCGAAGGAAACCTCCGACCTGGTGAGGTGCCGCAGCGAGTCCAGCGTGCCGCCGTCGACAATCCTGCCGGCGCGGATGATGCTGACGCGGTGGCACAGCACTTCCACTTCGGAGAGGATGTGGCTGGAGAGGAGCACGGTGGCTCCGCGGTCGACGGCGGCGAGCAGCTCGCGGCGGAAGACCTCCTCCATCAGGGGGTCAAGGCCGCTGGTGGGCTCATCCAGCAGGTAGACCTCGGCCTCGGTGGCGAGGGCTGCGATCAGTGCGACTTTTTGCCGGTTGCCCTTTGAGTAGGCGCGCCCCTTCTTCCCGGGGTCGAAGTCGAACACCCGGCACAACTGGTCCTTTCGACGCCGGTATGCCGCACCATCCGCCGTGCCGCCGCGCAGCCGGGAGAGCAGGTCGATGGTTTCGCCGCCGGAGAGGTTGGGCCAGAGCCGGACGTCCCCCGGAACATAGGCCAGGCGCCGGTGCAGCTCCACCGCTTGGGTCCAGGGCTCGAAACCCAGGACGGCCGCGGAGCCGGACGTCGCTCTGGCCAGCCCCAGGAGGATGCGCAGGGTGGTTGATTTCCCGGCGCCGTTGGGGCCCAGGAAACCGTGGATCTCGCCGCGCTGGACTTCGAGGTCGAGCCCGTCCAGGGCCCTGACGCGGCCGAAGCGCTTATGCAGGTCCGTGGTCTGGACAACGGTGTTCATGGTTCAAGTCTTCGAAGTTTTCACAAATTTCTGAAGGTACTAAAGTCCCAACTATGAGCACCGGCGATCCCCTGTCCAGCGGCGAGGCCACCCCAAGGTCATCGGCACCGTTGTACGCCGCAGGGTTCGTCACCGCGTTCGGCGCCCACAGCATCGCGGCGGGACTGGGCGCGCAGAGCGGCAACATCGGCCTGACCCTGCTGAACCTCGGTATCCTGCTGGCCCTCTACGACGTTGCCGAAGTCTTCCTGAAACCCGTCTTCGGTGCCCTCAGCGACCGCATCGGCGCCAAACCCGTCGTCGTCGGCGGCCTGCTCGGTTTTGCCGCCTTGTCCCTGATCGGCCTGGGCGCGGCCGACCCGTTGATCCTGGCCCTGGCCCGGCTGGGACAGGGTGCCGCGGCGTCGGCTTTCTCGCCGGCGTCGTCCGCCATGGTGGCAAGGATGGCCCGCGGCGGGAAGGCGGGCACCTACTTTGGCCGGTACGGGTCCTGGAAGAGCCTGGGCTACATCATTGGGCCGCCGCTGGGCGCCGGCCTGATCCTGGCCGGCGGCTTTCCCCTGCTGTTCGGCACGCTGTCGGCGCTGGCTGCGGTAACGGCGGTGTGGGTGCTGGTCTCCGTGCCGCACCTGGCGCCGCTGCCGCGGAAGCGGTACACCGTGATGGACCTGGCGCGGCAGGTGGGCGAGCGCAGGTTCCTGGTCCCCACGCTGGTGCTCGCCGCCTCGACCGGCGCGCTCGGTGCCGCCGTCGGCTTCCTCCCTGCGCTGGCCACGCGCCACGGCCTGGACGCCTTCGCCGGCACGGCCGCGGTGAGCGTGGTGGCGCTCGGCTCGGTGCTCACCCAGCCGTGGATCGGCAGGCTCCGGGACCGGCACGCCGTGACTGACAACAAGGGCACGACGACGGGCCTCCTGCTGATTGCCGCAGGTGTGGGTCTGGTGGCGGCCGCCCCGGGAGTGGCCACCATTTTCGTCGCCGCGGCGTGTATCGGGGTCGGGATCGGCGCGGTGACCCCTCTGGGTTTTGCCCACCTGGCGGACACCACTCCGCCCGAACGGATGGGCCGGACCATGGGCTCGGCAGAGCTGGGACGCGAGCTCGGCGACGCCGGCGGACCCCTGCTGGTGGGCGGCATCGCCACGGCCACGGCCCTGCCGTTCGGGCTGGGTGCGCTGGCGCTGCTGGTGGCGGCAGCCAGCATCCCCCGGCTGGACCCGGTCAACCCCGACCGCTGAGCGGCCGTCCAGCTTTCTGTGTCACCCTTAACCGCGATGACTTCTTCACGGCAACTATCCACCAGGACCCCGGCCCGCCCCGCCCCGGGCTCGGCGTTCCTGTTCGTGCTGTCCACTGTGGCGTGCATCGCCGGGCTGGTTGCCACCTACTGCTTCTTCGTCCAGACCACCACAGGCCAGTTCATCGATGAGTCCGCGCTGGTGGAAGCGGTGGAGATCCACGGGCCCGCCGGGAAGGCCGCAACCCAGTTCCTCGACTGGCTGCCCACCATTTCACTGGTGATGGCCGCCGTCGTGGTCCTGTTTGTCACCGTGATCCGGCGGCACTGGGCCGAAGCCGGGATTGCCGTGGCCGCGTGCATCGGTGCGAACGTGGCCACCCAGGTCCTGAAGGACCTGCTGCCGCCGCGCCCGGACAAAGGCGTGCTGACGCTGGAGCTCAATTCCCTGCCGTCCGGGCACACCACGCTGGCGGCGTCTGCTGCTGCCGCGGTGTTCCTGATGGCGTCCCCGCGCTGGCGGCCCATGGCCGGCTTCATCGGCGGCAGCTTTGCCATCGCGTCCGGGGTGTCCACCCTGATCAACCAGTGGCACCGCCCCGCCGACGTGGTGGCCGCGTTCCTGCTGGTTGGAGCGTTCATGATTCCGGCCGGCTGGCTGATCCTTCGGCGCGGGTCCTGGACCGAGTGGGACGGTTTTGGCGAGCACCTCGGTTCGGCGCGGATCTGGCTCACGCTGCCGGTGCTGATCGGGCTGGCCTCGGCGGGGGTTGCGGTGTATTCGCTGATCCGGATTGCGCCGAGTCCGTGGCAGGAAGCCAGCACCACCAACTACTTCTGGGCCGGGATCTCGCTGATCGTGATCGCGGGGTACCTGGCCACGGTGGCCACCACGTCCCTGTTCGCGTTCGCGGCACGACGCCGGGACGTACCCCGGCGCTGACAGGTCGCCTCTGGGTTAGGCCGGGCCGTCCCGTCCCATGCTTTCCCCCATGGCTGCGGCAAGCTCAATGTCGTCGAGGTAGCGGGCAGCGGGCCGCCCGGTTGCCTTGGCCAGCCTGTCCAGCGTGGTGAGGTGCTGTCGGGCCAGCTCGATGGCCAGTTCCTCCACGATGCTGGGTCCGTTCCGGACAACGAGATCGCTGAGGTACGCCTGGAGGCGGCCGGCGGGGCGTCCCTTGGCTTCTGTGTCGGCGGCAACGAGCCTGGTCAGGGCGGCTGCGGCGAGGGCAGGTTTGTCGCTGAAGAGTTCCACGGTCGATCCCCTCAGTAGCGATGGGCTGGGTTGGGAGACGCCACCCGCGTAGGCACAATCTAGCGTTTCCGTACCTGCCCCGTTAGGGCCGCAGGTCCCGGAGTCAGGGGCTGGCGCTCCGGATTTAAGGGCTGGTTCCGGCCCCCGCCCGGGCGGGCACACCGGCCCATGTTTGGTGCTCGGGCACGTTGTGCATCACGGCGGAGCGCATCTCCACGTGGGAATAGTCCCCCACCGCCAGCCCCTCCGCGATGCCGGCGTTCATGCCCAGGTGCACCGCCCGCCCTATCCGCGCGCCCTCGCCAACCGCAACGCGGGAAGAAAGCGTGGCAAAATCGCTCACCCGGACACTGCACCCCACATTCACGTGGGGCTGCAGCACCACGTGGCGCCCGATGTGGGCCTGCGGGGCGATGGTGGCATTCCGCATCACAATGCTGCCCGGGCCGATCCTGGAATCCCTGGGGACACGGACCTCCGGGTCCACCACCGTGGCGTACCGGTCCTCATGCACGTCCAGCAGTGACAGCCGGTCCACCAGGGCTTCCCTGTCCCGCCCGGAGGGAAGGCAGGCAGTGAACAAGGCCTTTCGGAAGGCAGGCGCGTCCGAGATTGCGCCCATCACCATTGTGCCGTCGACGGAGGTCCCCAGCAGTTCCGGGTCATCATCCAGGATTCCCAGGACGTCGTATTGTCCACTGCTCCGGACCGCTGCAAGTACTTCCCGCGCCAGTCCGCTCATAGCCAGCAGCATCAACTCGCTCAATGTGCGCCTCTTCCAGCCCCTGCACCGTTGCAGGAAAATTCTCCGGCCCGTTCACCTGCTGCTTGATGCCCGGTTGTCCCCAAACCCTATGCCGGACTTGCGCGGCAGGAAAGGTTTCCCGGGCAAAGAGTCACAACGCCGCCGCAGCCAGCACAAAGAAGGGGTCCAAAGGGAAGTCTTGATCCAACCTTGCGGCAGTTGACCCCCATAGCTTGAGGGGTGCCGCCAATAGTTGAAGGTGCCTGGCCGGCGTTTTGAAGTGGGCGCCGCCAGGCACAGTTCAACGCCCTCTCACGCATGGGAGGGCGCTGCTGTTTAAGGGTGGGCAAGTGGCATTGGATCAGGAATCGAGCCGCTTGCGCAGGAGGCAGAACTCGTTCCCTTCGGGGTCCTGCAGGACGTGCCACTGCTCGTCGCCGGTCTGCCCCACATCCGCGGGCCTGGCACCGAGGGCCAGCAGCCGTTCCAGCTCAGCGTCCTGGTCCCGGTCCACCGGGTTGACGTCGAGATGCAGCGGTAGCCTGCCCACCCGCGGGTTACTGCTGGGGCTCAGGATAATCGTGGGCTGCAGTCCGCCGAACCCGGCGTCCGGCGGCCCGATCTCAACCGCACCGTCCTCCCGGTCCAGCTCGACATAACCAAGGACGTCACCCCAGAACCGCGCAAGCAGTCCGGGGTTGGCGCAGTTCAGGACCAGTTCGCTGATTCGGCATGACATGGTGCCAGTGTACGGACCGCCCCAAGCTGCCCGCCGGACCCGGGACGCAATGCACGACGACGGCTCTCACCTTCCGCGGCGGCTCACCTTCGACACGCATCGTCATTTCCGAGGCGCATGATCCCCGCCGCGGCCCAAATATCGGGGGCGAAAAGGTACCTGCGGGTCGAAAGTGAATTCGCGTGTCGTGAATACTGCCGAGCAGTACCAATCGTCATCACCGAGAAGCCAGCTCGGCGGGAGACGGTGCCACTGCATGGGGGGATGCAGCGGCACCTTCTTCCGCCGAGCTGACGGGTGGAAACCTCAGGCGCAGTAAATCTTCTTGTTTCCCGTGCCGATCTCCAGGTTTACCTGTACGTAAGCGCTGGACTGCATGCCGCCTGAGAACGTGGCCACGATCCTGACCGTCGCCGGGGTGGTGGTGACTTGCGTGAAAATCGTGGAGTCTCCGAAGAGCGATAAACTCCCGGACGTACCGAACGGGCCAGCCAGGTCCGTGCTTATCCCGTAGACCCCGTTGGTTCCGGCTGCCGAGAATGTGAGTTTTGTTGGAGCCTCGGAGAATCCCGAGTATGCCAGGGATACGTACTTGTTTGCGTTGTCTACATTGCTGCAAACGGGAGTGTTGAACACCGGCGGGGGCCAGGGTCCGGACGCAGTGACCGTCATGGTCGCGGTCGCGCTCTGTTGCCAGAGAGCCGACGCCGAGGCGCCGCCAACACCCAGCAGTACCGTGAGCACGAAGGCCCCGACGGCGAGCGCCGCACCTGGAAGGTCCCGGAACCGTGCCATCTACTCCACCTCGGCAGCCGGGATATCGCGCTTGCGGGTTTTGCGGACAGACTTGTACACGGTGATGGCTCCGTAGCCGATGAGGGCCACGGCCGCGACAACAGTCCACGTCTCCCGGCCGGAATTCCCCAGGAAATTCGCGAGGAAACCCGCGTACGGGACGGCATAGAACAGTTTGCCCTTGACCTGGATGGCACGGACCGGCTCAGGATCGTTGGCGCCGTTGTTGTCGCCCTTGGTGATCAGGGTCTTCTCGCCCTGCTGGCTGGAACTGAAACCGACGATCCGGTGCGTTTCCACGTCCGGACGCCCAGAGTACAGCTGAAAGGTAATGACATCGCCATACTTGAGTTCGTCGAACGGCGCGGGTTTCATCACCATAAAGGTGCCCGGCGGGTATTTCTGCGCCATGGACTTGGTCAGGACCGTGTAGGTCTGCGAGCCGGTCGCCACCGGCACCACGATGAGGACCAGTGCGGCGAAGAGTGCCACCAACATGGCAGCCATGCTTAGGAAACGTCCGACGGCGGCCCAGGCGGCTTTGCGCTTGCTTCCACTTTTGGGGGTGGGCGCCGGAGTTTCCGTCCCGGACTTCCCAGGCTCGGTGTCACCGCCAAGCAGGCGTTCGGTCAGGTCAGCAGCCACTGGGCACCCCGCAGAGCTGACGTGCGGTGAGTTGGAGCGAGATGTTCACTGCTTGTCCTTTCACTGAAGAGGGGGCGCTGGAGCTCAGGCTCACCTGGAAACAGAAGACAGTGGAACTGCCTTTGGCGACCGTGGGTGAGACGAGCCCGGTGGTACTGATCGGCATGAAGCCTGTGGTGTTGCTGCATTCCGCGGAGGAACTTGCCGTTTTTGCGTTGACGCTGGTGTATGTGGCCAGGGTTCCGCCGCTGACATTCGCGATGGCGGGCTGGGTCCCAGTGATGGCCGTGTTGAACTGGCCGCCGGCGTTGGTGTTGTTGGTGACCACCACACCGCCGTATACCGAGGTGCCCGGCCCCAACGTTCCCGCGGGGCTCAACGCCAAGGTGGCCGACGTCTTGCCGTCAGACAATGTCATGTTGGTTGTCTGGCCAGTGTTGACCGCTGTCAGCGCCATATCGAACGACGCCGACGTGACGACGCCAGGCGAGGCAGCCGCTGCCGCGCTCCACAACGCGTAGGTTCCCTGCACCGTGAACAGGCCCAGGACCACTGCAACGGCGGTCAGCGCCGCCGCCTGCAGCCTGCGCTTGGTGCGCATTGGTCCCTCCTGGTCCTGCTTCGGATTCGGTCGTTTGGGCGGATTGCGGTTCAGCCACCCGCCTTCAGCTGACTACGGCTGAGGCGTCGGGTCAGCCAGTCCGGGAGCCGACACGACCTGAGTCAGGGTGTAGCTAACATCTCCCAGGTTGTAGCTTTTGTTGACGTCGTTTCGGTCCGAGGTAGCGGCTTTGAATTCGAAGGTCGTAGTAGCCGTGACAGTTCTGGTTGAGGTTCCGCCAATTGCAGTTAGCGGGTTCGCCACAACCGCCGTACCGACTTTAAGTTCGGGACCGGTAATGGTCACATTGGCAGCGGTGAAGTTGTTGGCGGCATTGGCACCGCTGACCACGATGTTCGCGGCCATTTTGTCACCAATGAGCGTAACCGTCAGATCCTGCGTGTAGGTCAACTTGTCGCCAGGAACTACACGGTAGGAGCCGATGTTGGTGATGGGGTTACCCGCGCGGTCAGTCCATTTTCCGGTGCTTGCCTTGACGTCCAAGTCACCCGAACTAATAGTGCCAGGAGCGGCGGCGTCTGCCGCGTTCCAGTTGGCCAGGGTGCCGCCGCCGCCCAGCAACAGTGCGGCGCCAACGGCGATGGCTGCGGTTCCCTTGATCAGGGTGCTGTTCTTCATGATGTGTCCCCTCAGACTTTGTGGCGTGGTGGTCTAACTGGGCACCACTTTGCACGGCCAACCTCAGGAAGTGTGGGGGTAAAACGTCAACAAAAGCTCAAGTTATTTGAAAGTACAACAGGGGTTTGACCTGCACTTCTACCGGAATAAGGCTCATTTCGTGTTGTTCAGCAGCAGCCTGCACCAGGCATCAGTCAGCCACTCGGCAAACTGGCCCGGAGTCCACCCGCGTTGGTCCACCAGAAGCACCCAGTATTCGGGTCCGTTCATGCTCCACACCGCGTCCGCGAGTTCGGAAGCGGGCCGGTCCATCCGTAGTTCCCCGGTGGCGGCAAGGTCCTCGATGAACTTCAGCATGTTTGCCGCGCGCCGCTGGGAAATCTCCGTCCAGAGCGCAGCGCAGTCGGGATCGGTGCCGGCGGCATCGCGGAGCGCAAGGTAGACCGGCGCGAGGCGTGGCTGGATGCCGGCCAAGGCGTGGGCGTAGATTGAGATCTTTTCGGCCGCCCCCTTCGCCTCCCGCAGGCGGACCACGTAGTCGCGCCGCTCCGCGGGCACCGCCTGGCCGGTCCCCGAGATGGCCGCCTCCACCACCTCACGCAGCAGGTCCGGCTTGCGCCCAATGGTGGCGTAGATGGTGTCGACGGCGACTCCCGCCGTCCGGGCAATAGCCGCCACGGTGGTGGAACGGTACCCCTCCCCCACGAAGAGTTCGCGGGCGGCGGCAAGCACGGCGTCGCGCGTGGCCGCCGCTTGTTCCTTCCGCCGGGGCGAATGGTAACGGCGTGCGGGGGCATTGACTTCACTCATGGCCAGGCCTAGCCTTATTTCATCCGAATGCTACTCGGATGAATTGTAGCAGGAAAGCCCCCATCCGCAGGGCAGCGGCGAGGGGCGGAAGGGCAGGGCGTCATGTCAGAGCACTTCGATACCGTCGTCATCGGCGGCGGCCAGGCGGGCCTGGCCATGGGTTATCACCTGTCGCGCCGCAAGACACCCTTCATGATCCTTGACGAAAATCCACAAACCGGAGACAGCTGGCGCACCCGCTGGGACTCACTCCGGCTCTTCACCCCTGCCAGGTATGACGCCCTTCCAGGCAGCCGCTACCCGGCCCCGCCATGGTCCTACCCCTCAAGGGAGGAATTCGCCGATTACCTCCGCGGCTACGCGGACAGCTTCGGACTGCCGGTAAGGAACAATATCCGGGTCACCAGCCTCAGCCACAACGGACAGGGCTTCGTTATCGAGGCTGGCGGCCACAGCGTTGAAGCCGACAACGTGGTGGTTGCCTCCGGTTGGGACCGCAAGCCCAAAGTCCCGGCATTCGCACAGCAGCTCACCTCGGATATCCGGCAACTGACTGCGGCAAGCTACAAGAACCCGAAGGACCTTGCTCCGGGGCCCGTCCTGGTGGTGGGCGCCGGCAACTCCGGCGCGGACATTGCCCTCGAACTCGCCCCCAGCCGCAAGACCTACCTCTCCGGCAGGCACCCCGGCGAGATCCCCTGGCCCATCGATGCCGTGGCGGCCCGCCCCCTGACCCTCGCCGTCTTCTTCGCCTTCTCCCACATCCTGACGCTCAACACGCCAATGGGCCGCAAGGCCCGCCCGCAAATCCTTGCACACAGCGGGCCACTGGTCAGGGTAAAGAACCGCGACCTGGTGCGTGCCGGCGTCGAACGCGTTCCCAGGACGGAAGGCGCCCGGGACGGCAGGCCCTTGCTCGCCGACGGAAGGCCACTGGACGTCTCCAACGTCATCTGGTGCACCGGCTTCCGGCCCGGCCTGGACTGGATCAAGCTGCCCGTGTTCGGCCCGGACGGCCAGCCTGAGCAGGACCGCGGTGTGGCCAAAGCACAGGCGGGATTGTATTTCCTGGGCGCCATCTTCCAGCAGTCGCTGGCGTCGTCCATGGTGCACGGCGTGGGCAGGGACGCCGCCGTTATTGCCCGGCACATCGCCGCAAAAGCGCCGGGAGCAGCAACTCCAGCCGCGCAACCACGCAGGGAAGTCAGGCCGGAAGGTTCAGCTGCTCCACAATGATCCGGGCGGTGGCGGGATCGCCAAGGATTCGAAAATGCCCCGCCGCCGGCAGTTCGATGTTGGTGGCCCCCGGCAGGACGCTCCCCTCCGGGATGTGCGGATCGAACGGCCCGTAGATGGACGTGATGCGGCTGTTGATGGCCAGCTCGCGGGACATCTGGAGGGTCAGGGCATTCCGCGGAGAGAAGATCCGCAGGCTGGGCAGCAGCATGTACCGGGCGTAGCGCGAGCCGGAAAACGGTGCGCACACGGCGATCATCCGGTCAATCCGGTGCTCTGGATCCAGGGACAGCATGGTGTACTTGCCGATCAGTCCGCCCTTGCTGTGCGCCACCAGGATGGCATCGCGCAGCCCCGCCTCCTCCAGGTGCTGGGCGACCAATTTGGCGGCATCCGGCACCTTCAATTTGTTGCGCTGGAGCACCGTGACCACGTGGACGGGATGCCCGGCGTCGTGAATGGCCTGGATGAGCGGCAACATGAACTGCCAGTTTTCGTACACGCCGGGGATGATCACCACGGGCGGGCGGGTCCCGTTGCGGAAGGACGCCGGTTGCACGCGCGACAGGAACCCGCGGACCTGCCAGCCCGCGGCGTACACATAGTCCTGCGCCCACCACACAGCCTTCTGCAGCGGGCTGATGCGGGCAACGGCGCCGGGATCACTCATGAATCGAGAATAACGCGCCCCCGCGACACTTCCTGCAAACACCACTCGCGGCACATCGAGCCGCAGCCAGGCCCTGCAAACTTCCCGTCGATTAGGGCCGGGGGCAGGCATCATCCACGAGGCGCCGGGCCAGATTCATGGCGCGTTTGCCGTAAAGTGCGCCGTCGAGAACCGCGCCTGTGGCATAGGCGCCGTTGAGGATGATGAGCAACTCTTCGGCCAGCTCATCGGGGTCCTGCACTCCGGCGTCGGCTGCCAGGGACTGGAACCAGTCCCGAACCTGCTGCTTGTGCGCTACCGCCACCAGATGCGCCGGGTGATCGCCCTCCGGGAACTCGGTGTTCGTATTCAGCATCGGGCACCCACGATAGGTGGCGCCGGCAGTGTCTCCGGCCAGCACCGCAAACACGGCAATGAGCTTCTCCCGGGCGTCGGCGCATTCCTCCGCCGCCTGACGCATTCGCTCGAACCATGCGTCCGCACGCCCCTGGACGTATGCCGTGGCCAGGGCATCCTTGGTGGGGAACTGCCGGTAAATGGTGGCGTTTCCCACCCCGCATTCCTTAACCACGGTATCCATTCCCACCGCGCGGATCCCCCGCTGGTAGAACAGTCGCGTCGCCACCTCAAGCACATTCCGCCGGTTCTCCTCGCCGCTCTTGCGTGCCACGGCAAACCCCACCCTTCAAAACCAAATCGACAGCCATCCTGCCCATAAGTTTGACAGACGGATCGATCCGTCACAAACTGAAGAGAACGATCCGTCACATTGGATCAGGCTCCGTCAAAGAAGAAGCTAAAGGAATCCACCATGAAAACTGCTGTCCTCGGAACCGGCACTGTCGGCCGCACCATCGCTGCCCGGCTGGCCGAGCTCGGACACACCGTGACCGTTGGCACCCGCAGCACCGAAGCCACGCTCGCCCGCACTGAGGCCGACGCGATGGGCAACCTACCCTTCGCCACCTGGGCTGCAGCAAACCCGGGTATTTCGCTGGCCAGCTACGCCGGGGCTGCCGCCGGGGCAGAACTTGTCGTCAACGCCACCAATGGCAGCGCATCCCTGGACGCCCTGGCACAGGCCGGTACGGAAGACCTTGACGGCAAGATCATCCTCGACATCGCCAACCCGCTCGACTTCAGCCAAGGCATGCCCCCAACCCTGTTCGTCAAGGACACCGACTCATTGGGTGAGCAGATTCAGCGTGCCTTCCCCGGAACCCGGGTGGTGAAATCGCTCAACACCATGAACGCCGACCTCATGGCGCACCCGGCACAGCTGTCCGATCCCGGCACGGTGTTCGTTTCCGGGAACGACGCCGAGGCCAAGCATGTCGTCACGGGACTGTTGAAGGATTTCGGCCACCGGGACATCATTGACCTCGGGGACATCTCCACCGCCCGCGGCACGGAAATGCTCCTCCCCGTCTGGCTTCGCCTCTGGGGCGCACTCGGCACGCCCGCGTTCAACTTCAAGATCGTTCGCTGACCGGTCCGCAAGGCCGAGAAGGCTGGCTTCCATGTATGGAACCGTTGCGCTGGTGACCGGCGCGGGCAGCGGCCTGGGACAGGCCGTGGCAACCGGCCTGGCCCGCGAAGGCGCCCTGGTTGTGGTGGCGGGGCGCTCCCCCGCCCGCGCGGAAGAGGCGGCGGGTGCCATCCGCCGCCTCGTCCCGTCCGCGCTGCTGGAGCCGCTGGTATGCGACCTCTCGGTCCAGTCCTCGATCCACGCGGCCGCGTCCGACTTCCTGACGCGCCACAGCAGGCTCGACGTCCTGGTGAACTCGGCGGGCGTGTTCCGCAAGGAGCGCGAGGTCACTCCCGACGGGCTGGAACTGACGTTCGCCACCAACGTGATGGCATACTTCCTGCTCACCAACCTGATGCTTGATGCGCTCAGGAACGCGGCAGCGGCGGCCGGGACGGCCCGGATCGTGAACATCGCGTCCAGGTACGGCAACACCAAACTCAATTTTGACGACCTTCAGACCGCCAAGGGCCGGTACAGCTTCCTGCGCTCCACGCCACCCACCATGCTGGCCCGCGTCCTCCTCACCCAGGAGTTCGCCGAACGCCTGCGCGGCTCGGGCGTGGTGGCCAACGCCGTGCACCCGGGGCTGGTCAGGAATACATCGCTGCTGAAGGACGTCGGAGGCCCGTTCCGCCTGCTCACCAACACGTTCGGCGCACCGGCGGAAAAAGCGGTGGACACTGCCCTTTGGCTGGCCACGTCAGAGGAAACTGCAGGCGTGTCAGGGAAGCTCTGGGCAAAGCGCAAGGAGCTTGCTACGCCCGGCATGGGATCGGACCCGGAGGCCCGCAAGCGCCTGTGGGATGCCTGCGCCGGCCTGGCCCATCTGCCGTGACAAAAGGGGCTCAGTAGTTGCGGCGGTGCTTCAGGCGGGGAATCACGACGGCGAACACGGCCGCCGCAGCGAACCCCAGGATGCCCGTGGCTGAGATCCCCGGCCCCAGGGAGGCGATAGCCGTCACCCCGGAGAGGAGCACAGGGCCGCCGGTGGATCCGGCGTCCGCCATGAACCGCCAGAGGCCCAGGAACTGGCCGCGGCCGCGGTCCGGCGAGAAGTCGGCGCCGAGGGTCATCACCAGCCCGGAGCTGATGCCATTGCCGAATCCGATAAGCAGAGCGGCCAGCAGCAGCCCCACGAAAGACCCGGTTAGCGGAATCAGGAGCAACGCGGTCCCCATGAGCAGCGTGGACGGAATCGCCACCCATTGCCGGCCCTTGCGGTCCATCAGTCTTCCGGCTGGATAGAACACCAGCATGTCGATGGCGCCGGACAGCCCGTAGATCAGGGACGCGGAGGTGGCGTCCATGCCCAGGTGGTCTGACCAGAGCGGGATGACCACCTGGCGGGATGACCGCAGCGCGCTGAGCAGCAGGATGCCCATGCCCAGCGAAAGGAACACGCCCGCATGTGACACCGCCACGCTGCGGAGCGTGGGCTGGGGGCCGGCGTTCCCGCCCAAGGGGACCTCCGGCGTCGCAAGGTCCGGGATGGTGAGGGAGAGCAGCGCGGCGGCCGCCATGGCCACCACACCCACCCAGTACGCGCCGGCGATGCCGAAGAATTGCATGACCGCAGCCCCCGCGAACGGGCCGATGAACACGCCGATCCGGTTCACGCCGCCCAGCGTGGACAGCGCGCGGGCCCGGAACCCCACCGGAACGGCCTCGGTCAGGTATTTTTGCCGGGCCAGGCCGAATACCGCCCCGGACATCCCGACGACGGTCATCGCCACGGCGAGGAGCCACAGTCCGTTCGGGGCCAGGCCGGAGGTGGCGGCAGCTGCCAGGGCAAGGCCCGCGGCGACGGCTGCGCCCACGATGGACCAGCGTTCGCCGAAGCGCAGGGTCACCAGGGACGCCGGCAGGTTGAAGAACCAGGACCCCAGCCCGATCAGGGTGACGACCAGGGCGGCCACCGCCACCGAGGCGCCCAGCTCCCGGGCGGACAACGCCACCACCGGAAGGATGGCGCCCTGCCCGATTCCAAAGAGCAGCGTGGGGCCGAAGGCGGCCACCGCAATGCTGCGCAGGCTGAAGGGCTGGGAGTCGTCCGGGGAAGTCATCAGATTTATCCTATGGCCGCCCCCTGACCCCGCAGGGTGCGGTGTGACGCACCGGACATGCCCACGCCGCCACGCACAAACCCGGCTCAGCGGGCAACGTTCAGCGGGCGGGGCTCAGCGGGCCCGGGGCTCGAACCCGGCCAGGGCGCGGAACAGGTTGACCACTTCCACCACTGCCCCGATGACCGACCCCACGATGCCCACCACCAGGAATACCCGCACCAGCACCGGCCAGCCGGACCAACTGTCTCCGAAATCGAAGGGGAAGACCTCCCAAAGACGCAGCATGGCGGCAACGCCGAAACCGATGACCACAAGGTTTCCCAGTGCCATGAAGGCCCTGGCACGGATCACCACGCAGACCAGGTTGACGATGATGCCTGCAAGCAGGGATGCATTGATGAGGTCCAGCACGCGGGCCATGTCTGCCGTCAGGAACGGCAGCACCTGCCAGCCGGGCCAGACGTTGATCCCGTACATCAGCAGGGCGTTGACAATGGCGGAGCCAAGATTGCCGCTGCGCCTGGTGGTGGTCCTGCCTGCCATTTAGCCGCCCACCCCCTGCTCCATGTGCCGCTTGAGGCCGGCCCAAATGCGCTGCTCCTGGCGGCGACCCACAACCGTGAAGACCGGCCCCGCCAGTTTCAAAAGTCCCTTGGGCCTGAAGTCCCAGGACCAGTCCATCCAGGTCCCTTCGTCCGTGGGCCGGAACGTCAGGCCTCCCAGGATCTCAGCCCCTCCCATCCGGGAGACGGACCCCAACCGCCAGGGCCGGACGTAGTCAGTGACCTCCAGCTCGAACGACGTCTTCCGACGTTTCGTCCCGGTGGTGACCCGCCAGACACTTCCCAGCCCTATGGGTCCAGGCGTGGCCTTCTCCACCTTCCGCATCTGCGGGTTGTAGGCAGGCTCGTTCCGTTGGTCCGCCACAAAGTCGAAGACTTCCCCCACCGGCCGCCGAATGCCGATGGAACCTTGAATATGTGCCACCGCCATCTCCTGACTCGTCTCCGCTAACCCGGGCTTGGTCCGCCGCCAGCCATAGCAACAGGCTGCAGCCGAACAGTCCGGGCCAAAAGAGCCGAAGGTCCCCTGCGACTCGCGGGTTGGCCGGGAGTCAGTAACCTTCCAGGAGTTCCCCCGCCTTGCCGTTTGCCGCGGCATTGACCATTTCTTCAGCCACAATGTGCAATTTCACGTTGGCATGCTGGCTTCTGGCGGCCAGGATCTGGAACGCTGCCGGGGCGTCAACACTCCGCAGGGCCATGACAATGCCCTTGGCCTGTTCGATGACGGTCTTGTGCACGAACGCACCCTCGATGGCCTCGGACGCGGCATGCTGGGACTCGATGCGCAGGCTCTGGGTCACGTCCACCATGAATCCGCGGGCCTGTTCCACCCGTCCGGACGGGCCGGCCGCCGCCTGGATCGCCGAAAAGACGCGCCGCTCCTTGCCCCGGACGTCAATGATCCTGTGCAGCAGGGCACCCTGGCCGCCGCCCACAAGGAGGTCCGCCCAGAGTTCCCGCACCGGTTCCCGGTCTTCCGGGTGCTTGTGGGCCATCAGCACGTCAAAGGTGGGAACTACCTCACCTGACCGCAGCCCGTGAATGCCAAACATGCCCTCGGACCACTGCATGTTTCCGGAGGAGACGTCCAGCTCAAAGGTCCCTGAAGGACAGACCGCAGTAACGGGCAGCGGGAAGAGGTACGTATCCAACTTCGACCACATACATTCCTCCCAAAAATCCCATACCCGGCGCCGGTTGTGGCATAAGAGTAGCTGAATGGAGCGGCCGCTATTTGCCGTGTTCGCTGGAGGCAGCAAGGCCGGATTAAGGGGGTCACAAAAGGCCCGGGGAGGAGTAGCGTTCGCCTTATGGGGTGCTGAACCGCGTCCCAGTTCCAAGGGAAGGCCATTTCATGGGTGAAGTGTGGATCCGCACACTGGGCAACGGGCTGGTCCGGGCAGACCGAGTAACGGAGATTTCATCCACCCGGGGGTCCCGGCATGAGGACAGCGGGTATTCACTGAAGGTCATTGTGGACGGCAAGGGCCACGTTCTGATTGACGACGGCGGGCTGCAGGGTTTGCTGCCCGAGCGGCTGGAATACGCCAGGCACTTGGAGGACGCCCTGCTGCTGGCCATCGACGAGGCTCGCGAGAGCGACGCGTCCATGGTGATCTCGTTCGAGCCGGAACGCGAGCGCTGGTCATCGGCCCCCGTCTCCGTATTAACGGGAAGGCTCCCCGAAGTCGTCTGACCCAGGGAGCCTTCCCGCTGCACTAAAACGCAACTGCATTAAAACCAGTTGTGGGTCGGTTCCTCCACCAGCGCCGTGGCGATGCTGGCGGCATCCTCCAGTGCGGCCAGGAAGCGTTCGGCGTCCAGGGCCGCGGCGCAGCCTGTGCCGGCGGCGGTGATGGCCTGCCGGTAGCGGTGATCCACGGCGTCGCCGCAGGCGAAGACGCCGGGCAGGTTGGTGCACGTGGTGGGGGCGTCCACCTTGATGTAGCCTTCGTCGTCCAGGTCAACCTGGCCTGCCACCAGCTCGGTGCGCGGCAGGTGGCCGATGGCCACGAAGATGCCGGTGGCGTCCTGGTGCCGGGTCTCGCCGGTGCGGGTGTCCGTGAGGGTGACGCCGGTGACCTTGCCGTCGCCGTGGATCGCGGTGACCGCGGAGTTCCAGGCGAAGCGGATCTTGGGGTTGTCCTTGGCGCGCTGGGCCATGATGCGGGAGGCGCGCAGTTCGTCCTTGCGGACCACGACGGTGACGGTCTTGCCGAAGCGGGTCAGGAAGGTCGCTTCCTCCATGGCGGAGTCGCCGCCGCCGACGACGATGATGTCCTGGTCGCGGAAGAAGAACCCGTCGCAGGTGGCGCACCAGGAGACACCGTGGCCGCTGAATTTCTTCTCCTCGGGCAGGCCGAGTTCCTTGTAGGCCGAGCCGGTGGCCAGGATGACGGCAGGGGCTTCGTAGGTCTCCCCGGCGCCGGTGACCACGCGCTTGACAGAACCTTTCAGGTCAACGGACGTGGCGTCGTCGTACTCAATGCGCGCGCCGAACTTTTCCGCCTGCTGCTGCAGCCCGTCCATCAGCTCGGGGCCCTGGACCCCTGCGGGGAAGCCGGGGAAGTTTTCCACCTCGGTGGTGTTCATCAGCGCGCCTCCCGCTGTCACGGACCCGGCCAGGACCAGGGGGTTCAGGCCGGCGCGCGCGGCGTAGATGGCGGCGGTGTAGCCGGAGGGGCCGGAGCCGATGATGATCAGCTGTTCTTTGGTCATTGGTTGTCCTTCGTGGCGGTACTACTGGGCGGGCGCGTGCTGCGCGGGCAGGAGTTCGGTGATCAGTTGTTCAGGTCAGATTCTTTCACTGCCTCGTGGGTGCTCCTCAAACTGATAGGAAACTACGTTCGGTGTAATAAACGTCACCGTGTTGCGCAGATCACATTGGTTGCCTAATCTGGTTGAGGCTTAAGCAAACAGGCCATGCAAGAAGCTGCAGCGTCGCAGCCAATGCCGGGGAAGGCTTTACATCTTGAACTCTAAGCTGAACATCGTGGTCCGGGTGGATCTGGACCACAGCAAGGCCCAGGTGATTGCAAAGGGGCATATCACCATCCACAGCGTCAACGCCCTCTATGTAGTGGCAAAGCGTGCCAACTCCCTCAAGGGAGGCCTGGACCTGGAGCTCGACATCTCCAATGCCTGGGTTGATAAGGAAGCCCTGGAGATGCTCCACGCCGCTTCCGCAACAAGGCACCTGCCCGCAAAGATCGATCCGGACCAGGCACCCTGCACCATCAGCGTGCTGGCCGACCGCCGACATCCACGCACTGCGCCGGCCCGCCTGGCCGCATAAACCTCCCGGCCGCTCGCCGCGCCCACGCTTCGGGCCAGAGCAGGCCGGCCACCGCTTGCTTCTTCCGCTTCAAACAACCCGAAGTGCAGCTGCATCTGAACATACGGATGGCTGCACTTCGGGGTTGTTCGGAGCCTGGGGCCCTCAAGCAGGCCCAGGATTTACATCAACGGCGAGCCGCCAGCCAGGAATTCCTGGAGCTCCACCGAACTCAGGCCTGCGGCCCTGCCCAGGGCCTCCTGCGCTGCGCCGAGCTTCCACGCACTCCTGACGGCGTTCTCGAACCGCTCCTGCGCGGCGTCCAACTCCCACTGGAGGCTCTCCACCCTGGCCGAAGCCAGCCGGACGGATTCCAGTGGATCACCGCCGGCGGGGGCGCCGTCCATCTTGTAGCCGCAGGTGCAGGACCATTCGGACGAGCCGAGCTCAAGCGGCGCCCAGCCAAGGGAAGCGATGGGAACGGGACCGGCCGTCATTTCCACGCCGCAGTGGAAGGGGGCGGCCGGGTCATCAAGCACCATGGGCGCTGCCGGCTGGAGCTGGATGTCGTCATGAGCCTGGACGGGGATCGTCTGTCCCGCTGCCTGAGGTTCAAGTACTGCAGTCATGCGATCCGCCGTCCGATAGTTAACAAACAATGTAGCTAGTCTAACTAGGATCACTACTTTGTCTACCGCACTGTAATGCCGGGGCTGGAATTCACCGCATCCACGGCTTCGCGCATGCGCAACAGGAAGTGCATGACAGCTTTGATCTCCTCGGGAGACAAGGACTCGGCAGCCTCGAGCATGCGCTTGTGCATCTGGTCGAGATTGTGCTGCACCGCCGCGTCCGCACCGGGGGTAGGTCGAAGAATGACGGCCCGGCGGTCTGAGGGGTGGGGCTCCCGGGTCACATGGCCCGCGGCAACCAGCCGGTCAACAAGGCTGGTCATCGAGGCGGAGGTGATCCCCAGGCGGGCAGCAAGTTCGGTGGGGCGGATTCCAACGCCGGTGGCTTCCGCATCAAGCAGGTACCGAAGAGCCAAGAGATCGGTCTCCCCCATCGCGACGGAGGAACGCGTGCGCCTTCTCATGGCGCTCTCCGAGCTCCGGAACTCGCGGAGGGCGTTTATGACGTCAAAGGCTCCGGGCTGGACATCCTCACTTGAGGGGTACCGGTAGCCTTCGCTTGCACCATGCGGGTTCATGCGAATTCCTTCGATATCCTACTTGCTTGGCCGTCTAACAAACCCCATGGTAGCCCACTTGTTGCCGACCCACCTCCCCTGGTCGATAAGGAGGCAGGTACCTGCGGAAGGCGCAGGGGAAAAGTAGAGTACCCGCTACTCGTGCCGCAGCCCGGCAGGCCCAATAGGTTTTAGGCAACCGCGGCAGCACGGCCGCGGGCATATCGTAAATGGGGGTGCAGGGTGGCTGTTGGCCCGCCTAATAACACGGGGCCCGAGCGGCAAGGGTTCCTGCTGGACTTAATGACAGGGGCCGACGGCGAGGCACAGTCCCTGCAGAAGCTCGCCGACGCTGCCGCGCGCTGGATCAGCCCCACCGCAGGCATGTCAATTGAGTGCGCCGCCGTAATGCACCGGCAGCGGTCCTGTCCTGCCACGGCGGGAAGCACGCCGGGCGCCGCCCTCCTCGCAGCCTCGGAAGACGAGCACGGGGACGGCCCCACCGCCCTGGGCTCCGCACTCGCCACCCCAACGGTGATCAACCAGGCCGGCTCACGCTGGCAGGCCTACCGGAAGCGGTTGCTGGACAACGGCTTCGGCGCAGCCCTTGCCGTCCCTTTGGAACTTCAGCCGGGTACCACCGGCGCCCTCATCTTCCTGGGCCCGGCCGGCTACGGATTCAATGCCAGGGTCGTTGATGGAGCGGCATGGTTTGGCCAGGTGGCGTCGCAGAGCCTGAAGCTGGCCCTGGACGTACACGGCGTGATCCGTGCCGGCGACAACCTGAAGCAGGTACTGGAGAGCAGGACCAGCATCGACGTTGCCTGCGGCGTGCTGATGGCGCAGAACCGATGCTCGTATGCCGAGGCCTTCAGCAAGCTCGCCGGCACCTCCCGGAACCGCAACCTCAAGGTCCGCAGCGTGGCGGACAGCATCCTGAAGGCGATGCCCAGTGGTGCGCCCGGAACACGTTTCGAACCCCCGGCGATCGCCTAGGAACTGCCGGGTACGGTCCTAGTGCCGCGCCCGTGCCCTGATAAGGCCGGCCGCCACGAGTCCTGCACACCCGAGTGAAGCCAGCATGCCGCCGAGAGCCACGATGTAATCGGTGATGGTCATTGTCCTGCGCTCCTTCCGTACTGCCTGATGGGCCCAAGCTACGCGGCGAAACTCAGCGTTCCCTGAAGAATCGCCAGCAGGTTTGGTCAAGATCCGGTCACGGAAAACTGCGGGGTTCCACATACTTTTGTCCCGTGATCTTTCCTTTATCACAGGGTTCCGTATTATTCATGCATGTGGACTAAACAAAGCCAGAGCTTCTGCCCCACCTGCGGCAGGACCACCAATCACGTCACCCATTTCCAAAAGGACGACGCCGGCTCCCTGGTTGCGGACGTCCGCTGTGCTGAGTGCGCCCAGGCTGGCGGGGCGGCCGCCTAGGAAGGTTCCTTCCCCGGCCGCTGCAGTTCAGGACCGGCGGCATGCGGACGGACCACGGCGAAGACCACCATGGCGGCCACCTGCACCGCTGTGACGGTGACCGCCAGGGCAGGGATTGAGTACTCGTAAAGCAGGCCGATCAGGAAGCTCCCGGCCAGCCAGGCGAGGCCGTAGCACGCAGTGAACATCCCGTAGGCACTCCCCCGCCGGGCTGCCGGAGCCAGCCCCGCCACGCCGGCCCGCATGGTGCTTTCCTGAACGCCCATGGCCGCCCCCCACACCAGTGCCCCTGTCACCGCAAGCGCCGTGTTGTTGCTGAAGCCCAGCCATGGGACCGCGGCGGCCAGGACGGGAAGGACCAGGAGGACTTTCAACCCCACCCGGTCAAAGAGCCAGCCGGAAACCAGGGCGGCTACGGCATCCACTCCCATGGCGGCGGCGTAGAGGACCGGGACCACCGCGGGCGGGAGGAGCCCGGTGGCCACCAGGTGGAATGAGAGCAGCCCGAACGTTGCGTAGCCGAACATGGTCAGGCTGCTGAACGCGGCGTAGAGCCAATACTGGCGCGGCATGGGAGCTGGTTTGCCGGGAACGGGGCCGGCCGCGGCCAACTCCACATCGGCAACCTCATAGGCAGCAGGATCAGGAACCCTCCGCCGCAGCCACACGAGAATCAGCATGGCCGCCACTCCCGGGACAGCCAGCAGCAGGAACCCTGGACCGTAGCTGCCTGAGAGCGCCAGGGCCACGCCCACCAGCAGCGGCCCCAGCAGCGCCCCCACCTGGTCCAGCGCCTCGTGCAGCGCGAACGCCTTGCCCTGGCCCAGGGCGGAACCGGCCTCGGCGAGCATGGTGTCCTTGGCCGGGCTCCGCACCGCCTTGCCAAGCCGCTCGGCCAGGACCAGGAGGCAGGCGATCCACAGCGCGTCGGTGACTCCCAGCAACGGCACGGAAACAGCCGTCAAGGCATACCCGCTGATTGCCAGTGCCCACCTCAGTCCCGGCCTGTCCGCAAGCCGCCCGAACACCAGGCGGAGGACCAGGGCAACGGCCTCCCCGGCGCCGGTGACCACGCTGACCAGGAGCGCAGACGCGCCCAGCGCACCGAGGTACGGGCCGGTGACGCTCCGGGCGCCCTCGTACACCATGTCCATCAGGGAGCTGATGATGCCGAAGACCAGGATGAAGCGGATGGCAGTCATGGGCGCCGCGGGAAGTTTTCCGGCAGCGCTACCGCTGGTAGGCATGCTCCCTGACCTGCTTCGCCGCGGCGCCCAACCGCGTCCGGCCACGGGACCGGGCGGCCCGCGGGACGAGGCCCTCGGGACGGGTCACCGCAAGGATCACCCCGATCCCGGCCAGGGATGAGACCATGGCCGAGCCACCGTAGGAAATGAACGGCAGGGGCACGCCGATCACCGGCAGCAGCCCACTGACCATGGAAATGTTGATCACCGCCTGCCCCAGGATCCAGGTGATCACGCTGCAGGCCACGATCCGCGAGAACGTGTCCGTGGTGCGGGCGATGGTCTTGAACACCGCGACTGCCAGGATGGCGAACAGGCCAAGCACCAGGAGTGAGCCGGCCAGGCCCAGCTCCTCGCCGAGAATGGAGAAGATGAAGTCGTTGTGCGCTTCCGGGATCCAGTTCCACTTCTGGCGGCTCTGGCCCAGGCCTACGCCGAACCAGCTGCCGGAGGCCAGGGCGTAGGCGCCATGCTGGGCCTGGTAGCCCATGCCCTGGGCGTCCTCGTCGGATCCCATGCCCAGCCAGGAGGAGATGCGCCCCATCCGGTTGCCGCTGGTGGCCGCGAGCACCAGTGCCGCCGCCACGCAGATCATTCCTGCCACGGAGAACACCTTCATCCGGACTCCGCCGTAGAACATGGTGGCGGCGAGGATCATCATGATGATCATGGTGGTGCCCAGGTCATGCCCCAGCGCCACCACCAGCATGATCAGTCCGCCGGCGGGCGCCAAAGGAATAACCGCGTGCTTCCACTGCCCCAGCAGGGCCTGTTTCCGGTCCAGGATCGCAGCGGCCCAGACGATCAGCGCGAGTTTGGCGAACTCGGACGGCTGCGCGGTGAAACCACCCACGCTCAGCCAGTTCCGGTTGCCGTTCACGGACATGCCCAGCGGCGTGAACACCAGCACCAGGGCAAAGAGGGAACCGATCAGCATCGGCCAGCCCAGCCGCCGGATCCGCTGCACGGGCATCCGCGCCAGCACCAGCATGATCACCACGCCGGCCACGGTCCACATGGCCTGCTTCAGGGGAAGATCGTACGGATTGTTCCCTGCCGCCACGGATTCCACGGACGACGCCGATGCCACCTCCACGAGTCCAATCGCCGAGAGCGTGAGGACCACCGCCAGGATCAGCGGCCGGAGGCGTCCCGGGGAGTCATCCTCCAGCCACACCGCCAGTTTTCCCAACCCGCGCCGGGCGGGACGGCCCGTCCCGCGCTGCTTTTGTCCTGTATCCATCTGTCCGTTCCTCAGCCTGCACACCAGGGCTTCCCCCATGGCCGGGCCCATCTCCGGGGCGGATTCCGCCGACAAGAAAGAGTACGCCCCCGTACCCGGCCGCCGGCGCCGGGACACCCGTTACGTCCATGGTTCATGGGGAATTGCCAGCTTCGGCCTGTAGGGTAGCGGAAACCTGTCCCCTCCCGAAGGTCATTTTGTCGTGTTCGGTTCCAAAAAATCCCCCGGCCCGGAACAGGAAGGATCCAGCCCGCAGGCCTACCCAGGCCAAGGCGAGCTGTACGCCACCAGTTCGCGCCGCCGTCGGCCCTTCCGCCGTGCCCCACGCTGGGTCAAAGCCATCACCGCTGTGGTGTCGGTGCTGCTCCTGGGCGTCCTGGCGTTCGGCGGATACTGGGCCTGGCGCCTCCAGTCAAACATCAGCACCTCCGAGCTGACCGCAGGTGGCCACCGGACCGAGGGCGCCGTGAATGACAGCACCGACCGGCTGCAGATCCTGGTGCTGGGCTCGGACACCAGGGAAGGAAACAACAGCCAGTACGGCACGGCGGACCAGTCCTCCGGCTACGGACAGTCCGATGTGATGATGCTGCTGGACATCTCGGCGGACAACAAGCACGTCAACGTCATCAGCTTCCCCCGCGACCTGCTGGTGGACGTCCCCGCATGCACGGATTCAAAGACCAACCAGAAGTATCCCGAGCAGCAGGACGCCATGATCAACAGCGCCATGGCCCAGGCCGGCATCGGCTGCGCAGTGGACACGGTGAACAAGCTCACGGGCCTGGAAGTGGACCACTTCATGATGGCGGACTTCAACGCCGTGAAGGAGCTCTCCAACGCTGTGGGCGGCGTGGAGGTCTGCGTTACCGATGCCGTCAACGATCCTGATTCCCACCTGAACCTGCCCGCCGGCAAGTCCCAGGTGCAGGGCGACCAGGCGCTGGCGTTCCTGCGCACCCGGCACGCCTTTGCCAACGGCGGGGACTTGGGCCGCATCCAGGCCCAGCAGGGCTTCCTGGCCTCGCTTAGCCGCAAGCTCAAGTCGGAGGGCACACTGGGCAACCCGCAGAAGACGCTGACCATCGCCGATACCATCACCAAGAACCTGACGGTTGACTCGGGCCTGTCCTCCATCCCTTCGCTGCTCACCATCGCCAACCGGCTGAAGAACATCGATCCCGCCAACATCAACTTCATCACCACGCCCACGGAGCCGTCCCCGCAGGATCCCAACAGGCTGGCCCTGGATGAACCGGCGGCGTCCAACTTCTTTGCTGCCCTGCGCAACAGCCCGGACCTGAGCCAGCCTGCCCCCGCGGCGCCCACGGAGACGCCGGCACCCGCGGCCCCCGCCTACGACAAGTCGCTGCAGCCCGTCTCGATAGCCAACGGCACCGGCGTGGCGGGCCGGAGCACTGCGATTGCCGGCCTGCTCTCCGATGCCGGGTTCACCAAGGTGACCAAGCTGCAGGCCCAGGCGCAGGGCCAGACCATGGTGTACTACTCCGCCGGGTTTGAGGACGTCGCAGCGGATGTGGCCGCGCTGTTCGGACTGCCCGCCGGCAGCGTCCAGCAGGTGGCGAACATCCAGGGCGTGCAACTGTACGCCGGCACGGACTTTGCCACGGGCACCAAACCCGCCGCGCCGCCGTCGTCCGCTGACTCCGCCGGCAGCGTGGTGGCGCAGACCGGCAGCGACCAGACCTGCCAGTCAGCCAACCCCACCGGCTACTAGGCTTTGGTCCGGGCCGGCTCCAGCAGCTCCATGATCCGCGAAATGTAGCTGTCCAGGCTGAGCTTCTCGTCCCACTGGGCGTGAATCTCCGCCTGCCTGTTCCGCGTGGCGTCAGCCAGCTCCCGGAGCTGGGGAAGGATGGGCTGGTCCGGGTTGCACAGCGCAACCCCGGGCTCCATCACGTATTCGTTCATGCCCTCGTTGGGCGTGACGGCCACGGCGATGCCACTCTCCACGGCGCCCACCAGGACCATGTGCCCAGCCGCCCTGGTCCCCCGCGCCAGCGGGAGGAACACAACGGATGCGGTACTGAGCAGCTCACCGAACTCTTTCTGGCTCACGTAACCCGGGCGCCTCACCACGTTTCCATCGCGGCGGGTTTCGCCGGCGGGGCCGCCGGTGGCAAGGGTCAGCCGGACGGGCGTGGGGCTCGCGAGCACTTCGTCCTCCAGTGCCCTGATGGCGTGGGGGTCGCGGTCGGATGAGCCGCCAACGAAAATGTGGAAATCTTCGGACGGCTGCTTGGGCGGATACCCCAGTGAGTTCCCGTACAGCACGCACATGGCGCGGCCGCCGTCGGCATTCCAGGGCACGGTCTCGGACTGGGACATGGTGATGACAGGGGCGTCGCCAATAAGCCGGCGCAGGACTTTCCAGCTCCGGCTGGAGGGCTCGGCGTAGATCCCGGTCACCACGAAGTCTTTCCTGCCCGTGAGGCGCAGCGCGGCCCCGATCCACGGATTGGTGGCGAAGTAGGGTCCCCTGACGGCGGGGTTGAGGGTCTTCAGGGCCAGCACCAGCGCGTCGATTCCAATTCCCAGGACCCTTGAACCCCAGCGTTTGCCCGTGATGGCCGCGCCCTCGTACTGGCAGACCGCCTTGATCATTGGATGGCTGATCCAGGCGGCGTCAGCTTTTGCCGAGGCTGGACCAAGGGCTAGGAACGTGTAAGGAGCCAACGGTCAGGGCCTTTCGTACGGTGCGGCGGACGCCCCCTCCGGGGACTCCAAACCTAGTGACCGCCCTCCGGCTGCACAAGGACATCTGTCGCCTCCTGTGGATGACCGCATACCGTCCCCATTCCCCCAGTACTCCCCCAGGGGCCGGTGCTTCCCCGCCTATGACATCCGGGCGGCCGGCTCGAGTTCCGCAGTGGGCTTGGGCTCCGCACCGGCTTTGCCTTGCGCGGCGGGACCAGCGACGGCGGGCTCCAGCTTCCTGTTTGCCCAAACGCGGAGCGGCCGCTCAACGAAGCGGAAGGACGCGTACGCCAGCAGCACGGTGGCGGCTGCGGTCAGCGCGATGCGAAGCGGGAGCGCCGGGATCAGGGGCATCAGCAGCAGGTAGACCGGCAGGTGCCAGAGATACATGCCGTAGGACAGGTCGCGTCCCGGGCGGGCCAGCCAGGGGTGGCTGAATATGCGTGACAGGAAGCCTGCGGGCTGGAGGACCAGCGATCCGATGAGTACGGCTGACAGCAGGGCCAGTGCCATGGGGCCAACGGTCCAGAACGTGGTGAACCAGGCGCCGGGGGTGTCGGGCTCCTTCAGCAGGAACAGCGCGGCCACCAGGGTGGTGCCGGCGACGGGTGCGCCCCACCGGGCAGCCGACACCAGGGCATTGTGCAGCCGGGAACCGTGGCGCACGGCGGTGAACAGCAGGGCCAGCGCGCAGCCGATCAGCAGTTCGTCGGCCCGGGTGTCCGGTCCGTTGTAGATCCGGTCCAGCGGTTCGCCGGCACTAACCAGCAGGAACCGGTTCAGCACGAAGGCTCCGGCCAGGACCACGGTGGCGAAGGCTGCGGAGCGGACCTTCCAGAACCGGAGCATCACCAGCAGGAGCAACGGCCACACCAGGTAGAACTGTTCCTCGACGGCAAGGGTCCAGGTGGGGCCCAGGGTTTCGCCGGCAATGGAGTCGCCGAACATGCCAAAGTGCGCCAGGTTCATCACGTAGGCGGCGGCGGGAAGGACGAACCCCTCCTGCCCGCCCCAGCCTGAGGCAGGGAACAGGAAGCCGACGGCGACGATCACCGCGCAGAGTGCCAGCAGGGCCGGCCACAACCGGGCCAGGCGCTTGGCGTAGAAGATACGAAGATGCAGCCGGCCGGTGGCGATCCGCTCCTTCATGATCAACAGCGTGATCACGAAGCCGCTGAGCGTGAAGAACACGTCCACGCCAATGGAGCCGCCCGGCATCGACTCGGTTGCCGTATGGAAAAAGAACACACCGGCCACGGCGATGGTCCGGAGCCCGTCCAGGGCATGCTTCCGCCCGTCGATGAGCCCACTTCCGGGCACTGCCGCGCCTGCTGATGCTGACAAATTTTCGCTGCTTGACCTCAAAACCACTAAGCAAGCATATATAACGTTTCCATAACTGCGCTGGGCAGAAGCTGGGAGGACGCTGGCCTGAGGCCTGAAAAAGCCGCCCTTGTGGCTGCCACCGGACGCTTCTAGATTGAAGACATGGTGGACCAGGACTTGGCAGATGACCTCGAAGGGCTCGTGGATCTTGTCGCAGGGATGGAGGACATCAAATCCGTGCTGGACGGGCTCACCGGGCTTGCAGCCGCAGCCATGACAGGCGCCACGGGCGTACCAATTGACTGCGCCGTGACGCTGCACCGGCGAAAACGAACCGTCACCATCGGCGGCAGCAGCGGCAGGGCGGCTGTGGTTGACCGCATCGAACAGAGCCTGGGCGACGGGCCCTGCATCGAGGCCCTCGAAAGCGGCGTTCCCGTTCTACTCGGTGACGTGTCATCCGACCCGCGTTGGCCTGAGTACCGCAGCGCCCTTACAGCCGCGGGGATCGCCAGTTCCCTGGGCATCCCAATGAATTTGGAAGACGACGCCGGTGCGGTCCTTGATTTCTTCGCTCCGGTCAGCGGAGTCTTCAGTGAGGAGGGAGTGGCCGAGGGAATGCGGTTCGCCGACATGGCAGGCAAGGCGCTGCGGCTCGCCGTCCGGATTGCGGCAGCAGACCACCGGGCCGAGAACATGAAGGCGGCGATGGACACCAGAACGGCGATCGACCTGGCCTGCGGGATCATCATGGCGGAGAACAAGTGCAGCAAGGACAGGGCCTTTGAGATTCTCCGCAGCGCCTCCAACACCCGTAACCAAAAGCTCAACGAGCTGGCCGAAGCGCTTGTGCACCGCTTTGCCGCACCCGAGGATGCCAACGCGCACTTCGAAGACTGAAAACCGGGCTCCGGGAGCCAGCGACGCTGATGGCTCCCGGAGTGTAACGACGCGAATGTGGCCCACCCCCGAAAATAGGATCTCCCTGGGCCACACCCGCGTCAGCTTTGCGGACGGTTGCGTGCCCAGGAGTGGTTGGCCATTGGCCCGGCCCCATTAGCGGGGTGGCGGTGGATGGGGTTTTCTTGGGCGGCAACAGAGGGGCCGCCTGCCTGACCCGGGGAACAGCGTAACAGAGCTCCGCCCTCTGGCAACAGGGGATGTTCCCGCATTATTTCGTCAATTTCCCCCAATTAATGCATCCGTGGCGCCCGGACGCGCCTTGCCGAACCACGTGGCGAGGGCGTCGGGGAGCCCGTCCGCTGAGCCCTCGCCCACCCACGCCACGTAGCCGTCGGGCCGGACCAGGACTGCCGTGGGCGGAACAACCGGGCCCAGGACGGGAAGCTGCCACGCGCCGTCGTACGTTGCACTGACGTGCTGCACCCGCCCGGCCCACGCGCCGAGCTCCGTCGCCGGCCCACCAAGTTCCAGCAGCACCGGCCGGGCCCCGTGGAGCAGCCCGTAGACCCGTGTCGGCCCGGCAGCAGTCGTGATGTCCAGGTCAGGCATGCGGCGGCCAAGGAGCGGGTGGCCGGGACCCAGGTCGTAGGCCATGTCCAGCCCGGTGATGAGTGCCGCGATCGGCGCCCCGGCACCGTCAACGCGGAGCACCTCGCCGAGCAGGTCGCGCAGGGCTTCCTGGCGGGGGTCGGCCTTCTGGAAGAGGGACTGCGCCATGGTGTACTTGAGCGCCCGCTCCCCCGCCGGATGGCGCTCAGCATGGTAGCTGTCCAGCAGGTCGCCACTCGAGCTGCCCTGCACCACCTGCCCAAGCTTCCAGCCGAGGTTAACGGCGTCCTGCAGCCCCAGGCCGATGCCCAGCCCGCCTGTGGGTGAGTGGACATGGGCGGCGTCACCGGCCAGCAACACCCTGTCCTTCCGGTAGGACTGCGCCTGCCGGGTGGCGTCCGTGAAGCGCGAGAGCCAGGTGGGGCTGTGCACGCCGAAGTCGGTGCCGAACACGTCGGTCAACGCCTGCCGCAGATCCGCCAGGGTGGGTTCGGTGGCCGGGCCAAGGGAGGCTTCGGTCACCACCACCCGGACCGTTCCGTCCCCCATCGGGTACAGCCCATGGATGCCGCGCGCGTCCACCTTCCCCTGCTGGACGGGCTCCCCCTCCACCTTCACCTCCGCGATCAGGCTGCTTCGGGTCGCGTCCGGGCCCACCATCGGGATGCCCGCCGACCGCCGCACCATGCTGCGCCCGCCGTCGGCGCCCACAACGTAGCGGGCCCGCACGGATCCGCCGCCGGCAAGCTGCACGTCCACGCCGCCGTCGTCCGCTGCAACACCGGCGACCTCCACGCCGCGCCGGATCTGCACCCCCAGCTCCTCCACCCACTCAAGCAGCAGCCGCTCGATGTGGTTCTGGAACAGCGCCAGCGTGTAGGGGTGGCGGGTGGGCAGCGCACTCAGGTCCAGCTGGCTGCTGCCGAACGTGGCCGCCTGCAGCGTCTTGCCCGCAGCCAGGAACCGGTCCGCGATGCCGCGCTGGTCCAGCAGCTCGATGGTGCGCGAATGGATTCCCCCGCCGCGCGAGCCCGCAAGCTCCTGGGACGGGCGCCGCTCCAGGACAACCGCGTCCACCCCCGCCAGCCGCAGCTCCCCCGCCAGCATCAGGCCCGTGGGCCCGCACCCCACAACCACTACGTCATGCATTCTTTCCCCATTCCCAAGCTTTTCGACCGCCAGTATGCGGCAGCCTGGGGGCCTTGCGGCAAGGCCCCCGCCGCGGGGTACCTTGGAAATGGAAGGGGATCCAGGACACTGTTGTCGATCTGCGCTTCCCGTGTGCGTCGTATGGGTAGGGGCTCGATGAAGGGCTCTTCACCACGACAAAGGAGCACGACATGTCCAAGTACCTGATCCTGATCTACCAGGATGAAGCGGTGGCCCGGCAGGCCGAAGGGGAATCCATCAGCGCCAGTTACCAGGAGTTCCAGCAGCGGCGTGGCCCGTCCCTGCTCGGCGGAGCCGCCCTGCACCCCTCCTCCACGGCGACGTCCCTCCGCCGCGACGGGGCCGGCGGGTTCCTGGTCACGGACGGCCCGTTCGCGGAGTCCAAGGAGACCCTGGGCGGCTACTACCTCATCGAGGCAGCCGACCTTGACGAGGCGCTTGAGATCGCCAAGGAGGTTCCGGCCGGCGTCGGCGTAGAGGTGTGGCCGGTGCGGGTAGCCAACTGATGCCGCAGGCCGCCAGTTCGGAGGTCGCCGCCGCCGTGGCTGACGCGCACCGCCGCGAGTGGGCCTTCGTGCTGGCGGCCACGGTCCGGGTGGCCGGCGACATCGACACCGCCGAGGAGGCCGTCCAGGACGCGTATGCCAGCGCACTGTCCACGTGGGGCGGGAGTGGGATCCCGAGGAGTCCGGGGGCGTGGCTGACAGTGGCGGCACGGCGGCGTGCCCTGGACATGCGCCGCCGTGCCGCCACGGCGCAACGGGCGCTGCCCAAGCTGCTTGGACCGGAGCATTACGACGGCGGTCTCCCAGACTTCGATTCGGACCATATTCCGGATGACCGGCTGCGGCTGATCTTCACCTGCTGCCATCCGGCCCTGGCGCCCGATGCCCAGGTGGCCCTGACGTTGCGGCTGCTGTGCGGACTGTCCACCGCGGAGGTGGCGCGGGCATTCCTCGTCCCGGAGGCCACCATGGCTGCGCGTATCACCAGGGCAAAGAAAAAGATCGCGGCGGCGCAGATCCCGTACCGGGTGCCGGCGGCGTCGGAGCTGCACGAGCGTGTGGACGGGGTACTGTCCGTTGTCTATCTCGTCTACACCACCGGGCACACCGCCCCGTCGGGAGCGGACCTGATGCGGCGTGACCTCGCCGGGCGCGGCCTGGAGCTGGCGCGGATGCTGCGCGTCCTGCTCCCCGGGGACCGCGACGTCGCCGGACTCCTGGCCCTGGTCCTGCTCACCGAAGCCCGCATGGATGCGCGGCTCGACGAACACCGTGACGTCATCCTGCTGGAGCACCAGGACCGGTCCAGGTGGGACCAGCAGGCCATCCAAGAGGGAGCGGCACTCCTGCGGGAGTCGCTGGCTGGACGCCCTCCGGGCCGCTTCGCCCTCATGGCGGCCATCGCGGCCGTGCACGACGAGAGTGGGTCCTGGTCCGATACCGACTGGCAGGAGATCCTGGGCCTGTATGACCTGCTCATGGAACGGTGGCCCTCCCCTGTGGTCCGGCTCAACCGGGCCATTGCCCTGGGCTTCGCCGCGGGTCCTGCTGAAGGCCTGGCGGAACTGGATGAGCTCGGAATCGAACCGCAGCTGGCACGCTATCCGTACCTTGCCGCTGCCCGCGGCGATTTCCTGGTCCGGCTTGGCCGCCTGGAGGAGGCCCGGGTGGCGTTCGGGGAGGCTTTGATCCTCACGGACAACGAAACGGAACGGCGTTTCCTCCGGAGCCGGATAAATGAACTGAGGGGTTAGGCCTTGAGCCGCGGAGGTCAAGGGCAAAGGGAAGGCCCCTCCTAGGAGGGGCCTTCAACGTAGTGGTCATTTGTCTTTCGGTATCGGTCAGCGGTGATGCGCAATCCCCCTTCCCGGACGCCCAGGGCGCCCATCCGGACTATGACGCGTTCCACTCTAATAAGCAGCTGCCAGTGCGTAAAGACCCTAATGCGAAAAAGATCTTAAGGCACGACGGCGGCGGGAGGCCGCCGCGATCCGCGCCACTCAGACGGGTTTTTGCGTCAGTACATCCGGAGATGTACTTTGAAGAAATGGAAATGCTGACGCAGGCTCCGGTGCTGGCGAGGTTTGGCTACGCGGTCTCTGACCCCACCCGCGCCAGGGTTCTTCTCGCACTCTCGGACAGCCCGGCCTATCCCTCGGACCTCGCAGACAGCCTGGGAGTCTCGCGGCAGAGCATGTCCAACCACCTGGCGTGTTTGCGGGGCTGCGGCATGGTTGCTGCAGTAGCGGACGGCAGGCGGACCCGGTACGAGCTGGCCGATGCCAGGCTGGGCCACGCGATCAGGGACCTGCTCGGCGTCGTCCTCGCGGTGGACCCAGCCTGCTGCGCCCCTGACGGGGAGTGCATCGCGTGACGGCGGCAGTTCACACGCCGAGCCAGGAACGGCGCGCGGTACTGGGTTTGCGGATCAGGCTGTTCGCTGCAGCCACCATCACCTATAACCTCATCGAGGCAGCAGTTTCCCTGTGGGCCGGCGGCGTCGCTGATTCGTCCGCATTGATCGGCTTCGGACTGGATTCGGTGATCGAGGTCGCCTCGGCGGTGGCACTGTCTTGGCAGTTCTCCGCCCAAGACCCCGAACACCGCGAGCACCTGACACTGCGGATCATCGCCGCTTCCTTCTTTGCCCTCGCAGCATTTGTCACTGTCGATGCCGTCCGGTCCCTCACCGGAGGAGGCGCGGCGCAGCACTCTACCCCGGGGATAGTGATTGCTGCCCTGAGCTTGGCGATCATGCCTGTCCTGTCCTGGGCCCAGCGCCGGGCAGGCCGGGAACTGGGTTCCAGGACTGCTGTGGCCGATTCGAAACAGACATTGCTGTGTACCTACCTCTCGGCGGTTCTGCTGGCCGGGCTGGTGTTGAACACTGCGCTGGGCTGGTGGTGGGCGGACGCCGGGGCCGCTCTGGTTATCGCGGCGATCGCTGTCCGGGAGGGCGTCAACGCCTGGCGCGGCGATGTCTGCTGCCCAGTCCCGGGCGGAGTTGCCTCGGCGCGGGGCGCCGACGTAGACGATTGCTGCGCCCCGGGACCGGCCTCCGGAAGTAAAGCGCAAGAATGCTGTGCCGGATGCGGACCTGAGACCCATCCCCAGCCTCTACCCCTGACCATCCGCAGTACGGACTGAGCCGGGATCACCAACCCCACTCACGAAAGATGCTGATCACTCCACCCCTAGCACTACTGACGCCTTTGTTCTATAACTAATAGAACAAAGGCAAGGGGTAAAGGCGTTGATCCTCAACGTTGACCTGGCTGCTGACGTGCCGATCTACCAGCAGATCCGGGACCAGATCGTGGAAGCGATCGCACACGGCGCACTCACAGAAGGCAGCTCACTGCCGTCCACCCGGACGCTCGCCGCCGATTTCGGCATCAACTTCCATACCGTCAACAAGGCCTATGATCTCCTTCGCCAGGAAGGGCTGATCCGCCTCAACCGCAAGACCGGCGCGGTGGTGACCGGAGCTGCAGCGGACCAACTCCTGCCCTCCGACTGGACCGCAAGGGCCCGGACTCTTCTGGCCGAGGCAGTGGCCCGCGGAATACCCGCCGACGAGGTACTCCAGGCCTGCCGGACGCTGCTCGAGTCATTTGGCGACACACGGCAGGAGGACACGCAATGATCGTTTCCATCATCTTGGGCTTCGTGCTGCTGGGGCTGGTTCTTCTGCTCGCGCTGGTGCTGCCGTCGGTCACCAGCGGCACGGTCCCCTTCGGAGTCCGGATCCCGGCCCGGTACGCCGCCGATCCGGTGGTGACCGGGCAGGCGCGCCTTTACCGGCGGAGGGTCCTGCTTTGCGGGGGCGTAATTGCCGTGGCCGGCGTGGGCAGCGTGGCGGCGACGGGGCAACCGTTGCTGCTGCCATTGTCAGTGTTGGTCCTTGTGGCCACCTGGTACGGCTGCTTTTTCCTGGCCCACCAGGAGATCAGGGCAGCGAAAGTTGCCGGCGGCTGGTTCGAAGGCCTGCACCAGGGCATTGCGGTGGACACCGAACTGCGGACCAATCCCCCGCGGTTCCCCTGGCGCTGGCTCGCGCCGGCTGCGATCATCGCTGCCGCGACGGTGGTTATCGGCGTATGGATGTACCCGTCGATGCCCCAAACCCTGGCCGTGCATTACGGCGCCAACGGTCTCCCGGACAGGGTGGAAGTAAAATCGGTTGGCGCAGCGTTTTCGCTGGTCTTCCTGCAACTGGGCCTCACCGCGCTGCTGGCGGGCATCGCCGCGGCAATTGTCCGCAGCAGGCCCGATCTTGACCCCGCCCGGCCCATGGGATCCTCGCGCTGGGCCCGGCACTACGTGACGCTCAGCGCCAAGGCACTGCTGGGCCTGGTGGCCATGATCGATCTGGGACTGATGGGATCGTCACTGTTGATGTGGACCGGGACTGTCACCCGGTGGGCGCCGCTGGTGGTGGTGATCCCGGTCCTGGCCTCCGTGGCGGCAGCAGTCCTGGTCCTGGCCCGGAACAACAGGGACCGCGCCGAGAACGGGGAGGACACCGGCCTGACACACCGCGACGACGACAAGTACTGGCGCGGCGGCCTGATCTACATCAACCGGGACGACCCCACACTGCTGGTTCCGCGCAGGTTCGGCCTGGGATGGACCTTGAACTTCGGGGACCCCAGGGCGGCGATGCTGCTGGCCGGAATCGTTGCGCTGATCGGCGTGGTGATCACCCTCCGCTTCTCCGGCTGAGCGTCCGACGGCGGCGTGCGGCTGCGTCCGCAGCGACCGTTACTGAATCAGGTAGTGCCGTTCCTCGATGACGGGCGCTTTGGACGCCCCGGGGAAAACGGCCTTCGAAAGTGTCTTCAGGCCGATAGCCGGAAGCAGCACTGCAGCAGCGCCAAAAGAGAGGGCAGTCCAGCCCAGGTTTTGGAGCATGCCGAGCGTGGGTGCCTGGGGAGCAGGAGTAGGCAAGGTTCTGACCCTTTGTGAGACCGGTGGAGGCTTCAAGATTACGGCACGCATGCACGGCGGAGGAAAAGTACGACGGCGGCACGCGGCCGCCGTCGTACCGTCACGGCTGTGAAGCGCTTTTCTGCTGCTGCGCTATCCGTCGAGCGCTGCAGCGTTGCTGCCTTGCGGCACCACCACGTGCACGGCGTTGCGCTCGATGGTGAAGTCAGCGGGGGTGGTGGTGGCGATCTCGCCGTCGAGGTTAACCGGCAGCGGCGGCTCCGTCACCAGCCGGACATGCCGGGTGGTCAGGTGGTACACGCCGTCGCGCTCCACAAAGCTGCCGTCCTTGAGCAGCCGTGCGATCCGCACATGTTCCCGGAACGGCGCCCCGGGAATCGCATAGACGTCAAGGATGTGGTCATCGATGCCTGCCGTCGGCGATACCGCGTTGCCGCCCCCGTAATGCCTTCCGTTGCCGACGGCCACCTGCAGCACGTCCGCCAGCTCCAGCGTTTCGTGGTCCCCCTCCGGAAATTCGAGGCGGGCACGGAACGGCTTGTGCCGGGAATAGGCGCGTACGGCGGCAACGCCGTACGCCAACGGCCCCAGGGACCGCTTCAGGCGGGGGCTGAGGCTTTCGGTAACACCGACCGACAGGCCCACGGATGCAACGTTGAGGAAAGGCTGGCCATTCGCCCGGCCAAGATCGATGTCCACCACCTTCCCGTCCGCGAGCGCAGCGCATGCCGCGTCCAGGTTGCCCGGAATTTCCAGCGTGCGGGCAAGGTCGTTGGCTGTTCCCAGCGGAAGGATCCCCAGCACGGTTCCGGTTCCGGCGAGCCGGCCGGCAACAAAGGACACCGTTCCGTCACCACCGCCCACAACCACCATGTCGTGGCCGCCGGCAACCACCCGTTCGAGTGTTCCGGGCAGTTCGCTGCCCTGCCTGACGTGATACACCGAGGAGATGGGCAACCCGGCCTTTTGCAGCTTTTCCACTGCCAGGTCCGGTACCGCCGCCAGGCGCGCGCCGGCATTGATCACCACGGCAACGGAGCCGGCGTCTCGGGCAGCCTTCATGGGGACCATCCTAGGTTGATGGAGCTGGGAGGTCCCTGCACTCAACGGCTGACGCTAGATGTCCGCCAGGAGGCTGTTCGGGTTTTCGATGGCGTCGGCCACGAAGCGGAGGAAGCCGCCGGCCGTGCCGCCGTCGCACACCCGGTGGTCGAACGTCAGGGTAAGCTCGGTGACCTTGCGGACTGCCAGCTCACCATTGACCACCCACGGCTTGTCGATGATCCGGCCCACGCCGAGGATGCCCACCTCGGGGTGGTTGATGATCGCCGCGGACCCGTCGACGCCGAACACGCCGTAGTTGTTCAGGGTGAACGTGCCGCTGCCGAGTTCCGCGGGAGTCGCCTTGCCTTCCCGGGCCACCTGGGTGAGCCGGCGGATCTCTCCGTCGAGCTCCCGTGCGCTGAGCTTCTCCGCGCCCCGGACAGACGGCACCACCAGGCCACGGTCGGTCTGCGCCGCGAAGCCCAGGTTGACGCCGTCGAACGCGAGAATCTCCTGCGACCCGTCCTCAGTGGTCTCGATGCGGGTGTTGAGTTCCGGGTACTTCTTCAGTCCCGCCGTGACGAACCGGGCGATGAATGCCAGCAGACCGGGAGCCTCGGCCCCGTTGGCTTTCAGTCCCTCGCGCAGCTCCATCAGTGCGGTGGCGTCCACGTCGACCCATACCGTTGCTTCCGGAATCTCGGACCGGCTGCGCGCCATGTTTGCCGCGACCGCCTTGCGGACTCCGCGGACCGGGGTGCGGGCGGCGATGGCAAGCCCGGTCCGTGCGTCCCGCCCCTGGGTTTCGACGGGCTCCGCCGACGGCCGGTCCGGAGTCCGTACCGGTTCAGCTTCCGGCGCTGCTGCAGGCGCAGCTGCCCGCAATGCGGCCTCCACGTCGCGGCGCATGATCAGTCCGCTGTCACCGGAGCCGGAGATGTCGCCGAGGTCCACGCCATGTTCGCGCGCCATGCGCCGGACCAGCGGCGAGATGACGGCGCCAAGTTTTCCGGGCACGCGGGTGCGCAGAAGGGCGAGGTCGTCCTCCTTGGACAGGCTGACCGGCGTGGTCTCGGCAGGTTCAGCGAGGGCGACGGCGGCCTTCCGGGCCCGGGTGCGCCGGGCAACGCCATGCCCACCAGGAGTGCCATAACCGATCAACACATTCCCGGATCCGGCCTTTTCTTCTTCCCGATAGGTCTCGGCTACCGCCTCAGCAGCAGGAGGCGCGGCATCAGCCGCGGCGGACACCGGAGCGGTGACACCAGACGAAAGGGGCGTCACCGAGATCAGCGGCTTCCCCACATCCAGGGTCTCCCCGGGCTGGCCGTGCAGTTCGGCTACGATCCCGGCATAGGGAGACGGCACCTCAACCGCAGACTTGGCAGTCTCCACCTCGGCGATCGGCTGGTCAACGGCAATCTCGTCGCCCACGGCGACATGCCAGGACACCAGTTCGGCTTCGGTGAGGCCCTCGCCCAGGTCCGGCAGCAAAAACACGCGTGGTTCGCTCATGGTCAGTTCTCCCACTGAAGGTCGTCAACGGCGTCGAGGATGCGGTCCACGCCGGGCAGGTAGTACTTCTCGAGTTTGGGTGCCGGGTACGGGACGTCGAACCCGGTCACGCGGCGGATGGGGGCGGCCAGGTAGTGGAAGCAGCGCTCCTGTACCCGGGCCACGATCTCGGAGGACACGGACGCGAAGCCGTGCGCCTCGGCGATCACCACGGCCCGGCCGGTCTTCCGCACCGACTCGCACACAGTGGCGTCGTCGAACGGAACAATCGTCCGCACATCAATCACCTCCAGCGACCGGCCCTCCAGCGCAGCCGCTTCGGCGGCGGCGAGCGCCGTGGGCACGGACGGACCGTAGGCAATCAGCGTGGCGTCAGTGCCGGGACGCGCGACGGCGGCCCTCCCCTCAGAGCCAAGTCCCGCCGTCGTACCTTCCGTGTGTTGGCGCCGCAGCTCGCCCAGGTCCACCGAGTCTTTGGTCCAGTACAACTTCTTGGGCTCCATGAAGACCACCGGATCGTCGGAGTCGATGGCTTCGCGGAGCATCCGGTAGCCGTCCGCCACGGTGGCCGGGGTGTAGACCTTCAGGCCGGCGGTGTGGGCGTAGTAGGCCTCGGAGGAGTCGCAGTGGTGCTCCACTCCCCCGATGCCGCCGCCGTACGGGATGCGGATCACCATGGGCAGCTTGACCATCCCGCGCGTGCGGTTGTGCATCTTGGCCACGTGGCTGACGATCTGCTCGAAGGCGGGGTAGGCGAACGCGTCGAACTGCATCTCGATCACCGGGCGCATCCCGTTGATGGCCATGCCCACGGCCATGCCCACGATCCCGGACTCGGCCAGCGGGGTGTCGAAACAGCGCTGCTCGCCGAACGTGGCGGTCAGGCCGTCGGTGATGCGGAAGACACCGCCCAGCATGCCCACGTCCTCGCCGAAGACCAGGACGGAGGAGTCGGCCTGCATGGCGTCGGCCAGGGCGGTGTTGAGTGCCTTGGCCATGGTGACGGGCTGCGGGCCGGCGGCCTCGGCGGATGCGGCGGCGGAGGCCGCGGCACGGGCCGTTGCGGCAGAAACGTTGCCGTTGGCCTCGGACGAGGTGGTGATGGTGGGGCTCACTTGGCGGCCTCCTTCGAATCAGTAGCGGCGGCGTCGCGGGCCAGCTCGTCGGCGAGCATGGCGGACTGTTCCTTCAGCTGCGGGGTGGGCTCGGTGAACACGTGGCGGAAGAGCTCCTGCGGGTCCACCGGCACGTCCTCGCTGAGGCCTTCGCGCAGCTGCGCGGCAACCGCCTCGGCGTGCTCACGGATCCGGGCCTCGCCGTCGTCATCCAACAGCCCGCGGTCCGTCAGGTACGTGCGCATCCGGTTGACCGGGTCCTTGGCCCGCCACTCAGCAACCTCGGCGCTTTCGCGGTAGCGGGTGTCGTCGTCGGCGTTGGTGTGGGCCTGCATGCGGTAAGTGTTGGCCTCCACCAGCAGCGGGCCGGAGCCTTCGCGGGCCAGCTTCACGGCGCGGTCCAGGACGGCGAGGAGCGCCACGACGTCGTTGCCGTCCACGCGTTCGCCGGCCATGCCGTAGCCCACGGCCTTGTGCGCGAGCGACGGCGCCACGGACTGGTGTGCCAGCGGCACCGAGATGGCGTACTTGTTGTTCTGGACGAAGAAGATGACGGGCAGGTGGAAGACGGCGGCGAAGTTGAGGGCTTCGTGGAAGTCGCCTTCGCTGGTGGCGCCGTCGCCGCACATGGCCAGGACCACGGTGTCCTCGCCGCGGAGCTTGGCGGCGTGCGCCACACCGACGGCGTGCAGCAGCTGCGTGGTCAGCGGGGTGCACTGGATGCCCACCTTGTACTTGAGGGGGTCGTACCCGCCGTGCCAGTCGCCGCGGAAGATGGTCATCACCTGCACGGGGTCAACGCCGCGGGTCATCACGGCGACGGCGTCGCGGTAGGTGGGGAACATCCAGTCACTCTCTGAGAGGCACAGGGCTGCGGCCACCTGGCAGGCTTCCTGGCCGTGGCTGGAGGGGTAGACGGCCATCCGGCCCTGCCGGACCAGGGCGGAGTTCTGGTCGTTGACCCGGCGGCCGACGACGAGCTGTTCGTATGCTGCCAGCAGTTCCTTGTCGCCGGGCACGGGGTATTCGTGGCCGGGCTGGGTGCCCTGCTCGCCCTTGGGCTTGAGCCGGCCGTCCGGGTCCACCATCTGGATCTGGTGCCGGGCGGGGAGCATGTAGTCCTCCACCGTGATGCCGAACTTCTTCACAGCCTCCGTCAGCGCATTCTCTGCTGCTGCGGGGCTGGCGGTGTCCGGCGCGGTGTGGTCTGCGGAGATCGTCATTGGTCCGTCCTTCGGTAGCCACTATTCCCTCCCAGTATTGTCCTGAGGGAGGTTTCGTATCCAGCACCTGCGCGAATCGTGGAGAAGCTGCTCAGAAGTGCCTACTATGGGAGACGATTTGTAACTGTGACGTGGATTACCGACGGGAGTCGTGGACAAAATGCCGGGCAAGGATGCTGCTGCTGAGGTTCCGCTGGACGAGATCGACCGGCGCATCATTGCCGAGCTGACCCGGGATGGCCGAATGTCCGTGACGCAGGTGGCGGAAAACGTCCACATCTCCCGGGCGCATGCCTACTCCCGGATCGCCCGGCTGACCGGTGACGGCGTGCTGACCCGGTTCACGGCACTGGTGGACCCCATCAAGGCGGGGCTCAAGTCCTCCGCCTACGTGACGCTGAAGCTGAAGCAGGATTCCTGGCGCGAACTCCGCGACCAGCTGGGCGCCATCCCCGAGGTGCACCACATCGCCCTGGTGGGCGGCGACTTCGACGTGATCCTGCTGGTCCGGGCCGTGGATAACATCGACCTGCGCCGGGTCATCTTCGACCAACTCCAGTCCATGCCGGGAGTGCTGGATACCCAGACGTTCCTGGTGTTCGAGGACGTCGATACGCGGTAGGAACGGCAGGTAGTCTGGCTGGGCTCGCCGCCGTCGACGCGCATCGTCGCCACCGACGCGCAGATTCCATGTCGCGGCCCAAGTAACGTGTGCGCAGGTGAACTTCGGCAGCGAAAATGCGGGCGCGGGGCGATACTGCAGTTGCGCGTCGAGGATGAGGGTGCGCGTCCTGGGCGGATTTGCGCGTCGACAGCGCCAGTCCTTAAGACGCGTCTCCGCCCCTTAAGGAAGCCTTAGGAACTATTACTCAAATCATTAGTTTTGTCTTGACTGAAAAAGTCCCCCCGTCTTGAGGCTGGCACTTTAGCCTTTCTTGCAGGCCCCATTCGATGGACAAACGTACTCCACAAGTTTCCGGAATCCGTGCGGATTTCGGGTTTCTGCCGGGGCCGGCGGCGTAATGCGCCCTCCTGAGACCGGGGCGCATCCCCCAGTCGTCGTCGGCCCCCTAGTTCCGGTCTCTCCTACCACCGCTAACAGTTCACGACGCTGACGTCACCCGCTGCCTTGTACGCGGCCGATCAGCCACAACTGATCGGTGGGGCATCGGGGCGTCAGCCCAGCCATGCCCACATCACTTCTGCTTCCAGCCGCGCATCCTCCGGCCGCTCCGTCCGGATGGATGGCCGGGAAGCAGGCCCTGAAACCTTGCCAGGCGCCACGAGCGCCGTCGTACTGCCGCGGGGTCCGTCCTGGACCCGCCAGCCGCCCGAAGGAAGACATGACGTCCCTGAAATCTTTGCTGCACGACACCTATGCCCGCCAGATGTTCGTCTTCGTCGTGGTGGGCCTGGTCCTGTCAGCCTCGGTGCCGTTCGGCAGCCGGCTCTTGAGCATCGACTCGCCCGTTCTGGTGCTGGCGGCCGCTGTCCTTCCCCTCCTGCTGGCTATTGCCCTGATCGTCACCCCGCGGATCTCCAAAGCTGACCAGCAGGCCGAAGGGCGGTCCCCGGAACGCCTGGGTGCGGCGCTGCTCCTGTACTTGTCGCCGGTCCTCCTGTTGAACGCCGTATATCCACTTGTCAGTCCTGCCATGGCCGACGTCGATGTTGCCGGTGTCCCCCTGACCTATGTGGTGCTTGCATCGTCGGTCACCGTGCCGTGGCTGGCCCAGGCTGCATGCCTGCCGGTCTACCGCGTGCTCGGTGACCTCATGGCCGGGCGCAACCTGGGCGAGATCACCCGCCGGTTCTGCCAGTTCTGGCCGCTGATGTTTGTCCAGTCCCTGCCGCTCGTCGCAGTCTTCGCGGTTCCGTTGTGGCTGGCCACCGGCTGGTCCTGGAACGCCATGCTGCACTACGTGGTGTTGTGTGTCCTGCACCTGCTCTTCGTGCAGTCCCTGGTACTGGCAAACGTCGCCAACCGCCGGGGCCTGTGGGCCGCGGCCTGGTCAGGCTATGCCGCGGCGCTGTTCCTGGCGCCCACGGTGTGGTGGCTGCCGCCGCTGGTGGGAACGGCCACCCAGCTCGTTGCCATGGGCACGGGCCTGCGCCATCTGAGCGTCACCCAGCACCTCGGCGCCCGCGTTTTCGGTGCGGACCTGGTCCGCGGCCTGCTGCTGGGTGCCGTGCTGTGGGCAGACAAGTACGCCCTGTTCCTGGTGACCGGCGGAGCGTTCCAGGTTGTGGCCGTCTTCGCCGCCATGCTTCCGGCAGTGATCGCCTACAACTTCTACTTCGTCCACCTGGCCCCCGGCGTGGACAGGGCCCTGGGCCGCCTGCACAAGGACATCGCCACCGCGCCCGTGACCACCCTGAAGGGCAGCTCCGTCCGGCTGGTCCGCGTCCTGGACCGGTCGGTGGTTCTCACGGGAGCCATCGCGGCCCTGCTCACACTCACGGTATCGCTGGCCGTATCCGGACTGGATCCCGCGAATACGGTGCTGACCGTTGCCTCCGCCCTGGCCTCGTGGGCCTTCATGATGCTCACGCTCCTGAACTACGAGCTGGACTTCATCGGCGAGAAGGTCACGCCGCAGATCATCGGCGCTGTGCACCTTGCGGTCTGCATCGCTGCCTTCGCCGGCGGCGCCCATCTGATCGGCTCGTCCCTCCACTCAGCCAGCTACCTGCTTCTTGGCGCCGCGGACATGGTGCTCATCGCCGTCGGCTGGACGCTGTACAAGCGGCACTGGAGCCAGCCCGAGTACACGCTCTTTTGGCGGCACGCCACCACGTGGTGACCGGCCACCACCGCTATTCCCTCAGTCAGTCCGAAAACGCTTTGAGCCTTCAGAACACCAGGTGAGGAAACCAACCATGTACTCGACACTTAAGAACCTTAAGACCCGATGGAACAGCAACCCGTCGCCGTCAGCGCTCCCGGCCGCATCCGTGCCGCGGGATGTCGAGTACGAAGAGGTTGACGTTGCAATCGTCATGGAGTCCACGTACCCGTACTTGAAGGGCGGAGTCTCGGCGGTGGTGCACGACATCGTGACCCACAACCCGGACCTCAGCTACGGCATCATCCACATCACCTGGGACTCCAGCGCGCCCCTGACGGATCTGTACGGGATGCCCGCGAACGTGCGCTGGGTGCGGACAGTCTTCCTGAGCATGGAGGAACACCGCCACGACTACATGGCGGTGACCGTCAAGGACCTGGGCATGGACCCCCGGCAGCGCGAGGAGCTTTCGCACCGACTGTTTGACGCCATCTATGCGTTGTCCGAGCGGGGCGAGGTGGATCCGCTGTGGGACCTGATCGATGAGGGCCTGAACAAGCGCACCCGGCAGTACCCGCTGTGGGCCCTGCTCGGGTCACGGGAATTCATGCAGGCCCTGCATGACCGCATGCCGCAGCTGAACCTGCCGCTCGCGGAATCGTTCTGGGTGCTGCGGAACTTCTTCTCCCTGGCGTATGCCATCACCGGCGAAACGATGCCGCGGGCAAAGGTCTACCACGCACACACCACCGGCTACGCCTCGCTTCTTGGGGCAGCGGCGGCCAGGGACCATGACACATCCTTCCTGCTGACCGAGCACAACCTGTACGTCAGGGACACCGTCAACACCCTGCTGGACCGCAACATGGCCCTGTCCATCACGGCGGACGATTACCGGACCTTCGACGTGACCGCAGAGCAGCGCGCATGGATGGCGTGGTGGACGGAAATGGGACGCTTCTGCTACCCCAGCGCACGCCTGATCACCTACCTCTACCCCAGCGCCATCACCGAGGCGGCCCGCCTGGGTACCGACATCGACAAGTCCGTGGTGGTTCCCAACGGCATGGTCATCGAGGAGTTCGACGAGAAGTTCCGGGCCCGCCGGCAGGTCCTGGAGAACCTCCGGCAGGACTCATCGGAACACGTCTGGCGGCTTGTCTACATCGCCCGCGTGGTCCCCATCAAGGGCCTGCTCGACCTGCTCTCCAGCATGGAGGTCCTCACCGAGCGCGGGTACCCCAACCTGCACCTGGACGTCCTGGGCCCCACCGAGCACGTGCCCGAGTACTACGAAGCCTGCCTGGCCAAGATCGATGCCCTGGGCCTGCAGGACAAGGTCACCATCCACGGCACGGTCAACGTCCGGGAAATGCTTGACCAGTTCGACCTTCTGGTCCTTCCCAGCTACAACGAGGGCCAGCCGATCGTCATCCTCGAGGCCATGGCCGCCGGCATTCCCACGGTGGGTTCCGACGTTGGTGGCGTGGCCCAGCTCATCGCCGATGACCTGCTGACCACGGACGGGAAGACCATCGGTGCCTGCGGTGAAACGGTGACCCCGGGCAACGTGGTGCAGATGGCGGATGCCGTGCAGGCAGTCATCGGCAACCTCGACGCCTACGGCTCCTATGCCGCCAACGCCCGCACCCGGGTGCAGGAGTTCTTCCAGATGCACGAGGTGATGTCCTCCTACAACCAGATCTACCGCGCCCTGGGAGACCTTCCCGTTGCAGTGGGAGCACATGCGGCCGTGGAAGTAAAGGCTGAGCTTCCCACGGAGGTCCTGGCAGCGGTGCAGCTGTGACCGGCGTGGGGGCGTGGATCCGCTACGGCGATCCGATTTCTTCCGAGCAGATCACCTTCGCCGCAGAACATTACCGCGCAGCCATCCTGCAGCCGTGGGAGTTGGAAGCGGCGGCCGAGCTCAAGCGTCTGCGCCCGGAGATGACCGTCCTGTGCTACAAATGCCTGTCCTCCACCCGGGACTACGAGCCGGGGCCCATCTTCAGTTCCGGGGTTTCCCACCGGGAGGCAGAGGACGACGGCGGCACATGGTTCGCCACCCGGCTCACCGGCGAGCGCATCGAGTGGAACGGATACACCGGGCACTGGCAGATGAAGGTCTGGGATCCGGGGTACCGTGCCCGCTGGGTGGAGAACGTCACCGCCGAGCTGGCCGGCTCCCCCTTTGACGGCGTCATGGCGGACAACGACGTCTTTGACGACTATTACGGAATCCAGCCTCCCGTGCAGGAAGCCGCCTCCATGGCTGACTTCCGGGAGAGCCTGGGACAGCTCGTCCACGCTGCGGGGGCCGCGCTGAACAGTGTAGGCAAAGTCCTGGTGCCCAACATCGCGGAGTCACGCCGCGAGCCGGGCCGGTGGGCTTCCCATGCGGCCTATGGCGGCGGGTTCGAAGAAGTGTGGCTGGGCTACGGCCCGGACAACCTGTTCGATCCGCGGACGGCCGAGGCCCAGCTTCCGCAGGCGGACGGGCCGGGCCTTTCAATCCTGCGCGTTCCAACGGATGGGGATGACGGCCACCCGAATTTCAGGTACGGCCTGGCGGCGTTCTGGATCTTTGGCGGCGGCCGCGGCTCCTACGTGGCCACCGCCCATGACGACTACAGCCGGACCCAGCACATCGCCGAGCTTGATTGGTCGCTGGGAAGTCCCGAGGGGCAGCCCAAAGGCCAGAGGCACGTGTGGTCCCGGACGTTCACCGGCGGCTGGGCCGCGGTGAATTTCAACAATGACGGCCGCAGCCGGCGCCGCATCAAAGTGCCTTCCGGGCTGGTTGATGCGGCCGGCAAGCCGGCTCCCAAACACCTGGTCCTGCCCCCACAGCGGGGCGTCGTTTATCAGCGAGGGCAGAAACATTAAGATCCTAGTCACCGGTGGCTGCGGCTACATCGGTTCCCACACCATCCTCCGACTGCTTGAGGGCGGGCATGACGTCACCGCCATCGACAACCTCAGCAATTCCCAGCCTGAGTCGCTGCTGCGGGTGCAGAAAATCGCCGGATGCGACCTGGCGTTCCTCGAGGCGGACATCACGGACCGGGCGGCACTTGACCGCGTGTTTGACCACAACCCCGTTGATGCCGTGATTCACTTCGCCGGCCTGAAAGCAGTGGGGGAATCAGTCCACGAACCGCTGCGCTACTACCGCAACAACGTCACGGGCACCTTGAACCTGCTGGAATCCATGGACGCCCATGACGTGCGGACCCTGGTCTTCAGCTCCTCCGCCACGGTGTACGGGGACAACCCGCAGATGCCCCTCAAGGAGGACAGCCGGCTGGGGGCCACCAACCCCTACGGCCGGACCAAACAGCAGATCGAGGAAATCCTCACTGACCTGCAGGCCTCGGACCTGCGGTGGAGGATGGCACTCCTGCGCTACTTCAACCCCGTTGGCGCCCATCCCTCCGGGTTGATTGGCGAGGATCCCCTGGGCCCGCCCAATAATCTCTTCCCGTTCGTGACCCAGGTGGCGGTTGGGCGCAGGCACACCGTGAACGTCTTCGGCAGCGACTACCCCACCCCCGACGGGACGGGCGTCCGGGACTACATCCACGTCATGGACCTCGCCGCCGGCCACACGGCTGCCCTGGACTACCTGGCCGAACACCAGGGCGTGCACACCTGGAACCTGGGCAGCGGCCAGGGCCACTCCGTCCTGGAGATCATCCACAGCTTCGAAAAGGCGGCCCGGACTGCCATTCCGTACCATCTCGCGGACCGTCGGCCCGGAGACGCTCCCGTCAGCCTTGCCGATCCCTCCTCCGCGTACCGGGACCTCGGCTGGAAGGCTGCTGAGACGCTGGAGAGCATGTGCGCGGATTCCTGGCGCTGGCAGCAGAACAACCCAACCGGTTACCGTACGGAGGCCGTCCCCACGTTGCCCTAGCCGGTGCGCAGCACACCGGCGTCAGGACGGGGGAAAGTAACTGCGGCCCAGAGTGAGCCATCCTGGGAGGGTCTGGTCCTGGGTGGCGTTGGCGAAACGCAGGGGAATCCCGTTGGCCAGGGGGTTCACCGGGCGCATGACCAGCGTGTAGTAGCCCCCAGTGAGTCCGGTGGTGCTGATGGGTGTCTTCCAGGTAGGGGACATACCGGGCTTGAGTGTGGTCAGCTTCCACGAGGTGGGCCAGGTTTTGGCGATCTTCCCGTCAGAGCCGACGGCAGCCACCTGCACCTGCCAGTCGTAGTAGAAGGGCGCCGTTCCGGAGTTCCGCAGCGCAACGCTGAGGTCGTTCTGGCCCTTCTGGGTTCCGGGCGCCAGGGAAAAGCCTGTTGCCTGGAAGCGGTATCCCAGGGACGCCGATGCCGCTGCTGCGTTGGCCGCCGCAGCTCCCGCGTATGCCGGGCTGAACGCGTATTGGTTGAGAAGCCAGGACGCATGTGTGGCCGCAACGCTTCCAGGGAAGTCCTTTTGGGCGGGGTCCGCCACCGAGGGGCAGGGAACCGGCGCGTCGAAAACACAGGCCTGGAGTTCAGGGCGCAGTTCGCCGCCCACGGGCTGGGTGAGCCACTTGTCCGTTGTTCCTGACTGCTGGAGCTTGTCCACGAAGCTCCAGCCGGTCCCGGGCAGGGTTTCGGCGGCGAAGGAGTCGTCGTGATAGCCAACGTTCAGGCTGCTGTTGGCCGCTGTGGGGTACCGCACCTGCAGCTTGGTCCTGGTGAAGGCGGTGGTGTACGCCTGCAGGATGCGCTGCTGATTGGTGGCTGACGCTGACCAGTTGTCCGGGGCCGCATACCCGTCATGCGGGTACGTGTGCCACTCACCCCAGAATCCCAGGAGTCCCATCTCGATGAATCCGATGCGGGGATCGCCGTCGTAGCGGGCACCAAAGCCGGCAATGAAGGCATCCAGTGCCTGAACCATCCGGGGGTCGTCATAGTCTGGGGAAACGCTGATGCCCTGGTTCCCGTAATCGACATAGGAATGGGTAGCCAGCCCGGCATCCAGCAGGTACTGCGGCACCCCTGTGGGCCGGCCTGGGTAATCGAGATAAAACCGGAACACGGCCTGGTGGCCGCGGGAGGCGATGGAATTCAGCTGTGAGTCCAAGGCAGACCAGTTGTAGGTTCCGGCGCCGGTAACCACCGCATTCACAGGGATGTAGAACCACTCCATCGAGTAAGGCAGGGCATCATATTTCCCGGCGTAGGGAACAAAGCCTTGAAGGGGGTTGCTGGCAGGTGCCGGGCCGGCGGCCAGGGAGGTCCACTGCCCCGGCTTGATGTCGGCGGCCGTCGCCGCAGGAACAGTGGTTGCTGCCGGAATGGCAAGGGAGACCGTGGCTGCCAGCAAGGTCAAGGCAGCTGCCGCATGACGCAGCCCCCCGGCTTTTCCGCGCGAACCAACATTCCCCAAAAAGTGGACAACACCCAGCCCGCGCATCGCTTTCACAGAAGCTTCTTCCTAGAGCGGTGACAAGCACCAGAGACCAAGAACTACATAAACGTCGCCCCACGCGACGGCGCTAATTCAAACTGATTACCCGGCAATGCACAAGGGTTACAGCGAAAACGCATGCAGTATTGGCTAGTCCTCCTGGCTTTCGGGCGCCGCCAGCCGGTAGCCGAACCCGTGAACCGTTTCCACCCAGCGGGGTTTTGCGGCACTGTCGCCCAGTTTCCTGCGCAAATTGGCAATGTGGACCTGGATCACCTGTTCGTCCGCAGCGCGTTCAATTCCCTCTGGTGCGCCTTGCGCTCCCCGCAAGGCCTGGGCCAGCTCCTCCCGGCTTTGAATCTTTCGTCCGCCCGCCAGCAAAGCGTGCAGCAGGTCAAACTCGGAGGCAGTGAGTCCTTGATGCTCAGCCCCGTCCTTGCGCAGTGTCCTGGTAGGAAGATGCAGCTCGAGCCCGTTGTGTTCGAGGACCAACGGCGGCGACTCCACCACGTCGATCTCCGTAGCACCGTTGGCGTCGTCCGCTGTGAGGGATGAAACAGTGAGGTGGGGCGTGTCAGAGCGAAGCCTGGGCCTCCGAAGCAAAGCCTCCACCCGGTACCTCAACTCCCGCGACCGGAAGGGCTTGGTGAGGTAATCGTCCGCTCCGGCCTCCAGCGCCAGGATGGTATCCATTTCGCTGCTGCTTGCCGTCAAAATCAGGATGTAGGCATTACTGAAAACCCGAATGCGGCGGGTCACTTCAAACCCGTCGATGTCAGGCAATCCCAGATCGACAACAACAACTTCCGGTTTATGCTGGTCCACCGCGGCCACGCCTGCCTGCCCGTGGCCGAACGCATAAATTCCGAATCCGGCTTCCTTAAGAATCCCTCCTACCACCACTTGGATGTCGGGGTCGTCCTCGACGACTACGACTTTTCCTCGTTCCAAACAATTCCCCCGATCAATTCCCTGGCCCAGCCGTGTCTTTTCCTTGGCAACCCCTAATGTCGAAAGTCATGGGCGCTGGCAGTCAATCCAAATTCGGGCCTTTTACACGGTAGTAGGCATTCGCAGCCGGATGTGCCTCGGATTGGTGCAAAGTTATGCTACTCACCTGATTGGCCAACCCGGTCACTCAGCTTCCCCGTGGACGCCGCGCGCTCCGTCACAAATCTCCATCAAATTGCAGAGTAGACACTTTTCCTGGAGCCAACCCCGGTACTGACTACCTGTTTTATGAGGGGGCACTACTTGCCCGGGCCAGCGATTCCAGGACATCGGCGCAGGTCAAGAGGCTGGCAAGCGGTCTGCCCGTCCTAATAGTAAGCAAGGTTATGATCTGCGGGAAGAAGATGACGCGAAGGAACTAAGCCGCGTCCGGCATGCCGCCCGGTCGGCGCCCCCTCGACCCCGAACCGCTCCCGCCCTTCCCCGGACTGACCGCTGTGAGCTGCATGGTCATGCGAGTAATTGAGGATTCTTCCAAGTAGGGGAAAATCTCAAGTCGCTGGAAATTCGGGTACCGCTACGTGTTGATGCGTCCAATTCCGTCCAGCGAATATTGGGTCATCGATCCACCGGAAGGCACCTCGATGGAGCCACCTATGGGGGAACGGGTTCTCAATCACATTTACAAGGAGTCTTTCCATGCGCCCAATGACCAAGAAAAACAAGATCGCCGCTGTTGCCCTTTCCGCCACGTTGCTGGCAGCCGGCGGCGGGGCCGCATACGCCTACTGGAGCACCACCGGTTCCGGTACCGGCTCCGCCGCTGCGTCGTCCGGGACGAAGGACGTGGTCCTACACACATCCTTCTCAAAGGACATCGCCCCAGGCGAATCACGAACTGTGACCTACACGGCGGACAACCCCAACACCTCCAGCACCGTGGTCGGGTCCTTGGCGGCGAGCGTGGTCACGAGTGACCCGACGAACTGTCTTGCGGACTGGTTCACCATCGACGCACCCGTGGCTTCGACACCTGTCCCAGCCACGTCGACCGGAACGCCCCTGGGTACAGGAACACTAAAGTTCCTCGACACTGCGGATAAGCAGGACGCCTGCAAGGGCGCGACCATCACGGTGAACGTCACCAGCAAGTAAGAACACGAGCGGGCCGGGGGCGGTGGGAGTCCGCCCCCGGCTTGCCGTCATTTGCACCGAAGAACAAGGGGGCACAGGGTGCACAACCAGGACGGGCAGCCGCAACGTCGCAAGCGGAGGGCCATCAAGGCAGCGTTAGTCGCGCTGTTGCTGTTGTTGGCCACCGCGGGATCGCTGATCGCGGCGGCGAACATCCCGAAGCCGGGCATCACTGTGCAGGTCTCCCCTGCCAGCCAGTCCGTCCAGCAGGGCCAGTCAGCCGCCTACACGGTGACTGTGACCTCCACCGGAGGCTTTGGCGGGACCGTCAACCTGGTCACCGCGGGGCTGCCGGCAGGAGCAAGCGGTGCGTTCACGCCGTCGTCCGTCACCCTCGGCTCCGGGGCCAGCGCAACCGCCACCCTGAACGCCACTACCAACGCAAGTACACCGGCCGGCACCAGCTCCCTCACCATCACGGGCACCAGCGGCAAGGTATCCGGCAGCACCACCGCCGGCCTCACCGTGAACTACAAGATCTCCACATCGTTCTCGGTCAGCGCCACCCCGGACTCCGTGACCATCCCGCCGGGGGCCACCGCCGTCTACACGCTGCAGCTGACCCGCAACAACCTCAGCGGGCCGGTCAGCTTCAGCGTCATGGGCGGACTGCCGGCCGGTGCAACAGCGTCGTTCTCCCCCAGCCCCGCCACCGGCAACTCCACCACCCTCCAGGTGGCCACCACGGACGGGTCCCCTAAAGGAACCTCGAGCCTGTACTTGGTGGCAACCGGGAAGGACTCGTCCGGGAAGGCGCAGTACGCCTACGCGAATGTCCAACTGGTCCTGGATCCCAGCATCAAGCAGTTCGCCCTCTCCGGCAACGTCCCCGGCAGCCTGTCCCCCGGCACCTCTGCCGGCCTGGACCTGCAGATCAGCAACCCCACCGGTAAACCGCTCTCCCTGACCAACCTGTCCGCAGCCATCGCGGGGATTGCCAGGAGCGCGGACGCCGTGGCGAAAAACCTGCCCTGCTCCGCCGCGGACTTCGCGGTCACCCAGTACAGCGGCCCGTACCCGCTCACCGTTCCAACGGGCAGCAGCTCACTCTCCGGGCTCGGCGTGGCACAGCAGGCTTGGCCGCGGGTGGGCATGCTGGACAGCTCCGCCAACCAGGACGGCTGCAAAGGCGCAAACCTCCAGCTCACGTACTCGGGATCAGGACAGGGGAACTGAGATGACCACCACCGCAAGGACGCCCCGGGCCGGCCGCGGCATCAAGGCTGCGGCCCTGGCAGGACTTCTGGCCACGGCCGGCGCCGGTACCGCCTACGCCTACTGGACCACTGCCGGCAGCGGCAGCGGATCCGCAGCCGCCGGCACCATGCAAACCGTCGCCGTCGACGCCCTGGTAGCCGGAGACAACCCGAAGACGGCCCTCATCCCCGGCGGCAGCGCCGACGTCGTACTCCGCCTCACCAACCCCAACCCCTACCCGGTGCAGGTCTACAGCGTCACCCCCAACGGCCCCGCCACGGCAGACGCGGCACACCCGGCCTGCACCACCACCGGCGTCAGCTTCCGGGGAACTGCAGCGCCGCTCTCCCCCGCAACTTACGTTGCCGCCAACTCATCAGCACTCATTACCCTCCCCGGAGCGGCCGCCATGGATACCACCTCGCTCGCAGCCTGCCAGGGCGCAACCTTCAGCGTTCCCGTAACGGCGGAGGTCCGGAAATGAGCCCCATGTTCCTCCGCCCAGCCCGCCGGCTGCCCTGGATCGTCACCGCTCTCCTGCTCCTGCTCGGGACCGGCACCGCCGCGTACGCGTTCTGGGCCGCCACCACCAGCAGCAGCAACGCGGCCGCCGCCGCTGACACGCTCTCGCCCGGTTCCAGGCCTGCGGTCGCGGCCGCGGGCTCGGCGATGACCGTCAGTTGGGCCGGTGGGACCACCGTCAACGGCAGTTCCGCCACCGGCTACACCGTCACCCGCTATTCTGCGGCGACGGGCGGCACGGGCACTCCGGCCACCGGCGGCTGCGCCGGAACCGTAACCACGCTCAACTGCACCGAACAGAACGTCCAGGGCGGAACCTGGTACTACACCGTCACCCCGGCGATCGCGCTGTGGACCGGAGCGGAAAGCCCGCGCAGCAGCGGCACCAGCAACGATTCCACCGCCCCGGTGGCCACTGTTTCGGGCCTCTCGCCTACGGCCAACGCCGCGGGCTGGAACAACACCAGCCCCGTCACGGTGACCATCACGGCCGACGACGGCACGTCCGGATCCGGCGTCGCTTCCATTTCCTACGCGGTGGACGGCGGCGCGAAGCAGATGGTGAACGCGGCAGTGGCCACCGTCCCGGTCAGCGGCGACGGAACGCACACAGTGTCCTACTTCGCGACGGACAAGGTGGGCAACGCCGGTTCAGCACAGAGTCAGACTGTAAAGATTGACACCCAGGCACCGGCTGCACCAGGTCTGACCGTGCCCGCCTACGTTTACTCGGGCAACGTGGCCGCAGTTCCGGTCACCGGCACCGCGGAAGCGGGAGCCACAATCACACTGACCGCCGCCGATGCTGGCGCTGCGCACTCCGTGCCCATCACTGTCACGGCTTCCGGCACGGGAACCTGGTCGGTCAGCCTGGACCTGGGCAGCCTGAACCAGGGAACTGTTACCTATGCGGCCACAGCCACGGACGCCGCGGGCAACACGGGTGCCAGCGGGACCGCCACGAGCATAAAAGACACCGATGCTCCAGCCCCGGCGCAGTCCCTGAAAGTGCCGACCTACGTGAACCTTGCCAACTCGTCTGCGGTTCCTGTCTCCGGAACCGCCGAAATAGGCGCAACCGTGACCGTTACGGCCACGAGCCCCGGCTCTGCCGCCGCGGTCACCGGCACGGCTACATCGGTTGGAGGCACCTGGTCGCTGAACATGGACCTCGGCTCACTCAAAGACGGGACGGTCACCTACACCGCGACCGTCCAGGATGCCGCGGGGAACACCAGCAGGGCCGTCGCAATATCGGACACGAAAGACACCGCGGCCCCGGTTCTGACCATCACGGCACCGATGTACGCCAGCACAAGCAGCAAAGTTACCGGCACCACAGATACGGGAACCATCGTGAGCGTCACGGTTAGGGATTCCGCGCTCAAGCCGGTGACCACCCAAGTGAGCCCCAGCGGGACGTCGTGGTCGACAACGATCGACATCTCCACCCTGAGCGACGGCACCCTTACGTACACGGCAACAACGACTGACGCGGCGGGCAACACGGGCACGGCCACTGCTGCGGGTACCACCACCAAGGACACGGTGGCACCGACCGTCACCGGAGTGAAGCTGACCAACGGCGGCCCCAAGCAAAACTCTGCGGACAAGGGCGATACCGTCACCATTCAGTTCGCAAAAGCCATGGATCCCGCCAAGTTCTGCTCCAGCGCGAGCACCGCCACAACTTTCAATGGCACCGCGACACTCTCTGACAATGGAACCAACGACATACTCAGCTTCTCCACGGGCGACTGCACGGGGTTCAACATCGGCACCGTTTCCCTCGGAAGCAACTATGTAACGGCAACGGCCACTTTCGGTCCCAGCGGCAACGGGTCCGGTGGAGCTTCAACCTTGACGTTGGACTCCACGGGCAAGACCCTGACCATCAAGCTCGGAAACTCGGCAACAGGTAACACATTGCAGGGGGTCTCCACCGCCAAGCCTTCGTACACCCCGTCGTCGAATCTCACGGACGTGGCGGGTAACCCGTTCACAGCCCCGATCGCCCCCTTTACTGATCTCTCGGTAACGGGCTTCTGAGAACCCGCGCCACCGCATTAGCCACGTCACCCTGCAGTCCACCCGGGCTGCAGGGTGACTACCAGTGACACCGGCTTCTGTTTTCGCCGCGCGCATCCATTCTCGATACCCGTATATTCCGCGCGAAAAGGAATTTGGGCGTCGAAAACAAGGCGCTCCACGAAAGCCACGACACATTCGACGGCGGCCTGCGGGTATCAGGAAGACACGCTCGATTCCCCAAAACCGACCCGGCTCATAACTCGTGCGTATTGATAATTGCCGTGGTTCAATGGCGAGTGTGCCCCACGGCACAGTGACGCCCAACCGAGCACCAGGAGGACAGTATGGCTGGAATCAACGCAAAGTTCGACAAGGAATACCTCGACAAGGGCATCGACGAGCTGGCCAAAGCGCCGGTGGAGGCATTGAAGGGCCTTTCCGAAAGCGACGCCCAGAAACTCAAAGAGGCCCTGAACATCAAGACTGTCAAGGATCTGGGCACCAACAAGTTCTTCATTTGGGCGCAATCCGTCGCCAAGCTCGCGGAGTAGCGGGCACCCGTTACCCATACAGGGAAGTCCCTGGCCCAGTTCAAACCGGGCCAGGGGCTTTCCTGTGGTGAAGCTGGCCACCCGGCACCTCGGTTTGATCACGGCATGTGCCGAAGCGACCACCGTGTCACTGGCAGGCGGACTCATCGCCGCCGGCGCCACCGAGAGACGGCGGTGGGCCATGCCGCACATTTGCGGCACAGCCCCCCATCGTCGTTGAGTTAATGCCGGGTCACCGATCAGGACGCTTTCTTCCTGCCTGCGTCTGCCGCCGCCCCTCCGGAATGGGCTTCCTGCAACCGGTCACGTGACAGCGGCCTGTCACCGCTGCGCCGCAATGTCAGCATCACCAGGCCCGCGGCCAGCAGGCAACATGCCAGGAAAACGGATGTGGCCAGGAAACTGCCTTGCGTGACATCCTGCAGAAAACCGCCAACGTAGGGCCCTACGAATCCGCCGAGGTTGCCCACCGCATTGATCAGCCCCATGGCTGTGCCGGCGACGGCCACTGGCATGGCCCGGGATGCTGAAGCCCAGAAGGGACCGTCATAGGCAAGGGCCCCGGCCACGGCGATGCTGATGAGGGTGACCGCAAGGATCGGCAGATTGTCTCCGGTTGCTACCGAAACCACCAATGCAACAGCGCCGACTGCCATCGACAGCAGCACGTGGGTTGAGTAGCGGCCCGAACGGTCAGCTGCCTTGGCGTTGTACCAGAGACCGACCATGGCCAACACGTACGGAATCGCGGTGATCAGCCCCACCTGCGTGGAGGATCCGGAGGTGATCGTCTTGATCACGTGCGGGAGCCAGATATTGATGCCATAGAAGCCGATCTGGATGAGGAAGTACACCAGGGTCAGCCGCCACACCACCGAGTTGGACATCACGTGGCGCAGGCCCAGCTTCTCCTGCTGGGGATGTGCCTTTGCATCATCTGCAAGTCCCTTCTCGATGTACTCACGCTCCTGGACCGAGCACCATGACGCCTCGCGGGGATAGTCCGCGATCAGGGCCCACCACAGGGGTGCGGCAATGACGAACGGGAAAATGCCCTCGATGATGAACAGCCACCGCCAGTCCGAGAAGGAAAGAATCCAGCCGGAAAGGGGCGCCGTAATGATCGACGCGATGGCAATGTTCATCATCCAGAACGCGTAGGCCCGCGCACGCTCCGCAGCAGGGAACCAGTGGCTGATCAGGACAAGGATCGCCGGCCAGATACCAGCCTCGGCGACGCCCAGGAAAAAGCGCACCACCAGCAGTTGGGTGAAATCCTGGATGAATCCGGACAGAACGGCCAGGATGCCCCAAATGAGCACCATGATTCCGACGAACTTCTTCGCGCTCCAGTGCTCGGCGAGGTGGCCGCCTGGAATTTGCAGGACAAGATAGCCGATGAAGAAGATGCCTGCAGCCAGGCCCTGCTGGGCGGCGTCGATGCCCAGGTCCTTATGGAGTCCGTTTAGGGCGAACCCGATATTCGTCCTGTCCATGAAGGAGATGATGTAGACGACGATGGCGACGGGAATCAACCGCTTCCACCGGGCATTGCCCATTGCCGTTGCTGATTTAACGCTCTGTGCCATTGGAAATGCTCCTTCGCGATATGGCGTTTATCAGACCGCGTCCCCCAGTAAAGCTATTGCTCTCCCGCGGGCCCCATCGGGTCCGCTTTCCACCGCCGGGCGGAACGAGCAGGACTTATTCGGGTAGAGCCGACATGGCGGGTGCACGTCCCTGCACCTCAAGCCGGGATCCTTACCCGAGAACCATGCTTTTATTTTTACGCAACTATTGCGTATGAGCAAGGGCATGTTTCAAAGACAAGCCGCAGTCCGAACTCCCGCTACCGCGCTTAGCGCTCTCCTGACACCAGCTGGCCGCCGATCACGCGGTCACGTCCTGCAAGCGAGCCAATAAGGGTCAGTACGGCCATGGCCGCGGCGATGGTGATGAGCGGGACGGTCCAGGACCCGGTGAGGTCATGCAGGCCGCCGAACAGGACGGGGCCTACGGCGCTGAGGCCGTAGCCAACGGATTGGGCCATCCCTGACATGGCCGCCGCCTGGGGGTGGTCCCGCGTGCGGAGGCTGAACAGTGACAGGGCGATGACGATGAGGCTCCCGCAGCCTATGGCTCCCAGCAGGACCCAAAGGAGTATGAGGTCAGGAGCAAGGGCCAGCCCCAGGAACGTCATGAAGGTGAGGGCGGCGCTTGCAGAGGCGGTGAGCCGCTGGTCCCGCCCTCGGTGAAGGACTGCCCCCGTTCCGAGGCTTGCAAATACGCTGACCAGCAGGAAGACGGATAAATGGATGCCTGCAGTTGTGGCTGGGACGCCTTGGCTCTGCTCAATGGTGGGCAGCCACGCCATCAACACGTAGAAGGCGACCGACTGCAATCCCATGAAGAGTGTCACCTGCCATCCCAGGGACGAAGTCCAGGGAGATTGGTAGGAGGACGCGGACTTCCGTGTGGTGGCATGCGTGCCGGCTGTGGCCGGCCTGCGGAGGAACGGCAGCAGGACGGCTATGGCGATAATGGCCAGTCCCGCCCAGATGCCAAGGGCAAGCCGCCATCCAGCAGGTGAAGTTTGGGCCACGGGGACGACCACCGCGGCCCCGACGGCGGCGAAAGCCGCCTGGGCCGCAGTGTAGCTGCCGGTGACCTGGCTGACTTTCAGCGGGAAGTCCCGCTTCACCAGGGAAGGTACCAGGACGTTCAGGAAGGCGATGGCCAGGCCGAGCGTGGCCGTGCCTGCCCAGATGAAACCGGGCACGGGCAGGGAGCGAAGCACGATGCCCGAGGCGAGGATCAGCAGGGACAGCCACAGCGCCCGGTCCAGCCCCAAGCGGTCAGCAAAAGCGGGCGCGATGGGTGAGAAGATCGCGAATGAGATGAGCGGAAGGCCGGTGAGAAACCCTGCTGCCGGATTGGACAGTCCCAGATCGCTGCTGATGTTGGCCAGCACGGGACCCACACTGACAAAGGAAACCCGAAGGTTTACGGCAATGACCAGCACCCCAATGAAGGCAAACCCGAATCTGATGGTGCGTTGGGGCCCAGTCCGGGTGGCGGCAGTCATCGTAGCTTCTTTCCCTCGTCAACCTCGGTCCGTCTTGCCAGGGAAAGGTACCCAGAAATGCCGCGATATTCCCAGTTCAGTGTTCTCCGGCCAGGTCTCCGAGGGTGATGTGCAGGTTCTGTGATGTTGAGCCGCGCTGCACCACGACGTCCACCTGCTGCCCGGGGTCCTGCTTCCTGAGGGCCACGAGCAGGTCGGTCACATTGCCAATGTCCGTTTGGGCGAACTTGGTGACGATGTCCCCTGGCTTCATGCCGCCTTGTTCCGCAGGGCTTCCCTGGGAAACATTCACGATCAATGCCCCGGCCGTCGTGGGCAGGGAGAAGCGTTGGGCGAGCTGTGGCGTGATGTCGGTGGGGACCACGCCGAGGGCGGCGTGTTTGACCGAGCCGCTTGCCAACAGCTGGTCGGCAACGTCGGTAACCGTGGAAGACGGCGTAACGAACCCGATGGCCACGGCTCCCGTGCTGGGTGGAAGATACGCCTCGGAAAGACCGATCACCTGGCCACTTGAATCCGCAACTGCACCGCCGGAATTACCGGGGGAAATCGGCGCATCGGTCTGCAGCAGATCGATGGCACCGTGAGGTGATTCCTTCGACGGCGGCATGTTCCGGTGAAGGCTGGAGACGATGCCGGCAGTGACGGTTTCCTCCAACCCCAGCGGGCTTCCGATGACCACGGTCATCGAACCCACCTCGGGATCGGATGCAGCGAATCTTGCGGCCGGAAGGCCGGTACGGTCGACCTTCAGGACAGCAAGGTCCGTGACGTCGTCAACGCCGATGATGGTGCCTTGGGACTGGGAGCCGTCAGCGAACTGGACCTCGACGTTCTTGAAGGGCTGTTTTTGCTGGTCCTCCACGACGTGCGCGTCCGTGACGATCGATCCGTCGCTGTGATAGATAACCCCGCTGCCCAGCCCGATGGCTGTCCGGATGGTGACGACGGAAGGCTCGACTTCCCGGACAACGCCGGGAACCGCAGGCAACCCCGCACCGTCCGCCAACTGTGCTTGCGAAGCTCCCGGGGAAGCCGCGGACGACGAGGAACCGGGCACCGGCGCCGGGGTGCCCGTGCAGCCCGTCAATGTCAGTGCCGCCGCCGTCACTCCGGCCGCGGCGCAGAGTCCAAACCTCATGGGATACCTCCTCTTTAGGCATCACGCGCTGGCAGAAGGGATATAGGGCTGGTACTGGTCAAAAGTCCCATTCTGGATGGGGACATTAATGATGGCTTCCTGCCCCTTCACACTCACTGTCAGGTCAGCCCGTGCCCCCGGAGCTTCCGGGGCGCTGTTGAGTATGACGGGCGTCTGGTCAAACTCCATGTTCCCGTTGGCCGGGATCTTGACCGGCACCTGCTCGTCGGAGTCGGCCAGGACCAGCTCGATATCCGTGGCCGTGGTGTTGATGATCGTCCCCAGGACGCGGGCCGGTTCATTCTGCCCTGATGTCACAAGCAGAACGCTCCGCAGCTCCAGCCCCGCAAAGTTCAGGTCGGAGCCCAGCGCAACAGGGTCGCGGTCCCCTTCAGCAGGGTCGGAGCAGCCGGCCATCAGGAGGGCTGCAATCACCAGGACCGGCAGGAAGCGGAAGAATTCGCTGGTGCCGTGGGTGGGTTTCATGATGTTCCTTTCCTTGGCCTTGTGATCCCTTCCAATGCGCCCCGCCCGCTTTAGCGTCTCCCTCAGTGTGGCCCAGCACTTGCGTATACGCAACAACTTTTGACTCACCCACCCGCTTTTTCTGAATTGTTGCCCTCCTGTGACCCGGAAATAGGCCTGCGGGGCCCGCCAGGAAGATAGCCTTGCTTGCACATTGCCAAATATTCCAAGATGCGACACCCCCTGCCTGGCGACAACGACGAGGAAATCTTTTGCATGCTTCTTATGGACACCACGTGGAAAAGGGCTGCAGGCTTCGTTGCGGCCTGCGTCATCGGCGGCTTTCTGGTCGCGGGGCTCCTGGCCCCGGCCGCGGCACTGGGTTCCACCGTGACCGTGGCATCCGGCAGGTTCTTCGATCAACTGCCCTCTGATCTCGATCTGGACCCGCCGGCCAGGAACTCCCAGGTGCTGGCCAAAGATGGATCGGTCATCGCACGGTTCTATTCCCAGAATCGCGAGCCCGTGCGACTGGAACAGATATCACGCTTCATGCGCCAAGGGATCGTGGCCATCGAAGACTCCCGCTTCTATGAGCACGGCGGCGTCGACCCGACCGGCATCCTCCGGGCCCTCTATGTGAACGCCCAGGGCGGCAGGCAGGGCGCGTCCACCATTACCCAGCAGTACGTCAAGAATGTGCTCATCCAGTCGCTGATATCCAGCGGCAGGGCGGACGAGGTCAAGCCCAGCGCCGCCAGGACCATCGGCGACAAACTTCGGGAGATGAAGCTCGCCGTCGCACTCGAGGACAAATACTCCAAGGACCAGATCCTTCAGGGCTACCTGAACCTGGTCTATTTCGGCAACGGAGCCTACGGAGTCCAGACGGCAGCCAAAGAGTATTTCGGCGTCCCCGCAAGCGCCCTCAGCCTTACCCAGGCCGCCGCCCTGGCGGGAGTGGTCAACAGGCCCGGATACTACGATCCGCTCACTGAACCGGGCCATGTGGTGGCCCGGCGCAATGAAGTCCTGGACCAAATGTTCAAACAGGGTTACATCTCCACCGTCCAGCACCGCAAGGCTATTGCCGCTCCCCTTGCCTTGAACGTGCAGCCGTCGGCCCAGGGATGCGCCGCGGCCACTTCACCGTACTTCTGCGACTTCGTCCAACGCCTGATCCTGAACGATCCCGCCTTTGGTCCCGACGAGGCTGCCCGGCGCAAACTGCTGTACCAGGGCGGTCTGACCGTCCGCACCACCCTGGACCCGAAGCTGCAAAAGGTCGCGCAGGAACAGGTCAACGCCTCACTTCCCCCCACGGACCCACTGCAGCGCGGGGCCGCCCTTGTCAGCGTGCAGCCGGGGACCGGCAAGGTCCTGACCATGGCACAAAACACCATCTACAGCCCGGCGCCGGGGCCAGGACACTACACGGGCAACCTCACCCTTCCGGAAACGGACAGCCGGGGCAGACCTCTCCATGGCGCCGGCGGCTTCCAGATCGGTTCCACCATGAAGCCGTTTGTCTTCGCCGAGTGGCTTAATTCCGGGCGTTCCATGGCCACCCGGCTGGACGGCTCCGTCCGCATCTACAAAGCCGGATTCCCGTGGAAAAACAGCTGCGGCACCACCACCGGGTCCTACGATCCCGCCCTCGGCCAAACGCCACTGCCCAACGACGACCCCTACCACTACTACCCGATGAGCGTGCTGGAAGGCCTCTACCGCTCCATCAACACCATCACGTTCCAGTCAGCAACGCGGCTGGACTTCTGCAACATCCAAAAAATGGCCACGGCGGCCGGAATCAAGAACGGGCACACCAACAAGCCCTACGACCTGTCCAGCATCGCCAGCCTGATCGGCACGCAGGATGTGGCGCCGCTGGACATGGCCACCGCATACGCCACCTTCGCAGCCGGCGGAGTCCATTGCTCCCCGGTTGCCCTGGAAAGCGTCACCGGGCCCAAGGGACACAACTATCCGGTGCCTTCCGCGGACTGCACCCAGACCATCGATCCTGACATCGCCGCCGGCGTCACCTACGCCCTCCAACCCGTCCTGACCAAAGGATCGGGCTATAACATCCCCGTGAACAAGGATCAGGATGTCTTCGCCAAAACCGGTACCACCGATGGACACACCCAGACCTGGACCGTCGGGGCCACCACGGGCATCGCCACCGCCTCATGGTTCGGAAGCTACAAGGGATTTGGGCCGGAATGGGCAAACGAGCACATCACCATCAACGGGAAGTACTACGCCGGCCTGGACGGGGCCAACATTGCCGGTACCCAGTGGGCCCATCTCATGAACGCCGCGGCCGCAGCATACCCCGGCCGCCCGTTTCCCGCACCGCCCCAGTCAATGCTCCGGTAGCCGAGGAGGCGCGCCTCCGCAATCAGGAATACCATTGCGCATATACAACTGTTGCGCTAGCATTGCATATCACTTTTCACTCCCAGCCGAAGAGCAGCCGCTCCAACAGGAGAAATGAGTAAGCCGTGGCAAGCGATTACGACGAAGTCCGGCCAGAGGTGAAAGAGTCGCAGGAACGGTCCCTGGAGGCCCTGCGCACTGAGAACATCCCGGACGCCCGCAGCGTGGCCAGGGAACTCGATGAAGCCGACACGGTGGACGGGATGGAACTGCCAGGGAACTTCATCGCTGAAGAGCTTGTCGTCGAAGTCGTCCCGCAGAAGGAGGACGAATTCACCTGCTCGTCCTGCTTCCTTGTCCGCCACAGTTCACAGCTGGCCAGGGAAAGGGACGGCCGCCCCTACTGCACGGAATGTGAGGGATGAGCAGTGGCCGGCCTGCCGCCTGCTCCGGAAGCCGGACATGCGCAGCCAAGCCGCCCCGCGTCGGCGCCCCGGCTGGACAGGCCGTCCCCGGGAGTGGGCACCGGCCGCAGCCGGACTTCAGGGAAGCGCCGCCCAAGGCATTTCCGTTTAGGTGACGGGAACATCTTTTCCCCCGGCCGGTACCTCATCCTGTGGACGGTGTCCCTGATGCTGGCCCTGGCCGGCGCAACCTCCTTCTTACTGACGCTCGGGGACGTGCTCCACGGGCAAGGCGTGGCGGCGGCTGACCGGCCAATAACCGACTGGTTCGTGGATCACCGGACCGCAGCAGCCACAGCCGTCCTGGCAGGACTCGCCTTCGTATTCGGCCCGATGGCCCTTCCGTTGATAACACTGCTCGCCACCACGGGGTGGGCACTGCTGACCCGCCGTCTTTGGCGTCCCCTGCTGCTCGCCGGGTCGATGCTTACGGGGGTCATCGTCACGGAAGTTATTGCGCACGCCGTGGGACGCTCCCGGCCGCCAACAGCCCTGATGATGCTGGGCGCCGATGCGACGTCGTCGTTTCCGTCCGGACACGTCGTCGGCGCCTCCAACTTCCTGCTGATCGGCGCATACCTGCTCTTTTCCCGGTCCTCCCGCACGCTGTCCGTCATACTGGCCTTCGCCGCTGCTGCCGGAGGCCTGGCGCTGGAAGCAGCAAGCCGCGTCTACCTTGGCTACCACTGGTTTACTGACACGCTGGCATCCGCCTCAATCTCCGTGGTCCTCCTCGCGATGGTGATCATGCTGGACATCAGCCGTGGCCGCCGGGCGGCAGAACCGTGAGGGCAGGAAGTCCTCGGACATCCACATCGTTGCGTAACCGCAAATAAAGCGGCACACTGGCAAAGACAATCACGGCTAAAGGGAGGCATCATGCGTGCGCTGACAGTTACCCCTGGAGTCAAGGACTCCCTTCACCTGCGCGATATTCCGGAGCCGCCGGCGGACGGGGGCCAGGTGCTGGTGGAGGCACTGGCCGTGGGCCTGTGCGGCACGGACAGCGAGATCATCGACGCCGAATACGGCGAAGCTCCGTCCGGCCAGGACTACCTGGTGCTGGGGCACGAAAACCTGGGCCGCGTGGTGGAGGCCCCGGAGGGTTCCGGGCTGGCGGCGGGAGACCTGGTGGTGGGCATTGTCCGCAGGCCCGATCCCGAGCCGTGCAAGGCCTGCGCCGCCGGCGAGTGGGATATGTGCCTGAACGGCAAGTACACCGAGCACGGCATCAAAGGCCTGGACGGATTTGCCCGCGAACAATGGCGCGCGGATCCGGAAGCCATGGTGAAACTGGACGCCAGGCTGGAAGACGTGGGAGTGCTGCTGGAGCCCACCACCATCGTGGCCAAGGCCTGGGAGCAGATCAACAGGATCGGGCAGCGGGCCTTCTTCGACCCCCACGTCGCGGCGGTGACCGGGGCCGGACCCGTCGGCCTGCTCGCCGCCCTTCTGGGCGTCCAGCAGGGCCTGGAAGTCCACGTCTTCGACATCCTCAAGGACGGGCCCAAGCCGGAGCTGGTCCGGGACCTCGGAGCGATCTACCACAGTGAATCGCTAGCGGACTCCGGCCTCAAACCGAACGTCCTGGTCGAGTGCACGGGCGTTACCCCCGCGGTCCTGGACGCCCTCCGCTGCCGCGCCCAGGATGCCATCACCTGCCTGACCGGCGTCTCGGGCACCGGGAAACAAACGGAAGTGGATGTCGGCGCCCTCAACCGCGAGGAAGTGCTGATGAACGGCGTGGTCTTCGGCAGCGTCAATGCCAACCGGCGCCACTACGACGCCGGCGCCAAGGCCCTGGCCGCTGCCGACCCGGACTGGCTGCGGCGGCTGATCAGCCGCCGGGTTCCCCTGGGGAAATTCGCCGAAGCCTTTGACCGCCGCCCCGATGACGTCAAAGTCGTGCTGGACCTGCAGGCAAAGGACGACGGCGGGAACCGGCACCCATGAGCGCCGCAGCAATGGGCCCCGCGGCAACGAGTGACGGCCAGGCAGGACAGGAGGCCACCAACCGTCACCGGCACCCGTCCGGTCTCCAGTACGAAATCCGGTACGGCGGGCAAACCGCGCACCTCACGGAGGTTGGCGGGGCATTGCGGGATTACCTACTGGACGGGCGCCCCTTGCTGGACGGGTACGGACCGGATGAGATGTGCACGGGCGCGCGCGGGCAGTCGCTCATCCCTTGGCCGAACCGGGTCAAGGGCGGCAGCTACGAGTGGGGCGGCAGCACCCTGCAGCTCGATCTCAGCGAGCCAGACAAAGGCGGGGCCATCCACGGACTGACCCGCTGGCGGAACTGGAATGCCCCGGTTGTGGAGCAGACCGACGAGTCCATCTCCTTCGCCTACACCCTGCACGCCTGCCAAGGCTGGCCCTGGGTCCTCGACTGCCGGCTGGACTATCAACTTGGTCCGGACGGATTGACGGTGCGGACCACGGTGGTGAACCGAAGCGACACGCCATGCCCCTACGGGACCGGGGCGCATCCTTACCTCAGCACAGGAACGGTGCGCGCGGGCGCTATTGACACTGCTTTGGTCCAGGTGCCGGGGCGGACGTACCTGCCCGTGGATGAACGCGGCATCCCCACCGGGCGCGAGCGTGTGGACGGCACGGAGTACGACCTGCGCGAACTCCAGCAACTTGGCGCCCGGCACATCGATGTGGCCTACACCGACCTCATCCGTGACCGGGACGGGCGTGCCAGAGTGACACTGCTGCGTCCGGACCGCTCTGGAGGAGTTGAGCTGTGGGTGGATGAGACATATCCCTACCTGGAGATCTTCACCGGCGACACCCTCCCCCAACGGGACCGCCGCCGGACCGGACTGGGCGTGGAGCCCATGACCTGCGCCCCCGACGCCTTCAACTCCGGCGAAGGGCTGATCACGCTGGAGCCAGGGCAATTCCACACCGGAGAGTGGGGCGTCAAGCCGCTCTGAACGGCTCCCTGAGCCCATCCAGATCCACAGGACAGGCCACACCCATCGCCGCCAACTATTGCGCATACGCAAGCATTGGGGTTCAATGAAGGCATGGCTTGCCGCACCCGGATCCGGTCCCGTCAGGTACTGGATCCCAACGTAAAGCGACCGTCGGAGGTACCTTGGCCGCCGGCGGCGGCTGCGAAGGCCTCCAGGGCGGCGGCCAGTGCCGGGCGGCGGCCGGCAGGCATCCTGGCAATCACCTCGGCGATTGCCTGCCGCCGGTGCTGCAGCACGGTATTGACCAGTTCCTTGCCTTCGCGGGTCAACTCCAGCCGGATGTACCGGCGGTCAGCGGGATCTTCACGGCGCTGCAGCAGGTCAGCGGCCACCAGCCGGTCGCAGATGCGGGTGGCATTCGAGGCATGGACGCCCAGCTCTGCGGCAACACCGCCGAGGTTTTGGGGTCCATGGGTGTGGATGAGCACCAGGACCCGCAGTTGCGGGGTGTTAACGATGTCCTCAACTTCAGCAACAGAGCGGGCCACTACACGCATGAGGGTATCGGCGGCCGCCATCACGGCTTCGACTTCCCGGCTTATAGCTTCAGGGACCGGCCCAGATCCGGCAGATGTATCCATGGGCACCAGTTTCCTCCAATAGTTGCTACCCCGCAAAGTTTGCCGGATCCCCCGCCTGGTTGGGCAGCCGGCACGAAGGAGCATCATGAAGACGCAACACCCGGCCGATCCGGTCAGCAGCACAGTCAACGGCATCGACCGGCTCATCAGGAACGTGCAGACGGGGCGGTTTGAACGGTCCCTTTCAGGCCTGACAGCAGCCGGGGCACTGGTCACGGCGGCGGAGATCTACCTTGAACATGACAAGGCCAGCTTCGGCAACGCGTGGATGTGGGTTCCCGTGGCCCTTGGCCCGGTGGGGGCCGCCGCGGGAGTGGCCGGCGTGTTCAGCCGACGCATGGCCAAGACCGCACTCCCCCTGGCCAGCGCCGCCATCATCGCCAACGGGCTGCAGGGAACCTGGCTGCACCTGCGGGGAATCCGGCAGAAGCCCGGAGGCCTGTCCAACCTGCGCTACAACCTGGAGATGGGTCCGCCGCTGTTCGCGCCGCTGCTGGTCACCCTGGTGGGCGGGATGGGTGTGCTGGCCTCCGTCCTGAGGCGGGAACCATGAGCGGCCTTCCGCTGGAAACGTCCGACGGCGGCGGCCGCTACCCCGGCTTCAGCACCCTTGCCCAGGCGGAGCACTGGGACCGGGCCACTGCCGCCGTCGTCGAATCCCGCCTGGGCATTCCGCCGGACGTCCGTTTCTTCACGCCCCAGGAGGAGGCTGCGGCGCGTGCCCTCTTCGACCTGCTGCTGGGCCAGCAGGGCGAGCCCCGGGTACCGGTACTGAACATGGTGGACGCCCGGCTGGCCGAGGAGCAAACCGACGGCTGGCACTACGACAACATGCCGCGGGACGGTGAAGCCTGGCGCGCAACGCTGGCGGCACTGGACAGTGAAGCGCACTCCCGTGCCGGCTGCATCTTCGCCCGCCTGGATCCGGACCAGCAGGCCGGACTCCTGGAGGACATCTGCAACCTTGACCGGGAGCTCTGGCACGGCCTGCCGGCGGACCGGGTGTGGAGCCTGTGGATCCGGTATTCCTGCACTGCCTTCTACTCGCATCCCCTGGCCTGGGATGAAATCGGTTTTGGCGGACCGGCCTATCCACGGGGTTACAAGAACCTGGGGGTGGACCGGCTGGAGCCGTTCGAGGTGCGGGACGTCCGCCCCGGCCAGGATCCGACGCACAACCAACCGGAGGGGGCAGACCGGTGAACAGGGTCCGCGAGCGCAATGAGTCCGCGTGGCTGCTCCCCGCCGGGCCGGGAAGCAACCTGCGGCTGCGCGAGGACATGCGGCGGTACAGCGACACCGACGAGGTGGACATCGTGATCGTGGGCTGCGGCGCGGGTGGCGCCACCCTGCTGCAACGCCTGGCCCGCGCGGGCTGGCGTGCCGTGGCCTTGGACGCCGGACCGTTCTGGGAGCCGGAGCGTGACTGGGTCAGCGATGAGGCCGGGTCCCACCACCTGTACTGGACCGAACCCCGCGTGATCGCCGGGACAGATCCTGTGCCCCTGGGGTCGAACAACTCGGGCCGCGGAGTGGGCGGTTCCATGGTGCACTTCGCCGGCTACACGCCGCGCTTCCACCCCAGCGACTTCAGGACCTTCAGCACCGATGGTGTGGGCGCGGACTGGCCCCTGGACTACGCGGACCTCCGGCCGTACTACGAGGACATCGAAGCGGAGCTGCCCGTCGCCGGCGAACACTGGCCGTGGGGTGACCCGCACGGCTACCCCCACCGGCCGCATCCGGTGTCCGGCAACGGGGAACTGTTCCTCCGCGGCGCCAATGCCTGCGGCGTCACGGCGAAGGTGGGCCCCGTGGCCATCGCCAACGGCAGGTTCGGCAACCGGCCTCACTGCATTTACCGAGGCTTCTGCCTGCAGGGCTGCAAGGTCAACGCCAAGGCATCGCCGCTGATCACGCACGTTCCGGACGCGCTGGCCCACGGCGCCGAAATCCGCCCGGACTCCATGGCCACCCGGATCTGTTTCGATGAACACAGCGGGCTGGCCACCGGCGTCGAGTACGTCCAAGGCGGCGTCACCAGGTTCCAGCGCGCCCGGATGGTGGCCGTGGCCGGCTACTCGATCGAAACCCCGCGGCTGCTGCTGAACTCCACCTCGCCGCGCTTCCCGGACGGGATGTGCAACGACTTCGACCAGGTGGGCCGGTACCTGATGGTCCAGGGTGCGCCGCAGACCGCCGGGCGGTTCCAGGCCGAGGTGCGGATGTGGAAGGCCCCACCCCCGGAAGTCAGCACGGAGGAGTTCTACGAAACGGATCCCACCAAACCGTACAAGCGGGGGTTCTCCATCCAGTGCGTGTCCCCGCTGCCCATCACCTGGGCTGAGCATGTTGCAGCGCAGGGGCACTGGGGCCCCACCCTCCGCCGCTACATGAGTGACTACCCGCACTGGGCCTGCCTGGGTGCCCTGTGCGAATTCCTCTCCCTGGAGGAGAACCGGGTGACCTTGGCGGACGAAACGGACCGGCACGGGATCCCCGTGGCCCGTTTCAGCTACAACCAGTGCGGGAACGACCGGCAGCTGATGTCCGCCGCGCAGCACGTGATGGAAAAGATCCTGACCGCCGCGGGGGCGGAGGAGGTCATCACCATCAACCGCTACGCCCACCTGGTGGGCGGGGCACGGATGGCAGCCACCGAAGACGCCGGCGTGGTGGACCGGAACTGCCGCAGCTTCGCGGTCCCCAACCTCCTGGTCACCGACGGCAGCGTGCTGCCCACCCAGGGCAGCGCCAACCCGGCCCTGACCATCATGGCGCTGGCGGCCCGTGCCGCCCGCGTCCTGGTCCAAGGCGCCCGCCGCGGCGCCCCGATGAGCGCAAAGGAAGACTGATCATGGCAACAACAGTGGCCGACTACCTGCTCTCCCGGCTGGGTGAGTGGGGCGTGGACAAGGTCTTCGGTTTCCCCGGAGACGGCATCAACGGCATCCTGGCTGCCTTTGGCAAGGCGGGCAACCAGCCGAAATTCATTCAGGCCCGGCATGAGGAGATGGCGGCGTTCGAGGCGGTGGGCTACGCCAAGTACGGCGGCCGCGTGGCTGTATGCATGGCCACTTCCGGGCCCGGCGCCATTCATCTGCTCAACGGCCTCTATGACGCCAAGCTGGACCACGTTCCGGTGGTGGCCATCGTGGGGCAGACCGCCCGCAGTGCCATGGGCGGGTCCTACCAGCAGGAGGTTGACCTGCTGACCCTGTTCAAGGACGTCGCCTCGGATTACGTCCAGATGGTCACCGTCCCGCAGCAGCTGCCCAACGTTATTGACAGGGCCATCCGGATCGCCGAGGCCCAGCAGACGCCCACCGCGGTGATCATCCCGGCCGACGTGCAGGAACTGGAGTATGCCGCCCCGACGCACGACTTCAAGATGGTGCCCTCCAGCGTCGGCGTCCAGTGGCCGGACATCCAGCCGGACAGTTCGGCAATCCGGGGCGCGGCCCAACTCCTGAACGAGGGATCGAAGGTTGCCATCCTGATCGGCCAGGGTGCCCGCGGAGCGGCCGCCGAAGTTCGGGAGGTGGCCGAACTGCTGGGCGCAGGGGTGGCCAAGGCGCTGCTGGGCAAGGACGCGCTGCCCGATGACCTGCCCTACGTCACCGGTTCCATCGGGCTGCTGGGCACCCGGCCCAGCTACGAAATGATGCGGGACTGCGACACCCTGCTGACGGTGGGCTCCAGCTTCCCGTACACCCAGTTCCTGCCCGAACCAGGCCAGGCCCGCGGCGTGCAGATCGACGTGGACCCGAAAATGATCGGGATGCGCTACACCAACGAATTCAACATCGTGGCCGACGCCGCCACCGCCCTGCGCGCTCTGATCCCGCACCTGGCACGCAAGCAGGACCGGTCCTGGCGGGAAAACCTGGAGTCGAACATCAGCCGCTGGTGGGAGACCATGCACGACGAAGCCATGGTCAGCGCCGATCCCGTCAACCCGATGCGGCTCTTCGCCGAGCTCTCCACGCGGCTGCCCGCGGACGCGATGCTCAGCGCGGATTCCGGTTCCTCAGCCAACTGGTACGCGCGGCAGCTGAAGTTCCGGGACGGCGTCCGTGGTTCGCTGTCCGGCAACCTGGCCACCATGGGCCCGGGCGTCCCCTACGCCATCGGTGCCAAGTTCGCCTTCCCGGGCAGGCCCGCCATCGCCTTCGCCGGTGACGGCGCCATGCAGATGAACGGGCTGGCGGAACTCATCACCGTGAAGCACTACTGGCGGGAATGGGACGATCCCCGGCTGGTGGTGGCAGTCCTGCACAACAACGACCTGAACCAGGTCACGTGGGAAATGCGGGCCATGGGCGGCGTGCCGGCCTTCCGCGAATCCCAGGCCCTGCCCGACGTCGACTACGCGGGTTTCGCCGAAAGCCTGGGGCTGCAGGGCCTCCACGTGGAAAATCCCGACGACGTCGGGCCGGCCTGGGAGAAAGCCCTCGCCGCGGACCGGCCCACCGTCCTGGACGTCCGTGCCGATCCCGATATTCCGCCGATCCCGCCGCACGCCACTTTTGAACAGGCGCGCAAGACGGCCGAGGCCATGGTCAAGGGCGATGACAGCGCCTGGGGCGTGGTGAAGGAAGGGGTCAAGACCAAGATCCAGGAATTCCTGCCGCACAAGGAGGGCTGAACGGTGTCCGCCGCCACCCCCGTCACCGCAATCCGGGCCAGCGCCTACACAGTTCCCACCGACGCGCCCGAAGCAGACGGCACCTACAGCTGGGACTCCACCACCCTGGTCCTGGTGGAAGCGGACGGCGGCGGGACGACGGGACTCGGCTGGACCTACGCCCCGGCAGCAGCGGCGGCCCTGGTGGAAGGGCTCCTGGCCCCGGCCGTCCAGGGCATTGACGTCCTGGACGTGCCGGCGGCGGCCGCGGCGATGGCCCGGGCGGTGCGCAACCCGGGGCGGACGGGCCTGGGCTCCTATGCCGTGTCCGCCGTCGACTGTGCCCTCTGGGACCTGAAAGCGCGGCTGCTGGAGGTGCCGCTGCACAAACTCATCGGCGCTGTCCGGGAGACCGTGGCGGTGTACGGCAGCGGCGGCTTCACCACCTACACCGAGGAGCAGCTGCGGGACCAGCTGCAGGGCTGGGCCCTGGACCAGCGCATCCCCCGCGTGAAAATCAAGATCGGCCAGGACAGCGGAACCAACGTCCCGCGGGACCTGGAACGCATCCGCCAGGCGCGTGCCGCCGTCGGACCCGGCACAGAACTGTTTGTGGACGCCAATGGCGGCTACACCGCCAAACAGGCGGTCCGGGTGATGCGGGAGGTGGAAGTTGAGCACGTCACCTGGTTCGAAGAGCCCGTCTCCAGCGACGACCTGGCGGGGCTGCGGGCGGTGCGTGCCGCCGTCGACGCCGATGTGGCAGCCGGGGAATACGGCACCGGCCTGCCCTACTTTCAGCGCATGTGCAGCGCGGACGCCGTGGACTGCCTGCAGGCGGATGTCAGCCGGTGCGGTGGGATCAGCGAATGGCTGCGGATCGCCGCCGTCGCTGCCGCCCACGGCCTGGAAGTTTCGGGGCACTGCGCACCCCACCTGAGTGCCGCCGTCGCCGCCGCGACGCCCAATTTCCGGCACCTGGAATGGTTCCACGACCACGTCCGGATCGAGGACCTGTTCTTCGACGGAACCCTTGACCCCGGCGGCGGCCGGGTGCGGCCGTCAGATGCCCCCGGCAACGGGCTGGCCTTCCGCGCCGCCGATGCAGAGCCCTACCGGATTCAGTGAGAAACAGGATGACAGGACGGAGAGGAAGCCCATGAGCACCAGCCCAGGCAGCGGAAACCCGCCGGATGCCACGCCGCTGAACCCGGACCCGACAGGCCAGGACCCCAGCGCCAAGGACCCTGCCGCCGGGGAGAAGGCGCAGCTCCAGGCGGCGATCTTCGAGGTGACGCGGGCGGCCGCCGGCAGGAGCCTGCACGACATCAGGGAGATGCTCCAGGCGGAATTCTCGCGCCGGGGCGTGACGGCGCCCACCACGATGTGGCTGGATTCGGTGGCTTCCGCGGCGTTCCATGGCGAGCCCTACATCGTCGACTTTCCCGCGGCCCTGGCGGCAGACGCCGCGGTGCCCGCCCCGAATGACGGGGTACGGAAGCGCCTGGCCTCGCGCCGGGAACTGCGGGAGGAAAAGCTGCCCGCCGGGACGTTCCCTCCGGCGTCGGCCTGGGAGCTGGACAGCAGCGACGTCAGGGGCGGGGCGCCGGAGCCGCGCCCGGACCCCCGTGGCGTACTCGGAAACACCCGCGCCGTGCGGCAGCTGCTGGCAATGGCAGCATCGGGTGCGGCCGCCCTCCTTGCCGTTGCGGCCGTCTGGGCAGCCAGGAACAAGCGGCACCGGAGGACAGGGCGTTCGACGGCGGGAGGTGCCTGATGCCGGAATGGCTGCAGGCATGGATGTGGGGCACCATCGCCGGCGGGGCGCTGGTGGTGGGGTGCGCCCTGGCGTGGAAGTGGAAGATCCCGCCGAAGGTGGTGTCCTCCGTGATGTCCTTCGGTGCAGGGGTCCTGATCTCTGCGTTGTCCTTTCAACTCGTGGAGGAGGCCGTCAACGGCGGCGGGCTCTGGCCTACCGTCGGCGGCTTCGCCACCGGCGCCCTGGTGTACGTTGCCGCCAACTTCCTGCTGGCCAGGAAAGGCGCCAAGCACCGGAAACGCTCGGGCGGCAAGCAGCCCTCCGAGCAGGAGAAGCCGGGCAGCGGGACGGCCATTGCCATCGGCGCGCTGCTGGACGGTATCCCGGAATCGGTGGTCCTGGGGGTGGGACTGGTGACTGCCGGGGCCGTCAGCCCGGCGATGCTGGCCGCCGTCTTCATCTCCAATGTCCCGGAGGGGCTCTCCAGCACTGCGGGCATGAAGAAGGCCGGTCGCGGCGCCAAATACGTGTTCGGTGTGTGGGGTGGGATCGCGGTGCTCTCCGGGCTGGCCGCCCTGATCGGGTTCGTGGTCCTGCAGGGAGCCCCGGGGGAAGTGGTGGCCTTCATTACCGCTGTGGCGGCCGGAGCCATCCTGGCCATGCTGGCGGACACGATGATTCCCGAGGCTTTCGAGGAGCACCATCTGCTCACCGGGCTGATTGCCGCCGCGGGTTTCCTGGCTGCCTTCACGGTGGACCAGGTGGGCGGGTAGGTCCCGGCGGGAAGGCTGCACCGCGGCGCCACGCGGCACGGAAATTGCGAAAGACACGAGACCCGGGAGGGACGGATGGCAAGGATCGAAGACTATGCGATCATCGGCGACCTGCATACGGCGGCGCTGGTGGGCCGCAGCGGGTCCGTTGACTGGATGTGCCTGCCGAACTTCGATTCGCCGGCCTGCTTCGCGGCCCTGCTGGACACCCCGGATGCGGGACGCTGGCGGCTGGCCCCCGCCGGTGCCGGCGACTGCACCCGGCGGCGCTACCGGCCCGGGACCCTGATCCTGGAGACGGAATGGGACACGGCGGACGGAAGCGTCAGGGTCACGGACTTCATGCCGGCCCGGGATGATTCCGCTGACATGGTGCGGATCGTGGAGGGCCTGAAGGGCAGCGTCGCCATGCAGGGGGAACTGTGCCTGCGCTTCGATTACGGCCGGATCGTTCCATGGGTCCGCCACATGGACCATGGCATCAGCGCAATCGCGGGTCCGGATGCCGCCTACCTCAGCACTCCCGCGCCCCTGGAGGGCCGGGACATGCGGACCGTCAGCGAATTCACGGTCAAAGCCGGGGACCGCGTCCCGTTCGTCCTGCGGTGGGCGCACAGCTACAAGCCGGTTCCGGACCGGACCGATCCTGAGACCGCGCTGGCCTCCACCCAGGAGTATTGGGAGCAATGGAGTGGCCGCAGCACCATGGGCGGGAAGTACAAGGACGCCGTGGAGCGGTCCCTGATCACGCTGAAGGCGCTCACCTACGCCCCCACCGGCGGCATCGTGGCCGCCGCCACCACCTCGCTGCCGGAGGATCCGGGCGGCAGCCGCAACTGGGACTACCGCTTCTGCTGGCTGCGGGACGCCACCCTGACGCTGCAGTCCCTGCTGGCCTGCGGGTATGTGGATGAGGCGGCGGCGTGGCGGGAGTGGCTGCTGCGTGCCGTGGCCGGCAACCCCGCTGACCTGCAGATCATGTACGGGCTGGATGGCACCCGGAGGCTGCCGGAAGCCGAACTGCCGTGGCTGGCGGGGTTTGAGAAGTCCAAACCGGTCCGCACCGGCAACGCCGCCGCCCCGCAGCTGCAGCTGGACGTGTGGGGAGAGGTCCTGGACGGCCTGGCCCTCACCCGCGCCGCGGACCCCGGCACCACGGACGATTCCTGGGACATCCAGGTGGCGTTGATGGAGTTCCTGGAGGGCGCGTGGGACCGGCCGGACAACGGGCTCTGGGAGATGCGCGGCCCGCGACGCCATTTCACCCATTCCAAGGTGATGGCCTGGGTGGCGGCGGACCGGATGGTCAAGGCGGTCCAGGAGTCCGGCCTGCCAGGCCCCGGCGAACGCTGGGCCAGGCTGCGGAAGGAGATCCACGATGATGTCATGGCCCACGGTTTCGACGAAAAACGGAACACGTTCGTCCAGTCCTACGGCAGCAAGGAACTCGACGCCAGCCTCCTGCTGATCCCCCGGGTGGGGTTCCTTCCCCACGACCATCCCCGCGTGGTGGGCACGGTTGACGCGATCCAGCGGAACCTGACGGAGGACGGGTTCGTCCTTCGGTACCATCCGGAGGCCAGCAATGACGGGCTGCCCGGCACGGAGGGCGTCTTCCTGGCCTGCTCCTTCTGGCTGGCGGACGCGCTGCTGGGCATCGGCCGCCGGGATGAGGCCGTGGACCTGTTCGAGCGGCTGCTGTCACTGCGCAACGACGTGGGCCTGCTCAGCGAGGAATGGGACCCGCACCGCGGTCGGCAGCTGGGCAACACCCCGCAGGCCTTCAGCCACTTCCCGCTGATCCACTGTGCCCTCCAGCTGCACCACGGCCTGCACCACAGCAACGCCCCGATGAAGGGTAAGTATTCGGACCTGACGTGAGTGGCTCAGCCCGCGCTGGAGGTGGGCACAGGCGCCAGGGTCTCCCCTGTCCCGTAGTCCGCGGTGGGTGCCGGCGTCCCGTAGTCAACGGACGACGTCGGCTGTCCGCCTTCCCCATACTGGCTGGCCGGCGTCGTGGCCGCGTCGGTCGCAGCGGGGGCGGGGGCGAGGGTTTCGGCCGGTGCCCCGGCCGGGGCTGGTTGGCCACCCGATGCACCCGACGAGCTGGGGCTTGGGGTCGGTCCTCCGCTGGGACCAGCCGTCGCGGGGGATGTCGCCACGGAGGTGCCTCCGGCAACTGAAGCCCCCTTGACGATGGCCGTGATCTGCTCCTTGTACCCGTTGAGCGTGGCCTGGATTTCGGAGAGCGGAACGTCGCGGATGTTCCGGCCGTACTCGGCAATCCTCGCCCACAGCGCCTCAAGCTGCTGCTTGCTGTCCCCGTCCAGCGGCCCATCGAGCGTCAGGACCAGCTGGCTGGCCAGGGCATACGTGAGGCAGTCCAGGCAGTTGTAGTTGGCCGCCGCGGAGAGGTTCTGCGGCACGATCACGTCGGTTTGCCCCACCACCAGGACCACCTGGAACCCCACTGCCACCGCCGCGCAGCCCGAACAGTTGGCGAACGCGTAGGCCTCGTTGGTGGTGGTGACCGGCTCGCCGTCCTCTGCCCACACCAGTGCGAACGCCACGCTGTAGGTCACCGAGCCGTCGGTGGTGTTCACGGCGAGCGCCTGGTTTCCGTCGGCTGCGGGGGCAGCGGGCCGGTCGAAGGGGAACACCCAGGACGGCGCGGCAGGTCCGGGAGTAGCAGCACCGCCGGCTGACGGCGCACCGGATGAAGCCACCGGGACCAGCACCATGCTCAGCTGCGGGTTGTCCCGCGTGGGCTTCGCGGCGCCGGCCGGCCACAACGCAACAGTCTGGCCGGTGCCGCCCTGCCGCAACACGGTACTCCCTGGGCGCTGGGGAAGAATGGCCCGGGTGGCGTCACCCAGCGTCCCGCGTTCGTAGGCCTGCACCGGCCGGTACGTCCCGCCGTCGGGCCACCATGCCCAGGCGAGCCCGGCGAGCAGGACCCCTACAGCACCCATGGCAACTATCCGCTGGACAACCTTGCCGCGGGTCTTCTGCCAGAGCCCGGTGACCAGCTGCCGCAGCAGCCGCACCACGATGTACAGCACGCCCAGCACCGGGACAACCACCACAACCATGGCCAGTGCCCGCACGGCAACGCCCACGAAGTCCCCGGCGGACAGGCTCTCCGCCAGGGCTTCCTGCTGCTTGACCACGCTGGCCCAGCCCGTGGCCAGCAGCCGTGGCAGGGACAGCACCATCATCACCATGCTGAACAGCAGCACCGGCACGGTGACCAGGACCCAGACGGTGACCACGGCGCGCGCCCAGGGCTTGAGCACCTTGCTTTCGGGGTTTCCCCACCGCCAGGGAAGGATTCCCAGGAGGGTGGGTTTGATGCGCTGGAAGAGGTCGGGCACGCCGGTGGCGTCGGCCAGGATGTGGTAGCCGTCGTACTTGACCAGCGGGATGAGCTGGCGGACCATCTGCAGGATCTGCGTGACCACCACCAGCAGGAGCGCGTCGAAGCCGGTGGCCCACCACAGCCCCATGATGGCCACCGCCACGATCGCGTTGAAGTAGAGCCCGCCCAGGTCGGTGCGGATCCTGCCACCGCGGCCCAGCCGGTAGGAATCGGTGACATCCGTGAAGAACGCAGGCCACAGCAGGTAGAGCCCGGCGCCCATGGCCCCGGGCGTGGCCCCGCCCTTGCGGGTGGCGGCGGCGTGGCCGAATTCGTGGAAGCCGGCGGACAGGATGGTGACGGCGAGGATCAGCAGCAGGAGGGCCGGCTGCTCGAAGGCCTCGTGGGTGGCTGAGCCGAGGCCCTTGACCATGAGCACCCACCAGCAGGCGGCAAGGAACGCCGCGGTCACGGCCACCACGATCAGCGGGTTGAACAGCACGGCGAACGGTGCCGTGATCCGGCGGGTGCGCTCGGGATCGGACACGATGTAGCGGAACCGCAGGCCCAGCAGCGGGTTGGCCTTCTTGACTTCCGGCTGGGTGCCGTCGGCGAGCCGGAGCAGGCCCATCGGCAGCAGCTGCGAGTCCATCAGGGTGCGGACGTTGTCCGCGCTGACCAGCCGCCCGGACCCTTCACTGGCGTGCCGGGCTATGCCCTCCAGGTCCTGCGTCCCGTCGGCGGCCTCAAGCACCAGGTACAGGAGCCGGGTCAGCTGCAGGGTCTGGCCGTCGGCGCGGCGCACCAGGGCGGGCGGTTCACGGTAGCCGGACCCCTCTGCGGTGCCCAGCAGCTGGACGCCGTCGGCCCGGGCCGGAAGGTGGGCACCCGCCGTCGTACTGTGGCCCGACGGATCCTGGGCAAGGGAAACGCGTGACGACGGCGGGCCCGCCTGGTGAGGCGGCCCGCCGTGGGTTTGGGTCATCTGTGCTTACTGCTGCAGGTCGGACTGCTGGCCGGCGGTCGCGTTGGCGGCGCCGTCGATGTGCTGCGAGATGGTGGCGCTCTGGTCCGAGATGGCGTACGCCTGGCTGTCGATGGAGCCGATGTTCGCGGCGACGGCGGCATCGATGGGTGCGGCGACGTTGGCGTTCGCAGCCACGGCGCCGTTGATCGGGGCCGCGATGGCGGCGTCGGCGTCCAGGTTCACGTCCACGTTCAGCAGGTTGCCGTTCAGGGCGCCGGCAGCGTCCGTGAGTCCGCCGGTACTGGTGGGATCGGTCACCGCACCGGCCGTTCCGTCCGTGGTGCCGGCGTCGGTGGTTCCCGCGTCAGTTGTGCCGTCGCCCTGGCCGATCACGCTGTCCTGCGTGGAGTCGGCGTTGGCATCGGCGGTAATGCCCTGGTCAATGGCGGCGTCCTGGCTGGACAGCGCCTGCGCGTCGGAGCCGAAGGAGAGGATGTTGGCCGATGCGGCGGCGTCGATGGGTGCGGCCACGTTGGCGTTGGCGGCCACGGCCAGGTCGATGGGTGCCGCTGCGTTGATGCCCAGGTCCAGGTCCGCGTTCAGGTCCAGGACGGATGCCACTTCCTTGTCCGGCAGGGCGGTGGCCTGCTCCGACATCAGTTCTTCATCAGTGAGGGGACGCAGTTCGTTCTCCATGCTTGAGACCTCCGGTATGCGCGGGTTGCTCTGCCCCCAGCGGACAGCCCGCGCCACACAATAGTAAGCATGATTAGCAGTTTTGCGAAGGGACGTTATCCGAGGTGGGACTGAAGGTGCTCGCTGGTCCGTTCCGCGCACAACGTGATGCCGCGCAGGTGCGCTGCTGCCAGTCCAGGAAGAACCACGGCGGGATCGGGCTGCTGGGCGGCCTTGCGCAGGGCCCGTTCCAGTTCGTGGGCAACGCCTGCCAGCCGCAGGACCCCCACCATCCGGCTTGAGGTGTGGAGGCTGGCCACGGCGTCCAGGGCTCCACCCATGTCACCGCTGGTGAGGGTTGCCCTCACCTTTTCGGTCCGTCGAGGCAACAGCGCGATGAAGTTCAGGACGAAGACTTTCCAGATCCCCTCGTCGTGTTCAACGTCTTCACGCAGCCGCTCCAGGACCGCACTATCCAGCAGGGGCTGCTTATGTCCGTCCTCCTGGGTCATGAGTGCCGCCCGTGCCGCACAGCACAATTCCTGCCGGCACCCTGCGGCACTCTTTGGTCCACGCTTCGCCCCCGCAAATCACCGCCCACAACCTTGCCCCCCGTTCAGTCAATTCGGTGTATAAACCTTTTTGACCTTATGGGAGGTGGACAGATGGGAACACGAGTGGCGTGTACTCGAATCTTCAGGGCGCCGGCACGCGGGCGGCGGCTCCAGCGGCTCAGGCCAGGTCCTCAAGTCGCCGGACTGTTCGCCGTTGCCGCCACGCCCTAAGGTCGGAACATGATCCAGGCCGCGGCCGTGTCCGCTTTGACGTCCTATCACTGGCTCGGGATTCCCATCGCCGCGGCCGGTGCGGTCCTGCTTGCCCTGGGAACGCTGTTCCAGCACCGGGCGGTGGAGGACCAGCCGGCTGCGTCCGGGCGTGCCTCGGGCAGCATGGGCGGCGGACGCCTTCAGGCCCTCATGCGCAGACCGGTGTGGCTGGCCGGGACGGCGATGCTCGGCGCTGCGATCCTCCTCCAGCTCACCAGCCTGCGGTTTTCGCCGCTGATCGTGGTGCAGCCCATCGGGGCAATCGCCCTGGTGGTCACCACGCTGGCCACCGCGCGGATGACCCGCAGGTCCCCCGGGCGCCGGGCCCTCACCGCAGTCGCGCTCTGCGTGGGCGGCGTGGGTGTCTTCGTTGCCGTAGCGGCGCTGTCCGCGGAGGACGTGGAGATCAGCGACCGCCACCTGGTCACCATCCTGATCGTCCTCGGCGTAGTGCTGGCCTGCGTTGGCGTGGCCTTCGCCTTCTGGCGGCACCGCGCGGGGGCAGTGGTCTACACCGCCGGGGCCGGGATCCTGTTCGGGTTCGTTGCGGCCCTGGCCAAGACCGTCATCGCGCGGCTGTTCCAGGGCGACTTCGAATGGCTGTCCCTGACCTGCCTGGCGGGGCTGCTCATTGCCGCCCTGGCCGGCAGCTTCCTGGTCCAGAACGCCCACACCCGGGGAACACCCGAGCTGGTGGTGGCAGGCCTGACCGTCATCGATCCGCTGGTGGCCGTCGCCATCGGCATCACCATCCTCGGCGAGGCGGACGCGGCACCCCTGCTGGCAATCGTCCTGTTCCTCCTGTCCGGAGCCACCGCCGTCGCCGGTGTCTTCCTGCTGGCCACGGTCAAGAAGCGAGTCCGGCCAGGGGTCAAACGATGACCGTCATTCCAGGCCCTATTCGTTCTCGCGGATGTACTCTTCGGGGCTGATGTCCTGGGCTTTAATGCCTGCGGCGTGTTTCGATTCGAAAATGGCGAATGACAAACCGAGGCGGTGGCGCAGCTCAAGGGAGGCGTGCTGCCGGAAGTCGGTCAGGCCTTCGCGTTCTTCCTCTGCCATGTGATCGCCGTTGGCTTCATTGACCTGTGCCATCGCCGCCCACCACTCAGGTGTCCCGGCCCGGTGCTGGGAAACTTCACCGATGGCGTCCCGGATTTCGTTGTGATCGTGGATCGCGTCGGTGGTTTCGTCCCCGGCGGAGTCCTTTCCGCCTGCGCCGGTCCCCAATTTCAGCAGCTCGGGGTAGAAGAGATCCTCCTCCGCTTTGGCATGAACTTCGAGCAGGATGCGGAGTTGATTCCACACCGCTTCCACGTCGGACGGTTCGCAGCCATGCATCTCGTCGAGTAAGGCAAACCGGCGCCGTTGTTCGTGGTGGTCATTCAAAATCACTTCAACGATGTCCATGATGGTCCTTTCGGCAGTGTGCTCCCGGATGCGGGCCACGGCCCCATCCTTGCAGATGCCAATCAACACCCACCCTCAGCTGGACTTCCCGGCACCGCCCAAGCTAACGGAACGCCGGATACTGACTATCCGCGCAGCCACCCCCGCAATGACCAGGGCGACTCCCACGGCCATGAGGGTCCAGACAGGGACGGAATCGGCATCGATGTTCCGGTAGCACACGGCCGTCGCTCCGATGCCGGCCTTCTGCAGGCCTATCAGTTCAGCCGCATGGCTCTCCCGCAGCAACGGGCTGCCGCAGAGCGGACCCGATGGCTGGAGTCCGATGACGAATCCAAGGATGTACACGTCCAGTCCTGCAGCAACAATCCACATCCACATCCGCCGCTGCCACGGCCCTTTGTCGCGGACAGTGACGGTCTTCACCGGGGAATCATCCATGATCCGAGCATAATCGGCACGCCATACACGGGTAAGCACCGGGACCGGCACTCAGCGTTTCCCCAGCCTGCGGTCCTACAGTGAACCCGCACCGGTCACTGGGCCCGGCGCGAACGCACACGCAACATTTGGAGGACACACCGTGGTGAACCCATCAATCCCGTCAATGAAAGCCCGCATCGGAGTCGGAGCGGCAGCACTCCTGGCCGCCGGCGCAATGGCCGCAGCGGGTGTCGGCGCCGCATCCGCGTCCCCCAGTGCAACACCCACATCTTCAGCCTCGCCCGCTGCGACCTCCGGAGCCACGGCAGCAAAGGCGAAGGGCGCAGGCGGCCTGGAGGCCTTCCTGAACCTGAAGGCGGACAGCCCGCAGGCCGCTGGTGACCGTGCGGCGAAGGCAGCCACCGCCCTGGTGAACCACCCGCAGCTTTTCGCGAAGCTCCCCGCAGCACTGCAGGCAGACGTGACCACCCTCAAGGACGCCGCCGCGGCCGACAGGGTCAAGGACGCCTACAAGATCAAGACGACGGCACTCTCCGGCGGTTACGGGGCCGATATCCAGAAGCGTGCCGAAACGGCGGAGAAGACCGCCACCGGCCTGGCCGGGCTGCGGCAGGAGCTGCGCACCGCGTTCAGCTCGGGCAACCCGGGCGCCGGGCTCCAGCAGGTGGCAGACCAGCTCATCAGCCACCCGAAGCTGTTCGCCAAGCTCCCCGCGAATCTCCAGGCGGACCTGACGGCACTCAAGAACGCCGCCCCGGCTGACCTGGATGCCCAGGCGAACAAGATCAAGGACACCGCGGTCAACGGCGGCTACGGTGTCAAGGTCCAGAAGATGGCAGAGGCGCTTCAGAAGAAGGCTGCAGCGCCCAGCACGTAAAGGAACCACCCGGCCGTCCATCCGGCAGGACGCGGACGACGGCGGCGCGCACGGTTCCAGTGCTGGCGAGCGTGAGCAGTGGGCCGGTTTCCTTGTGGCACGCCACGGGCACGGACATGAGCGCATGATGTTCCCATGAGAAGGATCATCTGGTGCGTGGCTGCGGCCATCATCACCACACTCGCCTTTGGGAGCGTCTACGTCACGCTCCAGCAGATTGGCCGCCACTCGGCCAACACGGCGCCGGCAGCGGCCGCCGCCGCACGGCTTCAACAACCGGGATCCGACACGACGGCAGGACCCCGGCTGGAACTGGCACCTGACAGCGGCGTCTTCCTCATCGTTTACGGGGACAACAACAGCCCGCTCTCCTCTACCGTGACCCTTCACGGTTCCATTCCCGTGGTACCGGACGGGGTGCTCGAAACGGCGCGGGCGTTGGGCAGCGACACGGTGACGTGGCAGCCGGAGCCTGCCCTGCGGATGGCGATCGTCGCAAGGCAGGCGGCAGGCAAAGTGGTGGTGGCCGGCCAGTTGCTGGCACCCTTCGAGGAAAGCGACCGTATGACGATGATGTTCCTTGCGGCCGGGTGGCTGGGCAGCATACTGGTCCTCGCAGGGGCCTATGGTGCGGCAACGTTGATTGGACGGGGCACGCCGCCGCCAGGGCAATAGGGGCTGAATCCAACGCCCGGTCCAAAAGAAATTTCCGTCCGGCTGCATCCGGGAAAGGCATTCGGCCGGTATTAGGGGTGTAAGCACACCGCAGCCCCATCGGGGCCCCCTAAAAGGAGTTCGAAATGCGCAAGACACTCTCTGCAGCCGCCGGAGCAACCACGCTGCTGGCAGCACTGGCCCTGGCCGCCCCCGCCCAGGCGTCCAACTGGCACCACCACGACGAAACAGCAAAACTCTCCGTCCTCCACGGCGTCCCTGGCCTGACGGTGGACGTCTGGGTGGACGGCAAGCTCACCCTGGACGACTTCAAGCCGGGCACCCTGGCAGGCCCGCTGACCGTTCCGGACGGTGACCACAAAATTGCCATCACCGGAGCCGACGCGACCAGCGCCGACAACCCCGTGATTGGCCCCGTCAACGTGGACCTCGAAGCCGGAGAGGACTACACCGCCGTCGCGCACCTGGCCGCTGACGGGACGCCCACCGCCACACTGTTCACCAACAACACCAAGGCCAGTCCTGACGGAAAGGGCAAGCTGACCGTCCGGCACGTTGCCGCCGCCCCGGCCGTCGATGTCCTGGCCGGCGGGACCGCCGTCGTCAAGGGTCTCACCAACCCGGACGAGAAGACCCGCACCCTGAAGGCGGGGACCATCTCGGCCTCGGTGGCGGCAGCGGGAACCACCGCCCCGCTCATTGGCCCCGCCGACGTCACCATCGCCGAGGGCAAGAACACCATCGTCTACGCCTGGGGCAGCCTGGCCGATGACAACCTGGGGCTTGCCGTGCAGGTGGTGGACTCCGCAGCACGCGGCCACGGCTGCGACGACGACTGACCTCCCAAGCCCGGCAACAGGTTAATACCCTCCACTTGTCCCCGGCGGAGCCGCCCACACCGCGGCGCCGCCGGGGACAAGCACTGGGAACGTCCGCGTGCGGTAGTGCCATGCGCCCATGGCGGACCACACTGGGCACCGGCATAATGGGGTTCCAATCAGGCCTGTTGCCGCTCAAGGAGCACCCGATGGAGGCTGCCGCCACGCACGATTGGGACCCCGGCTTCGATCAGGCGTTTGCCCGCGGGGACGAACGCGTCCTCGCCGAGGCGTACCGGAGGCTGAGCCCGCTGGTTTACACCCTGGCGCTCAGGTCCCTGGGCGAGCGGAGCGCGGCGGACGACGTCACCCAGGAAGTGTTCATCCGCGCCTGGAAGTCACGGACCACCTACCGGCCGGACGTTGCCCGGCTGCCCGCCTGGCTGGTGGGGATCACCCGAAACGCCATCAATGATGCGTTGTCAGACCGCACCCGGCAATGCCACCTGGAACAGGCCGCCGTCCAACTGCTCCCGGACCCGGCTGCCGGACCGGAAGAAGGAAGTGTGGAGGCAGTGGCCGACCGCCTGATCCTTGACGATGAACTGGAACACCTAGGAGACCCCCAACAGGCGATACTCAGGCTGGCGTTCTACGATGACCTGACCCACGACCAGATCTCGTCCCGCCTGAACCTGCCGCTCGGAACCGTCAAAAGCCATATCCGGCGCAGCCTCAACCGTTTGCGCACCCGCCTGGAGGTGGAACATGGAACACCTTGACGCGGAGCTCCTGAGCCTGATGGCCCTGGGCGAAACACCGGGCACGGAGGCCGACGCCGAGCACCTTGCCGGCTGCCGGGAATGCGCCGAAACCCTGCGGAGCCTCCAACTTGTCAGGGACATTGCCACCCTGGAGCCCGCGGGCATCAAACTTGAGCAGCCCGGCCCGCGGACCTGGGCCGGGATCCACCAGGCGCTTGGCCTGTCACCCGCCCTCGCAGCGGATCCCCTGACGCAGACCGGGACTACAGCCGTCAGGCCGGCTCCGGGGAAAACCCCCTCGAAGCCGGACCAGGAACCGGACGCCGCACCGACGCCGCTGCGCCCCCGCGCCCAGGAGCGGGGCACCCGTCCCCGGCTCTGGATGGCAGCCGCTGCAGCCGGCGTCCTCATCGGCACGGCCGCCGGCTGGACCGCGGCCGGCGTCCTGGAACGCCCGGGCACCCCTGCCCCCGGCTCCACCCAGTCCGCTCCCGCGTCCAGGGTCCTCGCCCAAACATCCCTGACGCCGCTGCCCGCACATTCAGGCAGCGGCGAGGCACAGGTGGAACAGCTTCCCGACGGAACCCGCCAGCTCACCATCCGCCTCTCCGCCGACCGCACCGCGGGGTACCGGCAGGTATGGGTCGCCACCAGCGATCTCTCCGGAATGGTCAGCCTGGGCGTCCTGGCGGACGATACCGGCACCTTCACCGTTCCCGCCGGGATTGATCTGGCCCAATATCCCATCGTCGATGTCTCCAACCAGGCCTACAACGGGAATCCGGCACACTCGGACGACAGCGTGGCCAGGGGAAAACTCAACCCCAAATCCTGACACCCCCGCCGGATCGCAGGCAGCAGCTTTAGCAGCGCCGTCAGGACGTTTGCGACGCCGCCGCGGACGGTTCCAGGTCGGCCAGCGTGAGCGGGTGGGCGGGTTGGTCCGGGAAAGGGAGGGTGGACGTCACCGCCAGGTCCGGGCCAACGTGCACCAGCTCCCCCGGCCCCAGGGGGCGCCAGCCGGGGTTGTGGTTCATCGGTTCGGTGGCAAAGAGGACCGAAGGGGAAACCGAGAGTTCGGTGCTTCGCGAGTGGATCCGGTGGCTCCTGGCGTCCAGCGGCGCGGCCGGGGAAGGCTCGGCTGAGGGGTCCCTTTCCAGGATGTAGAGCGGGTGCGTTGCCGGGTAGCGGAGCGCCCAGAGGTCCGTCGCCGTGGTCACGATGAGGTTCAGGGCCAGCACGGGCAGCTCGGCGGCCACCCAGCCCACTGCGCGGGCGATGCCTTCCGCCACGTCCCCGCCGGCACTCCGGCTCTCGGCCGTGATGAGGGCGAAGAGGCGTTCACTGTCGGTCTGGCCCTGCACCTGCCCCGCCGCCCCAAGCTCCAGAAGACGTTCGTCCAGCCAGTCCAGGCCGTGGAAGGCGCCGTTGTGGGCGAACAGCCGCCCGTCCTGCTCGAACGGGTGCGTATTTGCCATGGTGTGAGCGCCCGTGCTGGCGTACCGGACGTGGGCCAGGAAGGTGGTGCTCATCAGCTCCCGGGCCTCCCGGGCAAAGGCGTGGTCCTCCCATGCGGCGAGCGGCCGTTTGCTGACCTTTGCGCCGCCGTCGGGATCAAACGTCCCGATCCCCGCGCCGTCGGGCTCCCGCCTGCTCTGCTCGGACAGGCTGTCCGGGGCGTCCAGCAGCCAGAAGGTGGCGCGCACCGGCCGGGACCCGGCGTGAAGCCCGAACAATCGGCACATGGACGCTCCTATACAAACGGCTAGTGGTGGAACGCTTCCTTCTGCTTCCCGGCGGGCATGGGCCCGGTCAGTGCGTCCAGGTAGGCCACTTCCTTCTTGAGGTCTGACAGGAAGCTGGCTGCCAGGTCGCGGGTGAAGCCGTTGCGGACCACGATCCGTTGCACCGTGATGTTGCTGAGCCCGTCGGGCAGGGGGTAGGCCGGGACCAGCCAACCGTTCATGCGCAGGCGCTCGGAGAGGTGGTGCAGGTTCCAGTTTTCGGTGTGGCCGTCGGTGAGCTGCCAGGCGAAGACCGGGATGTCTGACCCGTCGCTCCACAGGGTGAAGGCGTCCATGGCCCCAATCTCGTGCGAGAGGTAGAGGGCCACGTCGCGGGAGCTTGCCTGCACGGACCGGTAGCCGGCGAAGCCCAGCCGGAGGAACAGGTAGTACTGCAGCAGCACCTGGGCGCCGGGCCGGGAGAAGTTCAGCGCGAAGGTGGGCATGTCGCCGCCCAGGTAGCTGACGTGGAACACCAGGTCGTCGGGGAGGGCGTCAGCGTCCCGCCACACGATCCAGCCCAGGCCGGGGTACACCAGCCCGTACTTGTGGCCGGAGGTGTTGATGGAGGCCACCCTGGGGAGCCGGAAGTCCCAGACCAGTTCCGGCTGCAGGAACGGCGCCACCATGGCCCCGGACGCGCCGTCCACGTGGATGGGGATGTCCAGGCCCGTGCCGGCCTGGATCCGGTCCAGGGCCGCGGAGATCTGCTCCACGGGTTCGTAGGCGCCGGTGTAGGTGACGCCCATGATGGCCACCACGCCGATGGTGTTCTCATCCACGTAGCGGTCCAGGTTATGGCCGTCCAGGGTTGGGTGGTCGGCGGAGACGGGCACGTAGCGGGCCTCCACCTCCCAGTAGTTGCAGAATTTCTCCCAGCACACCTGCACGGCGGAGCTGAGGACGATGTTCGGCGAGTCCGTGGGCTGTTTGGCGGCACGACGGCGGTGTTGCCACCGGCGTTTGAGGGCCAGGCCGGCGAGCATGCACGCCTCGGAGGATCCAACGGTTGAGGTGCCGATGGTCGCCGCAGGATCCGGGGCGTTCCACAGGTCAGCGAGCATCCGCCAGCACCGGGTTTCGATCAGCGCGGTCTGCGGGTATTCGTCCTTGTCGATCATGTTCTTGTCGAACGTTTCCGCGTACAGCTGGGAGGCTTCCCGTTCCATCCAGGTCCCCACGAACGTGGCCAGGTTCAGGCGGGAGTTGCCGTCCAGCATCACCTCGTCGTGGACCACCTGGTACGCGGTGGCCGGCAGGGACTCCCCGTCCGGGATGGTGAACCGCGGAAAAATGGTGGACTCCCCCGGCCGGCTGAACAAGGGGTTCAGCTCAACGCTCGTTTCGGGCTCGTGCCGTACGCTCCGGTGTGACCTCGCCATGTCCAGTTCCTTCGCCCGCCGTTGCCGCAGGCAGACGCCCGCCGCTGCACTTCCGCTGTTCCCAGCACTCCGTATTATTCATGGACGGGCTGTGAAGGGCACCCAGGAACGTCGGCAGGCGCGTCGGGACGTACGACGGCGGAGCGGGCCATTGCAGGGGACCGGCGCCTTGGGTGCAGCGCGCGTCAGCCCGAGGCACCAGAAAGGAGAAAGGCCGCCGCCTCAAATTGGGGGGTTATGAGGCGGCGGCACTGCATCCAAGGTACCCCGGGGGCCCACCGTCTATGCCGGGATTCGGGCGTCAGGCCTGAAACTTTGACGATTTTTTTACGCCGCCGTTTTCAGGGAACGCCGGATGCTGACGATCCGGACGGCAACTCCGGCCATGACCAGAAGGACACCGACGGCCATGAGGGTCCAGACAGGGACGGAATCGGCGTCGATGTTCTTCTAGCTCGCCCGGAAGATTTGACCAGTAACCGATACTTGAATTACCCGGCCCGGATACCTGCCGAACGGCTTCTCCAAAAGGTCCTCGAAACTGTCCTCGCTTGGGGGGAGCGGGCGCACCCATCTCAAGGTTTGCAGAATGCACCTACCTAATATGGCGAACGACAGAAGAGGTACCTATTCATCTCCCCTGCATGTATTCGCCTCTACTGGCTTTCCTGATTCCGCCGTAGGCTTATGCTCTCGGATTTAGGAGAGGGTCCGAATACCGCCAGGCCGGCCAAGAAAGCCGCGTAGATGCCATGTACCAGCACCGCAGGAAATTTGTATTAATGATTGGGCTGCTCACTTTGGTGCTCTCCCTGACCGGCTGTTCCAATGATGGCGGCGGTGGCGGCACCAACTATTCGGATCCTCCAACCCCACCATCAAGGGAACCGACCGACCCCCCACAGGACACTGGCACCGGGTGGTACAACCGCCAGGGGTGCCCAGAGGACCGGCCCGTCCCCCTCCAATACCCGGAGAACGACGACCTTTACGAAGGATTGACTATTTGCTATTCGGGTTATGGACCGGTCGAGATCAATTCGGTGTTGAGCAATCACGGGGACAAGGTATGGGCATTTGTTCCGGGTTCGCTGGAGCCCTACGTATCGCACACGGACGAAGCAGGCTTTTTCCGCACCACTTTTCTTTCCAATACAAGCCAAAAGTGGTTCTTGGCGCCCGGAGAGGTGGCGCAACCAAAAAGCTGGCTCTACGATTGGTCACCGGATTCCAAGCAGACCACAGCCTGGACAGGGTACAAACTTGCAGCTGACAGGTACAAGGAGATGGATCAATCTCTCTACCTGGCAATACTCAAACACCGTGACCCGAAGGCGGGCGCATTGGCATCGTGCGCCAAGTCAGCGGGCGAGTCCGTGACGTCCTTCCAAGACCTGACGGACTCCTCTAGTGCCCTTCGAAGGTTCAGTGCAGCGCTCAAGGCCACAACCACTGGATCTTCTTGCCTTAAGGCTGTGAAGGACCTCGACGCCGACTACCCTGAGGTAGCAGGCAAGGTTTCCCGCTGGGAGGCTTATACCGAAAAGGCGGTCCAGAGTTCACCGACAGCCACGAAGATTGCCGCTGTTTTCGACGAAATTTTCAGCTTTTGCTCCCACGTGAATGTGCCCAAAATTGGCTGCTAACCCGCTACCAGCCAGTCATCGGTGCTTCCCCACGCCCGCTTGTGATTCTTGTCAGGAGCTGCCCGGGCGGCCGGGAGGTCGGTGCTCGCGGCCAGAGCCCGGTCGTCAGCTCTGCTGACCGAACTTCGTAAGGCTCAGCGAACGGGACCTGATCCCCTCCATGTGGTTGTTCATTGCGGCCGTAGCCGCCGCGGCGTCACCGGCCTTGAAGGCATCGATGATGGCCTGGTGCTCCTGCACCGTGTGGTCGCCGCTCATGTCGTTGTGCACCATGAGCCTGAACCGCTGGATGTGCCCCTCGATGGATCCGTAGGCCCGGAGCAGGAACTCGTTGTCGGTGGCCTCCACGATGCGCCGGTGGAAATTCTCGTCCGCCTGCCAGTAGGCCCGGTATCCGGCGAAGGTGTCTCCGCCATGGCGCGAGGCCTCAAGGTCGCGGTGGAATCTTTCCAGGTCCGCCACCAGCTCCTCAGTTGAGTTGGTGCAGGCGATGCTGGTGCAAGCGGGCTCGAGGATCTGCCGGGACGTCAGGAGCGCGGCGATGTCGCTGGCGGTCGGTTCCGGAGCCACCTTGTAGCCCCGCAGGGCTTCCCGCCTGACCATGCCGGTGGTCTCCAGGCGCGCCAGGGCTTCCCTGACAGGGGTGGAGGAAACCTTGAAGCGTTTGGCCAGCCCGTCGATGCTCAGCGGCGATCCGGTGGAGATTTTGTCATCCAGCAGCAGGGACAGGATGGCCTCGAACACCTGGTCCACCAACATCGGCCGGCCGGGGATGAGTACTTCTTCTTCAGGCGAAGCGGCGTTCATTTCGGAATCCTATGTGAATTATGGGTCGATCGGACGCAGCGTCAGCCGTGCTCCCGTCACAAAAACCTGACCGAGAAAAAGGTGTTGGCGGAAAATCGTGCATGATGTACGGTACATGATACCGGACAGCAAAGTGATCTAAAACACACAACAGCTGTTGCCCTTCAAGCGTTGGAGAACTCCGTCTCCAGTCCCCCTCCCCCAAATCCGAAGGCGTGTAGATGATTCAGTTCCGATCGATGATGGTGACCGTCGCCGCAGTATCCATGGCGAGCGTGCTTCTCTCCGGGTGCTCCAATCCCGACATGACCTCTTCTGCCCAGTCCAATGCCCCCAAACCTTCCAGCTCCGCGGAGGCCGTCAAGGTCGACGAAGCCGCCGCGGCAGCGCTGCCCAAGGACGCAAAGGACAAGGGAACCCTGACCGTCACCATGAGCCAGAGCTCCCCTCCCCTGCACTTCATGGCCGCGGACGGGACAACCGTCCAGGGCATTGACCCCGAAATTGCCATGGCCCTGGGGCAGACGCTGGGCCTGAAGACGGAGGTCAAGAGCGGCCCCTTCGACGGCATCATCCCCGGTATTGCTGCCGGGAAGTTCGACATGGCCATTTCCCAGATGTCCCCGTCGACGGAACGCATGAAGGTGCTTGATTTCGTGGACTACTACCAGTCCGGCAGCGGCATCGGCGTGGCCCCGGGCAACCCGCAGCACCTCACGGTGGACACCCTCTGCGGCAAGAAGGTGGGCGTGCTGAAGGGTTCCTTCCAGGACCTCAAGCGCCTGCCCGCCCTGTCCAAGGCGTGCACGGACGCCGGCAACCCGGCTATTGAAGCCATGACCTACCCGGACATGCAGGCCCCCAACCTCGCATTGACCGCCGGCCGCATTGACGCCGTCTACATCGACGGTCCCACCCTGGGCTATGCCATCAAGCAGGGCGGCCAGATCGAACTGCTCGGCGAGAAGGACGTCTCCCCCGTCAGCATCGGCTTCAAGAAGGGCGCGGGCCTGGAAAAGGCCATCCAGCTCGGCATGGAGTCGCTGGCCAAGAGCGGCAAGTACAAGGAGATCCTCGACAAGTGGGGTGTAGGCAGCGGTGCAATCTCTGACTTCGCCTTCAACAAAGCGCAGTAGCCACATGGCCAACACAGCCACGGAACGCGACGCCAAGGCACCAGCCGGCGACGGACTGGACCGGCAGCTTCTGATGGGCCGTCCGCACCAGCGCCACGGAGGCTTGTGGCTCACGGCCGCCATCGTCCTGTTCGCGATCTTCCTGGTGGGCTACTCCCTGGTCACCAACCCGCGCTTCGAGTGGAACGTGGTCTTCGGCTGGTTCACCTCGGAGCGGTTGTTCACAGGTCTCCTGCGCACGCTGGGACTGACGGCCATCTCCATGGCCGTGGGAATCGTCGTCGGCGTTCTGCTGGCGCTGGCCAGGCTCGCGCCGAACGCCATCGTGGCAGGGACCGCCGCGTTCCTGGTGTGGCTGTTCCGCGGGGTGCCGGTCTTCGTCCAGCTCCTCTTCTGGGGCTTTATAGCCGCCATCTACCCACGAATTGCGGTGGGCGTGCCGTTCGGGCCCGAGTTCTTCTCCGTGGATGCCAACGTGCTGATCACCCCGTTCATGGCGGCAATCCTCGGGCTCGGCCTGAATGAAGGCGCCTACATGTCCGAGATCGTCCGCGCCGGGCTGCTCAGCGTCCACCGCGGGCAAACCGAAGCGGCCACGGCCCTGGGCATGCGGCGCTTCGCCATCCTGTCCCGGGTTGTGCTGCCCCAGGCCATGAAGATCATCATCCCGCCCACCGGCAACCAGACCATCTCCATGCTGAAGACCACCTCCCTGGTGAGCGTCCTGGCCTTCCCCGAGCTGCTGTACTCCGCGCAGCTGGTCTACAGCGCCAACTTCAAAACCATTCCGTTGCTCATCGCCGCCAGTATGTGGTACCTGCTGGTCACCAGCATTTTGAGCCTTGGGCAGTACTTCATTGAGCGGCACTTCAACCGGGGCGGCATCACCTCGGGACGCAGCTCCCGGCGCACTCGCAAAGCCAAAGCAGTGAACTCCCGCACCGCACCCCAGGAGGTCCAGCCATGACCGAGGTAATGATCGAGGCCCAGGGCGTCACCAAGAGCTTCGGGGACCTCGAAGTCCTCAAGGGCATCGACCTCACCATCCCCAAGGGCAGCGTCACCTGCATCATCGGGCCGTCCGGGTCCGGCAAGTCCACGTTCCTGCGCTGCATCAACCAGCTGGAAACGCTCGACGGCGGGTACATCCTTGTGGAGGGACAGCCGGTTGGCGTGAAGATCAGGAAAGGCCGGCTGCACGCGCAGAACAACGCCGAAGCGGCGAGGATGCGCGAGAACATCGGCATGGTCTTCCAGAGCTTCAACCTTTTCCCGCACATGACGGTGCTGGAGAACATCTGCGAGGCACCGGTCAGGGTGAAGAAGGAAAGCCGGAAGGCCGTCCAGGACCGGGCAAAGATCCTCCTGGAACGGGTGGGGCTCTCCGAGAAAGCGCACTCCTACCCGGCGTCCCTGTCCGGAGGCCAGCAGCAGCGCGTGGCCATCGCCCGGGCACTGGCCATGGAACCGCGGCTGATGCTGTTCGACGAACCCACATCCGCCCTGGACCCGGAACTCGTGGGCGAGGTGCTGGACGTGATGCGCAAGCTCGCGGACGGCGGGATGACCATGATCGTGGTCACCCACGAGATCGGCTTCGCCCGGGAAGTGGGCGACCACCTCATCTTCATGGACGGCGGCGGCATCGTGGAGCAGGGCGACCCCCGGACGGTCCTGCGCGACCCCCGGCACGAACGCACCAAACAATTCCTGGCAAAAGTCATCTAGCCCAACGCATTGGAGCAGGACACTTGAGAAACAAATGGATTGTCAGCATCGATGACTACCGCAAGGCTTCCCGGAAGCAGCTTCCGAAAATGATCTCGGATTACTTGGAGGGCGGCGCGCTGGACGAGACCACCATGCGCGCCAACGAGGACCGGTTCGATGCCCTGATGCTTCGCCAGCGGTCAATGGTGGACCTTCGGGGCCTGAACACGTCCACCACCGTGCTGGGCCATTCCCTGGCGATGCCGCTGATGGTGGCACCGATGGGAATGCTCACCATCTTCCACCCGGGGTCTGATCCCGCCGTTGCCCGTGCCGCGGTCCGGGCGGGGTCCATCTTCATCCACAGTGCTTGGGCCGGCTGCTCGCTGGAAGAGGTGGCCAAGGTGGCGCCCAACAATCTGTGGGCGCAGATCGCCTTCTGGAAGGATCCGGAGGAGACCGCCAGCTACATCAGCCGGGCACATGCAGTGGGCGTTGAGACACTGGTGGTGGCGGGCGACGTCGGGTCCTCCAGCAAGCGCGAACGGGACCTGCACCACGGGCTGTCCATGCCGCCGCGCCCGCCGGTGGCGGACTACTTCAATGCCGCCACGCGCCCTGCGTGGCTGTGGCGGTGGCTCACCGGCCGGAAGATGACGTACGGGAACTACCAGATCAACGGCCGCCCCCTGCGCATGGACGAGATGAACAACTGGATGGCATCCAACAAGAACCCGGGCGCCAACTGGGAGGACTTCGCCAGGCTCCGTTCCGAGTGGAAGGGGAACCTGGTGATCAAGGGCATCATGGATGCCGAGGACGCAGCCCGGGCAGTGGATGAGGGAGCGGACGGCATTTTCGTCTCCAACCACGGCGGCCGGCAGTTCGACTCCCAGCCCGCCACCATCGACGTCCTGCCGTCCATCGTTGACGCGGTCGGCGGCCGGGCGGAGATCTATCTCGACGGCGGCATCCGGCGTGGCCACGACATCGTCAAGGCAGTCGCGCTGGGCGCCAAGGCCGCCCTCGCCGGACGTCCTTTCGCCTACGCCCTCGCCACCGGCGGTGAACCGGCCGTTGACCGGGTCTTCGGAATCCTCCAGGACGAGTTCAAGGGGGCCATGGGGTTCGTGGGCAAGGCCTCCGTCGCGGACTTGGACACCAGCATCTTCGCAGGGCGCAGCCAGTCAGCCGTACCCGAGAGCCTGCTCGTTTAGAGCGCAGACAAATACATGGTCAGGAAACTGCCCGCTTCCCTCACAGGAGGCGGGCGGTTCTTTCTTGTTACCGGTAACCGTCCACGATCGCGGCGGCAATCTCCTTGTACGCCCGCCGAGTCTCCGGCTTCAGCACATCCAGGGTCACCAAGTCACCGTCGGCAACGCCGCGGTCATGCGGCACGGCAATCAGCTCTCGGCAGATCCCGGCCAGGTGCTCCTCGATGGCGTCCTTATCCACGCGGGAGGACACCTCATCCTTGTCCGTGATGACCACGATGGCGTTGCGGGCCAGGTCCTCGTACCCGTGGCTGGCCAGCCACTGCAGAGTGCTGCGGGCCCGCTTGGCGCCGGACACCGCGTAACCGGCGGCGATCAGCAGGTTGTCCGCCGACTGCAGGATCCCGCTCATCGCATTGTGGGTCACGCCGGTCCCGCAGTCCGTCAGCGCCACCGAGTAGTAGCTGGAGATAAGTTTGCGGATCCGCAGGTATTCCTCCGCCGTCAGCGAGTCCGAGACTTCCGGGTCCTGCTCCCCGGCGATCAGGTGCAGCCGGCCGGCATGGTGCATGTACCGGGCCAGTGCCGTCAGGGAGTCGACGGACTCGATGTTCTCCAGCAGGTCGGTGATGGTCCGCGGGCTGGCCTGCTGGTAGATGCCCTCACCCAAGGCGCGTTCCACCAGATCCCCAGAGTCCGGGTTGGCGTCGATGGCGCACGGCGCATCCCCGCGATACTCGGCCAGGGTCAAGCCCACACCAACAGTGGTGGAGGTCTTGCCGATCCCGCCCTTGAGACTCAGGATTGCGGTGTTGTAGCTGCCTTGGAGCTGGCGTGAGATCCGGCGGGCCAACTCGTCTTCCTGGCGCTGCTTGGGCCCGGGACCCAGGTTCCAGGCACCACCGGTCAAGTGATACAGCGCGCCACGGATGCCACCCCTGGGACGAGGCTTCTGTTCCTTGACGAACAGGCCCGGCGAGCCGATGAAGTCCGGCATGGGGTTTTCGGCGATCTCGTCCGCTACGGTGGGCCGGCTCCGCCGGAAAACAGGAGTATCCGACGGCGGCGCGGCGGCTTCGGGAACAGTCCCGTGGGCACGGTCCCCGGGCACACGGGCCGGCACGGAAGCGATGGGCGTCGGTGAAGGCGCGGCAGCAGGAGGAGTAACGGGCTGGTGCGAGGGCTGCACAGGCGACGGTGCACGAGACGGCTTCGTGGCGTCGGCGGCAGCAGCCGCTTCCGCCCAGGACGAGCGGCGCGTAACCGGCCGTCCGGCGTCGTTGGAACTGGACATATCGGGAGTTACGGCTGGCATGGTTCCTGTCCAGGCATCGTCCACTGAGCCATCGGCACGACGAAGGTCGCGGCGTCGGCGCAGTTGCGGCTGCCCTGCATCCTCTGCTTGGGCGCCTGCATTCTGATCCGCCGGATGTGGCATGTCTGTCCCCCCGGACGTTTTCGGCAAACGGTTATGCGGCACTGGTTCAAACATCAAGTCTAGGGGTCCTCAGACGAACTCCTACACAGTACCGTCAGACGGAGAGAGCAGCTCAGCGGTGTATCAGCGCGACGGAGACCATGCCGACGGTGAGCACCAAGAGGGCATAAGGGCTAAAGTTCTCTCGGTACAGAAGCGGGTGCTGGTCGGATAGGAATGCGGATGGCGCGCCACTTCAGCCGTAGCACCTGTAAAAGGACAGCGTGGGGAACTACTAGCGGGACACCACCAAGGCAGTCGGTGAATTGGCAAGTAATCTTACCCTCGACATTCCATACAGCTAAGCACGGTCAAACGGATGTAACAACGTTAGTCAACTATTCACATTCCTGCGCAGCGTTGATCATTGCGGATGCCCATCTCTGTGGCCTTATTTGCGGCTTTGGCTACGCGTTCCACGGGCTCCTCAACAGGAAACACCACAGTCCGAATGAGTTCGAAGCAACGGAAAGGTCGGCAGTTGCTCCGTTGTTGCCTCATAGCGGCTTTCCTGCCGAAGGCTGAGTCCGCCAGCTCTTACCCCTGCGGGATTCAGGCGAAGCCAAGCTAGGAGAAATAGTCTCGGGCTGATGTCGGTGGTGACCCACTCCCCGGGGGAGCAGGCAAGTGGGCCGGAACAGTTGCCATCGGTCGAGAGGGCGGCGAGATATAGGCGTAAGCGGTAGTAGAACGGGAGTTGGGCGTTGGGAACGCCGCCGGGCATGTAGCACATATTCCCGTCCAAGGTCTCTGAGCTACTACGAAGGTGGTCATTTCAACAGACCAAAAGTTTAGCCTGCCCTGGGGCGGGGACGGTGGAGGTTAAGTTGGCGACAGCGCGCCTCCTGCCAAGGCAGACTTCCGGGTCCGCCGGCGCGAGCAGCGTTGTCGGCTACGTCGTCCATTCAAGTGATCGATTGCCGGGCTGGAGTTGGTAGCAGCGACGCCGGCCGCGGGCTTGCTTCTAGCGCCGATGATGGGGCCTGGCGGTGATGGGTGTGCTGAAGGACTCGCCGGCAACCTGGGCAATGCAGGTGGGAACGAGGCTCCCCCGCAGGAAGTCGTGAGAGCACGCTTCCGCACCCCGCGCCAAGGAAGGATGCTGACCGACGCCAAAGGTAGTTCAAGGGTTGTCTCACGCCTTCTAAGCACATGTTTAGCGCTGTATGGCCAGAATCATGACGACAACGGTGGCCACGGCCAGCAATAGCAGTGCCGCGTAGGACAGCATCCGGACTTTACGCTGGCGAATTTCTCGCCGTGAATGTGAGACGTAAATCCCCCGATATTTGCCCATGCCCCGAGGGTAGGGAAGCACCCTCAACGTTTCCTCAAGACGAGCGAAATGTTAGGAGGCGCTCTGGCTGCTGCGCCAGTTCTCTCGGAGGCGCTGAATGAACCAGCGAGACTGCTCCGGACCATAAGGCAGCACAGGGATGGCCTTGGTGGCATCGTTAGGGGTGTCACGGATGGACTGGCGGGCCTGGCGGACGGCGGTACTCATGGTATTGGCCATGGTCTTTACGAACTGGTCGCTGCAGGGCTTTCCATGTCCAGGGATAAGGAACTCGTAGCGGTGGCGTAGGGCTGAAATGTGCCGGAGCACATCAGCCCACTCTTCCGGATATGAGTCCTCGAAGGACGGCTGGGCTCCCTGCTCAACGACATCACCCACGTACAGCGTTGTAGCACTGCCTACCAGAAGGTCCCCATCTGTGTGGCCCCGGCCGAGGTAAAACAGAGTTGCAGTCAAGCCGCCCAAGTCAACCAGGACAGGTTGGTCCCTCACGATGGCGTTAGGGACCACGAGTTTAATAGCGTCGCTTTCCCCAGCCGTGTCGAGGGACATCTCCGGTTCTAGCATTGCAGCTTGCCGGCGTTGCAGGTCGCCCCTCTGGTCGATGGTGGCGGCGGCGTTCTGGTGTGCCCAAAACTCGGTTACTCCGGCCTCGGCGAACACGACATTCCCGAAGAAATGATCGTAGTGGGCGTGCGTGTTGACCACTACGAGCGGCAGGTTAGTCTTCTCGCGGACGGCATCTAGGATCTGGCGTCCCTGTCGGGGACCACAGCCGGTGTCGATGACCATGGCCCGCTCGGAACCCACGATCAGGCCGGTATTCAGCCTGGATCCTTCGGTGGACAGCACAAAATTGTCCGCACCGACTTCAAGCCATTCCGACATTGTTTCTCCCTACCTCCGCCAAAGCAACGTGCATTCGTTTGAGATGACCGATTGTACCCACTCACTAAGGACATCATGGCGCAATGCATAGTGGGCGTCGCCATCATGGAGGGGCAGTACCGCGACCTCCGGGCTACGTGATTTGATTCGGATACCAACGGCTGCAGCTTCTCGTTGCGAGAACGTCTGCCGTCCCAACCCTAAGACGTATCAGGAAGCCTGAGAGCCCAGCCTATTCAACGTATCAATCAGGGAATGAATGGGGTCGCACGGCTGTCCACCACCCGCACCTGCCGAAACCGCTCACACGGCGCTAATTAGGCTGAGCGTACCCACCTACCAACAAGCTACACATCTTCGACCGAGCTGGGGCGAGCCAGACAGTACCGGCCTCTTCAACCCTGGACTTAGGGTTGTGAATAAGTCGCCCAGCGCGTGCTATACGAGTGCGGTTATTCCTTTCAGCGAGACTTCCTGCATCTTGAGCCCGGAGATCCGTCGGGAGCACCGCAACTCTCGTGCTGATCCAAACTGCCAACGTTGTCGACCAGAACATCGGAACGACGCTTAGGATCGCTATCGGCGAGGTCACCTTCGGATGGGGACCCACCCAAGCTAACTGGGCTATCGAACCGGCCGAGTCTTCGTTCTTGGCGCCGAACGAGGCGGCGGGAATGGACATCCTTCCTGGTAATCGACAAGGCCTCTTCGGCGGGCAGCAGTGCAAACAGGAGCATCATCAGCGCAAATCCGTAGCTGAGGAATGCGGTGAAGGGGCTGCCATTTGCCAACGAGAAGACCGGCAAAAGCGCGGTAGGCAGTACGACCGCGAGCGGCAGGTGACGGCTGGCACCATCCGCCAAGAGCAGTATCGCGACTAGAGCCACTGCCTCGATGGCGATGCCTGCGAGACCGAGGTTCGCGTATCCATCCGCAAACAGGCCGGCGTTCGCCTGAATGTCCGGTCGCCCCAGCGCCATCGCTCCGACGTAGAAGCCCGGAGTCATGGCGTACGGCGCGTCGACCAGGGGCCCGAGGAAAGAGTAGTCCCACAACGCCCAGGGTGCGCCGTCATAGACGTCTCGGTAGTGCGGCATCAGATAGCCCGCCGTCAAGTAAATCCGACTCACCACGATGTCCACCATGCCGAGGGACGCAACCCTGTCGATGGTGATCGCTGCCCACACCAGGATTGTGGACGCGACCACGATCGTTATGCCGGTGAGTGAGCGGCGGTGACGGAGGTAGAGAGCGATAGTCACGGCGAGAGGGATCGAGATCATCACCGTCTTGTAGCCAGTGGTGGAGTAGAGGATGAGCTGCCCGACGAGCCCCACGACGAACAGAGGCGGACGACGACGGACTACACCCATCGCCATAAGCAACGGGTTAATTACGTTGCCCTGGTTGGCAATGAGGTAGCCGAGCACGGGCACCGTCGGCACCACCTCGTCACGATAGAGCAGTCTGGTGTCGTACACCTCGAAGAACGACACGATGTTGAACGTGATCCCGAAGACGATCTGAATGTAGGTGTACGTGACCAGTGAGACGGACACGATAATTACCCAGAAAAGTCCTGGACGGCTCTGCCGGACAGGAATTACGGGGGTAGGCGAACGCCGCAGAATCAGCGCGACACAGGCCCAGATCGCGGCGCAATAAAACGCGAAGAGGAATGTATCTGCGGGATCTCGCGTGCTCCCGTAAAGCGGCACTGTAGCGATAGGCACGAGCAGCGCGACGTACAGGAACCAGACCGCGAACCCAGAAGCTTGCTGCGTCCTGTAAGGCAGAAACCCAGCTGCCACGAGCAGAAGCAGGTAAACAGCGAACATCCACCCGTGGGACGGCTCGTGATATACGTACCCGAGGTACCCAAACCGTGGAGCCATAAACGCGGCGTACGTAACCTCCAGTGCGGCTATGAACCCGGCGAGGGAGATCGCCAAGAGAAGGTATCCGGCGACACGTCGCGCAGCTGTCTGCTCTCGTGGCTTTCGACCCGCCGGAGGCAGGTCCCGCGAGTCGACCAAAGCTCCTGCAGTGAACTGCGAGACCCTCACGAACGCCTCCTCGGCGCCCAACTCACGACTGCATATGTGCAGCAAGACACCGAACCAGTGATGAAGCCGAACGTCTCGTACAATCCCAGCCCGTCAGTATCCGGAGCCGACGCGGACTGAAGTGACACTCCTACGAACAAGTGCGCGAGGAGCAGCAGCACCATCATCACGGCGCCGCCAGTCTGGTTATACTCTTCCACGCTCGCGACTGTCGCAGACTGCCTATGCCGCTGAGTGGCTCTGGTGCACACTCGGTGGTGGACTGGAAACAATTCCACTAGCTTCCATCTCGCTGCTGGTAACGGTACGGCCAAAGTGATCTCGCCTGTGAACCCTACGAATTGCACCAACGTGCTCCACCGCCTGAAAATTGAACCAAATAATAGACTACCGGGTCTCTAGATACGATCCGAAAGGTGAAGGGAGTGCCACCCCCGGGACTCGTCGACTCGGGCGAGTCTCCTGATCCTGGGCTGGTTGTTCGGGATGATTGAGGGCGCATCGTGCTTTCGTTTTGAACGGATCGTCAGTGATCTCGCATTCAGGCGTTGCTGCCGACTTCTGATGGCCGCAGGGGTCGTCCTTTTCGGGATGACCGGCTCGTGGCGGGCGGCAACTACTGGTACCGGTGCCTGATCGCCTAGCGGGATGTCGGTTGAGTTCGGTCCGTGGCAGACGATCTGGAAGCGGCAACGGCAGGCCATTGGTGCTGATAGTAGCCCGGCCAAGGCGGAGACGCGCCGATATTCACCCATCGGAAGGGCCAGTTGAAGATCAACAGTTCTAGTCCGGGCAGGCCGCCTACTCGGCCCAGACCGTGTCGGGGGCGACAAAGTTTACTCATCCACGGCGATTCGGGCGCACCCGTGTGACCGCGACATCGTCGCGGTCGTCCCGCAACCCTCAAATCAGACTGCCATCGGAAACGGCTCGGACCAAGTGACTGGGCCCCGGTCTTCGACAAAAGGACTACCAAGGCCGCAGTGGTGAGGCCTGGCAACCCGCTATGACAAACTCGCCCTTACCTGCCACTGCGGAGCCCTCCGGGCAATCAGCTCCTGGCTGACAGTTGCAGGCCACACGCCCGAGCGCCGAACGGCGCGCCAATGGGGCGCAGACTTTCCAGTCCGCGCCAAGTAAACCGGAAACCCGCTTCTTTTGACGCTCATCCGGCCCACTGCGGCCTGCTCAGCACTCCCCCTTTGAACCCCGCCGAATTCAAAGTATGGATTGCAATATAAGGCGCTGACGAATGGCTGAGGAGCGTACCCTTGCAGGACTTCTCATTGCCTTCCACCGAGCGAGTCAATCGCCAACTCGTTAAGCTTCACCCATATAGCGTGCATGAACGTGTCACAGGTCTTCAACACGGTAGCGGAGCGAATCCCCCGAGCGTCCCAACGTTCGACAAATAAATCGCCAGAAGGGGATCGGGTAACAAAGACGTCATTGGCCACCCATGCTCCCCCGTTCGAGTACCCGAATAAAGCGTCTTGTTGAGTTTGTGGGGACAAAGCTTTCGCCGATGTGTACCGCTCCTGAGCGTTCATGCCGAAAACCTATTACGAAGCCTGGCACCCCGCACGAGTAGGCGGTACTCGTATTTGGACGACACAACCCTTACCAGGGATACGAACGTGGCGTAAATTGTTGGTCTCAACTGACGTGGTGCTCCCCGTGCGAGGATAGCGAACCCTGCTCTTGCCGCCCTCGACCAATAAGTGCCTGCTCACACATGCTTCGCGAGCGGCGACGGCAGTCGCAGTACCTCCCCCCGTTACCTTTTTCGTAGCCCCGCTCCTGTTGCAGGATGAGGGTGTGTTGGCCGGTCGGTCCCGGCATGGTTTCTGCCCCCAGTCGTTCATGATCCGGGGGGTGTTGTCACCGGGACCGGCCTGGCGGCAGTTGATCGCTGATAGAGGCACGACGACGGGTCCTTCGTAACGTGTATGCCGACACCTGCCGCCGTTGACCAGCCAGCACAGGACTGTGACGCGCGAACAAGGGAGCGAGTGTGGCGGTGATTCTGGATCAGCAGGACATAGACGTATTTATCGGTTTGGACGTCGGGAAATCCGGCCACCATGCCGTGGCCCTGGGTCGCACTGGGAAGAAACTCTTCGACAAGGCACTGCCCAACGACGAAGCCCGGCTGCGGGAGATCCTGGATTCCTTGTCCGCCCACGGGAAGATCCTGCTGGTCGTGGATCAGCCGGCGACGATCGGAGCGCTGCCTTTCGCGGTCGCCCAGGCATCCGGAGCAGCTGTTGGCTACCTTCCGGGCCTGGCGATGCGCAGGATCGCGGACCTGCACCCGGGCCAGGCCAAGACCGATGCCAGGGACGCGGCGATCATCGCCGAGGCCGCCCGCACCATGCCTCACACACTGCGATCCATCGCCGTGGATGATGAGACGCTGGCCGAACTCGCCGTGCTCTGCGGCTTCGACGACGACCTCGCCGCCCAGATCACGGCCACATCAAACCGGATCCGCGGGCTGCTGACCCAGATCCACCCGGCCCTGGAGCGGGCCCTGGGCCCGCACCTCGATCACCCGGCCGTAGCGGACCTGCTGACCCGGTATTCCACACGGGCGGCACTGAAGACCGCCGGCCGCGGACATGTCAGAGCCCGTTTGAAGAAACGTGCACCCCGCGCCGCAGAACGCCTCACGGACGCAATCTTCGCTGCCCTCGGAGAACAGACCGTAGTGGTCGTGGGCACCAGCGCCGCAGGGGTCGTACTGCCGAAACTGGCCGAACAGCTGCTGGCCCTCCGCCACCAGCGCGATGACATCGCCGCCCAGGTCGAAGCCCTCGTGGAGGCCCACCCTCTTCACAAGGTCCTGACCTCGATGCCAGGCATCGGAGTCAGGACCTGCGCCCGCATCCTCACCGAAGTGACAGGCAAACACTTCGCCAGCGCCGCCCACCTGGCCTCCTACGCCGGCATCGCACCCGTCACCCGGCGCTCCGGGACATCCATACGGGGCGAACACACTACCAGGCGCGGGAACAAGAAACTCAAACGCGCCCTGTTCCTCTCCGCCTTCGCAGCCCTGAACCACCCGCCGTCGCGGGCCTACTACGACCGGAAACGGGCCGAGGGCAAACGACACAACCAAGCCCTCATCGCCCTCGCGCGCCGACGCTCAGACGTCCTCTTCGCCATGCTCCGAGACGGAACCCTCTACCAAGACCCAGAACCAGAACCAAGGAACCTAGACTCAGCAGCTTGACGAAAACCATAGAGGCCCCCCCAAAAAAAGCAGGCCCCGAGAACTGATCGGGTGCACTAGACAGCCCTGTCAGCGATCGAAATAGCCATCTTCTTTTCTGGCACGTATCTGGGCAAGGTATGCTGCAGAAGATAGAGCCGGACGAATCCCGCTGTAGCGCGGAAGGAATTGACTCATTGCGCCGAGGGTCGAGACCGGAGGCGCTCGCAGGCGCGTCATGCCACCCTTATCGGACATAGGACAGTTGAAGCAAACACGTTGGAGAGCGGCCGCCGGGGCGGTCACTTTGATCCTAGGGCTATGCGTACTCGCAATCCATCTGTACGTTAGCCCGACTGTCGAAAAGCCAACATCCTCCGACGTTCTGTTCGTGCTTGCGCCTTCCTATGATCGCATTTCTCTAGCAGAGAACATGATGGAGGCAGGTTTTGCCGAAACTCTTGCCGTGTCCAGTCCTACCTCGTCAGAGACAGGACGACCAGCGGTATGCGACGAAAAGCGTAAGTACAAAGTCATATGCTTCTCTCCCGACCCCGTCACCACACGGGGCGAAGCTCGGGAACTGCGAGCTCTGTCCCAAGAAAACGGCTGGGACACGGCCAGTGTCATAACGGCGACATTCCATGTTTCGAGGGCCCGCCTAATTTTTCAACGCTGCTTCACTGGCGACTTAAGCATCATCGCAATAGACACGACGATGCCAGTTGTATCGCTGCGGGACGCGAGAGGGTCGTGGCTATACCACATTGTCTATGAGACTGGTGCGTTCGCGAAAGCGGCCATCGACCCAACCTGCTGAGGACAATAGCTGTGGGCGTACCGCTGGGGGCATAGTTGAGCCGAGTCAGCAGACTCGCTAATAGACTTTGCAGCCGAAATAGTCCTCCGTTGGCGGATCCTATTCGACGGTGACGCTCTTGGCGAGGTTGCGGGGCTGGTCCACGTCGTAGCCCTTCGCTGCGGCGAGTTCCGCGGCGAAGATCTGCAGCGGGACGGTGGTCAGCAGCGGCATGAGCAGCGTGGGGGTCTCGGGGACGTAGAAGACGTACTCGGCGTAGGCCTTGACGGCTTCGTCGCCTTCCTCGGCGATGACCAGGGTCCGGGCACCGCGGGCGCGGACTTCCTGGATGTTGGAGACCACCTTGGCGTGCAGCGAGTCACGCCCGCGCGGGGACGGGACCACCACGAACACCGGCTGGCCTTCATCGATCAGGGCGATGGGGCCGTGCTTGAGCTCACCGGCGGCGAACCCTTCGGCGTGGATGTACGCGATTTCCTTGAGCTTCAGCGCGCCTTCCAGAGCCACGGGGTAGCCCACGTGCCGGCCCAGGAACAGCACGGACTTCTCGTTCGCCATGGACCGGGCCAGTTCGCGCAGCGGGCCGGCGTTGTCCAGGATCTTCTGGATCTTCGCGGGGATCTTGTTCAGGTCCGCGAGGACGTCCTTGATCTGGCCGGAGAAGATGTTCCCGCGCAGCTGCGCCAGGTACAGGCCCAGCAGGTACGCGGCGGTGATCTGGGCCAGGAACGCCTTGGTGGAGGCCACCGCGATCTCCGGGCCCGCGTGCGTGTAGAGCACGGCGTCGGATTCGCGCGGGATGGTGGAGCCGTTGGTGTTGCAGATCGAGATGGTCTTCGCGCCCTGTTCCCGGGCGTACCGGACGGCCATCAGGGTGTCCATGGTCTCCCCGGACTGGCTGATGCAGACCACCAGGGTCTTCTCGTCCAGGATCGGGTCCCGGTAACGGAACTCGTGCGCGAGCTCCACCTCGGTGGGGATCCGGCACCAGTTCTCGATGGCGTACTTGGCCACCATGCCCGCATAGGCGGCGGTGCCGCAGGCCAGCACGATGATCTTGTTGACCTGCTTCAAAAGCTCCGGATCGATCCGCAGCTCATCCAGGGTCAGCTTGCCGTCCAGGTCCGACCGGCCCAGCAGGGTCTGCGCCACGGCGTCGGGCTGGTCATTGATTTCCTTCTCCATGAACGAGGAGAAGCCGCCCTTTTCCGCCGACGCCGGGTCCCAGTCCACGTGGTATTCCTTGCCCTGGGCCGGGTTGCCGTAGAAATCGGTGATCTCAACACTGTCAGCAGTGATGGTCACGATCTGGTCCTGGCCCAGCTCCACCGCTCGGCGGGTGTAGTCAATGAACCCGGACACGTCCGAGCCCAGGAAGTTCTCCCCCTCGCCCAGGCCCACCACCAGCGGTGAGTTACGGCGCGCGGCCACGACGACGTCGGGCTGGTCCGCGTGGACCGCCAGCAGCGTGAACGCTCCTTCAAGGCGCTGGCACGCCAGTTCCATGGCCCGGGTCAGGCCACCGTTCGCGGTGTCCCCGCCCAGCTGGTTCCGCAGGATGTCAGCCAGCAGCGCGGCAGCGACCTCGGTGTCCGTCTCGGACAGGAACGTCACACCCTTGCCCAGCAGCTCGAGCTTGAGCTCGGCGAAGTTTTCGATGATGCCGTTGTGGATCACGGCGAGCTTGCCGCCATCAGCCAGGTGCGGGTGCGCGTTGCGGTCCGTCGGGCCGCCATGGGTCGCCCAACGCGTGTGACCGATCCCGGTCACCGCCTCCGGCAACGGGTGGGCCTCCAGCTCACCAATCAGGTTGCTCAGCTTCCCGGACTTCTTCCGCGACTCAATGCTCCCCTGGGACACCACCGCCACACCGGCAGAGTCATAACCGCGGTACTCCAGGCGCCGCAGTCCCTCAAGGACAACATCCAACGCACTGTGACCATTAATTGCACCGTCAACCGAACGGCCTACGTAACCCACGATTCCACACACAAGACAATACAGTACAGCCTGTATATCCACGGCAGAATTATGGGGACGTTTACTCGGCGACGGCCTCCGGTAATCCGAACAACGCGTCTTTTCGACAACTCCCCGGAAAAGTTATCCACGACACCGTTTGGGCTCAGGCGGAGTTCGAGCCTTCCTACACGAGCCTCACGATCAGTTGCTGTCCCCATCTCGTATATATGCTGAGCTGGACTCATCATCGTCCACCAGTGCGGTAGGCCTAAAGATCAATGCCAGCACCGTCCGAAGATCAAGTCACTGATAGCCAAGGTCTAGACTGAAGTGACATGTAATGAAAGCGCCCAGGAAGCAGGAACAATAATTGCGGGACAAAATCGATGCCACCTTCCGCTCTGTCAATACAGATCAGTGGACGCTCGAAGTTTCGGAAAATGCCTCTGAGAACGCGCCCCTAATCTGCATTCCTACAATCCACCCCAGGGGCGATCAAAGAGTCCTAAGGTGCGCACAAGCTGCGCTCAGATGTGGCTATAGAGTTAAATTTTTCTGGCTCGGCGAGGGGAAAGCAAGCACCGATTCCATTGCTGCTGAAGAGATATTTAGCCGCGCCTCATCATTCAAGCAGCGCCTTATCCAGCTTCCCAAGGTCGCACTAAGGGCCCACAAGGAAAATGCCCAGGCATGGCATATTCACGACCTCTACATGCTTCCTATCGCCTTAGTCTGGGCTACTCTGACAAGGGGGCGAGTTGTATATGACGTGCACGAATATTACTCCTCATACTATGTCTCGAAGATATCGGCGCCACAACCCGTGAAGACCTTCGCCAGCAAACTAATCGACAATTTCCAAGTGTGGGCCGCAAAGCGTATCGGCGGAGCAAACGTTGTCGCAATGGCCATGTCCGTCAGGTACAGCGAGGCTGGGGTTCCGGTTTCCGTATCCCCGAATTTTCCTTTGAGGAAATCTTACGACAAAGCCGCAGTTTCAAATGACGTGGCACGCTTCCGCCGAGTCATTCACACAGGCACACTGAGCGAACCCTACGGCATGAAAAGCATTGTAGACCTTGCCGTGCTATGCGAGCAGCGTGGCTACGATGTCACCATTGACCTTGTACGAAGATTTCCCAATGCCCACCAAGAAAAACTCTTCGTGGAATATGTCAACGAGCGCGGATTCCCCGGCAATCTACGGCTAATCCCAGCGGTTACTGCCGATAAGATCCCCACCCTTCTGAGTTCATACGGCATCGGACTGTCCATGATCACAAAAACGGGGCAAAATGACCTTGCCGTTCCAACCAAGCTATACGAATACGCCCTGATGGGGCTTGCTATTGTGGGTACCGACAGGACAGCCCAGAAGCAATTCGTTGAGGAGTACGCTGTCGGGAAACTTTGCGGAGAGCAAGATATCGAAGGTCTTGCGAATGCAATCTATTCATTTGGCCGCGCCGAACAGGAAGAAATCGTAAAAATTGAAGGGGCGGCAGCGTTGGCGAAGACTAAGCTCTTCTGGGATAACGGACCTGAGACCGACGTCAAAAGACTCCTGACCGAGGTCTTTCCCCTCGCTCAATTTGATGAGGCGAAACGTCGAGGCTAGAAGCGCAAAGGAAGTTCACCGCGCTCCGCCTCCCCTCAAAACAATTATTGCGTATGCGCAGTAAAACAAGGTCAGGACGATCGAAGCCGCCCAGATCATTGCCACGGGGCTCTGCGAGAGAGCAGCTGTCGCCGAAGTAACTCCTAGGAGCGCAACAAGCCTGCTGGCGTCCCAAAGAAGTTGGTGCCGCGAACGACCTTGCAGTACCAGTAACATGCCAAAGGGGCCAATCACAACTTGCGCGGCCACCATGAGTCCCATAGCCGAAAGATAGTCCCGCGACAATGACCAGTCCCCTCCTAAAACAATTTCGAGCCAATTCTCGGGAACCATTAACATCGCGATAAGTGCCAAGCATCCAAGTGGCGAGAGACGAATAAGCCACCGTTTGAATTCAAGTCCTACTGAATGTCCCTCGCGTATGAGCTCAGACATGCGACTGATAACGACCGGGCTAAGCGATGCGACAATCAGCGCGGCCGGCGCAAGGCCAATCCGTTGGGCAACCGTGAGTTGCCCCGTGACTTCGACACCGAAGAATGCTTGAGTAAGGAGCGGGTACATCCATACGGTGCAGATGTTTATGAGGGCTGCTACCACCAGTACCGATGCCTGTCGGAACAGTTGACGTTTTCGAGGGCGCCGATTCCAGCCAAGTTCCCCAGGTGCGAGGGGATCTGCCCTGCGCAGAAAGAGCATTTGTGTTGCTGCGCTTAGAATGTAACCAGCAGCGATCCCCAATTGCATTCCGAAACTCGCGATGGCCGAGATTCCGGAGGCAAGTTGAATCCCGGTTTGCCCTGCACCTTGAAGAGCTTTAGCTGTGGGAATACCCTTGAGGTTCTTCCTTCGTGCAGCAATCTGCATCAGTAACCCAACACCTGCAAGCCCCAGCACAGTTACGCCGAATAATAGCGCATTCAGAATGTCGAATCCAGAAAAAAACCAGAATGCTAATACTGCAAAGCTAGTAGTTACACCTGTCGAAATTGATGCACACTTGATCAGCCATGTTATTGTTCTTCCTTCGGCGGCTGGAATTAGCGCTTCAAACCGAAAAGTCGCCACAGTACCTAAAATACTTGCAGCCGCCAGGAAAGTGCCTGATACCCCTATTTCATATGGCGAGTACAGCCGCGTCAACAATGGAGTGCTTACCAGCACAATACCTTGACCGAAAGCAAGCCCCAAAAATATATGAAGGCTCGCCAGTCGGCCCCACAAAGCCCCGAACTTCCTCATTTTCTGAACTTTCCTAGGGGCGGCGCAGCATTCCTCTGACTCCAGGGAAGTACAGCATGGGTTGAAAGGATAGGTCCGCTGACGCTCCTGAGATCAATATGAGACGAGCATCGCATGCTAGAAATACCGGTGCAGTGTCTTGATCAACAAGTTGGTAACGATCAAGCGAGGTGCCTCATTGTGCGTAGGCTGGACAACATATTTCAAGGCAGAAGCCATCCTTTAGCCGAGTGGCCCTATGTCTACCACGCGTCGAGTTACTGCCGACTCGAGAACCGCTTCAGCGACGCGCAGTGTATTCAAGCCGTCTTCCATTGTCACGATGTCGCTCCGTATACCGAGCACTGCGTCCCGGAATGCCTCATGTTCGGTTCTGAGCGGCTCCGGTTTCGCGATTGCCAACCGAGTCACGTTTCCCTCCGAAACACCCCTAAATGCCGCCATCGAATCCCACTGAGTGGCAACGGTGCCATTTTCAAAAAACGTCAAATCAGCTGTTAGCGTGTCAGCAACAAAGGCTCCATTTTCGCCAGTTACTATTGTGAGTCGTTCCTTCATAGGCGAAAGCCAGTTGACCAGGTGATTGGTTATGATGCCCCGTTTAAGATGGCCCGTGGCCGCAACCATATCCTCATGCGCTCGACCGCTGCGAGTTGTCGTCCGCGCAAAAATAGATTCAAATCTGCTCCTGGCTAGCCAAGCCGTCAAGTCGATGTCGTGAGTTCCAAGATCCTTAACGACACCAACATCAGCGATACGGGCAGGAAAGGGCCCTTGCCGGCGGGTGGCAATTTGGTAGACCTCGCCCAATTCACCCGCTTCGATTCTCGCCCGCATTGACTGTAGCGCCGGATTGAACCGCTCGATGTGCCCGACGGCTCCTACAAGATCTCTCGCTTGAAATGCTTCCACCAATCGCTGCCCTGCCTGGACGGTTGAGGCGATGGGCTTTTCAATAAGGGTGTGGATGCCGGCCTCTGCCAAAGCCAGTCCAACCTCTTCATGAAGACCCGTCGGGACTGCGACCACCGCCATATCAATACCTACGGCGACCAGCTCGCTGACAGAAGAGAGGACCTTAAGGTTTCCCGCAGCACCATGAACGTCCCCCTGTCCGTCCGCTACCCCTACGAGCTCTATTCCTTCTACTTCCCTAATCACACGAGCATGATGACGTCCCATCATGCCTAGGCCAACAAGACCAACTCGTAGATTTGCCATTACGAACCAGCCTCGACTAAAGCATTCACCGCGGTGACGATTCTCTCCAAATGTTCCGAGGTGAGAGATGGGTGAACCGGCAGTGAAAGGACCTCTTTAGCTGCAAGTTCTGTGTTGGGTAGGTTTTCCTGTCGAGTGAAAGACGGCAAGCGGTGATTGGGGACCGGATAATATACGCCCGAACCAATTTTGTACTCGGCTCGTAGGGCCTCAGCTAGGCCATCCCGGTCTTCCGGCACACGGATGGTGTACTGATGGTAAACATGCTCCGCCCCCGGCGCCACTTTAGGGAGACCGACCCCGCTCAGGTTCTGAGACAAGAACTCTGCGTTCGCCTGCCGCTTTCTGGTCCACATCATTACCTTTGTAAGTTGAACTCTTCCAATGGCGGCATGGAGATCAGTCATACGAGCATTAAATCCCACAATTTCATTTTCGTACTGCTTTTGCATGCCTTGGTTTCGGAGAAGTCTTAGGCGGCGTACAACATCTTCATCCGACGACGATACCATTCCGCCTTCGCCCGAAGTCATATTTTTGGTCGGGTAAAGACTAAACATTGCGAATTTCCCAAAGGTGCCCACCATGTTCCCCTCCAAACTAGCCCCATGGGCTTGTGCGGCATCCTCGTAAATATCGATCCCATGCTCATCTGCCAGGGATAAGAAGCCGGGCGCATCAAACGGATGTCCATAAAGGTGGACCGGCATTATGCCTTTTGTCCGCTCGGTGACGAGTGATCCCACATGGTGAACATCCATCGTGTAGTGGTCCAGTTCGATGTCTGCGAAAACGGGCGTCGCGCCTGTGAGGGCCACGGAATTAGCCGTTGCGGCGAATGTGAAGGAGGGAACAATAACTTCATCCCCCGGTCCCACGCCGGCGGCAAGGAGGCCGAGGTGGAGACCGGAAGTACCTGAATTAACGGCGACGGTTGGACGTCCGTCGAGCAGTACTTGGGAAAACTCCTTCTCGAAGGCAGCAACTTCTTCCCCTTGCGCGAGCATCCCTGATGCCAGGACAGAGTCAACTGCCGCTCGTTCCTCTTCGCCGATCAACGGCCTAGCCGCCGGAATGAAATCATCAGTCATGCTGTTCCTGTACCTCTCTCAACGTTTCTCCGTCTTCGACATATCTGTCACCCGTGGAAGGACAGACCCAAAATTGCTCATGAGGTAAAAGAACCTGTCCGGCCTTACCAACCCAGCCACGTCTTCGCGCGGGTACTCCGACCATCAGGGCAAAAGCTGGCACGTCTTTCGTAACAACGGCGCCGGCCGCGATGGTCGCCCAGCGCCCTATGGTTAGCGGAGCCACGCACACCGCCCGCGCACCGATAGAAGCGCCTTCCCTGACAACGACACCTACCGGCGACCAATCTTCCGAACTCTTCTGAGATCCATTTGGGTTTACAGAACGCGGGTACGTGTCATTAGTGAGAACCACACCTGGTCCAACGAAGACCCCGGACTCTAGCAGGGCGGGTTCGTAGACCAGCGCGTAATTTTGGATCTTGGTGTTCTGGCCGATGGTAACTCCGGGGCCAACGTAGGCCCCTCGTCCAACTATGCAGTTTTCACCGATTAATGCTCCCTCGCGCACTTGTGCAAGGTGCCAGACTTTTGTTCCAGCCCCGAGAGTCACTCCCTCAGAAACATCAGCGCTCGGTGCAATGCTTATCGTCATAGTGATCCTCTTGTGAAAAGATGTGTCAAATCTGCGGCCGGTGTAAATGATGGGGTCGCTTTAAAGCTGCCCAATTACACGATAGGTCGCACTCTTCCAATTCTCTTTCGCACTCACGCGCCGACCGTCTACGACCACCTTTACCCCAGGCAAATCGGCTTCCGTCAAGTCACGATATTCGGCGTGATCTGCCTGTATTACCGCAGCGTCCACCGGTTGTCCGAGGGTGTGTGCTCGAAAACCCATTTTTTCTAATTCCTCATCGTTATAGAGAGGATCATGGACTGAAACCGAGGCGCCTCTTGATTCAAGGGAACTAACAGTGTCAAAAACTCCCGAGAAAGCAGATTCCTTTACACCGCCGCGGTAGGCGGCGCCAAGAACAACGACCTTTTGGTCCTTCAACTCCCCGTACGCACCCTCCAGCAAACCGACCGTATATTCCGGCATTCCGGCGTTTGCTTCACGAGCGGCGCTGACCACGGTCGCGTGAGGATCGTTCCAGAGATAGAGCCGTGGGTAGACAGGAATGCAGTGCCCTCCCACGGCGATACCCGGAGTATGAATGTGGCTATAGGGCTGAGAGTTCGCGGCCTCGATCACACTATATATATCGATGCTTTGGGTAGCAGCGAAACGTGCAAATTGGTTGGCTAAACCAATATTCACGTCGCGATAGGTTGTCTCGGCCAGCTTCGTCAGCTCGGAAGCCTCCGCGGAGCCCAAGTCCCATACGCCGTTGGGCCTACCCAAGTCATGACGTTCATCAAAGTCCAAAACGGCCTCGTAAAATGAGACGGCCTTTTCAGCCCCGACTTTGGAAAGGCCCCCAACGAGCTTGGGATACTTTCGCAGATCCGCGAAAACCCGCCCAGTCAGCACACGCTCGGGCGAAAAGACCAGATGAAAATCTCGGCCCTCTACCAAGCCTGACCCAGCTTCTAAAGCTGGTTTCCATCGAGTACGGGTAGTTCCAACAGGCAGCGTAGTTTCATAAGAGACCAAGGTGTCTGGGCTCAAGTACTTCGCCAGCTCCGCCGTTGCGTCATCCATCCACGTGAAGTCCGGCTTTGCGTCTTTGTCGACGAAAAGTGGTACCACAACGACAACGGCGTCCGCGTCTGGGACGGCCTCTGCGTAGTCCGTAGTAGCTCGAAGGTTTCCATTCCCCACCACTTCGGCTAAGTTTTCCTGAAGGTATGCCTCTCCTGGGAACGGTTCAAGCCCACGATTTATGTGATCGACCGTCGCTCGATTCACATCGACACCCACAACTTCATGGCCCTTGGACGCAAACTGCACTGCCAGTGGCAGCCCGATCTTTCCTAATGCAATCACTGCAATTTTCATAGCTTGACCCGCTTTCATTGATGCAAATTCTCGATATCCGCGACTAGTTAGCATCTAGCGTGCGGGAACGCCTTTCACTATGGATCCAGGAGCAACATCCCTAACGACGACGGCACCTGCTCCCACGACGGCCCCAACACCGATGTGGAGTCCCTGGAGGACTACAGCGCCCGCACCTATCAAGGCGCCCTTATCGATCTCGACATCCCCTGAGATCACAGCGCCGGGATTCACGGACACAAAATTGGCTATCTTGACGTCGTGCCCGATAACAGCGGCTGGATTTAGATGTACGTGCGCTCCCAATGTGACATTGGTTGAAATCTGCACGCCACCGCACACCACAGAACCCGCACCTATCACAGAAGCAGAGCCCACCACAGATTTCGGGTGGACTAGAGCGATGCTCGACATACCGAAGTCCATAAGCCGGCCCGCAATAATCTCCCGCACGCTTGGTTTTCCTATTCCTACAACAAACATGGCATCACCGTGGGCAGAAGGCAGATTCTGAACAGGACCTAAATAGCTATATCCCTGGCGTGCGAGAGCCGTGAGGTGTACGTGACTAGGTTGATCGTCGACAACTCCGAGCAAGTCAAGCTGAAGCTCCTCGCAGCCACCATTGATAGCAGTTACTACATCAACTGTTTCTCGACCAAAGCCCCCGACGCCCGCAATAACAATTTGGTGGACGCCTCCAGATGCTCCACGTCGGGCATTCTCTTCGACATCGCCTGAAGAGTTCTTTCCATACAACGAGTTGCGTTCGCTAAGCACCTGCACGCCGTATGCCCGTGCGTTGAAGATGACTATGTGACGTTGACCTTATGAAGTTGAAGGTACGTCGAGAGGCATCATTGATGGTGTACTCAGCGGGGACTGAAGGTGGCCCATCTGCATCGAACTGGGCCAGCGTGACCCGAACTGAGTCGATTATCGCAGCCGTACTCAACCCGGTAGTTATAATTCCACCCACGTCCAAAGACTCAGGCCGCTCGATAAAATCACGCAAAGTAACTGCCGGGAATTTTAGAAGGAGCGACTCTTCGCTGATCGTTCCACTGTCCGATAACACTAGCCGTGCAGACTTTTGAAGGCGCACGTAGTCATTGAACCCAAAAGGCGGATGAAAACGAAGCCCGGTCTTAAGATCATCTGGTTGAGTTTCAAGACGTAGTCGTGTGCGAGGATGTGTCGAGATCAATACCGGCAGATCGTAAGCTTGAGAGAGCACGTTCAGCGCTCGAAGTACTTCTTCCAATCTCGCGGGGTTGTCCACGTTTTCCTCGCGATGGAGGCTTACAAGGAAATATTGTCCCTCCTGCAAACCCTGGTCAGCCAGAACGGTACTCGTTTCGAAGGCTGCAGCATTCGCCTCAAGAACCTCACGCATCGGTGACCCGGTAAGCAGTATTCGAGAAGGATGGATTCCTTCGGCTATTAGGTTTCGACGCGCGTGCTCTGTGTACACCAGGTTGTAGTCCGAGACATGGTCTACCAAACGTCGGTTGACTTCTTCCGGAACGTTCTCATCGAAGCACCTGTTCCCGGCTTCCATATGGAAGACGGGGATCTTGAGTCTTCTTGCCATCACGGCTGAGATACAGCTGTTGGTATCTCCGAGAACCAGCATGGCATCCGGCTTTTCTTGAAGCAAAATCTTCTCCACCGAAGACAAGATGGACCCCAAGACCGCGCCCAGCGAGGAAGTGTCCGCCTCCAAGAAATGATCAGGACGGGGCAGTCCTAGGTCCTCAAAAAATACTTCGTTAAGTTCATAGTCATAGTTCTGGCCCGTGTGCACCAAAACATGCTCTGTAAAACGATCCAGTCGACGAATCGTGGCAGCGAGTCTGATAATCTCCGGCCGGGTCCCAACTACAGTAAGAACCTTGAGCCTGTCGCTCCGATCAGTCATACGTCCTCCGCAAAAGTATCCGGTGATTCAGGATCAAATAACTCATTTATCCAAAACGCCGTGTACAAGATATCAGTGCCAATATTGGAAATACTATGGGGCCACATTGTGGGCATATCGATAGCAACGGGCTGTCGCCCATCAACCTTGACTCGAATGACCTCGTCGTCAAATAGACGACGCATGGAAATTTCGCCCGAGCCAGACAAGACAGTGAATCGCTCGATCTTGCGGAGATGAAAGTGCTGACCCCGTGTAATCCCCGGAACTGTGGTGGAGAAGGATGTTTGACCCGAACTCAACTCAGACTTTACTATCTCAAAAAAAGAACCCCTTGTGTCCGCATGCCGACTAAGGTTGAATACCCTGTCCTCGGGGCGCAAGTACGACCTATACGTATTAAAGATGTCACGGTCGAATGCTGTGTTCAACCTAGGGATAGTGCCGTCGCTATAGGTATCAGCAACAGTTTTGAGATGCGATAGCAGCTCACTTACATGTAACTCGACTACGCATGCATCCATGGAATCAAGTCTGCGTACACCAACAGCTAGTTCAGCGGCGTACTGTGCATGCATGAGGGAAAGTATTTTGTCGCTCTGGATCTGGGGCTGCTCTCCACGGGCCAGCAAGTGACAAAAGGTAGCAGTGACAGAGTTGTAGAAGGGCTTTCCGTGTTCACCGAACAGGTTGGGTAGCTTTAAATCAATAAACTCTATTCCCAGCCGCTCGGCAGCCTCCCCTAAAAGCCTTCCGGCCTCTTCCTTTGCAACGCCATAAACGCTTTTATTACCAGCCTGGATGGAATTAGCGTAAACAACAATGGAAGGAGGTGTCTTGCAACGTGTCAAAACTCGTACCAACTGCTCCGCGAATCTGACGTTACCGCTGGTCACTTCGGCCTCGGTACCTCTGTTGACGCCAGCCAAGTGAATGAGCCGGTCAACACCATCCACCTGACCGATTGCCTCGTCTTCGTTGAATGCGTCTCCAACTAATACTGCATCTACTTCTTGACCCAAACTGTGAAGCAAAGCGCGGGTGTGGAAGCCCAAAAAACCGCCAGCACCAGTTAGAGCGGTGCGAGACAAAGCCGTCATGCTATTGGCTCAAGTCTCTTGACGAGATTTGCCGCCTTGAGTTCATCCCGAACTTCCGGGAGCGTCAACAGTAGCTTTTCAATCTCAGGAACAGTCAACTGATTTGTCGTATGAGAATCATAATCAGCATAAGCAGCCTGCTCTCGAACACCCTCGGTGAAGTAGAGCTTATAATTCAGGTCCCGCTTATCCGCCTTGATCCGAAAGTATTCACCAAGGTCCTCTGCGCGCGTTAACTCCTCGCGTGTTGCAAGAGCTTCCGACGCCTTCTCAGCATGCCTGGTGCCAATAACTTCGATATCGGGAGTTACTTCAAAGAGATTGCAGATGGCCGTAGCAAGGTCACCAATTGTCGAGGCGGGCGCCTTTTTCACGAACAGGTCGCCCTGCGAGGCATGGTGAAATGCGAAGTCTACGAGATCGACAGAATCTGCGAGGGACATCAGAAACCGGGACATGGAAGGGTCAGTGATGGTGATCTTCTTTCCGTTCTTTATCTGACGAATGAATAGCGGAATCACCGATCCGCGTGAGTACATTACGTTCCCATAGCGAACACACGACACCACGGTTTCAGTGTCAGGATTGTTGAGGCCGTACGACTGAGCAACCTTCTCCATCAGAGCCTTGGTCATACCCATTGCGTTCACCGGGTAAACAGCTTTATCTGTTCCCAAGCAGACAACAGACCGCACATGGTTAGCATCGGCGGCGCGAACTACATTCTCGCTGCCGGCAATGTTCGTCCTGACCGCCTCCATCGGAAAAAACTCGCATGAAGGCACCTGCTTCAACGCAGCTGCATGGAAGATGAAGTCAACATCGCGACTTGCTCGATGGACGCTGTCATAGTCACGCACATCGCCGACGTAGAATTTCAACCTTGCATCACTCATTTCGTGACGCATAGCATCCTGCTTGGCCTCGTCACGACTAAAAATTCGAATTTGTTCAACATCGCTTGCCAGAAGTTTCGCAGCAACCGTATGACCAAAAGAACCGGTACCCCCGGTAATTAGCAGCTTCTTGCCCGAATAATCACTACGACGCATTTGTTCGTTCCTCAAACTTCCGACTCCGGGTCCTGGTCTTTTTGTTTTCATCCGCAACCGCCGACAGACGGGCGATAATCTGGTCAGTGCCACTACGGGCACTAAGTTCATCCCGATAAAACTGTTGAGCCTTACGGGACATAGAATTAAGATCCGCAGAGCTCTGCGCTGCTGCAGCTCGAAACGCCTGAGCTAACGAGGAAGGATCCTCAGGTTCCGCCACAAAACCCACCTCGTATTGTCGACAAATTTTCGCGAGGTCCCCGCCCACGGTTGTGATCACAGGAACTCCATGAGCCATCGAAGCCTGGAACTTGGAAGGTATCGTCATTCGGAAAACGTCCCGGTTCTTTAAGGTGACGAGTTGGAAGTCAGAGCTCTGATAGACCTCTGGCATAGCCTTCGCATCAATCCGGCCCATGAACCTCACGTTGTTCGCACCCAATTTTCGGGCCAGCGATTCAACCTCTTCTTCAGCAACTCCTGAACCATAAATGCTCACGCGGATTTTGAGTTCATTCTGAACCAGAGCGGCAGCGCGAACGATTGTTTCGATATCCTGCATTGCTCCAATGTTTCCTGCGTATACGCAGTGAAGAGGCTCGTCTCTAGCCCCGGCACCGGCGGGGGGAACTGGATCTACATCAGAGACGTGCCAATTGTAGGTAACGCTAACCTTGTGAGACGGTACTCCTCTATCGATTAGGGCCTGTTTCATGCCGGGAGAAATAACGACTATGTGGCTTGCCTGGCCGTATAGCGGCTTCAGTCCGGCGCCGATGGCACTCTGCAGCAGCCGGCGGAGGATTGCCGGTCTCACCATCCCCGAATCGACTACCGACTCCGGCCACAAGTCTTGTAGGTGAATGACGTAGGGCACTCGCCGTGTGACCTTTAGGAGCAGGGCGGCTACGGCCGCGGTCATCGGCGTTCCGTAGACGTACACAACATCACATGAACCCAAAAACCCGCTGCGTCGGGAGGAGCTAAGCGCGAAACTGAGAAATGAGCAAATTCTTCTAACAGCGCTTCGGTCATGACTCAGGAAGCTTTTTACTCTAAGCAGATCCGCGTCGTCGCGAGACTCAAAGGAGGATCCTGCTGTTTTGAATCCAGGGTAGATCTTACCCGTCGGGTAACTTGGATAGCCCGTCAGCACATTTACTTTTGAACCAGTACGGACTAGGGCCTCTGCGAGTGTTTTTGGTATGAGCACAGGTTCAGGGTCATACCATTGCGAAACAATTCCTACTAACACGCGTTCTTCCCCACTACACGTCCTGTGCTTTGTTATGAGCGGATCTTCTCTGGAACTCTGGCATGGTGACGCTCCCCTCAGCTGATATGCCGTGGCGACCAACTACAGACTTGATAGTCAAAAATAGAACATGCAGATCCATCCAAAGCGTTCTATTGTCGACATAGAAAACATCTAAGCGAAACTTCTCATCCCACGACAACAGATTACGACCTCGTACCTGAGCTAGCCCGGTTATACCTGGGCGCACTAGATGGCGACGATTTTGCTCTGGGGTATATCTGTCCAAGTAACTGACGAGCAGCGGCCGCGGTCCCACCATGCTCATGTCCCCTTTGAGAACGTTCAGGAGCGTGGGAAGTTCATCGAGGCTTGTCGATCTGAGAAAGGTACCGAACCGAGTTAGGCGTTCCGCGTCAGTTACACGTCCACTTGATGTATCAACTGGCATCATGGTTCGAAACTTCATGAGCATAAAGGTTTGACCGAAGCGCCCGGGGCGTTCCTGTTTGAACAAAACAGGTCGGCCTAGTTTACGCCAGACAAGAGCGGCCACCACAATTTGAACGGGGGCAGTGATGACTAGTCCGGTGGCCGACATGACGACGTCAATTATTCGTTTAGCACTCTCAGACGACAAATTATGGAGAGACATATTCACTTACGATGTCTCTCAAAGAAATCGGTCAGAGCTTGGGTTACAACGTTTATGCTTTCTGGCCTAAGGGCAGAACCGCTTGGCAACGTGAGACCGTTCCTAAAAAGTCGCTCGGAAGTTCCATTCGACAGGGAACGGAATGATTCAAAGACGGGCTGTAGGTGCATGGGCTTCCACAGCGGCCGGCATTCTACATTGGACACTGCTAAGGCCTCTCGGAGCTCAAAGGGGGAGAATCCCGCCACTTGAGGATCAATCAACAACGAGGTCAACCAGAAGTTGTCCTCGTCATCCCTGTCTCCCCCAAAAATGGAGACACCGGGAACCTCAGCCACGAGCTGGCGGTATGTATCGCGATGCTGCTTGCGCTTCTCAATCATGCTGTCCAGCCGGACCAGCTGAGCTCTGCCCAAGGCAGCCAACAGGTTGCTGAGTCTGTAGTTATACCCAACCTCTGTATGTTCGTAATGAACTACTGGCTGCCGTGCTTGAGTAGCAAGGTAGCGGACTCTCTCTGCAACTCTTCCGTCGTCAGTTAGGAGCATACCGCCCCCTGACGTGGTAATTATTTTGTTCCCGTTGAACGAAAAAATCGCTATGTCGCCCCACGCACCTGCAGGTCGCCCTGCATGTACTGCACCCAGGGATTCCGCAGCATCCGCGATGAGCGGAACCCCATATCTGACGGCTAAAAGTTCAAGGGATGTGTAGTCAGCGGACTTGCCGAGTAGGTCGACCGAGACAATTGCTCCAACTCTCTCTCCTGAATCCGTGAGAGCCTTAAGCGCTTGCTCGAGTAGTACTGGATCGATATTGCCGCCGTCTTCCAAAGAATCGATAAAGTATGGTTCGGCGCCTGTGTACATGATTGCGTTGGCTGTCGCGGCGAACGTCATCGTGGAGGTGAGAACCACATCTCCCGGTCCTACTCCCTTGGCCAACAAGGCCAGGTGGAGTGCAGCTGTCCCCGAGCTCAGGGCGACGGCAAAGCAACGTCCTACCCTGGAAGCCACTTCTCCTTCAAATGCATCAACGTCCGGGCCCAATGGCGCTACCCATCCAGAGCGCAAAGCCCGCAGCAAGTACTTTTCTTCAAGCTCCCCGATGTCAGGAGAAGACATGAGAATGCGTTCACTCATTGGATGTTCCTATCGACGAAGCGGAGTAAGGCTTAGATGCGGTAGTCCTCCGAAGGCTCGTTTTTTCCCATTTCTCGTGGTCGAGACCACATGGATCGAGAGGGGGAACCTCAGTATGGGTGATTTGAGGATGAAAGGGACGATCGTCATGCTCGGTCTCCCCGATGAGCTCCTCGTGCAACTTTTCGCCTTCCCGTAGACCTGTGAAGACAATGTCTATAGCGCGCCCGGACATAGAAATCATGCGCCGAGCTACATCCAAAATCTTGACCGGCTTTCCCATGTCCAAGATCAGGACCTCACCGGGGCGGCCTATTGCGCCGGCCTGGATTACCAGCTGGCAAGCCTCGGGGATCGTCATGAAGAATCTAGTAACTTCCGGATCAGTAACCGTCAGGGGGCCCCCCGATTCAATTTGCGCGATAAATGTAGGGAGCATCGATCCTCGGCTACCGATCACGTTGCCGAACCGTACGGATAGGTAGTTCTCGCCTGACTCGGCTGCCGCCCATGCTGTGAGTCTTTCGGCGACTCTCTTCGAGTGGCCCAACACACTCGTAGGGTTAGCTGCCTTATCCGTAGAGATGTTGATGAAAGTCTTGACGCCTACACTTCGGGCTGCCGACAGTACGTTCAACGTGCCGATCACATTCGTCTTCCAAGCCTCTTCCGGATACTGCTCAAGCATCGGAAGGTGCTTCAGTGCTGCGGCATGAAATACGACCTCGGGTCGGCGCCGACGAAAGATTTCTTCGAGAGAGGGTGCATCGCGAATGTCCGATAGGACGACATCGTCGCTATCCAGTAGTCCATGGCCGGAGATGCTCATCTGAGCACCGTGGAGACCCGACTCGTCCCGGTCCAACATGATCAATTCCGAGGGCGAGAATCGCGATAACTGGCGGCAGAGTTCGGAGCCGATAGACCCTCCTGCCCCGGTCACAAGCACTCTTTTACCAGCAATGTATCCAGCAATGGACTCGACTTCCGTGTCAACAGGGTGACGACCAATAATGTCTTCAATCGCCACATCCCGCAGATCGGCGAGCTTCATACCGCTCTCGAGTATTTCCGACAGAAGCGGTAGAACCATCATTCGTAGACCGGCTTTATCGGCTCGATCTGATACCCCACGGATGAATTCTGCGTCTGCCCTCGCGATGCAGAGCACCAAAGCGACCGCTTCCGTTTTTTGGGCTATGTGGGCTAGATCAGCCGCACCCCCTAGAACGGGTACATTGGCAAGCCGTAGACGACGCTTGTGAGGGTCATCGTCGATGAGACCTACGGGAAGGTACGGGGAGGACGGATCACTCAACATCCTCTTGACCAAGTACGCGCCAGTTTGTCCCGCGCCGTATATCAATGTTGGCTGAGCTGATTCCAAAGGCCTCGTGCGCCGTTCAGAAAGCAACCTTTGCAGGTATCGGCTTCCACCCATAAGGACAAATACGAGTGGCATTGCGACGAGGGCCGTACTTCGAGGCAATCCAGCTGGCGTCAGAAGGAAAAAATTCACCGCAAACAGAAGCGCGGAAACAGCTACAACCGTGGCCAGGAGGGTCTGTGCTTCGTGGAAAGCGCCGTGCTCGTGCCGGCCTCTGTAAAGGGCCAGTGTCCACCCGAAGAGAGCCTGAAAGACGGCCGCCAACACTGCCAGGATGCCTACCGAGCCCCAACTAATTCGGTCTGCCTCGAAATCGAAGCGAAACAGAACGGCGAAAGCGATGGCAATAATCCAAGCCTCGGCGTCAACTGAATATTGAAGTACGCGGAAGGCCCAGCGCTGCGCCCGGTCAAGATCGGCCTTCGGGCGTCCAGCCACCACTGTTGATCCCATTAAAGATTGTCCCCCATATGTATTTCCATCCATCGCATGCCATTTAGCGGCATATAGGAAGAGCGTGGGGTTGGTTGAAATCAATCATCCCTCGGCGACTGCCACCGGGGGCGCCAAGGGCCGTCGCCCCCGCTGCTCTGTCCCAGAACATTAAAGCACCTCAGAGGACAAGCTCTGTCAGCCAGCGATGGTGGGCGATCAATATTTCACCACGCTGGAACCAAGCCGTCGAAACTGCAAAACTTGTGAGATGACAGTCACCATAGCGACTTGTTACGTCACGCAACAGGATCGGTTAGTGCCGTGACGGAGTCTGTTTCGATGCTTTGGGACTCGTGGGTCAGGCCTGATGGGGGTGGTCCCCGAGGGGACGTTCCCTCTCAGTAGCTTGGGTTAGCTCCGATTGTTGCCGAACCCGAGGTCAAGCCGGCTTCTGTCCGGCTTCGGCCCTCGTCCACTTGGGCGTCGTAGTCGGTGGTTACAAGCTGGGCCGGTCGGATCCTGGAGTGCGCAGTACTGTAACAGGTCCAGATTGTGTTTTGGCCACCGCTTGCGTGCTGGTTTGGCTCACTTTGCGAGGGGTGACCGATACGTTCCCATCGGGCGTAAACGGGTACGATACCGAGTAAATATGCCTTAAACCACATTGAGAGGTGGCCCCCTTTTGGAGCTGAAAGACTATTGGCGCGTTTTCCGGCGCAATTGGATGGTTGTGGTCTCAGGCGCGTTGCTAGGCGTACTCGCCGCAGGCGCCGCGACCATTCTCATGCGACCTTCGTACCAGTCTGATACGAAGCTATTCGTGGCCCTCCAGAATTCGGAAACCGTAACTGAGCTACAGCAAGGCAACGCTTTCACGCAAGCCCGGGTGCAGTCCTATGTCAAGACTGTCAAGACGCCCGTCGTTCTTCAACCAGTCATCGAAACCCTAGGTTTGCACACCACTCCTGTCGCTCTTGCTGGAAAGATTACCGCCGCCTCAGAGGTGAGCACGGTCTTGATAAGCATCTCAGTCACCGATGAATCACCAGTACAAGCTGCAGCTATTGCTCAGGCCGTTAGCAACAGTCTTATTAACGCGGTGGGTGAACTGGAAAGGCCCTCGACAGGGGGAACGTCGCCTGTCAAGCTGTCGATCATTACGCCTGCCACTGCACCCGTCAGCCCTACTTCACCTAACGCCAAACTCAATCTGGCCTTAGGGGCGCTCATCGGCCTCGCCCTTGGTTTCGGTGTGGCTACGCTGCGGGCGCTACTCGACACCCGAATCCGGGGCGAAGACGATGTCCGCCGCGTATCGGCTGCGCCAGTGCTCGGAGGTCTAAATTTTGACCCGGATGCGACAAAAAAACCCCTGTTGACGCAGACCGCTCCTCAGAGTCCCAGAGCTGAGTCCTACCGCCAACTCCGGACTAACCTACAGTTTGCCCACGTGAGCCACGAGTCCAAAACTGTTTTAGTAACATCGTCTGTGCCTGGCGAGGGGAAAAGCACAACGGCCACGAACCTGGCCATTGCTTTGGCGCAATCTGGCCAGAGTGTGGCTTTGGTGGATGCCGATCTTCGGCGTCCGATGGTAGCGGAGTATCTCGGCCTTGAGCGAGGAGCGGGCCTAACAACTGCACTCATTGGCGCAGCAGATCTGGGTGACCTTCTTCAGCCCTGGGGCTCGGATAACTTGTACGTGCTTGCCGCCGGTCAGGTACCACCAAACCCAAGTGAGTTGCTGGGTTCATTGAGGATGAAGCAACTCATTACCGAGTTGGAAAGCGACTTTGACGCCGTTGTCATAGATGCTCCGCCCTTGCTCCCCGTTACGGATGCCGCTGTCTTGGCCCAGCAGGCTGGGGGAGTCGTTGTTGTAGTCGGCGCAATGAAAGTCAGGACCACAGAACTCCAGAAAGCTCTGGATGCCCTCGACATGGTCAAAGCCGATTTGCTCGGAATAGTGCTCAACCGGCTTCCGGCGAAAGGTCCCGATGCTTACTCATACAGCTACCAGTCCTACGAGAGCGCGAAATCATCACCCAGATCTGGACCGCGAGCCCTTTCATATGCTGAAGAACGCCTGCAGCAGGAATCCATCGACCGAGAAATAACGCGAGGAGAAGCTCGCCAAGCCTCACATTTCCCAGTCGGTGGCAGCCGGGACCGCAGTGCCCAACAGTGACATGACTGCGGGCCGCCGGGATAGCGGTGAGGCAAAAGTCTTACCTGACAAGACCGCACCCCCTGGAAGAAGGTCAAAAAGTCCTCTTCACCAAACTCTGACACGGCTTCTTGTGGCACTTTGCGCCTTGGCGGTTGTGCTTGCGCTAGCTTCCGCTTGGCTAGCGCACCGCGCAAACGAGGTGCGAACCGAGCTATCTGCCGTCAGTAGTCTGTTTCCCGAGCTAAAGTCCAACCTGCTGGCAAAAGACTCCGCGGCGGCAAATGACACGCTGGAACGAATCCGCCGTCATTCAGAAGCCGCCCGACTAGCGACCGCAGATCCAGTGTGGACGTCCGCCGGCGCCCTCCCGTTAATCGGTGCAAATTTTTCTTCGCTCACTGAGGTGGCGCTCTCAACTAACGACTTGATCGCCGGCGCAGGTAAGCCACTACTTGGTGCCTTCAATGCGTTGGATTGGAAGACACTCTCGCCAGTGCACGGCAGAGTGGATCTCACGTCTCTTGCATCAGCTTCGCCTTCCATTTCCACTGCCGCTAACACTGTTGAACTCACTTACGAACGTCTCTCGGCAATCGACCGCTCGCAGCTTGTTCCTCAGATCTCGGAGCCTCTTGGTCGCGCGCTTGGCACACTGGACGACTTCCGCACTCCCCTGCGCGCTGCAGCTGACACCTCGCGCGTCCTTCCGAGCATGATGGGTTCAGACGGTCCAAGGGATTACCTTCTATTGATCCAAAACAATGCTGAACTACGAGCCACGGGTGGATTGCCGGGCGCCCTTGCGCAGCTTCATGTCGACAAAGGCGTCATGCAACTTCGCAGCGAAACCAGCGGTGCTTCGCTCGGGAAATTTCAGCCCCCGGTGTATGTGGATCCAGTTGAACGCGCCATATATTCCGACAGAGTAGGCACGTTCATCAGCGACGTGAACCTTACTCCGAACTTTCCGACTGCGGCATCAGCTGCCAAGGCAATGTGGGAGCAACGGTACGGCGCCCATATCGACGGCGTAGTAGCCATCGATCCGGTGGTGCTATCTCATCTCCTTGAATCATCTGGCCCTATCCCTATCGCGGGACCAGCAGGTCAACGGGAAGATGCTGCCAAGCTACCCGTAGCGCTTTCGGCCGACAACGTCGTCCAGGTACTCCTGTCCGACGCATATTTGGGCATCGCCGATAACTCCAGCCAAGATGCATATTTTGCTGCTGCGTCGAAGGCAGTATTTGATTCCTTATCTTCGGGAAAGATTTCTGGTGAAGGACTAGTGCAAGCACTAGTGAAGAGCGCACAGGAAAACAGACTCTATGTATGGAGTGACCATAAAGAGGAACAAGAGGTCTTGGAGTCTAGTGCTGTAGGCGGTGCAGTCTTAGGGGCAACTGCAGGCGGAGCTTCCTTCGGCGTCTACTTCAACGATGGCACCGGATCCAAGATGGATTATTACGTCCGCCGAGAAGTGCAACTCATCAAATCCTGCTCTGAAGATGGATACAGCCGCTATGTTGTCAGGGCCAAGCTCACGAATACGGCTCCTCCCAACGCTGCCGCGGTCCTACCAGAAGCAGTGACGGGAGGAGGTCGATACGGCGTTTCGCCAGGCACCGTCCAAACAAATATCGTCGTTTACGGTCCGTCACAATCTCTGCTGGACGGCGCCAGCCGTGACGCTGAGAAAATCAGCCTCGGTTCCTATACGCACAGCGATCGCCCAGTCGGCATCGTGACAACCAAGTTGAGCCCCGGACAATCGAATGAAATCGAGATGAGCTTTGTTAAGGTAGTTCAATCCGCTCTTCCTTCGCTTGTCATCACACCAACAGCGCAGCCCGTCGATCAGGTGAAACTGCCGTTACAGGCTGCGGCCTGTGAGTGAACGCGAGAATGTTACAGCCAGCGGAATACTCTTTATCACATTGCTGTCATAGCTCATTCGATGGTAGATTCTGCTGTGGTACAGCACCGTGTTTCCGCGAATGGTCTCGTGCGGAGAGGTTTCCTCAAGATGCGGTCAAACAAACTTAACGTCTCCGGGGGGACACATGAAGAAAACACTTGCCACACTCGCGCTTGCTGGATCCATTGCTCTTATCGGTTCAGCGCCGGCAATGGCTGCAACATACCCGCCGCTTCCGCCTCAGGCCGCCGTATCCGATGGAGTAGTTGGACCGGGCGAGACTTTCGTTTTCCGCGGTCAGGGCTTCCTTGCCGGCGAAACTTTGACTATTCGCGTCACGCCGGGCCAGGCTCCCGCGTCCAATGGCGCAAACATAGCGGGTAGCCGGGCCGTTGCTGCACGCATTAGTGTCGTCACGGAAGCACAGACTCTGACCACCACCGCCGACGCACAAGGGGCTTTCGCTCTTCCGATCGCCATCAACGAGGCGGGTACGTACACGCTTACGGCCACGGGCAACACCTCGGGTATCACCTTAGGCCCGGTCACGGTTACCGTTGCGGCCTCCCTGGCTAACACCGGTGGCGCTCCGCTGGCCAACACTGGCGGTCTCGCGAGCACCGGTGCGGATACAAGTCTTCTCCTGTGGGGAGCCGCTGGCGTAGGCGCGTTGGGTCTGGGCGCGGCCGGCGTCATCTTGGTTCGTCGAAACAAGTCTGAAGCTGCCGCATAACTTCAGCGCTTCTAGCACCAACTAAGGTGGGTGCATCTCCGAAACGGAGATGCACCCACCTTTTGCTTTGCGTGTGGTATTTATTTGATGTATGGGGAGACATTGGCGCAAAGCACCACGAGAGTACGACTTCTCCATCCCGCTCCGCCGCCCGCCTGTGCTGCACTGCATGCTTCTCATACTCCTGGCTGCCTCCGCCCTCGGCACAGCTGTTTTCGCCCTTCTCCGGGCTTCCTGAGGTCCGTTTGATGTCCCTCCAGAACCGTCGCCTGTGGCGCGCAGTCCTGGTTGCCATGCTCATTCCCATGGCACTCGTCGCCTTTTGGCCGTCGCCGGTAGATAAACCTGTTTCAGGACAGCTCAGCGGGATGCTGCGTTTTCTTCACGGACACGGCGTTCCTGGCTGGTTCAATTACCAATTCATAGAGGCCGCCGCCAACGTTGTCCTATTTGTACCGGTCGGTTTCGTGAGCCGCCCGGCATTTCCAGAAAAGCACTGGTGGCAAATTGGCGCCTTTGGCCTGCTGGTTTCCGGCTGTATTGAGCTGGGGCAGCTCCTGTTTCTCCACGAGCGCTTTGCAAGCCCGTCAGACATCGTGACAAACACGTCAGGAGCTGTCATAGGCGCCCTCCTGGAAGCCTTGGCGGTCCAGACGCAGAAGAGGCCCGCTGCCTTCCGGCAACGGGCCTCCAAGAAGCAGTAGAACGCCGGGACTAGCCGACGAAGTTTTTCATCCAGGTCTTCAGGTCCTCACCGAATTCCACGCGCTCGGACGCGAGGGTGATGACGGCCTTCAGGTAGCTGAGTTTGTCGCCAGTGTCGTAACGGCGGCCTTTGAAGACCACCCCGTACACGCCGGAGCCTTCGCCCTCGCCGCCGGCCAGGGTCTGCAGGGCGTCGGTCAGCTGGATCTCGTTGCCGCGGCCCGGCTCCGTGTTCTCCAGGACGCCGAACACTGAGTGGTGCAACACGTAGCGGCCAATCACGGCCAGGTTGGACGGTGCCTCGCCGACGGCCGGCTTCTCCACCAGGCTATTGACGCGGACGTAGTCCTCGCCGTCCACGGGAGAGACGTCTGCACAGCCGTAGGCACTGATCTGCGACGGATCAACCTCGATCAGGGCGATTACGGAACCCCCGGTCTTCTGCTGCACCTCCATCATGGTGCTCAGCAGGTCCTCAGCCTCGTCGATGAGGTCGTCACCCAGGAGCACGGCGAACGGCTCGTCGCCCACGTGCTGCTGAGCGCAGAGCACGGCGTGGCCCAGGCCCTTGGCCTCGCCCTGGCGGACGTAGTGGATGGGGCCCAGGTTGGAGGCGTACTCCACCATGCCCAGCTTGTCCTTGTCCCCCTTAGCCTCGAGGGCGGCTTCCAGGCCCGGCTCTCGGTCGAAGTGGTCCTCCAGGGCGCGCTTGTTGCGGCCCGTGATCATCAGCAGGTCCGTAAGGCCTGCATCAACCGCTTCCTCCACCACGTACTGGATGGCCGGACGGTCAACCACCGGCAACATTTCCTTCGGCATTGCCTTGGTGGCGGGCAGGAAGCGAGTTCCCAATCCGGCAGCAGGAATGACGGCCTTGGTAATTGCTTTCCGCTTAGTCATAGCTGAACCCTACAAATCAGTAGCGGACAAAGGCAATTTTCCAGCCGTGAACTTCGGCTCCCGCTTCTCCTGGAAGGCCCGGAAACCCTCCGCATAGTCGTCGGTCTTGCAGAGCCGTGCCTGCTCCTCGTTTTCCTCCTGCATGGCCTGCCAGAGGCCAAGGCGCTGGTCGCGGATGTGCGCTACCAACTCCTTGGAAGCAACGAAGGCGCCGGTGGCACCGGCAGCAACGCGCGAGACGATCTCCCGCGTCGATTCCAGCAGCGAGTTGGCGGGCATGGCGCGGCTGAACATCCCCTGTGCCACCGCCTCCGCACCCGAGATCAGGTCCGCCGTGTAGATCAGGTCCAGCGTCCGGTGCATGCCCAGCCGCTCCATGAAGTACCAGTGCCCGCCCGAATCCAGGGTGGCCCCCAGCTTGGCGAACGGCGACCCGAACTTCGCGTTCTCCGCCACGTACACCACGTCAGTGGCCAGCAGCAGCCCCAAACCCACCCCCAGGCAGGCCCCCTGCGCCGCCGCGAACGTCGGCGCCGGGAACGCGGCCATCTTCTGCAGCAAAGGCTCCACCAGCCCGCCCAGGTACGCGGCGGCGTCGTCGTTCTCCGGGGTGACCCCCGCGATGTCCCGGCCCGCGCAGAAGGCGCGCCCCTCTCCCCTCAGCAGCAGCGCCCGCACCTCACCGCGTGAGGCGGCGGCAGCAGCGTCGTCGTACGCCTGGGTTAAATCCCGCAGCGCCTGCTCATCCAGTGAGTTCAGCTTGTGCGGCGCGTCCAGGACTACCTCGGCGATGCCGTTGCTGATGGAAAGGGAAATCATGGAGCTCCTTTGATGAAAGATGACTTAGACGTCGAAGTCGACCGTGACTTCCTTGCTGGTGGGGTGGCTCTGGCAGGTCAGGACGTAGCCCTTGTCCAGCTCATCCTGCTCCAGGGCGTAGTTCTCGTCCATGATCACGCTGCCGGTGACCACCTTGGCCCGGCAGGTGCCGCACACTCCCCCGGCGCACGCGAACGGCACGTCCGGGCGGACCCGCAGTGCGGCGTTGAGGATGGACTCGCGGGCGTGGGTGGGGCTGGCCACCTCGCCCTGCAGGCCGTCCAGCTTGAACGTGATCTTGTATGTCTCCTTGGACTCGTCCACCACCACGGGACGGCCTGCCTGGCCCTCCGGGCGGTCCGGCTTGCCGGACGTGAACAGCTCGAACCGGACATTCTCCGGCTTCACCCCGCGCTCGGCCAGGGTGTCCCGGCACAGCTGCACCAGCTCGAACGGCCCGCACAGGAACCACTCGTCCACATCGTCCGCGTGCAGGGCGGTGCCCAGCAGCTGCTGCAGCTTCTCCGAATCGATCCGTCCGCTCAGCAGCGGCGCGATCCGCTGCTCGCGGGAGAGCACGTGGTGGATGGCCAGCCGCTGCGGGTACTTGTCCTTCAGGTCCGCCAGCTCCTCCAGGAACATCACATCCATGGCGGCCTTGTTGGCGTAGATCAGGTCGAACCGGGTGTCCGGGTTGGCGGCAAGCAGCGTCCGGGCGATGGCGATCACCGGGGTGATGCCGGACCCCGCGGCGATGGCCACGAAGTTCCCCGCCTCCCCCGCCAGGTCCTCCGGGTGGTTCATGGAGTTCATGACGTTCTGGTCCACGGCCACACCGTCGCGGCCGTGCTTGGACACGAACGCACCCATGGGGCTCATCACGTCCAGGGTGTCGCCGGCCTTCAGCTCGGCGTTGGCCCACGTGGAGAACAGCCCGCCCAGGTCCTTCTTGATGGCCACCCGGATCTCGCTGGTGCCGTCCGCGAAACTGCGCGGCTCGGCGCAGATGGAGTAGCTGCGGCGGATTTCCTTCGGCTCGCCGGACTCATCCGGCAGCGTGGTGCGCAGGGCCACGTACTGGCCGGGCAGGTAGTCGAACTTGCCGGCGAGCTCCGCCGGCACATGGAAACCGACCTCGATGGCATCGTCGGTCAGCCGGCGCACCTCCTTCACGGCCAGGGAATGGAAGGACGGACGACGGCGGCCGGTCACCTCAGCCTCTTCGGCGGCGGTCTGGCGGACAACAGGCATGGGAGTTCCTTACAGGACTTTGAAGTAGTCGAACGGTTCCTTGCAGTCCTGGCACACATACAGTGCCTTGCAGGACGTGGAACCGAAGCGGGTGAGTTCCTTGGTGTTGAGGCTGTTGCACTGCGGGCACTTCACGGCCAGGCTCAGCCGGATGGGGCCCGAGTGGCCGCCCGCTTTGCTGTTCCCGGTGGGCGGGGCGATGCCGTACTGCTGCAGTTTCTGCTTTCCGGCCTCCGTCATCCAGTCAGTGGTCCACGCCGGGGCCAGGACCAGGTCCACGTGCACGTCCTGGTAGCCCTCCTTCTTGAAGGCCGTGTAGAGGTCGTCACGGATGGCGTCCATGGCCGGGCAGCCCGAGTACGTGGGCGTGATGGTGACGGTGACTTTTCCGTCCTGTACCTCCACGTTGCGCAGGATGCCCAGGTCAGCGATGGTGAGCACCGGGATCTCCGGATCGCAGACGGTGGCCGCGATGTCCCACGCGTCCTGCTGCGGGGTGCGGGTGCGGGATTCGAAGTCCGAGATGTACACGGCGGTCACCAGCTGGCTCCGGGATGTTCGCGGGCCAGCACCTGCATTTCGGCGAGGATGTAGCCCAGGTATTCCGAGTGCTTGCCGTACCGGCCGCCGCCCGGGGCTGCGGGCACGTCCGGAACCTCCAGCTCCGCCTCCGTGAGGATTTCGCCGGTCAGGCGGTCAAAGTCTTCCTTCAACGAGGAAGGCGCGACGCCGGCACCCGCCTCAGCGAGGCGCTGCGTCAGGTCATCGTCCCGGAACAGTTCGCCGACATACGGCCACATGGTCCGCAGGCCGTGGACCATCCGCCGGCGCGATTCCTCCGTGCCGCCGGCCAGGCGCAGGACCCACTGGGCACTGTGGTCCCGGTGGTAGTCCACTTCCTTGACGGCCTTGGCGGCGATGGCTGCCAGGGTCGCATCGGTGGATTCGGTGAGGCGGCGGTAGAGCTCGTACTGGTAGTAGCTCACCACGAACTGGCGGGCGATGGTGGCCGCGAAGTCCCCGTTGGGCTGCTCGAACAACTGCACGGAGCGGAACTCGTGCTCGCGGCGGAAGTAGGCCAGGTCATCCTCTGATTTGTCCCAGGCGGCACCGGCGTAGGTGAGGAAGCTGCGCGCGTGGCCCAGCTGGTCCAGGGCGATGTTGCCCAGGGCGATGTCCTCCTCCAGTTCGGGGGCGCGGGAGATCCAGTGGCCCAGGCGCTGGGCGAGGATCAGGGCGTCATCGCCCAGGCGCAGGGCGTACTCGGCGACGTCCTCGGAGGGCTTCACCAGGCCGGTGCGGACCTCCAGCGCGATGTCCTCCGGGCGCAGGGCGTTGCCGGGGGTGATGCGGGTGGCGGAGGCGTTGGAATCGCCGCCTGCCACGCCGGTGGAGATGTCGCCGTGGCCTGTTGTTGTTTCTGCCTTGGTTTCGGGGTTTGTGTGGGCGGTGCTCACAGGTGCTTTACCCCTTCGCTCTTGGTGTAGTACGTGGCGTGCCGGTAGTCCTTGCCCTGCGGGGACTCGAAGAAGGAGCCCTTGGAGTCGGGATCGCTGGCGGCGATGGCGTCCGCCGGGACAACCCAGATGGACACGCCCTCGTTGCGGCGGGTGTACAGGTCCCGTGCGTTCCGGAGGGCCATGGCGGCGTCCGGGGCGTGCAGGGATCCGGCGTGGACGTGGCTCAGGCCGCGGCTGGAGCGGACGAAGACCTCCCACAGGCCCCAGGCGTTGCGGTCGTGGTGCTCTGCCGGAGCGGGCGAAGCCTTGGGGGCTTCGCGGTTGATCTCGGTGGCTGCGCTTGCGGGGGCGTCCGGGTTGCCGTGGGGGCTCATGCTGCGTATTCCTTCGTCTTCATTGACTCTTTTGCCTGCTGTTTTGCTGCGTAGGCGGCTGCTGCCTCGCGGACCCAGGCGCCGTCGTCGTGCGCTGCCCTCCGGCGCTCAAGGCGCTGGGCGTTGCAGGGACCGCGGCCGGCCAGGACTTCCTGGAACTCGTGCCAGTCCAGGGGGCCGTGCTCCCACTTCCTGGTGTCCTCGTTGAAGCGGACCTGGTCATCCGGGAGGGTGAGGCCCAGGACCCTGACCTGCTCCACCATCATGCCCACGAACCGGCTGCGGAGCTCGTCATTGCTGAACCGCTTGATGTTCCAGGCCATGGACTGCTTGGAGTTGGGGGAATCGTCGTCCGGCGGGCCGAACATCATCAGGGCCGGGGCGTACCAGCGGTTCACGGCGTCCTGGGCCATCTGCTTCTGCTCGGGGGTGCCGTTGGACAGTTCAAGGAGGATCTCGAAGCCTTGGCGCTGGTGGAAGGACTCTTCCTTGCAGATGCGGACCATGGCGCGGCCGTAGGGGCCGTAGGAGGCGCGGCACAGCGGGACCTGGTTGCAGATGGCTGCGCCGTCCACCAGCCAGCCGATGGCGCCCATGTCTGCCCAGGTCAGGGCCGGGTAGTTGAAGATGCTGGAGTAGCGGGCCTTGCCGGCGATGAGGTCGTCCATCATCTTGTCCCGGGACTGGCCCAGCGTTTCGGCGGCGGAGTAGAGGTAGAGCCCGTGGCCGGCCTCGTCCTGGACCTTGGCCATGAGGATGGCCTTGCGCTTCAGGCTGGGGGCGCGGGAAATCCAGTTGGCCTCCGGCTGCATGCCGATGATCTCGGAGTGCGCGTGCTGGGAGACCTGGCGCAGGAGGGTCTTGCGGTAGGCCGCCGGCATCCAGTCGCGGGGCTCGATGCGCGAGTCCTCGGCGATGATCCGGTCGAAGTGGGCCTGGCCTGCGGCGTCCTCTTCCGGGGTTAGCTCAGCCGGCACTGACTGCAAGTTCTGCGCTGCCATGGGTTGCTCCTATGCAAAGACCTGTGGGGCGGCTCGGAATTATTTACCGACCGTTCGTTCAGGATATGCGGGAGGCTGCGCGAACGTCAAGCGTCCCTGTCCTCTTTGCGACGCGCCATCACCTCCCGCCCCCTTTCCCGGAACGCCCCATCACATCCCGCCCCCTTTCCCGGAACGCCCCATCACCTCCTGCGAAAGGTGCGGGCCGGCGTCGGGCGTTTGCCTGTTCATTGTCAGTGCTGCGGAGCACAATTGGCTTTTCAGCACCCGGAACGGAGCCATCCCATGTCTGAGCACCCCCACAGCACACCTGACAACGCCGGGCACAGCGTCCCCCTCCCCGGCTCCGACCGCCCCACCGTGGCAAGGATCCAGGCCACCCTGGGCCCCGCCGATCCCTCCCGCAGGATCGAGGTCACCGTGATCCTGCGCCGTCAGGAGCCACTGCCTGAAACCCCTACCAGCTTCCTGACCCGGGAAGAACTGGCGGCGCGCCACGGCGCCTCCGCCCCGGACCTGCGCCTTGCCACCGAGACCTTCACCCGGCTCGGAGCGGAAATCCTCGAGGCCGACCCCGCCTCCCGCCGCATCCGGCTCGCCGGGACGGTGGAACAACTGAGCCGGATCTTCGGCACCAGCCTGGAGGAAGTCACCAGCAGCGGCCCCCACGGCCACGACGTCACGCACCGGCACAGAACCGGTGGACTGCAGATTCCGGCAGAACTGGATGGAGTGGTCACGGCAGTCCTCGGCCTTGACGACCGCCCGCAGGCCCGCACCCAGTTCCAGGCGTTCCCGCTGGCCGCTGTCGGCACCAGCTACACCCCGCCCGAACTCGCCCGGCTCTACAACTTCCCCACCGGCACAGATGGCACCGGCCAAACCGTGGCGATCATCGAACTGGGCGGCGGCTTCGCCCAATCCGACCTGGACGCCTACTTCTCCGGTTTGGGGATCACCGGACCCACAGTGAGGGCAGTGGGAGTCGACGGCGCCGCGAACCACCCCGGACAGGACCCCACGGGCGCGGACGGCGAAGTGCTCCTTGACATCGAAGTAGTCGGCGCACTGGTGCCCCGTGCGGACATCGCCGTCTACTTCGCACCCAACACCGACGCCGGATTCCTCGACGCCATCATCAACGCCTCCCATGCAACCCCGGCACCCACGTCAATCAGCATCAGCTGGGGCCAGAACGAGGACGAGTGGACCGCCCAGGCCCGGACAGCGTTCGACCAGGCCCTGGCCGACGCGTCTGCACTCGGTGTGACCGTTACCGCAGCAGCCGGGGACAACGGCAGCGCAGACGGCGCCACGGACGGCAAAGACCACGCCGACTTCCCTGCCTCCAGCCCGCACGCCCTGGCCTGCGGCGGTACCCGCCTTGATGCGGACCCCGCCACCGGAACCATCACATCCGAAACCGTGTGGAATGACGGACCGCACTCGTCCACCGGAGGCGGCTACAGCGACACCTTCCCGGCTCCCACCTGGCAGTCCGGCCAGCCCACCCACCCCGGCGGCCACAACCCAGCAGGCGGTCACAAACCGGGCGGCGGAAAAGCGGGCGGGAAAGGCCGCGGAGTGCCGGACGTCAGCGGCGTCGCGGACCCCCAGACAGGCTACAAAGTACGGGTTGACGGCAAAGACATGGTCATCGGGGGCACCAGCGCCGTCGCACCCCTCTGGGCAGCACTCATCGCACTCCTGGCCCAGTCAACCAGCCGCACTTTCGGGCAGATCCAGCCATTGCTCTATAGCAACAGGGCGGCATTCCGCGACATCACCCAGGGAAACAACGGCACATACAAAGCCGGTGCCGGCTGGGACCCCTGCACCGGCCTGGGCAGCCCCGACGGAACGGCACTCCTCACAGCGATCGGGCACTGAGACTGGCCCTGAACTGAATGCGGACGCTGCTGTCCGGAGGGGTATTACTGGCGCGGCAGGCTGTCGATCCGCTGCAGGACTGCAGCAGTGAACTCAGCAGTGGAGGACGTCCCGCCCACGTCCCGGGTCCCCGCCCCGTCCCGCAGCGCCGCTTCGAACGCCAGCTGCAGGTGCGAGGCCGCGGCCCCGTGGCCCAGGTGGTCCAGCATCATGGCGCCGGACCAGATCTGGCCCACCGGATTGGCCAGGCCCTGTCCGGCGATGTCTGGAGCGGAACCGTGGACCGGCTCGAAGAGCGACGGGAACTGCCGCTCCGGATTCAGGTTGGCGCTGGGGGCCACTCCGATGGAGCCCGTGACGGCGCTGCCCAGGTCCGAGAGGATGTCCCCGAGCAGGTTGGACGCCACGATCACATCCAGGGTCCACGGCTTGAGCACCAGGTGCGCGGCGAGCGCGTCCACCAGCTCGGAAGTGAGCTGCACGCCGGGGTATTCGGCCACGGTCTGGGCCACCACCTCGTCCCAGAACGGCATGGTGTGGATGATGCCGTTGCTTTTGGTGGCGGACGTCAGGAGCCCGCGGCGTGACGCTGCCAGCTTCGCGGCGAAATGCGCGGCCCTGGCGATTCCCATCCTGGTGAACACGGTCTCCTGCACGGCTGCTTCCTGCGGCAGGCCGCGGAACATCCTGCCGCCGATCTCGGAGTATTCGCCTTCGTTGTTCTCGCGCACGATCAGGAGGTCGATGGGTTCCCGGGACGCCAGTGGCGAGGCCACGCCGTCGAGCGTTTTGACGGGCCGCAGGTTGATGTACTGCTGGAACTCGCGGCGGATGGGAATGAGCAGGCCCCACAGGGTCTCGGCGTCGGGGATCTCCGGGCTGCCCACGGCGCCCAGGAAGATCGCGTCGTGCCGGCCCAGCCGCTCCAGCCCGTCGGCGGGCATCATGCGGCCGTGCCGGATGTAGTAGTCCGAGCCCCAGTCCAGGTGCTCGTAGTCGAGGCCCAGTCCGTAAATCCCGGCCACCCGGTCCAGGCACTCGATGGCGGCGGGGACCACTTCCTGGCCGATGCCGTCACCGGCGATGACGGCGATGCTGTGGGTTTGGCTCATGCTGGGCGCTCCGGAAGGTTGATGATGCGAACGGCATGGAGTCTATCCACACATCGAACGGGCCTACATCAACGTAGCCGTCTCCTGCTGCTGCCGAAGGGATTTCTTAAGCGTTTCTTAGGCGCTGCGGGAGAGGATCGGAACAGAGACCAGGACAGAACCCTGTCCACCGCAGGACCAGTGCCCCGCCCCGGAGGATTTTCGTGAACCAGCCCCCATCCCGCCAAGAGACCGCAGCCGCGGCGCCGCGCACCCGCGCCGCTGCCGGCGCAACGTTCCCCGCACTCCCCCAGCCCCGCCACTGGCTGCTGGTGGGCGCCCTGCTGTGCGCCGCCGTCGTCGGCCTGGGCCTTACGGTGCAGTTGGTGCCCGGCGAAACCCCGGCCGAGCTGCACGTGGACCAGGACCTAAGCCAGCACCACGTGGCCGCGCTGACCGCCGTGGCCATGGTGATCAACGTCCTCTTCGCTCCCGTGGCGGGCCTGTGCATCATCGTGGCCGTGGCCCTTGCCCTGTGGCTGGTGCGCCGCGACCTGCCCCGGGCCATTGCCTTCGGGCTCACCGCGTGCTCGGGCTGGGTGGCCAGCGAGGTCTTCAAGCTCATCATCGCCAGGCAGCGGCCCAACCCGGGCTTGCTCTTCGATCCGCTGGCCCCGGAAACCGGATGCAACAGCTTCCCCAGCGGCCACGTGTCCTTTGCGGTGGCCCTGGCCTTCGCCGTGTACTTCCTGTTCCGCGGCACCCGCTGGTCCCGGCCGGTGGCCGCAGCAGGTGCAGCCCTGCCCGTGATTGTTGCCTGGTCACGGGTATATGTAGGGGTGCACTACCCCACCGATGTGATTGCCTCCTTCCTGGCGGCGAGCGCCGCGGTGGTCCTGCTCGCCGGACTCTGGAACCGCTTTGGCCCCCGGCTTCTGGACCGCCTGCCCGCAGCGCTTTCCGCCCCTGCAAGCCGACGCTAAGGAACCCCGCCGTGCACAGCATCATCGTCCCCGCCGTGATCTCCGGCCTGGCCGGCACCAGCGGAACGCCCTCCCTGCTCGACCCCGCCAGCCTGCTGGGCGGACTGGGGCCGGCAGCGCTGGGCGTCATCGCCGCGATGGTCTTCATCGAATCAGGGGTCCTGTTCCCGTTCCTGCCCGGGGACTCGCTGCTGTTCACCGCCGGACTCCTGCACCAGCAGCTGAACCTGGCGCTGCCCGTGCTGATAGGTGTGGTCACGGCAGCAGCGGTGGCCGGCGACCAGGTGGGCTTCCTCCTGGGCCGCAAGTTCGGCCGGCGGTGGTTCAAGGACGACGCCAAGATCCTCAAGACAGCCCACCTCACCGCCACCGAGAACTTCTTCCACCGGCACGGCGGCGCAGCCGTGGTCCTGGCCCGCTTTGTGCCCATCATCAGGACCTTCGCGCCACTGACCGCCGGAACCGCGCGCTACGGACATAAAGCCTTCACGCTGTGGAACATCGTGGGCGCTTTGGCGTGGGCCACATCGGTGATCCTGCTGGGCACCTGGCTGGGACACTACGAGATCATCGCCAAGAACATCGACGTCATCGCCGTGCTCATGGTCCTGGTATCCGTGGTGCCGTGGGCCATCGAGTACCTCAAGCACCGCCGCCGGAACAGGCGGGCGGCCGGGGAACAGACCGTTGACGACGACGGCACGGACTTTACTGCCGGCACCCACCCCGAGCTCGACACGGCAACCGGCACCTCCCGCCGGGACGGCAGCACGACAGAATAGGCGGCATGACAACCGCCCACCGGCTCTCCCTGCTGCTCGCCGAGGACGATCCCGCCCTGGGTCCGCTGATCGCCGAACTGCTGGAGCCGGATTACCGGGTCCGGCTGGCGGTCAACGGGCAGGAGGCCCTGCACCTGGGGCTGACGCAGCCCTGGGACGTGATGGTCATTGACCGCGGACTCCCCATCATGGACGGGATCAGCGTCATCGCAGCCCTGCGGTCCAAGGGCATCGCCACTCCCATCCTGATCCTCACAGCGCTGGGTGAAACGGCCGAGAAGGTCCGCGGACTGGACGCCGGCGCCAATGACTACATGGCAAAACCGTTCGACGCCGGCGAGCTGGCTGCGCGCCTGCGCGCGCTGACCCGGACCTTCAGTACGCCCGCAGGCCCGGTGAGCGTTGGCACCTGGGAGCTCGACCCGGCGTCGCGCTCTATCCGCTCTCTGTATGGCGACCGGGTGACGCTGACCGCGAAGGAAGCTGAACTCCTGGCCGCACTCGCGGCCGAACCGGGCAGGGTGTTCACCCGCGACGAACTGCTCGCCGCCCACTTCCAGTCCACGGACCAGCCAGGCGTCATCGACACCTACGTCCACCACCTCCGCCGGAAGATTTCCCGGACCGTGATCCGCACGGTCCACGGCGTGGGCTACCAGATCGGCGATGCATCATGACCGCTTCTTCTACTTCTGGGGACCCGGACCGGGACACCCTCCGCCGCGCGTCGCTCAAGGTGGCCCTGCGGATCAGCGCCGGGGTGGCCGTGCTGGTGCTGCTCCTGCTCGCCGCCGCCACGGTGTTCCTGATGAACAAGCTGGCGCATCCCTCGCTGCCGGATTCTCCGGCGGCGGGGACGGCCTACACCTACCTCGATTCGAGGGACCTGATTGAGGGGATGATCCTCGCCGGCCTGGCAGGCGTTGTGCTGGCTGGCGTGGTGGGGTGGGTCAGCGCGCGCAGCGCCATCCGGCCGCTGGGAGACGCCCTGGCCCGGCAGCGCCGCTTTGTCCAGGATGCCGGCCACGAGCTTCGCACTCCCCTGGCCATCCTGGATACCCGCATCCAACTGGCCCAGCGCAAAGCGGAGCCGGGGTCCGAACCGGCACAGGCCCTGGCCAGGATCCGGGAGGACACCGCCACCCTGACGGGAATTGTCAACGAACTGCTCCTTGCAGCCACCGCCTCCGCGCCCGTGCCGGACGTGGAGCCCGTGGATGTGGTTCCGGTGGCGGACTCCGTCAGCGGGAGCCTGCAGGACCTTGCCCGGAAACGGGGCGTCCGGTTGGTGTTCTCCGGCGGTGGCCGGGCCTTTGTCCGTGTTGACCCCAGTGCGCTGCGGCGCGCGGTGCTGGCGCTGGCGGACAACGCCCTGGCCCATACGCCTTCCGACGGGCGCATTGACATCAGCGCCGGTGTTGAGGGTTCCCAGGCAGTGATCCTGGTGGCGGATACCGGGTCCGGCATCACCGGCGTGGACCCGGACCGGATCTTTGACCGCTTTGTCCGTGCCCCGGGGCTGGACAGGGACGACGGCCACCGGAGCTTCGGCATTGGCCTGGCGCTGGTCCGGGACATCGCGACGGCGGCTGGCGGCACCGTGTCAGTGGCCCGCACGGGTCCCGAGGGGACCACCATGCGGCTGGCGCTTCCCCTGGCCTCTCCCCTCGCCCGCGGCTGAACCCTGTTGGTGGGAGCCCTGACGGCCTACTGTTTAGCGGGAAAGCAGACTCCTTCCACCGACCCGACCCGCCACTGAGACTCGACCCACCACTGAATGGAGCACCGCGATGACCAAAACGCAGGAAACAGGCACCGTCTCCACTGTGCTTTCGCCCGACGGCACCGCACTCAGTGTGGAGCGGATGGGTACCGGACCCAGCCTGGTCCTGGTGGACGGCGCCTTCTGCGGCCGGAACTTCGGACCCTCACGTGCCCTGGCGAATGAACTGAAAGATGCGTTCACGGTCTATTTCTACGACCGCCGTGGACGCGGTGACAGCGGCGAGACCATGCCCTACGCCACCGAACGGGAAATCGAGGATCTCCAGGCAGTGCTGAATGAGGCGGGCAGCAGCCCCTACGTTTACGGGATCTCCTCCGGCGCCGCGCTGGCCCTGGAGGCTGCCGCAGCGGGAGTCCCGATGCGGCGGCTTGCCACCTACGAGGCGCCCTACACCGGCGTCCAGGGCGCGGACGGGACTCCGGGGAGCCACCGCGAGCACCTGGAAACCCTGCTGAAGGAAGGCAAGCGCGGCAGCGCAGTGTCCTACTTCCTGGTCAAAATGGTGGGGGCACCGGCCTTCCTGCCCTACCTGCTGCGCCTCATGCCCGGCGTGTGGAAGAAGCAAATCGCGGCTGCCAACACCCTTCCCTACGAGACCCGGGTGACCAACAACTTCGTGGCCCCGCTGGAACGGCTCCGCACGATTACGGTGCCCACCCTGGTCATGGTGGGCGGAAAAGCCGGCGCCCCCATGGCCCAGGGACAAAAGGCCATTGCCGGAGCCATAGCCGGCAGCGAACACCGCGTCCTCGACGGCCAAACCCACCAGGTTTCCGCCGCCGCCATAGCCACCCAGCTCAGGGACTTTTTCACCACCGGGACGTAACGCCGTCGTCGCGGGATGCCACGGGCGCTAGCCTGAGTCATGGCCACTGAAGGGTCGGGCCAGGCGCTGCAGCTGCAGGCCGGCCTGCAACCCGAGCTGCGCGCGCTGCCGGGGCTGCTGAAGGCACTGGGCATGCTGGCCATGACCCATGCGGAAGTGGCCGCCGCCACCGAACGCGCCCTCGCCGAGAACCCCGTCCTGGAGCGCGCCGAAGGCCACCCCTGCCCCGGCTGCGGCCGTCATGTGGCGTCCGGAACCTGCTACCGCTGCAGAGGCCGGCAGGGCGCCCCGCAGTTTCACGACGGCCTCGAGCCCGCCGTCAACCCGTTCGCCTTGCTGGAAGCCGACGCGGGCGTGGAGGTCCGGCCGGACTGCCGGCACGCGCTGGAACTCGTGCTGGCGCACCTGACCTCCCGCGGCCTCCTGGACTGCGGCCCGGCGGAGATCGCCCAAATGCATGGCCTGCGCCCCGAACAGGTGCACGAGGCCCTCCGGGCCATCCGGGCCGTCGGCCCACCGGGCATTGCCTCCACCAGCGTCGTGGAACTGCTCGCCGTCCAGGCCGAGGCGCTGGTGGAGGCCGGCCAGGCACCCGACTGGCTCCCCCGCCTGGTCCGCCGGCACCTGGAGGACCTCGCCGCGGGAAGCACCGCCGTCGTCGTCCTTGACATGGGGCTTTCCGAAGACCAGGTCCGGGCTGGACTTGCCCTGGTGAAGGACCGGCTGCGGCCGTTCGTGGCAGTGGAAACCCGTGCCGCAGATGCCGGCGTTCCAACGGCGGACGTGTTCCTTTACCACCGGCCGGACGGGTCCCTGGAAGTGGAAGTGCCTGCGAGCGGCTGGTTTGGCCTCCAGGTGGCGGACCTCTCCGCCGGCCTCCCCGCGGCATCCGGGGCGAAGCAATGGCTGACGGAGCACGAGCTCGCTGCCCGGCGGCTGCTGTACCAGATCGACCGGCGCGCCGGCGCCCTCCTCCGCATCACCGAGTGCGCCGTGACGCATCAAAGGGACTTCCTGGACCACGGCGCCGGACACCACCGCCCCTTGACGCGCACCGCTGTCGCCAATGAAGTCGGCTTGCACCCGTCCACCGTGAGCAGGGCGGTGAGCAGCAAACGGCTCCGTTTGCCCTCCGGATCCATCACCGACCTTGCCTGCCTTTTCGGCAAGGGCCTGGCCGCACGGGCCGCACTGCAGGAGTCCATGGCGGCGGCCGGTACTGCCTCGGATGAAAAGCTCCGCGAAGAGCTGGCCCGCAACGGCTTTGTTATCGCCCGCCGGACGGTGAACAAATACCGGCACGCGCTCCAACCGGACGCGTAGGCGGGGTCACCGGCAGGACGCCCTGCGAATCCTTCTTCGCACCGGCGAAATCCCGTTCGGCCCTTCGCTGCTCTTCGGTCCTGAGAGGCCCCTGCTGAAAACCCGCCATGCCGCCGCGCGTCCGGCCCGGCCGGGTTGGCACGAATTGTGCAGTAAGAGGGTATGCGGTGTTCCGCGGTGGTGCCTCCCAGGGCACCTGCAAACTCCGGAAAGGAAATACTCATGCACGACATCGATAGGGCACTGTTCGAGGGCCAGGACGAGGGCACCTGGGGCGAGGTGATGGATGAAGGGTCCGGCTACTCCTACGAGGACGAACAGTCACCCTTCCAGGGCGAGGACGCCAGCGAGGCCGGGGAGCTCTGGGGCGAGGCTGACGGCCAGGAAACCGACGAGCTTGCCCTCGCCGCCGAATTGCTGGAAGTCACGGACGAGGACGAGCTGGACCAGTTCCTGGGCGACCTGGCGCGGAAGGCAGTCTCGGCAGCACGGGATTTCGCCGGGAGCGCGGCAGGACAGGCAGTGGGTAAAGTCCTCAAATCCGCCGCCAGGAAAGCCCTCCCGCAACTCGGCCAGGCGGTGGGAAACTACTTCGTTCCCGGGGCAGGCGGACAGGCCAGACGCCAGGTGGGCAAATGGCTCGGCACCAAATTCGAGTCCGGCCTCCAGCTTGAAGGCCTCTCCCCGGAAGACCGGGACCTTGAAACCGCCCGCGCCTTTGTCCGCTTCGCCACGTCCACGGCCCAGCGCGCCGCAGCCACGCCCAGGAGCGTGCCCGCGGCCCAGGCAGCACAGCAGGCAGCCACCGCCGCCGCCCGGCAACACCTGCCAGGCCTGCTCAGCCGCCCCGGCCAATCCGGCCAATCCGGCCAACCAGGCCACCCCGGCCGGCCCGCCAGCGGCCGCTGGATCCGCCGCGGCCGCAACATCGTGATCCTCAACGCACGCTAACCCCACCCGGCACCACCCAAACCCGAAGGACATTGCCATGAGCACCAACTACTACGAGACCGAGTCCGCCATGCCATGGGCGCAGGAAGACGAAGACGAAGGGAACTTCAGCGGCTACGAGGGCGGCTCCGACCAGGAGGACAACCTCGAATCCGAGCTGGCGATGGAACTCCTCAGCATCAATTCCGAGGAGGAACTGGACCAGTTCCTGGGCAGCCTGGCCCGCAGCGTGGTCAGGAACGCCTCCAAGTTCATCAAGTCGCCCATCGGCAAGGCCCTGGGCGGTGCGCTCAAATCGGTGGCCAAGAGGGCGCTGCCCATTGTGGGTGGTGCCATCGGCTCGTTCGTTGCCCCCGGCGTCGGAACGGCCATCGGAAGCAAGCTTGGCTCCATGGCCGGCGGCCTGCTCGAGGCTGAGGAAGCCGAGGCCATGGACGAATCGGAGGCCGAGGAAGAGGCCGCCCGCCGCTACGTCCGCTTCGCCCGGGCCGCCTACCGCAACGCCGCACGGACCCCCGTGTCCGTCCCGCCCAACGCGGCCGCACGCGCCGCGGCCACCGCCGCCGCCCGCCGGTACGCCCCGTCCCTGCTCCGCGCACGCCAGGCTGCCCGCCGGAGGACCCACGGCAACCGCGGCACCGGCACCCGGATCTACAACACCCAGTACTCCGGCGCCGTGTGGGGTGCGCCGGACGAAGGCTGGGACGGCCAGCAAGACGGCAGCTCCAACTCCAACGGCGATTCGAACGGCGGCGCCGATGAAGGCCGCTGGATCCGCCGCGACGGGCGCGTCATCCTCCTGGGGATATAACCTGCCCGCGGCGGACGGCAGGCGATCCGGATGGAAACGAACAGCATCAACACCGCGCTCATCGAGAGCGAGGCGAGCGGCCTGGTGTCCCGGCTGGACCAGATCAAGCCGTTCGTCATGCAGGAAACCATGGTCCTCGCCGCCGCACTGCCCCGGGACGCCCAGCTGCTGATCGAACGGTTCCTCCACGCCGGGCGCCACGAACTCCGGATCCAGGCGGCCGGGTTCCTCGACTGGCTGCATGGGGAGGGGAAGGCTGCCACCCCTGCCGAACAGCAGCGCCGTTTTGTCCTCATCCGCCTCCAGTTCAACGTGGTCCTGGCCCAGTTCGACCTGTTCACCGAGGTGGTCACCCAACGCAGCGAACACTCCACCGGAGTATGGCTGTCCGGGCTGGACATCCTCGCCCAGGACGCCCTGAGGCTGGAAGGGCATGACGACGACGGCGACGCCAGGTTGGTGGTGTACCTCGCCCGGGGTGCGGGTGCTGCCATCCGGCGGGCCAAGACCCGCCTGCCCGGCGGCAAACCGAACCCGGTGGGCATCATCCGGCTGCCACGCGAGCGGATGGTGGGCAGCGGGATCGCTTCCTCCCTGGCCCACGAGGTGGGCCACCAGGGAGCGGCCCAGCTGGACCTGGTGGCGTCCCTCCGCGCCGAGCTTGACCGCCGTGCGCGGCAGGACCCGGACGGCGGCTGGGACGTGTGGTCCCTGTGGATCAGCGAGATCGTGGCGGACATGTGGTCCGTCGCCACGGTGGGCATCACCTCTACGGTGGGCCTGCTGGCGGTGGTCAGTCTTCCCCGCTACTTCGTCTTCCGGCCCGGCGGCACCGATCCGCATCCGATGCCCTACCTCCGGGTGCTGATCTCCGCGGCGCTGGGTGACGCCCTGTACCCGCATCCCCAATGGCGCGGGCTGGCCTCCGTATGGCGGGCCATGTACCCGCCCGCCGGGCTGCCCGACGAGCACCTCGCGTGGATCAGGAAGTGCGAGTCCCACATTGGGGATCTGGTCTCCCTGCTCATGAACCACCCGGTAGCGCTGGCGGGGGGCAGGAAACTGGGCACCCTCTGGCCTACCCGCGAGAGGCGGCCCGAACGTTTGCTTCGCCTCCACCAGCTCTGGGGCGACGACTTTGGGGTCATGGCCCGGCAACGGCCGGCGCTGGTGTTCGCCGTCCTAGGCCAGGCCAAGGCCGCCGGCCGCATCACCGCCGAGGAAGAAAGCGAACTCCTGTCCTCGCTGCTCACCGCCTGGGCAGTGCGCAGCAGCCTGGACGACATGGGCACCCCCGCGGCCCTGGGCGGCATCGCAGCACAACACCTCACCACACCAGCACTAACAACAAGGAGATAGCCATGGATTTCAATCGACGGCCGGTTGCACCGGTGTATGCCGGACAGGATGTGGGAATCCGTTTCCAGCTGGAGAGCTCGGACCCCCTGGGCGACTACAACTTCCAGGTCCTGGACGAACGGGGCAGGAGCGTGCCCATCGGCGGGAACAAGGGCGGCATTTTCACCAAGACCATGAGCCGGGGCAAAGCCCTGGAACTGAAGGTTCGGCTTCCGGATGCCCTGGAATACCGGGTGCGGTTCCGACCGAACATGCGCGGCATTGTAGGGAACTGGACCATCATCGACCGGATTGACGTCCAGGCACCGGACTCCGAGCCCGTGGTCAAGGTGGCCCTGGAGCCCAACGCGGCACCCCACAGCGGACACGCCCAGCTGTGGGATTTCATTTCCGGAGTCACCGGGAACCTGACCTACTCGAACTTCGCTGCCTTTGCGAAGACCAGGGCAAAGTCGTTCGGCTCCCTCCCGCCCTTCGGCGGCCTCACGTACCAGAACCTGCACGCGCTGTCCGTTGAATTCATCTCGAAGGGGGCACTGGGCAACACGTTCGATCCCCTCCGCAAGAAGGGTGCCGGCTGGGGACCGGCGAACCACAGCGGCCAGGCCATTCCCCTGTCCTACGTTAGTGACCAGGACAATGACCTGGCGCGGCCCTTCCCGGACGGCATCCCGAACGGCCAGTACCCCCTGGACCTGGTGCCGTTCGTGGAACTGATCTACGTGTACTGGTTGGAGGAGGGCATGCTGTTCCAGTCCTTGAACCGGATCCTGGCCCGCTTCCAGAACCGGCGTGCTGAGACCGGCGGGGACCCGCTCTCGCGGCTCGCTGTCAGTCCGCTGCTGCCGCTGCGCGGTCTGCTGTGGGGGCTTGCCGAAGCCGAAAAGGACCGGCTCTCGCTGCGGCGCCGTGCCGCCGAGTACGAGTACCAGTACGGCCTGCAGCTGATCGGCCGCGCCATTCCCCCGGCGGAGCTGCTGGTGGAGCGGAGGACCCAGTTCCTCGACGCGTTCCACAGCCTGCTCAATGCCTGCCACCGCTACTACAAGGAGTTCAGCGACAAGACCGTTGATGCGGACGCGTTCCCGCTCCTGAGCAACCTGCAGGAACTGCACCTGGTCCTGGCCGCCGGGGCGAACAACCAGTTCGCCGACGTATCGCTGACGGCCCGGATCGAAACCCTGGACGTGCAGTGGATGCTGGCACAGCCGGAAATGCGGGAATTCCTTGGCGGCCGCACCATGGTCCCCTACCAGGAGGAATGGATGGGCCGGGTGGACACCATGAAACTGATGCAGGAATGGGCCGATGCCAGCGTGACCCACTTCTATGATCTGGCCGTCCATGGCGAGCAGTTGCTGCTGTCCGTCCGGCATGGCCGGTGGAACGAGTCCGGCATGACCAGTGATGACGCCAAGAACTGGGCGCTCAAATGGAAGCCGTCCGTGCAGCGCTACATCCACGCCTACCGGGCCGTCACCGGGGTGGACCTCAGCGAGCGCGTGGACACCACCATGCCGTCCGCGCTGCTGCAGCGCCGGCTGGCCCGGAAGCTCGTGCGGTACTAGGAGATGGCCGGGTCAGGAGATGGCTAGGTCACCGGGCGGGACGGACTTCACCTCCGCACTGTTCCTGGGCCAGCACCACCCCAGCGCCGCGCTGGCTCCGTGGGCGGAGTTCACCACCGGAGTGCCCGCCGTGCTGCGGGAGCTGCCGGCCGCCGCGGAGCTGGCTCCCGCGGTTGCCGCTCAACAGCAGGCCGACGGCGGGCTGGTGGCGAGGTCGGCGCTGCACGGGATGATGGATGTGCTGCAGTCACTCCCCCGTCCCGGGGACGTGCTCCTGGTGGACGAGGGCGCCTACCCGCTTTCCCACTGGGCCTGCAGGGCCTCGGTTTCCCGGGGTGTGCGGGTGGCGACGTACCCGCACTTCCGGCCTCCCGCCGTCGTACCTTCCGGCAGGACGTGGCTGGTGACGGACGGCTGGTGCCAGGGATGCGGGCTGCCCGCACCCCTGGCCAGGCTGCAGGCTCTGGCCACAAAGACGGGCGGCCAGGTGATCGTTGACGACTCCCTGGCGTTCGGCGTCCTGGGCCGGACATCCGGGGAGCGCGGTTTCGGGGACGGGACCGGCACCGCACGGTGGCTGGGATTGGCCCATGACCGGCTGCTGTGGCTTGGTTCGCTGGCCAAGGCCTACGGCACGCCGGTCACGGTGATCACCGGGGACAGCGCCACGATCGGCGTGGTGGCCCGGCGCGGCGGGAACCGGATGCACAGCAGCCCGCCGTCCGCGGCGGACCTTGCCGCCGGGATCGGCGCCCTCCGCTGCAGCCGCCTCCCCCGGCTGCGCCAGCGCCTGTGGCGGCTGACCCTATGGCTGCGGAAGGCGTTCCGCGATCTGGGCTTGCCGCCGATGGGGCTTCCCTTCCCCATTGTGGGAACCAGGGTGGGTTCCCTGCCGCTGGCCCGGCGATGGCATGCCGCGCTCGCGGCGCAGGGTCTGCAGGTGCTGGTCCAGCTGCCCCGCTGCCGGCCAGGCGCCTTGTTGTCCGCCGTGGTGCGGGCCGACCACACCCAGGCCGACCTGGACCGGCTGGTCCGGGGGCTTGCCACGGTGACACAGGACAGGCGGGCGGCATGATGATCGTGGACTCACACGTGCATCTCGGGACCGCCGGCGTCCCGTTGGGCCCTGCCGACCCCGCGGCTTCCTTTGCGTTGTGGCGGAAGCGCGCCGCCGCCGTCGGGATTTCGGGGGCTGTGCTGATGGCGGCGCCGGTGGGCACCTATGCGGCAGCCAACCGGGCCGTGTCCATGCTGGCCGGAAAGGAGCCCGGCAGGTGGCTTTGGTATGTGTTCGTCAATCCCGTGGCGGACCGTGGCCGGGTGGACGCTGTGGTGGCTGCCGCGCACTCGCGCGGGGCCTGCGGGATCAAGGTGCACTGGTCCGACGGGCCCGCAACGGACGAGGTGGCGCTGGCCGCGGAACGCCACCGGATGCCGGTGCTTTTTGACCCCGGCGGGGACGTGCAGCGGGTTGTTTCCTTGGCGGGGCGCCACCCGGACGTGGCATGGATCGTGCCGCACCTGTCGTCATTCGCAGACGACTGGCGGGCCCAGAGCCGTCTTATCGGCGCGCTGGTCCGGGTGCCCAACATCTTCGCGGACACGGCCGGGGTGCGCTACTTCGACCTGCTGGAGGAGGCGGTTGCCCGGGCGGGATCGCGGAAGGTGCTCTTCGGCAGCGACGGGCCATACCTGCACCCGGCACCCGAACTCGCCAAGATATTCGCGCTGACCCTCCCCCCGGTTGACCGCGCCCTCATCCTGGGCGGCAACGTCCTCCGGCTGACGGGACCGGCGCGGAGAGCCGCCGGGCGCTGTTCCACCAATGCGGGAAATGACAGGAGGACGGAAGCATGGCCATGACAGGATCAGGGCTCCTGAGCGGACCGGGACTCGCGGAGATCAAACCGCATACCGATGCCGCCATCAGGAAGGGTTTGTACCAGCTGCGGCGCTACGTGCAGCAAAGCGGCGCGGCCCAGGGAACATCGGGGGCTACCGGCGGCCCAAAACGGCCTGCGTGGATGGCCGGCCGCGAACCCGACCGCAGATCGGTGTGGCTGATCACCTATTCCCCCTGGGCGGCCAAAGGCCCGCCATCCCACGTGCGGGTGTTCGCCCACGAACTCAAACGCGATCAGCTGCTGAAGAAGGGCCCGCTGCCAAGCCTGGCAAGCCTGCTGATTTCGCGCAGGGAGCTCCCGATGGTTGAACTGCCCAAAACCATGCCGTTCCCCCACCCCAGCAAACCGGACCTGTTCGGGCTGGCCGTGGAACCGTTGGTGAGACAGCGATTCGCCGGCACCTTCAGCCGGGCGGAGCAGAATTCCCAGCGCACGCGAAGGAAGGGTCCGGACGTCCTCTGGCGGGAGCTTGGCGACCTGTTCCGGGAACTCGCCGAGGAGACCGAGGACGGTTACTGGCGCGAGGTGGCGGACGAATTGGGTCACGGGGTTTAGCTGCCGCCGGTGTCCGTCCTGCGGGCCTGCCGCTGCTGGACCGCACGGTCCGTGAGCCCCAGCATGGTGGCGGCTGAATGGACGTTGCCGCCGCTCCGCTCCACCGCCACCGCCACTGCCGCCTCCGCGGCGCGTTCCTTGATATCCCGCAGGCCCAGGCCCGCGTCCACTGCCCAGGCCACCGCCATGGCGAGCGGATCGACGGCGCCGGCCGGGCCGTCGTCGTACGTGTCCTGCCCCTGTTGCCCCGACGGAAGCCCTGACGGCCTGTCCTCGCGGGGAAGGTCGCCCGGGGTGATGGCCCCGGGCCCCACATGCCGCGCCGCGATGCGGAAGGCCAACTGCCGCAGATCGCGCAGGTTTCCCGGGTAACTGCGGCGGAGCAGGACGTCCTGGACGGCCGGATCTACCTCAGGATCGGTGCGCGCACCTGTCGCTTCGCGGCAAAACCTGGCGAAGAGGCCCAGGATGTCCTCCAGCCGGTCCCGCAGGGGCGGCATGGTCACCACTGAGGCCGCGATGCGGTGGTACAGGTCCGTGCGGAAGCCGCCGCCGGCAACTTCGCGGGCCAGGTCGCGGTTGGTGGCACAGATCAGCCGGAACTTGCTGTGCAGCCATCTGTCGCCGCCCACCCGCTTGTAGGTGCCCTCCTGCACCACGCGGAGCAGTTCCGGCTGGAGTTCCAGGGGGAGCTCGCCCACCTCGTCGAGGAAAAGGGAGCCCTGGTCGGCGCCGGAGCACGCGCCGGTCCGCACGCTCACCGCGCCGGTGAACGCACCCCGCTCATGGCCGAACAGTTCGCTGCCCATCAGTGTGGGGACAATGGTGGTGCAGTCCACCACCACCAGGTTGCCGCGCTGGCTGCTGACCGCGTGGGCCACCCGTGCCGCCAGCTCCTTGCCCGTCCCCGTTTCCCCCTGGATCAGGATGGGCGCGTGGCCGAACTTTGCGGCCACCACCAAGTCCCGGAGCGCGGACCGGAGCGCCGGGCTTTGCCCCGCCAACCTGTCCCGGACCGGAACCGAATCGATGACCGCCTCCACGTCCTCGATCCGCTGCAGCCAGGCCGCCACAGGCTCCACCTGCCCATGCCACGCCATGCATTCCGCGGCACCGGCCTCAAGCACGGGCCACGGTTTCAGCTTTCCGTCTGGCGGCCCGATCACCATGACCCTGCACCGGCCGTACTCCGCCAGGCCCAACGCCGACATCAGGTCCTGGGAATGCGTCTGGGCGAAGATGACTCCTGCGGTGGCACCGCTTTCGGGAGCGTCCACCGGCTGCAGGCGGATGCCCCCGGCGCCAAGGGCGGCGATGGCCTCACTGGCCCAGGCCTGCCGGCCACTGAGGTCCATCACCCACGGCATAGAGCCCCTCGCAGTTCCGCTGCCGGCGTTGCGCCGCGCTAGGAAGCTGACCATGGCCGGCGTTACTGCCCCGTTACTGGGTCCTTCACTGCCCCTTTACCGCCGTTGTGCCTGCTGATCTTGCGCCAATCTTTCAGGAAAAACCGCGGGTTGCTGATGGTTTTTCCCGCATGATCAGGGTCAACAGATGAGGAGTCAGGCAACCACATGAGTGACGACAGCGTCCCTGGCGGGCCCGGGGCCCCCGGCAGCGGCGGTACCTTGGTGATCCGCACGTGGAGCGAGCCCGACGGCGGGCACGGGTTCCGCGCGCGTGTCACCTACAGCGAGCCGGCCGGGCATCACGGCAGCCTCTCCACCGTGGACCGGGAGGAAGTCCTCCACGCTGTGCGTCAGTGGCTGGCTGCCCAGGACGGGTGAATAGCCTCTGGACGGGCTCGGAACGGCGGCGATGAGCTTCTTTAGCGCTTCGGAGGGCAGGACACCCATGTCCTTGCGCAGGGCTGCTGCGTAGTTTTCATAGGCGTGCAGTGCGGAGACGGAATTCCCCATGCCCAACTCCGCGGTGACCAGGGCCCGCACGGCGCTCTCGTAAAGGGGTTCGATCTCCAGCGCGGCAGCTGCCGCTTCCGCAGCGCCCTCGCAGTCACCGGCCTGCAGCAGTGACCGGGACAGGGTTGTCAGGGCACGCAGCCGGTCCTGCTGCAGCCGGCTTTGTTCGAACAGCACCCAGTCCTCGTACCAGCCGGGCAGCAGCTCCGCGTCCCGCAGGTCCAGCAGGGCCCGTGCGGTTGGCCCATAGCGTGGTCCAGGGCCGGGTCCGAGGCCTGCGCCGGGGCCTGGTCCGGGGCCTGCGGAACTTTCCTGGAGCAGCGCCCGCACCCGGTAAAGATCAACCTGCACCGCCGGGTCCAGGGCAAGCATCGATCCCTCTTTCGCCAAGACCCCGGGTATCTGGCGCGTGACCAGGTGGACGCTGACCCTGAGGCTCTCCATGGCCCGGGGCTCAGGGCAGTCAGGCCAGAGCAGGCCGGCAACGTAGTTCCGCAATCTGGGGCCGCGGACAGCAAGCGCGGTAATCAGTCGCTGCTGACGGACGGCAACGTGGACAATTTCCCCGTCACGGCGCAGTTGCCAAAACCGGAGCAGGTCCAATTCCACATGTCCACAGCTGCCCACGGGACACCTCAGCCGGGTTGAAGTACCTGAAATACGTAGGAATGAGGATCCTCAGCTTGCAAAAGAATGTCAACGCAATAAGGCCCCTAATCGGTTGGGAGGGCGCGCTCTCGAAAGCTGTCGCGACGCGCACCTTCAATATCGACGCGCATGCTCCTTTTCGCGGCCCACATGCCCTGTGTGTCAGCCTGTTGTGTGACACTTCGGGGCGGGGAAGGAACGCCCATGGAAATTCCGACTCGTCCCACAAAGTTTCATCGGTTCTCGGCCCAGCAGAAGTGGGATTTGTTGCTGGAATACGACAAGTGCGTGGACTGGGGTTCCAAGTCCGAGTTTTGCCGCCGGGTTCAGGTGCACTCCGCGACCTTCCGTGATTGGCTTGCTGCCCGGGATGAAGGGCGGCTCCTGCCGCCGGGGGTTCAACCCGGGACAGGTGAGGGGAAGGCATGGATGACAGCGCGTGACAGGGATGAACTCAAACACCTTCGGACAGAGAACGAGCGGCTGAAGCAAAAGCTGGAGAAGTCGGAGGCCGCGGTGGAGATCCTGGGAAAAGCTGCCGCGCTCCTGGACGCTATGGCCCGGAGCGCGGCAGCAACAGATCCCCACTTGGACGAACCGGAACCAGGCCGGCCAGAGTGGCTGAAGAAGCCCGTCGACGGGACGTCCTCCTCGGAGTGATCACCGCGTTGAGTGGTGTCGGCTACGGAGTCCGCAGGGCCTGCAGCCTGCTGGGGCTCTCCCACGAGACCTGGTACCGGTATCGCAGAGGCACCAAACGCCCCGGTGTTGTCGTTGCCCACCGTGACCGGTCCTATCCGAACAGGATCAGCCCCGAGGACGAAGAGAAACTGCTCCAAACCATTAACAACGAGGAGTATTCCGGGCTCTCCGTCACACAAGCCGTGAGGAGGATGGCTGATGCCGGGGACATCTATTGCTCGATGGCATCTGCCCACCGGATCGTCCGTCGGCATGGCCAGAACGGGGACCGACGCCGCCGAAGATCCGCTGGCGCCGCAACAACCTCCCGCGCGAAACCAGTCCTCCAAGCCACAGCGCCGAATCAGCTATGGTCCTGGGACATCACGATGCTTCGTGGGCCCGGCAGACAACACCTCAAGCTCTACACCATCATTGACGTCTTCTCGCGGAAAGTCATGGGCCACCGAGTCGAGCAGGTCGAGGACACAGCACTCGCCCAGGACCTCATCCGCAGCGCAGTCCTGGCTGCCAGGACAGCCCCGAAAGTGCTCCACGCGGACAACGGAGGACCCATGAGGTCCGCCCGGACATGGGAACTGCTGCGCACCTTGGGGATCCGTCCCTCGCATTCCCGCCCGAGAGTCTCCAACGACAACCCCTACATCGAATCCCTCTTCAAGACCGTGAAGTACTCACTCGAATTCCCCGAGCGCTTCGAATCGCTCAAACAAGCTAGAGACTTTGCGCGCTGGTTCTTCGATGACTACAACAACAACCACCTGCACAGTGGCCTGAACTGGTTCACACCCACTTCAGTGCACGATGGCAGCGCAGCAGACATCCGGAACCACCGCCAACACGCCCACGAGGCCTACTACCGCCGACACCCCGAACGCTTCCGCAGCCCCCCGGTCACTCCGGCACCGCCCGGGGAAGCCTGGATCAACCAACCCAACCAAACACCCAAACTGTCACAGACAGCTTGATTTATTCCGCATGTGAGGTGCGAAAAGGAACGTGCAGGTCGGTGCGGAAGATGCGCGTCGCCGGCACCTGGCACTGAGGAGGTGCCGCCGTCGCGCTTTCCCTGCTTCAGGCGTTGCAGCCGCCTGTGCCTACGCAGCCCTCCTCTTCGGGACGGTCTGGGTCTTCGGCGCGGTTTCGGTCTCAGTGGCCGGAGGTGTCTCGCCGCCGGCGCGGCCCGGAGGCGTGGATTCCTGCAGCCGGGCCCGGGCATCGAGGACGTCACCGATGAACCAGTCGTAGATCAGCACGCCGATCACGCCGCCGACCACCGGGCCGACGATGGGAACCCAGAAGTACCAGCTGAAGGCTCCGTCCACTGTGCCAGGCAGCGCCGTTTGGCCCCATCCGGCCAGCCATGCGAAAAGCCGCGGTCCGAAGTCGCGGGCAGGGTTGATGGCGTAGCCGGCGTTGGCGCCGAGGGAGATGCCGATGGCTGCGACTGCGAGCCCGATCATGAACGGGCCCAGGTTTGCCTGGACGGCGGTGTTCCGCATATCGATGATGGCCACGACGAAGATGACCAGGAATGCGGTGCCCACAATCTGGTCAATCAGCGGCCCCGTGGGGTTGCCGCTGAAGTAGGGCGCCGGGAACGTGGCGAAAATGGAGTAGCTGGCCAATCCTTTCGCGTCGGCACGGCCGGTGCCCACGGCTTTGTTGTAGGCGTCGACGGCGTCGTGGTACAGCAGGTACACCATCGCAGCCCCGGCGAAAGCGCCCACCACCTGGGCCACGATGTACGGCCCCACTTTCCGCCAGGGGAACTTCCGGCGGACGGCGAACGCAACCGTCACGGCCGGGTTGATGTGGGCGCCGCTGACGCCACCGGCCACGTAAACGGCCAGCGCCACAGCCAGGGCCCATCCCCAGGCGATGAGCAGCCAGTCGCCCGCGGCCATGAAGATGGTGGTTGACGTTGCGGCGCGGCCGGACCCCGGGAGCGCGGCCACTGCCATGGCAACAACGCCGTCCCCGAAGGAGATCAGTACAAAGGTGCCCAGGAACTCGGCAAGAAGCTCACCCCAGGTTCCACCCAGTCGTTTGAGCCCGCTGCCATTGCGGACGGCATTCCGCAGCGGACTGATATCACTCATCGCGCACACCTTCTTTGCGATTTGGCTTGATCCTTGGCTTCATCCGGACGGATTGACAATCCGGGTACTTTTATGCTACGCCGAAAGTGTCCCTAGGCAACAGTCCCGAAGTCCGCCCGAGCGGGCTCCTGATTTGCGCTGCAGGGACGTGGAGTTGGTTCGGAAAGGCAAGATCATGAACCACAACGGCAGCATCGAAAACACCCCGGTTCCGGACGAGACGCCCGAGGAGCGCGACCTGCGCGGACGGTACGTCGAAGGCAACTTCGGCAAAGCCGGTGCACAGCGCGGCCGCCACGCCGAAGACGACGAGGGCCAGTACATTGAAGGGGACTACGGCCCTGCGGGCAGTGAAGGCGGACTGCCCGAACCCCTGGGCGACAAGACCGTGGGATCCGGACGGTACGTCAAAGCTGACTACGGTGAAGCCGGTCCGGTATCCGGCCGGACCGCCGCATCCGAGACCGGGCGGTACCCCAAAGGTAATTACGGCAAGAGCGGCACCGTGGCTCCCACCCGCAAACCGGGCCGCCCGGACGCGCAGGCGGAGCACTAGTCCCGCACGCCGGCCACGCGGCCTGCCCGCCTGCATAAGGCGGGCAGGCCGCATTGGTGCGGGCCGCCGTCGTGCGTTGCCGCCCACCGCCGCGACGCGCAAATGCATCCTCGACGCGGGCGCTCCTTTTCGCGGCCCGAATCCGAGGTGCGCAAAGTAATCTGCGCAGCGGGAGGGAAGGTGCGCGTCGCCAGCGGCCCCGAGCAGCCAGGCCAGGGGTCGCTAAAGACGGTGCTGACCACGGCTTAGCCCCCCTGTGTACCCGGCGGCCCGCTCCTTTGGTGCGGGCCGCCGTCGTACGTTCCTGCTTCCCTTCTTTGGCGTGTCCCCCGGATCAGCAGCACAGTAGAAGGCATGACAGACCAAGGCGATGACGGGATCACCGGAACCATCGAGCTGTCCGGGGGACTGCTACACCTGAAGTGGGTGCCCGGTGATGTGGTCGCCGAACGCGACGCCAAAGCGCTGATGAGGCGTGCCAGGGTCCTGAGCGCCGGCCGCACCCTTCCGCTGCTGGTGGAGATGACGGGCGTGGCCTGGATTGACCAGGGGGCGCTTAAAGCCTTTGCCGGACCCTGGCCCCTGACACGCGCGGCGGTGGTGGGCACCTCCCCCGTTGACCAGACCCTGGCCGGCTTCTATACCGGCCGGCACAAACCGGTGCACCCCACCCGGTTCTTCACGTCAATGGACGAGGCGATGGCGTGGCTGAGGGAGGACAACTGATTCGGCCGCGCCTTCCCGCCCAGTTACAACCGGGTGCACAGGGGCGGCGCGCCGTGAACGACGGCGTGTCCCGGTTTCGGCAGATAGGCAACCGCGAGTAACTGGGCAGGAGTGCACGCACTACCGTCCAGGCATTCAGGACCCCGCTCAGCGGCCCTCCTGGACCGGCACCCCTGACGTACTGTGCTGCGTGGCGGCCCAGCTGGCCAGGACCTTCAGCGCGTCCTCCGACGGCGAGCCCGGCTCGGCGGTGTAGATGTTGATCCGCAACCCGGGATCGGCGGCGAGCTCGAGGGCCTCGTAAGTCAGGTCCAGGTCGCCCACGATCGAGTGGTGGAGCCGTTTGCGGCCGGTGCGGTGGTACTTCACGTCGTGCCGGGCCCAGCGGACGCGGAACTCCTCACTGCGCGTGGAGAGCTCGCCGATCAGGTCCGACAGGTCCTTGTCGTACGGGTTCTTCCCTGCCGTGGAACGCAGGACGGCGACGATGTCGTCCGCCGCCCGCTCCCAGTCGGCGAAGAACTCCCGCGACTTCGGGCTCAGGAACGTGAACCGTGCGCTGTTGGGCGGGGTGCCGCCGTCGGCCATCATGTCCGCGTACAATGCCCTGCCCAGCTCGTTGGCGGCCAGGACGTCCCCGCGGTCGTTGCGGACCCAGGCCGGCGCCGCGGTAATCGCATCAATCACCCGCTGCACGCTGGGCCGCACCGTCTGCGGACTGCGCTTCCGCCGCACCCGCGGGGCGGCGGTGGCGGCGCGGGCCAGGTCGAAAAGGTGGGCCGTCTCGGCGTCGTCCAACTGCAACGCGCGCGCCAACGCCTCCAGGACGCTGTCCGAGGCGCCCGACAGGTTCCCCCGCTCCAGCCGGATGTAGTAATCGATGCTCATCCCGGCGAGCATGGCCACTTCCTCCCGGCGGAGGCCCTTCACGCGCCTGTTGCCGCCATAGGTGGGCAGGCCGGCTTCATCAGGTGTGAGCCGGGCGCGGCGGGAAGTCAGGAACTTCCGGACGTCATCGCTGTTGGTCATGGCGTCCACGCTACGCGCCGGACCTGCAGCGAAGGAGGGACTGGCAAGCCCTCCCACAAACCCGCATACCGAAATAGCGTGGAGGCATGGTTATGGAACTCACGCTCAACAACGGAATCACAATGCCCGCGCTCGGCTTGGGCGTCTTCCAAAGTCCCCCGGAAGAGACGACGGCGGCCGTCCAGACCGCGCTCCAGGTGGGCTACCGGCACATCGACACCGCAGCCGCCTACGGCAACGAGCGGGAAGTGGGCGAAGGCATCCGCCGCTCCGGCCTGGACCGAGCCGACGTGTTCATCGAAACCAAGGTCTGGGTCAGCGATTACGGCTACGACGAGGCGCTGCACGCGTGGGACAAGGCCGTGGGGAAGCTGGGTGTGGAGCAGCTGGACCTGCTCATCCTGCACCAGCCCGCCCCGGACCGGTTCGAGAAAACCATCGCCGCATACAAGGCCCTCGAGACCCTGCTCAAGGACGGGCGCGTACGGGCCATCGGCGTCAGCAACTTCATGCCGCACCACCTCACGCAGCTGCTGGCAGAAACGTCCGTGGTTCCGGCCGTCAACCAGATCGAGCTGCACCCGTACTTCGCCCAGCGGAACGTCCAGGCGGCGGACGCGGAGCACGGCATCCTCACCCAGGCCTGGTCCCCGATCGGCGGGATCACGTTCTACCCGGGCTGGGGCGAGAACCGGAAGAACGTCATGCGGGACCCGGCAATCGCCGCCGTCGCGCAGGCCCACGGCAAAACTCCCGCCCAGGTGATGCTCCGCTGGCACCTGCAGCAGGGCCGCTCCGCCATCCCCAAGTCCACCAACCCGGCACGCATCGCGGAGAACTTCGACGTCTTCGACTTCGAGCTGTCCGCGGCTGAACTCGCCGCCATCGATGCCCTGGACACCGGCGTCCGCAGCGGCCCGGACCCGGACGTGGCCCGCCCCGAGCGGTTCGCCATGGTCATCCCCGAAGCCTAGAACCGCCTCAGAAAGAGAAGGAAACAAGCATGGAATACCGCCCGCTTGGCCGCACCGGTGTGCAGGTCAGCCCCCTCTGCCTCGGCGCGATGATGTTCGGCCCTTGGGGCAACAATGACCGCGATGACGCCACCCGCATCATCCACCGCGCCCTGGACGCCGGCATCAACTTCATCGACACCGCGGACGTCTACTCCGGCGGGACCTCCGAGGAGATCGTTGGTGCGGCGCTGCAGGGCCGACGCGACGACGTCTTCCTGGCCACCAAATTCTTCATGCCCATGGACGAAAATGACCCCAACCAGCGCGGCGGGTCCCGCCGGTGGATCATGCGCGCGGTGGAGGACTCGCTCCGCCGGCTGAACACCGACCACATCGACCTCTACCAGGTGCACCGGCCCAGCCCGGACACCGATGTGGAGGAGACCCTGGGTGCCCTCACCGACCTGGTCCGCCAGGGCAAGGTCCGCTACATCGGCTCCTCGTCCTACTCCGGCTCCCAGATCGTCGAGGCGCAGTGGGCGTCCCGGGAGCGCAACCTGGAGCGGTTCGTCACCGAGCAGCCGCCCTACTCCATCCTGACCCGCGGCATCGAGGAGGACGTCCTGCCCACCGTGCAGCGCCACGGCATGGGCACCCTCACCTACAGCCCGCTGGCTGGCGGTTGGCTGTCCGGCCGGTGGCGGAAGGACTCGCCCTCCACACCCACCTCCAGCCGCCGCCCCAGCGCCCGGTTCGACATGACCAAGCCGGCCAACCAGCAAAAGCTCGACATCGTGGAGGAACTCGCCCAGGTGGCCGAATGGGCCGGCGTGACCATGATCGAGCTGGCCATCGCGTTCGTGATCAACCATCCCGGCGTCACCTCCGCCATCGTCGGCCCGCGCACCATGGAGCAGCTGGAGTCCTACCTGCCGGCCGCCGACACCAAGCTGGGCCATGAGGTGCTGGATCGCATTGACGAATTGGTGGCTCCCGGTGTCACCGTCAACCCCGACGACAACAGCTACGGCGCCCACGAGTTGACAGCACAGGCACGACGACGGCACCGGGCTTAGTCGCTGCCCCACCTTCTGCACCACCCCCCTATGAAAGGAACACCCATGGCAACGTGGCTCATCACAGGCTGCTCCACCGGACTTGGCCGGGCACTGGCGGAAGCCGTGCTCGCGTCCGGGCACAACGCCGTCGTCACCGCCCGGAAGGTGGAAGCGCTGGAGGACATCACTGCCGGCTTCCCGGACACCGCGCTGGCGCTCCCCCTGGACGTCACTGACAAGGCGCAGATCGGCGCGGCGGTCAAGCAGGCGGAGGAGAAGTTCGGCAGCATCGACGTGCTGGTCAACAACGCCGGCTATGGCTACCGGGCCGCCGTGGAGGAGGCGGACGACGGCGACATCCGGCGGTTGTTCGACACGAACTTTTTCGGCGCGGTGGACATGGTCAAGGCGGTTTTGCCGGGGATGCGCGCCAACAAGGCGGGCTCAATCCTGAACATCTCCTCCATCGGCGCCCGGATCACCCCGGCCGGCTCCGGCTATTACGCGGCAACCAAGGCGGCCCTTGAGGGAATGTCCGGGTCACTGCGCAACGAGCTGAAGCCGCTGGGCATCAACGTCACCGCGATCGAACCCGGCGGTTTCCGGACCGACTTCGCCGGCCGCTCGCTCACTCAGTCCGCGACGCCGATCGGAGACTACGCGGACACCGCCGGCAAGCGCCGCAAGGAACACGACACCGCCCACGGCAACCAGCCCGGGGACCCGGACAAGGCAGCGCGGGCGATCATCGCCGTCGTCGAATCCCCCAACCCGCCGGGCCTCCTGGTCCTGGGCACGGATGCTTTCGGTGCGTTCGGCATGGTGGCCGAGGCCCAGCGTGCGGAACTGGAGCAGTGGCAGGAGCTGAGCACCAGCACCGACATCACCGACTGACACCTGACGCCCCGCGACGCGCAACTGCATTATCGCGGCGCGAATTCCAGCACGCAGCCCACATTTGCGTAGCGGTGCTGAGGACCCGCGTCGGGAATGAACACGCGCGTCGCCAGCGTGCCCGGGCGGGACCTCGGACTCTACCCCTGCCCGCGCCCGGCACCCACAATCGGAGCACCGCTGAAAGGAAGGCTCCGGTCATGATGTGGGGTTACGGGCAGGGATCTGCGTGGTGGCTTTGGGGCATCCTGCTGCTCATCGGCATGGCACTGCTGGTGGTGTTGGCGGTGCGGGCATTTGGTGGCGGCATCCGCGGTGGCCAAGGCCGGAGCAGCCAGGGTCAGGGCGGCCACGGTCAGGGCGCCCCGCCGGCTTCTGCTGCACGCCAGATCCTTGACGAGCGCTTCGCCCGGGGTGAGCTCACGGCCGAGCAGTACCGCGCACAACTCAAGGTGCTCGGCGAGGGCAGGTAGTGCGCCCCATCAGCCGCCGCCAGGCGCTGCTCCTGGGTGGCTTGGGAACTGCGGCGGCGGCGGCCGGCGGGACCGGCCTGATCTGGTCCCTGTCATCCCGGCCCGGGCCCGCTACCGGAAGTGCCCTGGTCCAGCCGGATGAGCTGCGGAGCGGGGACGGGCGGCTGGAACTCCGGCTCGAGGCTGCCCCCGGTCAGCTGCAGCTGGATGGCCGGGAGGTCTCGGCCCTCGGCTATAACGGAGGCATTCCGGGGCCCACACTGCGCCTGAAGGCCGGCGATGCCCTGGGAATCAAGCTCGTCAACAGCCTCTCCCAGCCCACCAACCTGCACGTGCACGGCCTTCACGTCTCCCCGGAGAACAACGGGGACAGCATTTTCGTCGCCGTCGCTCCGGGCAGTTCCTTTGACTACGAATACCAACTTCCCGCGAACCATCCACCGGGGCTGTACTGGTACCACCCCCATCATCACGGCATGGTGGCTGACCAGGTCTTCGCCGGCCTGTACGGAGCAATCATTGTGGAGGACCGTGAGCCGATCGAAGCCAGCGCCGAGCGCGTGTTGGTGGTTTCGGACACCTCATTGGATCCGCTGGGAGGCATCAGCGCGGCCTCGGCGATGGACCGAGTGGCAGGGAGGGAAGGCGAACTGCTCCTGGTTAACGGTCAAAACAACCCGCAGTTCAGCGCTGGTCCGGGGCAGCGGGAGCGATGGCGCATCGTCAACGCCTGCGTGTCCCGTTACCTGAGGTTGCGGCTGGACGGGCAGCAGCTCCAACTGTTGGGCATGGACTCGGGCCGGTTCGAGAAACCGCAGGATGTGGAAGAGCTGTTGCTTACTCCCGGAAACCGTGCGGACCTCCTGGTCACCGCAGCGGCCGGCGATTCAGCCCTGCAGGCGTTCCGCTACAACCGTGGAAGCATGGGCGGAATGATGGGAGCGGGCCCGGCCCAGGGCAGCAGTGCTGGTGGAGGGAGTGCGCTGGCCACGTTCCGGGTTGCAGGGGAACGGACTGCTCCGCCGTCGGGAATCCCCGCGCAGCAGGCACCTTCAGACCTTCGGCAGTCCGTGGTGGCGGCACACCGGCAGATCGTCCTTTCCACGGGCATGGGCGGTGCCGGGACGACGGGCTTTACCATCAACGGCAGGGAATTCAACCCAACCAGGACAGATACGACGGCGGCAGCCGGCACGGTCGAGGAATGGACGCTCATCAACACAAGCCCCATGGACCACCCCTTCCACCTGCATGTCTGGCCCATGCAGGTGGTGGGCGACGGCGCCGGTTCCGCCCCCGAGTGGAGGGACGTGGTGAACGTGCCGGCCAACGGACGGGTCACGGTCCGGGTGGCCTTTACGGACTTCCGCGGGCGGTCCGCGTACCACTGCCACATCCTGGACCACGAGGATCTCGGCATGATGGGTGTCATCGAGGTGCGCTAACGCCCGTCAGCCAGCCCGGGACCCGGACAAGGCAGCAAATTCGAGTACCAAATACTCATGACATGGCGCAAACCCGGTGCGAGGGTGGACTTGTTCCGTCAACACGTCGAGACAAAGTTGGATACCGCACCATGGCAGCAAAACGGCGTCGTTCAAGCAGCAAGGGCGGCGGCACCCTCGGGTGTGCCCCGTTCTTCGCCCTCATCGTCATTGCCCTCATCATTCAGTACTGGTGGGTCCTCCTGATTGCCGCGGGCGTAGTTGCGTTGACCGTGGCACTCGTGCACACAGCAAAGGCCCCTCCCCGCCCGGCCAGGGTGCCCCCGCCCAAGCCGCAACCCGTCATGCCCCCGCCCCGCCAGGTCCTCGGCGGGGATGACCTTGCTGCCCGCATGCGCGCCGAAAAACAGGGCCGCCGTGTACGGGACATGCAGGAGTGGGACTACGAATGGATCCGCTTGGCGTACCCGGGGAAGAGTCTTCGCGAAGTCAATGACATCGCGAACGCCCATTTTGCCCGTGGCCGTTCAATCGGTATCAACTGGGGGGACCCGTCCGCCCCCTGAGTCAGGCCTACGGGGTCAGTGAAGGGGGCCGCCGTCGTGCGTTCCCTCCCACTTACTCTTCCGGCACCCACCGCGGCACGCCGTAACCGCCGGCGCGTCGCGGCTAACCCGTGGACCGGCGCAGGAGTAACCGGGCTGGAATGCACACCCCGAAGCGTTCAGGACGGCAGCGTCGTCAGGCTCAGCTGGGCCCGGTGATGCCGGTAGTGCTTGGGCGCCCACTCCAGGATGTCCCGGCGGCTCATCCAGGGCAGGAAGTACGGGTCCCAGCGGATGGGCATCGTCATGCCGCGGTTCAGTGCCCTGTTGTCAGCATGGTCGTACCAGTTCACAATGATCCGCGTGGTCCGGTCCATCATCCGGAGCATGCCGGCTGGTTTAAGGACCTGGCCCCCGGCGGCGCTTCCGGCCCAATTCACCCAGTTATAGGGGCGAACGCAGGAGTCGAGTAGGCGGCTCCACTTCCGGGATGCCGACGGCGGCAGGCGGGAGAACAATCCCAGCAGAGGTATTCCCGCCAGCGTGATGTTCTGTCCCAGGACCATGTGGAAGAGCAACTGCCGGTTGGTCCACCGCGTACCGATGGTCGGGAGGTCCAGCTCGCCGCCGGGGGCACCCAGGACGATGTTCCGGAAGTCGGCCGCGATCCACAGCAGGTCCGCCTTCACCGGGTCGCTGTCAGGTACCGCCATCAGGGCCTCCCGTCCTTGGGTAGCAGCCGGTGTTCACATCATAGGCTCGCGGGTCCGCCCGCGCGGAGGTGCTGGAGGCCTGCAGCGCTGCCCCGGCGACTCTGTCATACATAGACGTCTATCGATAGCATGAGGCCCATGAAGTTCCTCCAGGACCTGCCCCGGTTCCTCTTCTTCACGGGCAAAGGCGGTGTGGGCAAAACGTCGGTGGCGTGTGCAACCGCGCTCACCCTTGCCAGGAGTGGCAAGCGGATCCTGCTGGTCAGCACCGACCCCGCATCGAATGTGGGCCAGGTGTTCGGCCAGGAAATCGGCAACACTGTCACCCGGATCAGCGGCGTGCCGGGGCTCCGGGCCTTGGAAATCGACCCCGAGCAGGCTGCCGAGGCCTACCGGGAACGGATCATCGGCCCCGCCCGGGGAGTCCTTCCGGACGCGGAGCTGGCAGGGATCGCGGAGAGCCTCTCCGGTTCGTGCACCACCGAGATCGCCTCCTTCGATGAGTTCACCAGCCTGCTTGCCGGCGACGGCAGCTACGGCGAGTACGATCACATCGTTTTCGACACCGCCCCGACAGGCCACACCGTCCGGCTCCTGCAGCTGCCGGGTTCGTGGACCAATTTCCTGGCCGCCGGCACAGGCGATCCCTCCTGTCTGGGGCCCCTTTCCGGCCTCGAGAAGCACAAGCAGGTCTACGCCGCAGCAGTCCAAGCCCTCACGGACCCGGCCCGTACCCGGCTGGTGCTGGTCAGCCGGGCGCAGACGTCGTCACTAAGCGAGATTGAACGGACCTATCTGGAGCTCAACCAGATAGGTATCAGCAACGGGTACGTGGTCATCAACGGGGTGCTGCCGGACGCTGCCGGCGATGAAGACCTGGCCAAAGCATTCCGCGCCCGGGAAGCGGCTGCCCTCAGTGCGATCCCCCACACAGTCGCCGGTCTTCCACGCGACGTCCTGGAGCTGAAGCCAGGGAACATGGTGGGAATTCCGGCCCTCGAATCCCTGTTTACCACGGCATCTGCCACCGAACTGCCGCGTGCCGAAGTGCAGGCCTCAGATGCGGAAGACGCCCCGCTTGCCGTGCTGGTCGACGCAGTGGAGCGCGACGGCCACGGCCTGGTCATGTGCATGGGCAAGGGCGGAGTGGGCAAGACCACCGTTGCTGCCGCCATTGCCGTTGCCCTTGCACGGCGCGGCCATGCCGTCCACCTCACAACAACCGATCCCGCTGCGCACCTGACCGAGACGCTCCACGGTTCCATCCCCGGCCTGACCGTCTCACGCATCGATCCGGAAACAGCCATCCGCGAGTACCGTGCTCACGTTATGGACACCAAAGGCCGGAACCTTGACGATGAAGGACGCGCCGCCCTGGCCGAGGACCTGATGTCCCCGTGCACGGACGAGGTTGCCGTGTTCCGGCAGTTCTCCAAAGTGGTCCAGGAATCACGCCGGCACTTCGTGGTAATCGATACCGCACCCACCGGGCACACCCTGCTGCTCCTGGACGCCACGGGCTCGTATCACCGTGAAATCGCCCGGCAAGTGGGCGCAACCATGGGATTCGTGACGCCCCTCATGCGGCTGCAGGACCCGGCGCAGACCAAGGTGGTCCTGGTCACGCTGGCCGAGACCACCCCGGTCCTCGAGGCCAGGGAGCTGCAGGACGACCTGGAACGCGCCGGGATTCATCCATGGGCCTGGGTCATCAACAACTCAATCGCCGCTGCGCACCCGCAGACACCTTTCCTGCAGGCGCGCGCGGCCGGCGAAATTGAACAGATTTCAAAGGTGTACGGGCTGGCGGACCGGGTGGCCCTCATTCCGCTGCTGCCCGAAGAACCCATTGGTGAAGAAAAACTGACAGCCCTGACCGCCTACAGTTCCCAGCCCGCATAACAGGCGGCCCGGCATTTACAGGGAGGCCAGGAGGCCTGCCGTCTGCTCGATCGCGCCGGGGACCAGCGAGTAGTACGCCCAGGTGCCGCGCTTTTCGCGGTGAAGCAGCCCGGCGTCCACCAAAATCTTCAGATGGTGGGAGACCGTGGGCTGGCTCAGGTCCAGCGGTTCGGTCAGATCGCAGACACACGCTTCGCCGTCTCCGGCGCCTTTGACAATCGAGAGCAGCCGCAGCCGGTTGGGATCTGCAAGCGCCTTGAACACCAGGGCCGTGCGCTGGGCGTCCTCCGCAGCGAGGGCAGCCTTGCCGGATGGGGCACAGCAGGCCTCATCGATGGTGGGCTCAACCGTTTGCAGGGAAGTCATGGATCCATTATGCACATGGATTGACAATCATCGATATAGTCGCCAATACTTCATATCGACAAACATCAATATTTACCGAAGCAGTCCAACCAGGTCAGCACAACAGCAGCGCAGGAGTCCCGTGAGCACCCAGACCCACCCATCCCCCCGCCTGGACGGTGAGGCCGCCGTTGCCGGCAAGCTCTCCACCCTGGACCGGTTCCTCCCGGTCTGGATCATCGCGGCCATGGCGCTGGGGCTGCTGCTGGGCAGCCTGGTCCCGGGCCTGAACACCACGCTGGAGGCCGTCAAGATCGGCGAAGTGTCCCTGCCGATCGCCATCGGCCTTCTGGTCATGATGTACCCGGTGCTGGCGAAGGTCCGCTACGACCAGACGCACCGGGTGATCGGTGACCGCAAACTCATGATCACGTCGCTGGCGCTGAACTGGGTGCTGGCCCCGGCGTTCATGTTCGCCCTGGCCTGGGTCTTCATCCCCGACCTGCCGGAATACCGCACCGGACTGATCATCGTGGGCCTGGCCCGGTGCATCGCCATGGTGATGATCTGGAACGACCTCGCCTGCGGAGACCGGGAAGCGGCGGCAGTGCTGGTGGCCATCAACTCCGTCTTCCAGGTCCTCGCCTTCGGCGCCCTGGGCTGGTTCTACCTCCAACTCCTGCCGTCCTGGCTCGGCCTGCCCACCACCAGCGCGGACTTCTCCTTCTGGTCCATCACCGCCTCCGTGCTGGTCTTCCTTGGGATCCCCCTGCTGGCCGGCTTCCTGACCCGAACCATCGGGGAAAAGGCCAAAGGCCGCGACTGGTACGAAAGCTCCTTCCTGCCGAAGCTCGGCCCGTGGGCCCTCTACGGACTGCTCTTCACCATCATCCTGCTCTTCGCCCTGCAGGGCGGCACCATCACCTCCCGGCCGCTGGACGTGGCCCGGATCGCGCTGCCGCTGCTGGTCTACTTCGTGGTCGTCTTCGGTGCCGGCATGGGCATCGGCAAATGGCTGGGCCTCGGCTATGCCAGGACAACCACCCTCGCGTTCACTGCCGCGGGGAACAACTTCGAACTCGCCATCGCTGTGGCGATCGGCACCTTCGGCGTCACCTCCGGGCAGGCCCTGGCCGGCGTCGTCGGGCCCCTGATCGAAGTCCCCGCCCTTGTTGCCCTGGTATACGCGGCCCTCTGGGCCCGCACACGCTATTTCACCCCCAGCCAGCTTTCCGCCTGACCCACGAACCTCCTGGAGATCACCATGACTACCGCACCCGCCAAGAAGCCTTCCGTCCTGTTCGTCTGCGTCCACAACGCCGGCCGGTCGCAGATGGCCGCCGCGTTCCTCACCACCCTGTCGAAGGGAGCCATCGAGGTGCGCTCCGCCGGGTCCCAGCCGGCCGACAATGTCAACCCCGCCGCCGTCGAGGCAATGGCCGAGCTCGGCATCGACATGTCCGCCGAAATCCCCAAGGTGCTCACCACCGAGGCCGTCAAGGAGTCCGACGTGGTGATCACCATGGGCTGCGGCGACACCTGCCCGATTTTCCCCGGGAAGCGCTACGAGGACTGGGAACTGGAAGACCCTGCCGGCCAGGGCGTGGACGCCGTCCGTCCCATCCGCGATGAGATCAAAGCACGCATCGAGGAGCTCATCGCCTCCCTCACTCCCGCCGCCAAGTAACCAGAGCAGGCGGCCGCCGCCCCTCCGGCCACCACCAGCCCGCCACGCCAACGGATGAAACAGAGGACATCATGGCTGTCACCAATACCCTTCCCGTAGCTGTCATCGGCGCAGGCCCCATCGGCCTCGCCGCGGCAGCGCACCTGCTGGAACGCGGCCTGGAGCCGCTCATCCTCGAAGCCGGCCCGGCCCCCGCCGCGGCGATCGAGCAGTGGCGTCACATCCGGCTGTTCTCCCCCTGGCAGTACAACACCGACGCCGCCGCCGTCCGCCTCCTGGCCGAAACGGGCTGGACGGCGCCCGAGCCGACGGAGCTGCCCACCGGCGGGGACCTCATCGACCAGTACCTCACCCCGCTCGCCGCCCTGCCCGCCATCGCGTCCCGCCTGCACACCGGCGCCCGCGTCATCGCGGTCACCCGGCAGGGCATGGACAAGACCCACAGCCGCAATCGGAACAGCACCCCCTTCCTGGTCCGGGTTGAACACGCCGACGGCGACGTCCGCGACTACCAGGCGGCCGCGGTCATCGACGCCTCCGGCACCTGGTCCACCCCCAACCCGCTCGGGACCTCGGGGCTGCCGGCCGCCGGCGAAGCTGCCGCAGCTGCCCACATCTCTTCCCCTCTCCCGGACGTGCTGGGCCGCGAGCGCTCAGCGTTCGCCGGGCGCACCGCCGTCGTGGTTGGCGCGGGCCACTCCGCCGCCAACACCCTGCTCAACCTCGCCGACCTGGCAACCGAGGAGCCCGGCACAAGGATCGTGTGGGCCATCCGCGGCCCGTCGGCGTCCAAGGTCTACGGCGGCGGCGACGCCGACGGGCTCGCCGCCCGGGGCCGGCTGGGCAGCCGGCTCCGCGCCCTGGTCGAGTCCGGCGCCGTCGAAGTCCACACCGGCTTCGGAATCGCCTCCCTCGCGGCAAACGACGGTGCCGTCACGCTGACTGCCACCGACGGCAGGACCCTGCGGGCCGACGTGGTGGTTCCGGCCACCGGGTTCCGGCCCGACCTGAAGATCCTCCAGGAGCTCCGGCTGGAGCTGGACCCGGGTGTGGAGGCACCCCGCGAGCTCGGCCCCCTGATCGACCCGGAATTCCACTCCTGCGGCACCGTGGAACCCCACGGCGCGAAGATGCTGTCCCACCCTGAACAGGACTTCTACATGGTGGGCATGAAGTCCTATGGCCGGGCGCCCACCTTCCTGCTGGCCACCGGTTACGAGCAGGTCCGCTCCGTGGCGGCCGCCCTGGCCGGGGACCGGGAAGCCGCCGACACGGTGCAGCTCGAACTGCCGGAGACCGGCGTCTGCTCCTCTGACATCGGCACCAGCTGCGACGTTCCCGCCGCAGCATCCGCACCAGCATCGGGAACGTTCGTGGCAGAAACCGCCGGTGGTTGCTGCGGCACCCCTGAGCCGGTGCTCATCGGGTTCCCCACGGGCCTGGCCCACGGCCGCTCCGGTGACGCATGAACCTGCTCATGGACTTGCGCCGTACCGGCTGAAATTCGGGGCGCCTGCCCTTGCTGCCGTCTCAGGCAGGGCCAATAGGATGGGGCCCATAGTTATTGGCCGCACAAGAAGGGCGCCCCATGATCGAGATCCTCAACCCCGCCGAAGTGGCCCGCGCCCGGGAGACCGGCTCCCTGGTGGCTGACATCCTGCAGGCCATGAAGAGCCGTGCAACCGTGGGCACCAACCTCCTGGACATCGACCAGTGGACCAAGGAGATGATCACCGAGGCCGGGGCGGAATCCTGCTACGTTGACTACGCGCCGTCGTTCGGCCGCGGACCGTTTGGCCACTACATCTGCACGGGCGTCAACGACGCCGTGCTGCACGGGCTGCCCCACAACTACGCGCTGGCAGACGGCGACCTGCTCACCCTGGACCTCGCCGTCGTCAAGAACGGGATGGCTGCCGACGCCGCCATCAGCTTCATCGTGGGCGACTCGCAGCCCACGGAGAGCGTGGCGATGATCGAGGCGACCGAGCGCGCCCTGGCGGCCGGGATCGCCGCCGCCGGGCCGAACGCCAAGATCGGTGACATTTCCTACGCCATCGGCCGCGTCCTCATTGATGCCGGCTACCCGGTGAACACGCAGTTCGGCGGCCACGGAATCGGCTCCACCATGCACCAGGACCCGCACGTGCCCAACACCGGACGGCCCGGCCGCGGCTTCAAGCTGCGGCCCGGCCTTCTGCTGGCGCTGGAGCCGTGGATCATGGCGGACACGGCGGAGCTGGTGACGGACGACGACGGGTGGACGCTAAGGAGCGCCACCGGCTGCAGGACGGCCCACACGGAGCACACCATCGCCATCACTGACGACGGCGCCGAGATCCTGACCCTGCCGACGCGGTAGGGGCTACTCCGTCCCTGCCACGTCGCTGCGGCGTTCCAGCAGCAGCGTGTCCTGCCAGTGCCCCGCCTTGGGGCCGTTGCTGATCCGGGCAATCCGCTCGCGGGTTCCCACCACCCGGAAGCCCAGCTTCTGGTGCAGCACCAGGCTGGCGGTGTTCTCCGGGAAGATGCTGGACTGGATGGTCCAGATGCCCGCGGCTTCGGTGGAGTCGATCAGGGCGGCCAGGAGGAGCCGGCCCACGCCCCGGCCCTGTGTCTGCGGCGCAACGTAGATGGAGTGTTCCACGAGGCCCCGGTACACCTCCCGCGACGAAACCCGGGAGACCGCCGCCCATCCCAAAACGCGCCCCGCATCCTCGGCGACGATCCTGTGCTCAGGCAACCGCACGGCGTCGAACGCTTCCCACGTGGGCGGCTCGCTCTCGAAGGTCGCCTCCCCCGTGGCGATGCCGGCGGCGTAAATCGCGTGGACGGCGTCCCAGTCATCGGGGCACATGGGGCGGATGGTTACGGGGCTGTCCATGGGTCCCATTATTGCTGTGGCAGGACGCCGGCCTTCGCCGTGGCGGGCGGAGGGCGTAAAGAATCCGTCAATAAAATGCCCTGGCCGCCCCGGTTGTGCCTGCGCGGCCCTTTGATGGAGGCATAGGCAGCGGGCGGAGGCAGGGAGCGCAGATGCGGTGGGATGAGGGGCCGGAGGACCGCGGCAGGGTCAAGTTCGCGGCGGCTGCCGACGCCGTTGAAGGCTACGGCGGCCGCGCGGTGAACGGCCGCGCCCTCCACCCCACCGCGGGCTACATTTTTCCGGACCAGGACGGCGAGCCGTGGTGGGTTATTTTCCAGCCCTGGCCGTCACCCGGCCTGCACGCGCACAAAGTTCCCGGCGACATCCTGGCCTGCAACGATTCCTACGGCGACATGGTGCACGTTGTGGTGCTGGCCGCCGGCGTGTGGGAGGACGACGCCGAGGCCGCGTTCCGCGCGGACGTCCCTTCCAGCCTGGCGGACGCCGCCCGCGTTGCGGCCACGGTTGCGCATATCAGCCGACGTGAACCCATGGGCGCTGGGTAACGTCCGGGACAGCCTCGCGCAGCACCTCCCGGGTCACCGGGGCGATCTCGCCCTCGCCGAGGAACATGAACCGGACCAGGTTGGTGATGGGGTTTCCCTCCGTCCAGCGGAAGTAGATGTGCGGCATGAGCCCCGTGACGTCCCTGATGTGCAGCAGCACGGAGGCAATGGTGTTGGGCACCACCGGGCCGTGGACCTCGAGGATGTGGTACCCGTGGCGGTTCACGCCGCGGACGTGCAGTTCGGTTTCGAAGTCCGAGGAGTCATCCACGATGACCTCGAGGAACAGGGCCTCCCCTGCCAGCGGGAGATGGCTGACTTCGATGGCTGACTCCAGTTTGTCCCGGTACGCCTCAGGGGACATCCGCAGCGGCTCGTGCGCAATGATCGCGATGGGCCCGTCCAGGGTGCTGGACATGAACTCCAGGGCCTGCTGGTCCAAATGCACCCGGGTTGCGTGCAGCTCGAAGGAACGGCGGACCCTGGACAGCAGCGAGATGACGATGATGCCGAGGATGAAGATGGCGGCGATCCGGATGCCCTCGGGCCGTTCAAAGATGTTGGCCACCGTGGTGTAGGCGAACACTACGGAAATGACGCCGAAGCCCACGGTGAGGTTCCGCTGCCTGCGCCGGCGCACCGACAGCGTAACGGCCACCGCCGCGGAGGTCATCAGCACCAGGACGCCGGTGGCGTACGCGCCGCCCTGGGCATCGACGTCGGCCTTGAAGATGAACGTGATCAGGAAGCCGATCAGGGTGAAGACCAGCACCAGGGGCCGGACGGCCTTGGCCCAGGCCGGAGCCATGCCGTAGCGGGGAAGGTACCGGGGCACCAGGTTCAGCAGGCCGGCCATCGCCGAGGCCCCGGCGAACCAGAGGATGCCGATGGTGCTGATGTCATAGACGCTGCCGAACCCCACGCCAAGGTATTCGTGCGCCAGGTACGCCAGGGCACGGCCGTTCGCCTGGCCGCCGGGCTGGAACTCCTGTTCCGGAATCAGGACCACGGTGATGAAGCTGGTGGTCAGCAGGAAGACGCTCATGATTACGGCGGCGGTGGTGAGCATGCGCCGGGCACCCCGGATCCGGCCCTTGGGGTTCTCCTCCGTATCGTCCGCAGCCCCCTGCACCTGCGGCATCACGGCAACGCCGGTTTCGAACCCGGACAGGCCCAGCGCCAGCTTGGGGAATACCAGCAGCGCGATGGCCACGGCCATCACGGGGTTTCCGTGCGACACCCACAGGTTGGTCCACCAGTCCCCCATGGCCGCGGGATGCGTGAGCACCTGGGCCAGGGTGGCAACCACCACTACCGCGTTCAGGCCCAGGTACAGGACCACCAGGACGACGGCGACGCCGATGGCTTCCTTGAATCCCCGCAGGAACACGGCTGCCAGCAGGGCAAGCAGGAAGAGCGTGACGGGAACGTTCTGGTTCTGGAGCCAGCCGGGAGCCGCAGGATTGCCCAGCAGGTGCGCGGAGGCGTCTGCTGCCGAAAGGGTCATGGTGATCATGAAGTCAGTGGCCGCGAACCCGAGGAGGACCAGCACCAGGAGCTTGCCGCCCCAGCGGGGCAGCAGGCGCTCCAGCATGGCGATGGAGCCTTCGCCGCGGGGGCTTTCACCGGCAACCCTGCGGTACACCGGCAGCGCACCCAGCAGGGTCACCGCCACCAGCACCAGGGTGGCCAGCGGGGAGATGACTCCGGCGGCGAGCGCGGCGATGGCGGGCTGGTAGCCCAGGGTGGAGAAGTAGTCCACGCCCGTCAGGCACATGACCTGCCACCACGAATGCTTCTTCTCGTGCTGCGTCGGTACGCCGCCGGGGCCCTGGTGGGCGCCCTTGCTGTCCTGCAGCCCAAACAGCAGCCAGTCCTGGAGCGCCTTCCTGCCGTGGGCGTGGGGCGCGGACGGATCCGCCGGGGGCCTGCTCAACGTGGTCATGTCTGCCTTTCCGCGCTGCCCTGTGCACCGCGACCACTGCGAAGCTAGCACCGGCCAAAACGGCCGAAGCGCGAAAAGGGCTTTTCTTAATGATTCCTTTACGTGTGATGTACGACGGCGGCACGGGCCGTCCGCGGCACGTCACGGCTCGAAGCGGTACCCCATTCCTGCTTCCGTGAGCAGGTGCCGGGGCCGGGCCGGGTCTGCCTCCAGCTTGCGGCGCAACTGGCCCATGTAGACCCGCAGGTAATGGGTCTCGTTCTCGTACCCCGGCCCCCAGACCTTCCCCAGCATCTGCTGCTGCGTTATCAGCCGTCCCGGGTTCCGTGCGAGCAACTCCAGGATGGCCCACTCCCGCGGGGTGAGCCGGACCGGATCCCCGGCACGGGTCACCTTCCGGTTGGCCAGGTCCACCTCGAAATCCCCCACGTCAATGGCGGGCGCGCTGTCCGCCACCTCCGGTGTGCCGCTCCGGCGCCCGGCAACGCGCAGCCGGGCCAGGAGCTCGTCCAGGCCGAACGGCTTGGTCACGTAGTCATCCGCGCCGGCGTCCAGGGCCCGGACCTTGTCCACGGACCCGTGCCGGGCTGACAGCACGATGATGGGCATGCTGCTGGTGCGGCGGACCCTGGTGATCACGTCCACACCGTTGATGTCCGGCAGGCCCAGGTCCAGCACCATGACATCGGGATGGCCGCCCTCCGCATGCTTCAGCGCGGCCGTCCCGTCCAGCGCGGTGAGCACCCGGTACCCCTCCGCCTCCAGATTGACCTGGAGGGCGCGCAGGAGCTGCGGCTCGTCGTCGACTACCAGTACTGTCCTCATGGCGTGCTGGTGCCTGCTTTCCTGCGAAGGGTGGAAACCGCCGGCCCGGTGGAGAGCGGCAGGCGGATCACCATTGTCAGCCCCGCGCCGGGCGTCGGCTCGGCCACCAGCTGGCCGCCCATGGCCTCCGTGAAGCCCTTCGCGACGGCCAGGCCAAGCCCCATGCCCAGGCCTTCGGGGGCGTCATCAAGGCGCTGGAACGGCTGGAAGATGCCCTCGACGGCGGCAGCGGGCACACCCCGCCCGTGATCCACGATGCGCAACTCGCCAAAGGGAATGCCGCCGTCGTCCGCTGCGTGGGACCCGCCCGAGACGCCCACGATCACCACGTCAGACTCCGGCGCATATTTCAGCGCGTTTTCCACGATGTTGGCGATGACCCGCTCCAGCATCCCCAGGTCCGCGTCGACGGCGGGCATGTTGGGGGCGAGCTCAATCCGGATGCGGTCCGCCGGTAGACCTCGCAACGCGTCCTCGATCGCATCGCGCCACGTGACCGGGGCCGTGAGCGGGGCGGCGGACCCGCTGGAGATCCGGGACATGTCCAGGAGGTTGGAGATCAGGGCGTCCAGGCGTTCTGTGTAGGACTCGATCGTCTCAAGCATCTCGGCCTGCACCTCCTCCGGCAGCCGGCGGCTTTGGCGCCGCAGCGCCGTGACAGCCAGCTTGATCCCGGCCAGCGGCGTGCGCAGGTCATGGCCAACAGCCCGCAGGATGGCGGTGCGGACGTTGTTGCCCTCGGCCAGTTTCGCGGTGCTTTGCAGCGTCCGTTGAAGGGAATTGCGTTGGCGCAGCAGCAGCAGATGCGCCCCGTGGGCGGCCAGGAGCAGCCGGTCACCGGCTGTCAGGCTCCGTCCAGTGAGGACCAGCGCTGTCCTGGCGTCGGCAAGTTCCACACTGTCCGTCAACGCCGCAGCATCCGGGGGCGGCGGTGGCGCGTCCCCGGAAAAGGCCTGCAGTTCCCACGCCGACCCGCGGTCTCCGGTGGTGGTGAACAGCCCTGCGGCCCGGACCTGGAAGGTCTCGCGGACCTTTGCCATGAACGCCGCCACGGTGTCGTCAGTGAGGAGGGCGTCGCGGGCGAGGTCGGCCAGGGTGGTGGCTTCCGCGCGCGCCCGGATGGCCTCCCGGGCGCGCCTGGCGGACAGGCCCACCACAAGTGACACCGCCACCGCCGCGCTCAGGAAGACGAACAGCGCAAAAACGTTTTGCGGGTCCTTGATGGTGAACGTTCCCACCGGGTCCGTTTCGAAGTAATTCAGCAGTAGCGCATCCAGGACGGCCGCGAGCACCGCGGGCCACAGGCCGCCGATGAATGCCACCGCCATCACCCCCGTCAGGTGCACCAGCGCATGGGTGGCGAGGTTCAGGTCCGGGTAGAGGGACAGGCCCGCTGTGACCAGGACCGGAAGCAGGACGGCAAGGACGAAGCCGGTGGTGGTGCGCGCACGGCTGAGCGCGGCGCGTGCGGGCGTGGGCAGGCTACGGCGTCCCTGGGGGTGGGACACGATATGCACGTCGATGTCCCCGGAGCCGCGGGCCACTTTGGCGCCCGCCCCGATGCCGAGGATCCGTTTCCACAGGGGCCCGGGCGAGGCGCCGATGACGATCTGGGTGGCGTTGACGCTGCGGGCGAATTCCAGGAGCGAGCCCGCTGCGTCCTCCCCGGACACCGTGTGGAACGTGCCGCCAAGGTCGGTGACGAGCTGCCGCTGGGCTTCCAGTAACTGGCCGGGCGCCGCGGTGCGTCCTTCCCCCCGCCGCACATGCACGGCCAGCAGGTCGCCGCCGTTGACCCTGGACAGGATCCGGGAGCCCCGCCTGAGGAGCAGCTCCCCTTCCGGGCCGCCGTTGAGCCCCACCACCACCCGCTCGCGCGCCGGCCAGGTAGCGGTGATGCCCTGGCTCTTCCGGTAACTGGCCAGGCCTTCATCCACCCGGTCCGCCAGCCAGATCAAGGCGATTTCCCGGAGGGCTATGAGGTTGCCCAGGCGGAACCCGTTGGCCAGGGCGGCGTCAATCCTGTCCTGGGGGAAGACTTTCCCGTCAGCCACCCTTTGGCGCAGGAGTTCCGGTGTGATGTCCACCAGCTCCAGGTAGTCCGCGCGGCGCACCACAGCGTCCGGGACCGTTTCCTGGCCCGGCTGGTCGGTGACGGCGGCGACCACGTCCTTCAGCGAGGCCACGTGCTGAACGGTGAGGGTGGTCAGCACGTCCATCCCGGCGGCCAGGAGCTCCTCGACGTCCTGCCAGCGGCGTTCGTTCCCGCTGCCCGGGGCGTTGACGTGCGCATACTCATCCACCACGGCCACGTCCGGCTTCCGGGCCAAGATGGCCGCCACGTCCAGCTCGGGTACCCCCGCCCCGTGCGCGTCCCCCAGGAGCCGCGGCGCCACGGCGTCGAGCGCCTCCAGGAGCTGCCTGGTTTCCTGCCTCCCATGGTCCGCGGCGATACCGACCACGACGTGCCTGCCACAGGCCGCAAGGCGGTGAGCTTCCCGCAGCATGGAGTACGTTGTGCCGGCCCCTGCAGCCGCCCCCAGGAAGATCCGAAGCGTTCCCCGTGCCATACCCACAGTCTTATCCCCTCCGGCCAGCCGAACCAACTCACGGCGCCGGCAGTGATGGGGCGTCTTGGGAAAACCCGCCAAAGGTGATGGGGCGTGCCGGGAAAGGCGGCAGAAAGTGATGGGGCGTTTGGAGGGGCGACGGCGGCCGCTCAGTAAGCTGGCAGGATGTCCGTGATTGCCGCCCTGCTGCCCACCCTCGTGGCCGTTGCCATCCTGGCGGCACTCACGGTGGGCATCCTGTGGGGCGCCCGGACGCCGTCGTACCTCTCCCCCGCCCTGGCCATCCTGCGCGGCGCGGCGCAGCTGGCGGTCATCAGCCTGGTGCTGGGCGGCGTCATCACCAGCCCGGTGTGGGTGGGGGTGGCCCTGCTGGTCATGTTCAGCGTGGCGTCCGTGACGGCAACGCGACGGCTCACCTGGTCCTGGCCGCGCTTGGCCCTGGTGGCCGCCACCATGGCTGCCGGCATCCTGGTGACGGTGGCCGTTGTGTTTGGAACGGGTGCCATCGAGTTCTCGCCGCGGTACGTGCTGGCGGTGGGCGGGATCGTGATCGGCAACTCGATGACCATCGCCACGCTGGCGGGGCGCCGCTTCTTCGAGGCAGTGGTGGAGCAGTGGGACCAGGTGGAGGGCTGGCTGGCGCTGGGCGCGACGCCCCGGCAGGCCACCCTGCTCCAGGCCCGGCAGGCGGTCCATTCGGCGTTGATCCCGTCCACGGACCAGACCAAGACGACGGGCCTGGTCACCCTGCCGGGGGCGTTCGTGGGCGCCATCTTCGGCGGCGCCTCGCCCTTCGAAGCGGGCCGGTTCCAGGTGGTGGTGCTGGCATCGATCATGGCGGCGGGGTCCATCACCGCCGTGGCGCTGATCCGCTCGCTGGGGAACGTGTTGGTACGGCCCGAACCGCTGTAGGCCCGAAGTCAACGGACAGGCGTCCCGGATCTGTAATGATAGTGCGATGTGCGAACTAGGTGCCCGCCGGTGATGGTAAGTGAGCTGGCCAGGGACGCGGTCCTGGCCAGGACCGGGCTCCCTACGCCAGGACCTGACGCGGACATTGCCGTCCCGTTCCCCTCCGAGCGCCTGCAGAACCTGGTGGAACTGGCCAGGACGGTATGCGGCCAGCCGGTGACAGCCATCAACATCATCACCGAGAACCTGCAGTACCAGGTGGCCACGGCCGGCATGGAGCCGTATCTGTGCTCCCGGGAGGATTCGATGTGCGCTGTCGGCTTCCTCAGCGGCACCCCCACTGTCCTGGAGGATGCCTCACTTGATCCCCGCTACAACACAAACCCTTATGTGGACGGCCGCCGGGGCGAGATCAGGTTTTACGCGTCCATTCCCCTGGTGGCCGAGGACGGCTTCATCCTGGGAACGCTCTGCGCGGGGGCAAGGGAAACCGGGCAACTGAGCGACCGGCAGCTCAAGGGCCTGGAAATCCTCGCCGCCGAAGTGGTCGATGCCCTGCAGCTTGAGCAGCGCGCCCGGCAACTTGCTGACGCGCTCGCCGAGGCTCAACGCAGCAACACGCTCCTTGCAGAGTTCGCAGGCCGGATCAGCCATGACCTCCGCAATCCATTGACTTCCGTCCTGGGCTTCGTGGAACTGGCCCGGGACGAGGCCGGGGAGCTTGAGGACGCCCAGATCGCAGGGTACCTGGATGTGGTGGCCAATTCCGGGCAACGCATGCTGTCCATGGTCACGGATGTCCTGTCCTATGCCACCATCGGCGGGGACGTCCGGCCAACGGCGGTTTCGTTGCAGGACCTGGTCAGGGACGTCGTCCAGGACCTGGCGGCCAGCATCGAAGCGTATGACGCCTCCGTCACCTGCGACGATCTGGCCTTTACGGCAGATGCCGTCCAGATGCGCGTGCTGCTGCAGAACCTGGTCCACAATGCCATCGCCTACAGCCGGCCGGGCATCCCTCCCGTCATCCACGTCACTGGCCACCGGGCCGAGGACGGAACAACCCTGATGGTCATCGACAACGGCAAGGGCATCAGCGAGGCCGACCGGAAACGCGTCCTGGATCCCCTGGTCCGCCTGCACCGGGAGGATGACCCGCCCGGCACCGGGCTGGGCCTGGCCACAGCTGGCCGCATCGCTTCCGCGAACGGAGGGCGGCTTGAAATTGGGCCGGTCCCCGGGGCAGGCACCATGGTCACCATCCACCTGGGCGGCAACAGCTGACCGGACACCTGCGCGGAAAATAAGGGAGCGGTTCCGGACTCCGGAACCGCTCCCTTTGTTCTCACCGTCCCTGTCCCCGATAGGGCGGGGACTGAAAATCCTCAGCCCTGCTTGACCAGCGCCGCTTCCAGGTTGATCTTCACCTTGTCGCTCACCAGCACGCCGCCGGCCTCCAAAGCCGCGTTCCAGGTGAGCCCGAATTCCTTGCGGCTGATCTCGGTCTCGGCGGAGAAGCCGGCCCGGGTGGCGCCGAACGGGTCCACGGCAACGCCAGTGAACTCGACTTCCAGCTCGATGGGCCGGGTGACGCCCTTGATCGTGAGGTCCCCGGTCAGGGTGTAGTCCTCCCCCTCCCCTTCAATGGAGGTGCCGCGGAAGGTCATTTCCGGATACTTTTCGACGTCGAAGAAGTCCGCACCCTTCACGTGCGCGTCACGGTTGGCATCACCGGAGTTGAAGCTGGCAGTGGAGACCGTTGCGTGCACGGACGAGTCCGCCAGGGACTGCCCCACCCGTGCCTCCGCCTGGGCTTCCGTGAAGCGGCCGCGGACCTTGCTGATCCCGGCATGGCGGACGCTGAAGCCGATCTCACTGTGGGACATGTCCAGGGTCCAGGTTCCCGGCGTGACTTCCTTGGGAAGGGTCATTGTCATTCTCCTTACTCGTAGGGCCGCAGGCTCAGCGCCCACTACAGGCGCAAGACTACGGATGCCCCTAAATATTCCCCATAAAACCCGCATACATAAGGGGGCCGGGTGAACCGGGAGGGAACTTCCGGCGTATACATAAGCGTGGCTCTACGATTACTGACCGCCCTGGCGCTGTTCATCGATGCCGGCGTCCACCTTTTCCTGGCCCCGGGCTACCAAAACACGCAGCCGGGCACCGTCAGCCAGGGCACCCTGTTCCTGCTGGAGGCCGCCGCGGCGCTGGCAGCCGGCATTTATGTCCTGGTCCGCGGCAGCAGGGCGGCCTATGCACTGGCCCTGGCGGTGGCACTCAGCGCGTTCGCCGCCGTCGTGCTCTACAGGTACGTGGACATCCCGGCCATCGGGCCGATCCCGGCGATGTATGACCCCGTCTGGTTCTTCTCCAAAACCCTCAGCGCTGTTGCCGAGGGAGCCGGGGCCCTGCTGGCTCTCGCTGGCCTGGTCCGTGCGGGGCGCGGGGGAAGGGCCGACGGCGGAGCCAGGCTTCCGGCCCGGCGCCGCCGGCAGTGAACATCACCGCAGCCGTTGCTACCATGCGGGGGAGGTGGCGCATGCGTGCAGCTGAACGGGCGGTGCCGGACGCGTTCGGCGCCGTTTCGGTCTACGTGTTGTCGGCACTCTGGCTGACGACCCTGTCCCCCTCCGCGATGGTCCTTCAACTGGCCGGCCTGGGCGCCGGCGCCGTGGTGACCGTGGCCGCCGCCGGCTCCGTCCTCCGGCGGATTCCGCGCTTCTCAACACCGGCGGACCGCGTCACCCTGGTGCGCGCCGTCCTGGTGGCCCTGTGCGCGGTACTGTCGGTTCCGCAGCTGTTCACGGGAAGGCGCACGGACCTGCTCCTGCCACTCCTGGGCGGCGCCGCGTTCCTCCTGGACGGGCTCGACGGCGTGGTGGCACGGCGCACCGGTACCTCATCGGCGGCCGGGGCACGGTTCGATTCCGCCACCGACGCCGCCCTGGTGCTTGTGCTGTCCGTCGCGGCCGCTCCCGTTGCGGGCCCGTGGACCCTTGGCACCGGGGCCATGTACTACGCTTTCGTGGCCGCGGGGCTGCTCCGGCCGCACCTTCGCGTGGCGCTGCCGCCCAGCGCATCCCGCAAGGCGATCGGGGCGTTCCAGCCGTTCGCGCTGTTGGTCGGCCTCCTCCCCGGCATGCCTCCGGTGGCCACCGCTTTAGTTCCGGCACTGGCCCTTGGGCTGCTGGTGTTTTCCTTTACGCGCGATGTGGTGCAGCTGGAGCTCCTGCACCGCGCAGGGCTCCGGGACGTGCCCGCCGGGGTGGTTTAGGACCGCGCCGGAGGCCCGGCTGGGTTCACAGGAGGCCTGCCAGGGCGAGACCGCCGGCAGCGGCGCCCACCGCGGCCGCTGCGGTGCCCACCGCGTTGAGGAGGGCCAGGCCAGTGCGGCCGGACTGCACCAGCCGGACGGTTTCGAAGCTTGCGGTGCTGAAAGTGGTGTAGCCGCCCAGGAACCCGGTGCCGGCGATGGCCTGCAGCTCGGGCGGTGCGGCGTGCGTTATGACGGCCCCGGCGAGAAGTCCCAGCAGGAACGAGCCCGTGACGTTGATGGCGATGGTGCCTACCGGCAGGGCGGTCCGGATTCTGGAACGCACCAGGCCGTCGACCACGAAGCGGGTCGCAGCCCCGAGGCCGCCCGCGAGTCCGAGCAGGATGACGGTTACGGCGCTCACTGGCTTCGCTCCTTCTGGCCGGGGGCCGTCCCCCGCCGGGAGGTGGTCCGGGCGTGGTGGGCTGCTGCCAGCCGGATGCCTGCCACTGTTGCCACGGCGCCGACCACCACGGTGGCGCCCAGATACATCAATGCGTCTACGCTGCGGCCGGCGCTGAACAAGGTGGTGGTTTCCACGGCCAGGGTGCTGTAGGTGGTGAAGGCGCCCATGAACCCGGTGCCCAACAGCAGCCGGACCAGCCGCAGCCGTCCCGCATCCGGGCCGCGCCGGGCCAGGGCTTCAAGCAAGGCGCCCAGCAGGAACGCGCCGGCCAGGTTGATGGCCAGGGTGGGTACCGGCCAGCCGCCGGGTGTGGGCAGGATGCTGCTCAATCCGTAGCGGGCCAGGGCGCCGAAGGTGCCGCCGACGATGACCACCAGGACAAAACCGGGATGCAGGTGGACCGGCCGGTGGGCCCGCACCTCGCCCAGGGTTCCCTGGTCTGTTGCCTCGGACGCTTCGGATCTTGGGGTCCGTTGCTCCATCAGTGTCCCGCTTTCGGCTGGTGCCTGGGGTGTGGGGCGAGCGGGACAACCAGCACGGGCCGGTGCTGGCGGTGGGTGAGGTGGACCGCAACGGATCCTACGAGCAGTTCCTCGAGCCTGGCCCCGAGTCCGCGCTCACGGGTGCCCACCACGATGACGGCCGCATCAGTGGTTTCTGCCAGCCGTCCCAGCGCCCTGGCCGGGTCCCCGGCCAGGGTCACGAAGGACCAGTCGATCCCGGTCCCGCCAAGGGCTTCGCGGAGGTGCCCGGCGATCGAGGCGCTGATCCCTTCGATGTCGTCATCAATCCCGTCGGGATCGATGGGGCGGGCCTCCACCCTGCCGTCGGGCTCTTCAGCGAGGTATGTGGTGACGTCCACGTAGGCGCAGACCAGCTTCACCCCCAGGCTGTAGGCCAGTTCGGCGGCACGGTGGGCGACGGCCAACGGCTGGCCCGGCACCACCCCCATGAGTACCGGGCCGCTGATCTTCTGCGGAACGTATGGCATGCCGCCGGTACGGGGGTGTGGTTTCTCGGGCTCAGTCATGCGTTCTCCTGTTCGGGGTGGGGCAGGAAGACTGGGCCGGGTGCGGGCATGGGTCACCTGCCTTCGTTTCAGCAAAGGCAGGAACCATCAGCCAGGCGGCGGTTCGAAGACCGTGAAGTTGCGCGGGTCTTCCGGCGGGATCCATCACCGTGCACAGAGACTACAGGCATTCCCGAGGCGTCCGCCACCGTGACGGCAACCCAGGTTTACGGAGCGCCGGCGAGGTGATCCAGGATTGCTGTTGCGATGGCATCCGGTGAGTCTTCGGTGGGGATGTGCTTGCCTTCCACCTGAACGAGGTCCGCGTTGGGAATCTCGTCCACGTACCGGCGGGCAAACGCTATTTTCTGGAAGTCGTCGTCCCGTCCCCACACCAGGCGCGTGGGTATGGCCGCTTCCTTGAGGGCAGGCACCAGTTCCAGGGTGTACCGGGAATCCGCGGCCGCTGCCATGGCCATCCAGGAACGCGCGCGGGCCGGGGATTGCCAGGGTGACAGGTAGTCCGCCAGCTCCTCGTCGCTGAAGGTGCGGATGGCACACGCCTGGGTGGACTTGCGGCGCGCGGCGAGGAGATCCTCCCCGCTGGTGTTCCTGCGCACGGCGGGGTCCCGGAAACGTTCGACGGCGGGCACCGGCCAGGAATCGAACATGACAGCGTTCATGAGGACCATTTTGCGGACCCTCCCGTTGGTGGCCGCGAGCTGCTGCGCCACGCCACCGCCGATGTCATGGGCGGCGACGTCGAACTGCCCCACGCCCAGGGCATCCGCGGCGTGGAGCACTGTCTGCGCGAGGGCAGGGACCGTGGCCTGCTCGACGGTTAGTTCTCCCCCGCTGCGGCCGAACCCCGGAAAGTCCAGTGCGTAGCAGCGGCTGCGTTCGCCAAGTGCCGGCAGGACGGGCTGCCACACGCGGCTCCAGAAGGTGCCGTGCAGCAGGATCAACGGCGGGGCGGCGTCATCCCCCGCGGCAAGGTAGGACAGCGGAACGCCGTCCACCTCAACAGTGCGGCGCTCGACGGCGTGTGCTGCCATGGGTGGTCTCCGTTTCCGTGCGTGCGGGTTGCCAAGAGTGCAGGTGAGGTGCCTACGCGGCGAGCACCGGGGGCAGTTCAGTAAGTGCGCTGATGACGATATCCGGGGCCTGGAAGTAGGAGGGGTAGCGGGCGCCAGTCCGGTTGATCCAGGCAGTCCGCAGTCCGGCCCCGGCCGCCCCGTGGATGTCCCAGGGGTGCACGGCGACCAGCACCATGTTTGAAGGCTCTGCCTGGGCCGATGCTGCCGCATAGTCATACGCGGCCTTGGCCGGCTTCCAGGCAGGCGCGTTCTCCACGGACAAGAGCAGCTCGAATTTGTCCCGGATGCCGCCGGCGAGAAGCAGCTTGTCCGTGTTGGCGGCCGCGCCGTTGGTCAGGGTGACCAGCCGGTGCCCGGCGGCGGCCAGGGCCCGGATGCCGTCCGGGACGTCCGGATGGAGGGAGAGGTTCTGCAGGGCGGCCATGACGCGTTCGACGGCGGTGTCCAGGTTCCCGGAGACCCCTTCGGCTGCCAGCAGGGTACGGAGTGCGTCGGCGCCGATGGCGGCGAAGGCCGTGTTGTCCCCGCTGGCGGTGAGGGCGAATCCGTCCCGCAGGAGCGTGGCGAACCAGAGGTTGGCCAGTTCGCGGCGTGCCCCGACCTGAGCGAATGCTTCCCCGAGCGGGGCCATGTCTGAGAGGGTCTCGTTGACATCAAAAACGATGACCAGTGGTGCCGGCATAATTTCCCCCTCCTCTTCCGCGTGCGGTTCCCGCGTGCTCCTTCACAAGCGCGCGCGGGTTCCCCTGATATCTACCCAACATTCCGGGACGCTACCCAAATAATCCGTGCGCCCTGGAATATGAGCGTCACGGATATCTATGGGTGTCGCCAGAGGGGTCCACTGCGGGGCGGCCGGTGACCCTTAAGCTCCCGCTTGGTCCAGGCTGGCGAGGGCCTTGCGCAGGCGGGTGCCGGCGTCGTCCGCCACTTCCTTGACCGAAGGCGCTTCGCTGAGCTGCACCATGGTCTGCGGGTCGATGGCCTCAACGGTCGTCTCGGCGGCATCAGCCGCCCGTCGCACCACCACGTTGCAGGGCAGGAGGGCCCCCATTTGCGGTTCGGCGGCGAGGGCGCGGCTGGCAAGGGCGGGGTTGCAGGCCCCGAGGATGACGTAATCCCCGACGGCGTCCGCGGCTTCGGCGCCAAGCTTGGCTTCAAAGGTGGACCGGACGTTGATTTCAGTCAGGATCCCAAACCCCTGCGCGGCAAGGGCCTCGCGCGTGCGTTCCAGCGCTTCGGCCCAGGGAAGGGAGACGGTGGTGGCCAGGGTGTACGTCATGGTGCTCCTCAAATGTGCAGGCGGTCCGGTGTTTCGGCGGGCTGGTTAGGCGAGGGAGAGGAAAAGCTTCTCCAGGTCCTTCCGGTCCATGGTCTCGTCCTTCTGGACGATGCACTGCTCCAGCCCGGTGGCGATGATGGCAAAGCCGGCCCGGTCAAGGGCCTTGGACACGGCCGCCAGCTGGGTGACGACGTCCTTGCAGTCCCGGCCTTCCTCGAGCATGCGGGTGACGGCGGCGAGTTGGCCCTGGGCGCGCTTGAGGCGGTTGATCACGGGTGTGAGTTCGGTTGGGTTCAGTTCCATAAGGGGGTCTCCATCGATGAGGTGCTGCGCCCAACTATATACCCCCATGGGTGTTTTGACTACCCCCGGGGGTATCTGTAATACTCGGTGGGGTATCCACCCGACCCCTTCCGAGAGGCCACTTATGACTTCCCCCGCCAAGGCAACCGCCGTCACCGCACTCGCCCCCGACACCCTGCAGTCCTGGATCAAAGAGCACCAGGACCTCGTGGTCATCGACGTGCGGTCCGCCGCTGAATTCGAATCCATGCACATCCGCGGCTCCTACAACGTGCCGCTGCCGCTGCTCTCCGAGCACACCGACGAACTCGCCGCCAGGCTGGGGTCCCGCGTGGTCCTGGTCTGCCAGTCCGGCGTCCGCGCCGAACAGGCCCGCCAGCGCATGGCCACCGTTGGCCTGGACACCGCCTACGTGCTCACCGGCGGGGTTCCCGGCTTTGCTGCCGCCGGCGGCGAAGTGGTCAAGGGCAAGGACCGCTGGGACCTGGAACGCCAGGTCCGCATGGCCGCAGGCTCACTGGTGATGCTGGGCCTAATGGGAGGCAAGTTCGTCTCCCCCAAGGTCCGCATGCTGGCCGGCGCCATCGGCACCGGGCTGACGTTCTCGGCCGCGACCAACACCTGCGCCATGGGCAAGGCCCTCTCGGCCATGCCGTGGAACAAGGCCGCCCAGGAACCCACCCGCGAAAGCGCCATCCTGCAGCTTCCCGTGCAGACGGCTGAAGAGGGCGCGGCGGCATGATCCCGGCCCTGGGACTGGGGCTCGTCGTCGGCGTCGTACTGGGCGTTGTGGGCGGCGGCGGGTCCATCATCGCCGTTCCGGCCCTGGTGTACGGCGTGGGCATGAGCCCCGCCCAGGCCATTCCCACCTCACTGCTGGTGGTGGGCATCTCCTCGCTGGCGGCCCTGCTTCCCCGGATCCGGGAGGGCTTGAACTGGCCCGTGATCGCCATGGTGGGCGCCGCCGGCATCCCGGCGGCCTGGGCCGGAGCGGCCGTAGGCAAGCTGCTGGACCCGAACATCCTGATGCTGGCATTCGCCGTGATCATGGTGGCCGCGGGCATCCGGATGCTCAGCAAACCCCGCGAAAGCGAAGGCTCCTGCAGCACCGGACCGCACCGGGCCTTCCGGTCCTGCGCCCCGAAGGCCGTGGGGGTGGGCCTGCTCGTCGGGTTCCTCACCGGCCTGCTTGGCGTGGGGGGCGGCTTCCTCATCACCCCCGCGCTGACCATCTTCCTGGGCCTGCGCATGAAGCAGGCCGTTGGAACATCTTTGGCGATCATCGTGGTCAATTCCGCCGCAGGGTTCAGCGCCCACGCGGCCGGCTACACCATCGACTGGGCCACCACCCTGGCGTTCGCCATCCCGGCCATCGTGGGATCGGTGGTTGCCGCCCGGTTTGCCCGCCACCTGCACGACAAGCACATTCGCATCTCGTTTGCGGTACTCATCTTCGCCGTCGCGGCGTGGGTCACCGCCGGCACGGTCACCGCCTGACCCATCCATAGAGGAGAACACCATGGGACTGATCGATTCCCTCAAGAAGGCCTTCAGCAAGCCCTACAAGACAATCTCCGTAGCGCAGGCCAAGGACCTCCTGGGTTCCGGGGCCACGCTCATCGACGTCAGGTCAGCGCAGGAATGGCGGACCGGCCGCGCGCCGCAGGCCAAGCATGTCCCCCTGGACAGGCTGCAGGCCAGCACCGCCGGCATCCAAAAAGCCCGTCCGGTGATCGCCGTCTGCGCCTCCGGCGTCCGCTCGGCCTCAGCAGCCCGGCTCCTGGCCGCCAAGGGCTACGACGCCTACTCGGTGCGCGGCGGCATGGCCGCCTGGCGCCAGGCCGGCGAACCCGTCCGCTAGGCAACCACCACCGCTTTAACACCAGCCAAAAACCACTTCGAAGGAGAAACACCATGGCTGAAATCACCATCACCGAAGCCGAACAGCGCCGCTCCACCGCCCGGATCCTCGACGTCCGCGAGGACTTCGAGGTCGCCGAGGGCATGATCCCCGGCGCCCTGCACATTCCCATGGGCCAACTGCAGGCCCGCCTGGGCGAGCTGGATCCGGCCGTCCCCGTGATCGCCGTATGCCGCAGCGGCAACCGCAGCGCCGCCGTCGCCGATGCCCTCAACGGAGTCGGCTACAAGGCAGACACCATGGCGGGCGGCATGACCGCCTGGACCCGCGCCGGACTCCCCACCACCTAGCCCCCGGCCGCAGGGCACCCACCCCCCAACCGCCCGAAAGGACACGACAGATCATGGCAACCATCGACATCACCGACCAATCCTTCGCCCAGACCCTGGAGGACAACGACATCGTCTTCGTCGACTTCTGGGCAGCCTGGTGCGGCCCCTGCCGCATGTTCGCCCCCACCTATGGCGCCGCCGCCGAACGGCACCCGGACATCACCTTCGCCAAGGTGGACACCGAGGCCGAACAGGCCCTCGCCGCCGCAGCGAACATCACCTCCATCCCCACCCTGATGGCGTTCAAGGACAAGACCCTGGTCTTCTCCCAGCCCGGAGCACTCAACGCCACCGGACTCGAGGAAGTCATCCAGGCCGTGAAAAGCCTGGACATGGACAAACTCCGCACCGAAGCCGGGCACCAGCACGCCTGACCCACCATGGCGGCCCAGACAGTCGCATACGCCCCGTTGCGGGATACCCCCCGGGGTATCTATACTGATTGCAGAACAACTTCCCAATCCCCTTTCCCGAAGGAGAGCACCAGATGCTTATCGAGCGCATTTACGACGAAGACCTCGCCCAGGCCAGCTACCTGATCGGCTGCCAGGCCAAGGGTGAAGCGATCGTGGTGGACGGCCGCCGCGACATCGCCGTCTACCAGGACCTGGCTGCGAAGAACGGCATGAAGATCGTGGCCGTCACCGAGACCCACATCCACGCCGACTACCTCTCCGGCACCCGCGAGCTGGCCGCTGCCACCGGCGCCAGGATCTACGTTTCCGGCGAGGGCGGGCCCGACTGGCAGTACGAGTTCGACGGCGAGCGGCTGTACGACGGCGACACCATCGCCCTGGGCAACATCAGCATCAAGGCAGTCCACACCCCCGGACACACCCCGGAGCACCTGTCCTTCCTGGTCACCGACGGCGCGTTCAGCGACAAGCCCGGCTACCTGCTCTCCGGAGACTTCGTCTTCTCCGGCGACCTGGGCCGGCCCGACCTGCTGGACGAAGCAGCAGGCGGCATCGACACCCGCTTCGAAGGTGCCAAGCAGCTCTTCGCCAGCCTGCGCGACAAGTTCCTCACCCTGCCGGACTACGTCCAGGTCCACCCGGCCCACGGCGCCGGCAGCGCCTGCGGCAAGGCACTCGGTGCCATCCCGTCCTCCACGGTGGGCTACGAACGCCTCTACGCCTGGTGGGGCCCCTACCTGGCCGCCAACGACGAGCAGGGCTTCATCGACGAGCTCCTGGACGGCCAGCCCGACGCGCACGCCTACTTCGGCCGCATGAAGCGCGAAAACCGCGTAGGCCCGGCCGTCATGGGCGAACGCACTCCGCTGCCCGAGCTCTCCACCGAAATCGTCGCAGCAGGCTTGGCAGAAGACACCCTGACGTTCATCGACACCCGCTCCAACGCCGAGGTCCACCAAGGCACCGTGGCCCGGTCCCTGAACGTCCCGGCCGGCAAGTCAGTAGCCAGCTACGGCGCCTGGGTGGTCAATCCGGAGACGGACAAGAACCCGCTGGTGCTGCTGGCCAAGGACCAGGAGCAGGCCCATGAGATGTGGGACCACCTGGTCCGCGTGGGCATCGACAACGTGGCCGGCTACGTCACCGGGATCGAGGGACTGCCCACTTTCACCCCGAAGCTGATCCAGCCCGAGGACCTCGACGGTTTTGATGCCGCCATGGTCCTGGACGTCCGCAACAAGACCGAGCACAAGGCCGGGCATGTCCCGGGTTCGTACCAGCTCAGCGGGGGCCGCGTCATGTGGCACCTGGATGAACTCCCCGCCGGCGGCACCATCGTGTCCTACTGCCAGTCAGGCGTGCGGAACTCCGTAGCTGCCAGCGCCCTGCGCCGTGCCGGATACGACGTCGTCGAACTCGACGGCAGCTACGCCGCATGGAACGCCTGGCAGAACAGCGTCCCCGCCGTCTAACCAGGCCACCCGCGAGACCACCGGGCAGGACCCCCCTCCTGCCCGGGCTTCCGGCCCGGGCGCGTCCCCCGCGCGCCCGGGCCACCCTTTTGCCCAAAACAGAACGGAAACCACCGATGCCCGGCACGGCACTCCCCCGCCACAGCATGGATGCAACGCCAGCAGTGCTGGGCCTGCGGCAGAACCTGGCGCAGTTCATGCTGCTGGTTGCCGTCAATGCCCTGGTAGGCGGCACGCTGGGCCAGGAACGCACCGTCCTGCCCCTGCTGGCCTCCCAGGAATTCCACCTGGACCTCTACACGGGCGCGCTGACGTACATCCTGGCCTTTGGCCTGTCCAAGGCCGCGATGAACTACTTCGCCGGCACGCTCTCCGACCGGTACGGCCGCAAGCCGGTCCTCATCGCCGGCTGGCTGGCGGCTGTTCCCGTGCCGCTCATGCTCATCTTCGGCCCGTCCTGGACCTGGATCGTAGCGGCCAACGTGCTGCTGGGCATCAGCCAGGGCCTCACCTGGTCCACCGCCGTCATCATGAAAATGGACCTCGTTGGCCCCAGGCAGCGCGGCCTGGCCATGGGCTTCAACGAGGCCGCGGGCTACCTCGGGGTGGCCGCCACCGCCCTGGCCACCGGCTACCTGGCCACCGTATACGGCCTTCGCCCCGCACCCTTCCTGCTCGGAGCCGCCTACATCGCGCTCGGCCTGGGCCTGACGGTCCTGGCCGTCCGGGAAACCCACCACCACGCCAGGACCGAAGCGGCCCGGCACGTCACGGGCCAGGACAGCGCCCACGCCGGCCTCACCACCGGCCAGGTGTTCACCCTCACCAGCTTCAAGGACCGTTCCCTGTCCGCAGCCAGCCAGGCCGGCCTGGTGAACAACCTCAACGACGGCCTGGCCTGGGGCCTCTTCCCCGTCCTGTTCGCCGGTGCCGGCCTGAGCCTTGGCCAGATCGGCGTCCTGGCCGCCGCCTACCCGGCGGCCTGGGGTGCCGCGCAGCTGGTCACCGGCGCCGCCTCCGACCGCTGGGGCCGAAAATGGTTCATCACAGCCGGCATGCTGGTCCAGGCCGTGGCCCTGGGAATCGTCGCATCAGCCCACAGCTTCGGACCGTGGCTCGCCGCCGCCGTCGTCCTGGGCCTCGGGACCGCCCTGGTGTACCCCACCCTGCTGGCCGCGATTGGCGACGTCGCCCATCCTGCCTGGCGGGCGCGCTCCGTGGGCGTGTACCGGCTCTGGCGCGACGGCGGATTCGCCGTGGGCGCACTCCTCTCCGGCATCCTCGCCGACCTCTACGGCATCCCCGCCGCCATCGCCGTCGTCGCGGTGCTCACCGCAGCCTCCGGCGCAGTGGTTGCCGTCCGGATGCGCGGGAACGACCACGCCGGCTGAGGGCTGTCCGCCGAAGTCAGCCCGCGGGGGCAACGAACCGCCGGATCTCCGCCGCCATCCGTTTGGCCTGCGTCCAGTGCAGGTAGTGCCCGCCGTCAAGGGGCAGGACCTGGTGCCGGCTGACGTTCTTCAGCAGCTCCTCAGCAGCGGCCGTTTTGGCAGCAGCCCTGCCATCCTTTTCATCGGCGATGAAGGCCAGGACAGGCAGGTCATCGGGATAGCCGACGCCCCGGAGGGCAGCCGCGTTGTTGGCGATGCGGGCGGTTTCATCGGCCACGGCGGCATTGCCGAAGTTCCAGATCGCCATGGTGCGCATGCGCTGGAGCTCCTGGTCCGAATAGGCGCTGCCGTCCGGCTCCACCAGGCCCGGCGCAAGGGTGGCTACCGCGCGGACCAGTCCGGCCGCGCCCAGCAGCTTCACCCAGTTGATGCCGGGCTCCGGCTCCGCCACCGGCTCATTGCCGGGCTTGGGTATGGTCGCGTCGATCCCCACCACCGCAGAAACTTCCGGACGGTACCGGTTGGCGTAGTCCAGCATGTAGAACCCGGCAATCGAGTGGCCGGCCAGGACATAGGGCTGCCGGACCTGGAGCTTTGACAGCACCTCATGAAGCTCGTTGCTGATGTGCTCGTTGGTCCGGGCGCTGGCTTCCAGATCGCTGTAGCCATAGCCAAACCCTTCCACCACAACGACGTCGAAGTCGCCGAGTTCCCCGATCAATGGGGCGAAGTCCAGGCCGGGCGCCGCTGTTCCGAGACCACTGAGCAGGATGATCGCCTGGCGGCCGCCTGCGGTGGCGGCCCCGCCGTCGCTCCCGTTCCGGACCACGTTCAAGGAGCCCCCGGCCACCGCGACCCGCTCGCCGTAAGGCGCGGTGGTAGCCTTCTCCCGCTGCTCCAGGAGCAGGTTGGCGACGGTTGAAACGAGGACCAGGCCAAGGATAACCAGCGCCGCGATGCCCAGGCGGCGGGGCCAGCGCCGGCGCCTCCGCCTCGGCTTTACCGGGTTCTCCACCTGGCGTCACCCGTGCCCGGCGACGTACATGACCAGCCCATCCACGGTGGCCACCGCCGGATAGTCCGCCTCGGGGATATCCACCCCGGTGGCCTGCGCGATGACCTCCACCAGGTGGAGGAAATCCAGCGAGTCCAGTTCCAGGTCCTGGCGCAGCCTTGCCCCGCCTTCCAGGTCTTCGGACTCGACGTCGGGGGCTACTTTGCCGATCGCCGCCGCCACTGCCTGGCGCGCGTCCTGTTCGTTCACGGTTCCTCCTCGCTACGGGGTTGACGGCTCACAGCTTCCCCGGTTCCTGCAGCAGCTCGTCGATGCGGGCCAGGAAGCGCCCGCCGCGGAGCCCGTCGCTCACCCGGTGGTCGGCGGACAGCGTGGCGATGGCGGCGGGCCGGATGCCGAGCATCCCGTGGTGTGCCCACGGCTGCTCCAGGACCTTGCCAAAGCCCACCATGGCCACCTGCGGCGGGTAGATCACGCCGTACACGCTTTCGACGCCGAGATCGCCCAGGTTGGTCACCGTGATGGTGGGGTCGGCCATCTCCGCCCGCTGCAGCCGGCCCGCCCTGGCGCGGCCTACCAGGTCGCGCAGCTGGACCATGAGCTCATCGAGCGTCAGGGTGTCGGCGTCGTGCAGGGCGGGGGCCACCAGGCCGCCGTGCCGGAGGGCCACCGCCACGCCGAGGTGCACGCTGCTGGCGGGATGGAAGGCGCCCTTGGTGAAGAAGCCGTTCATGTCCGGCACCTCCTTGGCCGCGAGCGCCGTGGCCTTCAGCAGCAGGGCCGACGGCACCAGCCGGGCTGAGACCGGCCGCTGCTGGTTGGCTGCCTGCATCCACGCCATCGCCGCCGCCAGGTCCAGGGTGGTGGACAGGTAGTAGTGCGGGATCTCCTTCTTGGACCGGGACATCAGTGCGCCCACCGCCTGCCGCAGGCTTTCCGCCTTGCCACCGGCCGCCGTCGGGCGTTTCAGCGTGGGCGCCTCTCCGGCGTCGTGCAATGGTTCCGGTGGCTGGGCTTCCGGCTGTTGAGCCTCCGACGGCGGTGCTTCCGCCGGCTTTTCCGTGCCGGGTTCGCTGGGTGGCATTTCCGTGGACGGCCGTCCCCTGGGCGGGACAGCGGCCAGCACGTCCTCCTCCGTCACCGCGCCACCGGGACCCGTCCCCGTGATTCCCGGCAGGTGGACGCCGAGCTCCGCGGCCAGCCGCCGGGCCAGCGGTGATGACCGCACGCGGCGGGTTTCGTCCCGCCCCGGCGCTTCCGGCTGTTCTGCTTTCTCCGGACTCGTTGGAGTGGCTGGGGCAGCCGCGGCGCGTTCGACGTCGGCCCTGGTCACCTCGCCATCCTCACCGCTGCCGCTGATGCGTCCGACGTCGACGCCCAGGGTGTGCGCAAGGTGCCGGACCGGCGGCGGGACTTTTGCGTCGGGGGAACTGGTGCCGGATGTGGGCGGCGGTGGCGGCACTTCTGCGGGGGTGGCGGTGATCCTGGCGATGGGGGTGCCCACGTCCACGGTGTCGCCGATGTCCACCAGGAACTCGGCCACCACGCCTTCCTGGAACGACTCGATGTCCATCACCGTCTTGTCCGTGTCCACGGCCGCCACGAGATCGCCCTTGTGGACGTAGTCCCCGGGCTTGACCAGCCACTCCACCACCTTGCCGTGCTCCATGTCAGCGCCCAGGGACGGCATCCGGAAATCAGCCATTGGCCCCCACGGCCCTTCGCGCGGCGGCCATGACCCGCTCCACCGACGGCAGTGCAGCCTCCTCCAGGTGCTTTGCGTACGGGACCGGCACCTCCAGGCTGCACACCCGTTCCACGGGGGCGTCCAGGTCGAAGAAGGCCTGTTCGCAGATCCGGGCCGCGATCTCGGCGGAGATGCTGCCGCTGCGCCACCCCTCGTCCACCACCACCGCCCGGTGCGTCCTGGCCACGCTGTCCAGGATGGTGTGCGAATCCAGCGGGCGCAGGGTGCGGAGGTCGATGACGTCGGTGTCGATGCCCTCCCCGGCCAACTGGTCCGCGGCCTCCAGCACCATGGGCAGGGTGCCGCCGTAGGTGATGAGCGTCAGCGTGTCCCCTTGCGGGTCCCCGCCGTCCGCCTGGCGCCGGAGCACTGCCTTGTCGATGTCCACGGCGCCGGCGTCGTCGTCGAGCTCCCCTGCCACGTTGTACAGCGAGCCGTGCTCGAAGATCAGCACCGGGTCCGGGTCCTGCAGCGCGGTCCAGAGCATGCCGCGGGCGTCCGCCAAGGTGGCGGGTGCCAGGATGCGCAGCCCCGGAATGTGCGCGTACCAGCCCTCCAGGCTGTGCGAGTGCTGCGCACCCAGCTGCCGGCCGGCGCCGGTGGTCATCCGGATGACGATGGGCACGTTGAACTGGCCGCCGGACATGTGCAGCAAGGTGGCGGCATTGTTGATGATTTGGTCCAGCGCCAGCAGGCTGAAGTTGACGGTCATGATTTCGACGACGGGCCGCATCCCGCCCAGCGCCGCGCCGATCCCCGCTCCGACGAATCCGGATTCGGAGAGCGGCGTATCGCGGATCCGTTCCGGCCCGAATTCCTCCAGCAGGCCCAGGCTCACGGCGAAGCTGCCGCCGTACCGGCCCACGTCCTCGCCCATGAGGAACACCCGTTCGTCGCGCTGCATGGCGTCGCGGAGGGCCGCGCGCATGGCTTCCCGGTACGTGGTTTTCATCCTGCAGCCCCGCCTTTCCGTGCTGTGGTGTCCCACTCCGCGTCCCCGCCGGTTTCTTCGTCCGGCCGGTCGCTGTAGACGAACCGGGTGAGTTCGGACACCGGCTCCGGCGTCCCGTTCTCCGCGAATCCGACGGCGGTGCTGATCTCCGCGTCCACGTCCGCCTGCAGCGCGGCCCACTTTTCCCCCGGCAACTGTCCCGCCGCCTGCATGGCGCCCTGCAGCAGGCTGATGGGGTCCCGTTCCATCCACTGGGCCACCTCGGATTTCTCCCGGTACAGCTCCGGATCGAACATGGAGTGGGCGCGGAACCGGTACGTGCGCAGCTCCAGGAAGTGCGGGCCGCCGCCGGACCTCACGGCGTCCACGGCGCGGCGGGCGGCTTCCTCGACGGCGAGCACGTCCATGCCGTCCACGGCCCACGCCGAGATCTCGTAGCCGCCGGCCTTGAGGGCGATGTCGGTCTGGGATTCGGAACGGCCCAGTGCAGTGCCCATGGCGTAGAGGTTGTTCTCGCAGCAGAACAGCACGGGCAGCTGCCACAGCGCGGCCAGGTTCATGCTTTCGTGGAACTCGCCTTCGGCCACCGCGCCTTCGCCGAAGAAGCAGACGGTCACGCGCTGGCGGCCGGCCATCCGGTCCGCGAGCGCCAGGCCTACGGCGAGCGGCAGCCCGCCTGCCACGATGGCGTTTCCGCCGTAGAAGCGGGTGGCGGCGTCGAAGAGGTGCATGGAACCGCCCCGGCCGCGGCAGCAGCCCTCCGCGTGGCCGTACATTTCGGCGAGGATGGCACCGGCGGAGACGCCGCGCAGGAGGGCATGCCCGTGTTCGCGGTAGGTGGCCACCACGGCGTCCTCCGGCACCAGGGCTTCCATCACCCCGGCGGCCACGGCTTCCTCGCCGATGTAGACGTGCAGGAAGCCGCGGATTTTGGCGGCGCTGTAGAGCTCGATGCATTTTTCCTCGAGCCGGCGCACGCGCAGCATCTGCCGCAGCAGGTGCAGGGCGTGCTCCTCATCCGGGATGCCCTGGTTCTTGAGCGTGGTCATGGCTGGTCCTTCAGCGGCACGGCCGGTCCTGCCGGGGATTCAAGCGTTGAGGTGTCGCCTTCCGGCAGCCCCAGCTCGCGGGACTTCAGGAGCCGGCGGAGGATCTTGCCGCTGCGGGTCTTGGGCAGGGTGGTGGTGAACTCGAGCAGCCGGGGCGCCACGGCTGCACCAAGCCGTTTCCGGGCGAAACCGATGATGTCCAGCTGGAGCTCCTCCGTTGGCGCGTTGCCGGATTTGAGTTCCACGAAGGCCTTGACCACCTCGCCTGCCACCGGGTCCGGCACCCCGATCACGCCGGCTTCGGCCACGGCCGGATGCTCCATGAGGCAGCTTTCCACCTCGAAGGGGCCGATCAGGTGGCCGGAGGACTTGATCACGTCATCGCCGCGGCCAACGAACCAGAAGTAGCCGTCGCCGTCGCGCTTTGCCAGGTCGCCGGTCAGGTACCAGCCGCCGGCGAAGCAGCGGCGGTAGCGCTCTTCCTCGTTGAGGTAGCCGCGGAACATGGACGGCCAGCCGGGGCGCAGCGCCAGCTCGCCCATGGTGTCAGGCTCGGTGACCAGGACCGCCTGGCCGTCCTTGATGATGGGCTTGCCGTCGGCGTCGCGGGCCACCAGGGCCGCCTCGATGCCTGGCAGCGGTCGGCCCATGGAGCCGGGGCGGATGTCCATGGCGGGGTAGTTGGCGATCATGATCCCGCCGGTCTCGGTCTGCCACCAGTTGTCATGTACCGGCAGGCCCAGCACGTCCTGGCCCCACACCACAGCCTCCGGGTTGAGCGGCTCCCCCACGCTGGCGATGAAGCGCAGGGCGGACAGGTCGTGGCCCGCGGCGCGTTCGGCGCCTGCCTTCATGAGCATCCGCAGCGCCGTGGGGGCGGTGTACCAGACCGTCACATGCTGCTCGGCGAGGATCCGGTACCAGCGATCCGCGTCCAGCTCCTCCTCGTCCACGATGGCGGTGACCCCGTGCACCAGCGGCGCGATGATGCCGTAGGACGTGCCGGTCACCCACCCCGGATCGGCGGTACACCAGTAGATGTCCTCAGGGTGCAGGTCCAGTGCGAACCGGCCCGTGGCGTAGTGGGCCGCGACGGCGTCGTGGACGTGGATGGCGCCCTTCGGCGTGCCGGTGGTGCCGCTGGTGAAGTGCAGCAGGGCCATGTCCTCTGGCTGGGTGTCCGCGATGTCGTGTCCCGGCGGAACGTGGCTTGGCTGGGGCACCTGCGCCAGGAGTCCGGCCAGGTCCAGGGTTCCCGGTTCGGGTTCGCCGTCCGCGTCCACCAGCAGGACGTGGCGCAGCCCGGGAAGGGAGTCCCGCACCGGCGCCACCTTCTTGCGGTACAGCGCCTTGGTGGTCAGCAGCACCCGGCCGGTCCCCAGGTGCAGCCGCTGCCGCACCGGTTCGGGGCCGAAGGCGGAAAAGAGCGGGCAGAAGACGCTGCCGTTCTTGAAGGTGCCCAGCACAGCGGTATACAGCTCCGGGCTGCGGCCCAGGAGGGAAAAGACCCGCTCGCCGCGTCCCACCCCCAAACGCTTCAGCACAGCCGCGAACCTGCTGGACCCGTCAGCGAGGCCGCTGTAGCTCAGGGACCGGGTGCCGCCGTCGGCCCGGACAAAGCGCAGGGCTTCCTTGCCGCCGCGGCCCTCCGCCACATGCCGGTCCACGGCCTCGTAGGCGATGTTCAGGCCCCGGCCGCCGGGCAGCCCGGCCAGCGCCTGCCGCGCCTGGTCCCAGCTGAAATCCCGCCGCGCGGCATCGTAATCCAGCAGGTTGGGCCGGACCGGGAGGGCGGCCACGTCCTTGGTGATGGCAGGCCAGCGCGTGGACCCCTCAACTCCGGCAGTCATGGTGCTCCTCTGCTCCATCATGTTCCTTTGGTAGGGCTAGAACCCGGTGGGCTCGGTCTCCAGCTCCGGTTCGCCGGGCTGGTATTCGCGGTGCAGCGGCCGCAGCGCCTCGGTCCGCGGATGCCAGAACAGGGCGTCGTAGCGTTCCCCCATCCGGGTGGGCACATAGTTGCCCCTCTCCCGGTGCGGGTTGTAGACCACCCCAATGGCCCGGTGTCCGCGCCAGGACGTGAGCCACGGCCCGGTCCGGGCAGCCCCGAACACCAGCACCGACGGCTCCCCCAGCGCCTCGTTCAGGAGGTCCTCGTGGCCCCCGTGCGCCGCGGCCGGAACCTCCATGACCCATTCCGGGGAGCCCCATGATTCGGCGGCGGTGACGGACCCGGCGTAGGACGCGAAGCCGGCCAGCACCACTTCGCCGGGGTGACGCTGCCGGACCAACTGCCCGATGTTGACCATGCCGTCATGTGCCATGTCCGTGGCGCGCGCGTCCCCCACGTGCGTGTTGTGCGCCCACACCAGCCCTTTGGCCCCCGGCCCGTGGTGGCGCGAGATCCGGTCGATCGTGTCGCTCATGTGGTGGTCGCGGATGTTCCAGGACTGCTGGTCGCCGCGGACCATGGTCCGGTAGTAGCGTTCGGCGTTGGCGGCCACGATGGCGTTTTGGATGGCGTCAAAGGCTGCCGGGTCGTCCTGCATGCGGCCCAGCGCCCGCCGCCTGACTTCAGCCAGCAGGGCCACCACGTCGGCTTCGCAGGACTGCGGCACCAGGCGGTTGCCCAAGGCATACCGCTGCGGGTCCTCGCGGAACGGAATGAAGCAGTGCCAGGCCTGCAGTGCCGCCGGGAGGGCCTCACTGGCGTTGGCGTCAAGCCAGGTGAAGATTTCCCGCAGGGAGTCCCACAGCGAGTAGACGTCCAGGCCGTAGAAGCCCGTCCGTTGGTGCTCCGGGAGGCGCAGGTTCCATTCGCGCAGCCAGGTGAGGAAGTCAGCCACCTCGTGGTTGGCCCACATCCAGGTGGGCCAACGCTCAAAGCCGGCCAACAGCCGGCGGGCGTCCATGTCCTGTCCCGCCTCGCCCCTGACCCAGCGGTTGATGCGCCAGCAGTCAGGCCAGTCGCCCTCCACGCCGATCCAGGTGAAGCCGTACTCTTCGATCAGCCGGTGGCTGAGCAGCGCCCGCCAGTGGTAGTACTCCTGGGTGCCGTGGGATGCCTCGCCCAGGCACACGAAGCGGGCCGGGGCAGCGAGGCGGACCAGCGGCTCAAGGTCATCCGCCGTGGCCAGGGGGTGGGCCAGGCTGCGGATCTGGGCGCCTTCCGCCGCACGTTCAGCACCCTGTTCCTCCCAGCGGCCGGCGCCGGTACTTGCCGGGGTCATTCCCTGGCCTCCGGCGCGGACCGGCGCCCCACCGGGGAGGGGAGGAGGTAATGCCGGAACCAGTCCGCTGCCAGGGTGGCTGCCATGGCAAGGGTGCCGGGTTCCTCGAAGAGATGGGTTGCTCCCGGGACGATCTCCAGCCGGGTGGGGGCCTGCATGCCTGCCATGGCCTGCCGGTTGAGGGCCAGCACCTGCGTATCGGCGCCACCGACAATCAGGAGCGTGGGGGCTTTCACGGCGGCGAGCCGCGGGCCGGCCAGGTCCGGCCTCCCGCCCCGCGACACCACCGCGGCAACCTGGGCGCCGGGCTCGGCCGCGGCCCATAACGCAGCGCCGGCCCCGGTACTGGCCCCGAAGTAGCCGATCCGGCCGGCGGAACCGTCGTGCCGTGCCTCCAGCCAATGGGTGGCCGCAGAGAGGCGGTGGGCCAGCAGGCCGATATCGAACACGTTGGCCCGGTTGACCTCCTCCTCCGGTGTCAGCAGGTCAAGGAGCAGGGTGCCCAGGCCGGCCGCGTGCAGCACCGAGGCCACGAAGCGGTTGCGGGGGCTGTGCCGGCTGCTGCCGCTGCCGTGCGCGAAAAGGACCGTGCCGTCACACCTGGCCGGCAGGTAGAGGCTGCCGCGCAGGACAACCTTTCCGTCGGGAATTTCGACGTCGTCCTCCAGGGTGCCGTCTCCGCCGTGCCCGTCGGGGTGGTGCGGTGGAGTGGCAGCGGCGTCCAGCAGCTGCACCACCTCGCCATCCTCCGTGGGTGAGAAGTCGTGGTAGTAGTAGCCCACGGCCTGGAAGTCCTGGGGCGAGAGCAGGCAGACGACGTCGTCCGGCTCCTTAAGCTCCACGATGGCGCGGGCGGGGGCAACAGGGACGGCAAGGATGACTTTTGCTGCGCCGAGCTGCCGGGCCACCCGGCAGGCCACCCTGGCGGTGGAACCGGTGGCGATGCCGTCATCAACAATGATCACGGTGCGCCCGTTGAGGTCGATGCGCCGGCGCCCCTGGCGGAACCGCGCCACCCTGCTTTCCAGCAGTGCGCGTTCCCGCTGTTCCACCTGCTGCAGGTCCTCCTGGGAGACCCGGGCCATGGAAATGGTGCGCGGATCCAGGACGCGGACGTCGCCTTCCCCGATGGCCCCCATGGCCACCTCGGGCTGGAACGGAACCCCGAGTTTCCGCACCACGATCACGTCCAGCGGCGCTTCCAGGGCCTTGGCTACCTCGAACGCCACAGGGACGCCGCCCCGGGGCAGTCCCAGCACCACCACGTCCCTGCCGCGCAGGTTGGCCAGCCGTTTGCCCAGCCGCCGCCCGGCGTCGGACCTGTCATGAAACGCAACCATGGCCGTCACCCGCTGTGTGTGATTTCTTCCCCCGGCAGCGCTGACACTGTGGGGGTCCAGGACATCCGGAGGACGAAGTGGGCGTCGGAACTGCTCTTGGCAATCATTGCCCCTGCGTCCCCCGCGAGCTTTACCCCGAACTCGACCTGGATCTGTTCGGGGGTGAGTTCCGCCATGGCCTCCAGTGCTGCGCGGGCGGCCGGGCGGACGCTTGCGAGTGCATCTTCCAGGCGCCTGCCCGTATCCAGGATCCCCTGCTCGTTGCGGGCGGGATGATCCACCCCGTAGCTGCCGTCGGCAACTTCAACAAGCACGGTCCCGGAGCCCACTTCATACCGCAGTACTTCAGTCATGGCGGATGCCTCCGCTAGTGCGAAATCCGGAGACTGCGATGGGCGTCAGTGCTTGGCTTTATGGCCACCGCGGTGACCACCAACGCCACTGCCCCTGCAATCCACGATGTCCACGCAGCGCCGGTTGCGCCCGTGTAGGAGCCCAGCCACGGCGAGAGGACCAACAGGGCGGCAAGGACGGCCTGGGCATATTCCATGACCGGCGTTCCGGGCATGGCCAGGTTGATGATGCCGCTGATGATCAAAAGTCCGCCGAAGAGGAGCATGAACGTGGTGGACATGTTCTGCTGCCGCGTCCACAGGACCGCAATTGCGGTGAAGAGACCGGCGGCGACCGTTACGTAGTCCTGCCACCGATACCACTTTTTCACTGTATTTTCCTTTCAGTTCCGGGCGGTAAGCCTTGCGCTTTCCGTCCCCGGAGGGCGTTTCCCGCCCGCAATCCAAGTCAACGCCTGCCGGCCACCCCCTCCTAGGGCAGAAAGACCTAGGGCCGGGGCGGGGCGCTGGATGGCGCCGGATGGATTGGGGCACCGGGATTCACTGCCAACTCACAGGCACTGTCCGTACGAAACGCGGTTTCGGTGTGCAAGAGTGTCCCCAACGCTGGGGCGCCACTATCCTGCCGGCCGGACTGCCCAACAGCCGGGCCGGCAGGACAACAGCTACGGACAAAAGAGGTTGGGCGTGAAACAAGGTTCCGCTCCCGGAAAGGGGGCCCGCTGGCGGCGGGCCCCCGGACTGCTGGTGATGCCGGCCCTGCTGCTGTCTGCGCTGGTGGCGTGCCAGTCCAACGGGCCGGCCCCGGCACCCAGTCCGGCGGAAACCAGCAGCGCTCCGGCGCCAAGCCCAACAGCCACCGCGGGAGCGACCCCCAGCGCATCGGCCACCAGCACTTCAGGCGCCGGCACCAAGCCGGGTGATGCGGCAAAGCCCGCCGGCACGCCGCAGCACATATTCATCATCAACCTCGAGAACAAGGGTTACAGCAGTTCCTGGGGTGACAACTCCCCCGCGCCATACCTGTCCGGAACGCTCCGGAAGAAGGGCGTGCTGCTGAACAACTACTACGGGATAGCCCACAACTCACTGCCCAACTACCTGGCCCAGATTTCCGGCCAGCGGCCCAATGACAGCACAGAGGCGGACTGCCACACCTACACGGAGTTCAACGCCACCGGCACGGACGCGGACGGCGCACTGCAAGGCGACGGCTGTGTCTACCCGGAGGACACACAGACCCTGGCCGGGCAGCTGACCGCGCAGGGCAAGACGTGGAAGGGCTACATGGAGGACATGCAGCAGCCGTGCGGGCACCCGGTCCTGGGCGAGGCTGACAACCACATCAAGGCCACCCCTGACGGGCAGTACTCAACGCACCACAATCCCTTTGTCTACTTCCGCTCCATCACCTCGTCCCCGGACTGCGCCAGGAACGTGGTCAACTTCTCCGAGCTCAAGGACGACCTGAAATCCGTGGACACCACCCCCAACCTGGCCTACATCACGCCCAACCTGTGCCATGACGGGCACGACGGCACCTGCGCCGACGGCACCGACGGCGGCCTGGGGGCAGCTGACAGCTGGCTCAAGGAGCAGGTCCCGGCCATCCTGTCATCGCCCGCGTACAAGAAGGACGGCATGCTGGTGATCACCTTCGACGAGGCCGAGGGCGACGCGTCCGGCCCCTCCGAGGGTGACCCGGGAACCCCCGCCGGGGGTACCGCAGGCGGCAGGGTGGGCGCGCTGGTCCTCTCCCCCTTCGCCAGGGCGGGCGCCTCCTCGGACCGGCCCTACAACCACTACAGCCTGCTGGCCACCGTCGAGGATTTCTTCCACCTCCCGCGCCTGGGGCTGGCCGGCGATCCCGGAGTCAGGACCTTCGGAGACGACGTCTACCGGAAGGAATCCTGAGGTGGCACTCGTGGGGAGCGGACGACGCCGGGCCGTCCTGGCAGGTGCCGCGGTGCTGGCCTTGGTGATCCTCGCCGTCGTCCTTCCCATGGCTTTGCGCGCCGGCCCACCTGCCCCGGACGCAACGGCCTTAAACCCGCCCGCGGCGGACGCGCCGGCCGCCGGTCCGGCAACTGCTGCCGCGGCCGCCGCCGGGATCGGCAAGATCAAGCACGTCGTGATCATCACCCAGGAGAACAGGTCCTTCGACAGCTACTTCGGGACCTACCCCGGGGCTGAAGGGATTCCCATGAAGGACGGCAAGCCCACGGTGTGCGTTCCGGACCCTGCTGACGGCGGCTGCACCAGGCCCTTCTACAACTCGGCGGACAGCAACGCCGGCGGCCCGCACAGCCATGCCGACGCCACCGCGGACATCAACGGCGGGGCCATGGACGGGTTCGTGGCCCAGGCGGAGAAAGGCCTGTCCGGCTGCGGCGCCGGCAGCACCAAGTGCCAGTACAGCAACACCATGCCCACCGATGTGATGGGTTACCACGACGGGCGGGACCTGCCCAACTACTGGGCCTACGCGCAGAATTTCACGCTCCAGGACCACCTGTTCGCCTCCGCCGCCTCCTGGAGCCTTCCCGCGCACCTGTACCTGGTCTCGGAATGGTCGGCCAAATGCACCAAAGCCGGGGACCCGTCGTCGTGCGTCAATGCCCTGCAGGACCCGGACCCGGAACCGGAGCCGCAGATCATCAAGGACACGCTGATCGGCAAGTGCCAGGCCGGAATGGACCTGGACCCCTGCCGGGAGGCGCTGGAGGCCGCGGGCATTGACCCGGCCCTCGCCGCGCAGATCGACCAGCTCATTGGCACCAGCTGCAAGCCCACCGATTCCTACGCCATCTGCCAGGCCGCGGTGGATGCCGCGCCGGTGTCCGATGACCTGAAAAAGAAGCTCACGGACGCCGCCAAGAAACTGGAACTGCCGGACTACGCCTGGACGGACCTGACGTTCCTGCTCCACAAGCACCACGTTCCCTGGGCCTACTACGTGTTCAACGGCACCGAACCGGACTGCCGCAATGACGCCGCCACCTGCGATCCGGTGAAGCAGGACGCCAAGACCCCCGGCCTGTGGAATCCGCTGCTGTACTTCGACACGGTCAAGGAGGACGGCGAGCAGGGCAACATCAAGCCGCTCAGCGGTTTCTACGACGCCGCCAGGAAGGGAACGCTGCCGGCCGTCACGTGGGTGGCGCCCACGGACAAAGTCAGCGAACACGCGCCGGCAAAAATCAGCACCGGGCAGGCCTACGTGGCAGGGCTGATCAACGCCGTGATGAGCGGGCCGGACTGGGACAGCACCGCCATCTTCCTCAGCTGGGACGACTGGGGCGGGTTCTACGACCACGAAACCCCGCCGGTGGTGGACAACAACGGGTACGGGCTGCGCGTCCCCGGCCTGGTGATCAGCCCCTACGCGAAGAAGGGGTACATCGACCACCAGGTCCTCAGCCACGACGCCTACTTCAAGTTCATCGAGGACGACTTCCTGGGCGGCGAACGCATCGACCCCGCCACCGACGGCAGGCCGGACGCCCGCCCCGATGTCCGCGAGAACAACCCCCAGCTGGGCGACCTGGCCAAGTCCTTCGACTTCAACCAGGCACCGCTGCCGCCGCTCATCCTGCCTAACGCCACCACGTACTGACGTCTCTTCCGGGCCCGGCTAGGACATGGGGACCGTGCAGTCCGCCGCGTCCTCCACCACCCGTTCCAGGTCCCCGGTCCGGTGCAGCACCTCCATCTGCCGCACCGCGCCGGTGCCGTCGGCCAGCAGCCTGTCCATCAGTTCCTCCACCCGGTGCAGATCACCCATATCCTCCAGCGCCCCGCTGACGTGGTGCAGCAGCGAATTCACGACGGCGAGCGCGGGCGCCGGGCGGTGCGTTTGCGGATCCAGCAGCTCACCCCGGAGACCCCAGCGGCTTGCTTTCCAGCCGGCCAGCCTGAGCAGCGCCGACGGGACGGACACCGGTTCGATCCCTTCCCGCCATTCCCTGGCTGCGGTTTCCACCAGGCCCCTGGCCACCCCCGCCAGCAGGACGGTGTTCTCCGGGCGCAGGCAGACGTCGGCCACGCGGATTTCCACCGTGGGGTAGTGCCGTGAGAGGCGGGCGTCGAAGTAGATCATGCCCTCGTCCATGGCCACGCCGGTGCTCACCATGTCATGCACCAGCTGGTGGTAGGAGTCCGGGGTGCCCAGGATGTCCAGCGGCCCGGCGGACGGCCAGCGGTTCCACACCTGGGAGCGGTAGCTGGCGTAGCCGCTGTCCTCGCCGTGCCAGAACGGGGAGTTGGCGCTGAGCGCCACCAGCACCGGAAGCCAGTTGCGCATCCGGTCCAGCACGGCCACGGCTTCCTCCGGCGACTCCACCGAGACGTGGATGTGGCAGCCGCAGGTGAGCTGTTCCCTGGCCGTGAGTCCGTATTCGTCCATCATTGCCCGGAACCTCCGGAGCTGTACGGGATGGGGATCGGCAGGCAGCGGGGAGGTGCCCAGCGCGGCCACCCTGACGCCTACGTCCTCGGCTGCCTGGCGGGCGATGGCCCGTCCGGCCACGATGTCCTGCTCGAGTGTCGACAGCGTGGCATGCGGCGGGGTGACCACCTCGATCATTTCCTGCTGGAACTCCGCTGTCAGGACTGGCCCGGACGCGGCCTCCAGCGGACGGACGTAGAGGTCCAGGAGGGCACCCGCCAGCGGTACGGCTTCGCCTGTTCCGGGATCCACCAGGAGCAGCTCCTCTTCGATGCCGAGTGTCCGCCTGCCTGCGCCCGCGCCGCCGGTGCCGTCATTGCCGTAGGTGTCCATCGTCGTCGTCCCCTATCCCCTGCACCGTTGCACCGTTGCACGGAAACAGAATGATAAGCGCCCTTAGTACTCTGCGGGAAGGGAAGGTCGGGGGCAGCTTGCGGCCGCAGCGAGGGCCCTGCATCACTGCCGGGTTAGGGGATGCAAACCTTCGTGGCACGCGGGTCCGCACGGTGCTTTACTGCCAACATGTCCGAAACTCTCAAGCTCAGCCGCAACGAACCCCACGACAGCAGCGTGGCCGCACGCCTGAACTGGCTTCGGGCCGGTGTCCTCGGCGCCAACGACGGCATCGTCTCCGTCGCGGCAACCGTGGTGGGCGTCGCCGGCGTGACCAACGACCTGGCCCCCATCCTGGTGGCGGGCACCGCCGCCGTGGTGGGCGGAGCCGTATCCATGGCCCTGGGCGAATACGTTTCCGTGAGCAGCCAGAGTGACAGCCAGCGCGCGCTGATCGAAAAGGAACGCCAGGAGCTCCGGGACGATCCCGAGGGTGAACTGGACGAACTTGCCCACATCTACCAGTCCAAGGGACTCAGCGAAGCCACAGCCAGGACCGTTGCCGAGGAGCTGACGGCAAAGGACGCGCTGAAGGCACACCTGTCGGCCGAACTGAACATTGACGAAGAAGAAGTGGTCAGCCCCTGGCACGCTGCCTTCGCCTCCGCCATCGCCTTCACCATCGGCGCCATACTGCCCATGCTGGCCATCATTTTCCCGCCGGAAGAAGCCCGCATTCCGGTCACGTTCGTGGCCGTCATCCTGGCACTCGCCCTGACCGGCACCGTCAGCGCCAAGATCGGCGGAAGCTCCAAGCGCAAGGCAACCATCCGGCTGGTGGTGGGCGGGGCGCTGGCCATGGCCTTCACGTTCGCGGTGGGAAGCCTGCTGGGCACCACCGGCATCGCCTAGCAGCGCCACCGGCCACTCCAAAGCAGTATCAGTCTGCGCCGCTGGCCGGTAGCTCCAGCCGCCGCAAAACCCCTTCCCATCAGCATCCTCCGCGCGTAGGGTGGGGCACACAACTGCTGGTCCCCGGGCCAGTGGTGGGCTCATACAGTCGGGCTTCTGGAGCATGCCGGAGGGACCACACGTGGGTAAAGAACCATTGCGAAACCACAGCATGCGGCGGTACGCAGCACTGGCCGCAGGGATTCTTGCCCTGCCCGCACTGACCTCCTGCTCCGACCTGGTGGCCCGCGGGTTCCTCCCCGGAGCCCGCGACACCACCAACAACACCGAACTGATCACGGACCTGTGGGTCAACTCATGGATCGCTGCATTGGTGGTTGGCATCATCACCTGGGGCCTGATGATCTGGGTCATCGTGGCGTACCGGCGCAGGAAGAACACCGTGGGGTTCCCGCCGCAGCTGAGCTACAACCTCCCCCTTGAAGTCTTCTACCTGGCCATCCCGCTGATCGTCATCGGCGTCCTGTTCGTTTTCACGGACCGGGAACAGCGGGCCATCGATGAGCGCTACCCCAACCCGGACGTGGTGATCGACGTCTTCGGCAAACAGTGGTCCTGGGACTTCAACTACGTCAAGGAGCAGGTCCACGAGGACGCCGGACAGCAGGCCCACCTGACCGGTGGCTATGGCGCCCCGGACCGCTTGCCCACGCTCTACCTTCCGGTGGGGAAGAAGGTGGAACTGCACCTGCAGTCCCGTGACGTGCAGCATTCCTTCTGGGTGGTGGATTTCCTGCAGAAGCGCGATCTGTATCCGGGCCACGAACAGTACAACCCGTACATCAGCATCACCCCCAACCGCATCGGCGAATACATGGGCAAGTGCGCTGAACTGTGCGGCGAATACCACTCCGAGATGCTCTTCAAGGTCCGGGTGGTGAGCCAGCAGGGCTACGACAGCCACATGGCCGACCTGAAGGCCAAGGGCAACACCGGCAACCTGGGCGAAGACTACGTCAGGCAGCCGCTATCAGCCCCGTCACCGCAGGCCCCGGAAGCAGCAGAGTAAGGAGGGCACTGACATGACCACCACAGGCCAGAGAATGGGCGGAACCGCGGCCACCGCGGCACCGGCAGTGGTCCGGCGCTCCAAAGGCACCATCGTCGTCAACTGGATCACTTCCACCGACCACAAGACCATCGGGTACATGTACCTGATCTCGTCCTTCGTGTTCTTCTGCGCAGGCGGCGTGATGGCCCTGCTGATCCGCGCCGAGCTGTTCGAGCCCGGCATGCAGATCCTGCAGACCAAGGAACAGTACAACCAGCTGTTCACCATGCACGGCACCATCATGCTGCTGATGTTCGCCACCCCGCTGTTCGCAGGGTTCGCCAACGTGATCATGCCGCTGCAGATCGGCGCCCCTGACGTGGCGTTCCCCCGCCTGAACGCGCTGGCGTTCTGGTTCTTCCTGTTCGGCTCCACCATCGCGGTGTCCGGGTTCATCACCCCGCAGGGGGCCGCCTCGTTCGGCTGGTTCGCCTACGCGCCACTGAACAATACGACCTTCACCCCCGGAATCGGCGGTGACCTGTGGGTCTTTGGCCTGGCGCTGTCCGGCTTTGGCACGATCCTGGGCTCCGTCAACTTCATCACCACCATCATCTGCATGCGCGCCCCGGGGCTCACCATGTGGCGCATGCCCATCTTCACCTGGAACACCCTGGTCACCGCCATCCTGGTGCTCATGGCGTTTCCGCCGCTGGCCGCCGCCCTGTTTGCCCTGGGCGCGGACCGGAAGTTCGGTGCGCACATCTTCGATCCCGCCAACGGCGGGGCCATCCTTTGGCAGCACCTGTTCTGGTTCTTCGGCCACCCGGAGGTCTACATCATTGCGCTGCCGTTCTTCGGCATCGTCTCGGAAATCTTCCCGGTGTTCAGCCGCAAGCCCCTGTTCGGCTACAAGGGCATCGTGTACGCCACCATCGCCATCGCAGCCCTCTCGGTGACGGTGTGGGCCCACCACATGTACGTCACGGGTGCGGTGTTCCTGCCGTTCTTCGCCTTCATGACCATGCTCATCGCGGTGCCCACAGGAGTGAAGTTCTTCAACTGGATCGGCACCATGTGGGGCGGCTCCCTGACCTTCGAGACCCCCATGCTGTGGAGCCTGGGCTTCCTGGCCACGTTCCTCTTCGGCGGCCTCACCGGCATCATCCTGGCCTCGCCGCCCATGGACTTCCACGTTTCGGACACGTACTTCGTGGTGGCGCACTTCCACTACGTGGTGTTCGGCACCGTGGTGTTCGCCATGTTCGCCGGCTTCTATTTCTGGTGGCCCAAATTCACCGGGACCATGCTCAACGAGCGCCTGGGCAAGATCCACTTCTGGATGCTGTTCCTTGGCTTCCATGCCACGTTCCTGATCCAGCACTGGCTGGGTGTCCTGGGCATGCCGCGCCGGTACGCGGACTACATGCCGGAGGACAATTTCACCTTCATGAACCAGTTCTCCACTATCGGGTCCTACCTGCTGGGCGCCTCCCTCATCCCGTTCTTCTGGAACGTCTTCATCACCTGGCGGGCAGGGAAGAAGGTCACCGTGGACGATCCCTGGGGCTTCGGCGCCTCGCTGGAGTGGGCCACGTCCTGCCCGCCCCCGCGGCACAACTTCACCTCACTCCCCCGGATCCGTTCGGAGCGGCCCGCCCTGGACCTGCACCATCCCGAGTTGAGTATCCGGCTCCACCCCTCGGAGGACGCACCCGCGGAAAGCCTCCTGGGGGCGGCGGATATCGGGGAGCGGGACCTCAACGACCCCAACCCGAACAGGTAGCGACGCGGAGTTTACCTGCCGCGGCGCAGAAACGCTGGCGCTACCGGAATGGGGGTAGCGCCAGCTTTCTTGCGCAGCGCCGATGAGTTTTGCGGCGCCGGGCGGCGTTCACCGGGCTCCGCCATCGCCACCGTAATTACGTCACGCCATGTTTGCGTAATTGATGTGAACCTCGTCACTTAAAGCGCTTTTTGGCTTGGAGCTTAGGTTTGCCTACCCTACAGTTTTCTGGCATAGGCAACATTTATGTTGCCCAATAGGACTTAGTTCCAAGCAGACTCTTTTCCCCACCGAAAGCAGCCTCAATGAAGATCCGCAACAGCGCGCTGGCCGGCATCGCACTCGCCGCCGCCGCAGCTCTCGGCCTGACCGCCTGCGGCGGCGGCACCCCCGCAGGCAACGGCTCGTCCGCCGCTTCAGGCGGAGCCGCATCGGGCGAGATCACTGTGTACAACGCCCAGCACGAGAGCCTCACCAAGGAGTGGGTGGATGCCTTCACGGCGGAAACGGGCATCAAGGTGACCATGCGCCAGGGCTCGGACACCGAGCTGTCCAACCAGATCATCCAGGAAGGCCAGGCCTCCCCCGCGGACGTGTTCCTCACCGAGAACTCCCCCGCCATGACGCAGGTTGAGAACGCCGGCCTGTTCGCAGACGTCAACAAGGACACCCTGGCCCAGGTTCCCGCCGAGTTCGCCCCGTCCACCGGCAAGTGGACGGGCATCGCCGCCCGCTCCACCGTCCTGGTGTACAACAAGACCAAGCTCACCGAGGACCAGCTGCCCAAGTCCATGCTTGACCTGGCCAAGCCGGAGTGGAAGGGCAAGTGGGCCGCATCCCCCTCCGGCGCCGACTTCCAGGCCATCGTTTCGGCACTGCTTGAACTCAAGGGCGAGTCCGCCACCGAGGAGTGGCTGAAGGGCATGAAGGAGAACTCCAAGGCCTACAAAGGCAACAGCACGGCCATGAAGGCCGTCAACGCCGGTGAAGTGGACGCTGCCCTGATCTACCACTACTACTACTACGGCGACCAGGCCAAGACCGGAGAAAACTCCAACAACGTCACGCCGTACTACTTCAAGAACCAGGACCCGGGCGCGTTCCTGTCCGTCTCCGGCGGCGGCGTGCTCAAGTCCTCCAAAAATGCTGCCGCCGCGCAGGAGTTCCTGAAGTTCATCACGGGCAAGAAGGGCCAGGAAGTACTCAAGAACGGTACGTCCTTCGAGTACGCAATCGGCTCCGACGTCCCCGCCAATGACAAGCTGGTTCCCATCAAGGACCTGCAGGCTCCCAAGGTTGACGCCGCCAAGCTCAACTCCGAAAAGGTCACCGATCTGATGACCCAGGCCGGACTACTCTAATTCCGTGACCTCCGATCTATCGGCTCCCCCAAGGGCGGGCACGACGACGGCGGGCCGGGGCAGCAGCCCCCGCCCGCCTTTCGGCGTTTCCGCGGTATCCGTCCTGGCGGTGTTGATCGCCCTCTTCTCCCTCGTCCCGCTGGGGTACGTGGCCTACATGACGGCGGCAACCGGGTGGGACACCGCCGTCGGCCTCATCCTGCGGCCCCGTGTGGGCGAACTGCTGCTGAACACCCTGCTCCTGATGGCCGCCACCATCCCGCTGTGCCTGCTGCTTGGCGTGGCGGGGGCGTGGCTGGTGGAACGGACCAGGCTGCGCGGTCACCGGGTCTGGGCCGTGCTGCTGGCCGCCCCGCTGGCCGTTCCGGCGTTCGTGAACAGCTATGCCTGGGTCTCCGCCATTCCATCGCTGGGCGGGCTGGGGTCGGGCATCCTGATCTCCACGCTGTCCTATTTCCCGCTGGTCTACATCCCGGCGGCCGCCACCCTAAGCCGGCTGGACCCGGCCATCGAGCAGTCCGCCGCGGCGCTGGGGCTGGGCGCCTGGCGGACCTTCTTCCGGGTGGTCCTCCCCCAGCTCAGGATTGCCCTGACCGGCGGGGCGCTGCTGGTGGGGCTGCACCTGCTGGCGGAATACGGCGCCTTCGCCATGATCCGCTTCGACACCTTCACCACCGCGATCATGACCCAGTACCAGTCCACCTTCAACGGCGCGGCAGGGAACATGCTGGCCAGCGTCCTGGTCTTCTTCTGCCTGCTCCTGCTGGTTGCCGAGGTCCGCAGCCGCGGCACCGCCCGCTACGCCCGGATCGGGTCCGGCGTGCAGGCCAGGGCGCTTCGCCTGCCGCTGCACGCCTACCAGGTCCCGGCCCAGCTGTTCCTGCTGGCGCTGACTGCCCTGGCGTTCGGCCTCCCCCTGTATTACGTGATGCGCTGGATCCTGGCCGGCGGCGCGGACATCTGGACGGCCTCCGAATTCCTGCCGGCGCTCTTCACCACCTTCACCTATGGGCTCGCCGGCGCGGCAGCCACCACCGTGGTTGCCTTCCCCATGGCCTACCTCGCCGTCCGCCACCCCGGCTGGTTCAGCAAATCCCTGGAACTGTCCAACTACGTCACCAGCTCCATGCCCGGCATCGTCGTGGCGCTGGCATTTGTCACCGTGAGCATCCGCATGCTGCCCGGGATGTACCAGACCGCGGGGCTGCTGGTGGCGGCGTACGTGCTCCTGTTCCTCCCCCGCGCCCTGGTGAACCTGCGGGCCGGACTGGCACAGGCCCCCAAGGAACTGGACGAGGCCGCCCAGGCGCTGGGAAAGCCGCCGCTGCTGGCCTTCATCCGCGTCACCCTGCGGCTCACCGCCCCGGCCGCTGCCGGCGGGGCAGCCCTGGTGTTCCTGGCCATTGCCAACGAGCTCACCGCCACCTTGCTGCTGTCCCCCAACGGCACCAAGACCCTGGCCACCGAGTTCTGGAGCAAGAGCAGCGAGATCGACTACGCCGGCGCCGCACCCTACGCGCTGCTGATGATCCTGCTTTCCGCCCCCATGACCTACCTCCTCTTCCAACAGTCCAAGAAAGTAGCCGGACAGTGACAGCACCATCAACCCGCAGGCTGCCCGAGCCTCGGGTGGCACCCTCCGTGGCAGCAACCACCAACAGCCACCTGCAGATCACGGACGTCACCAAGAACTTCGGATCACAGGCGGTCCTGAAGGGCGTCAACCTGTCGGTGGCCAAGGGCGGAACCACCGCCATCGTGGGGCCGTCCGGCTCAGGAAAGACAACGCTCCTGCGGCTGATCGCCGGGTTTGAGCACCCGGACACCGGCAGCATCTCCCTGAACGGGACTGTGGTGGCCGGTGAGGGCGCCTGGCTTCCGGCGCACAAGCGGCAGATCGGGTACGTGGCCCAGGACGGCGCCCTGTTCCCGCACCTCACCGTGGGGCAGAACGTTGCGTTCGGCCTGAACGCGGCCAAGCTGGAGGGCGGCCGCCGCGCCGTCGCCGCCCGTGTCGCCGGACTCCTGGAGATGGTGTCCCTCGATGCATCCATGGCCAAGCGCCGGCCGCACCAGCTGTCCGGAGGCCAGCAGCAGCGTGTGGCCCTGGCCCGTGCGCTGGCCCGCGAACCTGAACTTATGCTCCTCGACGAGCCCTTCTCCGCCCTGGATGCGGGCCTTCGCGTGGCCACCCGCCGCGCCGTGGCCAAGGTCCTGGCCGAGGCCGGCGTAACCACCATCCTGGTCACCCACGACCAGGCCGAGGCACTGTCCTTCGCGGACCAGGTGGCCGTGATGCGCGGCGGCAAGCTGGCCCAGATCGGCAACCCATTCGTTGTCTACACCCGCCCCGCGGACCGGGCCACCGCCGAGTTCCTGGGCGACGCCGTCATCCTGGACGCCTGGCTGGAAGGGTCCCTGGCCACCTGCTCGCTGGGCGGCATCCCCGTACGCAGGCCCCCGGCACAGGGCCGGGTGCAGCTGATGCTGCGGCCGGAGCAGATCCGCATCGCCGAGGACGGACCCATCCGCGGCGTGGTGGTGGATACGGATTACTTCGGCCCCGAAACCACGGTGCGGCTGAAGCTGAACGTACCCCAGGAAGTGGCGGAGCACGCCGACCACCGCTACCCCGGGGGCGGTGAAGTGATCACCATCCGGCACTGGAACGCCTCGATCGCACGGCCCGGCATGGAGCTGTGCCTGCGGGTCGTGGGCGAAGCCGTCGCGTTCCCCATGGACGACTGAGCCCAGCAGCCACACACGACACAGAAAAAACACCGCGTGGAAACACTCCGGCAACCTGTCCACGGCAAGCTGTGCATACGGGGATTCAACAGCAGGAGGCAGCCCATTATGGAGGCACAAGGAATACGCACCGCCCAGCTCCGCATCGGCGACCAGATCGAGGCATGGCACCGGGGCAGGCTCTTCCATCGGGGCCGGGTGACGGACGTCGTCCCGCACCTTGAACTCTTTTGGATCCTGGATGCCCGGACCGGGGCGCGGAAGCTGCTGGACCCCGAGGCCCTGGAGATCCGCCATGTGGAGGCCCCGGCCGTACCGGGAGTCCAGATCAAGCCGGAGGCCCAGGCCAAACCACTCGCCACCGCGTAAAACCGAGGTGAAGGGTCAGGCGCGGTCCTGGTAGACGTCGGGGACGCCGTCCTGGTCCGAATCCACCCGCTCGAGCTCTTCAGCGATGCGGTACTGGCGGTTGCGGGTGCGCAGCACGGCGGTTGCCAGCAGCGCGGCGAGCAGTGAGGCGGCCAGGATGCCCACCTTTGCGTGGTCGTCATGCAGGCTGCCGTGGCCGAAGCTGAGCTCTGCCACCAGCAGGGAGACGGTGAACCCGATCCCTGCCAGCAGGGATACACCAAACACGTCGATCCATTTGAAGGAGCTGTCCAGGCTTGCCCTGGTGGCTTTGGTCAGGATCCAGGTGGTGGCGAGGATGCCGATGGGCTTGCCCAGGACCAGGCCAAGGATGATGCCCAGCGCCACGGGATCCGTCAGGGCGGAGCCCAGGCCCTCCCAGCCGCCCACTGCCACGCCCGCGGAGAAGAATGCGAAGACGGGGACGGCCACGCCGGCGGAGATGGGCCGGAACCGGTGCTCGAAGATTTCAGCCAGTCCGGGACCTGCCCCGGGTCCGCCGGAAGCCTGCGACCGGATCACGGGGATGGCGAAGCCCAGGAGCACTCCGGCCACAGTGGCATGGATGCCGGAGGCGTGCACCAGCGCCCACGTCACGGCGCCCAGCGGCAGCAACACGAGCCACGCGGCCGGAGCATGCTGGCCGAAGAACCGGCGGAATTTCTGTGCCAGGAAGGCGTAGATGGCCAGCGGGATGAGCGCCAGCAGCAGGGGCGTGACCTGGATGTCGCTGGAGTAGAAGAACGCGATGATGGTGATGGCGATCAGGTCATCCACCACCGCGAGCGTCAGCAGGAAGATCCGCAGGGCGCTGGGCAGGTGGGATCCGATGATCGCCAGGACGGCAACGGCAAACGCGATATCGGTGGCGGTGGGAATGGCCCAGCCGCGCAGTGTTTCCGGGCTGGCGAGATTGACGACGGCGTAGATCACCGCCGGGACGGCCGCGCCTCCCACGGCGGCGGCCACAGGAACGATCGACTTGCTGATCTGGCGCAGGTCGCCGGCCACGAATTCGCGTTTGAGCTCCAGCCCCACCAGGAAGAAGAAGATGGCCAGCAGGCCATCGGCCGCCCACGCCCCGAGGCTGAGGTCAAGGTGCCACGGCTCGTAGCCCACCTTCAAGTCGCGGAGGGCAAAGTAGCTGTCCGACGCCGGGGAGTTGGCCCAGATGAGCGCGATGACCGCAGCGGCGACCAGGAGGGCGCCGCCCACAGTTTCCTTGCGGAGGATTTCCCCGATGCGAAGGGCCTCGGCGTAACTGCCGCGCGAGAAGACAGTGGAACCGAAAAACTTGTTCCGGCTGGGCGTGGGCGAAGAGTTCATTCGGGCGTCCTTAAATCCGGGTTCGACAAATCCATGCCGACCAGACTTCCCGGCGCACCTTTCGTCCATTCTATGAGGCGCCCCTGCTGCATCCCAAACACGTGTCCCCAGCATTTTTCCAGGTTTTTGTGGGGCATTTCACAAGAACACCAATCCACATACCCCTGTGGGACCGAACCTCTAACGTCCCTCATCTGGGACAACACGTCACTTGTATGAGGAGAATGCTTTCCGATGAACAAGACCCTTCGTTTCCTCGCAGTTCCCACTCTCGCCCTGGGCGCACTGGCCCTTTCCGGCGGTCCCGCCTCCGCAGCCGACCACAGCTACCAGTCCACCCTGGCCCAGATCAACGGCAGCTCGGCCTCAGGCACCATCACCGTGGATGTCACCGGCAACCAGGCCCACGCCGTCCTCAAGGTCTCCGGGCTGGCCCCGACCTTCAACAACGCCCCCTACCCGCACGTCCAGCACATCCACGGCGGCGCCCAGGGAGCCTGCCCCGCACCGTCGGCTGACAAGGACGGTGACGGCGTCATCTCCACCACCGAGGGCGCCCCCAGCTACGGCGGCATCGTGACCACGCTGTCCACCAGCGGCGACACCAGCCCTGCCGCCGGGCTGGACCTCAAGCTCGCAGGCCAGGGCGCAAGCTACACCGTGGACCGGACATTTGAGCTCAACGCCGAGACCAAGGCCGCACTGGAATCCGGCACGGCCGTCGTTGTCGTCCACGGCTTGGACCCTGCCACCCTCAGTGCAGCGGGGCAGGCTGCCAAATCCGACCTGGTCCCCAGCCTTCCCCTCGCCGCCACGTCCCCGGCACTATGCGGGACCCTTAAGGCAGGGCAGATGAAGATGCCTGCCGGCGGCGCTGACACAGGCATTGCCCAGCAGGCCGGCGGGACCGATTCCGGCGCCCTTGCCCTTGGCGGGGGCCTGGTGCTGGCGGCAGCAGCAGGCGGGGCTTACCTGGTCCGTCGCCGCAGCTCCGGTTCCGCTGCCTAGGCACCGCTGGCTGTATCGGCACCATGATCTCCCTGAATAACGGCCGCCGCGGGGACCTTCGCGCCCCCGCGGCAGTCGGGCTTCTTCTCCTGATCGCGCTGACGGGCTGCGGTACCGGACCAGGAACGTCCGACGCCGGCCCCGCACCTTCGGCTTCCGCTGCAGCTTCCACCGCGCCTTCCACGCCCGCCGCACCTTCCCCGTCCGCCGCACAAACCTCGGCTCCGACGCCGCCAAGCCCGCCGGCAACCGCTGCACCTGCCGACGTCGGCCCACCGGTCCTGCCCAGGTCTGAACCGGCCACGCTGGACATTCCATCGATTGGCCTGCGAACGGAACTGCTGAGCCTGGGCCTGCGCGGCAACGGCTCCCTGGAGGTCCCTGATGACACCGGCAGCGGCGCCCCGGCCGGGTGGTACAACGGCTCGCCAACCCCAGGCGAGCGTGGCCCTGCCGTCATGCTGGGACACGTCAATGCACTTGGCGGCCACAAGGGTGTCTTCGCCGACCTCCGCAAGCTCGCACCCGGAGCGGACGTCAACGTCGTCCGAGCCGATGGCAGCACAGCTGTCTTTGTCGTGGAACGCGGTGCGCTGTATGGCAAGGACAGCTTCCCCACGCTGGAGGTCTACGGCAACACTGCAGGTTCCGAGTTGCGGCTGATCACCTGCGATGGCTACGACGCCGCCACCGGCCTCTTCGACGACAACTACGTGGTTTTCGCCAAACTCAAGGCCTGACCCGGCCCCTGACACACCGGCTGCCCGCCCTGCGGATGGCCAGGACGGATGGATCATGAAGCAACGCGCTCCCCTGCTGGCAGCCCTGGCACTGACCCTGCTCATTTCCGGCTGTGCAGCAGCGGCGGGATCCACCGGGCCCGCCGCCCCGGCGTCGAACGCTGCGTCCGCCGCCCCAATTGTCGAGGGCAGCCATGGAGGGCACCACGGTTCCGAAACCGCGCCGCCCAAGGCAAGCGCCGGCGGCCCCAGCGAGGCCGCCAAGATGGTGTGCGGAGAACAGCCGATGGACCGGCTCATGGCCATCCTGGACCTTAAACAAGAGCCTCACACGGTCAGCAACTGGGCGGACAGCACCTTCACCTGCACCTACCACCTGCCGGAGGGAGCTTTGAAAATATCGGTACAGGAAGCCCCTGACCAGGCCATGGCACGCCAGTATTTTGACGCCATGCAGGCCTTGGCCACCAACTCCACCCCCATTGAGGGACTGGCCAACCTGGGTTTCCCTGCCTTCGAAACCGCCGCCGGATCTGCGGTCTTCCAGAAGGACGCCTCAATCCTTCAGGTGGACGCGTCGGACCTGCCGTCCAGCCTTGGCCCGAATGCCATCACCCGCAACGCCCTGGCCTACCAACTGTCCACGACCATCCTTGCGTGCTGGGTGGAACATCATTAGCCTGCGCGTCGGCCTCCGGCGTGGGCTGGCTGCCCTTGGAGCTGGGTTGCCCGCACCGCCCGGTCCAAATAGGTCCTGGCCTCCGGGGAATTGGCCAGCTGCACCAGTTCCGCCGCCACCGCCACCAGTTTGACGTTCCGGTGGCTGCTGGCGCTCACCAGCATCTGGAAAGCGTCGTCAGAGCCGATTTTCAGCTGGCCCATAAGGATGCCCCGGGCCTGGTCGATCACGGTGCGGGTTGCGGTGGCCCCGGCCACGGCTTCGCGTGCCGATTGCTCGGTTTCGCGCTGAAGCGTCCGGCTCAGGTCCACCATGACGCCTTCAAGCGCCGCCACTGATCCGTCCGCGCCCAGGATCGCCTCGCCGGACGTCAGCACGCGCCGGGTCCTGCCGCGGGCATCGACGATCCGGTGGTACAGGCAGAAGAAGCCGCCGGTGGTGGCAACCTGCGCCACGATTTCTTCGCAGCGCCCCCTGTCATCGGGATGTTTGTGGGCGAAGATCAGGTCCATGGTGGGGACCACCTCGCCGCGCTGGTAGCCATGCAGCCGGTACACCCCGTCAGACCACTGGAAGGTTGTCCCGGCGGGCTCGATGTCCACCCTGAAGGTGCCGGCATCGCTTTCGCTGTCCCCGAGTGCACTCGAATACGTATACAGGTCGCTGAGCTCCGTCACAGGTTCACCTCCCGCGCGAAGGCCAGCCCCCAGCGGGCGGGCTCTGTCCTCGCACCTTCAAGTATGGTCGCCCCGGACAACAGAAGGTAGTACGTGAGGCCTATGGCAGTCAGCGGGGAAATGCGGTAGGAGCCCTTGACCTCAATACCCCTAGGGGGTATATTGAGGAGCGTTGTCAGTGAACGTGGTATGTCCCGGCTGGTGCCCGCACCGGCCTTTACAGCCGTTCAACCCCAGCGCCCCTTTGATCGCCTCAACGGATTGGAACTGGCATGTTTACCGGGAACCGCACCCAACTCCCCCTCGCATCCTCCGGCTGCAGCTGCTGCGCCCCCGCGGGCGCCGCAGACCCGGCCACCACGCTGCCTGCGCCTGCCGCGCAGCAGCAGCCTGCCGTCGTCGGAAATTCCGACGACGGCACCTCCTTCCAGCGCGACTTTGCGGTGGAGGGCATGACCTGCGGGCACTGCGTCCGGTCCGTCGAAACGGCCGTGTCCGCGGTTGCCGGCGTGACGTCGGCGTCGGTTGACCTGGTGCCAGGCGGCAGGTCCCGGCTGACCGTGAAGGGTTCGGCATCCGATGCCGACGTCCGCCAAGCCGTTGCCGGCGCAGGCTACACGCTGGCATAACGCCGCTGCGCCCCTGCGCGCAGCCCCACACATCTTTCCGCCGGCCCGGCCTCCGGGCAGCGAGTGCCTCCAAGGAGGAACAATGCAGGACCATCACGACATGCACCCCCAGGGCGCCCCACACGACCATGACCAGCCACCCAGCGGGACGCTGACCCAGCCCCCGGCACACGGCGAAGGGCACCCACAGCATGGCGGCGACGCACATGGAGCCGGCCAGGGACAACACGGCGGCCACGGCGACGATGACCATACCGTCCACACACACGGCCAGCATGCCGGGCACAGCACCGCCATGTTCAAGAACCGGTTCTGGCTGACCCTGGCCCTTGCCGTTCCGGTGGTCTACTTCAGCCCCATGATGGGCCACCTTTTGGGCTACATGCCGCCCGAATTCCCCGGTGCGGCCTGGATTCCGCCGGTCCTGGGCACGGTGATCTTCCTCTACGGCGGCCAGCCGTTCCTCAAGGGCGGCCTGCAGGAGCTGAAGGACCGCACCCCGGGGATGATGCTGCTGATCGGCATGGCCATCACCGTGGCATTCGCCGCGTCCTGGGTCACCAGCCTGGGGATCGGCGGCTTTGACCTGGACTTCTGGTGGGAGCTGGCGCTGCTGGTGGCCATCATGCTGCTGGGCCACTGGATTGAGATGCGCGCCCTCGGGTCTGCCCAGGGCGCGCTTGATGCCCTCGCCGCGCTGCTGCCGGACGAGGCTGAACGCATCACGGACAGCGGAACCGAAACCGTGCCCGTCTCCGAACTAAGCCCCGGCGACCTGGTCCTGGTCCGTCCCGGCGCCCGCATGCCGGCGGACGGAACCGTGATGGACGGGCAAGCCGAGTTCGACGAGTCCATGATCACCGGGGAATCCAAAACCGTGGCACGCGGGGCCGGTGACCCGGTAGTGGCCGGAACCGTGGCCACGGACAGCAGTGTCCGGGTGCGCGTCACGGCCGTAGGCGACCAGACCGCCCTGGCCGGGATCCAGCGGCTGGTGGAAGAGGCCCAGGCCTCGTCATCACGCGCCCAGGCCCTGGCAGACCGTGCAGCGGCGTTCCTCTTCTACTTCGCCGCCGGCGCCGGTGTCCTGACCTTCATCGCCTGGACGCTGCTGGGAAGCGTTCCCGACGCCGTCACCCGCACCGTCACCGTGCTGGTCATCGCCTGCCCGCACGCCCTGGGGCTGGCCATACCGCTGGTGATCGCCATATCCACGGAGCAGGCGGCCCGGGCCGGGGTGCTGATCAAGAACCGGATGGCGCTGGAGCGGATGCGCACCATTGACGTGGTCCTGTTCGACAAGACCGGCACCCTGACCACCGGCGAGCCGGAACTGAAGGACATTGCCGTGGCCGACGACGCAAATGCCGATGCCGTGCTGGCCCTTGCCGCGGCCGTCGAGTCGGACAGCGAGCATCCCGTGGCGCGGGCCATCGTCCGCGCTGCCAAGGCACGGAACCTGGCACTGCCCGGGGCCACCGGATTCACCTCCCTTACGGGCCGCGGCGTGCAGGCCACCGTGGACGGCCGGACGGTGCACGTGGGCGGGCCAGCGCTGCTGCGCGAGCTCGGCGTCGTCGAACCGGACACGCTGGCCGCGAGCACCCGTGCGTGGATGGACCGCGGAGCAGCCGTGCTCCACGTTGTCGACGACGGCAAGGTCCTGGGTGCCGTGAGCATGGAGGATGCCGTGCGGCCTGAGTCGCGGCAGGCCGTCTCAGCCCTCCAACGGCGCGGCGTCAAGGTGGCCATGGTTACCGGTGACGCGCGCCAGGTGGCCCAGGCCGTGGCCGCGGACCTGGGCATCGACGAGGTGTTCGCCGAGGTCCTGCCCGCGGACAAGGACAAGAAAGTGGCCGAGCTGCAGGGCCGCGGGCTGAAGGTGGCCATGGTGGGCGACGGCGTCAACGATTCTCCCGCGTTGGCCCGAGCCGAGGTGGGCATCGCCATTGGCGCCGGAACCGACGTCGCCATGGAATCCGCGGGCGTGGTGCTGGCCGGGAACGATCCGCGGGCCGTGCTGTCCATGGTGGACCTGTCCCGGGCCAGCTACCGCAAGATGTGGCAGAACCTGGTGTGGGCCACCGGCTACAACATCCTGTCCGTCCCGCTGGCCGCCGGCGTCCTGGCTTTCGCCGGAGTGGTGCTGTCGCCCGCGGCCGGGGCGGTGCTGATGTCCGCCTCCACCATCGTGGTGGCGCTCAACGCCCAGCTCCTCCGGCGCCTGAAACTGAACCCGTCCGAGGTACGTTGAAGACTGAAGACCGTCCGGAAGGAGGCAACGCCGTGACCACCCGCGCTATGGCGTACCTCCTTCACAGGGCCTGGCTGCTCGCGGCCACACTGGCCGTCATCGCCGGGCTGCTGGGCATGCATGTGCTGACCGCCGGACACGCCTCGCATGGGGCAGTTTCCGAACGGGCAGACGCCGGGCACACCGCCGTCGCGCATTCTGCCGGGGGCGGCCACGCCGGCCACCATGCCGGCACATCCGCCATGGACGCGCCGGTCTCTGGGACCGCGGGCTGCGGTGACTCGTGCCCGGGAGCTCAGGAGTCCGGGGCACCGTGCGTCCCGTCGGCTCCCAGCGGTCCCGTGACGGTGTCCCCGCCGCAGGCAACCCTTGCCGTCCTGCCGCTGCTCCCAGGGGCTGGCCATTCCGGCCCTGGCTACGATTACCTGCCGCCCGGCCCAACACCCTGCGAACTGTCCATCAGCCGGACGTAAACCGGACTGCGCCCCACACCACGGCCCAGTTCAACTACATCCCTGAAAGACAACCATGAACACCACTATCAAGACCCTGTCCGTTGCCGCTGCCCTGGCCGCCTCGCTCGGCCTGGCCGGATGCGCCGCCAATGCCGGCTCCGGCAACAGCATGCCCATGGACCACGGCAACTCCAGCACGATGTCCAGCACGATGCCAAGCGCGATGCCCAGCGCCAACGCCGACCATAACCAGGCGGACGTCATGTTTGCCCAAATGATGATCCCGCACCACGCCCAGGCGGTGGAGATGAGCGGCATCATCCTGGCCAAGCCGGACATGCCGGCAGAAGTGACAGCATTGGCCACCAAGATCAAGGCAGCGCAGGCACCCGAGATCGAGCAGATGACCGGCTGGCTCAAGGGCTGGAATGTGCCCACCATGATGAGCGACCACTCCGGACATGGCATGACCGGCATGGTGGACGACGACGGCATCGACAAGCTGAAGTCCGCCACCGGGCCGGAGGCCGCGCGGCTGTTCCTGGAGCAGATGATCGGCCACCATGAGGGCGCCATCGACATGGCACAGCAGGAGATCAGCGCCGGCAAGTTCCCGGACGCCGTGAAACTGGGCCACGACATCGTGGCTGCACAGCAGGCGGAAATCACGCAGATGAAACAGCTGCTCACCACGCTTTAACTGGCACGGCAGCCCGCCCGGGCATCGGGGCGGCGCGGCGGCGGCACCCAGCCCGGGAGGCCGCCGGCGCGCCGTTGCGTGTTAAGTTGAAGGGCACGGGTCCGAACGGGCCCGGCACCAGCTGGGAAAAGAGAAATCTCCTTGGACACTTCCGCACCAGTACGAATCCTCACCGTCTGCACCGGCAATATCTGCCGCTCACCCGTGGCCGAACGGCTGCTGCAGGCAGGACTCGACCAGGTGGTGCCAGGCGGTTTCCACGTGTCCAGTGCGGGCACCCGGGCCCTGGTGGGCGAACCCATGCAGCCCATCTCCGCTGACATCGTGCGGACCTTCGGCGGTGATCCCGAAGGGTTCGCGGCACGGCAGCTCACGCCCAAAATCCTGCGCGGCGTTGACCTGGTGCTGACCATGACGTCCGGGCACCGCGGCGAGGTCCTGCAGCTGGATGCCTCCCTGCTCAAGCGGACGTTCACCATCCGGGAGTTTGCCCGGATGCTGGATGTCCTGGCCCGGCGGGACGCCGCCGGTGCAGACGGTGGCCAGCCCGCCGCCGTCGTACCTTTCCCGGGCGCGCTGCCCGGCAGCAATGCGTCCGACGACGACGCCCTGGCTGCCAACACCGCCATGTGGCGGAGCCTGCCTGCCCGGGCCGCCGGAGTGCGGCACCTCTCGCTTCCCGCCGACTCCGCAGACAACGACATTGTGGACCCGTACCGCCGCGCACCGCAGGTCTACCGGGAAATGGAGGACCAACTGGCCCCCGCGATCGTCTCGATCCTGCGGCACGCGCGGCTCAACTCCCCGGTTCCCGGGAACGCGTCCCAGTCGCTGTAGCGGGACGGCGCAGGTGACAGTTTGGACACTCCTGTAGCCAATTGGGGCCTGCGGGACGGACACTGATCCCACCAGTCACAATGAGGTGGAGGCGTCATGAGCATCCCAGGCGGTTCTGATCCATCCGGGCCCGGCGGCGCCGGGAACTCCGGTTCCGGCGAACCGGGCACGTCCAGGTCCCACCGGCCTGCCTGGCTGCTTGCCCTGGGCCGCCGCCGCTGGATCGCCGCGGTGCTGGCGCTGGTGCTGGTGGTGGCCGCCGGAATCGCGGTCTTCAGCCTGAACCGGGCCGGCAAGGAAGCACAGCCTGCAGCCACCCAGACCCAGTCACCCAGCGCGACACCTACGCCGACGCCGACCCCGTCCGAAACTCCCCCGCCGGCCCCTGCTCCGCCACCGCCGCCTGCCCCGATTCCGGACCTGCCCGCGGCACCGATGAACATCCTTGTTATCGGCAGCGACACCCGCGACGTTCCCGCACGCGAGGCTGCCGCCCATACCGCAGCCACCGGTGAACCCCAGGACCAGCGGGCGGACACCCTGATGGTGGTCCACGTCCCTGCCGACCGGCGGAACCTTTACCTCATCTCCATCAACCGCGACAACTGGGTGGACATCCCCGGCTTCGGCAGCGCCAAGATCAATGCCGGGCTGCAGTATGGCGGGATCGACATGCAAACGGCCACGGTGCAGCAACTGCTGGGAATCACCATCGACCACACCCTGATGCTTGACTTCGGGGGGTTCAAAATCCTGGTGGACGGCCTGGGCGGCATCGATGTCAACGTGCCGATTTCCTTCCAGTCCACGATCGAAACCCAGCACGTCTTCAGCGCCGGCGTGAACCACCTCGACGGCCAGGCCGCCCTGGAATTTTCCCGCGAGCGTCATGCCTTCGCCGACGGCGACTTCCAGCGCGTCCGCGACCAGCAGATCATGCTCCGCGCCATCCTGGCCCGCCTTACCGGGGGCGGTGCGCTGAACGACGTGAACGCGGTGCGCTCCCTGGTCGATTTCGCCTCCTGCTGCCTCACGGTGGACAGGGGCTTTGACCCGGTCCAGGCGGCGATGCTGGCCTACAGCCTGCGCAACGTTGATGTGAACGCCATCGGCAGCATGACTCTTCCGACGCTTGGCTCCGGCTTCATTGCCGGGCAGTCCGTTCTGTTTCCCGATTACGGAGGCATCGCGGCGGTGGGTGCGGCACTCCGGGAGGGCCGGATCGGCGACTTCGCGAAGCCGTAGGGCAGGCCGACCCAAGGCAGCGACACGCCCAGTCGCTGGCGACGCGCATATTCCCTGACGCGGCGATATTTGGGGTGCGCTGCTGGCCGAGCGCGTCGCGGAGGAATTTGTGCGTCGCCACTGCGGCCCCACGCTCGGACGCCGACGGGCACGCCCTGTTCAGCAGCGGCTTACCCGGGGTTCACCGGCGGGACAGAGTCTGTGTGCCCGCCGGCGGAAACCTGAGGGCATGACTGAGAACTCCCGCGCCACCGTTTCACGCCGCACCGTCGTCAAGGGCTCGGTGCTGGCCGCCGCCCTCGCGTCCGTCCCCGCCGCAGCGCAGGCTGCCACCACACAGTCCGGCGTCGCGCTGGTCCGGAACCGCCTCACGCTGCCCAGCGGCATCGCCACCGGTGATGTCACCTCCGATTCGGCCGTGCTGTGGTCCCGCGCCTCGGGGGCCGGCCGGATGACGGCGGTCCTGCGCGCCGTGGACGACGGCGGCCAGGTCCTGCGCGGCCGCGGCGCCTTTGAGCGGGTCCTCCGCGGGCCCCGCGCCACCCAGGCGTCCGACTTCACCGCCAAGATCCACGCGGGAAACCTGCCGGCCAACACCCGTTTCGCGCTGGAGATCAGCTTCGAGGACGACGGCGGCGCGGCAGGTGAGACGGTGAGCGGCAGCTTCCGCACGGCGCCGGACACCGGGACGGTCAACGGCAAGGGCCGCACCGGGGGGACAAGCAACGGCGGCGACGTCCCGGCGTCGTACGGGCAAAGCTTCGTGTGGACCGGCGACACCGCGGGACAGGGCTGGGGCATCAACGAGGAGATCGGCGGGATGCGCGGCTACCGGGCCATGCACCAGACCCGCCCTGACTTCTTCATCCACTCCGGCGACACCATCTACGCGGACGGGCCCATCGCGGAAACCGTGGTGGAAAAGGACGGGCAGGTGTGGCGGAACCTGGTGACCGAGGAGGTTTCCAAGGTGGCCGAAACGCTCACCGAGTTCCGCGGCCGGCACCGCTACAACTCCATGGACGCCAACATGCGCGCCATGTTCGCCGACGTGCCGGTGATCGCCCAGTGGGACGACCACGAAACCCACAACAACTGGTACCCCGGCCAGGTCCTGGACGACTCCCGCTACACCGTGCGGGACGTCAACACCCTGGCTGCCCGCGGCCGGCAGGCGTGGCAGGAGAACATGCCCATCGCAGACAGTTCAGCCATCTGGCGCCCCGGCACCTTCGACGACGCCGGCACGTACCAGCCCGCCCGCATCTACCGGAAGATCAGCCGCGGTCCGCAGCTGGACATCTTCTGCCTGGACATGCGCACGTTCAAGTCGCCCAACACGGACGGGAAGGAGCCTTACGCCACCGCCATCCTGGGCCAGGAGCAGGTGGACTGGCTCATCAGCGAGGTGTCCAAGTCCAAGGCGACGTGGAAGGTGATCGCCGCGGACCTGCCACTGGGCATTGTGGTCCCGGACGGTCCGGTCAACGAGGAGAGCGTGTCCAACCGCGACGCCGGTGCCCCCTTGGGCCGGGAGCTGGAGATCGCCGGGGTGCTCAGCGCCTTCAAGCGCAACGGCGTGAAGAACACGGTGTGGCTCACCGCCGACGTGCACTACTGCGCCGCCCACCACTACTCCCCCGAACGCGCCGCCTTCACCGACTTCGACCCCTTCTGGGAGTTCGTGGCCGGTCCCATCGCGGCGGGGTCCTTCGGGCCCAACGCGATGGACGGTACCTTTGGGCCGGAGGTGGTGTTTTCCAAGGCCGGGCGCTTCGCCGGGGAATCCCCGCGCGACGGCGAAAACCAGTTTTTCGGGCACGTCCAGCTGGGCGAGGACAACAGCTTCACCGTGAGCCTTCGGAACGCCAACGGCGCCACGGTGTTCTCCAAGGTACTGACCCCGGAGCGGTAGGGCCACCGTTATTATCCACCGCCCCCTGGGTACGCCGTTGGTAGTGTTCCTGCATTCGGCACGGCATTACGGCACGGTGAGGACGGGGTGATTTCTTGAAGGACAGTACTTCAAACGACGACGGGCTGACGGAGGCCGTCCAGAAGGCCGGGGCGGTGGAGCTGCTCCTGATCCGCCATGGTGAGAGCGAAGGCAACGTCGCGGCCACCGAGGCCCGTGAGGCCGGCGTGGAGGTCATCGAGGTTCCCGCCCGCGATGCGGACGTGGACCTGTCCGGGACCGGCCGGGACCAGGCAAAGGCGCTGGGAATTGCCCTGGGCCGGACCGCCGGGGAGTTCCGCCCGGACGCCGTGGTCTCCTCCCCCTACGCGCGCGCCCGCCAGACGGCAGAGATCGCGGTGGAAACTGCCGGCTGGCCGCTGCAGGTGCGCACGGACGAGCGGCTCCGGGACCGTGAGCTCGGCATCCTTGACCGGCTCACCCGGCTGGGCGTGGAGAACCGCTATCCCGAGGAATCCGAGCGCCGGGACTGGCTGGGCAAGCTGTACTACCGGCCGCCGGGCGGGGAATCCTGGGCGGACGTGGCGCTGCGGCTGCGCTCGGTCCTGGCGGAGCTGAACAGCATTGGCATGGGCCAGCGGGTGATGCTGGTGTGCCACGACGCCGTGATCATGCTGTTCCGGTACGTGCTGGAAGGACTCAGTGAGCAGGAGCTGCTGGACCTTGCCGCCAGGGACGCAATCCTCAACGCCTCGGTGACCCGCTTCGTCCGCCCCTCCGGCGTGGGGCCGTGGACCCTGGAAAGCTTCAACGTTGCCGACCACCTGGCGGAGCAGGGCGTCACCGTCACCGAGCACGCGGGAGACACCAGTGTCCGGCCGCGGTGATTCCTCCGGCGCCACCCTGGTGACGCCGTCGCTCCTGCGGGAGTGGCCGCTGCCGGCGCCGGGGTCGGACAAGTATTCGCGCGGGTCGGTGCTGGTGGTGGGCGGAGCACGGGCCACCCCCGGCGCCGCACTGCTGGCCGGCGTATCAGCGCTGCGGGCGGGGGCCGGGAAACTCACGCTTGCGGTTGCGGGGTCAGTGGCAGTGCAGCTAGGGGTGGCAGTGCCGGAATGCGGCGCAATCGGACTGCCGGAAACACCCCAGGGCTCCGTCAAACCGGAGCTCGATGCGATTTCCTCCTACCTCGACGGTGCGGACACCCTGCTGGTGGGGCCAGGGCTCGATGACCCCGACCTCGCCGGTGAACTGCTGCAGGCGATGCTCAAACGCGAGGCGGGCCATGACGGTGGCGGCACCTCCGGAGGCGCCGCTGGCGGCCAGGGAGGCCCCGCCGTCGTCCTCGATGCCTACGCGCTGGGCGCCCTGGTGCCGTTGGAGGACCAACTGGGCCCGTGGCGCGGCCGGCTCATTCTCACCCCGAACCCTACGGAAGCCGGGATTTTGCTGGGGCGGGACGTCGACAACCTTGAGAAGGACCTGGCTGAAATCTCGGCCAGGTTCGGCGCCGTGGTCAGCTGCCAGGGCCTCATAAGCCAGCCGCCCGGGTTGAACCCTGACGAACCGGAACTGTGGAAGATCACCACCGGGTACGGCGGGCTGGGCACGTCCGGCAGCGGGGACGTACTGGCCGGGGCCATTGCCGGGCTCCGGGCGCGGGGAACCACCGGCGCCCAGGCGGCCTGCTGGGGTACTCACCTGCACGCAGCCGCGGCGGACCGGCTGGCCAGTCGGCTGGGGCCGCTCGGGTTCCTGGCACGCGAACTTGCCGACGAACTGCCCGCGCTGATGCTGGAACTGGGTACCTGACGCCCCACTCCTGGTCCCGCACCCTACGCCCCATACGTGGATGGCCCCCGGCCGAAACCGGGGGCCACCGTGTCGGGAGGTAAGGCCTACGCTGCCGATGCGCGGTCTGGCGCTGTGGCGTGCACAGAATGGCGATTCGCCCCAAAAAGGCAGTCAACAGATGTGCCCGCCTCCCGAGCCTGCGGAGCCGTGCCCGGGGTCCTGCGTTGACCTAGGCGGAGATCTCCTGCTTGGCCCCCTTCGTTTCAACCTCAATCTTGCGTGGCTTGGCCTTTTCGGCCACCGGGATCCGCAGTGTCAGGACGCCGGCGTCGTAGCTGGCCTTCACGTGCTCCGTGTCGAGCGTGTCGCCAAGGATCAGCTGGCGGCTGAAGACGCCGCGCGGCCGCTCAGCGGCAATCAGTTCGGTGTCCTTACCCGCCGGATCCGGACGTTCGGCCCGCACCGTCAGGACATTCCGTTCCACATCCAGGTCCACCGAGTCCACCGTGACGCCGGGCAAATCGAAGGCCACGACGAACTCCTGGCCTTCCCGCCAGGCATCCATCGGCATCGCCGCCGGGCGTGCAGCCGTACCGAGGACCTGCTGGGCCAGCCTGTCCAGCTCGCGGAACGGATCGGTTCGCATCAACATGGCTTCCCTCCCCGTAAGAGATGATCCAATACCTGCACCAGCCTTATCTGTAGTGGCTGATATAGATTTTGTAGCACCGCAGAAGCAGGTCTGCAAGGGTTTGAAGACGGAATTCCGGAAGATTTAGAGCTCCTCCCCGAACACAGGAAAGGGGCCTTCCACCCGCGCATGCGCAGTCGGAGGAAGGCCCCTTCCGAGGTGTGCAGTCAGTCCCTGGTGGGTCCGGACGCAGCGGCGCGGGGCCGGGATCCGGGACCGGCAGCGGTCCTGGCGCCGGCGGCGCGGGGAACGGATTGGGCGACGGCGGCCCGGGCGGGCGCGGCTGGGTGGGATCCGGCGATGTGGGTTCCGGGCCGGGTTCGGGCGGGAACGGCTCGGGTTCGTGCACTGGCGGGATGGTCATGGATCTTCCCCTCTCACGCTGGGCGGATGTGCCTTGAACTGAACAGAATACGCCTGCACTCCTCCGGCAACTACCCTCTAGTCCCGGTCCGCACCGACCAGCCGCAGCCAGTTATGCAGCTGGGCCGGGTCCGCCTCCCCGCAGCGGAAACCGACGTACCCGTCCGGACGGACTGCCACGAGACCACGACCGGGGTGGCTGGTGAGGCGGTGGACGTGGACCAGGGGATGGCGTCCGGCCGCCCCTCCGATGAGTGGGTCCTCACCAAGGGCGCCCGGCCCGGCGTCGCGCTCCAGCAAAACGTGGATGCCGGGCACGGCGGTCAGGTCGTGAAGGCGCACCATCCGTCCGTCGAGCGCAACCGGCCCATCCGGCAGCCGTTCACCGGGCCGCGGCCACCCATTGGCCGGGGGCGTGCCGTCGCGGGAAATGGCACTTTTCCGGTAGTGCACGAACGGCTGGGCCAACAGCCTGATGCCCTTGGAGGTGAGCCATGGCCGGCGGAGCAGCAGCGGCAGGACCGGCGCGATCGCGGGCAGGAGGCTTCGGACGAGGCGGGCTGCCGGATGCGGCGATGCTTCTCCGAAGAAGATGACGTGCGTCAACGCGAGCACGCGCCGGGCCGCGGGGCGCCGTTCCTGCCCATAGGTTTCCAGCAGCTCGGGGAGGGGCCTGCCCGCCGTTGAGGCGAAGCCCAGCTTCCACCCAAGGTTGAGGGCGTCCAGGATGCCGTTGTTCATGCCCTGCCCGCCGGCCGGAGAGTGGGCATGGGCGGCGTCACCGGCAAGGAAGATGGGATTGTCCTGGAACCTACTGGCCAGCCGGTGTTGAAGCGGAACCTGGGCCGACCAGCGCACCTCCCTGACAGCGGCGCCCAGCCCCGACTCCCTCAGCAGGCGCGCCACTTCCTCCGCTGGAACGGGCGGACCCAGCTGGCCGAAACGGGCAGTGGGTTGCGGCGTCGCCGGCCGGGTGGCCAGCATCCGCCAGGTGGCCCCCTCGCCCAGCGCGAAGAGGAATGCCAGTCCCGCGCGTCCCACCGCCACGTGCAGCAGCCCGGGATCCAGCCGGCCGTCAAGCTCCACATCCGCCAGGACCGCTTCCACAGGGTACGGGCCGCCGTGCCACTGGGCGCCGGTGAAACTGCGGACGGTGCTGGACTGCCCGTCGCACCCGGCCAGGAACCGGGAGATGTGCCCACTTCCATTGCTGCTTGCGTGGAGCTCCGCGTGCACCAGGCCATGCCCCGGTTCCTGGGTGCGGTCCTGTCCCAGCCAGCGGAACTCCACACCCCAGTCCACCGGCACACCCCGGGCCTGCAGCGCCTGCCAGAGGACGTCCTCGACGTCGGCCTGCCGGACCAGGGTCAGGTGCGGAAAGGCGGTATCGGGGAGGTCTGCGTGGCCCAACCGTGCCTCAACGATGCGGCGGCCCAAGTGGATGCGTGCTTGGGGAGTGGTGTCGGCACGGTTCAGCAATTCGTCGGTCACGCCCAGCGGGCGAAGGCCCTCCAGGGCGCGGGCATGCAGCATCATCGCCCGGGAAGGCCGGATCCGCTGTTCGCGCCGGTCCACCACGCGCACCGTGGCACCGTGCGCGTGCGCCTGGAGTGCAGTGGTGAGCCCGGCGGGACCGGCGCCCACCACTAAAAGGTCGGTGTCCGCCGTCGTGCGTTGCCTGCCTGCCATTCCCGCCTGGCCGTCATCCCTGGCCGGTAAGGCGCCACCAGGCGTGGTCGGGGTGGTCGGGCGATTCCATCAGGGCAGGGTTGGCGACCAGTTCGTCGCGGCGCAGCCCGGGCAGCACCTTGTAGCTGATGGACCCGGGGACGCTCACCAGCTCCAGGACCCGCCAGAGGGCGGCGGCATACTTGCGGGCCCGTTCGGCGCCGTCCCACTCGTACAGGCCCCGGTAGGCGCCGAAGGTGTCGTGGGCGCACCAGAGCTTGGAAACAAAACCCGGGAACCCTACGAAAAGCGGGGTGTTCAGCAGGCTCTCCGCCTCGAAAAGGCGGTGCGCGCGGCCGCGCACCAGGCGGAGCGTGAAGGCCACCACCAGGACGCAGGGCTCGCCGGGTTGGCGGTCGACGGCGGTCTCCCGGTAGACCCGTGAGGTGCTTCCGTCGGCGAAACGCAGCACCTTGCCCACGTTACCTTTCGGAACGTGCACTTGCCTGCGGGCCAGCGTGACACAGGATGTTCCCACGGAGCGGGCCACCGCCAGCCATGCTGTGGCCCGGGGAGCCGGTCCGGATTCGACGGGCATGGCTTCTCCTTTTCGTTGCAGCGCCCTTCCAGCGTGCCGGGAACCGCGGGCAGGGTCCCAGAGTCTTTCGCCCCTTTCCGGGTGTCCCTTCTCCCCCGGTAGCGAACGGCCTGCTGACTTGTCCGGGGTGGTCTATATATTGAATCCATGACCTCCACCTCCCTGCAGGATTCCACCGGCACCGCGATCCCGGCGCCCCCGGTTGCCAAGAAGATTCCCACCGAGCGCACCCACCACGGGGAAACGTTCGTGGACAACTACGAGTGGCTGCGGGACAAGGAATCGCCGGAGGTCGTGGAGCACCTGCGGGCTGAGAACGCCTACCAGGAAGCCGTCACGGCGCACCAGGAGCCGCTCCGCGAGGCCATCTTCCAGGAGATCAAGGGCCGCACCCAGGAAACCGACCTTTCCGTCCCGCACCGCAAGGACGGCTGGTGGTACTTCAGCCGGTCCGCCGAGGGCAAGGAGTACGGCATCCACTGCCGGGTCAAGGCGCAGGACACCGGGGACAAAGTGGCCGACTGGACGCCGCCGGCCGTGGCGGCCGGGGTGGGAATTCCCGGTGAGGAAATCCTGCTGGACGGCAATGTGGAGGCTGAAGGAAAGCCGTTCTTTTCCGTGGGCGGCACCGCCGTCACCATCGACGGCAACCTGTATGCCTACGCCGTGGACAACTCCGGCGACGAGCGCTTCACCCTCCGGATCAAGGACCTCCGCACCGGCGGGCTGCTGCCGGACGTCCTCGAGAACATCTTTTACGGCATCTCCTTCTCCCCCGATGGAACCCGCCTCTTCTACACGGTGGTGGACGAGTCCTGGCGCCCCTACCAGGTGAAGTCCCACGTCCTGGGCACGCCCGTTGCCGACGACACGGTGGTGTACCAGGAGGACGACCCCGCCATGTGGCTGGGCTTCGAGCTTTCCGCGGACCGGCGTTACCTGGTGCTGGGCATCGGCTGCTCCGAATACAGCGAAACCAGGCTGCTCCGTTTCGACGATCCCACCGGAACCGTCACCAGCGTGATTTCGCGGGATGAGCGCGTCCTCTACGAGGCTGAGCCCTTCCTGCTCGACGGTGAAGAGAAGATCCTGCTCACGCACAACCGGGGCGCCATCAACTCCATGGTCTCCCTGGCGGACCCTGCCGAGCTGGAAAAGCCGCTGGCCGAACAGACCTGGCAGACCGTCGTCGGGCATTCCGACGACGTCCGCGTCAACGGGGCGGGCGTCACCGCCACCCACCTGATCGTGTCCATCCGGAAGGACACCATCGAGCGCGTGCAGGTGCTGGGGCTGGCCGGGCTGGGCACCCCCGCCCAGCAGGCACCGGCGGAGCCGGCGTTCGACGAGGAGCTCTACACGGCCGGGGTGGGTGGCTCGGACTACGAGGCACCCGTCATCCGGCTGGGCTACACGTCCTACTTCACGCCGTCGCGGATCTACGACTTCGTCCTGCCCACCGCGGACCAGCCCGCGGGCGAGCTGCTGTTGCGCAAGGAAAGCCCCGTCCTGGGCGGCTACGACGGCAGCGACTATGTGGCCACCAGGGAATGGGCCACCGCCGGCGACGGCACGCGCATCCCGCTGTCGGTCCTCCGGCATAGAAGCGTGAAACAGGATTCGACGGCGGCCGGCCTTGTCTACGGGTACGGCTCCTACGAGATGAGCATGGACCCCGGGTTCGGGATTGCGCGGCTGTCGCTGCTGGACCGCGGCGTGGTGTTCGTGATCGCCCACATCCGCGGCGGGGGCGAGCTGGGCCGGCACTGGTACGAGGACGGCAAGAAGCTCACCAAGAAGAACACCTTCACCGACTTCGTGGACGCCACCGACTGGCTGGCCGGATCCGGGTGGGTGGATCCCTCCCGCATCGCTGCGCTGGGTGGTTCGGCCGGCGGGCTCCTGATGGGCGCCGTGGCCAACATGGCGCCGGAGAAGTACGCGGCCATCGTGGCGCAGGTGCCGTTCGTGGATCCGCTCACCAGCATCCTGGACCCGGACCTGCCGTTGTCCGCCCTGGAGTGGGAGGAATGGGGCAACCCCATCACGGACCCCCAGGCCTACGCCTACATGAAGTCCTACTCCCCTTACGAGAATGTGCGGGAAGTGGCCTACCCCAAGATCGCCGCCGTCACATCCTTCAACGACACCCGGGTCCTGTACGTCGAACCGGCCAAGTGGGTGCAGGAACTGCGGAACAAGACCACCGGATCCGAGCCGATCGTCATGAAGATCGAGATGGACGGCGGGCACGGGGGCGCCTCCGGGCGTTACGTGCAGTGGCGCGAACGGGCCTGGGACTACGCGTTCATCGCCGATGCCCTGGGCGCCACCGTCCTGCTCCCCGGCGCCGGCCTGAAGTAGCTCGTTCACCCGCGTACCAGAAAATGCTAACCATGCTTACCATTGGGGGGCACTTGTTTTCCGGCACGGGATACCAGAGGAGCAGGCATGTCACTGAGCAAGGGAACCCCCGTGGAGTGGAACACTTCACAGGGGAAGACGCACGGCAAGATCGTGGAGAAGAAAACCAGCGACTTTGAACTCGACGGCCACACGCACCGCGCCAGCGGGAATGAGCCGCAGTATGTGGTGGAATCGGACAAGACCGGCGCCCGTGCAGCGCATAAGGCATCCGCGCTGACCGAGAAGAAGTAGTGCCGTGGCTGGCCAGCATGAGGTAGTGATCATCGGCGGCGGCAATGCCGGCATTTCCCTTGCCGCCCGGCTGCAGCGCTACGGCGTCAAGGACGTAGCCGTGATCGAGCCCAGGGACCATCACCTCTACCAGCCGCTGTTCTCGCACATCGCAGGCGGCCGGGCGCAGGCCCAGGAGGCCATCCGGCCGCAGCAGTCGGTTGTCCCCCAGGGCGTCACCTGGATCCGGGATGCCGCCGTGGGCGTGGACGCGGTTGCCAATACCGTCGCCCTGGAATCTGGGGCTACGGTGGCCTACGGCCAGCTGGTGGTGTGCCCCGGGCTGCAGTACGACTGGGATGCGGTGCCGGGCCTCGCCGAGGCCGTGCATTCGCCGCACGGCGCATCCCATTACGAGTTTGACCTGGCCCCCAAAGCCTGGACGCTGCTCAGCGCCATGACATCAGGAACCGCCGTCTTCACCATGCCGGCCGGACCCATCAAATGCGGCGGCGCCGCCCAGAAGCCAATGTACCTGGCCTGCGACTACTGGCGGGAAAAGGGGGTCCTGGACAAGATCCGGGTGGTGATGGTGCAGCCCTACCCCACTGTGTTCGGGGTGCCTGAAGTGGACCGCGAGCTGGAACGGAAGATCGCCGAGTACGGGATCGAACTGCGGACCAACAGCGAACTGGTGGCGGTGAGCCCTGCCGGCCGCAGGGCCACCATCCGGGACCACGCCGCGCACACCACGGAGGACCTGGCGTATGACGTCCTCAATGCCGTCCCGCCGCAGTCGGCCCCGGACTGGCTCAAGGCCACGGACCTCCCGTCCGCCGGTGACGCGGGCGGCTTCGTGGAGGTGGACCGGCAGACCCTGCGGCATCTCCGCTACCCCAATGTCTGGTCACTTGGCGACGCCGCGGGCACCACCAATTCCAAGTCCGGCGGGGCGCTGCGCAAGCAGACCAAGGTGGTGGCGAAGAACCTGGTGGCAGCCCGGAAAGGAAAGCCGCTGCGCGCCAAGTACAACGGCTACTCGGTCTGCCCGTTCACGGTGTCGCGGGACACCGTGGTGTTCGCCGAGTTCGACGACAGGTACCGGCCCATGCCCACCATTCCGCGCGTGCCCACCTGGAACGAAAGCAAGCTGTCGTGGGTGGTGGACCGGGATCTGTTCCCGAAGATCTACTGGAACCTGATCCTGAAGGGCCGGGCTTAAGGGCTAACCGCCGGAACCGATCCGCCATTCATTGGCAAGGACGGCGTAGACAAGCTCGGTGGCCCACTGGCCCTTGTACCGCCATTTGTCGATGTGCCGCGCCTCCAGACGCATGCCCAGGCGGCTGCACAGTGACGCCGACGCATTGTTGAGCTCGTCCAGCCTGGCTTCGATCCGGCGCATGCCCAGCTCCTCGAAGCCCAGTTGCAGGACGGCCCGGGCAGCCTCCGCGCCGTAGCCCATGCCGCGGGCCTCCGGCGCCAGCGTCCACCCCACTTCGCCCTGGCCGTGTCCCGGCAACCATTTGAGCACCACTTCGCCCAGCAGCCCGGGCTCATCCGCTGCCTCGATGGCGAGGGCTACCCAGTCCCCCTCCTTCTCGAAGACAAAGTTGGCGTACCGGCCCACGCGCTCCATCGACTGGGTGTAGGTTTTGGCCGGGCCGGGGAGGAACCGCGCGGTCTCCGGCAGCGAGTGGTAGGCGTGGAAGGCGTCCAGGTCGCCGCCGTCGAACCGGCGCAGGACCAGCCGTTCCGTCCGGATGGGCAGGGCGATCGCCGGCATGCGGACTTAGCGGCTGGCCGAGACGACGGCGGCCGTCGCCTCGGCGATGGCGCGTTCCTCGTCGGTGGGAACCACCAGGACGGGAATGGCGGACTGCGGCGTGGAAATGACGCGCGGTTCCTTTGACCGCTCAGCGTTCAGGCCGGCGTCGAGCCCTATGCCCAGGGCGCCCAGCCGGTCCGCCACCTGCGCCCGGAACTGCTGCGAGTTTTCGCCGATTCCTGCAGTGAACACCAGCGCCTTGGCCCCACCGACGGCAACATGGTAGCCGCCGATGTATTTGGCCAGCCGGTAGGACGCCACCGCAAGCGCCATCGTGGCCTTCTCGTCCCCGGACTCGGACGCTTCAACGACCGATCGCATGTCGTTGTTGCCGGCCAGGCCCTTGAGTCCGGATTCGCGGTTGAGCATGGTGTCAATGTCCTCCGGCGTCCAGCCGGCGCGGCCAAGGAACACCAGGATGGAGGGGTCCAGGTCGCCGGAGCGGGTGCCCATGACCAGGCCCTCCAGCGGGGTGAAGCCCATGGAGGTGTCCACGGATTGGCCTCCGCGGATGGCGGTGACGGACGCGCCGTTGCCCAGGTGGGCGATGACGCCGTCGAACTCCTCGACGGGGAGGTCCAGCAGCGCGGCCGACCGGCGCGCCACGTACTCGTGGGAGGTGCCATGGAAGCCGTAGCGGCGGATGCCGTGGTTCGTGTACAGCTCGTCCGGGACGGCGTAGCGCCACGCGTGCTCGGGCAGGGTGCGGTGGAAGGCGGTGTCGAAGACGGCCACCTGCGGCATCTTGGGCCACTTCCTGGTGATGGCCCGGATGCCCAGGACGTTGGCGGGGTTGTGCAGCGGCGCCAGCGGGTTGAGGCGCTCAATGGCACGGGTGATTTCGTTGTCCACCAGCACGGGTTCGGCGAACCGCTCGCCGCCGTGGACCACCCGGTGCCCCACTGCGCCGAGCTCAAGGTCGCCCAGCTCCTGGTGTATGGCCGCGTCCACCTGCTCCAGCGCCTCGGCATGGTCCCGCGGGCCCTCGATCTCGCCGTCCCCGCCGCCGCCGTTGCCCATGCCGATCTTCTCGATCAGCCCCTCGGTGAGGACCGTCCCGGCGGCCACGTCACGGACCTGGTACTTCAGGGACGACGAACCGGAGTTGATGACGAGCACGAGCATGCGGGGCCTCCTCAGCCTGGCGTCTGCAGTTCAACCCCCACTATAGGTTGCGCGGCTAACGGTCGGTCAGCAGCAGCGTGTTGGCGTCCGGGTCCTCTGCGGTGAAGAAGCGGCAGACGTCCGGGGAGCCCGCAACGGAATGAACGCTGTGGAGATGGAGATGGCTGTATCGGGCACGACTGCGATGCTAGTCCCCCCTTCGGCGTTAGACACCCGTCACGTTTGGGTCCTGAGTGCGGCGCTGATAACGCTTTCGTCACAGGCATGCGGGAGGGTTGCCAAAAATATCATCAGCATGCTTACTATAGATGCAGTCGATCGGAAACGGCTGCGAACGGAAAATCGAGAAGGGTGCGCTCAGCGAACGGGGCGCACCTTTTTCGTGCCCGCGGGGTTCCTTGCGGACAGGCGCAGCCGTTGCATAGAGTCGGCGGACAAGGCTGGACCACGCCGAGAGGACACTTCCATGACGAACGAGCCCAATTCGATCGACGAGAACGACCCCACCAACACGGGATCCAGCAGCACTGCCCCGCTCAACGCGCAACCGGACTCCGGCAGCAAGGATGATCCCACCGGAGTGGAGGGCGCCAACCCCGCCCTGGACGATACCGGCAACCTCAAGGCCGGCGAGACTGGTGAAGCGCCTGAGGCTCCCGAAGACCGGGAAGGCCTGGACCTCACGCCGCAGGGCCTCTCCGACGAGCCTGCCAAGCAGGAGGACCCGGAGAGCCTGGCCAAGCCGGACAACAGCTGACTGACCCAGACAAAACTACGACAGGCACAAAGGACGACGCCGGCACTCACCAAAGTGCCGGCGTCGTCCTTTTCTGCCCGTCGGCTACGCCCTTGCTTCCTGCCGCTGCCGGGACAGATAGTCGAAGAGTTGGCGGAGCCCGAATGTCCATTCGGGCAGGTCCTCGCTGGGACCGACGCGGTTCACCAGGGCACCCAGGTGACGGCTGCGGATGGTCACCACATCGCCGTGCTTGTGCGTGAACCCCTGGCCCGGTTGGTCCCGGTCCTGGGTCGGGGCGAAGAGGGTTCCCGTGAACAGCGCGAACCCGTCCGGGTACTGGTGGTGCTTCCCGTGCGTCGCGGCTACGAGCTCCTCGAAGGGCCGGCTGATCCGGGACACACTGTTCCGACCCTCCAGCAGGTAACCGTCCGCGCCGTCCACGCGCAGCAGGATTTCCTCGGTCCGCAGGGTCTCGAGGGTGAACGAGCCGTCGAACAGCCGGATCAGGGGTCCCAGCGCGCTGGAGGCATTGTTGTCCTTGGCCTTGCCCAGCAACAGCGCACTTCGTCCTTCGACGTCACGGAGATTGACGTCGTTGCCCAGGGTGGCCCCCACCACCCGGCCGCCCGAGGTGGCGATCAGCACAAGCTCCGGTTCAGGGTTGTTCCACGAGGAAAAGGACGGAATGCCGATCCCCTCGCCCAAGCCCACCGACGACAGGACGGGCGCCTTGGTGAAGACCTCGGGGTCCGGGCCTATGCCCACCTCCAGGTATTGCGACCACAGCCCCTCGGCCATCAGGACCCGCTTGGCTTCGGCCGCCTCCGGGGAGCCCGGCCGCAGGTCGGCCAGGCTTCCGCCGAGGGCACGGCCCACCAGCTCCCGCACCTCGGCGGCGCGTGCGGCGTCCCCCGCGCAGCGCTCCTCGATGACACGCTCGATCATGCTGTCCACGAACGTAACACCGCAGGCCTTGACCACCTGGAGGTCGACGGGCGCCAGCAACCTGGGCCTGCTGCTGTCCCCGACCAGCGAAGCATTGACGACGTCGGCCGTTGCCCAGCGCGGTTCGGCCAGGTTTGAGTCTCGAAGGGCTGCACGGACCGCAGCCGCCGGGTCCGGCAGTTCCATGAGGTCCGCGACGGTTCCGGCGAGGCGGTGCAGGTCGAAGACAGTGTCTCCGCTGACGGCGACAACGCGCGGGCCGCCGCTCTCCACATCCCAGACCCGCCCGATCAGCAGGGCCTGATCGGCGTCTTCGGGAAGGACTGATCCGATGGTTTCCGGGTTCAGGGCAGTCACAGCGCGTCCTCCTGCCCAGCGACTGCGGTCTGCGCGGCGTCCGGGTGCCGCCACACGCCGTCGACCCTTTGCGGAACCCGCCACGGATTGCCGTCCTGCAGCGGTTCGGGCAGCCGCGACGCCGGGAACGATTGGTACGCCACGGGGCGGAGGAAGCGGCGGATGGCGGCCGTTCCCACCGATGTGGTGTTTGAAGTGGTGGCAGGGTAAGGCCCGCCGTGGTGCTGGGCATAACTGACGGTCACGCCGGTGGGCCAGCCGTTCCAGAGGACCCGCCCGCTGATGTCCGCCAGGCGGGCAGCGAGCGCGGAAACATCGTCGTCGTCCTCAGCCTGCAAGGTGGTGGTCAGCTGCCCTTCGAGCAGCTCCGCCAGGCCGGGGAGCTCCGCCTGGTCCTGGTACTCCACCACCAGGCTGGCGGGGCCGAACATTTCCTGCCGGAGCAGCTCCGGGTCCTGCCGGACGGCCTCGGCGGTGGTGCGCAGGACCGTGGGGGCAGGTTCCTCGGCGAAGTCCCCTTCCAGCAAGACGTCTACTCCGCTGCTGTCCCGCAGGGTGCTGACGGCGTCCGTGTAACCCGCGTGCAGGCGGGGGCTGAGCAGCCGGGCCGGCGTGAAACCTGCCAGGGCCTGCGCCAGCTCGCGGCGGATGTCATCAGCTTGCCCCGCAGGGACGAACAGCAGCCCGGGCTTGGTGCAGAACTGGCCCATTCCCAGGGTGAACGAGGCTGCATAGCCGGCGATGATTTCCCCGCGCCGGGCAGCCCACGCACTGCCCGTGACGAAGACGGCGTTGATGCCGCCCAGCTCGCCGAAGAACGGGATGGGTTCGGGGCGTGCGGCAATCCGGTTGAGCAGGGCGCGGCCGCCGGCGGTGGACCCGGTGAAACCGACGGCCTTGACCAGCTGGTGGTCCACCAGGGCCTCGCCGGCCTTCCGCCCGGTCACCATGGAGAACAGGCCCGACGGCGCCCCGGCAGCATCCAGGGCATCGGTCACCACCTGCGCGGTGCGGGCGGCGAGTTCCCCGTGCGCGTCGTGTGCCTTGTGCACCACAGCGCAGCCGGCCGCCAGCGCCGAGGCACTGTCCCCGCCCATCACGCTGAACGCGAAGGGGAAGTTGGAGGCACCGAACACTCCGACCACGCCGAGGGGCACATTGTAACGCCGCAGGTCCGGGCGCGGACCCATGCCCCAGGCCGGGTCGGCATGGTCGATGGTGGCATCGAAATGCTCACCCGCGCGGATTTCTGCCGCGAACAGCCGCAGCTGGAACACGGTGCGCTTCAGCTCCCCCTCCAGCCGGGCGGCACCGAGGTGGGTTTCCCTGACGGCAGTTTCCACCAGCCCGGCAGCGTCCCGTTCCAGGCCCGCCGCGATGGCTTCAAGCCAGGCGGCGCGCCGGTGCGGGTCCACCAACCGGGCCTGTTCGACGGCCTGGTGGGCTGCCGTGACCGCGGCGTCGAGCTGCCCTACGGTGGTGGGGCTGGCGAGGACGGCCGTTGCTTCCGGGGCCGCGTTCATCGCGTGGCTCCTGCTGCCGCGGGCAGGGAACCGCCGGTGACGGCGGCACGGTTGCCCACTTCCTGCCACCCTGCGCCGCCGGGGAACTCCCAGCGGGCACGGGAGGCGGTGAGCATCTCGGCGCCCGTGCCGGGGAGTTCCGGGGCTGCATAGCGGCCGTTGATAATGCGGACGGGTTCGGCGAAGTGCTCGTGCAGGTGGTCCACGAATTCGATCATGCGGTTTTCATGGCTGCGTCCCACTACCGCGTAGTCGAAGAAGGAGAAATGCTGGACCAGCTCGCACAGGCCCACTCCCCCTGCGTGCGGGCAGACGGGCACCCCGAATTTGGCGGCCAGCAGCAGGATGGCGATGTTCTCGTTGACGCCGGCCACGCGGGTGGAGTCAAGCTGCAGCACGTCGATGGCACCGGCCTGGAGGAGCTGCTTGAAGATGATCCGGCTGGCCACTGCCTCACCCGTGGCCACGCGGACCGGTGCCACACCCCTGCGGATATCGGCGTGGCCCAGGACGTCATCGGTGCTGGTGGGCTCCTCGATCCAGTAGGGGTTGAACTCTGCCAGCTGGTTCACCCACTCGACGGCCTCGGAGACTTCCCAGCGCTGGTTGGCGTCGATGGCGATGGGCAGGGCGCCCACGGCTTCGCGGGCCAGGGCCATGCGCCGGCGGTCGTCGTTGATATCGCCGCCCACCTTGAGCTTGATCATGGAGAAGCCTTCCGCCGCGGCCTCCTTGCTCAGCCGGACCAGCTTCTCGTCGCTGTAGCCCAGCCAGCCCGGGGAGGTGGTGTACGCGGGGAACCCGTTGGCCTTCAGTTCGGCGATGCGCTGGTCCCTGCCGTCCTGGCCGGCGCGGAGAATTTCGAGGGCTTCTTCCGGACTGAGGGCGTCGCGGATGTGGGTGAAGTCCACCACGCTGACCAGTTCCTCCGGCGTCATCTCGGCAAGCAGGAGCCAGAGCGGCTTGTTTTCCCTGCGGGCGCGGATGTCCCACAGGGCACTGACCAGGGCGCCGCAGGCCATCTGGGTCACCCCCTTCTCCGGTCCCAGCCAACGGAACTGGGAATCATGGACGAGGAGCCTGGAGGCCGCTCCCAGGTCGTAAATCAGCTCGTCGATGTCGCGGCCCACCAGCAGGCGGGCGTAGGCGTCGATGGCGGCCGTCAGGATGTCGTTGCCGCGGCCGCAGCTGAAGACAAAGCCGTGGCCTTCGTCGCCCGCGTCGGTGCGGATGACCACATAGGCGGCGGAGTAATCGGGGTCCACGTTGACCGCGTCTGAACCGTCGAGCTCGAGGGACGTGGGAAAGCGGACGTCCTGGGTATTGATGGACGTGATGGAAGGCATGGATCTCAACTTTCGGAGCAGAACTGGAGAAGGGAAAGATTCGATTCCTATACGAATTTCTAGAATCATATATGACATGTGATCCACGTCAAGGCTTCTGCCGCCGCTATGCATCAACACGACAGCCCCGGCCTTTACTGGCCGGGGCTGTTCGGTTTCTAGCTTGTGATGATGCGCCTGCGCGGCGGCCCGCCGTCCTCCAGCGGGGCAAGTTCCCCTTCGAAGGCCTGGGCAAACCTGTCAAAGGAGTTGCGGATGTGGGTGGTCATCGCCGCCTCCGCGCGCTCCGGATCGCACGCCTCAATCGCTTCGCGGACCGCCGTGTGCTCTGCCACCGTGATTGCGCCGTCCACATCCGCCCGGTACAGCCGGAAGGTGTGCAGGTGGCAATGGGTTTGGGCGAAGGCGTGCCGGACCACAGGGTTTCCGGAGGCGGCAAGGATGGTGTCATGGAACCGGGTGTCATGGGCAACCAGGTCCTGCCGGAGGTCTTTTGTGCGCTTCATGGTGTTCCGGAAGCCGGCCAGTTCCTTTTCCAGCGACGCCGCCGGATTGGCAAGGCGGTCCACCGCCGCCGCGCGCGCCGCCCAGGGCTCTACGAGGAGCCGGAACTCAAACAGCGAGCGCAGCTCCGGCAGGTCAAGCAGCGGCGTGGTGCTGTAGCCGCGGCCGGGGTTGTAGACCACCAGGTTGTCGCCCTCAAGCCGTTGGAGCACCTCACGGACTGGAGTCTGGGAAACGCCCAGGGTGCGGGCCACGGCGTCAATGTTGATTCTGGTACCCGGCGCAATCTCCCCTTCCAGGATGGAGGCGCGCACGGCCGAGTAGACGTCGGGGACGGCTGCCTTGCCGCGGGAAATATCGGACGGCTGACGTGGGGGCACGCGGTTACCTCTTGCACTGTGGTCGGTTGGGAGTCGCTGGGGGAATCATAAGCCACGCACCGTCAAGCGCTTTCACCACGAGCCTTCTGGAGCAGGGCTTGATCTGGATCACATTATCTATATGATTAACCAGATTCCTATATGATTTTGGCGCTGACACCTTCCGCGTCTCCCCCTCCCACCGTGCGCCCCGCACCCGAAGCCATGTATCCGTCGAAGGAGACCGCATGACTACGCTCGGAAATAAGACAGCCACTACTAACTCTTCCCGGCAGCCCCGCCTGATGACCCGCAAACGCTGGGTGATCATCTGGCTGGCCTTCCTCGGCCTCAGCATCAACTATCTTGACCGGTCCAGCCTCAGCGTCGCGCTGCCGTTCATGGGCAAGGACTTCGAACTCAGCGCCACCCAACAGGGGCTGATCTTCGCCGCGTTCTTCTGGGCCTATGACTTCTTCCAGCTCGCTGCCGGCTGGTACGTGGACAAGGTAGGTCCCCGCCGCTCGTTCTCGCTGGCCGCCGTGTGGTGGTCCGTCTTCACCATGGTCACTGCAGCGGCCGCCAGTTTCTGGTCCCTTTTCGCGGCACGCTTCCTCCTCGGAGTAGGCGAAAGCCCGGCCCCCAGCACCGCCGCCAAGGTGGTGGCCACCTGGTTCCCCGTCAGGGAACGTGCCTTTGCCACCAGCATCTGGGACTCAGGCTCGCGCGTCGGAGCAGTCATCGCGCTGCCGATAGTCACCCTCATCGTCGCCTTCACCTCCTGGCACGCGGTGTTCATCATCATCGGCGTCCTGGGCATCATCTGGGCCGCCGTCTGGTGGAAGTACTACCGCAGCCCGGAGGAGCACACCGGCGCAAATGCCGCGGAGATCGCCTACATCCAGGAGGGCGGCGCCCGCGGCGCGGCAAGTGATGACGAAGGCGCAGCCAAGCTCCCCTGGCGTTCACTCTTCAAGTACCGGACCATCCTCAGCATGATGTTCGGCTTCTTCTGCCTGAACAGCGCCATCTACTTCTTCATCACGTTCTTCCCCAGCTACCTGGTGAAGGAACGCGGCTTCGACCTGCTCAAGCTGGGCTTCTTCGGCGCCATCCCCGGCATTTGCGCCGTCCTGTTCGGCTGGCTCGGCGGCTACCTGGCGGACCGCGCCGTGCGGGCAGGATCCCCGGTCAGCAAGGTCCGCAAGACGGCCATCGCCGGCGGCCTGGCCGGCGGCTCGGTCATCATGTTCGCCGCGATGGTGCCGGAAGCCTGGATGGCCCTGGCCCTGCTGTCCGTCGCCTACTCCAGCCTCACCGTGGCCGCCACCGGCATCTGGTCACTGCCGGCCGACGTCGCCCCGAGTTCACGCCACGTGGGCTCCATCGGCGGCCTGCAGAACTTCGCCTCCAACCTGGCCGGCATCTTCACGCCGATCCTTATCGGTGTGCTGGTTGACCAGACCGGTTCCTTCGTGGCACCGCTGGCCGTGATCGGCGCAATTTCGCTGATTGGCGCAGCCAACTACCTGTTCGTCATCGGCAGGATCGAGCCACTGAAGGTCAAGGCAGCCGCCTAGGCCCCTGGAGCACCCCAGGCGAAACTACGGCGCCGGCACTCACCAAAGTGCCGGCGTCGTACTTTTAAAGCGTTGCCGGCACCGGCACCTGCGCCTGGATGGCCGTGATGGCCACCGTGTTCACGATGTCCTCCACGGTGCAGCCGCGGGAGAGGTCATTAACCGGCTTCCGCAGCCCCTGCAGGACGGGCCCCACTGCCACGGCCCCGGAGCTCTGCTGCACCGCCTTGTAGGTGTTGTTGCCGGTGTTCAGGTCCGGGAAGATGAACACGGTGGCCTGCCCGGCCACGGTGGAACCGGGCATCTTGGACGCGGCGATGGAGGCGTCCACGGCGGCGTCGTACTGGATGGGGCCCTCCACGGCGAGGTCCGGGCGGCGCTGGCGCACCAGTTCGGTGGCCTGCCGCACCTCGTCAACAGCCTCGCCCGCGCCGGAGCCGCCGGTCGAGTAGGAGAGCATGGCCACCCGCGGCTCCACCCCGAACTGCGCTGCGGTCTCGGCAGACGCCAGGGCAATGTCCGCCAGCTGCTCCACGTTCGGGTCCGGATTGACGGCACAGTCCCCGTAGACCAGCACCCGGTCCGGCATGAGCATTAGGAACACCGAGGACACGATCTTCACGCCCTCACGGGTCTTCACGAACTCCAGGGCCGGCCGGATGGTGTGGGCAGTGGTGTGCGCGGCGCCGGAAACCATTCCGTCCACCACGCCCAGCTGGACCATCATGGTGCCGAAGTAGCTCACATCCTGCATGATTTCCAGGGCTTTGGGCAGGTCCACTCCCTTGTGCGCGCGCAGTTCCGCGTACTTCTCGGCGAACTTCTGCCGCAGCTCCGAGGTGGCGGGGTCGATCACGTTGATCCCGGACAGGTCGATGCCGTTGGCGGCGGCGAGTTCCCGGACGTCCGATTCCGGGCCCAGGACGGTGAGGTCGCAGACGTCCCGGCGGTGCAGGATCTCGGCAGCTCGCAGGATCCGGACGTCGGTCCCCTCCGGCAGCACCACGTGGCGGCGCTGTGCCCGGGCACGCTCGATGAGGTCGTGCAGGAACCGCAGCGGAGTCATCCGTTCCGCGCGCGGCAGGTGCAGCCGCTCCACCAGTTCGGCTTCATCCACCCGGCGGGACCAAAGGCCCAGGGCGGAGGCCACCTTGCGCCGGTGCCCCGACCAGATCTCGCTGCGGACCTCGGAAACCCGGCGGGCAGTCTGGTAGGTGTCATCCTGAGTTGCGAACACCGGGAACGGCGCCTGGGCCAGGAGCGGGTAGATGTTGGCGTCCGGGGCCAGGCCGCCGGTGAGGATGAGCGCAGAGGCCACCGGAAACTCGGGTGAGAAGGAGGATGCCAGGCAGGCCACCATCACGTCTGCACGGTCCCCCGGCACGATCACCAGGGCGCCTTCGTCGAGTACATTCAGGAAGTTGCCCACGTTCATCGCGGCCACCTTGATGTCCCTGACGTCGCGTTCCATGTCCGGGGTGCCGGCGATCTGGCGTACGCCCAGGGCCGCGGCCACCTCACCGGTGGTGGGCCGGGCGATCTCCTCCAGCTCAGGCAGGATGTAGACCGGGCGGCCGGAGGCCCCCGGCTTCAGCGCCGCCGCGATGGCATCCAGGTCCCCGGCGTCCGCCCTGTTGACCATGATGGCCAGCAGCGCGCACCGTTCGGCGGCGAGCTCCTTCCGGGCAACTTCGACGGCGGCGGCGGTCTCAGGAACGGTCCGGCCCTTGGCGCCCACCACGGCCACCACGGGTGTGGCAAGGTTGTTGGCCAGCCGGGCGTTGAGGTCGAACTCGACGGCGGAGTCCTGGCCCACCAGGTCCGTCCCCTCCACGATCACCACGTCGCAGTGCCGGGCGATGTCCGCGAAGATCTCGACGCACCGGGCATCAATCTCCGCACGGTTTCCTTCCGCCAGCAGGGTGCGGACCTCGTCGTAGGTCAGACCGCCGCGGCACCGTTCGTCCTCCAGCGCGAACCGGGCCTTCATTAGTGCCACCATGGGGTCATTGGCTGCCGAGGGCCCGTGGACCACCGGCTTGAAGAAGCCGATCCTGTCCGCGTGCCGGTGCAGGGTGTCCGCCAGGCCCAGGGCCACGAGGGACTTGCCCGAGCCGGGGGTGGTTGCGCTGACGTAGATGCCTTTGGCCATGGTCCGCCCTTTGCTGTTCTTGCTGGTGCCGGTACCCCCATCCTTGCACTTCAGGCCCGGCGGTGCGTGCCGCCGTCGTGCGTTCCAGCCCGGTTGCTATTCCCCGCCACCGGGCGGCGCGCCGCGGACGACGGCGTGTCCCCGGTTGCGTGCCTGGACTCGGCGAAGTAAGCGGGCAGGAGTGCACGCATCAAGGCGCCCTCCCCTTGACACCGGGCCCCCTCATGGGATTACCTAATGAACATTCGGTAAATAAAGCTGGAGGCAATGACGCATGGCTGAAACTACACTTTCCGGGGCCACCCACCCCATCCTGGAAAACGACTACGCCTCCGAATGGATGGGAATCGAGGTCCTCGCCCTCAGCGACGGCCATGCCACCATCCGGATGACGCTCCGGCAGGAAATGCTCAACGGCTTCGGCATGGCCCACGGCGGAATGATCTTCGCCTTCGGCGACACCGCCTTTGCCCTGGCGTGCAACCCCATCCACCCTGCACCCGGCGAGGAAGGCACCATCACCGTAGCCTCCGGCGTCGACATCAATTTCCTCAAGCCCGCGTTCCGGGGCCAGGTGCTCACCGCTGTGGCAGACCGCCGCTCCAGCGCCGGCCGCAGCGGGCTCTACGACATCCAGATCTTTGCCGCCGACGCCGGTGCGCCGGCCCCCGAAGGCCAGCCCAGTTCCAGCACCCCGGGCGAGCTCATCGCCGAGTTCCGCGGACGCAGCCGCACCATCCCCAAGAAGTAGGAAAACCATGACCCTGCATGCCCCCGAAACCCCCACCGCTGCCACCGGTGACGCCCCGGCCGCTGCCGGCATCGACCCTGGCCTGGACCGCGAGGAGACCATCTCCCGCGACGAGCTCGAAGCCCTCCAGCTCAGCCGGCTGCAGCACACCGTGGCCTACGCCTACGAGCGGGTCCCGCTGTACAAGCGCAAGTTCGACGAGGCCGGCATCCACCCCACCGACCTCCGCGAACTGGAGGACCTCGGCAACTTCCCCTTCACCACCAAGGAGGACCTGCGCCAGGAGTACCCGTTCGGCATGTTCGCGGTTCCCCAGGCTGAAGTAGCCCGCATCCACGCCAGCTCCGGCACCACGGGCCGGCCCACCGTCGTCGGCTACACCAAGCAGGACCTGGCGGACTGGGCCAAGCTCGTGGCCCGCAGCTTCCGCGCCTCCGGCATCCGCCCGGGCATGAAGGTCCACAACGCCTACGGCTACGGCCTGTTCACCGGCGGCCTGGGCGCGCACGCCGGAGCCGAGGCCCTGGGCTGCACCGTCATCCCCATGTCCGGCGGCCAGACCGAACGCCAGATCCAGCTGATCCAGGACTTCAAGCCGGACGCCATCCTGGCCACCCCCACGTACCTGCTCACCATCGCCGACGCGATGGCGCACATGGGCATCGACCCCGCGTCCACTTCGCTGAAGTTCGCCGTCCTGGGCGCTGAACCCTGGACGCAGGAGATGCGCCACGAGCTCGAAGTGATGATGAACATCAAGGCCTGCGATATCTACGGCCTCTCCGAGGTCATGGGTCCGGGCGTCGCCGGCGAGGCCGTGGAGACCCAGGATGGCAGCCACATCTGGGAGGACCATTTCCGCCCCGAGATTATCGACGCCTTCAACCCGGTGGCGGGCAAGGAGAACGTCCTGCGCGACGGCGAGCACGGCGAACTGGTGTTCACCTCGCTTACCAAGGAGGCGCTGCCCATCATCAGGTACCGCACCAAGGACCTCACCCGCCTGCTGCCCGGCACCGCCCGCCCGGCCCACCGGCGGATGGGCCGCATCACCGGCCGCAGCGACGACATGATCATCCTGCGCGGCGTGAACCTCTTCCCGTCCCAGATCGAGGAAATCGCCCTCCGCATCCCCGAGCTCAGCCCGCACTTCCAGCTCGAACTCACCCGCCCCGAGGGCCAGCGCATGGACCAGCTGACGGTCCGGATCGAGCGCCGGGACGCCGTCACCACCGAGCAGGGCACGACGGCGGCACGCACCTTGAAGGAGCAGATCAAGATCCACGTGGGTTCTTCATGCACCGTGAACGTGGTGGAGCCGGGCTCGCTTGAGCGGTCCAACGGCAAGCTGCGCCGCATCTACGACATGCGGCCGAAGGCGTAGCGGACCATGCTTCAGGGCGTAGCCGAAGCCGGCCGGGTTGCTGCCCGGCCGGCCGGGACTCCCGGACCGACCGACCGTTCGTGAGAAACTAGCCACTATGCCCAGCACCACCGAAACATCCAGCCCCGCCGGCGCAGCAGGCAACGGAACAGCAAAACGCGGCCGCCCCGGCTACGACCAGCAGTCCGTGCTGCGGATCGCCGTCGACGTCTTCAACCGCCACGGCTACGACGCCACCTCGATGGGGATCCTCGCGGACAACCTGGGCATCTCCAAGTCCGCCATCTACCACCACGTGCCATCCAAGGGCGACCTGCTCAAACTCGCCCTGGACCACGCGCTGGGCGGCCTCGAGGCAATCCTGGAGCAGCCGGAGGCAACCTCCGGGGCCGCCGATGCCCGGCTGGAGTTCGTGCTCCGGCAAACGGTGGCGGTGCTGGTGGACCGCCTGCCTTTCGTTACCCTGTTGCTGCGGCTGCGGGGCAACACGGAAATCGAGCGGGATGCGCTGGAACGCCGCCGCACCTTCGACCACAAGGTGGCCGTGCTGATTTCGGCCGCCCGCGATGAGGGTTCGCTCCGCCAGGACATCGATCCCCGCACTGTCTCCCGGCTCCTGTTCGGCATGATCAACTCGATCGTGGAGTGGTACAAGCCGGGCGGTTCCCTGTCGCAGCAACGGCTGGCCGATGACGTCATCACCATGGCGTTCGACGGCCTGCACGCGGACGTGTAGCAGTTTGCGGCAGCGGCCCGCAGACAAATAATAAGCGTGCTTGGTATTTTCGTCGCCCGCAGCTACGGTGGTAGAAAGCCAGCATCCGCAGGAAGGAAGTACCATGAGCCACCCCAAGGAAGAACCTGACGCAGGATTCATCATCCCCGACCCGTCAAAGCTCCGCGAGGACATTCCCGGCGACGCCGGCGACGAGGCCAACGTGATCCGCTTCAGCGAGGAGCAGGCCCTGATCGAGGAACAGTCACACGGCATCCGCCCCGACACCTACAGCGTCCCGCCGGGCGGCCCCACCATGGATGAGGCCCGGGGCAACATGGACCTCTCGGACCGCAGCGAAGACGGCCGCGGCACTGGCCGCGAAGATGACAGCAGCGACGACGGCCTGCACGGCGGCGCCGAAAGCTGACACCGGAGCGCACACCAAAGCAGCAGGGGAACCCCGATCCGACCGGGGCGCCCCTGCTGCTTCCGTTTGTGCCGACCGGCGTTGCAGCGCGCCTGCCTAGACCTGGTACTCGAGCCTGCCGCCCAGGTTTTGGTGGATGCACAGGATGTTGTGCTCCGTGTCCACGAACCAGGCGCACTTTTCTGAGCCGGTGGTGCAGATGTGGTTTTCCGTCTTCAGCGTGGGGAGGTCGTAGTCCTGGAACATGACTCCCCTTGCCTCCATGTCGCGGACGGTCGCCTCGATGTCCGCCACCTCAAAGCTCAGCGCGGTGTGATCCGAGTGCCTGCCGTCCGAGACCGGCATCAGCTGCAGCATGGGACCGCCGTCGGAGCCGAGTAATTCGCTTCCATCGTCCGTCTGTCCGCGGTGCGGGAGTCCGAGCTTTTCGGTGTAGAAGCTGCGGGCGCGGGCTGCATTATCGACGGGCAGGATGGTTGTGGCTGTGTTCATTCTCAGGGTCATTGGGCCACCTCCTACGGGGTGAATCTTACGCCCGGCACGCCCAAAAAGATCGCCCTGTTTCCACCCTCAAACGCCCCACCACTTCCTGCAGCTAAACCCAAAACGCCCCATCACTTTCTTAAGGAAAGTGATGGGGCGTTTGGGGAAACCCTGCGAAAGGTGATGGGGCGTGGGCTACTTTTCGACGAGGGTGAGGACGTCGTAGGTGGCCACGGTCTCGTCGTTCTGGTTCGTGAGCACCGCATCCCAGGCCACCTCGCCGTATTCGTCGGTTTCGCGCGGGGTGATCTTCTTTGCGGTGAGGGTCACGCGGATCGAATCACCGGCGGCCACGGGCGTGATGAAGCGCAGGTTTTCCAGGCCGTAGTTGGCCAGGACGGGACCCGGCGCGGGCTCCACGAACAGTCCGGCGCCCCAGGCGAGCAGGAGGTATCCGTGCGCCACGATGCCCGGGAAGAACGGGTTTGCTTCGGCGGCCTCTTCGTTGGTGTGCGCGTAGAAGGTGTCCCCCGTGGAGTTAGCGAAAGCCGTGATGTCCTCGAGGGTGACCTGGCGCAGGTCCGAGCGGACGGCGTCGCCGATGCGCAGGGTCGAGAGGGACTTCCGGAATGGGTGTGTCCCCTCGGTGTCCACGGTGAAGTTGCGGTCGGCCCCGGTGTGCCAGACGCCGGTGACGGCGGTGAGCATGTTCGGTGAACCCTGGATGGCGGTGCGTTGCATGTGGTGCAGCACGGACCGGATGCCACCGAGTTCCTCGCCGCCCCCGGCGCGACCGGGGCCACCGTGGACCAGGTGCGGCACGGGCGATCCGTGGCCGGTGGACGAACGCGCGTCCTCCCGGTTGAGCATCAGGACGCGGCCGTGGTGCGCGGCAATGCCGGTCACCAGTTCGCGGGCCACCTCAGGATCGTTGGTGCAGACCGATGCCACCAGGGAGCCGCCACCGCGGGCGGCGAGGCGGACGGCGTCGGCCAGGTCCTTGTAGCCGATCACGGACGAGACCGGCCCGAACGCCTCCAGCGAGTGGACGGCCTCCGCTTCCGGGTTATCCCAGTTCAGGACGACGGGTGCCATGAAGGCGCCGCCGTCAACTACGCCGGTGGTTCCGTCGGCTGAGGTGACCGACGGCGAATCAAGCGTTCCATACGCAAGCTCACCGCCGGCGTCGAGCATGGACTGCACGGCCGCGCGGACGTCCTCGAGCTGCTCCACCGAGGCCAGCGCACCCATGGTGACGCCCTCGCCGCGGGGGTCGCCCAGGACGATGCGCTCCGAGATGCGCTTGCCGATGGCGGCGGAGACGGCGGGCACCAGGTCCTGCGGCACGAGAGCGCGGCGGATGGCGGTGCATTTCTGGCCGGCCTTGACGGTCATCTCGGTGACCACGGACTTGACGAAGGCGTCGAATTCCGGAGTGCCCTCCACTGCGTCCGGGCCCAGGATGGCGGCGTTCAGGGAGTCCGTTTCCGAGGTGAACCGGACGCCGCCCTCCACCACGTTCGGGTGGGCCTTCAGGGACTTGGCCGTAGAGGCGGAACCGGTGAAAGCCACCAGGTCGCGGTAATCCAGCACGTCCAGCAGCCCACGGACGGACCCTGAGATGAGCTGCAGCGAGCCCTTGGGCAGGATGTTTGATTCGACGATGGCCTTGACCACGGCAGCCGCGACATACCCGGTGGGGGTTGCGGGCTTGACGATGGTGGGAACGCCGGCCAGGAAGGCGGGGGCGAACTTCTCCAGCATGCCCCAGACCGGGAAGTTGAAGGCGTTGATTTGCACGGCAACGCCCGGGATGCGGGTGTAGATGTGTTCGCCGGCGAAAGACCCGTCCTTGGACAGCACCTCCATGGGGCCGTCCACCACCACCTGCGCGTTGGGCAGCTCGCGCCGTCCCTTGGAGCCGAAGGTGAACAGGACGCCGATGCCGCCATCGATGTCCACCATCGAATCGATCTTGGTGGCGCCGGTCTGGTAGGAGAAGCCATAGAAGTGGTCGCGGCGGGCGTTCAGGTACTGGGCCAGTTCCTTGAGCTTGAGGGCGCGCTGGTGGAAAGTCAGCCGGCCCAGTCCGGCCTGGCCGGTGGTGCGTCCGTATTCCACGACGGCGGCGAGGTCCAGCCCCTCCGTGCTCACCTTGGCCAGGATCTCCCCCGTGCTCGCGTCCCGGACGGGGACCGCGGAATCCGGCGAGCCGGCGTCGGGCGTCCACCATGCGTCCATGACGAAGCTGGGCACTGTCTCCACGGTGTCGACCGTGGCCTGGGGGGCTGTGGCTGTGGTGGTCATCGTTGACGGGTCCTTCCAACACGGGGGCAGGCAAACAGCGGTCATTACTGACCGTCCGTTCGGTAATATATTCACCATACATGACCTGCCGTGCTGCACACTAGAAGGCCAGGACCGGATTGGCCACCAAAAGGAGAACGTATGACCACCCCATCACCCCAGGATGCAGCCGACACGCAGCTGTCCGGGCACGAACTGTGGAAAATCACCCTCGGTGAGCTGGACGAGAAGATGGGCGTGAAGATCCTGGAGGAATCTGTGGAACGCGTGGTGGCCACCATGCCGGTGGCGGGCAACAGGCAGTCCTTCGGGCTGCTGCACGGGGGCGCCTCCCTGGCCGTAGGTGAGGCGGTTGGCTCCTGGGCGGCGGTAATCCACGCCAGCACCATGGGCAAGACGGCGGTGGGCGTTGATGTTTCCGCCACCCACCACCGTTCCGCCCGCGAGGGCCAGGTGACCATCACTGCCACACCCATCCACCTGGGCGGCACGCTGACCACGCACGAGGTGCTGATCACCAACGAGGCAGGGCAGCGGCTGTGCACCCTGCGCATCACCAACCTGCTGATGAAGCGCCACAAGTAGCCGCTACCGGGCCGAACGCCGCTTCCTGAGCCGGACCAGCACCATCAGGAGAGTCCCGACGGCGAGTGCGGCCGCTGCGGCGATCGCCGCCGAGACGAGTCCCCCGGCTCCGGTGGCGGCCAGCCCACCGTCCGTGATGTTCCCGGCGGGAAGGACGGGCGGCGGGGCGTCGATGGTGAACGTGAGTTGGGCGGGGGCGGACGTGACACCCTCCACCGCCTGCGTCACGGAAACACTATGGGCGCCCACTGCCAGCCCTGCCGGGAACGGAGCCGTCCAGGTTCCACCGGACACCAGGACCAGGGGCGCCGCGCCCCTGCTGACGGAGCGGGATCCCGTGGCGCCACCGGCCGGCGTGCCGGAGACCGGCTTCCCGTCGATGGACATGCTCACGTCTGCGCTGTTCAGCCCCGTTCCTGCAATGGTTGCCGGCAGGGCGTCCTGTTTGAGGTGCTGCCCGTCGGAAAGGCTGGTCACGGCCGGGGGCGGCGGCACCACGGCAAAGGTGGCCGTGGCGGCCGGGCTGTCCGGCAAGCCTGGGTAGGACTGGACTGCGGTGACGTCCACCTTGCCGTACGGAGCTGCGGCGGGCAGCGCCACCGACCAGCGTCCGTCGGTCCCTACCGGCGCCGAGCCGGCAACGTCGCCGGACAGGGTCACCGTGGCGCCCGGTGTTCCCGTGCCTTCCACGGTCTTCAGCCCGGGCAGCGGCTCGCTGGCCCGCGTGGTGATGACCGGGGCGGGCAGGAACGATGGCGAAATGACGATGGCCAGCGAGATTGTGCCGGAGCGGCTGAAACCGTTCACTGTTTGGGCAGTGAATGTAAACGGCCCTGGCGCTTCCGGCGCGGTGAAGGTCCAGTTGCCGGCGGCGTCCACGGGCACGTCGAACGGCTGGCGGCCGGGATAGGTGATGCGGACCTGTGAACCGGCGGCCACGGCGGACGCGGGGGCCGCCGGAACCCGGCCCGCGATTTTCGTACCGGCTTTGACCGTACTGCCGGCAGGAGCCGCGGGCTCGGGCTTGTTGAGGAAGACTTCCAGCTGGTAGCCGGGGAGCACCTTGAGGGAGTCCTCCAGAGTGGCCGCCACGGCAAAGTTGGGGGGCGGCGGCTGGTTGGGCTGGGGATCATCACCGGCACTGTGGGTGCCCACGGCATAGTTCCCGCTGATCCAGGGGCCGCCGGAGTCACCGCCGCTGGACTGCACGTCGTAGGACAGGAAACCGTTGAACGCGCGGATGTCGTTGAGGTTGGCGGGATAGGTGGGACCGCCCACCAGGAAGATCCCCACGGCGCTGATGTGTCCGCAGGACCACCCCGTCCTCCACCCCGAGCGGCAAACCGGCATGCCGGCCACGGGGGCGGCCGTGCCAATGATCTTGACGTCGGGCCCGGGCTCCGACTGGTCCCCGTAAGTGCTGGCGGCGGGCAAGGGGTCCAGGTCCTGCCGGATGTTCCCGAGGACGGCAATATCAGTTCCAACGTTTCCCGGGGTGGGGCTGTTGGGATTCAGGACCGTGGAATTTCCAGGGCCGCCGAACTGGCTGAACTGGATGGTGCCGAGCCGGCCGTTGGGCACGCCCTGGAACAACAGATCGGCAGTCTTCGCCGTACCATCGTCGGCGCAGTGCCCGGCTGTGAGGACGGCGGGCAGGCCAGAGGGGTCAAAGGCGGAAAATCCCGTGGAGCAGATGGCCTGGCGGTCCGTCTGGTACCCCACGCCGCCTGGAACGTCCGCTTCCGGCTTGAGGGGAGCGCCGCCGTCGAGCTCCACGTTGGCGTACCGCGAGACGAACTGCGATGGGGAGATCTTGCCGGGGGCTGCGGTATCTGCTGCGGGCGCCGGATTGGACGCTGTTCCGGCGGCGCCGCCCTGCGTCGACTGCGCGGACGCAAGGCCACCGGTCCTGATCACGAATTTGCCGCCGGCAGTGACCACTGCCTGCAGCCCCGCCGTTCCCACCTCGCGGACATACTCCTGGAAGAGCTGTTCGGTGTTGACAGCGAGCCGGGACCGCTGGCCCTCCGCGGGTGCGGGGGGCGCGTCCGCCTGCCCCGTGACGGCAGGAGCAGAGGGCGACGGCGCCACCCCAGCCTGCGCCGCTGCGGAAGGTCCGGCAGGGGGTGCTTCGAGTGCCAGCCCGTGGATGCTCCCGGCGAGCGCGGCTACCGCAGCCTGAAGCCCGCTTCCGGAGCCGGCCACCACGATCGAACTGCCCTCGATCCGGATCCCCACGTAACCCGGAACCTGGCGCAGCTGTACCGCTGCGGCCGCTGCCTGCGTGCCAAGCTCGCCCGCGGCTTTGAACTGGTCAGGTGTGAGCCTGAGGTCCCGCTGCACGGCGTCGGCCAGCGCTGCCTCCGAGAGGCCGGAGGACGCGTCGGGACTGGAGGACGGGGCGGGTGAGGGCGAGGTGCTGGCAGCCGGTACCGGTGCGGCCGCTGCTGCGGTCGCTGCCCCAGCTGCCGGAGCGGGACTTGGGTAGGTTTCGCCGGCGCCGAAGGCGGGAACGGCCGCGTAGGCGGAAGATGCCAGCATGCCTGCGGCGGCGCCCAGGGAGAGAATCCGCCGCAGTTTGTCCGCGTTCACCTAGCCACCCCTGCGCCTGAAAGGGCCAGGACAGCGTCCAGTTCCGCCTCCTGCAGCCCGTTTGCCAGCAGGTAGCTGCGGGTGTCCAGGTCCCGGACAAAGGCCACCACCGCGAGTCCGCGCTGCTCCAGCAGGGGCGCCAGTTCCGCCTCGTCCAGGTACCGTTCGCGGTTGTGCGGCGGCCCGTGTGTGCGGTACCGCTCGTTGATGCCGCGGGCGGCCCGCCGGTAACCCTCAGCGATTGCTTCGTCGGAGTCGCCCGCCAGGTCCTGGACCATGGCGGCAATCAGCCCGCTGCGGTCACGGCCCGCGGCGCAGTGCAGCAGGACGTCCCCTTTGGGTGCGGCCAGGGCGATGGCGCGGAAGACGCCTACCAGCTTTCCCGGGAACAGGCGGGCGTTCTCCCCGTAATGGGCAGGGTCGTTCAGGTAGGGGCCCGTGATGGCGGTGAACCGCGGATGGTCCGGCTCCTCGGTGGGCGCCTGCACCACATCGATGCCGGCGCAGGCGGCGGCGGGCACCACAGGATCGCTGTCCCGGCGCCGCCCCTCCGCAGTGTTACGGAGATCCAACACGGTGCGGACGCCGTCGTCGAACGCCTGCCTCCAGCCTGCCTCCGTAAGCCACTCACGCCGCCCCATCCGGTAAATTCCGCCCGAAACGTGCCACGCATTGACAGCGCCATCCCAGTCCATGGACCTGCCCCGATTGCTCATCCGGACAGCTAACCACACGCTGCTGTACGCCGCATGTCACATAAAGGGAAGTTTCGGTGAACCGCGAGTGCCTGACGGCCCGTGACAGGTGTGACGCACGGGAGTACTGTGACGAAACTTGCCCGCACCGCAGGGCACTAAGCAACCAAGGGGAATAAATGGGAAATCTATCAGTACGACGGCGACCCCGGGCATTCGCTGCAGCCTTCGCCGCACTGGCAATCAGCGCAGGTTTTGCGGCCGCTCCCGCGCAGGCCGTGGACAAAATCAAATACATCGCCCTGGGAGACTCCTTCGCCGCCGGGCAAGGCGCCGGCCCCTACCTGGACGCCTGCTACCGCAGCGATAACGCCTATTCCGAAATAGCGGATGCGGACAAAGCCATCCAGCTGGTGGTGAACGCTGCCTGCAGCGGCAAGACCACCCAGGATGTGGTGAATACGCAACTTCGCCAGCTGAACAAGAGCACCGAACTGGTGACCATCACGGCAGGCGGCAACAACCTGGGGTTCGGGGACATCATCACCTATTGCGGCGTCGTCCTGGCGAACCTCCCCCCGGCTCCGGCATGTGGCGGTGCTCTCGTCCAGGCGGAGGAACAGTTGCAGAGCGGCCAGCTGAAAAATGACCTGGTTGCGATGCTCCAGAGCGTGCGGACAGCGGCGCCAAACGCCAAGATTGTGGTGACCGGCTATCCCTACCTCCTGGACCCAATCCCGGCGGGCCTGACCGATCCGGCAGCGCAGTTCATCTACACGGCCACCGACTTGGCGGACCGGCTGGACCAGACGATCGCCGCCGCGGCCCAGGATGCCGATGCCGCCGCAACCGGCGACCCCAAAGTGCAGTTTGTCGATGTGCGGGCCGCCTTCCTCGGCCACGGCGCCTTGTCCCCAGCCCCGTGGATCAACCTTGGCGGCGCGCCCGATGGCTTCCACCCGAACGCCGCGGGCTACCAGGCCTACTTCACGGCACTCAGCCAGGCCGGCGCCTACGCGGTTCCCTAGCGCAACAACCTAGCCGCGCCGGTCCAGCCGGTATTCCAGTCCGGCGCGGACCGCGGGCCATTCGTGGTCCAGGATGGAGAACACCACGGTGTCCCTGAGGTTTCCGTCGCTGGTCCGTGAATGGCTGCGGAGCACGCCGTCCTGTTTTGCGCCCAGCCGTGCAATTGACTCCCGCGACTGGTGGTTCAGCCAGTGCGTGCGGAACTCCACGGCCGGGCAGCCCAGCACTTCGAAGGCATGCCGGAGCAACAGGAGCTTGGAGTCCGGGTTGGTCCCGGTCCCCTGCACGGACGCCGCGTTCCAGGTGGAGCCGATTTCCACGCGGGGTGTGGCGGCGTCGATGTTCATGTACGTGGTCATGCCGATGATGCGGCCCGGGCCGCCCGTGGCGGAGTCGATCAGCCGGGTGGTGAACGGGAGCATGGATCCCTGTTCCTGCAGGGACAGCCGCCGCCGGATCTCCGCCGCCATGGCGTCTGGAGCCGGGACCGACGTGTACCAAAGCTTCCACAGCTCGCCGTCACTGGCCGCATCCACCAGGCCGTGGTGGTGGTCCTCCGCGAGCGGCTCCAGGATTACATGGCGGCCGGTCAGGGTAAGGGGTTCAAGGAAAGTCACTGCACCAGCCTAGGCCCGCCGAAAGGTCGGGTTACGCTGGGGCAGGCACCACGACGTCGAGCGAGGGAGTTATTGTGTCAGGAACCAACCCGGATCCCGAGGACGACAGGATCACCGGCCTGGAGCCTGGCGGCGGGGTTCCGCCGGGCGAAACCCCGCCGGGCGAAGCATCAACCGCCGGCCCGCAGGGTCATGACGAACACGGGACCAGGAAAGGCACGCAGTTCCTGTGGATCGCCATCATCGGCGTGGTGGTCCTGCTGTGCCTCCTGTATTTCATCGGCTACATTGTGGGCTTCTTCGACTAGGCCCGCTTCCTGACGGCAGACAGCCTAGCTGGGCCAGTCGAAAAACCCCTTGCCGGTTTTGCGTCCCAGTTCGCCGCGGGCCACTTTGTCCTTGAGGATCTGCGGCGGCGCAAACCGCTCGCCAAGGGTGGAATGCAGGTATTCGGCGATGCCCAGCCGGACATCGAGGCCCACGATGTCCGTGGTTTTGAGCGGCCCCGTGGGGTGTTTGTAGCCCAGCACCATGGCGGCATCGATGTCCTCGGCCGAGGCGACGCCCTCCTCCACCATCCGCATGGCCTCAAGCGCGATGGCCACGCCAAGGCGTGAGGACGCGAACCCCGGGGCATCATTGACGACGACGGCGGTCTTGCCGAGTGCCTGCACCCACGTCTTTGCCGCGGCAGCAAGCCCGGGAGACGTGTGCTCCCCCAGCACCACCTCAATAAGGGTGGACGCCGGCACGGGGTTGAAGAAGTGAAGGCCCAGGAAGTTCTCCGGCCGCTTCAGTTCACGGGCCAGGCCGTTGACGGACAGCGAGGACGTGTTGGACGCAATGTAGCCGTCCTGCCCCAGCCGTTCCTCAATGCCCCTCAACGCTGTCACTTTGAGGTCCCAGTCTTCAGGGACCGCTTCCACCACCAGTTGGCGGTCTGCGAAGGCGTCGTAATCGGTGCTGACGGTCAGGCGGGTCACCAGTTCCTCGAAGTTGGCATCCACTGCCCCGCGCTCAATGCTCTTGGCGGCCGCGGACTCCACCCGCTCCCGGGCGGCCTCGGCCGACTGTTCGTCGCGCTCCACTACCAGCACGTCGGCGCCCTTGATCAGGAAGGCGTGCGCGATGCCGGCGCCCATGCGGCCGCCGCCCAGCACTCCCACAAAGGTGGGAAGGCCGGGGTTTACTGATGAATCACTCATGGTCTACTTTCCGTCGGCGGGGTTGGCGGAGGCGGCGTTTGCCTTCTTTGCCGCGTTCCGGTCAAGGAACGCCTGCATCCGGTCGAATTTGGCCTGCGACTCGAAGAGGATGCCCTGGGCCAGCTGGTCGATGAGCGGATGCGCTTCTGCGGGGGCATGGAATACGGACTTGGTGATGCGGACGGCCAGCGGGTCCTGCCGGCCGATCCGGTTTGCCAGGCTGTGGGCGGCGTCCAGCAGCTCGGCCGGATCGTGGATCTCGGTGATGAGGTTGGCGGCCTTGGCTTCGTCAGCGCCGAGGACCAGTCCAGCCAGCAGGATCTGCTTGGCCAGCGGCTCGCCCACAAGCTCCCTGAGCCGCCAGCTGGCACCGGCCGCGGCAAGGATTCCCAGCCCTGTTTCCGGGTTGCCGATCCGCACGTTGGGGGTGCCGATCCGGAAATCGGCTGCGTAGGCCAGTTCCGCGCCGCCGCCCAGGCAGTAACCGTCCAGCGCTGCGATGACCGGCATGGGCAGCTTGGCGATCCGGACGAAGATGGTGGAGTTGATCCCCTGCAGGGCATCGTCCCGGCGCCGTTCGCGCAACTGGGCGATGTCGGCGCCGGAGGCGAAGACTCCGTCCACACCGGCGATGATCAGCACCTTGGGGTTCTGTTCCAAGGCAGCGCAGACAGTGTGGAGTTCGTCCACCATCTGCTGGTCGATCGCGTTCTTCACCTGCGGCCGGTTGAGCAGCACCACAACCCGGTCCTCGCGCTCCTCCACGAGGAGCGCGGAGAAGCTTTCGGCCGCCAGGTCCACCGCGGCCGTCATCAGATCTTCTCCAGCAGCATGGCGGTGCCCTGGCCGACGCCGACGCACATGGTGGCAAGGCCGATTTTGGCGTCCTCGCGTTCCATCCGCCCCAGCAGGGTGATGGCGATCCGCGACCCGCTGGAACCGAGCGGGTGCCCCAGGGCGATGGCGCCGCCGTCGCGGTTCACGATTTCCGGCTCCAGTCCCAGCCGCCGGATGCAGGCAAGGGACTGCGTGGCAAAGGCTTCATTAAGTTCGACGGCGGACAGGTCACCGACGCTCAGGCCGCTTCGCTTGAGCACTTTCTGGGTTGCGGGGACCGGGCCGATGCCCATGATCTCGGGTTCACAACCGGCAGAGGCGCCATCGATGATGCGGGCGCGGGGAATAAGGCCCAGCCGTTCAATGGCTGCTTCCGAAGCGATGATGATGGCCGAGGCGCCGTCGTTGAGGGACGAGGAGTTGCCGGCCGTGACCACGGAGCCGCCGTGCGCCACCGGCTTCAGCTTGGCGAGAACGTCCAGGCTGGTACCCGGGCGGGGGCCTTCGTCCGTGTCCACCACGGTCTCTGACTTGCGGGCCTTGACCGTTACGGGCACGATCTCGTCCTTGAAGCGGCCGGCCTCGATGGCGTCCAGGGCGAGTTGGTGGGAACGGACGGCGAAGGCGTCCGCGTCCTCGCGGGAGATGCCGTCCACCCGGGCCACCTCCTCCGCCGTTTCCGGCATGGAGTAGGTCATTTTCCCGTCCCGGGACAGCCCGCCATGTTGGAAGTGGGGATTGGTGAACCGCCAGCCGATGGAGGTGTCGAAGATCTGGCCGGGCTTGGCGAACGCGCTGGTGGGCTTTTCCTGGACCCAGGGCGCGCGGCTCATGGACTCCACGCCGCCGGCGATGACGATGTCAGCAGCACCGGCCTTGATCATGTGGCTGGCCTGGATGATGGCGCTGAGGCCGGAGGCGCAAAGCCGGTTGACCGTGATTCCGGGAATGTGCAGCGGCAGCCCGGCCAGCAGGGTGGCCATGCGCGCTACATTCCGGTTCTCCTCCCCCGCGCCGTTCGCGTTGCCGAGGATTACTTCGTCAATGCTCTCCGGGTCCAGGCCGGCGCGTTCCACGGCTTCGCGGACCACCAGGGCCGCAAGATCGTCCGGGCGCACGGAGGACAACGCGCCCCCATACCTGCCCACGGGCGTTCGGACCCCGCCAACAAGGAAAGCCTGCGGACCTGCGGTTGCAGCCATGGAAACACCCTTCACGCGATAAACAGCACTGTCATCGGCGGCCCGCACAGCGGAATACTCCACTTACCGACCGTTCGTTCTGTAAATGGTACACGGCAACACTCCCGATGCGCACCCGGCTACAGGACCCTTACCCCCATGTGCGCGGCGATCAGTGGCGCCAGGAGGCCCAGTTGGTATTCATCAATGACAAGGCCGGACAGGCTGCCGAGGCCGCTGACTTTGCGAAATTCCGTGCCCCTGAGATCGAAGTCCTTTAACTTGGCCCCTGTCAGGTCCAGCGATCCAATGGTGCAGTCTTCCAGCCTCACGCGGGTTGCGCCGGCCGATCCGAGATCCAGTTCATTGATGATGCAGCCGGTGATCAGTACGTCGGAGAGCTTGGCGCCGCGAAGGTTGAGGAAGTCCACCTTGCCGCCGTCGATCCGGACGGACTGCCAGCCGCTCTCGTACAGTTCGGCGGAACCCAGGCGGGGATTTCGGAACTCAACCTCGCGCCAGGTACTGCGGGCACCCCGGAACACGGGTGCGTACAGCTCGGCCAGGATGCAGTCGCGGAACGAGGCGCCGCGGAGCTGGGCCTCGTTGAAGGAAGCGCCGTCGAACTGGCATTCGGCAAAGACTGCACCCCCAAGCTCGAGCCCGTCCGCGGCGATCCGGCTGAACCGCGCGTTCTCATGCCTGTCGCCGCGCTGTATAGCCAGCTCCGGCAGATCTTCGAGGTCCGGCAGCTCCACCGGGGAGAGCCGGGGCGGTGCAACTTCAGCCGCCCGTTTGCCACGCAGTTTGTCCATGAACCCGAGCCTAACGGCGGATCCCGACAGGGAACAGGATGTTCAAGCGCGGGCTTGAAATAGTAAGCAAGCTTTGCTTATGGTGAAAGGGCACGGTTGATCGACGGAAACGAAAGGAGGCCGGAACCATGGGCCTCGGAGACAAGATCAGTAACGCGGCAGAGGACCTTGGCGGCAAGGCCAAGGAAGCTGCAGGCAACGCAACCGACAACGACCGCCTGAAGGCAGAAGGCCAGGCCGACCAGGTCAAGGCGGATGCCAAGAAGGTTGGCGAAAGCGTGAAGGACGAGTTCAAGCGCGAGTAGTTCCTCGCTGGTGCAGCCGCAGCGAACGGCGTGCTGCAACAGCCCCAACGGCGGCGGATCCATTGGATCCGCCGCCGTTTTGCGGTCCAAACAGGAATCGACTGCTGACTGGTTGTCGTTGTGGGGCGCCATAACGACAAGTGCTCAGCAATCGACGGGAGATCACCAGCCGCTGCGCGTTGGCGTATGGCCCTGCCGGGAATCGTCTGGCATGGTCATTTCGGCGCGCAGCCCGAGGAGCCGGATGGGGCGGTCCGGCTCGATCTTCGCCGTGAGGTCAAGGGCGCGGGCCAGCACTTCTGCCGGATCCGACGTCGCAGGGATCTTTCGCGCGTACGTTTTCGTGGTGAACGGGGCGTAGCGCACCTTCAACGTCAGCCCGATTACGGGCCTCCCATCCGCTGCGACATCCTCCAGGACGTTCGCCGCCAACTCGCGGACGGCGTCGTCAACGTGTGCCGCGTCGGTCAGATCGCGCTGGAAGGTGGTCTCCCGGCTGTGCCCGCGGGCCACCCAGGGCGTGTCATCGACCACCCGGGAGCCGTCACCCCGTCCCAGCTGCGCGTACCAGGGCCCCATTTTTGGTCCGAATTCGGGAACCAGGTCATCCGGGTTGGCTGCTGCCAGTTCAGCAACGGTCTGGATGCCGTGGGTGGCGAGACGCCGGGACACCGCCTTTCCCACACCCCACAGGTCGATGGTGGGGCGCTCCCCCATGACCTCAAGCCAATTCCCTTGCGTGAGCCGGAAGACGCCCGCTGGCTTGCCGAACGTCGTCGCCACCTTGGCACGGACCAGGGTGTCGCCGATGCCGATGCTGCAGTGCAGCTGTGTTTCCGCCAGGACGGCCTGCTGGAGTTGCCGGGCGCAGGCCTCCGGATCCGCCGACTCGATGCCGATGAACGCCTCATCCCAGCCGAGCACCTGGACCGTGGTTCCCGGCTGCGAGCGCAGCACTGCCATGACCTTCGCCGACGCCTCAAGGTAGGCCTCGTGATCCACCGGCAGGATGACCGCATCGGGCACTTTCCGCGCCGCGATCCGCAGCGGCATGCCGGAACCGACGCCGTAGGCCCGGGCTTCATAGGAGGCCGTGGACACCACCGCCCGTTCCGTGGGGTCGCCCCGGCCGCCCACGATCACCGGCCTGCCTGCAAGTTCGGGACGGCGCAGTACCTCGACAGCAGCGATGAACTGGTCCAGGTCCACATGCAGCACCCACGGTTCGGTCACAGGCCCAGTCTGCCCCGGCCGCGCCGCGCACACCAGCCCGCCTCCCGGCGTCGAATACCCCGGGCGCAAACCGCGCGACATCCTGGAGGCCGCCGGTTAGCCTTGGCCCATGACGAACGTAGACCTCAGCGCTGCGAGCACCGCTGCCGGTGGATCCCCTTCCCTGCACGGCTACCTTGCCGTGCCCGAAGGACAGGGGCCTTTTCCCGGCGTCGTGATGATCCATGAAGCATTCGGCCTGGACGACCAGACCCGGCGGCACGCGGACCGGCTGGCCCGGGCCGGGTACCTCACCCTGGCGCTGGACCTGTACAGCGACGGCGGCCCACGGCGTTGCCTGGTGGGAACCATGCGTGCCATGGCGGCCCGCACGGGGCGGCCCTTCACCGACATCGCCACGGCCCGTGCCTGGCTTGCGGACTCTGAACTGGGCAACGGCAGGACCGGGGTGATCGGCTTCTGCATGGGCGGCGGGTTCGCGCTGCTGGTGGCGCGGGACGGGTTCGACGCCGCCTCCGTCAACTACGGCCGGCTTCCGGGCAAGCAGCAGCAGGACCTGGAAGACGCACTGCGCGGCGCCTGCCCCATCGTGGCCAACTATGGGGGCGCGGACAAGTCCCTGAAGGGAGCCGCGGCCCGGCTCGAATCAGCCCTGGACCACTTGGGCATTGAGCACAGCGTGAAGGAATTTCCCGGCGCCGGCCACGCCTTCCTCAACGACGAAGAGCTGGGGCCGGTACTCCTCAGGCCGCTGATGCGGGTCATGGGCGTGGGGCCGGACCCGGAGTCTTCACCCGAAGCCTGGGAGCGCATTGAAGAACACTTCGCCAAGTACCTGAAGGGCCAATCTCCATCGAGTGCTCCGTAAGTGCCCTTTTGAGCGCTCAAAACGGCAGCTAGGGAACAATCGATGGAAAACGCCGACGGCGGGCAGCCCACTCAAGGGGGCTGCCCGCCGTCGTGCGTAGTTTGGTACGCCGTTGGAAATCCCTAGCTAAAGAGCTCGCTCTTGGGCTGGTTGTTCTTGACCTTCTGCCAGCCCAGCCACAGGACCAGGGCGAAGAACGGAATGGTGGCCAGCGTCCACAGGCCCAGGTAGAACACTTCTCCGTCCTTGCTGGTCATGGTGTCGAAGCCGATGAGCACGGTGATGGCGAGCAGGCCGATAAGGCCGGCCCAGCTGGTCCAGGGCGAGCCCGGCATCGGCAGGCTGGACGTGACGCCCTTGCGGCGGCGCAGCACGATCTGGCTGGCAAAGATGGAGCCCCAGCAGAAGATGACGCCGATGGAGGCGGTGTTCAGGGCGAGGTCGAACGCGTGCGAGCCGCCCAACCAGATATTCAGCATGATGCCCACCAGGTAGAACGCCGCGATGGCCAGGATGGCCGCGTAGGGCACGTGGCGCTTGGACATTTTGGTGAGCCACTGCGGGGCATGGCCGTTGTTGGCCATGGTGCGGAACACGCGCCCGATCGAGTACAGGCCGGAGTTGCAGGAGGACAGGGCGGCGGTGATGACGATCATGTTCATCACATCACCAACCCAACCCAACCCCATCTGGCCGAACACGGTGACGAACGGGGAGGTGCCGGCCTTGTACTGGTCCGACGGCAGCAGCATGGCCAGCAGCAGGACGGAACCTACGTAGAACACCACGATGCGGAGCACGACGGCGCGGATCGCCTTGGGCACTTCGCGTTCCGGCGTTTCCATCTCGCCGGCCGTGACGCCGACCAGCTCGATGCCGTTGTAGGCGAAGATCACGGCGTTCAGGACCAGGACCATCACCAGGGCGCCCTTGGGGAACATGCCGCCCTCAGCGGCGAAGAGGTTGGCGACCGATGCGTGGCCATCGCCCACCTGGGCGTTGGTGACCACCATAAACGTGCCCACCACCAGGAAGATCAGGATGGCGGCGACCTTCAGGCAGGAGGCCCAGAATTCGAACTCGCCGAACGCCTTGACGCTGAGCAGGTTGACGGCCACCAGCAGTGCCAGGGCGGCGATGGCGGAGGCTTCCACCGGGACGTTGGGGAAGAAGAACTGGAAGTACAGGCCGATCGCGATGAGCTCGGCGATGCCGGTCATGCCCCAGTTAATGAAGTACATCCAGCCGGACATGAAGGCGCCCTTTTTGCCGAACATCTCGCCCGCGTAGCTCACCAGGGAGCCGGACGTCTGGCGGTACATGATGAGTTCGCCCAGGGCCCGCATGAGGAGGTAGGCGATGACGCCGGCGATGGCGTAGGAGAAGATCAGGGCCGGCCCGGTGGAGGCGAGGCGGCCGCCGGCTCCCATGAAGAGGCCTACACCGATGGCGCCGCCCATGGCGATCATGGTGACGTGGCGCCGGCCCAGGGTCTTGCTGTAGCCCTCGGCGCTGAGGGATGGGTCGACGGCGGCGGATGGCGCCGTGCTGTTCTTAAGGTCTGTGGGGGTACTTTGAGGCACAACTGTTCCTTGTGGGTTGGGGGTTGGCCGCATCCGGACTTCGTATGATCGAGCTCACAAAATTCGGCCTTCAGGCCTGGGGACCAGCACATGTGAGGGTGGATCGGCCGAACTGCCGAAGCTTCACGCGACCAGACCATCTTACAAGACGGTCCGGAGTGGTACGTGACGCGCACTACACACGGGCGCCCGGCGCTAGGCTGGGGGGCATGGCAACAGCCCACCGCTTACCGCCCGCTCCGCAGCCCCAGCTGTACCGTTTCTCCCCGATGGACCTGGCCACGCTGTGCCTCTACGTCGCCATTGCCGGATTCTTCGCGCTGGCCGGAGATGTGCTGACCCCACTGCTGCGGCAGGTGGCCCCGTCCCCTGCAGCTGCCTCCTACGCCGTGAACCTGCTGTTCTATGTCTCAGTGGGAATACTGGCGCTGATGGCCGCGCGGAAAGTGGTGCTCCGGGACCTCAAAGTCCTGGCAACCCGGCCCTGGTTCACCCTGCTGATGGTGCCGGCAGCCGTGATCGCGATGATGATCCTTACCGCGGTTGTGGTGGCGGCGAACGGGCAGGTGGAAACCTCCGCGAACCAGGCCGGGCTGCAGGCGCTGATGCAGCAGGTCCCCGCCTGGCTCATGGTCCCGCTGCTGGTGGTGGTGGGCCCGTTCGTGGAGGAATACATCTTCCGCCACCTGCTGATCGGCAAGCTCAGCCGGCGGGTGAACATCTGGATCTGCTGCATCCTGTCCGTGGTGTTTTTCGCGGCACTGCACATCGTGGGGCAGGAGGCGGTCACCCTTACTGCGCTGCTCCCCTACCTGGCCATGGGCGCCACGCTGGTATTCGTCTATATATGGACAGGTAAGAACGTCATGTTCTCCTACTTCGTCCACGCCGCCAAGAACCTGCTGGCCGTGATCCTGGTCTACGCCATCCCGCCGGAACTGTTCGAGCAGATGCAGAACGTCCAGGCCTAGGCCGGCGTCAGTCCGGGACCGTGTACCCCCGGAACGTGAACCGGTGGCTGCCGGTGGTCCTGCCGGCGATGTAGACCTTAACGCCATCGGAAGCATTGGTACCGCCAAGGTAGCGGTAGCTTTCGCCGGGGTTGTAGGCGGCGGGGGTATCCGGATCCACCGGCAGGCCTGGGCCAAACTCGATGACATGCTTCCCCACGCGGTAGGAGCCCGTTCCTGCCACAAGCTGGAAGGTCCCGGCGGCACCTGCTGGTTCGACGCCGTCGAGCAACCCGCCAGGCGGGAACGTAAGTTCCAGGGCAAAAGCGGTCTGGGTGCCCGCAAAGCCGATGTCCAGCCCAACCTGTCCATCCCCGGCTTGGACCACGATCTCCGTGGCCAGCCGGTGGACGTCGGTTGCCCGGGCACTAAACTCCATGCCGGCGCTGAACCGGCCTTCGTGCTCCAGCGCGTATATCCCGTCCGCCCGCAGCTTGTCCGCCGGCAGGGGCTGGTAAAAGTTGGCCACCAGCTCATCGGACAGGACCAGGGCACCACCACGCCGGACAGTGTGCTGGCTGCGGAACGGCCCCAGGTCGAAGAAGCTCCTGGACAGCCGAACGTGGGACAGCACCGCGGCGCCGTGTCCGACGCGGAGGAAGGTGGGGTTGGTGGCAAGTCCTGACCCCACTCCGGGAACCAGGGGGTCGCAGCCGCCGAACACTGTGGCCACGGTGCCGGACGATCGGAGCCGGTAGGCGCTGCAGCTGTCCAGGGACGCTTCCGCGGGCGTCAGGGCAGGCGGCAGGGACAACGAGGCGTCCGGGGCAAAAGTGGCGTCCGACGTCGGTGCGGACGGAAGTGCCGCGGACAGCCACTGATCCAGCCGGGTGAGGGCAAGCAGCTTCGCGGGTTCGTGGAGGGGAAAGCCGGCCAGCCAGCGGGCGGCAGCTGCGAAGTCGGCGCGTCCGTCCTGCGCGGCGAGGCGGCGGTACAGGTGGAGGAACGGGGCGGCGCCGAACTGCATCCACTGGTCCTGCCGCCTGGAGAACACCGATTCCACGGTGCCGTCCGCGTTGAACCATGGCAGGAAGGCGGTGAGGTTCCGCCGGACGTGGTCCAGGAGTCCAGGCCGGTCCGTGCTGTCGGCGATGGTCAGCAGGGAGGGGTTGGTGACCGCCGTGGCGTACAGCGGACTCCGTTCCGAGTACATGCCGTCCGGCAGTTGGTCGATGCCTTCGGCCAGCCACTGTCCGATCCGTTCCCCGATGTCCTGGCGCGGCTGGATCCTGTTGATCTGGGCCAGTGCTGCGCAAAGCTCCCAGCGGTGGTTGGGGGTATGGACGCCGCCTGCCACCATGGCATCAATGGATGTGGCGACGATGGCGGCCAGCCGTGCTTCCACCTCGTCCAGCAGGGGCCCCGGTACGGCTGCCCCGCGGATGAGCCGCACTGCTAAGCAGACGTCGTTTAAGGTGAAGGCCGAGTCCGGCGGCGAGCAGAGGTTGGTGCCATCAAACAGGCCGGTTGGCCCCTGCAGCGCTTCCAGCCGGTCCAGGCACCGGCCCATCGCCGCGCCCAGCCGTTCCTGCCGGTGGAATCCGGAACCAGGCTCGGTAAAAACCGCCACCAGGGCCAGCAGCCTGGCCATGGCGGGCCGGTGCGCCAAAGCCGGGATCTCGTCGTCGTGCGTTGCCAGGAACACCGCCACGTCGCGGTCGGCCGCCTCCACAACCTGCTCCAGGAATGCTGTGTCCGCTGTTGCTGTCTGCAATGTTGTTGCCTTTCACCGGTCCCGCCGCGGCGGGACCGTCCTAATCCTTCAGGCCGGCGCTGACGTCCGCGTTCAGTACGTATTTTTGGAAGACGAAGAACACCAGGACCAGCGGCAGGAGGGAGATCACGGATGCGCCAAGGAGCACCGGCCAGTCGATGTTTTCCGCCCCCACAATGCTCCGCAGTGCCACCTGCAGGGTGTACCACTTGGGATCGTTGAGCACGATCAGCGGCCAGATGTAGTCGTTCCAGCGCCACTGGAAGGAGAAGATGGCCAGCGTGAACAAAATGGGTTTGGAAAGCGGCAGCATGATCCGGAAAAAGATTGCCAGCTCGCCCGCACCATCGATCCTGGCGGAGTGCAGCAGGTCGTCGGGGACGGTGAGGAAGAACTGCCGGAACATGAACACGCCGGTGGCCGTCAACACGGACGGCACAATGATGCCGGCCAGTGAGTTGTACAGCCCCAGGTCCCGGATCACGGAGAACGTGGGGTTCAGGATCACTTCCGTGGGGAGCATGGTGGTGGCCAGGATGCAGACGAAGAACAGCCGGGTGCCCCTGTTGTTGTACTTGGCCAGCGCGTATCCGGTGCAGGCGCTGAAGAAGACCGTCAACGCGGTGGTGACGATGGACACGGTGGCGGTGTTCAGGAAGTACTGCGCAAAGTCCACCCGCTCCCATGCGTCCACGAACCCCTGGAAGGTCCATTCCCTGGGAATCATGGACAAGGGGTAGCTGAACAATTCACTGCCGGGCTTGAAAGAGCTGAGCAGGAACCACAGCAGCGGCAGCGCGTAGATGGCGGCGATGAGCCACATCAGGATGGTCAGCGGAACGGAGGCCTTGGCCCGGAGTTCCGTGTTGCCGGGCTGGCGGCGCGGCTTCCTCCTGCCGGAGGTTGCGTTTGCCCTTTCGGTGCCCAGGGCGGGTTCCTCCGCCACGGCAGGGGGCAGGTTGGCAGCTGTTGCCATGGGTCAGCCCTTCTTCCTGTTGAACCGCAGCTGGATGAGGGCGATGGCCAGCAGGACCACCATCAGCACCATGGAGGCGGCGCTGGCGTAGCCCACCTTTGACTGCTCAAAACCGGTTTTGTAGATGTACTGCACAATCAGCGTGTTCTGGGTGCCGGGCCCGCCGCCGGTGAGCGCCTGGATCATGGCGAATTCCTTCATGGCGTGGATGGTGGAGAGCAGGATGACCATGAACGACGTCGGCGCGATGCCCGGCAGGGTCACGTGCCGGAAGCGCTGCCAGGCGTTGGCGCCGTCCAGCTCCGCTGCTTCCAGCAGGGACTCTGGAATGTTTTTCAGCGCCGCTATGAACAGCAGCATGTTGAAGGCGGTGCCGCCCCAGGCCGAGGCGAAGATGACCACGGCGAGGGCCAAATTGCCGTCGCTGGACCACGGCAGCGGGTTCCCGCCGAGGGTGGAGATCACAAAGTTCACGAACCCGAAGTCCTGGCCGAACAGCCACTTCCAGATGACGCCCACCACGATGGGCGAAATCAGCCAGGGCAGGAAGATCACCATTTTCGCGGCGGTGCGGCCGCGGACCGCCTTGCTGACCAGCAGCGCGGCGACGCCCAGGGAACAGACATAGACCAGCGGAACGGACAGGACGGTGTACACGAAGGTCCGGCCCAGCGCGGCGTAGAACGAGCCGTCCGCGAAGAGCTTCTGGAAGTTGGCCAGGCCGATGAAGTGCAGCTTGCCGATCCCGCGGTAGTCCGTGAAGGAGTACAGCAGGCCCAGCGCCCCCGGCCAGACGAAAAACACCAGGAAGAGGACAACGTTGACGCCGATCAGGACCAGCGGGGCGATGACGTACCGGTTCCGGCGCTTCTGCGCGGATTTGCTGCGGACCGGCGCCGGCGCCGGTGCGCCCGGCGCCGCCGCGGTGCTGATGGTTGGTTGGGCCACGGGATCAGGCGCCGTTGTAGAGCTTCACGATGTTGTCCACCGTGGTTTTTGCGTCCTGGCCGCCGGAGAGCATCTTGACGGTCTCTTCGCGGAGCGGGTCGCCGGAGAACGGGGTCTCGGCGTAGGCCTCGGCCACCACGCGTTTGATGGCGTTGTCGCCCTTGGCCTGGTTGCCGGCGATCTGCTGCTGGTAAAGCTCGAAGGAAGGCTGCTGGAACTGGTACTCCACCTTGAGGTCCTTGGCAGGCAGGTAGCCGCCCAACTGAGCGAACGCGGTGTAGTTGGCGTCCTCATAGAACCAGTCGATGAACTTCTTGGCTTCCTGGTCTGCGCCGGTGTCCTTGAAGGCAACCATGAACCCGCCGCCCAGGTTGGTGGCGTTGACTTCCCTCTTCGGCAGCGGGACGGACATCCATTCGAAGTCCTTGATGTTCTTGTTGAAATCCGCAACCTGCCAGCTGCCCGAGTAGTACGCGGCAACCTGGCCGCTCTTGAACATGGCGTTGCCATCCTCGCCGCTGAGCCAGACGGACTTGGGCATGGTCTTGTCATCGTTGATTTTCTTGAAGTACTCCAGGGTCTCCACGGCTTTGGCGTCGCCGGCGTACTTGCCGTTTTCCTTGGCGAAGGCCGTGCTGCCAAACTCGTACATCATGGCGCGCAGACGGTGCCCGGAGCGATCCATGACCACGCCGTACTTGGCTCCGGCCTTCTCGCGGACCTGGTTGACGGCGGCGATGAATTCGTCCCACGTCCAGGTGTTTCCGATCGCCGTCGGGTACTTGACTCCGGCCTTGTCGAACAGGCTCTTGTTGACGAACAGGCCCACGGCGGTGAGGTCGGACGGGATGGCGGGGATGATCCCGTCCGGGGACTCCTGAAGGTACTTGTCGTCTATTCCGTGGGACTTGGCAATGTCCGTGAGGTCCTGGAGCTGGTTGACCCAGAGCGGGTCGATGCTGGTGACGCGGGCCAGCGCCGGCAGGTCGTTCGCCGTGGCTGCGTTCTTCAGCTTGGTGGCGATGTCAGCCGTGGGAACGTCAACCACTTCGATGGTGATGCCGGTGGCTTCCTTGTACTTCTTCGCAGCCGCCGCAAAGGCGCCGCCCTGGTTGGTGTCGCCGGACAGGATAAGCTGCAGGGTCTTGGCGCCGCCGTCAGAGGAGCCCCCTCCTCCCCCGCCACAGGCGGTGAGGCCCGCGGCCAGGGCCGAAAGACCGAAGGCCGTCAGCCCGAACTGGCGGCGGGTAATGCTGGAGATTCTTGTCGTCTCTGACAATGCTCTGTCCTGTCTCTCGCTGTAGCGGGGAAAACCCTTTCCGCTAGAAACTGTGACCTATGTCATGACATATTGTCAAGAATACTTTTCTATGTTGGAGGGATGGGCGGCGCATCGGCGGAACCCCCTTCCGCAACGCCGCGGCCGCCTTTACCGTGGACGAATGGGACTGAACATCCAGATAGTTGTCGATTCCGCCAGCCCGCATGAGCTCGCCGATTGGTGGGCCGAAACCCTGCAGTGGGCGGTGGAACCGCAGGACGAACGCTTCATCCGCTCCATGATCGAACAGGGCTTCGCCACGGAGCACCAGACAACAACGCACCGCGGCAAGCTGGTGTGGAAGGACGGCGCCGCCATCCGGCCGCCGGAGGAGATTGAGTCACAGGATCCCGAGCGGCGCATCCTGTTCCAGACGGCGCCCGAAGGGAAAACGGTGAAGAACCGGGTGCACTGGGACGTCAGGCTGGACGGCCGGGACAAGGACGAAGTGCGGCGCGAGCTCGAGTCCCGCGGGGCTTCCTTCCTCTGGTCCGCGCGGCAGGGACCGCACTCCTGGCACACCATGGCGGACCCCGAGGGCAACGAGTTCTGCATCAGCTGACGCCGATTACTAGACTTGGACGGTGAGCAACCAGATCCCCGCCCCGGTGTCCGATGTCTTCGATGCCACGCGCTGGCGGGTGGTCTCCGGCTTCGAGGACTTCCAGGACATGACCTACCACCGCCAGGTGGAGCGGGATTCCGGCGGCGGCTGGGTGCGCGACCTGCCCACGGTCCGCATCGCGTTCAACCGCCCCGAGGTCCGCAACGCCTTCCGGCCGGGCACCGTGGATGAGCTCTACCGCGCCATGGACCACGCCCGGATGACGCCCGACGTTGCCACCGTGCTGCTCACCGGCAACGGCCCCTCCCCCAAGGACGGCGGCCACTCCTTCTGCTCCGGCGGCGACCAGCGGATCCGGGGCCGGGACGGCTACCGGTATGCCGACGGCGAAACGCAGGAAACCATCGATCCCGCCCGGGCCGGCAGGCTGCACATCCTGGAAGTCCAGCGGCTCATGCGCACCATGCCCAAGGTGGTCATCGCCGTCGTCAACGGCTGGGCGGCCGGGGGCGGGCACTCGCTGCACGTGGTTGCAGACCTCACCATCGCGTCCCGGCAGCACGGAAAGTTCAAACAGACGGACGCCACAGTGGGAAGCTTCGACGCCGGCTACGGCTCCGCGCTGCTGGCCCGCCAGGTGGGGCAAAAGACCGCCCGCGAGATCTTCTTCCTTGCGCGCGAATATTCCGCAGAGGACATGGTTCGCATGGGCGCGGTGAATGAGGCCGTGGACCACCAACGCCTGGAGGAAGTGGCGCTGGAGTACGCCGCGGACATCGCCAAGCAGTCCCCGCAGGCCATCCGCATGCTGAAGTTCGCCTTCAACCTGGCCGACGACGGCCTGGCAGGCCAGCAGGTGTTCGCCGGCGAAGCCACCCGGCTGGCATACATGACGGATGAGGCTGTGGAGGGCAAGGAGGCCTTCCTGCAAAAACGCGACCCCGACTGGTCACGCTTCCCGCACTACTTCTAAGGCAGGACGGCAATGAACAGCGAAGCAACACCGGCGCCCGGCCCAACCGGCCCCCTGAACATCGAACCGGCCCTGAAAGCCCTCGCGGCCGCCCTCCATGGCGAGGGCCCCGCCGTCGAACTGTCCGTTGGACCGGACGGCGAACTGATCGTGGGCCACGTGGAAACCCCCGGCTGCGACGACGCCGTGGCCGTGGTCCGCACCTCCGGTTCCACAGGCACGCCCAAGGCAACCCTGCTGACCGTGGAGTGCCTGGCGGCGTCCTCGATGGCCACCGCCCTGCGGCTCAAGGGCGAGGGCCAGTGGCTGCTGGCCCTGCCCGTACAGTTCGTTGCCGGCATCCAGGTGCTGGTGCGCTCCCTGTTCGCCGGCACCCGGCCGTGGGTCATGGACATGTTCGGCGGCTTCACCCCGGAGGCCTTCACCGCCGCAGCGCTGGAACTGACGGACAAAATCCGGTTCACGTCCCTGGTGCCCACCCAGCTGCAGCGGCTCCTGGACGATCCCTCACCGGACACGCTCGCCGTGCTCCGCCGCTTCAACGCCATTCTGCTGGGCGGCGCCCCGGCGTCCCCGGCGCTGCTCGACGCCGCCCGCGATGCCGGGGTACGGGTGGTCACCACGTACGGTTCCGCGGAGACCTCCGGCGGCTGCGTGTACGACGGCTACCCCCTGGAAGGCGTCTCGGTCCGGGTGGCCGAGGACGGCCGGATCCTGCTGGGCGGGGACACGGTGGCCGCCGGCTACATCGAGGCACCGGACGAGGAAACCGGAACATTCTTCGAGGAGGACGGGGTGCGCTGGTACCGCACCAGCGACCTCGGCTCCATTGACGACGACGGCCGGCTCACCGTGCTGGGCCGGGCCGACGACGTCATCATCACCGGCGGCGTAAAGGTCTCCGCCGGGCACGTCCAGGAGCAGTTGGAAAAGTCCGACGCCGTCGCAGCGGCTTTCGTGGCCGGTGTTCCCTCCGCCGAGTGGGGCCAGGCCGTGGTGGCCTACGTGGCGCTTGCCCCCGAAGGCGCCGCCGGGAAAGGCGCCGCCGGTGAGGGCGGGCCGGGGCAGGAAGCCGGGGACCCCGCCGTCGTACTTCAACAGCACTGGCAGCGGCAGCTGGGGGTACTGGCGCCCAAAACGGTCCTCACCGCACCGGCGCTGCGGATGCTGCCGAACGGAAAGCCGGACCGGCTCGCCATGACCGCCGAACTCAGCACCCTGCACGGGGGAAAGTAGAGTGGACCTGCACCACCGCGGCAGGTGCGCCCGTTCCAGCCAGCCGTCTTATCGAAACAACACGAGGTACTAACCGTGGCAACAGCCGCCCAATGGATCCAAGGCGCCCGACTCCGGACGCTGCCGGCAGCGATCGCGCCGGTGCTGATCGGCACTGCCGCCGCCTACGAAATGGACTCGTTCCTCCTGCCCAACGCCATCCTCGCGGCGCTGGTGGCGCTCCTGCTCCAGGTGGGCGTGAACTTCGCCAACGACTACTCGGACGGCATCCGCGGAACCGACGATGACCGGGTGGGTCCGCTGCGGCTGGTGGGCTCCGGCGCCGCCAAGCCGGAACACGTCAAGTGGGCGGCGTTCGGCACGTTCGCCCTGGCCATGGTGTTCGGCCTGGTCCTGGTGGTCCTCACCCAGGCATGGTGGCTGATCCTGGTGGGCCTGGGCTGCGTCATGGCTGCGTGGGGCTACACCGGCGGCAAGAACCCCTACGGCTACATGGGACTGGGCGACCTGTTCGTGTTCGTCTTCTTCGGCCTGGTGGCTACCCTGGGCACCACCTACACCCAGGCCGGGCACATCAGCCTGTCAGCGGTCATCGGCGCCATCGGCACCGGTCTCATTGCCACCGCCCTGCTCATGGCCAACAATGTCCGGGATATTCCCACGGACATGCAGGCCGGGAAGAAGACGCTTGCCGTGCGGCTTGGGGACAAGCACGCACGCGAAAGCTACGTCCTGATGCTGGCGGTCGCCATCCTGCTGGTGGTGATCCTGGCGCCGGGCCGGCCGTGGATCCTGATCGTGCTGCTGCTCATTCCGGCCTGCCTGATGCCGGCCTGGCTGATGATCAACGGCCGCAAGCGCAAGAGCCTGATCCCGGTGCTGAAGCAGACCGGCCTGATCAACCTCGGCTACAGCTTGCTGTTCTCACTGGGACTGATCCTCAGCCACGGGTTCTAGCTCTTTTTGCTGCTGCCCTTGGCGTTGTTGATGGTGATGTCAGGATTGGCGTCCAGCAGGGCGTCCTCGGCGTTGGCGTCCTGGACCTCACCGGCGGAGCGCAGGGGCTTGGCCTTCCCGGAGAAGCGGTGCTGCAAAGCTGCGGAGGCAGCGTCGCGCTGCTTCTGGAAGAACAGGTAGCTGATGGCAAAGGCAATGAGCGCGGCGCAAATCACCGACATCAGCGCCCCAACCTGCAGAAGCGCGAACAGGACAAACAGGGGCACAAAGATTGCCAGCCGGATCAGGGAATATTTCAAAAAGGCCACTATTCAAGTTTAGCCGCCCCGGCCCGCGGCCCCTGCCCGTCCTGACGATAGACTTGATGGCATGCTCTTCCGTGTGGCTTTGGCCGTCGCAGTCCTCGTCATCTTTGTGTATGGCCTGGTGGACGTGATTCGCACTGAAGGCCGCCTGACCCGGGGCATTTCGAAACCCGCCTGGATCATCGTGCAGATCGTCCTCCCCGTCCTCGGTGCCGTCCTGTGGCTGCTGATTGGCCGGCCGCGGGGCACCGCGCAGCCGCGGCCCAGCTACCCGCATCCCACAGCTCCGGATGACGACCCGGACTTCCTCCGCAACCTTGAGGCGCGCCGCCGCAACCAGGCTGAGGCCGAACGCCTCAAGAAACTGCGTGACGATCTGGAAGCAAAGGCCAAGGACGACGGCGGGAAGCACCAGCGCGGCACCGACGAACACGATACCGACGGACTGAAGTAAGCCCCATGGCGTCCCAGCCCGGCGGAGAAGAGCGGCGCCTGTCCGCTCCCCCACCGAGGCCCGGCCTGTCCTACTCCACGCCACCGCCCATCCCGGTCACCGCCCCGGCGCCCCGGACGGTCCGCACTGCCCGCACGCTCTGGCTCTTCAGCTTCGTCGCCGGGCTGGCCGTCCTGCTGGGATCCTTCGTGGCCCGCGACTCCAACCTGCAGCGGCTTCGCGGAGTGGTGGCGGACATGGCGGCTGGCAGCGACGCGGACTCGGTGGGGACGGCCGCGAACATGGTCTTTTGGGGGAGCATCGGCGCCCTCCTGCTGGTGACCGCGCTTGAGGCGGCAGTCCTGGCCGCCGCGCTGGGCCGCCGGACCTGGGCCCGTTGGGCACTGATCCTGCTGCTGGCCGCCCATCTGCCCGTCCTGCTCCTGGCATCCGCCTTCCTGGTCCCCAGCGGTGCCGCCGGCAGCTACGTGGTGATGTTGTGGGGGGCCGGGCTTCTCTTGGCCTTCGCAGGGCTGGTGCTTCTGTTCCTGCCGTCCGCCGGAGCGTGGCTGAAGCGGGAGCGTAACCGGGGCTGAGTGCTAGGCCGATTGCGGCTGCCGGTCCCTGCCGGTGCAATCGGCCAGGACGCCCTCGCAGCTGCGGATCACCACCCGGCAGGCTTCCGCAGCTGACCGTGCGGTCATCGGGCTTTCAGCAACTGCGCGCCAGCGGGCCAGCACCCGGCGCGCCTCGGCGGCCAGCACCTCCGGACCCGAACCGGACGCCACGCCCAGCCGCTCGGAGGCCGCGGCGCCTTGGCCGCCCACGATGCGTTCCGCTTCCGCCGCCAGCCCGGGGGCCAGCTCCACCCCTGCGCTCCGGAGCGCCGCCAGCAGCCGGAGCTCCCGGAACTCATGCGCGTTGGCCTGCAGCCGTTCCAGGGACGCCGCCAAACGTTCCGTCCCCTGCCGCGGCCGGCTGGCCAGGAGGTTTTCCACAGCTGCGAGCGCCGTCCTGGCCTTCAGGGCCTCTGCCCTGGCCTGGAACTGCCGGTCCAGCAGCTCCAGCAGTGGGTCCAGGCCGCTCCGCCTGGCAAGTTCATGGGCCAGCGGTGTGGGCTCGCCGTACCCGTTGCGCACCAGGACCATGGCCAGCCGGATGCCAAAGAGCCCGTAGCGCTCCAGCAGTGATGCCCGTGCCTCTTCTGTCACTCCCTCCGGTTCCGTGGAGCGGCGGAACCTGTCGGCCGAGAGCATCATCCGTTCACGCGCGGCCCGGTCCAGGGCGGACAGCAGCTGGAGGGCTTCGAAGTCCGCCTGGCGCAGGGTGCGGGCGCTCTGGGCCAGGAGCCCGGCGACCGGGACAACGCCCAGTGCCAGCTTCCGGAGGTTGGGATCCCGGCTGTACCTTTCAGCGATGGTGCCGGCGGACAGGAGGGAGTCGATACGCCCGGCCCCCACCTCATCCGCCCGGGACAACACCGCGATGGCGTTGACTGTCCCCGACCGGCCTGCCTGCGTGTCACGGAAGGACTCCAGGAACCGGACATCGGATGCGTGCATGTGCCGCATCAGGTAGATCACGGCGTCAGCTTCCGACGGCGAATCCTCCGGGGTCAGGAACCGAACCGACCGTGCGGACACATCCTGGGAAAGGGAGGCGATACCGGGGGTGTCGATCAGGGTCATGGCCTGCAGTGCCGGCGACGGCCATTCAACGTCGAGCCGCTCCACTTCCTCGGCCCCCACGCCGTCCAGGACGAAGACCAGCCGGCCGTCCACGCGCTTCAGCGGCAGGTTACGGGGCTCCCCGGCTATGGGCTGCAGGGTGATCCGTGGTGTGACTCCGTGCCGGTACCAGGTGACAATCCGGGTGCATTCGCCGGTATCCGTGGGGGCGATTTCTTCGCCGATGATGGCATTCAGGAGGGTGGATTTCCCTGCTTTCACCATGCCGGCAACGGCAATCCGCAGCGGCTCCGCCAACCGCCGCGCATAGCCCTGCAGTGCCTGGACGGCGTCCGGATCATCCGCATATACCTCCAGCGCTTCCCGGATCAGCGCCGTGGCCCCGGCCGTGGTGGACGCTGTCATCCCACCCCCGCCGAAGAACGGGTCCCGGCCGCGGCGACTTCCGCGGACACGGCTGCCGCGGCCCGGTGCAGCGCATCCACCTTCTTGAGCTCGGCCCTGATGTCCCGGATGCGCCCTTCCTTCTCCTGGGCGTACGAATTGGCTGCCTTCTGGGCTGCCGCCACCGAGTCGGACAGGGACCGGTGGTATTCGTCCGCGATCTCGGTGAAGTGGTCCCGGATGGTCCGCTGAACCAGCCGGAGCCTGTCCTTCAACTGCTTGCCCACCTGGAACGTGACATCGTCCAGTTGTCGCCTGACCAGCGCCTTCGCCTCACCCTGGCGGCGCTTGAGCCGCGTTTCCTTGTCCTCCCGGTAGGCCTTGCGCCCCAGGAGCAGCCCGGCGCCCACTGAGAGTGGATTGATCAGGGCCATCCCGAAAATACCCGTCAGGAGGCCAAACATCAGGACACCGCCATAGGAGCCCCGCATGCCGATCAGGACTTTTTGGATCGGGTTCACACGGCCCGGATCCAGCTCCGGCATCTGGTCCACCGGGTCCAGGGCGTCACCGGAATCGGAGACGTGCAGCACGGGCAGCGACACCTCGTCGGCGGCGAAGTGTTCGGCCACCTGTGCCGCCAACCATTGCGACCGCTCGCTGGTCCAGACGAAGGTGTCAGAAACCGCCGCGGCGACGCACTCTTCGAGCCACTGGGAGAATTGCGTCCAGACAGGTCCGGGATCGCCCTGGTCCAGGGCGGTTTCGGCTTCCCTTTGGATCCGGCGGAGGCGGTCGCGGAGGTCGTATTCCATGTCGGCAATGAGATCGTTGATGCCATCGCTGAGGGTCAGCTGCCACCGCGCGGACCGCTTCCGCAGCTCGTCCGCCTCCGTCTTGGCCTGTTCCAGGGCGGCGAGCATCTGCGGCGTGCCGCCGGGGTTCTCCAAGGCCTCAAGCTCGGACTGCAGGGACAGCCGCAGGTTCTCGGTCACGGAGAGCAGGTCCTGGCTGACTGAGCGCCGCTGGATTCGTTGTGCCTTGCCCACGATGTCGTTGCGCAGGTGGGCCACCAGGGCCGGGAAGCCCGATTCGGCGTTGAGCTCGCTGTCCTGGAGCCGTGAGGCCTCGAGGCGGAGGTCTGCGGACAAAGGGTACAACGGAATGTCCGGTGCCACCTGGTCGAGGTGTGTCCTGTCCAGCTCTTCAACGCGCCGCCAGTCCGGGTAAAGGTCCGTCTTGGAGAGGACCGCGGCCACGCTGGGGGTAATCCGCATGGCCTGGCGCAGGAACCGCAGTTCCGGTTCCGTATATTCCTGGGAGGCGTCCGAGACCAGCAGCATGGCGTCAGCGGTGGGAAGGGCTGTCAGGGTGGTCAAGGTGTGGGTGGAGCCCATGCCGCCCACCCCCGGGGAGTCGATGATGGTCAGTCCTCCCGTGAGGATGCGGCGGGGCAGGCAAACCTCCGCGGCCGTGAGTTTCCGGGTGTTTCCCGGGTTGCCCTGCTCGGAGACAAGCGCGGGCAGGTCTGACAGCTCGACGGGCCGGCGCTCAACGCCGCCGTCCCCGCCGTCGCCGGCAGCATTCCCCGCCGGGTTTTCCGCTGCCGGAACCAGGACGGCGGCCGAGGCTGGTTCGCCGTAGCGGACGATGGTGGGCAGCGAGGTGGCAATGTCGTCATCCACCGGGCACACCGGAGCATTCACCAGGGCATTGATGAGCTTGCTCTTTCCCTGCTTGAACTCCCCCACCACAATCACCCTGATGCTGGGGTCCTGCAGCCGGACCATGGCCTGGTCCAGCCTCCTGCGAAGGTCCGCCCGGTCCCCGCTGCCCACCAGCTGCAGGCCCTGTTCCAGGAGCTTCATCAGCTGTCCGCCCGTAATGGGCCCCGGCGGCCTAGCCGGTTCTGCATCTGCCACCGCGTGTCCCCTGCCCCCGTGCCAAAAAGATCTGTTCCGGTTTGCCTCCCGGGAATAGCGTGTTACAGCACGGTGGAGTCGTCAACCACCGAATCGTCGATGGTGTGGTGGTCCAGGTCCACATCCGTGTGGGTGGAGTTGTCCTCGGTGAAATCGAGCTGGTTGTCCGCGACCACCAGGTTGTCCTCAACGATGCTTGTGGCCGGGTTGTCCTGGAACGAGTCGTCCACGTGGACATCCACTGCGGTGTTGGTGGAGCTGTCCTGGTTGAAGGAGTGGTCCGCCTCCACCGAGTTGTGAGTGGAGTTGTCGGAGTTGTCGTTGAACGAGTCCCGGACATCGAGGTCCACATCGGTGCTGACGGAGTGGTCCGAATAGTCCGAGTGAACGGAATTGTCCGAGTTGTCGTTGAAGGAATCGTCCACGTCCAGGCCGAGGTCGGTGTTGAAGGAGTCGGAGATGTCCGTCTGCTCATTGCCGATGCTGACCTCGCCGCCGGCATGGATGGAGTTGTCCGTGGAGTTATCGGTCGAGTGGTCGGTGTTGTAGGAGTCCCTGACGTTGTTGGAGTCCCGGACGCCGGCATCGTCACCGGCGGCCACGGCCCGGTCACCGGATGCCACCACGGCATCATGGTCGAACCACTGCTCCACGTCCCCGTGCGCCCAGATGTTTTGGTTGACGGACTGATCGGTGATGGTGTGCCGTTCGTCCAGCATGGTGGTGTTGGTGGTGTAGGAGAAGTGGTTCACCACGTGGTGGAGCTGTTGTACCGCGTAGGCGTGGTCGTCATGGTCGTAGTTCGAACCGCCCTGCCCTCCAGCCTGCCCTCCAGCATGGATGGCTGCCGCGCTTCCGGCGTGGGCGGCCGAAGCACCTGCCTGCCCCGCCCACACGCTGTTGCCGCCGGTGTTGTGCTCCCGGGCGAAGGACGAGGCATTGACGGTGATGGGAGCGTAGTCGAGGACAACGGGCATAGCGGCGTCAACGTCAGCCGAGCACACGTTGGCCAGGCCGTGTTCCTGAAGCGCCCTCTCCGGGTCATCCAGGAACCCCTGGACCGCCTCCCGGTTGCCGAAGAGTTGCATCAGGAACTGAACAAGGTCGTTTGCGAGTGTTGGCATATGCGTGGTCCTCACATCTTCTTTGAGTTGTGCATCATCCGGCGAACGTATCCGGTTGCTTCAAACCTAAATTCGCTGCCGGGGACAGGACATCGGGCGCTTTCCCCCTACCCGCGGGTGCCTCCCCGGGGCACCGGCACCTCCGCGCCTAGGGGTATTAGGGGGTCATTCCTGCTGCGGATTCAGCTGCTGGGAATGTTCCACGCCGAGGGCCAGGCGCAAACGGGCCAGCAGGTCGGACCGGTTCTCCGCTCCCAGCCGGCGCCGGATCCTTGCGATGTGGTGCTCTGCGGTCCGCGGCGAAATGTAAATGGCCTCGCCGATTTCCCGGTAGGTCTTGCCCTCAAGCACCAGCCTGGCCACTTCCTTTTCGCGCTCGCTCAATCCGGAAGCGTCGGGCTGTGCCGCCTTCCCGCCCAGATCGGCACCGCTGCGTGCCTGCACCTCCGCTGCCCCGGATGCTCCGCCGGCAGGACTGCCTTGCGGATGCAAGTCCCGCGCGCAGGAGAGCAGGCGCATCATGTCCCGCCGCTCGTCAGCGCGCGCGGCAGCGTGCCCGGCGAGCCGCGCACCCTCCCAGGGCATTCCCACGGCACCCAGCAGCCGGGCCGCACCCTCCACATCGGCGGTTCGGAACCTCCCGGCCAGCACCGAGACCCAGGCTTTGCCCGCCGTGGCCAGGACGGCGGCAAGCTGGCTGTGGGCAGAGGCCCGCGCCAGGGCCGTTGCGTGCGGGGCAAGATCTGCGGGGCTTTCATTCAGCAGCGCGGCCTGGACGGCGGACCAATGCAGGGGAACGGCCCATAGCGCAGGACTACCCAGGCGGCCCAACAGCTTCCAGGCGTCTTCCAGGTACTGCGCCACACGGCGCGTCTCCCGCAGCCGGGCAGCGGCGATCAGCAGTTCCCCCCATGGCAGCAGGTTGTAGAGGTCCACCGATGTGTGGAGCATGGCTTCGCGTGCCCGTTCCCATGCCCTGAGGAGCTCCGGCACGTCGCCGTTCCGGCGGGCAAGCCCCACCTCGAGGGCCGCGCACATGAACTCGTCGCGCGGGACCAGCGGCCAATGGTTCGCTTTGGCGGCTTCCGTGGCCGCGAGCCGGGCGTCCTCGAGTTTGTCCTGCATCATGGCCGCCCAGGCCTGGAGCAGCAGGAGTCTGGGCTGGGCGGCGTTGCCTCCTTGCCCTGCCGCGGCAGCTGCCTTGCAGACGGTTTCCGCCAGGTGCGGCTCACCGCTGTGCAGGGCCAGCAGGGCGGCCAGCGCGGCCGGCGTTTCCGGCAGCGGAAGGGCCGTGCCGGCCGAGTTCAGCATGTCCGATGCATGGATCAGGATGGAGATGCCCTGCTGCGGTTTCTCCCCCAGGGACGCGAGGATTCCCTGGCCGGTCTGGACCAGGGCAGCCGCGAGCAGCGTTGGTGAGGCCGCCGGAGCATCGGGCCGGAAGAAGGCCTCCGCAGCTGCCCGGTCACCGGCACCGATCATGGCGACGGCGGCAAGCGGCGCAGAGGGGCCCACCCGCCCGGGACCAAGCCAGCTGTAGACATCGGCTCCCCGGGCCAGCATTCCGCGCTGCGCCCAGACGGAGGCAGCCACATCGGCTCCGCGGCGCACGTCCGGCGGGTCCGGGCTGACCAGGAGGGCGTCGATGATGCGGGCGGCGGCGTCGAGTTCCCCGTCACCGGCTGCGGCCTGGGCGCGCCTTGCTGCCGTGGCCAGCGGGTCGGCACCGGCCAGGAGCGCTTCCTCGTAGAGTTGCGACGCGAGCCTTGGATCATTGTCCAGCACCGCGTTGGCCGTTTGCTCCAGTTCCGCGGCCACCCGGGGATCAGCAAGGCCGCCCCTTGCCAGTTCGCGGGCCAGGCTGCCCAGCGGTTGTCCTGCGGACGCGAAGACGGTCACGAGCTCCCGCTGGAGCGCGTGCACCTTCGCCGTCGGCGTGGCGGTCAGCAGCGCATGCTGGGCCGTCCCCACCACCGTGCCGTCGGGCCTCAGCAGGCCCGCCGCCTCTGCGCGGTCCACCAGGGAATCAAGGTCTTCCACGGTTCCACTGATGAACTTGTGCTGAAGGTCGGCCGGGAGCGGTCCCGGCAGGGCAAAGCCCACCGAGAGTGCCAGCAGCAGTTCCCGGACGGCAGCGTTTGCGCCCGTCAACTGCTTGGCCATCAACTCCGCGGCATGGGGCGGATGCCCCTGGTGGTCCGGTGCGGCGTGCAGGGGCACGGGTCGCTCCGCCCGCTGAAGGTGCCCGTCCATGTCAGGCTCCCGGAGATGTGGTCGGGGCCGTGGCGACGGCAGCTTCAGGGGAAGTGGAGGTGGACTCCTCAGGGGTAGGTGAGGGCGCCACGGCCGGTGTGGGCGTGAGGTCGGCCGTCGGGGAAATGAGCGGATCACCCGTTGGGGCCGGAGCCGCCATGGTGGTGGGCAGGATGGTTGGGGTCGCTCCCGCGGTGGTGGGCGGCGACGTGCCGGGATCCGTGGTAACCACGCCGGACCCAAGCGTTGGCTGGACAGTGGTGCCTGGCGAAGTGGTGCCCGGGGAGGCAGTGTCCGGTGATGTGGGTGTTGGCGAGGTGGTTGCCGGCGTCGTGGCCGTGGGCGGGGCGGTTGTTGGGGGTTCGGTGCTGGTGGGGGCAGGGTCCGTGGGGACGGGCTGCGGGGTGCTCGATGGCGCCGCGGGGCCCACGGTGGCTGAATCGGGAATGATGCCCGACCCTGATGTGCCCCCGCCGGATCCGGCGGGCGGATTCGCGGCAGGAGCCCCTCCCGCTGCAGGGGCATTGGCGCCGCCGGCCGCGGCTTCATTGCCCGGGGATTGCCTGCTGGTGGGAGAGGCGGACACATCGAGTCCGGGCGCTTGGGCAATCGGCTGCCGGGCGCTGGCTTCGATGCCGGCGAGCGGCTGGGGCGCATCAACGGCTGCTGCTCCCCCGCCGGGCGCTTCCGTTCCGCCGGTGCCGGCGGAACCGCCGGTGGTGCTGGCGCCGGCCTGCGGCACGAACATCGCGGTCAGGCTGCCGAAACCGTCCGGACTTTGCGCGGCTGTGGCGGTGAGGACCGTCAGGAGGGCTGCAGCCGCGGCGACAGCCGTGACCCGGACGGTGGGCTTCGGGGCGTGGGCGCCCCTCTCCCCATGCCGAGCACCGCGGGCGGCGGCGGGCCCCGTTCCGGGCCCCGCCGCCGTCGTATATTTACGCGACCAGCTGGGCATGCCAAGGGCCGTGGGAGCGGGTGGCACTGCGGACGGCACGACGGCGGGCGGCGCCGCTGCAGCGGCCGCTTCAGTTTCCGCCGCTGCAGCCTCCGCCGCTTCCGTCAGGGCCGCCAGGGCCGCGGCGGTGTGTGCAAGAAGCGCGGCCACGGCCGCCCCCAGGCAGATGGAGGACTTGGGGTCCGCGTCCACCGCGATGGGCCGGTCCAGCTCCTCCGACACCACCTGCGCCACCAGGGGGATCCGGGACGAGCCTCCGATCAGCAGCACCGTGGACAGGTCTGCCGGCTCCAGGTGGAGCTGGGCCAGGGAGTGCTCCAGCGCCGCAACCGTCTCCCGAACCGGCTCTTCGATCAGGGCCTCAAACTCGGAACGGACCAGGCGGACCTGCTGCTGGACGCCGGGCAGGAGCACCGGAATGCTTGCCTCACTGTCCGCGGACAGCGCTTCCTTGGCCTCCACGCATTCGCGCCGGAGCCGGGCCAGGGACCCAAGGACTGCGGGATCGGTGGTGTCGAGGCCTGCCAGGGCATTGTTGGTATGCGCCGCAACGTAGCTGAACACCGCGGCGTCAAAGTCGGCGCCGCCCAGGTCTTCGATGCCCTCCGGACGCCCCAGCAGTTCGAAGCGGCTGCTGCCGGACTTCCTTAGGACGGCGGTGTCGAAGGTGCCGCCGCCGAGGTCGTACACGGCGATGGTGCTGCCTTCCTCCACCCGCACCTGGGATGCATAGTGCAGTGCTGCGGCCTCTGGTTCGGGAAGGAGCGTGATGTTTTCCAGGCCGTGGGCGGTGAGGGCGTCGCGGATCACGGACAGGCGGTGGTTGCCCCAGGCGGCGGGGTGGGTCAGGAAGACGGCCGACGCCGGGCCTCCCTCGCGTTCGGCAGCCCGGTCAGCCACCCAGCGGGCCATGGTGGCGAAGACGTCCTCCGGCTGCAGCGCCAGGGTGCCCAGGATGATGGGTACGTCGTCGCCGATCCGGCGTTTGAATTCCCGCACCACGCGTTCCGGCGAGTCCAGTCCGCGGCGTTCCGCAGCCTCGCCAACAAGGACCGAGCCTTCCTCCGGGAAATACACCACGGAAGGAACGGATGCTCCACGCGCGCCCAGGGGCAGGCACTCGGGCACAGCGGAGGGACCTTGGTGAAAACGCACAACGGCAGCTGCCGTGAAACTGGTCCCGACGTCAACGGCGAGGGCGTAGCTCATGGGTACCTCGAAAGGCTGGCGGTCCACATGCAAGCTTCATCACAGTGAACGTCACCAACGTAGCATTTCCGAAGGACCGGGGAACACCCCTGTTGCTACACCGAATGGTTATTTAGCGGGCGGTTGCCGCAGTGCTGTTGGACTCCTGGTCCAACAGCCGGGGAACGCCCGGCTTAGAGGCCCGAGTAGGAGTGGAGTCCGTTGAAGAACTGGTTCACGATGGTGAAGTTGAAGATCACGCAGAGATAGCCCACGATCGACAGCCACGCGGCCCGTGTTCCGGTCCAGCCGCGGGTGGCACGGGCGTGCAGGTAGCCTGCGTAGACAACCCAGATAACGAACGTCCACACCTCTTTGGTGTCCCAGCCCCAGAACCGGCCCCAGGCCTTTTCGGCCCAGATCGCACCGAACATGAGGGTGAAGGTCCAGCCGATGAAGGCGATGGCGTTGATGCGGTAGGACAGGTTTTCCAGGCTGAGCGCCGAGGGCACCAGGCGCATGAAGCCGAGCTTGTCGGCGCCGCCGGCAGCAACGGTTTTCTGCCGGTGGGACTGCACCAGCTGCAGGGCGGACATGGCGAACGTCAGGGTGAACAGGGCCGAGGAAAGCACGGCAATGGACACGTGGATGACCAGCCAGTAGCTCTGCAGTGCAGGAACCAGGTGGCCCACGGGGGTCCAGAATGCCACCGAGGCAGCCACCAGCATGATGATCACCAGGCCCACCACGAAGGTGCCCAGGAAGCGGAGGTCGCGCCGGATCAGCGAGAGCAGGAAGACGGCGGCCACCAGGAAAGCGCCCGTGGTGAGGAACTCGTACATGTTGCCCCACGGCACCCGGCCGGCGCCCAGGGCCCTGGTGACCACGCCGGCGCCGTGGATGAGGACGGCAAGGGTGGTCAGGGCCACGGCGACCCGCGCCGGAACCCGGCGCTCCGTGGCGTACTTCATGTCGCCGTCGGCCGTCATGACACCGCCGGTTCCTGCCCCGCCGGCCTTGGCAGCGGACGACGACGGGCGCTCGGCCCGGTCGGCGGGCCCGTCCAGGCGGGCCCCGGCGGAGCCTGCCGCAACTCCGGCTGCTACGGGAACCTTGGCGGTGCCCCCGGCCCGGGCGGCCTTGAGGTCCACTGCGCGCAGGGCCTTGCTGCTCTTGGCCAGGTCCCAGGCGAAGGCGATGAAGGCCACCGTGTAGGTGCCCGCCGCCAGCAGCATGAAGAGTTCGCTGTACTGGCCCATGGTTTCGTTGATTCCAAATGGCATTACTGGTCCTTTTCGGGCCCGGTGGGGCCTGCTGGGGTGGTGGCGGGGCCGGCCGCTATATCGACGGAGCCCGGGCCATTATCGCTTGTCCGGCTGGGAGTTTGCTGGGACTGGGCAGCGTCTTCAGGGGCAGCATCCCCGGGGAGCTGCCACTCTGCGGCGAACAGTTTCCGCAGTGCCGCTGCCTCGCCGGCCAGCCGGTGGTCCTCGCCGCGGGCCAGCAGCCCGTATTCCACCATGGTGCGGCCGTCGCCTGCGGTGCCGGTCCGTACCCAGACGCGCCGGCGGTTGACGTACAGCGAGAGGATCAGGCCTGCCACGGCCAGCAGGGCAAACACCAGCGCGTACACCTGGCCGGGGTTGTGGTGGATGTCCACGCCGATGTACCGCTTCACGCCGTCGAAGCTGATGCTGCCCTTGCCGTCCGGCAGGGTGTAGCTGGAGCCGGGGGCAAGCGTGATGCCGCCTGCCGCGAGGTTCCTGGCATTGAGCGGCGTCAGGTTCTTCACGTCCAGTTCGAAGACGTTCTGCGGAGCACCCTTGTTCAGGCCCAGGTCCCCGTAGTAGGAGTTCAGGGTCAGCTGCGGGTTGAACAGCTCAGGGTCGGCGCTGAACGAGACGTTCTTGTCCGTGACGAACGCGGTGGGGAGGAAGAAGCCCACGAATCCCAGCTGGTCCGGCTGGGCGTCGGGGACCTTGATCACCACCGAGGAGTAGTAGTTCTCGCCCTGCAGCTTGGCCACCACCGGGCCCTGCATGGCCACGTTGCCCGCCCCGTCCCGGATGGTGACGACGGGTGCGTAGCCATTGCCGGTGAGGTAGATGCTGGTGCCGCCCAGGCTCACGGGGTCGTTGACCTTCAGGATCTCCTGTTTGGGCGGAGCGTCCGGGTTTTCCTTGGTGGTCACGGTGGCGGCAAAGTCGATGGGCTGGCCGAACTTGCCCCTGGATTCGCGGTCGAACGTGATGTTGAACTTGTCCAGCTGGAGCGAGTACGGCTGGAGCTGGCTGGACTGGAAGTTGGTGCCCGGGTTGAACTGGTCGTAGCCCACCAGGGTGTTCACGAACGTGTCGCCTTCCACCAGGATGCGCTGGCCGCTGTACCCGAACAGGCCGCCGGCGGCCACGGACACCAGCACGCCGATGAGCGAGGTGTGGAAAACCAGGTTGCCCACTTCCTTCATGAAGCCGCGTTCGGCACCCAGGGACGGAAGGGCGCCGTCGGCATCCCTGACCTCCACCCGGTAACCGCGCTTGCGGAGCAGCCCTGCCGCACCGTTGATGGCATCCGACGCCGGGATGGCGGCACTCGCAGGGATCACCAGGGTGCCGTATTCCGGCAGCCGGGAAAGGCGCTGCGGGGTACGCGGCGGCTGGGAGCGCATGGCCTTGTAATGGGCGATGGCGCGCGGCACCACGCAGCCGATCAGCGAGATGAACAGCAGGAGGTAGATCGCTGAGAACCACGCCGAGGAGTAGACGTCGTAGAGCTGCAGGGAGTCCAGCAGCTTGCCGTAGTCCGGGTGGTCCTTGATGTACTGGGTCACCACGGCCGGGTTGGCGGGCCGCTGCGGGAACAGCGATCCGGGGACGGCGGCGACGGCGAGCAGCAGCAGCAGGAACAACGCCGTGCGCATGCTGGTCAGCTGGGTCCAGGCCCACCGCAGCATGCCCTTGGGTCCCAGGGCCGGAAGGGCAGCCTGGGCTTTTGCCTCCGCAACAGGGGCGGATTGCTTGTTCTTTACGTTCACACGCTCGCTCATCAGATCGGCAACTTCACGTCGGTTTGGAACCAGTACTGCAGCCCGGTCACCCAGGCGCCCCATACACCGGTGGCCATCAGCAGCCCGAGCACCACCAGGATCCCGCCGCCGGTCCGCTGGATGGCCAGGCGGTGCCTGCGGAAGAACGCCATGACGCCCATCCCGCGCCGCAGGGCCAGGGCGATCAGCAGGAACGGGATGCCCAGTCCCAGGCTGTACACGAACGCCAGGAAGGCGCCCTTGGCGGCAGAGGAGCCGCCGGAGAGGCTCAGCAGCTGCACGGCAGAGTAGGTGGGGCCAATGCACGGCGCCCAGCCCAGGCCGAAAGTCAGTCCCAGCAGCGGCGCTCCCCAGAGCCCGGCGGGCGGCTTGGCGTGGATCTTGGCGTCACGCTGCAGCCAGCTGAAGCCGCCCATGAAGACGATGCCCATGATGATGACCAGTACTCCCAGGAGCTGGGTGATCCAGGCGTTCTGGCTGCCGGTGATCAGGGTGCCCAGCTGGCCGAACGCGCCGCCCAGCAGGACGAAGATCACGGAGAAGCCCAGGACGAACAACCCGATGCCTGCCAGCATCCGGCCGCGCTTCTGCTTCTGCAGGTCCACGCCGCTCAGGCCGGTCACGTAGCCCAGGTAGCCGGGAACCAGGGGCAGGACACAGGGGGAAAGGAAGGATACCAGTCCGGCGAGCAGGGCTACCGGAATGGCCAGCAGGAGGGAGCCGCTGAGGATGGCTTCGGCGAAGGGGCTGTTCACGGTCGCGGCCTTTCCCTATTCCGCCACGGCGGCAGTGATGAGGGCTTTCAGGGTGCCCTTCTCGATTTCGCCGAGGACTCGGGAGGCCACCCGCCCCTGCTTGTCCAGCACCAGGGTGGTGGGCACGGCGCCGGGCGGCACCAGGCCGGACACGGACAGCAGGACGCCGCCGTCCTTGTCGTCAAAGCTGGGGTAGGTCAGGTTGAAGGTCTTCTCGAACGCCTCCGCCGTTGGCTTCTCGTCCCGGAGGTTGACGCCGAAGAACTGCACGCCCTGGTCCTTGAACTCCTGGTGCAGTTCTTCGAGGAGCGGTGCTTCCACGCGGCACGGCGCGCAGGCGGCGAACCAGAAGTTCAGGACGCTCACCTTGCCCTGGAAATCGGCAGGGGTAACGGCGGCGCCGCTGAAGAGCGCGCCCTGGATCTGCACGGCTTCCTTGCGGTCCCCGGCGGCGAACTCGGTCACGGAGCCGTCGCCGGCCACGTAGTTCTTGTTGTCGCCGGCCTTGGCCTGCTTGGCCAGCGCATCCTCCTGGGCACAGCCGGACAGGCCCAGGGTCAGCGCGGTCAGGGCCATGCCGCCTGCTGCAAGCAGGCTGCGGCGCGAGGGAAGGTTGTTGTTGCTCACTGCTAGGCTCCAGGGGTGCTGGCGGCACCGGGAAGAAGGGATGCCGCGGGCTCGCTGTACTCGACCCGCAAAAGCGAGCCGTCGTCGTCGAACACCAGGGACGTGACGGATGTCAGGGTGCACTCGCGCTTGCGCGGGTCATGCCACAGGGGCCGGCCCTCAGCGCTCAGCCGCGCGGCCCAAATGGGGAGCTGGTGGCTCACCAGGATGGCCTCCGGGCCTTCGGCGCCAAAGTCGCCGGCAGCCAGCTCGATGGCCCGCAGTCGCGCATGCTGCGCGGCGGCCGCCACCCGGGCGGCCTGCTGCTTGTACGGTTCGCCCCACGACGGGCGCAGCGGGTTGACCAGGTGCGGCCAGTGCCGTGGCCGGCGGAGTTCGGCCTTGGTGACCTTCATGCCCTCGAAGTAGTTTTCCGCCTCGATGATGCGCTCATCGGTGTGGATCTGCAGGTGCAGCGCTTCCGACGTCGGCCGCGCGGTTTCCTGCGCACGGTCCAGCGGCGAGGCGGCCAGGTAGGTGATCCGGGCACCGTGCTCGGCGCGCTGCCGGAAGTGTTCGGCAAGCGTCCGGGCCATCTCCTGCCCCAGTTCGGAGAGGTGGAATTCGGGGAGCCGTCCATAGAGAACGCCGTCGGGATTGTGGACCTCGCCGTGGCGGAGCAGATGGACAGTGGCTTGGGGCATGTTTACCAGTTTCTCAAAGATGGCGTGCGATCCGAAATCTCCTGCACGTGCTTTCTACAAAGAGTAGAACTGAAGTTTTTGAAGAAATGTTCCGGAAGCGGGAACAAAACATGCAAATGCATGTTTATACTGGATGCAGCAAGTTAGTTGAGACTTCAACCGATGAAGGTTCAACCGCAGGACCACGGCAGGCATTCACAACAAGGAGCAACATCATGGCACTTCCCGCAGACGTCACCACCGGCACCTGGACCCTGGACAACTCCCACAGCGAGATCGGCTTCACCGTCCGGCACGCCGGCATCAGCAAGGTCCGCGGCCAGTTCACCGAAGCCGCCGCCACGCTTGACCTCACCGAGGATGTGGCCGATTCCAGGATCAAGGCCACCATCAAGACCGCCAGCTTCGATTCCGGCGACGCCAACCGCGACGGCCACGTCAAGGGCGGGGACTTCTTCGACGTGGAGAAGTTCCCGGAAATCTCGTTCGTCTCGAACGGCCTGGTGGCCAAGGGCAACAGCTACGAGCTCAACGGCGACCTGACCATCAAGGGCGTCACCCGCCCGGTGACCCTGGAAACCGAGTTCAATGGCGTGGCCGTTGACCCGTTCGGCAACACCCGCGCCGGCGTTTCCGCCGAAACCACCATCAGCCGCAAGGACTTCGGCCTGACCTGGAACGCCGTCCTGGAAACCGGCGGCGTGCTGGTCAGCGACAAGGTTGCCATCAACCTGGAACTCGCCTTCATCGCTCCCGCAGCATAAGTTCCCCCTTCAGGGCACCCCGGAACCTGGCCTTCCCGGCCTGGGCCGGGGTTCCCTGTTTAACGGCAACCACCTGCGCGAATACCTGCTGAATCACCCACACCGGCGCCCGCCGGGGGTACGGTGGACTTAAGCCATGCCGGGGGGAAGGCAGAGGACCGATTCCCGGCAGCCTACCCGGATCCCCACCTGCAGAAGGAACGCCATGAGTACTCCTCCCGTCCCGCCGCCCGCGCCCCAAGACCCCCATTCCGGCAATGACCAGTCCGGCAACCAGCAGCCCGGACCGCAGCAGCCCCGCTACGGTCAGAACGCGCCCCAGTATGGCCAGAACGCACCGCAGTATGGTCAGAACCAGCCCCAGTATGGTTCCCAGCCGCCGGCAGCGCCCCAGTACGGCCAGAACGCACCGCAGTACGGGCAAAATGCGCCCCAGGGTCCGGGCTACGGCCAGAACGCACCGCAGTATGGCCAGTCGCCGTACGGCCAGTACCCATCGGAGCAGCCGCAGGCCGCCGGTAGCAACGGCGTCCCGCAGTTGGTGAACATCTCGTTCTGGCTGTTGATCGCGTCCGCCGTGATTTTTGTCATCTCGATGCTCACCGGGCTGACCCAGCTGGATGATCCGATGTTCAGGAAGACTTTTGAGGACCAGATGGCGGCCGGTGGCGCCAGCGGGGTCACGTATGACGACATCAAGAGCGTCATCGCCGGCACACTGGTGGTCTTCGCCATCATCGGCGCCGCCCTCTACCTGCTGGTGGCCTTCTTCATCCGCAAGGGCAAGAACTGGGCACGCATCCTGGGAACGGTGTTTGCAGCGCTGTCCATATTCGGCCTGTTCGGAGTGCCCAGCATCGGGACGCTCGGGACCGTCCTGGGGATCGCCGCCATCGTGCTGCTCTACCTCCCTGCCGCTGCCCCGTACTTCCGGAAGCAGCAGCCCTTCGCCAACCCGTACTCCGGCGGCTTCGGCAACCCTTACGGGCGGTAATCAGCACCTCTACTGACAGACGAGCGGCCCGGGATGCAGCAGTGCATCCCGGGCCGTTTGTCTGTCAGCCGGGTGTTCGGAGCCCGAAACCCTTTACGCTGTCTGCCCCGGCGCCTGCGCCCGTTGGGCGTGGTAGGCCAGGATCTGGAGTTCGGTGGCCATGTCCACCTTGCGGAGGTTGACGCCTTCGGGAACCTGCAGCATCACGGGCGCGAAGCTGAGCACGCTGTGCACGCCGGCCGCCACAACCCGGTCGCAGATGCCTTGGGCCACCGCCGCCGGAAGTGCCAGGACCACCATGTTGGCCCCGGTACGGTGCAGGACGGTCTCAAGGTCTGCCACATCGCTGACCCGCAGCCATCCCACCTCGTTGCCCACCACCATCTGGTCCGCGTCGAAAATCGCCACGACGTCGAACCCGCGGGATTCGAAGCCGCCGTAGCGGGCCAGCGCCTTGCCCAGGTTTCCGGCTCCAACGATGGCCACCTTCCAGTCATGCGTCAGCCCAAGGGCCGCGGCGATATGGCGGCTGAGGTACTGGACCTCATAGCCAACGCCCCTGGTTCCGTAGGACCCCACGTGGGACAGGTCCTTGCGCAGCGTAGAGGAACTGACACCGGAAGCTTCCGCGAGGGATTCGGAGGAGACACGCTCAACCCCCTCGGCCAGCAGGGTGTTCAGGGCACGCAGGTAGAGCGTCAACCGGGCCACGGCAGCAGGTGGAATCTGCTTTGCCGGCGCGCCCGTGGCATCCGGAAGGTCCGGGACAGGCTGGGGCGTTGAATCCAAGGACGTCACTCATATCCCCCTAATGGGCCATGGCGCGCTGCAGGACGCGTTCCAACCGGGCTTCGTCGATCTTCCAGAAGTCGCGCTGCACCCCGTCCACCAGGACCACCGGGATTTCCTCGGCGTAACGCTCCCGCAGATCGGGCTGGTTGTCCACCAGCTCTTCGCTCCACGTAAGGCCCAATGAGGCGGTGACCCGGCTGACGGCGTCGCGCGCCTCTTCGCAAAGGTGGCAGTCAGCTTTGGTGACCAGGACGACGCGGGGGGTAGCCATGGCTTAACGGTATCGCCGTTCGCGCCGTGCGGGCGACGCCGACGGCAGCCAACGAGTGGATTGACTAGACTCAAGTCCATGCCCGAGGAGAAATACGTCGCCGTAGTCACGCGGCCGGTTGCTGCGCCGCAGCCCGGTGAGGCGGCGTTTTTCGACGTGGACAATACCTTGATGCGCGGGGCCAGCCTTTTCCATGTGGCGCGGAAGATGCACCAGCGCGGAGCCTTCACCCTGGCCCAGGCCGCCGGTATGGCCTGGAAGCAGTTCAAGTTTGTGGCCCGCGGCGAGAACATGGACGATGTCCATGCCGTCCGGGACTCGGCCCTGACCCTGGCAGTGGGCATCAGCGTGGACGACATCAAGGCGCTGGGCGAAGAGGTCTACGACGAAATGATCGCCTCGCGGATCTGGCCGGGCGCCAAAGCCCTGGCCGAACAGCACCTCCGGGTGGGCCGCCGCGTCTGGCTGGTGACGGCCACACCCATCGAAGTGGCAACGGTCATCTCCACCCGCCTGGGACTGACCGGAGCCCTGGGGACGGTGGGTGAAGTGTCGGACGGCATGTACACCGGACGCCTCGTTGGAGACATCCTGCACGGCTCAGCCAAGGCCGTGGCCGTCCAGGCCATGGCGGACCAGGAAGACCTGGACCTCAAGCGCTGCTGGGCTTACAGCGACTCCTACAACGACGTCCCGCTGCTGTCACTGGTTGGACACCCTGTGGCCATCAACCCCGACGCCAAGCTTCGCCGCCACGCCCGCGACCGGAACTGGCCGGTCTACGATTTCCGCGCGGGCCGGCGCGCTGCCACGCTGGGCCTGAAGGCAGCAACCTTCGGCGGTGTGGTCTACGGCCTCTGGAAGGGCTTCGCCCGGATCCGCGGCCCCCGGGCATAGCCGCCCCGGCATAAACGAAATGCCCGCCGCCTCGGAAGGCGACGGGCATTTCCACGCTGTTCGAAGTATCTCTACTTCTTGTTACGGCGCTGGTGACGGGTCTTGCGAAGCAGCTTGCGGTGCTTCTTCTTGGCCATACGCTTGCGACGCTTCTTGATAACTGAACCCACGAAAGTTCCTTACAAACTAGATGCAGTACCTGTCTGATGGAGAATGTCCGTGGACAGAGCTACGAACTGAACAACTGACAGATTCTTACAATGACGTAAAACGTTCCTTAACAGGGTACCGCCTATCGGGAGCGGCTCGGGACAGGCCGCCTCAGGCGGTCTCGGTGTGGCCGTCCACAACAGCACCCTTGAGGTACTGTTCAACGGCATTTTCGGGGACCCGGTAGGAGCGGCCAAAGCGCACAGCCGGCATTTCGCCGGAGTGGACCAGGCGGTAAACAGTCATTTTGGAGACGCGCATGACCTCGGCTACTTCAGCCACGGTGAGGAACTTCGCGTTGGAGAAGTTCTGTTCTGCCGACATTTCCCTATTTTCCTTTGCTGACGGATGGACAACAGTCACCCCAGGTACGTGCCAATGCGGTGTTCTGATGCTGAGCCATCCACCAACCACCTCATTAGATACTCTAGATGTTCCTGTGGCAGATGTGAAAGTAGTGCCTACCCTATTTCAGCCCCCTAATTCGACTGCCGCCGCTTCCGGGCCGATGCCGCAAGCTGCTCCAGGACGGACGCGGAAACATCCCAGTCCATGCAGGCGTCCGTAACGCTCTGGCCGTAGACCAGTTCGGAGCGTCCCGCCGCGTGCTCCGCAACATCCAGGTTCTGGGCGCCGCCCACCAGGAAGCTTTCCAGCATTACACCGGCCACCGCCCGCGCCGCCGCTCCCCCTTCCTCAAGCTGGGCGCCGATTTCCAGCGCCACCTCAGCCTGCCGGTGGTGGCTCTTGCCGCTGTTGGCGTGGCTCGCGTCCACGATCAGACGCGGGTTGAGCCCCTTGCCCGCCAGTTCGGTGGAGGCACGTTCCACGTCGGCCGCTGAGTAGTTGGGCCCCTTGCGGCCGCCGCGGAGGATCACGTGGGTGTCCGGGTTTCCTGCTGTTGCCACCAGCGCGGCCCGCCCTTCGCCGTCAATCCCCAGGAAGGCCTGCGCCGCCGCCGCCGCTCCGCAGGCGTCGATGGCCACCTGCAGGCCGCCGTCGGTCCCGTTCTTGAAGCCGACGGGCATGGAGAGGCCGGAGGCAAGCTGCCGGTGGATCTGGCTCTCCGTGGTGCGTGCACCGATGGCGCCCCAGGAGATCAGGTCCGCCATGTACTGGGGGCTGATCGGCTCCAGGAATTCGGTGGCGGTGGGCAGCCCCAGCGCGGTGACCTGCTGCAGGAACTGCCTGGCGGTGCGGAGCCCGGTGGCCATGTCGTGGCTCCCGTCCAGCCGGGGATCGTTGATCAGGCCCTTCCACCCCACGGTGGTGCGCGGCTTCTCGAAGTAGGTCCGCATGATGATCAGCAGGTCTTCCTTGTGCTTCTCGGCCTGGCTGACCAGCCGGCGGGCGTATTCCAGGCCGGCCTTGGGATCGTGGATGGAGCAGGGGCCCACGATGACCAGGAGGCGGTCATCCACGCCGTCCATGATGGCGCGCACTTCGTCGCGTCCGCGTTCGACGACGGCGGCCGCGCGGGCGTCGAGGGGCAGGTCCGCGATCAGTTCGGAAGGGGTGGGCAGCGGGGTGAATTCGCTGACGCGCAGGTTCGAGGTGGACTTGGTTTCGCTCGAGGGGGCGGCTGCTGTTGCGGTGCTCATGATTCGGGTCCTGTTCCAGATGGGAAGCGGGCCCGGATTTCAGAACCCGCCGGAGAAACGGCGAAGGGCAGAGAATGATCTCTGCCCTGTTGGCTCTGAAGGAAAGTTGGATGCGTGTCAGTTAGACGCGGGCCCCTCCAGAGCCAACGAAAAATACGCATACCAACGGTTAGTCATGGAAAAGACCATAGACCCGGGTCAGCGCGGCCGCAAAATCAGCGTCCGTCACATTGCGGTCAGCGCGATTTTTGGAGGCCCGCCACCAGTTCCGCATGCCTTTGGTCAGTGAGGCGGTACCAGTACATGGTGCCGACGGCGGCCAGCACCAGGACGGCCGGCAGCAGCCCGGCAGCGGCCCGGATGGCCAGCACCGCCGGCCCGGCCTGTTCCTGCCCGGCCGAGGAGTACCCTCCCCATGCCAGGGCGAAGGCCACGAGGCCGCCGCCGAAGCCCATTCCCAGTTTCCGCGTGGCGGCCAAAAGTGCGTAGTTGATGCCCTGGACCCGGACCCCGGCCTTCCATTCGCCGTATTCGACCGTGTCTGCGATTAGCGCCCAGGTGAGGATGCTTACCGTCGCGGCTGACAGTTGCGCCAGGACCATCCCTGCAACGGCCAGCCAGGGCACGTCCGCCGGGGCCAGGAAGACCACCAGTCCGCCTGCCGCGCCAAGCAGGCAGCCCACGGTGAACACAGCCTTCTTGCCCCACTTCGCCACCGGGCGCGGCATCACGACGGCGAGTGCCAGGGTGATGACCACCTGCGTTGCCGCCATCAGCGGGAAAAGATCAACGCGGGACAGCACATCGCGCAGGTAATAGAACTGGGCGGCCACCGTGGCGGAGTTCCCGGTGACCAACAGCACGGAACTGAGGCAGAGGACCACCAACGGCGAGTTGACCCTCAGCGCGTCCACGGTTTGGCGCCAGGTGATCCTGGGAACGCTGCCGGCCACCTGTTCCCGGCAGGCAATCCCGGTGAACACGTAGAGCCCCGAACCAACCACCGCGAAGACCAGCGTCATCACGGTGAAGATCTGCTGGACATCCCCGCCCCTGCCCAGGAGCGGTGCCACGAAGAAGCCGAGCGTCGCCCCCACGGACAGCCCGCCGATGGTCCGCGCACCGGCCAGCCTGGCACGCTCCCGGGGGTCCTGGGTCATGGCGCCGACCAGACACCCGTAGGGGACATTCACCAGGCTGTAGGCAAGGCACACCAGGAAGTAGGTGCAGTAGGCGTAGGCGAGCTTCAGGGAGGGCTCGACGTCCGGCACATGGAAAACGGCAGCGCCCAGCACCAGCGGAACGAAGCCAAAGACCAGGAAAGGCCGGAATTTGCCCCATCGGCGGCTGTGGAAGCGGTCCACGATGCGGCCGGCAGCAATGTCCGTGAAGGCATTGAACACCCGCGCAACCACCAAAAGGGTTCCGGCGGCAGCCGCACCGATTCCGGCAATGTCCGTGTAGTAGACCAGCAGGAACATGTTGGCGGTGCCGATGATCATGCTGTTCGCCGCGTCCCCGGCGCCGTAGCCCACCACCGCGGCCCTGTTTAGTCGCTTCATTGCTTCCTGTCCCCGAAGCGAGAAACCGCTTTCTCGCCTCGAGAGCAACCTACCCCAAAATCTTGCGCAGAAACACCAGCTGCCGGATCCAGTGGTGTTCCTGGCCGCCCTCGTGGTTATTGAACCGGTACACCTCAATGTCCTTCACGGCGCCGGTGGCCGATGAGGCGTTCGTGCCGGTCCCGTAGGCGTTGTAGCTGGCGAAAACCGTGGACGGCGGGCAGATGTCATCCATTTGCGCAGCGGAGTACAGCGCCGGAACCGTGGCCCAGCGGGCCAGGTTGACGCCGTCGAAATAGTTGAGGACGCCCAGCGCGGAGTCGTAGCGGTCCCGGTGCCGCGCAAGGAACTGCGCAATCTCGGGGTAGGGCCCGCGCGGAGTGATGTCGATGGCGCGGGGGAAGTCCTGGAGGAAGGGGACGTCGGGCAGCGCGGCGATGACGCCGTCGAGCCGCCCCGCGGTGAGGCCTGCCGTGGCCACCACCAGGCCGCCGCCCTGGCTGACCCCGGCCAGCACCACTTTGGCGGGGTCGATGGCGGGATGGGCCTGGGCTGCCTCCACGGCGCGGAAAGCGTCCACGTAGACGCGGCGGTAGTAGTAATCCTCCCGGCTGGAGATGCCCCTGGTCATCAGGCCGGCGTGCGCCACATCCCCGGCTGACGGGTGTGGATCCGCCGTGTGCCCCAGCGTGCCGCCGTAACCTTGGCCGCGGGTGTCCATGATGAAATGCGCGTACCCGGCCTGCGCCCAGCGCGTGTCCTGGTTAACCAGTCCGCGGCCACCGGAGTAGCCGACGTAGTTCACCACCACCGGAAGCCGGGCACCCGCCTCCCGGTGTGCCGGCAGGTGCAGCCAGCCCTTGACCGGCGCGCCGCCGAAGCCGGCAAAGGTGACGTCAAAGGTGTCGATCACCGCCAGGTAGTTCTCCACCGGTTCAAAGGTTGCGTCCAGCGGGAAGGCGCGGGCTTCGTCCAGGGTGGCATCCCAGAACGCACCCAGGTCCACCGGCGGAGTGACATCCGAGGTGTAGCTGCGCAGCTGGGCCAGGGGAAGGTCGAAAAGGGGCATCATTGTCCTGTTCTGTTTTCGGATGTTCGGCGGGGTCGCGGTGGAGTTCTTCTATTTCTACTGCACGTACCCCTGGCGCACGGTGATGAGTGGTTCAAAGCGCCGAAGGCTCGTGCCGGCCGCGATGATTCCGCGCAGGTGCGGCAGCCCGCCGGTGGCGGCCCCGGCGGCGCGCGCCTGGACCAGGACGTTGCCCAGCGCCGTGGCTTCCACGGGACCGGCCACCACCGGGCGCCCGGTGGCATTGGCGGTGAGCTGGCAGAGCAGGGCGTTCTGGGAGCCCCCGCCCACCACGTGCACCACATCCACGGCACGGTCGGCGAGCCGTTCCGCAGCGGTGATGGTCCTGGCGTAGCCGGCTGCGAGGCTGTCCATGATGCAGCGGGTGATGGCCGCGGGATCATTGGGCAGGACCTCGCCCGTGCGCCGGACCGCGGCACGGATGCGCTCGGGCATATTGTCCGGGGCGATGAAGTACGGGTCATCGGCGTTGATCTGCGGTCCGCCGGCGGGAAGGGCCGCGGCGGCTGAGAGCAGGGCGTCCAGGTGCGGCCGGAAGCCCTCGCCGGCCCACGTCCGCTGGCATTCGCTCAACAGCCAGAGCCCGCCCATGTTGCGCAGGTAGCGGATGGTGCCGTCCACCCCGCGTTCATTGGTGAAGTTGGCTTCCCGGCTGGCCTCGGTCAGGACCGGATGCTTGAGTTCCAGCCCCACCAGGGACCAGGTGCCCGAGGAAATGTACGCGAAGTTTTCCTCCTGGGCGGGAACGGCAGCGACGGCGGAGGCGGTGTCGTGTGAGCCGACCGCCACCACCTTGGTGTCCAGCGGGAGCCCTGCCTGCGCGGCGATGCGGGGCAGGAGCGTTCCCACCGTGTCGCCGGGCTGGATGAGCGGCGGGAACAGGTCCTTGCGCAGGTTCAGCGCCGTGAAGAATTCGGTGGCCCACTCCCCCGCCACGGCGTCGAACAGGCCTGTGGTGGAGGCGTTGGTTGCCTCGGTCCGCCGCACCCCTGTAAGCAGGAACGCGATCAGGTCCGGGATGAGCAGCGCCTTCAACCCCTGCAGGTGGTGTTCCGTGGCCAGCTGGTAGATGGTGTTGAACTGCAGGAACTGCAGCCCGGTGGTCTCATACAGGCGTGCGGGGTCCAGCTTGGCGTGGACGGGCGCGACGGCGGCCCTGCTGCGGTCGTCGCGGTAGCTGTACGGCTGCGCCACCAGCTTCCCCGCGCCGTCCACCAGCCCGTAGTCCACCGCCCAGGTGTCGATGCCGATGCTGGCGATTTTCCCGCCCCCCACGGCAGCCACCGTGGCCGCGGCCGCCAGGCCCTTGAGCACCTCCGCGAAGAGTGCGTCGAAGTCCCAGCGGAGGCCGCCGTCGCGCTCCACCACGCCGTTGGGGAAGCGGTGGACGGTCTCCAGGGAGACGCCCCCGGGGTTGACCCGGCCCAGGATGACCCGGCCGGATGAGGCGCCGATGTCGACGGCGGCGAAGACACCGCCGTCGGCACCGCTTGGCAAGGTGCTCACCGCAGGAAGGCTGCGGCCACTCCGGCGTCCACGGGGATGTGGAGGCCGGTGGTGTGGGACAGTTCGTTGCCGGTGAGGACTGCGGCGGCGTTGGCCACGTGTTCGGGCAGGACTTCGCGCTTGAGCAGGGTGCGCTGGGCGTAGTATTCGCCCAGTTTCTCCTCGTCCACGCCGTAGACGGCGGCGCGCTTGGCGCCCCAGCCGCCGGCGAAGATGCCGGAGCCGCGGACCACGCCGTCGGGGTTGATGCCGTTGACGCGGATGCCGTGCTCGCCCAGTTCGGCGGCTAGGAGCCGGACCTGGTGGGCCTGGTCCGCCTTGGTGGCGGAGTAGGCGATGTTGTTGGGTCCGGCGAACACGGAGTTCTTGGAGGAGATGTAGATGATGTCCCCGCCCATGCCTTGGGCGATCATGACTTTCGCGGCGGCCTTGGCCACCAGGAAGGAGCCCTTGGCCATGACGTTGTGCTGCAGGTCCCAGTCCTTTTCGGTGGTTTCCAGCAGCGGCTTGGAGATGGACAGGCCGGCGTTGTTGACCACCAGGTCCACACCGCCGAAGGCCAGGACGGCGGCGTCGATGGCGGCAGCCACCTGGGCTTCGTCCGTGACGTCGGCCTGGATGCCGATGGCAACGTCCGGGCCGCCGAGTTCTTCGGCAACCTTTTCGGCGTTCTCCAGGTTCAGGTCGGCGATGACCACGCAGGCGCCGTCCGCGGCGAGGCGGGTGGCGATGGCCTTGCCGATGCCCGAGGCCGCGCCGGTCACCAGGGCGATGCGGGTGGCGTGGGACTTGGGCTTGGGCATCCGGGCCAGCTTGGCTTCCTCCAGCGCCCAGTACTCAATCCGGAACTTCTCGGATTCCTCGATCGGGGCGTAGGTGGAGATGGCCTCGGCGCCGCGCATGACGTTGATGGCGTTGATGTAGAACTCGCCGGCAACGCGGGCGGTCTGCTTGTTGGCGCCGAAGGAGAACATGCCCACGCCCGGGACCAGCACGATGGCCGGGTCCGCACCGCGCAGTGCCGGGGACTCGGCATCCGCATGGCGGCTGTAGTAGGCCTGGTAATCCTCGCGGTAGTCGGCGTGCAGCTCGTGCAGCCGGGCGATGGTGTCTTCGATCGAGGAGTCGGTGGGCAGGTCCAGGATGAGTGGCTTGACCTTGGTGCGCAGGAAGTGGTCCGGGCAGGAGGTGCCCAGGGCGCCCAGGCGCGGGTGTTCGGCGGCTTCCAGGAACTCCAGGACGACGGCGTCATCGCTGAAGTGCCCCAGCTGCGGTTTGTCCGTGGAGGCCAGGCCGCGGATCACGGGCGCCAGGGCGGCGGCCTTGGCACGGCGCTCCGCCTCCGGCAGGGCAGCATAGCCCGGGAGCTTGGGTCCGAAGGGCTCGGCCTTGCCGTTGTCCTTGATGTACTTTTCGGCCTGCTCGATGATCCACAGCGAGTTGGTTTCGGCTTCTTCGCTGGTGGCGCCCCAGGCAGTGATGCCGTGGCCGCCCAGGATGGTGCCGATGGCCTGCGGATTGGCGTCCTTGATGGCGGCGATGTCCAGGCCCAGCTGGAACCCGGGGCGGCGCCAGGGTACCCAGACCACCTTGTTGCCGAAGATCTTGGTGGTCAGCGCCTCCCCGTCCACCGCCGTCGCGATCGCGATGCCGGAGTCGGGGTGCAGGTGGTCCACGTGCGCTGCATCCACCAGGCCGTGCATGGCCGTATCGATCGAGGGGGCTGCGCCGCCCTTGCCATGCAGGCAGTAGTCGAACGCCGCCACCATCTCGTCTTCACGCTCAACGCCGGGGTAGACGTTCTTCAGCGCGTTCAGGCGGTCCAGCCGCAGCACCGCCAGGTTTTGTTCCTTCAGGGTGCCCAGGTCCCCGCCGGAGCCCTTGACCCACAGCAGCTGGACGTCCTCGCCGGTGACCGGGTCCTTTTCGGTGCCCTTGGCGGAGGTGTTGCCGCCGGCAAAATTGGTGTTCCGCTTGTCCGCACCCAGGCGGTTGGAGCGGGAAATCAGGTCTTCAACAGTCTTGTTACTCATGGCTATTTAGGCGCCCCATCCGGCTTGCTGGCCGCCCACGCGGTCCTCGTTGATCTTCTTCTGGTAGCCGCTGGCCTTGAAGGCGGCCAACGGGTCCGCGGGCAGGCCGCGGGATTCACGCCACTCGGCCAGGACAGGCCGGACGTCGGTGTAGAAAGCATCGTTGAAGATGCCGTTGGCAGCCAGGACATCCCCGGCGCGCTGGGCCTCGCCCAGGGCAGCCGTGTCCACCAGCAGGGCGCGGGCGGTCATTTCCTGGACGTTCAGTACGGACCGGATCTGGCCGGGGATCTTCTCTTCCAGGTTGTGGCACTGGTCCAGCATCAGTGCCACGCCGGAATCCTTGCCGAAGCCGCCGCCGCGGATCACCTCATGCATGATGCGGAACAGCTGGAACGGATCGGCGGCACCCACGATCAGGTCGTCGTCGGCGTAGAAGCGCGAATTGAAGTCGAAGGAACCCAGTTTGCCCAGGCGCAGCAGCTGCATCACGATGAACTCGATGTTGGTGCCCGGCGCGTGGTGGCCGGTGTCCAGGCAGACAAACGCCTTCTCACCGAGCGCCAGGGTCTGGGCGTAGGAGGTGCCCCAATCCGGAACGTCGGTGTGGTAAAAAGCCGGCTCAAAGAACTTGTACTCCAGCACCAGCCGCTGCTCATCACCCAAGGCGGCGTAGATCTCCTGCAGCGACTCGGCCAGCCGGTCCTGGCGGCCGCGCATGTCATCCTGGCCCGGGTAGTTGGTTCCATCCGCCAGCCAGATCTTCAGGTCCTTCGACCCCGTGGCGTGCATGATCTGGATGCAGTCCAGGTGGTGGTCGACCGCCCGGCGGCGGACCGATTCGTTGGAGGAGGTCAGCGACCCGAACTTGTACTCGTCGTCCTGGAACGTATTGGAGTTGATGGTGCCCAGGCCGACGCCCAGGCCGGCGGCGTAGTCCTTGAGGGCAGCGTAGTCGTCCACCTTGTCCCACGGGATGTGCAGGGCCACGGTGGGGGCCAGGCCCGTCAGTTCATGGACCTTGGCGGCGTCCGCCAGCTTCTCCTGGACCGTGCGCGGCGTACCCGGGGTGCCGAACACCTTGAACCGCGTCCCTGAATTTCCATAGGCCCACGAAGGGACCTCGATGGCAAGCTCCTCGAGCCTGCCCAGCGCCGTTGCTACGTCATTCATGATGGTTCTTTCCGGTGTTGAGCGTCTGTCTGATGCGTTGCTGATTGATGCCCCGCTGCTGGAGCGTGCTGCTGGTAATGCCTGCTGTTCCGGTTATCCCGGATCTTCGCGTCCTGCCGGTCAGCCCGCGGAGGGCTGTGCCGCCAATTGGCTGTCGAGGTTGAAGACCTCCTCCAGCACCTGGAACCCTTCGTCGGGCGCCTGGCCGGAGTCTTCAAAAAGGGTTGCCATCTCGGCCTGCCAACGGGCATTAACCTCTGTCAGGGCCATGCGGGCACGGACGGCGTCAAAGTCGTCGCACTCCACGTACCCCACCAGGAGCCCGTCCTCCCCCAGGAACAGGGAGTAGTTGCGCCAGCCGGCTTCTTTGAGGGCGAGCAGCATCTCCGGCCATACCGCCGCGTGCCGGCGCCGGTATTCATCGATGAGCGCCGGCTGGACCGAGGAACGGAAACACACCCTCATCTGGAATTCCCTTCAAACTTCACAGATCAAACTTCACAAAGTTTGAATCGTTTCATTGTTACGATTCAAAGTACTCTTGGATTTGAGCAGGTGTCAAGCAATGCCAGAAACTTTTGATCTCCCGCACGGAACCTTCCGCTGCGGGCATGTCAGCACGGAGAATCGATGAACCGCACAGCCAGCATCAAGGACGTGGCCACCCACGCGGGAGTGGCCGTGGGAACGGTCTCGAATGTCCTGAACTATCCGGACCGGGTGTCTGAGCGGACCAAGGAGCGGGTCCTGCGCGCCATCGACGAACTGGGGTTTGTCCGCAACGATGCCGCCCGCCAACTCCGCGTTGGGCACAGCCGCACCATCGGGCTGATTGTCCTGGATGTGGGCAACCCGTTCTTCACCTCGGTGGTCCGCGCGGCGGAGGACGCCGCAGCACTGCAGGGAAGCGCCGTCCTGCTCGGCGACAGCGGCCACAACGCCGGCCGGGAGGCGAACTACATCGACCTCTTCCAGGAACAGCGCGTTCAGGGCCTGCTGATCTCACCCGTGGGCGATGTCGCGGACAGGCTGGACCTCCTCCGCGAGCGCGGCGTCCCCACGGTGCTGGTGGACCGGCTGGCTGACGAGTCCAAGTTCAGCTCGGTTGCGGTGGATGACGACGCCGGCGGATACCTCGCTGCCCGGCACCTGCTGGACACGGGCCGCCGTCGGCTGGCCTTCGTTGGCGGCCCCACGTCCATCCGGCAGGTGGCGGACCGCCTCCAGGGGGCCCAGCGGGCCGTAAAGGAAGAGCCGGACGCCACGCTTGAGGTGCTGGAAGCGGAGGGGCAGACGGTCCTGGCCGGCCGCAGCGTGGGCGACATGCTGGTGGAACGCGGCCGGGCGGAGCTGCCGGAGGGTATTTTCTGCGCCAACGACCTCCTGGCCCTCGGCGTCATGCAGTCGCTCACCATGACGCACACGGTCCGCATTCCTGAGGACGTGGCGCTGATTGGCTATGACGACATCGATTTTGCGGTCTCCGCGGTAGTCCCCCTGTCCTCCATCCGGCAGCCCACCCAACTGCTGGGCCGGACAGCCATCGAGCTGCTGTCCGAAGAGGTGGAGTCCCAGAACCCCGTCCACCGGTCCGTCGTATTCACGCCTGAACTGGTGGTGCGGCAGAGCACGGCCCCGGCTGACGCCGGCTGATCAGCGCGGGTTTACCTTCCGGCCTGCTGCAGCCACTTCATGGACTCGTTCCGCGAGGTGAAGAACCGCGTGGGGCAGGGTGGGACGTGGACGCCCAGGAAGAAATTCGCGAGGATCCGGTCCACGGGACTTGTGCCAAGCAGGGCAATCCGGTTGGCCGCACAAGGGATGGAGAACACGGCGCGGGCCTGGATGCTGACATTCTCGGTGGTGGCCATGTCCACCAGCATGGGGTAGTTGCCATCCCCTGCTATCCGGTTCACCGTCGCCATCGCCGCCTGGGCATCTTCGACTTCAATCCGGACTTTGGGTTCCCAAATGAGGTGGATAACGCCATCATTGCGTAATTCCACCGTGCCCTTGCCGCCGTCCACCAATACCGGCTCCATATCCCGCCTCCCTCCAGTGTGCAGTTCCTGACCCCCTCCATCTTGCCCCAGGGCGGAAGGTCCCGACGACGGCACCCCTGGCAGGCCCCCAGCGTGTCCCGCAACGGACTTGACTCATCAGCATACTTACTAATACGTTGGTCGACGTGCCCGTGGCCTGGATCACCGTCCGGTGCCACGCGTCGCGGCCCGCAAGGGCTGCATCTGAAATGAACTGCATTTGAAACAAACAGTTCCGCCGGGGTTCTCCATGGGGGCGGAGCCTCGGGGGTTCGTTGCGCCGCAACCCGGCGCTGAAAGGATTTACCGAAAATGCGAACAAAGGTCTCAGCTTCAGTCACCGCCATTGCCCTCTCCGGCGCCATGCTCTTCGGCATGGCAGGACCGGCGACGGCAGCAGCACCCGCGGCTCCTTCCGCCGCCTCCCAGTCATCACAGACAGCCAACGTCACGGGAACAATCAACCAGACCATTGACGGCGTAGGCACCTTCGTGGGCTCGTTCACGCCGTCCGGTTTCAGCGCCCAGAACGGCCAGCTGAACGTCACCGGCGTTGTGCAGGGCACCTTCACCGACCTCGCCGGGGTAGCCACGCCGGTGAGCCAGACAGTGACCACCACCGCCGCCGCCGCACCTTCCACCGCGGCGGCCCTGGCTTCGGGCGGCAGCTGTGACGTCCTTAACCTGGTTCTCGGGCCCCTGCACCTGGACCTTCTGGGCCTCAACGTCGACCTGAACCAGGTGGTTCTGGACATCACCTCCCAGACCGGAGCGGGCAACCTGGTGGGCAACCTCCTCTGCGCCGTCACCGGGCTCCTGGACGGCGGCACGGGCCTGAACGGCCTGGCCAACCTGCTCAACCGCCTCCTGGGACTCTAGGTTCCTGTAGTTCAACGGTATTGCAGCAACAGGCGGGCGGACCCTCCGGGTCCGCCCGCTTTGCTGTGCCGCCCGCTTTGCTGTGCGGCCTAGAGTTTCTCCACCACCAGGTTCCGGTAGGCAGCCCGCAGCGGCGCCATCTGGCGGAAGCCGATCCGGCCACCGTCCAGCACCTTCTCCGAGGCATCACGCCACGCAAAGAGCTGCAGTCCATTGATGGAAAACACCACCAGCGGCCCGTCCTTCACCACCTCCAGCCGGTAGAAATCAGTTGCGTCCTCCGTGGGCGGCAACGGGTCCGCGCCCTGGGCCACCAACTCGAATCCAGCGCTCTTGCGCAGGTTGCAGGTACGGAAAGCCCGTTCGGATGAGTGCTTGTGGCGGAAATAGGAGACGTGCAGGGCGTCGATGTCGCCCGAGTGGTACTGCGGATAGTAGCCCGTGCGCGGTGCGAGGCCCGGGCTGAAGAGGTCCAGCCCGCGGTATCCCGTGGCTGCGAAGAACAGCATGGCCAGTCCGGGCTCCGGGAGCGGCAGGAACTCCCAGCTGATGCGGATGCCGTCCGGGAATTCCTCCGGACACCAGAACGTCCAGTGCGCGTGGTCCCCGAACTCCCGGTCATCCAGTACGCCGGAAAGTTCCAGGGATCCTTCGTGGCTTCCCATCCTCAGCGGCCCTTCGGCCACCCATCCGGCCACGTCATCGGGTCCCGCCAACGGGTTGCTGTAGAGGATGCCCGGTCCCAAGCCTGCGGCGCCCACCTAGCCGCGTCCCGCCGTCGTGCTTAACTCCTTGGTGCTGGACGGCTCCTTGCTGGACGCGCCGTACCCCAGGGTGCCAAGTTGGCGTGCCACTTCTCCTGCCACCAATGCGGCCCCCTGCTGGGAGAAATGCGTGTTGTCGACCAGGCCGTCGGGCCAATGTGCGTGTTCCCCGGGCGCGAAGTGGCAGAAGAGCTCCCTGGATCCATCCCGTCCCAGCCGGAGATACAGGTGCCTGGTCCAGGCGTTCAGGTCCACCACGGGAACCGCCAGTTCCTGGCCGAGTTCGCGGACCACCTCCGGGTAATCCTCCAGGCTCTCTTCGAGAACGTCCGACGACGGCGGGGCCGGGAAGTGCCGCCGCTCCACCGAGGTGCACAGCAGCGGAGCGGCACCCACGGCCCGCACCTCCCCCACCATGGCGCGCAGGTTTGCCGCGTAACCGGTCCTGGCGGCCAGGTGCTGCTTCTTCTGGTCGTTGTGGCCAAACTGGATGAGCACAGCATCGCCCGGGCCTGCATCGGCGAGCAGCGCCGGCCACAGCCCCTCGTCGCGGAAGGATTCGGTGTCCGCGCCGCCCTTGGCGAAGTTGTGCACCGCGCCCCACGCGTAGGTCAGCGGGGCCAGCTGCGCTCCCCAACCGCTCATGGGGAACTCGTGCGTGGGACAGTTGGCAACGGTGGAGTCTCCGGCCAGCAGGATCTTCATGGTGGTTCTTTCCTAACGGCGGGTCAGCCCTTGACGGAGCCGATGAGCATGCCCTTGGCGAAGTGTTTTTGCAGGAACGGGTAGAAGATGAGGATGGGCAGGGTGGCCACCACGATCACGGCGAACTTGATGCCCTGTTCCGGCGGGATGTAGTTGGGGTCAACGTTGCCCGTGCCCAGCAAGTCCGACGCCGCCGTGACCTGGCGGAGGTACATCTGCAGGGTCCACTTGGAGTTGTCACTGAGGTACAGCAGGGGCGACATGAAGTCGTTCCAGATCCCCACGGCATAGAACAGCGCGAAAGTGGCCAGGACCGGCTTGGACAGCGGCAGCAGGATCCGCCAGAGGATCCCGATCTCGGTGGCGCCGTCCATCTTGGCCGACTCCTCCAGCTCCTGCGGGAGTTCCTGGAAGAAGTTCTTGATGATGATCAGGCTGAACGGGTTGATGGCCGCAGGCAGGATCAGCGCCCAGTAGGAGTTCAGCAGGCCCAGGTCCTTGACCAGCAGGAAGGTGGGGATCATGCCGCCGGAGAAGACCATGGCAAAAACCACCAGGGACAGGATGACGTTCCTGCCCCGCAGGGTCTTCTTGGCCAGCGGGTAGGCCATGGTCACGGTGAAGGCCAGTTGGACCAGGGTACCCACCGCCGTGACCAGGATGGTGGTCACCAGGGCGCGGACGAACGCCGGGGTGGCGAAGATGTACTCGTAGGAACCCAGGGTGAACTGTTCGGGCCAGACGAAGAACGCCCGGCGGGTAATCTCCGCTTCCGTGGCAAAGGAGCCCGCAAAGACGTAGACGAACGGCAGCAAAGTGATAATGCCGATCAGGGACAGGAAGACGTAGTTGGCGGCGTCAAAGATCCGGCCGCCGCGGGTGTTGTGGATTTTCATGGCTAGAACAGTCCGCTCTGGTTGAATCGCTTGGCCAGCCAGTTGGTGCCGAAGATCAGCACGATGCCCACCAGTGATTTGAACAGGCCCACCGCGGTGGAGTAGCTGTAGGCGCCCTGGGTGATGCCCACGAAGTAGACGTACGTGTCAAAGACGTCCGCCACTTCACGGTTCAAGGCATTGGTCATCAGGTAGATCTGCTCAAAGCCGGTGTTGAGCATCTGCCCGATGGCCAGGATCAGCATCACGATGATGGTGGACCGGATCGCGGGAAGGGTGATGTGCCAAACGCGCCGGAACCGGCCGGCACCGTCAATGATGGCGGCCTCGTACTGGTCCTGGTCCACGGTGGACAGTGCGGCCAGGAAGATGATGGTGCCCCAGCCGGTGTTCTTCCAGATTTCCTGCAGCACGATCAGGGGGCGGAACCAGGCCGGATCGGACAGGAAATCGATGTGCGTGCCCATGGTGTTGTTCAGGAACTGGAACAGCGGCCCGATGTCCAGGGCGAACAGCAGAAAGCTCAGCGACGCCACGATGGTCCAGGACAGGAAGTGCGGGATGTACACCAGGGTCTGGACGGTGCGCTTGAGGATGGACAGCCGGACCTCGTTCAGCAGCAGTGCCAGGACGATGGTCAGCGGGAAGGCCACCCCGAGGTTCAGGAAGGCCAGGATCAGGGTGTTGCCCAGCAGCCGGGGAAAGTCCGGGTTGGCGAAGAAATCCTCGAAATTCCGGAACCCCACCCAGGGACTTCCATTCACCCCGAGGAACGGGACGTAATCCTTGAACGCGATGGACACCCCGTACATGGGGGCGTAGCGGAACACCGCGAAGTACACCACGCCGGGCAGGAGCAGCAGGTACAGCCATTTGTAGTGCGCGAAATGGACGGAGAACCTGCCCCCGTTCCGGGGAGCGGGCGCGGTCCTGCGCGCCCGCTCCCCGGCGAGGGTGTCAATGACAGGGGCTGCCATTTACTTGTTGTCCTGCCAGAGCTTGTTGATCTCTTCCTTGACCTTGTTGCCGCCGCTGGTGTCCCACAGCTTGATGGCATCCTTGAGGCCCTGCTCATCGATCTGTCCGGCCAGGTACTTGATGCGAGCATCGGCCACGATGTTGTCCAGCTGTGCACCCTTGGCCACGTAGGTGGCGGAAACGTAAGGCGCGGCCGGGTTGTAGACGGCGCTCTTGAGGTCCTCAGCCATGACTTCGGTGCGCTTGTCGAAGACCTGCTGCTCGTAGTCGGAGGGCTGCTTCACCGGGTAGAAGGTGTTGCCGGCAACGTTCATGCCCAGCTGGGCGTAGCTCTTGATGTCGGTGGTGACAGCCTTCCCTTCCGGGGTCTCCGGCTTGATGGTGGCCGCCTTGCCGTCTTCCACCTTGAAGTTCACGCCCTCGATGCCGTTGTTCAGCAGGGTGGCAACATCCTTGTCGTTCATGGTGTTCAGGAAGTCCAGGACCTTGCCCAGTTCAGCCTCGCTCTTGACGCTGGCCTTGGGGATGGCCAGGAAGCCCGAGTAGCCGTCGGTGGGGTGGGCGTGCAGCTTGCCGTCCGGGCCTTCGAGGTTGCCCACGAAGCCCACCTTGTTCTGGAAATTGCTGGGGTCTGCCTGCTTGAACAGGTTGATGAGGACGCTGACCCGGGAATCGACGTCCACAATGATGCCGCCCTTGCCGTTGAAGAACGGCTCGTTCCACTTGGTGCTGTCAAAGGTGGCGAAGTCCGGGTTGATGAGCTTTTCGTCCACCATCTTCTTGATGAAGCGGTCAGCTTCCAGGAATTCGTCGGTTTCGAAGCTGGGGATGAGTTTCCCATCCCGCTCCGTCCACCGGTTTCCGGCGCCGTACCACTCCTCGATCAGGTCGTAAGGGCTGTTGGTGCCCAGCGCACCCCACTTGGGGATGGTGATGCCCCAGGTGTCGTTCTGGCCGTTGCCGTCCGGGTCCTGCTCGGTGAACGCCTTGGCCACCTTGTACAGGTCCTCGGTGGTCTTGGGTGGCTGCAGGCCCAGCTTGTCCAGCCAGTCCTGGCGGAACATGACGGCCGCCCGCATGGGGGCACGGCCCCGGAACACGCCGTAGACCTTGCCGTTGACGCTGGCGTTCTTTTGGATGTCCGGGAAGGTTGTCTTGAGGTTGGGGTACTTGTCCAGCTTGTCAGTGAGGTCCCAGAACGCGCCTGCCTGTGCATTCTTGACGAAGCCGGGGGTCTTTCCCTGGATCACCATGACCTGCGGGATGTCCGAACCCGCCAGCGTGATGTTGGTTTTGTCCTCGTAGGAGGCATTGGGAGTCCAGTTGATCTTGACCTGCTTGCCGGTGAGCTCCTCCAGCTTCTTCTGGACCGCGCCGTCCGCAGCTGGCGGCTGGGCTTCAAGGAACGGGGCCATGATGGACACGGAGGTCAGGTCCGCGGCGGGGGTGTCCCCGCCGCTGCAGGCTGTGAGGGACAGTGCCGTGGCGGTGACGGCGGCGGCGGCCAGGGATAGTTTCCGACGGATCATATTTCTTCCTTTTCCACTTCGTTGGGGTTCTTCGGGCTGGTTGCCCACAGTTTTGATACGTTTCATTCCTGCATCCGCGCAGGGCGGACCACACCGGCAGCAGCCGGGCGCTTGGGGACGGACTTCAGGCGGTGGAGGCCCCTTGCAGGGCGGAGTGCACGGCAGGCTGGGCCGCCGCGGCTATCGATTCATCATTGGCAGTGAAGAAGCGGTGGCACAGCCAGCCGGTGAGGTAGAGCCAGGCCCCGATGCTGAAGAACGGAACCAGGCCCGGGAGGGAGCTGCTGGCATAAAGCACCGCGGCGGAGACGAAGAGCAGGATGACGGTCCCTGCCAGGTGCCGCACGGCGAACCGGGAAGACATCAGCAGGTACTGCGGCAGCGGCAGCTCGTACCTGGCATACATGGGGAACACGTAGCAGACGGCACCCGCCAGGAAAATCGCCGCAACGAAGACGCCGGCCGCCATGAGCTGCGCCGGGATTCCGCCATCCCCGGAAAAGTAGTTCCAGTTCAGGACCAGCGCCGCGGCGACGGCCATGACCGGAAGCGCAAGCGCGTTGGCCCTGAAGAAGTTCCGGAAGTACGCCGGGGCAAACCCGCGCAGCAGCGGAGCAGCATCCCCCGCGGCCCGCTTGCGCACGGCGATCTGCGCGGCGGCGGTGGCAGGGCCCGCGCCAAAAACACCACAACCCAGCAGGGTGAAGGCGATCCACAGCAGGTTGAGGCCGGCAATCCACACGAGTGCGTCGAAAAATGAGTAGGCACGCGCACTGAAGGTCCCGGACAGCATGGCACGGCTCCCTTCTGTTCTCCATCGTTGCAGAGGCGAAGCGGAAAGTGCCCCGCATCACGCTGGTAATCGGTTTCTCGAAAATGTAAACCCCTTGCCGGTCCCCGGTCAAGCAAAATTTTGAATCGTTACATAGCTGGACTGGAACCGCCAGCATGCCGCACACTGATTGGTGGAAAGCGCTTGCTGGATTGATGCACGCGCCCAGGATCCCGGTGCCCGCAATGCTGGTGCCGATGGCCAGAATGGAGAACCATGCGAACGGCAACGGAAGCCGCGGGCAGCGACGCCGCAGCAGCTTCAGCACCAGCAGCACCGAGGGTTGCGCTGGTGGGAGTCCACGGCTTTGGCACCCACCACCTGCGGAACCTCGAGCGCCTGGCGGCAGCGGGCAGTGTTGACCTGGTTGCCGTGGCGGACCCGCAGCCGCCGGCACCCGGCTCCGTCCCGCCGTCGGCCACTGTTTACCCTGGACTCGATGACCTCCTCACAACCACCCGGGACCTGGACCTGATCATCGTGGCCACACCCATCCAGACGCATGCCCCACTGGCCCTGGCCGCCCTGGCCACGGACGCGGAGCTGTACCTTGAGAAGCCTCCCGTCGCTTCACTGCCGGACTTCAACCGCCTGTGCGCTGCGGCAGCGGAGTCAGGCCGCGGGGTACAGATCGGCTTCCAGAGCCTCGGCTCGCACGCCCTGAAAGCGATTGAAGAATTGCTCGCCGCCGGGACCATCGGAACGCTGGAAGGCATCTCCGCCACCGGCCGCTGGGTCCGGGACAAGGCGTACTACAAGCGTTCCCGCTGGGCAGGAAAACGGAGTATCAACGGTGTGGACGTGGTGGACGGCGTCGCCACCAACCCGCTGGCCCACGCCGTGGCAACTGCTTTGCGGATTGCCGGGGCCCGCACCACCGCGGATGTGGCCTCCGTGGACACAGAGCTGTACAGGGCCAATGACATCGAATCGGATGACACCTCAGTGATCCGGATCCGCACCGCAGCGGGCCTGCCCATCACCTGCGCCCTGACCATCTGCGCCTCGGAATCCGTTGAGCCGTATGTCACCCTCCAGGGCTCGGCCGGCACCGCCGTGTTCCACTACACCGAGGACCGGCTCACCGTCGAGACGGCGGACGGACGCACGGAGGAAACCTACGGCCGTGACGACCTGACCGAGAACCTCCTGGCCCACCGCGCCCGCGGCGTTCCGCTCATCAGCAGCCTGGTGGACAGCGGAGCCTTCATGCTGGTGCTGGAAGCCGTCCGCACAGCACCGCTGCCTGCTCTTATCGACGCCGCGCATGTCCGGTGGGAGGGCGACGGCGACGCAGCCCACGCGGTGGTGCCCGGCATCGAGGAAGCCTTGGAGCGGGCGGGCACGCAGCATGCCACGTTCAGCGAACTGGGACTTCCCTGGGCTGCCGCCACACCCGTGGCCTTCGACATGCCGGCCTCCTGATGACGCCGCAGGAGACCGAAGCAGGGCAGCTCCACGCGACAAACCTCCTGACGGACGGGCTTGTCCCCTGCCTGACGGCTGCACCATCCCCCGTCTTCGGCTGGCAATTGGGCCAGGACGACGCCGGCGATCCCGCCCTTGCGCGGCAGACCGGTTACGAGCTGGAAGTCCAGGACGCCCGGGGCACCGTGCTGTGGAGCTCGGGACAGGTGGCATCCTCCTGCCAGCGTGGTATCCCCTACGAAGGTCCCCTGCTCGATGACGACGCGGAATACGCCTGGCGCGTGCGCGTCCGTGATGCGGCAGGCGTTCCGGGTCCGTGGTCATCCGCGCAGCCGTTCAGCACCGGCCTCACGGACAGCTCCTGGCAGGCGGACTGGATGGGCCGCTCACCGGGCGGCCGTGCCCCGCTGGAGGTCCTCGACCACGCACTCCGGGTGGCCGGGTCCCCCTTCCTGCCCGTTCCCTGCCCTGCGATGCGCAGCTTCCGGCTTGAGGCCCGGCTGCGCCCTGTGATGGGCCGGGCCGGCCTGCTCCTGCGCAGCATCGGCGCGGGAACCGGACTGCTGCTGGAACTGAGTGCCGCTGGAGAAGTGGTGCTCCGCCGCGCACCCGAGTGGGAGATCCCGGCTCCCACCACTCCGGAAACTCCAGTACTGGCCAGTGCCCGGGTCAAGGACTCGGCGGACAGTCCCTGGCGGGAACTTACCGTCAGTGACGACGGCCGGACCATCCGTGTCGCCGTGGACGGGACGGAACTACTGGCGGTTGACGAGCCGGCTGACCAATCCGTTGAACAACCGGTCGCGGGCAGGCTCGCCCTGCACCAGGGCCCGCGGAGCCAGGCGGAGTACGCGGCGCTGCGCATCATCAGCACCACTTCCGGCGGCCCCGAAGCACTCCTGCTGGACCACCGCTTCGATGCCGGCGAGGACCAGGCCCTGGCCTGCCTGGCGCACTGGCCCCGAACCACCGGACACCGGCAGCCCGATGAATGGACGCTGTTCCGGACCACGTACCAGCTCACCGGGACGGTCCGGCGGGCCCGGCTTTACGCCGCAGCCCACCACCACGCCCAGCTCTCCGTGGCGGGGACGCACTGCCTGAGCACTACGTCGTTCGGCTACCCGGGAGAGGGCTACTACGATGCCGCCGACGTGACGGAACTGCTCGCCGGCCACCCTGCGGATACCCCCGTTCCGGTCACGGCCCTGCTCCACTGGTACGGCCCCGGCCAGGGGCGCGCCGCAGGCATCCCGGGCCTCCTGCTCCGGCTCACGGTGGATTACCACGACGGCCGCCGCGACGTCCTCGCATCAAGCCCGGACTGGTCCGCAGGCGAGGCTCCCTACCGCCAGTCGGGGTACCGCAACGATGAAGGCGATCCCGTGGAACACCTGGACGGCCACGCCGCGGCGTCCCTTGATGCAGCCGGCAGCCTGCCGGCCGCCATCAGCTCCGGTGCCCACCCGTCGTCGGACTTCCCCCGCCTGCACCCCCGCAGGACGTTCCTTGCCGGCGGGTTCGTGGCCCCGCGGCAGTTCCTGACCGCCGACGACGGCACCATGGTTGCGGACTTCGGCCAGGTCATTCCCGCGCGGCCGGAGGTGGACTTTCTGTCCGGCGTCCCCGGCCGCACCGTCATGCTCCGGGCCGGCTACGCCCTCCGCCCTGGCGGAAGGGTGGACGCCGGGAAGACCGCCAGCCAGAACACGGACATGTCCTTCCCCTACACCCAGGCGGCCGGGCCCCAGCAGTTCCGCGCCTCGGTGCACCTGGGTTTCCGCTACCTTGAACTGCCCGGGATTGACGCCGCCGAGGTATCCCGCGTTGGCGCCGCCACGGTCCACGGGAGCCATCCCGGCGAGGGCAGCTTCAGCAGTTCCTGCCCGGTTCTGGACGGGGTGTTCCAGTTGCTCCGCGACTCTGCGCTCTACGGCGTGCAGGAACAGTTCGTGGACACCCCCACCCGCGAAAAGGGCCAGTTCCTGGCCGATGCCGCGAACATCTCCTACGCCACCATGGCGCTCTTCGGCGAACATGCCTACACGGCGCAGGCGCTGCGGGAGTTCGCCTGGTCCGCCCGCCGCTACTGGACAGCCGGCGGGGAGAAGGGGCGCTACAACGCCGTCTATCCCAACGGTGACGGCAAGCGCGACATCCCCGATTTCTCCCTGATGCTGCCGGAGTGGGCGGAGGAGTACCACCTGCGCACCGGCGATCTTGCCCTGGTCCGGGAGCTGCTGCCCCACCTGCGCGACACGGCAGACTACGCGCTCCATTACATCCCGGCAGAGGGCCCGACGGCGGGGCTGGTCACCAACCTGGGCGGCGGTTCCGGTCCCTACCTGCACGGCATCGTGGACTGGCCGGCGCCCGGCCGGTTCGGCTACGACATGGAGTGCGCGGCCAAAACCACCGTCAATGCCCAGGCCTACTCGGCGCTGGTGTCCACGGCGCGGCTCTGCAGCGCCACCGGCGACCAGGACGCGGCGGTCCGCTATGCGGCTGCTGCCCGCACCCTCGCCGAGGCCATCCGGACGCGTTTGCGGGTGGGCGGGGTCATGGTTGACGGCCTCCATGCCGGCGGTATTCCCAGCACCCACGCTTCCCAGCACGCGGCATCGTTCCCGCTGTCGCTGGGCATTACCGAACCTGCATATGAGGCTGCCGACGCCGCCCGGATCGCGGGGATGGGCATGCGCCAGGGACCCATGACGGTGCACCGGCTGGTCCGGGCGTTGTTGAGCCAGGGCAAGGTGGACGCGGTGCTGGACCTCCTCACGGACAAGGATCAGCCGGGCTGGGCGCGGCTCCTGGACCGCGGAGCCAGCTTCACCTGGGAGGCCTGGGACCTCGAAGACGGCAGTGACCACAGCCAGTCGCACGCCTGGTCCGCGTCGGTGGCCAAGGAGATCCTTGAGCACGTGCTGGGCGTTCGGTACAGCGTGCCTGGCGGCAACGAGGTGGTGATCGAGCCGCCGCTGTGCCGGCTGGAGCATGCCCGTGGCAGCGTTCCCGTGGACAACGGGTATGTGCATGCCGGCTGGCACCGGCGCGGCGGCCAAGTGGAGCTGGAGTGCACGGTTCCGCCCGGCACCACGGCCACTGTCCGGTTGCCCGGCGGCACTTACGGGGTGAAGGGGCCCACTGCGGATGCCGCCGTCGTGCTTTCCGCTGTGGACGGCGACGGCCGAAAGTGCCCGGCCACCCGCGACTTCCGGGTGCACGCCGGAACCTGGACGTTCAGGCCTGCCTAGCAGCCGCCGGGCGCCGCCCGTGCCACCACAGCAGCAGGCCCACCGCGGCCGCGGAGAGCATGCCCAGGCCGCCGGTGACCACCAGCCCGGTCCGCACGCCGAACTGCTCGGTCAGCCAGCCCGCCAGCAGGCCACCGCAGGCATGACCACCCAGCAGGAGCGGAAGGTACAACGCCATCACGCGGCCACGGATGGCAGGCCCGGCTTCGAGCTGGACCGCGGTGGCGGCGCTGGTCAGGAACAGCAGCGTCATCATGCCCACCACTGCCAACATTGCCACGAACAGCACCAGGGTGGGCATAAGCGCGGCCACCAGCTGGGACAAGCCAAAGAAGGCGGCCGCGGCCACAATGCCCCTGCGGCCCATGTTCCCAAGCCGGGCCGCCAGGAGCGCCCCCGCCAGGGCACCAACGGCGCTGACGGTATTGAACAGGCCAAAGCCCTGCACGCCGTTGTGCCACACCCGCTCGGCAAAGGCGGCGAGGACCACCGGCCCGTTCATGCCGAAGGCGCCCAGCAGCCCTGCCAGCAGGATGAGGAGCAGCAGGCGCGGGCGTTCGCTGACATACCGGAAGCCGGCCAGCACCTGCCCGCGCCCCCGCTGGGCGGGCGCACTGGGGTGCAGTTCGTGGAGGCGGATGGCTGCGATCAGGCCCAGCACCACCACACCGATCAGCGCGTTTGAGGCGAAGGCGGCGGCCGGTCCTGCCTGCGCAATCAGCACGCCGCCCAGCGCCGGGCCGGCCATGGCGCCCAGCTGGGACAGCGCGTTGTTGAGGCCGATGGCGGGACGCAGCGCGGCGTCGCCCACCACTTCGTTGACGAAGACCTGCCGGGTGGGCTGGTCCACCGCTGCGGTGATGCCCAGTGCGACGCAGCCGGCGTAGACAACCCAGACAGTGATGGAGCCGCTGGCAGCCCAGGCGGCCAGCCCCAGGCCGAGCAGCACAATGATGGACTGGCACACCATCATGATCCGGCGCTTGGGGAAGATGTCCACCACCAGCCCGGCAAGCGGCCCCACCACCAGCATGGGCAGGAATTGGAGGGCGACGGCGGCCCCCACAGCGGCGGGGCTTCCGGTCAGCTGCAGCACCAGCCAGTCCTGGGCCAGGCGCTGCATCCACACGCCGAGGCTGCCGGCCAGCTGCATGGCCAGGAAGAGCCGGTAGTTGTGTTGCCTGAGGGGGTGGTACCAGCGGGGCTGGCTTGTTCGGAGTTGCGCAGCGGGTTCGGAACGGGTGCGGCGGGGAGGCACAGTCAGTTGCGGTGGCGGTTGGAGCGCAGCTTCACTGCCGCCGCGGCCAGGATCAGGGTGCCGGGAACCACCACGAAGAGCGCGGCGAGCATCCATACGAACACCACGGCGCAGAACAGGGCGGCCGCCAGAAGCACCGACCCCGTCCAGTCACGCAGGGAGATTGCCTTGCCGGTTTGGAGGGCCGCGCGCCATGCGTCCTTGCCGCTGGTTCCGGAGCCTGTACCTGTTCCGGAGCCTGCGTAGTCGGCCCAGGCGGACGCTGTGCGCAACAGCAGGATGGCCGCCCCGGCGGCAAGGATGAGGGTTGCGGGAAGGACCAGGCCACGGCCGGGCAGCTGCCCCACCCATGCGAGCAAAAGGTTGAGGACAATCACGACGGCGGCTGCCGCCGTCGTGATCCCAAGTTTCCAGCTGCCCGGCAGGGCAGCCTTGAACAGGTTCCACAGTCCGCGGACGGAATCGTCCCGGCCATTCAGGTGCCGCTCAAGGTGGGCGGTGCCTGCTGCGTAGGCGGCGGGGATGGTGACCAGCGGGATGGACAGCACCAGCACCAGCACCCCTGCCAGGAGGGTCTCGGAGAACAGGGCAAACCGGTTCACCGGAATGGGCTCGTGGCCGGATGCGGGTGTGGTGCTGTCCATGGTGCTCATTATCTGACTCGCTTTTCCGTTAGCCCTTGAGGCCCTGGGTGGAGACGCCTTCGACGATGTACCGCTGGAAGATCAGGAAGAAGATCAGCACGGGCAGCAGGGCCAGGACGGACATGGCGATCATGGCGCCGTAGTCCGAGGACTGGGTCTGGTCCACAAAGAGCCGCAGGGCCAGCGGCAGCGGGTACTTCTCGGGGGTGTTCAGGTACAGCAGTGGGCCCAGGAAGTCGTTCCAGCTCCAGATGAAGGAGAAGATCGAGGTGGAGATCAGGGCCGGCTTCATCAGCGGCAGCATGATGGACCCGAAGATCCGCGCATGCCCGGCGCCGTCGATCCTGGCGGCCTCATCCAGTTCCGCGGGCAGGCCGCGCATGAACTGGACCATCAGGAAGACGAAGAACGCATCCCCGGCCAGGAACTTGCCGATGAGCAGCGGCACGTAGGTATCCACCAGGCCCAACTGCTGGAAGATGATGTACTGCGGAATGATCACCACGTGGAAGGGCAGCAGCAGCGTGGCGATCATCATGCCGAAGAACAGGCTGCGGCCGGGGAAGTTGATCCGCGCGAAGGCGTAGGCCGACACGCTCGCGGACAGGATGGTCCCCACCACCGCGCCGAGGGCCAGGATCAGCGAGTTGGTGAAGAACTGCAGGGTGGACACCCCGCCGATCCCGTCCATGGCCGTGACGAAGTTGTCGAAGCTGAAGTTGTTGGACCACAGCGACGTGTTCTGGCCGCCGATTTCCGAGTTGGGCTTGAAGGACGAGGCGATCATCCACAGGCCGGGATAGAGCACGATGGCGGTGAGGATGAGGGCCGCAAGGTGGAAGATGGCGCTCTTGGCCCGCTTGGCGCCTACCGACTCGGATTTCGGGTTGTAGGCCTGGGCGGTGGCGTCCGGGGTGGACTGGGTGGGCGTTGCCGTGGTTGTCATTTTGAATCACCGCTGTAGTGGACCCAGGACTTGGACGTGCGGAAGAAGATCAGGGTGATGATGCCCACCACGATCACCAGCAGCCATGCCATGGCCGAGGCGTAGCCCATCCGGAAGTCGCTGAAGCCCCGCAGGTACAGGTAGAGGGTGTAGAAGAGGGTGGATCCGGCGGGGCCGCCTTCACCGTTGGAAATGATGTAGGCCGACGCGAAGATCTGGAACGCGTGGATGGTTTCCATCAGCAGGTTGAAGAAGATCACCGGCGAAAGCATGGGCCAGGTGATGTTGAAGAACTTCCGCACCGGGCCGGCGCCGTCCATCGACGCTGCCTCGTACAGCTCACCGGGGATCTGCTTGAGGCCGGCCAGGAAAATCACCATCGGGGCGCCGAACTGCCACACGGTCAGGAGGATGAACATCGGCATGGTCATGGACGGGTTGCCCACCCAGCCGCCGATGTTGATCCCGAAGAAGGACAGGCCCTGGTCCACGGGGCCGGAGTCGCCGAACATGGCCTTCCAGACGATGGCGATGGAGACTGACGCGCCGATCAGGGACGGGGCGTAGAAGGCAGAGCGGTAGAACCCTTGGCCGCGGCGCTTGCTGTTCAGCAGCATGGCCACCGCCAGTGCCGCCGCGAGCTTCAGCGGAGTTCCGAACACCACGTAGCCCACGGTCACGCCCACGGACTGCAGGAATCGCTCGTCCTGGAACAGGGTGGTGTAGTTGTCCAGGCCAATCCACTTGGGCGGCTCGAACAGGTTGTAGTTGGTAAAGGACAGGTACAGCGAGGAGATCATCGGCCCAACCGTGAGGGCAATGAATCCCAGCAGCCAGGGCAGCAGGAAGGTGTAGCCGGCACGGGCGTCCGTGCCCCGCTGCCGCGATTTGCGCGGCAGCGGGGACCCGGACGACGCCGGGCGCCTGCTCAGGGTTGGGGTTTGAGTCACGAGTTCATTCCGTCAGTCGTTGAACCTGGGCGGGAGGGCATGGCGCCGGATCAGGCGTTCTGCTTGATGAGGTCTTCGGCTTCCTTGAACCAGGCGTCGGTTGCACCGTCGATGGTGAGTTTGCCGTAGTTCAGGTCCGAGGCGATGCGTTTGAAGGAGGCTTCGAGCGTGCCGAAACCGACGATGGGCGGCTCCGGTGCGTCCTTGAGGTACTTCTCGATGGACTTCTCGTAATCGACCACCAGCTTGTCAGTGCCTTCGAAGGTGGTGCCGTCGCGCTGGGTCTTGGAGGCGGGCACGCCGCGGGAGGTCTTGAAGATCTGGCCCACCTCGGGGTCGTTCACCATGAAGTCGATGAACCGGGCGGCCGCGTCCTTGAACTTGGTCTTGGCGCTGGCCACCATCAGCATGGAGGGCTTGAGGAACAGGCCCAGGTTGTCCGGGTCATCCGAGGGAACCGGGGCGAGCTTGAGTTCCTTGGCGCCGCTGTCCCCAAGGTAGCCGGCCATGAAGTTGTCCCAGGTGACTTCCGTGGCAGTGGCGTTGGAGCCGAACGGTGACTTCGGGGCCAGCTGGGTTACGCGGTCCTCGGGAATGATGGCACCCGTGCCCCGCAGGTTTGCGGTCTGGTTCCACCACTTCTTCAGGTCGTCCTTGGTGAAGCCCAGCTTGCCGTCGGAGGTGAAGGCCTGGATCTTGTTCTGGCGCAGCCAGATGTTGAACATCCACCAGACGCCCGTGTAGTCGGTGCCGCCGTAGAGGGCGCCGTTGCTCTTGGTGCCCACCTGGGCAAGGAAGTCGTTGAAGTCCTTGTAGGTCCACTTGCCCGTCGGCTCCGCAATGCCCAACGAGGCCAGCTTGGCTGGATCGTAGTAGACGGCGAAGGCGTTGGTGCTCGTCGGGATGCCATACTGCTTGCCCTTGATCTGGCCCGAGGGCAGCAGGGACTTTTCGAAGGCGTCGGTGTTGATCTTGACCGTGCCCAGGTCCAGGAGCTGGTTGCGCTGGCCGTAGTCGCGCAGGTAGGACAGGTCCCACTGCATGACGTCCGGAAGACCTCCGCCGGCGGCCTCAGTGGCGCGCTTCTGCCAGTAGCCGGCGAAGTCGGTGAAGTTGCCGTTGACCTTGATGTCCGGGTTCTTGGACTCGAAGAGGGCAATGGCCTTGCGGGTGCGCTCGGCGCGGTCGTCGTTGCCCCACCAGGTGTAGTTGATGGTCACGGGTTTTTCGGCGGATCCGGTCTGGCCGGAAGTGCTGGATCCATTCCCACATGCCGAGAGGGCTGCGGCAGATGCGGTGCCGATGGCCACGGTTGTGAGGAAATGCCTTCTGTTGATCACGGGAGCCTCCTTGCTCATATGTGTTGCCCTTTTCTCTGTCTACAACGAGAGTAGTGAGCTGGCTTACACGGCTTCTGAAACGATACAATATCGGCATTCCCGAAATTGGGCAAGCGTTTTCCAAAGGTCTGATGTCAGATCAAGTTTCCGCACCACACAGGCAAAGGAGTCCCATGACAGAGCAGGAAACCACCCCGCCGTCCAGCATTTGGAACAAAGTTGAGGGCATCGCCTTCGGTGGCGACTACAACCCTGAGCAGTGGCCGGTGAGCGTCCGGCTGGAGGATCTGGACCTCATGCAGGAAGCGGGCGTGAACTTCCTCAGCGTGGGGATCTTCTCCTGGGCCCTGCTGGAGCCGGCCGAGGGGCAGTACGACTTCGGGTGGCTGGATGAGGTCCTGGACAACCTTGCCGGGATCGGCGTGAAGGTGGCCCTGGCCACCGCCACCGCCGCTCCCCCGGCCTGGCTGGTCCGCAAGCATCCGGAAATACTGCCGGTCACGGCTGACGGAACCGTGCTGGGGCCGGGCTCACGGCGGCACTACACGCCGTCGTCGGCCGTCTACCGCCGCTACGCCGCAGGGATTACGCGCGCCCTCGCCGAACGCTACAAGGACCACCCCGCACTGGCGCTGTGGCATGTGGACAACGAACTGGGCTGCCATGTCTCCGAGTTCTACGGCGAGGAGGACGCCGCGGCTTTCCGCGCCTGGCTGGAGCGCCGGTACGGGAGCATTGATGCGCTCAATGCCTCCTGGGGCACGGCCTTTTGGTCCCAGAACTATGGCTCCTTCGATGAAATCCTGCCGCCGTCCGTGGCGCCGTCCACCCTGAACCCGGGACAGCAGCTGGACTTCCAGCGGTTCAACTCCTGGGCGCTGATGGACTACTACCGGGAGCTGGTGGCCATCCTGCGGGAGGTGACCCCGGACATCCCCTGCACCACCAACCTGATGGCGTCGAGTGCCACCAAGTCGATGGACTACTTCGACTGGGCCAGGGACCTGGACGTCATCGCCAATGACCACTACCTGGTGGCCGCCGACGCCGAGCGGCACGTGGAACTCGCATTCAGCGCGGACCTCACGCGGGGCATTGCGGGCGGCGAACCGTGGATCCTGATGGAACATTCGACGTCGGCCGTGAACTGGCAGCCGCGCAACCAGCCCAAGATGCCCGGCGAGATGCTGCGCAATTCCCTGGCGCACGTGGCGCGCGGGGCAGATGCCGTCATGTTCTTCCAGTGGCGCCAGAGCTTCGCCGGGTCCGAGAAGTTCCATTCCGCCATGGTGCCGCACGGCGGACGCGACACGCGTGTGTGGCATGAGGTGGTGGAGCTCGGTGCCGCCCTGAAAAAGCTTGAACCCGTGCGCGGTTCCCGGGTCCAGTCGCGCGCCGCCATTGTTTTCGACTACGAGGCGTGGTGGGCCAGCGAGATCGATTCGAAGCCCAGCATCGATGTGAAGTACCTTGACCTGCTGCGGGCCTTCCACCGCGCCCTGTTCCTCCGCAGGGTTTCCGTGGACCTGGTCCATCCTTCCGCTTCGCTGGAGGGGTACGACCTGGTGCTGGTCTGCACGCTGTATGCCGTGTCCGATGACAACGCCGCCAACATCGCTGCCGCAGCCGCTGCCGGCGCCACGGTGCTGGTGAGCTACTTCAGCGGGATTGTGGATATGCAGGACCACGTGCGGCTGGGCGGCTACCCGGGAGCTTTTCGGGATCTCCTGGGGGTGCGCGTGGAGGAGTTCCATCCGCTGCTGGCCGGGTCCCAGCTGAAGCTGAGCGACGGTTCTGCTTCCTTGGTCTGGAGCGAGCACGTGCATCTAGCCGGCGCGGAGGCGGTGCAGACCTTCACCGAATACCCGCTGGAAGGCGTTCCTTCCCTCACGCGCCGGTCCGTGGGTACCGGGGCAGCCTGGTATCTGGCCACGTTCCCCGACCCGGACGGGATTGGTGCCCTCTTGGACAAGCTTCTTGCCGAGTCCGGCGTCTCTCCCGTTGCCGCCGCCGACCCCGGCGTGGAGCTGGTGCGCCGACACTCGGCCGACGGGCAGGGCTACCTGTTCGCCATCAACCACACGCGGTCGGATGCCTCGGTTTCCGCCACCGGCACCGACCTGCTGACCGGTGGGACGTTTACCGGCACCGTGCCGGCGGGCGGGGTGGCGGTCGTCGCGGAAGGCTAGTCAGGCCTCGGGGTTGGGCGTCGGCTGGTTCAGCGCCCCTGCTCCCCCGCTTCCTCCTGCGCAACGTGTTCGACGGCGGTGCCCTTCTTGGGTGCCGCCGTTCCGCTTTGTACGGGCGCGCATTGTCCGGGCCCCTTCCCGTGGCCGGCCCTAGGTTCATTTCGTCATGCCGTTTGCCTCTCGGCGGACGACTTCGAGGCAGGACAGGATCCTTGTCACCGCTCTGTGGCGGGTACCTTGCCCGTTTTCCACATAGGGGTTTTGGGTGGCTGGGATTGTCGGTGCCTGGTGGAAGACTTTGGCTATGGAAGCGGTTTTGGGGGCGGCTCAGACAGGTCGTGCGGTTGGGGCGGAGCCTCAGACGCTCTTCGGCGGTGATGCGCTTTCCATGCCGCCCGCTGCACCTTCCGTTGCCGATGTCCTGAGGCTGTTGGCGTCTGTTCCCATGGCCGGCAATGATACCGGGAAGATCGATCAGATTCGCGGCCTCGAAGAACTAAAATCGTTGGCCGCCGCCCGGCAGGCCGAAACCAGCGTCGCTTTCGATCTGTCCCAGCGGCGTGAGCAGGTCGCGGCCGGTGAGCAGGGCGCCGGGGTCGCGGCGCAGATCGCGTTGGCGCGGCGGGAGTCCCCGGCAAGGGGCGCAAGGTTGCTGGGCATGGCCAAGACTCTCACAGGCATGCCGCACACGTTCGCGGCCTTCAGGCGTGGTCAGCTTAATGAGTGGCGGGCCACTCTGATCGTGAAGGAAACCATCTGCCTCACCCCCGAGGACCGGGCCGGGGTGGATGAGGAACTCGCCGCCGACACCGGCACCCTCAACGGCGCTGGGGACCGAGCCATCATCGCCGCCGTCCGGGCTGCCGCGTACCGCCGCGACCCAGCAGCCGTGGCGAAGCGGGCGGCCCGGGCGGTTGAGGAACGGACGGTGAGCCTCCGCCCGGCACCGGACACCATGACCTACCTGACAGCACTTCTCCCCGTCGCCCAGGGCGTGGCCGCCTACGCCGCCTTGTCACGCGATGCCGACACCGCCCGCTCGGCCGGGGATGAGCGGTCACGGGGCCAGGTCATGGCCGACACCCTCGTCGAGCGCGTCACCGGGACCCCGGGTGGCGTGACCGGGGTGGAAATCCAGCTCGTCATGACCGACCGCACCCTCCTGCAGGCCGACTCCGAACCCGCCAGGCTCCCCGGCTACGGCACCATCCCCGCCGCCTGGGCGCGGAACATTGCCCTCAGCCATGCAGGGAGCAACGACCTGAGCCTGTGGGTCCGCCGCCTCTACACCGCCCCCGGCACCGGGGAACTCGCGGCGATGGACTCCAAAGCCCGGATCTTCCCACCGAACCTGAAACGCTTCCTCCAGATCCGGGACGATACCTGCCGCACCCCCTACTGCGACGCCCCAATCCGGCACCACGACCACATCTTGGGATGGGCGGACGGCGGACCCACAAACGCCGCCAACGGCCAAGGCCTCTGCGAAGCCTGCAACCACACCAAAGAAACACCCGGCTGGACAGCCGCACCAGTGCGTGGCCCGCGCCAGACCGTGGCAACCACCACCCCAACGGGCCACACCTACCACTCCACCGCACCACCACTACCCGGCACGCGAATGGACAGGCAGCCTAAGGAATGGCTTCTCCACGGCCAGCCGTCCCCACCATGCCCTCCGGCGCGCGCCCTTTCCGTCCAGGTCCTGGGGCGGATCCTGCCCGCTGAGCCGGACAAACGGCCTGCTGAACCGGAACGACGACCGAACGCACTTCGGACCCGGCCAAGGGAGCGAGCTGTCCCATAGGACGGGTGGCTCCTTTGAACGCTGCTGCTCCAGAGAAGCACCCGCGCACCAGGCAGCCCAGCATCTGCGCTTTAAACAACTCCGCCCCGGAAGGAACCATTGGTTCCCGCCGGGGCGGAGCTGCCACACGCCGTCGGACAGTCTGGATGGGGAGGCATCCATCCGGACTGTCCGGAGCCGTGTTGGCGGGGTGAAGACTAGCTGCTGATAGAGGACTTCATCTCATCGGTCGCCTTCTTGCCGGCATCTTCCGGGGACAGCCGCTCGAAGAGGACTTCCGAGGTGTACCGCTTGATGATTTCCTGGATGGCACCGGCACCCTTCGGCGGCGGTGCCGGAGCCTCACCGAGCTCGTCCTTGATCTGGTCGATGAAGTTAACCACCTTGACGTCAGCCGGGGTCAGTTTCGGCTGGATGGCGGCCCGGACGTCGGAGTTCGGGTAGACGCCGCGGTCTGCGAGCAGGGCCTCGCCGGCCTTGACGTTGTTGGTCAGGAAGTTGATGAACTTGGCAGTTTCCTGCGGGTGCTTGGTGCGCGATGATGCTGACCAGAACTGTGAGGCCTTGTACCAAAGCTCAGTGTCAGCGGCCGATCCGGTCTTGGTGGGGAACCGCAGGATCTTCAGGTCCCCGCCGCTCGCCTTTTCCAGGGCCGGCGCCTGGTTGGACCACCAGAAGGCCATGCCGTTCTTGCCCGTCGCCAGTCCGCTCTGGTCAAGCGGTGCAGCCTCGGCCTCCACCACCTCGGAGGCGGTTGGCACTGCCTTCTTTTGGCTCAGCTGCTTCAGAAAAGCCCACCACTCGGCAATGTCGCCCGGCTCGAAGCCCAGCTTGCCGTCGGACGTGTACAGCGACTTGCCGTTCTGCCTGAGCCAGACCCCCAGCGAGGCCTCGTCAGTTCCATAGGCTGCAGCACCATAGGTTCCCTTGGGAGACTTGGCGGTGATCTCGGCGGCAATGCGGCCAAAGTCGTCCCAGGTCCATTTGGTGTCGTCCGGGAGCGGGACTCCTGCAGCCTGGAAGACGGCGGGGTTGGCCAGAATGGTGGCGGCGTTGATGCCCGCGGCGATACCTGTCAGCCCCTTTTCGCCCTTGCCGGCGTTCAGTGCTGCCTCGTCCAGCTTGGAAGTGTCGATGTCGTACTTGGACAGATCGAGAAGGGCACCGCGGCTGGAGTACTCGGTAATGTACTTTTCGTCCATCTGGATGATGTCAGGGGCATCATTGGCTGCCACCTGCGTGGCCAACTTGTCCCAGTAGCCGCTCCAGTCCCCGAACTCCGGCTTGATCTTGATCTTGGGATTTTCGGCCTCGAACTGTTTGATTGCTTCCTGCGTCAACTGGGCGCGCTTGTCGCCGCCCCACCACGAGAAGCGGAGCTCGACCGTGCCGTCCGCATTCTGCGGGGCTGCTCCCCCACCGCAGGCGCTGAGGGCCATAACGGCGGCTATCGCGGCGGCAACGGCGCCGGCTTTACGGGTTCGGCCAATACGGGGCGCGCGGCTGGCGCCTGAAGTGGGTGCCCCTGCAGGCTGCTTGGCAGCAGACGCAGGACGGGGAAAAAGCGGCACTGTGTACTCCGATCTTCTTTGATCCAGGTGCGGGTGTTGGAGGTATTCGATTGAGGGGAACTTGTCGGCGGGACAGCGGCCAAAGGGCTGGCTGTGAATCCTTGAAGGGGAATCCTTGAAAGCGCTTCCTGCTACAGATACTACAAGTACGCAACTTGTAATACAAGATGTCTGGCGTGGCAGTTGGAGGATGGTTGGCCGGCAACGGCGAACGGCCCGCCACCAGGGCGGGCCGTTCGGAAGAGGATGCTGCTTGAGGGTTATTTGATACCGGTGGTGGCGATGCCCTTGATGAGGAACCGCTGGCCGAAGAGGAAGACCAGGAAAACCGGCAGCAGCGAAACGATGGACATGGCGAACAGGGAGCCCCAGCTCGTGGCCGACTGCGAATCCACGAAGGCCCGCAGCGCCACCGGAACCGTGAACATGTCCGGATCCGTGAGGTAGATCAGAGCCCCGAAGAAGTCGTTCCAGGTCCAGATGAAGGTGAAGATGGTGGTGGTGGCCAGGGCCGGCACCATCAGCGGCAGGATGACCCGCAGGAAGATGCGCGGGTGTCCGGCACCATCGATTCTTGCGGCTTCATCGAGTTCGCGCGGGATGCCGCGGATGAACTGCACCATGAGGAAGACGAAGAACGCGTCGGTGGCCAGCAGTTTGGGCACCAGCAGCGGCCAGAAGGTGTTCACCCAGCCGATCTGCGAGAACAGGATGTACTGCGGAACGATCACCACGTGGAACGGCAGCATGATGGTCAGCAGCATGATGCCGAAGAACAATTTCTTGCCCGTGAACTGCAGCCGGGCAAAGGCGTAGGCGGCCATGGAGCAGGAAACCAGGTTCCCGAGGATGGAGCCGATCACCACGATGGCCGAGTTCAGCATGTAGTGGCCGAAGGGGTGGGTCAGCGCTGACCAGCCGGAGGTGTAGTTGCTCATTTCCAGGCTGTTGAGCCAAAGGCCCGGCTCCCGGAAGATCATCTCGTTCGGACGCAGCGAGGACACCACCATCCACAGCAGCGGATAGATCATCAGCGCGCCGGCAAGGATCAGGATGCCGTGCTTCACCAGCGATTTGCCGCGCTGGGCCCGGCTGAAGGCCAGGGTTCCCCGGGACTCGCGGACCCTGGGCTTGCGGTTCGTAGGCTTGCCGGCACCTGCGGACTTCTTCTCCGGGCTCGGCAGCGTCTCAAGCTTAGTCGTCATAGAAAACCCAATACTTAGAAGCGATGAAGTTGATGGCGGTGAATACGCCGATGATGAGCAGCAGCACCCAGGCCATGGCGGACGCATAGCCCATATCGAACTGGCCGAAGCCCTTTTGGTAGAGGTACAGGGTGAAGAACATGGTTGAGTCCGAAGGCCCGCCATTGCCGCCCGAGACGATGAACGCCTGGGTGAACGACTGGAAGGAACCGATGATCTGCAGCACCAGGTTGAAGAAGATGATCGGGCTCAGCATCGGCAGGGTGATCCGCCAGAACTGCTGGAGCGTGCTGGCGCCATCCACCTTGGCGGCCTCGTAGTACATGGTGGGGATCTGCCGCAGGCCCGCCAGGAAGATGATCATGGGTGCGCCGAACGTCCACACGTGCAGCAGGATGATCGAACCCAAGGCGGTGCTGGGGTCCGAGATCCAGCCCGGGCCCTGGATCCCGAACATGGCCAGGACCTGGTTGACCAGGCCCGTGGTTCCGAAGATCTGCTTCCAAAGGATGGCAACGGCAACGGATCCGCCCAGGAGGGACGGCAAGTAGAACACCGAACGGTAGAACGGAAGGCCGCGAAGCCCCTTGTCCAGCACGAGCGCAATGAGCAGTGCAACGCCGAGCTGCAGTGGCACGCCGATGAAGACATAGGTGAAGGTCACCCGCAGCGAGTTGTGCAGCCGGGCGTCACTGAGCATCCGGGTGAAGTTGTCCAGCCCCGTCCATTCCGGCGGCTGGAGCAGGTTGTAGTCCGTAAAGGACAGGTAAAGGGACATCAGCATGGGACCGATGGTGATGGCCACCAGGCCAACCAGCCACGGCAGCAGGAAGATATAGGCGGCCTTGTTGTCCCGCCTGTTCGCCTTTTTCTCCGCGGCGGTGACTTTGCCCTTCCGCCGGGTGATGGAGCTGAGCTCGCTGATGGCGCTCACAGGAGCTGCTCCGTCCGGGACGCCAGGCACACTGGGCCCGGCACCTGGGCCGGACGCTGCGTCCTGGGGATGTGTTTTGCGGCCATGTGGTCTCCTTTGGTCATCGTGGCCTCCACGTTGCGGTCATCGCCAGGCGATGGGGATCCGGCACCTCCGGCACGGTGGGCTGCTGCCTGTAGGGGCTGCAGGGGTTCCGGCGCCGCGGGTGCCATCGAAAATGCGGCTCCGTACCAAAGTAAACGTTTTCTTGACTCCTGTATAGCCCTTTGTTAGTTTTTGAGAAAACGTTTTCTGCCATCCACGTCACGCCAACCAAAACCAGAAGCCGAGGGGCACAACAATGAAGTTTGGTCTCAGAAAATCAGTCATGGGCGTCACCGGCGCCGTGGCCGCACTTGCTATTGCACTTACCGGCTGCGGTAACAGCCCGCAGGCCGGAAAAGTGGGGACGGCCGAAGATCCGGTAACCATCCGGTTCGCATGGTGGGGCAATGACTCCAGGGCCAAAACCACCATGGAGGTCATCAAAGCCTTCGAAGCCGCCAACCCCACCATCAAGGTCCAGGGCGAAAACACCGAGTACAGCTCCTACTGGGACAAGATGGCCACCCAAATTGCGGGTGGAACAACGCCGGATGTCATCGCCATGAGCGGCGCCTACCCCAGCGAGTACGCCAGCCGCGGCGTCCTGTTGGACCTGGACAAGGTCAAGGATCAGATCGACACCTCGAAGTTCGCAGAAGGCACGGTGGACCTGGGCAAGATCGGCGGCAAGCAGTACACCATCACCGCAGGCGTGAATTCCATGTCGATGGTCCTCGACCCCAAGGTTTTCGAAGCCGCAGGCGTCGCCATGCCGGATGACGAGAAGTGGACCTGGGACGATTACGCGAGGATCGCGGCCCAGATCACCCAGAAGTCCCCGGCCGGAACGTTCGGCACCACCCCCATGGCCAATGATTCCTTCCTTGCCGTCTGGGCCCGGCAGAACGGCGAGGTCCTCTACACTGACGACGGAAAGAAGATGGGCATCAGCGAGGACACCCTGGCCCGCTGGTTCGAGCTCAACAAGAAGCTGATGGATACAGGTGGCGCCCCCTCCGCATCCCAGACCGTGGAAGACGGCTCCGCACAGCCGGAAATGACCCTGATGGGACAGGGAAAGCAGGGCATGAAGATCTCCTGGAGCAACCAGATGACGTCCTACTCCGGCGCGCCGCTGGTCATGGCAAAGCTGCCGGGCGAAAGCAGCAAGCCGGGCGCCTGGCTGCGGTCCTCCATGGAATACGCCATCTCGTCCAAGTCCAAGCAGCCCAAGGAAGCGGCCCTCTTCATCAACTACCTGGTCAATAACATGGACGCAGCGTCCAAGATCAAGAGCGACCGGGGCATGCCCGCCAACACCGAACTCAAGGCCGGCATCACTCCCCTGCTGAAGGAAACCCAGCAAAAGGAAGCAGCGTACCTGGACCGCATCGCCGCCCTGAAGGTACAGGCGCCCAAGCCGTTCCCGGCAGGATCCTCGGCAACCATGGAAGTCCTGAACCGATACAACACGGATGTACTCTTCGGAAAGATCTCCCCGCGCGATGCAGCCAAGGGCATGATTTCCGAAGTCAACCAGAACCTCGGCTAACCGGACACCCCGCGGCAGCAGGCAGACCCCCACCGAAAGGAGGCAGGCCAGATGGCTCCAGCACCAAGGCCCAGCGCCATCCCAGGTTATGACGACTGGCCTGCCTACGTCCGGGAGAACCCCCGGCACCAGGCCCCAACAGGCCCGGCGCAGGAACTTTCGGACGCCCTGGGTATACCGGGCGCGGGTACTCCACCGGAGGTGGCGGTGCACTGGGAAGAAACGTACGACGGCGCCACCACCTCCCAGCTGAGCTGGCAGTTGGGCTTCGGGCCGCGGACTACGGGTTGGCTGGTCAGGCCGGCTGGAAGTTCCGGCCGGCTGCCGGGCGTCCTGGCACTTCACTGCCATGGCGGCAACAAGTTCGGCGGCGCGGACCGGTTGGTGGAACTTCCGGACCCCCACCCGTCGGCGGCCGCCGCCCGCGCAGGCCACTATGACGGGCGGGCCCTGGCCACGGACATCGCCCGCCGCGGGTTCGCGGTCCTGGCCCACGACGCGTTCGCCTGGGGCAGCCGCAAATTCGACCTTTCAACTCCGCCGTGGCGGACCGCCGCGGCCACAGGGGCGAGGCAGGCGCAGTGGCGGCAGGACGGCGTCGTACCCACCGAGGCGGACGAATACAACGCCGCCGCCGGCTTCCACGAGGACACCATTGCCAAGGCCGCGGGCCTGCTGGGCACCAGCCTGGCCGGCATGGTGGCCTACGACGACCTCGCCGCCCTGGAGGTGCTGGCAGCCCTGCCGGACGTCGACCAGGACAGCCTGGGGTGCATCGGATTCTCCGGCGGCGGTGGCAGGTCGCTTGCCCTCGCAGCCCTCAGCCCCCGCATCCGGGCGGCGGTGGTGACCTGCATGATGACCACCTTCGAGTCCCTCCTCCCCGCTTACCTGGACGCACACTCCTGGCTCCTGCAAACGCCGGGGCTGTGGAGGCTGGGAGACTGGCCGGAGCTGACCGGCAGGTCTGCGGCCGCCCGGTTCCTGGTGCAGTACGCGCTGGCGGATGAACTTTTTCCGGAAGATGGTATGCGCCAGGCGCACCGCCTGCTGGAATCCCTGCATGCGGGTACGGACAGATACACGGGCAGTCTCTGGCCCGGGGGGCATGTCTTCACCGCGCCCATGCAGGACGAAGCCCTCGACTTCCTGTCGCAAGCCTTGGCCTTCCGGCCCCTTCACAACACACTCCAAGGACCCACGTGAGCACACAGCACTCCGCCGCCGCGGAACCGACGCACCAGCAGGCCGCATCCACTGCCATCCCGCGGGTGGCCCTGGTGGGCGTGCACGGTTTCGGCGAGCGCCACCTTGCCAACCTGGCCCGGCTCGAGGCGGCCGGTGCCCTGGAACTGGTGGCCGTCGCCGATCCCAACCCGCCGCAGGCCGGCACCCTTGCCGGCTCGGTGGCGGTGTTCCCGGACCTGAACGCGCTGCTGGCCGCACAGCCGGGTGTCGACGTCGTCATTCTTGCCACGCCCATCCAAACCCACGCCCCGCTGGCCGTCGCCGCCCTGTCCGCCGGAATGGACGTCTACGTTGAGAAGCCGCCGGTGGCTTCCCTGGCCCAGTTCGAAGAGGTCCTTGCGGCCGCCCGTGAGAACGGGCGCCTGGTCCAGGTGGGCTTCCAGAGCCTGGGATCCCATGCGTTGCCGGCCATCGCAAACACGGTGGCCGCCGGGGAGATAGGCACCGTCCTGGGCATCAGCGCCACCGGCCAGTGGCTGCGGACCAAGGCCTATTTCAAGCGCTCGCGCTGGGCCGGGAAGCGCAGCCTGGACGGCACCGATGTGGTGGACGGTGTGGCAACCAACGCGCTGGCCCATGCCGTTGCCACCGGCCTGCACCTGGCCGGCGCCCACACCCTCGCGAACGTGGCCTCCGTGGAAACGGACCTGTACCGCGCCAACAGCACCGAAAGCGACGACACCTCGGTGCTCCGGGTCCGCACTGCCCAGGGAACCACGCTGCTGTGCGCCCTCACGCTCTGCGCCCCTGAACAACTGGACCCTACCGTCACCGTCCATGGAACCCTGGGCGACATCACGCTCTCCTACACGCGGGATGAAGTGGCCATCACCACCGCCGACGGCGAGCGCCGGGAAACCTACGGCCGGACCGACCTGCTGGAGAACCTGCTGGACGCGCGCGCCACCGGAGCTCCGCTGCTCTCCGCGCTCCAGGACACCGGTGCCTTCACCGCCGTCCTGGAGGCTGTCCGCACCTCTCCCGCGCCCGCCGCGATCGATGATGAATTCATCTCCTGGGAAGGCGAGGGCGACGACTCGCACCCGGTGGTCCATGGCATCAGTGATCTCACGGCACGCGCTGTCAAGGCCCAGGCCACGTTCGCCGAGCTCGGCGTCCCCTGGGCCCGGGCCCTCCCGCCGGCCCGCACGCTGACCCTGGACGGCCGGCCGGTGGCGGACTACCTGGACGGCAGCCGCATCCGCGCAGTCTCCTCCCCGCGCCCCTACCTGCACCCCGTCAGGACCCTGGGCGGAACCGTGGTGACGGACCACCAGCCACTGGACCACGTGTGGCATCTCGGTGCCGGCGTGGCCCTGCAGGACGTGGACGGCGTCAACTTCTGGGGCGGCCGCACGTATACCAGGGAGGCCGGGAAGTACGTCTGGCGCCCGGACCACGGCAGCATCAGGGCCACCACATCACACCAGACCGACGCCGTGGACGGGCAGGAGGGCCGGCTCCAGGAGACCCTGAGCTGGAACGGCCCGGACGGCGCCCCCATCCTTGTGGAGGAACGCACCTGGGCATGGTCCGGCGTCGCGCCCTCCATTTGGCGGCTGTCCCTGGACTTCGCACTTTCCCCTGCCGGCAACAAGCCGGTCAGCCTGGGCAGTCCCGGATCCAACGGCCGGTTCGAAGGCGGCTATGGGGGCTTCTTCTGGCGCCTGCCCGCATGCGGGGACGCTGCCGTATGGACGCCGGCCGGCCGCGGCGAGCCGGAGACCCACGGCAGCGTGACGCGCTGGCTCGCCTGGTCGGGGAAGTTCGACGGCGGCCCGGCCACCTTGGTGTTCGTTGCCCCGGAAGGCTCCACGGACCCGTGGTTTGTCCGCGTGGACGGCTACCCGGGAGTGGGCCAGTCGCTGGCGTGGGATGCCCCGGTCATTGCCCGGCCCGAAAGCCCGGTGCGCCGGAGCATTACCGTTTTTGTGGCCGACGGCACCCTGTCCACACCCGACATCGAAGCACTGATCAACCAGCAGGGGGACCCCTCATGACCCAGACAACCACCGCAGCCGCTCCACCGCAGGAGGCCCGCGTGGCTCCCGGGTCACCTGCGGACCGGGCCGTCAAGCGCCAGCGGGTGCTGGACATCCTGGATGCCGCGGGGCGCGACTCGCTGCTCCTCACCACCAATACTGCCCTGACCTGGTACCTGGACGGCAGCCGCGTCCACATCAGCCTGGCCGGCGATCCCATCGCCGCCCTGCTGGTGGACCGCGACGGCGACCACCTGGTGACCTTCAACAACGAGGCCGGCAGGATCGCGGCCGAGGAACTGCCTCTCGGCGTCAACCTGCACACTGTCCCCTGGTACGGGAACCTGCACCAGGCCGCTGCCTCCGTCGGCAACGGCGGGCAGCCTCCCCTGGCCGAAACAGAGGCTGCCGCTGAACTGCGCGCCGCCCGCCAGCAGCTCCTCCCGGCGGAAAGCGCCCGCTATTCCCTGCTCGGCGCGGAACTGGCCGGCATCATGACGGATGTCCTGACCGCCGCCCGTCCGGACACCACGGAATTCGCCCTGGTTTCGGCGCTGGCCGCGCGCGTTGTGGCCGCCGGCGCGGAACCGCTGGTGCTCCTGTGCAACGGCAGTTCCCGCAGCACGTTCCGCCACCCCCTGGCGACCCACTCCCCCCTCGGCCGGCGTGCCATGGCCGTGGTCTGCGCCCGGCGCGACGGCATGGTTGCCAACATCACCCGCTGGGTCAGGTTCGACGCCGGCACTCCTGAAGAGCGCGACGCCGAGGCCCGCATCGCCGCAGTGGAAGCGGACATCTTTGACGCCACGGTTCCCGGCGCCCGGTTGGACATGGTCTTCGCCGAGATCCAGGCGGCCTACGTGCGGCACGGTTTCGGGGCGGACCAGTGGGAGCAGCACCACCAGGGCGGTCCGGCCGGCTACGCGGGGAGGGATCCCCGGGTCACCGCAGCTGTCACCGACACCGTGGTCCTGGACCAGGCCTTCACCTGGAACCCTTCCGGGCCCGGCGTCAAGATCGAAGACACTGTGCAGCTCACCGGGTCCGGGCTTCGCGTCCTCACCGTGGACCCGCGCTGGCCGGCGGCCACCGTGAACGGGCTGGAACGGCCGCTGACGCTGCAGCTGTAGGGATGCATCCGAGAACAGAAGAGGCCCCGGGACGGACGTCCCGGGGCCTTCTGCGTGTTTGCCTGCTACGGAAGCTGCAGTTCCCCGTCCACGCGGCGCGGGATGCGCAGCGGGTTGTCCTCGCGCAGGGCCGGGTGCAGCACCGTCTCAGGGGCGTCCTGGTAGGCCACTGGGCGCTGGAACCTGCGGACCGCCGTGGCGCCCACGGACGTGAACAGTGAGGTGGTGGCCGGGTAGGGGCCGCCGTGCTGCTGGGCCCAGTTGACGGCGACGCCCGTGGGCCAGCCTTCGAACAGGACACGTCCGGCGAGTCCGGAAAGCTGTTCCACCAGGGCGTCGATGTCCTCGCCCTGTTCGCTGTGGAGGGTTGCTGTCAGGCTGCCCGGGACCTTTGCCAGGACGGCGGACAGTTCGGCCTGGTCCGCGTACTCGATGAGGATGGTGGTGGGTCCGAAGCATTCTTCCAGCAGCTGCTCCGGGCGCTCCAGGACCTTGGCGGCACTGGTGGAGAAGACCACCGGCGCGGCGCCGTTCGCGGCCGCGTCCTGATCGATGGTGCCGCTGACCACGTCCACGCCCTCAACTGACGCGAAGCTGCGCAGCCCGTCGGGGTAGGCTTCCGCGATGCGGCTGGTCAGCATGCCCAGGGCCGGCTTGTCCTTGCTGGCTCCGGCCACCTCCTTGGCGAACCCGGTCCCTGCCGGGATGAACACCAGGCCCGGCTTGGTGCAGAACTGCCCGGCGCCAAGGGTGAAGGAGCCGGCCAGCCCGGCAGCGAGTTCCGCCGAGCGGGCCTGCAGTGCCGCCGCGGTGATGACCACTGGGTTAAGGCTGCCCAGTTCCCCGTAGAAGGGGATGGGATCGGGCCGTGACGTGGCAAGGTCAAACAGGGCACGGCCACCCGGGATGGAGCCGGTGAAGCCTACGGCCTTGATGGCGGGGTCCTGGACCAGTGCCGTGCCCACTTCGCGTCCGCTTACCAGCGCGAACAGGCCGTCGGGTGCGCCCGCGCCACGGAGGGCCCCGGCTACGATTTCGGCGGTGCGCTCCGAGAGGCGGGGGTGGCCGGAGTGTGCCTTGACAATCACGGAGCAGCCGACGGCGAGGGCTGAGGCGGTGTCGCCGCCGGCCACGGAGAAGGCGAACGGGAAGTTGGAGGCGGAGAAGACCGCAACAGGGCCGATGGGCTTGAGGATCCGCCGGAGGTCAGGCCTTGGCGGGGTGGCGCCCGGATCCGCGTGGTCGATGATGGCCTCAAGGTAGGAGCCCTCGGTGATCACGCGGGCGAACAGGCGCAGCTGCCCGGTGGTGCGGGCCACCTCCCCGGTCAGGCGCGGGGCCCCCAGGCTGGTCTCGGCGTCCGCGATGTCCACGAGTTCACCAACGTTGGCGTCCAGGGCGTCCGCTACCGCGGTTAGCCACCCGGCACGTTCGGCGTCCGGGGCAGCCGCGGAGATCCTGGCTGCCCGTGTTGCGGCAGCGGTGAGCTCGGTCAGGGAAAGCGTTGCAGTTGTCACGTCAGGTACCTGTTCGTCGTCGTACGGAAATTCATGGTTACAGCGTCTCCCGGAAGCGGAATCCCAGCCCGGGCTGGTCCGCCAGCGTCACCCTGCTGTTGCTGAACCGGACCGGCGACGGGCCGGCCAGGATGCCCAGCTGCTCGAAGGACGCCTCCTCGACGTCCTCCACCATGGTGGGCTCCGCCAGGGTCAGGGCCAGCTGCCCGGACAGTTCGGGCAGCAGGTGCGGCATGACCTTGATGCTGTTGGTCCGTGCCAGCTCGACGATCCGCCGGAAGGGGGTTATGCCGCCTACCCGGATGATGTTGGGCTGGATGATGTCCACCGCCTCCGCTTCAATGAAATCGCGGAACCGGTAGATGGTGTGCAGGTTTTCGCCAAGGGCGATGGGCACCGGCGAGTGCTTCCGGAGCCTCCGGTAGGCCCAGAGGTCGTCCGCACGGATGGGTTCCTCCAGCCATTCCAGCCCGAATTCGGCCAGCACGTCCAGGGCCCGGAAGGTGGTGGGCAGGTCCCACCGCTGGTTCGCATCAATCATGAGCCGGCGGTCCGGGCCCAGGACGGCGCGCACCGCGGCGACGCGCTCGGCATCCTCGCGGAGGTCCGCTTTGCCCACCTTGATCTTCACTGCTTGGTGGCCGGCGGCGCTCCAGCGTTCAACCTGCGCCACCAGCTCGTCAAGCGTGTAGTGCAGGTTCACCCCGGAGCCATAGACCTCGGCGGATTCCTGCCGCTGGCCCAGCAGGCCGGTGACCGAGGTGCCGGCGCGGCGGGCCTGCAGGTCCCACAGGGCAAGGTCCAGGCCTGCCATGGCGATGGTGGTGAGTCCCCCGCCGCCGGCCTCGTGCAGCCGCTTCCACAGGGCATCCCACACAGTTTCCGGATGGGCCGGAAGCCCGGTCACGAACGGGGCGACGTCGTAGTCCAGCAGCGCCTTGACCGCCTGGGGGCCGATGGTGGGCGTCCAGGAGAAACCAAAGCCCGTGCCGCCGTCGTCCGTGTGGAGTTCGGTGGCAATCACGTGGTTCTCCGGTGCCTCCACGCCCCAGCTGCGGCGCAGCGGAACCGTGAGGAGCCGGGCGCTCAGGCCGGTGATGCGCGGACTGGTGCGGACGGTTTCCGCCGCGGGTGCGCTCATCAGCGGCCGGCCAGCTCGTAGCCCTTGGCGAGGATGGCCTTGAGCTCCACCAGCTGTTCCTCCGTGGGATCAACCAGCGGCGGACGGACGGAACCGACCGGCAGTCCAGCCAGCCTCAGACCGGCCTTGATCAGGGACACGCCGAACCCGGGAGTTTGATCGCGAAGGCGGACCAGGGGTGCGTAGAAGCCCTCGAGCAGGGCGTTCCGTCGGTCCTCATCCCCCGCGGCATAGGCATCGTAATAGGCCTTGGCGATTTCCGGCGCCATGGCGAACGCCGCCGAGGAGTAGAGCGGGATGCCCAGGCCGCGGTAGGCACCCTGGGTCAGTTCCGCGGTGAGCAGGCCGTTGAAGAAGGCAAAGTCCTCCCGGCCGGTTGCCTTGACGGCGGACACGATTTCCTGGGCCAGGCCCACATCGCCCAGGCCATCCTTGAAACCGATGACCTTGGGATTGGCGGCGAGCTTGACCATTGATGCGGCAGTGAACTTTGCATTGCCCCGGTGGTACACGATGACCGGCAGGCTGCTGGCATTGGCCACGGCTTCGATGTAGGCCACCAGGCCGTCGGCAGGACCAGTCACCAGGTAGGGCGGCAGCACCAGGAGGGCGTCGGCGCCGGCCTCCTCAGCGGCGCGGGCGGCGGCGAGGGCGTGGCCCAGGGGGCCGCCGGCACCTGCCACCACGGGAACCTTCCCGGCCACGACTTCGACGGCGGCCGCCACCACGGTGCGGACCTCCTCAATGCTGAGGGCATGGAATTCACCGGTGCCGCAGGCGGGGAAAACGCCGCCGGGACCGAAGGGCAGCCGGGAGCCGATGTGTTCCTTGAGCAGTTCCACGTCAACGGCGCCTTCGGCCGTGAACGGTGTGACGGGGAAGAACAGTACGCCGTCGAATTTCATGGTGTCTCCTTGCCTCCGCCGGCGGTAACCAGGGCGGTGGCCTCGTCGTTGAGGGTGTGGTGGGACTTCAGTTCGGTGCGCCAGCTGCGCTTGGGCTGCCAGCCCAGGAGTTCCTGGGCCTTGGCAATGGAAAAGGCGGGGCTGGTGCCTGTGAGGCCGGAGCTCAGCGCCTCGCTTCCCGGCAGGAACCTGGGCATGAGCTCCGCGAGCGGCGCCGTTGCGAGTGCGTCGGCTGCCCCCACGAAGAAGGTTTCCCCGTTGGGAATGTCTTCCATCTTGCGCAGCAGCAGGTCCAGGAAGTCCGCCACGTCCCGGGCGTCCACGTAGTTGAACAAAGCCGGCGCGGAGAGTGCCGGATCGGCCAGGCGCTCGGCGAGGGTGTGCCCCTGCTGGGTGGGGGCGCCTTCCCACTCCTCAGGGGAGATCACGAAGCAGGGTCGGAACGCCGCGTAACGGATCTTCTCCCCCTGGGCGGCCGCAAACATCTGCACGGTCTGTTCGGCGATGTGCTTGGACAGTGCGTAGGCGTTCCAGGGCTTCGGCGGAGTGCGCTCATCAAGGGGGAACGACGGCGGCAGCCAGCCTGCGGGGCATCCGTAGCCAAGGACGGTGGGGCTGCTGGCGGTGACGATTTTGGGGACCCCCAGCTCCGTCGCGGCGCTGACCACGGCGAAGGCGAGCCGGGTGTTGGTGCCGAAAATGACGTCCTCCGGCGCGCTGAACGGTACCGCGATCGCCGCAAGGTGGATCACGGCGTCGGGCCGTGCCTCCCGAAGGAGCCGCAGTGCCTCACCCGGCGCCAGGAGGTCAGCGGTTTCCTGGACGACGCCGGCCGGCAGCAGTTCAGCGGGCAAGGCGTCGCGGTCAACGGAGACCACCTGGTGGCCGGCCTGGGCGAGCCCGGCCACCACACTGCGGCCCAGGCGGCCGGAGCCGCCGGTAACAAATATCCGGCTCATGGTTTTCCCTCTACTTGCCGCGGCGAAGGTCGGCGCCGAGGTCCAGGTCCTCGACCCGGACGGGCAGGGACGTTTCCAGCGACCGGTTTCCGGCAATGCCTACGGACACCGACCGCAGCCCGTCCAGGTAGCCGGAAGGACGGCCCAGCGGATCCTCTCCCGGGCCGTTGAAGAGGTCCGAGAGGAGCAGTTCGTCTCCGCCGCCGTGGCCGCCCTCACCGTTGACGATCGGCACCTCGTAGGCCGCCTCCCAGTGCCGCTGGACCACCAGGCGCTCACCGTTGCGGCGCACCGCGTCCTCTTCCTCAACCGGCGTTGCGCTCGGATCCACCACGGTCTTCTGGTCCGTGCTGTGCAGGACGGCGGCGCGTTCCACCACTTCGAGCTCGGCGCGGCCCTCGGTACCGTTGACCGCCACCCGGTAGCCCTCCCACGGGCTGTGGGCGTTCAGCGAGTAGCTCAGGCGGGGCCCGCCCTGGTATTCCACTACCAGCGCCAGGTTGTCCTCGATAGTGATGCCGCCGGTGAACACATCCTGGTCGCGCCGGTAGCCGTCGTAATGCTCGTTGTCCAGGAACAGGGCCTTGAGCCGCTCGTCCTCCCTGAGGTCAAGCGCAAAGGGGTCCTTTGCGCCCGCGGGGGCATCGGCGTCGGGCGTTCCCCGCTCCGGGCGTGGCCCCAGGCCCCGCTCGGCAGCGTTCTTGTCGCCGTAGAACTTCAGGCCGCCGGAGGCGAAGACGCGCTCCGGGACATCGTCGATCCACCAATTGACCAGGTCGAAGTGGTGGGAAGCCTTGTGGATCAGCAGGCCGCCGGAGTTCTTCTTCTCGCGGTGCCAGCGGCGGAAGTAGTCCGCCCCGTGCACCGTGTCCAGGACCCAGCTGAAGTCGATGGACGTGACCTTGCCGATCACGCCACTCTGGATGATTTCCTTGAGCGCGCTGTTACGGGGCGAGTAGCGGTAGTTGAACGTGACCACCACGTTCCGGCCGGTCTCATGCACGGCCTGGGTGATGCGGCGGCAGCCCTCGGCGTCGATGGTGAGGGGTTTCTCGACGACGACGTCCGCTCCGGCGCGAAGTCCCTCCACGATGTAATCGGCGTGGGTGTAGTCCGGCGTGGTGACGATGACCCGGTCGATGTTGTTGGCATGGATAAATGCGGTGAGGTCCGCCGGATCAAAGGATGCCACGGGCCCTGGGGCACCAAGTTCCTGGATGAGCTTCTGGTAGAACTCCACGCGGCCGGGGTTCACGTCGGAGAAGGCCACCAGCTCGGCGGTGTCCGCGTGCTTGCCGAAGATGGCGCGGATGTACATCTCCGAACGGCCGCCGGTGCCGATCAGGGCAATCCGGGCCTTCCGGCCACCCTGCAGTTTGGTGGATGGGGCGGCAGCGGTGGCGGTACCGGCGGCAGTGCCGGGCCCGGAAGCAACTGCGACCGGAGTTGTCTCGGCTGTGTTGACCATGGGGGTCCCTTTCGAAAGCTCATAACCCGGCCGTGGGAACGGCCACTGTCGTGCGGCGATGGCGCTCAGGTGCACCACGCGAGAAAGCGTTTTCTCAGTTCTCTATAGAAGTTGTATCAACCCGCCTACGGATCCGTCAACCACTCCAGCACTGAAAGAAAACGTTTTCTGCACTCGTCGGGGACTCCCATGCGGTCCATGCGGGAAAATCGCCGGGAAAGGGATAGAAATCGCTTTCCCACTCCCGTATATGCTGTCTTTCAAAGCACCCGCCGCAAGGCTGGCCCACCCCGGACACCACACGATCCCGGCGGCGCCCGCCCACGGCGCAAAAGAAGGGTTCCCCATGGCCAGGAAATCGGCAAGCGGCCGGATCGGCATCGCGGATGTCGCCGTGAAGGCAGGAGTTTCCCATGCCACGGTTTCGCGTGTCATGAACGGCAATTTCACGGTGGACCCGGACATTGCCGCCAGGGTCCGCGCAGCCGCCGCAGAACTGAAGTACCAGCCCAACCCCGTTGGCCGCAGCCTGGCCCTGGGCAAGACGGACACCATCGGCATCGTTGTGCCGGACCTGGCCAACCCCACCTTCCAGGCGATCCTCCGCGGCCTGAGCCGGGCCGCCGCACAGGACGGCTACCGGGTGCTCATCGCGGACTCATTCGAAGTGTCCAGCGAGGAATCCATCCTGGCAGGCGAGGCCCGCCGGCGGTGTGACGGCCTGGTCCTGTGCGCCCCGCGCATGACCGACGCCGAACTCGAGGAGATCGTCCCCTCGCTCCACCCGCTGGTGCTGATCAACCGCACCACCACCGCCCCAGGCGTCCCCAGCCTGGTGGTGGACTATGGCCAGGGCGTCCAGGACATCGCAGGGCATCTGGTGGAACTGGGCCACACCCGCCTGGCCTTCCTCGCAGGTCCGCCCCACAGCGCCTCCAACGACATGCGGCTCAAGGGCCTTGAGACCTTCAAGACCGCCCACCCGGATGTGGAAGTCACCATGCTGGAAGGCGGCTCGGACTTCGATACCGGGCACGAAGCGGTGGACGCCGTGCTCGCGTGCGGAGCCACCGGAATCCTGGCCTTCAACGACCTTGTGGCCATGGGCCTCATGAGCGGCCTCCACGAGCGCGGGCTGGATGTCCCCGGCGACATCTCAGTGACCGGGTTCGACGACATCCCCTTTGCCAGGTACACGACGCCGGCACTCACCACCGCCGCCGTCCCGATCACCGAACTGGGCGAACAGGCCTGGCACCAGCTCCGGGCACTGATCCGCAAGGAAGAGAACGAAACCCCTGGCAGCCGCTACCAGCCGCGGCTGGAAGTCCGGGCCAGCACAGGGCCCGCCAAGGCGCCGCGCAGCACCGTCCACGGCTGACCCGCGAAGCTACCTGACCATAGGAGAGCCATGACCCACACCGTCCAGCCCAACAATCCGGAAGCCACCCCGGCGCCGGACACCACGGACGTCCCCGCAGTGCCGGCACCCGCCAAAGCACCGTCGTCGTCCGCCCTTCCCGCAGCCCTGAAGCGCCGCGTCCCCAGATACTCGGACCTCGCGCCCCTGATGCAGTTCAAGAAGCCGGAGTTCAGCAGGGCTGCCCGGCTTCAGCGGGCCAGCACCATCTGGGAGCTCCGCGACATCGCCAAACGCCGCACCCCCAAGGCACCCTTCGATTACACGGATGGTGCGGCCGAAGGGGAAATCACGCTCCGCCGGGCCCGCCAGGCATTTTTGGACATCGAATTCCGGCCCGGCATCCTGCGGAACGTCTCCAGCATCGACCTCAGCACCGAGATCCTGGGCAAACCATCGCGGCTTCCCGTTGGCATTGCCCCGACAGGCTTCACCCGGATGATGCAGTCCGAGGGTGAGTACGCCGGTTCGCAGGCAGCCGAAGCCGCGGGCATCCCCTACACCCTGTCCACCATGGGCACCGCCTCCATCGAGGACGTGGCCGCCGCCGCCCCCAACGGGCGCAACTGGTTCCAGCTGTACCTGTGGACGGACCGGGACCGGTCCCTGGAACTGATCGAGCGCGCCGCGAAGGCAGGCAACGACACCCTCATGGTCACCGTTGATACCGCCGTGGCCGGCGCCCGCCTCCGGGACGTCCGCAACGGCATGACAATCCCGCCGGCGCTGACCCTCAAGACAGTCCTGGACGCCTCCTACCGGCCCGCCTGGTGGTTCAACTTCCTCACCCACGAGCCGCTGACCTTCGCCTCACTGTCCCGTTACACCGGAACCGTGGCGGACCTGATCAACTCCATGTTCGATCCCACGCTCACGTTCGGGGACCTGGACTGGCTGCGTGAAACCTGGAAGGGCAAGCTGGTGGTCAAGGGCATCCAGACCGTCGAGGATGCCCGCCGCGTGGTGGACCATGGCGCCGACGGCGTGGTCCTGTCCAACCACGGCGGCCGCCAGCTGGACCGGGCCCCCATCCCGTTCCACCTGCTCCCCGAGGTCAAGCAGGCCTTCAGCGCTGACAACACCGATGCCGCCATCATGCTGGATACGGGCATCATGAGTGGCGCGGACATTGTGGCAGCGCTGGCCCTGGGTGCCGACTTCACGCTGATCGGCCGCGCCTACCTCTACGGCCTGATGGCCGGCGGCCGCGCGGGCGTGGACCGTACCCTGCAGATCCTTGAGAAGGACATGGCCCGGACCATGGCACTGCTGGGCGTCAGCAAGGTGTCAGACCTGACCCCGGACCACGTGCGGCTGCAGGGCAATTAAGACTGTTACTTCTTCCGGCCGAACTTTGGCAGGTTGGGCAGGTTGGCCAGCAGGTCCGCCGCCTTGGTGGCGGCACGGCCGACGGTGCGCCCGATTTGCTGCGGAACGCTGTCGTCGCTCAGCGGCGCGGCGGTGCCCCCGGGGATGACGACGGCGGGGCTCAGCTCGGCGCCCTCCCGCACCAGGAGGTGCGCCGGGACTTCCTCCCGGGGCGCCTGCGACGCCGCCGGCACCTCGGTCCTGGGGGCCGGCGGCAGCGAAGCGGCCGCAGCGGCGACGCCTTCCTGCAGGTGGGCCGGGACCACCACGCCGGCTTCTGCCGGGCCAGCGACTGCCTGGCCGGTGGCTGCCTGGCCATGGCCGGCCGGTGACGCGGCCGCGCTGGCACCAGTGCCGACGTCGAACGTTTCCAGCCAGCTGGCAATGCCCTCAAGCGGGCCCCGGTTCAAGGCGTAGTAGCGCTTCTGGCCCTGCGCGCGCATGCTGACCAGCTGGGCTTCGCGGAGGACTTTCAGGTGCTTGGAAATGGTGGGCTGGCTCGCCGCCAGTTCCTCCACCAGTTCCCCCACGGCTTTGTCTCCTGCCCGAAGGGCCACCAGGATATCCCGCCGGGTGGATTCCGCTATGACGGCAAATACGTCGTCTGTCACCATGCCTCCACCCTAGCGACATATACGTCTAAAGGCATCAACTATTTCGGCGGCGCGAAGTTCCCGGCGGACTAGTCGAACCATGGATCCAGCCCGTGCAGCGGAAACACTGCCTTCCGGGTGGCCATGACGGTGCGGTCAACGGCGTCATTGGGGTCGAACCCCACTTCCCAGGACCGCCACCACAGCTCCACGTCGTCCCCCATGAGCGCGGGCGCCTCCCTGCCGAACTTCTCCATCACGTATTGCCGCCAGTCCCCCGGCACGGGTGTCCGAAGCGGCACGGGCCGTCCCGCTGCGATAGCCACCAGGTGGCTCCAGGCCCGCGGCACCACGTCCAGCACGTTGTAGCCTCCGCCGCCGGTGGCGATCCACCGTCCGTCACAGTAGCGCTCGCTCAAATGCCCGACGGCGTTGGCTGCCTCGCGCTGTCCGTCCACGCTGAGGTTGAGGTGCGTCAGGGGATCGCTGCGGTGTGAATCGCACCCATGCTGGCTCACGATCACCTCGGGCTGGAATGCGCCAACCAATTGCGGCACCACGGCGTAGAAGGCGCGAAGCCAGCCGGCATCCCCGGTGCCCGCGGGCAAGGCGACATTCACGGCAGTCCCCTCCGCCGCGGGGCCGCCGATCTCGTTGGCAAAGCCGGTCCCGGGAAAGAGCGTCAGGCCCGTCTCATGCAGCGAGATGGTGAGGACCCTCGGATCGTCCCAGAAGATGTTCTGGGTGCCATCGCCGTGGTGCGCGTCGACGTCGATATAGGCCACTTTGCCCACTCCGCCGTCGAGCAGCTTCTGCACGGCAAGGGCGGCGTCGTTGTAGATGCAGAATCCGCTGGCGCGCTCCCGGGCGGCGTGGTGCATGCCGCCGCCGAAGTTCACGGCGTGCACGACCGAGCCCTCCAGCACGCGGCTGGCCGCAAGCAGTGAGCCGCCGGCCAGGCGTGCCGCGGCTTCATGCATGCCGGCAAACGCCGGATCATCCTCGGTGCCAAGACCGCGTGACTCGTCCGGCTGCGAGGGGTCCGCACTGACCCGGCGGACTGCAGCCACGTAATCAGGTGAGTGGACGGACTGCAGTTCCGCGTCGGACGCCACCTCCGGCGCGGCGACGTCAACATGGTCCAGGTCGAAGAGCCCCAGGCTGCGGGCGAGGCGGGCCGTCAGGTCCATCCGCTCCGGCGCCATGGGGTGGCCCGGACCGAAGTTGTAGGCTGTCATGTCAGGACTCCACGCCACCATCGTTGGCGGCGCGGACTGACTGAGGCCGGGCAGGTATGTCATCAATCACAGGCTACCCGAGGCCGCGCTGCCGCCCACCGGCCGTGACGCGGGCTTTAGTGGTTTACTACTGGGGGAAGTCGTTTCAACCGAGGAAAAGCCACACATGACGCAGAGCCAGTCGAGGCCCCGGACACCGGCAACCTGGCACCCCCCGGCGCAGGAGCGGGAGGGCCTCTGGGTCCTCACGCGGCTGCGCGACTTCATTGACGACATCGCCAACACCACCCCGGCACGGTTGGCGCTGACGGCGTTCGGCGCCGTCTGCACGGTTTTCACTTTCCTGCTGTCACTGCCGGTCTCTTCAGCTGACGGAACTCCCACCCCCATCCACCAGGCGCTGTTCACGGCCGTCTCGGCGGTGTGCGTTACGGGACTTACGGTGGTGTCGACGGCGGTCCACTGGTCCTTCTTCGGCCAGCTGGTGATCCTGGTGGGCATCTTCATCGGCGGCTTGGGCACCTTGACGCTGGCGTCATTGCTGGCGCTCATGGTGAGCAAGCGGCTGGGTGTACGCGGCAAGATCATCGCCGCGGAGTCCATGAACAACGCCGGCCGCCTGGGCGAGGTTGGCACCCTGCTGCGGATCGTCATCACCACGTCCGTGGTCATCGAGGGGGTTCTGGCGCTCGCGCTCATCCCCCGGTTCCTCACCTTGGGTGAGCCGTTCTGGCAGTCTGTCTGGCACGGTGTCTTCTACTCGATTTCGTCGTTCAACAACGCCGGTTTCACGCCGCACTCGGACGGCATCGTGCCCTACGAGACGGACCTGTGGATCCTGATCCCCCTCATGGTGGGGGTTTTCATGGGCAGCCTGGGGTTCCCGGTGGTGATGGTCCTGCAGCAGAACGGCCTGAACTGGAAGAAATGGAACCTCCATACCAAGCTCACCATCCAGGTGTCCTTCATCCTCCTGGTGGCGGGAACCTTGCTCTGGGCGCTGATGGAATGGGACAACGTCCGGACCATCGGAGAAATGGGCCTCGGGGACAAGATCACCCATTCCCTCTTCGCGTCCGTGATGACCCGCTCGGGTGGATTCAACCTGGTGGACCAGAACCAGATGGAGTCGACCACCAAGCTGCTGACCGACGCCCTGATGTTCGCCGGCGGCGGCTCGGCTTCCACGGCCGGCGGCATCAAGGTGACCACCATCGCCGTGATGTTCCTGGCCATCGTCGCCGAAGCCCGCGGCGACGCCGATGTCAAGGTCTACGGCAGGACCATCCCGCAGGGCACCATGCGGGTGGCAATCTCCGTGATCGTTGCCGGGGCCACCCTGGTCTCGGTCTCCGCGTTCCTGCTGCTGCAATTCAGCGGCGCTTCGCTGGACCGGGTACTGTTTGAGACGATCTCGGCCTTTGCCACCGTCGGCCTCAGTACGGGCCTCAGCGCGGAGATGCCACCAGAAGGTGTCTACGTCCTCACGGCACTCATGTTCGCCGGCCGCGTGGGCACTGTGACCCTCGCCGCTGCGCTGGCCCTGCGGCAGCGCAGCCAGTTGTACCACTATCCCGAAGAGAGGCCGATCATTGGCTAGTTCTACAGACGCCCCCCGGCGCCCCGCCCACAACGCCCCGGTACTGGTGATCGGCCTGGGCCGTTTCGGTTCATCCACCGCGGAGCAGTTGGTCAAGCAGGGCCGGGAAGTACTTGCCATCGAACGGGACCGGAACCTGGTGCAGAAATGGGCACCCCTCCTGACCCATGTGGTGGAGGCCGACGCCACCAATATCGATGCACTCCGCCAGCTGGGCGCCCAGGAGTTCAGCTCCGCCGTCGTGGGCGTGGGCACCTCCATCGAGTCTTCCGTGCTGATCACCGTGAACCTGGTGGACCTTGGCATCGAGCACCTGTGGGTCAAGGCCATCACCCCGTCGCACGGCAAGATCCTGACCCGGATCGGCGCCAACCACGTCATCTACCCCGAGGCCGACGCCGGTGTCCGCGCCGCGCACCTGGTGTCCGGGCGCATGCTGGACTTCATCGAGTTCGACGACGACTTTGCCATCGTGAAGATGTACCCGCCGCGCGAGACCGTGGGCTTCACTCTTGATGAGTCAAAGGTCCGTTCCAAGTACGGCGTCACCATTGTGGGCGTGAAGTCCCCGGGCGAGGACTTCACGTACGCCCGGCCCGAGACCAAGGTGTCCTCGCGGGACATGCTGATCGTCTCCGGCCACGTGGACCTGCTGGAGCGGTTCGCCGCGCGCCCCTAACCCAGCTGCCTGGTGATCTCCGCTGCCCGGTCAGCTGCCGCGCGGGCGCCGGCCGCGATGATGGCCGGGATGCCCTGTTCATCGAAGGTGGCGATGGCGCGTTCGGTGGTGCCGTTGGGGCTGGTGACGGCTTTGCGCAGCGCTGAGGGGTCTGCCCCGGGCTCGGCAAGCATGAGCCCGGCACCGGCTACGGTTTCGCGCGCCAGCAGCAGGGACAGCTCACGGTCCAGGCCCAGTTCCTCCCCCGCCGACGCCATGGCCTCCGCAAGGTAGAAGGCGTAGGCAGGGCCGGAACCGCTGATGGCCGAGAGCGCATCCACCTGCTCTTCGGGGACCTCGACAACAGTTCCGGCTCCCTGCAGGATGTCCTTGACCATCTGGAGCTGTTCAGGGGTGCAGTGCGTGCCGGGCGAGACGGACACAACGCCGCGGCCCAGCTTTGCGGGCGTGTTGGGCATGGTCCGGATCACCGGCTGGCCTGCGGGCAGCGCTGCCTCCAGCTGGGCGATGGACACGGCCGCAGCCACGCTGACCACCACGGTGTCCGGCGAAAGGGCGGGGCTGATTTCCCGGGCCAGGTCCGCGATGCCCACCGGCTTGACGCCAAGGATGACGACGGCGGACCCCTTGGCAGCCTGCCTGTTGTTGTCGGGTTCTTCCTCGCCGGCGATGGCGGTGATCCCGTGGTACCGCCCGGCCAGTTCCGAGGCGCGCTCTGCGCGGCGGACCGTGGCCACCACATCCCCCGGATCCGTCCCTGCCTCCAGCAGTCCGCCAAGAATGGCTTCGTTCATGGATCCACAGCCAAGGAATGCGATTCGGTTGCTCATGCCTCCATCATTGCAGTTCGCAGGCATTCACAGGCAACTCCCACCTTCAGCGCAGGCAGCACACAACTTGGGATCCTAACGTAGTTATTACCTCATTGAGGGTGCGAGTGATGCGGCAGGCATGGGGATGCCTGCCAGGGCACCGGTGGCACGGCAGCAGGTTTTCCCCCATTTTCCTGTTGCCGGCCCCGGTGCTTCCGCTTTTAACCGTTAGACCGTTGCTGCCACGGGTGGCGAGCCGGCGACATGGGGTGCGGGCTGCAGGGGGCCGGAAAATACCAGCTGGTCCAGTCGCCGCAGGATGAGCCCTTCACGCAGCGCCCACGGGCAAATGCGGAGCTTCTTGAACTTGAACATCTCGAGGGCAGCCTCGGCCACCAGGGCGCCGGCGAGGAGCTGATGGGCCCGGGCCTCGGAGACGCCGGGAAGGTGCAGCCTGTCCTCCGAACTCATGGCTGAGATCCGCTGGGTCCAGATGCCCAGGTCCGAGGCGTGCAGTTCGCGTTTGACGTAGGGGCCTTCAGCGCTGGGAGCGGCGCCCGCGATTCGGGCCAGTGAGCGGAAGGTCTTGGAGGTACCGGCCACCACATTTGCCCGTCCAAGGCCGTCGAATTCGCGAACGGCCGGCTTGAGCGTGGCCCGGATGTAGCGCCGGAGTTCCTTGACGCTCTTGGCCGACGGCGGATCCTCGGGGAGCCAATCCCTGGTGAGCCGGCTGGCACCCAGCGGCACCGAGGTGGCCACCTCGGGCAGCTCGTCCTGGCCAAAGGCCATTTCAAAGGAGCCGCCGCCGATGTCCAGGTTCAGGATGGGACCGGCTCCCCAACCGTGCCAGCGGCGGACAGCGAAGAACGTCATGGACGCCTCTTCGCTGCCGGTCAGTTCCTGGAGGGTTACCGTAGTCTCGTGCTTGACCCGGGCCAGCACCGCGGGGCCGTTGGTGGCCTCGCGGATGGCCGAGGTACAGAAGGCCAGCAGGTCCTCGGCCTTATGCCGCGCAGCGAACTCCCAGGCCTCCAGCACGAACTCGGTCAGCTCATGCTGGCCCTCGTCGCTGATGCTGCCGTCCGGTTCAAGGTATTGCACCAGGGACAGCGGCCGCTTGTGGGACGCGAAAGGCACCGGCTGCGCACCCGGGTGGGCATCCACCAGGAGCAGATGGACAGTATTGGAACCGATATCGAGGACGCCTAGACGCATGGGGACATTATTGCTCGTCAGCGCGCTTGAAGTCGCGCCTGATGTTGGCAACGCCTTCGGGATTGATCTCGAAACCGTAGGCTGCTCCGGGGTTGATCACCATGCCCAGTTCATCGCCAAGGTTGGCGATGATGGCGGCACCCTGCGTGCCCAGCACGTTGGGAGCAGCCTCAAGGTACTGCTGGTCCACCCTGCTCGGGTGCGAGAAAACGGCGAGAACTGGGTCGCCGTCGGCATTGGCAAGGACCAGGGGCTCCACCTGGGAGTCCACGCCCTCCACCGTGTCCGAGCTGATGATGTAGACCTCGCTGTTGAGGAACGACAGGATGACGTCCACGGGGCTCGCCTCAGGCTCTCCGCCGGAGGCCAGCTTCTCTTCAAGGTCGTTGAGCGGAGTGGTGTCGTCAATTCCGGGCTGTTGAGTCATGCAACTAGCCGATCACGATCCGGTGGCCGGCGCAAACGCGCCGGCCACGGCACTACTTCTTGGCCGTTGCCTTCTTCCTGGCCGGCGCCTTGCGGGTGGCGGTCCGCTTGACCGGTCCCTTGGCGCGTTTTTCGGCCAGCAACTCGACGGCCTGTTCCCGCGTAAGTTCCTCCAGGGAAGTGGCGCGGGGAACGGTGATGTTGGTGATGCCGTCAGTGATGTAGGGCCCGAACCGGCCTTCCTTCACCACAATGTTCTTCTCGGAGACAGGGTCCGGGCCGAACTCGGCCAGCGGCGGCACGGCGGCACGGGCGCCGCGCTGCTTGGGCTGCGAATAGATCTCCAGGGCCTGTTCCAGGGTGATGGTGAAGATTTCCTCTTCGGAGCCGATGGAGCGGGAGTCGGTCCCCTTCTTCAGGTAAGGCCCGAACCGGCCGTTCTGGACCGTGATGAGGTTGCCTTCGGCGTCCTCCCCCAGCGCCCGGGGCAGGCTCATGAGCTGAAGGGCCTCGTCCAGGGTGACGGACTCGACGGTCATGGACTTGAAGAGCGAACCTGTGCGCGGCTTCGCCTTGACAGGCTTCTTGGGCGGTTTGGGCTTGCCGTTCTTGTAGTACTCCACCGGCTGGGCGGCGATCTGTTCCTCGGTCATTTCGGGAATGACCTCGGTGACGTAGGCACCATAGCGGCCGTTCTTGGCCACCACGGTGTGCCCCGTGTGCGGATCGCTGCCGAGCACGCGTTCCTCCGGCGCCGCCGTCTCCATGAGTTCGATGGCCTTGGCCGCGGTGAGCTCATCCGGTGCCAGGTCCTCGGGCACGTTGGCCCGCGCCGATTCCACGATCTCGCCCGTCTTGGGGTCCACCACGGCGGCTGAGCTTTCCAGGTACGGGCCGAACTTGCCCACCCGGAGGGTGATCTCGTCCGTGATGGGAATCGAGTTGATTTCCCGGGCGTCGATCTCGCCCAGGTTGTTGACGATGCTCAGCAGGCCCGGATCGGAGTCCTCGCCGAAGTAGAAGTGCCGGAGCCAGGACGCGCCGGCTTCCTGGCCGTTGGCGATCTTGTCCAGGTCGCCTTCCATGTCGGCGGTGAACTCGTAGTCCACGTAGTCGGAAAAGTGCTGCTCCAGGAGCCGGATGACCGAGAAGGCGATCCAGCTGGGTACCAGGGCCGAGCCCTGCTTCCGGACATAGCCGCGGTCCTGGATGGTGGAGATGGTGGAGGCGTAGGTGGACGGACGGCCGATGCCCTTCTTCTCCAGTTCCGCGGTCAGGGACGCTTCCGTGTAACGCGGCGGCGGCGAGGTCTCGTGGCCCACGGCCTGGATGTCCGAGGCAGTGAGGGAGTCGTCCTTGGCAACGTTGGGCAGCCGGCGTGCTTCGTCGGAGTCGTCGTCGCCGCGCGTCTCGTCCTTGCCTTCCTCGTAGGCGGCGAGGAAGCCGGGGAACGTGATCACGGTGCCGGAGGCGGAGAACTCGGCATCCCGGCCGTCGGTGGACACGGCGCCCAGGCGGATGGTGGCCGTGGAGCCCTTGGCGTCGCCCATCTGGGAGGCGACCGTGCGCTTCCAAATGAGCTCGTAGAGGCGGAACTCGTCCCCGGAAAGCTGCTTGGCAACCTGGGCGGGCGTGCGGAAGGAGTCGCCGGCGGGGCGGATGGCCTCGTGCGCTTCCTGCGCGTTGGCTGCCTTGTTGGAGTAGACGCGCGGTGACTGCGGAATGTATTCGGGGCCGTACAGCTCGGAGGCCTGGCGGCGGGCTGCCGTGATGGCCTCGTCGCTCAGTGCCGACGAGTCCGTACGCATGTAGGTGATGTAGCCGTTTTCGTACAGCCGCTGGGCCACCTGCATGGTGCTCTTGGAGGAGAAGCGAAGCTTGCGGCCCGCCTCCTGCTGCAGCGTGGAGGTGGTGAACGGCGCAGCCGGGCGGCGCGTGTACGGCTTGGTGTCCACCGAGCGGACGCGGAAGTCAGCATCCTGCAGCCCGGCCGCCAGGGACGTTGCCAGTTCCTCGTTGAGGTGGGCCACGTTCCGGGAGGTGAGCTCGCCGTTGTCGTTGAAGTCGCGGCCTGAGGCCACCTTGGCACCGTCGACGGCGGCGAGCTTGGCCTTGAACGAGCCGGACTCGGCGCCGAACTGGCCCGTCAGGTCCCAGTAGGAGGCCGCCTTGAAGGCCATGCGCTCCCGTTCGCGGTCCACCACCATCCGGGTGACCACTGACTGCACGCGGCCGGCGGACAGGCCGCGTGCCACCTTGCGCCACAGCACGGGCGAGATTTCGTAGCCGTAGAGCCGGTCCAGGACGCGGCGGGTTTCCTGGGCGTCCACCAGGTCCTGGTCCACGTCGCGCAGGTTGCCCATGGCGCGCTGGATGGCTTCCTTGGTGATTTCGCCGAATGTCATCCGGTACACCGGAACCTTGGGCTTGAGCACTTCCAGCAGGTGCCACGCGATGGCTTCGCCCTCGCGGTCCCCATCGGTTGCGAGATAAAGTTCGTCGGCGTCCTTGAGCGCGGCCTTGAGCTCAGTCACCTTTTTCTTCTTGTCCGGGGACACCACGTAGTACGGCTTGAAGTCGTGCTCAATGTCGACGGCGAACTTGCCCACCGACGTCTTCTTCAGCTCGGCAGGGAGTTCGGAGGGCTGCGGCAGGTCGCGGATGTGACCGATGGAGGCCTCTACGATGAAGCCCTCGCCGAGGTACTTGGCGATGGTCTTGCTCTTGGCCGGAGACTCCACAATCACGAGTTTCTTGCCGGTTTTGGCCTTGCTTGGCACGGTGCTCCTACAGAAAAAGGTTGCTGGGGCAGATGAGCCCATGTTCGCCTAGTTCACCATATTTTGGGGAATCGTGCGCATTCATGTGGAAAAGACGGGGCTGTGTTCAGGGCATGAGGGGGCTTAGGGCTGGGCGGAAATTCCGGCCGGAATGAGGAAGCCGTCCCGGACCAGGTTGGCCACGTCGGCGAGCAGCGCACCCTGGAAGGTCCCGGCGTCGAACCCGTCCTGGCCGCCCAGGAGGGCCTCCAAGGCCCCGGCGATCTGCCCGGCGGTGAGGTCGCCGTCGCACGCTGACACAAACCCGGCCAGCCCGGTGCTCATCAGGTTGGTGCGCCGCAGCCCCGCACCCTGCCGGAGCAGGATCACGCCGGGGTGCTCAGCCCCGGGGCGCTGGTGGCGCTCCTCGGTGACGTCGTCCGCCACAAGCAGGTGCGTGCCGGCAAGGTCATGGGCAGCGAGCCAGTCGCTGCGTTCGACGGCGGCGCCCAGGTGGGGGCCGACGGGCTGCTCAATGGGGTAGGTGATTTCCTCGAAGCGGCTGATGGCGGAAGGGCGTCCGTCAGCGGGGCGGCGCAGCCAGACCATGCCGAAGCCGATTCCTTCCACATTCCGTGACCCGAAATCCGCAAGGTAGGCGGCATACGCCTCCCGGTAGTGCTGCCGGTCCCGGGACTCCGAGGCGTCCTGCAGCCAGGTTTCGGCGTATTGTTCCGGGCTGACCTGCTCGCGCTGGATGAACCAGGCGTCAGTGCCCGGCCGCACCCACGACTTGGGCCGCTCATCCCAGCTGCTGCCGGCGGCGACTTCCCAGTTTCCCAGCATCTGGGCCCAGCCGCCGGGCGCCAGGACGCCGGGCAGCTCCGCCACCAGGGCGGCCACGATCTCGTCGCCCGGCAGGCCGCCGTCGCGGTAGGTGAACTGGTCCGCCGCGTCCTCGCCGGTGCTGCGCGGGGTGATGACGAACGGCGGGTTGGAGACCACCAGCCCGAATTCCTCACCGGCAACGGGCTCCAAGAGCGAACCCAGGCGCAGGCTCACCCGGTCTTCGAGGCGGGCCGGGTCGACGGACAGTGCCTCCGCATTGAGCAGGATGTTGAACCGGGCGTAGGCAAGCGCACGCTCGGAGATGTCGGTGGCCGTCACGTGCTGGCAGTGGTGGAGCAGGTGGAAGGCCTGGATGCCGCAGCCTGTTCCCAGGTCCAGGGCGCGCTCGGTATGGCGTCGGATGGTGGTCTGCACCAGGGTGGTGGATGCCTGCCCGATGCCCAGGACGTGGTCGTGCCGGAGCACCCCCGCCTGCTGGTGGGCGGCGAGGTCGCTGGCCACCCACAGCTCAGCGCCACCGCTGCCGTCGTCGTTCTTGTCCCAGCCGTACGGCCGGAGGTCGGCTTTGGCGGTGAGCAGGCCCGAGCCGGGAACGGGCTGCACCAGCCCAAGCTCCAGGAGGCCTTCGGCGCCGGTGTTCGGCAGGGCGGCGTCGAACGCTTCCCGTTCCTGCGGCTCGGCGAGAAGCCACAGGCGGACGACGGCGGCAAGCGGCGCCGCCCGGTTGTCCGCCCCCACTGCATGCTCCACAGCGAGCAACGCGGGAATGATCTGGTCCCGGTTCAGTGCCGCGGAGGCCGTGGGGCCCAGCAGCCGGGCGACGCCGTCGAGGGTATAGTCCAGCCCGCGCAGGTCCGCGGCAAGGGCGGCGAGCAGGTCCGGGAGGTCGCTGCGGGGAGCGTCGGGGGTGTTGCCGGCAGTGAACTCATAAGGGGATTTAGGCACCGCCCAAGTTTAGTCCGGCGTTGGCGCGGGGGTACGGTGGAGCCATGCCTGCCAGCCTTTCCTTCCTTCCGCGTGCCCGCACCGCAGCCGCTGCAGTCCGCCGTCCGCTGCCGGGGACACTGGTTGCCGCGGCCCTCTGCATTGCCGCGGCGGGATGTTCACCAGTGACCTCAGTGGAGAACGCGGACGTTCCCAAGTGGCGTGCCACGGCGCTGCCATCTTCTCCGGCCGGCATTGTGCTCCAGGATTCGGGAAAGATCCTCAACCGGGACCGCATCGTGCAGGAGGCCGCACGGGTCCCCGCCGGCAGCTACACGCTCACGACGGTGTGCGACGGCACCGGCAAGGCTTTCTTCGCGGTTTCGCTGGACGGGAAGCCCGTGGCGGAGGCGGGGGCAGCCTGCAACGGCCGCCAGGAACCCACCAAAATCATCCTGCCCGCCGCCGGACGAGTCGAAATCAGCACCTCCAGCGTCGACGCTCCGCTGCTTTACGCCTACCAGCTGGCACCAGCCCAATAACGCCTCGTTCCGGCTCTGGCCCGCCGCCCGCTGCGGGCATAAGGTCGGACTATGCCCAGCGTGCGGGGAATCTCCGCGCCCTTTCCCGAAGGGCCAGCACGGGCGCCCCTGGCACCGAAGCCGGCGGCCGCCGTCGCCCTTGGACTCGTGCTTGCGGCAGGTGCGCTGGCTGGCTGCGAATATACGTACGACGACGGCCGGGCCGGGAGTGCGCAGGGCACCGCGACCGTTGCCCCGACGCCGGCCTTCACCCGCGACCCGCTGCAGCAGGACCCGGTGAGCGACGCGGAGCTGGGCGATTGGGTATCCCGGGCACTTCCCGGCACTGCCGGGCCCGTGGTCCAGGCCGACGCCGGGCTCTTGGCGGCCGGGGAGGTCCGGGTCGTCTCGTCGCCGGTGCTGGAAACCGGGACCTACATTCTTGCGATTGCCTGCCGGAGCCAGCGCCGGGTGACCTTTACCGTCCGCACCGAGACCCTCACCCTGGTGGACCTGGGCCTGCGGTGCGGCATCAACCGCGAAAACGTCATTTACCTGTCAACGGACAGCGTCCTCACGGTCAGGGTGGAGGCCAGGACCGCGGCGAACTTCGCGTTCCGCGTGCACCGGCTCTGATGCTATCCGCTTAGTGCGGTCTGGCCGGCCCTCACTGCTGGCCGCCCGGGGCTCAGGCCGCCGCGCAGCCTTCCGGGCAGCGGAGTGTCTCCGGGCTGGCGGCGCAATCGGCGCAGTACAGGGTCAGGGTGCGGCAGCTCGGATTGGAGCAGTTCTCGAACTTGCTGGTGGGCGCGGAGCATCTGGCGCACTCGCCGATGGTCTTGGCGTCCTCGCTGAACTCCAGGTGCATGCGCTTGTCAAAGACGTACAGCGAGCCCTCCCAGAGCCCCTGGTCCTTGAACGCCTCGCCGTAACGGACAATCCCGCCGTCGAGCTGGTAGACCTCCTTGAAGCCGCGGTTCACCATAAGGCTGGAGAGCACCTCGCAGCGGATGCCTCCGGTGCAGTAGGTCACCACGGGTTTGTCCTTCAGGGAGTCATATTTGCCGGACTCCAGCTCCTTGATGAAGTCGTGGGTAGTGGCGACCTCCGGCACCACCGCGTCCTTGAACCGGCCAATCTGTGCTTCGAAGGCGTTCCGGCCATCGAAGAAGACCACGTCCTCGCCGTCCCGCTTCCTGGCGTCCACGAGCTCGTGGAGCTGCTCTGGCTTGAGGTGCTTCCCGCCGCCCACCACGCCGGCGGCGTCAACCTTGAGTTCTCCGGGCGCTCCGAAGGAGACAATCTCGTCCCGCACCTTGACGCTGAGCCGGGGGAAGTCCTCCGCACCGCCGTCGGACCATTTGACGTCAATGCCGCGGAACCCGGAGTACTCGCGGGTGGTCTTGACGTACTGCTTAACGGCGCCGATTTCCCCGCCAACGGTGGCATTGATCCCGTCCCTGGAAATGATGATGCGGCCGGTCAGGCCAAGCTTCTCGCACAGGGCACGCTGCCACAGACGCACGGCGTCCGGGTCAGCAATGGGGGTAAAGCCGTAAAAAAGCACAATCTTGTTCAAAGCCACGTATTTAAGGGTACCGGCTGCGCTGCCCGCCCGGTCCTGGCTGAGCCTCGGGCCCGGCCCCAGGCGCGCGCTGCACACGGGACGTATCACAATTGCATAAGCACTTCCGCATCCCCTGTTGCATGCGATCGGGCTGGAATAGTCTTCTGCCATGAGCCCGGAAGCCCTGGTTGAAGACATCACTGGCCTGCTCGAAGTGTGGGTTGCCGGCTGGGCCGGATGTCGCGGCTACCGGACCTCCACGGAGGGCCGCTTTCCCGCTGCGCTCCGCGCTGACACCAGCGGGGAGTGGGAAGTCTTTGCGTCCGAACCCACCGATGGCGAGTTCGCCGCCCTCGCCGCCCGGACGGCGGAATCCCCGGCCCGGGTGCTGACCATCCTCACCAACGATCCCTCCCGGTATGCGGCGATGGCAGGCCGGCAAGGCCTGAATGTCACCTCTGATTCCCAAGCGATGATGATCGTTGACATGGAGACCCAGGACGCGGAGGATCCCTGGCTTTCCGACGACGATTTGAGCCTTTCCACGTTCGAACAGGACGGCGTGTATTACGCCGAAGTCCGTTCCGGGGACACGGTTGCGGCGGGCGGCCGGGCCTTCGTGGTGGGCGACACCGCCGTCTTCGACCAGATCGTCACCCAGCCGGAGTTCCAGCGCAGGGGCTTGGGGAGCCTGGTCATGCGTGCCTTGGCGGCCCAGGCTTCCGGGCGCGGCATCCGGACCGGCCTCCTTCTGGCGTCCCGGGACGGGCGAAAGCTCTATTCGCATCTTGGCTGGACAACAATCGCCCGGGTCCTGATGCTCTCGGCGTCGCATGAGGGGTCGGATCTTTCGCTGAGCTGAGCCGTCCCACCTGGAAGTATGCCCCGTACTGTTTTCCCGTGGGTGAACCGCGGACGCGCGGTACGGCACCGGATGGAAGAATAGTGGGGTGAACCCCCATGACTCCCTGATTCCTTTGCTGGGCCGCGGCCCGGAACCGGAACAGCTCCGTCATGTCCGCACCATACCGGCGCGGGAGGCGGTCCACGCACCCTGGCCGGAGTGGGTGCATCCGGACATTGCTGCGGCGTACGGGGCACTGGGCATCGGCGAGCCTTACCGGCACCAGGTGGATGCGGCCAATGCGGCGCATTCAGGGGAGCATGTTGTGGTGGCTACCGGAACAGCATCCGGGAAGTCGCTGGCCTACCAATTGCCGGCGCTGGACGCGATCCACCGGTCCGAGCTGCGGGTGCTTGCGGAGCCCGGGAAAATTCACGACGACGGCGCCGTCACCCTCTACCTCTCCCCCACCAAGGCGCTGGCGGCGGACCAGCTGAACGCCATCCGCGCCCTGAAATTGCCCACGGTCAGGGCGGAGACCTACGACGGCGATACGGATCCCTCCGCCCGCCGGTGGATCCGGGACCACGCCAACTTCATCCTGGCCAACCCGGACATGCTGCACTTTGGCATCCTTCCCAACCACGCGTGGTGGGCCGGCTTCTTCCGCCGGCTTCGCTACGTCATCGTGGACGAAGCACACAGCTACCGGGGCGTGTTCGGATCACACGTGGCCAACCTGATGCGGCGGCTCCGCCGGATTTGCGCCTATTACGGGGCGGGAACCTCATTCCCGGAACCGGTGTTCATTGCTGCCTCCGCCACCGCTTCCGATCCCGACGTCTCGTTTTCACGCCTCATCGGAGCCCCCGTCAAGGCAGTGTCCCGCGACTGCTCGCCGCACGGGGCCACTACCGTGGCACTGTGGGAACCGGCACTGACCGACATCAGGGGCGAGAACGGAGCCAAGGAGCGGCGGACCGCCGTGGCCGAAACCTCGGACCTGCTGGCCAACCTGGTATCCGCCCGGGTCCGCACCATCGCCTTCATCAAGTCCCGACGCGGCGCCGAAACCATCTCCGCTATCACCAAGCGGCTCCTTGACGAGGTGGATCCGAGCCTCCCGCAGCGCGTGGCCGCCTACCGCTCGGGTTACCTGCCGGAGGAACGCCGGGCGGTGGAGAAATCCCTGCGCTCCGGCCAACTCCTGGGCGTTTCCAGCACCTCCGCCTTGGAGCTGGGGATCGACATCTCCGGCCTGGACGCAGTCCTCGTGGCCGGCTGGCCCGGCACGCGCGCATCCCTGTTCCAGCAGATCGGCAGGGCCGGGCGGGCGGGCCAGGACGCCATTGCGGCATTTGTGGCCAGTGATGATCCGCTGGATACCTTCCTGGTGAACCATCCCGAGGCAATCTTCGACGTGTCGGTGGAGGCAACGGTCTTTGACCCGTCCAACCCCTACGTGCTGGGGCCACACCTGTGCGCGGCGGCAGCCGAACTCCCCCTGGGACCGGCCGAGCTGGACCTCTTTGGCCCCACGGCCGAAATGCTCCTGGATCGGTTGGTGGCACAGCGCTACCTCCGGCGCCGGCCCGCGGGCTGGTTCTGGACCCACTCGCAAAGCGCGGCAGCCATGGTCAACCTCCGGGCCGACGGCGGCGGCCCGGTCAGCATCGTCGACGCCGAGACCGGCTCACTGCTGGGAACCATGGACTCACCCCAGACCCATTACCAGGCACACACGGGCGCGGTGTACGTCCACCAGGGCGACTCCTACGTTGTGGAGGACCTGAACGAAGACGACCACTGCGTCATGGTCCGCCGGGCCAACCCCGACTACTACACAACAGCACGGGACGTAACCCAGATCGAGGTCCTGGACACCCTGCGGACCATGCAGTGGGGTGATGTAACCGTCCACTTCGGCGACGTGAAGGTGACCACGCAGGTGGTCTCCTTCCAGCGCAAGGCCCTGATATCGAACGAGGTCCTGGGTGAGGAGCCCCTTGAGCTGGGCGCCCGCGAACTCTTCACCAAGGCGGTGTGGTTCGTGGTGGACAACCGCTCGTTGACCGGGGCCGGCCTCATCGAAGCGCAGTTCCCGGGTGCCCTGCACGCAGCGGAGCACGCCGCGATAGGACTGTTGCCCCTGGTGGCGTCCAGCGACCGGTGGGACATCGGCGGGGTTTCCACGGCCCTGCATGCCGACACCGGGGTGCCCACCATCTTCGTGTATGACGGGCACCCTGGCGGGGCCGGGTTTGCCGAACGGGGATTCGACAAAGCCATGGTGTGGCTGGCAGCAACCCGGGACGCCATCAAGGCCTGCGAGTGCGAGTCCGGCTGCCCGTCCTGCGTCCAGTCCCCCAAATGCGGGAACAAGAACAATCCGCTGGACAAGGCCGCCGCGGTAACCCTGCTGGACGTGCTGCTCAAGGACGCCACGGAAGCCACTCCGGTGGCTCTGGGAGCCAGGAACTGACTCCCAGCAGGGGCTGTGTCCCTAGGGCGGAGGACCTGCCCGGGCATGTCCGGTTGCGGCACCAAGCAGCGGGCGCCCGCCGAGCTCAGTACGCACCTCAATCGTTTGTCCCGAACCCTCGGAACAGCTAAGGACCGTGGCGGCGTGCCGTGCTGCCACTTCTGCCGCAACCGTGCAGGGCTCCCCCGTGGTGATTCCACGAAGGGCATCCGCCGCGGCAAGGGCCGCCAGGTCCGCGGCTGCTGCCGCCCTGCTTGCGAGCACGGCTGACTGGGCCAGCAGCAGCATGACGGCCATGGCCAGCATGACCACCAGTGCCAGTCCTGCCGCCAGGACCGTCCCCGAACCGCGCTCACGGCCATCCGCGTTCCCGATGGCGGAGTGGCACGCTTCGTCACCTCCCATCATCGGACTCCCTTGCCATCGGTAAACCCAGCACCGCCACCGCTGGCGGCGCCGGTCCCCGCCGTCTCGCTGCGGGTGGAAGCACGTGCAGTGAGGGTCCACGGGATGGACGATCCCAGGGGTCCGGGCACCCGGTCAGCGACCGTGACGCTGAGCCACTCTCCGTCGGAGGCAATTGACGCGGTCGCCGAGCCGCCCGTTAGCGTCCTGACGGTCCGTTCCACCGCGGCGGGGTCGTCGCCCCGGGCCAGGGCCCTGGCACCGGCCCGGGCTCCCTCCTCAATGCGCAATTGCGTCAAACCGGCGGCCGCCCCGGCAAGCAGCATGGCCAGCAGTGCCAGCACAGCCGGCAGTGTCACGGCGAACTCGGCCGTTACCGTACCCCGGGCGTTCGCAGCTCTATCCGCGGGTTCCGGCTCCCCGCTGCTGCAGGCCATGCTGCCGGTCACTGCTTCAAGGGACTTGCGTGACGGCAGCACTCCTGCCGAACGCGTCACGGCAGAGCAAGGGCGGTGCGGATGAGGTTCAGGAGGAAGCCACGTACCTCGTCGCTGCGGAGGATGAACACGAGCAGCCCGGCAAATCCCACCGCGGCCAGCGTGGCGATGGCGTATTCGGCCGTAGCCATGCCGGCCTCCGACCCCAGCAGCCTTACGCTGCGCCGTGCCTTGGGCGCGCGGACCGAACCCGGGAAAGGCTGCACCACGCTGCCGGGCAGCGGGAAGGATGCAGCTGGAAAGGATGCACCCACCACGGGTGCCTTCGGGACGAATACGCTGGGGACGGTTGCGTTGGTGTCGACGGCGGGAGCGGACATATACGGCGCCCCGACGGTTTTGCGAATGCCGCCATTTCGACCGGCAGGCCCCTGCCCGGAAGCGGTTGGCGCGTACATTCCGGCGGAGTGATTGCGGCGGTAGTAGTTGGTGGACATCTGGTTTCCTTTCCGTTGTTGCCGGTGGTTTCCCGGCTGCCTTTGACTCTTCCCGGCGCAGCTATTGCCGGTAAGGGCGGGGGTGCGCTAAGTGGAAAAGCTGCACCGCTTCAGTGCTGTGGAGGAGGGGACGAACGGCCTGGGGAGGGGCCTGGACTGCTAGGAGCCGGAAGGCACCAGGGCCAACAGCACCGGGACAACCCCAAGGCAGATAAAGGCCGGGAGTGAGCACAAGCCCAGGGGAACCACCAGCTTCACGCCAAGCGATGCGGCCCGCTTTTCCGCGGCCCGGAACCGTTTTCGGCGAAGTCTTGCAGCCTGGGCGTAGAGGATCGCGGAAGAGGGTGCGCCCGTGAGCGCCGCGAACCCGAGGGCGTCCCGGAGTTCCAGGATCTCGGGGAGCCGGACGGCGGAGCTGCGCCAGGCTGTTTCCCAGTCGGCGCCGATGGCCAGCGCCGAGACCACCGGCCGCAGGGAGTCCCGGTACTGTGGCGCAGCCGAGGCAGCCACCAGTTCGAGGGACCGGCCAATTCCGGCTCCCGCATCCAGCATCGCCGCCACAAGTTCGAGCATCATGGCGGTGTCCTTCAGGCCGCTGCCGGAGCTCCCTGCTGTCCCCTGAGCGGCCGCAGGCTGTTGTGTCCTTGGAGTGGCAGGAGAAAGGTGGCGCAGGCGCTGACGCGACCGGTCATGGCTGGAACAGGCAAGCCATGACCCTGCCGCGAGAAGCAGGAACAGTGCCAGGCCCTGGATCCATACCGGCGTCATGGCTTGCCTGCTCCAGCAGCAGCCGACACCAGCCGGGCGGACCAGGCTCTTCCCGCAGCTGTGAGCACCACCCCGCCCATCAACGCGGCCAGTCCGAGGGGTGTTCCCAGCAGTGTGGCCAGCGGATCCACGCCCAGGGCAGCACCGAGTCCAAGGCCGATCAATGGAAGCCAGGTCAGGAGCCGGACGGTGGCTTTGGGCCCGGCGAGGGCCGTCTGCCGGGCCGCGTCAGCGTCATCCTCCGCTTCCAGCTGGGCCGCGAAGCGGGTCAGCACGTCGGCGAGCGGGCACCCGCTGGCCTCGGCGATGTCGAAGCAGGCGGCGAGCTCGGACCAGGTCCGGGCTTCCCTGTCCCGGTGTGGGAACGCTGTGGGGACCGCACGGCGGATGGCCTCCGCAACGGGAGCTCCGGTGGCCGCAGCCGCACGCGCGGATGCCAGGACTGCCGCTGACCCCTCTGACAGGACTGCCCCGGACAGCGGTGCGGCCCCTTGAAGCCGCTGCCCGCTTTCACCTTTGCCGTATACCGTCCACAGTTCGTCCCACAGCCGCCCGGGCGTCCGTCCGCCCCTGAGCAGTGCCGCCAGCTGCTGCACCACCAGGGTCAGGCCCGGTTCCCGCGTCCTTGCCGCGCTTCCGCCGCCTGCCCTGCCCCACGGCAGTAAACGGCCCTTCCTGGAACCCGGTGCTGTGGTCATGTTGCCGGTTGCCGCGCGCAGCCTGGAAGCGGCATCCAGGGGCGGCCTGAGGAGCAACAGCACAGCGCTGCACAGGAGCACGGTGAGGAGGAGTGTCACAGGAGTGCCTCGGGGTCCATCCCCAACCGGGCTGCCAGCGCTTCCCATGCGGGACCCGGGGCACCTGATTCCCCAAGGGCGGGCACCACGGCCAGTCCTTCCGGGCCATCGGCGATGATTCCAATGCACAGGATTTCCCTGCCCTTCGGCGTCCTGCCGACATGGACAACGACGTCAAGGGCGCTGGCGGCCTGAAGCCGCACGGCCTCCGGGCCGAGCCCGGCGAGCGCCCCGAGGGCGTTAAGCCTGGCCGGGACTGCTGCTGCCGTGTTCGCGTGGATGGTTCCACCGCCGCCGCTGTGCCCGGTATTCATCGCGGTGAGGAGCTCGCGCACTTCAGCGCCCCGACACTCCCCCACCACCAGCCTGTCCGGACGCATGCGCAACGCCTGCCGGACGAGCTCCCCCAAGTCCACGGCACCGCCGCCTTCAAGGTTTCCGTGGCGTGATTCAAGGGCCACCACGTGCGGGTGGACGGGGTTCAGCTCGGACGCATCCTCGATCAGGACGAGGCGTTCATCCGGCGAACATAGCCCCAAGAGAGTGGACAGCAGCGTGGTCTTCCCGGACCCCGTGGCACCGCTGACCAGGAAGCTCAACCTCCCGTCCACTATCCTTTCCAGCACCGTCTGCACCCGCTCGCCGAACATGCCGCCCGTGCGCAGCTCAGCCATGCTGAAGACCCGTTCCCTGCGGATCCGGACGCTCAGCAGCGTCCCGGACGTGGACACCGGCGGCAACACGGCATGGACACGGTAGCCGCCGGCAAGCCGGACATCGACACAGGGTGAACCGTCATCCAGGCGGCGGCCGCCCGCCGCCACAAGCCGGCAGGCCAGCGCGCGCAGTTGCGCCTCGCCATCGAACAGGACAGGTACGCGCTCGATACCCCGGCCGCGGTCCACCCACACGGAGTCGGGGGCGTTGACGAAGATGTCTGTTACGGCAGGATCCCGGGTGAGCTCCTGCAGCGGACCAAGTCCATTGAGCTCGGCGCTGATCCGCTCCACCGCGGCAAGCGCCCCCGCGGTACCCAACAGCTTGCCGGTGGCCTGTACCGCTGCGGCAACCCGCGAAGGTGTTACGGCTCCGGCCTCGGCCATCATCGACTCGCGGACCGATTCCAGCAGCCCTGAATCGACAGTCCGGCCCGTGCCGGCGGGCTCCCTGCCCCGCCCCTGGCGGACGGCCTGGTTCGCTTCCAGGATGCGGGCACTGCGCCGTGCCCCCAGTCCTCCGGGACCAGCTGCGCCGCCCGCTTCCCGGGCAGGAACTGAAGGCGTACCGGGCGGCCGCCTCATGCCACATCCCCCGCTTTCAGGTCCTCGCCGAGCCAATCGAGCACCGTGGCACCGAAGTGCCGAATAGTCCGCCGCTTCCCCAGATCCAGAAGGCGGCCCGATTCCATGGCTCCCGGGACGGCCCGCAGTTCGGGGATGCGGCCCTGCACCGGCAACCCTACGGCGTCCGCAATCAGGGAACTATCCAGCGCCGCACCCGGGCGCCCCCGCACCAGCAGGGCAGCCTCCACCGGCGGAAGCTCCTGCAGCAGGCGCACCGCCGCCACTGCTGCCTTCAACTGTGCGGGTACCACCACCATGATCCGGTCGCAGTCCCAGGCCACCGTATGGAGCGGCTCCGCGCCCCGTCCCACGTCCACGACCACCAGCTCGTAGCCACGGCGGGCAGCGTCAAGCACACCCGCCGCGGCGGCAGCAGCGACAGGAACCGGCTGTTCCCGGGTGGCAGGCCAGGACAGGAACGAAAAACCGCCGGCCACAGGCAGGGAATCGGAGAGCTGCAGGGGGTCGATGCTGCCCCTGGCCTCGGCGAGGTCCGGCCAGCGGAGCCCGGGGTTGTCCTCGGCCGCGAGTGCCAGTTCCAGGCCTCCGCCCCAGGGGTCGCCGTCAACCAGCAGGACGCGCGCCCCCAGCCCTGCCGCGGCCTGGGCTATCCAGATGGCGGCGGTGGTGGCACCGGCCCCGCCGCAGCCACCCGTGATCCCAAGGACCAGGCCGCCGGGGCCCGGCGAGCGCGACCGGCTGAGATGGTCCGCCAGCCAGGCGGCAGCATCGGGCAGCACGGCCACACGTTCGGCACCCAGTGCGGCGGCGAGGTGCCATAGGCTGTCGCCCTCGCCGTCGAGGCCCACCATGACCGCTGGCGTGCGCCGCCGCGGTGGCATCTCCCGGACGTCGCTGCCCACCAGGACCGCCGATGCGGCGTCCCAGTAGCGGCCGCCCTCCACTCCATCCGCGACAACGCGCAGCTGGGCGCCGGCGGCTGCCACTATGCGCTCGACTTCGGCGCGGAGGACGCCGGAGGCGGTAACCAGCAGCACCTCGCCTGAACCGTCCGGCAACGAACCACCCGGCACAGGACTGTCCGGCAGCCACGCGGGGCCCGACGCCACCGGGCTGTCCGGCAAAGGAAGCCGGGATGGGGGTGCCAGGTCCGGGGGCCGCCGGGAGGAAACTGTGGCCTGTCCCGGCCCGGGATGCGGTGCATTCAGCTGGTGCCTGCTCATGGAGCCACTCTGCCGCGGCCGCAACTCGCAGTTAAGGGAGCACTCCGCCTATGTGGACAACCGAAGGCACCGCTTCCAGCAAGGCACAATGGGAGCATGTACCTGATGCTCGCCGCCCACCCCCGCGGTGCTGCACTTCAGGAGCTGACGCAGGCGGGCCAGCCCCAGCCGGCCAACCGCGAACCCCGTGTGGTGGCACCCGCTGACCTTCCCGCCGTCGTCCGTCAGCTGGAAGCCCGGCGCCCCGGCGGCCAGGCGCCCCGCTGGATCTGGCACCGGACGCAGGACTGGTACCCCGCGCTGCTCGCGTCAGGCGTGGAGCTGGAACGCTGCTATGACGTCACTCTCTGCGGGAACATCCTGGCCTTTTCCCAGTTCAGCGCCCACACCGATTACGCCAGGAATACCGACAGGGTCCCGGTCGAGGATCCCATGCTTCCCCCGAAAGCACTGCAGCCACCGCGTCCTCCTGCAGACCAGGGCGCACTGTTCGACGATCCCGGTACCGGGCCTGCGCCGGGATGGTCCCTCGAGGAACTCCGCGCAGAGTACGCCGCCCAGCAGGGCGCCCTGGCCGGTGTTGGGACGGAGGAAAACCGCCGGAACCGCCTGCAGCTGCTGCTCGCGGCGGAGTCGGCGGCTGCCATGGTGGCTGCCGAGATGCAGCACGCGGGCGTCCCGTGGCGGGAGGACCTGCACGAACAGATTCTGGTCAACCACCTGGGTCCCAGGCCGCCCGCTGGCCAGCGTCCGCAAAAACTTGAGGCGTTGGCAGCGGAACTGCGCGCCCTGCTCAACGCCCCCGGACTCAACCCGGATTCGCCGCAGGACCTCATGCGGTCCCTGCACCGCAACGGGATCGAGGTGAAGAGCACGCGGAAATGGGAGCTCAGGGAGTCCAGCCACCCGGTCATCGAGCCGCTGCTGGAATACAAGAAGCTCTCCCGCCTTCACACGGCCAACGGCTGGTCCTGGCTGGATGCCTGGGTGGACAGCGGCCGGTTCCGCCCCGAGTACGTGGTGGGCGGCGTTGTTTCCGGGCGCTGGGCATCCCGCGGCGGCGGCGCACTGCAGATCCCGCGCCAGGTCCGCGGTGCGGTGCACGCGGACCCGGGCCATAAGCTGATTGTCGCCGACGCCTCGCAGCTGGAACCGCGTGTCCTGGTGGCCCTGGCGCAGGACTCCTCCATGGCTGAGGCCGCCCGGGACCAGGATCTTTATGCCGGCATCGCCGCAAAGGGCTTCGGCGGGGACCGTGCCAAGGCGAAAATGGCTTTGCTGGGCGCCATGTACGGTGCCACCTCCGGCGAGGCGGGCCGCCTGATGCCGCAGCTGGCGCGCACCTATCCCCGTGCCGTCGACTTTGTGGAGCGGGCGGCGCGGGCGGGCGAGGCCGGCGGGACCGTGACCACCAGGCTGGGCCGCAGCAGCCCTCCGCCCTCGGAGCGGTGGTTCCTGAGCCAACGCTCCACCACGGCCGAAGAGCAGCGGCGCGCAGAGTCGATTGCCCGGTCCCGGGGCCGTTTCACCCGGAACTTCGTGGTCCAGGGCTCGGCGGCAGACTGGGCAGCATGCTGGCTTGCGGAATTACGACGGCGGCTGCGCACCTTGGGGACGGCAGGCACCGGTGAGAGCGGCGGGGCTGTCCGCGCGGAGCTGGTCTTCTTCCTGCACGATGAGGTGATGGTGCATGCACCGGCCGACGGGGTTGACGCCTGCATCGCAGCCATCGAGGAATCGGCCGCCGCGGCGAAGGAGCTGTTGTTCGGGCGGATCCCCGTGGAGTTCCCGGTGAGCCTTGCCGTGGTCGACTCCTACGACCTCGCCAAATAGCGTTTCAGGGGGCCGAATACCCGCCTGCGAGATGCAAGGTAACCTACCCGGCAGTAGCTCGACGGTTACCGTGGCGAACGTTACAGTCGGAGCGGTGACTGAAACAGACCGGTCCACAAGCTGATGCAACGACGCATACCAGGGAGGTCCCCGTCCATGGCGGGAAGATTTGAAATACACCGCACAGGCGACGAGTCGTACCGGCTGCGGCTCACCGACTCCGAGGGCAACACCGTTGCAGTTTCACCCACGTTCAGGTCCCTGAACCTGCTCCGCGACGGCATCAATGCCATGCGCGAGAATGCCGCCACGGCCATCGTGGTGGATTTGCGCCAGCAGGCCTGAAAACTACACCCCCATGGGATGCAGCCGGTTCCGGTCCCAGGGAACCGACCAGCCGAGCTGGTCGAAGAGGCCGCTCAGCACGATGCCGGTGAATCCCCACACCACCACGCCGTTGACGGTGAAGGCAGGGCTGTCGAAGGTGCGGCCTGCCCGGTGGACGGTGGCCATCACCCGGTTGTCCGGATCCAGCAGGTCCCGCACCGGCACGCGGAACACCTGCGCGGACTCGCCGTAGTCCACCACCCGGACCGGCGACGGCGAATGCCACCACCCGAGCACAGGCGTCACCAGGAAATTGCTGTGCGCCAGGCCCAGCTCCTGGAGCGTCCCCAGCACTTCCACCCCGCCCGAGTCCAGCCCGGTCTCCTCTTCGGCTTCACGGAGCGCAGCCGCCACAGCGGATTCGCCGTGATCGATGCCGCCACCCGGAAACGCCACCTGCCCCGGGTGGGACCCCAGGGTGTGGGCGCGCTCCAGGAGCAGGACGTCGAGGTCAGCCGGCGCAAGCGGCTTGCCGGACGCGGCGGGGACGTCATCGAGCACGCCGAAGAGCATCAGGACGGCGGCCCTGCGGGCGCGTGCAATGTCCACGGTGAGTGCGGCCCAGCGCGGATCAGGAGGCCCTGCGGTTCCGGTCTCCGCCCGCCGGACCAGCTCCGCCAGGTCATCGCGGGCGCTCACGGGGTCCTCATCTGGGAAGCCATCCGGATCTCCGAAGCCCGGTGCTGCTCTGCCAGGTACTGCTCCAGCAATGCCTCGCTGCCGGGGGCAAGCTCATATTTGAGGAGCTTGGCTGCCTTGTCCGGGTCGGTCTCGCCCAGCCCGTAACTGGGGCACCAGTTGGCAACGGGACAGGCCCCGCAAGCGGGCTTCCGGGCGTGGCAGACGCGGCGCCCATGGAAGATCACCCGGTGGGACAGCATGGTCCAGTCCCTGCGCTCGAACAGCTCCGCCACGTCCTGTTCGATCTGCACGGGGTCCTCTGACTGGGTCCACCCGAACCGCTTCGCCAGGCGGGCGAAATGCGTATCCACGGAAATGCCCGGGACGCCGAATGCGTTGGCCAGTACCACATTGGCCGTCTTGCGGCCCACGCCGGGCAACGTGACCAGTTCCTCCATCCGTCCGGGAACTTCGCCGTCAAAGTCGTCCACCAGGCGGGTGCACAGCGCGAGGACGTTCCTCGATTTGGCGCGGAAGAATCCGGTGGGCTTGAGGATGGTTTCGAGCTCCGTGGGGTCTGCCTCGGCCAGGGACCGGGCATTGGGCCAGCGGGCAAAAAGCACTTTGCTGACCTGGTTGACCGTGACGTCGGTGGTCTGGGCGGACAGGACGGTGGCCACGAGCAGTTCGAACGGGTTGCGGAAGTCCAGTTCCGCATGGGCGTAGGGGTATTTCTCGGCCAGGGCCCTGTGGATCCGCCGTGCCCGCCGCTTCAGCGCCAGGACGGATTCGGACGAGACCACGGGCATCCCTGCGGCCTGTCCTGTTTTGCTGCGGGGCCCTGCCACCGGCGTCAGCCGCGCTCGATGTTGCTGAGGTCGCGCAGGACTCCCAGCCGTCCGTCAGTGTGCTGGACCAGGAATTCGTGGCCGCGGTCCTCGAGTGCCAGCACCCATCCGCCGGGTTCAATGACGAAGGCCGGCGCACCGGTGCGGGGGTCGAAGGCGGTGCGGTGCTGGGCAACGGCAAACCAAAAGGCCTCGTGGATGGGCTGCCCATCCAGTTCTTCGTGGCGGGCTGCCGGGTCCACCGTTGCGCCGATGGGCTGCTCGGCCCGGACCTGCTGGTGCACGGCCGTGGCAGCCGGCGGCTCCCACGCCGCCTGCGGCGCATTGGCTGCGGGGGCATCCCCATGCTCGGTCTGTTCCGCAGCGGGCACAGGGGCAGGGCGGACGACGTCGGCTGCCTGGGTGGGCGGGCCGGCGTCCACTTCGGGGGTCCGGCCCGATACTTCGGGGGTCCGGTCCGATACTTCGGGGGCGGTTGATACGGGCGCGGACGCGGCGGCACCCGTGCCGGCGCCGGCGGCTGCGGCACTCCCGGCTCCCGCACTCGCTGCTGCGGTGCTGCCAGCTACTGCACTGGGAACTGCGCCACTGGCGGCTCCCGTGCTCGAAGCCCCCGCAGGGACCGCTGGAACAGCAGCCGTGGCGGGCGCCTGGGAACGGACAGGCTCAGGGCTGGGGCTGGCCGACCCCGGCTGGACTGCGGAGGAGCCGGCACCGGCACCCCCGAAGATGCCGGCGCCCTTGAAGCCACCCTTTGACTGGCTGGGGCCGGACTCGGGTTTGGGCGCCTTGGGGGCGCGCGGCCTCCGCGTTGGGACTGCGGCTTCGCGTGCCACGACGTGGGCCGGGACCTCGGCCCGGTCCTTGAAGTCGCCTGACAGGTACGGCAGGAAGCGGCCCAGGACCGTCGCGGCAAACAGGACCAGCGAGCCGATCAGGCCCACCAGCAGGCTGGTCACGAAAGCGCCTGCCACCGACACGAAGAAAAAGGCGACGGCGAAGGAAGCCACCACCGACGCGAACTGGTCGATCGAGAGCGAACCCACCCGGATCCTGGTGGCAGGGGCCAGGCGGCGTGCGGCGAACAGGGCACTGGCGATCAGCGGCAGGATGATACCCAGTCCCAGGAAGAACAGGTTGTTCAGGTTCCACAGGTTGTACCGGGCGCCGAAGAGGGGCAGCAGGGACGCGACAAACAGGATCAGGGTGCCGGCGAAAACAGCCAGGTCCCGCACGGTGAACGGACCGAGAACCGCCTGGTTGGCGTTGGGGTCGATCTTCACGGAGGCAGCCTTTTGTCCTGCAGCCTGTCCCTTGGCGGCGTTGCCGGCGGGCGTTGGGTGCCCTGGTCCCCCGGCTGCGGATCCGGAAACTCCGGGCCCTGCCTCGGTGTCCGGGCCCGTTCGCTGGCCGAAGCTCTGCTGGTTCATTCTGCTCTCCTTAGCGTGGCGGCACCGGGCCCGGTCCGGACCCGAAAAATGTGCCGTCTTGACATGCGGTCCGGGCCCGGCAGGGCACTGTTTGCGCCTGGCCGAAGCGGTCCGAAGTGAAGTCACAATTCCATCTCAGCCTAGTCAACAGCCTGGCTGATCACTAGCTGGAGCAGGCCTCCAAGGCTCCGGGACCAGTAATGAAGGCGCCATTCACCGCTTAAAAAATGCCGCTCGTAGTCGCATCTGTGACGGAGAGCACAGCGCATGCGCGGCAAGCATTAGGCTAGGTTGCGGAACAGCTCTTTGCGGTACGTCCGCCCGGCTGGAGCCCAGTGCCGTGCCAACGGCGGGCCCTGCGGTGGTGGCGTCCCGCGCGGCAAAGATCGATGAATGATGAGGTTCACATGTCCCAGGACACTCCCAGCTCCACGGCCACGGTTCCGTCCGCTTCCGCCCAGCCGGCAGGCCAGCAAGGCCACCAGGGCGATGCCTTTGCGAACCTGCTGCATGAGACCCGGGCTTTCCCGCCCTCCCCGGAATTCGCGGCTGACGCCGTTGTCACCGCCGCCGAGTACGGGGAAGCAGATGCTGACCGGCCGGCGTTCTGGGCCAAGAAGGCGAGGGAACTGCTGACCTGGAGCAAGGACTTTACCCAGGCCCTGGACTGGTCTGATCCACCCTTCGCAAAGTGGTTTGTGGGCGGTGAACTCAACGCGGCCTACAACGCCCTGGACCGGCACGTCGAGGCCGGCAACGGGGACCGTGTTGCCATCTACTTTGAGGGCGAACCCGGCGACACCCGGACCTACACATACGCACAGCTGACCGAAGAAGTGAAGAAGGCAGCCAACGCGTTCGAGTCCCTGGGCGTGGCCAAGGGTGACCGCGTGGCCGTGTACCTGCCCATGATTCCGGAAGCAGTCATCACGCTGCTGGCCTGCGCCCGGATCGGCGCGGTCCACTCGGTGGTGTTCGGCGGCTTCTCCGCGGAAGCACTCCGCTCCCGGATTGACGACGCCGAGGCCAAGCTCGTGGTCACCGCCGACGGCACCTACCGCCGCGGCAAGCCGAGCCCGCTCAAGGCAGCCGTGGACGACGCCCTGGCCCACGACGGCCACACGGTGCAAAACGTGGTGGTGGTCAAGCGCAACGGCCAGGACGTGGACTGGAAGGAAGGCCGGGACCACTGGTGGGCTGACACGGTGGACATCGCCTCCGCCGAGCACACCGCGGTGGGCCACGATTCCGAGCACCCGCTGTACATCCTCTACACCTCCGGCACCACCGGGAAGCCCAAGGGCATCCTGCACACCACCGGCGGCTACCTCACCCAGACCGCGTACACCCACAAGGCAGTCTTTGACCTCCATCCGGAAACGGACGTGTACTGGTGCACGGCCGACGTCGGCTGGGTCACCGGGCACTCCTACGTCGCCTACGCGCCGCTCATCAACGGCGCCACCCAGGTCATGTACGAAGGCACCCCGGACTCCCCGCACCAGGGCCGCTGGTGGGAGATCGTGGAAAAATACAAGGTCTCCATCCTCTACACCGCCCCCACCGCCATCCGTACCTTCATGAAGTGGGGCCGGGACATCCCGGACAAGTACGACCTCTCCTCAATCCGCGTGCTTGGCTCGGTGGGTGAATCCATCAACCCGGAGGCGTGGATGTGGTACCGCGACGTCATCGGCGCCAACGCCGGCAAGAACGGCGAAAAGAAAGACCAACCGGCGCCGATCGTGGACACGTGGTGGCAGACCGAAACCGGCGCCCAGATGATCGCCCCGCTCCCGGGCGTGACCGCCACCAAGCCCGGCTCAGCGCAGGTTCCGCTTCCAGGCATCGCCGTGGACGTGGTGGACGAAATGGGCGAGTCTGTCCCGAACGGGCACGGCGGCTTCCTGGTAATCCGGGAGCCGTGGCCGTCCATGTTGCGTGGCATCTGGGGGGACCCGGAGCGTTTCAAGGACACATACTGGTCCCGGTTCGAGAACATGTACTTTGCAGGGGACGGCGCCAAGCGCGACGAAGACGGCGACATCTGGCTGCTCGGCCGCGTGGATGACGTCATGAACGTCTCCGGGCACCGGCTCTCCACCACCGAGATCGAATCCGCCCTGGTGAGCCACCCCGCCGTGGCGGAGGCCGCCGTCGTGGGTGCCACGGACGAAACCACCGGCCAGGCCGTCGTCGCGTTCGTCATCCTCCGCGGTGACGCCGTGAACAACGGCGACGCCACGGTCCAGGAACTGCGCAACCACGTGGGCAAGGAGATCGGGCCCATTGCCAAGCCCAAGAACATCCTGGTAGTGCCGGAACTGCCCAAGACCCGGTCCGGCAAGATCATGCGCCGCCTCCTCAAGGACGTCGCCGAGGGCCGTGACCCGGGCGACGCCACCACCCTTTCCGATCCCACGATCATGCAGCAGATCGCGCAGTCGCTCAGAAAGTAACAGTGGCTTAGCATTCGGTGAGGAACCACTAAATGGCCCCGATTTCCCCGTCATTACGGGGAAATCGGGGCCATTCCCATTTGTGACGATTCAAAAATATCGACATCTAAAATGTTATTTATCGTTCTTCCCTGTTCGCTTTTGCGAGGTTATAGTCAAGGCATGTGAGGTGCCTCACACGCGGCTATTTTTCAAGGGAGAGAACATGGCTTCACAGTTTGATGCGTCGGCCACTGCATTTCCGAGCAGGCGGACCATCCTCAAGACGGTCGGCGCAGGAGCGGTCGGCCTCGCCGGCATCCCGTTCCTTGCCGCCTGCACCGGCGGCAGCGCGCCGTCGGCAACGGGGTCGGAATCTTCCGGACTCACGTTTGGTTCCGGGTCCTCGGACGATGTGCCCAAGCGCGCGTACCAGACTGTCACGGACGCCTTCACCGCCAAGACCGGCAAAAAGGTGACCACGAATGTGGTGCCCCACAACGATTTCCAGAACAAGATCAATTCCTACTTGCAGGGCTCTCCGGATGACACATTTACCTGGTTTGCCGGCTACCGGATGCAGTACTACGCGGGCAAAGGACTGCTCGCACCCGTCGACGACGTCTGGAAGACCGTGGGCGCCAACTATTCGGACGCACTGAAGAAGGCATCCACCGGCCCCGACGGCAAAATGTACTTTGTCCCCAATTACAACTACCCGTGGGGGTTCTTCTACCGGAAGAGCCTCTGGACCGAGAAGGGCTACCAGGTTCCGGCCACCTTCGACGACCTCAAGGCGCTGGCCACCAAGATGAAGGCCGATGGACTCATCCCCATCGGCTTTGCCGACAAGGACGGCTGGCCGGCCATGGGTACGTTCGACTACATCAACATGCGCCTGAACGGTTACCAGTTCCACGTTGACCTCTGCGCCCACAAGGAATCCTGGGACCAGCAGAAAGTCAGCGCCGTCTTTGATACCTGGAAGGCGCTCCTGCCGTTCCAGGATCCCGGAGCCCTGGGGCAGACCTGGCAGGACGCGGCGAAGGCCCTGGAGGCGAAGAAGACCGGAATGTACCTGCTCGGCTCCTTCGTCACGCAGCAGTTCACCGATCCCGCGGTCCTGGCCGATATCGATTTCTTTGCCTTCCCGGAGATCGCCATGGAAGGCAGGGACTCTGTCGAAGCCCCCATCGACGGGCTGCTGCTGTCCAAGAAGGGCGGGGACAACAAGGCAGCCCGGGACTTCATGGCATTCCTCGGCACCCCGGAAGCCCAGGATGCCTACGCCAAGGTGGACTCGTCCAACATCGCAACGGCCAAGGGCGCGGACACCTCAAAGTTCACGCCCCTGAACAAGACCTGCGCTGACACCATCGCGAACGCGAAGAACATCAGCCAGTTCTTCGACCGGGATGCCTTGCCTGCCATGGCCAACAACGTGATGATTCCGGCCCTGCAGACCTTCATCAAGGACGGCACCATGGACGTCAAGAACCTTGAGGCCCAGGCCAAGACCCTGTACGCCGCGCAGTAGTCCCATCCAAGGAACGGCGACGGCGGCAGGGGGCTTGCGCCGTCGCCGTTTCCCTCCTGCATCCGGACCAAGCAAGGAAAGAATTCCATGAGCAGTACCGCACAAGAACTGATCCCGCCGGACTCCAGGGAACCGGCCGGCGCCCCCTCGAAGAGGAGAGCCCGGGGCGGGCGCGTCCGCCGCCTGTCCGGACGGGACAAGCTCGTCCTGACCCTGATGGTGGGCATTCCCACCCTTGTAGAACTGATGCTGGTCTGGCTGCCCATGCTGATGTCCGTCGGACTGAGCTTCAGCCGCTGGAACGGCCTGGACCTGGCGGATATCCGCCCCGCCGGCACCGACAACTACCAGTTCATCACGCAGGACTATCCGCCGTTCTGGCCCGCCGTGCAGCACAACATGATGTGGCTGCTGTTCCTGGCCCTGATCGCCACCCCGCTGGGCCTGCTGCTCGCCGTCCTCCTGGACCAGAACATCCGCGGCAGCAGGATCTACCAAAGCATCTTCTTCGCCCCCGTCATGCTCTCGCTCGCCCTCATCGGCATCATCTGGCAACTGTTCTACCAGCGCGACAACGGCCTGCTGAACTTCCTTTTGGGTACGGCCGGGACGCCGCAGGCGGTGGACTGGTTCGGGGACTCGTCGGTCAACATCTGGGCCGCCATGATCGCAGCCACCTGGCGCCATGCCGGTTATGTGATGCTGCTCTACCTGGCCGGCCTGAAGGGCGTGGACCCCAGCCTGAAGGAGGCAGCAGCCATCGACGGCGCCTCCGCCACGCAGACCTTCTTCCGGGTGGTCTTTCCGGCCATGCGGCCGATCAACATCGTCATCGTGGTCATCACCATCATCGAATCCCTGCGTGCCTTCGACGTTGTCTACGTGATCAACCGCGGCACCAACGGCCTGGAGATGCTCAGCGCCCTGGTCATCCAGAACCTCGTAGGCGAAGGCCAGGTGATCGGCGTCGGCTCCGCGCTGGCAGTGGTGCTCCTGGTGATTTCCCTCGTCCCCATCGTTTTCTACCTCAGCCGCACCTTTGGCAAGGAGAACAGAGCATGAGCAACGTTGCAGCCCGGCCCCGCCCGGTTCCCGCGGAAGCCGGAGCCCGGTCCGGAAGCCGCCCCAAGCGGCACTACGGAACACACATCTTCCTGACCATCATGGCCATCATGTGGCTCGTCCCGCTCGGTTGGTCCGTCTTCACCGCCCTCAGGCCGGTGGCATCAACCAACCAGTATGGCTACTTCAGCGTGGCCGGGGCTTTCAATTTTGACAATTTCATCCAGGCATGGACCCAGGGCGGTTTTTCCACCTACTTCTGGAACTCCGTCATCATCACCGTGCCGGCCGTGGTGCTGACTCTCTTCCTGGCCTCCCTCATGGCCTTCGCCGTGAGCCGGGTCGGCTGGAAGTTCAACATCACGCTGCTCATCATGTTTACGGCGGGCAACCTGCTTCCCCCGCAGGTCCTCGCGGCGCCGCTGTTCGAGATGGCCAAGCACCTGGAGGTGCCCTACTCCTTCAGCGACTCCGGGAACATGCTGAACACCTACATCGTGGTGATAGCGGTGGACACGGCGTTCCAGATGGGGTTCTGCACCTTCGTGCTGTCCAACTACATGAAGGCGCTCTCCGCCGACCTGACCGAAGCGGCATTGGTGGACGGTGCCGGGATCTGGCGCCAATACCGCGAAATCATCCTTCCGCTGTGCCGGCCGGCGTTCGCCGCGCTGGGAACGCTGGAGGTCATCTTCATCTACAACGACTACTTCTGGCCACTGCTTTTCATCCAGAGCGGCAACCGGCTCCCCATCACCACCGCCATCAACAACCTCCAGGGACAGTTCCTGAACAACTACAACCTTCTGGCCGCCGGTGCGGTCATCACGGTCATCCCCACCCTGATCATCTACCTGCTCCTGCAGCGGCAGTTTGTTGCAGGGCTGACTCTCGGTTCCAGCAAGGGGTAGGCAAAGATGGAACCTGAAGGGGAAACCGCTCCCTCAGCCGCCCGAAAGGATCTCCATGCTCCCCGCAGCACGTCACCAGGCCATTGTGGACGCCGTCCAGCGGGAACGGGTGGTCCGCGTGTCAGACCTCGCCCAGCAGCTGGGCGTCTCGCTCATGACGGTCCGGCGGGACATCGAACTGCTGGAGGAAAGCGGCAAGCTCGAGCGGATCCATGGCGGCGCCAAGCTTCCCGGCGATGCCAGCACCCACGAGCCCGGGTTCGAGCTGAAGTCCACCCAGTTGACGGCGGAGAAGCGTGCCATTGCCGTTGAAGCGGCGGCGCTTGTCCATGAAGGGATGGCTGTTGGCCTGAGCGCGGGGACCACCACGTGGGCACTCGCCAAGGAACTGGTGGACGGTCCGCCCATCACCGTGGTGACCAATTCGGTGCGCATCGCCGACCTTTTCCACCATGCCGCCACCACAGGTCCGGCCCGCTACAGCTCAACCGTCATCCTGATCGGGGGCCAGCGCACGCCGTCGGACGCCCTGGTTGGACCTATCGCGACAAGCGCGCTGAAGCAGCTACACCTGGACCTGCTGTTCCTCGGCGTTCACGGCATGGACGCGGTGGCCGGTTTCACCACGCCCAACCTCCTGGAGGCCGAAACGGACAGGGCATTTGTCGCCGCAGCCCGGAAGACAGTCGTCCTGGCGGACCACACCAAGTGGGGAGTTTTGGGCATCAGCTCGATTGCCTCGCTGGAGGACGTGGATGAGGTCATCAGCGACCCCGGGCTGGGTTCCGAAGCACAGCGTGTCCTGCAGGACCGGGTGGGCAGGCTTCGGCTCGCCGCAGCCTAGGGGCAGCCGCAGGACTGCCTGATGTGCAGTTTGGTGGGGAAGATCCGGTGCCGCGGCTTTTCGCCACGGCTTGCCCCCACCAGGGCACCCACCGCGGCTTCCGCCATGGACACCACGGGCTGCTCGACCGTTGTCAGCGGCGGCCACGAGTATTCGGAGTCGGCCGAGCCGTCAAAGGAAGCCACCGCGATATCGCCGGGAACGGACAGTCCCGCTTCGTGGATGGCGCGCAGGAGTCCGATCCCCTGCATATCCGAGGTGGCAAAGATCGCGGTGGGCCGGTTCACGGAGGCCAACAGCCGCTGCCCCGCGGCATAGCCTCCGGGCCTCGTGAAGGCGCTGTAGGCGATGGGCCCCTCCGGCAGGCCGGCCGCCTGGAGGGCCTCGCGCCAGCCCAGTTCGCGGCCGTCGGTGGAGCCGGAGACGTTGGTACCCATCGCCAGGCCGATGTTGGTGTGCCCGTGGCCAATGAGGTGTTCCACCGCGATCCGGGCACCGGCCGCGAGGTCAACGCCAATGCTGTTGAACCCGGGCGCATCGCGTTCCTGGTTCAACAGCACCGCCGGAATGTCCGCCGTTTCCAGGGCTTCCAGGTCCGGTTCGAACAGGACGCTGGCCAGCAACACCCCGTCCACCTGCCGGGCAGCGAGGTTCCGGACGTTCCGCCGCTCCTTGGCGAGGTTCCCGTCCGAGTTGCTCAACACCAGGGCGTACCCCAGGGCAGCCGCTGCGTCCTCCACGGCATGGGAGAAGAGCGAGAAGAACGGGTTGGAAATGTCCGGGACAATGAGCCCCAGCGTCTCACTTGAACCCAGCTTGAGCGCCCGGGCCGCCGCATTGGGTCGGTAGCCGAGGACGCGGATGGCGTCCTGGACCTTGGCTTCGGTGGCCGGGGCCACCTTCTTCGGACCTCCATTGACCACATAGCTCACGACGGCGGTGCTGACGCCCGCGAACCGGGCTACATCCTTGCGCGTCACCGGCCCGCGCGGCGCCGGCACAGCCGAAGTGGTCATGGAGTACATGCTAGCTACCAGCTGGCCGGGGCGTCGCCAAAGTCACGGATGGGGAGCCGCGCGCCGTTCTGCCGGGCCGACTCGTGCGCCACGATCCCGGGCAGGGTGAAGCGCGCGGCCACCCAGGCGTTGACGGGCGGCAGCGTGCGGTTGTTCACCGCGGTGACGAAGTCGTCCACCAGGAAATGATGGCTGCCTTCATGTCCATTGGGGGCGCCGAGGAACTCCTCGGGCAGCCGTTCGGCATCGTGGACCGGGGAGAGTCCTGACACGAAGGCGTCCCGCAGTTCCGGCGCGACATTGGCCAGCGACGGGTCGTCCAGGGACATGCTGGGCCGGGTTTCCATCTGCTCGGAGATGTCGTGGACGTTCTGCTTGTCCTGCCACACGGTGACCTTGGCCAGCTGTTCGAAGCTCGCCTCGGTACCGAAGAAGCGGAACCGCGATTCGCGGATATGGGAGGGGTAGCCCACTCGACGCATTTCGTTGGTACGCATGGCGCCGCCGTCGTTCAGCTCAAAGAGCGCCGTGGCGTTGGAAAAGTCATTGCCGAACATACTGACGTCCTTGTGGAACACGCCGTCGTCCCGCTGGTCCCTGACGCCGACGCAGCTGACGCTGACGGCGTGCGCAGGGATGGCCCCCAGTACTCCCCCGATCGCATGCGTGGGGTAGAGCATGGGCGGGTAGCTGGCAGTCTCCTTCCACCGTTCGCCGCCGCTGTACTGGTAAGCATCGTAGAAGCCAAGGTCCATGTCGTGGACATAGTCGCCCTCGGAGTAGAAGATCCTTCCGAACTTGCCGGCTGCGTGCTGTTCCCGGGCATAGACCGTGGCCGGGTTGTAGTAGCTGGTCTCCCCCATCATGTAGACCAGGCCGGTGTCCCGGACGGCGTCGATGATGCGGGCGATTTCCTCTTCCGAGACGGCCATGGGAACGGCCGAGTAGACATGCTTGCCCGCCCGCAGCGCCTGTTCCACCAGCGGCCCGTGCGTCCAGCGCTGGGTAAAGATCGCAACAGCGTCCACGTCGGAAGCAAGCAGGGCGTCGAAGTCCGCTTCCTGCCCCGCCAGGTTGTACCGGGCCGCGGCTTCGGCGGCCCGCTCGGGGCGCTCGTCCACCACATGGACGGCGTCTATGCCGGGGTGCAGGTTGAAAAGGTGTGCGAACTGGGAGCCGAACTGGCCCGCGCCCACGATGCCGATGGAGAACGTCATTGTCATGCCTTCCGTCAGGGGGGATATCTGAGTCTTGCATCACCATCTACACGAGTCAACATCTAAAGAATGGATAAAAAGTCAACGTTTGAAAGGAAAAATTAACGTCTTGCCACTCGCTCATCTACTCGTGTAGATTGTCTCGCAGCTTGTTACTTCCATCACACTCGAGGAAAGGGTCGACGATGACCACCCTTACCAGGAACGCCAGCCCGGCGGAGCACCAAGTGATCCGGCCGCTGAAGCGCCGGGGACGCAGCGACCTAAAGATCGCCCTGTTCTTCATCGCTCCGGCAATGATCGGATTTATCGTCTTTTACCTGGTGCCGACTCTTCGCGGCATCTACCTCAGCTTCACCGAATACAACATCCTCGGGGATCCAACCTGGATTGGAACCGCCAACTATGAGGCCATCGCAAAGGACCCGCTGTTCTGGAACGCCCTGGCGGTCACCTCGCAGTATGTCCTGATCAACATCGTCCTGCAGACCGCACTGGCGCTGGGGCTGGCCCTGCTCATGCACCGGGTCGCCAAATCAACCCTGATCCGCGGTGCGCTCCTGCTGCCGTACCTGATGGCCAACGTGATCGCCGCCCTCCTCTGGTTCTGGCTGCTTGACTACCAGATCGGCATCGTCAACTACTTCATCGAGGCCATCGGCCTGCCCAAGGTGGCGTTCTTCGGCAGCGAGGAATGGGCCATTCCCACCCAGGCGCTCATCAACACCTGGCGGCACATGGGGTACACGGCACTGTTGCTCTTCGCGGGCCTGCAGGCCATCCCCCACCACGTCTACGAGGTGGCCAACCTCGATGGCGCCTCCCCGTGGCAAACCTTCCGCAAAATCACCATGCCGCTGCTGCGGCCGGTGCTGGTGCTGGTCCTGATCGTCACCGTCATCGGCTCGTTCCAGGTGTTCGACACCGTGGCCGTAACCACCCTGGGGGGCCCCGTCAACGCCAGCCGGGTGCTGCAGTTCTACATCTACCAAAAGGCCTTCACGGAATCCGACTTCGGATACGGCTCCGCCCTGGCGGTCATCCTCTTCGTCATCCTCGCCCTGGTGGCCTTCATCCAGATGAAGTTCCTCAAGGGCAACGAATCAGACCTGGACTAAGGACACTTTCATGACCACCGCTAAAGTCTCCGCACCTGCCCGGCCCGGCGTCCGCCGTCGTCCGTTCAACTGGCGCCGCGCCGGCGCCTGGGTACTCGTGGCCCTCGCCGTCGCCGTATCAGTCCTCCCGTTCTACTGGATCCTGCGGACGGCGCTCTCCACCAACGGATCGTTGGCCAGCAACGCCACCAACCTGCTTCCCGCAGATTTCAACCTCGGCGCGTTCAAACGGGTCTTCGGGTTGCAGTCGCCGGAAGAAGCAGTCGCCGAAGGCGGCTCCGGAGCCCAGATCGATTTCTGGAGCTACCTCCGCAACTCCGTGCTCTTCGCCTCCATCACCACCACCGGAGCCGTGTTCTTCAGTGCCATGGCCGCCTACGCCTTCGCCCGGCTGAGGTGGCGCGGACGGAACCTGGTGTTCAGCCTTTTCCTGGCCACCATGATGGTGCCGCCGATCTTCACGGCGCTGCCAAACTTCCTCCTCATCAAGAACCTGGGCCTGCTCAACACGATGGCAGGCCTGGTGCTCCCCTACATTTTCATGACCCCGTTCGCCATCTTCTTCCTCCGGCAGTTCTTCCTGAACATGTCCCGCGAGGTGGAGGAAGCGGCAATGCTCGACGGCGCCAAGCACCTTCGGATCTTCTTCCAGATCATCCTGCCCAACGCCGCAGCCCCCATCGCCACACTTGCCCTGCTCACCTTCATCGGCCAGTGGAACGAGTACTTCTGGCCGCTGCTGGTGGGCCAGGACGAATCGGTCCGTGTCCTCACGGTGGGCCTGGGAGTCTTCAAGTCCCAGTCGCCACAAGGCGCACCGGACTGGTCCGGGCTGATGGCGGCCACCCTGGTCTCCGCTTTGCCCGTCCTGATCCTGTTCGCCGTCTTCGGCAAGAAGATCGTCAACTCCATCGGCTTCTCCGGCATCAAATAACACCCGTCCCACCCAACTCCCCCGCACCATCTCCGGCACCGGGCCATGGCGGCCTGCCCGGAAACACTGTGAAAGGAATTCCCATGAAAAAGAAGGCACTCACCTCCCTCGCTGCAGCGGCAGCAGCAGTCCTGGCGCTCTCCGCCTGTGGCGGCGGCGGGTCCGCCGACGCCGGCAAGGGCGAAATAAACTACTGGCTCTGGGACGCCAACCAGCTTCCCGCGTACAAGCAGTGCGCCGACGACTTCCACAAGGCCAACCCGGACATCACCGTCAAGGTCACCCAGCGCGGCTGGGATGACTACTGGGGCACCCTTACCAACGGCTTCGTCGCCGGCACCGCCCCGGACGTGTTCACCGACCACCTGGGCAAGTACCCGGAATTCATCAAGAACAAGCAACTGCTTGCGCTCGATGATGCCGTCAAGAAGGACAACATCGACACCAGCGCCTACAACTCCGGCCTCGCCGACCTTTGGGTGGGACAGGACGGCAAGCGCTACGGCCTCCCCAAGGACTGGGACACTATCGCCCTGTTCTACAACACCAAGCTTGCAGCCGACGCGGGCGTCACCCCTGAACAGATGGCCAACCTGACCTGGAACCCCCAGGACGGCGGCACGTACGAAAAGACCATCGCCCACCTGACCGTGGACAAGAACGGCAAGCGCGGCGACGAGCCCGGCTTCGACAAGACCAACGTGGCGGTCTACGGCCTCGGCCTCAACGGGTCCGGCTCCGGCCAGGGCCAGACCGAATGGAGCTACCTCACCGGCACCACCGGCTGGACCCACACGGACAAGAACCCGTGGGGCAAGCAGTACAACTACGACGACCCCAAGTTCCAGGAAAGCATCAATTGGTTTGCCGGTCTGGTGGACAAGGGCTACATGCCCAAGCTCGAAACCACGGTGGGCGCCAGCATGGCTGACACCTTTGCCGCCGGCAAGTCCGTCATCAACGCCAACGGCTCCTGGATGATCGGCCAGTACACCGGCTACAAGGACATCAAGGTCGGCATCGCCCCCACCCCCACGGGTGCCAACGGCAAGCGCGCCAGCATGTACAACGGCCTGGCGGACTCCATCTACGCCGGCACCAAGAAGAAGGACGCCGCCATCAAGTGGGTGGAGTACCTGGGCTCCGCCGCCTGCCAGGACGTGGTTGCGTCCAAGGCCGTGGTGTTCCCGGCCATCAAGGCCTCTGCCGACAAAGCCGTGGAGGCCTTCAAGGCCAAGGGCGTGGATGTGACCCCGTTCAGCCAGCAGGTCAAGGACGGCACTACGTTCCTCTACCCCATTGCGGACAACGCCGCCAAGGTTGACGGCATCATGAAGCCGGCCATGGACGCTGTGGTATCCGGCAAGGCCAAGGCCAGCTCCCTGACCCAGGCCAACGATCAGGTCAACGCCCTGTTCAAGTAACCCCCTCCAACGTGGCTGCGTATGTGGTCGCAGCCACCCGGCCCGGTGCCGCCGTCCCCCTCCTCGCGACGGCGGCACCGGCCACCCCTTCCCCGATTTTGCTCCTGTGCGTAACTTGGGACGCATCGCTAAACACTGAAAGAGACCTCCTATGGACCCCCTGTACCTCCGCTCCGCCGGCACCAGCCTGCTGATCAGCTTCGACAGCGGGGAGGCCGAGGTCATCCACTGGGGTGCTGACCTGGGGGCCGGGCTGCCCGACCTGGCATTCCTTGCCGGCCCGGTGGGGCCTTCCTCCGTCGATGCACGCGTCCCCGCCGGCCTGCTCCCCCAAGCCTCCTCCTCGTGGCGGGGCCGGCCAGCCCTGCGCGGGCACCGTATCACCGGTGAAGGCAGCGGCTTCGACTTCTCCACCCGGCTTCGCGTCACGACCGTCAACGCTGAGGGCCGCACCGCCACGATCGGCCAGGCCGACGCCGACGCCGGCATCAGCGTCTCGACGTCCCTCACGCTCCACGACGGCGGCCTGCTGGAACTGCGCCACACCGTCACCAATGACGGCCCCACCCCGTTCCAGGTGGACGAACTGGCCACTGTCCTCCCGGTGGCCCCTGACGCCGTCGAACTCCTTGACCTGACCGGCCGATGGTGCCGGGAGCGCCACCCGCAGCGGCACCCCATCCAGCAGGGCACCTGGGTCCGGACCGGACGCCATGGCCGTACCGGGCACGACTCCTCGCTGATCTTCGCGGCCGGAACCGCCGGTTTCGGCAACCGCCATGGCAAGGTCTGGGCCACCCATCTGGCGTGGAGCGGCAACCACGAACAGTTCGCTGACACCATCGGTGACGGCCGGACCATGATTGGCGGTTCAGAGCTGCTGGGACCCGCGGAAGTCATCCTGGAACAGGGGGCCAGCTACACCACGCCGGCTTTGTTCGCGGCCTACTCCAGCCACGGCCTGGACGGCATCACTGAGGCCTTCTACAGCTGGTTCCGTTCGCGCCCGCACCACGTCCTGCCTGCCGCCTCCACGGGCAGGCCGGCCGGAAAGCCGCGCCCGGTGGTGCTGAACACCTGGGAGGCCGTGTACTTCGACCACAACCTGGACACCCTGACCGAGCTGGCAGATTCTGCCGGGGACCTCGGCGTGGAGCGCTTCGTGCTCGACGACGGCTGGTTCCGGGGCCGCCGCGACGACCACGCCGGCCTGGGCGACTGGTACGTCGACGAGACGGTATGGCCGGAGGGCCTGACCCCACTGATCGACGCCGTGACCTCCCGCGGCATGGAGTTCGGGCTTTGGGTGGAACCGGAAATGGTCAACATTGACTCGGACGTGGCCCGCGCGCACCCCGAGTGGATTGTGAGCCCCTCCGCTGTTGCGCACAAGGACGGCGGCCGGCTGCCCCTTGAGTGGCGCAACCAGCATGTCCTCGACCTGGTGAACCCGGAGGCGTGGCAGTACATCTTCGACCGGATCTCCGCGCTCCTGTCCGGGAACAACATCAGCTACCTCAAATGGGACCAGAACCGTGACCTCGTGGAACACGGCCACGCCGGCCGCCCCTCCGTGCACGCGCAGACCCTGGCCGCCTACCGGCTGTTCGACGAGCTCAGGAAGGCCCACCCCGGCGTCGAGATTGAGAGCTGCTCCTCCGGCGGCGGCCGGGTGGACCTGGGCATCCTGGAGCGGACTGACCGCGTGTGGGCTTCTGACTGCAACGACGCCCTGGAACGGCAGACCATCCAGCGCTGGACCGGCGTGGTGGTCCCGCCGGAGTTGGTGGGCAGCCATATCGGCCCCACCACCTCCCACACCACGGCACGCACCCACGATCTGTCCTTCCGCGCCATCACCGCCCTGTTCGGCCACTTCGGAATGGAGTGGGATGTCCGGAGCGTCCAGGGCAAGGAACGCGACGAGCTGCGGCGCTTCGTGTCCCTGTACAAGGAACACCGGGACCTGATCCACAGTGGCCGCCGCGTCATCGCCGACCTCGCCGACGACGCCTTCCAGCTGCACGGCGTGGTGGCTCCCACGTCCGTTGAAGGCACGACGGCGGGCCTGTTCGCCGTCGTGAGCATGCGCACCGCTGCAGCCGAGGCCCCGGGCCGGATGGGTATTCCCGGGTTGGACGCGGACCGCAGCTACCGGGTAGAGGCCCTCTTCCCGGCACCCGGCGACGCCGACTACGGCCACACCTTCACGCAGGTCCAGCCCCCGGCGTGGCTTGCCGACGGCGCGGTGGCGAACGGCAGGTTCCTCGCGGAGGTGGGGCTGCCCATGCCGATGCTTAACCCGGAGCACGCACTGCTGCTGAAGGTCACGGCCCTCTAGACAACCATCGACTGCTGAGTACTTGTCGCTTTCGGGCCTCAAAACGACACCTACGGAGCAGTCGATGGGGTGGGCAGACGTAAGAATGCGCGGCGGGCAGGCCCAACCGATAGATTTGCAGGCATGACTGAAGTCTCCTCCACCGCCGAAACCGGCCGCGGCACCATCCTTGTGATCAATGGCCCCAACCTGAACCTGCTGGGCACGCGGGAGCCGGAGAAGTACGGCACTTCAACCCTTGCCGATGTGGAGCAGCTGGCTGCCGCCGCCGGGAAGAACCACGGATTCGCCGTGGAGTGCGTCCAGTCCAACCACGAAGGCGTCCTGCTGGACACCATCCACGCCGCCCGGCAGAACGCGGTGGGAATTGTCCTTAACGCCGGCGCTTTCACGCACACGTCCGTGGCACTTCGTGACGCCCTGGCCGCTGTGCAACTGCCCGCCGTCGAGGTTCACATCACCAACGTGCACCAGCGGGAGGAGTTCCGGCACCACTCCTACCTGTCGCCGGTCTGCTCGGCGGTGATCGTGGGCGCCGGGGTGTTCGGCTACAAGCTCGCCATCGACTACCTGGCAGAGGTCCTTTAACCGGAAGGTGCTACTTCTTGATGCATTGCCCGGACGATATGGGCGATGACAGGGTGGGCGCCTGCTCTGCGACGGGGTCCAGGTCATTCATGGTGATGGCGAACCCGACCTCGGCGTCCGAGGTTGCCTTGGCGAAGATTACTCCGGCCACCTGGCCGTCGGTAGTAAGCAGCGGGCCGCCGGAATTGCCCGGCTGGACGTCCCCGGCCAGGCGGTAGATGTCCTCCGGCGCGGGGTTGTTGCCGTAGATGTCCGGGACCAGGACGGTGGCAATGTCCTGGACGGTTGCAGGCTTGGACTGGAAGGGCCCGCCGTGCGGGTACCCGGCGAACGCAGCCTGGCTGCCGCCGGGCAGGTCCCGGCTCAGTTGCAGCGGCTGGGACGGCAGGTTGTCCACGGCCAGGACAGCCAGGTCGCGCCGAGTGTCGAAGTAGACCACACGTCCCGGCATCGCGCCGCCGTCGGGCATCTCGACCACCGGCTGTGACACGCCAGCAACCACGTGCGCGTTGGTCACCACGCGGTCTTCCGACACTACAAAGCCGCTGCCGGTCTGGTTCTGGCCGCATTCATAGGCCGTGCCCGCGATCCTCAGCACGGACTGGGCAGCCCTGTTGAGCGCCGGCGTATTGGTGCTTGTGTTGGGGACCTGGACGGCCTGGCCCTGGTCCAACCCTTCCAGCAGCGTGGGGATGCCATTGCCGATCACTGTGGACCGCAGCTCCGCCATGGTGGCCTTGACGGGGGTAGGAGTCAGCCCGTCGATGAAACGGATTACCTTGGATTCGGCCAGCTGCTGGGACACGACGGGCACGCCGAGGGAGCTGACGCTGAATGCCAGCATGGACATCACCAGCGCGGAGACCACAAGGTTCAGTGCCCCGCCCACCAGCCGGTCCACCGCCCGCAGCGGCCGGATCCGCACCACGCCGCGGAGCTGGCGCCCCACCATGGTGCCCAGGCCGTGCCCCAGTGCCATCAGGACGACGGCGGCAGCGATGATCGCAGTGAGCCTCCATCCGGAATCCTCGACGAAGGTGCTGACCAGCGGGACGGCGAAGAAGGCTGCGATGGCGCCGGCAGCGAAACCGGCGAGGCCGCCGACAGTGACCAGGAACCCATTGCGGAGGCCGTAGACGAGATATGACAGCAGCGCCAGGATCAGGACAATGTCCAGGACAGTCAGGCCGACCACAAAGGCTCCTTATTTACAGTTGAACCCCCATTCTAGTGGCGGACGCTGACAATCTTCTGTCGGGTCCGGCGCCCCTCGGCGGACCCGTACCCGGCTGCCCGCAGGCGTTTCGGCTGCCAAGTTCGTCACAGAACCTTGAAAATTCTGAAACAATGGCACAAGCGCCACAGCCGATACTTTTACGTAGGAGATTTCATGGACATCGAGGTACTGCGCCGAGCACCCCTTTTCGCCACGCTCGACGACGACGCATTCCGTCTGCTGACGGACGAGCTCACCGAGGTGGACCTTTCCCGCGGCGCATCGGTGTTCCGCGAGGGCGACCAGGGTGACCAGCTTTACTTCATCGTCTCCGGCAAGGTGAAGCTTGGCCGCACCTCCCCTGACGGCCGCGAATCCCTCCTTGCCATCCTCGGCCCGGGCGAGCTCTTCGGCGAGATGGCCCTGTTTGATCCCAGCCCCCGCACCGCCACCGCCACCGCGGTGTCCGAAACCCGGCTGGCCGGGCTCAAGAACGAGAGCCTGAACACCCTGCTCCGCACCCGCCCGGAGGTCTCGGCCCAGCTGCTGCAGGCCCTGGCCCGCCGCCTGCGCCGCACCAACGACTCCCTGTCCGACCTCGTCTTCTCCGACGTCCCCGGCCGTGTTGCCAAGGCGCTGCTGGACCTTGCGGACCGCTTCGGCCGGCCCGCAACCGACGGCGTCCTGGTGGCGCACGAGCTCACGCAGGAAGAACTGGCCCAGCTGGTTGGCGCCTCCCGCGAAACCGTCAACAAGGCCCTGGCCGAATTTGTCCAGCGCGGCTGGCTCCGCCTCGAGGCCCGCGCCGTGGTCATCCTGGACATGCAGCGGCTCCGCCAGCGCTCCCGCTAGGACCCAATAAAAAGGCCGCCCCGAGGGGCGGCCTTTTTATTTGCCTGAAGGCAGATCAGTTCTTCACCACATCCAGTTCGACGACGGCCCAAGACAGGGCAGGAAGGCTAAGGCGCAATTCGGAGCCGTCCGCCTTGGCCCCCTCCAGCGGTTTCAGGCCCACGCGGTCCGGCTTCTCCTGGTTGTTGATGGTGAACCGGTCACCACCATCCGGGATTTCCAGTACTTCCGCCCTAAGCACCCGCTGTGCATCGAAGCCACGCAGGCTGACCTCCACGTCGGCCGCCTCTTCCAGGCCGCGGTTGGCAAGGAACAGGGCCACGCGGCCCGTTTCCTCGTTCCAGGTGGCGCTGACATCCACCAGGTCCGTGTCGCCAAACCGGGTGTTGGCGTACTTGTCCGAGTCGACGGACAACCGCAGGATCTGGCCCTTCGCCAGTTCCGCCATCCTTGAGAACGGGTGGAAGATGGTCTGCCGCCAGGCCGGCCCGTTCTCCTCGCTGAAGATGGGGGCAATGACGTTGACCAGCTGCGCCTGGTTGGCGATCTTGACCCGGTCACCATGGCGGAGCAGCGAGTTGAGCAGGGTTCCTACGACGATGGCGTCCGTCACGTTGTATTTGTCCTCGATGACCCTGGGGTGCTCACGCCAGCCGGCCTTGGCGACGTTGTGCGGCTGGTCTTCGGTGTCACGGCCACGCTGGTACCAGACGTTCCATTCGTCGAAGGACAGGTTGATGTGCTTCTTGTGCTTGCCCTTGGCCCGGACTGCGTCGGCAGTGGCGATGACCGACTCGATGAAGTAGTCCGTGTCCACGGCACTGGCCAGGAAGCTGCCAACGTCGCCGTCGCGTTCCTGGTAGTAGGCGTGCAGCGAGACGTAGTCCACCTGGTCGTATGCCTGGGTCAGGACGGTCTGCTCCCAGGCTCCGAACGTGGGCATTCCGGAGTTGGAGCTACCGCAGGCCACCAGTTCGATGTCCGGATCCACGAACCGCATTGCCTTGGCCGCTTCCTGGGCCAGCCGGCCATACTCCTCCGCGGTCTTGTGGCCGATCTGCCAGGGACCGTCCATCTCGTTGCCAAGGCACCACAGCTTGATGTTGAAGGGGTCTTTGTGGCCGTTCTTGGCACGCAGGTCCGAAAGGCGGGTGCCGCCGGGATGGTTGGCATATTCCACGATGGCCCGGGCTGCGTCCACTCCCCTGGTACCCAGGTTGATGGCTTCCATGATTTCGGTGCCCGCCTGCCGGGACCAGTCCACGAACTCGTGGAGGCCAAAAGCGTTGGTTTCCACGGTGTGCCAGGCTCCGTCAAGCCGGCGTGGCCTGTCTTCTCGCGGCCCGATCCCGTCTTCCCAGTCGTAGCCGGAGACGAAGTTGCCGCCGGGATAACGGACCACGGTGGCGCCGAGCTCCTTGACGAGCTTGAGGACGTCCTGGCGGAAGCCGTTGTCATCGGCCTCCGGGTGGCCTGGTTCATAGATGCCGGTGTAGACGCAGCGGCCCATGTGCTCCACGAAGGAGCCAAAAAGTCGCCGGGGCACTTCGCCGATGGTGAAGTCGCGGTCGAGGGTGATTCTGGCGCGGGACATAGGGACTATCTCCTTGGTTGTGCAACAGGTACGTGATGGAAAGCGGAGGCGGGCGTCAGGTGCCGGCGAGTCCCGTCGTCGCAACGCCCTTGATGATCTGGCGCTGGAAGAACAGGAAGACCAGGATCAGGGGCAGGGCCGCGAGCAACGCTGACGCCATGTTCTGGGCGTATTGGATGCCATAGGCGCTCTTGATGGTCTGCAGTCCCACGGGAAGGGTCAGGAGCGAGGCGTCGTTGGTGGCGATGAATGGCCACAGGAAGTTGTTCCAGGCGCCGATGAACACGAAGATGGCGACGGCGGCAAGGATGGGGCGGGACAACGGCAGGATGATTTGGGTGAAGATCCTCATCCGGCTGGCACCGTCCACCACTGCGGCTTCTTCAAGTTCGCGGGGAATCTGGTCGAAGAACTTCTTGAGCACGAACACCATGGCCGGGTGGATGACCTGGGGCAGGATGATCGCCCATGAGGTATCGATCATGTGCAGGGCGAGCATCTGGTAGAAGAGCGGAATGATCAGGACCGGCGGCGGGACGATGATGGAGGCGATGATCACCGTCATCAGCACCTTCTTGCCTTTGAAGTCGATCCGGGACAGGGCATAGGCCACGAGCGCCGAGATCACCAGCGTGATGGCCGTGATCGCAGCGGAGGTGTAGAGCGAGTTCCAGGTCCAGAGCGGAATGTTGCCGTCCTGGAAAACCTTGACGAACGCGTCGGCGGTAAAGCCCGACGGCGGCACCCAGCTGACTTTGGGAGCGGCGGCATCGGTCTCGGTCTTGAAAGCGGTGGCGGTTGCCCAGGCGAAGGGGATCAGCCAAAGGACTGCGATGACCGCGGCGACCACGAGGGCGGCGATCTTGCCGGCGGTCATCTTCTTGCGGGGTTGGCGGATTGCCTGGCCGGTGCCTGTGTTTGGCCTGGGACGGTTGAGGGTCTGGGTTGCCATGGTTATGCACTCCTGCGGCGGGTGATGACGAACTGCATGACCGAGACGAGCACGATCAGTCCGAAGAAGATGTAGGAGATGGCTGCGGAATAGCCCAGCCGGTAGCCGGTGAACCCGGTTTCAAAGATGTACTGGACCACTGGACGGGTTGATCCTCCGGGGCCGCCGGCAGTCATCTGGTACACCTGGTCGAAGATCTTGAGCGAGGCCAGGACTTGGAGGAGCACGATCATGACGGTGGTGGGGGCCAACTGCGGCAGGGTGATGGAGAAGAACTGCCGCCAGGCTCCGGCGCCGTCCAGGGATGCGGCCTCATAGTGCTGGGCGGGGATGTTCTGCATGGCCGCCAGGTACAGGAGGAAGTTGAAGCCCACCGTCCACCACAGTGTGGCGATGACAATTGCCCACATCGCCACGCCGGGGTCGTTCAGCCACGCGACTTTCGGCAGCCCGATCTTGGCCAGGGAATCGTTGATGAGGCCCAGCTGCGGGTTGTACATCCAGGTGAAGAACAGTGAAACCACCGTGGACGCCAGCAGGTAGGGGGCAAAGTAGGAGAGCCGCCACAACCACTGCGCCGGCAACCCGATGTTGAGCAGTGCCGCCATCGCCAGGGCGACCAGCACCAGCGGCACCGTGCTGATGACCGTGAAGTAGAGGGTGTTGCCGAGTGAGCGCCACATGTCGGCGTCGACGAAGGCTTCGGCGTAGTTCGCGAAGCCGATCACGCTGTCATTGGCTCCGGTGAGGGACTTGCCGGTGAGGCTCATGTAGATGCCATAGAGAACGGGCCACACAAGGAACACGAGGAAGAAGACCAGGAACGGCGTGGCAAACCCCCAACCGCTGAGGTTGCTCCTGGTGAGGCTCCCGGGTCTGCGCCCGGCGGTTGGTGAAGAACTCTGGCTCCCGGGACTCCGCCGGGCTGTTAGTGAAGAACTCATGAAGGACTCCTTTGTCGCTCGGGGGGGGTTAGACCGGGTTGGGCCGGGAAAGCAGGGTGTTGGTGCGTTTTTCGAAGGCAGCCCAACCATCGGCTGCCTTGTCGCGTCCGAGGAGGACGTTCTGTACGTTGTCCGCAAAGTAGGTCTGCCAGTCAGAGCCCGAGCCGCTGAACCATGCGTCGGGGTCGTAGGCAATGACGTCCGCGGCGTTGGCGTAGTGCGCCTGCGGGATGAGGGCCTTGTAGGCCTGTGACTGGACTACGGGCTGATAGGCGGGAATGTGTCCGGCTTCTGCCCATGAGAGTGATCCCTTGAGGATGTCGCTGACGAATTTGTAGACGTCCCGGCGCTTCGCTTCGTCCACGTTCAGTTGCCGGGGCAGCACGAACGAGTGTGAGTCTGCGTAGGCCGCCGGTGTGCCATAGAGCGTGGGGATGGTTGCGGCGTCTACCGGGAGGCCTGCCTTCTTCATCGTCGGCAGCTCCCAGACGCCGCTGAAGAGCATTCCGGACCCGCCGCGGGCGAATTCCGCGATGCCGGTGCTGATGTCGCCGCTCTTGGCGGCGATGGTGTCATCGAACAGCGATGCCATGAACTCCAGCGACTCGATGGCGGCGTCCCGGTCAACCTTCATCGGCTGGCCGGGTGTCAGTTCCATGTCTGCGCCGTGCTGTTTGTAGAGCGTGTAGAAGAGCCGCCACATCTGTGATCCGCTGCCAAGGTAGCCGAAGGACAACCCATGGGCCTGGGTAACCTTTTGCATTTCCTTGGCCATGGCCATGAACTCCTGCGGGGACTTCACTTCCTGCAGTTGTCCGTTGCCGGCCAGAACGCCGGCTTTGCGGGCCACGTCCGTGTTGTAGAACATGATGAACGGATGTGAATCCAGGGCGATGGAGAACACTTTGCCGTTCTGCTGGCTCTTCTGCCAGATTCGCGGGGCGAAGTCAGCGCCGGTGACGCCGTGCTCTGCCAGCAGCGAGAGGTCCCAGGGGTCGATCAAGCCACCGGGAGCGTAGCCCGGAACCCGGCTGGCATGCATGATCGCCATCTCCGGCGGGCGTCCACCTGCCGAGGCCATGGCCAGTTTCGTGTAGTACGGCGGCCCCCAGGCAAGCACCGTGGGATGCACCTTAAAGTCAGGGTTGGCCTTATTGGCGGCGTCGATCATGGCCTGCATCTTGATGCCGTCACCGCCGGACAGGAGATGCCAGAACTGGATATCCCGGGGAGCCGCGGCGGAAGCATTCCCGCCGCACCCGGACAAAGTTGCTGCGGCGAACACGCTTCCCAATGCTGCGGTTCCCGACAGTAGCTGCCGCCTGGACAGCTGCCTGCCTGCGAAAAAATCAAACTGCTTCACCCGTCACTCCTTTGGATGGGTCCGCTGAAAGTCATTCCGTTGCCAGCACCGCTGCTGCCGGATGTCCTTCATTGGAGTCCGGCAGGCTTCAGTGTGACGTAGGCCTCACGTTACATCGATGTAATGGGTCCCGCAATGAAAAATTGTTAGCGTTCGCAAAGTGAGCCGACGGTATCGCTTCGGCCCCTGGCCGGAAGCCCGCACCACGTGCAGGGGCCTAGGAGGAGGTACTCTCCCGCTCCACGATCCCGTAATTGACGGCCACCACCCGTTGCGGGCCTTCACGGTTGCCCATGCGTTCGGTAAGGAGGCGCAGTGCCTCACTGGCCACTTGGCGCTTGTCGAAGGACACGGTGGTCAGCGACGGCACGGCGTACTTTGCGTCGGCGATGTCGTCGAAACCGGCAACGGCAACGTCGTCGGGAATCCTGATGCCGCGCTTCCACAGCACACTCAGGGCACCAATGGCCATGGAGTCGGTGAAACAGAACAGCGCATCCGGCACCGGGTGCGCGTCAAGATAAGCAGAAAGTGCACGGGCTGCCGCATCCGGGCTCCACTTTTCGCACGGAATGATCAGCGAGTCATCCCAGGGAATGTTGAGTTCCTGGAGTGCGGCCTGGTACCCGCGGGTCCGGAGGATGGCTGCCGCTGACCCCCGGACTTCCGCGGCTCCCAGGACGGCGATGCGCCGCCTGCCCGTACTGCCCAGTGCCAGGGTCATGTCACGGGCAGCCGCCACACTGTCCACCCACACACGGTCGGCCAGCTTCTGGGACACTTCCCCGAGCAGGACCACTGGGGGGAGGGCGACGCCCACTTTCACGGCGCTCTCGTCCAGGACCACCGGGTTGAGGATGAGCCCGTCAACCAGGTTGGACCGCGCGCGCGACATCAGTTCGTATTCGCGGGTGGGATCGGACCCCGTCTCCTCGATTTGCACGCTCCACCCTTGTTCATGGGCCACTTCCACCACGCTGTGCGCTATCTCGGCGGAATACGGCGTGCCCAAGTCCGGCAACGCCAGCGCAATCACGCCCGACCTGCCGTTGCGCAAACCCCGGGCAGAGAGGTTGGGAACATAATCCAGTTCCGCCATGGCCTGCTCCACCTTGAACCGGGTGGGCCCGCTGACCGGGACGATTCCGTTCATGACGTTCGAAACCGTCTTTGGCGAAACCCCTGCGAGACGCGCGACGTCCTTGACCGTTGCGCGCAAAGGCGCCCCCTTGCTCCCGGTGTTGTTTTGGTGACGAGTTTACTCCGGCGCCCGGAGCCTCAGCGTTCGCGCTGGTGGTCCCCGGCCACAGTCTTGGCGGCCTCGACTTCAAGCATGAGCCTGCCGTCCTCTTCGACCAGGGCCGGCTGGTACACATGGGGCTTGCGCTTGTAGCTCAGGTAGGCGATGCAGCCGTTGGCCGTGGCCATCTTCTCGAGCATGATTTCGGAACCGGGCACCAGCAGCTCACCCAGGGGGCGGCCCACGGTGTTTTCCTGGCCTGCCTCGTCGCCCAGCGCGCTGGTAAGCCGTTCCTGGACCACCTGCGCGGCATTGACCCACCTGCCCCACACGCCCTTGCCCTGAAGCAGCGACGGTTCCTGGCCAAGCGGCTGGGTGGCGGCAAAGTAGCGGGTGTCGAACCGGCGGTGCGCAAAGTCAGGGCTGCGCCAGTTGACGAGGGACTTGAGCAGGTCGGTGCGCAGGGAGAGCCCGCGCTTGCCCAGGACCTGGGCCAGCGTCTTCTCCTGGTCCGCGACGGCCACGCGTGCACGCATCCATTCGGAGGTGGACGTGGCCTCCACGGTGCTGGACATGTCCGCACCGGCGAGCAGGATGCCCGTTTCTTCGAAGAGTTCCCGGATGGCGCCCACCACGTGGCGCCGCGCCAGCCCGACGTCGTTCGTTCCCATCTGCTCAGCCCAATGCTGCGGCGACGGGCCCAGCCAACCCATGGGCTCGTCGTCGGCCGGGTCAAGGGACCCGCCGGGGAAGGCGAGGACCCCCAGCGGCGAGGAGCCGGGCCGGTAACCCAGCCACGTCTCCAGGCCGGTGGGGGAATCACGCAGGAGGACTACGGATGAGGCGTAGCGGGCGGCCCTGGGGGTCCGCTCGCCGTGTTCGAGCCAGCTTTGCGCTGCCCCTTCAAGATCCTGGGGAAGTGCAAAAAGGCGTCGTGCGAGGTGTGGCAAGGGAAGTGTCCGGTCTTAGCTGAATTCGGCGATCAGCTCGACCTCTACAGGAGAGTCGAGCGGAAGAACGGCAACGCCGACGGCGGAGCGTGCGTGCTGGCCGGCGTCGCCAAGGACGCGGCCCAGCAGTTCCGAGGCGCCGTTGACGACGGCGGGCTGTCCCGTGAAGGACGGGTCCGAGGAGACGAATCCCACAACCTTGACAATGCGGGTGATCCGGTCGAGGTCCCCGATGACGCTCTTGACGGCGGCCAGGGCGTTGACGGCGCAGACGGCTGCGTAGCGCTGCGCGTCCTCAGGAGAAACGGTGGGCTCGTCAGCGAACCCTTCCGTGCCGGCGGACACCTTGCCCGTAGCTTCGAGTTTGCCGTTAATAAACGGCAACTGGCCAGAGGTGTAGACGTGGCTGCCGGAGACGACGGCGGGAACGTAGGAAGCCACCGGAGCGGCGACCTCCGGAAGGGTGAGGCCGAGTTCCGCGAGGCGCTGCTCGACGGCGGAGACAGGCGCCGTTGCGGCGCTGGACTGGGCTTCTGCGGGGGTGCTCATGCTACTGCTTCTCCCTCTTGAGGTAGGCGACAAGGCCGTTGCCGTCAGGTCCGGGGACTACCTGGACGAGTTCCCAGCCGTCCTCTCCCCACTGGTCCAGGATCTGCTTGGTGGCGTGGATAATGAGCGGAATCGTCGCGTACTCCCATTTGGTCATGAGAGAAAGCGTAGCCCTTGCCGGTAAAGTGGAAAACATGGCGACTCGCAACAACCCCTTATTCGACACTGCCACCACACTGGGTAAGATCCTTCTCTTCCTTGGTGTGAGCGCGATTTGCGGTGTCCTCGTGGCGGGCCTGTTGGTCCCTGCCGCAGCCGTCTCCGGCAGCGCGGCAAGTGGTTCCATCGATTTCTTTGATTCCCTTCCGGCGGAACTGAAGGTTGATCCGCCCAGCCAGACCACCAGGATTCTGGCTGCGGACGGCAGTGAGATCGCCAGCGTCTATACGGAGAACCGCACCAAGGTTCCGCTGGACCAGATTTCACCGAACATGAAGAACGCCATCATCGCGGTGGAGGACAGCAGGTTCTACGAGCACGGCGGTGTGGACACCACCGGCATCCTGCGCGCGCTGGTCGCCACTGCCCGCGGCAACAAGCAGGGTGCGTCCACCATTACGCAGCAGTACGTCAACAACGTCCTCAACGCCAACCTCGCAGCCGCCGGCGAAGAGGACCAGATCAAACTCAACGGCGTCAACAAGGGTGTTGGCGACAAGCTCCGCGAGATGAAGCTCTCAATCGCCCTGGAGAAGGAGTTCACCAAGGACCAAATCCTTGAGGGCTACCTGAACATTGTTTTCTTCAACCGCGACGCATACGGCATCGAAGCCGCATCCCGCTACTTCTTCAGCACCACCGCCAAGGACCTGACCCTCCCGCAGGCCGCCCTGCTTGCCGGCCTGGTGAACAGCCCCTCCGCCTTTGATCCCATCACCAATCCGGAAAAGTCCAAGCAGCGCCGGGACCTGGTGCTGGGGCTGATGAAGGACCAGAAAAAGATCACCCCCGAGGAGTACCAGGCCGCTGTGGCCACGCCGGTGGAGCCCAAGGTGACCCAGCCCAAGCAGGGCTGCGCCTATGCGGCCTCCGCCCCGTACTTCTGTGACTACATCCTGCACCTGCTGGAGAACAACCCCGCCTACGGCGCGGATAAAGAGGAACGGCAGCACGTCATTTACGGCGGCGGCCTGACCATCACCACCACCCTGGATCCCAAGGCCCAAGCCACGGCCCAGGAGCAGGCCGATGCCGCGGCCGGCGCCAACCCGGACAAGTGGGGCGCGTCGATGGTTTCGGTGCAACCGGGTACGGGCAAGATCATCTCCATGGCACAGAACACCTCGTTCCTGGCCGGCGCGGGTGGCTTCAATTCCCAGTTGAACTTCAACGTTGACCAGCTGGACAAGGACGGAAACGACCTCAACGGCATCGGTGGGTTCCAGCCGGGTTCCACCATGAAGCCGTTCACCTTCGCGGAGTGGCTCAATGAGGGAAAGACCATGAATACGGTGGTCAACGCAGCCCAGCGCGTCTATCCGATCGGCTTCCCGTGGAAGAACACCTGCGGCAAGGTACAGGGTGCCTACAGCACGGCGCAGAAGAACGCACGCCTGGACGCAGCAGACGACCTGCAGAACGCCGAACCGCAGTGGTACCGCCCGCTCACCGTCCTTGAGGGTCTGTACAACTCCATCAACACGGTGACGTTCGCTTCGGCAGCGCAGCTGGACTTCTGCGGCATCCAAAAAATTGCCGATGCCGTAGGGCTACACAGCGGTTTGCCCTCAGCTGACGAGCCGAACCCCAAGGTGAACATGATGACCCTTGGCAACCTGCTGGGGTCCACCCAGACGTCGCCGCTCACCATGGCCAGCGCGTTCGCCACGTTCGCCAACGATGGTAAGTACTGCGAACCCATTGCCATCACCTCAGTGACCGATGCCACCGGCAAGCAGCTGCCTGCCCAGTCCAGCAGCTGCCGTGACGCCATCAAGCCAGAGGTTGCCCGCGGCGTGAACTACGCACTTCAGGAAGTCCTGAACAGGGGCTCCGGCTCGCTGATCCAACCGAGGATTTCCACCAAAACGAGCTTCCCCATCGGCGCCAAGACCGGTACGTCCAACAACAACGGGTCCACCTGGGTTGTTGGCCACACCACGGGCCTGGCAACCGCTGCCTGGTTTGGTGACCCCTTGGGCAACCAGGGCCGTGCCGGCCAGAACATCACCGTCAACGGCAAGTTCTACCCGGGTATTGACGGCTACATGATCGCCGGGCCCATGTTCTCCAGCTACATGGCCAAGATCGCTCCTGCGTACGGAACCAACCCGTTCCCCGCGCCGCCGAGCAACATGGTCAACGGCACCACCGCCAACACCACGCCAGGACGCACCACTCCCCAGGCAACCCAGGCTCCTGTCCCCGCCCCGCAGGCGACGCAGGCGCCCGCCACCCAGGCGCCGGCACCGGCGCCCGCCCCCACCAGCAATGGGAACGGCAACGGCAACAATGGCAAGGGCTGAGTGCTGCGCATGAGCATCGATAGCCTGGCAAGCCGCGCCCGTTCGGTCGGGCGCGGCTTTGCCGTCACTGCAGGCGCCGGGGCCGCGGCGGGGGTGGCCGCTTTCGGATATGGGCTGTGGGAGAAGAACCAGTTCGTCCTCCGTGAGGAGACCCTGGCAATCCTTCCTCCCGGCCGTGCTCCCTTCCGCATCCTGCACCTGAGCGACATCCATTTCGTACCGGGGCAGCGGAAGAAGGCTGACTGGCTGGGGTCGCTGGCGGATCTCCGGCCGGACCTGGTGGTCAACACGGGCGACAACCTCAGCCATGTCAAGGCCGTGGACCCGCTGCTCGATGCCTTGAAGCCGCTGCTGCAGTTCCCCGGCGTCTTTGTCCCCGGCTCCAACGACTACTTCGCGCCCAGCCCGAAGAATCCCGCGACCTACTTGTTGGGACCGTCCAAGGTGAAGCCCAAGCCGGTTGCCCTGGACTGGCCGCGCCTGCGTTCCGGCTTTGGCATGAGCGGCTGGGTGGACCTGACCAACCGTAGCCAGTCGCTGGTGCTCAACGGCATGCGCTTCGACTTCTCCGGCGTCGATGATCCCCACCTGAACCGGGAACGGTACGCGGGCTGGCCCCGCGGCACGGTCAACCAGGATTCGAACGACCACCTCCGGATCGCCGTCATCCATGCGCCGTATCAGCGCGTGCTGGACCACTTTACGGAAAGCGGAGCGGACCTCCTGCTGGCAGGCCACACCCACGGCGGCCAGGTTTGCATCCCCGGCTACGGCGCCATCATCGCCAACTGCGACATCCCCACGTGGCGCGCCAAAGGCCTCAATGACTGGTCAAACAACGGAAGCACGACGCCTGTCAACGTCTCCGGCGGCATCGGCACCTCCCGCTTCGCCCCAGTAAGGATCGCTTGCAAGCCGGAGGCCGTCCTGCTGACCCTTACCTCGGCCAACTGACCCGTTGCGATAGAGCACTCGGCATTACAGACTGCAATAAGTGGGCAAGCAGTCGGTGCGTGGCAACTTCTCTGTGAATCGTCTCACTCCATGGCATAGGGTTGTTGCTAGAGGAAACTACATTCGTTTTAGAGCTTGAGAAGCGGGCATGGCCAAGCAGACTCCCTTTTTCCGATCCATCAGCCGTCTTTATCCGCACGTCCGGCCCATTATCCCCAGGCTCCTGCTGGGCCTTCTTTGCGCCCTCCTGGCCAGCATCGTGGCATTGACCATCCCCCAGGTGTTGCGGGTCCTGGTAAACACTGCCCTACAGCCAGGGGGTACGGCGGAGGCAGTCTGGACTTCGGCGGGCGTGATCCTGGTGCTGGGCGTCGCGGAAGCGGGACTGGTGGCGCTGCGCCGGCAATTCGTCATCAACCCGGCCACTACCGTGGAAACCCGGATGCGGGTGTCGCTCTACGACCACCTCCAGGAACTGACCGTTTCCTTCCACGACCGCTGGGGCTCCGGCCAGCTGTTGTCCCGGGCCATGACGGACCTGAACTTCCTGCGGCGGTGGATGGCCTTCGGTGCCATCATGCTGGTGGTCACCACCCTCACCGTGATCATCGGCATCGTGACCATGTTTGCCATGAGCTGGCAGCTTGCCCTGATCTTCCTTGCCGCCGCCGTTCCCATCACCATCAACAGCTTCCGGTTCCGCACCCGGTTCAGCAAGGTTGCGCGGCGCAGCCAGGACCAGGCCGGCGACCTTGCCACCACCGTGGAGGAGTCCGTCCACGGCATCCGTGTGCTCAAGGCGTTCGGACGCAGCCGCGAAGCCCTGGAAAGCTTCAACGAGCAGGCGGAGGAACTGCGCCAGACGGAGATCGAGAAGGCGCGCCACCAGGCAACGTTCACCATGGTGGTTACCCTGCTTCCCGAGCTGGCGCTGGGTGCCGGGCTGGTTGTGGGTGTCATGCTGTGCGCCACCGGCGAACTGAGCATCGGCGCCCTGGTGGCGTTCTTTGCCACCGCCGCAGTCATCGCCTCCCCGGTGGAGTTCTCCGGCATGCTGCTGGCCATGGCACTCACTGCCAAGACCGCCGTCGACCGCCACTACGAAGTGATGGACACCCAGAACGCCATCACCAGCCCGGCGGAGCCCCGGCGTCCAAGCGAACTGGCCGGCGCGCTTCACTTTGACAACGCAACCTTCGCCTTTGAGGACGCCCCGGACAAGCCGATCCTCAAGGACATCAACCTGGAGGTCCGGCCCGGCGAAACGATGGCCCTGGTCGGCATCACGGGCAGCGGCAAAAGCGCGCTGATCCAGCTGGTCCCGCGGCTGTACGACGTCACCAGCGGTGCGATCAGCATCGACGGCGTCGATATCCGGGACTTCGACGTCGAGGAACTCCGCAGGGTCGTGGGAGTTGCTTTCGAGGACACCACGCTCTTTTCCAATTCAGTGCGGGACAACGTCCTGCTCGGTGCCCCGGTCCGCTCCGGGGAGGTCCTGGACGAGGCCCTCGATGTGGCGCAGGCCCACTTCGCATACTCGCTCCCCCAGGGCGTGGACACGTTGATCGGCGAGGAAGGCCTGAGCCTGTCCGGCGGCCAGCGTCAACGGATTGCATTGGCACGCGCCATCGCCGCCCGCCCGCGGGTCCTGGTGCTGGATGATCCACTGTCCGCCCTGGACGTCCACACGGAGGAACTGGTGGAGGCCCGCCTCCGCGAGGTCCTGAAGCACACCACCACCCTGATCGTGGCCCACCGGCCGTCCACCGTGGCACTCGCCGACAGGGTGGCGCTGCTGGAGGACGGGCGCATTGCTGCCGTGGGAACGCACACGGAACTGCTGGCCTCCAACCAGCACTACCGCTATGTCATCGCCAGCCTGGACCGGGAGCCGCGTGACCTGGACTCCGAACTGTCCGCGCTCGAGGACCAGGCCGAGGAAGTGACCCGATGAGCACCGCAACGTTCGGCACCGCCAACGAAGACAACGCCCACCTCAGCAAGAGTGACAGCAGGGCTGTACGACGGCGGTCGCTCGCCTTGCTGGGGTCGCTGATCCGTCCGGTGCGGGTACGGTTCTGGCTGACCATCGCCATGGTGGTCCTCTCCCAGGCTGCGCGCGTGGCCGGCCCCGCGCTGATCGCCTTCGGCATCGACCATGCGCTCCCGGCCCTCCGCTCAGGTGACAACCTCCCGCTGGTGTTCACCGGCGTCGCCTACCTCCTGGCAGCCATTGCGACGGCGGGACTCACCGCCCTCTACGTCACCTCCACGGCACGGCTCAGCCAGGCCATGCTGCTGGACCTGCGCGTCCGCGTCTTCCGGCATACCCAACGGCTCAGCCTGGAGTTCCACGAGAAGTACACGTCCGGCCGGATCATCGCCCGGCAGACCTCGGACCTGGAGGCGCTGCGCGAACTGCTCGATTCGGGCGTCAGCTCGCTGGCCTCCGGCATGCTGTTCATGGCCTTCACCGCCGCCACCATCTTTGCCCTGGACTGGCGGAGCGGCCTGCTGGTGCTCGCTGCCGGCGTGCCCATGTTCTTCCTGTCCCGCTGGTACCAGAAGCACTCCCAGATCGCCTTCCGCGAGTCCCGGGTGGTATCCGCCCGGCTGATCGTGCATTTCGTGGAAACCATGACCGGCATCCGCGCCGTGAAGGCCTTCCGCAAGGAGAAGGAAAACTCTGAGACATACGGGAAACTGGCCGAGGACTACCGACTGGTCACCGTCCGCTCCATCAACCTCAATGGCATCTTCCAGCCGGGCCTGGTGCTGATCGGCAACGTCTGCGTGGCAGTGGTCCTGCTCTTCGGCGGCTTCCGGGTGCTGGGAGGAGACGTTGCCGTGGGAGTGCTCCTGGCCCTCATTCTGTCCACCAAGCGGTTCTTCCAGCCGGTGGACCAGATGGCCATGTTCTATAACTCGTTCCAGAGCGCCCAGGCCGCCCTGGAGAAGGTCTCCGGACTGCTCGAAGAGGTGCCCACGGTCCGGCCGCCGAAGAACCCGGTGGCGCTTCCCAGTGCCACGGGGCGCATCGACTTCAACGACGTCGAGTTCCGCTACGGAGAGGGCCCCGTGGTGGTCCCCCGCCTGGATCTGCACATCCCTGCCGGACAGACCGTGGCTCTGGTGGGTCAGACAGGTGCCGGGAAATCAACCTTGGCCAAACTCATTGCCCGGTTCTACGACGTCACCTCCGGCACGCTCACCCTGGATGGCGTGGATCTCCGCGACCTTGCCACCTCCGACCTTCGCCGGAACATCGTAATGGTCACCCAGGAAGCCTTCCTGTTCAGCGGCTCGGTGGCGGACAACATCGCCCTGGGCCGGCCGGAAGCCTCACGTGACGAAATCGAGGAAGCAGCCAAGGCGGTGGGGGCACACGAGTTCATCCTGGAGCTTCCCGAAGGCTACGACACCGACGTCAACAAGCGCGGCGGCAGGGTCTCCTCCGGCCAACGCCAGCTGATCAGCTTCGCCAGGGCCTTCCTGGCGCGTCCGGCCGTGCTGATCCTCGATGAGGCCACCTCCTCCCTGGACATCCCGTCCGAGCGCCTGGTGCAGGCCGGCCTGGCCCGCCTGCTCGCTGGAACGGAAGCGGCACGAAGGACTGCGCTGATCATCGCCCACCGCCTGTCCACGGTGGAGACGGCGGACCGGGTCCTGGTGGTCCACGACGGACGGATCGTGGAAGACGGCACCCCGGAAGAACTAATTGGGGGCGGCGGCCGGTTCGCCGACCTGCATGGGGCGTGGAAGGATTCGCTGGTCTGAGGTTCCCCACGTGGGCTTGCCGCCAGGATTTCGCATCGGGACCTTGCATCGGCTATCCTTGTAAAGTTGCTTTTGCAGCGGATCGGGATGTAGCGCAGCTTGGTAGCGCGCTTCGTTCGGGACGAAGAGGTCGCAGGTTCAAATCCTGTCATCCCGACCATAACGAAAAGAGGGTCTCCCTGCGGAGGCCCTCTTTTTGCATCTCGATGTGGTTACGGCACTCGTCCGCACGTTCAAAAAGGAATAGCCCCGGAGCTGTTGCTCCGGGGCTACCTTCGCCTCCTGGTGTGAGGAAGCTATTTATGCGGGATCAGGCCAGTTACCGATGTACGTGACGACTGTGGTGTCGGTGGTAGTGGTCTTCTTGTCCTTCTTCACCTTGGTGGAGGCAGGGTCAGGCCAGTTACCAATAGCTACCGACGTACCCGAATTATCCGCGATGGAACCTGCAGACAGGACGGCCGGGGCCGCCGCAGAAAAAGCCAGGGCCCCAGCCAAGGCAGCCGCGGTTGCAATCTTCTTCAACATATAAGTTCCTCAATACGAGTCGGATTCGTTACAAAGCCAGCACTGTCCTTGTTGACACACATTGTAAAATATTTTCCACAGGGGCTGTCAAGCATTCACAGCCCCAGCTGTCCAGAAGGAGGAAACGCGTGGGCAACGGATTCGGAGAAAAGCTCCGGGCGGAGCGCCTTGAGCGTGGACTGACACAGGCCGAACTGGGCAAGGACCTGTACTCACCCAGCTACATCTCTCTACTCGAGACAGGCCGCAGGGAGCCGACCGCGGAAGTTATCGAGGAATTGGCCCGGCGGCTGGAATTGGCACCCAAGGCACTGGAGGCTTGGAGCCAACCCATTTCTGTGAGTGATGCTGAGTACGTCCTCGCGGGGCTTTATGCCCGCCAAGCGTGGGATCTGCGGGACTACCCCTTGGCGGCAAGCCATGCAGCCACCGCCGCACAGATCGCACTTGAGGGCAAGAACACCAGCGCCTGGTGGAACATGACGTACATGCAGGCCGAGTGCCTCATGAAACAGGGCGACCTGCAGGAGTGCCGGAAAATAGTTGAGCGCCTCCTCGAGCACCCTATGGCCAGGGAATCAGTCGGACTCGGCGTTCGCGCCCGCCAGATGCTGGCTGCTGTGTGCCACGGCCAGGGCCAGCTGGCCCTCGCTGTCGAGCACGCGCTCGAAGCTGTAAAGCTTTCCGTCAACCTGCCCAGAGGCTCCACGGTTCTCATCGGTGCCCATCGAATCCTGATTGGCGCCCTGGCCGAGAGCGGACGGCTGGATGAAGCCTGGAAGTACTGCCAGGCCCTGCTGGATCAGGTGGACGAGCATTCCATGTCCCAGCTCGCCGGCGAGGTCGCCTGGGTCGTCGGCAACGTGGCGTTCATGCGTCACGACTATACCGAGGGCGTGAAGCACCACGAGCGGGCAGCTCGCTTGCTCTCCCCCGCCAATGACATCGAACTGTGGGCACGTTTCAACAAAGCGTCCGCTGCTGTTCGGCTTTCGTCAGGCATCGTGGAGCCCGAGACGCTGGCCGCCATCGAACGCGCAGAGCTGGCCTTCTCGATAGTCGGCGGAACCAAGAGCGACGAACTGGAAGTGGCGTTCATCCGTGCCCGCTGGCTTTACTTGACCGGGGACATCGTCGCTGCCGTTGAGAAACTTCGCGAAATCCATGCCGAGCGCGACGCACTGGGCAAGCACACGGCAGGTGAAGTTTCCCTGTTGCTTGGTAAGTCCCTAAAGGCTTCCGGAGATACCGAGGAGGCCCTGGTGCACCTCGAGGAGGCCCGCAAGGCCTTCGCCGCAGCCGGCGCCCAGGACCGGGTCCAGCAGGCACTGGACGCGATTCTTGAAATCAAGCTGGCCCAAAAGCGCGCCGCAGCGGCAGCCAAGGCCAGCTGACGAAGCCAGGGGAACCCGCGGACGGCGGGTCTACCTGGCTTTAGCCGATTCAGGAAGCCGCTTAGGAAAAGCTCTTCCCTGTGATCTTCTCGTACGCTTCGACGTACCGGCTGCGGGTGCGTTCCACCACGTCTGCCGGAAGCGCCGGCGGCGGGGTGTCGGAGGACTTGTCCCAGCCGGACTCGGCCGAGGTCAGCCAGTCCCGCACATACTGCTTGTCATAGGACGGCTGGGCCTGGCCCGGCTGGTAGGTGCCCGCATCCCAGAAGCGCGAGGAATCGGGGGTCAGCACCTCGTCGCCCAGGGTGATTGAGCCGGAGACGGCGTCGTAGCCGAACTCCACCTTGGTGTCCGCCAGGATGATGCCGCGTTCCCGGGCGATCTTTTCCGCCGTCGTGTAGATCTTCAGCGTCAGCTCGCTCAGGCGGCCCGCGATGTCGTCGCCCACCAAGGCCACCACGGCGTCATAGGTGATGTTCTCGTCGTGCTCGCCGATCAGGGCCTTGGCCGATGGCGTGAAGATGGCGTGGTCCAGCCGCGATCCGTCTACCAGCCCCTCGGGCAGCGGGATGTTGCACACGGTGCCCGAGGCCTTGTACTCCTGCAGCCCGGAACCCGTGAGGTAGCCGCGGGCAATGCACTCCACCGGGAACATGTCCAGCTTCTTGCAGATCATCGCCCGGCCCTCGACTTCGGCAGGCACGCCGTCGTCCACGGTGGAACCGAGCACGTGGTGTTCCACGCCCAGCTGGTCGAACCACCAGAGGCTCAGCTGGGTGAGGATGCGTCCCTTGTCCGGTATTTCGCTGGACAGCACGTGGTCGTAGGCGCTGATCCGGTCGCTGGCCACCACCAGCACGCAGTCCTGGCCAAGGCGTTGCAGGATGGACTCGTCGGCGGGTTCGTAGAGGTCGCGCACCTTGCCGGAGTAGATGTGCGTCCAGCCGGGCAGGTCCAGGGTTTCGGTGGCGTAGCCGCGGTTCTCCGGAGTTTCAGTCATGTCAGGCCTTTGCTTTCACGATGGGCAGTGAGCCCGTGGCGCCGTAAGGAACTTTGATTTCGCCGCGGGCGGCCTTGCCGGCGATGTCGCTGCGGAACTGCGAGCCTTCCAGCTGAACCAGTTCCACGCCGTCGTACGCTTTCTCACGCGCCTCCACGAGGTCACTGCCCAGGGCGACGACGGCCAGGACACGCCCGCCGGCGGACACCACCTTGCCTTCCTCGTCAAGGGCGGTTCCTGCGTGGATGACATGCACGCCGTCGAGTGCTTCGACTTTCTTCAATCCGCGGATGCGGTCACCGGTGCGGGGTTTGCCAGGGTAGTTCTCGGCGGCAACCACGACGGCGACAGCGGCTTCCTTGGCCCATCGCAGCTCCTCTGCCTTGTCCAGTTCGCCCTTGGCGGCTGCCATCAGCAGCGCACCGAGGGGGGTCTTGAGCCGGGCGAGGACCGCCTGCGTTTCGGGGTCGCCGAAGCGGACGTTGAATTCGATGACCCGCGTGCCGCGCGACGTGAGGGCAAGGCCGACGAACAGGACACCGACGAATGGGGTGCCACGGCGCGCCATCTCGTTGACCGTGGGCTGGGCCACCCGTTCAAGGACTTCCTGGACCAGGCCCTCCGGCGCCCATTCGAGCGGAGTGTAAGCACCCATGCCGCCGGTGTTGGGCCCTTCGTCGTTGTCGAAGATGCGCTTGAAATCCTGGGCGGGCGAGAGCGCCACGGTGTTCTGGCCGTCGCAGAGGACAAAGAGGGAAACCTCGGGTCCGTCCAGGAACTCCTCGATGACCACGGATCCGCCGGCATCGAAACAGGACTGGGCGTGGGCCAGGGCTTCGTCGCGGTTCCTGGTGACCACCACGCCCTTACCGGCGGCGAGCCCATCGTCCTTCACCACATACGGGGCGCCGAAGGTGTCCAGGGCGGATGCTGCTTCCTCGGCATTGGCGGCCACCATGGCCATCGCCGTGGGGACGCCGGCTTCCGCCATGACCTCCTTGGCGAAGGCCTTTGACGCCTCAAGCTGGGCAGCTGCCTTGCTGGGCCCGAACACCGGAATCCCGGTTTCGCGGACGGCGTCCGAAACGCCTGCGGCCAACGGAGCCTCGGGGCCCACCACCACCAGGTCCACGCCGAGCCGGATGGCCAGCTCCGCAACTGCCTCGGGATCGTTGCCGTTGATGTTGTAGGTGGGAACAAGCTTGCTGATGCCGGCATTGCCAGGCGCCGCATGGACCTCGGACACGTTGGGGTCGGCAAGCAGGGAGCGGACAATGGCGTGTTCGCGGCCTCCGGGGCCAATGACGAGTACCTTCACAGTGTCCAAGGGTACTTTGTGCACCCTCCCCGCTCCTAAGCTGTGTCGTCCCCCGCCCGGTCAATCCGGACTCCCGCCCGCTCCGAACAATAGACATGACAAAGCTGCGAAACAGGATTACAGGCCCGGCAACCATGGCCGCATTGGCAGGCGTGGTGGCAGCCGCCGTCGTACTTGCCGTTGCGGAGCTGATCGGGGCTTTCTTCACCGCCAGGGCAACCCCGCTGTTTGCCTTGGGGTCCACCTTCATCGACTTCACGCCGCCTGCGCTGAAGGACTTTGCGATCGCCACGTTCGGCACCAATGACAAGGCGGCTTTGTTCGTGGGCATGGGCCTGACCATCGCGGTTCTTGCCTGCATCCTGGGCGTGGTGGCCTACCGGAAATGGATACTGGGCGTCCTGGGCGTCCTGTTCATGGGGGCCGTAATCGTGGCAAGCGTGGTGACCCGCGCGGGTGTCGGCGTTGCGGACGCCATCCCTTCCGTACTGGGAACCATTGCCGGACTGGTGGTCCTGCGCCGCCTGATGGTGCCGCTGTGGGGGTTGAAGGAGTGGCCGGAAGCACCGGCAGATACAGCGGCCGACGGCGGTGAACGGGTTGGGAGCAAAGGCACCAGCCGGCGTCGTTTCTTCGCTGTTGCCGGAATCACCGCCGTAGCCGCCGGCATCGCCGCGACGGGTGGACGGCTGCTCGCTGCCGCGCGCAGCAACGTGGCCCAGGCCCGGGAAGCGTTGAACCTGCCGACGCCGGCGAAGGCCGCAGCCGCGGTGCCGGCCGGGGTCCAGTCCCCGGTAGCCGGGGTTCCGCCATGGCTGACGCCGAACGGAGAGTTCTACCGCATCGATACAGCCCTGAGCGTGCCGGAAATCAACGTTAACGACTGGGAACTGCGCGTGCATGGGCTCGTGGAACAGGAAGTGACGCTCACCTTCCAGGACCTGCTCGACGCCCAACTGATCGAATCCCACGTCACCCTCACCTGCGTATCCAATCCCGTGGGCGGCAACCTGGCCGGCAACGCCAAATGGTTGGGCCTTCCCATCCGCGAGGTCCTTGCCCGGGCCAAGCCGAAGGATGGTGCGGACATGGTGCTGTCGAAGTCCATTGACGGCTTCAGTGCCTCCACTCCCTTGGAGGTCCTGCAGGATGACAGGGACGCCATGCTGGCCATCGGCATGAACGGGGAGCCGCTGCCGCTGGAGCACGGCTACCCGGTGCGGATGGTGGTCCCCGGGCTTTACGGGTTTGTCTCCGCCACCAAGTGGGTGGTGGACCTGGAGGTCACCCGGTTCGCCGACAGCAAGGCGTACTGGACCGAGCGCGGCTGGTCCGAGCGCGGGCCCATCAAGACCATGGCACGCGTGGACGTACCCAAGTCCTTTGCAAAAGTGCCCTCCGGGAAGGTTGCAGTAGGCGGTACAGCCTGGGCCCAAACGCGCGGCATCACCAAGGTGGAAATCCAGATCGACAACGGCCCCTGGGCGGAAGCGACACTCTCCACCGAAGCGTCCACCGTCACCTGGCGCCAGTGGTCCTATGAGTGGGACGCCACGCCCGGGCCCCACTACCTCAAGGTCCGGGCTACCGACGGCACCGGGGAAGTCCAGACGGACCAGCGCGCCGACCCGGTTCCTGACGGCGCGTCGGGCTGGCAGTCGGTGATGGTCACCGTGCAGTAGGGCAAGCGTCAGGCCGCGCCACGCGCTGGCCGGCCAATGCTGGCCCATAGACTGGCGGTATGCCGCACAACCCGCATGCAACCTTTACCGTGGACTCCGCCGTCGAACTGGCCGTGATCGAACGCAGCGGCTTTGTGGAGTCGCGGCACATCGGTTCCGCCGTCCTTTTGTCCGCCGACGGTTCGGTGGTCACCGAGCTGGGTGACATCAATACGCCCATCTACGCACGGTCCACCTTGAAGCCGTTCCAGGCCCTGGCTTCGATGCAGTCCGGGGTTCCCTTGCGGGGTGCCCAGGTGGCCATCGCCTGCGGAAGCCACACCGGCTCCCTGGACCACATGGACGTGGTGGCGGGCATGCTCAAGGCGGCCGGGGTCCGTGAAGACCAGCTGCAGTGCCCGGAGGCGTGGCCGCAGGACGAAACGGCCCGGAACTGGCTGGTGCGCTCGGAAAAGGGGAAGTCGCGGCTGGCGTTCAACTGTTCCGGAAAGCACGCCGCCTTCCTCTGGGCCTGCACCGAAAACGGCTGGGACACCAACAGCTACCTGGAGCCGAACCATCCGCTGCAGCAGCGGGTCCGGAGCGTCATCGAGGAATACACGGACGAAAAGATCGCGCACCTGGGAATCGACGGCTGCGGTGCCCCCGTTGCGGCTGTTTCCCTCAAAGGCCTGGCCCGGGCATACTCACAGCTGGCCAAGGCTCCCGGGGATCAGAGCTTCAGCGCCAGGGCCGCCACCATCGCCACCTCGATGCTCGACTACCCGTGGGCCGTTCAGGGCCGCGGTGAAGCCAACACCCTGGTGATGGACGAGCTGGAGATCATCGCCAAAATCGGGGCTGAGGGAGTCCTTGCCATGGCCACGCCCCAAGGGGTTTCGGTCGCGGTTAAGATTCTGGACGGAAACATTCGGGCAACGTCACTGGTTGCCCTGACCCTGCTTGCCGCTGCAGGGGCCGTCGAGATCCCGGGCGTTGCCAGCGCCCTGGAGAAGGTGGTGGAACCCGTGCTTGGCGGCGGCCACCCGGTAGGCAAGATCCGGTTGGGGCCGGCGGTTTCCGCGCTCCTGGACTGACCCCCTTCTCCACCCGACGCGAAAGGAAGACTGAACGCATGGCCGTAGCCCGCCGTCGTATTGACCTCCAGGAAGGCAAGGCAGCACTGAAGGCATGGCTGGAAGGTGCGCAGCCGCCGTCGGACGCACCCCTGCCGCGGACCGTCCTGGCCACGGCCGTGCGCTACTCACTGGAGGAGTTGACGGCGCGTGCGCCGGGAAACTCCGTGGAGGTGCGGGTGCCGCCGTTTGGCGTCACCCAGTGCGTGGAAGGCCCGCGGCATACGCGCGGTACCCCGCCCAACGTCATTGAGTGCGACGCCGCCACCTGGCTTGCGATGGTCACCGGACAGGTGGCGTGGGCGGACGCCGTCGCTGCCGGCAAAGTGGCCGCGTCCGGCCTCCGCGCGGACCTCTCGGCCCTGCTCCCCCTCTAACCTGGCGCTGCCCAGGGTTGCTACCCGCGTCCGATGAAGGGCATGCCCGCGGCGGTGACCACTACCGAGCCCACGCTGGCCGAGGCCGGCATGTTGGCCATCATCAGCACCGCGCGGGCCGCGTCCGCCACCGGGAACATCGGTTCCACCTTGCGGCTGCCGTCCGCCTGCAACGCCCCGGAGCCGACGCCGATGGTGTCCATGATCTCCGTGGCCGTGTTGCCGATGTCGATCTGTCCGCACGTGATGCCGTAGCCGCGGCCGTCCAGTTCAATGCTCTTGGTCAGGCCGGTCATGGCGTGTTTGGTGACGGTGTAGGCCACGGTCCGCGGCCGGGGTGAATGCGCCGAGATGGAGCCGTTGTTGATGATCCTGCCGCCCTGCGGTTCCTGTGCCTTCATTGTCCGGACCGCGGCGGCGGCGCACAGCATGGACCCCGTGAGGTTCACGGCCACGGTGGCGTTCCAGTCCGCCAGGCTGATTTCGTCCACACCGGCCGCCGGGCCGAAGATGCCGGCGTTGTTGAAGAGCACATCCACGCGCCCCCACCGTTGGCGGGCTGCCTCGAAAAGCCGCTCGACGTCGTCGGGCCGGGTGACGTCGCACGGTACCACCAGCGCGTCCTGGCTGCCGTCCGCCGTTTCCTTCAGCTGCGCCTCCCGGCGGCCGGCAAGTGCCACCCGGTATCCGTCGGCCAGCATCTGCCGGGCGACCTCCCGGCCGATGCCGGAGCCTGCCCCGGTGACGACGGCTACTCTTCGGACCTGCTGGGGGGTGCCCATAACGTTCTCCTCACCTGCTCCGGTCATATTTGCATCCTACGTCCTCACTTCCATAATCTCGAATAGCAAAAATGTTTTCTCACAATACGAAAACACAAGCCCGTTGCATTCAAAGATGAAAAGAGGCTGCCGTGGCTGCAGGAGAAGATACCTCCCATATCCTCAGCGGGTTGACTAACCAGCTGCCTGATCGTGATCCGGAAGAGACTGCCGAGTGGGTTGAGTCCCTGGACGCGTTGATCAGGGAACAGGGCACCGAGCGTGCCCAATACATCATGCGGAGCCTGCTGCAGCGCGCGGGCGCGCAGAGCGTCGGGGTGCCGATGGTGACCACCACCGATTACGTGAACACGATCCCGGTGGACCAGGAAGCTGCGTTCCCGGGCAACGAGGAATTCGAACGCCGGTACCGGGCGTACATGCGGTGGAACGCCGCGGTCATGGTGCACCGGGCGCAGCGGCCCGATATCGGGGTCGGCGGACACATCTCCACCTACGCCGGGGCCGCGACCCTGTACGAGGTCGGCTTCAACCACTTCTTCCGCGGCAAGGACCACCCCGGCGGCGGGGACCAGGTCTTCTTCCAGGGCCACGCCTCCCCCGGCATGTACGCGAGGGCGTTCATGGAAGGACGCCTGTCCGAGGAGGACCTGGACGGGTTCCGGCAGGAAAAGTCCCGCGAAGGCCACGCCCTGTCCTCCTACCCGCACCCGCGCCTGATGCCCACGTTCTGGGAATTCCCCACCGTGTCCATGGGCATCGGCCCGATGAACGCGATCTACCAGGCCCAGAACAACCGCTACCTGCACAACCGCGGCCTGAAAGACACCAGTGACCAGCAGGTCTGGGCGTTCCTGGGCGACGGCGAAATGGACGAGCCCGAGTCCCGCGGCCTGCTCCAGCTCGCGGCGAACGAGAACCTGGACAACCTGAACTTCGTGATCAACTGCAACCTCCAGCGCCTGGACGGCCCGGTGCGCGGCAACGGCAAGATCATGCAGGAACTCGAAGCGTTCTTCCGCGGCGCGGGCTGGAACGTGATCAAGGTCGTCTGGGGCCGGGAATGGGATGACCTGCTCACCCGCGACACCGACGGGTCACTGGTGAAGATCATGAACGAGACCGTGGACGGGGACTACCAGACCTACAAAGCCGAATCCGGCGGGTTCGTCCGCGAACACTTCTTCGGCAAAACCCCGCAGACCAAGGACCTCGTCGCGGACCTCACCGATGACCAGATCTGGAACCTCAAGCGCGGCGGCCACGACTACCGCAAGGTCTACGCCGCCTACAAGGCCGCCACCGAGTTCAAGGGCAAACCCACCGTCATCCTCGCCCACACCGTCAAGGGCTACGGCCTGGGACCCAGGTTTGAAGGCAGGAATGCCACGCACCAAATGAAGAAACTGACGGTTGAGGATCTCAAGGACTTCAGGGACTACCTGCGCATTCCCATTTCGGATGAACAACTCGATGCCGATCCGTACCGGCCGCCCTATTACCACCCGGGCCTGGATGCGCCCGAGATCGCCTATCTCCTTGAACGGCGGAGGGCACTTGGCGGCTCTGTTCCCGAGCGCCGCGGCGGCCACCAGGCTGTTGAACTGCCGGATGCGAAGTCCTATGAGGTGGCCAAACGCGGCTCAGGCAAGCAGCAGGCCGCCACCACCATGTCATTCGTGCGCCTCCTGAAGGACCTGCTCCGCGACAAGAAGTTCGGGAACCGGATTGTGCCCATCGTGCCGGATGAGTCCCGCACCTTTGGCATGGATGCGTTCTTCCCCACCGCGAAGATCTACAGCCCGGCCGGCCAGAACTATCTGTCGGTGGACCGGGACCTGGTCCTGGCCTACAAGGAATCCCCCGCAGGCCAGCTGATCCACCCCGGCATCAACGAAGCCGGCGCCGTGGCAGCGTTCACCGCCGCCGGCACCTCCTACGCCACCCACGGCGTACCCCTGGTCCCGGTCTACGTGTTCTACTCCATGTTCGGCTTCCAGCGCACCGGCGACGCCTTCTGGGCCGCCGGAGACCAAATGACCCGCGGCTTCATCATCGGCGCCACCGCAGGACGGACCACCCTCACCGGCGAAGGCCTCCAGCACGCCGACGGCCACTCCCCCCTCCTGGCCTCCACCAACCCCGCCGTACTCACCTACGACCCCGCCTACGGCTACGAAATCGGCCACATCATGCGCTCCGGCCTGGAACGCATGTACGGGCCGGACTCGGACGATAAGAACGTCATGTACTACCTCACCGTGTACAACGAACCCATCGTCCAGCCCGCCGAACCGGAGAACCTCGACATTGAAGGCGTCATCAAGGGCATCTACCTGCTCGCCCCGGCAAAGATCGACGGTCCCCGCACCCAGATCCTCGCCTCCGGCGTGTCCGTGCCCTGGGCCCTCGAAGCCCAGCGCGTCCTGGCCGATGACTGGAACGTCTCCGCCGACGTCTGGTCAGTGACCTCCTGGAACGAACTCCGAAGGGACGGACTCGCCGCCGAAGAGGAAGCCTTCCTCAACCCAGGCCAACCCGCCCGTGTCCCGTTCGTCACCCAGCAGCTCGAAGGCGCCACCGGCCCCATCGTCGCCGTCTCCGACTACATGAAAGCCATCCCGGACCAGATCCGTCAGTTCGTCCCCAACGAATTCGCCACCCTCGGCGCCGACGGCTTCGGCTTCTCCGACACCCGCGCAGCAGCCCGCCGCTACTTCAAGAACGACACCCACTCCATCGTGGTGAAAGTGCTGCAGCTGCTGGCGGCGAGGGGTGAAGTGGAGGCGGGTGCGCCGTCGTACGCCCTGGACCGCTACAAGCTGCTGGACGTCAACGCCGGAACGACGGGCGGGGCAGGCGGGGACGCCTGACGGTTCCCGCCGTCCGGATAAGGTGCAGCTATGGGGATCGAGCATGAGGTCAGGACCACCGGCGTCGTTTTAGCGGCCGGTGCAGGCACCCGGCTGGGCATGGGTCCGAAAGCATTACTGCCTTACCGCGGACGGCCGCTTGTGGAAATCATCGCGGCCACGATGCTCGACGGCGGCTGCCGGGAAGTGGTGGTGGTCCTCGGTGCAGGAGCGGCCGATGTGGCAGCCACGGCCGAACTGGGCCGCTACAGGGTCATCGTCAACCAGGACTGGAACACGGGAATGGGCAGTTCGTTCCTGCTCGGCAACCAGGCCGCGGATCCGGGAGACCACCTGCTGGTCGCCCTCGTGGACCAGCCGGGCCTCACCCCGGCAACGGTTCAACGGCTGCTGGCCCGCCACCGCCCCGGACGTATCACCGCCGCCGCGTACCGCGGCGGTAATTGGAGCGACGGCGGTCAGGCGGCACTCCGGCGCGGCCACCCGCTGCTCATCGACGCCTCGCTGAGGGATGCGGTGTGCGCGACTGTAACGGGCGACGCCGGGGCACGCGGTTTCCTGCAGGCGCATCCGGAGCTGGTGGATGCGGTGGATTGCAGCGACCAGTCAAACGGTGAGGATGTGGATACTCCGGACCAGTTGGGGCTTCTCCGCTAGCAGCCGGGGGTGCTCAGGCATGGGCGCGCAGGAACCGCTCAAGGGCGTCTTCCCAGGGTGACTCTCCATGGCGAAAGAAGTCAATGCTGCCCGGCCTTAGTCCCTCCGGCCATGGTGGTGGTTCCCAGTCCTGGTGTTCGCTTGTGTAGTGGCGGCCGGTGGGTGAGGTCCAACCGGGTGGTTCGTTCTTGCTGGCTGGGGTGGGTTTCCAGCCGGTGGTGTGGCGGAGTCTGTGGTGTTTCGGGCAGGGCTGTCCCAGGTTGCTGATGCCGGTGGTGCCGCCCTTGGCCCAGGCGAGGATGTGGTCGGCCTCATTGTCCAGGGAATTGTTGCTGCAGCCCGGGAACGGGCACTTGCCGTCCCGCATCCGCAGCCAGGCCCGCATCGCGCCGGTGACCCGGTAGCTGGTCCTTCCGATCTCCAGCGGCGCCCCGTCCCGCGGATCCACCAGCACCCGGTAAAACGAGCCGGCCCCGTCGGCGACCAATTGCCGTGCCATCGACGGCGGGACGGGCCCGATCCCGTCCAGCATCGCCGGCTCCTCCGTCACACCCATCAGCGAGAACACCGGGACCGTGACCAGCACCTGCGCCCGAATCGATGACAAGTGTCCCCGCCCGGCGCCGTCGCCACCACTGGGCCCGACAACGCCGTCCGTCACGCTGGCACCGCTCCCGCTCATATTGCCACTGCTGTCACCGCCGGCGCCCAGCCCGCCAGTGAGGATCGCTTCGGTAAAGACATCCGTCCGCAACTGGGAGAGGGTGCGGGACTCGTCCGGGCCCTGCAAACCCCGGGCAACAGCCGTAAGCCGGTTCCACCCAGCCACGGCCTGGTCCGCCGGGAGATACGCGCTGAGCCAGGCCATCCCGTCCTGGTCCGGACGAAACTCCACCCGCCGGTCCAACACGCACTTGGCGTGCCGCTTCTCGATCGACTCGGCGTGGTGGCGTTCCCGCCAGGTCCGGGCTTTCGCTTTGAATCGGTGCGCCGGCATCTGCCCCACCGGGCACCCCGGCGCCGTGCCAGGTGCATCGGGGTTGGTAGCGTCAGGGCCAAGGAAATGCGCCTCCAACGCCGCCGCCCCCGCAGGATCAAGACTCGCCGTCTCATCAGCCATCGCCACGGCATGCTGCCAGGAGATCACCCCGGCCTGCAACCCCTCCAAGGTCCGCGGCAACGTCGCTGTCACGGCATGGGACGTGGCCAGGAACGACGCCGCAGCCCGCGGCCCCAACGCCAAAACGCACCCGATCTCCGCCGCGACCGCCATCTCATGAGCCACCACCGGCGCATCCGGCGGCCCAACAGCACAGGCAGTCTCCGCGTACCTCACCGCAGCCCGCGCCTTCAAACCGGCGATCCCCGCCTCCGCCTCCCGGGCCACAGCCAGAACGTCCAGGCAACCATCCGCCAAGCCCGCCAACGGATCAGCATCCAAGAACGGCTCTGAACCCGCCCCGTCCACCTCGGCATTGAGCACATCAACAGCGGCACGGATGTCCTCCAACGCCTTTGCCACCGCCGCTTTCCCCATAAACCCATCATGACAAGGGGGTCTGACATTCTGGCCGTGAAGAGTTCAGGTCAGTCCTGCACCCTTCCCTCCAGCAACTGCTCCAGTCCCCGCTTGAATCCGGACCGGCCGCCGTGGGCGGGATGCCGGATTTTGGGGACGTTCAGGCCGCTGCGCTCCAGGCTGTGCTGGGCCACGTTGCCCACCGCCACGATGGACCTGATCTCGAAAAGCTCCGCGAGCTCCTGCCAGAAAGGCGTCCCCAGCTTCGTTTCAGAGGGCCTGGGCGTGCGGTTGGACAACGGCTGCCCTGGTTGATGGGGATGCCAGGGGAACGCGCTCCACAACAGTGGCAAAAGCCCCACTTCTTCCAGCACCTGCCACAGCACCGTGGCGGTGGGCTCCGCGGCAACCCCCGCAGCTTCGGGCGGCAGCACATAGCCCTTGCCAGGGCCGAAAAGCCCGAAGCTGTTGGCGGGGCCTCCGAGGATGGTCCGGTTGGTGAAAGGGACGCCGGTGATGCGCATGCCCCTGAAGCCGGGGGCCTCCCCCACCAGCAGTACATCCGGGCGCCTTTCCAGCATTTCGTGCAGGTAGATCTCAAGGTTACGGCGGCGGAGCGCATTCTCCGGAACTGCGTGGTTGAAGAAATTGTTGGCTGCAGCTCCCGTGTCCACAGCCGCAAGCCGTTCAACGAAGCCGGTGATGGCGTGGGCGCTCATTGACCGTGCTCATCCAGCATGGCGGCCAGGCGCGCCGCGCCACCGGGGTCAGCCCTGGCAAGGCGGGCTTTCTTGAGGTTTTCGCGCAGGATCCAGCGCACGTCCTTGTCCCCGCACGCAGCCCACTTCTCCAGCTGTGCCATGCCCAGCGCCGGAGAAGCTGCAACGGCGACGCTCCAGCAGTATCCGAGTGCCTGGCGCAGCACCCGGAACTGGTCCGCCCGCCGCGTCCCGGGATCAGTTTCCTCCAAAGACGCCGTGATCGTATCCAGTACCTCGACCGCCCTGGCTGCGTCTTCCGGCCCACGGAGCAAGCGCGGTTCGCAGATCCCGGCAGCCACGGCCCGCTGGACCAAGGGACCATCGCCAAGCCAGGCCGCCGACAAGGCCCACAACGCAGGCATGTCCACATCACCGAGCCGCTGCAGTGCCATCGCAACCCCCTCGCGGACCCGCCAGCGGTGGTCCCCTGCAAGGCCCCGTAATGTCTCCGCCGCACCCTGCCGGCCCTCAACAAGCAATCGGCCAAGACCCACGGCACCGCACATGGCGCGGTATTCGTCCGGACTCTCCACACAGATCTTTATCAGGCCCGGATCAGCCGCATCGGAAAAAGCCTCCGCCAGCTCAATGTTGCCGCGGGGACCGGGCAGTCCTGACTCAGCATCGAGATAGGCCAGCCATTGCCCGGCGGGGAGGGATGCCAGCACCGCCCTGTAATCAGACCGTTTGGTCACCGCACACCTCCATGCCGCAGACTCGTGCTGCCCTTAGGGCTCCCCTACCAGCGGGGGTGGATGGCCTCGCGGAAGTAGTGGTCGTAGATCCAGCGGACGCCGTCGTCGAACTCCTTGCCGACCCTGACCGTAGCCGCGGCAGCGTTGGCCTGGGCCTGCTGCACGTTGCGCGCGCCGGGGATGACGGTGGTGACTCCGTCCTGCGCGGCAATCCACGCGATGGCCGCCTGCGCCGTGGTGGCGCCCTTCGGAACCAGCTGCTCAAACTCTGCAACGGCCTTCAAGCCCAGATCGAAGTCCACGCCGGAGAAGGTCTCGCCGACGTCGAAGGCCTCGCCTTTGCGGTTGTAGTTCCGGTGGTCGTTCTCCGCGAAGGTGGTCTCTTTCGAGTACTTCCCGGACAAAAGCCCGGACGCCAGCGGCACGCGGGCAATGATGCCCACCCCCGCGGCCTTGGCGGCCGGCAGGACTTCATCCAGGGGCTTGAGCCGGAAGGCGTTCAGGATGATCTGGACGGAGGCGGTTCCCTCACGGCGGATGGCTTCGAGGGCCTCGTCCGTCCGCTCGACGGAGACGCCGTAGTTGCGGATAGCGCCTTCGGCGACCAGGGTGTCCAGGGCGTCGTAGACCTCGTTGCTGCTGTACACCGGGGTGGGCGGGCAGTGCAGCTGGACCAGGTCCAGGGTGTCCATGCCCAGATTCTTCCGGGACCGGTCAACCCACTGGCGGAAGTTGGCCAGAGTGTAGTTCTCCGGCCGCTGTTCCATCCGGCGGCCCATCTTGGTGGCAACCGTGACGCCGAGGCCCGGGTTGTCCGCCAGGAACTTCCCGATGGCCTGCTCACTCTTCCCGTCGCCGTACACATCGGCGGTATCGAAGAGGGTGACTCCTGCCTCCACGGAAGCTGCGAGGATGGCCTGCGCCTGCGCCGGGTCCACGTTGCCCCAGTCCGCGCCGAGCTGCCAGGTACCGAGCCCCACAATGGAGACGTTCCGTCCGGTCTTGCCTAAAATCCGCTGTTCCATCCCCCGACTATATGCAACGATGCAAGCCGGAGCCGGATCCGCCCCGCTGCGAACGCCTCGTGGGGCCCGATGTGACCCCGGCGTTGACCTAGGCGGGAATGTGCTCCAGCCCCGGCACCAGCCCCGCCTTCTTCAGCCCCAGGTAGATCCGGTCCCGCGCAATAGGCAGTGACGCGAAGCGCACCCCCGTGGCGTTCCGGATGGCGTTCGCGAGCGCCGGGGCCACCGGGTTGAACGGGCTCTCGCTCATCGACTTAGCGCCCAACGGCCCCATCTTGTCATTGGTGTCCGCGAAATAGACCTCGCTGCGCGGCACGTCCGCGAAAGTAGGGATGTGGTACTGCCGCAGGATGTCCGTGGTGACCTTCCCGGCGTCGTCCACCACCACTTCTTCGTACAGCGTGGCGCCAAGGGCCTGCGCAATCCCGCCTTCGATCTGGCCGCGGCACTGCCGCGGGTTGACCACCACGCCGGCGTCGGCCGCCTGCACGCTTTGCAGGATCCTCAGCTCACCGGTGCCGCGATTCACCGCCACCCGGAAGCCGTGCACGTTGAACGCGACGGAGCGCGGGGTGCCGCCCCAGCGCCCTTCGGCAGCAAGTTCGACGCCGGCTTCCGCGGCCGCCTGCGCCAGTTCGGAAAGTGCCACGGGAGTCCCGTCAACCACCACGGAGTCCCCGTCGAGAACACAGGCGGAAGCCTGCGTCTGCCGGACACCGGCGGCGAAGGCCCGGATCCTGACCGCCAGCTCCTCGGCGGCGGAGAGGGTGGCCTTGCCGGCCACCACCGTGCCCGCGGATCCGAACGCACCGGTATCGTGCTCCACCAGGTCCGTGTCCGACTGCCGCACCGCCACCCGCGACGCTTCCGTGGACAGGGCCGTGGCGGCGAGCTGGGCGTGCACCGTGGTGGTCCCGTTGCCAAACTCGGCGGTCCCGACGTCGGCCTGGTACGTCCCGTCCGGCAGGAGCCGGAGCCGGGAATGGGCAAAGTGGCCACGCGGCGGCACGGTGTCGATCATGGACAGCGCGGTTCCTTCACCCACCATCCATTCCGGTCCAAGATCGTCCAGGCCCGCCTCCCGGTAGCGGACCGTGCCGCGGGCCAGGGCGTCGCGGACCAGGTCCAGGCACTGGTCCAGGCCGTAGCTGCCGTAGTGGACGTCCTCCTCCGGATCCGGCTGGGTGGAGAGCATGTGGTCCCCTTCGCGGACCATGTTCCGGCGGCGGAACTCGAGTGGATCCATGCAGATCCCCACCGCCAGCTCATCCATGGCGGACTCGATGGCGAAGATCATCTGGCTCAGCCCGTACCCGCGGAAAGCACCCGCCGGCACGGTGTTGGTGTACACCGAATGCGCGTCCACCTTTTTGTTGGCGCAGTTGTATACCGCCAGCGATTCGCCGCAGCCGTGGAACATGACGCCGGGGCCGTGGTTGCCGTAGGCGCCGGTGTTGGTCACGACGTCCAGCTCCAGGGCCGTCAGTTGCCCGTCCTTGCGGGCCCCGGCCTTCAGCTTAATGGTGAACGGATGCCGGGTGGTGGTGGCGGTGAACTGCTCGGTGCGGGTCAGTTCCAACTGGACCGGGCGCTTCAGTTTCAGGGCCGCGAGCGCCACGAGGTCCTCGGTGAGGACTTCCTGCTTGCCGCCGAACCCGCCGCCCACGCGCCCTGCCACCACATGCACGTTGTCCTCCTCCAGGCCAAAGACCCGGCACAGGGTACGGCGGACCAGGAACGGGACCTGGCTGGACGTGCGGACCTGCAGCCGGCCCTCCGGGTCCACGGAAGCAATCGCCGCGTGGGTTTCCAGCGCCACGTGCTGCACCCGCTGGGTTTGGTAGGTCTGTTCATGGATGAAGTCGGCGGCAGCGAACCCCTCGGCCACGCTTCCCAGCTCCGAGTGCAGCTCCGCCACCACGTTCCGCTCCGGGCGGGCGATGCGGGCCGCGGCCGCGTCCTTGTCCCCGTGGACCAGCGGCGCACCCGGAAGCAAAGCGTCCTGGGGCGAGAACACGGCGGGAAGCTCCTGATACTCCACCCGCAGGGCACGGACGCCTGCTTCCGCGGCGGCCACGGATTCCGCCACGACGGCGGCTACACGCTGCCCGGTGAACCTGACCACGTCATCAAGCACGCGGGTATCGTCGGGGTCGTCCGTGAAAAGCTCGTGCTGGGCCGTGGAGAACAGCTGCTCCGGCGCGTCTTCGGAGGTGAAGACGGCCACCACGCCGGGGACTTGGAGCGCTGCGACCTTGTCGACGGACACCACCCGGGCGTGGGCGTGCGGCGAGCGCAGGATCTTGAGGTGCAGCAGGTCCTGCAGCTGATCCTTCGGAACGTCCAGCGTGTACCGGGCCGTTCCGGTGACCACTGCCCGGCTGGCCGGCGCCGGGACGTCGTCGCCCAGCCGGCCCACTTCCGGGTCCGGCTGCCCCTCCCCGGCAATGCCGGAGCCCGGCCCCTGGGGATCCGGATGGCCGGCATCCCCGCAGACCGCATCCGCGATGGCGCGGTAACCGGTGCACCGGCACAGGTTGCCCTTGAGGTTCCGGGGCAGGTTCCCTTTTTGGTCGTCGTCGAACGTGGCGGCGGTCATCACCATGCCGGCAGTACAGAAGCCGCACTGGAAGCCCTGGCGCTCCAGGAACTGCTGCTGCACCGGGTGCAGCTGCCCATCAGCGCCGCCGGCCGCAGCAAGCCCCTCAATGGTCGTGACAGAGTGTCCTTCTGCCCTGACCGCCGGGTATATGCAGCTGTGGACCGGTGTTCCGTCCACGTGCACGGTGCAAGCGCCGCAGTCGCCCCCGTCGCAGCCCTTCTTCACCCCCAGGTTTCCCTGCTCCCGGAGGAAGGTCCGCAGGCACTGTCCTGGACGGGGTGCGGCATCCGCAGAAGTTCCGTTGATCTCGATGGCCATGCTCAGGCCCCTTTCGAAAGAGTTGTCGGCCCGGCTCCCGGCATCCCGCCGGTCCGGGGCGGCCAGAAGTCGCCGGACACCGCCAGTCCCGGCGTTCCTTCGGGCGCTGCCAGTTCGGCGCGGATTTCCCCGGCCAGCCGGTAGGTCATGTCGCGGCGCCAGGCCGGCAGCCCGTGGATGTCGTCGTGGTAGAGCTCTACCGGGATGGCATCGTCCAGGGCTGCGGCCAGCCGGTCCGCGTCAGGCAGCGCGTCGAAGCGCAGCTGCACCGGGCGCTTGGTGGCGGCGGTGACGGTGAGGACCAGGGAGGTGCCGGCGTCGAGCCTTCCAATCAGCAGCACCCCGGAACGGCCCAGGTTGCTCAGCGACAGGCGGCGGAAGGCAACGCGGGCGGAAAGGGCCGACGCCGGAAGGTGCACGCTGCGGAGCAGCTCGCCCGGTGCCAGGCCGTTCCTTGCATCACCGGTGATGAAGTCCGCCACCGGGAGGGTGCGGCTGCCGCCGCCCGGCGTCAGGATGGTGGCCACGCCGTCGACCCCGGCGCAGAGCGAAATGACGGGTCCGGCGGGAAGCGAGGTGCAGAGGTTGCCGCCCACCGTGGACATGTTCCACACCTTGAAGGAGGCCACGAAGGAGTCGCAGCATGACCGGACCAGGTCCAGCGCGGGCCAGCCGCAGCCCGAAACATCCGGCAGGCCGGGAAGTTTGTACAGCTCGGCGATGGTGCAGGTGGCGGCAAGGTCAATGCCGTCGTCGGTGACGGTGATGGGCGTCCAGCCTGCAGCCCCCAGGTCCAGGAGCCGTTTGAGCGGCTGCGGCCCGAAGGCGTAGCTGCCGTAGGAGAAAAGGACCGTTCCGCCGGCCAGCCAGGCGTCGCCGTCGCGCCATTCCGCGGGGTCGGTGGTGCGGACCACCGCCTCAATGGTGTTCATGTCCATGCGATCTCCTGCTTGTCAACGTCTGTGGGGGCCGGGGCGGGCGCGGGGTGCGGGTGGATGGGGCGGGGGTGGATGGTGCCGGACGTTTCGCGCAGCGGCAGGCAGCTGGCCGCCCGGCTGCGGGCGGCGATGATTTCCGCGGTGATGGACACCGCCACTTCGGCGGGGGTGACGGCACCGAGGTCCAGTCCGATGGGTGAGTGCAGCTGCGCGATCCGCTCCGGCGGGACGCCTGCGCTGAGGAGTTCGCCAACCCGTTGGAGGTGGCTGCGGCGGGAGCCCATGGCACCCACGTAGGCCAGGTTCAGGGCCAGCGCGATTTCCAGCAGCGGGATATCGAACTTGGGATCGTGGGTCAGGACGGCGGCCACGGACCGGCCATCCGTCCGGCCGGCGGCCGCCTCCGCCGCCAGGTACCGGTGCGGCCAGTCGACCACGACCTGGTCTGCGGCAGCGAAACGGGGCTGGTTCGCAAAGGCCGGGCGGGCGTCCACCAGGGTGACGTGGTAGCCCAGCAGCTTGGCGGCCGGAACCAGCGCCGCGCCGAAGTCGTTGGCGCCGAACACCAGCATCCGCGGCGGGGCCAGCCGGGACTCCGCCAGCACGCCTTCCCCGGAAGGCTGCCCGTGGCCGGTTCGGTCCGGAGCGCATTCCCCCGACTGGCCCAGCCGGACCAGGCCGGCGCCACCGCGGCGCACCATGGATTCCACCTGCAGTGCCGGTTCACCCTGCAGCAGGGCTGCCAGCTCCGGGGACGCGGCCAGGCGGAAGGCGGCCGGATCAGAAAGTACGACGGCGCCGCCTTCTTGTCTGCCCAGCACCCGCACCAGGGCCACGGGTTGGTCCGGGCCGAGTCCGGCGAGTCGCAACAGGGCGCTCCGCAGCGGATGCCCAGCTTCGCCGGGAACGGCGGCGGGCACCGGCTGGACGTGGACCTCCAGCTCTCCCCCGCAGGTGAGCCCGGCGGCGAAGGCGTCCGCGGCACTGAAGCCGAACGTCTTCAGGCGCGGGGCGCCGTCGTCCATTGCCTCCTGGGCGAGCGCCACCACGGCGCCTTCCACGCAGCCGCCGGAGAGGCTGCCCAGCACCTCGCCGGAGCCGCTGACCAGTATGGACGTGCCCACCGGCCGCGGCACCGAACCTGAGGCAGCCACAATGGTGGCCATGGCGAACTGTTGGCTTGCCAGCCGTGGCAGCCACGAGCCGAGCGAAGGGATCAGGTCAAGCATGGCGGCACTCCTTCTTCCGCGCGGCGGTGGTGTCCATTGTCGGTCCTGTGAGGGGCCGGGCCAAGGGTTGGCCCGGCCCCCTGGGTGGTTGGGGCAAAGCTCAGCCGCCCAGCAGGTGGTTGATCGGCCCGCGGGCGAAGTACACCAGGAACCCGAGGCTCACCACCCACATGAGCGGATGGATCTTCTTCGCCTTGCCGGACGCAGCCCCGATCACGGCCCAGCTCACAAAGCCCACACCGATGCCGTTGGCGATCGAGTAACTCAGCGGCATGGTCACGATGGTGAGGAATGCCGGCAGGGCCACGGTGAACTTGGTGAACTTGATCTCGCGGATCTGGGCCATCATCATGGCCCCCACCACCACCAGGGCGGCGGCGGCCACCTCGAGCGGCACCACGCTGGTGAGCGGGGTGAGGAACATCGAGCCGAGGAACAGCACGCCGGTGACCACGGAAGCCAGGCCGGTGCGCGCGCCCTCGCCGATGCCTGCAGCGGAGTCGATGTACACGGTGTTGGAGGAGCCGGAGGTGGCACCGCCGGCAACGGCGCCGAAGCCCTCCACGATGAAGGCCGCCTTCAGCCGCGGGAACGTTCCGTCCTTATGCGCGACGCCGGCACTCTTGGCCAGGCCGGTCATGGTGCCCATGGCGTCGAAGAAGTTGGTGAACACCAGCGTGAACACCAACATGGTGGCCGCGAGGCCGCCGATCCGGCTGAACGAACCAAAGAGATCGAAGTGGCCCACCAGGCCCAGGTCCGGCGCAGACACCAGCTGGCCGGACAGGACAGGGGTGTTCAGGTGCCAGCCGCCGGGGTTGGTGGCGCTGGCCGGGCCGAGCTTCAAAATGGCCTCGACGACGGCGGCCAGCACGGTGGTGCCGACGATGCCGATGAGCAGGCCACCCTGGACCTTGCGCGCCACCAAGATGCCCATGGCCAGGAGGCCGACGACAAACACCAGCGTGGGCACGGAGGTGATGGAGCCGCCGTCGCCCAGCTGGACCGGCGGGCCGCCGGCGGTGGGCCGGACGAAACCGGAGTCCACGAAGCCGATGAAGGCGATGAACAGGCCAATGCCCACGGTAATGGCGGCCTTCAGTTCCTTGGGCACCGCCCGGAAGATGGCGGTCCGGGCGCCGGTGACGCCAAACAGGACGATCAGGATGCCGTTGATCACCACCAGGCCCATGGCCTCGGGCCAGGTGACTTCCTGGATCACCGAGACGGCCAGGAAGGAGTTGATGCCCAGTCCCGCGGCCAGGCCGAAGGGCAGGTTGGCGATCAAGCCGAAGAGGATGGTCATGACGCCGGCAGTGAGGCCGGTGACAGCACCCACCTGGGCGGCGGAGAGCCAGCCCCCGGCGAGGTCGGTGGGGGCGTTGTCCGCGCTGAAGCCGCCCAGGATGAGGGGGTTCAGGATGACGATATACGCCATGGTGAAGAAGGTGACCAGGCCGCCGCGGAATTCGCGGGCAAGGGTGGAGCCGCGGCGGGTGACCTGGAAGAAGCGGTCCAGAAAGGATTCCGGCGCCGGAGCCTGCGGTTCGCGTGGTCCCTGCGCTGGCGTGCGGGGCGCCCGCCTGGAAGTGCTGGTGTTTGGAGCCGGATGCTCCTCGTGGGAATGGTCCAGGATGGTCATGACAGCCGCCGGGCCTAGTAGTCGATCCTGGATTCGAGCGTGTTCCAGGTATTGAACGGCTCCAACGGGGCCGGCGCCTGGGGATCGCCCAGCTCCAGCTTGGAAACCGGCATCAGGGAATCCCTGTCCTGGTTTTCGAAGTATTCGTAGAACACGGCGTCATCGAAGCCGACGGAGGCGGCGTCGTGGCGGTCAGCTGCGTAGACCACCCGGCCTACGCGGGCCCAGAGCGCCGAGGCCAGGCACATGGGGCACGGCTCGCAGCTGGTGTAGAGGACAGCGCCGCTGAGGTCGAAGGTGCCCAGTTCGCGGCAGGCGGCGCGGATGGCGGTGACTTCGGCGTGGGCCGTGGGATCGTTGTCAGCGGTGACGCGGTTGACGCCGTCGAACGTCTTGCCGTCCGCCGTGACGATCATGGCGCCGAAGGGGCCTCCGCTGTTGAGGACGTTTGCTGTTGCCAGCCGGATGGAGCGGGCCAAAAACTGTTCGGCCGTGACGGTGGTACTCATGATGCGACTTCCTTTTGCCGGGAAGCCTGATGCCGCGCAGGACCAGTAAAACCAGGTGCGAACGGTTACCAGGCTTCAGCATGTGCTGTGAAGGTTAAGTTGCGCCTGGTAGATAGCTTCCCGGGTTCGGGTGCCCGCCTTTGGCAGAATCGAGATTAGCACCGGTTTGTGGGCCACGCCATAGTTTTCTGGAAAATTTATTTCGCTATGTGAAATCCATATTTCGTGCCTCTCACCGCTCCGGTCACATTCCGCGGGCGTTGACGGAACCCGCCCCTGCTCCCTACGCTGGTCCGAACCCGCGCTGCCTGCAGCACAGCAGTTGGAGCCGGGCACCTGGATCAGCAGACAGGGCCGCACTGAGCTGGAATCAACCGCAACTGCGCTCAGACAGGACAGCCCGTGACTACCCACTCCCCTGCACCCGCTGGCCGTTTATGGATCCGGAATCCGCTGGCCTCGTTCACCGCCAATTCCCTGGACGCCTCCGGTGGCCTGGTGGTCAGCGGCGGGGTCATCACCGAGGTCCTGGCTGCGGGCCAACAGCCATCCGCACCCTGCACCCGGATTTTCGACGCTGGCCGGCACGTCCTGCTGCCCGGGCTGATCAACACGCACCACCACTTCTACCAAACGCTGACACGCGCCTGGGGGCCGGTGGCCAACGCCCCGCTGTTCCCGTGGCTGCAGAACCTGTACCCGGTGTGGGCCCGGCTCACCCCGAAGGACCTGGAACTGGCCGCCACCGTTGCACTGGCCGAGCTGCTGCTCTCCGGCTGCACCACCGCCGCAGACCACCACTACCTCTTCCCCGAAGGCCTTGAGGACGCCATTGACATCGAAGTGGAAGCAGTGCGCCGGCTGGGCATGCGGGCAACCCTCACGCGCGGCTCCATGACGCTGGGAACGGACGACGGCGGCCTGCCGCCACAGTCGACGGTCCAGGCTCCGGAGGTGGTGCTGGCAGACAGCGAGCGCCTGGTGCGCCGGTACCACGAAGGCGGCGACGACGCCGTGATCCAGATTGCCCTGGCGCCGTGCTCGCCGTTCTCGGTGACGAAAGAGATTATGGCCGAAAGTGCAGCCCTCGCCGAACGGCTGGACGTCCGGCTCCACACGCACCTGGCAGAGACCCTTGACGAGGAGGACTTCTGCCGGGAGATGTTCGGGCTGCGGACGGTGGACTACCTGGACAGCGTTGGCTGGCTGACGGACCGCACCTGGCTGGGCCACGGCATCCACTTCAGCGACGCGGAGATCACCCGCCTCGGTTCTGCCGGGACCGCCGTCGCGCACTGCCCCACCTCCAATATGCGCCTCGCCTCGGGCACCGCACGGGTCCTGGAACTGGAGGCCGCGGGAGTCCCCGTGGGGCTGGGAGTGGACGGCTCGGCGTCGAACGATGCCTCCAACATGATCCTGGAAGCGCGGCAGGCGCTCTACCTCCAGCGGCTGCGCTACGGCGCGGATGTACCGGTGGAGCGGGCGCTCGGCTGGGCCACCCGCGGCTCGGCCGCGGTGCTGGGGCGCCCGGGGCTGGGCCAGTTAGCTCCCGGAATGCAGGCGGACCTGGCGCTGTTCACGCTGGACGACCTTCGCTTCTCCGGCAGCCATGACCCCATCGCTGCCCTGCTGCTGTGCGCGGCGGACCGGGCAGACCGGGTAATGGTGGCCGGACAGTGGCGCGTGGTGGACGGGCAGATTCCTGGATTGGACATTGCCGGGCTGATCGCCGAACACTCAGCGGCGGCCCGCAGGCTCGTGAACGGCTGACAGGGGTGCGGGCCGCTGCTACCGTGGCGGCATGACTCCGTCAAAGACGCCACCCGAGGTCCTGGATATCGATGGAATCGAAGTCCGGATCTCAAGCCCGGACAAGGTGGTGTTTCCCGAGCCGGGGCTGACCAAGCTGGACCTGGTGCGCTACTACCTTGCTGTCGCGGAAGGTGCGCTGCGGGGTGCAGGCGGCAGGCCCATGGTGCTCAAGCGGTTCCCGAAGGGCATTGACGCCGAGCCGTTTTTCCAGAAACGCGTGCCGGAGAACCATCCGCCATTCATTGACACCACCACCCTGCACTACGCCTCCGGAACATCGGCTGAAGAAGCAGTCATCCGGGACGCCGCCGGCCTCGCCTGGGTGGTGAACCTCGGCTGCCTGGACCTGAATCCGCACCCGGTCCGCGCCGAGGACCTGGAACATCCCGACGAACTGCGGGTGGACCTTGACCCCATGCCTGGCGTGGACTGGTCGCAAATAGTTGATGTCGCCTACGTTGCCCAGGAGGTCCTTGACGACGTGGGGCTGGTGGGCTGGCCAAAGACCAGCGGATCCCGCGGGTTGCACATCCTGGTCCGCATTGCCCCGGAGTGGTCCTACAAGGATGTCCGGCTCGCCGCCGAAACCCTGGCCCGCGAAGTGGAGAACCGGGCACCGGGCCTGGCCACCGCGCGCTGGTGGAAGGAGGAACGCGGCGAGAGCGTGTTCGTGGACTTCAACCAGAATGCCAAGGACCGCACGGTGGCCTCCGCCTACTCGGTCCGGCCACTGCCGGATGCCCGCGTTTCCGCGCCGCTCACGTGGGAGGAGATGCGCACTGCCCGGCCGGATCAGTTCACGGTTCCCACGATGCTGAAGCGGTACGCGGACATCGGCGACCCGCATGCGGGCATTGACGGGGCGGTGGGCCGGCTGGACGGGCTGCTTGCCTTGGCGAAGGAACTGGGGCCGGCGGAGAAAGCTCCGCGCAGCGGCAACGGCTCCGGCCGCCGGCAGTCGCTGATGCCGCTGATCGAGGTGGCCCGGACCAGGACCAAGCCCGAGGCACTCGCGGCGCTTGATGAGTGGAAGTCCGGGCACGCCGCCGTCGTCAAATCCCTGCAGCCTGCGGACATCCTGGTGGATGGGATGCGCGGGTCCAGCTCCCTCTGGTACCGGGTGCGGGTGAACCTGCAGCACGTTCCCGATGCCGAACGCCCGCCGCAGGAGGAGCTCATCGCGGACTACGACCCCTGGGCCGGCAAGCAGTGGCCGGGAAAGCCCGGATCCTGAGGCTTGCCGCGGCTATTGCCAGGCCCGCACCCAGTCCACCTTGATGGCTCCGGCCCCGCCGAACGTTCTCTGATCGGGATTCAGTCCGACATTGAGGATCAAGTAGTGCGGAGCATTACCATCCTGAGTGGAGTATGAAGAGACGCGGCGCCCGTCGTAGTAAATGTCGTTGACGCCGGCCTTACGGTGCACTCCGTAGGTGTGGTACCCGCCCGCCCAGCATCCCAGAATGCCTTTCCCGGAGTCGCCGCCTGAAGAGTGGTAGACGGTGGTCATATTCCCGGCCAGGGGCTCGGCGATGTCAACCTCGCCGGAGCTCGGGAACTTCTGGCCGGTGGTCCACCAAGCAGGCCAGTTGTAGATGCCGCCCGAGCATGTTCCCGGGAAGTAGATGCGGGCCTCCACATAGCCGGTGGTGTACTGGAAGCCCACATGGCCCTTGACGCCGTCTTTGGGATTGGTGGAGAGCAGTGCGCCGGATTCCGAGTCGGACAGTTGGAGCACGGCGTTTCCGTTCTCCACCTTGACGTTGCTTGAACAGGTTTTGACCCCGTTCTTCGTCGATCCGGGATGGCAGTCACGGAACCAATAGGGAGTCCAGAGAGCGGTGTTGAGCGAGTTGAACTCCTCATCCAAGACCAGCTGCCACTGGCCTGGAGGGCCCAGCGGACCTGTCTCCTTGCTGGCCACCACGGGCGTACCCTTGACGGAGGCTTCGTTTGCCGAACCATCGGCCGGGGAATCGTCGGGCTTGCTTGATTCCTCCGTTCCCGAAGGCTGGGCAGCTGGCGAATCGGCCGCACCCGTAACAGCAGGCTGTTCCGCCCCAGCGCCACCGGTGGAATCTGAAAGCGCCGGCCCCACCCCCGGGTCAGTCCCGGACACCGATGCCTCCTGTCCGGGGGAAGAGGCAACAGGTGGGCCTTGCAGCCGGATGGCGCTGCCCGACAGCCCCGCGACGACCAACACACAGCACAGGATCTGCAGCAAACGGGCTGTGGCTCGTTGCATGGCAGTCCTTCCCGGCACGAAGTGGCGATGGCCGGACCGTGGACGAAGCCTCCAAGCCCAGGGTCGGCTGTCTATCGTGCAAGGCTAGGAGACTTGCCGCCGCAAGTCCCGAGTAGCGGCTACTCAGCTTTAGGGAAAGCTTTTACGCGCTTTCTCCGCGGGGGTACGCAGGGATTGGATCCACCGCGAGAAGCGGCCGGTGGAATGAAGACGGTCCTCCGGTACGTGTAGGTCCGGGTCGATTCCACCGCCAAGCGGGAGGTAGAACTCCTGCGGGCCAGTTTCTTGGGCGGGCGCTGCCGGCACGGAAGGCGTGTCCTGCTGGTACATCGAAACCTCCTTGTTTTTCGTATTATGGAATATAATTTCTGCTGTACGAAAATGGTAGGACGCCCGGGTGAAGGGGTCAATAGCGGCCCTCCCCACGCCACCGCCCACCCGGTCATAAATTGAATTTTGAACCTGTGATGTACACCACCGCATGCGAGGGGTACGCTGTTATCCAACTCGTGGCGCACGTCACGTAACCTGGGAGCAGCAGGCAGGGTCGTAATGAGCTGGCATCAATGGATGCCGGCTCTTTTTTGTTGGGTCGGCTCCACCGGAAACGCGCATTAAACGCGCGCTTAATTTCAGTGATGGAACCTTGGTTCCACTTACCGGAGATTGGGAACAGACCATGAGCAGCAAGATCATTCTCGGCAGCAACCAGTTCGGCAAGGCCGAGGTCCGGGTCGTCAAGATCACCCGCGACAGCGACCGCCACCAAATCGAAGACCTTAACGTCACATCGCAGCTGCGCGGTGACTTTGAGGCCGCGCACCTCGAAGGCGACAACGGGCACGTCGTGCCCACTGACACCCAGAAAAATACCGTCTACGCCTTCGCCCGCGAAGGCATCGGTTCTCCTGAAGCCTTCCTGCTTCGCCTCGGCGAGCACTTCACGTCAAGCTTCAGCTGGGTCGACGGCGGACGCTGGGCGGCCGAGTCCTACGCCTGGGACCGGATCCAGGCCCACGGCAGCGAGCACGACCACTCCTTCGTACGGAACGGCCAGGAAGTACGGACCGCCGTCCTGGTCCGCGACGGTGACGCGGAACACCTGATCTCCGGCCTGAAGGACCTCACGGTCCTGAAGTCCACCCAGTCCGGCTTTGTCGGTTACCCCAAGGACAAGTACACCACCCTGGCGGAAACCACCGACCGCATCCTGGCAACTGATGTTTCCGCACGCTGGCGCTTCAAGGCCGGGACCGACTTCTCCGGCTTCGATTTCAACAAGAACTACGACGACGTCAAGAGCCTCCTGCTCGAAGGCTTCACCGAGAACTACTCCCACGCCCTGCAGCAGACCCTGTTCGACATGGGCACCAAGGTCCTGGAAGCACACCCGGAGATCGACGAGATCAAGTTCTCCATGCCCAACAAGCACCACTTCCTGGTGGACCTCTCGCCGTTCGGCCTCGACAACCCCAACGAGGTCTTCTTCGCAGCCGACCGCCCCTACGGCCTCATCGAGGCTACGGTCCTGCGCGAGGATGCCGTTCCGGCCGAAAACGCCTGGACCGGTATCGCCGGCTTCTGCTAAACGCCACTCGGCCAGACGGGCTCAACCACCGGTGGTTGAGCCCGTCGAACCACTCCAGCACCACCCACAGCCCTACCTGTTAGCCAGACAACGTTAGCCAGACGAGGACGTCTGCCATGAACCAGAAAGTCTGCCATGAACATCAAGAACCCCCTCAAAGCCGGCGCTAAGCAACGCAGCAAGCGCACGACTTTCAGCCGCCCCGAAGATGAGCGGCTCTCAATCGGAAGCAGCTTTGCCTATGGCTTCCAGCACGTCCTGACCATGTACGGCGGAATCATTGCCGTTCCACTCATCGTGGGCCAGGCCGCGGGCCTGTCATCCGCCGATATCGGTGTCCTCATTGCCGCGGCCCTTTTCATGGGTGGACTTGCAACCCTCCTGCAGACCATCGGTATCCCGTTCTTCGGCTCGCAGCTGCCCTTGGTGCAGGGGGTGTCCTTTGCCAGCGTGGCCACCATGGTGGCAATCGTCAGCGGCGGCGGAGGCTTGCCATCAGTCTTCGGTGCGGTGATGGTCTCGGCCGCCATCGGCCTGATCATTGCTCCTGTCTTCTCCAAGATCGTCAGGTTCTTCCCACCGGTGGTCACCGGTACCGTCATCACCACCATCGGCCTGACCCTGATGCCCGTCGCGGCAAACTGGGCCATGGGCGGTAACAAGAAGGCTGAGGACTACGGAAGCGTAGCCAACATCGGCCTCGCCGCAGTTACCCTCGCGCTGGTCCTGCTGCTAAGCAAGGTTGGCAGCGCCACAATCTCCAGGCTTTCCATTCTCCTGGCCATGATTGTCGGCACGGTAATCGCCGTGGTCACCGGGATGGCTGACTTCTCCAAGGTCGGCAACGGCCCGATCGTTGCGTTCCCCACCCCCTTCCATCTCGGAGCCCCCACATTCGAGATCGCTGCCATCATTTCCATGCTCATTGTGGTTCTGGTGATTCTGACCGAAACCATGGCGGACATCCTGGCCGTAGGCGAAATCGTCGGGACCCGCACTGATTCCAAGCGCATCGCAGCCGGCCTGCGCGCAGATATGGGTTCGAGCCTCATCGCACCGATCTTCGGTTCCTTCACCCAGAGTGCATTTGCCCAGAACGTGGGACTGGTGGCAGTCACCAAGATCAAGAGCCGCTACGTCGTGGCAGCCGGTGGCGTGATCCTGGTCCTGCTCGGACTGCTGCCGGTCATGGGCCGCGTCGTCGCAGCAGTCCCCACGGCGGTTCTTGGCGGCGCCGGCATCGTGCTGTTCGGTACGGTTGCCGCCAGCGGCATCCGGACCCTGGCCAAGGTCGAGTACAAGAACAACATGAACCTGATCATCGTGGCCGCGTCCATCGGTTTCGGCATGATTCCGATCGCAGCGCCCACCTTCTACGACAAGTTCCCGTCCTGGTTCGGCACCATCTTCCACTCCGGGATCAGCTCCGCCGCTGTCATGGCCATCCTGCTGAACCTGCTGTTCAACCATCTCAAAGCCGGCAACTCGGAGTACCAGTCCGTCTTCGCTGCGGGCACCGGAAGGGTCATCCGGGAAGAGGACCTGACATGCCTTGAACACGGGGACCGCTTCGAAAACGGCAAGCTCATCGACTGCGACGGAAAGGAAGTCCCGGTCCAGTCAGCCGAAAAGGCGCCAGAGCACTGACGTTCCAAAAAACCGACGACGGCGGCCCCCTCCGGAAGGAGCGGGCCGCCGTAGTGCGTGGTTGGCACAGCCTTTGCAGGCCGGGTGCCTCAGGTGCGGTTAAGCTTCCCGCGAGATCGCCTCGGCTGCCTCGCGGAGGATGGGCACGGCCTTGTCGGCGAAGTTCTCGTCCACGCGGGATACGGGGCCGGAGACCGAGATGGCGGTGGGCGTGGGGGCGTTGGGCACTGCCATGGCGAAGCAACGTACGCCGAGCTCCTGCTCCTCCTCGTCGATGGAGTAGCCCCGCTCGCGGATGAGTTTGAGGTCGGCCAGGAGCTCCTCCACGTCGCCGATGCTCTTGGCGGTGGGGGTGGGCATGCCGGCGCGGGCCACGATGCCGCGGACGGTGTCATCGTCGAGTTGGGCCAGGATGGCCTTGCCCACGCCCGTGGCATGGGTGTGGGCGCGGCGGCCCACCTCGGTGAACATGCGCATGGAGTGCAGCGACGGCACCTGGGCCACGTAAATCACCATGTCCGAGTCGAGCACGGCCATGTTGGAGGTCTCCCCCAGCCGGTCCACCAGGATCTTCAGCTGCGGCTGGGCCAGGGCGCCGAGCTGCTTGTTGGCCCCCTCCCCCAGCCGGATGAGCCGCGGGCCCAGGGCGTAGCGGCGGTTGGGCAGCTGCCGGATGTAGCCAAGCGACACCAGGGTGCGGAGCAGGCGGTGGATGGTGGGCAGCGGCAGGTCGGTGGAGGACGAGAGCTCGCTGAGGGTGACGTCGCCGCCGGCATCGGTGATGAGCTCCAGCAGTTCAAAGACGCGCTCTACCGACTGCACCCCACCAGGGGCTTTTTCTGCCATTCCGTTGTCTCCTACGGCTCGGAATCCGACAACTCTTATCCGCATCGTGAAAAGAGTTGCTTAGAACTCCCAAGATACAGCACGGCCGTTCGGACTGCGATGCAGCCCGGCGGTCGTATTCGAAGGGGTTGTAATTCCATAAAGTAGATAATAATATCCATAATACGAAAACATCCGGATCGCAGCACAAGCCGGACAAGGCCTATACAGGAGGACATTCAATGGCGAACCCCAGCCCCGGAAATTCGATCACCCTGCGCGTGGAAGCACCGTCAAGCTTCAGCGCCACGAGCGAGCTCGCCGCAGCCGTGGGAGCGGCAGGCGCCGCCATCACCGCGCTGGACGTCACCGAGTCCCACCACGAGACCCTGGTTGTCGACGTAACCTGCAACACCACCGACGACGCGCACGCCGCCCGCGTCAAAGACGCCCTGAATGCCCTCGACGGCGTCACGGTCCAGCACGTCTCGGACCGCACCTTCCTGATGCACCTGGGCGGCAAGCTCGAAGTGGTCCCCAAGGTCCCGCTGCGCAACCGCGACGATCTCTCCCGCGCCTACACGCCCGGCGTCGCGCGCGTCTGCCTTGCCATTGCCGAAGACCCCGCAGCCGCCCGCAACCTGACCGTCAAGCGCAACACCGTCGCGGTGGTCACCGACGGCTCCGCCGTGCTGGGCCTGGGCAACATCGGCCCCGCCGCAGCCCTGCCGGTCATGGAAGGCAAGGCAGCCCTCTTCAAGCAGTTCGCCAACGTTGATGCGTGGCCCGTCTGCCTGGACACCCAGGACACCGAGGAAATCATCCGCACCGTCAAACTCCTGGCCCCCGTCTTCGGCGGCGTGAACCTGGAGGACATCGCCGCTCCCCGCTGCTTCGAGATCGAGGCCCGCCTCCGCGAGGAACTGGACATCCCGGTGTTCCACGACGACCAGCACGGCACCGCCATCGTCACGCTCGCCGCCCTGGTCAACGCCCTGCGCGTGGTGGACAAGAAGATCGCGGACGTCAAAATCGTGGTGTCCGGCGTTGGCGCCGCCGGCTCCGCCATCATCCAACTGCTCAAGGCCCAGGGCGCCCGGCACATCGTGGCCGCAGGCCGCTCCGGCGCCATCCACCAGGGCGAGGCCTACGACGACGCCCACCGCACCTGGATCGCCGAAAACACCAACCAGGAAGGCTTCTCCGGCACCCTGCACGAGGCCCTGGTGGGCGCCGACGTCTTCATCGGCGTCTCCGCACCGAACATCCTCGGCGAAGAGCACATCGCTTCCATGGCAAAGGACTCCATCGTGTTCGCCATGGCCAACCCCACCCCCGAGGTGGACCCGGCCGTTGCATCCAAGCACGCCGCCGTCGTGGCCACGGGCCGCAGCGACTTCCCCAACCAGATCAACAACGTCCTTGCCTTCCCCGGCCTTTTCCGCGGGCTCCTGGATGCCGGGGCAAGCAACATCACCCCGGACATGCTGGTGGCCGCTGCAGAGGCAATCGCCAACCGGGTGAACGATAATGAGCTCAATGCGAGCTACATCATCCCGAGCATTTTCGACCCGCACGTGACCGCCGACGTCGCTGCAGCCGTCTCGGCTGCAGCCCACGCCGCAAACGTTGCAACGGCTGCCGAACCGGCCGATCCCGCAGCGGAGCCAGCACTCGCCTCCGCCTGACCCGCCCGACTTCCCAGCCCAAGGAAAGGACCAGAAATGGCCATCACCGTCACAGATCCCCGGCCGATCAACCGCGCTGAGGAGATCCTCACGCCCAAGGCACTGGCCTTCGTGGAGGAACTCCACAACCGGTTCGCCGGTACCCGCAACGAACTCCTGGCGGCACGTGCCGTCAAACGGCAGCGGGTAGCCGAGACCGGCAAGCTGGACTTCCTGCCGGAGACCAGGGACGTGCGCGACGGCGACTGGAAGGTTGCGCCGGCACCGGCGGCTTTGCAGGACCGCCGGGTTGAAATGACAGGACCCGCGTCACCGGCGAAGATGGCTATCAACGCCCTGAACTCGGGCGCCAAGGTATGGCTGGCGGATCTTGAGGACGCCAGCACGCCCACCTGGGCCAACGTCATCGATGCCATCCTCAACCTCCGCGACGCCGCCCAGGGCACGCTCAGCTTCACGTCGGAGGAGGGCAAGGAGTACAAGCTCCGCGCCGACGCACCGCTCGCCGTCGTGGTGGCCCGCCCCCGCGGCTGGCACATGCAGGAGAAGCACCTCCTGGTCAACGGCGAACCCGCCGTCGGCGCGCTGGTGGACTTCGGCCTGCACTTCTTCCACGTCGCCAAGCAGCTGGTCCTGAACGGGCAGGGCCCGTACTACTACCTGCCCAAGATGGAGAGCCACCTTGAGGCCCGGCTGTGGAACGACGTGTTCGTTTTCGCCCAGGACTTCCTGGGCCTGAACCAGGGCACCATCCGCGCCACGGTGCTGATCGAGACCATCCCGGCCGCATTCGAGATGGACGAAATCCTCTACGAACTGCGAAACCACGCTTCCGGGCTGAACGCCGGCCGCTGGGACTACCTGTTCAGCATCATCAAGTACTTCCGTGACGCCGGCGAGGAGTTCGTCCTGCCGGACCGTGCCTCCGTGGCCATGACCGCACCCTTCATGCGGGCCTACACGGAGCTGCTGGTCAAGACCTGCCACCGCCGCGGCGCCTTCGCCATGGGCGGCATGGCTGCAGTCATCCCCAACCGCCGCCACCCCGAGGTCACCGAGGCCGCCTTCGAGAAGGTACGGGCTGACAAGACCCGCGAGGCCAACGACGGGTTCGACGGCTCCTGGGTTGCGCACCCGGACCTGGTCCCCACCTGCCGCGAAGTGTTCGACTCGGTGCTGGGAGACAAGCCCAACCAGGTGGACAAGCAGCGCCCGGAGGTTTCGGTCACCGCGGAGCAACTGCTGGACGTCCAGTCCGCCGACGGCCAGGTCACCGAGGCAGGCCTGCGCCTGAACCTGTACGTCGCAGTTGCCTACACGGCCGTGTGGCTGTCAGGAAACGGCGCCGTGGCCATTCACAACCTGATGGAGGACGCTGCCACCGCTGAGATTTCCCGCTCGCAGGTCTGGCAGCAGATCCGCAACAAGTCCATCCTGGCGGACACCGGCAATACGGTGACGAAGGAACTGGTGGAGCGGGTCCTGGGCGAGGAGACCGAGCGGCTCCGCACCGAGTTCGGCGACGAGGCATTCCGCCGTTACTACCAGCCGGCCAGCGAACTCATCGCGGACATCTGTCTCTCGGACGACTACACGGACTTCCTCACCACGCCGGCCTACGAACTGGTGGGCTGAGGCATGGCCGCAGCACCGAAACCCTCACTCTCGGCGGGGGACCTCGCACACATCGACGGGCAGCTTGCCGTCACGGACCGGCTGCTGGAGCAGAACTACCCGGGCGACGACGGCTCCCGCCAGCCCGTGCACACGGTGTACGTGCCCGCGGACCGCTTCACGCCGTCGTTCGCCGCCGATTGGGGCGCCCAGGCAACCGCGGCGGCGGACGCGCACGGCGGCTTCGACAAGCTGGGGCGGCTCCTGGGACAGGAGGCGGGGCTCGCTGAGGCCGTCGCCTCCCGCGTCGAGGCCAAGCTCGCCGGCGAGCCCATCGAGGACCTGCGCCTTGACTTCGAGGACGGCTTTGGGGACAGGGGCGACGACGCCGAGGATGCCGCCGCGGTTGATGCGGCTTCCGCGGTGGCCAAGGCAGTCGCTGCCGGGTCCGCTCCCCCGTTCATCGGGATCCGCTTCAAGTGCTTTGAGGCGGCCACCCGCGCCCGGGGCCTGCGGACCCTGGACCTGTTCGTCTCGGGCCTGGCCGCTGCCGGTGAGCTGCCGGAAGGGCTGGTCCTGACGCTGCCCAAGGTCACCACGGTGGCCCAGGTGCAGGCCATGGATTACGCGGTGTCCCGGCTCGAGGAAGTCCACTCGCTGCCCGCAGGGCGGCTGCGGTTCGAGGTGCAGGTGGAAACCCCGCAGCTGATCCTTGGCCCGGAAGGAACGTCGCCGGTGGCGCAGCTCCCGCACGCCGTGCCCGGCCGGATCAGCGGGTTGCACTACGGCACCTACGACTACTCCGCCTCGCTGCAGATCTCGGCCGAGTACCAGTCCATGGAGCACCCCGTGGCCGACTTCGCCAAGGAAGTCATGCAGCTGGCCGTGGCCGGCACCGGCATCCGGCTCTCCGACGGGTCCACCAACATCATCCCTGTAGGGGACAACGTGGAGAACGCCTGGCAGCTGCACGGCCGGCTGGTCCGCCGCTCCCTGGAACGGGGCTACTACCAGGGCTGGGACCTGCACCCCGCCCAGCTGCCCAGCCGGTTCGCCGCCACCTATGCGTTCTACCGCGAAGGCCTGCCGGCCGCTGCGGCCCGCCTGCGCAACTACGTGGAGCGGACCGAGGGCGGCGTCATGGACGAGCCTGCCACCGCCCGGGCCCTGGCCGCCTTCGTCCTGCGCGGCGTCCAGTGCGGCGCAGTGGGTGCGGAGGAAGTCCAGGCGCTTGCCGGCGTCGGAATTCCGCAGCTCACCGGACTGGCGCATCCGCGGCTCGCCACCACTTCCAGCTCCTAGGTAAGGATCTCTCTTCATGGGCAAGTACTACTCCCCCACCGGCGGGCTGCCGCCGCAGACGCACCTGACCACCGAGCGGGCCATTGTCACCGAGGCCTACACAGTGATCCCGAAGGGCGTGATGACGGACATCGTCACGTCCAACCTGCCGGGCTTTTCGAACACGCGCTCCTGGATCATCGCCCGCCCCATCTCGGGCTTCGCCACTACCTTCTCGCAGCTGATCGTGGAGATCGGCCCGGGCGGCGGCGCCCCGAAGGCTGAGTTTGAGGCCGGGGTGGAAGGCGTCATTTTCGTGACCCGCGGCAAGGTCAACCTCACCCTCGACGGCGAGCTGCACCAGCTGGAGGAAGGCGGCTACGCCTACTTGGCCGCCGGCTCGGAGTGGGGGCTGGAAAACGTCTCTGATGACATCGTCTCCTTCCACTGGATCCGCAAGGCCTACGAACGGCTGGAGGGCTACGAGGCCAAATCCTTCGTGACCAACGAGAAGGACGTTGAGCCGACGTCCATGCCGGACACCAACGACGCATGGAAAACCACGCGGTTCACCGACTCCAGCGACCTGGCCCACGACATGCAGGTCAACATCGTGACGTTCCAGCCGGGCGGTGTGATCCCCTTCCCGGAAACCCACGTCATGGAGCACGGCCTGTACGTCCTGGAGGGCAAAGCCATGTACCTGCTGAACAACGACTGGGTTGAGGTGGAGGCCGGCGACTTCATGTGGCTGCGTGCCTTCTGCCCCCAGGCCTGCTACGCCGGCGGGCCCGGCGAGTTCCGTTATCTGCTCTACAAGGACATGAACCGCCAGGTGAAGCTCACCTAAGTATCCTCCCCGCCCACCGGGGCAAAAGCAGAGGCCGTTATGGCGTTCCATAACGGCCTCTGCTTTAGCGTTTCAGGATTGCGTCAGGCACCCGGGTTGAGGACCACCTTGATGCAGCCGTCTTCCTTCTTCTGGAACTTCTCGTACAGCGCAGGGGCACCCTCCAGGCCGGAGCGGTGGGTTACCAGGTCCATGACGCCCAACGGATCGGCGTCATCCTCCACGAGGGGAAGGAGGGAATCCGTCCAGTTGCGCACATTGCACTGGCCCATGCGCAGCTGGAGCTGCTTGTCGAACATGGTCATCAGGGGCATCGGGCTGGCCTCGCCGCCGTAAACGCCGCTCAGCGACAGGGTGCCGCCTCGGCGGACCGCGTCAATTGCGGTATGCAGCACCGCCAGCCGGTCAACGCCGGCCGTCTCCATCGCTTTCTGGGCCAGCTTGTCGGGCAGGAGGCCAAGGGCCTGGTGGGCGAAGCCGGCGACGGGGGAACCATGCGCTTCCATCCCGACGGCGTCCACTATGCCGTTCGGCCCCCTGCCATCCGTCATCTCCCGCAGCTCGTCGGTGACGCCTTTGCTGTAATCAAGCGTTTCCACGCCGTGGCGGGCGGCCATTTCACGCCGCTCCGGGACCGGGTCGACACCAATGACGCGGTAACCGCGGTGGATCCCGATTCGCGTAGCGAACTGGCCCACGGGCCCCAGGCCGAAAACCGTCAAGGTGCCACCCGGCTGGACATTGGCGTACTCCACGCCCTGCCACGCCGTGGGCAGGATGTCGGAAAGGAACAGGTAGCGTTCATCCGGAAGCTCACTCCCCACCTTGATGGGGCCATAATCGGCGTGCGGGACGCGAAGGAACTCCGCCTGTCCGCCGGGGACCGATCCATACAGCTCGGAGAAGCCAAACAGGGCCGCTCCGGAACCCTTCTCCTTCACCTGGGTGGTTTCGCACTGCGACTGCAGGCCCTGGCTGCACATGAAGCAGTGCCCGCAGGAGATGTTGAAGGGAATCACCACACGATCGCCCTTGCGGAGGTTGGTGACGCCGCTTCCCACTTCCTCCACGATGCCCATCGGTTCGTGGCCAATGACATCACCCTTGTGCATGTAGGGGCCCAGGACCTCATAGAGGTGGAGGTCGGAGCCGCAGATCGCCGTGGAGGTGATCCGTACGATCGCATCCGTAGGTTCCTGGATGACGGGATCGGGCACTTCTTCAACGCTTACCGACCGTTTTCCTTGCCACGTCAGTGCTTTCACAGTCTCCCTTTCGCTCTGCTTTGCCCCGGGGGTCTCCCTGGGGCGGGGCAGGGCACCCGCGGGCACCCTTTCTTCGACGCTATCTGTTTTAGGCGAAAAAAGTAAGCATGCTGATCAAAAGCTTGTGGCCGCCGTCGACTGCTCCTAGCGTAGGAAGTGTCCCGGAACACCGGGAAGACCACGTGAAAGAGGAACGCCATGTCGCTGTACCAGCCGGAACCGGTCGAGATCTCCACCCGCATGCGTCCGGGCGAATGGACGGAAGAAAGCCTGGCGGAACTGGTCAGCGGCTACCGGACACGGGTGGAGGAGATGGGAGCCGCTCCCACCGAGGTGGCCACGGACATTGAGCGGAACGACGACGGTTCGGTCAAGGTGGTGGTGTCCTGGACCAAGGCCGCCATTGCCGGCGACGAGGACTCAGTACCGGGCGGTCAGCCGCTGTGACCTAGGAGTCCGGCTGCAGCGCGAGCAGCCGGCCGATGGCGCTTGAGCCCAGGTTCTGCAGCAGGTGGCGCGGCCCGTCATAGACCTCGACGGCGCCCGCATCGCGGAGTTGGGCTGCGTGGATTCCGCCGCAGGTAACCCCGATGGCGGGGATGCCCAGCGCCCCGGCAGCCTTCATGTCCCACACCGCGTCACCGACATAGACGGCGTTAGCGGCCTTGACACCCACGGCTTCCAGGGCTGCCTCCAGGATGTCCGGCGCAGGCTTGCTTTCCTTCGCGTCATTGGCACTGGTGGCGGCGTCAATGAAGGCGTCGGCATCCAGGACGGAGCGCATGACCTGCAGGTCCCGCTCCCGCGCCGAGGACGCCAGCGCCACTGCCAGGCCGCCGGCATGGCACCGGCCCAACAGTTCCATGGCCCCGTCGAGGGCGCGGAGCGAGGGCCAGTGCGAGGCATACAGGGCGCCATGGCTGGCCATGATGTCCTCATCCTCGTCATGGTCCCGGTCCGGCGGCAGGAGGTTGTCCACCAGCCGGGCGCCACCCATGCCGACGAGCTGGTGGATGGCCGCCATGGGCACATCATGGCCGTACTGGCGGAACGCACCCCACCACGCGATGGTGTGGATGTACGACGAGTCGATCAGCGTTCCGTCTACGTCAAACAGGACCCCCCGGCGGGGGCCGCCAGGGGGTGCAGTGGACTCAGCCATCATCCCACCGCAGCCCGTCGCACATCAGGCGTCTTCTTCCGCCTGGCCGCCTCCTCCTTGGGAGAACTGACGGGGCGTACGCGTTCACGAATCACTGATCCGGCGCCATCCAGGCTCTTGTCCCGGATCAGGCCCGTGCCGGCGATTTCCCGAGCCATGGCAACGCCTGCCACAGCGGCCCTCTTGGTGGGGAAGGTAACCGAGATGGCCATCAGGTTCCCGCTTCCGTCCATCATCCTGATCCGGTATCCACCATCAGGGGCGTCAACGAGTTCAAAATATCCGGCCATAACTATCACTCCTCCATCAATCACGGCGCTGTGCTTGGGAGCACTCCATGAGGTGTTAGTAAGTATACTTATCTATCCTGCGAAGGAGAAGTTTCAGCCCCGGTCCGCGCCGCCTCAGCGCGAATCCGCCCCTTCCGGCGGAATGGGGGTGTCACTGCGCCGAACCGTATCCTGATGGAGCTCCAGGGCGCTAGTCACAAGCGCAAAGTGGCTGAATGCCTGTGGCGTGTTGCCCAGTTGACGCCCGGCTTTCACCGCCCATTCCTCACTCAGGAGCCCCACATCGTTGCGCAGTTCCAGCAGCCGCTCGAAAAGTTCGCGCGATTCCTCGTGGCGGCCCGCTCCCAGCAGCGCCTCCACCAGCCAGAACGAGCAGGCCAGGAAGACACCCTCATCGCCAGGCAGGCCGTCGTCGCTCTGATCCGGACGGTAACGCAGCACGAACCCGTCCTGGGTCAGCTCCCGCTGGATCGCTTCGATGGTCCCCACCACTTTGGGGTCATCGGGAGGCAGGAACCCCACGCGGGGAATCAGCAGCAGGCTGGCATCCAGCTCCGGCCGGCCGTAGGACTGGACAAACGTGTTGCGCTGCCCGTCAAAGCCGTTGGCCATGACGTCCGCGCGGATCTGGTCCCGCAGCGCCTCCCACCGCTCCACCGGACCAGGCAGGCCGGACTCCCGCACGCCCTTCACCATCCGGTCGGCGGCCACCCACGCCATGACCTTTGAGTGGGTGAAGTGCCGGCGCGGCCCCCGCATTTCCCAGAGCCCGTTATCCGGCTGATCCCAGATGGTCTCAAGGTGCTCCATCAGTGCTATCTGCACGTCCCACGCCTCGTCGGTATGTTTCAGCAGCGAGTTCCGGGTCAGCGCAAGGCAGTCCAACACCTCCCCCCACACATCCAGCTGGAACTGCTCCGCAGCCGCATTGCCGATCCGCACCGGCGTCGAGTTCTCGTAGCCTTTCAGCCACGGCAACTCCAGCTCCGGCAGCCGTCGCTCGCCATGGATCCCATACATGATCTGCAGGTCTGCGGGATCCCCGGCCACGGCCCGGAGCAGCCAGTCCCGCCAGGCGGCGGCCTCGGCCGTGTACCCGGCTGCCAGCAGCGCCTGCAGGGTCATGGCGGCGTCGCGCAGCCAGCAGTAGCGGTAGTCCCAGTTGCGCTGGCCGCCCGGCTGCTCTGGAAGAGACGTTGTGACGGCAGCGACGATGCCTCCGGTGGGGGCGTAGGTCAGTCCCTTGAGTGTGATCAGCGAGCGGACCACGGCTTCCTGGTACTTCCCCTTGACGGTGCATTGCGAGGACCAACCCCGCCAGAACGCACATGTGCTCTCAAGGACATCCTCGGCATCGACGCTTACCGGCCGTCCCACGTGGCTTGGCGCCCACGTCAGCACGAACGGCACTTTCTCACCGGCGTTGACGGTGAAGTCGCTGAGGGTATGCATGTTCTCGCCATGCAGGGGCGCCGGAGTGACCAGGTAGACGGCATCCGGGCCGGCAATGGCGTGCAGCCCGCGCTTGTCCTTGCGCACCCACGGCACGATGTGGCCGTAGTCGAACCGCATGATCAGCTCCCCGCGCATCCGGACGCTGCCGCTGACACCTTCGACAATCCTGACGATGTCCGCGACGGAATCGCGGGGCGGCATGAAGTCCGTGACCCGCACCGTTCCGTCAGGCGTCTCCCACTCCGTATCCAGGACCAGGGTGCCGTCGCGGTAACTCCGGCGGGTGCATGCGCCTCCGCCTTCGGGCGCCAGCAGCCAGCGCCCCGAGTCCGGGGTGTCCAGCAGTGCATTGAAGCAGGCAGGGGAATCGAACCGGGGAAGGCACAGCCAGTCGATTGATCCTTCCTTGCTGACCAGGGCCCCGGTCTGAAGGTCGCCCACTACCGCATAATCTTCGATTCGCGCCATGACATTACCCTGCCACAGAGAGCTCGGAAGAGGGTGGAAACCCGGTGTAGCCTGAGGGAAATGGCAATCCACATTGGCACCTCCGGCTGGAGCTACGACCACTGGGAGAACGTCCTGTACCCGCCCGGGCTTCCCGTCCGGGACCGGCTCCAGTGCTACGTCTCCAGGTTCAGCACGGTTGAACTGAACGCCAGCTTTTACCGGTGGCCAAGGGAAACCACCTTCGCGGGCTGGAACAGGCGCCTGCCGCCCGGTTTCAGCATGTCAGTCAAGGCACCCCGCGGGCTGACCCACGCGCGCAAGCTCTACTCGCCGGAAGTCTGGATTGAGCGGATCGCCAGGTGCTGGCATGAGTTGGGGGATAAGCGGGCCGTGCTCCTGGTCCAACTGCCCCCACAGCTGGAGCGCGACGACGCGAGGCTGGACTACTTCCTGGCGGCACTCCCGTCCTGGATCAGGGTGGCCGTGGAGTTCAGGCACCCCAGCTGGGATTGCCCCGAGGTGTTCTCCCTGCTGGAGCGGCACCAGGCGGCCTACTGCATCATGAGCGGCGCCAACCTTCCCTGCATTCTGCGGACCACCGCACCTTTCGCCTACGTCCGGCTTCACGGGCCGGACCATGAGCACTTGTACGGCGGCTCCTACTCAGACGCGGACATGCACTGGTGGGCAAACCGGATCCGTGAGTGGGACGGCGCGGGCATCGACGTGTACGCCTACTTCAATAACGACGGCGGCGGGAACGCCGTGCGGAACGCCGAGACCCTGCGCGGGATCCTGGTCGCCGGCTGATGCCCGTTGCGGCCCTGTGGCAGAGTTAGGGCATGGACACGGCTCCGCAGAACCCAGCCCAGGACTCGGCACACGCACCCCAGCAGAACAAAAAAGGCCAGTACGCATTGTCGGGAAGCCAGTTCTTCCGCCTGGCGCACCGGTTTTCTGATGCGGTCAACGACGTCCGTATCACGCTCGCCAAGCGGTGGAAGTTCGTGCCGCAGACCATCGCCTACCAGGGCTACGGTTCCACCACGCGGGTGCGGGTGCTGGGCCGTGTGCTGCTTACCCAGAACCCGCTGCCGGGGAGCAAAGCGGAGCATGAAGCGAAAAACGGCAACCAGAACATCCGGGGCTGGCGCGCTTTCACAGGGGTGCCGTTGCAGTTTACCGACGTCGAAATCGCCATTGGCGACGTCGTCACCCACGTAACGGCGGACCGGGGCGGGCTGATCGACACCGAGGTGGACGTGCAGCTGTCCCCTGGCTGGCACACCGCGGTCCTGCGCGCGGAGGGAACCGAGCCGGCGGAAGCCCTGATCCAGGTGATTGCCCCCGGAGTGGAATTCGGTATCGTCTCCGACATCGACGACACCGTCATGGTGACGGCCCTGCCCCGGCCCTTCCTGGCGCTGTGGAACACCTTCGTGCTCAGTGAACGGGCGCGCATGGCAACGCCGGGAATGGCAGTGCTGCTGGACCGGCTGACCATTGAGCACCCCGAGGCCCCCATCATCTACCTGTCCACCGGCCCGTGGAACGCCGCCCCCACCCTGGGGCGCTTCCTGACCCGCAACATGTATCCCAAGGGCGCGCTGCTGCTGACGGACTGGGGCCTCACCCAGGACCGCTGGTTCCGCAGCGGCCAGGACCACAAGCACCGCAACCTGGAGCGGCTGGCCCAGGAATTCCCGGACATGCGGTGGCTCCTGATCGGCGACAACGGCCAGCATGACGAGGCCATCTACTCCGCCTTCGCCGCCGAAAACCCGGAAAAGGTTGCGGCGATCGCCATCCGGCAGCTGTCCGTCAGCGAGTCGGTGTTTGCCGGCGGCCACTCCGAGGACGGCGACCACACCACCTCCCGGGTGCCGTGGATCTACTCCCCCGACGGCGCCGGCATCGCCAAGCAGCTCGCCATGCTGGACCTGCTCCGGGGCTGACCGCTCCGGAGCCGGCCCCTCACGTCCTACGCGTCGGCACCCAGGGGTGCGCCGTCGTCGGGCGCTCCGTTGCTGAAGAGCTCTTCACCGCCCAGGAGATCCGGAACCACGGCTTGGGCGATGCTGGCGTCGGCAGCGGCGGCAAGGTCGCGTTCCTCGATGAGTTCCTGGAACCAGAAGTAGGAAGCCTTGGGCGTGCGCTCCAGCGTTTCGAAGTCCACGTGCATGAGGCCGAACGGCTGCTTGTAGCCGGCGGACCACTCGAAGTTGTCCAGGAAGGACCACACGTAGTAGCCGCGCAGGTCCACGGACTCCGCCACGCCACCGGGGGCCGTGGCCCGCAGCGCGGTTTCAAGGTGGTCGGAGATGTACTTCAGCCTGCGCTCATCAGGGATGAACCGCGTGTTGGTGGACTTGTCCCGGACAATAATGTCTTCGAAGCTGGCTCCGCCTTCGGTGATGATCACGGGAGGCAGGTTGGGGTACCGGTCCGCCATCTCCTTGAGTGCCACGGCCATGTACTCCGGCTTGACCGGCCAGCCGTAGGCGGTGATGTCCGCCTCCGGCCAGGCTTCCACGTGGAACGGTGTAGCCCCGCCGCCTGCTGCGCCCAGGTCGCTGCCCATGGCCTCGGCCATGCTCGCCGGGACCGCCCCGCTGCCCGGCCCCACGGCAACCTTGGTGGGCATGTAGTAGTTGAGCCCATAGAAATCCAGGGGCTGGGAAATGATCTCCATGTCCTCTTCGGGGTGCTCGAAGGAGCTGAAGAACTTGGCAGCGCGGACCAGGTCCGGATACTTGCCCGTGAGGACGGGGTCCGCGTACAGCCGGTTCTGGCCCAGGTCCATGAGCCCGGCGCTGATCTTGTCCAGCGGGTTGATGGAGTTCGGGACCATGGGTGAGTAGACGTTGGTCATGCCGATTTCGCCCGGCACCCGTGCGGCGCGCAGGGCCTGGACGGCCAGCCCATGGCCCAGCAGTTGATGGTGGACGGTGGGGAAGGCGCCAAGGGCCAGCTCCTTGCCAGGGGAATGCACTCCCAGGGAGTAGCCGTTGGCGCTTACGGTTGCCGGCTCATTGATGGTGACCCAGCGGGCCACCCTGTCCCCGAAGGCTTCCGCCACGATGGCGGCGTACTCCCCCAGCCGGTAGGCAGTGTCCCGGTTCATCCAGCCGCCTGCTTCATCCAGCTCCAGGGGTGTGTCCCAGTGGTAAATGGTGGCCATCGGCGAGATCCCGTTGGCCAGGATCTCGTCCAGGAGCCGGTCGTAGAACGCCAGTCCTGCGCGGTTGGCCGGGCCGGTCCCGCCGGGCTGGATGCGCGGCCAGGAAAATGAAAACCGGTAGGAATCGACGCCAAGCTGCTTCAGGAGGGCCACGTCCTGCGGCATCCGGTGGTAGTGGTCCGTGGCCACCACCGGGCTGTGGTCATCCACGATGGCGCTGGGCTTGGCGGCAAACCTGTCCCAGCCCGAGGGTCCGCGGCCATCCTCGTCCAGGGCCCCTTCGATCTGGAATGCTGCGGTTGCGACGCCAAGCGTGAACCCCGGAGGGATGATTGCTGCGAGGTCCTTGGCGGTGATGTGCATTGGGGTCCAGCCTTATGGTCACGGTGGTTTGGGTACGTCCCAGAATGTCACAGCGCTGGGCGGCAGACGAGCAGCAACTCCGCGCCGGGCACCGGCGGTTACTGTGAACCGAAAAGGAACTCCTTGGCGTGCGCCACTGCCTTGCGGAAGGCGTCATTGCGCAACGTCACCATGTGCTCCGAGTCGCCGTCGGACGGTTCCAGGTAACCGGTGTACCCGGGCCGCAGGACCCAGATGTCCCCCGCCGGCGGCAGGTAGAACACCCCGAAGGAACGCTGCTGCCTCTCGTCCGCCGTCCAGACCGGGACCACCGCCAGGGCAGCGCCGGTGGACGGGTTGATCCACTGCGCCCGCGGCAGCGGCTGCTCGTGTGCCTCGGGGTCCAGGAAGGGTGCCGTTCCCGGACCCCAGCGCTGCTCAAAGCGCTCGTGGAATGCAGGAATGAGATGTGAATCGTAGCGCCGCCAGTCGCTCATGCAGCTTTCAGCCTCCTTGGATGAATGGCACTGCCTTGATGGATGGGCCCAGGTTCAGGTCCAGGGCCCGCTTTCCCACCGCACCGGAGTGATGCGAATGGCAGGTCCGGACGGTCCACCGTGGCTGCGGACTTTCCGGACCGGAATGATGGTGGGGGCTGCTGCCGCCAGCTGCCTGTCGTAGTGGGCGCGGCGCCCGGGGTCGCGCAGGACGTCGAACGCCTGCATGATTCGGAGGAGTTCGTCGCCCTGGGCGGGGCTCCCCGTCCTTGCGGATTGGTTCCCTGTGGCCTGGTAGTCCCCGTGCGCGTGCCCGCCGTCCATGTCCGGATGATGGCTGCGCATGAGGGCCCGGTACGCATGGGAGATCTGTTGCCGGGTGGCATCCCGGCCTACCCCCAGGATGGTGTAGTAATTGGGGACATCGGTCATTCCAGCCTCCTGTTCCGCCTCCGCCCCAGTCCGAACGGGCAGGGGCATTCGCGCAAAAGCCTGGCCCTAAGTGCCGACCTGCTGCATCCCGCCCTGCTGGGTCTGGATCTCGATCTTGCGCGGCTTGGCTTGTTCAGCCACCGGAATCCGCAGGGTCAGGACTCCCTGGTCGTAGCTGGCCTCGATCTTCCCGGTATCCAGGGTGTCGCCAAGGATCAACTGGCGGCTGAACACGCCGCGGGGACGCTCGGAGGCAACGAGCTCCACATTGGGCTGCGCGGGGTCCTGGCGCTCGGCCCTCACGGTCAGGACGTTCCGTTCGATATTCAGGTCCAGTGAATCCACCTTCACGCCGGGAAGGTCGAACGCCACCACGAACTCACCGTCCTCCTGCCAGGCATCCATAGGCATTGCAGCCGGACGGGCGGCGGTGCCAAAGACCTGCTGCGTGAGCCGGTCCAGCTCACGGAACGGGTCAGTACGCATTAACATCATTTCCCACTCCTTCAGCATCCAAGTGTTGGATCTACGCCTATCCATCGCCAACTAATCTATGGTGGTGAATATAGATTTTTTATAGCACTCGTGGGAAACTGAAGCAAGACACGGGCCGGGGCGATTTTCGGGAGTAAGAATGGCAGATCCTGCTGCGGGACGGGGCGCACGCTCCCCCGGTTCACGGGCCCTGTACGCCATTTCGGTGGCCGCGGAGCTGACGGGAACCGGGCAGCAGAACATCAGGCTCTACGAGACCAAGGGGCTGCTGACGCCGGTGCGGACAGCGGGCGGAACGCGCCAGTACAGTGACGACGACATTGCCGTGCTGCTGCGGATCGGCCAGCTCCTTGACGAGGGGCTGAACCTGGCAGGCGTTGCCAAGGTCCTGGAGCTTGAGGCGGCAAATGTGGAACTCCACCGGGCATTGAAGCGCGCCAGGTCCCGGCAGCAGTGAGATAGTCTCTTCCCGGCCCGTGTCCGGGGAGGTTTCACTCCCGGGCGGATTCTTCCCTGGACAGCTCTCCTGTGACCGGTTCGCCCGGGATCCTCGCCGTCCGCCAGGTATCCAGTGCAATGACTCCGCCAAGGATGAGCAGCGACAGGGAGAACGATGCAAGGGTATCCGTGGGCCAGTGGTAGCCCAGGTAGAGGCGGCTGGCGATGGCAAGGACGATCCCGATCCCGGCCCCAATGAAGCCGAAGACCGCTGCCCGCGGGTTCCGCCGCCGGGAGAAGATCAGGTAGGCGCCCACCAGCAGGAAGTCGCAGGCTCCCAGGACGTGCCCGGACGGGTACGAAAAGGTCTGGTCCGCACCGAACAGCATCTGGTCAACGGGGGGGCGCGAGCGCTGGACGATGTGCAGGATGATCTGCGAGATGATCACCCCGGTCAGCATCGCGGACGCCAGCAGGATGGGGCGCCAGGCATGTTTGGCTGCAAATCCCCAGATCAGGATCACCACCAGCACGATGATGGGCAGGGCAATGGGGCCGAAGAACACGGCCAGGAAAATCATGATGGCAGTCGCTGCCCCTGAACGCGTTGTCAGCAGCCAGTCATGCACAGGGTGGTCGGCAACGGAAAGTCCGTCGGCCTGCAGCACGCTGATCAGCGTGGCAACAAAGAGTGCCAGCCCCACCACGGCCAGGATGACCGATGCCCGGTAAAGGCGGCGCCGGTCGGCAGGGTCGATGTAGCGCTCCTCCACCACGAACTTTTCATGGAAGGTGTGCCACCTTCCGGAGTTTTTTTCCGTGACTGCGGAACCTGCTGATTCATGTGCCAATGTGCTGCCCGTCCCTGCGCCCTGTTGAATGCACGCCGTACGTGCGTGCTGTGTGGAATGCCTAGGCTGAAGATTATCCCGCTGAAAGGCCATTCACTCCATCACGCAGCCCGGGGCGCCCACCCCGGGCGCCCCTCCCCGTCCGGATTCCAGGCGGCTAGAACGAGCCGGTGGTGAACTGCCAGCTCCGGCCGGTGAGCGGATTGCCGGCCAGGTCGCGGATCCCGGCGGCCCCTCCCGTCAGGGTGACTGTGTACCGGGTCTTGGCGGCCAGGGGCTCCTGGGGATCGAGGATCCACTGGTTGGTGGTGCCGTTGCGGTAGACGGATGCGGCCACCACAGCGCCGGTGGCAGCGTTCTTCAGCGTGAAGGTGGCGGTGCCGGCGCCCTGGACTGCTTCGCTGAAGGTGGCGCTGACGTTGCTGCTCCTGCGGACCAGGAGCGCGCTGCTGCCCGGGCTGTAGTTGGTGACGGTGGGCGCGGGGCCGGTGGTGAACGTCCAGCTGGTGGTGGCCAGCGGTGTGCCTGCAGCGTCCCGGATGGCTGAGGTTCCACCTGTCAGGGTGGCCGTGTAGGTCGCGTCGGCAGCGAGGTTTGCTGCCGGGTCAAGGGTGGCCGTCCTGGTGGTGGTGTTGTACGTAACGCTGGCGGCGATGGTGGCCCCCGCGGCGTTCCTGAGCGCGAAGGTGCCGGCGGACACGCCCTGGACGGCGGTGCTGAAGGTGGCCGTCACGTTGGTGCCCACTGCAACTGCCGCGGCCTTGGCGGCCGGTGAAATCGAGGCGACAGGCGGGGCAGGAGCGGGCGCAGGAGCAGCCACCGCCCCCGTGTACAGGAGGCGGTTCGGTGTTCCGGTGGTGGCGCCGGTGATCACTCCGGGTGTGGCGTTGGCAACCAGCTCCGCGGACACGTCGGCCGGTGCCAGGGCGGGGTTCTGCGACAGCAGCAAGGCGGCGGCACCGGCGGTGTGCGGAGCCGCCATGGAAGTTCCGGACATGGATGCGGTGGCCGTGGTGGAGGTGTAGTAGTCGGAGGTGATGCCGACGCCGGGGGCGTACAAGTCCACGCAGGATCCAAAGTTGGAGAACGATGCCTGCTTGTCGGCGGAGTCGCTGGCTGCCACCGTGACGGCTCCGGGGACGCGGGCAGGTGAACCCGTGCAGGCGTCCGCAGCGGAATTGCCTGCGGCCACCACGGTGGTGACGCCGTCTGCCAGGACCGCCTGGATGGCGTTGTCCACCGTGGTGCTGGCCGCGCCGCCCAGGCTGAGGTTGGCTACTGCGGGTGTCCCGGCTGCATGGTTCGCGGCGATCCAGTCCAGGCCGGCCACCACGTCCGAGTTGTAGCCCGACCCGCTGCAGTCCAGCACCCTGACCGGCACCAGGGTGGCGCTCTTGGCGACGCCGTACGTGGACCCGGCCACCGTTCCGGCCACGTGGGTGCCGTGGCCGTTGCAGTCAGTGGTGCCCTTGCCGTCTGCCACGGCGGTCCAGCCCGCCGCCACCCGGCCGCCGAAGTCGGTGTGCGAGGCCAGGATGCCGGTGTCCACCACGTATGCGGTCACGCCGGCGCCGGCGCCGGTCCACGAGTAGGTACCGGAGAGCGGCAGGGATCTTTGGTCGGCCCGGTCCAGGCCCCAAGGTGCGGGCTGTTCGGTCCCGGAAAGCTTGACGGGGGCGTCCGGCTCCACGGACAGGACCTTCGCGGACCTGGCAAGGGCTGCGGCCTGGGCGGGGTTGGCGGTGACGACCGCGCCGCGGACCGCGTGCTCAAAAGTGCGGCCGACGGCGAGGCCCTGGCCGCGCAGGCCGGACACCTCGGCGGCGAGGTCGGCAGAGGGGGCGTACTGGACGATGTAGCGGCCTGAGCCGGCAACAGGTGCAGGCGCAGCGGCAGCGGGCAGGGACGCCGCGGAAAGGGCGACGGCGGCGAGCAGCGCCGTGAGGGCAGGCAGCAGGAAGGGGCGGGTACGAATTTTGGGGTCCTTGTGGTGGCAGGGCCCACTCCCCGGCACGCGGAATCCGCCGCAGGAACAGGCAAAAGATGGCTGTACCAAAAGGATAGGAGCCGGAAGCGCACGGCTTCCGGCTCCTTGGATGATCCTGTGCCAACCCTTGGCGGTTGCTGCGGACCGGGGATTATCCCTGGCTTTCTCCAGTGCTGGAGCCGACTGATGCGTGGTTCCGCCAACTGTGCTCGGGCTCGTATCCCAGCAGGCGCCGCGCCTTGTCGATGGACAGCATCGTTTCGTGCTCGCCCAGTTCCTTGGTGACCTTGACGCCGGGAAACACCTCAGCTGCAAGGCTGGCGCTTGACCGGTTCATGACTGTGTCCGCGTTGGCGATGATGAAGGCCTCGAACCCTGGCTTGGCGTTCTCCAATGCCTTGACCACGGCCTGCGCACCGTCCCTGCCGTCGATGTAGCCCCACAGGTTCCACTTCCGCAGCGTCGCGTCGGCATCGAAGGAAGGGAATTTGGCGTAATCGGCCTCGTCCATGACGTTGGAGAACCGCAGGCCCGTGATGCTCAATTCCGGGTCCCACCGCGTCATTTCCACCGCCATCTGCTCCTCCAGGGTCTTCACCAGTGAGTAGGTGCTTTCCGGCCGCGGCGGGTATTCCTCGTCCACCGGGATGTAGGGCGGGTCGACGTCGAACGGCAGCCCCAGCACCGTCTCGCTGGAGGCGTACACCACCTTCTTGATGCCGGCCCGGCGTGCGCCCTGGAAGACGTTGTAGGTGGACAGCATGTTGTTCTCGAACGTGGCCGCGTCCGGAAGGATGCCCGGGGCGGGGATGGCACCCAGGTGCACCACGGCGTCGAACCCGTCATGCCGGTCATCCACGCCCAGCAGCGCGTCCACCACCTGGCCGTAGTTGCGCAGGTCCACCACCAGCAGTTCCGGGCTGCGGGCACCCGCGCGGTCCAGGGTGAGGACCTGGTGGCCGTCGTCGGTGAGCCGGCGCACCACGTGCCGCCCCAGTTTTCCACTTCCGCCTGTAACGGCAATTCTCATCAGTGTTTCCTTCTGTTGGAGTGCGTTCACCGTGCGGTGTTTCGGTCAGGACGGGGGCCGCGGGGCTGCGAGGAACCGTTCGACGGCGGCGATCGCCGATGCGGTTATCCCGCCCGGATCGCCGCTGCCGTTGACGGACACCAGAATGCCCCGGCCCGCGTACACCGAGACTACTTCATGCGTCTGCTGATGGTAGAGGTCCAGCCGGCGCCGGAAGACGTCGATGGTGTCGTCGGTGCGCCCCTGTTCCAAAGCACGCCGCTGCATCCGCTCCTCAAGTTCTGCATCCGGCGCCTGCAGTTCGATGACGGCGTCCAGCTCATGGCCCTGGGCAGCGAGCATGCTGTCCAGTTCCGTTGCCTGCGGCGCAGTGCGCGGATAGCCGTCCAGCAGGAACCCATGCCTCGCATCACCTTCCAGGAGCCGGTCTTTCACTAGTTCATTGGTGAGGTGGTCCGGCACGAAATGGCCGTCGTCCAGGTACCGGGCGGCCTGGTTCCCCAGGTCCGTCTTCCGGCTGACGTTGTTCCGGAAGATGTCGCCGGTGGAAACGGCAGGGACGCCGAAGTGGCGGGCCAGGTGTTCGGCCTGCGTTCCCTTGCCGGAGCCCGGTGGGCCGATGATGAGAAGCCTGGTCATATCCCTGTCCTTCCGCGGCGGCGAGCCGTTGGGTTGCCACCCTGCCCGGCGGCGGGGACCCAGAGTCGACGGGCCGGCGGAGGCAGTACCGGCTCCCGCTTCATTGTGCCGGTTGGCCCCTGTCTGGCGCCAGCAAACGGCGGTACGGGCCGGCGGATTTGGGCTCCGCCCTGCGCGGAATGTATATACTCTGGATATCGGTTTAGCAGCAGGCCGTTGGAAAGTTCGTCGATCCAGCGACCATCACCGGCTCCCCGCCCAGTTGCGGGGCGTTTGTGTGTTGTTGCCGGCTCGTTTTGACCTGAGCGAATGGCACCAAGAACCCGTGGCCAGCGAGTCAACAGCAAAAACCGATACATCTATTACCGAGCACCTGCATGAACTGGTCCTTGACAGCTCCGACGTTGAGGAGTTCCTCAACGAACTTGCACAGGTGTCCGCCCGCAACCTTTCCGAGCCCGGCGACGAGATGCTGTGCGCCATCACCTTGCTCCGGCAGCGGAAGACCGCCACTGTAGCCAGCAGCAGCCCGGAGGCAAAGACCATCGGACGGCTTGAGCACAGGTTCGCCGAGACGCCCGGGCAAACAGCCTCCACAGCACAGGAGATTGTCCACGTTACGGACATCACCATGGACGGCCGCTGGCCGGAATACTCAACCGCCGTGATTGCCCAGGGCGTGCGCTCGGTTGCGGCGCTTCCGTTCCGGCTTGAAGGGGAAACCAAGGCAGCCCTGCTGCTGTATTCCCGCCGTGCCCGCCGCTTCGAAGGCCGCGTGCTGGAGTTCGCCGAGGATTTCGTCAGCCAGACTTCGCTGGCACTGCGGCTTGCGGTGCGCTTTGCGCACTACAGCGAAACGGCCGCGAACCTCCGTGCCACGCTGGAGTCCCGTACGGTGATCGATATGGCGGTGGGCATCATCATGGCCCAGAACCGCTGCAGCCAGCAGGACGCCTTCGACATCCTGAGGACAGCTTCGAGCACGCGCAACTCCAAGCTGCATGATGTGGCTGCCGCTGTGGTCAATTCGCTGGGCCAGGGCCCTGCGCGTACACACTACGACGGCTAGGGCGGCGGTCCCCAACAGTGTCTTCTGCCCCCGGTAGACTGGTGCCAACTTTTCGCCGGGGGGCTTGATGAAACGTGTTTGCCTTGTCGTGGAAGATGACGACGATATCCGCGGCCTGATCGGGGTGATCCTGTCGCGTGCAGGCTTTGAGGTCAGGACCGCGGGAACAGGCGCGGACGCCATCGCCGCCGCGGCTGATCCCGCCATCGCCCTGGTCACCCTGGACCTTGGCCTTCCCGACATGGACGGGCACGTGGTGGCCCGCGCCATCCGCGCCCTCAGCGCCGCACCCTTGCTGTTCCTGACGGCCCGCTCCGAGGAGGACGACGTACTGGCCGGCATGGCGTCAGGGGCTGCCGGCTACCTCACCAAGCCTTTCCATCCGAAGGAACTGAAAGACCTCGCCGTTCAGCTCTGCCCCGCGGCTGTTTCAGCAGAGCCGCACATAGCGGGCGAATCCTGCGGGTGACCCCCCGGTTTCCTGCCGCGTCCGACGGCGGCACGCGCCGCCGTCGGAAGCGTGTTTTTCCTACCTCGAAAGGAAGCCGAGCAGTGCCTCGTTGACCTCTGCGGCGTGCGTCCACAGCAGGCCGTGCGGGGCACCCTCGATTTCCACGTACTGAGCGCTTGGCAGCGCCTTGGCGAACAAGCGGCCGGTGGAGTCGATGGGCAGGATGTTGTCGGCGGTGCCGTGGACGATCAGGGCCGGAACATCGATCTTGGTGATGTCCTGGCGGAAGTCCGTGAGCCAGGTGGGCTGGGCGGCGACCAAGGCCGTGGCCCCCGCTCCGGCGGCCACGTTCCAGCTGGCGTTGACGGCTTCCTGGCTGAGGCGGGGGGTGCCCAGGAAGGTGTCGGAGTTATAGAAGTTCTTGAAAAAGTTGCCCAGGAACGCGTAGGGGTCGGCCGTTACCGCTTCCTTGAGGCCGTCGAACACGTCCTGCGGGACGCCATCGGGGTTGTCATCGGTCTTGAGCAGGAACGGTTCCAGGGACCCGAGGAACGCGGCGCGGGCCACCCGGGCGGAGCCGTAGGTGCCAAGGTAGCGGCCCACCTCGCCGGTGCCCATGGAGAAGCCCACCAACACCACGTCGTTCAGGTCCAGGGTGGTGAGCAGGGTGTTGAGGTCAGCGGCGAAGGTGTCGTAGTCGTAGCCCTCGGCGGGCTTGCTGGACTTGCCGAAGCCGCGGCGGTCATAGGTGATGACGCGGTACCCGGCGGCCAAAAGGGCCACGGTCTGCTTTTCCCAGGATGATCCGTCCAGGGGGTAACCATGGATCAGCACAACAGGCTGGCCGGAGCCGTGGTCCTCATAGTAGAGCTCGATGTCAGTGCTGTTCTCAGTACCTACGGTGATGAAAGCCATGGAGGCAAATTCCTTTCGAGACTGATCTGATCGGAGCGGTCCGGCGGAGCGCCAGGCCCTGCACCTCTTACTTTAGGACGCGCGCCTCCACCCCAGCACACGTTATTTGACGACGGCGGCACCCACCAGGGTGCACTGCGGCGGAAGCTATGACACTATATGCGCATGAATGCAGATAAGAATGCTTGCTCCCTGGGAGCGGACAGCCAGTACGTGGAGTTGGCCGTGGAAGTCTTCGCCATGCTGGCGGATGCCACCAGGGTGCGGATCATCCTGGCGCTCCGCGACGGGGAAATGGCCGTGGGGGCCCTGGCCGACGTGGTGGGCAAGTCCCCCGCGGCAGTGTCCCAGCACCTGGCCAAGATGCGCCTGGCACGGATGGTGTCCACGCGGCAGGACGGAACGCGGGTGCTGTACCGGCTGGAGAACGAGCACGCACGGCAGCTTGTGGCCGATGCCATCTTCCAGGCCGAGCATGCCCTTGGCGGAGAGCCGGCCCACCACCGAGTCACCAACCACCCTGCGCAAAGGAGTGCCTCATGAGCGGGCCGCACCAGGAGTCAACGCACACGCACGGACACCCCCACGCGGAGGGGCATGGCGGGCACCACCATGACCATGATCATGACCACCCGCACGGCCACGAGCACGGACGTCCGCATGACCACGACCACGGTCATGACCATGGCCACCATCACCATTCCGGTTTCAAGGGCTGGCTGATCGAGCTGTTCGTTCCGCACACGCATGACGCCGCCGATTCCATTGACGACGCCATGGAGGCCAGCACCGAGGGCATCCGGGCGCTGAAGATCAGCATGTTCGTCCTGCTGGCCACCACGGTGCTGCAGTTCCTGGTGGTCCTGTTCAGCAGTTCGGTGGCACTTCTGGCGGACACCATCCACAACTTTTCCGACGCGCTCACAGCGGTGCCCCTGTGGGTTGCCTTCATCCTGGGGCGGAGGGCGGCCACCCGCCGGTACACCTACGGCTACGGCAGGGCAGAGGACCTGGCCGGCCTGTTTATCGTGGCCGTGGTGGCCCTCTCCGCCGTCGTGGCCGGCTGGCAGTCAGTGGACCGGCTGATCCATCCCCAGCCGCTGCAGAACCTGGGCTGGGTCATGGCCGCGGGTCTGATCGGCTTCGCCGGAAACGAAGCCGTGGCAATGTACCGCATCCGGGTTGGACGCAGGATCGGGTCTGCGGCGCTGGTGGCGGACGGTGTGCATGCCCGGACGGACGGCTTCACCTCGCTGGCCGTGGTAATCGGCGCCATCGGCGTCATGCTCGGCTTTCCGCTGGCGGACCCGATCGTTGGGCTCATCATCTCCGCAGCCATCATGGTGCTGCTGTGGGGCACCATCCGGAGCATCGGGCGGCGGCTCATGGACGGCATTGAACCGGAACTGGTCTCCCGTGCCCAGGCGGCGCTGGAGGAGACGCCGGGCGTCCTGGCAGTCCAACACCTGCAGCTGCGGTGGTCGGGCCACCGGTTGCAGGGTTCGGCACGCATCGAACTGGCCAACATGGAGTTGTCGCAGGCGGAGGAGATCCTTGACCGCGCCGACCACCGGCTGCGGCATGCCCTGCCCAAGCTGGACCATATGCTCCTGGCTCCCGGCACCCGGCGGTAACCGGCGCCCAACGCAGAAGTGACCCGGCGGGCATAGGCCGCCGGGTCACTTCTCGCTTAAAGCCCTCCGGCTTAGGCCCGGGCAGCTTTTCCGGGCAGTGCCAGCTTGAAGACCTTGGCCCAGGACGAACCCACCTGCTTCAGCAGCGGCCCGGTGGTGTACTTCAGGCCGTAGCGCTGGCAGATCTCGCGGACCTTGGGTGCCACCTCGGCGTACCGGTTCGAAGGCAGGTCCGGGAAGAGGTGGTGCTCAATTTGGTGGGAGAGGTTGCCAGTCATGAGGTGCATGAATTTGGAGCCCGAGATGTTGGCCGAACCGATCATCTGGCGCACGTACCAGTCGCCGCGGGTCTCGCCGTCCACCATCTCCTCCGTGAAGGTGTCGGTGCCTTCCGGGAAATGGCCGCAGAAGATCACCGCATGGGCCCAGACGTTGCGGATGGCGTTGGCTGCGATGGTGCCGAAAAGGGCCTGCTTCGCCGAGCCGGTCAGCATGGCCAGGGCGGGGGTCGCGGCGTAGTCCTTGGTGAACTGGGTGACGACCTTCTTGCCCAGGGCCTTGAGGTCCTTGAGCAGGGCTTCCTTGGACTTGGTACCTTCCTTGTACTCGGTCAGTTCGAGGTCGTAGATGGCAATGCCCCACTCGAAGACCGGTGCCAGGATGGCGTTGAAGAGTGGATTGGCCAGGTTGATGGGCTTCCACGGCTGCTGCTCATCCATGCGCAGGAGGTTGTATCCGACGTCGTTGTCCTTGCCCACCACGTTGGTCCACCGGTGGTGCAGGTCGTTGTGGGTGTGCTGCCAGGACCTCGACGGGGTGACGAAGTCCCACTCCCAGGTGGTGGAGTGAATGTCCGGGTCCCGCATCCAGTCCCACTGGCCGTGCAGGATGTTGTGGCCCAGTTCCATGTTTTCCAGGATCTTGGCCAGGCTGAGCAGCGTGGTGCCCGTGACCCAGGCAGCCTTGTTCTTGCTGACCAGGAGGGCGGCGCGTCCGGACAGTTCCAGGCCGCGCTGGATCTTGATCATCCGGCGGATGTAGGCGGCGTCTTCAGCGCCACGCTTGCCCAGGATCTCGTCCCGGATGGCGTCGAGCTCACGGCCCAGCTCCGCCACTTGTTCGTCGGTGAGGTGGGCGGCAGCCGGCGGGCGGACGCTGGGGCTTCCCGACTCTGCCAGCTTTCCGGGGCGCGTCCTGGAGGTGCCGGCGTTGGCGCCTGCGGCGGCTGTGGTTTTTGCGGGTGAGATGACAGTCATATGGTGCTGCTCCTCAGAGTTCGAGGTTGACGGGTCCGGCGGCTGCCGAGACACACGTTTGGATCAGTTGGCCGGGTTCACCGTGGATTTCACCGGTGCGGAGGTCGCGGACCTGCCCTGCCAGCAGCGGGGTGAGGCAGCTGTGGCAGATACCCATGCGGCATCCGCTGGGCATCAGCACCCCGGCGTCCTCGCCGATGTCCAGGATGGGGGTGTCGCCGTCGGCCTCCACTTCCCGGTCCGAGGCTTCGAAGGTGACCAGGCCGCCGTCGTGCCCCACCCCGGCGTTGAATGTGGTGTTGAACCGTTCGATCATCAGGTTCCCGGCGTCTCCGGCCACGGCAACGTCGGTCCCGGGGGCGCGCGTGGTCAGGGCTGCCCGCTTCCACAACGCCTCGGCGTCATCCAGGAAACTGTCCGGGCCGCAGGCGTAGGCTGCCCGTTCCTTCCAGTCGGGGCAGATTTCGTCCAGTTCCCTGGTGCTGGAGAAGTCCATCCGGCCCTGCTCGCCGGTGTACCAGTGCGCCAGCCGGAAGTTGGGGAACTGGTCCGCGAGCTCCGCAAGTTCCTCACGGAACAGGCTGTCGCCGGGAGTGCGGGCCGAGTGGACCAGCACGACGTCGGCATCCGGACGCCGCGGCACAAGGGTACGGATCATGGACATCACCGGAGTGATGCCGCTGCCCGCGGTGACCATGAGAAGGGGGCGGGGATGCTCCGGCAGTACGAAGTCACCCTGTGGCGGGGCCAGGAACAGGACATCGCCGGGTTTGGTGGTGCGCACCAGGGTGCCGGAGACGGCGCCGACGTCGGTGACGGTGATGGCCGGGTCCTTGCCGGCGGGGGCGCTGAGCGAGTAGGAGCGCCAGTGGCGGACCCCATCGAGTTCGACGCCGATGCGGGCCCACTGCCCTGCAAGGTGGGCCTTCCAGCCGCGGCCGGGGCGGAAGAAGATGGTTGCCGACTGGGCGGTCTCCTGGACCACCCGGGTGACCACGCCTCTGAGCTGCCGGGCCGAGTAGACAGGGTTGAATAGCGAGAGGACGTCTTCTGGCGTCAAAGGCGTGGTGAGTACTGAAGCCGCCTGGGCCAGCTGTCGTAGCCGGATCATGCGTCTAAGCCTAGGGCGGCGCGAGCCATATTTCTCTCTCTCCGTCTTATGACCGTTCAGCAGTCACAGTGTAGTAAGGGCGCGAAGCCCCCACACCGCACTCTAAGAGTAACGGTTCGGTCTCGCAAAAAGTTCCCAGCGTCCTATCGGCTCCATCCCAGGGCCGGCGCCACGAACTGCGCAATGTTGCCCAGGAGCTTGGTGTTGAAGTCCACGCCCAGCTGGTTGGGGACGGTCAGCAGCAGCGTGTCGGCCGCCTGCACCGCGGCATCGGCTGCGAGCTGCTCCGCCAGGAGGTCCGGTGCGCCTACGTAGCTCTTGCCGAACCGGGAGGTCAGGCCGTCAATGACGCCCACCTGGTCGCGGCCGTCACGGAGGGCACTCCCGGCGAAGTAGTAGTTGTCCTCCTCATCCACGATGGGGAGGACGCTGCGGCTGACCGAAATCCTTGGCTGATGGGCATGGCCGGCTGCCTGCCACGAATCCCTGAACAGCTGGATCTGTTCCGCCTGGAGTTCGTGGAAAGGGACGCCCGTGTCCTCGGTCAGCAAGGTTGAGCTCATCAGGTTCATCCCCAGTTCCGCGGCCCAGATGGCGGTCTTCCGGGTGCCCGCACCCCACCAGATCCGTTCCGCCAGGCCCGGGGCCTGGGGCTGGATGGGGAGGAGCCCGGTGGCACCACCGGCGTAGCGGAGGTCGGCCTGGGCCATGCCCGCGCCGCTGATGGCTTTGCGGAAAACCTCGGTGTGCCGGCGGGCCATGTCGGCATCCGTCTCCCCTTCCCCGGGCACATAGCCGAAGGCGGAGGCGCCCTGGCGCGCCGGTTCGGGCGAACCGCGGCTGATGCCCAGCTGCAGCCTGCCGCCGCTGATCAGATCTGCAGCCGCGGCTTCCTCCGCCATATACAGCGGGTTTTCGTAGCGCATGTCGATCACGCCGGTGCCGATTTCGATGCGCCTGGTGCGGGCGGCGATGGCCGACAGGAGGGGGAAGGGCGACGCCTGCTGCCGGGCGAAGTGGTGGACCCGGAAGAACGCGCCGTCCACTCCGAGTTCTTCAGCGGCGACTGCAAGTTCGATGCCCTGGAGCAGGGCGTCCGCCGCCGTCCTGGTGCGGGAGCCCTGGCCGGGGCCCCAGTGGCCGAATGAAAGGAATCCGATACGTTCCATACCTCCCCCAACTGTCCGGCCAACAGCTGCATTCCCGGCTGGGATGATGGCTGCGTGGGTATTCCGGGCGAAACTGTCAATCTTGTCAAGACCATTGTGCTGTTCGTGCTGGCTGCTGCAGCTGAAATAGGGGGCGCCTGGCTCGTGTGGCAGGCCGTCCGCGAGGGCAGGGACTGGTGGTGGGCCGGTCTGGGCGTGGTGGCCCTGGGCGCCTACGGTTTCGTGGCCACGCTCCAGCCGGATGCCCATTTTGGCCGGATCCTGGCGGCCTACGGCGGAGTGTTCGTGGCCGGCTCCCTGGTATGGGGAATGGCCTTTGACGGCTTCCGCCCGGACCGGTGGGACATCGCCGGATCCCTGGTCTGCCTCCTGGGCGTTGCCGTGATCATGTTTGCACCGCGAAGCGGCGGATGAACAGCGGAGTGGAGCGTAAAACAGCAGGCCGTGGCTAAAATCTAGCCACAACGAAAGGCGGGCCCTGTGGAGCGGCTGGACTACTGCGTCATTGGCGGCGGAATCGTGGGGCTGGCAACGGCCTACCAGCTGCTCCAGAAGCAGCCGGGAGCCTCGCTGGTCCTGCTCGAGGCCGCGGCGACCCTTGCTTCACACCAAACCGGGCACAACAGCGGCGTGATCCATTCCGGGATCTACTACGCCCCGGACAGCCTTAAGGCCCGGTTCAGCAAGGCGGGGTCGCAACAGACCAAGGAGTTCTGCCGGGAGCACGGGATCAGGTACGCCGAGCCCGGCAAGCTGCTGGTAGCCACATCGGCCGTGGAGCTGGAGCGGCTCGATCGCCTGGAGGAACGCGCGGCCGTCCACGGGCTGGACTGCGAGCGCGTGGACCAGGCGGAACTCAACCGGCGGGAGCCCAACGTCTCAGGCCTGGGCGCGCTGTTCATTCCCAGCACCGGCATCGTGGACTACCGGGAAGTGGCGCGGAAGCTGGCCGGACTCATCTCCGCTGCCGGCGGCCGGGTCATCACCGGAGCCAAAGTGGACTCCATCGTGGAGCATTCCGACCGCGTGGAGGTTGGCATAGGCCATGCCCTGTATTCCTGCCGCCGCCTGGTGGCCTGTGCGGGCCTGCAGTCCGACCGCTTGGCGGAAATGGCCGGAATGGATATCGACGTCCAGATCATCCCTTTCCGCGGGGAGTATTTTGAGCTGCCGGAAAGCAAATCGGACTATGTCACCCACCTGATCTACCCCGTACCTGACCCGGAGCTTCCATTCCTGGGGGTGCACCTCACTCCCACCATCAACGGCAGCATCACCGTGGGACCCAACGCGGTGCTGGGCCTGGCCAGGGAGGGCTACCCCAAGTTCTCGGTGGACCTCAAGGACGTGGGCCGGTATCTGCGCTTTCCCGGACTGTGGCACGTGGCCAGGTCCAATACCGCCACTGCGGTGCGCGAAGTCCGGAACTCATTGTTCAAGGGAAGCTACCTGCAGGAATGCCGCAAATACGCCCCCGGCCTGGCCAAAGCGGACCTGCTGCCGTTCGAGGCAGGCATCCGGGCACAGGCGGTGCGCCGGGACGGCACACTCCTTCACGACTTTTTGCTGGCCGAGACGGACCGGATGATCCACGTGTTGAATGCCCCCTCCCCTGCTGCAACTGCCGCGCTGCCCATCGGGAACTACCTCGCCGGAAAAGCAATCTTCACCCGCGCCGGCTGATCACCAACCGCGGACGCTGCCGAGGAACCACAAGGCGCCCGTGCTGAAACCGAGTAGCCGGGATACCGGTGACGTGCTTGAGCCGGCCAAATCGGGTACCCGCTACTCGTTCGCCGGCCCTGCTCCCTTCGTAAGATCCGGCTACCGGGCGCGAAGTCCCGCGCCCGGGCATCACGATCAGAAAGGGATCCTGCTCTCGCCGCCTTGATCAAATCTTTCAGGTTCAGCCGCAGTTTTTTTGCTTTCCGCGTCAGGTTCGTCTCCGTCCGGCGATTACTTGGATATGGACCAGACGTCCAGGATCGCCAGTTCATATTGGAGGACTTCATGCCGTTCTTTACCGCATTCGTGACGAGCAAACTAGCGGCCGGGCTTGTGGCGGGCGCAACCATCGCCGCCGGCGGCGCGGCAACCGTGGCCTACACCACGGCACCTCCAGCTCCAGTGCTGCGGGGCGGTCAGGACGCCATTGCACCCCCGGCACCGGCGGCAGCACCCACGACGGCGGAGCAGCCAGATTATGCCCCCACGGGGAAGGAGAAGGCTGCCGAAGCACCGGGTCCGCATCCGGATGCAGCCCCAGTGGGCCCGGACGCCACCGGTCCAGCCGCATTCGGCCTTTGCACGGCGTTCACCGCCGGAGGGCTGGACTCAGGGTCAACGGCATACCAGGCCTTATCAGACGCGGCCAACGGCAGCGCGGGAATTGCCGCGTACTGCACGTCCGTTCCGGTTCCGGGCCAGTCAACCGGAAACCGCCCGAAAACCCCGGAGAAGCCGGGAGCCTCCGGCCCGTCGTCACCGAAGGAGACACCCTCCGCCCAGGCCGGCAAGGGACAAGCACACAAACCTGCCGCGGCAGGGAAACCCTAGAACCGGGGGCACAGGATGTCCTGGGGACCGGGAACGGATCCGAACACCGGCGGCTGGGTGGGAGCATTCCAGGGCGATCATGCGTCACTGTTTACCGCCGTTTACCGATCCCTGTCCGCTGCCGTCGCAGGCTACCTGCGGGCAGGAGGCGTGGAAGATTCCGATGCCGTTACCCACGATGTTTTCCTGGCGCTGTACCCGAGGCTGGTGTCGGTCCATGGCGGACAGGAGGGCTTGCGGGTCCTGGTCTTCTCCATCGCCCACGCGCGCCTGGTGGACCATCACCGGCGCCGCAGCAGGACAGCCGTCCCGATCGAGTACGACCCCGCACAAGACCACCGCCTCAGTGCGTCGGCTGAAGACCTCGTGGTGGACGGTGATGCCGAAGCGAACGCACTGGCAATGCTCGCAGGCCTCAGCGAGGACCACCGGGAAGTCCTTCGGCTGCGCATCATCGCGGAACTGTCCGTGAAGGATGTCGCAGCCATCATGCACAAATCACCGGCGGCCATTATGCAACTCCAGCACCGGGCGCTGGCCAGCCTCCGGAAACAGCTCAAGGTAAAAGAGGGGGTGCCGGGATGACCACAAGCCACACACCTCACGACGAACAAATCATCGAGGATCTGCTCCGTGAAACAAACAATGACGACGCACAGGACCTGAAAGCGGCGCTGCTGGACCTGCACCGCTTCGCGGAGGGGCCAACCGTGCTTCCCTCCGCCGGCCTGGCTGCCCTCATGGGGACAGCTCCGGCAAACATGGACGCGCTCCGGGAACGTAAGCGCCGCCGCACCGCACTTACGGCGCTGGCAGTGGCTGCGTGCATGGGCATCGGCACGGCGGCCGTCGCCGCGGCTGACCCAAACTTTCGCGGGAACGCCGAACAGGTCATCGCCTCCGTTGTGGAAGCGGTCACCCCGGGACATCCGGGAGAGCAGGGGCATCCCGGAGAACACGCACCCGGGCAGGGCCGTGACCCGGGTTCACCCCAGGCACCCGCGCACGTTCCGGACCTGCCCGCACCGGCACAAGGCACACCGGGCCGCTCCGGGGCTGAACCCGGACAACCGGCCGCCAATCCCGTCCCGGCACACAGGCCCGCGCAGCCAGGGCAGGACATTGGCGCTCCTGCCGGCAACGCAGCCCAACCCAAACCCAAAGCGCACTGAAAGGAGTCCCGGCATGGACAACCATGCGGAATACGAGTACATCACCGTCCCGGTGGACAATCGTCCACGGCAGCAGGCCAAGCAGCTGAAGAAACTGTCCAAAGAGGGCTGGCAAGTCCTGTCCGTCCGCCCCGGCACGATGTTTGCGGGCCTGAGCACGAACTCGCTGGCGCTCTGCAGGCGCGTCCTGGGCTGACAGCGGGAAGCTGAGAGCGGGGAAGCCGGAACCGGCCACGGCTAAACTGGCCCGGTGATCAACAGTGAGCAGCCGCCCGGGCCAACCGTCCCGCCGTCGCGCGGAAGAATGGCCGAACGGCTGCTGCCCGGCGGCGAGGAACCGGACCCGCGCTTCACCCTTGCCAACGAGCGCACCTTCCTGGCCTGGATCCGGACGTCGCTTGCGCTGCTGGCAGGTGGCATCGCCATCGAGGCGTTCACCTCCGGCCTCTTCATTGAGCCGGTCCGGAAAGGCCTGGCCGTCCTGTTGCTTCTGCTGGGCATGATGCTCAGCGGTGGTGCTGCGGTGCGGTGGCTCCGGGTGGAGCGGAGCATGCGCACCAAGGCCCCGCTGCCGCTGCCGCTCTTTGTGCCGCTATTGGCCGGGGCAGGCGCGCTGGCTGCCGCCGTCGTACTTGTCTTCATCCTCTGGCGCTGATCTGTGGCATCCCGCACCCCCCGCCCCCACGGCGATCCCGGCCTGCAGCCCGAGCGGACGGCCCTCGCATGGGGCCGGACCATGCTGGCGCTGGTGACCGCGAGCGCCTTCTTCCTACGCTGGCTCCCCACGTACGGGCCACCCATCCTGATGCTGCCGGTGGTTTCCGGTGGCGCAGCCCTCGCCATTTACCTCACGCAGCGCCGCCGGTACCAGGCCAGGTCCCACGGCCTTGCGGGCGAAAGCATCGAAGCCGACCTGCCCGCCGTGCTGTGGACCGCTTTCGCGGGAGTCGCCCTTGGATGCCTGGGCATCATGGTGGTCCTGGTCAGCTAGAACATCGGCAGGACGAAGCCGGCCAGCAGTGCCACCGTGCCGATCGCCGTCAGGCAGCGGCCCAGGACCGACGCCGTCCTGCCGGCTTCCTCCGGCGCGGTGGTCTGCCACTGCGTTGGGCGCTTGGGGTGGTAGTAGATGGGGAGGGTGTCCCCCACAGCCATGTCCCTGATGTCGTAAGGGGACATCGGCGCCTTGTGCACCTGGTGCTTCCGGTCGAACCAGCGGAACCCCACCCCGGTGGAATCCGAATACACCACGGCCTCGGCCACGTCCCAGGGGTGCACGAAGCGGCGGAGGAATCCGGTGTAGAAGAGCAGTCCCAGTCCGGCGGGCAGGCACAACCAGGTGAGCACTTCCAGGATGGGACCTGCCATATCGAGCGCAGTGGGCATGAAGTTGATGGTACAGCGCGGGGACTGGTGGCTTCAGCACCTGATCCGTACGCTGAAGGAGACCGGACCGGAGTAAGGGGAAGCCATGAATGATCAGGATATTTTGACGCACATCCAAGCCCTGGTGGAGGAGGAGCACTCGCTGCGCGAGGGCTCCGGAGACGGGCAGGCGCCAGACCAGGCGCGACTCAAGTACGTGGAAGAAAGCCTGGACCAGTGCTGGGACCTGCTGCGCCAGCGCCGGGCCAAGAAGGATTCCGGGGAAAACCCCAACGACGCCGAAGCCCGCCCCATCAGCGAGGTTGAGGGCTACAGGCAGTAATGCGTATTGCAGTAGCGCAGATCATCAGCAGTGCCGACACCGCCGCCAACCTGGAACTCATTTGGGAATATGCCTCCCAGGCCAAAAACGCCGGTGCGCAGCTGGTGGTCTTCCCGGAGGCCACCATGCGCGCCTTTGGCCATTCCCTGAAGGACATTGCCGAACCCGTTGATGGCCCGTGGGCCAGCGAGGTCCGCAGGATTGCCAATGAACTGGACATCACGGTGGTGGCCGGCATGTTCACTCCGGGGAAAGACGGCCGGGTCCGCAATACGTTGCTGGTCACCGGGCCCGGGGTGGAGGCGTCCTACGACAAGGTCCACCTTTTTGACGCCTTTGGCTTTACCGAATCCAAGACGGTTGATGCAGGGGAAGCGCCGGTGACTTTTGAGCTGGACGGGACCGTGTTCGGCCTGGCTACCTGCTACGACGTCCGCTTTCCGGACCTGTTCACGGCCAACGCCAACGCGGGCGCGCAGGTGAATATCGTGTGCGCTTCCTGGGGCGCCGGTGAAGGCAAGGCAGAACAGTGGGATCTGCTGGTGCGCGCCCGGGCGCTGGACAGCACCACGTTCGTGGTCGCCTGCGGACAGGGCGATCCCGAGACCGTTGGCGCCGGTCCCGCAGGCACGGCACCCACGGGAATCGGCCACAGCGCCGTCGTCACGCCCCTGGGTAAGGCGGTGGTGGCCCTTGGCGGGAAGCCTGAGCTCGCCGTGGTCGATATCGATCCCTCCGCCGTGGACGACGTACGGGCCAAACTGCCGGTGCTGGCCAACGCCCGCAGGTTCTGAGCTGGTGAGGTGCCGTTCATAGCTTCGAAACAGGCGGCAAGAGAGCGTACGACGGCGGGCCTCACCGGCCGCGGCCCGTTCCGGCCTGCGGTGGCGGGGAATTGGACGAGCGGGTGCGCGCGGACCCGGGCGCCGGAGGAGGCGCCGTTTACATGCCCGAAACATGGCTGATACGTGAACTTCACGCAGGACCGATTTGTGTAACGTGGCCGCAACTTTAAGCGGCATTGGCTGAAACACGCGACGCCAAGAATGGATCCCGGGGAAATGCCGCGGGGCCAAACGGGCCCGGCACCACGATCACGTTGCGAAGGGACCCACCGGTGGAAATCACTGCCCAACAAGTCTGGCTGATGATCTCGGCCGCAATGGTTCTGCTGATGACCCCCGGGCTTGGCCTGTTCTACGGCGGCATGACCCGCGCCAAGGCCGCCCTCAACATGATCATGATGAGCTTCATCTCGGCAGGCATTGTTGGCGTGGTCTGGGTCCTCTGGGGCTACTCGATGACCACCGGCAACGGCGTCCTGGGCCTCTTCGGCAATCCCTTCACCAGCTTCGGCCTGCAGAACCTCATGGGTTCACCGGACCTTCTCAAGGCCGGGTACAGCGCTACGTTCGCCATCATCACCGTTGCCCTGATCAGTGGCGCCATCGCAGACCGCGCCAAGTTCGGGGCCTGGGCCCTGTTCGTGCCTGTGTGGATCACGGTGATTTACTGCCCCCTCGCCTACATGATCTGGGGTGGCGGCCTGATGAGTGCAGGCGGCGCCGTCACGGATATTTTCGGACAGGTCATCGATTTCGCCGGCGGTGCCGTTGTGGAAATCAGTTCAGGAACGGCCGCCCTGGTCTTGGCCGTGATCGTTGGCCAGCGCCACGGCTTCGCGAAGGACCCCAACCACCGTCCCCACAACCTGCCCTTCATCATGCTCGGTGCGGCGATCCTGTGGTTCGGCTGGTTTGGCTTCAATGGCGGGGCCGCCACCAGCGTTGAACAGGCCGGCCTCATCTGGATCAACACCCTGGTGGCCCCTGCCGCGGCCATGCTGAGCTGGCTGGTCACGGAGAAGGTCCGCCACGGGCACCCCACCTCCCTGGGCGCCGCCTCCGGCGTTGTTGCGGGCCTGGTTGCGATTACCCCTTCCTGTGCCAACATCAGCCCTGTGGCAGCAATCGGCCTGGGCCTGGTGGCGGGAGCCGCATGCTGCGTGTTCGTGGACCTCAAGTACCGCTTCGGCCTTGATGACTCGCTGGATGTGGTGGGTGTGCACCTGGGTGCCGGCCTCATTGGCACCCTGTCGCTGGGCTTCATCGCCCTCCCCGTGAACGGCCAGGGCGGGGGCCTCTTCTACGGCGGCGGCGTCCAGCAGCTCATCGCCCAGACAGCCGCCGTCGTCATCACCCTGCTGTTGTCTGGCATCGGAACCGCGGTCATCGCCCGGATCATCAACAAGACGGTGGGCTTCCGCGTCAGCCACGAGGCCGAGACCGCCGGCGTGGACCTCTTCGAGCACGCGGAAACCGCCTACGCGTTCGGCGAGATCGGAGCGGGCTTCAATCCCCTGCGCCAGGCAGCGGCCCACATCCGCACCGCCGCAGCTCCCGCAGAGCGGCACGCCAAGGAAGACTCCTTCGCGTAGTTTCTAGTCCGCAAGGATCTTGTAGAGGGCGCGGCGCGTTTCGTCCATCTTTTCAACGGCGGCAGCGCGCTGTTCCTCCGTCACGCCGGTGCGGAACTGATGGATGGCACCCATGAGCTTGCCAATGCTTTGGTGGAAGTCCCTGTCCGCACTGTCCGGTTCAGCGTTCCAGGCGTTCTCCATTTCCTCAGCATGCTCCGCCACATAGGCCTTGCCGGCATCCGTGAGGGCAAACTCAGTCCCGCGGCCTTCACTGAGCGCCTCGATCAAGCCCTCATCCACCAACTGCTGGAGCGTGGGGTAGATGGATCCGGGGCTGGGCCGCCACATTCCGCCGGTCTTGGCGGCGATGGTCTTGATCAGTCCGTAACCATTGGACGGGGCCTCTGCCAGGAGCGAGAGGATGGCGGCGCGGACGTCGCCCCGGCTGGCCCTCCGGCCGCCGCGGCCGAAGCCCGGCCCGAACCCCGGACCAAAACCGGGACCGAATCCAGGCCCGAAACCGGGACCGAATCCGGGGCCAAAGCCGGGACCCCGGTGCCCGTGTGGCCCCCGATGGCCTCTCCCCCGCTCGAAGCGGCCCTTGCCGAACTCAGGGCCGGGATGTTTCTCGTCGAATATGCCTTTCATGGTGGCATCGTCCTTTCAATTTGAAGTACTCGCCTACTACTTCAGCGATAGTTAACGATATGTCGGTAACTATCGCTGGTCAATGGTTCGACGTGACCAAATCCTGATCTCTCCGCCTCTGGTTCGCCCCTCTGCGGAAGCGTATTCTGATGCCACCTCCTAGGACGAGGGCTCAGGAATGGTGAAGAGGCGGAAGCGCAGGCGCAGTTTTGGCGCGGCCTTGGGAGGGATCCTGGGATTCCTTGCAGCGAGTGTCCTGTGCGGCGTGCTGGCGGCCAGTCTTGTGATCCCGGCAGTGGCAGCGGCAGGAATAGGTGTCAGTTCCTCCATTGGCTTCTTCGAAAGCCTGCCTGCCGAGCTGACGGTGCAGCCGCCGTCGCAGGCCACTAGAGTCCTGACCTCCGACGGGCAGCCGATCGCCACCTTTTACGCGGAGAACCGCGTGAAAGTGCCGCTGGACCAGATGTCGCCCTTCATCAAGGACGGCATTGTCGCCATCGAGGACAGCCGGTTCTACGAGCACGCCGGTGTGGACCCGCAGGGAATACTGCGGGCGGTGGTGTCCAACCTGACCAAGGGCGGCGAGCAGGGTGCATCCACCCTCACGCAGCAGTACGTCACCAACATCCTGAACGAAGCGGAGCTTTCCCAGGACAGGCCGGACGCGGTGGTCCTGAACGGGCAGAAGAACCTTGGCGACAAGCTTCGCGAGATGAAGCTCGCCATCGCCTTGGAGAAGAAGTACACCAAGGACCAGATCCTTGAGGGATACCTCAATATCGTGTTCTTCAGCAGCAACGCCTACGGGATCGAAGCGGCAGCACGCTACTTCTTCAGCACCACCGCGAAAGACCTCACTCTTCCCCAGGCAGCCCTGCTGGCCGGCCTGGTCAACAGCCCAACCCTGTACAACCCGGCTACCAATCCGGACAAGTCGATAGTGCGCCGGAACCAGGTCCTGTCCGAGATGCTGCGCCTGCGCAAGATCACGCAGGTCCAGCACGACGAGGCCGTGGCCACCCCCATCCAGCTGAAGATCACGCCGCAACAGCAGGGCTGCGCCAATGCGGCCATGGCGCCGTACTTCTGCGATTACATCTCCCACCTGATCCTGAACAATCCCGCGTACGGGCCTACCGAGCCTGATCGTGAGCGGAGGCTGTTCCGCGGCGGCCTGACCATCGTCACCACCCTGGACAGCAGGCTCCAGGCCGCCGCCCAGGCCCAAGTGGACGGAACTGCGGCCGCCAATCCGGACCGGTGGGCAGCGTCACTGCTGACCATTCAGCCCGGCAGCGGGAAGATCCTGGCGATGGCGCAAAACACTGTGTTCCTCCCGCAACCCGGCAAGTTCGATACAAACCTGAACTTCAATGTTGACGCCAAGGACGCCCAGGGCAATGACCTGAACGGCGCCGGCGGGTTCCAGCCGGGGTCCACCATGAAGCCCTTCACGTTCGCGGAGTGGCTGAACGAGGGCAAGTCGATCACGGCCGAAGTGGACGCCTCGCGCCGGGTCTATCCCCTGGGCTTCGCGTGGAAGGACAGCTGCGGAAAGGTGCTGGGCGCCTACAGCACAGCGCAGGCTAACCCAGCCCTTGGTGCCGCCGATGACCTGCAGAACGCGGAGGACGGCTTCTACCGGCCCATGCCCGTCAATTACGGCCTGTATAACTCGATCAACACCGCCACCTTTGCGTCGGCATCCCAACTCGACTTTTGCGGCATCCAGAAGATGGTGGACTCCGTAGGCCTGCACAGCGGCCTGGACAGCACCCCGGTCAACATGCACCAGCTGGGCAATCTGCTGGGTGGCACCGGCGTGGCCCCACTCACCCTGGCCAATGCCTTTGCCACCTTCGCCACGGACGGCCGCTACTGTGCGCCCATTGGTCTTGTTGACGTTACGGATGCGGCAGGGGCAAAACTGCCCGCCCAGGCCCCCGACTGCCATGACGCCGTCAAACCGGATGTTGCCCGCGGCGTCAACTCGGTACTGCAGGACGTCCTGAAAAAGGGCTCCGGCGTCTGGATCAACCCGAAGGTGCAGGACAAGCTTCCTACCGCTGCCAAAACCGGCACGTCGAACAACAACGGGTCCACGTGGGTGGTGGGATACACCACCGGCCTGGTGACCGCGTCCTTCTTTGGCGATGCGCTGGAAGGCCAAAAGCGGGCAGGACAGAACGTAACCATCAACGGCACCTTCTACCCGAGCCTTGACGGGTACATGATTGCCGGGCCGCAGTGGGCCAACTACATGCTCAAGGTGGCGCCGCTCTATCCCGCAGCCCCGTTCGCGCCGCCGCCCGCTTCGATGATTGGGCCGAACCCGAACCCGAAGCCCTAGACCCGGCCCGTGAGCGCACCAAGCGGGCAGGCCCTGCCCCCGCCTGGGCCCCTTGCTCCCCGCGGTTACGACGGGCATTGAATGCACGACGGCGGTCCCGCGCGGCTGCGGGCACGGTCACCGCTGCTGGGGCACCGGTCCGTGTGCCGGGGAGTGGTGGTGCGGTGGAGTGGTAGGTGTGGCCGGTTGGGGTGGTGGTTGCCACGGTCTGGCGCGGGCCACGCACTGGTGTGGCTGTCCACCCGGGGTTTTCTTTGGTGTGGTTGCAGGCTTCGCAGAGCCCCTGGCCGTTATCGGCGCTGGTGGGTCCGCGATCGTGCCAGCCGGTGATGTGGTCGTGGTGGCGGATGGGTGCGTCGCAGTAGGGGGTGCGGCAGGTATCGTCCCGGACCTGCAGGAAGCGTTTGAGCCCCGGCGGGAAGAATCGGGCTTTGGACTCCATCGCCACCAGCTCCTCACTGCCCGGCGCGGTGTAGAGCCGCCGGACCCACACATTCAGGTCCTGGTGCGACTCGGCCTCCGGCGTTGCTGTTTGGGCGCCGGCCGCAGGGTTGGTGAGGGCAATGTTCCGCGCCCAGGCGGCGGGGATGGTGCCGTAGCCTGGCAGCCTTGCGGGCTCGGCATCGGCCTGCAGGAGGGTGCGGTCGGTCATGACGAGCTGGATCTCCACCCCGGTCACGCCACCCGGGGTGCCGGTGACGCGCTCGACGAGGGTGTCGGCCATGACCTGCCCCCGCGACCGGTCATCCCCGGCCGAGCGTGCCGTGTCGGCATCCTTGGTGAGGGCGGTGTAGGCCGCGACTCCCTGCGCGACCGGCAGCAACGCGGTCAGGTACGTCATGGTGTCCGGGGCCGGGCGCAGGCTCACGGTCCGTTCGGTCACGGCGCGTGCGGCCCGCTTCGCCACCGAGGCAGGGTCCCGCCGGTACGCCGCGGCCCGGACCGCGGCCACAATGGCCTTATCTCCCATCCCGTCCAGGGCGCCGGTGTCGGCTCCGAGTTCCTCATCCACCCCAGCCCGGTCCTCAGGGGTGAGGCAGATGGTTTCCTTCACGACCAGCGTGACCCGCCACTCATTCAACAACCCACTCCGGAACGCGGCGAAGGTGTGCGGCATCCCGGTCAGCGTTTTGGCCAGGCCCAGCAGCCGGGACCCCCGGGCCGGGGACTCCCGCCGGGCCAGCGCGATCTGCGCGGCGACCCCGGCGCCCTGCTCATCGGCCGGGACCCCGGCAACGGCCTGCTCCCGCCGCTGCTGACAATCAAACGCCACCGCGGTACCGGCCTGACGTGCCCCGGCAAAGCACTTCAGATCCTCCAGCCCGCGCATCTGGTCCATCATCCCCGCACCATCGGAAGCCAGCGGAACGGAACGCAACAGGGCCAGCACATCAGCAATCGAAGGCGCAGCAGCCGGGACCGGAAGCGCATCGTTGGCAGCCGGAACAGCAGACACGGATTGCGGCGGATCAGCAGGCGACAGCCTCGGAGGCTCTGCCTCCAGTACCGCCGCCGTCCCCACACCCACTTCCATAACCAAAGTCTTCCACCAGGGTGTGACAGTTACCGCGCACCAAAAGCCCTATGTGGAAAACAACTTTTGGCCGCTACTGTCACCACCCTCTGGCAGCATGGGGACCGTGAAGATCCTCGAGACCAAGCGGCTCATCCTGCGTCCATGGCAGCCGGACGACGCCGCCTTTGTACTGGACCTCTACTCCCGCTGGGAGGTGCAGCGCTTCATCGGCAACCATCCGCGGATCATGACCACTATTGCCGAGGCCCGGGAGCGCATCGATATCTGGCGCAGGCTGGACCATCCCGTCCACGCCGTCTGGGCCGTCCAGCTCAAGGACACTACCGAAAAACCAAAGCAGGACAAAGCCTCAGCCCAGCTCGCCGGGGCCCTGCTCCTCAAGTCCATACCGGCGTCGGGCTCTGAACTGCCCCTCCAACCTTCGGGTGATACGGAAATTGGCTGGCACTTCCACCCGGACCACTGGGGGAACGGCTACGCCACGGAGGCGGCACAGGCGGTTCTCAATCTCGCGTTCAGCAGCGGGCTGCCACGGGTTGTGGCGGTAACAAACCCCGCCAACACGGCATCGCAGCGTGTTTGCACCAGGATCGGGCTGGTTCACAGGGGGCAGACCGACAAGTACTACAACGCCCGCTGTGAGCTGTTTGAGCGGTGGAACCCCTTGTCCTAGGCTGGCCCCTTCCACAGACGCTTCCACCAGGAACGCTCCTGCTCCGGTTCGGCAGGAAGTTCCACAACCCGCGCCGCACGCCGGCTGCGCCAGCGCTCCACTTCCTCCTCCACGTCACGGGTCCTGGTGATCACGGGCGGCCCGCCCTGCAACTGCCGGCGGGCATCGATCACCCGCCGATTGAAATCCTGCAGGATGTCCCGGACCTGCTGTTCGGTGTATTGGGCGTCCAGCTTGGCATCAAGTTCGGCGTCCTCGCCGCGGAGCAGGATGGCCGCCGGGCCCAAGCCGCTGATGTTCTCCCGCTGGATCAGGCCCTTGACCCACCAGTCCGGATCGTAGGAATCGCCGAGGCCGGGAATCGGTTTGCCCGCGTACTTGAGGTTGTCGAACTTGCCCTGTGCCATGGCGTCGCGGACCAGGTATTCGGCACGGGCGGCGTCGCTGACTTTCCTGCGCTTCTCCCGCTCCTGCGCGTCGAGGGCATCCAGCTCGGCTTCTTCCTCGGCGCTGATGCCGGCGCCGCGGTATGAACGGACCTCTGCCGCCCGCTCCAGGCGCTTGCGGAAATCCCCTGCACCGCCGCTCATTGCCGCCACCGCCTTCCCTCGCTTGGTCCCCAGCTTCCAGTATTCAGCGGCGGGCTCGCGCGTTCAACGCCCAAGGTGGGCGTACGACGGCGGGACGTCCCGCCGTCGTACGCCCACCTGGCACAGTGGCAAAGATTGTGACAGCTGCGATGCGATCAGGCGTGGGCGTGCTCGGCCAGGATGCTGTCGATCTGGCCGACGGCCTCCTTGAGGCCCTCTTCCATGCCCATCGCCATGATCTGCTCAAGCTGTTCCTCAGACTCGAACGTGGACAGGATGGTCATGCGGGTCCGCACCCCCAGCGGCTCGAGGTTCACGGTTGCGTGGGAGATGCCCAGCTCGCCCGTGGGGTTGCCGTCGTTGTCCGCAAAACCGTCGTTGAACTCGAGCTGGCGCGGGGCGTCGATGCTGGTGAACTCCCACCAGCCGTGCGCCTTATCCCCTTCCGGCCCTGTCATGTAGTAGCTGGCCCTGCCGCCCGGCACGAAGTCATGCTTGTAGAAGGTCGCCGGATAGGTGGGCGGGCCCCACCAGCGCTCCAGCTGCCGCGGGTCCTCGAAGAGCTGCCAGACGCGTTCCACGCCGGCGTCGAACTCGGCAACAAGGGTAAGGCTCAGGGCCTCGGGGTTCTTTTCCGTACTGATGACTGTCATGGGAATACCTTCCTAACCTTCAGCGAGAATGTCTGCCATCCGGGCGGCGCGCTGCCGCCAGATGTGCTCGTATTCGTCGAGCAGCCGCCGGGCGTTCTGCAGGCCTTCATGATTACCCCGCACGATCTGCTCCCTTCCGCGCTTTTCCTTGGTGACCAGGGATGCGCGCTCCAACACCGCCACATGCTTCTGGACGGCGGCGAAACTCATGGCGTATAGGGCTGCCAGGCCGGAGACGGAGTATTCGCCGGCGGTGACCCGGCGGACAATGTCCCGCCGGGTGGAATCGGCGAACGCCTGGAAGAGGCGGTCAAGTTCGGTCCCGCTAAGCTGATCTACAACCATTTGGTTGTAGATTAGTCCTGCTGCGAGCCCAGGTCAATGGTTTCTTTCCTCCCCTCCCTGCTGGCCGGAGATGCCAGCCGGTATCTTGAAGCCCATGAGCATCTTCCTTGCCGGAGCGGGCCCGGATCCGATGGCTTTTCCGGACATCTTCGACCGGTTTGCGGGTGGCGTCCTGCAGCGTGCCACGCACGGCCGGACTCCCCGTATCGCCGTAGCCGTGCACCACGGCGGCGGAAGCCTGCAGGACCTCGTGGAGGCCTACGCGGGGCCGCTCCGCGCCCGGATTGGATGCGGGATCGTGGCTGTCCCGCTGGCGGCAGGCTGCCCGGCGGATCCCGCTGCCTTCAGCGATGTGGACGGCGTGGTGGTAGGCGGCGGTCTGACGCCGGCGTACTGGGACGGCCTGCGCCCAGCAGCCACTGCCATTTCCCGGGTGGTGACTGAAGGCGCGCCTTATCTGGGGTTCTCCGCAGGAGCCATGGTGACTCCAGGCCGGGCACTGATCGGCGGATACCGGATCAACAGAGTGGAAGTGTGCGGGGAGGAGTGCTCGGAGGGCCTCGATGCAGTGGACATCCGCGACGGCCTGGGGCTGGTCCCGTTCGCGGTGGATGTCCACGCAGCCCAGGCCGGAACGTTGAGCCGCGCGGTGGGTGCCGTGGCGTCAGGCCAGGTGGAATGGGCCGTCGCCATCGATGAGAACACGGCCATGGTGCTGGAATCAGCAGGAGCCAGGGACTACAGGGTCATCGGCACCGGCAACTGCTGGGATATCCGCGGAGTCAAAGGCGAAGCTGTCGTAGCCATCCGGGCAGCCGGCTGACCGCACCGGTCGGCATCCGGACCAATGGCCCCGGCGGTGCCGCGCTAGGAGTCGAAGTGGGTCTGGACGCTGCCGCCGGACAACTGCTCAATCAGCTCCTTGGCCACATCCCGCAGTTTCCGGTTGCGGTTGCTGGAGACCTTGGTGAGGATTTCCATCGCTTCTTCCTGCGAACACCGGTTTTGCGCCATGATCACGCCGCAGGCCAGGTTGATGGCGGTCCGGCTCTCAAGCGCCGCTTCGAGATCGTCGGCCCGGTTCTGCGCAGTGTGGATGCGGACCGAAAGGTGCAGCGTGTTGTGGGCAGCGGCGGCGAAGCCCACCGCCTTGTCATAGACGTCGGCGGTGAACATGCCCTGCTTGGTGGCGAAGAAGTTCAGGGCAGCACTGGCATCGCCACTGATTTCCAGTGGCACACCCAGGGTGCTCTGCACGCCCCGCCGGGCCAGTTCTTCGTTGTACTTGCGCCACCGGGGATCCCTCGCGACGTCGTCAACCAGCACAGGCGCCATCTCCCGCAGGGCACGGATACAGGGGCCATCCCCTATGGCCTGCTCGATTTGGTCCAGTTCAAGGGCGCGGGTACTGCTGCCCGCCGCGGTGGCGGGACGCCGCCGGAGTTTCAGGGTAACCGCGCACTCGATTTCATCGCCGGCAGCTTCGGATACTGCCGCTGCCGCCATTCCTGAGAGTCCAGACAGGAATTCCACGGCGTCTTCAGCACCCACCAGGACCTCCTGGAGGTGCTGGACGGTCTCATTGTCGGCAGGATTCAGCATGGGGTTCATCTTACGGTCACACCAGCGGCCTGCGTCAGCGTGTTGCACCGATCCGCAGCCTTAGCCTTCCAGGCCGGAAAGTCCCGTCATACCGCAAACGTTCGCAGGAGCGTAGTGTCAAAGGTAGGAGATTTCGGGATGGCGACAGGATCCAGGGGTTGAATGCACGGGCTGCCCGAGTTAAGAGCGGCCGCCACCAGCCGGGCACCCAGCGCCGGGCGCAATCCGGGATCGAGGCCTCATGGCCAACAACCGCCCACCGTCAATCATCGATGAGCACCAGAATCTTCCGGTACGAAACGCCGCCAAGGACTCCGGAATTTCAGCGTTGCCCCGCCGTGCGCCTTTCCGCGCACTGCCGAACGGAGGGCGGGGATGAACGCCGATTGGACCGGGGGCCCCGACCAGTTACTGGAAGCCGATGCACAACGGCGGGAAGCCGCCCAGCGTTTCCGTGACGCCCGGGTTCCGCTGATCGAACTGTGGACTTATTACTACGGCCTGGGCGGCGATGCCGACGAGGTGTCCCTGGACGCCTACCTCAACGAGGCACTGCATCTTCCAGCCGCCCAGGTGGGGCTGGTCACTACGGCCATGACGGAACTAACCGAAAATGAGGACGAATGACCGCCAAGGAGGGTCCATTCCAGGAGCCTGACGGCTTGGCTGCGGCAGAGGCGGACATATCGCTGCAGTATCTTGTCCTCGAAAGCCCGGACATCAAGGCGTTCCTCGGGGAACTGGCCACCGTGGCAGCCTCCCGGTTGTCCAGGCCCGGCAACTCCATCCACAGCGGCGTCACCGTCCTCCGGAAGAGGAAGCCCCATGCCGTGGCCGCGAGTGATGCCGCCGCCATGGCCCTGGATGAACTGCAGAACGGTTTTAGCCAGGGCCCGTGCCTCACGGCCCTTCGCCAGAGGAGCACGGTCCTGGTGCCCGACGTCACCGCGGAGACCCGCTGGGGACCCTATATCCGGACGGCGGAAGAGCACGGCGTGTCCTCGATCCTCGCAGTCCCGCTTGACCTCTCGGGGGACGCCGAGGCGGTGCTCAATATCTACTCGGGGTGCAGCAATGGATTTTCAAGCGGGGACGTCGCCGTTGCGGAGACATTCGCGCGGCAGGCGGCAAGCTCCCTGCGGCTGATCCTGCGAATTTCGCAGCTCAGCGAAGCCAGGGACGACCTGTCCGCGGCGACGCAGTCACGCACCGTGATCGACATGGCCATCGGGGCGATCATGGTCCGGAACCGCTGCGACCGGGACACTGCCTTCAGCATCCTGACGCGGACTTCGAGCGCAAGGAACCTCAAGCTCCGCGAAGTGGCCGCAACGGTCATCGCCGCCATCTCCGGCGAGGAAAGTATCACCACCCCTGTCGACGGGCAGGCCGTGTCGCCGCTCACACGTGATGAGAAACACTCGCAATAAATGCGCCATTTGGTTGAGTCGGTTCATTCGGCGCGGGCACTATGGATGTGCAGGGCCGGAACCATTCGCCCTTGACATCCTGGTGACGCAACGAGGCCCACCGGTGAGCACAGGCCACCGACCCTCCGAGCGCGGACAGGCCATTGCCGGACATCAAACCGGCTTGACACAGGAAAGTACTGAACAATGACGTTTAACACTGCCGAATCCGTGACGCTGAAGATCTGGGACCGGACCTCACTCCACGAAACCCTTGATTCCGCGGTCTCCGACCTCTCCTCGCGCCACAACACCACCACCTGCCGCATCGCCGTCACCTGCAGCGGCCCCAACACCTTCACCCTGAGCGTGCGCGGGGACGAGCCGGCACTGGCCCTCTAAGGCGCCCACCCTCTACGAGGTCCACCCCCAAGGGCGCGGACGACGACGGGACCCACCCGGCGTCGTCCGCGTCCTTTTTGCCGCCCCGGAGCAATAACGACGGTCATCACACAAATTCCTGCGTGAGGTTTTCCTTCCCCGCTGCGTCCTTACTTGTGAGGGCGGACAAGGCGCCCTGGAACCCTGTTCCAGAACGAAAGAGGAGCGACGAAATGACCACGCAGACCCAAAACCCCGCAACGGTCCAGCAGGCGAAGGCCGCTGCCGCCCCCACCCACGAGCTTTCCCCTGCCGACGGCAACGACGGCCGGGGACGGACCACCGTGGCAGACGGCGTGGTGGCCAAGATCGCCGGCATCGCCATACAGGAGATCGAAGGCGTGCATGCCCTTGGCGGTGGCGCAGCCCGCGCCCTTGGAAACCTCCGGGAAAAGGTGGGCCAGAAGGACCTCACCCAGGGCGTCAGCGTCGAGGTGGGCCAGACCCAGGTTGCCGTTGACGTGACCCTCGTGGTGGAGTACCCGCACCCCCTTCAGCAGGTGGCCGACAACGCCCGGGACGCCGTCTATTCCGCCGTTGAGGACCTGGTGGGCATGGAAGTCACCGAAGTCAACATCACCATCACGGACATCCACCTCCCGTCCGACGGCGACGACACGGACGACGCCGCCCGCGAACCGAGGGTTGCATGACCCCGGTGGTTGCCGGCGCAGCGGCCGGAACCATCCTGGCGCTGGCCGCGCTGACCTTCGGATTCTGGGGCTTCCTGCTGACGGCGATCTTCATGGGAGCCGGTGCCGCCCTGGGCAGGGCAGCCGAAGGACGGCTGGACCTCGCCGCGGTGCTGGACGCGCTGCGCGGCCGGCGCTCGTCGTCGTGACCGTGCAGGCGCACGCCCGCCGAGGTCACACCCGGATCGCGCAGGCCGCCCTGCGGCACACCATGGAAGCGGTGGCCGCCGACGCATTCGGAGTCAGGCGGGATGACGTCTTTGCGACCCTCAAGGATGACACGGGGAGGCTGGGAGTGGACCTCCTGGTCCGGCTCCCGCCTCCCCCGCTGACCAGACGCGTCCTTGGCGCACAGGAGCAGCACTCTGCATTCGAACGGGCCAGCATCGCAAGGCTGAGGATCTCTTCGATGGGTCAGCAGGTGACCGGCATGGAGTGCGGCCGGATCAATATCCGCCTCGCCGGGGCAGGCCGACCAGTCCCGGAAAAACGCGTGGACCACCGACAGGGCAGGAGGAAGCCGTGAACCAGACCCGTCTCACACAGCGGATCATCCGCCGGGAAACGCATTCATCCCGCGCCGCGCTGTCCGTGGTCACCGCAGCCCTGCTGTTGGCGGCTTGCCTGTGGCTGGGGACCGAAAGCACCCTCTGGCTGTTGGGGCAGCCCGCACTGTTGGCATCCCCCGGCGACGTGGCACGGCTCCTTGTTGGTGTGCCACAGGCAGGCCTGGTGGCAGGAGGTGCACTCCTCGCCGTGGCGGGCGCAGGCCTTCTGCTTGTCGCGGTCAAGGGTGGGCGCCGGGGCCGCCGCTCCATGGGCAGCGACCGCGCCGCGCTGGTGGTGGACGATGAAGCCATTGCCGCCGCCATCGCACGCAAGGTTCGCCTGGCCGCCAATCTTGCCCCGGAGCAGGTGGCCGCGACGGTGACCCGCCGCCGTGCGCTGGTAAATGTCCGGCCGACGTCGGGCGTCACCTTGGAGCGCAACGTCCTGGCAGAGGCGGCCGCGGGAGAAGTTGCCTCCCTCCGCCTCCACAAGAAACTTGCGGTGGAGGTCCGGGTTGCCGTGGAAGGAGCGGTGGGGCGATGAACAACACGAACCGGGCGATGAACCGGCTCTTCCTGGCCGCCGCCGGGCTGGTGCTGCTGTGCGCAGGTGCCCTGGCTGCAGGTGCCGGACTGGTCCCTGGCCTCCGGGAGCAATGGGGTGCCGTTGGCGCTGGCCTGCCGGACACCTGGCAGGCCCTGCTCCGCACGGCCCCGGCGCCCGAACCCCTGGGCAGCTGGTGGGCGCTCGGCGTGCCTGCACTGCTGCTCCTGGGCGCGGTGGTCAGTGTCCTCTGGATCGCCCGGCAGGGCGGCGGACGGACCGGCACTGCGGCGCAGGCACACGATCAGGAAGTCGGGGACACGGCAGTGGATGTCTCCTACCTGGCCGCAGCTGTGGAGGAGGCGCTGGAAGGCAGCCGGGCCGTCGTCGGAAGCTCGCTGACCGCGTGGCACGTCCCGGGAAAGCGGAGCGGATCCCAAGGCAACGGCCTCCGGCTCACGCTGCAGGCACGCAAGGGCGCTTCCCCGCGGGAAGTGGCGGACCTCGCAGAAGAACTGGTCAGTGCAATAGACGCGCTGCTGGGTCATCGCAGCACTGTTCTGGTCCGAATAGGAAGTGGAGCCAGGACAAAGCTGGCCGGCGCACACCGCGCGGGCTAGCGAAGAAGATACGAAACGACTGAAGGGAAAAGCACCATGGGACTCGATGACAAGCTCAACAACGCAGCCACCAACCACCTCGGCGCCGCCAAGGAAGGCGCAGGAAAGCTGACCGGCAACGGGGAACTGGAACGCGAGGGGCAGCGGGACCAGGCCCAGGCCCAGCTGCAGGACGCGGCAGAGAAGGTGAAGGACGCTGCCAAGGGAATCGGCAGCAACCTCAAGGACGCCGCGGCCAAGGTCAAAGAGGGCTTCAGCAAAGAGTAGCCCGTTGCCCCAGCGGCAGGCCTGTGCCGACTCCACGGCGCGGGCCTGCCGCCCGTCAGGCCTTCGCGCCGCAAATGAAAGCAGAATTCGGTGACAGGTTCACCCTTGGTGCGGGACCATCTGGACCTGGTCCCCGATGCCATCCTGGCCGGCAGGGCAGCCGACGGCGATATTGCAGCATTCGAGTCCCTGGCCCGCCGCTACGGTCCACACATGCGGGCATCCGCGCGCCGGCTGACCGGCTCGTACGCGGACGCGGACGACGTGGTGCAGGAGGTGCTGGTCCAGGCCTGGCAGCAGCTGGACACACTGCGGGAGCCCGCAGCCGTGAAGGGCTGGCTGCTGCGGCTCACCGGCAGCCGGAGCATCGACCTGTTGCGCAGGCGCAGGACCCATGCCAGCCTGGACGGTCCCGAAGAAGGCGCACCCTTGGACGCTGTATCCGCGGGAGCCGGGCCGGAAACAACGGCCGTGGCTGGCGCCGGCATCGAATCGCTGAAGGCTGCACTGGGTACGCTGCCCGAAGAGCAGCGCCGCTGCTGGATCCTGAAGGAAATCAACGGCCAGAGCTACGACGAGATTGCCCAGACGCTGAACATCAGCCCAGCCAGCGTCCGGGGGCGGCTTGCCCGGGCCCGGATTACACTGGTCCGCGAAATGGAAGGTTGGCGATGAGCATGCCCGACGACACGTTTGAGTGCGGCCACACGCTCGAGGAACTGAACCTCTACCTGGACACCGGCGAATTCCCCGACCTGCCCCACTTGGGCTCCTGCCCGGAGTGCCGAACCGGCCTCGATTCCCTCCGGCGGCTCTCGGCGGCCGGAGACGAGCTCTTTGCCAGCGACATCGCAGCGGCCGGCGGCGGCAGCGACGACTGGATGAAGGACATCCTGGCCAACCTGGCGCTGGAACTGCGGCCCGGACGGAGCATCCCCCTGCGCTCCGACGATCCTGCCGACACCCTTTCCGAAACCGAGGGTTCGGTCATTGCCCTGGTCCGGTCAGTGGCGGACAGCCTGCCCGGGGCGGTGGCCGGAAAGGTCCGGTTGGAAGGCGATGTCACCGTTCCGGGCGAACCTGTTGCGGTACGCCTGGACCTTGCGGTCCGGTTCGGCCATCCCCTTATGGCCAGCGCGGCCTCACTGCGGCAGGACCTGGCAGGGACGCTGGCCCGCCATACCGAACTGAACATCTCCGCGATCGACATCACCATCACCGACGTCATCGAAGCTCCCCGGGAGGAACTGTGACCACCGCTTTGCAGCAGGCCATCATGGCGGTCGACGGCGTTACTGAAGTCTTTCCCGCACAGAACCTATGGCAGCGCCTCCCTGGGCGTGCGGCCTCGCTGCTGCAGCGGAACAATGCTGATGCCGCGCCGCTGGTGGAAATCCGGGACGAAGGCGGCCGCGCCCAGGCCGTTGTCCGGATCGGCGTCAGCCCGGACGCCCGGACGCCGGAGGTGGTGCGGGCCGTGGCCGTCGCCGTCCGCAGACATTTCACTCCCGGGGAAGTATCCGCCAAGGTCACGGTGGTGCGGATTGCTTCCACACGATGACCCGCCACCTCGGAACGGCGTAGCATTCGTCAGGTATGCGCAGCCGGCCCGGGAGGGATTAGTTGAACAGCGAACGGAAACCACGTCGGTTCAGTCTCCAGTCCCTGGAGCTGCCCGTCATCCAGGCGCCCATGGCGGGTGGCCCCTCCACCGCGCAGCTGGCAGCGGCCGTGAGCGAAGGCGGCGGGCTGGGCTTCGTTGCGGCGGGTTATAAAACCGCGGCAGCCATGCGCGCTGAGATCGACGCAGTCAGGTCCCTTACGGACCGGCCTTTCGGGGTCAACCTGTTCGTCCCCCAAGCCTCTGTCATCAGCCACGCGGCCCTACAGCAGTACACCGAATCGCTGGCCCCGGACGCGGAACGCTTCGGCGTCAGCCTCGGCGAGCCACGGCACGACGATGATGGCTGGGACAAGAAGCTCGAGGTCCTGCTGGACCTGGCACCGGCTGTGGTGTCCTTCACGTTCGATTTTCCCGGCGCAGACGTTGTGGAGGCCCTGAAGAAACGGGGGGTTTACGTCATGGCCACGGTGACCAGCCGGGAAGAGGCCCTCCAGGCACTGACCCGGGGCGCTGACGCCCTGTGCGTCCAGGGCCCGGAAGCCGGCGGCCACCGCGGAACGTTCTCCGCAGCCGAAGCCCCTCCCGAGATGCCCCTGCACGGGATCCTCGGGGAACTGTCCGATCTGGAGATGCCCCTCATCGCAGCGGGCGGAATTGCCACCTCCGGGCACACCCGGGCTGCGCTCGCCGTGGGTGCCGCGGCGGTCCAGGCCGGCACGGCGTTCCTCCGGGCCGATGAAGCAGGAACCAAGCCGGCGCACCGGGCGGCGCTGGCGTCGCCGGAGCATTTCACCACCACCGCCGTCACCCGTGCCTTCTCAGGCCGCAATGCCCGCGGCCTGTACAACGAGTTCATGCGCCGCCACGATGGCGATGCCCCCTACGGCTACCCGGAAATCCACCACCTCACCACTCCCCTGCGTGCCGCGGCAGCGGTTGCAGGGGATCCGCACTGGCTGAACCTGTGGGCCGGCATCAACTACCGGAACACTGTTGAGGGCTCCGCCGCCTCAATCCTGGCGAGCCTTCGGCCCTGAGGCTTGGCCCGCCGTCGTCCGCTTTTTAAAGCCCGACGGCGGGCCGGCCCCTTTCGGAGCCGGCCCGCCGCGCGTGCGTGGTGCCTTAGAGGGTGGCGGTGTCGATCACGAAGCGGTACCGGACGTCCGAAGCGAGGACGCGCTCGTAGGCATCGTTGATCTTCTCGGCCGGGATGACCTCGATCTCGGCGCCCAGGCCGTGCTCGGCGCAGAAGTTGAGCATCTCCTGGGTCTCGCGGATGCCACCGATCATGGAACCGGCGAAGGAACGGCGTCCGCCGATCAGTGCGAAGGCGTTGACCGGAAGCGGCTCGGCGGGGGCACCGACGTTGACCATGGCGCCGTCAAGCTTGAGCAGGCCAAGGTAGGAGCTGATGTCGATTGAGGCGCTGACCGTGTTGATGATCAGGTCGAACTGGCCCGCGAGCTGCTCGAAGGTGGCAGGATCGCTGGTGGCGAAGTAGCTGTCGGCACCGAGGCGCAGCCCGTCTTCCTGCTTCTTCAGCGACTGCGACAGGACCGTCACGTCCGCGCCCATGGCGTGGGCGAGCTTGACGGCCATGTGGCCAAGTCCGCCGAGGCCGACGACGGCAACCTTCTTGCCGGGACCGGCACCCCAGTGCCGCAGCGGGGAGAACGTGGTGATGCCGGCGCACAGCAGCGGTGCGGCGACGTCGAGCTCGATTCCCTCGGGGATGGTGACGACGAAGTCCTCGGTCACCACAACGTGGGTGGAGTAGCCGCCCTGGGTGATGGTGCCATCACGGTCCACGGCGCCGTACGTGCCAACGTTGCCCTTAAGGCAGTACTGCTCCTCGCCCTTCTGGCAGTTGACGCACTCCTTGCATGAGTTGACCATGCAGCCAACACCAACGCGGTCACCAACCTTGTGCTTGGTCACCTCTGCGCCCACCTCAGTGACGATGCCCGAGATTTCGTGGCCGGGCACCAGGGGATACTGCTGCGGGCCCCAGTCGCCGCGGACGGTGTGGATGTCCGAGTGGCAGATGCCGGCGAACTTGATGTCGATCAGGACGTCATGGGGACCCACTTCGCGGCGCTCAATAGTGGTTGCCACCAGGTCCTCCGTGGCGGACGGGGATGCATAAGCCTTGACGGTAGTCATGGTTCTCCTGTGATCTGTTGGGGGATAGCTAAATGCTATAAGGGCTTGCCTGGTGAAACCCTGTGTATGGGCACAGCCAAGGTGGCCCTGTTGTAACTGGTCTTGTGAGTCCTACCCTTGGCGGCCATCGTGACCGGCCACGGCAGGACTGCGGTCACGGGCGGAGCAGCACCTTGATGGCGCGGCGTTCGTCCATGGCCTTGTACGCCTCTGCAGCCTGGTCCAGTGGCAGTTCGAGATCGAACACCTTCCCGGGGTTGATGTCACCACGGAGGATCAGGTCGATCAGCTCGGGCAGGTACTGCCGGACCGGGGCGGGCCCGCCGTGCAGGTGGACGTGCGAGTAGAACAGGTCCCGGCCGGGCAGCGCCACATCATGGGACACGCCCACAAAGCCGACGTGGCCTCCCGCACGGGTGGCATGAATGGCCTGCAGCATCGATTCCTGCGTGCCCACGGCTTCGATGACGGAGTGCGCACCCAGGCCGCCGGTGAGTTCCTTGATCTTCTGCACGCCGGCGTCCCCGCGCTCCTCGACGATGTCGGTGGCGCCAAATTCGCGGGCCAAGGCCTGCCGGTCGGCGTGGCGGGACATGGCGATAATCCGTTCGGCGCCCATCTGCTGTGCGGCCAGGACGCCCAAAAGTCCCACGGCGCCGTCGCCCACTACAGCCACGGTCTTCCCCGGTCCCACCTCGGCCGCCTTGGCGGCAAACCATCCTGTTCCCAGGACATCGGAGGCGGCAAGCAGCGACGGAACCTTGTCGGCGTCGGGCATTCCCGGCGTGGCCACCAGGGTGCCGTCCGCCAGCGGGACGCGCAGGTACTCGGCCTGCGCGCCGCCCACGCCCTGCCGGTGGATGCAGCCGCTTTGGTAGCCGGAGCGGCAGATCTCGCAGGTGTTGTCCGACGCAAAAAAGGATCCGACGACGAACTGGCCCGGCTTGACGTTCTTGACGTCGGCGCCGGTTTCCTCGACGATCCCGACGTATTCGTGGCCCATAGCCCGCGGCTCGTGCAAGGTATCCGCGCCGCGGTAGGGCCACAGGTCGGACCCGCACACGCAGGCGGCAACAACCTTAATGACCGCGTCTGTGGGCTGCTGGATGGCGGGCCTGTCCCGGTCCTCGACGCGCACGTCTCCGGGGGCGTGCATGATTGCTGCGCGCATTCTGGTCCTCCAAATGGTGTGATGGCTGAAAGCGGACCATCCCATCAAACCCCGCCGGCGGACCGTTAGCGAGGGCCCTGCTGTAACTGGTTCTGGCAGAACCTCCTTACGGTTCTGGCATTCGTCGTAACGTGTTCCCTATGGATAACCGAGCCGAGGTCCGGCAGTTCCTCTCCTCACGCCGTGGGCGGATCACCCCGGAGCAGGCAGGCATCGAACCCTACGGCGGCCGACGCCGCGTACCGGGGCTCCGGCGCGAGGAAGTGGCGCGGCTGGCAGGCGTCAGCATTGACTACTACACGCGCCTGGAACGGGGAAACCTCAGCGGCGTTTCGGACAGCGTCCTGGACGCCATCGCCGGCGCCCTGGAACTGGACCGCGCCGAGCATGACCACCTCTATGACCTGGCCCGGGCGGCCAACACGTCGGGCCGCAAGCGGGCCGCGAGCGCCGGCGGTTCCGCACCGTCAAAGGTCCGGCCCGAGCTGCAGTACCTCCTGGACGCCATCACGGACGCGCCTGCTTTCATCGGCAACAACCGCCTGGACATCGTGGCCGCCAACACCCTGGGCTACGCCCTGTACTCGGATATGTACCGCAACCCGTCACGGCCGGCCAACCATTCCCGGTTCATCTTCCTTGACCCCCGCGCGCACAACTTCTACACGGACTGGGACCGGGCGGCCAACACCAACGTGGCCATCCTGCGGCGGGAGGCCGGCCGCAATCCCCATGACAAGGGCATTGCAGAACTTATCGGTGAACTGTCCATGCGCAGCGACGAGTTCCGCACGCTCTGGGCAGCGCACAACGTCCGCCGCCATTACGCGGGGACCAAGTTCTTCCAGCATCCCGTGGTGGGACTCCTCGAGCTGAACTACCAGGTGCTGGGCCTGGAGGAGGACCCGGGACATACCCTCACCGTTTATCCGGCCACGCCCGGCAGCCCCTCGGCGGAGGCCCTCAAGCTCCTGGCCTCCTGGGCAGTAACCGAGAACATCGTGGAAACGGCGCAGGCAAAGGTAGGCAGCCAGAAGTTCCCGGCGGGCTGACTCGGAGGTGGCTCTATGAGTCGGCGCCGGGCTCGTAGCCAATGAGCCAGTGGAGTCCGTAACGGTCGATGACCTGGCCGTCGGAGGCGCCCCAGGGCTTGGCGGCAAGGGCGTCCACCACCTGGCCGCCGGCACTGAGTTTGTTGAACCACTCGTGGAGAACGGCAGGCTCGGCGGTACCGAGCAAGGAGAGCATTACGCCTTCAAGCCGGACGCTCTTGCCGCCCGGCGGGGTATCCGACCCCGCCAGCGCAACGGCGCCGCTGAGTTCGCCGTGCGCTATGGCATCCGGTGCACCATCCGTCCGGCCGAAATCCGCATTCGTGTGGAGGGAAAGCTCGCCGCCAAAAACGCCCGCGTAAAAGCCCAGGGCCTCACGGGCCGTGCCGGGAAAGCTGACATAGATCTGGGGTGCGGTCATGCGGCCAGCCTACAGACACCAAGCTTCGGTGTGACCGCGTGCTGCACAGGCGCGGGGGCTACGGAAGGTTCGACGTCGGCCCGGACGGCTCAGCGTCCGCCCGCCGTCGTCCTGCCAGCTCGCCGAAGCGGTCCACGGTCTGCTGGGCAGCACGGTACAGGGCGGGGTCCGACCACGGCGCCCGCGCCCAGGCGCCCACCGCAGCCAGGGCTTCGGCCAGCACTGTGGCGGCCTGCGGCCTTGCGGGCATTCCCTGCGCCAGGATCGCCGCCCGGTCTGCCTCCAAGGTGTCCGCCATGGTCTTGGTGCTGACCCGCTGCCAGATATCCGGGACCGCATCCACGTCCACCAGCCGATTCCGGAGAGGCCAGTTACCCACGAACCGGGCCACCCATGCCTGGTGCCGCTTTTCGTAATCCTTCCTGCGGTGCCGGTTCCTCCACTGCCGGTAGGCACCGAAGGCGATCCCGCACGGGACCAGGACAGCGAGCCATATGAGGGCCCGGCCGGCGTCCTCCGCCTGGCCATACCGCGCTGCGTCGGAGTACACGCTCAGCAGGCCGCCGGCAATCAACCAGGGCACGATCCAGCTGACGCCCAGGATGGCATGCCGCCGTTGCTGCCCCGTGGTGGCGAACATGGCGGGCGCCGGTTCTGCGGCATCCATTGCCTCAGCTTCGGTAAGGCCGGTGTTCAGCAGCCTGGTGGTGCCGGCACCCGGCATGCCCGATTTGTCCGGCACGTCCACGTAGACCGGCGGCAGGCCCGTCAGGTCCCGTGAAGCTTGGTTGACCAGCTCTCCCATGTTTCCCCCATCACCACCGCGGTTTTCCGTCCACCCCGTCCGGACTTTCAGAGTCTACGGTTACACGGGCTCCAGGCGGGTAGTCCTTAGACTGGCCAGTGGATGTTGTATGCCAGGACTGATGAAGGAGTAGAAAATGAGTGGAGTAGTTGTTGTAGGCGTGGATGCCAGCCCGTCGGCACGGAAGGCTGCAGAAGTAGCGCTGGGCCTGGCGGAGTCGTTGGGGGCGTCCCTGCATGTGGTGACGGCCTTCGAAATGGAGAACGCCGAAACCTTCGGCGTGGGCTCGGACAAGGTACGGATCTCCAACGCGGACAGCTCGGAGATGGTGGCAAAGTCCCTGGGCGCATCGCGCCCGGGAGTGGAGATCACGCACTTCGCTGCCCGCGGCAAGCCCGCTGATGCGCTGATCAAGGAAGCCATCCGCCTGGACGCCCGGGTGATTGTGGTGGGCAACCGCAGGATGCGCGGCATCGGCCGGCTCCTGGGGAGCGTCGCCAACAGCGTGGCGCACAACGCCCCGTGCGATGTCTACATCGCCAACACCTACGAGGACTGACCCCTCCCAAGGGGAAGAGCGGACGACGACGGAACTTCCCGTCGTCGTCCGCTCTCCTTGTCCGGGGCCGGGACGGTCAGGCGCCGTATTCCTCGTCGGTCACATGATCAAGCCAGGTGACAACCTGTCCGTTCGCGTCCGCCTCCTGCATGGCGACATGCGCCATGAACCGCTCCGGGGTGGCCCCGTGCCAGTGCTCCTCCCCCGGCTCGATGTAGACCACGTCGCCGGGACGGATCTCCTGGATGTCCCCGCCGCGGCGGGCTACCAGCCCGACGCCGTCTGTCACGTACAGGGTCTGGCCCTTGGGGTGGTGGTGCCAGGCGGTGCGGGCGCCGGGGGCAAAGCGGACGTGCGCGCACCCAATGGCTGACTGATCATCAGGGTTCCGGATGCCATCAATCTGCACCGTCCCCGTGAACCAGTCCTTCGGCCCGGCTGCTGTCTGCCCGCCGCTCTTGGTGTACTTCATGTTCTCCTCCTGCTGTTTCGGGTTACTGGTGAGTTTGTTGGTAGGTCATAACGTCCCGCGGGTGGCGGCCGCCGTGACCCGGGAGGTCACGAACGCGAGGACGGACGCCACCGCAAGGACCGCTGCGGCCACCAGGAAGGCGCCGCGATAGCCGGCGGAGTCGAACAGCACGCCCCCCAGGGTTGATCCGACAGCGATCGAGGTCTGGACAACTGCCACCATCAGGCCCCCACCGGCCTCAGCATCATCCGGCATGGCTTCCGCGATCCAGCTCCACCAGCCCACTGGCGCAGAGGTGGACATCAGGCCCCACAAGCCCAGGAGGACCACGACGGCGGCGATCCAGCCACCGGTGGGAACAAGGACAGCGGCGATGACCGCCATGAGCGCCGGAATGGTGATCAGCGTCCGGTACAGGCCCTTCCCGAGGAAACGGCCAATCAGCAGGGTGCCCGCAAAACCCGCCACACCGATCACCAGCAACACCAGGGACACCGTGGCCACGTTGACGCGGGTCACCGTCTCCAGGAATGGGCGGACGTAGGTGAACAGGACGAATTGGCCCATGAAGAAGGAGCCGCAGGCGGCCATCCCCCAGGCGATGGGCCGGCTTTTGAAGGCGGCAAAAATGCCGAAGACGTTCCCGGACGCCCGCGTGCGCTTTTCCACCTTCATGGAAGGAAGGCTGATCCATTGCCAGACCAGCGCGATCACCGCCACCGGAACCAGGGAAAAGAACGCTCCACGCCAGCCGATGACGGAGCCCAGGTAGCTGCCCAGGGGTGCCGCCAGCACCGTGGCCAGGGCATTGCCGCCATTGAAGATCGCCAGGGCACGCGGCACCTGGTGGGCCGGCACCAGCCGCATGGCGGTAGCTGCGGACATGGACCAGAACCCGCCGATCACCACCCCAATGAGGGCGCGGCCAACCATGAAGAGCAGGTACCCCGGTGCCAGGGCAACCAAGGCTCCGGAGACAGCCATCACCGCGGTCAGGCCCAGCAGCAGGGTCTTGCGGTTCATGCTGCCTGCGAGCGTGGACACCGACAGGCTGGTGAGGACGGCAAACAGGCCGGAGATCGCAATGCCCTGCCCCACCATCCCCTCGGAGACCTGGAGTTCGGACGCCATCGGGGTGAGCAGGCTGACGGGCATGAATTCGGAAGCGATCAACGCGAAGACGCACAGCGACATCGCGAAGACGCCGCCCCAGTGGGCCGGGCGCTGCACGCCTGCTTTTTGGGGCGCGCTGGTGCTGGTGACGGTTGTTTCGGGGGCCATGCCTTCCATCAAACCGTTCTCCCGGAGCCCTAGCGAGGGCCCTGCTGAAACGGGTTTTGGCAGACCCCCCTTACCGCGGCACTGACGACGCCGGAACCTCCCGCCGTCGTCCGCTATCCGCTTCCGGCGGCTGCGGCTTGTAAACCCAGGCAACCAACACCACGGAGATGATCATCAGCAGGAACCAGGCCACGAGTTTCTCCAGGCCCACAGGGTGCCAGCCGTCCACCTGACTGGGGTAGAGCCAGGCGCCGGACCACGTGGCGATGTTCTCGGCGAGCCAGATGAACAGCGCCACCAGCAGGAAGGACACCACGAGCGGCATCCGGAACTCCCGGCGGAACACGCGGAAGTGCATCACGCACCGGCCAAAGACCAGCACGACGGCGGCGAGCAGCACCCAGCGCAGGTCCCAGATGTAGTGGTGGGAAAAGAAGTTGGCGTAGATGGCCGCGGCGAGGATGGCGGTGACCCAGCGGCGGGGGTAGGCGGCGAACTTCAGGTCGAAGAGCCGGTACACGCGCACCATGTACGAGCCCACGGCGGCGTACATGAACCCGCTGAAGAGCGGCACGGCGCTGATGCGCAGAACGCCTTCGGCCTCGTAGGACCAGGAGCCCATGTCGGTCTTGAACAGCTCCATCACGGTCCCCACCAGGTGGAACAGGACGATGACCCGCAGTTCCCGCAGGGTTTCGAGCTTGAACGCCACCATCAGGATCTGGATGACGACGGCGGCGATGGTCAGGAAGTCGTTGCGCGCCAGCCCCGCGGAGTCCGGGTACCAGAGCCTCGCTGCCATGAGCACCGCCAGCAGCGCCGCGCCGAAGATGCAGGCCCAGCCCTGTTTGAGGCCAAAAACGACGAACTCGGTGAATTTTGCCTTGACGGCCCCGGCCGGAGCTGTGGCCAGGAAGCGGCGGGCGCGCTCGTCGATCCGCTGCTCCACGGGTGTGGAACTACGCACTGATCCCCTGACGCTGGCTAGGCTGGCGGTTCCTGTCCAGGTCCCTGCCGAGTTTGTTGAGGCAGTAGTTCTTGTAGGAATGCCGGAGCCGCTGCGGCAACCGCGGATAGGTGAGGGCAAGGATGCGCATGGTGCGGTGGAAGCGGCGCTCCTGCCTGCCGCTCCAGTCCAGGCCGAAGTCCTGCCGCAGCTGGCCTGGGAGGAGGCCGGCGGTCAGGAACCTCGCCGCGGGCATGATGCCCCGGTACCACCAGGGGACGTTGGCGGGGTGCAGCAGGTCCCTTGCGACCTGCAGCGCTGCCTCGCCTGCGCGCAGGCAGCCCAGCTGCTCTTCCCAGTAGCGGCGAAACGCTGCCCTGTCTTTCGGCCACATGTCCGGCGGCAACTGGAGGGCCGTGCCGAGCCGTGCGTAGTGCTGGTAGATGGCGTCGGCGGCGTCGTCGTCGAGCGGGCCATAGATTTTCCCGATCACGGTACTCGCCGTGTCGTATAGCGTGGCCGCCACCCATAACTGCAAATTGGGATCGAAGGCGCTGTAACCGTTGGAGGTCTGGTTTGCAGCCCGGCGGACGGGTGCGTGCGCGCGGTTGACCCGGCGGCGGACCTCGTTCGCCTGCTCTTCGCTGCCGTAAGTGATGGCGTACACGTACGTCAGCGTGCTGTTGAGCCTGTCCAGCGGATGTGCTGCGAACGTGCTGTTCTCGGCAACTCCGCGGCCTACTGACGGATGGGCGAGCTGCAGAAGGATGGCGCGTCCGGCCCCGGCAAGCAGGATGGCTTCCGCACCGTATTCAACCGCTCCGTCCGCCATGTGAAAAGGGTACCGTCAGGGGCAGGACAGTGGGACGGGGCCTTTGGCCCCTTGTCCCGGCGGACCCCTGCCCGCGGCATCAACTAGCGCTTAACCGGCCGCAGGGAAGTAATCATCTGCTTGATGTCCGAGTACTCGGCCGTTTCCCGGTACTTGCGGGCCAGATCCAGATAGGGCAACGACGGGTCGCCGGGCGTTGCGTTGTTCTCCGGGCTGTAGGAGGCGCCGAACATGGAAGCGTTCGGCGGCCACCGGAAGAACTGGAAGATGGGGCAGGCGTCAGGGCCGCTTGCCGCCGGGCCTGACGTGATGCCATAGCCGGCAGCCGGCGTGCGGTACATCCCCGGCGTCGCGGCGTTTCCGCGGGTTTCGAAAACGAACTGCGGCACCACCCCGCCCTGGACCAATACCGGGATGTCCACCGTGTCCAGGATCTCGTAGGGGTATCTCTCGGTGCACGTGGATCCGGTGGCCATGTTGGTCCGCAGCGTCGCCATCACCTTGCCTGCCTTGTTCCTTACCTCGGCGAAGGCCCCGCCGCCCTCGGCCAGTTCCCCCGCAGGGTCCTTGACGCGCCAGGCGGCAGGAAGGTCGAACGCCATGGTGCCGTCCGCCGTCGTAAACGTGGTCCACTCCGCCGCGGCGGTACTGGCGGGAGGCTTGCCGGAGGCGGAAGGAACGTCCGACGGCGTGGGCGCGCCTGCCTGACCGGCTTCCGTTGCGGAGGGGCTGGCAGGGCCGGACGTCGTTGGCGAGGGCGCCGGACTTCCGGCCTGCGGCGAGCACCCGGCCAGGACCGGCGTGAACAGGATGACGGCGGCCATTGACAGTCCGGGGAAAGCTTTGCTGAGCCTGCGCACCACACCCTCCTTTGGGCCTGACGGTGACCCTTCAAGTGTGATGCGGTATTCCCGGACGGAGGAGGGCCAATGGACCTGTCCCCTCCCCCGCCGGGAAAGCAGCGTTACCGCTCCAGCAGGGACACGTCGCGGACGGCGCCCTTGTCCGCGGACAGTGCCATCGCGGCGTAGGCGCGCAGCGCCGCGGACACCTGGCGGTCCCGGTCCTTAGGCTTGTACCCGCCGTTGACCAGGAGTTTCTCCCGGCGTTCGGCGAGGATCTCGTCGGAGACCTCCAGCTGGAGGGAGCGCTCACTGATGTTGATGCTGATGATGTCGCCGTCCTCCACCAGGGCGATGGCGCCGCCGGAGGCAGCCTCCGGGGAGATGTGCCCGATCGACAGGCCGGAGGTTCCGCCGGAGAACCGGCCGTCCGTGATGAGGGCGCACTTCTTGCCCAGGCCGCGGCCCTTGAGGAACGACGTCGGGTACAGCATTTCCTGCATGCCGGGACCGCCGCGCGGGCCTTCGTAGCGGATCACCACTACGTCGCCTTCCTTGATGGTCTTGTTCAGGATCTTTTCCACGGCTTCGTCCTGGGACTCGCACACCACGGCGGGGCCCTGGAACGTCCAGATGGACTCGTCCACGCCGGCGGTCTTCACCACGGCGCCGTCAACTGCGACGTTGCCGCGCAGCACGGCCAGGCCGCCGTCCTTGGAGTAGGCGTGCTCCACCGAGCGGATGCAGCCTTCTGCGGCGTCGGTGTCCAGGGATGTCCACTCGTTCGACTGGGAGAACGCGGTGGAGGAGCGGACGCCGCCGGGGGCCGCGTGCCACAGGGCCTTCGCTTCCTCGGTGGCCCTGCCGCCGCGGATGTCCCAGTCGTCCAGCCAGCCATCCAGGTCGGCGGAGTGCACGGAGTGGACGTCCTTGTGCAGGTGGCCTCCTCGGTTCAGCTCACCCAGCAGGGCGGGAATGCCGCCGGCGCGGTGCACGTCCTCCATGTAGTAGGTCTTGTCCTTGGCGACGTTCGGCGCCACCTTGGCCAGGCAAGGCACCTGGCGGGACTTCGCGTCCATCTCGGCCAGGCCGTAGTCCACGCCCGCCTCCTGGGCCGCGGCCAGCAGGTGCAGGATGGTGTTGGTGGAGCCGCCCATGGAGATGTCCAGGGCCATGGCGTTGTCGAAGGCCTTGGCGGTGGCGATGGAACGCGGCAGCACGGACTCGTCGTCGCCGTCGTAGTACCGCTTCACGAGCTCGACGACGGTGCGGCCGGCTTTCTCGTAGAGCGCCTTGCGCGCGGTGTGGGTGGCCAGCACGGAGCCGTTGCCGGGCAGCGCCAGGCCGATGGCCTCGGCAAGGCAGTTCATGGAGTTGGCCGTGAACATGCCGGAACAGGAACCGCAGGTGGGGCAGGCGTTCTCTTCGATGAGGTTGATGTCGGCATCGGAGATGGACTCGTCCACGGCATCGGCGATTGCGTTCACCAGGTCAAGCGAGCGCACGGAACCGTCGGTCAGGGTCACGCGGCCAGCCTCCATGGGGCCGCCGGAGACGAAGACCACCGGGATGTTCAGGCGCAGTGCGGCCATCAGCATGCCGGGGGTGATCTTGTCGCAGTTGGAGATGCACACCAGGGCGTCGGCGCAGTGGGCGTTGACCATGTACTCAACGGAATCGGCGATCAGGTCGCGGGACGGCAGCGAGTAGAGCATGCCGGAGTGGCCCATGGCGATGCCGTCATCCACGGCGATGGTGTTGAACTCGCGCGGCACCGCGCCGGCGGCGAGGATCGCATCGGAGACGATCCGGCCCACGGGAGCGAGGTGGGTGTGGCCTGGGACAAATTCGGTGAAGGAGTTGGCCACGGCGATGATCGGCTTGCCGATGTCAGAGTTGGCGACGCCGGAGGCGCGCAGCAGTGCGCGGGCGCCGGCCATGTTGCGGCCGTGGGTGACTGTTTTTGAGCGGAGTGCAGGCATGCTTACCATCCTCTGGCTTCGCAGGCCTGGGTGGAAGACAGCGCTGCTACTAGTAGTGGGAGTACCAGAGTAATAGTATTTTGGGGTGAGTAATCCCGGCCGCCGCAAAGAACTTGGCCTCTTCCTCCGTGCCCGCCGCGACCAGGCGCTGCGGGCGGACTATGGCCTGCCGCCCGTGGGCCGTAGCCGGGAGCGGGGGCTCCGCCGCGAGGAGGTGGCCTTCCTGTCCGGGGTCAGCGTCACCTGGTACACCTGGCTGGAGCAGGGCAGGGACATCAGTCCGTCCCGGCAGGTCCTGGAAGCCATCAGCCGCGCGCTGCATCTTTCAAGCACCGGCCTTAGCTATGTGCTGTCGCTGGGCGGGTACGCGTCAGCGGCGCCGGCCGGACCGGCAGCCGACACTGCCCCGCCCCACATCCAGCGCCTGCTGGACGCGCTGGACCCCAACCCGTCCTTCGCCCTGTTCCCGGACTGGGGCGTGGCCGGTTGGAACAAGGCGTACGCGGCGCTGTACCCCAATATCGCCACTGTGCCGGCGGCAGACCGGAACCTCTTGTGGCTGGTGTTCACCGACCCCTATGTCCGGAACCTGCTTCCGGACTGGGAGACCACCAGCAAGCGGTTCCTTGCCGAGTTCCGCGCCGAAACCGGGCAGCGGCTTGGCGATCCGGACATCCAGTACCAGGTGGAACGCCTCAAGGAAGCGAGCCCCGAGTTCAGGCAGGGCTGGGACCTGTACGACATCCTGGGTTTCGAGTCCCGCGAGCGCCTCTTCCACCACCCCGCCGTGGGGGTGCTCCAGCTGGAACACCACCAGGTGTCCCCGTCAGACCGGCCGGACCTGCACATCGTGGTGTACACGCCGGCCCCGGGCAGCGACGCCGCGGCGCAAATGAAGTCCCTGCTGTCCGTGACCGGCTAAACGGTCCCCGCAAGGAACGCGAGCGCGGCGACTGCCTGGGCCCGGGTGGCCACGCCGAGGGTGGGGTCCACGGCGGGCAGGAACGACGGCGAGTGGTTGGCTGGGACGTCCGCGTCCACCGTGCCGTTCGCCACGGCCCGCCGGTATGTTTCCAGGGGCACGGAGCCGACGATCCAGTAGACGTACGGGATTCCGAATGCGTCAGGGATGCGGCTGAAGTCCTCTGACGCCGTCTGAGGGGCGGTGCGGTAGACAGCGTCCGCGCCGAAGGTCGTGGTGAAGGCCGCAGTGACCCGTGCGTTGGCGTCCTTGTCGTTGCTGGTCAGCGGGTACTGGTCGTAGTACTCAAACTCCGGTTCCTGCGGACAGCCGGCGGCAGCGCACTCGCCGCGCACAATCCGCTCGATCGCGGCCACCATGCCCGCCCGCAAAGCCATGTCGTACGTGCGGAGGTTGAGCAGCAGCTCGGCCCGGTCCGGGATGATGTTGGCCGTGGTCCCGGCCGTCACGGAGCCCACGGTCAGCACCGCGAACTCCCCTGGCATGGTTTCGCGGGACACCACCGTCTGCAGGCGGAGGACAATCGAGGCGGCGAGCACCACCGGATCCACGGCCTTGTGGGGCATGGATCCGTGGGCGCCGCGGCCGTGGACGGTTATCCGTACAGAGTCGCCGGCCGAGAGCACCGGGCCCGGCGTGGTGCCGATGGTTCCCGCCTCGGTGGGCATGACGTGCTGGGCCAGCGCGACGTCGGGCCGCGGGACTCCGGCGGCCAGGCCGTCGTCGAGCATTGCCTGCGAGCCCGCCGCCGTCTCCTCCGCCGGCTGGAACAGGGCAATGTAGGTGCCTTGCCAGATGTTGCGGTGTTCGGCCAGGTACTTCGCCGCGCCCAGCAGAGCCACCACATGCATGTCGTGCCCGCAGGCATGCATCACGCCTGGGGTGGTGGAGGCGTAGCTTGCCCCCGTCGCCTCGGTGACCGGGAGGGCGTCCATGTCCGCCCGGGCCAGGACCCCGGGGCCGGCTCCGTTGGCAAGGACGCCCACCACGCCGGTGCCGCCGAAGTGCCGGACGTCGAAACCCCAGCCGGCCAGGTGCGCCGCAACGGCTGCGGAGGTTTGGTGTTCGGCAAGGCCGAGTTCCGGGTGCCGGTGGAACTGTTCGTAGAGCGGGACCTGCCAGGCCAGCTCCTGTTCGATGCCGTCCGCAGCGCTGTTCGCAATATCCATCGAAGGCTCCTCCCGGCCGGCTGCACCGGCCCTTCCGGCCACCATAGGCAGCGCCGGTGGATGGTGTCCATGGGCAACCAAAAGCGGCCGGTGGCGGGAATCCCCGCCACCGGCCGCGTCCGCGCCCAAGGACGCTAGGCCAGCACCCCCTGCCGCACCATGGCCGGCTGGAACTGTGCACCCGCGCCCGGGAATAGCGGCACCTCGATCCGCGCGTGGGTGTGGACCTCGGTGACCGTGGCCTTGGCGTGCCGGGCGATGTTCTCCATGGTGGTCACCCACATGCCGTCCATTGCCTTCACCCGCTCCATGAGCTGCTCCAGGGCCACCGCCTTGGACGGGCGGCCGGAGATGAACGGGTGGTTGGTGAGGACAAAGCAGCTTCCCTGGGAGTGGTGGGCCTCGGCTTCAAGCGTCCACATTTCCAGGACCTTGGCCGGGCTCTCGATCACGCCGCTGCCGGTGACGCCGGGGTAGAACGCGTACTGTTCCCAGTCGTCAAGGGTCCAGTCCACGGGGATCTCCACGATGTCCCGGGGATCATCCGCGGCCACGGCGAAGCGGTAGGGGACGTCGCCGTCGAGCAGGCTTGAATCGTAGAGGAAGCCGCGGTCCGCCAGCAGGCCCGGTGAGTGCCAGTTCAGCTCCCACCACGGCGCCCGGTACCCCACGGGCCGGACTCCGGCCACCTTGGCCAGCGCCTCCAGGCCGCGGTCAATGTAACCCGCCTCGGTGGCGGCGTCGATGCCCTGCATGGGTTCGTGCAGGTAGCCGTGGTGTGCCACCTCGTGGCCGCCGTCAACAATTTGCCGGACCGTGTCCGGGTAGGACTCGGCGGTGAAGCCGGGGATGAAGAAGGTGGCCTGGATGTCCTGGCGGGCCAGGATGGCCAGGAGCCGGGGCACCGCGATCTTGGGGCCGTAGGACTGGTGGCTCATCAGCGACATGCGCTTGGTGCTGGTGGGATTGTGCGCGATGGTGCAGGACTCAGCGTCCACATCGAAGGTGAAGGACGCGGCGGCTTTGAACCCGCTGGGCCAGGTGATGGGGTGCAGGGGGTCCGCGATGGCGGGCTTGTTCACGGGAAATCCTTTCGGCGGGCGCGGTGCGCCCGCCAGGTTCTGCTGGAAGGGAGGTTAGAGGGCGGGAAGGGCGGGCGTGCTGCCGGCCGTCTGGCCCTCAGCTTCTGGAGCGGTCGCGTCCGGAGCGGCGTCCACCGTCCGGGTGGCGCGGGGCTCCAGGGCGAGGTAGCGGATGTGCTGCCGCGGGCCGAGGATGGCGTACACCCCGGCGCTGGTCAGGCCGCCGGCCAGCCAGGACAGGTCCCAGCCGCCCAGGGCCACGGCGATGGGGCCCTGCATGATGGGGATCAGTCCGTACATGAACAGCCACGTTGCGAAGATGCCGGCCACGAGGGCAATGACGCCGGCCCAGTTGACGCCGGGCAGCCGCTTGGTGCCCACGCCGTCGAACAGGCGCTCCGGCTCACCGGGCCAGCGCTTGTCCAGCCAGAAGTAGTGCACCAGCATGATTCCGCCCCAGGCGGCCACCCAGGCCACCAGGCCGATCAGCCAGGCGTCGAGCACTGCGGCGAAGTCCTCCTGGAAGATGAAGAAGACGACGGCGGCGAGCGAGAAGACGCCGACGAACAGGTTGAGCTTGCGGCGGCTGATGGAGATGTCCAGGGCCTGGGTGGCCACGGAGAAGGTGTAGATGTTCAGGATGTTGGTGGCGATGGGTCCGTGGAGCACCATCAGCAGCACCGGCAGCGCCATGGCGCCGAAGTTGAGGACAATCAGCTTGCCGGGGTCGATTTCGCCGCTGTTGGTGGCCAGGCTGGCGCCCAGGACGCCGAGCCAGACCACGGGGATGAACTGGCCCAGCACGGAAGCCAGGTAGACCTTTTTCTTAGGGACGCTGGTGCTGACGAACCGGGAGTAGTCCGCGGCGTAGGTGAACCAGGTGATGCCCCAGCCGATGCCGATGGCGGTCATGACGGCGCTCATGGCGGCGATGCGCTCCGAGCCTTCGAGGATGGCGCCGGCCGGTCCGGCGTAGCTCCAGTCGATGTCCATGCCGAACCAGGCGACGGCGGACATGACGGCCAGGATGAGGATGGTGGGCGGTACGGTCCATTTTTCGAAAGCTGCGATGGCCTTATAGCCGAACCAGGCGATGGCCACCTGGAGAGCCATGATGAGGGTGGCGACGCCGATCTTCCAGGCGTAGTTAGGGGCTTCGGGGTCAACCCAGCCAAGGGTTCCGAAGAGCGCCATGACCAGGTCCAGGATGATCCAGGTGTTCACGGCGCACCAGCCGATGACCAGCAGGGCCTGGATGGCTGCCGGCAGGTAGTTCCCGCGGCGTCCGAATGCGGCCCGGGCCAGGACCATGCCCGTGGCTCCGGTCTTCTGTCCCAGGAGGACGAAGCAGCCAAAGAGCAGCATGCCGATCAGGTTGCCCAGCACCAGGACGGTGACGGTGTCCGCCAATCCGAGTCCCAGCTGGATCCCGAGTGCCCCCAGCACCCAGTTGATGGGTGCCAGGTTGGCGCCCGCCCAAATCCAGAACTGGCCGGATACCTTGCGTGTTCTCGCTGATTCGGGGATGGGCTGCAGCCAGGCTTCGTGGTCCACGGCGCTGTGGTCCTGTGTGGCCTGGTCAGGTTGGCCGTGCGTGGCTGTTGAAAGCTTTTCTTGCATGGGGGCCTCCGTGAGGTGGATAAGTACCAAAAGGCTATGTGGCCCTGATCACAACTAACAAGATACGATGTGTCGAACAGATCCTCCTACAACGTTACGGAACGTCGTGTCAGTGTTTCTTGGCGAAATACTCGCCCACCCTGCCCTCGCCGCTGCAGATCCCGTGGTCCACCCCTTGGGGGTGGTGGCCGATGCGCAGCCGGTCCGGTGGGTCCACTCCAGCGAGGTGCTGGACATCGCTCCCCTGCTCCGCGGCGGCGAGCTGCTGCTCTGCGGCGGGATCACGCTGGCCACCGCCGCCCCGGCCAGACGCGAAGCCTACGTCCGCGAACTGGCCCAGCGCGGCGTTGCTGCCCTGGCCATCGAGACCGGCGGTGCCCTGCCGGAGATTCCTGCCGACATGCTTCAGAAGGCGGAGGAATACGGCCTGCCCTTGGTGGAGCTGCGCAAAGTGGTCCCGTTTGTGGGCGTCATGCAGGCCATCAACTCCATGCTTGTCAGCGAGTCGGTGGGGCACCTGCAGCAGGCGGATGCCGCCACCCGCGCCATGGCTGCCGAGCTGGCCCACGGGGCCTCGCTGGACAAGATCCTGGGCGTGCTGGCAGGCATCACGGGCTCTGCCGTGAAGCTCAGCTCCCCCTGGGGAGTCACCATGGGCAGTGCAGTGCCGGAGGGCTGGAGCAGTGAGGTGGGCACGGAAGCCGGGGAAGGAGCAGCGGACGACGACGGCTCCGGGCCAAGCGGGCACGGCGGCTTTTACGCGGTGGCCGGGGGAACGGTGATCAGCGTGGACATCGCCGTGCGCGGGGTCCTCATGGGCCGGCTTGAGGTGCATGTCCCGGACGTTGCGGACACGGCGCTGGCCCAGGTGGCCGGGGAACGCGCCGTGGACATCCTGGGCCTGGCGCTGCTGCAGCACACACCTCCCGGGCTGCATGCCCTGGCGGGTGCGGAGCTGATGCGCGCCGTGCTAAATTCCGCCCCGGAGTGGCGCCTTGAGCAGCTCGCTCCCGGCGCCGGCTTTCCCGCTGACTCCCCCGCCGTGGTGGCTGCGATCCACGCAGCGGCACCCCAGGAGCTGCGCGGCGCCGTCGAAAACTTCCTAAGCTCACGCCGGATCCCCTGCGCCGCCTATCTGGATGACGCCGAGCTGGTGGTGATGATCGGCCTGCCCTGCACCGGGACCGCCGGGGAGCGGCGGCGGCTCCTGGAGTCCCTGCAGGGACTGGAGGGAGACCACGATGCCGTGATCGCCGTCGGACCGCTGGCAGGCGGGGTGGCGGAGGCAGCGTGGTCACTGGCGGAGGCCCGCCGCGCCCTGGAGGTCCGCCAGATCCGGCGGCGGAACGCATCGGCGCGCAGGCGGTATCCGGCCCGCGGCCTGGTGGTGGTTGACGCCCAGGACGCCGCCGTGGAAAGCCTGGCCCTGACCTGCCTCGACGCCTCGGCGCGGGAGGCATTCGTCAACCGGCAGCTGCGGGCCGTCCTGGAGCACGATGCACTGCGGCAGTCGCAGCTGCTGGAGACCCTGCAGGTGTGGCTGGATTCCGGCTGCAACACGGCCCAGTCGGCACGCGAACTGCACCTGGAGCGGCAGTCGATGCACCACCGGCTGCAGCGGATTTTCGAGCTGTGTGGTGGCGATCCTCGCGGCACCGGACGGCTCGCTGCGCTGCATCTGGCGGCGCGGATGGCGGGACTGCCCTGACCTGCGAATGGGGCGCGTCGGAGGGGTTAGCTGGTGCGTGGCGAAGTTGTGCGGGCAGAACGGGGCGGGACACCGACTCCCTTGCCTCGGTGCAGCCAATGAGAGGGCACTCCCGGATTCTGTTGGTCCAAGCATGTGACGTTCGACGGTAAATGGCGGTCTTTTTGCGGAGCTATTGGGCGCGTTCCTAGCAGTCGGTGCCGCGTCGGTCTTCAGATGGTGCGCCTTTGGAGCTCGCGGTACACAGTCGTCCGTGACACCCGGAACAGCTCGGCTAATTCAGCCTGCGCATGCTCGCCGGCGTCGTGCAGGGTCAGAAGATGCTTCCGCTGCGTCTTGGACAATTTTGGCTGCTTGCCCTTCAGCCGCCCCTTCGCTTTTGCGACCGCCATGCCCTCGCGGGTGCGCGCCCGGATCAGATCCGCCTCAAACTCGGCCACCATTCCCAGGACGTTGAACAGCAGCCGGCCTACCGGGTCAGCCGGGTCGTGGCTATCGCCGCCGAGACTAAGCACAACCCCCTTGGCTGTCAGCTCATCGGCAATGTCCCTGGCATCAGAAAGTGAGCGCGCCAACCGGTCCAGCTTGGTCACCACGAGCGTATCGCCGCCCCGGCACGCCGCCATCGCTTCACGGAGCCCAGGGCGCACCCGGTTCGCCCCCGTAAGTCCGTGATCGACAAAGATCAGTTTCTCTTCAACACCAAGGGCAAAGAGGGCATTGCGTTGGCGGTCAGGTCTTGGTCGTTCGCCTAGACCCGGGCATAGCCGATCTTCATTCCAGTCATAACAAAACATAGTTGCAGTAATCCCCCCGTCACCGTGCATTTGATCGTGCGGGTCTTACGTACACGGCCTGGGCCAGCAACCGCGCGGAACGTGGCGGTGGACTTCCTCGGAACGGTGATCGACCCTCCATCGGGCCCATCCGAAGTGCTACATCTTGAGCCGGGTTCGTCTCCTCATCTGTTCACGTCTTCGCTACGCTCAGGTCATGAGCACCAGGAACTGGAAGCAGCCAACCAAAGGTGGCGCCGTAATTATGGGCCTGATCGCGGTGATGTGGTTGGCGAACAACCTATACGCTGTGCTGGCCGAGGGATTCCGAGCGACCGTCTGGTACTGGATTATCCAGGTAATGAATATGGTTCTACTGGGCTTCAGCTTCTGGTGGTACCGCCAAGCAGCGAAGAAGGCACCCAAACAAAGCGAATCGTAGAACCAAGTCCGAAAGCCGATCCCCCAACGTGCGCCGCGCTGGTATGAGCCGAGTGGAACACAACGAGCCACGGCGGAGAATATGCGAGACGGGGTAGCGTGGGAGCGACTTTTGGGGCTGTCTGGAATCCGATCTTCAGGGTTAAGCTCGCGGACTGAAGCTCCGGGGGCCCGAAGGCGGCCTTCACGAGTGTGGTTGTCAGTTAGGGTCACAATGATGGATTTGAATAACGCGGCTTGGGAAATTTCACCACCTGCGTCCGAGTTGGGGCGGGGGGGTGCGCGGGTTTCCGCAAGAGATCAGGCGACATTTTCACCCGTCCGGTCACTGATGACATCCTCGGGTGGCTGGGCCTAAATAGGGCCGCGAGCCGCCAGAGTCCTCTCGTTGAGGTGAATCCCGTCGTAGGTGTCCGGCATGTAGCAGTCGAATCGATGGTTGCCGAGTTGCTGGGCGAGAAGCCGCGCGGCTACGCTCCGCCGACGCTCAGCGTCTCCCTCGGGTATGTGATGCCTGCCCGAAGTTACCGGGCTTGGGTGTTCACCGTAGACACGCCCGTTGAATCAGTGGCTGATGACCTAGTTGCGGCGGTCACTGACTATGGCATTCCATACTTTGGGAATCACGACTCGCTGGCTGCAATTGTGCAGGCCATGTCGGAAGGCGCTGGCTTCAGAGAGCACAACGTGTTCCGACTTCCTGTCGGTTATCTCCTGCTCGATGAGTTGGAGAAGGCTCAACAGACCATAACGGCGTCCGTAGACGAGATCGGGCAGCGACAGGATCTAGCGGCACACCGCCTCCGGGCGTTCGCCTCGGCATTTCAGCAAAGGTTGGATCGCTCGAGGGCCTGATCGCCAGGCCATCAACCGTGTGGCAGCGACACCACTAACCAGTTCCGCATCTCCGGGCTGAGCGCCTACTAAACGGGAATCATGAGTAAGTGTGGATCCGGCGGGAAATTGTGTGATTTTGTCACGACCAGGCGTCCGGCTGAGGATCGGGTAAAGGGCACCGAGAGTAAGACGATTCATAGCCTGGCGCCCGGCTACCCCTCAAGGAACCTGCGCAAGCCTAAGCAACGCGATTAGCGATTGTTGCGTACGAGGAAATTTGGGCCCTGCTGCAACCAGCCTCTTTCCTGCTTCACCGATTCGAGGCTTGTCTCTACAGCGGCCGGCACCACTAACCATCCTGCTTCTGTCCGGTCTGGGGTTTCGATCTTGAGTCCGTAAGATTCGAAGGTTTTCAGCAGGGTGCAGCCCAACGTGTCGCTTGCACCCGCGGCGGTGACGGGAATGATGCAGATCGTCTTGCCGGAAGGAGCGCCTGGGGTGGAGCTTTCGGCCCCCGGGGCACCGTAGTACCTGATCGTTGCGCTGTGCCCCAGTAGCCGTGTTTTGGAGGGATCGATTCCTGCCCCGTTCAGGGCCGGAAGCGCTCCAGGGGGAAGCCTGTCTGCATCTTCTTGAGGCTGCGTCAGTGCTGGGATAATTCTCGAAGGGTCTTCTGACCGGTCCTCCGGGGTGAGTCCCAGCGCCAGTGCGCCGAGGACCAGGCCACCTGCAAGAGTGCCGGCCGCCACCCGGAGGCCCCAGTGTTTCCGCCCTGCTGTGGACAGCTCATCCAGTCGGGCGTGGTTCTCGTGGGAGCGAGTGTTTCTTGTTTGCATAGGCTGCGAGGCCGCTGCAGGGAGCTGCACCAGTTGCCGACGCAGCGCGTCGCTGCGGTCCGCCTGGAAGTCGTGGGGAATCATACTGTTCGCCCTTCGGGAAGTGTGCGATCGGCTAGAGACTCGGACGGGATCAGTTCTTTATAGAGTTCGCCCAGCCGGTTCTTGGCCCGATGCAGTCGTGATTTCACCGTTCCTTCCGCGATCCCGAGGGCGGCGGCAACTTGTCCACGATTCAGTCCCTCGATGACGCACAAGGTAAGTACGTCGCGCTCCTGTGGCTTGAGTTGGGCAAACGCAGCCCGTAACGCTCTGGCCTGCTGTTCGCGTTCCTCGGCGTCGGCAATCTCGTCCGCTACATCTTCAGCTGCGGAAGGGGGAGGGAGCTGATCGAGGAAGGCGCTGTAGCGCCTTCGCTGCCTGTTGTGATTGCGGACGGTGTTGTTTGTTGTCACCAGGAGCCAGGCGACAATCGAGCCGTTGACGATGCGTACGTGCTTGCGGCGACGCCACGCTTCGTAAAAGGCAATGGCCGTGATGTCTTCCGCTTGATGAGGTGACCCAACGAGTCTCAGCGCATGGCGCAGTACATGGTCCCGGTGCCGGTCATAAAGCCTGCCGAACGCGTCACCATCACCGTCGATCGCGAGGAGCCACAAGGCCTCGTCTCCACACTTTGATCCCCCACTCATACTCAATAGTGTCCGGACCATCGATTTCGTTCCACGATTCCTTGCCAGAAAGTCTTCCCGGTACATGGCGCCGCGTGTTTACCCCATTACAACTCTGAGATGCCCGGTCAAGGATCCTCCAACGGGCGCTCGACACCTAAGCGAGCTCGACCTGGCACCTTTTGCCGGTCGACTCCCCGTGGAGCGTGAAATCGAGGCTGAGAGTACGAGCATTTTTGGGCGGCTTCGGTAGGAAGGTCCAGGATGCCGCCCATTCAGTCCCGTCCCCGGCAACTTGCCCGGACGCCCAGTGATATTCAGTTCCAGCGTCGTCTGAAACAACCATCTTGATCGGTTCCAAGGCCATCACGCCGGGCATGATCGGCCCGTCCCCGGCAACCTCAGGGCCATGTTCCTTCCTCCGCTCAACCCACCGGAGGCGGGCTTCGACAAAGCTTTGGTCGCGATGGGCGGTCTCATGGCTCCGAACCCCCTCAAGATTGACCCTTATGCCAGGTTCATCTTGCGCCGCTGAGATCTGGTTTGGTGTTTGGTCTGTAAGTTCGACGCCCGCGAAACGCACGGCGATGCCATCGCTTTCGGCAACAATGAGATCAGCGGGAGCAGAGACAATTGTCATCATGAGAGCCAGCCTAGCTTCCGTTAACCCTCATGAAAGCTTCGCGGCCGCGCCAGCAAGCGCGCTAGCCGATCCTCCAACGGGCGCTCGACACCTAAGCGAGCTCGACCTGGCACCTTTTGCCGGTCGACTCCCCGTGGAGCGTGAAATCGAGGCTGAGAGTACGAGCATTTTTGGGCGGCTTCGGTAGGAAGGTCCAGGATGCCGCCCATTCAGTCCCGTCCCCGGCAACTTGCCCGGACGCCCAGTGATATTCAGTTCCAGCGTCGTCTGAAACAACCACCTTGATCGGTTCCAAGGCCATCACGCCGGGCATGATCGGCCCGTCCCCGGCAACCTCAGGGCCATGTTCCTTCCTCCGCTCAACCCACCGGAGGCGGGCTTCGACAAAGCTTTGGTCGCGATGGGCGGTCTCATGGCTCCGAACCCCCTCAAGATTGACCCTTATGCCAGGTTCATCTTGCGCCGCTGAGATCTGGTTTGGTGTTTGGTCTGTAAGTTCGACGCCCGCGAAACGCACGGCGATGCCATCGCTTTCGGCAACAATGAGATCAGCGGGAGCAGAGACAATTGTCATCATGAGAGCCAGCCTAGCTTCCGTTAACCCTCATGAAAGCTTCGCGGCCGCGCCAGCAAGCGCGCTAGCCGATCCTCCAGCGGGCACTCAAGCGTCCACTGAGCCACCGGCTTACGGGCGCGACCCCGTAAGGAATCTCAACGGTGGATGCCCTCGCCTCCTTGCAGTCAGCGCGGGCGTATCCTGTGGACATGGCCATGGGGGCAGGCAAGAGCGATAACGGATACGAGTGGCAATCATGGCCGCCGGATTCCCTGGAGGGAATGCCCCCTAAGCGGAGGCGCTTGGCCGGCTGGGCAATTTTTTGGTTGCTTATCCTGGGATCACTGCTGGGATCGGTCCTCGAGGCATTCGGCGTTCCGGAACCGTGGCGCTCCGCGCTTGTAGCCGCCGTTTTGGCTGCCGTGTTCGTTCCCTTAATCCGGGCGGCAGCTTCGGAGGCTCGACAGCTCCGCGCCGACGGTATCGAGCTGCCTTCCTACCCGGTTACCCGCAAGTCGCTGATCGCCCTGGGCCTCGTCACTGGTGCTCTTTGGATTGCCTTTGCAGTAGTTGCATTAAGCGGGAGGCCCGTTTTCCCGCTAGTGCCGATTGCCGGCACAGCATGGTTGTTCTTTCAGGTCCGGCGGTGGAGAAAGCGATCAGCTGACGAAACCCCAAAGGGGCGCTCCTACCCGCCTCAGTCGCCGAGCTGACCACACCATCGGCTGCCGGTGAAGGATCCTTCACCGAACGCGGCACCGTTGCAGTCGGCAACTTCGGCCGCCGGCATCACGACACTGAGAACACTTCAAGCGCCTTCGGCCAAAGGACCACATAACGTTCTTCACCTACCGGCCTATACGCCGCCCGTATGCTGTCCCATCGCTGGTCAGTGCCCAGTGACGTCCTCACGTGCTGAAAGGCTTCTAGCGGTCGGTCGGTTTCAATAAAGATGTTCATCTCGCCGGCGCCAAAGTCGTGCCCGTCTACGACGCCATATGCATCCAGGAAATCAGACTGAAGCAGATCCTCCATTGAGATAAGCGCATCAAAGTCGCCCTCAGACGCTGCTGGCCACTGCAAAACCAGGATGTACTTCCGGATTCCCTGTCCGCTGGACATCGCACCACCCCTCCCAGTCCATAGCAATAGTGACTCATACCCAGCCTCTACGGGAAGCCTCGCGGGGAAAGGCGATCCCCTTAGAGCGGCGGAGTCCGCTCAGGGATCCCTAAGCGGGCGCTGCGCTATCGCAGAAAATAGTGCCGGTTTGAGAGATCGAGACTAGGGCAGTCTCACAAAACTGCCAAGGCTTTCCCAAGTTTTGGTCTCGTTGTTGAGGATGGTGGTGGCAGCACCGGATCCTTTTACTTCTCGGAAGCCATGCTGGAACCCCTGAATGGAATATTCCTCGGCCGTTCCATCGTTGTACTGCTGGGGCAGCAGGAGTGCGATGTAATCCTTCCCGACTGTGATTTCGGCATCCTCCGCATAGGTTTTTTTGACGTACTGGACTCCTGTTGGCTTCTGACCGCCGTTCAACTGTGCGAACTTGTCCTGCTGCTGGGGATTGAGGCTCTTCCAGTAGTCATCGAAAGAGACGATTCCACCGCCTTTGTTGTAAATCAGCTTGGCGCCCGGCTTCACGTCTCCCTTGTATACCGTTTGGATGGTCATCTTTCCGATGGTCTGGGGGAAGGTATATTGATCGAAAATGGGGCTGTAGGTGCGGCCGCCGTCAATTGAGTCGATATGCACGCGGGCCACGATGGGGAAGGTGTCGTAGCCGTAGTACGGGTTGGTCGCGTCCCAAATGAAGTCAGCGTCGCTTTCGGTGTCCTGAATTTGGTCACTTGGGATGGCGGCGTACGCATCGTGAGGATTTCCGGGTGCAGCCTGTTCCACCTGCTGGTTTAAGCCGTGATCGGCAGGGCTGGGCGGATTGTCTGTGCTGGGCATTTGCAGTGCTACGGCTCCTCCGCTGACGGCCAAGGCAATTGCGACGCCGGATAGCACAATCCGTTTGCCCCTGGCGTTTTGAAAGTGACGGTTTTCCGGGGTCCCGTGCTGCGCAACAGCTGTTACCAGCGCTTCAATGGCTGCGCTCCGGGCCGGTGTGAATTGCGGTGAGTCTGGTTTGTTGGTCATCGTTAGTCCTCTTCAGACGTCAATGCGGTCCGGGGCGGCAGGAGCCCAGCAGGTGGGTTCACCAGCCTTGAGAGTTTGCTCTTTGCGCGGGAGAGCCTGGATTTCACCGTGCCTGGAGGAATTCCCAACAGAGCGCTCACCTGCGACGTACTCATGTCCTCATAGACACATAGCGCGATGATTTCCTGGTCCTGCCGTCCCAGTGAGCGGTAAGCGCTATGCAGAAGCTTGGAACGACGGTCCTCGTCAACGGCTTCTGCGACGGAGTCACTGTGATCCGGCACGGCCGAGCTTTGGGGAAGTTTCCGCAACAGGCGTTCATAACGAAGTGTGGATCTGATCTTGTTCCTGGCAACATTTGTGGCAGTTAGCAATAGCCAGCCGAGCATAGACTCGTCCACCAGTCGCACCTTGGATCTGCAGCGCCATACTTCAAGGAACACCATTGCTGTTACGTCTTCAGCTTCAAATGTGGTCCGCACCAGCCGGAGGCTGTGCACAAAGACCCGGTCTCGGTGGCGTTTGAAAAGAGAAGCAAAAGCAGGGCCATCGCCGTCCGCGGCGCGCTGCCAAAGCTCCTTGTCTGTCGATGAGTCTTTGCTGTCCCCCATGTCTATAAGTGTCCGGCACCCCGGCCTGGGTTCCATCAAAATCGCGAGGCATTTCCAATCGCGCGCTAGCTGCGAGAATTCCGCAGTTGTTGTGGCTCAACGGTCGCCGCTGTGTCCGGTTGAGGATCCTCTACCGGACGCGGGAAGACGCTCTGAGTCATGATGTCACCAGGGCGTCCCTCGAAGATCGATGTCGCCGTCAGGCCACTCACTTGTATCGCAAGTAGACGAGCAGATGAGCGTTGGCCCTTCCTGAGACACGATGACTGATTTCTGGTCTGCGCGGGACAAGCACCGTTCCGTGGCGTGCACCTGAATCCACCCGGCCGACTCATAGAAGGGGACCACCTCCTTCCGGCATCCGAGGAAACCGAAGTGGGCTTCGGCCTCCTCGCGCATCGCCTTCTGAGCGTGTCTCATAGCTCGGCTTCCGAGACCAGTACCGCGAAAGCGTGGATCAACCAGCACTCCTCCCGTGCCAGCCACAAGGACGTCGTCGGCTCCTACTGAGATCACTCGACGCTGAAAGCCCACATGCGCCACCAACACAGACCCCTGGAACGCGAGCACATGGAAATCTGCCGGAGAATAGCCGTAAGGCATGTGCGGGTTCCACCGGCCGTAATCGCTTAGATACTCGGTGTCGAAAAGCTTTTGCATTGCGGCAAGTTCCATCACGCCGAGGTCTTCATGCCTCCGCAGCCTCAGGCCTTCCTTCATCGTTCGACCCTATTCCCTCACATCGATAACATCGGCACGATAGTCGTCCGGTAGCCGATCCCATACGGGACGCACCGAACACCGGCGCTAATCTGATGAATAGACGGTTCAGTTTGCCGTACCAGTTTTCGGGCGCAAAGGAGATGCCGAGGTGGTCGAACACCAGATGCTAAATGTTCCCGATCTGGTTGGGCAGCCTGTACATATCGCACAGGAGACTGCGGCGAACCTTGGGTTCGGTCTCGCAGCCGGGGACCCTGATGGTCCAGGCCTTCGCTCGCGCACGTGGCCAGGGCTATTCTGGGTGACCTCCCAAGATCCTCCGGCAGGGTCGGTCCTTGCGCGGGGAAGCCAAATTCAGATCACCTTCGTTCAGGACGGTCAAGCACGAAGCGACGTGCCGGAGCAGCCGGGCGGGGCGCCCCCCTCATTGCAAACTCATGCGGAGGGCGACACGGAGTCGTGAGTTTTCCGGTAATGGATCCTCCACTGGGCACCGCGGGGTGCCGTCCTTTCGTGTTGAGGGGATCCCTGTATTCTTGGGACTTCGCGGCCTAAATTGGCGCATGCTTGCTGAAGATTGGGGACTTCACAATGGATCACCGTGTCGACGACAGGAAGACAGGCACGGCGCCTGCCGTCCTTCGCGCATCAGCCTACTTTTGGCTGGCAAGCGCGTTGGTGTCCGGTGTCATTCCAGCCATTGTGATGTTCCTGCGGCCGCCGGACTCATCCTCGTTCGCTGTCAGCATGGGAATGCTGGTCCTTCTGACAGCCCTGCAATGCTGGGCGGCGCTCAGGCTTTTGCGGGGCGAACGCTGGGCCAGGTACGTCCTGACTGCCGTGGCTGTCCTGTCCCTTGCTGGTTTGGTTGCCTTGAATGATGTCCTGGTCGTTCTCGGTCTGATCCTAAGTCTTGCTGGTGCCGTGTTGATGTGGCTCCCGGCCTCCAGCGCCTACGTCAGGCGCAGCCGCTCACCCATCGGGTAGGCCAGTGCCCATCCATGAAGAAGGTGGCAGTGATTAATCGGTGCCGGCCGGGGATTCGGTCGTTCAGCCCGTGACTTCCGACGTGCTGGCCGCTTCCTATCACTAACCCAATAGCACAGCGGCCCAGCGGGTTCGTAACCCTAACAGCGCAAGTATCTTCACGTTGTGGGTGATACCTCGAGATGCCCGGTGAAGGATCCCCTAAAGACGCCCCTGCCGTGTGCCCTGCTGAATTCTCGTAGTCTTGGCAGATGGGGACTGGAGATTCACAGACCAGTACCGGTTGGGTGACGGTACCGGATGCGCAAATTTACTGGGAAGCCACCGGAGAGCCCTCAGGCATCCCGGTACTTTACCTTCATGGAGGACCAGGCGGTTCCCTTGGTCAGGGCGGCTACCGTCGGCGGCATGACCCTAGCCGCTTCTGGACCATCGGGCTGGACCAGCGTGGCTGCGGCAAAAGCATCCCCACTGCCCAAGACGACTTGAGCAACCTTTCAGGCAACACGACGCAAGCGTTGATCAACGACATCGAAGCCGTAAGAGTACATCTGGGCATTGAGAGCTGGATTGTAACCGGCGTCTCCTGGGGCAGCACCCTCGCGCTTGCCTATGCTCTGGACCATCCCACGCGTGTTCTCGGTATCGGACTAGTCGCAGTGACAACAAGCAGCCGGCCAGAGATCCAGTGGATCACCGAGGACGTAGGACGGATCTTTCCCGAAGCCTGGGCTGAGTTCAGGTTCGCGGCCTGCGCAGAACCGGGCGAACGTTTGGTCGAGGCCTACGCCCGACGTCTCGCAGGCCAGGACCGCGCCGACGCACGCTGTGCCGCCCTGGCCTGGGACCAATGGGAATCTATCCACATCTCATTGGACCCCAACTGGCAACCTGGGCCATTATTTGCAGACGAACGGGAGCGCATGACGTTCGCTCTTCTGGTGACGCATTACTGGGCCAACGACGGATTCCTGACCAATGAAAAGCAAATCATCCCCAGGATTCACCAGCTCAACGGTATCGAAGGTCATCTCATCCACGGTCGACGCGACATCAGCGGGCCGGCCGCCACTGCTTGGGAGCTAAATCAGCAGTGGGAGTCCAGTCAACTCATCATCGTTGAACACGAAGGGCACGGCGGCCCTTCATCCATGGACGCGCTGACAAAAGCAGTCCAAGAGATAGCCGCAGGCCTCTGAACCCAAACGAATCGATGACGGCGCAGTCCCCCACAACAGTCCGCGCGAATTTCTGGATGGAAGTGCCCGCTTGGGGATCACCTATCGAACGCAGGAGCCCCCGTTAGACCACCGGATTGCGGGGATCGGCGGGCCAACCCATATCCATTGTTTTCGCAGGAGTCATTGAATAATGAGGCGATGGATACCGAGCCTAACTCGCTTACCGTCCGCCCCGCGGATCTCAGCAGCCCTGACGCCAAAGCGGTAAGTCGGCTGGTGCGGGCATACCTGATGCAAACCGAACGTGAGAAAGCGACCTACTTGGGGCACACCTTCACAAACGCAGAACTTCCCGAACGCTATCGCCAGGAAGTCGAACACCCAGCGTGGGCTTACGAGAGGGCTACTGTGTACATCGCAGAACTAGGCTGTTCGCCGGTAGGTGTGGTGATCGTGCAGCAGACAGCAGGGGCACGTGAAATCAAGCGGGTTTGGGTTGACCCCAACGCGCGAGGACACAGGGTGGGCTCCGCCCTGGTCGATGCCGCACTCAGCCAGCTGGATCTGCCTATCCGTCTGACGGTCTGGGATTGGCGAGAGGATGCAATACGGCTCTACCGGAATCGTGGGTTCTTTCCTGTTTCATCCTGGGAAGATCGGCCGCGACTTCTTTGCATGGAGAACCGACCAGCGTCCCCTGAGAGTGCCCCATGAGGAATCCCTTACCGGGCGTGTGTACTTACTGGTGGGAATTAGTCCCAGCCGGCAGCTCGCCGAACAGCCACTGCAAGCTCAGCAGGTGGAATGTCCGATGAATCCAGTACTAGGTCATCTATGTGTGCAGCTTCAAGAATGTCCGAAAGTGTGGCGACTCGATCCAAATGCCAAATCAGTCCTTCAGGATCATCGCGGTAGCGGAAGCGCAAACGCGACTCGAACACGTCGGAACGAGCCACGAGACGACAGACAAACAATTCCTCAGAACCCAGCGCATCAAGGTAGCGAGCTAACTCGGCTTCTGCCTCAATGACCCCTGCGATGATGAATCGCTTTGCGCCCGCAGCTCGGTAGTTGCCCGCGAGGCTTTGGAGATTGAGCAATTCCAGTTCGTGGTTGAACCGATCCGAACTCGGCGCTGGGCGCAGCCTTCGAATCGCGTCCAAATCGATGACGGCGTGACTACCCAGTTCAGCAGCGCTTAGCGCATCGGCGAGGGTCGACTTTCCGACGCCGACTGTTCCATTCACGAAGATCGAATCCACGACCCGATCTTCTCAGGAAGCGCAAAGGATCTCTGTCTGGCATCACATTCATCTAAGGATCCCCTTCCGGGCGGCTTCATGCGTCAAGTCTTTTTTCGGAGGCACCACACGGCAGCTTGCGACGTCGGTGGCCCAGTAAATCTCCCGAGTGTGACGACGCATCTAGCCGGACGGGACTGCCGGCCGGGCAGGGGTTTCCTTTCCGGGTCCGCGGGCGAGACCCGCCCGGGCATTGCCGGCGAGGTGCACGAGTATACCGACCAAGAGAAACGCGGCGAGTACCAGGGCGCTGGTGGCGATGACCGCCGCCCAGCCGCCTTCGAGCCCTGGGTTGAGGAAGTCGTAGGGGTACCAGCCGTCGAAGGCACCGCGCACCCAGGAGAAAGTCAGGAACACCCCCGGGTAGCAAAGCCACACGAGGGGCCGCCGCCACGGGCCTCGGACGGTGCGCGTGACCAGGAGCCAGTCGAGCCCCGCGACCAGCGGTGCGATGCGATGGGTGACCATCCACGGCCAGTACATGTCCAGCGTCCACCACGGTTCGTCAGGCGGAGCCACGAGCACCACATAAATAATGCCCGTCATCACCAGGTAGAACGCGAGGGCACCGAAGAGGTGATCCCACCACTGCGGCAGCCGCGCACGCGGCCGCCCGGCGGACACAAGGAACACGAGCCCGAGGACGAGGTTTGACTGGAACGTGAACTGGGAGATCAGCTGGGGGATGTCGACGGAGTTGCCGGGCTGGGTCGCGTCGTAGAGCTCCTGGCCGAGGGCCGCGAGCATGGCAAGTCCGGCACCGCCGCGTACTAGACGGATCCAGAGACGGTCCGGATGCAGCGCCCGGTTGGCGGCCACGTTGCGTTGAACCGGAGGACTCAGCGTCAGCACGTCGCTCATGGCATCAGCGTAGTGTTGCGCCAAGCCGGGCCCCAGGGCCAAAAGGACCGGGTTGGCAACGAGACCGGCGCCTGATGCCGCGAAGCCATATGCGACGTCCCGGTAAACGATTGGCTTACGGAACTTCGATGTTCCAGGGATTCACTGACAGCCCTGTGGGTGAGGCAATGTCCCCTTCATGCTGTTGGCACTACCGCGAGCAGACGGCCAGGGCTAGGAGACGGGGACCGTCTGGGTTTTGCGAAGCTGGGCGATGCCGATGAGAACGAGTGCGGCCGTGCCCAGCAGGGTCATAATCAACAGCCCCAGCAGCGGGAGCTCATGGATGGCGAGCTGCGGAATGCGACCCGAGGGCACTGCCAGAACGCCACAAGGGCGCCGATTAGACCGAGGTAGCTGCCGGTCATGAAACTGCGGTGCGCCCTGATGTTTCTCTTCCAGATGGCCCACAGTCCCGCTGTCAGTGTGCAGAACGTCAGTACTGATAGGGCGTGAAGCCAATTGAACCCTCCGTCGATGGTTCTGATTCCGAACGAGGTCAGCACCACGACATACACGGAAGCAGCCCAGATTCGGCCCACCATCCGATGGACGCTGCCGCCTTTAGCTGCAATGATCGCTCACGCCGCCGTACACGACCGAAAGTCGCACCTTTACGGTGCCTTCCGCCGGCGGGGTGTGGCTGAGCGTGGCGGAGCTGCGCGGAGATGGGCGGCGGCCTGGCCAAGGATGCGCGCGAGATCGTCGACGTCCCCGTCCGAAAGAGCCGCGAACAGCAAGCTGTGCACGGCGTTGATATGGCCAGGGAACACTGCCGCGAGCACGGCGCGGCCGGCTTCGGTGAGGGTCAGGACGGTGCTGCGTTCGTCCTCGGGCGAGGGTGAGCGGGCGACGAATCCTCGTTGCTCCAAAGATTGCGCTTGGTACGTCAGTCCGCTGCGGCTATAGACCACACCGTCGGCGAGATCCGTCATGCGCCGTTGCCCATCCGGCGCGTCGCCCAGGCGGGCGAGGAGCTGGAACTGGACGTAGCTGAGGTCACCGGCATCGCGGAGCTGTTTCTCCACTGCGTGGCGCAGCAAGCTGCTCACCTCCATGAAAGAGAAGTACGCCCCAAGCTGCGTGGGGGTCAGGGACATGGGCGTTTCGTTCATAACCCCATCATAGGGGGTTGATTCGAATTCGAAGCAATGATAGCTTCATTCCATTGCTTCGAAATCGAAGCAAAAACGAGAGGAAGAATCATGAAGGCAGTGCGGTTTCACGAGGTGGGCGGACCCGAAGTTCTGCAGTTCGGGGAGGTCGAACAGCCAGTGCCCGTGGCCGGGCAGGTCCGGCTGCGTGTTGAGGCGTCCGCGTTCAATGCGGCTGACAACGGAATGCGGGCCGGGTTCTTGCCGATCCCGGTGGTGCTGCCGCATGTGCCCGGCTACGACGTTTCCGGCACCATCGACGCGGTCGGTGAGGGTGTCCAGGGCGCTGCGGTCGGCGACCGGGTCATGGGATTCCTGCCCATGGAACAGGACGGCGGCGCCGCCGAGTATGTGATCGCCCCTGCGGAAGCGGTTGTGGCTGCCCCGACGAGCATCCCGCTGGCCGACGCTGCAGCACTACCCTCGGTGGCGCTGACCGCTTGGCAGGCGCTTTTCGACGACGGCCGGCTCCAGGCCGGGCAGCGCTTGCTCATCGTCGGCGCGGGCGGTGTCGTGGGCAAGTACGCCATCCAGCTGGCGAAACGCGCCGGCGTGCAGGTCGTGGCGACTGCGAGCCCACGCAGCATCGACGCCGTCCGCGCGGCCGGCGCGGACGAGATCATCGACCACACCGACGCCGACCTGCTCAGCGCCGTCCATGGGCAGGTCGACGTGCTGCTCAACCTCGCTCCGATCGACCCGGAGCAATTCACCGCTCTGGTCGCGCTGGTGCGCGATGGCGGCAAAGTAGTCAGCACCACCGCCTTCATGGCGACTCCGGGCGACGAGAAACGTGGCGTGCGCGCCGCCACCGTATTCGTCCGGCCAAACCGCGAACGCCTCACCGAACTGGCGTCCCTCGTCGACGACGGAAAACTAACCGTCGAAGTCACCCGGCGCATCCGTCTCGCCGAGCTTCCTGCCCTCCACGCCGAAGCCAGCGCGGGCCGCGTGCCCGGAAAGGTCATCGTCCTTCCCGCCTGATCCGTGCAGCAAGAACCAGAAGTATGCTTGCCTGGCAACGCTCTATGGCCCGGCCGGGCCAGTCGGATTGGAAGAGGTGCCGTTTATGTCCAAGCGGGATACTTCCTCAGTGGGTGCGCCGTGCTGGGTGGACTCTTGGCAACCGGACCCCCGGGCCGCCAAAGAATTCTACGGCGCACTCTTCGGCTGGAGTTTCGACGAGGCAATTCCGATGTCGGGGTTCGACGGTGAGTACTACCCGGCCCGACTTGACGGACGTTTGGTGGGCGGCGTGGGGCAGTCCCCGCCGCAGTCGCCCGCCGGATGGCTGACACACATCCGTGTGGGTAATGTCGGGAACGCGTTAGCGCAGGTTGAACAGGCGGGAGGCAGGGGGCTCGGGACCTTCAGTGCCCTGGCCCAGGCGGCATTGGTTGCCGACTCCTCCGGCGTGCTGTTCTGCCTGCGGCAGGCGGGGGACCATGACGGCGTTGAGCTTGCCGATCAGCCGAACTCTTGGGCCATGAGTTCCCTGCATACTCCGGATCTGCAAAAAGCCCGGGAGTTTTACCAGGCGATGTTCACCTGGGAGCTGAAGTCACCGCCCGATACTCCCTTTTCACTATGGCTCCGCGAAGGCCAGGTGGTTGCAGTCGCCACCGGCACCGACGGCGTCAGCGTTCCTCCGCACTGGAGCGTGAACTTCGGGGTCACCAACGCAGACAAGACCGCTGACCGGGCCGTTGCTTTAGGCGGCGGCATCGTCATGGCGCCCTCGGATACCCCGGGGTTCAGGAGCGCGGTGCTCAGCGATCCCTGGGGCGGCGTCACCGCGGTCAGCGCGGTCACCGCTTGACCCGCATCCCGTCAGCATTGCCCTGACCAGGCAGCGTCAGCTTGCCGGCCGGCCGCCCAGCCGGGTGGTCACCTTGGCGGCGGCGGCAACGCAGGCCTCACCCAGGCTCTCGAACTGTTCCTTCGACACCCGGAAACGGGGGGCGGGGATCAGGACGGCGGCCACCACGTCGCCGCGGTGGTCGCGGACGGGGGCTGCCACGCCCACCTCGTCCATGGACGATTCACCGTAGTTTCCCGCCCATCCCCGTTGCGCCACGTCCCGCAGCCTTGCCTCATAAGCCGCCAGCCCGGCGTCGTCCAGTCCCGGGAAAGTGATGGTTCCGCTGCGCAGCAGTTCCCGCACCCGCTCGGCGGGCAGGGTGGAGAGGAACACCTGGACGGAGGCGCTCATGGCGTCCCGGTAGCGCGCGCCAAGTGGCGTGGTGTGCTTGATCTGGTGGTGGCTGGCGATCTGCTCCACGCAGATGGCCTCATCCCCGTTCCACAGCATGAGCGCGCTGGTTTCGCCCGTCTGCTCCGTCAACTGCCGCAGGACCGGGTAGGCAACACGGCGCTCCTCCATCTCCGCCAGCAGCGGCCCGGCGACGGCGATCAGGCCCAGTCCCAGCCGGAACCGCTTGGTTTCCGGGTCCCGTTCCACCAGGTTTTCCTGCTCAAAGGTGGCCAGGATCCGGGAGACGCTGCTTTTGTGCATACCCACCCGGTTGGCGATTTCGGTGACGCCCAGCAGCGGCTCATCCGCGGTGAAGGTGCGCAGGACGGCGATGGCATTGACGACGACGGAGGCGCCTTTCGCGTCCGTCCCGCCGTTGGTGCCGGTTCCGTTGCCGTTGCTGTCGGGGGTCTTTGCAGGAGTCATGGTGGACACCATCTTTCCCTATGGTTGGCGGGAGACGCCGAAAGCGGCGCCGTGGTCCACGGCGCCGCTCCGGCTGTTCAGTTGGTTATCCCTCGATGATGTTGTGCTCAGGACCGAACGGGAACTTGGTGATGTTCTCCACGGAGTTGTCCTCGCCGATGACCAGGATGTCGTGTTCGCGGTAGCCGCCGGCCCCGGGAAGACCGTCCGCCACAGTGATCATTGGTTCCATGGACACCACCATGCCGGGCTCAAGGACGGTGTCAATGTCCTCGCGCAGCTCCAGCCCGGCCTCGCGGCCGTAGTAGTGGCTGAGGACGCCGAAGGAGTGGCCGTAGCCGAAGGTGCGGTTGGCCAGCAGTCCATGGCTGATGTAGATCTCGTTGAGCTCTGCGGCAATGTCCTTGCAGACGGCACCGGGCTTGATGAGTTCCAGGCCGCGGCGGTGCACCTCCACGTTGATGTTCCACAGCTCCAGGGAGCGCTCGTCCGGCTGGCCCAGGAAGAGGGTGCGCTCCAGGGCAGTGTAGTAGCCGGAGGTCATGGGGAAGCAGTTGAGCGAGAGGATATCGCCCTGCTGCAGCTTGCGGGTGGTAGCCCAGTTGTGGGCGCCGTCCGTGTTGATGCCGGACTGGAACCACACCCAGGTATCGCGGACCTCGCGGTCAGGGAAGGTCTTGGCGATCTCGTGCACCATGGCCTCGGTGCCGATCAGGGCGACCTCGTACTCGGAGATGCCCTCGCGGATGGCGTTGCGGATGGCCTCGCCGCCGAGGTCGCCGATGCGGGCGCCGTGCTTGATGACCTCGATCTCCTCTGCGGACTTGATCATGCGCTGGCGCATGGCGTCCTGCGAGACGTCCAGGAGCGTAGCGCCCGGGAAAGCGGCGGCGATCTTCTCGCGGGTCAGGCCCGGGAGGAAGTCGTCCTCGACGCCCAGGCGGGTGGCCTTGACGCCGCGCTGGCGGAGAGCCTCCTGCAGGCCGAAGTAGAAGTTGTCGCGGCGCCAGTCGGTGTAGACGATGTTCTCGCCGTAGGAGGTGCGCCACGGCATGCCGGCGTCGATGTTCGCGGTCACGGTGACCGAGTCGTCAGCGGTGACCACCAGGGCGTAGTTGCGGCCGAACGTTGTGTACAGGAAGTCGGAGTAGTACTTGATGCCGTGGTAGCTGGTGAGGATGACAGCATCCAGGTCCTTGGCGGCCATGATCCGGCGGAGGCCGCCCAGGCGGCGCTCGAACTCTGCATCGGAGAACGTGAGCTTGCCCTTGGTGCCGTTGTGCAGGACCTTGAGGCGCTCGAGTTCGGCGATGGAGGAAGCGTTGTCGGCGGTGATAGTCACGAGGGTGGTGCCTTTCTAATGGGTGCAGCTGCCGTTGCGGCAGTTGGGTGTTGGTGCGTGTAGGGAGGTTGGTTTAGGGGCCTCTGGTTGCTCAGAGGTGCTTGAGGGGCTTCCGCGACGTTTCGGCGGCGAACAGCACAGCCACCAGGGATACGGCGGAGGCGGCCACCAGGTACCAGCCGGGGGCCAGCTTGCTTTGCGTCAGGCCGATCAGCAGGGTTGCCATGAACGGCGCGGTGCCGCCGAAGAGCGCGTTGGACAGGTTGAAGCTGACGGCGAAGCCGCTGTACCGGACCTTGGTGGGGAACAGTTCGGCGAGGAAGCTGGGCAAGGTGCCGTCGTTCAGTGTGAGCATGCCGCCCAGCAGGATCTGGACCAGAACGATGACCAGGAAGTTGCCCGTGTCCAGCAGCATGAACGCCGGAACGGTCAGGAGAATGAACAGGACGGACGCCGTGATCAGCATGCGCTTGCGGCCAAACCTGTCGGAGGCAATGCCGGTCAGGAAGATGAAACCGATGTAACTGGCAAGGGCGATGGTGGTGGCCAGGAACGATTCGGTGGGGCCGAATCCCAGTTCCTCGGACAGGTAGGTGGGCATGTAGCTGAGGATGACGTAGAAGCCGACGGCGTTGAGCAGCACCGCACCGCAGGCGATTACCAACTGCTTGCGGTAGGTCCGGAACATAGCCAGCGCGGGAGCTTTGGGCGCCGACTCCTCCTGCTCTGCCAGGGCGCGGAAGGCCGGGGTGTCCTCCAGCTTTGTCCGGATGTAGCGGCCGATCAGGCCCATGGGGGCCGCCAGGAGGAACGGCAGCCGCCAGCCCCACTCGTGCAGCTGTTCGGTGCTGAGCACCGAGCTGAGGAGTGCCGCGATCAGTGAGCCCAGGAGCAGGCCCGCTGCGGTGCTGGCCGGCACCACCGCGGCGTAGAGTCCGCGGCGGTTGGCCGGGGCGTATTCCACCAGGAAAGCTGAGGCGCCTGCGTATTCGCCGGAGGCCGAGAACCCCTGGACCACCCGGACCAGGAGCAGCAGGACCGGGGCCAGCATGCCGATGGTTCCGTAGCCGGGGATGAGGGCGATGCAGAAAGTGGAGACGGACATGATGACGATGGAGAGTGACAGGGCCTTGCGCCTGCCCAGCCTGTCACCGATGTGGCCCCAGAAGAAGCCACCCAGGGGACGGACGAAGAAGGAAACGGCAAAGACGCCGAAGGTTGCCAGCAGCGCGGTCTGCCGGTCCGCTTCGGGAAAGAAGACCGAGGAAATGACCGCCGCGAGGTAGCCGTACACGGCGTAGTCGAACCACTCGACGAAGTTGCCGATGAAGCTCGCCGTGACCACCCGGCGTCGTACATCCTTACTGGCCACAGGATTGCCGGCGCCGTGGCCTGCACCGGCGGGAACATTGTCGTCATTGGCAATGACTCCCGCGACGGGTGAGCTTGATTCGTTAATCATGGAACCACCAGTAAAAGTAGGAGTTGCATATGTTGCAACGCGGTTGTTTCAAGATAGGTCGTGACGCACACCACAGTCAATAGGTTGAGCGAGGATTTTGGAACGGGAATCTGGAGTTCTGGCAAGTTACCCTTGCTGGCTCTCGGGCGATAGGCAATCACCATAGATGTTGCAACCTATGCAACTGCGTTGTTAGCAATGTGAAAACGCTACGGGAAATGGGCCCAAAGGCACGGGCCAAAACGGCCGCGTTGCCCCATACTTGCGCCATGGACGACACTGCCGCCGCGGGCCACACCGGGAGAAAACCAGACCGGATCCTGCTCGCACTGGTGGGCGTGGTGGTACTGCTGGTGGCGGTGGCACTGGCAGTGGTCTTCACCCGCGGCGAGCCAGCCCCGCTGGATGAGGCAAGCCCCGCCGGCGTGGTCCAGCGGTACAGCAAGGCAGTGATCGACGGCGACAGCACCACGGCCCGGTCTTACCTCACGGCAGAAGCCAAGAGCCGGTGCCGCGGCGCCTATTACGGTGAGCCCTCACCCGCCCGCGTCGTGTTGGTTTCGACGACGGAACGCACCGAATCAGCTACCGTTGTGGTTTCAATTGTCCGGTCATCCCAGGGCGGACCGTTCGGCCCGTCGGAGTACGAAATGGAGGATTCCTTCTCGCTGCTCAAGGTGAACGGGACATGGATGATTGACCAGCCCCCGTACCCCCTGATGGCCTGCACCAACGGCCCGGTGAAGCAATGACGTCGCCGGCAACCCCCACGGTCTCCACGCCCACGAGCGCCCTGGCAACCCTCCGCCGGCTGATCCTGTACGTCCTGCTGTTCGCCCTGGTGGTGATCACCGCGTCAGGCCTGAGCGGACTGCTGGAGCGCCTGTTCCGCACCGCATCCACCCTGGTCTCGGGTGACGTCACCGGCCTGGCCCTGTCCCTGGCTTTCACCCTGATCGGCGGCCCCCTGGCCTTGTTGCTGTGGTGGTTCGTCTGGCGGCGCCTGGACGACGAATCAGAGCGCCGTGCGCCTGGATGGGGCCTCTACCTGACCGGGATGTACGCGGTCTCGCTCATCATCGCCACCACGTCGCTGCTGAATCTTGCCACGTCCTTCATCGGCGCGCAGGAACGCCAGTGGCCGTCCCCGCTGGCCAACGGCCTTGTCTGGGCGGCCATCTGGTGGTGGCACCGCTGGATGTGGAAGCACCCCCGCAAACCGTCGTCGCACCTCGACGACGTCCGGGCCGTCGTCGGCTCCGTGTTTGGCCTGCTCCTGGGCGCCGGCGCCGCCATCGCCGCGCTGAGCACCCTGCTGGACGTGGCGATCCGGGCTTTCGCGGCATCAGCTACCTATGAGCCCTGGTGGTTCCCCATCCTGCGGTCCCTGGTGTGGGCTGCCGGCGGGGCCGTTGTGTGGTGGTGGCACTGGTTCCGCGAGGGCGGCCGGCGCTTCCAGACAGGGTTGGTGGACGTCACCATCATTGCCGTGGGCATCTTCGTCGCCGGCATCACCGCACTGGGCGGGCTTGGGGTCATCCTGTTTGTGCTCCTGCGGCTGGCGTTCGACCGGAGCGACCCCTTGAACAACCTGCTCGAACCGCTCGCACCGGCCATCGCCGCCGCTGTCATCGGCGCCCTGGTGTGGCGCTACCACCGCACAGCCTCGGTCCACCGCTCCACCCGGACCCGCCGCGCCAGCCTGCTGGTGACGTCTGCGGTGGCGCTGGCCGCGGCGGCTTCGGGCATCGGCGTTGTGGTCAACGCGCTGCTGGCCGCGGCGGTTTCGCCGCTGGCCGGCGGGGCCACACGCACCCTGCTCCTTGGCGGCATCAGCTCCCTGGCGGTGGGGGCACCGGTCTGGTGGCTGGCCTGGAAGCCGAGGCACCAGCCGAGGACCGCTAATGACATTCCGCCCGGCCGGCGCGTCTACCTGGTGGCGTTTTTCGGCGTCAGTGCCGTGGTGGCCCTCATAACGCTGCTGGTCATCGGCTACCGGCTCTTCGAATTCCTGCTGGGAGAAGTCACCGGCGGAAGCCTCCTTGACCGGATCCGCGCGCCCCTGGGCCTCCTGGTGGCAGCGGGGCTCGTGGCCGGCTACCACTTCGCTCTCTGGCGGCACGACAGGGCACTGCTTGCCGCCGCGGCACCCATGCACAAACGGATGATCGAGCGGATCACCCTGGTCAGCGGGCACCCACCCGGTTCCGTGGATCCCGAGGCACTGGGGCGCCGGATCGCTGACGCTACCGGAGCCAAGGTGACCACTTGGCTAAGGGCGGACGACGGCGGCGCAGGGCTTCCGCCGTCGTCCGTCCCGCCTCCAGGGGTTGAGGAGGCCACCCGGGAGGTGGCGGCGGCCCTGGAAGGCGTCACGGCCCAGCACGTCCTGGTGGTTGCGGGACCGGCAGCGCGCATCGAAGTGATCCCGCTGGCCGCCACCGGCGGCGCTCCCGTCCTGGGCGGCCCTGCGCCGGGGCGGGCCCTACGGCCCTAGCTGGTCCAGCGGCCCGGAGCCTAGCGTTGGTGCTGGCAAAGGAGGCCGGCGATGGCTGCTGGTGGGATCGCGAAGCGTAGCGGCGCTGCTCCTGGAAATACCGGGCGGCGCGGGCTATGTTGCCTGGCGGCCATCCTGCTCGCTTTGGCGGGGTGTTCGTCCGGAGGCGGCGCGCCAAACAGCAGTCCTTCCGGCGGCAAGGAACCTGCTCCCCAAACGTCACCTGCCCAGGGCCCAGGTCCAACGGAATCGCCTTCCAAGGCGTTCACGGACGCGGAGCTCACGGCCATCATCAACGGAGTGGGCAAGACCCGCAACCTGCCATTTCCTGCAGCCCATGATTCAGCGTCCCTGCGCAGCGGCGCCGTAAGCGGGTCATTTCCCTCCACCGCAATGGAAACGACGCCCGGCGATTGCATCGCTTTCGTTCCGCAGGATCCCTTCACCCGATGGGCGGACAAGAACATCAACTTCGCGGAAGGCGGCATGCCTTCGGCCGGCGGCGAATCCGGACCTACCAGCACCATCATGATCGTGCTGCGGAGTGCGGAACGGGATGCCATCGCCAAAGCTGATTTCGGGTACGCAGATGCCCTGGTGTCCCACTGCAGCCAGTTCGACCTTTCCTACACAGAGTCAGGCCGGAGCTCCAGCTACGCTCTCCAACTGCTGGTTGCTCCCCCGATAGCCGACAGGCAGCACGCCTTGGTGCAGGTCACCAAGCCGAAGGGACCGGGGGACTTCGGCTCCGTCGGGTTGCGTGTCCTGAGCGGCACCTTGTCCATCACGCTGAGCCTTTCCGTTGCGACCTTGAATTCGCCGTCCGATGCCCAGCCGGCCCTTGACGCCATGGCTGCATTGGCGAAGGAGCTCATCGACCAGGCCAGGAAGAGCCCTCCGTCAATGGCGCCGCCACCCCCGAATTCCCTGACCCCTGACCAGTTGGTGGCGCTGTTCAACGGCATTAAAGGCCCCAACGGGGAACCCGTGACCCTGCCGCAGGCCACGCTCATCGGAGCGCCCCCGGGCTTCACGCCCGGCGCCTCCTCACAGCCACCGGACTCCCCCTGCACCTTCAACGAAGAGTCGTATGCCGCAGCACTGGCCGGCTCGGTATCCGGCCAAGGGCAGATTCAGGGTGCCAGCAAGATGGACTACATCGACTTCACAGTCATCAGCATGCCGTCGACGGCGGTCCCGCCCTATCCGTTCGACTCCCGGGCGGAGCATCTGCGGGGCTGCAGGAGTATCGAAGATAAATCGTTTGGCGGCCGCAGCCGGCCCTGGTTCCCGGTTTCCGAACTCACCACCGCCATCACCGCTGACTCGAGCTACGCCGTGGCCTACCAGCTCTCCGACGGTACAGGTGCTTGGCATGTCCGGAGCGGTGCGCGCAGGGGAACGCTGTCCATCGAGGCGGCCGGCACCGTGGCATCGCAGCCGGACACACAGGCTAAGGCCGACGCCCTCGAGGCCTTTTTCGGCGCTGTTTTCTCGCGATTCGGAAAGTAGGGCCACCGGTGCGTTCGCAGGGGAAAATCGTCGATCCTCAAGATTTGCGCAGTTTATCCGGCCGGTGGATTAACCCTCTTCCCTTGGCATTCGGTGGTGCCTAGTGTGGGCACACACGCTTTACAAGGGGGATATGTGAAAAGCTCAGTTGAAGGTCTTCAGGACGCCACAAACCAGGACGCGCAGCAGGTTGCAGCAGCGGATTCACTGGACGTACAGCGCAAGGCGGCGGAGTGGACGTCAGACTGCCTCCTCACCATGCGGAGCCCCATCCGCTTCACCCGCGCCGACTGGCCCTAGCCCGGGACACGCGCCGCCGGCCACGCTGACAGGACGGGCCACCTGAACCACCGGTATGACTCATAGAGCCATGCGCCCAACACGGCCAGCGCACTGGTCCAGGTTGTTACCCGCCGTTTCAGGCCCGTCCCGGCGGCTCTTCAGGTGGAGGCGTCCCGCTCGATTTCTTCGGCAAGGTCATCCACTTCTTCGGGCCGGGCCTCAATGCCCGCTTCCTCGAAGCGTTCCTCCAGGACGTGGGCTACGTCGTCCTGGACCTGGCCCAGCTGGATGTCGTGCCGGACATCTTCCGCGATGGTCTCGGGCGTCTCAAGGTGCCCGGTTCCGGCCACCATCTCGTCGCTGCCGTCAAAGGGATCGTTGGCGCCGCCGTCTCCGGTATCAGTCATACTCCATCGTTACCCTTCTCCTTTCGGCAGTAAACGCCCCGGCTTCGATGAGCCCTGCCCGGCCTCAGCCCAGGAAGGTGCGGTGCACTTCGCTGCCGTAGCGGCCAATGATGGCCCGCTTGGCGTTTCTGAAGGCTTCCAGGTCCCCGGCATGGCCATGCTGTTCAACGCGGCGCCTTGCCAGCTCGTCCGAGATCACGTCAAGGAAGAGCTCGGCGAGCAAGAGCCGGGCGGAGTCACGAAAGCGGCCCCGGCCGTCGACGTAGAGCTGGACGGTTGGGGCGGCGGTGTTGATGAGGACTTTTCGTTCCTCTTCGCTGTACACGGCACGGTCCGCGCTGTTGTGGAGGTTGCGGAAGTCGTAGCCGGTAAAGAGGTCCACGCCGTGGTCCCGGCTCGGGTGATGGACCTGGCGGTGCGGAACCGGATGCGTTCCGGCGGCGACGGCATGGTGCGGAGGCTGGTTTGCGCTGCGGCGTGACGCATGCTCGGCAATGACCACTTCGCAAAGCGCCCAGTAGTCCCCAGCCCGGGCGGTGATTTCCCCGTGGTCTCCAGCCCGGCCGCCTGTTGCTGTCCATTCGAGCCGGAGCGTCTCCGCCAAGGTGCTGACGGGAACCGGCGCAGGCAGCGGGTCCAGACGGATCGAGGGCGGAAGATCCAGATCGAACGCCAACGTTTCGGCCTCGGGCAGCTGGCGTGGATCCAGCAGCAAGGCCACGTGGAACGGATGCATTGGCGGACGGTAGTAGAAGGGCGTTGTGAACCGCAGCGCCGCCGGCAGTGGTGGCTCCGGCGCCTGCGAGCCGTCCCCGTTCCGGACAACAGGGCCTGTCTCCAGGCCCAGGTCCACGATGGCGGCCTCACTCATGTGCTGGAGCAGGTGCTCGATCATCCCTGCGGTTCGCCCGGACGTGGTGGCGCGTTCCAGATGGGCGAGTTTTTCTTTCTCGGCCTGGACGGCGGCCGCGATCATCCGGCTGACGGCGCGCGAGAACGCCGCAACGAACGGGTCCTTGGTGTTCAGGCCCTCGCGCTCATCACTGATGATGGCCTTGCCCCGGCCCAGCATTTCAGTGAGCGCCGGGCAGCGTACCGTCCCGAAAAGATACTCGGTGCCCACCTGGTTCTCGTACTCGAACATCTGGCAATCGAGCACGGCCATGCCGGACTCCACCACCAGGCCGGCGGTTCGTTCGTCACCCTTCAGCGTCAGTTCGACATCCTGGGCGCGCTTGAGCGTGACGGTGAAGGCGTACTCCGTACCGTCGACGCCGAAGCTGCCCGGCTCATCGGGGCCTACCAGCGTGATGGCCGGAGGTTCCCGGAACCGGATGCTGTCGCTGCCGTAGTCCTCGGCGCCGGGGTGTCCGTGTACCAGCTCCACGTTGCGCCGGTCCAGCACGTCCCGCAGGTAGACGTTGTCAGCAAGCAGTTGCAGCAGGGTTGCCTGCTGGGTGATGGTGGCATGCGGATTGTCGACGACGATGGTGACCCGGGTGCCGTTGCCGCCGTCGGAAAACCCCAGCCGGGCGTAATCCGCAGGGAACGCCGGGCGGTCAGCGCCGTCGTCGTCGTAAAGATAGCCGCCATTCTCGCCCCGGAAGATGTCGATCCGGGTGAACCGGCCGCTTTGAACGGTCTCGATCCAGCCATGGCCCAGGCCGAAGATGGCCTGTTTGAGTCCGCGCCCAAAGTAGCCGCGGCCTGCGCCCTCCCCGCGGGCCAGCGGGCTGTGGGCGCCGCCGTAGCTGAGGATCCGGCCGGCCTGCTCGAAGGACATACCCTCCGCCTGGTCGCTGACCATCAGCACCGCCCCTGAGTGGTGCCGCTGGTAACCGACCACGATCCTGCCGGTCACGGTGCCGCCGGCCCTTTCCAGCCGCGCGTAGCTGTCATCGCTGTTGGTGATGAGCTCCACGAGCGCCTTCTCAACCGAGGCGAAGCGCCGGGAATCAATCCCGATCACACGCTGGTCCACTTGGATCTGGGCAACCGTCATGGTGGTTCCTTCGCTCACGACTAAAACTGATGGTCAACCCGAAGGCGCAGCGTCGGGCCAACTACGTGGAGCGTAGCAGCAGCCGGAGAGGTCAGGACACCCCGGCAAGCACCCCGTCGATGCGGGCCAGCAGGCCCGGCCAGCCGTTGCCCATGCCTTCGATGGCGTGCCGGCCCATGGGGGTGTCCAGCTGGAAGCGCGCGTGCTCGAAGTGAAGGACGGTGCCGCCGGCCACGGGCTCCAGGTGCCAGGTGATGGTGGTGTCCAGCTGGCCCTCGGAGAAGAGGAAGCTGATGGACCTTCCAGGCTCCACGGCCAGGACCTCGCACTGTTGCTGGCCCCAGGACTCCATATCCATGGTGAAGCGGTGGCCTGCCACGGGTGCAATGTTGCCCGGCGCCCACCAGCGGGCCAGCAGCTCGGGTGTGGTCAGCGCGGCCCAGACCGCCTCGGCTGGGTGCGGGTAGCGGCGTTCCAGCCGGATGGCGTTTTCGGTCATGATGGTTTCTCCTCTTCCAGAAGGTCTCCCAGGGCATCCAGCCGCTGGTTCCAGTAGTGCTCGAAGTGCTTTACCCAGCCGCCAATCTCGGCAAGCCCGGCCGGCTGAAGGTGGTATACCCTGTTCCGGCCCTGCCGCTCCTCCCGCACCAGCCCCACCCCGCGGAGCACGGCAAGATGTTCGGAGGCGGCGGGGCGGCTGAGGTCCAGCAGGCCGGTGAGTTCCCCGGCCGTCCTGGGCCCCTGGCGCAGCTCGTCCAGGATGACGCGCCGCGCGGGGTTGGACACGGCGGCAAAGACATCAGGAAGCACGCTTTCAGTATAGGTCGGAAATATCCGACGCATCACTTCCCGCAGGCATAACATGGCAAGTTCCCCGCGTCACATCAGGGCCACGCTGGACCGAAACAGGCGTACGCTGTAATTGCATGCAAATGCATGAACTTATCCGACGATCCGAAGGAGATGCCCCATGAAGGCATGGCAGTTCACCGGCACCAACAACCCACTCACCCTCAACGAAGTGGCTGAACCGACCGCCGGTCCGGGTCAGGTGGTGGTGACCGTCAAGGCCGCCGGGGTGTGCCACTCGGACGTCACCGCCATCGACGACGCCGGCTGGATGCCGCTGTTCCCGGAACTTCCCCGCACCATGGGCCACGAAAATGCCGGCATCATCACCGAGCTAGGAGCGGGGATGGAGCACTGGAAGGTGGGCGACCGGGTCGGCCTCTCCCCTGTCATGAGCGACGGTGACGCCCTGGGCTATGGCAAGTGGGACGGCGGCTTCGGCCCCAAGCTGCTCGCCACTGACGACAACCTGGTGAAGCTCCCCGACGAGGTCTCGTTCGAGCTGGGCGCAATGGCCACGGATGCCGGACTTACCGCGTACCACGCGATCATGGCGGTGGGCGGGGCCAAAGCTGGCATGAAGGTAGGCGTGATCGGGCTCGGCGGCCTTGGCTACATCGGCGCCCGCGTGGCCGTGCTGGCAGGCGCAGAGGTGTATGGCGCCGAAGTGAACCCGGAGACGCAGAAGCTCGCGGACGAGATCGGCCTCGCCGGAGTGGCCGACTCCATCACGGAATTCAAGGACAAGAACCTGGACCTGGTCGTCGATTACGCCGGCTTCGGCACCACCACTTCCGCGGCGCTCGAGACCCTGGCCGAGTTCGGCACGCTGGTCCAGGTGGGCATGGGCCGTCTCGAAGCGACCATCAACACCTACCCGCTGATCATCAACCAGCTGTCCATCAAGGGCTCCAAGTCGGGTACCAAGGAGGACCTTGAGAACCTTTATACCCTCATGAAGTCCGGTGAGCTGAACCCGCCGATGAAACTCATCAAGCAGGCGGACATCCCGGGCGCCATCGACAAGCTGCGCAGGGGCGGCGTGGTGGGCCGCTTCATCGCGGTCTACGAGGACTAAGTCCGCCACGCACTGTCATAAGCGGACGACGGCGGGCGCGTCCCGCCGTCGTCCGCCGTCCGCCGAGCGCCCGTGGTGCCCTACTCTTGAGTAACCATAGAGAGGACCCCAACTTGGCATGTGACGGCTGCACCTCATCTTCACGGCTGGACTTCGATTTCAGCATGGCCTTCCAGCCGATCTACGACGCCGCAGCCGGTTGTGTTTGGGGCTATGAGGCCCTGGTCAGGGGCCTGTCCGGCGAAGGTGCCTACGACGTTCTGGCCAGGGTGACCCCGGAGCAGAGGTACCGCTTTGACCAGGACTGCCGCGTCAAGGCGATCGAGCTGGCCAGCCGTCTGTTTCCAGCGGGTGAGGATTTGATGTTGTCCATCAACTTCATGCCCAACGCAGTCTACGAACCGGCTGCCTGCCTTCGCGCCACGCTCCTTGCTGCCCGCCGGTGCAGCTTTCCAACGTCGTCCATCATGTTCGAGTTCACGGAAAACGAGGAAATTACCGACACCGTGCACCTGACGAACATCATCACCGAATACCGCAGGCAGGGGTTCACTACTGCCATTGATGACTTCGGTGCGGGCCATGCCGGGCTGGGGCTCCTGGCGGACTTCCAGCCGGACCTGATCAAGATCGACATGAAGTTGATCCGGGGCATCGACACCAGCAAGGCCCGGCAGGCCGTGGTTTCCGGCATCGTGTCCATCGCAAAGGAACTGGACATCGCGGTGCTCGCCGAAGGCATTGAGACCGAGGACGAGTTCCTGGTTTTGAAGTCCGCGGGCGTGCCCTTGTTCCAGGGTTACTGGTTTGCGAAACCGGCGTTCGAAGAACTGCCGGAGGTGCGGGTGCCGGGCGACCGCGCTGCCGGGTAGGTCCGCACTCTCCGACCTTTACTGCGGGCCGGGACTTGCCCGCCGGCCCAGCCGGTACCCCGCCCAGAAGGCGAGCACCAGCAGCCCCGCGACCATGATTCCCAGGCCGGCCTGCGTCCCTTGGCTCATGAACGTGATGCCATTCCCGGAAAAGACCTCGTTGCTCAACGGCGCGTACGCGAACCAACCCACGTAGCTGTTGCGGTTGCTCCACGCGACAAAGCAACCCGCCACCATAATGACGACGCCCAGCAAGGGCACGACGGCGGCGGGTACTTTGGCGCGTTTGGACGGTTGGACTTCATCAGGTGTGCTGTTCTCCCCCATGCCCGCGAGTCTAGCCGGGCTGCAGGGGGCAAGGTTAGGCTGGGCGGATGTTGACCATCGGCACCATTGTCCTCGGCGTCAACGACGTCGCCGCCGCCACTGAGTTCTGGCGTGACGCCATCGGCTATGTCCCCCGGGAACCCGGCGACGACACGTGGGTAACCCTTGTGCCGGCGTCGGGACCCGGCGCGGCACTGTCCCTCCAGCTCAGCGAAACGCCCGTCCAGGACCACCCGCGGATCCACCTGGACCTCTACGCGGATGACCAGGCCGCGGAGGTTGAGCGGCTGGTATCGCTCGGCGCCAAACGGGTGGACTGGGACATGTATCCCAAGGATCCCGACTTCGTGGTCCTGGCGGATCCGGACGGCAACCGGTTCTGCGTCATCGACAAAAGCCCGCGCTAACTCCCCGCTGGGGAACAAGCCCGCTTCCGCAGCCGTTGGCATCCGTACAGCCCGTCACCTTGGCGTGGCGGCAGGGACGGAAGGAACCTTATGGTCAGGGCTATCTGGAACGGAAAAGTCATTGCCGAATCCGCGGACACCGTTGTGGTGGAGGGCAACCATTACTTCCCGCGCGAGGCCGTCAACGCCGACTATTTGCGGGACAGCGGCAAGAACACGTTCTGCCCGTGGAAGGGCCAGGCCAGCTATCACACGCTGGAGGTGGACGGCGAGCTGAACGAGGCAGCCGCCTGGTTCTACCCGGAGCCCAAGCCACAGGCCAAGCACATCGAAGACCGGATCGCGTTCTGGCGGGGCGTCACCATCGAGGACTAGGCGGACAAGAAGGACGACGGCGGGTGGGCGCCCGCCGTCGTCCTTCCTGCGTCACTGCCGATTTTGCCTGCGCGGGCGGCGAGGCCAGACGCTCCAGCCGCCCACTGGCCCGGTCAGCGGGCGTTTTTGCGCGGCTTTACAAAATTGAGTACGCCGCTCTCATGCTTTGCCTTTTTGTCAGCCCGTTTTTCGAGAATTGACTTGCCGACCTTCTTGGCGGCGCTGCTTTTGGGGGATTTTCCGGACATCGGAATCACGCCTTTCCATGCTTGCGTACCCAAAACCCTACGCCCTTTTATTTTTTTGGCCAGTCCTCCGAAATCCGGCCGTCCAGCCCGCCACTCCTGCTACTTGGCTGCTTCATGACATGACAAATCCAGTTGCAAGAAAGTTCCCAGTTGACCCAGAGTCAGCAGTTCCAGGTTTTCTTGTCATTTCCTGACAATAGACAAAAACATTAAAGGAACTACTTTTCTGGATTATGGGCAGCAACGCCCGCTGTGTCCACAATTGACCGCAGGAATAAACGTCGTCAACGCCAGAATTCGGTGAGCTGCCGGGCCAAAAATTCTCCTTGGCTGTAACCCGCCCGGGCAGCTGCCGGACGCAGTGACAGATCCATGGCGTTGGCGCCGAACATGTACTCGGAGCCGCCGTCCGGGAAGACCGTTTCCACCCTGCTCCCGCCTGCCCGGAGCTCTTGCACCTGCGCGGCGAGCTGCATGCACCACTCCACTGGCGTCCTTGTTCTGCCGCCAAAGGGTGAGAGCACCAGGACGCGCCCGCACCCCGACGCAAGGTCGGCGTTCTCGTTACGCCGGTAGCCGCCGTCGATATATCGCCTGTCCCCGATCCAGTATGCGGACCCGCTCGCGCAGCTGGCGGCGACGGCGTCCACCAGGTCGACGCCACTGTTGCGATCGAACACGGCCGGTTCGCCGCTACGGGCATCGACGGCCGTGATGAGCAGCTTGCGCTCCGGCCAATCCAGGCTTGGCAGCCGCGCGGCGACGGTCTCGCGCCACCGTGCGGTCGCGTCATGCGCGGCAGCCAGGTCCAGGGCCAGCGCACCCAACCTGCGCCGCATGTCCGCCGCATCTTCCGAGGAGGCGATGATCCTTCCGGTCCGTTCCAGGTGGTCAGATACCGGCCTGGCAGGAGCGGCTCCGCCGCCTGATCCTGGCGGAGCGGTCCGGCCCTGGGGTGCAGCAAGGACGGCGGCATAGAGTTCGGAGGGCGCTGCGCCGGCGATCTGGGCTGCGGCTGTTGACCCGGCCGAGGTGCCGATGACCACGTCAGCGCCGGTCACGTCCAGGCCGGCTGCGGCCAGCCCGGCGAGGACGCCGATCAGCCATGCGTTGCCCGTTGATCCGCCGCCGCCGAGGACGAATGCGCGACCGGAATCCGCCGTCGGGGTGGCGCGCGGAGTTGAAGAAGGTGTTGTATTCATGGGAGTCGCCTTTCGCGAATAGCCTGTTCAGCGCTCCCGGTGGCGGCTGGTTCAGCCGCGCGATCGTGGACTGCGGGGAGCACCCATTGCGGATACAGCATTCATGGGTCTCACCTCCTGCGGTCGGGTCACGATCACCGGCATTTTGGCACAGCCGTGAAGTGGTACGCAACAGGTAAATTTGGGGCGATGATTTCCATTGACCGGGACAGCCCAACGCGCAACGATGTCCACCGCCTCCTCAGCGAGCACCTGGCAGACATGTTCGCCACCTCGCCCGCCGAGAGCGTCCACGCCCTGGACCATTCGGCGCTGGCCGCCCCGTCCATCACGTTCTGGACCGCCCGCGAGGACGGCAACCTGCTGGGGTGCGGCGCGCTCAAGCTCCTGGACTCCCCTGCCGGACCGGCAAGGCACGGCGAGATCAAGTCCATGCGCACCACGGCAACCGCGCGGGGACGGGGCGTGGCCACCCTCATGCTCCGTCACATCCTCGACGACGCCCGCGCCCGGAACCTTGAGCGCGTCTACCTGGAGACGGGAACCGAGGACTACTTCGCACCCGCCCGCCGCCTCTACGCCCGGCACGGTTTCACCGAGTGCCCGCCGTTTGCCGACTACGTGCTGGACCCCAACAGCGTCTTCATGGAACTACGCCTCTAGCAATGCGCGTCGCGGCCAGCTGGTTTGGCCACGTTTCGGTGCGGATACCGTCCTGCTCCCGCAAAACACAACTTAAGGCGCGAAGGCTCTAGCAGACTTGAAAGTAAGCATGCTTGCTATTATGGTGGAGTTCAGCTTCTCCGCCTGGCCCCCATCAGGCGGAGTGGTTGCCAGGAAGGCCCCGCTGTGCTCCAAGTGTTGCGGGGCTTTTCGCTATCTGCGCTCAGGCAGCAGGTGACCAAAATCCGTGACGGCAGAGGGAGTAACGCAATGGCTCAGGGTGACATCGAGACCTACCACGAAGACGGTGCGTGGAAGAACCGACGTGAGGGCACGAGCCGCGCATTCGGTGCGGGCTATGCCACGAAGGATGAAGCTGTCGCCGCAGGCCGGGCGGCTGCCCAGGCCGACAAGGTGGAGCACGTCATTAAGAACCAGGACGGCCAGATCGGCTCCAAGCACAGCTACGGCAACGATCCCAGCAACGTGGCGGGCTGACCCGACAGCCCAGCTCTTGGCCCCTGTGCACGGGTGAATCAACGAAGGGCCCGGCACACAAGGAATGCGGACGACGGCGGGTAGGCACCCGGCGTCGTCCGCTTCTGTTTGTCAGGTGTCTAGAACTGCCCGGTGGGTCCGCTGTCCTTGACTTCGCCGCGCCAGCTCCCGGTTTCGGTACCGCGCGATTCGATGAAGTCCTTGAACTTCCGCATGTCAGCCTTCACCTGCATCTCGTCGATTTTCAGTGCTGCGCCCGCTTTTTCGGTGACGGTTTCCGGCGCCCACTCGAAATGGACTTTGACCTTCGTGTGGGTGGCATCGAGCGGCGTGAACCGGATGATACCGGCGTGGGATTTTCCGTCGGTGCTGCGCCAGGCGATGCGGTCATCCGGCTCCTGGTCAACTATTTCGGTATCGAATTCCCGCTGGACACCACCCACCTTGGTCACCCAGTGGTTGGTGGTGTCGGTCAACTGGGTCACGGATTCCACACCGGACATGAACTGCGGAAAGGATTCGAACTGGGTCCACTGGTTGTATGCCGTCCGCACCGGGACAGCGACTTCAACGGTCTCTTCAACCTCTTCAACGTGTGCCATTTGCTGCCTCCTCATGATGGACGGCCGCAACAGCGGACCGGCAGAACTAGCCATCTTGTCAGTCAGGCAGCCGCCACCTTTGCACGATAAATCCGGCAGTTACCTGTGTCCAGACCCAAAAGTCCCATGCGGACGACGGCGGGTAGGCGCCCGCCGTCGTCCGCTTTCCATGGGTGCCTACTGGCTGAAGGGGACCTTTTCCCAGCTCAAGACGTCGGCGCCCGGGGCGCTGTTGCCGGCGACCGTGAAGCGGACGTAATCCACGGCGTTATTGGCGCCGTCCACGGTGATGCGCTGCAGGTTGTCAGCGGCCGGAGAGCCGTAGATGTCCAGCCACGGTGAGCCGGCGGCGAGGGGCTGGTTTTCGGCGAAGACGTGGCTGTCGCCGTTGACCAGGTAAACGGGAGCGTCGAATTGGTTGGTTTCGTCCACGATTGCCTGCGCGATGTCGCGGAAGCCCGAGACGGTGGCCGGGTTTGCGGTGGCGTCGGCCAGGAGCGACGGATCGAACATGTCCGCCTGCTGCATGAGCACCACCGCGCGGTCATTGCTGCGCTTGGCATCGGCGAAGGTCTGGTGGATCTGGGCGATGACGGCGTCCGTCCGGTGTTCCACCTCGGCGAGCTGTTCGGGCGTGGGAGCCGTCTTGCCCAGTCCCGTCCATGGCAGGAGGGAGTTGTTGCTGCCCTGGACGTTCAGTACGGAGAAGGCCACCCGGTTCCTGTCGAAGCGCACGTCCTCGGGCAGCCTCAGATTCTCCTGGCTCTTGACGGGCATGGTGGCGCCGAGGGTCTTGCCGGGCTCGTTGAAGAAGACCTCCCTGATCTTGTCCAGGCGCTCCAGCGGGTTGTAGGCCCCGTTGTTGGTTCGGTGGCAGTCCACCCACTCGTTGTCGCCAGGCGTGTAGACCAGCGGGTGGGCGAAGGTGTCGAACTGGGAGCGGATGTAGGAGAAGTACTCGTCGGAGCAGACGGACGAGCCGTTCTTGATATCGCCCACATGTGCTACAAACTTCAGGTCCTTGTCCGCGTTGAGGTCCTGGATGCGGGACTGGAACTTGGCGATCTCGGTGGCGCCGTAGGGGATGTCGCCGATGACGCCGAAAGTGAAGGCCTGGTTGCTGTCGCTGGTGCTGTCCGCCGCCTGGGCGGGAGCGGCGGCTGCTCCGGCCAGGGTGGCGAGGACGGCAAGCGTGGCGAGGGTGGATCTTACGAACACGAAGTACTCCTTGGACGGTAGGGGCCTTCCGCCCGGCTCATCAGGAGGCGCTGGACAGAGGGTGCCCGCCAAGACTGCTGGATCGGGGATAACGGTGAAGGGCTTCCCGGTGGCCACCCGGTAAACGCGGAGGGACGGGGGCGGGACGGCGCCAACTCCCCGCCGTCGACCTGGCTACTTCCCCGCAGGCATCTCCGCCCGTGCCGTCCGGTTTTGTGCCTCCTTTGTCCGGGGCCGTTTTCTTCGTCGCCGCTGGCCCTGAACGGCGAACGGCGGACGGGGCGCGCCCACCCGGGCTCCGGACCAGTACCGGCCGCCGATCAGGATGCCGGCGAGGACCCCAAAACCCCACGAATGGGGAAAGGCTATTTGGTCCGTGGCTCCGCCGATGAAACCAAACACAAAGAAGCCAACGGGTATCACCAGGAGCAGCAAGTTCCTGACCTGGAGGGGCGGGGGGAACCGGAAGAGAGCCCACCCGGCAACGAGTGAACCGGCGAGCACGGCAACGGCAGGGACGGTCGGCGAAAGCAGCATTAGTTGGGCTGCTCCCATGACGAGCAATACGAGCGCGCAGAGCCCGTTGATGACGGCCAGCCGGCGCCCGCCACTGAAACTTCCATCGGCTTCAGGTGTTCGGCGCTTGGCCTGGTTGAATTCCATTCCCGCACGCGGGCCGGACCAGGCATAACCACCCGCAATTGCGCCGACAATGAAGCCTATGAACCACGGACCCGCCGCGGGAATGCCCAAGCGCCCGGACACATCGATCGAGATCAGCGAGTAAAAGATGGCGAAGAATGCCCAGCTCATCACTGTGAATGCGCGGACGGACAGCGAGACCACGCGATACAGCAGGACCGCGTAGGCCACCGCAAGAAGCAGGAATGGTGCCGCCTCCAGGATCCGGCCGCGGGCCAGCCATGCGAAGACCCCCAGCATCAGTGCGATCAACGCGCCGTAGAAAACCCGGCCGCCGGACTCATCAAATTTCTTCAGTACATCCTTAGCCCCCATGGGTTCAAGAGTAGGTGACCAGCGGGCGGCAACCTGCCTGCCCCTCGATGTGGTTCGAGGCCCGTGGCCATAGGCTGGGAGGACGTAGCTTTCTTTGGGGGGACAGATATGAAGCACAGCATCACTTTGGGCGCTGCCGGGGCAGCCCGTCCTTTTCCTGGCGGTGTGTTCTGCTCAAGAACGCGCTCAGCCGGAAGTCGAAAATTCATCCCCTGCAATACAGCAGGAGCTCACCCGGAAGCTCCCTGGAGGGGAACCGGGTTCCCGCCAATGAGGGCGTGAGCATGTGTTTGAACTACGCCAGGCTCTTGTCCGTCGAAACAGCTGCAGTGGGCACCGGAGGCTAGTCACGGCCCCCCGGACCCGAATGGCTTAGGCTCCGCGAGCGGTGAGGAACTGCTGGAGTCCGGCGAGGTCGTCGGTGTTGATGTGGTCCACGCCGGCGTCTGCGAGTTCGGTCCAGACGGCGTCGCGGGCGGCACCGGGCTGGTCCGGGGTGGCCCAGAAGCGGACGCGGTAGCCGTTGGCGTGCGCCGTGGCCACGAAGGCGCGGAGCTTGGTGCGCTCGGCCTCGGGCATGGGGCCGACGCCCTGCCAGGTGAAGAGCTTGGTCCAGTTGTCACTGACCAGCGGCATCAGGGCGGCGGGCAGGCCTGAGGTGAGGTCGGCGGCGCGGCCGTCGTAGAAGCTGAAGCGCTGGGTCTGTGCCTGCATGGTGGCCAGCGGGCGGTTGCCGCTGATGACGGCGGTGACTGGGCCGGTCTTGACGTTGCCGTTGGTGTAGCGGCTCATGATGTCCCGGTGCTCGGACAGTTCCTGCTCGATGGCGGCGTAGGTGGCCTCGCCCTCGCTCTTGATGTCGATCAGGAGCTGCACGCTGCCGCCCCACTTCGGGTAGACGCTGTGGCCGGGCTGGCTGCGGACCAGGTCCTGAAGCGGGTCCAGGTAGAGGCTTTCGAGTGTGACGCCCTGTTTGGCGTCGGCCAGGTCGTGCGCCACCCGCAGTTCGCCGTCCACCAGCCATACGTCCGCCTCGACGCTGGTGAAGCCGCGCTCCAGCGCGTCATACAGGGGGCGGTCATGCTCGTAGTCGTTGTGGGCATGGGTGCCGGCGAGCGGCTGGCCGACGACGACGCCCGGTTTGGCTGCCTCGGCCCCGGCCTGGGCGGGGGCGACGGCTGCCCCGGCCAGGGAAGCGAGGACGGCGACGGCGGCAAGGGTGCTTTTAACGAACACGGAGTACTCCTGGTACCTCGGGGATGTCCTCCCGGCTTCGTGTTACCGCCGGGCGGAGGGGTGCGTGAAAAGACTGCGGGGCGCGCCGAAACGATGCAGGGCGTGCTGATTGCCGGTGGGTGAACGGAATGGGAAGGAACAAAGCGCTCGGACTATCAGCGGCCGTGCCTACAGGGTGCGAGCGTCAGCGAGAAACGCGAACCTACCAACTCACACGCCGGCAAAGTAGCGACTTGCTGCGCCCGGGCATGATCGCGCGACTCCTAGGCAACGAGATAGTCAACGATGAGTGTCTCCAGCGGGCTGCTTCCGTCCGGGAGGAAAGCTGGAGGCCACAGTGTCGGTTCACGGTCCGGTTGTTCGGCGTTGTAATGACGCCCGGTGGGTGAGATCCAGCCGGGTGGCTCATTGCTTGCCGCGGGTCCGGGACTCCAGCCCGTTCGATGCTTGAGCCGATGATGCTTGGGGCACAGCTGGCCCAAGTTGCTGATCCCGGTGGTTCCACCACGTTCCCAGGCCATGAGATGGTCGGATTCGTTGTCCTGACTGTGGTTGCTGCAGCCGGGAAAGGTGCATTTTCCATCACGCATCCGCAACCACCGCTTTAGCGATTCCGGGAGCCGGTAGCTGGTCCGGCCGATTTCCAGCGGCGCTCCGTCCCGCGGGTCCACCAGCACCCGGTAGAACGATCCGGCGCCTTCCGTGACGAGTTTGCGGGCCATCGATGCCGGGATCGGCCCGTAATTATCAAGGTCGGCAGGTTCGTCAGTGACACCAAAGAGGGAGAGGACCGGCACCGTGACCAGGACATCCGCTTTGAGGGATGGTCCGGCCCCGGCATTCTTGCCTGGGGTGCCAAGCAACAATCTGGCGGCCTCGTCGACCTTGATTTGAGTGAGGGTCCGCGTTTCTTCCGGCCCCTGCAGGCCACGGGCCAGGGCAGTGGTCTTGTTCCAAATGGCGCAGGCCTTGTCCGCAGGCATATATAGCGAGACCCACGCCATCCCGTTGCGGTCCGGGGAGTACTCCATCCGGCGCTCCTCAACCGACTTCACATGCCTGATCTCGAGGGATTCGGGATGATTGCGTTCCCGCCAAGCACGTACCTTCCGCCGGAAGCGGCCCGGGACCAGCTCTCCGGCAGATGCACCCCGGGCCGCGTTAGGCGCCTCTGGGTCCAGGAAGTGAGCTTCCAAGGCTGTTGCAGCTGCAGCGTCCAGGCTGCTGGTTTCATCGACCATGATCTGGGCATGCCGCCAGGAGATGGCGCCAGCCTCAATGGCGTTGAGCGTGGCCGGAAGAGAGGTGGTGAGCGCATGGGCGTCCTGCAACAGCGCGGATGCGGCTCCTTCGCCGATGGTGAGCGTGCAGGCGACTTCGGCGACGACACTCATTTCCCGCGCCGATGATTCATAGGCGCTGTCCGCGGGCGCTTCCATGGCGGCTGCGGCCTCCGAATACTCTGTGAGCAGCCGCACTTTCACGGCTGCAGTAGCAGCTTCGATTCGGGCCACGATGCCCAGGCCGTCCAGGCAGGAATCGGCAAGTTCCCGAAGCGGATCATGACTGTCGACACCGTGAGGATTATCCGCAGCTTCCGAAGAACCGCTCAGGGCTCCTGTTAGTTCGTCCACCAGCCCGGCCAGGGATGCGACGGCACCAGCGAGTCCGGCCGGTCCTATCGCATCCACAACCCTTCCGGTTTCCATAACCAAAGCCTGTCACGGGGGTCTGACATTTTGAGTTCGGCCCCAGTCACACCCCCGCAACCGTCATCGCACAGCTTCGGCGCGCCCCACGCACAGGTTTTACATCCCGGAAACTGGACCATCGCCGCGGCTGCCTCAACCCGCACCCACCGTCAACGCTTCACGCAAGCGGCGTATCGCCGTCGTACTTTCACCCGTGTCAGAGAAGTGCGGGCCGGACTCGGACCAGTAACGCGGAGTGCCTGCAATGTACGTGTTCGGGACCCTGTTCGGCGGGTAGCCGAGTCCTCGGCGGTGATCAAGCTGCCGCTATGGCTCTCACTGTCTGTGCTGACGGTTCTGGGTATTGGCACGGCGTCGATCGCCGCGAAGGGGTTCGACCTGACCATCGTGCTGGCGCATGTGGTCCTGGAGGCACTGGTCCTGGTGGGCATCGCTCTGGCGAAGGTCACCCGGAAGATCTCGGCCATCGTGTTCATCACGACCATCGGCGCGTACATCTCCAGCCTGTGGTTCTTCGGTGCAGAGGCGCTGAACGCGGCCGTCAAGACGGCGGACTTCCTGTCCAGCGCCACCGTGATGCTGCCCCTGCCCGGCCTCTCCCTGGGCAAGGACATCCCGCTGCTGAAGAACTTCGGCTGGAAGATCATCCCGGTTGGCTCGTGGCCATTACGGCTTCATTCCTGCTGTCCACGGTCATTGCCGAGTTCGCGCTGGGGCTGTGGCGCTGAGTTAGTTTGCGGCTGGTTCTTGGGCCGCCTTTGCGGCGGCTTGGGCGGAGCGGACGACGGCGGGTGGGCACTCGACGTCGTCCGCTTTCGCTTTCGCCAGGGATGGGGGTCAATTCCCCCGTCTGCTATTCGATTGGGACTGCGTGCAACATGACGGGCGCCCATCAGTCGGTTGCGTGTAAATGTCGCTCCTCGCATGTAAGTTTTGCTGCAGCAGCTTGAAATTGCTGTGGGGCACATGGTGGTGTCCTGCTAAAGAGAACTTACTGGGGGTAGAACATGGAATTCGCGGAGAAGCTTTCAGCTTTGGCGGCAAAGGTGCGTCAGCAGCGGGGTGTTATCCAGACAGAAGAGGCAACCAAGAATGCCTTCGTGATGCCTTTCATCTCAACGATTCTTGGCTATGACGTCTTTAATCCGTTGGAGGTCGTTCCAGAGTTCATCGCTGATGTGGGCCTCAAGAAGGGCGAGAAGATCGACTACGCCATCGTCAAGGACGGCGAGGTGCAGATCCTGATTGAGTGCAAGAAGTCCACGGAACCCGTCAAGATCGAGCACGCATCACAGCTCTTCCGCTACTTTGCTGTCACCAACGCGCGTATCGCCATCCTTACCAATGGCGAGGTTTATCAGTTCTTTACGGACCTCGATGCACCAAACCGGATGGATGCCAAGCCCTTTCTTGTGCTGGATTTGAATGACATTGACCAGTCTCTGATCCCTGAACTGCAGAAGCTGTCCAAGGACGTTTTCGACCTCGACTCGATCATCAGCGCAGCCGGTGAACTGAAATACATCGGCGAACTGAAGCGAACCCTGGCAGCACAGTTCAAGGAGCCTGAAGATGAATGGGTCAAGTTCCTGACAGCCAGGGTCTATACCGGGCCGTACACGCAGAAAGTGCGGGAGCAGTTCACCACCCTGGTCGGGAAGGCCACCAAGCAATTCCTCAATGACCAGGTCAACGAACGGCTGAAGAAGGCCCTCGGCAACCCTGCATTCCCGCAGACCGAGGACACAGCAGTGCCGACCGCTGTCACCAGCGCTCCGGTCGCGGAAGCGGATCTTGCCGAGGCTGATGGCCTGGAGACGACCCTTGAGGAAATCGAGGGCTACCAAATTGTGCGCGCGATCGTCTGCAGCGAGGTAAAGCCAATCCGTATAGCGCAGCGCGATGCCAAGTCCTACTTTGCAGTGCTCCTCGACGACAACAACCGCAAGCCCATCGCGCGACTGCACTTCAACCGAACCCAGAAATACATCGGCATCTTTGACGACAACAAGGAAGAAACCCGGGTCCCCATCAATTCCCTCGAGGAGATCTACGAGCACACCGAAGCGCTTCGGGCTACTGTGAAGAGCTACCTCCAACCGCAAACATAGGTTGCGGCATTGATTGAACAGCTCAGCACGTGAACTGATCTGCTCCCGCTAGGGGATCTTGCCTATGGAATTCGTGGTGTTGTACCGCCTGCGTGAGGGTACCGAGCGTGTGCGACTCCTCGAGGTCTACCCTCGGCACAAGGCCTATTACGAAGCCTTCCGTGCTGCTGGCGGCGGCCTGATCGCACTCGGCCCATTTCAGACACCGGATCCGGGAGGCAGTTCGATGGGGATTTTCAGCTCGCGCGAGGACGCCGAGCGCTTCATTGCCCAGGATCCCTTCGTCACAGAAGGACTTGCCGATCCACGGATCCTGGAGTGGAACGCCGTTCGGTTCGAGTAGGCGGATGACGGCGGGCCACCGTCTATTCTGCGGTCAGCCCGCGCCTTGGCCCTCGCGCGCCGTCTCCTCCAGAATCCTGGCTGAGGGCGCTGCGGTCATCAGTTGCCCTATCACGTCGGGGTTGTCCCACACGTCGCGGCGGAGCCCCTTCAGGAAGCCGTCCGCAGCATCCTTGGTATCGAAGTCAAGGAGTACGGCAACGCTGTTCTGCTCCTGGGTATCCCGGAAAAGCCGGACAGACTTGGCGCCGGAGGAAGCGCGGCCTGCAGGATCACTGTCGAATACCTTCTTGAAGGCCTCGTAATCCCGGACTGGATAGCTGATCTGCAAGGTGAACATCAATGTTCCTTTCCTTCGGGCTGGGTCAGGTAAAGATAGGCCTTCCCGTGTCATCCCGATAGGGCCGGAGGGCCCCGCTGCCCCGGCTGCCTTACCACCGCTCTGCAAGGCCGACCCAGCCGCCGTTGGACGCCAGAATGGGGCCTTTGATATTGATGCCCACCGCCGCGACGAGCGGAAGCGAATCCCTATACCTCCGCAACCGGCGCCGCGAACTGGGCCTCGTACAGCCGCGCGTAAGCTCCGCCGGCAGCCAACAGTGATGCGTGGTTCCCCTGCTCCACGATCTGCCCGTTTTCCATAACCAAAATGAGGTCTGCGTCGCGGATCGTGGACAGGCGGTGCGCGATCACGAAGGACGTCCGGTCGGACCGCAGTGCACTCATGGCCTTCTGCACCAGCACCTCGGTCCGGGTATCCACCGAGGACGTCGCCTCGTCCAGAATCAAAACAGAAGGCCGCGCCAGGAACGCCCGCGCAATCGTCAGCAACTGCTTCTCACCCGCGGACACGTTGGCGCCCTCGTCATCCAGCACCGTGTCGTACCCCTCAGGCAGGGACTTCACGAACCGGTCTACGTACGTCGCCGTAGCGGCCTCCATAATCTCGTCCGAAGAAGCAGCCGGCCGCCCGTACGCAATGTTGTCCCGGATGGTCCCGCCGAACAGCCACGTATCCTGCAGCACCATCCCCATCCGCGAGCGCAGGTCATCCCGGCTCATGGTGGTGATGTCCACGCCGTCCAGCGTGATCCGCCCGGCGTCCAGCTCGTAGAACCGCATCATCAGGTTCACCAGCGTGGTCTTGCCCGCACCGGTGGGCCCCACAATCGCCACGGTCTGGCCCGGCTCCGCCACCAATGACAGGTCGGAAATCAGCGGCTTGTCCGGCGAATACGAGAAGGAAACAGATTCAAACACCAGCCGCCCCCGCCCCGCACCATCAGGGCTCTGCAACGAAGCACCCACAGGATCAGCGGACTGCTCCTCCGTATCCAGCAGTTCGAACACCCGCTCGGCGGACGCCACACCGGACTGCAGCAGGTTGGCCATGGACCCCAGCTGCGCCAGCGGCTGGGTGAACTGCCGCGAGTACTGGATGAACGCCTGCACATCGCCCAACTGCATTGCGCCGGACGCCACCTGCAGGCCGCCCACCACGGCGATCCCCACGTACACCAGGTTCCCGATGAACGTCATGGCCGGCATGATCAGCCCGGAAATGAACTGCGCCCCGAAGCTCGCCTCATACAGCTCCACGTTCTTCTGCCGGAACCGCTCCCCCACCTCGCGCTGCCGGCCGAACACCTTCACCAGCGCATGCCCGGTGTAGGTCTCCTCGATCTGCCCGTTCAGCTCGCCGGTGTTCTTCCACTGCTGCACGAACAGCTTCTGCGAGCGCTTGGCGATCAGCGTGGTGATCCCCAGCGTGAGCGGTATGGTCACCAGCGCGATCAGCGCCAGCGTGGGCGACAGGATGAACATCATCACCAGCACGCCCAGCACCGTCAGCACCGACGTCACCGCCTGGCTGATGGACTGCTGCAGGCTTTGCGAAATGTTGTCCACGTCGTTGGTGACCCGGCTGAGCAGCTCACCGCGCTGGATCGAGTCGAAGTACCGCAGCGGCAGCCGGTTGATCTTCGCCTCGATCTTCTCGCGCAGCCCAAACACGGTCCGTTGCACCACGCCGTTGAGCACATACGCCGTCCCCCACATGAACGCCGAGCCCAGCACATACAGCACCAGCGCCCACGTCAGCACACTGGCCAGCGCCCCGAAATCGATCCCCATGCCGGGCGTCAACGTCATGGCGCTGAGCATGTCTGCCTTCTGGTTCTCCCCCGCCGCCCGCAGCTGCGAAATCAACTGCGCCTGCGTCATTCCCGGCGGCAACTGCTTGGACACCACCCCGGCGAAGATCAGGTTGGTGCCCTCGCCCAGCAGCCGCGGCCCGATCACCTGCAGCACCACGCCCGCCACAGCCATGACCAGCACCAGGATCAGCCACCCACGTTCCGGCCGCAGGGTGGCCAGCAGCCGCTTGGCCGAGCCCTTGAAGTTCATCGCCTTCTCGGCCGGGACGTTCATCCCGGCGAACGGTCCGCCGTGCCCGGGGCCGCCGCGCGGGCGGGGGATGCGTACGACGTCGGCACTTGAAGTTTTGGACGCAGGCCCGGCCTTGGTGCCGGCTTCACCAATACGTTCCCGGCTCATACCGTCTCCTCCGCTGCCAGCTGGGACGAGACAATCTCACGGTACGTCTCGGACGTCTCAAGCAACTCATGGTGCGTTCCGTGCGCAACGATCCTGCCGTCGTCGAGCACCAAGATCTGGTCCGCATCCACGATGCTGGACACGCGCTGGGCGATGATCACCAGCGTGGCGCCGGCAGTGCTGCGCTTGAGCGCCTGGCGCAGCCGGGCGTCGGTGCCAGTGTCCAGGGACGAGAACGAGTCGTCAAAGATGTACAGCTCGGGCCGCTTCACCAGGGCCCGGGCGATGGCCAGCCGCTGCCGCTGCCCGCCGGAGACGTTGGTGCCGCCCTGGGAAATGGACGCGTCCAGGCCCTCCTCCATCTGCTCCACGAAGTCCCGGGCCTGGGCGATCTCCAGCGCCGTCCACAGCTCGTCCTCGGTGGCGTCCGGGTTGCCGTACAGCAGGTTGCTGCGCACAGTGCCGGAGAACAAGTACGGCCGCTGCGGCACCAGGCCGATATGCCCCCACAGCAGGTCCGGGTCCAGCTCCCGGATGTCCACGCCGTCGATCAGCACCGCGCCGGAGGTGACGTCGAAAAGCCGCGGCATCAGGTTCACCAGGGTGGTCTTGCCCGCGCCGGTGCTGCCGATGATCGCCGTCGTCTGCCCTGCCTTGGCGGTGAAACTGATCCCGGACAGGACGGGCTGGTCGGCACCCGGGTAGGCGAATCCGACGTCGCGCATTTCCAGCTCGCCGCGCCGCTGCCTGCCTGCCATGGCCGCGCTGGTGACCGGGTTCGTTGGCGGCCGCACGCTGGACTCGGTGCCCAGCACCTCGCCGATCCGGTCCGCGGAAACCGAGGCGCGCGGGATCATTACGGCCATGAAGGTGGCCATCATGACGGACATCAGGATCTGCATCAGGTAGCTCAGGAACGCGATCAGGGTGCCCACCTGCATGGACCCGTCCTCGATCCGGAACGACCCGAACCAGATCACCGCCACGCTGGAGACGTTCAGGACCAGCATGACCACGGGGAACATCAGTGCCATCAGCCGGCCGGCGCGCAGGGCAACGTCCGTGACGTCCGTATTGGCGCGGGCGAAGCGGGCCGTTTCGATGTCCTCGCGCACGAACGCCCGCACCACGCGGATGCCGGTGAGCTGCTCGCGCAGGACGCGGTTCACGGTGTCGATCCTGGCCTGCATCTTGCGGAACAGCGGCACCATGCGCGTGACAATGAGCCCCACGGCGATCAGCAGCACCGGGACGCACACGGCAATGAGCCACGACAGTTGGGCGTCCTGCCGGATGGCCATGATCACCCCGCCGATGCTGAGCATGGGCGCGGCCACCATGAGCGTGGCGGACATCAGCACCAACTGCTGGACCTGCTGGACGTCGTTGGTGGATCTGGTGATCAGGCTCGGGGCGCCGAAGCGGGTGACCTCCTGCTCGGAGAACTCGCCCACCCGTTCAAAGATGGCGCCGCGCAGGTCCCGGCCCAGGCCCATCGCCGCCTTGGCACCGAAATACACGGCGATGACAGCGCACACGATCTGGACCAGTGTGATGAGCAGCATGACGCTGCCCGTGGACATGATGTAACCGGTGTCGCCCCGGGCCACGCCCTGGTCAATGATGTCCGCGTTCAGCGTGGGCAGGTACAGCGACGCGATGGACTGCGCCAGCTGGAACACCACGACGGCGGCGAGCAGCGGCCGGTGCGGCCGCAGGTATTCGACAAGCAACTTCCAGAGCAAGGCAGGGCTCCAACCTGACGGAGTGTCCACAAACGTGGTGCGAAGGTCAGTGTACGTCCGGAGGCTGGGACTTAACCCGGCCTTCTACGGGAAACCCGGCCAGTTCTCCAAGGGCGTACATCGGGTGCCGTTGCGGCTAGCCGCGCCGCGCGTCGAACCGCCGCCTGTAGTCCGTCGGGGTCGTGGAAAAGGCCGCAGCGAAGTTCTGGCGCAGGGTGACCGCGTTGCCGAATCCGCAGTCGGCGGAGATCTGGTCGATGGACAGGTCGGTGGTTTCGAGCAGCCGCCGGGCTGCGTCCAGGCGGCGGGCGCGGATCCAGGCCGAAGGCGTGGTCCCGGTCGCGGCCCGGAAGGCGCGGACAAAAGTGCGGCGGCTGAGGTGCGCTTGGGCCGCCAGCCGGTCGATGGTCAGCGGCTCGCCCAGACGGGCCAAAGCCCATTCAAGCAGCCGAGAGATTGGGTCGTCACTCGAACGCTGCGGCACGGGGTGCTCTACGTACTGCGCCTGTCCGCCCTCCCGGTGCGGAGCGATGACCAGGCTGCGGGCCACCTGGTTGGCTGCCTCCGCCCCGAGGCGCGCCCGTACGATATGCAGGCAGGCATCCAGCGCGGAGGCGGTTCCCGCAGAGGTCAGCACGTCGCCGTGGTCAATGTAGAGGACCGACTGGTCCAGCGGGACGTCGGGGTGCCGCGCAGCAAGGGAATCGAACGCCTGCCAGTGCGTGACGGCCGGACGCCCGGCGAGCAAGCCGGCGTCGGCTACGGGGATCGCGCCCAGGCACAAACCCAGAATGGTCGCCCCGCGCCCGTGTGCCTCTTGGAGCACCTGCCGCAGCGAATCGCCCAGCATGCGCCCGTCGTCGAACCATGAAGGCACCACCACGATGTCCGCATCCTTTGCGGCCGCAGGCCCGTGCACCTCCCCCAGCCGATAACACTCAGCTGTGGTGATCCCGCCTTCCTGGTCAGAAAAGAGAACCGTCGTCCAGCCGGCAAGGCGCTGGCGCGCCACCTCATCAAAGACCATCTGCGGAGCAGCGAGATGGAACATCGTCACCCCGTCGAAGGCGTACACCGCGATCCTCATCCTGCCCCCTTCCGGTACTTTGGCCCGAATCCATCGTACGTTCACCTTTGTGCCACTGTTGACCCGGATGCGCAGCGGGAAGACTGGAACCGTAGCCAATCGGCACCCGAACCAACCGCCAGGGAGAACCCCGACCATGAGCAGCCCCCGCCGCGCCCTCATCCTCATCGATGTGCAGCAGCAGTACTTCAACGGCCCCCTCGAAATCCAGTACCCGCCGCACCAGGAGTCCCTGCCCACTATTGCGAAAGCGGTTGACGCCGCCACCGCCGCCGGCATTCCCATCGCCGTGATCCAGCACTCCGCCGGTGAAGGCGCGCCCGTGTTTGCTCCCGGCACACCTGCCTTCGAGCTGCACCCGGAGATCGAACGGCGTATGACCGGCGAATGGAAGTCGCTGGTCAAGCAGTACGGCTCGGTATACGCCGGTACGGACCTCGCCGAGTGGTTGCGGAAGCACGACGTCGACACGGTCACCTTGGTGGGCTACATGACCAACAACTGCGTGCTCGCCTCCGCCGTGGAGGCAGAGTTCCTCGGCTTCAGCACCGAAGTCCTTTCCGATGCCACGGGTGCCATCAACCTCGCCAATGACGCAGGTTCCGCCGACGCAAAGACTGTGCACACGACGCTGCTCGCGCTGCTGAACTCGAACTGGGCAGCAGTAGCCGACACGGACACGTGGGCCAACGCCCTGGCCGCGCAGCAGCCACTCACCGGCAGTGACCTCGGCAGCTCCGCCGTGGCCGGGCTGGAACTGGTCCCGCAAACCTAGCCAGCCACCCTCGCTTCCCGCTTGTCCTGTACGGGTGGGAAGCAAGGAACACCTGGAGCAATCCCGGCGTTGCATCCACGGGAACCAGCCCAAACGACTTTCAAGGACTGCTTAGATGAAGTGGATTTTCCTCGCCGGCGCCATCCTGAGTGAGGTGACAGCGTCCCTCGCCCTGAAGGCGGCCCTTGATAATCCTGCCCTCTTCATCGTGGTTGTCCTCGGTTATTCCGCCTCCTTCGCGTTCCTCGCAGGAGTCCTCCGCAAAGGCCTGGGCCTCGGTGTTGCCTACGGCATCTGGGCCGCGCTGGGCGTAACCCTCACCGTGCTGCTGGCGGCCCTCATCTTCGGCGAGGCACTCACGCCGGTGATGATGATTGGCGTTGCCATGGTGATTGGCGGGGTGCTGTGCGTTGAACTCGGCTCACACAAGGTGCCCGCCGAGGACCCAGTGAAGGAAATGGTCAGCCAATGATGTGGCTGCTGCTGGCCGCGGCGATCCTGACTGAAGTCACCGCCACCCTGCTCCTGCGGGTCGCTTCCACCGGGAAGCGGCGCTGGTACGTACCTGTCGGCGTCGGATACGTCCTGGCGTTTACGCTCCTCACTCTGACCCTGGCCCAAGGCATGAGCCTGGGGGTTGCCTACGGCATCTGGGCCGCGGCCGGCGTCGCACTGACCGCCCTGGCCAGCCGCGTCTTCTTCAAGGAGGCAATCACGCCCGTCATGATGCTGGGGCTCGGCCTCATCATCGGCGGCGTCCTGCTCATCGAGCTGGGCGCAGCGCACCAAGCGTGATTTGCCGCACCACGGCGGGCGCCACCATCAGGGAATCAGCTTGTCGGCGCGGTAACGGTCAAAGAGCGCGGTGAAGGAGTCCAGCGTCCGCCGGTATCCCGTGAAGCCGGCGTCCCTGCTCTTGCCCATGTCCGTGACCACCTCGATGCCGCGCCCCAGGTCACCGTCTGTGTGCCACCAGGACGCCACCCGGTCCAGCTCCGGTTCGCTGAGGTTGTGGTCCGCGGCAATCCGCCGCCACTGGTCTTCACGGCCCGCCATGGACTGCTCGAGGGGTCGGGGCTCCCCCTGGTACCCCTCCCACTCGACGCCGAAGTAGGCGGCAAGTTTCGGCCACATCCAGCGCCAGCGGAACACATCCCCGTTGACGATATTGAAGGCCTCGTTCGCAGCTCCGGGAGTGGTGGAAGCCCAGAGCATGTGCTCGGCAAGCAGGCCGGCGTCCGTCATGTCGGTCAGGCCGTTCCATTGGGTTTCGGATCCCGGGAAGACGAACGGCTCCCCGCTGTCCCGGCACAGGGTGGCCTGCGCGGCGAGCGTGAGGCCCATATTCATGGCGTTGCCCACCGCATGCCCAATCACGGTGTGGGCACGGTGCACTGACCAGGTGAACCCCTGCCGCGCTGCTGCCGCCCAGAGTTCGTCCTCCTGGGCGTAATAGAAGTTGGGCACCGGAAGGCGCGGCTCCTCCTCACGGAAGGGCGTGTCCGGCATTTCCCCGGCGGCGTACGCCTCGAACGGTCCGAGATAGTGCTTGAGGCCAGTCATCAGCGCGACGTGGGCCACGTCCTTTCCGCTGAGGGCTGCGAGGAGGTCACGCACCATGCCCGCGTTGACGGCGATGTTCTCTTCCTCGGTGGCCCGCCGCGACCAGGCGGTGAAGTAGACATGTGAAGGGTTCTCCGGACCAAGCACGGCGGCCAGGGAGGACGCCGAGGTCAGGTCTGCGGAGAGCCACCTGACCCCGGGGCGTTCGGCTCCGGGCCTGCGGGACAAGGCAAGGACTTCCCAGCCTTCGCCAGTCAAGGTGTCCACCAGGGCGGACCCTGCAATGCCGGTGGCCCCTACTACCAGGGCGGTCCGTCCGTTGCCCGCTGCTGTTCCTGATCCGTTGGTCATAGTGCTCCTTCTGGTAGGTGCTGGGTGTGTCCGCGCGTCAGCACGGCCTTCCGCTGTGGCGGAAGGCCCGCGCGCTGGCTCGCGCCGGGGCGTTGGGCCGACATGTTTGTGCCTACGACGGCCCTTTAGCGACAAGCCACCGCGTCAGGCAGATATTCCGCCCCTATATCGTGGCCGTTCCTGAAACGTCGGGCCAGGCACGTTCGGCGAGCGCGATGACCGGCGGGTTTCACCCGTCGCGTAGGCGGGTCTTCTGCAGTCACCCGTCCATGTTCAAATAGGAGGGTTGCACCGGCTGCCCGAGTCCAACCGCGGCCTCGGCCCAACGGAAGGAATAAGCACATGACCGATCCCCAAGACCATCCCCCGGTCCCCACTCCCGGGAGCGCGCAGGGCCAGGACCAGAAGGCTGAGGGCGGGTGCCCGGTGGCCCATGGCAGTGCCACTGCGCAGGGAAGTGAAAGCGAAAACCCGGCGATCGATTCGCCGCAACCCAAGGGGACCCGGCCGCGGACCAACCAGGACTGGTGGCCCAACCAGCTGGACCTCTCCGTGCTGCACACGCACGGCCAGGCAAGCAACCCGCTGGGCCCTTCCTTCAGCTACCGCGAGGAATTCAAGAAGCTCGACGTCGAAGCCCTCAAGCAGGACATCAGCCAGGTCCTGACCACCTCCCAGGACTGGTGGCCGGCGGACTTCGGCCACTACGGCGGGCTGATGATCCGCCTCAGCTGGCACGCCGCCGGAACCTACCGAGTCCACGACGGCCGCGGCGGAGCGGGCGATGGCAGCCAGCGGTTCGCACCCCTGAACAGCTGGCCGGACAACGCCAACCTGGACAAGGCACGGCGCCTGCTGTGGCCCGTCAAGCAGAAGTACGGCCAAAAGCTCTCCTGGGCGGACCTGCTGGTCCTCGCGGGCAACGTTGCCCTCGAATCCATGGGTTTCAAGACGTTCGGCTTCGCCTTCGGCCGCGAGGACGTGTGGGAGCCCGAACAGATCTTCTGGGGTCCTGAAGACGCCTGGCTCGGCGACGAGCGCTACACCGGCGAGGGCACCATGGCGGACAGCGTGGGTTCCACCGAGATGGGCCTGATCTACGTCAACCCCGAAGGGCCCATGGGCAACCCGGACCCGGTGGCGGCGGCCGCGTTCATCCGCGAAACGTTCAAGCGCATGGCCATGAATGACGAAGAGACCTTCGCGCTGATCGCCGGCGGCCACACGTTCGGCAAGACCCACGGCGCCGGCCCTGCCGATGCGCACGTTGGCCCCGAGCCGGAGGGCGCGGACCTCGAGGCGCAGGGCCTGGGCTGGCTCAGCACCTACGGCAGCGGCAAGGGCGGCGACACCATCACGTCCGGCCTGGAAGTCACGTGGACTGACAAGCCCACGCAGTGGAGCAACCGCTTTCTGGAAATCCTGTTCGAGTACGAATGGGAACTGGTCAAGAGCCCGGGCGGCGCCCACCAGTGGGTTGCCAAGGATGGTCCCGAAATCATCCCGGACGCCCATGACCCGAACAAGCTGCACCGCCCCACGATGCTGACCACGGACCTGTCGCTGCGCTTCGACCCGACCTACGAGAAGATCGGCCGGCGCTTCCTGGAGAACCCGGACCAGTTCGCTCTTGCGTTCGCCAAGGCCTGGTACAAGCTGTTGCACCGCGACATGGGACCGGTGGGCCCGCACATGCTGGGCCCCTGGGTCCCGGAGGCGCAGCTGTGGCAGGATCCCGTTCCCGTCGTCGACCACGAACTGATCGGCGAGCAGGACATTACCCAGCTCAAGGCCAAGCTCCTTGACTCCGGCCTGACCATCCCGCAACTGGCGGGCACGGCCTGGGCGTCAGCTGCCACGTACCGCAAGACCGACCGGCGCGGCGGCGCCAACGGCGCCCGCATCCGGCTGGAGCCGCAGCGCAGCTGGGAGGCCTCCGAACCGGAGCAGCTGTCCACGGTACTTCCGGTGCTTGAGCGCGTGCAGGAAGAGTTCAACTCGGCACAGTCCGGCGGCAAGAAGGTTTCGCTCGCGGACCTGATCGTCCTCGGCGGCGCCGCAGCCGTGGAAAAGGCAGCAGCCGACGCCGGGTTCCCCGTCACAGTGCCGTTCCGTCCGGGCCGTACGGACGCCTCACAGGACCAGACCGACGTCGAATCCTTCCAGTACCTGGAGCCGCGGGCAGACGGTTTCCGCAACTACCTGCGACCGGGCGCCAAGATCCAGCCGGAGACCCTCCTGCTGGACAAGGCGTACATGCTGGACCTCTCCGCCCCGGAGATGACGGCGCTCGTGGGTGGCATGCGTGCACTGGGCACCAACGTGGCCGGCTCCAGCCACGGGGTGCTGACGGACAAGCCGCAGGCGCTGACCAACGACTTCTTCGTCAACCTGCTCTCGCCCGGCACCAAGTGGAAGGCGTCCGAGTCGGAGGAAAACGTCTACGAGATCACCGACGCTGCCACGGGTGAGCTGAAGTGGACGGCCACCCCGGTGGACCTGGTCTTCGGCTCCAACTCGCAGCTGCGGGCACTCTCCGAGGTCTACGCCAGCGAGGACGCCAGGGAGAAGTTCGTCAACGACTTCGTGGCCGCCTGGACCAAGGTCATGGAGCTGGACCGCTTCGACCTGAACTAGGTGATGTGACCACGCGTCCGGGCCGGCTGCATCCCGCAGCCGGCCCGGACCCTTTTAGGGCGTCTCCTAATGTTGGGCGGGAAAGCTGATCACCGCGCTGGTACCGCCGCCCGGTGTCTCTGTCAGGCTCAGCTCTCCCCCATGCGCTTCAGCAATCCGCCGGCACGTGGCCAACCCCAGGCCCGAACCCTGTCCGTCGCCCTCCCTGTGGAGCCGGACCAGGGGTTCCAGCACGCGCTGCCGGTCCGCCGGGGCAATGCCCTTGCCGTTGTCCGCCACCAACACGGTGGTCCCGTGATAATTGGAGGTGCCGCTGATCCGAACCTTGAGGTCCCGGTCCGGGCTCCGGTAGTTAACGGCGTTGGCCACCAGGTTCTGCAGCAGGATGCGCAGCTGGCCGGGGTCCACCTGCAGCTTCGAATCATCGCTGGCCAGCACCGAGCCAGGTCCGAAGGATAGTCCCAGGTCGTTGGCCACTTCGGCCGCCACAGTGTGGAGGGATACAAGCTGCCGCTGGATGGCGCCGCCCACCCTTGAGTAGTTCAGGACGTCCTCAAGCATGGCGAGCATTCGCTGACCGCTTGCGCCGACGAGCTGAAGGTACTCCACAGCCGGGTGGCCGCCGTCCACTTCATCCTCCGCCATCTCGACATACCCAAGCATGGTGGTCAGGGGTCCGCGCAGGTCGTGGCTGACGCGGCCGGCGAACTCTGCCAGTTTTGCGTTGCTTTCCCGCACTTCATCGAGGGCGCTGTTCAGCTGCAGCGTGCGCCGCTGGAGTTCGAGCAGTTCCACTGCCTGGCGGGCCAGGGTTTCCAGCATGCCCAGCTGGTCTCCGGTGGGGGACGCAGACGAATCGGAGAATACGCACAAGGATCCGATCACGAATCCTGATGAGGTTTCCAAAGGGACAGAGGCGTAAAAGCGTACGGCGGCTATTTCGCCCGTAACGAATGGATTCGAGGCGAACCGCGGGTCCTGGGAGGCATCATGAACAACAGTCGTTTCCCCCGTGAGGAAGACTTTCGCGCACATGGAGTCCTGCCGGGAACAGACGGCGGCTTCAAACCCGACGGCGGCCACCTGACGTTGCTCGTCGGACGTGACAACGTTGATCACGCCGTAGGGTACCCCGCAGAGTTTGGCGGCCAGCTCAACGAGGTTCTGAAGGGATTCCATTGACTGCTCGGCAGCGGTGACACGCACAGCGTCGCCGGTTGGGGATGCCAAACCGTATTCCTGCAGTAGTTCGTCCCGCCCGATCGGATCCCCGAGGGCTGCAGTTGCCGCGAGAGTGCGCACCATAAATTGTCCCCTTCCAGACCGCAACTTGGGTCCGGGGCGATAGTACAGGCCCGCAGGTATTTCCCGGGAATACGCTTCCCGTGCGACTGGCAGCCACCCCGGGCGACATAGGATCCTGTAATGGCCCAGCTCACCGCCCCAAACGTCAGCTTCCACTCATCCTGGCTCGAAGCAGCAGCAGAGTTTGCCGGTACCCGGCAGGACGGTGCGGGCGCAGACGGCTGGTCGGTGGAGGATCTCCAGGATGCCCAGGTGTTCGGCCGCTTCGTCGACGTCCTCATCAAGGACGCCCTGCCGGAGACGGCGCGGAAGCCCGGCTACGTGCCCTGCACCTACCTGTGGATTGTCGACGGCGGCACGTTCCTTGGGTCGCTGGCCATCAGGCACGAGCTTAACGACTACCTGCTCAACGAAGGCGGGCACATCGGCTACAGCGTCAGGCCCTCCGCCAGGCGCCGGGGTCACGCTGCGAAGGCTCTCGCTGACGCGCTTCCCCTGGCGCAGGCCCTGGGGATCGAGCGGGTTCTCCTAACCTGCGATGAGGACAACGCCGGCTCACGGGCAACCATCGAGAAGAACAGCGGCCGGTACGAGGACACGCGCAACGGCAAGCGCCGCTACTGGATCACCACCGATTAGCCAGGCGTTCGCGTGGCCATCTGCCAGACTTGCCGGGTGATCACAGAACATGCGCTGCTTCCGGTCATCCCGGGCCAGGAAGAGCAATTCGAGGCCGCGTTCGGCCAGGCCAAACCGATTATCTCGTCCATGCCAGGCTTCATTTCCCTGTCCCTGTCGCGCTCCATCGAATCTCCCAGCACCTACCTGCTGCTCGTGGAGTGGGAGTCGATGGAGGACCACACTGTCGGTTTCCGGGGATCCCCGGAGTACCAGCAGTGGCGCTCGCTGCTGCACCGCTCCTACGAGCCGTTTCCAGTGGTTGAGCACTACAACCTCGTGGCCACTGCGCGGTAGGGAAATCACGACAAGAGTTGGGGGGAAGCCCCCGCGCGAGTCTCGCTCCAGCGCGGGGGCTTCCAATGCTTCCCGCCGGGGAACTGACGTGGAAGCAAATAAGAAATTACCGGCCAGTAGCTTGGTCAGATGCCCGAAAACAGCGTTTTCGGGCAATCTTGATCCAACCTTGAGGGGCTTCCCGGACGTTCAGTCAGCGGGATCCGCCGCGGCGTCCGGATCTTCTTCGGGTTCAAAGGTGTTGGGCGCGGCACCATCAGAAATCCCGACGCCGTCCTTCCCGCCGGGGATCCCGCCGTCGGCACTGCCTTTACTGGGCGCCAAGCCCTCCTGCGGCTCATCCTCAGGGAGTGAATCAGGTGAATTGATGGACATCGCTCCTCCTTCGTTGGCTGGGCCTCCACGCTAACAGCCCCAAACGCAAAAGGCGCCGGAACAGGCTGAAGATTTCTGCCCGCCGTCGTCCGTACCCGTCCTGCTAACTGCCGGCTTCCGCGGCCCGCTGCTGCCGCAGGATGTAGCGCTGCAGCTTTCCTGATGGCGTCTTTGGCAAGTTCTCCACGAAGTGGATGCGGCGCGGATAGGCGTGTGCGGCGAACTGCGTCTTGACCATGGTCTGGAGTTCGGCCACCAGGGCATCACTGCCGGTGGTCCCGTCCGCCAGGACAACATAGGCCTCCAGCACTTCTCCGCGCAGTTCGTCGGGAGCGCCCACCACGGCAGTTTCCAGGACTGCCGGATGGGTGGCCAGGACGCTCTCCACATCGAAAGGGCCAATCCGGTATCCGGCCATGATGATCACGTCATCATCACGGGAGGAGAAGAAGTAGTAGCCGTCCGCGTCCATCATGCCCGCGTCCCCGGTCAAGTACCACTTACCATCCGGGCTGAATCGTTCGGCCGTCTTATCCGGCGCATCCCTGTACCCCGTGAACCACATCATGGGACTTTCAGCCACGTTGACGGCGACCCGGCCCAGTTCACCGGGCGCGGCCGGTTCATCCGCGTTGTCCTTGAGGACCGCGCAACTCCACCCCGGCAGCGGGCGGCCCATGGAACCTGGCCTGAGCTCCGTCCTCACGTCGTCGTGCCAGGCGTTGATGATCATCATTCCGTGTTCGGTCTGTCCGTAGTGGTCCCGCACCGGGACGCCCAGCACCTCCCGGGCCCAGCTGATCACCTCGGGGGTCAGCGGTTCGCCGGCCGATGAGGCGCGCCGAAGCCGGAAGGGGCCCGTTCCGGCGTCCGTTTTCGCGCGCATGGTGCGGTACACCGTGGGAGCAGCCGCGAAGTTGGTGACGGAAAAGGCCTCCAATACTTTGAAACTGAGTTCCGGGGAGAACCCGGGGCGCAGCAGGAGGTTCCGCCGTCCCGCCGCCATGGGACCCAGAATCCCGTAGTACAGGCCGTAGGCCCAGCCGGGGTCTGCGGCATTCCAGAAGACATCCTCTTCACTGACGTCCAGGCCCAGTTCGACGTACTGGCGGAAAGCCGCCAACGCCCGGAGAGGCACCGGCACACCCTTGGGGGCGCCCGTGGTTCCGGACGTGAAGATCAGCACCAGGGCACCGTCGCCTCCCACAGCTTCGGCCGCGATCCCCGGTTCCTGCCTGGCCAGGAGCGGCGTAAGCGCCAGGTTCGGCGCGGATGCTTCTGCACCGGCAACCACGACGGCGGCCGCGGTTTCCTGGATCTTGGCCCGCTGGTCGGCGTCGGTGATCACAGCCTTTGCGCCGGAGGCTGTGAGGCGAAGTTCGATGGCCGGCCACGCGAAGGCCGTGAACAGTGGCACGTGGACAGCCCCGCGCCGCCAAATGGCCAGGAGCATGACCACCAGGTCTGCCGACTTTCCCATCAGGGTGGCCACCGCATCTCCGGGACCGATCCCCAGCTCTGCCAGGGCAGCTGCTCCCCGTTCCGAGCGCTCCCGGAGCTCGCCGTAGGTGATGTCCTCCGCGGAGAGGTCGGCTGCGACCACCGTGAAGGCAACGGCGCTGGGATCGTGGCTGTCGCACAGGAGGTCGGCCGCGCAGGCGTCGGCCGCACCGTAGGTGGCAAGAAGGGCATCAACGGCTGGAACCGGATGGGACATTCATTCTCCTTTGAACAACGTGACCTTGAAATAACGGCACCTGAAACGCAGTGGAATAAACCTACTGCACCTCAGCCCTTGGCACCCGGCGGCCGGATGATGCGCCGCTGCGTTGCCGCGGCGATGGCGGCGGTGCGGTTGTCCACGCCAAGCTTGCCGTAGATGTGCACCAGGTGGGTCTTCACGGTGGCCTCGGAGATGAAGACCTGCTTGGCGATGGCCCGGTTGGACAGGCCCGTGGCCAGCAGTTCCAGCAACTGCACCTCGCGCGGCGTCAGGGAGGTCCCTGGGTTGCTGATCCGGTCCATGAGCAGCGCTGCGGCCCTGGGCGCCAGGACCGTGCCGCCCGCTGCGGCCTGCAAAACAGCCTGCCGCAGCTGTTCCGGCGGAGCGTCCTTGAGCATGTAGCCGCTGGCCCCGGCCTCCACTGCGGCCAGGATATCCGCGTCGGTGTCATAGGTGGTCAGGATGAGCACCGGCGGCGGCGCAGCGAGCTTCCGGATCTCGGCAGTGGCCGTGACCCCGTCCATCCCCTCCCCCATTTGCAGGTCCATGAGGACTACGTCCGGAGCCTCTTCCAACGCAGTCAGCCGGGCCAGTTCCCTCAGCGCAGCCGCCCCGTCAGCGGCCTCGGCGGCAATGGAAATACCCTCGAATCCGGTGAGCATGGCGCGCAGGCCCGCTCGGACCACGGGGTGGTCGTCCACCAGCAGGACGCGCACTTCACCCACGATGGCCCCCATCCACCGGCAGCCGGATGGCCACCACAGTGCCCTCGCCCGGCGTGGATTCCAAGGCCAGCGAGCCGTTCAACGCGGCCACGCGATCCCGCAGCGAGCGCAGCCCGAACCCGCTGCCGTCTGCTGTGTCCGCGGCACCTGCCGCAGCTGAGGGATCAAAGCCCGTGCCGTCGTCGTAAATGTCCATGGTCACCTCGGTGCCCAGGAAGGCAAGGGTGACGACGGCGGTCGCGGCCCGGGCATGTTCACGGACGTTTGCCAGGCTCGCCTGCGCCGCCCGCAGGAGGGTGACGCGGACCGGCTGGGGCAAATCCTGCGGTTCGCCGTCCACCTCAAGCCGGCACCGCAACGCCACCCCTGAGGCGGCAGCACCAGTCTGGGTGCTGTCGCACAGCCGCCGCAGCGCCTCCACCAGGGTGGTCCCCTCCAGCTGCGGCGAGGACAGGCCGCGGACAAAACTGCGGGCCTCCGCAAGGTTGTCCGCGGCGGTCTCCTGCACCAGCGCCAGCCGCGCCGAAGCTGTGGCTGCATCACCGTCCGCGAGCGACTGCTCCGCTGCCCGGCCCAGCAGCACGATGCTGGACAGGCCCTGCGCCAGGGTGTCATGGATTTCCCGGGCCAGCCGCTCCCGCTCCGCCAGCACACCGGCCTCATGCTGGGACCGGGCCAGCTCCTCCCGCGTCCGGCGCAGCTCGTCCGCCGCACGCCGCTGGTTTTCGGCCTCCCTGTAGAGGGCCGCGTAGGCCAGCCCGGTGATCACCGAGAACACTGCACCCAGCACGGGTCCCACCACAGCCGCCGCGTGCGGCACGGGCGTGCCGCTGGCAGCCCACTGGGACGCGACCACCGCCACGGTCATCAGCCCAATCGCCGGCAGCGCCGCCCGCCGGGGCAGCAGGTGCAGGTGCAGGAAGAAAATGGGAAAGGCCAGCCACGCGAAATCGGCGCTTCCGGCGAGCAGGAAGGCCCACAGGGCAGTGACCAGGCCAAGCCACAGCAGGCCGTAGCGGCGGGGGTTGAAGCCGATCCGGGCTTCGGCATGGCGCTTCTCGAGGACCGTGCCGGCCAGGTACACAGCGGCGAGGACGACGGCGGTGCACGCCCACAGCCAGCTCAGCGAACCGCCAGCCATCAGCATCCGGACCAGGGCCACAGCCAGCAGCACGGCGAACCCCGTGTGCAGGGTGACCCGCAGGACCCGCAGGATGGCCGCCGACGACGCATTTTCCAGGGCGTTCAGCGGTCCCTTTGCCGGGGCGCCGCCAGCTCTCTCAGGTGTTTGCGGCAGGGGCGTGGCGGGCATTTCATCAGCTTATGCCGGGACGGCCTGCCGCGGATCAACCGAAAGGTTGACTCCGGACTCAACCCTTCCATTCCCACGGATCAACCGTCCCGGCGATGCCACGGCCGGCCGCCGCGGGGAGAGTGGAACTACAGAAGAATCCACCCCTGCTGAGAGAAGAAACAACGTGTTCCTGGCAATCCGCGACATCCGCTTCGCCCAAGGCCGGTTCGCCATGATGGGCGGCGTCGTAGCCCTGATCACCCTCCTGCTGGTCATGCTGTCAGGCCTGACCGCGGGCCTCGCCGAACAGTCGACGTCCGCCATTGGCAGGCTTGGCGCATCAGCCGCCAGACCGGTAGACGCCATCGCCTTCGGTGCCCCCGGCTCCAGCACCCCCAAGGCGTCCTACACGGAAAGCTCCGTGACGGCCGGCCAGGTGGACAGCTGGAAGAACCAGCCCGGCGTCCAGTCCGCCGAGCCACTGGGCATCACCCAGACCCGGGCGCAGACGGCCACCGGTTCGGGCACGGCCAACGTTGCCGTCTTCGGTGTCTCGCCCGGCAGCCCGCTGGCGCCCGTCGAGGTCTCCGCCCGCACTGCCGTGGTGGGGACCTCAGTGGCGGAGGCGCTGTCCGTCGGCCAGGGGGACACGGTGTCCCTGGGCGGCGTGGAGCTTTCCGTCGCCGCGGTGGTGCCGGACCAGTGGTACGCGCACACCAGCGTGGTGTGGACGGCGCTGCCCGCGTGGGCCAAGGCAGCGCACGTGTCCGACGGCGGGCAGCTGGCTACGGTCGTTGCCGTTACCTACGCGGACGGGGCACGGGTCGACGAAGCGGCAGCAAACGCCACTGCCAACACGGTCAGCGAGTCCCGTACTGGTTCCTTCCAGGCGCTGGGCTCCTTCAAGAGCGAGAACGGATCGCTGACCCTGATGCAGGCGTTCCTGTACGGAATCTCAGCACTGGTGATCGTGGCTTTCCTGACCGTCTGGACCATCCAGCGCACCAGGGACATCGCGGTCCTGAAAGCCATGGGCGCGCCCAGCTCCTACATCCTCCGGGATGCCATAACCCAGGCCGCAATCGTGCTGCTGGCGGGAGCCGGAGTTGGCGGGGCCGTGGGCGTTGCCGCCGGTGCACTCGCGGCCCAGGCCGCCCCGTTCCAGCTGACCGCAGGCACCACGGTGGTTCCCGTCGTCGGAATCATTGCCCTGGGCCTGGCCGGAGCCGCGCTGGCCGTCCGCCGCGTCACCAAGGTCGATGCGCTCCTGGCGCTCGGCGGCAACTAACCCTCCTCCCATCCCCTGAAAGGAACCCTTCATGTCCACCTCTGCCCCCCTGAACCTGGTCAACGTCACCCTCGAATACCCCGACGGCGGCGGAACCACCACCGCTTTGGACCGCGTCAGCCTCACCGCCCAGGCGGGGCAGCTGGTCTCGCTCGTGGGCCCGTCCGGCTCCGGGAAATCCAGCCTCCTGGCCACCGCCGCCACCCTGGTCCGCCCCACCAGCGGGCAGGTGCTCATCGACGGCACCGATACCGCAGGCCTCAAGGACAGGGAACTCACCGCACTGCGCCGGGACAAGGTGGGCATCATCTTCCAGCAGCCCAACCTGCTCCCCTCGCTCACCGCCGTCGAACAGCTCATCATCAGCGACCACCTGCGCGGAAAGTCCGCCAAAGCCGCCAGGTCGAGGGCAGCCGAACTGCTGGACGTCGTCGGCCTTTCAGTGAGTGCCCGGAAGCTGCCGCACCAGCTCTCCGGTGGCCAGCGCCAGCGGGTGAACATTGCCCGGGCACTCATGGGCAGTCCCAAGGTGCTGCTGGTGGATGAGCCAACCGCCGCGCTGGACCACGAGCGCAGTGCCGCGATCATCGGCCTCCTGCGGCAGGTGACCACGGAGTTCGGGGTGGCCACGGTGATGGTCACGCATGACACCGAGTTCGTGCCGATGACGGATGCGGTAGCCACCATGCGGGACGGCCAGCTCACGGTACCGGTCCTGGCCTTCACCCCAACTGGTGCACCGTGAAACAAAGGCAGAATGCACCCCGTCACGCTCCGCGCGCAGAATTGATGCGATCTTGAGGCAAACCTTGCCCTCCCTAGACATTGCGGGTCCACGCTGGAGCTATCAGCCCAACCAGCTTGTGGGGAGCAGGAAGTCATGGGAAGCAGAACAGCGTTGGACACCGACGTCACAACCGTGGGAGGCGTGCTGACAGACCGGCAGCCGCTGGATTTCCACACGTTGGGGTTGGCAGGCTGCATCGACCGGCTGACGGCACCCCTGCGGCAGCGCGGGACCGCGGTCCACTGGGATACTCCGCACTGGGGCGTCGAGATCCCGGCGGACTGCGCGTCCCTCCTGTACCAGTCCGCGCGGGAGGCACTCAGCAACGCTTTCAAATACTCGGCCGCCTCCACGCTGAACATCCAACTGGCAGCCGTCGACCACGGCATCCGCCTGGTAGTGGCCGACGACGGCACGGGCTTTGACAGCAACCTCGCCACGTGCGGGCGGCACCACGGCTACGGCCTGCGGCTCATGGCGGTCGCCGTGCAGGAGGCGGGCGGGGCGGTGGACATCAGCGCCACCCCCGGTTTGGGCACCAGCGTGACCGTGACTCTGCCACTCGACTGACCCGCAGGCCCGGACATGCAGGCGCCAAGCAGGCCTGCCCATAGACTCGGATGCCCGCCGTTGCTGGGACGGTGGGCATCCGTATGTGGACCGCCCTTGCAGGGAAAGATCCACACGGCTATTTTGAAACGTATCAGAAAGCGTTTTCACTGCGCGGGACAATGGAGTTGGATACATGGCGGACACTCTCATCAGGTGGATCGATGGACAGGCCCCTAGGGAAATCAGCGGCGGAACCACCTGGGGCATGCCGTTCGCCCGCGGCACAGTGCCCGGGGTGGAGGCACTGGCAGTCGCGGATGCCACCGGCACCCACGTGCCCAGCCAGGCCTGGCCCCTGGCCACCTGGCCGGACGGATCCCTGAAGTGGGCGGGCGTCGCGCTCCCGGCCACAGGCTCGCCGCTGGACACCTACCATGTGACGTCCGACGCCGGCACAGCCATCGGAGCCGGCCAGCCGGCGTCGGGCAATGCCTCGGTCACGGTCACCGAAAGTGCCGACGCCCTCACCGTGGACACCGGCGTCCTGCACATGGTGATCGACCGCAGCGGCTCCACCCTGTTCCGCAGCCTTTCGCGCAACGGCAAAGCTGTTGCCCGCGACGCCCGGCTGGTCAGCCTGCTGCAGGACGGCATTCCGGAAGGCGCTGGAACGGTGGGGCGCCAGGCCTTCACCGGCGAGGTCACCGCCGTCGTCCTGGAACAAAGCGGCCCCGTGCGCGCGGTGGTTCGGCTGGAAGGCAACCACCGCCCGGACGCACCTGAGAGCGGCAAACGGAACTGGCTGCCTTTCGTGGTGCGCTTCTACTTCCACGCCAAGGCCCGCAGCGTGCGCATGGTGCATTCCTTCATTTGGGACGGCGACGCGGACCGCGACTTCCTGGCCGGACTCGGCGTCCGCTTCACCGTGCCGCTGGAGGCCGAACTGCACAACCGGCACATCCGCATTGCGGGGGCCGACGGCGGCTTCCTCACCGAGGCCGTCCGCGGCCTGACCGGACTCCGCCGGGACCCGGGCGGGGAAGTCCGGGAAGCACAGATCGCCGGACGCGCCACTCCCCCGCCGGAATCCTGGAACCCGGAGGTCTCCGAACGCCTGCACCTGATCCCCGCCTGGGGCGACTACACGCTGACCCAGCTCAGCGCCGACGGCTTCGAACTCCGCAAACGGACCGCCGCTGGCTACGGCTGGGTGGGAATCTCCGGCGGGACCCGCTCGGCCGGCTTCTGCTCGCTGAGCGATACCCGCGGCGGCCTTGGGGTTGGGGTGAAGGACTTCTGGCAATCCCATCCGGGGCAGCTGGATATCCGCGGCGCCGCCGCCGGCGAAGCAAACCTCACAGCATGGCTGTTCTCGCCCGAGGCGCAGCCCATGGACCTGCGGTTTTATCACGACGGCCTGGGCCAGGACACGTTCGAGGAACAGCTCGAGGGCCTTGAGATCACCTATGAGGATTACGAGCCGGGGTTTGGCAACCCCACAGGGATTGCCCGCACACATGAGTTGACTCTGTTCGCCTACGACGCCACGCCGTCAACGGAAAGCCTGGCAGCCGACGCCGCCTCCGCGTCCTCCCCCGCACTGCTGCAGGCCACTCCCGAGTATCTGCACTCGGCGGGCGTCTTCGGCGATTGGGCCCCGGTGGACCGCACCACCCCGGCGCGGGCACGCCTCGAGGACCGGCTGGACTTCCTGTTCGATTTTTATGCCGGCCAGGTCGAACAGCGGCGCTGGTACGGCTTCTGGAACTACGGCGACGTGATGCACACCTACGACTTCGACCGGCACGTGTGGCGGTACGACGTAGGCGGCTACGCGTGGGACAACTCCGAGCTCTCCCCCGATTTGTGGCTCTGGTACTCCTACCTGCGGTCCGGCCGGGCTGACATTTTCCGTTTTGCCGAGGCCATGACGCGGCATACGGGCGAGGTGGACGTCTACCACCTGGGCCCGTGGAAAGGCCTGGGCTCGCGGCACAATGTCCAGCACTGGGGCTGCAGCGCCAAGCAGCTGCGGATCAGCACTCCCGCATACCGCCGGTTCTACTACTACCTGACGGCGGACGAGCGCACCGGGGACCTCCTCACCGAACTGGTGGACAGTGACCAGAACTTCCTGGGCCTGGACCCGGTCCGCAAGGTCCGCCCGGATGCCGCCACCTACCGGCCCAACCGGGGTGCGTTAGGCGTGGGGCTGGGGACCGACTGGGGCTCGCTCGCGGCCACCTGGCTCACGGACTGGGAGCGCACGGGCAACCCCCGGTCCCGGGACCGGCTGCTGGGCACCATGGCGGACATCGGCGCGCTCAAATACGGCTTCCTCACCGGCGAAGCGTTGTACCACCTGGACAGGGGCCGGTTCGATACCGGCCGGGAGCAGATCTCGGTTTCGCACCTCAGCGCGGTGTTCGGGCTGGTGGAAATCTGCAGCGAACTGGTGGACCTGGGCGCTGATCCGGGGTTTGAGCGGGCCTGGCTGCAGTACTGCCGGCTCTTCCTGGCCACCAAGGAAGAGCAGGTGGAAGCCGTCGGCCAGCCGCTTGAGGGCATCTACCTCACCCAAGCGCACAGCCGCCTCACGGCGTACGCGGCGGCAAGGTTGCATGATCGTGACCTCGCAGCCCGGGCCTGGGAGAGTTTTGCCGAGGGCGGCGAGCACCTGAACCATGAATCAGCGTTCTCGCTGCGGAAGATCGAGCCTCCGTTCGTGCTGCTACCGGTGGATGAGGCGCCCACCGTCTCCACCAATGACACCGCGCAGTTTGGGCTCGCGGTCATCCAGAACCTGGCGCTCGTGGGCCAGTACCTGGACTGACGCAGCGCTCCCAAGCCAGAACCAACGACGGCGGCACCCGGCTTTCGATTCCATGGAGAGCCAGGCGCCGCCGTCGTCCGTTTATCCCCGCCTTGCGGGGCAGAAGGTAACGCCGGGATAACGGCGTTTTTGGGGGTCGAAGAAGTTACCCAGTCGCCGCCTGGCACCTGTTTACACCCGCTTTAAGCCCCCCGTAGGGTGCTACACCTAAACAAGGTTGAAAGCAACCTTGGGAAGGGAAAGAACACCATGAAAAGCAAGATTGCGGTCATGGCCCTGGCTGCCCTGAGCTTGATTCTGGCCCTGATCGCCGGAGGGCCGGCCGCGTCGGCCCAAGCTGCCGACAAACCACTAATCGGATTGACCTTCGATGACGGGCCTTCGGCCGAACGCACCGCTTTTGTCCTCGATGTCCTCAAGGCGAAGGGCGTCAAGGCCACGTTCTTCCTCCAGGGCTCCCACGCCCAGCAGTACCCCGATCTCGTCCGGCGGATCAAAGCCGAGGGACACGTGATCGGCAACCACTCGTGGGACCACGCCAACTTCCCCGACCTGACCCAGGCGAACCAAAAGCAGGAGGTTGACCGCACCAATGCCGCGATCAGCTCGATCACCGGCACCAAACCCACGCTGATGCGCTTCCCGTTCGGCAACAGCACCCCATACGCGCTCAAATACATCAGGAGCATCGGCATGAGCGGCGGCATCCAGTGGCACTGGGAGGTCGGCGAACCCGGCGACTTCGAGTGCCCCGGCGCAGCTGGAGTCCAGAAGTACGTGCTGGATGAGGTTGCCCCGGGTGCAATCATCCTGCTCCACGACGGCAACGACGTCCTGTCCTGCCCCGCATCTCAATGGGACTACCTGTCCAAGACCATCGACGCCATCCGGGCCAAGGGCTATGACTTCGGCGTGGTGGCTCCTTCCAACAAACCAAGCGCGCTCAACGAGGGCTCTTATGGCGTCGTGGTGGCGCCTTAGGTAGGCCGAGGCACCGGTGGTTTTCACCTTTCTCACAACCCGCTCTGGAATCCGAAGCAGCCAAAAGGTATGTTGGTAAGCATGCTGATGATTTTTCCCTGGTCGTCAGTCCCCGGTAACAAAGCGAAGGAGACGTTATGAGCACGAAGGTGGAAAAACGCATTCTGGTGAACGTACCGGTGAGCACCGCATACAACCAGTGGACCCAGTTCGAGGAGTTCCCGCACTTCATGGGCGGCGTCAAGAGCGTCACACAGCTCAGTGACGACAGGCTGGAATGGGTGGCCGAAATCGGCGGCGTCCGCAGGCAATGGGAAGCCAGGATCCTGGAGCAGGTCCCGGACCGCCGGGTTGCTTGGGCCGCCACCGAAGGCGCCACGAACGCCGGCGCCGTCGATTTCGAAGACGTTGGAGGCGGCCAGACCTCCATCCGCCTAAGCCTCGAATACGAGCCCGAAGGCCTCATCGAGAAGGTGGGCGACAAGCTGAACGTCGTTGACCGGCAGGCCGAATCGGACCTGCAGAAGTTCAAGGAATTCATCGAGGATGAGGGTTACGCCAGCGGCGCCTGGCGCGGCTCCGTCAACGCCGGCTCCGCCGTGGGAACGCCAGGTGTTGAGCATGCGGGTGCCTCCCGCGGCGATTCCGGCAAGGCCGGCGTTTCCGGCAAGGTTGCCGCCGGCGTTGGCATTGCGGCGGCTGCGGGCGCAGCAGCGGCGATGGCCGCCAGTGGCAACAAGGAAGAAACTGATCGGCGTGACGTGACGGTTACGGAGACCACCCCGGTGGTCCCGGCAGAGCCGATTGTTCCCGCCGAGCCCCTCACCACAGGCGCCACCACTGGTGCTGCGGACGCGGGCACGGGGATCTCTGGCACCACGGCAGCAGGCACGACGTCGGCAGCCGGCACCTCCGGCTCCCTCGCCGACCTCGATGACGGCAGGATCGGCCACACATTCGACCAGACCAACGGACTGGTAGACACCACCGGCGAGTCCGACGACACGCTGGAGGGCGAGAACCTGAGCGCCGGCGAACGCCGCCAGGACGACCGCCGTACTGACGGCGGACTGCCGCCCGTGGGCGGCAACCTCGGCGGCCACTGACCCGCACCGAACCAAAAGCAAGCGCCGCCCGCCTTCCCCCAAGGCGGGCGGCGCCTTCGCGTCCGCGGTCGGTTTACTTCGTCTTGCCTGCATAGAAGACGGCCGGCATGGCCGGGGCCTGCATGCCCTCGCCGATGAAGAAGCTCGGGTGCGGGGGCTGGTTGTAGCCCACCGTCTCGCGGGCCACGCCGGTCCGGTACATCGGATCATGCATCAGGGTGCGCAGCCGGACCTCGGTGGGTGAGGTGCTGGTGTAGATCCGCAGCTCGGTACTGTCGGTGGACGGGAACACCAGCTCCTCGCGCCAGTCGCCCAGCAGGTCCGCCTGCAGGGACGGGTTGCCCTTGGTGTAGTTGTTGGTCCGGGCACCGGTGGCGGTCTGCAGCCGGTCGCTGGTTTCGGTTTCCCAGTTCCACTTGGAGATGGTGGGCACACCCATGCCGGCGTCGGCGTTGAAGTCATGGTCAACGATCTCGCGCAGCAGGTCGCCGTCCCACCAGGCCATGAAGTTGGCTGCGGGGATTTTGTCCGAGATGCGTTCGCCCTTGGCCGACATCAGATAGCCCACCGAGGAGTTCCAGGCAGCGTCGCCGCCCACGGCCCAGCTCTCGGAGCCGGGGAAGCGGGGATCGATGTCCCCGGTGGCACCGCGTCCGGTGTCCTTGACGGCGGGAATGCTCCACAGCACTTCGCCGGTAGCGGCGTCGCGGAACGTTGCGCCGCGGTTGCCGCTGGCCGACATGCTCTCGTGCACGGCGAAGGTCTCCAGGCCGGGGCGGGAAGGATCCAGGTCGCCGGTGTGGATGGCGTCGCCATGGCCCAGCTTGGTGTTGTACAGGGGCGTGCCGTCGTCGTCGATGGTCATGGAGCCAAAGACAAACTCGTCCTTGCCGTCCTGGTCCACGTCCGCGACGGACAGGTTGTGGTTGCCCTGGCCCTTGTACTCGGCGCCGGCAATGTCGGAATCGAACTTCCAGCGCTTGGCCAGCTTGCCGTCCACCAGGTCGTAGGTGACCAGCACGGTTCGGGTGTAGTAGCCGCGGCTGAACATCATGGAGGGGTGTTCACCGTCCAGATAGGCAACCCCGGCGAGGAAACGGTCCACGCGGTTGCCGTAGCTGTCGCCCCACGCGGAAACGGCACCCCGCGGCGGGTCGTACGGGACAGTGTCCATGATGGTGCCGCTGGCGCCGTTGAACACGGTGAGGAATTCCGGCCCGGACAGGACGTAGCCGGCGCTGGTGCGGTAATCGGCGGCAGCATCACCAATAACGGTTCCCGCCGCATCGGTGGTGCCGTCTGCGGTCTTGAATGCCACCTCGGCCTTGCCGTCGCCGTCGAAGTCGTAGGCCAGCATCTGGGTGTAGTGCGCACCAGCCCGGATGTTGCGGCCCAGGTCGATCCGCCAGAGTTTGGTGCCGTCCATCTTGTACGCGTCAACGTAGACGTTGCCGGTATAGCCGGACTTGGAGTTGTCCTGCGCGTTGGACGGATTCCACAGCTGAATAATCTCGTAGGCGCCGTCCCCGTCCAGATCGGCAACGCTGGAGTCGTTGGCGCTGTACGTATACGGCTTTCCGTCCTTGCTGACGCCGTCGGCCGGCTTTTCCAGCTTGATGGGAAGGTAGTTCTGCGCCAGCGGGCTGAACTGCGCACTGAGCTTGTCTTGCCCGTTGCCGTTGCCCACGGTCTTGATCACGTACTTGGAGTCCGCCGTGCCCGCCGGGTCCACGTACGTTGTGGTGTTCCGGATGGGCTCGGGGGTGATGAGGACGCCGTCACGGAGGACCTGGAAGCCAACACTGTCCTTGTCCAGGCCAAGCATGCGCCAGCCCAGGCTGACGCCTTGGTCCGTCAGTACGGCAACCGGGGCACGGTCCAGGTTCTCCACTTGGCGCGTGAGGCCTGAAGCCGCCGGGGCTGCAGGACCGGCAGGGTTGCCCCGGCCGGGATCAGCAGCTGCCAGCGGGACGCCGGTGAAGGCCAGCGCCGCCGCGGTGAGCGTGGCAGCCGCAGCGGCGGGCGCGGCCTTCCATGCCCTGCCCGCTGGGGATTTCGGGGAACACATTGAGGGGTTTGGCAAAAGAACATCTCCTTTGATGCGGCGGCAGCTGAGTCTGCCGCACGACAGTTTTGGAACGTTTCATTCAAAGCGGCAGCACCCTCCCCGCGAGTGATTTTGAGGAGGTGCAAGCAACGAGGAAGCGCTTTCTGCCCTTTAGATCTATCAGTGCTTTACAAGAATGGTCAAGGGTTTGACCGTTAGTAATTGGGAGTATTTGTTCATCCGCGTTCGTCTGTGCACCCCGACGCCCGCTCACCCGTGACAGTGAGCGGGCGGCGTGAAGCTACCGGATTCCGCGGTATTTCACTCCTGCTGCCAGGGCGGCAAGGCTGATGACGGCAATGACCGCCAAGTAGTATCCGGGCGCCACCGCCTGTCCTGTTTGCTGCACCAGGTAGGCAGCGATCATGGGTGTGAACCCGCCAAAGGCCACCACTGCGGTGTTGTAGCTGAAGGACAGGCCGGTGGCACGGGTGCGGGGGCTGAAGGCGTCGGACATGACGGACGGGAGCGCCCCGAAGTAGGCCGCCTTGAGCAGGCCGAGGACAGCCATGACCACGGCCAGTACCAGGAAGGACCGGGCGCTGATCACCCACAGGAACAGGGGGACGACGGCGAGCAGCAGCACCACCACGGTGGGCACCATGATTGCCATGCGGCCGAACTTGTCCGAGAGGTGCCCCACAACGGGCGTTCCAAAGGTCAGGATGACGCCGGTGATGATCAGTGAGGTGAAGGAGATGCCTGGTTCGAGCCCGAGTTGCTTGATGGCGAACGTGGGCATGTATTGCAGGATGAAATTCAGTGCGGTGGAGACAGCCAGCGCGCCTCCCGCGATCAGCATTCCCACCTTTTGCGTGGCGAACACCTCCCTGATGGGCGAGTGCTTGTCGTCCTCAGCCTTTTCCGGAAGCGGGACCTCCTTCATTTCCTTGCGGATCAGAAAGCCGGCCGGACCCACCAGCAGCCCGAACAGGAACGGGATGCGCCAGCCCCATTCGGTCATTTGGGAGTCGGTGAGGACCGTGGTGAGGACTGCCACGAAGATCGCAGCCAGCAGACTGCCAAGCCCTTGGCTGGCGAACTGGAAGCTGCCCAGGAACCCTTTTCGCTTGCCGTTCTGCGCGATGAGGTAGGCGGTGGCAGCGCCGAATTCGCCGCCGGCGGAAAAGCCCTGGATGAGGCGGGCCAGGACGATTCCGATCGGGGCAAGGATGCCGATGGTTCCGTAGCCCGGCATAAAGGCCAGAAGGGCTGTCCCCAGAACCATGAGCCGGATGGTGACCGTAAGGCCCTTTTTCATGCCGTGCCGGTCAGCGAAGGAACCCAACACCAGTCCCCCGAGCGGACGGATCAGGTAGGAGACACCAAACACGGCGAAGGCCTGGATGAGTTCGACGCCGGGATCCTGGCTTGGGAAGAAGTTCCGGCCAATGTAGATGGCCAGGAGCGCGTAGATGGCGACGTCGAACCACTCAAGTGCGTTGCCGATGGTTGCGGCGACAATTCCCCGGGTGGCGGACTGAGTGGCCTCCGCCTGGACAGGAGCGGGCTGGTTCTTTTGCTGCGGGATAGTCATGGGGACTCCAAAGGATTCAGGAAGCAGGGCTGGCCGGTACGGCACTTTGGGAATGGGCGACGCCCGCGGGGGTTGCAGAGGTGGAAAGGTCGAAGAAGAGGCCGGCGGCAATCTGCAGCCCTTCACGGGCCACCGACTTGAGGAGGTGCTCATCGGGGGCATGCTGCTGGCAGCCGGGATGGGAATGCGGAACCCACAGCGTCGGCAGGCCAAGCACTTCGGCGAAGACAAAGCTCGGCAGCGAGCCGCCGATGTTGGGCAACAGCACGGGGGCCCGCCCGGTGGTGTTCCCCAGCGAAGCCAGCGCCCAGGAAACCCAGGGGCTGCCGGGGTCGAGCCGGCTGGCGGGGAAGGAATGGCCCACCCGGATGTCCACCATGCCGAACCCGGCGGCATCGAGGTGTCGCCGGACGGCGGATTCCAGGTTTGCTGTGTCTGTTCCCGGGACGAACCGGAGCTGCAGGCTGGCGCTGGCTGAGCCCGGTATGGCATTGACGGGCTTGGCCGGGTTGCCGGCTCCGAGCGCCAGGACTTCCAGGGTGTTCCAGGCGTACAAGCGCTCAGCGGGACTCAGGGAAACGTCTCCCCAAGTGGGGTCGGACTCGGGGTCACCGGGGTTGGAAACAACATCGACGAGTTCCAGGGCGGCGGCAACCGAGTCCGGAATTCCAGCTGGCAGCAGTTCCGGAAGCCTGATGATGCCGTGTCCGTCCACAAGGGAAGCCACGGCAGCTGCCACGGTGGTGGCGGGGTTGCGCAGCAGGCCGCCCCAGTTTCCCGAGTGGTAGGAACTGCTGCGCAGGTCTGCCGTGAGATGGAACGTCACGCCGCCGCGGGCTCCCAGGAACACCGTGGGACTGCCGGCTGCCAGGCGCGGCCCATCCGATCCGATGAAGACGTCGGCCTGCAGGGCATCGCTATGCTCACGCGCAAAATCCGCGAGATCGGGGGAACCAATTTCCTCTGCTCCTTCCAGGAGGAACACCAGGTTGAAGCCCAGCGTCCCCCGCTGCTCCAGGAGCAGCCGCAGTGCCACGATGTTGATCCAGTGCTGGCCTTTGTTGTCGGCCGAACCCCTGCCATACCAGCGGTCCCCCTCGTCTCTCAGCAGCCAGGGGCTCCGGCCGTTGGTCCAGGCCCCAGCCTGGCCGTCCACCACATCTGCATGGCCATAACAAAGAACCGTTGGCAGATCGGGGCCTTCGTTCCGCGTCGCCAGCAGGAATGAGTTGTTGCCGCCGCGCCAGGAGTCGAAACGTGCAACGGAGCAGCCCAAGGAGGTAAATGCCGGCTCAATCACCTCATCGAGGTATGACTTCAGCGCAACCCGGCCCTCCGCCGTCGAACTTTCCGACGGGTAAGAGACGATTGTCTCCAGATCCGCCTGGAAGCGGCCGGAGTCCACATACTCCCCTGCCATTGCCGTCAGTTGCTCGCGCTGCTGCATTGATAGCCACCCTCTGCTGTTGGAACGTGAGTTCCAAATTAGGGCCGGGGAGGGCAAACGACCAGTATCATTTTGTCGACGAGCTTTGACTTTTATGCAAACCAGCAGGAATGGGTCTCTATTGAACATGCTCACCCCGGCGCTGCTCTACTTCCATGCGGTAGCGCAGGAGGGCACGCTTACCGAGGCGGCCGGGAAGCTCCACGTCTCCGCCTCCGCCATCAGCAGGCAAATCAACAGGCTGGAGTCCTCTCTGGGCACCCCGCTGTTCAACCGCCACGCGCGGGGAGTGGAGCTGACCGAGGCGGGCCGGCTCCTGCTCGCCTATGTGCGCCGGGCCGAGGCGGAAGGGGCAGCCGTGCGCGAAGAGCTCCTGGTATCGATGCAGCGAAAAACCCGGACGCTGCGGGTGGCGTGCGCCGAAGGATTTGCCCGCATCTGGGTTCCTTCGGCCATTGCAAACTTCAGCCGCCAGCATGACGACGTGGAGTTCCATCTTGACGTCGTCTCCTCCTCTGAGGGCACGCGGCGGGTTGCCGAGGGCGAGGCGGACGTGGCCGCGGTCTTTTCCCTGGGGCCGCAGTCCAAGGTAACGGTGGAGCATTCAATGCCCACGCCGGTCGCCTTTGCCTTGGTTGCACCTGGCCACCCCTTGGCGGCCCAGCCCCGCGCCACGCTCCAGGACCTGTGCCGCTACAAGCTGGCCATCACCGCCCCGGGATCCAGCCAGCGGGAACTCCTGGACCTTGCCATGCAGATCGAAGGCCTCACCCCGTCCATCACCCTTCAAAGCGACCACATCAACCCGGTGATCCAATTTGCCCGATCGGGAACGGGGGTTTCACTGGTCAGCGGCTTGTCCCTGGACCGCCGGGACCGGGAGGACCTGGTGGCCGTGCCCGTTGATCACCCGGTGCTTCGCCAGCGGCAGGGCCAGATCCAGACCATGACGGGCCGGACCCAGCCAGCAATTCTGACCGCATTCGTGGACGCACTCATCGACGCCCTGGAGTTGTTCGACTAGCCCGTCACCGCCCCTTTGCTGCTGCCTGCAGCAGCGGCACCGTGCGGGTGGGCATCACTTCCACCAGGGACATGGCCGTGCTGGTGCGGACGACGCCGTCAATCGCCAGCATGGCGTTGGTGATGCGGTGAAGGTCGGCCGGGTCCCTCGCGGCCACCTTGGCGAGTAAGTCGGCATCGCCGGTGGTGGCGTGCATTTCGATGATCTCGGGGATGGTCTGCAGCGCTGCCACGGCAATATCGCTGGAGGACTGGCTGATGGAAATCGAGATGAACGCAATCAGCGGCAGGCCAAGCGCCTCGGTCCGCACCCGCTGGCTGAAGGGTGCCAGGCTGCCGTCGTTCGCCAGGCGGCGGAGCCGGGCGTGCACGGTATTGCGGGCCACGCCCAGCGTCCGGGAGAGGGACAAGACGGTAGCCTGCGGATCCCGGTCGAGTGTGAGGAGGATCTCTGCGTCAAGGGCATCAATGAGGTGCATAGTGAGCATTTTGCCACTTCATGGCGGCGCAGGGCCTTGATCTGTCCTGCACGTTTCCGTCCTGTTGCGCAGACGTCCTGAAGTCCCGCACCATGCTGTGCATGACCAGCACCCTTCCCGAAGCCGCAGCCCCAGAGGTCCGTGCCGCCGTCGCCCAGCTTCCCGCCTATGTGGCCGGCAAGAGCGCCCAGTCGGACCTCACGGCCGCACTTGCTTCGAACGAAAGCCACTTCACTCCCCTGCCATCCGTGATCACAGCGATTTCAGCTGAAGCAGGGAAGATCCACCGGTACCCCAGCATGGGCGCGGTGGAGGCACGGGAAGCGATCGCCGGGCATTTCGGCGTCACTGCGGACGAAGTTGCCGCCGGGCCGGGCAGCTCGGGGGTGCTGCAGCAGATCATTTCGACCGTTTGCGGGCACGGCGACGAGGTGGTGTACGCCTGGCGGTCCTTCGAGGCCTATCCCATCCTGGTGGCGGTGGCCGGCGCCGTTTCGGTCCCCGTGCCGCTGCTGGCGGACGAGCACCACGATCTTGCCGCAATGGCAGCAGCCATCACGGCCCGCACCCGGCTGGTGATCCTGTGCTCGCCCAACAACCCCACCGGCGTCTCCATCAGCCCGGCCGCACTGGAAGAATTCCTGAAGTCCGTACCGCCGCGGGTTCTGGTGGTACTCGATGAGGCCTACATCGAATTCCAGCGCGGGCCCGGTGTCGACTCGATGGGCTTCTACCGCCGCTACCCCAACCTCTGCATCCTGCGGACCTTCTCCAAGGCGTACGGGCTGGCAGGCCTGCGGATCGGCTACGCGATTGCCCGGCCGGAGATCGCCGAAGGCCTCCGGCGCACAGCCGTTCCGTTCGGCGTCAACAGGATGGCCCAGGCCGCCGCCGTGGCGTCGCTTGCTGCCGGGGACGAGATCCTCGAACGGACCGAGGCAGTGGTGCAGGAACGCAGCCGCGTCATCGGAATCCTCCGCGGGTACGGCTGGGACGTCCCGGACAGCCAGGCCAACTTCTACTGGCTCCGCGCCTCCGATGGGCTGCGGATGCAGCTCCTCGACGCGTTGTCCCAGGCCGACATCCTGGCCCGGGGCTACGCCGTTGACGGGGTCCGTATCACCCTGGCGGATGCGGCCACCAATGACCGGGTACTCGCCGTCCTGGCGGACCGCGAGCGGTTTGCTGCCCTGTGAGTACCGACGTAACTGCCCCGACCGCCGCAACCAGCGCCGACCCAGCCATGCACATGGAAGGCCCGACGGCGGCACCTTCAGCGCCGCCGTCGGCCGTCCGTCATTCCATGCTTGAGGACGTCCTGGGCATCCTCACGGGAACCTTCGCGGCCTCGCTGGGGCTGTTCCTCCTCAAGTCGAGCGGGGCCGTCACTGGGGGCACCGCAGGCCTGGCGCTGCTGCTCAGCTACTCGGTCGCGCTGCCGTTCGGCGTCATCTTCTTCACGGTGAACCTGCCGTTCTTCGCGCTTGCGGTCTGGAAGAAAGGCTGGAACTTCGCACTCCGCACGGGCGCCGCGATCACCCTGGTGTCCCTCATGGCCAGCCTGCACCCGGCTGCCCTTGGGTCGCTGCACCTTGACCCGGTGTATGGCGTGCTGGGCGGGAACCTGCTCGCCGGCGTCGGCCTCCTGATCCTGTTCCGGCACCAGTCCAGCCTGGGCGGCTTCAACATCCTTGCCCTGATCCTGCAGGAGAAGCTGAACTGGCGCGCCGGGTATGTGCAGATGGTGCTGGACGTGGCCATCGTCCTGGCATCGCTTGTCCTCGTTTCGCCGCTGATGGTGCTGCTGTCCGCTGCCGGCGCCACCCTCCTGAACCTCATCCTTGCACTGAACCACCGGCCCGGGCGGTACCTCGGAAAGTAGGCATGTACCCGGCCTTTTATTCCCCACAGCCACCTGAAATATCTGCGCCGAGGCCGGTGTTGCCGCCCATATGACAACAATCGGAATCATCGGTGCAGGACATATTGGAAGCCAGGTTGCACGGAAGGCCGTGGAGCTTGGCTACGACGTAGTGATCAGCAACTCCCGCGGGCCGGAGACCCTCCAGGACCTGGTGGCGGAGCTTGGCCCGAAGGCACGCGCGGCAACAGCAGCTGAAGCGGCAGCCGCCGGCGACTTCGCCGTGGTCACGGTGCCGCTGAAGAACTACAAGGACGTCCCGGCTGAGCCCCTGGCCGGCAAGATTGTGATCGATACGAACAACTACTACTGGGAGCGGGACGGCAGGATTCCGGCCCTGGACAACGGCGAGGCCACCACCTCGGGGCTGCTGCAGGAGCACCTGCCCCAGTCCAAGGTGGCCAAGGGGTTCAACCACATCATGGCCGCGGACATCACCACTGACGGGTCACCCGCCGGCACCGAAGACCGTCGCGCCCTGGCCACCGCCAGCGATTACCCGGAAGCTGCCGAACTGGTGACCCGCCTCTACGACGAATTCGGATTCGACACCGTCAATGTGGGACCGCTCTCCGAGAGCTGGCGCGTGGAGCGGGACCGTCCGGCCTACGTGAAGCGCCAGACCGCCGGCCAGCTGAAGGACAACCTGGCCAAGGCGCCGCGGACCCTCTGAGCCGCAGTACCCGTTTCACCCGCGCAAACAAGAAATTGGCTGGCAGTCGCTACTGCCAGCCAATTTCTTGTTTACTGCGCCACTGCGGCGCTACTTCCGGGCCGATACCAGCACCACTTCGAACGGGCTGGGCGGCTGGTTGAACTGGGCGTTCACGGCCGCCAGGGTGTTCCCGAACAGGGCAACGGTGGTGGGGACATTGAATGCGTCGCTCTTGATGGTGTTCTCCACCTCGCCGGAGGACAGGTCGCTGGACAAATCGACGCGCGCTATCTGGTTCAGCTGGTTCTGGACCGCCCAGAGGGTGTCACCGCGCACCAGGATGCCGTCCACGAAAGGAACGCTGACACCTTCAATTGCCGCGCTCTCCCCGGTTTCCGGGTTGACCGTGTACACCGCGCTATCGGCTGTGTGCGCCACAATCAGCACCTTGCCGTCATGTGCCGAGGCAATGCCGTTGAGGTTGAAGCCCGGGGTGAGGTCCGCTGCCGGGCCGCTCAGTTTCAGGGTTTTCACCATGCCCAGTTCGCCGTCTTCTCCCACGGGCAGGAAGTAGAGTTCCGCCGCGGACGAGTTGGTGAACCAGGCGCCCTCACTGGTGAGCGTGACGTCATTGATGAATCCCTTGGCCAGGTCAAAGTCGGCAACGGGTTTTCCGGTGTCGGTGTTGTAGACGAATGCCTTGCCGGTGCCGCCGCCTGCCACGAACAGCAGGTCATTGCAGGTATCGGCCTTCATTCCGACGGCGGCGCGCCCCTCGGGCGCGTGGATGAAGCGGGTGGCGGTGCCTTTGCGGATGTCACCGCGGAAGATGTCGCCGGTAGTGAGCTCCCCGGCATAGAAAGTCTTGCCCTCCCCTGCCGCGATGCCCTCGGCGGAGGTGGCGCCGTCGAGCACTATCTCCCCTGTTGGGGGCCCGGCCTGCGCCGGAAGGGCTGTGGGGAGGAGCAGTGAAAGTAGGGCGACAAGTCCTGCTGCGGCACGGCGGCGTACTGTTCGGCGCATGCTGGATCCTTAGTATGGGTTGATGCGCGCGGGGCCCATCTGCGGAAGCTCCGCACGATTGGTACTGCCAGTTTAGGCGCAGGTATTTGGCATGCGAAGGCATCCGGCTACCCAATCTGCTTACAATCGAAACCTCTGACCACTACCGAGGGACCCATGAAGAAATTCGCCACAGCCCTGTTTGCCGCCGGCCTCATCGCCTCCGCTACGGCGTGCACCGCCACACACCAACTGACCACCGCTGAAACCTGCGAGCGGATCCAGGCCGTTGTGTCGAACCCCGCCAACAACGCCGGCAAGACGGGCATGAACAACCTCGCCAACCAGATCCGCCCCATCCACGCCGTTGCCTCGGATGACCTCAAGCCCGCCCTCGCCTCGATCCTCGCGTACACGGACGAACAGGCCAAGGAAAACCCGGACAAGGACAAGCTGGCCGATCTGCAGTCGGGCTACCAGGAAGCCGGCAGCACCTACAGCAAGTTCTGCGGCCAGGCCGGCGGCTAGACACTTCGTTGAGGGGACCGGCCGCCTGTGGGACAGGCGGCCGGTCTTTTTTCGCGTCCGGGTGCCTAGAGCGTGGCCGGATCCGTGTTGGCGCCGCAAAGGATGACGGCAACGCGTTCATCCCTTCCCGGCACATACGCGCCGGAGGTCAACGCAGCGTAGGCGGCCGCGGCGCCGTGTTCCACCACCATCCGGTAGTCGTTCCACAGCGCGGAACGGGCTTGGATAATGTCCGCGTCCCTGACCAGGACGCTTTCGACGCCGCAGCGGACCGCCACGGAAAACGCGATGTCGCCTGCGCGCCGGGCACCCAGGGAATCGGCTGCGATGCCCGATACCGCGACATCCACCGGCTCACCGGCAGCCAGGGCAGCGTGCAGGGTGGGCGCGGTATCGGGTTCCACGGCCACAACTTTGGCAAAGCCTTCGACGGCGGCGGCTACTCCTGCCATCAGGCCGCCACCTCCCACTGCCACCAGGACAGTGTCCACATCCGGCACCTGCTCCAGCAGCTCGGAACCCACGGTTCCGGCACCCGCGGCGATTTCGGGCTGGTCGTAGGCGTGGCAGTAGACCGCGCCGGTCTCCTCTGCATGAGCCACGGCGGCCTGGTAGGCGGCCGCGTACTCGGCACCGCCCTGGACCACCGTGGCGCCGATGGCCCTGAGCTTGCTGACCTTGACGGCCGGCGCGGCTTCAGGAACGAAGACGGTTGCGGGTACCCCAAGCTGCTTCGCCGCATAGGCGTTGGCCAGACCCGCGTTCCCGCCGGAGGCCACTACTATGCCCACGTCTGCCCGCAGTTCGCCGCGCTCCTTGCTGGCCAGGATCCGGTTGAGTGCGCCCCGGGCTTTGAACGTGCCGGTGTGCTGCATGAACTCGCACTTGAACCAGACCGGGCCGTTGAACATGCCGGGGTCCGCCTGCATGACCGGCGTCCTGCGAATGAGGCCGGCGGTCCGGCGCGCCGCCTGGTCGATATCGGCGTGGCTGATCATGCCTAGACTTCGCCGTCCCAGGTGCCCGGCTCCTCCAGCGCCTCTTCCGGCTTGTGCTCCCGGGCAGCTTCTTCGCCCCCCACGTAGGACGCCGGCACAGTTCCGGCGGCATGGGTCTGCTGTTCTTCACGGATGTTCGCCGCGCCCGGCTGTTCCGGGTGCTGGCCGGCCTGCGGTGCCTTTTTGGCTTCGTCCTTGGCCTCGTCCGGGTCGCCCGGACCGCGGAGGTCTGCGGTGTTCTGGGGATCGTCGCTTGAAACGGTCATGGTCCTGCCTTTCACCTTGGGAACTGCTGTGCCGGATCGGGGAACTCCCGCCCGGCCTCCAGCCTACGGTCTGGAGGTAATCGCCGGCCCGTTCCCACGCGATTTCCAGCAGGGTTGCGTGACGGCCAGCTCCGATGGGAGTCCAGTCCTGTTTCCGGGCTGTGAATTGCGCCAGGGCCGGGACGTTGAGCCTGCACCGGGCGTTAAACGGAGCGGCGGAAGGAGGCAGGATGATCATTGTGCTGACGGGCATCGACGGCTCGGGGAAGTCGACGGCGGCCCGCGCCCTGGTTTCGTCGGTGCGGGCCCAGGGCGGCAGGGCGCTGCTCTTGAGCAACCATGCAGGCCGGCGGGTCATGTCCCTCCTCGCTGAACGGCTGGGAGTGCGGCTGCCCGCCCGGGTGGCGGACGCCGTCGAAACCGTTCTTCGGGTGGGCAACGTGCTGGTCTCGCACCTGCGCGCCAGCCGGTTCGACGGCCTGGTGGTCATGGACCGGCACCTCCACTGCCAGCTGGCACTGCGGCGCGCGAAGGGCCTTCCCCGCGGCCGCCTCCTTCCCTGGCTGCTGGCCCGCCTGCCCCAGCCGGAAGCCGTCTTCCACCTGGACCTGGACCACGCGGAGGCGCACCGGAGAATCCTTGCCCGCGGAACAGATTCCGAGAGCCTCGCCCACCTCGCCGCCTTCGACGCGGGATACCGGGAACTGCCGGAGTACGGGCGTTTTATGCGGGTTGATGCAACCGTCCCCGCCAATGAGGTGGCCGCAGAGCTGGCGTCACGGCTGGCCAGCGTCCCAGTCACAAAACCCAATTGACATTCCGCATTGTGGAAACTCATTTTCCTCTTGCGGAATTAGTGTGACGAGGATTACTTTGGAAATGGCCCCGTACACGGGCTGCTCCCAATTGATAGGCAAGGTCAATGAAGATCCCAAACCCTGAGGCACTGAAGGCGAGTTCGGTGCCCGCGAAGAGGAAGCCACTGTACAAGTCGCTCTTCTTCCAGATTCTGATCGCCGTCGTGGCAGGTGTCCTCATCGGGCATTTCTGGCCGGACCTCGGCTCCCAACTGAGGCCGCTCGGGGATGGCTTCATCAAGCTCATCAAGATGATCATCGCGCCGCTGATCTTCCTGGTGATCGTTACCGGAATTTCGGCCGTAGGCGACGTCAAGGCGGTTGGAAGGGTTGGCGTCAAGGCGCTGCTCTACTTCACGGCAGCAACGCTGTTTGCCCTGGTTTTTGGGCTGATCGTGGGAAATATCGTCCAGCCCGGGGCCGGCCTCAACATCGATCCGTCAACGCTGTCCCAGGCGGATCTGGACGCAAAGACCGGGACTGCGGTGCCCAAAGATGCCGCATCCTTCATCCTCGACATCATCCCCGCCAGCGTCATTGGGGCGTTCGCCAGTAACAGCCTCCTGCAGGTCCTCTTCTTCTCCGTCTTCTTTGGTGCTGCCATCGTAGTGATTGGGCGCGAGAAGTGCCTGCCGGTCATCAACGTCATGGAAACCGTCCTGGAACTGATCTTCAAGATCATGGCCTGGATCATGAAGGTTGCCCCGCTCGGCGCATTTGGCGCCATGGCGTTCATCATCGGCCAGTACGGACTGGATACCCTAAGCACCTACGCCGTCCTGATCGCAGCATGCTACGGCGCAGCATTGGTCTTCATCGGCCTGCTTTTCATCGTGGCGTGGGGGTTTGCCCGCGTGCCGCTGTGGCAGTTCCTGAAGTACACCCGGGAGGAATTCCTCCTGGCCCTGGGCACGGCGTCAACCGAGGCAGTGATGCCCAGGATCATGACCAAGCTGACCAATGCGGGCTGCTCCCGCGCCACAACGGGCCTGGTGGTTCCCACCGGATACTCGTTCAACCTCGACGGAGCGGCGATCTACCTCTCGATCTCCCTGCTGTTCCTGGCCCAGGCCTTTGGCCACCATCTTGACCTCGGCCAGCAACTGGCGGCCCTGGGCGTGCTGCTGCTGACCTCCAAGGGTATGGCCGGGGTCCCCGGATCGTCGTTCCTGGCCCTTTCGGCCACGGCCGCTGCGCTGGGCATCTTCCCAGTGGCCGGCGTGGCGCTCCTCCTCGGAGCAGACCGGCTCATGGACTCAATGCGCGTGGTGGTCAACCTGCTGGGCAACTGCGTGGCTACCTTCATTGTCTCCAAATGGGAGGGCCAGTTCGACCACAGCGTCATGGTCCGGGCCTTCAAGGGTGAGATCACCAACCATGACTCGGCCATCCTGCTGGGCAAGGAAGAGGATTTTGAGGGGCAGGAGCTGCAACGGCTCACCGAGGGCCAGGACCCCTCGCCGAAGTTCCGCGGCGCCCCCACCAGGGATGTCGTCTCAGAGCTTCCGGCAGATGACACTGCCCGCGTCGGATTGAGCGGTAAAACGAAGTAGGTTCCCGGCCACCTGCGGGACCTAAAACGGGGCGGTCCAGGACTCTATAGTCCTGGGCCGCCCCGGTTTAGTTACGGGAGTAGTTGCCGCTACCGCGAGGCGCTCGGAGAGGCCGACGACGAAGCGCCGCTGCCCGAGGACATGGTCGCCGACGACGTGGATGAGGCAGTTGACGAGGCCGAACTGCTCGGCGAGGACGTGCCTGCTGAACCGGACGAACGGGTGGAGGACGGGCTGGAAGTTGCGCCGCCGCCGTCGGCCTTCTTCAACACGTCGTTGATGAGGCCCTCAAGTTCCTTCTGGTCCTTGTCGCCCAGGTCGGTGCCGCTCTTGGTGGCCACCACCAGCAGGCGCCCCTGGGCAGCGGAAACCTGCATCAGCTTCTGCTGGTTGTCCCCGCTGCGGGTGCTGACGGTGGCGAACGTCTTATCCGCGTCAGTGTCCGCCTGAAGCTCCTGGCTGGAAACGTCGTACTTCTGGCCCAGTGCGGAGACCGAGAACTTTGCGCACTGATCCATCTTGCTGCTGATGTCGCTCAGCGTCTTGACGGCGTCGGGACCGTCGCTGCCGGACTGGGCAGACAGGGTGCGCGGCTGGTTACCCTCGGAAAGCGCCACGGCCACGTCACCGTTTTCAACCTTGTCCAGCAGGCCTGCGGTGGCGATATCCTTGCAGTCCTTGGGGTCGATGGTTGCCGTACTCATGAGCAGGTTGGCGATGTTTCCACCCTGGCTGACCTGCTCCTTCGAGTAGAGCTTGAGCTCGTTGCCATCGGCGTCCTTCATGCCCGAGATGAGGTCGCGGAGCTGGTCTTCCGAATACACCTTGGCGGCGGCGGTCTGGCTGGCCGAGGCTGTCGCAGACGTAGTTGCCGTGCCTGACGGGCTGGCAGTGCCGCCGCCCCCTCCGGAGCAGCCGGCCAACGCCAGCATCGCCGCAGTCACTACTCCAAGCGCAGAAACTTTTCGCATCAGGTTACCCTCCGAAATAGACAGCATACTTAGCACTTCCACTGTAGAGGTTCCCACTGGGAGTGAAAAATAACGTGCGGGACATTTGCGGGTGCCGGGCTTTTTCAGCCCTGCCCTCATCCAGGCTCCTGCTGCTGCGGGTGCCGCCATGCTCCGCTGGCTTTCGCCTGGTGGCCAAGGCTCCGGGAGATGGCGCGGGCGGCCGCGCGGACCAGGGGCACCAACTCGTGGGCCGGTGTTTCAGCGTCCGGGACCACGATAGACAGTGCGGCAACCACTTCGCCGTCGGCCCCGTGGATGGGTGCGGCAACGGAGACAGTGCGGGAGGGGCGGCTTCTACGGACTACCGCGACGCCGGACTGCTTTACATTTGCCAGGACAGCGCGGAGCCTTTCGACTGGAAGGGTTCCCGGGCCTGCTTCAGGTTCGGGGGGCCGGGCCAGCAGCTCGTGCAACAGTTCCGGACCGGCATGGGCAAGCAGGACCTGCCCGACGGCGGTGGTCCGCAACGGCATGCGTCCTCCAACGCGGTAGGCCACCTCAGTTGCGGTGCGGGAAGAGAGCCTGTCGATCAGAACCGCGTCCTTGCCTTCAAGGACTGAGAGCAGCACGTGATGCCTTGTCACCTCATACAGGTCTTCAAGGTAGGGCAGTGCGATCTGCCGGACCCCGTGGCCGCGCGGCGAAAGCGACGCGATTTCCCAAAGGCGCACTCCCACCACGTAGCGGCCGTCTTCGAGGCGTTCCAGCGCTCCCCACTCGGTCAGGTGCCGCACCAACCGGAGGGCAGTGGCGGGGGCGAGTCCAGCCATGCGGGACAGTTCGGACAGATTCAACGCCCTGCGCTGTTCGGTGAACTGGGCCAGCAGGCTAAGGGCCCGCACCACGACGGGCTGCCCCGGCAGCCCAGGGGCGGCAGCTGAAGGCGCGGATCGCGCCCTGCCCGGTCCGGACACCTACGTCTCCATCTGTTGTCTCCTATCAAGGCTCGTCGATGTGGACTGCGCCAAGAAGAGGAGTTTCACTGAGTGAAAAGACGGCTCACAAGGCTGTTGCCGGGGGCCAAGCTGGTGGACGTCCCCGCCGGCGGGTTGCCTGCGGTTCCCTGACCCGATTGGAATCAAAGATGACCTCCAATGCCTCCCGTAAGTCCCTTGCAGGCATCTTCGTGCTGTGCTGGCTCGGCCTGCTCGCCGACGGCTATGACCTCTATGTCTACGGCGCCACCCTTCCGGCCCTGATCGGCCAGCCCCCTTTCAACGCCACCCCTGCAACCGCCGGTGCCGTCGGTTCTTTAGCGCTGGTAGGAATGCTGCTTGGCTCGCTCATCGTGGGAACCCTGACGGACCGGCTGGGCCGCCGCCGAATCTTCGTCAGCGCCCTGGCTTTGTTTTCTCTGGCCATGCTGGCCTGTGCCCTGGCACCAACGTGGGAGGTCTTCGCGGCTTGCCGGTTCATCGCCTGTTTCGGTGTAGGTGGCCTGCTTCCTACCGCGGTGGCCCTCACCAACGAGTTCGCTCCGCCCGGCAGGAAGTCACTGGTCCTGGGAGCCGTCCTCACCGGACCGGCAACGGGAACTGTGGCCGCCTCCCTAACATCGCTTGCCCTGCTCGAATCCAGTGGCTTCCGCCCGGTTTACGCTATCGGTGCCGCCGGAATCCTTCTAACGCCCTTCGCATGGTTCCTGATGCCAGAGTCGCCGTCGTTCCTGCGAGCCCAGCTCCGTTCGGCCGAGGCGGACCGCGTTGAAGCGGCCTACGGCCTTCCGCAGACTTCAGAGATTTCCGCCGCCGTGAAGGTGTCCCCCACGCGTGCCCTTTTCGCCGACGCCACCGCCGGGACCACCGTCCTGCTGTGGGCCATCACCGCCCTGAGCCTGCTGACTATCTTTGGCGTCAGCACCTGGCTGCCTCAGATCATGCGGACCGCCGGGTTCGGCGTCGGATCCTCCGTGTCATTCCTGCTGGCCTACTCCGTAGGTGCAGTGGTGGGCACGGTGCTCGCATCTGTCGCCAGCCAAAAGTTCGGTCCAAGGCCGCTGGTAGTGGTGGGCTTCACCAGTGCGGCGGCTGCCCTGGTTCTAATGTCCCTCAATCCGCCCGCCGCGCTCATGGCGGTGCTCGCCGCCGTCGCCGGCTTTGGCGGCCTGGGCACGCAAAACATGATCAACGACTACATTGCACAGTTCTACCCTGCCGCCACGCGGGCAACAGGACTGGGCTGGGCACTTGCCGTCGGGCGCATAGGAGCCATCGCAGGCCCAACCTATGGAGCCTTGCTGGTGAGCTTCGGAGGTGGCGTCCCCGCGGCCGCCACGGCGTTCGCGGCACCCGCATTGCTCGGTGCCTTACTCATGCTTGCCCTGCGGACCAATGCCCTGCGCGGGCCTGCCCTGGCCCAGGACGCAGAACTGGTGGGCTGACTCGCCGACTTCTGGGTGCGCCCCTGTGGAATAATCCGTGGCGGGAGGCGAGTGAACCGTGAACAGCGAGTTGGTCCTCCGCGGGCGGATTGTCTCCGCCACCTTGGACGTTCCGGACGGTGTTGTAGCGGTCGACGGCGGCCTGGTCACCTTTGCCGGGCCAGCGTCCGAATTCCCGGGGGTTCTTCCGCACAGCGTTCCGGCCGGCAGGATTCTCTTGCCGGGCCTGGTGGACCTGCACTGCCATGGGGCGTCCGGTTCTGACTTCTCCGAAGGCGACCTGGCGGGTGCTGCCCGTGCCATCCGCTACCTGCACCGCCGCGGGACCACCACCCTGCTCGCCAGCCTGGTGACGGGCAAGCCGGCAAACCTGGTGCGCACCCTTGAAATGCTGAAGGAGCTGGCAGACCAGGGATTGATTGCCGGCTCGCATCTAGAAGGACCTTTCCTCTCCGGCCAGCAGTGCGGCGCCCACGATCCCGCACTGCTGCTGGAACCCGATCCCGACCTGCTGGCCCAGCTGCTGGCGGCGGCAGGACCCTCCCTTACATCCATGACGCTGGCAGCGGAACTTCCGGGCGCCCTGGAATCGGTTGATCAACTCACCGCCCGCGGCATCATTCCTTCCTTGGGGCACACCGCAGCAGACCATACGACGGCGGCTGCTTTCCTTGCGCGCGCGGCTGCCGGCCTGGGTTCTGCGGTTGATTCATCCGGCGGGACACGCCCCACGGTTACGCACCTATTCAATGCGATGCCTCCTCTGCACCACCGCTCCCCCGGCCCTGTTTCGGCCAGCCTCAGTGCGGCAAGGGCTGGAAAGGCGGTGCTGGAGCTGATTGCCGACGGTGTGCACCTGGCCGCGGAAACTGTGAAGTTGGTATTCGACCTGGTGGGTGCGGAGAACATCGCCCTGGTTACCGATTCGATGGCCGCCACTGGCCTGGATGACGGGCAATACCGGCTGGGTTCGCTCTCTGTGACAGTAAACGAAGGCGTGGCCCGTGTGGACGGCACGGGGGCCATTGCCGGCGGAACCAGTACGTTGCTTGACGTTGTCCGAACCACTGTTGCTGCCGGTGTTCCGCTGCGCCATGCCGTAACTTCCGCCACCGCCGTCCCCGCCGCCGTGCTGGGTCTTTCAACAAAGGCAGGCGACCTGCGTCCCGGGATGCCTGCCGACGTCGTGCTGGTTGATCACGACCTGAACCTGGCGGGCGTGCTGCGCAGGGGTGCCTGGGAATCCGCACCAAGCTGAGTGCCTGGCTGCGGCTTCTCCCAGCCGCCCCCGAAATTGTCAGTGCCTCGTTGGATGATGTTTCCATGGGAATCAGCAGCGGTGGCGGGGTGGCTATGGCGGGTGTTCGCGCCTCTGTTGCTGCCCTCGATGCGCTGGACCGTGAGGACGCTTTCCTGGCTGCCGGGGCAGGTGTCAGTGCTGATGTGGATGTGTTGCAGCGGCGGTATGAAATCCGGCTCGAGCGGCTCGAGGTCTCGTCCGGCTAAGGGCGCAGCTTGCCGCTGGGGAAGCCCAGGACGCGGTGGAGTGCATCGGGTTCCAGCAGGCCATGCTCGCCCCGGACGCGCCGGTGCATGAACGCACGTATGCGGAGATGTCAGCGGTGGAGGAGATCGCGGGGGTCCTGACCATCAGCTCCGGCGCTGCCGGGGCGTTCGTGGAGCAGTCCCGCCAAGTGTGTTCCCTGCCGCCGGTGACGGACGCTTTGGCCGCCGGGACCATTTCCTGGCAGCACGCGAAAATTGTTGCCGACGAAACCGAGGGCCTCACCCCGGCCGGTGCCGCCGCCCTGGCGGTGCACTTCTTCGACCCCGGTGCGCCCGACCCCGCCCGCGGCGCAGCCCCCGGCGAACTCGTTCCCTCCAGGTTCCGCGCCAAGGTCCGCGCCTGGCGGGAACGCCACCACCCCGAGACCCTTGAGAAGCGCCACGCCAAAGGCGTCGCGGACCGGCGGATGGAATACACCCCGGACCGGGACGGCATGGCCTGGATCTCCCTCTACCTCCCCGGCGACACCGCGTGTGCCATCTGGAACCGCAGCACCGCCATCGCCCGAGGCCTCCAAGGCCCCGGGCGAAACCCGCACCCTCACCCAGCTCCGCCCCGACATCGCAGCATCACTACTCCTCGGCACCGGAACCACTGCGGGCCACGCTAACCGAAGCACCGGTGAGATAGGCAAAGTCCCCACCCCGCGGGCCGATGTCCTGGTCACCGTGCCGGTCTGCTCCCTGCTCGGCCTGACCGACGAGCCCGCGGTACTGGACGGGCTCGGCCCCATCCCGGCATCGATGGCACGGCGGCTGGTCGCCGACGGGGCGGAGTCGTTCTACCGGGTCCTCGTCGACCCCCGCGACGGCGCGCCACTCGAGATCGGCCGGAAGAATTACCGGTTACCCGAGACCATCAAACGCTGGATCCGGATGCGCGACGGCAAGTGCACCTTCCCCGGCTGCAGCAACCGCACCCTGGACAACGAAACTGACCACCTTACGGCCTGGGAACACGGTGGAACCACCGGCACCAGCAACCTGGCACAGCTCTGCCCAAAACACCACCGGCTCAAACACGCCCGGCCCTGGCTCCCCACCCCAGCGGCGAAGAACGAGCCTCCCGGCTGGACCTCACCCGCAGGCCGCCACTACAAAGCCGAACACCCCGACCCCCAACCAACCCACTGGCCGCAATGGCTCACGCCCGCAGCAACCCTGGGAGAAGACCCCGGACTGGAAGAACTCCCCCAATGGGAACCAGACAACGACACCCTCATAGACCTCAACGACCTCTCACCAGAAGACCCCGCATGGGCAGAATTCTTCACAAAACCCTTCGTGCTATCCGGCTAACGCCCCCTCGCCCTGCCCCTGACACCACCATTTCGCCCGGCGGGATGACTGGGCACCCAGAGCGCGTAGGGAGAACTGCGCCTGGCTAAACCGCCGTAGGTGAACCCCCAGGCCGGCGTCGAAGTGAGGTCAGTTGCGGGCGCTCCCTGGTGGCCAAGGCCCTAAGCCGGGGAACAACTCCCATAGCCAAAGGTGGCCCATGACCGGGCGCCAGCAGCCGGGGGCCCAACTCCGCCAGGCGCACAGCCGAGTCCATGGACAGCTTCCAGTTCCACGTGGTGAACCTGGGCGGCCCGGACAAATCCGGCACCCCGAACAGGATGCCGCGGATGGAATTCATTTTGACCGTTACAACCGCATCGCCAGTGATCAAGACCCCGTCGCTGGAGCGCCAATACGCTACATGTCCGGCAGTATGGCCGGGCGTGGGAACGGCAGCCCAATCGGGTAAACCCGGCACCTTTCCGTCTCGAGGGAGGCTCTGCACCACGTCGGTGATGTCGCCTGCTGCTTCGATCCGTCGGCGTGCACGGGCCGGCAGGGACCACAGGAACGGTGCGATAATCCACCGGTCCAACGGCATGGAAAACTCAGGAACATACCTCCCCGCCGCCATAGGCAGGTCCGCCTGGTGGACATACACCGGGATGTCCCAAAGCCGCGCAAGGGCACCAGCAGAGCCAGAGTGGTCCGGATGGATGTGCGTCAGGAAGATGGCGGCGGGCGCGCTCCCGGGCCCGAGTATCTTCTCAACCGCCCCAAGGACCGGTTCCGCGTTGCCCGCCCAACCGCAGTCAACCATCGCCCAAGTGCTACCGGACCTGACCAGATAGAGGTTGGAGGCCATCGGCCCCGTGCCGGCGGTCACAAGCACAACGCCGGCAGCAATCTCCTGCGGTTCCGAAACGCGCATCACCGTACAGTCACACCGCCGGGCACACGCTCAACGTGCAGAACTAATCCAATGCACTGAAGCGAGGAGTGCCGGGACGGTTTCACACCACTGAACCTCGCCATGGACCCAGTTTTCCGCCAGCCAACACTGCCCGGTAGGGCCGAATGTCCTCTCTATCCGTCCGCCCCGGGCAGGCATACTTCCACCAGTTCCCCCGTAACGCGCGTCTCGAAAACCGGCTGCCGGGACGTGGCGGGGCCGGCCTTGACTTCGCCCGTCCGCAGCGCAAAAGTGCTCCGGTGCCACGGGCAGACGACGCACGCTTCCCCGCCTACGTCCTTGATCTTGCCTTCGTGCAGCGGCCCGGAAAGGTGGCTGCAGACGTCGGACAGCACGTTAACGGTGTCGCCCTCGCGGTGGACCAGTAGCGGGATGCCGCCCACGTCGCGCTTGTGGAGGCCGCCCTCGGGCAGTTCGGCCAGCGGTGCCAAAGGGTGCCAGCCGGACGGGAAGCGGTGTGGAATTTCCTCGCTGTGATTGACCCCCGCGGCCTGGCGGTAAGTGAGGTGTCCGCCAAGGAAGCCGCCGGCACTCACCGTGGCGAGCCCCAGGTACGCAAGCACCTTGCCGCTGCCCTGGCTGCCCCTTGCCCGCTGCACCAACGACGCAATGTAGAGGCTCGTTGCGGTGACATTGGCCGCCGCGTGCACCAGGCCCACCCGCTGCTGCTGCGGGTGCAGCTGCGACCAGTCCGTGAACCCGGCCAGTGCAGAGGGAAGCACGCTCGCGGTGCCCACGCCGATCAACAACCGGGCAGCCTTCTCGCCCCCGGGAAGGGCATCAAGCACCCCGGCGGACAGCCAGGCGCCGATTGGCACCTGGACGGCAAGCGGGTGCACCGGGTGGCCGATGGGAACGCCGTGCAGGATGTCCCGGGCCCAGCGGGCCGGGATGATCTTCTTAACGGCTTTCCGGACGCTCTTGGCCAGCGGGTCAAGCCATTCGGCTTCCTCGAGGCGGGTGACAAGCTCAAGTGCGGGCAACGGTTTCATGTGTCCTCCCTTACCCCAATCACCGGGATCCACTCGTCACAGAACACCCTGTTTAGGGAGCAGTTGTTGGGGCAGGCTCCCTCCGGCGCAGAATCACTGCAGCGGTGAACCCAGGACCGTGAACCGGTGGCCTCCCATCTCGCCTGACAGCAGCGGCATGGCCTCGGCGATCGCGGCCCTGGTGCTCGCCAGCTGCAGGGACGACTGGTGCGCCTCCGCGGATTCCCAAAGTTCGGAAACAAAGACTGTGTCCGGCATGTCATCGTTGATGCCCACTTCATACATGAGGCAGCCTGCTTCCTTCATCCCCGGCTTGGGACGGAGCAGGATGGCCACGAGTGCGTCGCGTTGGCCGGGCTTGGTTCCGAGCATTCCCAGGTTGGCAAAAGTCATAGGGACAGTGTGCAGCAGAGGCTGGCGGTCGGGAAGGAGCCGGCAGGAAACCGCATGCGCGACGGGCGCCGCAAATAACGCAGCGGCCTACCCCTTGATAAGCCGGCAGGCAGGGTACTTGCAACCCTTGGCGCGCCCTGGACACAGGCGGATGATTAAACCACCAGATCCCAGTCAACGAAAGATTTGGAGTCGAAAGCGCCCGCTCGACGGACGCGCTGTTTGAAAGAATGCAGGCAGACTGCTGCCGCCACACTGATCCACCTCAACACGCTCATCGATGACGGCCTCAGGCTGCCCACAAAGGTTAATCGCACCCTTTGAGGAGCAACAGGAGATGTCCAACAATTCAATAAGCCGCCCAACCCGTGCAAAGGCTGCCTTAGTTCCGGTCCTTTCACTGGGTTTGCTCGGGGTTTCCCTCGCAATGGCTGTACCGGCCCAAGCCGAAACCAGCAAGTACGGCTGCACCGTCGACCCGCGGGATCCGAAGGATCTCCGCGGCAACAAGGTCGACTTCAGGATCAAGGTGGACTGCAACGGCGAAAAGACCGTACAGATCCGCCAATTGCGCTACGAAGACGATCGTGGTCCGCGACGCACGGACGACTTCCTTGGCAAGACAGTCTTCACCGAGATGTTTGAACGCCACGACAGTTCACGGACCATAAGCAGCATTGACCGCGTGCCCAACCTTGACCGCAGGGGCGCAGAAGAGGTCTACCAGCTCGTCTCATTCCGTGTTGAGAACAACGGCGGACACTGGTCAGACTGGACCCCCTGGGAGAAGAGCGCCGTAGTGGAAGTCCACCGCTAAGGGAACAGACCCCCAGGATCCGCATGGGGAGGCACCAGGGGCAGGGCCCCTGGCGCCTCCCCATGTCCGGCACGCGGCCATGTCTTCATCCATATCACTCTGCGGCACCAAGACTGCCGGCATGCACCACGGCGCCACTCGCCGTCGTATCTTCCTTCAGCATCCAGCCCACCCGCTTGACCGTCCGCAGCATCACCGCGCTCTCCACGATGTCGATCCCGGGCACCTTCTGCTGCAGTGCAAGCTCGGCGGACATGACGTCCGCCAGCGTGTGCAGCCACATGATGATCACGAAATTGGTGGGTCCGGTAGTGGAGGCACTCAGCCGGACATTGCTGATGGTGCGGATCTCGGCTGCTGCTGCCTCATGCTGGCCCGCCGGGACGTTCACGAACCACTGGCACGTCACCGGGAACGATGAATAGCGCTGGGCGATTTCGCAGCGGAAAGACAGGATGCCGCTGGCCAGCACCCGGTTCAACTGGCGCTGCACCGTGGCCGGATGGCGGCCGAGGGCGCGGGCAATATCGGCCGCAGTGGCCCGTCCGTCCCGCGCCAGGAACGGCAGCAGGTCAAGGTGGCTCTGCGGCAGCTGGGCCGCCGGCGCTGACTCCTGTCCAGCCTGGGGCGCAAGCGTCCGGAGCGTAGCCAACTGGGAACGGTTCAGGACATTCAGCCGCCAGTCGTCCCCGCTGCTGTGCAGGCGGGTGCACAGGGCCACCTGGTACTTGGTGAGCCCCTCAACTGCCTTCAGCCGGGAAACGATCTTCTCGCTGAATTCCTCCAGCGAGCGCGTGATGACGGTCAGCATGAGGTCACGGTTGCTGGCGGCCTCCTCGACCGTGACGATCTCCGGGACCGCAGCAAGCTCCGCTGTGACGCTGTCCCGCCGGTTCATCTCGCAGTCAACGGCCACGTAGGCCAGGAGCATCTGCTTTGGGTCTCCCGCCAGGTGGGCCGTCACCCACGCCGCTCCGCTTGAGGTAAGACGTTCCCAGCGGGCGGCCAGCGTGGTTGGATGCACATCCAGCACTTTCGCAGCATCAGCCCAACCAAGCCGGGGCGAGGATTGCAGCACCTGGATCAGGGCAAGATCGTCCTCGCTGAGCTCCACCGAAGCCTCCTTCGTTCTTGCATGAATCCTGCTGTAAACCGGCAGTTGAAGAATAATTCCAGCGCTTTCCAGAAGTGTGAACCACGCCACTTCAGAATAGTCCACAAGCCCTGATGCCGATTGCCAAGGAGTTACGCGTGCCCATTACCGATGACGCCAAAGACCTGCAGGAGGATCTGGTCCGCCTGCGCCACGATCTTCACCGGCAACCGGAAATCGGGCTCCACCTCCCGCGCACCCAGGAGAAGGTCCTCGAGGCGCTGGACGGGCTCCCCTTCGAGATCACCCTGGGCAAAGAGACGACGTCGGTCACCGCGGTCCTTCGTGGCGGCCGCCAAGGCGCCGGTCAACGGAGCGCCGGGCAGCCGGGCGGCGACGACAACCAGGCCCGGCCGGCCATCCTACTCCGCGCCGACATGGACGGGCTGCCCGTCCAGGAGAAGACCGGTGTGGACTTCACCTCACAGGCCGACGGCGCCATGCACGCCTGCGGCCACGACCTGCACACCTCAATGCTCGCCGGAGCCGCCACCCTCCTGGCCGAGAAGAGGCACCAGCTGCAGGGCGACGTCGTCCTCATGTTCCAGCCGGGCGAGGAAGGCTGTGACGGGGCCAGCTACATGCTCCGCGAAGGCGTCCTGGACGCCGCCGGACCCCGCGTCCAGGCAGCCTACGGAATGCACGTCTTCTCCGCACTGGAACCGCACGGCACCTTCTGCACCAAGCCCGGCGTCATGCTCAGCGCCTCCGACGGCCTGGAAGTCACGGTGCTCGGCGCCGGCGGCCACGGTTCCGCACCGCACTCTGCGAAGGATCCCGTCACAGTGGCCGCGGAGATGGTGACGGCACTGCAGGTGATGGTCACCCGGCAGTTCAACATGTTCGACCCCGTGGTCCTGTCCGTCGGAGTTCTGCACGCCGGCACCAAGCGGAACGTCATCCCCGAGTCGGCCCGCATCGAGGCCACCATTCGGACGTTCTCTGAAGCATCGCGCCTGAAGATGATGGACGCCGTGCCGCGCCTCCTCAAGGGGATCGCGGCCGCCCACGGGGTGGACGTCGCCGTCGACTACCTCCAGGAGTATCCCCTCACCATCACCAGCGAGGACGAAACACACACCGCCGAAAAGGTGATCACCGGGCTCTTCGGCGAGCACCGCCTGGCACGTTGGGCAACCCCGCTCAGCGGCTCGGAGGACTTTTCGCGGGTGCTGGCCGAGGTGCCCGGCACCTTCGTGGGCCTCAGCGCCGTGGCCCCGGGCGGTGACCCGGACGCCTCCCCGTTCAACCACTCACCGTACGCGACGTTCGATGACGCCGTGCTGGCTGACGGGGCCGCGCTCTATGCGGAACTCGCCATCTCCCGGCTGGCCGCACTCTCCCAAACATCCTGAAAAAAATCCTCAAACCGGCAGCAGCGCCGCTGCCTCCTCTCCCAGACCCAACCGACCAGGAAGAAGACCATGTCCGTTGCAGCAACCAAGGCACAGACTGGACGCATGTCCACCGCCAAGACCGTCATCGGCACCGGCATCGGCAACGCCGTTGAGTGGTACGACTGGGCCATCTACGCCACGTTTACCCCCTTCATCGCCAACCAGCTGTTCAGCAAGGAGGACCCGGCGTCGGCAGTGTTGTCCACCCTGGCGATCTTCGCCGTCGGCTTCGTCGCCCGGCCCTTCGGCGGTTTCCTCTTCGGCTGGATCGGCGACCGGGTAGGCCGCAAGACGTCGATGACCTTCGCCGTCGGCCTCGCGTCGCTGGGCAGCCTGATGATCGGCGTCGCACCCACCTTCGCCAGCGTCGGGGCGTTCGCTTCCCTCATGCTGCTGGTGGCCCGGCTGGTGCAGGGCCTGGCGCACGGCGGCGAGCTGCCGTCGTCGCAAACGTACCTGTCCGAGATGGCACCCAAGGAGCACCGCGGCTTCTGGGCCACTCTGATCTACACGTCCGGGACTGTGGGCATCTTGTTTGGCACCCTGCTGGGCGCCGTCCTGAACATGGCGCTGAGCACGGAGGCAATGAACGCGTGGGGCTGGCGGGTACCGTTCCTGATCGGTGCGGCGATGGGCCTGTATGCGCTGATCATGCGGTCGCGGCTGCACGAAACCGACGCGTTCCAGGGCGAAGCAACCACCGAAAAGCGCGCCCCCATCTGGCCGCAGATTGTCCGTTACCGTAAGCAGGCGCTGCAGGTGATCGGGCTGACGGTGGGCCTCACGGTGATCTACTACATTTGGGGGGTCGTGGCTCCGAGCTATGCCACCACCGCCTTGAAGATCGACCGCGGCGAAGCACTCTGGGCCGGGGTAATCGCCAATATCGTGTTCATCGCCGCGCTGCCGGTCTGGGGCAAGCTGTCGGACCGGATCGGCCGCAAGAAGGTTCTCTGGGCCGGTGCCATCGGCTCCGCCGTGCTGCACTTCCCCATGACCTGGCTGCTGAAGGATTCCGCCTGGCAGCTGGCGGTCAGCATGTCCGTGATGCTGATTTTCGTGGCGGCGAGCGCCGCAATCGTGCCCGCGGTCTACGCCGAGCTGTTCCCGACGTCGATCCGCACCGTTGGCGTGGGCGTCCCGTACTCCATCTGCGTGGCAGTGTTCGGCGGCACCGCGCCCTACCTGCAGCAGTGGCTGGGGTCCTCGCTTGGCGCACCGCAGGTGTTCAACATCTACGCGGTGGCGCTCCTGGTGGTCAGCGCTGCGTTCGTCTTCACCATCCCTGAGACCAAGGGCAAGGACCTTACGCATTAGGCCGCCGGCAGCCACGTCAGGCAGCTGAGTTTCGACCATCCCCTGGGCCCAGCCCAGGGGATGGTCGCCGTTAAGGGAGTTGGACGAGCCGGGGCGGGCCATTTCCCACAACCCGCCTTGCTGTACTTTCCTGCATCCAGCGTTCAGCGCCAGTCAAATTTGACTTGACAATTCAGTCATAGTGTTTACTGCCAGATTAAATAAATCAATTTGACAAACTGGTATATAAGGCCGGTATTCTCGCAGGGGTAATGTATCTGCCGAAAAAAGGGGGAAAATGGAAAACGAAACCACTGTAGGCGACGTTGATTCATTGTTTGAGGTTGTTGTTGAAGAGGCGCCCGTCGTCTCTCCTCGGCAGGACGTAGGCCACTAACCGAATGGTGGGTTCCGGGCTTGCGTCCGGAACCCACCAGACCGTGCAGAACCATTGGGGAGTTTTGAGCCTTACAGACGAACTCAGGGTTGCGATCGACAGTGCCCTGACCTCTCAAAAAGCCGAGCCTCGGTACCGCGTGTTCAGGGACGGCAACCTTGACTACCGCGCTTGCGCGGACGTGGCCAAGCAGTGGCGGCAGGACGCCGGAAAGCCCCAGGACCAGTTGCGGGAGATTGCCGGGAGCGGCTCCGTACTGGCCCTCAACGACGTTGCTGCGTGGAACGACGGCATCCGTCGGCACCTCCTTGAAGACCAGCGGATTCTTCCCCCCGCAGTTTCCGGCGGCAATATCGAAGCTACCGACGTCTACGCGTTCATTTCGGCCGGTCCGGGCTGGACAGCTTTCGGGGCCCACGTTGATTTTGAGCACTCGATCATCCTGGATGCCGACGGAGCCGGGCGGGATGTCCTGACGTGGCCCGAGGGTGCGCAGTACGGGCAGAGAATGAACGAGGCAAAGTCCTTCTTCGGTATCTCCTTCGATTGGGAAAAGTACGCCGGAGAATCGACGCGCAACCGGCTCAAGCCTGGAGAGGTCGCCGTCATACGGTCCAGGCAGCCGCATATCTTCCACGCCAACGGACCCGGCCTGTTCCTGGGCATCAGCACCGAGGGGCAGAACGGGACGGGGGCGGGGTCCCCCATATCCCAGCTGGCCGCCGGCAAGGCATGGGTCCCCAAGCACGATTCAGCCCTCGTTCAGGCAATCATGACCTCACCAATTCCGCCGCCAATTAGTCTTTCGGCGAAGTCGGGAATTCACCATTCCAGCACAGGAATACACTTTCACGGCAATTCTGTGGCATTGTCGGCCCAAGAACACCGGATTGTCGAGTCTCAGACAATTGCGGGCATCGTTGCCTCCTACGGAACCGGTTCAAGCCCCGCCGTCCGCGCCCTTACCGCCAAGCTCGTTATGATCGGAGCAGCAATTGTCCCAACAGGTTCGTGAAAAAGATGAGCTCCTCGGGGCCCTCGATGACTTAGGCCTAGTCCACGACGGCGGCACGTACACCTCGCTGCGCCAGGCCCTCACCCCGGAAACATGTTCGCGGCTCGCTGGCGTCTTCTTCAAAGCCTTGGGCAACGTCGGCACGTCCCGGTTCTCGGTGCGCGTCATCCACGCAGGAAAAGATCTTCATCCGGCCCAATTCCTTGAAAGCCGCACCGGCGATGGCCTGATTGACCATGTGACCGTCAAGGACCGGGTCCTGCACCATTACCTGGAGCAGGGCGCAACGGTGGTTTTCGACCATGTGAACGACCACGTACCGTTTGTGCAGGCCATCCAGGACAGGGTTGAAGCCCTGACGGGGTCAAAGTGCTGGGTACAGTGCTACATCACCCAGGCCTCGAGCTCCGCTTTTGACATGCACCGGGACGATCACGCCTTCGTGATCGTCCAACTAGTCGGCAGTAAGGAGTGGCGCCACGCTGTCGAAACGGTACACGCGCCCGAGGCCACAGTGTACTCACCGGGGACGTTGTCTTTTTACCCCAAGGGAACTCCGCATGATGTCCACGGCCTCGGTGAAATCTCCATGCACCTCACCATCGCGTTTGAAGGATTCGACGGCCAGAGGTTCCAGGAACTTCCCGAGCAGAGCGCTGAAGCATTGATCGTCCGCCGCCGCGGGTCGGGGCTGCCTTACTCCATCAATACCGCTCTCATCAGCGAGGAGACGCCGGCACGCCTGGCGGTGAGCCACGTCCCTGACAAAGCGGAAAATTCGGCAGCCCTCCACATATGGTCCGGCGCCGGCAAACTCGCCGTCCCGGCAAAATTCGAAACGCTCCTCCACCATCTGGCAAGGCAACCTGCGCTGACGCCGACGCAGGCGGCAGAGTGGTCCGGCATCGGCCTTGGCGAGATCATGAATTTCTGGACCTTCGGGTTCAAGAACGGTCTTCTCCACAATCCGGCGCAGTGATGCTGCCAAAGCTGCTGCAGACTGCCGAACCGTTCAGGATCCACGGATTTCCCCGGCTCTTCTTTGCCACCTTCGTCTCAGGACTGGGCGGATCCCTCGTCCCCATTGCCTTCGCCCTGGAGAGCCACAGGATCGAGCCATCCGGCTGGGGACTTACAGTTGTGTTGCTCTCGCTGTGGTCCGGCCGGTTTGCAGGGATGTTCATCGTCCAGCGGAGCCGGCCCGCCCGCAATCCGCTGCGCGTCATGATCTTCTCGGACCTTGCACGCTTCGCCGCGCAGGCGGGCCTGCTGGCCTGGCTGCTCATCACGGGAAGCGGGGGAACGCCGGGCGAGACCATCACCGCACTGTCCATCTCATCGGGGATCTATGGCGTGGCCCTGGCCTTTTTCCAGCCGGCACGGTTCACGGCAATTCCTCGCCTGATCCCGGTTGCGCACCGGGGCCAGGTCAACGCCTGGCTTTCCGTTCTCGGCGATGCCTTCGCCATCATCGGGCCGCTCATGGGCTCGCTGATCTTCCTGTCGTTTGGGTTCCAAGCCATCCTGCTGATCGACGCGGCCGGATTCCTGCTGGGCATCGCCGTCCTCTCCGGCATCCGCCTGTCCGCCGGTTCCGGCGTACCGGCTGCCTCCTCCGAGGCGCCGTCCCCGGCCAAGCCCAGTCCCGGCCTGCCGCCAGGGACCAACATAGGGCTGCTGACATGGCTGTTTGTGGCCCTGACGATCGGTTTTCTGGGAACCGCCGGACCCACCCTTGTGATTGAGCAGAACTCGCCGGCAACCTGGGCAGTCACGGCGGCGTTCATGGCCGCCGGATCCCTGCTCGGTTCAGCATCATCCTTGATCGGGGTCCTTCGGAAAGTACCGTGGAAGTACCTGCACCTGTTGTGCTGCGCGGGTATCGCGGGCCAACTGCTCTGCTTCCTGTTTGTCCCCGTTCCAGCGCTGCTCTGGGCCGCGGGGTTCCTGGGGGCTGCACTGACCACGGCATCCGGGATCCATTGGGACACGTTGGGCCAGTCCCTGGGGGATGAACCGGAAGTGCACGCGTTTGCCGCGCGTGACCAGATCGTCAACACCGTGGGAGTCCCCGCAGGCATGTTGCTGTTCGGTGTTGCCGGCGCTTCAGGAGCCACGCTGTTCATTGTGGTAGCCGTTGCGGGCACCGTGGCGCTGATGGGCCTGCTGATCGTCTTTACCCGGCAACCGACGGTTGGGGAGGTCCATCCCGTCCCCGCGGGATGAGCCGCCTACCTGCGCTTCCTGCTCATTTTGGTTGCCTGTTTCCACTGCTTCCGCTGTTCGGCCATGGCCGCGGGGTTGTTCCGCCGTTCCTGGAAGGACAGCTCGCGCTGAACAGCCAGCCAGCTCTCCAGCCGCCGCGCAGGAATTTCCCCGTCAGTGATTGCAGCGGCAACTGCGCATCCGGCGATGCCGTCGTGGGTGCAGTCGCCGAACCGGCAGTACCGGGCAACGCCGGCGATGTCCTCGAACGTATCCGCAATTCCGTCCTGGGTAGCGTGCAGTGACAATGACCGGATCCCGGGAATGTCCAGCATGACGCCGCGTGGCCGCATAAAAAATAGGCGCCTCGTGGTGGTGGTGTGGCGGCCCTGCCCATCGCGCCGGACCGCCGCCACCGCCGCGTCAGCTCCGTCAAGGGCGTTGAGAAGCGAGGTCTTTCCAGCCCCTGAAGCGCCGAGCATTGTGGTGGTCCCATGCTGGATCAGGCCGCGCAAGTGGTCCAAGCCGCGCCCGTCGGCGCTGCTGCTCACTACTACCTCAATCCCGGCACTAACCGGCGCCACATAGTCCAGCAGTTCCTCGGGGTCCAAGCATTGGTCAGCCTTCGTCACAACCAATACCGGCTTGGCACCTGAGTCCCATGCCATAACCTGCATGCGTTCCACGGCCCTGAGGCTGGGCCGCGGAACGGCGGCAACAACTATCAGCACAACGTCGATGTTGGCCGCCAGCACCTGTGTCCGGTTGCCGTCCGGATCGGGGCGCTCCACCGCCGTCCTGCGGCTGGCCAAGCCCAGGATTTTTCCGTCCCGGACCGCCGCCCAGTCTCCGGCTACCGGAGTCGCGTCCAAAGCGGAACTGAACGTGACAGTCTCACTGGCCATGTCCCCGTCCGCAAGGAACATCACCTCTGCATATCCCCCATGGACAATGATCACCCGGGCGATCTGGGCGCCTTCATGCGCCAGCGCAAATGAGGAGTCGTCGTCAGGGGTCCAGCCAAGCCGTTCAAGCTGATGTCCATGCGAGGGCAGAGGGAGTTGGGGGAGGTCTTCCGACACGTTTCTTCCTTCGGCCTTTCAGCGGGGCCGGCAGACCGTTGACGGGCGCCGGCCTTCGGACGTAGATCCGATCCTATCGGCACGGTTCGGATACTTGGCTTCAACAATTGAGCGATGGCACCTTCCAGAAAGCAGCAGCCGGCTGGCGGTACCGGCTGCTGGTCCGGGGCAGGAAGGAAGTACCCAGCAACCACGGGCCTGAAGCTCCGGAGGGATATATGTCCTAACCCTTGGCAGCGACGGGCAGCACCAGCAGGTAGCCCGCAGCCAGGCCGCTGCTCCACCGGCGCGGCTCGCGGATCACGAACTGGGTGGCCAGCTGGTCTGGCGTGACCAGTGCATTGGGCGCCGGCGACGGACCCCACTGCCCGCTGCCATACGGATACAGCGGATCGAGGACGCGGATGCCGGTCACGGAGAATTCCGGGAACTGGCGGGGATCGCCCAGCGACTCGAATCCACTCATCACCCAGGCGTGCCGCCCACTCCACATGACCAACCCCACCGGCCGTCCCGTGTCAGCGATAGCCCGGGCAGCCGCCTTCAGGGCCTCGCCATAGTCGGGAATGCTGACCACCCGGTACGGCCCCATACCCGATTCAGTGAGCACCTGCGCCCAGCCAAACGGGTTGGCACCATTGAACGAGTCGGAGGAGCGGGCACGGGCCATCTCCCACAGTTCATTCTGCTGCGTCCGGTCGGCCCAGGTGCCCCCGCCGGTGTCGTCGATGAGGTTGTGGGCCATCTGGATGCTCGCCGCCACGCACCAGTCGAAGGTGTACTGCGGAACGAAGTCCCCCTCCCGGTACAGGTTGAGCGCGAACGGCTGTGGCGCGGCAACGGGAGCCGGTGCTGGAACGGGAGCCGGTGCCTGCTCGGGCGCCTGCGTGGGGACCGCGGTTGCCGGCTCAATGGGAGCCGGCGGCGCAGCAAGTGCCGTACCCGCCGCTGCCGGGCTGGCGCCTGGTGAGCCCGCATCAAGAGTGCCGGCAGTCGACGCGGGAGCGGTTGCGGTTTCCTGCAAGCCCGCCACGGGAACACAGGCCGTGAGGAATCCGGCCAGGGCCAGGAGCCAGGCCAAGAGGCGGAGGCGGGCAGCAGTCATGATCGCTCGGGTCCAATCCTGTAGAGCGGGCTTACCTGATACCAGTGTCCTGCCCACGCCTCCCCTTGACTACCCCGCCCCACCTTCCCTACACTTTTCATAAAGCAGAATCTAAATTCCACAAAGCGGAAACGGTGAGGAAGCCGGACGCAAGGGAAGATAGATCAAAGCCCCTCCTCGGAAGGACCTACGATGACGTACACAGTGAACTGCTCCATCCTCCTCACGGAGCTGCCCCTGCTTGAGCGCCCCGCCGCCGCAAAGGTAGCCGGCTTCGACGCCGTCGAGTTCTGGTGGCCCTTCGACACCTCCGTTCCGGCGGACAGCGAAATCACCAAGTTTGAGAACGCCATCACGGACGCCGGCGTGCAGCTCACCGGCCTGAACTTCAATGCCGGCAACATGCCCGGCGGTGACCGCGGCCTGGTTTCCTGGAAGGGACGCTGCTCCGAATTCAAGGACAACATCGAGGTTGTGGCCGGCATCGGCGAGCGCCTCGGCTGCAAGGCCTTTAACGCCCTCTACGGCAACCGGCAGGACGAATTCACCCCTGAAGAGCAGGACGAGCTCGCCGTCAAGAACCTGGCGGCAGCAGCCGAAGGCGTCGGCCGCATCGGCGGCACCGTCCTCCTCGAACCGGTCAGCGGCGCACCCAAGTACCCGCTCCTCACCGCTGATGACGCACTCAAGGTCATCGCCCGCGTCAAGGCGGAGGCCGGCGTCGGCAACATCAAGCTCCTCGCCGACTTCTACCACTTGTCCGTCAACGGTGATGACGTCGAATCCGTCATCGAAAACCACGCCAAGGACTTCGGCCACATCCAGATCGCCGACAACCCCGGCCGCGGCGCCCCCGGTACCGGTACCCTCCCGCTCGGCGAATGGATCGCCCGCAGCCGCGAACTCGGTTACGGGGGCTACATCGGCCTCGAATACAAGGAACCGCAGGAGACGGCCTTCAGCTGGGCCATCCGCGAGCGCATCGCACGCTGACCACAGAAGCACACCGGCAAGACCACAAAAGACTTCAGAAAGAGAACCATCATGAGCAACGTTGCAGTCATCGGCCTCGGAATCATGGGCCTGCCCATGGCCGTCAACCTGGTCAAGGCCGGCCACACCGTCACCGGCTTCAACCGCAGCCAGGACAAGATCGACAAGCTAGTCTCCGAAGGCGGCAAGGGCGCCTCCAGCATCGCTGACGCCGTGAAGGATGCCGACGTCGTCATCACCATGGTGCCGGACTCCCCGGACGTTGAGGGCGTCGTCAGCGGCAAGGACGGTGTCTTCGCCAACGCCAAGCAGGGCGCCCTGTGGATCGACGCCTCCAGCATCCGGCCCGATGTCGCCGTCCGCCTCGCCGCAGAGGCCAAGGAAGCCGGCATCCGCCCCCTCGACGCACCCGTCTCCGGCGGCGAACAGGGCGCCATCGACGCCGTCCTTTCCATCATGGTTGGTGGCGAAAAGGCAGACTTCGACGACGCCTCGGACGTCCTGAACGCGGTCGGCAAGACCATCGTCCACGTGGGCCCCTCCGGCTCCGGCCAGACGGTCAAGGCCGCCAACCAGCTCATTGTCGCCGTGAACATCGAGGTCCTCGGCGAAGCCATCGCCTTCCTCGAGGCCTACGGTGTGGACACCGACGCAGCCCTCAAGGTCCTCGGCGGCGGCCTGGCCGGCTCCAAGGTCCTGGACCAGAAGGGCCAGAAGATGCTGGACCGCAACTTCGACCCCGGCTTCCGCCTGGCCCTGCACCACAAGGACCTGGGCATCGTGACCTCCGCCGCCCGCGAAGCCAACGTCGCCATCCCGCTGGGCGCCGTCGTCGCACAGCTCGTCGCCGCCACCGTCAACCAGGGTGACGGCGCGCTGGACCACTCAGGACTCTTCAAGCAGGTCCTCCAGCTCAGCGGCCGCAAGTAACTCAGGCAGCAGCTAAACCAGCCGCCCCAAAACGGGGCACATCGACACGGACACGCCGGCCGCCGTCGTCAATTACGACGGCGGCCACCCCCAAAGTGCCCCACGACGGTTCGTGGGGGTACTTCAGCACACCCAAAAACAGACTTCCCAAGCTTGCAAGGAGCACCCCATGAGCAAGATGCGTACCGTTGATGCAGCGGTGGCCATCCTGGAAAAGGAAGGCGCCATCGAGGCGTTCGGCCTGCCAGGCGCCGCCATCAACCCCTTCTACTCCGCAATGCGCGCCCACGGCGGCATCCGCCACACCCTGGCCCGCCACGTTGAAGGTGCCAGCCACATGGCCGACGGCTTCAGCCGTGCCAAGGACGGCAACATCGGCATCTGCATCGGCACCTCCGGCCCCGCCGGCACGGACATGATCACCGGCCTGTACGCCGCCTGGGCAGATTCCATCCCGATGCTCTGCATCACCGGCCAGGCGCCGGTGGCCAAGCTGCACAAAGAAGACTTCCAGGCCGTGGACATCGAGTCCATCGCCAAGCCCGTCACCAAGATGGCCATGACCATCCTGGAGCCCGGCCAGGTTCCCGGCGCCTTCCAGAAGGCCTTCCAGCTGATGCGGTCCGGCCGCCCGGGACCGGTTCTGCTGGACCTGCCCATTGACGTGCAGATGGCCGAGATCGAATTCGACATCGACACCTACGAGCCGCTCCCCGTGGAAAAGCCCAAGGCCTCCCGCAAGCAGCTGGAGAAGGCCCTGGACATGATGCTCGCCGCCAAGCACCCGCTGATCGTGGCCGGCGGCGGCATCATCAACGCGGGCGCCTCCGCGGAACTGGTGGAACTGGCCGAAACCCTCAACGTTCCGGTCATCCCCACCCTGATGGGCTGGGGCACCATCCCGGACGACCACCAGCTGATGGCCGGCATGGTGGGCCTGCAGACCAGCCACCGCTACGGCAACGAGAACTACCTGCAGAGCGACTTCGTGATCGGCATCGGCAACCGCTGGGCCAACCGCCACACCGGTGGCCTGGAAACCTACACCGCCGGCCGGAAGTTCGTGCACATCGACATCGAGCCCACGCAGATCGGCCGCGTGTTCTCGCCGGACCTGGGCATCGCGTCCGACGCCGGTGCGGCGCTGGCCGGGCTGGTTGAGCTCGCCAAGGAGCGCAAGGCGGCCGGGTCCCTGCCGGACTACAGCGCCTGGGTTGCCGAATGCCAGGACCGCAAGGCCTCCCTGCACCGCAAGACCCACTTCGAAAACATCCCCATCAAGCCGCAGCGCGTCTACGAGGAGATGAACAAGTCCTTCGGCCGCGACACCACCTATGTGTCCACCATCGGTCTGTCCCAAATTGCCGGCGCCCAGATGCTGCATGTTTTCGGCCCGCGCAAGTGGATCAACGCCGGCCAGGCAGGACCCCTTGGCTGGACCGCCCCGGCCGCCCTCGGCGTCGCACGGTCCAACCCGGACCAGACGGTGGTGGCCCTCTCCGGCGACTACGACTTCCAGTTCATGATCGAAGAACTGGCCGTGGGCGCGCAGTTCAACCTCCCGTACATCCATGTGGTGGTGAATAACTCCTACCTGGGCCTGATCCGCCAGTCCCAGCGCGGCTTCAACATGGAGCAGAACGTGTCCCTGGCGTTCGAGAACATCAACAGCGCGCACCTGTCCGAGGACACCCGGGGCTACGGCGTGGACCACCTCAAGGTGGCCGAGGGCCTGGGCTGCAAGGCCGTCCGCGTGGAGGACCCCAACGACCTCGCCGCCGCGTTCGACAAGGCCAAGGCCCTGATGGGCGAATTCCAGGTTCCCGTGGTGGTGGAAGTGATCCTGGAAAAGGTCACCAACATCTCCATGGGTGTGGAAATCAACGCCGTGAACGAGTTCGAGGAACTGGCCGAAACCGCCGCGGACGCGCCCACCGCCATCCTGGCCCTGCAGGCATAACCATGCGCGTGGTTATTGCCCCGGACAAGTTCAAAGGTTCGCTGTCAGCCCCGGAGGTGTGCAGCCACCTGGAAAAGGGCCTGCAGCGCGGTGCCGGCGGGAACCTTGAGGTGGTCCGGATTCCGGTGGCCGACGGCGGCGAGGGCACCCTCGATGCCGCCGTCGGCTCCGGCTTCACCCGCCGGACGGCAACGGTCACCGGCCCTACCGGCCAGCCCGTGGAAGCGGACTTCGCCGTCCGCGGGCACGAGGCCGTCATCGAGATGGCCACGGCGTCCGGGCTGGCATTGGTCCCCCGGGTGCAGAACGGCGGCCTCCCTGACTCTGGGGATGCCACCACGGCCACCAGCCTGGGTACCGGCCAGCTCATCCGTTCCGCACTGGACGCGGGCTGCCGCCGGATCGTGCTTGGGGTTGGGGGCAGCGCGAATACCGACGGCGGTGCGGGGCTCCTGCAGGGGCTCGGCGCCAGGCTCCTGGACAGCAGGAACAACGAACTCCCACCTGGCGGGGCCGCGCTGGCGAACCTGCACAGCATCGACTTCACCGATTTCGAGCCCCGCCTGGTGGACACCCGATTCGTGCTGGCGTCCGACGTGGACAACCCGCTGCTCGGCGCCCAGGGCGCCGCGGCGGTTTTCGGTCCGCAAAAGGGCGCCGCATCACAAGACGTCGGCATGCTCGACGCCGCCCTGGCCAGGTTTGTCGAAGTCCTGGCCAGGGAAATCGGATTCCGCGCCGTCAAGGCTGCCGAGGCTCCCGGAGCCGGGGCAGCCGGCGGCGTGGGCTACACCGCCATCGCCGTCCTGGCCGCGACGCGGCGGCCGGGCATCGACGTCGTCCTTGAATTCACGGGACTGGCGGACCGCCTGGGCGGCGCGGACCTGGTGATCACCGGCGAAGGCAGCCTGGACGAGCAGAGCCTGCTGGGCAAGACGCCCATGGGCGTTGCCCGTGCAGCGGCGGCACAGGGTGTCCCGGTCGTCGCTGTCTGCGGACGGACCACCCTTGATGCGGACCAGGCGGCGGCTGCCGGGTTCGAGGACATTTATGCTTTGACGGCACTCGAAACCGATGTAAACAGGTGCATAGCAGAGGCAGGGCCACTGCTGGAGCAGCTGGGCACCCAAATCAGTGCGGGGCTGGCGGCCAACAGGCCTGCCGCCGCAAGTACCAAGGAGGACCTCCGTGTCTGAAGAACGTTTTGACCTCGTCATCCGGGGCCAGCGCATCCTGACCACCGCCGGCATCGCCCCCCGCGAGGTGGGCGTGCGCAACGGCAAGATCGTGGCCATCGAGCCGCTGGGCAACGGCCTGGCCGGCACCGAGGTCATTGAACTCGCCGACGACGAGACCCTGCTGCCCGGCCTTGTGGACACCCACGTCCACGTCAACGAGCCCGGCCGCACCGAGTGGGAAGGCTTCGCCTCCGCCACCCGCGCAGCCGCAGCCGGCGGCGTGACCACCATCATCGACATGCCGCTGAACTCCGTCCCGCCCACCACCACAGTGGAAAACCTCAAGCTCAAGCGCGAGGTGGCGGAGGACCAGGCCTTCATCGACGTCGGGTTCTGGGGCGGCGCCATCCCCGGCAACAAGGCAGACCTGCGCCCCCTCCATGACGAGGGCGTCTTCGGCTTCAAGTGCTTCCTCCTGCACTCCGGCGTGGATGAGTTCCCGCACCTGGACGCGGACGAGATGGAAGAGGACATGGCTGAGCTGAAGTCCTTCGATTCGCTCATGATCGTCCACGCAGAGGACTCGCACGCCATCGACCGCGCCCCCCACCCCGGTGGCGACCACTACTCCACCTTCCTGGCCTCCCGCCCCCGCGGCGCCGAGAACAAGGCCATCGCCGAGGTCATCGAACGGGCCCGCTGGACCGGTGCCCGTGCGCACATCCTGCACCTGTCGTCGTCGGACGCGCTGCCCATGATTGCCAGTGCAAAGCGCGACGGCGTGAAGCTCACCGTGGAGACGTGCCCGCACTACCTCACCCTGATGGCGGAGGAAATCCCGGACGGCGCCACCGCCTACAAGTGCTGCCCGCCCATCCGCGAGGCCTCCAACCGGGAACTGCTGTGGCAGGGCCTGCAGGACGGCACCATCGACTGCATCGTCTCGGACCACTCCCCCTCAACGCTGGACCTCAAGGACCTGGAGAACGGCGACTTCGCGGTGGCCTGGGGTGGCGTCTCGTCACTGCAACTGGGCCTGTCCCTGATCTGGAGCGAAGCCCGGCACCGCGGCATTCCGCTGGAGCAGGTGGTGTCCTGGATGGCGGAGAAGCCCGCCGGCCTGGCCCGCCTGACCAACAAGGGGCAGCTGGCCCTTGGCTACGACGCCGACTTCGCCGTCTTCGCCCCGGACGAGGCGTTCGTGGTGGACGTGTCCAAGCTCAAGCACAAGAACCCCATCACGCCATACGACGGCAAGACCCTCTCAGGCGTGGTCCGCAAGACTTTCCTCCGCGGCGCCGCAGTGGACGGCCAGACCCCCACGGGCAGGCTGATCCGCCGCGGCGGCGTATAAGGACGCGCCATGGCAGTGGAAGCCCACCATCCACGGGCGGCGGCGAGATTTGTTTCACACAAGGCCGCTGCCCGCGGTCTCGCCGTGTGGGTTGTTCCCGAGGAAGGGACCAGCCCCGAAGTCCTGCGCCACGCCGCCCAAATGGTCCTAGCCAGGGCCCTCGAAACTGCTCCGGAGGCGGAAGTCCATTGGCCTGCCGCCGGAGCCCCCACGTCCGGGGTCTCCGCCAATGCGGAAGGAGCCGCAGCCGACTCCTCTCGCGTTCCTTCCACGGCGGAGGACCCCGGCGCAACCGCGGCCGACGGCGGCACCCGCCTGCCGCCGTCGGCCGGCCCCGTCAGCAGGGTCGCCGTGGACCTCGCCGCCGACTCCGTCCTGCTGGACGGCAGGCCGGTGGCGCTGACCGGCGTCGAATACAAGGTGCTGCGCTACCTGGTGACGCACCTGTCCCGCACCGTAGGCCGCGAGGAACTGCAGGAGTTCCTGGAATCGCTGGATTTCCCCGGCGCCACCGCCCGTTCCATCGACGTTTACGTGGGCAGGATCCGCAAGAAACTGGGCAATGCCCGCCATGCCGTGGCCACCGTGCGCGGCGGCGGGTACCAGTTTGTGCCGGGTCCGCACGCAGCCGTTCGTGGCCCCGCGGAATACTGCATATGACGCGCTGGTTTGTATCACTAAGCGGCAACCCGCTTCACTAGATGTTTGGCCATCACTGACCGAGTCTTACAAAGGAACGCCATGAGCCCCACCCTGACCACCAAGCTTCAGCCCGGCACCCCGGCTCCTGAGTTCACCCTCCGGGACGCCCAGGGCCGCGAGACCTCCTTGGCCGATTACCGTGGCAAGAACGTCATTGTCTACTTCTACCCGAAGGCCGCCACCCCTGGCTGCACCACCGAAGCCTGCGACTTCCGCGACAGCCTTGCATCCCTGCAGGGCAAGGGCTACGAGGTCGTCGGCATCTCCCCGGATGCCCAGGAAGCCCTGGCCGGTTTCAGCGGCGACTTCTCCCTGACCTTCCCGCTGCTCTCCGACCCCGACCACGCCGTGGCCCTGGCCTACGGCGCCTGGGGCGAAAAGCTGGTTCACGGCGAAATCCACGAAGGCATCGTCCGCTCCACGGTTGTGGTGGACCCCGAAGGAAACGTCACCCTGGCCCAGTACCAGGTGCAGGCCGACGGCCACGTCGCCAGCCTCAAGGAAGCCCTGGGACTCTAAGACTTCCCCGCCTGTTCCCGGCGCCCCGGCACTTCCTGCCGGGGCGCCGGGCGTTTAACCGGCCGCCTTCGCGTCAACCGCAACCCGCGCATATGAAGCTGACACGCGGCGGTAGACCGGAGTCAGGAAGGCCAGCAGCGCGGCCGCGATCATGATGATCCCGGCCACCAGGAACACCAAGGCGATTCCGCGGGAGGTGCCCTCACCCAGCAGCGGTGCCAGGAGGGCGGTGCCGTCCGCGGACCGGGCGTAAGGGATGATCCAGAACTGCGCGATGGGGGCGATGAGGAACGCCGTGACAGGTGCGGCGGCGGACTCGAATGCCATGGCGAAGCCAAAGACGCGGCCCTGCCGTTCCAGCGGCACCACCCGCTGGATAACGGTTTGTTCGGCCGCCTCCACGAACGGGACCAGCACCAGGTACAACCAGATTCCAAGGATGTAGAGCCACGCCCACTCCCGCAGGGTGAAGACCGAGCCGAGCACCCCCATGGCCGCCACCGCTATCAGCAGGGTGCGCAACGGGTTGGCGCCGAGCCCGAACTTGCCGATCAGGGCACCGCCGAGGATGAAGCCCGTGGATCCAAGCGCAAAGACGGCACCCCACATCTCCACGGAGAACATCTCCAGCCCGTACGGATCCATCAGTGCCATGTAGACGCCGCCGATGAAGTTGTTGAACGTGGAAAACAGGATCAGCGCGAACAGCCCCGAGATGGCCAGTACGGCCGTGAACGAGCCCCGGAGGTCGAACGCGCCGTGGGCGTCCGTTGCCGCCACGCGAACTTCCTCAGGCATGCGGAGGGTCAGCAGGTGCGCGAAGGCCGCGGCCGTGAGCACCAGCGCGACGACGATGGTCCAGCCCATGCCCAGCAACCCGACCGACAGCCCGGACAACAGGGAGGTGACGATGAACATCAGCCCCTGCACCATCCCCACCAGGCCATTGGCGTGGGCGCGCCGGTCCGGCTCGATGAGAATGGTGACGGTGGTGGACAGCGCGATGTTCCGCATGTTCTCCACCACGGCGCCGACGAGGATCACCAGGGTGAAGACCCAGAACCACGGGCCCGCGAGGTCCAGCAGGGACGTGGCCGGCGTCAGCAGGAACATCACCCCGGACAGCACGAACATCACCAGGGTGAAGCCGGCAGCGAAGCGCATCACCGCCAGCTTGCGGCATCGGTCCACGAACGTGCCAAAGCTGACACTGGACAGGGCAATCAGCAGCATGTAGGCGCCACCCACCACCCCGGTGGCGATCACGTTCCGCGTCTCCAGGTACAACCAGAACGTCAGCGCGAACCACAGATAGCTGGTGGTGATGTTGGCCAGGGCAGTGTTGACCAGGATTCCGGCGAAGGTGCGGGCGCGCTCTGCCGGCGTTCGCAGGGAGGCGGCGGCGGTATCCGGATCCGCGGCAGCACTGCCCGGTTCCTGCTGGGTCATGCGTCCCAGTGTAGTGAGGGCGCTTCCCTTTTTGTCCCCCCGGTTTCGGCAGGAGTGACAGGATAGTGCCATGGCCATCGAGATACGTCCGGCAACAGTGTTCGAGGACGTGAAGACACTGGTGGGGCCCAAACGGCCGGACGCCACGGTCTGCTGGTGCCTGAGCTACCGCATTCCCTCGAAACAGAACCTGTCTTTGCGGGGGGAGGAGCGCGGGGAGTTGGTCAGGGAGTTGGTGGCGCAGGACCCGCCGCCCGGCGTTGTGGCGTACGACGGCGGCGAAGCGGTTGGGTGGGCAGCGGTCCACCCGCGTGCCGACACCAGTTTTGCCCGCAACCGGAAGATCCCGCACGTGGACAAACAGGACGCCTGGTCGGTCTGGTGCCTCCGTGTCCGTCCGGGCCACCGGGGCAAGGGGATCTCGCACCACCTGCTGGCCGGCGCCGTCGCCATGGCCAGGTCCTATGGGGCGCCCGCGATCGAGGGCTATCCCGTGGACAACGCCGGCAGCAAAGTAGACCTCACCATGGCCTACGTGGGCACCCGCAAACTTTTCGAGGACGCAGGCTTCACCAAGGCGGCGGACACAACCTCGGTGCTGAACGGCTTCCCCCGGGTGTTGATGCGGCTGGAGCTTTAAAGAAGGCCTCGCCTATCCCAGTTCCCCCTGAGCATCAGCGTCTTGCAAGTTCCAGTTCCGGGCAGGGCCCGTCGACTGTCCCTCTTCGAACGAGCACTTCACCAAAGCGTGCTGCATAGGCGCGCCCCGCTGCTCGAGTTGATCAATGAGCGTTTCCACTCCCATCCTGCCAAGCTCGGTACTGGGAAGGCTCATCACGGTAAGCCTCGGGTCCGTCGTCTCGGCAACGGCGGGCGACGCACCGATCAACAGAACCGATACATCAGTGGGAACCTCCAGGCCGTGTTTCAACAGCCCGTTGATCAAACCAAAGGATGCATTGTCATTCATCAGTATGATCGCGGTGGTATCCGGAGCGGCGGCGAGCAGGTGTTCAACAGCGGCCTGTCCCGAAATCGGCGAGTTCTCGCAGGAAATTTGTGCAGCGCTGTATCCGCGCCGCTGCATTTCTGCAGCGAAGGTTTCCCTGGTCCGGACCAAGGGACCGTACCCGGTGAGCGCGTACTCAACGTCGGCGCTGTCCACGAGGCAAAATGAGCGGTGGCCCAATCCTTCGAGATACGACACTGCCTCGACCACGGCATTTTCGAAGTCGACGTCGACGTACGGCACACTCCCCGACTGCCGGACCCGCCCAATCAGGGCAAACGGCATCGTGGAGTTTTGAAGGCACTTCACCCGGGGGTCGTCCAACTGCACTTCCATGAGCAGGACACCGTCAATGAACCCGCTCGATATGAGTTCCTCTACCTGCTCCGCCTCGTTGCTGATCGGCCACAGGACCAGGTTGTAGCCAAGCTCGCGGGCCCTCTGCGTCGCGCTGGTAAAGAACTTGACGGCAGTCTCAGTGAGCCGCCGCTGCAGCGCCGGGTACAGCAACGCAATGATTCGCGTCCGTTTACTCGCCAAGGCGCGGCCCAGGGCATTGCGGCGATAGTCGAGTTGGCGCATGGCATCCTCGACGCGGGCCTTGGTGGCAGGCGTCACCGGCTTGCTGCCATTGATCACGAAGGACACCGTCGCGACGGAGACGTTAGCCAGCCTCGCAACGTCTCTCATCGTTGGCACGGGTGCCCCTCCTCTGGTCTACCGGGGTTGGCTACCCCTTCAGTAAACCGGTTAAATTTTTCCTTGACAAGCCTTATTTCGGGCATGCAGAGTTGTTCCCAACAAACCCCTTCACCCTGAGGGAGTCAAACAGCAGCGGTGGTTAAGCGGTTAAATATCGATGCCGCCATCCTCGACAGCATCGGGTCTCTACCCTGGACCCGATTGCCCGGGCACGCACACGCAACCCCCGTTCCCCAGCACGGCTGCGCGAAAAGTCAAGCCGGCTTCAGTGGCACCACATAAGCAAAGGAGCTTTTGAACATGAAAACCAAAGGGAGAATTACGGCCGCTTTGGCGATGGCAGCGGTCCTGCCCCTGACGTTCACCGCCTGTTCAGGCGGGACTTCGAGCGCCGGCGGGGACGTAAAGACGCTCACGGTACTGGACAGCTACAACAACGAACCGGACAAGAGCATTCTTCAGGACTCCATCGACAAATGCGCCGCCGCTGTTGGGGTGACAATCGAACGCACCACCGTACCCGGCAAGGACAGAATGCAGACTGTGCTCCAGCGGTCGTCTTCCAAGACACTGCCTGATGTGCTGATGCTCGACAACCCGGAAGTTAAGGACGTCGCAGCCACCGGCGCCCTCGCTCCCCTGGGGGACTTCAATGTGGATACCTCACCCTTCGCCGGCAACAGCCTCGATGCCGTCACGCAGGACGGACAGGTCTACGGTCTACCCCTTCCGGCCGACACGTTGGGGCTTTTCTACAACAAGGAGGTCCTCGCGGCTGCCGGGGTGCAGCCGCCCAAAACATGGGACGAGCTTAAAGCTGCCGCTGCCAAGCTGACCAGCGGCGACCGGTACGGATTGGCGCTTTCGGCAGCAGCCACCTACGAAGGTTCGTGGCAGTTTCTGCCCTTCATGTGGACGAATGGCGGAGACGAGACGAAGCTGGACTCACCTGAGGTGAAGGAAGCCCTTCAGCTTTACGTCGATCTTGTCAACAGCGGCTCTGTGTCCAAGAGCATCGTCAACTGGACCCAGGCTGACGTTAAAGACCAGTTTGTGGCAGGCAAGGCGGCCATGATGATCAACGGGCCGTGGCAGATTCCCGCACTTGCCAAAGCACCCCAGGTGCAGTGGGACTCGGTCCAGATCCCGGTGAACAAGCCGGGCCAGACCGCCACCGCCCCGTTGGGGGGCATGGTGTGGACTGTGCCCCGGACCGGCGATGAAGCCAAGGAGAAAAAGGCAGCAGAGTTCGTGGCATGCACCGGCAGCGAAGACAGCCAGATGTCGCTGGGCAAGGCACGCAACACGGTACCCGTACGCGCCGGCCTGCAAGAGAAATACATCCAGCAGGTCCCGGCCATGAAGGCGTTTACCGAGCAGGTTGAAAATGCCAGGGCACGGACGGGAAAGCTCGGTACGGAGTGGCCGAAAGCGGCCACCACCATCTACACCGCGGTTCAACTTGCACTGACAGGCGGCGCGTCTGTCGATGAAGCATTCGCGCGGGCAGCAGCGGGCTAAGCCGTGACAGCGTGCTGGCCGGGTTGTTTTCGATTGCTGAGCCGGAAGGGCCGGTAAAACATATGCCAACCATTGAGCGTTCGCCGCTTCAGGCACCAGAAGTATCAAGCGTCGGGAACAAGAAGGCTGGCCGGAGGCGGTTCTCAGAGGAGAACATCTCCAAGGTTCTCTTCGTGGTTCCGGCCGGGATTTACCTGGCCCTGTTCTTTGGCTACCCGGTGCTGAAGAACGTCAGCATGAGTTTCCAGGCCTACACAACCAAGACTTTCTTCACGGGGGCTGCCCCCTGGGTGGGCCTGGATAACTACACCACGGTCCTTCAAAGCAACCTGTTCACGCCGGCACTGGTTAACACCGCGCTGTTCACGGTGGGATCGATTGCCGGCCAGTTCGTCATCGGCCTGGCATTGGCCTCATTCTTCAGGCGCCGCTTCCGCCTAAGTAACTTTCTGCGGTCGATGCTTCTCCTGCCATGGCTGCTGCCGCTCATCGTGGGCAGCGCCACCTGGCGTTCAATCCTCGACCAGGACAGCGGCATCCTCAACCGGTTCCTCGAGGCAACGGGGCTGATCCATGACCCGATACCGTGGCTTACAAGCCCGGCGGTCGCCCTCTCGGCAGTGGTCCTCGTCAATATCTGGGTCGGGATCCCCTTCAACGTCACCATCCTGTATGGGGGCCTGCAGGACATTCCGGAGGAGTTGTACGAGGCGGCGGCGCTTGATGGGGCCACCGGATGGAAAGCATTCCGCCATATCACCTGGCCCAACCTGAGGCCTGTCGTCAGCGTTGTTCTTGTCCTGGGCGTGGTGTACACCCTCAAAGTTCTGGACATCATTTTGGGCCTGACCAACGGCGGACCCGCAAACGCTACCCAAACGCTGGCCGTCCGCTCATACCAAACGTCCTTTGTCGACTTCCAATTCGGTGTTGGCGCCGCCTACAGCAATATCCTCATTCTCATTTCCCTGCTGTTCGCAATCATCTACCTCCGCGCCAATCGGCGAGCAGTTGACGAATAAGGGGTACCAGTGACAACCACAGCACCAGCCAAGCTTCGTCCTTCTATACGCGGGACTTCACCGGGCCCCGGCCGGGCCATGCATCAGAACCTCTTCACGGGGCTGGGGATCCTGTTCCTGGCCATCATGCTCTTTCCGGTCTACTGGATGATCAACGCCTCACTCCAGCCGTCCGGGAATACCCTCACGGCTGATCTCTTTCCGTCGAATCCCAGCTTTGCCGGCTACGAAACGGCTATCTCCCAGCAGGGGAAGAACCTGCTGACCAGCCTCATCGTTTCGGCGGGAACAGTGTTCTTCAGCCTGGCCATTGCAGCACCCGCGGCCTACGCCTTGGCACAGTTCCGGTTCAAATGGATCAACATCGCGCTCCTGGCCATCCTCGTGTCCCAGATGATCCCCGGGATCGTGATAGCCAACGCGCTGTACACCGCTTACAACGACCTGAAAATGCTCAACACTATTCCGGGGCTGATCCTCGCCGACTCGACGCACGCCATCCCTTTCGCCATCCTCATTTTGCGCGCTTTCATGATCGGCATTCCCCCTTCCCTGGTTGAAGCTGCGCGGGTGGATGGCGCGGGATTGGTAAGGGCATTCGTTTCGATCGTTCTTCCCATCAGCCGCAACTCGCTCATTACGGCAGGGTTGTTCTCCTTCCTGTTCTCCTGGAGCGATTTCCTGTTTGCACTCACCCTCACCACCAAGCAGGATGTCCGTCCGGTGACCCTTGGCATTTACCAGTACCTGGGCTCGGAGGTATCAAACTGGAGCGCCGTGATGGCCACCGCCGTACTCTCCTCGCTGCCAGCCATCGTCCTGCTCCTGATAGCCCAGAAGTACATAGCCGCCGGGGCAACAGGCGGCGCCGTCAAGTGAGCGCCTCGCCCTCCAACCCGTTCTTCGTCAATAAACCTCAAGCCACTTCCCCCTTTAAAAGTGCACAACAGTTAGGAATGCAATGTCGGAGCTCGAATCCCCAGCAGGACCAGTCAGGGTCGTTGTCTGGGGAGAAAACCGTCACGAACAGCTGCAGCCGGAGGTAGCCAAGATCTACCCCGAAGGCATGCATAACGCCATCCGCCAGGGAATCGAAGAGAACCTGGGCCATAAGGCCCAGGTGACCACGGTAACTCTCGACGACCCGGAGCATGGCTTAACGGAAGAAGTCCTTTCAGCAACAGATGTACTGGTGTGGTGGGGTCACGCCGCGCACGCAGAAGTCGCGGACGAAGTGGTGGACCGCGTCCATTCGCACATCCTGGCCGGGATGGGCCTCATTGTTCTGCACTCGGGGCACTGGTCGAAGATTTTCGGGAAACTCATGGGCACCAGCTGCACGCTTCGCTGGCGCTCCGAGCGGGACCGCGAAATCGTTTGGACGGTGGATCCAACCCACCCCATCGCACAAGGCGTCCCCCACCCGTTCATCATTCCCGAGCAGGAAATGTACGGTGAGTTCTTTGATATCCCGGCCCCTGATGAGCTGATTTTCCTCAGCTCATTCTCGGGGGGCGAGGTGTTCCGCAGCGGCTGCACATTCAAGCGCGGGTTCGGGAAGATCTTCTTCTTCAGCCCCGGTGACCAGGACTACCCCGTCTATCACCACAAGGACGTCCGCCGGGTCATCGCCAACGGTGTTGGGTGGGCAAGGACTGACCGGCCGGAACGGACCAGCCCGGTCCTTCTGCGCTACGAAACAGAAGACTTCTACAACGGGCACGGCTACAAGGGAGCGATGCACAGTTGAGATCCTTCGAAACACTCAAGGAAGACAATTCACCCATCCGCGTGGTTCTCATCGGCGCCGGGCTGATGGGCAGAAAGTGGATATCCGTCCTGACGGCATCCCCTGACGTTCACCTGGTGGGCCTGGTTGACATCAATCTGGAAGGGGCCAAAGAAGCACTGCGCGAAGCAGGCCTTGAAGGTGTGGCTACGGGGACAAGCCTGACGGAAGTAGCAGCCGCGACGTCGGCACAGGCTGTTGTTAATGCGACTGTTCCCGTGGCGCACCACGCTACCAACGTCGAGGCCCTGCTGGCTGGCCTGCCTGTTCTCTGTGAAAAACCCCTGGCCCCAACCGTCAGCCAGGGGCTGTCCCTGGCAGCCACGGCTGAGGTGAGCGGGCAACTGCTCATGATCAGCCAGTCCCGGCGCTACTACCGGAACCTCGCACACCTCAGGCAGCAGCTTCCATTGCTCGGTGATGTCGGGATCGTAACAACAGAGTTCTTCAAGGCACCCCATTTCGGGGGTTTCCGGGAAGAAATGGACCACGTGCTGCTCGTCGATATGGCCATCCATGCCTTCGACGTTGCCCGCTACCTGCTGGACCAGGAACCCACGTCTGTCTACTGCGAGGAGTACAACCCGAGCTGGAGCTGGTATGCCGGGGACGCGGCCACTACAGCCCTGTTCGAATTCAACGGCGGAGCACGCTACATGTTCACGGGAAGCTGGTGCAGCCCGGGCCTGGAAACATCCTGGAACGGCAACTGGCGAATCAGCGGAGCGCGCGGCACCGCAAGCTGGGACGGTGAGGGCCCAGCCCTTCTGGAGCTTCCAGGCCAGCCCCAACCGGCCGATAAGGGCGGGCAGCCGGGGAGCCGCCAGGATGCCGAGGAAATCGCCGGCTCACTTGCAGAGTTCGTCAATGCTCTCCGGACAGGCGCTACCCCTGCCAGCGAGGTGCATTCGAACGTGCTCAGCCTGTGCATGGTGGAAGCCGCAGTACTGTCAGCCGAAAAGAAGGAACGCATCGATATCGAGCACGTCCTGGCCTCGGCCTATGAAAATGCCCTCAACGAGGAGACCATCCCGGCCGTCAAGGCAACACTGCGCGCGTGGGGTTCCCCGTCAGCGTTGCTTGCCGATGCCGCCGGCAAGGGATCCCTGGCAACAGCCACCGGCAGCCCTGCACGCTAGCCTCAGCGGCGTCACCCACCTCGTTAGTTCGGACTTGCCCCGAGTTGCACGGCAGCGGTCAATCCAAGCAACAGGAAAGCGAAACTGGACGTCGTCGCGTTCAGCCAATCTGCGCCAGTCGGTATCAGTGTCTGCCCAACTCTGGCTTCGACTTCGAGGATATGAACGTGCTTCACTTCTACGGCGGAAGCGACGGTAGGCAACAGTCGGTTTACGCCGGATCATCGTCACGGAGCCGGAGCACCCGTACGTCGGGCGTTGGTGGGCGTGGAAACAAGCGCGGGGGCGGAATCGCGGTGGGAGCGCGTCTGACGCGCGCTTCCCCCAGATCTACTTCCGGCGCCAGTACTTGCCCCAATCGACTTCCATGGCCCACAGCGCCAGGAGCAACGCGTCCATGGTCATCAGCCCTGCCAAAAGGTACGCCCAACCTGCCAAAGAACCCACCGCAATCTCCTGACTATCCCCCAGCCAATCGATTGCTGCTAAGTGTGGCACCTAAAGCGCCGCTACGGAATGCCCTCCACCCGCAGTCTTGAAAAGGACTTCGAACCTGTGGTGCGCCTCGGTCTCCAGCTTGAGCCGCCGGGTCAGTCTCTCCACGTGCCGGGACATCTCCTCCCCCACCGGAAGCCGGTCTCCCGGCCAACTTGATACCTCCCGGGATTCGGCGAGCGCGTGCTCCAGGTCCCTGGCCGCTGCCCGCACCTTTCGTGAGTGGAAGTAGAGGCGGAGCAATGCTTTGGCTTTGTCCGTCCCATGCCTTTTAACCTGTTCCATCTGGCTTCCCCGCCTTCCGCATGCCGTATAGCTTCCGCGCGGTTCGTCGTCGGACCCTGATTCCTGGAAGCTGCTGCGTTCCTTCGAGTGTGACCGGCGTTCCTCAACGTCCTGGCAAGCAGATGCAAAGATTGCCGCAAGATCTGCTGTGTGGCGGGAGTCTCCTGGACGCATAGACAGGGCGGGCGGAACTTCTGTCAGCGAAGTCACCGAAAACTGTGAAGCCTAAGACATGCCCTGTGCGCCTTAATACGGTAGAAGTAGAGCATGGTCTCTCCCCCCGAATCCCGCCGTGCGGTGGTCATCGAAGATGACCCGGACATCCGCGGACTGCTGGTCCGCGTCCTGGTCAAGCAAGGCTTCGACGTCACCCAGGCCGGCGCGGGCCTGCCGGGCGTGGAGGAGGTCCGCCGCACCAAGCCGGACCTGGTGACGCTGGACCTGAACCTGCCGGACCTTGACGGGCTGGAGGTGTGCAAGCTTCTGCGGGAGTTCTCGGACGCGTTCATCGTCATGCTCACCGCGCGTGCGGATGAACTCGACAAGCTGACCGGCCTGGACAACGGCGCCGACGAATACATCAGCAAACCCTTCAGCCCGCGGGAACTGCAGTCCAGGATCAATGCCCTGTTCCGGCGCCGGCCCTCCGCCGCGGCGGAATCGGCTGCCCGGGGCGAGCTGGAACGCGCAACGGAGGTGCAGCAAAGCCTCCTGCCCAAAGAGGATATCCGGGTTGAGGGTTACGACGTCGCCGGCCTCTTCCGCCCGTCCCGCAGCGTGGGCGGGGACTTCTACGACTGGTACCAGACGCCGGAAGGTCTCCACCTCACCTTTGCCGATGCCATGGGCAAGGGCATGGGCGCGGCGCTGATCGCGGCAACAGTCCGCGCAGTGATGCGCTCCACCGGCCTGCGGCAGGACCTCGACTCCGGGTTCGCCGCCGCAAGCAAGGCGATCGCCGCGGACCTGGACTCCTCCAATTCCTTTGTCACCCTGTTCCACGCCCGCTTGGACGCGGCGTCCGGCAAGGTCAGCTATGTCGACGCCGGGCACGGCCTCGCGCTGCACGTCCAGCCAAGCGGCCCGGCAGACCGCCTCCCCTCCGCCGGACCGCCGGTGGGCGCGTGGCCAGGGACGCAGTGGCCGCAGGCGGACCTGGAGCTGGCCCCTGGCGATTCGCTGGTGGTGGTCAGCGACGGCGTACTGGATGTGTTCGAGTCAGTGGAGGACTTCACCGGCGCCGTACAGCAGGCAACGCAGTCGGCAGGTTCGGCGCAGGAAGCCAGCAACGCCATCCTGGCCCTGGCCCCGGCAGAGTCCGCCGAAGATGACGTCACGGTGGTTGTGGTCCGCCGCCTGCCCCAGGAGCTGGCCGCATGACCCGCTTCTGGACCCGCGTGGTGGTGGTCCTGACCGTCCTGACCGGCCTGAACTACATCGCCTGGCGCTGGGCCGCCTCCCTCAACTGGGACGCGTGGTGGATCGCCCTGCCCCTGGTGGCGGCAGAAACCTACAGCCTCATCGACGTCATGCTCTTCGGCATGACCGTGTGGAAACTGAAGATCCGGGAGGGCGCCCCTGAACCGCCTCACGATGCAACCGTGGACGTCTTCATCACCACCTACAACGAAGACCTGGACATGGTCCTCACCACGGCGCTGGCGGCGCAGAAGATCCGGCACCCGCACAGCACGTGGATCCTCGACGACGGCGCGCGGCCCGAGCTCAAGGCACTGTGCGAACAGCACGGCCTGGGCTACGTCACCCGGAGCGAGGACTGGACCAAGGACCTCCCCCGCCATGCCAAGGCCGGCAACCTGAACAACGCCCTCATGGTCACCCACGGCGAATTCCTGCTGATCCTGGACGCGGACCAGATCCCGGAGCCGGACATCCTGGAAAAGACCCTGGGCTACTTCAACAACCGCCGCGTGGCCCTGGTCCAGACGCCCCAATACTTCAGCAACGTCCCCGCCTCCGATCCGCTTGGGAGCCAGGCGCCGCTGTTCTATGGTCCCATCCAGCAGGGCAAGGACGGCTGGAACGCAGCCTTCTTCTGCGGCTCCAACGCGATCCTGCGCCGTGAGGCCCTGATGCAGCTGGGCCTGGTGGGGTACGTCAAGGAAACCGAGAAGAGCATCCGCCGCGCGCTGGCCGCATCCCGGGCAGCAATCAAGCAGGCCCGGAAGTCAGCGGATGTGGAGTCACCCCTGGTGGCGGAGGTCCTTGACGAGGTGGAGGCAGCCACCCGCCAGGCCCAGGAGGAAGTGGACGCCGGCCGGCCCCTCAGCGAGGTCACCTACCGGGTCCGCCGCCGCGTGGACGCCGCCGTGCAGACCCTGGTGATGGCCGACGTCGAAGCCCTCCAGGCGGACTTGGAAGAGATCGCTGCCATGGAACTGGCCCACGTGGGCGAGTCCGGCGTCCCGGTTGTGGCAGACGACGCCGTCCAGCGCATGTCCGCCCGCGACTGGTCGCCGCTGGGCGCCCTGGAGTCCGTCCAGGCCGTCCTGGATGCACTCACCGTGGAACGCAGCAACGAGGCCCAACCGGTCATGCCGCTGGCCACCATTTCCGTCACGGAGGACATGGCCACCGCCATGCGCATGCACGCGATGGGCTGGGAAAGCGTCTACCACCACGAGATCCTGGCCTACGGCCTGGCGCCGGAGGACCTGAAGACCATGCTCACCCAGCGCCTCCGCTGGGCGCAGGGCACCATCCAGGTCCTGCTCCGCGAGAACCCACTGGTCCAGAAAGGCCTCAAGCTCGGCCAGCGCCTCATGTACTTCGCCACCATGTGGACCTACCTCAGCGGGTTCGCCGCGGTCATCTACTTCGCGGCACCCATCATCTACCTGCTGCTGGGCATCCTGCCGGTCAGCAGCCTGAGCTGGGACTTCTTCATCCGCTTCATCCCGTTCATGGTGGTCAACCAACTCTTGTTCGCCGTGGCCGGCCGCGGCATCCCCACCTGGCGCGGCCAGCAGTACAGCCTGGCGCTGTTCCCCACGTGGATCAAGGCATGCACGACGGCGGCCCGCAACGTATGGTTCGGCCGTCCCCTCGGGTTTGCCGTCACCCCCAAGGCGCGCCAAAGCGGCGGACCCAGCTGGAGCCTCATCCGGCCCCAGATCGTGGTGTCCATCCTGCTGGCCGTCGCCGCCGTCGTCGGAATTATCCGCCTGGCCACCGGTCTGGCGGAACCGCTGGGCACCCTGGTCAATGTCGTCTGGGTGGTCTTTGACTTGGTGGTCATGAGCATCCTGGTCCGCGCCGTGCTCTACAAGGGGTACGAACCGGCCGCAGAACCTGCAAACAGAGAGGAATCCTGATGGAGTTCAGTTACGAGGTCAAAGATTCGTACGCGGAGGTCAAGGCGGACGGGCGGCTGAACATGGTCTCCGCGCCCAAGCTGCGCGAATTCGTCACGGACGTCATCGCCGGCGGGTCCAACCGGATCGTGGTCAACCTGGAAAACACGGCCTTCATGGACTCCTCCGGGCTGGGCGCACTGATCGGCTGCCTCAAGGCCGCCCGCCAGGCCGGCGGCGACCTGCGCATCGCCGCCGTGCAGCCGCAGGTGAACATGGTCCTGAAGCTGACCAGCATGGACAAGGTCCTCACCGCCTACCCCACGGCCGAGGAGGCGTTCAGCAATGACTGAGGTCCTGGCCTCGCGCAGCTTCCGCGGACCGGCTGCCGAAGACGCGATCGAAGCGGTCCACAACGATCTGGACAGCCTCTGGCTGGACGTCCCGTTCGTCAATGACATGGACCAGATGACGTTCACCACCGCGGTGATCGAGTCCGCGTCCAACATCGTCCAGCACGCGCAGCCTGCCGGGGAACGCGAGGTGGAGTTGGGCGTCGAAACAACCGTGCAACCTGCGCTGCTGCAGGCCCGGGTCAGCGCTTACCACGCCAAGCCGCCGTTTGGCCCCATGGAGCCTGCCGTTCCTGGCGAAGACGCCGAGTCGGGGCGCGGCCTGGCGCTGATCGAGGCACTGGTGACCACCGTGACCTTCGAACGCCAGGACGGCACCAACACCTGGGTCCTGTCACGGACGTCATCGCAGGACCAGTGAGCCCGCATTGCTTGACAGTGCCACGGGTCTACTCTTGAATATTACGTATGCTGAAATAACAGTTCCATGATGCGGAAGCCTGCGTAGCATTCGCAGGTGCCGGACAGTCTGGCATCCGCATAGCCGTCACCATGGATGCCAGCATGACCCCAAGGATTACGACCAGCATGAAGCTTGCCGAATTCAACAGCGCGGATCCCGCCGCCGCCCAGGCCACCCTCCGGCCGTGCATCGACATCAGCCGCTGGGTGGAGGCGGTGGCCGGAGCCCGGCCCTTCGCCGGCCGCAATGAGCTCTTGGAGTTCGCCGCCCAGGCCGCCATCCCGTTCACACCGGCCGAGGTGGAATCCGCCATGGCCCACCACCCCAGGATCGGGGAACGCCCGACGGCGGCCAGCACCGAGGCGTCCATGTCCCGTTCCGAGCAGGCCGGGGTGGACCCGGCAGATACTGCTGTCGCCGACGCCCTGGCACGCGGGAACCGGGAGTACGAGGAGAAGTTCGGCCGCGTCTTCCTGATCCGGGCAGCCGGACGCAGCGCGCAGGACATCCTGGCGGCGCTGAACCAGCGGCTCACCAACTCCCCCGAAGAAGAAGACAGCATCGTGGCCCAGCAGCTGCGCGAAATCGCCGTACTCCGGCTTGAAGGACTGATCAGCGAATGAGCGTCTCCCATGTGACCACCCACATCCTTGACACCGGTGCCGGTCGCCCGGCGGCGGGTGTCGCCGTCGTCCTTTCAAGGAACGACGCCGGCACCTGGCGTGCGCTGGCAACTTCCAGCACCGACGCCGATGGCCGGGCCAAGGACTTGGGACCGGAGCAGCTGGAACCCGGAAACTACAAACTGAACTTCGCCACGGGCGCCTACTACGCGGGCCTGCAGACGCAGACATTTTTCCCGGAAGTGGACCTCGTCTTCGAAGTCACCGGCCCCGAGCACTACCATGTGCCCCTGCTCCTGAGCCCGTTCGCGTACTCCACCTACCGCGGCAGCTAGCGGGCCCTCCCGGACTGCCGCAGCCCAGCCGGCCTGCCCCAATGTCACGGCCATCACATTAACCGGCATAGGATCAGGAAGTATGGCTTCGAATAAAGACACTGAATCCGATACCGAGGCGGAAGGCGGACAGTCCGGCGGCGTGCAGTCCGTGGAGCGGGCCCTGACCGTCCTGGAGATCCTGGCACGGGAGGGACACGCGGGCGTAAGCGAAATAGCCGAGGAAATGGGGATCCACAAGTCCACCGTGTCCCGGCTGATGGGTTCGCTGGTCACCCGCGAGATGGTCCATCAAAACAGTGAACGAGGCAAGTACCAGCTCGGTTTTGGAATTCTTCGCCTGGCCAGCTCCATTCCTGGCCGCCTGAGCCTGGTCCGCGAGGCGAGGCCCGTCCTGGAGAGCCTCGCGGAAGAGTTCAAGGAAACCGTCAACCTGGCTGTCCTGCGCTCCAACTACGCCGTGAACGTGGACCAGGCCATGGGCCCGTCCACCCTGGCCACCTACGACTGGGTGGGAAGCCTGACCCCGCTGCACGCGACGTCCAGCGGCAAGGTCCTCCTGGCGGCGCTGGAGGCTGACGACCGGGACCGTATTTTGAAGGAGACGGGCCTGACTGCCCGCACCGCACGCACCATCACCTCCCGCAAGGAGCTGGACGCACAGCTGCTCGAGGTAGCGGCCAAGGGGTACGCGGTGGTGCGGGAGGAGTTCGAGATCGGCCTGAATGCCGTGGCAGTGCCCGTCTACAACCACCAAGGCGTCGTGATCGGTGCCCTCAGCATTTCGGGGCCGGCATTCCGGTTCGACCCGGAGCAGATCCCGGGCCTGCTGGAAACCCTCAAGGACGCGGGACTCAAAGTCAGCGCCAACATGGGTTACACACAACGCTGAAAGCCCTCAGAGTTAACACGGCAATGACCCCGGGTCCGTTGGGACCCGGGGTCATTGCCGTGTTAATGGCGGCCTGCCCCTCTCCGCCCGCCTGAAGAATCCCCTTTCGCCGTGCACGGCGCCCTTGACTTTGCAAGTGACGTACAGCACTCTTGTTGCTTAGCGCGAACTCTGTTGATCTTTGCGGAACACCTCCCCCATGGGACTCAAGGCCGTGACCCCGCTGGCGACCGGCCAGGCGGCAATTCCTCCCCGGATTGCTGTTGCTCTGTTTTGCCATCACCAAGGACCTGCGCAGGGACCCTCTTTCCCTGCGCCGCCGGCTGGCGGACTCTGTGGTGGAGCGGGCTATCCGGACCGGCGTCGAGCAGCACCGGGGTGTCCAGTTTGAGCTTGTGACAAAGCATGAATGTGCCGAGGGCTGCGCCCAGGGCGCAAACTGCACCGGCGCAGGTTCGGACGTGGAAGAGCCGGAGCCGGAAAAGGCAGCCATGCGGTAGCAATATGGAACGGATGGAGCCCCGGCGCATGAAGCGGCGGGGCTCCATGATTATTGCCTGCATCGGGAACTGCAACTCCCAGGGCGCCAGGGAGGGCTAAACCCAGATTTGGTAGCCGGATGACTTGTCGAAGATGCGCCGGGTGCTGATGCCCTCGGCGGCTATCCAGAGCACCGAGCCGTCCTCCGCAGCCTGGTCCACCACCCCGCTGGCCACGCGCTCCCCCTTCAACCACACTTCGACGCTCCTGCCGGGCAGGCGCGCCCAGTCGGCCCGGAGCGCTTGAGCCTTTTTCGACGCGCCGCCGCCCTCCCCATCTTGGTCGAGGTCGAGGTCGGTGGCCCCGCGTCGGGCTTCAAGGGTTGCCTGGGAATTCACTGGTCACTCCGATCGCCGGCACCGTCGCCGCTCGAATCCATAAATGATATTTGATTGATATATCAATCTCGACTCAGTGTATGGTCCAGGTCACATGGCATGTCAACAGGCGCCCCTGGCACACCTGACACTAGGCCTTGAAAAGCGCCTCCCGGACCGCACGTTCGAATCCGCTGACGTGGACGCGGGCAAGCTCCGCGGCCCGCTCCTCATCCCCATCGATGACGGCGCGGAGCAGATCAAGGTGTTCACGCACATGGTGGGACAGGTCCGGCAGCCGGTCAATGACCATGCACCAGATGCGCGTTGCCAGGTTGTCATAGCGGATCAGGATGTCTTCCAGGTGCGGGTTGGCAGCGGCGGCGTAGATGCCCTGGTGCACTTGGGCATCCAGCTGCAGCGTCTCCGTCACGGTTGCCGACGACACGTCGAACGCCTCAACCTTTTCGAGTGTGGCACGCAGCCCGTCCCGGACCGCGGGGGAAGCCACCCGTGCGGCACGGGCCGCCGCGAGGGGCTCAAGCTGGGCGCGGATCTCCGAAATAAAGGAAAGGTCGGTCACGTCCACCCGGGTAGCGAAGGTGCCCCGGCGCGGGTAGGTCTTCACCAGCCGGTCCAGCTCCAGCCGCTTCAGGGCTTCGCGCACCGGAGTGCGCCCCACACCTAGATTCTTAGCCAGGAGTTCGTCATTCAGCAGCTCGCCGGGTTTGATTTGAAGGGTCAGCAACCAGTCGCGGATGGTCTCGTACGCGACGTCCGCCAGGGATTTCCTCCCCATGTCGTCCGCCACCGCTAAAGCTTCGAATGCCACGCTGAGCCCCTTCTTCCCCGACCAGAAAAAAACTATTGACCTCGCCTATGGACCAGTATACGCTGGCACCCAATCTAATATATCAGTCCGTAGCTTTTGAATATATCTAGAAGGAGGAGGGGCATGACCCTCATCGAAGCAGCCTCAGCAACCATCACCCTGCCGGCGCTCAAGGAAGAGCAGGCGCAGAAGTTCGTGCTGACCCTGTCCTGCAAGGAGCAAGCAGGAATTGTGCAAGCCGTCACCACGTTCCTGTTCGAGCGTGGTTTCAACATCGACGAGCACCAGCAGTTCGACGACAGCCTGCGCGAGACACTCCACCTGCGCACCGCGTTCTCCGGCTCCCCCGACTACACGGCTGCCATGCTCGAGGAAGAGTTCGCGGGCATCGCCAGCCGGTTCGACATGAAGTTCAGCTTCCACGACCAGACCCCCAAGCGCGTCCTGGTCATGGTGTCCAAGTTCGGCCACTGCCTGAACGACCTCATCTTCCGGTGGCGCGGCGGCAGCCTGGGCGGCGAACTGGTGGCAGTCGTTTCCAACCACGAGACCCACCGCGCAATGGCGGAAGCCGCCGGACTCCCCTTCATCTACGTCCCCGTCACCCCGGACACCAAGGCCGACGCGGAGCGCCGGCTGCTGGAACTGGTGGACGAGTACGAGGCAGACCTCGTGGTCCTGGCCCGCTACATGCAGGTGCTCTCGGACGACCTTTGCCGGGCACTGGAAGGACGGGCCATCAACATCCACCACTCCTTCCTTCCCGGGTTCAAGGGCGCCCGCCCCTACCACCAGGCCTACGACCGCGGCGTCAAGCTGGTGGGTGCCACCGCCCACTACGTCACAGCGGACCTGGACGAGGGCCCGATCATCGAGCAGGAAGTCATCCGCGTGGACCACACCTATGGCCCGGCGCAACTGTCCACCGTGGGCCAGGACGCCGAGGCGCTGGCCCTCTCCCGCGCCGTCCGCTGGCACTGCCAGCACCGGGTGCTGAAGGACCAGACCAGCACCGTGGTGTTCCGGTGAGCACCGGCGCCCACGCAGACAGAACCCGTAAAGCAGCAGGAGAGACCCCCTTGGAATCGTCGCCACGCATTGTCATTATCGGAGCCGGTATCGTCGGCACCAACCTCGCGGATGAACTCGTCACGCGGGGCTGGAAGAACATCACCGTCCTTGACCAGGGACCGCTCAACATGCCCGGAGGATCCACCTCGCACGCCCCGGGACTGGTCTTCCAGACCAACCCTTCCAAGTCCATGGCGCTGTTCGCCAAGTACACCGTGGAAAAGCTGCTGTCCCTGACTGAGGACGGAACCAGCTGCTTCAACCAGGTCGGCGGCCTCGAAGTTGCCACCACCGAGACCCGACTGGCGGACCTGAAGCGCAAGCTCGGCTACGCCGCCGCCTGGGGCATCGACGGCAGGATCCTCTCGCCGGCTGAGTGCAAGGAGCTTTACCCCCTTATTAACGAGGAGGAGATCCTGGGCGGCCTGCACGTCCCGAGCGACGGCCTTGCCAGCGCGGCGCGGGCCGTACAGCTCCTGATCAAGCGCACCGAGGCCGCCGGCGTAAAGTACATCGGCAACACCGAAGTCACCGGCATCGAACAGGCCGGCCGCCGGGTCACCGGCGTCCAGACGCCCGACGGCGTGATCCCGGCAGACATCGTCGTCTCCTGCGCCGGATTCTGGGGCGCCAAGGTCGGCGAGCTGATCGGCATGTCCGTGCCGCTGCTGCCGCTGGCGCACCAGTACGTCAAAACCACCCCGGTCCCGGCGCAGCAGGGCAAGAACGAACTGCCCAACGGCGCTTCGCTGCCCATCCTCCGGCACCAGGACCAGGACCTCTACTACCGCGAGCACGGCGACCGCTACGGCATTGGCTCCTACGCCCACAAGCCCATGCCCGTGGACCTGGACGAACTCGGGAGCTTCAAGCCGAACGAGATCAGCGAGCACAACATGCCGTCCCGGCTGGACCTCACCCTCGAGGACTTCCTCCCCGCCTGGGAGGCCACCAAGCAGATCCTGCCGGCCCTGCGCGAAAGCGAGATCGAGGACGGCTTCAACGGCATCTTCTCCTTCACCCCCGACGGCGGCTCCCTGGTGGGAGAGTCCAAGGAACTCGATGGCTTCTTCGTCGCCGAAGCCGTCTGGGTCACCCACTCGGCGGGCATCGCCCGCGCCGTCGCCGAACTCCTGGTGGACGGCAAGTCCAGCATCGACCTGGGCGACTGCGACATCCACCGCTTCGAGGACGTCCAGCTGACCCCCGAGTACGTCAGCGAAACCTCGCAGCAGAACTTTGTGGAGATTTACGACGTCCTGCACCCGCTCCAGCCCAAGCTCTCCCCCCGCAACCTGCGCGTGTCCCCCTTCCATGCCCGGCACAGGGAACTCGGCGGCTACTTCCTCGAAGGCGCCGGCTGGGAACGGCCCTACTGGTTCGAGGCCAACGCCGACCTGCTCAAGGAAATGCCTGCCGAATGGCAGCCGCCCGCCCGCGACGCCTGGTCAGGCATGTTCAGCTCCCCCATCGCCGCCGCCGAGGCATGGAAGACCCGTACCGCCGTCGCCATGTACGACATGACGCCCCTGAAGCGCCTCGAAATCTCCGGACCCGGCGCCCTGAAGCTGCTGCAGGAACTGACTACCGCGGAAATGAACAAGAAGCCCGGAGCCGTCACCTACACGCTCCTGCTGGACGAGCAGGGCGGGGTCCGAAGCGACATCACCGTCGCCCGCCTGGACGAGCAGACCTTCCAGCTCGGCGCCAACGGCAACATCGACACCGCCTACTTTGATCGGGCAGCCCGGCACCAGACAGCAAGCGGCAGCGCCGAAGACTGGGTCCAGGTCCGCGACACGACCGGTGGCACCTGCTGCATCGGCCTCTGGGGCCCGCTGGCCCGGGAGGTTGTCGGCGCGGTCAGCAGCGATGACTTCTCCAACGACGGCCTGAAGTACTTCCGGTCCAAGAATGTCGTCATCGGTGGCGTCCCCGTTACTGCCATGCGCCTGTCCTACGTCGGTGAGCTGGGCTGGGAACTGTACACCAGCGCTGACAACGGCCAACGCCTCTGGGATGCGCTCTGGAAGGCCGGCCAGCCGTTCGGCGTCATCGCCGCCGGGCGTGCCGCGTTCAGCTCCCTCCGCCTGGAAAAGGGCTACCGCTCCTGGGGCACGGACATGACCACCGAGCACGACCCTTTCGAGGCCGGCCTCGGCTTCGCGGTGAAGATGGCCAAGGAGAACTTCGTCGGAAAGGCGGCGCTGGAAGGCCGCACCGAGGAGAACTCCGCGCGGCGCCTGCGCTGCCTCACGGTCGACGACGGCCGCAGCCTGGTGCTGGGCAAGGAGCCTGTGTTCTACAAGGACCAGGCGGTTGGCTACGTCACCAGCGCCGCCTACGGCTACACGGCTAAAAAGCCGATCGCCTACTCCTACCTGCCCGCAGAAGTCTCCATCGGCGACTCCGTGGAGATTGAGTACTTTGGACGCCGGATCGTCGCCACGGTCACCCAGGACCCGCTGTACGACCCCACCATGACCCGGCTCCGCGGCTAGCAGCATGATCAGTTCAGAGACAGTCAGCAGCTACCTCACCCGGCTGGCCGCAAAGCAGCCCACGCCAGGCGGTGGTGCTGCCGCGGCCCTGCACGCCGCCCAGGGTGCAGCCCTGGTGGCCATGGTGGCGCGCTACACCACCGGCGCCAAATACGAACAGCATGCACCGCTGGTCCAGCGCATCGCGCAGGCCGCCGACGACCTTGTCGCCGAAGCACTGAGCTTGGCTGAAGCAGATGAAGAGGCCTTCCAGGCAGTCATCGACTCCTACAAGCTTCCGTCCGGCACTGATGACCTCAAGGCCGCCCGGGCGGCTGGGATCCAGTCCGCGCTCATCCAGGCGGCACAGACGCCTGCCCGGCTCATCAAGCTGTCGGGCGCAATCGTGGACCTTGCCACCGAACTGTTCGACGTCGCCAACGCCAACGTCATCAGTGACGTTGCGGCGGCCGCTGACGCCGCCCGCGCAGCTGCCACCACGGCGCGCGTCAACATCGACATCAACGTCGTAGCGGTCAAAGATACCGAGGCACGCGCACTGCTTGCCCAGCAGACAGACGGCATTGAAGAGAAAGTGGTCCTGGCGGCGGATGCCCTCTCGGCCCGCGTGAGGGAAAGGATCCTGGGTTGAGCACCGCAGTACTTTCCGGAAAGCCTTTGGCCGCTTTGATCCAGCAGGAAGTCCAGGACCAGGTCCGGTCGCTTGAACGGGACAGCGTCCGACCGGTCGTGGCAGTGGTCATGGCGACCGCCGATGAGTCAACGCGCTGGTACGTCCGTTCCATCGAGCGGGCAGCGGAGCGCGCCGGAGTCGGCTGCCGGATCATCGACCTGGGCCATGATGCAACGGAGCCGGTACTGGCCGGCGTCCTGCGGGACCTGAGCGCCGAACCGTCCGTGAACGGGATCATCCTGCAAACCCCACTGCCGCCCGGTGTCCGGACCGACAACCTCGTGGGCCTCATCGCCCCGGAAAAGGACATTGACGGCGCGAATCCGCTGAGCCTGGGACGCCTGGCCGTCGGGCAGCCGGCCTTTGCGCCCGCTACCGCGCGCTCCGTCGTCGAAATCCTGGACCATTACCGGATTCCCGTCGCGGGCAAGGCCGTGGTGGTGGTGGGCCGGTCCGCCGTTGTGGGCAAGCCGCTGTCCCTCCTGCTGCTGGCACGCGATGCCGCCGTGACGGTCTGCCATTCCAGGTCGGGCCCGCTGGAGCGGTACACGAAGGATGCCGATGTGGTGGTGGTCGCCGCCGGGCGCGCCGGGCTGCTGGCAGGCAGTCATGTCTCCTCCCAAACAGTGGTGGTCGACGTCGGCACGAACGTCCTTCCCGACGGCTCGCTCGTGGGTGACGTGGACGCAGCAAGTGTCACCGGGACGGCAGCGGGGCTCACCCCCGTTCCCGGCGGCGTCGGCTCAGTGACCACCGCACTGCTGCTCCTGCACACCGTGGAGGCCGCGCGCCGGCAACCGTCCTCCCTGCCGCTGGAGGCCGACGCCGTGGAGGCCCAGGTCCTGGAAGCGACGGGCTAGGAAAGGCACAGCGTCAGCAACGGGTGTCCCGTTTTTCGTAAAAGGTGCTTCGGTGGGCCTAAGACCTGGGGAGGTATTCCTCATCGAAGCACCGTTTTCGGAAAACGGGGCCCCGCAGCCGGCGTTTGCCGGTGAATCAGCAAGGAGGGGGCGCGGATGCCTGCCCCGGAGCACTAGGCAGGAACGCCTACATACTCTGCCTTCCACGGGTCACACTCTTGACATTGAGTGTGACCTGGCGCACGATTCTGTTGCATAGAGCGAACGTTGTTGATCATCACGGAACTAAGATCGCCCGGATATGCTCCTCCAGTCCCCCGATTCCACCCGTGATGGCCTTGGGAAAAAGACGAACGAATTCATGATGGCCGATCCGAAAGGGCCCTGGCCCGCGCATCGGCCGCTCAACGTTGCCAGCATCCATGCGGCAGCGCTAGATGACCAAAGGAAACTGTCTATGACTATCAGGGATGGCAGCACCATCGATCAAAGCAGCGCGGGGCGCCGGAACCGGGGAACGACGCCGAAGTCTGTCCGTGGGTCCAGGAAACAGCGCTCCGGCGCCTTCAGCGGTTTGCGCTGAAGCCAGAAGGGAACGAATCTCCATGATCAATCCGACCAGGACGACGGCCCCCGTCGGCACCTCCACATCAAAAGAGACCAGCTCCAAGTTCAAACGCCGCTTCATGGTGCGGCTTGTCGCGGTCTTCATCGGCGGGATGTTCCTCGACGGTTACATCCTCGGAATCATCGGCCCCGTCACCGGACCCATGCGGTCAGATCTCCAGCTCGACGCACTGTCGCTGGGCATGATCGCTGCAGGCCCCCTGGCAGGTATCTTCATCGGCTCCCCGCTGGCCGGCTGGGCTACTGACAAGTTCGGACGCAAGCCCATGTTCCTCGTGGACATGGGGCTGTTCCTGGTGGCCTCAGCTGCCCAGTTCTTCGTAACCTCCGGAGACGGCGCCGTAATCCAGCTGGCGCTCATCCGATTCCTGATGGGCGTCGCGATTGGCGGCGAGTACTCAATCGGCGGCCCACTGCTGTCAGAGTTCTCCCCTCCAAAGCTCCGCGGGCGGTTGCTCGGGCTGACCCTGATCGCCTGGTACGTCGGTTTCATGATGGCATTCATCATTGGCACCCTCCTGCACGACGCCGGCACCCCCTGGCGCCTTGTCATCGGCACGAGCACGATACTGGCATTCGTTCTGCTCATCGCCCGCATAGGCCTCCCCGAATCACCGAGCTGGCTCATCACGAAGGGACGGCGTGAGGAAGCACTCGCGATCGCCCACAAATACGTCGAATCGCCACAGATGCACAACAGCATCACCGAGGAGATCGATCTGAGGATGCTCCAGGAGGCCCAGGCCGCGAAGGGCAGGACCAAGATCAAGAACGCCTCCTTTGGAATGTTGTTCTCGAGGGAGCACTGGCGGACCACCCTGTTCACCGCGGGTTTCTGGTTCTGCGCGGTCACTCCGTACTTTGCGATCGCGACCTTCGCCGACGACGTGCTCAGCCAATTCGGCTTCGGCGGCGGCTGGGCAGGTGGAGTCGGCCTGTCCGCACTTGCGGCCGCGGGTGTTGTCACCACCGTGCTTCTGATTGACAAGCTGGGCCGCCGAATCCTCACCGTGCCCGGACAGTGGCTCTGCGCAGGCATCCTGCTGGTCATCGGCGTCTGGGCGGACGCACCGGCGATCCTCGTGCTCGCCCTGTTCCTCGCATTCTCCTTCTTCAATGCCGGCTACACCACATTGACCCAGGTCTATCCGGCCGAGGTATTCCCCGCCCCCCTGCGCGGCATCGGCATGGGCTTCGCCGCGGCTTTCAGCCGCATCGGAGCCGCACTCGGCACCTTCGCCCTGCCGTGGGCAATCAGCAACATCGGCTTGGGCCCAAGCATGGTGGTGGCCGCCGTCGTCGCATTGCTCGGCGCAATCCTCTCGCAATGGCTCGCGCCTGAGACGAAGGGGCGCACCCTTGCCGAGATCTCAGCAGACGTTTCCCACTGACCCCGGGACCGGACGGCCAAACGCCGCCGGATAACCGGAGATGCACCAAAGAGGCCTTCGCCGCACCAGCGGCGGGGGCCTCTTTGCCGCCTGCGGACACAGCGCCGCCCATCCCCGCAACAAAGCAGGAAACCCTTGACATCCCATGTGAGCTGAGACACCCTGTTGCATATAGTGATGCGCGTTGCTCATAGCGAAGCAAATTCCATCACCCGGTCAGGCGGATTCCAGCAGCAACCAGGAGAACCCAACATCATGAGCGCATCACCCCGCGTCGTCATCATCGGAGCCGGCATCGTCGGTACCAACCTCGCCGACGAGCTGGCAAGCCGCGGCTGGAACGACATCACCGTCGTCGAACAGGGCCCGCTGGAGCTCGCAGGCGGCTCCACGTCGCACGCCCCCGGCCTCGTGTTCCAAAACAATCCGTCCAGGACCATGACGGAATTCGCCACGTACACAGTGAACAAGCTCCTGGCCCTGGGCAAGGACGGCGAGTCATGCTTCAACCAGGTGGGCGGCCTGGAGCTGGCAACCACTCCCGAGCGCCTGGCCGACCTCAAGCGCAAGATGGGCGTCATGACCTCCTGGGGTGTCGAAAGCAGGATCGTCGACGCCGACGAATGCGAAAAGATCTACCCGCTGCTGAACACCGGCAAGCTCACCGGCGGCCGCGAGGTCCTGGGCGGCCTGCTCATCCCCACCGACGGACTCGCGCTGGCGGCACGGGCCGTGCAGCTGCTGATCGAACGCACGCGCGAGCGCGGCGTCACCTACCGCGGGTCCACCACCGTCACCGGCATCGCCCAGGAGGGCGGCAAGGTCACCGGCGTCGAGACCTCCGCGGGCGTGATCCCTGCCGACATCGTGGTGTCCTGCGCGGGGTTCTGGGGCCGTGAACTCGGCCGGATGGTGGGCCTGGAGGTGCCCCTGCTGCCGCTGGCCCACCAGTACGCCATCACCACACCCCTTGCCGAACTCGAGAACGTCAACGAGCTTCCGAACGGCGCCAGCAAGCCGATCCTGCGCTACCAGGACAAGGACCTGTACTACCGCGAATGGGGCGACCGCATCGGCATCGGCAGCTACGCACACCGCCCTATGCCCGTTGACATGTCGGCACTGCCAAAGGTCTCTGCCGAGGACATGTCCGACCACCGCATGCCCTCCCGCCTGGACTTCACCCTCGAAGACTTCGTGCCCGCATGGGAGGACAGCCGGGACCTGCTGCCGGCACTGCGCAGCACCGAAATCCAGGACGGTTTCAACGGCATCTTCTCCTTCACCCCGGACGGCGGCCCGCTCATGGGTGAGGCACCGGACCTCGAAGGCTTCTTCGTGGCCGAGGCCGTCTGGGTCACGCACTCGGCCGGCGTTGCCAAGGCCATGGCAGAGCTGATCATCGACGGCCAGCCGCAGACCGACCTGCACGGCTGCGAGCTGACCCGTTTCGAGAAGGTGCAGACCTCCGACGCGTACGTCAGCGAGACTTCACAGCAGAACTTCGTGGAGATCTACGATGTCATGCACCCGCTGCAGCCCCGCGAATCGCCGCGCGACCTGCGCGTCAGCCCGTTCAACGTCCGCCAGAAGGAACTCGGGGCTTTCTTCCTGGAGTCCGCCGCCTGGGAACGCCCGCACTGGTTCGAGGCCAACCGCGGACTCCTGGCCGAACTGCCGGAAGAATGGCAGGCGCCCGAGCGCGACGACTGGTCCGCCATGTTCCACTCCCCCATTTCCGCCGCCGAAGCCTGGAAGACGCGCACCGCCGTCGGACTTTTCGACATGACGCCCCTGAAGCGGCTCTCGGTGGTGGGCCCGGGCGCGCAGGCACTGCTGCACCGGCTCAGCACGGGCAACATCGCCAAGAAGCCGGGTGCCGTGACCTACTGCCTGCTGTTGGCGGACGACGGCGGCATCCGCAGCGACGTGACCGTGGCCAGGCTCGCGGAGGAAGAGTTCCAGCTGGGCGTGAACAGCAATGTGGACTTCGATTACCTCCGGGTGGAGGCCCGCCGGCAGTCAGCTGCCGATCCCGCCCAGTGGGTGCATGTCTCCGACATCACCGGCAGTACCTGCTGCATCGGCCTGTGGGGCCCGCTGGCCCGGGAGGTGATCGGCAAGGTCTGCCTGGATGACCTGACCAACGACGGCCTGAAGTACTTCCGGACCAAGGAGATCTCGGTGGGCGGCATCCCTGTCACGGCGATGCGGCTCTCCTACGTAGGCGAACTCGGCTGGGAGCTCTACACCACCGCCGAATATGGGCTCAAGCTCTGGGACCTGCTGTTCGAGGCCGGCCGGGAGCACGGCATCATCGCTGCAGGACGCGGCGCCTTCAACAGCATGCGCCTGGAGAAGGGCTACCGGCTGTGGGGCACGGACATGACGTCCGAGCACCACCCGTACCAGGCCGGCCTGGGCTTCTCGGTGGCCAAGGACAAGACCGGGTTCGTAGGCGCCGAGGCACTTGCCGGACTCAAGGATCAGCCGGCTGCCAAGACGCTGCGCTGCCTGACGGTCGACGACGGCACGTCAGTGGTGCTGGGCAAGGAACCGGTATTCGTGGCCGGGGAAGCCGTCGGGTACGTCACCAGCGCGGCCTACGGCTACACCGTCCGCAAGCCCATCGCCTACGCCTGGCTGCCCTCCGCGGTGGAGATCGGTGACTCCGTGGAGATCGAGTACTTCGGGCGCCGAGTGGCCGCCACCGTTTCCGCCGAGCCGCTGGTGGACCCCGGCATGGAGCGCCTCCGCGGCTGATCTGCCCCACCCACACCAGGTGGTTGAGCCTGCTTGAGACCGGCAGGCCCAACCACCTTTTTGTGCCCGCGAACACCCCTATGCCGAACCGCCCTATTGGCCCCGGCATGACAACGGCGGCACCCCGGACAGAGCGGGGTACCGCCGTTGGACCTTGCCGTTCTTCACAAACGGGAACCAGGCATCAGTTGTTGAGGTAGCCGTTCGGATCAAGGACATACTTCGTGGCAGCTCCGGCGTCGAACTCTGCGTACCCGCGCGGGGCATCATCGAGCGAAATGGCCGTGGCGTTGACCGCCTTGGCGATCTGGATCCTGTCGTGCAAAATCGCCATCATCAGCTGCCGGTTGTACTTCATCACCGGGCACTGGCCCGTGGTGAAGGACAGGGACTTGGCCCAGCCGGTACCCAGTGACAGGGACAGGCTTCCCTTCCGGGCGGCCTCGTCCGCAGCTCCCGGGTCGCCCGTGACGTAGAGGCCGGGAATGCCCACAGAGCCGCCGGCAGTGGTGAGGTCCATCAGCGAGTTAAGCACCGTGGCCGGTGCTTCCTGGGCGCCGTGGCCGTGTCCGCGGGCCTCGAAGCCGACCGCGTCGATGCCGGAGTCGACTTCCCGGACGCCGAGGATCTGCTCGATCTGGTCGGCGGGGTCGCCGTTGGCCACGTTGACGGTTTCACAGCCAAAGGACCGGGCCCGGGCCAGGCGGTCTTCGTTGAGGTCGCCCACGATGACCACCGCGGCTCCCAGCAGCTGGGCGCTGGCGGCCGCGGCAAGACCCACGGGTCCGGCGCCGGCAACGTACACGGTGGATCCAACGCCGACGCCAGCCGTGACGGCACCGTGGAAGCCGGTGGGCAGGATGTCGGAGAGCATGGTCAGGTCCATGATCTTCTCCAGCGCCTGGTCCCGGTCCGGGAACCGCAGCAGGTTCCAGTCGGCGTAGGGGACCAGCACGTATTCGGCTTGGCCGCCCACCCAGCCGCCCATGTCGACATAGCCGTAGGCGGAGCCGGGACGGTCCGGGTTCACGTTCAGGCAGATCCCGGTCTTGCGCTCTTTGCAGTTCCGGCAGCGCCCGCAGGAGATGTTGAAGGGGACCGAGACGATGTCCCCGACCTTGATGAACTCGACGTCAGGCCCGGTCTCGATGACTTCGCCGGTGATCTCGTGTCCCAGGACGAGGCCGGCAGGGGCGGTGGTCCGGCCGCGGACCATGTGCTGGTCGGACCCGCAGATGTTGGTGCTCACGGTGCGCAGGATGACGCCGTGCGGAACCTTCCGGCCAACATTGGCGGGATTGACGCCGGGGCCGGCTTTCAGTTCAAACGTGGGATACGGGGTGTCGATGACCTCGACGACTCCGGGCTCTTTGTAGGCAACGGCTTTGTTTCCTGACATGGGCATGGCTCCTATGGTTGGTCTTCGGTTGCCACGGAAGGCCTGACGCTGTGTGCCTCAGGCCTTCCGTGTGGTCTTACTTTTCACTTGCGGTGAATCTTGGGTGCGCCCACCGCTTGAGCGGGTGGCTACGCGTCGATCACCATGTCGGTGCGCGCTGTGGAGCAGCAGGGAAGGAACTTGCCGGCATCAATTTCCCGTTTGCGGATTCCGCCCTGGTGGTTCATGTCAATCTCCCCGGACAGCTTGACCACCTTGCAGGAGCCGCACATGCCTTCTTTGCAGTTGGCACCGATCCGGACACCGGCGCGCTGGGCGACCTCAAGGATGTGCTCCTCCGGGTCGATCCGCACGTTGATCCCGGTGCGCATGAAGGACAGGGTAAGGCTGCCCGTTCCCACGGTGTCGAAGCTTGAGGCGTCGGGGGTCTGCGCCTCCGGGGCCACAGCCGGGGTGCCGGCGGCGGCTTCCGGGGTGGCGGCTTCCAGCGCGAGTCCCGTGGCCTGCAGGGTTCCATCCTCGTCGTAGCCGGGCTCGTACATCCCGAACGCCGCAGGCTGGCTTTCGAAGTAGTCCTCGGCGGACTCGGCAATGTCCTCGGCGATCTCCCCGGCGATGTCCGCCGCCAGGGCGAGCTCGGCCTGGTATTCAAGGAGGGTCTGCCGGTCCCCGGAGAAGAACTCCATGTAGATGGAAGTGTCGTCGACGCCCACGCTCGCGAGCAGTTCAGTGGCGGTGTTCAGGTACCCCTCGGGTCCGCAGGCGTAGACCTGGCGGCCGTTGGCGTCGGGCGCCACCTCATCGATCATGGCTGAGGTCAGCCGTCCGCTGAAGCCTTCCCAGTCCTCGGGCCTGCCGCGGTCGCCCAGAGCGTAGAAGACCTTGATGCGCGAGTCCACGGAAGCGATGTAGGCCAGCTCCCGGTGGAAGGCAAAGCCGCCGGCTTCCGCGCCGTGGTACAGCACCACCACGTCGGCCGTTCCCGGCAGGGAGTGGATGGTCCGCACCATCGACATGATGGGCGTGATGCCGGCGCCGGCGGCCAGGAAGAGGTACCGGGCGCGCCGGTCGGCGTCAGGCAGGTGGAATGCCCCCACAGGTCCCAGCATGTCCAGGACGGCGCCGGGCCGGACATTCTGGTGCACCCAGGGTGAAACCAGCCCGCCGGCGTCGCGCTTGACGGTGACGCTGAAGGTCCACGGTTCCGTGGGCGAACTGGACAGCGAGTAGCTGCGGTCCACCGGTTCCTGGTCCTCGCCGTATACGGGGAAGGCGATGTTCACGTACTGGCCTGGACGGAACGCCAGCGGGGCACCGTCGCAGCGGCGGAACACGAACGTCATCATGCCGCCCGCTTCGGGAACGGTCTCGACGCATTCGGCCATGAACTCCTGCGGATGCCACGGGCCCAGGGCCTTGGCCGCGCTGGCCGGTCCTTCGATGCTGCCCATCACCCGGTTCCACGGCATTTCAAGGCCGCGGATGCGCTGTGGTTCCTGGACGGGCGTCTCAGTGAGGACCTCAATCATGCCAAGTGCTCCTGCACCCGCTGGACGTACCAGTTGATGAAGGCCTCCACCTGGTATTCGCTCTTCATGTAGGGGCCAGGTTCGTAGGCGGGGCTGGCGGCACCCTGCTGGCACAGCTCAACGAATGCCTTGTCCTGGATGTTGGTCTGCTTCCAGGTGTAGGTGAGCTTGTCGAGGTCGTAGTCGACGCCTTCCTCGGCGTCGTCGGCCACAAGCCAGGTGGTGCGGACCAGGGACTGGTGCTCGTTGATGGGGAAGACGCCGAACGTGATGACGTGGTCGCCCAGGAAGTGGAACCAACTGTTGGGCTGCAGGTGCATGGAGCAGCGGCCCAGGCGGAAGTCCCGCAGGTCCCCGAGCAGCTTCTTGGAAAGCCTGCGGCCGTCGGCCGAGAACGATTCGCCTTCTCCGTCAAGGGATTCCCGGGAAATTCGGATGCCCGCGATGCGCGTGTCCAGTTCCTCGACTACCTCGTAGGGGAGGCCGTAGCGGCGGCACCGCTCCTCGAGCGAGGACTGGGCTTCCTTGTTGCGGTCCCACACCTCTTCGAGGTGGGTGGGGATCAGGCCTTCCGTCAGGCCCCAGGTGGGGAAGAGGGAGCAGGCGAGTTCCGGGTGCCCGTCGCAGTGGTAGCACTCACGGTTGTTCTCCATGACCAGCTTCCAGTTGCCCTCTTCGATGATGTTCTGCTGGTAGGCAATCTTCGTCTTGGACAGGTCGTGGGGTGCGAGGTAGGGCTCGAAGATCTTGGCGGTCTCGTCGAAATCTGCGGGGGGTTGGTCAGCGATGCAGACGAAAATGAGCCCGGCAACCTCGCGGCTGTGGGCGCGCTTGAGCGCAAAGCAGTTCTTGTCGAACTTGGCTTCGCCGGGGGCAGAGGCGTGGATCAGGTTGCCCTCGGGGGAATAGGTCCAGGAGTGATAGCCGCAGACCAGGTTTCCGGTGGAACCGGCAGCTTCGGTCAGGACACGTGCACCGCGGTGGCGGCAGACGTTGTGCAGGACGTTGACGTCACCCTCGTCGGTTCGCAGCACGATCAGGGAGTAGGGGCCGTAGTCGACCGTGATGTAGTCGCCCGGCTCCGGCAGCTCGGCAACGCTGCCGGCAAAGATCCAGTGCTGGCCGAAGATGGCCTCCATGTCGAGCTTGAAGATTGTCGGATCGGTGTAGAACGGGGCATCGAGGGAGTAGCCAGTGCGCCGCAAGGCGAACAGCTCGGTAATTTCAGCCAGCTGCTCGGCAGGCATTGCTGAGGCGAGCTTTCCGCGTGCGCTGAGGGGCGCGTTCACTGAGGTAGTCATTGTGTTTCCTCCCGGTAGGGCTGGGTAATGAGCGATTTGCGGTGATTACGGAGCAGATGGGGCAACACGGGGTGTCCAAGACGTTCTGTTCCTGAATGTGGGGAGGTCCATCAGCAACAGAAGCGACGACTCCAGAAGGAAACTGGAAGCACCTAACGCAACACCGATCACCATATGCAACAGTGTGACTCCTGCCACGCTGGGCTGTCAATCAATTTCGGATATGACGAAAAAGCGTCGGACCGCGGCGCCCCACGCCACAAAAACCGCCACCCACCAGCATCAGAACGGCGGCACACCGGGCTACCGGTGTGCCGCCGTCGCGGGCCCGTTGTTGTGGAATGTAATCGCGCGGCTAAGCCGGCGTCCCTGCCAGCTCCCCTGCTGACGCCCGGGCCACCGCCGCGGCAGCCTTGTGGGGCTCGAAGCGGACGAACATGGCCTTGAAGCCGGGGGTGTTGGACACGCGGGCCACGTTCTCCTTGTGGACCAGTGCGTTGGCCTCCGGGAAGTACGCGGCGGCGCAGCCCTTTGCGGTGGGGTACGCCACCAGGCGGAACTTGTCCGCCCTGCGGTCCACGCCCTGGAAGGTGCTGACCACGTCCACCAGTTCCCGGTCCTGGAAGCCGGATTCGGCGAGGTCCTCGGGGTGGATCAGGATTACGCGGCGGCCATCCGAGATGCCGCGGTAGCGGTCGTCCAAGCCATAGAACGTGGTGTTGTACTGGTCGTGGCTGCGGATGGTCTGCAGCACCAGGTGCCCGGGCGGCGGGGTGAGGTATTCCAGCGGGCTGACGGTGAACCGGCCGCGCCCGATGTCCGTGGCGAACGAGCGGGTATCCCGGGGCGGGTTGGGCAGCACGAACCCGTTCTTCGTGCGGACCCTGGCGTTGAAGTCTTCGAAGCCGGGCAGGACGCGGGCAATGTGGTCGCGGATCACATCGTAGTCCTCGGCCATGCCCCGCCAGTCCACGGAGTGGTCCGGGCCGAAGGTCGCCTCCGCCATCCGGGCCACGATGACCGGCTCGGCAAGCAGGTGCTCGGAGACCGGTGTGAGGCGCCCCTGGGTGGAGTGGACCACGGACATGGAGTCCTCCACCGACAGGAACTGGGCGCCCTTGGGGTGCTTGTCGTCCTTGTCCGTCCGGCCGAGGGTGGGCAGGATCAGCGAAGTGCGGCCGTGCACCACGTGGGAGCGGTTCGGCTTCGTGGAGATGTGCACGGTCAGCCCAATTCGCTGCATCCCGGCTTCCAGCGCCTCGGTGTCGGAGCAGGCCAGCGAGAAGTTGCCGCCCATCGAAACGAACACGTCCACCTCGTCGCGCTCGAACGCCTCCATGGACTCCACGGCGTCGTAGCCGTGGTGCCGCGGCGACGAGATCCCGAACTCTGAATCCAGTGCCTCCAGCAGCCATTCCTTGGGCTTCTCCCAGATGCCCATGGTCCGGTCGCCCTGGACGTTCGAGTGCCCGCGGACGGGGCACGCGCCGGCGCCGGGTTTGCCGAAGTTGCCCTGCAGCAGCAGGACGTTGACCATCTCCTTGATGGTGTCCACCGAGTGCGGCTGCTGGGTGACGCCCAGCGCCCAGCAGAAGATGCTGGCTTTGGATGCCACCAGCATCCCTGCCACCTTTTCGATCTGGGTCCGGGTCAGGCCGGTGGCCCGCTCGGTCTCGTCCCAGTCCAGGGTGGCGCGCGCCTCGCGGTAGGCATCGAACCCGTCGGTCTGCGCGGTAATGAAGGAATGGTCGACGACGGTCCCCGGGTTGGCTTCCTCGGCCTCCAGCAGGAGGTGGCCGAGCGCCTGGAACAGCGCCAGGTCCCCGCCCACCTTGATCTGCAAGTACTCGTCGGCCAGCGGAGTGCCGCCGCCCACGACGCCCGAAACGGTCTGCGGGTCCTTGAAGTTGAACAGGCCGGCCTCGGGCAACGGGTTCACGGCCACCACCTTGCCGCCCTTGTCCTTGCACTCCTTCAGCGCGGACAGCATGCGGGGGTGGTTGGTGCCGGGATTCTGGCCCACCACGAAGATGAGTTCGGCGTCATGGATGTCATCCAGGGACACCGTGCCCTTGCCGATGCCGATGGTGGGGTTCAGCGCGGAGCCGGAGGACTCGTGGCACATGTTGGAGCAGTCCGGCAGGTTGTTGGTCCCCAGCGACCGTGCGAACAGTTGATAGAGGAACGCGGTCTCGTTCGCGGTCCGGCCGGAGGTATAGAAGACGCAGCGGTCCGGGGTGCTGGCGCGGATGTGTTCACCGATCAGCCCGAACGCGTCCGCCCAGGAGATGGGCGAGTAATGCGTCTCCCCCTCCCGGATGACCACCGGTTCAGCCAGCCGGCCCTGGTTGCCCAGCCAGTACTCGGTCTTCCCTGACAGTTCGGCAATGGAGTGCCTGGCCCAGAATTCCGCTCCAACGGTCCGCAGGGTGTTCTCCTCGGCCACGGCCTTGGCACCGTTCTCGCAGAACTCGGCCGTCTTGCGCTTCTTGTCCGACTCCGGCCACGCGCAGCCCGGGCAGTCGAACCCGCCGCGCTGGTTCAGCCGGAGCAGGGAATGTGCCGTCCGGGCAACCCCCGCCTGGGCCACCGCGCGTTCCAGGGCCACCATGACGGCCTTGACGCCGGCCGCCTCGGTCTTGGGCTTGTGGACTACAAGCTTGTCCTCATTGATGTCCGCGACGGGGGCGGGCTGTTTCCCGAACTTCATTGTCCATCTTCCTTACCGGCTTGCGCTGTTCGACAGCCAGTGAAAGGCGCGCCGGGTGTTCCCGGCGCGCCTTTCACTGGCATATTCCATAGATCTTCTGCTGGCTACTGCGGAACCTTCGCCAGTGTTTCCTGCTCCGCGGCGATGGTGGTGCTGTCACCGTGGCCGGTGCGGACCACGGTGCCGGCCGGCAGGGTCAGCAGCCGTTCCCGGATGGACTTCAGGATGGTGGGGTAGTCGCTGTAGGACCGTCCCGTGGCACCTGGTCCGCCGTTGAACAGGGTGTCCCCGGTGAAGACGGTGCCTTCGCTTTCCAGGTAGAAGCAGGTGGACCCCGGCGAATGGCCGGGAGTGTGGATGGCCTCCAGGCTTGCCCCGCCCACTTGGAACACGTCGCCGTCAGCGTGGTAGTGGTCCGGCTTGGCATCCAAGTACACCTGCTCCCACAGCACCAGGTCCTCCTGGTTCAACAGGATGGGAGCACCCACGGCATCCGCCACCTCACGCGCGGCACCGATGTGGTCGTTATGGGCGTGGGTGAGCAGGATGGCCTTGACCTTGCGGCTGCGGACCTGGTTGATGATCGCGGCGGCGTCGTGGGGCGCATCGATGATGATGCATTCTTCGTCGTTGCCCACGATCCAGACGTTGTTGTCAACGTCCCAGGTGCCGCCGTCGAGCGAAAACGTGCCCGAGGTGACCAGGTTCTCAATGGTGACCGCCATCAGATTTCCACCACGGAACGCAGCACCTTGCCCTCGTGCATCTTGCCGAAGGCCTCCTCCACCTGGTCGATGGTGATGCGCTCGGACACGAACGCGTCAAGGTCCAGGTTGCCCTGCTTGTAGTGCTGCACCAGCATGGGGAAGTCACGGGACGGCAGGCAGTCACCGTACCAGGAGGACTTCAGCGAGCCGCCGCGGCCAAAGACGTCCAGCAGCGGCAGTTCCAGCGTCATCTCGGGCGTGGGGACGCCCACCAGGACCACGCGGCCGGCGAGGTCGCGGGCGTAGAAGGCCTGCTTGTAGGTTTCAGGGCGGCCGACGGCGTCAATCACCACATCCGCCCCGTGGCCTCCGGTGAGGGCGCGGATGGCTTCCACCGCGTCCTCCTGCCGGGAGTTCACGCCATGGGTGGCGCCGAGGGACTTGGCCATCCCGATCTTGTTGTCATCGATGTCAACGGCGATGATCGTCGTCGCGCCCGCCAGCTTGGCGCCGGCGACCGCAGCGATGCCCACGCCGCCGCAGCCAATCACTGCCACGGACTCGCCGCGCTTGACCTCACCGGTGTTGATCGCGGCGCCAATGCCGGCCATCACGCCGCAGCCCAGCAGGCCAACTGCGGCAGCGTCGGCTTCGGGGTCCACCTTGGTGCACTGCCCGGCAGCCACCAGGGTCTTCTCCGCAAAAGCACCGATACCCAGGGCAGGCGAAAGCTCGGTGCCGTCCTCGAGGGTCATCTTCTGTGTGGCATTGTGCGTATTGAAGCAGTACTGCGGCTGGCCCTTGGCACACGCCCTGCACTCACCGCAGACGGCACGCCAGTTCAGGATGACCCGGTCACCCGGCGCCACCGACGTTACGTCCGGGCCAATGGCGCTGACAACGCCGGTGGCTTCGTGGCCCAGCAGGTAGGGGAAGTCGTCGCCGATGCCGCCCTGTTTGTAATGCAGGTCCGTGTGGCAGACGCCGCAGGTGATGATGTCCACCAGGGCCTCCCCCGGACCCGGATCCGGCACCAGGATGGTCTCCAGCGACACCGGGGCGTTCTTCTCCCGGACGATGACGGCTTGTACTTTGTGGACCATGGTTCTTGTGTTCCTTTCCTGGATCCGGCCGGATCCGGTGAGTCGGCACCAAGTGCCAATCTAGCTGACATGCCCTGCCAGGGGACCACATCATGCCGCCACGCTGGACGCTGCCAATTGCGTAATACACAACAAGATGCACATAGCGCCTACGGGAAAATATGACAGTGGCCACACTTTGGGTCAATAGATATATCAGTTGTGGCCCAGAGAGGGCATCAGCCCCCGGCCCCTTTCCCGGTGGAGTTTTTGGCCGGATAACTGGACTTCGCGGGGCCCGGCGTCCCGTTATGCGCCCAAAAACGCGGGCAGTAGGCTGGATGGCATGGCTTTTGAAGAAACCCCTGCCGAGCGGCGCGAAGTGACCGTCCGCCGTGCGCCCAAATATGTTCCTTTTTTGATTCTGGGTGCACTGGCGGGCATTGTTGCCGCCGCAGTGGTTGCTTATGCGGTGCCTGGCGATGCCACGTTCGACCCCGGGGCCGTCTTCGGATTCTTCCTGGTGATGTTCGCAGCCGCCGGCGCCCTCCTTGGCGCCGCGCTGGCGCTGGTCCTGGACCGGCGCAGCGTGAGGCGGCAGGAGCGGGCCGTCGTGGAGGCCGTCCCGGATTCGGAACCGGATACCGATCCCCAGGGCTAGCCGGGTCACAAACTGAAGCGGGGGAAAGTCATACCCCACAACGTGCGATAATCGATCAGTGGCACGCGGCGATGGAAAACTTTCCCATGATCTTCTTCCCGGCGAAAAAGGACCCCAGGACGCTTGTGGCGTCTTCGGCGTCTGGGCACCCGGTGAAGAAGTAGCAAAACTTACCTATTACGGGCTGTATGCACTGCAGCACCGCGGTCAGGAGTCGGCTGGCATAGCCACCAGCGACGGCAAGCGGATCAACGTCTACAAGGACATGGGCCTCGTGTCCCAGGTCTTCGACGAGACCACGCTCAACACCCTGACCGGGCACCTGGCCGTTGGCCACTGCCGCTACTCCACCACCGGTGCCAGCCACTGGGCCAACGCGCAGCCCACCCTGGGTGCCACCTCCACCGGCACCGTGGCCCTGGCGCACAACGGCAACCTCACAAACACCGCCGAGCTCAACGCAATGATCACCGAGCGCAACGGCGGCCAGCTCACCGGCGAAATGAAGCAGGGCAACACCTCGGACACCGCCCTGGTCACCGCCCTGCTGGAAGGTGAACCGGGCAAGACCCTCGAAGAGACCGCCACCGAACTCCTGCCCAAGATCAAGGGCGGCTTCTGCTTTGTCTTCATGGATGAGGGAACCCTCTACGCCGCACGCGACACCTTCGGCATCCGCCCGCTGGTCCTGGGCCGGCTGGAGCGCGGCTGGGTTGTCGCCTCCGAACAGTCCGCACTGGCCACCGTGGGAGCCAGCTTCATCCGCGAGATCGAGCCGGGCGAGTTCATCGCCATCGACGAGGAAGGCGTGCGGTCCAAGAAGTTCGCGGAGCCGACGCCGGCCGGTTGCGTTTTTGAATACGTGTACCTCGCCCGCCCGGACGCCGCCATCGCCGGCCGTTCCGTCTACGAGTCCCGCGTGGAGATGGGCCGCCAGCTGGCCCGGGAAAACACCCACGAGGCGGACATCGTCATCCCCGTCCCGGAGTCCGGCACCCCCGCAGCCGTGGGTTACGCCGAGGAATCCGGCATCCCGTTCGCGCACGGCTTCGTCAAGAACTCGTATGTGGGCCGCACCTTCATCCAGCCCTCACAGACCCTCCGCCAGCTGGGGATCCGGCTGAAGCTCAACGCCCTCGAGTCCGTAATCCGCGGAAAGCGCGTTGTGGTGGTGGATGACTCGATCGTCCGGGGCAACACGCAGCGGGCCATCGTCCGGATGCTCCGGGAGGCCGGCGCCGCCACGGTCCACGTCAAGATCTCCTCCCCGCCGGTGCAGTGGCCCTGCTTCTATGGCATCGACTTCGCATCCCGCGCGGAGCTGATCGCCAACGGCGCCACCATCGAAGAAATCTCCCAGGCCATCGGCGCCGACTCCCTGGCCTACATCTCGGAGGACGGCATGATCGGGGCCACCCGACAGCCGCGGGAACGCCTCTGCACCGCCTGCTTCACCGGCAAGTACCCCATTAAGCTTCCGGATGCGGACAAGCTGGGAAAGAACCTGCTGGAGCGTACCGACCTGGGCGGCCTCAAGCCCTCCCCGTCGGCTCTTCCCGGCGAAACCGCAGCCCTGGCCGTTGACGCCACCGAGGACCCCGCGGAGAAGGCCGGCGCCACCGGCTGCGATCCGGGCCCGGACTCCGAATTCGAGAACCTGCTGACCGAAGCCGACCTCGTGCCCGACGTACACGCCGCCACCCGCGCCGACAAGAAGGACTCCGTATGACTTCCGCCAACACCGCCGCAGAGAACTCCGGCATCACCTACGCCTCCGCAGGCGTGGACGTTGAAGCCGGGGACCGCGCCGTCGAGCTCATGAAGGATGCCGTCAAGGCAACCCACAACTCCTCGGTGATCGGCGGGGTGGGCGGCTTCGCCGGCCTCTACGATGTCTCCAGGCTGCTCACCTACAAGAGGCCGCTGCTGGCCACGTCCACGGACGGCGTGGGCACCAAGGTTGCCATCGCCCAGGCCATGGACATCCACGACACCATCGGGTTCGACCTCGTGGGCATGGTAGTTGACGACATCGTGGTGGTAGGCGCCGAGCCGCTCTACATGACCGACTACATTGCCTGCGGCAAGGTGGTCCCGGAGCGCATCGCCGACATCGTCCGCGGTATCGCGGCCGCCTGCTCCGTGGCCGGCACCGCCCTGGTGGGCGGCGAAACCGCGGAGCATCCGGGGCTGCTGGGTGAGCACGAATACGACGTCGCCGGTGCAGCAACCGGTGTTGTCGAGGCCGATGCACTGCTGGGCCCGGACCGCGTCCGCGCGGGCGACGTCGTGATCGGCATGGCCTCCTCCGGCCTGCACTCCAACGGCTACTCCCTGGTCCGCCGCGTCATCAACCACGCTGGCTGGGCGCTGGACCGCCAGGTGTCGGAACTGGGCCGCACCCTGGGTGAGGAGCTCCTGGAACCCACACGGGTCTACGCAGCCGACTGCCTGGACCTGGCCCGCACCTTCCCGGTCAGCGCCGGTGCGGCCGTCCACGGCTTCAGCCACGTCACCGGTGGCGGCCTGGCCGCCAACCTGGCCCGCGTCCTGCCGCAGGGCCTGGTGGCCACGGTGGACCGTGCCACCTGGGAACTGCCCGCCATCTTCAAGCTGGTGTCCGAACTGGGCAACGTTCCGCTGGCCGATCTGGAGCGCACACTGAACCTGGGCGTGGGCATGGTGGCCATCGTCTCCCCCGACGCCGCGGATGCCGCCGTCGCGCGCCTGAACGACCGGGGCCTGCCGTCCTGGATCATGGGCACGGTCACCGAGGATTCAGACTCCATCTCCAAGTCCGGCCCGGACTACGTCCAAGGCGCCAAGGGCGTGGACGGCGGCGCTGTCCGCCTGGTCAACGCCTACGCCTAAGACTCGATGTGTTTATGCGGCCGAATCAACCCCATGCCTGGATGAGGTTGAGGACGCCGCCCTGCGGGTCCTTGATGGTGGCCAGTGAACCGTCAGCGGGACGTTCGTCCGGCTCCACGACCACCTGGCCGCCTGCTGCCTGGGCGGCCGCTGCGGCCGCGGCAACATCAGCCACACCGTAGTAGATCTGCCAGTCCGCCTCCTCGCCGTCATCGGCAGGAACGACGCCGGCCACCTCGTTGCCGTCGATGAGCAGCGTACTGTAGCTGCCGCCGTCGTCCTGTGGATACTCAGTGACCCCGTGCCCGAAAAGCTGCTGGAAGAAGCCGACGGCGGCCTGCGGCTCGGGCGTGATGAGTTCCGCCCAGGCCAGCGCGCCCGGCTCGTTGTACAGGTGGCTGCCGTAGTGGCTTCCCGCCTGCCAAATACCTGTAGTTCCGCCGCCGGGAGGGGCGAGGAAGCCCAGCACACCGGCGTCGCCCACCTTCTCCGGCCCGAAGTGGGCTGTGCCGCCTGCATGGCCCGCTTCCGCAAGCAGGTCCGCAGCGTCCCCCGCGGAGAAATAGATGTTCCACTTCGCGGAGATGCCGGCCTGCAACTGCAGGGGGCTTTGCGGTGCAATGGTGGCCACCAGCTGCCCGCGGACAAAAGCCTGCGCATAGCTGCGTCCGTCCGGGGTGGGAAAGTCCTGGTAAGCCCAGCCAAAGAGCCGGTTGTAGAAATCCTTGGCGGCGGCAACATCAGGGGTCTGTAGATCGGCCCAGCAGGGCTCTCCGTTGGCATACGTGGTCCGGACACTCATGCGGTCACGTTACCAACCCGGGGCCCAAAGAAACACGGAAAGCCCGTTGCCTTACCGGTAATCCGGTACGGCAACGGGCTCCGTGATGTAAGCGGTCACCCGAAACCGGGTTACAAAAAGGAAATCACAGCAGCCGGGCCACTGGCCACGGCAAACTTGCGACAACTAGCCGATGCGACGGTTGTCAACCTCGTCGTCATCGTCATCCAAATCATCCGCGTACTTATCCACATAAGCCGAATAGTCCGGTTCGACCGGTTCATTCGAGTAATGGCTCGTTAAACGGCTGCCCGGGCCCGTCAGCTCCCGCTGAAGTGCCGAGTAGTCAGTGTTCGGGGAGTAGTACTTAATGTCCCGAGCCTGCTTGGTAGCTTTTGCCTTTTGACGGCCGCGCCCCATGGCGTGACCCCCTTTTGTACTTGGACCGGAGGTGGTCACCTTGGCGATCGGTGAGGCCCCGGAATGTTTGGTCAATTTGTCGTACACCTAGATTACATGCTTTCGGCGGGCCCCGCTTGCCGCCTGCCGGCCCCGACGGCCACGTGGGGTACCATGACGCACCTCCACCCGCAGGATTCCGGGTTTTTTCTTCGGTAGAGTCACTTAAGAACTGCCGATTTTGTGTGGCCTTTGGCGAGCCGCGGAACCAAAACCCAGGAGGATGCGCACCCGTGAACCACCAGGACATCCCGCCGAAGCCGGCCCTGCCACCGAGGACCGGAAGCCTCCCAGTAGTCCAACGCGGGGACAGTGGTTCAGCCCCCGCCCCGGAGTCCGTCACATGGGCCCGGCCGCGCCAGGACCCCGAGCCGGAAAAGCGGGCTAACAGGAGGCCGGCGTTCTGGAAGGCGTTTCTTGTCGTCGTCATCCTTGCCGTTGCAGGCTCACTGGTGTGGCTCGCCGTGTGGCTGAACTCTGGTCCTGGCACCGATACGGCGAAGAGCGCAACGCCGGGCGTGCTGCAGACCTCCGTCACCCCGCCCGCCACACCCCAGCCCCTGCCCAGGGAAGGGGTTGCACCCGCGGCGTACGCGGTAGGTGACTGCTTCAAGGACTTCGATCCCCAGGCCCTGACCTCCACAGTGGTGCCGTGCGACACGGGCCATTCAGCACAACTGGTAGCCACCCTCCATTACCCGGACAGCGCCAAATATCCGGGAGCCGACCCGCTCAAGTCCAAGGCGCTGGAAGTCTGCCAGGCAGCGAAACTCAGCCCGGCGGCAAAACAGTTCCAACTCAACTACCAGCGCAGTTTCCCCAGCAACACAAGCTGGGAGTCCGGCGACCGCAGGGTGGATTGCTACGTCACGGCCGATGGCGGCAACGTGATCAACGCAAGCGTGCTGCCCTGACGGTTCACCCGCCAGGGCAGCACATCTCCGGCCACGGCAGCCTGTTATTCCTTCCGCCGCACTGAGAGCCCGGAGCTCGGGGCACCCGTCAGCGCGTCGACATTGCCCTCGGTGAGTTCGCCAAGGTCCGCGGCGGTGTCAACAACCACGGTGTCGCCGTCGCTGATCCCACCGGCAAGGATGGCCTTGGCAAGCCGGTCGCCGATCTCACGCTGCACCAGGCGGCGCAGCGGCCGGGCGCCGTAGGCGGGGTCGTAGCCGGACAGTGCAAGCCATGCCTTGGCGCCTTCGGTGACTTCAAGGGTGAGGCGCCGCTCGCGCAGCCGCCGTCCCAGCTCTTCCACGTGCAGCTCCACGATGTGGGCCAGTTCGTCCACCGTGAGGGCGTCGAACAGCACCACTTCGTCGAGCCGGTTGAGGAACTCCGGCTTGAAGGAGGCGTTCACGGTGGCCATGACGGCGTTGCGCTTGGCAGTGGCGTCCAGGGTCTGGTCCACCAGGAACTGGCTGCCCAGGTTGGACGTCAGCACCAGGATCACGTTGCGGAAGTCCACGGTGCGGCCCTGACCATCGGTGAGGCGGCCGTCGTCGAGCACCTGCAGGAGGATGTCGAACACCTCGGGGTGGGCCTTCTCCACCTCATCCAGCAGCACCACGGAGTACGGCCGGCGGCGCACGGCCTCGGTCAGCTGCCCGCCCTCTTCGTAACCCACGTAGCCCGGAGGCGCCCCGACCAGCCGGGCGACGCTGTGCTTCTCGCCGTACTCGGACATGTCGATGCGCACCATGGCGCGTTCGTCGTCGAACAGGAAGTCCGCCAGCGCCTTGGCCAGCTCGGTCTTGCCCACGCCGGTGGGGCCCAGGAACAGGAAGGAGCCGGTGGGCCGGTTGGGGTCGCTGATGCCGGCCCGCGCGCGGCGGACGGCGTCGGACACTGCGGTGACGGCCTTGGCCTGGCCAATCAGGCGCCGGCCCAGCTCCTCCTCCATGTGGAGCAGTTTCTGGCTTTCGCCCTGCAGCATGCGGCCCGCCGGGATGCCGGTCCATGCAGAGATGACCTCGGCAATATCCTCCGCGGTCACTTCCTCCGCCACCATTTGCGCGGACTTGTCCGTCACGGCGGCCTCGGCCTCGGCAGCGGCGTTCAGCTCGCGCTCAAGCGCCGGGATTTCCCCGTACAGGATCCGGGAGGCAGTCTCCAGGTCACCCTCGCGCTGGGCCTTGTCCGCGGTGGAGCGCAGCTCATCCAGCTTGGCTTTGAGGTCACCCACCCGGTTGAGGCCGGCCTTTTCAGCCTCCCAGCGGGCGTTCAGGGCCGAGAGCTCCTCTTCCTTGTCCGCCTTGTCGGCCCGGAGTGCGGCCAGCCGCTCCACGGAGGCCGGGTCTGATTCGCCGGACAGGGCCAGTTCCTCCATGGTGAGCCGGTCCACCTGGCGCCGCAGCTGGTCAATTTCCTCCGGTGCGGAGTCGATTTCCATGCGGAGGCGGGACGCTGCCTCGTCCACAAGGTCGATGGCCTTGTCCGGCAGCTGGCGGCCCGAGATGTAGCGGTTGGACAGCGTGGCGGCGGCCACCAGTGCGGAGTCGGCGATGGACACCTTATGGTGTGCTTCGTAGCGCTCCTTCAGGCCGCGGAGGATGCCGATGGTGTCCTCCACGCTGGGCTCGCCCACGTACACCTGCTGGAAGCGGCGCTCCAGGGCCGCGTCCTTCTCGATGTTTTCGCGGTACTCGTCCAGGGTGGTGGCGCCGATCAGCCGCAGCTCGCCGCGGGCCAGCATGGGTTTGAGCATGTTGCCGGCGTCCATGGAGGAATCCCCGGTGGCGCCGGCACCCACCACGGTGTGGATCTCGTCGATGAAGGTGACGATCTGGCCCTCGGAGCCCTTGATTTCCTCCAGGACCGCCTTCAGCCGCTCCTCGAACTCACCGCGGTACTTGGCGCCTGCAACCATGGAACCGAGGTCCAGGGAGATGAGCGTTTTGCCGCGCAGGCTTTCCGGGACGTCGCCCGCCACCATCCGCTGGGCCAGCCCTTCGACGACGGCGGTCTTGCCCACGCCGGGTTCGCCGATGAGCACCGGATTGTTCTTGGTACGCCGGGACAGGACCTGCACCACGCGGCGGATCTCCGAGTCGCGCCCGATCACGGGGTCCAGCTTGCCGGCACGGGCCATCGCGGTGAGATCCGTGCCGTACTTCTCCAGGGCCTGGAAGGTGTTTTCAGGATCCGGGCTGTCCACCTTGCGGTCGCCGCGGACCCCCGGCAGCGCCGCGAGCAGCGCCTCACGGGACGCGCCCGCATCGCGCAGGAGGCGTGCAGCAGGATCGTTGCCGGCGGAGAGGCCAACCAGGAGCACCTCGGTGGACACGAAGGAATCACCCAGCCGGTCCGCTTCCTCCTTGGCGTGCTGGATGGCCTGCAGGGCGGGCCGGCTCAGCTGCGCCTGCTGGCTGGAACCGCCGGAAGTGGCGGGCAGGGCCTTGATGGCGCTGCTGGCCTGGACGCTGACGGCGTCCGGGTCCGCGCCGGTGGCCCGGAGGAGCGCAACGGCGACGCCCTCGCGCTGGTCCATCAGTGCTTTAAGGAGGTGCGCCGGCTCCACCTGGGGGTTGCCGGCCGTCGAGGCGTTCATTGCCCCCGCGGAAAGAGCCTCCTGGCTCTTGGTGGTGAATTTGACGTCCAAAGAGAGCTCCTTTCGGGGGCTGGTTGACTAAGTTGAGTGTACTACGCTCAACTTTGCGCCGCGAGGTTCTTTAGCCATGTTTGCCCACGGCGAAACGGCTGTCCAGAGCCGGAGGTCCCGCCGTGCACCCAACCCCGCACCGTACAGAACCGGCGCTACGTCCCGTATACCGACACAGCGGCCGCCTTGACCACGAAGTGCACCGTCATGCCGGGAACAAGGCCAAGGTCCGCTGAGGCTGCCGGGGTGATGTCGGCGGCCAGACTGCCGGCCCGTACCCGGATTTGGTCGCCGTGCGGCTCGAGGTCGGTGATGGTGACGGCAAACGAGTTCCGGGGGCTTCCGTGTGCGTCGTCAAGGAACACGGAAACGGCCGACGGCGGGAACACGGCAACGCCCGGACCACTAGGCGTTGGCAGCTGGCCGGGTTCCTCGTCGTGCCCGGCGATCCTCAGGCCCTGGCTGGTGCGCACCCCCGCGCCATCCAGGGCGCCAGGAATGAAGTTCAGGCCGGCGAGTCCGGCAGCAAAGGAACTGCGTGGACGTTCCAGCACGGCCCGCGTAGGCCCTTCCTCGGCGATCCTGCCGTCTTCCAGGATGACCACACGGTCCGCGAGCATCAGGGCGTCCAGCACGTCGTGGGTGACGATGATGGCCTGCCGTCCGGCAAGGACCCGCTTGAAGAGGCGGCGCAGGAGCGGGGCGGAATGGATGTCCAGGGCGGCCAGCGGCTCATCCAGCAGGAGGAGCGCGGGATCGGCGGCGAGCGCACGCGCCACGGCCACACGCTGGGCCTGCCCGCCGGAGAGTTCGGCGGGACGGCGTCCGGCCAGGTGCTCCGCTTCGACGTCGGCCAGCCAGCGCAGGGCCTGCTCCTTGGCGGCCCGCTTGGGGACACCGGCGCTGCGCGGCCCGAAGGAGACATTGTCCACCGCGCTCAGGTGGGGAAAGAGCAAGGGTTCCTGGGCGAGCAGCGCGGTGCCGCGGTGATGGGGCGGCACCCAGGCACCCTTTCCGCCGTCGAGGTCAAAGAGGGTTTTGCCGTTGAGTCCGGCGCGGCCGCTGTCCGGCCGCAGGAGGCCCGCGATGCTTGACAGCAGGGTTGATTTTCCGGCGCCGTTGGGCCCCATGACGGCCACGGTTTCGCCCGGCCGGACGGCCAGGTCCACGTCGAAGCCCCGCCCGGCCACGACCGCCTGGAAGGAGAGCGTCACCGGGCGTCCCCTCCTGCCGTTGCGGGCGGCGCCGTCCGTTTTCCGGCTCCGGTTCGGCCCGCTGCCGGTTGCCGGTACGCGAGGGCCACCACGGCGACGGCGACCGCCACCAGCACCAGGGACAGGGCGACGGCGGCGTCCGGGTCCGTTTCCCGCTGCAGGTAGATCTCCAGCGGCAGGGTCCGGGTCACCCCCTGGAGGCTGCCGGCGAAGGTCAGCGTGGCACCGAACTCGCCCAGGCTCCGGGCGAAGGAGAGGACAGCACCGGACGCCAGGCCCGGCAGGACGAGCGGCAGCGTGACGCGCCGGAACACGGTGCCGGGCCGTGCCCCCAGCGTTGCCGCCACGGCCTCGTAGCGGGAGCCCGACGTCCGCAGCGCCCCTTCCAGGCTCACCACCAGAAAGGGCAGCGCCACGAACGTCTGCGCCAGGACCACCGCAGTAGTGGAGAAGGCGATGCGGAACCCGAGCACTTCCAGGGTCTGCCCCAGCAGCCCCTGCCGGCCGAACGTGTAGAGCAGGGCGATCCCGCCCACCACCGGGGGAAGCACCAGCGGCAGGAGCACCAGCGAGCGCAGCAGCCCCTGGAAGCGGAAGGAGTCCCGGGCCAGGACCAGGGCAAGGGGGACCCCCAGCACGATGCACAGCAGGGTGCTCGCCGCAGAGGTCCGCAGGCTCAGTCCCAGCGCCGTCAGGGACGGCTCCGACGTCACCAGCGGAATGAACTGACCCCAGTCAACGCGCAGCACCATTGCCAGCAGCGGGAGCACCACGACGACGGCGGCCAGGACTGCCAGCGCGCGGACCCAGGCGGGGACGCCGGAGTAGGCCGCGGCTTGCGTGCGCGGCCGCGCCTGGGGCGGCGTCCCTGGCCGCCGTATCACTTGCTGCCTGAATGGGCATTGGCAGGGCCGAATCCCGCCACGGCAAGGACTTTCTGGCCCTCCGGGCCGGTGACCAGGTCCAGGAAGGCCTGGGCGGTGGCCTTGTTCCGGCCGCCGGCCACACCCGCAATCGGGTACGTGTTGACCGCACTCCCCGATTCCGGGAACTGGATGCCTGCCACCCTGGTTCCCGCGGCCTTAATGTCTGTTCCATAGACCAGCCCCGCGTCCGCCTCCCCGGAAGTGACCTTGCCCAGGACGTCCGTGACCGCGTTTTCCTCGCTGACCGGGCTCAGCGTAAGCCCCGCCGCCGCCGCCACCCTGGCCGTGGCAGCCCCGCAGGGGACCTGGCTGGCACAGGTCACCAGCTTGATGCCCGGCCGGGCCAGGTCCTTCAGTGCTGCAACCCCGGCCGGGTTGCCCGGCGGCACTGCGATGGCCAGGGTGTTGGTGGCAAAGTCCTTTGGCGTGCCGTCGGCGAGGCCCGCGTCCTGCACCTTCTTCATGTTGGCCGTGTCCGCGGATGCGAAGACGTCGGCCGGTGCACCCTGGTCGATTTGGCTGGCCAGGTCGGAGGATCCCGCGAAGCTCAAGGTGACCGAGGTGCCTGGATTTTCCGCTTCGAAAGTGCGGGCGAGTTCGGTAAAGGCCTGTTCAAGGGAGGCAGCCGCGAAAACGGTGATGGCGCCTGCCGGCTTGGTGCCGGAACCGGTGGCGGTGGCGCCGCCGGAACCTGTTCCCGCGTCCGGGCTGCCCGCCGGGGCACAGCCGGACAGGACGGCCAGCAGCAGCGCGGCCAGTGCGACGACGGAGGCCCGGAGGGTGGAAGCCGCGGATCGGAGGGGTTGCCGGCTCATGCCGTGACCCGGCCCTTCGGGGATTCGATGATGACGGTCGTTGCCTTGACCACGGCGGTGGCCACCGCCCCCGGTTCCAGGCCCAGCTCGCGCACGGCTTCGCTGCTCATCAGCGAGACCACCCGGAAAGGTCCGCACTGCAGTTCCACCTGTGCCATGACCTTGTCCGTGATGACATTGGTTACCAGGCCCACAAACCGGTTCCGCGCCGAACTGCTGCCGCTTTTCGGGTCGTCGGGGAGCTGGGCGAGCTTCTGGGCATGGGTTGCCAGTTCCAGGCCGTCGACTGCGAGGCGGCCGGAGGCGTCCCGGAGCGCGGTGAGGGTTCCCTGCTCCGTCCACCGGCGGACGGTATCGTCACTCACGCCCAGGAATCGGGCGGCCTCAGAAACGCGAATAAGTGCCATTCGCCGATTCTAGTCCGCAAATGCGGGACTATGTTGGCCCGTGGAGGCGCCATGGAGGTGGTGGCTTCTCCCCGCACTGCGCGGCGTGCCGGCGAAGGACAGCACTAGACTCCTTCCATGGCCATCTACATCGACCCGCCGCTGTGGCCTGCACACGGAACACACTTTTCGCATCTGGTCTCGGACAACTCCCTGGACGAGCTGCACAGGTTCGCTGCCGCCGCGGGGATCCCGGAACGGGCGTTTGACGGCGACCATTACGACGTGCCGGAACGCCGCTTCGATGGCCTGGTGGCGGCGGGAGCGGTTCCGGTGGAGGGCAGGGTGCTGGTCCGCAGGCTCATTGCAAGCGGGCTGCGGATCCCGGCCCGCCGGCGCAACAAATCGCTGAAGGTCCCGTTGCTGAACCGCTGGGAGGCCATCATGCCCGGCCACGACGCATTGTTCCTGGACCTGCTGGACCGGTGGAGCGAACCGCACCGCCACTACCACGGCTGCACCCATCTGCTCTCCGTGCTGGAAGCGCTGGACCTGCTCACCGAACCGGGAGAGCCGCCGCGGACGGTGCTGCTGGCGGCCTGGTTCCACGACGCCGTGTACCGCGGCGCGGCGGGCCAGGATGAGGAGGAGTCGGCCCGGCTCGCAGAGAGGCGGCTTGCGGAGGCCGGCCTGCCGGAAGCAGAGGTGGCGGAGGTGGCGCGGCTGGTCCGCCTGACCTCGGACCACCGGCCGGAGCCGGGTGACGACGACGGCGCCCTCCTCTGCGACGCGGACCTTTCAATTCTCGGCGGCGAACCGGAGGAGTACGCCCGCTACGTTGCTGCGGTGCGGAAAGACTACGCGCACATCGGCGACGCCGACTTCGCGGCCGGCAGGTCCGCCGTCGTCCGCCAACTGCTGGAACTGGACCCCATCTTCCACCACCAGCGGGCCAGGGAACTGTGGCTGGACGCCGCACACCGGAACCTTGAAGGCGAACTGAAGTGAACGCGCCCGGTTCCAGCCCACGGCACACGTACTCGGCCAATGCAGCGCACCGGCAGCTCCCCTTCACCGTCAGGATGGACTGGGGGCTGGAGGGGGCCAGGACCGTGGCGTCCGGGGCCGATATCGCCGTGGTGGTGGACGTCCTTTCCTTCAGCACCTGCGTCAGCGTGGCGCTGGACCGTGGCGCGGAAGTCTTCCCCTACCGGTGGCGGGACACCACCGGGGAGGACTTCGCCGCCCACCACCGCGCCCAGCTGGCCGGGCCCCGCGGGGGCGGCGGCCTGAGCCTGTCCCCCGCAAGCCTCCGCGCTGCGGAATCGCTGGAAAGGGTGGTCCTGCCCTCCCCCAATGGTTCCGAACTGTGCCACGCGCTTGCGGAGGAGGTGCCACTGGTGGCCGCGGTGTGCCTCCGGAACGCGGCGGCCACGGCGGACTGGGTAGCGGCCAACCTGCCTGCGGACGCCGTGGTGGCGGTGGTTGCCGCGGGCGAGCGCTGGCCGGACGGCTCACTCCGTCCTGCCGTGGAGGACCAGGTGGGGGCCGGAGCTTTCATCGCAGGGCTGGCGGCTGCCGGCAAGGGCGGTTACGAAGCCGGGGACGGCAGGCACGGCTACGCGCCGGAGGCGGCGGCAGCCATGGCTGTTTTCGAATCCGCCGAACCGCGGCTTCGCGAAATACTGCAGCACTGCTCCAGCGGCCGGGAGCTGTCCGGGGCGGGCTACGCAGCGGACGTGGACATCGCCGCTGAACTGGACCAAAGCGACTCGGTGGCCATCCTGCGGGACGGGGCGTTCCGGCCACTTTGAGGGCTGCGGCTGTGACGGGTTTACGGATCCCGGAACCGGATGCAAAACTGCACGGATGAGCCTGCGTATCCAAGCCCTCGCCATTGATTCGACCGACCCCCGGGTTCCTGCAGCCTTCTGGGAAAAGGCGCTCGGCTGGCGCCGCACCCATGAAGAAGGCGACGAGATTGTGCTGGAACCGCCGGCAGGCAGCGCCGAAGACGGCGTGCTGCCCGACCTGCTCTTCCTTCGGGTCCCGGAGCAGAAGGAACTCAAGAACCGCCTTCACCTGGACCTCCGCCCGGAGGACCAGGACGCCGAGGTGGCCAGGCTGGAAGAACTGGGGGCCCGGCAAATCTCCGTGGGACAGGGTGCGGCGGCAACGTGGGTTGTCATGGCTGACCCGGACGGCAACGAGTTCTGCGTGCTGCGCGCCCTGCGGCCCGATGAATCTGCCTAGCGGTAACGGCTGACGGGGTAGTTGCTCACAAAAGGCGTGCTGGTGGGCACGATCTGTTTGCCCAGCGGCATCAGGGATACCGGTATGAGCTTGAGGTTGGCGATGGCCAGCGGGATGCCGACGATGGTCACGGCCATGGCAAACGCGGTGACCACGTGGCCAATGGCAATCCAGATCCCGGCCACCAGCAGCCAGATCACGTTGCCCAGCAGTGAGAAGACGCCTGTGCCGCCGGGCTTGTCCACCACCATCCGGCCAAACGGCCACAGCGTGTAGGCGGCGATCCGGAATGAGGCAATGCCCCAGGGGATGGTGACGATCAGCAGGCAGCAGACCACGCCCGCGAGGAAATAGCCCAGGGCCAGCCAGAAGCCGCCGAAAACCAGCCAGATGATGTTCAGAAGTGTCTTCATGCACCCATTGTGCCCCCACCCCTCAGACAAAAAGCTGGGGGACATCCCTGATCCTGCCCTGATCCCGCTCCCGCGGCGGCCACTCAAGGCAGCGGCGGCCAAGCCGCGGCCGCTAAACCACGGCGGCTAAACCGCGGCGGGCGCCTTGGCAGCCTGGACGAAGGCGCGGATCTTGGCCAGGTCCTTTACGCCGCGGGACGCTTCAACGCCGGAGGAAACGTCCACGCCCCAGGCGTGCGCTGCGGCTGATGCCCGGCCCACGTTCGCCGCTTCGAGCCCGCCGGCGAGCAACCAGTTCCGCCCCTGGAGCACGGGCAGGGCCGCCACGGAGGCGTAGTCCCAGGACTCACCGGAGCCCGGCACGGCGGCATCGATCAGGAGCAGGTCCTCACCCCAGTCGTCGAACTCATCCTGGCCGGCACCCATGGTGATGGCCCTGACCAGCTTCATGCCGGCGTCGTGCACTGTTGCCACGTCTGCGCGTGACCGGTTTCCATGCAACTGGATCCATTCCAAGCCCGCGGCGCGGGCAATGGCAATGGCATCGGCGGTGGGCTCGTCGCGGAAAACCCCGATCGGGGAAACGCTGTCCGGAACCCCGGCCAGCAGGGAGGCTGCCTGCGACGGTGTGACAACCCGGGGGCTGGCGGTGAGGACGAATCCCACGGCGTCAGCGCCGGCGTCCACCGCTTCGCGGACCGATTCGGGCGTGCTGAGACCACACACTTTGACGAACATTCCCGGGCTCCTTCAGGCTGTTTTCGTGTTGACCCCCCGGAGGAGAGTAGCAGGGACGGGACACAACTGCGACGGCCGGCCCTGGTGGGGAACTAGGCTGGGCTGATGCAGATCATCCGCTTCGCAGAGCTCAAGGCCGAACCATGGCGCAACGGCGGCGGGGTGACCAGGGAAATAGCGCGCCAGGGCTCGGAAGATGGCGGCTGGGACTGGCGGGTGAGCATCGCGGACGTGGCCAAGGCAGGGGACTTTTCGGCGTTTCCCGGCATGGAGCGCGTCCTGACGGTCATTGAGGGGGAACTGCTGCTGCTCGCCGTGGACGGCGCAGAGCATCCCCTCGAGAAGTACCGTCCCTTCAGGTTCGACGGCGCCGCTGCCACCGGGGCCAAGCTGCCCACCGGGGATATCCGGGACCTCAACGTCATCACCCGCACGGCCGCCTACAGGGGCTACACGTCCATCATCGAGCTGTCCAAGAAGCGGGCCCACCCGGTGTTTGAGGGGCAGCTGGGGGTGCTGCTGCAGGGACAGGCGAAAGCCGGCGGGAGCGGCGCAGAGCCACTGGAACTGGACCGTTATGACGCCGTAGTGGGATCCGACACGGACTCCCCCGAGATCCTGGGCCGCGGCTTCCTGGCAGTGGTTTCCATCGACCGAGTGGATCCTTCACGCTAAGTACCTGGGCAGGCGGTGAGGTTGGGCACCAACGGTGGCCACCCGGCGTCGGGCGTTGCTACCTTGGAAGCCAAGGCTCCGCATCGGGGCCTCCGGACGACGGTTCAGTACCCGGTACGCGACAAGACTGGCCAAAGGATCTGGTCATGTCGTGGTTAATCCTCATTCTTTCCGGCGCGCTGGAGGCCGTCTGGGCAGCTGCCCTGCACCGGGCGTCCCGGGCTTCCGGACGCCGGCGCCTGGCCCCTGCAGCCCTGTTCCTGGTGGCCGTGGCCGCCAGCACCGGCGGACTGGCCGTGGCCATGCAGTCCATTCCCACGGGCACGGCCTACGCCGTGTGGGTGGGAGTGGGCGTGGTCCTGACCTCCACCTACGCGATGGCCACCAGGGTGGAACGTCCGACGGCGGCGCGCCTGCTGCTGCTCTCCGGCATCGCCGCGTGCGTGGTTGGCCTGAAGGTGGTGGCGTGATGCTGAACCGGTCTGCTCCGTGGCTGGTGCTCCTGGCCTCTGCGGTCCTGGAGGCGGTCTGGGCCACTGCCCTGGGCCTGTCGGACGGATTCAGCCAGCCCCTGCCAACCACCATCTTCGCCGTCACCGCAACCCTGAGCATGCTGGGCCTGGGCATGGCCATCCGGAGCATTCCGTTGGGCACGGCCTACGCGATCTGGGTGGGCATCGGCGCCGCGTTGACGGTCAGCTGGGCCATGGCCACCGGCGTGGAGCCCTTCAGCGTGGTGAAGCTGCTGTTCATCGCCGGGATCGTGGGTTGCGCCGCGGGCCTGAAGGCCCTCCCGGGCGGAAAAGACGCACCGCGCGCGCAACGGTGACTAGGCTTTTGCCATGGACTCCCCCGAGATCACCATGGCCGTGGACGCCCTCCGGCGCCGGCTGGTGCCCGGAACGCGGACCATCCTGGGCATCGCCGGGGCGCCGGGGTCCGGCAAGTCCACCTTTGCGGCCTGGCTGCAGGAGCAGTTCAGCCCAGGGACGTCGGTTGTGGTCCCCATGGACGGCTTCCACCTGGGCAACGCGATCATCGAGGGGACACCGCTCCGGCAGCGCAAAGGCGCCATCGATACGTTCGACGCCGGCGGTTACCTGTCGCTGCTGCGCCGCCTGGCGCGCCGGGACGAGGCAGTGGTCTACGCGCCGGAGTTCCGCCGCACCCTGGACGAGCCCGTGGCCGCCTCCATCGCCGTCCCGGCCGACGTCCCGCTGGTCATCACGGAGGGCAACTACCTGCTGGCGGAGCAGGAGCCGTGGAAAGAGGTGCGGGCGCAGCTGGACGAGGTGTGGTTCCTCGAAACGCCGCCCGCGCTCCGGCTGCAGCGCCTGGTGGACCGGCACGTGTCGTTCGGGATGGAGCGCGGGGCTGCGGTGGCCTGGGCCTCCGGTCCCGACGAAGCCAACGCCCGCCTGATCCAGGCCACCCGCCCGGCCGCGGACCGCATCATCCCCTGGCTGTAAACAACCAATTTCAAGAGCAGGAAACGAACAGGAGCACCCATGGCAAACGCACCCACCAACGCTGGCGGCACTGTCCAACTCGGCGACGGCCTGGCCGTCAGCCGCCTCGGTTTCGGCGGCATGGCCCTCACCCCCGTGTACGGCGACGTTGACCCCGTCGAGGCTCTGCGGACCCTGCACCATGCGGTCGACGCCGGCGTCAGCTTCATCGACACCGCGGACATCTATGGCGGCGGCAGCAACGAGGAGCTGATTTCGCAGTTACTCAAGGAACGGCGGGACGAGGTCCAGCTGGCCACCAAGTTTGCGCTGGTGGGCACCCCGACTGACGGCTACACGGACATCCGCGGCGATGCCGGGTATGTGCGTGAGGCCGTTGAGCGGAGCCTGCAGCGGCTGGGCACCGACGTCATCGATCTGTACTACATGCACCGCCGCGACGTCCGGGTCCCCATCGAGGAAACCGTGGGTGCCATGGCGGAGCTGGTGAAGCAGGGAAAGGTCAAGCACCTGGGCCTGTCCGAGGTGACAGCCCAGGAACTGCAGGACGCGGCAGCGGTCCACCCGATCGCCGCGGTCCAGAGCGAATGGTCCATTTGGAGCCGGGACGTGGGACGCAACGTTGTTCCCGCCGCCGCAGGCCTGGGCGTGGGCTTCGTCCCGTACTCCCCGCTGGGCCGCGGCTTCCTCACCGGAACCGTCGACACCGCAAGCCTGGGCGAGAAGGACTTCCGGCGGAACATCCCCCGCTTTGCCCCGGACGCCGCAGGCGCCAACCAGGCCGTGGTGGACGCTGTCCGGTCCGTGGCAGAACAGCTCGGCGCCACACCGGCGCAGGTCGCCCTGGCCTGGCTGTTCGCGCAAGGCACGCGGCTGGGCCTGCCGGTTGTCCCCATCCCCGGCACCCGCAAGGCCGCGCGGATCGATGAAAACCTTGGCGCACTGGCCCTGGACCTTACCCCGGCGCACCTTGAGGCCCTGGACGCGGCGTCGGACGCCGTCGTTGGTTCCCGTTCCGCGGACCCCAACTGGGTGTCCGAAGGGCGGGAATAGCACGCCACCGCCTACCTGACGAGGTCGGCGGTGCGTGCTTCACGGACCAGTTCGGCGCACCGTTCGCCGATCATCATGGTGGTGATGTTCGGGTTCACGGTGGTCAGCTCAGGCATGACGGACGCGTCCGCCACCCGGAGGCCGGTGACACCCTTGACCCGCAGCTCCGGATCCAGCGGTGACATGGCGTCGTCGTCCGCCCCCATCCGCACCGTCCCCGCGGGGTGGTACACGGTGTTGTGGGTCTTGCGGATGTAGTCCGCAATCTCCTCATCGCTCTGGATGGCCGCGCCGGGGTACAGCTCGGTGCCCACCCACTCAGCCAGCGCGGGCTGGGCGGCGATCTCACGGGCCTTGCGGATGCCCGCGGTCATGACGCGCATATCGTGGCCGTCGGGATCGGTAAAGTAGCGGGGATCCACCTTGGGCTTGTCGCGGAAATCCTTGCTGCGCAGCTTGACAGTGCCGCGGGAGCGGGCGTGCGTGACGTTGGGTGTCAGGCAGAAACCGTTCTCCGTGGTGGGGAAGCCCTGGCGCAGGGTGTGCATGTCGAACGGGACCGAGCCGTAGTGGAACATCAGGTCCGGACGGTCCAGGCCCTCTTCGGTGGTGGTGAAGATGCCGGCCTCCCACCACTGGGTGGAGGTCTGGGTCATGGGCTGCTTGGCCTCCCACTGGATGACGCCCTCGGGGTGGTCCTGCAGGTGCTCGCCCACGCCGGGGGAATCAACGTGCACGGGGATCCCGAACTCATCCAGCTGCGCGGCCGGGCCGATCCCGGACAGCATCAACAGCTTGGGTGAATCGATGGCGCCGGTGGAGACGATCACCTCGGACCTGGCGGTGAGCTGGTGGGTTTTGGCGAAGGCGTTGTCCACCACGGCCACGCCGGTGCAGCGGTTGGCGTCGTCGAACGTCAGTTCCTTGGCGCGCAGCCCGGTCAGCAGGGTGAAGTTCTTCCGGTCCATGACGGGGTGGATGTAGGACACGGAACTGGAGGACCGGGTGCCGTCAGCGCGGCGGTTGATCTGGAAGAAGCTGGCACCGTTGATCACGGTGTCGCCGGTGTTGAAGTGCACCTTGGGAATTCCGGCCTGTTCGCAGGCTTCCAGCATGGCGCGGCCGGTGGGATCCGTGGCCGGGACATTCATCAGGTGGACGGGACCGCTGTCACCGTGGTGCGGCGCGTCCGGGCCGGCGTCCTCGTTGGTCTCCAGCTGCTTGTAGAGGCGGTAAGCCATGTCCGAGTTCCAGCCGGCGGCACCGAACTTCTGCTCCCACTCGTCGATGTCTTCACGCGGCGCCCAGAAGGCGATGCAGGAGTTGTGGCTGGAGCAGCCGCCCATCACCTTGGCCCGGGCGTGGCGCATGAAGGAGTTGCCGTTTTCCTGCTCCTCGATGGGGTAGTCCCAGTCGTAGCCGGACTCCAGGAGTTCCATCCAGCGGTCCAGCTTCAGGATCTCGGGCAGATTCCGGTCATCGGGCCCTGCTTCCACCAGGGCCACCTCCAGCGAGGGGTCCTCGCTCAGGCGGGACGCCACGGCAGCCCCTGCGGACCCGCCGCCGATCACGATGTAGTCGAAATCAGTCTTCGTTCCGTGTGCCATGTGTCCTACTTCCCTTCTGCAGGTGCGGCGGAGTGGTCGCTGAACCAGCCGGTGACCTGCGGGTCGATGTTCTGGTAGATGTGTTTGGCTTCCTGGTACTCGGCCAGGCCGGAGGGCCCCAGTTCGCGGCCCACGCCCGACTGGCCAAAGCCGCCCCACTCCGCCTGCGGCAGGTAGGGGTGGAAATCGTTGATCCAGATGGTTCCGTGGCGCAGCGACCGGGCAACGCGCTGGGCCTTCCCGGCATCCTGGGACCATACGGCACCGGCCAGGCCGTAGTGCGTGTCGTTGCCGGTCTTCACGGCTTCGGCCTCGGTGGTGAAGGTCTCCACGGTGACCACGGGGCCGAAGGCTTCATCCACCACCACGGACATGCCGCTCTTCACCTGGTCAAGGACGGTAGGCAGGTAGTAGAAGCCCTTTTCCAGCTCGCCTTCGCCCCACTTGCCGCCGCAGCGCAGGCGGGCACCTACAGCAATGCCCTTCTCCACGTAAGCGGTGACTTTATCCCGGTGGACGGCCGAGATCAGCGGTCCGGTTTCGGCGTCGGGATCGAACGGGCCGCCCAGCCGGATCTGTTCGGCGCGGCGGACCAGCTCATCCACGAATTTCTCCGCGATGGACTCCTCAACGATCAGGCGGGCACCCGCGGAGCACACCTGGCCGGAGTGTACGAACGCGGCGTTGAGCGCGTTGTCCAGGGCGGCGTCGAAATTGGCATCCGCGAAAATGATGTTCGGGTTCTTGCCGCCGAGCTCCAGCGCCACCTTCTTGACGGTTCCGGCGGCCGAAGCCGCGATGGCCTTCCCTGTCTCCAGGCCGCCGGTGAAGGACACCAGGTCAACCTCCGGATGGCCGGACAGGACCGGGCCCACCACCTTGCCGTCACCCAGGACCAGGTTGGCGACGCCGTCGGGCAGTCCCAGCTCCTGGAGGACTTCCATCGTGAGGATGGAGGTGTGCGGCGTCAGTTCGCTGGGCTTGAGGACGAAGCTGCAGCCGGCTGCGAGTGCGGGCGCAATCTTCCAGGCGGCCTGCAGCAGCGGGTAGTTCCACGGTGCGATGAGGGAGCACACGCCTACGGGTTCGTACTCGATGCGGCTGACCACGGTGGGGCTGCCGGCGTCCACCACCCGGCCTGAGTCCTGGCCGGCCAGCTTGCCGAAGTACTCGAAGCAGTTGGCGATGTCATCCATGTCGATTTCGCTTTCCACCAGGCGCTTGCCGGTATCGAGCGTCTCTGCACGGGCGAAGTCGTCCTTGCGTTCACGCAGCCGGTTGGCCACCTGAAGCAGGAAGGTCCCACGCTCCAGGGGAGACTTCCCGGCCCACTCGCCGGCGTCGAAGGAAGCCCGTGCGGCGTGCACCGCGCGCTCAGCGTCCGCCGCTGTGGCTTCCGCGACAGAGCCAACCAGCTTTCCGTCCGCAGGGCAGTGGATGTCCCGGGTGCCGCCGTCGGACGCTGCGGTCCAGCTGCCGCCGATGAAAAGCGTAGACGTGCTCACTTTGTTTCCTCCTGCATGTCGAAGTCTGATTCCCAATTGTCTTTTGCCACCTGGTCCTCAACCAGCAGGGTGGTTCCCGGCGCAGCACGGTTGAGGTGCAGGAATTCCAGGTGCTGCTCGTAGTGGTCCAGGACGTCCGTGATGACCTGCTCCTTGGTGTATCCCATGAGGTCGTAGCCGTGGCTGCCCTCCAGGGAAAACACCTCCATCCGGTAATAGTGGTCGTCCGGGTCGGCGCGCCGGGTGGCGTAGCTGGGGGTCTCGTACTGGACCGGATAGATCTGGTACTTGAAAGCCCGCTCCTCCCCCATGGCCAGCTGCAGGTCGATGCTCGGAATCCCGCAGGCCTCCACCCTGGAGATGGCCAGTGTGGTCTCGGCGCCCTGTTCGCGCAGCTCCGCTTCCACCTCCTGCAGCGCCGGAACGGCGACGGTTTCGGCAAAGCGGGTGGTCTGCTTCCTACCGGGATAGCTCATGGCGCGGGAGAGCCGCTGGCGCCAGGTCCGGCCGGCGCGCTGGTCCGCTGCACGGCCGGTGATGATGCCGGGAAGGCTTGCGCGGTAGCTGTCGTTGAGTGAGTTCTCCACCCGCAACGCCTTGTAGAGGCCCAGCATGATCAACACCAGCAGCAGCGACAGAGGCAGCCCCATCACGATCGTGGCATTCTGCAGCGTGGTCACGCCGCCTACGGTCAGCATGGCCAGGGTCAGCAGGCCGGTGGCCACGGCCCAGAAGACCCGCATCCACTCGGGGCCGTCCGAGTCCGCATCCTTAAGGTGGGAGGTGAAGTTGGACATGACCAGCGCGCCGGAGTCCGCGGATGTCACGTAGAACAGCAGCCCGGTGAAGGTTGCCACCGCAGCGGTGACGGGAACGGCCGGGTACTGCGCCAGCAGGCTGTAGAAGCCGCGCTCCGGGTAGTTCATGGCCGTCTCGCCGAATGCGGCGTTGCCGTTCATGATCAGGTCCAGGCTGGAGTTTCCGAAGATCGAGATCCAGAGCACGATGAAGAGGAAGGGAACGGTCATGGTGCCCAGCACGAACTGCCGGATGGTGCGGCCGCGGGAGATGCGGGCCAGGAACAGGCCAACGTAGGGGGCCCAGGCGATCCACCAGGCCCAGAAGAACAGGGTCCAGGCGTTCATCCAGTCGGTTGGCCGGTCGTAGGCGAAGGTGTCCAAGGTCATGGCGGGGAACCGGCTCATGACGTCGCCGATGTTCTGAATGATTCCGTCCAGCAGGAAGTTGGTCTTGCCGGTCACCAGGATGAACAGCATCAGGGCCACGGCCAGGATGACATTCAGTTCAGACAGCCGGCGGATTCCCTTTTCGACGCCGGACACTACGGACACCGTTGCCATCACCACGGACAGCACGATCAGGCCGATCTGCACTGCGAGGTTCTCCGGGATGCCGAACATGAAGTTCAGCCCGTAGTTGAGCTGGACGACGCCGATGCCCAGGGACGTGGCGATGCCAAAGATGGTGCCGAGCAGGGCAGCGATATCGACTGCGTGCCCCATGGGTCCTTCGATCTTCTTGCCGAAGATCGGATACAGGGCCGAGCGGATACTCAGCGGAAGGTTGTGGCGGTAGGAGAAGTACCCCAGCGCCAGGCCCATGAGGGCGTAGAGCGCCCAGCCGGTGATGCCGTAGTGGAAAAGGGTCCAGACCAGCGCCTGCCGGGCTGCTTCGGCCGTTCCGCCTTCACCCTGCGGCGGCGCGAGGTACTGGCTGACGGGTTCGGATACGGAAAAGAACATCAGGTCGATGCCGATGCCCGCCGCGAAGAGCATGGCCGCCCACGTAAACATCCCGAACTGCGGCTTGGAGTGGTCCGGCCCCAGCTTCGTCCTGCCCACCCGGGACAGCGCGGCAATCAGGACGAAGATGACCACAGCGGTGACGATCAGGAAGTAGTACCAGCCCATATTGGTGGAAACCCAGCCCACCATGGCGCCGATGACGGCATCGGCGTTGTCCTTGGCGAGCATCGCCCACAAGGCGATGCCCACCACTCCGACGGCCGAGCCGAGGAAGACGGTCTTGTTCACGCGGGTTTTGGCTTCCGGGGCAGCCACGGAAGGGCCGGCTCCAGCGGCAGCCGGAGTCTTGCGTTCTGGTGTTTTAGGCCCCGCGGTGCCCGCAGGGGGTGCTGCTTTTTGGCTCATCGGATCCCATTTCAGTTTTGAGGCTGTGGTCCAGACGCCGGTCTCACGCGCCCCTTCGGGTACGGGCAAAAGCACTCAGCCCGGCGTCATGAAGAGTCTGGCTTGACTTTCGACGCTAGCAACTGGGTCAGCTAAAGGCCCACTTTTATGAATCTCCTCACTGCTTCTCCAGCCCAGGTCACAGCGGCTCCAACTGATTCAGCCGGGGGAAGAAAGCGCAGCGCGGCCATGTTGCACGCAGTGGGTACGGGTCAACCGTCCCTGATCCAACCACTGCCCAGCACATGCCAAGGAGCCCCATGACTGCCATCGTCCACTTTGAAGTCCAGATCGATCCCGCCCACCGGAAAGACGCCGCGAGATACCTCTCCGAAACGCTCGCCGCCACCCGCGCATGGCCCGGCAACCAGGGCATCGAAGCACTTGTTGATGACGCGGATCCCTGCCACATCCTGGTGGTGGAAACCTGGGCCACCACGCAGGACCATGACGACTACGCCGCCTGGCGGGCCACGCCGGAAGGCAGAAGCGGCCTGCATGAGATCCTCGCCGGCCCGCCGTCCAAGCAGGTCTACTCCACCACCATGCCGCTTGACCTGTAACCCGTCCCTAGACTGGGCCCATGGACTCTCTTCTCTACGACCTGCCGGCCCTGACCATCCGGAGCATTTCCATCAGCGAAATGGACAACAATGTGTACCTGCTGACGGCCAAGGACAGTGGTGCGCAGTTGTTGATTGACGCCGCGGACGACCTTCCGGCCATCGAGCGGTTGCTGGCGGACGGGGCTGCGGACACCTCGGCCGCGCCGCGGCTCGCGCTGATCGCCACAACGCACCAGCACTGGGACCATGTGCGGGCGCTGAAGGAACTGGTGGAAGCCACGGGGGCGCGGACCGCTGCAGGGGTGGACGACGCCGACGCGTTGCCTGTACCCGTCGACGTCCGGCTCAGCCATGGCGACGTTGGCAACTTCGACGGCTTCGATGTGACCGCCGTGCACCTGCGCGGCCATACGCCGGGCTCGGTCGCCTTCGTGTATGAGGACCCTGAAGGTCCTGCGCACATTTTTTCCGGCGACTCGCTGTTCCCCGGCGGCGTGGGAAACACGCAGAAGGACCCGGAACGCTTCGCCCAGCTCCTGTCCGACGTCACGGAGCGGCTGTTCGGCGCCTACCCGGACACCGCCGTCGTCCACCCCGGGCACGGCAAGCCCACCACGCTGGGTGCGGAGCGGCCGCACCTTGAGGAGTGGCGAGCCCGCGGCTGGTAGCCGTTAAAAGCACCGAGTGCTCCATACCTGTCGTTATGACGCGTCTAAACGACAGGTACGGAGCACTCGATAGGGAGCCAGTGGGGATTAGCGGCCGCGGCGTTCGTTCGACGCCGGGGCGGATGCGCGGCGGGGGCCGCTGCGGGCGGGACGGCCGGAACCGCCGTTGCCGGAGGCGCCGCTGCCCGAACCGTAAGAACCCCCGGAGGTTCCGCCGGTGTTGGAGGACCAGACGGCCTTGCTGCCGCCGGTCGCACCCGCGGAGCGCTGGCCGGACGTACCTGCTGCTGCGCGCTGGCCGGTTGCGGGACGCCCGCTGCGCTGGCCACCGCCCGAGGCAGGGCGTCCGGTGCCGCCGCGGGGAGCGTCGCTGCGGGTAATCCGGGAATCGCTGCGGCCCTCGGCTGCACGTCCGTTCGATCCGCGGCCGGCCGATGAGCGGCCACCTGCTGCGGGAACGTCGTTGCGGTGCGTGGAAGCCGTGCCGCGGCCACGTGCGTTGCGGCGGGCAGCGGCTGCTGCCACGGCGCGGTCCTCGTTCTGCTCTGCATTGCGGTCGAAGGCTGCGCGGGCTTCCGTGCGTCCTTCGAAGGCCGCGGCCCGGCGCTCGGCGCGGGGAACATCGGTGCGGGACGGTTCGGCGGAAACCTTGCCACGTCCACCACGGCCGCCACGCCCACCGGCAGACGGTGCAGCCTGGCGGCGTGCACGCTTGCGTTCGGCGTTGGCACCGGTGGAGGTGCCGCCGCCCTGCCTGGGGGCCTTGGCCGCCATCAGTGCGGCGCGGGTGCGGGGGTCCACCTTGTCGGCGATTTCGCCCACCAGGTCGGCCACGATCGGCGAGTTGGCCGTGACGCGCTCGAAGTTCACGTCGACGCCGGCGGCCTTCATGAGCTTCTTCACGTCAGCCTGCTGCTCGGGCAGGGTCAGCGTGACTACGGTGCCGTCGGAACCGGCACGCGCGGTGCGGCCGGAACGGTGCAGGTACGCCTTGTGCTCGGTGGGCGGGTCAACGTGGATGACCAGTTCGACGTCGTCAACGTGCACACCGCGGGCGGCGACGTCAGTGGCCACCAGGACGCGGACGTCGCCGTTGGAGAACTCCGCCAGGTTGCGGTCACGGGCATTCTGCGAGAGGTTGCCGTGCAGGTCGACGGCCGGAATGCCGGCATCGGTCAGGGTCTTGGCCAGCTTGCGGGCGTGGTGCTTGGTCCGCATGAAGAGGACACGGCGTCCGGCTCCGGAGGCCAGCTCCACGATCAGCTGCTTCTTGACGGTCTGGTCGTTGACCACCAGCACGTGGTGCTCCATGGTGGTCACCGCTGCCTGCGGGTCATCCACGGAGTGGGTGAGCGGGTTGGACAGGTAGCGCTGGACGATCTTGTCCACGCCGTTGTCCAAAGTGGCGGAGAAGAGCAGGCGCTGGCCCTGGCTGGGGGTCATGTCCATGAGCTTCTTGACCACGGGAAGGAAGCCGAGGTCGGCCATGTGGTCGGCCTCGTCCAGGACGGTGATCTCCACGGCCTCAAGGCTGAGGATGCGCTGGCGGATCAGGTCCTCCAGGCGCCCGGGGCAGGCGATGACGATGTCGACGCCGGCGCGCAGCGCCTTTTCCTGCCGGGCCTGGGAGATGCCGCCGTAGATCACGGTGGTGTTCAGGCCGGCGGCCTTGGCCAGCGGCTCGATGGTGGCGTTGATCTGGGTTGCCAGTTCACGGGTGGGTGCCAGGACCAGGCCCATGGGGCGGCCGGGCTTGCGGAAGTACTTGGCTTCCCGCTCAGCGAGTCTTGCTACAAGCGGGATGGCAAACGCAATGGTTTTTCCGGATCCGGTCCGGCCACGGCCCAGGACGTCACGGCCGGACAGCGTGTCCGGGAGGGTCTTGACCTGGATGGGGAACGGTTCAACGATTCCCTGCGCGGTGAGGGTGTCTGCAAGGGCCTTGGGAGTACCGAGGGCAGCAAAAGTAGTCATGTAGTTTTTTACGGTCTTTCTGGCGGTATCCGGGCGGATATCGGCCCCCGATGCCGGTTGGACCAGGGGTTTCGCCGAAGAAAAGTCAGGTGATCAAACCGGGCGCTGTAAATAGGGACAGCCGGCCGGGACCAAATGGAACGCGTTCATCGACGCAGGATGTGCCTCTCACATGAAGAAAGCCCACTCCCTGGAAAGGATCTCCAGTCAGGAGCAGGCGGCATCACTGCACATCAAGTTCCTCCAGTCTAGCATCCCGCCGCCCCACACCCGTCCGCGGCGTTGCCTTTGGGCACATGGCGGGGCAGTGTTGAGGCATGAGCGAAGACCCGGGGCGGCACCAGGACGCGCACCAGCACGAAGATCACGCGCACGACGGCGGCGGCCCACCGGAAGTGGTTGGCGGCGGCATCGATGCGGCATCCGCCTGGGACGGGCGGTACCGCACCAAAGCGAGGCTCTGGAGCGGGAAGCCGAACCCGCAGCTGGTCCGTGAGGCCGGTGGACTGCGGCCCGGAAAGGCGCTGGAACTGGGATGCGGCGAAGGCGCCGACGCCATCTGGCTGGCCCAGCAAGGCTGGTCCGTGACCGCCGTCGACGTTTCCGCCGTTGCCCTGGAGCGGGCCCGCTCCCACGAGCTGGCCGAGCTGGCGCGGGAAAGCGTGCACGCGTCCAACGGCGACATCAAAAGCCGGATCACCTGGCAACAGGCGGACCTGACACAGTGGCAGCCCGGTACTTCCTACGACCTGGTGACGTCGCAGTTCCTGCATTCCCGGGAGCTGGACTGGCGGATCCCGCTGCGCACGGCCGCCTCAGCCGTCAAGCCTGGCGGAACGCTGCTGGTGGTGGGCCACCACCCGGACCGGCTGCCGCCCTGGGGCAACGACCACCACAACCACCGGGAAATGTTCTACACCGCTGACGACCTGGTCCGCGAACTGGGGCTTGATGCTCCCGGGTGGCAGCTGGAGGTCCTCACCAGCCGGGAGCGGCCGGTGACCGGGCCGGACGGGCAGGAGGCCACGATTGCCGACGTCGTCCTGCGCGCCACCCGCCTGCCCTAGTTCCGTAACGGCTCCTGGGTGGTGACGCGCGGCGCCACCAGGGCCGCGGCGACCCCGATGGCCGCGGTAAAGGCGAAGACCCCTGCGAAGGACTGGACCGGCGTCGTAAATGCCGCGAAGACGATTCCTGTGGTGGCCAGCGACAGCGCGCCGCCCAGGGAGTCCGAAATGGACATCGCTGAGCTGTTGAAACCTTCATCCGCCTTAGTGGACAGTGCCAGGGTCATCACGCTCAGGCGCGGGTAGAGCAGGCCCATGCCGCCGCCTGCCAGGACCCAGCCGGCGATGGCGATGGCGGCCGGCCAGTGCAGCGCCGTGGTGGCCAGGGCCAGGAGCACGGCCGCCAGGACCATCAGCGACCCGGTCTGGACCGCACTTCGGTGGGGCAGACGTGAACCCAGCCGGCCCTGCACCGCGGCAGCACCGGCCCAGGCGAGCGCTCCGCCGGTGAGGGTCAGGCCGGCCAAGGTTGGCGGGAACCCGTACTGGTCGATCAGGAGGTACGGCAGATAAACTTCGGCGCCGAAGAATGATGCCGAGGCCAGTCCCCGCGCCAGGATCACGCTGGGCAGCCCGCGCCGGGCGGTGAGGGTACCTGCCGGCACCAGGGGCCGGACAGCCACCAGGGCAAGGACGACGGCGGCGACCGCCAGCAGTGCCGTGGCGGCGGGAAAGTCAGGGATGCTGGCGTCCGCGGAGAGGTTGAGCCCCAGCACCGCCAGCGCGGCAAGCACTGCCCAACCCAGCCGGCCCAGGGCCCACGGCGTCGCTGTGTGTCCAGATGCGGCGGTGTCTTGCGGCTGGCCTTTCTCTGCCGGAAGGCTTGTCTCTTCGGGCTCGTTCAGGCCGCGCAGCACCGGCACGATCATCACCAGCGCGGGAATGACCAGGCCCACCACTCCCAGGAACACCCAGTGCCAGCTGAAGACCTGGGCCACGACGCCGGCCGCGAAGGGTCCCACCAGCGACGGGATCACCCAGGCGGCCGAAAACGCAGCGAAGATCCTCGGATGCAGCGGTCCGGGGAAGAACCGCGCCACCAGCACGTAAAGGGCCACGGTGAGTGCGCCGCCGCCGAGTCCCTGCACCAGGCGGCCCCCGACGAGCATTGGCATGGACACCGACGTGCCAGCGATCAGCAACCCCAGCACGAACAGGGCCACGGAGCTGTACAGCGGCATTGCGGGCCCGCGGCGGTCTGACCAGTTTCCGGCCCCCACCATGCCGATCACGCCGGTGGCCAGTGGTCCCGCAAACGCCAGGGCGTAGAGGCTTCCGCCGTTCAGCTCCCGGCTGACCAGGGGCATGATGGTGGTCACCGCAAGGGATTCGAAGGCGGCAAGGAACACCAGGGCGCAGGTTCCCACGGTCACCCAGAGGTACGGGGGACTGAAGATCCCGGCAGTGGGGTGGGCGGCCGGAAGGGTGGAGTCCCGCACAGCGTTTCCCTACTCCACGAACCGGTTCCGGCCGGACCGGTAGCCGAAGACCGCCGCCAGCAGGCCCACCACCGTGAACAGGACTCCGGCAGGAACAAAGGAGCCTGTTGCCTGGTGCAGCTGCCCCACCATGAGCGTGCCCGTGGAGCCCACCCCGTAGCCAACACCCTGCATCATGCCGGAGAGGTGCGCGGCGGTGTGCCCGTCTCGGGTGCGGAGCATGATCAGGGTCAGGGCAGCGGCGGTGAGGCTTCCCTGGCCCAGTCCGAGCAGCCCGGCCCACACCCAAATGAGGTCCAGCGGGCCCAGGATGCTCAGCACGAACCCCCCGCCCGTCATCAGGGCCACCACGGTGTTGATGGCGCGCTGGTCCTGGAACCTCGCGGCCAGGGCGGGGGCGAACAGGGACCCCAGCATCTGCAGCACGATGCACACGGCAACAATCAGCCCTGCGGTGGCCCCGTCCACGCCCCTTTCACGGAGGATGGGCGCCAGCCATGCGAAGCCGCTGAAGGACATCATGGCCTGCAGCACCATGAAGATGGTGACCTGCCAGGCGACCGGTGAGCGCCACACGTTCACGCCGTCCCTGACCGCCTGGTGCCGGACAGTCCCCTGCCGCAGGGCCACCGGCAGGAACAGGAGAAGCACGACGGCGGCGGGCAGCGCCCAGACCCACAGCGCCCTGGTCCACTCCCCCGTCGCTGTGTAGACCGGGTAGGTGAAGCCCGCACCCAGCGCGGCTGACGCGCAGATGGCAGTGGTGTAGAGGCCGCCCATGAGTCCCAGCCGGTGGGGGAAGTCGCGTTTCACGAGGCCCGGGAGAAGCACATTGCACAGTGCGATCGCCGCGCCGCAGGCTGCCGTGCCAGCCAGGAGGGCAGGCAGGTGGCCGGAACCGCCCGTGACCGCCCCGGTGTCCACAGGCCGCAGCAGCAGCCCGGCGGTCAGCAATGCCATGGCCCCCAGCAGCACCCGCTCCGCCCCGAACCGGCGGGCCAGGACCGGCGCCAGCGGTGCGAACACACCCAGCAGTGTCACGGGAACGGTGGTCAGCACCACCACGGACCAGCCCGGCAGCGCCGCTTGGGAAGTGACCTCCGGCAGGACGGCGGAGAGGCTGGAAAAGACGCTGCGCAGGTTCAGGCCGATGAGGACCAGGCACACGCCAAGGTAGGCCAGGGCGCGGCGGCTGCCCACCCGGGTGGGTTCAGGTGCCGGAAGCTCATCGATTTCTGCATCCACCAGGGTGCTGATGTCCACCAGGCTGCTGCCCGTCCGGGTCCGGCCATGGGCGTCCCCGGAGGCAGCCGTTCGCTGCTGCTTCCCCGCTTCCGCATTCGTTGCGTCGGTCATCCGCCCATTCTTGCAGGCGAGCGCCGGACTGGAGTTTTCCACATACGGGAAGCGCTGCCTTCCGGCGATGCACCCGCCTTCGTACGTTGTTACCAGCCGCAGCCACGCACCTGGCAGCACCAACCAACGGGAGCAGCATGGAAACCACACCGTCACAGGACCCCCGCCCCACCCGGCCGGAGAGCCGGGCGCTGGAGGGTGGACCGCTGGAGGACGCATCGCCGGAAAATGCGCCGGCGGACGGGACGGGGCCGCCCCCCTCCCAAGCCGGGCCGGCCCAGCCGCCGGGAGCGCCCAGCCATAAAGCGACGAACAGCCTGGTCCTGGCGATCCTTGCCCCGGTCAGCATGTTCCTGACCGGGCCGTTCGCCGGGCTGGCCATGCTCCTGACCTATTCGGACAACGGCTACTCCCGCACCCCTTGGGCAGCTCCCTTCGTGCTGTTCAGCCTGCCTCTCCTCTTCGCCTCGCTCAGTCTCCGGCTGGCACTCCCAGCGCTGAAACAGTTGCCATGGGGATCGGGAAGCCGCGCCGCGGCGGCAGTTGCCCTCTGCATCTGCGGTGTTGTCTTCGCCTTGGCACTCGGTCCGGCACTCGACCTCATAGGCGTGTTCTGAGCGTCAGCGTGCTCCGGGCACACACTGTTCCGGGCGCTCCGATCTTCCGCGGTCCCTGCGGCGCTATTCTGGAAGGGATGAGCGAATCCCCTGAAAACCCCCAGCAGCCGCATGTCCCGCGGCCTGTCACGCCCGGCACCCAGGCCTCCTTCGGCACGTACGGCGGCCGCCCGGTCAGCTTCGTGCGCCGCGGTACCCGGCTGCAGGGCCGGCGGCAGGCTGCCTGGGCTGAACACGCCGAGCGGTGGGCAATCAACGTTCCACGGCACGTAGCCAACACCTCTGTGCACCCCGAGTACACCTTCGACGCCGCGGCGGAATTCGGCCGCGAGGCCCCGCTCATCGTCGAGATCGGCTCAGGACTTGGCGATGCCATCTGCCATGCGGCCGAACAGAACCCGGACACGGACTTCTTGGCCGTGGAGGTGTACACGCCCGGGCTGGCCAACACCATCATCAAGATCAACAGCCGGGGCTTGAACAACGTCCGCGTGGTGGAAGCGAACGCGCCTGAGGTGCTGGCCACCATGTTGCCCGAAGGCTCGGTCAGTGAACTGTGGGTCTTCTTCCCGGACCCGTGGCACAAGTCGCGGCACCACAAGCGCCGCCTCATCCAGCCCGAGTTCGCCGGCCTGGCGGCGCGCGCGTTGAAGCCCGGGGGCCTGTTCCGGATCGCCACCGACTGGTCAAACTATGCCGTCCACGTCAGGGATGTCATGGCGGGTTCAGAGGACTTCGAGAACCTGCACACCGGGGAGCGCCGCGGACCGGAAAGTCCGCTGACCCAGGTGTGGCAATCCGGCGTCGAATCCGTGGTGGGCGGGGCACCTGTGCGTGAGGGACGCGCGCCGGTGAGCACGGAACACACCGGGCCCAACGAAGGCGTGGACGAAACAGGCGGCTGGGCTCCCCGCTTCGAGGGCAGGATCCGGACCAGCTTCGAGGCGAAGGCCCACGAAGCCGGTCGGCTGATCTTCGATCTCTGCTACCGCCGCCGCTAAGCGGCGAGCCGGGAAAGCCCCTAGCCGACGTTGATGGCGGCCACGATCTCCTTGAGCATGTCCAGGCGCGGTTCCGCTTCGGGGTTCAGGTAGGGCCAGACCACCACGACGCCGATGAACCGGCCGCTTTCCCACACGCCCACTGTGGCGGCCACCTTGGCCGGCCCGCCGTCGTCGTCATATCCCACAACCACGGCGTAGGCGGCCTTGCCGGGCAGGTTCAGCTCACCCTCCGCCAGGAGGGTGCCGCCGCGGTCCTCAAGGTAGAAGTCCGACATCAGGTGGGCCCAGCCGTTGGCCTGCGGCGCATCCTGAACGGAGGTGTCGTCCTTGATCACGGTGACCAGGACGCCACCCAGCAGGCCGTACTGCTCGCTGTTGGGTCCGGCCGTGGAATCGTCCAGGACCTGGGTGTGCTCGGGAAAGTCTGCGGTGAAGCCCAGCGGGGATTCGATGTGCACTGACATTGGTTTCAGAGCCTCTCGAGCTTGGTGTCGTTGGGGACTTTATAGTACGTGGACACGTTGGTGGTGGCCTGGTTCTCGGTCTTGACGTCCACTTCACCCACCTTGACGTTGAACCCCGCCTCGTTGGTGGCCGTCACCACGGAGTTCACCTGCACGGTAGCGGAACCGGCCTCGTACAACCTTGCGGCATCACGCGCGGCGCCCGCGTCATTCCCCAGTGCCACGTTGCGCAGATAGCTGTCGATGACCGGGCGGTTCTCCGGGGAGTAATCGACATCGATCTTGACCGTGCCCTGGGTCCCTGCCGTGACTGTGGAATCGAACTTCGCCGCCTCCGTCTTCACACCCGACGTGACACCCTGGGCCACGGTCCCGTCCATGGAGACGGAGACGGAATCGATGTTGTTGTCCTTGTCCATATTGACCTGCAGGCCGCCTTTGCCGGAGGCCTCGAAGACCCGGCCGTCCAGCTTGAGCTGTCCCTGGGCAGAGACTTCGCCGCTGGCTGTGGAGGTACCGTCCGTCAGGTTCCGCTCGTAGGCAAGGTCCAGCTTCGCCCCACCGGACGCCGTGCCGGACTCGCCGCTGGCATCAAGCGAGAACGTTCCCTTGGCCTTGTCCGTCTGTCCGGTGGAACCGTTGTCCTTCGCCGCGTCATTAATGGTGTCCAGGATGTATCCGGGCGGGTTGCCGGCCACGTCCTTGATCTCACCAATGCTGTCCGGCGGAAGGTCGCGGTACATCTGTTCGCGGGCAGCCATGGCTTCCTCCACGCTGGCGAAGGTGTACTCGCGGGAGACTTCACCGGTCAGCGTGGCCCCCGCCGTGCCGGTTGTGTCATTGACGCCCAGGCCCATGTTTCCGTACACCTTCATGGTGGCGGAGCCGTCGGCGTTCTTCACCACTTCGGTCCCCACTTCGGCACCGCCGTGGACCCACGCAACCCGGGCTTCGATGGAGGCCTTGCCCGTTTCCGTGTAGACCGGAATGTCCGCCTTGGCCAATTCATGCAGGTGCTGCTTTGCCAACTCCTGCGCGGACGCGGGAATGCCGCCGTCCATGCGCATGAGGTCCTCCGCGAAAGGGCCATCGCTGCCCTCGCCCTGGATCAGGTAGCTCCGGTCAGCATCGGAGAGGCCGGCCCACCATTTGGCCTGCTCTTCCGGGCTGGCGTTGAGCATCCGGTCCAGGCCGGCCTCCAGCTCCCGGCGGTGTTCGGCGGCCGCCCTGGCTTCTTCGGCCCTTTCCTTGAACCACTCCTTCGCCTGCGTGGCCATCGAGGTGAGCCGGTCCCAGGTGCTGCTGCCGGCCCCACCGGTTCCGGCAGTCGACGCCTTTTCCTGCTCGTCGGCCTGCTTCATCAGGATTCTCGAGTTCTCCCGCAGGCTTGCCACCACTTTGTCCAGGCTGGGGCGGTGGCTGGCGCTCCACTCCTGGCGAAAGCGTTCACCGTCCCGGCCCTTCCATGGCGCGGCCAGGATCTGGCTGTGCAGGGACCCGGCGCGGCTGCTCAACAGCGTCGCTGCCTGGTCCGCGGCCTTGGCCAGTGCCCGCAACTGGCTGACGTCTGCGCCGTAAAAAGTCATGGTTTCCCCCGGAAAGAGTGCGGTACGTATCAATCGCTGGTCCTTATGGTTGCACAGGTATGAAAGCGCGGCGATGGGGATCCCTCCCCATCGCCAATGGACCTGACGCGCGACGCGGGACCAGCGAGCGGGACCAGCGCGGGCCCAAACGCAGGACCAACGCCGCATGAACGCTGGAGCAAGCCGGGGCCAACTGTTCGGGGCCCGCGCGGCGTGGCACGATTGCTTTTGTAAGAAGGGCACGCATCCCAGCGCACTACCGCGCCTGTCCAAAAGGAAAGACGATCAAAGAAGAACTGAAACAGGTGGCGGACAAGGCCGAGGACGTGACCAATTCGCGCGTCCTTGAGATCCTGGCCCGGTCAGGGTTTGCGGCCAGCGGTATCCTGCACCTGCTGGTGGGCGCCATATCCATCCGGCTGGCGGTGGGCGGCACGGGCAGCGCGGATTTCAGCGGCGCGGTGGCGGAGCTGGCCACCATGGCTGTGGGTCCGTTCCTGCTGTGGGGCAGCTTCGCGGCCTGCGCAGCGTTGTCGCTCTGGCAGGCGGGCGATGCGATCTTCGACTTCAACCACCAGGCCACCAAGACCAAGGTCAAGAACAAAGCCAAGGCCACCCTGCAGGCCATCGTGTACGCCGTCCTTGCCCTGACCCTGTGGCACTTCGTCACGGGCACCGGGACGGGCGGTGACAACCGCAAGGCCACGAGCGACTTCACCGTTTCCATGATGCAGGCCCCGGGCGGCGTGGCCCTGCTGGTCCTGATCGGCCTGGCGGTCGCCGTCACGGGCGTGGCCTACGGGATCCGGGGACCAAAAAAGTCCTTCCAGAAACAATTGCGGATGCCGGCTCCGGGGCCGGCCAGGACCGCCGTGACAGCACTGGGAGTGACGGGTTACCTGGCAAAGGGAACGGTGCTCCTCCTGGCCGGCCTGCTCATTGCCATCGCCACAATCAAGCAGCATCCTGAGGATTCAACCGGGCTGGACGGCGGCCTGCGGGCCCTCCGCGACCAGCCACTGGGCCCCTATCTGCTGGCCGCGGTGGGAGCCGGGCTGGTCTGCTACGGCGCGTACATGATCATGCGCGCGCGGCTGGCCAAAATGACCAAGTAGCAGTCATCCGCGTGGTTAGGTGGAGGCATGCCCCAGGTACGCGCCGAACGCTTGATCCGCATCGACCCGGAGACTGCGTTCGCCTTCTCCCAGACCACGGGGGACTTCCGGCTCAAGTGGGACCCCTTCATTTCTGCCCAGGGCTTCCTTGACGGGGCGCAGGCGCCGGGCAAGGGTGTCCGCACCCGCACCAGGTCGCGGCTGGGCTTATCCATGGTGAGCCAGTACGTCTCCTACGCACCGCCCCGGAACGTAGGGATGACCATGGTGGACGGTCCCTGGTTCTTCACGAATTTTGGCGGGGGTTGGCGGTTCACCGCTGACGACGGCGGCACCCGGGCAGTGTGGAAGTACACCTTTTCATGCCGCCCGGCTTTGCTCCGGCCCATCATGGAGCGGATCGGCAGCTGGCTGCTGGGCCACGAGATCGAACGGCGCATCGACGCCTTCGCGCGCGCCTGCGAGAACGAAGCCCTGGTGGCAGAGTTCAGGGCACTGGGTAACGCCGGGGAAGCACTCAACCAGGACGAGGCCCCGAAAATCTAGGGAACCGTAATGACCGCCACGGCCCGCTGGGCACCGTCGCGCAGCTCGACGCTCGAGATGCTGCCCAGCTGGATGGGCGTGGCGCCGGTGACCTTGACCTTTCCACTGGGGGTGGCGGTCCATGCGCAGGCGCGGTCCTCAGTGCCGGCACGGTCACGCACCCACAGCGAGAGCGTTCCTTCCGCCGGCAGGCTGCTGCCGCTCACCGCGAGCTCGGTTCCCCAGGTTTTCCGGGCCATATCGATGTTCACCTGCAGCCCTCCCCCGGATGCCACGGAATAGGTGGCATCCGGCTGCGGCGGCCTGACGAGCATGGGCCCCACCGCCAGGCCTATGGCCAGGCACGCAGCGGCAACAGCCCCCGCCAGCGCCGCCCACCGCCGTCGTAATGTCCGACGGCGGTGCGCCAGTTCGTCAAACAGGCGGCCGGGGACGCCCGCGTCGGCTGCCTCGCTGCCGCCGGGAGCGCCGCTGAGCGCCAGTGCGTCAGGGACGGGAAGAGCGTCCAGGAGCATTGGCACTTTCTCCAGCACCGCCAGTTCCTTCCGGCAGCCGGCGCAGTCCTGGAGATGGGCCTCGAAAAGGGTGAGATCGGCGGCGTCAAGGCCGCCGAGGACATAGGCGCCCAGCAAGTAGTGCGGGTTGGTGTTCACCGTTCCACCCCCATTTCGTCCAGGATGGTGCGTAATGCCCGGAGAGCGTAAAAAGCGCGGGATTTGACCGTGCCGCTGGGGATATTGAGCTGGACGGCGGCCTCGTTGACAGTGAACCGGCGGTAGTGCAGGGCCACCAGGACGTCCCGGTGTTCCTTGCTGAGCCGCAGCAGCGCTTCCTCCATCAGGACACGATTGAGCAGTTCGTCGACGCGGCCCATCACCTCGGCGGGTTCGGTGGGGCTGCTTTCCAGGGCGGCCTCATGCGGGCGGCGCTGGCTCCGGCGGTAGTTGTCGATCATGATGTTCCTGGCTGTGCGGTACAAGTAACTGCGGAAGCTGCCGTTGATCTCCGGGGCGTGCTGCCAGACGCGGAGCACGGTTTCCTGGACCACGTCCTCTGCAAGCTGCGGATCCCGGGTGGCGCTGAGCACGAAGCGGCGCAGCGCGCCGCCGTGTTCACGGTAGATGGCTTCCACCACGTTGTCGTCGAGCGGCATCCCGGTCCTCCCGCCACTGCCCTGTCCGCGATCACTGCCATGTCCACGTCACTGCCCGCGGGAACGCCACGGCATCCTGCGCTCCCGGCTGTTACCACGACAGGAATCAGGAATCGGTTCAATCGCACGGCGCCACAGCGTTCCTGTGAACCATTCTTTACCCGGAGGCGTCGTAGGGGTTAGCGTCCCGTGTTCCAGCGCGGGGCGCCCGCCAAATGGCAGCCAAGAAAGCACACAGCCAAGGAGCACACCATGAAACAGCATCTCGGGGCAGGCCTTGCCATCCTGGCCCTGGCGGCAGCCCTCACGGGTTGCGGCAGCAGCACCGGGACAACGCCGGCAGCCTCCAGCCCGGCCGCGGGCGGCTCCACCAGTGCGGCCGGCAGCACGGCCGGAACCTCTTCCGGGTCATCATCCTCAAGCCCCTCCGCCTCATCCTCGCCGGCAAGTTCCGCCGCCGAGCTTAAGACGGCGTCCTCCTCGGCGGGCAGCATCGTGGTGGATGCGAAGGGAATGAGCCTCTATTTCTTCACCAAGGACACCAAGGACTCCGGCAGCAGCGCCTGCACTGGCTCCTGCCTGGTCCAGTGGCCGCCGCTGACCACCACCTCGGGTTCGCCCACCGCCCAGGGAGTGACCGGGAAGCTGGGGACCATCACCACGCCTGACGGCAAGAAGCAGGTGACCTTGAACGGCATGCCCCTCTACTACTTCGCGAAGGACACAAAGGCGGGAGACGTCCTGGGCCAGGGCGTGGGTGGCGTCTGGTACCTGTCGGACCCGTCGGGCGCCATGATCAAGGCAGCCGGCCAGGGCTACTAGGTCTGGCCTACTTCAGGGGAACGTCCGGAGCCTTGCCCGGGAGCGGGACTTCCGTGGGCAACGGAACGGGCAGCTTGGGGCCCTGTTCCAGGCCCTTCCTGACCTCCCCTGGAACACCCGTAGGCAGTGCCGGTTCTGCGGGAACCTCCACATGCTTCTGCGAGGGCGCCCCGTGGGTGGGAGTATTTCCCTGCCGCGCCGGAACGCTCGACGGCGCCACCGCGGCAGGTGCCGAGGCGGGCGCGGGTGCCGCCGGAACGGCATCCGCGCTGCTGGTTGCCGACGGCCGGGGCGCTGCCGGCACGGGCACCGGAACCTGCTTGGTGCCGTTGCCGGCGGGAGCCACGGTGGAACCTGTCACGAACGAGGCGACGGCATGGTGCAGCTGGGTAATGGAGTCGCGGAACCCTTGGTCAGAGGCGGCAGCCACTGCGCCGCCGGCCGCGAGCGAGGCCGCCACGGAGAGCGTGGTGAGCGTGATGCGGCGCTTGGCCTTGCGCCGGGCTGCCAGCTCATCGGCCGGTCTTCCCGGGGCAGTTCCCGGGGCGGGTTCGACCGCGGGGAGCGGGGTGGTGGCGGCCGCTGACGGGCCTGCCATCAGCGCTGCGATTTCGGCGGAGGGTGCCGGGGCCTCTGCTGCCAGGGCACGCAGGTTGAGCAGGGCGTGACGGAGCTGGCCATCGTCGTCCACGCCTGCCTCCAGCAGAAGCTGGTCAACGGCCCCGTCGTTGCGGGATCCTGCGGTGTCACTCATGATGTGCCTGGTTTCTCTTGAGCGTTTGTGCCTTCAGGTTCTGCAGGGCGCGGCGCTGGAGCTGCTTGATGGCTCCGGCGCTCTTGCCCATGATGGCGGCCACCTGGTCGATGGAGAGGTCCGCCACGACGCGCAGGGCCAGGACCTCCTGGTGTTCCTCACTGAGCCCTTCCAGCATGGCTTCGGCTCCGCCGGTCAGTTCCACGGCGTGGTCCTCCGCCGACGGCGTGGTCCGGCCGTCGTGCTGGGGGTCGTACGGTGTCAGCTGCGGCCTCCGTTCCAGCCTGCGGTAGTGGTCCACCATGCGGGCGTGGGCGATCGAGAAGATCAGGGACTTTGCGCCCTGCCGGCCGCCGGTGAGGGTGCTGATCCTGGGGTAGAAGGCCATGAAGACGTCCTGGGTGACGGCCTCGGGGTCATCGAGTCCGCGCGCTTTGAGGTACCCCTGCACCGGGCCCGCGAAGGTTCGATAGGCAGCAGCGAACAACACGGCCGGATCAGTTCCGGCTGCGTTGTCGAATATGTCGATCTCTTCTTGGGCCAAAGTGTCCAGCACCAGCGGCTCCTCCATCCCGGGATCCGGCCCGCGCCTTGTCCCGGTTTCCGGTTCGGGCTACCGGTCTCCGTGGTCTTCCAACTGCCTGTTCGCGGGTCTGCCAGGGGCGCTCTTTCAGAGCTGCGCGCCCCGCCCGGCTGCCTGGACCGCGGCCGCAGCCGCAGTCCAGACTAGCCAATGTTCCTTAGCGCGCCGAAACTGACGGCGTGTGAACGGTGTTGCCGCCCACAGCGGGAACAGCAGGAACAGCAGGAACGGTCTTCGCGCCGTCGACACCCGGAACTGCCGGAACGGCGGGCACTGCCGGAGCGGACGGGACCTCGGGCTTTTCAGCCTCAACGGAAGCGGAACCCTTGGTTTCGGCACCGGCCTTGGCTGCGGCGTCGGCCTTGGCCACGACGTCGGTGCAGTAGCTCTTGATGTTCGTCTCACCGTGGGCCGCGATGGACAGCGAGGAGAACGCCTTGGAGGAAGCGTCCAGGCCGCCGTGGGTGAAGGCGGTGCAGAGGCCCAGGGCTGCGGGACCGGCAGCGTCAACGGCGGTGTTGGCCTTTGCGGACTCGGTTGCGTCGGCGGCGACCTTCTCATCGGAAGCCTCAGCCGTTGCGGAACCCTTGGCAGTGGCCTCTGCGGTGGCGTCGGCGCCCTTCAGGGCGTCTTCAACTGCGGCGGTAGCGGTAGGGGCCGGGGTGGCCTGGGCATCAGCTGCTGCTTCGGCTGCGAGCTTGGGAGCCGGTGCGCCGAAGGCGTCGTGCGCGGCCTGCTGGGCCTGCGTGGGGAGGACACCCGAGACGGCGGCGGCGCCGGTTCCTCCTACTGCCAGGGTTCCGGCAGCCAGGACTCCGGCGGCGACTTTGCTGGTGGCGAGAACGGTGAACACAGACATCTAACTTCTCCAAACCTAGACAACACATCAGAGAGGGCCCGCCGGGCGGACCCATCACGGACTACATCGCCTGCAGTGGGGGAAAGGTTACGGGTGTCCCGGAATTTCTTTTCCTGCCCTCAAACAGCTGGTGGCCGCTGCGCTGCTACAGCGTATGCGCTGTCCTGCGGGCCGGGGACATCCCGGCGTCTTCCAGGGCCGCGGCCGCCAACCGCTGGATGTACGGGCCCACTTCCTCGTCGTCCAGCACCAACAGGTCCGGCTGGCCGCGCAGCCAGCGGGCGTTGAGGGCCGTGATGTTCTCGTGTTCCAGCAGCTCCTCGAACTCGCCGTCGAGCTCCTCGACCCGGAGGACGGCGCCAGGAACGGCCCCGCTGTCGCCCGCACCGCCGTCACCGCCACCGGTGACCAGGTAGGACGCCGGAATCCCGGCGGACAGCACGCCGTAGGCCTCCACGGCCCGGTTGAACAGGTCCAGGTGTGCGGTGGCGCCCATTCCCGCCATGCCCTCGCGGACCAGCGGGTCCGTGGCGATCCGGCCACCGGCCATGACGGCATACTGCGCGAAGCCGCCCTCCAGCGCCTGGGAAAGGTAGAAATCCACCAGGCAGCTTCTGACGGCCACCGGGGACATGTCCTCCAGCCGCAGCATGGCCTTGCGCATGGCGTCGATGATGGCCGCGTTGGCCTCCACCACCTCCTCGTCCCTGCCTCCGATGCTGCTGCTGGTCAGGACGACGGGCGGGTGCGTAATGGTCATGGCGATCCTTGCTGGGCGGTGGTGTTGGTCCGGACGCTTTCACGCTACGACGGCCGGTTCACGGCAGCATCGCGAAGGAAATGAACGTCAAGCGAAGTTTTCGGGACTGCCAGGGAGGGCACCCGGCGGCGTGGGGCTGCCGCCGGGCGAACTAAGATGGATCAGATAACCACCCACCGGACCCGGCCCCGCCGCGGCCTGCTGAAAGTAGTGCGCACCATGCCATCCCAACCGGACGAAAGTGCGGAACTGGCAATACAGACACCCGCCATTAACGACCGCTCCCTGGCGGCCGGGCTGGCGTATGCCATGGCAAGCAGGGTGTCGGGCATATCGTTCGACGGCGGCACGGGGCTCATGCTGGGAAAGGTCCGGGGCGGCGCGGAGGTTCCTTACTCCACCACAGCCAAGCTGGTCCGGAGGGGCGGTGGCTGGAGCTGCACCGTGGGCGTGTGCAGCTGCCCGGTCCGCAAGGACTGCAAACACGTGGCCGCCCTGCTCTTCGCGGCCGAGGACAACCCGGCCATCCGGGTGCAGCTGCTGACACCGTCCACCTCCACGCAGGTGTCCCGCGCACCGTCGGCGGCCCTGTCCGACTGGGAACAGGCCCTCAGCCCGCTGATCTCCCAGCCCGGTGCCGCCCCCTCCACCAGCGGTGTTCCGTTGGCCCTGCAGTTCGAGGTGGAGGAACCGCCGCCGCACTTCTCCTATACAGGCCGCCGGGACCCGGTGCGCGGCGTCCGGCAGCTGAAGGTCCGGCCCGTGATCATGGGGGCCAAGGGCAAGTGGATCCGCGGCGACGTTTCCTGGAACACCCTGAGCTACCTGAACTTCCGGCGCGAATCGAACCAGGCGCATGTGGAGTGGCTGCAGGAGTTCCTGGCCGGCCATTCCTCCTCCGCCAGCCGGGTGCACAACTCCGCCGGCCTCTGGCTGGGCCTTAACGCCTACGCGGGCAAGAACCTGTGGAGCCTGCTGTCCGATGCCAGGAAGATCGGGCTCGCACTGGTCCACTCGCGCGGCGATGAGCCGGTCCGGGTCGCCGAGTCCCCTGCCGCCGTCGGCCTTTCCCTGAGCCGGTACGGCACGCCCGTGGGCGGCCCCTCAACGGCGGATCCCGGTGTAAAGGCCAGGGACGGGGAGTCCGACGGCGGCCTGGAGCTTTCGCCCACCATCACCGTTGAGGGTAACGAGGTTGATCCGGCTGCGGTGGGCACCATCGGCAGGCCCGCGCATGGCCTCTTTTTCACGGCCGGGGACGCTGCGCTGCCCGGTGTCCCCGACCCCAACGGGACGATTACGCTGGCGCCCCTCGAAAACGGGCTGAGCGAGGAGCTGCTGGCGTTCGTCACCGCGGGAAGCACCCTGCACATCCCTGCCCGGGACGAGTCGCGGTTCCTCACCGGCTTCTACCCGAAGCTGAAGCAGACGGCCCGGGTGACGGCGCGCGATGAGTCCGTGGAACTGCCGGAACTTGCCGTCCCCAACCTGTCACTGCTGGCCAACTACGGGGCGGACCACCGGGTGCGGCTGCACTGGGAGTGGCACTACAAGACCGGCAAGCTGGTCACCGCGCAGCCGTTGTGGCGGCACCCCGGCGATGCCGGCTACCGCGACGACACAGCGGAATCGCGCATCCTTGAGGGCATTGGCCGGCCGTGGGACGTGGTGCCCGCGCTGGGCGAATCCGCCACCGGTGGCTGGGGCACCCCCCGGCTGGCCGCCTCTGCCGAACTGGCGGGCCTGGACACGCTCGCCTTCACGGAGGAAGTGCTGCCCCGGCTGCGGGAAGCCCCGGACGTGGACGTGGAGACGGTGGGCGACATCGCCGACTACCGTGAGGCCGAGGAAGCCCCGGTGGTGTCCATCTCCACCAAGGCCACCGAACAGCGGGATTGGTTCGACCTGGGCATCCAGATTTCCCTGGAAGGCCAGCCCGTCTCCTTCGCCGCCGTATTCTCCGCCCTCGCCGCCGGCCAGACCAAGATGCTGCTGCCCAGCGGGGCCTACTTCTCCCTTGACCTGCCCGAGCTGCACCAGCTGCGGGCGCTCATTGAAGAGGCACGGTCGCTGCAGGACAACAAGGACGCGCCGCTGCAGATCAGCCGGTTCCAGGCGGGACTGTGGGATGAGCTGGCGCAGCTGGGGATCGTGGACGAACAGGCCGCCGCGTGGCGCTCTGCCGTGGGCGGGCTTTTGGAAGGCGGCACGGACGGGCTGCCGCTGCCGTCCACCTTGAACGCGGAGCTGAGGCCGTACCAGCTGGAGGGCTACAACTGGCTCAGCTTCCTGTACAAGCACGGGCTGGGCGGCATCCTGGCCGACGACATGGGCCTGGGCAAGACCGTCCAGGCGCTGGCGCTGATGTGCGCGGCGAAGGAGCTCGCCGTTGAGGCGGCTGCGTCCCTGGAAACGTCCGACGGCGGAGCTGCCGCCGGCCCTGGAGCCCGGCCGGCCGCCGTCGCGCCCTTCCTGGTGGTGGCGCCCACCAGCGTGGTGGGCAACTGGGCCCTCGAAGCGGCACGGTTTGCCCCGGGCCTCACCGTGCGGACCGTCGGCGAGACCTTTGGGAAGAGCGGCCAGGACGTGGCGGAGGCAATTGGCGGGGCCAACGTCGTCATCACCTCCTACGCCCTGTTCCGCATCGACTACGAGGCCTACGCCTCCCGCACCTGGAACGGGCTGGTCCTGGACGAGGCGCAGTTCGTGAAGAACCACCAGTCCAAGGCGTACCAGTGCGCGCGCAAGCTGCCGGCTGCGTTTAAACTGGCCATCACGGGCACCCCGCTGGAGAACAACCTGATGGAGTTCTGGGCCCTGACGTCCATCGTGGCTCCCGGCCTGTTCTCCAGCCCGAAACGCTTCGCGGAGTACTACCAGAAGCCGGTGGAGAAGAACGGCGACAAGGGGCAGCTGGAGAAGCTCCGGCGCCGGGTCCGGCCGCTGATGATGCGGCGCACCAAGGACCAGGTGATCAAGGACCTGCCGCCCAAGCAGGAGCAGATCCTTGAGGTGGTGCTCAATCCGCGGCACCAGAAGGTGTACCAGACGCACCTGCAGCGCGAGCGGCAAAAAATTCTTGGGCTGATCGAGGACGTCAACAAGAACCGGTTCACCATCTTCCAGTCGCTGACGCTCCTGCGGCAGCTCAGCCTGGATGTCTCGCTGGTGGACCCGGCACTGTCCGCCGTCCGGTCCAGCAAGCTCGATGTGCTGTTCGAACAGCTGGAGGACCTGGTGGCCGAGGGGCACCGGGCGCTGATTTTCAGCCAGTTCACGGGCTTCCTGGGGAAGGTGCGGGAGCGGCTGGACGAGGAGGAGATCGAGTACTGCTACCTCGACGGCGGCACCCGGAACCGGGCCGACGTGGTCAGTGAGTTCAAGAACGGCAGCGCGCCGGTGTTCCTGATCTCGCTGAAGGCCGGCGGTTTTGGGCTCAACCTCACCGAGGCCGACTACGTCTTCCTGCTTGATCCCTGGTGGAACCCGGCCTCTGAAGCCCAGGCCGTGGACCGGACGCACCGGATCGGCCAGGCCCGGAACGTCATGGTGTACCGGCTCGTGGCCAAGGACACCATCGAGGAGAAGGTGATGGCGCTGAAGACCCGGAAGTCGCAGCTGTTCGCGGATGTCATGGAAGGCGACGCCCTGGCCGGCGGGGCGATCACGGCCGAGGACCTGGCGGGGCTGTTCAAGGAGTAAGCTCCCCCGGCTTCGACGCGCAGCTGAAATTCCGACCCGCAGCTGCAATCTCGACGCGCAGGTTCCCTGGCGCATCCCATATTCCCTGTGTGTCAGCCTGTTGTGTGACACTTCGGGGCGGGGAAGGAACGCCCATGGAAATTCCGACTCGTCCCACAAAGTTTCATCGGTTCTCGGCCCAGCAGAAGTGGGATTTGTTGCTGGAATACGACAAGTGCGTGGACTGGGGTTCCAAGTCCGAGTTTTGCCGCCGGGTTCAGGTGCACTCCGCGACCTTCCGTGATTGGCTTGCTGCCCGGGATGAAGGGCGGCTCCTGCCGCCGGGGGTTCAACCCGGGACAGGTGAGGGGAAGACATGGATGACAGCGCGTGACAGGGATGAACTCAAACACCTTCGGACAGAGAACGAGCGGCTGAAGCAAAAGCTGGAGAAGTCGGAGGCCGCGGTGGAGATCCTGGGAAAAGCTGCCGCGCTCCTGGACGCTATGGCCCGGAGCGCGGCAGCAACAGATCCCCACTTGGACGAACCGGAACCAGGCCGGCCAGAGTGGCTGAAGAAGCCCGTCGACGGGACGTCCTCCTCGGAGTGATCACCGCGTTGAGTGGTGTCGGCTACGGAGTCCGCAGGGCCTGCAGCCTGCTGGGGCTCTCCCACGAGACCTGGTACCGGTATCGCAGAGGCACCAAACGCCCCGGTGTTGTCGTTGCACACCGTGACCGGTCCTATCCGAACAGGATCAGCCCCGAGGACGAAGAGAAACTGCTCCAAACCATTAACAACGAGGAGTATTCCGGGCTCTCCGTCACACAAGCCGTGAGGAGGATGGCTGATGCCGGGGACATCTATTGCTCGATGGCATCTGCCCACCGGATCGTCCGTCGGCATGGCCAGAACGGGGACCGACGCCGCCGAAGATCCGCTGGCGCCGCAACAACCTCCCGCGCGAAACCAGTCCTCCAAGCCACAGCGCCGAACCAGCTATGGTCCTGGGACATCACGATGCTTCGGGGACCCGGCAGACAACACCTCAAGCTCTACACCATCATTGACGTCTTCTCGCGGAAAGTCATGGGCCACCGAGTCGAGCAGGTCGAGGACACAGCACTCGCCCAGGACCTCATCCGCAGCGCAGTCCTGGCTGCCAGGACAGCCCCGAAAGTGCTCCACGCGGACAACGGAGGACCCATGAGGTCCGCCCGGACATGGGAACTGCTGCGCACCTTGGGGATCCGTCCCTCGCATTCCCGCCCGAGAGTCTCCAACGACAACCCCTACATCGAATCCCTCTTCAAGACCGTGAAGTACTCACTCGAATTCCCCGAGCGCTTCGAATCGCTCAAACAAGCTAGAGACTTTGCGCGCTGGTTCTTCGATGACTACAACAACAACCACCTACACAGTGGCCTGAACTGGTTCACACCCACTTCAGTGCACGATGGCAGCGCAGCAGACATCCGGAACCACCGCCAACACGCCCACGAGGCCTACTACCGCCGACACCCCGAACGCTTCCGCAGCCCCCCGGTCACTCCGGCACCGCCCGGGGAAGCCTGGATCAACCAACCCAACCAAACACCCAAACTGTCACAGACAGCTTGATTTATTCCGTATTTCGGTAGCGGCGATGAATGCGCACAGCGCGAATGCGTTTGCGCGGCGCCAACGGCGGCATATGCTGGTCACCAACCGAAAACTACAACGTTGGAGAAACTGTGCCGCACCGGTTGTCCGCCACGGAAAAATCCGCATCAACGCCCCTGCCGCCCCTGCGGCCGGACGCATTCGCCACTCCGTACCGTGACCCGGTCTGGGACGGGCCCACCGACCCGATCCTCGTCGCCGACCACCTCAAGGGCGAGTGGGTCCTCCTCTACACCCAGCGCCGCGCCACGGCTCCGGGGCTGGCCGGGGTGGAATGGGTGCACGGCACCGGCATCGGTGTCGCGAGATCGTCCGACGGCGGCGCAACCTGGCGCTACCAAGGCACCGTGGAGGGACTCATCCCGCCCGGAACGGAACTGCCGGCAACCCTCTGGGCGCCCGACGTCGTACGCATTGGCGGCCGATGGATCATGTACCTGACCGTCCTGGGCGGCAGGCGCACGGACTGGACCGGGAAGGCGGAAATCGTCCAGTTCGCCAGCACCGACCTCGAAAAATGGGAGTACCTGGGCCGCATCGACCTGGACTCCCCGCGGGTGATTGACGCTGCCGTGGCCCTGTGCGGGGACGGCCGCTACCGGCTCTGGTACAAGGATGAGACCCGCGGCTCCAACACCTACAGCGCGGTGAGCGACACCCCTGACGACCCGGCGTCCTGGACGATGGAAGGCGTCGCAATACCCGGCCGTCCCCACGAAGGACCAAAGGTCTTCCGGCTGGGCGGCAGCTACTGGATGATCGTGGACGAATGGCGCGGCCAGGCCATTTACCGCTCCCCCGATGCAACAGGCAACTGGATCCGGCAGGAGCACCTTGGCGGGCTGATCCTCACGGCGCCGGAATCGGTGGACGGAAGGGCCGTCGTCGGACGCCATGCTGACGTGGTGCCCCTTCCGGACGGGAAACCCGGAGAAACGTCCGACGGCGGCACGCAGAACGCGCTGTTGGTTTACTTCACGCATCCATACTGGGGCGGCGAGGACATCGATACGATGGCGCCGGACCCGCGCACCCGCCTCAGCCACATCCGGGCCGCCGTGCTGGAAGTGCGCGACGGAATCCTGGTGTGCACCGGGCACTAAGGCGGCCACGGAGAAGGGCCAAACCCCGGAACTATAAGCCGGCGGCTGCCGGCACCGGTCCAAGGTTTGGCCCTGATCCGTGCACTGGGAAGTGCCGGGGCTAGACCCGCTGCGGCGACCCCAGCTCCACCGGGTCCTCGTCCGTCAGGTACGCCAGTTCGGAGTGGGCCGCGAGGTCGATGCCGCGCAGTTCATCCTCGGGCTTGATGCGGAGGCCGCCCATGGCCTTGTCCAGGATCTTGGCGAGGATCCAGGTGATGCCGAAGGAGTACACCAGCACTGAGACGGTGGCGATCGCCTGGACGCCGAGCAGGTCGAACCCGCCGCCGTAGAACAGACCGCTGACGCCGTTCGGGGCCTTGTCCGTGGCGAAGAGGCCGATCAACAGGGTGCCCAGGATGCCGCCCACCAGGTGGACGCCGACGACGTCGAGGGAATCGTCGAAGCCCAGCCGGAACTTCAGCTCGATGGCCAGCGAGCAGACGGCTCCGGCGATGGCACCGATGGCCAGGGCACCCAGCGGGCTGACTGCGCCGCAGGCCGGGGTGATGGCAACCAGCGCGGAAATCAGGCCGGAGGCGGCGCCCATGCTGGTGGCAGCGCCATGGCGGACCCGCTCAACGAGGGCCCAGGCGAGCAGGCCGGCGGAGGCGGCCACGGCGGTGTTCAGGAAAACCACCGACGCCGACTGGCCGGCGGAGAGGGCGGAGCCGGCGTTGAAGCCGAACCAGCCAACCCACAGCAGGCCTGCGCCCAGCAGCACCAGCGGCCGGCTGTGCGGCTTGGCATGCTCTACCTTGGGCCAGCCGGAGCTCTTGCCCAGGACCAGTGCGAGCGCCAGTGCCGCGGCGCCGGCGTTCATGTGGACCGCGGTGCCGCCGGCGAAGTCGATGGCCTTGATGCCGTTGGCGATCCAGCCGCCAACGCTGCTGCCGTCCGCCGAGTTGAACGCAAACACCCAGTGGGCGATGGGGAAATAGACAACCGTGGCCCAGATGCCCGCGAACAGCATCCAGGCGCCAAACTTCATGCGGCCCGCGGCGGCACCGGCAACGAGTGCAGTGGTGACGCAGGCGAAGAACAGCTGGAATGCGGCAAACAGGATGACCGGAATGGACGCGGAATCGTCTTTGGCCAGCAGCTGCCCCATGCCGGGGAACTCGGTGACGTCACCAATGATTCCCAGGCCGCCCACGGAGTTTCCGAAGGCCATTGAGTAACCGAACAGTGCCCAGAGCACGGCGACCAGGCTGGCACCGCCGACGCACATCATCATCATGTTCAAGATGCGGCGGGACCCCACCATGCCCCCGTAAAACAGGGCCAGGGCTGGGATCATCATGCACACCAGCGCCGAGCTGGCCAATATCCAAGCGACATTTCCCGAATCCATGGGAAACCCCTTTCAAGATGCGAAGAGAGAACGGTTAATTGCCGTCAGAGCCGTCCGTGGGAGGGACGTGGACGGAGGGGCCACGTTCAGCGGAGGGGCGGCTGGTGCCGTCTGGTTCCAACTGTATGGCGGCTGTTTTGGGGTGGGTTTCCGGTGTGTTAAATGATCGTTTCGGTCATCCGCCACCGAGTTTCAGGCGTCCCACTGATCGCTCCCAAGCCCGTCCCACGCGTCGCGGGAATGGTGCAGGATCGCTGCCGGAGCACAGCAACAGGCGCTCGAACGGTGCCTCCTGCGAGCAGCTTTGGTCGAACACGAACGAGCGTGTTCGAGTGCCTTGTTGAAGAGGCCTGCCGCCCATAGTCTCGCTGTGCCGCAGCTTCCCGCTCCTTGCCTTCCGGAGCGGGCGCCGGCGCAAGCACCGCTTCTTCAGACTGCGAGGTACAACAATGACGTTCTCCCCCCGACCACCACGACGGCTGCGAAGGCCGGTGGCCGCCCTGGCAGCCGCCGTCACGGCAGCAGCCGGGCTGGTGCTGTTACCGGCAGGGCCGGCGGCAGCAGCCGAAGCCACTCCCGTGACCATCTCCCCCAACCCGGCCAGCCGCGGCGAGGCCTTCGAAGGCTGGGGCACCAGCCTGGTGTGGTTTGCCAACGCGACGGCTGGCTACTCCCCCGAGCTGCGGGAGGAGCTCTACCAGAAGGTGTTCGGCGAGGACGGGCTCAACCTCAACATTGCCCGCTACAACGTGGGCGGCGGCAACGCCTCCGACGTTACCAACTACCTCAACGACGGCAGCGCGGTGGAGGGATGGTGGAAGCCGGTCACTGAACCGGGCGTCGGCGAAGCGGCGTCCAACCTGTACAACCCGGACGGCTCGGTGGACCCGACGCAGGCCAACAAGCTCGCGTTCCTCAACCAGTGGAACCCGGATGACCCCGCGTCCTACAACCCGGACGCGGACCAGAACCAGCGCTGGTGGGTGGAACGCCTCGCGGCCGACCAGCAGATCACCCATTGGGAAGCCTTCAGCAACTCCCCGCCCTGGTTCATGACCAAAAGCGGTTACGTCTCAGGCCAGGTCAACACCAGCAAGGGGGAAAACCTGTTGCCCCAGGCGGAAGCCAAGTTCGCCGCCTACATGAAGCACGCGGTAGAACTCCTCGAAGACGGCAGCGGCATAACGGTGGACACCATCGATCCGTTCAACGAGCCCAACTCCGGCTACTGGGGCACGGACATCAACGCCGCTACCGGCAAGCCGCCCACCACCTATACCCAGAAGCAGGAAGGTGCACTGATCTACCCCGCGGCGCAGGACCGGGTGACCAAACTGCTCGCCGGGGAACTGGCGAAAGACGGCACCACCACGGACGCCGTCATTTCGGCTATGGACGAGACCGACCCCAGCAAGTTCATGACCAACTGGAACGGCTACAGCCAGCAGGCCAAGGACGCCGTCTCCCAACTGAACGTCCACACCTACGGCACCAATGACCGCCGCCGCGTCCGCGACCTGGCGAACTCTACGGACAAGCCGCTCTGGATGAGCGAAGTGGGCGGCTTCTGGACGGGCAACCCGGCGCTCGGTGACTCCACCAGCGGCTGGGACCGTTCCAACATCACCAACGGCCTGGGCATCGCCGGCCGCATGGTCAACGACCTTCGGGAACTCGAACCGGATGCCTGGGTGTTCTGGCAGCCGGTGGAGGACACCTACAAGCAGGAAAAGGCGGACAAGGGCTGGGGCTCCATCTACGTGGACTTCGACTGCAACTACGAGGGCCGCGAAGGCTTCTCCAACCGCCGGCTCAACGACGGCGCCAGCCCCCAGGACGCCAAGTGCAAGGTACTAACCAACCAGAAGTACAACACCACCCGGAACTTCACGCACTACATCCGCCCCGGTGACTTCCTCATCCAGAATGACAACGCCAAGACCGCGAGCGCCCTGGACGCGGACGGCAACGGGGCCACGCTGGTGCACTTCAACGACACCCCGACGGCGGAGAAGGTCACCATCGATCTCAGCCGGTTTGGCAGCATCGCTTCCGGCGCCACCGTCACCCCGGTGGTCACCACCAAGTCCCCGCTGGACGACATCGAACGGAACGCCCTCGTCAAGGGCGCTCCGGTCGCCGTCGACACCGCGGCCAAGTCAGCCACGCTGGAAGTTCCCGCCGCATCCGTGGTGACGTTCGTCGTCGACGGCGTCAGTGGGGTGGCGGGTGAGGCCGCCCCGGTGCAGGACGGCCACACCTACCACCTGACCGGCGAAGCCAGCGGAAAGTACCTGGCCGGCAAAGCCGACGGGTCCGCTGCGATCCAGGACCTGGGCAGCACGACGGCGGAGGTCACGCCGCAGCTGTGGACGTTCACCGCGGCGGGAGGCAAGGAGTTTGGGAACGACCGCCGCTGGGTGGTCACCAACAAGGACGGCCGCATGCTGACCGGTACTGGCGGCGTGCTCAACGCCAGCCAAACCGGCAGCGCGTCCCTGGCCACCATGTCCCTGGAGCAGGCCAAGTCTGATCCGGCGGCGCAGTGGATCGTCACCACTGAGAACGGAAAGCAGTGGTCGCTGGTCAACGCCGGAGCCGCCATTGCCCTGCAGGTCTCAGGAAACCAAACCGCTGCGGGAACGGGAGTATCCCTTGGATCCTCCACCGGAACCACGGCAACGGCAACCGCCAGCCCGCACCAGGCTTGGGGTTTCACGGACCTCGCTGACCTCAAACTGCTCGGAACCAAGCCCGTGGAACTGGCCACACCCATCGGGACAGCACCGTCCCTGCCGGCCACCGTCACCCCGCTGTATGTAAAGGGTGAAGGGCGTCCGGCAGCAGTCCAGTGGGACGCTGTGGATCCTGCCGTCTGGAAGAAGCGAGGCACGGTGACCATCACGGGGTCAGGCACTGATGTCTACGGCCAGTCCTTCACCGACGCCAAAGCCACCGTGACCGTTGGCAAGTACACGGCGACGGACCCCGTCTCGGTAACGGTCGGAGCGGGTGCCTCCCTGGACGAAGTAAAAGCGGCCGCGCCCGCCACCGTTCCCGGCCAGGTGGGAGCGGCAACAGCGCGGAACGATCTCGCTGCCACCTGGGACTGGAGCACCCTTGACCAGACGTCACTGAAAACGCCGGGAACCGCCACCGTCCGGGGCAAGGCCAGCACGGGTGTGGACGGCGACAAGCCGCTCGATGCCCTGCTGACCGTACTCGTGGTGGACCGCGTCCCGAGCAGCAACATCTGCAAGGACGATCCCGCCACGACGGTTTCGGCCACCTACACCGAGGGTTCATACGTCGCGAAAAACACCTGTGATGGCAACACCTCCACCAGATGGTCCAACTGGGTGAGCGGCGGACGCGGCGGCGACACCCTCACGTACGGCTTCAGCCGCGACTACACGGTGGACTCAGTGACGGTGACGCTGGCCGAGAAGGCAGCCCAAAGCCTCAAGGTCCAGTACCAGGATGGGGCCGGAGCATGGCAGGACACCTCAGCAGGAACTGTGACGGGGCTAAGCCTCACCGCGCCGGTCAAGGTCGTCTTCAACCCTGTCACCACGAGCGGTATCAGGGTTGTCCTGACCACCGGCGGCTCCTACACCAAGGTGGCCGAAGTGGCCATTGCCGGCACACGGCTGGGTGAAGCAGGCCTTGCCGATCTTGGCCGGTTGCTGGTGGACCAGAAGTCCGTGGTGGGCTTCGGTTCCGGCACAGGTGACTACACAGTCCTGACGACGTCGACCGTGGCGCCCACCGTTGCCGCCTACCCGCTGGACACGAACGCGAAAGCAGCGGTTGCCCAGGCCACAACCGAGCAGCCGACGGCGACAGTCACCGTGACTGCCCCGGACGGCACCACCCGCGAGTACACGGTGACTTTTGTAACGGGCAAGGCAGCCTGTGCCGGCGGCGGCTGGACCACCAACGTGGAACCGGGCTTCGCCAATGAAGGAGAGTGCGTGAGCTACTTCGCCTCAAAGTAGCCCACATATCAGTCCCCCACTTGCGGGAATCACGCGAACGGCCGTTGCGGCCGCCGGGCAACTGGCGGCTGCAACGGCCGTTCCGTTTTTGGCCTCCGGGCTAAGCTGGGGAAACCCGCCACGGCATACCCCCACTCGGCGATGCAGCGGGGACCTACGCCAGTGGCCGCGGAAGGACAAACGAAAATGGCTCGAGCAACCGTGCAGGACGTCGCCAAAACGGCGGGAGTGTCCGTCGGCACGGTGTCGCGCGTCCTGAACGGCAGCCCGGCAGTGAGCGCATCGAGCAGGGAAAAGGTTGCGGGCGCCATCCGGCAACTCAACTACCGGCCACTGGCGTCCGCCCGCGATCTTCGCCGTGACCGCACCATGCGCATCCTGGCCATCTCGAAGAACCTTGAATCCCCCGTCATCAGCGAGGCCTTCCGCGGGTTCGGGGATGCCGCCGCAGAAGCCGGCTATGTCAGCCTCATCGCCCCCACGTCCGGGGACCTGGAACGCGGACAGCAGCTGGTGGACATGCTGCGCAACGGATCAGTGGACGGGTTGATCCTGTTTTCGCCCACCATGCCCGATGAGGATGTTGAAGCGCTGGCGGAGCAGCTGAGCGTTGTCCAGGTCTGCGAAATCGTCGATTCCAAAGCAGCATTCGGTGTATCCATCGACGACCGGCAGGCGGCCTACGACATCACGCGGCACCTCATCAGGACCGGCGCCCGGCGGCTGGCCATGATCGGCAACCAGGCCGCCCGCTCCGGCCGGCTGCGCGAACAGGGGTTCCGCGACGCCCTGTCCGAGGCCGGCCTAACCGCGGAACAGACCCTTTTCGTCAGCGGCACTTTCGACTTCCACGCCGGCCGGCGCCTCACCCGGGAACTCCTGGCCATGGACCGGCTGCCCGATGCCGTGTTCTGCGGCAGCGACACGGTGGCGGCGGGCTGCGTCCGGGAAATCACCGACGCTGGCCTGCGCGTGCCGGAAGATCTTGCCGTTGCCGGTTTTGACGATTCCATCCAGGCAGAGATGTGCGTCCCGGAACTCACCACCATCCGGCAGCCCGCCTACGACATCGGCCGGGTGGCCTTTCAGGCACTCTTGGAACGGATGACCGGACCGGGGGCACACCGCCGGGGCCGGACCTTCCTCCCGCATGAGCTCGTTATCCGGGATTCCACAAAGAACTAATAAGGGGTTGACGTCACCCAGTCATGCCTGAAAGGATTTTGGAATCGATTCCAAATCTAGAAGCGCATTGTCTTTCGACACCGATGGAATCGATTCCAGAAGGCCTCTCCCCGACCCCCATATGAAAAAGGAAGCATCCCTTTGAACAACCAGCAGTCCATCGCCCGGCAGGCACCCACGCCCGGAGACAAGTCCCAGGACCTGCGGGTGGGTGTGGTCGGCATCGGCTGGGCCGGCCAGCAGCACCTGAAAGCCTATTCCGAGCTGGACGGTGTACGCATCGCGTCGCTGGCGGGAATGGAGCAGGAACTCCGTGACTCCCTGCAGGCCGAGTACGCCATTCCCAACGGTTTCGCTGGCTGGGAAGAGATGCTGGACCACGGCGGCCTGGACGCCATCAGCGTGGCAGTGCCCACCTTCCTGCACGCCCCCATCGTCATCGCCGCCCTGGAAAGGGGAATCCACGTGCTGAGCGAGAAGCCCATCGCGCGCAACGCCGTCGAGGGCCAGGCAATGGTGGATGCAGCCCGGAAGGCCGGACGCGTCCTGGACGTGGCCTTCAACCACCGCCGCCGCGGTGACATCCAGGCCCTCAAGGAAGTGATCGACGACGGCGGGCTGGGCCGGCCCTACTATGCCAAAGCATCCTGGCTGCGCCGCTCCGGAATCCCCACCCTGGGCAGCTGGTTCACCAACCCGGAGCTCGCAGGCGGCGGACCGCTGGCGGACATCGGCGTGCACGCGCTGGACTACGCCCTGCATCTGCTCGGCGAACCGAAGGTGGTGGCGGTTTCGGCCGCGACCCACTCAGAGCTGGGCCCGCAGGGCAGGGGCGGCGGAAGCCGGTATTCGGCCCAAGCCACCAGCCACGCGTTCGAGGTGGAGGACTTCGCGTCAGCGTTCCTCCGGCTTGAAGGCGGCGGGACACTGCTCATCGAGGCGGGCTGGGCCACCTACCGGGAAACGGATGACCTGCTCGACTTCACGGTCTACGGCACCGACGGCGGTGCAGAACTCAAGGTGCATGGGGCACCCTTCCCACCGGTTGGCAAGCTGCGGGTGTTTACGGACAAGGACGGCGAATCCGCCGATTACGTGCCAACCGTGCTGCCGGGCCGCGCCCATGACGCAGTGGTGGAAGACTTCGTAACGGCGGTGCGCGGCGGCGAAGCAGCGTGGGCCGGGCACGACGGTTCCCTGGCCCTGTACCGTGCACAGATCATTGACGCGTGCTACCAGTCCGCGCTGGAGCAGAGGGAGGTTCGACTCTAATGAACGGAAAACTGAGGATCCGGGTGTGGAACGAGGGCGTCCACGAGGCCATCAACGAGCCCTCCCATATCGGGGAGATTTACCCTGATGGCATCCACGGTGCCATCGCCGCAGGCCTTCGTTCCTACTTTCCGGACGCAGGGATTACGACGGCGGTCCTGGCCACCGACGATGAACACGGCCTGGACGAGGAGGTGCTCGCGGAGACGGATGTCCTGCTCTGGTGGGGCCATATCGCCCACCACGAGGTGAGCGACGCCGTCGTCGAACGCGTCCACCGGCACGTGCTCGGCGGAATGGGACTGATCGTGCTCCATTCCGGACACTTCGCGAAGATCTTCACCAAACTCCTGGGCACCAGCTGCTCGCTGGCCTGGCGCAATGACGGCGAGCGCGAGCTGGTGTGGACCGTCAAGCCATCGCACCCCATCGCCGAGGGCGTGGACAGCCCCATCGTCATCCCCGAACAGGAGATGTACGGGGAACTGTTCGACATCCCGGACCCGGACGACCTGATCTTCATCAGCTCGTTTGCCGGTGGTGAGGTTTTCCGCTCCGGCGTCACCTTCACCCGCGGCAAGGGCCGCATTTTCTACTTCAGCCCGGGCGACCAGGAGTACCCGGTGTACCACCACCCGCAAATCCAGCGGGTGCTGGCCAACGGCGTGAAGTGGGCCGCGCAACCGGGGCTGCACCGTTCAGCCCCGGAAGTGACCAACCCTGCCCGGGAGTGGTTCGGGAAAGCCTAGAAACTGTCCAGGATGTCTGCGGGGTTTACCGGCGGGCCGTCGGAAAACGCAAAGCGCCCGTCCGGCAGGAAGTGCGCGCCGTCCAGTTCAGCGTCCAGGCCTTGTCCGCCGAGGCCGACGACGGCGGCATAGTCGCCGTCTTCAACCCCGCCCGAAGTGCCGATCCAGGGGATGGTCAGGTGTGATCCCGTAGGGTGCGGTGCCTGCCGGCCCCAGGTCCCGCAGTTGTCGAGCGTCCCTCCCCAGGGGACGGGCCTGACCTCGGAGGCAAGCGCAGAGCCGGCCTCGATGGGCCACCCGCCGATCCTCATCCTGGCGGCAAGGCCGGCGCCGCCGCGCACCCGGACCAGCCGCAGCTCCACGGCACCGCGCGTCAGGGACACCACCGTAGCTTCGGGGCCTGGAGTTGCGGTCCCGGCGGCGCCGCTGCCGTGGTCGGGACCGCCGTCGGGATCAAGGGCGATCCAGCTGGTGGCGGCCCGGGAGGCTCCCACCTGGATACCGTCCAGCGTGAGCTGCCCCAGGAATTTAAATCCCGTGCGGTGCGTCAGCCGGCCGCCGGCATCTTCGAAGACCACCGCGTTATCCAGTGACTCCGGCTCCAGGTCCGGAAAGGTGGCGGTGGAATAGCCCAAGCGGGCATACAGCGGCGAGTCGGCTACCCGGACGCCGGTGTTGGCGTGGTCGGTTCCGTGGTTGCGGACCCGGACGACGCCGTCTGCCACGGTCCCGTCCACTTGCCAGCCCGGCGCAGCAACGAAGCGCTGCGTGTCTCCAACCTCCACCGGCAACGGCTCCTCCACTGCCGTCCAGACCGGATGGTCTGCCGGCAGGGCCAGGCCAATCATCCCCTTGGCCGCCCAGTAGGGCGAGCCGGCCCCGGAGTAGGCCTGCTTCATTCCGGGGAACTCGCCGTGGAACCCGATGGTCAACAAACCCTCGCGGTTCACTGCCCCGCGTTCGAGAAAATAGCCCAGGATCCCGGACGCGGCCCGCCGGGAGACGCCAGGGCTGAGCCGGGTATGGCCCAAAAGCTGGCCGGACCAGAACGGCGCCGCCGCCGCAAACCGGTAGATCAGGCTCCGGCCCTGGACCAGTGGAGCGCCGTTGGCCCCCACCAGGTGCACGGCGTCGTCGAGGAAATCGGCAAGGCGCTCGCCGTCAGGGGCACTTCTGGCCCGGACGCGGGGATCCTCCGGCGCCATCAGCTGCAGCAGTTGCGGATACACCTGGAAGGCCCAGCCCACATAGTGGTCGTAGGCCCGCTCCGGGCCGTCGGCGAACCAGCCATGGCCCCGGTACAGCGAGTCGTGGATGGCCAGCCCTGCGTCGATGTCTGCGTCGGAGAACCGGCCGCCCACGCTGGCCAGGAACATCTCCACAACGATCTGGAACCAGACCCAGTTGATGGGCGGGTACTGCCCGCCGATCACGGTTTCGAACCAGGCAATCAGCTGCTCCTGGACCCGCTGCGGCAGCTTGTCCCACAGCAGCTCCCGGGTAAGCGCCAGGCCCACGGCGAGCGAGGCGGCTTCCACCTTCGCCTGGCCCAGCTCCCCCGGCGTGGGCCAGCGGTCAGGGTTGGCAGGGTCGGTTCCAGCGTCAAGCCCCTGCGCGTACCACTCCACAAGCCATCCGGTGTCCTCCGGGCTGCCGGCGATCCGGAAAGACGCCAGCAGGAACGTCCGCGCGAAGGCCTCCAGGGAATCGCTGCTGGGGCCATAGTTGCTGGTGGCGCCGGGCAGGTACAGGTTGGCATGATCATCAGTGGCGTAACGGTGGGCGGCCCGCAGCAGGTGGTCGGCGCAGGCGCACCAGTGCTCACGGGTCAGGCCGGTGAACGGGGAGAGCTCGCGGTCCAGCGGCGGAAGGACCAGGGCAGCGGGAAGTGCGGAAGTGGTCATGGGTTCCTTGGGTTGTCTCAGTTGCCACCGAGCCAGGCGATGGCCCGCAGCAGGATGGCGCGGTGTTCAGGGGACCGGTACGAGGCGGCGTCGTGGCCCAGGGCGTCATAGAAGGTCCGGCCCCGCCTGCCGCCCGTGCCGGTCCCCCGCTGCAGGGACCACATCAGCGGATGGTCGCGTCCGTCGTGGCTGTGGGTGGCGTGAACGGTGATGCCGCGGCCGGTACGAAGATAGCTGTAGCGCTCATCCGGAAGCACGAAATCCGGGATGCCGGAAACCACCGGCCCGGAGCCGTGAAGGAGATGGACGGCAGCCGGGCCGTAATCCGGGTGCATGGACGTGCCCCTCACCCAGCGGCCGCCCATCCCGTCCTCCCAGGCGGCCAGGTCAACAAAACTGGTGGAGCTTGAATGGGCAACCAGCAGTGGCCGGTCCGAGCCCAGCCACCGCGCCAGCCCTGCCGAGGCCTCCGGCGTTCCCGGCGATGGGCGGCCGTCACGGGGCAGGCCCACGTTCACGGCCAGTAAGGAAGGAAGGCCGGCGGCATCCGCATGGGCAAGGCCAGTCAGGGCGCCGTCAACATCGCCGGACATGACGACGTCGAAGCCCGCGTCCCGCAAGAGGCCCGCCAACGCACGGGAGGTGTCAGCGAACGGATGCCACGGATCCTCGTAGCGTCCCTCACCGGTGAGGAGCAGGGCGGTGGGCGCACCGCCCTGTGGGGCGGTCACAGCGAATCCTGGAGCACGCCCATGGCAGGTAGCCGCGGAGCGCCTATGGAGGAGTCCCGCAGGATCAGTTCGGGGTTGAGCTCCACCCGGTGAACCGGACGCATGCGCCCTTCGGCAAGCCGGGCTGCCATGAGCTGCACGGCCACCTTGCCCACGTACTGCTTGGGCGGACGGACGGCAGAGATGGCGGGCTCCGCCAGGTAGGCCACCTCGTCGTCGTAGCCCACCACGGCAATGTCACCGGGAACTGCCAGTCCCCGGTCCACGCAATGCTGCACAAAGGCCACTGCCTGGGTGTCCGAATGCACCAGCATGGCCGTGGTTCCGGTTTTGCGGCAGAGCTCCAGGACATGGTCGAAGTGCGCGCTGCGCCCGCCGTCCACCTGTTTGACGGAATCCTCGTGGACGGTTTCCTGGAGCGGAATTTTCAGCGCCGCCAGGGCCTGCTGCCAGCCGCGCACCACATGCGGGCTGGTGGGGCTGGACGAGTCGGTCAGGCAGCCGATCCGCCGGTGCCCCTCCTGCCACAGGTGGCGCACGGCCATGCCGGCACCGAACGCGTGGTCCGTGGCCGCCCATTCCAGGCGGTGGGCGGGAACTTCTGCGGGTGCGCGCCGTTCGGCCAGGACCACGGGAATGGGAAGCGCGTTCAGCCACCGCAGCAGTTCCTGGCCGTGTTCCCCTCCCATGTCGGGCGCCACGATCAGCCCGTCGATGTTCTGGGTGTCCAGCAGGGCCTGTACCTGGCGGCGGTTGTCCGCGGCATCGTACGTCGAACCCCGGACCATGATCCGCAGGTTCTGCTCTTCCGCCTCGGCACGGGCGCCGCTGATGACTTGCGGCCAGTAGTAATCCAGCGACGGCACCACCATGCCGATTGAGTAGCTGTGGGCTGCTGCGCGCCCGGCCGCGGTCCGGTCCAGCGGGCTGGGGAGGGTGGCCCCGCCGTGCACGCGGGACACCAGGCCCTCATCTGCCAGGAGGTTGACGTCGCGGCGGATGGTGAGTTTACTGACGCCCAGCTTGCCGGCGATGTCCCGGACGGTGATGGCGCCGTGGGCCCGCAGTTCCTCCATGAGCCGCTCCCTGCGCTGAAGCGAGAAGAGTGATTTTCCTGCGGGCTCGGCGGGTTGGTCAGGACTCATGATGCTGCCTCCACGGTGAGGGTGAATGCGCCGTTGGCGCGGGTTGCTGCGGGCATGCGGAAGCGAAGCCGGGTCAGGGACTGTCCCCAGATGTCCGCCAGCAGCGGATCGTCCAGGTGCCATTCATCCACCAGCACGACGGCGGTGGCCGGGTCCCAGCGCAGTACGGCTCCGCGGCCCGCCGGTTTTCCCGGGGGTGCGGCGGTGGGGATTCCGTCGGGATGCACAGTGGCCGTCCCGTCCGGTCCACGGCGCAGGGTGCCGGCCGTGAGGTAGGTGATGTCGACGTCGGCCGTCCCCGGTGGCGCGGACACCGGAAGGTCCCAGCGGTCCCCGATGGTGACGCGGCGGGTATTCCTGTCCAGGTGGGAGGTGCGCACCCACTGCCCCGAATCGAAACCGTACGCGGCGCCGAGGGCCAATTCCAGCCGCGGCTGAACGGCCGTCGGGTGCTGCAGGACGTGGGCGGTGAACTCGCAGCCGGTGCCCTGCTCAAGCCCAAGTGGCGCCGGGACGCTGTGCCACGCGCTCTGCATGGCGGGGATGTCGTAGCGGTCCGGGCCGAAGGTCTTGGCCGTGTAGGTGGGTTGGCCGGCGTCCACCAGGAGGGGTACGCCATCCACGGCCACCACCACAGAACCAACATCCCGGTGGTTATGGTGCTCGCCGTTGTGGCCGCCCTTCGCCGCCAGGAGCAGCCCCTCCGCGGACCCTGCCTCCTGGCGGGCCACCATGATCTGGACGGACGGGAGGTAGGTGAAGGAAACCAGTGGCGGGGTCCCTGCGGGCCTCGGCGAGGCGGCGAGGAGCGAGTGCAGGACGCGGCCCAGCCCGGCGGCGGCCGCGGGCTCCCGGGCGAGCATCGACGCTGCATGGTCCGCCGCATCCTGGTCCCCCAGCCGCTTCGCCCAACCGTGCAGCATGTCCCAGGGGAGGGCGTCCGCCGCCCGCGCCGGCCCGTCTGCCACGTTCAGGAACCAGGAACCTCCGACGTGCATGCGATGCGGGAAGGCCACCAGTTCACGGACCACTGGCAGTCCGGCGTCGAGGACTCCTCCGGTGGCCTCCTCCAGCAGCTTGAGCCCCTCCAGCGCCCGCCCCGCGCCGTTCCACCAGTAGGCGAATCCTTCATCGATGGCGCCGTCAGCCGGGATTGAGGCCAGGAAGCGGTCCAGGCCCTCGATGCACCGTTCCATGATCCTTGCCTGGAGGTGGGGATCCTCCACCAGGAACAGTGCGGCGGCGACCAGGTTCGAGTGGATCCATGGGTTCCAGTTGTGGACGTCCCCGTCCAGGCCCAGCCAGTGCCAGTCCAGCCGCTCAAGGAACGGCTGGAAGACGCGTGCGGCCGCCTCATCGCGCAGGCGCCGCCGCAGGCCAGGGGCTCGCGCGTCGAGTTCACTGCCCAGCACGTGGTCCAGCCAGCCCAGTTGGGCAGCCACCTCGCCGGCGCCCAGGTCCAGGAAGGGCCTTGCCAGGTCCGGGATGACTTCTCCCGAGCGGCTGTGGACATCGTCATGGGCCGCCCAGCTCCAGGAACTCTGTTCGCACAGGAGGTAGGCACCGTCGATCACTTCGTCGAGCCACAGGTCGGCAGCCTCACGGTCCGCTGCCGTCAGGGCCATGACCACCGCGCGGGTGAGCCTCTGCTGCCGCGCACCCACCAGGTTTTCGTACACGGTCCGGTTCCCGTCGCGGAAGAAGCGCGCGTAATGGGACACCAGGGGCTGCGGCCACGGGGTTCCCCGTTCCCTGCCGGCCTGCTCCCGGATCATGCCAAGAGCGTCACCTGGAACTCCACTCCATGCGGACGCCTCAGCGGGCGGGACGGACAGGCGCTTAGTTGCGCCCTGAAGTGACGTGGCCAACTCCGCACTGGTGGCAGCCTGGGCCCACGCGGAGATGAGCGGGGATGAGCGCTCGGAAGCGAGGGAATGGCCAGCGCTGTGTGACATGGAAAACCAGTTCTCTTGTTCGATTACGATCGTTTTAGACCGATTAGGAGCAGTTTGGATGTTCTGTCTTGTTCATGAGTATCTACTGATTGTTAGATGTGATGCAAGACATGGAACGCGGATTCCCGCATTTCGCTTCACGGAAGAAAGGAGGCCCGGATGGGGCGGAAACCCAAGGCCCTGCTGGTCATGAATCAGGGAACATTTGCCGACCAGTTCGATTCCACGCGGCTGGAACGCTTGGCGGGCCTGGTGGACCTCGGCCAGGAACCATGGACCGAATCCCTTGAAGGGCCAGCGATGGCCAGGCGCCTGGCCGATGTTGAAATCCTGCTCACAAGCTGGGGCGTGCCGCGGCTGGACGGGGCCACGCTGGAACGCATGCCAAAGCTGCGGGCAGTGTTCCATTGCGCCGGCACCGTGCGCAGCTTTGTCACTCCCGAACTGTGGGAACGGGGCATCCTGGTCACCAACGGGGCAGATGCCAACGCCATCCCGGTTGCCGAATTCACCTTTGCGTCCATCGTGCTGGCCGGAAAAAAGGCACACGTGCTGGCCAACGATGCCCGCATCTACCGGGACGACTGGAGCTACAGCACCCAACGCGGTGAGCTGGGCAATATTGGACGGGTCATTGGCGTCATCGGGTTCTCCCGCATTGGGCGCCGTGTGGTGCACCTTGTCCAGCAGTTGCAGGATGTCCGGTGCCTGGTAAGCGATCCCTACGCTGATCCCGCCGCCGTGGCAGCGGCGGGAGGGCAGCTGGTATCCCTTCCGGAGCTGATGGCCACTTCGGACGTGGTGACGGTGCATGCACCTGCCCTCGCCGAGACCAGGCACATGATCGGCGCGGCTGAACTGCGTGCCATGAAGGACAACGCAACCCTGATCAACACGGCCAGAGGATCGCTTGTGGACACCAAGGCCCTCGAAGCCGAATGTGCCACCGGACGCATCCAGGCCCTGCTGGATGTGACCGAACCCGAACCGCTGCCCGCGGATTCGGTGCTGTACGACCTCCCCAATGTCGAGATCACCCCACATATCGCCGGTTCACTGGGCACCGAAACCCGCCGCATGTCCGACGCCGCCCTGAACGACCTGGAGCGGTACCTGACCGGTCAACAGCTGGCAGCCCAAGTGGTGTCCGCGGACCTTTCACTCAGCGCCTGACAACGTAACCGCCGCAGCCCGCGGCACATTTGAAACCCTAGTAAGGAGACCGCAATGAAGCGCACAACCCTCGCCGCCATCGCCCTGGCAGTGACTGCCGGCCTTGGACTCACCGGCTGTGCCGGGGCTGCCGGCCCTGCCGAACCGCAAGGACAGGAGGGCAAGACCCGCTTGACCGTGTCCGTGTGGAACTACGAAGGAACCCCCGAGTTCAAGGCGCTGTTCGACAGCTATGAGGCGGCCAATCCGAACGTGAACATCGAACCGGTGGACATCCTCGCGGACGACTACCCCCAGAAGGTCACCACCATGCTGGCCGGCGGTGACACCACGGACGTCCTGACCATGAAGAACGTCATTGATTACGCGCGCTACGCCAACGGCCAGCTGCAGGAAATCAACACCGTGGTGGACAAGGTGGGCAAGGACAACCTGGCCGGCATTGATGCGTTCGATATCAACGGCAAGTATTTCGCCGCGCCGTACCGGCAGGACTTCTGGCTGCTGTACTACAACAAGGACCTGCTCAAGGCCGCCGGCGTGGAGAACCCGGCAGACCTGACCTGGGACGAGTACACCGCGCTGGCCAAGAAACTCACCACCGAAGCGGGCGGCAAGAAGGTGTATGGCACCTACCACCACATCTGGCGTTCCGTGGTGCAGGCCATCGCCGCCGCACAGAACAACGCCGACCAGAACAGCGGCGACTACAGCTTCTTCAAGGACCAGTACAACACCGCACTGGACCTCCAAAAAAACGGTGCCACACTGGATTTCGGAACGGCCAAGAGCCAGAAGACCAGCTACCGCACCATGTTTGAAAGTGGCCAGGCTGCCATGATGCCCATGGGCACCTGGTACATCGCAGGAATTTTGCAGGCCAAGAAGGACGGAAAGACGAACGTCAACTGGGGCCTGGCACCCATGCCCCAGAAGAGCGACGGCGGAAAGGTCACCACGTTCGGCTCCCCCACGGCTTTCGCCGTGAACAAGAACGCTGCGCACTCGGACGAGGCAAAGAAGTTCATTGAATGGGCAGCCGGTGAGGAGGGCGCCAAGGCGATCTCCAGGATCGGCGTTGTTCCAGCCCTGCAGAATGATGCGGTCAAGGACGCGTACTTCAAGCTCGACGGGATGCCCACCGACGACCTCTCCAAGAAGGCCTTCACCCCGGACCAGGTTGCCCTGGAAATGCCGGTCAGCGACAAGTCCGCTGCGACAGACAAGGTCCTGAACCAGGAGCACGACCTCATCATGGTGGGTGAACGCTCGGTGGACGACGGCATTGCCGAGATGGGCAAGCGCGTCAAGAGCGAAGTCCTCGGTCAGTAACAGCAGTCATGACTACTGAAACCATTCCTTCAAAGGTTGCCCCGGCCGTTGGCCGGGGCAACCGGAAGCAGGCCAGGCGCAACACCCTGATCGGCTGGACGTTCATCCTGCCAAACTTCCTGGGGTTCCTGGCCTTTACCCTCATTCCGGTGCTGGCCGCATTCGCCCTCTCCTTCATGGAGTGGACCTCCTTCACCGCCCCCAAATGGGTGGGGCTGGCCAACTTCCAGCGGATGATCGCCAGCGACTCCTTCTGGGTGGCACTGCGGAACACCGTGGTCTACGCCATCGGGCACGTTCCGCTCACCATGGCCCTGGCCCTCCTGCTGGCCATGCTGCTGAACCGCAAACTCAAGGGTATTGGCTTCTTCCGGGTGGCCATCTTCTTCCCCTACATCACCTCCCTGGTGGCAGTGGCAGTCGTCTGGAACATGCTGTTCAGCCCGGACAACGGCCCCATCAACCAGTTCCTTCACACCATTGGCATCGCCAATGCACCGGGCTGGACCTCCAGTTCCGACTGGGCACTGCCCGCGGTCATCATCACCAGCGTCTGGCGGGACATGGGCTATTACATGGTCCTGTACCTGGCCGGGCTGCAGGCCATCCCTACCGAACTGTATGAAGCGGCCGAAGTGGACGGCGCCAGTGCGTGGCAGCGCTTCTGGAACGTCACCATCCCGTCCCTGCGGCCTACCACCTTCTTCGTGGTGGTCATGCTGACAGTCTCCAGTTTCAAGGTCTTCGACCTGATCGTGGTCATGACCAACGGCGGACCGGGACGCTCCACCACCGTGCTGTCCCAGCTCATCTACCAGGAAGGCATCGGTGAAGGAAAGTTCGGCTACTCGTCCGCCATCTCCCTGGTGCTGTTCCTCATCGTCCTGACGGTCACCGTCCTGCAGTTCAAGATCCAACAGCGGAGGGAACGCTGATGACCAACATGGCCGAAGACCTCAAGGCCGAAGCTCCCCTCGCCGGCGCCGGCTTGGCACCCGCCACGGAAGACCGCCGTCGGATGGACCGCAGGCGCTCCACCCGGGAGCGGAAGAAGCGCATCAGTGACCTGGTCATCTACTCCGTGCTCGCCGTCCTGGTGGTGGCACTCATGGTGCCGTTCATCTGGATGGTCTCCTCATCGCTGAAGGAGAACAACCAGGTCCTCACGGTTCCCATCCAATGGATTCCCAGCGAATTCGTGTGGAGCAACTACACGGACATCTGGACCCGCATTCCCATGATGGGCTACCTGCAGAACTCGCTGTACCTGGCCGTGATCATCACGTGCCTGCAGGTGCTGACGGGCTCCCTGGCCGCCTACGGGTTCTCGAAGGTCCGTTTCCCGGGCCGGGATGTCCTGTTCCTGGCCTACATCGGCACCATCGCCGTGCCGTGGCAGGCCTACATGGTGCCGCAGTACATCATGATGCAGAACCTGGGCCTCACCAACAGCTTCAACGCCCTGATCCTGCTGCAGGCGTTCGGCGCGTTCGGCGTGTTCCTGATGCGCCAGTACTACATGACCATCCCGGATGAGCTGTGCGAGGCCGCCCGGATTGACGGGCTGAGCGAATACGGCATCTGGGCGCGGGTGATCCTGCCGCTGTCCAAGCCGGCGCTGGCCAGCCTGGCACTGCTGACGTTCGTGAACACGTGGAATGACTACATGGGCCCGTTCATCTACCTCACGTCCAACCGGCTCTGGACCGTCCAGCTGGGACTGCGTTCATTCGTGGGACAGTTCGACGCGGAGTACGCCATGATCATGACCGGCTCGGTCATCTCGGTGATCCCCATCCTGGCGATCTTCCTTCTCGGCCAGCGGTACTTCATCCAGGGCATCGCCACGAGCGGCATGAAAGGGTGACGGCGGTGCGGGAGCAGGCAGCACCACGGCGCGGCCTGGCAAGCCGGATTCCAAGCCCGGGGTTCGAAACCTTTGGGGGCATCTTCGGCTTCATCTACACCTTCCTGGCCGGGAACGTGCTGATGGCGGCGGCCAACGCCCCGCTGGTGCTGTGCCTGGCCCTGGTGGCGGACCCTGTTGCCGCCTGGCCGTTCTTCCTGGCACTTTCGGCCACCGTCCCGCCGTCTCTCGCCGGCCTGTTCGCCGCCTTCCAGGCTTTGAACGACGACGGCACTGCGGTCAAGCCGGTCGCCTCCTTCCTGCGGGGCTACCGGCGCGGCTTCCGGCGGTCAGCCCTGCTGGGCCTGGCCGCCGTGGCGGTACTGCTGTTCCTTGGCGTGGACCTGGCCATCGTCCAGTCCATGCCGGCCGCGGCGCTGCTGGTGCCGGTGATCGCGGTGGCCGCAGCCCTGACGGTGGCCGTTGCCATGATGGCGATTGCCGGCGTCGTACTCTTACCGGCCGCCAGCCTCAAGGGCCTGCTCAAGGCCGCCCTATACCTGTCCGTGCAGCGCTGGTACCTGAGCCTGGCCATGCTGGTGCTGCTGGCAATCATCGCTGCCGCCGCCCTGCTCCAGCCGGTCCTCGGCGTGGCGTTGGCCCCGGCGCCGCTGCTGTTCGTGGTGTGGAGCAACTCCGCTTACGCCTTCTCCGCCGCACTTCGCACTCCCCGGGACACCCATTGACCTCTTTTGCCGTCGGCGAGCGCGACTTCCTCCTGGACGGCGAGCCGTTTCGAATCCTTTCCGGCGCCATCCACTACTTCCGGGTGCATCCTGATTCATGGGCAGACCGGATCCGCAAGGCACGGCTGATGGGGCTCAACACCATCGAAACCTATGTGGCCTGGAATGAACACGCCCCCAGCCCAGGTGTTTTCCGGACTGATGGCGGCCTGGACCTTGGCCGCTTCCTGGACCTCGTGGCGGCCGAGGGCATGCGTGCCATCGTCCGGCCCGGCCCCTATATCTGTGCAGAGTGGGACAACGGCGGGCTGCCGGCATGGCTGTTCACGGACCCCACCATCGGTGTGCGCAGCAGTGAGCCCGGCTACCTGGCCGCCGTGGATGCCTTCATGGACCAGCTGCTGCCCATCGTGGTGGAACGGCAGGTCACCATGGGCGGTCCTGTCATCCTGCTCCAGATCGAGAACGAGTACGGAGCCTACGGCGCGGACAAGGAATACCTGCAGCACCTCGTGGACGTGGCCAAGCGGGCGGGCGTGGAGGTTCCGCTGTTCACCTGCGACCAGCCTTTCGGCACCATGATCGAGGACGGTTCGCTCCCCGGGCTGCACAAGACCGGCACCTTTGGCTCGAGGGCGGATGAACGGCTGGCCTTCCTTCGGGAGCGGCAGCCCACCGGGCCGTTGATGTGCGCCGAGTTCTGGAACGGCTGGTTCGACAACTGGGGAACCCACCACCACACCACCGATGCTGCCGCCGCTGCAGCGGAACTGGACGCCCTGCTGTCCGCCGGGGCATCGGTAAACATCTACATGTTCCACGGCGGCACCAATTTCGGTTTCACCAACGGCGCCAATGACAAGGGCATCTACGAGCCCACCATTACGTCCTACGACTACGACGCCCCCCTGGCCGAAGACGGCTTCCCTACGGACAAGTACTTCGCGTTCCGCGATGTCATCGCTAAACACTTCCCGGTTCCGGCCGAAGTACCAGGCCGCCGGCCTGTTGCCGCCCATGCCGCGGTGGAACTGACGGAAAGCGTGCCGCTGCTGGATGTCGCATGGCTGGGCAGGTCGGCGCGGGTGGTGGCCGGAGCGGTTCCAGCCACCGAAGCCACCGGCCAGTACCGCGGATTCTTCCTTTACGAAAAGGGCCTTCCCCGCAGCGGTGTCCTCTCCTTCACCGAAGTACGTGACCGGGCGCAGTTCTTCCTGGACGGCTTTCCGCTGGGAACGCTCAGCCGCGAACTCGGCGAGCGCTCCATAGTCATCCCCCGGGAAGGGCTGTTGCAGGTGCTGGTGGAGGACCAGGGCAGGGTCAACTACGGGCCCAGGATCGGCGAAGCGAAGGGGCTGGTCGGCCCGGCGCTGCTGGATGGGGCCGAGGTGATTGACTGGAGCATCCGCCCGGTGGACCTTTCCCTGATGGGTGAATTCCGTCAGGCGGCCAGTAAGCTCCACGGTTCCGGTGGCGTCGCAGGCCCATCCGTGTCCTTCGGGTCGTTTACTGCTGACGGCCCCGGCGACCGTTACCTGCGGCTGGAAGGCTGGACCAAGGGCAATGCCTTCATCAACGGGTTCAACCTGGGACGATATTGGAGCCGGGGCCCGCAACGCACCCTCTACGTGCCCGGGCCGCTCGTCCGCAAGGGCGTCAACGAGCTCGCAATCCTGGAACTGCACGGCAGCGCCACACGGCTGGTGAGGTTTGTCGGTGCCCCGGACCTGGGACCGGACGAAAAGTAGGCTGACTCACAAAGCGTCATTGACACGGGCTGTACGCAGGAGCAGATTGAGAGCGTTGATCCATAAGTCCGGCAGGCTCTGGACGGGCACATCCCTCCCTGGCGGACCGTCTCCCGGCGCCGCCCAGGCCGCCGGATGAACTGAACAACCACTCCTTCCGGGAGCCAGAAATGCCCGCAGTAACGGTCAAGGACCTTGAATCAAAATCCTTCAATGAGCCGGACGAAAAGCGCCGTCCACCCAAGACCCAGGTTGACGTTGTCAGCGTTGGCGGCGCTACCTTGGGCCGCTTCACCTTCGAGCCCGGCTGGCGCTGGTCTGAAACCGTCAAGACCGTGGTCAAGACGGACAGCTGCCAGAACAACCACCTTGGTTTCTGCACCTCCGGCACCCTCACCGTCCAGATGGACGACGGAACACGCCGGACCATCCATACCGGTGACGCCTACTCCATTCCGGCAGGCCACGACGCCTGGGTGGAAAATGACGAGACGTTCGTTGGCTATGAAGTCATGAGCGCGGCTGAGTACGCCAAGCCCGCCTGATCACGCGGAAGACCGAAGGTGAACCAGCAGTTAAGGGAGGCCTGCCAGGACCTCCCTTAACTGCGCCAGCGGCCCTACGGTGGAGGGAACACAACGATCGGAGAGCAATGAAAGTCACCGTCATCGGCGGCAGCGGCCACATCGGTTCGTTCCTGGTCCCCCGGCTGGTCCGCGCCGGCCACGACGTCACCAACATCAGCCGCGGCACCAGCAAGCCCTACACGGACGCGCCGGAATGGCATCAGGTGCACCAGGTCAGCGCCGACCGGCAGGCGGAGGACCGGGACGGAACGTTCGCGGACCGGGTGGCCGCCCTCAAGCCGGACGTGGTGGTGGACCTGGTCTGCTTCACCCTCGAATCGGCAGCGTCGCTGGTGCAGCGGCTGCGCGGCGAGGTGGAGCACCTGCTGCACTGCGGCTCCATCTGGCGGTACGGGCAAAGCCTTAAGCTGCCCATCAGGGAGGGATCGGATTCGGCCGCCGAGCCCTTTGGCGAGTACGGCATCCAGAAGAACAGGATCGCCCTGATGCTGCAGGAGGAAACCGCCCGCGGAGGGCTGGCCACCACATCGCTTCACCCCGGCCACATTGTGGGACCGGGCTGGCAGCCCGTGGGCCCGCTCGGAAACCTCGATCCCACCGTCTGGCAGACGATCTCCGCCGGGCAGCCCCTCAGGATCCCGGGCAGCGGCGCTGAACTGATGCACCACGTGCACGCCGATGACGTGGCCCAGGCCTTCGAGAAAGCCATCGCCCGGCGGGAAGCGGCCGTGGGTGAGGACTTCAACATCGTCGCTCCAACAGCGCTGACGGTCCGCGGCTACGCGGACATCGCCGCCGCCTGGTTCGGGCACGCCGCCGTGCTGGAAACGGTAACGTGGGACCGCTTCCGCGAAAACACCCCGCCGGAGTACGCAGAGTCCAGCTGGAACCACCTCTACCGCAGCCAGTGCTTCAGCATTGAGAAGGCCGCCTCAGTGCTGGGTTACGCGCCCCGGTACGAGCCCGAGCAGGCCGTTTTCGAGTCAATCCAATGGCTGGTTGACCACGGCCAGCTGCACGTCGCCCGCCCGCTGGGCGTCCCGGCCGGCTGAGCAGTCCTCCATCGTCCAACGATGACTCTTGGCAGGCCCAATATGGGCGTCACCAGGGACCGCTGGGGAGAAATTCCTGGAATAAGGCAGCACTAAACTCGAAAGTATGCTTACTATTGAGGTGTCAGATTCTGGTGCATGCCGGAGCGAGCACGAACTGTAAGGAGTATCTCCATGGGTTTGGATGACAAGATCGGCAATGCCGCAGAGAAGCTTGGCGGCAAGGGCAAGGAAGCTGCCGGAAACGCCACGGGCGACGAAAGCCTGAAGGCTGAAGGCCAGACCGACCAGGCGAAGTCGGACCTGAAGCAGGCCGGCGAGCACGTCAAGGACGCCTTCAAGAAGGACTAATCGACGCTACTAATGGGTGCAGCTCCAACTGGAGTTGCACCCATTGTCGTCTTCAGGACCGGTTGTCCCAGCCGCTGCGGCTTAATGAATAAGTCCAGAGACCAGGTTGATGGTGGTGGCCAGGACGATGGCGCCCAGCAAGTAGGACAGCAGCGCCTGCCGCAGGACGGTGGAGCGGATTGCATTGGTTTTCAGGTCGGTGTCCGATACCTGGAAAGTCATGCCGACCGTAAAGGCAAGGTAGGCGAAGTCTGAGTACCGGGGCTGGCTCTCCTCATTGAAATCGACGCCCGTGCCGTCCCTGTAGTAGATGGCCGCGTACCGAAGGGTGAACAAGGTGTGGACCAGGAACCACGACAGGGCAATGCTGCCCAGGGCCATGGCCACGGTGGCATCCTTGGCCCCGCCCTGCTCACTGGAGGCATCAAGCAGGATCAGGGCCACGCCCGCGAAGCTGGCCACCGTGGCACTGAGCACCAGGGCGTCCGAGAAGACCCGGCCGGGATCCTCCCTCCGGGCATGGGCAGCAGTGGCGGCCGGGCCCAGGTGCCCGATCACGCTCCAGACCCAGATGAGGTAGGTGGCCGAGGCGGCAGCCCAGCCCAGGGCGGGCGCGTAAGCCCAGTTACCGAACGCACCAACCACCAGCGCCGCCACCAGCCCGACGGCGAGCATCACCAGCATCCGGAGCCGGGAATGGTGCGCGCGTGAGTTGAAGTTGCGGCGGTGGTCCATGGCGGCCGGCATGGTATTCATTGCCCGATCATGGCACGCGAGGCTTGGCCTTGGCTGGAAGAACAAATCCATCTTTTCGCCGGCCGGTGGAAAAGACCCGGCGGGTCCCGCTAGATCAAGCCCTGCGCCAGCATGGCATCGGCCACTTTGACGAACCCACCGATGTTCGCGCCGAGCACGTAGTTGCCGGGATCACCGTACTCCTCAGCCGTGGCGGCACAGCGGTCGTGGATGCCCACCATGATCTCCGAAAGCCGCTCCTCCGTATGCTCAAAGGACCATGAATCACGGCTGGCATTCTGCTGCATCTCCAGGGCCGACGTCGCCACCCCGCCAGCATTGGCCGCCTTGCCGGGCCCGAACAGCACCCCCGCCTCCTGGAACACTGCAACGGCGTCGCGCGTGGAGGGCATGTTGGCGCCTTCACCGACGGCAAGCAGGCCGTTGCGCACCAGCCGGGCGGCAGCACCGCCGTCGAGCTCGTTTTGGGTGGCGCAGGGCAGCGCCACCGCGGCGTCCACGTCCCACACGGAGCCGCCGTCCACATAGGAGACGCCGCCGCGGCGTTCCGCGTAGTCCTTCAGGCGGCCGCGCTCCACTTCCTTCACTTCGCGGAGAAGTCCGACGTCGATGCCCGCCTCGTCCACCACGTAGCCTGACGAGTCGGAGCAGGCCACCACGGTGGCGCCCAGGGTCTGCGCCTTGGCGATCGCGTTGATGGCCACGTTGCCGGAGCCGGAGACCACCACGCGCCGGCCGTCGAAGGACGTGCCACGGGTTTTCAGCATTTCCTGGGTGAAGATCACCGTCCCGAAGCCGGTTGCTTCGGGCCGGACCAGGGAGCCGCCCCAGGAGATGCCCTTGCCGGTAAGGACGCCCGACTCATAGCGGTTGGTAATGCGCTTGTACTGGCCAAAGAGGTAGCCGATTTCGCGCCCGCCAACGCCGATGTCGCCCGCCGGGACGTCCGTGTATTCGCCAATGTGGCGGTAGAGCTCGGTCATGAAGGACTGGCAGAACCGCATCACCTCGGCGTCACTGCGCCCGCGGGGGTCGAAGTCGGAGCCGCCTTTGCCGCCGCCGATGGGCATGCCGGTGAGGGCGTTCTTGAAGATCTGTTCAAAGCCGAGGAATTTGACGATGCCCAGGTACACGGACGGGTGGAAGCGCAGGCCGCCCTTGTACGGGCCCAGTGCCGAGTTGAACTCCACCCGGAAACCACGGTTGATCTGGACGCGGCCGGAATCGTCGGTCCATGGAACGCGGAAGATGATCTGCCGTTCGGGTTCACAAAGGCGTTCCAGGATGGCGGCCTCCAGGAATTCCGGGTGCCTGTCATGGACCGGGCCAAGGCTTTCGAAGACCTCCACCACCGCCTGGTGGAACTCCGCTTCACCGGGATTCCGTGCGAGGACGGTGTCCTTGATGGCATCGAGCCGTGCGTCCATGAACTGTTCCTTACCTCTGCGTGAAACGAGGAACAGCGGTAAGCAGCGCTGCCCCATAGGTTTACTCTTCAACCTATACGATTGCGACCAGGGACCAGTAGACGGACGGGCACGGTTCGGCTAATCTCCGTAATGTGACACATCTATTCCGCAATGCGAGAGAGAATCATATTCAGTCCGCCCGGGGGGAGACGCACTGATGCCATTTATCTGCCTCCTCCTCTCCGGCGCCGCACTGCTGGTCAACGGGCTGGCGACGCTCGGGCAGCTCCCCCGCCGCGACGCCGCTGCCTTCAGCCTGGTGCTCGGCGGCACCCAACTAGTGCTCGGCGTCGTGCATCTTTCCGCGGGCGGTACCGGCGCTGACGCCCTATTGACGGCCGCCGGCATGTTCCTGTTCGGGCTGACGTACGTCTATGCCGGGCTGGATGGACTGCTGGGGCTGGGCTCGAAGGGCCTGGGCTGGTTCTGCGGCATGGTGGCATTTGTTGGCCTGCTGCTGGCGGGCGCCTGGATTGGCACGGATCCGCTCCTCGCCGTGCTCTGGGTGTGCTGGTCGGTGCTGTGGGGGCTGTTGTTCGCCTCCGCCGCGTTGGGCGCCGTGCGGCTGGAACCGTTCACCGGCTGGGCGCTGGTCCTGGCCAGCCAGGTCACGGCCACCGTCCCCGCGTTCCTGGGCCTTGCCGGTTGGTGGCCCCGGAGCACCGGGCCGGCCTGGCTGGCAGCGGTCCTGGTGGCCGGACTCTTCGCTGCGGCACGGGTTCTGGCCCGGCGCGGAGTTGGTTTTTCGCCCACGGCCGGCCGCCCCGGGAAGGGGCAGCCAGCCGCGCTTTCGCGATGAAGTTATGTTCCGCTACCGCAGCACCACTGTGCGGTTGCCCTGCAGGATGACGCGGCCTTCGCAGTGCCATTTCACTGCGTTGGAGAGGGCCTTGCATTCGGTGTCGCGGCCGGCGGCCACCAGGTCCTCGGGGCCATACGTGTGGTCCACGTCCACCACCTGCTGGGAGATGATGGGTCCCTCGTCCAGCTCGGCGTTGACGTAGTGCGCGGTGGCGCCAACGGTCTTGACGCCGCGTGCGTACGCCTGGTGGTAGGGCTTGGCGCCCTTGAAGCTGGGCAGGAACGAGTGGTGGATATTGATGGCCCGGCCGTCCAGCTTGCGGGTCAGGTCATCGCTGAGCACCTGCATGTACCGCGCCAGCACCACGAGTTCGACGTCGAGCCCGTCCACCAGTTCCATCAGCGCAGCTTCCGCCGCGGGCTTGGTGGCGGCCGTGACCGGGATGTGGTGGAACGGGATGCCGTGCCACTCCACCAGCGCCTGGTGGTCCCGGTGGTTGGACACCACGGCCACTACGTCAACGGGCAGTTCGCCGATGCGGGCGCGGAAGAGCAGGTCGTTGAGGCAGTGCCCGAACTTGGACACCATGATCAGCACCTTGCGCTTGGACCCGTGGCGTTCCAGCTGCCAGCGCATGCCGAACTTTTCGGCCACCGGGGCGAACGAAGACCGCAAAACGTCCAGCGTGGACTCATCGCCTTCGGAGACGAAGTGCACGCGCATGAAGAAGTGGCCTTCGGAACGCTCACCGAACTGCTTGTTGTCGATGATGTCGCAGTCGTGCTCCAGCAGGAACCCGGACACGGCGTGCACAATGCCGGGCCCTTCCGGGCAGTCCAGGGTCAGGACGTGTTCCACGGTGGTGGGCACTTTTGATGCGGGGATATGGGTTTCAGTAACAGTCATGGCTCAGCACTCGATCACATTCACGGCGAGGCCTCCTCGGGAGGTTTCCTTGTACTTGGTTTTCATGTCGGCTCCGGTGTCACGCATGGTCTTGATCGCCTTGTCCAGCGAGACCTTGTGGCTGCCGTCCCCGTGCAGGGCCAGCCGGGCTGCGTTGATCGCCTTTACGCTGGCGATCGCATTCCGCTCGATGCACGGGATCTGCACCAGGCCACCCACGGGGTCGCAGGTCAGGCCCAGGTTGTGCTCGATGCCCACCTCCGCGGCGTTTTCCACCTGCGCCGGCGTTCCGCCCAGCACCTCGCAGAGCCCGGCCGCAGCCATCGAGCAGGCGGAGCCCACCTCGCCCTGGCAGCCCACTTCGGCGCCGGAGATGGAGGCGTTGGTTTTGAACAGGATTCCGACGGCGGCCGCCGCCAGCAGGAAGCGGACCACGCCGTCGTCGTCGGCTCCCGGAACAAACTTCACGTAGTAGTGCAGGACGGCCGGCACAATGCCTGCGGCCCCGTTGGTGGGGGCGGTGACGATCCTGCCGCCGGCGGCGTTCTCCTCGTTCACGGCCAGCGCGAACAGGTTCACCCATTCCATCGCCAGCAGCGGATCCGCCGGCGCCTGGACGGGCGACGGCGACGCTGCCGCGGCCTCGGCGGTGGCGGCCGAGGCCGTCAGGGTGCGGAACAGGGCGGGCGCCCGCCGGGTGACGTTCAGCCCGCCGGGCAGGATGCCCTCGGCGTTGCAGCCGTTCTCCACGCATTCGCGCATGACGGCCCACAGCCCCAGGAGCTGCTCGCGGAGTTCCGCTTCGCTGCGCCAGGTGAGTTCGTTGGCCAGCATGACGTCGGAAATGGACATCCCTTCGCGGCTGCAGATCTGCAGGAGTTCGTCGGCCGTGGAGAACGGGTAGGGCAGCACGGTGTCATCCGGCACCACCTTGTCCCCGCCCTCGGCGTCGCCGTCCACCACGAAGCCGCCGCCGATCGAGTAGAAGCTCCGCTCGCTCAGCACCGCTCCGGTATGGTCCAGGGCGCGGAAGGTCATGCCGTTGGGGTGCGCGGGAAGGGACTTGCGCCGGTGGAGCACCACGTCCTCTTCCCAGTTGAAGTCCACCCGGTGCGCCCCGGCGATGTGCAGTTCAGCGTCCAGCGCGGCGGCTGCCACCTGGTCGTCGGCGGTGGAGGTGTCCACCGTTTCCGGGTCCAGGCCCTTCAGCCCCAGGACCACTGCCTTGTCCGAGCCGTGGCCGCGGCCGGTGGCGCCGAGTGACCCGAAGAGTTCGGTCTGGACCCGGGCGGTGGCGGCCAGCTGGCCGTCGCCCTTCAGCCCGTCGGCGAACAGCTTGGCCGCCCGCATCGGGCCCACCGTGTGTGACGACGAGGGCCCGATGCCGACGGAAAAGAGGTCAAGGACGCTGAGCGCCATCAGGGGACCTCTGGCGAGGCGTACTCCCGCATGGCGTCCAGCAGCCACCGGCCCAGGAACTCGGCGAAGGAAGCGCGGGGGAAGATCCGGAAGGACTCGTCACCGGTCTTCCACAGGATGGCTGGAATGTTCGCGATTTCCGTGGAGAAGGCGGTGCCGGACTTGAAGACCCGCGGGTGCAGGTCCAGCGAGCAGCCCTTTTCCAGGACGGAGCGGGCCCGGGGGCCCGTCAGTTCGAACGTGGTCCGGTTGGCGGACAGGTCCACCACCTGGCCCGCGTCGCCGCCCAGCGCGTCCCGGAGCGCGGGGATGAGGTTGCCGCCCAGGGATTCGTGCGCCTCGGTGGGGGCCACCACCAGGAACTCGGCGGGGCCAAGCCACAGGACGGACACGTCGCCGCTGCCGGCCACGGCACCGGACCCGGCGGGGAGGCCGCCGGTGACACCGGCCAGGCGCTGCGCCGCGTCCGATCCTGCCAGTGCCCGGAGCCCCACCATGGTCAGGAAGGGCACCTCGGAGATCTCAACGGTGCCTGCGAGGGAGCCGGCCGCGAATTCGTCAGCCAGCTGACGCGCCGGGCTGACGCGGGCGGCGAGGTTTTTCTCGGCGTTGGTCTTTGCGGAGGTCGGGGATGCTGCTGTTTCAGCCATCTTTACGGGTCCCTTCAGAGTCAAAAAGCACTGTTTCTGCGACAACCACGTCCACCAGCTGGTCGCCGGCGGCTGCCACCAGCGTTTCGCCGATGCGGTTGCGTCCGTTCTTGATCAGGGCCAGGCCGAACGACCGGCCCAGCGCTGCGCTGTGGTAGCTGGAGGTGACGAACCCTTCCATCGGCACGGGGCCGTAGGCGGGGTTGGTGGAGCGTCCCTTTTCCACCAACTGGGTGCCTTCGGGGAGGCGCAGCGTACCGTCCACGGGGAGGACGCTGACCAGGTGCTTGCGGTCCTCACGGCTGGCGTCCGCCCGTGAGTACGAGCGCTTGCCGATGAAGTCCTTGGCCTTGGAGACGATCCACTCCATGCCGGCGTCCTGTGGGGTGACGGTGCCGTCGGTGTCCTGCCCGACGATCGGGTAGCCCTTCTCGGCGCGCAGCACGTGCATGGTTTCGGTGCCGTAGGGGGTGATGTTGAACTCCGCCCCGGCGGCAGCAACGGATTCCCACGTGTTCAGCCCGTACCAGGCGGGAATGTTGATCTCGTAGGCAAGTTCACCGGAGAAAGAGATCCGGCAGATCCGGGCGCGTACGCCGGAGGCCAGGGTGGTTTCGCGGAAGGTCATGAACGGGAAGGCTTCCGCGTCCAGCCCGCCGTTGGCAGCCAGTTCGGGGGCCACCTTGGCGATGACCTCACGGGACTTGGGCCCGACGACGGCGATGGTGCTCCACTGCTCCGTCACGGAGGTGCACTGCACGTCCAGTTCCGGCCACTCGGTCTGCAGCCACTCCTCCAGCCAGTCCAGCACCTTGGCGGCACCGCCGGTGGTGGTGGTCATGAAGTAGGTGTCGTCGTCGACGCGCAGGGTCACGCCGTCGTCGAAGATCATCCCGTCCGGGGTGCACATGACGCCGTACCGTGCCGAACCCGGCGCGAGTTTCTTGAACGCGTTGGTGTACATCCGGTTCAGGAACTCCCCCGCGTCCTTGCCGCGGATTTCGATCTTGCCCAGGGTGGTGGCGTCCATAAAGCCCACGGACTCGCGGACGGCGGCGCATTCGCGCAGCACGGCAGCGTCCATGTCCTCCCCGGCCTGGGGGTAGTACCAGGGTCGCTTCCACTGTCCAACGTCCTCGAACAGCGCGCCCTTGGCCACGTGCCAGGGGTGGATGGACGTGACGCGGGCCGGGTCGAACAGTTCCCCGCGCTGGCGTCCCGCCAGTGCCGCGAAGGCCACCGGGGTGAACGGGGCGCGGTAGGTGGTGGTGCCGATGTCGCCGATGCCGCGGGAGGCTTCGCCCGCGGTGCGGAGCGCGGCGGCGATGACGCCGATGGCGTTCACGCCGGAGGTCTTGCCCTGATCGTTGGCCGTGCTGATGGAGGTGTACCGCTTGATGTGTTCCACCGAGCGCATGCCGGCACCCGTGGAGCGGAGGACGTCCGCCACGGACTGGTCGCGCTGGAAGTCCACGAAGTGGTGGTGCCAGTCATCCGGGGTGCCGCTCTCGCCCGGTACCAGCCACAGCTGGCGGGTGGGGGCGGAGGCCTTCGGGTCGCCGAACACGGAGGGCTCGACGGCGGAATCGAAGCCTGTGGCGGTGGCCGCCTTGGCGCCGGCGGAGATGCCCTCCGCGACGCAGTCTTCGGTGGCGAAGGAGCCGCGGCCGGCACCAATCGTCTGCTGGGCGGGGACCTCGGTGCTGGGCACGAAGGCTGCCAGCTCTTCGTCCCAGCGCAGCTTGCCCTGGCGCTGGGAGTGCAGGTGGACCAGCGGGCTCCAGCCGCCGGACACAGCCAGCAGGTCTGCTGCGATCTGCTCGACGCCGGAGGTGAGCTCGCCGTCGTCGTTGATGCTGCGGACGGTCACGCCGTCCAGCCGGCCGTCGGCGCCGGCGGAGGTGTTGGCCACCGCGCTGCCAATCAGCACCCGGATCCCGGATTCGACGGCGGCAGTCGCCGCTGCGGTCAGGGCCGGACGGGCGTCCACCACGGCGGCGACCTTGACGCCGGCGGCGGCGAGGTCGGCGGCGACGGCGTAGGCGCTGTCATTGGTGGTGCTGATCACCACGCGCTTTCCGGCGGCCACCCCGTAGCGGTTCAGGTAGCTGCGCACGGCTGAGGCCAGCATGATGCCGGGGCGGTCGTTGTTCTCGAACACCAGGGGGCGTTCGTGGGCGCCCGGGGCGACGACTACCTGGCTGGCACGGATGTGCCAAATACGCTGGCGGGACACACCTGCGGCTGCGGGGCTGGTGAGGTGGTCGGTGCGGTTCTGGACGGCGATGACGTAGTTGGCGTCGTACGCGCCGAACGCGGTGGTGCGGTTCAGGACCGTGGATTCGGCGCCGGACACCAGCTCGGCTTCGACGTCGGCCACCCACTCCAGGGCCGGCTTTCCCTCGATGGTCTCGGCAAGGCCGGGAGCCGTGGAACCGGAGAGCAGCGAGCCGCCCAGTTCGGGCTGGTCATCGAGCAGCATGACCCTGGCACCGGTGCGGACAGCCTCGCGGGCCGCGGCAAGCCCGGCGGGGCCGCCGCCGATCACCAGGACGTCGGTGTGGACATACTTCTTGTCATATTCGGCGCGGTCGTCCTCGGGGTCAAGCTTGCCCAGGCCGTTGAGCAGGGTGGCCTGAAGACCGTCCACCAGGGAAACGGTGGTGGCGGGAAGCATGGATTCAGCCACGTGGCCGGGGAAGCGGGCTTCCACGCGGACCAGGGCGTTGGCCTCTTCCACACCGGCGGACATGATGCCGCGGGGACGGTCCTCGTAGAGGGAGTTGCCGGCGGCGATGCGGCCGTTGGCCAGCAACGCCGAGGCCAGGGTGTCACCGGGGTGTCCGGTGAACTCCTCGCCGTCCACGGTGAAGCGCCATGAGATGGTGCGGTCGATGCGGCCGCCGGTAGCCAGGCGGGCGTTCTGGGAAGTCACTTGGTCGCTCCTTCCGGGGCGGTCGTGCTGAGGATGCTCGTGGTGGAGGTGCTGGGTGCGGCACTTCCCGTGGTGGTGCTGTCAGGGCCGGTGCTGGCGGTCCCGGTTTCGGGTGCGCCGTCCGGGGAGCGGTCAGGCCGCTTCGACCCCATGGGGTAGACAGCCTTGATGTCGTAGCTCACGGTGTCGCGGAGCATGTTGAACCACTGGCGGCAGCCGGTGCTGTGGACCCAGCGCTCGGCGAAGATGCCTTTGGGGTTCTCGCGGTAGAAGAGGTAGCGGGACCACTCCGTGTCGCTCAGCTCGTTGGGGTTCTCCGGGTACGGGACGTGGGCCTGTCCCCCGTAGTGGAATTCGGTTTCGTCCCGCGGGCCGCAGTTGGGGCATGGGATCAGCAGCATGTGCGTTAGTCCTTTTCTGGTGGCGGCGGCTAGTGGGCCACGGCGGCGGCGCCGTGTTCGTCGATGAGGGCGCCGGTTTCGAAGCGGTCCAGCGAGAACGGCTGGTTCAGCTTGTGCGGGGCGCCGGTGGCGATGGTGTGCGCGAAGGTCATGCCCGCGGCGGGGGTTCCCTTGAACCCGCCGGTTCCCCAGCCGCAGTTCACGAACATGTTCTCCACCGGGGTGGTGCCCACGATCGGCGAGGCGTCCAGGGTGGTGTCCACGATGCCGCCCCAGGTCCGGAGCACATGGGCCCTGGCGAAGATGGGGAAGAGTTCGACGGCGGCCGCCATCTGCTGCTCGATCACGTGGAAGGAGCCACGCTGGCCGTAGCCGTTGTAGGAGTCCACGCCGGCGCCCATGACCAGTTCACCCTTGTGCGCCTGGGAGACGTAGACGTGCACGTGGTTGGACATGACCACCGTGGGGTGGACGGGCTCGTGCAGTTCCGAGACCAGTGCCTGGAGGGGGTGGGACTGGATGGGCAGCTGGAATCCGGCCATCTCGGCCAGGACCGAGCTGTGGCCGGCGGCGCAGAGGCCCACCTTTTCGGTGTTGATGGTGCCGCGGTTGGTCTTGACGCCCACCACGCGGTTGCCGTCCTTGAGGAAGCCGGTGACTTCGCAGTTCTGGATGATGTCCACGCCCATTTCGTCGCACTTGCGGGCGAAGGCCCAGGCCACGTGGTCGTGCTTGGCGATGCCGGCGCGGGGCTGGTAGGTGGCGCCCATGACGGGGTAGCGGATGTTGTCGCGGATGTTCAGGATGGGGCAGAGTTCCTTGACCTGCTGCGGGTCCAGCCATTCGGCATCCACGCCGTTGAGCTTGTTGGCGCCCACGCGGCGGATGCTTTCGCGGACGTCGCCCAGGGTGTGGGCCAGGTTCATCACGCCGCGCTGGCTGAAGAGGAAGTCGTATTCGAGTTCCTCCGGCAGGATCTCCCAGAGCTTGAGGGCGTGCTCGTAGATGGCCGCGCTCTCGTCCCAGAGGTAGTTGGAGCGGATGATGGTGGTGTTGCGGGCCATGTTGCCGCCGGCCAGCCAGCCCTTTTCCAGGACGGCGATGTTGGTCATTCCGTGGTTCTTGGCCAGGAAGTAGGCGGTGGCCAGGCCGTGGCCGCCGCCGCCGACGATCACGGCGTCATAGGAGGACTTGGGTTCCGGGTTCCGCCAGAGGAAGTCCGGGTGCTCCGGAAGGTGCTGGGTGCTCACTGGGCGGCTCCAATCAGGTCTGCTTCTGCTTCGGCCAGGCCGGCGTCGGCGGAGAGGTGCGGGTAAAGGGGGAACTTTTCGGCCAGGGCCGTCACGCGGGCGCGGAGTTCGACGGCGGTGTCCCCGGGCAGCGTCCCCGTGCTGTCTGTGCCGGAAGCGGCAGCCGCGATCAGCGCCGTGGCGATGATGTCCGCAACCTCGGTGAATTCGGCGGCGCCGAAGCCGCGGGCGGCCAGGGCGGGGGTGCCGATCCGGAGGCCGGAGGAAACCATCGGCGGGCGGGGGTCGAAGGGGACGGCGTTGCGGTTGACCGTGATACCGATCTGGTGGAGCGCGTCCTCACCCTGCTGGCCGTCGAGTTCGGAGTGGCGCAGGTCCACCAGGACCAGGTGCACGTCGGTGCCGCCGTTGACCACGGAGATTCCCGCGTCCTGAACGTCTTCCTTGAGGAGACGGTCTGCCAGCAGCTTGGCGCCCTGCAGGACGCGCTCCTGGCGTTCCTTGAATTCGGGGGCGGCTGCGAGCTTGAACGCCACGGCCTTGGCGGCGACAACGTGTTCCAGCGGACCACCCTGCTGGCCCGGGAACACCGCACTGTTGATCTTCTTGGCGTATTCCTCCTTGGCCAGGATGACGCCGCCACGGGGACCGCCCAGGGTCTTGTGGGTGGTGGTGGTGACCACGTCCGCGTACGGGACCGGGTTCGGGTGCAGGCCCGCGGCGACGAGTCCGGCGAAGTGCGCCATGTCCACCATGAGGTAGGCACCCACGAGGTCGGCGATGCGGCGGAACTCGGCGAAGTCCAGCTGGCGGGAGTAGGCGGACCAGCCGGCCACGATCAGCTTGGGCTTGTGCTCCAGGGCCAGGGCTTCCACCTCGGCCATATCGATCCGGAGGTCTTCTTCGCGGACGTGGTAGGGAACCACGTTGTAGAGCTTGCCGGAGAAGTTGATCTTCATGCCGTGGGTGAGGTGGCCGCCGTGGGCCAAGGAAAGGCCAAGGATCGTGTCGCCCGGGTTCAGGAGGGCAAACATCGCGGCGGCGTTGGCCTGGGCGCCGGAGTGCGGCTGCACATTGGCGAACTCCGCGCCGAAGAGTGCCTTCACGCGGTCAATGGCCAACTGCTCAATCACGTCGACGTGCTCGCAGCCGCCGTAGTAGCGCTTGCCGGGGTATCCCTCGGCGTACTTGTTGGTGAGGACCGAGCCCTGGGCCTCCATGACGGAGGACGGAGCGAAGTTCTCCGATGCAATCATTTCAAGGGTGGACTGCTGGCGGTGCAGTTCCCGTGCCACAGCGGCGGCGACGTCGGCGTCGACCGTGGCGAGCGAGGCGTTGAGTACGTCCTGCATTGTTCTCCTTTTGAGCCCTTCGGGGTTACTGATCCATAACTGATCTGTAACTGATATATTAGAACTGACGTAATAGTATGTTGTAGATCACGTGGCAGTCAATAGCTACCTTGGGAGAGCTCGGATGAGCGTAATGCTAGAAAACCAGCTGGCCGGTGAAGGCGATCTCTCGCTCGCCGAGCAGGCCTACCGGCACCTTCGGGATCGCCTGATCATGCTGGATATCCGGCCGGGCGAGGCGATCAACGACGGCAAGCTTGCCGCCGAACTCGGGATCGGACGCACCCCGGTCCGGGAAGCGCTCAAGCGCCTGGAAGGCGACCACCTCGTCGTGTCGTACCCGCGCCGCGGGACCTTCGCCACCGTCGTCGATATCACCGAACTCGCGGACGTTTCGGAGCTGCGCGAGTCGCTGGAACCCCTGGCCGCCCGCCGGGCCGCCAAGCTGGCAACTCCTGCCCTGCGCAAGGAAATCAGGGAAACCGCCGCGGCGATTGCGGACATGGGGGCGGATGACGATCCCTACGACCTCATGCGGTACGACATCAAAGTCCACCGCCTGATCTACCGCGCTGCTGCCAATACACACCTCGAGGACGTCCTGATCCGGTACGACAACCTGGCCACCCGGATCTGGTGCATGGTGCTGGAAAAGGTGCCGTCCGTGGCGGCGCACATCGCCGAGCACGTGGAACTGCTGGAAGCAGTGGCCGACGGCGATTCGGACCGGGCGGGCAAGCTCGCCCTGGAGCACGTGACCAGTTTCGAGCAGGCCATCCGCAGCGTGCTTTAGGCCTGCCGGGGCGCTTCGGACAAAGGGCCATCAACCAGGCATGGCACTGCTGAGCCGACGGTCCTCAGCTGTGTTGTTGTCGGATGAGGCCGCAGGGCACGGCCGGATGCGCTCGGACGATGTAGCTGCCTGGACCTGTTCTGGTAACCAGGACGCCGACCCCGTGGTTTGTCGCTGTTTTTGTGACGGTGGAAATGGCCTCTTCCAGCGCCTGGTCAAGGTCCTGTTTCCCGGTTACGTTGACTTCGACCATTCCGGGGAGGCGTTCCCCTTCGCCTTGCCCCGGTGCGGGGCCCGGCTGGTTTGCCGGGATCGTGTTGGTGGTTTCCATGGCGTGCTTCCTGGTCGGGAGGCTCTTCCAGATGGCGAATCCGCAGGTAGCTGATGCGCCGGCTGGCCGAACGGGGTAGTAGAACCGATTTAGTCAGCCGGCACGCACCTGCTCCTGTCTGGACTACCCGTTGAGGTGGGTTAGGCAGAAGTTGCGGAATGTCGCGGTCTTGGTCTTTCGAACGCCGTCTGTGGCGGCGATGCCGACGAAGGTTCCTGTGAATCCTCCGGCAGCCTCATCGGACAGGTGGGTGATATCGATGGGTGCAGCGAGTGGTTCCCACTGGTTGACCTGCCAGGAGACGCGGAACTGGACTGTGCCGCTGCGAATTTCGGCGCGGATCGTGATGTTTTCCGCCGCCCTGGGGACGGCTTTTTCGGTGAGGGGGAACTCGATTTTTTCGCCGTTCCGGGCCAGCATCACCCCGAGCATACGGCTCCCCCGTTCTTCATCCCATGTCAGCCGTGCGTAGGCGAAGTTCAGGTTGTCGTAGTAGACAGCGAGACCTGCTGTTTGGGAGAAGTGCGAAGGGTCGAAAGAAAGAGTGGTCTCTGCGTCGGCATCGAATTCGGTGAGGCGGGTCGCGATAATCGAGGGATCGAACCTTGAGAACAATGAGTCGCGCCCCACGATCCGGAGACCTTCTTTCCCGGTCCTGCACCATGCCGTGGACATGGGACCGCGGAGCGAGGCGAACTGTCGGTTCAGACCTGCATCGAAGATGGTCGTCACATCGTTGTCGGCTGCAGGTGCTGCTGTTCCCCTGATGCTGTATGTTTCGCGGGCCAGGTTCCCTCCTGCTGTAAGCCGCAGCCATCCGTCATCGGTCCACTTGACGTTCTGCAGTGACGTCTCGCGTCCAAGAACGGAGAGTTTGGTGCCGGGGAGGGTCCGTGAGGACAGGTGGGCGACGTACCAGTCACCGTCGGGGGTGTCGACCAGGCTGCCGTGACCGGCTTTCTGCACGCTTGTGGCGGGGTTGAAGTATTCCTCCCGGAGGTAGGCGCGGTTGTTGCGTCCGAAGTACGGGAGTGGCCAGCTGGTGATGAATGGGCTGCCGGGGTCGGACTCGTAGGGTCCTTCGATGTTGGAGGAGCGGGCCAGGCAGACGCCGTGGCCGAACCCGGTCCCGCCTTCGGCCGTCATGAGGTAGTAATTGCCGTTGTGCTTGTAGAGGTGTGGGGCCTCGACCGCTCCGCGGTCTGTGATGCCGTGGTTGATGCGGATGGGGTCGCCCACCTCCCCGTTGGCAGGGTTGAAGGACTGGATGACGATCCACCCTGGGTGTTGGTGGCCCTCTCGGGTTTCCCATTCCAGGGTGACCACCCATTTGGATCCGTCATCGTCGTGAAAGAGTGAAGCGTCGAAGCCGACACTGGTGAGGTACTGGGGCTGGGACCAGGGTCCGGTGATGTTGTCTGCCCACATGACGTAATTGTCGACGTCGAACGCTTCGGCGACCTGGCTCTTCATGATGGAGAAGACGAGGTAGAAACGTCCCGTGGCCGGGTCCACGCTCAGGCACGGGGCCCAGACACCTCCCGACGCCGGGACTCCCCGGAGGTTGATCCGGTCATCGGTGATGCCGTGGCCGGCCAGGGACCAGTTGGCGAGGTCTGTCGAATGATGGATTTGGACAGCTGGGAACCATTCAAAGGTGGAGGTTGCGATGTAGTAATCGTTGCCGCGGCGCACGATGGACGGGTCGGGGTTGAATCCCCGCAGTACGGGGTTGTTGATGTGGGTCGCGGCTTCTTCGGAGAACGGGCTGGGATTTCCGTCAGTCCGGGTTGCGATGCCGGGTTCGTGAGCGACGCTCATACTTCCGCCTTCCTGGCGTTGGACAGATCAACGCTCAAACGGATGTCGTCATGGGATTCCCCCACCCAGCACTCCCACTCCGGCGAGAATGCATCGTCGCCTGAGTGCATGTGTTGGCGCAAACGGGCTGGCGGAAGTGCAATGGTTACCGCGCGCGTTTCCCCGGGCTGCAGGTGGAAACGGCCGAATCCAGCGAGAGCCCGTTCCGTGCCCGTGCTTGCGGTCTTGGCCGTGCCGATATAGATCTGCGGCGTGGCGGTTCCGGGCCGGGATCCAGTGTTCCGGACGGTGAACTGGACCTCCATGTCCTCGTGTCGGGTCTCAATGGACAGCGCGCTGTAGTCGAACGTGGTGTATTCAAGGCCGTGTCCGAACGCGAACAGTGGTTGAACCCCGGCCCGATCAAACCACCGGTAGCCCACATGGGTGCCTTCGGTATAGTCCACGGCACCGGCTCCCGGCACGGGAAGGGTTCCGGCTGCCACGTCCACGTCTTCGGAACGGGGGAAACTGACCGGAAGCCGTCCCAGCCCCTGCACGTCCCCGAAGAGGACTGCGGAGATGGCGGCGCCGAACGTCTGCCCTGGGTACCAGGCTTGGACCACGGCTGCCACCTCATCGATCCAGGGCATGAGAACGGCCCCGCCGGTGTTGAGCACGACGATTGTTTTCGGGTTGACTGCCGCGACAGCGTTGATCAGTTCGTTTTGGTCTCCAGGCAGTGCCAGGGAATGCCTGTCCATTCCTTCTGATGCCACAAAGTTGGCGAAGACGATGGCCACGTCCGAATGTGCTGCCAATTCGGCGGCCTCGGCGATTCCAGAGGCGCTGGGGGGTTGCCAGGTGAGGGAGATCGATGGGGTGTGGAAGCCCGCCGCTTCGGTGCTGTATTCGACGACGACCTCGACTGGTTCACCCGCGGTCAGGTCGGCATAACCGGAGAGGGGCAGCTGCGGCCCCGCGAGGAAGACAATTTCCTCGCGTTCGCCGGCGGCGATCTCCGTTCCATCAATGAGGAGGCGGGCCCTTCCGCTGAACAGCAGGGTGAAGTAGTGCCGCCCTGTCTCATCGGGCAGGAGGGTGGTGCTCCAGCGCGCCGAAAAGTCCTCCCCCATGTTTTCGGGCAGTCCCTCATGGAAGATCTGCTTCTCGACGCGGGTAACTGTCGGGTCCCCATGGCGCTGGATGGTGCTCCAATAGCTGGCACTCCATCCCTGCTGGCCCTTTTCACCGGTCCGGGTCAAGTGGGTTTCGACGCTGCCCGGATAAGGGGCATCGCCGCGGCTGCCCTGGGCGTGCCGCACTGTTATGCCAGGTCCGAAACGGGCGTGAATTGCATCCAGAGGTGTGCGCAGCTCTTCCACCGGGGTTGTCACGGCCGCGGAACCACCGATGGTGTAGACGGCGTCAAAGGCAGCGGGACCGATCACGGCAACCGTTGTCCCGGACACGGGTGCGAGCGGCAGCGCAGAGTCGTTCTTGAGCAGAACGGAACCCTCTGCTGCGATCCGGGTGGCGAGCTCACGGTGTTCGAAAGTGCTCACCTCGTCGCGGGGCGCGGTGGGAAGAGGGTTGTCGAACAGGCCGGAGTTGAAGACCATGGCGAGGATTCGACGGACACTGTCATCGAGGCGTTCCTCGGTGACGAGGTCCGAGTCGAAGACTTCACGGTCCCGGCCGCCGTTTCCCTGGTCAAACTGCGGCAGGTCCACTCCCGCTGCGGCCGCAGCCACCTGGTCACGAACCGCCCAGCGGTAGTCAGGGGTTACGACCCCGTCCCAGCCGGATTTTATGAGGTCGAGAAGAGGTTTGTTTTCGCACGCCTGCACCCCGTCCAGCCGGTTGTAGGAGCACATGACGGCGTCAGCGCCGCCGTCGCGGATGGCTTCACGGAAAGGCTGGATGTAAAGCTCCTCCAGGGCTTGCTCGCTGACCCGCACATCAACGCCCGGCGTCCGGCCGCCGTCTTCGCGGCGGTAGCCGATGCGTTCCGTTTCCTGGTTGTTGGACACGAAGTGCTTGACGGTCTGGATGGTGTGGGTGGACTTGGCTCCCAGGATCGCTGCCCGGGCCATCTTTCCGGAGAGGACGGGGTCTTCGCCGAATGCCTCGGTTTGGCGCCCGGCGTAGGGGGAACGGGTGATGTCCACGGCGGGACCGAGCCACACGGCGCGGGCCTTTCCCCTGAGCTCGGTTCCGATGGCTTTGCCGAAGGACCACGCAACGCCCTCGTCGAAGGTCGCGGCCAGCGAATAGCCTGAGGGGAAGGAGGTTGTCCCAGGAAGTGTTAGGCCGTTGGGTCCGTCCTGGGACAAAAGAACGGGAATCCCGTACTTGTTCAGCGGTTCCAGGTCTCCGATGGCGGCGCTGATCTTCTCCTCGCGGGTGAGTACTGCCAACAAGGCTGTGGCACGTTCGCTCGCTGGCTTGTCCCTTGAGCGCCAGGGGCCGTCAATCTGATCATGTTCCTGCGTCATTTTCCGAATCCTGCTGTCAGGCCGGCCACGAGGTAGCGGCGTCCGAAGATGTAGGCTGCCAGCATTGGCAGCGCGGAGAGGACAACGGCGGCGAGGATGGCCGGCACGTTGACCGAGAACTGGCCCTGGAATGTCCACAGCGAGAGCGGGAGGACGCGGTTTTGGGGGCTTTGGGTAAGGATCAGCGGGAACAGGAATCCGTTCCAGACGCCGAGTGCGTTGTAGATTCCCACCGTAACCAGGGCCGGCTGCACGAGGGGCAGGACGAGGGACCGCATGATGCGCCAGTCCCCTGCACCATCCATACGCATTGATTCGAACAGTTCCTGGGGGATGTCCCTGAGGAAGTTCACGATGATCAGGACGCTGATGGGAACCGCGAAGGCCGCCGCAGGGAGAATGATTGCCCACAGTGTGTCATAGAGGCCAAGCCGTGTGATGAGGAGGTAGACGGGAATGATCGTAGCCTGCAGGGGGATCGCCAGGCCCAGCAGGTAGAGCGACATCGTCCCCTTCGCGAAGCGGCTGCTGCTGCGCACGATCGGGTAGGCCGCAAGAAGTGACACCACCAGTGTCAATGCTGTCGCGGCTACTGTAACGACCAGGCTGTTGGTGAAATACCGGACGAAATCGTTCTGCAGCACGAGCGCATAGTTTTCCAGCGTAGCGTTGGCCGGCAGCGCGAGCGGGCCGTCCGCATAAACGTCTGCCTGGGTTTTGAGGCTGGTGATGATCACGTAGTAGACCGGGACGATGATGATGGCGAGCCAAACGAAACCGCCCAGCGCTCCAAGGATGTTCGGGCTGTTCCGGCCGCCCAGGGTGCGGCGCCGCTGGGCTTTCGGTTCCGGCGCCGTCGTTACGGTGTTGTCCGCAGTTACTGCAGTCATCATGCACCTTCCTTCTGGCTTGTCATCCGGTTGGATCCGCTCAGGCGGCTCAGCAGCAAGGCGAGACCGACCCCCACCACGGCCAGGATGACGGCGATGACGCTGGCGACGCCCATGTTGTATGACCGGAACCCTCTCAGGTACATGTCGAGGGCGAGCACGCGGGTCGCTGTTCCCGGGCCGCCCTGGGTGAGCACGAAGATCAGGTCGAAATAGGTGAGGGAACCGATCAGGATCAGCGTCGTTGACGTGATAAGTGTGTGCTTCAGCTGGGGCAGGGTGATGTACCAGAACTGCTGGAATCTGCCGGCCCCGTCCAGCGTGGAAGCTTCATACATCGACGCCGGGATCTGCCGGACGCCGGCGGCAAAGAGAAGTGTGTGGAAGGGCACGAACTGCCAAGCGATCACGAAGACGACCGTCGCCAGGGCCAGCACAGGATCTCCAAGCCAGTTCTGCGAAAGGATACCCAGGCCCTTGATGGAACCAAGACCGAAGGTCGGGTCAAGCAGTGCTTTGAAGGCGATCGCGATGGCCGCAGAGGACAGCAGAAGCGGGACGAAGTACAGCACGGACAGCACCGCCCGGTACTTCTGGTGCCCTGCCGTGAAGACACCCAACAGCAGGCTCAGCGGCGTCTGGACGATCCAGCTCACCACCATGACCAGCAGCGTCAATCGCAGCGCGTTATAGGTCATGGGATCCGCGAACGCCTTGGGCCAGTTGCCGAAGCCAACCCAGGCCGGCGTTCCAAGGCCGTCCCACGATGTAAGGCTCAGAAACACCACTGCGATCAGCGGAATGATAGCGAAAACGCCGAAGAGAATGAGTGCGGGAGCGGCCATGACGAAAGTGGAACCGGCGCGGCGGGGGACGCTGCGGATTCCTGTGGTTATTGCAGTCACCGGGATCACGAACCCAGCGTTGCATTCATCGCGTCGACAAAGCCCTGCGGCGTCATCTGACCAAGGAAGACCTGGTCCAGGTTCGTCAGCAGGGCCTGGGCCTGAGCGGCCGGCAGGGCTTGGTCCCAGGAGAGCTGGAAACTCGGAGCGTCAACCGCACGCTTGTAAACCCAGCCCAAGTAGCCGGCGTCGTCGAGCTTGGCGATCTTGTCCTCGATCCCCTTGATCGGGGGAACAGCGCCGCCCTTCAGCAGGCGGTCGACGTAGGCGTCGTCCAACACGGCCTTGTTCAGGTAGCTGGCGGCCGCGTCCTGGGCTTCAGGGCTCGACGCGGCTGAGACGGACCAGAAGTTGGCGGGGTTGCCGACGATATTCGCAGGGTCGCCCTTGCCACCGCTGACGGACGGGAAGTTCACGTAGCCCACGTTGCCCGCTGCAACGAAGTCTTTCGCGTCCTTCTTGTAGTTGGGGTATACCCACGACCCCTGCAGAACCATGGCGGTCTTGCCCGTGTAGAAGGCTGCGATGTCGGCGTTTGCGTCTGACGTGGTGGATTCGTAGCCCTTCATGAAGCCGTTGGCCTTCACGAGATCCTGGATCTTCTCGAGGGATTCCTTGAACGCCGGGTCTGACCAGGCGTCCTTCTTGCCGTCAACCACTGCCTTGAACGCCTCCGGGCCGCCGATGCGGTCGGCAAGGTATTCAAGCCACATCAGCTCCGGCCACTTGCTTGCGCCGGCGAGGGCGAACGGGGCGATGCCCTTGTCATTGAGTTTTGAGACCAGGCCCATCAGGTCATCCCAGGTCTTCGGGGGCTGCAGACCTTCTTTCTCAAAGAGGCCTTTGTTGTACCAGAGCACAACAGACTGCATGGAGTTGTTCGGTACTGCATAGGTTTTGCCGTCCACCACGCCGTTGGCGGCGACGGACGGGAGCAGGCGGGAGGTCAGATCCTTGGTCTTATCCGTGATGTCAACGACGTTCTTGTTCTTCACATAGTCCGCCAGAGAACCCCCGGCCCAGGAATAGATCAGGGTCGGTGCATTCCCGGATCCAACCGAGGAACGGACCTTTTCCTTGAAAGCATCCGTGGCAAAGAACTGGGAATCAATCTTTTGGTTGGGGTTCGCCTGGTTCCATTCGTCGAGTGACCCCCGGAACGTCTGCTCGTCGCCTCCGGTGAGGGCCCAGGCGGAAGCCGTCTTGGACTCTGCGCTTCCCGCGCCGGCTCCGCAGGCCGACAGGCTCAGCGCTCCGACAACGGCAAACGCGATCGCAGTGCGGCGGGTTACTGGGGCAAGCTTCATTGCTTCATCCTTTTCTGGGAGATGGTGGCCTGACAGATTCGAAAAAGTTTCGAAGTAGACCGATAATTTGTCGCAAGAACATTAGGTGCACCGGCCGATTGAGTCAAGGACTTTTTTCTTTGGCCCTAGCGATATAGTTGCTCTTGTCTACGAAAAAGTTGCGGTACCGATTTTGCCAGGGAGATGAGCTTGGGCGAGAAGCAGCAAGCGGGGAAACAACGACGCGCAACCCTCAGTGCGGTGGCAGCCCATGCAGGCGTCTCAATAGGCACCGTGTCCAAGGTCCTGAATCTTCGCCCCGACGTTTCAGAAGAAACCCGTCAGCGCGTTATGCAGGCGGCCAAGGCCCTTGAGTACTCTCCGACCACGTTTCGCTCCGACGTGCGCGACCCGGTCGTGGACATCGTCTTCGACAGCATCGTCAACCCTTATTCGACGCAGATCCTGGAGGGTGTCATCGCCGCCGGCACGGAGCTGGGGGTGGACGTTGTGGTCCGCATCATTCCCAGGGACGCCGAGGAAGATGCCGGCTGGGGCCGCGAGGTACGGGCCAAAGGCCGCACCGGAATGATCGTCGTAACCTCCCAGATGACCAGCCAGCACCTTCGCGCGCTGGCCCGGGCATCGGTGCCGCTGGTGGTAGTCGACCCGATCAACTTCGGCCGCCCGGACATCGTCAGCGTCGGCGCCACGAACTGGGCCGGGGGCCTGGAGGCGGCGCGGCACCTCATCGACCTGGGTCATGAGCGGGTCGGTTTCATCGGCGGGCCCAAGGCGTCCGGGTCGAACCAGGAGCGGTACCACGGTTTTCGGGCTGCCTTGGAAACAGCCGGGCTTGAACTGGATCCCGCCCTGGCATCGTGGGGCACATTCACGTATGAGTCAGGCCGGGATCTTGCCATCAAACAACTGTCACTCCCACGCCCGCCCACCGCCATCTTTGCAGGGTCCGACACGATAGCTTTGGGCGTCATCGAGGCCGCCCGGTCCCTCGGCCTGACAGTACCCGACAGGCTAAGCGTGGTGGGCTTCGATGACACGCGGCTGGCGTCGTGGTCCTCCCCCCAGCTCACCACAGTCCGGCAACCCCTGGAAGCGATGGGGCGTATGGCGCTTCGGACCGTCCTGCAACTGCACGACGGGCAGGAGCTGGACTCCAAGCATATTCAGCTCTCCACCTCGCTGGAGGTCCGGAACTCCACTGCCGCTCCGGGCCGACAACAGCCCGGAAACTGACAGTAGTTTCCGTCTACGCCCCACGCTCGAAAGAATTTCGTTTTCGAGGCTCCCCCTTCGGCTATTGACACCGCCAGCCGTGCCTCTCTAGGGTTACCGGGCCGAGCGGAGCTGAAGCTTCGAAAACTTTTCTGGCGGTAGGGGTACTTCCCCTGCGGCAGCCTTCCTGTGTTGCCCAGCAGTCACTCTTTCCTGGATACCTCCTGCCCTGAAAACTCGAGCGCCGGCTCCCGGTTGCGGCCGAAACCCATTCAAAGGAGAATTTCATGAGGTATTCCAAGCGAGGACAACATCGGAAGACACCCGCTGCACCACGCGGTTCGCTTGTCCGGCGCAGGATGGTATCCATCACTGTTTCGGGGATTGCTGCCCTGGCTTCCGCCGGCGTGATGCCGATCCTGCCGGCTTCGGCCGCAGAAACATGGCAACCGTATACAGGGTCCGATATCACCACGTTGACTGCAGCCTGGACAGCCGATTGCGCCACGGCGCCCTGGATGGACCGGTCAAAGACACCGGAGCAGCGCGCAGATGCCTTGCTGCACTACAGCGGCAAGAAGCAGATGTACCGCTGGCTGAACGAATTCGGGGCGAACTACCCGACAGAGCAGAAGCACGGCGCCTCGGGTGCCGACTACGGCTCGCTGCAACTGCCCTGCACACCAACGGTCGGGCTAACGGACGGGCCCGACGGCATCCGTCAGCCCAACTCGACCGCATACCCGGCCCAGATCGCTCTCGGCGCCACCTGGGATCAAAAGCTCGCATATGAGAAGGGGGCATTGCTGGGCCAGGAGGGCTACGCCAAGGGATACCAGGGTGTCCTTGCCCCGGGCGTCTCATCCGGCCGTTCCGTTCTTGCTGGCCGGACCCCGGAGTATTTCGGTGAAGACTCCGTCCTGTCAGGGACCATGGCGGCCCAGCAAATCAACGGGTTGCAGAGCAACCCCGGAGTCTTTGCAACCCTGAAGCACTACGTCGCCAACGAGCAGGAAACCAACCGGACAACCGAATCCTCCAACGTGGACGAGCGGACCCTCCGCGAAGTCTACGAGCGGCCCTTCGAAATCGCGCTTTCCCTCAGCGACCCCGGCGCCGTGATGTGCTCCTACAACCAAATCAACAGCGTCTACGCCTGCGAGGATCAGGACACTCTCGGCGCCTTGAAGAACAACATGGGCTTCAAGGGCTTTGTTCTGTCCGACTCAGGCGCCAAAATGACCACCGTTGGAGCGGTCAAGGCCGGACTGGGTCAGGAAATCAACCGCCCCTCCCACACCAGCCCGGCGCAACTGGACCAGGCAGTGGCAGCAGGAAGCCTGACCCTGCAGGACATCTACGAATCCGCCTACAGCGTGGTTCGGTCCTACATCGCCCATGGCGTCTTTGACGCGCCCATCAGCGCGACCAAGGCAACCAATCCCTCGGCCAGCAAGGCGGTCAACACCCGCACCCCCGAAACAATAGCCGCAGCACGCGAGATTGCCGAGAAGGGCGCAGTCCTCCTGAAGAACGACAGCAATGCCCTGCCTTTAAACACCTCAAAGCAGACCGTCGCAGTCATCGGGTCACAAGCCAGCGCTGATACCACGGTCACCCCGAACGCAGTCACAGTCTGCAGCCAGTCGTTCTTCGGGCCCGCACTTGAGTGCGGCGGCGTGGTGGCGCCCGCCGATTCCATCCGGGACAAGGTCAGCGCCGCCGGCGGTACCTTCATCTACGACAACGGCAAGGACCTCAACAGCGCCAAGGCGGCCGCAGCAAGCGCGGACACCACCATCGTGTTCGCAAGCAAAGTCACCGGAGAGTTCGCTGACGCAACGTCAATGTCTCTCGACAACGGTGGCGACACCCTCATCCAGTCAGTTGCGGGTGCGAAGAAGGCCGGATCCAAGGTCATTGTTGTCCTCGAAACCGGAAGCGCCGTCACCATGCCATGGCTCAACGACGTTTCCAGCGTGGTGGAAGCCTGGTACCCGGGTGAACAGCAGGGACCGGCACTTGTGAACCTTCTCTGGGGTGACGTGAACTTCACCGGTAAATTGCCGATGACCTTTCCGAAGTCTTTGGCGGAGACACCTACCGGCAACGACATCAAGCAATTCCCCGGCGTCGTCGACAATAAGGGCATCCGGCAGGTTGACTACACCGAAGGACTTGAAGTCGGCTACAAGTGGTACGACGCGCACAACGTCGCTCCCCTCTTCCCCTTCGGCCACGGCTTGTCCTACTCAAACTTCGAATACAGCAAGCTGCACGTCAACTCTGCAAACAGCGCCAAGGGCGGCAAGATCCACGTCACCTTCGACTTAAAAAACACCGGACAGGCCACGGGCAGCGAAATAGCCCAGATCTACCTGACCCTGCCATCTACGGCCGGAACGCCCGGCAAGTCCCTGGCTGCCTACCAGCGCACTTCCGAACTCGCACCTGGCGCCAGCCAAACAATCGACCTCTGGATCGACGGTTCCTCCGCAGCACACCCGCTCTCCACCTGGGACACCGCAGCGAACCAGTGGGTTCAGAAGTCCGGAACCTTCACCGTGAGCGTTGGAGCCTCCGACCGCGATATCCGCGGGAGCGACACCGTGGAGATCCAGGCGAAGCACTGACAACTTCCAAGGCGTCCGGAAGGAGCGGTACAGGGTCCAGCCTTTGCAGCGCCGAAACTTAGAGCGCACTGCCCGTTCACGTATCAACGTGAACGGGCAGTGCGCTTTCTTGGCTGATGGCGAACAGCACCAAGTGCCATGTCGCAGGCAAGCTCGCCCTGGAGCACGTGACCAGTTTCGAGCAGGCCATCCGCAGCGTGCTTTAGGCTCCCTGCGTGCCCTGCTTCCTATGCGTCCCGGCATCAGGAGCGGCCACCCTCGGGAGAAATGCCGCTGGTTCGCGCTTGATCTGCATCAGTGCGGACTCGATGGCGCCCTGGACAACGGCTTCTGCCCCGAGAGTACTCGCAACGAGGTGCGGGAGCGGTAAGCCCGAGTCCGTAGGCAGCAGGCTTCGAGCGTGCTGGAGAACAGGTTCGATGGCACGTGAAATACCGCCTGCTATGACTACACGCTCGATGTCCAGGAGACTGGAGAGCACCACCGCAATTCGCGCCAGCCGGGTACCAAGCCGGCCGATGATGTCTTTCGCCAGGGGATCCCCCTGGCTGGCTGCCTGGAAGACATCTTCGGCCTTGATTTCCCCGCCGGGTACCTGCCGCAGCGTGGTGGCTCCGTCATAGGAATTGATTCGGGTACGTGCCCATTTCCGCGCAAGCGCCCCGAGCCCGTCCGACCCTCCCTCTTCCGATACGGACTTGTTGTCAAACACGTCCAGAAACCGCATCTCGCCGGCTCCGCCCTGGCGCCCCCGCAGCAGGTGACCGTCAACGATCAGGCCGGCACCAAACCGCTCGCCCGACAGCAAAGTGGCCACATTGGCTGACGGCTCCTGCGCCTGTTCGGCAATAGCGGCAAGGTTGGCGTCATTCTCGACGATCACCGAGCCCTGGAGGCCGGAGGTGAAGCCGGAATTCATCAGCTGCCAGAAGTCCCCTCCCTCCGGAGACATGCCGTCGGCATCAACCGGCGCGGGAACGCCGACGACCGTCAGCAGGACATCGTCGGCGTCGCATGCGGCATCGGCAAGCGTCCGGCCGATCAGCTCCCGCGCGCCCGCAACGCGCCCGGCACGCCCCAGGACATGCGAGTCGATGCTTTGGCGACGTTTGCCAAGCTCGCGGCCCCGCAGGTCCGCCACGAGCGTTGTGAGGTGGGTTTCGCCGGCATCCACGCCCACAACGACACCGGCAGCCTCCCGGAGCCGGTAGCGGCGCGCCGGCCGGCCCTTGTTTATGCGGCCGGTGTCAGCGCCGTCAGTCACTTCCTCCAGCCAGCCCGCGCCCACCAGACCGTCACAGACGCCGAGCACGGTGGCACGCGTCAGGCCGGTCGCGCCCATGGCCTCCCCCGCCGTAAACACCTGCTCCTGGAGGGCGAAGCGCAGCAGCGCCTCCGAGTTGATCTGGCGTAACAGTTGGGTCGAGCTCGCCGTAGTTCCGTCCACCCCTTGACGATATCCCCTGTATACCCCATCCTCGTATAGGACCTAAATATAAGATCCAAATAAAATCTTTTCGAAAGCCCTTAGGAGCCGATGTTGCCACCTTTGACGCCTGCAGGGACGCGAGTCTCCCGCCGTACTTTCCTTGCGGCTGCCGGAGCGCTGTCCGCGTTCGGTTTGGCCGGATGCGCCCCGGCGGGGACCACGCCAACCATCACGTTCCACCAGTCGAAACCCGAAGCGGTTCCCTACTTCCGCGATCTGGCAGCGAAGTTCACCGCTTCACAGGACCAAGTCCGCGTCCTGCATGACATGGCAACGAATCTCTCGGCCAGCTTCGTCCGGAGCAGCCCGCCGGACCTGGGCTGCCTCAACTACAACCTGGAAATGGCCCGGTTCATGGAGCGCGGTGCACTCTCGGACCTTTCCGACCTCCCCGAAGCAGCCTCCATCCGGGACGACGTCCTGGACCTGACCAATTGGTACCCCACCTACGCCGGCCGTACGAGCGTTATCCCTTACTCGGTCATGGCGGCGTCCGTGATCTACAACCGGCGCATCTTCGAGGCGAACGGGCTCTCAGTCCCCACAACCTGGGATGAACTCATCGACGTGTGCGAACGGCTCAAGGCAGCGGGGATCACTCCGATCTACGGCACATTCCGGGATCCCTGGACCATCGCGCAGGGCCTGTTCGACTACACAGTGGGCGGCATGGTTGACGTGCGTGGCTTCTATAAGTCAATGCATGAGGTCGGCGAGAAGGCCGGGCCGGATTCCGAAGTGTCATTCCAAAAGACGTTGCTGGAGCCAGTGCAGCGGATGGTCAAACTGACGAAGTACGTCAACCCGGACGCGTCCAGCCGTGGCTACGGCGACGGCAATACTGCCATGGCACAGGGCCAGGCAGCCATGTATTTCCAGGGACCGTGGGCATTCGGAGAGATCGAAAAGGCCGGCACGGACGTGGACCTGGGCACTTTTCCCCTGCCGATGACCGACCACCCCGCCGACCTCAAGGTCCGCGTCAATGTCGACCTCTCGCTCTGGGTTCCCGAAGCCTCGAACGGTCAGCAAGGGGCGCGCGCCTTCCTTCAATACCTCATGCAGCCGGAGGTCCAGAACCCCTATAACGCCCAGTTCCTGGGATTCGGGACGGTAAAGAACGCACCGCCGGTAACCGACCCCCGGATCACCGAAATGCAGAAGTACTACGACGAAGGCCGCTTCTACATGGGTGCTTCCCAGTTCATTCCGAACACAATTCCCGCCGCCAACTACATCCAGTCGATCATCGGTGGCGCCGACGCCCAGGCCACGCTGCGCCGGATGGACGCCGACTGGGCCCGCCTGGCTTTCAGGGCGTAATTCCACCTTCCGATCCGACGGACGAAATGAGGACCCATCCATGTCATCAATGACGAGACCTTCCACCAGAACGGTGGTGGCGGTTCCGGCAGCGGCCAAGGCGACACGTGCGCGAAAGAGCCGGGTCGACCCCCTCTACTACTTTTTCCTCTTCCCCTCGCTGGCCATTTTCACGCTGGCCGTCACACTGCCCGCCGTGCTCGGCTTCGTGTACAGCTTCACGAACTCCGTTGGCTTCGGCGACTTCGAGTTCATCGGCATCCGGAACTTCATCGCGGTCTTCCGTGATGACGGAATCCTTGGCTCCTATGGGTTCACCCTGACGTTCTCGCTGGTGACGGTCATCGTCGTGAACGTCCTGGCCTTCCTCCTGGCCCTGGGACTGACATCCCGTGTCCGCTTCCGGGCGGCGCTGCGCACCGTGTTCGTGATCCCCATGGTGATCTCGGGCATCGTCATCGCCTTTGTCTTCCAGTACCTCTTCTCGAATTCCCTGCCGCTTGCAGGCAAGGCCCTGGGGATTGAACCGCTCACCACGAGCATTCTCGCCAACCCCGACCTTGCCTGGCTGGGAATCGTCTTTGTCACGGCGTGGCAGTCAATCCCAAGTGCGATGCTGATCTACATCGCAGGGCTCCTCACGGTGGCCCCGGAGGTCTACGAGGCCAGCTCCATCGATGGCGCAACGCCCTGGCACAACCTGCGGCACATCACCTTGCCGCTCATCGCCGGGTACGCCGTGATCAATACGGTGCTCGGCTTCAAGAACTACCTCAACGCGTACGACATCATCGTCGGCCTTACCGACGGCGGCCCCGGCGTCGCCACCCGCAGCGTCGCCATGGCCATCTTCCGTGGCTTCGAAGGCGGCGACTACGCCTATCAGATGGCCAATGCCGTGATCTTCTTCCTCATCAGCATCGCCATTGCACTCATCCAGCTTCGCTTCACTCGCGGCAAAGGAGGGATCGCAGCATGAGCAACGCGACCCGCACCATCCCGGCAGCACCAGCCACCGCAGCACCAACCACTGCAGGAAAACGCCGGATCCGTACCGGCCAGGAACGCACAAATTGGCCGGCCACCACCATCCTCATCCTTTGTACGCTCGGCGTGCTGATCCCGCTGTATGTGACCATCAGCATGGCATTCAAAACCACCGGGCAGGCGGTGGACGGCAACGCTTTCTCATTGCCTGCACCGTTGACTTTCGACAGTTTCACCCAGGCATGGACCCTCACAAACTTCCCCCGCGGCTTTGCGATCTCCGTGTTCATCTCCGTGACCGCAGTCATTGGGGAAATCGTCGTGTCGGCGCTGGCAGCCTATGCGATTGTCCGGAACTGGGACCGCCGGCTCTTCCGTTGGTCATTTTTCTACCTGCTGGCGGCAATGTTCATTCCGTTCCCCGTGGTGGCGCTGCCGCAGATCCAACTCACTGGCTTGGTGGGACTCGACAATCCACTCGGCGTCGCGATCCTCCACATCGTCTTTTCCCTGGCGTTCAACACGATGCTTTTTACTGCCTTCCTGCGCTCGATCCCCCTCGAACTGGAGGAAAGCATGCGCATGGACGGCGCCGGAACGTGGCAGGTGTTTTGGAAGCTGATCTTCCCCTTGCTCGGACCCATGAGCGCGACCGTTGGCATTTTCGCCTTCATCGCGTCGTGGAACGACTTTATGATGCCGTCACTCATCATTTCCGACCCGGAACTGCAGACCATCCCGGTGCTGCAGAAGATCTTCCAGACGCAGTTCAGCAACAGCTACAACGTCGCCTTCGCCTCATACCTGATGGCGATGGCGCCCGCCATCGTGGTCTACCTGTTTACCCAGCGCTGGGTAATGTCCGGCCTTACCCAGGGCGCCGTCAAGTAATTACCGGCCCGAGCCACGTCATCGATAGACCACCACAGAACTGAAGGAACCAGACTTGCCCACCACCGCCACCAAGGCAGCCCGAACCGACCCCGCACCAATGGACGATCCCAACTGGTGGCGCCAGGCCGCGGTTTACCAGATCTACCCCCGCAGTTTCGCCGATTCCAACGGCGATGGCATCGGCGACATCAACGGCATCACGGCCAAAGTCCCGTACCTGAAGAGCCTGGGCGTCGACGCCGTCTGGCTGAGTCCTTTCTATCCCTCCGCCCTTGCCGACGGCGGCTACGACGTGGACGACTACCGCGACGTGGACCCCCGGCTGGGCACGCTTGACGATTTCGATGCCATGGCCGCCGCCCTGCACGCCGCCGGCATAAAGCTGATCGTGGACATCGTGCCCAACCATTCCTCGGACCGCCACGAGTGGTTCCGGGAAGCCCTCGCATCCCCCAAGGGATCAGCGGCCCGTGACCGCTACATCTTCCGGGACGGGCTGGGCGACGACGGTGACCTTCCGCCGTCGGACTGGGACTCTGTGTTCGGCGGTCCTGCGTGGGAGCGCATCACCGAACCTGACGGAACCCCGGGTCAGTGGTACATGCACATCTTCGCCAAGGAACAGCCCGACCTTAACTGGGACAACCCGGAGGTCCGCGAGGACTTCCTGCACACCCTGCGCTTCTGGTCGGACCGGGGCGTGGACGGCTTCCGCATCGACGTCGCCCACGCGCTCACCAAGAACCTCGAAGAGACCCTGCCCTCAAAAGCGGACCTCGACGCCCAGGGCGAGGCGCTGTACCTTGCCGGCCAGCACCCATACTGGGACCGCGACGAAGTGCACGGGATCTACGCCGAGTGGCGCAAACTTTTCAACGAGTACAACCCGCCGCGCACGGCCGTGGCCGAGGCCTGGGTGCACGCGGACCGCCGCGCCAAGTACGCCAGTCCGGACGGATTGGGCCAGGCCTTCAACTTCGATCTCCTGCAGGCGGATTTCGACGCCGGGCAGTTCCGCGGGACCGTCACCAGGAACCTCGCCGAGGCCGAGGCGTCCGGCGCTTCATCCACCTGGGTGTTCTCCAACCACGACGTCGTCCGGCACGCCACCCGCTACGGGCTCCCCGTCTCCGGTACGCCGGCGGAAGGGGACATCATGGCCGGCCAGGCCGGGAAGCGCTGGCTGCTTGAGGGCGGCAGGCAGGAAGATGTCGACGTCGAACTCGGCCTGCGCCGCGCCCGCGCCGCGTCCTTGCTGATGTTCGCCCTGCCAGGCTCCGCGTACCTGTATCAGGGCGAGGAACTGGGGCTGCAGGAAGTAGGCAGCGAAATCCCCGATTCGGAACGCCAGGATCCGGCCTTCTTCCGCAACAAGGGCGTGGACATCGGCCGCGACGGCTGCCGCGTCCCGCTGCCGTGGGCCTCCGGGGGCGATTCCTTTGGTTTCGGCCCGGGCGGCTCCCACTTGCCGCAGCCGGAGTGGTTTGCGGGCAGCTCGGTGGAGGCCCAGGAAGCGCAGGGGGACTCAACCCTGTCCCTCTACCGGCATGCCCTGGCCCTCCGGTCGCAGCTCCAAACAGCCGAGGAGCTGGAGTGGCTGGCAACCGGCCGCGATGATGTCCTGGCCTTCCGGCGCCCCAACGGCTGGATTTCCGTGACGAACTTCGGCACGGAGGATTTCAAACTGCCCGCCGGCGAGCTGTTGGTTTCCAGTTCGCCGGTGAAGGCCGGGTCGCTGCCGGGAGCTGCCACTGCGTGGCTCCGGTGACCGCAATCATCCAGTCCCCGGGCCAGCGAACGGGCCGGTGGGCGCCGCACTGCGGGCAATCACCAGCTGGAAATAAATCATTCAAAATCCCTGAAGTGTGACGTGGAATACTTCAGTACAACCGCCGCCGGACGTCCCGGCGGCGGCCGGAAGGGGCTGTGGCATGCAGGGAACCGTTAACGAGGACGAAGAAGCGCGCCGGTATGTGCTCTCCGCGTTGGCAGGGGAACGGCACCCCGGCTCCGCAACGGATCCGGAATTTGACCGGCGCCTCGACGAGCACTTTCCTACCCTGCGAAGCCTGTTCCATTCCCTGTATGGCAACCGGACGGACTGGCTGGACCAGCTGTCCGCCCTGGTGGTCCAGAGCGCACGGTCCTGGCAGGAGCGGTCCCCTGAATTGAAAGCCCTCGACGCCGAGCGGGAAGGCAACCCGGACTGGTTCCAGTCCAACCGGATGCTGGGCGGCGTCTGCTACGTGGACCGCTACGCCGAAAGCCTGGAAGGAGTCCGCGCCCGCATTCCGTATTTCAAGGAACTGGGCCTGACCTACCTGCATCTCATGCCACTGTTCCTGGCACCCGAGCCCCACTCGGACGGCGGGTACGCGGTCTCGAGCTACCGGGAAGTCAACCCCAAGCTGGGCACCATGGAGCAACTGCGGAGCCTCGCCGCGGAATTGAAGGCAAACGGGATCAGCCTGGTGGTGGACTTCATCTTCAACCACACCTCGGACGAGCACGAGTGGGCCCGCAAGGCAGCCGCCGGCCACCCCGAGTACAGCGACTACTACTGGATCTTCCCGGACCGGACCTTGCCGGACGCCTTCGAGGCGAACGTCCGGGAAATTTTCCCCGAAAACCACTCCGGATCGTTCATCCAGATGGAGGACGGCCGGTGGGTGTGGGCCACGTTCCACACGTACCAGTGGGACCTGAACTACTCCAACCCGGACGTCTTCCGTGCCATGGCGGGCGAGATGCTGTTCCTGGCCAACCAGGGCGTGGACATCCTGCGGATGGACGCGGTGGCCTTCATTTGGAAACAGCTGGGCACCCCCTGCGAAAACCTGCCCCAGGCGCACACGCTGCTCCGGGCCTTCAACGCCGTGTGCCGGCTGGCGGCGCCGTCGCTGCTGTTCAAGTCCGAGGCGATTGTGCACCCGGATGAGGTGGCGCTCTACATTGACCGCGCCGAATGCCAGCTTTCGTACAACCCACTGCAGATGGCGCTGATCTGGGAATCCTTGGCCACCCGGGACGTCTCGCTCCTGGCGCAGGCACTGGAGCGACGGCACAACATCCCGGACGGCACGGCCTGGGTGAACTACGTCCGCAGCCATGACGACATCGGCTGGACCTTTGCCGATGAGGACGCCGCGGAACTGGGCATCAACGGCTTCGACCACCGCCGTTTCCTGAACTCCTTCTACGTCAACCGTTTCCCGGGCAGCTTCGCCCGCGGTGTCCCCTTCCAGGACAATCCCAAAACCGGTGACTGCCGGATTTCAGGCACGACGGCGTCCCTGTGCGGCATGGAGGTCGATCCGGCTGAGGCGGTGGAACGGATCCTCCTGGCCCACTCGGTGCCGTTCAGCACCGGCGGCGTCCCGCTGCTGTACCTGGGCGACGAGGTGGGGCAGGTCAACGACTACGGCTACGCGGCCGAGCCCGGCCACGAGGAGGACAGCCGCTGGGTGCACCGGCCGCACTTTCCCAAGGAGCAGTATGCCCGGCGGGAAGACCCCGCCACGCCCGAAGGAGCCGTGTACGCCGGGCTGAAGCGGATGATCGAGGTGCGGGCCGGCACTCCTGAATTTGCCGGGACCACACTGGTCGATTTCAACCCGAACAACCGCAGCGTCCTGGCCTACCAGCGGCCCGGCGACGGGGAGGGCGGTCCCACCATCCTGGCCCTGGCCAACTTCAGCGACTCCGCCCAGACCCTCCCGGCTGATACATTCGGCGGATTCTCCCCTGCCGCCGTCGACCTTCTCTCCGAAGAAGCCATGCAACTGGACCACGGCGTCACCCTCCTCCCCCGGCAATGCCTCTGGCTGCGCGTCACGCCCGCGTAGCATCGCGGGCCTGTTTTCCCAACGGACCCGCGCCCGTGAAACCATACGGATCATGGCCTCCAAGATTGCGTACCAGGGTGAGCCCGGCGCCAACTCCAATATCGCGTGTCAGCAGATGTTCCCGGACATGGAAAGCGTGCCGTGTGCCAGCTTCGAGGACGCGTTTGAGCTGGTGACCAGCGGCGAGGCGGACTTGGCCATGATCCCCATCGAAAATTCCATCGCCGGCCGCGTGGCAGACATCCACGTCCTGCTGCCCCAGTCCAACCTGCAGATCGTGGGCGAGTACTTCCTGCCCATCCACTTCGACCTGCTGGGCATCCCGGGCAGCACCATCGAAGGTGCCACCGAAGTGCACAGCCACATCCATGCGCTGGGCCAGTGCCGGAAGCTGATCCGCGAACACGGCCTCAGGCCGGTCATCGCCGGTGACACCGCCGGATCCGCACGCGAGGTGGCGGAGTGGAACGATCCCCGCAAGCTCTCCCTGGCTCCCCCGCTGGCAGCACAGATCTATGGTCTTGAGGTCTTGGCCTCGGGCGTGGAGGACGACCCCTCCAACACCACCCGGTTCGTAGTGCTGGCCCGCGAGACGGCGCTGCCGGCCCGGGACGAACTACCCGGACCGGCAGTCACCAGCTTTGTGTTCCGCGTCCGCAACGTCCCTTCCGCCCTGTACAAGGCGCTGGGCGGCTTCGCCACGAACGGGGTGAACATGACGCGGCTGGAGAGCTACATGGTGGGCAACGAGTTCGCCGCCACCATGTTCATGGCCGATGTGGAAGGCCACCCCGAGGACCTGCCGCTGAAGCTGGCCCTCGAGGAACTGGACTTCTTCACCACCGAGGTACGGATCCTCGGCGTCTACCCGGCGGCGGACTACCGGGCGGCAGCAGCCACCGCCTGACGCGGCTGCGCGGGTGCCGCCTTGAGGAGAGGTCCGAAGAACGCGGCGAGCTCCGCAGTTGCCGTCAGCGGCAGGACGTTGGCCACATACTGGTCCGGGCGGACCACCACCACGGCACCGGCACGGTCAATGCCGCGGAGCTCGAAGATGTCCGCCTTGGGATCCGTGGCATAGGCCTTTTCGTAGTCCGTGAGCTTGAACGGGCCCACCTGCGGCTTGAAGACGGCGGGAACGGCATTGATGTCGACGGCGGTGTGCGGCTGCTGGTAGACGACCTTCAGGTCGAACCACGCGTCCGGGTCAGCGCCGGCAGGGGTGGCGGCAAGCGGGGACTCCGGCGCGTTGGCGAACCACTCGGCGAGCTTGTCCGTGGCCGAACCGGTGCCCGGCAGGGCGGGGTCCGCGAAGACATAAATCCTCCAGCGGCCGTCAGCCGTGGCGTGGTGGCCCAGGTGGATGGGGTTGGTGTCCCCCACACGGACCACGGGTGCCGATTTGAACCGCTTGCCCACGGGGAACCCGGAAGCGAGGTCCTGGTGGTCGCTGCCGCCAACAATCAGGGACGGCGTGTACTGGGTCATGAAACCGGCGGGGAACTCGGCGGTTTGGACGTAGAAGTCCTCAAGGTCGGACGGGTGCTCGAACTCCTCGGGCTTCTTGGCCATCATGGTTGACCACTCCTTGTCGAAGTCGATCAAGTTCTTGGCCACCACCTGCCGCTCCTCCGAGTACGTGGCCAGCAGGCTTTCCGGGCTCCGGCCTTCCAGGACATGTCCCAGCTTCCAGGCGATGTTGAACCCGTCCTGCATGGACACGTTCATGCCCTGGCCCGCCTTGGCGCTGTGCGTGTGGCAGGCGTCGCCGGTGATAAACACCCGCGGGGTGCGGGTGCCGCGCTCCGCCGGCAGGACGTCGTCGAACCTGTCCGTGAGGCGGTGGCCCACCTCGTAGACGCTGTGCCATGCCACGTTCCGCACATCCAGGGTGTACGGGTGCAGGATTTCGTTGGCCTTGGTGATGATCTGCTCGATGCTCGTGTTGCGTACGTCGTGATGGGTGGCAGGATCCACTTCACCCAGGTCCACGTACATGCGGAACAGGTAGCCGCCTTCCCGCGGAATCAGCAGAATGCTGCCCTTTTCGGCCTGGATGGCGCACTTGGTGCGGATGTCAGGGAAGTCGGTGACGGCCAGGACGTCCATGACGCCCCACGCGTGGTTGGCCTGGTCCCCCGCCAGGGTGCAGCCAATTGCAGTGCGCACTTTGCTCCGGGCGCCGTCGGCCCCCACCACGTATTTGGCACGGACAATCCGCTCCTGGCCCTCGTTGGGTCCGGCGGTGTGGAGCAGCGTCACGGTGACCGGATAGTCGCCCTCAGCGGCGACGGTGAGGCCCTGGAAGTCGTAGCCGTAGTCGGGCTTGAGGCGGGTGGGGGAGTTTGCGGCAAACTCGGCAAAGTAATCCAGCACGCGTGCCTGGTTGACGATCAGGTGCGGGAACTCGCTGATGCCCATTTCATCGTCCACGGCACGGGCGGCGCGGATGACGTTGCTGTGGTTGGCGGGGTCCGGCTTCCAAAACGCCATCTCGGTGATCCGGTAGGCCTCGGCGATGATCCGCTCCGCGAACCCGAAGGCCTGGAAGGTCTCCACACTGCGGGCCTGGATCCCGTCGGCCTGCCCGATGGCCAGGCGGCCCGGACGGCGGTCAATGATGCGTGTGGTGACATTGGGAAACATGGACAGCTGCGCGGCGGCGAGCATTCCAGCGGGGCCGGTGCCGACGATGAGCACATCCACTTCCTCCGGGAGCTCTTCGGGGCGGCTAAGGCCGACGCCGGCGGCCGGCCGGACGCGGGGGTCACCGGATACGTATCCGTGGTGGTGGAACTGCACGGGCTTTCCTCACTTCGTTGTGGATGACTCTCGGTAGATGTGTTCTATATCAGAACAAGAGATTCGATAATCGAAAACAAATAATTTGATTTCCACTGTACGCCGGGTGTGACGCGGGCGACAAGTGGCAGCGATGGGGCACCGGGACCAGCGGAAAACAGGGGTTGACGGACGCGCCAAATGGAGCGATAGTGATCGTATACGATTTCGTACCTGATGAGGAGAAGGCTTTGGAGCAGGTCAACGGCGACACCCTGGCAGCAGCACGCAAGGTGATCGCGGTGCACATCAACTACCCCAGCCGGGCTGCCCAGCGGGGCCGCACCCCGGCCCAGCCGTCCTACTTCCTCAAGCCTTCCAGCTCCCTGGCACTCAGCGGAAGCCCTGTTGAGCGCCCGGCGGGCTGTGAACTGCTGGGTTACGAGGGCGAGATCGCCCTGGTGATCGGCAAGGCCGCGCGCCACGTTTCAATGGAAGACGCGTGGAGCCATGTTGCCGCCGTGACCGCCAGCAACGACCTCGGCGTCTACGACCTCCGCTGGGCTGACAAGGGGTCAAACCTCCGGTCCAAGGGCGGAGACGGGTTCACCCCGGTGGGCCCGGCACTTATTCCGGCAGACGCCGTCGACCCTTCCAAGCTGCGGATCCGCACGTGGCACAACGGCGACCTGGTCCAGGATGACACCACCGGGGACCTGCTGTTCCCGTTCGCCCGGCTGGTGGCGGACCTGTCCCAGCTGCTCACCCTCGAGGAGGGGGACATCATCCTCACCGGCACCCCGGCCGGCGCTTCGGTTGCCAAGCCGGGTGATGTCCTGGAGGTGGAAGTCTCCGCAGGTGACCGCACCACCGGCCGCCTGGTCACCAACGTTGAGGAAGGCACGACGGCGTTCGCAGACTATGGTGCCCAGCCCAAGGTTGATGACCTGCAGCGGGAGGAAGCCTACGGGTCCCGTGAAGCCGCCGGGCTGGCACCTATCGCGGAAGCCGCCGCCGTCCCTGCTTTGGCTCCGGAACTGAAGGCAAAACTCGAGTCCGTTGCCACGGCCACCCTGTCCTCGCAGCTGCGCAAGCGCGGCCTTAACAACGTCAGCATCGACGGTCTGCAGGCCACCCGCCCGGACCGCCGCGTTGTAGGGCTGGCCCGGACCCTCCGCTACGTGCCAAACCGTGAAGACCTCTTCAAGACCCACGGCGGCGGGTTCAACGCCCAGAAGCGTGCCATTGATTCCGTCACCGAGGGCGAAATCCTGGTGATGGAGGCACGCGGCGAAAAGGGCACCGGCACGGTAGGCGACATCCTCGCCCTGCGCGCGCAGGTCCGCGGCGCCGCCGCCATCATCACCGACGGCGGCGTCCGCGACTACACCGCCGTGGCCGGCCTGGAGATGCCCACCTACTTCGCCAACCCGCACCCCGCCGTGCTGGGCCGCCGCCACATCCCCTGGGACACGGACATCACCATCGCCTGCGGCGGTGCCACGGTCCAGCCCGGCGACATCATCGTGGCCGACTCCGACGGCATCCTGGTGATCCCGCCGGCCATTGCCGAAGAACTGGTGGAGGACTGCATCCAGCAGGAAAAGGAAGAGACATTCATCTTCGAGATGGTCAAGCAGGGCAACAGCGTGGACGGCCTCTACCCGATGAACGCCGACTGGCAGGCACGGTACAAGGAATGGGAAGCAGCCAATGACTGAGACAGTGATGGTTGCCGGCAGCAAGTCCGAGCAGGCGTACACGGCCGTCAAGGCCCGGATCGTGGAGGGTGCGTACACCCCCGGCTACCGGCTGGTCCTGGGCGCCATCGCCAAGGACCTCGGCTTCAGCGTGGTTCCGGTCAGGGAAGCCATCCGACGGCTGGAGGCAGAGGGGCTGGTGACATTTGAACGGAACGTCGGTGCCACCGTGGCCGGAATCGACCCCACCGAGTACCTCTACACCATGCAGACTCTCAGCATTGTGGAGGGTGCCGCCACCGCCATGTCCGCCCCGCTGATCGATGCCGCTGCGATTGCGCGCGCCCGTGCCGTGAACCAGGAGATGCGGGAATGCCTGGACCACTTCGATCCGGTCCGCTTTACCCAGCTCAACCAGGACTTCCACAGTGTCCTGTTCGAGCACTGCCCCAACCCGCACATCCTGGACCTGGTGCACCGCGGCTGGAACCGGCTCGCAGCACTGCGGTCCTCTACCTTCCGTTTCGTCCCCGGCCGCGCCCGTGGCTCGGTCGAGGAACACGAAAACCTGCTGCAGCTCATCGAAACCGGAGCCGATGCCGACACGATCGAAAAAGCGGCCCGCCGGCATCGGACTGCCACCTTGGACGCTTACCTCGCCCAAACCAATTAGTACGCACTGACCACTCGCACCAAAAGAACACAGTAAGGACTTCAACGATGACTGCCTCTGTAGAAACCGCCAAGCACTACGTCCCCGAGGACCTGCCCACCCACATCCAGCATTACATCAACGGCCAGTTCGTTGACTCTGTAGGCGGCAAGACCTTCAACGTCCTGGACCCTGTCTCCAACCGAAACTATGCCACCGCCGCGGCCGGCCAGAAGGAGGACATTGACCTCGCCGTCGCCGCAGCCCGGGAAGCGTTCACCAACGGCCCGTGGCCGAAGATGAAGCCGCGCGAACGCGCACGCGTCCTGAACCGGATCGCCGACGCCGTCGAAGCCCAGGAAGCCCGGCTCGCCGAACTGGAAACGTTCGACACCGGCCTGCCCATCACCCAGGCCAAGGGCCAGGCGCTGCGCGCGGCTGAGAACTTCCGGTTCTTCGCGGACCTGATCGTGGCGCAGTTCGATGACGCCATGAAGGTTCCGGGCTCGCAGATCAACTACGTGAACCGCAAGCCGATCGGCGTCGCAGGCCTGATCACCCCGTGGAACACCCCGTTCATGCTGGAGTCCTGGAAGCTCGCCCCGGCCCTGGCCACGGGCAACACCGTGGTCCTCAAGCCGGCCGAGTTCACCCCGCTCTCCGCGTCCCTATGGGCAACGATCTTCAAGGACGCGGGGCTGCCCGATGGTGTCTTCAACCTGGTCAACGGCCTGGGTGAGGAAGCCGGCGACGCCCTGGTCAAGCACCCGGATGTCCCGCTGATCTCCTTCACCGGCGAGACCACCACGGGGCAGACCATCTTCCGCAACGCCGCCGCCAACCTCAAGGGCCTGTCCATGGAGCTCGGCGGCAAGTCCCCCTGCGTCGTCTTTGCCGACGCCGACCTGGACGCCGCAATCGATTCCGCCCTGTTCGGCGTCTTCTCCCTCAACGGCGAGCGCTGCACGGCCGGATCCCGCATCCTGGTGGAGCGCGCCATCTATGACGAGTTCTGCGAGAAGTACGCCGCCCGCGCAAAGAACATCGTGGTGGGCGACCCGCACGACCCCAAGACCCAGGTGGGCGCCCTGGTCCACCCGGAGCACTACGAGAAGGTGGCGTCCTACGTGGAGATCGGCAAGTCCGAAGGCCGGCTCCTGGCCGGCGGCGGCCGCCCCGACCACCTGCCCGAGGGCAACTACATCGCACCCACGGTGTTTGCCGACGTCGCCCCGGACGCCCGGATCTTCCAGGAGGAAATCTTCGGACCCGTCGTGGCCATCACCCCGTTCGAGAACGACGACGAGGCCCTCGCCCTGGCCAACAACACCAAGTACGGCCTCGCCGCCTACATCTGGACGCAGAACCTGACACGGGCCCACAACTTCTCGCAGAACGTCGAAGCAGGGATGGTGTGGCTCAACAGCCACAACGTCCGCGACCTGCGCACCCCGTTCGGCGGCGTCAAGGCCTCCGGCCTGGGCCACGAGGGCGGCTACCGCTCCATCGACTTCTACACGGACCAGCAGGCCGTGCACATCACGCTCGGCACCGTCCACACCCCCAAATTCGGCGCCTAGCCACTAAAACCCTTTCAAAGAAGAGAGACTCCAATGACCAACTTCGTTCCCACCCCTTCCGTCCCGGCACCGGACATCGTCCGCTGCGCCTACATGGAAATCGTCGTCACCGACCTTGCCAGGTCCCGTGAGTTCTACGTGGACGTCCTGGGCCTGCACGTCACCGAGGAAGACGAAAACAACATCTACCTGCGCTCCCTGGAGGAGTTCATCCACCACAACCTGGTGCTCCGCAAAGGCCCCATCGCCGCCGTCGCAGCCTTCGCCTACCGCGTGAAGTCCCCCGCCGAGGTGGACGCCGCCGAGGCCTACTACAAGGAACTCGGCTGCCGCGTGGAGCGCCGCAAGGAAGGCTTCACCAAGGGCATCGGCGACTCCGTCCGCGTCGAGGACCCGCTGGGCTTCCCCTACGAGTTCTTCTACGACGTTCAGCACGTGGAGCGCCTCACCCAGCGCTACGACCTCTACTCCGCCGGCGAACTGGTGCGCCTGGACCACTTCAACCAGGTCACCCCAGACGTCCCCCGCGGCCGCGCCTACCTCGAGGACCTGGGCTTCCGCGTCTCCGAAGACATCAAGGATGCCGACGGCGTCACGTACGCCGCGTGGATGCACCGCAAGCAAACCGTGCACGACACCGCCCTGACCGGCGGCAACGGCCCGCGCATGCACCACGTCGCGTTCGCCACGCACGAGAAGCACAACATCATCCAGATCTGCGACAAGATGGGCGCCCTGCGCATCAGCGACCGGATCGAACGCGGCCCCGGCCGGCACGGCGTGTCCAACGCCTTCTACCTCTACATCCTGGACCCGGACGGCCACCGCATCGAGATCTACACCCAGGACTACTACACCGGCGATCCCGACAACCCCACCATCACCTGGGACGTCCACGACAACCAGCGCCGCGACTGGTGGGGCAACCCCGTGGTCCCCTCCTGGTACACCGAGGCCTCCCTGGTCCTGGACCTGGACGGGAACCCGCAGCCGGTCATTGTCCGCGAGGAAAAGTCCGAGATGGCGGTGACGGTTGGCGCCGACGGTTTCTCGTACACGCGCAAGGAAGGCTCCGCCGAGGGTGACCGGACCGGCTTCAAGCTGGGAGTGCAGGTCTGACCATGCTGGAGCCAAAGACGATTGAGGCCATCGCGGACGAGCTGGTGGAGGCTGGCCGTTCCCGCACCCCCGTTCCCCGGCTGACGGCCCGCTACCCGGAGATGACGGTGGAGGATTCCTACGCCGTGCAACAGTTGTGGCGTCGCCGGAACGAGGACGCCGGCCGGACCCTGGTGGGGCGCAAGATCGGCCTCACGTCCAAGGCAATGCAGGCCGCCACCGGCATCACCGAACCGGACTATGGCGCCATCTTCGACGACATGGTGCTGGAGACCGGCTGCTCCGTGCAATGGGACCGGTACACACACCCACGGGTGGAGGTGGAGCTGGCGTTCGTCCTGAAGGACGGACTGAAGGGCCCGGGCGTGACCATCTTCGATGTCCTGAAGGCCACCGACTACGTGGTGCCGGCCCTCGAGATCCTGGATTCCAGGATCGAGATGGAGGGCCGGACCATCGTGGACACCATCTCGGACAACGCCGCGATGGGCGCCATGGTGATCGGCGGGAATCCGGTGAAGCCGGATGCCGTGGACCTGCGCTGGGTCTCGGCCATCCTGTACAAGAACCAGACCGTGGAGGAGACCGGTGTGGCCGCCGGCGTCCTGGACCACCCCGCCAACGGGGTGCACTGGCTGGCCAACAAGATCGCCGCCCACGGCGACTCGCTCAAGGCCGGGGACATCATCCTGGCCGGATCCTTCACCCGCCCCCTGTGGGTCTACAAGGGCGACACCGTCCACGCCGACTACGGACCACTGGGGAGTGTCACATGCCGCTTCGAATAGAAGACACCTTCCGCACCGCCCTCGCTGCTGCCAACCGGCCGCTGGCCGGGATGTGGGTGTGCTCCGGCAGCCCGCTGATCGCCGAGCTCTGCGCAGGGTCCGGCCTGGACTGGCTCCTGGTCGATGCCGAACACAGCCCCAATGGGCTCGAGTCCATCCTGGCGCAGCTGCAGGCGATCCACGGCTACCCGGTGCACACCGTGGTCCGGCCGCCGGTCAACGACACCGTGGTGATCAAGCAGTACCTGGATCTGGGCGTGCAGAACCTGTTGATCCCCATGGTCAACTCGGTGGCGGAGGCTGAAGCTGCCGTTGCGGCCACCCGCTACCCGCCGCAGGGCGTCCGCGGCGTTGGTTCGGCGCTGGCCCGCGCCGCCCGCTGGAACCGGGTCCCTGATTACCTGGCCCGGGCCAATGAGACCATCAGCGTCACCGTCCAGATCGAGTCGACGGCGGCCGTCGAGGCAGTGGAGGACATCCTCAAGGTCGACGGCGTGGACGCCGTCTTCGTCGGCCCCTCCGACCTCGCCGCGTCCATGGGCCTGCTGGGGCAGCAGGAACACCCCGAGGTGCGCGCCGCCGTCGAACACTGCCTGGCAGCTGCGAAGGCGGCCGGGAAGCCTGGCGGCGTCAACGCCTTCAACCCCGACACGGCGGAGCACTACCTCAACAGCGGCGCCGCCTTCATCCTGGTGGGGGCCGACGTCGCTCTCCTGGCACGCGGCTCCGAAGCCCTCGCTGCGAAGTACATCCCCCAAACCGGCGGCGACACCCCTGCCAGCTACTGACAAAAGGTGCGGGCGTCGCTACCCCATCGCAGGGGCGGTGGACGTCCGCCCGGCGAACTGTTTGCGGGCCCACCGGGCGAGCTTCTTGCCCTTCCCCTTCCACCAGTTGTCCTCGTCCTTGTTGTAGTGGAACCGGAAGACGATGGCCACCAGCACGAACATGCCCATCACCACATCAACCCAGGACGACACCACCAGGGCGATGAAGACTGTCAGGGCGTTGGCCATGATCGAGGGGATGGCCAGGGTGCGGAATACGGTGCTGGCCACGTAGCGCCGGTGCGACCTCGGGACGGACAACTCGCGGACCATGTCGAAGCAGACGCAGGCCACCACAATGGTCTGTCCGATGGCCAGCAGGACCTGGCCCGGCACGGAGCCGCTGAAGGCGGCCACGGCTTCCATTCCCGGGCTCATGGCCGGGCCTTGCTGTTGAGACCTTTGCTGAGAACCTTAAACACGGAAAACCCCCAGAACTTGCGGAACCATCGCCGCTGATCCGGCGATGGTTCCATTCAAGTTTCAGGGGGCTTTTCCGTCACGAGTAGTGGGTACTCTATTTTCGCGGAACGCCGGAATGCGGTACTTACTGCCCGATTGCCCGCGGCCGCCACACCACCACGGCCTGCGACCTCGGCCGGGGCCGCTGCCCGCGCGCCAGGCTCACCACGTCACCGGCTGCACCGGCAGCAAAAATCCGGGAGTCCACCGCACGCGGACGGCGTCCGAGTTCCTCGGTAAGTTCCGAGATCCGGCTTTGGAGGGCGGCCACCTGGTTTTCGAGTTCCAGGATGCGCTTGATCCCCTCCAGCGACACGCCCTCGTGGGACAGCCGCTGTACCTCCCGCAGCGTGTTCACGTCACGCTGCGAGTAGCGCCGGGACTTGCCCGGGGCACGGCTGGGCTTGACGATGCCAAGCCTGTCGTACTGCCGCAGGGTCTGCGGGTGCATGTCCGCCAGCTCGGCCGCCACGGAGATCACGAAGATCGGTTGGTCAACACTGATGTCCACGGCTCACCTCCGCTCCTAGAGCCGGGCCTTGGCTGCCAGGCCCTCACGGACATCCGCCGACGACGTGGCCTCGGCGAACGCCTTGACCGCAGCTTCGGCATCCTTGTTGAGATTCTTGGGAACTGCGACGTCGATGGTCACCAACAGGTCTCCGGTCACCTTGGACGTCTTCACGCCTTTGCCCTTGACCCGCAGGGTACGGCCCGACGGCGTGCCCGCCGGGACACGCACCTTCACCTTGTCGCCGTCGATGGTGGGAACTTCGATGTCCGCTCCCAAAGCAGCCTCCGGGAAGGTGACGGGGACGTGGATGCGGAGGTTGTCGCCGTCGCGCGTGTAGAACGCGTGGGGCTGGACGGCGACGGACACGACCAGGTCGCCGTTGCCGGCGGCACCGGGCTGGCCTTTGCCGCGCACCCTGACCTTCTGGCCGTCCTTGATGCCGGCCGGAACCCGGACGTCGATGACCTCGCCGCTGGGTTCGCGCAGTCCGATGGTGGTCCCCCGGATGGAACCGGCGAAGGAAATGCTGGTGGACGCGGTGCGGTCCGCACCCTTCTGCGGGGTGCGCTGGAAGCCGGGAGCACCGCCAAAACCGCCAAAGAGATCTGCGAACTCGGGCGGGATGCCGCCGCCCGCGGGGTTGAAGCCGCCCGCATGGCGCCCGGTGTTGCCCGTGAACAGGCCGCCGAACATATCCTCGAACCCGCCGTTGGTAGCGCCCGCGCCACCGGGGGCGAAACGTGCCCCGCTGCCCATGGCCCGGATGGCGTCATACTGCTGGCGCTCGTCGGGATCCGAGAGCACCGAATAAGCCTCGGAGATGTCCTTGAACTTCTTCTCGGAAGCAGCGTTCCCCGCATTCGTATCAGGGTGGTGCTGCCGCGCAAGCTTCCGGTAGGCCTTCTTGATATCGGCTTCGGAAGCGTCCTTGGCAACACCAAGGATCTTGTAAAAGTCCTTGTCCACCCAATCCTGGCTAGCCAATGGCGTTTCCTTTCAAAGTCTTCTAACTAACAGCTCTCCGCGGTACAGGGGCCCCCGCCCCTACGCGTGGTGGCTTGGTCCTCACGGACCAAGCCACCACGCTCCGGCAGGCCCGATGCCACTCCCGGGGCCCCTGTACCGCTGCGAGCTTTGTGGTTACCTCACCTTAGGCGAGATCACCCCCGGCGCGGAGGCCGGATATGGGGCGGCGGTGTGGAGGGCGCCGCGAAGCGGGCACCGCCCCATATCCGGCGTAGCGCCAAGTACCCCGACTAAGCCGGGACCGCGACGATGACCTGGGCTGCGCGGAGCACGCGGTCGCCTGACTTGTAGCCTGAGCGGAGCACCTGGCTGACGGTGTCAACCTCGATGTCCTCGCCAGGCTGCTGGATCAGGGCCTCGTGGATCGTGGGATCGAACTCCACGCCGGTCTCGTTGATGCGGACCAGGCCGTAGGTCTTCAGCGCGTTCTCCAGTTTGGTGGCGATCGCGGCGAAGGGACCGTCGGTCAGGTCACCGTGCTGCCGTGCGGCGTCGACGTCGTCCAGGACCGGAAGCAGGGAGTTCAGGACGCCGATGACGGCCATTTCCCCTGCCACGGCGCGGTCGCGTTCAACGCGCTTGCGGTAGTTGACGTACTCAGCCTGGAGGCGGAGCAGGTCATTGCGCAGTTCGGCTGCCTCGGCGTTGCCGGATGATCCTGCCGGAGTCCCCTGGGCCACGGATTCCTCGGCCGGCACGTCCACGCCGTTGAGAATCTCCTCGGCCTGGGCCAGCGCGTCGCCGTCGGAATCCGCTGCTCCGGCCTGGGACCCGGCCCCGGGGGCGGAGTGGCCGCCCTCGGGGTGCCGGGCCTGCCCGGTCACGGGGTCAACCTTGCGGTTGTCCCGGATGACCGGCTCCCCGTTGCCCTGCTTGGCGTCCTGGTTCGCGGATGAGTTGTGCTCTTCCTCGTTACCGTGGTGCGGCATGGCTACTTCTTCGCTTCGTCTTCGTCGATGATCTCGGCGTCGACGATGTCCTCGTCAGCCTTGCTGCCCGCCGAAGCTCCGGCGGCACCTTCAGCGCCGGGAGCGCCTGAGCCGTCCGGGGAACCGGCCTGGGAGTAGATGGCCTCGCCGAGCTTGGTCTGGGAAGCCTGCAGCTTCTCGAACGCGGACTTCACAGCGGCGTCGTCGGTGCCTTCGAGGGCCTTCTTGAGGCTGTCGACGTCGGCCTGGACCTCGGTCTTGACCTCTTCGGGCAGCTTGTCCGCGTTGTCGGCGATCAGCTTGTCCACGGAGTAGGCGAGCTGTTCGGCGGTGTTGCGGGTGTCGGTCGCCTCGCGGCGGGCCTTGTCCTCGGCTGCGTGCTCCTCGGCGTCACGGACCATGCGGTCGATGTCTTCCTTGGAGAGGCTGGAGCCGCCGGTGATGGTCATGGACTGTTCCTTGCCGGTGCCCTTGTCCTTCGCGGAGACGTGGACGATGCCGTTGGCGTCGATGTCGAAGGTGACCTCCACCTGGGGAACGCCGCGCGGTGCCGGAGCGATGCCGGTCAGCTCGAACGTGCCCAGCGGCTTGTTGTCCCGGGTGAACTCACGCTCACCCTGGAAGACCTGGATGGCCACGGACGGCTGGTTGTCATCCGCCGTGGTGAAGGTCTCGGACCGCTTGGTGGGGATGGCGGTGTTGCGCTCGATCAGGTGCGTCATCACGCCACCCTTGGTCTCGATGCCCAGGGACAGCGGGGTGACGTCGATCAGGAGGACGTCCTTGCGCTCACCCTTCAGCACACCGGCCTGCAGGGCTGCGCCGACTGCCACGACCTCGTCCGGGTTGACGCCCTTGTTGGGCTCCTTGCCACCGGCCAGTTCCTTCACCAGCTCGGACACGGCGGGCATACGGGTGGAGCCACCCACCAGCACGATGTGGTTGATGTCGGAAAGCTTGATGCCGGCTTCCTTGATGACGTCGTGGAACGGCTTCTTGGTGCGCTCCAGCAGGTCCTTGGTGAGGTCCTGGAACTTGGCGCGGGTCAGCTGCTCGTCCAGGTGGACCGGGCCGTCGGGGGTGACGGACAGGTACTGGAGCGAGACGTTGGTGCTGGACGAGGAGGAGAGTTCCTTCTTGGCCTGCTCGGCTGCTTCGCGGAGGCGCTGGAGGGCGATCTTGTCCTTGGAGAGGTCGATGCCCTTGACCTTGAGCTGGTTCAGCAGGTAGTCAACGACGCGCTGGTCCCAGTCGTCGCCGCCCAGGCGGTTGTCACCGGCGGTGGCGCGGACCTGGATGGTGGAGAAGTTGTCTTCGTCCTTGCCGACTTCCAGCAGGGAGACGTCGAAGGTACCGCCACCGAGGTCGAAGACCAGGATGAGTTCGTCTTCCTTGCCCTTGTCCAGGCCGTAGGCCAATGCCGCGGCGGTGGGCTCGTTGACGATGCGCAGGACGTTCAGGCCCGCGATTTCGCCGGCCTCCTTGGTGGCCTGGCGCTCGGCGTCGTTGAAGTAGGCCGGGACGGTGATGACGGCGTCGGTGACCTTTTCACCCAGGTAGGACTCGGCGTCGTTCTTCAGCTTCATGAGGATACGAGCGGAGATTTCCTGCGGGGTGTACTTCTTGTCATCGATCGCGACGGTCCAGTCAGTGCCCATGTGGCGCTTGACTGAAGCGATGGTGCGGTCGATGTTGTTGACGGCCTGGCGCTTGGCGATCTCGCCGACCAGGACTTCGCCGGACTTGGAGAATGCAACGACCGACGGCGTGGTGCGGCCACCCTCGGCGTTGGCAATAACGGTGGGCTCGCCACCTTCGAGAACGGAGACGACGGAGTTGGTGGTTCCGAGGTCGATACCTACTGCACGTGACATGTGTTGCTTCCTTCTTTCCTTGGAAACTGGCTGGCGCCCTAAACATTGAGCGTTCTGCACTCAACTCTACTCAGGGCGCCAGCGATGTCAATCCAAAGTTGAGTGCAGTCCACTCAACTTTGCGTGCAATACGGGATACCCGCCTCGGGATTCCTTGATTTTCCAGGGTTCCGGGCGCAGAATCACGACGGCGGCAGGCCAGTTCGCTTTGGGAGAACGTGCCGCCGGGCTGCTTTAGCGCTCCGGGTTCCGGTCACCGTGGAGCGGGCCACGCTGTTCGGCAGTGGCCTGCACCTGGCCGTCGGTGAGCCCTTCACGGATGGCGTTCTCCGTCCGCGCCCGGCCCGTGGCACCGGCGTCGCCGTAGTCGCCGTCCTCATATTCGCCGTCCGGCGCATCGCGATCGGGCTCGTTGATGGTACCGGCGTCACCGTAGTCCCCATCCACGTACTGGCCGCCTTCGCCCTCCAGTCCGGGGGCGCTGCCACCCTTGCGGGGCTCCTCGGCTGCAACTTCAGGATTCTCAGTCATGGTGCATCTCTCCTTCGAGGCTCCGCGTCCGTGCGGGCGCACTGGCAGTCTATCGACGGGGGCGGCGGACCAACAGGGCCCCGGGGGCACCTGTCAGGAGGCCTGGAGCGGCAGGCCGGCGATACCGGCCAGGACGCCAAGATGGTGGTCGAAGAGCTCCGCGGGAGCCTTGAAGGTGTCCTGCCCGTACTGGTTGAACACCTCGAAGCTGACGGCACCGAAAAGGGAACTCCACACCAGGACGCCCCGCGCCACGAGCTCCTCCGGAACGGCCAGCCCAAACTCCGAACGGATGGCCGCAAGGTCTGCGGCAAGAACTGGCGGCAGGGCCGGATGCCCATCAGGAACCACAAGTTCTCCGGCGCGGGCAGCGGCATCCAGGATGCCAATCAGGCTGACGATAACGCGCGTCCCCGGGCCAGTCGTGCGCTCGGCGGGGGCGTTGTAGCCGGGAACGGGACTACCGAACAGGAGCGCGTAACTGGCGGGTTCGCGCATGGCCCACGCCCGGACGGCATGCCCCAGTGCCAGGAAGCGGCCAACGTGGTCCTTTTCGGCCACGGCTCCGACGGCGGCGTCCACCTCATCCCCAAGTTCGCCGAAGGCATCGATCAACAGCAGCGTCAGCAGCTCGTCCCGGCTCTCCACATACCGGTAGACGGCGGAGGACACCACCCCGAGGTCCCTCGCCACGGCCCGCAGGGAGAGCGCCGCCGCGCCCTGGGTTGCCAAATGCTGCCTTCCCAGCCGGACGATGTCCGCCACGGTTTGCGCCCTGGCCCGCTGCCGGGGCGTCACGGGACGGCCAGCACCGGCGGGCTTACTGTCAGCTTCATTCACGGGTCCAGCATGCCACAAAAGAGAGCAGGAGCATCAAAAGAGAGCGCTGCTCTTGACATTGGCCGGGACGCGTCCCATGCTGTTCCTGAGAGCAGTGCTCTCTCAATCTGACGAGGAGACAAAAGTGTCCAATGTATATGCAGTGACCGGAGCGGGACCCGTGGGCTGGACGGTGGCCGAACAACTGGCGGAGCAGGGCCGGCAGGTGCGCGTCCTGACGCGCTCCGGCAGCGGGCCCCGGCATCCGCTCATCGAGTGCATTACAGGGGACGCCAAGGATCCTGCGATGCTGCGCACCCTCTTTGCCGGCGCCCAGGCGGTTTTCCACTGCATCCACGGATCGGCGTACACCGCCGCGGCATGGAAGGCGGAGCTGCCTGCCGCTGAGCATGCAGTACTCAGCGCCGCGCAGGAGGCGGGCGCCGTCGTCGTCTTCCCGGAAAGCCTCTACTCCTACAGCGAGCCGGACAGCGTCATGACGGAAAGCAGCCCGCGCCAGGCCACTGGTGGCAAGCGGGGCGTGCGGACCGCGTTGCTCCAGGCACGCAGCGCCTCAGCAACGCCAACCGTGAGCGTGGTGGCAGGTGATTTCATCGGGCCCCGGGTCCGGATGGCGCACGGCGGCGAACGCATGGTGGCGCCGATCCTTGCGGGGAAGAACGTCAGCGTAGTGGGGAGCTCCCGGCAGCCGCACTCGTTCACCTACGTCCCGGATCTTGCCGGCGCCATGATTGCGGCAGCTGACAGGCCGTCCGCCTGGAACGCGGTGTGGCATGCACCCACCGGGCCTGCGATCACCCAAAAGGAACTTTCCCACGCCTTCGCGGCGGCGGCGGGGCGGCCCGCCCCCAAGGTGCGCGTCCTTCCAGGCTGGACGCTGAGGGCGGCCGGGCTGGTTTCAGCCGATGCGCGCGAGCTGGCAGAGATGCTGTACCAGTTCGAGCGGCCGTTCATCATGGACTCAAGCGCCTCCGAGGCAGCCCTGGGCATCAGCCCCACCCCACTCCAGACGGCAGCTGCCGCCACCGTGGAGTGGTGGCGGCAGCAGGTTTAGCCCGGGCGGAACGCAGGGGCTAGCGGCTGGGGACCTCTTCCAGCGGTTCGACGCCGGGCTCCCGCGGCTGCACGGCATCACGGCCATCGGTCCGCCCCAGCTTGCTGGGCCACCAGATCTTCGGCCCAATGTCGTAGGCCAGGGCCGGCACCAGCAGCGAGCGCACCAGGACGGTGTCCAGCAGCACGCCGAACGCCACAATGAAGGCCAACTGCACCAGGAACATGATGGGGATGACGCCAAGGGCTGCGAAGGTGGCGGCCAGCACCACACCGGCGGAGGTGATGACGCCGCCGGTCACCACCAGACCGCGGAGGATCCCGGGCCGGGTGCCATGTTTGAGCGATTCCTCGCGGACCCGGCTCATCAGGAAGATGTTGTAGTCCACGCCCAGCGCCACCAGGAAGACGAAGCCGAACAGCGGCACGGTGGCATCCGCTCCGGGGAACCCGAAGAGGTTGTTGAACACGAATGCCGACACACCGAGCGCAGCCGCGTAGGACACCACCACGGAGAGCACCAGCAGGACCGGGGCCACGATGGAGCGCAGCAGCAGCATGAGGATGAAGAGGATGACCACCAGGACCACCGGGATGATGACCACCAGGTCGTGCTGGGCGGTGGTGTTCGTGTCCAGTGCGGTAGCCGTCACGCCGCCCACCAGGGCGCCGGGATCTACGGCTTTCACCTCGGTGCGCAGGGCCTTGATGGTCTCCTCCGCTTCGAGCGAGTCTGCCGCGTTGTTCAGCGTGGCGTTGATGAGCACCTTCCCGTCCCGGACGTCCGGGGCGCTGGGAGTCCCCGGGGCTCCGGTGATGGGCACGCTGCCCTGGCCGAGCAGGTAGGCCTCGCCCACGCCGTCGTCCGCTTTCACCTTGGCCAGCACCTCGGCCGCCTTGCCTTGGTCGGCGACCACGACGGCGGGGCTGCCGCTGCCTGCGTCGAAGTGGCGGGCCAGCGCATCCTGGCCGTCCACGGCATTGGAGGCGGTGAGGATGACGTCCGTCTGCGGCACGCCGTTGGCCTTCAGCTGGAACAGGCCGCCCGCAGCAACCAGCAGCAGGAGGACCGAGGCAACCCAGACGGTCCGGGGCCGCCGCGAGACCAGTGAGCCGGTGGCGCGCCAGAGACCCTTCTGGCCTTCCAGGCCGGTGACCAGCTCGGGTTCGCGCTCGTCGGCAGGGAGGAGCTTGGGCCGGAAGGGCCAGAACGCGGCCCGGCCCAGCAGTGCCATGAGGGCGGGAAGCAGGGTCAGCGCCGCGAACAGGGCACAGAGGATGCCTGCCGCGGCAACGGGACCCAGGGCCTTGTTGGAGTTGAGGTCGGAGAAGAGCAGGCACAGCAGCGCGATGATCACGGTGGCACCGGACGCCAGGATGGGCTCGAAGGATGCTTTCCAGGCGGTCAGGACGGCTGCCGTGCGGTTGGTGGTGTGGGTGAGCGCTTCCCGGAAACGTGCCACGAAGAGCAGGGCGTAGTCCGTGGCCGCGCCGATCACCAGGATGGAGAGGATGCCCTGGCTTTGGCCGTTGAGCTGAATCCAGCCGGCCTTGGCCATGCCGAACACCAGCAGGATTGCTGCGCAGAGGGCAAACACGGACGTCAGCAGCACCATGATGGGCAGCAGCAGGGACCGGTAGACGATCAGGAGGATCACGAACACCGCGGACAGGGCCACGAGAAGGAGGATGCCGTCAATGCCGCCGAAGGCTGCGGTGAGGTCGGCGGCCAGACCGGCGGGGCCGGTCACGAAGGTTTGGGTGCCCTCCGGCGCTGCTTCCTTTACCGTGTCCCGGAGCTCCTTGACGGCGTCCTTGACCTCGGCTGAGGACCCGATGGGGACCACGAACTGGACTGCCTTAGCGTCCTTCGAGGGAATGGGGCCGATCACCGTACTGCCCAGCTTGAGGTCTTCGATGCCGGCTTTCAGGGTAGCCAGTTCACCGAACTGGGCAGGCGTGAACGCCTCATTCTTTTCGATGACGATGATCCCGGGGACCTCGTCCGAGTCGCGGAACTTCGCCTGCCAGTCCTGCGCCTCCGTGGCCTCAGCGCTGGCGGGCAGGAAGGATGCCTGGTCATTGGAGGAGACCTCTTCCAGGCGGCCGAAGGTGGGGCCGCCTACCCCGGCCAGCCCCAGCCACGTCAGCACCAGGACAGCGGGGACCAGCCAGCGCAGCCAGAACGGGACACGTTCCCTGGCAACTTTTGTGCGTTTCATGATGCCTTCCATGGGTGGTCAAGGGGAGTAGTATTTGTTCCAGCATAGATTATCTCCATCACAGAGATAAGTGCCAGTCGAGCTTTTTCTTCCAACGCGGGGAGGCAGGCACGTACCTGAGGGCTCAGGGGGCCACCGCCGCTGGAGTAATATCCGTCAGTACGCCTGGGCAAAATCGCTGGCGCGGAACCGGAAACAGGAGGTGGAGATGGCGGAGGACAACAGTCCGGACGTTTCCCCCTTGGCGCAGTCAGGCCCGGAGTTCGGCCACCCGCTGCTGAGGATCCTGCAGGAGTTCACCATCGAGGCGAACCGCTACGTGGACGCCGCCGGCGACCGGCAAGACATGCACCGCACCGACATGAACGCCCTGGCCGTGATCATGCGCCACACAGCAAGGGGCAATATTGTGACCCCCGGTCTGCTGCGGAAGGAACTCAACCTGAGTTCTCCCGCCACCACGGCCCTGATCGACCGGCTGGACCACTCCGGCCATGTGGTCCGCGAGCGCCACAGCACGGACCGGCGCCAGGTCCAGCTGAAAATGACCCCCAAGGCGTTCCGGGAAGGCGGGGCAATCTTCGCACCGCTGGCGCAGCACATGGGCAGCGCCATGGCCGGGTTCTCCCAGGAGGAACTGGAAACCGTCACGCGCTTCATGACGGCGATGATCGACGCGACCGTCGCGGCAAGAACCGAACCCAGGTAACGCCGGGCGGCCCGCAACTGGGGGTAGCGTTTGTTTATGAGCGACCAGCAGCCTGCAGACGACGTCTACACGCACGGCCACCACGAATCGGTGGTCCGCGCCCACGCCTCCAGGACCGCCGAAAATTCCGCGGCGTTCGTCCTCCCGTACCTCACTCCCGGGGCGACGCTGCTCGACGTCGGCTGCGGGCCGGGCACCATCACGTGTGACTTCGCCGCACTGGTCAGCCCCGGCAAGGTCACCGGCCTGGACCGCGCACCGGACATCATTGCCCAGGCGCAGGCCCTCGCCGTCGAGCGGGAAGTGCCCAATGTCGAATTCGTGGCGGGCAATATCTACGACCTGGATTTCGCCGACGAAACATTCGACGTCGTCCACGCCCACCAGGTGCTCCAGCACCTGACCGACCCGGTCGAGGCACTCCGCGAGATGCGGCGCGTGGCGAGGCCAGGCGGCATCGTGGCCGTGCGCGACGCCGACTTCCATGGCATGAGCTGGTACCCCGACGTCCCCGAGCTGGACGAGTGGATGGACCTCTACCAGCGGATCGCCCGCCGCAACGGAGCGGAGCCCGACGCCGGGCGGCGGCTGGTCAGCTGGGCCCAGGCTGCGGGGTTCACCGACGTCGCGCCCACCAGCAGCAACTGGCTTTACGCCACGGCGCAGCAGCGCCGCTGGCAGGCACGCGTCTGGGGCGAGCGGGTGCTGCATTCGGCCTTCGCCGAGCAGGCACTGGAGTACGGATTTGCCAACCCGGCCGACCTTGCCCGGATCTCGGCCGGCTGGCACCGCTGGGGCTCCACGGATGACGGCTGGTTCCTGATCCCGAACGGTGAAGTCATCGCCCGGGCCTAGCCCTGAAGCGGGCCCCGCTATTGCCCCCGTAAGATTGTTCAGTGCAATTTTCCCTGTGGCTGGCCCTTGCGGGCGCCGGCGCCCTGATCAGCTTCACCCCGGGCGCCGGGGCCATCAACACCATGAGCAATTCCCTGAATGCCGGATTCCGGCGCTCCATCTGGGGAATCCTGGGCCAGCAGGCTGCCCTGGTGGTGCACGTCCTGATCGTCGCCCTGGGCGTTGGGGTGCTGGTGGCCAGCTCACCCCTTGCCTTCAACGTCATCCGCTACGCAGGCGCGGCCTACCTGGTGTACCTGGGTATCCGGCAGTTCCTCAGCAAGCCCACCGTGGCCCAGGAGCAGGCCGCCACCCTTCGCAACGAACCCGCCTGGTCCATCTTCCGGCGCGGATTCTGGGTCAACCTCCTGAACCCGAAGGCGATCGTGTTCTTCCTCGCCTTCACTCCCCAGTTCATCCGCCCCGAACAGCCCCTGTTCACGCAGTACGCCGTGCTGACCGCCACCATTGTGGTCATCGACATTTTGGTGATGTGGTTCTTCTTTGCCGCAGCCGCCCGGTCATTCCAGCGCTTCACCAACACGGAGCGGGGCCAGCTGGTCCTCAGCCGGGTGTTCGGCGTCCTGTTCGTCGGCGTGGGCATCCTGCTGGCTTTGATCCACTGACAGCGCAGCTCCCGACCTTTTGCACCAACGCAGGAGGTACCCATTTCACTTTCAGTAATGCATCTTTACAAGTTAGTAAAACTTTGTGAACAGGCGGCTAGCCAAAGGTGATCGGAAGCGCGCATGCTTATGTCCATGACCTCAACGTCGAGCGCCTACCGCGTCATCACTGTCTGCACGGGCAACATCTGCCGTTCCCCCATGGCCGAGTTCATGCTCCAGGCTGCGCTTGAACGCGAGGGCCTGGACGGGCTGGTGGAAGTGGACTCCGCAGGCATCACGGGGTACGAGGCCGGCAGGCCCATCGATCCCCGCGCGGCGCGCCGCCTTGCGGTGACCCAGCTGGCATCGGAGCATCACGTGGCACGCGAGTGGGAGCCTGGGTGGTTCCGCGAGCGCGACCTGATCCTGGCATTGGACATTGACCACTACGCCTGGCTGAGTGAAGCGGCCCCGGACCAGGAATCCCTGGACAAGATCCGGATGCTCCGCAGCTTCGATCCCACCATGGCGGAGCGGGACCGGCTGGACCAGGGCATCGAGGACCCCTGGTACGGCGGCCATGCGGATTTCGACGCCGTCTGGCACCAGATCCACGCGGCAATTCCGGGCCTGGTCCAGCACATCAGGGCCGCGGTCCTGCAGAACACCCAACTGCAGCCGAACTAGCAGCGGAGCGTGCCACTGCAGCGGCGTGACTTACGCGGTGCAGGTACTGAAAAGGTACGCTCTAGTCCATGATCCCAGCCCCCGTCATCATCGCCGTGGATGGGCGCTCCGGCGCAGGGAAGACCACCCTCGCCGTCGAACTTGCGGCCCGGCTCCGCGCCCACCACAAGGTCTCACTGTTCCACCTCGAGGACATCTACCCGGGATGGGACGGGCTGGCGGCCGGCGTGGAGCGCTATGTCACCACGGTCCTTACGCCGCTGAGCCGGGGCGAGGCAGCCACCTGGACCAGCTGGGACTGGGAGAACCACTACGACGGCGACGCCCGGGTCACGCTGCCAGCGGAGATCGTCATCGTGGAGGGGGTGGGGGCCGCCGCCGAGGCCGCCCGGCCCATGCTTGGCGCTGTCATCTGGGCCGAGTCCCCGGACGATGTCCGCCGGACCCGGGCTTTGGACCGCGACGGCGCAACCTACGAGCCGTACTGGGACCAGTGGGCCGCCCAGGAGGAAGAGTGGCTGGGCCGTGATGACGTGCCCGGCCGTGCTGACCTCCGCATCCAAAACCTCGCGGACAGATCGGCCCCGGCGGACGTGCTGCAGCTCCTCCCCTACCTGCCGGCGCTGGCGCCGGTCCTGGCCCCCGAGCTGTCAGCACGCCGCGGCCTTCGGCTTCATGCCGAGCGCCTCCCTTCCCTCCCGGACGCACCGGCACTGTTCCAGTCGCTGTACGGCCGCTCAGCCAACGCCGTCTGGCTGGACTCCTCCAACGCGGCCACCGGCCGGCCTGGCGCAGGGCAGGACGGCGCAGGACAGGACGGCGCAGACCCGGCGCGGACTGCCGCGGAGCGCAGCCGGTTCAGCATCATGGCGGACGACGGCGGCACGTTCGGACAGTTTGTGACCCACCGTGCGGGTGTGAGCCTGGTCAGCACCGGATCCTCCACCGCCAAAGTCCCCGGCCCCTTCTTCCGCTGGCTGGACACCGTCTGGGGCCGCCGGGCCGTACGCACCCCGGATGGCTATCCCGGCGAGTTCACCCTGGGCTGGCTGGGCTGCCTGGGCTACGAGCTGAAGCGCGAAACGGGCGGCAGCGACCTTTCGGCGCACACCCCGGACGCCGCCCTGATCTTCGCGGGCCGGGCAGTGGTCCTGGACCATGCCGAAGGCACCACCTGGCTCCTGGCACTGGAGGCACCGGACGCCGGCGAGTGGCTGGCAGAGGCCCGGCCAGCCGTGGAAGCCGCTAACGCCGCCGCCCGGCTTGCGGCGGATGACCCCGCAGCGCACGCCGGCGCCAGCACCGGCGTCGTACGCTCAACACCGCCCATCTTCCGCAGCCGGGACACGGGCGCCCGTTACCGGGAAAAGATCGAAGCCGCCCAGCACCAAATTGCCCAGGGAAACACCTACGAGGTCTGCCTGACCACCACCCTCGAAGCCCGCACCCCGGCAAGCTCGCTGGACCCGTGGACCACCTACCTTGCGCTGCGCCACAGAAACCCTGCCCCATTCGCCAGCTACCTCCGGCTGGGAAACCTTGCAGTGGCCAGCACATCGCCGGAGCGGTTCCTGAAGATAGCGTCCGACGGCGGCATGCGCGCCGAGCCGATCAAGGGCACCCGGCGCCGGGCTGCCGACCCGCAGGAGGACGGCCGGCTGCGCGCAGACCTGGCCACGTCCCTGAAGGACAGGGCCGAGAACATTATGATCGTGGACCTGCTGCGCAACGACCTCAGCCACTTTGCAGAGCCTGGCTCCGTCACGGTCAGCCGGCTCTGCGCGATCGAGAGCTACGCAACGGTCCACCAGATGGTCAGCACCATCGATGCCCGCCTCCTCCCGGGGCATCCCGGGCGGAGGCGGTGGCTGCGTGCTTCCCGGCGGGATCCATGACCGGGGCCCCCAAGATCAGTACCATGGCCATCCTGGACCAGCTTGAGGCAGGGCCGCGCGGGATTTACTCGGGCGCCATCGGCTACTTCTCGCTCAACGCGGCGGCTGACCTCGCCGTCGCCATCCGGACGCTGGTGATCAGCACGGACGGTAACGGAGAAGCTGAACTCTCGCTCGGCGTCGGCGGTGCCATTACCTCAGACTCTGTTCCCGACGACGAATATGAGGAAATCAGGACCAAGGCCTACGGGGTCCTCTCCACCCTGGGCGCCGTTTTCCCCGAAAACTGACGGCCCACCCCGCGCGGCGGAGCGGCCATCCACACTGCGGACACCCGTTTAGGAAGACGCGGCCGGGGGTACGCCCCTGACCTCAGCTGAACCGCCCAAGCCAGGCGGCGGACCCATCCCTGGTGCTTCCAAACAAGTTAGGTTTTGCCGCGTGACGGATCCGTCCCCTCCCCAGAACACCAGCAAGGCACCACGCAGCGTCAAGTATGTCCTCATGCTCGGGGCCCTGGCCGCGCTTCCGGCCCTCACCACGGACATGTACCTGCCCTCCCTGCCCGTCGTGGAGGCCGATCTCCACACCACCCAGACCGCCGTCCAGTTGACGTTGTCCGGGACACTTGTGGGAGGCGGGATCGGCCAGTTGGTCATCGGCCCGTTCTCGGACCGGTTCGGACGGCGGCTGCCGCTGGTCATCGGCATCTCGCTGCACGTGGTCATCTCGCTGTTGTGTTCCATGACGCCGAACATTGAAACGCTGACAGGCCTGCGCGTGCTGCAGGGCTTCTTCAACGCCGCCGCTGCCGTGGTGGCACTCGCGGTGATCCGTGACCGCTTCGTCGGCTCCGCCGCCGCCCAGTTGCTGTCCCGGCTGATGCTGGTCATTGGTGTTGCTCCGCTCCTGGCCCCCACCGTGGGACAAGCCATCGCCGGACTCTGGAACTGGCGCGCCGTCTTCTATGCGCTGGCGCTCATCGGGGTGGTCCTGGTGGCAATCGTCTGGAAGTTCATGCCGGAAACACTGCCGGAGGACAGGCGCAGCCCGGGCCACCCCCGGCATGTGGCGGGCGCCTACTGGTCGCTGCTGCGGGACAGGCACTTCATGGCCCTTGCCGTCATCCCCGGTCTTGGACTGGCCCTGATCATGAGCTACGTGGTGGGTTCGCCCTTCGTGTTCCAGAACGAGTACGGCTTCACCGCCCAGCAGTTCGCCCTGGTCTTCGCCCTCAACGGCGCCGCGCTGGTCCTCTCGGCCCAGCTCAACGCCGCCCTGGTCCGGAAATTCCCGCCGGTCCGCCTGCTGCGCACCGCCCTCCTGGTCCAGTTGTGCTTCGCCCTGCTGCTGCTGGGAGTGGTGGCCACGGGTGCCGGCGGCGCGATCGGCCTGGTGGCCGGCCTGTGGCTGGTCCTGTCAGCCCAGGGAATGATCCCGGCGAACGCGTCCACGCTGGCCCTGCACAACTACGGCCACATGGCGGGAACGGCAGCAGCAGTCATCGGCGCCCTGCAGTCCGGGGTCGCCGGACTTGTGAGCCCCCTGGTGGGGCTCCTGGGCGGAAATTCCCTCTCCATGGTCACCGTCATGATCGGCAGCTGCACCCTGGCGGTGCTGGTGCTTGCCCTGGGAACGCCTGCCTACCGGAAGGGCGGCTGGCCTGAGCACGCCGGGCACGACGACGGCCGGCGGGTCAGTGCCGACGAATAGGTAGGTGCGGCCGCGGGCGGCTGGGCAGCCTTACTGCACCGTGGCCGTCAGCCGCGCCACGTTGTCGACGTACCGTGCAGCGAGTGGCCGGTTGAGCCAGTCCGCGAGCTTCAGCTCATGGGAGATATCCCGGTAGGTGTCCTCCACGGCCCGCATCTTGTTCACAATGCCCTCACCCAGCAGCATCACGGACACCTCCATGTTCAGCGAGAAGGACCGCATGTCCATGTTGCTGGAGCCCAGCACAGCCACCTCATCGTCGATGGTGAAGTGCTTGGCGTGCAGCACGAACGGGGCCTTGTACAGGTAGATCCGCACACCGGCCTCAAGAAGCGCCTCGTAGTAGGACCGCTGGGCGTGGTGGACCAGGAACTGGTCACCCTTCTCCGAAACGAACAGTTCCACGTCAACGCCGCGCTGGGCAGCGGTGGTGATGGCGTAGAGCAGTGAATCGTCCGGAACGAAGTAGGGGCTGCAGATGGAGATCCGGTGCTGCGCCGAATAGATGAGGGTGTTGAAGAGCCGCAGGTTGTTTTCCGTGATGAACCCTGGGCCGGAGGGCACTACCTGGGCCGTGACGTGGCCGGGCTCCGGGTTCGCCGGGAGCTGCAGCTGGTGTTCCAGCGACTCGTCGGTCTCGCTCAGCCAGTCGGTGGCGAAGACGACGTTCAGGGTGGTCACGATGGGGCCGCGCAGGCATGCCATCAGTTCCACCCATTCGCGCCCCGCCTTGCGGTGCCGGGGGTTGTTGTAGGAGGGCTCGATCAGGTTCTGGGACCCCGTGAAGGCGATCTCGCCGTCGATCACCATGATCTTGCGGTGGTTGCGCAGGTCCGGCCGGCGCCACTGGCCGTGGATGGGCAGCAGGGGCAGCATCCGCTTCCACTGGATCTTGCCCGCGCGGAGGCGCTTGAGCAGCTTCCGGTAACCCTTGATCCGCAGTGTGCCGATGTGGTCGAACAGGAGCCGCACTTCCACTCCCCGTTCGGCGGCTTCCTCCATGGCAGTGAGCAGGTCGTTGGTGACGTGGTCCGAACTCATGATGTAGAACTCGGCGTTGACGAACTTCTTCGCCTTCCGCACCGCGTGCGTCATTTCCAGGATGGAGTCCGGGTAGCCGGGGATGAGGTCCACCGTGTTGCCATCCACCATGGGCAGTGACCCCAGGGTGCGGTTGAGCTCGGCAGCTGACTTGACCCATTCCGGGCCCGGGTAGTCGCTTTCCGCGTCCGAGAGCGAGGTGATGCCGGCCTGCACCCGCTCGTTGACCAGCTGCTGCTGTGCCCGGCGGCGGCTGGAGAGCTGGAAGTTGCCGAACAGGAGGAACAGGACAATGCCCACGAACGGGATGAAGAAGATACCCAGCAGCCACGCCATTGCCGTGGTGGGGCGCCTGTTGCCGGGGATGATTCCCAAGGCCAGGACCCTGATCACCAGGTCAACAAAGCCCAGGAGCACCACAACCCATGTCGGCGCGGTACCGGCAAGCGAAAAAGGCCACAACACGTTACAAACCCCCGGAGAGATAGGGCTCCGGAGGACGGCTTCCGGCCGGTGCACTCTGCCCAGCTTATCCGCGGCACAGCACTAAGCTGGTGCCATGACCTCTCCAGCCCCCGTGGTTCTCGCCTTCCTTGATCCCGCCTTCCCCGACGGCAGGATGGCCGATGCGTCCCAACCCCAGCTGCTGGTCACGGACCTTGGGGTCACGCGCGGCGACGGCGTCTTTGAAACCATGCTCGCCGTGGGTGGAACGGTGCGGAAGATGCAGGCGCACCTGGACCGCCTTGCGGGTTCCGCCGTGGCACTGGACCTAACCGTCCCGGACCAGGACGCGTGGCGGCGGGCCATTGCTGCTGCGGTTGCCCGGCACCGGTCGGAGAACCCGCCGGCAGACCCGGGCGCAGATGAACTGGTGGTCAAACTGGTGGTGACCCGCGGCGTGGAGAGTGCGCCCAGCCCCACCGCCTGGGTCCAGGTCTCGCCGGCCGGGGCTGCCGGACGCCGGCAGCGGGAAACCGGCATCGACGTGATCCTCCTTGACCGGGGCTATGACAGTGACGTGGCCGAACGGGCGCCCTGGCTGCTGCTCGGGGCGAAGACGCTTTCCTATGCCGTCAACATGGCAGCGCTGCGCCATGCCCACAAACAGGGCGCCGACGACGTCATCTTCACCTCCTCCGATGGCCGCGTCCTGGAAGGCCCCACCTCCACGGTGCTGCTGGCGCATGTGGAAAAGTCCGACGACGGCACAACAGTGAAGCGCCTCATCACACCACAGCTGGACAGTGGCATCCTGCCCGGAACGTCCCAGGGGGCACTCTTTGCTGCAGCCAAGGCGGCCGGCTGGGAACTGGGCTACGGGCCGCTGGAGCCGCAGGACCTCCTGGACGCCGATGCGGTCTGGCTGATCTCAAGCGTCCGCCTGCTGGCGCCCGTGAACCGGATCGACGGCAAGGAAATCGGCACCCCGTCCCTCCAGAAGGAACTGACCGCCGAGTTGAGCGGACTTTTCGCCGGCATCCACTAATCCGCAACAAGCGGGCCTATCCCTTTTCCCGCTCCCGCATCGCCCGTAAGGTGTGCACCATGGACTCGCGAAACCTGCCGATCGAAAACCTGTCCTTCGACGACTGCTGGGAACTCCTTGCCAACAACATGGTGGGCAGGCTGGCCATCGTGGTGGACGAACATCCCGAGATATTCCCCGTGAACTACGCTGTCCACCTGCGCAGCATCGTCTTCCGCACCGCACCCGGCTCCAAGCTATGGGGCGCCAGGATGGAACGGCCGGCGGCACTGGAGATCGACGGCTACGATTCCGCCTCGGAACAGGCCTGGAGCGTGGTGGTGCGGGGCGAGACGGAGATCATCGAGGACCAAGGCGTGAAGGATGCCGTGGACGGGCTTGGCCTGGAACCGTGGCAGCCAGGCGAAAAGGCCAACTACGTCAGGCTTAACGCCAAAGCCCTGACGGGACGGCGGTTCCGGGTGAACCGGCCGGATGTCTGGAACACCCGCCTGCAGGACCCGCGGCGGGCGTCCTTCGAATAGCGTCGCGCCAACCAGGACCCCTCACGGAAGGCCCGTCAGGCCCCGGATCCTGCCAGCTGCCGTGAAAGCTGCGTTTCCAGCCCGGACAGCAGGATGGTGAGTCCCTGGTCAAGCTCCGTGGCGCCGTCGTACTCCACCAATGCCGGCGCCAGGGCACGCAGCCGGGGGAATTCCTTTGCGGGCAGGCGGTGGAGCCCCAGGCGCAGCAGTACCTCGTTCTCCTCCGGGTCCACCACGTACTCCTGCAGTTCGTTCAGGATGTGCCCGTAGAGGAAACCGTAGTAGGCGCGGTAGACGTGGAGCGCATCTGCCGGTTTGAATCCTGCCGCCACCAGCAGGTCCAGGATCTGTTCAAGGGGCCGCAGCGTGCCCAGCGGACGCAGTCCCAGCGGCGTGGAGAGGGGCCGGGTTACCAGCAGGGGGACAACGTTGGGGTGCCGGAGCGCCAGCATCCGCAGGCTGTGGGCGATCTTCCGCAGCTGGGCCTTCCAGTCCGGGTCCTCCGGATGAATCGGGAGCTGATCAAGGACCAGCTCAGAAACCCCGTCCAGCAGCGCGGCGCGGTTCTCGGCGTAGCGGTAGAGGCTCATGGGGTCCCGGCCAAGCTCCTGCCCCAGGCGGCGCATGGTCAACGCTTCCAGCCCGTCGGCGTCAACCAGCTCGAGGGCCTTGGCCAGCACGCTTTCCCTGCTCAACCGCGCCTTGACGGGTGGGCGGTTGGAAGCGTGCGGGGAATTCATGATGTTGTCCTAGCTGGGATACGTCCGGGATAAATCGAGACGGTTGCCTCATATGTAGTCTACGAGTAAAGTCTACAACGTAGACAGGCGCTGACAACGCTGAGGTCCCAATGCATCCCAAGGGACTCAACCTATAGATCCGATGGCCACGTGCAGGGCATCGAATCTTGCTGCTGTAGCCGAACGGCGGCGCCGAGCACTTAGCGAAGGGGAGCCATCATGGCACATTCGCAGTTCGATATTTTTCTTAACGAAGCCACCTACCCCGACCAAGCCTCAGATTCCAGCCTGGACCGCGACCGTCTCTACGGGCTGTATACCAGCTGGTGCCTCATCAATGAGCAACAGCCCGGCACCGAGTCCAGTTTTTGGGCGGCCATGAAGCACCGGATTTCGCCGCGCCGCAACGGGCTGCGCATGAAGGGCCCTGCCGCTGCCGACTACATCCTTACCAGTTACCCGGGCCTGGTCTGAGACCCGTCCCAATTTTCGGAGAAACCACCGGATAACCAGTGGTAAATGATTAAATGCTGTGGCTCTTTTGTGCCGCAGCATTTTTCATGCCCTCTTCGGCCTGCAAACGAAAGCCCTCCAGCCCCGGCTAGGTGGGAATGATCCGGAAAAGGAACCTGGTGCGGACCATCACCCACAGCAGCCCCAGGACCACGGCATAGGCCGCGGTGTTCAGGAGGATGCTCTGCTGCTGCAGCACCGGAATGTTGGCCACGACGGCGATCAACACCACATGCATGATGAACACGTAGAGCGTGGCGCGCCCCAGCGGAATCAGGAACCAGCCCAGGGCACGCTGCACCGGTTTCCAGTAGGCGCTGAGGAACACGTAGGCGGCCACCACCAGGACCAGGACGTTGAGGAGGCGGCCCGGCGCCAGGTACGTGCGGCCGAAGAGTGCGTCATACATGGCCCGGTAGGCCGCGTCCGGCAGAAGCGCCAGGCGGACGTCATAGTTGTTGGCAAGGTACGGATTGCCCCAGGACAGGAATGCCAGCGCGAACGCTGCCGCAGTGCAGGCGGCCACCACCCAGGTATGCGCCGACAGCCAGGCGACGATGCTGCGGCGGTGGTAACCGACAACCAGCCCGAGCACGAACAGCACCTGCCACACCAGCAAGGGGAACGAGTCCTCGAACTGCGACGGCAGGAGCCTGAACCTGGTCACGGCCCCCACTGCGTACACGGCGAGCGTTGCCAGCAACACCCAGACGGCCTTGCCGCGGTTGAGCGCCGCAAGGATCAGCGGGCTGACCAGCAACAGCACCACGTAAAGACCCATCACGTTGAACTGCCAGGGCCCAAACTGCAGCAGCACGATGGCCGGCAGCACCTGGGGCGGCACGGGGAACTGGAACAGCGATGACATGCCCGCATAGAGGTCGTAGGTCCGGCCGGCACCAGTATGCCCGGCGCCGCCGGTTCCCTGGTCTACGAACGTGGTCAGGGCCTCGGTGTGGAAGAACGGGAGCAGGGACAGAAGGAAAACGCCGATCAGCACGGCCAGTGAGGTGACGTAGAGCTTCCCGGCCCGGCGGGACGTGAGGTCCACAACCCGGCCGAAGTCCTCCTTGGCCTTGGGCCCGTACACCATGCCCACCACCAGGCCGGAGAACAGGACGAACAGTTCAGCGCCTGACACGAAGCCCACCGCCTCCTGGGTGAGCAGCTGGAACAGGGAGGCCATACCCAGGTGGTTGACCACGACGAAGACAATGGCCATCCCGCGGAGCAGGTCGACCCGCGAATCCCTGCTGGAGGGGTCCTGGTAACTCCAGGATGTGGCGGCGTTGATCCGGCGGGGAACCTGCCATAGGGCCACCAGGAGGATGGCCATGGCGGCAGCAACCGTCCAGGCTGCCGCACCGGAGAGGGTGTTGGCCCGGACATAGGTGCTTCCCGAGGCCACATCGGTGACAGGGCCGGTGACCAGCGGCGACGCCTTCAGCCTGTCCAGCGCAGCCTTGGCGATATCCGGACTTCCCGTGAGCAGCCAACTGATGCTGGCCACGCCGGTATCCCTGGTGCTGGTGCGCTCGTCCCACACAACGGCGGCCGTTCCCGCGAAACCCGGGGACGTGGCAGTTGCCACGACCTGGTCCCACCAGCCCGTCTTAATGTCCAGCTCGGACGCGCCACCGGATGCTGGGCTGTAGAACGCCGCAGTCTGGAGGAGGAACGGCTTCTTGCGGGCCTCGGCGTAGGTGCCGTAGAAGTTTTCGCTGCCGGAGGCCGTCAGCATCTCCTGGAGCTCGCCGGCTCCCGGGAGGGAGTTGACGGCGGCCCCGCCGGCAGTGTCGTCGTGATAGGCGGTCAGCCCCACCCAGTCCACGGCGTCGTCGCCGGGGTAGTACGGGGCATAGGCGCTGTCGCTTCCGTTCCAGGTCCCGTCCCCATTCGTATCCAGGAGGGAAAACCCATCGCTTCCCGGCTGCGGCGCATTCCGGTTCCGGTCGAAGGGGTAGTCCTTGCCCAGGTACGGCGCCCACACCATGGTGGCCCGGCCGCCGTCGTACTTTTTGAACGCTGCCGCCACGGCCTGGAAGGCCTGCCGGTAAGTGGCCGGCTGTTGGCCCCAGGGCACCCAGCTGGCGTTCATATCGGGGGCGAACCGGACCAGCAACTGCCCCTTGAACCCAGTGGTCAGGTCGCGCACCTGCGCTGCGAACGCTTCCGCTTCCTGGGCCCCGAGCTGGTCCAGGGGAACCGACGGCTTCACCGTCAGCAAGGCATGGGCGCCCTTCGCTGCAGTCTGCTGCAGGAACCCGTCAATGTCATTCCGCTCCGAATCGCGGTAGGGAATGGTGATGTCGTGGCCGAAGACCGCCGGGCTGGCGCCGAGCCGGTCACTGAAGCCCGCAGCGGTATCCTCCCCCCACTCGAGCACCGCCCCCAGCCAGGGCTTGCCCTTGTCCGGCGCAGCGTCCTCCGCATGAGCCGGCCCCGCCGGGGCCGCCAGAACCAGGAGGCCAACGAGGGCCGCTGCCAAAAAGGCGGCGACGGAACGCCGACGGCTCCTGCGGGTTACGGCGTGGTGCTGCGATGTGTGTGCCCGCATGCTGACAAGGACCCCCCGGTGCTCTTTGCTCTGGCGACGGGGCGGCGCCCCGGTATGAACTTTATCGGCCCGCGGCATCACCCGTGGCGTGTTGCCGGCAGCTCAATTACGGAACATGACGACGGCGGCGGTGCGGCTCGGCGCGGCAGATGTTACGTTTTTGGGGAGTAATGAGTACCGGTGCCAAGCCCTGACTTGCCGGTCGGCAACCCTCCCTTTCGCGGCGGGGTGCCTCAGGTGAATACTCGGCATATCGACCGATTCGAGCTGCAAGCGTGAAAGAAGGAGATCCGTCGTGTCCGACGCACCTGCCCCTGACGAAAAATTGTCCTACCGCCTGATCACCGGCCCGGACGACCGCGCATTCTGCGAGCGGATCTCCGCTGCCCTGGCGGAAGGATACGTGCTGCACGGCAGCCCGGCGGCCACCTTCAACGGCACCCGCGTCATTGTGGCGCAGGCAATTGTCCTCCCGGCTGCGATCGCCTCGGCGGACGCCGCTGTGGCCACCGCGGTGGACCAGCTGGACGCCGAATTTGAGGGCGAGTTCGACGGCGAGGGCCACGCATGAGCTACGCGGGAGACCTCACGCCCCAGGAAGCATGGGCAAAGCTGGAGCGGGGCGCCATCCTGGTGGACGTCCGCACCGAGGGCGAATGGGCCCACATCGGGATTCCGGATACGAAAGCCACGGACAACGATCCCCTGTTCATCCAGTGGACCTTCCCGGGCGGCATCCCCAACCCGGACTTCATCAAGGACCTGTCGCAGCAGGCACCGGAGGACCCCGGCGCGGAAGTGGTATTCCTCTGCCGCTCCGGCAAGCGTTCCATCGCCGCGGCAACTGCAGCCACCCAGGCCGGATTCACCGCCTACAGCGTCCTGGAGGGCTTCGAAGGCGACCCCGACCGCTATGGCGAGCGGACCGTGAATGGCTGGAAGAACCGCGGCCTCCCCACCAACCTCGGAAAGAACTAAGTGACCTTCAACCCAGACGCCCAAGGCTGGAACCCCGACACCCAGGCCGTCCGCGGCGGCCTGGACCGCACCAACTTCCAGGAAACGTCCGAGGCCATCTTCCTGAACTCCGGCTTCGTCTACGAATCCGCCGCGGCAGCCGAACGCGCCTTCACCGGCGAGGACGAGCGCTTCGTCTACTCCCGTTACGGCAACCCGTCCGTGGCCACCTTCCAGGAGCGGCTCAGGCTGCTGGAAGGCACCGAAGCGTGCTTTGCGACGGCGTCGGGCATGTCCGCGGTGTTCACCGCGCTGGGTGCCCTGCTGGCTGCCGGCGACCGCGTGGTGGCTGCCCGCTCGCTGTTCGGTTCGTGCTTTGTAATCCTGAACGAAATCCTGCCCCGGTGGGGTGTGGAGACGGTCTTCGTGGACGGCCCCGACCTGGACCAATGGCGCGAAGCCCTCTCCAAGCCCACCACCGCCGTCTTCTTCGAGTCGCCGTCCAACCCCATGCAGGAGATCGTGGACATCGCCGCGGTCAGCGAACTGGCGCATGCGGCCGGGGCCACCGTGGTGGCGGACAACGTCTTTGCCACTCCCCTGCTGCAGCGCTGCGGCGACCTGGGCGCTGACGTCATCGTCTACTCCGGCACTAAGCACATCGATGGCCAGGGCCGGGTGATGGGCGGCGCCATCCTGGGCACCAAGGAGTTCATCGACGGCCCGGTGAAGCAGCTGATGCGCCACACCGGCCCTGCACTTTCCGCTTTCAACGCCTGGGTCCTCACCAAGGGCCTGGAAACCATGGGCCTGCGCGTCAACCACTCGTCTGCCACCGCCCTGCGGCTCGCCGAATGGCTGGAGGAACAGCCGGCCGTGAGTTGGGTGAAGTATCCGTTGCTGAAGTCGCATCCGCAGTACGCGCTGGCGGCGAAGCAGATGAGTGCCGGCGGCACGGTCCTTACCTTCGAGCTCGCTTCTTCCGGCGGGCGCTCCGGCAAGGAAGCGGCTTTCGCGCTGCTCGACGGGCTGCGGATCATCGATATCTCCAACAACCTTGGTGATGCAAAGTCCCTGATCACCCACCCCGCCACCACCACGCACCGCGCCATGGGGCCGGAAGGGCGTGCCGCCATCGGCCTGAGTGACGGCGTGGTCCGGCTCTCCGTGGGACTCGAGGACCCCGATGACCTTATCCGCGACCTGGAACAGGCACTGAAGCAGATCTAGCGGCCGACGCACACAGTCAACTCTGGCGGACCCGCAGCAGCTCCGGGGTGGCCTCCACGTCCGAAAGGTCCAGGCCGCCGCGCATCGTCACGTACACGGCCTGGCGGACCACCGCACCGAACCCCATGTCCTCAGGTGGTGGTCCCGCCAATGCCTTGTCGCGGGCACGGCGCTGTTCAGCGGCCCCTGGTCCCCTGGCGATGATGTCCTCCACTCCCTGCCGGGCCAGCGCCAGCTCGCCTTGTTCGGCGAGGACGGGGGCCAGGTAATCCACCAGGGAACGGACCACGTCCGCAGCTGGTGCAGGCCGGAAGTTGCCAAAGTCCAGGAGTTCGCCGCTGAGTCCCGCGCTGCTGGCCTGCCAGGACGCCATCCGCAGAAGCACCGTGGGCACGGGGGCAGGATCCACACCGGCACGCCACTCGCGGCTGGCTGATTCCACCAGCGCGCGGACCAGCACGGCAATGAGGGCGGCGTCCTCGGCCCGAAGGCATACGTCGGCCACCCGCACTTCCACCGTGGGGTGGTTGCGGGACAGCCGGGCATCGAAGTACAGCATGCCTTCATCGAGCATGACCCCGGTTTCCAGCAGCCGCGCAACCACCCGCCGGTATGCAGGGTAGGTTCCATAGATGCCGGTTGGGCCAGCGGTGGGCCAGCGGTTCCATGCCTGGGTGCGGTAGCTCTCGAATCCGGTGGGCACACCGTTCCAGAACGGTGAATTGGCGCTCAGCGCGGTCAAAACCGCCAGCTTGTCCCGGATCCGGTCCAGGACGGCCACGCCTTCTTCCGGCGATTCAATGAACGTGTGGACGTGGAAGCCACAGGTCAGCTGCTCCTGGGCCGTCAGCCCGAAACGTTCCAGCATCCTGGCGTAGCGGGGGTCGGGAGTGGTGTGGCTGGTGGACGCCAATGGCGAGGTGGCCAGTGCCGCCACCCGGGCATCATGCTTCCTGGCGGCCTGGTCCGCCAGGGCGCGTCCCGCCCGGATCTGTTCCAGCAGGCCCCCGTGTTCCAGGCACGGCCTGGTCTGCGTCTCGATCTGCTCAAGCTTGAGCTCGGCACTCAAGCCCATCTCGTCGTCGTAATCCGCTTGTTTTCCGGCATGGTGGACATCCGGGTCCAGGGGAAGATCATCCGCCGCAATGCGATGGCCGGCAAGGAGGGCGTCCGCCAAGGCAAGCGGCTCTCCGGACTCCGGATCAACAATCAGGAGTTCTTCCTCAACGCCGAATGTACGCATACGAACATTCTGCGGCAGCGGGCAGGCATTGGAACCGTGGCCCGCCGTTCATGACGAAGCATGAATGATCAGTCCTGGAAGTACTCCACCTTGGCGCCGATGGTGTTCAGGCGCTCAGCCAGATCCTCGTATCCACGCTCGATCACATAGATGTTCCGCAGCTCGGATACCCCGCGCGCGGCGAGCATGGCCAGCAGGAGGCAGGCGGCCGGCCGGAGTGCGGGCGGGCAACCCACCTCGGCGGCACGCCACTTGGTGGGCCCGTTGACGTAGATCCGGTGCGGGTCCAGGAGCTGCACCTGTGCCCCAAGCCGGTTCAGTTCCGTCAGGTAGATCGCCCGGTTCTCGTAGACCCAGTCGTGGATCATGGTCTGGCCATGGGCGTTCGCCGCGATGACCGCAAAGAACGGCAGGTTGTCAATGTTCAGCCCGGGGAACGGCATGGGGTGGATCTTGTCCTCGGGGGCGCGCAGCTCGGAGGGCTTGGTGGTCACGTCCACCAGGCGGGTGCGGCCATTCCGGGCCATGTACTCGCCGGAAATTTCCAGCTTCTGACCCATTTGCCCCAGCGTGGCCAGCTCGATTTCCATGAACTCGATGGGAACCCGGCGCACCGTGACCTCGGAGTTGGTGACGATGCCGGCCGTGATGAGGCTCATGGCCTCGATGGGATCCTCGGAGGGGAAGTACTCGATGTCGGCGTCAATCTCGGGCCGGCCCGTAATTTTCAGGGTGGTGGTGCCCACGCCCTCGATGGTGACGCCAAGCATCTGCAGGTAAAAGCACAGGTCCTGCACCATATAGTTGGGACTGGCGTTGCGGATCACTGTTGTTCCGGGCCGGTGTGCCGCCGCCATGATGGCGTTCTCAGTGACGGTGTCCCCGCGCTCGGTGAGGACAAAGGAGCGGTCCCGTGTATCGGCAGGCGGTGCCTGGACGGTGTAGAAACCTGCCGTGGCCTCCACCGAGAGGCTGAACTCGCGCAGTGCCTGCATGTGGGGTTCCACGGTGCGGGTGCCAAGGTCGCAGCCGCCGGCGTAGGGCAGCCGGTACTCCCGCGACTCGTCCAGCAGGGGGCCAAGCAGCATGATGACGCTGCGGGTCCGGCGTGCCGCGTCCACGTCCATTGCGTCCAGGTCCAGGACGGCAGGACGGCGGAGGCGGAGGTCTGTGTCGTTGAGCCAGGTGCACTCCACGCCGATGCTGGTCAGCACTTCGACAATGCGGTTGACCTCCTCGATCCGGGCCAGGCGGCGGAGCACCGTGGTGCCCCGGTTGATCAGGCTGGCGCACAGCAGGGCGACGCCGGCATTCTTGCTGCTGTTCACATCCACGGCGCCGGACAGGGTGCGGCCGCCCTCCACGCGCAGGTGGGTCATCTGGGGTTTTGCCACATTGACGATGCTGCGGTCGAAGATGTTTTCCAGCCGCTGGATCATCTTCAGGCTCAGGTTCTGCTTGCCCTGCTCCATCCGGGCGACGGCGCTCTGGCTGGTGCCGAGCTCGGCGGCCAACTGGCCCTGCGTCCAGCCCTTCTCGCTCCGGGCATCCCTCAACATGGCGGCAACGTGGCCGGCGGTCTCCTGCGTCATACCGCGAATATATCATAAATGAGCTATGCGGCATCGACTCGAGCGATTAGGAGGCTGAACAGGAAAGGGTTTACCCACTACATGCGATAGAAGGAGTGGGAGGTCATTTTCAGCTGCCCAGCCACACCATGTTCCACGTACCCGCCGTCACTGCCGCGAAAAGGGCCAGCCCGGCCACCAGCACACCACCGGCCACCACCCAGAGATCCAGCAGGCTGAACGTGGACACCCGGGCCCAGGTCCGCGGGCCGCCGCCGAAACCCCGCGCTTCCATGGTCACGGCGAGCCTGGACGCACGGCGGATGGCCTGCACCAGCAGCCCGAAGCTTTGCCCCAGCGTCGCCTTCACCCGCTGGCCTACGCTGCCACGGGCGCCTACGCCGCGGGCACGGCGCGCCATCCCGATGGTCTGCCATTCTTCGGCCATCAGCCCCACCAAACGCATCGCGGCCAGGGTTCCCAGGACGAACCGGTGCGGCAGGCGGGCTTTCTGCGCCAGCGCGTCCGCGAGGTCCGTGGGATCGGTGCAGCTCATCAGGAGCACCGCCGGCAGGGCAATGGCAAAGCCGCGCAGCAGGAAGCCGATGCCCAACTGGAGGGAACCTTCGCTCATGGTCCAGATGCCGGCGTCGAGCAGGATCCTTCCGCTGTCCGGCGCCAGGATGGAGGTGCTCCAGCCACCGACGGCGGCGGCGAGGATCAGCGGCCACCCGCGCTGCCACAGCAGGAACAGGGTGAGCCCGGCCAGGGGAAACAGCAGCAGCTCGAAGACCAGGGCCACGGAGGCCGACACCCAGTCGATGGACAGGGCCAGGACCGCAGTGATGAGCAGGACGGCCGCAAACTTGCTCAGCGGATTGGCACGGGCCAGGAGGGCATGGTTGCCGCTCAGGGTGAGCTCCTGCCTCATGGCGCCACCGCTTCCGCCGCAGCCATCCGCAGCTCCACCCCGCCCAGGGCCTCCGTGAATTCGGCATCATGGGTCACGGATACCACCGCAGTGCCGGCGTCCAGGAGCTCGGACAGGAATGATGCCAGTTCGGCCCACGTGTTGGCGTCCTGCCCGAAGGTGGGCTCGTCCAGGATCAGGACCTGGGGGCTGGCGGCAAGGACGGTGGCCACGGACAGCCGCCGCTTTTCACCGCCGGAGAGGGTGTAGGGGTTGGCGTCCACCAAGGCGGTGAGCCGCAGCCGCTCCAGGAGCTCGTCCACCCGGTCCTCGCCGTGCCCCAGATGCCGGGGGCCGAAGAGCAGCTCGTCAAGCACCTTGCCGGTCACGAACTGGTGCTCGGGCTCCTGGAACACCGTGCCCACGCGCGAAATCAGCTGCTCGGCCTTCCACTTGTAGGGATCGATGCCGGCGCCGCGGCTGAGGTCCAGCGTGGCGGAGACCTTTCCGGACACCGGTTCCAGCAGCCCGGCGAGGGTCAGCGCGAATGTGGACTTTCCGGCACCGTTGGGGCCGGTAATGGCAAGGGCCTGCCCGGCGCGGACCTGCGCGGCCAGGCCTTCCTGGACCGGCACCGGCGGGATCTTCCGGAAGCCTTGGCGGCGGGGACGGTCGCGGGAGACGCCCAGCTGCTCCGCTGCCAGCAGCAGGCTGCCCTCACCGGTTGGCGGGACGGCGGTGCGGGCGCGGGTCGCCTGCACGTAGCCGGGCACCCATACGCCCGCAGCAGCAAGAATGGTCCGGGCCTCATTGAGTACGCGGTCCGGCGGCCCGTCCAGGAGCACGGCAGGATCGGCGGCGGAACCGGGCTGCAGGACCACGATCCGGTCCACCAGGTCCTTCCATACGGACACCCGGTGCTCCACCACCACCAGCGTTGCCCCGGTCTTGTCCAGGGAGCGGGCCACGGCGTCACGGACCTCCAGCACACCGTCCGGGTCAAGGTTGGCGGTGGGCTCGTCCAGCAGGATCAGCCCGGGGCGCATCGCCAGGATGCCCGCCAGCGCCAGGCGCTGCTTTTGCCCACCGGACAGGGCCGACGTCGGATGGTCCAGCGGGAGGTGGGACAGGCCGACGTCGGCAAGCGCCTCGTGCACGCGGGGCCAGATTGCATCGCGGGGCACCGCAAGGTTTTCGGCACCAAAGGCGACGTCGTCCCCCACCCGTGACAGGACCACCTGCGTCTCGGGGTCCTGCTGCATGAGCCCGGCGCGGCCGCGCCGGGCGCGGGGCAGGGCGCCGTCCACCAGCAGCGAACCGGACTCGTCGGCATCGCCTGCCTCGCCGTCGTCGTTGATGTCTCCCAGGACGCCGGCGAGCGCGTGAAGCAGCGTGGACTTCCCGGCTCCGGAGGGTCCCAGCAGGAGCACCCGCTCTCCGGGGACGATGTCCAGGTCAAGGCCGTGGACGGCGGGTTTCGCCCTTCCGGCATGCCGCCAGCCCCAGCCACGGGCGCTGACGGCGGCAGGGCGGACCGTGCGGGCGGCATCCTGGGAGGGTGCCATCAGGAGAAGACGGGCTCCGTGGCAGCCTTGCGGGAGGCGAAGGAGCTCAGCACGCCGGTGCGGGCCAGGCCGCGGGTGGCGAGCCAGGACAAAGCGCCGGCCAGGACGGCACCGGAAATGGTGGTGAGGACGATGTAGGCGAGCTTGTCCGCGCCGGAGTAGGCGATGTTCCAGCCCCACGGCGCGAATGAGTCGTTGAGGCCGCAGAAGAATCCGGCCGCGGCGCCGGCCAGCAGGGATACGGGCAGGTTGAACTTGCGGTAGACGAAGATCGCGAAGATGATCTCCGCCCCCAGGCCCTGGATGAAACCGGAAAACAGGACCGAGGCACCGTACTGGGAGCCCATGAGCAGCTCTCCAGTGGCGGCCACGGTCTCGCAGAACAGGGCCGCCCCGGGCTTGCGGATGATGAGCATTCCCAGCACTCCGGGAATCATCCAGCCGCCGGCGAGCAGTCCGGTCAGCGGCGGGTAGGCGGCGTTCATGGGGGCAGACAGTGCGGCGGCCCCCTGGTCCCAAGCCCAGAAGATGACGCCACCCGCGATGGCCACCAGGGCGGCGACTACGATGTCCACGACGCGCCAGGACTTGCTGGTGGTCTTCTTGATTGCTGCAGTACTCATGTGATCCTCCTGGAAACAGGAGGGGAAAGTGGACCCGGCCGCCGGCCCGTTGCCGGGCAGCCGCGACACTTCGAGAACTCGACTCCCTTGCGCCGGTACTAACCGGATCAGGTTCGAGGGTCTGCGGCTGTCCGCACTCTCAGCGCCCACCTGCGGTGCCCGGCTTGTGCCAGGATCCCCGACGGCGGCGCTCCCCTGTCGTATTTAGTGTTGCTTTTGGTTGGGTAACGCTCTTTATTTGCCCGGTTCGGGCGTGGTCAAGTTTACACCTGGCAGGGGTAGATTGAGGGCCATGACCGCCAATCCACCGGATGTGACCGGGTTTGATCCTGATTCCAGCGACGCCCAGCCGGAGGGTTGGCTGGAGGCGCTGATTGTCCGCATCGAGGCGGAGGTCCGGGAGCTCCAGTTCCCCGGCTTCTCGCTGGATGATTCGTTGAACCTGGGCCTGCTCCTCGTGGAGCTGGGCAAGGAGCGGGGGCTGCCCATCGCAATCGATATTGCGAAGGGCGACCAGGTGCTGTTCCACGTCGCGCTGCCGGGCGCAACCCCGGACAACGGGCACTGGATCCGCGCTAAACAGCGCACTGCCGCCCGGTACGAGGTGCCGTCCCTACTGGTGGGACTGCGCGGCCGGCTGGGTGGTGGCCGGATCGAGGACAACGCCTGGTTCGACCAGTCCCGGTATGCCGCACATGGGGGCGCGTTTCCGATCTACGTCACGGGAGTGGGCGCGGTAGCCACGGTGGCCGTCTCCGGGCTGCCGCAACTGCAGGACCATGACCTGGTGGTTGAGGCGCTGCGCGGCGTCCTTGGATCGGCGCTGGCTGATTAGGCGCTGGCTGATAAGACGCTGAGGGATCAGCGGCGGGACATCCGAGGGGCAGGCATTCAGGCTGCTTAGCTTTTATTAGTAATCATGCTTACTATGTTGTCTCCCGGGGTTAGCGGAGGACAGGGCATGGGAGTCACCATGGGCGGTCCCGCGTTCGTTCCCGTCACCAGCGCGGCAGACCAAGGAGCACCATGAGAATTCCGGACACCAGGGGCCCCGTCAGCAGCGCACTGTTTGATGTCCTTGCCCAGGCCCCGGACACCGCCGGCCCGGACGTGGACCGCCTGTACCGCCTGGCGGCAGGGCATGTGGCCGCAGCCGGAGACATCATCGGCGACGAGGACATCCAGTTGACCCTCTTCTGCCTTTACGAACTCCATTACTCGGGCCTGGACGGTGTCCCGGACACGTGGGAGTGGGAGCCGGACCTGATCAGGGTCCGGCGGCTGATCGAGGAACCGTTTGAGAAGGCCCTCCGCACCGCAGCACACCAGGCCGCCGGCACCTTCGAACTGCCCGCCGGCACCACCATGACCAGCGATGCCATGGCCAACGTCCTGTTCGGCCTCGCCGCCACGGACACGGGTCCCAGCCTGTCCCGCTACGTCGCCAGGAAGGCAAGCCTGGCGCAGCTCAAGGAGTTCCTGGTCCACAAATCCATCTACCAGCTGAAGGAAGCCGACCCGCACACGTGGGCCATTCCCCGCCTCAGCGGAAGGCCCAAGGCGGCCCTGGTGGAAATCCAGGCGGACGAATACGGCGGCGGACGGCCCGGGCGGATGCACAGCGCACTGTTCGCCAGCACCATGCGCGGCCTGGGCCTGGACGACAGCTACGGCGCCTACGTCGATGCCGTTCCCGCCGTCTCCCTGGCATCCGTGAACCTCATGTCGCTCTGCGGCCTGAACCGGCGGCTCCGGGGTGCCATCACCGGCCATCTGGCAATTTATGAAATGACGTCCTCCCAGCCCAACCGGTTCTACGGGAACGGATTCCGCCGTCACGGCTTCGGCACGGACGTCACCGGCTACTTCGACGAGCATGTGGAGGCCGACGCCGTCCACGAACAGATCGCGGGCCGGGACCTGGCCGGCGGCCTGGTGGAGGCGGAGCCGCCCCTCCTGGCGGACGTGTTGTTTGGGGCGACTGCCGCCATGGCCCTGGACGCCCGCCTGTCCGCCCACCTCATGTCCTCGTGGGACGCCGGAGAGACTTCGCTGCGGACATCGATGCCGGCGGCAGCGTGACAGCTCAGGACCTGGCAAAGCAGCAACAACGATGAATGCGGCAGGCATGAACCCCGAACAGCATGGAACAGGAGCCCACCCGGACCCGGAACCAGCGGCGAGCTCCATCGTGGTCTGCCCCGACGGGCCCCTGATTATCAGGGGTGAGTTCGAGATTGTTACCCCGTCCGGCGACGCCGTACCCCGGGACCGGAAAACCGTTGCCTTGTGCCGGTGCGGGGCGTCCGCCATCAAGCCCTACTGCGACGGCACGCACAAGATGATCAAGTTCCGCACCGGGCCTCCGTCGGGCTAATCCAACAACCGTATTAATCCACCAGTCCGTATCAGTCCACCAGGCCGCCCCCAGCCGGCCACGCCCTTGCCCTGACCGGGACGGGTGTGAGGCTAGGCTGGAGGCAGTCCGTTTTCCGCCCGCAAGGAGTACTACGAATGAACCTTCTCATCAAGCTGCTCGGGACCGGTGTGAGCCTCGGCGCAGGCCTGGCCGGCACCAAGCTGGTCAACACCATCTGGGAAAAGACCACCGGGCAGAAAGCGCCCACCGGCAAGAACGAGGATGTGCCCACCAGCCTGCGGTCGGCCTTGACCTTCGCGCTGATCTCGGCGTCGGTCAGCGCCATCATCCAGGTCCTGGCAAACCGAGGCACCCAGCGCGCCATCACCCGGTTCGCCAAGACGCAGGACATCGTCTAGCAGCGAGCGCTACCGGCCGCCGTCGGGGTTGTCCTTCAGGGCAGCCTCGGCGGCGGCTTTTTGCACCACGGCTTCCAGCTCGTCGGCCGTGAGCAGCTCCCGGTGCAGGTGCTTGGTGCGGTACCCCGCGCGGCCCACCATGTGGGCGGACACCGGCACGGTGAGGAGCTGGAAGATCCACGCCACCACCAGGACGGGCCACACCCACCACGTCCGCATCTGCAGCCCGATGGCCGCCAGCAGCAGGAACAGGCCCAGGACCTGGGGCTTGGTGGCGGCATGCATGCGGCTCAGCAGGTCGGGGAAGCGCAGCAGGCCAACGGCGGCGCCCAGGGACATGAGCGCCCCCACCACCATGAGCACCGCTGAGACGGCGTCGATCCACCCGTCAGGTCCGGAAAAGTCAGGATTCATCAGGCTTTACCCTTCGGTCCGCCACAAATCGGGCCACGGTCACGGATCCGATGAAACCGATGATGGAAATGGCCACCACCAGCATGAGGTTGTTCAGGTGCCGGTTCACTGCCATGTCGATGCACAAGGCTCCGGCCAGGATGGCCAGCAGCACATCGGTTGCCAGCACGCGGTCCAGCAGTGACGGGCCGCGGGCAATCCGCACGATGGCGCCGGCCGCAGCAAGCGAGAAGATGACGGCTGTAACAGCCAGGACAATGTGCATCACGCAGCGGCCTCCGTTCGGACGGCTTCGAGTTCCTCCGGGCTGCCCATGATGCGGATCAGGCCTGCCTCGATGGACCGCACTTCGTTCCGCAGGCCCTCGACATCCTGCTTGGAGGCGATGTTGAGCGCGTGCAGGTACAGGGTGGACGTGGAGCGGTCCACCTCGACCACCAGTGACCCCGGGATCAGGGAGATCACATGCCCGGTGGCGGTGACGATCAGGTCCTGGTGGCTCCGCAGCTTCACCGCGACGACGGCGTTGGTCACCTTGGGGCCGCGGACCGCGGCCAGGTACAGCACCTGGGCGCTGGCCACCACCACTTTGCCCACGAAGGCCAGCGCAAAGGGCACGGCATAGAGGATGTTGAACCGGCCGCTGAGCTCCACCGGCGGAAGGTAGAAGAGCCGGGCCACACCCACGGCCAGCAGGGCGCCGAACAGGAGGTTACCGGGACTGAAATCCTGCCACAGGGCGCCCCAGACAATCACCAGCCAGACCAGGAGGGGCAGCTCCTGGCGCAGGGAAATGCGTTTGCGGCTCATCGCACTCCTCCCACGGCCGGGGTGGCCGGAACGGGGACATCGCTGCCCAGCACCGCCTGGATGTACGGTGTCCGGTCAAGCATGTCCCGGGCCGCCCGGTCCGAAAGACCGAACAGCGGCCCGGCAAAGACGGTCAGGGAAACACCGAGCACCACCAGGCCCGCCGTGGAGCCCACCATGGTGCGCGGCAGGAGCGTCACGGGGTTTTTGACCTTGGCGCCCGGACCGGAAACCCTCGCCGCAGGAGTGGCGAGGAGCACGGGATCCGGATGCTCGGCGTCGGTGGGGCGGCGCCAGAATGCACGGTTCCATACCCTTGCGATGGCCAGCAGCGTCAGGAGGCTGGTCACCACCCCGCCGATCACCAGTGCGTAGGCCAGCGGCGTGCCCAGCTGCACGCCGGCCTGGAGCAGGCCAACCTTGCCGAGGAATCCGGAGAAGGGCGGGATGCCGGCCAGGTTCATCCCGGGGATGAAGAACAGCAGGGCCAGCAGGGGCGAGAGCTTGGCGAGTCCGCCCAGCCGGTCCACGGACGAGCTGCCGCCGCGGCGCTCAATAAGGCCGGTCACCAGGAAGAGGCTGGTCTGGATGGTGATGTGGTGCGCCACGTAAAACACCGCCGCCGCCAGCCCGGCAGCCGAAGACATGGCCAGCCCGAACACCATGTAGCCGATGTGGCTGACCAGGGTGAAGGAGAGGAGTCGCTTGATGTCACTTTGGGCCAGGGCACCAAGGATGCCCACCACCATGGTCAGCAGCGCCACCACCATCAGGGGCGTGTTCAACGTATCGCCAGGGAAGAGCAGCGTCTCGGTCCGGACCATCGCGTAGACGCCCACCTTGGTCAGCAGGCCTGCGAACACGGCCGTGACAGGTGCTGGCGCCGTGGGGTAGGAGTCGGGGAGCCAGAAGGACAGCGGGAAGACGGCCGCCTTGATGCCAAACGCCACCAGCAGCATCACATGCAGCAGGGTTTTGGTGCCCTGGTCCAGTTCACCCAGCTTGATGGCCAGGTCCGCCATGTTGACCGTTCCGGTAGCCCCATACACCATGGCGATGGCGATCAGGAACAGGACCGAGGACACCACGGACACCACCACGTAGGTGACGCCGGCCCGGATGCGCGGCCCGGTGCCGCCCAGGGTCATCAGCACGTAGCTTGCCGTCAGCAGGATCTCGAAGCCGACGTAGAGGTTGAAGAGGTCCCCGGAGAGGAACGCGTTGGACACCCCTGCCACCAGGATCAGGTAGGTGGGGTGGAAGATCGAGACCGGAGCGTCGTGGTCGCCGTCGGCCATGCCCTGCCCGGTGGCGTACACCAGGACGGCAAGGCTCACTGCGGAGGACACCACCAGCATCAGTGAGGAGAACTGGTCCACCACCATGACGATGCCGAATGGCGGCAGCCAGCCGCCGATGGTCACGGCAGCGGTGCCGCCGTTCCAGGCGGCTGCCAGCAGCAGGCATTCCAGCGCCAGGGTCAGCGAGAGCAGGGCGATGCTCACCGCGCGCTGGGCCCGGGTATGCCGGATCAGCAGGAAGGTCAGGGCGGCGCCCAGGATGGGAAGTACGACGGCGAGCGGGGCAAAGCTTGCGATGTTCACTTTCCGCCTCCTTCCGGGCTGGGGTCGATGTTGAGTGAGCCGGGCTTTTCCTCCGCGGCGGCATGTTCAGCGGGCATCTCCCGGCCGCCAGCCACGACGGTGGCCACCGGCCGGTCCGTTTCCGGGCCCCCATCCCCGGCGGACGCTTGGTGGTTTGAGACGTCGCGGCCGTCCGAACCGAGCATGGTGAGCGGGAACTCGGAGGTTTCCGCCGGAACTTCGGCGTCGTCCTCGGCGTCGAAGCTGGGGGTTGCCGCCACGCGGCGGTCTTCCAGGTCGTCCTGGATGTCGTCCTGGCGCGCCAGCACCCAGGTGCGGTAGATGATGCCGAGCATGAACGCCGTGACTGCAAAGGAAATCACGATCGAGGTCAGGATCAGGGCCTGCGGAAGCGGATCGTTGTAGTCCTGGGCCGGTGTGTCCTTTGCGAACAGCGGAGCCAGCCCGGCGTATCCCCCGGTGGACAGGATCAGCAGGTTGGTGGCATTGGCCAGCAGCATCAGCCCCAGCAGCACCCTGGTGAGGCTGCGTTCCAGGATCAGGTAGATGCCGCAGGCATACAGGGCACCCATGACGATCAGCAGGGTCAGGTTGACGCTCATGCGTGGCCCTTTGCGGTGGTCTCGGCGGGGACGGTGTGGGGCTCCAGCGGCGGCTCCATGTCCCGTTCGGCTTCCAGTTCCGGCTGCCCGGGACGGTCCTCGTTCGGTTCGTCCTGCTGCGCGGCGGCCGCCGACCGTTCCTCCATGTGCTCATCAATCTCGGCACCGAGGCTTCGCAGCACGTCAAGGACCAGGCCCACCACCACGATGTACACGCCGATATCGAAAATCGTGGAGGTGACGAATTTGATGTCGCCGAATACGGGCAGCCACACCTGGATGATGGCGGACTGGAACACCTGGCCGCCCAGCAGGAGCGGCACCACGCCGGACACGGCAGCCAGGGCCAGGCCTGTGCCCAGCAGCGCACCGGCGCTCAGCGGCGCAGCCTCCCGCAGCTCGAAGCGGCCGCCTGCCAGGTAGCGGATGGTCAACGCCAGCCCGGCGGTGAGGCCCCCGGCGAAACCGCCGCCCGGCAGGTTGTGGCCGGCCAGCAGCAGGTAGAGCGAAAAAATGATCATCGAGTGGAAGATCAGCCGGGTGACCACCTCGAAGATGATGGAGCGCCGTTCGGGGGCGAGCGTCCGGCCCGCCACGATCCAGGGATCACGGGCAGCGGCAGCGAACTTCCGGCTGATGGCCAGGGCCGCGCCGTCGCGGGAGCCGGGATCCACGCCGTGGCGGCGCCCCACCGTGCCTTCGGCAACGGACGCGGAGGCCTGCAGGCGGTCGCCGCGGCCGCGGACGAAGATCAGGCTGGCGACGCCGGTGGCGGCGAGCGCCAGGACGCTGATCTCGCCGAAGGTGTCCCAGGCGCGGATGTCCACCAGGGTCACGTTGACCACGTTGAGGCCGCCGCCGCCCTCGTATGCAAGCTGCGGGAACTGCAGTGATACGGGGATGGCGGTCCGGGCACCCATCGCAAAAATCGCCGCGAACACCATGGTCACGCCGAACCCAAGACCGATGATGACGCGCACCACCCGGTATTTACCGCCGGTCCGGTCCCGGAGTTCGGGCGGCAGGCTGCGCATGGCCAGGACGAAGGCCACCAGGATGATGGTTTCCACCAGCATCTGGGTCAGGGCAAGGTCCGGAGCACCCTGCAGGGCGAACACCAGTGCGATGCCATAGCCGGTCACGGACACCATCAGCACTGCAAGGAAGCGCTTGTTCGCCTTGACGGCGGCCAGGGCGCCGATCACGATGCCCACCCCTGCCACGAGCTGCAGCGGGGAGTTCGGGTCCACCAGGTACACGTCCTGCGGCAGGGCGTTGCCGCCAAGCAGGATGGCGGCGAGCGGCAGGACGAACGCCACGCTCAGGATCACGGCAAGGTAGAAGTACAGTGAGCCGCGCTGGGTCCGGCCGGTAATCCAGACGGCCGCATCGTCCAGCGCACCGATGGTCAGCTGGTAGGCGCGGTCGCCGTCCACCCATGCCGGGACCAGGGACTGGGCCCGGGCCACCGCGTTGCGGCCGACGTACATGGCAGCGCCGAGCACAAAGGTGAGCGTTGTCAGGCCCAGCGCGGGGGTCAACCCGTGCCACAGCGCAAGGTGCCCTGCCTGCGACGCCGGAGTGCCGGCGTCGGGCGCGGTTGAAGCGAAGAGGGCGGCGTACGGCTGGATCCAGGCGTCCACCGGAACCGGCCAGAGGCCGTAGGCGATGGTCAGGATGCTCAGGATCGCTGGGGCGGCCAGGAAAGAGGGCCTGATGGCCTTGAAAGGGGTGGGGTCCACACCGGGCTTGGCCGCGAACGCACCCCACATGAAGCGTGCGCTGTAGGCGAAGGTGAAGATGGAGCCCACCACCAGCCCCACCAGGACCACAGTGCCCCACGGGCCGGAGTGCGGGTCCGTGGCGTGGTGCACGAACGCTTCCAGCACCGATTCCTTGGCCACGAATCCGGCCAGCAGCGGAACGCCGGCCATGGACGCGGCACCGATGCCGGCCACGATGCCCAGCGCACGGGAGGAGCGGAAGACGCCGGAGAGTTTGCGTACGTCGCGGGTTCCGGACTGATGGTCGATGATGCCCACTACCAGGAAGAGCGTGGCCTTGAACAGGCCGTGGGCCAGCAGCATGGCCAGGCCTGCCAGCGCGGCGTCGCGCGTGCCCAGGCCCACCACCATGGTGAGGAAGCCGAGCTGGCTGACGGTGCCGTAGGCGAGGATCAGCTTGATGTCGGTCTGCCGCAGTGCCCGGTAGCCGCCCACCAGCATGGTGGCCAGGCCCAGCCCCAGGACCACGGGCTGCCAGTACGCCGTTTCCGAGAATCCCGGAGCGAGCCGCGCCACCAGGTAGATGCCTGCCTTCACCATCGCCGCGGCGTGCAGGTAGGCGCTGACGGGGGTGGGCGCGGCCATGGCGCCCGGGAGCCAGAAGTGGAACGGGACCAGCGCGGACTTGGTGATGGCACCCACCAGGATGAGTACGACGGCGGCGCTCACCACGCCGCCGGACGTCCCGGCAGCCAGCGCGGGCGCCTGCTCCAGGATGCCGGAGATACGGTACGTGCCGGCGGTGTAGCCCAGCATGATCAGGCCCACCAGCATGGCCAGGCCGCCGGCGGTGGTGACCATCAGTGCCTGGAGGGCGGAACGGCGGGCGGCAAGCCTGGTCCGGGCAAAGCCAATCAGGAGGTAGGACAGGATGGTGGTCAGTTCCCAGAAGATGAACAGCAGCAACAGGTCATCCGCGGTGACCAGGCCGAACATGGCCCCGGCGAACGCCAGCAGCTGGGCGCCGAACGCGCCAAGGTCCTGGTCCTTCCTTTTGAAGTAGCGGCCGCAGTAGACCAGCACCAGGGCGCCGACGCCGAGCACCAGCAGGGACATGACCCAGGCCAGCGCGTCCATGCGGAAGGCGAATTCCAGATGGAGGCTGGGGATCCAGTCGAAGACCTCCGTGACCGCCCCGGGTCCTGCGTAGATGGGGTTGTGCTGGAACATCAGCCAGCCGAAGGAAACCGCCGGAACAGCAGCCAGCGCGTAAAAGGCGTTGCGGCCCCAAAGCCTGAAGAGGAGGGGCGCGAGGACAGCCACCGAAAAGTGCACGGCAAGGACTGTGATCACTGTATTCTCCGCAACGTCAGGAATTCGATTGTCAAAAGTTGGAGCAGGCGGCCAAAAGTAAGGTTCGGGAGGGTTCAGTTTACCAAGGCCCGTCCGGTATCCTTTCCCGTTTTACGGACCGCAAAAGCCAGAATCCCCGGCATCAAGGGCCCGCTCTCCACCGGGTGTTCGCCACGGGCGGATACGATGCATCGTATGAACAGCGCCAGCGCTCCAGGGGCGACGCAGCCCGCCTCGGATCTTGTTGCCGGAACCGGATCCTCGAGCAAAGGCCAGGTCCTGGCCTGGGCTTCCTGGGACTGGGGCTCAGCGGCCTTCAATGCAGTGATGACCACGTTCGTCTTCACTGTCTACCTGACCTCCCGCGCCTTCGGCGGCGAGGACAGCGCCTCGGCAGTCCTCGGCGCTGCCTTGGCGGTTGCCGGGTTCGCCATCGCACTGCTGGCCCCTGTCACCGGCCAGCGCTCTGACGCGGGGGGCCGGCGCAAGCTGTGGCTGGGAGTCAACTCGGCCGCCGTCGCCATTCTCACGGCCCTGTGCTTTTTCGTGTTCCCGCACCCGGAATTCCTGCTCCTCGGCGTGTCCCTGATCGCGCTGGGCAACGTCTTCTTCGAATTCGCCGGCGTCAATTACAACGCCATGCTGGCCCAGGTGTCCACGCCGCGGAACATCGGAAAGGTCAGCGGTTTTGGCTGGGGCGCCGGCTACCTGGGCGGCATCGTGGCCCTCCTGATTGTCCTGCAGCTGTTCGTCCAGCCCTCCTTTGAATGGTTCGGCGCATCCACTCAGGACAGCCTCAATATCAGGCTGGTGGCTGTCTTCTCCGCCCTGTGGTTCTTTGTCTTCGCGCTCCCCGTCCTGTTCGCGGTCCCTGAACTGCCCCGCTCCGTGCAGGCAACGCGCCTGGGATTCCTCGCCAGCTACGGGCTGCTGTTCCGGCGTATCAAGGCCATCCACGCCACCAGCCCGCACACCATCTACTTCCTCCTCGCCAGCGCCGTGTTCCGGGACGGCCTCGCCGCCGTCTTCACGTTTGGCGGCGTCATCGCTGCCGGCACCTTCGGCTTTGCCCTGCCGCAGGTCATCTTCTTCGCCATCTTCGGGAACGTGGTGGCAGCCATCGGCGCGGTGATCGGCGGGTTCCTGGACGACAAGGTGGGACCCAAGGCCGTCATCACCGGCTCCCTGGTGGGCCTTCTGATCGCCGGGAGCGCAATCCTGGCCCTGGGGAACGGCAACTATGCCTTCTTCGGCATGGAATGGGCCGGCAGCACAACATTCTGGGTCTTTGGACTTTTCCTCTGCCTGTTCGTGGGTCCCGCCCAGTCCTCCTCCCGCGCCTACCTGGCCCGGCTCGCGCCGCACGGGGAATCCGGCGAACTCTTCGGTCTCTACGCCACCACCGGCCGGGCTGTCAGCTTCCTGGCGCCGGCCCTGTTCACGCTGTGCATCGCCGTGGCAACCCCGCTGGTGCCTGCCGGGCAGGCGCAGCGGTGGGGCATCCTGGGCATCATGGTGGTCCTCCTTGCAGGGCTCCTGGTGCTGCTGCCGGTGAAGGCGCCGGAGAAGGCACCCATCGCTGTAGTACCCGCCCACTGAAACACCTTCCCGTCCTGTTCCAGGGCCCGGCCGGGTGTTGCCAGGCAGACTAGGCTGGAGTCATGAACGTGGACGAAACGAACCTTCCCGGCCTGGGCCGCCGGAAGGATTTCATGACCGCCTCCGGTCGCCGCATCGGCGTTGTGGAACTCCGGGAAGGCCAGACGGAACTCATCGTTTCCACCTGGGACGATCCCGATACCTGCCAGGCTTCCATTCCGCTCACCAGCGACGAAGCAGCCACCCTGGGCAACCTCCTGGGCGGCCAGCACCTGGCCATGAAGCTCGCGGAAGAGCACAAGGACGTTCCGGGCATCGTCACCCGACAGTTCTCCATCGCGGCGGACTCCCCGTTCCAGAACCAGCCCATGGGCAAGGCGTGCATCCGCACCCGGTGCGGCGTGTCAATCGTGGCCATCATGCGCGAGGGTGAGGTGCTGCCCTCGCCAGGACCCGACGTCGTCCTCCACCCCGGCGACCTGCTGGTGGCAGTGGGTACCCAGGAAGGCCTCGACTCGGCGGCCGACATCCTGCGCCGCGGCTAGTTTCGATGGACCCGTTGGCCCAGACCCTCGTTGAACTGGGGGCCGTTGTGTTCTGCCTCGGCCTCCTGGCCAGGCTGGCGGGACGGATCGGCATGTCGCCCATCCCCTTCTACCTGCTGGGCGGCCTGGCCTTTGGCGCCGGAGGCATCGTCAAGCTTGAAGGCATGCACGAGTTCGCACATCTCTCCGGCGAGATCGGCGTGATCCTCCTGCTGCTTATGCTCGGGCTGGAATATACGGCTGCGGAGCTCTTTACCGGCCTGCGACGCTCCTGGCAGGCCGGCGTCCTTGACCTCGTCCTGAACTTCCTGCCCGGCGCCGGACTTGCCCTGCTCCTGGGATGGGGCGGGGTGGGCGCCATGGTGATGGGCGGCGTCACCTACATTTCCTCGTCAGGCATCGCCGCCAAGGTCATCACGGACCTCGGGCGCCTTGGTAACCGAGAAACCCCTGTGGTGCTGTCCATCCTGGTTTTCGAGGACCTGGCCATGGCCGTGTACCTGCCCATCCTCACGGCTACGCTCGCAGGCGTGAGTTTCCTCGGCGGGCTCACCACCGTGGGTATCGCCCTGGCCGTTGTCAGCGTGGTCCTCATGGTGGCGCTGCGGCACGGGCACCATGTTTCCAAGGCAGTGCACAGCGAGAACTCCGAGGTCTTCCTGCTCAATGTCCTCGGGGCGGCCCTGCTGGTGGCGGGCGCTGCGTCCGCCATGCAGGTGTCGGCGGCCGTGGGCGCCTTCATGCTCGGCATTGCCATCTCAGGCTCCACCGCCCACAACGCCACCCGGATCCTTGAGCCGCTGCGGGACCTGTTTGCGGCCATCTTCTTCGTGGCCTTCGGTCTCAACACGGACCCTTCGTCCATCCCGCCGGTCCTGGGGTGGGCACTTGTCCTGGCGGTGGCCACCGCAGCAACCAAGATGGCGACCGGGATCTGGGCGGCGAAGCGGGCCGGAATTGCCCGGCCCGGCCGCTTCCGCGCCGGTGCCGCGCTGATTGCCCGCGGCGAATTCTCCATCGTGATTGCAGGCCTGGCCGTTGCTTCAGGCGCTGTCCCGCACCAGCTCGCGGCGCTGGCCACCGCCTATGTGCTGCTGATGGCGGTGATGGGCCCGCTGGCCGCGCGCTACGTGGAACCCTTGGCCAAACCATTTATCCGGAGGCCGGCGGTCGCACCACAGCTCTAGCCTGGCGGCGCAGCTCTAGCGTGGGCGCGCAGCCCTAGCGTGCGCGCCTGGCCGGCACCGGTGGCCGCGTGCCGGCTTCCGACGCGCTAAATCCTGGTGCGGTGGAAGTTCAGGTGGCTGCGGCTGGCGGTAGGACCGCGCTGGCCCTGGTACCGGTTGCCGTATTCCCCCTGGCCGTACGGGTACTCCGCGGCCGAGCTTAGCCGGAAGAAGCAGAGCTGGCCGATCTTCATGCCCGGCCACAGCTTGATGGGCAGGGTGGCCATGTTGGACAGCTCAAGGGTGACGTGGCCGGAAAAGCCTGGGTCAATGAAACCTGCGGTGGAGTGCGTCAGCAGGCCCAGCCGGCCCAAGGACGACTTGCCTTCCAGGCGCGCTGCAATGTCATCAGGCAGCGTCACGGTTTCGTAGGTGGACCCAAGGACAAACTCCCCCGGGTGCAGGATGAAGGCTTCGTCCTGCTCCACTTCCACCAGGCGGGTCAGCTCGGGCTGCTCCTGCGCGGGGTCGATGTGCGCGTACTTGTGGTTGTCGAACAACCGGAAGAATTTATCGATCCGGACATCCACGGACGACGGCTGGACCATCGCGGGATCGAACGGTTCCAGCACAATCCGCTGGGTATCAATTTCGGCACGAATGTCGCGGTCAGAGATCAGCACCGTCCCAAATTACCGTATCGGTTATCCACAGCTGCACTTTCCCGTTGTTGCTGTGGCCTCGTGGGGCTAATGTTGCCAATGAAAGCCGCCGGAATGGTCTCCCGGACGGCGTAACAGAGCTGGGGATGTTGTGAATAAATTAGTGGCACCGTCTTTTCTTGGCGTGCTCTGCGCGTTGGCGCTGGTCTCTTCGTCCGCCACCGCGCCTCCCGCGCCACCGTCCTTTAATCAGGCGGGGGCAACCGGCATCTCGCTGGCAGCTCCCCTGGTGCGCCACGACGGTGCGGCGGACAGGGGGGACGGTTCCGCCGGGAGCCTTACCCCGGCCGTGGACCCGGACATCCGGGTCGCTTCACCCCTGCCCCAGGCCACCCCCGCGCCGGCTCCCGCGCCCGCGCTTACCACTGCAGTTCCTTCCACGGTTGCGGTTGCACCCGCCACGGAAACGGCGCCATCGCCTGCACCGGCTGCCACCTCCGCCGAACCCGCCCCGCAGACGGTGTCCATCCCTCCGCTCTGGGCGCCGGACCAGGACCTTGCCACACCATCAACAACACAACTCGCGGCTCCCGAATCTGCTGCCGCCCTTCCTTCCACGCAAGCCCTGGTCCCGGACAGCAATTCGTCAGCCATCCTCACCGTATTCACCAAAATCAACGAGTACCGCGTGGCCAACGGCCTGAACAAGGTGAAGTACCACCCCACGGTGGCCGGGATGTCGCAGGAGTGGTCGGACAACATCGCCACCCGTGAGGTAATCGAGCACCGGGCCAGCTTCTGGACCGATCCCCGCGCCCTGAATCCCACCAGCGCCGGTGAGGTCATTGCCATCCGCACCGACCGCGACGCCGCCCAGCTCGTGGAATGGTGGAAGGGATCCCCGGGCCACAACGCCATGCTCCTCGACCCTCGTTTCAATGTGATGGGCGCAGGGATCTCCTACACCAACTCCACCTACCAGATCTGGGGTGTGGTGAACTTCTTCGGTTACACCACGCTCCCGGCCGGTACCCTCGATTCCCCCGGCGGCGGATCCGGGGGTGGCTTCCCGCCGCCACCGCCAAGCCTGTGCGATGCACCTGTCAAGCACATGCCACCCACCCTCAACCTTGCCGCCGCCGCAATCACCGGCCCGGCCGACCTCGTCTCCGTCGACTCCGCCGGACAGCTGCTCAACCGGGCGTCCACCGGGCCCCGCACCTACGCCGCTGCCAAGGTGATCGGCTCGGGCTTTGGCGGAGCCAAGGAAGTCTTCGTCACTGACTGGGACCGCGATGGCGCATACGACGTCCTGACCCAGTGGGCCAGCGGCAACCTGACGCTGCACCGGGGCATCGCCGGCGGCGGCTTCCAGGCGCCCATCACCCTGGGCGTTGGCGGATGGGACACGCTGACCCTGGCGGTGGGAGGCTGGTGCGCCAACAACCGGATGCCGCAGATCCTGGCCCTGGACGGGACTGGAAACCTGTTCCTCTACGGCAACAAGGGCACCGGCGATATCTCGCAGCGTGTCAGCATTGCCACCGGTGTCTACGCCTCCCGGCTGTCCATGGTGGACTACGACGGTGACGGTTTCCAGGACATTCTGGGGCTGAAGACGGACGGCACCGTGCAGCTCTACCGCGGGTGGGGTGCCACCGCGCTCCGCGCAGAGACCCGGCCCACCGTCGCCAGCGGCTGGACGGACGTCACGGGTATCCGGGCGCTGCGCAATGTCACCGGGCTGAACTCCACGGGCGTGGCGCTCCGCCGGGCCAATGACGCAGTGCAGTACTGGGACCTGAGCTCCGGAAGCCTGGCGTCGCCGTCGAACATTGCCGGGCCCTGGACCGGGCAGCGGCTGGCACAGTAACCCGGGTGGACTGACTCAGACGGCCGGCTGGAGTTCCAGCACGTTCTTCAGCCGGTCAAGCTGGGCCACGTCGGAATTGACGCGGCGTTGAAGCATCCCGTTAAAAAAGGTCAACCTGCTGAGGAACCCGAACCGTCCTTCGCGCTTCGCTTCCATGGCAAACCGGACCCGGGTCCCGGCGTCTTCGGTGCTGAGGTAGTAGCCGCCCCAGCGGGTGGCAGGCCCGGAAACGATGTGGAACTGGATTTCAGCACCGGGCCGCACATTGGTGATCTCCAGCTCGGCGGGAATGCTCAGACCGGAGCGGCCGGCAACCATTTTGCGGTACACGGCGCCCTTGGTTTCGGCCGGGCCCTGCACGAGCTTCACGCTGCGGACATCGCTCCGCCAGGCGGGAAGATTGGTGGCGTCAAGGAGGTACTGGTAGACGGCCACGGCGTCGCGTTCTATGAGGACCTCGTGCTCTGCGATTGCCATGAAGAAATTCCTGTGGTTGACGTCGGCTGCCGCAACAGCTGCCTCCCCCAACGCGGCCGCTGCCCGGATCAGGTTAGCCACCGCCCAGCGCCCGGACCTAGCCGGCACCGCGGACGTTATTGAAGAGTTACTGGATGACGTCATGCGTGTGGGGACACGGAATCGCCGTGTAGCCGGGTTGGCAGGGAGCCCGCGGATCTGCGCTAAGCTAAGTTTTGCCCCGCGCGAGCGGCGGCGCTGCGGCTGTAGCTCAATGGTAGAGCGCTAGCTTCCCAAGCTTGATACGCGGGTTCGATTCCCGTCAGCCGCTCCAGTCCTCCCGCCTCCCCGTACAGAGCAGCCTCCCCCGAAGCCCATTAGGTGCACGGGTGTAGTGTCGGTAGCCAGGAACCTTTTCGGTTCCGCTACAGGAGCAATCATGGCTGATAAGTCCCCGCGTCAAACGGCATCAAAAAAGTCCGGCAAGTCCATCAAGGAAAAGCGCGCAGACAAGAAGGCCGCCGCCGCGCCGGCCAGCTCCCTGGACATCACGTCCACCAAGGCCGCTAAAAAGAAGTGAGTGGCCAACAGTCCCAGCTGAGCCTGGGCGTCCTGGCCTCCACGCGTAAACCGGACGAGCTGCGCGTACCCATCCACCCCCTGCACTTCGAACGGATTCCACGCGAAATCCGCGGGCGCATCATCCTGGAGCAGGGCTACGGCAAACGTTTCGGTGTCCCGGACAGCCACCTCTCAACCCTGGTGGGTCGGATGGCGGCGAGGGAAGAGCTGCTGGCCGCGGCCGACGTCGTACTCCTGCCCAAACCCCAGCCGGAAGACCTTGCCGAGATGCGCGATGGGCAGGTCCTCTGGGGTTGGCCGCACTGCGTCCAGGACCGTGCCATCACCCAGCTCGCCATCGACAAGAAACTCACCCTCATCGCGTTTGAGGCCATGAACCACTGGGCAAGCGACGGCGGTTTCGGCTTGCACGTGTTCCACAAGAACAACGAGCTGGCCGGCTACTGCTCCGTCCTGCATGCGCTGGCATTGACAGGTTCCACCGGGGACTACGGGCGCCGGCTGAACGCCGTCGTGATCGGTTTCGGCGCCACGGCCCGTGGCGCTGTGACGGCACTGAACGCGCACGGCGTCCACGACGTCCAGGTGCTTACCAACCGCGGCGTGGCCGCGGTGGGCGCACCCATCCATTCCGTGAACATCGTGCAGTTCGACCACGACGCCGAGGCCCCCTACCTGAGCCAGGTCATCACCGAACGGGGCCGGGTTCCGCTGGCACCGTTCCTCGCCGAAAGCGACATCGTGGTCAACTGCACGTTGCAGGACCCGAACAATCCGCTGACATACCTGCGGACAGAGGACCTGGCGGCATTCAGTCCGGGCAGCCTCATCGTTGATGTTTCCTGTGATGAGGGCATGGGCTTCAGCTGGGCCCGGTCCACCTCATTTGCCGATCCGATGTTTACGGTGGGTGACCACATCAACTACTACGCGGTGGACCACAGTCCCTCATTCCTCTGGAACTCCGCCAGTTGGGAGATCAGCCAGGCCCTGCAGCCGTTCCTCGAAACGGTCATGGGCGGTCCGGCCGCTTGGGAAAGCAATGACACCATAGCGCGGGCCATTGAAATCCGTGACGGCGTCATCAGGAATGACGCTGTGCTGCGGTTCCAGGAGCGAGGGCCGGAGTATCCGCACCAGGCGCCGCAGATGGCAGGCCTTTAGGCACCGCGTCTATGCAAGGTGCCTGGGTACGGTCCTAGGCACCTGCGTGGCGGCTGACGATCCTCACCGGGCGGCGGCCCTTCAGATCCATCCGAAGCTGCAGTGAGCCCTTCCGTGCCAGGATGGCAGCCACGGTTATCGCCGCGAGTGCGGGCACCCCGCCGGAGACCAGCAGGGCAACATGCGGATCGGCGTGTTCCGCGATCCAGCCCAGCATGGGGCCGCCCAGCGCCTGGCCCCCGATCAGCACCATGATGTAGAGGCTCATCACCCGCCCGCGGATCCCCATGTTGGAGCTGACCTGCACCAGCTGGTTGGACCCGGTGAGGAACATGAGGCACCAGAAGCCGGACAGCACCATCACCACCCCGAACCACACCATGGACGGGGCGAGGACTGCCAGGCAGAGCATCAGGCCATACATGCCGGCGCAGAACACCACGGACCGCAGGCGCAGCTGCCGGCGGCGGGTGGACGCCACGGCACCGGCCAGCGCGCCGAGCGCCACCAGGGCGTTGAGGAGACCGTACCCGCCGGCGCCTACCTTGAAAACGTGGTCGGCGAACGCGGCCAGCAGCACCGGCAGGCTCATGGCAAAGACAGAAATGAAGCCGGCCATCAGCCACGGCCAGTAGATGGTGGGCTTGCTCAAGGCATAGCGCAGCCCCTCCCGCAGCATTCCCTTGCTCTTGGGGGTAGGGGCGTTGACGTACAGCTGGTCCTTGCGCAGGATCAGGAGCATCGCAACCGTGGAGCAGCAGGCTGCGGCGTTGGCCGCGAACGCCCAGCCGGCGCCTACCGCGGTCAGGAGCAGGCCAGCGATGGCAGGGCCGATCAGGCCGCCCAACTGGAACGTCGTCGAGTTGACGCTGATGGCATTCCGCAAATACTTGGGGCCAACGAGCTCATTGACGAACACCTGGCGTGCCGGCTGGTCAAGGACCGTCACCAGGCCCAGGACCAGGGCGATGGCGTAGACGTGCCACACCATGATGACGCCGGTGAGGGCAAGGGTGGCCAGCAGTGCCGCCAGGATGGCGGCCACGCCCTGGCAGAGGATGAGGATCTTCCGCTTGGCGAACCGGTCGGCAATCATGCCGCCCCACGGACCCAGCAGCAGTGACGGCATGAACTGCAGCGCCACGGTGAATCCCACCGCTGTCACCGAGCCCGAGAGCTGCAGCACAAGCCAGTCCTGGGAAATCCGCTGCATCCAGATGGCGATGACCGCGATGAAGTGGCCGGCGGCGAAAATCCGGAAGTTGGGCACCTTCAGGGAGATGAAGGTGTGCTTCCAGGGGAGCCGCTCCGTGGTGACGGGAAGCGGCTGGGTTTGATTGTCGGGCGGCGCCGAGCCTGCTGCGTCGATGACTGGTTGGGAGACGGAAGCCGACGAAGGCGGAGGCGGTGCCACAGGGAGGTCCTCAAAATTGCGGGCGGTCTGGGATGTCCTTAACGCTAGGCTGGCCGAGGAGATTATGGAGAGGTATGGTCCCTATAACTCGTATTGCAGAACGTAATACGCCCAGCCACGGGAGACTCCGGAGTCCACAATGTTCGAACCAGCCCAGCTCCGCTCCTTCCTGGCGGTGGCCGACACCCTGAGCTTCACCAAGGCCGCGGAACGCCTGGGGCTGGCACAGCCCACCATCAGCCAGCACATCCGCAAACTCGAAGCGGCCGCCAAGCGCAGCCTGATCACCAGGGACACCCGCGACGTCAGGCTCACGGACAACGGTGACGCCATGGCCGGTTTTGCCCGCAGCATCCTGTCCGCGCACGACGCCGCCGCCCGCTACTTTTCGGGATCGGCAATGCGCGGACGGCTGAGGTTCGGCACCGCTGACGACCTCGCCATCACTGGGCTCCCCCGGATCCTGCGTGAGTTCCGGCAGATCTACCCGCAGATCAACTTGGAACTGACGGTGGGGCAAAGCGACCAGCTGTACCGCAAGCTAAACGCCGGCCAGCTGGACTTGGTTTTCGTTAAGTGGGTGGCCGGGGCAAAGGACGGCACCGTGGTCCAGCATGACTCGTTCTCCTGGGTGGGCCTGGAACAGACCATGCTTGAACCGGGGACGCCCGTACCGCTGATTGCATACCCGGCGCCCAGCCTCAGCCGGAAACTGGCCATCGATGCGCTGGAAGCCCACGGCAGGACCTGGCGGATCACCTGCGCCACCCGGCAGATCAGCGGGGTGCTCGCGGCGGTCCGCGCGGGCATCGGCGTGGCCGTCATGCCCACCTCACTGGTACCCGAAGACCTGAAGATCATCACCCGGCGCTTCGACCTTCCCCCTGTGGGGGACGTGGACTTCACCCTGATCCGCAACCCGTTGGCCAACGCTGAGGTGATCGACGCCCTCACCCAGTCGATCGTAGGCAGGACCATTAACCGCCAAACTTAACCCTCCGGCACCTCGAATTCCAGCATTTAGGGTAGTTAGGGGGTCCGTGTCCATTGATAGGGGAAGTGGCATCACCTATGCTCTATTACCAAGGTCAAGCAGCAGGCCGCGTTCACTAACCACAAACGCGCTTCCGCATGCCGGCCCGCGTTTGGGACAGGCAGCCAATGACGACAGCCAGGAACACCCATCTCAACTCTGCGCACGCTCGCCCGTACGCCGAAGCCCGGCCTTCCACCCGCCAGAACACCCTGGGCAGCGGACGGGCCTCCGTTGACACCGGATACGTCGGGAAGCCCACCTGCGACAAGTGCCGTACGGACGAATTTGTCTACCTTGAGTCCTACATCCCTCCCACGTACCGGCGCGATGGCAGCGTGGCGGCACTTGGCGAAGTGGCTTACACCTGCACCCACTGCGAGGAATTCTCGGCCCACAACGTCCCGGTTACCTGGACACCGCCCGGCTGGTACCTGGGGTAAGAAAGCGGCCAGGTCTTACGCTGCGCAATAAGCGCGGAGGTTAACATCAGGAAGGCCGGGCAGCCACTATCAGGTGGCTGCCCGGCCTTCCGTTTGCCGGCGGGCTTGGACCCGCCGGCCTAGATCAGCGCGTCCGAAAGGTGGTTCGGGGTGCCGAACCGGTGCGCGGTGACGCTGACGGCCTGCTCATGCAGGAACGGCAGCAGTTCCACGCGGCCTGCCTCCGTGACGGGGTGGGCGTAGATGGCCAGGTCGGGCCGGCCTCCGGTGGCTTCGGCGAGCGCCGATGCCTCGCCGCCGATCAGGCGGATGCGGGCGCCGGACAGCTTGCCCGCCGCGGCGAGGCGTTCCGCGGAAGCCAGCCAGCCGGCGTCGGACTCCACCGTCACGTCGATGTCCTGCGCGGTGAGCACGGAGCGCAACTGGGCGGGGAGTTCGACGGCGGTGGACACCGTGAGCGCCGAGCCCGCCAGTATGCCGGCCGCCACAGTCCGGACGAGGTGCGCCAGCGGCGCGCCTTCGGACAGCCGGATGGTGACCGGCAGGCTGCGGTAGCGGAAGATGTTGCGTTCCGCGCTCAAACCCGAGACGTCCTTTGCGGTGCCGAACTCCCCAGCCCATGCCTCGGCGTCGGACGCCAGGGCCCGCTGGACGGACTCGAGCTCGGCGGCCTGTAGGGCGGGACCGGCCGCGTTGAGGATGCGGCGCACGCTGGAGTCTGTGATTTCGGCTTTGGCGGATGCCTCCGCGGGGGCCCAGTCGCCCAGGCCGGCCAGGTAGTTGGGGCCGCCCGCCTTGGTACCGGCACCCACGGCCGACTTCTTCCAGCCGCCGAACGGCTGGCGCTGAACGATGGCGCCGGTGATGCCGCGGTTGATGTAGAGGTTGCCGGCCTGGATGGACTCCAGCCAGATGCCGAGCTCCTCGGAGTTGAGGGAGTGCAGCCCCGCCGTGAGGCCGTACTCGATCTGGTTCTGGATGGCGATGGCCTCCTCCAGGGTCTCGGCGGTCATCACGCCAAGGACAGGGCCGAAGAACTCGGTCAGGTGGAAGTAGGAACCGCGTTTGACGCCGTAGCGCACGCCCGGGCTCCAGAGCCGTCCGGTATCGTCCAGCTTCTTCGGCTCCACGGCCCAGTTTTCGCCGTCACCCAGAGTGGTGAGGGCGTTGAGGAGCTTGCCGTTGGCGGGTTCGATGATGGGCCCCATCTGGCTGGTGGGGTCCTGCGGGTAGCCCACCTTGAGCGAGGTGACGGCGTCGATCAGCTGGTTGTGGAACCGCTTGGATTTGGCCACGGAGCCCACCAGGATCACCAGCGAGGCGGCGGAGCACTTCTGGCCGGCGTGGCCGAACGCGGAGTAGGCAACGTCCTTTGCTGCCAGGTCCAGGTCGGCGCTGGGGGTGACGATGATGGCGTTCTTGCCGCTGGTTTCGGCCAGCAACGGCAGGTCCTTGCGGAAGGACCTGAACAGTTCGGCGGTTTCGTAGCCGCCGGTGAGGATCACGCGGTCCACGGCCGGGTGGGAGATGAGTTGCTTGCCGAGCTCCCGCTCCCCCAGTTGCACCATGGTCAGCGCGCCCTTGGGCACGCCGGCTTCCCACAGGGCTTCGACCATGACGGCGCCGCTGCGGGCTGCCTGCTTGGCAGGTTTGATGACGACGGCGGAGCCGGCGGCAAGTGCCGCAAGGGTGGACCCTGCCGGGATGGCGACCGGGAAGTTCCACGGCGGGGTGACAACGGTGAGCTTGGCTGGAACGAACGTGGCGCCGTCGACCGTGTCCAGCTTGCGCGCGGACTCGGCGTAGTAGTGGGCGAAGTCCACCGCTTCGCTGACCTCGGGATCGCCCTGGTCGATGGTTTTGCCTGTCTCGCTGGCCATGACCTCCAGGAGGTCGGCGCGGCGGGTTTCCAGGATCTCACCGGCGCGGTGCAGGATTTCTGCGCGCTCGTTGCCGGAGAGGTCACCCCAGGCCTTGCCCTTCTCCACGGCGTTGGCAATGGCCGAGTTCAGCGTTTCCTCGTCGTTGATGAACGCGGCCTTCACGGAGGCGGTGCCCAAGGTGGAGCCGGGGACGCGCTCAAGGATGGCCCGGCCCCAGGTCCGGTTGGCCGGCAGCGCGGGGTCGGTGTCCGGGGTGTTCCGGAAACCGCTCTGCGGCATGGCCGCGGGGGGAAGGCTGCGGTCCTGCCGGCGGTTGGGCAGCGGGACGCTGTTGTCCAGGGCCTCCAACGAGGAGAGGAAGCGCTGCTTTTCGCGCTCGAACAGCCCTTCGTTTTCGCTGAGCTCGAACACGGCCGACATGAAGTTTTCCTGGCTGGCGCCCTCTTCCAGGCGGCGGATCAGGTAGGCGATGGCGACGTCGAATTCGGATGGGTGCACCACCGGGGTGTACAGCAGGAGGGAGCCGACGTCCTTCTTGACGGCCTCGGCCTGGCCCTGCGCCATGCCCAGCAGCATCTCGAATTCGATGCCGGATTCCACGCCGCGCTGCTTGGCCAGGAGCCAGGCGAAGGCGATGTCGAACAGGTTGTGGCCGGCAACGCCGATGCGGATGTTTTTGATCCGCTCCGGGTGCAGCGCGTAGTTGATGACCCGCTTGTAGCTGGTGTCCGAGTCCTGCTTGCTGCCCCAGGTGGCCAGCGGCCAGTCGTGGAGCGAGGCTTCCACCTGTTCCATGGGCAGGTTGGCGCCCTTGACCACGCGGACCTTGATACCCGCGCCGCCGTTGGCGCGGCGCACAGCTGCCCAGTCCTGCAGGCGGATCATCGCGGAGAGCGCGTCCGGGAGGTAGGCCTGGAGCACGATGCCGGCCTCGAGGTTCTTGAACTCAGGCTTGTCCAGGATCCGGGTGAAGACCGCGATGGTCATGTCCAGGTCCTTGTACTCCTCCATGTCCAGGTTGATGAACTTGGCCTTCTTTCCCGGGCCGGCGAAGGAGGCCGCGCGCTGGAAGAGCGGCGTGAGCTTTTCGACGACGTGTTCCACGGCTTCATCGAAGGCCCAGGCCGAGTGCGGGGCCACGGTGGAGGAGACCTTGATGGAGACGTAATCGACGTCGGGGCGCGCCAGCAGCGTGTGCGTGCCCTCGAGGCGGCGGGACGCCTCGTGCTCGCCCAGCACCGCTTCACCGAGGAGGTTGACGTTGAGCTTGATGCCGTCCTTCCTGATCTTGGCGATGGCGGGGCCCAGCTTGGCGTCGGTGGCGTCAACGATCAGGTGGCCCACCATTTCGCGGAGCACCTTGCGCGCGACCGGGATGACTACCTGCGGCAGGACCGGGGCCATGGTGCCGCCAAGGGCCACGGCGCTGCGCATGTACCAGGGCAGGAAGGCCGGAACCTTGGGTGCCAGCGCTGCCAGGTTGCGGGCGGCGACGTTCACGTCCTCGGGACGGACCACGCCGTCCACGAAGCCCACCGTGAAGTCCAGGCCGTTGGGGTCCTTCAAAACGCCCGCCAACTGCTCAGCGGAGGCGTCCACCGGAACCTTGGCGGCCTCGGTAAGCCAGCGCCGGACCAAGGCCACCGCTTCATTGGCGAGGGACTTTGCCTGGGGGACGTCGACGTCGACCGTCTGCGGGGTGGCCGCTTTGGCAACTGCCGGTTCCATTGCAACGTGGGTCATTGTTTTCCCGATCTTTCTGGTGTTCTGGGAGGTCTTTCCACCAGTATGAGCTTCAACTCACATAAGATAAAGCGATCTTTTCCAACCAATACAGATTAGAAAAACCAATGTTTTAACCACCTCCCAACGCCCCATCACCTACCGCCCTAAAACCACCGATGCCCCATCACTTTTCGCCGCCAACGCCGAAACGCCCCATCACCTCCCGCAGCCAAACCCGAAACGCCCCATCACCTCCCGCAGCCACACCGGCAACGCCCCATCACCTCCCGCAGCCACAACCGAAACGCCCCATCACCTCCCGCAGCCACAACCGAAACGCCCCATCACCTCCCGCAGCACACGAAAACCCTTTCGCACCGCCTAAACAACGAACCCTTCCCCACGGACTGTGGGAAAGGGTTCATTGAGGAGGCGCCTTATGTGATGGGGCGTCTGGAGAAAAGGCGCCTTATGTGATGGCGCGTTGGGGAAAAAGACGCGGAAGGTGATGGCGCGTCGGGAGGGACGGGTTAGGGAAGCGGGCGGTGCACGTCCTCGAGTTCCTGGTGGCGGGGGCTGTCGGGGTTCATCAGCGAGTGCTTGCGGCCGTAGCTGAAGTAGATGACCAAACCGATGATCAGCCAGACGACGAAGCGCAGCCAGGTTTCCCAGTGCAGCTGCAGCATCAGGAAGGCGGAGGCCAGGACACCGAACGCCGGGATAAAGGGCATCAGGGGGAGGCGGAACGTACGGGGAGCATCAGGCCGCTTGTAACGGAAGATGATCACGGACAGGCAGACGACGACGAACGCAGCCAGGATGCCGATGTTGGTGAGGTCCGCGACTGCCTTGATGGGGAAGACGCCCGCCAGGAAGGCGGATGCGATGCCGCCGATCCAGGTGACGCGCTGCGGGGTGCCGTGCCGGTCGGTCTTGGCGAACCAGCCGGGGAGCAGGCCGTCACGGCTCATGGAGAACCACACGCGGGTGACGCCGAGCAGGAAGGTGAGCATCACGGTGAGGATGGACAGCACGGCGAAGACCGAGATGATGGTGGCGATCACGGGCAGGCCCACCGAGGTGAAGGCGGACGCGAAGCCGGCCTTGGGGTCGATGTCCTTGTAGTTCTGCATGCCCGTGAGGACCAAAGTGGCGGCAACATAGAGGAGCATGGCAATGATGAGCGAGAGCACGATGGCCTTAGGCATGTGCTTCTTGCCGTCCTTGGCTTCCTCGGCCGCGGTGCTCATGGCGTCGTAGCCGAACACTGCGAAGAACACCGTGGCGGAGCCTGCCACCACAGGGCCGAACCCGCTGGGCATGAACGGGTTGTAGTTGTTGGTGTCGATGTAGAAGACGCCCAGCCCGATGATGAACAGGATCAGGACGACCTTGATGGCCACGGCGACCAGTTCGAACCGGCCGAACGCCTTGGTGCCGCGGGACAGGATCCAGGTGACCAGGAGGCAGACCAGGATGGCCGGGATATTGACGATCCCGCCCTTGCCCTCGTCAAAGGTGGAGGTCATCCAGGTGGGCAAGTGGATGCCGATGCCGGCAAGGAAGGCGTCAAGGTAGCCGGAGATGCCGATGGCCACCACGGCCACAATGGCGATGTATTCCAGCAGCAGGTCCCAGCCGATGAACCAGCCGATCACCTCGCCGAGCGCCACGTAGCCGTAGGTGTAGGCAGAACCGGCACGGGGAATCATGCCTGCGAATTCCGCGTAGGACAGGGCCGCCGCGGCGGAGGCCAGGCCCGCAATAAGGAAGGAAATCAACACCGCGGGCCCCACTCCCGGGTTGCCTTCGCTGCCGGCGGCCACCAGTCCCGCGAGGGAGAAGATGCCGACGCCGATAATGCCGCCAACGCCAATGGCGGTGAGTTGCCACAGTCCGAGCGACTTGAACAGCCCGCTGTGCTTGCTCTCTTCTTCGATGTCATCGATGGGCTTGCGCCGCATGATCGATTGGCTTAGATCTTTGCTGCTCATCAGGAACTCCTGGTTGGGGTGCGACCCCGCCGCGGCACGCCAAGGAACCTGGCTGTGACGGGGGTAACTCGGTTTCAACAGTATGCGTGCGCGATTGCGTTAGATAAAGTGGCTACTTCTAACCTATATTCGTTAGTTTCAGTTAGGAATCCATCATGCTTGATGTCCGCCGGCTGCGGCTGCTCCGCGAGTTGAGCATCCGCGGGACCCTCGCTGAGGTGGCGGAGGCACTGCAGTACAGCCCGTCGTCGGTATCTCAGCAGCTCGCGCTCCTGGAGAAGGAAGTGGGCGTTGAGCTGCTCCGGAAGACCGGGCGCCGGGTGCAGCTGACGCCCCAGGCTGAGGTGCTGGTGGCGCACACCGCGCAGCTGCTGGAAACCATGGAGCAGGCCGAGGCGGACCTGGCTGCCTCCCTGACCACGGTCACGGGTACGGTGCGGATGGCGGTCTTCCAGTCCGCGGCGCTCGCCCTGATGCCGGACACCTTGACGCGCATGGCCGCCGCCTACCCCGAGGTCCGGATCGAGATGATCCAGCGTGAGCCCGAGACCGCGCTGCACGAAACCTGGGCGCGTGACTTCGACCTGGTCATCGCGGAGCAGTACCCCGGGCACGCGGCGCCGCGCTACCCCGAGCTGGACCGGGTAAAGCTGACCACCGACGCCATCCGGCTCGCCGTTCCCCCGGCGTCCGACGGCGGCCCAGCCATTCGCACGCTCGCGGACACCGCGGAGCTTGCCTGGGTCATGGAACCGCGGGGTGCCGCATCGCGCCACTGGGCGGAACAGGCGTGCCGCAGCGCAGGCTTCGAGCCGGATGTCCGCTTTGAAACCGCCGACCTGCAGGCCCAGGCCCGCCTGATCGAGTCCGGCAACGCGGTGGCCCTGATGCCGGACCTGGTATGGACCGGCCGCGGCACCACAGCCCAGTTGCTGGAGCTTCCCGGCAAGCCGTTCCGCACCATCTTCACCTCGGTCCGCCGCTCCAGCGCCCAGCGCCCGGCGATCCTGGCCGCCCGGGAAACCCTCGCTGCGGCCGCCGCCGCAGTGGCAAGGGACGACGCCGGGTGACCGGCCGCCGTCGTACGTCGTCCTAAGGCGTTGTGTTTCCTGCGTCACTGCGGGTAAGGGGCCGCAGGTCTAGACTGGGTCCGTTATGAATCGAACAATGTTCAAGTCCAAGATCCACCGCGCCACCGTCACGCACGCCGACCTGCACTACGTAGGGTCGGTCACCGTGGACCTTGACCTGCTCGAGGCCGCCGACATTCTGCCCGGCGAGCTGGTGTCCATCGTGGACGTCACCAACGGTGCGCGGCTTGAAACGTACACCATCGCCGGCGAGCGTGGTTCCGGCGTGATCGGCATCAACGGTGCAGCGGCGCACCTCATGCACGAGAACGACATCGTCATCCTGATCACCTACGCCGCGATGACCACCGAAGAGGCCAAGGCCTACGACCCGCGGGTGGTCCACGTGGACGCAAACAACCGGATCATCCAACTGGGCAATGATCCCGCCGAGGGCCTCACCGCCGGCATGATGCGCCCCCCTTTCGCGCTCAACAACGCCACCCTGTAACCGGAGCGTGTGTCCCGGCCCCTGCCTCCGCCGTGCCCGGACGGGTGACCCTTGCTAGGGGTGCTGGCCGGATTCTTCGTGGTCTGGTGCATCATCCTGGTGGGATGGTTCGTGGGCCGGCAGCGGATCCTGGGCGATAACGCCCGGCCGGTCCTCAGCGGCCTCACCTTCTTCGTCGCCAGCCCGGCGCTGCTCTTCGAAACCCTGAGCAAGGCCCGCCTGCAGGAAGTCTTTGCCGAACCGCTGCTGGTCACCGCCGTGGCCGCCATCACGACGGCCGCCATTTTCTTCGCCATCGCGAGGTTCTGGTTGAAGCGGGCGCTCCCCGAATCGCTGATGTCTGCCATGTCCGCGTCGCTCGCGAACTCCGCGAATTTGGGTATTCCCATCGCGGTATATGTCCTGGGCGACGCCAGCTACGTGGCTCCGCTGCTGATCTTCCAGCTCGCCTTCTTCACCCCGATGTTCCTGATGATCCTGGATTCGAGCACCAGTACGCACCGCACCACGCCCGTGGGCTTCTTCCTGATGATCCTGCGCAACCCCATGATTGTTGGCTCCGGCCTGGGGCTGCTGGTGGCCGGCACCGGCTTCCAGGTTCCGGCGCTGGTCATGGAGCCGATCCACCTCATTGGCGGCGCAGCGATTCCCGCCATGCTGATCGCGTTCGGGATGAGCCTGAACGGCACCCGCCCGTTGCAGGCCTCCGCCGGCCGCCGCGTGGACACCCTGCTGGCGAGCGGCTTCAAGCTCGCTGTCCAGCCGGCCCTTGCCTATGTCTTTGCCCGCTTCGTGCTGGGAATGGACGGCCACGCGCTGTTCGCCGTGGTGGTCACGTCCTCCCTGCCGACCGCCCAGAATGTGTTCGTGGCCGCCAGCAGGTACCAGACCGGCCTGACCGTGGCCAAGGACACCGTGCTGATCACTACCGTGGTGGCAGTGCCGGCGATGATCGGCGTCGCGCTGTTGCTGGCATGACTGTTGACCGCAACCAACCGCACCCTGGAGGGCTGATGAATACTGTGCTGGATACCGTCGTGATCGGCGGTGGCGCCATGGGCTCGGCCGCCGCGTGGGCGCTGTCCCGCCGCGGCCGGCAGGTGACGCTGGTGGAGCAGTTCGGTCCCGGGCACAGGATCGGTGCGTCCCACGGCGCCACCCGGAACCTTAATCCGGGCTACCACCGGCCGGAGTACGTGGCCATGCTGGCCGAGGGGCTGGCCCTGTGGGACGAGCTGGAGCAGGAAAGCGGAGAGCAGCTGCTGGCGCGCACCGGCATCGTCAACCACGGCCCGGGCGGGGACCTCCAGAAAGTCGCCGCGGCCCTCACCGATGCGGGTATCCGCGCAGAGTTCCTGGACCCGGCCGAGGCCGGCGAACGGTGGCGCGGCATCCGGTTCGACCAGCAGGTCCTGCACATGCCCGACGGCGGCCAGCTCAACCCGGAAGCGGCACTGCCGGCGTTCCAGCGGCTGGCCTCCGCCCGCGGTGCCGAGATCAGGCACCACACCAGGGTGGTGGACTTCCAGGCGTTCGACGACGGCGTGCGGCTGACGCTCGAATCGGCTGCGGGCACGGAGGTGGTCACCGCAGCGCAGGTGGTGGTGACCGCGGGCCGCTGGACCGGGAAGCTGCTGGCCAGGGTTGACGGCAGGGACGCCGCTGGTAATAACGCTGCCTTGCGGCTCCCGGAGCTGAGGGTCACGCAGGAGCAGCCGGCGCATTTCCGGGTGGCGGACGCGGGTGCGGTGTGGCCGGGCTTCAACCACTACCCCGGCCCGGACTACCGGAACTGGTACTCCCCCGTTTACGGAATGCAGACCCCCGGTGAAGGCATCAAGGCCGGCTGGCATGGGGTGGGCCCGGTGGTGGACCCCGACCACCGCGATTTCCTGCCGGAACCAACGCAGCTGGCCGCGCTGCAGGAGTATGCCCGGCAGTGGCTGCCCGGCGTGGACCCCGACTCCTTCGAGGCCATCAGCTGCACCTACACCACCACTCCGGATGAGGACTTCATCCTGGACCGCATCGGTCCGGTGGTGATCGGCGCGGGCTTTTCCGGGCACGGTTTCAAGTTCACCCCGGTGGTGGGGCGGATCCTGGCTGACCTTGCCACCGGGACCCGGCCCGCGCCGTCGATCTTCCGTGCGTCCCGCTAGCCGCGTTTCCCGCTAGCCGCGCGTCGTACCAGCAGCGTTTCCGCTAGCTGGGGCTGCCTTCAGCGCTGCTGGGGACCGGCTCCGCATCTGCCTTGCCAGTGTTTTCGGGCTTCACGGCGGGCATGGCCAACACCGCGGCAACGGTGAGCAGCCCGGCCACCAGGGCCGCCAGGAACACGGCCCCGGAAGCGCTGATCACTATGGCGGGATCGGCGTCGCCGCCGTTGCTGCCGCCGTAGATGGAGTTGGCCACGGCACCGAACACGGCCACGCCGAGGGCGCTGCCGATGGACCGGGCAAACATGTTGGTGCTGGTCACCACGCCGCGTTCGTTCCAGGGCACGCTGGACTGGGCGGCGATCAGGGTGGGGGTGGCCAGCAGGCCAAGGCCAAGCCCGACGACGAAGCAGCTGACCGCGATCAGTGCCACGTTGGGTGAGGAGGCCGTCAGCGACAGGATCAGCAGGCCCACAACGGCGATGGCAATGCCGATCAGGGCGGTGGACTTGAACCCGATCCGCAGGTAGAACTTTCCGGCCTGCGAGGCGCTGAGCGGCCAGCCGAGAGTCAGGGCTGCGAGCGCCAGGCCGGCGACCAGCGGCGAGGAGGACAGGGCGCCTTCCAGGAAGGTGGGCACGTACGAGGTCAGCCCGATCATCATCGCGCCGACGCCGAAGGACACCAGCGCAGTGGTGGCCAGGAGGCGGCGGGACACCACCCAGGCCGGGAGGATGGGCTCGGCCGCCCGCCGCTCCACCAGGAGGAACGCAACCAGCAGCACTGCGCCCACGACGAATACGCCAATGCTGATGGGCGAGTTCCATGCCCAGGCCTGGCCGCCCTGGAGTGCGCCGAGGATGAGCAGGCCGAGCGATCCGGCCAGGAGCACGGCCCCGGCGTAGTCAACCTTGTGCGTGGCCCGTTCCACGTTTTCGTGAAGGGTGCGGATCAGCATCCACCCGGCCAGCAGGCAGAGCGGCACGTTGACCAAAAAGATGCCGCGCCAGATGCCCAGCGCGGAGAAGACGCCGCCCAGGCTGGGGCCCACCACGGAGGAGATGGCCCAGACGCTGGCCAGGTAGCCCTGCACCTTGGCACGCTCCTGCAGGGTGTAGATGTCCCCTGCAATGGTGACGGACACGGGCAGTACCGCGCCGGCGCCGAGTCCCTGCAGTGCGCGGAAGGCGATCAGCGAGGGCATGCTCCAGGCCACGCCGCAGAGCACCGAACCGAGCAGGAACAGGCCAATGCCGGTGAGGATGATCGGCTTGCGGCCTGCCATGTCGGAGAGCTTGCCGTAGATGGGGACGGACACCGCCTGCGCCAGCAGGTAGGCGGAGAAGAGCCAGGGGAAGGATGAGAAGCCGCCCACGTCCTTGACGATCGACGGCACCGCCGTGGCCACAATGGTGGAGTCGATGGCCACGAGTCCGGTGGACAGCATCAGGGCGATGAGGATGGGCCCGCGGTCGGACCGGAACCCTACGCCTTCTTTTGCGTTGGCTTTTGCGTTTGCCATGTCAGACCCGCACCAGCCCTGCGGCCTGCGCCAGCAGCTCGACGGACCGCAGGCGGTCCTGGGTGCCGGGGCTCTGGTGCGCCACGATGAGTTCGTCGGCGTCAGCGTGCTTGCCGAAGCTGTCCAGGTAGTCGATGACGACGTCGGGTGTTCCCACTGCGGAGTACGTCATCATTTGCGCCATGTGGCGTCCCTGCGGCGAGTCCAGGATCATGTCCGCCTCGTCGTCGGTGAATTCGCGGCCGCCGCCGAAGAACAGGGAGACGCGGGCGCGCTTGGTGGCCTGGAACATGGCCTGCGCTTCGGACGCGGAGTCCGCGGCGATGACGTTGACGCCGGCGATCACGTGCGGGGCATCGAGTTGGGCGGACGGCTTGAACTCGCGGCGGTAGATGGCCACCGCCTCCTGCAGGGCCGCCGGGGCGAAGTGGGAGGCAAACGCGTACGGCAGGCCCAGCTGGGCGGCCAGGCGGGCGCCGAACAGGGACGAGCCCAGGATGTACAGCGGCACGTTGGTCCCCTTGCCCGGGGTGGCCTCGACGCCCTGGATGCGGGTGGGGCCGGTGAGGTAGCCCTGCAGTTCCAGGACGTCCTGCGGGAAGCTGTCCGCGGACATGGGGTCACGGCGCAATGCCCGCATGGTGTTCTGGTCGCTGCCCGGGGCCCTGCCCAGGCCCAGGTCGATCCGGCCCGGGTGGAGGGTTTCCAGGGTGCCGAACTGTTCGGCGATGGTCAGCGGGGAGTGGTTGGGCAGCATGATGCCGCCGGCGCCCAGCCGGATGCTCTGGGTATGCGCGGCCACGTGGGCGATCAGCACGCTGGTGGCGGAGGAGGCAATGGAGGACATGTTGTGGTGCTCCGCGTACCAGATGCGCCGGTAGCCCAGCTTCTCGGCGCTCTGCGCCATGGCCACGCTGCCCGCAAAGCTCTCCGCCGCCGTCTGGCCTTTGCCGATGGTTGCCAGGTCAAGGATGGAGAGGGGAAGAGTCACGTCGGGTGCGGCCTTTCAGGAACGTTACGTAGGAGTCGCCGGCCGGATCGCGGCGGGCACTTGATGCATAACGACGACGGGGCCCGGGTTATTTCGTCTTCGACGGAATACTCAGCACACTGATGATGTTGCCGCCCCTATGAGCCATGATTCAACGAACCAGCTGGAACTGACCGCAACGATCCACCTCAAGGACCTGGGAACCGTGCACCGGCTCGGTTTCGGTGCCATGCGCATCGTGGGTGACGGTGTCTGGGGTGAGCCCGCAGACCGCCGGGCGGCCGTGGCCGTGGTGCGCCGCGCCGTCGAACTCGGCGTGGACTTCATCGACACCGCCGATTCCTATGGCCCCAACGTCAGCGAGGAAATCATCGCCGAGGCCCTGCACCCGTACAAGGAGGGGCTGAAGATCGCCACCAAGGTGGGCTTCACCCGCACCGGGCCCAACAAGTGGATTCCCGTTGGCCGGCCGGAATACCTGCGCCAGCAGACCGAGCTGAGCCTGCGCAAGCTGAAGGTGGACACCCTGGACCTGCTGCAGCTGCACCGGATCGATCCCAAGGTGGACGCCGAAGAGCAGTTCGGCGTGCTGCGCGAGCTCCAGGACGAAGGCAAGGTCCGCGCCCTGGGCCTGTCCCAGGTGAGCGTGGCGGAACTGGAAGCGGCCGGGAAGCACTTCACCGTGTCCACGGTCCAGAACCGCTACAACCTGACCGACCGCAGCTCCGAGGACGTGCTGCGCTACTCGGAGGAGAACGGCATCGGATTCATCCCCTGGGCGCCGATTTCCGCGGGCGAGCTGGCCAAGCCGGGCGGCCCGCTGGACGAGGCCGCCAAGCGCCTGGGCGCCACCACGTCCCAGGTGGCCCTGGCCTGGCTGCTGCGCCGCTCCCCGGTCATGATGCCCATCCCCGGGACCGGCTCCGTGCAGCACCTCGAAGAGAACATGGCCGCAGCGGGCATCACGCTCGACGACGCCACGTACGCTGAGCTGGAAGCAGCCGGCAAGTAGCAAGCGGCTTCCAGCCACTCACGTCACTAAAGACAGGAGAAACACCAATGGCAAACATCCTGATGGTCGTATCGGCCGCAGATTCCCTCACCATGAAGGACGGCAGCGAACACCCCACCGGTTACTGGGCGGAGGAACTGGTGGTGTCACACCAGACCCTCATCGAGGCCGGCAACACGGTCCACATCGCAACGCCCGGCGGCAGGAAGCCCACCGTGGACCAGGTCAGCCTGGCGGCAGAGTCCGCAGGTGGCGAGGAACGGGCGCAGGGCTTCCGCGACTACCTGGCCAAGATCGACGGCGAGCTTGCGCACCCGCTGGTCCTTGCCGACGTCGACATCGCAACCTATGACGCCGTGGTGATGCCCGGCGGCCACGGCCCCATGGCCGACCTCTACAAGGACGCCGACCTGGGCCGCCTGCTGGTGGCAGCCAACAAGGACGGCAAGATCATCGCGCCGTTCTGTCACGGCCCCGCCGGGCTGCTGAGCGCAACGGACGACGACGGCGGGTTCGCTTTCAAGGGCCGGCGCCTCACCGTCTTCACCAACGAGGAGGAGCTTGGCGGCGGGACCGGCGAGAACACCCCATGGCTGGTGGAGGACGCGCTCAAGGAGAAGGGTGCGGTGATCGAAAACGGTGCCGCCTGGACCTCCAACGTGGTCCGCGACGGCAACCTCATCACCGGGCAGAACCCGCAGTCCAGCGAGGACGTGGCCAAGGAAGTCCTGAAGGCCCTGGGCTAGGCAACGACAGCTTTTAGGCAATAGCAGAGGGGACCAGTTCGCAATGAGCTGGTCCCCTCCTTGCGGCGCACGTCATTGGGCACCGGTCTTCATACCGTTGGGTTAGACGGCGCAGCCCCCGTTCCCGATCGTGGGATCGATCGCCGAGATCTGCTTCTGGATGTCCGCCAGCTGGGTTTGCAGTCCGGCCACCAGCAGCTTCTGTGCCTTGATTGCGTCCGTGTTGTTCCCCTTCTTTGCCTGGAGGGTCCGAAGAGTGTCCTGGGCGGCGGTTAGCTGGGTGTCGACGGTGGTCAGCCGCGATTGCAGGGATGCCAGGTTGGCCTCTGCTGCGGTGATCTGTCCGTTGAGGCTGTTGAGCTGGTCCAGCAGGGGCTTCACCCGTCCCTGCAGGTCAAGGACGTTGGTTTCAGCGGTGGCGATCTGGGTATTGAGTGCCGAGATCTGGGTTACCAGGCTGTCACCGATCTGGTTGAGAGAGTTGATTTCCCTGGTCTTCGTGGCTACAGCTTCATTGGCCCCGTCAAGCGTTGCCTGAAGTGCCGGAAGCTGGGCCTGCAGGTCGGAAATCTCGGCATTCTTTTCATGCACCGCGGTGTTGGCCGCAGCCAGGTCATCCTTTGCCTGGGCCAAGGCGCCGTTCAAGCCGTCGAGCACTGCCTTCTGGTCTGCAATGGCCTTTTGGGCCTGGTCCACGTTCCCGCTGAGGGTGGGCAAGGCAGCTTCGAGGTCTGCCACCACCTGCTGCTGGGCCGTCACCGCGTCAGCAGCGTCCTTCGCGGCCTGTTCCAGTGCCGGGAGCTGGCCCTGGAGCGTGGCGAGCTCGGCCTGCTTGGTGGCCACCGCGGCATTGGCCTGATTCACGGCGTCCTGCAGGGCGGGCACTTGGGTTTTGAGGGTTGCGATGTCGCCCTGTTTTGCAGCGACCGCTGCATTGGCGGCGTCGAGCGCTGCCTGAAGGGTTCCGGCTTTCTGCTGCAGGCTGCTGCTTTCTGCCTGCTTGGCCTCCAGTTGGCTGTTCAGCGAATTGACCTGGGTTTGGAGCCCAGCGAGGTCACCCTGGAGCGCGGCGATGGTAGCGGTCTTGTCAGCGATCTGGCTGTTTACCGTCACCAACTGGGCTGCGGCAGCGTCGCGCTGGTCCTGCAAAGTCCGTTTTTCCTTGGAATTGCCGTTGATCGCGTTGATCTGGCTGTTTAGGCCAGCGATTTGTGTCTCCAGGCTGCTCTTCGTTACCTGCAGCGCAACCAGGTCCTTTTGGGCCTGGGTCAGCGCGGCCTGCTTCGTGGTGATCTGGCTGTTCAGCGTGGAGATCTGGTTCTGGAGGTTGGTTATGTCAGCGTTCACGGCAGTGATCTTGGCGTTGTTGTCGCTGACAGCCTTGGCGGCTGCCGTTGCATTGGCCTGAAGGGTGGACAGGTCCGTCTGGGCCGCGGCGATCTCCGCATTCTTGGCGTCGAGCGCCGCCTGGGCGGTGGAGGCCGTGGACTGCAGGGCCGTGAGTTCTGCCTGCGCCGCCGCGATCTGATCCTTCTTGGCGATTACAGCTGCGTTGGCGGCTGCGGCCGCGTCCTGCAGACCGGCCAGAGTCACCTTGGCCTCATCCACCTTCTCCTGCTGCGCCTGAAGGTCCGCGGCCGCGGTGGTTCCTGCAGCTTCAAGTACCTTCAGCTGATTTTCGGCGTCAGTGACTGCCGTCTGTGCAGCATCCACCGCTGTGGCAGCCTGCTGTGCTTGAGCGGTCAAGGTGCCCAGCTGGTCCTGGGCCTGCTGGATTTGGGTCTCCTTGGCCGCGAGGTCGGAGGCAGCCTGGTCCGCAGTCTTCTGCAGCGCGGCGCGCTCCGTCTGGGCAGCCGCAATGGCCGTGCTGTTGGCCACCAGCTCTGCACCGAGCCTGTCCGCCTGGTCCTTGAGCGAGGCGGCGGCAGCCTGGGCTGTTGCGAGTTCATCCTGCAACTGCCCCACCTGGCTCGCCACGCTTGCCTGCTGGTTCTGTAGGTCGGTGAGGGCGGCATTCGCGGCCTCCACCTGGGAGCTTAGGCTCTTTTGTTCGGCAGTAAGCTTGTCCACCTCCGCCTGTGCTGCTGCTTCCTGGCTGTCCAGCTGCGTCTCCTGGGCTGCAAGGTCAGCCAGCGCCTTCTCCGCGTCAGCCTTCTGCGCGGCCAATGCATCCGCCTGGGCCTGCAACGTGGCCTTCTCCGCCTGCCGGGCAGCAATGGCGTCAGCGTTCTTCTTGGCCGCGGCCTTCAGGAGGTTTTCCTGGACCGCGCCGCGGTGCGCCAGCTGGTTCACCACGCCGTTACAGATTCCGGGGGACGTGCCGGTTCCTGCAACGGCCGGCTGGACCAGAACCAGGCTGGTGGTGAGCAGCCCGGGCAGGACCACGGCAGCAGCGAGGCGACGGGTAAGAAGGGACTTGGACGGGGAAGTGCGCATGCGAGCTCCTGTTAAGACCGTTGCAGCGGCCCACTCTGGCCGCCTTATAGCCCAACCGTAGGAGCCGGCATGGGCGGAGAACACGCGTACCCACCACCTGTCTTTTTCGCCCGGGTACTCGCTTTCTGCTGAATCTGTGTCACGAGGCCCTGTGGCGAAGCGTCCGCGGACGGGCTGAATATGACCGCCGCGGTCCTCCGGTTAACCGCCGTTACTCCCTGTATCCCAGCGTTTCGAGGGCTTTGCTTCCCCTTCCGGGGCTGCCGGATAGTTGCTGCAACGCGCACATTCCGCCGCATCCCCACCCACCTCCAAGGAGGAACCATGGCCATCAAACCCAAGCCGGCCGCCGTCGTGGCCCTTACCGTTTCAGCGTTGCTGGGACTGGCTGCCTGCGCCGACCCCGGCGCCTCGGCGGCGACAGCACCGTCGTCGTCCGCCACCAACTCCGCCGGCAGGACCTTCAACCTGTCCCCGGAACAGGACCGCTTCAAGGTCCCGGCCGATCCCGCCGCGGCTGCGCTCGTGCCGGAAGCCATCAAGGCCGACGGCAAGCTCACCGTGGTGACTACGGGCGGCGCCGCCCCGCTGAGCCTGTTCGCCACGGACAACAAGACCCTGATCGGCAGCGAGGTGGACATCGCCTATGCCGTGGGTGGGGCGCTGGGGCTGGACGTCGAGGTGCTGCCCGTGGCGTGGGCGGACTGGCCGCTGGGCATCGAATCGTCCAAGTACGAGGCCGTGCTCTCCAACGTGACCGTCACGGAGGCGCGCAAGGAAAAGTTCGACTTCGCCACCTACCGCAACGACCTGCTGGGCTTCTACGCCAAGGGCGACTCCACCATCGGGGAGATCAAGGAAGCCAAGGACGTGGCGGGCAAGAGGATCATCGTGGGCTCCGGCACCAACCAGGAAGCCATTTTGGTGCGCTGGGACGAGGAGAACAAGAAGAACGGCCTGGCACCGGTCGAGTTCCAGTATTACGACGACGACTCCGCCTCGAGCCTGGCACTTCAGTCAGGCCGTGCGGACCTGACGTTCGGACCCAACGCGGCCGCCGCCTACAAGGCGGCGCAGGACGGGAAGACGAAGCAGGTGGGCACGTTGAACGGCGGCTGGCCGCTCACCGCGCAGATCGCCTTCACCACCAAGAAGGGCAACGGTCTGGCCGTCGCTGCGCAGGCCGCGTTGAACCACCTGATCGAGGACGGCACCTACGCCAAGATCCTGGACCGCTGGGGCCTCTCCTCCGAGGCCATCCAGAAGTCCGAACTGAACCCGGCGGGCCTGCCCAAGAAGTAGGCGTCCCGCCGACGAATGGATCCCCGCCGGATGCGCCAGCGATTCGCCAGCGCCCGGCGGGGATTTTCTTTGGCTTTACCAGGCCGGCAGTGCGGGAACCGGGCCCGTCGCTTCGAGGTCCGCGCCGTCGCCGCGTGCCAGCCATTTCAGGAGGCCCTCCCGGTCCGACTCAACCCGCAGGGCGCCGTCACCGATGACCCATTCATCGCGTTCCTCAGTAACCAGCGTCATCCCTGGCGCCCCCTTGGCACGCATGGCACGCACCACGGCCTCGATGGCGTTCAGCAGCGAATCGGGGTCGGCCTCCTCAATGGTCCAGGCGGTTTCCAGGTCATGGTGGTGCACCACCACCTCGGCAATCCGCAGCGCCACAATCGACGTGGCCGGCAGGTCCCGCCCGCCCACCTTCACTTCCGGGGCCGCAAGTTCTCCGGTCAACCGCTGGGCTTCACTGGCGAAAGCGGCAGCCGAGTCCTGGACTTCAGCCAGGAGTTCCTCCCGCGGCAGGGCAGCAAGGGCGGCAATAGCCTCCGAGCGCGCTTCAGGGGACGCGTACAGCTGGCGTTCCTCCCCGGACGTGGCCCAGTCGATCAGCCCAACCAGGGCACGTCCGCTGGATGCGACGTGCGCGATGACGTGGGCCCGGGTCCACCCTTCACACAGCGAAGGAGCCGCCAGCTCTTCATCGGACAAGGAGGAGACCGTGGCAAGGAACATATCCGTCTCCCGGCCCAGGCGGGACAGGTCTGAGTGCAGCCGTGCTGGATTGATCATTCCGCCAGCCTAACCGCGTCGCCGTGACCCCGGCCATGGTTACGGGCCGCCTGGTTCATACCGGCCGCGTATGGACTAAGACCGGCCCTCCCGCCGCCGCCGGGATGCCCCTGCTGCCGGGTGCATTTGGCCTGTTCCCGCTGGATCCATCGCAATAACAACCCCTTTGATATGCGGAAACGGCACAATGCACCCCCGGCGGGAAACCGGGTATTTACCTCATATGCCCTGCGTCACATTGCCTGTCAGGCTGGGTTCCCGAGGCCCCCGTGCGGATCAATCCAAATGACCACAACGCCTCCACACCCGCCCCCTGAAAGGACATGCGCCATGACGCTGCCGCACCCCCAATCCACGATCTCCGGAAACCCGGGAAAGGAGGCCCGGACAGCCAACTGGGTGGCTTTCGTCATCTGCGCCGCCCTCCTGTTTGATGGCTACGACCTGGTGGTCTACGGCACCGTCCTTCCGGGACTGCTCGCGGACGCGGGCCAGATCGGTCATTTCGATGCGGCCACCGCCGGACTCCTGGGGTCCTGGGCCCTCATTGGCGTGCTGGTGGGGTCGCTGGCCTGCGGCGCCGTTGGCGATTTCTTCGGCCGCCGCCGGCTGATGCTCGCCGGCATCGCCTGGTTCTCCCTGGGCATGTTCGCCACCGCCCTGGCCACGGATGTCACCGCCTTCGGCACCCTCCGGTTTGCCACGGGCCTGGGCCTGGGCGTCGTCATCGCCAGCGCCGGCGCCACGATGGCCGAGTTCGCACCCGCGGGACGGCGGCAGTTCTATAACGCGATCGTGTACTCCGGGGTCCCCGCGGGCGGCGTGCTGGCGTCCGTCCTGGGCATCGCGTTCCTGGACAGCATCGGCTGGCGCGGTCTCTTCATCATTGGATCCCTGCCCCTCCTGGTCATCCTGCCCATTGCCTGGCGGAAGCTTCCGGAATCCCCGCGATGGCTGTTGGCCCGGGGCCGGGAAGAGGAAGCCCTGGCCGCTGCCTGGCGCACCGGGGTGCCGCTCGCCGAAGAGCAGGTGATCCGGCAGGCCGGTGCCGCCCCGCAGAAGTCCGGGTTCGCTGCCGTCTTCTCCCGCCAGTTCGCCGTGGCATCCATCCTGCTGGGCCTCATGTCCTTCTGCGGGCTCCTCCTGACCTACGGGCTCAACACCTGGCTGCCCAAGATCATGGAGGGCTACGGCTATGGCCGGACCTACGCCCTCTTCTTCCCGCTGGCCCTGAACCTCGGTGCCGTGGTGGGCGGTTTGTTGGCCTCCCGGATGGCCGACCGGAACGGACCGCAGCGGGTTATTGCTGCCACGTTTGCCCTCGCCACCATTTCCCTGGGACTGATGACGTTCAGTTTTCCGTTGCCGCTGCTCTTCACCTTCATCGCCACCGCAGGGGTGGGAACGCTGGGCACCCAGGTGCTGGTCTACGGCTTCCAGTCCAACTACTTCACCACCAATGCCCGTGCAGCCGGCGTTGCCTGGTGCGCCAGCGTGGGCCGGCTGGGCGGGGTGCTGGGTCCGATCATCGGCGGCTGGCTGGCTGCTGCGGGGATCGGCGGGGCAACAGCCTTCTACATCTACGGGGCGGTGGCCCTGCTCGGCGGCGCCGTCACCATCCTGGTACCGCGCCAGCACAAGCTGGAGGAAGCCATACCCGCGGCGGTGGAGCAACAAGATTACATCGAAAAAGTATCTTAGTAGTGCCTTTTATGGTTACTCTATGAATCAATGAGGCTGCATCGCGCCTCACCCCGAACGGTTGGAGAGGCGGCACCGCAATGGAGATCCGGCAGCTGAACTACTTCATTGCGGTCGCGGAGGAGCGCCACTTTGGCAGGGCGGCCAAGCGCCTGCACATGGCGCAGCCACCCCTGTCCCAGCAGATCCGCCAACTGGAAGACCAGCTGGGCGTCCAGCTCCTCAACCGCACCACCAGGCGGGTGGACCTGACGGCGGCGGGCCAGCTCCTGCTGGACCGCGGCCGCCAGATCGTCAACGACGTCGAGACCCTCCGGGCGGATGTCTACCAGGTGGGCAAGGGCGCCACCGGCGTCCTCCGGGTGGGGTTCTCCGGATCGGCAACCTACGGCGTCATGCCCCGGATCGCGCGCCTTACCAAACAAGTCCTTCCCGGCCTGTCCCTGGCGCTGAACGGAGAGATGCTGACGCCGTCCATGGAAGCCGGGCTGCGGAACGGGACCCTGGACGCGGCACTGCTGCGTCCCCCCGTCGCGTCCGAGGAGATCGACTACCGCGTGGTCACCCAGGAGCCGCTCGTCGTCGCGCTTCCCTCCTTCAGCGCCCTGGCGGTGGACCGCCCCGTGGCCATGCACGAACTGCAGGACCAGGACTTCATCGCCTACTCACCGGAGTCCGTGCTGAACCGCATTACCTCGGACCTCTGCCGCCAGGCAGGCTTCCAGCCCCGGATCACCCAGGTAGTTGGCGAGACCTCAACAATGCTGGCGTTCGTGGCCGCGGGCGGTGGCATCGCCGTCATGCCGTCCAGCGTGCGGGCCTTCCAGCTCGACGGCGTCGCGTACCGGGAAATCGACAATGTTCCCCCGGTGGAACTAGCTGTCGCCTGGCTGCGCGGCCACCGCTCGGCCCTGCTGCAGAACTTCCTGGACATCGTGGCCACGGCAACCGCTGACGCCCCCGCCCCTGCCGGCACCCCCACTCCCCACCCGGCTCCCGCTGATGAAAGGCTCCCCCCATCATGAAGATCGCAGCCATCGAGGCGATCCCCTACTCGATCCCGTACCGCCACCCGCTCCATTTCGCCTCCGGCTCCGTGCACGAGGCCGACCACGTCCTGGTCAGGGTCCACACCGATGACGGCGTGGTGGGGACCGCAGACACCCCGCCCCGCCCGTATACCTACGGTGAGACGCAGAAGTCCATCGTTGCGGTCATGCAGGACGTCTTCGCCCCGCAACTGGTGGGCATCGACGTCTTTGACCGGGAAAAGATCCAGAGCGTGCTGGCGCGGACCATCCATAACCAGACGGCCAAGGGCGCGGTGGACATTGCCGTGTGGGACGTCATCGGCAAGACCCTGGGGCAGCCTGTCACCAAACTGCTGGGCGGCTACACCGACTCGCTGCGGGTCTCCCACATGCTCGGATTCAAACCCGCCCAGGAACTCCTGGCACTGGCACTGGAGTTCCGGGAAACCTACGGCATCAACACCTTCAAGCTGAAGACCGGCCGCCGTCCACTGAACCTGGACATCGAGGCCGCCAGGGTGCTGCGGGAAGGCCTGGGCGAAGACGCCGAGCTGTACATGGACGCCAACCGCGGCTGGACAGCCAACGAGGCCGCCGAGGTGCTGCGCCGCACCGCCGACCTCGGCCTGCAGTTCCTTGAGGAGCCGGACGACGCCCGCGAAGTCCTGGGCCGCCGCCGCCTGGTCACGAACTCACCCATCCCCATTGCGGCGGACGAGTCCGCCGCCAACCTCGGCGAGGCTGCCCGCGAAATCCTCACCGGCGGGGCCAACCTCCTGTCCGTCAAGACGGCCCGGTCCGGCTTCACCGAAGCCGCCAAGATCGTTGGCATGGCCGAGGGCATGGGCATCGACGTCTACATCGGCAACCAGATCGACACCCAGGTGGGCACGGTGGCCTCGGTGGTGTTCGGCGCAGCTTTCGCCCACACGGCCAAGCGCGCGGCGGAGCTGTCCAACTACCTGGATATGACCGATGACCTGCTGGCCCAGCCGCTGGCGATCACCGGCGGCCGGATCCGCGTTCCTGAAGGTGCCGGTGCGGGCACCGATGTGGATGACGACAAGCTCGCCCACTACCGCACAGACTGACACCCATCCCTTCCACCGAGAGGTCATCCATGAAGTACCTGGTCCATATGGACGTCAACCTGCCCGCCGGCATGCCTGCCGAAGAAGCCGCCGCAATCAAGGCCACGGAGAAGGCCTACTCCCAGGAACTGCAGCGCTCAGGGAAGTGGCCCGAGATCTGGCGCGTGGTGGGTGAGTACGCCAACTACTCGATCTTCGACGTCGAATCGAACGACGAGCTCCACGGGATCCTGCAGGACCTTCCCCTGTTCCCGTACATGGACATCACTGTGGTTCCGCTGGCCAAGCACCCCTCGGACGTCAAGTAGCAGCCGGTTAGCGCTGGGGCGTTCCGGGTCAGTCCTTGGCCCGGAACGCGGCCGCGAGTTCGCTGCGCGACCGGATGCCCATCTTCCGGTACAGCCGCGTCAGATGGTACTGCACCGTCTTTTCGGCCAGGAACAGGGCCCGGGCCGCCTCCTTGTTGGTTGCCCCGGCAGCCACCAGCTCGGCCACGGCCTGTTCCTGGGCCGTGAGCTGTTGATGGTGGCTGCCCACTGAGGAGAGCACCGGGTCCGCCGGGTCCGGCAGGTTCCCCACGTCCAGGCCGGTCGCTTTCAGCTCGCGGTCGCACCGTTCCACGTACGTGGCCGCACCGAGGGTGTCATACAGGTCCCGTGCCGCCCGCAGCACTGATGACGCCAGGCGGCGCTTTCCGGCCCGGCGCATGCTTTGCCCGAACGCAAAACTAATCCGCGCCCGCAGATAGGGGCGGTTGAGCCCGCGAAGGTGTCCCAGCGCCGCCTCGAAGTACTCCCTTGCCGTGTCCGGGTCCCCCTGCGCGGCCAGCAGCCGGCCCCTGGCCCACGCCACGCGGGCCAGGTCGGAGGGGACTTCCCGCTCGCGGTGCACTCCTTCGAATGCGGTGAGGAACGTCTCTGCGGCGTCGAGCTTGTCGGTCATGACCAGCGCATTGACGTAGGTGTCCTGCCACGGCCAGAAGGACACCCGTTGATCGGTCCAGGGGTCCAGTTCGGCCAGCGGCTGCAAAGCAGCCAGGGCACTTTCGTAATCCGCCCGTGCCTCGTGGAAGCGGGCGCGCGCCAAGCTGGCCGGGACCTGCATGGCCCGGTAGGTTCCCGGCTGCACCGCGGCCTGCGACACGTAGTAGCGTGCCCGGTCCCAGTCGCCCCGCATGGACCACAGCTCGGCGGCGGTCCAGTACAGCAGCGGCCGGATCAACGGCATCCGCGAGGTCTCCAGCCGGACGCTTGCCCGGGAGATGGTGGCGGCGGCCGCGTCCCAGTTGCCCAGCACAAGGTGGGTGCGGGCCAGCCAGGCCTCGGCCCACAGGGAGATCCGCAGCGATCCCCCGCGGTACTCGGTGGGGGCGGCCGACTCAAAATTCACCAGCGCGGACTCGGCGTTGTCCAGGCGCAGGGCCAGCCAGCCGGCGCCCATCTGCACGCGCTGCTTCTGGGCATTCTCGGCCGCCTGGGCGGAGGCCCGCTGGTATGAGGCCTCGGCGTCGGCTATCCGGCCCTGGGCATAGAGGCCCAGTCCGTAGATGGCCTCTGACTCGATGTGCGCCGGAGTTCCGGGCTCCGTGAGCGCCATGGCCCGTTCGGCCCAGCCGGTAATCATCGGACCGTCCCAGGAAGCTACCCCGTGGAGGACAAACCGCTGGGCCACCTGCGCTGCCGCGGCGGGTTCACGCTGCGGATTGCTGGTGCGCCAGGCCATCTCCAGCTGGCTTTGGGCGCTGTCATTCTGGCCGGACACCGTAGACAGGTACCCCAGAACCGAGGAGCGCAGGGGCGACGGCGGCAGGGCATCCACTGCCCCGGCCCAGGCCTGCGCCTGGGCCACGTTGCCGGAGCCGACCAGGGCGTCGACGGCTTTCAGGAGCCGGAGGTTCCGGGCGCGGATATCAGGGGACAGCCGCGAGGCGGAGAACAGCGCGGTGGAGGCATCCTGCCACGCCCCAACCGTGGCCTGCCGGCGCGCGAATTCTTCCAGTTCCGCGGCCAGGGTTTGGTCTGCGGCCGGGGTGGCCGCAACGCGGTGGCCCAGCTGTTCGCCCTCGGACTGGACAACCTCGGCGGCCTTCCGGTGCAGGGCAATGCGCCGGCTGGGGACAATCTGTTCGTACACGGCCTCCGCGGTGCCGGGCTCCAGGAAGGCGACGGCGGAGCGGGACTGGTCCACGGACAGTCCCAGCAGCCCCGCACGGTGCCCCTCATCGAGCGCCGGCATGACGGATTCCAGGCCGCCCACCCTGGCCACCTCAGCCAGGCCCGCGCCGGGGCCGAGCACCGCTGCGGCCTCCGCGGCGGCGACCAGGGCGGGGGACGCGGCGGCAAGGATGCTGCGGACCCTGGCACGAACCCGGGAGGTGGGCGGCAGGGAAGGGAACCACGACTGCCAGGTCTCCGGGGGCAGTTCACGGAGCAGCTCCACGATGGACTGGGCAATCCCGCCGGTGTGCGTCACCAGGCCATGGGCCGCCGTCGCGTTGAGGTCCAGGCCGAACAGGCTCCGGGCCAGGTCCTGGACCTGCTGCGGCGAGAGGGGTTCCAGCGGAATGCGGGCCACCTGGTGGCCGGTGAGGAAGTCGAGGACACCGGCAGGGACGCGGGGCGCGTCAACAGGGTTGAGGGTCAGCAGGAACAGGACCCGCTTGTCGTGCAGCCTGCGCATGACGAAGGTGAGGATGCGCAGGCTCTCCTCGTCGAGCTTGTGGACGTCGTCGACGGCGACTACCACGCTGCCGTGCGTCTGCAGGCCTTCGAGATGGGTGCTGAGGGTGGAGGCGTAATTGACCACCTGGTCGGGGGTCAGGGAGGCGACGGGCCCCGGCGCCAGGGCCGGGCCGCCGTCGTAATCCTTTGCCGTACGGAGCGGCAGGGTCCGCATGAGCTGGGAGTAGCCTGCCAAGGCGAACTGCGCCTCCCAGTCGTCCCCCATGGCGGACAGCACGCGGACGCCGCGCGCGGCCGTGCGGCAGTGGTCAAGGAAGAGTTCCAGAAGCGCGGTTTTGCCGGACCCGGAAGGGCCGGAGAGGACAACGGTTCCCACCTTTCCCTTGCGGACGGTGCGGAGGATTTCCAGCAGCTGCTCGAACGCCGCGGCCCGGCCCGCCAGCGGGAAGTCCTCCGCCATCTCGCCCTGGGTGGAGCCCGCTGTCATGGCCGCAATCCTACCGGAGCGGCCCGGGCGCCCCTGGTGCCGCGCGTCCAGCACCGGCCCCTACCCCAGGTCGCCGCCGGCCACCGGGAGGATGCTGCCGGTCAGGTAGGACGCCTCGTCCGAGGCGAGGAACACGATGGGCGCGGCCTGCTCGTCCAGGGTTCCGTAGCGCTTCATGAAGGACGATTCCACGGTCTGGTCAACGATGGTTTGGTACCAGTCCTTCTCAGTCGCGGATTCGGCCTCCGGCCCGCGCTTGACCTTCCGCGGCGGGGCTTCCGTGCCGCCCGGGGCGGTGGCCACCACGCGGATGCCGTGCCCGGCCACCTCCATGGCCAGCGACTGGGTCAGGGCGTTCACGCCACCTTTCGCCGCGGCATAGGGCACCCGGTGCATTCCCCTGGTGGCTACCGAGGAGACGTTCACGATTGTGCCCGTGCCCTGCTCCATCATGGCCGGCAGGACGGCCCGGCAGGTCCAGAGCGTGGGAAAGAGCGAGCGGCGGATTTCCTTCTCGATCTTGTCCTCGTCGTACTCCTGGTAGGGGCGGGCCCAGATGGTGCCGCCCACGTTGTTGACCAGGACGTCCACCCGGCCGTGGGCTGCGAGCGCGGTCTTGATGGCCTGGGTGGCGCCGGCGAAGGTCTCCAGGTCTGCTGTGACGGCCGTGGCCGACCCGCCCGAGCCCGACGCTTTTGCGGCCTCGTCGATGCCGCGGGCAACGTCGTGGACCAGGTCCGCGCGGTCCACCAGGACCACGGCGCCGCCTTCGGTGCCGATGCGCTCGGCCACCTTCTGGCCGATCCCCTGGGCTGCACCGGTGACGACGGCGACCTTCCCGCCAAACCTGCCCGGGGTCACGTATTGCCCGGCGTACGGCGCAGCCATCAGAGGGCGGCCTTGGCGTCGATGGCACCGGCCATGGTGTCCTTCGCGTCCTGGGCATGGGCGGTGATGACGGCGCGCAGGTGGTCCTTGTCGCCGCGTTCGAAGGCGTTCACGATCTCAAGGTGGTCCTGGGTGACGCGTTCGAAGATCGGCGTGCCGGCTTCGAAGGCCGCGGCCATCTGGGCGTGGACGTCCAGGCGGCGGTAGGACTCCAGGAGCATCGGGTTGTCGCAGACCATGAAGAGGTACTCGTGGAATTCCTCGTTGGTGCGCGCGAACTCCTCGGGGTCGGTGATGTTCCCGCCCTGCACCGAGCCGGTGGTGGCTTCCGCGAGCCGGCGGAACTGGCGAAGCTGCTGTTCGCTGAGCCTTCCCAGCAGCAGTTCGCTGACCGCAAGCTCCAGGCCCATGCGGGCGTCCAGTTGGGCGAAGCTGTCCTCCTTGCGGAAATCCAGCCGGCCGGTTTCCAGCGAGGACACGGCCTCGCCGCGGCTCATGGTGTCGCCTTCGGCCTGGATCTTCCCGACCGGTGCGGGGGCCCCGGTTTCGGCGTCGCCCCCGGTGGTCTCCTTCGGCGCGAAACGTTCGAAGTAGAAGTTGGCGGGCTTGACGCCTTCGGTATCCAGCCACTTGGAGACGGCGTTGACCATGGGCGGCGGGCCGCAGAGGTAGATGTCCACGTCGCCGTCGTTGAGGTGCTTCGGTTCGATGATCTGGGTGACGTAGCCGGTGTGCGGGGCGGAGGTGCCGGGCTCGGAAGCGATGTAGTCCCAGGTGAAGCCGGGCAGTTTCGCCTCGTAGGCGCGGAGCCAGTCAAGGCCCACGATGTCCGCCTCGCGGGTGAGCCCGTAGATCAGGTGGACCGGGGTGGAGGGCGGGTTTTCGGCGAGCTTTTCCAGGATGGACAGCAGCGGGGCCAGTCCGGTGCCGCCGGCCAGGAGCAGCAGGGGCCGCTTGGGCTCGCGCAGGAAGAAGGATCCGTATGGGCCGGTGAACTCGATGGCATCGCCTACCGCGGCGCGGTCGCGCAGGTACTCGGACATGGCACCCTGCGGGGTCACACGGACCATGAAGGATGCGTCCTGGACCTCGGGGCCGCTGCTGAAGGAGTAGGAACGCTCGGCGTCGGTACCGGGGACTTTGAGGTTGACGTACTGACCGGGCAGGAAGGCCAGCGCGTCCCGGTTCTCCACCTCGAGGGTGAAGGAGACCGTGGTGTCGGTGTGCCGGTTGAGCTCCTTGATGGTGGAGCTGAAGGTGGCGGCCGCCGTCTTAGCCGATTCGGACGTGGCCGGGATCTGGATGGCAAGGTCGGACTCCGGGACGGCCTGGCAGGTCAGCAGGTAGCCCTTTTCGAGCTCCTCTTCGGTCATGGCGTCGTCAATGAAGTCGCCCGGGTCGAAGGAGCCGGAATCGCAGAACGCCTTGCAGGTGCCGCAGGCGCCGTCGCGGCAGTCCGACGGAATGTTGATGCGCGCCTTGTAGGCGGCATCCATGACGGTCTCGTAGTCGCCGACCTTGATGACTTTGGTGACGCCGTCTTCGAAGCTGAGGGCTACTTTGTGGCCCATGGGGTCCTCCTGACTGGGGCGGGCGCGTCGTCGCGTCCGGGGAAAAGTTCTGGCGTGCCCGGCGGGCACGGAATGGGACCTGCCGTGCGGAGCCCGTACGTACCGGGCGCCGGCTGGGGGCAGGTCAGATCATGTAGACGTCCACCACGTGGTGGATGTAGTCGTTCTTCAGGACGACTTTCTTCTTCAGGATCACCGGCTGCGGGCCGGAAAGGTCCACCGTGTAGTAGCTGGTGCCGAAGTAGGTGTCCGTCGTGTTGTAGCGGAAGTAGAGGGTGAACCAGTTGAAGCGCACGTCCACCTTTCCGCCGTCGTTCGCCACAACCTCGACGTCCGTGATGTTGTGGCCCGTGCGCGGCTCCGGGAGGGAGGTGGCCGATGACCTGTCGGTCTTGATCCGGAACACCCGGTCCTCAATGCCGCCGCGGTTGTCGTAGTAGATCAGGGAGATCTCGTTCTGGGGATCCTGCGTCAGCTGGTCGTCCACGTCCCAGGCCGGCATCCAGAATTCGGAGTCCGGGTGGTAGCACTCCAGCCATTCATCGAACTGGCGGTCATCCAGCAGGCGGGCTTCCCGGTAGAGGAACGCCCGGACGGTTTCGAGGGTTGCGATCTCCTCCGCGGTCTGCAGGACCGGGGCGGTGTGGATCAGGTTGGTCATAGGTTCTGCGCTCTCTGTGGTTCCGGCGGGCTCTCTCAGGCGGTGACGGGAACGGATTCCAGGGTGGAACGCTCCTCTTCCTCCGCCAGGGCCCGGTCCATGACTTCCTTCCAGTACCCGTGCTGGATGGGGTAGAGCCCCTCGTCTTCGGTGCGCACGCCAGAGGCGATCACCCTGGTCATGCCCAGGGCCTGCGCCTGCTCGTCCGGGCCGGCGATCTCGTGGGTGGATCCGCGGGTCATGTCGTTCCACGGGGCGCTGGTGGCCCAGTAGGTCTTGTTGCAGGAGCGGAATTCCTCCAGGTCGTCCGGGGTGGCCATGCCCGTGGCGTTGAAGAAGTCCTCGTACTGGCGGATGCGCTTGGAACGGTTCTCCTGGGACTCCCCCTTGGGGGCGATGCAGTAGATGGTCACCTCAGTCTGGTCCGCGGAGATCGGCCGGAAGTGGCGGATTTGCGAGGAGAACTGGTCCATGATGTAGACGTTCGGGTACAGGCACAGGTTGCGGGAGATGTTGATCATGAAGTTGGCCATCTCCTCGCCGTACTTGGCCACAAGCTCGTCGCGGCGGTCCCAGAGCGGGCGGTCCTGGGGGTTGGTCCATTCCTGCCACAGCAGCAGGTGCCCGTGGTCGTAGGAGTAGAACCCGCCCTTGACCTTGCCCCATTTGCCGGCGTCCATGGCCTTGGTCTTGTTGGCGGAGTCTCCGGCGCTGCGGCGGGCCGTGGTGGCTGCGTAGTTCCAGTGCACGGCGGTGACGTGGTAGCCGTCGGCGCCGTTCTCGGCCTGGACCTTCCAGTTGCCGTCGTAGGTGTAGGTGGAGGAACCGCGCAGCACTTCCAGGCCTTCGGGTGATTGGTCAACGATCGAGTCGATGACCTTGGTGGCGTCCCCGAGGTGCTCCACGAGCGGGAGCACGTCAGCCTTCAGCGAGCCGAACAGGAAGCCGCGGTAGGACTCGAAGCGGGCCACCTTGGTGAGGTCGTGTGAGCCTTCCTTGTTGAAGGTCTCCGGGTAGCCGGCGTTCCTGGAGTCCTTGACCTTCAGCAGCTCGCCGGAGTTCTTGAAGGTCCAGCCGTGGAACGGGCAGGTGAAGGTGGTGCGGTTGTCCGTCTTGCGGCGGCACAGCATGGCGCCGCGGTGCGAACAGGCGTTGACCAGGCAGTTCAGGTTCCCGTCCTTATCCCGGGTGATCATCACGGGGGTGCGGCCAATGTAGGTGGTGAAGTAGTCCCCCACGTTGGGGATCTGCGACTCGTGGGCGAGGTACACCCAGTTGCCTTCGAAGATGTGCTTCATCTCAAGTTCGAAGATCTCCTGGTCGGTGAAGATCTCGCGCTTGGCCCGGATGACGCCGTTCTCTCGGTCGTCGATCACGGCGTCGGCAAGGACCTCGCGGGCATGGATCAGGTTCTCGGTCATGGCGTGCTCCTTCATTGGAGATTGCTGGACGGATGGGCGGAGGTCCACTCGGGAAGAGGCTTCGGCGGCGGACGTTGTCCAGCAATTCTTGCCGCTGGTGACTGCCCTCACATCAGGCAAATACCTAGGTTCCACCAAGGGTGTATTTATGTACTGATAATGACTCAAAAGACGCCTAGTTGATATTTGTAGCGTCCTTATCTGCGGGCCTACGCTTGAGATCGAGATCACGCGGTGCCGAGCAGGGCAGGTGGAACGTCCCGCCCCGCAGGCCGCGTGGGGAGCAGGAGCCCTTCCTGTCCCATTCAATGAAGAAGGTGGACATCGTCATGACCCAAACCCCAACGGACAGCCGCACGGAAAACGAAGGCACCGCCGTCGAAGCAGGCTCCAAGGCGACCGAGCGGTTCGCTGCGTCAGGCAAGCTCTCCCGCGTGGATGTATCCAAGGAACGGGTGAGCCTGCTGGCCGGCGCACTGATCAAGGCCGCCAACGACATCGTCGTCGAGCACCAGGTCACCTATGAGGAATACAACGCCCTGAAAGCATGGCTGATCAAGGTGGGCACGGACGGTGAATGGCCGCTGTTCCTCGACGTCTGGCTTGAACACACCGTTGAGGACGTGAACTCCCAGGACCGTCCCGGCACCGTCGGCACCATCGAGGGTCCCTACTACGTTCCCGGCTCTCCGGAACTCCAGACGCCCGCCACCGTGGAAATGCGCGACGACGAAGAGGGCACCCCGCTGCGCTTCACCGGCCAGTTCACCGACACCGACGGCAACCCCATCCAAGGTGCCCAGGTGGAGATCTGGCACGCGGACGCCGCCGGATTCTACTCCCAGTACGCCCCGGGCATGCCCGATTGGCTGTTCCGGGCCACCGTCAAGGCCTCCGACGACGGCCGTTTCGAGATCAACACGATGCGTCCGGCGCCCTACCAGATCCCCACGGACGGCGCCTGCGGGCAGCTGATCAACGCCGCGGGCTGGCACGCCTGGCGTCCCGCGCACATCCACATCAAGGTATCCGCGCCGGGCTACGAGCCGGTCACGCAGCAGCTGTACTTCCCCGGCGACCCCCACAACGCGGACGACATCGCCTCGGCCGTGAAGCCTGAACTGATGTTGGACCCCCGCCCCCGTACCGACGGGAAGGGCGAGGAAGTAGTTTATGACTACGTCCTGGCAAAGCAGGGCCAGAAGAAGTAGCACGCAAACTGGGAGACACCCCCGCACGGAGGCGCTCCGGAGCTGATGCTTCGGAGCGCCTCCGGTTTTTCCGCCCCAGCCAGGAGCCCCGATGAGCCATCCCCGCCACCACCCGCCCGCCACGTCCGTCGGGTCAGCCCCGCCGGCACCGGCGCCGGAACCCTTGCTGGAACGCCCCGGCGTCCGGCCCGCGGGTCCGCGCCGGATCCTTCGCGACATGGGCCTGTCCTATGTCTCCAACGGGGCTATCGGACTCATCTTCGCGGCGTCCGGACCCATCGCCGTCACCTTGGCCGTCGGGACGGCCGGTGGCCTGACGCAGGGCCAGCTGTCGTCCTGGGTTTTTGGCATTCTCTTTTCCGGCGGGGCGGCCACGCTGCTGATGTCGCTCATTTACCGGCAGCCCCTGGGCTTCGCCTGGTCCATCCCCGGCACGGTGCTCCTGGGACCGTCCCTGCAGCACCTGGCCTTCCCCGAAGTCGTCGGGGCCTTCTTCACGTCCGGGGTGCTGATCCTCGCCCTGGGCGCCACCGGGGTGGTGCGCAAAGCCATGGCGCTGGTGCCCATGCCGCTCGTGATGGCCATGGTGGCCGCGGTGTTCCTGAAATTCGGTACGGACATCGTTGCCTCGACCCAGGAGAACCCGGCAGTGGCTGCTCCGATGGTGGCCGCGTTCCTGGTCCTCACCGCAGTTCCCATGCTTGGCAGGTTCCTGCCGCCGGTCCTGGGCACCCTGGTGACGGGCTGCATTGCCGTGGCGGCCAGCGGCCAGTTCCACCTCCCGCCCGGCGGACCGCTCCTGGCCACCCCGGTTTTCACGGCCCCTGAATTCACCTGGGCTGCCCAGCTTGAGCTGGTGGTTCCGCTGGCCATCACCGTACTGTTCGTTCAAAACGGCCAGGGCATTGCCGTGCTCCGCGCCTCCGGCCATCAGCCGCCCGTGAATGCCTTCGCTATTGCGTCCGGCGCGTTTTCGGTGCTGAACGCCGGGTTCGGCGCCGTTTCCGCGTGCGTCACAGGTCCCACCAACGCCCTTTTGACGTCGTCGGGGAGCCGCCAGCGCCACTACACGGCGGCGGTGGCGTACGGCGTACTGGCCCTGGTGTTCGCAGCATTTGCTCCCACGCTGACGCGGCTGATGCTGGCAGCGCCCAAGGAATTCGTCCTGGCACTGGGCGGCATAGCGATGCTGCGGGCCCTCCAGCAGGCCTTCGTGACGGCCTTCGCAACCAGCTTCACCCTGGGTTCGCTGGTGACGTTCGTGGTGACCATCTCCGGCCTGAACCTCTTCAACATCCATGCAGCCTTCTGGGGCCTGGTCATCGGCTACGGGGTGTCCCGCCTGCTGGAGCGCGCGGACCACGCCGGGCAATAAGCCGGACCGGCGTTTGCGCGTGCCACAGCGCCCGGCAGGGATTTATCTGCATCAGCGCGGGTCTGGTTCTACCGCCCAGGCCAGCCGGTGCAGGAAAGTTGCAGTCCTGCTCCTGAACGCCAGCCACGCGGGCCGCTTCCACCCGGGCTTCGCACTGATTTGCGGCGCGTGGGGCTGCGCGCTATCGCCCGCGCGGATGGGGCCGGCGAATAACAGGGCAATGAGGCTTGCGCTTTCCATCGTTCTCCAAGCTGTCCAGATACATCAGAGTGTGCAAAGAATGTGCCCTGCCGAAGAAGCCTTCAAACACTGTCAGCAGGCAGGGGCCAAATTTCGAAAAATGGGTTCCCGGCCGGTTAGGCAATAGTCTGGCCGGATGGGGACCAGTGCCGTGAACTCCGGCGAACAAGTGGACAGACAGACCCGCATCCTCGAAGCGGCGATAGATCTGCTGTCCCGCCACGGCATCTCGGGCGTTAGCATGCGCGCCGTGGCACGGGAAGCCGGCGTGGCGCTGGGCCTGGTCAACTACTACTACGACGACAAGACCACCCTCATTCGGGCCGCCCTGCGCCGGGTTGATGAGCATGACCTGCTGCTCGTTGCCCCGGACCCCTCAGTGGCCCCCGACGAACAGCTGCGCAAGGCCCTCCGGCGCGTGGCCGCCGCCGACCTGCTGACCACGCGGTACCTGTCCCTGCGCCTGCACCTTTGGGCCCTGGCCCAGGCCGACGAGGACTACGCCCAGATCAACGCCGCCGCCTTCGACCGGTACATCGACGGCCTGGCAGCGCTCGTCTCCAACGCGAAACCCGCGCTGTCATGGGAGGCGTGCAGGGAGCGGGCTGCGGACATCGTGGTCATCCAGAACGGCATGTGGCTGACCGCGCTGCTCGGCGTGGACAAGGCCTCCATCCAGCGGAGCATCGAGCGCACGGAGCAGATCGCTTTCGCCTGAGACGGCTGTCTGCAAGGCAACGGTAACCCCACCAAAGTCATTGAACAAGTGTTCAAGAAATGTATTGAACACTTGTTCAACGTGCATTACTGTCCTTCCTATGACTTACGCCACACCGGTTCGGGATGCAGCCCCCACCGAAGAAACTGAGACAGCTTCCTCCCTGTTCATCAACGGCGTGTGGGAGCCGGCGGCGTCCGGCGCTGTGCGCCGGATCCACAACCCGGCGGACGGCGAGCTGGTGGCCACGGTCTCCGAGGCCGGCCGGGAAGACGCCGAACGCGCCATCGCAGCGGCCCGTGCCGCCTTCGATTCCGGCGTCTGGTCCTCCGTCCCGGCTCCTGAGCGCGGCACCTTCCTCCTGAAGGTTGCGGCGGAACTTCGCGAACGCCGCGAAAAGTTCGCCCGCGCCGAGTCCCTGGACACCGGCAAGCGGATGGTCGAAAGCCGCATCGACATGGACGACATCGCCGCGTGCTTTGAATACTTTGGCCGGTTGGCCGGGCAGCAGGCGGGCCGGGTGGTGGACGCCGGGGACGCCGCCGTCGTGAGCAGGATCGTCTACGAACCCGTCGGCGTCTGCGGCCTGATCACGCCGTGGAACTACCCCCTGCTCCAGGCCGCGTGGAAGATCGCCCCCGCACTGGCTGCCGGCTGCACTTTTGTCCTCAAGCCCTCCGAGCTGACCCCGTCCACCAGCATCCTGGCCATGCAGCTGCTGCAGGACCTCGGCCTGCCGGACGGGGTGGCCAACCTCGTCACCGGCGCCGGCGCCCAGGCGGGCGCACCGCTCTCTGAACATCCCGACGTCGACCTCGTCTCCTTCACCGGCGGCCTGGAAACTGGCAAGCGGATCGCCGCGGCCGCCGCGGGCACCGTCAAGAAGGTGGCGCTGGAGCTGGGAGGCAAGAACCCCAACGTCATTTTCGCCGACGCTGACTTCGACGCCGCCGTGGACAACGCCCTCAACGGCGCGTTCGTCCACTCCGGACAGGTCTGCTCGGCAGGGGCACGGTTGCTGGTGGAGGAAACCATCGCCGAGCGCTTTGTGGCCGAGCTGGTCCGTCGCGCCCAGGACATCCGGCTCGGCGGCCCGTTCGATGACGACGCCGAAACCGGGCCCCTGATTTCCGCAGCGCACCGGGACAAGGTGCACGCCTACGTCCAGCGCGGCATCGCGGAAGGTGCGCGGCTCCGCACCGGCGGCGAGGCACCGGAAGGCGAAAAGTACGACGCCGGGTTCTACTACCAGCCGACCATCCTGGACCAGGTGCAACGCGGCATGTCCGTGGTCACCGACGAGGCGTTCGGCCCCGTGGTCACCGTGGAAACCTTCCGCACCGAGGACGAGGCCGTGGCCACCGCGAACGACACCATCTACGGCTTGGCCGGCGCGGTGTGGACCCAGGACGCCGGAAAGGCGCAGCGCGTGGCGAACCGGCTGCGGCACGGCACCATCTGGATCAACGACTACCACCCCTACCTCCCCCAGGCCGAATGGGGCGGCTTCGGCCAGTCCGGCGTCGGCCGCGAGCTGGGCCCCACGGGCCTGGCCGAGTACCAGGAAGCCAAGCACATCTACCAGAACACCAACCCCCAGGTGACCGGCTGGTTCGCTGACAACGGCAAGGAGAACTAGATGCACTTCGACAACATCGAGGACCTCAGCGAGCGCTCGTTCGATTACATCGTGATCGGCGGCGGATCCGCCGGCGCCGCAGTGGCCGCACGCCTGAGCGAGGATCCGGACGTCACCGTGGCCCTGGTGGAGGCCGGGCCGGACGACCGCAACATCCCGGAAATCCTGCAGCTGGACCGCTGGATGGAGCTGCTGGAATCCGGCTACGACTGGGACTACCCGGTGGAACCGCAGGAGAACGGCAACTCCTTCATGCGCCACGCACGCGCAAAGGTCATGGGTGGCTGCTCCAGCCACAACTCCTGCATCGCCTTCTGGGCGCCGCGGGAGGACCTGGACGAGTGGGAAGCCAAGTACGGGGCTACAGGCTGGAACGCGGACGCTGCCTGGCCGCTGTACAAGCGGCTGGAAACCAACCAGGACGCCGGCGCGGACGCACCCCACCACGGGGACTCCGGCCCCGTGCACCTGATGAACGTGCCCCCGGTGGATCCTGCCGGCGTCGCGCTCCTCGACGCGTGCGAGCAGTCGGGCATTCCCCGCGCAAAGTTCAACACCGGCACCACCGTGGTCAACGGTGCCAACTTCTTCCAGATCAACCGGCGCGCAGACGGCACCCGGTCCTCCAGCTCCGTGTCCTACATCCACCCCATCATCGAGCGCCCAAACTTCACCCTGCTGACCGGCCTCCGCGCCCGCCAGCTGGTGTTCGACGCGGACAAGCGCTGCACCGGCGTCGACGTGGTGGACGGAGCATTCGGCCGCACCCACCGGCTCTCCGCCAACCTCGAGGTCATCCTCTCCACCGGCGCCATCGACTCCCCCAAGCTGCTCATGCTGTCCGGCATCGGTCCGGCCGCGCACCTGGCCCAGCATGGCATCGATGTCCTGGTGGACTCCCCCGGCGTGGGCGAGAACCTGCAGGACCACCCTGAAGGCGTGGTCCAGTTCGAGGCCAAGCAGCCCATGGTGCAGACGTCCACGCAGTGGTGGGAGATCGGCATCTTCACCCCCACCGAGGAAGGCTTGGACCGCCCGGACCTGATGATGCACTACGGCTCCGTCCCGTTCGACATGAACACGCTGCGGCACGGCTACCCCACCACGGAGAACGGCTTCAGCCTCACCCCGAACGTCACCCATGCCCGGTCCCGCGGGACGGTCCGGCTGCGCAGCCGCGACTTCCGTGACAAGCCCATGGTGGACCCCCGCTACTTTACGGACCCCGAAGGCCATGACATGCGCGTCATGGTGGCCGGCATCCGGAAGGCCCGCGAAATCGCCGCCCAGCCTGCCATGGCGGAATGGACCGGCCGCGAACTCTCGCCCGGCGTCGAAGCGCAGACGGACGAGGAACTCCAGGACTACATCCGCAAGACCCACAACACCGTCTACCACCCGGTGGGCACCGTCCGCTTGGGCCCGGCCGACGACGACATGTCGCCGCTGGACCCCCAGCTGCGGGTCAAGGGCGTCACCGGCCTCCGCGTCGCCGATGCGTCCGTCATGCCAGAACACATCACCGTTAACCCCAACATCACCGTCATGATGATCGGCGAGCGCTGCGCCGATCTGATCCGCGCCGACCACTCCGGCGCGGACACCCTGGAAGAGAAGGAGCTCACCGCGTCCCTCGCCTGAGCGGCGGGTTATAAGGGGCCGCATTCCCAACAATGACGGCCCCCGCAGAACGTTATTCCGCCGCACCCCAGGGCGGCCGTTCCCATCGTGCTTTTCTGATCTAGGAGTCCATATTGGAACCCAGCAAGAGTATTGATTCAAGCGGCATGGACGAATTCGGCTACACCCAGACGCTGGATCGAAGCATCGGCAAGTTTGCCAGCTTCGCCGCGGGTGTCAGCTACATCTCCATCCTCACCGGTGTTTTCCAACTGTTCTACTTCGGCTTTTCCATGGCCGGCCCGGCGTACGCCTGGTCCTGGCCCATCGTGTTCGTCGGCCAGCTGATGGTGGCCCTCTGCTTCGCCGAGCTGGCCGGCCGCTACCCCGTGGCGGGATCTGTCTACAACTGGGCCAAGCGGCTCGCATCCGGGACCTCGTCCTGGCTGGCCGGCTGGCTGCTGCTGCTGTCCTCCATCATGGCGCTGGGCTCGGTGGCGCTGGCCCTGCAAATCACCCTGCCGCAGTTGTGGTCCGGCTTCCAGTTCGTGGGTGACGGCACCGGCCCCTACGACTTCGCCATGAACGGCGTGGTGCTGGCCACCATCATGATCACCATCTCCACCCTCATTAACGCGTTCGGCGTGAAGCTGATGACCAGGATCAACAGCATCGGCGTCTTCGTGGAGCTGATCGCGGCAGTGCTTCTGATCCTGGCCCTGGCCTGGCACGTGGTGCGCGGGCCGGAGGTCTTCTTCCAGACCAACGGGTTCGGCGAGGGCCACGATCTGGGCTTCTTTGGCGTCTTCCTGATCGGCGCCATGGCCTCCGGCTACGTTATGTACGGCTTCGACACCGCCAGCTCGCTCGGGGAAGAAACCAAGGATCCCAAGAAGACCGCCCCTAAGGCCATCCTGCGCGCCGTCACGGCCTCCTTCCTGCTGGGCGGCGGAATCCTGCTGTTCGGCATCCTGGCCGCGCCGGACCTCACGGACCCGCAGATCGGCTCCCCCGACGGCGGGCTGCAACACATTGTGCTCTCCGTCCTGGGCGGACCCTTCGGCAAGGCCTTCCTGGCCTGCATCGTGGTGGCCGTGGTGGTCTGCACCCTGGCCGTCCACGCCGCCGCCATCCGCATGATGTTCGCCATGGCCCGCGACAACAACCTGCCCTTCAGCCGGCAGCTCAGCAAGGTGGATCCGGCCTGCCGGACCCCCACGGTGGCGGCAATCGTCATCGGGATCTTGGCCGTCATCCCGCTGCTGGTCAACGTCATGCAGCCGGCCATCTTCACCATCCTGTCCAGCATCAGCATCGTGCTGATCTACCTGTCCTACCTCCTGGTCACGGTTCCGCTGCTGCGCAATCGGCTGCTGAAGAAGTGGCCCCTCGTCGCCGACGGTTCCGAACCCGGATTCAGCATGGGCAAGTGGGGGCTTCCCGTGAACATCCTCGCCGTCCTCTGGGGCGCTGCCATGACCGTGAACCTGGTCTGGCCCCGCCCGGAGATCTACAACTCGGTGCCGCCGTTCGAGTGGTACCTGCAGTGGGGCGGAGTGATGTTCGTGGCCGCCGTGGTGGTTGGCGGCACCCTCCTCTACCGGCTGAAGATCCGGCACCAGACCGGGGTGCTGGCCGAGCACGCCGCGGCCGTGGCCGCGCATCCGTCGTCAAACGACCCGCGGTACGACGCGCCGGAGGAAGCAGTGCCGGCCAACGCGGTCATGGCAACCGAGGCCAACTAACGCTGCATCTAAGGGTCGACGACGGCACTCACCCGGGTGCCGTCGTCGGCCTTTCCGCGTCGCCAGCCCCGTCATGTTGAGAACCGGCGTCACACAACGGAACGGCCAGCTGCTCCGGACCGCCAACGCCCTACCCTTGACAGGTGACATTGACTACGATCCGCACCGCCGCCGCGGGCTCCCTCGCCGCCGCCGGTCTCCTGCTTTCCCTCGCCGCCTGTTCCACGCCGGCCGCCAACCAGCCCAGCGCATCTGCGCCCGCTTCTTCATCGTCGGCTTCGTCCAGCGCTTCGACCTCTGCCGGCCCGTGCGCCGGCGTGAAGGTCATCGTCGATTCCGGCGCCCTGAAGCAGTCCGCCGCCGATACCTCCACCTGCGTATCCGTGGACGGACCCACCGTGGCCGCCAAGGTTCTCGAACAGGCGAAGATCAAGACCGAAGGCACCACGCAGTACCCCAACGAACTGGTGTGCCGCGTGAACGGCGTTCCCGCGGCCGACTTCGACATCAAGCACAAGGACGGCACCTACCGCGAGGAGTGCAAGGGCATGCCCGCGGCCTTCGCCTACTGGTCACTGTGGGTCAAGCCGGCCTCGGGTGACTGGGCCTACGCGCAGGAAGGCGCGGCAACCCAGCAGGTCAAGCCGGGCGAGAGCCTGGAACTGCTCTTCACGGTCGACGGCGAGCCGGCCGCCCCCGCGGCATGACCTTCCGGCCCGCGCCGATGCGCGCAGCGGCAGTCCTCGCCGCTGTGTTCATCGCGGCGCGGGTCGCCTACCGCGTCCTCTTCAATGGAGCGGGCACCGGCAGCCCGGTCCTGCTCAATCTTCCGCCGCTGCGCCTGCCCGCCCCGTACGCCCACGTGGTGCTCCTCGGCCCGGTCACCGGACCCGGGCTCTGGCAGGCTGTGCTGTCCGCTCTGCCCATTGCACTGACCATCCTCGGCTTCGGTCTGCTCAATGCCTGGGTGGATGTGTCCCGAGGCTTCGTGCGCCTGGCCCGCGGCGGCCCCCTGCAGGGGATCGCCCGAATGCTGGTGGTGGCGTGGGCTGCGCTCCCTGCCCTGTCCGACGCCGTGGCATCCGTGCGCCTGGCGTTCCGGTTGCGGGGCGAACGCTTTGGACCCCGCGCGCTGGTGCCCGTGCTGGAACGCACCCTTGAACACGCCGGCAGGGTTGCCGCGGCCCTGGAGCTGCGCGGCTTTGGCAGCCGGGCAGGGCATGCACAAGGGTTCGACGGCGCCGCGCCGCTTGAGATCCGGGACGCACGGTTCCGGATCGCTGACGTGCGCAAAGAGGTGGACCGGTTTGTGCCGCAGGCCGGGTCCGTCACGGTCATCACCGGGCCGACCGGCTCCGGCAAGTCCACCATCCTGCGGGGGATCGCCGGCCTGCTCTCCCACGTGGACGGTGGAGAGATTTCAGGCACGGTACGGGTCGGCGGACTGGACCGCGCTGCTGCGCCGCCGCGTGACACCGCCCGCCTTGTCGGCGTCGTGCTGCAGAATCCCCGTGCAGCCTTCGCCACCACCCGGGTCCGGGACGACATTGCCCTGGCCCTTGAGCTGCGCGGCGTACCCAGCGCTGCCGTGAAGGCGCGGGTGCTGGAGGTGGCGGAACGAATCGGGGTCACCGCGTTGCTGGACCGTAACGTCAGCACCCTCTCGGCCGGTGAGGCGACGCTGGTGGCCATCGCCGCCGCCGTCGTGGATCACCCCAGGCTGCTCCTGGCTGACGAGCCCCTGGCCGACCTCGACGCAACCGCTCGGGCCCGCGTCATCACCGTGCTCAGCTCCCTGGCCCGGGAGGAGGGGGTCTGCGTCGTCGTGGCGGAGCACCGGGCGGCGGCGCTGGTCCCCATTGCTGATTCGTGGTGGACCATCGAGCGCGATGCCCTGGTGCCTGGCGCTGCGCCGTCCGCGGCTCCTGGCCATCCGGAGCCCGGCCCGGCCCGGGAGCTGGCGGACTCCGTGCCCGTGCTGACCGCGGCCAACGTTTCGGTGCACCGCGACGGCAAGCCGCTGGTGCGTGACGCGTCCCTGGCCCTGCACCCCGGTGAGATTGTCGCGCTGGTGGGCCCGAACGGGGCCGGGAAGTCGTCCCTCCTGGTGGCGCTGGCCTTGGGTGAGGGAGCTGTTGAAGGCAAGGTCGACGGCGGCCGGGTGGCCTTGGTGCCGGACGCCTCGGACGACCTGTTCACTAGGGACACCGTTGCGGGAGAGCTCCGCGCCGCCGAGCGGCGCCTGGCTCGGGGCAAAAAGGGTGGGCCGATGGCGCCCGGCTACGCGGCGTCGCGGCTGGCCCTCCTGCGGGGAGATGCCCCGATTCCCATTGGCCACGAACACCCCCGGGATCTGTCCGCCGGCGAGCGCCGGATCCTTGCCATCGCCCTGCAGACCATGAACCGTCCGCAGGTCCTGCTGATCGATGAGCCCACCCGCGGCCTCGATCCCACGGCCCGGACAGCCGTCTCGGCCGCACTCCGGGCAGCAGCGGACGACGGCGCAGCAGTGCTGATCGCCACTCACGACCGCGAGTTCGCCCACGGCTTGGGCGCCCGGATCCTGCCGATGCGGGAGGGCGTGGCCCCGGCGGCCGAAGTAGCCATCAGCCCCGAGCTGCTTGTCCTCCCACCTGCGCAGATTGTCCCGTCGGCCGCGCCGGCAGTTGCAGGGCCTCAGCCGGCGGCCCTCAACGAGCGGGCTGACTCCCGGGACACTGTAAAGCCCCGCCACGTCCGGATGCCGCGTGCAGTCGAGCTGGCCGTCCTGGCAGCCGCCAACCTGCTGGCCCTCGCGGCGTTCTGCTGGCCGCTGCTTGCCGCGGCCCTCCCTCAGGACGCCACCGCTGCCCTGCCCTACGCGGCGCTGGCCATCGCACCCGTGGCGGCGGTCGCCGTCGTGGTGTCCCTGGACGGTTCGGTCCGCTCGGCACACACGGTGGCACTGCTCGGCGTGCTGGCTGCCGTCGGTTCCGCTGTGCGGGTGGCGAGCACCGGCGTCGGGGGCGTGGAGGCCGTTTTCATCCTGCTGATCCTGGCCGGCCGGGCGTTCGGTCCGCGATTCGGTCTGCTCTTGGGCGCGGCAACGATCGCCGTCTCCAGCGTGCTGTGGGGTGGCGTTGGACCGTGGACGCCGTTCCAGATATTCGCCTGCGCGTGGGTGGGCGCGGGGGCCGGAATGCTCCCCCGCCGGGTGCGGGGCAAGGCCGAACTGTGGATGCTGGCCGGCTACGGCGTCGTGGCGTCCTATGTGTTCGGGCTGCTGCTGAACCTGTGGTTCTGGCCCTTCGGGGTGGGCGGCGGCACGGGCATTTCCTACGTTCCGGGCGCACCGCTGGCCACCAACCTCAGCAGCTTCCTGCTCTACTCGCTGTTGACCTCGACGGCGGGCTGGGACACCCTTCGCGCAGTCACCACGGTGATCGGCGTCGCCGTGGTGGGGCGTGCCGTGCTCGCCTCGCTCCGGCGGGTGAAGCCGGTCTCCAGCACCGGCAGAAGCGCCGGCGGACATGCTGCGCAGGACAGGAACCAGCTACAACTCAGGGTCTGAGGACATCCGAAACCCGATGAATCCGACGGCTCCCCGTCGTTTGGGCCTGTCCGCCCGGAAGGCCCGGGTTTTCCCCGACCTCCGCCCACCGCAGGTAAATGCCTTCGCCAGATTCGGGTACCTGCTACCCGGGTGCCCGTTAGACCGCGGCCGTACCGTGGACAGCGGAGCCGGCGGCGAAGGTGTACGGCTGAGACCACGTGCATCTCCCCCAGTCGCCGCCGGCCCCATCCCCGGTGAGAGAGGCCTTGCTGCGGTCCCTACGCGTCGGAGCGCAGTGGCAAGACATTTGAAGGAGAACGGCCAGCATGAGCCCTCGCGAAGCACCAACCTACGAGCCGACGCATTACGAAGCTGGCTGGCGGTTGAAGCCGCGCCCGTGGCCTGTCGGGCCCAGCGAGAGCTACGGAAAAGTGGACTTTGATGACGGTGAGGGAAAGGCCGTCCTCACCCTCTACATTCAGCGCACGCCCGAAGAAGGTTATGTCCTGCACGTCGAGCACTTAACCGCGCCGCTGCGGGTGGATGGCACGCTCCTTCGCCTGAGCCCGGCTCCTCACGTGGACAGGGAAGCCGCGGACTTCCGCAGGATCTCCGCTGCCCGTACGGCCGCCGCGAAGGCTGCGGCCGAGCTGGACGCCGCCGTCAGCGCCGCCCGCGCGAAGGGAGACTCGTGGGAGGTTATCGGTGCCGCCCTCGGCACATCCGCTCGAACTGCCCGGGAGCGGTTCGGACACCACTGAGACGACCGCGAAATCTGCTGTCGACGCGTATACAACGGCGGCTAAGCGGCCAGCCGCGAAGGCGCATTCCGCACACAAAAGACCGGCGCCAGCTCACACCTTGAAGTACTTGGCCTCCGGGTGGTGGAACACGAATGCGTCGGTGGACTGTTCGGGGTGCAGCATGAGCTCGTCGCTGAGGACCACGCCCATCCGCTCCGGCTTCAGCAGCTCCGTTACCTTGCGGCGGTCCTCCATGTCCGGGCAAGCGGGGTAGCCGAGCGAGAACCGCGCACCGCGGTAGTCGAGCTTGAAATACCCTGCCGTGTCCTTGGGCTCCTCGGCCGCAAAGCCAAGCTCCTTGCGGATCCGGGCATGCCAAAATTCCGCGAGCGCCTCGGTGAGCTGCATGACCAGGCCGTTGAGCTCGTAGTAGTCGCGGTACTGGTTGGCCGCGAACATCTTGGAGGTGAACTCCTCGATCTTGGAACCGGCGGTGACCAGCTGCACGGGCAGCACGTCGATCTGCCCGGATTCGCGGGACTTAACGAAGTCGGCCAGGCACAGGTGCCGGTCACGGCGCTGGCGCGGGAAGTCGAACCGCAGGCGGTCGGTGCCGATGGGGCCGCCTGAACCACCGTCGGGGGCGAGCAGGCCTGCCTGGCCCAGGACGCCGTCGGGATCCTCGCCGTGGTGGAGGACCACCACCTGTTCGCCCTCGGAGACCACGGGGAAGTAGCCGTAGGCCACGGAGGCGTCCAGCATGCCTTCGCCCAGGATGCGGTCCAGCCAGTAGCGCAGGCGCGGGCGCCCCTCGCGTTCCACGAGTTCCTCATAGGAGGCGCCGTCCTCGCCGCGGCCTGGCTTGAGGCCCCACTGGCCCATGAAGGTGGCACGCTCGTCGAGGAATGCGGAGTATTCGTGCAGGGAGACGCCGCGAACAATGCGGGTACCCCAGAACGGCGGCGACGGAACGGGGTTGTCGCTGGCGACGTCGGACCGGCCGGGCATGGCTTCGGGCTCGGTGATCGTGAACTTCGCGCCGCCCTTGTGGATGCGCTTCTTCAAAGGCGGCAGGCCGACGTCGTCCGGCGACTCGCCGCGGGCAACGCGCACCAGCGGTTCCATGAGGGAAAGGCCCTCGAAGGCGTCCTTGGCGTACCGGACCACGCCGTCGAACTGCTCCGCGAGGTCCTGCTCCACGTAGGCGCGGGTCAGGGCTGCGCCGCCGAGGATGACAGGCCACTTCTTGGCCAGGCCGCGGGACTGCAGCTCGGCGAGGTTTTCCTTCATCACCACGGTGGATTTCACCAGCAGGCCGGACATGCCGATCACGTCCGCGTTGTGCTCCTCCGCGGCGGCGATGATCTCGGCAATGCCCTGCTTGATGCCGATGTTGATGACCTTGTAGCCGTTGTTGGTGAGGATGATGTCCACCAGGTTCTTGCCGATGTCGTGCACGTCGCCGCGGACGGTGGCGATCACCATGGTGCCCTTGCCGGACGAATCCGACTTCTCCATGTGCGGCTCCAGCAGGGCCACTGCGTTCTTCATGACCTCGGCGGACTGCAGCACGAACGGCAGCTGCATTTCGCCGGCGCCGAAGCGCTCACCCACCACCTTCATGCCCTCGAGCAGGTGGTCGTTGATGATGCCCAGCGGGGTCATGCCCTCGCTGCGGGCCAGGTCCAGGTCCGCTTCGAGGCCCTTGCCTTCGCCGTCGATGATGCGCCGTTCAAGGCGCGCGCCGGTGGGCAGCGCCGCGAGTTCGGCGGCGCGCTGGTCCTTGAGGGCAGCGGTGTCGACGCCGGCGAACATGTCCAGCATGCTGGCCAGGGGGTCGTACGTGACGTTGCCGTCGGCGTCGTATTCGCGGCGGTCCCAGACGAGGTCCAGCGCCACCTTGCGCTGCTCCTCCGGGAGGGAGGCGAGCGGGACGATCTTGGCGGCGTCGATGATGCCGCTGGTGAGGCCCGCCTGCACGGCCTCGTGCAGGAACACGGAGTTCAGGACGACGCGGGCTGCCGGATTCAGGCCGAAGGAGACGTTGGAGACGCCGAGCGTGGTGTTGATGCCGGGGTACTTGGCGGTGATCTGGCGGATGGCCTCGATGGTTTCGATGCCGTCCCGGCGGGTTTCTTCCTGGCCGGTGGCGACGGGGAAGGTGAGGCAGTCGACGATGATGTCCTCGACGCGCATGCCCCACTCGCCCACCAGGGCGTCGACGAGGCGGGAGGCGATGGCCACCTTGCCTTCGGTGGTGCGGGCCTGGCCCTGTTCGTCGATGGTCAGGGCGATGACGGCGGTGCCGTGTTCCTTGACCAGCGGCATGATGCGCGCGAAGCGGCTGTTGGGGCCGTCGCCGTCCTCATAGTTGACGGAGTTGACCACCGGGCGGCCGCCGATGAGTTCCAGGCCGGCCTGCAGCACGGGCGGTTCGGTGGAGTCGATGACCAGCGGGAGGGTGGAGGCGGACGCGAACCGGCTCACCACTTCCTTGATGTCGGCGACGCCGTCGCGGCCCACGTAGTCGATGCAGACGTCCAGCAGGTGGGCGCCGACGCGGATCTGCTCGCGGGCGATGTCCACGCAGTCGTCCCAGCGTTCTTCGAGCATCGCCTGGCGGAAGGCCTTGGAGCCGTTGGCGTTGGTGCGCTCACCGATGGCGAGGTACGCGGACTCCTGGTCGAAGTTCACGTGCTGGTACAGGGAGGCGACGCCGGCTTCGCGTTCTTCGGGGACGCGGGCGGGTGCGGTCTTGCCGTTGGCGGCTTTCGTGTCCGTGGTGACCACAGCTTTGGTGCGGAAGGGCGCAAGACGTTCGACGACGGCAGCCATGTGTTCCGGCGTCGTACCGCAGCAGCCGCCAACCAGGCCCAGGCCGAATTCACGCACGAACTGTTCGTGCGCGGTGGCAAGTTCGGTGGGTGAGAGCGGGTAGTGGGCGCCGTTGGCGCCCAGCACCGGGAGGCCGGCGTTGGGCATGCAGGCGATGGCGACGGAGGACTGCTTGGAGAGGTGGCGGAGGTGTTCGCTCATCTCGTCCGGGCCGGTGGCGCAGTTCAGGCCGATGGCGTCGACGCCGAGCGGTTCCAGTGCGGTGAGCGCGGCGCCGATTTCGGAGCCCATGAGCATGGTTCCGGTGGTTTCGACCGTTACCTCGACGAAGATGGGGAGGCGGATGCCGCGGTCCACGATGGCCTGCTTGCAGCCGTTGACGGCGGCTTTGGTCTGCAGGAGGTCCTGGCTGGTTTCGATGAGGAAGGCGTCTGCGCCGCCGTCGATCAGGCCCTGGGCCTGGAGGGCGAAGGTCTGCTTGAGGTAGTCGTAGCTGGTGTGGCCCAGGCTGGGGAGCTTGGTGCCGGGGCCCATGGAGCCGAGGACCCAGCGCATGCGGCCGTCTGTTTCTTCTGCTGCTTCGGCGCGTTCGCGCGCGATCTTGGCGCCCTTGCGGGCGAGTTCCTCGATCCGGTCGTCGATGCCGTAGTCCGAGAGGTTGGACCAGTTGGCGCCGAACGTGTTGGTCTCCACGGCGTCGATACCCGTAGCGAAGTAGGCGTCGTGGATGTCCGCGATGACGTCCGGGCGGGTGTCGTTGAGAATCTCGTTGCAGCCCTCCAGGTTCTGGAAGTCCGTCTCCAGCTGCAGGTCCCGGCCTTGGAGCATAGTGCCCATGGCGCCATCGGCAATGACGACGCGGTGGTTCACGCCATCCAGCAGCTCCTGCGAGCGGGCGGGGCGGGGGACGGACTCGATGTCCAGTGCGAAACGAGGCATTTAAACAGGTTACGGGCGACACGCCGAAACATTGCTTCGTATGTCAGTGTGCTACGACGGGGGCGGGTGGCAGGAAGTTCCGCGACGCTAAAGCGGCTCTTGGCGTATGACTTTGCAAAAAGACGTACCTCTGCAGGACTAGCTGGTTGTGAGTAGTCGTTGAGACAACAATGTGGGGTCTGGTGGATAACTGAACCCGAATCGTTCATCGAACCCTTTGAGTACCTGCTACTTGGACACCCAACAGCTATTGCTGGTCAAGGTCGCCGAGTCGTTGAGCCGACTGCAGTGCTGCAACAGCCACATATCGTTGCCGACGCACCCATGCATTACCTCGGCCACTACGCTGGCGCTGAAGCGGAGATTCTAGTGTTACGTGCCCCTTGGTACGGCCTTCGTCGTCAGCACGCGTAAGTAGGAAGAGTTGGTATTCATTGTCCGTCCAACCAAACTCGCGCCCGTGTTTGATGATCTCAGCGATTTGCCGATCCTGATCATTCTTCGTGCTCATTCTGCGCCCGATCTCATCAGGCGTCCAAGCTACATAATCGATGCGTTCGAGAACCTTCGCTACATCAGTTTGCACGGCAGAGTCTGCATAAAAACCAATGTGGCTAATTTGCCTGAAGAAACGTCCTGGCTTACAGATATAAGCACCGTACTGCTGGTAAAACGGCCAAGCTTCGCGTGCCGAAACGATAGCAGCTATTGACTCAGCTGCTTGTGGCCGGATGTCCAACAAAGCTGGAACACGGCAGAGGCCCCTCACCCATAATTCGAGGTCCACATTTATCCACCGAAGAAGATCCATCGCCTGCTCGAACCGTTCCTCAAGCGGAAGATCAAAGACCGCCTGATGATGCGCAATTCTATTTCGTAGATTCCTCAAAGCAAGGACACTCTTGTGGACAGTGTCTCGCTTGAAGCCCGCGCCTCTATTTGGAAACGCATAAACCAGATGCCGTCGAAACAACTCCTCGTACGAGGGACCAAAAATCCCTTCCCATATGCCGAAAGTCATTGCCGAAAAGACTTTGTCTCGAGAGGCGCCCTCCGCCCGAGTCCCCAGATGCTTCACGGCCGTCTTGTAAAAATTCAATTCATGTTCAGTCAGGAAAGTTGAACTCGAGAACCACCAACCATTCTGGACACGCACGCGCGCCGTCTCTTTCACCTCGAGCGGCTCAAGAATCCCGTCCACGGCGTTCCGCAGAGCGACTTCAACATGTGAGATTAGCTCGAAGAACGCAGCTGCCACGGATACGTTCCACTCGTAAAGCTCGCGCGCTGCCGTTGGGTCGTAATTAGCCGCCACCATGTACTCATCGAAGCGGCGCTTTGTGATCCACGCGGTCAGGTCCTGCATGCTTCCCCTCGATCAAGATTGCTCACAGCGCTATACTAGAGGAGCGCCCCAGATCGGCCTCTGGTCCATAGCAGATTATGCCGCTGGGGCGCACTTCTGACGACAGCCTTCACGCTTCGCATACGAAACGCCCGATCAAAGCGTTACAGGACAGTAGTAACGAAACCAGGCATTTTGGGCACGACGGCCGGGCGGTGTTGCCTGCATGGCGAAGACATAGGACTTAAAATGGCGCTGCTGCCAGGCGTCCTCGCTGCTGAGACACGACGAAAAAGGGCAAGTCGCTCCATCGACGACTTCACGTCGCCCCCTAGCTTAAAGTTGAGTGGCTCTCGCAACACCTTGCCCGGAATCCAAGAAGCTACACCTGGGCAAGGGGCTCGCTAGAGAGCTTCAGCTCTGTTCAACTTCTCCTCCATGAGACTTCGAGCTCTTGCAAATTCAGAGCGCAGAAGCTCGATTATTCCGGCTGTATCAAGGACCGAGACGGTGGTTTCCTGAACAGCTGCATTTAGCGATCTCTCCATATTAGGCAGCCCAATTAGTACTTCTGCAAAGCCGGTTACGCTCGTGTGGGCTTCCTCAAAGCGAGATTCGGCTGTAGTTAACGATTCAATCTCACTGCGGAGCCGCTCCATTTCGTCGGGGGAGGCCGTACTTCGAAGACGGGCCAAGGAGTTAGTAAGGTGCCCAATTTTGCTGCCGGATTCGCGCAAAAGTTCATTCTGAGGGACTAACTCGGCATTAAATTCCTTGAAGTCCTTGGCGGTATCCTTCATCAATTGGCGCAACACTGGTGCAGCCTTCGCCCCGAGGTTCTTGTTTGTCTTTTCAATCTGCTTTGACCGAGCAGACACGATCTCGCCTATCTTGACAGTAGCTTGGGATATCGCCTCTGTACTTTCCTGCAGCCGCTCCCCCTCTTCGGATAGTTCAACAACGACGTCCAGCAAGCCAGGCGGCGGTGGTTCAGCGACGGCCTCGAAGCTGGCCTGTCCCCTCTTGGGCGTCCTGGGAGCTTGGGGAGGCGCAGATACCTGCTCAGATTTTCCAAGGACGTCTGGGGCAAAGTCCTGAACCGGGTTGCTAAACTCTGCTGATCCATCCAGCACCCCTCTCGCAACGGACTCAATCAGTTCAGTCAGTTTCGGGGCTTCATCAAACTCCGTCGAGTACTGGGTTGCACGGTAAGCGCGCAGATCAAACGGCAAAGACTCGATGTCGCGGGTGATCATCACCGTACGCCGACCCATTGCATGCGCGAGCCCAAGTTCGTACATGACGTTTCCATTCAGGTCGGTCACATCGGCTATAACAATATCCGCCTCTGCAATCCCAACCACAATGTCTTTGAGGATCTGATGTTGGTTGATGGTGAGATCGGCGCGGCTAACTTCAAACCCGGCAGCCTCCAGTGGAGGGGAAATCAACTTCTTAAAGACAGGGTCGAAGCGAGCACCAAAAGGCATGATGACAAAAGCAGTAGGCACTGTGTTCCCCCGTAGCGTGAGTCTTTTATGTGAGTTTAGAGCATGTGGTGTTGTGGAACAGGACTCAAGGTTTTTAGAGCTGCTTGCTACTACCCGAGAGCACGTCGGGCACACCAATTCACACTAGAGCCTCGCGTCCCTTCCGGTTATCGGCACGTCATGCGCCTCGATTTTGGAGTAATCCTGCAGTAGTTGTGCGTGCCAGTTTTCCACAAACCGCGGAAGATTCTATTGGATCCGTTATGAGCGGGAATGCAGTGCTAAGGGAGCCACGGAACATTGGAAGCGCGCCCCTGGTGCGACAAATCAATGCATGCAGAAACCGGAGAGGCGCTCGCACGCAACAGTTAGACCTCCGCCGCAGGAGCCGGAACTGGGCCTCATACAGCCGCACGTAAGCCCCACCCGCGGCCGCTTGAGCGCTCCTTCTGGAGACCGGAAGTGAGGACTACTTCGCTGAAGCCACGGCCCCCGTATGCCCGCCACGGCTTCAGCGAGTGCCTGCCCTTGCAGACTACGTCCTGGATCCGAACAGCCTGGTCATGACGCTTCGCGTGTAGTGCAGGGACCCGGAGCCTAGCCGGCGGCGCAATCGACGATAAGGGAAGTTTTTAGCCTATGTTCCCTTGATGCCTCATCATCGTGCATATGGGTCATCTCGATATCACAGTAGGCCAATCGGGCGAGCAGGGTAGTGTTCGCTCCAGCTCAGTGGGGATGTGGACCGCAGAACGTGAAGACCTGCGTGTAGCGTTGTCGAACCAGAGCCCCCTGTGCGGGGATCTATATCGACTCGCTGTGAACGCCCTGAGCGAGCACCCCGTGACCGAAGGGGCCCTCGTCGTAGCGGCACATGCACTCCGGGAACTTGTGAACATGTTACCAACGGTATTGGCTGATGTGAGTCTTCCGGAGAGGGTCAGAGACGCCGACGTCCGAGAAGTCCTGATTGATGCATGGTGTGAGGTGATGGGCACACCGGGCTTCTCCGAGAGTGCAAAGGAGGCAAGTGTCCCGCACGCGTTCATTGTTGCTATGCGTGAATACGTAGAGGCACAGCAGCAGATTCAAGAGAACGCCGAGGCTCGTCGCAGCGCTCTTGTTCTTGGGAACCCGGCAGGACAGCGAGATGATGCCACCGTTGCGCTGGTGCGAGCCGCCATCAACCGCATTGAGCGGTTCCGGCACCCGGCAGGTGACACGACAGGCTGGCTACCGACAGGAGTCCAGCGCTTCAAATCCGATCTTCAGCTGATTGAACGAGCTCTCCTGGGCCGTGTCGGTAATTTCTTCGACGTCGTGGATCAACTTCAAACACTGCTCGGACAGGCTAACGAAACAGGCGCGGGGGCGCATGGTGAGGGCGGATGGCGAAGGCCCAGCAGAGAGCTGGTGGAAGCGGCGATGTCCCGATTGGGTGATCTGCAGCACCGTCGAGTGTTTTTCGATGGACTCAAAAATCCACTCTGGCTACCCCTTCTCGATGAAGTTGGCGTTTTCAACCATCCACCCCTGGAGCAGGTTGGCGAAGACGGCCGTATCCAATGGGTCCCTTGGCCACAAGGCGACTATCTGGTTGCGATTGCTCGCCAAGTCCCGGGTCAGGTCGCGGCGATCCTGCTGCGGAAGGTTGGCCCTGAAGCGGCTCCTTGGGTTAAGGAGCAAGTAGTCTTGGCCGCGCTGGAAATGTCCCCGGAATCGGCAGCCCAGCTGACCAACAGGATCGCGTCGTTCCTGGATCAGCGGCAAGGTCCCTCATTCGGGCTTGAGATCGTCAGCCTCATCGAACACTTGGCTGCTGGCGGTAGGTCTCGACAGGCCGAGCGCTTAGCACATGCATTGCTGCGCCCCGCTCCCGTTGAAGAGGAAACTGGCCATGGAGAGCATGCAATCAGGGCGGGTATCGAGGAGATTTGGTACGGCGAGGCCCTCAGCAGGGTCGTGGCTGCACTCGCGAACCATGAAAAGCTCCTTTCCATGCTCACGGCATGGCTGGAGGAAGAGCAGCTGATCACAAAATGCTGGGACGAAGAGAATGGGGATGACTTCAGCTACATCAGACGACCTTCAATATCCGACCACTCTCAGAACTACGGGACTAACGAGATGGATGAAGCGCTCATCGATGCCGTGAGAGACGTAGCTCTCCAACGCCTGAGGCAGGGAAACGACCCGCATGCCGTCATCGAGGTTCTCAACAGGTCGCGGGTGCCCCTCCTGCGGCGCATCGCCTTCTATGTGGTCTCGAAACGCCTCCCCGACGACCACCTCCTACGACCTCTCGCAACGGCATGGCTGCTGGATCCGCAGTCCATGGACAGTCCAGCAGTCCATCGTGAGTACCTCCAATTGGCAGCCGCGGCATTGCCGACCCTGGGCGAGGGAGACTACCAAACTTGGGAGCGAATGATCCTCCGAGGTCCCAAACTTACAGAGGACCAGATGCAGCGGATCATCGCAATGGGAGGCGAGAGTGGGACGAGGGATCAAGCCGTGTCGCGGTATATACAGGACTGGCAACTGACGCGCCTAAGCAGTCTTGGAGCAGACGCGCTGCGGGGCGCGGCAGAGGAACGACTGCGAGAACTCGTCGCCCTCTATGGGGAACCAAAGCACCCCTCGTTCTTGACATGGCACTCGATTGGCACTGGCCAGACAAACCCATTCTCACTCGAGGACCTTCTTTCAAAGAATCCACAAGAGGCTATCGAGCTTCTGCGCACGTGGCAGCCGGAGGACGACGCCGCGAGGATATTGGGCAGGAGCGATCTAGCAGACGTTTTCGCAGCAGTCGTGGCCCGACGGCCTGCGGACTACTCGGCCCTGACGCACCTGATAATGACCCACTCACCGAACTATCTCGGTGCGTTGCTTTCCGGACTCAGGGTAGCTCTAAAGGAAAACTCCCGGATCAACTGGGAGGTGTTGCTGGCTGCAAGCGCAGCTTTCGATCAGGCACACGACTCCGCCGGGGCCCAATCAGGTCGGCGGACGAATTTCCGCCGACAACTCTGCGGCCTCCTCGAGAACGGGGCGGTACGTTCTGGCGCCGGCATACCCGACCACCTACTTCCGGCTGCGGCCGAGTTGGTCATACCATACCTAAACGATTCAGACCCTACGCCAGACTACGAACGGAAGCACGGCGGGTCCCAAGGGGATCCACTGCATCTGTCGCTTAACACTGTGCGGCCAGTAGCGATACGTACCCTCGTGCAACTGGCAGCCGCCGAATACGAGATTACGCCGGACGAGCAACGCCCCGGAACGATAACACAGCGGGTAATCGATGCCTTTGCCCGGTTGCTGACCCCCGAGAGGGATTCCAGCGTTGCCGTAGCCGCAGCTTTCGGAGAAAGCACTGGATGGCTGCTCCGGCTCGCACCTGATTGGTACAAAGCGAATTCCAAGCACTTCCTCACCAACGACACGTTCGGAGATATAGTCGCCACTACGGCCCTGGCTTTCCACCCAACATCCCGCCATCTCATGGAAGCCCTTGAAGGTAAGGTCACAAGAATGATCGCTTCAGCTCTCGATGGCACAGAAATAGCCGACAGCGTCCGGTCAAACAGGTCGCCCCTCGAACGGATCGGCGACCACCTCATCATCCTGCTCATGTGGGGCACGTATAGCTTCGAGACACCGCTCGTGACGAAGTTCTTCAAGCAAGCTCCAGTAGAAGCTCGCGCCTCCTCTCTTGGCCACTTGGCGTGGCTATTCATGCAGACGGAGGAGGGGATCCCAGACGAAGTGCTACATCAGGCTCAGAGCCTGTGGGATAGCCGGAGTAAAGCCGTCAAGGACGCTGGAGTCGAACCGAAGGAACTTTCTAAATTCTATTGGTGGGTGCACTGCGGCAAGTTCCCCGTTGCCTGGTGGTTGCCTCGACTCGAGGAGGCCTCTGCTGTTACCGATCTCGATGGCATCGTCTTCCTGGCTAAACATCTCGAGGAGGCATCGGAAGCGTACCCCGAGCAGGCCATAGCCATACTCGATCGACTAATCAGGTCGGGCCAAGAATCGCACGTGCGGCATAGGCTGACAAGAAATGCCCCTGTAGTCATCGCGCGCGCTCTAGACTCCAGTGACGCCCAAGCCATACTAACTGGCCGCGACCTCATGAACTGGCTCGGACGCCAGGGCAATCTGCAGATTGCTGAGCTTGTGGCCCAAGCCCGAACAAACTAGGACGGCGCCAACATTGGCTAAGGATAACGATTGGAGTGAAGCGGAACCTCACTTGCGGTGTCCGATGTGCAGGACGCGTCGTCATTAGGAGTTCCTTTGGCTGGTCATCCGAGCGCTAAAAAGCCTCCAGGGCACGCTTTCTGCCTTTGTTTGGCCGGGGGGAAGTTTGAAGTTTGTCGTGAGTGTACGCGGCATCGGCCGTAGATGAGATGGAGCCTTTACGGCTGTACCGGACGCTTCGGTCGTTCATGGTGCCGCATATCAGGATGCCAGCTGACGTAGAAGCGATCGGGATGGTCGATCCCACGATAACTAAACCTCCGCCGCAGGAGCCGCGAACTGGGCCTCATACAGCCGCGCGTAAGCCCCGCCCGCAGCGAGCAGCGAAGCGTGCGTCCCCTGCTCCACGATCTGGCCGGCCTCCATCACCAGGATGAGGTCGGCGTCGCGGATCGTGGACAGGCGGTGCGCGATCACAACCGAGGTCCGGTCGGACCGCAGCACACTCATCGCCTTCTGCACCAGCACCTCGGTCCGCGTATCTACCGATGACGTCCCTCGTCCAGGATCAACACAGAGGGCCGCGCCAGGAACGCCCGGGCGATCGTCAGCAGCTGTTTCTCCCCCGCGGGCAGGTTCCCACCCTCGTCTTCAAGAACCGTGTCGTACCCCTCGGGCAGTGACCGCACGAACCGGTCCACATACGTCGCCCGCGCCGCTTCCAGGATTTCGTCTTCGGTAGCCGAAGGCCGCCCGTACGCGATGTTGTCCCGGATGGTCCCGCCGAACAGCCACGTATCCTGCAGCACCATCCCCAGCCGCGAGCGCAGCTCGCGCCGCGGCACCGAGGTGACGTCCACGCCGTCGAGCGTTATCCCCCCGGCATCTAGCTCGTAAAACCGCATCATCAGGTTCATCAGCGTCGTCTTCCCCGCCCCGAGGACCCGACATTTCTGTCATATTGTTCTTGACGCAACTTCAACATCTGCCCGAGCCATTTCAACGAAATTGTCTAGCTCCTCACGGCAATCCTCGCCCAGACGGTTCAGCTCCTCCCGGTTTGCTACGTCCTTCAGCGCCGTGATTCTGTCCAGAATTTGCCGCCCCGACTCACCCAGGCGCTTATCGCCGGTCAAGAGGCGCACGCCATAGTAGGCCGACCATGCTGAACTTCGCGCCCGGTGAACTTCATCATCCTCCGTCCACTTCTGCAGTTTATGGTCCTCAAACCACTGATCCATGACTGCCCGGCGATACTCCATGGCAGTAGTGGCAAAGAGCTTGTAAGCCTCTATTCGCGACTCGTGCAGCCGCACGGACACGGCCTTCCTGCGATCAAGAACATAGGTCAGGAAGGCACCAAGTAGCACACCGGCAAGGCCCCCGATTAGGCCGATAGTGGCAGCGTCCATCCAGTCAAACTAACAACAGAATCTCGGGTAAAAAAGGACTCGACAAGATCGCATTGCCCTGGCCCGCAGCTCTGAAATGCACGGCGGCACCTCGACTTATACCGGAGCCCAACCGAGGGCCGGCCCCAGCTTGCCCGCAACGTCGGTGAGGATCTGGACGTACTCCTCTTGGTCGAAGCTGAAGGGCAGTGCGAAGGCCACCTCGTCCACTTCCTGGAAGCCAGCGTGGGCGTACAGCTGCTCGGCGATCTCCTCACTGGTGCCGATCAAATCCTGAGCGAACATCGTGCCCCGCGGCCCCTGCGGAGCAGCAGTGCGCGGCGTGCGTTCGTCGACGTACCGCTGGTATTTCTCCCGCTGGGCCGGAGTCGCCGAGTCCGTCGGGATCACCACCAGGCCCTGCGAAACCCGCGCCCCGGCATGTCCGGCCCCTGCCGCAGCTTCCCGGAACGCCCGGATCTGCGACTGCTGGACCAGGGCGAAGTCCGGTTCCTGGTCCTTGTCGGGGAAGATAACGCTGCTGGACAGCAGGTTGAAGCCGTTCGCCCCAGCCCAAACAGCCGACTTCGTGCTGCCGGCCCCGTACCAAAGGCGGCCCCTCAGGCCGGGTGAGTGCGGCTCTACGCGGTTGGAGAACTCCTCCACCACCCCCTGCCTACCGGAGAATTCCCGCACAGGCTCCCCCGCGACCAAACGCGCAAACCGCTCCACGCGGGCATAGCTGAAGTCCTCCGTGTCCGCGGTATCGGGATACAGCTCATGCTTCACCGTGCCGTACTGCATCGGCTCACCCACGCTCACGCCGGGATTGATGCGCCCTCCGGCGAGCAGGTCCACGGTGGCCAGGTCCTCCGCCAGGCGCAGCGGGTTCTCCCAACCCAGCGGCGTCACGGCAGTGCCGAGCTCAATCCGCGAGGTGCGCTGGCTCGCGGCGGCCATCACCGCCACAGGAGAAGAAATGCCGAACTGCAGATGCCGGTGGCGCAGCCAGGCGCTGTCGAATCCCAGCCGCTCGCCCAGTTGGATGATCTGCAACGTGGACTCGTGCCCGGCTGCGGGATCAGCGGGATCGAACAAGCCGATCGTGAGGAACCCCAGCTTCCGCAGGGGACGGGTGGGATGCGGCATCGGCTTCCTCCAAACGCGGGGACGTGGCTGATTTTCAGACTAAGCGGTGGGCCATCGGATGAACCAGCCTGTCCCACGGACCTCGAATCGCTACCGAAAAAGCGCCCAGCAACCTTGACGGCCTTGTCCTGACTAGGGTTAGGCTCGCCTCAAGCCAGCGACGGCGCCGGCACGGGAGGAACGGTCTTAATGTCACTGCAGGAAATCGAGTTCACGTCCGCCAACGGCCGGGACACCATCCAGGCGTGGGTCTACGAGCCCATCGGTCAGCCCAAGGCCATCGTGCAGCTGATCCACGGGCTCGGCGAGCACTCCCGCCGCTACCTCCACCTCATCTCCACCCTGGTGGACGCGGGCTTCATCGTGGTGGCGGGTGACCATTCCGGGCACGGGCGCACGGCAATGCAGCAGGGCACCTGGGGCGATGCCGGCGAGGACGCCGCCGACGTGGTGGTCGCCGATGAGGTCACCCTCCAGGCCAAGGCCCGGGAAGCACTCCCCCAGCTCCCGTACGTGGTGTTCGGCCACAGCTGGGGGTCCATGATTGCCCGCGGCATGGCCGTCGATCCGAGAACACAGCTTTCGGGCTTGATCCTTTGCGGAATCGCCGCCCAAATGCGGGGCATCGAGACAATGATCAACCGGCCCGAACTCGCCCGGCTTGCCTCCGGCGAGCGCGCCACGGAGCCCGCGCCCGAGGAACTGGTGGGCCAGTTGTTCGACGGTTTCCTGGGCCGCTTCGGCGAAGGTGCCGGCCCAACTGCCTGGGTGGCGCTGGACGCCGACGTCGTTGCCGACCACGGGAGGGATCCCTTCAACAACTTCGGCGCACCGCTGAGCGCGCGGTTCCTGCAGGGCTTCGTGGACCTCTACGACCAGGTCAACTCCGACGACTGGTACAAACAGCTCCCCTCGGAACTCCCCGTGCTGATCCTCGCCGGCGACCAGGACCCCGTGACCAACTACGGCGAAGGGGCCTACCACGTGGCAAACCGCCTGGCTGATTCGGGCCACGCGGACGTCCGCACCCGCGTCTTCCCCGGCGTCCGGCACGAGGTGCACAACGAACCCACCACCCGCGCCGAAACGGAGCGCGAGACGCTCGAGTTCATCCAGCGGGTCTCGCACCAGCGGCAGGACTCCCCCACGCCGTCAGCTACAGCCTGACGGTTCCGGAGGAAAGCACCTCCCAAGGAAGGGTCGACGACGGCGCCCGCCCCGCCGCCGTCGTCGCCCCTTCCAGCGTGGCCGGCCAACAGCGGCCGGCTCTCTGGGCTGCTAGACGGCGTCCTCGGCGATGTCCTCCGCCCACAGGTCCGGGTTGTCTTCCTGGAACGCACGCATCATGTCCACGCAGCGCGGATCATCCAGGACCACCACCTCAACACCGTGTGAGCGCAAAAGGTCGAATTCGCCGCTGAACGTGCGCGCCTCACCCACCACCACCCGGGGGATCTTGAACTGGATGACGGTTCCCGTGCACATGGCACACGGGGCCAGCGTGGTGTACAGCGTGGTGTCCCGGTAGCTCTTCTGCCGGCCGGCCGCGCGAAGGGCGGACATCTCCCCGTGCGCTATCGGGTCACCGTTCTGGACACGCTCGTTGTGTCCGCTCGCGATGACCACACCGTCACGGGCGAGTGCTGCCCCGATCGGGATGCCACCCTCTTTAAGGCTCTTCTGGGCGGCCTGGTAGGCGGCCTCGAAAGCGGAGTCATGGGTCGCTTGCCCCTCTGCTGTGGCGGCAAAAGGCGTCGGCTCGTGCGTCATGCGGCCATTCTCGCATGATGCACGCCGTCATCTCTGGACCGGGCATTCCGAGCCATCAGGCAGATCCAAGGCCAAAAGCGCCCTCGTAACTGAAGCGCCAGCGTGGCAGCCACTACGACTACCGGATGCCTGCCGCCCGCAACGTCCTGGCCAGCTCTGCGGCAGCCGCTTCGAGTGTGGCCACGGTGTTCGTGAGAACCTCCTCGGAAGCGAGCTCCTTGGGTATGGAACAACTCATTGCATCAGTGCCCGGAATGCGGTACGGAACCACTACGCTGACGCAGCAGAGTCCCACCGTGTTCTGTTCCCACTCAATGGAGTGCCCCATTTGGCGGAAATTTGCCAGTTCGAGCTGCAGGGCATCGAAGTCCCGAACGGAATTCGGAGTGAGCTGGGAGTAGGGTCCCGCTCCGAGGCGCTGCCGGACCTCCGCATCCGTGTACTCGGAGAGGATGGCCTTCCCCAGGGCGGTCACCTGGGCAGGCAGCTTGCGGCCCACTCGGGAGGACAGCCTGCGGCGGTCCACGGCCTGCCGCGTTGCCAAGTAGATCACGTCCGAGCGGTCCAGCCGGGCGTAGTGGGTGGTGAACGTGGTGGCGTTCCTGACCTTCTCCAGGACCGCGGAAACATGTTCCATGACCGGGTCCCTGTCCAGGTAGGCCGTCCCGCAAAGAAGTGCATGAGTGCCAATGCGGTACGCCCCCTCGGGGGTCTGCTCGATCCAGTTGAGCTCCAGCAGTGTCAGTAGCAGCCAATGCAGGCTGGACCGGGGATACCCGGTCAGCTTGAAAATTTCCGCCGTGGTGAGCGGCTGGGGTGCGCCGGCCAGGAGCTCCAGGATGGCTATGGTGCGCTCCGCCGATTTCACCAGCTTGACGTCCCCGGACGCGCCCACACCCGGACCGGACTGTACCTCCACCGGCGTCGCCATCAACGTTCCCCCTTCTGCCACTGCCCCGGCCTGCAATGTCACTTCACTGCCAGGTGCGGGTAGTTGTCTACTCCCACCCTATGGCCATCGCTGGCCCAGGCGCCGCCCAAAAGTTCCGCCCATTCGTCCGGAGCCGTGGTGTCAACACCCGCGGCGAAGGCCTCGGCGTCATCCTGCGGGTCGAATCCAATGCGCTTCCCCGCATCCAGGTTGGCCCAGCCGCGCGTGTTCGCCGAGACGGCCCACACCACATGGTGCCCGGGGGCGCCCAGGTTGTTCAGGGTGGCCTCCACCAGCCGGAATGAGTCTGAGGGAGACAGCCAGGACCCCAGCGTCCGCAGGTTCCCGGGCCGTTCACCGCCGGTGCCAATGCGTGCACTGACCACCTTCATACCGTACTTATCCGCGTACAGGCTTCCCAGCGCCTCCACGGCCGCCTTGCTGACGCCGTAGTACGTGTCCGGACGCGGAATCAGCACACGGTCCTCCGCGGCGGCCACGGTGGGGTGGAAACCTACGGCGTGCGTAGAACTGGCCAAAAGGACACGTTCGACGCCGTTAAGCCGGGCCGCTTCCAGCGTCACCTGGGTGCCAGTGATGTTGGTGGACACCAGTTCCGCCCAGGTTTTCTCGCGGTGCAGCCCGCCCAGGTGGATGACCGCCGTGGCCCCCTTGAGAGCGGTAGCCATGAACTCCGGATCCGTCACCGACCCTACATGCAGGGATTCGCGGGGTTGGGGATCCGGGGCGGCCGCAAGATCCACCAGCCGGACCGCATAACCGGCCCCAGCAAGGTAGGGCCTTAGCAGCGTGGCCATCATTCCCGCCCCACCGGTGAGGGCGATGGTCACTGTATGTGGTGCTGCAGACAAGGTTCCTCCGACGGTTGACAGCCTGTGATGCTGATCATACTCTCATGAAGTACGTTTCATATAGTAACAGCGTTTTATATATGTAAAAAGGAGAATCAGAGTGGATTCGAAGTTCACATCACGCTCCCGCGGAGTCCTGGCCTTTTCCGTTGCCGCTGCCGCCTTGCTGAGCGGCTGCAGCGGCGGCTCAGCAACGCCTGCGGCCACCGATGACGGCCAACCCATAGAGATCTGGGCCAGGGCCGGCACCGATGCAGCAACCACCTATGCCGCGATGTTCAAGGAATTCACCGCCAAGACGGGGGTGAAGGTGAACTTCCAGGGCGTTCCGGACCTGGACCAGCAACTCCAGACCCGAGCCGCTTCGAAGAAACTTCCCGACATCGTGATCAACGATTCGGCAGCCTTGGGGAACTACACCGCCCAGGGCTACTTGGTGAAGGTGGACAAATCGACTGTTGAGGGCAATGCCAAAATTGCCGATTCCCTCTGGGACGAGGCCAAGGGCTTGGACGGGGCAACGTACGGCGTCCCGTTCTCACGACAGACGATGGTGACGATGATCCGCAAGGACTGGCGGGAAAAGCTGGGACTCCCGGTTCCCAAAACCCAGGAGGACCTGGAAAAGCTCGCCACCGCTTTTGCCACCCAAGACCCTGACGGCAACGGTCAGGCCGACACCTACGGCATGACCGTTCCGGGCTCCACGGAACGCGGCTATCTGGGGTGGTGGGCGTCGTCATACCTATGGCAGGACGGTGGCGCCTACCTCAAAGACGAGGGCAACGGGAAGTTTGCGGCCACCGCCTCCACTGCCGAAACCCAGAAAGGCGTCACTTGGATCAAGCGGCAGTTCTGCACCCCGGGCAACACCCAACCAGGGGCGCTCACCGCCGCCACAAGCGTCGCCTCGCCCTTCTTCCAGACCGGCAAGACCGGCATCATCCTCACCGGCCCGTACAACTTCTCCTCCTTTGACACGTCGCTTGGCAAGGACAAGTACGAGGTCATCGAAACTCCAAAGGGATCCGCGGACAATACCGTCCTCGCGGAAGGCGAAAACATCTATGTCACGGCCAGCAACGGAAAGCCCGAGCAGACCAAGCAGGTTATCAACTACCTGGTGTCCGCCGATGGCCAGAAGGCAGGCATGACGGCGGGTAAGCAGCCGATCGTTCGCGTTCCGGTCAACAGCGACGTGGATGCTGCTGCCGTATACAACGATCCCCGCTGGAGTGTGGTCCAGAACGCCCTGAAAAACTCCTCCAAGGCGTTCCCGGCCGCGATCAACTTCGTACCCATCAAGCAGGTTGCTGCAGAGGCGCTGAACAAGATCGTCTCCGACTGCGGTGCAGACAACGTGGCATCAGGCCTGAAGGACCTTGACACCGCCATCAACAACGAGTTGACGAGCCAGAACGCCAAGTCATGACCGCGGCACCAACAAAGCCGGCGGCAACGCCGGTCCAGGCCAAGCGATCCAGCCCGCCCCCGCGCCGCAAGAAGGGCAACCCGGCCCAGGTGCTGGCCATCTGGGTGTTCCTGCTCCCCGCAGCCGTCCTGGCCCTGTACTTCAAATTCATTCCCATGGTGGAGGGCATCCGGCTGAGCCTTTTCAAGGTCCAGCCCTTCCTGGGGGACGTTTTTGTTGGCTTCGCCAACTACGCCAGTGTCCTCACCGACGCCCGGTTCATGGAAGCCCTGGGCCACACCGTGATCCTGGGGCTCACCCAGACCATCGGCGCACTGGTGGTCGGCTTTGTCCTGGCCCTCCTCCTCGAGGGCCAGGCAAAGTCCCTGTGGTTCCTGCGCACCGCCATCTTCCTGCCGGTGGTCACGGCGCTGGCCGTGGTGGGTGAAATTTGGCGCATCCTCTACTTCCCCACCGCCGACGGGCCGCTGAACAACATCCTCAGCTGGGTGGGCCTGGGACCGCTGCAGTTCCTGAACGGCACCGACACGGCACTGTCCTCCATCGCCGTCGTCGGCATCTGGAGCGGCGCCCCATACAACATGGTGATCATCCTGGCCGGCCTGGCGGGCATTGACCGGGCGCTGTACGAATCGGCCGGCGTGGACGGCGCCACCGTCTGGCAGCGCCTGCGCTACATCACCCTGCCGGCGCTGCGTCCGGCGATCGTGATCGTTCTGACACTGGCCGCCATCCGAAGCCTCAGAAGCTTCACGGAAGTGTATGTCCTCACCGGCGGCGGGCCGGCCGGATCCACCGAAGTGTGGATGACCCGCATGTATTCGCTGGGCTTCCAGCGCAACGACATCGGTGTGGCCTCCGCCGCGGCGGTCCTGCTGCTGGTGGTCACGCTCCTGCTGACAGTGGGCACCCAACTCCTGGCCAGAAGGAAGGCAGAACGATGAGCACCACCACAACCCGTACGCGGGCACGGGCCAAGCGGCCGTCGTCGTCCTCCCGCTTTGACTCAGCCCTTGGCTGGTCCCCCGGCTTTGGCACCAACATGGTGCTCCGCATCGTGCTGTGCATCCTGGTGTTCTGCATCTTCGCACTGCCGTTCGCCGCCATCATCTCCGGCGCGTTCGACAGGAACAGCAGCCCCACCGAGATCACGCTGCTGCCCAAGACGTTCACCCTTGCCAACTTCGAAGCAGCTACACAGCAGGGGCTCTGGGGCTACCTGCTGAACTCCCTGGTGATCGCCGGCGGCGGACTGCTGCTGCAGATGACCGTGTCCGTTTTCGCGGCCTACGGCCTGAGCCGGAAGAAGTTCCGCGGGCAGGCGCTCCTCCTGCTGCTGGTCCTGCTGACCATGATGCTGCCGGAGGAAGTCATCGGCATCCCGCTCTCCCTGGTGCTCGGTGACCTCCCTCTGCTGGGAATCAGCCTGCGGGGAACCGTGCTGGCCGTCATCCTGCCGGTTGGCATCTGGGGTTTCTCCATCTTCATCATGAGCGAGTTCATGAAGGAGATCCCCGCCGAGATCGAGGAAGCCGCCCGGCTGGACGGCGTGGGCGAGTTCCGCATGCTCTTCACCATCATCCTTCCGCTCTGCAAGCCCGCCCTGGGCGTCATAGGAATCTTCGGCTTCATGATGGTGTGGGACCAGTACCTCCTTCCCCTCATCGCCGCCAACGATCCGAGCGACTACACGCTGACGGTGGCGCTCTCCGTCCTCCGCAATGACACCACGGTTGGACCCGGCGTCCTGCTCGCCGGCGCCCTCATGGCGATGATCCCCAGCCTGTTGGTGTACCTCTTCCTGCAGCGCTCCATGATCCGCGGCATCACAGCTGGCGCCACCAAAGGTTAGGGCAGGCCCAGCCCGTCCGCCCACCCCACGAAAGAAGTCCAATGAAAACCAGCACCATCCTCCCGGCCGCCCATGCTCCGACCGCGGCCGATCTGAAAATCACCGAAATTACCATCACCCCCATTGCGTTCTCCGACCCGCCGCTGCTCAACGCCGTGGGTGTCCACGAACCTCTGGTGCACCGCGTGGTGATCGAGGTCCGCACCGCCAATGGCCTGCTGGGCCTGGGCGAATGCGCCGGCGGGCAGAGGCGGCTGGACAACCTGGCGGTGGGAGCCAGCGCCATCAAGGGCCTGGGCGTCTTTGACACCTCCATGATGGAGCAGCTCATCAACGAGGCCCTTGACCCCGCGCTGTCCCCGTTCGAAAAGGCGGCCGTGTTCTCCGCGTTCGAGGTGGCGGCGCTGGACATCCAGGGTCACGCCACCGGCCGCACTGTCAGCGAACTCCTGGGCGGTACCGTCCGGGACGAGGTTCCCTTCAGCGCCTACCTGTTCTATAAGTGGGCCGAGCATCCCGCCATGGACGGCAAACCGGCCATCACGGACGAATGGGGCGAGGCCCTGGAGCCGGCGGGCATTGTGCGGCAGGCGCAGAAGATGATCGCCGAGTACGGGTTCAAGTCAATCAAGCTCAAGGGCGGCGTCTTCCCGCCGGCGCAGGAGATTGAAGCCATCGAGGCACTGCGTGAAGCATTCCCGGACCTGCCCCTCCGGCTCGACCCGAACACGGCCTGGACCGTGGAGACCTCCCAATGGGTGGCCCGGGAAACCGACGGACTGCTCGAGTACCTGGAGGACCCCACCCCGGGCCTGGAGGGAATGGGCGAGGTGGCGGCAACCGCTGCCATGCCGCTGGCAACCAACATGTGCGTTGTGGCGTTCGACCACATCAAGCGGAGCGTGGAACTGGACTCGGTCCAGGTCATCCTGGGCGATCACCACTACTGGGGCGGCCTGCGGCATACGCGGGAACTGGGCACCATCTGCCAGACCTTCGGCATAGGGTTGTCCATGCACTCCAACTCCCACCTGGGGATCAGCCTTGCAGCCATGGTCCACGTTGCAGCCGCCACGCCCGCCCTCACCTACGCCTGCGACACGCACTACCCGTGGAACGGACACAATGACGTGGTCAAGCCGGGCGTCCTGCGCTTCGTTGACGGCAGCGTCCGTGTTCCCACCGGAACAGGCCTGGGCGTGGAACTGGACCGGGAGAAACTGGCAGAACTCCACCAGCAGTACCTGGACGCCAGGATGACCGCCAGGAACGACACCGGCTACATGCAGCGCTTCGTGCCGGACTACACGGCGGACCTCCCGCGGTGGTAAAGCCGCAGGTCACCGGGTATCTCTATCCCTGGGACGTCCTGGGCGACCCCGCCGCGGCCTCCTGGGTCAAGGACACTGGCGTCCACCGGGTGGCACTGGCCGCCGCGTACCACTCGGTGCGGGCCGCGACACCGCGGCATCCTGGGCGCCGGGTGGTGGACGCCGGATCCGCTGCCCTCTATGTGCCAGTAACCGGGGCGTGGGATGGCAATGTCCCCACCCCCGGGGATGCCGCTGAGTGGACCGGGCGCGACGACTCGTTTTCCGAGGCTGCGGAGATCATCCGCCGCGCCGGCCTCCCTGTGGACGCGTGGATGGTTTTGACCCATTCAAGTGCTGTCGGGAAAAAACATCCTGGCCTGTGCGTGCAGAATGCCTTCGGCGAGATCTACCGCCACGCACTGTGCCCGTCACATCCTGCCGTTCGCGAGTACGCCGCCGCGCTGGTGGCCCAGGTCATGGAGCTTGGCCGTCCCGACGGCCTGGTCCTGGAAGCTGTTGGGCCGCTCGGGTTCAGCCACCAGAACCAACATGAAAAGACGGCAGGAGCCGACTACTCACCCTGGGTGCAAGCCATGCTCTCCCTCTGCTTCTGTGACGCCTGCTGCCGCACATACAGCTCACGCGGGATTGCCACGGAAACAGTGCGCAGGCGGATCCGGGACGCCATCCTGCGTGACGAAAACGCTGCAAGCGTGCCGGATACCGCCAGCGGTTCCGCTGATTTCAAGCCACTGCTCCAGGCGCGGTGGGAAGCCACCGCAGTGCTCCTGGACGCGTGCCTGCGCTCCGTGGCCAACAGCGGTTTGAAGCCGAAGATCTCATTGCATGTTTCGCCAGACCCTTGGTCCACAGGCCCGTTCATGTCCGTGGACGCGCTACACAGGAGCAAGCTATGGCCTGGCCACGACGTGACCGCCGTCGTTCCCTGCTGGGAAGACGCAGCGCAAGGCGCAGCAACGATAGACAGCATGCAGGCAGCCGCCCCGGAGGCGAAAGTTGGCTCCTACGTGCTGGTACTGCCTCCGAAAGCAGCCAGTGCCAGTTCTCTGGCACAGGAATGGGGCGAGCTGGTTGGCGCCGGGAGCAGGGAACTGCACGTCTACCATCTGGGGCTCGCTTCCACTCAACGCTTGGACGCTGCCGCGCGCGTCATCCGGAAGCTGGGTGACCCCGGGCGAGCGGAAGCACCCACATAATTCCAGATCAACGGGACTCTCGTGGGTTCCGACGCCTCAAGGCTGCCTCTGCCGGCCGCCGAACAAATCCTCGCTCCTAGTCTGCGAAGACATCATCGCCCCTGCCGCTATGCGGCGGACACACCCAAAAAGGAACCACCGTGGCTAAATACACACCTCAGGAACTGGCGGAAATACTTAAGGAAGGTCTGCTGTCCTTCCCCGTAACCTCGTTCGATGCGAACCTGCAGTTCGATGAGGAGAACTACCGCAAGCATCTGGCGTGGCAGGCAAGCTTCCCGGTGGCGGGACTCTTCGCAGCCGGCGGTACCGGCGAAGGCTTCTCGCTGACTCCCGCGGAGTCCGAGCGGGTGGTCCGCACCGCCGTCGATGAAGTAGGAAGCCGCGTACCAGTCCTCGCCTCGGCCGGCGGATCCACCGCCCAGGCCATCGAAAACGCGAAGGCGGCAGAGGCCGCCGGCGCCGAAGGCATCCTCCTGCTGCCCCCATACCTGACCGAAGCCGACCAGGCCGGCCTGATTGACCACGTCAGCGCCGTCTGCAGCTCAACGTCGCTGGGCGTCATCATCTACAACCGCGCCAACGCCATCTACAAGGACACCACAGTGGCCACGCTGGCTGACCGCCACGAAAACCTCATCGGCTTCAAGGACGGCGTGGGCGACCTCGAACACGATGCCCGCGTCTACGCCAAACTCGGCGACCGCCTGTTCTACCTGGGCGGCCTGCCCACAGCCGAAACGTTCGCCCTTCCGCTCCTGCAGCTGGGCATGAGCACCTACTCCAGCGCCATGTACAACTTCGTCCCGCAGTTCGCCCTGGACTTCTACCAGGACGTCCGCAACAACAACCGCGTCGCCGTCAACAAGAAGCTCAACGAGTTCGTCATCCCGTACCTGGACATCCGCGACCGCGTGAAAGGCTACTCTGTGTCCATCGTCAAGGGCGGACTGGACGCCATCGGCCGCCCAGCCGGCGGAGTCCGCCCGCCGCTGCAGAACCTGGCACCCCAGGACCTGGCGGACCTCAAAGCCCTCATCGCCACCATCTCCTGATCCACCCTCGCCAAGGAGTAACCACAGTGACACTCACCGGACATTCCCTCATCGCCGGCCAGACCGTCGTCGGCAGCGGCAAAACAGCCTTCGGCTTCAACCCCGCCACCAACGAACAGCTCGAGCCCGCTTACTCGCTGATCACCGAAGAGCAATTGACGACGGCGACCTCCGCCGCCGCGGCTGCCTACCCGTCGTTCAGCACGCTGGACCCCGCAGCCCACGCAGCGTTCCTGGACGCCATCGCGGACAACATCGAGGCCATCGGCGATGAGCTCATCATCCGCGCCGGCCAGGAAACCGGCCTGCCCGCCGCCCGCCTGACCGGCGAGCGGGCGCGCACCACCGGCCAGCTGCGCCTTTTCGCGGATGTTGTCCGGCAGGGCGACTTCCGCGGCGTGCGGATCGACCCCGCCATCCCGGACCGCACGCCCCTGCCGCGCACTGACATCCGCCAGCGCCAGATCCCGCTGGGCCCGGTGGCCATCTTCGGTGCGAGCAACTTCCCGCTGGCATTCTCGACGGCGGGTGGGGACACCGCGTCTGCCCTCGCGGCAGGCTGCCCGGTGGTTTTCAAGGCACACAACGCCCACCCGGGCACCGGCGAACTCGTGGGTCAGGCCATTGTTAAGGCAGTTGCGGATGCGGGCCTGCACCCGGGCGTCTTCTCCCTGATCTATGGCCCCGGTTCGAGCATTGGACAGGCCCTCGTGGCAGACCCCGCCATCAAGGCCGTCGGCTTCACCGGCTCCCAGTCAGCCGGCATCGCCCTGATGCGCACCGCCGCCGCCCGGCCCGAGCCCATTCCCGTCTATGCGGAAATGTCCTCACTGAACCCGGTGTTTGTGTTCGACGGCGCCCTGCGCGGTTCCGCCGAAGACATCGACTCGTTGGCACGGCAGTACGTCAGCGCCGTCACCGGGAGCTCAGGCCAACTCTGCACCTCCCCCGGACTCCTGTTCGCCCCCGCCGGCGAGCTGGGCGACAAACTCGCCGCCGCCGTCGGCCGCGCTGTTTCCGCCTGCGCGGGACAGACCATGCTCACGGAGGGCATCGCCGGCTCCTGGAACGCCGGGGCAGAAGCACTGGGTTCCGCCGACGGCGTCACCGTGGTGGGCCAAGGCACCGCTGGCCCCACCGAAAACGCCCCCGCGCCCACCATCTTCGGCACCGAGGTCAGGGACTTCGTCACAAACCAGGTGCTGCACCAGGAAGTCTTCGGCGCCGCGTCGCTGGTGATCCGCTACTCCTCCACAGAGGAGCTCCTCAAGGCCATCGCCCGGCTCGAGGGCCAGCTCACCGCGTCGCTGCAGCTCACCGAAGCGGACTACGCGACGGCGGCGCCTCTGATCCCGGCGCTCGAGCAGAAAGTGGGGCGCATCATCGTGAACGGCTGGCCCACCGGCGTCGAAGTCGGCCACGCCATGGTCCACGGCGGCCCCTTCCCTGCTACCTCCGATTCACGCACCACCTCCGTGGGCACCCTCGCGATCAACCGCTTCCTCCGGCCCGTCGCCTACCAGAACCTGCCCCAGGAACTCCTCCCCGCACCCCTCCAGGACAGTAACCCTTGGCGAATCGACCGCCGCATCAACGGCTACCTGGTGCCGGAGATGTCGCAGTGACGGGAATCCAGGCCAAGGACCCGGGATGCCCCGTACTCACGCCCGTGTTCGTGGTCAACGGGCGGATTTCGCCCGGTTTCAACACGGCTCCCCGGCGGCCACGCTAGATGGTCACGTTGAGCCCCGCGGTGTAGCCCTCCGCAGCTGAGCCTGTCATCGTCGCCAGCTGGTAGATGCCGCCGTCGTCGCCGAACACGTTGTCCGACTTGAGCGTGGTGCGGGTCATGTTGGTAATACTGCGCTCATATCCGGGCGTGGCGTAGACGTCGTCGCAGGCCGCTTTCGGCAGCGCGATCTGGGAGACCGCCAATACCTGACCGGCTGCCGTTGCATTGTTCATGGACTCAAAGACCTCGAAGTGGATATGCGGCCAGCGCCCGGAGTAGGCGGCGGGGAAGATCGACGTGAAGGTGACCTGGCCGTTGGCATCCGCTTCCTGCACGCCCCGCAGGTAGTTTTCGTTCTTCAGGCTCGCGTCATACATCGAGTACTTCCCGTCCCGGTCGCAGTGCCAGGCGTACACCGCGGCACCGGCCATCGGGGTGCAGCCGTTGGCGTTGTCCAGGAGGGTCAGCATGAACGTCAGCGGAACGCCCTCCGCCTTCGCGGACGCAGTGCCGAAGCTTGAGGTGATGTCCCGGCGGACCACTCCGGACGCTTCCAGGACGTTGGGCCCGTTGGAGCCATCGCCCGGATAGGGCCCCGCTGTTTCCTGCGGAATTTCCACGCCGCACTCAGCGATGGCCCGGGTCAGCGTTGGAGTGGCGGTGGCGGCGTCCGTGGCCGTGGCAGTAGCGGAGGACGTGGCGGCGGTCGCCGTGGTTGCTGCCGGGGAGGCAGAGCCCGTGGTTCCGGCGGGTGTGCAGGCGGCGAGCGCGGCCACCGCACCGCCTGCGCCGAGGAACAGTCCCAGGGACCTGCGGCTCACCAGGGTGTTCAAGTCGAACTCCAGCCCCCGGTCGTGGTCGGGGTGCGGCTGGTCAAAGTCGGGCTGGCGGGGTGTGCGTGAAGTGGTCATGATGCAAGGAAACCGCATAGGGCTATGCGGTGGGCCGGTTGCTGCTGTGCCGTTGCTGTGGAAAAGCGAGGAGGGGCAGGCCCATTGGAGCCTGCCCCTCCTCTTTGCACCGGCTGATGCCCTGCGCCCGACTTTCGGGTTTCCTGTTGCGATGGAGTATGCAGGAACATCTGCCGGCGGGCTTGGAATGGACGCCCGCGGCCGTCGGCGGCCTAGAGCGTCCTGGGATCTTCGGCGTACATCTTCAACCTGATGCCCAAGGCGTCCGACATGTGGCGGGCGGCGATATTCCCCGCACGTTCGGAGTCGCCGTCCTCGATGGCGGCCAGCAGGTCGGCGTAGTCCGCCAGCACCACCGGCCACCTTCCCGGGTAGGTCAGGGTGGTGAGGGTGTAGCGGCGCACCTGCTGGTCAAGGCGTTCCAGCAGTCCGATGAGCGACGGGCTGTGCGTGGCGTGCCACAGCTGGGCGTGGAAGGCGCGGTTGGTTTCCGCGAGCGCCCGGCCGTCGCCGGCATCCAGTTGCTGCATCTGCGTCAGCAGCCCCGTGAGCAGCTGGCGGTCCAGGGCTGTTGCCTTGACGGCGGCCTTCGCCGCTGCGGCCTGCTCCAGGATGATCCTCGACTCGTAGATGTCAATGATTTCCTCAGCGGAATGCGTGCGGACAACAACGGCCTTGCCGCGCCGTTCCACCAGCCCGTCCTGTTCCAGCCGCTGGAGCGCCTCACGCACCGGTGTCCGGGATGCCCCGTACCGCTCCGTGAGTTTGGCCTCCGTGAGCGGCTCGTCAGGTGCAAAGACACTCGCGAGAACATCCTCGCGGAGCCGCTGGTGGATGGGACTGGCCACTTTTTCCTCTTTTCCGTTGCTGGTGGGGGCTGCTGTGTTGCCTAGGCGATGGAGCCTGCGCGGCGGCCGAAGACGGCGCCCGCCGCAAGCCCGGAGCCGCCCGGGTAGTTTCCGCTGAACAGTCCACCCAATGCTTCCCCGCAGGCATAGAGCCCTTCAAGCGGCTCCGCGTCTTCGGTCAGCACGCGACCCCAGGTGTCAGTCTTGAGGCCACCGAAGGTGAAGGTGATGCCGCAGGTAACGGGGAACGCGTAGAACGGGCCGGTGGCGATGCTGCGGGCCCAATTGCTCTTGGGCGGCTGGGTGTCGGCACGGCGTCCGTCCTTGACGTTGGGGTCGAACGGCGCACCCTCGGTGATCGAACCATTGAAGCTCTGCACCGTCTCCTCCAGGCCTTCGGGGCTGATGCCGGCTTTCTGGGCCAGCTCGGCGAGGGTCGGTGCGGTGACCACCGAGACGCCCGGCATATCGTACTCCTCGGCCCGCAGCATGGGGCGGGAGGAGGCGTCAAAGATCTGGAAGGCGGCTGACCCCGGCTGGGCAAGGATGTCCCGGCCGTACCGCGCGTACGTGTAGTTGCGGTAGTCGGCGCCTTCGTCCACGAACCGCTTGCCCTCAGTGTTCACCACGATGCCGAGCGGGTACCCGCCCCGGGTGAGCTGGTTGGTGAGCTCAAGGTTGCTCTCGTTCTCTGGATGCCAGGCGTCCCAGGCCACGCTGTGGCATGTGGACCAATCGCCGCCCCTGGCCGCCCCGGCGTCGAGCGCAGCGAGGATCATCTCCCCCGTGTTGCCCGGCGTGCCGCGTACTTTCGCGTTCTGCCAGCCCTCACCCAGATGCTGGCGACGCAGTTCAGGTGAGGCTTCGAAACCTCCCGAAGCGAGGATGACCGACTCGGCCCGGAGCTCACCTTCTTCGGATGAGGTGCGGTACCGGACCCCGCGTACGCGGCCGTCCTCCTGGACCAGTCCGGTGGCTGCCCAGTCATAGATGACCTCCACGCCCATGCGCTCCGCGGCCGCCCGGTGGTCGGCCATGAGCCCCTTGCCGCCTCCCACGTTCCCGACGTGGAGCCCGCCCCAGAACAGATACCCGCCGTCCTGGGTCCGGTACGCCTGGCGCTCATACATCAGGCGGTATTTGAGTCCCAGGCCCTGAAGCCAGCGCAAGGTCGGGTTGCTTTCGCTGACCAGGACCGCGGACAGTTGGGGGTCGTTGCGCCCTTCAGAGACCTTGGACAGATCGGCAAGGTATTCGGCAGCAGTGTAGGCGGGGACTTCGCTGGCGGCGTGCCGCTCGTCCGGCTCCACGAATTCGATGAGCTCCTGGAGCCCGTCATGGGAGATGCGGGTGGCACCGGCGGTGTAGAAGCTGTTGCCGCCCGATGCGGTTTCCTGAGCTTTTTCCAGCAGGACCACTTTGCGTCCGCGCTCGGCAGCCGCAAGTGCTGCCGCGAATCCGGCGTTGCCGCCGCCCACTACCAAAACGTCGCTCTTGATCATCATCAATCTCCTCAGCTCCATCGCTGTACACGATTGTATACATAAGTATGCCGTCGCATGCAATCGGTTTTCCGCGCATGCTTTTCAGAGCGGAGTGGCGGCGGAGTGGCGGCGGAGTGGGGGATTCTCCTGCTATCCCAGGCGCGGGTTGATCTCCTGCGCGTCGATGTACATCTGGATGCGGATGTTCTTTGCCTCGTCCATGTGGGCGCTGGCGATGCGGCCAGCCTCCTCCGCGTTCCGTGCGCGGATGGCCACCAGCAGCTCCTCATGCTCCTTCAGCACGCGGTTCCAGCGCTCCTTGGTGGAGAGCGTGGTGCCGGGGTAGCGGATGAAGTGGACCAGGATCCGGTCGAGCAGATCAAGGAGGGCGGCGCTGTGGCTGGCAGCCCAGATGCGCTCATGGAAGGTGCGGTTGGCGGCGGCCAGTTCAGCCGGAGTGGCAGCATCAAAATCAAGGGTGACCATGGCCTGGTGCGCGCGGTCGATCAGCATCAGGTCCATGTCCGTGTGCCGGAGAGCCGCGGTTTTTGCGGCCGCCTCTTCCAGGAAAGTCCGCACCTCATAGAGGTCCAGCATCTCCTCCGGGCGGTACTCCCGCACCTGCATGCGTGAACCGTAGCGCTCCACGAGCCCCTCGGTTTCGAGGCGCCGCAAGGCTTCCCTGATGGGCGTCCGGGAGACGTTGTACTTCTTGGCCAGGGCGCTCTCGACGAGCTGGGCACGGGGAGGCAGCTCCTGCGAGATGATGGCGTTCCTAATCATCAGGTAGGGGCTTGTCTCTGGTTGCGACGCCACGGGCGGCCTCCGGTCTTCACGAAAACAAGCGGCAGGGCGCACCGACGCCATACCTTTAGCCGCAATTCTAACGCACTGCATACCGTTTCGGCGGCCTGTGAACACCGTGCCGATTTTCCGCACACCCACCGGAGCGGACAGGCACCCAAACTCACCTATCTGTATTCATATTCCAAGCACTGTTGCTTAAGTCATACCAACGGTATACCGTTTGTGACCAACGCCATACAACGCAGCAAATACCGGATTCCGGTTTGCCTAGCTTTGAACATTTACCCGGCGGCTGCACACGGTAGCGGCAGGGTATTCCAGGAGAACCAATGACGCTTCTATTCAGGGAAGAGCCGCAGGCCGGCACCCTCCCGGTCACCCCGGTCCCGGCCACCCTCGTCCGTGGCGGCACCAGCAAGTGCTGGATATTCCGGGACGAGGACCTTCCGGCTGACGCCCTGGAGAGGGACCGCCTCCTCATCCGCACCTTCGGTTCGCCGGACCTGCGCCAGATCGACGGAGTAGGCGGCGCCTCATCCACCACCAGCAAGGCGATCACCGTGGCCGGCACCGACCGGGACGGAACGGTCCGCTACCGGTTCGCCCAGGTGGCCATCGACAAGCCGGCCGTCGAGTGGGCCAGCAACTGCGGCAACTGCGCAACAGCGCTGGGCCTGTACGCGCTCCACGCCGGACTGGTCGCTCCCACCGGGGAAGTCACCCGGGTCCCCATCCTGAACACCGTGACCGGGCTGCGCCTGGTTTGCGAGATCCCTACACCGGGGGCGCAGGTACCGGCCTACGGCGGGCGGCGCCTCGACGGCCAGCACTACCCCGGCGTCCCCATCGACGTCATCTTCCAGAAGGCCTCTTGGTCCAGCTATGGGGCACAGTTCCCCACAGGCAACGCCACGGATGACATTGAGGTCGACGGGCAGCGGTACCAGGTGACACTGATCGACGCCGGCGCCCCGGCTGCACTCTTTGCCGCACAGGATCTGGGGCTGGACGCAACCGGCAGCGAGGAAGCCTTGGAGGCACTGGTCCGGATCGCTCCTCAGTTGCGCGCTGCCGCTGCCCGCAGGATGGGCCTGCCGCAGGATCTCAGCTCCATTCCAAAGGTTGGCGTCGTGGGGCCTCCGCCCGCAGGCGCAACCGGCGTTTCGGCCCGGATGATCTCGATGAGCGCGCTGCACCCCGCCATCGGCCTCACCAGCGCCGTCGCCGTCGCTGCCGCCTCGGGCACAGCAGGCAGCGTGGTGCAGCGCAGCGTGGTTCCGGCGGCGGAGGCCGGACTCTTTATCCACTTACTGAAAGGCAAGACGGCGCTGGCATTGGATGCAGCCGATCCCGCAGAAGTCTCCTTTCAACGCTCGGCCCGCGTCATCAGCGAAAGCACCATCCTGGTGCCCAGCGACTGAAGAAACCCCTACCGGAAAAACCCAGCCAAGGAATCAGCCATGAAAATCAGCATCCAAAACCTGCAGCTGAAGTACGGAAGCTTCACTGCCATCGAAAACCTCAACCTCGACGTCGAAGACGGCGAGGCACTGGTCCTCCTGGGCCAGTCCGGCTGCGGCAAGACCAGCACCATGCGCTGCATTGCCGGCCTGGAGGAGCCCACCTCAGGGCGGATCATCATCGACGACGTTGTGGTCTTCGACTCCGAAAAGGGCATCGACCTGCCCCCGAACAAGCGCAACGTCGGCATGGTCTTCCAGTCCTACGCCGTGTGGCCGCACATGACCGTGGCCCAGAACGTTGCCTATTCGCTCAAGCAGAAGAAGCTCTCCAAGAGCGAAATCGATGAGCGCGTCATGGAGGCCCTCACGCTGGTGGGCCTGGAGCCCTACGCCGACCGCGGCGCCAGCCTGCTCAGTGGTGGCCAGATGCAGCGCGTTGCCCTGGCGCGCAGCCTGGTCATGCGGCCCAGCGTGCTCATGCTCGACGAACCGCTCTCCAACCTTGACGCCCGCCTGCGTGACCGGCTCCGGGTGGAACTGCGTGAAATCCAGCTCCAGCTGGGGCTCACCTGCGTGTACGTCACCCATGACCAGCACGAAGCCTTCGCCCTGGCCGACCGCATCGCCCTGCTCCAGGGCGGCCGGATTGTGCAGATGGGCGCCCCGCAGCACATGTACGAGGCACCCGCCAGCGCCTCGATTGCCCACTTCCTGGGCGTCTCCAACATCATGGACTGCACCCCGGAGGGCACGGCCACCGGCGCCACCGCCGCACGCATCACCGACAGCGAGCTCACCGTCCAGTCGGCGCAGCAGGCCAGTGACGCCGGCGCATCCCCCAAGGTGTGCATCCGGGCCGAGGACCTGCAGATCACCGCGATGCCCACCGAACACCCCAACTCGTGGCCGGGAACGGTACGCGTGGCGGGCTTCCAGGGGAACGACATCCGGTACGCGATCCAGCTGGAATCCGGACCCGAGCTGGATGCCCTGGGCGGACTCCGCCGCGGCGAACAGCACAAAGTGGGAGACCGCGTGTGGGTGACCGTCAACCCCCGCGAAGTCCAGATCCTGCCGGCTGAGGTCCTCGCATGAGCCTCAAGACCACCGAAGCGGCAAGCCGCGCCGAGGCCCGCATCGCACCAAAGCCGGCGCCCCGGGACTACCGCGCTGCCCGGACCCTCTCTGGCCTCCGGAAGAATACGCCGGGCCTGATCGTCCTGGTCATCCTCGGTGTCCTCATCGTCCTCCCCCTTGCCCTGGTTTTGCTCGCGGCCTTCTCGGACAGCGTTCCCCGGCCCGGCAGCATCTCCCTTGGTGGCCTGACGCTGTCCAACCTGGCGCTGCTGGCCACCCCCGAAGCGCTCGGGGCCCTGGTCAACTCGCTCATGGTCGGAGCAGGCTCGGCGATCATCGCCCTGCTGATCGGGGCATTCCTGGCCTTCGTCTGCGCCCGCTCCGATGCGCCGTGGCGGAAGTTCATCTTCTTCATCGGCATGGCACCAATGTTCATCCCTGCCCTGGTGGGCGCCTTGGCCTGGTCACTGCTGTGCTCGCCCAGCGCCGGCTACATCAACATCTTCCTCCGCGACCTGGGCATTGATGCCGCCATCAACATCTACAGCCTGCCGGGTCTGGTGTTCGTGCTGGGAATCTTCTACGCCCCGTACGCTTTCCTGCTGCTGCACAGCTCGCTGTCGATGATGAACGCCGACCTCGAAGAGGCTGCCACCGTCCATGGGGCTCCGCTGCGCACCATGCTGCGGACCGTCACCCTGCCCCTGGCCCTGCCGGCCATCCTGGGCTCCGCCGTCCTGGTCTTCGCGCTGACGATGGAAAATTTCCCGGTGGCCCAGGTCATCGGCAACCCGGCCGGTGTGGACACGCTGCCCACCTATATCTACCGCCTCATGAGCGCCACGCCCGCCAAGAGCAACCAGGCGGCCAGCGTCGCCGTGATCCTGACCGTTGCGCTGATGGCCGTGACCCTGATCCAGCAGCGCATCATCAACAAGCGCAAATTCACCACCATGACCGGCAAGGGCAACCGTCCCCGGCAGGTGCCGCTGCGCAAGATGCGCTGGCCCTTCACGATCATCGCACTGGCCTACTTCGCGGTCTCCGTCGTCCTGCCCATGCTCGCCCTGCTCGCCGCGTCCATGCAGGCCACCCCGTTCGTGTCCTCGATGTCGCAGCTGCTCGAGGCCAATTCCCTCAGCTTCGCCAAGCTGATCGAGGTCCTCGGATCCAACGACTTCCAGCTGGCCCTCAAGAACAGCGTCCTGGTGGCCCTGATCGCAGCCTTCGCCGGCACCACCCTCAGCTTCATCGCCTCCTACATCCGGTACCGCACCAAGTCCAAGGTGGGGCGCCTGATCGAACTGGTCGCCATGACCCCCCTGGCCGTCCCCGCCATCGTCATGGGCATCGGACTGCTCTGGACCTGGCTGCTGCTGCCGCTGCCCATCTACGGCACCCTGGCGATCCTCGCCGTCGCCTGCGTTGCAGTGTTCATGCCTCAGGGCTACCGCGGCGTCTCCGCGTCCATGCTCCAGATGGACCAGGACCTCGAGGACAGCGCGGTGATGCTCGGCGCCGGGCGGACCCGGTCCGTCCTGGATGTCACCCTGCCCCTGATGCGCGTGGGCATCATGTCCTCGTTCCTGCTGTTCCTCATGCTCTCCATGCGTGAGCTCAGCGCCTCCATCTTCCTCTTCACCTCGAACACCCGGATCCTGTCCATCCTCGTGTTCGACAACTTCGACAACGGCCAGAGCCAGGCAGCTGCAGCCGTCAGCGTCCTGTACTGCCTCGTCATCGGAATCCTCGCCGTCATCGCCCAAAAAGTCGGCGGCGAACGCAAGACCAAGAACTGACCTCACACCCCACCTTTGAAAGGGACACCCACAATGAAGTTAGCGTCCAAACTGCCCGCTTTCACCGCAGCCGGAGTGCTGCTCGCCCTCAGCCTGGCCGGCTGCGGAAGCGCCGCCCAGAGTGCCGGCGTCGTCACGGCCAGTGCGGCGGTGAAGACCGACGACGGGCTGGTCATCAACGGCGAGTCCATCGCGGACAAGGCCACCTACGAGAAGGCCAAGACCCAGACCCTGTCCCTGTACTCCGGATATACCGACTCGTCGGAGAGCGCCCTGGTGGACGCCTTCACCAAGGACACCGGCATCAAGGTCAACGTTGTCCGGCTCACCCCGAACAAGCTTTCCGAACGCGTACTGTCCGAACAGGGTGCCGGCAAGCTCAGCGCCGACGTCATCCGCACGTCCGACTACCGGATCGCCAAGTCCATGGAGGACGCCAAGGTCTGGAAGGCCTATGACGTCCCCGGCGCCTCGGCACTGAAGGACGTTTCCGTGGACGGCGGCCAGTTCACCCGCATGTTCAACTCCGTGTACACCCTGGGCTACAACACCCAGCTGGTAAAGGAAGCCGATGCCCCCAAGTCCTGGGCGGATGCCGTCGGCGGCAAGTGGCAGGGAAAGCTGGGCATCGTCCAGGGCGGCTCGGGCGGCAGCACCGCGGCGCTGAACAGGTTCATGGAAACCAAGATGGGCGGCGACTACTTCGGTAAGTACGCTGCGCAGAAGCCCAAGATCTACGACTCCCTGGGCGCTGAAGCCACCGCGCTGGCCCGCGGTGAAGTAGCCGTGGGAACGGTCACCATCAGCGGCACCAACATCTCGGCCGTCCAGGACAAGGCTCCGGTCAAGTTCATCGTCCCGGAGGAAGGCCTGGTCTCCTACGACTACTACCTGGGCATGACGGGCACCGCCACGAACGTGGAAGCCGCGAAGGTCTTCATGAACTACAACCTTTCCAAGCAGGGCCAGCAGGTCTTCGCGCAGATCGGTGAATACCCGGTCCGCACCGACGTGGCACCGCCCACCATCATGGGCGTGACCCTCCCGGCCGTCGACTCCGGCAAGGTCTACCGCATGCAGAACACCGACGCCGTGACCTACGGCAAGGACGATCTTGCCAAGTGGAACCAGGTCTTCGGCTACACCAAGTAACCCCCAAATCCCATGCCTGGGGACCCGGCCTCCGCCGGGTCCCCGGGCTTTTTGGTTTTACCCGCCACCAGGAGGCCCCGTGACCGCCGCCCCAGAACTTCCGCTGCCCCGGAACACCTCGTCCCTGCTGGTCCTCCAGGACGGCAGGACCGTCGTCGAACTGGGCGACACCGCCAGCGCCAGCTACGTCGCCTCAGTGCGCAAAAGCCTGCTCTCGATCCTTTTCGGAATCCAGGTGGAAGCCGGCACGGTCAGCCTCGACGCCACCCTCGGTGAGCTCGGTGTTGATGACGTGGGCGGCCTGCTGCCGATCGAAAGGACGGCCAAGCTCCGTGACCTGTTGACGTCGCGTTCGGGAATTTACCATCCGCCCTCCAGCCCGGGCAGTGACGAGCATGCCTTCCCTCCACGTGGCACAAAAGCACCGGGGCAGTATTTCCTCTACAACAACTGGGATTTCAATGCCGCGGGCGCGATCTTCGAAAAGGCCAGCGGCCTGACTGTCTTCGAAGCGTTCGAGAAGCATCTGGCCGGTCCGCTGGGGTTTGACGATTACGATCCCACCCGCCAACTGATGCTCGGGGACTCTGGAAAGTCCGCTTTCCCGGCCTACCACCTCTTCCTCTCCGCACGGGACCTGGCAAAGATCGGGCTGCTGATGGCTGCCGGCGGACAGTGGGAAGGACGCCAGCGTGTACCCCTGGAGTGGGTCAGGGAAAGCGTGGCCCCCCACGTCAGGCGTACGGACATGGCGGCGGCCACCGGTTTTGGCAACTGCGACTACGGCTACCTTTGGTGGCTGCCCCGGGAATCCGGCCCGCAGTGGGACGGGGCGTTCCTGGCTGCGGGCAACTTCGGCCAGTTCCTGCTGGTCCTGCCGGCAATCGGCAGCGTCATGGTGCATCGGCGCTTCGTCAGCGACAGCTTCGCCATCGCCCGGAACACCCGCAAGGCGGCTCCCTCGACGGCGCCCCCGGCTCCGGTGACCCACGCTGAGTTCATGGACCTTGCCCGCGCGCTCGTGGCCGGGCCCCTGGCCTCGTAGGGCAGCAACGGGGAGGACAGCGCACGACGCCGGCCCCTCCTTTGTCAGGAAGCCGCGCCCTTGGCGATGGACCGGAACACTTTGGTTGCCTGCTGCGCCGCGGGGCTGAGCCTCCGGTTCGCCAGATGGGCAAGGAGGATCCGGCGCTTCGGGGAACCAGCGAGCGGAACAGCCACGACGTCGGGGCGCAGGGCCGTCAGTGCCAGCCGTGGTGCCAGGGCAATCCCGATACCTGCCGCCACCATGCCCTGTGTCTCCTGGTAATCGTTGGCTGCGAAAGCGATCCGCGGCTCGAAACCTGCGTCGCGGCATACCCGGCTGAGGACATCGGCCACGGGGTGTTCGTCGCGTACAACCCATTCCTGGTCACTCAGTGAGCCGATGCGTACCGACCCGAGTCCCGCAATCGGGTGGTCCCGGGGTACCAGCAGCACTGTTGGATCGTTTGTCAGTTTGACCAAGGCCAGGTCAGGGTCCTCAATTTGCTGCCAGGGATAGTCCCACAGCAGCGTCAGCTCGATTTCCCGCCGCCGCAACCGCTCCAGCAGGCCGTCCCGGCGGGCGCTGACAACCGTCACTGCCACCTCCGGGTGGCGGGCGCGGAACGCCAGCACAACGTCCGGCATCAAAGAGGCTCCGCCAGTGGGAAAGGTTCCCAGGCGGAGCTGGCCCCGGCGAAGGCCCGCGAACTCCCCCATTTCCGCCCGGGCGGCTTCAACGGTCCTGTCGATGTCGTCAGCGTAGTGCAGCAGTGCGTGCCCCGCTTCGGTCAGGACCACGCCCCGCGGATGGCGCTCGATGAGGACCACGCCCATCTCCTGCTCAAGTTTCGCGATCTGCTGCGAGACCGCCGAGGTGGTGAAGGAAAGGGCGGCAGCAGCGGAGGTCAGGGAGCCGGAACGGCCCACCTCGCGGAGCACATGGAGCCGGTGGAGATCAAGGATTGCCATGCACTCAGTTTAGCAAAAGTAGATAGTCGTCCATTTACTTTTGATTGTGCTGAAGGCTCGGATCCCGGATCGTAGAAGTACAAGGTGCTGTGAAGTAGAGCACCTGCAAGTTACGAGGGAGAAATACAGTGGGACTCAAAGGACATTGGTACCGGGGCGGCACCAGCAAATGCTGGCTCTTCGATGCCAGGGACGTGGCCCTCCACGCCCCCACCCGCGAGGAAATCCCCGCACTGCTGTCAGCCGCCTTCGGGGCAGCGGACGCACGGCAGCTGGACGGCGTCGGGGGCGGAACGTCCACTACGTCAAAGGCTGCAGTCATCTGGGCAACCCCCGGCGCTGAGGCAGACCTTGACTACCTTTTCGCCCAGGTGGGGATCGGTGACCCTACCGTTGAGCTGGGTTCCAACTGCGGCAACTGCGCCACCGCCATTGCCCTGTTCGCAGTACAGACGGGCATCGTTGCCGCCCGGGACGGCATGACCAAGGTCCGCATGCGCCACGTCACTTCCGGCGCGGTCCTCAGCGGAGCGGTTCCCACTCCCGGCGGACACATTCCCAGGTCCGGCCTGGCCCGGGTTCCGGGCAGCAGCGCAGCCGGTGTTCCCGTCAGCCTCTCGTTCCACGGCCCCTGGGGCCAGAACACCGGTGCACTCCTGCCCACCGGCAACACGGTGGACCAGCTCCAGGTAGACGGCAGGACCCTAAGCGCAACGATGGTGGACGCCGGCGCCCCTGCCGTGCTTCTCGCAGCCGAGGAGGCCGGCGTCGATCTTTCCTCGATGACGGACAACCTCACCGCGCAGCTGCCTACCCTCATCGCGGCACGGGCGTCAGCGGGCCTCATCATGGGGCTGCGGAAGCCTGAGGATCCGCCGCAGAATGCTGTACCGAAAGTCGGCGTTGTGGCGCCTGCCGGCGATTACACCGCCGCGGACGGAACAACCATCACTGCCGGCAGCCACGACGTACGGGTGCGGATGCTGTCCATGCTCGCGCCCCACCCTGCCATCGGCCTGACCTCAGCCGTGGCAGTTGCCCTTGCAGCGTCGCTCCAGTCATCGGTCGTAGCCAGCGCAGCAGGCCGCGCCGCCACGGGCGCCGGAACTCCCCGCTTGCTGCGGGTCGGGACGCCCGCCGGCGTCATCACCGCCGAAATCATCTCCAATGACGCAGGCACCGTCAGCGAAGTGGCCCTCCACCGGGCAGCCCGCCACATCGCCACCGCAGACATCGACGTGGCCCCGGCCGCCGAGCTGTCCGCCTAAAACCCCTATCTCTTTGCCCCATCATTAAGGGGCCGCACCAAGCAGGAAGTTGTTCAATGAAGATCAAATCCATCCTCGGACACCTCTATGTCCAGGTACTCATCGGAGTCGCGCTCGGCGTCGTTGTGGGCGCACTGTGGCCGGACCTCGGTTCGTCCCTCAAGCCCATCGGCGACGGCTTCGTGAAACTCGTGAAGTTCATGATCGCCCCGATCGTGTTCTGCACCATCGTCGGAGGCATCACCTCCCTGCGGGACACCAAGAAGGTGGGCCCCACCCTGATCCGGTCGCTTGGCCTCTTCTACGCACTGACGGCACTTGCCCTGGCCCTGGGCCTGGCCGCGGTGACGCTGTTCCAGCCCGGGGCGGGGATGCACATTGACCCCACGCACCTCGACTCTTCGGTGGCCCAGAAGTACACCACGCAGCTGCCCAGCAGCAATCCTGTGGACTTCATCCTGAGCATCATCCCCACCACTTTCGTTGGCGCCTTCGCCGACGGTGAAGTCCTGCCCGTGCTGGTCATTGCGCTGCTGTGCGGATTCGCCTTCAGCAAGCTCGGCGCACCGGGCCAGCTGGCCCTGAACGTGGTCAACAGCTTCAACAAGCTGCTCTTCATCATGTTCGGCTACATCATGAAGGTGGCTCCGCTGGGCGCGTTCGGGGCCATGGCATTCACCGTTGGCAAGTACGGCGCCCACTCCATCGGAAACCTCGGCATGCTGATCCTTGCCTTCTACGCCGCCTGCATCGTCTTCGTGGTGGTTGGCCTGGGCATCCTGGCCAAGATCACCGGCTTCAGCCTGTGGCAGATCCTGCGCTACTTCAAGGATGAATTCCTGATCGTCCTCGCCACGTCCTCCAGCGAACCTGTCCTGCCGCGCCTGCTGTCCAAGCTCGAACGGATCGGTTGCGACCGCAGCGTTGTGGGGCTCGTGGTCCCCACCGGCTACTCCTTCAACCTCACCGGCACCGCCATCTACCTCACCCTCGCTTCCATGTTCATTGCCCAGGCCTGCGACATCCACCTCAGCTGGGGCCAGATCCTGCTGATGCTCGGCATGATGCTGCTGACCTCCAAGGGCGCGGCGGGCGTCACCGGCAGTGGTTTCGTGGCCCTGGTGGCCACCCTGACGGTCATGCCCACCCTGCCCGTCGCCGGCGTGGCCCTCATCGTTGGCATTGACCGCTTCATGAGCGAGGCCCGCGCGCTGACCAGCACGGTCTGCAACATCGTCTCCTGCGTTGCAATCGCCAAATGGCAGGGTGAGCTGGATATGGGCAAGCTCCGTTCCGAACTCCAGGCCGGCTTCGTGCCCACCGAGGCAGAGAAGGTGCAGCTCGCCGAGCCGGCCATGGCGCACTAGCCTGCCGGCAGGCCACCGCCACCATCGTTTGCCCGGGATCCCATCAGGGGTCCCGGGCAAACTTGTTAACGGCGCCGGATCGATATGCTTGCCCTTGACGGCGGCCGGCGCAGGGAACTCCGTGACCGGGGCTCCGGCCCGCACGGTAGATCGGAGCCAGCCATGACAGCGACCCAAATCCTCCCGCTGGTGATCCTCGTGGTGATGTTCATTGTTGCCACAAAGTGGCCGCTGAACATTGGCGTGATGGGCCTGGTGGCCTCATTCGGCGTCGGCTACTTCATGCTTGGCCTGACCGACAATGAAATCCTCGCCGAGTTTCCTGCCGCCATCGTCCTGACGATTATCGGCGTCACGTACTTCTTCAGCATGGCCCAACGGAACGGCACCATCGACATCGTTGTCCAGACGTGCGTGCGCCTGGTCAGGGGGCGGACCATGCTGCTGCCCTGGGTCTTCTTCCTTATGGCCGCGGCGCTGACGTCCCTGGGCACTTTCTCTCCCGCCGCCGTCGCGCTCCTCGCCCCCGCGGCCATCGGCTTCGCCTACGAGTCGCGCCTCCACCCCGTGCTCATGGGGGCGTTCATCATCAACGGTGCCCATGCCGGCGGCTTTTCCCCGCTGTCCGTGGCCGGGGTGCTGGTCCACAACATCGCGTTGAAGAATGGCTTCCCGGTTTCACAGACGGCGCTGTTCGCCGCCAGCTTCGCGCTCAACCTCATCCTGTCCGTGTTGACCATCGTCGCCTTCGTCCTTCTGCGCAGGCTGCATGATTCCCGCGGCGGGCGTGATGCGGTGCAAGGCCCCGCCACACCCACCCGGCCCCACGGCCAGCAGGTCCTCACCCTGGTTCTGATCCTGGGGCTGCTCGTGTGTACTTTGGGCTTTCACCTGCCAATTGGGTTCGTCGCCCTCTCCGCCGGCCTCCTGCTGGCCCTGGTCAACATCAAGGAGCACCGCACCTTCATCGGCGGCATCTCCTGGTCCACGGTCCTGCTCGTGGCAGGAATGATCACCTACGTCTCGCTGCTCCAGCGCATTGGCGTCATCGACACGCTGGCCAAGCAGGCGCTGGCCTTGGGCGCACCCCTCCTCATCGCGCTCGTCCTGTGCTACGTCATCGGCGTCGGCTCGGCATTTGCGTCGTCCACCGCGCTGCTGACGGCGTTCATCCCCATGGCCGGCCCGCTCCTTGCCACCAGCAGCCTTAGCGCCTCCGGAACCGTCGCGTCCCTGGCGATCGCCGCAACCGTGGTGGATGTTTCGCCCTTCTCCACCGATGGCGCCCTGGTAGTCGCCAACGCCCAGGAAGACGACAGGCAGCGGGTCTACCGCCAACTCATGTTCTATGCCGGGGCGGTTGTCCTGGTTGCCCCGGCAATGGCCTGGGCGCTGCTGGTCCCCACCGGCATCCTGTAGCCGGCCAAGCGTCCAACGGCTACACCCACTGCTCCCCCACCGTCAGCAGCAACCTGACGGTCCCGGAGGAAGCACCCCCGGAAGGGTCGACGACGGCACCCGCCTCGCCGCCGTCGTCGTCCCTTCCAGCAAAACCGGCCCAGCGCATCAGGCGCGGACCGCCTCGACAGCCTGGTCCGCGGTGCGCACGGGTGCCTCCAGCCCCAGGTGCTCGCGGAGCGTGCTGCCGCGGTATTCGGTGGGGTACACGCCGCGTTCCTGCAGCTCCGGCACCAGGTGGTTCACGATGTCGTCCAGGCCCGTGGGGATCAGCCAGGGCGAGATGTTGAACCCGTCCACGGCCCCCACCCGTGCGTACTCCGCCAACTGGTCCGCAACCGCCGTGTAGGAACCGCTAAAGGTGGAGTCGATGCGGGCGGTCTTGGAGGTGACGAACTGGCGGATGGACAGGCCCTTGTCCTTGGCTTCGGCCCGCCACTGGTCCGCCAACTGCCGGGCCTTGGCACCGTGGAAGCCGCTGCCGCGGGTCTCGGACGTCTCCTCCACCACCGGATCGATCTCCGGCAGCGGGCCGTCCGGATCGTACCCGGACAGCTCGCGGCCCCAGAACTGCTCCAGGTAGGCGATGGCCTGCTGCGGACCGATCTGCAGGCTCCGCACCCATTCCTTCTTTTCCGCCGCCCCGGCAGCGGTGGGCGCCAGGATGAATTCGCTGGCCGGCATGATCTGCACGGCGTTCGCCCCGCGGCCCGCGGCGAGGGAGCGCTCCACGAGGTCCTTGCGGAACGCCACGGCGTCGTCGAACTTGGGGTGCGCGGAGAAGATCACGTCCGCCTGCCGGGCCGCGAAGTTGCGGCCCTCCGGCGAATCCCCGGCCTGGAACAGCACCGGGCGGTACTGAGCGCTGCGCGGCAGCCGCGGCGTCACGTCCACCGTGTAATGCTGGCCTTCATGGAGCACCCGGCGGGCGGGACCGGCCGGCGTCTCCCACGAATCCCAGATCCGCTTGGCCGTCTCTACGAACGCTTCGGCGTGCTTGTAGCGGTCCGCGTGGTCCAGGTAGCCGCCGCGGCGGAAGTTCGCCCCGGTCCAGGCGTTGTCAGTGGTCACGATGTTCCACGCGGCGCGGCCGCCGGAGACCAGGTCCAGCGACGCAAGCCGGTGCGCCAGATCCGCGGGATCGTTGTAGGTGGTGTTCTGGGTGGCCACCAGGCCGATGTTCGTGGTCACCGACGCCAGGGCGGCCAGCACGGTCTGTGCGTCCGGGCGGCCCACCACATCCAGCGCGTGCGGGCGGCCCAGGTGCTCCCGCAGACGGAGCCCCTCACCCAGGAAGAACGCCGCGAACAGGCCGCGCTCTGCTGTCTGGGCGATCCGGCGGAATGACTCAAAGTCGGTCTGTGACCCGGACTCTGCCGCCTTCCAGATGGTGCCGGAGTTGACGCCCTGGAAGAAGACGCCGAACTGGATCTGGCCGGACGGCACAAAGACGTCGGATTTAGCACGGATGTGCTGTGTCATGGTTTTCCCCTTACTTTCCAGCGCCGGCGGGCGCAGCGGTTGCATAACGGCTCACCGGGCGCGGAAGCCCCAACAAGTCGCGGAAGGTTCCGTCCTGGACGGCGGGACGGAGCACTCCGCGGCGGCGCAACTCCGGAAGGACCAGGCGGCCCAGCTCCTCAAGCTCCACAAAGAGCGACGCCGGGTGCAGCCGCACGCCGTCGGCCTCCGTCAGGAGGTCCGCCAGGAAGTCCGTGAGACCGGTTGCGGAACCGGCGTAGACGGTCTGGCCGCCATCGCCAGCCGGAACGAAGCCGGCCACGCGATCCACCGCAGCCTGCCCGCGGGCGTCCAGGACGACGTCGAGCTCGGCGATCACCGCAACGGACGCACCCACCCGGGCCCGGACGTCGCGGACTTCGGCCGCCAGCAGTTCCACGGTGGGCGCGGACACCAGCACGGCATCCACAGCGTCAGCCGGCACTTCTCCCAGCAGCGACACCGGCACCAGCACGGGCAACTGCCCCTGAAGCGGCCGCGGAATGATCGATGGCCCCTTCACCGAATAGCCAGGACCGGCAAAATCGGCAGGCGTTTCAAAGTCCACATAGTGCAGCTTGTCCACATCGATGTACCGGCCGGTAGCAACATCGCGGATCACGGCGTCGTCTTCCCAGGAGTCCCACAGCCGGCGGGACACCTCGATGGACGCGGCGGCTTCCTGGCCCAGGGCGTCACCGGTCACGGCAGCCCGTCCGACGGCGGCAGCAGCCTCAGGGGATTCCGTTGCCGTGACGATCCAGCCGGCCCGGCCGCCTGAAACGTAGTCCAGGCTGGCCAGCTGGGTGGAGACGTGGAACGGCTCGGTGTAGACGGTATCCACCTCGGGGACCAGGGCGATGGTGCGCGTCACGGGCCCGGCGAAGGCCGCCCGCTGCAGTGCGTTGGCCCGGCCGGGAGCGGGCGCGTCGGTGAACGTGGCGGCATGGAAGCCGGCGGACTCGGCGGCCAGCACGGCGCGGGTGATGTCGGCACCCTCCCAGCCGGCGCCGTCGAGCTCAATGGCAAGAAACCCGGGCTTGATTGCAGAGGTGCTCACTGCTGGTCCTGACGTTCGTAGGGAGTCTTCTCGCCGGCCTCGATGGCCACGGGCAGGCGGTTCTCCGCCGGCGGCAGCGGGCAGGTGGCCAGGTCGGTGTAGGCGCACGGCAGGTTCACCGCCCGGTTGAAGTCCAGCAGCACGGACCCGTCCGCGGCGGGCACCACCGAGAGCGACCGGTTGGCCGCGTACGTGGTCGTGCCGGAAGTCTGGTCCGTGAACAGCACGGACAGCGAGCCGGGGACGTGGCCGTTGAACGCGGTCAGCGCCAGCTCCTGGCCGGCCAGCTTGAAGCGGATCTCGCCCGGCGCCTCGTAGACATGCTGGATGCCTTCGACGGCGGCGCCCACCGTGGTGGGTCGCGGCGCCTCAAACGGCACGAAGGTCCCGCGGACGGCATACGCCGCATCCGGCGAGTAGGCGGGCGTGCCCTGGTACTCCTGCAGCAGCCGGTTTTCGGGATGGCGTGGCCGAACGATGTATTCGCCGCCGCGCTTGGCCAGCTCAATCACCGTGCCGCCGGACACCAGGTTGATGCCGCCGCGCTCCTCGATGGGGCCCAGCTCCACGGCAGCACCGGGCGAAGTGTTCAGCTCGCTGCCGTCCTGCTGCAGGCTCTCGCCCGGCTCCAGAACGACGCGGACGACGTCGGCCTCCACACTCCAGGTGCCCGGCGCACCATCCAGCCGCGCGGGTTCGCTGCCCAGCCAGTGCAGGTGGGTCACCGCCAGGAAACCGTGCGGGTGGACGCGCTGCTGTTCGTGGGCGGCGTGCCATTCCTGCCAGTCGGCGTCGAAGGACTCAAGGGCGGTTTCGGTGTGGATCGCGTTCATGATGCCTTCCCTGAAGGGGTCGCTGATGGGGTGGCCTGCGTGGCCCCGTAGTTTTCCTCGGTGATGGTCTTGGACTCGGGCAGCGCTTCCTCTGACAGGCCCCAGCGTTCCAGCACCTTCCCGTAGGAGCCGTCCTTGATGACGGAGTTGAGGGCCTCGGAGATGACCGGCGCCAGGCCGTTGCCGCGCAGCGTGGTGGCGGCCACCAGGGTTTCGGACGGCCACCCGGCGTTGACCTTGCCCACCACCTTCAGGTCATCCCGGGTGTTCTCGCGGTAAACCGTGGACGGGTAGGGGGCGATGTTCAGGTCCGTGCGGCCGGAGGACAGCGCCAGGATGGTGTCGGCGTCGGACGAGTAGTACTGCAGCGTGGCCGGCGCCTTCCCCTTGGCCTCGAGTTCCTTGTTCCAGGCCAGCAGGATCTTCTCCTGGTTGGTCCCGGACCCCACGGAAATCTTCAGGCCGGAGATGTCATCCGCACCCTTGATGTCATACGTGGACGACTTCTTGGCCTCAAAGCCCATGTACGCGGCCCGGTAGCTGGCGAAATCGAACAGCTTCACCCGGTCCTTGTTCACGCCCACGTTGGAGAACACTGCCTCGAAATCGCCGGACTGGGTCTTCAGCGGCCAGTTCTCCCAGGACGTGACCTGGACATCGAGTTCCAGGCCCAGCTTGTCCGCCACCAGCTGGGCGATGTCCAGCTCGGAGCCGATGGGCGTCTTGTCGTCCGTGGCGTGGAAGGACAGCGGGATGGAGCCGGCGGTGGTGGCCACGGTCAGCTTGCCGTCCTTGCCGATCAGCGCGGGGACCTTGGCGGCGAGCCCCGCATCCTTGTCAGCCCGGATCCGCTGCTGGTCCGGGGAGGTGTTGTAGACGACGCCGTTGCGGGCCGCCGTCGTCTGCGCCCCTCCGCTGGGGTTGCCGGCGGCTGAGGCGCCGGGGTCGGCGCACCCGGCGAGCGCGGCGGTGCCAAGAAGTACGACGGCGGGAAGTGCGGCGAGTGCGCGGCTGCGGGTTGGGAAAGCCATGGGAGGTCCTTAGATGTTGAAGGCCGGTTCCAGCACCTTGGAGAAGAAGCTCCGGGTGCGCGGTTCCTGGGGGTTGCTGAAAATGTCCTTGGGGGTGCCCTGTTCCACGATCTGGCCCTGGTCCATGAACACCACGGTGTCCGCCACGTCGCGGGCGAAGCCCATCTCATGCGTCACGATGATCAGCGTGGTGCCGGACGTGGCCAGTTCGCGGATCACGTCCAGCACTTCGTTGACCAGCTCGGGGTCCAGGGCGGAGGTGGGCTCGTCGAACAGCAGGATCTTGGGGTCCAGGGCCAGGGCGCGGGCGATGGCCACACGCTGCTGCTGGCCGCCGGAGAGCTGGCGCGGGTAGGCGTCCGCACGGTCCTTGAGACCCACGCGGTCCAGGAGTTCCAGGCCGCGGCGGCGGGCGTCCTCTCTGGAGCGACCCTGCGCCACCACCGGCGCTTCGGCCACGTTTTCCAGGGCGGTGAGGTGCGGGAACAGGTTGAAGTTCTGGAACACCATGCCGATTTCGGTGCGCTGCTTGAGGATCTCCTTTTCGCGCAGCTCGTGCAGCCGGTCGCCGCGGATCTGGTAGCCCACCAGCTGGCCGTCGATGGTGATGTGGCCGCCGTCCACCTTTTCCAGGTGGTTGATGGTGCGCAGCAGGGTGGACTTCCCGGAACCGGAGGGGCCCACGATCACGGCCACGCCGCCGGGTTCCACGGTGAGGCTGACGCCTTTGAGGACTTCGGTGGCGCCGAAGGACTTGCGCACACCGGTGATCTCCACCAGGCCGCGGGTGGCTGCCGGGGCGGTAAGGGTTGCAGTCATCAGATGTTCCTCCGGTTGGGCACTGCCGCGTGGGTGGCGAAGAATTTGCGGGCCTTCTGCAGGGGCGTCAGCGGCAGGTTCCGCACGGCGCCCTTGGAGTAGTGCCGCTCGATGTAGTACTGGAAGACGCTCAGCACGGACGTGATCACGATGTACCAAAGCGTGGCCACCAGCAGCAGCGGCAGGACCTGCTGGGTGCGGTTGTAGATGACCTGGACGGTGTAGAACAGCTCGGAGTAGGCCAGGACGTAGACGATCGAGGTGCCCTTTACCAGGCCGATGATCTCGTTGAACGCGGTGGGCAGGATGGCGCGCATGGCCTGCGGCAGCACGATCCTGGTGGAGCGGCGCCACGCCGGGATTCCCAGCGCGGCCGCCGCCTCCAGCTGTCCCTGGTCCACGGACAGGATGCCGCCGCGGATGATTTCGGCCGAGTAGGCGGCCTGGTTCAGGGTCAGTCCCAGCACTGCTGCCGCAAACTGGCTGATCAGTGTGGTGGTCTGGACCTCGAAGAACCGGACGTCGGTGAAGGGGATTCCCAGGCTGATTTTCTCGTACAGGTAGCCCAGGTTGTACCAAAGGAGCATCTGGACCAGCAGCGGTGTGGAGCGGAAGATCCAGGAGAACGTCCAGGACACCGAGACCAGCAGCGGCGACGCCGAGAGCCGCATCAGGGCCAGGATGAAGCCGAGCACGAACCCCAGGACGCCGGAGATGGCAGTCAGCTTCAGCGTTTCCACCAGGCCGTTGACCACGGACTGCGCGGTGAACCACTGCGCCACCACGCCCCACTCCCAGCGCGGGTTGGTGGCCAGGGACCAGGCCACCGCAAGGACACCAAGCGCGACGACGGCCGTCCCCACCCAGCGCCACGGATGCCTGGCGGCCACCACCCGGTAGGACGAATAGTCGATGGCCCGCCGGAATGCCGCACCACCCTCAGACGGCGGCAATTCCGCCGGCGGTGCCGGCTGCTGCTGTTGTGACTGCGCCACCGTCGTTGCTGCTGAACTCATGTGCCACCTCGCTTCTCGTCGTGGGTTTCCGGTTGGGCCGCAGCCCCGGGTCGGGACCGTTTGGCCCGTTGCTGGCTGCAAATCTAGGACCGGCCGGAACAGGGCAGCAAGGCGGCAGGTTGCAATAGTTCACGCGGCTTCGCACGGCGTCATGAGTCGGTTTTTTGCGTCCCGTAACGTGCCGTGACGCGGGGTTAACGGCCGTGACCAGGCGCTCGACCGCCGTCGTCACGGCTGCCTAGCATGGGCACTCAATTCCCCGTCCTGCCGTCAGGAGTACCCATGCCAGCCACCATCCCGGCAATCGTCTTCATTGGCGGCGGGCCGCGCACGGCCGGTGTGCTGGAACGGATCGCCGCCAACCGGCCGGACGTCTTCGCCGGACCGCTGCAGGTCCATGTGGTGGAGCCGCACATCCCGGGTTCGGGCCGCATCTGGCGGTACGAGCAGGACCCCGGTCTTCTGCTGAACTCGATGGCCGCGGACATCACCATGTTCACGGACGGGTCGGTGGACTGCGAAGGACCCGCAGCGCCGGGACCGGGGCTGGCCGAGTGGGCCGGTGGCGTGCTGGATGCCTCCATCATCGACGTTCCGGACTTCCCGCAGCCGCTGTGGGACCAGCTGCGGGCTCTAACGGGCACCACCTTTCCCACCCGCCAGCTGCAGAGCCAGTACCTGGAGTGGTTCTTCCGCCGCGCGGCGAGGTCGCTTGGCCGCAGCGTGACGGTCCACCGCACCACGGCCGTGGGCATCACGGAGCAGGCGGAGGGCGGCCATCAGGTTGAACTGGCCAACGGCCGGACCCTGCACGCGGACATCGTGGTGACCGCCCTGGGCCACACCGACTCCCGCCCTGACGCCGTATCCGCCGGCTTCTCGGACTTCGCCGCCCGGCACGGCGGCTACCACGCGGCACCGGGCTACACCACCGACGTCGACTACTCCCCCATCGCCGCCGGACAGGACGTGATCGTCTCCGGGATGGGCCTGGCCTTCGTGGACCTGCTGGTCCTCCTTTTTGAAGGGCGCGGCGGCAGGTTCCAGGAAACGTCCGACGGCGGGCTGCGCTACCTTCCGTCGGGACGGGAGCCGCGGCTGTGGGCCGGGTCGCGGCGGGGCGTGCCGTACCACTCGAAGGTTTCTGCAGCCCTGCGGGGCCAGGCTCCGGGGCCGTTGCAGTTCTTTACGGCCGCCGCGGTGGAGGCCCTCCTGCAGCAGCACGGCGAACTGGACTTCCGCCAACACCTCTGGCCCCTGATCGCCAAGGAAGCCGGGCACTACTACTACCGGGAGATCCTCACCGGCAGCCCGGAGCACAGTGCGATGGGGTGGGACGAGTTCGCCGCCCGCTACGCAGAACTGGACTGGTACAGCCCGGCTCGCGTGGACCTGGTTGCCGCCGCCGTCCCGGATTCCGCCCTGCACCTGGACCTGGAGCGGCTGGACCGTCCCTTCGAGGGCCGCCGCTTCCGTGACCACGCGGAGGTGCAGGACGCGGTATCCGGTTATATCGAGAATGACCTGCGGTTGCGGGACAGCGCGGACCACCCGGAAACGCTTGCGCTGTTCCTGGCCCTGCTGCATGTCTACATGGAGGTGGGCCGAGTGGTTCCGCCGGAGCGGCTGAACGCCCGGTCGCAGCAGGTCATCCATGGCTGGTGGCACGGCTTCTTCAGCTTTGTTGACTCGGGTCCGCCGCCCCACCGGCTCCGCCAGATGCTGGCACTCCACCGGGCCGGGCTGCTGCAGTTCCTGGGTCCGGGCCTGCAGGTGTGCGCCGACGAAGCCACCGGGTTGTTTGTTGCTTCGTCACCGCAGTCGGGGGTTTCCGTTACGGCCACTGCCCTGATCGAGGCGCGGCTGCCGTCCACGTCCGTGGCCCGCTCGCTAAATCCTGTGCTCTCCGCCCTGCACTACAGCGGGCTGGGAAGCGAGCAGCAGCTGCTGACCACGGACGGCATCCACTCCACCGGGAAGCTGCTGGTCTCAGCCCGGCACCAACTGGTGGGATCCGACGGGAACCCTCGGCCCACCCTCTTTGGCATCGGTCCGGGAACATCCGGTTGGGGCGCGGGCGCCTTTGCCCGGCCCAACACCAACGCCGCGCCGTTCCGCGAGAACGACGCCCTGGCCCGCACCATCCTCGGCGTTGCCCGGGACCTGGCCGGCCGGGCCACAATTACTCCAGAACCAGCCGCCGCCGGAAAGAACTGAACCAGTGACAAGGAATGACCAGTGACCGCAGAACCCCACCTTCGTCCCAGGGCGCTTGATCCCGCCGGACTGTCGGTCCTCAGCCTCCCCATGCACGATCCGCGCGTCCGGCCGCTCCTGGACGAACTCGCCGTCGAATACGACACCCGCTACGGGGACCTGTTCGGCCGCACCGCTGCCGCGGACGAGCTGAACCGCTACCCGGCGGCGGAATTCGAGGAACCGCACGGCGCCCTGCTGATCATCCAGGAAGACGGCGAGTCGATCGCCGGCGGCGCGTTCCGCCGGTACGACCCCACCACGGCGGAACTGAAACGGATCTGGACGCACTCAGCCCACCGCCGTCGTGGTTTGGGCCGGGTGGTGCTGGCCGAGCTCGAGTCCCTGGCCGCCGCCCGCGGCTACACTCGGCTTTACCTCACCACCGGGCCGCGGCAGCCGGAAGCCAGGCACCTCTACCTCAACACCGGCTACCAGGCCCAGTTCGACCTGGCTGCGGACCCGGAAACCATCGGGCCGCTGGCCTTCACCAAAGAGCTGCCCGCCCGGCAGCAAATCTGACGCGGGTCGCGCCACATCCGGGGCAGCCGCCGCTAAGCTAGCGCCATGGCCACCAAAACCACAGCAGAGAAGCTTGCCACCATCCAAAAGGGCTACACGCTGGAAGGTGCCACCATCGAGCTGGGAGCCGCCATCATCGACGGCGAGCTCCACAAGGACGCGCCGGTGCGGCTGCCGCTGGCCATGATGAACCGGCACGGGCTGGTGGCCGGCGCCACCGGTACGGGCAAGACCGTGACCCTGCACATGATGGCCGAACAGCTGTCCACGGCGGGCGTCCCCGTGTTCCTGGCCGACATCAAAGGCGACCTTTCCGGCCTGGCCACTGCCGCCGTCGGCAACGACAAACTCACCGCCCGCACCCAAAGCATTGGCCAGCCCTGGCAGGGCAAGACGTTTCCCGTTGAGTTCCTGGCGCTGGGCGGGGACGGCAACGGTGTCCCGGTCCGCGCCACGATAACCTCGTTCGGGCCCATCCTGCTCTCGCGGATCATGGAACTGAACGACACCCAGGAATCCAGCCTGCAGCTGGTGTTCTACTTCGCGGACAAGAACGGCCTGGAGCTGATCGACCTCAAGGACCTTCGCGCCGTCATCCAGTTCCTCACCTCGGACGAGGGCAAGGACAAACTCGAGGAACTCGGCGGCCTGTCCAAGGCCACCGCCGGCGTGATCCTGCGGGAAATCGTCAACCTCGAGGCGCAGGGGCTGGAGAAGTTCTTCGGTGAGCCGGAGTTCGATACCGCCGAGCTGCTCCGCACCGCTCCGGACGGCCGCGGCGTGGTCACCTGCCTGGAACTGCCCACCCTGCAGACCAAGCCCATGCTGTTCTCCACGTTCCTGATGTGGCTGCTTGCAGACCTGTTCGAGGACCTCCCCGAGGCCGGCGACCTGGACAAGCCCAAGCTGGTGTTCTTCCTGGACGAGGCCCACCTGCTGTTCAATGGGGCGTCCAAGGCTTTCCTGGATGCCATCACCACCACCGTCCGGCTGATCCGGTCCAAGGGCGTGGGCATCTTCTTCGTCACCCAGACGCCCAAGGATGTCCCCGCCGATGTCCTGGGCCAGCTGGCCAACCGGGTCCAGCACGCCCTGCGCGCGTTCACCCCCGAGGACGCCAAGGCGCTCAAGGCCACGGTGTCCACCTTCCCGGTCAGCGACTATGACCTCGAAGAGACGCTGACCTCCGCGGGCATTGGCGAGGCCGTCATCACCGTCATGAACGAAAGAGGTGCGCCCACTCCCGTGGCCCTCACCCGGCTCCGCGCACCGGAATCCGTCATGGGCCCCAGCGAGAACGCCCTGGTCCGCAGCACGGTGGCGGGCTCCGCGCTGCTGGGCAAGTACGGCACCACCGTGGACAACCCCTCCGCCTACGAGAAGCTGTCCGGCAAGGCTGCCGCGCCCACGGGTCCGGCGGCTGGATCTCCTGCCGGCGCACCTGCCACCCCTGCCGGGTACGACGTTGACGCCGAGGCCCGGCGGATCGAGGAGGAAATCCTGGGCAGGCCCAGCAGCAGGCCCGCGCAGGTTCCTGAACCCCAGTACAGCGCGCCGGAGTACAGCGGACCCGATTACAGCGAGCCCAAACCCCGGACCAAGGCACCGCGGACCCGACAGCCGGAGACCCGTCAGCCGGAGCCTCAAGCGGGCGGCATGATGGGCGACCTGGGCGGGGTACTCGGCGGCGCCCTGGGCGGCGGCCTCAAGAGCATGGCACGATCCATGGGCACGCAGCTGGGACGCGAACTGCTGCGCGGAGTGTTCGGCACGTCGTCCCGCCGCCGGCGCCGCTGACCCTGCACCCGCTGACCCGGAAGGCTGCCCAAGGCCCCTGTTGACGCTGTCCCGGCGCCCCGCCGTCGGGCGTTAACCGGGTGTTGCCCGGCAGATTAGGGGGGACGCCAACTTTAGTGTGCGTCCGCACTGACGTTACTGTAAGGAACGTGCAGATGAGTCAAGCGTTGGTGAGGATCGCGGCCGGATGGCTGCTGGGCCTCATGCTTGCCGTCGCCGGAGCCATTGTGGCCATCAACGTTGTGAACAATACCGTGGCCAGTCCGCAGCAGCCGGTCAGGGAATACCTGGATGCGCTGAAGAGCGGGGACGGCGGCCGTGCGCTGGGGATCCTCCGGGCCGCGGTTCCGCCCAGCAACGCCGCCATGCTGGACGGCACCGGATTGCAGACTGCGGCATCCCGCGTCACCAATGTGGCCATCGGCGACCCCGAGGAACGCCCGGGAAACCAGGTGATGGTGCCCATGGAATACACCATCGACGGCAGCCGGCTGCACACGGAATTCCTGCTGCAGAAGACCGGCACCGAGTGGCTGTTCTTCAACACCTGGGCATTTGTCCCGTCGCGGCTGCCCACCGTTGATATCACCGTGGTCAACGGCAGTGAGGCCGCGGTGAACGGGGTTCCGGTGAACATGCCCAACGGCCGCAATTCCTTTGCCGTGTTCTACCCCGGCGAGTACGAGGCCTCCCTTGACGGGCAGTACTTCTCGGCTCCCGCCACCCGGGCCACGGTCACCTCCAAGGACGCCCCGGTGGCACCGCTTAACCTGCTGACCCAGGCCACGGACAAACTGAAAAGCGACGTTTCGGCCAAGGTCAGGGAATTCCTGGACGGCTGCGCTGCAGAGGCCGTCAAGGAACAGAAACTCCAGCCGGACTGCCCCTTCTACTTCGCCAGCAACAACAGGGTCCAGGACGGCAGCATCCGGTGGACCGTGACCGAGTACCCGGGTGTATCGGTGGAGCCGTTCGACGGCCGATGGGTGGTGCCACCGCTGGACGGCAAAGCGAAGGTGGAGGCGCTCCAGCAAAACTCCTTCACCGGGGCCTGGTACCCGCTGGACGCCGAGGTGGACTTCAGCTTCACCACCCGCCTGGACGTAGCGGGTGACACGGTGAAGGTCACCCCGATGCTGAGCTTCTAGGCCCGTATCGCCGAACTGGCCCAGTTTTCGTCCCCTAATTGAAGTGCTGTTTGCAGCTTTAGACCCAATCCTGCCGAAAAGTGGGCTGGTCCGACCGCGGCCAGCGCAGCGACCCTCGAGCCAGCACCTCCCTGACCTGCGCCAGGACGGATTCAGGCGCGTAAACCACGTCATCGTAGAAGAACCTGAGTACGGGCAGGCCTCGCAGCATTGCCGCATTGTCGCGCCGGCGGTCCTTCTTGAACTGCCGTGGTTCCAGGTGGAAGGCCAAGCCGTCGATCTCCACGATGAGGAAGCCTTCCAGGAGGAAGTCCACGCGTCCGATGCCCTCGATCCACACCTGGGTCTCGGTGGCAATGCCGGCATCCCTGAACAGCACCCGCGCCAGGGTTTCCGGGAGAGAGTCTGCGCCACGTTCAACCTTGGGCAGAACGTCCCGTGCCTTGCCGGACCGGTGGCCATTCAGATGGCGGAACAGAGAGGATGGCTTGATGTCCCCACGGTTGCAGGCGCACTCCACCATTACTAAGGACTCAAGTTCGGGCAGGCACAGCAGCGCGTGAAGCAGGACGTCAGGCAAGGCAGCAAGGGTTCTATGGCGAGGCGGCTGCGTGAGCGGAGTCCGGTGACTCATGCAACGGACTGCGTTCCGTCCGTTGCTCTGCCAATAGTGCGGCTGTTCAGGTGGCCGGAGCTGCCACAGTCCGTAGAGGCGTGCGGCCGACGCGCAGGTGACGAGGCCGCGGGCCCGTCCGGCGGCGATCAGTTGAGGGTCGGCGCCCGCCACGGCGAGAAGCCCTCTGTCCAGTCTCACTACTTGGCCGCTCCGGATAGCCCGGCGCAGCTCCGCCTCCCGGGCGCCCGCGGAGAGCACATCGCGCGTCAGTGAAACGCCGCCAGCAGATCTGAGAATTTCCTCAGGCTCCATCCCGCCACCATGCCCCCAACCGTGCAGTGACGGCAGTGCTGGGCGTGGCTATGTGGACAGGAAGTGCCGTCAAACTGGCCCAGTTTTTCCAGCAGAAGTAGCAGAAATGGCCCGGTTTCCGCTCCCAACGAGTCGAAAACCGGGCCAGTTCAGCAACCAGCGGCGGGTCAGTCCATACCGCGCAGGTCCAGGACCAATTCGGTGTCGCCGTCGGCCTGCATGACCACCGGGATGCCCCAGTCCTGCTGGTAGAGGTGGCAGGCTGCGTGGTCGGGGATCTCGCCGTCCTCGGTTTCCGGCCCGTCGCAGGCGGCCGCGCGGGCGGTAATGTGCAGCACTCCCTCAGGAACGTCCGGGGACAGCTCCAGGGTGCGCAGCAGTCCCACGGAGGTTCCGCCGCCGGACAGCAGCAGCTCGGGCGGGGTGGAGGAGATCTTCAGCTGCGTGGGATCGCCCCAGCGGTCATCGAGCTTCTGCCCGGTGGGAGCCGTGAAGCGGACGGTCAGGTCCAGTGTGCCGGGTGCAACGGGGCTCTTGGGCCGGTGGGTCTGCGACGCCCCCTCATCCACCTGCTGCGCCTCCTTGGGAATGGGGACGTAGACCAGCTGGTGCTTGTTGGCCTCCACCACCACCAGGAGGGGCTCCGAGCCGGCGGACTGGGTGTGGTCCACGATCACGTCGGAGGGCTCGGCGAGGCCGCGGGCAAGGGTGGACACCGTGCCGGACGCGGGGTCATAGCGGCGCACGGCCCCGTTGTAGGTGTCAGCGATGGCCACGGAGCCGTCCGGCAGGACAGTTACTCCCAGCGGGTGCTGCAGGCGGGCTTCGGCGGCGGGTCCGTCGCGGAAGCCAAAGTCGAACAGGCCCTTGCCCACGGCGGATTCCACGGTGATGGCGCCGTCGTCGCCAACCACCAGTTTCCGGAGGGCCGAGGTCTCGGAATCCGCTACCCAGATGTTGCCGTCCGCGTCTTCGGCGAGGCCGGAGGACTGGGCAAACCAGGCCTCGTGGGCGGGGCCGTCGAGGAGTCCTTCGAGGCCGTTGCCGGCGATGATCGCCACGGCGCCCGTCACGGGATCAAAGCTGAAGATCTGGTGCGTGCCGGCCATGGCCACCACCACCGCATTGAGCTTGCGCGACCACACCACGTCCCACGGCGAGCTCAGGGCAACTTCCAGGGGATCGTTGCCCAGCGAGCCGCTGAAGCCGGCGCCTTCCTCATCCACGCGGGCGGGGCCGGTTTCCAGCAGGCGCTGGATGCCGTTGCCGGCCAGGGTGGAGGCCTTTCCGTCCGTGAGCGACAATCCACGGAGGCGGTGGTTGACCGAGTCGGCAATGACGACGTCGTAGCCCGCCTTGGCTGCCACATCTTCCGGCAGCAGGACCAGGCCCTGGGGCTCGTTGAACTGTGCACTGGCGGTGTCCCCTGCGGCAGGCCCATCGGCGTAGCCCTTGATGCCGGAACCGAAGGTGGCCAGGACGGTCTGGAAGTCGGTGCCCAGCTCCACCAGGCGGTGGTGGCCAGTGTCGGTGACCAGCCATGAGCCCTTCTCCGCAGCATCCTGGACTGCGGCACCTGCTGAAGTGCCGTCGTCGGCCGTTCCAGCCAAAGCGGTGGAACCGCGTCCCGGCGGCAGGAAGAGTGCCTTTCCCGGGAAGCGCAGGGTGCCCGACGTCGCTTCGGGCGCCACGTACGGGCCGGAGCCGCGGTGCAGGGTGCCCTTGGCCTCGTGTTCGGCGATGAGTTCGGGGATCAGCACGGCGAGCCCGTCCGCGTGGCCCTCACCGGAGAGGTGCGCCACGATGTAGCCCTCAGGGTCGATGACCACCAGGGTGGGCCAGGCGCGGGCGGTGTACGCCTTCCAGGTGTCCAGTTCGGGATCGTCCAGCACGGGGTGGTGGATCTCGTAGCGCTCCACGGCGGCGGCCAGGGCCACCGGATCCGCCTCGTGCTCGAACTTGGGCGAGTGCACGCCCACCGTCACCAGCACGTCCGAGTACTGCTGCTCGAGCGGCCGCAGTTCATCCAGGACGTGCAGGCAGTTGATGCAGCAGAAGGTCCAGAAATCGAGCAGCACGATCTTGCCGCGCAGGGCTTCGAGATCAAGGGACTTGCCGCCGGTGTTCAACCAGTTGCGGCCCACCAGTTCGGAGGCCCGGACCCGGGCATGCGTGCGTACGGTTTCGCTCATCAGCGTCCTTCCAGCTTGTTGCGTTCAGCCAGCTTGGCGTCGCGTTCGGCCAATTTGGCAAACATATCGTTGTAAGCGGTCAGATCGGCGTCGTTATTCCTGTCCGCCGCGCGGTCCACCCGTTTGGTCTCCCGCTGGTCCGACCTGGACCACATGATGGCGACGCCGATCGCCACCAGCAGCGTTGGCACCTCGCCGATTCCCCAGGCCACCGCGCCGCCGGCCTGCTGGTCAAGGAGGGCCGACGGTCCCCAGGCACGGCCCAGGTTGCCGAAGTAGTCCGCGGCCATCAGCCCCGTGCCGCCCATGATGGAGACGCCGAAGAAAGCATGGAAGCCCATGGTCGCCAGCAGCAGGAGCAGCCGCATGGGGTACGGCGCGCGGAGCGGCAGGGGGTCGGTGCCGATCATGCTGAGCACGAAGATGTATCCGGTGAGCAGGAAGTGCAGGTTCATCAGTTCGTGGCCCACATGCTCGCGCATGGCGAAGCCGAACAGGTCCGAGTAGTAGAACAGGATGATGGAGCCAGCGAAGTTCGCGGCCGCGAACAGCGGGTGGGTGACCAGCTGCGAGAACTTCGAGTGCACGAAGACCAGAAGCCACTCGCGGGCGCCGCGTGAGCCGTCACCGCGGGCGGGCAGCGCACGCAGGGCCAGGGTCACCGGCGCGCCCAGCACCAGGAAGATCGGGGCCACCATGGTCAGGGCCATGTGGTCCACCATGTGCGCGGAGAACAGGATGCGGCCGTATACCGACGGCGGCCCGGACGTGATGTACGTCAGCACCACCAGGCCGATAACCCAGTTCAGGGACCGGAACCACTGCCACGAGTCTCCCCGGCGGCGGACCTTGGCAACGCCCAGGAAATAGGTCACCAGGCCGAAGAGCGCCACGCCAACCCAGATCCAGTCCAGCCGCCATTCAGTGAGCCAGCGTTCGGGTGTGAGCTCAGGCGGCAGCTCGTAGCCGCTGAGGATGAAGGCGGGTGAAGCGTTGGGTGCCAGTTCCGTTGGCTGCGGCGGGGCCGAGCGGCCCAGGGCCACGGCGATGCCCGAGGTGGCACCCATGACCAGCAGCTCGGCCAGGACCAGCTGCCACAGCACCCGCCGTGAGGACAGCGTGGCGCCCTTGCGGCCAAGCTGCGGGATGACCCACTGCCGGTGCATGAAGCCGATCCCGCCCAGCACCACTGCGGCGGCCGTCTTGGCCAGGATCAGCTGCCCGTAGGCGGAGCCGAAGAGATCGGACCAGCTGGTGACGCGGATACTGGCATTGATGATGCCCGAGGCGAAGACCAGGACAAAGGCGAAGCCGGCCAGGGTGGAGAACCGGCGGAGTGTGGGTTCGGTGATATCCGGGGCTGCCCCGGCCTTGGGCCCCGTCAGGATCCCGGACAGCAGGGCCAGGATGATGATGCCGCCCACCCAGGTGCTGACTCCCAACAGATGCAGGCCAAGCGAGTTGATGGCGCCCTCGTGGTCCGACGAGCTTGAGGAGTGACCGATCAGGGCCGTGGGGACCAAACCGATGAGGGCCAGGATGAGGGTGAGGGCCAGGCCGCCGAGGGACCTGACGCCGAACAGCGCCGTCGTCACCACCGCGGCGATGATGGTGACGGCGAGCCATGCGCGGCCTGTGTCGATGTCCGTCATGAAGTACACGAGGGCCTGGGTAAAGGCGGGATCGCCCGACAGCCCCTGCCCGGCCACGTCGGCGTAGGTGAGCACCAGGACCGCGATGGCGGACAAGGTCCACACAGCACCCGCGACGGCCGCCACAGCGAGGACGCGGGCAAAGGCGGGATGTTCGGGTGCCGCGTTGTCCCTGGGCGTTTCCCGGTCCCGGTTGCGTGCGTTCCGCACGTTGAGGTTCTTGGGAAGAATGCCGACGGCGAAGATCAGTCCTCCGACAACCGTCGCCAGCGAAACGTTGTGGATGGCCTTGCTGATGGGCAGTCCCCAGCGGACCAGGGCTCCGGGGTCGGCCACGCTGCGGGCCGCTGCGGCGCCGGAGAAGATCAGTGCTGCCGCGAGGCCCAGGAAGAGGGCTGCCAGGCCTGAGAGCTGCCAGGGCACCGGGATCCCCTGACGACCGGCGTCCCGGACCGCAGCTCCCTTGCCAGGACTGGACTGGGGCGGGGTGGAACGTGGTTTTGCGGCAGAAGACACCATTCCATTGTCCGCTACGCCTGCCCGGGCGGCGAATCCGGCCTTAAATGCCAAGGAGCGGCAACCCGGGGGTTGCCGCTCCTTTTCCATCCGGCTGCATGCCGGACAGGAATAAGCTCTACTTCTTGGAGACTGCAGCCTTCAGCTTGGAGCCGGCGGTCAGCTTGACGCTGTGGCCTGCTGCAATCTGGATGGTCTCGCCGGTCTGGGGGTTGCGGCCGGTGCGTGCTGCACGGTCGGTGCGCTCGACGGCGAGCCAGCCCGGGATGGTGATCTTCTCGCCGGCGGCGACAGAAGTCTCGAAAACCTCGAACAGTGCGTCGAGGACGGAGTTGACGGCAGCCTGGCTGGTGCCGGCCTTGCCAGCTACCTCTGCAACAAGTTCACTACGGTTCTTAGCCATTGATGTCCTCCTGGACGGTTCTGATTCTGGAGCCTGCACGCGGCGTGCGCGCAGGCCACTGTTCGAAAACTTACCAGCTTGGGCGGTTACGGACCGCAAATTCCGCGTGTTTCCGCCACTTTTTGAGGTTAATCACCGATTCCGGGGCATATTCCACGCCTCCAGCACCCCTTTGCCCTCCCGGCCCCGGTGTCCTAACGACGCGCCATCATGTCCTGCAGTCTTACTTGGTACGCCCCACCACTCCCTGCGGCATTCCGAGGACGCGGCATCACATCCTGCGGGCGTGGGTGGGAAGCGCCACGGGAGGTGGTGGGGCGTTCGCCGTTTCCCCGCGGGAGGTGGTGGGGCGTTCGGGGAGGACTAGTGGGCCTGGACCCTGTGGTTTGTTTGTTAAAGCGGTAGGGCCCTGACGTTCCTTGTCAGGGCCCTACTTAATGTGTGTCCGGCGGTGACCTACTCTCCCACACCCTCCCGGGTGCAGTACCATCGGCGCTGTGGGTCTTAGCTTCCGGGTTCGGAATGGGACCGGGCGTTTCCCCCACGCTATGACCGCCGTAACCCTTTTACCCGGTCCCCCGGTGATGCTTTGGGGGGTGGGAAGACTGGTGGTTACAACATTTGTGGTGTTGTTATTCAGTTGTTGGTTCCGTGTAACCGTTTCCCCGTGGCGGGTTGTTGGTTGGGAACCACATAGTGGACGCAAGCACAGTGTTTTGTATGTTTCTGTGTGGTGTAAGTTGTTGGCCTATTAGTACCGGTCAGCTTCACGAGTCGTTAGTCCTCGCTTCCACATCCGGCCTATCAACCCAGTGGTCTGGCTGGGGGCCTCTCACACATAAAGTGTATGGAAATCTCATCTCGAAGCGAGCTTCCCGCTTAGATGCTTTCAGCGGTTATCCCATCCGAACGTAGCTAATCAGCGGTGCACTTGGCAGTACAACTGACACACCAGAGGTTCGTCCGTCCCGGTCCTCTCGTACTAAGGACAGCCCTTCTCAAATTTCCTGCGCGCGCAGCGGATAGGGACCGAACTGTCTCACGACGTTCTAAACCCAGCTCGCGTACCGCTTTAATGGGCGAACAGCCCAACCCTTGGGACCTACTCCAGCCCCAGGATGCGACGAGCCGACATCGAGGTGCCAAACCATGCCGTCGATATGGACTCTTGGGCAAGATCAGCCTGTTATCCCCGAGGTACCTTTTATCCGTTGAGCGACGGCCATTCCACAATGTACCGCCGGATCACTAGTCCCGACTTTCGTCCCTGCTCGAGATGTCTCTCTCACAGTCAAGCTCCCTTGTGCACTTACACTCGACACCTGATTGCCAACCAGGCTGAGGGAACCTTTGGGCGCCTCCGTTACTTTTTAGGAGGCAACCGCCCCAGTTAAACTACCCATCAGGCACTGTCCCTGACCCGGATTACGGGCCGAAGTTAGATGTCCAAAGTGACCAGAGTGGTATTTCAACGATGACTCCACCCGAACTGGCGTCCGGGCTTCAACGTCTCCCACCTATCCTACACAAGCCACTCCGAACACCAATACCAAACTATAGTAAAGGTCTCGGGGTCTTTCCGTCCTGCTGCGCGTAACGAGCATCTTTACTCGTACTGCAATTTCGCCGAGTTTATGGTTGAGACAGCGGGGAAGTCGTTACTCCATTCGTGCAGGTCGGAACTTACCCGACAAGGAATTTCGCTACCTTAGGATGGTTATAGTTACCACCGCCGTTTACTGGGGCTTAAATTCTCAGCTTCGCCCTTACAGGCTAACCGGTCCTCTTAACCTTCCAGCACCGGGCAGGAGTCAGTCCGTATACATCGTCTTGCGACTTCGCACGGACCTGTGTTTTTAGTAAACAGTCGCTTCCCCCTGGTCTCTGCGGCCCCGATCCCCTCCCGGACGCGTAGTCCGTTCAAGGTTGGGGCCCCCCTTCTCCCGAAGTTACGGGGGCATTTTGCCGAGTTCCTTAACCATAATTCTCTCGATCGCCTTAGTATTCTCTACCTGATCACCTGTGTCGGTTTGGGGTACGGGCGGCTAAAACCTCGCGTCGATGCTTTTCTCGGCAGCATAGGATCACCAAATCCCCCCAAACGGGGGTCCCATCAGATCTCAGGCACAATGAGTGGCGGATTTGCCTACCACTCGCCCTACATCCTTAGACCGGGACAACCATCGCCCGGCTCGGCTACCTTCCTGCGTCACACCTGTTAATACGCTTGCCTCCCAGGATCAGGTCCCGCGCTCCACCAAAAACCTCACACCACAAGGGTGATCGGTCAGGTCTCGGGCGGTTAGTATCCCCTGTTCAACATGGACGGTTTTTCGCCGGTACGGGAATATCAACCCGTTGTCCATCGACTACGCCTGTCGGCCTCGCCTTAGGTCCCGACTTACCCAGGGCAGATTAGCTTGACCCTGGAACCCTTGATCATTCGGCGGACGGGTTTCTCACCCGTCTTTCGCTACTCATGCCTGCATTCTCACTCGTGTAGGCTCCACCGCTGGTTTACACCGCGACTTCACCGCCCACACGACGCTCCCCTACCCATCCAAACACCTGAACCACGAAGGCTTAGTCAATGCTTGAATGCCACAACTTCGGCGGTGTACTTGAGCCCCGCTACATTGTCGGCGCGGAATCACTTGACCAGTGAGCTATTACGCACTCTTTTAAGGGTGGCTGCTTCTAAGCCAACCTCCTGGTTGTCTGGGCAACTCCACATCCTTTCCCACTTAGCACACGCTTAGGGGCCTTAGTTGGTGGTCTGGGCTGTTTCCCTCTCGACTATGAAGCTTATCCCCCACAGTCTCACTGCTGCGCTCTCACTTACCGGCATTCGGAGTTTGGCTGACGTCAGTAACCTTGTAGGGCCCATTAGCCATCCAGTAGCTCTACCTCCAGCAAGAAACACGCAACGCTGCACCTAAATGCATTTCGGGGAGAACCAGCTATCACGAAGTTTGATTGGCCTTTCACCCCTACCCACAGCTCATCCCCTCCATTTTCAACTGAAGTGGGTTCGGTCCTCCACGACGTCTTACCGTCGCTTCAACCTGGCCATGGGTAGATCACTTCGCTTCGGGTCTAGATCACGCCACTCACACGCCCTATTCAGACTCGCTTTCGCTACGGCTGCCCCACACGGGTTAACCTCGCGACGTAACACTAACTCGCAGGCTCATTCTTCAAAAGGCACGCCGTCACCAGAATCAGACTGGCTCCGACGGATTGTAAGCACACGGTTTCAGGTACTGTTTCACTCCCCTCCCGGGGTACTTTTCACCTTTCCCTCACGGTACTGGTCCGCTATCGGTCATTAGGGAGTATTTAGGCTTATCAGGTGGTCCTGACAGATTCGCACGGGATTTCTCGGGCCCCGTACTACTTGGGATACTCTCACAGGCGGTACAAACACATTACGGTTACGGGACTAACACCCTCTCTGGCCGGCCTTTCAAAACCGTTCACCTATGCGCGCACATCACACCCCACCAGCCCGGCAGAACTGGTATGGAAAGTCCCACAACCCCGACCATGCAACGCCCGCCGGCTATCACACATGGAACGGTTTAGCCTGATCCGCGTTCGCTCGCCACTACTAACGGAATCACTATTGTTTTCTCTTCCTGCGGGTACTGAGATGTTTCACTTCCCCGCGTTCCCCCCACGCACCCTATGTGTTCAGGTACGGGTCACCGAGTCACTCGCGCGCTCGGCGGGGTTTCCCCATTCGGACACCCTGGGATCACAGTCCGGTTATCGACTCCCCCAGGCTTATCGCAGATTCCTACGTCCTTCTTCGGCTCCTAATGCCAAGGCATCCACCGTGTGCTCTTAAAAACTTGACCACAAAGATCAAAAACATTTTCGAGAGAACCATGAAAACCGTTCCACGCACCACAACCCCAAAAGAGTCACAGCACACGAACCAGATCCAGGTTCATTAATCTTGGAAATTGCTTCTTATACAAGATGCTCGCGTCCACTATGTAGTTCTCAAACAACAACCCCACACCACACACCCCACACACAAACACGTGCACGGACCGCCATGGCAGGGAAACCAGAAACAAAGTACCGAAGGCAAAAACCCCCGGCCCTGTTGCCTCAGGACCCAACAGTGTGCCAAACACTACCCAGCAGCAACAAACCAACCGCGTTCCAGGACAACCCCCACAAAGGAAAGCATCCGTACTAACAATGGTCCGTGCCACCAGGCACCTATTTGTTGATATTCCACCCATGAGCACCCGCCACGGAACAATCGTCCATGCTGCGGGCTTGCTTCCTGACAACACCACACACCAACATGCGCCGGTACGTGATCGTTGTAGGTGCTCCTTAGAAAGGAGGTGATCCAGCCGCACCTTCCGGTACGGCTACCTTGTTACGACTTAGTCCCAATCGCCAGTCCCACCTTCGACAGCTCCCTCCCACAAGGGGTTAGGCCACCGGCTTCGGGTGTTACCAACTTTCGTGACTTGACGGGCGGTGTGTACAAGGCCCGGGAACGTATTCACCGCAGCGTTGCTGATCTGCGATTACTAGCGACTCCGACTTCATGGGGTCGAGTTGCAGACCCCAATCCGAACTGAGACCGGCTTTTTGGGATTAGCTCCACCTCACAGTATCGCAACCCTTTGTACCGGCCATTGTAGCATGCGTGAAGCCCAAGACATAAGGGGCATGATGATTTGACGTCGTCCCCACCTTCCTCCGAGTTGACCCCGGCAGTCTCCTATGAGTCCCCACCATCACGTGCTGGCAACATAGAACGAGGGTTGCGCTCGTTGCGGGACTTAACCCAACATCTCACGACACGAGCTGACGACAACCATGCACCACCTGTAAACCGACCGCAAGCGGGGCACCTGTTTCCAGGCGTTACCGGTTCATGTCAAGCCTTGGTAAGGTTCTTCGCGTTGCATCGAATTAATCCGCATGCTCCGCCGCTTGTGCGGGCCCCCGTCAATTCCTTTGAGTTTTAGCCTTGCGGCCGTACTCCCCAGGCGGGGCACTTAATGCGTTAGCTACGGCGCGGAAAACGTGGAATGTCCCCCACACCTAGTGCCCAACGTTTACGGCATGGACTACCAGGGTATCTAATCCTGTTCGCTCCCCATGCTTTCGCTCCTCAGCGTCAGTTAATGCCCAGAGACCTGCCTTCGCCATCGGTGTTCCTCCTGATATCTGCGCATTTCACCGCTACACCAGGAATTCCAGTCTCCCCTACATCACTCTAGTCTGCCCGTACCCACCGCAGATCCGGAGTTGAGCCCCGGACTTTCACGGCAGACGCGACAAACCGCCTACGAGCTCTTTACGCCCAATAATTCCGGATAACGCTTGCGCCCTACGTATTACCGCGGCTGCTGGCACGTAGTTAGCCGGCGCTTCTTCTGCAGGTACCGTCACCTTGCGGCTTCTTCCCTACTGAAAGAGGTTTACAACCCGAAGGCCGTCATCCCTCACGCGGCGTCGCTGCATCAGGCTTGCGCCCATTGTGCAATATTCCCCACTGCTGCCTCCCGTAGGAGTCTGGGCCGTGTCTCAGTCCCAGTGTGGCCGGTCACCCTCTCAGGCCGGCTACCCGTCGTCGCCTTGGTAGGCCATTACCCCACCAACAAGCTGATAGGCCGCGAGTCCATCCAAAACCACAAAAGCTTTCCACCAACCACCATGCGATAGTCGGTCATATCCGGTATTAGACCCAGTTTCCCAGGCTTATCCCAGAGTCAAGGGCAGGTTACTCACGTGTTACTCACCCGTTCGCCACTAATCCCCCCACAAGTGAGGTTCATCGTTCGACTTGCATGTGTTAAGCACGCCGCCAGCGTTCATCCTGAGCCAGGATCAAACTCTCCGTTGAAAACAAACAGACACAACCACAACCACCGGAAATAACGGCGGAAACAGCTGCACAAAATTTGAAACCAGCTAAAAACACCAGGCCCATCCACGGGGTGGACAAACCCAGCACAATCAACCAATTTTATAAAAAATCGGTATCAACAAACTTGGCACACTATTGAGTTCTCAAACAACAGACACACCCGGCACCACCCAAACTTTCGTTCAGGATCGCTCCGGAGCAACTTTTCAAACTTAGTCGATCTCAAGGAGCTTCGCAAATCGGCGTTTCCGCGATTTTCTTTGCTCTGAGACCGGCCCCACCCACGTCCGGCGCGCCAAGAGGCGAACCATTTTCAGGCTGTTTGGTAAGGGGGTTGGCCGCTATCTTTCCGCTTCAGCGGCGGCGACTCAGAAAACAATACCCGCACACACCCCCCACCGCAAATCGAGCCCCACAGGGCGCCCATGCCCCCAGAAACCCCGGAAATCCGCGGTTCTTGGGGCTGGCATCGGGGCATCTCCCCCTGCCGGGGCGGGATTACTTCCTTTATGGAGTGGCTCACATCCAACGAGGGCCAGGATGGGCTACCCCTGCACCTCGAGGACCACTTGGAAGTCAGCCTGCCGGGGCTTCAGCCGGTACGGCTCCAAAACACCGGGCCCGCACGCTGCTGTGCCCACGCCCCTCAATGCATGGTCAACGTAGATGTGGCTCCATCCGTCCGGTACCAGATCCGGCCTATGGTTTGCCGCCTCAAGGGCCTGCATGCTGTATGGCCGAACTGTCAGCGCAAAGGGTTCGCCTGAAATGTGCAGCTCCCTGCCACCCGTGTGCAGCACAGCGGATCGCACGCCGGACCGGGCACCCGACTCCTGGGGGCGGACATACTCAACATCCAGGCTTGTGAGGGGGAGGGAGAACCAGCCTGTCCGTGCACCCTGCCCGGCGTCCGGGTAACTCTGGTGCGGACCTTGGCCGAACCACTGCACGTTGGTGGTCTGTGCGCCCAGGACCAGCTCCAGTCCGATCCGCGCCCACTCCACCTCGAAGCCGGCGTTGACCCACTCCCCCACCGGCCGGACCTGGGTCCGCAGGGCCATTGAGCCGGAGTTGCTGGTCCACAGGTAATCCACCAGCATCCCGAACTGCTTGTCCGCCGCTGCCATGCGCGTGCTGACGCGCAGGTGCTCCCCGCCGTCGGGCGCTGATTCGGCGCTGATACCCAGCAGCCGGGTGTGCAGCCGGTCGAGTCCCGCGTCCCTCCACTGGGTAGCAAGGGGCCGTTCGTCCGGACCTCCCCACTCCCGGCCAAGGTCGTTGTCGGTCGGGGGCCACCACAGGACCAGGCCGAACTTTTCCACGGGAAGTCCGCCAATGGACGTTGGCATCCCGGTGGCCCGGTTGAACACCGCGGTCCCCAGCCGGAGTTCGTCGTCCCCGGCCTCAAGCAGGTCCCCGGCCGGCACCTCCGCGACTGGAGAAGCGACCCTGACAGCCTGCCCCCAAGCAACCTCGTGGCCGGCAGCGGCCCAGGCAGAATCCGAGGCCAGCTCAGCGCTCACGGTGAGCACCGCGGTCCGGTCCTGCGGCAGCCCCGCCACGTAGCCGGCAACCTCCGCCGGCAGTTCCACGGCAGCCGTCGACTGCGCCGCCAGCGGCGCAAGCGCCACCGTTCCCTCCAGCCGCGTGCCGCCGTCGGCCTCCACCTTGTACTGGAAACGGTAGGCGGAGGTGTCCGCGAAGTCCTGCCCATTCCGCACGGTGAAGTTGGCCCATGACGGCGCCACCTCCAGACGCAGCGGCTCGATCACCTTCTTGAAATCCAACAGCCCGGGGCGGGGGTTGCGGTTGGCGTCCACGAGGCCGTCCGTGACGAAGTTTCCGTCGTGGACTTCCTCACCGAAGTCCCCGCCATAGGCGAAATGCTCGCCGCCGCCGGGGGATGGAACGGTGATACCGTGCTCCAGCCACTCCCAGACGAAGCCGCCCATTAGTCGGGGGTACTTTTCGAACAACTCTTGGTACTCGCTCATGCCGCCGGGCCCATTGCCCATGGCGTGGACATACTCGCAGAGCACGAACGGCATGGCACGGCGCCGTGCGTCCAGCGTGGCGTCCTCCAGGGCTGGCTCGTTGCCTTGCCCGATGAGCGCCGTCTCGGCCTGGCTGGCGTACATCCGGGAGTAGACGTCCACGTCCGGTGAGGACCAGTCGCCCTCGTAGTGGATGGGGCGGGAGGGGTCCCGGTCCTTGGTCCAGCGCGACATCGCCGCAAGGTTCCGGCCGGTGCCGGCCTCGTTGCCCAGGGACCACATGATCACCGATGGATGGTTCTTGTCGCGCTCAACGGTGCGCCGCATCCGGTCCAGCAGGGCCTCCTCCCACTGCGGATCATCGCTGGGGTTCTGTGCCCAGCCGGCGCTGTGGAAGCCGTGCGTCTCGAGGTCGCATTCAAGGACCACGTAAAAGCCGAGCTGGTCTGCCAGCGCCAGGACTTCGGGGTGGGGCGGGTAATGCGAGGTCCGGATGGCATTGATGTTGTGCTGCTTCATCAGCCGCAGCTCCGCCTCCACCACGTCCCGTGGCACCACACGGCCAAGTCGGGGATGGTGCTCGTGGCGGTTCACGCCGCGGAGCAGGATACGGCGGCCGTTCACCTTGAACTGGGCGTCTTCGATAGTGATACTGCGGAACCCCAGCTGCAGTGCGACAGTCTCACCAGGGGTGCTCACCGTCGCGTTGTAGAGTCGCGGGATCTCGGCAGACCATGGTTCCACGGCGGAGATATGGTGTTCCACACCCGCAGGCAGTTCAAGGCCAAGTTCCGGAACGCGTACGACGGCGTCAATCGCCTTCCCCGCCCGGCTCACCTCCACACGGAGCGTGCCTTCGCCCGTTCCCGGGTCATAGCCGGCGTGGGCAAAGACATCATCGATGCCGTCCTCCGGCCGTGCCTGCAGGGTGACGTCCCGGAAGATGCCCGGCAGCCACCACATGTCCTGGTCCTCCACATAGCTCGCAGCAGAGAACTGGGCCACCCGCACGGCCAGTGTATTGGCTCCCTCCACCAGGACGCCCGAGACGTCGAATTCGTGGGCCAGCCTGCTCCCGCGGGTGGTCCCCAGCTCCACTCCGTTCAGCCACACGGTCGCCGCGGAGTCGATGCCGTCGAACCGCAGCAGGGCGTGCGGGAAGAAGTCCGGGCCCGCCTCAAAGGTCACCAGATGATCGCCGATGGGATTGGCGTCCGGTACGTACGGCGGCTCCACCGGGAAGGGGAACTGGACGTTGGTATATGCCGGGGATCCGTGGCCGTGCATGTTCCAGCTGGAGGGGACGGGGAGGGCCGTGAAGCCGGACAGCTCCTTGCCGTTCTGCCACCCGTCGCTGGGGGCCGTCCTGATTCCCTGGCTCAGCCGGAACTGCCATTCCCCATTGAGTGAGAGCCTGGGCGCGTCCGTCACCAGGTAAGCCCGCGCCGGAAGTGCTCCCCGGCCGGGTCCCAGGGAGGCCAACTCGGCGACATCGGACGCGGCGAGATCGAGGCTGCGGGAGGAGCTTGCGGCTGCCGGAGCGGACCGGGGGCCGCCATTTGCGGCGGGGGTGTGGACTGACATGGATTTTCCTAGCGGGGAGAACAGATCGAGTGGCAAACGTGAACGTTCACGTTCCAGAGCAAAAGCTTATGCGCTTACTCTCGATTTGGATAGGGGTCAAGCGGATTGCCGGAGGATCAGCTGGTGCCGCAGGGTCAGATGGGCTTCGAGGCTGCGGTCCGAAATGGCGCCCGTGAGTAAACCATCCAGGAGGCCTACGGCGGCGCGGCCCACGCCGCGCAGGTCCAGGGAGAGGGTGGTCAGCTCAGGCGTAAGCAGTTCTCCGAGCGGTATTCCGTCCATGCCGATGACAGCACAGTCCCCGGGGACCGATGTGGCTGACTCCTGCAGCGCCTTCAGCGCGCCTGCAGCCATCAGGTCGTTGAAGGCGAGAATGCCGTCGATGCGCCCAGCTCCGGTAGGGAGGAGGGCCACAGCGGACTTTGCCGCGGCCGCAGACGGTTCCGCCTGCACGCGGGTGAGGTGGATGCCCGCCTGTGCCGCCACTGCCGCTGCTGCCGTGCTTCGGCTCGTGGCGGTGCCGCCCTGGTCCGAGTCCAGGAAGATGACATTCCGGCACCCGCGGGATGACAGATGGGTCAGAGCCAGCTGGGCAGCGTGACGATAGTCAAAGGAGATCCCGCCGGCGGTGCCCGCGTCCGGGGAGTCAAGGGCGACGACGGGCCGCCGGCCCATGAGTGCCTGAGCCTCATCCGGATGCGGCGCGAGGTAGCCGATCAGCGCGTCCACCTGGGGCGCAAGCCGGGCAGCGGAGTCCACTGCGCTGCCCGTGCCATGGCCGTAGTCGTCCACCACCACGGTCCAGCCGCGCTCGGTAGCGGCTTCCACCACGCTGGAGGCAAAGGCTGGGAAATAGGGATTGGTCAGATCAGGGATGGCGAGACCAACAGAGATCCGCGCCCCCTGCACCAGGCCTTTCGCGAAGCGGCTGGGGCTGTAGCCCATCTCTGCAGCGAGCCTTTGGACCCGTTCCTTGGTCTCCAGGCTGATGCCGGCCATGTCGTTCATAGCCCGGGTTACGGTTTGGCGCGATACGCCTGCTGCAGCTGCCACATCCAGGATGGTGGCGCGCTTGCCCCTGGGGCCGGAGGTCTGGGGGTCCATAAACGGTAAGTCTAGGTGCCAACCGTTCGTGCTGGTTTTGTTTGTTAAAGCGGTAGGGCCCTGACGTTCCTTGTCAGGGCCCTACTTAATGTGTGTCCGGCGGTGACCTACTCTCCCACACCCTCCCGGGTGCAGTACCATCGGCGCTGTGGGTCTTAGCTTCCGGGTTCGGAATGGGACCGGGCGTTTCCCCCACGCTATGACCGCCGTAACCCTTTTACCCGGTCCCCCGGTGATGCTTTGGGGGTGGGAAGACTGGTGGTTACAACATTTGTGGTGTTGTTATTCAGTTGTTGGTTCCGTGTAACCGTTCCCCCGTGGCGGGTTGTTGGTTGGGAACCACATAGTGGACGCAAGCACAGTGTTTTGTATGTTTCTGTGTGGTGTAAGTTGTTGGCCTATTAGTACCGGTCAGCTTCACGAGTCGTTAGTCCTCGCTTCCACATCCGGCCTATCAACCCAGTGGTCTGGCTGGGGGCCTCTCACACATAAAGTGTATGGAAATCTCATCTCGAAGCGAGCTTCCCGCTTAGATGCTTTCAGCGGTTATCCCATCCGAACGTAGCTAATCAGCGGTGCACTTGGCAGTACAACTGACACACCAGAGGTTCGTCCGTCCCGGTCCTCTCGTACTAAGGACAGCCCTTCTCAAATTTCCTGCGCGCGCAGCGGATAGGGACCGAACTGTCTCACGACGTTCTAAACCCAGCTCGCGTACCGCTTTAATGGGCGAACAGCCCAACCCTTGGGACCTACTCCAGCCCCAGGATGCGACGAGCCGACATCGAGGTGCCAAACCATGCCGTCGATATGGACTCTTGGGCAAGATCAGCCTGTTATCCCCGAGGTACCTTTTATCCGTTGAGCGACGGCCATTCCACAATGTACCGCCGGATCACTAGTCCCGACTTTCGTCCCTGCTCGAGATGTCTCTCTCACAGTCAAGCTCCCTTGTGCACTTACACTCGACACCTGATTGCCAACCAGGCTGAGGGAACCTTTGGGCGCCTCCGTTACTTTTTAGGAGGCAACCGCCCCAGTTAAACTACCCATCAGGCACTGTCCCTGACCCGGATTACGGGCCGAAGTTAGATGTCCAAAGTGACCAGAGTGGTATTTCAACGATGACTCCACCCGAACTGGCGTCCGGGCTTCAACGTCTCCCACCTATCCTACACAAGCCACTCCGAACACCAATACCAAACTATAGTAAAGGTCTCGGGGTCTTTCCGTCCTGCTGCGCGTAACGAGCATCTTTACTCGTACTGCAATTTCGCCGAGTTTATGGTTGAGACAGCGGGGAAGTCGTTACTCCATTCGTGCAGGTCGGAACTTACCCGACAAGGAATTTCGCTACCTTAGGATGGTTATAGTTACCACCGCCGTTTACTGGGGCTTAAATTCTCAGCTTCGCCCTTACAGGCTAACCGGTCCTCTTAACCTTCCAGCACCGGGCAGGAGTCAGTCCGTATACATCGTCTTGCGACTTCGCACGGACCTGTGTTTTTAGTAAACAGTCGCTTCCCCCTGGTCTCTGCGGCCCCGATCCCCTCCCGGACGCGTAGTCCGTTCAAGGTTGGGGCCCCCCTTCTCCCGAAGTTACGGGGGCATTTTGCCGAGTTCCTTAACCATAATTCTCTCGATCGCCTTAGTATTCTCTACCTGATCACCTGTGTCGGTTTGGGGTACGGGCGGCTAAAACCTCGCGTCGATGCTTTTCTCGGCAGCATAGGATCACCAAATCCCCCCAAACGGGGGTCCCATCAGATCTCAGGCACAATGAGTGGCGGATTTGCCTACCACTCGCCCTACATCCTTAGACCGGGACAACCATCGCCCGGCTCGGCTACCTTCCTGCGTCACACCTGTTAATACGCTTGCCTCCCAGGATCAGGTCCCGCGCTCCACCAAAAACCTCACACCACAAGGGTGATCGGTCAGGTCTCGGGCGGTTAGTATCCCCTGTTCAACATGGACGGTTTTTCGCCGGTACGGGAATATCAACCCGTTGTCCATCGACTACGCCTGTCGGCCTCGCCTTAGGTCCCGACTTACCCAGGGCAGATTAGCTTGACCCTGGAACCCTTGATCATTCGGCGGACGGGTTTCTCACCCGTCTTTCGCTACTCATGCCTGCATTCTCACTCGTGTAGGCTCCACCGCTGGTTTACACCGCGACTTCACCGCCCACACGACGCTCCCCTACCCATCCAAACACCTGAACCACGAAGGCTTAGTCAATGCTTGAATGCCACAACTTCGGCGGTGTACTTGAGCCCCGCTACATTGTCGGCGCGGAATCACTTGACCAGTGAGCTATTACGCACTCTTTTAAGGGTGGCTGCTTCTAAGCCAACCTCCTGGTTGTCTGGGCAACTCCACATCCTTTCCCACTTAGCACACGCTTAGGGGCCTTAGTTGGTGGTCTGGGCTGTTTCCCTCTCGACTATGAAGCTTATCCCCCACAGTCTCACTGCTGCGCTCTCACTTACCGGCATTCGGAGTTTGGCTGACGTCAGTAACCTTGTAGGGCCCATTAGCCATCCAGTAGCTCTACCTCCAGCAAGAAACACGCAACGCTGCACCTAAATGCATTTCGGGGAGAACCAGCTATCACGAAGTTTGATTGGCCTTTCACCCCTACCCACAGCTCATCCCCTCCATTTTCAACTGAAGTGGGTTCGGTCCTCCACGACGTCTTACCGTCGCTTCAACCTGGCCATGGGTAGATCACTTCGCTTCGGGTCTAGATCACGCCACTCACACGCCCTATTCAGACTCGCTTTCGCTACGGCTGCCCCACACGGGTTAACCTCGCGACGTAACACTAACTCGCAGGCTCATTCTTCAAAAGGCACGCCGTCACCAGAATCAGACTGGCTCCGACGGATTGTAAGCACACGGTTTCAGGTACTGTTTCACTCCCCTCCCGGGGTACTTTTCACCTTTCCCTCACGGTACTGGTCCGCTATCGGTCATTAGGGAGTATTTAGGCTTATCAGGTGGTCCTGACAGATTCGCACGGGATTTCTCGGGCCCCGTACTACTTGGGATACTCTCACAGGCGGTACAAACACATTACGGTTACGGGACTAACACCCTCTCTGGCCGGCCTTTCAAAACCGTTCACCTATGCGCGCACATCACACCCCACCAGCCCGGCAGAACTGGTATGGAAAGTCCCACAACCCCGACCATGCAACGCCCGCCGGCTATCACACATGGAACGGTTTAGCCTGATCCGCGTTCGCTCGCCACTACTAACGGAATCACTATTGTTTTCTCTTCCTGCGGGTACTGAGATGTTTCACTTCCCCGCGTTCCCCCCACGCACCCTATGTGTTCAGGTACGGGTCACCGAGTCACTCGCGCGCTCGGCGGGGTTTCCCCATTCGGACACCCTGGGATCACAGTCCGGTTATCGACTCCCCCAGGCTTATCGCAGATTCCTACGTCCTTCTTCGGCTCCTAATGCCAAGGCATCCACCGTGTGCTCTTAAAAACTTGACCACAAAGATCAAAAACATTTTCGAGAGAACCATGAAAACCGTTCCACGCACCACAACCCCAAAAGAGTCACAGCACACGAACCAGATCCAGGTTCATTAATCTTGGAAATTGCTTCTTATACAAGATGCTCGCGTCCACTATGTAGTTCTCAAACAACAACCCCACACCACACACCCCACACACAAACACGTGCACGGACCGCCATGGCAGGGAAACCAGAAACAAAGTACCGAAGGCAAAAACCCCCGGCCCTGTTGCCTCAGGACCCAACAGTGTGCCAAACACTACCCAGCAGCAACAAACCAACCGCGTTCCAGGACAACCCCCACAAAGGAAAGCATCCGTACTAACAATGGTCCGTGCCACCAGGCACCTATTTGTTGATATTCCACCCATGAGCACCCGCCACGGAACAATCGTCCATGCTGCGGGCTTGCTTCCTGACAACACCACACACCAACATGCGCCGGTACGTGATCGTTGTAGGTGCTCCTTAGAAAGGAGGTGATCCAGCCGCACCTTCCGGTACGGCTACCTTGTTACGACTTAGTCCCAATCGCCAGTCCCACCTTCGACAGCTCCCTCCCACAAGGGGTTAGGCCACCGGCTTCGGGTGTTACCAACTTTCGTGACTTGACGGGCGGTGTGTACAAGGCCCGGGAACGTATTCACCGCAGCGTTGCTGATCTGCGATTACTAGCGACTCCGACTTCATGGGGTCGAGTTGCAGACCCCAATCCGAACTGAGACCGGCTTTTTGGGATTAGCTCCACCTCACAGTATCGCAACCCTTTGTACCGGCCATTGTAGCATGCGTGAAGCCCAAGACATAAGGGGCATGATGATTTGACGTCGTCCCCACCTTCCTCCGAGTTGACCCCGGCAGTCTCCTATGAGTCCCCACCATCACGTGCTGGCAACATAGAACGAGGGTTGCGCTCGTTGCGGGACTTAACCCAACATCTCACGACACGAGCTGACGACAACCATGCACCACCTGTAAACCGACCGCAAGCGGGGCACCTGTTTCCAGGCGTTACCGGTTCATGTCAAGCCTTGGTAAGGTTCTTCGCGTTGCATCGAATTAATCCGCATGCTCCGCCGCTTGTGCGGGCCCCCGTCAATTCCTTTGAGTTTTAGCCTTGCGGCCGTACTCCCCAGGCGGGGCACTTAATGCGTTAGCTACGGCGCGGAAAACGTGGAATGTCCCCCACACCTAGTGCCCAACGTTTACGGCATGGACTACCAGGGTATCTAATCCTGTTCGCTCCCCATGCTTTCGCTCCTCAGCGTCAGTTAATGCCCAGAGACCTGCCTTCGCCATCGGTGTTCCTCCTGATATCTGCGCATTTCACCGCTACACCAGGAATTCCAGTCTCCCCTACATCACTCTAGTCTGCCCGTACCCACCGCAGATCCGGAGTTGAGCCCCGGACTTTCACGGCAGACGCGACAAACCGCCTACGAGCTCTTTACGCCCAATAATTCCGGATAACGCTTGCGCCCTACGTATTACCGCGGCTGCTGGCACGTAGTTAGCCGGCGCTTCTTCTGCAGGTACCGTCACCTTGCGGCTTCTTCCCTACTGAAAGAGGTTTACAACCCGAAGGCCGTCATCCCTCACGCGGCGTCGCTGCATCAGGCTTGCGCCCATTGTGCAATATTCCCCACTGCTGCCTCCCGTAGGAGTCTGGGCCGTGTCTCAGTCCCAGTGTGGCCGGTCACCCTCTCAGGCCGGCTACCCGTCGTCGCCTTGGTAGGCCATTACCCCACCAACAAGCTGATAGGCCGCGAGTCCATCCAAAACCACAAAAGCTTTCCACCAACCACCATGCGATAGTCGGTCATATCCGGTATTAGACCCAGTTTCCCAGGCTTATCCCAGAGTCAAGGGCAGGTTACTCACGTGTTACTCACCCGTTCGCCACTAATCCCCCCACAAGTGAGGTTCATCGTTCGACTTGCATGTGTTAAGCACGCCGCCAGCGTTCATCCTGAGCCAGGATCAAACTCTCCGTTGAAAACAAACAGACACAACCACAACCACCGGAAATAACGGCAGAAACAGCTGCACAAAATTTGAAACCAGCTAAAAACACCAGGCCCATCCACGGGGTGGACAAACCCAGCACAATCAACCAATTTTTATAAAAAATCGGTATCAACAAACTTGGCACACTATTGAGTTCTCAAACAACAGACACACCCGGCACCACCCAAACTTTCGTTCAGGATCGCTCCGGAGCAACTTTTCAAACTTACCCGATCCCCCACTCCGAAGCAAATCCATCTTTCAGGATCCGCATCGAGTTGAAGACCGCCCCCACCAATTTCCTGCGCCCTAAAGAGCAACCAGATTTTGGCTTTGATTTGGGGGTTTTGGCCGCCCGGTGATCAGTTCTTCACTGTCTCCCCCGCGGCGACTTAGAAAACAATACACGCACTCCGGGCCCACCGCAAACCGGCCCTCCGGGGGCCGGAAATCCCCGGTATTGCGCGGCGAAACCCGGGGTGGAGCACCCAAGCAGCCTGCCGGCGTCGTAATTCCACTGTGTGTGCTGCCGCACAGGCCTCGCGGCAGGGACAGGACGGCAGGCGCTTAACGCAGAAGGGCCGGCAACCCTAAGGTTGCCGGCCCTTCTCAAGCAGCTGGAATCAGCGGTGCTGGATTACCAGGAAGACTTGGTGATGCCCGGGAGTTCGCCCTTGTGTGCCATGTCGCGGAAACGGACACGGGAGATGCCGAACTTCTGGAAGGTGCCACGGGGGCGGCCGTCGATGATGTCGCGGTTACGCAGACGGATCGGGGACGCGTTGCGGGGCAGCTTCTGCAGGCCCAGGCGGGCTGCTTCGCGTGCTTCGTCGGTTGCGTTTTCGTCAACCAGGGTCTTCTTCAGCTCGAGGCGCTTTGCAGCGTAACGCTCCACGATGACCTTGCGCTGCTCGTTACGAGCAATCTTGGACTTCTTAGCCATGTTTAGCGCTCCTCTCGGAATTCGACGTGCTGGCGGATCTTGGGGTCGTACTTCTTCAGGACCATGCGGTCAGGATCGTTACGACGGTTCTTGCGGGTTACGTAGGTGTAACCCGTGCCCGCAGTCGACTTGAGCTTGATGATCGGACGTACGTCCTTGTCCTTAGCCACTAGAGCTTCACCCCACGAGCCAGGATCTGGGCGACGACTACGTCGATGCCGCGTACGTCGATGGTCTTGATGCCACGTGCAGAGACCTGCAGAGTGACGTTACGGCGCAGGGACGGAACCCAGTAGCGCTTCTTCTGGATGTTCGGATCGAACCGGCGCTTATTGCGGCGGTGCGAGTGCGAAATGCTGTGCCCAAAGCCCGGCTCGGCCCCGGTCACTTGGCAGTGTGCTGCCATGACTTCTCCTCAAGAATTGAAAGTAATGATCCGCATATCTGCTGCTGGACCATGCTGCTAAGGGCGACCCACAGAATGTACGGGCAACGGTTAGTTACGCAACTTGAGCCCCTAACTACCGGCCACCCTGGAGAAAATTACCGGGCAACCGGAGCAATTGCGCACGCTCCGCGCACTTAGCGCCTACCAAGTCTACGAGTTGACGCAATTAAAGACCAATCGGGTGTATAAGGGCCTGCTCATGGAGAAAGGTCACAGCCGCCGTTGGCCCCTTTTCACAGCCGGGACATAGCTTCCCCACGCATGTTTGATGCATGAATACTCAGCTCCTGCCGGCATCACCGGCCGCAAGCCGCTCCGGCCGCCCGGAGCTAACACCTACGAAGAGACCCGCCCGTGGATGGTTCGCCCGCCAGCACCGGCAGCGCATGCTGCGGACCGACCTCCTGACCGTCATTGCCTGGGCGTCCGTCGCTGCCGCAATCGCCCTGTGGCTGGCCGACGGCGGAGCAACCAGCATCACGTCCCCTGCCTCCCTGTTTACGGCGGCGGGGATCGTGGCCGGCTTGGCGGGCATGGACCTGGTCCTGCTCATGCTGCTCCTTGCCGCAAGGATCCCGTTCATTGACCGCACCATCGGCCACGACCGCGCCCTGGAGTTCCACGGCAAGCTGGGTAAACCCTCCCTCTACCTGCTTTTGGCACACGGACTCCTGCTCGCCACCGGGTACGGCATGGCCGAGGGGCTGGATCCGGTCAGCGAGTCCATCAACTTGTGGGCTCAGGTGCCCGACATGTGGCTGGCATTCGTCTCCATGGCACTGTTCATCGCCGTCGTCGTGACGTCCCTGGTGGCTGTCCGGCGCCGTTTCCCGTACGAGTTCTGGTACGTGGTGCACCTCCTGACCTACGCCGCGGTGGCAACATCAATTCCGCACCAGTTCAGCGTGGGCGGCCTCTTTGCGGCCGGCACCTGGCAGCGCTGGTACTGGCTTGCCATCTGCATCTACACAGGCACAGCTCTGGTGTACTTCCGCGTGCTGGAGCCGGTACTGGCCACAGCACGGCATCAGCTGACGGTGGCCCGCGTTGAGGCTGTGGCCCCCGGCGTGGTGAACATCGTCATGCGGGGCCGGAAACTGGACCAGCTGGCGGGAACGGGCGGACGCTTTTTCATCTGGCGCTTCCTGGCCCAGGGAATGTGGTGGCATCCCCACCCGTTCAGCCTGTCCGCCGAGCCGGTCTTCAATGGCCCGGACGGCCAGGGGAAGCTGCGGGTCACCGTGCGGAACCTTGGCAACGGCTCCGCCCAGCTTGTCCGGCTCCGCAAGGGCACCAAGGTGGCCCTCGAAGGCCCCTACGGTCTGCTCAGCACGGCCGCCAGGACAAGGAACAAGGTGGTGATGATCGGCGCCGGCATCGGCATCACGCCCCTGCGCGCGCTGCTGGAGACCACGCCGTTCGGTCCAGGCGAGGCGACGGTCCTGCTCCGCGGACATACGGACCAGGAGCTCTACCTTGGCAACGAAATTCTCGACCTCTGCCAGGCCCGGGGGGTCCGGCTCTTCCATCTCACGGGGCCCCGTTCCCACGGCCGCTCCACCTGGCTTTCCGAGGACGCCGTGCGAAACGGCTACAGCCTCACCTCCTATGTGCCGGACATCGCGGAGGCGGACGTCTACGTCTGCGGCCCGGCGGCATGGGCGGCAAACGTCATTGAGGATGCCGGGAATGCCGGCGTCCCCGGGGACCAGATCCATCACGAAAGGTTTGACTGGTGAAAATACGCGGAACGGTCGCGGCGGCCCTGGCCTCCGCCGGGATCCTCCTGGCGGGCTGGCAAACAGGCACGCAGGCAGGCGGCATCAGCACCGTCGCTTCAAGTACGACGGCGACAGGCACCACGGGTGCGACGGGAACAGGTTCATCCGGAACGGGGTCGTCCGGGTCTGGTTCCACCGGATCGACGGGTTCCACCGGCACGTCCGGGTCCTCAAGCTCGCCCAGTTCCTCCGGCACCACCGGGTCCTCCAGTTCGTCCGGCTCCTCGGCCTCCGGCACCTACAAGGGCAATGCCGTGCAGACCCGGTTCGGTCCCGTGCAGGTCCAGATCACGGTGGCGAACGGAAAAATCACCGATGTCACCGCCCTTCAGCTGACCAACACCGACGGCAAGTCGATCCAGATCAGCAACCGTGCGGCTCCCCTGCTTCGCAGCAAGGTCCTCGCCGCCCAGTCGGCGAATGTGCAGACGGTCAGCGGTGCCACCATCACCAGCGACGCGTACCTGACCTCACTCCAGGCAGCCATCGATGCAGCGAACCTCTGATCCCCTGCCGCCGGGCACCGGCACGGTCCTCAAGGCCCGCACCTTTGAATGCATGGGAACGGTCATCGGCCTGACACTGCCGGTGGGCCCCCGCGCGGAAGGGCAGCAGGGGTCCGACGAGCTCGCTGCCGCCACCGCCGTCGTCGAACGCCTGTTTCGGGACCTGGACGAAACCTTCAGCCTGTACCGTCCCGATTCGGAAGCCAGCAGGCTTGCCCGCGGGGAACTGACACTGCCGGGCGCCTCGGCCCAGATGCGCGAAGTATACGCCGAGGCGCATGAATGGCGGCTGCACACGGAGGGCGCTTTCACCCCTGAAAGGCCCGACGGCGTGCTGGACCTTTCGGGGATCGTCAAGGGCCAGGCGATCCGCGAGGCCGGCATGTCGCTCCTTGCGCTGGGCCGCCGCGACTGGTGCCTCAACGCCGGGGGTGACGTCCTGGTCAGCGGATCGCCCCGCCCTGGCAGCGCCGAGCCGTGGAAGGCCGGCGTCGTGGACCCGGCGGACCGGCGCACCCTCATCACCGGACATGCACTGGGCGGCGAGAGCCGGCACAGCGCGATCGCCACCTCCGGCTCTGCCGAACGCGGCGAGCACATCTGGCGGGTGGGAAGCAGCGCCGAATTTGTCCAGGTCACCGTGGCTGCCGCGGACATCGTCACCGCGGATGTCCTGGCCACCGCGATCGTTGCCGGCGGAACACGGATGCTGGACCGCGCTGCTGACAATTGGGACGTTTCCGTGCTGGCCATCCGCGCGGACGGCTCACTGCTGGCGACCCCTGGTTTCCAACCCGCCTAAGCCGGCTGCCCATGCGGCGGCTCAGGCGGGACGGCCCGCTACAGCCGCGTGAGCTGCGGGTATCTGGGGTGCAGGTTGTCCCCGGAGGACTTGCCAGTGACGCGGCGGACCACCCAGGGGGCCGCATACTCGCGGAACCATTGGGCGTTGGCGCGCAGAGCCTCGGCACGGCTCAGTTCCGGCACCGGAGTCATGGGCGGGACGTCGATGGAGTGGTCATACTTGAGGACCTCAAGCACGCGCTTGGCCATGTTGGCGTGGCCCGCAGCGGACATGTGCATCCGGTCGTGGGCCCACATGGCCCAGTCGTAGTACTCGCTGAACCGCCAGTAATCCACCAGCAGGGCACCGTGGTCCCCCGCGATCCCGCGCACCAGTTCGTTGTAAATGGCGGTGCGGCCGCGCATGGTGCCGAAAACCTTGGAACCCCGGGCGTCGAAACCCGTAAACATCACCACGGTGGCACCGGTGGCAGCGAGCTTCCCCACGGCATCGTTGTACTCCACGAGGAGTTCATCGATGTCCACGCGCGGGCGGAGGATGTCATTGGCACCGGCGTAAATGGTCACCAGGGTGGGATTAAGTTCGACGGCGGCGTCCACCTGTTCAGCCAGGATCTGGCGGAGTTTCCTGCCGCGGATGGCCAGGTTGGCGTAGCCGAAGTCCGGGTCAGCGGCGCAGAGCTGCTCTGCCACGCGGTCCGCCCAGCCGCGGACGCCGTTGGGGCGTGCCGGGTCATCGTCACCAACGCCTTCGGTAAAAGAGTCGCCGAGTGCCACAAACCGGGAAGTGAAATCCATGCGGTTAGTTTGCCATCCGTTGCCGGAAGCAACCAATCGCCCGGGATGTTCGCAGGTCAGCCTTGGGTTTCGCGGAGAATCCAGTGGTCGGTATCCAGGCGTCCCACCACTTTTTCGCCGATCCGTGCCAGGTCCAGAACATCCTGCTCAGTCAGGGCGTCGAGGAACAGGTCCCGGACGTCCTCCACGTGGGCGGGGGCCAGCCCGACGATGGTGGCCATGCCTTCCTCGGTGAGGTGGGCGGTGGTCACCCTGGCGTCATGGGGGTGCGGGCGGCGCTCCACCCAGCCGCGCTTCTGCAGCTTGGTCACCACGTGGGACAGGCGGGACAGGGAGGCGCTGGTGCGGGCAGCGAGCTCGCTCATGGGCAGGAACCGGTCCTCGGCCTCGGACAGCATGGCCAGCACCGTGTAATCGAAGAGGGACAGCTTGCCGGCGGCATGCAGCTTGGTATCCAGGGCCGCGGGCAGCAGCGTATTGATGCTGACCAGTGCCAGCCAGGCGCGGCGTTCGTCAGCGTTGAGCCAGCGGGGTTCGGTCATGGTCCCCATTCTACGATTGATCCTTCAACCAGCATGTGCAGCGCCGGTAGGCTTGCCGCATGTATGTTGTCTCCCTCACTTACCGCGTGCCCCAGGAGATCGTCGACTTCCACAACGACGCGCACATCGCCTGGCTGCAGAAGGCGTTCGACGACGGTGTGTTCATCGCCGCCGGCCGCAAGATTCCGCGCACGGGAGGGTTGCTGCTGTCGCAGGCCGAACGGGGGGTTCTGGACGCGAGCCTCGCGCAGGCTCCGTTCAACACCAACGGGGTTGCCGACTTTGAGGTGATGGAGTTCCACGCAGGCCGGGTGGCCGCAGGGTACGAAAACCTGCTGGACCCCCCGCCCGCGCCCGCGCCTTAGGTCATGCCGCCTCCGTAAGGTGTGCTGCCGGCGTCGTACTTTCTCCCGGCGATCTTCTTCAACCCGCCTTTCCGCGGGACCTTCACCGGCTGCGGCCAGCGCGGGGTGAGGGTGTCCCCCAACGTCACGCCGCGGAGCTTGCGGCCAAAGAGCGGCAGGACCCAGTCGTGGACCCAGCGCCGCTGGCGCCGCTCCCACTCGCGCAGGCTGAGCGGGGCGGGCGGCTCCCAGTCCCTGGGCTTGATCTTGTGCGGCACGCCCAGCTGGTCCAGCACCTGCCCGGCCAGGTATTTGTGCCCCGCCTTGGACATGTGGAGCCGGTCCGAGTCCCACATCCGCCGGTCATGGAAGGCGTCCAGGCACCAGTAGTCCACCAGCACCGCACCATACTTCCCGGCGATCTCCCGCACCCGCTGGTTGTAGTAGGTGTTGCGCTTCTTCAGGGGCTCCAGCAGCGCGGAGACTTTGACGTCGAAGCCGGTGAAGAGGACCACCGTGGCCCCGGCGCCCGCCAGTTGGGCCACCAGCTCTTCGTAGTCCGCCATGAGTGCCGGCATGCCGGTCTTCAGGTCCAGGATGTCGTTACCGCCGGCATAAAGCGTGACCAGCGTGGGCCGCATCCGCAGTGCCGGCTCCAGCTGCTCTTCGACGATGTGCCGCAGCCGCTTGCTCCTGATGGCCAGGTTGGCGTACTTCCACCCGGGCTGCGCTTTGGCGAGTTTCTCGGCCACCCGGTCGGCCCAGCCCCGCACCCCGTTGGGCAGCCGATCGTCCCGATCCCCCACCCCTTCGGTAAAGGAATCACCGAGGGCAACAAACACCCGCCGCCCGGAGTCAGGAAGCAAGGATTCAGGCACCACCGCCCCAACGTACCCGGAGGAAAAGAAGCAAGTACGACGCCGGGATGAACAGTAAGTGATGGGGCGTCCCGGGCGGATTCAAGGGGTCGTCGCAACACCTGAGTGATTGGTGGTGTTGTGGGACGTTTTGGTCGGCCTGAGGTTTTCCGTGAGGTGATTCGGGTGTTCTGGGAGGTGAGGTCTTCTGGAGCATCTGATGAGTTAGCGGCGGAGGCTGCCGGTCTTTCCCTGTCAGCGGCCCGGGTAATCGTCCGTCAGCATGGTGGGGTGAATCCTGCAATGAGGCCTGCCTGCCGACGGTTCTTGTCCTTCCATGAACGCGAGCTGATTGCGGTCTGGCGCGCGGCCGGATGCGGGATACGTGAGATTAGCCGGCGTTTGGGCCGGAGCCCCTCCACGATCAGCAGGGAACTGGGCCGCAACGTCCGGAACGGGGGCCAACGCCCTTATCTGGCGTCCTCGGCGCAGAACCGGGCGCAGAAGCTGGCACGCAGGCCCAAGACCCGGAAACTGGCTTCCCATGAAGCCTTGGCACTCTACGTCGCCGGGATGCTGACGGCACGGGAGCGGTTGTCGCCGGAACAGATCAGCGCCCGGCTGCGGATTGATTTCCCCGATGATGAAAGCATGCGCATCAGCCCGGAGACGATCTATCAGTGCATCTATATCCAGGGCCGCGGCGGGCTCAGATCCGAGCTCACCGCAGCCCTGCGCACCGGCCGGGCCGTGCGGCAGCCAAACCGGCGGGCCGGGAACCGAAAGCCCCGGGTCCCGAAAGAGTTGCTGATCAGCGAACGGTCCGCGGAGGCCGATGACCGGGCCGTTCCCGGACACTGGGAAGGTGACCTCATCATCGGTACCCCCGGCACCGGGGCGATCGGAACACTCGTGGAACGCAGCAGCCGCTTCGTGATGCTCCTGCATCTGCCCAACGGACACAGCGGCGAGCAAGTGCTGGCCGCCATCCAGGAAACCCTGCCCTTGCTCCCGGCCCAGCTGCGCCGGTCCCTGACCTGGGACCAGGGCGCGGAGATGGTCGGCATTCACGACCGCGTCAAGATCGCCACCGGAGCGGACGTTTACTTCTGCGACCCCCACTCACCCTGGCAACGCGGCACGAACGAGAACACCAACGGACTCCTGCGCCAGTACTTCCCCAAAGGCATGGACCTCACCAAAGTCACCCCCGAGGACCTCGACTACGCCGCCGCGGGACTCAACGGCCGCCTACGCAAAACCCTCGGCTGGAAAACCCCCGCACAAGCCCTCCAACAAATACTGGAAGAATCAGCAGCATAGAACGTGTTGCGACGACCCCTTGAATCCGCCCCGGAAATACCGGCAGGATCTGATGGGGCGTCGCAGGGCAACGCCGAAAGGTGAGCCCGGCGGGAGTGGGGGATTCAGCCTTCGGCTTTGCCCTGCCGCCAGTACCCCATGAAGGCCACCTGTTTCCGGTCGATTCCCGCCTCGCGGACCAGGTACCGGCGGAGGTCCTTGATAACCCCAGCTTCTCCGGCTATCCAGGCGTAGAAGGGCATGGCACCGGCAGGCACGGCGGGGTTCCTGGCGCCACTGATGTCGGCGGTCTCCAGGCGGGCCGGGGTCTCCCACAGGATGTCCACGTCCACGTTGACGTCATGGGGCTCAGGCCCGGCGCCGCCGTCGTCCGCTTTGATGCCCACCCAGCCCGGCACGGGGACGGCTTTGCGCACGGCCTCCTGCAGCAGTTGGCCGTGGGGGCGGGAACGGCCGATGGCGGCGCCGCGGGCCAGCCAGGTGACCTCGATGTCCGCCGGGGAGGTGAGCTCCAGGAAGTCACCGGCCTGCGGAACCTCCAGGAACGCGTGTCCGCTCACGTAGGGCGGCAGGGTTTCGAGAATGGCAGAGATGGCGGGGACGGCGGTTTCGTCGCCGGCGAGCAGAACGCGCTGGGCCAGGCCGGGCCGCCACTCGATGCCGGAGTAGGTTTCCGCGGTGACGCAGTGTGCGGCGCGGTTGTTGGGGCCGATGATGGTGAGGGCGTCGCCGGGTTTGGCGTCCAGCGCCCAGCTCGCGGCGGGGCCGCTGTGTTGCGGATCATCCACGTGCATCACGAAGTCGATATCGATCTCCGGGTACACCCCATCCAGCCGCGCCTCCCGTACCGTATAGGTGCGCATTGAGCCGCGCACCGCCGGGTCCATGGCCAGCCAGTCCCGGTACCAGCCGGCCTGACTCGTGCGGAAGGCCGGCAGCGGCAACTGTGAGCCGTCCGGTGCCAGTGACGGGATGAGCAGCTTGACCCGGAGGTCCAGGGTGTCGCCGTGGACGCCGAAGTCGCGCAGCGAGTAGCCGCCGAACGTGACCCTGCGGAAGGTGGGGCTGAGCTGTTGAACGGCGGAGACGGTGACCTCGAAGGCGAGACTCATCGGCTGAACGGCCATGTTCTGGTTGGTAGCGGGTTCGCGGGTCTTCACGAGGCGAGCTCCAGTTCCTTGGCTGTGGCGTGGTGGCGCCCGATGGGAATGATGAGCGGGGTGCCGGAGACGGGGTCCGGGATGACGCGGCTTTCGAGGCCGAAGACGTCACGGACCAGTTCCTCCGTCACCACGTCCGCCGGGGAGCCCACGGCCGCCACGGCGCCGTCCTTCATGGCGATGACGTGGTTGGCGTAGCGAGCCGCGAGGTTGAGGTCATGCAGGACGATGGCCACCGTGGTGCCGCGGCTGCGGTTCAGGTCCGTTACCAGGTCCAGGACCTCCACCTGGTGGGCGAGGTCCAGGTAGGTGGTGGGCTCATCCAGCAGCAGGACGTCGGTTTCCTGGGCGAGGGCCATCGCAATCCAGGCGCGCTGCCGCTGACCGCCGGACAGTTCGTCCACGTCCCGCCCTGCGAGGGCCAGCGTTCCGGTGGCTTCCAGCGCACGCTGCACGGCGGCGTCGTCCTTTTCACTCCAGCTGCGGAAGAAGCCCTGGTGCGGGTAGCGTCCACGGCCCACCAGGTCGCGGACGGTGATGCCGTCCGGGGCGCTGGGGTGCTGGGGCAGCAGCCCAAGGGTGCGGGCCAGTTCGCGGGCCGGGCGGGCGTGGATGTCCTTGCCGTCCAGGGTCACGGCGCCGCCGGAAGGCTTCAAGAGCCGGGAGAGCCCGCGGAGCAGGGTGGACTTTCCACAAGCGTTGGCGCCCACGATCATGGTCACCCGGCCTTCTGGGATCCGGACGCTGAGGCCGTCCACCACACAGCGCTGGCCGTAGGTGAGCGTCAGGTCCTTGGCGTTCAGAACTGCCACGTCAGGTTTCCTTTCGGTTGGCCGTGACCAGGAGCCACAGCAGGAACGGGGCGCCGAGCGCGCCGGTGACCACGCCCACCGGCAGGACGGTGCCGTCCAGCAGGAGAGGGGCGAGGTTGGCGGCGGCATAGTCCGCCGCCAGGACAATCAGGGCACCCACCATGGCCGACGCCGGCAGGCTGGCTTTGCCGGCGAAGCGGCGGGCAATGGGACCGGCCAGGAAGGCGACGAACGAGACTGGCCCGGCTGCCGCCGTCGCCACAGCTGCCAGCGATACCGCGATGACCACCAGGGCCAGGCGCGCGGCATTGACGCGGACGCCCAGCGCGGCTGCGGCGTCGTCACCCAGCTCCAGGATGCGCAGCGGCCCGGCGATGAGCCCGACGGCGGGAACCAGCACCACGAGCGCCAGGAACAGGATTCCGGCGCGGGCCCAGTTGGCGGAATTCAGGGATCCGTTGAGCCAGACCAGGGCGTCGGCTGCTGTGCGGATGTCGGCGCGGGTCATCAGGAAGCTGACCACGGCCTGAAGTGCTGCCGCGATCCCCACGCCGGCCAGGACCAGCCGGTTTCCGGCGGAGTTCCCCCGGCCGGATCCACGGACCGCCCCGCCGCTGGAGATCGTGTAGATCAGGGCAGCTACGGCCAGGGCACCTGCCAGCGCCCCGCCGGACACTGCGGCACCGGACGCGCCAAAAACGACGATGGCGACAACCGCCGCGGCACTGGCCCCGGAGCTGATGCCAATGACATCGGGGCTGGCCAGCGGGTTCCGGAGCATCGTCTGGAACAGGGCGCCGGCCAAGCCGAACGCGATGCCGATCAGGGTGCCGATGACGGCCCTGGGCAGTTTGTTCTCCATCACGATGAAGCTGGCGCCCGGGATCCTCGCGCCGCCGGTCAGATGGTTGGCCACGATGGTGAAGAAGTCCGGGATGGTCACCGTGTAGCTGCCCAGCAGGACGGATACGAAGAACATCAGCACGACGGTGGCGGCCAGCACGGCAGTCCGGTGCACTCTCACAGCCCGGCTCCCTTCCCGCGGCGGATCAGCCACACAAACACCGGCGCACCGACCAGGGCGGTCATGATGCCGGCGGGGACCTCGCCGGGAAGCAGCACCACCCGGCCAAGAATGTCGGCACCCAGGAGCAGCGCCGGGGCTGCGACCAGGGAGAAGGGCAGGATCCAGCGGTAATCCGGGCCCGTGAGGAAACGGACGGCATGCGGGATGACCAGGCCCACGAAGCCTATAGGCCCTGCCAGCGCGGTGGCTGTGCCGCACAGCAGGACGATCCCCAGGGCTGTCACGGCACGGGCCAGCCCAACGCGCTGGCCAAGCCCGCGGGCGGTATCGTCCCCCAGGGCCAGGCTGTTGAGCGTCCGGCCGGCCAGCAGCACGATGAGCGCGCCGGCGGCCAGGAAGGGCAGGCCCGGCAGCAGCACCAGCCAGTCACGGCCTGCGATGCCGCCCACCTGCCAGAAGCGGAACCGGTCCAGGGTGTCCTGGCTGGAGACCAGGATGACGTTCACGAGCGAGGACAGCCCGGCACTTAGTGCTGCCCCCGCGAGCGCGAGTTTCACCGGGGTTGCGCCGTCCCTGCCCAGCGACGCGATGAGGTACACCACCACGGCGGCGGTTGCGGCTCCGATGAAGGCGAACCAGATGTAGCCGGAGAAAGTGGTCACGCCGAAGATGTAGATGCCGGTGACCACGGCCAGGGCCGCCCCCGCGTTGACGCCGATGATGCCGGGATCGGCCAGCGGGTTGCGGGCAACACCCTGCATCGCCGCACCGGCCAGCCCCAGCGCGCCGCCGGCCAGCAGGCCCAGGACCGTGCGCGGGATGCGGGCGTGCACCACGGCGTGGTCGCCGTTCGGAGGATCGAACGCGGTGAGGGCCTGCCAGACAGTGCCGAGGGGAACGTCCCGCGCGCCCACGGCCAGCGATGTGCCGGCAAAGAGCACCAGAACGACGACGGCGGCAAGCAGCCAGACGGCCCGCTTCCTTCCCGAAGCATCACCGCGGTGGGGACCACAAGGTGCCTTGGCTTGCACCTGGGTGCCCTTGTCCGCTGCCGGACCCGCCGTCGTCGTACTCATGGAAATGCCCTACTTCACTGCGTCTGCTGCTTTGGCCAACTGCGGCAGGAAGGTGTCCACGGACCACGGCAGGCTCAGCGGCGACGAGGCCGAGATGGAAAGGGTCAGGGTGTTGTCCGAATCGGCCACCAGGGCGCCGTTCCTGATGGCCGGGATCTGGCCCAGCAGCGGATCGGCCTTGATCGCATCCGCGGTGGAGGCATCCGGAACCCAGGTGACGAAGATGTCGGACTGCAGTTCGTTCGCCTTCTCAGCCGACCACGGGATATAGAACTCCTTGGAAGCCTTGGAGTTCTCCGCCACCACCGGCGCAAGGGTCATCCCGATTTCGCTCAGGAACCTGGGGCGGTTGTCGTTGGCCGTGTAGACGTTCACGCCGTCACCCTTGGCGGGCTCCAAATTGCCGTAGATGAAGCTCTTGCCCTGGATCTGCGGGTACTGGGAGACCTTGTCCTTGACGGTGGCCTCGGTGCCGGAGACCAGCTTGGCCGCCTCGGTTTCCTTGCCCAGGACCTTGCCGATGATGGTGGTTGCGTCCTGCCAGGACGTTCCATAGGCCACCTCCGGGTGGGCCACCACAGGGGCAATCTCGCTGAGTTTCCTGTAGTCCTCTTCCGTGAGGCCCGAATAGGCGGCGAGGATGACGTCCGGGCTGAGTTTGGCGATCTCGGTGAAGTTGATGCCGTCCGCCTCGGAGTACTGGACCGGGGCCTTGGCCGAACCGAACCCGGCGCCCAGCTTTTCGAGGGCGGCGTCCTTCCAGGGCGTGGAGCCCTTGCCGTTGCCGCCCCACTCGTTCCTGGGGACGCCCACCGGGACCACTCCGAGGGCGATGGCGACATCGTCATTGACCCAGGAGACGGTGGCAACGCGGGTGGGCTGCTTCTCAATGGTGGTCTTGCCGTACACGTGATCGATGGTGACCGGGAACGCGGTGCTGCTGCTGGTGTTAGCTGCGTCCGCAACGGAGGACGCGGGTCCGGTGCTGCAGGCGGAGAGCGTAAGCGCCGCTGCGGCCAGCACCGCCGCCGCTTTGCCGGCGGAAGAGAATAGCGTCCGGCGGGAGGAAATGGGGCCGGGGAAAAGGGGGGATGTCACGGGGCTCCTTGAATAGGGCTGACGAAAACTTAAGTAAGGCTAACCTATGTAAATTGCCATTACGCAACGTTTCTGTCACCTAATCCGCCAAGGTGATGAAGGCCACATCCTTCGTGGGCTTCATGGACAGGACCCATCCCATTTGGCAGGATGGCGTTTGCCGGTCCGGCGGCAGAGACACCGGAAAGCTGAACAGGGACAGGACAACGGGAACAATGCGCATGCAGAAGGCCGTTCCGGCCGCCGCTGCCATGGAGAGCGGGGTGGCCGCTTTGGCCTGCTCCGCGGAGACTGACTGACTCCCCTTTACCCCCTGGCCCGGCTCCGGGCCGCCCGCTTCTTCACGAAAGTTCAGCCATGCAATCAGTCACGCCTCAGCAAATCCGTTCATCGTTCGTCAACGCCAGCCGTTCCGAAGCCGCAAAGCTCACCCTGCCCAAAAACTTCGACTCCCTGGACTGGGACAGCCTGGAGTTCCTGGGCTGGCGGGACGGGAAGATGCCGCTGCGCGGCTACCTGCTGGTTCCCGGGCCCAAGGGCCTCACCGGGATCATGCTCCGGGCACCCGAAGGCGGCGCCAGGAAAAAACGCTCGGTGCTGTGCGAGCTGTGCCGCGACGTGTTCTCAAAGGACGACGTCCTCCTCTGGGTCGCCAAGCGGGCAGGCCAGTCCGGGCGCGACGGAAACACCGTGGGCACGCTGATCTGCGCCGACTTCCTGTGCTGCGGCAATGTGCGTAAAGAACCGCCGGTCAACGAGATCAACCCGGACCCGGCCGTCGTTGTGCAACGCCAAATCCAGGGCCTGCAGGACCGCACCGCGCAATTTCTTGGCCGCGTGCAATCCACATAGGACTGCAGTCCGGGAGAGGCGGTTACCGCAGGACGATGTCCACCGGGTTCGCCTCCGACCGCCAGGCCCCTTCCTCCCCCGGGCGGGGGCGGATGACGGGCGCGGTGAGGACTCCGGAGCGGTTGGTGCGCTTGTCCCGGAGGATTTCCGTGACGGAGCCCAGGTGCCGGGACAGGTCGATCACGTTTTCGGGGGCAGCCAGCAGCAGCTGGAAACCGAATTCGTGCAGCGCCTTGATCCCGGCGCCGGCGAACTCCTCGGAGGCGAGCACAAAGGCCTCGTCCATCATCACGGTGCCGTAGGTGGTGAAGCCCTGCTCGGCGATGCCCAGCTGGTAGCTCAGTGCCGCGGCCATGATGAACGCGGTGAACCGCTGCCGCTCGCCGCCGGACATGGAGCCGGTGTCGGCGTGCATGAACACCTCAGTCTTCTTGCCGCCGCGCGGACCGGTGACTTCCCGGTGCTCCTTGCACTGGATGAACAGGTGCCCGCGGACGTCCAGGACCTCGGCCCGCCACCGGCGGTCCTCTGGCGCCTGCGATCCAAGCCTCTTCACAAGCGTCTCCAGGGACTTGTAGCGGGCGGTGAGCTCGCCGTCGTCGTCCTTGTCCGCGCCGGAACCGTCCACCCGGCCGGCTTCTGCTTTCACCGGCCGCGCATGCCGTGCCTTCAAAGCATTCTGGATGGCGTCCTTGAACTGCTTGGCCGTGGGCGGCAGCGTCTGCTTGATGTCCAGTTCCAAGTAGCTCCCCTCGTGGAAGTTCACCTGGGACAGGATGCCGTTCAAGGGCAGGATGCGGCTGGTGATGGAGCGCCGCTCCTCGTCCAGCAGGTGCAGCAGGGTGCTGAAGGATTCATGCGTGCGCTGGTTGAAGAACTGCCGGAACTCCGCCTCCTGCGCGGGCAGGCCGTCGTTCACGATCGCGTGGTAGCGGGCCTCGAATTCGCTCGCCGCGCCGATGCCGGTGCCGTGGTCAGCCGAGATGGCGCTGCCCCACTCCCGCACGAAGCCTTCGAAAATACGCGTAAGGCGCTCGGCCGTGGCCTGCCCCCGCGACTCAGCCGCGTGCAGGTCGCCCAGCAGGGCGGTACGGACGCGGTTGGCCAGGTTGTCCAGCTCGTGCATCTCCGTGACATCGCCGAAATCCGCGAAGTACGGTTCCAGCGCTGTCACGGTAGCGTCCGACGGCGGCGCCTGGGCCAGGCGGTCACGCGCAGCTTCCAGCAGTGAGTCCGCAGTGGTGAGCTGGCGGTCCAGCGCCTTGTATTCGCTCTGCAGGACCGCGGCGGACTCGGTGCTGGACTGGTGTTTGTGCCGGACCTCTTCGATGGTGGCACGCAGCGGCTCCAGGTCCGCCTGTGCAGCCAGGGCGTCCTTGAGCCGCTGCTCAATCCGGGTGAGCTCATCGGCGGCAACCGCGGCAGAAACCTGTTCCCAGGGCCGGTCATCTTCGGCGATCCGCCGCAGCGCGTCGAGCTGGCGGCTCATGCCCTGGTGCGAGTCCTCGCGGCTCTGCGCCAGTTCGGCAGCCTTGGCCACTTCCTGCCGGAGGTCCTCCACCTGCCCTGCGACGAGTTCCAGCTTGGCGGCATTGTCGAAACCCAGGACGTAGTCCTGCCGGCTGGTGAAGCGGTCGTCCTTTTCCACGGTGTGCCGGTTGCGTTTCACCACGCCGCCCAGGCTGAGGCCCTTGTCCAGCGCTGCCAGCTCGTCCGGGTCCTCCACACAGGGGTAGGCGAAATCGAGCGCAATGCGTTCGCGGACCCATTCACCCGCTTCGGCAGCGCCACCCGCGGCGAGGATGTCCAGCTTGGTGAGGAGGTCGCCGTCGCGCGCGTCCTCCACGGCGAGCGCACCGCCGGCGAGGGGCTTGGAAACGTCCACTGCCCGCAGCGCGCCGCGGACGTTGTGGTCGTTGAGGTACCGGGTCACGGCGCCGAAGTGCTCGCCGGGGACCAGCAGGGTGGTGGCCAGGTTGCGGAGCGCGCGTTCGGCGGCCGGGCGCCACCGTTCCTCCCCTTCGGCGAGGTCCATGAGCTCGCCGGCGAACGGCATCCGGTCCTCGGGGATGCCCGTCGCGGCGGCGATGGCCGCGCGGTTCTCAATGCTCGACGGCGGCAGCAGGGACTTGCGCGTCTTCAGCGAGACGAGTTCCTGCTCAGCCGCGGCCAGCTCGCGTTTGCGGGTGGCGTGGGCGTCGAAGGCCTCGAACCGCAGCTCCTGCAGGGCCTGCGAATCATCCTTCAACTCGGCGGACCGTGCCGCCGCCTGCTCGTGGGCCTGCTCCCAGCCCGCGGCGCTCCACTCAAGCTGCAACCCGGCGTCGGCCAGTGCCTGCTGCGCCGCCTCCTCCACCTGTTGGCGGAGCGTCAGGCCAACCCGGGCGTTCTCCAGCGACTGCTCGATGGCCGAGATCGCGTTGCCGCCCTGGTTGTTGTAGTCGGTTTCCAGCTGCCGCAGTTCATTGGCCAGGCTGTCGCGGACCGCACGCTCCGCGCCAAGTTCCTTGGCTTTCGCCTGCGCCAGCTCGCGGAAACGGACCAGCGTCTTCTGGTGGACCGTGACGGCCAGCTGCTGCCGGTACGCCTCGAATTCCCCACTTACCAGCTCCCGGAGCCGGTTCGCGTCCAGCAGCGACTGCGCATACTCCCTGTTGAGGCCCGGAACAGGCGCCAACTGGTCGCGCTGCTGCCGGACGTCCTCCAGCCGTTGGCGGATGGACATCAGGTTGCTGAACTCTTCCACCACGTCATCCGCAGCGGCCAGGGTTGCCGGCGCATCCAGCACCTGGTCCCGGAAGAAAGTGTTGACGCTTCCGCCCAGCCCCTTGCCCGCCTGGATCACACGCAGCAGGGGCAGGGCCTGGTCCGAGCTGATGCCCAGCAGGCGCCGGAACCGCTCCGCGAACGCCTTGTGGACATCGAACACCTGGGCGCGCGGGAAGATCGTCTCCAGCGCGCCCTTGGTGAACCGCTTGTCCGCGATGCCCTCGACCGCCTCCAGGTCCAGGGGCACATTATCGATCAGGTAGAACCGGCCCACGCTCGACTCCGTGCCGTTCTTGGGCAGGTCGAACAGCGCCGACACCGTCACCCGCGTGCCGGCGGCGTTATCGAACGTGAGGGCGACGGCGGACCACGTGGCACCCGGGCGCTGGAACGCGCTCGCCGAGCCCTCCCCCACGGCCTTGTCCCCCACCTTGCCGCGCATGTACGTGAACGTGGTCCGCTTGTCCTCCACGGCACCGCCGGACCGCTGCGCGGCCGCCTCATTGGACCGCGGCCGCGCATCGAACACCCGCAGCATCGCATCAAACAGCGTGGACTTGCCCACGCCCGAGTTACCGGTCAGCAGCGTCCCGTTCCGGTCCACATGCATCGTGTGCGCGCCGTGGAACGTGCCCCAGTTGACCACCTGCACCAACGCAAGCCGCATCTGTCCCGGGTTCGTCACATCCCCCAACGGGAGCATGCTTGCAATGGTCACTGGTCATCCTCCTCGGACGTGGTTTCGTTCGCCTCCGCGGTGGCGGTGTCCTCCAGGTCCAGCATGGCCTCGGTTCCCGTGGGGTCCGCCGAGGCGGCGACCAGGGCTTCGATGTGGGCCGGGATGTCGCCGATGTTTTCGAATGGCAGGGCCAGGGGCAGGGCGTTGGAAATGGTGTAGACGTCGTCCAGGCCGGTGGGGAGCAGGAGCTGGCGGGCCAGGAGCTTGGTGATGGCCCGGGTCACGACGTCCGAGTCGCGCAGGGCGTCCTGCTGGCCGGCGGGCTGGTAGTGCGCCACCAGGTCACTGATTTCCTCGCGGGTAATGGTGGGGTCAGTCTGGGCGGTGACGTGCCGGTCCAGCAGCAGGCGCAGGCGGAGCAGCACGATGGTTTCCACTCGGCTGAGCGCCCTCTGCTGGCGGAGGATGCTGGACCGCGTGCTGCCGCCGATGGCATCCGGGTCCACCGGGCGCAGGACGGCGATCTTCCGCTCGTGGTCCAGCTGCAGGGTCAGGAACAGCTCGGAGAGGCGGCTGCGCAGGATCACCTGGTTGTCCAGCAGCACCGTCCAGAGCTTTTCGTCCCGGCCGCCGTCGATGTACGGGCCCTTGAGGAGCTTTACCAGGGCCTGCCGCACCTTCATGGACAGGACGCCGGTGTCGCCGGGAAACAAGGCAGCACCGTCGACGAAGGTGTCGCGGGGTGAGACTGGCCCGGGGTACGCAGCGCCCGATGCCGCCCCCGCCCCTTCGCCGGGCAGCATTCGTCCTGCGGACGATGCGCCCGGCTCCGACAGGCCCGATGCCACTCCCGGGGCGGCATCGGGCGCTGAGTCCTGTGCGTGCGTTACCTCAGTCATTTGAATCCTTTGCGAGCGTGACCACCGGCAGGTAGGCCCTGCGGGCGGAGCCGTCTATCTGTTCGAAGTCCAGGCCATCCCAGGCGCCGCGGTGGAACTCCGCCCCGGCGTGCAGGGCTTCCGAGAGGAGGGCGCGGATGGTGTTGATGTGCTGCTCTTCGGGCGGCAGCTGCTGCCAGGCGTCGGCGAGCGTGGTAGCCCCTGCCATGGCCGCCCGGACCACGGAAGGCTTGGCTTTGCCCGTCCTCGGCGAGCGCACCCGGTCCGAGTCGGTGAAGGCGATGGGGTCCGCCAAGCGGGGCGGCGCGGCGAACTCGTCCGGATCGAAGAGCTTCACCATGGACAGTGACTCGAAGCCGGCGTTGTAAAGGACGGGCCCGGGAAGCAGGCCTGGGCGTTCACGCTCGTACGGGAGGGAGCGGATGGCCTGCTCGGCTTCACGCAGGACCTGCCGGAGCCGGACGGACTGGCGGAAGTCGTCGCTTTGGACGTAGGTATTGAGGCTCTCACTGAGCTTGCCGTAGATGCGCTGGATCTGGCTGTGCTGCTGGCGGAGCTCGGCCACCAGGTTCTTCAGCGTCTCCCGGTCGTCAGGTGAGAGGTCGTCGGCGAACTGCCGGCTCAGCACCTCCCCGATGGCGGACCGGAATCTCAGCTGCTGCTGCGGATCTTCCAGGAATGCGGTGAAGGAACGGAACGTCCTGCCCTCGGGACTTTGGCGGAGCCGCTTGTCCGCCTCCAGGACCTGCGCCATGGTGGCACCCTTGGTCAGCGACTCCTCGATGATCTGGTTGCGGAGCCCGCCCACCAGTTCCTCGATCCGGTCACGCATCTTCTTGTAGTCCGCGGGCAGGCTGGCGGCCAGGTCCAGGATGTTTCCTGCAGCCTCCACGGCCTCGTCGTCGTCAAGCAGGCCGTCGAACTCGCCGGTGCTGATGTCCTCGATGAGCTGCTGCCGCTCTTCGATTTCCTCTTCAAGGGCTTCGAGGCGGGCGCTCTGGTCCGGGTTGGTCTCGTTCGCGAGCTTTTCCACGTCCCCCAGCAGGGTGCCCAGCCGGGAGCCGTTCAGGGTGGACCGCTCACTGGAAAGGCTGTCCAGGAAGGCGAGCACACGCGCTGCCGGCTCGGTTGCCTCGTAAACGATCCGGCCCGACTGGTTCCGGCGGGTCAGGAACTGCCGCCGGGTCCACTCGTCACCAAAAGCCTTTCCGTTGGCCCCTCCTCCCAGCCCGGGATCCTGGCGCCGGAGTTCCTCAAGGAAGGAATCGACGTCGGCGTGGAATTCCTCAAGCGGAACCTGCGGCCGGGTGCGGGTAAAGGAAGCCTGGAGCACCGCAATCACCCAGGGCGCCGATCGCGTCAGGGCCCAGGCGGGTCCCTTGGTGAGGAGTTCGAGGTCCCGTAGCCGGGCGCTGATGGCGTCAGCGGATGACCTGGCGGAGCGGGGCACGCACTCTCCTTGGGCTGTTGGGCGGGGGCTGGGCAGGAGAGGTCCGACGTGGCCGGACCGGAAAACTGCCAACTACAAGGTTAACGCAGGCCGCCGCGACCGCTCCGTGACCTACCTGCCGGTAGTGTTTCGATCCCGTATCAACAGTCACTCCTGCCCCATCCTGCTCTGGCTGGCTGCGCGGCTGTCCCCCTACGCTTCTGCTACTGGTCTTCACCACAGCAGTCTTTCGCAAAGCAATGTCGCAGCAGGGGGATTCATGCAGTTCGATCTAAGCTCAGTGGAAACAGCCACCTTGGTCTTCATCGGGACCCTGGTATTTGGCGCAATTCTGGCCGCATTCGTCCTCACGGCGGGACTGATTGCCCTGGTAGTACTGGGCGCGGGCAAGCTCACCTGGGTGGTGGTGGCCAATACGCTCCTTGCGGTGGTGCACGGCATCAACTCAGGCTGGGACAGGCTGGTCCACCGCGCCTCCACCGTGGAGCTGCCGGGCGATTTCCAGGGGCAAACGTCCCCTAGTACCGGAACCTACCCGCGGGTAATCTTGAGGGACAGCTGAAGGGTTCTCCAACCCGGCGGATCCATGGCTACACCGGCCAATCCGGCCAAGGAGATAACCCATGACCTCCGCAACTGACAGCCAGGCCAAAGACGCCCCGGCTGAAGAAACCCCCGTCCCCGCCGGCAACATCGGCGCCGGAGCCACCGCTGAAGATGCCCGGGCCGTCGCTGAGGCCGCCAGGGAATCCGGCTGGGAACGCCCCAGCTTCGCCAAGGGCCTTTACCTCGGCAGTTTCGATCTGGACCTGGTCCACCCGTGGCCTGCCGCGGACCCCGCCTCCGTGGAGCGGGGCGAGGAGTTCATGTCCCGCCTCACGGAGTACGCAAAAACCATGTCCGGGCGGGTCATCGAGCGGGAAGCGAAGATTCCCGACGACTACATCAAGGGCCTGGCGGACCTTGGCGTCTTCGGCATGAAGATCCCGGAGGAGTACGGCGGGCTTGGCCTCTCGCTGGTGTATTACGGCCGGGCGCTTGCCCTGCTGGGCAGCGTGCACCCCAGCCTGGGCGCCCTGATCTCCGCCCACCAGTCCATCGGCGTGCCGGAGCCCGTCAAGGTCTTCGGGACGCCCGAACAAAAGCGCGAGTACCTGCCGCGGTGTGCCGCCGGCGCCGTCACGGCCTTTCTCCTCACCGAACCGGACGTGGGCAGCGATCCCGCCCGGCTGGGCAGCACAGCAACGCCCACGGACGACGGCGACGCGTACCTTCTGGACGGCGTGAAACTTTGGACCACCAACGGGGTGATCGCCGAACTTGTGGTGGTCATGGCGGTGGTTCCGGCACACACCGATCCCGACGGCACCCGGCACAAGGGCGGCATCAGCGCATTCGTGGTGGAGATGGACTCGCCGGGCATCACCGTGGAAAACCGCAACGCCTTCATGGGCCTGCGCGGCATCGAGAACGGGGTCACCCGCTTCCACCAGGTGCGGGTGCCGGCTGCCAACCGGCTGGGCCGGGAGGGCCAGGGCCTGAAGATCGCACTGACCACCCTGAACACCGGCCGGCTCGCGCTGCCGGCGCTGTGCGTGGCCTCCGGACGCTGGAGCCTGAAGATTGCCCGCGAGTGGTCCAACGCCCGCACCCAATGGGGCAGGCCCGTGGGCGAACACGAAGCGGTGGGCAAAAAGATCGCGTTCATCGCAGCGTCGGCCTTTGCCCTGGACGCAGTCTTTGAACTCTCCGCCGAACTTGCCGATGCCGGGCAGAAGGACGTCCGGATCGAGGCGGCGCTCGCCAAGCTCTGGGCCACGGAGATCAGCTGCCGGATAGCCGATGAGTTGGTCCAGATCAGGGGCGGGCGGGGCTTTGAGACCGCAGAGTCGCTGGCTGCGCGCGGTGAACGTGCGGTGCCGGCCGAGCAGCAGTTGCGGGACCTGCGCATCAACAGGATCTTCGAGGGGTCCTCCGAAATCATGCGGCTGCTGATCGCCCGGGAAGCGGTGGATGCGCACCTGGCCGCCGCGGGCGACCTTGCATCCCTCGACGCGAGCCTGGCCGACAAAGCGAAGGCCGCCGTCGGCGCCTCCGGCTTCTATGCCAAATGGCTGCCCAAGCTGGTGGCCGGGGCCGGCATGGATCCCCGCTCTTACGGCGGGTTCGGCAGGCTGGCCAAACACCTCCGGTTCGTTGAACGCTCGTCGCGGCGGCTGGCGCGGCAAACGTTCTACGGCATGGGAAGGTGGCAGGCCAAACTGGAGCGGAAACAGGCGTTCCTGGGCCGCGTGGTGGACATCGGCGCCGAACTCTTCGCCATGACCGCGTGCTGCTCCCGCGCGGAAATGCTCCTGAAAACCGCCCCCGAAAAGGGTGCCGGTGCTTACGAGCTCGCCGACGCCTACTGCGAGCAGGCCAGGGTGCGGGTGGACGAATACTTTGACCAGCTGTGGCGAAACACGGACGACGCCGACCAGGCATTGACGCGCAAAGTCCTCGCCGGTGATTACACCTGGCTGGAGGCGGGCGTGCTGGACCAGTCCGAAGGCACCGGCCCGTGGATCGCCGACGCCACCCCCGGGCCGTCAACCAAGAAGGACCTGCACCGGAAATACCGATAAAACCGCAGGTCACAAATTAGTAAGCACGCTTGCTATCACCCTGCGCCGGTGGTTGAGTTGAGCCATGAGCAGCTCAACGAACCCAGAGAACCTGCCTCCCCGCCGCGCCCGGGAGGACGAAACCACCCGCAACGGAAGCTACCGGGACGCAGCCGCGGACGATGCCGCCACGCGCTCGATGGACCAGGCGCCCACACGCCCAAGGGAAAGGGACTATTCCCCCGCCCCCTCCGCCGAGCGGGAGTACCGGCCTGCCCCCACCAGGGCTACGCCCGTGGTGGGGCCGGTGACAGACCCCACGCTGGCGAACCGTGAAACCGCCGTGGCGCGCCAAAAAGAGCGGTTTGGCGGCATCAAGGTGGGCTCGGCGTTCTTTGGCTGGCTGACCGCCACCGGGATGGCCGTGCTGCTCACCGCGCTGGTGGCAGCAGCCGGGACCGCCGTGGGGCTCGCCAACAACACCGACGTCAACCAGGCCGTGAACCAGGCTGCGCAGAACAGCGGCACGGTGGGACTGGTGGGCATCATCGTGCTGCTGGTGATCCTGTTCCTGTCCTACTACTGCGGCGGGTACGTGGCCGGCCGGATGGCCCGCTTCAATGGTGCCAAGCAGGGGCTCATGGTCTGGATCTGGGCCCTGATCGCGGCCGTCGTGGTGGCCATCCTGGGACTCGTGGCCGGGCAACAGTTCAATGTCCTGGCCAACCTGAACAGCTTCCCCCGCATCCCCATCAATGAAGGACAGTTGACCACCACCAGCATCATCGCCGCCGTCGTGGTGGCAGTCGTGGCCCTCGTGGGCGCGGTGCTCGGCGGCCTGGCGGGCATGCGGTTCCACCGGAAGGTTGACCGCGCCGGCTTCACGCCGGACAGCGAATATTACGACGACGAGGAGTAGTCAGGCGAGAATGTCGCCGTCCACATAAAGCCACCGGCTTGCCTCCCGGACGAACCTGCTGTTCTCATGCAGGACTCCCCGTTCGCTGCCGTGCCGGTAGTGCGCCTTGAACTCCACCGTCCCTGCGGTATCGAAGGGGCCACCGCCGCTGGTGGCCACGATGTCCAGGCGGCGCCATTCCATGGCCGGGTCCAGGTCCAGGGCCGCCGGAGCGGTGGATGGGTGGTGGGTGCGAAGCAAATAGTCCTCATCCAGCCGGACAAATGCGCTGTAGCGGGACCGCATCAGCTGTTCTGCCGTGGATGCCTGTAACCGGCCGGAATGGAACCGGCCACAGCATGCCGCGTACGGCTCACCGGAGAGACATATGCAGTTTGCGGAATCTATTGATGCGGTCACCCGGTGATGCTGTCATATCCGGTAACAGCTTCGCTACAACCTGGGGCCGTGCCCTGCCTGTCCCGGCACGGCCGGACAAAAATCCGTATGGTGGAGAAGGAACTTGCCCCGGCACTGTGCGCCGGACATGGCCCAGGATGGTGGCTAGAGAGGAGAAGACGTGGAGAACCCGGACACTCTCGTCCTCAACCTGACCTTCCTGGGCACCATGGGGGTGGCCGCCCTGATGTTCCTGGTCCTTTTCCTGCTCGGAGTCATCACCCTGGTCCTTGCGGGCCTGGGACGCCTCACGGCCGTGGTGCTGATGACCCTGTTCGGACGGGCTCCCGGCAAGCGGGATTCCGCCCGTTTTGCCGGCGTACCCGCCCAGCAGGCCCAACCCCGCAGGCCGCTCCGGGAACGGGCTGCCGCGCTCAAGCCGGACCGGCTGAAGGAGTCGCTTCGCACCGCCGTCGTACGCCACCCGAAGCTGGCTGCCGCCCGTCCTGAACCGCCGGTCCTCGCCGAAGACTGGGCCTCTGCCGTTGCCGAAGCCGACAAGCGTGCGGAGGCCAGGGCGCGGGCAGCCGCACCGGAAATCAAACTGTCGGTGCGGGATCTTCCGGACCCGGCCGTACCTGCGGACAAGGTCTCCGAGGTAGCACCGCTGGTGGAGTCCGCACTGCACAACCATCGGCCGCCGCATGAATTGCCGAGGTCCTTCAAGAAACCCCAGCCGCTGCACCCGCTGCCGCCGCTGGATACCGGGTCCCTCGTTTCCCTGGCGGGCCCGCAGCAGGTACTCAAGGAGCAGTCCAAGGAGAACGGCTAAGCCCTTACCCTGAGCAACCATCTGCGTTAGCGTGAACACATGGAATTCAGATACCTCGGAAACAGTGGCTTCAAAGTCTCGGAAATCACGTTCGGCAACTGGCTGACGCACGGCTCGCAGGTGGAAAACGACGTCGCAACCCAGTGCGTGCGCGCGGCCCTCGACGCCGGCATCAGCACCTTCGACACTGCGGACGTCTACGCCAACACAGCAGCGGAAACCGTCCTGGGCCAGGCCCTGAAGGATGAGCGCCGCGAGTCGCTGGAAATCTTCACCAAGGTCTTCGGCCCCACCGGACCCAAGGGCAAGAATGATCTTGGCCTGTCCCGCAAGCACATCATGGAATCCATCAACGGTTCGCTGCGCAGGCTTCAGACGGACTACGTGGACCTGTACCAGGCCCACCGCTACGACTTCGAAACGCCGCTGGAAGAAACCATGCAGGCGTTCGCGGACATCGTGCGGCAGGGCAAGGCGCTCTACATCGGTGTGAGCGAGTGGACCGCGGACCAGCTCCGTGAAGGACACAAGCTGTCCAAGGAACTGGGTTTCCAGCTCATCTCCAACCAGCCGCAGTACTCCATGCTGTGGCGCGTGATCGAAGCTGAGGTGGTCCCGGCGTCGGAAGAGCTGGGCGTATCCCAAATTGTCTGGTCGCCCATGGCGCAGGGCGTCCTCAGCGGCAAGTACCTCCCGGGCCAGCCCGCCCCGGAAGGCAGCCGGGCCACCGATGAAAAGGGCGGCGCCAAGATGATCCAGCGGTGGATGCGCGATGACGTCCTGGCAGCCGTGCAGGAACTGAAGCCGATTGCCCAGGAGGCGGGGCTGTCCATGCCGCAGCTTGCGGTTGCGTGGGTGCTGCAGAACCCGAACGTTGCCTCAGCCATCGTGGGCGCCTCCCGGCCGGAGCAGATTGCTGACAGCGTGGGCGCCGCCGGTGTGAAGCTGGAGGCGGAGGTCCTCAAGCGGATCGACGACGCCGTGGGCGGCCTCGCCGAACGCGATCCCGCGCAGACCAAGTCGCCGGCCACCCGGGAAGCGTAAGTGGCGTCCCCGTCGGAACTGCCGGATCTTGCGGTCACCGGTTCCACCGGAGGCCTGGGCGGAATGGTGGCGCGGCAGCTTGCCGCGTCCGGTTTCGCCCAGCGCCTGCTGGTGCGTGATGCCGCGCGGGCCCCGCAACTGGATGGCGCGCACCCGGTGGTGTGTTCATACGGGGATGCTGCGGCGTCACGGCAGGCACTGGACGGGGCGAAAGTCCTGTTCATGGTGTCCGCCGCGGAGGCCGAAGACAGGCTGCAGCAGCATTATGCGTTTGTGGACGCCGCTGCCGAGTCCGGGGTGGAGCACGTCGTGTACACGTCCTTTTACGGGGCGGCGCCGGATGCCACCTTCACCCTGGCCAGGGACCACTACGCCACCGAGGAGCGGATTAAGGCGTCCGGGATGGAGTACACCTTCCTGCGGGACAACTTCTACCTGGACTTCCTGCCCCTCATGACCGGGGATGACGGCGTAATCCGCGGGCCGGCGGGGGACGGCGTGTTCTCCGGGGTGGCCAGGGAGGATATTGCCCGCTGCGCCCACGCCGTGCTGCGTGACCCTGCCATCCACAAGGGCATGACCTATGACCTGACCGGCCCGGAGGAACTGACCATGTCGCAGGCCGCAGAGGTGCTGAGCGCCGGGACCGGGCGGGCCGTAAGCTACCACCCGGAGACGGTGGAGGAAGCCTACGCATCGCGGGCCTCCTACAACGCTCCGCAGTGGCAGCTGGACGCGTGGGTCAGCACGTATACGGCGATGGCCGCAGGTGAAATGGCAGGGCTCTCACCGGACGTGCACGGGTTGACCGGCCAGGACCCCATCAGCCTTGCCGAGTTCCTGACCCGTCCGGTGCTGTAGCTGGCTTAATTTCGTTGACGGGCGCGTGGGCCCGGCGTAGACCTGTGGCGGGGGGCTCTTTGGTCCGCCGAGCAGAATCGCACCGCCATGAACTACAGCAACCGGCAGTCCACCCGGCAGGAGCCCGCGCCGGCCCTGCCCCACGCCGCCCAGCCTACGTCCGGCCCGCTCACCCGCGAGGAACTGCAGCTCGCCGCCCGCAACCATTCCATGCCGCTGGAGGCGCTCCGCCGCGAGGTCACGCCGCCCGGACTCCACTACGTCCTCACGCACTTCGACATCCCTGACCTGGACGCTTCCACCTGGCACCTGAGGATCGGCGGTGCGGTGGAACGCGCCCTGGAGCTGGGGATGGCTGCGCTTCGCAGGGACCCGGCCATCACTGTGCCCGTTACCCTCGAGTGCGCGGGCAACGGCAGGTCGCTGCTGGAGCCGCGGCCCCTCAGCCAGCCCTGGGTGCTGGAGGCTGTGGGTACGGCGTACTGGACCGGCGTGCCGCTGGCCTATCTCCTTGGCAAGGCGGGCGTACTGCCGGATGCGGCGGAGGTGGTCTTCACCGGGGCCGATGCGGGGGTGCAGGGCGGCGTCCCCCAGCAATATGCGCGAAGCCTGCCGATCCGCGAAGCGCTGCGTCCCGACGTCGTTCTCGCCTACAAAATGAACGACGCCGACCTGCCGCCGCAACATGGCTACCCGCTGCGGCTGGTGGTGCCGGGCTGGTACGGCATGGCCAGCGTGAAGTGGCTGCAGTCCATCGACGTGGTCAGGGCACCGTTCACCGGTTTCCAGCAACAGGTCGCCTACCGCTACCAGAGCTCCGAGGACGACGCCGGCAGTCCGGTGTCGCGGATCAGGGTGCGTTCGCTGATGGTCCCGCCGGGCGTCCCGGACTTCTTCACCCGGCGGCGTTTCCTCCGCCCGGGCCCGGTGATGCTGGAAGGCAGGGCATGGTCAGGGGAAGGGGCCGTAACCGCCGTCGAGGTGGGCATTGACGGCACCTGGCTGCCCGCCCACCTCGACAAGCCGGCAGGCGGCTTTGCGTGGCGGAGGTGGAGCCTGCCCTGGGTGGCCGACCCCGGCGAGCATGTCCTGGCCTGCCGAGCCACGGACATCACCGGGGCCACCCAACCCTTGGGGCAGAACTGGAACTACCAGGGAATGGGCAACAACATGGTGCAGCGGGTCAGCGTGATGGTGGAGTGAAGTTGACGGCCCGGGGCTATACTCGGTGCCAATCATGACCAGCCTCCCTGCCTCCCCCGCCAGTGTCCGGATCGATGCCTGGCTGTGGGCCATCCGCGCCTATAAGACGCGCTCCGCTGCCACCGCAGCCTGCCGGGCAGGGCATGTCCGCCTGAACGGCAGTCCGTCGAAGGCGTCGGCGACCCTGGTTACAGGCGACACCGTGACCGTCCGCATGTCCGGGTACGAGCGCATCCTGGAGGTCCGGCGGCTGATCGCGAAGCGAGTGGGAGCCGAAGCGGCGTCACACTGCTTTACCGACCACACTCCCCCGCGGCCCGTCCTGCCGGCGCTTGGCCTGCCGCAGCGTGACCGGGGCGCCGGACGGCCCACCAAGAAAGACCGCCGCGAGATGGAGCGCTTACGGGGACCTGCGTGAAAGGCGTACCCGCGACGTCAACCGCCGGCCCTGGTGCGCGCCTGCACCAGGTTGGCGAACGGCAACCTACCGAATTCCGCTACGAAGGCTGAATGGCAAGCCGCTTCGGCGTCGTTCAGTTGTTCCGCCGGGAGTTCTTTCCACGCAATGGCCAGTGAGCCGGCGTCCGCCAGCTGCCAGATTGGCCGCCCGTCCCAATGCCCGGGCGGCTTTCCTTTGCCGAAGTCCACAAACTCCTGGATCTGACGCCGGAGCCCCCGGTTACCTTTGCTTCCGGGCCCGGCCTTTCCGACGTAGAGAACCACGGCGCCGTCCACCCATTCGGCGGCCAGAGCGGCTGCGGAGAGGGACGGTTCCTTCTTCTTGAAGACGCCCGCGGTGCTTTTCGTCAGGAAGCGCGGCTGGAAACTTTCCGGAGCCACGACGGTGAAGAGGCCGGTTCCTTGCGGGATCCTCATGGTCTCAAGGTCCTGGATCGGCCGGAAGCCGGCAAAACCCTCGGCCTTCAGGCCCTTCCTGGTGAACTGCATAATCCATTGAACAGCATGCCCTGGGACCGTTGCTGCCTTCCGTTTTCCACATAGGGCTTTTGGGTGGCTGTCGTTGTCACACCCTGGTGGAAGACTTTGGTTATGGAAGCGGTTGTGGGGTCGGCGGCGGTGCTGGAGGCGGAGCCTCGGGGGCTGTTGGCTGCTGATCCGCCGCGATCTTCGTATGCTGTTCCGGCGCCCAGGGATGGGCTTCTGTTCCGGCCTGCATCCCCTGCAGTGCCTTCGATTGATGATGTCCTGGCGCTGCTCGCTTCAGTTCCGCTGGCTGACGATGGTGCCGGGATGATCGACCAGATACGCGGGCTGGAAGACCTGAAGTGCCTGGCGGGTGCCCGCCAGGCCGGTACTGCAGTGGCGTTTGATCTGTCCCAGCGGCGTGAGCAGGCCGCGGCCGGGGTCCCGGCCGGTGAGCAGGGTGCCGGGGTCGCGGCGCAGATCGCGTTGGCCCGCAGGGAGTCCCCGGCCAGGGGCGCAAGGTTGTTGGGTCTGGCCAAGACCCTGACCGGCATGCCGCATACGTTCGCGGCGTTCCGGTCCGGGTTGTTGAATGAGTGGCGGGCCACGCTGATCGTGAAGGAAACCATCTGCCTCACCCCCGAGGACCGGGCCGGGGTGGATGAGGAACTCGCCGCCGACACCGGCGCCCTCGACGGCGCAGGAGACCGCGCGATCGTGTCTGCGGTCCGGGCTGCCGCGTACCGGCGGGACCCTGCGTCGGCCGCGAAGCGGGCCGCCCGGGCCGTGGCGGAACGGACCGTGAGCCTGCGCCCGGCACCGGACACCATGACCTACCTGACAGCACTGCTCCCCGTCGCCCAGGGTGTGGCCGCCTACGCCGCCTTGTCACGCGATGCCGACACCGCCCGTGCATCCGGGGATGAGCGGTCGCGGGGGCAGGTCATGGCCGATGCGTTGGTCGAACGGGTCACCGGCACGCCCGGCGGGATCAACGGGGTGGAGATCCAGCTCGTCATGACCGACCGCACCCTCCTGCAGGCCGATGCCGAACCCGCCCGGCTCCCCGGCTACGGCACCATCCCCGCCGCAACCGCACGTCACATCGCACTCACCGGCGGATCATCCAATACCGAACACCCAGTGCCAGGCCACGCAGTCGCTCTCAAACTCAACCTCTGGATCCGGCGGCTGTACACCGCGCCGGGCAGTGGGGAGCTGGTGGCGATGGAGTCCAAAGCCCGATTCTTTCCGCCGGGGCTCAAACGCTTCCTGCAGGTCCGGGACGATACCTGCCGCACCCCCTACTGCGACGCACCCATCCGGCACCACGACCACATCACCGCCTGGCACGATCGCGGACCCACCAGCGCCGATAACGGCCAGGGGCTCTGCGAAGCCTGCAACCACACCAAAGAAAACCCCGGCTGGACAGCCACACGAGTGTGTGGCCCGCGCCAGACCGTGGCAACCACCACCCCAACCGGCCACACCTACCACTCCACCGCACCACCACTTCCGGGTTCACGGTTAGCGGGAACCCGGTCATGCAACTCTCAGGAACGGCGGCTAACCTTGGCGCGTGCCACCCCTTGAGATCCTCATTTCCTCCTGGCAACTGGACTGGGCCGCCGCTGCTTTCGTTGCTGCGGCAGGCGTCCTGTACGGGTGGGGAATCCGGTCAGCTGCCCGCCGGGGCCACCGCTGGCCAGTCTGGCGCGCGGTGGCATTCTACGTCCTCGGCCTGGGCTCCTATATTGTCCTGACCTGCGGATTCACTGGGGTTTACGGTTCCCAGCAACGGTGGGCGTTCACCATCAAGATATCCCTGCTGCTCTTTGTCGTCCCGCTGCTCATCGGGCTGGGCAAGCCCCTCACCCTTGCCCGCGCCGCATTGCCGGCCAAGGGCACAGCAGCCTTGGACGCCGTCCTGTCCAGCCGGCCAGTACGCTTCGTCAGCAATTCATTCGGCGCACCATTGCTGGGCTTGGCGCTCTTCTCCACCTTTCTCACGCCGGTCTTCTTCACGTTGCGGACCGACCCCCTTGCCGGCGCTCTCCTGACCATCGGCGTCCCACTGTTGGGCATGTTGATGGCGCTGCCCATCATCGAAGAGTCCGACTTCCAGCGGTCCAGCGCGTACCTGACCCTTGAATTCATGTTCGTATTCATCGAGTTGTTGATCGACGCGGTTCCCGGCATCCTGCTGAGCCTCAACGGTCAGGTCCTCGATCACGTGATGTCCGTTCCCAACCCCCAATGGTGGTTCCGGGACGCTCTCCAGGACCAGCAGTTCGCGGGCAATCTGCTGTGGTTCATCTGCGAGGTGTTGGACCTGCCCTTGATCATCCTCATGTTCATCCGCTTCTCTCGCAGCGACAAGAGGGAAGCGCGCACCTTCGATGAACTGACCGACGAACAACTCGACGAACTTCAAGACCAGCACCTGCGCGGGCGGAGGTAGACGCGGGCGGCCTTCGCGGGGCGTCAGGAAGGGTACTGCGAAATTCAGTGTGCCCACCCCTCCGCGGGGAAGCGTAGAGTGACATAGGACGCCTGATTCTGGACGCCTCGCTGCCAAGGGAGAAATCGTGACGATTGATTGGGACGAAAAAAAGGCCCTGCTACAGGAACCGAATATCGCGAAGGTAACCCAGCTTTGCGATGAACTGATGGAAAAGAAGCCCGGTTCCACGGTCCCCTACATCGACCCCGTCCATGACGAAGACGAGTGCAGAATCATCAGCCTCCAGGCCAGTCCCGGCAAGGGGACCGAGTCCGGATTCGTCTCCCACAACAACGATGACGAAGCTGCCCGCCGGGCCACCCAGATCTACGAGCTCGCTGAGCTGGACCCCCGCTATGTCATGCCGTGGAATGCCTACCCCTGGGTCCGCGAGAGCGGCAGCCCCTCGGCCCTGAGCGTCCAGGAAAAGACCGACGGGCTCCGCCCGTTCCGCCAGTTCCTCAAAATCAATTCCCGCGTTTCGGCCATCATTGCGCACGGCACGGACGCCTCCACGTTCCTGACCCTGTTTGAGAAGACCTACCACTCATCGCTGAAGAACAGCGGCATCAAAATCTATAAGGCCTCCGCCCTTGGCGGCAGGGCCTTCGCTGTTTCGGAGGCCAAGCAGGAAGAGCTCCTCACCAAGAGCGTCGAAACCTACCGTGACGCGATGCAGCGGGCAGGCATCCAGCACCTCTAGGCCCAGTCCTGCGGTAAGGGCCCAAAACTGCGCGCACGTTGATCCACCCTTGATGAATTCTTGCTCCTGCTTCTTCAGCATTAGTGGAGTAAACACTCAGGATTCTCCGAGGCGGCGCATTAGAACGGCCTCGTTTCCTGCTGCATTTGGGGGAACAGGGCATGAAAAGACTAATAATTGCTTCACTGGCGGCCACTGGCCTGGTCGCAGGTTCGCTGGCTGTAGGCGCGGCAGCCAATGCAGGTACCGGCAGGGTGGTCCGGGTCGTCGATGGAGACACACTGGTGGTGTCCATCAACAATGGCGACCACACCATCCGGCTGCTGAACATCGACACTCCTGAAACCAAGGATCCACATCAACCCGTCGAGTGTCTCGGCCCAGAGGCCACCAGCTTCCTTGAGGGCTTGCTTCCTAAAGGGACCCAGGTCCGGCTTGAGTTCGACGCGGAACGTCACGACAAATACGGCAGGACCCTCGCTGGAGTCTTCACTGCCGATGGATCCCTGGTCAACGCCAGAATTGCCCAGCAGGGACTGGGAATTCCAGTGGAGTACGGCGGCAACAGGAAATTCCTTCCGCCTGTAGAGGCAGCATACGAAGAGGCCAGGGCGGCAAAGGCCGGGCTCTTCTCCGAAAGTATCGGCTGCACACTTCCTGCCCAGTTGGCTGAAGCAACCAAGGGGCTCGAGACTGCCACGGCGGCTGCGCCGGCGACTACCTCTGCTGCGGCAGGTACGGCTGCAGGCGTACTAGCCACCAAGGTGGCTGCTGCAAAGGCACTCCGCAAGGTCCTGAACGGAGACAAAGCAACAGAGCGAGCGCTTTTTTGGGCCGGCATTTCAACTGCCGTGCTCGCCAAGCACGTGTCGAGCCTGGATGCGAAGATCACATCGGCCGAGAAAAAAGCGTCAGATACAAAAGCCCTAAAAGTTACCTTGGAAGCTGCCGAGAAAAAGGTCGAGGAAGAAAGGGTGGCGGCGCAAGCCAGGGCGGCGGCCGAACGCAAAGCAGCAGCGGATCGGGCTGCGGCAGAAAAGAAGGCAGCAGAAGAGGCTGCTGCTGCAGCAAAAGCTGCAGCCGATGAAGCAGCGCGGCAAGCCGCTGCCGAAGCAGAACGCCTACGCAATCTCCCCGCGCCGGCCCCCAACCCAGCACCCTATGTTGCCCCAGCCCCGCAACCGTACGTTCCACCTGCCCCTTCAACTAAGTACACCGGGCCACGTTGCTACGCACCCGGCGGCAAAACCTGGCGTCCATGTTGACACTCACGACGCCCCTTCGGGGATAACGGGGCAGCCGGACTATCAGGGATTTTTCAGGGGCACGTGGGCATACTCGTAGGTATCCTGACCGGCGACAGAACCAGGCTGACCCTTGACGTCCCACACCAACCGTTCCCCTAAGGCGGCATCCCCAACGGAGGCTGCAGCCGTGCGCATGGCGACGCTGCCCCAGCTTCGCCACTGGGTTGCGGTGCCGCTCATGGCGGCTGTCCTGATTGTGGCGGCCGGCCTGGCGCTGCGGTTTGTCCCCGCACTGACCTCGGCGGACATGTCCGTGGACGCTGAGCTGAGCCATGACCACACTGCGCCCCTGACGGGCGTGGCCATGTTCATCAACGTCGTGTTCAGCCCCGCCGGCGGCGTGCTGATGATCGCCGCCCTGTGCCTCTACCTGCTGCTGGTGCGCCGCAGCCCTATGAATGCTGTGGCCACGGGGCTGGTGGCTGCCGGCGGCTGGGTGAGCAGCGAACTGTTCAAGGTCCTGGTGGCCAGGCACCGGCCGGACTCGACCGCCCTTTTCAACCCGCTGATCCCCGAACCGGGAACGGACAGCTTCCCGAGCGGGCATGTGGCACTTGCCTCGGCACTGGCCATCGCCGTCTTCCTGCTGGCCCGCGGTACAAGGTGGCAGCGGCCCGCAGCCATCGTCGGAATCGTCGTGGCGGTCGTCGTCGCATTTTCACGCGTCTACCTTGGCGTGCACTACCCCACCGACGTCACGGCGTCCTTCCTCACCGCAGCCACCGGGGCAGCATTCCTGACCGGGCTGTGGAACCGTTTCGGCTTGTCACTGCTCGCCCGGGTGCCGTTCCTGGCAAAACTCGGACCCATCCCGGCCCAGCAGGCATAAAATCCTGCCATGACGGGCTTCATCGACGGCCTCCTGAACGTCAGCCCACTCGTGGCATACATCGCCGTCTTCTGCCTGGTGTTCGCCGAGGACGCCCTGTTCATCGGTTTCGTCATTCCAGGCGAAACAGCTGCCGTCCTCGGCGGCGTGGTTGCCAGCCGGGGCGAAGTGCAAGTGGGCACCATGATGGCCCTGGTGGTGGGTGCCGCCATTATTGGCGACAGTGTGGGCTACGAAGTGGGCAAACACCTGGGCACCCGCATCATGAAGTCGAAAGCCTTGGCCCGCCACTCCGGCAAACTCGAAAGCGCACAGGACTTCCTTCGGCGCAAGGGGGGCTCTGCTGTGTTCCTGGGCCGCTTCACTGCCTTTTTGCGGGCCGTTATGCCCGCACTCGCCGGCACGTCCCGGATGCCCTATGGCCGGTTCTTAGCCTGGAACGCGATGGGCGGCGTGGTCTGGGGCATCGGGTTCGTCCTCCTGGGCTTCCTCGCTGGAAACTCCTACGAGGCCGTTGCCCAGGCAGTGGGCCGGGACCTCGCCGTCGTCATCGCCGCACTGGCGGTGGCCGCGCTCATCGCCTGGCACTTCCGCACACGGCGACGGCGGCAGCACCGGCGCGCGGCAAGCCGGCGGCAGGACAGTGCCCCCGGACCCTAGGGAGAGTTTGACAGCTACTGTGACCCGTGCCATATTTAAGGCGTGAACCTGTCAGACAGCCGGACAGCAGGACAGCCTGTAGTCCGTCCCCTTGCCCGGCTGAGCGCTGCCGAGGCGGTGTTCAACGCTATCCGCGAGGACATCGAGTCCGGTGCAATCCCGGTGGGCAGCAAGCTCAGCTCGGAGGCCACGCTCTCGCAGCAGTACGGAGTCAGCCGCTCGGTGATCCGGGAAGCCCTCCGCTCCTGCACAGCGCTGGGGCTGACGGTCACCAGGACCGGCAAGGGCACATTCGTCGTTGCCAGCAAGGTGGCCAATGACCTCACCCTGGGGCAGTATTCGGCACGGGACCTCACGGAAGCCCGCCCGCACATCGAAGTCCCCGCCGCCGGCCTGGCGGCAGAACGGCGCACCCCCGAAGAACTCGATATTCTCCGTGGGATCGTTGCCGCCATGGCCTCCGAAACCGATCCGGAATCCTGGGTTGCCCTGGATTCCAGCTTCCATGCCACGATTGCACGCGCCAGCGGCAACAAAGTCTTCGCGAGCGTGGTGGCTGACATCCGGGACGCACTGGCGCACCAGTCCGAGACCCTAAACATGGTGGCAGACCGCCAGCACGCCTCCGACATCGAGCACCAGCACATCCTTGCGGCCATCGAGGCCGGCTCCGCGGACAACGCCCGCGCCGCCATGGCCCAACATCTGGAGGCCGTGGGCGCAGCCCTGGACTCCATCCTCAACAGCTAGCCAGATCCAACCAACCCTTCCAAGGACTCCATGCCATCCCCCGTGTTTTCTGCTGCCCACACCGCTGCCCCGGAAGAGCTCGCCCTGCCGCAGCACACTCCGCTGGTCGCCGCCATCCGTGACGGCCTGGTGGAGAGTGTCCACTACGGCTCCGCGGTTGCCCTTGCGGCCGACGGGTCAGTGGCGGCATCCGCAGGCGATCCGCTGGCAGCGTTCTACCCGCGGTCCGCGCTCAAGCCCTTCCAGGCCGTGGCCATGGTCCGTGCCGGCCTTGAACTTCCAGCAGATCTCCTGGCACTGGCCGCCGCAAGCCATTCCGGGGCGGCAGCGCACCGCGACGGCGCACTGCGCATCCTCGAACTGCATGGCCTCGCCCCCACCGACCTGGACAACAGCACAGACCTCCCCTACGGCACCGCCGAGCGCGAGGACTGGCTGCGCAACGGCGGCAGCACCACCCAAATCACCCAGAACTGCTCCGGGAAACACGCCGCCATGGCAGCCACGTGCGTGATCAACGGCTGGCCGGTACAGGGCTACCTGGACCCCTCCCACCCGCTGCAGCAGCTGGTGGCCCGGACCGTCAACGACCTGACCGGCGAGGAACCGGCCGCCGTGAGCACGGACGGCTGCGGCACCCCACTTTTCGCCCTCACGCTGCGCGGCATGGCCCGCGCCTTCGGCCGGATCGCCCGGGCTGCCGCGGACGACGACGGCAGCCCGGAAGCCGCCGTCGGGCAGGCCATGCAGCAGCACCCGCAGATGGTGGCCGGCGAGGGCCGTGACGTCACCGACCTGATGCGCCTGCTGCCCGGCGCCGTAGCCAAGGACGGCTTTGAGGGCGTCCAGCTGGTGGGCCTGGGTGACGGAAGTGCCGTGGCCGTCAAGATTTCCGACGGCGGCGACCGCGCCCGGATGCCCGCCACCGTCCGCCTCCTGGATGCGCTGGGCGTGGACACCGGGCCGCTTGCCGGCATCGCCACCGCCCCGGTGCTGGGTGGCGGCCACGAGGTGGGCCGGCTGCTGGCTACCGACTTTCTGAATAACCTGTCCACGCCCGACAACGAAGCCCTGTGAGGACCCCCTTGACTACCATCGAAACCGCCGTGCCCGCACAGGTCCGGTCAGAGCACGACCTGCTGGGTGACCGGGACGTCCCGGCGCACGCGTACTGGGGCGTGCACACGCTCCGGGCCGTGGAGAACTTCCCCATCACCGGCCAGAAGCTGTCCTCCAACATGCACCTGGTCCGTGGACTGGCCGCCGTGAAACTTGCTGCCGCGCGCACCAACCGCGAGCTCGGACTGCTGGACGCCGAGCGCGCCGGGGCAATCGAGCAGGCGTGCCTGGACGTCATGGCGGGCATGCTCGCCGACCAGTTCGTGGTGGACGTCGTCCAGGGCGGTGCCGGGACGTCATCGAACATGAACGCCAACGAGGTCATCGCCAACCGGGCGCTGGAAATCCTGGGACACCCCAAGGGCGACTATGCACGGCTGCACCCGAACGACCACGTCAACCTCAGCCAGTCCACCAACGACGTGTACCCCACGGCCGTGAAGCTGGGCACCATCTTCGCCGCCCGGGAACTGCTGGCCGCACTCGAAGAACTCGAGGACGCCTGCGCTGCCAAGGCCGTGGAATTCCGCACCGTGGTGAAGATGGGCCGCACCCAGCTCCAGGACGCCGTGCCCATGACCCTGGGCCAGGAGTTCGGCAGCTACGCCGTCACCATCGGCGAGGACCGGCTGCGCCTGGCGGAGGCCGAGCTGCTGATCCACGAGATCAACCTCGGCGCCACCGCCATCGGCACCGGCCTGAACGCCCCGGCCGGCTACGCCGACACAGCCTGCCGGCACCTGGCGGAGATCACCGGGCTGCCGCTGGTGACCGCCGTCGACCTCATCGAAGCCACCCAGGACGTCGGCGCCTTCGTGCACCTGTCCGGCGTACTCAAGCGCGTGGCGGTCAAACTGTCCAAGATCTGCAACGACCTCCGCCTGCTCTCCTCCGGACCGCGCGCGGGCTTCGGCGAAATCAACCTGCCGGCCGTCCAGTCCGGGTCCTCCATCATGCCCGGCAAGATCAACCCGGTCATCCCGGAAGTGGTCTCCCAGGTGGCCTACGAGGTGATCGGCAACGACGTCACCATCACCATGGCCGCCGAAGCCGGGCAGCTGCAGCTCAACGCCTTCGAACCGATCATTGTCCACAGCCTCCACAAGAGCATCTCCCACCTCGAGGCAGCCTGCCGCACCCTTACGGCCCGCTGCATCCGTGGAATCACCGCCAACACCGACCACCTGCGCCGCACCGTGGAGCAATCCATCGGGCTGGTCACCGCATTGAACCCCCACCTCGGCTACGCCACCGCCACTGCCATCGCGCAGGAAGCACTTGCCACCGGCAAGGGCGTGGCCGAGCTCGTCCTGGAACACGGGCTCCTCACCGATGCCCAGCTCCAGGAACTCCTGAGCCCCGAACGCCTGGCCAACCTCAGCAAGTAGTCCCAAGTAGTCCCCACATCCCCAAAGGACACTCCCATGACAAATACCCCCCTTCCCGACCACCTGATTGATGGTGGTCACGCGCATGCGTCCGAGACCTCCCTGCACGCGGAGGACAAGGGCTACCACAAGAACCTCAAGCCCCGGCAGATCCAGATGATCGCGATCGGCGGCGCGATCGGCACCGGCCTGTTCCTCGGCGCCGGCGGCCGGCTCAACGCCGCGGGCCCGTCCCTGGTCATCGCCTACGCCGTGTGCGGGTTCTTCGCGTTCCTGATCCTCCGCGCCCTGGGCGAACTGGTCCTGCACCGGCCCTCCTCAGGCTCCTTCGTCTCCTACGCCCGCGAATTCTTCGGCGAAAAAGCCGCGTTCGTCTCCGGCTGGTTCTACTGGATCAACTGGGCCACCACCACCATCGTGGACATCACCGCCGCCGCCCTCTACATGCACTTCTTCGGCAACTACATCCCCTGGATGGCCGACGTCCCGCAGTGGGCCTGGGCACTGACCGCCCTCATCGTCGTCCTGGCCCTGAACCTGGTCTCCGTGAAAGTCTTCGGCGAAATGGAATTCTGGTTCGCCCTGATCAAGGTCGCAGCCCTCGTCGCGTTCCTCATCATCGGCACCTACTTCGTCATCTTCGGCACCCCCGTCGACGGCCAACAAGTCGGCCTCAACCTCCTGTCCGATAACGGCGGGATCTTCCCCAACGGCCTGCTGCCCATGATCATCCTCATGCAGGGCGTCCTGTTCGCCTACGCCTCCATCGAACTCGTCGGCACCGCCGCCGGCGAAACCGAAAACCCCGAAAAAATCATGCCCAAGGCCATCAACTCCGTGGTCTTCCGCATCGCCGTGTTCTACGTCGGCTCCGTCATCCTCCTGGCCCTGCTGCTGCCCTTCACCTCCTACCAAAAAGGCGTCAGCCCCTTCGTAACCTTCTTCGGCTCCATCGGCGTCCAGGGCGTGGACGTCATCATGAACCTCGTGGTCCTCACCGCCGCCCTGTCCTCCCTGAACGCCGGGCTCTACTCCACCGGCCGGATCCTGCGCTCCATGTCCGTCAACGGCTCCGCACCGAAGTTCGCTTCCCGGATGAACAAAGCAGGCGTCCCCTACGGCGGCATCGCCATCACCGCCACCGTCTCCCTCCTCGGCGTCCCCCTGAACTACCTCGTCCCCGCCGAAGCCTTCGAAATCGTCCTCAACATCGCCTCCGTCGGCATCATCATGACCTGGGCCACCATCGTCCTGTGCCAAATCCAACTCAAACGCTGGGCCGACAAAGGCTGGGTCGAACGCCCCTCCTTCCGTATGTTCGGCGCCCCCTACACCGGCTACCTCTCCCTCCTCTTCCTCATCGGCGTCCTCATCATGGTCTTCATCGACTCACCCCTGACCATGCTCGTCACCGCCATCGCCTCCATCCTCATGGTCATCGGCTGGTACGCCTGCCGCCAACGCATCCGCGAAATCGCCGAAACCCGCGACGGCTACACCGGGTTGTCCCCGGTAGTGGCCAACGCACCGGCTGACACCTTCAAGAAGTAACTGCCTTAACGTCCGACGGCGGCACCTGCGTTCTGGAATTCCGGAACCCAGGTGCCGCCGTCGGGCGTTTAACGCACTGGTTTTTCTACTTTGAGGGCTTAACCACCATGGCCGATCCGCCGCCGCGCCTCACAGGCTCGGCTGCCGCCAACGTCCGCCCGTCCTCGAGGAACTCGATGGCGGTGGCGGCCCCGATCTCCGAGGCCGACGTGAACGAGTCACCCGATGGGGCCAGGATGTGGCCGAAGCGGGACGTCAGGGCCTGGCCGTACTTGTCGATGAACGCCGGCTCTGCGGTCACCTTCTCCGTGTTCCGCTGGGAAGCGCGGGGCGCCGCAATGGCATCGGGGGTGCTCATGCCCAGGTCGATGCGGTTGACGATGGTCTGCAGGACGGTGGTAATGATGGTGGAACCGCCCGGGGAGCCCAGCGCCAGGAACGGCTTGCCGTCCTCCAGCAGGATGGTGGGCGACATGGACGAACGCGGCCGCTTGCCTGGCTCGATCCGGTTGGGGTCCGTGGCGCTGTAGACCGTGGAGAAATCGGTGAGCTCGTTGTTGAGCAGGAACCCGCGGCCGGGGACAACCATGCCGGAGCCGCCGGTCTGTTCAATGGTCAGCGTGTACTCCACCACGTTGCCCCACTTGTCCGAGACCGTCATGTTGGTGGTGGAGATGTTCTCCGTGTCCTTTTCATCGGCGAGCGCCGCCGGTTCCGCCGGGCAGGTTCCGTCGTAGGAGGTGACGTCACCGGCCTTTACCGGCTTGGCGGCTGCGTGGTTGGGGTCCAGTTCGCAGGCGCGTTCCTTGCCGAAGATGGGATCGGTCAGCGCTTGGGTGGGCACGTCCACGAAGGCAGGATCACCCACGTACTTCCCCCGGTCCGCGAAGGCCAGGGCGCTGGCCTCGAGGTAGTGGTGCAGCACGGCCGGCTGGTCGGCCTTCAGGCCCGGCAGGTCGAACACGTCCAGGATGTTCAGCGACTCCCCCACCGTGGTGCCGCCGCTGCTGGAGGGAGCCATACCGTAGACGTCATAGCCGCGGTAGTTCACGTGCGTGGGGTCCTGGTCCAGGGCTTCATAGTTGGCCAGGTCCTCCGTGGTCATGGAACCCACGGGAACGGGGAGCTTGGTGTCCGGGGACTTGGGCGGGTTCTGGACTGTCTTGGCGATCTCCTCAGCCAGCGGCCCGGTGTAGAACGCGCTCATGCCCTTGCGTGCCAGCAGGCGGTAGGTGTCAGCGAGGTCGTGGTTCTGGAAGACTGAGCCCACCTCCGGCAGCTTGCCGCCTTGAAGGTACAAGTCCTTGGTGGAGGTGAAGGCATCGAAGCGCGCCTGGTTGTCCGCGGTTTGGCTGCGGAACGTCTCATCCACCACGAAGCCGCGGTCCGCCACCTTGATGGCGGGTTTCAGCGCGTCCCCCAGGCTGATGCTGCCCCAGCGTTCCAGTGCCCGCTCCCACGTGGCGGGTGTACCCGGGACACCTACCGAGACTCCGCTGGTGACGAGTTCCGGGGTAAACCGGTATGGCTTGCCGGTGGCGGGATCGATGAAGGCATCCTGCTTGATCCCTGCCGGCGCCGTTTCGCGCCCGTCAATGGTGCTGACCTTTCCGGACTTGGCATCGTAATAGACAAAATAGCCGCCACCGCCGATTCCGGCGCTGTACGGCTCGGTTACTCCAAGGGTGGCTGCCGCGGCAACGGCGGCGTCCACCGCGTTCCCGCCCTTGCGGAGGACTTCGATGGCTGCTGCTGATGCTTCCGGGTCCACCGTACTGACCGCGCCGCCGTAGCCGGTGGCCGTGGGGTCCTTGTCGGTCTGCCGGGGATCGGCCGAAGCGGGACTGATGGCCCCGGTGGTGACGCTCATCGCCAGCGCCGCAGTAACAGCTGCGAGCCGGCGTCCGAGATGTGGCATGGTGGCTCCTAAGGGATGTCGAGTGATGTGGGCCACGCTACTCTTCGGGTACGACACACTCAACGAATCCAGGAAGGCAGGGCCCCATGGCAGGCTCCAAACTCGCGGTGGTAGGCGCCGGGAGCGTCGGCACCTCGCTGGCGTACGCTGCATTGATCCGCGGCTCCGCCAGCAACATCGCATTGTTTGACGTCAACGCGCCCAAGGCGGAGGCGGAAGCCCTGGACCTTGCCCACGGCAGCCAGTTCGCCGCGGCGTCGGCAACCGTGTCCGGCGGCGGGGATATCGCCGTGACGGAAGGCGCAGACGTCGTAGTCGTCACGGCAGGTGCCAAGCAGAACCCCGGCCAGAGCCGGCTGGACCTGGCCGGTACCAATGTGCGGATCCTGGAACAGCTGATGCCGCCGCTGCTTGAGCGGGCACCGGACGCCGTCTACGTCCTGGTCACCAACCCCTGCGACGTCCTCACAGTGGCCGCACAGCGCATTTCGGGCCTGCCCCCGGAGCGGATCTTCTCCTCCGGCACGGTCCTGGACACGTCGCGGCTGCGCTGGCTGCTGGGACGCCGGGCGGGTGTTTCCGTCACCAGCGTCCACGCCAGCATGGTGGGTGAGCACGGTGACACGGAGTTCCCGTTGTGGTCCGGAGCAACCATTGGCCCGGTGCCGATCCGGGACTGGACAGTCGACGGCGAACGGATCTTCACGCCCGAATACCTCGCTACCACTGCCAGGGAAGTGGTGCAGGCCGCCTATAAGGTCATCGCGGGCAAGGGGGCCACGAACTATGCCATCGGTCTGTCCGGCGCCCGCATTGTGGAGGCGCTGCTCCGCGACGACAACGCAGTCCTTCCGGTCTCCACTGTGCTGTCCGGACTTCACGGGATCTCCGGGGTGGCGCTCTCCCTCCCCAGCGTGGTGGGGCGCGGCGGCGTGCACCGCGTCCTGGAAACGCCCATGGACGACGCCGAGCTGGCGGCCCTGCATCATTCTGCTGACACCCTGCGCCGGACCATGGACGCGCTGGGGCTCTGAGAGGGCGTCATGCAACGCCGCCGCAACCCGGCCGGTGACGGGTTCGAATAAGCTCACCAACAGAAGTGCACGCTGTGCAGGCTCAACGACGAACCAACAGGAGTAACCCATGACCAACTGGCGGATCAGGGATTTCCACTCGGCCGACCTGGACGGCATCCTGCACCTTTGGGAGACGCTCAAGGCACACAACGTGGAACCCGTCTATGCCCTGTCCGAGGTCCTCGCCTCCTGCGAAAAGGACCACGCCGTGGTGGCAGTACTGGGCGAGCAGGTGGTGGGCGCCGCCGTCGGACGTGCCGCGCACGACCAAGGCTGGATCGTCTTCCTTGCCACCCTTCCCGAGTACCGCGGCAGGGGCATCGGCACGTCACTGCTCGCCGCCGTCGAAAACCGCATGGCCCCGCACGGGCTGAACAAGCTTTCGGCGCTGATGCCGGAATCTGAAACCCGGGTGGAGGCGTTCCTGGGCCGCGGCTTCGCGCTCAAGAAGAACCTGCGCTACTTCGAGCGGACCATCCCGGTGCAGCGCCAGGAGCTCGGCGCCCTGGGCCAGCTGGGCGGCCGCGTCCTGGCGCGTGACCTGTGGGAAAACGTGGCCGGCATGCGCAAGGAAAAGGAACTGCTCGAACGCCGCCTGGTGCTGCCGCTCGCCGAGGCGGACCTCGCCGACGAATTCGGCGTGGTGCCGCCGCGCGCCGTCGTCCTTTTCGGCCCGCCCGGCACCGGCAAGACCACCTTTGCCAAGGCCATCGCCTCCCGTTTGGAGTGGCCCTTCGTGGAAGTGTTCCCGTCCCGCCTGGCGGGTGATCCGCAGGGCCTGGCGGGCGCCCTGCGGGAGACCTTCCTGGAGATCGCGGAGCTGGAGCACGCCGTGGTGTTCATCGACGAGGTGGAGGAGATCGCGTCGCAGCGTGCCGGGGACCCGCCGTCGCCGCTGCAGGGCGTAACCAACGAGCTGTTGAAGATCATCCCGGCGTTCCGCGAACAGCCCGGCCGCCTTTTGGTCTGTGCCACCAACTTCATCCGCGCCCTGGACTCCGCCTTCCTGCGCCACGGCAGGTTCGATTACGTGATTCCCATCGGACTGCCGGACCGGCAGGCGCGGGTGGCAATGTGGCAGCGCTTCATCCCCGCCGCGGTGGTGGACGCCGTGGACGTGGAGCTCCTGGTCGAACGTACCGAGGGCTTCTCCCCGGCGGACATCGAGTACGCCGCCCGCAGCGCCTCCCAGCGTGCGCTGGAAAAGGCAGTGTACGACGACGGCGGGCTGGCCTCAGGAGGCGACGTTTCCGTCCGCGAGGCGGTCCGCAAGGGGCCCTCCACACAGGACTACCTGGACGCCATCGGCGATACCCGGACTACCGTGAGCGCCGAGGTGCAGGCGGACTTCCTCGAGGACATCGAGGCGCTCGGACGGGTTTAGCCGGCAGCCCTTCGACGGGACGTATGCGGGGGACTTTTGCCCCTTTGCGCGGCTCCTGCGGGACGCCAGAGTAGTTTCCATGGCAAAGATCCTGATCCCGTACGGAACCTCGGAGGGCCAAACGGCCCGTATCGCCGACTACATCTCTGATGTGCTGCAGGCCCACGGGCACCAGGCCGACACGTTGGACCTCAAACACGCAGACCACGACCTGCCGGACGGCTATGACGCCGTCATTGTGGGCGCTTCCATCCATGCCGGGAAGCACGAAGGCTACGTGGCTGACTTTGTCCGCAGGAACCGGTCCAGCCTGGAGAACATGCCGGCCGCCCTGTTCTCCGTCAGCCTCTCAGCGCACGGGGAGCCGGAAGAGGCGGAAAAGTACGTTGCAGAGTTCGAGGACAGCACCGGCTGGCAGCCTGACAAGGTGGCCATGTTCGGCGGCGCCCTCCTCTACACCCAGTACGGATTCCTGAAGCGCATGATGATGAAGAAAATCGTCGGCGGCCAAGGCAGCCAGGACACCGATACCGGCCGCGACTACATCTACACGGAATGGGACGGGGTGCGCCGGTTCGCGGAGGAGTTCCTGGTCTATACGGAGCGGAATCCCGGGCCCGCGTCGTAGCGGAGGTTCTCGTAGTCGGTGTCGTCGGCCTCGTCCAGCTGGGCGTCGAATTCCTCCAGCAGCCAGGGGTTGGCCCGGGCCAGGATCTTCCGGACTTCTTCCACTTCCACGGCGGCGTACAGCACCGGCCTGGCATCACGGTACTTGGTGACGGGAGGCTTGTCCGGCCACTTTGCCGCGAGAGCCTGGACCCGCTCCGGCAGCGAGTTGTGCGCATTGTCAGCGATCTTGACCAGCGCGGCGTCATGGTCCTGGGCGATCTCGAGGATGCCGGCCTGGTAGTCGTCCGGGTTGCTGTGCAGGCGGTTGGTAACGCGCTCGATGATGTCCACCGAGCGCTCCGGGACCCCCATGTCCAGTAAAGCCTGCCGGGTCATGGGGGTGTCCTCCGCGACGTCGTGGAGGTATCCGGCGATCCGGATCTCATCGTCGAAGTCCGCCAGGGCATCACCCACGGCAAGGACGTGCTCCCGGTACGGGCGCTTCAGCTTGTCCTTTTGCCGGTTGTGGGCCACTTCGGCCAGGACCTTGGCTGTCTCCACCGAAAACCTGGGTGCGGGGCTCTGATCCGGAATGTGCTCGTCTGACATGCACTAAGCCTAGGGCGTGGACGCAGCCTTGAACGTCCACACCCAGGGATCCCTGGGGAGGCGGGTGGGATCAAAAGCAGCCAAGGCCTGCTCCAGCGTCCCGCCAGGCAGCCCAACGGACGCAAGCAGCCGGCCCCGAACCTCCTCCAGCGGCATTCCGGCCCCGGCGAGGTCCGCAAGCGTGACGGCACCATCGCGCTTGGCCAGCCGCGCGCCGTCGCGGTTTACCACCAGGGGGACATGCGCATATTCCGGAACAGGAATATTCAAGAGGGATGCCAGGTAGGCCTGCCGGGGAGTGGAGGGGAGCAAGTCGTCACCCCGGACCACCTGGTCTATGCCTTGGTCGGCATCGTCAACCACCACCGCGAGGTTGTAGGCGGTGACGCCGTCGTTCCGCCGCAGCACAAAGTCGTCCACCACGCCAGTGAATCCACCGTGGAGGACGTCCTGCACGGTGAATTCCGCAACACCGGCGCGCAGCCGGAGAGCCGACGGCCGGATGGAGCGCTTGAACTCCAGCTCGGCGCGGCCCAGGTTGCGGCACGTTCCGGGATAGGCGCCCTGCGGGGCATGAGGAGCCGACGCCGCCTCCTGGATTTCCCGGCGCGTACAGAAGCATTCATAGGTCAGGCCGGCCTGTTCGAGCCGGCTGATCGCCCCGGCGTAGAGGGCCCCGCGGTCCGTTTGCCGCACCACGCCGCCGTCCCAGGTGACCCCGATGGCGGCCAGGTCCCGCAGCTGCTCCGCCTCAGCCCCGGCGCGGGCCCGGTCAAGGTCCTCCACCCGCAGCAGGAACTTCCGGCCCGTGGAGCGGGCGAAGAGCCAGGCGAGGATGGCAGTGCGCAGGTTCCCCACATGCAGCTCGCCGGAAGGACTGGGGGCGAAGCGGCCGGCGGAGGTCATGGATCCACCTTAGGCGGAACAACACAAGAGCCCCTCAGCTACCGAAGACTGCGTCAGATCCGACGTCGGTAGCTCAGGGGCTCTTGCCGTGTGTATGCGAATGACAATGGTGTGAACAAGCGTCATCAGCGGCAGCGTCCTTGCGGGAAGCCTGGTCCAGGGACCGGGTGGTGTGCCGGGGCTCCTGTAGCCTGCGGGACGAGGCGGTGGCCTGCTTCCCGTGTTGCCATCATTTCAGCAGAAGACCTACATTAGGTGCAACGAGCGTGCACTCAACTGGTCAGACTGATCAACTGAGGAATCAAAGGCTCGCAGGAAGTGGTCAAATTGCAGGAACTCGATTCAACGGACCGGCGGATCCTCGCCGCACTGGACGCCGATCCCCGCGTCCCCATCATGGTGCTGGCGCAGAAGCTGGGCCTGGCGCGCGGAACTGTACAGTCGCGCCTGGAGCGGATGGCGGCGTCGGGCGCCCTCCGGCCCAACAGCAGCCGGGTACTGCCTTCGGCCCTGGGCCGCGGGGTGGCCGCAGCCGTGAGCGCGGAGCTCGATCAGAGCCACCTGAACGAGGCCATCGCCGCACTGCGCAAAATCCCCGAAGTCCTGGAGTGCCACGCACCGGCGGGGGACACCGACCTCCTCATCCGCGTGGTGGCCAAAAGCCCTGACGACCTCTACCGCGTCTCCGAAGAAATACGCCTCTGCCCCGGCATCGTCCGCACGTCCACCAGCATGTTCCTGCGCGAGGTCATCCCGTACCGCACCACCGGGTTGTTGGACGGCTGAAGGGGCCTGGCGGGGGAGTTCTGCCCATCACGGCAATGCGTTGGAGCGGTTAGGCTGGCTGGTGACTTCAACCAGGGGGAATTGTGGCGGGGGAATTTTTGCGGCGCGAACGTCGCCGCGGTGGGTACTTTGTGGGGCACCGGCGGATTGCCGCCCTCCTGGGCAGCGCACTCCTCTTGGCTGGCTGTGGAGTCATACCGTCCCAGGGAAAGATGCCGGTGGTGGCCGACGGAAACTCGCAGTTCACCGCGGACGGCATTGAGGCCGTCAAAACCAGCGGGAAGGCCTTCTTCGATTTCACCAACCTGCCGATGAACATGTCCGCCCTCGGATTTGAGGCCGGATCCGACGGGGCCCTGGTGGCTGCTGAGTCCAACAAACTGATTGACGTCAGCATGACCACACCCCAGGGTGTTGTTGAAATGCGGACGGACACCATCCGCATCCGTCCCGGGGCCGACAATAAGGTCGACCACATAGACATTTTCATCAACTACCCCGACGCCCAGGACGCCAACCAGGAAATCAGGCGGGCTGCGGATGAACTGGGATTCGTCATTCTCCAGGACGCCGAACCCATCGGCGCCGACTTCAAGGACGGCTCGGGCAAGGAGCAGTGGAATCCCGGGATGGGCAACAAGACGGGAACGGTCTTTTCCGCCGAGATCCTGGCAAACCATGACACCGGCCGCATGACGTTCATCTACTCAGTCCACCTCGCCGGGGAGTACTACACCCCTGTGGCCAAGGCGAACATCGCTTCCACAGGAAAGCCCTAAGGCGGCTCCTACACGGGCGGGCCGGCGTTCGACTTCAGGTTCTTCATGACCAGCGTTGACGTCAGCCGCTCCACACCGGGCAGGGACGTCAGCTCCGTGTCGTAGAAGCGCTGGTAGGCCGGCAGGTCCTCGGCAATGACCTTCAACAGGTAGTCCGGCGAACCAAAAAGCCGCTGCGCCTCGACAATGTTCGGGTTGTCCGCCACCCGGTTTTCGAAGATCTCCATGGTGGGCCGGTCCACCTGGCGGAGCGTGACGAACACGATTGCCTCGAACCCCAAGCCCACGGCGGCCGGATCAATGTCCGCCTTGTACCCGCGAATTACCCCGGACTGCTCCAGGTCCCGCAGCCGGCGGTGACACGGCGCCACCGTCAGGCCCACCTTTGCGGCGAGGGCGGTGGCAGTCATCCGGCCGTCCTCCTGGAGGTGGCGCAAAATATTTCTGTCGATTCGATCAAGCACGCAATAAACATACTGGATCGGCCGTGGGGCGGGCGAAAACAGGACAGCACTTTTGGCAGGATTCTCCCTATGGTTGCTCCTGAGAGCCTTTTGACAGGAGAACCCCATGAATCCGCAGCTGTTCCTGGCCTTTTTAGTGGTGGCCGCGGCCCTGGCCTGCACGCCGGGAGTGGACTGGGCCTACACCATCGCGGCCGGCCTCCGGCAGCGGAGTTTTGTCCCCGCGGTCGCCGGGCTCTGCGGCGGCTATGTCCTGCACACCGCCCTGCTGGTGGCAGGCCTGGCCGCCGTACTGGCCGGAATGCCCGGCGTCCTGGGCTGGATCACCCTGGCCGGTGCCGGCTACCTGCTGTGGCTCGGAGTGGGAACGCTCCGGTCCTGGCGCGCCGCCAGCTTCAGCGCGGATGCCGCGGTCGGCCCCGGCACCCAACTGCGCACCTTCCTGCAGGGCATGGGCACCAGCGGCATCAACCCCAAGGGCCTGCTTTTCTACGTGGCCCTCATTCCACAGTTCGTCAGCACCGACGCCTCGCTGCCGGTGCCGGTTCAGTCGGGGCTCCTGGGGATGACGTTCGTGGCGCTGGCGGGGCTGGTCTACACGGTGGTGGCCTTACTCTCGCGCACGCTGCTGCAGAGCAGGCCCGGTGCCGCGCGGGCAGTGACCCTGGCCAGCGGCATCATTATGGTGGCGCTGGGAGCTGTGCTGCTCGGCGAGCAACTGGTGCCGTTCCTGGCCAGCCGCTCCTAGTTCCCAGCGGGGTTCCTAGTCCCCGTTGAGTTGTTTCCAGTCCTGCTCCCAGATTCGCCGCATCTCCTCGTCCTTGCGGATGGGCGCAGGTGCCTCGAGTTCCCGCTGCGGTTCCGCGTCGCCACGCCGGCGTCCCCAGTCGCGCGGGTTGAGGGACCGGCGGCTCGATTCCAGCACCAGCAGCGCCCGGTCCGTCAAGGCGTCATTGCGGAGCGCGAGGTGCGTCTTGCGGCGGCGCAGGACTTCGGCGATCGCCTGGTGCGCCGCGTCCAGCCGGCCTTCCCTCCGCAGGGCCCGGGCGCGGACCAGCAGCAGGGCAGCGGAGAGATCGTCCGCGTTCAGCAGTCCCTCCGTCCAGTCGATGACGGTGCGGCTTCGGCCCAAGGTAAGCGCAAGTGAGCAGCGTGCCAAGGCCATGGGGAGCGACGGCGGCAGCCCGGCCAGTGCGTCCAGCGCGGCCTCCGTCCGGCCGGTCTCGCGCAACGAGTGGGCAAGGGCAAGGAACACCGATTCCTCGCTGAAGAGCACGGGGATTTCCACCCGCTCGGCCAGCTCGATCCGGGTGACGATCCTGGTGAGGTAAGTGGATGAGTACCTGTTGGCTTCCTCGTCGTTGCGGGTGGTGAGGCCCCGCTGGAGGAGCTCGGAAGCGCGCAGGTAGCCGCCGTGCTTGTACACCAGCAGCCCGGCAATCAGGTAGCAGAGCCCGGCCCATCCGGGGTAGGCGCGGGCCAGGGTGATCAGGCGCTCCGGTTCGCGGCTGGTGAAGACGGCTTCGTGGACCGCCCTGGCCGGTTTGGGGAGCAGGCGCTTGAGCCGCGGCACCTCGCCGTCGATGGACAGCAGTGCGGGGTTGCGGCCGCCCAGGACGCCGGTCAGCAGGCCGCCCACTCCCCCCGCAAGATCGTGGACAGGGGTGCGCAGCTGGGCCTGCCCGAAGGGGGTGAGGTCGCGGCTGTCCCAGTAAATCGGTGCGGTGTCCCCGGCGCTCATCCTTACATGCTAACCGTGAGTCCGTGGCCACAGGCCCTGCGCATGCGTACCCGCAATCATGCCTGGGCCTTGTCCCCGCCCTCATTTTCGGGAAGGGTAGCAAGCATCCTTAGTACGCAAATTACGGCAAGGAGAAACCCGTGCAAATCGACAAGAACCAGATCCTTGAGCTCCTGCGGTCACAGGGAGACCAGGGAAAAGCCGCGCAGGCAGAATCGGAACTGCCGGACCAGGTGGACACGGAACAGCATGCGGGCCTGCTCTCCAGACTCGGCATCGATCCTGCCGAACTGCTCTCCAGGCTTCCCGGCGGACTCGGCGACAAACTTCCCGGGGGCCTGGGCGACAAGCTCGGCGGGTTGGGGCTCTAAGGCGCGGTTCTACCCGCGGACCGGCACGGGTGCAATGGCTTCACCCGTTGACGGCGGCTATCCACACACCGATCACCCAGGTGCTGGCGGCAAGGCAGGCGAGCCCGAATTCGGCAAGCATTCCCAAGCCCGTGGCCTTCAGGGCCGCCCAGCTGGACCTCGCGGCGAGCGGGAAGTTCCGCGTCCGGAAAAATTCACTCGCCAGCAGTCCACCGGCGAAGCCAACAAAGAGGCCCACCACCGGGATGATGAACATGCCCACCACGCCCGCCACCAGGGCAACCAGAATGCTGCGGCTGGGGATGGCGTGCTGCTTGAGTTTCCTGCCCGTGAGGACGGCGCCTGCCGTCATCCCCGCGGCGACGAAGATCATGGCCACCGCGAAGACCACCCATCCCGCCGTCCCGGCGCCGCCCCAGATGGCCCATGCCAGCAGGCTGATGCCGATAAGGACGCTGCCGGGCAGGACGGGGATGATGGTGCCGGCCACCCCCACCAGGATCGCCAGGCCGCACAGGATGGTCACCACGGTCTCGGAGCTCATGGTCCCCAGTCTAGGGGCCGGTCCTTAACGCCCGACGGCGGTGCCTCCTTCAGCTGGAGGAGGCACCGCCGTCGTGGTTTCCCGGCAAGGAGTGCTACTCCGCCTCCACCGCCGCGGCCACGGCAGCGGTGACCGCGGGAGCCACCCGCGGGTCCAGCGGGCTGGGGACGATGTAGTCGGCCGAAAGGTCCTCCGCCGCAAGCTCGGCGATGGCGCGCGCCGCTGCAAGCTTCATGGCCGGGGTGATGCGGCGGGCACCGGCATCGAGTGCACCGCGGAAGATGCCCGGGAACGCCAGGACGTTGTTGATCTGGTTGGGGAAGTCGCTGCGGCCCGTGGCCACCACGGCGGCGTACTTCACGGCAACCTCGGGCAGGACTTCGGGGTCCGGGTTGGACAGTGCGAACACGATGGCGTCCTTGTTCATCGACGCCAGGTGTGCCTCATCCAGCTTGGAAGAGGACACACCGATGAAGACGTCCGCGCCGGCCAGGGCTTCAGCCGGACCGCCGGTGACGCCGCGGGGGTTGCTGCGGCCGGCAATGTCTGCCTTCTTGCCCGCGGGGCTGGCGGCGAGGTCGGGCCGGTCGCTGTTGATGACGCCCCGGGAATCGAGCAGCACGACGTCGGTGATGCCGGCTGCGAGCAGTATTTCGGCGACGGCGATCCCTGCCGCGCCTGCGCCGGACACCACTACCTTCAGCTCTTCCAGGCCGCGCCCGGTTACCTTGGCGGCGTTGGTCAGGGCTGCAAGCGCAACCACGGCGGTGCCGTGCTGGTCGTCATGCATGACGGGGCAGTCCAGTGCTTCGATCAGCTTTTCCTCAAGCTCGAAGCAGCGCGGGGCTGAGATGTCCTCAAGGTTCACGGCGCCGAAGCTGGGGCGCAGGCGGACCAGGGTTTCCACGATCTCGTCCACGTCGGTGGTGTTGAGGACCAGCGGGATGGAGTCAAGGTCGCCGAAGGTCTTGAAGAGGGCGGACTTGCCTTCCATGACGGGCAGCGAGGCGCTGGCACCGATGTTGCCCAGGCCCAGGACGGCTGTGCCATCGCTGACAACAACCACCAGGCGCTCGGCCCAGGTCAGCGTGCGGGCGAGTTCGGGCCTGGCGTGGATGGCGCGGCTGACCTCGGCCACACCCGGGGTGTAGGCGATGGACAGGTCCCGCTTGTTGGACAGGGGAACCGTGCTGGTGACGGACAGCTTGCCGCCCTGGTGGGCGCCGAAGATTTCGTCTTCGGTCAGGGCCGTGGCTGCTGAGTTGTCGGTGGCGGTGAATGCGTCAATGGACACGTCGTTGTCTCCTGGTGCTTGCCGTGGGCGCACGGCACATGGGGCTGGAGCCCGGCCGGGCCCAAGCAGGGAAAGTAGTGCGACAGGAAACCCAGGGGTGGCGGGTCCGTGGGAACGCCGGGGATGTTTCCGCCCTGCCGCTCCGGTGTCTCCATGGTAGGCAGCCTGAAGTGTGCCTTTTGACGCCTCTTGACAGCTTCAGCGCTTGCCAAAACGTTTAAGCAAAGACTTTTGTGGTGCGCATCACGTGATTATGGCGGATTTAATCCTTCATTGGTCTAGACCAATTACGCGGATCGCCCAACTGTTAACCCGGATTCCGCTGCCGGGGACAACCGTCCGCACGCCTTTTTCAGGTCTTCCTCGGCTTCGAAGAGGGAAAGCCGGCGGTTCCGCACGGACTGGACCAGACCAGTGACCGTCAGGAGGAGGACCCTTGCTCCCACGGCATCGCCGCAGGCGTCGGCCACGAGCTTCTCGCTGAGCGCGTCAATCTCCCGCAGGAGCTCCGTGGTGTCCTTTTCCGGGAGGTACACGCCCCGGCTGAGGCACTGCTCCACGGCCGGCTGCATGACGCGCATGTGGAAGATCTCCATGAGCAGGCTGGAGAGCGCACGGCCCCGGAAGCGCGGGGAGGAGCCGCGGGAGCCGGCCTGCAGCTCATCCAGCTGCTGCCGGTACAGCGCCAGCATCAGGTGGGTGGGGGACGGAAAGTACCGGTAGAGCGTGCCCAGCGGCACGTCTGCTTTTTCTGCGACCTGGGAGAGTTCCACTGCATCAAGTCCCGTTCGGGCAAACCCTGCCGCGGTGTCCAGGATCCGTGCGTAGCGGAGGCGCTGGCGTGGAGCGGAAGGCCTGGCGGCCATGGGCGGATGGTCTGAAAAAGTCTCGGGCATCAGCATTCCGGGGTTGTGTCGAAGGGACTGCGGCCAGGAGCGCCCCCACTTCCGTACCGCCCTGCAGCCCGGTTCAACTATACGGCACAGGTCCGTGCCCTAATTAGTCAGCGGCCTTATCTTCAGGTGCCCCGGAGCTCAGTCGACGCCCTTGATTTTCACCACGAAGACGGCACCCAGCAGTCCTATGCCGGCTGCAGTCAGGAACAGCGTCCGGTAGCCGCCCCAGTAATTCACGGCCAGCAGCGCCAGGGCCGGAGCAACCACCTGCGGCAGCGAGTTGGCCACGTTGATGACCCCCATGTCCTTGCCCCGGCTGACGGCGAACGGCAGGACCTGGGTCAGGAGCGCAAAGTCCACGGCCAGGTAGGCGCCGAACCCGACGCCCAGGACAGCGGCACCGGCGAGCGCGCCGGGCCACACGGGGAAGAACGCCATGATGGCGCCGGCCATGGCGATGGTGGCGGAGGACCCGATGACGAACGGCTTCCGCCTGCCCACCCGGTCGCTCCAGGGGCCGGCAAGCACCGCAGTGACCATCACCATCACCGCGTAGATGCCGGTCAGGACCAGCACGCCCGCAGCGGGATCCTCGTGGTGGATGATGTCCCGCAGGAAGAAGAGCAGGTAGACGATGGTCAGCTGGTTGCCCACGTTGACCAGGAATCGGGTGAGCCAGGCCCAGGCGAAGTCCGGGTAGCGCCGTGGGCTGATGTAGAAGCCGCGGACAAAAGTGCGCGGCCGGAACGCCACAAGTTCTTTCCGGGGCAGGGCGGGGTCGTTCGGATGGAACAGGTACGGCAGCACGGACAGCAGCAGCGCGGCCGCACAAAGCCAATAGCCCACCATGAAGCTTCCGGAGACCACTGCCCCGAAAACGGCCCCCGTGAGGATGCCAAGGGTCTGGCCCATCGCAGCCAGCCCGCCCACTCCCCCGCGTTGGATGACGGGCACCCGGTCCGGGACGGCGGCGGTGATGGCAGCATAGGCGGCGTTTGCGCCAAGCTGCACCAGGCACCAGAAAAGCACCATCAGCGCCACCGCAACGGAGAAGGACATGGCCAGCAGCCCCGCGGTGGCCAGGACAGCCCCGGCCAGAACCCACGGCGCCCGCCGCCCGAAGCGTGACGTGGTCCGGTCGGACAAGGCGCCAAAGAGAGGGTTGGCCACCAGGGAGACGGCCGCCCCGCAGGCCGTGACCAGGGAAAGGATGGCTTCCTTGGCTGGTGCGTCGATGCTGATGGCCTGCTGGCCGATGAAGACGTTGATGGGGCCGAAAAACGCTGCGTTGATGCCCACGTTCACCAGCACCAGGCCGGTCACCCAGCGGGCGGTGACCTTTTCCACCGGCTCGGCGAGCGCCGCCGTCGTGGTTGTGCCTGCGGAAGTGCCGTCCGGCGCGGGCGTGTTGGACAGACTCATGGCGTGCTCCCCCTAGTGCGGCCGGTTGGCGGTGTGATCAGACTATCGTGGGCGGTAACGCGCCGCCCTGCGGCAGGCGCCGGAGGTGCACAATCCACCACAATGCGAGGAGAGCCACGTGACCACAACAGCAGGAAACGGATCCGCTCCGGCCGTGAACACCGCCGATCTCTATGACGAGCGCGGTGACGAACTGGCATCGGTGTCCCTGCAGTTCCAGTCCCTGGGCGGACGCTCCCACTTCAGCGGCCCGGTCCGGACCATCCGCTGCTTCCAGGACAACGCCCTGGTGAAGTCCACGCTCGGCTCGCCCGGGAACGGTGCGGTCCTGGTGGTGGACGGCGGCGGATCGCTGGGCACTGCCCTGATGGGGGACATGATCGCCGAAAGCGCCGTGGCCAATGGCTGGGCCGGCGTCGTCATCAATGGCGCCATCCGCGACCGGCTGGCAATCGAGGAACTGGACCTCGGCGTCAAAGCCCTCGGCAGCAACCCCAGGAAGAGCCAAAAGGCCGGGGCGGGCGAGGTCGACGTGGACGTGGTGATCGACGGCGTGACCTTCCGCCCCGGAGCCACCGTCTGGTGCGACCCGGATGGCATCCTCGTGGAGCCGTAGCAGGAAAATACGCGGGGCGGGGAATAGAAAGAACCAGTAAGATAGTTACTGAAAGCAACTATCGCTGCTTATATCCTTTTCTTCCCCTTGGAGCACCCATGTCCAAAGCCACTGCCGCGCCAGGCGTCGGAGAAGCCCTGACGCAACGCCAGATCGTCACCGTCATGGTGGGCCTGATGCTGGGCATGTTCCTGGCATCCCTTGACCAGACCATCGTCTCCACGTCCATCTACACCATCGCCAACGACCTCGACGGGCTCTCCCTGCAGGCGTGGGCCACCACGGCATACCTGATCACGTCCACCGTCAGCACCCCGCTGTACGGCAAGCTGAGCGACATCTTCGGCCGCCGCCCGCTGTACCTGACGGCCATCATCGTCTTCCTGGTGGGCTCGCTCTACGCCGGCTCGGTCCACTCGATGACCGAACTCGCTGTTGCCCGTGGCATCCAGGGCCTGGGCGCCGGCGGCCTGCTGGCCCTCGCGCTGACCATCATCGGCGACATCGTCTCGCTCAAGGACCGCGCCAAGTTCCAGGGCTACTTCATGTCAGTGTTCGGCATCTCCTCGGTCCTGGGCCCGGTGGTGGGCGGTGCGTTCGCCGGTTCCGCGAACATCCTGGGCTTTGACGGCTGGCGCTGGGTCTTCTTCATCAACATCCCCATTGGCCTCGCCGCCCTTACGGTGGTGTTCCTGTTCCTGCACCTGCCCGCCAAGCACCTGAAGCAAAAGATCGACTACTGGGGCGCCGCCGCCATTACCGTGGCCATCGTTCCGCTCCTCCTGGTGGCCGAACAGGGCCGCACCTGGGGCTGGACGTCCCTGAACTCCTTCCTCTGCTACGGCCTGGGCGTGGTGGGCATCGCCTGGTTCCTGCTGGCGGAAAAGCGTGCCGGCGACTACGCGCTGATCCCCCTGCGGCTCTTCCACAACGTCACGTTCGGGCTGTCCTCGCTGCTGAACTTCATCATCGGCATCGGGATGTTCGGCGCCATCGCCATGCTCCCGATGTACCTCCAGCTGGTGAAGGGACTCACCCCCACCGAGGCAGGCCTGATGATGATTACCTTCACCGTGGGCATCCTGTTCGGTTCCATTACGGCCGGCCGCACCATTTCCGCCTCCGGCACGTTCCGCATCTTCCCCATCATGGGCACCGGCATCCTGACGGCGGCCGCCCTGGTGATGGGCTTCTCGCTGGGAGTGGACACCGAACTGTGGGTGCCGGGCCTGATCGCGGTGTTCTTCGGCGTCGGCCTGGGCTTCTGCATGCAGCCGCTCACCCTGGCCATGCAGACCTCGGTACCGCCGCGGGACATGGGCGTGGGAACCTCCTCGGCAGCGTTCTTCCGCTCCATGGGCGGCGCCGTGGGCACCGCCGTCTTCATCTCCATGCTCTTCAGCCTCGCTGCCGGCCGGATTGCGGACGGCATGAAGTCCGCCGCCACGGATCCTGCCTACCTGGCAGTCCTGAAGGACCCGGCCGTCGCGTCGGACCCGGCCAATGCCAAGCTGTATGACTTCTTCAAGAACGGCGCATCGAACGACTCCCTGAACGACACCAGCTGGCTGCACACCGCCAACAGCACGCTCACCAGGCCCATTACCGAAGGCTTCGCCACCTCCATCGACACCGTGATGCTGACCGCGGCAGCCCTCACAGGGCTGGCGTTCCTCATCAGCTTCGCCCTTCCCCGGAAGAAGCTGACCGACCAGAAGGCATCCCCGCAGGACAAGGACAGCATGCAGATTCCGGCGCACTAATACGGAGGCGCAAGGAACAAACGACGACGGCGGCACGGCCCGCCGTCGTCGTTTGGCGTTGAGGGGCAAGAGGGCCCAAGTGGAACCTCGGGCGGTGACGTGCCACACTGTTTAGCGCGTGTGCGCCGGCCCTTTTGGCCGGTACCGCAGCCGACGACGTCCGCACCGCATCCATAAACCCCCAAAACCAGGGAGAACCATGCCCACTGCACAGGAGCAGACAACCACCGGGATACCGCGGCGGGTGATCTGGCTGGCGCTCGCGGGGGCGGTGGGTGGATTCCTCTTCGGCTTCGACTCATCCGTGGTCAACGGCGCCGTGGACGCCATGAAGGAAGAATTCGCCCTGTCCGAGGCCGTGACAGGCTTCGCCGTTGCCATCGCCCTGCTGGGCTGCGCCGCCGGGGCCTTCCTGGCCGGCAAGGTGGCCGACCGCCACGGCCGTATTCCCGCGATGAAGCTTGGCGCCCTGCTCTTCCTGGTCAGCGCCGTCGGCACGGGCTTCTGCTTCGGCGTCTGGGACCTGATCTTCTGGCGCCTGGTGGGCGGCCTGGGCATCGGCCTGGCGTCCGTGATCGCCCCCGCTTACATCTCTGAGATCTCCCCGCGAAAGGTCCGGGGACGCCTGGCCTCCCTGCAGCAGCTGGCCATCACCACCGGTATCTTCGCAGCCCTGCTCTCCGATGCGCTGCTGGCCACTACTGCCGGCGGTGCAGACCAGTCGTTCTGGCTCGGTATCGAAGCGTGGCGGTGGATGTTCCTTGCCGCCGCCGTCCCGGCCGTCGTCTACGGCTGGGTGGCCTTCACCCTGCCGGAATCCCCGCGCTTCCTGGTTTTCCAGGGCAAAGAGGACCAGGCCCGCAAGGTCTTCGATTCGATTGCGCCTTCCGAGGACACCGACCGGCACATCCGCGACATCCGGGAAGCCATCGAGGAAGACAAGCTGGCCGGGCAAAAGGGCTCCCTCCGCGGCAAGTCCTTTGGTTTGCAGGCCGTGGTCTGGGTGGGCATCATCCTGTCCGTGCTGCAGCAGTTCGTGGGGATCAACGTGATCTTCTACTACTCCACCACCCTGTGGAAGGCTGTGGGGTTCCAGGAGAAAGACTCCCTGGCCATCTCGGTGGCAACGGCCGTCACCAACATCCTGGTCACCCTGGTGGCCATCGCCCTGGTGGACCGCGTGGGCCGCCGGCCCATCCTGCTGACCGGATCCGTGGGCATGGCCGTGTCCCTGGGCGCCATGGCCCTCGCGTTCTCCTCGGCAACGGGCAGCGGCGAGAACATCACCCTGCCGGGCGCCTGGGGTCCGGTGGCGCTGGTGGCAGCCAACGTGTTCGTGATCAGCTTCGGCGCGTCCTGGGGGCCGCTGGTGTGGGTGCTCCTGGGCGAGATCTTCCCGTCCAGAATCCGCGCCCGGGCCCTGGGCCTGGCCGCTGCCGCGCAGTGGGTGGCCAACTTCGCGATCACCCTCAGCTTCCCGGTGATGGCCGCCGGCTCGCTGCCGCTGACGTACGCCATGTACGCCCTGTTCGCTGCCGCGTCCTTCTTCTTTGTCATGTTCAAGGTGCCGGAGACCAACGGGATGTCCCTGGAGCAGGCGGAGACGCTGTTCGTGCCGAAGGGCTCCGCCAAGTAACGCCCCATCACTTTTGGCGTCTTTTCCCCGAACGCCCCATCAGCTTTCGCAGGAAAACAACAAACCCTCCATCACCTGGCGTGATGGAGGGTTTCTTGTTGCCGGTACTCAGCGCTTACACGACGTGCGGTTCGTGTGAGGACAGGTAGGCGCGGCCGCCGAACGCGATCAGGATGGCCACCACCATGGCCGCTGCGCCCGCAAAGAACGGAACCTGCGGGCCAAAGTGCTCACCGAGCTGTGCAGCCGCGAACGGGGCCAGTGCGCCACCCATCCAGCGGACAAAGTTGTAGCCGGAGGATGCCACAGGCCGCGGCGAATCGGAGACACCCATGGCCAGTTCGGTGTAGATGGTGTTGTTGACTCCCAGCAGCGCACCGGCAGCGATGACCAGTACGACGACGACAGGCACCGAGTGCCCCGCCGCCAGGCCCAGCCCGGCCAGGTCCAGCATGAGCAGGAACAGCGTTCCGGTCAGGACCTTGACGGCACCGAAGCGGGCTTGCAGGGGCGGCGCCACGAAAACGGAGAAGACCGCCACTGCCACACCCCAGCCGAAGAAGACGCCGCCAATGCCGTACGCGTCCATGCCCAGGATGAACGGGGTGAAAGCCAGGATGGTGAAGAAGCCGTAGTTGTAGAACAAGCCGCTTGCCGCCGTCGTCCGCAGTCCCTTGTGGCCCAACGCCAGCAGGGGGTCGCGCAGCCGCACCTTCCGCTCAGGCAGCGGCGTCGTGGGCAGCAGTGCGATCAGAGCGATGAAGGCGGCGGCCATCAGGACCGCGGTGCCGAAGAACGGTGCGCGCCACTGCCAGCCGCCCAGGAGGGCGCCAAGGAGGGGGCCGAGGGAGATGCCCAGGCCCAGGGCGGCTTCGTAAAGGATGATGGCGGTACCGGCGCCGCCGCTGGCCACGCCCACGATCACGGCGAGCGCCGTGGCCACGAAGAGGGCGTTGCCCAGGCCCCAGCCGGCGCGGAAACCCACCAGCTCACCGACGCTGGCGGACAGGCCGGACAACGAGGAGAAGACCACGATGACGGCCAGGCCGATCAGCAGCGTCCGCTTGCCGCCGATACGGGAGGAGACAAATCCCGTGATCAGCATGGCCAGCGCGGTGACCAGGAAGTAGCTGGTGAACAGCAGGGACACCTGGCTGGGGCTTGCGTCCAGGTTGGTGGCGATGGCCGGGAGGATGGGATCCACCAGGCCGATGCCCATGAAGGCGAACACTGCGGCGAGGGCGGTGGCCCATACCGCCTTTGGCTGCTTGAGGAATGAGGCCTTTTCGGCCTTCAAGGTTGCTTCTGGTGCCGGCAGGGTTTCTGCGAGCTGGCCGTCCATGGAGGGTACTCCTAAATTCGAGGCTGGTTCAGTTCTGGAGGGATGCATTGATTTTGTCGATCACGGGCAGGGCCTCCGCCAGGGCTTTGCGGTCCTGGTCGGTGAGCGTGCTGAGGATTTCGGCCATCACCTGGTTGCGGCGCTTGTTCGCGGAGTCGACGGCGGCCCGCCCTTCGGGGGTGAGGATCACCCGGACGGCGCGCGAATCGGCGGGGTCAGGCTCACGCCGGGCAAGGCCCGCGCGTTCGAGCTTGATGATCTGTTCCGTTGCGCTGGGCACCCGGACACCCAGGTTCCGGGCGATTTCGCCGACGCGCTGGCCTTCGCCGAGCAGCATTTTGAGGGTGCTGAGCTGGGCGGCGCTGAGTTCGCCGTCCGCGTCGAGGCGACGGACCAGGTACACGCTGTGGCGGAGGGCTTCGCGGAACCCGGTGGCAAGTTCCTGCAGCTGGGGATCGCTGGTATTCATCGTTAGGTACCCTAACATTTAGGGTACCTAACAGTCAAGGGTTACAGCGCCAGCTTCATGCCCACGTGGCTGGCCTCAAACCCCAGCTGTTCGTAGAACCGACGCGCTGCGGCACGGCTTTGATGCGTGGTCAGCTGCATGAGGGTGCAGCCGCGGCGCCGGGACTCCCCGACTGCCCAGCCCACCATCAGCTTGCCGATACCCTGCCCGCGAAGGGACCCTGCCACCCGGACGCCCTCGAGTTGCGAGCGCCATGCTCCGTGCCTGGAAATTCCCGGCAGGAAGCTCAGCTGGAAGGTGGCAACCACCGCTCCGGACTTTTCGCCGGGCGGCACCAGCTCGCCCACCACCAGCAGGTGGGAGGGGTCGGCCTCGATCGCGTCAAAGGCCCGCTCGTAGGGCTGCATGTCCGCGCCGTACTCGCGCCCGGCACCCATGGCGTCATCAGCCAGCAGCCGCACCATGGCGGGCAGGTCCGCGCGGGTGGCATGGCGGAGGCGGAACGTCCCGCCGTCGACGTGGGCAGTAAGCAAAGCGGGCGCGGCATCTGCGGGAGGGATCACCTGCCCAGCTTGGCACAGCTACAGCACGACGCCGGCACTTGGGTAAGTGCCGGCGTCGTTGTGATGGCGCGTTGCCGGAATTCCTGCAGGATCTGATGGAGCGTTGGGTCAGGGGCTGCAGGACGTGATGGTGCGTGCCAGGGGACGCGTCAGGCGCGGGTGCCCGCCATTTCCGCCTGCCGCTCCTCCACAAGGGTGGCAACGGCGGCGAACAGCGGGTGGCCAGGCGCCAGCCCGGTGATCCTTTCGGTGGCATCGGTGGGGCTGGCCGATCCCAGGATGCCTGCCAGCTCGGTGGCCTCGGCATCGGCGGGGTCGTTGAACCGGAGCGCTGCGGCGATGGCACCGAGCAGGGCCTCCGGCACCACGCCGCGTTCAGCGAGTTCCGCGGCCGGACCGATGAACCGCTCGTGCCGGCTCAGCTTCCGCAGCGGAGCCCGGCCCACGCGGTTGACGGTGTCCGGCAGGTACGGGTTGGAGAACCTGACCAGGATCTTCTGGACATAGGCTTCCTGCTCGTCGTTGCTGAACCCGTGCTTGGCCACCAGGAGCTGCTTGGTTTCCTCCAGCACGGCCCGGACATCCTCCGCCACATCCTGGTCCGCCATGGCATCGGAGATCTTCTCCAGGCCTGCCTCGAACCCGAAGTACGCTGCCGAGGCGTGGCCGGTGTTCACGGTGAACAGCTTCCGCTCGATGTAGGGCGAGAGGTCATCCACGAAGGTTGCGCCGGGGATTACCGGAGCGGCGTCACCGAAGGCGGTGCGGTCGATGACCCACTCGTAAAAGGTCTCCACCGTGACGTCCAGGCCCTGGCCCGCCTCCTGGTTGGGCACGATCCGGTCAACGGCGGTGTTGGCGAACACTGCCTTGCCGTCGAGCACTGCGGCGGTGACCCCCGGCTGGGCGGCCACCTCCTTGGCAAGGATGTCCGTGGCGTTGATGGCGTTCTCACAGGCCATCACCTGCAGGGGCGCCCGGCCGGGCTCCCTCGCAACGATGCCCTTGGCGATCACCGGCGCCACGAACTTCAGGATGTGCGGACCCACCGCGGTGGTGACGATGTCCGCCGTGGCGATCTCGGAGACCAGTTCCGCTTCCTGGGCGTTGGAGTTCAGCGCCCGGAAGTTGTCCACGGTCCGCACGGCGGGGTTCTCCCCCACCTCGTGCACGGCGTAGCTGTCCGCTTCCTTGAGCCTGTTGATCAGGTCCTCGGCCACGTCCGCGAACACCACTTCGTAGCCGGCGTCGTGCAGGAGCAGCCCTACGAAGCCACGGCCGATGTTGCCGGCCCCAAAATGTACTGCCTTCACTATGCGTTGACCTTTCCGAAGAGCTCCAGGACTTCATCCTCGGACGTGGCGGCCTCGAGCCGGGCCACCTGTTCCTTGTTCGTGAAGACCTTGGCGATGGAGGACAGGATGTGCAGGTGCTCGTTGTTGATGCCGGCGACGCCCACCACGAACTTCACCTGCTTGCCGTTCCAGTCGATGCCTTCCGGGTAGCGGATGACGGACACTGCCGATTTGCGGATGTGGTCCTTTGCCGCGTTGGTGCCGTGCGGGATGGCGAGGAAGCTGCCCATGTAGGTGGACACGGACTCTTCCCGTTCATGCATGGCGGCGATGTAGCCCTCATCCACGGCACCGCGGGCCAGCAGGAGCCGGCCGGCCTCGTCAATGGCGGCGTCGCGGGTGGTGGCGGAGCCTCGCATGACCACGCTCTCGCGGGCCAGGATGTCGGCGCTTCCGTTCGCCGGGGCTCCGGCTGCGGCTGCACCGGCTGCGGCAGGCGCTGCGTCCACCGGGGCATCGGCGGCGTGGGCACCGTGGGTGGTGCCGGCGTCAGACGTTCCGCCCTCGGTGTTGCTCTCGCGGACCAGGTCCACGATCTCCTCGTAGCGCGGGCTGCTCATGAAGTTGTCCACCGAGTAGTGGACGGCGCTGGACGTGGCCGGCTTGGCCCGTTCGGTCAGGTCCTGGTGGGTGACCACAACGTCGTAGGTATCACTGAGGTTGGCGATGGAGGCGTTGGTGACCTTGACGTCCGGGAAGCCGGCCGCCTTGATCTTGTTCCGCAGCACCGAGGCACCCATGGCGCTGGAGCCCATGCCGGCGTCGCACGCAAAGACGATGTTGCGCACGGGACCGGCCAGGACGCCAACTCCGCCGCGGCCCGCCGCCGCGCCTGCAGCAGTTCCGGCACCTGCACCGGTCAGGTGGGAGGACACAGAGCTCTTCTTGCCCTTCATGCCCTCCATCCTGGAGGTGGCTGCGCTCAGGTCGTCCTCGTCGCTGTGCTTGGTGGTCTTCATGATGACCGAGGCCACCAGGAAGGACGCCGTGGCAGCGAGCACCACCGACAGGATCACGCCCAGGTAGCTGTCGCGGGACGTCTGGGCCAGCACGGCGAGGATGGATCCCGGGGCTGCGGGAGCAACAAGGCCTGCACCGGTGACGGCCAGGGTGGCGATGCCGGTCATGCCGCCCGCGATGGCCGCCAGGATCAGCAGCGGGCGCATCAGCACGTACGGGAAGTAGATCTCGTGGATGCCACCCAGGAAGTGGATGATCGCAGCACCGGGGGCCGACGCTTTGGCGGCACCGCGGCCGAAGAACATGTAGGCCAGCAGGATGCCCAGGCCGGGACCGGGGTTGGCTTCGAGCAGGAACAGGATGGACTTGCCCTGGTCCAGCGACTGCTGGACACCCAGCGGGGTCAGCACACCGTGGTTGATGGCGTTGTTGAGGAACAGCACCTTGGCGGGCTCGATGAAGATGCTGGTCAGCGGCAGGAGGCCGTTGTCGACCAGGAACTTCACCACCTCGCCGGCTTTTTCACTGAAGGCCGTCACCAGCGGTGAAATCCCGAAGAAGCCCAGCATGGCCAGCAATGCACCCCAGATGCCGGCGGAGAAGTTATTGACCAGCATCTCGAAGCCGGGGCGGATCTTGCCGTCCCAGAGCATGTCGATCTTCTTCATGGTCCAGCCGCCCAGCGGGCCCATGATCATGGCGCCGATGAACATGGGGATGCCGGCACCAACGATCACGCCCATGGTGCCGATGGCTCCCACCACGCCGCCACGGACGTCATAGACGTTCTTGCCGCCGGTGTAACCGATCAGGAGCGGCAGGAGGTAGGTGATCATGGGGCCTACCAGGCCGATGTTGGGCTTGCCGCCGGTCTCGCCGAAACCACCAAGTTGCGGAACGGGCAGCCAGCCCTTCTCGATGAAGAGGGCGGTGATGATGCCCCAGGCGATAAACGCACCGATGTTGGGCATGATCATGCCGGACAGGAATGTCCCGAACTTTTGGACGTGCACGCGCGCGCTGGTGCGGGGTTTTGCAACTGTCTCTGTTGCCATGTGATTTCCTAACCGTCATTCCTGCTGCTCCGCAGGATTGGTCCGATGATTACGACGACGAACTGCTGGGTATTACGAGGTTGGAGGCTAACCGGCGGGGCTGGTGGAGATCCGGTGCAGCCATTCGAGGAAGAGCTTGAGTTCCGAGCTGGAGAGCTGGTCAGAGTGCGAAGCCTGAAGTGCGGCGTTCAGGGCGATCGCTGCCACCACCACCGAGGACTTTCCGGTGCCGCCCGGGGCCGGCCCGCTGGCGGGCTCGGCGGACACCGCGAAGATCATGGCGTCCCGGGTCATGGTGGACAATTCGAGGTTGCGTTCGGAAGCGGGCTCCGCAATCAGCATCAGCGTCACGCCCACGTTGGCGGCCAGGATGGACCTGGCTGCCTCCCTGGGCTGCACGTTCAACTGGCCCCCCACCGCCGCCTTGTTCAGCATCTCCTCCATGAGCGCCTCCGCGTCTGCCACGATGGCAGGCCGGCTCTCCGGGCGGATATTGCCGAACATCACCAAGTACAGTTCGGGCTGGTTCAGGCCGAACTGGACGTGGTTGTCCCACATTCTCCGAATGTCCTCAAGCGGCTGTCCGGAGGGGGCGAAATCCCTTTCGCCCGCGACATATTCCTCAAACCCTGCGGCGACGACGGCGTCGAACAAACCTTCCTTGTCACCGAAGTGGTGGTACAGCGTGGGAGCCGACACCCCTGCCAGCTGGGTGATCTGGCGCGTGGAAACCGGAGCTCCCGCGGATTTTGCCAGCAGTTCCGCGGCAGCACGAAGCAGCCGCATTTTGGGGGGAAGCTGGCCATCCAAACTCATAACCGCTACCCTAGCACCTATAGCGTTGCTATATGAACTGAATCACATACAATTTTTTCAGGCACGTTTCCCGCCCTGGACGTAGCAGTCCTCCGGCGGACCCGGCACGGCGCCGGAGAACTTGGCGGGCCTGTCTACCGGCAGAGAATGAGGACCTTCAGTGCAGAACTTCCCAGGAGTAGGCGTCAGCCCAGGCCGCGTCATCGGCACCGTCCGGCAGATGCCTAAACCGATCAGTGAGCCTCCCGCCGGTGAACAGCTGGCCCCGGACACCACTGCAGAAGAAGCCACCGCAGCGCTCAAGGCGGCCGCGCAGGCCGTGCACGACGAACTGAAGGACCGCGCCACCCATGCCACCGGCGACGGCAAAGCCGTCCTGGAGGCCACTGCCCTGATGGCCAAGGACACCATGCTGATCAAGGGGGCGGCCAAACTGGTGGCCCGGGGCACCTCCGCCGAACGCGCCATCTGGGAATCCGGCTCCTCGGTGTCCGAGATGCTGCACAACCTGGGCGGCTACATGGCCGAACGCGCCACGGATGTCCTGGACGTGCGCGCCCGGATCGTGGCGGCGCTGCGGGGCGTGCCGGCACCCGGCATCCCAGCCTCCAACACCCCGTTCGTCCTGGTGGCGGAGGACCTGGCCCCCGCGGATACGGCAACACTTGACCCGAACAAGGTCCTGGCGCTCGTGACCGCGGGCGGCGGTCCCCAGTCCCACACCGCCATCATCGCCCGCTCCCTCGGCCTGCCGGCAGTGGTTGCCGCCGTGGGTGTTGATGAACTTCCGGACGGCACCGAGGTGTACGTGGACGGTGCGGCCGGCCTCATCACCTCCGAGCCGGACGAATCCCTCCGGGCAACAGCGGAAGCATGGGCAGCCACGGCGTCCCTGCTGGCTGAATTCACCGGCACGGGCGCGACGGCGGACGGCCACGAGGTGCCGCTGCTCGCCAACGTGGGCGGCGGCAAGGATGCCGAAGCGGCCGCGAAGCTGGGAGCCCAGGGCGTGGGCCTGTTCCGCACCGAGTTCTGCTTCCTTGAGCGCGATACCGAACCCAGCGTCGAAGAGCAGGCGGCAGCCTACAAGAGCGTCTTTGATGCCTTCCCCGGCAAGAAGGTGGTGCTGCGTACCCTAGATGCCGGCGCGGATAAGCCGCTGCCGTTCCTGACCGACTCCACCGAGCCCAACCCGGCCCTGGGCGTCCGCGGCTACCGCACCGACTTCACCACGCCCGGCGTCCTTGACCGGCAGTTGGAAGCCATTGCCCTGGCCCAGCAGCAGTCCCAGGCCGATGTCTGGGTCATGGCTCCCATGATCTCCACGGCGGAAGAAGCCTCCCGCTTCGCCTCCATGTGTGCGGATGCCGGCATCAAGACCCCCGGCGTCATGGTGGAGGTCCCATCCGCAGCACTCACCGCCGAGGCCATCCTCCGCGAAGTGGGCTTCGCAAGCCTGGGCACCAACGACCTCACGCAGTACGCCATGGCCGCCGACCGTCAACTCGGCCCGCTGGCCAACCTGAACACCCCGTGGCAGCCTGCGGTCCTGCGCCTTGTTGGACTGACTGTCGAAGGGTCCCGCGCGGAAGGCCACAACAAGCCCGTGGGCGTCTGTGGTGAGGCTGCCGCCGATCCTGCCCTCGCCGTCGTCCTTACCGGCCTTGGCGTCAGCACCCTGTCCATGACGGCGCGGTCGCTGGCCGCCGTGGCTGCAGTGCTGAAGACCGTAACCCTGTCCGAAGCCCAGGAGCTGGCCAAGCTGGCCCTCTCCGCGCCGAGCGCCACTGAGGCGCGGGCCTGGGTGCGGGAGAAGCTTCCGGTCCTGGAGGAACTGGGGCTCTGAGGCAGTCGCGGCCGGGCCCGCTGCGGCCGGGATAGGCTACGTCCATGGCACTGATAGCCCCCCGCGTCACGGCCGGCCTGCCCGCCGGCGAGGCCCGCGTCCTGACGCGCGCCCTTGAGGACAGCAATGACATCACCGTCTTCGTGGACGGCACCGTCCACCGCCTGCCCGGGCAGGCAAGGGACGCCGTCGTGGATCTCCTCGCCAGGCTGGGCCGCGGCGAAACGGTGACTGTGAGCAGCGTGGAGGAGATGCTGACCACCTCTCAGGCGGCCGAGCTGGCAGGAATCTCGCACACCTACCTGCGCAACATGACGGACCGCGGTGAGATCCCCGTGGAGTACCGCGGATCGCACCGCCGGATCCGGACAGCCGACATTATGGGCTGGCTTGAAAAGCAGAAGCTGGCGGAACAAAAGCGCAAGCGCGAAAAGAACGCCGCGGACACCGCCGGCACGGGCGAATAGTGCGGACCCGCTTGGCGTGGCCGCAGGGCCGGAAGGACCCGCGACTGCGGTCAGCCGACGTGGAAGCCCACGGACTCAAGGGCCGGATCCTATGGGCTGACGGGACACCCGCCCCTGGGCCGGACGCTGCCGGAGCCCCGGCGGCACCCGCCTATATCCTCATCCACGGCATCGGCGTCTCCCACCGCTACCTTCGGCGCCTGCACGGCGAACTCGCCGCCGTCGCCCCTACCTATTCGCTGGACCTGCCGGGCTTCGCCGGAACACCCAGGCCGGAGCGGCAGCTGTCCGTGGAAGACTACGGCGCCTTTATCGCCCAGGCGCTGAAGACGAGCGGTATTGGCTCCTACATCCTGGTGGGACATTCCATGGGCGTACAGTTCGCCATCGAGGCCGCGCTCTACGCACCGGGGCACGCACAACGGCTGGTGCTCATGGGGCCGGTGGTGGACTCGCGGTACCGGAGCGTCCAGCGGCAGGGCCTGGCGCTCTTCCTGGACGCCCTCCTCAGGGAGAGTGCCGGGTCAAACTGGATAGTGTTCTCGGACTACTTCCGCTGCGGGCCGCGCTGGTACTTCACGGAGGTACCCGTGATGATGGGCTACCCCACGGAGCAGAGGCTGGCCGGGATCAATGTGCCCGTCCTGGTGCTGCGCGGCAACCACGACCAGGTGGCTGGCGCCGATTGGTCGCTCCGGCTCTCGCAGGCGGTGCCGGAGGGAAGCTTCGTGGAGATCCAGCGCGCTGGACATGTGGCCCAGCACCTGCGCCCGCGGCAGGTGGCGGATGCCATCAAATCCTGGGCCGGGCTGCCCACCGCCGCATCTTGAGGGCGGCGTGCAGTTCCAGCCGGGGCATCCCCTTGAGCGGGTCCACTCCCAGCAGCTGCCGGATCCGCCCCAGCCTGTTGTAGATGCTGCTGCGGTGCAGGTGGAGTTTGGTGGCTACGTCCTGGACCGAACCGTCATTGTCATAGAGCAGCTCCAGGACGGGAATGAGTTCGCCGTTGCGGTCATGGTCCTCAAGCATCCGGAAGTACACCGACCCGGAGTCGGCCCATGCACCCACCCCTCCCCCGGCGGAAGCGAGCAGCTGGTACACGCCGGTGGCCCTGCAGTCCACCAGTTCGCCGAGCTGCGGGTCCACCGCGGCGGCCTGGGCCGCCATCCGTGACTGCCGGTAGGCCTCGGAGAGCTGGCGGGTCTTGGCGAAGCCCTCGCTGATGCCAAGGATGATCCGGTGCACCGGCCTGCCGGAGCGCTTGGCCAGCTCCAGCTGGTAGTGCACCAGGACCTGGGCGTGGTTGGCCCGGCCGGTCGATTCGCGGAACAGCACCACCGAATGCGTTTCCGTGCCGGCACTGAAGAGGGCGGCGTCCACGCCCACGGTGGCCTGGAGCGCGGTGGACCGGTGGATCAGGGTTGACGCGATGGGGTCCGGGCCGCTGGCCCAGCCGTCCGCGTCCAGTACCGTGACCATCTGCCATGGCCCCCTGCCCTGGACTTCCTTCCAACCGGCCACGGCAGCCAGCGCGTTGGGTTCACCGGCACAGGCGGACAGGAATTCCCGCTCCCGTCCCCGCCGGAATTCGGATTCGGCAGTGTTGGAGTCGAGCAGGAGCCCGGACAGCAGCTCAAGCTCGTGGTTGACGCCCGGCAGCTGGGTGAGGATCGCCGTCGGGCTTTCCTCCGCGGAATCCTGCTGCACCCACAGGTACCCCACGCGGAAGCCGCGCACCATCAGCGGGACGCAGACCCGGCCCAGCATGCCCAGGTCCGGATTGGCCGGAACCACAACGGGCCGCACGGCGGTGGCGATCCCATGCGAGAGCTGCCACGCGCTCACGTCCGCCGGGACCTTCTTGCTCAACAGGAAATTCACCCGGACCCGGTCTGCGTGGGACTGGTTGGAGCTGTAGGCGAGCAGCAGGCCGTCCAGGTCCTCAAGGGACAGGCCGCGGCCCAGCTTCTGCGCCACCTGTTCGACGAGCTGTTCCACACCCTGCTGCTGCATGGGCCAACATTACTGCCCGCGCAGCCCTGCGGACGAACGGACACGAGGCGACACCTGACGCTCCAGCACTCGACAGGTGTCGAGCGTAGAGACCCAAAAACCCCAGAATCACGCGGTTTCCACGATCGGTCCCGCGCCGCATCATGTCAGCTGGCTCACAGCGGGATTTATCGTTGAAACACGAAAATCCTTCCGCCTTTCCCGGCCTACCGGCCCCAAAAACTGGAGCAGACGATGATCATCGGCGTCCCCAAAGAAATCAAGAACAACGAATTCCGCGTGGCCATCACCGCGGCCGGCGTCCACGAGTTCCGCACCCACGGACACACCGTCCTGGTAGAGCGCGGGGCCGGCCTGGGCTCGGGCATCACCGACGAGGAGTACTCGATCGCCGGCGCCGAGATCGTCAACGAGGCGGACGACGTCTGGGCCCGCGCGGACATGGTGATGAAGGTCAAGGAACCCATCAAGTCCGAGTACCACCGCTTCCGCAAGGGCCTGATCCTCTTCACCTACCTGCACCTCGCCGCCGAGCCGGAGCTCACCACTGAGCTCATCAACTCCGGCGTCACCGCCATCGCCTACGAAACCGTGCAGGAGGGCCGGTCGCTGCCGCTGCTCGCCCCGATGTCCGAGGTCGCAGGCCGCCTGTCCGTCCAGGTGGGTGCCACCTCCCTGATGGCCCCCGCCGGCGGCAAGGGTGTCCTGCTGGGCGGCGTGCCCGGCGTGCGCCCGGCAAAGGTGGTTGTCCTGGGCGCCGGCGTTGCCGGCACCAACGCCGCAGCCATGGCCCTGGGCCTGGGTGCCGACGTCACCATCCTGGACATCAACATCAACCGCCTCCGTGAACTGGACGCCCAGTACCAGGGCCGGCTGAAGACCGTTGCTTCCAACAAGTACGAGATCGAAAAGTCAGTGGTGGACGCCGACCTGGTGATCGGCTCCGTCCTGATCCCCGGCGCCAAGGCTCCCAAGCTGGTCACCAACGACCTCGTGGCCCGGATGAAGCCCGGATCGGTCCTGGTGGACATCGCCGTGGACCAGGGCGGCTGCTTCGAGGACACCCACGCCACCACGCACCAGGAACCCACGTACAAGGTGCACAACACCATCTTCTACTGCGTGGCCAACATGCCCGGCGCCGTACCCAACACCTCCACGTACGCGCTGACCAACGTCACCCTCCGCTACGCCGTGTCCCTGGCCAACCTGGGCGTCAAGGCCGCCTTCGACCGCGACCCCGCCCTCGCTGCCGGCCTGAACATCGCCGCCGGCCACGTGGCACACCACTCCGTGTCCGAGGCCCACAACCTGCCCCTCGTGGCCGACTGGCACGAGCTCGTCTCGGCCTAGGCCCCCTGCCGCCCGCTGCGCTGGGCGTCAGACATCCTCTGCGTGCTGGCTCCTTCGTCGCCTTTGACGCACGCTGCCGGATGTCTGACGTCCAGCGTTGCCGGTTAATTCCTGTGCGACGCCAGTTCGCGGGCTTTTTCTATGATTCTCAGGACCTCGACTGCGCCCTCCGGGTTTACGGGGAGGGGCAGGGATGACCCTGCTCCGCCGTCGAGGATCTTCGCCGCCAGGATCCGGTAGAACTCGGGGTAGGCGCCGCGTTCGGTGGGGAGGCGGTCCAGGTGGCCGTCGCGGCCCAGGACACCCGCCCATTCGGGTGCCTCCACGCCGTAGTCCCCGTCCAGGGGGCTGCCGCCGGCCGCAAGGTAGGGCTCCTGCGGGTCCGCGCCGTTCTTGGTGAAGCCGCCGATCGAGCCCAGCACCCGGAAGCGGGGCCCCTGCTGGGCGCACAGCATGTTCATGGCCAGGTGGCTGGTCACGCCTGCATCGTGCCGGAGGACCAGGAAGACGTCATCCTCCGCCCGCTCGTCGGACCGGCGCGCCTTCAGTTCCGAGTGGAGGACGGTGGCCGGACCAAACAGCTGCAGCGCCTGGTCGATCAGGTGGCTGCCCAGGTCGAACAGGACGCCCCCACCGTCGGCAGCCGTGGCGCGGGCCTTCCAGGCCTTGGCGATGACCGGGGACCAGCGCTCGAACCGCGACTCGAACCGGGTCACCGTGCCCAGGGCCTGGGCGGCCAGCAGCTTCCGGAGGGTGAGGAAGTCCCCGTCCCACCTGCGGTTGTGGAACACGGTCAGCACCCGGCCCAGCTGCCGCGCCAGGTCAATCAGCTCCTGTCCCTGCTCACTGGTGACCGCGAACGGCTTGTCCACCACCACGTCCAGCCCCGCCTCCAATGCGGCCTTGGCCAGGGGGTAGTGGGTCATTGGCGGCGTGGCCAGGACCACAAGGTCAAGGTGAGCGGCCCGCTCAAGGACGGCGGCGCCGTCGCGCACCACCTCCGCTCCCGGAAGGCGGGATGAGGCAGCCGCCTGCCGCCCGGCGTCGGACGTTGCAATGACGTCCAGGGAGTAGCTGGTGTTGGCGGCCAGCAGCGGCGCGTGGAAGACGCTGCCGGCAAGCCCGTAGCCGACGACGGCGGTGCGGATGGTGCGGGGGTCGCCTTCAGTTCCGGTCATGGAAGCTACGCTACCCCCGGTCCCGCGTGGTTAAAGAAGCCGGCACCCCTGGTGGCCAGGGGTGCCGGCTTTGAACTACGCGGGTGCGCCCGCAGGGGCGGAGGCTACTTCTTTTCCCAGCCCAGGGTGGTCCAGTCCGGAACCTGCGAGAGGCTCTGGAACAGGGACGGACCATAGTTGGCCAGGCCGGTGCGGACGAAGGAGATCTGCGGGCCGTTGAAGACCACGCCCATGGAGTAGTACTTCGCCATGTGCTCCTTCTCTACGTCCATGGCTGCCTTGTTGCGGGCGGCGTTGTCCTCGATGGAGGCGAGGTCGGCGATCTTCTTGTCCAGGTCGGCGTCGCCCAGCTTGTTCTCGTTGACCTTGGAGTCGTAGTACTGCTTGACGGCGTCGGTGGCATCCGGGCCCACGGTGTAGCCCGAGATGCTGAGGTCGAATTCGCGGCTGCCCAGGACCTTGCCGAAGTCGGCGGAAGCGCGCTGGTCAATTCCGACGTCCATGCCGCCGGCCTGGAGCTGCTTCTGCAGGGTCTGTGCGACAGCCAGGGTGGTGGGGTCGTCACCGAAGTTGCTGATCTTGAAGGCGGCGGGCTTGCCGTCCTTCTCCATGATGCCGTTGGCGTTGGCCGTGTAGCCGGCATCGGTGAGGACCTTCTTGGCGGCATCCGCGCCGGTTTCCTTAACCGGGTAGTTGTCCTGGTAGTACTCGGAGAACGGCAGGAGCATCATGGAGCCGGAGCTGGGCTCTTCCCAGTTCAGGCCGTTGAAGCGGACCTTGCGCAGGGCTTCGCGGTCAACTGCGGCGAAGATGGCCTTGCGGACATTGACGTCGGTGATGCGCTGGGCGTTCAGGTTCAGGCCACCGGCGAAGAGACGCTGGCCGCGTCGGATCTCGGAGTCCTTGGTGCCGTCCAGCTGCTTGTACAGGGAGATGGTGTTGGCGTTCATGGCGTCGATCTCGCCGTTCTTGAACGCGGCGATCTGGGCGCTGGTTTCCAGCTGACGGAAGGTGACGTTGGCCAGGACCGGCTTCTGGCCCCACCACTTGTCATTCGGCACCAGGGTTACGGTCTTGGCAGCGGTGTCGTACTGGTCGAGCTTGAAGGGACCGGCCATCCACTCGGGGTGCAGGTTGCCGTTGAAGCCCTCGTTAAAGATTTCAGGGGTGTTGACGGCAGGGTGGATGAGTCCGAAGAAGAGCGAGTCCACCGGGAAGACCGGACGGCTGGTCTTGACGATGACTTCCTTGTCGCTGCTGCCTGCCTCGACGGAGTCAACGAACTCATAGGCGCCCGAGCTGACGATGTCGTAGCCGGCATCCGGGCTCTTGAGGATGTTCCAGGTGTTCTTGAAGGCTTTGACGTCGATGGGCGTGCCGTCATTGTAGGTGGCCTTGGGGTTCACCTTGATGGTGATGGTCTGCTTCCCGTCCTTGACTTCGCTGTCCACAGACTCGCAGAAGTCCGTGTTGGGCGTGACCTTGCCCTTGAAGTCCACCTTCCAGCAGCCGCCGATGCCGCCGCTGTTCATTCCGACGGGGTTCATGGGACCCTGCAGGGCGGAGTTGTCCGCGCTGTTGCCGTTGTTGGAGAACCCGTTGAAGTCGGGCCCGATGTTGCCCAGCGCAAGGGTGACCTTGCCGCCCTGCTGAAGGTCGGCTGCCGGCTTCTCGTGGATGCTGATCAGCTTGGACAGGTCGCTTCCTGACTCCTGTCCCTTGGCTGTCTCCGGGCCGCTGGCACCGCCACCGCCGCAGGCCGTCAGCGCCAGGGCCGCAGCAACTGCTGCGACTCCGCCGATCCTGTTCAGTTTCCTCATGGTTTTCCCTTCATTGGTGCGAGTGGTGGTGCTTGTGGGTCGAGAAATCCTAGGGCGCATGGTTGTCCGCCGGTTCGTGGACCACCAGCATGTCCTCATCCAGTTCCCCGTCGGGGAAGAAACAGGCGAACTGCTGGTCCGTTGCGGATGCCGCCGGTTCCAGGGGCGGTTCCAGGCTGAGGCACTTCTCCTGCTTGGCCGGCGGCAGCGCCGCGAAGACAGGACAACGGGTGGCAAAATTGCAACCCTTGGGCGCCTGCAGCGGGGAGGGCAGGTCGCCCTGGAGGATGATGCGTTCGCGGGTGCGTTCCAGCTGCGGATCCGGCACGGGGATCGCAGAGAGGAGCGCGCGGGTATAGGGGTGGCGGGGGTTGCCGAACACCCGGTCCACGGCACCGATCTCCACGATCTTCCCCAGGTACATGACCGCTACGCGGTTGGAGATGTGCCGCACCACCGAGAGGTCGTGCGCCACCAGCAGGTAGCTCAGGCCCAGTTCGGCGCGCAGGTGGTCCAGGAGGTTGATGACGCCGGCCTGGACCGACACGTCAAGGGCGGAGACGGGCTCGTCCAGGACCACCAGCTTGGGGTTCACGGCCAGCGCGCGGGCGATCCCGATCCGCTGGCGCTGGCCGCCGGAGAACTGGTTGGGGAAGCGGTTGACGTGGTCCGGCTGCAGGCCCACGAGCTTCATCAGCTCCATGATCCGCTTCCTGATGGCCGCACGGTCCATGCCCGCGTTCTGCAGGGGCTCGGCAAGGACTTCATAGACCGTGAACCGGGGGTCCAGGGCACCGGTGGGGTCCTGGAACACCATCTGGAGTTCGCGCCGCATCTTGCCTTTGGTTTTGGCGTCGGCCGCCTGCTTGTTGCTCAGGCCGCCGATCACCACCTCGCCGTCCTGGTCAGGATGGAACTCCATGATTTCCAGGAGGGTGGTGGTCTTTCCCGATCCCGATTCGCCCACGATGGAGAAGCATTCACCTTCGCGGATGTCGAAGCTCAGGCCGTCCACTGCCTTGACCGTGCCGATGGTCCGCTTGATGAGGGCGCCCTTGGTCAGCGGGAAGTGCTTCCGCACGTCCTTGAGCTGCAGCACCGTTGACCGCTCGCCCCGGGGAATTGCGTCGAACCGGGACACGGGCACCGGCGGGGCGGCGAACACATCGTGCACATCCACGGATCCACCGAGGGCCTCGGACTTGATGCAGGCTGCCCGGTGCAGGGCCGCGCCCGCGACAAGTGCCAGGGCGGGTTCGCCGTCCAGGCATGCGTCAGAGACAAGGGGGCAGCGGGGAGCGAACGAGCAGCCGGTGGGGGTGTGCAGCAGATTGGGCGGCATGCCCTCGATGGGAACGAGCGAGGACTTCTCGGCCACATCCACACGGGGCACGGCACCGAGGAGGCCCATGGTGTAGGGCATCCGCGGGTTGTAGTAGATGTCATCCACGGCACCGGTTTCCACCGGTTTGCCGGCGTACATGACCATGATGTCGTCCGCCATGCCGGCCACGACGCCGAGGTCGTGCGTGATCATGACGACGGCGGCGCCGGTCTCCTCCTGTGCCGTGTGGAGCACCTCGAGAACCTGGGCCTGGATGGTGACGTCCAAGGCCGTCGTCGGCTCATCCGCGATCAGGACGCGCGGATTGTTGGCGATGGCGATGGCGATCATGACGCGCTGCCGCATGCCGCCGGAGAATTCGTGCGGGAAGGCCCTCAGCCTGTCCTTGGGGCTCGGAATCCCCACCATGGCCAGAAGCTCGACGGCGCGGGCTTCTTTGGCCGTCCGGCTCATCGTGGGGTTGTGGATGGTGAGTGCTTCGATGATTTGGGTGCCCACGGTGAACACCGGAGTGAGGGAAGAGAGCGGGTCCTGGAAGACCATGGCAAGCTCGTTGCCCCGGTATTCGCACATGGCCTTGTCGCTCAGTCCCAGCAGTTCCCGGCCCTTGAGCCGGACGGAGCCGGAGACCTGGGCCGTGGGCGGAAGGAGTCCCATGATGGCCAGGGAGGTGACGGACTTGCCGGACCCCGATTCGCCCACGATGCCCAGCGTCTTGCCCGGCATCAGGTCGAAGTCGACGCCCCTGACTGCATGGACCACGCCGTTCTCCGAGTTGAAGCGGACGTTCAGGTCCCGGACGGACAGGACTGCGTCGCCCGGGGAATGCAGTCCCGCCACATGCAGGCGCTCCACGTCCCGCCGTGCGGGTTCGGTGGCTCCGGTGGTGGTTTCGCTGCTCATGCCGTCTTCTTTTCCAAGGTGGTTGTCCGGGCTTTCGCCTTTTTGGCTTTTCCGGCGGAGCTGGAGCTGGGGTCAAAGGCGTCGCGCAGGCCGTCGTTCATCATGGCCAGGGAGCCGGTCAGCAGGAACATGACGGTCAGGGGCACCCAGAACATCCACGGGAAGGTTGAGACCTGGGAGGTGGCCTGCCCGATCAGCACGCCCAAGCTCACGTCCGGGACCTTGATGCCGATGCCGATGAAGGAAAAGGCAACCTCGGCAAGGATCGCGGCGGTGACGCCACGGGTGATGTCCAGGATCAGCAGCGAGCCGATGTTCGGCACCAGGTGCCGCCACACGATCCGGCGCGGCGGGACACCCATGTACTGGGCCGCCTTGACGAAGTCGCGCTGCATGAGGGACATGGACATGGACCGGATCAGCCGGGCGGTACCCATCCAGCTGAACACGAGCAGGACGATGATCAGCAGCAGCCATGAGGGGAGGTTCCGTTTGAGGCCCGCACCTCCGCCGCTGGTGGCGACAGCCACCACCAGGAGCGCCGGCATCATGATCAGCGCTTCCAGGATGAACAGCATGACCTTGTCCACCTTGCCGCCGAAGTAGGCCATGGTGCAGCCGTAGACGGCGGCGATCAGGACCGACACCAGGCCCACCACCAGGCCGATCAGGATGGAGATCCTGGTGCCCTCCACGGTCATGGCGTACAGGTCGATTCCTGCCTGCGACGTGCCGAGGTAGTGGTCGGTGGACGGCGGCATGCCGATGTTGAAGGGGTCGATGGTTTCCTTGTCCCACTGGGTGAAGAACCCGCCGATGAAGGAGAAGACGGTGAGGGCAAGGAAGATGACCAGGCCTGCCACTGCGGTCTTGTTGCGCAGGAAACGGCGAAAGATGATGGTGGTTTTGCCAATGACGACGTCGGCATTTTCCAGGTGTGCGTCCTGCGCCACGGCTGCCGGGTCAACGGCGTTCAGGTTGGTCATGGCTACTGCACCCGCACTCTCGGGTCGACAAGCGTGGTGGCGAAGTCCGCCAGGATAGCGCCCAGGGCGAAGATCACGGAGCCGTAGGCCAGCGTGGCCGTGGCGGCGTTGACGTCCTGCAGCGAGATGGCATCGATGCTCCAGGACCCCACGCCCGGCCAGGCGAAGATCTTTTCAGCGAAGAAGCCGCCGGCGAAGATGGCCGGGATGGTGAAGGCGATGCTCTGGGCCACCGGAATGAAGGAAACGCGAAGCGCGTGCCGGGCAATCGCCTGGTTCCTGGTCAGTCCCTTGGCCCGCGCGGTACGGACAAAGTCCGCGTTCACGTTGTCCAGCAGGTATTGCCGCTGCGCGATCTGGTACGCGCCCCAGCCGACGAGCGTGATGGCCACGGTGGGCACCACGTAGTGCGCCAGCATGTCGACGAATTGGCCCCAGCCCGGCGCGATGCCCGGGGTGGAGATGCCGGTGACGAAGAAAATCCGGTCGCCCACGGATTCGTTGATATTGATGGCACCCAGCTGCACCAGGAAGTACGCAATGGGTGCGGGCACAATGTAGGCAAGGTAGCTGTAGGACGTGATGACGCGGTCCTGGAACTTGTACTGCCGGGCCGCCGAATAGACGCCGAGTGCGACGCCGATGACCAGGGTCAGGATGATGGAGGCCAGGAAGAGCCGGGTGGAGATCCAGACGCGGTCTCCAAACTCGGCATTGATGTAGGCGCCGTTGGGGCTGCGGCCCCAGTCCCAGCGGGTGAGGATGCCGGTGAGCCAATCCACGTAGCGCTCCCACGGGCTGAGGTCCGGGTCCAGGCCCTTCAGCCGCATTGAATTGGCCACCTGTTCCGGGGTAGGCCGGGGGATGCGTTCCTGCTCGAGCAGCGCCGGCTTAAGCGAGCTGACAGCCAGGAAGTAACCGGCGGATGTGGTGAGGAAGATCATCACCACATACGTAATGCCGCGCTTGGCGAGGTACTTGAGCATGGGCGCTGCTGGATCCTTCCGTGTTCCCCGGACAAGCACGGGTTGTGCCGCCTCACCGGGTCCTGCACCAGCGGGTAGCTGGCCTCCCGCAGCCTTGGAGGCGTGTCCTGGTGGACTATGTCGCGGGTCACATTCCAGAGGAAACTATCACAAGCCCCAACCCGAAAAGCGCGGGAATCCCCCGAATTTGGACGCGCCGTATCAGATCGTTATGAATAGTTCTGTGAAGTTGGTTTGACTGGACGAAAATGCGGGTCAGCGCGTAACCTACGCGCTGATGACAAGCCGTGTCACAAGGTCACACCATGACGCAGCCAACCGCTCGCTTGTGACTCCGTGTTCACGGATGAGGTGCAGGAGCCGTTCGGGGTCCAGGGTGGCATTGAGGGAGCCGGCCATCAGCAACGGTTCCGGGGAGTCAACGCCACCTTCGCGCAGCAGCATCTCCACGTGCCGGTCCCAGAGCGCGGCAGCGGGGACTTCGAACTTTCCCCGGGCAGCGTTTCCGGCTGCGAGGACCAGGTCCCCGTATTCCTGCACGTAGGCAATGCGCTCGGCACCGAAGGCGATAAGCCGGTCGAGCGGCGGAGCGCCCGGCCCCAGGGGCGGCGGCCCAAACAGGAACCGGGCCTGGAAGGCGGCCTCCGAATCATTCAGCAGGGCCAGCATCAATCCCGCCCGGCTGCCGAAGCGGCGGAAGACGGTACCCTTTCCCACGCCGGCCTGCTCGGCCAACCGGTCCATGGTGAGCGCCGCGGCGCCGCCCTGCGCTATCAGTTCCCGGGCAGCCAGCAGGAGGCGCTCCCGGTTCCGGGCAGCATCGCTGCGCTCCGCGGCCGTTACCGGGGTCATTCCCGGCCGCACTGGGATGGAACTCACAAACACAGTGTAATCATGGGGAATATAACCGGACTACGGTCCGTTTAGTCTGGTGAAGGTTCCAAGAGCCTGAAGTTTGACCGAATGCGGCCCCCGCCGCTCCCCTAGCCAGGAGTTCCCATGACCAAGAACACAGTCCTTACCCTCGTCGGCAGCCTCCGCGCCGAGTCAACCAACCAGAAGCTGGCGGAAGCCATCCAGCTCAACGCCCCGGAGCAGGTGGACGTGGTGATCCACGAGAGCCTGGGCAACATCCCGTTCTACAACGAGGACCTCGACGTCGAAGGCCAGGTCCCTGCCGCCGCCGCAGCCCTGCGCGCCGCAGCCGAGGAGGCCGACACCCTCCTGCTGGTTACCCCCGAACACAACGGAACCGTTCCCGCTGCCCTGAAGAATGCCATCGACTGGCTGTCCCGCCCCTTCGGCGCCGGCGCCCTGGCAGGCAAGCCCACCGCCGTCGTCGGCACCGCGTTTGGCCAGTACGGCGGCGTCTGGGCCCAGGATGAGGCCCGCAAGGCCGCCGGCATTGCCGGCGCGCAGATCCTGGAAGACGTCAAGCTCGCCGTCCCCGGTTCCCTGGTGCGCTTCGCCGAAGTCCACCCCAAGGACGATGCCGAGGTAGTGGAGCAGATCAAGGGCATCTTCGACGCCCTTGCCGCAGCAGCTCCGGCAGCCTAGTCCCCCGGGTCACACAGTGCCCGGCATGCAGTCTGCGTGCCGGGCACTTTTGCGTCCAGCGGCGCCGTGACCAACTCTTGTCCCAACCGGTACCGTGCGGACATCCGCGGCGGCAAGGGCCGCCGTAGCGTTAATCCACTGGACCTGACGGATCGGATTGCGGTGCCCCATGGCAAAAAGCTGGAGCTGGGAAGGGTATAGGCGCGGCGCCCTGGCGGTGGCCGCGGGCTGCCTGGTGCTGGTGCCTTCCGGCTGCAGCCTCCCCCTTTCCCAACCCGGCGGCTCCTCCCCGCCCCTGGCCGGGGCCGATGCCGGATCCAGTGCAGCCCCGCTGGCCCTTCTTCCCGCCACGCCGCCCGGCACTCCTTCCGAAGGAGAGTCCGGAAAAGCGGAAGATCAGCACGCAGCGGGCTTTCCGGACCCGGGCAGCAGCGCCGGGGCCACGGTTCCGCCGGTAACGGCGTACTTCGTGCTGGTGGACGACGGCGGGAGGCACGGCGTCCGCTTCGGCTGCAATGACAGCCTGGTTGGCTCCGCCCAGGCGGGAGGCGCCGGGGATGCCCGGCTCAAGGCGGCGGTCGGCGCCCTGCTGGGTGACGGGCGGCAGCCCGGGAACCTCTACAACGCGCTGGGCGCCTCCCGGCTGAAGTTCCTCTCCGGCAGCTTCGACGGCACCACCGTCACCGTCTACCTGGCGGGAACCCTGAATGCAGGCGGAACGTGCGACCTCTCACGGGTCGAGGCCCAGCTCACCCAGACCGCCCTTGAGGCCGTAGGTGCCATCCGGGCCAACATCTACATCAATGGAGAAAGCCTGGCGGACTACCTGAAGCTGAAGTAGCAGGCCCAACAGCCAGTAAATCAGGGATAAACAGCTGTTGCTTTTAGGGCAACAGCTGGCTGTATCCTGACTCTGTGACCCACGAAACACTTGACGCTTCGGCCGGGACGCTCCCCGCCGAAGCCATCGACGCGATCGAACGCGCGGCCACGTCGGCCCACCGCCACGAGGAGCTGTTCTCCGCGCGTGCGGCGAACATCCGCCAGTCAGCCGTCAGGGACGTCTTCGACATCTCCATGCGGCCCGGCCTGGTTTCCCTGGCCGGGGGAAGCCCGTATCTGCAGTCGCTTCCCCTGGACCGCCTGGCAGCGACGGCAGCTAAAATCATCGCCGACGACGGACTCACGGCCCTGCAATACGGCGCCGGGCAGGGAACCCCGGAGCTCCGGGCGCAAATCTGCGAGGTCATGGCCGCCGAAGGCATCCTCGATGCCTCGCCGCAGAACGTGGTGATCACGGCGGGCTCCCAGTCGGCCCAGGACGTGGCTACCAAGCTCTTCTGCAATCCGGGAGACGTGGTCCTGGTGGAGGACCCCACCTACGTGGGCGCACTGAATACCTTTGAGGCCTACCAGGTGCAGGTGGAGACCGTGGAGATGGACCAGTACGGCCTGGTCCCGGAACTGCTGGAGGCGCGGATAGCGGCCCTGCAGCTGGCCGGCAGGAGCATCAAGTTCCTCTACACCATCCCCAACTTCAACAATCCCTCCGGTATCACCCTGGCCAGGGAACGGCGGCAACAGGTAGTCGATATATGCCGCAGGGCGAATATTCTAGTCCTGGAGGACAACCCCTACGGTCTGCTCCGTTTCGAGGGCGAGCCCCTGCCTCCCCTGCGCGCCGCCAACCCTGACGACGTGATCTACCTTGGCTCCTTCTCCAAGATCTTCGCCCCCGGCCTCCGGATCGGCTGGGCGCTTGTGCCTGAACACCTGCAGCGCCGGTACTACCTCGCCGCGGAAGCGGTGACGCTCTGCCCGCCGGCCCTGAACCAGATGCTGGTCTCCGCCTACCTGCGCGACTACGACTGGAAAGGCCAGATTGAAACCTACCGCGGGCTGTACGCCGAGCGCTGCCGGGCCATGCTGGCCGCCCTCAAGGAATACATGCCGGCAGGAACCACCTGGACCAGTCCGGAGGGCGGCTTCTTCGTCTGGGTGACACTGCCGGAGGGCCTGGACACCTACCCGCTCCTGCACAAGGCGATCGACGCCGGCGTGGTGTTTATCCCGGGCGCCGCCTTCACGCCGTCGGACGAGCCGTCCAACAAGCTGAGGCTCGCCTTCAGCGCCGTACCTCCCGATGCCATCGCCGAGGGAGTGCGCCGATTGGCGCCGGTGCTGCAGGAAGCCATGGCGGCGCTGTAGCGTAAGCCACACGAACGCCGAAAACCGAGCAAAGGAGCATGCATATGGGTGGAATCATCGTTGTGGGGGTTGACGGCAGCGAGACCGCGAAAAGGGCGGCCGAATCGGCCAAGAATCTGGCTGCCGGCCTGGGCGCCGCACTGCACGTCGTGTCGGCCTTCGACAGCGACCGGACCGAGGTGTTCGGCAGCGGCAGCGACCGGTGGATCGTGTCCGACGCGGACGCCGCGGAGCAGGTGGCGCGGACGGTGGCTGAATCATTGGGCCGCGACATCACGGTAACGTATTCGGCAGCCCGCGGCCGGCCCGCCGACGCCCTCATCAAGGAAGCCGTCCGCATGGACGCCCGGATCATCGTGGTGGGAAACCGGCGCATGCACGGCATCGGGCGGGTCCTGGGCAGCGTGGCCAACAGCGTGGCCCACAACGCACCCTGCGACGTGTACATCGCCAACACTTACGACGCCGACTGAGCCGCCGCACCGCTTGAGGTAACGCAGGACACCCCCCGTGGTGGCGGACATCGCCACGGGGGGTGTCCGTTCTCACCGCCATATCACCGTTTCAGCTACCGGCGCAACGATAAAATTGGATGGGCCCCCAAAGGCGTGGACACTGCCAAATCCACCCCCAGCGAAGGGCTCCCCTTGATCACCATGCAGCGCCGCCAGCTCGTTGGCCACGACATCCTCCTGGCCCGCCACGGCAACCACATCAGCTCCATGCGGGTGGACCGCAGCAACGACAGGGTGGTTGCACTGCTGGATGACGGCAGCCTGGACAGCGCACCGAACCTCATCACTCCCGGACTCCAGCTTCCCCAGACCGTGCGGAGCGTCCTGCGCGAGGACTGGAAGCTGCTGAGCGCCTGGGCCGGCATGGCCGCGCTCATGGGCGGCCTGATGACTGCCGCCGCAGTTGTCCTGGGCACCACGGCCGATCCGGCCATGCTCGAGGCCTTCACCGCCTACTCCGCGTACTAGGCCAGCCTCCCGCGCGCGGACCCGAGGGGGCGTTCAGCCCGCCAGCCAGCCCTGCAGCACCCACCAAATCCCGGCCATCACCAGGCCGCCGAAGAGCGAACCGGCCACCACCTGGGCCAGGGAATGGGCCCGCAGGACCACCCGCGACCAGCCCACCGCCGGGATCAGAACCAGCAGCGGGGCCCACGCGGCGCCAAGCATCAACACCGATACGACGGCGGCGCAGGACACGGCGGCGGCGTGACCGCTCATTTTCCAGAACGGGCTGACCACGGCGAGTACCGCCACGCCGCCCACCACCGCCAGGACCATCGCAAAGACGCTTTCCGGCGCATCCACGGCGCGCAGCACCAGCAGCCCCAAGGCGATGCAGCCCAGCGCCATTAGGAGGACGGGGGCGCGCTGCTTCCGGTCGCTGACGTGATGGTCCGTGACCTTCCCCAGCCTGACCAGCACCAGCAGCACCACCAGCGGCAGCACGCACACGAAAAGGGCCGCCAGCGCCCCGTAGCCCATGGTTCCCGGGAATCCTGCCTGGGCCAGGGGGCTGATCAACAGCTGCAGGGAAACCACCACCGGCGGCTGGAAGACCTCAGTCAGCCACCTGGCCGTGCGGTTTTTGACCCGAATCGACCCGTTGTCTACCGCCACGTCCTAGTCCAGCAGGAGCGCGGGCTCTTCCAGGATGGCCGCGACGTCGGCCATGAAGCGGGCGGACAGATCACCATCCACCACGCGGTGGTCGAAGGATCCCCCGAGCGTGGTGATCCAGCGGGGAATCACCTCTCCATCCAGGACCCAGGGCTTCTGCTTGATGGTTCCGAAGGCAACAATGGCCACCTCGCCCGGGTTGATGATGGGCGTACCCGTGTCGATGCCCAGGGCGCCGATGTTGGTGATGGTGAGCGTCCCGCCCTGCATCTCCGCCGGCTGCGTCTTCCCGGCCCGGGCCGTGGTGGCCAGGTTGTTCAGCGCCAGGGCCAGCTCCTTCAGCGACAGGTCCTGGGCGTTCTTGATGTTGGGGACCATGAGGCCGCGCGGGGTGGCTGCGGCAATGCCCAGGTTCATGAAGTGCTTGACATGGATTTCCGCCGTGTCGGAGTCTTCGTTGTCTACCCATGATGCGTTGACGCTGGGGTTCCGTGCAGCGGCCCAGATGACAGCCTTGGCCAGGATGAGGAGCGGGGAGACCTTGATGCCCTCGAAGTCCCGGGAAGACTTCAGCCGCTTGACGAACTCCATGGTGCGGCTCGCGTCGACGTCCACGAAGATGCTGACGTGCGGGGCGGCGAAGGCCGATTCCACCATCGCCTTGGCCGTTGCCTTGCGGACGCCCTTGACCGGGATGCGCTCCACTCGCTGGTCCTGCGGCTTGCCGGCCTTGCCCCAGAAGCCGTCCGCCTTGTCCAGTTCGGCGTCGCGCTGCGCCTGGTAGCTGACCAGGTCCTCGCGCGTCACCTCGCCGCGGGAACCGGTGGCAACGACGTCGGCGAGGTCGATGCCAAGGTCGCGGGCGATCTTGCGGACCGGCGGCTTGGCCAGCACCCGGTTGACCAGGCCCGTGATGGTGCCTCCAAGGGTCGGCCGGTTGTCGACGACGGCGGCAGGTCCGTAGGCGGGAACTTCGGCGGCCGTGAGGGGCTGGACAGGTTCAATCCCGGGGGCGTTGACCGTCACGGCGGCTGCCGGTGCCGTTTTGCGCGGGCGTCGTTTGACGGCGTCGGCCTTGGGTCCGGAACCCACCAGGGGGGCGTTGGACGGGGCACCGGCCGCGGTGTCCTCCGGCGCATCCACGGGCAGCTTGCCGTAGAGCGGCTGTGCGGGGACAGCAGGGGCAGCGGCAGCTTGGGGGGCGCGGACATCGGCAGGAGTGGGGTCGCCGGAGACCTCGTCGCTGACGCTGATGATGGCGGTCCCGACGTCGACAGTCACCCCTTCCTCCACCAGCAGTTCGGTGACGGTCCCGGCAAAGGGGGACGGCAGTTCCACGATCGACTTTGCGGTTTCGATCTCGCAGATGACGTCGTTGACGGCGACGGTGTCGCCGGGCTTGACCTTCCAGGAGACGACTTCCGCCTCGGTGAGGCCCTCGCCGACGTCGGGCAGGTTGAACTTGTTCAGGGTCATGGTGTCCTCAGTAGGAGAGGGCGCGGTCCAGCGCCTCCAGGATGCGGTCGATGTCCGGAAGGTAGTCTTCCTCCACCTTGGCAACGGGGTAGGGCATGTGGAACCCGCCCACGCGGATCACCGGGGCCTCCAGGGAGTGGAACGCCCGCTCGCTGATCCGCGCTGCAATCTCGCCGCCGATTCCGCCGAACGTGGGGGCCTCGTGCGTCACGATCAGCCGGCCGGTCTTTTGGACAGAAGCGGTGACGGTGTCGAAGTCGATCGGGGAAATTGACCGGAGGTCGATGACCTCGATGCTCCTGCCGTCCTCCGCCGCTGCGTTGGCGGCCGCCAGCGCCACGGGCACCAGCGGGCCGTAAGCCACCACGGTGGCGTCCGCACCCTCCCGAAGGACATGGGCCTTGAACGGATCCTCCGACGGCCCCGGCGCTTCGACATCAACGTCGCCCTTGAGCCAATAGCGGCGCTTGGGTTCGAAAACGATGACCGGGTCCTGGCACTCCACGGCCTGCTGGATCATCCAGTAGGCGTCATGCGGGTTGGACGGGGTGAGGATGCGCAGGCCCGCCGTGTGGGCGAACAGTGCCTCCGGGGACTCGGAGTGGTGCTCAATGGAGCCGATGCCGCCGCCGTACGGAATCCGGATGACCACGGGCACGCTGAGGTTGCCGTTGCTGCGCGAATGGATTTTGGCGAGCTGGGTGGTGATCTGGTTGAAGCCGGGGAAGACGAACCCGTCGAACTGGATCTCGCAGACGGGGCTGTACCCGCGCAGGGCCAGGCCGATGGCGGTGCCGATGATTCCGGATTCCGCCAGCGGGGTGTCCACCACACGGTCCGGGCCGAACTCGCCGATCAACCCGTCCGTTACCCGGTAGACGCCGCCCAGCGGCCCGATGTCCTCGCCCATCAGCAGCGTCTTGGGGTTGGCGGCCAAGGTGGCACGAAGGCCTTCGTTGATGGCCTTCGCGATGGTCATGGTGGTCATCAGTGGCCTGCCTTTGCTGCGTGCCCGGCGGACTCTTCCCCGCCGGCGAATCCTGCGCTGTACTCTTCGAACCACGCCAGTTCCTCGGCCACCAGCGGATGGGCTTCCTTGTAGACGTTGGCGAATGCCTGCCGGATGTCCGGGTTTTCAAGATCGTGGGCGGTTCGCCGTACGTAGGCGGCCAGCTCGTCGCCGTCGGCCTTGACCTTGGCGAAGTAGGCGTCGTCTGCCAGGCCTTCGGCGCGCAGGTACTTCTCCAGCCGCGCCAGGGGGTCCTTGGCGCGCCAGGCGTCTTCCTCCGCCGACTGCCGGTACTTGGTGGGGTCGTCTGCCGTGGTGTGGGCACCGACCCGGTAGGTGAAGGCTTCGATGAGGACCGGCCCCTTACCCTGGCGGGCGTGCTCCAGCGCCCACTCGGTGACAGCATGCACGGCGATCACGTCATTTCCGTCCACGCGGATGCCCGGGAAGCCGTAGCCCTTGGCGCGGTTGGAGAGCGGAACGCGGGTCTGGACATTGGTGGGCACGGAGATGGCCCAGTGGTTGTTCTGGCAGAAGAACACCACGGGCGCCTTGTACGAAGAGGCGAACACCATGGACTCATGGACGTCGCCTTCCGAGCTGGCGCCGTCGCCGAAATAGGCGATGACGGCGGCATCCGGCTGCTTGCCTGCTGCGTCCGATGCTGCGGCGAGCTTCTGGTCGCGCTGGATCCCCATTGCATAGCCCACCGCGTGGAGGGTCTGTGCAGCCAGGACCAGCGTGTACAGGTGGAAGTTGGTGTCCTTGGGGTTCCAGCCGCCGTTGGAAACACCGCGGAACTGGCGCAGGAGCTCTGCCAGGTCCACGTTGCGGGTCAAGGCCACGCCGTGCTCCCGGTAGGTGGGGAAGATGTAGTCCTGGGGCTGGCTGGCCCTGCCTGAGCCGATCTGCGCTGCTTCCTGGCCGGTCAGCGGTACCCAGAGCGCGAGTTGGCCCTGGCGCTGGAGGGCGGTGGCTTCGACGTCGAACCGCCGGATCGCGGCCATGTCGGCATACAGGCCACGGAGGTCCGCCGGGGTGAGTTTGTCCGCGTAGTCGCTGAAGACCGGATCGGCGCCCAGCTTTCCGTCGGGACCGAGCAGCTGCACCATCTGGGCAGCCGGCTCGCCCATGACGGCTTCAGCATCGGCTTCCCGCTGGTCGTCTACCGCTGTTCCGTCGAACTCGGTGGAAGGCAGATTAGTGCCCATACCGTCTCCTTGCTTGCCGCATCCGGATGCAATGCAATGTCGCTGGGATATATGCAGCACGGGGAATACATTCCCGGTACGGCATATACATTGGCTTACTGATCCTAACTTTATCTTCGGTAAGTAGCGGGAGGGCTACTTGTTAAGTGCTAGGAAGTTGCCGGCGCCTTTGTATAGTCGGCACACAACTGGAGGAATCTGGTGTTGGCTTCAGGTTCCGCGATGCTGACCCGCACGCCTTCCCCGGCGAAGGCACGCACGGAAAGGGCATGTGCCCCTGCCATCTGCGCGAAGGCGGCGCTTTCGGCACCAAGCGCCAGCCACACGAAGTTGCCCTGGGCGTCAGGAACGGACCAGCCGAGGTCGCGGAGGCCGGCGGTTACCCGCGTCCGCTCGTCCACGAGTGTTTGTACCCTTTCCACAACCTGGGCGTAATTCTCAAGGGAAACAATTGCGGCCTTTTCGGCTATTTGGGATACCGCAAAGGGTGTTGCGGCAACCCGGAGATACTGGGTCAGTTCGGGGTGGGAGACGCTGTAGCCAACGCGGAGCCCGGCCAGGCCGTGCGCCTTGGAGAAGGTCCGGAGCACCACCACGTTGGGGTATTTCCGGTAGAGGTCGATCCCGTCCACGGCGTCCTCCGCCCTGACGAACTCCTGGTAGGCCTCATCAATGACCACTACGACGTCGGCCGGGATGGACCGGATGAAGGCTTCGGTTTCGGCTGCGGCAAGGGCGGGGCCAGTGGGGTTGTTGGGCGTGCAGAGCAGGATGACCTTGGTGCGGGCACTCACGGCGGCCGCCATGGCCTCCAGGTCATGCCGCCCGTCTGCGGTCACCGGAATGCGTACGCTCTCGGCCCCTGCCAGGCCCACGCTGATGGGGTACGCCTCAAAGGAGCGCCACGCATAGATGACTTCGTCCGCCTTGCCGTCGTCGTTCTGGCCGGCAAAGGCTGCCAGGATCTGGTTCAGGGCGCCCAGGCTTCCGGCTCCGGTAACGATGTCCTCGGCCGGCACGCCCAGGAATTCCGCGAGCGCCGCGCGGAGCTTGCTGCTCAGCGGGTCCGGGTACCGGTTGAAGTCCGTCTGGCCGGCTATGGCGTCGAGCACGGCCGGAATGGGCGGCAGCGGGTTTTCGTTGGAGGACAGCTTGTAGCTGGCCAGACCGCTGACGGCGGCCGGCGGTCTGCCTGCGGCGTAGCGGGGCAGCCGGTCCAGCACCGGGCGCGGTGCGATTCCGCCGGCCCTGGTATCAGATGAAGTCATGGCTCCTAGCCTACTTCCAAGCCCCCACAGGGGCTCCGGGAGCGAGCCGCCGAAAATCAAGGCCAACGCCGCCCGCTCATGGGGGACCGTATGGAAGCATGGTGCCATGGGTTCATTTATCCTTCGGGTCGTCGTCAATGCCGCAGCTCTTTGGGTGGCCAGCTGGATCCTGCCGGGAATGGACATTTCGAGCACGGCGGCATCGGATGCCGTGGCAAGGACCGGTATTTCGCAGGACACCGAGACTGTCGGCATTGTCCTGGCCTACCTCTTTATCGGCCTCATCTTCGGTGTGGTCAACGTTTTCGTGCGCCCGTTGGTGCGGCTCCTTGCGCTTCCCATCACCATCCTGACGCTTGGTTTGTTCGCCATCGTCATCAATGCCGCCATGCTTTACCTGACCGCTTGGATCAGCAATTACACGCCGGTGCACCTCACCATCGATTCCTTCTTCTGGACTGCGCTCCTTGCCGCGATCATCATCTCCCTGGTGTCACTGGTGGCGGGTCTGCTGCCGGGCGGCAGGCGCTGACTCCCTGGCAGCGAGCCCGCCCTTCCAAGTAGTAGGCGGGCAGAAAACAGGTACCCAATAGGTGCCAGCCCCCGAAACAGCTGCCAAAACTCCAGTACCGAACACCCATGACCCCTACGGGGCCAGCCCCTTAGGCTGCCAATCGGGCCACCAACGGCCCATTGCTGTCAGTTCCGGATAACGGGGTCCCAGAATGAAGCCCATAAGATTCCTGCTTGCTGCCTGCCTGCTGTTCGCTTGGCAGGCCAGCCCTGCTCACGCCGAAACAGAAACAGTGCCCGCACCGCAGGGCACCGCCATGCTGGGCAATGACATCTCCTGGCCACAGTGCGGCGGCGACCTTCCGGTGCCCCCGGCATTTGCGATCGTGGGTGTTAATGGCGGACGGCCGGACACGGTTAACCCGTGCCTGGATGCTCAGCTGGCGTGGGCGGACCAGAGCGGGGAGGGAACCGCAGGCATCCCGGCGGCGGTATATGTGAACACCGCGGCAACAGGGCCTGTGGAGTCCTTATGGTGGCCTGTGAACAACACGTACCACGGGACGGAAGTCAGTAACCCGTATGGACTCTGCGATGGCACCGCGTCTCCGGCCTGCGCCTACGTCCACGGCTACGCCATGGCCTTCAACGACGCCGCAGTCCTAAGGGAAGCGGATGCCGGGGTGATTCGCCGTATATGGTGGCTGGACGTTGAAACCGGGAACAGCTGGCTGTTCGACAAAGCCGTCAATACCGCAGAACTTGAAGGCATGACCGCCTACGTGCAGGGGACCGGCGCGGATGTTGGAATCTACTCCACTGCCTACCAGTTCGGCCTGATTGTGGGCGAGGTCAGTCCCGGCAGCAACCTTTACCCGCTGAGGAACTGGCTGGCAGGCCCCGACTCGGCATCCTCCGCGCGGGAGTTTTGCGCGGCCGCCCCTCTAACCGCCGGCGGGACCGTCACCACGACCCAGTTCACTGAAGACAACCTCGACTACAACTACCGGTGCCCCGCCGCCGCTCCGGCACCCGCTCCGCAGCCTGCCCCTCAGCCCGCTCCCCTACCCGCCCCCCAACCCGACAAGACACGCTTCAATCGGTTCGCTGAACTGCACGCCGCCCAGATCTCGTAAACCCTGCCTTCGGCGGCCACAACCACCCGCCTACTTGGCACCCCGTTGAGGTTTGCCTGAGAAGGGATCCCTGCGGTCCATGGGCGGAGTGGGCGGTGGAGGCTTCGACAAGGAAAAGCGGGTGGCAGTAGCAGCACCACCCGCGCCCAGCACTCCGCCCAGCACTGCGGTGGACTGGGCCAGTGATGGATCTTTGCTGGCCCCCACCAGGGTTGCCGCCTCCTCATAGCCTGTCAGGCGGTGCCCGGGTCCCAGGCCGGCGTCTTCTCCCCCGCGCACGTACAGGTCATTGGTCACGGTTACGGTGACCTGGTTCCTGGCGTCCCGGTTCGGTAAGCCATCACTGCCCGGCACCCAGTCCGTGCGGTGTTCCAGGTGGAGTGTGCTGACCTCCGGCGGAGGCGTTATGCGGGCAACGGGCGATCCGGCAGTCAAGACGTATTTCACCTGGTACTCCTGGAGGAAGTCCTCATCAGCCGCCAGGTTCATGGCGTGGATGCCGCCCTGGCTGTATCCCACGGCCACCACGTCCGCTCCAGGTGCCGCACCGGCGGCCCGCAGCGCTTGGCGGACAGCGGCATTCACCTGTTCCGAACTGCTGCCCATTCCATCGACAATGCCGGAAAGATCGAAGGGGTTGGTGCCTTCGTCGGCGCCGTTCACCTGGGTTCCTGGAATGACCACAACGTACGCCTTCCCGCCGCCGGTATCCACCTCCACAACTTCGATGTAGCCGCTGCCGCGCTCCTCGATCAGCCGGACCCGCTCAAGCAGCCCGGCGGGAGTGGCGTCGAGATCGATGCGGACGCTCTCTTCCTGCCTGACCGTCACCGGCCCGGGGCGCAGCGCGGGAACGAGCCATTCAACCCCCGGCTTAATCACGGGAAGGACGGTTACCGCATTTGCCGCCAGTGTTTCGGTGGCGGCACCGTTGAGGAATCCTGTGCGCCAGAAGTCAACGTGCTTCTGAAGTTCCACCGCGGGGTCGGACAAGCCATGCATCCGTTGCATGTGGGCAGTCGATTCCGCCATTTCGTAATCCCACCGGCAGCTGCGCACCTGCCGGCTGATCCGCTGCAGTTCCAGGCGGACTTTCTGGACCGCATCCCGGGCCTCTCCAACGGCGATAAGCGCGGCGGTGCCCGTGGAGCGCGGTTGGTTCTGGTGGGAACCAAGCTCCTGCCAGGCGCCAAAAAGCTCGGCCTCAACGGCGGTGAGCCGCCCGGCAAGCCCATCGAGCTTCGCGGCTCCCATTTCCAGTTCCTCCAGCTGCACGGTAATGCCACCCACGCCGCCGGAAATTGTCAGGATGCCGTCCGGAGGTGGTAGCGAAAGATGGATGGGACCACCTGACCCCGAGGGCGTTGCGTCAGCCATCAGAACCGTCCGTCAGCCGAACACTCGGCTGTCAGTGCTGCGCGCGCATGGACAGCCACTGCGGCAGAAGCCTCCTGGATCCGGTCCACCGCGCGCCGTAACGCCACCGCCTGCAGGCTCACGGAATCGCGGTACGCCTGTCCGGCCGGTGATTCCCAGTCCACCAGCCGGATCTCGTGAAATCCCGCAAGCACCTCTGCAGTCCTGTCGGAACACTGCGCCACCTTTCTGCCCACCTCCTGGACTTCAAGGCTGATGCCCAGCCCACCGCCCCATACCCCGTCCATCAGATCGTTCCCCATGCCCAGCTTCCCGTCGCATCCTCCCGGCCGGATACCCCGCCCTGACCTTGCCCTTTCCAACGCTAAGGACGCGTCCCTTCCCGGGTAAGCGCCGCCGTCGGCTATGTGGACAAGTAACGTGGCCGGCCCGCTTAAGGCGGCGCCGGACTTCATGAAAGAATCAGCACATGCCTGAAACTGCCGCCACAGCTGACACCCGTACGCCCTCAGGACGCCTGGCCCTCGCCGCGTCACCGGAAAAAATTGCGCTCGGACCCCTGGACGGCCGCTACCAGTCCGCCGTCGCACCCCTGGTGGACTACCTGTCAGAGGCCGCGCTGAACCGGGACCGCGTGGCCGTTGAAGTCGAATGGCTCATCCACCTGACCAGTAACAACGTCCTCCCCGGCGCCGGACCCCTGAGCGGCGCTCAGCAGGAGCAGCTCCGCGCCATCGTCACCGAATTCGACGCCGCATCCGTCACGGAACTGGCCGAAATCGAGGCCGTGACCGTGCACGACGTGAAGGCCGTGGAGTACTACATCGGCCGCCGCCTCCCCGCAATCGGCATCGAAAACCTGACCGCCATGGTCCACTTCGGCTGCACGTCCGAGGACATCAACAACCTCTCCTACGCTTTGGGCGTCAAGGGCGCTGTGGAGGACGTGTGGCTGCCGGCAGCCCGCGCCCTGGTGGCACAGATCAGCAGGATGGCAGAGGACAACCGGGCCGTTCCCATGCTGTCCCGCACCCACGGCCAGCCCGCCACCCCCACCACGCTGGGCAAGGAACTGGCCGTCATCGCGCACCGCCTGACCCGCCAGCTGGACCGGATCGCGAAGACCGAATACCTGGGCAAGATCAACGGTGCCACCGGCACCTACGCGGCCCACGTGGCTTCCGTCCCCAGCGCTGACTGGCAGCAGGTATCCAAGTCCTTCGTCGAGGGCCTGGGCCTGACCTGGAACCCCCTGACCACGCAGATCGAAAGCCACGACTGGCAGGCCGAGCTCTACGCCGACGTGGCCCGCTTCAACCGCATCCTGCACAACGTCTGCACGGACATCTGGAGCTACATCTCCATTGGCTACTTCGCGCAGATCCCGGTGGCCGGTGCAACGGGCTCGTCCACCATGCCGCACAAGGTCAACCCCATCCGCTTCGAAAATGCCGAGGCCAACCTGGAGATCTCCAACGGTCTCCTGGACACCCTCGGCGCCACACTGGTGACCTCACGCTGGCAGCGTGACCTCACCGACTCCTCCAGCCAGCGCAACATCGGCGTGGCGTTCGGCCACTCCCTGCTGGCCATTTCCAACGTGGCCAAGGGCCTGGAGCGCCTGGACGTTGCAGAAGACGTCCTGGCAGCGGACCTGGACACCAACTGGGAGGTCCTGGGCGAGGCCATCCAGATGGTCATGCGCGCCGAGGCGATTGCCGGCGTCGAAGGCATGGAGAACCCCTACGAGCGCCTCAAGGACCTCACCCGCGGCCACCGCGTGGACGCTGCGCGCATGCAGGAGTTCGTCCAGGGCCTGGGCCTTTCCCCGGAGGCCGAAGCACGCCTCCTCGCCCTCACTCCCGGCGGGTACACCGGCATCGCGGACCAGCTGGTGGACCACCTGAAGTAGGGCCCGCGGCAGGGCAGGCAGGTACGACGGCGGCGCCAGGCTCCCAGGGGGGCCCGGCGCCTTCCTCATGCCCCGTCAATGTGACGCCATCTCCGGCGTGCGCCTCCGACCCTCCTGGGGTGGGAAACTGGGAATATGAAGTTGCTCCTGATCCGCCACGGCGAAACCCCCGGCAACGTGCTGGGCCAGCTGGACACCGACCATCCCGGCCCCGGACTGACTGAACTCGGGGAACGCCAGGCAGAGGCCATGGCGCGGGCGCTGGCCAACGAACGCATCGGCGCGCTTTACGCTTCAACGCTGGTCAGGACGCAGATTACTGCCGCCCCGCTGGCGCGGCTGCACACCCTTGATATCGAGGTGCTGGACGGGCTGCACGAGATCGAGGCCGGATCCCTGGAGAAGCTCACCGACCACGAATCCCACAAGCGCTACATGGGAACGGTCATCTCTTGGGCTGCCGGCGACCTGAACCGCCGCATGCCGGCAGGGCCGGACGGCCATGCCTTCTTCGAGCGGTTCGACGCCGCCATCGCACTGGTGGTGGAGCGGGCGGAACGGCAGCAGCACGGCACCGTTGCCGTAGTCAGCCACGGTGCCGCCATCCGCACCTGGGCGGGGCTCCGGGCCGACGGCGCAGACCACGAGTTCGCGGCCCGCCACGTCCTGGCCAACACCGGAATCGTGGCACTGGAGGGCAGTGTGGCCACGGGCTGGAAACTGATCCACTGGGACGGAAGCCCGGTGGGCGGCCTTGCCCTGGCAGACCCCACCGCGGAGGATCCGACAGGCAGGGGCGTATCCGCCCCCTAGGCCTGCTGCCGGTGGCGCCGGGGAGAGAATGCCCGCATCGCGCGACACGGACCTGCACCCATCTGGCTGCCCAAGCTGCCACGGGCACCCTGGATGCTCTTGGCGCGGGACGGGACCGCGGGGATGAGCTGCGCCGCCATCGCTGCGGCGGCTGCCGCCGTCGGACGTTCCCCGGGATCCATTGCTGTCAGGGAACGCAGCAGGAGGGCCCAGCCGCCGAGGTGGTCCGGAACCTCCGGTGACCTAAGGGTCCGGGCAACGAGGGATTCGATGGCGGTGCCCGGAAAAGCCTTTGAGCCCGTGAGGAGCTCCAGGAGGACCAGCCCCATGGCGTACACATCCCAGGACGGCGAGGCCACCCCGCCGGACGCCTGCTCGGGACTCATGTAGTGCACTGTGCCGGACGAGATTCCGGGTTCGGGAGCCGAGCCGGTTGCGGCGGCAATTCCAAAATCGATGATCCGGACGGGACTTCTCCGCAGGCCGCTCAGCATCAGGTTCGCGGGCTTGATATCACGGTGCACCAGCCCGTTGGAGTGAAGGTGGGCCAGCGCATCGAAAAGGCCGCGGGCCCAGAGTGCCACATCACCGGGCCTGGCGCTTTCCACCCGGATGGTCTCGGCCAGGCTCGCGCCCAGGGCCAGTTCCTCCACGAGGTAGGGGCGCCCGGAATGGGCTCCGCCGCCGGTCACGACGCCCTGGTCCACAAGCCTCGCAATGGACGGGTGGTTGAGGCGGGCCAGGACGGCGGCTTCGTGCCGGATCCGCTGGTGCTGCTTCCGGCCGTCGGCTGCCGCAATCTTCGCGGCGACGTCCGGGCCGCCCTCCAGGTCCACCGCACGGAAAACCTCGGCGGCAGACCCCCTGCCCAGGCGTTCCCGAAGCTGATAGCGGCCCGCCAGGAGCGTCCCGGCATTCGTCCCGGCATTCAGCGACGAATGCGGCCGCGCCGCCTGTGCTGTCCCGGCGGCCCTCATGCGGGGAAAACTGCGGAGGGGTACGCCGCGCGGGGACCAGTTGTCCACGCATCGAGCTGGAACCCGCAAGCGCAACGCCACACAGGAGGAAGCTCGGTGCCATCGGCATCAGTGGGCGCAAATGTATAGCTGGCACCCTCCCGCCCGAGGGCCGGCGTAACGAGCTGCATTGGAGTACCGCAGTGGACAGCTGCCCTTCCCTGCGGCGCAGTGGTGCCGTCCAGGGTGGATCGCATGAGGTCCATGGGGTCATCCGCGATTGCCGCGCCTATGCGGGAGGGCTCACGCGGTGAAACTTCGGTGAAAGTAACCAACACACTCACGACTCCGTTGGGAAGCAACTTTAGGAACATCGTAAGCTTACATATAACTAGGTCATCTAGCTAGTCAGGCTAGTGAACTTTTACTTCTTCACTTTCACGCGCCTGGAGCGACTCGGTCATTCGCTGGAGGAAGTCGACCACCGTGCGCGCTTCCTCAGCAGTGAGGCCTTCCGCGACCGCCATCATCCGGCGGTGCATGGCGCCGAGCGCCTCCCGGACCTCCTTGTCCGACTCAACCGTGGGGACTACCACGACCGATCGGCGGTCCGAGGGGTGCGCTTCGCGGCGAACGTGGCCGCTGGCCACAAGGCGGTCAATCAGCGAGGTGGTGGAAGCGCTAGTAATATTGAGGAATCGGCTGAGGTCCTTGGGGACCACCTGCTTTCCCGACGCCTGGACCCTCAGCAGGTACCTTAGGGCAAGGATGTCCGTCTCGCCCATGCCCATGGAGTCCCTGGTGCTGCGGCGGATCTCGGTCTCCGCTGCGCGATAGTCCCGGAGGGCCTTCAATACCGCCGCACTGTAGTCCAGCTGCCCGTCGGGTCCGTACCAGTAGCCGGATCCCTCATTGCCCATAGAAGCCATGCCATCATTTTAGACCAGCTGGTAACTAGACTGCCAAGTAACTTGCGTTTGAGCCGCTCCGTTGACGTTTTCCGCCTGCTAACCGGCAGGAAACACCTGCGTAACTCCCCGCCCCTAGCCTTATCAGGCATACCCCTCCGGCGAATCGAGGCAGATATGCAGACCAATCCCAGACTGAACATCCGGCAGGTCTCCTGGACCAACCCCGTGGGTGCCGACCTTCGCCGCGCGCAGCAGGCCGAACTGGACGCCCGCTTTGGCCGGCCTGACCACGAACCCGGCCCGCCGCCGTCGGAGGCCGACTGCGCAGTGTTCCTGGTGGCCTACGACAAGGGGTCGGGACAGCCCGTGGGCTGCGGCGGGCTGCGGCTCCTGGATGGGTCGACGGCCGAAATCAAGCGGCTCTACGTCCTGCCGTACACCAGGGGTTCCGGCGTGGCCAGCTCCATCCTCGCGGCCTTGGAGGCAGAGGCCTTCAGGCAGGGCATCACCCGTATCAAGGCGGAGGCAGGGTCAGCCCAGCCCGACGGCCGGAATTTCTACGAAAATTCAGGTTTCGAGCCGATTCCGAACTTCGGGCCCTACATCGGCCTGGAGCACTCGCACTGCTACGCCAAGCGCATCAATGCCCTTAGTGCCGCGCAGACCGCCATGGCATAGCCGGGGCCCGGCAGGCCCGTCACACTGGGAGGGCACGCACTCCCGTCAGCTAATCTCAGCCTATGGAAACAGCGGACATCACCTTCCGGACCCGCAAATGGGTCCGGCCCGAGGACCTCAACGCCAACGGGACACTCTTCGGCGGCAGCCTGCTGAAGTGGATTGACGAAGAGGCCGCTATCTACGCCATCCTCCAACTCGGAAACGGCCGCGCCGTCACCAAGTACATCTCGGAGATCAACTTTGTCAGCTCAGCTGTTCAGGGCGACCTGATCGAGATGGGCCTGACGGCCACCCGGTTCGGCCGGACCTCGCTGACCATGCGGGCCGAGGTCCGCAACATGATCACGAGGCAGAGCATCCTCACCATCGAGGAGATCGTCTTTGTGAACCTGAACCAGGAAGGCAAGCCCGAGCCGCACGGCTACACGGAAATCACCTATGACCGGGACCGGATCCCCACCCACCACCTGAGCGGGACTGCGGTCCAGGACTAACGTTTCCCCTCGGTTTACACCCAGGTCCCCAGCCGTTTCCCCAACTGGTCCAAAGTGAGCAGCCGGGCTGTTTATCGAATCGATAGCTATAACAGCCCGGTTTTTGTCATGCCCGGCTATAGGCTGTGCGGACATGCTCCGATTCCAGTCCAGAAATGAGTCCTGATCGTGCGTAAATTGAAGACTTTGGTTGCCGCCGCCGTCGCCGTCACCCTTCTCGCCGGCTGCGGCGGGGCCTCCACCCCGCCGGCCGCAACCGGTGAAGCCTCCGGGGCTCCGGCAGGCGCGTCCGGGGACACCCTGGTTCTCTACACCAACTCCAACGGCGAGGGCCGGGGGGATTGGCTGGCCGCGAAGGCGGCCGAGGCCGGGTTCAAGATCGAGATCGTTGGGGCCGGGGGCGCCGATGCCACCAACAAGCTCATTGCGGAGAAGAACAACCCCATCGCGGACGTGGCTTTCGGCCTGAACAACATGTACTTCTCGCAGGTAAAGAACGAGGGCGCACTGGAGGCCTACCAGCCCGCATGGGCAAGTGAGGTGGACAAGGGCCTTGGTGACGGGGAGACATACTGGCCCCTGGTAAAGCAGGCCATCCTCCTTGGCTACAACTCGGACAAGATCGCCAAGGACGCCGCGCCGAAGGACTGGACGGACCTCTGGACCAAGGATGAGTTCAAGAGCCGCTACGAGCGGGTCACCGGCTTGGGCACGGCCACGGCGCAGCTGGTCTTCGCAGGCATCCTCTCCCGGTACCGGGACGACTCCGGCGATCTGGGCATTTCCGACGACGGGTGGAAGCAGGTTGAGCAGTACTTCAAGAACGGCAGCCCCGCCGTGGCCAAGACCGACCTGTTTGCCCGCATCGCCTCCGGCGAGGTGGACATGGGCCAGATGCCGTCCTCGATCATCGCCGACCGCGAAAAGTCCTTCAAGGTGAACGTGGACACGGTCATCCCTTCCGTGGGTGTCCCGCTTGCCGTGGAGCAGATTGCCCTGGTGAAGGGAACCAAGAAGAAGGAGCAGGCGCAGAAATTCATCGACTGGTTCGGCAGCGCAGAGGTCCAGGGCGAGTTCGCCCAGAAGTTCAACTCGATGCCGGTCAACAAGGGGGCACAGGCCAAGGCCAATCCCGAGGTGGTGGACTTCTTCGCCGGCCTTAAGCAGCAGGACATCGACTGGGACTTCGTCCAGAAAAATATGGGCGCCTGGGTGGAGAAGATCGAACTTGAATACATGACGTAACCCGTACTGCCAGCCGCCTTCCCCGCGTTCCATCAGACAGGTTAGCCATGATCCGCTTGGAAAACATTGAAGTTACCTTCGGCGATTTCACCGCCATTCCGCATCTGGACCTGCATGTCCGGCCCGGCGAGTTCTTCACCCTCCTGGGGCCCTCCGGCTGCGGAAAGACGACGGCGCTGCGCACCCTGGCCGGCTTCATCCAGCCGGCCGGGGGGACGGTCAGGGTGGACGGGAAGGATGTGACCCGCCTGCCAAGCGACAAGCGGCAGGTGGGCATGGTGTTCCAGAACTATGCCTTGTTCCCCAGCATGAGCGTGTGGGAGAACATCGCTTTTGGGCTCCGGGTCCGGAAGGAAAAACCGGCGGACAGCGACCGCCTGGTGCGGGACATCGCACGGCGTGTGGAGCTCAGCGATGAGCAGCTTGCCAAAAATGTGGCTGAGCTGTCCGGTGGCCAGCAGCAGCGGGTGGCCGTTGCCCGGGCCCTGGTGCTGCGGCCCAAGATCCTGCTGCTGGACGAGCCGCTGTCCAACCTGGATGCCAAGCTCCGCCACCAGCTGCGCCAGCAACTCAAGGACCTGCAAAGCGAATTCGGCATCACCACCGTGTATGTCACCCATGACCAGGACGAGGCCTTGGCCATGAGCGACCGCGTGGCGGTGTTCAACAAGGGAGTGATCGAACAGGTTGGGACGCCGCAGGACATCTACGACCACGCCGCTACAGAGTTCGTCTGTAATTTCATTGGTGACAGCTCAGCCCTGACACCGGAGTTCGTGGCGGAGGTCAACCGGCTCTCCGCAGGCAGCCTCAGCACGGACGCCAGATCCTACCTGCGCGTGGAAAAGGCCTCGTTGGACCAGCCCGCGGACGGAGGAACCGCCGTCGGACTTCCCGCCACCGTCATCTCCCGTACCTATCACGGGCTGCACAGCCGATACGTGGTCCGCAGCCACGGCGCGGACATCCGCCTCCTGGTCAGGGAGGACGGGGGCGCGCACCCGGAGGCGGGCACGGCCACCACGGTCTACGTCCAGCCCGGACACATCCTCCAGTACCATCCGGGGACCGGGGCCTCACTGCGCCAGGACCAGGCGGTTGCCCTGCCATGAGCGCCAACTCCACAGTGCGCAGCATGGGCCGTTCGCCCTTCACTCTGGTGGTGGGCGTCGTCCTCACCTGGTTTATAGCCGCGTTCCTGGTCTGGCCCAACGTCAACATCCTGATGGCCACCTTCTTCCCTGACGGCAGTTTTTCGGGCCGCGCCGCTGAGAAGCTGTTCTCTTCACAGCGGGCAATGAAGGCGCTGGGCAACAGCTTCCTCCTGGCCGTGGCGCTGTCCGTCACCGTCAACCTCGTGGGCGTCTTCATCGTTTTGGTAACGCACTACTTCCGGATCCGCGGCTCGAGGATCCTCTTCCTGGGATATGCCTCCACGTTCATCTATGGCGGCATCGTGCTGGCGGCGGGGTACAAGTTCATTTACGGCGACAAGGGCATTGTCACTTCGCTGCTGGTCAGGCTGTTCCCCGGGATGGACCCCGGCTGGTTCTCAGGTTTCTTTGCCGTCCTGGTGGTCATGACCTTTGCCACCACCACCAACCACATGCTGTTCGTTGCCAACGCCCTCAAGGGCATCGACTACCAGACCATCGAGGCCGCCCGGAACTTGGGCGCTTCCACGTGGACCATCCTGCGGCGCATCGTCCTGCCCATGCTCAAACCCACGCTGTTCGCCGTCACCATCCTGTCCTTCCTCACCGGTCTGGGCGCCTTGAGCGCCCCGCAGGTGCTGGGCGGCCGCGACTTCCAGACCATCACGCCGATGATCCTGACCTTCACCAACAGCCCCACCTCGCGGGACCTGGCGGCACTGCTGGCCGTGATCCTGGGCCTGGCCACCATGGTGATGCTCGCCGTCATGTCCCGCCTGGAGAAGGGCGGCACGTACTTTTCGGTGTCAAAGGTGTCATCCGACCTGCAGAAGCAGGACATCACCAACCCCGCAGCCAACCTGGCCGTGCATGCCGTGGCCTATCTCCTGTTTGCCATCTACACGCTCCCGGTGGTGCTGATCGTGCTGTACTCGTTTGCGGACGGCGCGGCCATCCAGACGGGACAGCTCTCGCTGGCCAACCTGACACTGGATAACTACGTCCGCGTCCTCACCCAGCAATCCGGGCTCCGGCCTTTCATCGTCAGCGTTGTGTACAGCGCCCTGGCGGCGGTCATCGCGGTGGGCGGACTGCTCTTCGTGGCCCGGCTGCTGCAAAAATACAAAAACTGGGTGGCCTCAGGCTTCGAATACCTGCTCCACATCCCGTGGATCCTGCCGTCCGCGCTGCTGGCCCTGGGCCTGATCGTCAGCTACGACCACCCCAATCCCCTGGTGGGCGGCGCCGTCCTCACCGGAACAACGGTGATCCTGCTCATTGCCTTCGTCACGGTAAAGATCCCGTTCACACTCCGGATGCTCAAGGCATCCTTTGCCTCCGTGAACTCCTCGCTGGAGGAGGCCGCTGCCATCATGGGCGCCAAGACGCTGTATGTCTTCCGGCGCATCCTGCTGCCGCTGGTGCTCCCGGCGGCAGCTGCCATCACGGCCCTGAACTTCAACAGCCTGCTGGACGACTATGACACCGCCATCTTCCTGGCCCATCCGCTGGTGCAGCCGCTGGGCCTGGTGATCAAGGCCAACACCGATGGGGCCGAAGGCACCGAGGGAATCGCGAACACCTTCGTTTACACGGTGCTCCTCATGGTCATCACCGGCGTGACGATGTATCTCGTGTACGGCAGGTCCGGACGGCGCAGGGCCAGGAAGCAACTGCCCGCGGACACTTCCGGCCCGCAGATCCCCGGCCCGGGGTTTCCCGGCGCCCAGGCCCCGGGCGAGGACGACGCCACACGGCCGGCCGCTGCCGTCCGCTGACTACGTCCCCGAACCGCTGCCGACGGCGGCCCGTTCGTTCCGCCGTCGGGCCAGGTTGAGCATCCGGTCGCGGAACGGCTGGGCACGGTCAGCGAGGGCTACGCGCCCCAGCGCCGAGGAGGCGAGGCTCACGGCGCGGGTCCGGAGCCGCCGCCGGCGGTCAAAGGCACGGAGCGCCTGGTCTTCGGGCAGGGTGTTGAGAAGGCCGGCCAGTGTCACCGCGTCCACCAACGATTCGCAGGCTCCGCGGCCAAGGGTGGGCATCATGGCGTGTGCGGCGTCACCGATGAGCACTGTCCGGCCGCGGACATAGGAGCGCAGGGGCGGCACTGTCCACAGTCGCTGGACCAGGCATTCCTCCGGAGTGGCTGCGGCCAGCGCGCGCCGGATGGCAGGTGCGTGACCGGCGTAGCGCTCCCGGGCCTGTTCCAGGGTTGACGGCACGTCGATGCCGTAGGGGCCAAGTCCGGACCGGTAACTGGCGTACCAGAAGGACCCGCCCCGGGCGGCGGCCATGCCGAACAGGTCGCCGCGGCCCCAGTACTCGCCCACCTCGTCCGGGGCGACAGGAGTTGGGAGGGTTCCACGGAGGGCAAGGTAGGGCGTCAGGCGGGCATCCGTGCCGGGGCCCCAGGCCTTGCTGCGGACCACGCTGTGAACGCCGTCGGCACCAACCACCAGTCCTCCGTCCGCGGGCACATCGCGTATCTGGGCGGTGATCCGGCGGACGCTTGCCGGGACGGCGGCATCGAGGAGCCGCAGCAGGTCGGTCCGGGAGATACCGAACATGTCCCCGGCATCGACGGTGATCCACGGCTCGCCCTGGGCGTTGCGGACCGATCCGCTGCCGAGCACCGGGCTCACCGCCCGCGCCTGGTCCAGTATCCCCAGCCGGGCCAGGGCTCGCTGGGCATTGGGCCACATCCCCAGGGCGTTGCCGACGGCGGGCAGCTCCGGCCGCTTCTCGTGCACCGTTACGTGGAAGCGGTTGGGGTCCAACGCCGCAGCGAGGGCAAGCCCGGCGATGCCCCCGCCAACAATCGTGATCGGTTCCATGCCGCAATTTTACTACTTTTGTAGTGAATCGGAAGGGGTCCCACTACACTGGGCCCATGCCCGACCGACGCACCCGACTGCTGGACGCCGCCCTGGCCGTAGTGGCGGACAAGGGCATGAAGGGCCTCACCCACCGGGCCGTGGACACCGCCGCAGGCCTGTCCCAGGGAACCACGTCCAATTACTACCGCAGCCGCGCGGTCCTGATTGAAGCCGTCCTGGACCGGCTGCTGGAGCTGGACGCCGCACTCCTGGCAAACCAGGCGCCGGCAGGGCCACCGCGGGATATTGGGGAGCTGGCCGGCCAGTTGGCGGACCTGGTGCTGGCACTGGCCGGTCAGCATTCCGGCCTGACCCGCGCCCGGCTGGCACTCTCACTGGACAAACCCGAGTCCGTGACCGCCGGCCACTTCCAGCTGGTGGGCGGCCTGGAACAGGCACTTGCCGGACTGGGAGTACCGGACGCCCGAGCCCGGGCACGGGATGTTGCCGACTACGGCGACGGCGTGCTGCTGCACCTGCTCACGGTCAGACGGGACGAGCAGCCCGACGCCGCCGCCATCGCGGCAGCCGTCCGGCGGCTGCTGGCACCGTAGGACGGCGCATGGTACGGGTGGCCACCCGCCGTCGTAATTCCCCCGAGCCTCAGGAAGCGGCGGCGGGCCAGCCGGTGTAGGCCTCGGCGAGGTAGGCCATGCCGTGCCGGGAGGAGACCACGGAATTCAGTTCGCCGAGCTGTCGGGCGCGGGAAAAATCGTCGGCGCCGGCGGGGGTGTGCAGCATGGTGGTCATCCAGTAGGAGAACTGCTGGGCCTTCCACACGCGGTCCAGGGCACGGTCGCTGTAGGTCTCCAGGAGGCGGTCCGAGCCGGAGTTGTAGTGGCTGTCCAGCCCCTCGAAGAGGACCTTGACGTCGTTGATGGCCAGGTTCAGGCCCTTGGCGCCGGTGGGCGGCACGGTGTGTGCGGCGTCGCCGGCCAGGAACAGGTTGCCGTACCGCATGGGGGTGTGGACGAAGCTCCGGAACGGCAGCACCATCTTTTCCAGGACCGGGCCTTCCTTGAGCTCAAAGCCGTTGCCGTTGACGCGGCTGCGGAATTCGGCCCAGATCCTGTCGTCATCCCATTCCGCCACGTTTTCCTTTGGGTCGCACTGGAAGTACATCCGCTGGACGGTCTCCGTGCGCTGGCTGATGAGGGCGAAGCCATTGGAAGAGTTGGCGTAGATCAGTTCGTCGGAGCTGCGCGGCGCCTCCGCCAGGATGCCAAACCAGGCGAAGGGGTATTCGTGGAAATACCACTTGCGGTGGGCCTCCGGAATCTGGAACCTGCAGTGGCTGCGGGAGCCGTCCGCGCCCACCAGGAAGTCGGCCTGGATCTCGAATTCGACGCCGTCGGCATCGGTGAACCAGACTTTCGGCTTGCCCTCCAGATCGTGGACGGAAGTGTCAGTGACGCTGTAGCGGACGTCGCCGCCGTCGTCCTTCCTCCGCGCTGCAAGGTCCAGGAAGACGTCCGTCTGCGGGTACAGCCACACGGACTCGCCCACCAGGTCCTTGAAGTCGATGCGGTGGCTCTCGCCGTTGAAGCGCAGCTCGATGCCGTCATGCCGGTCTCCGTCGCGGAGCACCCGGTCCGAGACGCCGCTGTCCACAAGCAGGTTGACGGTCCCGTGCTCCAGGATGCCGGCGCGGACCGTGTGGGAAATTTCCTCGTGGCTGCGGATCTCGATCACCGTGGACTCGATGCCGGCCTTCGCCAGCAGATGGGAGAGCATCAGTCCTGCCGGACCGCCTCCCATGATGGCTACCTGGGTGGTGATGACTTTTCGTGCCATGGCTGTGTCTCGCTTCGTTGCGGGGCCCGGGGGCCGGAATGGTTGCCTGGCTTCAGTGTGCGCCAGGACGGGTGACGGGCGTTACAGCCATTCCGTTGATCGGAACCAGGGAAACGATCAGGCTGACGCCAGGCCCCGTGCGATGCCCCGGGCTGCGGTCTGCAGGGCCGGAACCAGCGCCTGCAGGCGCATCTCCTGGAGGGGTACCACCACGCCCAGCGAGGCCACGGCCCGCTGGCGGCGGTCCAGGACGGGGACCGCGATCCCCCAGGTGCCCGGGTCCACCACGCCTTTCAGTTGCGCGAAGCCCTGGTGGGAGGTTTCTGCCAGGAGGGCCCGGACGTCGTCGGTGGCCAGTTTTCCGTCCGGGTCGGCGAACTGGCCCAGGTACTCCTGCTGCAGCGCCTTGTCCTGGTGGGCCATGAGCGCCAGCCCGGCGGAAGAGATGTGGATAGGCATCCTGCCCGCTACCTGCGCGCGGTTGGCCACCGAGCCCCGCCGGGACAGGCGCTCCACGAAGAGGGCCTCCCACCCGTCCAACACCGCCAGGTTGACGTTCTGGTTCAGGACCTGCTGGATATCCTCCATGAAGGGCATGGCCGCCTGCCGCAGCGCCAGCGCCGGTGAGGCGCGGTTCACCAGTTCCCACAGCCGGAGTCCCGGCCGCACCATGCCACCGGGGGCGGTTTCAAGCAACCCGTGCCCGGCAAGCTGGGCGACCAGCCGATGAGTGGTGGTCAGGGGAAGGCCGGACCGGTCCGCGAGTTCAGACAGGCGAAGGGCGCTGACATCCTGCGGGAAGGCGGAGATCAGCCGCACGATCCGGTCTACCACCGAATCACCGGAGGTTGAGTTTGCCACCGCGCCTCCTTCCATTGAACGGGAAGTCCAGCGTACCGCGCGGCAGGGCCTGGGCCAGGCGGTCAGGCCGTCGTCGTGCCTTTTCTGATCCGGCGCCACGCGCCCGGAGCCAGCACCACGGCGATGCCGACGGCGGCACCGATCACGGTCTCGATGATGCGGTCCCGCAGCAGGATGGCGGGTGACGCCGGGACCACCAGGAGTGTCGAGACCAGCGCCAGGGGTGTCACGAAGACCTGGGCCAGCAGGTATTGGCGGATGATGAACATCTCCGCGCCGAACTGGCACAGCGCCATCACCAGCACGGTCTGCCAGGGCTGCAGGCCCACCAGCAGGATGGCAGCCAGGACCAGCAGGCCCAGGACGGTGCCGATGATCCTTTGGACGCCGCGGCGCACCCGGTGCCGCGTGGTGTGGCCCACCAGGGGCACCACCGCGGCCACCATGGCCCAGTAGTTGTGCCCGAAACCCAGGCGTCCCCCGGCCCAGGTGGCCAGCGTTCCGGCGAGCCCCGCGGCCACCAGATAGCCCAACCCTTCAAGCCAGGCCGCACGCTTTTCCGCCGGCGTGCGCCGGATCCGGGAAGGCCGGGTCCAGGGAGTGCGGTGGCTGGGAAGGATCCGTGACGAGAAGCCGACGAGCAGGGCGAACACGGTGGTGAGGACGGCCACCAGCAGGCCCTGCCACAGCGGCGGCTGGTTGGGAATGGACGCGATGGCGGCGAAGGCGAAGATGTGGAAGAGCGAACCCGCAGGGCGCAGTCGAAGCCAGGAAATGGCGACGGAACAGGCGCCGGCCACCAGCGTGGTGGCCAGGACCAGCAGCCACGTGTGCGAGGCCGCATCCAGGCCCCAGGCGGGACCCATGCGCGCCGCGAGCGCCGCCAGGAAGATCACCAGGAGCATCAGCAGTCCGGCACGCAACTGCAGCATAAAGCGGACGGCGTGCGGTTCACCGCGGCCATAGATTCCGGTGAAGGCGCCGAAGGACGCGAAGATTGCCAGGTCCAGCCGTCCCAGCAGCACCAGGGTGATCAGGGGGACGAAGACGCCAACGGCGCAACGGAACGCCGGGTGGTGGTCCTTGTTACGGGGGCCAATGCTGAACATCTCGGCAAACATCTTCACGGGCAGCGCCTTCCCTGGGGGTGGATTCTAACGGGCGGCCGCGCTGACGTTCCTGGTAAATCCTACGCGGGGACCCCCCGGCGGTGCCCGATGCGTTCCCATGAATGGAATCGGCAGGCAATGCGGCGGAAACAGCACCCCGCAATGCTTGGGTCATGAAGCGCCCTTCGCACAACACACCCGCTGCCGAACTGCGCTGCGAGGTCTGCGGCCAGATGCCGGAACCGCCCAAGGCCCGCCTGACCGTGGCCAACGTCGCCGTGATGCTGCCCATCGAGCTGGTGGTCCACGCCCTGGTGGTGGAGACCCACCTTCCCTACGCAGCCAAGGTGCTGGTGCTGGCCCTCACCGCGACGGTGCTGGTGATCTGGGTGGCCGAGCCGTCAGCGGCCCGGATCCTGCTGCGCTGGCTGCATGCCCCCGCCCTGCGGCACCGCCGGCAGCTCGCGGCGGCACCGTCCCTTTGGCGGGCGCGGACGCAGCTGCGTGACCAGCCCGGATCCCTGCAGCGGATCACGCGGGCGCTGGCCCGGAACGGGATCAACATCCTGGGCATCCATGTCCACCCGGTGCCGGGAGGGGTCCTGGACGAATTTGTCCTCTCGGCGCCGGGCGATGTGGGCGAACGTGACGTCCTGGCGGCGCTGCACGACGGCGGCGGCACTGGTTCCCACGTCTGGCCCACTACCGCGTTGGCCATGGCTGACGGGCAGACAAGGGCGCTGAGCCTGGCGGCGAGGATCGCTGCCGCCCCGGACGAACTGCCCCTGGCGGTGGCCGAGCTGCTGCACGCAAGGATTGTGCCGTCGTCGGACGCCGGCCTGCAAGGTCCCGACGATGGGACTCGCCTCAAGATCCCCACGGCATGGCACGGCCCCATTACCTTCGCCCGCCCGGGTGAGCCGTTCACCCCGGCCGAGTCAGCGCGGGCCCACCGGCTCGCTGAACTGGCCGAAATAGCATCCCACCGGCCGGCCGGACCACGGGCGTAGGCGTCCGCCGGGCAGTCATAATCCGCTTGCAGGCCATCCGAGCCCCTAGGGCAGGAAAAACCCTTGACAGTGGCGGGAGTCACTTCTACCTTTGATTTTGGGATCCCAAATTGGGATCCCAAAAGTCCAGCCCAGCTTGACGCTCCGGATCGTCCAGCGGGCCACTTTCGCCTCCAGGCCAAGCGCCCTCCCAGGCTGACAGCACGCACCATTCGCATCCTCCCCATCCGTAAACTTCCCCGTGAAGGAGAAGCTGTGTCCATCCCAAATACTGAAACAACGGCCACGTCCGACGAGGCCACCGGCATTGCAGAGCAACCCGGAAAGGACGGCCCGCAACGGCGCACCGCCGTCCGCTGGCGGCTGTTCCTGCTGCTCCTGGTCCTGGTATCGGTCAACTACATAGACCGCGGGTCCATCTCAGTCGCCCTGCCCATCATCCAAAAGGAATTCAACCTCGCACCGGAGATGGTGGGCCTGCTGCTCTCCGCCTTCTTCTGGACCTATGCCCTGATGCAGGTTCCCGTGGGCTGGCTGATCGACAAATTCGGCCCCCGCAAGGTCATGACAGCCTCCTGCCTCGGCTGGGGCGCTGCCACGGCGGCCTCCGGCATGGCCGGCGGCTTCCTCAGCATGTTCATCGCCCGGCTGGGGATCGGCGTGACCGAGGCCGGCGTCATGCCCGCAGGCGGCAAGCTCAACGCCATCTGGATGCACAAGTCCGAACGCGGCCGCGGGGCAACCATCCTTGATGCCGGCGCACCCCTGGGCGCAGGACTCGGCGGCATCATCATCGCCGGCCTCATCGCCTCCACCGGCAGCTGGCGCTGGTCCTTCGTCATCGCCGGCGCCGCCACCGTCCTCATGGGCCTCGCCGTCTGGTGGTACGTGCGCGACAACCCCCGCCAGCACAAGGGCGTCAACGACGCCGAAGCCTCCTACATCGAAGCCTCGCACGCCGCGGAGGACGCCGAGGCGGCCGTGGACGGCAGCAAAGGCAAGCGCGGGCTGCTCCCCTACCTGAAATTCCGTTCCTTCTGGGCCATGTGCCTGGGCTGGTTAGGATTCAACGGCGTCTTCTACGGCCTGCTGACCTGGGGCCCGCTGTACCTGGCCCAGGCCAAGGGCTTTGACCTGAAGACCATCGGCTGGTCCACCCTGGTGATCTTCGGTGCCGGATTCGTCGGTGAAATCATCGGCGGCACCATCGCCGACAAGTGGCGCGCATCCGGCGCATCCGCCAACCTGGTCATGCGTACCCTCCTGGGCATCTCCAGCGCCATAGTAATAGGCGGGCTGGTGGGTGTCACCGTGGTCCCGGACGCCACCACCGCGGTGGTCCTGCTCTCGCTGGTCCTCTTCTTCCTGCGCTGGGTGGGCCTGTTCTGGAGCATCCCCTCCATCCTCGGCGGCCGCACCAACGCAGGCGTCCTGGGCGGAGCAATGAACCTCAGCGGCAACATCTCGGGCTTCGTGACGCCCATCGTCGTCGGCCTGATCGTGGGCGCCACCGGCTCCTACACCTGGGCGCTGCTGTACTTCGTTGGTTCCGCAATCATCATGGGCGCATCAGTACTCACCCTGAACTACAACAAGCGGCTTCCTGTCTAAGCTGACCCTCGCAGGGAAACTTGCAAACGACGCCCCCGTAGCCGGGAGCAGTGCCATACAAAAATCCGAATGGAGCATCATGCTGACCGCAGAAGAGACCCAGGACAAGGACCGCCCCCTCCGCGAGACTGTCCGGGACACCCTCCGCACCCGGATTTTCGAAGGACACTACGCTCCCGGCACACGGTTGGTGGAACGGGACCTGGCAGCAGAATTTTCCGTATCGCGGCTGCCGGTCCGCGAAGCCCTGCGCATGCTCCGCCAGGAAGGCCTCATCAGTGACCGCGGCGCGCGCGGGGCCGAGGTGAGCAGCCTCAGCCCCAAGGACGTGGAGGACCTCTTCGACGTCCGCCAGTCCCTGGAGGTGCTGGCCTGCCGGCTCGCCGCCAGGCGGGCCACCAAGGACGACCTCGCCTACCTCAAAGCGCTGCTGGACAATGCGGAGGCCTTCCTGGCCAAGGGCGCGGTGATGGAGGCGCACCGCTCCAACAGCGAATTCCACGACGCCATCACCGGCATCGCAGACAACAACTTCCTCAAGTCCGCCCTGGAGCCCCTCCAGGGCCGCATGCACTGGCTGTTCCGGCACGTCAGCGACCTGCCCGAACTCATCCGCGAACACCGTGAGCTTTACTCCGCTATTGCCAGCGGCGATCCGGACAAGGCAGCCGCCCAGTCCGCATCACACATTGGAAAGTACCGGGACCAGTTTCCCGAGGACTTCCAGAAGACCGAACCAGAATTCCACCGGAAGAGAAAATGAAACTCCTGGTTATCAACCCCAACATCAGCGCCGATGTCACCGCACTGATCGAATCCGAAGCGCTCCGTTCCGCCTCCCCCGGCACTGAACTGCTGGTCCGGACGGCCGGCCACGGCGTGGAGTACATCGAGACCCGCTTCGAATCGCTGATCGCCGCCGGCGCGGTGGCCGAAATCATCGCCGAACAGACCCGTCCCGGTGCCGACGCCGTGGATGCGGTGGTGGTTGCAGCCTTCGGCGATCCGGGCATGCCGGCCCTCAAGGAACTGGCGGACGTTCCGGTCATCGGCATCACCGAGGCCGCACTGTGCGCGGCTGCATTGCAGGGCCACCGCTTCTCCATCATCGCCATCTCCGACCGGATCAAGCCCTGGTACCGGGAGTGCGTGGAGCAGTTCGGCCTGGCCGGGCGGCTGGCCTCCATCCGTTCCATCAACGACTCCCTGAACAGCATTGCCTCCGTGCAGCAGGACTTCAGGGAAACCCTGCTGGCACTCAGCCGGCAGGCAGTCGCTGAGGACGGCGCCGACGTCGTCATCCTTGCCGGTGCCCCGCTGGCCGGCCTTGCCCGCGAACTCAAGGGACAGATTCCCGTCCCTGTGGTGGATGGCATCTCCGCCGGCATCCGCATGGCCGAAGCCATTGCCGCACTGCAATCCGGACCGCACCGCGCCGGCGCCTTCGCCCCACCCCCGGCCAAGGACCGCAAGGGCCTGTCAGGCAACCTGGACGCGGCCCTTGCCGCCCGCCAGGAGCATGCCGGCACGCCCCAGCCCACGGCCTGACCCACACGACCCAAACCTTAGGAGGACACCGATGTCCCGCCAGCCTGAACTTGTCATAGCCCACGCCACAGTGGTCAACAGCCACGGCCGCCAGGAAGCCCACATCGTGGTGGACGGGGGGCGGATCACCGCGGTCGTCGATGCCGCCCGGCCGGTCCCTGCGGCGGACCGCACCATCGACGCCGCGGGCAAGCTCGTGATCCCGGGCGGCGTGGACGGCCACTGCCACGTTGCCCAGGTGACCGGACGCTTCCGCACCCTGGACGACTACCGGACCACCTCCACGGCAGCGCTGTGGGGCGGCACCACCACCATCATCGATTTCGGCATCCCCCGCGACGCCCAGGAAACCCCGCTCGCCGCCGTCCTGCACAAAAAGGAACTCGCAACGCAGTCCCGCTGCGACGTTGCCCTCCACGGCGCCGTGGTCACCTGGGACGAAACCGTCCCCTGGCAGCTTGAGCAGCTCACAGCGGAGGGCGTCCGCTCGGTAAAGATGTACACCACCAACCGGGGCAGCACCATGGCCGACGGCGACACCATCGTCAAGGTCATGCGGGAAATGGTCCGCCTGGACGGGTTGACGTACATCCATGCCGAACACGATCCGATCATTGCCGACTGCACTGAGCAGCACGCCCAGGACGGCCGGATCGGCATCGAACACCTGCACCGGACCCGGCCCGAACTGGCCGAGGAGATCTCCGTGAAGGAAACCCTGGCTATGGCCGAATATACCGGCGCGCCGGTGTATTTCGTCCACCAGTCCACGCCGGGATCAGTGGACCTCGTGTCCCAGGCACGGGAGCGCGGACTTGAGGCGTACTCCGAAACCTGCCCCCACTACGTCACGCTGGATGATTCCGTGTATGCCTCCGCCTTCCCCGAGTGGTTCGCCTGCTGCCCGCCCATGCGCAGCGCGGAAACGGTAGCCGCCCTCAAGGAGCGGCTGGTGTCCGGGACCATCCACACCATGTCCTCCGACCACTCCTGCTACGACCTGTCACAGAAGCGCGAGCGCACCGATGACGTACGCGCCATGCCCCACGGGCTGCCCGGCGTGGAAACCCGGATGCCGGTCACCTTCACCGCGATGACCTCCGCCGGGGCAACAGTTGAACAGTTCGTGGAGGCCTTCGCCGCCGCACCCGCGCGAATCAACGCTGTTCCCGGCAAGGGCCGGATCGCCGAGGGGTTCGACGCCGACCTGGTGGTGTTCGACCCTGCAGAGGAACGCACGGTCGACGGCGCCGCCCTGCATATGGGAACGGATTTCTCCCCCTTCGACGGGCAGGCACTCACGGGCTGGCCCGCCGTCGTGGTCTCCAACGGCCGCGTGGTCCTGGATGCGGACGGCTTCCACGATCCCGGCGCCGTGGGCCGCTTCATCAGCCGCAACGGTTTCCGCGAGCACCAGTCCACCGTCCCTGAAGCCACCCACCTCCCCGCCGCCGCTCTTTAGGAGTCCCCATGCCCGCCACCATCCGTCCCCGCAGGATCGGCATGATCGTGCCATCCTCCAACACCTGCCTGGAACCCCAGACCTACCGCATCCTGGGCAGCCGCACCGACGTCACCGTGCATTTCACCCGGATCCCGGTCACCCGCATCGCGCTGGACGATTCCTCCAACCGGCAGTTCGACCCAGCCGTCATGCAGGACGCAGCAAGGCTGCTGGCGACGGCGGACGTGGACGTGATTGCCTGGAACGGCACGTCAGGTTCGTGGCTCGGTTCGGCGCACGACCAGGAACTGGCCGACGGGATCGCCGCCGCCACCGGCATCCCGGCCACTACGTCCACCCTTGCCTATTTCGAGGCTTTCCGGACCTTCGGTACGGAACGGATCGGCCTCTTCACGCCCTACACGGAGGACGTGAACCATCAGGTCATCGCGTCCTACGAGCGCGAAGGCATCAAGACCGTGGACCACCGGGCGCTGGGCCTGAGCGACAACGAGTCCTTTGCCCGGGTCACCGACGACGAGATGCGCCCGGGGTCCCTGGAACTCGCAGCCACGGCCCCCGACGCCCTGGTGTACCTGTGCACCAACCTTTACGGGGCCAACATCACCGCCGAAATCGAGGACAGCACCGGAGTGCCGGTGCTGGACTCCGTGGCCGTCACCCTCTGGCATGCCCTGAAACTGGCGGGTGCGCCGCTACTGGAGCCGCGCTGGGGCCGGCTGCTGGCATAGGCCAAACCCGCCAGGCGCAGGAGCGTTACATCCGCAGGGTCAGGGCACCGGGCTCCATGGTCATGAGCACGTGCTTGCCCTCGCCCTCGTGGTCCCCGTCCAACTGGTAGTCGTCCTTGTGCTCCAGCGTGATCTCAACGGTCTTGCCCTGGAAGTACTCCACGGCAGTGTCCTTGCCGCGGCCCTTGCCGATCATTCCCGCCACCACGGAGAGCCACCCCAGCTTTCCGTGGTGGGGTGCCAGGACCGCGATGTCCAGCAGGCCATCGTCCATCTTGGCATCAGGGAAGATCTCCAGGCCGCCCTGGACCTTGCCGCAGTTGCCCACCATCACGCTCCGGACGCCCCTGTGCACCACGGCCTTGCCGTCGATCACCACGGTTGCCTTGACCGGCTTGCCGGGCAGGTTCCGGATGCCGGCGTCAACGTAGGCCAGCCAGCCCACCTTGTCCTTCAGGTCCTCGTTGGTATCCGCCATGATGGTGGCGTCGTAGCCCATGCCGGCCATGACCAGGAACAGCTGCTCCTTGTCCGGGTCGCTGCGGCGGGCACGGACCACGTCGATCTTCCGTTCGGTACCGATCAGCGCCCCGGCCATGGCGCCGTCGTAGTCGGTCACGTCCATGCCCAGGTTGCGTGCCAGCAGGTTGCCGGTCCCCAGCGGCAGCAGACCCATGGGGGTTTCGCCGCCGGCCAGGACCTCGGCGACGCACCGTACGGTGCCGTCGCCGCCGGCCGCGATGACGATGTCCGCGCCCTGCGCCAGCGCCTCCTTCGCCTGGCCCACGCCCGGGTCCTCTTTGGTGGTCTCGAGCCAGATGGCCTCGCCCCACCCGTTTTCCACGCAGTGCTTGGCCACCAGGCCGCGCACGTCGATGTCCACCGGCTTGGCGGGATTGACGATGATGGCGGCGCGTTTGGGCAAAGTGGAGCTGGTCTCAGTCATGGCGTCCTCTGGTGGCGAATGGAAAGCAAGCTTCTGAGAGAAGAGTAACCCGCCGCGGGAGCCGATCCGCGCCTACAGCGCCTTGACCGCACCCAGCACCTGCGCCAGGGAGTCCTTGGCGTCACCAAACAGCAGGGACGTCTGGGGCTCGTACAGCAGGTCGTTCTCGATGCCGGCGAACCCGGGGCGCATGGAACGCTTCAGGAACACCACCTGCCGGGCATCCGCCACTTCCAGGATGGGCATGCCGTAAATGGGCGAGCCGGAGGACGTCTTGGCGGCCGGGTTCACCACGTCGTTGGCGCCCACCACCAGGGCCACATCCGTCGTCTTGAACTCGGGGTTGATCTCACTCATTTCCTTAAGTGACTCATACGGCACGTTGGCCTCGGCCAGGAGCACGTTCATGTGCCCCGGCATCCGGCCCGCCACCGGGTGGATGGCGAAATCCACCTCGATGCCGCGGGCTTCCAGGGCCAGGGCCAGTTCGGCGGCCGTGTGCTGGCCCTGGGCAACCGCCAGCCCGTAGCCGGGCACGATGATCACCCGCTGGGCGTACCCCAACAGGACCGCCACGTCCTCAGCGGATGACGACCGGACCGGACGGTCGCTCACGGCCGTGGACCCCGCCGTCGAACCTCCCCGGAACGCCCCGAACAGGATGCCGGCCACGCTCCGGCCCATGGCAGCCGCCATGGCCCGGGTGAGGATGGTGCCCGAGGCTCCCACCAGGGTGCCCGCCACCACCAGCAGGACGTTGCCCAGCACCAGGCCGGACGCCGCCACGGCCAGGCCGGTGAAGGCGTTCAGCAGCGAGATGACGATGGGCACGTCGGCGCCGCCCACCGGCAGCACCAGCAGGACACCGGCGGCAAGGCCCAGTACCAGCAACAGGACAGCAAGGGCCAGTGAACCGGTGAGGACCACGGCCACGCCGGCAGCCACCGCGGCGAGCAGGACCACGGACATCACCACCGGCAGGCCCGGAAACAGCACGGGCCGGGTGGTCATCAGTTCCTGCAGCTTGGCGAACGTGATGCCTGAGCCGGCGAAGGAAACAGCACCCACCAGGAGCGTGAACACGATGGCCACGCGGACCCAGGGATTGTCCGAATGGCCCAGTTCCAGGAGGGCCACCAGGGCTGCCGCGCCGCCGCCCACCCCGTTGAACAGGGCCACCAGCTGCGGCATCTGCGTCATCTTCACCCGGCGGGCCACGGGTGCCGCCACCGCGCTGCCCACCGCGATGGCGGCCAGGATCCAGGGAATGTTTTCCAGCCGGGCGGACAGGAACACGGTGACGACGGCGATCAGCGCCCCGAGCGCGCCCACCAGGTTTCCGCGGCGGGCCGTCCGTGGGGAACTGAGTCCGCGCAGGGCCAGGATGAAGCAGACCGCGGCGGCGAGGTAGAGCAGGGACGTCCAGACGGGCCCAAGGAGGCTCATTTGCTGCCCGCCTTGGGATCCGTGACGGGCCGGGCGGCGTCCTTTTTGGCGTGGAACATGTGCAGCATCCGGTCCGTCACCACGAATCCGCCCACCAGGTTGGCGGTGGCAAGCACGACGGCGAGCAGCGCCACCGCCAGGACCCAGGGGTCGGCCGCCTGGCCGGCGACAATGATGGCCCCCACCAGGATGATCCCGTGGATGGCGTTGGCGCCGGACATCAGCGGCGTGTGCAGGGTGCTGGAGACCTTGGACACCACTTCGAAACCGACGAACACCGCCAGCACCGTGATGGTCAGCAGCGCTGTCCCGTCCATCAGAGCGCTCCTTCCTGCCGGACCGCGGCCCTGGCGGGCCCCGCGGTAATGCGTGCCCGGGCCACCAGCAGCTCCGCCGTGGGCTGGTGCCGCACCACGCCGCCGTGGGTGAGGCAGGCCCCCGCCACCACTTCGTCGTCGAAATCGAGCTTGAGTGAGGCGGCGCCGGCATCATCCATACGGAGCAGCAGGGCCAGCAGGTTGGCCACGTTCTTGGCGTAGAGCCGGGAGGCGTCCGAGGCCATGGCCGAGGCCGGGTCCTTCACGCCCACCAGGGTGATGTGCCCGGTTCCGTCGGCGGTGGGGATCGGGATGTCCTGGCCCGGCACCGATCCCTCCACGTTGCCGCCGGATTCGGCCGCCAGGTCGACGACCACCGACCCCGGCCGCATGCCCTGGACCATCTCCCGGGTCACCAGCAGGGGCGCCGGACGCCCGGGTACTGCCGCCGTCGTAATCAATACGTCCGACTGCGCCACGTGCGGCGCCAGCAGCTGCCGTTGCCTGGTGCCGGCGTCGGAACTCAACTGCCGGGCGTAGCCGCCGGCCGCCTCCGCCGTCTCGAGGTCCAGCCGGACGAAGGTGCCGCCCATGGACGCGACCTCGTCGGCGGAGGCGGGGCGGATGTCGTTGGCGAAGACCCGCGCCCCCAGGCGTTTGGCGGTGCCGATGGCCTGCAGCCCAGCCACCCCGGCCCCGAGCACCAGGACCCGGGCGGGCGGGACGGTTCCGGCGGCGGTCATGTACAGCGGGAAGAAGCGGGGCAGCCGGATGGCTGCCTCCAGCACGCAGCGGTACCCGGCCACCAGTGCCTGGGAGGTCAGGGCGTCCATGGACTGGGCGCGGGAAATGCGCGGCACCAGTTCCAGCGCGAAGGAGGTCACCCCGTTGTCCGCGAGCGCCTGCACGGCTGGAAGCTCGGACGACGGCGACGCGAGGCCCACGGTGACGGCTCCCCTTTGCAGGGACGTGGCGGTCTCCGGGTCAAGGGGGCGGACGTGGGCCAGGATGTCGAGGCCGGCGGTGTCCAGTTCCGGGACGATGGCGGCGCCGGCGTTACGGTACTCCGGATCAGCGTGCCCGGCACCGTCCCCCGCCCCGGTTTCCACCAGGACTTCCAGTCCCATCCCGGCCAGCTGCCTGACGGTATCGGGAGTGGCGGCGACGCGCCGCTCGCCCTCCCGGCGTTCCCGCGGAATCCCCAGTTTCACCCGCCGACTCCTCTTCCTGACGCGCGGTGCAGCGGCTCTGCTGCACGCAGTTGGCTTGAGTCTAGAGCGCGGCGGCCCACGGCGGGAGTAGCCGGCCGGGAGCTTGTGGGTAACAATTCGCCTGTCACCCCGCGTAATCCCGGGCTGCGGCGACCCATTCGGCAGGAAGGGCCGGGGCTATTTGTTGCTGGCGCGGATGGCGTCCGCGACGCTTTCAAGATGGACGCGCATGGCTTCGGCCGCGGCATCGGCATCATGGGCGCAGACGGCATCGATGACGGCAAGGTGCTGCGGCAGGGAGACGGCCGGGCGGCCCGGCTGGCGGGCAAGACGGAACTGGAAGCGGACTGCCTGGCCGCGGAGCCGCTGGATGGTTGCTGCGGCGGTCTTCTGCGCACTCATGGCAATGATCTTTTCATGCATCGCCTGGTTACCTTCGGAGTAGGACTCGCGGTCTCCCCGGTCCACGGCGCCCTTCATGCGGGCGGCCAGCTCCTGCAGTTCGGCGATGTCACTGTCGGTGGCCCGCTCTGCGGCCTTTCGGGCACAAAGGGCCTCCAGGGCAGCCCTGACCTCGGTGATTTCAACGGCCTCATCCACCGAGACAGCCCGGACCCTGGCTCCCCGGTTCTGGACGCGTTCAACGAGCCCTTCGACGCTCAGCTCCGAGAGTGCCACCCTGATGTTTCCGCGGCTCGCTCCGTACTCGGCAGCGAGGTCACCTTCCACCAGGCGCTGGTTGGGAACCAGTTCCCCACTGACAATGGCGGTGCGCAGCAGCTCCGCGAGCTCAGCGGCGGTGAGGGTCCGGCCCGTTCCATCCACGGTCTCCAAAGCCCATCATCTCCCTGTTCATACGGTTGCCAATTTTGCTGACAATTTTCCGGATTCAGCGTACTCCAGACTCGCATAGCGAAACCCACCCGGCGCATTGATTGTTTGCAATATTGCTGACAACATTTGCGTGTGCGGTTTTTCCGTTAGAACGGCGTCGTTCGGGAGGCGCCCCTGCCAGGAGCATGCGCGATGATTATTGACGTCCACGGCCACTACACCACGGCGCCCACCGCGCTTGGGGAATGGCGCGACCGGCAGGTGGCGGCACTGCAGGACCCGGCCGCGGCACCCTCCCCGGCGGAGTTAAAGATTTCCGACGACGACCTGCGCCTGAGCATCGACGCGAACCAGCTGCGGCTCATGGACGAACGCGGAATCGACCTCACGGTCTTCTCGCCCCGGGCGTCCTTCATGGCCCACCATATTGGTTCCTTTGAAACGTCTGCCGAATGGGCGGCGATCTGCAACGAACTTTGCTACCGGGTCAGCCGGCTCTACCCCGACCGGTTCGTCCCGGCCGCGATGCTTCCCCAGTCCCCCGGCGTGGACCCGGCCACCTGCCTTCCCGAGCTCACCCGCTGCGTGGAGGACTATGGCGCAGTGGCACTAAACCTGAACCCGGACCCGTCCGGCGGCCACTGGACCGCTCCGCCGCTGACGGACCGGTACTGGTACCCCATTTACGAAAAAATGGTGGAATACGGCATCCCCGCCATGGTCCACGTCAGCACCAGCGTCAACCCCGCCTTCCACACCACCGGCGCGCACTACCTGAACGCCGACACCACCGCCTTCATGCAACTCATCCAGGGCGACCTTTTCACCGACTTCCCCACCCTGAAGCTCGTCATCCCGCACGGCGGCGGCGCCGTGCCGTACCACTGGGGACGCTTCCGCGGCCTTGCCATGGCACTGGGAAAGCCCGCGCTGGAAGAACACCTGCTGCAGAACGTCTTTTTCGACACCTGCGTCTACCACCAGCCCGGAATCGACCTGCTGCTGGAGGTCATCCCGACGCAAAACATCCTGTTCGCCTCCGAAATGATCGGCGCAGTCCGCGGCATCGATCCGTGGACCGGCCACCACTTCGACGACACGGCACGCTACATCGACGCCGCCGGCCTTGACGAGGCCGAACTCGGCGCCATCCAGGAGCACAACGCGCGCAACGCCTATCCACGCCTGGACACCCTGCTCAAGCAGCAGGGCCGGTGACAGGCCTTCGAAGGGAACTGTGATGCAGGAACTCGGCGTGGTCCACACCACCATCGCCCGCGCCGCGGAGGACGCCGTCAAGGCCCTCTCCGCGTTCGGCGTCAGCACCGTCCATGAGGCCATGGGCCGGCTGGGCCTCATGCGCCCCTATATCCGCCCCGTCTACCCGGGAGCGGCCATGTGCGGCACCGCCGTCACCGTCCTGCTCCAGCCCGGTGACAACTGGATGCTTCATGTTGCCGCCGAACAGGTCCGGCCCGGCGACGTGGTGGTGGCAGGGTGCACCACCGAATGCGAGGACGGCTTCTTCGGTGAACTGCTGGCAACCTCGCTCCGGGCACAGGGCGCAGCCGGCCTGGTCATCGACGGCGGCTGCCGCGATGTTGCAGCCCTCCAGGCCATGGACTTCCCGGTCTTCAGCCGCGCCATCAACTCCAAAGGCACCGTCAAGGCAACCCTCGGCTCCGTCAACATCCCTGTGGTCTGCGCCAACGCACTCGTCAACCCGGGCGACGTGGTGATTGCCGACGTCGACGGCGTGGTGGTGGTTCCCGCCGCCCGCGCCGCCGACGTAGCGGCAGCCGCCCGGAAGCGCGAAGACAACGAACAAGCCAAGCGGGAGCGCTTTGCCAGCGGAGAACTCGGACTGGACATCTACAGCATGCGCGGACCGCTCCAGGCAGCCGGCCTGCGGTACGTCGACTAGCCGGCGCGGACGGCAGGGCCGCCGTAATCAAGGGCAATGCGCCGCGCAGCCTCCATCAACTGGGGGAGGACGGTTGCCTCGATATCCCGCGCCGCGGCCCTGTGGGTCTGAAGGGAGACGTTGGCGGCGGCAACTACCTCAGCTCCGCGGCACACCGGGACAGCCACGCCCCGCAGGCCCTCCTCAAGTTCCTGGGAAACCATGGACCAGCCCCTGGTCCGGGCCGCCTCCACCTCTGCCCGAAGGTCCTCAACGTTGCCGATGGAGCGGTCGGTATATCGGTGCAGCCTGACCGACTGGAGGTACTCCTCGAGCTGCGGCGCCGGCAGCCCCGCAAGCAGCACCCGGCCCATGGAAGTGGCCCATGCCGGAAAACGGGTGCCAACGGTGATGGAAACACTCAGCAGCCCCGGTGACGGCACGCAGACCACGTAGACCACCTCGCCGCCGTCGAGGATGCACAAGGCGGTTGTTTCGTTGAGCTCCGCCGCCAGGTCCCTGAGGTGTGGCTCCGCCACCCGGGGCAAGGTCAGGCCCGCGAGATAGGAGCGGCCGATGTCCAGGGACCGGGCGGTCAGTTCAAAGGCCGGCCCCTCGGCACGGAGGTACCCAAGGTCCGAGAGGGTCAGGAGGAAGCGGCGGGCGGACGCACGGGTCATGTCAGTCCGGGCGGCAACCTGGGACACAGTAAGCCGCGGCCTGTCCGGAGTGAAGGCGAGCAGGACGTCGAACGCCTTCTCAACCGACTTCACATAGTAGGCTGCCTGCTCCTCCATGGACGTTGCTGTTCCTCTCCGAACGATTGGCGCACCTGGATTGGCCTTCCGGTCTTCGGCGCTTGTTCGATCATATCGTTGGGCCCATTCCTCTATCAGTGCTTGTCCGAGAGGCCTGAAAGGGATTGCTGCAGCAGTTCGACGGCGCGCCCGTCCAGGCCAAGGAGGGGCACCATGGCCACGGCTTGCTCACGGAGGTGGTCCCACCCATCGATACACCGGACGCCCAACTCCCTGGCCCGCTGCATGCTGGCCGTGACATGGCTGGCGTAGACGTAGTCGTAGAGCACAGCATCGGGGGCCAGCGGTGCGCCGCCCCAGACCGGACCATCGGTGGCCCTCTTCCCCACAGGAGTCGCATTGACGATCAGGGATGCCTTGGGCGCCAGTCCCTGCGCCTCCTGCCAGGTGACTGTCTCCGCCTCGATTCCGAAGCCCCGGGCCAGGTCCCGCAACTCCTCCGACGCATGGGGATCGCGGTCCGCAATGGACACTCTTCCCAGGTTGTCCTTGAGCGCGATCAAGGCTGCCCGGGCTGCTCCCCCGGCACCCAGCAACACCGCGTGCCGCTGGTACCCGCCTTCCAGCAGGACGCCCACGGCGGTAACGTCCGTGTTGTGCCCTGCAAGCCTGCGGCCCTGCCGTACCAGCAGGTTGCAGGCACCGCTCAACTGGACGGGGCCGGTGGCTTCATCAGCAGTTTCCGCCGCCCAGTGCTTGTGTGGCATCGTCACGTTCGCCGCCACGATGTCCGGTTCCAGGAGCCTTCGCCGGACTGCACCAAGATCGCCGTCCGGCGCCACATCCCAGGCCTCATATGTCCATCCGCTGCGGAGCTCCTGCAGAACCGGATTCCACAAGCCGGGAGACAGGGCATGTGACGCGGCGGAGCCGATCAGGACAAGTCGGGATGCATGCCCGCTTGGTTCGATCATGATGCACCTTTCTACTGCCGTTGTGATTGGTGTCACCAGCTAGTATCCTCTTTCTAGGCGCATTCCGCACACCTGTTCGCATTGCGTACAAATCAACACAGATCCCCGCCTTCAGCGTGGAAGGAACCCGACCATGACCCACATCGCAGCAGGAGCCCAGGCACAGTCAGCTCCCGAAGCACAACGCCAGCTCAAGCGCGCCCGGAAAGCCGCATTGGCGGCCTTCCTTGGCGGCGCCCTGGAGTACTACGACTTCTTCATCTACGCCACCGCCGCTTCCCTGGTCTTCTCGAAGATCTTCTTCCCGGCCGGCGACCCCACCGTGGCCCTCATCGCTTCCTTCGCCACGTTCGGCGTCGCCTACGTCGCCCGGCCTTTCGGAGCCGTGGTGTTCGGGCACCTGGGAGACAAGATTGGCCGCAAGAACACGCTGGTGCTCACGCTGGTCCTGATGGGCAGCGCCACGTTCCTGATCGGCGCCCTGCCGGACTTCAACGCTGCAGGCTACTGGGCCCCGGCCCTGCTGGTGCTGCTGCGCCTGATGCAGGGCCTCTCAGCGGGCGCAGAAACTGCCGGGGCCTCAGCCCTGTCCACTGAGGAGGCACCGGAAGGCCGCCGCGGCTATTTCGCCAGCTTCGCCATGAGCGGCATCTCTGCCGGCATCGTCCTGGCGTCCCTGGCCTTCCTGCCGGTGGCCGCGATGAGCGAGGCTGACCGCCTCGCGTGGGGCTGGCGAATCCCGTTCTGGCTCTCCCTCATCGTGCTCATCGTCGCGTACCTGGTCCGCCGCTCGCTGGAAGAGCCCGAGGTCTTCGAGGAAAAGCATGACCATGGCGAACTGGTGAAGCTCCCCTTCGCCAAGATGTTCCAGACCCACCCCGCACAGTTCTTCCAGGTGGCGCTGATGTCCTTCGAGACAGTCACCAACACATTCATGCAGTCCTTCGGCCTGGCCTACGCCGTGTCGGTAGGCGTCCCCGCCTCCACCATGCTGTGGGTCAGCATCCTGGGCAACGTCCTGGCCATCGCCAGCCAACCGCTCTTCGCCCGGATGTCCGATGCCTTTGGCCGCCGGCCCATCTTCATCAGCGGCGTCCTGGGCTCCGGTGCCATGATCTTCGTGTACTTCTCAGTGATTTCCACGGGGAACATCCCCATGATTTTCCTGACCAGCACACTGATCACCGCAGGCACCTATGCCATGTCCAACGCGATCTACCCGGCATGGTTCTCCGAGCTCTTCAACGTCAAGGTTCGCTACTCCGGCATGGCCATCGGGCTCCAGATCGGCATCCTGTGCGCCGGTTTCACCCCGCTGCTCGGCACCGCCGTGGTGGGTGCGGACAAGGCCAATTGGGGACCGGCGGCCTGGATTGTGGCAGCTTCATCGATCCTCGCCGTGGCAGGCGCCTGGTGGGCGCGCGAGACCGCCAAGACCCCGCTCCGGGAGCTGGGCAACCACGTCAAGTAGCGGCTTCGCGGACACACCGCAAAACTGCAGAGGACGACGGCGGGAGGCACCCGCCGTCGTCCTCTGCAGTTAAGCTCCGGGTAGAGTCAGCCGCGGGCAGTGAGGTCCGCGGAGATGAGCTTGGCCGTGGCCACGATCTCCTGCGCCACTGAAGCCAGGTACGCCTGCGGGTCCGGCTTTGCCTCCACGGACTGGGCCTGCAGCGACACGTTTACCGCCGCCACTACCTTGGCCCCGTCATAAACCGGGGCGGCCACGGACATGAGGCCCAGCTCCAGTTCCTGGTCCAGCAGGCACCAGCCCTGCGCCCGAACAGTTTCCAGCACCTTCAGCAGCTCCGGGACGGTCCCCAGGGCGCGGGGGGTCAGCGGCTTGACGTCGGTGGCCGCCAGGCAGGCCTTGAGGTCCGCGGGCGGCAGGTAGGCAAGCAGCACCCGGCCCATTGACGTCGCATAGGCCGGGAACCGGGTACCCACCGTTATGCCGACGGTCATGATCCGGCGGCTGGTCACCCGCGCGATGTAGGCGATATCCGTTCCGTCCAGTACGGCCGCTGACGTGGATTCCCCCAGTTTGAGGGACAGCTCCTCCAGGTGCGGCTGTGCCAGCTGCGGCAGCGACAGCCCCGAAAGGTAGGCGTATCCCAGCTGGAGGACCTTGGCCGTGAGCGCGAACGTCTTGCCGTCGGTCCGGACGTAGCCGAGCTCCACCAGGGTGTGCAGGAAACGGCGGGCCGTGGCCCGCGTGAGGTTGGTGCGCGAGGCCACCTCGGTGAGCGTCATGACCGGGCGCTCGGCGTCGAAGGCGCGGATCACGGCCAGGCCCCGGGCCAGCGACTGGACGTACTGGTCGCTGGCCTGCGGGGCGGCCTGGGTATCTGTGCCTGCGGCGTCAATCATGGTTACCAATCCTAGGTGCGGTGACGGGCGCAGGCTTATCCGGCGGCGGGCGTGGCCTTGAGTGGGACGGGCACCAGGTCCTGGAGTTCTTCGAGGGTGCAGCCGAAGGTTTCGCGGACGGTGACGCCGTCCGGGCCGATGAGGAAGACGGCCTTGTCCGTGTAGACGCGGGTGACGCAGCCGACGCCGGTGATCGGGTAGGTGCAGGCGTCCACGATCTTCGAGGCGCCCTCGCGGGTCAAGAGCGTCATCATCACGAAGACGTCCTTGGCGCCGGTGGCCAGGTCCATCGCACCCCCGACGGCGGGGATGGCACCGGGTGCGCCGGTGTGCCAGTTGGCGAGGTCACCGGTGGCGGAGACCTGGAAGGCGCCCAGGACGCAGATGTCCAAGTGCCCGCCGCGCATGATGGCGAACGAGTCCGCGTGGTGGAAGTAGGACGCACCCGGGAGTTCGGTGACGGGGATCTTGCCGGCGTTGATCAGGTCGCCGTCGATCTGCTCGCCCTTGGCTTCCGGGCCCATGCCCAGCATGCCGTTCTCCGTGTGGAGCGTGATGTTCTGCTCCTCAGTGAGGTAGTTGGACACCAGGGTGGGCTGGCCGATGCCCAGGTTCACAAAGGACCCGGGTGCGATGTCCCTGGCCACCAGTCGGGCCAGGTCATCCCGGCCCAGCGGCGTCGCCGAGGTCTGGAGGGACTTTTCGTTGGACTGCACGCTCATCTCAGGCCGCCTTTTCTGCTGTGCTGCCGCTGCCGGCAACTTTGACGATGCTGTTGACGTAGATCCCCGGCGTGACCACGTTCTCCGGGTCCAGCCCGCCGGTCGGCACGATCTCGGACACCTGGACAATGGTCTGCTTTGCCGCGGCTGCCATGATGGGACCAAAGTTCCGGGCGGTCTTGCGGTAGACCAGGTTGCCCTTGCCGTCCGCCTTGAGGGCCTTGATCAGGGCGACGTCGGCATGGATGGGGGTTTCGAAGACCTGCCATTTGCCGTCCAGGAACCGGGTTTCCTTGCCCTCGGCCAGCATGGTGCCATAGCCGGTGGGGGTGAAGAACCCGCCGATCCCGGCCCCTGCGGCGCGGATGCGTTCGGCCAGGTTGCCCTGCGGGACCAGTTCCAGTTCGATCTGCCCGGCCTTGTACTTGGCGTCGAAGTGCCAGGAATCAGACTGCCGCGGGAAGGAGCAGATCATTTTCTTCACCCGGCCCTCCTTGATCAGCAGCGCCAGGCCCTGGTCGCCCTGCCCGGCGTTGTTGTTCACCACGGTCAGGCCGGTGGCACCGCATTCCAGCAGCGCATCGATCAGTTCGAAGGGCTGGCCGGCGTTGCCGAACCCGCCGATCATCACGGTGGAGCCGTCCTTGATGCCGGCAACGGCGTCCTGGACCGAATCTACGAAGTTCAGCATTACTGGTCCTTTCCAGCGGTGACGTTTTCAAGCACGACGGCCAGGCCCTGGCCCACGCCGATGCAGATCGCAGCAACGCCCCAGCGTTCCCCGGAGGCCTGCAGGGACCGGGCAAGGGTGCCCAGGATCCGGGTCCCGGAAGCACCCAGCGGGTGGCCCATCGCGATGGCGCCGCCGTGCCGGTTCACGATTGAGGGGTCGATGCCCCAGGCGTTGATGCAGGCCAGGGACTGCGCGGCGAAGGCTTCGTTAAGTTCGACGGCGCCCACCTGGTCCCAGCCGATGCCCGCCTTCGCCAGGGCTTTGTTCGCCGCCTCCACGGGGGCGTAGCCGAAGTACTGGGGATCGTTGGCGTGCGCGCCACGTCCGGCGATCCGGGCCAGCGGATCCAGCCCCAGCAGCCCCGCGGCAGCCTCGGACCCGATCCAGGCCGCGGAGGCGCCGTCGGACAACGGTGACGCGTTACCCGCCGTCACCGTCCCGTCCTCGGCCCGGAACACAGTCTTGAGGCCGGCGAGCTTCTCCGCCGAAGAACCCGACCGGATGCCCTCGTCCCGCACCAGATCCGTACCAGGGACCGGGGCCACCAGGTTGTCATAGAAGCCCTCGTCCCAGGCCGCCGCGGACAGGTTGTGCGAGGCGGCGGCGAACTCGTCCTGCGCCTCCCGGGTCACCCCGTACTTCTCCCGCAACCGCTCGGTGGCCTCGCCCAGGGAGATGGTCCACTCCTTGGGCATCGCCTTGTTCACCAGCCGCCAGCCCAGCGTGGTGGACGCCAGGGTCATGTCCCCGGCCGGGTACGGCTTCTCCGTCTTGGGCAGCACCCACGGTGCGCGGGACATCGACTCGGCGCCACCCACCAGCATCAGATCGGCGTCGCCGGCGTTGATCTGCCGCGAGGCGATGATCGCGGCGTCCAGCGAGGACCCGCAGAGCCGGTTCACCGTGGTGCCCGGGAGGGACACCGGGAGCCCGGCCAGCAGCGTGCCCATCCGGGCAATGTTCCGGTTCTCCTCACCGGCACCGTTCGCGTTGCCGAACACCACCTCATCAATCCGCTCAACATCAAGACCGGGGGCCCGCTTCACGGACTCCTTGATCACATGCGCGGCAAGGTCATCCGGACGCACCGCAGCCAGTCCGGAGCCGAACTTGCCGAACGGGGTGCGCACGGCGTCGTACACAAAAGCCTGGTTCATCGGGTGGTATCCATTTCTCGAAAGACCTGCTGGGCGGTCTTGAAGGCGGTGTTGGCGGAGGGGACTCCGCAGTAGATGGCGGTCTGCAGGAGGATTTCCTTGATTTCGTCCCTGCTGAGGCCGTTCCGGAGGGCGGCGCGGATGTGCATGGCCAGCTCCTCCCAGTGGCCGTGCGCCACCATGGCGGTGATGGTGACCGCCGAGCGCATCTGCCGGGTCAGGCCGGGCCGGGTCCAGATTCCGCCCCAGGCGATGCGGGTGATCATGTCCTGGAAGTCGTCGGTGAATTCATCCTTGTTGGCGTTGGCCCGGTCCACGTGCGCGTCGCCCAGGACTTCACGCCGGACCGCCATGCCGCCGTCGTAGATCTCCTGGCTGGTGGCGCCGGGCTGGACCACGCCGTGGCGTTGCGCGCCGTCGTGCTCAGCGCCGCTCACTTGGCGGCCTGCCGTGATTCGGCCCAGGTGGCCAGGCTCCGCATCAGGTCCGCAACGTGTGCCGGAGCTTCGGCAGGTGCCAGGTGCGAGATCCCCTCCACGGTCACGGCCGTCGCGGTGCCGCCCCCGGCGGTGATTCCCGCTGCTACTTCCTCGGCCATGGCGGGCGTCGCCACGCCGTCCAGGGCCCCGGCGATGACCTGGGTGGGGACGGTGATGCTGCCCAGCTCCTGCCGGACGTCGAAGGCGGCCAGCGCCTCGCAGCAGAAGGCGTAGCTGAAGCGGTCGGCGTCGCGCAGGGCGTGCAGCAGCCGGCTGCTGAAATCGGGTTCCCGGTCCATGAAGCCGGGCGCGAACCAGCGCTCCGCGGACCCCTGGATCATCACCGGCGTGCCCTGGGTGCGGACGGTTTCAGCGCGCTCCAGCCAGCCTTCGGGGGTGCCGATCTTGGCGCCGCTGTTCTGCACCGAGAGGCTCTTCAGCCGTTCCCCGTGCTTGATGCCCAGCTGCAGGCCGACGGCGCCACCCAGGGAGACTCCTGCGCAGTGGAAGTTTTCACCGGGGGCGATGGAGTCCACCAGGTCCACGACGGCGTCAGCGAGCGCGGCGACGTCGAACGCTTCGGTGGCGGCGGGTGAGACGCCGTGGCCGGGAAGGTCCCAGGCCACCACGTCGTAATCGTTGCCCAGCAGGGACGCCACCCTGTTCCACAGGATCGACGAGGTGCCCAGGGAGGGCCCCACCACCATCAGGGGGTGGTCGCCCAGGGGACGTTGGGGGGACAGCAGTGCTGCCTTCAAGGCCGGCTTAGCCACGGGAAGCTCCATTCGCGTCGGTGGTAGGGGAAGTGAAGTCGGGAAAGGCGGACAGGACGCGGCGGGCGATCTCGGCCGCCTGGCCCAGGTAGCTGGCGGGGTCCAGGAGCTCTTCCAGCCGGGCGTCAGGGACGACGGCGGCGGGGACGGCGTCGCGGAACAGCTTGCGGTAGGTAGTGGCTTGCTCTGCGGGAGGCGCCTGGAGGGTCTGGTCCACCACGTCCTGCAGTTGCTGCTTGCTGCTGCGGCTGTCCTTCTCCTCAAGGAGGGGGGCCACCGCCGCGTTGACACCCTCAGCCAGCAGCAGCGGACCGGACAGGTCAAGGTTGCGGCGCATGGCGTCAGGGAAAACCTGCAGCCCGCCGGCGAGTTCGCGGATGTGGCCCGCGGCGCCGAGGGCCAGGGCCAGCAGCTGCCGCAGGGCCGGCCATTCGGTGTGCCAGGCGCCGTCCGGGCGTTCGTCGTTGAAGTTGGCGGCGGCCACGTGCAGCTGGGCGGCCAGCTGTGGCGCCTGCAGGGCGGCGCTGCGGACCAGGACGGACAGCACCGGGTTCTGTTTCTGCGGCATGGCGGAGGACACTCCCCGCCCGGCGGCCCGCGGTTCGGCGAGCTCCGCCACCTCGGGCCGGCTCAGGAACAGGACGTCGGCGGCGATCTTTCCGCAGGCGTCCAGCACGGATGCCAGTGCATGCCCCAGGGATGTGATGGGCAGGCGGTTGGTGTGCCAGGGAGCCACGGCCGGGGCCAGGCCCAGGTGGGCTGCCAGCGCATCGGCGAGGGTGAACGGCGTGGCGGAGGAGCCATCCGTCAGCACGGTTCCGGCAGCGAGTGTTCCCGCCGCCCCGCCGAACTGGACCGGGAACTCCAGGTTTTCCAGTTGCCGGCCCGCGGCGGCCACGCCCTGGAACCACTGTGCGGCCCGCAGTCCGAAAGTGTAGGGCAGCGAATGCTGGGTCAGGCTCCTGCCCACGCACAGTGTGTCTTCATGCTGCCCGGCAAGGTGCGCGAGCGCCGCCGTGGTGCCTTTCAGGTCCGCCAGCACCGCGTGGACGGTGTTGCGGGCCAGCAGCATCAGGGCAGTGTCCAGCACGTCCTGGCTGGTCAGGGAGGTGTGCACGGCCTTCGCGGCACCAACTCCGGCGGCATCGAGCGCCGCCACGTTCTTCCGGAGGTCCGCCAGCAGCGGGATCACCGGGTTGCCGCCGCCCTGGGCGCGCAGCGCGATATCGGCCAGGTCGTAGCGCCCCGCCTCGGCAGCGGAGGCGACGACGGCGGCCGAGCCGGCGGGTGCCAGCCCGGCCCGTTGCAGCACGGCGGCCCAGCCGGATTCGACGGCGAGGATGGCCGCCACCACTGCCCGGTCCCCCGTCAGCGCCGCTACCAACGGCGACGCTGAGACGGGGGTGAGCAGGCCGGCGTCGGCCTCTTCCGCGAAGGCGCGCAAGTCTCCCAGGGCGGCGGCGTGGGTCACTGGAAGTCCAGGAAGACCGTCTCGCCCTCACCCTGGAGGCGGATGTCCCAGGTGAGGCCGCCGTCCGGGTCGCGGCGGGCGATGAGCGTCTTGCGGCGCTCCGGATCCAGCGAGCTCAGCAGCGGGTCGTTGGCCAGGGCCTCGGTGTCCTCCGGCAGGTAGATGCGGGTGAACAGCCGGTTGGTCAGGCCGCGGGCGAAGAGTGCCACGGAGATGAACGGGGCGGCACCCGGCTTGGTGGGGCCCGGGTTGACGGTGGTGAAGGTGTAGACCCCGGAGTTGCCCACGGCGCCGCGGCCCCAGCCGGTGAAGGTGTAACCGTCGCGGACCAGGGAGCCGGTGCGCTGGACAACCTTGCCCTCGGCGTCCGGCTGCCAGATTTCCAGGATGGCGTCCGGGATGGTGTGGCCGGCGCCGTCGTAAACGGTGCCCTGCAGGCGGATGGAGCCCGGGAAGCCGGGAGGCAGGAGCTCGTTGTCCTTCTCGAACGGGAGCGCGTAGCCGTAGAACGGGCCCACGGTCTGGCCGGGGGTGGGTACCAGTTTGGTGCTCATCTTTCCTACTCCTCGTCGCCTGCGGCGCCGAGCGCCTCGTTTTCGGTCCAGGTCCGCTTGGGACCGGTCAGGACGATGTCCCAGTTGTAGCCCAGGGCCCACTCGGGCTCGGTGATGTTGTGGTCATAGGTGGCCACCAGACGGTCGCGGGCGTCCTGGTCCACGATGGTCTGGTAGATCGGGTCCAGCGGGAACAGCTGGTCACCGGGGAAGTACATCTGGGTGATGATGCGCTGGGTGAACTCGGTGCCGAAAAGCGAGAAGTGGATGTGCGCCGGCCGCCACGCGTTCAGGTGGTTCTTCCAGGGGTACGCGCCGGGCTTGATGGTGATGAACCGGTACGAGCCGTCCGGGCCGGTGATGCAGCGGCCAATGCCCGTGAAGTTGGGGTCGATGGGCGCGGGGTGCTGGTCACGCTTGTGGATGTAGCGGCCGGAGGAGTTGGCCTGCCAGATCTCCACCAGCTGGCCCGCCACGGGGCGGCCATCGCCGTCCAGGACCTTGCCGGAGACGATGATGCGCTCACCCAGGGGTTCGCCGTTGTGCTGGATGGTCAGGTCCGATTCCAAGGCGTGCACGTCCTGGTGCCCGAAGGCCGGCGAGTAGAGCTCGATGGTTTCCGGGTCCGCGTGCTGCAGGCTCTTGGTGGGGTGGCGCAGGATGCTGCTGCGGTACGGCGGGTAGTCCAGCCGGGGCTGGATCTCCGGCTGGCCGCCGTCCTTGAGGGCCCGCCGGTAGGCCTCGCCGATGGCGCTGATCTCTGCACTGAGGTCCGCCTGCGACTCGATGGCCTTGTCCAGGGGCTGGTGGGCAGCCTTGGGTTCGGCCGGGGGCACGAGTTCCTCCGACTCCAGCTCGGCGTTGATGTCTTCCTTCACGGCTGGCTCCTTTCTGATCTGTTGGGTTTGTTGCGTCTGGTTTAGGTGGTGCTGGTCCAAGTGGTGCGGTGCAGCGAGTCGTACTGCACTGCGTGCCGCACCGGGGCATTAGGCGCGCCATATCCGTCGTAGCCGCCGCGGCGTTCCACCATTTCGAAGAACACGCTGCCCACGGTTGCCGTGTAGAAGTGCAGGAATTCGCCGTCGGCATCCCGGTCGAACAGCAGGTTGAGCTCCTGCAGGGTGGCCAGGAACCCGGGTTCCAGGTCGAACCGCGCGTCCAGGTCCTCGTAGTAGTTGGCCGGGATCTGCAGGAATTCCAGGCCCCGCTCCCGGGCTGCGCGGGCGGTGGCCACCAGGTCCTCCACGGCGAAGGCGATGTGTTCCTGGTACGTCTTGGGGGCTTCGCTCCGTGCCTGCTGGATCGGGGCCAGGTTCAGGACAAGCCGCACGGCGCCGTCGGAGGTCTGCATGACCTGCGAGCGCACCAGCCCGCTGGGACTGGGCACCTCGGCGAACGGCTGGGGCTCCAGCGCCAGGGCGCTGGTGTAGAAGAGGACGGCCTCATCGAAGTGCTGCCACGGCTGGGCGAGGTTGACGTGGTCGATGACCGCCCTGGCTCCTGCCGACGGGTGTTCCAGCCCCTCCCCGAACTCGTGGGTCCACGCCGCCGTGCCGTCCGGGCTGCCTTGGCAGAGGAAAATCTCGGTGGAGTCCGGCGCGGAGATGCCCTGGAACACTTCCTCGTCCGCCTGGACCTTGCGGGCCACCACGGGGGCCTTGAGCTGCTGGGCGCGGGCGGAGGCAATCACGGGGGAATCGACGTCGAACCCCAGCGCGGCGATTGCCGGTTCGGCGTGCCGCGCTGCCTGCTCGTTGATGATCACCCGGGCCTGGCCCATGGTCCACAGCTGGACGTCCTTGGTCCGGTGCCGGCCCTCGAACTGGAAGCCGAGCTGGCCCAGGAGCTTTTCCAGCTGGGCGGTATCGTCCGCCTTGACCTCGGCAAAGTTGAAGCCTGCGGGTTCGTTCACCTTGGGCAGCGTGGCCAGTTCCATGGGATAACGACGGCGAAGGGCGCCGGCGTTGCCGGGCGCGGCGTCGGCGCCGGCGAGCCATTTGGCGCTTTGCTCCTCCAGCCAGATCAGCGACCGCATGGCATCCACCGCGGTGCGCTCGACGTCCGACTGGCGGAAGACGTCATTGAAGACCTCCAGCGAGACCGGCCCGGTGTAGCCGGCGCGGACCACGTGGCCCATGAACTTGGCCAGCTCAAACTGTCCCTCGCCCGGGAACACGCGGTAGTGGCGGCTCCAGGAAAGGACGTCCATGGAGAGCTTGGGGGCATCCGCCACCTGCACGAAGAAGATCTTGTCCGGGTTGATGTCCTCGATCGGCGCGGTGTCCCAGTCGCGGGAGAGGATGTGGAAGGAGTCAAGGCAGGTGCCCAGGTTGGGGTGGTCCACCATCTCCACCAGGCGGTACGCGTGCTCGTAGTCGTTGACGTACTTGCCCCAGGCCAGGGCCTCATAGGCCACCTTGACGCCGTGGTCCCCCGCCAGGTTGGCCAGCTGTGCCAGTTGTTCGGCGCGGAGGCCGTCGTCGTCGATCGTGGCGGTGGCGACGTTGGAGCACACCAGGATGGTGTCCATGCCCAGGTGTGCCATGAGCCTGAACTTGGCTTCGGCGCGCCGGAGGTTGGCCTTCAGCAGGTCCGGGGTGACGCCGTCGAAATCGCGGAAGGGCTGGTACAGGTCCAGGCCGAGCCCCAGGTCCGCCGCCATCTTCCGCACGTCTTCGGGGCTGAGCGGTGAGGTGACCAGGTCCTGCTCGAAGATCTCGATGCCGTCGAAGCCGGCGATGGAGCAGGCCTGCATCTTTTCCTTCAGGGTGCCGGAGAGGCAGACGGTGGCGATTCCGGTGCGCATCAGGCGGCCACCTCCTCGGCGGCCACAAGCTCCAGGAAGTGCGAGCGCATGCGGTCCGGGTCCGCGTCCAGGCCGGTGAAGATCCGGAAGGCGTCGGCGGCCTGGCCTACTGCCATCCGGCCGCCGTCCAGGACCTCGCAGCCCTTGGCGCGGGCGCCGCGGACCAGTTCGGTGTCGATGGGGCGGTAGACGATGTCCGCCACCCAGTGCCGGGGCTCCAGCAGGTCCATGTCCAGCGGGACGCCGGGGTGGGCTGCCATGCCAACGGGTGTGCAGTGCACCAGGCCGTCGGCAAGGCGCATGAGCTGCGGCAGCTCCGCCGTCGTGCGTGCCGTGACGGTGCTGTGGGGGAAAAAGCCCTGCAGTTCGGCGGCCCGTGCCACGGCCCTGGCAGGGTCCATGTCCACCAGGTCCAGGGATTTAACGCCTGCGCTGAGCAGGGCGTAGGCGACGGCGGATCCGGCACCGCCGGCACCGAGCTGCACCACGCGGTCCAGGCGGGCTCCGGGGAGGCCGGCAGCAAGTGCGGCACCAAAGCCGGAGAAATCGGTGTTGTGGCCGATGAACCTGCCGTCGCGGATCACCACGGTGTTCACCGCGCCAAGTCGGCGGGCGTCCGGGCTTACCTCGTCCAGGTGCTGCAGGACCAGCTGCTTGCAGGGGTGAGTGATGTTCAGGCCGTTGAAGCCCAGGGTGCGGGCGCTGTGCAGGATGGCGCCCACCGACTCCCCGGTCAAACCCAGTTCCAGCAGGTCAATGGGGCGGTACAGGTAGCGCAGGCCCTGCACGTCGCCTTCCCGTTCGTGCATCGGCGGCGTGAGCGATGGCGCAACGCCATCACCAACCAGTCCCACAAGGTAGGACTCAGTTCGATTGCTCATGCGTGCAGCTCCTTTGGTACGGCACCGGGCTGCGTTCACGTGGAAGGGCTGCGCCGGTGATGGGGATAACAATACAGAAAATGTTCACTTATCGCACTACCGTTCGAGATGCGAACGCAATATTTCTTGGAGGCGGTTTTGCGTGCCTAGCCGCGCTGCGGAAGGCGTGCAGCCAGCTCGGCGGCAGCCTCCTGCAGGACAGGGACGTGGGCCTCCAGTTCCTCGAGGCTCAGGCGGAAAACGGGCACGGCGGTTGCCAGGGAGGCAAAGGCGTGCCCCTGGCTGTTGAGCAGCGGCACCGCGACGGCCCGCATGCCGGCCTCATTCTCCTCATCCATGACGGCGTATCCCTGCCGGCGGACCTTCTCAACCTCGGCCCTGAAGGCTTCCCGGTCCGTAATGGATTTGTGGGTAAGCGCTTCAAGCGGGACCTCAGCCACCAGCTTTTCGCGTTCCGCATCCTCGGCAAACGCCACCAGGGCCTTACCCACGGCGGTGGTGGAGAGCGAGCCCAGGTGGCCGGGATCGCTGGTCACGCGGAAGGTCTGCGGTCCGTCCACCTTGCTGACCGTCAGGTGGTGCAGCCCATCGCGGACGCTGAGGATGGTGGCCTCGCCGGTCTGTTCGGTGACCCGGCGGAGGATAGGCATGGCCGTCCCCGCGAAACCATGGTGGTTGGAGACTCGCTGTCCCAGCTGGAAGATCCGCAGGCCCAGGTGGTAGCGGCGGCCGTCCGGTTCGTAGTCGACAAAACCGTCGCGGGTCAGGGAGCCCAGCAGGCGGTAGGTGGTGCTGAAGGGAAGTTCGGCGCGGCGGGAAATCTCCGCGGCACTGGCCCCGCGGGGTTCATCACCCAGGAGGACCAGCAGCCCCAGGGCCTTGCCCACCATATCCGTGCGGTCGGCGGGACGGGCGCCCACCTTGCCTTCCGGCGGCATGGCATTCACGGGCTCTCCGACGCGGGCGGCGGCAGCGGATTCTTCATTGGCCGCTGTGGTTTGGTTCACACTCATGCTTTGATGTTGCCACAATGTGAGAGCTATTTCTAGATGGTGATTATTTTCTTGACAGGTGACTGCCCTCACAGTCATAGTTTCTGTATCGCAAAAGTAGCTCCCACCATGTGGCTACAACTGCCGGGTCTTTCCACCGGACTCCAGCCGCATCCCCCCGCCCGCACCAAGGCATCGGCGGCTGCGACCCCAGATCCATCCGCGACAATGTCGTCACACCAAAGGAACACCATGAGCAAGACACTTCCGTCCGCAGGGGCGGGTGCCCTCACCTCCGCCGGGACACCCAAGAAAGCCGCCCTCGCCAGCTTCCTGGGCAGCGCCGTCGAATACTATGACTTCTTCATCTTTGGCTCGGCTGCGGCGCTGATCTTCCCCAAGGTCTTCTTCCCCGATGCAGACACCAACGCTGCCATCATGTCCTTCGCCACCTTCGGGTTCGCCTATGTGGCACGTCCCGTGGGCGCCATCATCCTGGGCCACTTCGGCGACCGGGTGGGCCGGCAGAAAGTCCTGATGTTCACCCTGGTGCTCATGGGCGCATCGACGTTCGTGATCGGGTGCCTGCCCGATTTCCACACGGTGGGCTGGTGGGCCCCGGTTCTGCTGGTCCTCGCCCGCCTTTGCCAGGGCCTCTCCGCCGCTGGCGAGCAGGCCGGCGCCTCCTCCATGACGCTGGAGCATGCCCCGGACAACCAGCGTTCCTTCTTTACCTCCTGGACCCTTACCGGCACGCAGGGCGGCCAGATCCTCGCCGCCCTGGTCTTCATCCCCGTCCTGGCCCTGCCGGATGAGATCAAGTACGGCATCGGCTGGCGCATCCCGTTCTGGCTGAGCGCCGCGGTGGTTGTGGTGGCGTTCCTTATCCGCCGCACCCTGCACGAGCCTCCGGCCTTCGAGGAAGCCCGGAAGAACGCCCAGATCTCCAAGCTTCCGGTCGCCGACCTCCTCAAGGGCCACTGGCGCGACGTCCTGCGTGTCGTCGCCTGCGCCTTCATCGCCGCTGTCTCCACCGTGTTCGGCACCCTGGCCATCAGCTACGCCAAGACAGTCGCCGGCGTGGACGGCACCACCACCCTGTGGCTCGTGGTCGGCGCCAACCTGGTGGCCCTGGGCACCCAGCCGCTCTTCGGCAAGCTCGCGGACAGAATCGGCCGCAAGCCTGTCTTCATCTACGGCGCCGTGGCCAGCGCAATCCTGACCCCGCTGTTCCTGCTCAGCCTGGAATCCCACAGCATCCCGTTGATGTTCGTTGCAGCCATCGGTTTCTTCTCCTTCGGCTACGCCGCCTCCAACGCCGTCTGGCCGTCCTTCTACGCCGAGATGTTCAGCACCAAGGTCCGCTTCTCCGGCCTGGCCATCGGCACCCAGCTCGGGTTCCTGATGGCAGGTTTCGCCCCGGCCATCGTGGCTGCCATGGGCGGCATCCAGCCCGGCGGCTGGGTGCAGATCAGCATCTTCACCGCCATCATCTGCGCCATCGCTGCCGTCTCGGCACTCACTGCCAAGGAGTCCTTCCGGACCCCCACCAAGCAGCTCGGGCTGAAGTAGCGGCGAAACGCGCACGTTCCTGCCCAGTTACTGATTGGCCAAAGCCCGCCACCCCCGGAAATGTCGAGGGGTGGCGGGTTTTAAGTGGGATTTACAGTGGCGGGATGCCAGTAACCGGGCAGGAACGTACGACGACGGCCCAAGGCCAATTGCCCGGCAGCAGTCCCGGCTACTCCTGGCCGGTCTCCAGCACCGAGGCCAGGTCGAAGTTCACCGGCTCCTCCAACTGCTCATAGGTGCACGATTCCGGGTCCCGGTCCGGCCGCCAGCGGTTGAACTGGGCAGTGTGCCGGAACCTCTCGCCCTCCATGTGGTCGTAGCGGACCTCCACCACCAGTTCGGGCCGCAGTGGAACGAAGGACAGGTCCTTGCCGGCGCTCCACCTGCTGCCCTCGGCGTTCCGCGGCGTCCGCTCCCCTTCTTCCTGCTTGGCCCATGCCCAAGGGTGGTTGTCGAAATCCGTTACCAGCGGCTGCAGTTCCTGGAACAGCTCCTGCCGGCGCTTCATGGGGAAGGCGCCAATCACGCCCACGCTGGCCAGCTCGCCGTCGTCCTTGTACAGCCCCAGCAGCAGCGAGCCGATGGCATCCGGCCCGCTCTTGTGCAGGCGGTAGCCGGCCACCACGCAGTCCGCGGTGCGTTCGTGCTTGACCTTGAACATCACCCGCTTGTCCGGCTCGTATCGGCCGTCCAGCCGCTTGGCCACGATGCCATCCAGGCCGGCCCCCTCGAACTGCTCGAACCAGTGCGCCGCCGTGTCCTTGTCAGTGGTGGCGGCGGTCAGGTGCACCGGTGCCTTGCTGGCCGCGAGCGCCTTCTCCAGTGCCGCCCGCCGCTCCGAGAAGGGCCTGCCGGTGTAGTCGTCGTCATCCAGTGCCAGGAGGTCGAACGCCACGAAACTTGCCGGGGTTTGTTCCGCCAGCAGCTTCACCCGGCTGGCGGCAGGATGGATGCGCTGCTGCAGGGTGTCGAAGTCGAGCCTGTCCCCGGAGGCCCCCACCAGGATGATCTCGCCGTCCACCACACAGCGCGGGGGCAGGTTCTCCTTGAGCGCGGCCACGAGTTCCGGGAAGTAGCGGGTCATGGGTTTCTCGTTGCGGCTGCCGATCTCCAGGTCATCGCCGTCGCGGAAAATGATGGACCGGAAGCCGTCCCACTTGGGTTCATAGCTGAGGTCGCCACCACCCGGGATGCCGTCGATTCCGCTGACGGCCTTGGCGAGCATGGGCGGGACGGGTGGCATCACGGGAAGTTCCATGTGCCCATTCTTGCCCGGCCCATGCCCTGCACGGTAGGGCGGCGCGGCGCCGGGAGGGATTTCAGCCGGCCAGGAGCCAGACGACCAGGACCAGCACCGGCGCCGCGGCGGCCGTGGAGAGCAGGATGGTCTCCCGCGCGACGGCCACGCCCCGCCCGTATTTGCTGGCGAACAGGAACACGTTCTGGGCGGAGGGAAGCGCCGCCATGAGCACCACGCCCAGCAGCATGTGGTGGTCCAGGTTGAACAGGAAGCGTCCGACGACGAACGCCACCGCCGGCATGACAGCGGACTTCAGTGCCGTGGCAGTGAGGATGTCGGCCGTGTGGCCGCCGCTCCGGAGCATCCTGGTTCCGCGCAGCGACATGCCGAAAGCCAGCAGCACCACCGGGACCGCCGCACCGCCCAGCAGGGTGAGCGGCGCCATCACCGGGGCGGGCAGCTCCACGTGGAACGCCGCCAGGACCACGCCCAGGAGCGAGGCGATGATCATCGGGTTGCGGAAGGGCTGCGTGAGCATCAGCCGGGGCGAGAACCGGCCGGCTTCCGATAGGTCAAGAAGAGTCAGGACCAGCGGGGCGAACAGGAGCAGCTGGACCAGCAGGACCGGGGCCACGGGGGTGGCGTCCCCCAGGGCATAGAGCGTGATGGGGATGCCGATGTTGTTGGCGTTGACGTAGGAGCCCGCCATCGCGCCCACGGCCGTTTCGGCCAGCGGCCTCGGGAACCAGATCCGGCTGGCGGCCACATAGAGCAGCGCGGTGACCGCTGCTGTGATCACGGCGAGCGGAACATAAGCGGAGAAGACCACGGACAGGTCCGATTTCAGCACCACAGTGAAGAGCAGAACGGGGTTGGTGATGAAGAAGGCGGTGCGGGTCAACGCCGAAATGGTGGGTTCGTCGCCCAGGCCGCAGCGCGCGGCGATGTATCCGACGGCGATGACGACGCCGATCACCGCCAGCCCGATCAGCACACCTCCCACGTGGGGTACTTCCTTCCGGTTCTGCCGTGCACCACCGCAGGAAGGCAGTACTACAAGTTCAAAACTTATCGAATAGGGAGCGTTGTTCCAGCAAGCGTCCACAGAATGGCCCACCCCGCCGCCCGCCGTCGTGCTTTGTGAAAAGATCAACCATGCGCGCCATGCAACACTCCAGCAAACTCCGGAACGTCCGCTACGAACTCCGCGGCCCCATTCTTGAGGCCGCCAAGAACATGGAGGCCGAGGGGCACCGGATCCTCAAGATGAACCTCGGTGACACCGCACCTTTCGGGCTGGAAGCGCCGGAGTCCGTGGTGGTGGACATGATCCACCACCTTCGCGGCGCCCAGGGCTACAGCGACTCAAAAGGCATCTTCACGGCCCGGACGGCCATCTCGCAGTACTACCAGACCCGCGGCCTCATGAACATCGGGGTCGAGGACATTGTGATCGGCAACGGCGTCAGCGAACTGATCTCCATGTGCCTGCAGGCGTTCATGGAGAACGGCGACGAAATCCTGGTCCCGGCACCGGACTACCCCCTGTGGACCGCCGCCGTGACCCTGACCGGGGGCAAGCCCGTGCACTACATCTGCGACGAGGCGGAGAACTGGTGGCCGGACCTGGCCGATGTGGAAGCGAAGATCACCAGCCGCACCAAGGGCATTGTGATCATCAACCCGAACAACCCCACCGGCGCCGTCTATCCCCGGCACATCCTGGAGCAGTTCGCCGGCCTGGCGCGGAAGCACAACCTGGTCCTGTTCTCTGACGAGATCTACGAGAAAGTGCTCTACGGGGGTGCCACGCACATCCACACTGCGGCCGTGGCAGAGGACGTCTGCTGCCTGACCTTCAGCGGCTTGTCCAAGGCGTACCGGATGCCGGGATACCGGGCCGGATGGGTGGCAATCACCGGGCCGCTGGCGGCTACTGCCGCATACCGTGAAGCCCTGGAACTGCTTGCCTCGCTGCGCCTGTGCGCCAACGTTCCCGCCCAGCACGCCATCCAAACCTGCCTGGGCGGCTACCAAAGCATTGACGCGCTGGTGAAGCCGGGCGGCCGGCTGCGCGAGCAGCGGGACCTGGCCCACAAACTGCTTACGGCCATTCCCGGCGTAACGTGCGTCCCGGCGTCGGGCGCCATGTACCTGTTCCCGCGCCTGGACCCGGAGCTGTACCCGATCGACAGTGACGAGAAATTCGTCCTGGACCTGCTTCGGGACCAAAAGATCCTGGTCTCCCATGGCTCGGCCTTTAACTGGCCTGCGCCTGACCACTTCCGCTTTGTCATCCTTCCCTCGGTGCTGGACATCGAGGAAGCCGTTCGGAGGATCTCCGCCTTCCTGGCGGCCTACCGGAGCGGGGCAGCAGCCTGAAACCGGGGCGGCGCGAAGAACTAACCGCGCCCTAACCGCGGGGAAACCGGCACGCAACATTCCCGGCCCACACTTGGTAGTGCAGGCAAGAGCCGGCACCAGCTCCAGCCAGGAGGCCCCCGATGTTGAAGAAAGCGACCACGCATGTAACAAGAGTCCGCGCCCTGGACCAGCTCCACCGCGGCGATGAGATCGAAGCCCGCCTTTCGGTGGGGCCCTCCTACGACGACGTGGTGATCCGCCGCGGCAGCGTCCAGGAAACAGCTCCCGGCATCGGGGTGGTCTGGATCCTGGACCGCATCAGTGGTGTGCGCAAAGCAATCAATACGGACGAGTGCAGCGTCTGGCGGGTGGCATAGCAGGTCCGGGAAGACGGTGGCGGGCGTAGTCAGGAAGGACTGTCCGCAACCTGTTCCTCCTCCAGCCCCTGCTGGTGATGTGCCAGCGAATGCAGCCACTCGATGGTCGCGTCTGTCACAGGATGGGCGGCCCCGAGCGAGTCCAGGAACTCCCGCGCCTCACGCATTTCCGCTTCCCTGCGGACGGCATGCACCCGCGTGCCCTCAAGCATCCGCACCACGAGCGCCTCGCCTGACGGGCCCAGCTCCGCGGCGATCTGGCTGATGATCCAGTCTCTTGCCCCTGCCGCTTCGGCGGCCGTGACTGATTCCAGGACAGTTGCTGCCAGCCCCTTCATGAACACGCTCCGGAGCAGCTTCAGGCCGGCCGCCGCACCCGCTTCACCGCCTGCGCTGGTGGCCGGGATGGCCCATCCCTCGAAGAGGGCCACCAACGCATCCGCCCCCGTGCCGCTGACCAGCAGGGGCGAATCAATCCGGCCGCGGGGAACGGGTGCCAGGATGGCGACGTCGGCGAAAAGGACTCCCCTCCTGGCTGCCCGTTCTGCGAGCTGCCGCTTTTGGTCCGGCCCGGCGGTGTTGAGGTCCGCGAAGATGGCCGCCGGGTCCATTGCGGCCAGCGCCTCCTCAAGGACGGATTCCGCCGCGCGGGCTCCCACCAGGCTGATCACGAGGTTAGCGCCCGCCACCGCTTCACTGATCCCAGGGGCCCGCAGCACCCCGGGCAGGACCGCATCGACGGCGGGATCCGTTCCCGTCACCCGCAGTCCACGGCCGGCCAGGTCCTGGGCGTAGATGCTCCCGGCTTCCCCCAGGCCGAGCACGGCAACAGACCGGCCGCCCGTTCCCGCCGGCTTACTGCGCACCGGCGGCCGCGGTCCGCCAACCGCCGTGGTACTCGGTGCGGGCGGTGACGGCATAAGGTGCGGGGCTGACCACGGCGCGGACGCTGATCTGCTCGTGCGGTTCCACGGTGGTCTTGCGGGATCCGCCGTCGGGTTCACCCCAGATGACCCGCACTTCGGTGCCGATCTCCACGTTGGGGTCCACCGTGGCCAGTGAGAGGCCGCGGCGTTCGTTGGCCGTCACACCGGTGAAGAGCGAGAGGCCCACCCCTGTGCCGTCGGCATCGATGACGGTGTCGTAATTGGATGACCCGTAGTTGGCGTTGGGGATGTCGAAGAACTGGTAGCCGGGCTTGTCGCGGTCCAGGAACGACGCCCAGATGTTGGCAAGGTCCTCATCGTTCCAGGCGAGCGTCACCTTTTTCCGCTGGGCGGCCGGATCGATCTGCTGGAGCGCGTCGCATCCGATGAAGTCGTGGTCGAATTTCACGAACGAGCCGTAGCCGAGTTCCCACGGCGTCAGGTAGTAGTCCTCGATGCTGCCGGAGACGAACGAGCCGGCGAGCGCGTTGACCGCTTCATAGCTTGTTGCCGGCAGCCATTCCCGGTAGGCCCGCTCGGCGTCACTGCTGTAGATAGCCGGCAGCGGCGACGGAATCCAGCCCGATTCCAGCGTGTTCGACGAGTAGGCCCGCGACCCGCACGGTTCAATGCCGAACTCCGCCCCGGCCTCGAGTACCGCATCCCGGATTTTTCCGTGCTGTTCGTAGGGCCCCCAGATTTCCAGCCCCGGAGCCCCCGCCATGCCGTGGCGCAGCGTGCGGACCTGCTCCCCTGCGATGCCCAGGTGGCCCATGTGGAAGAACTTCACCTGCTCGAGCGTTCCGCCGTTGAGCTTCTCGATGATCTGCCAGGCGCTGGGGCCCTGGATCTGGAAGCGGTAGTACTTTCGGGTCACGGCCTGGCCGTAGGGGCGCGACGGGGACCTGTCATCGTAGGTGCATTCGACGTCGTATCCGCCGGTTTCCGCGTGGAACTGGAGCCAGTTGGCAGCCGGTGCACGGCCCACGTAGACAAACTCCTGCTCTTCCAGGTGGAACAGGATGCCGTCGCCGATCACTCCGCCGTTGGAGGCCGTGGGAACGAACTGCTTTGCGGTGTTCACCGGAAAGTTGGTGAAGCTGTTGATGCCCGTGTCCGAGAAGAGCTTGAGGGCATCGGGACCCTTCACGAAGAAGTTGACCATGTGGTGGGACTGGTCGTACAGCACTGCCGTTTCCCGCCATGCCCGCTGCTCGCGCCGCCAGTTGGTGAACTCGGCCGGGACCACCGGATAGATGTAGGTACCGAGTTGGGAATTGCGCAGCAGGTCAACGGTGTTTCCCGCCGCATCAAGCACATCCTGCAGGGATTTCGGGGCCATCGGCTTTCTCCTTCGATTCAGCAAAATCCCTGTCACTGCGAACTCCATCGTTCGGTCCAAGGTGGAAAGCAGCCCGGGGACATCCAGTACCAACATGATTGCTAACAAAATTGTATCGGATCTCTTGACCAGAGTTCCAGAGCATGGTTTTCTGGCACTGTCCGCCGGAATGGACTGACCATGGGCCGCCCAGGCACCATGCCCGCCGTGGAACGCGAGGGTGGATATGCCCGAAACACAGGGGATCCCCTGCCTCCTCATGCGGGGAGGGACCTCCAAGGGTGCGTTGTTCCTCGCCTCCGACCTGCCCGCCGATCCCGGGGAACGCGATGACCTGCTGCTGAGGATCATGGGCTCTCCCGATCCACGCCAGGTGGACGGCCTGGGCGGGGCACATCCGCTGACCAGCAAGGCAGCGGTCATCTCACCGTCTCCGGACGCCGGCGCGGACGTCGACTACCTCTTCCTCCAGGTCGGCGTCGACACGGCACTGGTCAGCAGCCGGCAGAACTGCGGAAACATCCTGGCCGCCGTGGGGCCCTTCGCTGTCGAGCGGGGCCTGGTGCCGGCCTCCGACGGCCACACCGAGGTGCGTATCCGGATGGTGAACACCGGAAGCATGGCCATCGCGCGGTTTGCCACCCCCGGCGGGGTGGTGGATTACGACGGCGGCCCGGCTGCAGGGGGCGCCGTGGCGATCGACGGCGTTCCGGGAACGGCGGCGGCCATCCGGCTCAACTTCGAGGCCACAGCGGGATCATCGACGGGCGCCCTGTTCCCGACGGGCAAGGTCCTGGACCACGCGGAGGGCGTGGACATTACCTGCGTTGACAACGGAATGCCCAGCGTCCTGATGCGAGCCGCCGATCTGGGCGTCACCGGCGAAGAATCCCCCGCGGACCTTGAGGCAGACGAAGGCCTGGCACTACGGCTGGCCGGGGTCCGCCTCGCAGCGGCGGAACTGATGGGCATGGGCGATGTCAGCGGGGCCACCATCCCCAAGCTGGTGCTGCTCGCGCCGCCGCGGGCCGGCGGATCCATTGCCACCCGCAGCTTCCTCCCCGTACGCGTCCACACTTCCATTGGCGTGCTCGGAGCACTTACGGTGGCGGCGGGAGTACTGGCCGAAGGAGCCGTGGGCCATGGCCTGGCCGCGCTTCCTGCACCGGGGAAACCCTTCCGGGTGGAACACCCCACCGGCCACTTCGACGTCGAGGTGGCCATCGACTCCACCGCGGACGGCTACAGCGTGACCCGCTCAACCGCACTCAGGACAGCACGGAAGATCTTCGACGGGCGCGTCTTCCCGCGCCCACGCCTATAACGCCTTGCATTACGACCTTTAGAAGGGACAGCTCCATGACCGGGTATACCTCGTTCGACGTCGCCCACCTGGGGAACGTGGAACTGCTGACCCCCGTCTTCGAGGAAAGCCTCTGGTTCTTCCGCGACCTGCTCGCCATGCGCGTCGTTGCGGAAACCGGCAGCGACGGCGAGAAGTCCGCCTACCTCCGGACGTGGGACGAATACCAGCTCTACACCCTGAAGCTCACCGCCTCAGGCGATGCCGGCGTCGGACGCACCACCTTCCGGACCACCAGCCAGGAGGCGCTGGAGCGCAGGGTCGCCGCCATCGAAGCCACCGGCCTGGGCATCGGCTGGGTGGACGGGGAGGTGGGGACCGGACCCACCTACTCCTTCCGCGACCCTGACGGGCACCTCATGGGCATCTACTACGGGACCGAACGGTATGTGGCAACGGACGACAAACCCGCGCTGAAGAACCAGGCCTCGGCTTTCCCCGGCCGCGGCGTTAACGCGCGGCGGCTGGACCACATCAATTTCCTTGCCAAGGACGTGGTGGCCAATGGGGAGTTCGTGGCCGACGCCCTGCAGGGCCGGGAGAGCGAGCGCATCCGGCTGGACGACGGCGGTTACGCCGCCTGGTGGTTCCACTTCAACAACAAGTCCTACGACATCGTGTACTCCGACGACTGGCTCAAGCACGGGAACCGGCTCCATCATGTGGCATTCGCCCCCGATACCCGCGAGGACATCCTGAAGGCTGCGGACATCTTCCTTGAAAACGGCATCCACATCGAGTCCGGGCCGCACAAGCACGCCATCAACCAGACGTTCTTCCTCTACGTCTGGGAGCCCGGCGGCAACCGCATCGAACTGGCCAACGCAGGGGCCCGCCTGCTGTTGGACCCCGATTCGCCAGTGGTGGAGTGGAGCCAGGAGGAGCGCAAAAAGGGCCAGGCCTGGGGCATGAAAACCATCGAGACGTTCCATACTCACGGAACGCCAAACGTCCGCCAGTGAGAAAATTAAAGGATCCCCGCAGTACCGCACAGAGAGGTGCAACATCATGACCAACACAGTGGACACGTCCGCCCCGGTGACCACGGGACTCTACATCGGAGGCACCGAACGCCAGGCCGCCGCCACCATGGACATTGCCGATCCGGGCAAGCCCGGCACCATCGTGGGCCACGCCGCGGCGGCCGGCCCGGCGGATGTCCAGGATGCCATCGCTGCGGCAAAGGCCGCCTACCCCGGGTGGGCTGCCCTGGGCGCGCAGGAGCGCGCGGACCAGATGCGGCTGGCATTGGAGGGCATTGCCGATTTCCGTGATGAGGATGCCGCCATCCTGTCGCAGGAAAACGGCAAGATCCGCATGGAAGCCTGGGTGGACTCCCTGGTGTTCGAGATCCGGTGGAACCTCGCCCTGGAACTGGCGCCCGACGTCGACACCGCCAAGGTGCTGCCGCCCGCGCCCGGAATTCCCGTTTCCACCTCGGTCACCTTCCAGCCGCTGGGCGTAGTGACGGTCATCGTGCCGTTCAACTGGCCCATCGCCATCCTGGCCGCCTCGCTGCCGCACGCGCTGCTGGCAGGAAACACGGCAATCGTGAAGCCGCCACCCACCGCGCCGCTGGCAACCACCCGCGTGGTCCAGCGGATCGCCGAAAAACTGCCGCCAGGGGTGCTGAACGTGGTCACCGGCAAGGACGCGGACATGGCGGAGCTCATCACCAGCCCGGATATCGCCAAGGTCTGCTTCACGGGAAGCGTGGGCGGCGGCAAGCGCATCATGGAAATGGCCGCGAAGTCACTCACGCGGGTGACGCTTGAACTGGGCGGAAACGACGCCGCCGTCATCCTCGCGGACGCAGTCCTCGATGACACCCACCTGGACCGGCTCTACGCCGCCATCTTCGACACCACCGGCCAGATCTGCATGAACGCGAAGCGGCTGTACGTCCACCGTTCGCGCCTGGACGAAGTGGTGGCGGGGCTCTCGCAGCGGCTTGAGAAAGCGGTGATCGGCTACGGGCTCGACGACGGGACCACCATGGGCCCGCTGCACTCGCCTGCGCAGAAGGCCTTCGTCGCCGAACTCATCGGGGAGGCCAGGAAAGCAGGCGCCGATGTCAGGGAGTTCGGAGCCCTTCCCGCCGACCCCGAACTGCAGGGCGGGAACTTCCTTCGCCCCGCGCTGGTGGTCAATCCAGACCCCTCGCTGCGGGTTGTCACCCAGGAACAGTTCGGCCCCGTCATCCCCCTGATCCCGTTCGACACGGAGGACGAGGCGGTGGAGGCTGCGAACGCAACCTGGGCGGGCCTGTGCGGCTCGGTGTGGACCGCAGACCCCGCGGCTGCCGACCGCGTGGGCGGACGGCTGGTCTGCGGCTATGTCTGGGTCAATGATCATGGCGCAACCCGGCTCGACCTGCGCGCGCCATTTGGCGGAATGAAGCAGTCCGGCATGGGCAGGGAACAGGGCATCGAAGGGGTCCGCGCCTTCCAGGACACCCGCGCCATTGCCCATCTGGAACCGGAGGCCGCAGGAGGGTAGGTCCGCGACGGACGGTGGGCCGGAAGGTCCCGGATTCCATAAATAGCTATCGACATTACCTATGTGCATAGGTAATGTGGGAGGTGGGCGCACCGCTGCACCCGCCGAAAGGATGACCTGATGGCGACTCGAATCATGCCCGCCCCCAACCGGGCAGCATCCCTGGAACTCATCAAGAACTTCTCGCTGGAGATGACCGGCAAGGACATTCCCGCCCTCATCGAAGCAAAGGACAGCATTCCGCCGGGCACCCGCATCAACGTCACCTTCCTCGGCAACGAGGACCTGGAGATGCGGGTGGCCGCGGCCAAGGCCGCCCGGGACTTGGGATTCATCCCCGTGCCGCACGTCTCGGCGCGCCGGCTGGCATCGAAGGGTGACCTCGAAAAGTTCCTCCAGCGCCTCGCGGAAGTGGGAGCCGCCGAGCACCTGTTCGTGATCGGGGGCGACCCCGCCGAACCGGAGGGCCCGTACGAAGACTCCCTGGCGCTGGTCAACACCGGCCTCCTGCAGCAGTTCGGGGTCCGGGAGGTGGGAATCGGCGGATATCCGGAGGGCCATCCCGATATCCGCAAGGAAGACCTCTGGCGGGCGCTGGAGGACAAAACCGCAGCCCTCGCCGCAGAGAACCTCGAGGCTTCCATCATCACCCAGTTCGCCTTCGACACTGAACCGGTGGCTGCGTGGATCAATGAGGTCCGGGCCAGGGGCATCAAGGCTCCCATCCGGGTGGGCACCCCCGGCCCGGCCGGCATCAAGAGGCTCCTCGGCTTTGCGCGCCGGTTCGGCGTGGGAGCCAATGCGATGATCGTGAAGAAGTACGGCTTCTCGCTGACCAACCTCATGGGGGACGCCGGGCCGGACCGGTTCGTGAACGATCTGGCCGCCGTTCTTGCCGAGCGCGCACCCGGCCAGGACCAGCATCTTCCGGGGCAGGTTGGCCTGCACTTCTACACGTTTGGCGGGCTGCTGGCCACGGCCAACTGGGTCCGGCACTTCACGGCAGAAGAGGGCTAGGGCGGCAAGCCATGGTCCTGCACACCGAATCCCGCAAGGACCAGTCCTGCTTGATCGTCCACGGGCCGGACCAGCCGGGCATCGTGGCTGCAGTAGCCGCCCTGGTGACCCGCAACAGGGGAAACATCGTCTCCCTGGACCAGTACTCCAGTGATCCTTCTTCGGGTGATTTCTTCCAGCGGGTGGTTTTCAACCGGCCGGACCTGGCCGCCGCGGTGCCCGATATCGAGGCCGACCTCGCCAGGACCCTCACCCCGCTGGGGCTGTCCTGGACGCTGACCGACCGCTCCATCCCCAAGCGCATGGCCATCCTGGTATCCACCTCCGACCACTGCCTGCTGGAACTGCTCTGGCGGCACCGGCGGGGTGAACTGCCGGTAACCATCCCCATGGTGATCTCCAACCACACCAACACGGCAGAGGACGTGCGCTCCTTCGGCGTCCCGTTCTTCCACGTCCCCTCCGCAGGTCCTGACAAGTCCGGGGCCGAGGCGCAGATCCTGAAGCTGCTGGAAGGAAACGTGGACTTCGTTGTGCTGGCCCGGTACATGCAGATCCTGTCCCCCGGGTTCCTGGACGCGGCCGCCGTGCCGCTGATCAACATCCATCACTCATTCCTGCCCGCGTTCGTGGGCGCCGCGCCCTACCGCAAGGCCAAGGAGCGGGGCGTCAAGCTGATTGGTGCCACCTCGCACTACGTGACCAAGGACCTGGATGAGGGGCCCATCATCGAACAGGATGTGGCCCGGGTGACGCACGGCCACTCAGCCCTGGATCTGCAGGCGCGGGGTGCCTACGTTGAACGCGCGGTGCTCTCACGCGCCGTCCAGTGGCATGCCGAGGACCGCGTCATCCGGCACGGCAACCAGACCATCGTCTTCTAATACCCACCATCAATCCGATACAGAACAAGAGGTTCAACGTGGCACCGAAAAATCTGCAGGAAGTCCTCGACGCGTCGAAAGGGGCTGTAGACCTCCTCCGCAACTCCCAGATCGGCTCCTATATCTACCCCGTGGTGCCGGCGGACTTCCAGAACTGGATCAAGGAGCAGACCGCCTGGCGGCAGACCGCAGTCCTCTACGACCAGTCCCACCACATGGACAACCTGTTCATGAAGGGCCCGGATGCGATCAAGCTGATCACCGCCACCGCCATCAACTCCACCGCCGTATTCCCCGTGAACAGGGCCAAGCAGTACGTGCCCACCACCGAGTCCGGACATGTCATCGGCGACGGGATCCTCTTCCACGAGGCGGAGGACGAATACGTGTACGTCGGCCGCTCCCCGGCAGCCAACTGGCTGCTCTACCACGGCGAGAGGGGCGGCTACCGGGACCTGGACATCACCGTGGACCGGCGCTCACCGTCGCGGCCGTACGGCCACCCCGTGACCCGCCAGTACTACCGCTTCCAGATCCAGGGGCCCAACGCCTGGCAGGTCATCGAAAAGCTCAACGGCGGCGCACTGGAGCAACTCAAGTTCTTCAACATGTCCACCATGGCCATCGCCGGGACCACCGTCCGCACCCTGCGGCACGGCATGGCCGGCGCACCGGGCCTGGAAGTGTGGGGCCCGTACGCGGACCACGACCGCATCCGCGAGGCAATCGTGGAGGCCGGCGCCGAGTTCGGACTGGTCCCCGTGGGCTCCCGGGCGTATCCGTCCAACACCCTCGAGTCCGGCTGGATCCCGTCGCCGCTGCCCGCCATCTACACCGGCGAAGCGGAGCGCGGCTACCGCGAATGGCTGCCCGCTGACGGATACGAAGCCACCGGAACCCTGGCGGGATCCTTCGTGTCCGGGAACATCGAGGACTACTACCTGACCCCCTGGGAGCTGGGATACGGCTCGTTCGTCAAATTCGACCACGACTTCATCGGCCGCGACGCACTCCAGAAGATGGACCCCGCCGGGCAGCGCAAGAAGGTCACCCTGGCCTGGGATGCCGAAGATGTCACCTCCATCTTCGCGTCGCTGTTCAACGTGGACGGGCCAAGCTACAAGTTCTTCGACCTTCCCCTGGCGAACTACGGGTCGGCCAACTACGACTCCGTGGTGGACGCCGACGGAACGGTCGTTGGCTACTCGATGTTCACCGGTTACAGCGCCAATGAACGCCGGGCCCTGTCGCTCGCAACGATCGATCCCAACGTTCCGGAAGGCACGGAACTGAAGGTCGTGTGGGGTGAACCCAACGGCGGAACCGCAAAGGCCGCCGTCGAACCCCACGTGCAGACTGACGTGCGGGCCCTGGTCAGCCCCGTGCCCTACTCCAGCGTGGCCCGCGCCACGTACCACGGCGGGTGGCGGACGAACTACCAGTCGGCCTAGGCTGGGGAGCCCGGAGTGCGGGGGTGCAGGCGCCCCCGCACCTTCCTTGAGCCCTTGGAGGAGTACCGCATGAGCCTTCGGTACGCGCTGCTTGCGCTGCTGCGCGTCGGCCCGCTGTCAGGCTATGAACTGCAGAAGCAGTTTTCCATGTCGGTGGGGCACGTGTGGCATGCCCCCGACTCCCAGATCTACCCTGAGCTGCGCAAGATGGAAGCGGAGAACCTCATCGAGGGTGAGGAGCAGCCCAGGGGCCAGCGCGCCACCCGCCGGCTCTACCATGTCACGGACGCGGGGAACCAGGCCTTCCTCGATTGGATGCAGACCCCCCTGGAGTACGCGCGGGTCCGCGATCCAGCCCACTTGCGTGCCGCCTACCTTGAGGCGGCATCCCCGGAGACGGCCAAGGCCTTTTTCCGCCGGCACCAGGAGCAATGGGAGGGTGAGCTCGCCCAATGGGAGGGTGAGCTCCACCGCATCGCCCAGGTGGACAATCCAATGCTGGTCCGCCGCCTGGCCGTGACCGACCCGGCTGACCGCGAACGGACCATCGCGTTCAAGCGGTTCACCTATGAGGGCCTGGTGGACCGGGCCCACGCGGAGATCGCGTGGGCCCGGCGCGGGCTGGAACTGGTGGACAGCCTGGAATCCCCGGGCGGCGCTGAATCTTCGGGCGGCACCAAACCGGTGCCGAGCGCCGCCCGAACCTAGTCAGCCAAAGTTCTCGGCAGTCGCGTAGCCTTTGCCGTTGTACTTCTGCACCACCACCGAGGACACTGCCGGCTGGCCGTCCACCGTGGTGTTGACCGACGTACCCTCCAGCATCAGCGGCGCCTTCAGGTCCTTGATGTCCCGCAGAGCCGTCATGAAGCTGTCCCGCGTGGGCTCTTTCATGTTCTGGAACGCCTTCTCAAGCGTGGCCCCCACCATGTAGCTCCACATGCAGTGCGGGAACGCCGGCATGTCCGGGTAGTTGCCGTACTTCTTCAGTTCGTCGAGGAATTTAACCACGTCGGGGTCCTTGGCGAATGCCGGGCTCTGCGGTGCCTTGGCAAACGAAACCGAGTAGATGCCGGGGTAGGCGGAGCCGCCGCCGGGTTCGAGGATGGCGGTTGGGCTGGAGGTGTTGGAGGGCAGGAACCAGCTGGGCTTCCAGCCGATCTGCTGCGCCTTCTGCAGTGCGGCGATGGTGAGCGGCGTGATGGACATGGCGTTGAAGAAGACGTCCGCCCCGGAGGAGGCGAGCTGGGTGAGCTGGGCATCCACGGAGGTGTCAGTCGCCTCGTAGGTCTGCTCCCCCACCACGGTGATGTTGGACGAGCCCTGGATGGCCTCCTTGAAGCCCGCGACGTAACCCTTGCCGTAGTCATCGTTCTGCGACAGGATGGCCACCTTGTGCTGCGCACCCGACTTTGCCAGGAGCTTTCCGAACGCGGCACCCTCATTCTGGTAGACGGGCACGAAGCCCAGCTGCCAGGGGCTCTGCTTCCGGTCGCTGAACAGTGGGTCACCGGTCATCACCAGCACCTGCGGGACCTTCTGGCTAATGGCGGCATCGCGGAACGCCCGGTTGGTGGGCGTGCCCAGGCCGGCGGTGGCAGCAAACACGTTGTCCGACACCATCTGCTGGAAGTTGGCCAGCGACTTTTGTGGATCGTAGGCGTCGTCATAGGACTTGATGTTCACGGAGCGCGTCTTGCCGTCACCGAACTTCACCCCGCCCGCGGCATTCACGGCACCGAAGTACGCGGAAACACCGGCAACTGTGCACTTGCCCGGACCGGCGGTTGCGCCGCTGAGCGGCGTGGTGATCCCAAGCGTGATCGCCGAGTCCGTGATCCCCGGAGAGGACGCCGAACCGCCGCCCTGCCCGCCACTGTCGCCCCTGCAACCAGACAGGGAAAGCGCGACGGCGGCCGTCACGGCAACGATGCCAAGTACCCCGCCGGGCTTCTTCCTCATCTTCATGGTCCATCCTGCCTCTCTGTTTGTTCATGTCCCTCCAGCGAATCGTCCGGCACCGGACGATTCGCTGGAGCGGTCTGCTGGGAAGTCTCCGCTGCCGGGCGGGCGGTGGAGCGGCGCCCGGTGGAGCGGCCGGTACTGGCGCGCCCGGCGCCGGTCCGGCGGGTGAGCCTGAGCAGGGCCCGGGGCAGGCTCACCAGGCCGCCGGGCAACAGGAACAGCACCGCGAGAAGGATGGCGCCCTGGCTGACGGTGGTGAGGTTGGGATCGATGGCGTTGGTCAGTTGCGGAATGAAGACGTAGTAGGCGCCGCCCAGGAGGGAACCGGCGATGCTTCCGGCACCGCCGATGACCATGGCGGCCAGGAGGCTGATGGAGTGTCCAAAACTGAGGGTCTCCGGAGAGGTGTACTGCACGGCTGCGAGGTACAGGAAGCCGCTTGCGCCGCCGAATATGGAGGCAATGGTGAAGGCGAGGACCTTGGTGCGGTAGGGCGAGATGCCCATGGAGGCGGCAACAGCCTCATTCTCACGGACCGCCGCGAAGGCCCGCCCATACTTGCCCCGGACCAGGCTCCTGGCCAGCAGGAATGCCGCAGCGGCCACCACCAGCACGATGTAGAACTGCCACTGGTCATTGTCCAGCCCGGACCATTCCGGGGCGTCGGTGAAGCGCGCGGAGATTCCCTGGGAGCCGCCGGTGAAATCGGAGAGCCGCTTGGCCAGGGGGACGCCGACGATCGGCAGGGCGATGGTGACCATCGCAATGGCCAGGCCACCAAGCCGGGCGGCCGCAAGGGCCACCAGCAGCCCCACCAGGCCGGCAACGGCACATGCGGCGACGAACACCAGCAGGATGTTCCAGCCATGGTTGACCCCGTAGGCGGTGACGTAGGCGCCCAGGCCCACGAAAAAGATCTGTCCAAGGTTGACCTGGCCCGTGTATCCCATCACGATATTCAGGCCCAGCACTGCCACCGCATAGACACCGATGCGGATCAGTGTTTGGTTCGCAAAGGCCGGCAGCACCAGTGGAGCGGCGAGCAGCGCAACGGCCACGACGGCGGCGAGGAGAATCCGGACCCGCGGTCGGCGTACTGGGGCGGCAGCGGCACTCATCAGACCCTCACCACGACCTTCCTGCCGAACAGGCCCTGGGGACGGATGATGAGGATGACGAAGATCAGCGCGAAAGGCACTGCGATTTTGAGGTCGTGGCCGATGAGGGGAATGTAGACGGCCACCAGGTTCTCCAACACACCGATTGCCGACGCCGCCACCACACAGCCGATGGGGCTGCTCAGGCCGCCGAGGATGACGGCGGCGAGCGCGTAGACCAGGGCAGTGTCCAGCATGCCGGGAGTCAGCGTCAGCTGCGGGGCCACCAGGACGCCGGCGATCGCCCCCAGCGTTGCTGCAAGCCCCCAGCCGACCATGAGCAGTCGGCCCACCGGAAGGCCGGAGAAAGCGGCCGACGCCGGATTGTCGGCAACGGCGCGGAGGGCCAGTCCCAGCTTGGTGCGCAGGAAGAGCAGTTGCAGGACCACCATGATGACGACAATGGTCACGGCGGTGGCAAGAGACCTGACGCTCACCACCGCCCCCAGGATTTCAACACTTGTCAGTGGGAAAAGCGACGGAAAGCCCAAGTTGTTGTAGCCCCAAAGGACCGCGGCGATACCGGTGACGAGGGTGAGCAGGCCGATGGTCACCACCACTGCGGTGTCCGGATCGCCCCGTTCGAACCGGCGGAGCAGGAAACGCTCCACGAGTGCGCCGAAGAGGAAGGAGAACACGATGGAGATGAGGATGGCCAGGATGAGTGGCAGGCCGAGCTGGACGAACACGTAGGCGATGTAGGCGGACAGCACAGCCATGCCGCCCTGGGCGAAGTTGATCAGGCCCGTGGCTTGGTTCACCAGCACGATTGCCAGCGCCAGGGCGGCATAGATGGAGCCAGTGGCGAGGCCGTCGACCACGAGTTGGATGAAGGTTCCCATGCGGGTCAACCCCCCAGGTAGGCGCGGCGGATTTCGTCCATGCCCTTAAGTTCAGCCGAGGTGCCGGTGAGGACACTGCGGCCCGTTTCCAGGACGGTGGCAGTGTCCACCAGCGAGAACGCGAGGTTCGCGTTCTGCTCCACCACCAGCATGGCGATCCCGGACTCAAGCCGCAGCCGGCGGATGGCCTGGTAGACCGCTTTTGCCGTGCTGGGCGCCAGCCCAAGGGAGGCTTCGTCCAGGAGCAACAGTTTGGGTTTGGCCATGAAGGCGCGGCCCACCGCGAGCATTTGTTGTTCCCCGCCGGACAGTGCAGCGGCCCGCGAACCCACCCGGTCCTGCAGCTGCGGGAACAGGTCCAGGCAGTAGTCGATATCCCCGGCGATGGCCTTCCGGTCTTTGCGCAGGTAGGCGCCCACCATCAGGTTCTCGCGCACGCTCAGCTGGCCCAGCGTGCCCCGGCCCTCAGGTACGTGGGCTACACCCAGCGCCGCCACCTGGTCCGGCCGGTTGCCCCGGATGTCCCGGCCCTCGAACCTTATCCGCCCGCCGGTCCTGACGCTGCCGCTGATGGCGCGAAGTGTGGTGGTTTTGCCCGCTCCGTTTGCCCCGAGGATGCCCACCGACCCGCCCTCCGGCACGCTGAGCGAGACCCCCTCCAGGACCTGCACGGGCCCGTAGGACGCGGTCACATCCGTGAGTTCAAGCAGCGTCATCCGCGGCGTCCCTCCCGATGTAGGCCTCGATGACGCGGGGATCGGACTGGGCTTGTGCCGCGGTTCCTGACATCAGCTTCCGGCCGTGGTCCAGTACCACCACCTGGTCGGTGAGCGCGGAGATGAGTCCCATGTGGTGTTCCACGATGATGATGGTGACATCCTGCTCGGCGCGGAGTCGCTTCACGGTGGCAATCAGTTGCTCCACTTCCCCGTGCGAGAGCCCGGCTGCCGGCTCGTCGAGGAGGAGCAGTGTGGGCCGCGAAAGAAGCGCCCGCCACAACTCGATGCCTTTATGGAGCCCGTGGGAGAGTTCGTCGGCAGGCAGGTCGGCAGCCCACCCCAGTCCGGCCCTGGCAAGGAGTTCCAGCGCTTCAGTACGGACGGCGCGCTCGGCCCGGCCAGTGTAGGGCAGCCTGAGCGCCCACGAAACGGGGCCGCCGGGCAGCCGCGTGTGCCCTCCGAGGAGTACGTTCTGCAGCACTGTGGCGTTCAGCTGCAGCGCCGGATGCTGGAAGGTGCGTGCCAGTCCAAGGCGGGCCATTCGAGAAGGGGCGCTGCCGGCGACCTCGGTCCCGTTGATGGAAATGGACCCGGAGCTTGGCTTGTAGTGGCCGCTGATGCAGTTGAACAGGGATGTCTTGCCGGCGCCGTTGGGTCCCACCAGGCCGAAGATCACGCCGGGCTCGACGTCGAAGCTGACGTCCTGCAGGACCTTGACCCCGCCGAAGTGCAGGCTGACGTCCTTGAGGCTCAGGCTCGCGGCCACCCGGTACCTTCCTGTCGCATCATCGCTAGGAATGGATGCAGTTGATCACCACTGCACGAAACCGACGGTACGGATCGCCGACGAAATTGTCAACGATTTTGGATCCGCTTGGCGATCAGCTGTCCAGGCGCAGCTCAGCCGCCCGCAACGGACTGGATCACCAGCACTTCCTGGCCCGGCACCACCTCGGTATCCAGGCCCTGCAGCCGGCGCACGTCGTCGCCGCCGACATAGATGTTGACGAACTTCCGCAGTGCCCCGGTTTCGTCGCGGAGCCGACGGCCCAGCACGGCATAGTCCGCCGCAACGGCGTCGAGCAGGCCTGCCACCGTCACCGGCCCGTCGGCTGGGGTGGTCAGTACGGACTGCCCGCCGGCCAGGGGCTGCAGGACGTTTGGAAGCAGCAGTGAAATCTCAGGCACCGGCCACCACTGCCGCCCGGACGCAGAGGACGTCCGGCAGGTGGGAAGCCACGTCCCTGAACGTCTCTCCTTCGTCCGCACTGGCGTAGACGGTCCCTCCCCGCGTGCCGAAGTAGACGCCGGCCGGTTCCGCGGTGTCCACCGATGCGGCGTCCCTCAGCACACTGTTGTATTCATGCTCCGGGAGCCCGGTGCTGAGCCGCTTCCAGGTGTTCCCGGCGTCGTCAGTGCGGTGGACGGCGAGCTTTCCATCGGGAGGGATGCGTTCGCCGTCGGCCTTCAGCGGCACCACCCAGGCGGTGCCGTCCCGGCGCGGATGTGTCAGCATGACGAAACCGAAGTCCGCAGGCAGGCCCTCCGCGATGGAGCTCCAGCTGTCGGCATTGTCGTCCGTCCGGTAGACCCCGTGGTGGTTTTGGGCGTAGAGGCGTCCTTCCACCGCGGCATCCGCGGCGATCTTATGCACGCACTGGCCGAACTCGGGGTTGGGGTCCGGCATGAAATAGGCCGAGATGCCCTTGTTGCGCGCCTCCCAGGAGGTGCCGCCGTCGAGCGAGCGGTACACGCCGCCGGTGCTCATGGCAACGTGCACCGTTTCACCCGCCGGGTCCACCACGATTGAATGTGCCGCCGCGCCGCCGTAGCCCGCTCCCCATTCACTGCGGTGCGGGTGGTCCCACAGGCCGCGGTTCAGTTCGAAGTGATCGCCGCCATCCGTGGATTTCCAGACTGAGATAGGTTCGGCTCCCGCCCACACAACTCCGGGACGGGACTCGGCGTCAGGGTAAATCTGCCAGACCCGCTCAAGAGCTGCGCCGGTGTCCTCCGGAAACTTGATGGCGCCCTGCTCCGGCTCGGACCAGGTGGCACCGAAGTCATCGGAGTGTGCAACCGTGGGTCCCCAGTGCGGGCTGCGCACCCCCACCAGGATCCGGGTGCGGCCCTCCCGGGTATCAATGCCGATGCTGGGAATTTCAGCCATGAGGAAATGCGGGCCGGTGAACGACCACTCCTGCCTGTCCGGGCTCGTGGCCAGCCACAGCCCTTTCTTGGTGCCGATTGCCAGGAGGAATGATTCTGCCGCCGTTGCCATGCGGACCATGCAACCACCGGACGGGCCACCGCGCAACGGTTTTCAACCGCTCCGGCTTCCTAATCTCAGGTGGGAGGGGTCAGTCCACGAATTCCGACTGCGTCTCGATGAAGTCCCAGTCAGCGGTGGTGAGTACGGCAGCAGGATTGCCCGGGTGGGGGCCGCCTGCCTCCGCGATGCCCTGGAGCACCTGGAGCGGCAGCTCCTGGGCGCGCAGGTTCCCGCGCAGCCACTCCTTGCTGTCGAGATCCAGGTCCAGCCACCACATGAAGATTTCCATGATTCTCCCTTCCCGGGTTGATTTAAACGTTAGGCGCGGCCCCGACGGCGGACAAGGTGCTGCAGCGGAAGCAGGTGTGTCCGGCAGGGTTTCGGGTACTGGCAAGTAACCTGGCCCCACACTGCCGGAAAAAGACGAGTATCCCCTACTGGCGACTGTCCCCGGGCGGCGCCCCTAGCCTGAAATCTCAAAGCAAGCTGACCGTGCTGCTGGGGCAAACGGCGTCACCGCTGGGCTTTCCTCGCCATGGTCCGTTTCACACATATATGGGGAGACAACATGAAACGCACCTTAGCCACACTTGGGGTGGTGGGGCTCGGCCTCATCACCCTCACCGCACCTGCCATGGCCGCAGGGGAAAAAGTCACCGTCTGCCACAGCGACGGCAGCACCTGGGCACCCTTGGAATTCAGCATCAATGGGCTGGAAGGCCACGACCAGCATCCGCTGGACATCATTCCGCCGACGTCGAAATCGGCGGGCAAGAACTGGACCTCTGCCGGAAAGGTACTCTACGTCGCCAAATGCGCGCCGCTGCCGCCAGGCGAGGTGATCGATCCGGTGGATCCGCCCGTCGTCGTTGATCCTCCGGTGGTGACACCCCCCGCCGTCGTTGATCCTCCGGTGGTGACACCCCCCACCGTCGTTGACCAGCCCGTGGTGGCGCCGCCCGCCGTCGTCGACCAACCTGTGGTGGCGCCGCCCGTCGTCGTCGACCAGCCTGTGGTGGCGCCGCCCGCTGTACAGCCGGAAACCACCGCGGTGGAGCCGCCGGCCGCGGTGGCGCCGGCTGCTGTATCCGCCCAGCCTGCACCTGCCAAGCAGGCTGCCGCCGCCCCCAAGGCAGCCCCCAAGGCTGCGCAGGCACCCGCCAGCGTGGGGACCAACCAGGGCTACAACGCCCAGACGGCGGTGGGAGCCCCCGAAGGCGGCCCCGGCTGGCTTGCAGGTGTGGGAGCACTCGCGGCCGCAGGAGCAGCTGTGGCGGTACGCCGCCGGCAACGTCCGCTGCACACTGCCGGCTAGCCCATAATCCGCCACTTCCGGCGGCCCCTCGACAAGGAAGGCGTCCTGCCAGTGCCCGGCAGGACGCCTTCCTTCCAATCCCGCCCCAACCCGTGAGGAGTGCCATGCCACAGGATCGAAGCCGGCACGCGGCGCCAATGCGGCGCAGCACCAGGTGGCAGGCCCTGCGGCGGTGGAACCGGGGCGACCTAACCATCCTCTGCTGTGGTGCCCTCACCTTCCTGTCCTTCACCCTTGGCGCTCCCCTGTTCCACCCGGCACCACTGCTGGCTGCCGGAAGCGCCCCCGCGTCGGCTGCACGCACCCCCGGCACAGTCCCACCCGTTGGCGCAGTGGCCCCGATCGCGGACACTGGCGTACCGCAGGCCACGGCAGCGGACGGACCTGACCTTCCGCCGGCCGCCCTAACCCCGGGTAACCCGGCAGCGGACGGACCTGACCTTCCGCCGGCTGCCCAGCCACTCCACATCCGTTACCCGGCCGCCGCCTTCGACGTGGCCATCCATCCGCTGGACCTGGACGGCGAAGCCCAATCCAGCCGCACCATCGAGCCCCCTGCCACCAAGGACGGGTACTGGCTCACGGCTTTTGGCACTCCGGGCAAAGGCTCCGGCAACACCACCTATGTCATCGGCCACAGCTGGGAAGGGGCGGACGCTCCCTTCAACCATCTCAGTTCCACCGCGGCGGTTGGCGACCGGCTCGATGTTGACACCCCGGCCGGAACCATCAGCTACCGCGTGGACAGCGTCACGACCTACCTGAAGTCCGGCCTCAAGGACAGTTCCGTCTGGGACATGGTGCCCAACCGGCTGGTCCTCATCAGCTGCTTCACCGAGGATCCGTGGGGCAAGAACGTGGTGGTCATCGCCTCCCCCGCAGTTTCCTAATTCCGCGGGCCGGCACTCAGGTACTCCCGGGCCTAACGTACCTGTTCACACAGCGTTGGACGGGCGGACAATGCCAGCATGACATGGGAACACTTCGACGGGGCCCCGCTGCTGGTGGGGGTCATGCCCAAACAGCACCCTGAGGTTATCCAGACCGCGGCCACCCTGGCTGCCCGGTTGGCCGCACCCCTGGTCTGTGCGTACGTGGATGAAGCCAGCTACCTGGTGGAATGGGACCCGGCCCGCTCGGCCCACCGCCTTTCCCTCCACCCGGACGCCGATGACGACATGCTGGCACTGACAACGGAGCTGAAAGCGCAGGTCCAGGCCGCCATGGACAAGCTGCCGGGGGGTGGAAGTCCCCCTGAGTGGTCCTTCCGCACCCTCAGCGGGGACGCGGCCCGCGCCCTGGGACAGCTGGCAGCCGAAGTGAACACCCCCATGATCATTGTGGGAACCTCGGAACGGGGATTTTCCCACCGGCTCTCGGAAGCCCTGGGCGGATCCGTTGGGGCCTGGCTCAGCCACCACCAAAGCCGCCCGGTGCTGGTGGTTCCCTACCGGATGCCCGCCCATGAGGACCGGCCGTAAGCGGCACATATGGGGGCAAGGCGCCTCTATTCCGGACCCGCTTAAAGTAAAGCGAAAGTAGTTATTCGCGGTGCTGGCGCAGTGCCGTACCAGCCAGTAAGCTAATTCAAGCAAGGCCGATCCACAAAAGTGGAAGCCGGACTTGCCCAAAAGCTGCTCCGGAGTGCGTATCCCCCAATAACGCACTCCGGAGCTTTTTTGTGTCCGAACGGACCTGCCCGCCGTCCCCCCGATATACCCCCATGGGGTACTTGCGCTTATACCCCTCCAGGGTATAGCTTGGCTGCATGAACGCTATCGAAGAAACCGCCGCGGCCATCGAACGGCCCGCCCCGGAGGATGGCACTGCCCCCCAGCACGGGTACACGGGTAACAAGGACGCATACCTGCGCCGCCTGAAGCGAATCGAGGGCCAGGTGCGCGGCATTGCCCGGATGGTGGATGAAGACAAGTACTGCATCGACATCCTTACCCAGGTTGCCGCCGTCACCAAGGCCCTGCACGCCGTCAGCCTCGGCCTGGTGGAGGAACATATCGGCCATTGCGTGGTGGGGGCAGCGTCCGAACCGGATCCCGAAGCACGCGCGGAAGCCATTGATGCCAAGGTGAAGGAAGCTGCCGACGCCATCGGCCGGCTGCTTCGCTGACACACCCCCACATCCAACCCCGGCCAGCGCCGGCCCCAATGAAGGAGCAAGCCATGAGCACCACCTCCCCCACCACCACGACCATCAGTGTCTCCGGCATGACCTGCGGGCACTGCGTGTCGGCCGTCAGCGAAGAACTTGAAGCCATTGAAGGCGTTGAAGCAGTCAACGTGGACCTGAACGCCGGCGGCATTTCCACCGTGACCATCACCTCCGCCAAGGACCTCTCCCCCGCGGAGATTGGCGAAGCCGTAGCCGAGGCCGGCTACCTGGTTGTTGCCAACGAGGCCTAGAACCCCCAGTACCGGAAAGCTGAGAAATGAGCCACCAGGAACTGCTCCATCCGCCGGGCACCCGTATCGTCGAACTCGACATCGAGGGGATGACCTGCGCGTCCTGCGTCAACCGGGTGGAAAAGAAGCTCGGCAAGCTCGACGGCGTGGCCGCAACAGTCAACCTACCCCTGGAGTCGGCCTACGTCACGGCCCCGGAGGGCATCACCGACGAGCAGCTCGTGGACACCGTCAACGCTGCAGGCTATACCGCAAGCGTCCGTGCGTCGCGCGGTCCGGCCGGCGATGCCGGGGACTTGCGGCAGCATGCGTCTAAGCGAGGAACGAGCGAGCATGCAGAGCAAGGGTCCGGCATCGCCGCGCAGCTCCGCCCCCGCCTGATAGCCGCAGCGGTCCTGACCGTCCCGGTTTTCCTGGTCAGCATGGTCCCCGCATTCCAGTTCCCCAACTGGGGCTGGGTGGCGGCCGTGCTGGCGCTGCCGGTGGTCACGTGGTCAGCGTGGCCCTTCCACCGGGCAGCGGCGATCAACGCGCGGCACTTCGCCTCCACCATGGACACCCTGGTGTCGCTCGGCGTGGCGGCTGCCTACCTGTTCTCGGGGTGGCAGCTGCTGGCGGATCCGCGCATGACCGAGCACCCCGGCATGGAGGGCATGTCCGGTGGCCTGTACTTTGAGGTGGCGTCCGTGGTCACCACCTTCCTGCTCCTGGGCCGGTACCTGGAGGCCAATGCGAAGCAGAAGGCCGGTGACGCCCTCCAGGCCCTGCTGAACCTGGGCGCCAAGGACGCCACGGTCCTGCGCAACGGCACGGAGGAGAAGATTCCTGCGGACCTGCTGCAGGTGGGCGACGTCCTGGTGGTGCGCCCGGGCGAGAAGATTGCCACCGACGGCGTGGTGGTGGACGGAGCCTCGGCCGTTGACGCCTCACTGGTGACGGGCGAATCGGTCCCCGTGGAGGTGGGGCCGGACAGCCGGGTCACCGGCGCCACCATCAACACCTCCGGCCGCCTGCTGGTCAGGGCCACCCGGGTAGGTTCCGAAACCACTCTTGCCCAGATGGCGCGCCTGGTATCGCAGGCGCAGACCGGCAAGGCACCCATCGCACGGCTCGCCGACCGGATCAGCGCCGTCTTCGTGCCGGTGGTCCTGGCGATTGCGGTCCTGACGTTCGTGCTCTGGCTCCTCCTCGCCGGTCCGGCCGCGGACGGGGACCACCTGCGGCAGGCGTTTACGGCCGCCGTCGCCGTGCTGGTTATTGCCTGCCCCTGCGCACTCGGCCTGGCCACGCCGGTGGGCCTGCTGACGGGCACCGGCCGGGGTGCCCAGCTGGGCATCCTGATCAAGGGCCCGCAGGTCCTGGAGGACACCCGCACAGTTGACACCATCCTGCTGGACAAGACAGGGACGGTCACCACCGGCGTCCTGGCCGTGGATGCCACGGCAGCATTCCCCGGCTTCCGGGACCGGGACGTCCTCCGGCTTGCCGGTGCTGTCGAGGCCGCCTCCGAGCACCCGGTGGCCCGTGCCATCGCGGCAGCGGCCTCAGCAGCACCCTCCACGGGCGCAATGGACGACGCCGGCACCCTGCCACCTGTGCAGGGGTTCAGTTCCGCCCCGGGCGGCGGAGTGTCGGGAACCGTTGAGGGCAGGGACGTCATGGCAGGGCGGAGCGGCTGGCTGGAGCAGAACAGGATCGTCCTGGATGCTGGCCAGCAGGCCCGGTTGGCGGCTGCTGAGGAGGGCGGCGCCACGGCCATCTGCGTCGCAGTGGACGGCAAAGCCGCCGGAATCATCAGCCTCCGGGACACCGTCAAGGAAGGGTCCGCCGCCGCCGTCGACCGATTGAGGGCACTGGGCCTGCGGCCCATCCTGCTGACCGGGGACAACGCAGCTGTCGCCGCCCGGGTGGCTGCCGCCGTCGGGATCGCTCCGGACGACGTCCATGCCGGCGTCCTGCCGGAAGGAAAGGTCGAGGCAGTACGGAAGCTCCAGGCCGGTGGTGCCACGGTGGCCATGGCCGGCGATGGCGTCAACGACGCCGCGGCGCTGGCGCAGGCCGATCTGGGGATTGCGATGGGGTCAGGAACGGATGTGGCCATCGAAGCCGCCGACCTGACAGTGATGGGCAACGACCTCGCCCAGGTGGCACAGGCCATTGAACTGTCACGGAAGACCCTGGGCACCATCAAGACCAACCTGTTTTGGGCGTTCTTTTACAACGCGGTGGGGATCCCGGTGGCCGCCCTGGGGCTGCTCAACCCGATGATCGCCGGCGCCGCCATGGCTGCCAGCTCCGTGCTGGTGGTGGCCAACTCGCTGCGGCTGCGGAGCTTCGGAAAGTAGCGGAGCCCGCCTTGGGGCAGGGAGTCAGGCCGCGCCGTACCGCACTGCGGCGCGCGCCCTGGCCTTTGCGGCCTCGGCCTCCCGGTCCTTGGGCGGCGCCTGCGTCACCAGGGAATCCAGCAGATGCTGCGTGATGTGGGCGATCTGGTGCACGGCTTCGTCAAAGGCCTCCTCGTTGGCCTTCGACGGCTTGGTGCTTCCGCTGATCTTGCGGACATACTGCAGGGCGGCCGCGTGCACCTCGTCGGACGTCGCGTGCGGCTCGAAGTTATGGAGGGTTCGGATATTCCGGCACATAACGCCATGCTAGGCTCTTCCAACGCCTGGGATCGACCCCTTTTTCATGGTCTCCGCCCGGCGTCCATGGGGAGCCCGGCATGGGCAGGGCTGCCCATCGACACTGTTTGGGGGCCGGGATAGGTTTTAGGCAATGGATCTTCCGGATGAGCCGGGGGGCCGCTGGGGATGCCGATCTGGTTCGGATCCACGACCTAACAAGGAGAAACTGATGGCTATTTGGGGTGCAGACGTTGAGCAGCTTCGCCAGCTCGGCAGCAAGCTTCAGGAAGGGGCGTCCCAGATCGAGACGCAGAAATCCACACTTACCAAGCTTCTGCACGGGACCGACTGGAAGGGCCCGGACGCCACCAAGTTCAAGGGCGATTGGGATGGCCAGCACGTCACCATGCTGACCAAGGTTGCCGAGGCCCTGAAAGAGGCTGGCACGCAGGCCAAGCGGAACGCCGAGCAGCAGAGCCAGGCCTCGAACGGCTAATGCATTGGGCGGCAGGAATTGCCGCGGACGAAGGCCCGGGCACCGCAAGGTGCCCGGGCCTTCGTCTCTTAAGGGCGGGTGTTTCCCAAGGGTCTTTAGGGCACGGGCTCGACGTCGTTCGCGTGATCCAGTGGTGATGCCGGCACCCGGGTGCCCGTTCCGCCGTCGTAGGGAACAGCGGTGCTGGGCGAACGCAGCTCGTCGAGCCGGACCAGGATGACGCCGCCGACAATCAGCAGGCCGCCCACGAGTTGGATGGCGCCGGGAAGTTCCCCCAGCAGCAGCCACGCCCAGACCACGGCGAACAGGACCTCGGTGAGTGACACGAAGGACGCCACCTTGGAACCGAGGGCCCGGGCCGCCATGACACCCGAGACGTACGCCAGCACGGTGGCCAGCACCACCAGCCCGGCAAGCGAAACCCACCATGGCACGGTCCACGGCCCCAGGCTGGTGTCCGCGGTGCTGACGGCCATGGGCAGCAGGCCCGTGGCAGCAGCGAGCCACATGGCGGCGGCACCCACCAGAAGGCCGCCGGAGGCCAGCACGATGGGCGGCAGGGTGTCATTTTCCTTTGCCGTGATGAAGAAATAGATGGCCAGGCAGACCGCGGCCGCCATGCCCCACAGCACCCCCACCAAGTCAACCTTCACGGCTCCGGTGAGGTCCAGCACCAGCACCAGCCCGGCCAAGGACAGCAGCGTCCCGCCGGCAGTCAACACCCGTGGACGACGGCGGCTCGCAGCCCAGAGCCACAGGACGATGATCACCGGAGCCAGGTACTCCAACAGGAGCGCGACGCCCACGGAGAGCCGGGCCACCGCGTTGAAGTAGAACAACTGGCATGCCGCCACCCCGATCAGCCCGAACAGCACGATGGTGGGCCAGTTGTCCTTCAACTGGTTCCAGCGGCCCTGCAGCGCGCAGGCGGCGGGCACGGCAAGGATCAGGGCGGCGCCTGTCAGGCGGGCAGTGACGGCGGCCCCTGGAGACCACCCGGTTTCCAGCAAGGATTTTGCGAAGGATCCTGACAGGCCAAAGACTGCGGAGGAGAACAGTGCGATGCCGAGCCCGGATGCCAGGAAGCCAGACCGGCCCGTGGGCAGCTCCGGGGTGGCGATGTGGTGGTTGGCGGCAGGCATCGTCGCCTCCTGTCAGGAGTAAAGTGGGGTAATGCTCATGACACTACGCTCGGGTGCTGTAAGGAGTCAACATGGTTTTCGCCCCTGACACTGAAGTGGCGCTGCGTACGGTGGTGAACCTCATCAACACGTCCGCGAACGGCAGGGAAGGGCTGGCCTCCGTTGCGGACCTGGACGCCTTCCTGGCCGCCGAGGGGTTCTCCGGGGGCCGGAGTCGGGATGCCGCGGAATTGGCGAGCGTGCTGCAGCTCCGCGGTGAACTGGCGGCGGTGTGGAGAGCGGATGAGGATGCCGCCGTGGACACAGTCAACCGGCTGCTGCGGGATGCAAATGCCCTGCCGCAGCTGATGAAGCACGACGGCTGGGACTGGCATCTGCATGCGACGGCGCCCGAGGCACCGCTGGCGGACCGGATGAGTACCGAGGCAGCCATGGCCCTGGCTGACGTGATCCGCAGCAAGGAGATGGAACGGCTGCGGATGTGCGAGTCAGAGGACTGCGATGCCGCAGTGCTGGATTTGAGCCGCAACCGGTCCAAGCGGTACTGCGATACGGGCAACTGCGCCAACCGGGCCCATGTTGCGGCCTACCGGGCCAGGCAGGCGGCCGCAGGTTAGCGTGCCGGTCCTGCGTGCCCCGTTTCGCCCCTAGTGCCGGGGCGTTCCGTCGGTGCCATCACCGGATGCCGGCGGGTTCTGGCTGCCCGGAGCACCAAAGCCGTGGCTGGGCCCTCCGTGGGGAGATGCTTTGGGCGCGGAGCTCAGGTTCACGCCCGATCCCTTGCCCAGGTGCTCGGCGTTCTCCTTGTAGCTCATCGACAGCATGGCGGCGATCACCAGGGTGACGATGAAGGCGATGCCGGCTGCCGTGAAGGCGAGGTCGAAGCGGGGCGCCCGGGCGCTTCCCCCGGAGGCGAAGATCAACACGGCCACGAAGGCGACGACGGCCCAGAACGCCGAAAACATCAGCGGCCCCTTCACCGAGGTCCGCAGCTTGCGCGGTTTTCCTTGATGCTGGTCAGCCACAGTGGTTCCTCCCTGCAGGCGGCGCGCGGCCGGCCTGGTTTACGAATTGCGGTGTCGCACCGGATTTTCTACAGAAAGTAGAAGGGCGCTCTCCCTAGTTTACGGCTTTCCTGCGCCGGCGCGGGCATCGTGCCGCAGCGTCAGGCCGGACAGTACCCACAGGACGCCTGAAATAATGGCCCCTCCACCGGCCACCCCCAGCAGGGCATGGGCCCCAAGGTTGATGAAGAACGGCAGCAGCACGGCCGTTCCGACACCGATGACCCCGGACGCAATCCAGTCGCGGGCAAGAACATGGCGGCCCCGGTGCTGCAGGCCGCAGGCAAGCTCGAGGACGCCGGCCACGCCCAGACCCAGGGCGGCGATCACCCCGAACAACAGGTCACTGTGCAGCAGGAGCACAGCAAAACCGGCGCCGGCCAGGACCGCGCCGCCAGCAGACAGCAGCTTGCCGGGCGCCGAGCCCTGGGCAAATCCCGCTGCCGGGATGGCGCGGAGTGACACCACACCGACGGCCAGGAGGTAGAGTCCCCCGGCCCAGCCCATGACTTCCACGGAAGGCGATGTCCAGAAGACCGTCACGGCGCCGAACACCAGCGCAGCAGCCGCGCGGAGCAGGACCGGCTTCCAGAGGTCATTACGGGGTGCGGTTCCCGGGGCAGCGCCTGCGGGGGTGGATGGTTGCGTCACCGGTCCAGTTTAGTGTGGGCCGCCGGAAGGTCGAACCGGGCCGCAATGCAGGACCCGCCGCAAAGCTTCTCACCCGGACCCCAGCACCATCCACCGGTCAGACCGGGCACGCAGGCCGAGGGTCACGGCGCGCGCCGCCATGTACCCCAGCGCGAAGGCCGCCCAGAGCCACCCGAGCCCCGGCACGCCGGCAGCACCGGAGAGCGCAACCCCTGCCAACAGCGGCACGTAGACGGCCAGGTTCACCAGCCCGGCGAGGGCGAGGTAGCGAGCGTCCCCCGCCCCGATCAGCACACCGTCCAGGACAAAGACGTAGCCGGCGATGGGCTGCCCGGCAGCCAGCACCCAGAGGGCCACTGTGAGCACTGACTGCACCTGGGGATCCGGCGTGAACAGGGCCCCCAGCCAAGGGGCAACCGTGGCCAGCAGCAGGCCCGTCACTACGCCGAACCCGGCGCCCCAGCGGATCATGGTGCCGGTCAGAAGCCGGGCCCTGGCCGCATTTGACGCACCCAGCTCCTTTCCGATGAGTGCCTGGGCTGCGATGGCCAGGGCATCCAAAGCGAATGCCAGGAAGGAAAAGATGGTCATGGCCAGTTGATGGGCCGCGAGGTTGACCTCGCCCTGCGCCGTCACCACCAGCACCGTTGCCAGGATCGCTGCACGCAGGCTGAGCGTGCGAAGCATGAGCCAGGACCCAACCCGAGTCAAGCTGCGGATGCCCCGCCAGCTGGGCAGAAGACTTACGCCATGCCGCACTGCATTCCGGCGCACCATCACCACATAGACCGCAGCCATGGCCCACTGGGCCAGGCTGGTGCCGATCGCCGAACCGGCCACGGACAGTCCCACGCCGTAGACAAGCCACAGGTTCAGCAGGATATTAAAGCCGAAGCCCGCCGTGGCCACCACCAGCGGGGTCCGGGTGTCCTGCAGCCCGCGCAGCACCCCGGTGCCGGCGAAGATCAGCAGCATTGCCACCAGGCCCGGCATGGACCAGCGGAAATAGTCGATGGCAAACGTCCGGACGCCGCCTTCTGCGCCCAGCAAATCAATGAGGGGTTCGGCCGCGGCGAAGCCGGCCGCCGCCAGGAGCACGCCGAGGAGCGTTGCCAGCCACACACCGTCGCGCCCTGCCGCCAGGGCCTTGCCCAGCTGCCCGTCGCCGATGGCACGGGCCACGGCGGGCGTTGTGGAGTACGCCAGGAAGACCATCAGTCCGACGGCGGTTTGCAGCACTGCGGATGCCAGCCCCACCCCCGCAAGCTGGGCGACACCGAGATGTCCCACGATGGCGGAGTCCGCCAGCAGGAAGAGGGGTTCGGCCACCAGCGCCCCGAAGGCGGGGAGGGCAAGGCGAAGGATTTCGCGGCCGGGCCCGCGGGTGCCGGCCGCGGCGGCAAGGGCAGGTTGTTGGGGCACGCTGCCAGCCTAACCGCGGCCGCCGCCGAAAGGAGCCGGGCATGACAAAGCCCACAATCTGCCAGTATTAGTTGACACTTCAACAATCGATCCGGGACAGTGGAAACCATGAACAAGCCAGCACTGACCACGACCGCCCTTACCGCCCTCCGCATCATCCTTGGCTTCCTCTTCGCAGCCCACGGCTGGCAGAAGTTCAATGAATGGACCATCGCCGGCACCCAGGCTTCCTTCGCCAAGATGGGCGTTCCGGCCGCGGACGTCATGGCCCCCGCCATCGCCGTCCTGGAACTGGCAGGCGGCGTTGCCCTGATCCTGGGCATCCTGACCCGCGTCGTGGCCGGACTTCTTGTCCTGGACATGCTGGGCGCCCTGTTCCTGGTGCACGCGCCCGCCGGCATCTTCGCGGCCAACGGAGGCTACGAACTTGTCCTGCTCCTGGCCGCAGCGTCCTTCGCGCTGGCCCTCACCGGAGCCGGCCGCCTATCCCTGGACCGGGCGCTCTTCGGCCGCACCGATTCCAAGCTGGCCGCCCTGGCCTAGGAGCACCCGCCAAGACCCCGACGGCGGTTGGACACCGAGGTGCCCGGCCGCCGCCGGACTTTAAGCGGCGCATCGCATTGTGGCGGCCCCAACCCGCCAGTAACCGGGGTCCTCAGTAAGATCGCAGCATGACTGAGACCGGCCGCCCCAACTCCGTAACCCTCCGCTTCCTTGCCGCCCCCACCGATGTGGGACACAGCGGCTCGGTGGACGCAGGTACGGTGCTGGAGTGGGTGGACAAGGCCGCATATGCCGCGGCGGTGGGATGGGCCAAGTCCTACTGTGTCACCGCGTACGTGGGAAACATCCACTTCGCGGATCCCGTCAACAGCGGAGACATGGTGGAGGTGGAGGCAACGATCGTCTACACCGGCCGGTCCTCTATGCACATCCGCACCGTGGTCTCCTCCGGCGACCCGAAAGGCGGCCCTGCCACGATGCGCAGCCAGTGCATGGTGATCTTCGTGGCGGTCGGTGCGGACGGCAAGCCCATCCCGGTACAGCAGTTTGAACCCGTTACCCCCGCCGAGATCGAGCAGCGGGACCACGCCCTGGCAAGGATCAAGGTCCGGGAACAGATCGTTGAAGCTATGAACCGGCAGGAATATACCGATGCAGGTACGGCCGAACGCGTGACGCTGCGGTTCATGGCCGCCCCCACCGACGTGAACTGGGGCGGCAAGGTCCACGGCGGCATCGTCATGAAGTGGATTGACGAGGCCGCCTACGTGTGCGCCTCCCGCTACTGCGGCAGGGACACCGTGGCGGTCTTTTCAGGCGGCGTGCGCTTTTACCGGCCCCTGCTGATTGGCCATGTAGTGGAGGTGGAGGCCCGCCTTGTTTACACCGGGACCAAGGGCATGCACATCGCCGTCCACGTTCGCTCCGGCGACCCCAAGGGCCGCGAATTGAACCTCACCACCTACTGCCTCACCGTGATGGTGGCGCGCGACGACGAAGGCACCTCTGTGCCAGTCCCGGCGTGGGTGCCGGTCAGCGAGGAAGACAAGCGGCTCCACGCGCATGCCCGCGAACTACTGGAGATCCGGGGAACAGCCCCCGGGAACCGCCTGCCGAACCATCTGCTGGCCGCAGCCGGACCTGCCGGGGGCGCCGCACCCCGGTCCGGCAGCCAAAGCGGTTAGAAGCCGCCGCCGCCGGTATCACCGGCCATGTTGGCGAAGCGGGAGTAGTGGCCCTGGAACGCCACCACGATGTCCTTGGTGGGGCCGTTACGGTGCTTGGCAACCAGGATGTCGGCTTCCCCGGCGCGGGGTGATTCCTTGTCATAAACGTCTTCGCGGTGAAGCAGGATGACCATGTCGGCGTCCTGCTCGATGGAACCGGACTCACGGAGGTCAGAAACCATGGGCCGCTTGTCCTGGCGCTGTTCCGACCCACGGTTCAGCTGGGACAGGGCGATCACGGGGACCTGGAGTTCCTTGGCCAGGAGCTTCAGCGCACGGGAGAATTCAGAAACTTCCTGCTGGCGGGACTCCACCTTCTTGCCCGAGCTCATGAGCTGCAGGTAGTCCAGGATGACCAGCTTGAGGTCATGCTGCTGCTTCAGGCGCCGGCACTTGGCCCGGATTTCCATCAGGGACATGTTGGGGCTGTCGTCGATGAACAGCGGGGCATCGTTCATCCGGCCCATGGTGGTGGCAATCTTGGACCACTGTTCATCCTTGATGGTTCCCTTGCGCAGGTCCTGCAGGCCGATGGTGGCCTCGGCGGAGAGCAGTCGCATGGCGATCTCGTTCCGGCCCATTTCGAGCGAGAACATCACGGTGGCCAGGTTGTTCTTGATGGCAGCGGAGCGGGCGAAGTCCAGGGCGAAGGTTGACTTACCGACGGCGGGGCGCGCAGCGATGACAATCATCTGGCCAGGGTGGAGCCCATGGGTCAGCTCGTCGAGTTCGTAGAAGCCGGTGGGCACACCTGTCATACCCTCCCCGCGGTGGCCGGACGCCTCGATTTCGTCCACCGTGGACTCCATGACGTCCTTCAACACCACGTAGTCCTCTGCGGTGCGGCGTTCAGCGACGGCGTAGACCTCCGCCTGCGCCTGATTGACCAGGTCCTCAACTTCGCCGTCGGAGCCGTAGCCAAGCTGGACGATCTTTGTTCCCGCGTTCACCAGCCGGCGAAGCACCGCCCGCTCGGCCACGATCTCGGCGTAGTAGCCGGCGTTGGCTGCGGTGGGCACGGTCTGGATCAGTTCGTGCAGGTAGGCCGGGCCGCCGATCCTGTTGATCTCGGCGCGCTTGGTCAGCTCATCAGACACCGTGACGGCGTCCGCGGGCTCCCCGCGGCCATAGAGGTCGATGATGGCCTCATAGATGGTCTCATGCGCCGGTCGGTAGAAATCCTGTCCGCGGAGGATCTCAACCACATCCGCAATGGCATCCTTGGACAGCATCATCCCGCCCAGCACCGACTGTTCGGCCGGAATGTCCTGCGGGGGCTTCCGGCTCGCGTCCGATCCACGGGTCGTCTCGACAGGGTCCAGATGAGCGATTGACAAAGCTGCCGTCCTCCATTTGTACCGGGCGTGCGGCCCGGTGATCCATCCTGTTCGCGGCCTCCGATATCCGGCTCCGCCACCCGTCCAGGTCTACCCGCAGGCCCTGACAATCAAGCGCCGGGGTCAGGAACCCGGCTCCGGACCGGAGTTATCCCCAATATCCACAGCTTTTCCACAGAGAGACGCGGGAGGCGGGTACGAAGAGGCCCCCAAAACCGAAGCAGGAGGCCCTGTTTCGGCCGCGGAGAACAGGTACCCCGCTACGCTAGCCGCCGCAGCGCCACCCGCAAAGCCAGCAAGGCGGTGCCCCTGTGGATAACCTGTGCAGTACGGGGCATAGCTTGTGCACAGCCTGTGGGGAAGTCTGTGGATACATATTTATTTTGACGCGCATTCCGCCTCTGACCTGCGGAAACACCACCGACAGCATGTGGAGTAAATATTTCTTCCAAGGAATTTCATCCACAGGCACTGACCGGGATCCCGGGCGGGAGGAATGACCAAGGGGTCCCTGCAAGTGCTCGGGAATAGGCCCGTGACACCCCTCATATTCCTTGCCGGGAGCTTGACCGCCCCTCCGCCCCGCACTGTATGCGGAGCGGTGAATATTGCTGTGGATAAACCTAATCTGGAATAAGCTCTACGTATGGGCGATCTTCTGCTGGTGCTGTTGCCTGCGATAGTTTTGGCGGCGCTCATGTGGGGCGTTGCCACCGCTCTGCGCCCGCGTGATGCGGGGACTTCGGAGGCCGACAAATACCAGCGCGAGCTCGCCGAGCGGTCCGCCCGCCACTACGCAGACCAGGTCCAGGCTGCCACCGCTGCCCGTGCCCGCCTGGAGGCGGCTACCCGCCCCAGCCAGAACGCCCAGCAGCACAGCCAGCAGCAGGAACATCTGCGGGCTATTGACCGGCAAAGCAACCGCACCTGGCGAGGGCCAGGAAGTACATAGAAGAACGGCTCGTGAAAATGGAATCCCTTGTGGTCCCGGTCCTTATCCTGCTCGCGGTGGTTGCGGGGGTCACGGTGGCATACCGTGCCGCCCGGAGGCGCAAAGCGGCGCACGGAGCCACCCGGTCCCAGCCCGCTGCCACACCGCAGGAACTGGCCCGGGCAGCGGCAGACCGGCTGTCAGAGGACCAGCACCGGAGGCTCTACGCCTTGATCGCCCAAGGGCAGGCCATGGCCGCCATCAAGCTCTACTACGAGGCCACCGGTGAGGGGCTGCGGGCCTCACGTGACGCAGTAGGCGCCCTCGCGGCCCATCCCCAGCCCCACCGGAGCCAGGAGCCGGCACAGGTCCCTGACGAGGACGACGATGAGCCCCAGCGGTTCCCGTACCGCTACCGGGCGATCGCCAGCAAAGGCGACGTAACCCGCGAGGTAAGCAGCAACATGCTCAATGATGAGATCTACGGCAGGATCCGCACCCTGGCCCGGAGCGGTGATACCGAGGCGGCTGCCAATGCGTTGACGCGGCACTCGGACATCTCCCTAAAGCAGGCACGGGAATTCATCGAGCTGCTTGACGACTAGCGGGATCCGGAAATACCGGCCAGAAGCTGCTCGAACGGAAGGGATTCCAGCGGGACGGACTTTCGGCCCGGCTGCGGCCCGTCCAGCAGTCGCGCAAATTCGCCTGCAGCGCGCTCAATCCGGTCCGCAAGGGACACCCCGCCCTCCTCTGCGGTTCCCCAGTCCTGGGGCCCGGCAAAGACGCCGGTTGCCGCCATGCGCGTCCGCAGGTAGCTGAACAGCGGCCGCAGCGCGTAGTCCAGGACCATCTGGTGCCGGTCCGTTCCGCCGGTGGCGCCCAACAGGACTGCCTTGCCGTCCAGTGACTTGGGGTCCAGGACGTCGACGAAGGACTTGAAGAGGCCGCTGTAGGAGGCGCTGAAGACGGGACTCACGGCAATGATCCCGTCCGATGCCTCCACGGCGGCGATCACGTCCGCCAGCCGCGGGGCCGCGTAGCCGGTGACGAAGTTGTTGGCGATATCCACGGCCAGGTCGCGGAGCTCGACGACGTCCACTGCCACCTCATAGCCGCCTGCCTTGAGCTGCCGCACGGCGGCCGCTGAAAGCTGGTCGGCCAGCAGCCGGCTCGATGAAGGTACGCCAAGTCCTGCGGAAAGGACGGTGATGCGGCGGGTTTCCATGGCATTCTCCTGGTGCTCGTTCAATCCATCATACATGCGTTTGCATCTATATCAATGAACTGTTGCCGGCGGCGGAGTATTCCCGCACAGGTATTGGCTGGCTTCGGATCAGAGCAGGACGGTTCCCCGGATGCAGGTGGCGGAGTCGCCGCCCACCCACGTGTCCCCGCCTTCAGTACTGATGTGGATGCGGCCGGCCCGGCCCAGCACGGTCCCCTGCGAGGCCACATACTTCTCCGGCGCCCGGCCGTTTCCAATCAGCCACTGGGCGGCACCGGCGTTGAATCTGCCCGTGACGGGGTCCTCCGCCATGGAATCACCGGGCAGGAACGTGCGGACCTCAAAGTCGGTGCCGGTGCCGGGAGCGTGGGGCCCGATAACGCCGATTTTCAGGTGTCCCATTGCCGCATAGTCCGGCTCAAGGGCCAGCACGTGATCCGCGGATTCCAGCAGGACGCCGATCCATTCGGGACCATTCACCAGCCAGGACGCGTCCACGATGTCGCCGCCGGACACCCGCAGCGCCGCAACCAGCTGCCGGCGGATGGATTCCTCCACGGGGCCACAACGCGTCAGTGGCGGGGCCGCGAAAGCCAGCCTCCCGCCGTCGCGCTTTACCCGGACCAGCCCCGCGGCGCACTCCTGCACTACATAGCCGCCGGACTTCGGCACGCCCCCGGCTTCCAGCCAGGTATGGGCCGAGCCGAGCGTGGGGTGGCCTGCGAACGGGAACTCCTCACTGCCGGTGAAGATGCGGACCCTGTAATCGGCACGGGGATCCTGCGGAGGCAGGAGGAAGGTGGTTTCAGAAAGGTTGGTCCAGTTGGCGAATTGCTGCATGGTTGCCGCGTCCAGGTCCTGGGCATCAAGAACGACGGCGAGCGGGTTGCCGCGGTAGGCCTGGCCGGCGAAGACATCCACTTGGTGGAAGGGGCGGCTGCGGGGGTTCGGGTTCACCGGAGCAGGCTACCACCGGCCTGCGCCAGGACCGGGCCGGCCAAGGGAACGGTGATGATTACTGCGCAGGAAACCAGATTGATCCACCTGTAGGTTGCAAGGATGGCGATGAATTCCCGTAGGAAGGCACTGGGGATGAAGTAGCCCGCGGTCCTGGCTCCGGTGACATGCGCCCTCAGCCCCGCGCGCCGGGTGAACATGGCCGCACGAAATACGTGGTAGCTGCTGGTGACGACCGTGACGGGTGCATCCGGCCGCTCCATCAGATCACGCGAGAAGTCCAGGTTCTCCATGGTTGTGGTTGCCCGGTCCTCCACGATGATCCGGTCGGCAGGAACACCCTTCCGCTGCAGGTAGCGGGCCATCGCCGTTCCTTCCGGGAGGAGTTCGTCCCTCCCCTGCCCGCCGCTTGGAATCAGTGCTTTGATGGAACCGCCATGCTTCCCGCGGTACAGGCGGACGGCGGCGTCCAGCCTGGAAGCCAGCAGGGGCGGGACAGATTCACCGTTCAGGCCGGAACCCAGAATCACCACGTACTCAGGGTGTCGGCGCGGCGGAAGATTCGAGTAGATCAGGGAATAGACCAGGTAGCTGACGAACACGAATCCCACATAACCGGCCACCAGGGCCACCACGGAAGTGACCGCGCCCAAACCCGGTGCAACCGACTTCAGGGCGGCCAGCAAGAGGGGCGCGGCCACCACAGCGAGTCCTGTCAGCAGGGACAGCAGGTTTCCCGGGCTGCGGCCCTCGCGGCGCAGCATGATGATCCCGTTGAGGACCAGGAAAAGTGCCAGTAGCGGCCCGGACACGATGAGCAGGACGGCCAAGGCCAAAGTCATGACGGCCGGAACGGAGTTGTTGCCGGAGGCCAGGAGCAACCCAAGCCACCCGAAGATCACACCCGAGACCAGGAAGACGCCGTTCCGCAGCCGCCTGCGGTCCGTCACAAAACTGATGGCCGCAGCCGCCAGGAGGATGCTGCTGACGGCAAGGAACGGCAACGCTTGACGACCTTACTGGGAAATGGCGGATGGGGCCCGCACCGAACATCCGGGGCGGCATCCCAGCAAGCTTATGGTGCCGGCAGCCGGCAGAGGGAAAAGCCGGCGGTGATATGGGACGCAAAAGGCCCCCGCCGGAGTTCCAGCGGGGGCCTTTCAGCTGCGGTTGGAGACTACTTGCCTGCAACCACGTCGAGTTCGATCACAGCGGCAACGTCAGCGTGGAGGCGGACGTTGGCCTGGTAGGAACCGACCGACTTGATGTGGGCGGGCAGTTCCACCTTGCGCTTGTCGATCTTGCCAAGGCCAGCGGCCTCAACAGCGTCGGCGACGTCGCCCTGCTTGACGGTGCCGAACAGGCGGCCGGACTCGCCGGCCTTGACGATCAGCTTGACCGGCTTGGCGGACAGTGCAGCGGCCTGCTTCTGAGCATCTTCCAGGGAAGCGTGCTCGCGGGCGGCGCGGGCAGCCTTGATGGACTCAACCTGCTTCTCGCCACCCTTCGACCAGGTCAGGGCGAAGTTGCGGGGCAGCAGGTAGTTACGTGCGTAACCGTCCTTGACCTCGACTACATCGCCAGCAGCACCGAGACCGGTGACTTCGTGGGTCAGAATGAGCTTTGCCATGTTAGTTAATCCCTTCCTTAGCCGCGGCCAGCGCCGGAGTAAGGCAGCAGAGCAACTTCGCGGGCGTTCTTGATTGCCTGGGCGATCTTGCGCTGTTCCTGCACCGTAACGCCAGTGACGCGACGGGCGCGGATCTTTCCGCGGTCGGAGATGAACTTGCGCAGCAATGCTACGTCCTTGTAGTCGATGACAGTGATGTCAGCGGCCTTCAAGGGGTTGGACTTTGGTTTGGGCTTACGGAGTTCAGCCTTAGCCATCGTGGAGCTCCTATTCTAGGGAGCCCGTGGATATTGATCCACGGGATGGTGGTGGTCCGACGGCGGCAGTGCCATGGGTGCGTTACGGCACCCGGGCAGCCCCGGAGTCGGGCCGTTATTTGGGGTTTAGAAGGGAGGTTCGGAATCGGGGCCGTTGCCCCAGCCGCCTGCGTTGGACACACCGGGCGTGGCCCAGGGATCGTCCTGTGCAGCCTGCTGGTTGCCGCCGCCCCAGCCTCCACCGGAGTTGCCGCCCTGGTTTCCACCAGAGTTGCCGCCTCCGAAGCCACCGCCGCTGTTGCCGCCACCGAAGCCGCCGCCACCCTGTCCGCCGGAGCGCTGGGTGCGGTTGACCTTGGCATTGGCATAGCGCAGGCTGGGGCCGATTTCGTCGACCTCAAGCTCGATAACGGTGCGCTTTTCGCCTTCTTTTGTTTCGTAGGAGCGGCTCTTCAGGCGGCCGGTAACAATCACGCGCATGCCCTTGGTCAGGGATTCGGCGACGTTCTCGGCTGCTTCACGCCATACAGCGGCGCGGAGGAACAGGGTCTCCCCGTCCTTCCACTCGTTGGACTGGCGATCAAAGGTGCGGGGGGTGGAAGCGATGGTGAAGTTCGCTACTGCCGAACCGGACGGTGTGAACCGCAATTCCGGGTCATTGGTGAGATTACCGATGACCGTAATGGTGGTCTCGCCTGCCATCTACTGCCTCCTTGTTCGATCCTGGGTGAAGAGTGCGTTTCCTGCGGGGTAAAGAATGAAGACCGGTGCTGAATTACTCAGCAATAACCTTCTGCTCTTCGGGGCGGGTGATCTTGGTGCGCATGATGGTCTCGTTAAGAGACAGCTGGCGGTCAAGTTCCTTGGCGGTCTCCGGCTTGGCGGTGAAGTTCACCACGGCGTAGATACCTTCGGACTTCTTCTTGATCTCGTAAGCCAGACGGCGACGGCCCCAGATGTCAACCTTTTCGATGGTTCCACCATCGTTGGTGATGACGTTCAGGAACTTCTGAAGCGACGGCTCAACGGTACGCTCTTCGACCTCGGGGTCGATGATTACCATCAATTCGTAAGGACGCATATGTGAACCCACCTCCTTTGGGCTAAGCGGTTACGGCATTTCCGTAACAGGAGGTTCATTTGCGATTCCGTGCAATGCCCCGCCGCCGGAACGGAGGCAGGACGCAGCACAGACTTCAATATCCTAGTGCATTTGGACCCGATAGGCGATTCGCGCTTGTCCCAAGGCTAGGCCCATGATGTACCGCGGGCAGCCCCGACTGACGCTATGTGGAAAACAATGCCGCGACCGCTGCGCATTACAACGTCCCGCGCCGTGGCCGGCCGGCGCCGCGCCCACCCAGTGAGGTCCGTTACCTAATTGTGATTCTTGCGTCCCTTTCGTGTACGGTCATCCGGGGGCCGCCCCCAGCCGGCCCCAGTCCCGAAGGTCGTCCAACTCTGCCGCCTCCGTGACTAGACCCGGACTCCAGGCAGAGGCGGGGGACCCAAGCGTCCCGGGCACGGCCCCGCGCCTGCCCTTGGGGTGAAGCCGCGATTCGCGGCCGAATGGCCTCATTCGAACCCGACAGCTAACTCCGCAGGCGATGAGAGGTGACTTCCCCATGCCCGCACTCCGCAATGATCGCGCCAAACCGTCCCACCGTTATCAAAATGAGACTGGACCTGCCGGAACCTCTCCGGACTCAAGGTCCACCACGCCCGGCCTGCCCCGGCGGCGCTGGCCCCTCGCCGCGGGGCTTGCCGCAGCCCTCCTCGGAGCCGGCTCCCTGGGCCTCGGCCTGACCCACAACGATGGCGCCGCCGACATGGCGCGGGTGGCCAGTGCCGCCGACGCCGGCAGCGACGCACCCACCCAGACTCCAGAGGCTGTTCCTTCCTCCGTGGCGCCTGCCCCGGCACCGGTACCGGCAGCTGACGCCGCTCCCGCTGCAGCCCCTTCCCCGGAACAGGCTCCGCCCGCGCCCGCAGCTGCACCGGTTCCCGCCGCGCCGGCTCCCTCCTCCGAATCCCCCATCGCAGTGGCGCCGGCCGCGGCGCAGCTTGCCAGCAGCGGGGCCCCTGCGCCCGCCGGCGTTCCGGGCAACTGGACCATGACCTTCGCCGACGAGTTCAACGGGGCCGGACTGGACACCGCGAAGTGGTCCGGATGTTGGTTCTCCCCCGGCTGCGGGACCATGAATAAGGTTTCCACCAGCCCGGCGAACGTCTCGGTGGCCAACGGAAACCTGGCCCTGGGCCTCGCCTCCGCCACCTCCGGGGGATTGGTATCGACCAACCCGAAGGGCGGGGCAGGCACGGGCTTCCAGTTCACCACCGGCTATGTGGAGGCCCGCATCAAGTTCCCCGGCAACGCCAACGGCCTCTTCAACTGGCCCGCGTTCTGGACCACGGGACAGTCCTGGCCGACCACCGGCGAGAATGACATTGCGGAGGTCCTGCAAGCGAAGATGACCGTTAATTACCACTCCGGTTCCGGCTCCCAGAACCAGGGCGGCGTGGGCGGCAACTGGGCCAACGAGTACCACACCTTCGGCCTGCACAGGATGGCGAATTCCTCCGACGTCTACTTTGACGGCGTCAAGGTCAAGTCCTACCCCACCAACGACGGAAACGCTCCGCAGTACATCGTGCTGAACGTCGGCGCCTCCTCCACGAACCCGGCCTACGGCCCACAGTCCCAGATGATGGTGGACTACGTGCGCGCCTGGCAGTAGCCGGCCACGCACCACCTGATGGAAGGGCGACGGCGGGACCTCCCGCCGTCGCCCTTCCAGCTTCACCTCAAGGTTGCCCAAAGGTCACCCTCCGCCGGCAGTGTGATCCAGTACACTCTTGCAATGAGGCTCCTGTACGTGACGGAAAGCGTGCCCAACCGGGATCCGGAACTGGGCGATGGAAGCTCGATGATTCCGTACGAAGTGATCCTGCACCTCCCTCCTGACGTTGCCGTCACGCTGCTGACTTTTTCGGGCCCCGTCCCGGTTCCGGCGGAGATCAGGAACCGCTGCGAAACCGTGTACGAACTGGCGCCGCGGGAGGAAATTTCGGCCTTTGTCCGTTCCCTGGGCGGCCTCGCCGGGCTGGGGAAACACCGCCGTTCAACCCCGTCTGCCCGCGCCGCAGCCGCCCGGTTGTCCGCAGACAGGGACGCCACCCTCATCCACGGCCCGCACGCCCTGTTCCTGTCCCATCACGTCACCGGGCCTCTGGTGCTGCAGACAGTTGACCCCTGGTCCATCCGGGCCGGCATGGACACGGCCATCGCGCGCACCTTCCGGCCGGCCTATCGGCTGCGCGAGCAGCTGGCCGCCCGGGCTGAGCTGCAGCTGCCGCCCAGGGCCCGGCTCCTCACCGTCGGGGCCCAGGATTCTGCGGCCTGGTCCGCCAAGCTGGGCAGGTCCGTCCGAAGCATCCCCAACGGAACAGCAATGGCTGCCGGTCCCCGCCGGGAGCGGGATATCCCCGTTGTCTGCTTTGCGGGCAGCCTGAACTACGCCCCGAACGTGGACAGCGCCACCGTGCTGGTCAGCAGGATCGCGCCGCTGGTGTGGCGGGAAGTCCCCAACGCCCGCTTCGTCATCGCGGGGCGGCGGCCCACCCCGGCGGTGCAGGCGCTGGCCGGACCCCAGGTGGACGTCCTGGCGAACGTGCCTTCCATCCTGGACGTCTTCCAGGGGGCCGACGTTGCAGTCTTCCCGGACGAGCACGGCGTGGGCATCCGGAACTCCGTCCTGGAAGCCCTTGCCGCGGGGCTGCCCGTGGTTGCCACACCGGTGGCTGCGAGGGAACTGCCTGCGCACCCGCTGCTGACCGTTCAGGACAGCCAGGAGGCACTCGTGCGCAAGGTGGTGGAACACCTCACCGCCCCCGCGCCACTGCAAGGGCGTCCCGCCAGCATGACGGCGGAAGGGTCTGCAGGCGCTGTCCGCACCTGGGACACCGTGACGGACGAGTACCTGGCGGAAGTCCATGCGGCCATGGCTGCTCCATCCCCTGCCGGGGAGCTTTCCCGAACGAACAGGCACCCATGACCTACGCGCCGGGGGAATTGGAGCGCAAGGGAGTCCGGGGAGCCCTGTGGCAGGGGCTGGCCTTCGCCTCTGGCAGGGTGATCGTGCTGGTAACCACGGTGGTGCTGGCACGGCTCCTCTCACCTGAGGAATACGGCCTCGTAGCCCTGGCGCTGGTGCTGATGGCCTACGCCGAAACCATCGCCGACGCCGGTGTGGGGCAGGCGCTGGTCTACCTGCCCAAAACCCCCGTCATCGCCCGATCAGCACTGCTGCTTTCCGTTGCCCTGGGCGCGGTGCTGGCCCTGGCGGCGGTGCTTGCCGCGGACACAGTGGAGGACCTCCTGGGGCTGGACGGTGTGGCTCCGCTGGTGCAGGTCCTTGGGGTTTCCGTGCTGGCCACGGCCTGCGGTGCCGTCCCGGAGGCCATCATGCGGCGGGACCTGAAGTTCAGGCAGCTCACGGCGGCGCCGGTGCTGCGCGCCGCAACCATGGGGACGGTGACCCTTTACCTGGCCTTCACCGGCCACGGCGCCTGGTCGCTCGCCGTCGGAACGGCTGCCGGGTCCGTGGCCTATGCCGCCACCTGCTGGTTCCTTGTCCGCCATGAAGCGCCCTGGCAGATCTGGCGTGTCAGCAGGAGCGCCCTTGGGGAGAACATCCGCTTCGGCGCCCCCGTCGCCGGCAGCACCATGCTGGCCAGGGCCATCTTCGACGTCGACTACCTGGTCATTGGCATCGTGCTGGGCGCGCATGCGCTGGGTCTCTACACCCTCGCCTTCCGGCTGCCGGAGGCCCTGATCCTGAACGTCTTCTTCGTGCTCTCCACCGTCCTGTTCCCCCTCTACACGCAGGTCCGCGGCGACCGGCAGCGGCTGCGGGACGGATACCTGAAAAGTGTCACCGTCCAGGCCCTTTACGGCATCACGGCAGGCGTGGGACTGGCCGTGGTGGCGCCCGTCCTGGTGCCAGTCCTTTTCGGCCAGCAATGGGAGGAATCGGTCACGCCGCTGGTATTCCTGGCCCTGTATGCGGCGGCACGCTCCCTGGGCGCCGGGGCAAATGACGTTTACAAGGCGATGGGGCGGCCCGGTCTTTCCATCTGGATCTCCGTGGTCCGCCTGGTGGTCCTCCTTCCCGCCCTGATCTTCGCCACCCAGTGGGGAATTGTGGGGGTCGCGTGTGCCCAGATGGTGGTGGCCGTGGTCTTCGCGTTTGGCATGCAGGCGGTGGCCGCCAAGGTCATGGGAACAAGGATGCGCCGGATGATGCGCGCCGCGGCACCGGGCCTGGTGTGCGGTGCCGCGGTGGCCCTGGTGGGCCTGGTCAACTTTGCCAGGCACGCCCTGGGACCCGTGCCCACGTTGGCTGTCATGGTGGTTGCCGGGGTGGGCGCGGTGTACGCGGTGCTGCGGTTCGGCTACCGCGACCTGCACGACGAGATACTGCGGCTTTTCAAGCGCCACCACGAGGGCTGACGGGCGGCCGGAAGCAGGGCTTCCCAAGGGTCAACGCCGGAATTGCGGACCAGTCCGCCCGGGCCCGGCCCACCGGCCCGGCCCCGTCCCCGGGACTCGGCCTTTTAGGCGGCTTCCACAGCATGGCGCCACAACCAGAAGTCCCTGTCCGCCTGGAGGGCGGCCCGGACTTTTCCGTTGCCCTGCGCCGGGTCGGCCTCCGCTTCCTGCGCCAGCCGGTCGGCGAGCGTGGCGGTGGAGCGCGCCCACGTGGCGACCACCAGCAGCGGGAGGAGCGAGTGGTCAACCCCCCGCATGCCAAGGTGGCGGGAGAGCGGGTCCAGCGCCCAGCCGCCCTGGCCGAAGGCCTTGTCGAAGGCCGCGATCTGGGCCTCCCTGACGAAGGCATGTTCGCTGGACTCGCTCAGGTACTGGAGGTAGAAGACCAGATCGTGCCCGGGAACGCCGTCCATGAGCGAGCGCTCCCAGTCCATGACCTGCAGCGCGCCGCCGGACTTAACAAGCAGGTTGGGATGGCTCAGGTCGCCATGCTCGATGACCGCGGGCAGCTGCGCCTGGCGCAGCGGGGCAAGGAGTTCGTGCGTCCGTTCCACCAGTTCGTTTGTGCCCGCGTCAGGCCCGGCCAGTCCCTCCAGGGCCGCCAACGGCGCGGCCACGGCGCGCTGGTACCAGTCCACATTGCCGGCGGCAGGCTGGGTGCAGGGAAGGGCTCCAACAAATGCGGTCCCGGTGGCGACGGCGGCGGGCAGATCCGCTGCCACCGTCCGGGGATCCAGTGGCATGCCGGTCAACGCGGTTTCAACGAGGACCGTGTAGGGCCCCACGTCCCGCATGCCCACCAGGAGTGGCACACCGGCGCCTGGGCTGCCGACGGCGGCTGAAAGTTGGGCGAGCATGGCGGCCTCGCGGCGGACGCCGCTGTTGTCCCCAGGCTGGCGGGGCACCTTCACCACCAGGGCGGGATCACTTCGCCGGGACGGAAACACCAGGGCCACCACGTGCCGGGACGTTGCGAAGCGCGGGGTCAGCAGCAGCGTTTCCCAGCGCTTCCCCAGGCCGTACTGGTCAAGGGAGAACTCCTCGAAGTGGTCCTGCAGGAACTGATCTATGAAGCTCATTGCCCCGGGCTCCTTTCCGGCAGCCGCCCCGTGATGGTGCCTTCGGGAACCAGGAGGTCGAAGACGCGCAGTGCCAGGGCCACGTGCACCGCAGCCGCCTTGAGGACCCCGAAGCGCACATCCTTGCGCAGGGCCAGGGTGTCCCGGATGGACACGCCGGACTGCACCGGAACCAACCGGGCGGTCCGCTCCCGGTTGGGGGCATTCCAGTACAAGGCAACGTCCTGGTACCCCCGGCGCTCCAGCATCCGCTTCCAGCCCCTTAACGTCCGCGGGCCCGAATGCTGCAGCAGGGAGCGGCTGGCCTCCACGCAGATCCAGCCTCCCGGCTCCAATGCCAGTCCTGCGCTTTCGATCTGGCCCGGGCCGGGCGAGGCCAGCAGCACCACGTCGCATGCCCTGCCGCCCGGCCGCGTTGCCGGCTCTGTTGCCGGCTCCGCCAGCCGCATGGCCTGGGGGTCCAGCAGCCGCAGCGCCGACTCTGTTTCCGGGCTTATCCTTCCGGCGAAACCCAGGGTGCGTGGCTGCAGGACGGGAAGAAGGAACCGCCAGTCCAGAAGCCGCCAGAGGTGGAGCGACAGGGCTTCGCCTGCGCCGGCTTCCGGGGCGGCGTCACTACCGGAAGAGAGGCCGACGGCGGGGGCCGGGTGCGTGGCGCGGCCGGCGGTGGTTGCCCTCCCGGCCGCTGGTGTGCACGTATCCCAGATGATGCCGGTAGCCACACGCTGCACAGCCTCCACGGGCTGGGCCGCATCCACTACCCGGCTCCCGGGAAGCCGGCCGGCCAGCTGGAGGTAGTCGTTCCGCCACGTTTCCAGGAGCTCCGGGCTGTGTTCACCTTTCCGCTCAAACATCACTGCGCCGGGAACATCCAGCACCAGGAGAACATCCGGGGCAGGGATCACGGCCAGTGCCAGCCTGTTGCTCATCCATGCCAGCGGGCCACCGCCGGAGCCGGCAAGCAGCGCGTCATAGGCCACGCGGTCCATCAGCACCACCTTGCCCAAGCGGCGGTAAAACCTGGCCACAACTCCACCGCGCACCAGCCGGTACACCTTCTTGGCGGTACGGCCGCCGGGAATCCGGTTGAGCACCGCATCAAAGGGCCCTGCCCCCCACAGGCCCATGTACACGTACTTGGTGGGCAACGGTACGTCAGCGTGAAGTCCGTTCAGCAGCGTGGTCTTGCCCGCTCCGTCCGGAGCCATGACTCCCAATAAGGGAGTATGCCCCCGGAACCGGGCACCGGAGCGCCGCAGCGTCCGGTTGACTGCTTCAATGAGCATGGGGCCCGCACCGCCGCTCCAGGACGCCCTCAGCCGGGCAGCCATGGCGGGCGCATCCTCGAACCGTCCAGCGAGGACCAGGTTCAACATGTCAGTTGCCAGCCCCGCACCCACCCTGCGCCGGACCGACTCTGCGATCCTGCCGCCGTCGGCCGCTACCTTGGCAGCCGTCCGCGCAGGCTCCTGCCGCGCCGCCGCGATTCCGCCCTTGTCCATGAACAGGTGCAGCAGCAGCAGCCAGGCCTGGTCTGCAACGTCCGGCATCCAGTAGGAGCCGTGGCGGATCCTGCGCCGCAGGCAGCGGGCCGCCCAGGAGGTGCGCCATTGCTGGTAGGGGCCAAAGGCCAGCTCGGAGACAACGTCCAGCTTGATCCAGGCTCCCTCCTCCGCTGAGTAGCAGAAGTAGAACCTGTGGCTGCCGTGGCCCCATGCCAGAACCCGGCAGAATCCCGCTGCTGCCATCAATCCATCGAGGCGGGGAAGGATGTCCTTGTCCACAAGGATGTCCACGTCCCCGGCGGGCAGGGCAAGATCGTCCTCTCCGCGGAGCAGGAGCCAGGGCGACCCGGCCCCGTCAAGGATGCCGAATACTGAGGCCACCCGGGGGTGGAGCTGCTGCTTCCCGGGGATCACCGGCTCCGGCAGGGCGCCGAGGTGCCCCAGCTCTTCGGGAACAGGAAGGTCACTGGCGATATCCATGGTGCAATCCCCCAAATCTTTCTAAAGCGCGGTTGCGGCACTTGGTTCGTTCACGGCGTGTAGGCATATTGCGCCACCCAATCAACCTGCAGGTGCCCGGCGGCGTCAGCGGCGGGAAAGGTTCCTGTGGCGTCATCGGCGGTTTCCGCCTGGAGCGTCCAGCGCATAGGCGTGTTGGGCACGCCTTTGGGTTTGGTTGTCTGGTCCACCAGACCGTCATCAAGGAACCACCGGACCATCCCGGGGCTCCATTCGATGGTGGCAACATGCCACTGGCCCGGGCCGGAAGCCGAGTACTTCCTGTCAGCAGGATCAAACTCCATGCCGCTCGACGTGCGGGTCCCTTTGATGGCCGAGTTCCCGTAGAGCGATCCGTCCAGGGCCCCTTCCGGCCAGTCGATCTCCCCTTCATTCCAGTCATCGCTGGCAGGCCAGAGGAGGAACGCGATCTTGTAACCGGGGATGGAGTCGTACCGGAACCTCACCGAGTATCTTCCGTACGTCTGGCCCGTGTAGCCGAAGGGAATGACGCTGGCCACCCGGGGCCTGCTGTTCGAGTAGTGGAGGTGGAAATCGAGGTAGCCGTCATGGACCGAAAGGACATCGTCCGGTGTGTACGTGCCAAAGCCGGATGAGTCGGAAAACCCGGAATATCCACGCATGTCCGGCCCGTATACCTGGCCCACAGTCCCTAGGGGGGCGGGGACGTCGAAGTCCTGGATCATGGTCTGCCGCCAGGACGGCAGGTCCCCTTTCGGGGCGCCGGTAACCTTCGATGAATCGCCGTGGAGGGCCAGGAGGGCCGCCCCGACGATGGACAGCGACGTTACGGTGACGAGCGACAACTGGTACACCCGTCCGCTATTTTCCCCAGTCAGCACGTGAAACCTCGTAGATTCTCACCGACTTGTTCTCAAACACGAGTTCGGTGCCCCTTGCCACGTTCAAGTCGTGCTCCAACGGGACCAGGATGTCCTTCGGGAATTGCCGTGGAACGCCGGTCGACGTGCGCTGCTGCAGGTCCGACACCACCACGAAGACCCGGTCCGAGGGCCGCAGCTTGGCTGCTGCCCTGGTCTTGTCAACGTAGGCCAGCATGTCGTCCCCCGTGAACGGTTGGGCGGTGTTGTGCAGCTTCGATGCAACCGAGACGAGCTGCCCGTTGCGGAGGTAGAAGGAGTAGTGCGGGCCGACCAGCAGCGGCAGGTGGTAGTTGGTCTCAACCACCGCGTCACCCCGGCGGACGTTCGAGTCGAGCCAGCGGCTGGCGGATACGTCTGCAGCCGGTACCCGCACGTTGGCTTCGTTCTGGAAGTACACGGCCGTGAACAGCACAGCCATGGCCGAAATCGCCGCTGTTGCCCCCACCACTGCTTTCCTGCCGGGGAGCTTGCCGGACCAGAAAAGCCATGCTGCACCGATCGCAAGCCACGGAAGGGCAAACATGAAGACGCGGAGCCTGCCCTCGCCGCCGTAGGACGTTCCGAACAGTCCAATGATGGGGGTAGCCGCAAGCGTCCCTACGATCAGGGTGGTGCGGACATTGCCCCGGAGGAAGTTGCGGATGAACCCCAACCCCGCGAGCAGGGCGGTGAACAGGGACAGGGCCAGTGCCTCGCGGGCAAGCCACCGTCCGGAGAGGAGGGATGGGCCCGGTGCGCCGCTGGTGGCTTTGTAGCCGGCGTTGGCGAGGAAATCGAAGCCGTTGAGCAGGCCGTACTTGTCCTTCACGAATTCCGCGTTGGGAAGGAGGTAGAGCAAGGCCATCAACAGCAGCGCCGGCGCCACCCAGGCTGGCTTGAAGTAGCGCGCCAGGAAGAGGGGGAAAAGTCCCAGAATGGCCAGGTACGGGGTCAGCTGGTGGCTCATCACAATCATTGCCTGCAGGACCAGGACCGCCGCGATCGCCAGCGCCTGCTGGCGGCCGCCGTAGATCTTGACCTCCTCCGGCTCGGGTGCCGACTTTGAAAGGCGGCTGGAAAGCCTGCCCTCAAGCTTGAGTACCCAGGGAGCGGGCGTGCCGCGGAGGAACGTGAGGATCACCAGGCACATGGTCAGGTGGAGGGTGTAGGCAAAGGCCTGCGGGGAGTAGTAGTTTTGGTTCAGCCAGTTCGAGAGGGCGAAAACCACCGCACTGGTCCAGTAGATCCGTGGATTCTTCGTCAGGGTCCTGGCAATGGCAAGCACCAGCGCCACGTTCATCAACGCAAATACCGGCTCGGCCCATCCCGCATAGGCCATGGCGTCCTTGTAGCCGCTGGATTCACCCAGGAACGCGCTGAACAGGAAGAAGCCGGGCCACCGGTTGTAGATATCGATGTCCGGGTCGAACTGGCCGGTGGTCTGGATCAGGTCCGTGACGGCAATGTGCTTGTAGGTCCAGGGCAGCCGCGGGACGCTGGCCAGCAGGCCGGCGGACGAGTAAAGGATGACCACCAGTCCGGTGACCGAGGCCCCCGTGAGCCATCCGGCGTGCTCGCCGCGCCGGACGATGCTCCAGATGCAGAGCGCAACAACCAGTCCCAGCGCAACGTACCAGGTGACCGGAAACGCCGTGAGCAGCCCGAGGTCGCCCAGGTGCGGGTTTGTGGACCCCAATGTGGCTCCCCACATGACCATGGCAACCAGGAGAACCAGCCATGGTGCGGAGGTGCTGAGCTGCGGACGTGGCAGCCTCGGGGCAGGCAGCGCCCCGGCTGGGGTCGGGACCAGTAGCGCGGCCGCGGATGCCAGCATGATGCCGACGGCGGCGGGCCGGGGATTCCAAAGCTGAAGCCAACCCATGACGGCGGCGGCCAGGGCGAAAGCAGTTGCGCCGGCGACGACCGTGAAGATCAGGCGGGCCACCGGGTCCACGTGGCGGACCCAGCGGACCAGTGCCCAACCCGGAATGGCGAGGCACACCAGGAGTTTGGCGCCTGCAATGGACTCACCGCCGACGTCGAACAGGATCAGGACCGCCGTCACGGCACCGAGCAGTGCCAGGACGTAATCGGAATACCCTGGCCTGCGCCGGCGTGAGGTGCGGGAGTTCATCGGGCCGGACACGTCACCCCTGATGAGAAGCGCCATACTGTTTCAACTCCTGGATTGCTTGCCGCCGGCGGAGCGAGCCTCCGCCGTCGGCCCAAATGTGGACTGTGGTCTTAGCTGCCCGCAGCAGCCCTGCGTGACTGCAGATATTTGTAGGGGCCGAAGGCTACAGCCAGCAGCTGCAGCCACACGAGCCTGTCGGCCTGGGCCTCAAGGGAGCCATGGATTGGCGGGCCCTGGAGCGCAGGCTGGCCGGCCTGTTGGCGCCGGTTCAGGAACTCGAGCCCAACGCCCCAACTCCTGGCAAGGGCCAGCCTGGCGGTGCGGGGATCCATCATCACCTTGGTCATCCACGCCCCAAGCCCGTTGCCGTAGCCCCGCGCCTGTACCCGCAGGTCTTCGAGCCCGTCCCGGTGGCGGTGCCAGACAATGGCCGCCGGCTGGACCACCAACGCGTGCCCCTCGAGGATGACCCGCGTGAACATGTCGATGTCCTCCCCGCCCCCCGTGGGAGTACCAACCCCCAGGGCGGGATCGAATCCGCCAAGGCGAAGCGCAGGCTGGCGCCTGAGGGCGAAATTTGCCCCCGTGCCGAAAGCTCCCGGGCTAAATGGAAACTTGGGCAGCGCCGCGGGTGGGTCCGCCAGCGAGTAAACCTGCGGGACCAGGGACCTTGACCAGCTGACCTTCGCGTCAAAATAGCCCTGGGCGGGGGTGCGGAGCTCTCCCGCGGGAACCAGCCCCGTCACGCAGGCAGCGGCAGGAACGGCTTCGAACGCAGCGGCGATTTCCCTCAGCCAGGACCTGTCCACCACAACGTCGTCATCCGTGAAGGCCACGAGGTCTCCCCTGGCGTGCCGAAGTCCGGTGTTCCTTGCATGGGAGAGGCCAGGAACGGGTTCCGTCACCAGCCGTACCCGCTGGTCCCTGAACTCCCGGCGAACCAACTCTTCCGTGTCGTGCGTTGCCGGCGCGTTGTCCACCACCACCACGTCAAAGCGTGGGTAGTCCAGGGCAAGGATGGTCAGGAGGGCACCGCGCAACTGCAGGGTGCGGTCCCGGGTGCACACCACCACCGTGATGTGCGGGGCGGTCACCGCCGGCGGGAAAGATGGGACTGGCGGCAGGGCCGCCAGGGCGTTTTCGAAGACAGCCCGATCCACGATTCCCGCCGGCGACGGCACATCGACAAATCCCCGCACAGCCCCCGACGCACGCACCAGCAGCCGTGCCCGTTCGTATCCAGCATGGTTCTCCAGTTCAAAGCGCGAACAGTCCGCGAGGTCCTCCAGGTCTATCGACCCGATCCAGCGCGCCCCCGGCCACGCCGGCGGCAACAGGGACTCCATGGCGGGCACCAGGATCAGTGCCTCGCCCTGAAGATCCTCAAGCACTTGGCTGGCACCTTCGCTCATTGCACTTCCCTCCACTGCCCGCCGGCCGGGACCAGGACAACGTCCTCTTCCTCAGGCCCCGTCCAATGCTGAAGCCGGCGTCCCTGGAAGTATCCGGCGGCGGTGCAGGCCAAAACCGCGATGACGGCGCCGGCACGGCCCAGTCCATCGGGGCTGCCGTCCCGCCCCCATGACTTCAGCCCTGTGAATACTGCGCGCGGCAGAATGCTGCGGACATACCGGCGTTCCGGTCCCAGAGCCCGCTTGTGGCCAACCAGCTGGCTGACCTGGGCCTTGGACAGGCCCTCCGACCAGGACCTGGACAACATGTACCGCCACGTTCCGCGGGATGCGGGAACGTGATGGCGGACCAGCGCCGCTGGTTCATAGACAATGCGCGATCCCGGCGACCCCATCCGCGAACGGATGCAGATCTCCGTCTCCTCGCACCCGAGCGGCAACGTGCCTTTGCGTCCCAGCGACAGGTTGAAGCCGCCCACCTGGCGCAGCACCTCAAGCCGGAAGGACATATTGGCGCCTATGACGTTGCGGACTTCGGACGCCACCCGCGGCATGCCCCGATGGCTGCATCCAACGATCCAGTCCAGTTCCTCGGCGAAGTAGCCCGGCCGGCCGGATTCCCACATCGGGACAACCTTCCCGCCTACAGCCAGGACGTCGGGATCGTCGTACAGCGCAACCAGGCGTTCGAGCCAATCCGGCGCTGCCTCGGCGTCGTCATCAAGGAAGGCGACGATGTCTGACTCGGCAAGCCCCACTCCCGTGTTGCGGGCGCCCGACAGGCCGGGCAGTCCGGTGCTCTCCACTACCGTAACGTCGTCGACGATCTCAATGAGCCGTTCGTACAGGGCCTCGTTGTGGTCAATGACAACCAGTACCTGGTCCGGGACGAGGGTCTGGTTGCGGACTGATTCGATGACGTCCAACAGCAAGCCCCACCGCTCGGAGGTGTAGGCGCAGATCACCACTGTCACGGACAGGGATTTGATTCGATCAAGCATGCTGGCTCACCGCCGGGGCGAGGACGCTGTGCGGATCCACGGGGAGACGCGGGAAGCGGACGTTGGAGTAGGTGTACTTCACGCGGCGGAGGGCCTCCGGGCGGGCGCCTGCGGTTGGCGCCTCCCAGACCGTGCACTCCCGGGCCAGCGTGGTCAGCACCCTCCAGCCGTCGCGGAACGTCTGCAGGTTGGATGCCCCCGAAATCCGGTCAAGCTCAAGGCTGGGAACTTCGGCAATCCTCAGCCCGGCCTTGGCAGCCCGGACAATGAGTTCGGTTTCGATTTCGAAGCCGTCGGACTGCAGCTCCAGCACCTCCAGGCATTCCCGGCGGAAGGCGATGTATCCGTAGCAGAGATCCGAATAGTTGCTGTGCAGTACAGCATTCGCAAGTCCGGTCAATGCCCTGTTGCCGGCTTTCCGCAGCCGGGTCAGGTCTTCCGACCCGCCACCGGTTACATGCCGGGATCCCTTCACGAAATCGAAGTCGTGCTGGAGGGGCGCAACGAACCAGCCGATCTCCTGGGGGTCCATGCTCCCGTCCGCGTCCAGCATCACGATGATGTCCCCCGTAGCGGCAGTAAAGCCGGCGCGGAGGGCAACACCCTTCCCTTTACGCGTTTCATTGACCACCACCACGTCCGGGCGCAGGGCCTTGGCAACTTCAACAGTGTTGTCCTGCGAGCGGCCGTCCACGATGATCACCTCATCGACATAGGAGGGCATCCGGCGGAGAACCCATGGGAGGTTCTTTTCCTCGTTCAGGGTGGGAATGACCACGCTGATTGAAGCTTGTGGAAATAAATGTCCCGGCTCGGAAAACAGAGCTGGAAGTTGGGGCGAAATCGACAATTGCCTCACCACTTCATGACAGTTCGGATTTTAGACAATGCCGCCGGCCGGTGTGGCCGTGGCACTAACGCTTAATCCGGTCATGGTCTGGTCGCTGACCCCCCAGCAACCCATCGCCAATCCTCTGGCCGTTCCGGAAGACTATCCCCTACCTAATGCGGGTATCACGAGTAGTAGGTACTCGCTTTTTACCTAGGGTTACCCCCTGTTAGGCAAGTAAAGGGCTCTGGGGTGCCGGAAAAGATTAGGTATAGGGGATAACGGCGGTCTAAAGAACGTTAGGTAGGGGAGTGAAAATAACCCCTAATTAGGTACGTCACCTGCATTGCCCCCGGAGGAGTGCAGGCATACGCTTCTGGGTACTTGGGGGCTGAGAGCTCTTTGTGACTGGGCCAAACGGGCAGACGTTCCCCGAATTCTTCCTATGCCCCAGGAGTTCCCTTATGAAGCTCAGACGCAGACACTTTTTCAGCCGGACGGGGCAGGCCCTTGCCGTTGCCTTGGTTCTTGCAGCCTCCATCCTCGGCGTGCCAGGTACGGCCGTAGCTGACCCCGTTTATGGCACGCAGAGCATTGCCTATTCAGGGGTGTCCAATCCGCCAACGTCGGACAAGCCGCAAAGCAAGCTGTGGTGGAACGACGGGTCCTGGTGGGCCGACATGTGGAAGTCCGGCACAGGATGGAGCATCTACCGGCTGGACCGGGCCTCCAACACCTGGGTGGACACCGGGGTGGTCAATGACACCAGGGGCAGCACGCTGGCGGACACGATGTGGGACGGGTCCCACCTCTACATCGCCTCCCACGTGGTGACCATCACCGGCGATGGAACACCCAAGCCGTCGCTCTCCAACTCCCCGGCCAAGCTCTACCGGTACAGCTACGCAGCCGGCAAGTACACACTGGACGCCGGTTTCCCCACCACCATCACCAACAATTCCAGCGAATCCATGACGATCGACAAGGACACCACCGGCCGGGTCTGGGCCACCTGGACCCAAGTTGGCGGGAACTCAACGTCGGGATACACCAACACGGTGTACATGAACGCTGCCAGCAACAGCGGCGCCTCCTGGGGAACGCCCTTCGTCCTCCCCGTCAGCAACCCGAACCCCGCTCCGGATGACATCTCGGCGGTGGTCGCCTTTGGCAACGGGCAGGTTGGGGTGATGTGGAGCGACCACAAAGCGGACACCGTATGGTGGGCCACCCACAAGGACTCAGACGCTGCCAACTCGTCCTGGAAGCTCCAGCCGGCACTGCGCGGCAACGGCCAGTCCGATGACCACCTGAACCTCAAAACTCTGCAGGCCGACACCAGCGGCCGGGTCTTCGCAGCCGTTAAGACCAGCCTGAATGACATCTCCAGCGACAAGACCCTGCCGCAGCTGATCCTCCTGGTCTTCAAGCCAGGCACCGGAGCTTTCACGCAGTCCACAATCGCCAAGACGGGCGACTGTGTATCCCGGCCCCAAATTATCCTTGACACCCAGAACAACCTGGTGCGGGCATTCCACACGGCTCCGCCAACGTCTGTGTCCGGCTGCGCCTACTCCGGCGTCGCGGGCAGCATCTATGAGAAGACCGCGTCCATGGACAATCCTGTCTTTGGGTCGGGCCGGGGCACGCCCATCATGCAGGCAGCATCGTCGTCGAACATCAATGACGTGACCACCAGCAAGCAGAGCGTGAACAACACCACCGGCCTGGTGGTCATGGCCAGCGACAATGTGGCAAAGCGCTACTGGTTCTCGGACCGGTCGCTCGGTGGCACCCCGCCACCCGCAGGCCAGGCGCCGGTGGCATCGTTCACCGCCAACCCCACGTCGGGTGCCGCGCCGCTGAACGTCGCCTTCACTGATACGTCCACCAATTCGCCCACCTCCTGGGCATGGACTTTCGGTGACGGCGGAACGTCCACTGCGCAGAATCCAAGCCACTCGTATGCGACCGCGGGGACGTACACAGCCAAACTCACGGCGACCAATGCCGCGGGGTCGTCCTCCGCAACGGCCACCATCACCGTGGGCACGACACCACCGCCGGCAACTGGCGGGATCACGGTGGTGAATTCCAGCACCGCCAACTCCGGGACCGCCGTGACCACAGCGTCGATTCCGGTTCCGGCCGGCACCGCCGCAGGTGATGTCCTGGTAGCCTCCATCACCACGGACCTCAACCCGAATCTCACCGCACCGGCAGGCTGGACGGCAATGGTGAACGCCAAGTCCATCAACAGCACGTCCACCTCCGGAGCACGGGCATTCGCGTACTACAAGGTGGTGGGCGCCTCGGACCCGGCAACATACAGCTGGACCCTCAGCTCCGCAGCCAAGTGGGGCGGCGGCATCACGGCCTACCGCGGCGTCAACAACACCACGCCGCTGGACAGCCCGGTGGTCACCGCCGCTGACACCAGCTACTCAGCCACCAGTATTACGGTGGGCAGCATCACCACGGCCAGTAACGGTGCCATGCTGATTGGCGGGGTGGCCTGCGACTGCAGCGCACCTGTGGTCACTGCCCCGTCGGGCTGGACCGAACGCTGGGAGGCAGCGGCAGGACAAATTGCCGAGCAGGCAGACAAACCGCAGCCGACGGCGGGTGCCAGCGGAACAGCCACCTGGACGTTGAGTGCCGCACGGGCTGTGGCTGCCTGGCGGACCGCGCTCAAGCCGGCGGCCTAGTGGAACCCACAACTGAATAGATAACTGAACAGGGAACGGCTCCGGCCCGCCAGTCACGGCGGACCGGAGCCGCTTCACCGTTAAACCGCGTCACTTGCTGACTATGGAGAACCGGTCTGTGAAGGAATATCCTGCGGCGGGTACAAAGCGTGCATCCAGCCGGTCATGGGTAATCGTTACGTCCAGTGTGCCCAGTGCGGGGTCTTTGTTGGCTCCGGACCAGGCAGCAAAGTAGCCGGCTTCCGGATCATCGGCGTTTACCTTGTGCCCTCCCAGACCACCCGTGCCGACACCGGCAAAGACGGTCCCTTCCCCTTGGGCCATCGGGTCAAGGGCGCCGGCAATGCAGGATTCCCTGGTGCTGCCCGGATCGATCCGCGCACAACCGCTGCCCACCGCCAACTGGTGGCTTCGCTGGTAGATATGCTCGTGCGCGGTGAGGACCAGGTCAACCTTCTTGCTGACCAGGAGGTCGGTGATGTCCTGGCCCGCAACGCAGTCATACTTACCGAGGCTGAAGCAGGGAGCGTGCATGGCCACCAATGTCCAGGGGATGTTGGCATCCCGGGCACCGTCAATGGCGGTTTCGGTCCACTTCCAGCGGTCGCTGCCACTTGAGTAGTCCAGCTCGTTGCCGTCCCGGAACTTGAGGCCGGGCGAGATCAGGACAATCCGCGCCAGGGGCTGTTGCTGCGGAACATCCACGTACCACTGCACCCCATAGGTGCCCTGGAGTCCCGGCAATTTGTTTGGCAGACACTCTGCAAAGTTCTCGATCTGCCCGTCGTGGCCGTCACTTTCGTGGTTGCCCGTGATCAGTTCGTAAGGAAAATCCGCGCCAAGCTTCCTGGCCACCATTCGACAAAAATCCTGCTCAGCCCCTGCCTTGTAGGAGAAGTCACCCAGGGCGACGTTGAAATCCGGCTTGAGACGGGCCACCACATCCAGCACCGACCGCGCACCACCGCCCATGCCCACGTCACCGGATGCCGTGAAGTGCACAGTGCCGGCATTCGGAGCCGGTTGCTCCTGGCAGGCGGCCAGGCCTGTGCACAGCACGGCCCACAGGACTGCCGTGCAGATGCGCCAGCCACCACTTTTCATGAGCCATTCCGTCCTCGAACCAATGCAGGGCCCGGGTTTTCCCGAGCATAACGGGCAACGTGCCCCGGTGGCGAGGGATCCCTGCGCGGGCCGTGCGGATGGAGCCTTAAGCAAGTGCAGGGTCCAATCTTGATGCAATCCAGCGGTAACCCTGTGGTCCCGCAGCTTGTTGCGGCGCTATATTCGCATGTACGGCATAATTCCGCGCTGGGGAGCGGGAAGCCGGAACGTGCCCGGTAGTGCAAGCAAGAATGCGGTCTCCTTCTTCGATGAATGGGGACAACGTGCCGCTCGTGGGTCGAAGCAAAGAACTGGACCGTATACTCTCCGCAGTCCGCGGACCAAAGGACGCCTCCCTGGCAGTGATCGGCCGCAGGGGTACCGGCAAATCCGCCCTCTTGTCGGAAATTTCCTCCCTCTCTAATTATCGAACCGTATTCCTGGCCGCCACGGCTGCAGAATCGGAATGGCCGTTGTCCGGATTAACCGCGCTCCTGAACGGCATGGATGATCCGGTCCTGAACCGGATCGCCGATGAGCTCCTGCGGGACACTGGCGGGACCATGAGCGTGCCCACTGTCTCCAGCATGCTGCTGAATGGCCTGCACCAGCGCTCGTCGGCACGCACCATCATCGTGATCGACGACGCCGACCAGCTGGATCCCAGCAGCCAGGCAGTCATCGGATTCATCGCCAGGCGCCTGAGCGGTACGGACATCGTCCTGTTTATCAGCATCCTGGAGGACTTCCCCGAAGGTCCCTTCAGCGGCCTGTCGACCCTGAGGCTGGGCGCTCTCAGCTACAGCGACACCGTTCGGATGCTGGAGAGCATCCCCGCCAAAAGGACCACGACGGCGGCCGCCCACGCGGTTGCCGCGGCCACCGATGGCAACCCGCTTGCCGCCGTCGAGCTCTACAACCAACTGCTGGAAAGGTACGCCGAGGGCAAGTACGCGCTGCCCGTCCCGCTGCCGTCCCGGGGCAGCTTCGACGCACAGTATGCATCAGTGGTTGGCGCGCTGACCCCCGGCGCGCGGAACGTCCTTGACCTGCTCGCACTATCCTTCCGCAGCAATATTTCCACCGTCGAGAAAATCGAACGCGATGTTTGGACGAGCGTGGATGAGTTGCTGGCTACCGGTCTAGTGAAACGATCCGGGCCGAATCTGAGGATCGGGGACCAGTTGCTGAGGGGATACGTGTACACGGCGATGACCCCGGCAATCCGTACCGGCAACCATCGTGCACTGGCGGAAGCATCATGTGACACGGACCCCTACGCCCGCAGGTGGCATCTGAGCTTTACAGCGCTGGAACGGCAAACCCCGTTCCAACTGCTCCGCCACGCCGTGGACCTGATCCGGGGTGGTGAAGTTCCTTTTGCGGTGGAATACATCGAGAGGGCCCTCACTATCAACCCGTGGGAAGCGGAAACGGCCGCGCGGCTCACAAGCGTGGCGGAATTGCTGTTCAACCGGGGTGAGTTCGTGTATGCACGCCGCTACCTCGAATGGGCGCAGCGGGTGACTCGAAACCCGGCACTGATCCTGCGGCTGACCGGGCTGTCGTTCGAAATCCAGTTCGCCCAAGGAGCTGCCGTGCGTTCAAGCATGGTGCTTCGGCTTGCGAAGGAGTTCGGCCAGCACGATCCAGCATATTCCGCCAGTCTGCTGGCCATCGGCGCCCTCTACTACGCCGAGCGGTGGGAACTGCAGGAGGCCTCTGAGCTCCTGCGCCACGGCAGCGCATTCCGCGGGTCCGCATCCGCACAGTGCCTGGCTATTGCCGAGCGCGCCAAACTGCTGATCGAATCCATCGGCGGTGACACGGCCAACCTTGCCCGCAAGCATGAGCTAACCGGGACCGCCCGGATAGCCGGCCTCATGATGCACGGCCGCGCCCTCACTTACGCAGAGCACTACGAAACCGCCCAGGAAGCATTTACACTGCTCCACAATGCGGCCGAACCGGGCCACATCAACTGGCAGGAAACCGCAGCCTTCATGGCAGTGGACAATGAAATCCGCGCCGGAAATGTTCGCACAGCGGTCAGGCTGATCGACGAACTCGAGCTTGCCGAACCTGAGCTCAAGTACCACCGCGGGATGCGGCATCTCTTCCGGGTATGGCGTGCGCATTCCCTCGGCGACGACGCGCAGGCCCGCGCTCACGCCTCCGAGGCGCTCCGTTATGCGGGGGCGGACAGCCACCCTGCCATTACGGCACAGCTTGCCGCCTGCCAGGGGCACTTCGCGCTGCTGCGCGGTGACCTTGCGGAGTCCGTTGCCCAGTTGTCCCGTGCGGCCGAGCTTGGCTCGCGGTTTGGCAACCCCACCCTTCTGCGCTGTGAGGCGGACCTGGTGGAGGTACTGATCCGCCTGGTCCGGCACCACGAGGCAACTCAGGCGCTCCTCCGCCTTGAAAGCCGCGCCGTGGGGCTGCGGTCACCGTGGTTGATGATGGCCGTTGCCAGGAGTCGCGCCATGCTTGCGGATGGCGAGCAGTCACTGCAACTTTTCAGCCAGGCACTCGAAGGCAGGAATGGGCACACCCTTGAACGGGCGAGGACCCTGATGTGTTACGCCGAGCGGTTGCATGCCTTTGGCAGGCGGCGCGACGCGCGGGATGCGCTGCTCCGGGCCAAAGTGATCTTCGACGAGGCCGGTGCGGACGCGTGGACCCAACATGTGGATGCCCTCCTGCTGGACGAACGCATGGAGCCGGTCCGTCCCCAGGGCAATCCGGCGATGCTGTTGCTCGCCGACCATGAGCGGTCACTGGCCAAGATGGTGGCCCGGGGCATGCGTAACAAGGAAATTGCGGCCACGCTGTACGTCTCCGTGCGTACAGTCGAAGTGCGTCTCACCGCCATCTACCGCAAGCTCGGCGTTGAGTCCAGGGCCCAACTGACCGCACTGGCCGCCGCCAAGGGAACCACGGCCGCCGAGCCTTACGTCCTGCCGGTTTTATAGACCAAGAGCCCTGCAATTTGCAGGTACCCGCAGTATCCACATCCTTCCTCCGCGGTACCCACAAAGGCCTTGCCGATCCCCTTCGATCCCACCTTTCCGGGGCTAGTTTTGCTTCACGGCCACGGACAGGCAGCTACGCCGGAAAGGGGCACCATGGCAGAGATTCCCGTAGTCCGCACCCGGCGTACTGCCTTCGACTGGCCCGCTGCGCCCGCTAGTGCACAGAGGACTTCAAGCTGGACTTCGACCGGGCCAAAAGCCCGGACCCGGAAGGCATCGACAGCCTGGATCTCCACCCATGTCAACCTCCTCAGGGGTGCTGACGCCGTAGTGGTGGCGGCGGCTGTTTATGCCGGTTTCCATCTTTCCGAGGCCGGGTTTTCGCCCGAGGGCCCGAGGGACGGGGGAGCAGCAGCCGCAGCAGCAGTGCTGACCATCATCTGGTTGGCGGCCTTGGAGGTTTACCACACAAGGGATCCAAAGGTGCTGGGCATAGGTGCCGACGAGTACAAGCGGGTGGCATCGGCCACGCTCCGCATCTTCGGCCTGATGGCCCTCGCCGCTGTGATCTTCTCCGTCCACGGCGCCACCGCGTTCGTCACGGTATCACTGCCGGCGGGCCTGGTAGCCCTGAGCACCAACCGCTGGGCATTCCGCAGGCGGTTGGCCGCCGAGAAGTTAAAGGGCCGGCACCTCTCGCGGGCTGTTGTGGTGGGCGAGCCGGAGGACGTCCGGTACGTCGTCCAGCAGGTGTCCCGGAAGTCCGGGGCAGTGTACGAAATCCTTGGGGCCTGCCTTCCCGGAGCCCGTCGCGGAGCCGGCATCCGGGTGGATGGCCGCACCGTGCCAGTGCTTTCATCGACGGACGCCATCGCCCGCACCGTCCGGCTGCTCGACGCGGACTCGGTGATAATCGCCGGGCCCCTTCCGGGCGGGAACAAGTTCATCCGTGAGCTTGGGTGGAAGCTTGAGGAGTCCTCCACCGAGTTGATCCTGGCGGCAACCCTCACCAACGTAGCCGGTCCGCGTATCCACTGGAGGCCTGTGGAGGGCCTGCCCCTCATGCATGTGGATATCCCGCAGTACGGCGGGGCAAAGCATGCCTTGAAGCGGGTCATGGATGTCTTTATGGCGCTGGCCGCCCTCCTGGTCCTCTCCCCGGTGCTCCTGGTGCTCGCACTGATCGTCCGGCTGGACAGCCCCGGTCCCATCCTTTTCCGGCAGGACCGGATCGGCAAGGACGGCCAGGTCTTCGGAATGTTCAAGTTCCGCTCCATGGTGGTGGGCGCCGAGGCGCAGCGAGCAGTCTTGGACCAGCAGAACCAGGGCGCCGGCGTGCTCTTCAAGATGAAACACGATCCCAGGGTTACGCGCTGCGGCCGCTGGATGCGCAAATACTCCCTGGACGAACTTCCCCAGCTCTGGAACGTGGTGCTGGGCGACATGAGCATGGTGGGGCCGCGGCCACCGCTGGACCGTGAAGTAAGCGGCTATGAACGCCACACGCACCGCCGGCTCCTGATCAAGCCGGGCATCACTGGTCTTTGGCAGATCAACGGCCGCTCGGATCTTCCCTGGGAGGAAGCGGTCCGGCTAGACCTCTACTACGTCGAAAACTGGTCCCTTGCGGGTGACCTGCTGATTCTCTGGCGGACATTCCGGGCAGTCGTCCGGCCGTCCGGCGCCTACTAGCACATCCACAGAATGGGAAGAAAAATCACATGAGGGCATTCGGTAATCAAACTCACTCGCCCACGCAACTGCGCCCTGCCCGCAAACTCCGTATCGCGGTCGTCGGTGCCGGCTACTGGGGACCAAACCTGGCGCGCAACCTCCAGGCAAGTCCTGACTGGGACCTGGTGGCCATTTGCGACCTGGATGTTGAGCGGGCGCGGAAGCTGGCAGCGACCCTTGGAGAAATTCCCTGTGTCGAGTCAATGGATGAACTGCTGGACCTTTGTGATGTGGACGCAGTGGCCATTGCGACGCCGGCCCGCACCCACCACGGGACGGTAATGACGGCGCTGCGCGCGGGAAAACACGTCCTGGTGGAAAAGCCGCTGGCTGACAGCAGGGAACACGGGCTGGAGATGGTGGCCGAAGCCGAGGCGAACGGGCTGGTGCTGATGGCGGACCACACCTACTGTTACACCCCGGCTGTCCTAAAGATGCAGGAACTGGTGCAATCGGGGTCCCTTGGCGAAATCCTGTTCGTGGATTCGACCCGGATCAACCTGGGGCTCGTGCAGCCGGATGTGGACGTCTTCTGGGACCTCGCGCCGCACGATCTCGCCATCCTCGACTTTGTCCTCCCCGGTGGCCTCAACCCCGCCGAAGTCTCCGCATTCGGCGCGGATCCGCTGGGAACCGGACGCGACTGCGTGGGCCACCTCAACTTCCGGCTTCCGAACGATGCCACCGCCCATGTGCACGTCAACTGGTTAAGCCCCACCAAGATCCGCCAAATGGTGATTGGCGGCTCCCTGCGGACACTGGTGTGGGACGACCTCAACCCGCAGCAAAGGCTCAGCGTCTATGACAGGGGCGTGAGCCTGGACCGGCAGCCGAAATCAGCGGGTGAGAAGGCATCGACGGCCGTGTCCTACCGCCTCGGTGACACCTGGTCCCCCGCGCTGCCGGAGCGCGAGGCCCTCAGCCTGGTGGTGCAGGAACTGGCGTCCTGCATCCGCAACGGCGAGGAAGCCAGGACAGGAGGTACCTCCGGGCTCCGGGTGCTGTCCGTCCTCGAAGCGGTCACCCGCAGCCTGGGCATGGATGGCCAGGCTGCACCGGTAGCTGGATCTGCCATGGCCGCAACCGGTTCCGATATGGAGGAGGCACTGTGAGCGCATTGGAAGGAGCCAGCGTCCTGGTTACCGGCGGGGCGGGCACCATCGGATCAACCTTGGTGGACGGCCTGCTTGAAGCCGGTGTGCAACGCATTGACGTCCTGGACAACCTGGTCCGCGGCCGGCTGGACAACCTCTCCGGCGCCCTGGCAGCCGGGCACGTTGAACTGGTGCAGGGCACCATCCAGGACCGGGATCTGGTACACGACCTCACACGAGGCAAGGACCTGGTATTCCACCAGGCCGCGATCCGCATCACCCAGTGCGCCGAGGAGCCGCGGCTGGCCCTGGAGGTGCTGGTGGACGGAACATTCAACGTCCTTGAGGCCGCTGCGGAGCACAAGGTGGACAAGCTGGTGGCGGCATCCAGCGCCTCCGTGTATGGGATGGCCGAGGAGTTTCCCACCTCCGAACGGCATCATCACGCCAACAACGACACCTTTTACGGCGCAGCCAAGTCCTTCAACGAAGGCATGGCCCGCAGCTTCCGCGCCATGACCGGCCTGGACTACGTGATGCTCCGCTACTTCAACGTTTACGGGCCCCGCATGGATGTCCACGGCCTCTACACCGAGGTGCTGGTGCGGTGGATGGAACGGATCATGGACGGGCAGCCGCCGCTGATTTTCGGGGACGGCCTCCAGACCATGGATTTCGTGCATACCGCTGACGTGGCTCGGGCCAACGTTCTGGCGGCCGCCAGCGGGATCACGGAGGGGATCTACAACGTGGCCAGCGGCATGGAGACCAGCCTGCTGGAAATGGCGCAGGCGCTGCTGAGGGTCATGGGCTCGGACCTTGAGGTGGAGCACGGCCCAACACGCCAGGTGAATGGCGTGGTCCGGCGGCTGGCCGATACGTCCGCTGCCGCACGCGATCTTGGCTTCAAGGCCGAGGTGGAACTCGAAGAAGGACTCCGGCAACTCGTCAGCTGGTGGATGCCGCTGCGGGACCAAATTGCCGCCGCACGGAAGATTGGTGCCTGATGACTGCCGAGGCGTTCCTTACACGGATAAACGTCATGAAGCCATGGCTTGGTGACGAGGAAGCCCGGGCCCTGGCCGAAGTGGTTGCCTCCGGGTGGGTGGCGCAGGGACCCAAGGTCAAGGAGTTCGAGTCCCGCTTTGCCGAGTCCCAGGGCATCCGGCACGCCGTGGCCACCTCCAGCTGCACCACCGCGCTTCACCTGGCACTGGTGGTGGCCGGGATCGGTCCCGGGGACGACGTCGTGGTTCCATCTCTGTCCTTCATCGCCACAGCGAACGCGGTGACCTACGTAGGCGCCCGGCCAGTGTTCTGCGACGTGGACCCGGTCACCGGAAACGTGACGGCGGAGACCATCCACGCCGCCCTCACGTTAGACACCCGGGCCGTGATCGTCGTGGACCAGGGCGGCGTACCGCTGGACATGGACCCCATCCGTAGTCTGTGTGACCGCCACGAGATCACCGTGATCGAAGACGCTGCATGCGCTGTGGGGTCAACGTACAAAGGCCGGCCGGTAGGTGTGGCCGCGGACGTCGCCGTGTGGTCTTTCCATCCGCGCAAGATCCTCACCACCGGCGAGGGCGGGATGCTCACCACCAACCGGGCCGACTGGGCTGCGAGGGCCAGGACGTTGCGGGAGCACTCCATGAGCGTGTCCGCCGCGGACCGGCACGGATCGCTGCTGGCACCGCCGGAAGACTACCTTGAGGTGGGGTTCAACTACCGAATGACGGACCTGCAGGCCGCAGTCGGCATCGTCCAGTTGGGCCGGCTGCCGGAGGTGCTTGAGCGGCGGCGGGACATAGCGGCACGGTACGTGGCCGGCCTCGCCCGGGTGCCCGGCCTCCGGCTCGTGTCGGATCCACCCTATGGCACCTCAAACTTCCAGTCGTTCTGGGTGGAGGTACTGCCCAGCTTCGGAACCAGCCGGGACGCGCTGCTGGAACAGCTGGCGAAAGCCGGGATCTCGGGGCGCCGCGGAATCATGGCCGCGCACCGCCAACCCGCCTACCGGTGGCGCGACTCGGGCGGAACCCTGCTGCAACACACGGAACGGCTTAACGACAGGACCTTGATCCTGCCGGTGTACCACGAACTGGACGACGACGGGCTGGGCAGAATCATCAGCACTATCCGGGCTGCGTCCACGGGGATGCGCACATGAGTGAGCTGATCCTGATAGCTGCCAGTGGCCTGGCGCGCGAAGTCCTGGCGATGGTGCGCACCAGCGGCCAGTACGACGTCGTCGGACTGCTTGATGACGACAAGGAAATGGCAGGGGTCAGCGTGGACGGTGCCCCGGTGCTGGGGACCATCGATGACGCCGCCAAATACACCCACGCGTTCGTCCTGGTGTGCATCGGTTCCGGCAGGGCCCGCGAATCCGTGGTGGAGCGGTTGGCGGCACTGGGCCTGACTGAGGCACGCTATGCCACCGCCATAGACCCTTCGGTCCAGTATCCGGAGGGGTGCCGGGTGGGCAGGGGCAGCATCCTGCTCCGGAACGTCACGCTCACCGCCTCCGTCACGCTGGGATCCCACGTGGTTGCCATGCCCTCAGTGACATTCACGCACGACGACGACGTGGCGGACTTTGCGACGTTCGCTGCGGGAGTGTCGCTGGGCGGCGGAGTCCGGATCGGCCGGGCAGCCTACCTGGGCATGAACGCCAGCGTGCGCGAACGGACCTCCGTGGGGGCCTACGCCACCGTGGGGATGGGAGCGGCGGTACTCAGCAACGTCCCCGACGGGCAGACCTGGGTAGGCGTGCCGGCACACGAGATCGACGGGGAAAGCTTCCGGATTGGGGGGATGTCATGAGGGCCTCCCGGCCTCGGGAAGCCAAAGATTCTGCAGCTGTCACCGTTGTCATTCCCTGTTACAACTACGGAAAGTACCTCCCGCAAGTGGTGCACAGCGTACTGGCGCAGCAGAGGGTTGCATCGAAGGTCATCATTGTCGACGACTCCTCACCGGATGGTTCGGTGAAGGTGGCCAACGCCCTCGCCGACGGCGATCCCAGGATCACTGTTGTGGCCCACAAGCAGAACATGGGCCACATCGCGACATACAACGACGGTCTGGCAAGGGTAGAAACAGAATTTGTGTCACTGGTGTCAGCGGATGACATCGTCGCCCCAGGGGCCCTGTCCAGGGCGACGGACCTGATGATGGCCCATCCCCGTGTGGGTCTTGTCTATGGTTTGCCGTCGGAATTTCACGGAGAGCCCCAGGCTTCCTGGGATGCAGACGGGGCGCGCAGAAGCAGCTGGATCATCTGGCCAGGCAGGGAATGGCTTCGGTGGGCCTGCCTCCGTGGGCGGAACTTCATCTTTTCGCCAGAGGTGGTGATGCGTACGTCTGCCATGCGTCAAGTGGGTGAGTACAACAAGGAACTTCCACATTCAGCGGACCTTGAGTACTGGATCCGCACAGCTGCGTGCTGGGATATCGGACGGGTAAACGGGCCCTCCCAGGCTTATTACAGGGTTCATGACAGCAACATGCATGTCACCACTTACAACACACTGCAGGTGGACCTGGAACACAGGCTTGCTGCCTTTCGTGTGCTGGCAACACCGGGGATGGAGCACTGCCTCCCCAATGGAGCTCGCCTGTTTGAACTCGCCAAAAGGGGTATTTGCCGGGAAGCCCTCCTGCTCGCGGAGCGGAACCTGGACGGTGGCGGACCTGCTGACGCCTCCCTCGAGTTCGTCAACGTCGCGACGGCAGCCTATCCGGCTGCTGCCGGTACTTTACGGGGCCGAAGTGTCCGCTACAGGATCCGACGTGCCCAGACCGGAGCAACACCCACCGTTTTCCAGAGCCTAATGGAAAGCTACAGACACCAACTGAACCGTGCGCGCTGGGTAGCGTGGCGCAAAGTGGGGATTTCATGAGTTCCGGACCGGGCGACGCAGACCCGGTCGAAACAGTCAGGGCAGGGCTCAAAGGAGGCCTCGCCTGGGGAGCCATAGGTGTCGCATCGGGAAGGGCTCTGCAGTTCGTTATGATGCTCGTGCTGGCCCGAATCCTGGCTCCGGAGCATTTCGGCGCGCTGGCAGTGGCCCAAGTGGTCCAAGCCATTGCAATCAACGTTACCGAACTGGGCGCCACGGCAGCCTTGGCGCGCGGCGACAGAGACCCGCGCGAGATTGCACCAACCATTCTGACCCTGGGCTTGGCGACCAGCGCAGTGATCACGGGCGGCGTCATTGTCCTCGCTCCAACCCTGGCCAACCTTATGGGTGATCCTGGAGCAGTAGGGGTAATCCAAATTCTGGCAATCACCATCCTTCTTTCGGGATGTTCTGGAGTGCCGGCGGCCATGGTGTGGCGAAACTACCTTCAGCGGCCGCGGGCGTTTATTGAAGTAGCTGGAGCGGCACTCACCCTTGCAGCGGCGATCCCGATGGCACAGGACGGCATGGGAGCCTACGCGCTCGTCTGGTCCCGGGTGGCCGGTCAGATTTTTTCGACGGTCGGGTATTGGGTAGTGACTCCAACCCGCTTCCGTCCCGGTTTTGACCGGGCAGCGGCCGCCTACGTCCTGCGTCTTGGGTTACCACTGGCCCTGGCAAACCTCGTGGTTTTCGCCACACTCAACCTTGACTACGTCATCGTGGGTCGGCAACTCGGACCCACGGAGCTGGGTGTCTATCTTCTAGCGTTCAGCCTGGCGAACTTGCCCAGCAGTTTGATTACCGCCATTATCCGCACGGTGGCGGTGCCTACTTTTGGCCGGCTCCATAAAGCAGGACTCCTGGACCAGGCTGCACCCGATGTCTTGGGCTTGGCCGCATTCCTGGCTATGCCGATCTCCGCGTTGCTGGCAGGACTCGCGGGTCCGCTTGTTCAGGTGCTGTACGGCCCCACCTGGCAGGGCGCTGCAGCCGCCATGGTCGGCCTGGGAATCTTTGGAGCGGGCAGGATTGTATCGGAAATCCTGGCCGACCTCTGCGTCGGCGGCGGCCGGACAGCAGGACTGTTTTGGGTGCAGATGCTTTGGTTGGCGTGCCTCTTCCCAGCCCTCTTAGCGGGTGTTTCCTCTGCGGGGGTAAGCGGTGCCGGAATGGCCCACGCTGTTGTGATCTGGCTGGCAGTCCTCCCTGTCTACTTCTTCCTGGTCGGAAGGGTTATCAAAACATCAGTGAGGCGAATGCTTGCGCCATCCCTTATCCCGCTTGGTGCGGCCACGGGAGCGGGGACCGTTGGCTGGCTCATCTCGAATTGGATTGGGCCTCCCTTCCTCGCGCTTTCCTGTGGTTGCTTCGCCGGCATTGCGCTCTACCTCGCACTGACGATCCGGTCGGCCAAGCGGACTTACTCGCGCCTGAGATTGTTGAGCAGCACCGATCCAAGCCCGGACGACGACAGGCCCGAGGCTAAGGGCGCGGCACCAACGGCGACTGGAATCATCTCCCAGACAATCGATAGGAGCTCGAATTGAACCAGCCAGAAGAACTCCGCGTGCCGTTGGTCGACATCGCTGCACAGCAGGAGGAGATCCGGGAGGAACTGGAGCCGCAGCTGGCGGACATTATGACGCGGGCTGCTTTCATAGGCGGCAAAGAGGTAGGGCTATTCGAGCAGCAGTACGCCGAGTTCCTCGGCGCACGTCACTGCATCGGCTCCGCTAATGGCACCGATGCACTGGAGATGGCGCTAAGCGCCGGGGGTGTAAGACCTGGGCAGGAAGTAATTGTCCCAGCCAACACTTTTATAGCCACCGTGGAGGCAGTCCTCAGAATCGGTGCGCGGCCAGTGCTGGCTGATGTGGACGAGGAACACCTGCTGCTGGATCCCGAGTCGGCGCGGAAGTCAGTAACGAGCAGGACGGCCGCCATCATCCCGGTGCATCTCTTCGGACAGGTAGCTCCCGTGGAGCGTTTGGCGTCCATCGCCGAAGAATGCGGGGCCGTAGTCATCGAAGATGCCGCGCAGGCGCAGGGCGCCACCAGATTCAACAGGGCCGCTGGGACGTTAGGGCACCTGGCCGCGACAAGCTTCTATCCGGGCAAGAACTTAGGCGCCGCCGGAGACGCTGGAGCAGTCACCACGGACGACGACGCGGCCGCCCGACATGTGCGGCTGCTTGGCGCTCACGGAAGTGAACACAAATATCAGCACGAGATTATGGGGCGTAACTCCCGTCTCGACACCATCCAGGCGGCCGTGCTTTCGTGCAAGTTGCGACGGCTGGCGGCTTGGAACGAACTACGCCGCCAAGCGGCCACCAACTACCATCATCTCCTGGCCAATATAGAAGAACTGAAACTACCGCGGTCAGCTCCAGGAAATTCTGATGTCTGGCATCTTTTCGTCGTCCGCGTGGCCAATCGCGACTTCATTGCAGACCAACTACAGCAAGTAGGCGTCTCTTCCGCGGTGCATTACCCGATGCCTATCCACCGAACGGATGCCTGGAGGAGGTTGGGGCTCCCGTGTCAGAGCCTCCCCGTGGCCGAGTCGGCCGCCCGGAGGATTTTATCGATCCCTATCTATCCGCACATCACGCCGGAACAGCAGCGGCACGTGGCGAAGTCGTTGAAGAACGCACTTGCGAAGGAGTCGAAGTGATGCGGGTGGGGTTGGGCGAAATTATTGCGAGAACAGGGGCGCGCGGCCTCGGAGATACCTCGCGTCGAGTGGTACGGCGGCTTTACGGTGAACTGGATGCGCGCATGGGTATCCAGTCTCTTAACTTCCCGCTGAATTCGGAAGACGTGTCCAGTTCCATAGGTATAGGTTTTGAAGAGCCCGCGGCCGGCGAGGGCCCGCTGAATATTGGGTGGCTTATTACGCCGCCCATCCCGGGCGCGGGCGGTCATACGACTTTCTTCCGGATGATCCAGGGAATGGAGGAGCGGGGCCACCGCTGCACGATCCTGGTCTACAACCGGAACGACGGGGCGATGGACCGGCACCGGTCGGTCATCAAGAAGTTCTGGCCAGGTGTAAAGGCCGATATTCAGCCCGTCCCCGCAAGGTTGGCTGGCTTCGACGCCTGCGTAGCCAGTTCATGGGAAACCGCCCATGTGCTCGCGGCCCGCATGCCCCGCCGCAGAGGGCCTTCACCCTACTACTTCATTCAGGACTATGAGCCATATTTCCACCCTCGCGGTTCACTTTACGCACTCGCCGAGGACAGCTACCGCTTCGGCTTCCACCTACTGGCTCTGGGGCCGATGGTGGCAGAAGTGCTGGAACGGGAGATCGGCATCGAGGCACAAATTCTGCCCTTTGGCAGTGACATAGGGACCTATCAGCTAACCAACACGAGCGGCCGCTCCGGCGTCGTATTCTTTGCCAAGCCCGAGGCCGAACGGAGAGGTTACGATATGGGCCGCCTTGCACTGCAGGAGTTCCATCGCATGCACCCGAGGCAGGAAATCCACGTCTACGGAGCACGCGTGACGGAATGGGGCGTTCCCGTGCAACAGCACGGGAGGATTTCTCCCCAAGAACTAAATGAACTCTATAACCGGACCATTGCCGGTCTAGCCCTGAGCTTTACAAACATCACCCTGGTGGCAGCGGAAATGCTGGCCGCCGGCAACATTCCGGTCCTCAACGATGATCCATATGCCCGCTCCGTACTGACCAACCCGGAAGCAGTTTGGGCTGCACCCAGCCCGACTGTTCTGGCCAGCGCCCTAAGTGACGTTGTCACCGCCACCGACACGGCCGAACGCTCAGCAAGGGCGGCACGGGCCGCTGCACACCGCGAACACACGTGGGCCGAAACCCAAGCCAGCTTTGCCGAGGCGATGACCGGCCGTGAGTTCAGTCCCTTGCGCTCCCGCTGACGTTCCGAATGCCGGTATTAGAAGAATCCAACGTGTCAAAGGAGACTACGGATGCGAATACCCACAGCTTTTTCGTGGTTTTCGACTGCCCTTATTGCTGAGGCGCCCGCGACAAGTTCCACCAAGCTATCGAAGCCGATGTCTGTTCCGCAGGGACTGCAGTATGTTCCTGCCCTTGATGGCCTGCGCGCTGTGGCCATTCTGCTTGTTCTCGTACACCACGGGCTGCAGCCGCTGCCATTTGCGGGCTTTCTGGGTGTCGATATCTTCTTTGCCTTGTCCGGGTTCCTCATTACGTCCATCCTCCTGGCGGAGCTGAACCGTCGCCACAGCATCCGGCTTGGCCTCTTCTATTGGCGCAGGGCCGTTCGTCTGTACCCTGCGCTACTGATAGCCATAGTGGCCATCCTCCCCTTCGGCTTACTGATAAGGGGAAGCAAGCATCTCTTTGAGGTCGCTTTGGCAGCCACTTATCTAACGCCAGTGGCAGGCCAATTCTTCGGTAAAGCGGGACTCACCTGGCTTCAAACCTGGAGCCTCGGAATTGAGGAAATCTTTTACTTGGTTTGGCCTTTCACGTTGCTGGTCCTCTTTTCGCGCCGGGTCGCCAAGAAGTGGGTCGTGTCCCTGACCTTGGGCATCCTCCTGGACGGCGCGCAGGTTTGGCAGGCCATGACGGGACATGACGCGAGCTACTTCTTCCGTGCAGGGGGCCTGTTTCTCGGCTGCAGTTTCGCGCTCTGGTTATCGCAACACAAGGACGTCCAGTTCGGCCCATCATGGGGTTATGCGGGGGCGCTGGTCATAACCGTGGGAGTGGTCACCGCCGGGTTCTGGCCGGGTTTCAGCTCCTTGGCCTATGTGGCGGCTGCGGTTGGGACGATGGCAATCATTGCTTCCATAATTGCGGGTACCCGGAGCCGGTTCGCTTTGAAGTCGGCCCTCTCGGCGCCGCCTGTCGTCTACGTCGGAAAGATCAGTTACGAACTGTATATCTGGCACTACCCGGTGGCAATCCTCCTCATGCTCGCCGTCGGGACCAATCAACTGATCAACGTAGGTTGGTACGCCATACCGGGAAGCGCCCTCCTGGCGGCCCTCACGCATCATGTCCTCGCCAAGCCCTCGGCCCGATGGAAGACGAAATTCTCCTGACGGGCTGCCCCGGCCAGGAGAAACGCGGCGCGGGTGCCCGCAGTTTCCGCACTCTTATAGGCGTCAGTCCACAAAGCGTCAACAGTTCATCCCGGCGCCAAGCAACGCCGCGCTAGTTTTGCACCCAAGCCCACGGCTTCACCTGCCTGCGGGCACTCCACAAAAGGAAGGGACCGACATCGTGACAGCCAAGCATGAGGTCAACAGCGATGACTCCGGTACGGGAATGGGGGTACGCGGCTACGTCCGGGTGGCAAGGCTCTACTGGCGGTCCATTGCCGTGGTGACGATTGCGGTCACGGCCCTGGTCACACTCTGGGGCGCCCTCCAGCCCCGCATCTACGCGGCTGAGTCCAGCGCCCTTGTCCTCACGGTGGGTTCAGAAAATGTGAACACGCTGCTGACCGGCGATGCGCTGGCGAAGTCCAAAATCAAGAACTACGAGTCGATTGCCGAATCCCGCCTGATTGCCGATCAAGTCATTGCCTCGGTGGGGCTGAATACCACCGCTGACGCCCTGCTGCCGACTATCTCGGTCAAAGTCCCCGTCGAAACGGCTGAAATTCGCATTACTGCCACCTCCCCGGATCCGGTGATGGCCCAACGGGTGGCGGACGCGTGGATCAGCGAGTTGGCCAAACAGGTCCAACTGCTGGAGAGTTCCGTCACCGCCGGCCAACCGCCCTCCCCGTCTCTCCCGGTAGGCCTGGTTCCGCTCGATAAGGCGGTCCGTCCCGTTGCACCAATCTCCCCTAACATGCAACTCGCGCTCCTCTTCGGTGCGGTTGGCGGCCTCCTATTGGCCTACGCCGCAGCGCTTCTCCGCCATCATCTTGACCGTAGGCTGCGGAGCTCCAGGGAGATTGAGCGCCTCTTCGAAGTTCCCGTGATCGGGACGCTCCCCTACGACCAGGACATCAGCGATACCTTCAAGGTCCTTGGCACGGATCGCCACGAACTCCAGCAAACAGAAGTACAGAACCGTGCCTTCATAGAGGCTCTTCGGGCGCTCAGGACCAACCTGAGATTCCTCGACGTGGATAATCGTCCGCGCATCATTCTGGTGACGAGTCCGATGACATCCGAAGGCAAGTCGACCGTCGCCGGGAACTTGGCCGTAACGATGGCAGCAACCGGTGAGCCCGTCGTCGTCGTCGATGGAGACCTCCGCCGTCCACGTATCGCCGGAGCCTTCAACCTCGTCCCAGGGGTCGGTGTGACCAATGTCCTTAGCGGCCAGGCCCAGCTGGTCGATGTGATCCAAGCCCCGACCGTCCTGTCGAACCTCTCCATCCTGGGCTCCGGACCAACGCCGCCCAACCCAAGCGAACTGCTGGGCACAAACGCCATGAAGCAATTGCTGACCACCCTTGCGGTCGGGGCCACGGTGCTCATCGACGCTCCCCCTCTGCTCCCCGTCACGGACGCCGCTGTCCTGTCACGGGCCGCCGACGGGGTCATTGTGGTGGCCCGGGCCGGCCAAACCACGCGGGATGAACTCGAACGGTCGCTCAAGACACTGCAAACGGTAAATGCCACTGTCCTCGGTGTGATCTTCAACTGCGTTCCCACAAAAGGTGTGGATTCCTACGCCTACTACGGCTCCTACATGACTGCCCCGGACGTCACATCCTCCGAAAATGCGGACAGCGCTGAACTTCATGACGGTGCCCGCAGGGAAAGCCGGGAAGCCTCGTAGCCGCCCGCAACGGGAAGTCTGCAATGGCGCAAACGGGGGATATAGGAGAACGAAAGATGTCCAACACTGTGGCAGTCGTCGGCACGCGCGGTTATCCAAGCTACTACGGCGGATTTGAAACCGCCGTCAGGAAAATCGCACCCTTTCTGGCCGGCAAAGGCTGGGCTGTCAACGTGTATTGCCGGCCCGGGTCCACCAAAGATGATGATGCCGCCCGCGACCGCCGTGTCAGGACCACCATCACTCCGGGTCTGGAAAGCAAATCACTGAGCACCCTGTCATTCGGACTCACCGCGGTTCTCCACTGCCTCCGGGAGAAGCCTGACGTCGCACTGGTCATGAACGTGGCGAACGGCTTCTGGCTGCCGCTGCTGAAACTCCGTGGCATACCAACCGTAGTGAACGTTGACGGAATCGAATGGGAACGTGCCAAGTGGAACGGGTTCGCAAAACTCGTTTTCAAGCTCGGAGCCCGTCTTACCGCCCGTTTCGGGACCATTCTGGTTAGCGATTCCGTCGAAATACAGCGGCGCTGGAAAGAGGACTTTGGCCGGGACTCAATGTTCATTCCGTACGGAGGTGACGTTTCGGTTCCTTTGGAAGTAGTTCCGGGTCTCGAACACGACTCGTACGTTCTCATGGTGGCCCGGTTCGTCCCCGAAAACACGGTGTCGCAGTTCTTTGAGGCAGTAGAGGACATAGCGGGCCAGCATCCAGTGGTCATTGTGGGTTCCAGCGGATACGGAGGTTCCCTCGACGAGGACGCGAAGGCGCTCAGCGCCCGGCATCCGAATGTTACGTGGCTCGGTCACCTCAGTGACGACAACAAGCTGCTGTCACTGTGGCAGCATGCCGGGGTCTACTTCCACGGGCACAGCGTCGGAGGCACTAATCCGGCCCTGGTGCAGGCCATGGCGTGTGGGGCACCGGTGGTGGCGCGGCGCACCGTATACAACAGCGAAGTACTTGATACCCCCGACCTCCTGGTGGAGCCGGATCCACCCGCTATCGGGCGGGCGCTTTGCCGCATGCTGTCGGACGGCGACCTCCGTTCGAAGGCGAGGCAGGCAAACAAGGAACGGGCCGCTTCCCACTACAACTGGAACGACGTTTGCGGGCAGTACGAACGGGCGCTCCTGGCGGCGATCGGTCCTGCCCGGAAGACGGCAGGCCTGCTCTCTGTTGGGCATGCCCAGTGATCATTCCGGACTTGGCTGCCGTGGTGGTCCACCACCGCAGCTACCGGACGCTGGGAACCACCCTCGCCGCACTGGTCTCCGGAGGTGTGCCCCCGGAGAAGCTCCTCGTGGTGGACAACAGCGAGGAACCTGACCGCCGGGCCGAGGTGGAGAGGCTCCTGCCTCCGGGCGCACACGCCGTCTACTGCGCGAATGCCGGCTACGGTGCGGCAGTCAACCGCGGAGCTTCCTGGCATGAAGAAAACACGCACGAATGGCAATACCTCCTGGTATCCACCCATGAGTCGAAGCCGGAGACGGACTGCCTCGCCCTCCTCCGTTCCGCCCTCGCCGAGGATCCCGGGACGGCAGTAGTTGGGCCGGTCCTGGTCACGGGCGACGACGGGATGACCACTTGGTCGCAAGGGGGACGCTTCACCAGAGTCCTGGGTTTGCCCCGCCACCGTGGGCATCTGACGGCACGGCCTGAACCGGCCGCGGATCCCCCAGAACCCGTGTCGTGGCTCGATGGCGCCTTCCTGATGTTCCGGCGCGGCATACTGACCCGTTTCCCCATTGATGAAACCTATTTCCTATATATGGAGGAAACAGACCATCATCAAACCCTCCAGCGCCACGGGTTGAAGGTGAAGGTGTGCCCACAGGCTTTGGCCTGGCAGCATTCAAACGGAGTCCCGCCGTTCTACCTGACCCGGAACATCCAAATCTTCCATGCCAAGAACGGGTCACGATTCCAGGCCCATGTGTCCGCGCCGTATCTTTTGGTGCGGTCTGCGGCCAGGGACCTTATCAAAAACCGGCACATGGGCTCGTTCCGTCCCCTGCTGTCCGGGCTTCGCGCCGGGCGGACGCTGGCTGCCACCGCCCTGGCCATGCAGCCGGAGGGCGTCATCATCGTAAACCCCCTGGGAGGCGCCCTGAGGCACTACACCAACGCGTTGCATCAGCACCTGGTGGATGCGGGAATTCCGGCGCAGGTCCTGTCCATTGAGGAACCCTCCCTATCCGGCAGGCATCGCCTCGCGTGGCTTCTGGAATACGTGGAGCTGCTGGGGCGGGCTGGCTGGCACGCACGGCGTCGCAGCGTTCCATCGCGGATTTTGGTTACCTGGCCCGTTTTGGGATTTTGGGACCTTCTCCTGGTCAAGGTGATGTGCGGGAGTTCCTCGTGGGTGGTCTATCACGACCCCAAGCCGCTGGTCAGGTCAACCGGAAGCGGCCGGGCGGTGTCCGCCCTCATGCGGAAGCTGAAAGGCCGGCCCGGAACGCTGGTGCACAGCGAAGAAGCTGCCGAAGCCATGCGTGGAAGGGGGCTCGGCGCATTGACGATCGTGCGCCACCCCGTACTTCCACCTTCAACGGAGCGGCCCCCAACCCATATTGGCGGGCAGGGCCTGGCGCACCGGCCCAGGATCCGCGTCCTGGGACAATTCAAGCGGGACCGGGATCTGAACCTCTTGGAATCGCTGGCCGAACACCTTGGAGCCACCTATGACTGCGAGATCATTGGCCGTGGATGGCCGGCAGTCAAGGGATGGATGGTGGATGCGCGGTTCGTCCCCGAAGACGAGCTGGACCAGCTGATTGCAGGCAGCACAGTCATCCTCATACCCTATAAGCGGTTCTTCCAGAGTGGGATTGCCATCCGGGCCCTTGAGCACGCCGTTCCGGTGGTGGGGCGCTCCGAGACGAGCCTGGGGGATCTCTTTGGGCCGGAGTCACGGCTATTGATCAGCGAACAGAGCGGCTCCGCGGGCGACGTGGACGCCTGGCTCAAGGCGATTGAATTCGCTGCCACCGACGGAGGGGCAGAAGCCGCCAGGGCTGCCGAATCCTTCCACCATGAGGCAGCACGCGATTGGGCCCGGCTGGCAGCTCCCCGGAATCCACGAATCTAGCCCCTATCGGCCACTGCCGAGGGCCCTACTCCCTGCCGACGAGGGTGCCTTCCAGTCGGTGGCGGGGACTAGGTAACGCCTCCCCGTTGCGGGGGGCAGCAATCATCGCCAACCCGACAAGAAGCCATGTCACGGGGAAGAACACAGCGTTGGAAAACAAGCTGCACACGAGCGTGAAGAGCAGGAGCTGGCCCGGGATGCTCCGCACCCGCATCAACGCAAGACCTATCAGGAAGACAATCAAGGGAACCGCGAAGAACGCGCCGTCCACCCACATGCCCAGGACCCAGTTGCTGGCCACGTTGTTTTGGGACTCACCTACAGTATCGATCTGGCCCCAGACCCCTACTCTTCCCGCGGCGCTAAGACCATGACCGTAGACGGGAATGGACCTGGCCAGCTCGAAAAGGGAGTCGTTCTGCCTGATCCGGGCCTGGCCGGAGATATCGTCCTCCTGGACCGTCCCCAGCATCGTGGACGCACGGGCTGTCACGTCCTCGTGCAATTGGGGAACGGCCGCCAGCGCCGCAATGGCGGCGACCGAGGCGACAACGACGGCGGCGCGCCGCCCCCGCCGTGGGCCAGTTGGGACAGTAACGGTCGATCCCCGAAACCTTTGGACTATCGACGCGACTGATGCGGCAGCCACACACACCAGGAGTGCGATCCACGAGGCCCGCGCCATAGCCAGGACAAAGACGATGATATTTGGCAGAAAGAATGCCACCTTTGCCGGCCGGGACATGGAGAGCCGCCAGCTCAGCAGCACCCCCACACCCGAGAACATTCCCAGCCAATCAGGTTCAGGGTAGATTCCCGTGGGGCGGCCGATGGAGCTGACGTGAAGGTGCCAGAGATCCATGGGGATGACCTGGAACACCTGGAGCACGCCCACGGCACTGCCGACGGTGGAGACCGCCAGCAGGCCCCACAGCATGGCTGCCATATCCCGTCGGTTCGATGTCAGTGCCACGAGCGCTGCCGACCCCGCGAGTCCCAGCAGCTGAAGGCCAAGGGTTGGGCTGTTAACCAGGTCGCCAGGGAGCGCAGTCGAAGCCAGCAGCAATGCGGCGGCCAGTAATGCCGCAAGGAGCTTGAAGGAGCCTCTGTTCCGCGCCCGGCCGGGCAGGAAGATCCAGGCGACGGCGACGAGCGTGAAGAGATGGACCTTGAATATCTGGACTGCAACGAGCCCTGCCGAAACGCCGAGAAGGAACGCAAGAATGTTCCGGCGGCCGGGATGCGTGAGGGCAGCCACCACGCCCAGCGCGACGGCAGCGAATCCCACTCCAAGGTAGAGAGCCTCAGTGAACAGCCCCATGAGTTCCAGCCTTTCCCTGACAGCCAAGGCGCAGCTGCGGCAAAGCGGGGGCCGCCCTGCAGGCATCTGCACTCTTACCGTAGAAGGGAGCCAGCGCAGGAACTAGGCTGTCAGGCCGGGCATGTGGCTATCCGCACCACGCTTTGTGGTGCCACATAGGAAAGGAACTACGCCGCGGTCCGGAAGAACAGCTCTGTGACCGCAGCCAGGCGCAGGGGATCCTCCACACCGCACAATTCGCGGGCGGAGTGCATGGACAGCAGCGGTACGCCTACGTCCACCGTCCGGATCCCCAGCCGGGTGGCGGTAAGCGGCCCGATGGTGGACCCGCACGGCATCGCGTTGTTGGAGACGAATTCCTGGTACGGCACACCCCTTTCGCCGCAGAGCCGCGCCCAGAACGCCGCGCCGAACGCGTCCGTGGCGTAGCGCTGGTTGGCGTTGATCTTCAGGAGCGGCCCGCCGTTAAGCACGGGGTGGTTGGCGGGGTCGTGCCGCTCGGGGTAGTTCGGGTGGACGGCGTGCCCGGCATCGGCAGAGAGGCAGAACGACGCCGCCAGGGCCTGCCGCCGCTGGCTCACCGTGGCGCCCAGGCCGTCAGAGATGCGCACCAGCACGTCCTCAAGGATGGGTCCGCACGCACCGGAGCGGGAGTTGGACCCGATTTCCTCGTGGTCGAAGGCGGCGAGCACCGCAATGGGGCCGCCGGTGGCCCCGGATCCGGCATGGGCGATCAGGGCCGCCAGCCCTGCGTGCGTGGCCGAAAGGTTGTCCAGCCGCCCCGATGCGAAGAACTCCCCCTTGCCCCCGAAAACCGCCGGTGCCTGCGTGTCCGCAATGACGACGTCGTACCCGCCAATCTGCCCCGGGTCGACGGACGTGCCGGCAACCGACGCCGCCAGCACGCCCAGCAGGTCTGAATCGGACGGATTTCCCAGCCCCCACACCGGGTTCATGTGGCGCTGCTTGTCAAGGGTGAGGCCCTCGTTCACGGCCCGGTCCAGGTGGATGGCCAGCTGTGGGAAGCGGAGCAGCGGGCCGGTGGCGGTGAGATGCTCCGTGCCGTCGAGCATGACCAGCCGGCCCGCGAGCCGCAGCTCGCGGTCCAGCCAGGAGTTCAGCAGGGGTCCACCGTAGATTTCCACCCCGGCCTGCAGCCAGCCGTGGGCGCCGGTGGTGGGCTTGGGCTTGAGCTTGAAGGACGGCGAGTCCGTGTGCGCACCCAGGATGTTGAACCCCGTGGCTGGTCCCGCACCTTCCGGGACCACCCACGCGATCAGCGCGCCGTCACGGATCACGAAGAACGATCCTGCGCCACCCTCCCACGGCTGCAGCTCATCCAGGCGGACGAACCCGGCTTCCTCCAGCCGCCGGCCGCCTTCATGGGCGGCGTGGAAGCTCGACGGCGACGCGCTGACATAGGCGCCAAGGTCCTGGATGTGGTCTGCGGCAGAGGAAGGCAAAGGCATGGTCCCGAGTCTAGCGCCGGGCCTACTCCGCCGGAGCCGGGGCAGCCTCGGCTGCTGCGGCCGGCTGTCCGGCGGCTGCTGCACCCTTCCGCCGGTAACGGAGCACGCCCACTGCCACCACGACGGCGGCCAACGCCAGCGACAGCAGCAGTGACTCCCGGGTGGACTCCACGATCACCATGCCGATGAGCAGGGCCACGATGCTGATGATGGCTGCCCAGGTGAGGTACGGGAACAGCCACATCTTCAGCTGCAGGTCCTTGGCGGCAGCACCCATCCGCCGGCGGAGGACCAGCTGCGAGGCCGAGATGACCAGCCATACGAACAGGGCAATCGCACCCGAGGTGTTGACCAGGAAGAGGAATACGGTGTCCGGGGCAATGTAGTTCAGGCCCACCGTGACGAAGCCGACCACCGTGGAGGCAAGTACGGCAGCAGCGGGAACTCCACGGCGGGAGATGCGGGTCCACGAACGCGGCGCGTCACCCCGGGTGGACAGTGAGAACAGCATGCGGCTGGCGGTGTAGAGGCCGGAGTTCAGGCAGGAGAGGACCGAGGTCAGCACTACGACGTCCATGATGGTTCCGGCGCCAGGAATGCCGAACAGTTCGATGACCGCCACGTACGGGCTCTTGGCCACGGAGGCGGAGTTCCACGGAAGAAGGGTGACAACCACGGCAATGGAGCCGATGTAGAAGACCAGGATGCGCCATACGGTGGATTTCACGGCCTTCTTCACGGCGTCCACCGGGTTTTCGGATTCGCCGGCTGCGATGGTGGCGATTTCGGCGCCGAAGAAGGAGAAGACCACAACGAGGATGCCGGCCAGGACGGCGCCCGGGCCGTTGGGCATGAACCCGCCGTTGTTGATCAGGTTGCTCAGACCGGGGGCAGGGACACCGGGAACGAGGCCCAGGATGGCTGCGGCACCGAAAAGCAGGAAGAGGACGATCGCCGCGACCTTGATGGAGGCGAACCAGAACTCGAACTCGCCGTAGGACTTCACCGAGCCGAGGTTGGTGAGCGTCAGCAGCACCATGAGGACAAGGGCCCAGACCCACTGGTCAATGCCCGGCACCCACCGGTGCATGATGGCCGCACCGGCGGTGGCCTCGATGCCCAGGACGATGATCCAGAACCAGGCATAGAGCCAGCCGATGCTGAACCCGGCCCAGCGGCCCAGCGCCTTGTCGGCATAGGTGGAGAAGGAGCCCGTTTCGGGGTTGGCAGCGGCCATCTCGCCCAGCATGCGCATCACCAGGATGACCACCAGCCCGGCGGCTGCATACGCGACGAGGATGCCCGGGCCGGCCTGCTGGATCGCGGCGCCCGAGCCGACGAAGAGTCCTGCACCAATGACGCCGGCGATGGCGATCATGGACAGGTGCCTGGGTTTCAGGGACTTTGAGAGTTGCTGGTCAGCATGCATGGAAGCGCCGTCCTGTTGGGAAATAGCAGAGGTTGAGCGACGTGCCTTGGTGGACCACCGGGGGACCGTGTGGTGCACCACATCGTCGTTTCACCCTAGGTCCGCCATTATGCGCCGTGCTTTGTGCAGTCCAACAGACCTGGTTGCGCCCAACAGGACGGGCCTCCAAGCAGAAGCCCTCATGGGCAAGGAAAGTTTTCTCCCAGGCACATTTGTAATGTGCCCGAAACCACGCGCACGCGTGCGGCGCACCGCGGAAGCTGGGGCTGGGCCTACACGTCGCGCCGTTTCAACAGGACCGCTGCAAGCAGGACAGGGACGACTACCCACCCGCCCAGAACCAGCCCGGCCTGCCATGCCTCCAGCGTATCCGGAACGTGTTGGGCAGCCGTCAGCGGCTCAACGGTGTTGCCGGGAAGGTACTTGCGGGCCTCCTTGAAGAAGTCCCCGGGAATGAGCTGGAATGCAATGGGTGCCACAAAGAAGATGCCCACCAGGCTCATGATGCCGCCGGCCGAATTACGGATCAGCGTACCGAGGGCCATGCCGATGGCGGCGACGGCTGCCACATAGATGCTGTTAACCAGGAGGAGCTTCAGCGACTGTGAGCTGCCCAGGTCCAGCTTGAGGCCGTAGTTGTCCAGGATGGGCACGGCTACCAGTCCCGCCACCCAGGTGGAGACAGCGGTGACCACGAACGATGTCACCATCACCACCACCAGCTTGGCAGCGAACGCGGGGAGGCGCCTGGGGACTGCCGCGAAGGTGGACCGCGCCATTCCGGTGGTAAATTCCGAACTCATCAGGAGCACGCCCAGGGACCCGAGGATCAGCTGGGCGAAGGCGATGCCCGACGTGGGCACGCTGACCGCAAGGTCGCCGCCTTGGGCCGCCATCCGTGCTGCCGCCTGCGGGTCCCGGGTAGCCGCATCCGCGAACTGTCCCGTCCCCCATGCTGACAGCGCGCCAAAGCCAACCATCACAACGGCGGTGGAAGCGAGCAGGATCAGTGTGGAGAGAAGGCTGCGGAATTTGATGACTTCCGAGTTGAGAACCCGCACAAAGGTGGGCCCGGGCAGGGACCGGCCGCCGGCGCTGCGGGAGATGCCTCCTGAGGGCGACGACGCCGGGTCGGGCACGGGCGTGGATTCGGTGGTCATGGAGCTCATTACTTGCTCACCTCCGCGGCAGGCAGGGAGTGATATTCGACGTCGTCCTTTGTCAGTTCCATGTATGCCTCCTCGAGGCTGGCAACGAGGGGCGTGAGTTCGTAGACCATGACCTGGTTTTCCAGTGCCGCCCCGGCGATGGCTTTGGGCTCGAGGCCCGTTACTTCGAGCAGTTCCCGTTCCCGGGCTTCAATGGACGCGCCCCGCGCGGCCAGCAGTTGGTAAAGCCGGTCCGGCTCATCAGTGCGGACGCGGACGCGTGACTGGCCCTTGCCGGTGATGATGTCGTGGATGGGGGCGTCGGCGATGACCCGGCCGCGTCCAATGACGATCAGGTGGTCGGCGGTCTGAGCCATCTCGCTCATCAGGTGGCTGGAGAGGAACACGGTGCGTCCCTGCCCGGCGAGGTAGCGAACCAGGTTCCGCACCCAGACCACGCCCTCCGGGTCCAGGCCGTTGACTGGCTCATCCAGGATGAGCGTCTGCGGGTCCCCCAGCAGGGCGGCGGCAATACCCAGCCGCTGGCCCATGCCCAGCGAGAACCCGCCGGCCTTCTTACGCGCCACCGCGTCGAGTCCGGTCATCTCGATCACCTCGTGCACCCGGGCCTTGGGGATGCTGTGGGTGGCGGCCATGGCCAGCAGGTGGTTGTAGGCGCTGCGGCTGGTGTGGACGGCTTTGGCGTCGAGGAGGGCACCCACCTCGCGCAGGGGTGCCTTGTGCCGGACGTACGGCAGGCCGTTTACCGTGACGGATCCCGACGTCGGCCGGTCCAGTCCCATGATCATGCGCATCGTGGTGGACTTCCCTGCTCCGTTCGGGCCCAGGAAGCCGGTGACTTGCCCTGCCCTGACGGTGAAGCTGACGCCGGCCACGGCGGTTTTGGCGCCGTAGACCTTGGTCAGCCCGTTTGCCTCGATCATGAAGAATCCTTTGGACGGCAGCGCGCGGCTGCGGACGGTTCGGTGGGAATGCACTCCCCACGCTACCGAGCCCCGCGCCGCTTTTCGCCCGTATCAGGGATGATTCAGGGGTGAATCAGGGTAATCCTCCCCTCCGCAGCCGCAGGTCAGCGGCGCGGGGAGTAGTACCTCAGCGCCTTCGGCCGGACTCTGTAGCTGACTCTCCGGACTCCGGCCAGGGCTTCTCCGTCCACCGCCAACGCCATGGGCGCGCCCCCGGCATCGATGCTTACCCCCGCGGCCTCCCGCAGGTGGGTAATCCTGGAGCTTGCCACCGTTCCCGTCAGCACCGACCAGAGCAGCCGCAGCCGGGCGAATGACTCATCGGCGGTAATCATTCGCACATCCAATACGCCGTCATCCATCACGGGCCTGATTAACGGCGCGTGGTCCCGGGGGTAGTACCGGCCCCGCCCCAGGTAGGCGATCCACAGTTTGTGCCGGACGCCGTCCACGGTCAGTGTGATGGGCGTGCCGGCGGCAAAGGTCCGTAACATCGCCACGACGCCGGCCAGCGGCTTGCCGAGCGCAGGCTGCAGGTGTTCGCGCCGCCGCACGAAGTTCGGGTACAGGCCCACGCTGGAGGTGTTCAGCATGACCATTTCGGAGACCTCCGGGCTTCCCGCCAGGCCCCGTTCCGCTGTCACCAATCCGATGTCCGCCAGGGCGGCTTCACCTTTGCTTGCCGCTTCCACTGCATCCTTCAGGCTCCCCGTTCCCGCGTCGCGGGCAAAATGGTTCAGGGTCCCGCCGGGCAGGACCAGCAGGGGAATGGAGCGGTCGACGGCGGCAGCGGCCGCCGCGCCGACGGTTCCGTCACCGCCCCATACCCCCAGTGCCCGGGTACCGGGAAAGTCAGCGGTGGCATTGATCCGCTGCACCAGGTCCTCTTCGGGCTGCACCGTGTTTATATGCGCCTTAGGAAATACTTCCTGCAGCGCGGCGGCGGTCTCCTCCTTGAAGGAGCCGCCCAGGGTGTTCACCACGATGCTGAGTCCCTCGCCGTCCGGCAGTGCTGGCGCGCTTGTCCACGCGCGCGTCGTCTGCGGGATGGGCGGACGGACAGGCCACCAGTGGCGCGTCACCAGGGCAGCCCCGGCACCCAGTGCCGAGCCGAAGAGGACATCAGAGGGCCAGTGTGCACCGGTGTGAACCCTCGAGTAGGCCACACCCAGCGCTGCCGGTGCCAGGGCGGCGCCCAGGGCCGGGCGGACCAGTCCGGCGCCGACTGCGAACGCCACGGCTGACGCTGAGTGCCCGGACGGCATGGAGGAACTCTTGGGCTGCGGATGCACAAAGCGGAAGACCGGCAGATGCTCGGGCAGCGGGCGTGTGCGGGGAAGCAGTGTCTTGAACACCACATTGGTGACGGCGGACGCCACGCCTTGGGCGATCAAGCCGTGCAGGGCCGCCCTTCGGGTCTTCCCCGGAAAGAGTGCAAGGACCGCCGCCGTTCCCATCCACAGCTTGCCTTGGTTGGCGGAGGCTGAAAGCCGGCGGAAGAAGACGTCATGGTTGCCTCCCGGCAGGCCGGAAACATGCCCAAGGAGGTATCTATCAAGGCGGCTGATCCAACTCCGGCCCCTGGGCCTTGTGTTTTGCATGTGATCACCCTAAACCCCAGCGCCTAGTCCCGCTCGGCGGTCTCCTGCCCAGCCGGCTCCTGCCTCACGCGCAGGGGCCTGGCAGCTCCGGCAAGGAGCAGTGCCAACAGGATGGGCGCCATGATCGCTATCAGTGCAGTGTGGATGCCGGTGAGGTCGCCAAGGTAGCCGAGCAGCGGCGGTCCGGCCAGGAATGATATATACCCCAAAGTGGATACGACCGAGACGCGGGCTGCGGAGTGCTTCGGGTCGTCGGATGCGGCGGACATGCCCATGGGGAAGGCCAGGGCGGCACCTACGCCCCAAAGGGCTGCACCAATGCCGGCCAGCCAGATATTGGATGCCAGCACAAAGAGGCCCAGCCCCGCGGCGGCTGCGGCCATGCTGGCCCGGAGCACCACCACCCGTCCGTATTTGTCGATGACGCGGCCCCCCAGGAACCGCATGGCGGTCATGGCCAGGACGAACAGGGCGAACATGAGGGCGCCGGTGGATTCGGAGGTGGCCAGTCCGTCCACGGACGCCTTGGCGATCCAGTCGTTGCCGGCCCCTTCGGTAAGGGTGGCGCCCAGGACCACCACGCCAATGAGCAGGGTCCTGGTATCCCGCCATGCGGATGGTCCCTTTTCGGGTTTCGGTTCCCCATCCACAGGGGCCGTGGAGATGTGGGGAAGGAAGTACCGCGGCACGGTCAGTGCCACCAGCACCACCACGGCTGCGATTACCAGCAGATGCAGTGGCAGGTCCACCCCGAGGGTCGACAGCCCCGCCCCCACGAGGGCCCCCACGAAAGCCCCACCACTGAAGGCCGCGTGGAATTGCGGCATCACGGTCCGCCGGAGCTTGTGCTCCACGTCGGCCCCTTCGATGTTTTGCGCCACGTCCCAGAGACCGATTCCGATGCCAAAGAAGAACAGTGACACCGCCGTCCCCGGAATGGACGTGCCCAGGAGGGACATGGCGATGCCCACGCCTGCCGCTGCCGCCAGCAAGCCGGCGAAGCGGACGGTGTTGGCCGTCCCTATCCTGCCCACCACCAGGCCGGCGGTGGGCAGCGCCAGCAATGAACCCACCGCCGTGCACAGCAGCAGGGTGCCCATTTGGCCGGAGGTGATGTGCAGCGTTTGGGTAACAGCAGGGATCCTGGCCGCCCAGCTGGCGAAGACGAGACCGTTGATGCCGAAAACCACGAAGGTTGCCGCAGCGGCCGCTTTCAGCCCAGCCTGCTGTTCCGTACCGGTGTTGGTGCTCATACGCTCACTACTTCCACTGGGTATTTTTCGAGTTCGGCACTGTCCTGCGCAGTGAATTTTCGGTCGGTGACGATGATGTCCACCCGGGCCAGGCCGGCCACCAACACCCTGGCGTGGGCCTGCCACTTTGCCGCCGAGGCGGCCACCACCACCCGTGCCGCTGATTCCAGGCCTGCCGTTTTGACGGCTGCATCTTCAAGGTCGTGGGCCAGCAGACCGTCCTTGAAGTCCACGGCGCAGGGCGTGAGCACGGCGGTGTCAAAGCGCAGGGACCTGATGTTGGACTCGGCCAGGGGTCCGCGGAAGCAGAGTTCGCCGGGCACCACGTTGCCGCCGGGCAGCAGCAGCGCAGGGCGTGAACCCTGGGCGCCGTCCCCTTCAGCTGCCGCATTGAGGGCCTGTAGGGACATGGGCATCAGCGTCAGTTCCCTGCCCGCCAGGGCCCGTGCCACCTCCGTGGCTGTGCTTCCACTGTCCAACCAGACATGTTCGCGTTCTGCCAGGAGGCCGGCGACGGCTTGCGCAATCCGCCTTTTGCCGTCCCGCTCCTCCAGCTCACGCTGTCCGTAACCGGGGTTCTGCCCCTGCCCGATCAAACTCCGGGCGCCGCCGTGGACCCTTCGAAGCACACCGTGGCCGGCGAGTACCTCCAGGTCGCGGCGGATGGTGGCACCCGAAGCGCCGCAGGCCTGCATCAGCTCCTCCACGCTCACCTCTGACTGCCGCCGGAGGATTTCGGCAATAGCCCGGTGCCGCTCATCCGTCTTCATGATCAAATGCTATCCACTTTTGATCATTTGATCACCAAATCTTCCTGGTGCACTTATCGGACGCGCTCAACCCGCTGCTCATCCCATACGGGTTCCGCGGACTCGTAAACTTTTCCGTCCGAGCCGAACACCAGGAACCGGTCGAACGTGCGCGCGAACCAGCGGTCGTGGGTGACCGCCAGGACGGTGCCTTCAAAGTGGTCGATGGCCCGTTCCAGCGCCTCTGCCGAGTGCAGGTCCAGGTTGTCCGTGGGCTCGTCCAGCAGGAGCAGGGTGGCACCGCTGAGCTGCAGGAGCAGGATCTGGAACCGGGCCTGCTGGCCACCGGACAGGGACTCGTACTTCTGCTCCGACTGCCCCGCCAGGCCGTAACCGTCCAGTGCACCGGCGGCTGCCTCCCGGCCCAACCCGGACCGGTGTTCGTCGCCGCGGTGCAGGATCTCCAGCAGCGTCTTGCCCAGGAGGTCGGGACGAACGTGGGTCTGGGCAAAGAATCCGGGCCGGATCCGCGCCCCGAGTTTCACGGTGCCTTCGTGCGGCACCTCCGCGATCTCCACATCGGATACGGGCAGGTGCTCGCGTTCGGGATCGGTGCCACCGGTGGCGAGGAGCCGGAGGAAGTGTGACTTACCGGAGCCGTTGGAGCCCAGCACGCCGACGCGGTCACCAAACCACACCTCGGTGGAAAACGGCTTCATCAGGCCGGTCAGCTCCAGCCGCTCCGCCACGATGGCGCGTTTGGCGGTCCGGCCGCCCTTGAGCCGCATCTGGACGTTCTGTTCGATGGGGAGTGCCTCGGGCGGCCCTGCTTCGAGGAACTTGGCCAGCCGGGTTTGGGCTGCGTGGTAGCGATTGGCCATGTCGGAGCGGAAGGCGGCCTTGTTCTTGTACATGTTGACGAGTTCCTTGAGCTTGATGTGCTCCTCGTCCCAGCGCTTGCGCAGCTCCTCGAAGCGCGCGTTCCGGTCCGCCCGCGCTTCCACATAGGAGCCGAAACCGCCGCCGTGGATCCACGCCGCGGCTCCGTTGATTCCAGGCTCCAGGGTGACGATGCGGCCGGCAGCGTTGTTCAGCAGTTCCCGGTCGTGGCTGATGAAGAAGACTGTCTTCTTCGACTCATTCAGCTTCTCCTCGAGCCAGCGCTTGCCCGGCACGTCCAGGTAGTTGTCCGGCTCATCCAAAAGCAGCAGGTCATCCGGGCCGGCAAACAGCGCCTCCAGCACAAGGCGCTTCTGCTCGCCTCCGGAAAGGCTCGACGCCGGGCGGTGCTGCGCGCGGTCAAAGGGGAGTCCCAGCGCGGCCATGCAGACCTCATCCCAGACCGTTTCGACGTCGTAGCCGCCGGCATCCCCCCAGTCCACGATCGCCTGGGCGTACCGCATCTGGGTGGGCTCGTCGTCGTGCTCCACCATGGCCAGCTCGGCCTCATCAACCTCGCGGGCAGCGGCCGCCAGGTCCGGGGGAGCGGCGGATACCAGGAGGTCCCGGACGGTGGAGCCGTCCCGGACCTGACCCACGAACTGGCGCATGATGCCCATGTTTCCGGAGCGCCCGATGACGCCCTCGTCCGGAACCAGGTCCCCGGCGATGATCCGAAACAGCGTTGTCTTGCCTGTTCCGTTGGGCCCGATCAGGGCGGTCTTGGTGCCGTCCGGAACCTTGAAGGTCACCCCATTCAGGAGCTGGGTGCCGTCGGAGAGGAAGTAGTCGATGCCGGAAACGTCAATATGGGCCACACCGTCAATCCTCCCACGGCCGCCCCTAGCCGGCGGCGGTGAGGAATTGCTTCAGCAGCGGACCGGAGGTGGTGGCACCCAGGCCGCCGTCCTCCACGAAGACGGCCACGGCCAGGTCACCATGGACGGCCACGATCCACGCATGCGTCTTCGGCGGGTTCTCGGTGCCGAACTCCGCCGTTCCCGTCTTTGCCCCCACAGGTGCGCCGGGCACGCTGGAAAGGAATCCTGCGTGGCCGGAGGTGACCACGGCGCGCATCATGTCTGCCAGCGATGCCGCCTCCGCTGCTGTGATCGGCTTGTCCGACGCCGTTGACGGCGCCTCAGCCGTGGCGGTGGCCGACGCTTCGGCGGCCGGAGCCGTGGACCCTGCCGTGGTTCCGGCGGCGGGAGCACCGCCGTCGGGGTTAAGGACCAGCTGCGCAGAGACCGGGGCACCCTTGGCGACGGACCCGGCCATGATCGCTGCTGCCAAAGGAGAGAGCAGCACCTTGCCCTGGCCGATCATGGAGGCTGCGTGTTCCGTGCCTTGGGCCTCGCCGGGAACGGACCCCAGGAACGCCTCCGCACCAAGTTTGGGCGCCTCGACCGCCACACCCATGGACGTGGCGGCCGCTTCAAGCTGGCCCTGTGAAACCGCGTCGCGCTGCGAGATGAAGGCGGTGTTGCAGGAGTGCGCAAAGGCGTCCCGCAGCGTGACGGCGCCCAGGGAGGTCTCGGGATAGCCTTCGGAGTTCTTAAAGGTCCGTCCGTCCACAGCGAGCGTTGGGGTGCACTGGACGGTGGAATCAGGCGTCATTCCATTGCGGAACATGGCGAGGGAATCCACCATCTTGAAAATGGAGCCCGGGGCGTACTGCCCCAGCATCGCGGTGTTGTAGCCGTTGCTGCCGGGCCCCGAGGCCGCTGCCAGCACGGCGCCCGTGGAGGGGCGCAGGGCCACTATCGCCGAGGCCGGCCCCACTTTTTCCAGGGTGGTTTCAGCCAGCGACTGCAGGCGCGGATCGAGCGTGGTCTTCAGGGGCGTCCCGGGCTTGGGCGCCACCTGGAAAAGGACGCGCCGGGGGTCCGTTCCCGCGGACTGGATCTGTTCGCGCGTCAGGTCTGCCCGCTGCGCGCGGATAACCACCGCGTCCGATCCCCGGAGCTGTCCGTCATACTGCTGCTGGAGCCCGCCGATGCCCGTGACATCGCCGGCGGCCAGCTTGCCTTCCGAGGCTTCGATCTGTTCGGCGGTGGCCTGTCCGACTGACCCGAGCACGGCGCGGGCAAAGGTCCTGCTCGGTGCGAGGGGGACCGAGTCCGGAATGGCGCGGGCGCCCGGGATGGCTGCAATCTGTTCGTTGGTGACGGTGCGGCCTTCGTCGCGCAGGGTGATGGCCGGGACGAACGCTTCCGCTCCCGATGCCTTGACCTGCTGCGTGTACCCGGCCGGGTCTACCCCTACCAGTGCTGCCAGTTTGGCGGCGGAATCGGCGGGGTCTGCTGCTCCCAGCCGGGGCTTGTCGATGCCTACATTCACCACGGGACGGTAGGTCACCAAGGGGACTTCACCGGCGCCCAGGATGTCGGCGCGCTGGGGGGACTGGGATCCCTTGGTCACGATCTCACTGTCCGCCAGGCCCGGTGCCAGGATGCCCGGCTCCCAGACGGTAAGCCATTTGTCGCCGGACTTCCTGAAGTTCGCCGCAATGGTGTATTTCCACTCCGCATCGCCGAACTTCCAGGTGTAGTTCAAGGGCGCGGACGCCTTGTCCCCGTCCAGCGTCAGGCCGCCCGCCTGGACCTCGGGCTTTTGCGGGTCCAGGGCCGCGAAGACCTGGCGCAGCTGGTCATTGGCTGCGGCGGCGTCCTTGCCTTCGAAGGCGACAGACCCGACGTCCAGTGCCGAGACCGCACTGGCCAGTTGTTGTGCCGCGGCTTCCGCCCCGGATTTTCCGTCATCGCAGGCCACCAGCGAGGTACCAAGGATGAGCCCAGCTATGGCAAGCGAAAGTTTTGTTGATTTCCCCATCGCGCCATTATCCCCCGGGCGGGGCACCGGCAGCGCCACGCCGGCCCTGGCCTGGCCTGGGAACCTAGGAAAGCCCCAGGTCCGGAACCGGCAGCTTGAAGACGTCCTGCAGGGCGTACTTTGCCGCGTGCATCCCGGGCATGCCCGTGACCCCTGGTCCCGGCGGCGTCGACGACGAACAAAGGTAGACACCCAGCAGCGGCGTCCGCCATGGGACGGGGGATACCACCGGCTTCTGGATGAGCCCGCGGACGTCCATCACGCCGGCGCTGAAATCACCCCCGATGTAATTGCGGTTGTACTCAGCCAACTCTGCTGCGGTGATGACGTGCGATTCCACCACCAGATCGCGGAACCCCGGCGCGAACCTCTCCAGCTGCGCCACCACTTGGCTGGTCATGTCCTTTGTTGAGCCGGCGGGAACATGGCAGTAGGTCCACAGCGTGTGCCGGCCCGCCGGAGCGCGGCCCGGATCGAAGCGGGAGGGCTGGGCCACGAGCACGTACGGCCGTTCGGGATGGCGTCCGGCACTGACTTCGTTTTCCGAACGCGCCAGTTCCGCCCGTGTGCCGCCCACGTGCACCGTGCCGGCGTCGGAAAGCCCGGCGGCCTGCCACGGCACCGGGCCGGACAGGATGAAGTCCACCTTGCAGGAACCGTTGCCGTAGCGGAAGCGCTCCAGCGCCCGCCGGTAGTGGGTTGGAAGAGCACTCCCTGCCATGTCCACCAGCCCCCGGGGAGCTACATCCAGCAGGGTGGCACGGACAGCGGGAAGCTGCTCCAGCCGGTCGATCGGGGTCCCGGTGTGGATGACGCCGCCGTGGGCCCGGATGTCATCTGCAAGCGCCGCCGCGATTGATGCGGAGCCGCCGCGGGGGATGGGCCATCCGCCGGCATGCCCCAGGGCTCCGAGCATGAGCCCTGCTCCTGAGGCCGCGAGGGAGGGCAGATGGGAGATGGCGTGGGCGGCCACACCGCTGAGGAGGGCCGGCGCAAGCTCTTCCCGGAACCTTGCGTTCCACAATCCGGTCCCCTGTTCCAGGGTCCGCAGCCCATAAAGCGCGGCCATCAACGGGTTCCGGGGAATACGGAGGAGCTGGTTCTGCGTAAAGTCCATGACGTCGTCGATATGCCGGACCAGCGGTTCCATAAGCCGCCGGTACGCGGGGCCGTCCTGGCCCAATTCCGCCGCCGTCCTGTCCAGCGATTTGTAGGCCAGCGCTGCCCGGCCGCCGTCCAGCGGCGAGCCGAAGGACACCTCCGGGGTGACGAGGTCCACCCGCCGGGACAGCTCGAAGGCACGGAAGAAAGGGGAGGCAACGGCCATGGGGTGCACCGCGGAGCAGACGTCGTGGAAGTGGCCGGGCTGCATCAGCTCTGTGGTCCGGGTTCCACCGCCTATTGTGGCTGCCGCCTCGAAGACCTCCACTGCCAGCCCGGCCCGTGCCATGACCGCTGCCGCCGAGAGTCCGTTGGGACCGGCGCCTACTACCGCGACATCAGGCATGGGACCTTGCTTTCGAAGGAAGGAGTGACGCCACGGGACGCCGCGTGTTCAGCCGGAACCGGTCCGGTGCGTTGGCGAAAGGGCCGCCGTGGGGATCATCAAGATGGTGGCGGCGGATGGGGTCATACGTGGGGTCGTAGATATCCCAGACGACGCGCGCCATGAGGTAGGCCACCGCGGCCATGTGCGCGACGACGGCGAGGACGTAATAGGGCATGTCCAGGTTGTGCTGGGAGGAACCTGCGCTGGTCACCTGACCAAGGTACATCCAGATCGCGGCCCAATGCAGGGCTTCGATACCCTGCCACACCAGGAAGTCGCGCCACCGCGGCCTGGCCAGCGCCAGCAGCGGAATGAGCCACACCACGTACTGCGGCGAATAGACCTTGCTGGTCAGGATGAAGGCCGCCACGATCAGGAAGGCGAGTTGCGCCAGGCGGGGGCGGCGGCGGGCAGTCAAGGCAACAGCGGCAACGCCGGCGCAGGCCACCACAAAGAGTCCCGCGGACAGGACGCTGACGCCTTCGGCACCCAGCCCGGACCAGCCCAGCCTGTTCGCCACAAGGTTGTAGGCGAACCAGGCTGAGCTGTACCCGGCACCCCGGTCGGCACTGTACTGGAAGAAATAGGCCCACCCGGAAAAGTTGGCCACAGCGAATGGCAGATTGACCACCAGCCACGCGGCCGCCGCGCTGCCGGCGGTCACCAGCAGCGGGCGCCATCTTCCCGTCCGTACAGCAAGCAGCAGGATGGCCCCCAGCACCAGCAGCGGATACAACTTGGTGGCTGTAGCCAGGCCAATCAGGACACCGGCAGGAACAAGGCGCTGGCGGGCGAAAAAGTACATGCCCAGGGCAAGCAGGCACGCAGCCCAGAGGTCCCAGTTGATGGTCCCGGCCAGCACGATGCCAGGGGCCACCGCCACCATGGCGGCGTCCCAGGGGCGGCGGCCGGGCATGCGGGCAGTCACCAGCACGGTAATCATGGCCACCGCTGCCAACAACACGGCACTGATATCGAAGTAGGCCAGCGCCCGGGCGCTGGCGTCTCCGCCAGGCACCAGCCAGGCGGTCAGCCCCGCGATCAACCCGATGAGCACCGGGTATTCGAACTGGCTGCCGCTGCCCAGGATGGGAAAGATGCCCGCCGCCAGGCCGCGGTTGCGGAACAGCTCCGGGAAGTCCGAGTAGCAGGTGGCATAAAACTGTGAAGGCGTCTCCCACCCGTTGACCCTGCAGTAACCCTTCAGCAGGATCCCCAGCAGGGCTGCCAGCGCCGTGAGGACAATGAGCACCCGCTCCACAGCGAAGATGCCCGGGGTGACCACGCCGGGTTCGGTCCGGGTCCCCAGTGGGCCGCCGATCACCTCGGTGAAATTCCGCAGCAGGGCATCACTGCGGCTGGGCACCACGATGCGGGGCCGTCGTCCATCCTCCGGCGGCAGGGTCTCGTGCATGGGATCGAGCTTACAGGCGGCCCCTTCCCGGGGGATCGATGTCCCACAGGGTTGGGGTCCGGCTGTCAGCGCAAGCCGCCCAGCTGTTGGTGCATGAGCACGAACACGTCGTTCCGATGCTGTTCCAACAGGTCGGTGTTCAGGGAACTGCGGCGCTGCAGTGGCCGGGACAGGAGTCTCAAGATTCTTTGCATCAAGGGAACCACCTCCTTTCTTTGATATTCAGGCACCGAAAAGGGCGCGACAAATCGGCGCCGCTTATTGGCGCGCAAAAGCACGTAAATAAGGCGCAGAAATTCCGCAAAGGAATCAGGGGGAATTATGCGAAAGGCACAATTACAAGCGACGCCGGATGGACGTGTGGGCTATGGCTGAGGAACCGCGAAAGCCGGACGCGAAGTTCTCCGAAGAGAAGACTCTTCGGAGGCAAAGCGGGGGCTACATCAGCGGCTGTTCCGCGGAGTGGGCAGAACCACGGCAGTCCGGCCGTAACAGGAACCCGGGCGGAAGCCTTTAGCGGCGGCCCCGACCGGGAAGCTGGCGCTGACTAGCGGCGTCGCAGCAAGCCCGGGAAGGCCATAGGCCGCCGGGTGCCGGGGTTGACCGGGGCAACGCGTGCGGAATCAGCAAAGGCCGGGAACGCATTGATGGGGGCGTTCCATTCGCCAGTCAAAGTCATCATTATCCCAACCTCCTTTTCTGCTGTCCGCTGCGTGGTTGCGATGCGGTCTAAGACCCTGGCAGATCACCATGGGGCCAGGAATAAAAGTACCGCAGGATTCTGCAAATAGCCAGCATTTGCCGGAGAAAGAGGAAAACTTTGTGAAAAGGATGGTTTAGAGGCCCCAGCGCACAATAGCTGGAGTCTTTTTATCCCAACCAAGCGTGCAGACTTTCGCCGTGCCAAGAATGAAATGCCGGCCTTCCGTGGGGGGCAATTCCAGCCAGCGCGCCGTGAGGATACGGGAGAAGTGTCCGTGCGCCACGATCAGCACGTTGTCCATCCCGGATTCCAGGATCCGGCCGATGATCTTGTCCGCCCTGGCGGCCACCTCGTCGAGTGTCTCCCCGTTGGGCACGCCGTGGGTCCAGATCAGGTAGTCGGGATTGTCCTTGCGGATCAGGTCCGAGCTGATGCCTTCATAGTCGCCGTAGTTCCATTCGACGGCGAGCGGCTCGTGCCGGGCATCGGGGAAGCCGGCGAGTTCGGCTGTCCGCCGGGCGCGCCGCAGCGGCGAGGTGAGCACCAGGTCAAAGTCGACACCGTCCAGCACCTTGCGGGCCTCCACGGCCTGCTGCTCACCTTCCACGGTCAGGGGGAGATCGGTAAGGCCGGTGTACTGCCCACTTTTGGACCACTCAGTCTCACCGTGACGGAGGATCCAGAGCTGGGGGCGCGGGGCAAGGGCGGGACTGGTCACTTGGACTCCTCAACGGGTGAAGGTTCGACGACGGCGGGAGAGGCTTCAGCCCCGGGTCCGGCAGGTGCTGATTCAGGCTGTTCGGCCCACCAACGGAGCAGGCGCGCCTCCGCTTCTTCGGTGGGCAACGGTCCGTGTTCCATCCGTTCATTCAGGAGGAATTTGTAGGCTCGGCCCACCACGGGCCCGGGCTTGAGTCCCAGAAGGTCCATGATCCGGGCACCGTCCAGGTCCGGGCGCACCGCGTCCAGGGACTCCTGTTCGCGGAGTGCGGCGATCCGTGTTTCCAGGTCGTCGTAGGCGAAGGCCAGGCGTTCGGCCTTCCGCTGGTTCCTGGTGGTGACGTCGGAGCGGGTCAGCCGGTGCAGCCGTTCCAGCAGCGGCCCGGCGTCCGTAACGTAGCGCCGGACGGCGGAGTCGCTCCAGCCTGCGTCGCCGTAGCCATAAAAACGCATATGGAGCTCCACCAGCCGCGCCACGGCCTTGATGGTGTCGTTATCGAACCGCAAAGCCTTCATCCGTTTGCTGGTGAGCTTGGCACCCACCATGTCGTGGTGGCGGAAGCTCACCGCCCCGCCCGGTTCGAAGCGGCGCGTAGCCGGCTTCCCGACGTCGTGCATCAATGCTGCAAAGCGCAGCACGAAGTCCGGCCCGGGCACTGCTCCCTCCGCGTCCGTCTCTAGCCCGGCCGCCTGTTCCAGGACCTGGAGGGAGTGCTGGTAGACGTCCTTGTGCCGGTGGTGCTCGTCGGACTCGAGGCGGAGGGCGGAGACTTCGGGCAGCACGTGCTCGGCCAGCCCGGTATCCACCAGAAGATCAATGCCTGTCCGCGGCGCGGCCCCGCAGACCAGCTTGACCAGTTCGTCCCGCACCCGCTCCGCGGAAATGATCTTGATCCGGTCAGCCATGCCCGTCATGGCATCCCGGACGTCGTCGGAGACCGAGACTCCCAGTTGGGCGGCGAACCGGGCAGCGCGCATCATCCGCAGGGGGTCATCGGAGAAGGATGCTTCCGGCGCGCCGGGCGTCGCCAGCACGGAGGCGTGGAGGTCCCGCACACCGCCGAAGGGGTCCACCAGCTCCATGGAGGGCAGTTTCAGCGCCATGGCGTTAATAGTGAAGTCGCGGCGCAGCAGGTCATCGGTCAGGGAGGAGCCGAACGCCACCACGGGTTTGCGGGAATCGGGGTCGTAGGCCTCTGCCCGGTAGGTGGTGATCTCAATCTGGAAACCGGCCTTGCGCATGCCGATGGTGCCGAAGGCCCGGCCAATCTCCCAAAAGTTGTCGGCCCACTTTTTGATCAGTGCCACGGTCTGGTCCGGGGTGGCGTCAGTGGTGAAGTCAAGGTCGGGGGAGGTCCGGCCCAGGAACAGGTCGCGCACCGGACCGCCCACCAGGGACAGCTCGTGGCCGGCGTCCACGAAGCGCTGCCCGAGCTCCAGGACCACCGGGGGCACCTTGAAGTCGACAGGGTGGGAATCAATCTTGTGATGTGCGTACGACATAGTTCCTTAAGCTTGGCAGAAACCAGCGCCTTGGCAGTCCAAAAAAGCGTCACGATCCGCCCTGATTGGCGTTCTCCTCCGGAAAGTCCGTCATATCCCGTCCATGTTGGTGTCATGTTCCGGTCATCACGGGAGGGCAACAGTCGTTAGAGTGGACTCCATGGCCCATCCAGTACCGAGCGCTCCAGGCAGGAGGACAAACGCACCATTGCCGTCGGCAATCGGTGCGCACGTTGCCCCTGCCCAGCAATCGGCACCGGCATCGCTGCCCACGGTTGAGGAAGTATCGGCCGGCGGCGTTGTAGTGGACACGTCCGACGCCGAATTGAGGGTGGCAATTATCGCCCGCCTCAACCGCGGCGGACGCCTCGAGTGGTGCCTTCCCAAGGGCCATCCGGAGGGCAAGGAAAACAACGAAGAGGCAGCGGTCCGGGAAATTGCCGAGGAAACCGGCATTGAGGGCGCCATCCTGGCACCTCTGGGCAGCATCGATTACTGGTTCACCGTCAGCGGCCACCGGGTCCACAAGACCGTGCACCACTACCTCCTGCGCGCCACGGGCGGCGAGCTCACCATCGAGAACGATCCCGACCAGGAAGCCGTGGATGTGGCGTGGGTGCCCATCCAGGAACTCGCCCGGAAGCTGTCCTTCCCCAACGAACGCCGCATCGCCGACCTCGCCCGTGAGGTCCTGCCCGGACACCTTTAAGCCCGGACGCCGCCGTCGGCCATTGCGGTGTTAAGTGCCCGCGGGTGAGACGATAAAGTCGATGTCAGCTACCAACTTTCCTTCCGACCGGTCCGGCCGGCCCGATGACGCCACGCCCGACGGCGTGCCCCCTGAGCCGGCGGCCCCGGACCTTGCGGAGCCCGCAGCAGCAGGCGTCAGCGAGACCCGTTCCAGCGCCATCATGGCTGCCGGGACCCTCGTTTCACGTTTCCTGGGCTTCGGCAAGACCTGGATGCTCGGCACCGCCCTGGGCCTCGGCTCAACGGTCAATGACACGTTCATCAACGCCAACAACCTGCCCAACCTGATCTTCCTCCTGGTGGCCGGCGGCGTGTTCAATGCCGTGCTGGTCCCGCAGATCATCAAGGCCAGCAAAGCCCCGGACAGGGGAGCGGACTACATCAGCCGGCTGCTGACGCTGGCTGTCCTGCTCCTGTTCGGCCTGACGGCACTGGTCACCCTGGCAGCGCCGGGAGTCATTGAGCTGACCACCCAGGGCTACTCACCGCAGCAGAAGGCGCTGGCAGTGGCGTTCGCGTTCTGGTGCCTGCCGCAGATCTTCTTCTACGGCCTCTACGCCCTGCTCACCCAGGTCCTCAACGCCAACGGCGCGTTCGGCCCCGCCATGTGGGCACCCATCCTGAACAACCTGGTGGCCATCGCGGGCCTGGGCATGTTCATCTGGATTTTCGGCACCAACGAGTTCAGTCCGCATACGCTGGACAACTGGGGCTCCACGCAGACGCTGCTGGTGGCCGGGTTCTCCACCATCGGCGTGCTGTCGCAGACGGCCATCCTGCTGGTGCCGGTCTTCCGGCTGAAGCTGGGACTCCGGCCGCGCTTCGGCTGGCGGGGCGTGGGGCTGGGCCACGCAGCCAAGCTGAGCGTGTGGACGCTCCTGACGGCCGCCGTCGGCCAACTGGCCTTCCTGTATGTCATGCGCATCGCCACCATCCCAGGCGCGGAACGCATCCGGCTCAAGCAGGCGGGCGATCCCGCCGCGGAAATGCTGCCCGGCAACGCCGTCCTCGAGGTGGCCAGCCAGCTGTACCTGCTGCCGCACTCGATCATCGCCCTGTCACTGGCCACCGTGCTGTTCAACCGCATGACCCGGGCCTCCCAGGAGGGCAACCGGGCCGAACTCCGGGATGCGCTGTCACACGGCCTTCGGACCATGGCAGTGGCCACCGTCTTCGGCGCGCTGGCACTCTTTGCCCTGGCCGGTCCGCTGGGCATGTTCTTCTCCGGCGGCCTGCGCCAGGACGGTGTCATGCTGGCCCAGACGTTGACCATCCTGGCCCTCAGTACCCCGTTCATGAGTGCCAACTTCATGATGTCCCGGGTGTTCTACGCCAACGAGGACGCACGCACCCCGTTCTACGTGCAGCTGCTCCTGGCCGTGGTCTACGTGGCAGGCGCATTCGCCATCCAGTTCCTGCCCGTGGACCGGATCATCTACGCCATCGCCGTCCTCTATATGGTAGGCAACATCCTTTCGGTGGTCATCAGCGCATTCTTCCTGCGCCGCATGCTGGGACACCTGGATGGCGCGCGGATCGCCAACTCGTACATCCGGATGGGGTACGCAGCCCTGGGCTCTGCCATCGCCGGCGCCGGCGCCCTGTGGCTGATGGGCAGCTATAACCCTGACGGTTTCGCATGGAGCGGGCGCCTGCAGGCGCTCGTGACGCTTGCGGTCGTTGGGCCTGTCATGTTGGCCGTCTACTTCCTTCTCCTCCGCTTGTTCCGCGTCTCTGAGCTCAGCGACATGCTCCGGCCCCTGCTGGGACGCCTTGGCCGCGGCGGCCAGGCCCCTGCTCCGGAAGCCGGGGACGCGCCGTCGTCCCCTCCCGCCGACTCTGAGCGCGGGCACCGTCCGGAGCGGGCCACCACGTCCGTGGACACCGGCCTCATTCCCCGGATTTCCGGCGAATTCGACGCCGTCTCGTTCCGTGCGGGCCCGGACCCGGAGCGCGGTGCCCGGCGTCCCGAAACGTACGACGACGGTGCGCGGCAGGGTGCCGAAGGCGCCTACCTGCCGGGAGAGGACCAGCCGAGCACCGCTCGGGGCGGCCTGCTCAGTGAACAGATTCCGCTTCCCGGCCGCCGGACCTACCAGGGAAAGGCCGGCGAGAACCCGTTCTTCAGCACCCGGCGCAAGCGCAAAAAGTGACTCCCATGCGCTCCGGCGGCCGTCTTCTCCGCGGCCGTCCGGAGCGGATCGGCTAGGATCGAACAGGTACAGGGGTAGTTGCATTCAGGGTTGGCCGTGCGCGGGCACCTGAAGGGCGGTTGCGTCATTGAGGCCGGCAATCCCGGACAGTCTAGGAGGAACACGTGTCCAACCCGATCGATGTCGGATCAGTACTGGGCGGCCGCTATAAGGTCACCGCCACAGTGTTGGCCTCGCACGACCACGATCTGGTGCTGGACGGTGTGGACCAGGTCCTGAACCGCCCCGTCAGTATCCTGGTTGCCGGACCGGAGAACACCGAACAGGTTGCGCAGAGCGCCCGCGAAGTGGCCACGGGCGAACGTCCTGGTACGGTGCAGGTCCTGGACCTTGGCGTCACCGAGGATGCCACCTACCTCATTACCAACCACACTTCCGCCGCCGATCTTCTGGACCTGGTGGTGGCCCCCAACCCGCCGTATGTGGAGCCGTTCTTCACGGACACCCTGGGCAGTGAAATTTTCGGTCAGGCGCGGTCGCACGAGCCCGAGCCGTACGACGAAGAAGACCACGTCGAGGCCGGCTACATCAGCTACGCCGATTCGCACCCCAGCCAGGTTGACCCGAACCGTTCGGCACCGGCCGTTCCGTCCAGGCCTCCCGTGCGCCCCGCCGCCCAGCAGCCCTCATCAGCGGGCCGCACCGGGGCTGCCGTTGCAGGCGCTGCCAGTGCCGCCGGCGCTGGTGCCGCCGCGGCCGCTTCAAAAATGGGGGCGGGTGCCTCCCGCGTTGACCCGGATGCCACTGCCGCCCAGCCGGTACCCCACAACACCGCAACTGGGTCGGGACGCGCAGTCTCTGCGGAAGCGGACACAGGCCCGAACGATACAGCTGCTGCCGGCAACACCCCCACTGAGGCCCAGTCGTCGGTCGAGGAACGCAAGCCGAAGGTGTCGCTCTGGTCCAACGACGACTACTCCCAGACGGGGGAGCAGGAGCACTATGGGGACCGGTACGGGGATACCGAGGAGGCCCCGCAGGAGCCTCGCCCCATCAAGAGCAAATCAGCGCTCTTTGCCCGCGCGGCAGCACCCGCTGCCGCAGGTGTCTCGTTTGCTGACCGGGACGACTACGACGATGACCGCGACGAGTCGGACAATCAGCCCCGGTCCATGCGCTGGTTGGTTGGCGGACTCCTCGCTGTAGTCCTGATCGCCGGCCTGATTTTCGCCGTCACAAACCTCGGAAGCCTCTTCACGTCAGACCCGCAGGCCAAGCCGACGGCCGCTCCGGTAACCAGCAGCGCTCCGCAGAACTCCGCGCCGGCAACGCAGGCAGCGCCGTCGGCACCCCCAGTGGTTCCGCCGGCCATCGAAAGTGTCAGCCGGCAGGGGAACTTCGACTTCGCCGCCACGTTCGATGGCGATCTGATCAAGGCCTACGACGGCAACGCCGCCAGCTACTGGTCCGACATGGAGTTCGCAACGGAAAACTGGGGCGGTCTGGCCCCCCAGGGCGTACCGCTCGTTGTGAAGCTAAAGGGCACTGCCACCATCTCTTCCATCACGCTCTCCCAGCTCGGGGGATCGGGCGGCAACATCACCGTCTACACCAACGACCGGCCTTCAATAGACGGCGCCAAGGCAGTGGGAACCAACAGCTTCACCTCCACTGACCTGAACATGCCCCTCCCGGAACCCGTCCAGGCGCAGTACGTGATTGTTTCCATCAATTCACTCCCCAAGCTTGCGGCGCCCAAGACCCGGTACGGCTACGGTCTCCGCCTCGCTGAAATCAAGGTGCAGTAGCGCCTTTTCGACTTCACGCTCCGCTGCTGCTTTCCGGGCTTGCAGCACCAGGAATGTAGTCTTGGAAGGGCGCCCTGCGACGGCTCGACCTCTGCCTTCCGCGATGGCTCACGTTGTCCAGGCGCTGGAATATTCAGCACGCAGACACAGTTGTGCCATGTGGCCGGCCTCCGCGGGAGGCGAGTCGAACAAGGAAGAGGTTCACGGTCCAGTGACCAACGAAGAGAAGACGGCGTCGGACGTTCGCGACGTCATTATTGTGGGCTCAGGCCCGGCGGGCTATACGGCGGCCGTCTACACAGCCAGGGCGAACCTCAAGCCCCTGCTGCTGGCCGGTTCCGTGACCGCCGGTGGCGAATTGATGAACACCACCGACGTGGAAAACTATCCCGGCTTTCCCGAGGGCATTATGGGACCGGACCTGATGGAGAACTTCGAGAAGCAGGCTGCCCGCTTCGGGACCGAGATCCAGTTCGAGGATGTAACCGCGCTGGCGCTTGAGGGTCCTGTCAAGACGGTCACCATCGCCACGGGGGAGACCTTCAAGGCAAAGGCAGTCATACTCTCCACGGGCTCTGCCTACCGGGAACTGGGTTTGCCCAATGAGAAGCGGCTCTCAGGCCACGGTGTCAGCTGGTGCGCAACCTGCGACGGTTTCTTTTTCAAGGACCAGGACATTGCCGTCATCGGTGGCGGTGACTCCGCGATGGAAGAGGCCCTGTTCCTCACCAAGTTTGCGAAATCGGTAACGGTGGTTCACCGCCGTGACTCGCTGAAGGCTTCCAAGATCATGGCCGACCGCGCACTTGCCCACCAAAAGATCAACTTTGTGTGGAACAGCACCGTGGACGACGTTCTGGGAGCGGATAAAGTGACCGGTCTTCGGTTGAAGAACCTGTTGGATGGGTCGCTTTCTGATCTTGCTGTTACGGGTGTATTCGTCGCGATCGGAAATGATCCGCGCACGGACCTCGTCAAGGACGTCCTGGAGCTGACACCGGAAGGAACCATCGCCGTGGAGGGGCGGAGCTCGCGGACCAGCGTTCCAGGGGTTTTTGCTGCCGGTGACGTTGTGGATCCCACCTACCGTCAGGCCATCACTGCCTCTGGTTCGGGGTGTGTGGCGGCTATTGACGTTGAACACTACCTGGCAGACCTGCCGGGATAATCTGCGCCACTGATATTCGAAGAGAAAGATAAGGGTTATGAGTAACGCTAAAGATGTAACTGACGCAAGTTTCGGAAGCGATGTCCTGTCCGCTGAGAAGCCGGTAATCGTTGACTTCTGGGCCGAATGGTGCGGCCCTTGCCGTAAGCTCGGTCCCATCCTGGACGAGATTTCGGTGGAATATGGTGACAAGGTGGACGTCGTCAAGGTCAATGTGGATGACAACCCGTCCATCGCCGCCCAGTACGGAATCACCTCCATTCCCGCTGTCTACCTCTTCCAGGGCGGCGAAGTGAAGAGCACTGTTATCGGCGCGAAGCCGAAGCAGTTCTTCGAGAAGGAATTCGCGGACGTTCTTTCCTGAGGCTATGTGGCCCTGCGGGGGACTTAGTGCAGGACCAGAATTGAGGGGTGGCCATCGCCGGAGGGCGGTGGCCACTTTTTGTTTGTTTGCAGCTTGGCCTACTCGTTGATGGGGGAGGGAATCGCTGGGGCAGCTAGTCGTACGCCGCCGTTAGCATGCACGACTTGCTGCTTCTTTATGGATGGTGTTTCACGTGAAACACGAAGGCCGCGCGGCCACCCCCGCCATCCATGATGTCTCTTCTCTTCACTTGGCGCGTTCCGCGCAAGGACGTAAAGAATATCCATTGCGCTACGCCCAGCTCTGGGGATACTTGGGAAAGTGGAGCACGATGCCGCTCTTGGACGGAAGTAACGTCAAGCCGGCATATCGGCTCCTGTTGCGGGCCAGGCCGCAGCGCGCCCGGAGCAAAAGGTAGGTCCGGCCTTTCGTATCCGTCTTAATACAATGAACGCCTTGGGGCCCTTCCCTCGCTCGTTACGACTGGGCGTTCGTTTCACGTGAAACACAGCCAGCGCGGGCCCAAACAGCAGCTTAACGGTCCAAGAGCTTCATGGCGTTCAGGCGCCGGCCGTCTGGCCCAGCGAATACGCATCTCCAAAATATCCGGCCGATCCAACCCCTGGCCCAACTGCCCGTCCCGCGCGCAATCATGTCGGAGAGACGGTGACAGTGGCGCGGGTGCTGTCGTACGCTTCTGAACTTTCCACAGACCGTACCCACTACCAGCACTTCACCCTAATCGGTGGCATCAGCATGCATTATGCCGTGGGCAGTTACATCGCGCCGCGTAGCTTCTCCACAGCCCAGCTTTAGCCACACGAACAGGAAACCACTGACTCGTACGCCGCACGCCCATCCCGCCAGCCGGCCGCCGGAGGAGGGGCTTTCTTCGATCAGCAAGTGCCTGGGTCGGCTATGACGCGTCTAAGGGTATTACCAGCCCCTCATCGCCGCCGACCCAAAGAACCCTACCGTGCCCATCTCAAAGTCCAGCCCAAGCCGAAAGCGCACGAGAAGTAACCCTTCCCCGGACGGCGCGTCTACACCGCTGGCCCGAGCGGAAGTAGAAACTCCGAGGCAAGGGGCATGGCCGCACTTCACGCAGGCCGAATAGCCGCGGCTCACCATCGGTCTCATCGTCCGAACGCCGGAGGCTCGAACCGAGTATTTGTCTGAGGAAGGCATCAGCTGGAAAGCGCATCAGCCGGAACCATCAAACCTTCGAACTGCTGGGACTCTTCGGGACCACGCGCAAGAGACCAGACCCTGTCGCGCCCGTCGCTGCTTGGGTATCGTTCTTCGAAGCAGACACCCTACACCCGCCACGTTTCACGTGAAACGCGCCACGCAGATTTGCTGTTTCACGTGAAACACACTGGCCGAAAGTCACGACCCCACGGACGACGCGGAGTCGGAGCCACAGTCCTAGACACCCTGCCTGGCCTCTCTCACGACAACTACTATCCGACGGCGGGCGAATTGATGGGGGCAGCACCCTGACGGCCAAACAAGAACTGGAGAGGAGTCGCTCTGTCTGATCGGCACCCTCAGGCCGGGGGCACCGGCCCAACATTTACCGCAGCACAAAAGCCCGGACGAGTAACGAGGCCGCACATGAGCTAAAGGGAAGTTAGTGCGGGTAGGGGGAGAGCCGCTCGGGAACCGCGCAGCTGGATTTCGCCCTTCCTGCCGGCCCGGGGGGACGAGGCCCTTCGGGAGCGTCCCCAGCAGGGGACCCGGAGCGCGGACCGCGCTACTCCAGCTGCTCGAGCCGCTCGAGCCCCTCGAGCCGACGAATACCGCACCCACCCCAGGCACCGAGGGAGCGATGGACTCCGCGGCAAAGATCATGGGCTCTTCGCTTACTCCGGCTGAACCGCGAGGGCAGGCGGATGCCGTTTAGGCGAGGCCTTGTCCACAGCTTTATCCACAGCAGCCTCGACTTTTCTCCACATCCTTATCCACAGGACTGAGACCCATCTCAGCTGTCGCCTCCGGGTAGGGAGCTCTTCGTTCGGAAGGGCTGGGCTGGAGAGCATCTGTCCCTCTACGGCCATGTCGCTTTGAAGGTTGCGCTTCTCGCCTGGTGCCACTGCCTTTGCCGCCGTCTGATCACCCAAAATCGGCGGATGTATATGCAGCGCAGGCACTCCCGCCGACCGCAGCGTACGTTTCACGTGAAACAGGAAGACGGTCCGCGCGCGGGACACTGGATCGGAGAGGGCCTCGTGCTGGACTTGGCATGAGTGGGCAGATTCCATATCTCACTTCGGCACCCTGATCACCCACAATTGTCCCCAAAGTTATCCACAGGGATATCCACCGCCGCGGCTGCGCCGGGGACAACGCGAGTCTCACTGCTGTGCCGTCGGCTATTCGTCCTACCCTAGCCTGTTACCACCGTGAAAGTCTCGCGGGCGGACCGACCTAAGCGCCCGGTTCGCAGTAGGCCCGGTAACTATCCCGCCATGAGTACTCGGGGGTGATCTGCTACTTTTCCCATTCCGACTACACACCGCGCCTGACCGGATCGCTCCAGGCAGCAGTAGTGGCTGTAATCCGCGAAGAGGTGCGGTGAGGCCGACTCGGCCCCATGAAGGGATGCATAGCCGCACATGTTCTCCTTTTGAGTCATGGGCGCCTCTAGTCCTCATATCCAAGCAGGTTCTGGGAGAGGACCTGCCATCTGTACAGTCGGAAGCCTGCGGTACCGACACCGACGCCACACACAAGCTCTGACTCCGATCCTGCACCTCGACCAGCGATGTTCACCCTGCGCCGGCGGGATCGTACGCATGGTCGCAGCGGTCGGCATTTTGCGGTGTCAGAAGTGGATCAGCCAGCATTGGTCCTTTAGGATAAAGGAACACGCACAGTTGCTTGCGCAGAAGGCACTGCCCTTTGATATGGACACCGAGCGCAAACATCAGACCGTCCCTGCAGCCTGCCACTAGGGGCAAAGTAGTTTTTCGGTAAAGGCCAAACCATCTGTTCCATTGGCGGGTGTTTCACGTGAAACGGCGTTCGCTGTGTCTCTGCCCGCCGGATCGAAATGGCTGGCACGATCTGATTCCCCATGCCTAATCTGGCTCTCCAGGGCGGACAGGCTCATCGACCATCTCGCGCATCATGTGCCACCAGCCGGGACCCGATGACGTCCTTCCCGCGAGCAGGGATAGTTCAGTCCTGAATCTTCTCCTCCTGCACCCGTCGGAGGCTACTGCGACCTAGCTTCACGTGAACCAGGTAGGGAAACCTCGGTTGAGGTCTCCCGTGTTTCACGTGAAACAGTGCAGCGCTTGCCCTGGCACCGCGCCGTATTGAAGAGTACGGACACGTAGGAGTCGACAGACGCGGGCGAGCCGGCCACCAGCATCCACTTGATCCCACAGGCCCGCCGAGCTGCCAACACGCCCGACTACCCTCTATTAGTTCGAGTGCATCACAGCACCAGAGGTCAACCCGGGATCGGGGCGTCCGTCATGCTACTGTTTGAGTCCGTGTTTCCGGTACCGAATGTCGCTGGACAGTGTGAATCACTGCACCGAGTTCCTAGCGCCCTCGAGAACTCACTTGGTCATCCGCCGGGTACACAGCACTGGACTAACTTCATGGACGACCACACCTATGTTGCCGACGCCCGCCATCCACCGCGGCTCCCTGGCTGAAAGACCGCGTCAGATCTCCGAATTGAGCTCCGGATGGGACATCTTTGTGGACTACTTACCTGGCTATTGGCTGTGCATGGTCATGGACAGGCCGCCCGCTCCAAGTAGGGGTAGGGAAATCCGAGGCCACGGCAACTCTAGCTGAATCTGCGCGCCTTCCTTGTGACCGGTGTACTGAAGTGGCGGGGAAGCTGGGGAATCTGGAGCATTCACCACTTCCTTTCTACCGAACCGCCTTCTGGGGGAGCGACGCTGGGACCGGACAGAATGAGCAGGGTCATAGGCGACAGCCAGTAGTTTCACGTGAAACACTCCACTGTGCCCCTCTACCCTTGAGGAAACTCGAGGTGAATGAACCTGCGGTCCGCCAGTATTCGGCAATGGAAGGCCAGCACCAATAATGTGCAACATGCTGCGGAGCCACGCAGAGTGAATTGCCATACCCCCCGCAGCCGGCAGGACGGCTGCAAATCCGGCTACACAATGGCAGGGGAGGACTACCCACAATGGAGGCCGCGCCGGCCCGCAGACGATTGAAGGCAGGCCCTCGGGCCTTCTGGACGTCTCGCAATGGCACGACCCCGGACAAACTGGGTTGTACGCTACGTACGGCAAGTGCCAGCGCGCCTGACAGGGCTAAGAACGAAAAAGGCCCGATTCTCAATGAATCGGGCCTTTCCTCAGGCATCAGTTGGTGGAACCGGGAGCCAATACGTCCATGATCCGGTTCAGGTCCTCAACGCTGGCAAACTCGATGCTGACTTTGCCTTTCCTTACGCCAAGGGAAATCTTGACGTTGGTATCGAGACGGTCTGAAAGCGACGAAGCCAGGTAGTCCAGCCGCTCGTGCCTTGCGCCGGGGCGCGGAATGTTGCTCTTGGTTGGGGTGGCAGGGTCCTGGTAGAGGGTCAGTGCTTCCTCTGTTGCACGAACAGACATCCCTTCGGCGACGATTCTCTGGGCCAGGCGTTCCATGGCTGCCGCATCAGGAAGCGACAGAAGTGCCCTGGCGTGACCGGCTGAGAGAACTCCGGCAGCTACGCGGCGCTGCACCAGCGGGGGCAGCTTCAAGAGTCGAAGTGTATTGGACACCTGCGGCCGTGAACGGCCGATACGGTCCGCCAGCTGCTCATGGGTGGTACCGAAGTCCTCCAGGAGCTGCTGGTAGGCCGCGGCCTCTTCCAGGGGATTCAGCTGGCTGCGGTGAAGGTTCTCCAGCAGAGCATCACGCAGAAGGTCGTCGTCCGTTGTATCCCGGACGATTGCAGGGATGGTTTCGAGCCCCGCTGCCTGCACGGCACGCCACCGGCGTTCACCCATGACAAGCTCGTACGGTTTGCTACCGTCTTCGGTTGAAGTGCGCACCACGATTGGCTGCAGCACACCGATTTCCCGAACTGAGTGGACCAGCTCTGCCATGTCGTCTTCGTCGAAGACACTGCGGGGCTGCTTACGGTTAGGGTGAATATCGGCCACGGGGATCTCCGCGAAGCGGGCCCCCGGAACCTGCACGAGTTCAACGCCGGAGTCCGCGGGACGGATCACGTCGGCGGGTGAAGCTACAGCCTTGCTGTCTGCAACTTCAGCAGCAGGCGTTTCCGGCGCCGGGGCGGGGTCAGCCGCCGTCTCAGACTGGTTGACGGAAGACTTCCTGGCGGGAGCCTTTTTCTCGGGCGCCGCAGCAGCTGCAGGAGCAGCGTTCTTTTCGTCATCGCTGCTCTTGTCCGCAGCCGAATTTGCAGCTCCGGGTTTAGATGAGGACCGGCGCGCGGCACCGGCAGCGGAATCCTTGGCCTGGGTCCTGGCAGCGGCGGGCGCTACGGGCGCTGCAGGCTGCTCCGCCGGCTCCGTCTTTTTCCGGCCCTCGGGGAAGAAGAGGTCCACAGGCCGGGAAACCGCACCGCCGTTACCGGAGGACCCATTGGCTGCGGCGGAACTTGGAATCAGCGCGCCAAGACCGCGGCCTAGGCCCCGTCGCTTCTCGCTCATGGGTAAATCCCTCCAGTGTTAGAGCCAGGCCCAGCCTGGCTCCGTGCGTTTCGGTATTGAAGATTCTAGCGTTCGGCTATTTCAGCAGCGGCTTCCAAGTAGGACAGCGCACCACTCGATGAAGGGTCGTACGTCATGACCGTCTGCTGGTAGCTGGGGGCTTCGGAGATCCGCACGGACCGCGGAACTACGGCCGAGAGTACCTGTTCGGGGAAGTGCTGGCGTACCTCCGCGGCTACCTGTGCAGCGAGGTTGGTGCGGCCGTCGTACATAGTAAGCAGGATGGTGGATACAACAAGGTCCGCGTTAAGGTGCTTCTGGATCATCTCAATGTTCTTGAGGAGCTGGCTAAGGCCTTCCAAGGCGTAGTACTCGCACTGGATGGGGATCAGCACTTCATTGGCCGCACAAAAGGCATTCACCGTCAGCAGGCCCAGGCTGGGCGGGCAGTCGATGAAGACGTAGTCCAGGCGCTCTTCGCCGTTCTTCTCGCGCGTCTTCGCGTAGACATCGATAGCGCGCCGCAACCGCTGTTCACGGGCAACGAGCGATACCAGTTCAATTTCAGCACCGGCGAGGTGGATCGTGGCCGGCGCGCAAATGAGCTTGCCGATGTCCGGGCAAGGGGCAACAACATCAGCCAGCGGTACATCGTTGATCAGGACGTCGTAGATGCTGTCCACGTCTGCATGGTGCTCGATTCCCAGTGCGGTGGAAGCATTGCCCTGCGGATCGATATCGATAACCAGGACGTTCAGCCCGGCAGCGGCCAGTGCGGCGGCGATATTCACGGTGGTGGTGGTCTTGCCAACGCCGCCCTTTTGGTTGGACACGGTGAAGATCCGGGTCTTTTCAGGGCGCGGAAGCTTTCGTCCCACCAAGCGCTCGCGTCGCTTCGTCTCATGGGCGAGCTCGCGTGCGATTGGACTTGAGTCATCGATGGCGTCGATGACGTTGGAACGACCAGCTGCGGTTGTTTCACGTGAAACTGCCGACCCGGAAGAAGACGAGGCAACCGTTTTAGGATGGTTACCGCCCCTGCCGGGAGCCATGGCGGTGCCAGCCAGTCCTGACCCAGCGACAGAACGTGCCGACCCCAAGGACACAAACGGCGGGATCCGTTGTGCGGAGGCTTCACTACTGGTCACTGGGGCACACTCACTCTCGTTCAGCCAATTTTGCTGCCGTTGTCTAGCCTAACTGCTCCGGCCTGCTGACAGCCGTCAGCGGGCCCGCGCTAGGACTTCTTTTGGGACTTATTCACCACGATGCGGACCACCGTGGTTGGCTCCTCCAGGAGGTTGTCACCCACAGTCAGCACCGAGGTCTCGACACCACCCAGCTTGCGGATGGTCTTGGCCGCCTTTTCGATCTCTTCACCGGCGCTGCGGCCCTTGATGGCCACCACTTCACCGTGCCCACCCAGCAGCGGGATGGTCAGGCCGGCAAGGTTGGTCATCGCAGACACGGCGCGGGCCGTCACCACGTCGGCATCCACATGTCCTACCGCCAACTCCGCGCGGGTGCGCATCACCGTCACGTTGTCCAGACCCAGGTCATCAACCACTTCCTGGAGCCAGATCACCCTGCGCTCCAAGGGTTCAATGAGGGTCAGCTCAAGGTCGGGACGCGCGATCGCAAGGCAGAGGCCAGGCAGGCCGGCGCCGCTTCCGACGTCGGCCACATGGCTCCCGTGGGCAATCTCGCTTTCGATGACAGCGCAGTTGAGCACGTGGCGGCTCCACAGCCTTGGAACCTCCCGTGGCCCAATCAGGCCCCGTTCCGTCCCGGAAGTGGCCAAGTGCTCCACATAGCGCTTGGCCAGCTCGAGGCGATCGCCAAAGATCTTCTCAGCAGCGCGGAGTTCTGCTGCCGTGATGTCAACCATAACTATTGGGTCAGCATTCTCTAGTCTGCGGAAACAACAATGTGGCGTCCGGCGCCTTCGCCCTCGGACTCGCTGACCAGGCCAAGATCGGCCACTGCGTCGTGGACGATTTTGCGTTCGTAGGCGCTCATCGGCTCAAGTGCCACCGACTTGCCGGTTTCCTTTACGGAAGCTGCGGCGTCTTCGGCAATCTTCTGCAGGTGGCCGCTGCGTTCCTGCCGGTAGCCGTTGATGTCCAGGACAAGGCGGGAGCGGTTCTCTGTGGCGGACAGGACCGCCAGCCGGGTGAGCTCCTGAAGGGCTTCAAGGACCTCACCGTCTTCGCCGACCAGGCCTTCCAGCCCCTCAGCTTCGTCCTCGGCAACGATGGAAATGTAGGTCCGGCCGTTGCGGACCTCGATGTCGATGTCGCCGTCAATGTCGGCGATATCCAGCAGTTCCTCCAGGTAATCGGCTGCGACGTCGCCCTCTTCCTCGAGGCGGCTGACGGCGGAGACCTTGGCGGAGGAATCATCCTGGCTCACGGACTCGTCCTGATCTTCGATCTCTTCAGAAAGGGCGTGCTCGGTGCTCTCGGCTGACATTACTTCTTCTTCCTGTTCTTGCGCTGGGGCTGGACACGCTGTGCCTTAATCTCAACTGCGGAGGAGCCGGCGGCCTCGGCTGCTTCATCGCGCTTGCCGGTGAGGACGGACAGGGCAGGCAGGCCCTTGGCGGCACGGCGTTCGGCGAGGGCCTTGGCTGCGGGGGATCCCGGCGTCGGCATGCGGCGGATGACGAAGAACTGCTGGCCCATGGTCCAAAGGTTGGTGGTGGTCCAGTAGATCAGGACGCCGATGGGGAAGTTGATGCCACCCACGCCGAAGACGATGGGCAGGATGTACAGCATCATCTTCTGCTGGCGCATGAACGGGCTGGCCATGGCTTCTTCAGACATGTTCTTGGCCATGATCTGCTTCTGGGTGATGAACTGCGAGGCCGTCATCGCCAGGATCATCACGATGGACAGGATCCATACGGACATCTGGCTGCCACCGCCGCCGTGAAGCAACGAGGCGGACAACGGTGCACCAAAGATGCTGGAGGCATCGAACTCCACCACCTGCTCGTGGCTCATCGCACCGATGCCGGCGCCCTGGTCCTTGGCCTGCGAGATGCCGGACAGCACCTGGAACAGTGCAAAGAAGAAGGGCATCTGGATCAGCATGGGCAGGCACGCCGAGAACGGGTTAGTCCCGTGCTTCTTGTACATGGCCATCTGTTCCTGGGCCATGGCCTGCCGGGACAGTTGGTCGGTCTTGCCCTTGTACTTGTCCTGCAGCTTCTTCAGGTCAGGCTGCAGCAGCTGCATGCCGCGCTGGGCCTTGATCTGCTTGACGAATACCGGGATCAGGGCGGCACGGATCACCAGCACCAGCCCGATGATGGACAAAGTCCAGGTCCAGCCGTTCTCGGCGGGCATCCCGATGGCGCTGAGGCCATCGTGGAATCCAATCATGATGATGGAAACCAGCCACTTGAACGGGGCCATGATTGTTCCAAAGAAGTCCATACTTATCCCTATTCGTCAGGCCGCACTGCGGCCTTCTTCATCAGTCCGAGCAACCAGGTACTTGTCCGGATTGTTCAGCACAACAATTGTGGGGGTCCGGCCTGCTGGCCATTCCCGGCGGCCGGCGGGGACATGATCCACTCCGCCGGCGTTCCATGGGTGGCAGTGGCCAAGGCGCCGGGCTGCAAGCCAGCTTCCCTTGACGGCGCCGTGGACGGTGACCGCTTCAAGGGCATAGGCCGAGCATGAAGGGAAAAATCGGCAGACCGGGCCGTACAAGGGAGAAACCACCTTGCGGTAGGCCATCAGCAGAAGAATGAGGATGTTCCGGGGCAGGTTCCAGAGGAACTTCCCGACGGCGGCAGTCACATTGCGGAAACGGGCGACGACGGCGGTGGCATTAGGCACGCAGTGTCCCCTCCTGTGTTGTACCGGCCGAACCTTTGGCGGCAACCCGCGAAGGGCGGCCAGCCAGCCGGTTCAGCGTAGATTCCAGTGCAGCGTTGTAGTCCGACAGCAGCTGGTCCCAGCTGGCGGAGGCGGACGCAGGAAGCGCCCGCACCACGATAGCGAGTCCCGTACCGTGCTCGCGCAACGATGCAGCACCCGCTTCTCTCAGTCTCCTCTTAACGAGGTTCCTGACTACAGCGTTCCCTACACTCTTGGAAACAATGAACCCAATCCGGCTGGGTTCGTCGGCAGCAATGGCTGCCGCATATAACACTACGTTCCGGCGCCCATTGCGGACACCGGAACGTACAGTTGTTGAAAAATCGGTTGGGGTCCTCAAGCGGTTGCGGGCGGCCAGCACCTTAAACTCGCAAAGGAATGTCTACCGACAAGCCAGTTATTTAGGCCGACAGTTCGGTGCGGCCCTTGCCACGACGGGCTGCCAGGATGGCACGGCCGGCACGGGTACGCATACGAAGGCGGAAGCCGTGCTTCTTGGCTCGACGGCGGTTATTCGGCTGAAAAGTCCGCTTGCTCACGTTAGTTACTCCAGTGGATCAAAGGTGCGCCCACCCGATCAGTAAGGGGAAGAACTGGCCGACGCTAAGTTTTGTATATGCACGCTTCCCCCGTCTGCCCCAGGCGCTAAGCGCTTGGATGTTCAGATGGGGCCAAAAAGCGGACACAAAGGACTTCACAACGTTAGGGCAATTTGCGGCCCCGAGTCAAACCGGAGCGGCCCTTCACGGCTATCCCCAGCTGTTCCTAAGTATCCCCAACAGCCTGTGGATGAAGTGGCTCACAGAGGTGCTTTCAGAACCACAACCGTGTAATTATCCACAGCCGGATAGCCAGCTATCTTCTAGGCTTTTCATCCCCTAGAGTGTCCCAGTAGCCGATTATCCACGGACTGTGCATAACCCTGTGGATTAAGCTGGGCCAGCACCCTGGTTCCGGACTTGGGGCTGCAGGCAATGCAGGCATAGCAAGTTTGAGGGAACCGATTGATGACAGTAGACGAAGCCAACCACGCCAATACTGTCGGAAGTTCCTGGCGCCGGGTTGTCAGCCTGCTGGAACAGGATCACCGGGTATCGCCACGCCAGCGGGGTTTTGTCATCCTTGCCCAGGCGCAAGGCCTCATCGGTTCCACGCTCCTGGTTGCCGTTCCCAACGAACTCACCCGTGAGGTGCTCCAGACCCAGGTCAAGGAAGCCCTTGACGATGCACTGCACAACGTCTTCTCCGAAGACATCCGCTGCGCCATCGATGTGGATACCGATCTGGTTCCCATCCATGAGGAGCCCGAACCCGTCGTCGAACCTGCTTTCGCACCGGACCAGGTCATCGAGCAGAAGCCGCAGCCCATGCTGCCCAGCACGTCGCACGAATTCGGCCGGCTGAATCCCAAGTACGTCTTCGATACCTTCGTGATTGGTTCCTCGAACCGTTTTGCCCACGCGGCCGCGGTTGCCGTAGCGGAGGCACCAGCCAAGGCATACAACCCGCTCTTCATCTACGGTGACTCCGGACTGGGCAAGACCCACCTCCTGCACGCAATCGGCCACTACGCACGTCGGCTGTACAGCGGGATCCGCGTCCGGTATGTGAATTCGGAGGAATTCACCAACGACTTCATCAACTCGATCCGCGATGACGAGGGCACGAGCTTCAAGACCACCTATCGCAATGTGGACGTCCTGCTGATCGATGACATCCAGTTCCTGGCCGGCAAGGACCGGACGCTGGAGGAGTTCTTCCATACCTTCAACGCCCTGCACAACAACAACAAGCAGGTAGTCATCACCTCTGACCAGCCGCCCAAGCTGCTGGCCGGGTTCGAGGACCGCATGAAGTCCCGCTTCGAGTGGGGCCTGCTGACGGACATCCAGCCGCCGGAACTCGAGACGCGAATTGCCATCCTCCGCAAGAAGGCACTGAGCGAGGGCCTGTCGGCCCCGGACGATGCCCTGGAGTACATCGCTTCGAAGATCTCCAGCAACATCCGTGAACTCGAAGGTGCCCTGATCCGGGTTACGGCGTTCGCCAGCCTGAACCGCCAGCCGGTGGACGTAGCCCTTGCCGAAATGGTCCTGAAGGACCTGATCACCGACGACGGCGCCCAGGAGATCACGTCCGCCCAGATCCTCCAGCAGACGGCTGACTACTTCAAGCTCAGCATGGAAGAACTGTGCAGCAAGTCCCGGACGCGGACGCTGGTGACCGCACGACAGATCGCCATGTACCTCTGCCGGGAGCTGACGGACATGTCGCTTCCCAAGATCGGGCAGGAACTTGGCGGCCGTGACCACACCACCGTCATCCACGCCGACCGGAAGATCCGCGAGCTGATGGCCGAGCGCCGTGTGATCTACAACCAGGTGACCGAGCTGACCAACCGGATCAAGCAGCAACAGCGCGACTCCTGAATCCACACCGCGACGGGCACTCTATACCTTATTAACAGGGGGATGTGGATAAGCCTGTGGATAGTTAAGGGGACAAGCGCGCTTAATGGGCTTAAAACCCTTAAGGCGTCTGTGGATCGTCAAAAACGGGTCTTTGGGTTGTCCCCATCCACACCCTGTTTAAAACCCACTTAACGCACAGTCCGTGAACAGGGCTTAAGCGCGGAACCGTGCGGCAGGACCGGGTTATCCACAGTTTCCACAGCAGTTATTAACACTACTAATCCCAAAAAATTGAAATCCCTCAAACAACAAGAACGATCCGCCCGTCCAACAGGGGGCCTGCCGGCCCCACGGCGGGCCGGGCCTGAGCCCGGGGGATGGGTTAATCCCGGATCTTCCGGCTAAGCTGTCAGCAGCGCTCCCATCCCTGGGTTTTCGTGTGGGTTCTGTCTCCGCGGACCATGCACCAGGCGGGATCCGCCCAACTTCTTCCGGAGTTTCCTGCGGGATTCCCGGGTTTACATGGCAGCAGCAATGAAAGGCGGCACCCTTCCGTGAAGTTCAGAGTCGATCGGGACGTCCTGGCAGAAGCCGTCACCTGGACAGCCCGGTCGTTGTCTCCGCGGCCACCGGTGCCTGTCCTCTCCGGCCTGCTTTTGAAAGCTGAAGCAGGAACCGTTAGCCTTTCCAGCTTTGACTACGAGACCTCGGCGCGGCTTGAAATCACGGCAGACATCAGGGACGAGGGCACCATCCTGGTATCCGGCCGCCTGCTCGCCGACATCTGCCGCAGCCTGCCGTCCGCGCCCGTAGACGTGGAAACCGACGGCAACAAGGTCACGCTCACCTGCCGCCGAAGCAGCTTCCACCTGGCAACCATGCCTGAGGCCGAATATCCACCCCTGCCTTCCCTGCCGGCCATCAGCGGGACCGTTCCGGGCGACGCCTTTGCCCAAGCCGTTTCCCAGGTCATCATCGCTGCAAGCAAGGACGACACCCTCCCCATCCTCACCGGCGTCCGGATGGAGATCGAAGACGACCTGATCACGCTCCTCGCCACCGACAGATACCGGCTCGCCATGCGTGAAGTCCCGTGGAAACCGGTCACGCCGGGCATCTCCACCAGCGCACTGGTCAAGGCCAAAACCCTCAACGAGGTAGCCAAGACACTTGGCAACAGCGGGGACATCAACCTCGCCCTGTCCGACGACGACAGCCGCCTCATCGGCTTCGAAAGCGGCGGACGGACCACCACTTCATTGCTGGTGGACGGCGACTACCCCAAGATCCGGTCGCTGTTTCCTGAGTCCACCCCCATCCACGCCACGGTCCAGACCCAGGAACTGGTCGAAGCTGTCCGCCGTGTGTCGCTCGTGGCCGAGCGCAACACACCGGTCCGGCTTGCCTTCTCCGCAGGCCTGCTCAACCTGGATGCCGGCACCGGAGAGGACGCCCAGGCATCGGAGGAGCTTGAGGCACAGCTGTCCGGTGAGGACATCACCGTCGCCTTCAACCCGCATTACCTGATCGAGGGACTCAGCGTCATCGAGACCAAGTTCGTCCGGTTCTCGTTCACCACGGCCCCCAAGCCCGCCATGATCACAGCCCAGGCAGACGCCGACGGCGAGGACCAGGATGACTACCGCTACCTGGTGATGCCGGTCCGCCTTCCCAACTAGTCGCCACCCTCCCACCAGCGCAGAAAAGAGATCCACTATGCACATTGGACTGATCGGTCTCGGCAAAATGGGATTCAACATGCGTGAGCGCCTGCGCAAGGGAGGCGTGGAAGTCACCGGCTATGACCGGAACCCGGACGTGACTGATGCCGCCAGTGTCGATGACCTCATTGCTGCCGTGCCGGCGCCAAGGATCATCTGGGTCATGGTTCCTTCGGGGGCCATCACGGACGCCGTGGTGACGGAGCTCAGCGAAAAACTGCAGCCGGGCGACCTTGTCATCGACGGCGGCAACTCCAGGTTCACCGAGGACCAGAAGCACGGCGAACTCCTTGCCGCCAAGGGGATCAGTTTTGCCGACTGCGGCGTCTCGGGCGGAGTGTGGGGCCTGCAGAACGGTTACGGGCTGATGGCCGGCGGCGATGCCGCAGACATCGAGCGGGCGTTGCCCGTCTTCGATGCGTTGCGTCCGGAAGGTGACAGGGCGGACAGCTTTGTGCACGTCGGCGGCATCGGGGCGGGCCACTACGCCAAGATGGTGCACAACGGGATCGAGTATGGCCTGATGCAGGCGTACGCCGAAGGTTACGAACTTCTTGCCGCCAAAGACATTGTCACCGACCTGCCCGGCACCTTCCGGGCATGGCAAAAGGGAACGGTGGTCCGTTCATGGCTGCTGGACCTTATGGTCAAGGCCCTTGACGAAGACCCGGGCCTGGCGTCGATTGACGACTACGTGGAGGATTCCGGAGAAGGCCGCTGGACGGTGGAGGAAGCCATCGCCAACGCGGTGCCCGCCCCTGCCATCACTGCCGCATTGTTTGCCCGTTTCGCATCCCGGGAAGACACCTCGCCCGCCATGAAGATGGTTTCCGCGCTGCGCCACCAGTTCGGCGGCCACTCCACCCGACCCGCCAAGTAGCACCCACCGGGAACCAGCAGAGTTCCCAGAATTGCCGAAAACCGCGTGTATCTGGAACACCTTTCACTGACCGACTTCCGCAGTTACGCCCAGGTGGACCTCACCCTGGGGCCGGGCGTTACTGTCCTGGTGGGATACAACGGAATAGGCAAGACCAACCTGATGGAGGCCATCGGTTACCTGGCCACGCTCAGCTCGCACCGGGTGAGTTCCGATGGCCCCCTGCTGAGGTTTGGAACGGAACGTGCATTGGTGCGTGCGCGGCTGGTCAGGGGCGCCCAAACCACGGTCCTTGAGCTGGAAATCAATGCCGGCCGTGCCAACCGGGGCCGCATCAACCGCAGCAACCCGGTGCGTGCCCGGGATATTCTTGGAATCTGCCAGACCGTCCTGTTTGCGCCGGAGGACCTGGCATTGGTCAAGGGCGATCCATCCAACCGCCGCCGGTTTCTTGACGAACTATTGGCAAGCCTGATCCCGCATCATGCCGCCACCCGGAGTGATTATGACCGTGTCCTGAAGCAGCGCAACGCCTTGCTCAAGTCAGCGCGGGCCGGAAAGTTCACCGCGGCGCATGAATCCACTTTGGACGTGTGGGACCAGCACATGGCCCGGGCCGGAGCGGCATTGCTGCACGCCCGGCTGGAGCTGGTGGAGCGGCTCCGCCCGCACCTTGCCCGGGCCTACGCTGAACTCACGGACGCGTCCAAGCCCGCAGACGCCACCTACCGGTCAACACTCCAGAACCACATGGACGACGACGGCGTTCCGGCAGGAAGCGCGCAGCGCGCCACGGACGGAGGTTCTTTGGAAGGCCAGGATGACCTACGCCTTCTTTCCGTCGAGCAACTCACGGAACGGTATATCCAGGCGTTCGCGGAATCGCGCAAGAAGGAATTGGAACGGGGCATATCCCTGGTTGGCCCGCACCGTGACGAACTGGAGCTGATGCTTGGGCAGGCTCCCGCGAAGGGGTATGCCTCGCACGGTGAAACCTGGTCCATGTGCCTGTCCCTTCGGCTGGCCTCGTACTACGTGATGCTGGACGATGCCCGTACCGGCGGTTCCGCTCCCATCCTCATCCTTGACGACGTCTTTGCCGAACTGGACGTCCAGCGGCGGCGTAAACTGGCGGCAATAGTCTCCGGCGCGGAACAGGTCCTGGTGACCGCCGCCGTCGACGCCGATATTCCGGAAGAGCTGTCCGGGCGGCGGGTGAAGGTTATCCCGGGAGGTATCGATGAGCAGTGACCACGGCGGCGGCCTGCAGCCCGGCCGGGAGCCTGACGACATCGATGCCCCGCAAGCCGCGTTGAACCGGATGCGCGAAGCCGCGGCTGCGCGGGGAGAAGTCCGCCGGAAAGTGGTACGGCCGGGTTCACAGAAGGCTAAAGGCAGCATCCGGGACACCCGCGGCTTCAGCCAGTTCCATGCCACCGGCCGCGACCCGCTGGGCTTGGGGAAAGTGGTTGGGCGGCTGGTAGCTGAGCGGGGCTGGACGTCACCTGTTGCAGTTGGCTCGGTCATGGCGGAGTGGGCCACGCTGGTGGGGCCGGAAATCTCGGCCCATTGCACGCCTGAAAGCTTCACCGACACCACCCTGCACGTGCGGTGTGATTCCACCGCCTGGGCCACCCAACTTCGGCTGCTGAGCACCAGCCTGCTCGACAAATTTCGCCGGGAATTGGGCGATGGCGTGGTGACCAGCATCCAGGTGTTGGGACCGTCGGCACCAAGCTGGCGCAAGGGCGGACGCAGTGTCAACGGCCGTGGTCCCCGGGACACTTACGGATAGCTCGGGCCGGCAGCTCTTGAAACTGCGCGCCAGGGCGTGTAGGGCGCTGTAGGGACCGCGGCGTGTATAGGCACCCGGAGGGCGTACCGCTGGGCCGCCCTAGGCGCGGCCAAGAGCCTCGCATAGCTATCTTCACAGGCGCCGAAGGCCCTGGAATGCAGGGATATGTGCTGGTTCACGGTAGAATTGACGCAGATAACTGGGCGCGGATGAAACGTTGACATCAGTCCGTTCTCCGCGCGCTTTCCGCGCGCGGAGCGTGGATCACCAACCGTCAGCAGGTCACCGGCGCCATAAGTTTGTGCCTGTTGGCGGGTGGCTTTTCCCTGGGGAAGAGCAACCGGCCGGCCATCATCGAGAACAGAGGAGTCGCAGCGCCTGTGGCTAACGACAATACAGATATTCTGGCAGCAGATACACCAGTCGAGGATGGCCGCACTCCTGATACCCCAGCTGCCGCAACCCGCCCCCGGGAATACGGCGCCAGCGACATCACCGTCCTCGAGGGCCTCGAGGCTGTCCGCAAGCGTCCAGGCATGTACATCGGTTCCACTGGACCGCGCGGCCTCCACCACCTGGTCTACGAGGTGGTGGATAACTCTGTGGATGAGGCGCTGGCCGGATACTGCAGCCACATCGAAATCGTCCTGCAGGCCGATGGCGGCGTCAAAGTGGTTGATGACGGCCGCGGCATTCCGGTGGACATGCACCCCACCGAACACAAGCCCACCGTCGAGGTGGTCATGACCATCCTGCACGCCGGCGGCAAGTTCGGGGGCGGCGGATACGCAGTTTCCGGTGGCCTGCACGGTGTGGGCATTTCCGTGGTCAACGCCCTGTCCAGCCGGGTGGACACCGAAGTGCGCCGTCAGGGGCACGTCTGGCGGATGTCCTTCGCCGACGGCGGCAAGCCGCAGGGCAGCCTGGTCAAGGGCGAAGAGACAGACGCCACCGGCACCACCCAGACCTTCTACCCGGATCCGGCAATTTTCGAAACCACCGAGTTTGATTTCGAAACGCTGCGTGCCCGCTTCCAGCAGATGGCTTTCCTGAACAAGGGCCTGCGGATCACCTTGACGGATGAGCGCGCGGCAGCCGGTGACGACGGCGACGACGACCTTGACCTTGACGACCTCAGCACCGAGGGCGAGGTCAGCGCTGAACACCGCACCGTGGTGTACCAGTACAACGAAGGCCTGCTTGACTACGTCAGGCACCTGAACTCGGGCAAGAAGGTGGAGGTGGTCCACGAGGACGTCATCGCCTTCGAAACCGAAGACACTGATCGCCGCATCGCCCTGGAAATGGCCATGCAGTGGACCAGCGCCTACTCCGAGAGCGTGCACACCTACGCCAACACCATCAACACCCATGAGGGCGGCACGCACGAAGAAGGCTTCCGCGCTGCCATGACGTCCCTCATCAACCGGTACGCCCGGGAAAAGGGCATCATCAAGGAGAAGGACGACAACCTCACGGGCGACGACATCCGCGAGGGCCTCACCGCCGTCATCTCCGTCAAACTGGCCGAACCGCAGTTCGAGGGCCAAACCAAGACCAAGCTGGGCAACTCCGAGGTGAAGGGCTTCGTCCAGCGCGTGGTCACCGACGGTTTGGGCGACTGGCTGGAGCGCAACCCCGGCCCCGCCCGCGACGTGATCCGCAAGGCCATCTCCGCCGCGCAGGCCAGGATGGCGGCGCGGAAAGCCCGTGACAACGCCCGGCGCAAGAGCCCGCTGGAATCCTTTGGCATGCCCGGCAAGCTTTCCGACTGCTCCTCCAAGAACCCGGAAAAATGCGAGGTCTACATTGTGGAGGGTGACTCGGCCGGCGGCTCCGCCAAGCGCGGCCGCAATCCCGAAACCCAGGCCATCCTGCCCCTCCGCGGCAAGATCCTGAACGTGGAGCGCGCCCGCCTGGACAAGGCCCTGGGCAATGCCGAAGTCCAGTCCATGATCACCGCCTTCGGTACCGGCATTGGCGAGGACTTCGACCTGGCCAAGCTGCGGTACCACAAGATCGTCCTCATGGCAGATGCCGACGTGGACGGCCAGCACATCACCACCCTGCTGATGACCCTGCTGTTCCGTTACATGCGGCCGCTGATCGAGAACGGCTACGTATACCTGGCCCAGCCGCCGCTGTACCGGATCAAGTGGTCCAATGCCCCGCACGACTACGTGTACAGCGACCGCGAACGCGACGCCAAGCTGGTGGCAGGACAGGCCGCCGGACGCCGCATCCCCAAGGACAACGGCATCCAGCGCTACAAGGGCCTTGGCGAAATGGACTACACCGAGCTGTGGGACACCACCATGGACCCTGATCACCGCACACTGCTGCAGGTCACCATGGACGACGCCCTCGCCGCCGACCAGATCTTCTCCGTCCTCATGGGCGAAGACGTGGAATCCCGCCGCAACTTCATCCAGCAGAACGCCAAGGACGTCAGGTTCCTGGACATCTAAGGACCCGCTCCAAAGTATTCGGAACCAGACATATACCTGAAACGGAAAATAACTAATGAGCGACGAAACCCCCGAGATTCCCGCCCCTGAGGCCGGAACTCCGGACACCGTTCTTGAAGGCGACGTGCTGATCGACCGCGTGGAACAGGTGGACCTGCAGACGGAGATGCAGCGTTCGTACCTGGATTACGCCATGGCCGTCATCGTGGGCCGTGCCCTCCCGGACGTGCGCGACGGCCTCAAGCCGGTTCACCGCCGCGTGCTTTACGCAATGTTCGACGGCGGCTACCGCCCGGACCGGTCCTTCAACAAGTGCGCCCGCGTGGTGGGCGAGGTTATGGGCCAGTACCACCCGCATGGTGACACCGCCATCTACGACGCCCTGGTGCGCCTGATCCAGGACTGGACCATGCGGTACCCGCTGGCCCTCGGCCAGGGCAACTTCGGTTCGCCGGGCAACGACGGCGCCGCCGCACCGCGGTACACCGAAACCAAGATGGCCCCCCTGGCCATGGAGATGGTGAGGGACATCGACGAGGAAACCGTCGATTTCCAGGACAACTACGACGGCAAGAACCAGGAACCCACCATCCTGCCGGCCCGTTTCCCCAACCTGCTGGTGAACGGCTCTTCCGGCATCGCCGTGGGCATGGCCACCAACATCCCGCCGCACAACCTCCGGGAAGTTGCCGATGGCGTGCAGTGGTACCTGGCCAACCCGGGTGCCACGCGCGAGGAACTCCTCGAGGAACTGCTGGTGCGGGTCAAGGGCCCGGATTTCCCCACCGGGGCCACCATTCTGGGCCATAAGGGCATCGAGGACGCCTACCGCACCGGCCGCGGATCCGTCACCATGCGGGCAGTGGTTGCCGTGGAGGAACTGCAGGGCCGCACGTGCCTGGTGGTCACCGAACTTCCATACCAGGCCAACCCGGACAACCTGGCCATCAAGATCGCCGAGCTGGTCAAGGACGGCAAAATCTCCGGCATTGCCGACCTCCGCGATGAAACGTCAGGACGCACCGGCCAGCGCCTGGTGATCGTGCTGAAGCGTGACGCCGTGCCCAAGGTGGTGCTGAACAACCTCTACAAGCACACCGAACTGCAGAGCAATTTCTCCGCCAACATGCTGGCCATCGTGGACGGGGTACCGCGGACCCTGAGCCTTGACGCATTCATCCGCCACTGGGTGACGCACCAGATGGACGTCATCGCCCGCCGCACCCGGTACCGCCTGCGCAAAGCCGAGGAAGAAGCCCATATCCTGCGGGCCCTCCTGAAGGCACTGGATATGCTCGACGAGGTCATCGCCCTCATCCGTGCTTCCAACACCACCGAAGCCGCCCGCGATGGGCTGATGGAACTACTGGACATCGATGAACTGCAGGCCCGGGCCATCCTGGACATGCAGCTGCGCCGCCTGGCCGCACTGGAACGCCAGAAGATCCAGGACCGGCATGCCGAACTCGAGGCCCTGATCGAGGAGTACAACGCGATCCTGGGTTCCGAGCAGCGACAGCGCGAGATCATCAGCGTAGAGCTGGGCGAAATCGTGGACAAGCACGGCGATGACCGCCGGACCAGGATCCTCATGGGCTACGACGGCGACATGTCCATGGAGGACCTGATCCCCGAAGAGGAGATGGTTGTCACCATCACTCGAGGCGGCTACGTCAAGCGCACCCGCAGCGACAACTACCGGTCGCAGCAGCGCGGCGGCAAGGGCATCAAGGGTGCCCAGCTGCGTGGCGATGATGTGGTGGAGCACTTCTTCGTGACCACCACCCACCACTGGCTGCTGTTCTTTACCAACCTGGGACGCGTTTACCGTGCCAAGGCGTACGAGCTGATGGAAGCGGGCCGGGACGCCAAGGGCCAGCACGTGGCCAACCTGTTGGCATTCCAGCCCGATGAGCACATCGCCCAGGTCCTGGACCTCAAGGACTACCAGCAGGCGCCGTACCTCGTGCTTGCCACCAAGAGGGGCCTGGTAAAAAAGACCAGGCTGGAGGATTACGACACCAACCGCTCTGCAGGCGTGATTGCCATCAACCTGCGTGACGGTGACGAACTGGTCTCCGCCCAGCTTGTCTCGGAAACGGACGACCTCTTCCTGGTATCCCGCAAGGGCCAGTCGATCCGCTTCACCGCCACGGACGATGCCCTGCGCCCCATGGGACGTGCCACGTCCGGCGTTACCGGCATGAAGTTCCGCGAGGACGATGAACTGCTGGCCGCGGATGTCGTCACCGACGGTTCGTTCGTCTTCATTGTGACCGAAGGCGGCTATGCCAAGCGCACGGCTGTGGAGGAATACCGCCTCCAGGGCCGCGGCGGCCTGGGCATTAAGGTAGGCAAGTACCAGGAAGAACGCGGCCACCTGGTGGGTGCACTCATCGTCCATGAAGAGGACGAAGTCCTGGTGGTCATGGAGGGCGGCAAGGTTGTCCGGTCCTCCGTTGCCGGTGTTCCGGCCAAGGGCCGCGACACCATGGGCGTCATCTTCGCCAAACCGGACAAGAATGACCGGATTATCGAGGTGGCGCGCAACAGCGAACGCGGTCTTGAGGACGATGAATCCACCGGGGATGACGTAACGTTGGCTGAAGATGGCGGGACCGCTGGGGAATCCGCCGCGCCAGCAATGGCAGAAGAATCACCGGCCGTTGAGTCAGAGGACGCCTCGGGCGACGCTGAGCCGAACGAAGACAACACGGAGGTAACGAGTGAGTAATTCCGACTCATTTCCCAAGCCGAACAGTACTGTTCCCGACGGGAACCGGCCTTCAGCGGCGCCCCGCGTGAACGCCCCCGTTCGTCCGCAGCAGCGCCCCGCGGCGCCGGCAGGCGCTCCGGGCCAGCGCCCCGCTGCCCCGGGCCAGCGCCCCCAGCAGGGGGACCGTCCCGTGCAGCCAGGCCAGCGCCCCTTCCAGGGCCAGCCCGGGCAACGTCCGGCACCGGCTGGACAGCGTCCTGCGCAGGGCGCCTCCAGCCAGGGAACACCTGGCCTGGTCAAGCCGGCACCGAAGGCGAAGGTCCGCCGGGCCCGGCTGCTGATCAGCAAGGTGGACCCGTGGTCCGTCCTGAAGATGGCATTCCTGCTCTCTGTGGCACTGGGAATCGTCACCGTGGTGGCCGCGATTGTCCTGTGGACGGTCCTGGACCTCACCGGGATCTTTGATCAGGTGGACAGCCTGCTCGGTACGCTGGCGGGCTCCGAGAGCGGCGGCTTCGAACTGAAGAAGGTTGCCTCGCTGGGGCAGGTGGCATCATTCGCCACCATCATTGCCGTGGTCAACGTCGTCCTGCTCACGGCACTGTCCATGCTTTCGGCTGTCCTCTACAACATCTCCGCCACCCTGGTGGGCGGCATTGGCGTGACCCTCACCGACGATTAGGAGGCCATTTTCGCCGGCTCCGCACCGGCGAAAAGGCCCGATTTGAGATCGGGCCGGGGTGTGCTGTAAAGTCATGTCTCGGCCCGATGAGGGATCGGGGCGTATAGCTCAGGCGGTTAGAGCGCTTCGCTGATAACGAAGAGGTCCCAGGTTCAAGTCCTGGTACGCCCACGGAACCTGTGCAGGTTTCAAACGGAGGTTTGGTCCGGTTTCATCCGGTACCTGGCCGGAACGGGGAGCACGTGAAGAAGTTGCTTGTACTGGCAGCAGCAATCGCAGGCTTCCTGGTCTACCGGAAAGCACAGGAATCTGAAGCCCGGAAGACAGTCTGGAGCAAGTCAACCGATACGGTGGACTAGCCGGAACACCCACCCCGGGAGCCTGTCAAGAGGCTCCCTGGTTCTAGGGTATGATGGACGGGTTGCTTCTTATGGGGGCATGGCGCAATTGGTAGCGCACCTGCTTTGCAAGCAGGGGGTTCGGGGTTCGAGTCCCCGTGCCTCCACCATAAGAAAGTCCCGGTCAGCGGAAACGCCGGCCGGGACTTTTTGTTTTCCGTTTCCAGAAGGAACCAGCGCAAGGGGGCTGCAGTGAACTTCTTTTTCGCGGCCCTGGGCGTCCTGGGCGTTGCATCGTCCGGACCCTTGATCGCGGCCACGCTTGGCGCCACGAGCGTCAGCGCCCTTGCCATCGCCTTCTGGCGCAACGCCATTGGTGCCGCTGTCATGGCCACTCCCACCCTTGTTCGGGAGCCCGGCCAGTTCCGCAGGATCAGCCGCCGCGAGTTCCGCTGGTCCATGCTGGCCGCCGTCGCCCTTGCCCTGCACTTTGCCTGCTTCATCACCTCGCTGCAGCTCACGTCCGTAGCAGCGGCCACAGCGCTGGTCTGCCTGCAGTCAGCCTGGATTGCTGTCTTCCAGCTGTTCCGCGGCATCCGCCACCGCTGGCAGGTCCTGGCCGGGCTGGGGATCGCCTTCGGCGGTGTCGTTGCGATCACCGGCTTCGATATGGGGTCCTCCCCGCAGGCCCTCACGGGAGACTTGCTGGCGATGGCCGGCGGCGCGCTTGCCGGCCTCTATACACTCGCCGGAGGCAAGGCCCGGCAAAGCATGACCACCGGAACCTACACCACACTCTGTTACGGAATGTGTGCCGCCCTTGTGGCAGTGCTGGCCCTGTTCGCAGGCCAGCCCCTGGCAGGGTTCGAGCCGGCAGGATGGCTGGGCATCGCAGCCATCACCGTCTGCGCCCAGCTGGTGGGCCACACTGCCTTCAACCACCTGCTGGCTACCATGAGCCCGCTCATCGTCTCCATGATCATCCTCCTGGAAATCCCCGGGGCAGCGCTGTTGGCGGCTGTGTTCCTGCACGAGACGCTGCCTGCGGGCACTTACGCGGGGCTCGGACTGATCCTGGCGGGACTCGCCGTCGTGGTCCTGGGCCAAAGGAGCGGCAGGCGCGGCAGCCGGGGAACGGCACCCCAGGAGGAACCGCCGTCGGAACGCCTTGCCGGGCTGGGGACTGACTGAGCGCTATTGGCCGCCGCGGCGGACTGGCTGGGCTGTATTGACGGTGTGGATGGCCCGGAGGAGCTTGGCCGGGAAATACACCGAGAAGAAGACCACCATGGGGGCCTTGAGCGCCATCTTCCTGACGTTGTGGGCCTTGTAGGTCCGGTCGAAGCGGGTGACGTAGTAGCGGTAGTCCCGCGGTGAATCCTCCAGCCGCCGTGCGGACATCCCGGAGACCATTTGCGGCCAGTAGCGCACCGGCAGCTCATGGTCGGCCAGGTGCAGGGACAAATCGATGTCCTCGTGCATCTCGTCCTTCTCGTCCCGGCAGGTCTCGGAACGGATGGTTTCCCAGGCCGTGGCGCGCAGGGCCATATTGGAGCCAAACAGGAAATGGTACTGGTGCTTGGCCAGCTTCAGCATGAGCTGGCGCATTTTGTCGTCTGCCTTGAGCCCAAAGCGGCGCATCGGCATGTCGTAGTAGACCACGGGGCCGGTGGCAGCCTGGACGGAGTGGTCCGCAAAGGCCTTCTGCACCTGCTCAACCCAGTCGGGTTCCACAATGGAGTCTGCGTCGATCCGCCCCAGGATGTCCCCGGTGGCACTGTCCAGCCCGAAATTCCGGGTGGGGATGAGGCCCTGTTCCCGGTCCTGGCTTAGGAGGATGATGGGGCTCTCCGGATACTCAAGCTGCATCTGGCGGACGATGTCGGCGGTCCGGTCCTTCGAAAGGTTGTCCACCACGATGATCTCGTGGGCAGGGACGGACTGATAGATCGCAGCTATCAGGCACTGCCTGATCACGCTCTCCTCGTTGTACGCCGGGATGACGATAGACACGCGGAGCTGTACGGCTGCGTCGTTCACGGCATCCCCAGAGGATCGATTGGCTGACATCACTTCAAATCTAGCATCCGGGCCATGACCTGCCGCGGACGGTAGTGCATCGATGGGGGGCGTCCCGCGGGTTTGTCTCGGCCGGTTCGGGAGCCTGCCCACGGCATGCAAAAGGGCCCCGCCCTAAGGACGGAGCCCCCTCAATGCTGTGTGAAGACTAGGCCTGGTTGCCCTTGTCTTCCTTGGCAGCCGTCTTGGCCTCGTCGGCTGCGGTTTCCGCACCCGCCGCAGCGTCGTCGGCAACGTGCTTGGCCTTGTCAGCGGCGTCGGCGGACTTTTCCTTGACGCTGTCCGCTGCGTCGGCCGCCTTGTCGGCGACGGCGGTGGTGGCAGAAGCCGCCGCGGAAGCACCCTTGTCAGCGGCGTCAGCGGTGTTTTCCTTGACATCGCTGACGGTCGTGGCAGGAACGGGGGCAGGAGTCGGCGTAACCGGCGACGGAGTCTTCCAGGGATCCTCCACCGGCTTGGATGCCTTCCAGGCCGCAACGCCCGCAGCCACGGCGGCCGCAACAACCCCGAAGATCAACCAGCCGCGCTTCTTGGGCTTCTCCGGCTGGGCCAGCTGCACATCCACCGCACGGCTGGCTCCCGCTGCGGCTGCCTTCAACTGCGTGCCGGTTGCCTGGGCCTGCTCCTGGAGTGCGTGGATGATTCCCACGTCGCCCAGTTTCTGTGCCACGGCGTCAACCCGTGCGGGGGTGTTTTCCAGGGTGCGGTGAACTGCACCGGACGCCACGCCGATCTGGTCCGAGAGCCTGGGCAGGTACTCCACCACCACCCGGTCACGGGCATTCAGGACAACCGGAGTGGCCTTGTCCAGGGCTTCGTGCAGCTTGGGCGATGCGCCTTCAACCACGTCATTGATCTTGGGGGCCAGGTGGGCCAGTCCATCCTGGATCCGGGGAGTCACGGTGGCAACACCGTCGGCCAGGCTGTGGGCCGCCGTCTTCAGGCCTTCCTGGATCCTGGGAGATGCGGTATCAAGGCTCTGCTGCAGCCGGGGAACAGCCCAGTCCACGGCAGCTTCCACCCGGGGGGCCGCCCAATCCTTCGCATTTTCCACCGCACTGGTTACCGACTGCTCAAGGTCACGGGCAATACGATCCGATTTCTTCACAACTACCTCCCGATTAATGTGACGGTTCTGTCGTTAGCCTACGTGCCCAGATCATCACGAGCTATTCACTTTGCGGATTTTAGGGGGATTTCACCCAGCGCGGAACTGCCCCCGCAGCCGTGGCTGCCCGGAACCGGCATGAAAGAATCAACCTATGACTGCCATCGCAACTGCAAAAGCAACCATCCACACCAGCCTCGGCGACATCGTGGTTAACCTCTTCGGCAACCACGCGCCCAAGACGGTCAAGAACTTCGTTGGCCTTTCCACCGGCGAGCAGGCGTGGACCCACCCGGAATCCGGCGAGGACAAGACCGGCACCCCGCTCTACAACGGAACCATCTTCCACCGCATCATCAAGGACTTCATGATCCAGGCGGGCGATCCCCTGGGCCGTGGAACCGGTGGCCCCGGCTACCGCTTCGACGATGAGATCCACCCGGAGCTGAGCTTCAACCAGCCCTACAAGCTCGCCATGGCCAACGCCGGGATCCAGATGGGCAAGGGCACCAACGGTTCACAGTTCTTCATCACCACCATTCCCACGGACTGGCTCCAGGGCAAGCACACCATCTTCGGTGAAGTGGCTGACGACGAATCCAAGAAGGTTGTCGACGCCATCGAGGGTGTCCGCACCGGCATGGGCGACCGCCCGGTTGAGGACGTCACCATCAACAGCATCGATATCGAACAGCTGTAACGCCGCACCATGAGTTACGGAATTCCGTCGGCCGAGCCGTCCGCCCAGGCCCCGGTCTGCCCCCGGCACCCGGACCGGCCGTCCTACGTGCGCTGCCAGCGCTGCGGGCGCCCCGCATGCCCGGACTGCCAGCGGGCGGCCGCCGTCGGATTCCAATGCGTTGACTGCGTCAACGAAACAAAACGTACGACGCCGGAAGTACGGACCGTCTATGGCGGTGCCGTTGCCACCGGCAAGCCTTTGGTGACGTTCGGCATCATCGCAGCCTGCGTTGTTGTCTACGCACTGCAAATGCTCATTCCCGGCGACTGGGTGTACAAGCAGTTCGCCTATAACAACATCTTTGCCGCCCCGCAGTACGGGGCTTTCGAGCCCTGGCGGATGCTGACGTCTGCCTTCCTCCACTCCCCGGATTCGCTGCTGCACATCCTGTTGAACATGTATACGCTCTGGATTTTCGGCCAGGCCCTGGAACCCGTCCTCGGCCGTGTCCGCTTCCTGGCGCTGTACCTGATTTCAGCGATCGGTGGTTCAGTGGGTTACCTGCTGCTCAACCCCGTGCTGGTGCCGGGGCAGGGCCTGGTGGGGCTGGTGGGCGCCTCCGGTGCCATCTTCGGCCTCTTCGGCGCCATGTTGCTGGTCCAGCGGCAGCGCGGCGGCGATACCCGGCAGCTTTGGGTCCTGATCGCCATCAACGGCGTGATTGGATTCCTGATCCCCCACATTGCCTGGCAGGCCCACCTTGGCGGCCTCATCACCGGCGGCCTCTGCGCCGCGGTCCTTGCCTACGCGCCGCGCGGGCGCCGGCAGGGCCTCATCCAGGCACTGGGCCTGGCCGCTGTGCTTGCGCTGCTCCTCGCCGTGAGCTGGGTGCGGGTAACGCTTTAGCCCAGACCCTCGTTATGCCCCCGACACCCGCTGGCGCCGGGGGCATAGTTGTTTTCCACAGTGCTTATCCACAGTGTTGGTAACTTACATTGCTGTAGTTCAACCGCCGTTTTCCCGCTGACCGGCACGGGACGTGCCCGCTCACGGAAACTGGCCCACGTCTTTCCACATCTGTGGATAACCTGTGGGGATATCGCTGTGTGTAAGTGGATAAGAACGGCTTTTGCCTCAGCTCTGTGGAAAACCACGCCGATAAGCCCCGTTGCTGGCCCCCTTACTGACCCTTGCAGCAGGTTACTAACACGTTGTGCACAGTGTTAACAACTGACAGGGGTGTGGTTTCGACCCCGTCTCAGCCTGCCTGAGTAGGGGGAATCAGCCCATGCTGGAAGAATTTCCACGCCGTTTCCCACAGCTGTGGATAACTTGTGGGTATCGCGGTGTTGAGAAGTGGACAAGCAGCAGCGGCTGCGTCTGGTGTCCAGCCTATGATGGTTGCCTGCCAAGCCGTTCAATCGACAAGGACACCCGTGAGCACCACCGAGCACCTGTATCTCGACAAACAGCATCCGGCCCTTTGGAGGGCGATCAGCGGCCTCGGGCTGAAGGTGCAGGAAGCAGCGGAAGAAGCCGGCATTGGACCAGGGCTGCTGGAACTCCTGAACGTGCGGATTTCCCAAATCAACGGCTGCGCCTACTGTTTGGACCTTCACGTGCGGAAGGCCGCCGAGGCCGGAGAAAGTCCCCAGCGGCTGGCGGTGCTGCCCGCATGGCGGGAGACCGCACTGTTCACGGACAAGGAGCGTGCCGCGTTGGCCCTGGTGGAAGGCATCACCGAACTCCGGGACCAGCGGTCAATGGAGCACGCGGAGGCCTACGCCCGGGAGTGCCTTACCGCCGAGGAGTTTTCAGCAGTGAGCTGGGTGGCAGTGACGATGAATGCGTTCAACAGGGTGTCCATTACCAGCCACCACCCGGTCAGGAGGGAGCGTCCGTAATCCCGGGAACTTCAGCGCAGGACGTCCATCCACTTGGGCGCCCCGGGTTATCCACAGGTATTCCACATTGTTAATAACCACATTCGGCCGGCTCGTTTGAAGAAAAACGCCCGGTGCGGCGATGTGGCTGCCGCATCAAGGGCCCTTGGGGAAACTTCTCCACAGTGTGGATAACCTTCCCAACAGCTGGGGATAGCGGCTGGCCGCCGCCCGCCTAACCGGGCCAGATGCCGGACGATCCGCGGCGGTGGCTGTTCACGAAGTGGGTGTCAATTATCCCCACCGCCTCCATCAGGGCGAACATGGTGGTGGGTCCCACAAAGGAGAAACCGCGCTTCCGAAGTGCCTTTGACAGGGCCACCGACTCCGCCGACTGGGTGGGGATGTCCGCGGCCACCCGGGGCTGCGGGGTGCTGGCCGGGCGGAAGCCCCAAACAAAGTCCACCAGTCCGCCGTCGTTACGAAGCTCCAGGGTGGCCCGGGCATTTTTGACGGCGGCAACGATCTTCAGCCGGTTCCTGATGATCCCCGGGTCCTGCATCAGCCGCTCCACGTCCGCATCGCTGAACATTGCCACCTGCTCCGGATCAAAAGCGGCAAAGGCGGCACGGAAGGCGGGGCGCTTGCGCAGGATGGTGGCCCAGGAAAGACCGGCCTGGAAACCCTCCAGGCAGATGCGCTCGTACAGGCCCTGCTCATCCGTGACGGGCAGGCCCCATTCCTGGTCGTAATAGTTCCGCATGAGCGGATCCGTGGCAGCCCAGGCGGGCCGGGCCAAGCCATCCTCGCCAACGATCACTGCGGCGGAATCGGGAGCCAGTGGGGTCCTCCTTGGAGCAGTCCTGCGGCGAACGCTAGGAACGCCAGCGAGTGGTCATCAGGAACCCCACAATGGCAATGCCGAAGCCCGCCACGATGTTCCAGGACTGCCAGGCCTGGACCGGGAAGCGTCCCTCGCTGATGTAGAAGGTGATGATCCAGAAGAGGCCAATAATCATGAGGCCGAACATGACCGGCTTGAACCACACGGGATTGGGCTTGTAGGCCTGGGGGGCTGCCGGCTGGGCGGTGCTGGCGGTCTTCCTGCGAGGCTTTGACTCGGGCACTGGCTCTCCTTGGCGGGCTGGGCAAGCTCGGCGGCCCGGGCTTGGTATCCTGCAAGAAGGAAATTGCCAGCGGTCTGCGCGATCTTGGTCAAATCTGGATTCTTACTAGCAGCCAATTCTAGCCGCAGTTGATGGGCAGCCGGTGCCCAGGGTAAACGCCCGGAGGAGAACGCGTGGTATTGCAGGAGAAGGCGGGGCCCGCCACTGCGCCCGCGCCCCGCCGTGCCCTGCTGCGCGGCACCATCCAGGTGCTGGGAGAGCTGCTGATTACTGCCGGTGTCATCCTTCTCCTCTTTGTGGCGTGGCAGTTGTGGTGGACCAACGTCGAGTCAGATGCCAAACAGAGCCAGGTCATCAAGGAATTCGCCCAGGACCTGGGCAGCGCCGCCCCGGCCCCCGCAGCATCAGCCCCGGCGGCGCAACCTGCCGCGGGCGAGGATTTTGGAAAACCCGTGGTGGGAACGGCTCCCGGCCACGCCGGCACCATCGGCATCATGTACATCCCCCGGTTCGGCCCCACGTACACCCGCCCCATTGTCCAGGGGACCAGCCAGGACGTCCTGGACACGCTGGGTCTTGGGCACTACAGCAACACCGCCATGCCAGGAGCCGTGGGCAACTTCGCCGTGGCAGGCCACCGCCAGACACACGGCGCCGTGCTGGACAACATCCACACGCTGGTGCCCGGTGACAAGATCTACGTCCAGACCAAGGACGGCTATTACGTCTACGTGTTCCGTAACAACCAGATTGTGATGCCCTCCCGCACCGATGTCCTGGAACCGGTTCCAACCCAGCCGGGCGTCGCGCCCACCGAAAGCTACCTCACCATGACCAGCTGCAACCCCCGCTTCGGTGCGGAAGAACGCATTATCGCCTACGCCCTACTGGACAGCTGGCGGCCGGCAGCGGCCGGGCCACCGGCCGAAATTGCGGCGCAGGTTGCAGCAGCCACCGGAAGGAGCTGACCGTGTACGCGTGGATCTTCCGCAACCTCCCGGGGCCTCTTTGGCTCAGGATCGTCATCTCATTGGTCCTGGTCTTCATTGCCCTGGTATTGATGGTCCAGTTCCTTTTCCCCTGGATGTCCCATTTCACCCAATTCACCGACTCGACGATTGGTTCCACAGACCAGCCATGACCACAACCAAGATCCTCGTAGTGGATAACTACGACAGCTTCGTCTACACCCTGGTGGGCTACCTCCAGGAACTCGGCGCCGAGACCACAGTGGTCCGCAACGACGACGTCACCCTGGCAGAGGCGATCGAACTTGCCAGCACCCGGGACGGCGTCCTCATTTCACCCGGTCCCGGAAACCCTGCTGAGGCGGGGGTCTGCATTGAGCTGATCAAGTGGTGCGGTGAGAACAGTGTCCCCATGTTCGGTGTATGCCTGGGCCACCAGGCGCTGGCTGAGGCCTTCGGCGGCAAGGTGACACATGCTCCCGAGCTCATGCACGGCAAGACCTCCCAGGTTGAGCACATCGGCACCAGCGTGTTCGCAGGGCTCCCCTCCCCCGTCACGGCCACCCGCTACCACTCGCTGGCGGCGGTGCGCGAATCCATCCCCGACGTCCTGGAAGTCACGGCACAAACCGCCTCGGGCGTGGTCATGGGGCTGCAGCACCGGACGGCGCCACTGTGCGGGGTGCAGTTCCATCCCGAATCGGTACTCACCGAGGGCGGGTACCAGATGCTCGGAAACTGGCTGGAATCGCTGGGCATGAAAGGCGCAGCGGCGCGGGCGGCGAAACTGAGCCCCCTCATCCAGCACTAGCCATCGGTAAAGCTGGCGGGAGGCGCCCCGGCATACCAGGGTGACGTCAGCCCTTCTTGGTGGGCGTCGGCGTCGGCTTCGGTGTGGCCGTGGGAGTCGGGGTTTCCGTGGGAGTCGGCGGTGGCGGTGGCGGTGCCGGAGCCTTCGCCACCACGACTGTGATGGTCTTCCCCTGGTCAACGGCGGCGTTGGCAGGATCGCTCTGATCCGTTACCTTTCCCGGCTCCACCTGCGAGTTTTCCACCTCGATGACGGAGGGAACCAGGCCACGCTCCTTCAGCGCGGCCTCGGCTTCTTCGCGGCCCAGGCCGCGCAGTTCCGGGACAACCACCTTGCCGGTGGAAACGATGAGCTCTACGCTGCTGCCGACGCCCACGCTTTGCCCCGGAGCCGGGTTGGAGGTGATGACAATTCCGGCTGGGACCGTAGCGCTGTTGGCGGTGGTGGTTGACGGAGCACCGACAAGCCCCACCTGGCGGAGGATGTCCCGTGCGGCTGCCTCAGTCTTGCCGGGCAGGGCGTCGGGGATCTTCACCGAACTGGGGCCGTCGGAGACATTGAGGATCACCTCGGCCCCCGGGTCCAGCGATCCGCCGGCCGCGGGATCAGTCCCCACCGCGGTCCCCTTGGGCACCGTATCGTTTGCCGCCCGCACGATCCTGGGGCGAAGGCCTGCGTTGTACAGTTCCTGTAGTGCAGCTGTTTCCGTCATGGACGCCACCGACGGGATTGGCACCTTGGGCGGAGCGGGAGCGGGACGGTTGACCGTCTGGTACAGCCAGAGGCCGCCGCCCGCGAGGATCAGCAGGGTGAAGATCACCAGGGTGGCGATCCACGCACGACGGCGGGACTTCTGCCGCGTGGTCCGCTCACGTTCCGGAGCGAGGCCCAGCGGAAGCGGGCCGTCTCCGTACGCATCTGCGCCATGTTCAACCGCACCATGCTCATCCGCCAGCTCCAGCGGAACTGCCGGTCCGCCGTCGTCATGGAAGAGATTAGGGGCGGCCAACCGCCCGGTGGGTGCATCATCGAGGAAACTTGCCCCCGTTGCAGCGAATGCCTCGGTGGGTGGTGCCGCCTGGGGAACGTGGTCATTGGGGTCGGTAGGTGCCTCGGACGCCGGCACGGCCGGGACAGACACTCCCGCCTTGGCAGCGCGCAGGGCACGCCGGAAGGCTGCGGCATCCTGGAACCTGTCCGCCCGGTTCTTCTGCAGGGCCTTGGCGAGGACAGTGTCCAGCGCCGGCGACACTTCCGGATTGAGGCTGCTGGCCGGCTCCGGAATTTCGCGGACGTGCTGGTAAGCCACGGACACCGGGCTGTCCCCGACGAACGGCGGCCGCGAGGTCAGCATTTCGTAGAGCAGGCACGCGGCGGAATAGAGGTCGCTGCGGGCATCCACGGTCTCTCCGCGGGCCTGTTCCGGCGAGAGGTATTGGGCCGTTCCCACTACGGCCTGGGTCTGGGTCATGGTGGCGGAGGAATCGGCGATGGCGCGGGCAATGCCGAAGTCCATGACCTTCACCGAGTTGGGGCCCGGGCAATACATCACATTGGCGGGTTTGATGTCCCGGTGCACAATGCCGGCCTTGTGGCTGTATTCGAGGGCTCCCAGGACGCCCAGGCAGTAGTCGATGGCCTGGCCGATGGTGACATCATTGGCACGGATCAGGTCGCGGAGGGTCTTGCCCTCGACGTATTCCATCACGATGTACGGTACCCGCACGTCCTCGGCGGGGCCGTCGTGGACCACGTGTTCGCCGGTATCGAAGATGGCCACGATGGAGGGGTGGTTCAGGGCGGCGACGGCCTGCGCTTCACGTTTGAACCGTGCCTGGAACTGCGGGTCCCGTGCCATGTCGGGCCGGAGCAGCTTGATGGCAACGGTCCTGCCGAGGCGCGTATCGGTGCCCTTGTAGACGTCCGCCATGCCGCCGCGGCCAATGAGGTTACCCAGCTCGTAGCGCCCGCTCAGGACACGCCGGTTATCCACCGGCAGGCTGTCCTCCCGGTGCAACGGTGTGCGTGGTGACTCATTCACTCGTGGTCCAGACGTCTACGGTGCGCAGGTTGGGGGCATTCCGGGCGTTTGGCCGGCCGCGCAGGTTGCCAGGGGCGAGATGGGCGTGGGTCCCGCCACCGGTGACGAGGAGGTGGGTGCAGGGGTCGGCTTGGGCGCCGCGGTTGTGGGCGCCGGGGATGGAGCCGTTGCGTAGATAACAGTGATCAGCGAACCCTTGGGAACCGTCCCGGTGGGGTTGAGCTCCAGCACCGTTCCAGGGGCAGCCGTCGTGCTCTCCTGCGGCAAAACAGTGACTTGGAGTCCCAGTTGCTCAAGTTGCGTCCGTACTTGCCGGTAGTCCTTGCCGAGATAACCAGCCGCCACCACGTTGACCGTGTCCTGGGTTGGCGTTGGCGTGGGGGTAGGTGTGGGCGTCGGGGTGCTGCGCGTCTGCGTAGGCGTGGCCGACTGGGTGGTGCGGGTGGGCGTCGCCGAGGACGGGGGCGCGCTGCTTGTGGTGGTATCGGACGAGGGGTTGCCGGACGGCGAGAAGAGCCCCACCTGGTTCAGGAGGAAACCCACCAGGGCGAAGAGGAGCAACAGGATCAGGGCCACCAGAGGCCATGTCCAGGGGCTGCGTCCCTTGCGCCGGGGCTCATCGGAGGGCCCGTCGTCGTACGTTTCCTCCTCCTGGTCCCAGTTCCGCTCGGCGGCCAGGGCGTTGGCGCGGGCCAGCGGACCCTCCGGTGCATCCCGTTCGGCGGCGGAGGCACCCGCGGCGCCCGCAGCCATCCCGGCGGCCGCGCCTGCCGCGCCCGCGCCCACCACCGGCAGGGCCGACGTGGCGGTGGGGGTGGAGTCCCGCTGCGTCCCAATGACGCCGGTGGGGGCGGTGGCGGTGTCAACGGGGGCGGTGATGGGGCCGGTATCGGCGTCGAAAAGAAGCATGCCGGGTACGGCAGCGCGTGCTGCGCTTACATCCCCATTGCGGATGGCTTCCGCTGCCTCAGCCAGCTTGATGGCATTGGCCGGCCGGTCCTTGGGGTCCTTGGCCAGCATGGACATCAGAAGCGCGCGCACGGGCGTGGGCAGGGTCTCCGAAAGGGGCGGCGGAGCGTCGTTCACCTGGGCCAGTGCGATGGCAATCTGGGATTCGCCGGTGAAGGGACGGTGGCCGCTGAGGCACTCATACCCGATGACGCCCAGGGAATAGATGTCGGAGGAGCCGGTGGCGGTCTGGCCGGTGGCCTGCTCCGGTGCCAGGTATTGCGCCGTTCCCATGACCTGCCCGGTCTGGGTGAGCGGCACCTGGTCGGCCAGGCGGGCGATGCCGAAGTCGGTGACCTTGACCCGTCCGTCAGGGGTGATCAGGAGGTTGCCGGGCTTGACGTCCCGGTGGACCAGGCCCTGGGCGTGCGCAACGGCCAACGCGCGGGCGGTCTGCGCGATGATCGAGAGCGTACGGTCCGGCGACAGCACCTGTTCGTGTTCAATGATGCTGCTCAGCGGCTGGCCCGGGACCAGTTCCATGACCAGGTAGGCTGAGCCCTCTTCTTCGCCGTAGTCGAAGACGTTGGCGATCCCCACGTGGTTCAGGAGGGCAGTGTGGCGGGCCTCGGCACGGAAGCGCTGGAGGAATCCCGGATCACCGGTGTACTCCTCCTTCAGCACCTTGATGGCGACGATGCGGCCCAGGACGAGGTCTTTGGCCTTCCAGACTTCCCCCATGCCGCCGATCGCAATCCGCGTGGTCAGCTGGAATCTGCCGCCGAGGGTGATTCCTGTTGTAGGCCTCACTTATTCAACACCGCCTCAAAAATCTTCTTCGCGTTAGGACTGGTCAGCTTTGCTCCCGCGTAGATGTCTACGCCTTCCATGACGATCGTGACGCTGACCTTCGGGTTGTCAGCGGGGGCGAACCCGGTGAACCACGAGTTGTTGGTTCCATTTCCGAGTTCGGCGGTGCCGGTCTTGCCCGCGACCTGTACGCCGGGGACGGCGGCACCCTTGGCAATACCGTCAGTCACCACGCTGGTCATCCAGTCGGTGATTTGTTTGGAGATCTCCGGGGTGGTGGATGTCCTGAGCTGAGCCGGCTGGGGCTCATCAATGACGCGCAGGTCCGGGGACCGCAAAGTCTTGACGAGGCTGGGCGCCATCTGGACGCCACCGTTCGCGATGGCGTTTGTCATCATGTTGACCTGCAGCGGCGTGACCCGGACATCTTTCTGGCCGATGGCGGACTGGGCCAGTCCGGGGGCGTCCAGTTTGTCGGGGAACCCGTTTCCCGTTGCGTGGCCCAGCTTCAGCTGGCCTCCTACGTCCTCACCGAACCCGAACTTTTTGGCCTGTGCGGCGATGGCGTCGCGGCCAAGGTCCAAGGCGATGCTGGCGAACGGCGTGTTGCAGGACTGCTGCAGTGCGAAGGCGAAGCTGGCGGTGTCCCTGGTGTAGCAGTTGCCGCCGGCGTAGTTGGGCAGTTTGTACTGGATGCCGTCGAAAGGCATCTCCGCGGGGTTGGGCAGGACGCTGTCCTTGTTGTACTTCCCTGACGCCAGGGCGGCCGCCGTATCCACGAGCTTGAAGACCGACCCCGGGGCGAGGAGTTCGCCGGTGGGGCCGCTGACGTTCTGGTTCAGGTTGATGCCGGGAACCTTCACCAGCTCGTTCATGGTGGCGCTTTCCGCGGCGGCGTCCTGCGTGGCCGCCAGGTTCGGGTTGTAGGACGGCTTGGAAACCATGGCCAGGATGGCGCCGGTCTTGGGATTGGTGACCACGATCGAACCGCGCTGGCCGTCCGGGATCAGGCTGTAGGCAAGCTGCTGGATCTGCGGATCGATAGTGAGTTCCACCGACGCGCCCTTGGGCTGGTTGCCCAGGAAGAGCTGGCCCACCCGGTCCAGGAAGAGCTGGTCGGAGTTGCCTGCCAGCTCGGCGCCCATAGCCTGCTCGAGGCCCGTGGCTCCATAGTTTTTCGAGAAGTAGCCGGTGAGCCCGGCATACAGCTCCGGCTGCGGGTAGGTGCGCTGGAACTTGCACGTCTCCGAACCGGTCTCCACCGACTCGGCCACGGGAGTGCCGCCAACGATGATGGCGCCGCGGTCATTGCAGTAGTTCTGGAGAATGGCGCGCTGGTTCAGCGGATTGGTTTTGAGATCGTCGGCGCCCACCACCTGCACAAAGCTGATGGCACCGAAAATCAACGCAAACATGGCCACCGCGGCTACCCATGAGTGTCGGATTGCCTGGTTCATGCTTGCTTCACCGCCTCGGTTGGAGTGTCAATGCCAGTTGCCGCCGCCGTTCCGGTGGGCGGGAGGGGAGTGGTGTCCACCGGCCCGCGTGCAGCGTGCGAAATCAGCAGGAGCAATCCCACGATGATCCAGTTGGCCAGGAGGGATGATCCGCCGGCCGCGAGGAAGGGCGTGGTGAGCCCGGTCAACGGAATGAGCCGCGTGACGCCGCCAATGACCACAAAGCACTGAAGGGCGACCGCGAAGGACAGGCCGCAGGCCAGCAGTTTGCCGAAAGCGTCGCGGGTGCCCAGGGCGGCGCGGAAACCTCGTGTAATCAACAGCAGGTACAGCAGGACGACGGCGAACAGGCCGATCAGTCCCAGCTCCTCGCCCAGCGAGGCGATGATCATGTCGCTGTTGGCGAAAGGAACAAGGTCCGGACGACCCTGGCCAAGGCCGGTGCCCACCAGGCCACCGTTCGCCATGCCAAACAGGCCTTCGATGACCTGCCTGCTGCCGTTCTCGTAGACATCCGGGGAGAAGGCATTGAGCCAGCCATAGACACGCTGCTGGACATGGGAGAACACCTGGGCCGCCACGAAGCCGCCCCCAACGATCAGGGCCAGCCCGATCACCACCCAGCTGATCCGGCTGGTAGCCACATAGATCATGACGATGAACAGGCCGAAGAACAGCAGGGAGGAACCCAGGTCGCGCTGGAAGACGAGCACGCCAATGCTGACCAGCCAGGCAGTGATCATGGGGCCCATGTCCTTGAACCGCGGGAACTGCATGGGGCCGATCTTGCGGCCGGCGAGCAGGATGAGGTCGCGGTTGGAGGAAAGATACCCGGCAAAGAAGATAGCCAGCGTAATCTTGGCTACTTCGCCCGGCTGGAACGTCATGGGACCGACCCTGATCCACACCCGTGCGCCCAGGATTTCTCCGGCGCTGATGCCCGGGACAAGCGGCAGGATCAGCAGCAGGGCCGACGCCGCCAGCGATATGAAGGTGAATCGGCGCAGGATGCGGTGGTCCTTGAGGAAGAACACCACCGCGATAGCCACCGCCATGGCGATGAGGGTCCACCGGAGCTGGTTGTTGCCCGTGTCCTCGCCGGGAGCGTCCAGCCGGTGGATCATGGCAAGGCCTAAGCCGTTCAGGGCAACAACAATTGGAAGTATTACTGGATCGGCATATTTGGCCCGAAACCGCAGCATTCCGTGGAACACCAGGGCTGCCACGGCCAGCAGGCTGGACTGGAACCAGAAATCGGAGTCGAAGGCCTTTTCCTGGTCCACGCCCACCATCATGTTGGCGCCGATGCCGACGGCGAGGGCCAGCAGCAGCAACGCGAGTTCGACGTTGCGGCGAGGCTTGGGCATGGTGCTTACCTGGCTCATTTGGCCGCCTCGCAGGTGATGGTGGGTCTGGGTGAAGGGGACGGCGCCGACGGCGTGGGGGCGGGAGCGGAGGCATCCGCCGCGGGCGGCGGGGCTGCCGCGCTGGCGGGGGGCGCGGTGTTCGACGGTGCGGGAGAAGTGGCGGACACGGAAGGCTTGGGGCACTCCTCCTCGGGGGAGGTGGTCCCTGTGAGCTCCAGGTTCTTGACAATCCGCTGGGCGTCGTAGAGGTCATTGGCAGGAACCGTCTGGCGGACCCGCTGCTGCGAGAACGGCGGGAGCGAGTCCATCCGGATATCCGTCACTGCTTCAAGGGAGGACAGCTGGATGGGACCAAGCCTCTGGGACACCCCGTTGTAGATGGCCACGCGGGAATCGAACTCGCCCACGTAGTACCGGGTCTGCGTCCAGGCGTACCCAAGCCACAGGCCAACTGCCACCACAACCAGCACGGCGGCCGCGATGGACCACGTCAACCAGCGGCGTGGGCGCAGTGCCGGCAGGGTGTCTTCCCCGTCGGCCGGTTCTGCCTTGTGGGTGAGGAGCGTTGCTGCGCGCCGGGCCACGGTACGGCCCGCGACGGTGGGGATGGAACCGGACTCTGCGGCAGCAGCAGCGGCACCCACCAGCTCGTGCGGCCGGGAGGCGAGTTCTTCCCGCAGGACCTCAGCGGAGAGATGCTCGCCCAGGTGGGGGTCGGTGCTGCCGGACTCGGCGGAGGCGGCGTCGCCGTCCTTGGAATCGCCACCAGCGGCTTCCTTCGCAGGTCCGGAGACCTGCTTGGCACCGTCGGGTTCCGAACCTGCCGTCACGGCCGGTTCCTTGCGGGCGTCCGGAACGGCTGAAGTGCCGGCGGGGGCAGTATCTGCCGCGGCAGCGGGCTTACTGCCCAGCACCGGCGGGACGATGTCGACGGCGGCCGTGCTGACGTCGTCGGGCGTTTCCTCGACGATGTCCACCATGACCACGGTGACGTTGTCCGGGGAGCCGGCCTCAAGGGTCAGTTCAACCAGGGTTTCGGCGCATTCATGCAGGTTGTGGGTTTCCCGGACCGTCCGCTCCACGGCATGGCCGGCAACGTAGTTCAGTCCGTCCGAGCACAGCAGCCAGCGGTCCCCGGGCCGGGCGTCAAGGGTGTCCAGGTCAAGCTCAGGGCTGGCATCGACATCGCCCAGGACGCGCATGAGGACGTTCTTGTGGGGGTGCGTTTCCGCTTCCTCCGGCCGCAGCCGGCCTTCGTCGATGAGCCGCTGGACAAACGTGTGGTCCACGCTGATCTGCTTGAATTCGCCGTCGCGGAGCCGGTAGGCGCGGGAATCGCCAATGTGCGCGAAATGCAGTTTGCCCTCGGCCAGCAGGAGCGCGGTGACGGTGGTGCCCATGCCCGCCAGCTTGGGGTTGATGTGCACCAGTTCGGAGAGCAGGGAGTTGGCGGTCTGGATTTCGTCGGCCAGCACGGTCCCGGCGTCTTCGCCGTGGTCCGGGCTGTCCAGGTGGATCATGTCCAGAACGGTTGCGGCCGAGGCAACGTCACCGCCCGCGTGCCCGCCCATGCCGTCGGCGACGACGGCAAGGTGGCGGCCTGCGTAGGCGGAGTCGTCATTCTTTGACCGGATCCGGCCGACGTCGGACCGCGCCGCGAAGCGCATGATGAGGGGCCGCTGCGCCGGACTGGATCCGGTTGCGGGGTTTTCAGCCACGGCCACGGTTACGGCCTCAATTCAATGACCGTCTTGCCGATTCTCACGGGTACCCCTGGCTCAACAGGCAGGGCACGGGTAAGTTGCTGGTCTCCCAAGTAGGTTCCGTTGGTGGAGCCAAGGTCTTCGATGAACCAGCGGCTGCCCTGCGGGAAGAGCCTGGCGTGGCGGCCGGAGGCGTAGTCGTCCTCAAGAACCAGCGTGGCTTCCTGAGCACGCCCCAGCAGGATAGGGCTCGCTGCCAGCGGCAGGGTCCGGCCCTTGAGGGGGCCCTCAAGCACCACCAGCTGCCGGGCCTGCTGCTTCACGGGCTGCTGCGGCGCTTCGGCGAGCTCAGGATTGCGCCGGACCTGCCGGGCCGTCGGTGCACCGGCGGCGGCCTTGCGGCCCAGCATGAGGTCCCGGCGCATGGCGGAGACGATGCTGAAGATGAGTACCCACAGGAGCAGCAGGAAGCCGAACCGCAGCGCGGTGATGGTGAGGTCGCTCATGCGTGGCCACCCTGGTTGGCAGGAAGCAGGCGGAAGATGATCTTTGTCCGTCCCATCGTGATGGTGGAGCCGTCTGTAAGTTCGGTGCTTCCGGAAACCTTCTGGCCGTTGACATAGCTGCCGTTGGTGGATCCCAGGTCCACGGCGCTGGTAACACCGCTGGCCGTTCGAATCTCCAGGTGGCGCCGCGACACGCCTGTATCTTCGATGAGGATGTCAGCCTCGGATGACCGGCCGAGAACGATGGACGGGGCGTTCAACGAATAGCGTTGGCCGTCAATGTCCAGCACCGGCTGGAGCCTGACAGGCTGCCGGCTCGGGGCCGCGGGAACGTTGGGCTGGGGCTTCGGCTGGGCGGCGCCGGATCCCTGGGACTTTTCGGTGGAGGAAGCTATTTCGAAATCGCCTGCGCGAAGCCCGGAATCGCGCCGGAAGGAAATACGGACCGGGCCCTGGAGGGTGTAGCCCTGGCTGCGGACGTGGTTGATCACCACATCGCACAATTCCTCGGCCAGCGGGGTGCCCCACTCCTGTGCGCGGCCGAAGTCGTCGTCACTGAGCTGGACGTCGAAAACGTTGGGCACCAGGGTGCGTCCGGCCGCCACGGTGAGGGCTTTGTGGTCTACCTCGCGGCGAAGCCGGCTGGCGATCTCCACTGGTTCAACCTGGGCTTTGGAACCGGTGGAGAAGACACCGCGGACGGCCTTTTCAATGCCACGTTCAACCTTGTCCAGCAGACCCATGGTTCCTCTCCTTTCCCCCCGGCTCCGGGGCAGTAGTTGTTGCTGGCCAGCACCTGCAGGGCGGCCCACCGCTGCTCGGTGATGCCCGACGGCAGCGGCCACTCCTACATCCGATACTACTGTCCACCCCTGCGAATGACCTTAATCCACAACGGCCGGGCGCCGGCAAAAGTTCAGATGCGTGACTGTCCCGCCCAGCCCAGGCGCCGGCTTTCGGGCGTGGTTACCGCAGGCACGATGCCTGCTTTTGCGCGGTTTTTCGCCTGTTTCGAAGGGGCGCGGGAGGGATGGCGGGGGCCAATTGGTAATTTGCGGCATCTGTCCGTTATGCTTGATCTCGCTGCTTTTACGAGGGACGGAAACGGGAAACCGGTCCGGCCCAGTGAAAGAAGTTGCGCGCGAGTGGCGGAACGGCAGACGCGCTGGCTTCAGGTGCCAGTGTCCGAAAGGGCGTGGGGGTTCAAATCCCCCCTCGCGCACGCAAATGGAAGAGCCCCGGTCTTGGACCGGGGCTCTTTTGCGTTTCCAACATAGATCAGCGGTTCTGAAGGATTCCACCTGCCCACGGACTTTGCACCCGCGCGTTCCCGGGTGGTTCGTCCGGTGGCGGGTGCGTTGAGCCCCCGGCCGGCACCGCAGACGGACGGGGCTCTAGCTGGACGGGCGCGCTGAAGCCTTGAACCGGCGTCGTGAGTTGGCCAGGTGGCTGCGCATCGCGGCTGCCGCGGCAGCTTCGTCACCGTCGGCGATCGCCTCCAGGATTGACCGGTGTTCCTGGACCACCTGATCAAAGTGGTCGCGGGCATAATGTTCGACGCCGGTCAGCAGGCGGGTGCGCGGCATGGCAATCATGGTTTGACCCAGGGCCGCCAGGCAATCGGAGTAATAGGGGTTGCCGGATGCTGCAGCCACGGCCCGGTGGAACTCGAAATCCGACTTCATGGCATGGGCGGGGTGGCCGGCGCTTTCGGTGAAGGAATCCAGCGCCGTGCTGACTGCCCGCAGCTGCCGGTCGGTGCGGTTCCGGGCGGCCAGAGCCGCGGCTTCCGTTTCCACCCCCATGCGGAATGCCAGAAGGTGCAGCCGGTCCTCGGTGGTGGCCACCGGACGGACGCCAGGCACTGCCAATTGCCCGTCTGCGGGGGGAGTGAGGGCGAAGCTGCCGCGGCCACGCTCGGTCTCGACCAGTCCCTCCGCCTGCAGCCGGGTGAGCGCGGCCCTGACCACGGTCCGGCTGACGCCGAAGTCACTGATGAGCGTGTTCTCGCTGGGCAGCTTCTCGCCCGGCTGGATCACGCCGTCGACGATGCGGTTGCGAAGGTCAGCGGCGAGGTCTGCGGTGAGGTTCCGGCTCATGGCTCAAGGGTACGGCTTCAGGGGTGCGCGCCGAACTCCACGCTTTCCGTGGTCCAGGCGCGTGCCTCGTCGCTCAGGGTGACGCCCAGGCCGGGGCGGTCCGGGACGATCATCCGGCCGTCTTTGGTTTCCAGCCGCTCGTTGAACAGCGGGTCCAGCCAGTCGAAGTGCTCCACCCACGGCTCGCGCGGATATGCGGCGGCGAGGTGGAGGTGGATTTCCATGGCGAAGTGCGGGGCCAGGCCCAGTCCGCGTTCGTCTGCGAGGGCGGCGAGGCGGAGGAACTGGGTGATGCCGCCGACGCGCGGGGCGTCGGGCTGGATGATGTCGCAGCCGTTCGCGGCGATGAGGCCCTTGTGCTCGGACACGGAGGCGAGCATTTCACCGGTGGCGATGGGGGTGTCCAGGACCTGTGCCAGATGGGCGTGGCCCTCGAAGTCGTAGGCATCCAGCGGCTCTTCGATCCAGACGAGGTCGAACTCCTCCAGGCGGCGGCCCATGCGCAGGGCGGTGGCGCGGTCCCACTGCTGGTTGGCGTCCACCATGAGCGGAACGTCCCAGCCGATGTGCTCGCGGATGCCGGCCACGCGGCGCAGGTCCTCCTTGCTGTCCGGCAGGCCCACCTTGATCTTGATGCCGCCAATGCCTTCCTCGATCGATTGGGTGGCGCGTATCTTTACTTCCTCCAACGTGGCGTTCAGGAAGCCGCCGGAGGTGTTGTAGGTCCGCACGGAGTCGCGGTAGGAGCCAAGGAACTTGGCGAGGGGAAGGCCGGCGCGCTTGGCTTTGAGGTCGTACAAAGCGATGTCGACGGCGGCGAGGGCCTGGGTGGCGACGCCCGACCTGCCAACCGAAGCTCCCGCCCACAGGAGCTTGGTGTAGATCCTGCCAATGTCATTGGGGTCCTCGCCGATGAGGCCTTCGGCGACTTCCCTGGCATGGGCGTACTGGGCGGGCCCTCCGGCACGTTTGGAGTAGCTGAAGCCGATCCCCGAGTGGCCCAGCTCGGTGGTGATCTCGGCGAACAGGAACACTACCTCGGTCATGGGCTTCTGCCGGCCCGTGAACACCTTGGCATCGCTGATGGGGACGGCGAGGGGAAGGCGGGCGGTGGACAACTTGACGTGCCGGATCAGGTCGACGGTGCTCATGAATGCTCCTAGGGGCGGGACGGGGCTCCTTCGCCCACAACCTTAGGATATAAGTAGGTTACTTGTATTACAAGTAGCATTTAGCCGCGCAGAGCACCCAGCCCGGAGACCAGGGCCTCAAGTCCCAGCCGGAAGGCGGCGTCTGCCTGGCGCCCGCGCTCCTGGCCGCCTGATCCAGCCTTGCCGCCCGGTGCATCGTGTGCCGGCCAGGAGCTCCGAACGGCCGCGGTGAAATGCGGAGTCGAATCGGCCATGGACCCGGACTCGAAAATGTCCTCCGGGGCCGTGACATCGTAAGCAGAGCCGAAGATAAAGGACTCCAGTGCCACGATGGCGGGCACGATCCGCTCCTGGGGAAATCCGGCGTCGGAAAATCCCTTGCTGACCGTTTCGTACATGGCAAGGGTTTGCGGGGCGTCCGTCACCGGCAGGATCGCGATGACGGGAATGAGCGGGGTGTGTTCGGCGAAGACGTCCCGGTAGCTCCAGGCCCAGGTGCGGACGGCGTCTTCCCAGTTGCCACCGCCGAAACCCGAGACGTCCACCAGGGACATCAGGTGATCCTCCACCAGGAGCAGCACGTCCTGTTTTGATGCCACGTGGTTGTAAAGGGCGGAGGGTGCCACGTCGAGAACTTTGGCCAGGGCGGCCATGGTCAGTCCGTCGTAGCCTTTGCGGCTGATGAGTTCCAGCGCCGCTGCGGTGATCCCTGCCTTGTCCAGCACTGCCGCGGATGGCCGGCCTGCCCGCCTCCGCTGCGCACTGCCCTGGCTGGTGGAGCGCCCCTGTGCGGCTGATACTGCCGGCATTGCTGCCCTTTCGTCGATGGTCCCCTGCATTATTCCATCCAGCCCTTCCGCTCCCGCGAGCCGCAGGCTATAGTTCTAATAAATGAATGGCATTCATTTAGTGGTTCCCGTCACCAGGGGCCCAGAGAGGACATCATGCTGAACCTGAACCGCGACGTCGTGGTCGTTGGAGCCGGTCCGTCCGGACTCACCGCCGCCCGTGAACTGAAAAAAGCCGGCCTCAGCGTCGCCGTGCTCGAGGCCCGCGACCGCGTGGGCGGCCGCACCTGGACCGACACTGTGGACGGCGCCATGCTCGAGATCGGCGGCCAGTGGGTTTCCCCGGACCAGACCGCCCTCCTGGAACTGCTCCAGGAGCTGAACCTGGAAACCTACCCGCGCTACCGCCAGGGGGAATCCATCTATATCGGCGCGGACGGCGCACCGGTGCGCTACACCGGCGACACCTTCCCGGTGGACCCGGACACCGCCGTCGAAATGGACCGACTGGTGGCGCTGCTGGACGGCCTGGCCGCGGACATCGGACCAGCCGAGCCCTGGGCGCATCCCAAAGCACGCGAACTGGACACCATCTCCTTCCATCACTGGCTGCGGCAGAACTCGGCCAATGAGGAAGCCTGCAGGAACATCGGCCTGTTCATCGCCGGCGGCATGCTCACCAAGCCTGCGCACTCCTTCTCCGCCCTGCAGGCCGTCCTGATGGCCGCCTCCGCGGGCTCGTTCACCCACCTCACGGACGAGGATTTCATCCTGGACCGGCGCGTGGTGGGTGGAATGCAGCAGGTCTCGCTGCTGCAGGCACGGGAGCTGGGGGAGAACGTGGTCCTTGGCTCCCCGGTGCGCACCATCCACTGGGAGCCGGATGCCGACGGCGGCCACCGCGTCACGGTCGAATCCGACCGGGCCACAGTGAACGCCCGCTTCGTGATCATGGCGGTGCCGCCAAACCTCTACTCCCGTGTCTCCTTCAATCCGCCGCTGCCGCGCCGGCAGCACCAGATGCACCAGCACCAGTCCCTGGGCCTGGTCATCAAGGTGCACGCTGTCTACAGCACCCCGTTCTGGCGGGACAAGGGACTCTCCGGCACCTGCTTCGGTGCCGATGCCCTGGTCCAGGAGGTGTACGACAACACGAATTACGGTGATCCGCGGGGCACTTTGGTTGGCTTCGTGTCCGATGAAAAAGCCGACGCCATGTTCGAGCTCAGTGCGGAGGGCCGCAGGAAGGCCATCCTGGAGTCGATCGCCGGCTACCTGGGCGACGAAGCCCTGGCTCCGGAGGTCTACTACGAGTCCGACTGGGGCTCCGAGGAATGGACTCGCGGCGCCTATGCCGCCAGCTATGACCTGGGCGGGCTTCACCGCTACGGCAAGGACCAGCTGGCCCCCGTGGGTCCCATCTACTGGTCCTCCTCCGACCTTGCCGCTGAGGGATACCAGCATGTGGACGGCGCTATCCGCATGGGGCGTATCACCGCGGCGCGCATTGCCGAAGTAGCCAAGGTTCCGGTGTCATCCGGCTGGTAAATAAGCATGCTTACTAATAGGCTGGCGGCGGGGAGCGTCCCCGACTTTTCGACGAACGAGGTGAGGCATGACTGACGCCCAGAGCATCAGCAAGGTTACTGAGATCATCAACGATTCCAAGATCGGAATGGTCACCACCATCAACGAACAAGGCGCCCTCGTCAGCCGGCCGCTGGCCGTCCAGGAGGTTAAGGACGACGGCGACATGTGGTTCTTCACGGGCCTTGGCACCTCGCAGGTTGCGCACGTCCGGACGGACCCGCGCGTCAACGTCGCCTTTGGCAAGAACACCGAATGGGTTTCCGTAGCCGGGACCGCAGAGGTGGTCACGGACCGGGCCAAGATCCACGAATACTGGAACCAGGCGGTTGAAGCATGGTTCCCGGACGGACCGGACACCCCTGAGGTGTGCCTGCTGCGCGTCGATTCGGACTCCGCCGAGTACTGGACCAGCCCGGGCGGCACGGCCGCAACGGTGCTGCAGTGGGTCAAGGCAAAAGTCACCAACAGCGGGATGAGCGTTGGCGAAAGCGGCACTGTGGAGCTGTAGCGCAGGCCAGCGGCAAGGGGCGGGACGGCTAAGGCTGGTCCGCCCCTTTCAATGCTCGCAGGACTGCCGGCAGCAGCACGTCGTTGCGTCCCCAAACGGGATCCAGGATTTCCACGTACCAGGAGTCCGCGAGGAGGAGGGCCAGGGCATCGTTGGTCTCCCTGGCCCAATCCTGGATCTGTTCCTCCTCCACAGGGTTTTCGCTGGAGCCGAGCACCGTGGTGATCTCGGTTCCGGCCAGGGTCACCGGGATGGCAGCGCTGCTTGCCTCCCCCGGAGCATGGGCCACGGTCACCAGTTCGGTGCGGGTGGATAGCGCCAGCAAGCCGCGCGCGGTTGCGGCGCTGCAGAAGCCGGTAACGTACTGCCGTTGGGCCGCTTCACCGGCAAGGATGCCCGGTTGGGACTCCTTGGTGAACAGCCCGTGGCGGTTCAGCCCGGCCAGGCCGGCGGCAATGGGTTTTGTTTCATCATCGGAGGCCGGAGCAAAGTGTCCGGGCTGGTACGAGCTTCCGCCCTCCAGCCACCGGGCCGTCAGCTCGCCGGCACCCTCCAGCGTGGTGGCTTGCCGCCAGACTCCCCGGTCTTCCAGCAGCCGGCCATACTCGTCATGGACAGGCAGTTCCTCAGGCTTCATCCTGGGATGCTATCGCCGGGCCTCACGACCGATCCAACTCCGGCGACACAGCAGTTAACCTCAATGGGCCTGCTCCGCCGGCAGCGCCGGCGGAATTCCCGCCGCCCGTTCCGCGGCTGTGAGCGACGCGGCCAGGCTTCCGACGGCGTCCGGGTAGCCTTTGTGCGTGGCCGTCCGCAGCTGGTCTGCGGTCCGCATCGCCTTGATCAGTGCGGATGTCTCGGGCAGCCGCACGTCGGTCAGCGCCGGGTAGTCGATGCTGCAGCCAGGATCCAGCTCGTAGCGCCGCCACCGCAGCATGAGCTCATCATGTTGTACCAGGGCGGCCTGGTGGGCTGAAAGCTGCCGCCGGTGTTCACGCCGGGCCGCGCGCCACGCCAGGAACCTGGGGCTGCCCCGGTAGGCGGCAACGCCGGACGCGGCTGCCGCCCCGGCCAGCACCAGTCCCGCCCAGGGCGATACCAGCGCGGGAATCAAAAGGGCGGGAAGGGCCACGCAGGAACCAAGGAAGAGGTCCCAGAACACCTGGTCCGAAGCCTCCGGCGCGCCGCCAGCGGGGGCCAGGGACCGCCGTCGTACAACGAAAACGGTGGCGGCCACGCTGGCAACCAGCACGGGACCGCACAGCAGGACCGCCCATGCACCCTGAAGCAGCCCCTGGGTCAAGGACTCCACCACGACTGACATCCCGCACCTCCAGCGCCCGTCAATCCCATTCAAGACCCGGCCCCGGCCGGAACGCCCGGGCTGGTCCTTCCATTGGACCGTCTTCCGGGCACACCGTCAATGGCTGCAAAAAGGGGATGGAAGCACTGCAAACGGCGTGGGAGCGGGCGGTACCGTGGGACCATGCGACTCAAAATGTGCAGCATCCACGTCCAGGATCCCGCCGCAGCCCACGCCTTCTACACCGGCACGCTCGGCTTTGACACCCTCATGGCCATGCCGGAGTACAACCTGTACATCATCAAGGATCCAGGGGCGGACGACAGTTCCGTGGGGCTGCTCCTGGAACCCACCGACAACCCGATCGGCGCCAGCTACATGAACGCGGTGCGCGAGGCCGGACTTCCCGCCATCGTCTTTGGGGTGCCCAATGTCCAAGCGGAGTACGACCGCCTGACGGCTGCGGGAGTCAGTTTCAAGACGCCGCCCACCACGGACCCGTTCGGGACCAGCGCCGTGTTCGACGACGGCTGCGGCAACTACGTCCAGATCCACCAGGACTGACGGGCCCGGGCAGTTACGCCTGTGCGCGGTCCTTCTTGGCCTGCTTCTTCGCGGCCTCGTCCTTAACCCGCTGCGCTTCGGCGCGGACGGCCGCGTGCGTGGCGCGTTCGGTGACCAGCCACTGCGGCGGAGCCTGCAGCAGCGCGGTGATTTCCGCCGACGTCAGCGCTTCCTCCACGCCGCCGCGTGCAAGGCCGCTGATGGAAACGTTCAGCTTCTGTGCCACCACGGGGCGGGGATGCGGCCCGTTGCGGCGGAGCTCGGCAAGCCATTCCGGCGGGTTGGCCTGCAGTTCGGCAAACTCCTCGCGGGTAATGGTTGAATCCTGGAACTCCTGCGGGGTGGCCGGCAGGTAGATGCCAAGTTTCTTGGCAACGGTGGCCGGCTTCATGGACTGGGAGTTTGCAGAGGTCATGCTTCAAGGGTATCCGGGCGGCGGGTACTGTGAAGACGTGCCCGCCGACAATACCCCCACACCTGACGCCCACGCCGCCCCTGATGAGGCGGCTCCGCGGGTGCTCCGCATCGCGTACGTGGCAGGGGTGACGCCTGGCAAGTGGATCCGCCGCTGGGAAGAGCGGATGCCGCATATTCCCCTTGAGGCATTTATGGTCGACGACGACGCGCAGCTTGAGGCGCTGCGGGACGGCAAGGCGGACATGGGCTTCGTCCGCCTTCCCATTGAGCGGGAGGGCCTCAGCGTCATTCCGCTGTACGAGGAGCAGCCAGTGGTGGTTGCCCCGAAGGGCCACGAGATTTCGGTGTTCGAGGAAGTGGCGCTTGCCGACCTCGCACAGGAATCCTTCCTCGATGCTGCTGCCCTGGGCGGACCCGAGGCGGCGCTCCAGGTGGTGGCCTCCGGCGCCGGCCTACTGATTCTCCCCATGTCAGTGGCACGCCACTTTAACATCAAAGACACCGTGGCACGCAGGCTCACGGGTGCGGAGGGAACCGAAATTGCCCTGGCCTGGCCCACAGAGGCCACGGATGACGTGCTTGAGGAATTCATCGGCGTTGTGCGTGGCCGCACCGCCCAGAGCTCACGCCAGCCCTCGGCCCAGCCGCAGAAGGTGAAGAAGGAACCCAAACCGGACCGCCGCGGAACCGGCACCAAGAAAGCCCCCAAGGTGGCCCAGCGCTATGCTCCCAACCCGGACAAGGGCCGCGGCAAGGGGTCGCGGAAAAAGGGCAAGCGCTAGCCCGCGGCTCTAAGGGTGGGCGGCTATCAGGGCCGGGCAGCAACAAAGCCGGTCCCGCACCATGCGGAGCCGGCTTTGCCGTTGTCCTTGGTTACCTACCCGGGTTAGGTGTTTTGGACGTTGTCTTTGGCGTCGGTGGCGCGGTCTTTGACGTCGGTGGCGGCTGTTTGGCCTTCGGTTTTGACGTTTTGGGCGGCGTCGGTGGCGGTGGCTTTGACGTTTTCCATGGCTTCCTGGGCGGGTTCCTTGAGGTCCTGGGCCATGGTTTTGGCGGCGTCGGTGACCTGGGTTGCCAGGGGCTGGGCTGCGGTTTTGAGTTGGTCCGCGGCTTCGCGTTCCTTTTGGCTTGCCGGGATCAGCGAGGAAACGAGCATGCCGGCGCCGAACGCGATGAGCCCGGCGGCCAGGGGGTTGCCGGCGGTTTTGGCTTTGACCTGGTCCGGTGCGTTGGAGACGGCCTGGCCGGCGTCGGAGAGTTTGGCTGAGACGGTGTCTGATGCCTGGTGGAGGCTGTCCCCGGCGGAGTGCATGGCGTTGGTGGTGTGTCCGGCGCCGGTGTTGGTGGTGTGGTGGACCTTGGTGGTGGCGGTGTCTGCTGCTCCCATGATTTTCTCCTTCACCCCGGTCACGGCGTCGCGGACTTTGTCGGTTTGGCGGTGGACGATGTTGGACGGGGTGACTTTGTCGGCCACGGCGTCGACGTTGGTGCCCAGGCGGGCCCGGGTGGCTTCTATGTCTGCGCGGATGACGTCAGGGTTTTCGCTCATCGGTTTACCTCACCTGGTTTTAGGGTTGGGGGAATTTCTGAGAGGGTTTCCCCGGTTTGGGGCAGGCCCTTGATCTGCTTGAGTTCCTTGCGGCCAATGGAGGCCAGGACGGCGGCGATGATGGCCCAGATGACGGCGACGATCAGCGCGGACCAGCCCAGGGGCATGATGGCGCCCAGGGCCCACATCAGGGCCAGCGAGAGGAAGAGCAGGACGAAGTGTCCGCCGATCCCGGCGCCGGCGAGCATGCCGGCGCCTTTGCCTGCGCGGGAGGTGGATTGTTTGAGTTCGGCCTTGGCCAGTTCCACTTCCTGGCGCATCAGGGTGGACAGGTCCCGGGTCACGTCCCCGAGCAGGTCACCCAGCGACGCGTTGTCCGCTTTCACATGCGCCGCACTGGGCGGCGGCTCGGGAATCTGGCTACTCATCACAGACCACCCGTCTGGCCGCGGCGGCCGGTGCCTTCGCTGCCGAACGGCTCGTCGTCGTTGTAGACGCCGTTTTCGGCCCGGTAGGGGTCGTCATCAAACCGAAGGGGTGTCTCCTCGGCGGTACCCGAAGGCAGGGTGCTGGTAGATACCGGGGCGCCGCTGGCTACGGTCGGCTCAGCGAAGAGGTCATCCGTTCCGGCGGCGTACACGGTCTCCTGGCGGAGGGGCGCTACGGGCGGTGACTGCGCGGCGCGGTGCTGGCCCAAGCCCTGCTGGCCTGAACCCTGCACTTGCCCCTGCGTTTCGGGTGCGCCTGCGGTGAGGCCGCGGGTAAGGCGGCCGGCCAGGACGCCGGCGCCGGCGGCCAGGAGCAGGAACGTTCCGGGACGGTTGCGGGCGAACCGCTGGACCTCGTCCAGGAGGTCACCCGGTTCCCGGTTTTCCAGCCAGGTGGCCATCGAGGAAGTGCGTTCGGCTGCCTGGCGAACGAGGTCACCGGCCATGCCCTGCTGGTCTGGAGCGCTGGCCATGCTGTGCAGCTGGCTGGAGATGTTGCGAATGCCCTCCGCGGCCTTCTGCTGCTGGGTGCCGGCCTGGCTGGTAAGGCCCGACTTCGCCTGGTGCAGCAGATCCTGCGCATTGGCCTTCGCCTCATGCGCCACGTTCGCAGCCTCGCTCTTGGCGGTCTGGGCTACCCCTTGGGCGGCAGATGCGGCCTCGCCTGCAACGTTGGACGCTTCCTCCTTGGCTGCCTGGGTCTTGGAGGTGTCACCCGGGGTGGTGGGGTAGGCGGCCTGCTGGGGAGCTGCCTCGGTTGCACCATACGGATCGGCGACGGCCGGATCGGTAGAGGTGTGCGGGGTCTGGGGCCATTGGTTCTCTGTCATCTTCGCTCTCTTTCAGAAAGGGTTAGCTGGCGATCAAGAACCAGCAATGCTGGCGACTTAGTAAGCAAGGTTACTATTTAGATACTAAGCACACTTCCCATTTGGATTGCAAGGGGTAGTGCTTCGCTTTTGGAGTGCGGAGGGGTCGGGCGCACGGGCCGGCGGCCGGGTGGATAGTAAGCCTACTTGCAAGTATGTTGCTAAGCATGCTTATTGTAGGGGTGTAGCGACGCAGGGTGACCAGCACTTCGCCACCTACAGGAAGGCCGCGGCCGATGACCAGCAATCTCGATCCGGACGCCCGGAGCAGCTACCGCCTGATCACCTTGGCGGCCCGGCTGATCCAGCGGCGCCAGGACGATGCACTGGCCCCCCTTGGCCTCACCCGTGCAGCCGTTATCGCATTGGAAGGCCTGATGGGGGGCCCACTAAACCAGGAACAGCTTGCCGAGGCGATCAGGGTCCAAAGCCAGACTCTGGGCCGGGTCCTGACCCGGCTTGAAGGCACAGGACATATCTCCAGGACCCGCCACGCCTCGGACCGCCGGCAGCTGAAAGTGGAGCTGACGGCCGCCGGAATTGCCGCCGTGGAGGCAGCACGGCAGGCGGAAGTCAATGCCTATCCTGACGATCCGGACATCGGATGGAAGGAACTCCGCGAGGAACTCACCAAGTTTGTCCGTGCCGTGCCGCCCAGCCGGGACACCGGAGTAGTCCCGTTTGCCCCGCCGGAGCACCGGGGTGGGCACGGCCACAAACCGCAGGCCGGGCGGGCAGCCGGCCTGCGGGGCTGGGACCAGCCACGCCAGAATTGACCAGGCAGCAGTGCCTACGACGGCGGGACTTCGGGTCCCGAGGGCCAGCGCAGCAGTGCCGCCACGTCAATGCCCTGCGGCAGCACCGGCCCCGGGACCAGGAGAACCCGGGCGTCAGTCAATGCGGCAGCCCGCAGCAGGGCTGCAGGGGCCGGCACTTCTCCCAGGACTCCTGCAGCCAAAGCTTCCTCTTTGGTGGTGGCGACCCAAGGTTCCGTATCCAGGGCAAGCAGGGTTCGTTCGGACAAGGCGTCATCATCAAGAATGAGGACGTCTACCTGTGCCTGCTGCAGTGCGTGCACCACGGCCTCGACGCCCTGTGCAGATTCTGGATTGTCCTGGCCCTCCTGGACCGCCAGCCTGTCCATCACCGCCTGCTGTTCCCCGGCCCATAGCCTGGCAACGCGCTCGTTGACCTCGTCCGCCAGGTTCGCGCTGTCCGCGCCGGCGGTATGGGTGTGCGAATCCACCTCGGACACAAGTGACCTGCTGGCCTCGGCGAGGTTGTCCTTGACCAGCCCGCGGGCACGGATATCACCGGCGAGAACGATCAGCCGGGCACCGCTGGAGCTGGCCACCCTGTCTATTTCACCTGCCACTTCGTCGGCGTTGCGGCGCCAGACGTCCTCGGTGTGGTGCTGGAACCGCAGCTCCGACCAGCCTCCGCCGTGGAACTTATGCACATGCTCGGACTCACCTTCCACTTCCTGCACGCTGCTGGGAGCGCCTGTCCCGGCACGGTACAACCGGATTTCACCATGTTCCCGGCTTACTTCAGCCACCACATACGCCAGCTCTTCCGGCCGGTGCTTAACCAGTGGCAGCAGGTCCGGGATGGGCTCCACGGCCAGCCGTTCCGGGAATACGAGGTTGCCGGGGAGCACCTCATTTGCTGCGATATTCCCGCCCTGGACCAGGACGAACCTGGACACAGGGGAGGGGATCCCGGCCGCCGGCTGGAGGGCTTGTTCCATCGCGTCCACGTCTATGGACGTTGCCCCCTGTACTTCGAGCTGCGCGCGCGTATTCCCGGGCCTGACGTCACCGGCCTCAATGGTGTCCACGGTTCCGGTCCCCGCATCCACGTAAGCCGTGCACCACGGGCCGGGAATGCGATACAGGTCGGCGTATTTCTGCAGGCTGGTTGTCACTTTTCCTCTTCCTCCTCCGTGGTGGGCGGGGCTGAGGTGGTGTTGCCGCGTTCCGCCATGACGGTCTCCTTCGCGCGTGATCCAGTATCACGGGCTTACTGGTTCGTCACTTCACCGTAGCGGCGGGGAAGCGTGCGCTGTAGGGCCTTCCGGCCCCTTGCCGGTCAGGCCTTGCAGGCATCTTTCAGGGCCTTGACGGAGTCGGCCGGCACTTGGTCCCCGGCCTCCGCAATCTGGCCCAACGGCGTCGTAATTTCAGGGGGGACCCCTGCCGTTCGTGCGGCGGAGACCAAGCCGGCCAACGCCTGGCGGTCCTCCGCGCTGACCAGGCCGTCCTGCACCACTGCGCAGATTTGCCGGTTGACTTCCTGCGCTGCGGCCGAGGCAGCCTTGGAGGCTGCTTCGCTGGCCGCGTTGCCCGCAGCCTCCCCCACCGCGCCGCATCCCGTCAGCAGCAGGGCGGCGGCAAGGGCGGTGGCGGGGACGACGGCGGGGCGAAGAGTCATGCCCCCAGCGTACCGGCGGCTTCCTGACGGCGGGCCGGGACGCCCATGATGCTGTCCAGCAGCCCATTCCTGAATTTGCCCTCGGGATCATGCGCGGCCGCGAAGGAACGGAATTCGGCGAAGCGCGGGTACAGCTTCTCCCAGTCATGGCCGTCCGGAGTGAACAGCTTGCCCCAGTGCGGCCGGGCGCCGAAGGGCCGCAGGGCGTCCTCCAGGACCGGCAGGAAGGCTTCCACCTCAGGCTGCAGCGGCTTCCAGGTGAAGTGCAGCGCCACGCTTTGCTGGCGGTAGAACGGGCTGAGCCAGAATTCATCGGCGGCGCCGGTCCGGATTTCCGAGACGAACAGCAGCGGGGCAAGATTTTCGGCCAGCCCGCGGACTGCCTGGAGGGCCGCGGGGGCGTGCTCCAAAGGAAGGATGAACTCGCTCTGCAGTTCGTCCCCGTTGCTTGGAGTGAACTCGTGGCGGAAGTGCGGCAGCCGGTCCAGCCACAGCCCGGGCTGATCCATCTGCGCGGTGCAGTTCTCCGCGGACATGTCCGGCAGGGGATGCCGGGGGTTCAGGGCGGCGGTTGCCCCGAACAGGCTGGGAAGCGGCTGCTCGTCCTCAAGTGCCTTGAGCCAGACCTGGTTGATCATGTCGCCGGCGTAGTCCGTAAACAGGCTCACGCTGTAGGCACTGGATACGATGGTGGTGAAATCGGCCAGGGCGTTGTCCCAGGGCAGGTCCTCGAGGACCCGCTGGCGCATCCTGAAGCTGGGCCGCACCGCCAGTTCCAGGCCGGTGACGATGCCCAGCGCCCCTATGCCCACCACACTTGCCAGGAACTCGTCGCCGTCTTCCCGGCTGAGCCTGACCTGCTCTCCGGAGGCCCGGACCAGGTCGATGGATTCAACGGCACCGGCAAGGGAAGGATTGTGTACTCCGGAGCCATGTGTTCCGGTCTGCACCGCACCAGCCACCGAGATGTGCGGCAGCGAGGCCAGGTTGTGGATGGCTACGCCGGACTCCTCAAGGGTCCGGCACAGTGCCCCATAGCTCACGCCGCCGCTGACCCGCACCGTTCCATGGCCTGCATCCAGCTCCACGTGCTGCGGCAGCGCATCAAGGAGGACATGCACGCCGTCCGTGTCCCCCACCCGGTTGAACGAGTGCCGGGAACCCAGGGCCTTAACCCGCGGGGAATCGGCCACAATGGCCGCCAGCTCCGCTACGGACTCCGGCCGCCTGACGTCGGCGGAGGAGTATTCGAGGTTTCCTGCCCAGTTCTTCATCGAGTGGCTTTCGCTTGGTGTTGGTTTCCTCCCACTGTCAGCGCTAACAATCCCGGCTGTCAAGGCGCTTCCGCTGCGTGGGCAGACCCTTTGGCGGAGGTGCAGGGAGAGCCTGCAGCCGGGTTGGCCTGCTCAGCAGGGAGCTTCCCCGCCTGCGGCTGGTGTCGTGCGCGGCGGCGGGACCCGCCGGCTCCCGGTGGCTTCAAAGGCCGCAGCCAGCCGAAGCAGGTCCGTGTCGCTGTAGGCCTTGCCGGCGATGGTCATGCCCACCGGCATCGCGATGTCCGCGGCGATACCCATGGGAACCGTGACCGTGGGAATGCCAAGGTGCCGGGGAACCAGGTTCCCGTTGGCCACCCATACGCCGTTGCGCCACGCGGGATCCGCTGAGGCTGGGTTGGTGTCCGCGTCCGAAGGGGCCACGTCGGCCGCGGCCGGGAACACTACGGCATCCAGGCCCAGCCGGTCCATCCAGTCCTCGAGGTCCACCCGGCGGGTTTCCTCCAGCCCTGCCAGGCCTTCCGGCAGGTGTGGAATGTTGGTCAGGGCGGGCACGCCGTGCTCACGGATCCAGCCTGGATAGTCGCTGATGTCGTCGTCGAATCCGTCGTAGCGGTCCGGCAGCGCGCCGTCGGGGGCGGGGAAGATGGCGGAACCGTCGACGGCGGCAAGGCGGTTCAACCGCGGATCCCCGTTGGCGTCCAGGAAGTCATTCCACGCCCACGCGGACAGGTCCATGATTTCCCGCCGGAGATACTCGGGGGACACCAGGCCGCGGGTGGCGATGGTGGGCACGCCGGGCCGGTCGCCTTCGTAGTTGGAGACCACGGGGAAGTCCACCTCCACTACCTCGGCGCCTGCGGCTTCCAGGTCGCGGCGGGCCGCGTTCCAGAGCTCCAGGACGGACGCGCGGGTCCGAATGCGTTGCCCTGTGGGGCCGCCGATGCCGGGTGCCTCGGCGGTGCCGGCTTCCGGATCCGCGTTGATGTACATCCGGGGTATACCCAGCCGTTTGCCTGCGAGCACGCCTGCCGCCGCGGTTGCGTCCGGAACGGTCAGATCAACGTACGACGGCGGGCGGACAGCAGATGCCTTGGGCACCGCGATCCAGGGCTGGACGCGCCAGAAATCACCGCGCGGCTCGGCGTCGTCCGCCACCACCACGTCCAGGACCTCCAGCAGATCCGCCATGGTGCGGGTGTGCGGTACCACCACATCCATGGTGGGAACCAGGGGCCAGTTGCCGCGCACCGAGATGACACCGCGGGAGGGCGTATAGGCGCAGAGGGCATTGTTCGACGCCGGCGCCCGGCCTGAGGACCAGGTTTCCTCTGCCAGCCCGAAGGCTGCGAAGCTGGCCGCTGTTGCAGTGCCGGAGCCGTTGGATGAACCGGAAGCGAAGGCCGCGGTGAGGAACTCCGTGTTGTAGGGACTCTCCGCGCGGCCGTATACCCCGCGCTGCATACCTCCATTGGCCATGGGCGGCATGTTGGTCAACCCAATCAGGACTGCCCCGCCGGCCCGGAGCCGTTCAATGGTGAAGGCATCCCGCTGCGCCACGAGGTCCTTGAATGCCGGCGAGCCGGCAGCCACGGTCAGGCCCTGCACCTGGTAGCTGTCCTTGGCGGTGTACGGGATGCCGTCCAGTGGGCCGAGTGTTTGGCCGCCAGCCCGGCGCTCATCTGACGCGCGGGCTTCGGTTATGGCGTCCGGGTTCATCACCACGAGCGCGTTCAGGCATATTCCTGATGAGTCATACTTCTCGATGCGCTCCAGGTAGAGGCGGACCAGTTCCTCGCTCGTGACATCGCCCGCCTCAAGGGCTGCCCGGAGTTCCCTGATGCTGGCCTCCACCACATCGAACGTCTCCCCAGTGGCCGGCTTGGGGGTGGGCTGCGCCAGCTTCACGCTGCATCTCCTTCCCGCTGGGCGGGCTGCTGCTGCGTAATGCAATGGATGCCGCCGCCGAAGGCGAAGATATCCCGGGCATCCACCAGCTCTACCGTGCGTCCGGGGTAGGCGCGTGCCAGGATGCCGGCCGCGATGGTGTCGTTGGGATCGTCGAAGCCGCAGAGCACCACCACGTCGTTGGCCACGTAGTGGTTGATGTAGGACCAGTCCACCCAGCCCTCATCGTCCTTGAGGGTTGTGGGTGCAGGAACGTCGATGATGCGCAGCGGGCGGCCTTGGGCATCCAGTTGTCCGCCCAGGACTGCCTTTAGTTGCAGGTAGACCGCGTGGTCCGGGTGGGCGGGGTCGTCCTGCCGGTGCAGCAGGATGGTGCCGGGGCCGGCAAAGGCGGCCACGATGTCCACGTGGCCGCGGGTGCCGAACTCGTCGTAGTCCCGGGTAAGGCCGCGCGGAAGCCAGATGGCCTTGGTGGTGCCCAGTGCTGCGTGGACCTCCGCCTCGACTGATTCCTTGGTTGCACCCGGGTTGCGCCGGGGATCCAACTGGACTGTTTCAGTGAGCAGCACGGTCCCTTCGCCGTCCACATGGAAGCCGCCGCCCTCATTCACCAGTGCAGATGTCCGGACGGGTACATCGATGCCGGCCGCCACGCCCCTGGCCACGTTCTGGTCTTTGGTCCAGGCAGCCCACTCCTGGGCGCCCCAGCCGTTGAAGATCCAGTCAACGGCTGCCAGTGAACCATCCGGCCGGTGCACGAAGGTGGGGCCGCTGTCCCGCAGCCAGGCATCGTCCAGTGGAACCTGCACCACGTCGATATCCGCTCCAAGCCATTCCCTTGCGGCCGTGGCATCCCGGGGGTCTGCCACCACGGTGACGGGCTCGTACCTTGCGATGGTCCGGGCCACCTTGGTCCAGGCCGCCCGGGCCCGGTCCAGGGTGGCGCTTCCCACGGGCCCGAAGGTTTCATTGGGCGGTGGGAAGGCCATCCAGGTCCGTTGGTGGGCCTCCCATTCTGCGGACATGTGGGTTGTGGTGCCGATGGAAGCGTGGCCAGGGGCGGCGCTGCCCCTGACTTCGGTCGAATAAATGAATGCCATTCATTTATTATGGAGACCCTGCAGGCGGTGCGCAAGAGTATGTCGCGTCAGTCCTGGCGTGCCCGGTCCACGGCGGCCAGGATGGCGCGAGCCAGTTCTGCCGGCTTGGTGAATTGCGGCCAGTGTCCGGTGGGCAGGTCGACGAACTCAATGTCATTGATCCTGGCCAGCTCCGCGACGAACGGGTGCCCGGCCGCTATCCATTCCCGGAGCATGGCGGAAGGGAATTCGCACGTGACCACGGTGGCGGGTACGTCATAGCGCCGCTCATTGTGAAGGTGCTGCTTGCCATAGGCCACACCACGGGGTTCCGGGACGGCACGGGCCAGGAAGGCCTTGCGAAGCCGGTCGTCGAGGTCCACCAGATCGGCGTCGTCGAAACTTTCCCACGGCGGCAGCGGCACGTCGTCCCCCTGGGCGGGCAGTTCGTCATTGATGACGCCGCCTTCACCGACCGGTCCGCTGTCCACATAGATGGCCCGCTCCACCTTGTCCGGCCGCGCATCCACCACGCCATGGATGATGGCACCGCCACCGGAATGCCCCACCAGGACCACCTTGCCGGGCAGGCCGTCCAGGACCTCCACCACTGCGTCGATGTGGTCCTGCAGGGTTATGCCTGCCCGGCTGGCGTCCACGGACTCCTTCCCCGGAAGGGTAAGGGGGTGGGGGCGGTGCCCCGCTGCTTCCAGGACAGGTGTCACCTCCTCCCAGGATGAGGCGTCCAACCAGAAACCGGGAACCAGGATGATGTCCATGACGGAACCCTACTCCCCGGGAGCTGTGCGCTCCTTCCCAGTTACTGTCAGGGGTACCACGTGGCTGCAGCAGTAAGGCCGCGCCAACCGGGGCGGAGCCTCGATCGGGAGGTGCTTGCCCGCTGGGTAACTGGGCGGGAACGCGCGCCTTCCAGATCACCGGCCCCGCTTGCGCCGCTTCCCGGCGGCCCCCTCCTGCTTTTCGGAGGCCTCGCGCTCCGCCCAGCGTTGCGACTTTCCGGCTGATACCACTTTTTGGTGCCACTCGCGGTGGTAGGCGCGCTCGGCGGCGATGTCGGAGCGGCGTGCCAGCGCCGCCAGCTCGCGCTGCATCTTCCGGTAGGAGTTCCAACGGCGCTCCGGGAGGACACCGCTGTCAATCGCCTCCCGGACCGCGCAGCCCGGCTCACTCCCGTGGGCGCAGTCCGCGAACCGGCAGCTGGCCGCCAGTTCCTCCACATCGCCGAACATCCCGCCCAGTCCTTCCCCGGCGTCGAACAGCCCAAATCCCCGCACCCCGGGCGTATCCATCAGGACGGTCCCGTTGGACAGCGGCACCAGCTCACGGGCCGTGGTGGTGTGCTTGCCCTTGAAATCCCCAGACCGCACCTCCCCGGTTTGCTGGACCTCCCGGCCAACCAGGGCGTTGATGAGCGTGGACTTGCCGGCGCCGGAGGGCCCCAGGAGCACAATGGTGCCCCCCGGCGGGATGCGGGACATCAATTCGTCGATCCCGTCACCGTTTTCGGCCGATGTGGTGACCACATCCACGCCTGCCGCCTGCAGGATGACCTTGCCGACGACGTCGTCCGCCACCTGCGCCAGGTCCGCCTTGGTGACAATTACCAGCGGGGTGGCGCCGGAATCCCAGGCGGCAACCAGGGTGCGTTCGAGCCTGTTGTGCGTGAGGGGCCGGTCCACGGGCACCACCACGCCCACGGTGTCCATGTTCGCGGCCAGGACCTGCGCGGCCGATGAGTCCTCGAACGCACGCTTGCGGCTGAGTTCGGAGCGGCGGGGAAGGACGGCCAGGATCTGGCGCTCGCCGGCCCGGTTGGGGCCGACCCAGACCCAGTCGCCGGTGACCGGCACCTCCCCGGACAGCGGGTAGGGCAGGTGAAGCAGCCCGTCGGAGACGGCAATGAGCAGCAGTGTGCGGTCCACGCGGACCACCCGGCCCGGATCGGTGGCACCGGGACAGGGGTGCTGATCGAAGTGGCGGCCGACGGCGGGCGTGTAGCCGTAAGCGGAAGGGCCCGGCGGTGGTTGATTGGTGGATGCGGTGTTGCGTTGGGTGTTGCTTGAAGAGGTGTGCACTGTGGATTCCTTGCGGGGATCCCCGGTGCAGCAGCGCCCTGTGGCGGACAGTTGCCGTCAGGAACGCCGGGTGCAGGCGGGGGAGATGGTTGATGTGGTGGGTGCGGGGCGCTCAAGGCGCGCGGCAACTGCAGTCATCAAAACCACCTCCATTCCCTCGAAGGGTTTCCGTTCTCCTGCCGGGGACGGCAGGGCGGAACCGGGACCCACTTTAGCGGCCACCGCCGTCGTGCACTAGGGGGCAGGCACAAAAGGGTGGGGCCCCCGAAGGAAAACCGCACCCACTTGGCCGGCGGCCTTACCGCCGGAGTTCCAGCGCCCGCTTCTGGCGTCCGGTAATGGAGGAGACGTAGCCGCAGTTGGTGCAGGTGATCCGGTATTTCCGGGCCACAGTGAGCACCGGGATGAAGAAGAGCGTGAACTTGGTGGCCTGCTCCTCAAGGAGGTGGTGGATGAAGGCGCCGCAGTGCGGGCACGTTGCCGCCCGTCCCGGCAGTGCCTTATGTACAGTCCTAAACCCGAAGAGAAGGAGCATGGCGGCCTTTCGTGGTCCTGAGGTACCCACACTAGGCGAGTTTGAAAGGTTCCCATCAGGGGTAGGAGAGCTCCTGCACCGTCTGGGTGAAATGCAATACTTGCGGGAGCAGCTTTCGCCGCGTTGGGGGGACTTCTGGCACATGGCTCTGGACACGGCAACCCTGCGCATCGCTTTTGGCCTGATGGCCCTGGTGCTGGTGGTTCTGTTCTACTTTTCCGCTTACCGGGTGACGCGCTCGCCGTACAGTGCCTGGTGGTGCGGCGCCCTGCTGTTTTTCCTGTCCGGATCCGGCTGTTTCCTCCTGGACGGCACGCCCCACCAAGTGTGGGCCAACCCGGTGGGAAACACCCTGCTGGTTCACGGCGGGGTTGCGGTGTGGGCGGGCGCGCGCTCGCTGCGGACGGTGCGGCCGCCCACGTGGGCCTTCACCGGTATCCCCTTGGTCACACTGGTGGCCTCCCTGCTTGACCATCCGGCCACCAATACCTGGTCCGGCGGTTACGTGTTCCTCGCTGCGATGAGCTTGACCATTGGGTTGGCGTCGCGTGAGCTCTGGCGCCTTGAACCAGGCTATTCGCGGGTGCGGATCCCCATGGCCGTGGCTGCCGGAGGGCTTTCCGTCTTCTATTTCTTCCGCTGGCTGGCGTTCCTGGTGGACGGCCAGGACGGCCCCGTCTTCGTTACCGTCTTTGGTTCGGCCCTCACCACGCTGGTGACCATGGTGTTGCTGGTGGTGGTTTCCTTCAGCATGGCGGCGTTGAGCAGCGAACAGCAGACGCGCGCCCTGCGCGTGGTGGCCACCCGGGACGACCTCACCGGGCTGTTGAACCGCAAGGCCTTCATGGACCTCGCCGCGGAGCAGTTGGCCGACCGGACCATCACGGGCGGCTCCGGGGCCCTGATCCTGGCCGACCTTGACCACTTCAAAGCGGTCAACGACACCCACGGCCATGCAGCGGGCGACCTGGCATTGCAGGCCTTCGCCGACGCCTGTGCTGCCACCGTGCGCTCCACCGACCTGACCGGAAGGTATGGCGGGGAAGAGTTCGTCGTCCTGGTGCCGGGGGCAAGCGCCACACGTGCGGAGACCATCGCGGAGGAAATCAGCAGGCGCATGGCGGGTGCGAAGACGCCTGACGGGATGGAGATGCCCACCGCGAGTTATGGGATTTCCACGTACGACGGCGGGACCTCCAGCGTGGACGATCTCATTGCCTCGGCGGATGCCGCCCTCTACAGGGCCAAATCCCTGGGCAGGAACCGCGCCGCCCGCAGCGACGAGCTGCACTAGCTCCGCTGCGGTCAGCGGCGCGGTTCCCTACTGCCGCCTACTTGGACTGGAGCGCGTCCGCCTGCTCGGCCAGGACCGTCAGTTCCACGCTCTCAGGCCGCTCAACAGTGCTCTGGATGGCCACTGCCGTGCCCTTGTGCGCGGACTCAAGGACGGATTCCATGACCTCCAGCGCATGGTAGGCAAGGGCGCCGCCTGCCCGGGGTTCCTTGCCCTGGGGGGTGGCGGCCAGGTCCGCGATGCCGAACCCGCGGCCGGAATCAACATACCCGGCGGAGGAGGGCAGGGTTTCCCAGTCCTCCGCCCCCAGGGAAAACAGCTGGACGTCACCGTCGAAGTGGTTGGGGTCCGGCACTACCAGGGATCCGCGCTCGCCATGGATCTCGATGTTGGGGGATTTGGACTTCACGGCGTCGAAGCTCATGAGCAGCGTGGACAGTGCGCCTGAGGCGTGGACCAGGACGCCGGTGACGTGGGAATCGATGTTCACGGGTACCTTTTCACCCTGCCGCGGCCCGGAGCCAATGGTCCGCTCATTCCGGGTGTGGCTGGCGGCTCCGATCACCGACACCACGGGACCCAGCAGCGTCACGAGTGCCGTGACGTAGTAGGGGCCCATGTCCAGGAGTGGTCCCCCGCCGGGCTGGTAGTAGAAGTCCGGGTTGGGGTGCCAACGTTCGTGGCCCGGGGTCACCATGGTTGCGGACGCCGAGATGGGAGCGCCGATCAGCCCGTCATCGATTGCTTTGCGTGCGGTCTGGATTCCGGTGCCCAGCACGGTGTCAGGAGCACAGCCGACGACGACGCCCGCCTCCCGCGCTGCGTCCAGCACCTGGCGTGCCTCGGCGGTTGTGGCGGCCAGGGGCTTTTCGCCGTAAACGCTCTTTCCGGCAGCGATCGCCTTCAGGGCGACGTTCGCGTGCGCGGCAGGGATGGTCAGGTTCAGGACCAGGTCCACGTCATCTGCGGCGAGCAGTTCGTCCACTGATAGGGCACGGACGCCGTCGTAATCGTTCGCAACGGCCTGTGCACGCGCGGGATCCAGGTCCGCCACGGCCACCAGCTGGACCTGGTCCAGGCGCCGGAAGTTGGCGAGGTACTGGGCGATGATGGCTCCGCAGCCAATGATTCCGACTTTCAACGGCTTGCCCACAGCAGGCCCCTTTCGATGATGGTGCGAACGTTTCGGTCCTGGAGGATTTCCACGCGGTGCCCGGGGGTGGCCACGAAGATCCGGCCCTTGCCCCACTGGCGGGTCCAGATTGCAGGGGACGTCACTTCGCGGTTCCAGGGATCCCACTCGCGGACTTTTTGGGTGGTGGTGGCCAGGACGTCCACGTAGTCGTCCGAGAGGACCCAGTACTGCTCGGTGACCAGGTCAAAGTCCTTGATGCCCTTGGTAATGGGGTGCTCGGCGGCCGCCGGCAGCATGTTGACCGTGTAGGGCACGTAGTTGTCCGACTGCTCGCCGACGCGTTCGTCCGGGTGCTTGCCGGGGTGGCAGGCGAACTGGCCGCCGATCAGGTGCAGGTAGTCGGAGGTGTTCCGGTAGGAATCGGCGATCCCGCCGTGCCAGCCGGCCAGGCCGGTGCCGTTCTCCACGGCGGCCCGCAGTCCGGCGAACTCGTCCTTTTCGATGGTGCTCATGGTCATGCACTGCATGATCAGGTCCACGCCTGCCATGTATGCGGCGTCGGCGTAGACCTTGGGGGATTCCTCCACCCGCACGTCATAGCCGTGGTCCTTGAGGTAGGGGATGAAGAGCTCGGTGGCCTCGTAGGGTTGGTGGCCGTCCCAGCCCCCGCGGACGACCAGCGCATTCTTGGTTTCTGTCATTGAAGTTTCCTTTGTTTGGCTGCCGGCTGTTGCCGGCAGCGTGGGGTCAGCGGCTGGCGAAGGCGGCGTCGAAGGCGGCGGCCGGCGGGGCGATGCGGGCCAGTTCCTGGACCATGGCCAGGGCCTGCGGGGCGCCGACCAGGCGGTCCATCCCGGCGTCCTCCCACTCGATGCTGGTGGGGCCTTCGTAGCCGATGGCGTTCAGGGTCCGGAAGATCCGGTTCCACTGCACGTCCCCGTGTCCTGCGGTGACGAAGTCCCAGCCCCGGCGGGGATCCGCCCACGCAAGGTGCGAGCCCAGGCGGCCGTTGCGGCCATCCAGCTGGCGGACGGATTCCTTGACGTGGACGTGGAAGATCTTGTCCGCGAAGTCCTGCAGGAACATCACCGGGTCCAGGTCCTGCCAGATGAAGTGGGAGGGGTCGAAGTTCAGGCCGAAATTCTTCCTGTGGCCGATCGCCTCAAGGGTCCGTTTGGCCGTCCAGTAGTCGTAGGCGATTTCGGACGGGTGGACTTCCAGGGCGAAGCGGACATCCACCTCATCGAAGACGTCAAGGATGGGGTTCCACCGGTCCGCAAAGTCCTGGTACCCGGCGTCGATCATTTCCCGGGACGCCGGCGGGAACATTGCCACCGCTTTCCAAATGGCGGAGCCGGTGAACCCGGTGACGGTTTTCACGCCCAGGCGCGCCGCGGCCCGCGCGGTGTCCTTCATGGAATCCGCCGCCCGGCGGCGTACGCCTTCAGGCTCACCGTCGCCCCAGACTTCAGCCGACAGGATGCCCTGGTGGCGCTCATCGATGGGGTCATCGCACACGGCCTGGCCAGTGAGGTGGTTCGCGATGGCGAAGACCCTGAGGTTGTTCTTCTCCAGGATGTCCAGCCTGCCCTGGAGGTAGTTGTCGTCCTCCGCCGCACGGCGCGGGTCCAGGTGGTCGCCCCAGCAGGCAATCTCCAGGCCGTCAAAGCCCCACTCGCCGGCGAGCCGTGCCACTTCCTCAAAGGGCAGGTCGGCCCACTGACCGGTGAACAGGGTGATTGGTCGTGTCATGTGTGTTTCCTTGGATCGCTTGAAGCTGGTCATTGCCTTTGCCGAGCCCCTGCTCAGCCTTTGTGTCAGTGGCTCAGACTTTTTGCCACTGGCTGGAATTTGCTGCGCTGGACTCCACGGCGGCCAGAACCCGCTGCACCTGCAATGCGTCCGCGAAGGACGGTTCCGGCTGGCGGCCTTCGCCGATGGCCGTGACGAGGTCCACCACCTGGTGCGTGAAGCCGTGTTCGTACCCCAGGCCGTGGCCGGTTGGCCACCAGTTTCCGACGTAGGGGTGTTCGGGCTCGGTGACGAAGATCTTCCGGAACCCGGCATCGGGGGACTCTGCGGCGTCATAGAAGGACAGGACGTTCATGTCCTCGAAATCGAAGGCGAGGGAACCCTTGGTGCCGTTGACCTCCAGCCGCATGGCGTTCTTCCTGCCCAGGGCATAGCGCGTTGCCTCAAAGACGCCGATGGCACCTGCCGACGCGCCGCCGTCGAACTTTGCGCTGAAAATGGCTGCGTCATCGACGGTGACGGACCCGCGCGGGGCGTCGCTGCTGAGGTCGCCGTGGCCGCCCAGGCCCACAAGGTCGCCGGCCAGCGGACGCTCACGTACAAAGGTCTCCAGCAGTGCCGAAACTCCGCTGATGTTCTGGCCGGTGACCCACTGTGCGGCGTCGATGCTGTGTGCTCCGATGTCGCCCAGGGACCCGGAGCCTGACTTGCTCTTGTCCAGCCGCCAGGTCATGGGCGCGTTGGCATCGGTGAGCCAGTCCTGCAGGTACTGGGCCCTGACATGCCGGATCTCGCCCAGCCTGCCCTGGTCCACGAACCGCTTGGCCAACGCCAGCGCCGGGGTGCGGCGGTAACTGAAGCCGCACATTGAAAGGACGCCGTGCTTGGCTGCGGTCTCCGCTGCGAGCGTCATCCGCTCGGCTTCCTCCACGGAGTTTGCCAGCGGCTTTTCGCACAGCACGTGTTTGCCGGCTTCAAGGGCGGCGACGGCAATCTCGGCGTGGGTGTTGCCGGGAGTGCAGATGTCGATGAGGTCGATGTCGTCGCGCTCGATGAGTCGGCGCCAGTCCGTCTCAACCGACTCCCAGCCCAGTTTGTCTGCTGCGGCGCGGACGCCGTCGGCATTCCGGCCGGCCACCGCTGTGAGCTGTGGCTGCAGGGGCAGGTCGAAAAACCTCGGGGCGGTGCGCCAGGCGTGGGAGTGGGCGGCGCCCATGAAGGCGTAGCCCACCATGCCGACCCGCAGGGGTTTTGCGGTGGTCATGTTGAAAGTCCTTTCTGTGGATCCGCGCGTTACTTGCTGAAGCCGGCGGTCAGGCCTGCGAGCAGCTGGCGGCGGCCGATGACGTACAGCACCAGGATGGGCAGGGTGCTGAGCACCACGGAGGCGAGCACGGCGGGGATGTTGACGCTGAATTCACCCTGGAAGGTCCACAGGCCCAGGGGCAGGACGCGCAGGCTGGGGCTCTGGGTGAGAACCAGGGGGAGCAGGAACCCGTTCCAGACATGCAGGCCGTTGTAGATGGCAACGGTCACGATGGCCGGGCGGGTGAGGGGCAGGGCCAGGCGCCACATGGTCTGCCATTCGCTGCAGCCGTCCAGCCGCATGGACTCGAAGAGTTCGTTCGGGACGTCCCGGATGAAGTTGGAGAGAATCAGGACGGTCAGCGGGATGGCAAACGCAATGGACGGCAGCATCAGCGCCAGCAGGCTGTCGTACAGGTTGAGCCGGATAATCATCAGGTAGATGGGGATGATCGTGGCCTGCAGCGGGATGGCCAGGCCCATGAGGAACATGCCGTTGACCAGCTTAAGGAACCGTCCGCTGCCGCGGACGATGGCAAACGAGGCCATGAACGAAATCAGCACGGTGGGGATCACGGAACCGAGCGTGACGATGGCACTGTTCATGAAGTACTGGGCGAAATCCGCCTCCAGGACCGACTGGTAGTTCTCCAGCGTGGGCTCGGTGGGCAGAGCCAGCGGATTCTGGCCGAAGTAGCCGGACTGCGTCTTGAGGCTGGTGATCACCACGTAGTAGACCGGCAGGATGATGACGGCGAGCCACAGCCAACCGCCCAGGCCGCCCGGGATGTTCAGCCGCCTCAACCGCGTGCCGAGCCCGCGCTTGGCGGCCGCGGAGCCACCAACGGTTCCGGTCCGGGCCTCCTGCGCATTGCTTTTCAGGACTGTACTCACCCTACAAACCTTCCAATTGGCTGCCCTGCTTGTCCTTGCCCCCAAGGCGCTGGAGGAACAAGGCAAGTGCAAGGCCGATGATGACGAGGATGACGGCGATGACGCTGGCGGGGCCCATGAGGTTGGCCCGGAAGCCCCGCAGGTACATGTCCAGGGCCAGGATCCGGGTGGAGTTTCCCGGTCCGCCGCCGGTGAGGACGAAGATCAGGTCGAAGTAGGTCAGCGAACCCACCACCATCAGCGTGGATGAGGTGATGATGGTGTACTTCAACTGGGGCAGGGTGATGTGGAAGAACTGCTTGATGATCCCGGCACCGTCGATCTGGGCAGCCTCATACAGCGACTTGGGGATCTGCCGCACGCCGCCTTGGTAAATGAGCGTGTGGAACGGCACGAACTGCCAGGCAATCACGAAGATGACCAGGCCGAGGGCCAGGTGCGGAACACCCAGCCAGTCCTGCGCCAGGAACGGCAGCCCCAGGCCTGTTGCCAGGCCGAAGTTGGGATCCAGCAGGGCCTTGAAGGCAATGGCGACGGCGGCCGAGGACAGCAGCAGGGGCAGGAAGTACAGCACGGCCAAGGCGGCGCGGTAACGCTGGCTTCCTGCCGTGAAGACACCCAGCAGGAGGCTGATGGGGGTCTGCACCAGCCACGAGACGATCATGATCAGGAAGGTCAGGCCCAGGGCGTTGTACAAACCCGGATCCGCAAGCACGGAAAACCAGTTGTCCAGTCCCGCCGCCCCGATGGCACCGATCCCGTCCCAGCTAGTGAAACTGAGGATGAGTACACCCGCCAGCGGGATAACGGCGAACACCAGGAAGAAGAACAGGGCAGGTATGGTCAGCCACGCCAGGGCGGCCTTGCGTTGTTCTGTCTGCTTGGAATTCCTGACGCCGACGGCGGGCCCCGGGGCGGTGGAGACGGCGTTACTCATTTTCCGAGGGTGCCGTTCATGTTCTCAGCGAACTGCTGCGGCGTGATCGACTTCAGGAACAGCTGGTCGATGTTGTTGAGCAGGGCCTCGGCGGCGGTGGGGCTCAGCGCCTGGTCCCAGGACTGCTGGAAGCTGGGGGCGTTCTTTGCAAGGTCGTAGACGAAGTTGAGGAAGTCCTTGTCCGGTGACGTGTTCAGCTTGCTTTCGATGCCGTTGACAATGGGCACCGATCCGGAGTTGATGTAGGCGTCGATCATGGTATCGGTCATGATGCCGTCCTTGAGGAACTTCTTGGCGGACTCCTTTTCCTTGTCGCTGGCCTTGGCGGAAATGGACTGGTAGTTGGCTGGGTTGCCCACGCCGTTCTTCGGATCGCCCTTGCCGCCGGCGACGGCGGGGAACTGGACGAATCCCAGCTTGCCGTCCTGGACGAAGTTCTTGCCGTCCCGCTTCATCGGGCCATACGTCCAGGAACCGTGCAGCATCATGGCGGCCTTGCCGGTGTACAGCAGGGCCTGGTCTGCATTCGAGTCAGCCGTGATGGAGGAGAAGCCCTTAATGAAGCCGTCAGCAGAAACGAGTTCCTGGATCTTGGTGCCGGTCTCGATGACGGCCGGGTCCATCCAGGCATTGGGCTTGCCCGCGAAGATTGCCTTGAACACGTCGGGGCCGCCGATGCGGTCCAGCAGGTATTCGAGCCACATCATGGAGGTCCAGCGCGACTGGCCGCCCAGGGAGAAGGGAGCCACCCCCATGCCATTGAAGGTCTTCACCAAGGACATGATGTCGTCCCAGGTCTTGGGCGGCTGGACGCCTGCCTTTTGGAACAGTTCCTTGTTGTAGAACAGGACAATCGGACCGACATACATGTTGGGCAGGGCGTAGATCTTGCCGTTGACCGTGGCGGCGCTGAATGTTGACGGGAAGAACTTTTTCTTCAGGTCCGGTTCGGAATCAAGCCAGCTGGTGAGGTCTTCAACCTGGTTCGCCTCGGCATACGTCTTCAGCGTGCCGCCACCCCAGTTGTAGATGATGGTGGGTGCCTGGTTGGCGCCAATCGCTGTCTTGATCTTGGTCTTGTAGGCATCGTTCTGGAAGAAGGTGACCGAGATCTTGTTGTCGGGGTTTGCCTGGTTGAAGGCATCGATAGCCTTCTGCATGTTGGTCTGGTTCGGCTCGCCGGAAAGGAACCACATGCTGGCGCCACCGTTGCCGCTGGAGGCGCCCGGACCTGACGTCCCGCAGGCAGTGGTTGCCGCAACGGCAAAGGGAGTGAGGGCAGCGAGGGCGAGGAAAGAGCGCCTAGAGGTCTGGGGTTGCTTCATTGCTTCTCCATTGTGAATTTGCTGTCGAGGTACGGGGCGTCAGCTCCGACATTCGTTCGAAACATTTCGAACGGTGATATAAGTCACGCTGTAAACTAAAGTCCTAAAGATCCCTGGAGTCAAGGGATCGTAGAGGATATTTTTGCGAGAAATGTGCCTGCCGGAACGTGGTTGACTGCAGAACTGCTTCTTCTACAGAATGAATGCACTTCTCATCTTCGAAAGATTGCGAACCCATGACGACCAAATTGCCGGAGCGGACCAAGCCCACGCTCGCAACCGTGGCCAGGCAGGCCGGCGTCTCGGCTCCGACCGTCTCCAAGGTGGTGAACGGCCGGGACGATGTAGCTCCCGAAACAAGAGCCCGCATCCTCGCCGCGCTGGAGCAGGCGGGATACAAGTCGCCTGTGCAGCGCCGGGCTGCTGCCCAAAGCGGGACCGTGGTGGAAGTGGTTATCGACGTTCTCGACTCCGCCTACACCATTCAGGTCCTGAACGGCATTCTTCAGTTTGCAGCAGGTGCCGACGTCGAAATCCTGGTGAGCGTGACCGGCCAATCCACGCCTGGCAGGCAAACCCCGGAACGCCGCGCCCAGCGGATGCTCGAGGAGGGCAGGGCGGGGATGATCGTTGTCACCTCTGCCTTCAGCGAGGCGCAACTGCACGCATTCCGGCGCCGCCAGATTCCCGTCGTCGTCATCGACCCACTCAATCCGCCCTCAGCCGACGTCGTCAGCGTTGGGGCGACCAACTGGGCCGGCGGCAAGGCGGCCACCGAGCATCTACTCGGGTTGGGACACCGCCGCATCGCCTATATCGGCGGCATCGAGGGCGCCGAATGCAACCAGGCGCGGCTGCACGGGTACATGGCTGCGCTCATGGCCCACGGCATCAAGGTTGACCCCCAGTACATAGTGTCCGGAGGCCGCTTCCGCACCGAGAGCGGGGTCAGTGGCTTCAAAGAGTTGCTGAAGCTTGATGCCCTCCCCACTGCCATCTTTGCCGGCAGTGACGCCATTGCCCTGGGCGTCCTGAGCGAAGCGCGGCGCCACGGAATCAGGGTCCCTGAAGACATCAGCCTCATCGGTTTCGACGGCACCAACCAGGGTGAGCAATCGGTGCCATCGCTGAGCTCGGTGGCCCAGCCGCTCGAGGAGATGGGGCGGGCCGCCTTGAGGTCACTCCTGCGCCAGGTCCAGGGCGAAGTCCTTGATTCACACCGAGTGGAGCTGGCCACCCAGGTAATCGTCCGCGAATCCACCGCCCCTCCCGCGGGCTGAAAGACATCCCATGAAAATCACCAACCTCGACACTGTGGTCGTGGACTTTTACCGGACCAACCTCATTTTCGTCAGGCTGACCACTGATGAGGGCCTGACGGGAATAGCGGAGGCTACCCTCGAGGGCCAGGAACAATCAGTCATCGGCGCAGTGGCTGTCCTTGCCCAGGCCGTGCGGGGCAAGGATCCCACCCGGATTACCCAGACCATTTATGAAGTGAACCGCGACGCTTACTGGCGCGGGGGACCGGTCTCGATGACCGCGCTAAGCGCCCTCGAAATGGCAATGTGGGATGTTTCGGCGCGGGCACTGGGCGTCCCGGTCCACCGGATGTTGGGCGGACAGGTCCGCGACCGGGTCAGGGCCTACGCCAACGGTTGGTTCTCGGGTGCCAGAACGCCAGAGGATTTCGCCGAGGCCGCCGTCCAGACCGTGGCCCAGGGATTCCGCGGGCTTAAGTGGGACCCCTTCGAGGCTGCAGACCTCACTCTTGAACCCCGCGACCTGCGGCGGATGCTCGAGCCTGTTGCAGCTGTCCGGGAGGCGGTAGGTGATGACATTGAGCTGTTCATCGAAGGGCACGGCCGCTTCGACGTGCCTACGGCTATCCGCGTGGCCCGTGGGATTGAACAGTTCCAACCGGTTTTCTTCGAAGAGCCCTGCCCACCGGACGGCATCGATGCCCTTATCGAGGTACGCAGCAAATCACCGGTACCCATCGCGGCCGGGGAGCGGTGGATGGGCCGGAACACGTTCATTCCAGCCCTGGCGCGCAAGGCTGTGGACTATGTCCAGCCTGACGCCACCCATGCCGGGGGACTGCTGGAAATGTCGTTCATCTCCACACTCGCGGCAGCCCACTACGTTCCGTTCGCACCGCACAACCCCAGTGGACCCCTAAGTACCGCCGCAACGCTGCAGCTCGGTGCAACCCTGCCAAATTTCCGTTACCTGGAAATCATGGCAACCGACGTGCCGTGGCGAAGCGAGATCTCCAATGAGCGCCTCCAGTTGACAGCGGAGGGTGACGTCATGATCCCCGAGGTCGTGGGCCTGGGTATCGAACTGGACCGCGAAGCGATCGCCGAGCACCCTTTCACGCCGCATCCCATGCGGATCTTCAGCGATGCGGTGGCCGACATCCGGCCGCCGGACGCCCGGTCATACTTCAACCTGGACAGGGCAAGCGTCAGCTGAAGGGGAGGTCCTGGCGGCCCGCGACGGGGAGGCCGTCACTGCGGACCCTGGAGTGCAGACGCCTTCTTCAGTTCCTGCAGGATTTCCAGCTGGGCGCGGTTGATGGAGATCAGGAGTTCGATCTCTTTTTTGGCCTCGGTGTTTGTGTCGTAATCGTGTTGGGCCATGGCCGCAGCGATGGCGTCCTGCCGTTTGGCGGCGATGAGCAGAATCGCGCCCTGGAGTCCGGCCAGCATCGAGAGCAGGAGGTTCAGGAGGATGTAAGGGTATGGGTCCCAGGCATGGGCTGCCAGCGCCCAGGTATTGATGGCGGCCCAGATGAGCATGAACCCGATGAAGCCGGCAACGAAGGGCCAGCTTCCCATTCCGTTGCGCATAATGTCAGCGGCGCGTTGTCCCTTGGTCAGTGAGGCTTTGTGCTTCTCGTGCCAGGTTTTATGTTGGGGGCTCATGGCTCAGGGTAAACCCGGTAAGGGACGCTCGTGTCGAAGTCGCCGGCCATCCCAACTGTGGCCGGATCGCTGAAGGTGCCCCGCCACTCAGTCGAAATGGATTTCCGCTGCAGCTTGCCGCAGGGATTCGAGCCTTTCTTCCTCAACGTCCCGGCAAGGCGGCGGCTGGTGCCAATTCCTCCGTCAGGCATGGCCCTACCGAACCCCGCCGCACCAGGGTGGCGGTGAACTGCGCCGGAGCGGCAGGGGGCAGCCCTTCCATCTGTCGGATCAACGCCTTGGCCGCGGCCACACCCATGTTGTAGACCGGCTGGGCGATGACGGTCAGGGGCGGCGCAGTGAGCCTGGTCCACGCGAAGTCGTCGTACATCAGGAATGAAACATCCGCCGGGATGGAAAGGCCCAGTTCCTGGATGGCTTCCACGACGCTCAGTGCGATCAAGCCGTCGGAAGCCACCACGGCTGTGGCCCGGTCCGGGCCCCGGAGCACTTCCCGGGTGACGCTGCGGATGGAGTCCTCATCGCCGGCATTCAGCCGGACCAGGTCCTCCGGGAAGGGCAGCCCCGCCTCGAGGAAGGCCTCCCGCATGCCCTCGATACGGTCTGCGATCTGGGAGGACTCGAGGGTCATTCCAGGCGTGTACGGGGTGTCGGTTCGAAGTGTCGAGATGAAGGCAATCCGGCGATGCCCGGCGTTGAGCAGATACTGTGTGGCCTCCCGCGAGATTCTTGCCATGTCCACGGCCATGGTCTCCACCTGAAGGTCTCCTGCGGTGCGGTCGATGAAGACCAGCGGGCGTCCTGACCGGTGTACTTCCTGCAAGTGACCGGTGTCCACCGATGATGCCGGCGCGACGATCAGGCCATCCACCCGCTTGTCCAGGAGCACCCGGACAGCGTCCACTTCCGCCGCCCGGTCCTCATCCGTATTGACCAGGATGACGTTGTAGCCGGCCTTCTTCGCGGTGTCTGTAATGCCCCGGGTGGCAAGTCCAAAGTGGGGGTTTTCGATGTCACCCACCACCACGCCGATGGTGTGCGACTTTCCGGTATTCATGCTGCGGGCAAGCTCGTTGGGCCGGTATGAGAGCGCCTCCGCAGCGGCAAGAACTCGCTCGCGGACATCATCGCTGACGGCGCCGTAATTGCCCAGCGCACGGGCGGCCTGCGCCTTGGAAACCTGTGCAGCTTTTGCGACGTCGGCAACGGTTACGTCCCGCCGTCGCGCTCCTTCACCGTTCATCTTCACCTTTCGAAGGGCTGTTGACGGCCCCTGTGACTTCGGCTACATTTCTATCCATCGATGTGAGTCCGGTCTCAATCCTAGGGTGTGAGACCGGACTCAACAAGAGCATCGACGACTTTCTTCGGCGGCCCTGACAGCACCGCCTCCCCACCAACGATTGGACAACGCTGTGAAGAAAAAGAATCTCCGCCCGGCCGGCATTGCCGCCGCAGCACTCGCTGCGGTCCTGGCGCTTTCCGGCTGCGGCTCCACCTCCGCCGCCTCCACCACTGAGAACAACCCCTACGGATTGATCCAGCCCGGCACTATCCGGGTGGCAAGCCTGGGTGACTCCAAGCCCTACACGTTCGCCGATGCCTCCGGAAACTTCACCGGCTTCGACGTGGAACTCTTCAAGGACGTGGCCCACCGGGCCGGTGTGGACAACGTGGTCTTCACCGGCCAGGACTTCTCGGGCCTCCTTGCCGCCGTTGCCAACGGGCAGTTCGACGCCGGTGTTGCAGCCATCGGCATCACGGACAAGCGCAAGGAAACTGTGGACTTTTCGGACGGATACCTGGCCGGTTACCTGACGGTCATTACCACCAAGTCCTCCGGCATCACCGGCGTGGATGGCCTGGCCGGCAAGCGCCTGGGCGTGGTCCAGGGAACACTGCAGGAAGCCTACGCGGTGAAGAACTTCACCTCGGCCAGCCTGGTCCGTTTCCCTGACAACAACACCGCCATCGCGGCTGTGAACAGCGGCACCGTGGACGCCCACTTCCTGGATTACGAGGCCGCCAAGGCGTACGAGGAGCAGCATGGCCTGGTCAGCGCCGCGGACATCCCCTCCTTCGACGCCCCGGCCGGGTTCGCCGTGGCCAAGGGCAAGACCGCCTTCAAGGAAGCCCTGAACAAGGGCCTGGCGGCAGCCATGGAGGACGGCACCTGGAAGAAGCTGTACCAGAAGTGGTTCCCGGGTTCCCCGATGCCTAAGCAGTACCTGCCCAAGGCCGAGCAGACCGCTTCCCCCTCACCGGCACCGAGCAAGTAAGCGCCCACCACGTACGCCTTCGGGCGCATGGCCGGGCGGGCCGCAGCCCGCGGCCTGCCCGGCACCACCACACAATCTACGTCTGAGAGCAATCATGGACTGGTTCAACACCATCATCCGTACATTCTTTGACTTCGGCGCTATGGCCGAGGTCCTGCCCCAACTGTTGGCGGTCGGCCTGCTGAACACGCTGATCATCTCCATCGCCGCCACCGTCCTTGGCACGGTGCTGGGCAGGGTGGTGGCCGTCATGGGCATCTCACCATCCAAATGGCTGCGGGTCCCGGCCCGGATCTACACCGACCTGTTCCGGGGCCTGCCCGCTATCCTGACCATCCTGCTGATCGGCCAGGGGTTTGCCCGGCTGAGCCAATCGATCTTCGGCCCGTCGCCCTACCCGCTGGGCATCATCGCGCTGAGCCTGATCGCCAGCGCCTACATCGGGGAGATCTTCCACGCCGGGATCCTCAGCGTGGACAAGGGCCAGGGTGAGGCCTGCCGTGCCCTGGGCATGAGCTACGCCAAATCCATGGCCCTGGTGGTGGTGCCCCAGGGCGTCCGCCGGGTCCTCCCTGCCCTGGTGAACCAGTTCATCGCCATCGTCAAGGACTCCTCCCTGGTCTACTTCCTGGGCCTGCTGGTCACCGAACGCGAACTCTTCCGCGTGGGCCAGGACGCCGCGGTGCTGTCCGGCAACCTCTCACCCCTGGTGGCCGCAGGCCTCCTCTACCTGGTGATCACCGTTCCGCTGACCCACCTGGTGAATTACTTCGACAACAAGTTCCGCACCGGCCGCCGCCGCGCCGCACCGCCCACCAGCGGCCTGAAGGAAGTCAAGGAACTCGATGCGGCCTCGCCGCTCACAGCCGGGAGCAACACATGAACACCCCCACCCCCACCACCCTGAACACTGCCACCCCTGAGGCGCAGTCGTTCCACGGTTCAAGCCTGGAACTGCGCAACCTCACCATGGCTTATGGCGACATCGAGGTCCTGCGCAACGTCAGCCTCGCCGTGGCCCCGGGTACCACCACGTGCATCATCGGCCCCTCCGGATCCGGCAAGTCCACGCTGCTGCGCGGCGTCAACCGGCTCCACGAACCCAAGAGCGGGAACGTGCTGCTCGCCGGCGAGAGCACCCTGGGCGCCAACTCGGACACCCTGCGCACCCGCATCGGCATGGTGTTCCAGCACTTCAACCTCTTCCCGGACCACACCGCAGAGGAAAACGTGGCCCTGGCCCTCTGGAGCGTCAAGGGCATGCCCAAAGCCCGGGCCATGGAACGCGCCCGCCAACGGCTCGCCGAGGTTGGACTGGCCGAACGCGCAGACCACCGCCCCCGCGACCTCTCCGGCGGCCAGCAGCAGCGCGTCGCCATTGCACGTGCCCTGGCCATGGAACCCGAAGTGATGCTCTTCGACGAGGCCACGAGCGCCCTGGACCCCGAACTGGTCAAAGGCGTCCTTAACCTCATGGCCGGCCTGGGCCGCCGCGGCATGACCATGCTGGTGGTCACCCATGAAATGGGCTTCGCCCGCAAAGTGGCCGACCAGGTGGTCTTCATGGACGAAGGGGAGGTAGTGGAAGCCGGAACCCCCACCCAACTCTTCGACAACCCCCGCAGTGAGCGCCTCCAGCGTTTCCTTTCCGAGGTGCTGTGATGGGCACGGTCGCAGCGGCACGCATCCGGACCGCCGTCGTCGGCTTTGGAATCTCCGGCAAGGTCTTCCACGCGCCACTGGTCGCCGCCAACCCGGACTTCTCGCTGGACGTCATCGTCACGGCCCAGCCGGAGCGCGCGGCGGAGGCGGCACGCCTCTATCCGCGGGCGCGGATTGTTGGCACCCCGGAGGAGCTTTTCGCCCTGGCCAAGGACCTGGACCTGGTCATCCTGGGCACCCCGCCGCACACGCACTACGGGCTGGCCGCCACGGCCATCGCCCACGGCCTGCACGTGGTGGTGGACAAGCCGTTCGTGCCAACGTCCGCCCTGGGTGAGGAACTGATCAGCAGGGCGGCCGACGGCGGGGTGCAGCTCACGGTGTTCCAGAACCGCCGGTGGGATGCCGACTTCCTCACCCTCCGGAAGATCCTGGCTTCCGGAGCGCTGGGGGAGGTCAGCAGCTTCGAATCACGCTTCGAATGGTGGCGGCCGGAAGGCTTCGGCAACTGGCGGGACACGGTATCGCTGGCCGAAGGTGGCGGCATCCTGCACGACCTCGGCGCACACCTGATCGACCAGGCCATCCAGCTGTTCGGGCCGGTGGACACGAGCTACGGCGAGACGGCCAACCGCGGGCAGCATCCGGACGCTGCCGACACCGAAGCCTTCGTGTCACTGCTGCACGCCTCCGGAGTCCGCACGCGCCTCTGGATGAACGGCATGGCCGCCCAGGCCGGGCCCCGCTTCCACGTCCTGGGCTCCCAGGCCGGCTACACCAAGTGGGGCCTTGACGGCCAGGAACCCGCGCTCGCGGCAGGCATGGTCCCGTCGGATCCGGCCTACGGCATGGATCCCCAGGAGCGTTGGGGGCTCCTGGGGATCGACGGGGCAGCCGCCCCCGTGGCCCCACAGCGCGGCGCGTACCCGCAGTTCTACGTCCAGCTGGCCGCCGCCCTGCGCGGGAACGGGCCGCTGCCCGTCGACCCCGCCGGACCGCTGGAGGTACTGAAGGTCATCGAAGGCATCCACGCCCTCGCCTGAGCTCCCAAAGCCCATATCTCTTCCTCTGATGCACCGTTCGCGTCCATCCCACCCACGTATTCCACAGAAAGGGACACCAATGTCCTCTGTTGCAGCCACCAAGCGCGTCGCCATCATCGGCGGCGGCATCCTGGGCGTCTCCACCGCCGTGCACCTGCTCCGCGAAGGATCGTCCGTGATCCTGCTGACCGAGCGCGGCCTGGCCAGCGAAGCCAGCGGCCGCTCGCTGTCCTGGCTCAACTCCGCCGGCGAACGGTCCACCCCGTACCACCAGCTGCGGGTGGCCGGCGTGGACCGCTACCGCACCCTTTTCGCCTCTGACCCCAGCCGGGAATGGCTGCAGTTCGGCGGCGGCCTGATGTGGAACGCGGCGGGACAGTACGAGGCTACCGAGGCCCGGCACGCCTACGAGAAGTCCATCGGCTACGACTCCAAGCTGCTTGCCCCGGAGGAGATCGCCTCAGCCACCCCCGGTATTGATGCAAGCGCCGTGCCGGAGAACGCCATCTTCAACCCAGGCGAAGGCTGGGTCAGCCTGCCGGACCTGATCGACTTCCTCATGGAGGAGTTCCATGAGCGCGGCGGCGAGCTGGTCCTCAACGCCGGCAAGGCCTCCGTCATGGTGGAGGACGGCCGCACTGCCGGCGTGGAGACCTCCGCGGGCGGGACGTACCCGGCCGACGCTGTCCTGGTGGCGTGCGGCGCAGCGACGCCCGCCGTCGTTGAACCCCTCGGCGTGCACATCCCCAATGGTTCGCCCGTGTCCATGCTGGTGGTGACCAAGCGGGTGCAGCAGGAGGTCACCGCCGTCATGAACACTCCGCGCGCAGCACTCCGGCCCAACCCGGGCGGCACGTTCGCCCTGGACCACGACTGGTACGAAGAACAGATCACCGAACACGCGGACGGCTCCTTCAGCATTCCTGACGGGGTGGTTCAGGAACTGGCCGATGAGGCGTCCAGGCTGGTTGCCGGCAACCCGGAACTCAAGCCCGCCTCCTGGAAGATGGGCTACAAGCCGATTCCCGGTGACGGCGAGCCGGTCCTGGGCGAACTGGGCCAGGTGCCGGGTTGCTTCGTAGCCTTCACACACTCGGGTGCCACGCTGGGCCTTATCGCCGGTGAACTCCTCGCCGGCGAAATCCTGACCGGACGGAAGCACGCCATGCTGGCCACCTTCCGGCCGGGACGTTTCTCCTAAGCCGTGCCGGCAAAGGGGCGGGGCCGCACGGTGCGCGGCCCCGCCCCTTTGGTGGGGACGTTGCTCAGGCCCCCAAATGTCCGGTGAGGCGGCGGTGGAAGCCGGTGCTGCGTTCATCAAGGCCTTCGATGGTCACGGCGGCCCCATGGTCCGCATATTTCGTTTCGATGGAGTCGAGGGCGGCAACAGTTGAGGCGTCCCAGATCTGGGCGCGGCTGAGGTCGATGGTCACCGAGGTGGGGTCGTCGGCGTAGGCGAAATGCTCCACAAGGTCATTGCTGCTTCCGAAGAACAGCGGCCCCACCACCTCATAGCGGACGGTCTCGCCGTCGTCCGCCACGGTCCGCTCAACGCTGATAACGTGCGCCACCCGGCGTGCGAACAGCACCATGGCGAGGACGACGCCGACGAGGACGCCGTAGGCCAGGTTCCCGGTGAGCACCACAACGGCGACGGTGGCGGCCATGACGAGCGTCTCCGGTAGGGGCATCCGCTTCAGGGTGGACGGCTTCACGCTGTGCCAGTCGACCGTAGTCACGGCGACGACCATCATGACTGCGGCAAGGGCCACCATGGGGATCTGTCCCATGATCGAGCTGAGCCCCGTCACCAGGGCCAGCAGGAACAGCCCGGCCACGAACGTGGAAATCCGGGTGCGGGCCTGTCCGGTCTTCACGTTCAGGACCGTCTGGCCGATCATGGCGCAGCCGGCGATGCCGCCGTAGAACCCGGCGAGGATGTTCGACACGCCCAGGGCCCAGGATTCGCGGCCCTTGTGCGAGGGGGTCTCCGTAATGTCATCCACGAGTTTTGACGTGAGGAGGGTTTCCATGAGGCCGACGAACGCCACGCTCAAAGCAGTGGGCAATACCAGCTGGAAGGTCTCAAGGCTCACCGGGAAAAGGAACGGCGTGATCCCGGGCAGCTTGCCGGTGAGCGGGCCTTCGTCCGCGACGTTCGGAACGGTGAGGCCGGCGATGATGACAATCGCGGTGACGACGACGATGGCCACCAGCGGCGACGGCACCACCTTGGTGAACCGGGGCAGGATGAAAATGATCGCGAACGTCAGGGCGAACAGGACGTAGGCGAGCCAGGGGACGTTGAGGACGTGGGGCACCTGGGCCATGAAGATCAGCACACCCAGGGCATTGACGAATCCGATCATCACCGATCGCGGGATGAAGCGCATCAGGCGGGCAAGGCCGGCCAAACCAAAGACCACCTGGATCACGCCGGCGAGGAGTACCGCGGGCAGGACGTACTGGACACCATGCTCATGGACGAGCGGGGCGATGACCAGGGCGACGGAACCTGCGGCGGCCGTAACGACGCCGGGCCGGCCACCGAGCACCGACATCGCCAGGGCCAGCACGATGGAGGCGACAAGGCTCACCATGGGATCCACCCCGGCCACGATCGAGAACGAAATGACTTCCGGGACCAGAGCGAGGGTGGTGACCATGCCGGCCAGGACCTCGCGGGACAGCTGCCGCGGAGAGCGCAGCGCGGTAAGGACAGTGATGGGTTGCCGGATGGGGCGGGTGCGGTCGGCGACGGCCAAGGAGCGGCTCCAGGGGACTCGGCTCTCCTGGGAGAGCGGGTGTGCAACGTTTCTGCGCGCCACGATGCGCACGGGTCCAGCCCAGCGATGGAAGACAATGGGATGGAAAGAGAATGCGCCGGTGACTTTCGGCTGCGTCTGCAACACTACCCTAACGTGAGGGTTGAGCCGGATTGGTGACGTGATGGTGAAAGAGATGACCGCCGAAGAAGTGCTGGAGACAATGCACATCGGGGAGCTGGCAAACCGTTCGCAGATGTCCCTGCGGACCATCCGCCACTATGACGAGGTGGGCCTGCTCAAGCCGTCCGGCCGCACCGAAGGCGGATTCCGCCTCTACACCGAACGCGACTTCACGCGGCTGCTGTTGATCCGCAGGATGAAGCCCCTGGGCTTCACGCTCGAAGCCATGTCCGGTCTCCTGCGCATCATTGACGCACTGGAAGCTTCCCAGCCCGGCCAGGATGTTACCGGTATCAGGTCTGAGTTGAACGGATTTATCGAAGAGGCAGCGAAGCGCCGCGCCAAGCTGGAAGAACAGCTCGGCATGGCCGACGAATTCCTGGCGCTGCTGCGGGCCAGGTAAGGGAGCCGCTGCCGTTGCCAAACTGTGCCTTCCCGCCCGGCCGTTGCCCGGGGCATCAGTAAGCACGGCTGATAAAATGACCGGGTTGCAGGGCGGCCCATGGCGCCGGTGCAACCAATGCCGTAACAAAGTAGGGGACCACACAATCATGACGGCAGGCGGGTCACACCTTGAGACGTCGGAGAGCCGGCCGGGCAAGCCGGTCGACGCCTCCGCGCCTGCCAAGGGCCGCGCCTACCTGGCAACCCTTGAAGGCTTCATCGGCGCCCTCATGATGTTCGTCGGCTCCATCGGAACCGGATGGATCGCCAACGGTTCCCCCATGATCCGCCAGCCGGTGGTGATCGCACTGCGCACCGAAGGGTGGGGTGTGGCGGTATCCACGGTGCTGCTGACGGCGGGCGCCATGCTCCTGATGCGCTCCTGGCTGCGGCTGGGCCAGCGGCTGGGGGACTGGGGCCAGTCCTCGCTGCGGTCCGTGGTGGTGGCCATTTCCGCCTGGTCCCTGCCGCTGTTGTTCTGTGTCCCGGTGTTTTCCCGCGACGTCTACGCCTACACGGGCCAGGGCCGCCTGGTCCAGGAAGGCCAGAACCCGTATGAGGTGGGCATTTCCACCCTCAACAACTGGTTTGCGCTGGGCGCCGATCCTGCGTGGGCGGAAAACCGGACCCCCTACGGCCCGTACTTCCTGTGGCTTGCCCGCGGCGTGGTGGGGCTGACCGGCGCACAACCTGATGCGTCCGTCCTGCTCTTCCGCCTGCTGGCCGGGATCGGCGTACTGCTCTGTGTCCTCTTTGTGCCAAAGCTCGCCGAACTGCACGGCATCAACGGCGCGCGCGCACTCTGGATCTCCGTGGCCAACCCGCTGTTCCTGATCAGCTTCATCGCCAGCGCCCACAACGACGCCCTGATGGTGGGGCTCGCCGTCGCCGGCGTCTACCTGGCCGCCACCCGCCGCTACCTGCTGGGCATCCTTTTGGTCACCGCCTCGATCGGCATCAAGCCCATCACAGTGCTGCTGCTGCCGTTCATCGGCGTCATGTGGGCCGGCCACGCAGCCTCCTGGCCGCGCAAGTTCCTGATGTGGGGCGCGACGGCAGGCATCAGCTTCGGCGTGCTGGCCCTCAGCGGTGTCCCCTACAACCTCGGCATCGGCTGGACCTGGGCCATCATGGACCCCACCCCCGGTTATACCGGCTATTCACCATCCGGCTTCCTGGGCCAGCAGGTGGAGATGCTCGCCAACGCCCTGGGACTTCCCGGCGGAACCCTGGCCACGTGGCTCCGGACCGCCATGAAGTGGGCCGCCATCGCCCTGGTCCTGCTGCTGATGTTCCGCGGTGACTACTCGCGGGCGGTGCGCCGGATGGCCCTGGCGTTCACCGCCGTCGTAATGCTTTCACCCATCATCCAGCCCTGGTACATCCTGTGGTTCCTGCCCTTCCTGGCCGTCACCGGTATCCGGGACGACTGGCAGATCCGGTCGCTGTACGTGGGCGTGACGTTCTTTGTGGTGTTCGGCGCCCAGGACCAGCTCTCGGTCTGGTCCTTCGTGGAACTGCCCATCGATGCCTCGTCCCTGGCGTTCTTCACGGCCCTGGCTTTCACGTTCTACCTGCTGGTCCTGGACGTCCACACCCGCAAACTGCTCATCGAGGGAAGGCCCTTGGACCTGGCCCGGCGGGGCTGGCAGTGGACGGTGGAACGCCGCGCCGCGCGGCGGAGTGGCCGGGGCGGCCCGCCAAACTGACGCCGCCGCCGTCGAACGCCGCGAAAACCCCTAGGCTCCGGCCGGCACCTGCGCCGAGGCCTTCCTGCCCAGCTCGGCCGTGCGCTTGACGGACCACCAGAGCAGCACCACCAGGAGCACGTTGCGGGTGGTCAGGATGGCCGCCATGACCGGATGGGCGTGGATCAGCGGCGTGTAGAACAGCGGGTAGATCACGAAGGTGGTCATCGCGATGCCCATCAGCAGGGCCGCGGGGACCTTCCAGCGGTCCCAATCGTGCGCCAGTCCTGCGACGATCACCGGCGCCAGCCAGATGATGAACTGCGGCGAGCCCACCTTGTTGAACACGATGAACGCGGTGACCATCATGAGTGAGCCCTCGAGGAACAGCTCCTCCCGCTCCGCGCCGCGCCGCATGGCGCGCACCAGGAGGATGGCCGCCGTGATCGCTGCCAGGACCAGCAGCGGCTGCATCAGGAACGCCGCGGTGCCGGCCCCCGGGCCGTAGACCTCGGTGGAGTTGATGGCCGTGTTGTCAGCCATCTTTGAGCCGGCAATGTGGAACACACTCAGCCAGACCCAGGGTGTGGAGAAGGTGGCCTCGAGCTGCATGCCGCGTTCGCCCTGGTTGAGGAGGAAGTCCATGATGTGCGGCAGGCCGCCGGTCAGCCAGGTGCCCAGGCCCACCACGGCGGTGACGGCAGCGCCGGCGAGGACCACCTGGATCCGCTTGTGGCTGGCGATGACGATGGGAACCAGGACTGCCGCGGGCCATACCTTGATCCAGGTGGCGATGCTGAGCAGGACACCCGCCACCACGGGCCGTTCAGCCGCGTAGAGCAGGGCGATCAGCACGATCGGCGCCGTAATGCCTTCCACCCGGGCGAAGCTCAGGTAGCCCATGAAGACGGTGAAGAACAGCCACCACCAGGCCGGCGCAACCCCGGTCACCTTCCGCGGACCGCGGGTCAGGTAGAGCACGCCGATGGCGTTCAGCGCAGTAATGATCAGGAACCAGACCAGCAGGTAGAGGCTTGGCCCGGCGATGTTGGCAAGGAAGATGGGGATCTGCGCCAGAACCGGGTAGACCCAGGGGCTGATCTTCCCGGTCAGGTCTGCCGGGTTGTAGCCGGCCGTGGCCCACTGACGGTACTGCTCGGTGTCGCTGAACGTATCGCCGTTCAGGAAGAAGGACGCCATCCAGCCCAGAAAGTACAGATGGACGACGGCGAAGCCCCACCAGACGCTGGACGGACGGGCGAACCAGTCTACTACTTTTGCCGGGAGCAGCTTGGTGCGGACGGTCACCAGGCGGTCAAAGAACCTCGTGGAAATCTTAGGTCTCCTTGAGCGCGGGGGCGGGTGCGGAGGTCTTCTTGCCCAGCGAGTACAGGCGCCGGACGCTCCACAGGAACAGGACCACCAGCAGGACGTTGCGGATGGTCAGCACCAGCGCCATCCAGGGGTTGTTGTGGCTGAGGGCGTCGTAGAAGAGGGGGTAGATGAAGTACGTGGCGATGGCGATGGCGATCAGCATCAGCGCCGGGACGCGCCATTCGCGCCAGCTGTGCGCCAGGCCAACGGCGACGGCGGGGCCCAGCCACACCATGAACTGCGGTGAACCCACCTTGTTGAAAACCACGAACGCGGCGGCCAGGGCGAGGGCGCCGGCGAGAAGCAGCTCGGTGCGGTCAACGCCGCCTGCCACCCTGTGCTGCTTGCCGTTGTGGAGCGCCCAGAAGGCCAGGCCTGCCACGAGCAGGGCGGCCAGGACCAGGAGGGGCTGCATCAGGACGGACATGGTGGCGGTACCCGGGCCGTCCACCTGCATGGAGTTGATGTCCGTGTTCATATACATGCGGGAGCCGCCCACGTTCAGGACGGAGAGCCAAAGCCAAGGGGTGGTGAACGTTGCCTCGAGCTGCATGCCCCGGTCGCCTTGCTGGGTGAGGAAGTTCAGGAGCTTGGGGACGCTGCCCAGGGCTGCTGCCAGCGCAACGACGCCCGCCGTCGTCGCGATTCCTGCCAGCACCACCAGCAGGCGGTTCTTGACGACGGCGAAGAGTGCCAGCATGATCGCCGCCGGCCACACCTTCACCCACGTGCCGATGGCCAGCAGGACCGACGCGATGAAGGGGCGCCTGACCCCGTACGCGAGGGCCACCAGGACCAGCGGCGCGGTCAGGCCGTCCACGCGGGCGAAGCCCAGCCAGCCCATCAGGAAGGTGAACGCCAGCCACCACCAGCCGGCGGGGATGGCGTTGGTGTTGCGGCCGCGTTCGGTGAGTTTCAGCAACGCCCAGCCGTTGAGCAGCGTGGTCATGAGGACCCAGAGGAAGAAGAACGGTCCAGGGCCTGCAAGGCCGGCGATGGCCATGGGGATCAGGGCCAGTATCGGGTACACCCAGGGACTGGGACCACCCCGGAGGTTGGCTTCGTTGAATCCCGCCATGGCCCAGTCGCGGTAGATGAAGGTGTCGCTGAACGCCTCGCCGCGCAGGGAGAGTGAAGCCGCGAAGACCAGGAAGACCAGGTGCACTACGATGAAGCCGCCCAGCAGGCCGCGCCCGGTGTTCAGCCCGCCCCGCACAGGGGCAGGGAGGATGACGTTGCGGATCCTGGTCAGATTGCCGAAGAGAGCGTCGGTGGAAATGGCGGAATCCTTGTCAGGTCGTTGCACAGTCAGCGGTCGCGCAAAAATGGCTCGGGTCAGGCCGCGAGGCGGGTTTCAGGGGCAGCTGGAAGCCTTGAAAACCAGCTTCCACTCCTGTCCAACTCTAATTGACGGCGCCTTAAGGCCCTAAATTGTTAGGACAAAGTGAGGGGTGCAAGGCGCTGACCTGCGTCATTTATCTAAAGTTGCTGGCACTTTCCTGCTCGGGCACCATGGTGCGAGGCACGAAAGTGCCCACCGCCTATGCAGCCAGGGGGAGCGCTGGGCGGCGTATGCCCACCCACCCCTCGAAAGACACAGGCAATATCCATGAACTTCCCACTGACCCTCACCGTCTCCGACCGCCAGAGCATGGACCGCGAGCTCGATGCCGCGGTCGCAGCCGCCAAGGCCCACGCGCTGGACGGCAAGAGCCACGGCATCCTGGTTACCCGGCACGGCGTGGACAAGTTCACCGTTGCCCTCAGCGACGCGGTTCCCTTCGGCCTCACCCGCGAACACCAGGCCTGGTAGGGACTCTTTAGTGCTGGCTTAGCTGCCGGAACTGTCCCCTTCTCCGGACACGCGGTTGCTGTTCTGCTGCAGCCGGTCGATGTGCTTTGACGCCTCCGCCTTGCTCAGGTCTGCGGGAAGTTCCTCCCCGGCCTCCCGTGCCAGCGTATCGAGGTAGCTGCGCTGTGCCGCCGTCATGGGTTCATCCCCGGTTACCCAGTCTTCCGGGTCCCTGTTGAGGCCTGCGTTGGGTTCGGGTTCGGGGCTGCCGATGGTTTCCTGGTTGCTGTCGCTCATGCGTACGAGTCTAGGACGGGTCACTGACATTCGGCAGGAGCCGGCTTCCCCACGAGCCGGCTCCCAGCCCTACTTCATTGACGTGCCGGCGCCTTCAAGTCCTTCCCTGCCGGCCGACCGGCGCCAGAGCGGCTCCAGGGCGCCGAGCTCCTCCGGGGTGGCGTTCCGGAACGGCGGTTCTGCGGGGACAGGTGGTTCCTGCACGCCAGTGCGCCGGGTCGCGATCAGGCTCGCGCCGATGGAAATGCCCAGGATGGCAGTAATGACGGCGAGGGAGACCGGCGTCGGGATGTAGTAGACGTCGATCTTGAGCGCCATCTTGATGCCCACCCAAATCAGCACCAGGGCCAGGCCGGCCTTGAGGTACACGAACCGGTGGATGAGGTCCGCCAGCAGGAAGTACATGGCGCGCAGTCCGAGGATCGCGAACGCGTTGGCCGTGAAGACCAGGAAGACCTCATCCGTGACCGCGAAGATGGCCGGGATGGAGTCGACGGCAAAGACGATGTCCGTGACTTCAACGAGCACAAGGACTGCCAGCAGGGGAGTGGCGAGCAGGGCGCCGCTCTTCCGGATGAGGAAGCGCTGGCCGTGGAAGGCATCCGTCATGGGTACATGCCGGCGGAACAGCTTCAACGCCCGCGACTTTCCGGGATCGATGTGTTCATCCCGCTGCTTGAGCATCCGGTAGCCGGTGAAGAGCAGGAACGCCGCGAACAGGTACAGGACCCATCCGGCGCCGGCAATGATGGCCGAGCCCGCCGCGATGAACAGGCCGCGGAATACCAGGGCCCCCAGGACGCCGAAGAAGAGCACGCGGTGCTGGTATTCGCGGGGGACGGCGAAGAACGTGAAGATGATCGCCCAGACAAAGACGTTGTCCACGGCGAGTGACTTCTCGATCAGGTATCCGGCAAAGTACTGCTGGCCGAATTCCGCCCCGTACATCACCCAGACCAGTCCGCCGAAGGCGACGCCGAACAGCACCCAGACCGCCGACCAGGCCGCGGCCTCACGGACGCTGATGACGTGGGCGCGGCGGTGGGCCACGAGGTCGATTGCAAGCATGAGGAGGATGAATCCGATGACAGCGAACCACATCCAAAGGGGCACGTTCATGAGTACCTGCTTCCAGTCAGTAACTACCAACTGGAGGTCTCTCCCGGCCATTGCTGGCCCGTCCACCGGAAGGCGCAGGGGCCTCCGTACTGACGATGGACTGAAGTGGGGGATACTCCCCTCCGTATGAATAATTTACAGAATCCTGGAGACGTTGGGTAGGTAGGAAAGAAAAGATCAACCCGGACCAGGAGAATGACTCGATGGATACCAAACTCAAAGTGGCTGTGCTGGGGACAGGAATCATGGGGGCGGCCATGGCCCGGAACCTGCTGCGGGCTGGACATGAGGTTTCTGTATGGAACCGGGACGCGGCCAAGACGGAGCCTCTGGTTGCTGAGGGTGCCCGGCATGCCGCTACCCCGGCCGAAGCTGTCGAAGCAGCCGAGGTGGTCCTGACCATGCTTTACGACGCTGCCGCTGTGGAAGAAGTCATTCGGGCTGCCGCACCCGGCTTTCGGGCCGGCACGGCCTGGGTCCAGTCCACCACGGTGGGGGTGCGCGATGTGCCCGCTTTGGCGGCCCTGGCCGCGGAGCTTGGCCTGGACCTGGTGGAGGCGCCCGTTTCCGGTACCCGCGCTCCTGCCGAAGCCGGCCAGCTTCTGGTGCTGGCTGCCGCGCCCGATGCTGTGCGCCCGCGCGTGGCGCCGGTCCTCGATGCCATTGGCGCCAGAACCATCTGGACCGGGCAGGACCCCGCGGAAGGGTCCGCCACGCGGCTGAAACTCGTGGTGAACAGCTGGGTCATCGCTGCCTCCAATGCCGCGGGCGAGGTGGTTGCCCTTGCCGAGGCGCTTGGCGTCGATCCGCAGCAGTTCCTCGGCGTGATCGACGGCGGTGGCCTGGACCTTCCCTACCTGCGGACAAAGATGGGCCTCATCATGGACGAAGGCCTGGAGCCTGCTTCCTTCGCCGTGGATACGGCTCGCAAGGATGCCCGCCTCATCGTCGATGCCGCCACCGAACTGGGCGTGAAGCTTGACGGCGCCGAAGCGTTCGCCACCAGGCTTGACCGGGCGGCAGGGCAGGGCCGCGACAAGCAGGACATGGCTGCGGCGTACTACGCCAGCCGGTAGTACGGGCCCCCAGGGGCGCGTGGGATAGCGCTTGCCCGTTGACGTAATGCATGTCGCCTTCTATATTGGATGAATCGATTCAAGAGCTGACGCCTAGGTCCCCCAGGACTGATTCCGGCGCAGACACAGCCACGAACATCTGCTGAATCCAGCGGTTCCGGTTCCTTGCCAATGAAGACGAAGGACATAAGCACCATGAGCACCACCCCCACCCGCATGGCCCCTTCCATGCCAGCTGCTGGAACGGGCCCGCGGGACCCGAGGAAAGCGGCAATGAGCGGCTGGATCGGAAGCGCTCTGGAGTACTACGACTTCGCGCTGTACTCACTGGCTGCCACGCTGATCTTCCCCACCATTTTCTTTCCCGCGGAGAATCCGACTGTGGGGATCATCGCCTCCCTTGCAACCTATGCGGTGGGCTACGTTTCCCGTCCGGTAGGCGCCGTCGTCCTTGGGGCGTATGGTGACCGGCACGGACGCAAAAAGGTGCTCGTCTTCGCAATGCTGCTCATGGGCTTCGCAACCTTCGCCGTAGGGCTGCTGCCCACCTACGGGCAGGTGGGCCTCCTGGCTCCCGCACTCCTGGTGATCCTCCGACTCGTCCAGGGCTTCGCGGTGGCCGGCGAACTCGGCGGCGCCAGCGCGATGATCGTCGAACACTCTCCCGATGCCAGGCGCGGCTTCTTTGCAAGCTTCAGCCTGCAGGGCACCCAGGTGGGTTCGATCCTGGCCACCGCCGTCCTGCTCCCGCTCGCCGCCGTCCTCCCTGCTGACCAGTTCGGCGCCTGGGGCTGGCGCATCCCGTTCCTGCTGAGCGCCGTCGTAATCCTGGCCGGCTACCTCATCCGCCGCCGCGTCCAGGAGCCGCCCACGTACGCGGCGCAGTCCGGGAAGCCTGACACCAAGCGCTTCCCGCTCGTCGAGCTCCTGCGCACCCGCCCGGGAGTCCTGGTCCGCTGCGTCCTCATGACTTTCACCAACGTCATCGGCATGGCCACGCTGATCTTCGGCGTCTCCTTCGCCACCCAGAAGGGCTACGGCAACGGCTTCTCCAGCAGCGAGTTCCTGTGGGTGACGCTGGTGGCCAACATCGCGGCCGTGGTGACCATTCCGCTGTTCGGTGCACTGTCGGACAGGATCGGCCGGCGCATGCTCATGGCTGCCGGCGGCGTCATGGGCGGCCTGCTGGTGACCGGGTACCTGTGGGCGATCGAGCAAGGGAGCCTGCCGCTGGTGTTCGTATGCGTCGTCATTGTGCAGGGCATCTTCTTCCAGATGTGGAACGCCACCTTCGCCACGTTCTTCCAGGAGCAGTTCCCCATGCGGATCCGCGTGACCGGCTTCGCGGTGTCTCAGAACATCGGGCTCATGATCGCGTCGTTCTTCCCGAGCATTTTCACCGCGATCGCACCTCCGGGGTCCACCAACGTGCCGCTCACCATCGGGCTGACCACGCTGGGCATCTGCATGGTCTCCGCGGTGGCCACCCTGATGTCCTCAGACAGCAAGGGCACGTCCCTCGAGGACCTCGAGGCGGAGAAGGGCTAGCTGGGGAAGCGTCCGCGTCACGCAGGGCATGCTTTAGGGGAACGGACGACGGCGGGACCCCGGATTTGCGCGGCTTCCCCGCCGGAGGTGCGCCGAAAGCGTGCCGTGCGTGACGCCGTTTAGTAGACGGAGCCCTCGAGCAACTCGGACAGGCGGCCTGCGGCGCGGCGCAACTCCGGGACCCCGGCCTTCAGGGTGGCCTCGCTGGCCGCTTCCACCGGGCTGGTGAGCGAGATGGATTCGGTGGGCCGGCCCGTCCGGTTGGGTACGGCCATGGCCACCGACACGACGCCGGAGGCCCGCTCGTCGGCGGAGTAGGCGTAGTCGGTTCCGGGTTCCGGGAGCCGCGCGCGCAGTACCTTCGCCGTTAAGGCAGCGTCTTCCTGGCCGGCCGCAACAGCCGCCGCAACGGCTTGCTGGAGTTCGTCATCGGACGCTGACGCGAGCAGGATCTTTCCTGCGGCGCCCAGCGTCAGGGGCAGCCGCTTGCCCAGTGGAAGGTCGTAACGGAGGGGTGCCTCGCCGTCGACGCGGGCCACCAGGATGCGCTCAAAGCCAAGCCGTGAATACAGTGACGCCGTCAGACCCGTCTGCGATGCCACCTGCTGCAGGATGGGGCGGGCGGCAACCACGAGGGGATCGTTTTCCAGGAAACTGCGCGCGGCAGGGAGGACGGCCGGGCCGATCCGGTAGGACTTGTCCGTTTGGCTCACCATTCCGAAATCCTGCAGCACCCGGAGGATCCTCAGCGTGGTGGGCAGGCTCATCCCGCAATTCCGCGCCAGATCACTGAGCCGCTGCGGCCGCTCTGCCCTCTGCAGCTCGGCAAAGACCTCCATGGCCCTCGAGAGGGAGCGCATGTTCGAGGACTTTGGGCCCTCTTCTGCCGGGCCGGCCGTGGTGGAAGTCGTCGTTGCCATTGTTTCATTCTATGTAAGTTCCTTGCGCTTGACAGTCCCTGTGTCTCCTGTCACTATTTCTCAGTACGCAATATAGTTTCATTCTGTGGAATGCAATGACGCGCTGTGAAAAGGAAACTCATGACAACGAAGTCAGTCACGACCGAAGCAGGGAGCACCATCCGGGTCGCCCCCGGTGTGCTGGCGGGAATCGGCGCCTTCGCCGCCGTGGGCATCTATGTCCTGGTCAGCTCGCTCAGCCTGGGGCTCTGGACGTCCCTCGGCCCGGGTGCCGGACTGTTCCCCTTCGCGATGGGGGCGCTCCTGGTTGCGATGTCGGCAGTCTGGCTCCTCCAGGAACTCCGCCGGCCGAGCGCCAAAGGTGACGGTGTGGACAAGGGGGTAGTCATCTCCGTCGTGGCCAGCCTGGTCATCCTGGCCTCCGTGATGGACCTGCTGGGCTTCCAGCTGAGCATGTTCGCGTTCCTGCTCTACCACCTGAAAATCCGGGGACGCCGGGCATGGGTGCCCTCACTGATCATCGCCCTGGCGGGAAGCGTCGGCGCCTTCTACGCCTTCAACTACGGCCTGAACGTGGCCCTTCCCGTGTCGGCATTTACTCCGCTGAACCTGATCGGACTTTAGGCATGGAAACCCTCAACGAACTGCTTGGCGGCTTTGCCACCGCCATGACCTGGCAAAATCTGCTGTTTGCCTTCCTCGGCTGCCTGCTCGGCACCATCATCGGCGTCCTGCCCGGCGTCGGACCCGTCGCCGGCGTGGCACTGCTTATCCCCCTGACGCTCAACCTGGACCCCGCAGGGTCCATCATCATGCTGTGCGCCATCTTCTACGGCACCCAGTACGGCGGCACCATCACCAGCGTCCTGCTGAACACTCCCGGCGAAGCATCCTCGGCCATCACCACCATCGACGGCTATGCGATGACCAAGATGGGGAGGGCCGGAGCGGCCCTGACGCTGGCCGCCGTCGGGTCCTTCGTCGGCGGCACCATCGCCACTGTCGGCCTCGTCGCCGCCGCCAAGCCGCTCGGTGAGATGGGCCTGCTGGTGGGGCCGCCGGAATTCTTCGCGCTCATGGTGGTGGGCATCTCACTGCTGGTCGCATTGGCTGGAAAGTCCATGGTCAAGGCCCTGATCTCGGGCGCCCTGGGCCTGCTCATCTCCATGGTGGGCATCGATCCCGTGGCCGGGGCTCCGCGCTTTACCTTTGGCATCGACAACCTGATGGACGGCGTCAGCTTCGTTGCCGTCATCGTCGGAGTCTTCGGGCTCTCCGAAATCCTCTCCTTTCGCCGGAACGAGCCCACACCGGTGGTGCATGCCCCCGGTTTCCGGCAGCTGTTCCCATCCAGAACGGAATGGCGCCGCAGTGCACCCGCAATGGCCCGCGGCACCGGCGTCGGCTTCGGCCTGGGCCTCATTCCCGGCATGACTGGATCCGTGTCCTCGCTCCTTTCCTACGCCACGGAAAAGCGGTTCTCCCGGTTCCGCCACGAACTCGGCAAGGGCGCCGTCGAAGGCGTCGCCGGTCCGGAGACCGCCAACAATGCCCACGCCAACGCTGCCCTCATCCCGCTGTTCACCCTTGGCATCCCCGCGTCGCCCACCATCGCCGTGCTGATGGGCGCTTTCCTGCAGCAGGGCCTCACCCCGGGACCCAGCCTGTTCACGGAACATTCGGAGATCGCCTGGGCCATCATCGCCAGCCTCTTCATCGGAAACGTCCTCCTGCTGCTGCTGAACGTCCCGCTCGTGGGACTGTGGACCTCCATCCTCCGCGTGCCCACCCCGATCCTGACCGCAGTGATCCTCGTGTTCATGGTCATCGGGGCCTACACCATCAACTTCAGCGTCTTCGATGTCTACGTCATGATCGGCTTCGGCCTCCTTGGCCTTGCACTGCGGAACCTCGACATTCCGCTCGCCCCGATGGTGCTCACGCTGGTGCTGGGGCCGCTGATGGAACGCTCCCTGCGCGAATCGCTGGAAATATCCCAGGGCGACTTCACCGTCTTCACCAGCCGTCCCATCTCCGCCGTGCTGATCGGCCTTGGCCTGCTCATCATCTGCAGCCCCCTGCTCAAACTCCGCAAACCCAAGGCCCTCATGGAGGACCCGGAAGCCTGATTTCCCACCACAACCCGCATTTCCCGCACCGCTTCAAAGGAGAAGAACCATGTCACGCAAGAAGATCCTCGCAGCCGTCGCAGCTGCGTCCCTGCTCGCCCTCACTGGCTGCGGCGCCAACGCCGGAGCCAGCAACTCCGCCGCAGCCGCCGGCGACTTCCCCAAGAAAGGCAAGTCAATCGACCTGATTGTCGCCTTCTCGTCGGGCGGCGCCGTGGACACCGCCGCCAGGCTCATCCAGCCGGTCCTCGAAAAGGAGCTCGGCACCAATGTTGAAGTCATCAACAAGCCCGGGGCCGGCGGCCAGATCGGCTACACCGCACTGACCAGCGCCAAGCCGGACGGCTACACCATCGGCGCCACCGGATCCCCCTCGGTGGTGGTCTCACCCCTGGATCCGGCCCGCGGCGCGAAGTACACCAGGGACAGCTTCCAGCCGCTGGGCCGGCAGGTGATCGACCCCACCGTCATCGCCGTCCAGCCGGACAGCCCGTACCAGACCCTGAAAGAGCTGCTGGAAGCGGTCAAGGCCAAGCCGAAGTCACTCACCGCCAGCACCACCGGCATCCAGACAGGCGAACACTTCGCCCTGGCCCAGATCCAGGAAAGCACCGGCTCGGAGTTCGCGCCGGTCCACTTCTCCGAGGGTGCCTCGCAGGCCACCACCGCTTTCCTGGGCAAGCACGTGGACGTCCTGGTGGCCAACGTCAGCGACGTGAACGACCTCAGCAAGCAGGGCAAGGCGCGGGTGCTGGGCGTCATGTCCGGGGACCGCGCCCCCTCGCTGCCGGACATCCCCACGTTCAAGGAATCCGGCTACGACCTGACCGCGGGCACCGCCCGCGGCTACTCCGCTCCCGCCGGACTCCCGGATGACGTTGCCAAGAAGCTCGAAGCCGCCATCGAGAAGGCCATCGAGGACCCCGCCGTGGTTCAGAAGATGAAGGACCTGGGCCTGCAGACCAGCTACCTCAACGGTGCCGACTACCAGAAGTTCTGGGCAGGCCAGGAGGACGACTTCAAGAAGGTCCTTCCCCTGGTCCAGAAAAAAGACTGACCCACACCCCTAAGGAACCGACCATGACAACTCCAGCCATTGACACCAGCGCCGAGTTCGCCCGCCCCGAGCAGGGCATCGTGGACCGCCTCGCCAAGCTGCCCGCTGCCAATATCGGTGACGCCATGGACAGGCTCGGCATCGCGGACTCCGCCATCCAGGCCGTGTGGCCCGGTGCGAAGCTGGCCGGACCGGCGTTCACCGTGTGGACCCGTCCCGGAGACAACAAGGGCATCCACGCCGCCCTGCAGCTGGCCCGTCCCGGAGACGTCATTGTGGTCGCCGGGGGCGCCGATGAATCCCGCGCCCTCCTTGGCGAACTGATCGGGGAGCGCGCCATCAACCTCGGCGTCGCGGGCTTCGCGCTGGACGGAGCAGCGCGCGACGCCGAGGCGCTGGGTGAGATCGGCATGCCCGTCTTCGCCAGGGCTACTTCGCCCGCCGGTCCCTACAAGGATGGCCCCTTCAGGCTGGGAACCGCCGTCGCCTTCGGCGGCGTTCCCGTCCTGCCCGGCGATGTCATCGTTGGTGACTCCGACGGGGTGGTGGTCATCCCCCGGGACCAGGCCGCCGCCGTCGCCGAAGCCGCCGAAGCAGTGTTCGCGGATGAAACCGGACGCCGCCAGGCCATCGTCGCCGCCCGCAACTGAACCGCACCACAACCAGAACGTCACCAGAAGGAACAGAGCAAACCATGACAGCGTGCACCGTCATTGGCCTCGGCGAAGCCGGAGCCACCTACGCCGCAGCGCTCGCAGCTGCGGGCCACCAGGTCACCGGGTTCGACCCCGTGGCCCCCACGACCCCGGACGGCGTCACCCGGGCCGCAACGGCGGCCGACGCCTGTACCGGCGCTGACATCGTCGTGGTGATGACCGGCGCCGCCGCGGCACGCAGGGTGGCGCAGGAGTGCCTGCCGGTCCTTGGCGCCGGCAGCGTTTATGCCGACTTCACCTCCTCGTCCCCCGGCGTGATGCAGGAACTTGGACAGCTGCCGGGCAAAGCCGGCTTTGCCGACGTCGCCATCCTTGGCCCGGTCTCCGCGCTGGGGGAAAAGACGCCGCTGATGGTGAGCGGCCCCGGCGCCCAGGCTGTTGCCGCCCTGCTGCGTCCCCTCGGCGTGCAGGTGGAAATCGTCGACGGCGGGCCTGGGGCAGCGATGGCCCACAAACTGCTGCGCAGCGTCCTCATGAAGGGCCTGGCGTCCGTGGTGGTGGAAGCGGTCACGGCCGGCAAGGCAGCCGGCCTGGAGGACTGGATCCGGGGCCAGATCGCGAACCAGCTGGCAGGGGACGGCCAGGCTGTCATCGACAGGTTCCTCACCGGAAGCGCCAAGCACGCCGTGCGCCGCTCCAAGGAAATGCAGGACACCGCAAGCTACCTCTCGGACCTCGGCGTCCCGGCCGAGATGACCACCGCCTCCGCCGCGGCCCTCGCCCGCATGGCCCAGACCACGGAACCGGCCTTGCGCTGACGGCGCAGCAGGGCACAATCAGGAACGGGTATTACGTGATTTCGACAGCAACCGGCATTCCGCCGTCAGGAGCAGCAGCATGATCGGCATCTGGGCACTTGGCGCTTACCTTGCCGTCATCCTCCTCTGGACTACGGCCATGAAGCGCAGCGTGGGGGAGGCCATGATCCTGGGATTCCTGGTGGTGCTCCCGTTCACCGGTGCCGCCGCGGCGCAGGTCGGCTGGTCGGCGCTCTATTCGGCAGCGACGGACGAGATTGTTTACGCCACCATGGCGTTCGTCTTCATGGGCTACCTGCTGGATAAAGGCGGCGTCCTGGACCGGCTGATCGACCTGCTCAACTCACTGATCGGCGGGGTGAAGGGCGGCCCGGCGTGGGTCTCCACGGTTGCCTCTGCAGGCCTGGGCGGAGTGGTCCACAACCAGGCCGCCATCGCCGCGACGGTGGGGTCCGTCACCATTCCCTGGATGGAAAAGTCCAAGCTCGACAAGCCCGCCGCCGCCACCCTGGTGGCCGGCAACGCCGGAATGGGCATTACCTTCCCGTTCAGCGCCTCCATGTTCGTCCTGGTCGGCTCCGCCACGGTGGGGCCCCTGCTGAACATCAACGCCCTTGTCCTGCCCCTGCTCTTCGGCGGCCTGTGGTGCTTCCTGCACCGCCTTATCGTCACCTGGCTGCTGATCAGGAAGAGCGGGATGACCCCGCTCGACGCAGCCCACCGCCTGTCCGTCCGGACCGCCTTTGGCCAGGGCTGGGCAACCCTCCTGTTGTTCGTCGTCGTTGCCATCCCCCTGGTCATCACCTCCGGGTTCCTCACGTCCGCACTCTCGGACTGGACCGGCGGCGACGTCAGCAAATCCGTCAGCGTGATCGTCTGGATCCCGGTAGTCCTGCTCATCACCGGCGCCCTGCTGGGCCGGAAAAAGCTGCCCCGCAGCGGCCGCGGCTGGGGCGAGCTTCTGCATGGCTCCGCCCCGCGGTTCGGAATCGTGGGCGTCACGGTGCTGTTCGCGTTCGCCGGAGCCAACGCGCTCGCCGCCACCGGCCTGCCCAAGCAAATGACGGCGCTGCTGAACGGGTTGAACCTGCCGCTGTGGCTGCTTGCCATCCTGATCGGGCTGATCGTGATCGCCGTCGCAGCCCCGCTGTCCGCAACGGCCACCATGGCCGCCGTGGGAACGGTCGGCGTCGCGGCCCTGGTGGCGGCCGGAGTGCCGGCCACTACTGCCGCCGTCGCCGTCCTGGTCTTTTCCTCGTGCGAAGCCGCGGTTCCGCCCGGTGGCGCGCCGCTCTATGTTGCCTGCGGCATTGCTGACGTCAACCCCATCAAGACCTTCGGCCGCCTGCTGACCCACTATGCCCTGCCCCTGCTGGTCATCGGCGTGCTGATTATCCTCGGCGTCCTGCCGATCTAAGGAACCACTATGAATACACCCCGCAGGTTCATCGAAACCGTCTTCACCGTTACGCTCGGAGCCCTTCTTGTCGGCGGCGTCCTGTTCGTTGCCGGACAGGCCGCCGGCCTCGTGGCCGGGCAAAACGGCTGGCTGGAGTTCTTCAACACGTACATCAAGCCGCCCGTCTGCCTTGCGGCGTCCGTGTGCGCCGTCGCAGGTTTCCTGCTCAGCTACAAGCGCTCCCACAAACAGGCCACGCAGCAGCAGGAGGCAACCACCCGATGACTGCACCCGGAACGTTTCCCACCTTCGCCGATCTCCTTGCAAGGGAGGGCGCCCTGTCAGGAACATCGTGGGGACTGTTCCCGGAATCGGCCCGGGGCACACCGTCCTTCATAACCCCGGAGGCCATCGTGGAGGCCAGGAACAGCATCAGGAGCGGGACCGTGTTCGGCCTGGACTATCCGGCTGACGCTTTTGACCCTGGTATGTCGCTCAAACGCAGTGCGCCCCGGCACACCATCTACTCCTCGCACCCGGCCCACCGCGACGACTATCTTGATGGGTACTACCTGCAGGGATCCAGCCAGATCGACGGGCTCAGGCACCGGCGGGCGGATGACGTGGGCTTCTACAACGGCACCGCCGACGACCTGATCACCGTGGGCACCCGGGATCTGGGCATCCAGGAATGGGCAGAACACCCGATCACGGGCCGGGGCGTGCTGGTGGACCTGGACGGCTTCCGGCGAAGCCTGGGGGAGCCCATCGACCACGCAGCCGGGGAAGCCCTCACGCTGGACCTGGTGCAGGCGGCCATGGCGGCGCAGTCCCTCCGCCTCCGCCCCGGTGACATCCTCATGCTCCACACCGGGTGGTGCGAATGGTTCCTGAAACTGACGACGGCGGAAAAGCAGCAGGTGCGCGAGAGCCGCAAGGCATCGGGCGTGGAACAGTCCCAGGAGTTCGTGGCCTGGGTATGGGACAGCCAGTTTGCGGTTGTCGCCGCCGACAACTTTGCCTTCGAATGCCTGCCCGCCGTCCCTGCCAGCCCTTACCGGCGGTCGGCCGTCAACGACCACGGCATGATGCACCAGCAGCTGCTGGCAAAACTCGGCCTGCCGCTCGGGGAACTGTGGAAACTGGGACCGCTCGCCCGGAACATGAGGACCACCGGCACATGGGACGCGTTCATCAGCATCAAACCACTGAACATCATCGGCGGCACCGGCTCGCCGGCCAACGCCACAGCCATCACGTGACCTGAAGACGCGGGGGTGCGTCACGTGGGGCATGCTTTCGGGAAGCGCACGACGGCGGGACCCCGGGTTCCGTGGATCCCCCACCAAAGGTGGGCCGAAAGCGTGCCGTGCGTGACGCCGTCGGACATCACATAACGATTCCGCTGGCCGGAAGGCCGCCGTTGCCCCCAGATGTCCCTCAGGGCAGGCTGTGGGGATGACGAAGCTGCAGCCTGCTGCCAACTATTCAGGCCTGGACGCCACCAAGGTTGCCGCGGCGATCGAGCCGGAACCGGCCGGGGTCATCGCCCTGGAACCGGTACTGGCCGGGATCTGGGAACTCGCCGCGCCGTTCCTGGCGGTCCGGGACAATGACGCACACACCCTTTACGCCCTGGGCCTGGCCCGCGCCCTGCTGGACGCCCACCCGGAAGCGGATGCCGCCGTCGTACTTCCCGCCATCATGCTGCACGACATCGGCTGGTCGCAGGTGCCGCCAGGTGAGGTCCTGGCGGCCATTGCGCCGGGCGGCGGCAGGCCGGACCTGGTGCTGCTGCACGAAAAGGAGGGCGCCCGGCTCGCCGCGGACATTCTCGGCGAGTGCCGTTATGACGACGCGAAGGTCCCGGCCATCCTGGCCATCATCGACGGGCATGACTCCCGGCGCGAAGCGATGTCCATCGAGGACGCCATCGTCAAGGACGCCGACAAGACCTGGCGCCTCAGCCCGCACGGCATCGACACTGTCATGGACTGGTTCGGGCTGGACCGCGGGCAGGCCCTGCGGCTGTGCTCCCAACGCGTCCTCGGCCACCTCTTCACGGATGAGGCGCAGGCCATGGCGCGGGCACTGTCAGCGCTGGAATCGGTCACCCTCTGGCCGCAGCGGCAGCGCCTCGTTCACTAAGCAGGGGGTTGGCGGGGTACGCGGCTGCCCGCACCCTTAGACTCATTCCGAGACGCTGCCGGCACCCTGGGCCCAGCGCCAGGAGCGAGGAGGCCCCCATGGCCGGCGGCAGCCGCGACCCCGGACGCACAGTGACGTCCAAGGTGCTGTCCATCCTTGAAGCGTTCGAGACATCCCGCGGAGCCCTGAGCCTGACCGACATTGCCGACAAGTCCGGGCTGCCGCTCAGCACCGCGCACCGGCTGGTGAACGAACTGACCGACTGGGGCTTCCTGTCGCGGGAACCGAACGGCCGCTACCAGCTGGGAATCCGGCTGTGGGAGCTGGCGCAGAACACGGGCCGCCAGCTGCGCGATGCCGCCCGCCCCTACATCCAGGACCTGTTCTCGCTCACCGGCGAGACGGCACACCTGGCCATCCGCGCCGGCCATGAAGTCCTGTACATCGACCGCGTCTACGGCTCCAAGCGCGTGCCCCGCGCGTCCCGGGTGGGCGGCCGCCTGCCCATGCACGCCACAGCCGTCGGGAAAGTCATTCTGGCCTTCGAAGACGACTGGGTGCGCGACGCCTACCTGCACCGGGACCTGGAACGCGCCACCGCCCACACCCACATCGACCCGCAAAAGTTCACGGCCGAGCTGGCGGATATCCGCGCCCAGGGCTATGCCACCACGCTGGAGGAAGTACGGCTTGGCTCATGTTCCATTGCGGTCCCGGTGTTCCATACCGGCCGGATCGGGGCCGCCATCGGCCTGGTGCTGCCCACCGCCCAGGCGTCCACCATGACCAGGTACCTTCCCGTCCTCAAGGGCATCTCGGCACAGATCGAAAAGGCCACCGCGCGGATCCCCCTGGAGACATTGATCGGCGTGCACAGGGGACAGCTCGGCTGAGACCAATCGATTCCGTCCAGTGGAAGCCGGCGCTATCCCGCGCCGGTGATGTGGACCACACTGGTCACTAAGAAACCCAGGCCGCCCTGAGGCGCCGGCGGAGTCAAGTCACCAGGAGTCAAGATGTCATCGTCGACAGAAACGGCTGGCCGCTGTCCTTTCGGGTACGGCGCCGAAGCCCCCGCCGGGCACCACGGCTACGAACCTTTCCAGATGAAGGACCCTTTCACCGCCTACGCAGAGCTCCGGGCCGAGCAGCCCGTGATGTTCGATGAGCGTATTGGCCTCTACGTCGTCTCCCGCTACGACGACATCAAAGCAGTCTTCGAGGATTGGGAAACGTTCTCCAGCGAGAACGCCCAGGCCCCGGTCCGCGAACGCGGTCCCTCCGCCAAGAAGATCATGGAAGAAGGCGGCTTCACCGCTTACTCCGGCCTTTCCGCCCGCCGGCCGCCGGAGCACACCCGCATCCGCGCCGTGGTGCAGAAAGCCTTCACGCCCCGCCGCTACAAGGCCCTGGAACCGTTCATCCGGCAGAACGTGGTGGACCTGCTCGAGAAGATGCTTTCCCGCCAGGACCGCCGCGGGGACCTGGTCAAGGACCTGGCCTACGATGTTCCCACCATCACCATCCTGACCCTGATCGGCGCCGACGTTTCCCAGGTGGACACCTTCAAGCGCTGGTCCGACTCCCGCGCCGCCATGACCTGGGGCGACCTGAGCGACGAGCAGCAGATCCCCCACGCCCACAACCTGGTGGAGTACTGGCAGGAATGCCTGCGCCTGGTCCGGGTGGCCCACGAACAAGGCGGCGACAACCTCACCGCGGACCTGGTCAAAGCCCAGCAGGACGGCGCGGAAATCTCGGACCATGAGATCGCATCGGTCCTCTACAGCCTGCTCTTCGCCGGGCACGAAACCACCACCACCCTGATCTCCAACGCACTGCGTGAGCTCCTGGCGCGTCCGGAGCAGTGGCAGCGGCTGGTGGAGGATCCCACGAAGATCCCCGCCGCCATCGACGAGGTCCTCCGCTACGCCGGCTCCATCGTCGGCTGGCGCCGCAAGGCCCTGAAGGACACGGAGGTGGGCGGTGTCCGCATCGAGAAGGGCTCGCAGCTTCTGCTCCTGATGGGCTCGGCCAACCGGGATGAAACCAAGTTTGCAGCCGGTGAGGACTTCGATATCAGCCGGCCCAACGCCCGCGAACACCTGTCCTTCGGATTCGGCATCCACTACTGCCTGGGCAACATGCTCGCCAAGCTCCAGGCCAAAATCGCACTCGAGGAAGTGGCCCGGCTCGCTCCCAGGCTTCAACTCGAAGCCCCGGAGGACATCGCCTTCCGCGAAAACCTCTCCTTCCGAGTCCCCGAGACCGTTCCTGTCAGCTGGAAGGCCTAAGCACCATGCAAAGCAACGACTACGTCCAGTTCTTCGACGGCGGCATCGAGCCCCGGCTTGAAAACCTCGGCGGCAAGGGCGCGTCCCTGGTCACCATGACCTCCGCCGGCATGCCCGTCCCGCCCGGATTCGTCGTCACCACCGCGCAGTTCGATGCCTTCATGGACGAGGCCGGCATCACCGCCAGGATCCACGAACTGCTCGCCGGCCTGGACCCGGAGGACACCCGGCAGGTGGACCAGGTATCGGCAGCCATCCGCGAGGACATCTGCTCCCGCCCTGTGCCGGAGGCCCTGCGCAGCATGACCATTGCCGCCTACGAATCGCTGATGGGCCGCTTCGATGCCCCCGTCCCGGTGGCCGTGCGGTCCAGTGCCACCGCGGAGGACCTCCCGGATGCCTCCTTCGCCGGCCAGCAGGACACCTACCTCTGGCTGGACGGCGTCAAGGCGGTCACCGACCACATCCGCCAATGCTGGGCCTCCCTCTTCACGTCCCGCGCCATCATCTACCGGCTCAGGAACAACATCCCGAACGAGGGGCTGTCCATGGCCGTGGTGGTGCAGAAAATGGTGAACTCCAAGGTGTCCGGGGTGGCCATCACCATGGATCCCACCAACGGTGACCGGTCAAAGATCACCATCGATTCCTCCTACGGCGTCGGTGAAATGGTGGTGTCCGGCCAGGTCACCCCGGACAACATCGTGCTGGACAAGGTGACGCTCGCCGTCGTCAGCGAACACTTGGGCGACAAGCACGCCGAGCTGGTCCCGGATACGGGTGCCAAGCGCCTCATCGAACGCGAGGTCGACGCCGACCGCCGCGGCCGCCGCAGCCTCACCGACGCGGAACTCACCGCCGTTGCCCAGATGGCCAAGCGGGCGGAAAAGCACTACAAGTGCCCGCAGGACATCGAATGGGCCTTCGACGCCGACCTCCCGGACGGCGAAAACCTGCTCCTGCTGCAGTCCCGCCCGGAGACCGTGCACTCCTCCAGGCCCGCACCGGTGACCGCACCCCAGCCCGTCGTCACGGGCGGCTACTTCAGCGGACTGAGCACCCCCGCGCTCAAGCCGACTGCCTGACTCCCATCCAAGGCTTCACCCACCAAGGCTCACCGCCGAGCCCTCCTGAAAGGACCGCCATGTCCCTGAAGTCGTTCCCCAAACCCTCCGAGCTGCCGGTCCCCGCCGGCGCCGAAGGCTGGGAAAAGCTCTACCCCTACTACCTGGTCTTCCAGGACAAGCTCAAGGAGCAGGAAGACGCCAAGTTCTGGTTCTGCGACAGCCAGCACTGGCCCACCGTGTTCAAGCCTTTTGAGACCATCGGCGGCGAATTCGCGGTCAAGTGCCTGGGCCAGTACAACGCCCGGCACCTGATGATCCCCAACGCCAACGGCATCGAGTTCCGCGTCCACCTGGGCTACCTCTACATGTCGCCCATCCCGGTGTCGGAGGACCAGATCGCCGCCCGGGTGCCGCTGTTCGAGGAGCGCGTGGGCTACTACTTCCAGAACTGGGAGCGGCTCCTCAAGGAGTGGCACGTCAAGGTCAAAGGCACCATTGCGGAGATGGAAACCATTTCCTTCCCCAGGCTCCCGGGCATGGTTCCCATGGAGGACATCACGTCCGGCAAGGGCAAGGACGGCTCCGAAAAGCTGCTGGAGAGCTACGACCGCCTCATCCAGCTGGCCTACCAGAACTGGCAGTACCACTTCGAGTTCCTGAACCTGGGCTACATCGCGTACCTGGACTTCTTCAACTTCTGCAAGCAGGTCTTCCCCAACATCCCCGACCAGTCGATTGCCAGCATGGTCCAGGGCGTGGACATGGAACTGTTCCGCCCCGATGACGAGCTCAAGCAGCTTGCCAAGCTCGCCGTCGAACTGGGGCTCCAGGGCCACTTCGGGAACACGGACGACGTCGAGGCTACTTTGGGTGCCATCGCCGCCGCTCCCGGCGGGGACCGGTGGATCGCGCAGTACGAAGGTGCCAAGGACCCGTGGTTCAACTTCACTGTGGGCAACGGCTTCTACGGCCACGACAAGTACTGGAACGAACACCAGGAAATCCCGCTCGGCTACATTGCGGACTACATCCGCCGCGTGGACGAGGGCCAGGAGATCATGCGTCCCGTTGAAGCCCTCATCGCCGAACGCGACCGGATCATCGAGGAATACCGCGACCTGCTCGAAGGCGACAACCAGGCCGTCTTCGATGCCAAACGCGGCCTCGCCGCCACCGCCTACCCTTACGTGGAGAACCACAACTTCTACATCGAGCACTGGACCATGGGCGTCTTCTGGCGCAAGATCCGGGAACTCTCCCGCATGATGCACGCTGAGGGTTTCTGGACCGAACCGGATGACCTGCTCTACCTGGGCCGCAATGAGGTCCGCGACGCCCTCTTCGACCTGGTCACCGGCTGGGGGGTGGGCGCCAAGCCGATCGGGCCCGACTACTGGCCCGAGGAAATCGAACGCCGCCGCGGCATCGTGGACGCCCTCAAGACCGCGCGCCCCGCGCCGGCGCTGAACACCCCGCCGGCGTCCATCACCGAGCCCTTCACCCGGATGCTCTGGGGCATCACCACCGAGCAGGTCCAGCAGTGGCTGGGTGCCGGCGAGGAAGTGGAAGGCGGCGGGCTGCGCGGCATGGCTGCCTCGCCCGGCGTGGTGGAAGGACTGGCCCGCGTGGTCACCGACGCCGACCAGCTCTCCGAGGTGCAGCAGGGCGAGATCCTGGTGGCCACCGTGACCGCACCGTCCTGGGGTCCCATCTTCGGCAAGATCAGCGCTACCGTCACCGACATCGGCGGCATGATGAGCCACGCCGCGATTGTGTGCCGCGAATACGGGTTGCCGGCCGTCACCGGAACGGGCTCCGGATCCACCACCATCAAGACCGGCCAGCGGCTGCGTGTTGACGGCACCAAGGGCACGGTCCAGATCCTGGACGCCGAGGACGACCTGGTGGCGGCCGGACCCGGCGCCCACAGCCACAGCCATGTCTGAGCAAAACATTCCCTCCGAGGAATATTCCGCAAACGGCACGCAGGGGAAGACCGTCCTCATCACCGGGGCCGCCGGCGGGCTGGGCAGGGCGTTCGCGCTCGGCTTCGCCGGCCGCGGCTACCGCGTGGCGGTGGCCGACATCAACCTCGAGGGCGCCGAACAGACCGCCAAGCTGGTCCGCGAAGCCGGGGCTGAAGCGGCGGCTTACGCCGCCGACGTCACCGACGTGGAATCCACGGAGCAGCTCGCGAAAAGCTGCGCCGAGTTCGGGAACGGACGGATCGACGTCGTTCTCAACAACGCGGCCGTGTACGCGGGGGTAACCCGCAGCCGCTTCGAGGACATCGATCCGGCCGAATGGGATCTGGTGATGAACGTCAACCTCAAGGGCCCCTGGCTGGTGACCCGCGCCGCAAGCCCCTACCTGGCAGAGGGTGGCCGCGTCATCAACCTCTCCAGCGCCACGATCTTCAGCGGCTCCGAGCAGTGGGCGCACTACGTTGCCTCCAAGGGCGGGGTGGTGGCACTCACCCGGGTCATGGCCAAGGAACTGGGCCGGCGGGGGATCACGGTCAACGCGATCGCGCCGGGCTTCACGCTCACTGAGGCCAGTTACGGGCTCATGGAGAACGCCGAAAACTATGGCGTGGACCGCGGCGCCATCAAACGGGCCAGCCAGCCCGAGGACATCGTGGGTGCGGCGCTGTTCCTCGCGGGACCGGACAGCTCCTACTACACCGGCCAGACCATGGTGGTGGACGGCGGCCGGCAGTTCATCTGACCGGCCTGCTGGGCCACCCAACAACCAACTTCAATCCAAAGGAGGACCACAATGCCAACGGTTCACTTCACCGACGCAGAAGGCACCGTCCGCGACGTCGAAGGCAATGCCGGTGACTCGGTCATGGAAACCGCGGTGCGCAACGGCGTCCCCGGCATCGTGGCCGAATGCGGCGGCTCGCTGTCCTGCGCTACCTGCCACGTCTTTGTCCGCGAGGACTGCGCTTCGCAGCTGCCCCCCATGGAGGACATGGAGGACGAGATGCTCTACGGCACCGCAGTGGACCGCGAGGACAGCTCCCGGCTTTCCTGCCAGCTGCGCCTGACGGATGAGCTGGAGCTCTTCGTCACCACCCCGGAAACCCAGGTGTAGCCGTGGGAACGCAGACAGTGGAGCAGGCAACCGCCGCTACTTCTTCGCAAACCCCCGTCCGGACGGGCCTCCTGATCATCGGCGCCAGCCAGTCCGGCGTACAGCTGGCCGTATCGCTCCGGGCGCTCGGCTTCGACGAACACATCACCCTGCTGGGGGATGAGGACCACCGCCCGTACCAGCGGCCGGCACTGTCCAAGGAGTTCCTGCAGGGCGCGGTGGAAAGCGAATCACTCATCTTCCGCTCCAACGAATACTGGGCCGAGCACAACGTTGACCTGGTCAAAGGCGAATACATTGTCCGGATCGACAAGGAAGCAGACGGCTCCGGGGTGGCACATGCCTCCTCCGGAGGCGAGTTCCCGTTCAAGCGGCTGGCCCTCACCGTGGGCGCCAGGGCGCGGAAGCTGGACATCGAGGGCAGCGGCCTGGACGGGGTGCTGTACCTCCGCAACGCCGATGACGCCCTGGCGCTGAAGGCAAGGGTGGGAGACGCTACGGACATCGTGGTGATCGGCGGCGGGTTTATCGGCCTCGAAGCCGCGTCCAGCCTGCAGAAGATGGGGAAGAATGTCACCGTGCTCGAGTTCGGGCCCCGGCTGGTGGGCCGCGCGGTGGGGGAGGAAACGGCAGAGTACTTCCTGCAGGCGCACCGCTCCCGCGGGATGGATATCCGGCTCAACACGAGTGCGGCGCGCTTCACCGCTGGCGACGGCGGCACTCGGGTTGCCGCCGTCGAACTCCAGGACGGAACGGTACTGCCGGCGCAGATCGTCCTGATCGGGATCGGCGTCATCCCCAACACTCAGTTGGCGGAGCAGCTCGGCCTGGCCGTCGACAATGGCATAGTGGTGGACCGGTTCGCCCTGGCGTCGGACGGCACCACCGTGGCCGTGGGCGACGTTGCCAACATGCCCAACCCCGTTCCCGGCTCCGCACCCGGGGAACGGATCCGGCTGGAAAGCGTCAACAACGCCATTGAACACGCCAAGGTGGCCGCCTACTCACTGACCGGCAGGCGCGAGGAGTACGCCGGCATCCCGTGGTTCTGGTCCAACCAGGCAGACCTCAAACTGCAGATCGCCGGCCTGTGCAACGGCTTCGACCAGACCGTGGTCCGGCACGACAAGGAACGCGGCAAGTTCAGCGTCCTCTACTACCGGCAGGGCCGCATCATCGCCGCCGACTGCGTCAACGCACCGCTGGACTTCATGGCCGTCAAAAACGCGCTCGCCAAGGGCCAGAACATTCCCGCCGATGCCGCGGCGGACACCGCCACCCAACTCAAGACCATCACCGCGGACAGCTAACTGCACCCAGACAGTAGTTGGCCTACCCGAAGGAGCACTATGAGCACCCCCAAAACGTCCGTCGCTGCGGCGGAACCGGGCACCACCACGGGCACCGCCACCGGCGGGGAGGCTGCCGACCCACTGGCGGATGCCTTCGCCGCCGAGTTCAGCGTCCGCCCCATTCCAGCTGCGGGCCCGGTGGACACCACCCCCATCACCGGTACCCCTGCGGCCCTGGATTCGCTCGATGCGCTCTGGAAGGCGGTGGTCAACGAAACCCGGACCCGCGGCAACGACATCCACCTGCCCATCTCCCTGGCCTTCGCCGAACGGCTGTGCCGGGCCTACCCGGACGCGGATGCCCAACTGGTGCGGGTTGCCACGCTGCTGCACGACACCGGCTGGGCGCACGTTGATGAATCCCGGATCCTCTCGGAGGGATTCACGGGGGACTGGCGCAGGGCCACCATCCGCTTCGAACATGAGAAGCAGGGCTGTGAGGTGGCCCGGCGGGTCCTGCCCGGGCTGGGCTATCCCGACGGGTTTGTGGACAGCGTCTGCGACATCATCGACGGCCATGACACGCGGCCCGTAGCCCGTTCCATGGAGGACGCCCTCATGCGTGACGCCGACAGGCTGTGGCGGTTTGACCATGCCGGCATCGCCCTGGCCTCCTCCTGGTTCGGCATGGATCCCGCCACGTACACGGACAGGCTGGCCACCGAGATCGTCCCGGAACTCATCACCCAGGCTGCCGTGGACATGGCCACCGCGGACCTTTGCCGGTCCAATGCCCTGCTGAAGACGGCGGTGATCCGATGACCTCCGCCATGCACGACGCGCCGGCCCTGGCCACGCGGTCCGGCCTGGCCCTTCCGCACACCCACGTGGACACGATTTACGTGGACGGCGCCTGGCGGCCTTCCCGGGGCACCGGCCGGAACCCGGTCACCGACCCCGCCACCGGCGAAGTCTGGGGCTCGGTCCCGGACGGCACAGCGGAGGACGTGGACGCCGCCGTCGGCTCCGCCCAAAAAGCGTTCGACGGCGAATGGCCCCGGCTGGCACCCTCCGGGCGGGCCGCCTACCTGCTCCGGATCGCCGATGAGGTGGAGAAACGCGCCGATGAGCTCTCGCTGACCAACTCCCGGGAGAACGGATCCCCGGTGGCGGAATCATCCGGCGCCGCCGCCAACGCCGCCGGAATCCTGCGCTACTTCGCCACCCTGGCCGGATACCTGGAACAGGAGGACGTCCGCCCCTTCCCGCGCGGTGGCGGCGAATCGGTGGTGCGGCGGGATTCCCTGGGCGTCTGCGCGCTGATCGCTCCGTGGAACTTCCCCATCAACCTGGTGATGATCAAGCTGGCGCCGGCGCTGCTGGCCGGCTGCACCGTGGTCATCAAGCCCGCGTCCCCCACCCCGCTGTCCATCCGGGTGATCATCGACGCGATCGCCGCTGCAGGCGTCCCGGCCGGAGTGGTCAACCTGGTCACAGGCTCCGGCCGCCTGGGTGACGTGCTGGTCAAGCACCCGGGCATTGCCAAGGTGGCGTTCACGGGGTCGACGCCGGTGGGCCGGAAGATTGCCGCGGCCTGCGGTGAGCTGCTGCGCCCGGTCACGCTGGAACTGGGCGGTAAGTCCAGCGCCATCGTGCTCCCGGATGCGGACCTGGGGGCCATGTCCCGCGTGCTGATCAAATCCTCCATGCGCAACACCGGCCAGACCTGCTACATCTCCACCCGCATCCTTGCCCCGGCCAGCCGGTACGACGAAGTGGTGGACATGGTCACAGCCACTATCGCCGCCGGGAAGCAGGGCGACCCGCTGGCCCCCGATACGGTGTTCGGCCCCTGCGCCACCGAACCGCAGTACCGCACGGTGCTGGAGTACATCGAATCAGGGCTGGCCGAGGGTGCCCGCGCCACCACCGGAGGGCGCGCGGCGTCGCTGTCCGGGGGGCTGGAGAACGGCTACTTCGTGGAGCCCACGGTGTTCGCAGACGTTACGCCGGACATGCGGATAGCGCGGGAGGAGATCTTTGGCCCGGTGATCACCATCCTCAAGTACAACGACGCCGGCGGCAGCGTTGAGGAGGCAGTGGCACTGGCCAACAACACCGAGTTCGGCCTGGGCGGGCTGGTGTTCGGCAGGGACGAGGACGCGGCGCTCTCCGTAGCGGACCGGATGGATACGGGCTCGGTGGGCCTGAACTTCTTCGCCTCCAACCATTCAGCACCGTTCGGCGGGCGGCACGACTCCGGGCTGGGCACCGAGTACGGGATCGAGGGCCTCAACGCCTACCTGAGCTACAAGTCCATCCACCGGAAACGGTAGCCCTGCACCCCGTCACGCAGGGCACGTTTTCGGGAAGGGCACGACGGCGGGACCCCGGGTTTCCGGGGCTTCCCTGCCGGAGGTGGGCCGAAAGCGTGCCGTGCGTGACGCCGTCGTGCGTCTTCCTACGGCAGCCGGGACGGCCGCAGCAGGCTGGCCTCGCCGGCCCGTGCCGGTTCCAGCGGCACCGGGCTGACCAGCACTGCAGGGCCGCGGTGCAGGAGTCCGGTGGACAGGGCCCGGCAGCGGATGCCGCCGCGGCCCCGCATGGCCGGATGTGCACCGGGGGCGAGCATTTCGTTCATCCACGCGCAGGGCTGGGCATGCCGGCCGCCGTGCAGGGTCGCCGATGACCCGCCTGATTCCAGCGCAAAGTCGTGCCCCAGCAGGGGAGCCAGCTGTGCGCATCGGAGCACCACGTTCCGGCGGGTCAGCAGGGGATCGAACGGTGCGGCGCCCAACTCGGCGGCGATGGCCTCGAGGGACTCCACGGCGAACAGGGTCACCGCCGCGTCCATGTGCGCGGCCTTGCCGAAGAACCTGTCGCCCACGATGCCTTTGCCGGCCACCACCTCCGCGGTTTCCGCATCTGTGGTGGGAACGTCCGCGGCGCCATCCCGGGCACGGCCAAAGTAGGCATGCGCGGGGGACACCAGCAGGTGCAGGATCTCGACGTCGTAGCGGAACTTTTCGGGCATACGGCCAGCGTAGGCCAGCCCGGCATTGAAATCCTGCCCGCGGATGGAAGGATCAGGAACCATGAAGACCTCGCCTGCCGGCCAAGCCAGCGCGCTGCCCAGGAAACGGACGGCCCTTTTCTGGGCATCAGTGGTCTGCGCCGCCGCCCTGGCAGGGGTTGCGGTGTGGATGCTGGCCGGAAATCCCGCCGTCCTGGGCGGGCACCCCCTGCTGCCGGGCATCCTGCTCGCGGCGGCCGCCGCCGGTGTGGCCTGGGGAATCCTGCTGTGGGTCCGCCGGGATGTTCCAAGGCCCCGCTCCCGCGTCCGGGCCATCGGTGCCTGGGCCGGCCGCCTGGCAGTCCTGGCGCTCGCGGCCGGGCTGGCCTGGCTGAACCCTTTCGCCTACCAGCCGGGGCCGACGGCGGAGGCCGGGCCGGCGTCGGACCTCACCGTCACCGAATCCAACACCTCGATCACCATGTCACCCGAAGGCGTCACAAACACCAAGGGCTTGGTCTTCTATCCCGGCGCGCGCGTGGATGCCCGCGCCTACCAGGACATCCTGGCCCCGGCCGTTGGGGCCGGGTACCGGGTAATCATCCTTAAGGAACCCCTCGGGCTGAGCCTGTTGGACGGGAACCAGGCCCGCGGTGCCATGGCGGACAACCCGGACATCACCACTTGGGCGGTGGGCGGCCACTCCCTGGGTGGGGTGTCCGCCTCGTCCTTCGCACTCAACAACGCCGGCGTCGAAGGCTTGGTGCTGTACGCGTCCTACCCGGTTGATTCCCTGCAGGGCCGCAGCGGCCTGTCGGTCCTGTCCGTCTCCGGCAGCAGCGATGGCCTCAGCACCCCGGCCAAGATCGAGGCCTCCCGTGAACTGCTGCCCGGCGACACCGAGTTCGCTGCCGTCCGGGGCGGGGTGCACGCGTTCTTCGGAGACTACGGCGATCAGCCGGGCGATGGGCAGCCCGGCATCAGCCGCCAGGCCGCCCAGCAGCAGATCGCCGCCGCCACCGTGTCATTCCTGGGGCAGCTGTAGGCAAGCGTCAAGCACCCACGTAGGTTGCCAGGTGCTGCCCGGTGAGTGTGGCCCGGCCGGCCACCAGGTCAGCCGGCGTGCCTTCGAAAACTATCCTGCCGCCGTCGTGCCCTGCTCCCGGTCCGATGTCGATGATCCAGTCACCGTGCGCCATGACTGCCTGGTGGTGCTCAATGACGATGACCGACTTGCCGGAATCAACCAGTCGGTCCAGCAGGCCCAGCAACTGTTCGACGTCCGCCAGGTGCAGGCCCACGGTGGGCTCGTCCAGGATGTAGATTTCCCCGGACTCGGCCATCTGGGTGGCCAGCTTGAGCCGCTGGCGCTCGCCGCCGGACAGGGTGGTCAGCGGCTGGCCCAGGGAGATGTAGCCCAGGCCCACGTCTGCAAGGCGTTCCAGGACCTTGTGCGCCGCGGGCGTCTTGGCCTCGCCCTCGGCAAAGTAGGCCAGCGCCGCATCCACTGACATGTCCAGGACGTCGGCGATGTTCTGTCCGCCCAGGGTGTACTCGAGGACGGCGGGCTGGAAGCGGCGCCCCTCGCAGTCCTCGCAGGTGGACTCCACCGTAGCCATGACGCCCAGTTCGGTGAAGATCACGCCCGCTCCGTTGCAGGTGGGGCACGCGCCCTCGGAGTTGGAGCTGAAGAGCGCCGGCTTCACGCCGTTGGCCTTGGCGAAGGCCTTGCGGATGGGCTCCAGCAGGCCGGTGTAGGTGGCCGGGTTGCTCCGCCGGGAACCCTTGATGGCGCCCTGGTCGATCACGATCACGCCCTCCCGCTTGGCCAGCGAGCCGTGGATCAGCGAGCTCTTGCCGGACCCGGCCACGCCCGTCACCACGCACAGCATGCCGAGCGGGACGTCCACGTCAACGTCGCGCAGGTTGTTGGTCGAGGCGCCGCGGACCTCAAGGGCGCCCCTGCGGGGCCGGACGGAATCCTTGAGCCGGGCACGGTCGTCCAGGTGACGGCCGGTGATGGTGCCACTGGAACGCAGCCCGTCCACATCGCCCTCGTACACAATCTCGCCGCCGCCGGTGCCGGCTTTGGGGCCGAGGTCGACGACGTGATCGGCGATGGCGATCATCTCCGGCTTGTGCTCCACCACCAGCACAGTGTTGCCTTTGTCCCGGAGCTGCAGGAGGAGCGTGTTCATCCGCTCAATGTCGTGCGGGTGCAGGCCGATGCTGGGCTCATCAAAGACATAGGTGACGTCGGTGAGGGAGGAGCCCAGGTGGCGGATCATCTTGGTCCGCTGCGCTTCGCCGCCGGAGAGGGTGCCGGCCGGACGGTCCAGCGAGAGGTAGCCCAGGCCGATTTCGGCGAAGGAGTCGAGGAGGTCCCGCAGCCCGGCGAGCAGTGGCCGGACCGAGGGCTCGTCCAGGTCTCGGATCCATTGCGCCAGGTCGCTGATCTGCATGGTGCAGAGGTCCGCGATGTTCTTCCCGTTGATCCGTGCGTTGAGCACCTCCGGAGTGAGGCGGGTTCCGCCGCAGTCCGGGCAGGTGGCGAAGGTGACGGCCCGCTCCACGAAGCGCTTCACGTGCGGCTGCATGGCCTCCACGTCCTTGGACAGCATGGATTTCTGGATCTTGGGAATGATGCCTTCGAACGTCAGGTTGACGCCCTCCACCTTGATCTTGGTGGGCTCGGCGTACAGCATCGTGTCCAGCTGCTTCGTGGTGAACTTCGCGATCGGTTTGTCCATGGGCAGGCCCATGCCCTCAAACAGCCGGCCGTACCAGCCGTCCATCGAGTAGCCGGGAACCGTGAGCGCGCCCTCGGCCAGAGACTTCGACTCGTCGTACAGGGCCGTCCGGTCGATGTCGCTGATGTTGCCCATGCCCTCGCACCGCGGGCACATGCCGCCCAGGTAGGTCACCTGGCGGACCACGTTCTTCTCCACGCGGCCGCCCTTCTCCGTGCTCATGATGCCGCTGGCCTTGCGGGTGGGCACGTTGAAGGAGAATGCCGTGGGCGGACCGACATAAGGCTTGCCCAGGCGGCTGAACAGAATCCGGAGCATGGCGTTGGCGTCGGTGGCGGTGCCCACGGTGGAGCGCGGGTTGGCGCCCATCCGCTCCTGGTCCACGATGATGGCCGTGGTCAGCCCCTCCAGCCGGTCCACGTCCGGCCGCGCCAGGCTGGGCATGAACCCCTGCACGAACGCGCTGTAGGTTTCGTTGATCATCCGCTGCGATTCGGCGGCGATGGTGGCAAACACCAGGGAGCTCTTGCCCGAGCCGGACACACCCGTGAACGCGGTGAGCCGGCGCTTGGGCAGCTCCAGGCTGATGTCCTTGAGGTTGTTTTCCCGGGCGCCCTGCACGCGGATCAGGTCATGGCTGTCGGCAACATGCACCCCCGCCTGTGTTGTCCCTGTTCCATCGTGTGTGCTGGTGTCCGTGCTCACGGTGTCCCCCTGTTCCTGGAGCGGCACCGGGGGAGGCTGCGCTGGCAGCCTCCCCCCGGCGTCGTCCGTTATATACGTGTCTGTTTATATGCCTAGGGCTGCTGGTTGATGCGGACGGTGTTGCCGGCAGGATCCCGGAAGGCGCAGTCGCGGATTCCGTAGGGCTGGTCGATGGGTTCCTGGACCACGTCGGCGCCGCTCGCCTCCACCTTGGCGAACGCCGCGTCCACATCGGGGGAGGAGAGGACGATCGTGGCGTAGGTGCCCTTGGCCATCATTTCGGTGATGGTGCGGCGCTCACTCTCGGTGATGCCCGGGTCCACGGCCGGCGGGTGCAGGACGATGGAAACGTCCTTTTGGCCTGCGGGACCAACGGTGATCCAGCGCATGGTGCCGCGGCCCACGTCATTGCGGATTTCGAAGCCCAGGGCGTCGCGGTAGAACGCCAGTGAGGCGTCGGGATCGGTGGCGGGAAGGAAGGTTGAGGAAATGTTGATGTCCATGCCAGTCATGCTAGTAACGGCTCCACGGCCGGCGCTTCTCGATTCCTGACCGGTCTGGTGACCTGTTTCGCCACGCAGGCGGGGATCCCCGCCGTCGCGCTTTGCGCCTCCTGCTTGTAGGTGCTCGGCGGCATGCCCACCAGCTCGCTGAAGCGGGTGCTGAAGGTGCCCAGCGAGGAGCAGCCGACGGCGAAGCACACCTCGGTGACGCTGAGGTCGCCTATGCGGAGCAGCGCCATGGCCCGTTCGATCCGGCGGGTCATGAGGTAGCTGTACGGGGATTCGCCGTAGGCCAGCTTGAAGCGGCGGCTGAAATGGCCTGCGGACATGTGGACATCCCTGGCGAGGGATTCGACGTCCAGGGGCTGCGCGTATTCGCGGTCCATCCGGTCCTTGACGCGCCTCAACTGGGTGAGTTCGCGGAGGTAGGGATCGGTGGCTGGACTGCTGGTCACAGCTTTGATCGTGCTACGCGGAGGGGGTCTTGTCCAGACTGTGGAGGGCATGGGAATACCCGGCAAAAGTGCTGCCTGCAGCGGGGTATGATTATGCCGCCGGCCAGCGTAAGAGGTCCTCGCCCGAACAGGGCTCGAGTCAACGCAGAGCTGGATGATGCAGGTTCCTCCAGGACAGCATCCGGCGAAACCAAACCTTGAATTACCTCTTTAGCCCTGCCCGGATACTGCGCAGGCACCACCTTGGAAGGACGCCATGGAACTGCTGTGGGAAATTGCCGGCTGGGCAGGCGCGGTTGCGATACTCAGTGCCTACTTGGCTGTTTCCATGGGCTGGCTGAAGGCTGGGAAAGGTTTCCAGACGGCGAACCTGTTCGGCTCCGTGGCCTTCATCATCAACGGCACCCTGCACAGCGCATGGCCATCGGTGGTCACGAACGTGGCCTGGTTCCTGATCTCCGCTGTGGCGCTGGTCCGCATGCGTTCCGAGGAGGCGGTGGCCGGGCCGGCGGAGGATGCGCATGTCCAGTACCCCGGCGTCCCGGACTCCACAGGCCAGCTGGCCGTCGTCGAGGCCCTGACCGATGCGCTGCCGGTTGTCGGTTCCGCACCCGCCCTGGCAGACGGGCCGCGGCTGGCCCTTTAGGCGGCAGGACGAGTACACGATCGTCCATATAGCGAAGCGTTTATGCCATGGGAACCGGTTCGCGTCCTCCATAGCCTTGAGGGGTGACCAGCGAACCCAAAGACTCCAGCAGGATCATCCTGCCCGACGCCCCGGCCCGCCAACGCGAGATCCTCGCTGGCGGCGGCGTTGCCTGCTGGAGCGAACCGGTATGGATCGATACCTACGAGCCGGGGAAGCCAGACCGGTTTCCCCTGTTCCTGGACCGGCGGGTGTACCAGGGCTCCAGCGGCACGGTGTACCCCATGCCGTTCATCGACAGTATCGAGCCTGCGAAGAAGCCCAGGCTGTGGCAGGCCATCCACCTGGAGAATGAGTACGTCCGCCTGATGCTGCTCCCGGAGATCGGGGGCCGCATCCATATCGGCTACGACAAGACCGCCGGCTACGACTTCTTCTACCGCAACAACGTGATCAAGCCCGGGCTGGTGGGCCTGGCGGGGCCCTGGATCTCCGGCGGCGTGGAGTTCAACTGGCCCCAGCACCACCGGCCCGCCACCTTCCTGCCGGTGGAAACCGCCGTCGAACATGCTGACGACGGCAGCGTGACGGTCTGGCACAGCGACCTTGACCCCCTCCAGCGGATGCGCGGGACCCATGGTGTGCGGCTCCGCCGGAACAGTTCGCTGATCGAGGTGGAAGCCCGGCTCCACAACTGGACTGATGAGCCGCAGACCTTTCTTTGGTGGGCCAACGTGGCCGCCCGGGCGCATGGGAACTACCAGTCCTTCTTCCCCACGGATGTCCGGTTCGTGGCGGACCACGCCCGCCGGGCCATCACTTCCTTCCCGCGCGCCGACCGGCCCTACTACGGCGTGGACTATCCCGCGCTGGCCGCGGAGGGCGGCACCGCTGATGCGGACAGGCTCGATTTCTACGCCAACATCCCGGTCCCCACCTCCTACATGGTCACGGACACGGCGGACAGCTTCTTTGGCGGCTACGACCACAGCGCCGCCGCCGGCTTTGTGCACTGGGCTGACCGCAGCATCGCGCCGGGCAAGAAGCAGTGGACGTGGGGCAACGGCCCCGTAGGCAGGGCATGGGACAGGCATTTAACCGACGACGACGGCCCGTACGTCGAGCTCATGGCCGGCGTCTTTACGGACAACCAGCCGGACTTCAGCTACCTGGCGCCCGGTGAGACGCGCACCTTCAGCCAGTACTGGTACCCCATCCGGCAGATCGGTCCGGCGCACCAGGCGAACCTGGATGCCGCCGTCGCGCTTTCCCTGGCTGGTGACGGCCGAACCGTCAGCCTGGGTGTTTCCAGCACCGCCTGCAGGGAGAACGCAGCTGTTGTCCTCACCTGCGACGGCGGAACGGTCGCCACCTGGAACCCCGTCCTGTCACCCGCCCACCCGTTCACCGCCACTTTTGAACTGCCTGTGCCGGCGCAGGCAACAGACCTCACGCTCCGCGTCCTGGACGGGGACGGCGAGCTCATCTCCTGGACGCCGCGGCAACCCGTGGACAACCCGCCGGAGCCCTGGGTGGCCACCGAGCCGTTGCAGCCGCGCGCCATGGAAAGCCAGGATGAACTTTTCATCACTGCTACCCACCTTGCGCAGAACCGGCATCCCAGCAGATCACCCCTGCCGTACTTCGAAGAGATGCTGCGCCGGGACCCGCTGGACTCCCGCGCGTCCACCGCACTTGGCGCTGCCAGGTACCGGGCCGGCCACTATGAGCAGGCGCGGAAACTGCTTGGAAACGCGCTCTCCCGGCTGACCCGGCGAAACCTGAATCCGCCCAGCGGGGAGGCGGGTTACCGGCTGGGCCTGGTCCTGGAACGCCTTGGCCTTATGGAGGAAGCCCGGGACCGGTTTGGGAAGGCCGCGTGGGACAGGGCGTGGGCGCACCCGGCGCAGCTGGCGTTGTCCCGGCTGGCCCTCCACTCCAGGCAAGCCGCCCAGGCGCTGCAGCACGCTGACGCCGCATTGGCCCTGGAAAGTTCCAGCCCCGAAGCGCAGCACCTGCGGTACCTGGCGCTGGAACAGCTGGGGTGCCGGGTCGAGACCGCACAGCTGCTCCGGGACATCCTGGCCGCCGACCCGCTGGACCCCGTGGCGCTGGCGCTCGCCGGAACGCTGGACGTGGCGGATCCAAAGACCAGCCTCACGGTTGCCTGCTGGCTGGCCCGCGCCGGGCAGTGGCAGCGTGCCCTGGACCTCACCGCCCGGAAGGAGACTCCGGATGCGTTTCCGGCCTTCGGCAATCCAGGGCCGCTCCGCCACTACCTGCGCGCCAGTTGGCTGGAGGAACTGCTGGATCCGCAGGCGGCAATGGCCGAACGTGCCAAGGCCCGGCGTGCGGACACCGTCTATGCCTTCCCCTACGGACTGGACGACTATGACGCGCTGCACCGCGCCCTGGAGGCCGACCCGCGCGACCACGTGGCGCACGGGCTCCTGGGGTGCTGGCTCCTGGACGCGGGACGGACCGCGGATGCGCTGGCCCACCTGGAACGGTCCACGGAGCACGGTAGCGAAGACCCTGTGGTCTGGCGGAACGCAGCGCTGGCTGCCTTCAATACCGGGGGAGATCCCACTGCCGCCGACCGCTGCTTCGAGCGTGCCCTGGAGCTGAGCCCGCAGGATGCCCGGCTCGTTTTCGAGCGTGCCGTGCTGGCAGGTCTGCGCGGCCTGTCCGCGGACCAGCGGATCGCGGACATCGAGCAGCGCGGGCCTGCCGTCCTGGCCCGGGACGATCTTGCCGTCCTGTACGCGAACCTGCTCACCGACGTCGGACGTTGCGGGGATGCCCTGTCCCTCCTGGCCTCGCGCACCTTCCTGCCCTTCGAAGGCGGTGAGGGACTGGCGCTCGCCGCGTACGATCGTGCCGCCGTCCGGCAGGCGCGGACGTTGGTGGAGCAGGAGCCGACGGCGGCGATCGCCTTGCTCCGGGAGGGCATCGAGGCTCCGGCGAACCTGGGCGAGGGCCGGCATCCGGGGGACAGCATGGCTGAGCGCTTCGTGGTGCTGGGTGACGCGCTGGAGCGTGCCGGGGATGCCACCGCTGCCCGGGAGGCCTGGATGATGGCCGCCCGGCGGGGCAATCCGCTGGCTGTGGATCCGGGCCCGGTGGGGCCTGCCGACTATTGGCGCGGTATTGCCTGCGCCAGGCTGGGCTGGCTGCAGGAGGCGGAAGCCATGTGGCATGACCTCGAAGCCCGCGCCGCTGAGCTGGCGGCCGCTCCCGCTGCGCCGGACTACTTCGCCACGTCGCTGCCGGAGTTGCTCCTGTTCAATACAGACACCGCAGCATCCCGCGGCGCGGCGGCGTCGTCGCTCCGGAAGCTGGCCGCACAGGGCCGCCTGCTGACCGGGCCCGTGGAAACGAAGGAAGAGGTCTCCCTGTGAGTGAGGAATTGCGGTACCTGGGGTCCGGAACCATGGAAGGTAACACGCGCACCCTGACCGGAGCGCCGCCGTCGCACCTTCCACCCCGCCTGGCCATCACCCTCTGGGACTTCTCCTGGTACACCCGCGCCGAGGACGGCGGCCCATACGCTGACCTGGACGCGGCATGCGCCAAGGCGGCGGACCTCGGGTACAACGCCATCCGCATCTGCGCCGCGCCGCTGCTGCTTTTCGGCGGCCTGGGGCTGGATGCGCTCGCGGAGGACCTGGAGATCGAAGGGCTCGGCACGGCTCCCGACGGCGGAATCTACGGCCGGGGCACCCGCTGGTACGACGCGCCCGGCGGCTACCGGCTGGACATGCGGAAGCGGCTGCTGGACCTGTTCCACGCCGCTGACCGGCATGGTCTGGTGGTGGTCCTGGCCAGCTGGGAGTACCAGCAGTCACCGGTGTTCGCGGCCTCCCCGCGGTGGTTCCAGGCCATCGACGCCGTCCCGCTGGCGGACCGGTACCGCGTCCTGGCGGACGCGTGGGACAGGCTGATCCGTGCGGTCTCCGACGCCGGGTACCGGGACCGCATCGCCTTGGTGGAGCTGCACAACGAGGTGGACTTTTCCATCCTTCCGGCGCTTGACGACGGCGGTAGCGGGCAGGTGCAGCGGCTGCGGCGCCTGCACCCCGACCTTGTGGTGACGGCCAGCTACGGCAAGCCGCCGCACCTGGCCATGCATACGGTTCCGGACGGCCTGGGCGCGGCGCAGTTCCATGTGTACAGCTACGGCGTGCTGGACGCGCTGCAGCAACAGATCGACATCCGCTCCGAGGGAACCAGCGGCTTTCCCAACGCGTCGCTGCGGGCGCTGCTTCAAGCTGACGCTCCGTCCTTTGCTGACTACGGCCGGCTGGCCGAGTGGAAATACCGGGCCACGGTGGTCACGGACCAGATGTTTTACGGCTACGACTGGATCGATCCGGCCGCGTGGGACACCTGGTTGTACAACGGGTATGGGCCGTACCGGGAGGTGATGCTGCGCGAGATCGAGTCCCGCGTCATTGCCATCGCCGCGTGGGCCCGCTGGAAGAATGTGCCCGCCCTGGTGGGTGAGGGCTGGATCGGGTACACGCCGCTGCACGGGGCATTTGAGGAGGGCCCGGTGGGGCGCCACCTGGCCGAGCGCGGTATCCGCACCGCGCTGGAACATGGCGTGTGGGGCATGGTGCTGTGCTCCAACGCGGCGCCACACCATCCCATGTGGGCTGACGAAGAGTGGCAACGCCGCATGAACCACCTGATTCTCACTGCCCCCGCCAACTGAAGGATGCCTTCAATGCCTGCCCACAACACCGCTGTTGAACTTCTGGCTGCCGTCCCCCGTCCATTCGGTGCGCCGCTGCTGCTGCCGGCCATGAGCAACACGGAGGACGTGCACAGCAGGTGGCGGCTCACCAGCCACTACCTGGAGTGCAACGGACGCCCGGCCATTCCGGTGTCCGGTGAAATCCACTTCAGCAGGCTTCCCCGCACCCGCTGGGAGGACCGGCTCCGGCTGATGAAGGCGGGCGGCATCACCGTGGTGGCCTGCTACGTCTTCTGGATCCACCACGAGCCCGTCCAGGGGGAAGCGCGGTTCGACGGCAGCCTGGACGTCGCCGCCTTCGTCCGGCTGTGCGCGTCCCTGGACCTGGACGTGGTGCTGCGCATCGGGCCGTGGGCCCATGGCGAGGTCCGCAATGGCGGCTTCCCCGACTGGGTCCAGGCGGCCGACGTCGAACACCGCACCAACGATCCGCGCTACCTGGCAATGGTGGAGCGCTGGTACAGCCTGGTTGGTGCCGAGCTGCGCGGGCTGACGGGGCCGGACAGCAACGTGATGGGCATCCAGCTGGACAACGAGCTCTACGACCAGCCGGGGCACATCACCGAGCTGAAGAAGCTGGCCCGTGCTGCGGGGCTGAGCGCTCCCGTATGGACGGCGACCGCGTGGGGCGGGGCGGACATTCCGGAAGGCGACGTCCTGCCGGTTTTCGGTGGCTACGGCGACGGGTTCTGGGTGGATGCGGATGCGCCCTGGGATCCCACCTTCCGCCAGCACTATTTTTTCAGCCATCAGTGGGACGATCCGGGCATCGGCGCGGACCTGCGCGAACATTTCCCGGGCGCCGGGGCTGAACCGCCGCGGTCTCCCTCTGCCCTCTATCCGCCGGCCACCTGCGAGCTGACCGGCGGCATGGCCACCGCCTACCAGCGCCGGCCGTGGCCCCAGGGCAGGGATGTGGCGGCCGTTGCCAACAACAAGATCGGCAGCGGATCCGGCTGGCAGGGGTATTACATGTTCGCCGGCGGGACGAACCCTGCGGCCGGTCTGCAGGAGTCGCAGGCGACGGGGTATCCCAACGATCTTCCGGTGTTCGACTACGACTTCCATGCGCCCGTTGGCGTGTCCGGACGGCTGGAGCCAAGCTTCGGGCTGCTGCGCCGGCAGCACGCGTTCCTCGCCGCCTTCGGGGACCGGCTGGCGCCGATGCCGTCCACGCTGCCGGAATGGGTGCCGGCAGGGAATGGGGACGCGGAAACGCTGCGGTGGGCCCTGCGTTCTGATGGGGTTTCCGGGTTTGTGTTTATCACGTGGCACCAGCCGCATATACCGCTTCTGGAATATACCGGTGCGCAGTTCCGCCTGATGTTGGCCGACGGTCCGCTGACCTTTCCCGCCGCGCCCGTGGACGTCCCGCCCGGCACCATCGCTGCGTGGCCGGTGGACCTTGATGTTGGTGGGGTACGGCTGCTGTGGGCCACGGCGACGCCGCTGACCGTCCTCGATGCCGGCGCTGTGCCCACCCTGGTCCTGGCCGCCGAGGCCGGGATCGGTATCCAGATCTGCCTGCCGGAGGGGACCCTGTTGGAAGGGCCCGCTTCTGCGCTCGCTGGAGGCGCCTATGCCGTTGATGCCTCTGCGCCGGTGACGCTGTCGGCGGCGTCTGGCCGGGGCGCCCTCAGGATCCTGGTTCTGCCTGCGGTGCTGGCGGACGAGGCCTGGGTTCTGGAGACGCGGCGCGGCAGGGAGCTGGTCTTGTCGGCAGAACCGGTGTGGGTTGACGCCGGCGGGCTGCTGGCGGGAAGGTCGACGGCGGCTCCCGTGGTCAGGAGTTACTCCACCGTGGCCGGTTGCTTCGAGGACGTGCCTGTCCAGGCCGACCTTATGGAACTGGGACGCCAGCCGGTACCAGTGGAACGCATCCGCCCAGCGATGCCCGTTCCTGCGTCCTTCGGTTCCCGGTCCGGCCGGGCCGCAGCCCCGGACGACGAAACGATCGCGCGCCTTGCAGCGGCATACCGGCTGGAGCTGCCGACGGCGGGACCAGCCGCCGGGGGGATCGCGGAGGTGGAAATCGCCTGGGCGGGCGACGTTGCCCGTCTTCTGGTGGACGGCCGGGTGGTGGCGGACCGCTTCTGGGACGGCTCCCCGTGGGTCATCGACATCGGTGACGCGGGTATCCGGCCGGGGTCCGACGTCGTCCTTCAGATCCTCCCGCTGGCCAAGGCAGCCAAAGTGGGCGTGCCGGCAGCCGCGCAGCAGCGGCGTGATGCTGCGGACGGTGACCTGATCGCGGTCGACCGGGTGTACCTGGTCCGGTGGACTGATTGGCGGGAAGCCCCTGCCTGAGTCGGTTCTTCCGTCGTAGGATGGACATTTCGTGACGGAGGGAGCCGAGGTGGAGCGGGCGCACGGATTTCCCAACCAGCGGCTGGTGGTGGTGCCACGGCCGCTCGTGCGCGAGGCGCTCACCCGCCCGATAACCCGCCACCTGGTGGTCACCGATGCCGGCGTCTTTCCCGCCGCGAAGGACCATGGACGCTACCGGCCGCAGGGCACCGAGGAAACCATCGTCATTCTCTGCGTCGCCGGACGCGGGTGGGTGGAAACCGCCGCTGCCCGGACCGAGGTAGGAAAGGGGACCGCCGTCGTGCTTCCCGGTGGGACCGGCCAGGCGCATGCGTACGGTGCCGCCACGGACGACCCATGGACGATCTGGTGGTGCCACGTCCGCGGAACCGATGCGGCGGAACTGATTGCGGAGGCCGGTGTGCGGGCTGACCGGCCCCTTCTTCACCTGCTGGCCGTGGACCGGTTGACGGCGATGCTGGATGAGATCATCACGGCGCTGGAGAAGGACCAGTCGCCGGCGCGTCTGGTGGCGACGGCAGGGATGGCGTGGAAGCTGCTGGCCACCCTCGCGGTGGACCGCCGCGTCCCGGAAAAGGGGACGCCGCTGCAGCAGGCCATGAATTATTTGGAGGAACGGGTGGACGGGGCCATCCGGCTGGCTGATCTTGCCGCGCTGGTGGGGGTGTCGTCGTCGCACCTCAGCAAGCTGTTCCGGGAGGCGACGGGCGGGGGAGTCCTTGCCCACCACACTGCCCTGAAGATGGCCCGGGCCCGCCACATGCTGGATACGACGGAGCTGACCATTGCGCAGGTGGGCCGGGAAGTGGGCCTGCATGACCAGTTCTACTTTTCCCGCCAGTTCCGCCGGCTGCACGGTGTCAGCCCCAGTGCGTACCGTGCGGAGCGGAAGGGGTAGGCGCTGTCCGGGCAGTTACAACAGGGGATGCCCTTGGCTCTCCGGATCTCCGGCGCGGACGGTGGCGCGGTCCACGATGTCCTGCGCAACCGCGTAGACCTTGCGGTTTGTGTCCTGGCTTAGCTGGCTCATGAGCTCGTAGGCCTGATCCGCGGTGACACCGGTGCGCCCCATCAGGACGCCCTTGGCCTGTTCGATGACCGCCCGGTTGCGAGCCGATGCGGCCACCGCCTCGGTGGCGAGTTGGTGCCGGTCCGTGTGGATTGACGTCGTGAGGTCCACCACCACTCCCCAGACGCCAATCGGTGTGGTTCCGTCCAGGATGTAGTCCGCAGAGTAGAGCAGTTTGTGCTGGCGGTCCTTGCGGTCCCGGATGGACACATAGATGGACGCGGGGCCGCCATTGGTGGCCACGTGGTCCCAATAGGCTTGGACTTTTGCCCGGTCTTCAGGCTCGATGTGGGGAAGCGCCATGTCCATGGAGGGGACTACCTCGCCCCGCTCGTACCCGTACATGCGGTACAGCCCGTCCGACCAGCGGAAGATGCCGTCCTCGAAGTAGTACTCGACGAACCCGGTGGGGCAGTTGAGGAAATCGTTATGCGGGACGTTCCCTGGCATGGATCCTGGGTACTCGCTGCTGGAAGTCACTGGTGGGCCGTTCGACGTGCTATACCTGGTTACCCCCTGAACCTGGCTTGGAAGGATCAGAATATAGCAGGGGTCAATCCTGCGGGGCGTCCGCGCGAGGACCCGGTTTGGCGATGCCCTGACTCTGACTTCCCGACGCGCCGGCGTGTCGTAACTCAAAGGATTTATTGGACTTCGGTACGTGTTGCTGATCGTTCGGGCATGACTGGTTTTGTGCGATTCGCGACGACGATGATGGCTAAAGCGACGAGCGTGAGGGCTGCGCTGGTGAGGAAGATACCTCGCTGACCGACAACTGTGAGGGAGCCGACGGCGATGATGGGCCCGGAGACGATCGCACCTATCCTGCGGGTATTCATGTACAGGCCGGTGGAGAGTCCTGGCCGTGGGATCATCTGCTGGAACAGCGGCAAACCTACCCCGGCGATGCCGGCGAACGACCAGGCGTTCAGCAGTTGCAGTGCGAGCAATGGCAGGGGGCCTGTTGCTGCGCTTAGGCCAAGGTAGTAGGCGATTCCCGCGATGCAGCTGGTGATAATCAGGCCCAGCTGCGAAAACCGGCCCGTGAGCCGGCTGACAAGGAGCAGGGCCGGCACTTCAAGAGCAGCGGCGACCCCGAGGGCAATGCCAGCCCACATCACGTCCATCTGCAGCGTGCCGGTCACGTACAAGGTCATGACGGTCATAGCGGTGGCGTTGGTCGCCTGTAGCAGGACGAAAGCGGCGGTGATCAGTACGATGTCCAGCCGGCTCACGGACAGTTCGGCCGACGTGGGGGCCTTTTGTGCTTCGTCCCCTGCAGTACCACCTGCACATACGGCTGCGCCACGGGCCTTGATCATCATCGCTGTTGCCGCCACGTTGAGCACTGCGACCGCTGCAATGGCCAGCAGCATGGCCCGGTTGCCGAACGAGCCCATGATGAAGGTTGCCACGGGTGGTCCGGCCACCCAGGCCACCGAGATAATCGCACGGGTGTTAATGACATCGGAGGGGCGGCCACCTGAATGACGGAGGTGGGCGAACAGCAGCGAGCTTCCCACACCCGCCGGTCCGCCGATAACCACCAGGGCGACCGTTGCAGTTGGCAGGGTCGTTGCAAAACCCAGAACTACAGCCAGCAGCAACGTCAGCGCCCCGCAGGCGAGCATCGGGCCCAGATAGTCCCTTTTCTTGTCCGCGTAGGCGGGCAGCAGCAACGAGGCGATGAACCCGCCGACGTTGTAGACGCCGAGTACCCAGCCCACCTCGGCCGTCGTGGCCCCGTAGAGATTGACAAGGATCAGCGCCAACGCGGGGCTGAGGAAGGCTAGTTGGAGGCCCCACAGTAGGGCTGACGATGGCACGAGTAGCTTATGCACGGGCAGGATTCTTTCGCAGTGCGTTCCGAGCGGTCGTATGAAAATCAGGTTTGAGTGGGGTCTGGTACTGGTCGGGTGTTAGGGGCGGACGGCTACTTTGAGTGCTTGGCAGTCAGCCATGGTCTTGCACCCGGCCGGGACATCGCCAAGGCCGGTGGTGCGGTCAAAGGCTTTTGCCTAGGTCGAGGGTCGTAGTTCCGCCCCGGGCCAGTGCTTCCTTCTCGGACGGTTTTGACGTTAGGTAGGCTGCCCCGGGTGTTGTGTAGGGCAATGGACGCTAGGGTCGCCCTCAAAATTCGGGTCGCGTGCGACAGTTGGTTCACACTAGCCGGGACTGAAAATTCTGTTGCTCCTCAGTGCCCGAAGCCCGGAGGTTGGGGTCGTGTTCCCGAACGGCCGCTGCGTGTGCGATATGCGCGGCCGTGAACGCGCCTGCGGCTTCGCCGTCTCCCCGTTCGATGGCATCGAGAATTTGCTCGTGCTCGTGCTGTAGTTCCGTGGCGTCCTTGGGGCGCCGCCAAACGGTGGCTCCCGGTGTAAATCTCGACCACAGCAGCTCGATGTACTGGAGGACCAAGGGTGACGACATCTCGTAGATGGCGAAATGGAATTCCCTGTTCATCTGCGACAATTCCGCCGGTGTTACCTCGGGATCCGCTACAGCCGCTCTCAGGGCGTTGTTTTTGGCGCGGATGCGGTCGAGTCCTTCCGGAGTCATGCGTTCTACCGCCATCTGGGCGGCCACGGCTTCCGCTGCAGCCCTGATCCGGTATAGGTCACGTGCGGTGTCGGGTGTCAGTTCGCGAACTGACGCACCCTTGTGCTGGGAGTATGTGATCACGCCGTCGGACTCCAAAAGCCGAAGTGCTTCCCGGACAGGGGTGGCACTGACGCCGTATCGTTTTGCCAGCACAGTCTGCTTGATCAGTTCCCCTGGCTGGATGACGCCGTTTGCCACGTCCTCCTTGAGTCGAGCCGCGACGTAGGCGGTCCGACTTTTTGGCGGGGATATGCCTTCAACTCCGTTGGCCACGGGAACTCCTTCTTCTTTCAGCAGACAGGTTTCTATCTTCTGTACTCAATAGTCTGTCAGGCTTCTTCACACTTGCGAAGGAGCGTCTAGAAAACAATCATAGACAACACTCTATAGAGTATGTAACGTAGCTCACGTTGGTGAGTGCGACGGGGCCTCGTGAGTGCTTCGGAGTCTGCGCTTGCTGTTCTAGACGACATGGAGAGCAATTTGATGGATCAAGCACGTTTGACTTTGGATGTAGCCGAGTGGGTAGTGGACCAGCAGCGGAAGTTGTTGCCAGAGGACGTTAGCCACCATGTGCGCCGGATGATTCTCGACCACCTTGGGGGAGTGGTTGCAAGTTCAGTGGGGCCTGTTGCAGCGGCCGTTCACACTCATGTCCGCAGGACATATCCGGGGACTTCGGCTACTGCCATTGGCTTCGGGCGATCCTCAACGTTGGGGGCCGCGCTCCTGAATGGTACAAACGGGCACGGAATCGAGGCGGACGAGGGGTATACGCCTGGGAGCATGCACCCTACATCCGTGATTCTTCCGGCGGTCTTCGCGGTGGCGCAGGAACGCGATATTCCGGCTCAGAAGATCCTCACTGCTGCGGCCATTGGCATGGAGCTTTCCTGCCGAATCGCGGATGCGGGTCATCCTGCGACGCGGAACAGGCATTTTCACAACACGGCGATAGCAGGCGTTCTGGGGGCAGCTGCAGCTGTGAGCGTTCTCCTGGATCTGGATGTCAACGGTGTTGCCAACGCTCTGGGGATTGCGGGTTCCCACGCCGGTGGTCTTTTTGAATTCCTTGGTCAGTCTGCCGAGATTAAGCGGGTGCATCCGGGAAAGGCGGCACGTGACGGGATCGTCAGCGCTGATCTTGCACAGGCCGGGTTGACTGGTCCCACGACTGTGCTTGAAGGAACGGACGGCTATTTCGCTGCATTTGCCGGTGCCCCGGGGACAGACTGGTTCCCGGGTACGGTCCGGGATGGCCTCGGCGAGAAGTGGGTGATCCTTCAGACGTATGTCAAGCCTTATCCTTGCTGCCGGCATCTCCACGGCGCGATCGACGCCGTCTTGGACCTGAGGCAGAAGCACGGGATCGATCCAGAAAATATCGAATCCATCGAAATCGGCACGTTCACCATCGCGACGAGGCATGCCGGCAAAAATGTTGGCAAAACCCTTGAAGCCCAGCTCAGCCTGCCCTTCACGATAGCGGTCGCGCTTCTCCACGGTGGCGTCACCTTGACCGACTTTGGCGAAGCCGTCAGGTCTGATCCCAAGATACTCAGCCTCATGGAGAAGGTCAGCGTGCATCTGGATGAGGCTGCCGATGCTGCCTATCCGAAGACCGGTCGCCCTGCCGCTGCGACCATTCGCTTGAAGGATGGATCGGAGCTCAGCCACCGGGTGGAGCAACCGTATGGCGAACCCAGCAACCCAATGTCGGACTCGGACCTGGAGGGAAAGGTCCGCGCCCTCGTGGAGCCCGTCATCGGTGTTGACGGGGCAAAGCGGCTGATCGAAGCTGCCTGGGACTTTTCGGGGCTGGGTTTCCTGGACGAGATTGATCAGGCCATTACGTCCGTGTCCGCAGCAACAACTCCCTGAACCTCAACGAAGAGAGAAGGATTTTTCATGGAAGTCAAGGTCCGCAACCTCAAGCTCACGTACGGAAAGCATATTGCCGTGCGGAATCTGGATCTTACGATCCCTGACGGTCAATCGGTGGTCCTCTTGGGGCAGTCCGGGTGTGGCAAGACAACGACAATGCGTTCCATCGCCGGCCTGGAGAGCCCCTCAGCAGGCACGATCTCCATCGGCGACTCCGTGGTGTTTGACGGAGAAAAGGGCAAAGTAGTCCCTGCCTTCAAGCGTAACGTCGGCATGGTTTTTCAGTCTTATGCCGTCTGGCCGCACAAGACAGTACTGGAGAACGTCGCCTTTCCGCTCAAAATGAAAGGCGTTGGAAGAAGCGAGCAGAGACGGCAAGCGATGGAGGTCCTGGACGTCGTCGGTCTGGCCCATCTGTCCGACCGGGGAGCAAGCATGCTCAGCGGTGGCCAGATGCAGCGTGTGGCTTTGGCCCGGTCCATGGCAATGTCCCCCAGTGTGCTGCTTCTCGACGAGCCACTGTCCAACCTTGACGCACGCCTGCGGGATGACCTGCGTGTTGAGTTGCGCAGAATCCAGGTTGAGCAAGGTCTCACCAGCCTGTATGTGACACACGATCAACAGGAAGCCCTTGCGTTAGCTGACTGCATCGCCATCATGCAGGACGGCCGGATCACCCAGCAAGGAACGCCGGCAGAGATCTACGGTTCACCCGCCAGCGCCTCGATCGCCTCCTTCTTGGGAGTCACTAACGTCTTCCCAGTCGAATCCCACGGCGATCACTCCACGGTCAAGCTGAGTAAATACGACATGGCTCTGCGCACCGCCAAACCCTTGCCGGCAGGGCTCTCAAGCGCATGTATCCGGCCGGAACACGTCCTTGTCACCCCAGAAGGCCGCCGGGCCGGTGAAAGTCCGGTCCATCAGATAAATACATTCCCAGGCACCGTCGATGTGGCGGTCTTCCAGGGCGCCTCACTTCGTTGCAGGGTAACTCTCGCGACCGGGGTAAGCCTGGACGCAGTATGCCCCCCGGTCTCAGCCGGAACCTTGACGCCGGGGGCACGGGTGAACGTACAGATCGACCCGGAGCACGTACTCGTCCTGCCGGACGACGTCATGGATACGGACGCGGAAATGGTGGCAGCATGAGCGCGCTCCTGGACCCGGCCCCGCCGACAGTGGCCACACCACCGGCAGCCCCTACACGCGCCCGAACCAGGAAAATCGGTGGGCGAAGCAGGTGGGCCAGTCTTCCATTGCTGATCATTGTGGGCTTTCTGGTCCTGGTGCCGGCAGGTTTCGTCCTTCTCGCTGCCGTCAGCAAAGATGTTCCCCGTCCTGGAAACATCAACCTTGACCTGACCTTGCAGAACTTCAAGGTCCTGGTCGAAGGCGGAGTATTGGGCGCCACTTTGAATTCAATAGTCATCGCGGTCTTCGCTACTGCGGCTGCCCTTTTGATTGGTGGATCTCTCGCATTTCTTTGTGCCCGCACGAACGTCCCCCTTAAGGCTCTCGTTTTTTTGATCGGGCTAATGCCCATCTTCCTTCCGTCGTACGTTGGGGCATTGTCATGGTCGATTCTGGGCAGCCCCAAGGCGGGACTGCTCAACGTCGCCCTGCACGACCTGGGCTGGAACATTCCCGTCAACATCTACTCCATGCCCGGTGTCATCATGGTCATGGCCATGTACTACGCCCCGTACGCATTTCTGCTCATCCACGGGTCGATGTCCATGATGAACCCCGACCTGGAGGACGCCGCCGGCGTTCACGGTGGCTCCACTTGGAGCACCATCCGCTCCGTGACACTTCCGTTGGCTCTTCCGGCAATTCTCGGGTCCGGGCTTCTTATTTTCATCCACGTCCTGGAGAACTTCCCGGTCTCACAGGTTCTCGCGACTCCGGGCCAGATCGACACACTTCCGACGTTCATCTACAGGCTTATCAATACCTCACCGTCACGCGGTAACGAGGCGGCAGTAGTGTCCGTCGCGCTTGTCGCGGCAGTGATCGTGATAACTCTCCTTCAGCGCCGGCTTCTTTCAAAGCGTTCATTCACCACCGTTTCCGGAAAGGGCGTCAGGGCGCGCACCCTGTCGCTTGGAAAATTCCGCATCCCGGCCCTCCTGGCAGCACTGCTCTACTTCCTCCTCGCCATCGTGTTGCCGGTACTGGCACTCCTGCTCTCGGCCGGACGCAAATCGCCCTATATGCAGTCCTTCGCAAGCCTCAGCAAGCCCGGCGCTTTTGATTTCTCCTCATTCACCCAAGCGGTGACCTCAGATCTGTTCGTCACGACAACTGCCAACAGCATCTTTGTTGCGCTCCTGGCAGCGGCCGGAGGTACCGCGCTGGCGTTCCTCGTCGGATACACCGTTTACCGAACGCAGGCCGTCGCCCGGGGCGTCCTTGAGTCACTGTCCATGGTGCCCTTGGCGATCCCCGCCGTCGTGCTCGGCGTGGGGCTGCTTTGGACCTGGCTCGTGATGCCGGTTCCGATCTACGGAACGCTATGGGTTCTGGTCATCGGCTTCATTGTCGTCCAGATGCCCCAGGCTTTCCGGGGGATTGCCTCATCGATCCAAGCGACCGATAGAGACCTGGAGGACAGTGCCGTTCTGCTCGGGGCCCGACGATCGCGCGCCGTGTCGTTCGTTACTTTGCCCCTGCTGCGGGTCTCGGTCTCTTCCACTTTCCTGCTGCTGCTGATGCTCAGCATGCGCGAAATAACCGTCCCGCTCTTTCTCTACACGACCAACACGCGGATCCTCTCAATCGCCATCTACGACCTTTTCGAAAACGGCGGTGCCCTAAGGGATGCCTCGGCAATGGCGCTTATCTATTGCCTGATCATGTTCGCGCTGAGCTTCCTGCCCAGGTTGTTCGGAGCCAAACGCGTTGCCGCCAACGTCTAAAGACCTTTGACTGCCACAGAAAGAAGTCCCATGCGCAAGACATTGACTGCCCTCATTCTCGCCGTCGGTATGGCCGTTTCCGTAACGGCCTGCGGCGGCACGGCGACATCAGCAAAGGAAGCCGCAGGCTCCGAATTGCTCCCCATGCCCTCTGTCGACACCTCAGACGGCCTCCGCATCGACGGTGAACTCATCGCTGACAAGAAGCTCTACGAGGCAGCGAAGAATGACACCGTGAAGCTCTACTCAGGCACGGGCAAAGAGGCAGAGGACCTGACGGATGCACGCTTTTCGGCTGAAACAGGGATACCTGTCGACTTGACCCGCTTGCCGACGAACAAACTCGCGGAACGGGCCCTTTCAGAAGCGGGTGCGGGCAAGTTGGAAGCCGGCGTTATTCGGATGACGGACGTCCGCATCGCCAGGGAATTTACGGACAAGAAGATCTTCGTCCCTTACCGGACACCATCACACGACATCCTCGTCTCTGAAAACGCCGGCGCCCGGGACACCTTCGTGAATTGCTATTACTTCGTCAACGCATTGGCCTACAACTCCGCCGCCGTTGAGAAGGATCCTCCCACCAAGTGGGAGGACCTCGCTGACCCCAAGTACAAAGGAAAGCTGGGGCTTACCGCAATCACAACGGGTGGCACAATCAATGCCCTTGCCCATTTCCAGCTCAGCACCTTCGGTCCCGAGTTCCTGCAAAGCCAGGGCACACTCCAGCCGCGGATTTTCGACAGCACATCAACCCAGGTCGACGCGTTGGCCCGTGGTGAGATCACATTCGGCCCCGTGAGCTTCAACAACGCCTTCGCAACCGAGCTCTCCGGGGCTCCCATCAAACTCGTTATCCCGGAAAAGGGCGTCTCCGCTTCTGAAGGCGTCATGGGACTCACCCCCAAGGGCCTGGAAAGTCCCGCCGCACAGGTCTTCCTGAACTGGACCATGTCCAAAGCCGGGCAGCGCTTCGCCGGTGCACAGGGCTTTGCTCCATCCCGCACCGACATCGAGCCGGTAAAAGCAGGGGACTACGAGCTGCCCAAAGCCGACTCGCCCAGGTTTCACCTCTTCAAGGAAGAAGACTTCGCGAAGTACGCAGACGCCGACGAAAAAGTATGGAAGCAAGCCTTCAACTACGTGGGCTAACTGATGCCCGAGTCGCCCGTCAAACGACCACACCGAACAGGACTGGACCACGCATGACCGCAATTATCAATGAGCGCACAGTGTCAACGGCTGCCGTGGAGGCCTTCGCCGAGGAACATCTGGCCGCAGGAGCCCTCCAGCGCGCGCACGAACCCAACTTTCCCTGGCAGGTCGCCGAACTGCTCGGCGCACAACGCCTGCTGGGGTTGACCATCTCCTCCGAAGACGGCGGCGCCGGACTACAACTCTCCGACGCTGTAGCAGCAATCCGGGAAGTGGCCATGGTTTGCCCCAAGAGCGCTGACGTGCTCCAGGCCGGAAACTTCGGAGCAATCAGAACTTTCGCCGAATTCGGCACCCCGGAACAAAAGGCCAAATACCTGCCGGATCTGCTCGCCGGCCGGGCCTTGATCTCATTGGCCATGAGCGAAGCGGAGGCCGGATCAGCCGCAACGGAGCTACAGACCACCGCGACTGAAGACGCAGATTCGTTCATCATCAACGGAACAAAACTGTGGTCCACCCACAGCGTCGATGCAACCCTCTTTCTGGTCTATGTCCGCTTTGGACCCGGGACTGGCAACATTGGGTCGGTGCTGATCGAACGGGGCACCCCAGGATTCACCGTAGGCGACCCCTCATCATTCATGAGCGGAGAAGTCTGGGCAGAGCTCACCTTCCGGAACTGCCGGATACCCAAGGAGAACGTCCTGCTCGGACCGGGGGGCTTCAAAAAGCAGATGTCCGGATTCAACGTCGAACGCATAGGCAACGCCTCGAGGTCACTGGCGCTGGGACGCCTGGCCTTTGAGACAGCCAAGGAACATCTTGCCAACCGGACCCAGTTTGGCCGGACGCTGAACGAGTTCCAGGGGTTGCAGTGGAAATTGGTCGACGTCGCTGTCGGGCTGGACGCAGCCGAGGGCCTTCTCGACCGCGCCGTAAAAAACGCCAGCGCGGGGTTTCCCTCCGCATACGAGACATCAGTGGCGAAGCTGGCAGCCAATGAAGCGGGATTTCGAGCCGCCAACGAAGCCATGCAAGTGATGGGTGCGACAGGATTCAGCACGGGCACGCTCGTTGAATACTGCGTTAGGCGCACCCGTGGATGGATGATTGCCGGCGGCTCCACGGAGATCCTCAAGAACCGCATTGCCGAAGAAATCTTCGGCCGACGCTTCAGCCAGCGCCGGTGAGCGCCGCACCTTCAGGGGCATCCGTCAAGGTCCCCGACGCCACAAAGTTGGGCCCCGTGAGCTATGAGATTGATGGTGACGTTGGCCTTCTGACCATTGACAACCCACCGGTGAATGCCAGTACGGCGGAGGTGCGCGCCGGGCTTCTCGCAGGGATGCAGAGGGCGGCAACTGACCCGGCGGTCCGCGCCGTTGTTTTGATTGGTGCCGGCCGGAACTTCATCAGCGGGTCCGACCTGAAAGAGTTTTTCGGACCACTGCCCGCGCCGGAGCTCCCGGAGGTGATCGCTGCCGTCGAGGACTGCCCCAAACCAGTAGTGGCTGCCCTTTCCGGGGCGACTCTTGGCGGCGGCTTTGAACTCGCACTTGGGTGTGACGGCCGCATCGCCTTGGAAGGCGCAGTTGTGGGCATGCCCGAAATCACGTTGGGCATGATTCCCGGGGCGGGCGGCACGCAACGCACCATGCGTCTTGTTGGTCCGGCCAGAACGATTCAACTCATCACCTCAGGAGACCGGATTCCGGTCACCGCAGCCGTCCAGGAGGGACTGGTGGACAAGGTCGTTCCCTCCTCTTTACGGGAGCAAGCGATACGTTTCGCCGCCACACTTGAGCGCAAACGTATTCTGCGGTTGCTGCCCGTGCCCGATGAGAGGGCAGGCGCGCTGGAAGACGCCGCTCGATTGGCCGTCGCCCGGTCCGGTCCCCGTCCGCAGGTCATCGCGGCTATCGGTGCCGTGATTGCTGGAACCGCGATCCGTCCAGCGGAGGCTCACGTCCACGAGAGGGCGGAGTTCAACCGGCTGCGAAATGGAACGGAATCAGGGGCCCTGAGGCATTTGTTCTTTGCACGCAAGACAGCGGAAAAGGCCAACCGTCCCCACACATCCATAAGACTCCGCAGCATCGGAGTGGTAGGTGCCGGCACCATGGGGAGGGGGATTGCCAGGGCTTTCGTGGAAGCCGGCGTACCGGTCGTCCTTGTGGACCAGGACAGCGCAGCAGCGGGAACTGCCGTGAAACGGATTTCAGATGAATACCGCCGACTGACCGAGCAGGACAAGCTCGCACACGCCGACGCGGATAGGCGGATCCGTCTCTTGTCGGCATCCGGTTCCCTATCGGATGTGGCAGAAGCCGATCTTGTCATCGAAGCAGTTTTCGAAGATGCCATGGTCAAAAAGGCGGTATTGAGGGACCTCGAGTCGATTGTCAGGAGCCATGTTCCCCTGGCGACGAACACCTCCTATCTGGATGTGAACGAGTTGGCCTCAGCGGTAGGCAGCCCCGGGCGGGTCCTGGGCATGCATTTTTTCAGCCCCGCCCACCGTACCCCTGTGCTGGAAGTCATCCGCGGGGACCGCACGAGCTCCGAAACCCTCGATGTGGCACTGGCAGCTGCCCGGCTCGTGAACAAGCTCCCCCTGATAGCGGGGGTGTGCGACGGATTTATCGGCAACAGAATTTTCAGTGCCTACAGGCGCCAATGCGAACTCATGCTCGAAGAAGGTGCCTTGCCGGACCAAGTCGACAAAGCCCTTGAATCGTTTGGCTTCGCCATGGGCCCCTTCGCCGTCGGTGACATGTCGGGCCTCGATGTGGCCTGGCGGATGCGTCAGAGCAAAGCTGAGTTCCGTGACAAACGTGAACGTTACCCCGACGTTGCCGACAAGCTGTGCGAACTGGGGCGGTTCGGGCAAAAAACCGGCAAAGGTTGGTACCGGTATGACGGTGGGGCACGCACTCCGATCCCGGACGGGGACGTTGAGGCCCTGATCCTCCGGTCCTCGGCTGCTAAACATATTCAGCGTCGCCCCTTTGCCGCCCAGGAGATCATTCGCAGGTGCCTCGTCGCCATGGCGAATGAAGCAGCCCTGCTCATGTCCGAAGGCATCGCAGAGCGTCCTTCAGATATAGACCTGATGCTGACTCTCGGATACGGCTTCCCCAAACACGAAGGCGGCATCACTTACTGGGCCGCCCGTCAGGATCCGGTGAAACTGTCCCACGAACTGGAACAGCTGCAAGCCGTCTCAGGACCTGGATTCCGCAAGGGAGATGTAGGAATTCTCGGCCGGGCGGTTCGTGGCGAATGACCGCAAGCCATCGTGGTAGCCGGCAGCCATAACGCGCTCGAGCAGTCGGAAATGAGCGCAGGGTGCTGCTGCTTTACGTGAAAACGTGCGGTGAAACAAGTGGATCCGAAGGCCGTCGGCCTTCGGATCCACTTGTTTCACCGCTTCGTGGCCGCGGTCGTCTTTCGACCGCGGTGGTACCTATTGAAGCGACGCAACAAATTTAATGATCGCGGTGCTCATGGCATCCGGACGCTCCGGGGCGAGGGCATGCCCTGCTCCCGGGACCACTTCAACAGTCACTCGATCACCGAGGAGCGGACGATACACATTGGGAATCACTACAGCGTCACAGGCGGCTTGCAGGTCAAGGATGGGAACGTTGCCCCCGGCGAAGTACTCGTCGACCGGGGTATTGTCCCGAGCAAATGCCTGCATTTCATGCGTTGGCCAGGACCAGCCATCCAGCCAGACCCGAGGATCATTGCCGGGCGCAAAAAAGGCTGCTTTCAGGCATCGAATCCGTTCATCCTCGGTGAGCGCAGGGTTTCCTGCCCCGTCAATCTCGGCGCGCAACCGCCGGTAGGGTTTTTCCTGCAGGGTTTCCGGGACCTTACCTGCAGACGAGGCGGCAAGTACGAGGGCTCGCACCTGGTCAGGCCTGTCGACTGCGAGCATCCGAGCCGGCTGGCTGCCGAAGGCGTGTCCCACCACAACGGCGGACGTTACAGCGAGGTGATCGAGAGCCGCTGCTACGTCCCCTGCGAGGTCGTGCATGTTGAGCCCTAGCATCGGGCCGGAGCTACCGCCGATGCCGCGAGGCTGGGGCCGTATCACCATGTGACCGGCCGCAGCAAGAAGCCCAGCTACTTCGTCGTAGTCGGATGCTCCCCTGCCAAGGGAGGGCAGGATCACCATGGGTTCCCCTGCCCCCTGAATAAGCGTCTCGATGACTACGTCTTCGTATTCGATGCTTTGGGCAAAAACCTGACTCTTCGGCACTCCGGTTTGTTTCGTCATTACTTTTGGTCCTTCTTCTCGGCCGCTGGTGCAATGAAGCGCAACCGGGGTTGCTGCAGCGGCGCTTTCGGCATGTATTGGTGGTAGCCGGTCGCTAGCCCATAAAGCTGAAAGTCTTCTTCCAGAGCGAGGCATCCTCGTCGGCATATTTGGCGAAGTCGTCCTCGTTGAAGAGATGGAACTGCGGGGAGTTAGCCTTAGGGAGCTGATACTGGCCGGTCTTTACGGGGTCCAGGTCCGTGCGCGAGGGTGCGAAGCCTTGTGCCGCGGCGAACCGCTGCGCAGCTTTGGACATCGTCCAGTTCATGAAGACTTGTGCAGCTGGGCTCTTTTCGCCAACGGACGTGAGGCCAAGAACACCGGCGGACGCGGAAACGCCTTGTTCCGGGATAACGATCTTGAGGGGGGCTCCGGAGACTTCTGCGGCAAAGGCGTTGTCGAAGCTCACCGGCGCGATGGTGATCTCGCCGCGGGCGAGTGCACTTATCTGGGTGGCTGTTGAGTCATAGACTTTTGGCGCATTTGCTACCTCTGCTTGAAGAAACTGCGGACCGAAGGTGCTGAGCAGGAAATGGACCAGGGCGTTGATTGATCCTCCGGCGGTAACGGCAGTTTCACCCAGCTGTCCCTTGTATTTGGGGTCGGTCAGGTCTTCCCATTTGCTGGGTGGATTTTGCGTGATGACCGCGGAGTTGTAGGCCATGGCCTTGACGAGGTAGTAGCAGTTGACGAAGTTGTCGCTGACCCATGCCTTATTTTCGCGGAGTTTGTCGTAGGAGGGGGTTCGGTAAGGAACGTAGATGTTTTTGTCGGCCAGAGTGCGGGCGAGACGAACATCGGTGAGGCGGATCACTGCGGCCCCGAGTTTGCCGGTCCCAAACTCGGATTGGGCCCGTTCGGCGAGTTGGTTGGACCCGAGCCGCGTCAGGTCGACCGGGATCCCGGTTTCAGCCAAAAAGCGTGCGTCCGTCAGGTCCTCTGCTTCTTTGCCGATACCTGAATAGAGCTTGACCCTGTCCTTCATTGCAGCTTCGTAAAGGTTCTTGTCCGCGATCAGTTCGCCGTCGATGCGCAGACCGTCTGAAGTGTCGATGACCGGCATTGGCAACAACTGTGCAGTCGTTGTATCGCTTGCGTCAGCGGTGCTCTCGCCGCTTGCGCAGCCACCGAGGGATGCGGTGAGTCCGATGGCCAGGATCGCAGCCGTGAGTTGTTTGCGCATGAGGATACCTTTTCTGTGGGTCAGGGTGTTCTAACGGCAAAAGCCCGCGCCCTTGCCTTGGAAAGCGATCTCGCCGAGGGCTCGTCCCAGGCCCGCGGGAAAGCGTAGACAAGATCCCCGGAGCCCGGGAGATTGGGCTGCGGGGATCTTGTCTTACGGGCAATTTAGGTCTTGCCATACCTTCGGGTGGATGGTTAGTGGCCCGCGGCGGTTTGGAGCTGAAGGGGTGCGCCGACCTGGCCAGTGTCGGCCTTGCGGCGGACTAAAGCGTCGAGCGCTGAAACACCGTGACCAACGGGGCCAACTGAGACCGGGTTTATCTCGGCTTCGAGCACCCCAGGGTCATCAATTGCCAGGTTTGACACAGCCACGATGGTGCTTGCCAGGGCCTGCACGTCGCCGGCTTCTGAACCTCGGTAACCTTGAAGAACCTGCAGGCCCTTTACTTCGTGGATCATTTCCAGAGCGGTCTCGTGGGTAACAGGAGCAAGTCGTACCGCGGAATCTGCGAAGATCTCGGCCAGAACGCCTCCGGTGGAAAGCACGACGACCGGACCGACATCCCGGCTGACCCTGTAGCCGACCAGGGCTTCCGCCACACCTTTACCCGCCATTTTCTGAACCAGCACCCGCTCGATCCTGATCTCCGAATCGTGTGCTGCCACGTTTGCCGCAATCTGACGTGCGGCTGCCCGGACGGCCGGCATGTCCGGGACATTGAGTATCACCCCGCCGAGATCGCTCTTATGCGGGACCTTGTCAGAAAGCGCCTTGACGACGACGGGGAAGTCGAAGGGAAGATCAGTGAGACCGTCTACATCCTCCAGTGTCACCGCGATGGACGGGAATGACGGCACGCCTTGACGTGCCAGGACTTCGGCAGAGGACAGCTCGTCCAGAACGATGCCCGCAGCCTCGGCGTCAATGGCGAATCCTGCTCCCTGGCCAATGATGGTCGTGCGGCGTGCGAAAGCGGCGGCAATGACGTCCGCGCATGATTCAGGGGTGCGGAAGGCAGGAACACCCGATCCGGTCAGGAGCTCGGCTGCGGCGGGCGCTTCCGGCAGGGCGAAGGCAACAAGCGGTACCTGATGTCCGCCTCTATCTGCGATGGCTTGCACGGCCAGTTCTGGATTGAGACGGGCCGACGATCCGATAACAAAGAGGATGAGATCAAACTCTCCGCTGTCCTGCATGAGCTCGAGGGCATTGGTGACAATGTCATGCCGGGCGCCGGCCAGTCCGAGGTCAGCGATCAGGCTGTGCGGTACGGGTGCTCCGGCTGCGGTCATGTCTGCGATCAATTTGCTGCTGGGACCAACTATCTTCATCCCGCGGACGGCCAGCTGATCGACCATGATGGCCGCCCCGCCGCCGGTTGTTGTGACCACGCCGATCCTTGGTGCGCGTGGACGATCAGTCGCTGCGACCTTCTGAAGCAAGGCAGGCGCCTCGATCAGGCCCTCAAAGTGGTTGACCCTGGCGAATCCGCAGGCTTCGAAGAAGGCTTGTGATTCGCTGTCTTCACCTGCCAACGCCCCGGTGTGGGACACAGACAAGGCGGCGGCCTCTTCGGAGCGGCCCAGCTTGTAGACGACTACAGGTTTGCCCGCCCGGTGAGCGGCTGCGGCGAACGAGGCAAGGTCTTCGGAATGCCGCAATGATTCCAGGAACAGTGCGTACGAGGTGATGCCGGGATCGCTGAGGGTTGCCTCACAGATCGATCCAAGGGAAAGGTCCGCTTCGCCACCGGTGGAAACAAGCCCGGAAAACCCGATTCCCCGTCCGCGCGCTCGACTGACGAGGGCCCCGATGACGCTTCCGGATTGCGAGGCGACAAAGATTCCGCCTGTCGGAGTGTCCGGTTCCCCGAAAGCTGCATTTCCGGTCAGCATCAGTCCATTTCGGGGGTTCACTACGCCAAGGCTGCTGGGACCCACAAGACGAACGTCTCCCGCGGCGGCAGCAGCCCGCAGTCGGTCCTCACGATCGCGGCCGGCCTCGCCGTCTTCAGCGAAGCCCGATGCCAGAATGGTGGCAACCTGCACTCCAATGCGGGCGCATTCCTGCACGCATTCGATGGCGGCTTCCGCTCCCGTCATGATGTAAACGTGTTCCGGCACCTCTGGGAGCGCCGAAAGGCTCGGCCACGCCTTTACGCCCTGCACTGTTTCGCGTTTGGGATTAATGAAGTAGGCATTTCCTGAGTACCCGGCGCGGGCCAGGAACTGCTGCGGCCGGGCCGTGGTCTTCTTTGGATCGTCGGAGGCCCCGACGATGGCAACACTGCGCGGGTTCAGTAGGGGACCGGCAAGGCTTGGCTGTTTCACGTCCTGCATATTCAGTAGCTCCTGTAAGGCGTATGGCGCAGGCGGGGACTCTTCATCAAGTACCAGCCGATATTGCGCTCCGGGCAATCGTGGTTCTATTCCGCGGCCTGTCACCTGCTTGTCATTCAAGACAGCCGCATGTGATGATCATTACATACTCTATAGAGTAGCGTCTACAGAGTTTCAGGTCCGCGCAGATTTGAGGAGCCGAAATCATGGAATTGGTCCAGGGAGACGAGCTCTCGGAGGAGGGGGCCGTCAACGAATGTCCGCTCCTGGAGAGGCTCGCCGTGAGTAAGTCCCACGCCGGCAATTTTCGGGGATGGCCGCCCCGGGGTTTCACGGGCCGACTTTTTGGAGGTCATCTGCTGGCCCAGGTGATCATGGCGGCCGCAGACACCGTGATGGACAACCGCACCGTAAACTCCCTGCACGTGTACTTTCTTGCAGCCGGCAGGCAGGACACAGAGATTGACTATTGTGTCGAGCGGGTCCGGGACGGGCGATCCTTTGCCGTCCGGCATGTGCGTGCCGTCCAGGGTGGCCGTCTCCTCGTCCAGGCCAGCTTGTCCTTCGTTACAGAACGTTCCGATGAAGAAACGCTCTCGGTAGCCATGCCGGCCGTCCCATTACCTGAAGGACTCACGCCTTTGCATGAGCGGGTCCGGGACCCAAGTGCCCGTCCCACAGGGTTCAAGTGGCCTGCACGTCGTGACTGGTGGACAGCTTCGCGTCCCCTCGACATCCGCTGCATCGACGACTCGGATTTGCCCGATGACACCTCGAGGTACTTCTGGTTCCGTACCGCTCCTGCAATCGGTGCTCCCCAGAACCACCAACGGGCGATTCTCGCCTTCGCATCGGACCGCTCGCTGTTGCCTGCCGTGACGAAAGCACGGCAGGGGAGCTTGGAGCGGCCAGGGGGCCGCGTGGCAAGCGTTGACCATGCGCTGTGGTTCCACGCCGATGTTTTTGCAGGGGAGTGGTACCTGTACGCGCAGGACAGCCCGTTCAGCACGGCTGGTTTGGGCCTGGCACGGGGCCTGATATTCGCACAGGACGGAAGGCTGGCGGCAACGGTCACCCAGCAGGGTGTTTTTTCACCTCCGGAGGGTACCGGCGACCGTCGGAACCCTCGACAGTAGGACATTGGAAAGGATGAGCGTAAATGTATTTGAACGACACTCCCGACGAGGCCGCGTTCCGCGACAAGGTAAGGTCCTTTGCCCAGGAACGGCTGGCGCCGACAGCGCTGGAACGGGCACATGAACCGCACTACCCCTGGGAGACGGCGAAACTCCTGGCCGATGAGGGCCTGATCGGACTCACTATCCCCAAGGAAGATGGCGGCCGTGGTGCATCCCTGATGCAAGCAGTAATTGCCATCCAGGAAATTGGGATGGCGTGCCCGAAAAGCGCCGATGTTGTTCAAGCCGGAAACTTTGGCGCACTGAGGACCTTCGCCGAGTACGCCAGCGATGACCAGAAAGCCCGCTACTTCCCTGATCTGCTGTCGGGGCAGAGCCTCCTGGCCTTGGGGATGAGCGAACCTGAGGCTGGATCGGCTGTTACGGATCTGCAGACTACGGCCCGCCAGGAGGGGGATGAGTACGTCATCAATGGGGCCAAGTGCTGGTCGGGCTACAGCGCCGATGCTCCTCTGTTCCTCGTCTATGTCAGGTTCGGTCCGGGGGTGGGTGGCATTGGATCCGTCCTCGTGGAACGGGACACGCCCGGATTTACCGTGGGTGAGCCATCGGCCTACATGAGCGGGGAATTATGGGCGCCCCTGACGTTCGTCGACTGCCGGATTCCTGCCTCGAACGTTCTTCTGGGTCCGGGCGGGTTCAAACGCCAGATCAGCGGATTCAACGTTGAGCGAATAGGAAATGCCTCCCGCTCCCTTGCGCTTGGCCGTTTGGCCTTTGAGCTTGCGCGCAACCATGTCTCGCAACGGGAACAGTTCGGAAGGCCCCTGATGGAATTTCAGGGCCTGCAGTGGAAGTTCGCGGAGATGAGCGTGGCGTTGGATGGCGCCCAGCTCCTCCTCGAACGGGCGGTCCGCAACTCCGCTGACGGCCTTCCTTCTGCTTACGACACAGCGGTTGCGAAGCTGGCCGCCAACGAGGCCGGTTTCCGCGTGGCTAATGAGGCCATGCAGGTTATGGGAGCGGTTGGTTTCAGTTCGCTTACGCTCATGGAATATTGTGTGCGCCGCACCCGCGGCTGGATGATCGCCGGAGGGTCGACCGAGATACTCAAGAACCGGGTGGCGGAACACATTTTCGACCGGCGCTTCAGTCAGCGTCCCTAAGACGCCCTTGCAGAGAATCCCCGGCCGACGACAGGCAGTCAGCCGGGGATTCTGCCGGTGGAGAGGAAGGACTTATTTGAGGATCACGAGTCCCCGGAATTGAATGGCCCTTCCGCCGCCGCCCTCGCCGGGTTCAGTCGCATCTGGCGGTCATGCCGCCATCAACAACAAGTTCCGTGCCGGTAACGAAGCGCGCTTCATCCGAAGCAAGGAAGAGTGCCGCGTAGGCAGTGTCCCTGCCGTCACCGGCGAACGCCAGCGGAATCCGTGACTGCCGCTGTGCCAGCAGCTTGTCCACGTCTCCTCCGGCGCGCTGGCCGGCCAGACGCGCCTCAACCATTGGCGTATGGAGCTGACCCGGCACGACCGTGTTGACCCGGATGTTGTCCGGGGCGTATTGAACAGCTGTGACGCGGGAGAAGGAGATGACGCCGGCTTTGGAGGATGCGTACGCCACCTGGGGTGCGCCCGTCCATCGAGTTCCGGAGGTTGAGGCAATGTTCACGATGGCCCCACCGCCTGAGGCAACCATGTGCGGGATCGCTTCGTGGCATGTCCGGTACACACTCGTGAGGTTGAAATCGAGCTGCCGCGTCCATTCCTCTTCGCTGATTTCAGCTGCGCCGCCACGGCGTGAGCCACCGACGACGTTGACCAGGATATCGATCCGGCCGAAACGGTCGACACAGGCTTTGATCATGTCTTGGACGGACTGCGTGTCGGTGACGTCGCAGAGGTGGCCTTCGACGGTGTTTCCTTCAGCGCGGATCAGTTCAAGGGTCGGGTCGAGCGCTTCCTGACTGATGTCCGCCGCGAACACGTTGGCGCCTTCGGCGGCGAAGATTGCGGCACAGGCGCGGCCGTTTCCCCAGCCTGGTCCGACGCTTCCCGCGCCGACAATTAGGGCGACTTTGTCCTGCAGGCGTTGTGTCATTGTGTCTCCTTTATTAGGTGTGGGTTGAGCCAATTTGCAGGCGGGCGTTGGCCTGCGTTGTGAAATTTGAACACCCGGCGGGATCTGGATGTCACGTCGGCCATGACGTTTTCCCGCCAAGGGGTGGACGTTGCACCTCTCCACGACTCCGTCTCACATACGGAGGGGTGTTCAATATCGTGGATCGTCACTATCTGTTCCCCGGCGCCCTCGATAAGCCGGTACTGTCGGATGCGGTTCCATCCCGGTATTTGGAGTAACAACGGGATGTGTTCATGCATGTACCAGTCGACCAAGCCGTCCTCCGCTTGAGAGGTGAGGCCGACAACCACCTGATAACGCGGTTCCCCGTCCAGAGCTCCGGCTTCATGCTCGAGCGAATAAACGCGACGGTCCAACGTGTGGAGGTTTTCGACAATGTGCTGCTCATGAGGGCTTCGCTGTTCCCGAAGAGACTGGTAGAGGGGGTTCTGAAGCACGGCAAGGTCTATGTCGTAGGTGGCCAGCCAGGCTGGCGTCAGTCCGTCAACGGCCTTGAACCTGTAGCCGTTTGCGAATTCGGGGAACTGGAGTCTGAGGGGGACGTGCTCCTGGTCGTACCAGTTATGGAACTCTGCCACCGGGACCTGACCGGGTTCTGAAAATACGGCGAGCAAACCATTAGTCATGGTGTTCCCCTCCCGCGGTGAGTGGCGGGGCCTGTCTGTTCAGTGGGTAAACTGCAGGAAAACCACATGTTGGGGCCGCATTCGCGCCAAGACGACAGTAGGAGTGAGCGTGTCCCGCGAGAATCCGGATGTCATCGACTCCGTTGAGAAAGCCTTCCGGCTGGTTCAAGTTTTTTCCCACGACCATCCCTCTCTCACGGTGAGTGAGGCCGCTGAGCTCTCTGGACTGACCCGTCCAACGGCGCGGCGGATACTTCTCACGTGCGTAAACCTCGGTTTCGCCGAAACGGACGGAAAGTTTTTTCGTCTGACGCCCAAAGTGCTTCGCCTGGGTTTCGCTTATCTCTCTGCGCTGCCCTACTGGGAGACCGCCCAACCTCATATGCGGCGCCTGGCCGGGTTGTTGAATGAGTCCTGCTCGATGGCCACTCTGGACGGCAACGAGATTGTGTACCTCACTCGGGTTCCTGGCAACCGGAGCATGGTGACAACTCTTAACACCGGGTCCCGGTTGCCTGCTTACGCGACGTCCATGGGAAAGATCCTTCTGGCATATCTGTCCCCGCAGCAACTGGATAAATATCTTTCCGAAGTGGCTCTGGTCAGGTTGACTCCCACGACGATTACCGATCCTGACAAGCTGAGGACTGAGCTGGCTACTGCCAGGGCGCGCGGGTATGCCACAGCAGACGGTGAGCGTGAAGAAGGGATCAGGTCTGCGGCAGCCCCTGTCTTTGCCCGCGGAGGGCACGTGGTAGCAGCGGTCAACGTGTCCGCAAACGCTGCGCGTGTGACGCCGGATCGCCTTGTCTCCGATTACGTCCCGGCTCTTATCAGCACAGCCCAACAAATCTCGTCGGAAATTGGGGTTACGGTGTTTCATTAGAGGAGAAGTCGAAGCAGCGGGTCGGGTTGGAGACCAGAAGCTGTTCCAGTTCTTCGGGGGTGTCCGTAATCCGGGTCAGAGTATTAATCAGATCCCCATCGTTTGGCATGAACCCATGGGTGTTGGGGTGAGGGAAATCTGTCCCCCACACGCAGCGGTCCGGACGCGATTGGAATAGTTCCCTGGCCAGCGCTATGGAATCTTCCATTCCCGGGGCCCTTTTTGTGATCCTGTCCGCGCCACTGAGCTTGACCCAGATATCATCACCGGAGAGGAGTTCTTTCAGGACCCTACGTTCAGGCTGCTCGCGGCCTTCAGTGATGTCGAAGCGACCCATGTGGTCAAAGATAATCCTCAACGGAATGTCGTCGATGCGATCGGCGAAATCCAGGATTGCGGATCCCGTTACATGCACGGCCAGATGCCAATTGAAAGGACCAATCAGGTCAACAATGCTGGCGATCTCGTCCCTGCTGGGCGGTTGTCCAAGATGGGATGCGAAGTGGATTCTCGCTCCGCGCATCCCCGCTTCGTGCCACTTTTGAATGTCGGCGGTACTGGTACTGGGGCCCACCAAGGCAACCCCGCGGTATCGACCCTCCCCACGTTCCAGCGCATCCAGCACCACTGAGTGATCGGCGCCGTGGCAGGCCGATTGGACGATCACAGCACGGTCGAAGCCAAGGAAATTGTGCAGCGACTGCAGATCTTCCAGGGGAACGTCTTCAGGAGTGAAGGTCCGATCGGGGGCAAAGGGGAACCTCTTGTGAGGACCGAATACGTGGACATGGGAGTCGCAGCTTCCGGCAGGCAAAAGAGTCTGTGGTGTGTGGGGGGTGCGGTCTGGACCGGGAGTGGTGACTGTCAGTGCGTGCATCCGGTGGCTCCTTTCGATCAGGCGTTTGGGGCTAGTGCTGGTTGCCGGTCGGATGCTGCCACACCGAGCGCAACAAGGAAACGGGAGACCATGTTGTAGGAAGCGACCGTTGCGGTGAGCTCAACGATTTCGGTTTCAGAGAAGAAGGTTCTCATCAGCTCGAACGTTGAATCGGAAACGGCGACGTTACGGGTCATTTCATCGGTGTAGGCGATAATGGCGTCGAACTGCGCATTGCCCGTTTCGACCGGCGCGTCCTTCTGGAGCAGTTCAAGGACGTTCTGGTCCAGGCCGTAGCGGATGCCGAGGTCCACATGCGCCGCCCACTCGTATTCGGCGTCGTTGAGAACGGCGACACGAAGAATAATCAGTTCACGGAAGTCATCCCGGATGGAAAACTTCTGGCGCACGGCCCCGAGGAGAGAGTTCCACCCTGCGGCGAGGGCATCGTTATGTGACAGGAGCTGGTCAAGGGGGGTAAGGATCCCACCCCGGCGGTTGCGGATTCGTTCCGCCGTGAGGTCGCTGGGGGTGGCGTAGGACAGGCGTGGCATGTTGTCTCTCTTAATCTTGCTTGTGGGGGTTCAGCGGTGGACGGTGGGTGCTGGATTCTGCCGGCTTGAGGTTTCGCTCAAGGCATTGTCTGGGCGATCAGCCGAGGCTGGGTGCGCCGGTACGGGGAGCAGAGGTTCGATGATCGGTGATTCGTGGCCACGCATGATTCGCAGGGCGCGTGGCGCGTCGAGTTCCTTTTCCCATGCGCTGACGACGAGGCTTCCCATCATCTGGCCGGCGAGGCTCACCAGGCCACGCATGGTGGACATGAACCGATCCACGCCCAGAAGCAACATGATGCCCACTACGGGGACGGTGCCCGTGGAGGAGAGGGTGGCTGCAAGGATAACGAAGCCGGCTCCTGCCACGCCTGCGCTGCCCTTGGAGGTCAGCATGAAGACCGCCAGCAGCCCAATCTGCTGCCAGATCGACAGTTCGATGTCGAATGCCTGCGCGATGTAGAGGGAAGCGAAGCCAAGGTACAGGCAAACCCCATCGCCGTTGAAGGCGTAGCCGGAAGGAACAACAAGGCCAACGATGGGCTTGGGGCAGCCTACAGCTTCAAGCTTTCTCATCAGCTGCGGCATGACTGCCTCGTAATTGGACGTGCCCAGCGTGATGAAGATTTCGTCCTTGAAGTAGCGGTAAACCGCGAGTATGCGCAGACCGCAGATCCGGGCAACGATCCCGAAAGCGAGCAAAGCGAAGGCAATGCCGGTGGCCCAGAACAGGAGAACCACAGAGCCGAGGCTGAGCAAGGTGGCCATGCCGAACTTCCCGGTGGTGTAGGCCATTGCCCCAAAGGCGCCGAGCGGAGCAAGGTACATGATCAGCTTGATGATGCCGAAGATCGCCGCATTCAAGGTGGTGATGCCGGCGACGATTCCCTCGCCCTTAGGCCCAAGCATCTTGACGGCTACGGAGAAGAGCACCGCCAACAATAGAACCTGCAGGACGTTGCCCTCAGTAAAGGCTCCGACAAAGCTGTGCGGGATGATGTTGACGATGAAGTCGTACCAGTTTTGATGCTGGCCAGTGCTGACGTAGCCCTGGGCCGCGTCACTGAGCTTTAGCTCGTCAGCCTTCGCGTGAATCCCGGCTCCGGGCTTCAGCACATTCATGACCACGAGACCCAGCGCGAGTGCCACAGTCGTCATGATCTCGAAGTAGGCCAACGCCTTAACCCCGATACGGCCCACCGACGTCAGCTTTCCGGCACCTGCCACGCCGGTCACGATCGTGCAGAAAATGACGGGAGCGATCAGCATTTGAATCAGCTGGATAAATCCCGTGCCAATCGGGGCAAGACCAGCGCCGAAGGCCGGGAACAAGAACCCGACGAGTGCGCCCAGAACGATGGCCACAGCCACCGTTATGTAAAGTCGCGGCCCGAACGCTGACCTAAATATTGCTTGCATAGGATCCACTCCATTATGAATCTTGTACGACTGGCGTACGAAAGTTTGTCTGGCGTACAAATGTTGCCATGATCACACCCCCCTGTCAATCAGTCGCGGCCTGACCGACGGAGACTGGCAATCATTGACAGGGACCCCGCACCCTTCTACCGTTGTCCGTCAGAAGGACGCTTGTACGCGTGACGAACATTCTTGGGGCAGGAAAACCCGCTCGTATTTGCCGCATTTCCTGTTTACGCACGCTTCCGCTTGTGGACCCGGCCACCTATCCCCTTAAACAACTCAGGAGAACCCCTTGAACCAGGCTTTTGTGTACGACGCCGTGCGCACCCCGTTCGGCAAGTTCGGCTCCGGACTGGCTGCCGTGCGTCCGGATGACCTTGCCGCGCATGTGATCAAGGAGTCCGTGAAGCGGGCCCCCGGTCTTGATGTTGAGCGGATTGATGAGGTGGTGTTCGGCAACGCGAACGGTGCTGGTGAGGAGAACCGCAACATCGCCCGGATGGGCACGCTGCTGGCGGGTCTGCCGGTGTCCCTCCCGGGGACCACGGTGAACCGGCTGTGCGGGTCTTCGCTGGATGCGGCGATCATCGCCTCGCGGCAGATCAACGCCGGCGACGCCGATCTGATGCTGGTGGGTGGCGCCGAGTCGATGTCCCGCGCACCGTGGGTGCTGCCCAAGACGGAGAAGCCGTACCCGGCCGGGGACATGACCCTGGCGTCCACCACGCTGGGCTGGCGGCTGGTGAACAAGGCGATGCCCAAGGAGTGGACCATCTCCCTGGGCGAGGCCACCGAGCGGCTCCGCGAGAAGTACGGCGTGACCCGGGAGGCGCAGGATGAATTCGCCGCCGCCTCGCACAACCTGTCCGCGGCGGCCTGGGACGAGGGCTTCTACGACAACCTGGTGGCCCCGGTCCCTGGTACGGACCTGGTCCGCGACGAGGGCATCCGGGCGGGTTCGTCGGCGGAGAAGCTCGCCGGCCTCAAGACCGTGTTCCGGACCGAGAACGGCACGGTCACCGCGGGGAACGCGTCACCATTGTCCGACGGCGCCTCCGCGGCCTGGATCGGGTCCGAGGCCGCAGCGGGGCTGCTCGGGCTGGATCCGCTGGCCCGGATCGCCGGACGTGGCGCGCACGCCAACGATCCCCAGTACTTCGGCTACGCCCCCGTGGAGGCGGCGAACAAAGCCCTCGCGAAGGCGGGCATCGGCTGGGACCAGGTGGGCGCCGTCGAACTTAACGAAGCCTTCGCCGCGCAGTCCCTGGCCTGCATCAACGCCTGGGGCATCGACCCCTCAATCGTGAACCGGCACGGCGGCGCCATCGCGATGGGCCACCCGCTGGGTGCTTCCGGGACCCGGATCCTGGGCACCCTTGCCCGGTCCCTGCAGGCCTCCGGCCAGCGCTGGGGCGTCGCCGCGATCTGCATCGGCGTGGGCCAGGGCCTGGCCGTCGTGCTTGAAAACGTCACCGCTGGAAAGGACCAGTAATGCCGTGACGACCTGGCCCGACCGGGGCCAGGACATCACTTTGCACAAGGAGAACGGGATGCTCGGAATAGGACCGGAGGCCAAGGGTAATGAGATTGACGAGGACCTCATCAACGCCGCGGCCTCCCCGGACCTTGTCGAGACTTGTCAAAAGGGCCCGCTTCTGTGAGCCCATCGTCATCGCACATAAGGGAAAGGGCGGAGCATGCAACACGGACTGACGCAGACGGAAATTGACTTCCTGGAGTTGCTAACCCCAGGCGAGGCAATTGAAGTATTCAATAAGCGAAGCGTCTCACAATGGCGCGGGACAGTTGAGCAGGTCGCTTCTGAGATCGGCGTTGCCTGGATCCGCACCGAATCCGGTGAACGGAAAATATTCGACATCAGGGAGCACCTAGTCGGGCGGCTTTTAGGACCGGAGGGGTCCTATTCCATTCCGCTGCCTTAAGTCCGGCCGATGGCTCGCTGTGCTGCCCAGGCTTGGAAGCCGCCGACAAGGTCGGTCGCGCGGGTCAGTCCGAGCCGCTGCAGGGTATGTGCAGCGAGGCTGGAGCTGTAGCCCTCGTTGCAGACCACCACGATCCGCCGGGCATGGTCGTCAGCGATGGGGAGCCGGTGGGGGCTGGAAGGATCGAGCCGCCACTCGAGAACATTTCGGTCAATGACGACCGCTCCCGGAAGATCACCGTCGCGGTCCCGTTGATCGGCCGGCCGTGTGTCAACAACAAGCGCGCCCGCTGCCATCTCCGTCTCAAGATCCGAAGCGTGAACACGGTCGAGCCCGCTGCGGCTCTCAAGTAGTAATTGATCGATCGCAGGAATCCCGGGGTCAATGCCCGGATCTAAACTGCTTGGGGTCGCCGCGGCGTCGTCGGAGATGTAGGACTGTTTCACCGTTTTCCTCATTGCCTGCTGATCGATACTTGCTGCGCCATTTGGTGCCTGATCTTCAAGGGTATGTCTACCGGAATCCGGTGGTATTTGGCCCAGCCAGGTTAAGTACGTCCTTGAGCATCGCCAGGGCGGCCCCTGCAGGGCTGGAACGGCCGCCCTGCACCGTGATGTCCCCGGCTTCGGGGCAGCTAAAGACCATCCCCTTCTCCGGGCCGGCGATGTGGAAGAGCGGGTCAGGCGGCGCCACTGCCTCCAAACGCACAGTGACCGCCAAGGGTCGGGCCAGGGACGCCCTCGCCACGGCGCGGAGGCGCAACCCCTGCTGGGCGGCAGCCAAGGCCCTGGCAGGCGAGGAGGACCCAACCGGTTCCGTTTCCACTGAAATCCGGGAGACGTCCCAGTCCCACAGGAGTCCCGCAATCAGCCGGACCTTCGTGGCCGCGTCCTTCCCGGAGAGATCCGCGGAAGGGTCGGCTTCTGCGATGCCCCGCCGCTGGGCTTCCAGGACCGCCGCTTCCAGCCCAATCCCGGCGGACAGCTGATCCAAAACGAACGTCGACGTCCCGTTCGGGCAGGCCCGCACCGCGATGCAGCCCATGCCTTTCAGTGCCACCCGGGCGAGGTCCGCCGCGGGCAGCGCAGCCCCGGTGGCCCCCGAAATCCGGATCCGGCTCTTGCCTTCCGCAGCGGCACGCCCAAGGTCACGCCAGTTGCTGAGTATGTGGCTCTTCGTCGCCATGACAACATCAATGCCGCTCCTGAGCGCGGCAGTCGCTTCCTCCAAGGCGCGGGCGTGTGCCTCAACTGAAGACGGGAGTGCCTGGACCAGAACCGCAGCACCAGCGCGGGCCAGCGTCTCCGCAATGGGCCGTATCGGCCCCCACGACGAGCGTTCCGGCACGCTGGAGCCGGGCGCAAGAAAGACCTCAGTCGCGTGCCCCCGGATGGCAGCGACCCTGAGTCCGGAATCCGGTTTCAGAACCGCGGCAGCAAAGGCCTGCCCAACAGCACCGAAACCGGACAGAACCAGTCGTGCAGCTTCCAACGGCAAGGGCCCCTACTTCGTCGTCATCCGGTACCGCTCAATCTGCCGCAGCCGCCGCAGGAGGCTGTCGCGCCGCGGGTGCGGGACGGCGTCGGCCGCTTCTGCGGTGAGGTCGATGTGTTTGGTGCCGTACTGCCATAGGAGGAGATCGTCCAGGAGCCGGTCCGGGCCGGGGGAGTAGCGGTGGTCCAGGGCCTTGCGAACCTCAGTAATCCGGTTGGCGCTGAGGAGCCCGGCAAGCTGCATGGTCTGGTTAAGCCCGTGCGCGGCGAGGAGCTCGGCGGCCCAGCCCCAGTCATCGTCCACCTTGCGGTCCACGTGCGGGAGCAGGGTGCGCCAGACGTCCCGGATCCGGTTGGGCGTAAGCGGCGCAGCGCCCTCGCCGTCCATGTCCCAAAAACTGCGGACCTCCTCATACCGTTCGTGCAGGTCAGCGAAGGCTGTCTCTACCGTTTCCAGCATGGCCGCGGTGGCGGTGAACTGCCGGTCGAAATGGGGCGTCCACGCGCGCGGGTCCTCGGCTTTGAACCGGATGTCGTGCTCGATCTCGCTCCACGCGTGGGCGAAGATGGTGCGGATCTGGCACTCGAAGAAGTAGCTGCCGTTGGGCTGCAAATCGGGGTTGAAGACCTGCTGGTACTCCTTGACGGCCTCATTCTGGATGGTGCGCAGGATCAGGTGCCGGCTCGAATACCCGTAGGTGCCGGACTCGATGGAGCCGATGTCCTTTTCGCGGTCGCCGCGGCAGTCGAAAAGCTGCCGCTGGCGCTTGATGATGTTGGCCACCGCGGCATTCTCGGCCGGCAGCTTGGTGATCACCCTGATGCCCACCATGTCATTGAGCGTGCGGAACGGGTCCGGGAACTTCAGGAGCCTCCGGCCGCCCGGCTCAAGCGGTTCCTCGGTGCGCGAGATCTTCTCCCTGAAGGATTCCACCGTCTTGGTGCGGCCGGTAACGAACAGCGGCGTGACCTCGCTGTCCTTCAGCATGTCCCGCAGGACCAGCAGGACATCCCGGGTAACCAGCTTCAGGGCAGGCCGGACGCGCTCATAGATCTCCACGTTGTGCTGCACCGACTCACGCAGCGGTGCGTCCAGACTTTCCCAGTTACTCGGCATGATCCCAGCTTACGGCCGGGGTCTGACAGCCAGCCGCTTTGGTGCCCCTACGTTGAGGCGGCGGACGTGGAGCCGCGCACCATCAGCGACGTCTCCAATGTGACGCCGCCGGGCTCCAGCGACTTGCCCTCCATGAGCCGGCGCAGCTGCTCCCCGGCCTTCTGGCCCAGGGCAGTGGCGGGCAGGTGCACGCTGGTCAGGCCCGGATTGCTGGTGGCTGAATAGGGCAGGTCGTCGAACCCGGCCACGGCCAGTTCCTCCGGAATCCGAACCCCTGCCACGCGCGCTTCCTGCAGCACGCCGTAGCCGTGCGTGTCGGTGGCGCAGGCGACGGTGGTCACCCCCGCACGCTGCCACTCCGGCCAGGCTGCGGCGAACGCAGCCGCCGCCGTCCCCACGTCGATGGTGGTGCTGATGATGCGGCCGGGACTCACGGTGATGCCGCGGGCGGCCGCCTCCGCCAGGAACGCCGCGCGCCGGACCGCGAACGTCTCGGTGCCGGTCACGCTGTCCACATAGGCCGCTTCCTTGTGCCCGGACTCAGCCAGGTGCGCCGCCAGCTGGCGTGCCCCGCTGGCCACGTCCAGGTTCACGGACGGCGCGTAGGACTCCAGCCCCGGCGCATCAAGCAGGACAAGGGGCGACGGCGACGCGAGGTCTTCGAGGAACCCGGCGTTGGGTGCGTCCACCAGCAGCCCCGCCGGCCGCAGGGACATCAGCCGCCGGACGTCCGCGGCCGCCGGAAACTCACCGGCCTCGGTGACGGACAGCAGCAGTTGGTACTGCGGGCCCAGCGATTCCCGCACGCCGGCGATCACCTTGGCGAAGAACGGGTTGGAGATGTCCGGCGCCACCAGGATGACGATCGAGCTGACGCCCTTGGCCAGCGAGCTGCCGATCCCGTCCACCACGTAGCCCAGCTCGGCGATGGCCTCCCGCACGCGGGAAATGTTGTCCTCGGCGACGCGGCCGGCAGTCTTGCCGTTGGCCACCAGCGATACCGTGGCCACCGAGACCCCGGCCCGGGCGGCGACCATCGCCGCCGTCACCCGCCGCGGCCGCGGGCGTTGCTGCTGCACCTGTTCCCCGGAATCCATACTTTGATCGTAGTAGGCGCCGGAGTACCCCAGCCCCGCTCCCCGAACCTTCGGTTGGCTGGAGGTCCTGGACCCCCGCACCAGCCAAGACATCAAGCGTTTGACGTGCAACGATATCGGGATCACGTTAAGCGTTTGACGCAAGCGCCAAAAGCCTGCCATGATCACTTCCGGAATACTGAAACCCCTGCCCGCGAGGCAGGCCCCAATGACGTGGAGAACCATCGTGGAACCAAATCCCCGGACCCGCCCAAGCCAGACCGAACCCAGGAAAATCATCCTGGACTGCGACCCCGGCCACGATGACGCCGTGGCCCTGCTGCTGGCCCACGGCAACCCCAGCATCGAGCTGCTGGCCGTCACCACGGTGGTGGGCAACCAGACCCTCGAAAAAGTCACCCGCAACGCCCTGGCCGTGGGCACCATCGCCGGCATCACCGGCGTCCCCTTCGCCGCCGGCTGCCCGCGGCCCCTGGTCCGGAGCATCGAAACCGCGCCGGACATCCACGGCGAGTCCGGCATGGACGGCCCGGCCCTGCCCGAGTCCACCATCGAACTGGACCCGCGCCACGCCGTGGACCTCATCATCGACACCGTCATGGCGCACGAGCCCGGCACCGTCACCCTGGTGCCCACCGCCGGCCTGACCAACATCGCCCTGGCCGCCCGCAAGGAACCGCGCATCGTGGAACGAGTCAAGGAAGTTGTCCTCATGGGCGGCGGCTACCACGTGGGCAACTGGAGCGCCGTGGCCGAGTTCAACATCATCATCGACCCCGAGGCCGCGCACATCGTCTTCAACGAGAAGTGGCCCGTGGTGATGGTGGGCCTGGACCTCACCCACCAGGCGCTGGCCACCCCGGACGTGGTGGAGAAGATCGCGGCCATCGGCACCGGGCCGGCCAGGTTCGTTACCGAGCTGATGGATTTCTTCGCCCACACCTACAAGGACGCGCAGGGCTTCGACTACCCGCCCGTCCACGATCCCTGTGCGGTTGCCTACGTGATCGATCCCAGCATCGTCAGCACCCGCAAGGTGCCGGTGAACATCGAACTGCAGGGCACGCTCACCCTTGGCATGACCGTGGCGGACTTCCGCGCGCCGGCCCCGGCCGACTGCCACACCAGCGTGGCCGTGGACCTGGACCACGCCCGCTTCTGGGACCTGGTCACCGACGCGCTGATCCGTATCGGCGAGCCCGGCACCAACGGCACCGCGGACGACGGCGGGCCCCGCCAAGGCGCGGTGCCCACCAAAGTCAGCGCGGCCGGCGTCGTACGCCCGGAAAGTGCCCATCTCGCCGCCGGAGGGGTCAAGTAAATGACCGCCACCATGACTGAGACCAAAACCGCCCGCGGCAACGTTGCCGCCCTGATGACCGCGCTGCTGGCCGCCTGCGTGGCATTCCAGCTCAACGCCTCCATGCTCAGCCCCGCCCTGGTGACCATGGGCGAGGAACTCAAGACTGACCAGGCCGTCATCGGCTTGTCCCAGACCTGGTTCTTCACCGCCGCCGCCCTGTTCTCCCTGTTCCTGCCGCGCCTGAGCGACATCGTGGGACGCAAGAAGGTACTCGTGGGGATGATGGTGCTCATGGCCGTGGGCTCCGTCATCGCAGCCCTCGCCCCGGACGTCACCTGGCTCTTCGTGGGCCGCATCATCCAGGGCGTCAGCGGACCCACCGTCCCGCTGTGCCTCATCATGCTGCGCTCCGCCGTCAGCAACCCCCGCAAGTACGGCACGCTCATGGGCCTCATCACGGCCGTCAACGGCGGCGTGGCCGGCGTCGATTCCTTCGTGGGCGGTTACTTTGCCGAGCACTTCGGCTTCCGCAGCATCTTCTGGCTGATGGTGGTGCTGGCCGTCGCCGCCACCGCCCTCGTCATGGTCCTGGCCGCGGAGAGCAAGCCCGCCGCCGGTACCCGGATGGACTGGCTGGGCGTGTTCTTCATCGTGGTGGCCGTCGGCGCGCTGCTCACCGCGCTGAACGAAGGCTCCAAGCTGGTGGCCGGATTCTCCCCGGCAACCCTGATGCTGAGCCTGGCCCTGGTGCTGGTGTCCGCCGTCGCGTTCCTTGCCTTCTGGCGCACCGAGCAGCGGGCTGCCCAGCCCATGGTGGAAACCGTGCACCTGCGCCAGCGCTCCACCTGGGCGCCGCTGCTCACCACCACCCTGACCATGACCGGCATCTTCGCCGTCATCAACGGGATCGTCCCCGCCTACGTCCAGGCTGCCGACCCCGGCTTCGGCATCGGCCCCACCGAGATGTCGCTGATCATCCTCACCCCGTACGCGCTGCTGGGCTGGCTGGTGGGCCCGATCAGTGGAAGGCTCGCGCCGGTCCTGGGGTACACCAAGGTGCTCCGGGTTGGTCTTTTGGGCAGCATCGCGGCGCTCGCCGTCATCGCGTTCCTGGGCCTGCACAGCCTGCCGATGATGATCGCCGGAACGGTCTTGCTGGGCATCATGTACGCCGGTACGGTCAACATCATGCTCAACGGACTCGGCGTTGTCCTCTCGCCCGCCGGCAACCCCGGTTTCCTGCCCGGCATGAACGCCGGTGCCTTCAACCTGGGCGCGGGCCTGAGCTTCCTGATCCTGCCCGCCGTCCTGGTGGCGACGGCGTCCCTTGGCGACGCGAAGGCCTCCTACCTGACCGTCGTGGTGGTCGGCCTGGCCCTGACCGTCGCCGCGTTCGGCGCCTCGCTCCTGATCCCCAAGCCGGTTGAGGCCGAGGTGGCCGCGTGAGTGCCGCGGCCGGGCACCCTGGCCGGATCGTCGTCGTCGGCTCCCTCAATGCCGACCTCACCATCTACTGCGAACGCCTCCCGCAGCCCGGCGAAACCGTCCAGGGCAACGGGTTCGCCGTGAATCCCGGCGGCAAGAGCGCCAACCAGGCCGTGGCCGCCGCCCGGCTGGGCGGGCAGGTCAGCCTGGTGGGTGCCGTGGGGGAGGACGCCAACGGCAACATGCTCGAGGCCTCCGTGGCGGGTGCGGGTGTGGACGTCAGCCACGTGCGCACGTCCAGCGAGCCCACGGGTGTCGCCGTGATTGCGGTGGATGCCAGCGGCGAGAACAACATCATCATCTCCGCCGGCGCCAACGGCACCCTGTCCCCGGCCGACGTCGCCGCGGCCGCGGACGTCCTGGAGGGCGCCGCCGTGGTGAGCCTCTGCCTTGAGGTCAGCACGGAGACGGTGCTGGCGGCCGCCCAGGCAGGGCACGACGCCGGCGCCACAGTTTTGCTGAACCTCTCGCCGTATGCGGAGATCCCGTCAGCCCTGGCCGGGCTGGCGGACGTCCTCCTGGTCAACGCCCACGAGGCCGCGCTGTTCCTGGATTCCCGGGTTCCCGGTGCTGATGCGGCCGCCGGTGAGTGGGATGCCGTGCGGGAACAGTTCGCCGCGCACGGAATCCAGCAGGTACTGGTGACGCTCGGTTCGAACGGGTCCGTGGTGCTGGACTCCCTGGCTTCGGCCGGCTCCCGCGTGACCCGCATCCAGCCCACCACGGTGGCGGCTGTGGACACCACGGGAGCCGGCGATGCGTTCACCGGCGCGGTTGCAGTGCGGCTGGCGGCGGGCGATGCCCTCGCGGATGCCGCCGCGTTCGCCTCGGTCGCCGCGGCCCTGGCCACCACCCGCAAAGGCACGCAGGCGGCGTACCCGGACACGGCCGACGTCGAACGCCGCCTCCGGGCTCAATAAATCCCATCGATTGCTCCGTACTTGTCGTTCCCACGCGCGAAAACGACAAGTACGGAGCAGTCGATGGAGGTTAGCCGAGTTTCTCCAGCGTGACGCCGGTGTGCTCCGCCAGCTGGGTGAGCAGGGCGTCCTGGAACTGGGGATCGGTGGCGGCCGGGTGCGGAGTTTGCCGGTGCTGGTGGTACCAGTAACCTCCGCTGGCCAGGGCGGCAGGGTCGTCGCTCGTGGCAAGCCACTCCTGGGTGCGGTGGCCCAGTTCCAGGCTGTCCGGAGCCGACCGCCCGCCCATGCGGGTGGGCACCCAGCCGGGGTCCACGGCATTGCTGGCGACGCCCGGCACCAGCCTGGCCACCGCTGCCGACAGCGCAGTGACGTGCAGCTTGGTGGTGGAGTAGGAGGCCGTCGTCGTACGCCCGGCCCAGTCCAGGCCGCTTAGGCCGGTGTCGCCGCCGCGGTGCATGCCGCTGCTCAGGTAGATGAGCCGGCGCGGACCGGGGATGAGGGCCGTGAGCAGGTACGGGGCGACGACGTTCACGGGCAGCAGGGCCGGACCGTTCAGGATTCCGGCGTTGTGGATTACCGCGTCGATGCTGCCCATCCCGGTGGCCTGGACCGCGATCTGCCGGACCTCGTCCAATACGGCGAGATCCCCGGTGACGCACTGCGCCCCGCGGTCCAGCAGATGCTGTAGGGCGGGGACCCGCTGGGAGGACCGCGCGTGGACGATCACTTCGTGGCCGTCCCCGAGCAGCGTGTCCGCTGTTGCCAGGCCCAGTCCGTCGGTGGAACCGGTGATGAAGACGCGTGCCATTCGGGCCCTTCTTTCGCTCGGGGTGTTTCCCTACGCTACCCGGAGCCCCTGCTGTCCAGTCCATGCCTCACGCGGTACAGGATCAGCTGCGCTTCCTGCCAAGGATCAGCGCCAGCAGCCCTCCGAAGGCCAGAAGCAGCAGGCCCACCACCAGCAGGCCGGTGTCGATGCCTGTGTTGGCCAGGGTTGTGGGGGTGGCGGTGCCGGCAGCGTTGGCGGCGCTACCGGTAGCGACCAGAAGGCCGCCCGCGATCACGGCGAGCAGGCAGCCACGGATATTACGGTGCATCATGAAGTTCTCCTGAAAGTTGGATCGGGCCTACTGCTTGGCCCACGATTGGCTCATTCCGCGCCGGGGCGCGGAGGGGCCTCAACTAGTCAGGAGATGATCCGGGGCCGAAGGACACCGGTGCGGGGGCAGTGGGCCGGCCGCCCTCGACGGAAACCGTGCCGGCCGCAGGGACGTGGAAGTTATGGGCGTCGAGCCATGCGGGCATTGTGGACCCATTGCCGCCGGATGGGCTGCTTCCGCCCGTGGCAACACCCGGCATGCCGGTTATCGCATTCGACGGCCCACGGAGTGGTGCGTCCTGCGGTCCCGCCCCTGGCGGTAGCGGCGTTCCGACTGCAGGCCCCATCCGCGGGTCGCACGCGAGGCCGTTGCCGTGCGATGTCGCATGGAGGGCCCGGGCGGAAGCCGGCGCAGCGCTGGCGGTCTCCGCCTCCGGTTCGGCCGCCCGGGGAGGTGCGCCGTCACCCGCCTGCGGCACGTCAGCAACTGCCGGAATGGCGGGCGCCCCTGTCGAGGGCCCGGGTGCAACGGGTAGGGGCGCTGGCAAAGGCACGGCGTCGATGACCGGTTCAAGGACAGGGTCAAGTGGCTCGAGGACCGCGCCGGCCACGGGAACCATGGTTCCCACCGCCCCGCCGATGACGCCGTCCACACTGCCAACGGCCGGATCCACCGCTGCCGTCACGGTTCCTGCCGGCACAACGGTGTTCACCACCGGAACAGCCCGCGCAACGTCGTCGGCCAAGGCGGTGACGTCCTCCACCACCGGGCGGAGGGTCGGCATGGCAACACGTGCCGGGATGGTCGAGGCGGGTGCTGCCACCCCGTCAACCGGTCCTGTTTCCACTGGTGCCAGGACGTCCTTAGCCTGATGGGCGACCGTGGCGGTGACTGAGCCCAACGTAGATGGGGCGGCATAAAGGAGTGGGTCGCTGGAGGTGGAGGAATCGGCGGAGGCGGCTCCGGCGGACAGGGCGATCCATGATGCAGCTACCGCCACGGCGAGCAGAAGGGGGCGGAGAAACGCCCAGGCACCAAGTTCTGACTTCACGTTGTACGCCTCCCCCAGGGTCACCTGCAAACAATGCTGCCCACCATAAGCACAGGCCAGCAGCAGAGTCCAACGACGGAACAACGCAATTAACGTGATGCAGTCAAGTGTTTGCGATCCTCAGGCCGAGTCCGTCGGGGCGGCGCGGTGGTCGATGTCCGCGGCCAGGGTGTCAATGCGGTCCATGGCTTCGTTGAGTTTCTCGACGGCGGCCCAGAGGTCCGGATGCTGCTCCCGGACCTGGTCCAGGGTGCTCCCTGCGGAGCGGAGGGACCCGAGGTCAAAGCTGACGTTGGTGCGGGCACCCGCCACGGCCGCACGGAGGGCCCCGAAAGCGACGACGACGTCTGCCACCAGTGACCGGTTGCCGTGGGTTGCCAGCCAGGCGAGGTCGTCAATGGCCTCGATGGCCCGCTCGCCAAGGACGGCAGAGGATGCGGCTGCATCCACTGAGGCTTGCCGGATTGCCTCGTCCCGCTCCGGACCCGGCTCCAGCCGGAAGGCGGCGCCGAATGCTTTGGACGCGGACGCATCGTCATCCGCCAAGCGCAGGGCTTCCTGGCGCAGCGCCCGTGCCCGCGTCCGTATCCCTGCCGGCTCCCCGCCGTCGTCCCCGCTGTAGCCGGCGACCATCGACGTCAGCGATGCCGCCACCGACAGCATCAGTCCGGTCCCCGCACCTCCGCCAGGGGAACCCGTGGACTCCGCCAGCGCGCGCGTCCATTCCTCAACAGTCGACCCCTGGGTGGTCACAATCTGTTCATCCATGCCAGGAACCGTGCCCACAAACGTGCGCGGCTAAACGGCGGTTACGGCGGCATCACGCCCACACTGGCCCAGTTTTGGAGGTCCTCGCCGCGGAAACGCGGGGCGCTTCCGGCGACCGGGGCGGATAAAGTGGGCCAGTGTGACGCAGCGCTACCGCTATGAGTACGGTGACGACCCCAGCCAGTGGGGCGAACTTTTCCTGCCCGATCTTCCGGCTGGCGGAACCCACCGGGGCGTGGTGGTGGTGATCCACGGCGGATACTGGCGCTCCACGTACGGCGCCGAACTGGGTGAGCCACTGGCGAAGGACCTGGCGGAGCACGGCATGGCCGCCTGGAACCTCGAGTACCGGCGCGCCGGCAACGGCGGGGGCTGGCCGGGCACCTTCGAGGACATTCTGGCCGGCATCGACAAGCTGGCGGAGCTGGCCGAACCGCACTCGCTGGACCTGGGCAAGGTGGTGGCCCTGGGGCATTCGGCCGGCGGGCATTTGGCGGTGTGGGCCGCGGGCAGGGACCGGCTGCCTGGGCCTGGCCCTGGCCCGGCGGAGGGCGGCGAGGTGGCGAAGAGGCACGACGCCGTTCGCGTCACCGGGGTAATAAGCCAGTCCGGCGTCCTTAACCTGGCCGATGCCGAGCGCCTCCACCTCAGCAACGGCGCGGTGGGCAACCTGCTGGGCGGCCCGTCGTCGGACTTTCCCGGGCGCCACCGGTACGCCGACCCCATGGCCGCGCTGCCGCTGGACCTTCCCGTCTATGCGGTCCACACGACGGAGGACGCCGACGTGCCGCTCAGCATGTCCACCACGTATGTCGACGCCAGCCGCACGGGTTCCGTGCCCGCGGAGCTGATCATGGTCCCGGGCGACCATTTCGCGCTGATCGATGTCACCGCGGAAGCCTATGCGACGTGCCGGGAACTGGCGAGCAGGCTGCTGGGCTGACACGAACTGCTGGGCCGGCCTCTTTCTGGCAGAGTATGACCATGCTCACAGTGATCGGCGAAGGCCTTGTTGACGTTGTCCAGCGCGCCTCCGGAATTGAGGCCCACGTGGGCGGCAGCCCCCTGAACGTCGCGGTGGGCTTGGCCCGGCTGGACCATCCGGTGCAGTTCATCGGCCGTTACGGCCGGGACGCCTACGGTGATTCGGTGGCCGCCCACCTGCGCGCCAGTTCGGTGATGCTGCCGCTGCCTCCGGACGGGTTGCCCACAAGCGTGGCCACGGCGCTGATTGACGACGACGGCGCCGCCACCTACACGTTCGACCTCACCTGGGAGCTGCCGGGCATCGCAGACCGGCTCGGCTTCATGCTGCAGGGCACCACGCTGCTGCACACCGGCTCCATCGCGACGATGCTGGCGCCGGGCGCCACCGAGGTGCTGGCCGCCGTCGAATATGCCCACCCTTCCGCCACCATCAGCTTCGATCCCAACTGCAGGCCCAGCATCATCACGGATGTGGACTTCGCGCGGCGGCAGGCTGAAAAGTTCGTGGCGCTCGCCGACGTGGTCAAGGCATCCGACGAGGACCTGGCCTGGCTGTACCCGGGGCAGGACGTGCTGGATTCGGCCCGCAAGTGGCTGGCGTTGGGTGGAGAAGAGGGACCCGCGCTGGTGGTGGTGACCCGCGGCGCCGAGGGTCCGTGGGGTGTGTGCCGGGCCGGTGAAGCATCGGTTCCCGCGCCAAAGGTTGTTGTGGCGGACACCGTGGGGGCCGGGGATTCGTTCATGGCGGCATTGTTGTCAGGTCTGGTGGACCGGGAGCTGGACGGCGCGCAGAACCGCCAGGAGCTGCGGGACCTCCCTGTTGAGGGCCTGGCGGAACTGCTGGGGCATGCTGCCAAGGCCGCTGCCGTCACGGTGTCCCGCCCCGGCGCCAATCCGCCCACGCGGGCCGAGTTGCACGGGGCTGAAATGGGCTCCTAAGGCTGAAACGATTGCTCCGCAGATGCCGTTCTGACGGCTCAAAAGGACATTTACGGAGCAACCGATGGGGGTGAGACTGGACTGCTCCTTGCCGCATTCCGATTGGTGTTCGAAAGCCGGCTGCAGCACCACTGGTGCGGCTGGTTATTCGCCGGTTAGAGCTGCGGGACGCAGGGCCCACTACCCAGCAGGGCAAGCCCGGCCCGGTCACCTGCCGCAAAGTCTGTAACGCCCGCGTTCTCGGCATTCATCAGTTGAGACGGATCATTGACGTGGTTGAGACCCAAAACGTGTCCGAGCTCGTGCATGATGATGGCCCGCACTTCCGCTGGGCCGTCCGGGCGGCTGGCAACGATATCGGCAAGATCAGGGGCATCAAGGCGCACCTGGCCGGCGGCGAGGACCAACGGCAGCAGCGGCTGCCCGGTGGCCTGTGCGTAGCCGCTTCCGCCGAGTCCGGCAACGTCTCCCGCAAGGGCGGGACTTTCCTCAGGGGTCGACCAGGCGATCAGCACGGGCGCCCACCGTTTCCCGTAGCGGTCAGGCTGGAATGCCTGCCGATTATCGGTTGGAGCCTCTGCCGTGGTTCCGTCATAGACAAATTCCAGTCCGGTCGCCTGGGAAGCTGCCGCTATAGCTTCGCGGACCAGGATGTCTCCACCCGGCAGCGCGTTGTCCGGCCGGACAACATAATGGACCGGGCGGCAGGGATCGTAGGCAACCAGGCGCTGACCCTCTTTCGGCGACTCCTCCAGCACAAAAGCATTGGAACCCGTGCTTGCCGGCGGTGTGCCCAGGGGAGCGGATGCGGCCTCGTATCCCGGTGGCGGGACTTTCGCGCCGGGAAGGTAGGGAGCCGCCAGAGGAAGGACCACGCGGTCGAAGAGCGCCGGTGTGAAGTACAGGCAGACAACCAGGGCGATCCCAAGGGCGGTCCGCATCCGGGTGGACCGTGCGAACCGGGGCCGTTGTTGTCGGGCTTTGTTCCGGAACTTCTTCCGACCAGGCCGAGGGCGTTCGGTGCTGCGCCACGGCGACGGAGTCTCGGCCCTGCCAAAGGCCTCATCGATAGCCCATTGCGGGATGCGTCCGCTGGGGGAACGCCGGACGTGTGGTGGGGCCAACGCGCCCGGGATGTCCTGCTGCGAATTACTGCCTTTCCCTAAACCGGTCACCGGCATCCCCCTTAAGCCCTGCCGCCCGCCGATGGGCAACCCCCTCAGCCTAGGGGCCTGCTTCCCAGCCTTGGCGCGGGAAATGCACAGGATTTAGGCAAGAAAGGGAGCCGGCCGGATGCCGGACCGCGTCCCCGGGCCGAAAGGAGGCCCGAGGGACAATCGATTGCTCCGTAGATGTCGTTCTGAGGGCTCAAAAGGGGATTTACGGAGCAACCGATGGGGCCGAGAGGGTCTACTCCTTCCCGAGTCCCGCCGCCGAGGTCTTCCCGCCCGAGACGCTGTTGAGGGCCCGCAGGTCGAAGATGCCGTTGATGTCGGCCTGTTTTGTGGTGCCGGCAGTCACGCCGTCGGCCAGGAGCTTCTGGTAGGTCCCTGCCAGCGGGTCCACGGTGAACACGATGTTCTTCAGGGACCGGTCAATGACGTCGGCCTTGAGCTCGGCGCCGGCCGCTTCCTTGAGCGCGGCGTTGATGACGGTGGCCTTGTCGCCCGCGGACGCGTTGTTCAACCACTCGACCGACTTCACGTGCCCCTTCAGCAGTGCCTTGACGGTGTCCGGGTGGTCTGCCGCGAACTTCTGGTTCACGATCAGGATAGTGGTGGGGAACTCGCCCGGCTTGCCGGACAGCGAGCCGTCCCAGAGGTCCTTTTCATCCACCAGCACCTTCGCCCCGGCGGTCAGTACCAGCCGTGACGCCCATGGCTCAGGCAACCACGCGCCGTCGAGCTTTCCGTCCTGGAACAACTTCAGGGTCTGGGCGTTCTCCGTGGGGTTGATGGCGACGTCGCCGCTGCCGTCCACGTTCGTTTTGTAGCCCTGGGAGGAAAGCCAGGCGCGGAGAGCCACGTCCTGCGTGCCGCCAAGCTGCGGGGACGCGAGCGTCTTGCCCTTCAGGTCCGCCGCCGAATTGATCTCCGGCTTAACCACCAGCTGGGCCCCACCGGCTGCAGCGCCGGCGATGATGTTCACCGATTCGCCCTGGCTCTTGACGAACGAGTTGATGGCCGGGTTCGGTCCGATGTAGGTCGCATCGACGGCGCCGGCGTTCAGGGCTTCGATGGCTGCGGGGCCGGCGTTGAACACCTGGGTGCTGAGCTTGGTGCTGCCCAGTTCATCGGCGATGAAGCCCTTGCTGACCCCCACCAGGGCGGGTGCGTGGGTGACATTGCCGAAGTAGCCGAGCTTCAGCTCGGCGGCGGGGTTGCCTGACGGGGCAGCGTCCGGGGCTGCCGCCGGGGTGGCGCTGTTCACGGCTGAGGCGACGGCGGCACCCCCTCCTGCGAGGGCCAGGAGTGCGGCGGCGATGCCGATCTTCAAACCGAGCGGGCGCTTGGGCTTCACTGTCTGGCCGGCGACGATGCGGGTTGAGCCTTGCTGGTTCTGCGGATTCTTGTCCTGCGGGTTTGCCATGGAAATTCCTTTGCTGGGTCGGATGCTGAGACGAGATTACGGAGCGGCCAGCGGCCCCACAATCAACCGCGTAGCGGGCGTTCACCCGGCGACGCGAACGCTCAACGCGGCGTAGCAGGACGTCAAAAATCGTCGTGGGACGTCTTGATCCGGAGGGGGGTACGCACCCGGCACCGGCTGTGAATGCCATCCGCAGGTGCCGGCACTGATTTTTTGGGCGCGGTGGTGGGTACGTAGGCGGCATGGGGGCTTTGGAAAAATAAACAAGGAGACACTCATGCTGCTTTGGATCGCTATTATCATCGCCGTTCTTTGGCTTCTCGGACTGCTCGCAAACATCGGTGGCGGGCTCATCCACATACTCTTGGTGGTTGCCGTGGTGGTGCTTATCTTCCACTTCGTCCGTGGCAGGTCACGCGTCTAAACGCAACGCAGACAGGATTCCTGCCGCCGGTCACAGCGCCGGCGGCAGGAATCCCGGTGCGTCAGGCCGCCTTAACCAGGGGGAGTTCGTCCCAGTGCGTGGTGTACCGGGGCGAGCGCATGTCACGCTTCATGGTCCAGTCCAGGCCGGACCTCATGCCGGCGTGCCCCAGCCCGATGCAGCCCCGCCCGAACCGCCGGCTCACATCCTCCAGAAGGGGGCCGATGCCGCGCTCCTCATGCCGGTTCTCGAACAGCTCCAGGGGTGGCTGGTTTCCCGTGGGCCGCAGGTCGGTGAGCATCAGGCCCGCCTTCGCGTACTTAAGTCCGTCCCGGATGCTGGGCAGCAGCGCGTGCGCGGCCCTGGTAAGCAGGAGGGGATCCGCCGTGGGCATCGGCAGGGATACACACACTGAATGGTGGGCCTGCTCCGAATTCCTGAATGGCGAGGTGGCAGCGAACGCCGTCAGCACCTTCGCCTGCAGTCCGTGCTTGGAAAGCCTGGCGCTGGCCTGCTGCCCGTAAATGCTGAACACCTCGCGCAGGCCGGCTGCTGTTGTGACCGGGGTGGCGAAGGAGCGGGAGAAGATCAGCTGGTCCCGGCCGATGCGCTCCTCCTCCATGGGGATGCAGGGGGTGCCGCGCAGTTCAAGGACGGTGCGCATCAGCACCACCGAGAACTTGTCCCTGATCATCACCGGATCCGCACTGACGAGGTCGTGGACAGTGAAGATCCCCAGCACATTGAGCCGCTTGGTCAGCCGCCCGGCGATGCCCCAGATCTCCTCCACCGGCAACCGGCCCATCAGTGCCTGCCGCACGTCGGCCGGCACGGAGTCCCACAGGCAGACCCCGCCAAAAGCGGAATTGTTCTTGGCCCACTTGTTGCAGAGTTTTGCCAACGTCTTGGTGGGGGCGATGCCAACGCAGACCGGCACCCCCACGTTCCGCCGCACGGCATTCTTCATCCTGCGGCCCAGGGCCAGCAGCTGCTCCGGATCGCCTTTGACGCCCAGGAAGGCTTCGTCAATGCTATACACCTCCAGCCACGCCGAGTACCGGCCCAGCAGTTCCATCACCCGGGAGCTGATGTCCCCATAGAGCTCATAGTTGCTGGACTTCGCCACCAGGCCCCACTCTTTGGCCCGCGGCTCGAGTTTGAACCAGGGCTCTCCGGTGGAGATGCCGAGTGCTTTCGCCTCGGGGGAGCGGGTCACGGCGCAGCCGTCATTGTTGGACAGCACCACCAGCGGCCGGCCCTCCAGCGACGGATCGAACGCGCGCTCGGCGGAGGCGTAGAAGCAGTTGACGTCCACGTGCGCGATCTGCGGCGTCCTTGGCATGAACGCAGGCTTAGGCATGGTGCACTTCAAACATGGTGCAGGCACCTGGTGGCAACACCCCAGATGGTCAGCTCGGACAGGGCGGGCACGTGGATGTCCGGGTACTTTGGGTTCTCCGCCTGCAGCACCACGCCGGTGCGGGTGATGCGGAGGCGCTTGACCGTCAATTCCCCGTCCAGCACTGCGATCACCACCGCTCCGTCCTTTGGTTCCAGTGCCCGGTTCACGATCAGTTCGTCGCCGTCACTGATGCCGGCGCCCTCCATCGAGTCCCCGGTGACCCGGACCACGAAGGTGCTGGTGATGTCCTTGATGAGGTGCGCGTTCAGGTCGATCCGGCCGTCAAAGTAGTCCTGCGCCGGGGACGGAAAGCCTGCCGCCACCGCCACGGGTGAGACCAGCACGGAGAATAACGAGGCGCCCGCATTTATCACACGGGGACCGACAACAACGCCCAAAACACACCTTTATTCGAATATATGTTCGATGGTTTCAGTGTAGCGCCGGAGGCTGACAACGGGTACTCCTTCATTCAGGGGTCTCCAAGGGCGGCTGCCTGCTGCAAGCAGGTCCGCCGGACACGCTGGGGTGCTTCACTGGGAGGACGACGGCGGCCTGCCGCCTTCCAGCGTCGTGGGAGGTACCAGCGCGCCCAGCCCACGTAGACTTGCAGGATGCGGTTGGTAGCAAGCGATATAGACGGAACGATCCTTGGGCACGACGGAAAAATCAGCCCCCGCACCATCTGCGCCTTCCACGCCTGCCGTGATGTCGGCGTCGAGTTGGTGTTCGTGACCGGCCGGCCGCCGCGGTGGCTGCACCCGCTCGAGGAACAGCTGGGTCACACCGGCCGTGTCATCTGCTCCAACGGCGCAGTGGTCTGGGACCTTGAGGCGGACCGCCTGGTCTCCGCCCGCACCCTGGCCATCGACACCGTCCTGGAAGCCCGCCGCATCATCAAGGCACTCCGCCCGGCCGCCCTGTTCGCTGCGGAAACGCTCACCGGATTCCACCTGGAGCCGGGCTTTATCGAAAACGAATCCAGCGAGCTGCTCGCCGAATTCACCCCGGCGCCGCTCAGGGAAACGCTCACCGGGGATGACTCCGTGGTCAAATTCCTCGCGATCGTCCGTGACGGCACTCCCGACGACTTCCTTGCCGAGGTGGCGCCCGCCGTCGAACACCTGGCCGCCACCACCCACTCTTCACCCGGCGTCGCAATGCTGGAACTGTCCCTTCCGGGCGTGAACAAGGCCGTCACCCTTGCTGAATACGCCGGTGCGCTGGGCATTGACGCCGCTGACGTGGTGGCCTTCGGTGACATGCCCAACGATATCGAGATGCTCCGCTGGGCCGGCCACGGCTATGCCATGGCCAGCGGCCATCCGGAAGCCATCCGCGCGGCAGGGCAGCAGGCGCCGCATTTTGACGACGACGGCGTGGCCCAGGTCCTTGAGGCCAGGCTCGCGTCCCTGGGCGTCCAGTTTTCCTGAGTTCCGCTTTCCCGGGTCCGGCGCCCCATTCTCACAGCTGGCGCTCACCTGGCGTTTACCTTCCCTGCGTAGCGTGAAGCGTGGAGAGCAGGCACCCTCCCACGGCTCATAGGGGGAACGATGGCAAAGAACGTCAGGCAGCACGCGGCCGACGCGCCGCTGCGCAAAGCAACGCCCGCACCGCACTGGAAACAGCTGCGCCAGGGGGACCGCGTCCGGGTCCTGTTCGCACCCGGTTTTGAGGCGGGCGGCGTGGTGGACACCATTACGGCGGACCACACTGCCGTCTGGGTCCACCTGGACGCCGGCCGCGGCCGGACCCTGCTGCACTGCGGCGACGGCGTGGACATCCTTCCCTGCGCGGAGACTGGCTGCCGGGGCTGACGCGCCGGATCCGGGGTACGCTCGCAGGGTGACCCTGCCCTTTTTCGACCACGCGGACGACGCCGGGCGGCAGCTTCCCATCGCCATGGCCCACCGCGGGTTCTCGGCTGAGGGCCTGGAAAACTCCATGGCCGCGTTCCGCGCCGGCGTTGAACTTGGCTTCCGCTACCTCGAAACGGATGTGCACACCACGGCGGACGGCGTGCTGCTGCTCTTCCATGATGAAACCCTGGACCGGGTCACCGACGGCAGGGGCCGGGTGGCGGAACTGCCGGCCGCGGATGTGGCCAAGGCCCGGATCAACGGCCGCGAGCCCATCCCCACCTTTGACGACCTGGTTACCCAGCTCCCCGATGCCCGACTGAACCTCGACGTCAAGGACTGGGGCTCGGTCCACAGCACCGCCGCCGCGATCGAGCGGCACCAGGTCCACCACCGGGTGCTGGTGGCGAGTTTTTCGGACCGCCGACGGCGGGCGGTACTGAAGCTGCTCAGCCAGCCGGTGGCCTCCTCCGCCGGAATGGCCTCGAATGCCCTCTTCACCCTGCTGGGCCCTGTGCTTCCGCGGCCGGTATTCCGCCGGCTGATGCGCCGAACACTCCGGGATGTGCATGCGCTGCAGGTACCCGTCCGCTACGGACGGGTACCTGTTGTCACCGCCGGCTTCGTCCGGCGCGCGCATGACCTTGGCCTGGTGGTGCACGTCTGGACCATTAACGAGGCAGCGGAAATGCACCGGCTCCTCCACCTGGGCGTGGACGGCATCGTCACGGACCGGGCGGACCTGCTCCGCGGCGTGCTCATGGAGCGGGGCGAGTGGCCGCACGGGCCCGCACGGGGCGAGTGGCCGCCCGGTCCGGCTGACTAGCCGCGGCCTGTTTCGGTGGGTGCTGTCGCGTCGCCGGCCAGGCCGCCGTCGTCGGCTTGATCACTGTCCGTCTCATCGGCGTCCCCGCCCAACGGACTGGTGGAGACGCGAGCCGGGGCAGTCCCGGTCTTGAGGCCGGGTGCCTTCTGCTTCTCTGCCTCCATCGCGTTTGAGCCTTCGCTCAGGGACGAGTGGACTTCCACGTCGTCATTGGGGTCCGCGGGGTCTGGCACGTCCGTCTTCTCTGTCGGCTTGGATGTCCCGGCCAGGTCCTCCATGGCGTTTTCTGCTGCCTTGCCGATGCTGTCGCCGATTCCCATGTGACTGCTCCTTCCGACATTGCATGCCGGCGCCCCAGCGGCGTACCGGCCCTACTCCTCCAGAATTATCAGCATGCTTACAATTAGTCCAGTGCTGGGGAAACGAACCGCAGCCGGAGAGGAAGGAAAGGCAATGAGCACTTACCATCCGGAAAATGACCCCGCGAACCCCGACCGTCCGGGGAAGGAAGAGGTTGGCGCCGCCCAGCCCCACCTGGCGGAGCAGCGCAGCAGTGAGTCGGCCGGGTCGCCAAACCCGGATCCGGCGGAAGGCAACGTCACCGGCTTGGAACCCGGCGGGGGAGTGCCGCCGGGAGAGACGCCGCCGGCCGAGGGCCAGATGAGCAGGGACCAGGGCCACTCTGAATAGCGCGTGGATGCGGGCAGCGGGGCGGCCGGCTAGCTGCCGGCCCCCTGCTGCCTGCGGCAATTTTTCAGGAAGACTCTTTGCCCTGGGGGATAGCCCGTGATTCGCCCGGGCCCGCCAGGTGGCGCTCCAGGCCGTCCACGTCCAGGCGCGTGTTCCAGCTTGCCCAGTCCTTGGGGCGCACCGACGGCCGGCCCAGCAGGTACCCCTGGCCGGCGCTGATGCCCAGTTCGGTGAGGACCTTGAGCTCACCCACCGTTTCGATGCCCTCAGCCACCAGGGTGATGCCGATCTGGTCGGTGAAGTCCACCAGGCAGGCGGCCAGCGCCCGCTGGAGACCGTCCTTGTCGACGTCGCCGATGACGTTGCGGCCCACCTTGAGGAAGTCGGGCCGCAGGTGGATCATGCGGCCCAGTGCGCCGGCGCCGGTGTGTGTGTCATCGACGGCGATGCGCAGCCCTTTTTCCCGCAGCGGATTGATCGCGGAAAGGAACTGCAGGTATTCCTCTTCAGGAATGTCCTCGGTCAGTTCGAGCACCACCCGGTGGATGGGGAGGTCAATGTGGTCGAACAGTTCCGGCAGCCGGGGGTCCATGCAGGACGTGGGCGAAATGTTGAGGGACACATAGAGGTTTTCGGGCAGGCCCCGGGCGGCCGCTGCCGCGGATCCCAGCGCCGAGAACTCCAGGTTTGCGCCCAGGCCCACGGCCGCTGCCTCGGCAAACCATAGCTCGGCGGCTGCGCCGTCATCGCTGACGAAGCGGGATAGCGCTTCCGCGCCCACCACGGTTCGTCCACCCAGCCCATAGATGGGCTGGAACGCGGTCATCAGCATCTGGTTTTCCAGCAGGGCGCTGATCCGGGACGTGCTGCGGATGGCATCCAGCTGCTCCGCGAACTGCGGCGGCAGCGCCGGCGGTGTGAGCCGCATGTCCCTGGCGGTTTCCAATGTTTCCACCGTGTTGGCGTCGCTGCGCCGGGTCTCAAGGAGATACTCCAGCAGGGCCCGTTCGGGCACGCCGGGATTCTCATCGAGGCTGTTGCTCAACCGCTGCCGGACGGCGGCTCCCGCAGGATCCGTATCCGCCAGCACGGCGGCGATAATTCCCCATGCCTGTACCCGAACCGACATTAGCAACGCCCCCAGTTGACGAAGTAATGACCCGATGGCCCAATAATGTTCAAATTTCCAAACGCCTTATAAAAGTACGGTGCTGCCAGACCTGAATTCCGTGGCGGCGAAAAACCAGACACCGCACGCTGATCGTATAACGGCGGCTCCAAAAGCGCAGTAGTTTTTGCGCTACTGGTTAGCGCTTTCCTGCTGGTCAGCCAGCAGTTCCGGGATCTGCTCCGGGGGAACGGGCCGGCTGAAGTAGTAGCCCTGGGCGCTGTGGCAGCCCAGGCCGCGGAGGATTTCCGCCTGCGCCGCCGTTTCCACGCCCTCCCACACGGCTTCCAGCCCGCATGCCCGCACCAGTTGCAGGACTGCCGCCACCAGCGCGGGTTGGTTGGGATCGCTCTCGAGCCCGGTAATCAGCGACCGGTCTACCTTGACCCGGTCCACCGGCAGCCGGCGGAGGTAGCTGATGGATGAATAGCCGGTGCCGAAGTCGTCGATTTCGATGCCCACTCCCAGGCCGCGCAGACCGCCCAGCGAATAGCGGTCCAGCTCATTGCCCTTGACGATTGCCACCTCCGTCAGCTCCAGGACAACCTGTTCAGGCCTGACGCCGGTCTCGTGGAGTGTATTGCGCACGTCCTCAATGAACTGCAGGCTCTGCAGGTCTGTGGCGGAGATGTTGATGCGCACGGAGAAGCTGCCGTCCACCAGGGAGGCGTCGATCCATGCCCGCAACTGCCTCACGGCGGTCCTGAGGACCCAGAGGCCCAGTTCCGAGATCAGCCCCGCCTCCTCGGCCAGGGGGATGAACTCGTCAGGCATGATGAAGCCGCGGGTGGGGTGGTTCCACCGGACCAGCGCCTCCACGCCCTCGATCCGTCCCGTGCCCAGCTCCACCACCGGCTGGTAGTGCAGCGTCAGGCCATCGTCCTTGATGGCGGCCCGCAGGTCGTCCACCAGCTGGCTGCGGAGCCGGCGCATCAGCAGCAGCGCAGGCTCGAACCGGTGCAGCTTGTTCTGCCCCTCGGCCTTGGAGGCATACATGGCGACGTCCGCCTCCATCAGCATGTCCTCCGGGCTCTGGCCGTCGCTGCCCACGCTGAGCCCGATGCTGGCGCCGCAGCGGACGCTCCGGCCGGGGAGCTCAATGGGTTCGGTGAGGGACGCCAGGATGCGGTGCGCCACGATGGCCGCCTGGTCTGCCGATGCGGACGGCATGACAATGGCGAATTCGTCGCCGCCCAGGCGGGCTACGACGTCGGACGCGCGCACCGCGGTCCGGAGCCTTTCGCCAACGGTCACCAGGACCTGGTCGCCGGCCGTGTGCCCCAGGCTGTCATTGATGGATTTGAACGCGTCCAGGTCCATCAACAGGATGGCGGGCCCTTCTTCCACCCGCTTGCCGTCCGCGGCGGTCCGTGCTTCCAGGGCGCTGCGGAGGGCATCAAGCAGCGCCGACCGGTTGGCCAGTCCCGTCAAAGGATCCTGCATGGCCATCTTCTGCATCTCGAGGTGGGCCTCGTGCAGGAGCTGGGTCCGGACCTGGACCCGCTGCTCAAGTTCCTCGTAAATGACCTGCAGGTCCTCGGCCAACAGGTTGGTGCCCATGATGATCGCATCAAGCTCATCCCGGGCCGGGGACACCTCAATGCGGGACGTCAGGTCACCGGAGGCAAGCCGGACGATGCCTTCCAGCAGCTGGGAGAGCCGGGGGTCGTCGTCGGCAAACATGGCCAGTCCTCCTTCGGCGCCTAGTTGGCCTGGACGCGGTCAGTGCCGAGGGGAAGGCTGACGGTGACGGTGGTCCCGGCACCCAGGGTGGAGGCGACGTCGATCCGGCCGCCGTGGCGGTCCACGATGTCCTTGGAGATGGCAAGGCCCAGCCCTGTTCCCGGGATGGCGCCGTTCATCGCGTTGGAGGCCCGGTAGAACCTGGTGAATACGTGGTTGATTTCGTCGTCCGAGATGCCGATGCCGGTATCGGCGATCCGCACGGTGGCCCACTTGGAGCCATCCGCCGAGGCGTGGGATTCACTGCCCACCTCGATCCGTCCGCCGCTGGGCGTGAACTTGATGGCGTTGGATACGAGGTTGGTGAACACTTGCTGCAGCTGCACCTCATCGGCCAGTATCTCCGGATCCTCCGGAACCGGGTCCACTTCGATGGTGACGTTCTGCAGGGTGGCCAGCGGGCGGAGGGCCGCGGCCACCAGGTCCAGGGTGCGTCCCAGGCGCACCGGAGCCAGCTGCATTGCGGTGTTGTCCAGGCCGCCGCGGGAGACGCTGAGCATGTCCTCGATAAGGGTCCGGAGCCGTTCGGTGTTCCGGACCACGATGTCCAGCATCTGGTGGACCTCCTTGGACACCGGGTGCTCCGTGCTCTCCTGGATCATGTCCAGGTACGCCATGATCGAGGTCAGCGGAGTGCGCAGCTCATGGTTCACCGTGGCCAGGAAATCTGTCTTTGCCTTGTCAAGTTCCCGCAGCTGCTTTACCACCTGCTGCTGGCTGCTGATCAGGTGGCTTTGGATGAGCCCGTAGGCGGCGTTGCCGGCCACGTGCTGGATCAGCCCCAGTTCGGCGCTGGACCACGTCCTGGGCCTGTCCATCATGGCAATCCAGATGATGCCCAGGGAGGAGTTGCCTTCGCCGATTGGCACTGCCAGCGTGGAGGCCGCTCCGGCGACGGCGCGGGTGGGCTTTTCGTCGGCCCGGGCATCGGTTTCGTTGCCGTCCGCGGACAACGTCTCTGTTCCGGCCCACAGCGCGTCCGCCGTCGCACGGGCCTCGTCCTCGCCGGGAAGGGCGTGCGCGGGCAGTTCCGCCAGGCCCTGCCGGTGCCACGTCGCCGTGATCACCGGGACGCGGTGGTCCTCGAAGGTGGCCAGGACAACGTGGTCGGCCTTAAAGGTCCGGCCGAAGCCGGAGACGACGTGGTTGGCGATCTCCTGCGGATCGTTGGTGGCGCGTACCGCGGCAGAGACCTCCCGCAGCTGCTCGCGGAGCCCCTCGGCCTCCTGCCGGGAGGCGCGGCGCCGGGACACCTGCTCGATGAGGACGGATGCGCGGTGGACCAGCTCTTTGGGCTCCGGCGGTTTGGTGATGCAGTCGTGGACGCCGGGCGGGTTGGCCGCGGCTATCTCCTGCGGGTTGTCCAGGTTCACCATGACCAGGACGGGCGCCGTGGACGGGACCGAGGACAGAAGAGCGTCGGCGACAACCACGGAGGGCTGGCCGGCGTCCAGCAACGCGGCGAGGCCATGGGCGTCGGTCGCTTCCAGGACTGTGTACCCAGCGTCGCGCAGTGCCTGGGCGTTGCGGGCCAGCCGGCCGGCGTCGGGATCGGCTACGACGGCGGTGCGGGCCAGGCGCACGCTACTCGGCACAGCCGTCACAGTGCTCCCTTCCTCCCAGTTGAGTACATTCTAGGGGGACGCGGGCCGCGCGGGTCCAGAGCCCGCGGAACCGCGGTTCCACCCCTCCATTCGTGACGCCGTAGGCGGGGCGCGCCGTAATGTGGCAGAAGCTGCGCCGGCTCCCCGGAAGGGAACATATATTTGAGCCGTGTCATCCCCAACGAAGTCGCCGCGGTCCGTCCTGCAGAAGTACCTGATGATCCCCAAACTCGTCAGGATGTCGCGGGGTGCGCCGAAGGACCGGCATAAGGCGTGGGACACGTACTGGGCGGGCATCACGGCCACCGGCCCCGGCGGCGAGGTCCTGTGGGATTCGGGCAGCGACCATGAGTTCCTGGGCTACAAGGACAGCCTCCTGCGCTACCTGGACCCCGCGCTTCCCGTGGTTGACGCCGGCTGCGGCCACGGCAGTTTCACCCGTGCACTCGCGGGTGTCTTCCCCCGGGTGGTGGGCGTGGATGTCTCGCCGAACGCTGTTGCCAGGGCCCTGGCGGAGTCCGCTGGAACCGGCAATGCGGCCTTCGAAGCGCGGGACATGACGGCGGACGGCGCCGGGGCAGCGCTGGCGGAATCCATCAACGCCGGCGCTGACGGCGCCAATGTTTTCATCCGCGGCGTCCTGCACGTCCTTGCCCCGGCGCACCAGATGGCGCTTGTCGAGAATCTCCGGCTCCTGGCTGGCCGCCGTGGCACGGTCTTCCTGGCGGAAACCAACTTCCAGGGGAACCCCGTGGAGTACGTATCCCACCTGGGAGCCACTGCGCGGGGCATTCCGGTGCCGTTGGAACTGGCCATCCGGGGGCTCCCCATGCCGGGGCATTTCGGTCCCGAAGAGCGCGAACGCGCGTTCCCGGCGTCGGCCTGGGAACTCCTTGAAGACGGCCACACGGCCATCGAAACCAACCCGGTGACCGGCGTGGCGGGCCAGGACCGGGTGCCCGGGTACTACGCGGTGGTCCGCCCCCGCCGGTAGCCCTGGCAGGCAGGCAATTCATCCGGCGCCGCAGGCGTGTCCGGATTTCCCGCAGGCGGTCCGCGCGGTCCCTTCCCTCCCCTTGACAGGGGCCGGATCCGGAGGCTCCATAGTAAGTAGACTTATTAGTTAGCCGGAGGTGAAAGGAAGGCCGCCGTGGCAGAAGACAAAGGCAATAAGACCCGCAAAGCGGATGACAGCGGGGACGGGCGGGACCTGGGTGCTGGCCCCGAGGGCGGGAAGATCCGGCAGGGGCCGGAGTCCTCAAAGTCCCTGAAGTACTCGCAGGAAGTCACCTCAACGGACGACGAGCCCGAACGGGAAGGCCGCAGCCTGGCCACCACCCACCATGAAGTCATCAGGCAGTGGGCGGAGGAGCGCGACGGCGTGCCCGCCACGGTGGAGGGCACTGAACATGGCGACCATCTCGGCGTGCTCCGGATCGACTTCGGTGGCAAGGACAACAAGCTCCGCCACATCAGCTGGGAGGAATGGTTTGACACCTTCGACTCCCGGAAACTGAACTTCATTTACCAGGAACAGCGCAGCGACGGCACCCAATCCAACTTCTTCCGGTTGGAAAACCCCAACCGGGAAGACGCCTAAGCCGCACCCCCGCCCCAGCGTTCGGCCGGCACCGGATTATCCTCCGGTGCCGTGCACCGGCCTCCGGCGCAAGACCCACAGGAACCATCATGAGCAACCTCATTCCGTCCGGCGCATTTCGCCGGATGCTGCTGCCCCCTACCTATGGGCGGCACGTTACCTCCGCCACCGAATTCACCATTCTGTCAGTGGAGGTGTGGGCCTCAGGGCTGGTGGTCAACATCCATCTTCCCTCGGATGACGCGCCCGAACCCCAGCTTGTGCTCCAGGACCACTTCGGGACCGAATACACCCTGAAGGAATCCGCCACCGTGGGCACCCGCAACCTGCAGGTGTTCACCCCGTCGGTGCCGCCGGGCACCAGGAGCCTGACCGTCAGGTCGGCGGACGACGCCGACGGCCGGCTTGTGGTGACCTTCGCGGTCCCGTTGATGGCCGTGCCGGAAGCCCAGCCGGACATGGAGCCGACAGGGCGCCAGGCCTCCGCTGCGGCCGACGATGAGTCTTACCAGCCCGATCTCCGCCGCCCCGCCTGACCAGGCCCCGCCTGACCTACCGAAAGGCCCCGCTATGCCGGACACCAGCACCTTCGCGCCCACCACCGCCATCGTCACCGCCTCCGACTCCGGGATTGGCAAGGCTACCGCCGTTGCGCTGGCCCGCGCCGGAATGGACGTTGGCGTCACCTGGCACTCGGACAAGGCGGGCGCCGAGGAAACCGCCGAAGAAATCCGCGGCCTGGGGCGCAAGGCGGTGGTCCGGCAGCTGGACACCACCGAACTCCGCGCGGCGGCGGCCGTCATCGATGAGCTCGCCGGGGAGCTGGGCGGGCTGGACGTCTTCGTGAACAACGCGGGCACCGGCGCAAGCACTAAGTTCCTGGACATGGGCATCGACGACTGGATGCGGATCCTGGACACGAACCTCAACGGCGCGTTCGTTTGCCTGCAGGCAGCGGCCCGGCGGATGGTCAAGGCCGGCAGGGGTGGCCGGCTGGTGGCAGTGTCCAGCGTGCACGAGTTCCAGCCCCGCGTCGGCTCCTCCGCCTACGATGCCTCCAAGCACGGGCTGGGCGGACTCATGAAAACGCTGGCCCTGGAGTTGGGCCAGTACGGCATCACGGCCAACACGGTGGCCCCCGGCGAGATCGCCACGCCCATGACAGGCCAGGAGGACCAGGATCCGACGACGACAAACCGGCCCGGGGTGCCGCTGGGGCGGCCGGGCCACGCGCGGGAGATCGCCGACGTCATCGCGTTCCTGGCCTCGCCCGCCTCCAGCTATGTGACCGGTGCGGCCTGGGTTGTTGACGGCGGGATGCTCCAGATGGGTCCGCAGGCGGGCTCGCACCTCACCGGCAACGAGTGGCGCGAGGGCTAGGCGGTTCCGGTCACTCCATGAGCCGGTGAAGCAGTCCGAATCGCGGAGCTGGCAAGCGCTTTCCCTCGCCTTGCTGGCATGATGGAACGCATGCGCATTCTTATCGCTCCGGACAAGTTCAAGGGGTCCCTGACGGCAGCTGAGGCCGCCGCTTCCATCGCTGAAGGGGCGCTCCGGGTGTACCCGGACGCCGTTGCCACCCAGTTTCCCATCGCAGACGGCGGGGAGGGCACCCTCGAGGCGGCCGTGGCGGCAGGCTACGAAGAGCGGCTGAACGCCGTCGTGGGCCCAATCCTTGCCCCGCTCGGCGCTGCCTGGGCGGTCCACAAAGCCGGCGGCGGCAAGGTCACGGCAGTGATCGAAACCGCCCAGGCGTCCGGCCTGGCCGACATGGAGCCCACACCCGCGAATGCACTGCGCGCCCACAGTTACGGGTGCGGCCAGCTCATTGCCGCGGCCCTCGATGCCGGCGCCACCGAGATCGTCCTGGGCCTGGGCGGTTCGGCCATGACCGATGGCGGCAGCGGCGCCCTGCGCGCGCTGGGCCTGAAGCCCCTGGACGCCGCCGGAAACGTGGTGCCGCTGGGCGGCGGTTCGCTGGCTGACGTCGTCGCGCTGGACACGAGCGGGCTGGACCCGCGGCTGTCCGCAACCACATTCCGCATCGCCGTCGACGTCCGCAATCCGCTGTACGGGCCGTCCGGCGCCGCGCACGTCTTCGCCCCGCAGAAAGGTGCGGACCAGGACACTGTGGAGATGCTCGACGCCGGGCTGCGCAACTGGGCGTCAATGCTGCGGGAAGCAACGGGCCGGGACGTCAACGTCCCCGGCGCCGGCGCCGCCGGCGGCTTCCCGGCGTCGTTCCTTGCCTTCACCGACGCCACCCTGGAAGGCGGCTTCGCGCTGGTGGCTGGGCTGACGGGCCTGGCGGGGCAGCTGGACCAGGCGGACCTGGTCATCACCGGTGAAGGGTCCATGGATTCGCAGTCGCTGACCGGCAAGGCGCCGATCGCGCTCGCAGACGCGGCCCGGGAACGCGGAATTCCCGTCATCGTGGTGGCCGGCAGGATCCTGGTGACCTTCGAGGACCTTGCCGGACACGGAGTGGTCGCCGCGGCGCAGCTGCTGGATGTGGCATCCAGCCCGGAAGATGCCGTGGCAAATGCAGGCAAGTACCTGGCCTGGGCAACAAGCCAGGTACTCGAAGGGGCCTAGCCCACGATCGTCGTGTTGCGGCGGCGCCGGAAAACCAGGATCGCAATCACCACCAGGACGGCGATTCCAGGGTGGTCCGCACGAACGTTCGCATACAGTCTCCTCTTGGGCGGGGCTGGTTTGGATTGGGCGGTCAGGCCCCGGTGTCGTAGTGGGGTTCGGCGACCGGCTTTGATTCCGGGGACCCCTTCTCCCGGAGGTACACCGACGCCCCCACCAGGACCCCGACGGCCAGGAACTCGCTCTGCCAGTTCTGGAAGGATTCGAACCAGAAGCGGCTGGTCCCCAGGTACTGCAGGAAGGTGATGGCGGGCTGGCCGTGGCTTTGCTGATCCTGGCTGTACTCGTCCGCGCCGCCGGCGGCGTGCAGGAGGAACGAGGCAAGGAACAATACGAAGAACAGGATCGACAGGGAGTGCTCGTACACCTTGAGCACCACTCCGCCACGCCGGATGGGCCACGGGCTGGCACTGCTGATATGCGCTTGGCGTGGGTCTTCGTCCTGCGGCGCCTTCTTGCCCATGGGCTTTGACTCGGATGAGCCCTTCTGGAACAGGAACACCGTGAGGACCACGTACATGGCCATCTGCAGGAACTCCGATTCCCAGTTCTCGAAGGTGGCCTCCACGAACGCGCCGGTTCCCAGGAACTGAAGCACAGACACGGCAGGCTCACCGTGGGCCTGCTGGTCTTCGCTGTAGGACGCCGCACCGGAGAGCACCATTCCCGCAAAAAATGCGAGGAACAGGCCCAGGTTGGCCACCAGCAGCCCATGCTCTTTAGCCCACTTACGCATTCCTTACTCCTTTCCCTCGGCCGGCGGGAGGATCCTCCCGGTGGCCCGTTTGTTCAGGCGAAGCGGAACGAATACCAGCATGACCACCATGACGCCCAGCAGGGCGCCACCGGCCGTCACCCCGGCTGTCCGGCCGGCGGCAACATCGAACACCAGGGCTGCGGTTCCAGCGCTCAACAGGGCGATGCCGCCCAGGGCAATCTTGGTGATGGTGTCGGCGCTGGACACCAGCGTTTCCTTCAGCCGTTTCCGGAAGAGCCGCCGGTGCACGCTGACCGGAAGGAGGATAAAGGCGGTAGTCAGGGCGGCGATCACCACATTGGCGAGGTAGAGGTCAACCTCCCAGTCGTCCAGCTTTTCAAACCGCTGCTGGAACGGCAGGGTCAGCAGGAAACCGGCCAGGATCTGTACCCCGGTCTGGAGCACGCGCAGCTCCTGCAGGAGCTCGGCCCAGTTGCGGTCCATCTGCTCCTCGCGGGTCTCGTTGCGTCCCGTGCGGCCGGTATAGTCCTCAACTTCGGACATCGGCACTCCTTCCTCTGCGGCGGCGGTCCAGGTCTTCTTTCTACTCCTCCCATACCCAGAAACAAGGCTGGCCGTTGCGCCGGCTGCAACATTTGATAAGTTTACTGATTATTACCCGGAGTGGTGGACTTGGTCCTCCACCCGGGATAGCTTCGAAGGGCCGGAGCACGGAAGAGCTCTTCTATATCGACACAGGTCAACCGACACCAGGCAGGCGGACTATGAGCGACACGGACAAGCAGACAGACCAGCCGAAGGATCCGCGCGGCGGCTACCACTCGGGCCCCTTCCCTGAGCAGGAACAAAAGCAGCCCGGGCTCACGGCTCCCATGGATCCCAAGCCGGACCACGGGGAGCTCAGCTACGAGGGGCACGGCAAGCTCGAAGGCAAGGCAGCACTCATCACTGGCGGCGACTCCGGCATCGGAAAAGCTGCAGCCATCGCCTTTGCCCGGGAGGGCGCCGACGTCGCCATCTCCTACCTCCCGGAGGAAGAGGACGACGCGCAGGACACCGCGGAGTGGATCCGGAAAGCCGGACGCCGGGCCCTCCTGTTGCCCGGCGACGGACGTGAAGAGGAGTTCAGCACCCGTATCGTGGAGGACGCCGTATCCGAATTCGGGCGGCTCGACGTCCTGGTGCTGAACGCGGCCTACCAGAAGAACCGGGAGAGCCTGGAGACTCTTCCCACCGAGGAATTTGACCGGGTGTTCCGCACCAACCTCTACTCGCTGCTGTGGTCCGCGCGGGCGGCCGTGCCCCATCTGAAGGCAGGAGCCTCGATCATCACCACGGCCTCGATCCAGGCCTTCAACCCCTCACCCGGACTGATCGACTACGCCATGACCAAGGCGGCGCAGGTGGCCTTCACCAAAGCCCTGGCGCAGGAGCTCGGCCCCAAGGGAATCCGCGTCAACGCGGTGGCCCCCGGCCCCATCTGGACGCCCCTGATCCCCGCTACAGAGTGGCCGGACAAGCTGCCGTCCTTCGGGCAGGACACGCCGCTGGAGCGTGCGGGGCAACCAGCGGAACTCGCAGCGGCCTACGTACTGCTCGCCTCCGAGGACGGCTCCTACATCTCCGGCGCAGTCCTGCCGGTCACCGGCGGCAAAGGACTCTAGGCAGGACATCGCCTTGCACAACCCATAACCGGGCCCATCCAAGGCAGTATCAAGAAGACCAGCAACATCGGCAACGAACAACAGGAGGAAGCATGACGCAGGAAAACCAGCAGGCTGAACCCGAGACAGCCCCGGGCGGCTACGGCACCCCCACAGCCGAGCAGGAGGCGGCAGGAACCCAGGGCGGCCAGGGCCAGCAGGCCAGCGGCGGCGCATCGTCGGCCGGTGCGGACACCAACGAACCGCAGTCCGGAACAGGCCAGGACCCGGTCCCGCACGATATGGACCTCCCCTCCAGCGCCGCGGAGATCGATGAGTCCAATGACGATTCCCAGGGGTCGGCGCCGGTCTCCTCGGAGTCCGGCCAGGAAGCCACGGGCATTCCGGACGGCAGCGGAAACGACCTTCCGCAGGAGAAATCGCCCAATGACGACGACGAAAGCTTCGACGCCGGATAAGCACCACGGTCTGTTGGCCTCCGTTTCCGCTGCCCACCCGGGCAGCGGAAGCGGGGGCTTTTGCCGTCCTGCAGGCCTCCCATGGGCAAGTGCCGGCGGTCTACGGCAGCGGCATAGATCCCGTGTGGCTGGGTACGGAACACGCGAAACCACATTGGCGGCAGCCGGCAGAGGCAACTCCATGCCGCCGCCGGCACCAATGTCGACGCGGGAAGGTGGACTGTGGGCAGGAGATCTTCGGAACAGTGGGCCCGGCAGCAGGATGGGCCGGACAAACTGGCGGTGGACGTCCTGGTGCCCACCTGCAACCGGCCGGCGGAGCTGGCCGTCACCCTCGCGGGCCTTGCCGCCCAGCAGGAGCCCGCGTTCGCCGTCGTGGTCAGCGACCAGTCAGCGGGCCAGCCCGCGTGGGACCATCCCGCAGCCGCCGCGATGGTGCGGGTGCTCGAGGCGCAGGGCCGCCCCGTCACGCTGCTGCGCCACCTGCCGCGCCGCGGACTTGCCGAACACCGGCAGTTCCTGCTGGACCAGGCCACTGCGGAGCAATGCCTCTTCCTTGACGACGACGTCTGGCTGGAGCCGGGTGCCCTGGAGCTGCTGAGCCGTGCCCTTGATGAGCTGCAGTGCGGTTTTGTCGGGATGGCACCGCAGGGGCTGTCCTTCCTGGACGACTGCAGGCCCGAACAGATGGCAACCTTCAAGGCCTGGGACGGGCCGGTGACTCCGGAACGCATCCGTCCGGACGAGCCGGGTTTCGAACGGTGGCCGCTGCACAGCGCCGCCAACCTCAGCCACCTCAGCGCCAAACTCGACCTGCAGCCGGGCCAGTGGGTGCCCTACCACGTGGCGTGGCTGGGCGGCTGCGTGCTGTACCGCAGGGAGGCGCTGGACGACGCCGGCGGGTTCCGTTTCTGGACCAGCCTTCCGGCCGGCCACGCCGGTGAGGACGTTGTGGCCCAGTGGCAGGTGATGGAACGGTATGGCGGGGCGGGCATCCTGCCCTCCGGCGCGGTCCATCTGGAATCTCCCACGACGGTCACGGAGCGTCAGGTTGAGGCCTACGACGTGGTCCTTGACCGGGAGTCCGCAGAGACGCCCTAGGAGCCCGGGGGATACGCCACGTACGCGAAGCGTTTCGAATCCGGTGACCAGCTGTTGACGTTCAGGGTGCCCTGGCCGCCGAACACCGGCCAGGTGTGCAGCGGCGCGGTCCAGTCACCGGTGGAGACAAGGACGACGTCGACCGGCAGGTCCGCGGGGTGGCCTTGGGTTCCAGCGGGGAAGCGGACGTAGCTTGCCAGGCGGCCGTCGGGGGAGAGGTGCGGGAACCAGTCGACCGTTCCGCTGTCCACCAGGCGCTCGAACTGGCTGCCGTCCGGCCGGACGCGGGCCAGCTGCGCGTGGCCGGGAGCCGTGGTGAAGGACTCCGTGTTGACGTACAGCCACGCTCCATCGGGTGAGTACTCCGGTCCGTCACAATGGCCGCCGCCCACCTCCACGTCCTCGGGAGGGCCGCCGCCGGCGGGGATGGTCCGGAGCCGGCCGGGCCGGCTGAAGTCACCCCCTGCGATGTCCACGTAGGCAAGCCGGCGGCCACAGGGGCTGACGCCATGGAGGAAATGGAAGGATCCGTCGTCGTCCGTGATCCTGGTGCCCTGCCCGCCCGCAAGGGGTGCCCGGTAGATGTGGCCATCGTCCGCAGACAGGAAGATGCCGCCACCGTCCGGGTCCAGGACGTGGTCGTTGTTAAGGTCCGGGACGCCTGCCAGCGGAACCTCACAGAGGGTACCGGCCGCGAGGTCGAACCTGTGGAGCATGCCGTCCCCGTTGAGGATCAGTGCCCGGCCGTCGAGTGTCCAGTTGGGTGCCTCGAGAAGCATATGCTCCGTGGAGTATGCCAGTTCCTGTTCGCCCGAGACCGAGGCGATCCACACCTCGCAGCGCTGGCCCGGCCGAAGCCTGCGCACCGGCTCAGTCCTTGCTGCTGAAGGCGGCGTCGAAGCTGGTCTGGGAGGCGGGGAAATCGTACTTCTTGAGGGCCGCCAGTGCTTCGGGGGCACCGTGGAGGCGGTCCATGCCGGCGTCTTCCCATTCGATGCTGATGGGGCCGCTGTAGCCAATGGCGGCCAGCGCCCGGAAGGACGCTTCCCAGGGGACGTCCCCGCGGCCTGCAGAGACGAAGTCCCAGCCGCGGCGGGGGTCGCCCCAGGGCAGGTGGGAACCCAGGACGGTGTTGCGGCCGGTCTGGCGGATCTTGGTGTCCTTGCAGTCCACGTGGTAGATCCGGTCCTTGAAATCCCAGATGAAGGACACGGGGTCGATGCCCTGCCACATCATGTGCGAGGGGTCCCAGTTCAGGCCGAACGCTTCCCGGTGGCCGATCGCTTCAAGGGTGCGGACGGTGGTCCAGTAGTCGTAGGCGATCTCGGACGGGTGGACTTCGTGGGCGAACCGGACGCCGCATTCGTCGAAGACGTCCAGGATGGGGTTCCAGCGGTCCGCGAAGTCCTGGTAGCCGGCGTCGATGACCTTCTCGGGGACGGGCGGGAACATGGCCACGTACTGCCAGATGGAGGAGCCGGTGAAGCCGACGACCGTGTCCACGCCGAGGGCTTTGGCGAGCCGGGCGGTGTGCTTCATTTCCTCGGCGGCGCGCTGGCGGACGCCTTCGGGGTCGCCGTCACCCCAGACCTTGGACCCGACAATGGCCTGGTGGCGGAAGTCGATGGGGTCATCGCAGACGGCCTGGCCCTTGAGGTGGTTGGAGATGGCCCAGACCTTGAGGTTGTACTTCTCCAGGACCGCCAGCTTCGACTCGACGTAGCCGGGTTCGTCCCAGCGCCAGGCGTCCAGGTGGTCGCCGGAGACAGCGATTTCCAGGCCGTCACAGCCCCAGCCGGCGGCCAGGCGCGCCACTTCTTCGAAGGGCAGGTCGGCCCACTGGCCGGTGAACAGGGTGAAGGGGCGGGGCATGGGGATTCCTTAAGTGGTATGCGGCGCTAGTGGCGGACGACGGTGAGGGTGCTTTTGTTGGCTGCGGATGCCTCCACGGCGTCCAGGACGTACTGGACGTTCAGTCCTTCCTCGAACGACGGCGAGGGCTGGGTTCCGTCCTTGATGGCCAGCAGGAAGTCGCGGACCTGGTGGGTGAAGGTGTGTTCCCAGCCGATGATGTGGCCCTGCGGCCACCACGCGTCCAGGTAGGGGTGCTCGGGTTCGTTGACCAGGATCCTGCGGAAGCCCTGCTCGCGGACCGGGGCGGTGGCGTCCAGGAAGCCGAGTTCGTTGAGGTTTTCGAGGTCGAACAGGAGGCTCCCCTTGTCGCCGTAGACCTCGATTTGAAGGCTGTTCTTCCTGCCGGTGGCCACCCGGGAGACCTCCACTGAGGCGATGGCTCCTGAGGTGAGGGTCAGCGTGGCCCAGGCGGCGTCGTCGACCGTTACGTCCTCCATGCCGTCCGCACCCGGGCGCTGGTTGACGAAGGTGTTGAGCCGGCCGCTGACCTCGGTGACTTGGTCGCCGAGGAGGAAGAGGACCTGGTCGATGGCGTGGCTGGCGATGTCCCCCAGCGCGCCGGACCCCGCGGTTTCCTTCCGCAGCCGCCAGGTCATGGGTGCCTGGGCGTCGGCGAGCCAGTCCTGGAGGTAGGCGGCGCGGACGTGCCGGACCGTGCCCAGGCGGCCTTCGGCGACCAGTTCCCTGGCCAGTGCCAGGGCGGGGACGCGGCGGTAGTTGAAGCCGATCATCGACTGCACTCCCTTGGCCCGGGCCTTGGCCGCTGCGGCGGTCATGAGTTCGGCCTCGGCCAGGGTGTTGGCCAGCGGTTTTTCCACCAGGACGTGCTTGCCTGCCTCGAGTGCGGCGACGGCGATCTCGGCGTGCATCCAGCCGGGGGCGCAGATGTCGATGATATCGATGTCATCGCGGGTGATCACCGTGCGCCAGTCCGTGGCTGACTCGGCCCAGCCGTACCTGGCCGCGGCTTCCGCCACGGCGCCGGCGTCCCGGCCCACCAGGACCTTCTGCTCGAAGGCCGGGACGTCGAAGAAGCTGGCCACGTTCCGCCACGCGTTGGAATGGGCCTTGCCCATAAAGGCGTAACCGATGGCGGCCACCCCCAAAGGGCGGGAGGCCTGCGGTTCGGACGGGTGTGCGGGTGCGGTCATGATGCGTTCCTGCGTGCTTCCTGCTGGCTGGACTACGTGCTGGATTACTTGCTGGATCCGAGGGTGGCAGTTTCCGGCGCCCAGTCCTCGGGGAGGGCGGGGGATACCGGGGCCGAACTTTCGACGTCGACGAACGTGCCCGAATCGACGGACTCCGAGATGGAGACCATCGTGTCCAGGACGTGGTAGGCCAGTTCCCCCGTGGCGCGGTGTGGCACCCCGGCGCGGATGGAGCGGGCCATGTCCAGCACGCCCATGCCGCGGCCGTTGGCGGGGCCCGTGGCGGGAACGGTGGTCCAGTCCTCGTCGCCGGCGCGCCAGAGCTTGATGTCGCCGGTGAAGTAGTTGGGGTCCGGCAGCGAGATGGTGGCTTCGGTTCCGGTGATCTCCACGAAGCCCATCCGGGTCCGGGGGGACTCGAAGGAGAAGACACTGTGCGAGGAGGCGCCGGATTCGAACTGCGCCATCGCGGAGACATGGGTGGGCACCTCGACGGTGAACTCCTCGCCTGCCTTGGGCCCCGAACCGATCACGCGCACGTCCTTGGCCTTGGACCCGACGGCGGCCACCTTGCGGATGGAGCCGAAGGCCTGGACCAGGGTGGTGAGGTAGTACGGACCCATGTCGAACAGCGGCCCGGCGCCGTGCTGGAAGAGGAAGGCCGGGTTGGGGTGCCAGGACTCGGGGCCGGGGGTCTGGAACGTGGTCATCGCGGTCAGCGGTGTGCCGATGTCGCCGCGCTGGATCAGCCGCAGGGCCGTCTGGATCCCGGCACCAAGGAAGGTGTCCGGGGCGCAGCCCAGGCGGATGCCTGCGGCGTCGGCGGTCTTGAGCAGGCCCAGACCGGATTCGCGGTCCAGGGAGAACGGCTTTTCCGTCCAGACGTGCTTGCCGGCGTTGACGGCGGCGGTGGCCACCTCCACATGCGCGGCGGGGATGGTGAGGTTGACGATGATTTCGACGTCGGGGTGGTTCAGGGCCTTGTCCACTCCGCCCCATTCCGGGATGCCATACTCCTTGGCGCGGGCCTCGGCTGCCTCCTCGAAAAGGTCGGCGATCACGTGGACCTTCAGGTCCGGGAACGCCGTCAGGTTGTCCAGGTACTGCTTGCTGATCACGCCGGCGCCGATGACGCCGACGCCCACCGGGCCGCTGCGGGCGGGCTTGGCTGCTGGGGTGCTCACGCGTTGGCTCCTTCGTTGCTGTTGGCGTTGTCGTTCAGGAAGGCCAGGCTCTGGGCGATGCCTTCGAAGATGTCCCCGGAGTAGTCGTCGAACTCCACCACGCCCACCTCCAGGGCCTTTGCGGCGGCAACTACGTCCATGACCGGCACCTTGCCCTGGCCTGCCGGCTGCTGGGCCTTGTTGTCCCGGTTCAGGGGGCCGTCCTTGATGTGGATGAACTTCACGCGGTCACCGAGTTTGGTGAGGATGTCCACGGGGTCCTGGCCACCGACGGCCACCCAGTAGGTATCCACTTCCAGGACCAGTTCCGGATCCAGCAGGGACTCGAAGTACTCCAGGGCGGTGCGGCCCTCGATGATGGACTCCAGTTCCCACGCATGGTTGTGGTAACCGACGCGGATGCCGTACTCCGCACCCTTCTTCGCGGCCGCATTAAGCTTCGCCGCGGTGGCCTGGATGTCCTCGGCCTTCTGCCAGTGCTCCGCCGGCAGGAACGGATCGATCACCGTGCTGATGCCCAGCTCCTTCGCTGCCGCGAAGATCTCATCCTGGTCCTGGCTCATCAGGGGCGCGTGGCCGGACGGCGCGGTGAGGCCGTTCGCCTTCAGTGCGGCGCCGAGTTCCTTGGCGGTGGCCACGAAGTTGTAGGGCTCAACCTGGGTGTAGCCGATCTCCGCCACCTTCTTGATGGTGCCCGGAAGATCCTCCGAGATGGCGTTGCGGAGCGTGTAGAGCTGAAGTGAGTAGGACATGGGTTTCCTTAACGGTTCTGGATGTGGGTCGGGAAGAGGGCAGGGTCAGCGGCCCGCGAGGGAGCCGCCGATGCCGCCGACGCTGAAGTACTTGTTGAGCGTGGCGAAGACGATGACGGGCGGGAGCATCATGACCACTGCCAGGGCCATGACGGAGGTCCAGTCGGTGGCGTTCTGCTGGAAGAAGGACTGCACGCCCATGGGGAGGGTGAAGATTTCGTTGGAGCGCAGGAACACGATGGCCACCAGGTAGTCGTTCCAGGCCAGGAGGAACGCGAAAATCGCGGTGGAGAGGACCCCTGGAAGGGAGTTCCGGAGTACCACCTTGGTGAAGGAGCCGAAGACGGAGCAGCCGTCGATCCAGGAGGCCTCTTCCAGGCTGATGGGGATGGAGTCGAAGTAGGCGGCCATCATCCAGGTGGCCACGGTCATTGTGGAGCCGACGTAGATGATGGTCAGTCCCAGGAGGTTGTCCACCAGGCCCATGCCGGCGAAGAGGATGAACAGCGGCACCACCGAGGTGATGATCGGCAGGGACTGCATGACGAACAGCAGCAGGGAGTACCCGGAAACCGCCTTGGACCGTCCGCGGGAGAGGACGTAGCCGGCGGGTGCGGCCACGGCCACAGAGACCACCACGGTTGAGAGGGTGGTGACCAGGCTGTTCTTCAGCCAGGTGGCGGCCAGGGTCTTGGAGAAGACGTTGCTGAGGTTCTCGAAGGTCAGGCCGGTGGCGGTGCTGTTCGGTCCGGGCGTGAAGGCCAGGACCACGGTAACCACGATGGGCACCAGCACCACCGCGGTGATGATGAGGATTGCGGTGAAGCGCCACCAGCGGCCGCGCTGGCCGGCCTCCGAGAGTACGCGGCGGTTCTTGCCGGCTTGGCCGACTCCAAGGGCCGGCCCGGACTGGGGATGGGCGTGGACTGCTGCGCTCATTATTCGACGCTCGACTTTCGGATCTGGCGGTACAGGATGACCGAGATGACCACCAGGGTCATGGTCATGAGGAAGGCGATGGCCACGCCGGGGCCGGTGGCGAAGTCCTGGAACACGGTCCGGTAGGCCAGGACCACCAGGGAGGTGGTGGCGCTGACCGGGCCGCCGCCGGTCAGCAGGTAGATGGTGGGGAAGTCATTGACGCAGAAGATGGTCATCAGGATCCAGCTGATGTAGGTGGAGCGGGCGATCAGCGGCAGGGTGATCTGGGTGAACTGCTGCCACCGGCTGGCTCCGTCCATGCTGGCCGCCTCATAGACGGTGGTGTCCACCGAGGCCAGGGCGGCCGAAATCATCATCATCATGAAGGGGAAGCTGACCCACACCTTAAACACCATCACCGTGACGGAGGCCAGGGTGGGGTCGGCCAGGAAGAGCGGGGTGCCCATGCCCAGGTTCCGGAACAGCGACGGGATCAGGCTGTCCGGGGTGGCCACCAGCCAGTTCCATGCGGTGGAGGACACCACGATGGGCACCACCCAGGGCAGGAGCAGGAGGACCTTGAACGTGTTGCCGGCGGGGATTTTGGTGCGCAGGAGCAGGGCAAGGCCCAGTCCCACCAGCCAGGACCCGAAGACCCCCACGATGGTGAACCACAGCGTGAACTGGGCCGCCTTCCAGAACGCCGGCGAGGTCAGGACGGTGGAGAAGTTCTGTACGCCCACGAAGTTGCCGGTCTGGAGCAGGTTGCCGTCGTGCGTGGCCTGCACAGCGGCATAGATCAGCGGGTAACCGTGGATCAGGACAAGGAGGACCACGGAGGGGAGCAGGAGCCAGAAGAAGGTCCTGGTGGCCTGGGCGGAGAGCTTGCTCTTGCGCTTGCCGGGAACGGTCCCGGACCCGCCGGGGGCAACCCCGCGGCGGGCCCGGGACAAGCCGGACTGGGTGGTGGCGCTGGACATGGGCGGTCCGTTCTACTTCTTCAGGACGGATTCGAGGCCGGACTGGAAGGTCTGCAGGGCAGTCTTGGCGTCAGCCTTCCCGGTAATGATGGTCTGGCTGAACTGGTTCAGTGCCTGCCCGCCGTCGAGCGCGGCGAGGTTCGCGTTGAGCTTGCTGCCCTGCGCGGCGAAGGTCTTGGCGATGGGCTGCCAGTCCTTGACGATCTTGACGTTGTTGGGGTCGTTGGCGAATTCGGGGATTTCCGTGATCGACTTGAACACGGGCAGGGCGGACATCAGCTTCTTCTGCCACAGCTGCTTGAGCTGGCCCAGGTAGTACACAAGGAACTCCTCGGAAGCCTCCTGGGACGGGGTGTTGGTGTACATCATGATGTTGTTCGGGAAGACGATGGTTGCCTTGTCCCCGTGCGGGCCCTTGATGGGATCAGCCACCAGCAGGTCGCCCGATGTATCGCCCACACGCTGCGGGACGTTCACCTGGAACAGGCCGTAACCGGCCTTGCCGTCCTTCCACTGGGCCGACATGTTGTCAGTGGTGTAGCTGACTGCGGCCGGATCGACGATGCCGTTGGACACGAGTTCCAGGACGAACTCCATGGCCTCGACGTTGCGGTCATTCATCAGGTCCAGCTCGCCGTCCTTGTTGAAGACGCCGCCGCCGTTGTTGACCATCATCATGATCATGGAGTGGTTGGCATAGTTGTTGCCCGTGCCTGCGCCGGTGGTGAAGCCAAACGCGCCCACCTTCTTCAGGGCCTTGCCCGCTTCAAGGAGGGACGGCCAGTCCGTGGGAAGGGCAACGTTCGCCTTCTCGAACAGCGACTTGCGGTACCAGAAAACGCGCATGTCCAGCTGCCAGGGGACGGCCACATAGCCCTTGTCCGACTTGAACGGGTCCAGGACGCCGGGCAGGAAGTCGTCGAACTGGCCGTTGGCCTTCAGCTTTTCGATCACCTTGTCCGCGTACGCGATCTGGCCCTGCTGCTCGAACTGGAACGCCTGGAAGCCGCCGCCCGTGGAGACCGCCGGGCCCGTCTTGGAGGCGATCGCCGAGGAGAAGGTCTGGTAGAAGTTGGCCCACTGGATGATCTGGTAGGAAGCCTTGGCGCCGTTGGCGCCGGAGAAGCCTTCAGCGATGCTCTTGGCGGCGTCGTTGTACGCCGGTGTTGCCCAGGGCATGTCCCAGAACTTGACGGTCCCGCCTGCTCCGCCTCCGCCGCCCCCCTGTGACGCCGAGCCACCACCGCAGGCAGCGAGAAGGGGCGTTGCGGCAGCGGCAGCCGTCAGGCCCAGGAAACCGCGCCGGGAAAAGGAGCGGCGTTGTTCGGAAGTTGCGTTCATGATGTGTCCTTTCGGGACCGTCCTGTGCTGTGCGCCGTAGGTTCGGTCCTGCTCATCGTTGAGAGTGGAGGTGGGACTGGACTGCTGTTCGGTTGCGTATCGGCGGGGCTGGTTACGTGGCAGCGAGAGTTGCGTAGAGGTCGGTCAGCCGGGCGAACCCGGCCAGATCGTCCGGCTGGGTGCCGGCGCCAAGATGGTCCTTCAGGCGCCGCCACGCAGACCGGTGGGCGGATTCGTAAAGTGTGGGCAGCAAGAGTTCGCCGTGCGCCCCCGTGACCCGGACCTCGGCCGGCCACGCAGCGTCCGGATCGGGTACCTGGACGGCCACCCCGCCGTCGGCCGTGTAGAGGCGGATATCGACGCCGGACCGGCGGGCAGCGGTAAGCACCCCCTGGGCCGTGAACGGGGCGCCGTTGACCAGCCTGCCGCTGAGTGTGTACCCGCTGGCGTCGCTGCGGAGGACGCTCACGCCATGGAGCCCTCCGCTGACGGCCAGCAAGGCGGCGAGGTGCTCGCCCAGCAGCCGCTGCGGATCTGTGCCGGGAGCCGCCGTGGCAACACTGTCCAGCAGCGCTGCGGTGCCCAGGGCACTGCGCACCGCATCACGGGCGTCGGGGGCGTCAGTATCGGCCGCCAGCGCGGGGTTGGCGGCCCAGCGCAGGTCCAGGACGACGGCGGTTCCCGCGGCAGCTGCCGCGGCTGCCAGTTCCGTGGTGTCTTCGGGAACCGGGTTGGCCACCACGATGCCGCGGGCACCTGCGGAGACGGCGCTGCCCGCCTCAGCGGTCCAGCCTGGTCCGCCCGCAACCACCAGGACGTCTGCCGTGCCCGCCTGGTTTTCCGGGATCGGGCCGAAGGTTGCGGGCAGCGAAGCCACCGTCTGGGTGACCGCACCGGCTTCCCGGGCCGCGGAGGTTGCCGAAACGCTGTACTGGCCGCTCACGCAGAAGCTCCTGCTTTTTCTGTGGCACCTGGATGTCCTGCCGCCGCGCTTGCCACCGTCGCGGCGGCAATGGTGAGGGCGAAGGTAAGGTCGTCGATCAGGGTCTGGGCGGGGGGCGCTTGGCGGGTTCCCCCGGCGAGCTCCGCCAGTTCACGCCATTCACCCTCGTAACCGTTGTGGCCATAGGGGCCAAACGTGGTGGTTTCGGTGCCGTTGCCGCGGGAGAAGGTGGCGACGGCGGACCCGGCCTGGACGTAGGACGGCGTGAAGTCAATGTGCAGTGCCGCATCATCCGCGATGACTTCGAACGTCCATTCAGGCTTCCAGGTGCTGTTCATGACGGCACGCAGTTCGATGGTCCGCGTTGGGGTGCGGAGCGAGACGGCATAGCCGAACGGGCGGACATGGAGCGCCTGGATGACCTCGATGTCCGCGAAGTCCGGCGTGAACCGGCGCACCAGGGGCAGGTCGTGGATCGCCAGGCCCATGATCCCGCCCTGGAGTGCGCCCTTGATCACTTCGATGTCCGAGTAGTCGGGCCGGCCGGTGGCCGGGCGGGTGATGATCTCCGTCGCGAAGTCCTCGAACCGGGCGTTGGGCGGCAGGACGATGGAGGAGCGGATGGTGTGCACCTGTTCCGGAAGGTCACCCCAGTTCTGCTCTGCCGCGAGCCAGCCGGGATCGAAGGTGTGCATGGCCCCGACGACGATTGGCACACCGGTTTCGGTACTGACCGCCGAGATGCCGGCGGCTTCCGCTGCGTTCATCGCGAACGGCTTTTCGCAGAGGACTGCTTTCTTGCCGGCCCTGCAGGCGGCGATGACCTGGTCGGCGTGGAACTGGTGGGGGCTGCAGATCGCCACGATGTCCACGTTCGGGTCGCCCAGTAGGGCTTCGATGCTGGTGCTGGAAACGGCTCCGACGCGCGCCGCCACCGAAGAGGCCACGGCCGCGTCCACGTCCATGATGTGACGTACTTCCAGGATGTCCCGGAGGCGGGCCAGGGCCGGAAGGTGGATGGCCTGGGTAACGGGTCCGGCGCCGAGGATGCCGACGCCGAGGGGCCGGTGTGCTGGCGCTGCGATGTGGGACAAGTTCAATTACCTCTTTGTAAGCGGACTCTGGAGTACCGGAAGCATTACTGCGGCGGATGGCTACCATCCGAACCACAAATGTGCCCTGAGTCACAACCTAGAACGACTTTTGACGCACGTCAAGCAAAAGTTGTTTGTTGAGCGTCATTCTTCTGCCGTGATGACAGCGCTAAGTAAGAGTGTTATGACTTAGACATGACTTCAGTGACGGGCAGGCAGGCCGGAAAAGATGCCGACGTCGGCAGCCTGTCGCGTGCCGGGGACCTCTTCCAGCTGCTGCGCGACGGCAGGGCCCGCACCCGCGCCGAGCTCGCCCTGAGCACGGGGCTGGCCCGCTCCACAGTGGCCTCGCGGATCGACGCGCTGATGCTGTCCGGCCTTGTGGGCCCGGCAGGCGAGGCGCTCTCCAGCGGCGGCAGGCCGCCGTCGCGCTTTGCCTTCAACCCGTCCGCCCGCCTGGTGCTGGCCGTGGATGTGGGGGCCACACACGTCATCGTCGCGGTCACCGACCTCGGCGGGAACATCCTTGCCGAACACCGGCTGGCGCAGCAGGTGGCCGACGGGCCGGAAGCGGTGCTGGACCAGGTGGTTGCGCAAGGCAAGGAGCTGCTGGCCTCGGCGGGCCGGAGCGTCGCGGAACTGGCCGGCATCGGCATCGGTCTGCCCGGCCCCGTGGAGCACGACACCGGCAAGCCGGTCAAGCCGCCCATCATGCCCGGCTGGGACGGGTTCGACGTGGTCAGCTACGTCCAGCGGTCCCTGCCCGTCCACGTGCTGGTGGACAACGACGTGAACATCATGGCCCTGGGGGAGCAGTCCGCCCATTGGCCCGAGCACAACAACTTCTTCTTCGTGAAGGTGGCCACCGGCATCGGCTCCGGCATCATCAGCAACGGGGAACTTCAGCGCGGCGCCAACGGCACGGCAGGGGACCTGGGGCACGTCCAGGTGGCTCGGGGCGCGGATGTCCTGTGTGCCTGTGGGAACTACGGGTGCCTGGAAGCGCTGGCGTCCGGTCCCGCCGTCGTGCGTTCCCTCCGCGAGCAGGGACTGGACGTGGCAAAGGGCGCGGACGTGCTCCGGCTCGCCGCCGACGGCAACCTGCAGGCCATCCAGGCGCTCCGCCAGGCCGGCCGGGACATCGGTGAGGTGCTGGCCACCGTGGTCAACCTGCTCAACCCGTCCGTCATTGTGGTGGGCGGCAGCGTGGGCGAGACGGGGGAGCACCTGGTGGCCGGCATCCGTGAGGTGGTGTACCGGCGCTCGCCGCCCCTGGCCACCTCGCACCTGCGCATCAATGTCTCCCGCGCCGGAGGCCAGGCCGCCGTGCTCGGGGCAAGCCAGTTGGTCACCCAGTACGTGCTGTCGCCGGCCATCATTGAGGCCACTCTGGCGGGCGCCATCGCCGGGTAGCGCCGGGGGATTCCCGGCGCTACCCGGCGCCCGGCTTTACGCCTCCGGCTCGGGCTCGGGCGCCTCGGTCAGAAGCAGCGCGGTTCCGCCGTAGGCAGGCAGTTCCAGGAAGAAGCTGTGCAGGTCATCCACCTGCCCCACCGTCTCGCCGCTGAACAGGTCCTGCACGTTGGCGCCGGACGGCAGCTCGTTGGACTGGATGCTGCCGGCGATGTCCTGGCCGGAGAAGTTGAGCGCCGTAACCTGCAGGGCCCCGTCCCTCAGCCGGTTGACCAGTACCAGCGCGGCACGGTTGGAGACCTCGGGCACGTCGAGCAGGGTGCCCGTGGCGATCCCGTTTTCCTCACGCACGGCGAGGATCCGCTGGAGGCGCCGGGCGAATGAGTCCTGGTCCTGCAGCTGGTCCGGCAGGGACCCGTACAGGCTGCGGGCCCGTGGCATCCCGGCCGACGATCTGGTGGCATCCGGGCTGGTTCCCATGAGGTCGTGGGCGCCGCGGTTGATCCAGCGTGTGTCGCCCTGCGAGGTGAGTTCGCCGACGCTGCTGCGGTCCAGGGCCAGGATGCCGGTGAGGTCCCAGCCGGAAAGGGCAAAGACGCCGGGCTGCAGCGCGTTGTACATGGCCAGGAGCAGGTGGACGTCCCGGATCTGCGCCTCCTGCTCCGGGGTGACGGTGGCCGGGTCCTTGATCCCCAGGGCGGCCATGATGAAGCTGACCGTGGTGCAGGCAATGCCATTGGTGGTGAAGACGGCGTTGTAGGGCGCGTTCTCGCCGGTCAACCGGTCCCGGAGGGTCTGCTGCACATTTTCGGCCAGCTGGGCGCCGGTGAGTTCCTCGCCGTAGAGCTCGAACATCTCGTCCCGGTGCCCGGCGGCGAAGTGCAGCAGCTCATAGGTGAGTTCGTCATGGTTCTGCAGTGCGTGCACCAGCGAGGCCTGGTCAACGCCGATCTCCATGGACAGGCGGAGGGTCAGCCGCAGGAACTCGGTATCCGCCGTAACCAGGGCGTAGTGGTACGCCGGCCGGGTGATGAAGTCGTAGGAAAGGTCCGGGCCGGCCTCCGAGGTCGCCTTGATGTCGTCGATGGTCAGGTTCAGCTCCTGGAAGGAGAACCCGCCCACCTTGCGGATCATGGAGCCGATGAGCTGGTTGGCGGCCTCGGACAGCGGGTGCCCTTCGGACCAGCCGGGCTGTTCCTCGGCGCTCTTTTCAACGCCCAGGAAGCCGTTGGCATCGAGGCGGAGCGCCCCGGTGCCCAGGTCCACCAGCGAGTGCAGGGCATCGCCCACCACCAGGCGCATTCCGGCGAAAGTGGGGTCGAGCCAGTTGATGGAGGGCTGGCCGGCCTTGAAGTAGTGCAGGTAGACCCAGCGGCGGGTCTTGCCGGTGGTGTCCACGATGGGCCGGGTGGCGCTCCAGTTGGTCTCCTTCACCCCCGGCTCATAGAAGATGACCCGCTGCAGCCGGCCGATGATGTACCCGGCCTTCTGCAGCGCCTGCTCCGAGTCCGGGCTGAGGTTCACCGAATCGGCACCCTCCGGGACGTCCGGGAGGAGGTTCCAGTCCTCTTCCGGGATGTCCACCATGTGGTAGATCCCGGGGTAGTCCCGGAAGTTCATTTCGGCCAGGCGGAAGTCCGCGCCCTTGCCGGTGTGGCCGGGGACGATGTCATCAATCACCGTGCCGTCATGCTCGGCGGCCACCTCGCACATGCTGCGGAACTCTTCCTCGGTGCCGAAGACCGGATCGATGGCCATGCTGATGCGGTCGAAGTGCCCGTCCACGCTGGGCGTATGGGACCAGCCGCTGATGCCGCCGGCGAGTTTCACGGGCCCGGTGTGGATGCCGCGGATTCCGATTTCGCGGAATGCTTTCCACATCTCCGGGTCGCCCAGGGCAGAGAGGAACGACTGGCCGGTCCGGGTGATGAAGGACAGCGGGTAGGCGGTGAACCAGACGGAGGCGCGTTCGACGGCGGCCCGCGGGTTGGGATGCGCATACGAGTTCTGCCACATGCTGGCCTGGCCGGACAGCTGCCGTGCCAGCGTATTCGCATCCCCGAGCATGGCCTGGTTGCGCAGCCACTCCACGTAGGCGGCGTTCCGGCCGTCGAACTCGAAGGACGGCCTGCTGCCTACGAACTGCCGCCGCCGCGCGATGGGCCGCAACGCCTTGGGCCGGGCCGCGAAGAACTGCTCGTCGAAGGTGACCTCCAGGTCCGCTGACGGCTCCGCAGCGCCCTCTTCCACTTCCGCATTGCCTGCGGCGGCTGCATCCGCTTCTGAAGTACGCTCGCTGGTGCCCGGCTCCCGCATAAGCTCCTCTTTCCATTGCTCGTTTCCGTGCTGGCATGGATGCTCCAAGACCCCTTGCCCAAGGTCAGGTACCCAAGCGAGCAGGGAGTATTCGGTGTTCCCTCTCCCGATGCTACTGCGCAGCGGAGCCGGCGAAGGGGACAAACGTGCCCGGACTAACGGATGCTTTGTGCGATATCCCGCCCAATCTGCTGGAGGAGGGCGGTGGACAGCTGGGGGTCCTTGGCGGAATCGCGGCTGGTGTAGTCCGCCAGGGCATAGACCCTTGTCAGGGAGATGTCTGCCCAGCGTTCGCGGGGAAGGAGGGAACGTCCGGCAACGGCGATGATGGGCCGGGGGCCTGAGCGGCGGGCTACGGCTGCCGGCAGCTTACCGGCGAGGGTCTGCACATCGATGCTGCCTTCGCCCGTGATGACCACGTCGCAGCTGTCCCTGCGCGCATCGAAGTCCAGCAGGTCCAGGAAGAAATCCGCCCCTGAGACCTGCCGTGCGCCAAGGAGCAGGCAGGCGTAGCCGATCCCACCGGCACTGCCGGCCCCAACATGCAGTGCCAGCCGGTGGGCGGAAGCAAATCCGGCCTCCGCCATCCTGTCCACGAAGTGCCCCAGCCCGGCGTCGAGGACGGCGATGTCCTGCGGTCCTGCACCCTTTTGGGGGCCGAAGACGGCCGGAGCCCCGGCAGGACCGGTCAGCGGATTGGAAACATCACTGGCAACAACCAGTTCCGTCTGCGCAAGGCCGGGGATTGGGGATCCCTGGACGGAGTGGATCCGCCGGAGGGCGCGCCCTGTCGCCTCCAGTTCGCGGCCGTCGTCGTCCAGGAAGGTGTAGCCCAGGGCGGACAGCATCCCCATGCCCCCGTCGGTGCTGGCGCTGCCGCCCAATGCCAGCACGATCCGTGCGGGGGCCAGCCCGAGTGCACAGCGGATGGCTTCGCCGAAACCGCGGCTGGACGAGTTGAGCGCGTCCAGGGAGTGGTCGGGCAGGAGCGAGATCCCGCAGGTGTTGGCAACTTCCACGACGGCGGTTACGCCGTCGAAGGCGATGGAGGCCTGGACCTGTTGCCCGGTCGGCCCGGTCACCGGACAGGTGTGCCGGGTGAAGCCTGCCGAGACGGCGGCGTCGACGCTGCCGTCTCCACCGTCCGCCAGGGGAAGCAGTTCGCACTGGATGGACCGGCCGGCCCCGGCGGCGGACCGAAGCCCGGCCGCCAGGGCCTGTGCCACCTCGCCGGCGGTAAGGCTGCCTTTGAACTTGTCCGGTGCGATGAGGGCACGCACCGCCGGTGTGGTTGTGGACATGTCAGACGGTCTCGGAGTAGGCGGGGCGGCGGTCGGCCGCCAGGGAGTGGTCGACGCCGTCCGGACCTTCCGCGAGGGCCGGCACCTTCTGGAGGTCGTCGTCGGGGTCGCCGGAACCGCCACGCAGTGCGGTGCCCTGTGCGGGCAGGGGTTCCACTGCCTGGCCGGCGAAGACGCGCCGGACACGGTCGGCGTCGAGGGTGTGGTCCCACCAGGCGATGAACAGGGTGGCGACGGCGTTGCCGGTGAAGTTGACCAGGGCACGGCATTCGGACATGAACTTGTCGATGCCGAAGATGAGCATGATGCCGGCCGCCGGGATGGTGCCGATGGTGGCCAGGGTGGCGGTCAGGGCGATGAAGCCGCCGCCGGCCACCCCTGCTGCGCCCTTTGAGGTCAGCAGCATGACCGCGAGCAGGCCCAGCTGCTGGCCGATGGTGAGGTGCGTGTTGGTGGCCTGGGCGATGTAGAGGGCGGCCAGGGACAGGTAGATGGCCGCGCCGTCAAGATTGAAGCTGTAGCCGGTGGGGACCACCAGGCCCACGGTTTCCTTCTTGACGCCGGCGTGCTCCAGCTTGCGCATCAGGCCCGGCAGGGCAGGCTCGGCCGTGGAGGTGCCCAGGATGAGCATGTATTCCTCTTTGAGGTGCCTGATCATGGTGAAGATGTTCAGCTTGAGGAACGCCATGACCGAACCGAGCACCACCACCACGAACAGGATGGACGTGGCATAGAACAGCGCGATGAGCCCGCCCATGCTGGTCAGCGATGAGACGCCGTACTTGCCCACTGCGTAGGCCATGGCGCCGAATGCGCCCAGCGGCGCGGCTTTCATGATGAAGCTGAGGATCTTGAACATCACGGCGGTGAGGCGCTGGACGCCGTCCAGCACGGGAGCCCCCACCTTGCCGATGGCATTCAGGGCGATGCCGAAGACGACGGCGATGAAGATGACCTGCAGGATGTCACCCTCCACGAAAGGTCCAACAACGCTGTTGGGGATGATGTGGGTGATGAACTGCCACCATTCCTGGTGCGCGCCGGCGTCGATCAGTTTGGCCGCCGAGTCCGAGGTTTTGATGGTGCTGGCGTCGGCATTCACGCCCTCGCCCAGGCGGAAGATATTGATGGCCACCAGTCCGAACGCCAGGGCGCAAATGGTGCCGACCTGGAAGTACGTCAAGGCCTTCAGCCCCGTCATGCCCACCTTTTTCAGGTCGGCGACGCTGGCGATGCCACCCACGATCGTCAGGAACACGATGGGCCCAATGAGCATCTTCATCGCATTCACGAACGTGGTGCCGATCGGCTCCATGGCAATGCCGGTGGCCGGGGCGAGCCAGCCCACCAGGATACCGATGACGATCGCAGTCAGTACCCAGAAGTACAGTTGCCGGAACCACCGGGTTTTCGGGGCCGCTGTTGCAGCTGCGGCGGTGCTGTTGTGGTCCATGATTCCTACCTCATTGTTGGAATGTCTTTGGAAAAGCTGGAGTGGGCAAGTGCGGGGGACTTCCGCGGGCGGCCGCATGGCCGCCCGCGGAAGGGCTGTAACTAGACTGCGGCGGGAGCCAGCGTCAGGGCCTTGATGATGGCCTCGGTGACATCCTCGGTGGTGGCGTCGCCGCCCACGTCGCGGGTCAGGTGGCCGGAGCCAGTGGCTGCCTCGATGGCCGCTTCCACCCGGCGGGCTTCGCCGTGCAGGCCGAAGTGGTCCAGCATCAGGGCTGCGCTGGCGATGGCGCCGATCGGGTTGCTGATGCCCTGGCCGGCGATGTCCGGGGCCGAGCCGTGGACGGGTTCGAACATGGACGGGAAGCGGCGCTCAGGGTTCAGGTTGGCGCTCGCGGCCAGGCCCAGGCTGCCGGCGAGGGCGGAGCCGAGGTCGGAGAGGATGTCCGCGTTCAGGTTGGACGCCACCACCACTGACAGGTCCTCCGGCTTGAGGATGAACTTGGCGCTCATGGCGTCCACCAGGACGCTTTCGGTCCTGACGTCCGGGTAGTCCAGGGCCACGCGGTTGAAGACCTCGTCCCAGAGGACCATGCCGTACTGCTGCGCGTTGGACTTGGTTACCGAGGACACCTTCTTGACGGTGCGGGTCCGGGCCAGGTCGAAGGCGAAGCGCATGATGCGCTCGCAGCCCTTCTCTGTGAACAGTGCGGTCTGCAGGGCCACCTCGTTGCCGGGGCCGCGGCCGCTGAGGTTGCGGCCACCCAGTCCTGCGTATTCACCTTCGCTGTTTTCGCGGACCACAACCCAGTCAAGTTCGGTGTTGTCGGCCTTGCGCAGCGGAGACTGCACGCCCGGGAGGAACTTCACGGGGCGAATGTTCGCCCACTGGTCAAAGTTCTGGGTGATGTTCAGGCGCAGGCCCCAGAGGCTGATGTGGTCCGGGACGTTCTCCCAGCCCACGGCGCCGAAGTAGATTGCGTCAAAGTCCTTGAGGGCTTCCAGGCCCTTGGGGTCCATCATCTGGCCGGTCCGGGCGTAGTACTCGGAGCCCCACGGGAACTCGGTCCAGTCGAAGGCGAACTTGCCGTTGGAGTCTTCGGCGAGAGCCTCCAGGACGCGGCGGCCGGCGGAGACCACTTCCTTGCCCACGCCGTCTGCGGGAATTGAAGCGATGCTGAAAGTCTGGTTGGCGCCCATGCGGCTACCTCCTTGTTGAGTGTTCGCAGTGTGCTCCTGTTGCGGGGGTCACACTGTTTTCTTCCTCTTCAAGTAGACGGGCGTCCCCCGCACGGCGTCCAAGACCAAGACTCAATGCGGCTGATAGGAAGGGCCTATCAATTTTTCATCGATTGCTCCGATAATGCCCTTTTGAGCCCCCAAAACGACGTTGTCGGAGCAACCGATGGGTAGCCCCTACCTATTCCGCGTGCTGCCCGGCCACGTCCAGGAAGGCACGGGCTGCGGGAGTGAGATCGTCCTTGCGGCTCAGGATGGCCACTTCGAGGTGGGAGACCGGTTCGATCAGGAGCGTGCGCAGGCCGGCCTTGTGCGCGGTGGGTGCCCACGAGGAAGGCATCACCGCATGGCCCACGCCGGCGAGCACGAGTGGCAGGATGGACGTGCGGTGCGCCACCTCCACCACAATCTCGGCGTCGATGCCGCGCGCCAGTGCGTCGTCCACGAGCCAGCGCATCAGCGAGCCCCGCTGGCTGGCGATGATTCGGTGGCCGCCGAGGTCCTCCCGCACAATCGCGCCGCCGGCCCCGAAGGTATCGGCCCGGGGGTTGACGATGAGGATCAGGGGCTGGCGTTCCAGCTCGAGGACTTCCACGCCGGGAACACGGATGGCCGTGGGGGAACCGGCCAATCCGATTTCCGTGCTGCCGCTGCGCACGGATTCGATCACCTCTTCCGGCGTGAACGCTGCCCCCACATTCAGCCGGACGGAGGGGTGGGCCTGGGTGAAGGCCGCAATCATGGACGTGAGGGGTTCAATTCCCGGGGACGGCATGGTGATGATGTCCAGCTGCCCGCTGCGGATGCCGCGAAGCGCCTGCACTGCAGACTGTGCCGCGGCCAGGTCGCGCATCACCAGCCGGGCCGGGCCCACCAGCTCCTTGCCCGCATCGTTAAGGACAGCCCGGCGCCCGATCCTGTGGAACAGCGGCACGCCGAGTTCCTTTTCCAGCCCGGCGATGGTCTGGGACAGGGAAGGCTGGGCGATCAGCAAGTGTTCGGCCGCGCGGTTGAATCCACCGTGGTCAACCACGGCGAGGAAGTACTTTAGTTTCCGGGTGTCCAAAACGCGGCTCCTTCTCCCGCCGGCCGATGCTGCGGTGCGCCTGAAGCCTACCCACGCCCGCCCCGTTCCGCGAATCCCCCTTTCCCCCTTGTTTCGCCCACTTTCCCCACTAAGGCCACGAGCGGCCGTATTCTTAGATCAAAGGTTTTGCAGTGGGCCGGAGTGCTGATAGCAGGGCTGGAACATGGCCGCTGAACCCACGGGGCAGGTTGGCTGGGGACTGCTTCCAGTTACCCCGGAGCCGGTCTTCGACAGCAAGGATGTCGAAGTCTTCCTCCGGGAAGTCACCCATGACTTCATGAGCGATATCAAGGGTGAACGCCGCGGCATTGGCTGGGCCGCTACGCTCTTCCGCCTGGGTCAGGCACGCACGCTTGCTGCCAGCACGGAGCAGGCGCGGGAGGCCGACCGGGAACAGTGCTCCTTTGCCGACGGGCCGCTCATGGAGGCCATGCGCACCGAGGCGTTCGTCCTGGTATCCGATCTCAACCGTGACCGCCGGTGGCCGGGTTACGCCAGCGCGGCGTCGGCTCATGGGGTGCAGTCGATGCTTTCCGTGCCCATCATGACCGAAGGCGGGACAAGCGCCGCGATCACCTTCTACGCAGGCACGCCGCACGCGTTTACCAGTGACGACCTGGTCGGGATCCAGGGCTACGCGCGCCAAATGGCCCGGGCCCTGCGCCTCGTGTTCCGCGTGGCCGAGCGCGCGGAAACGACGGCGGGTCTCGCCGTCGTCCAAAGTTCCCTGGTCCTTGTGGACCTTGCCGTGCGCAGCCTCATGAACGAATACGGACTCACCCGGGAGGGCGCGCTGCGGTTCCTGCAGACGCAGGCGCTGCACCACGAAGTGGACCTCCGGGACGCGGCACTGAGCGTTGTGGCCCCCAGCGGCATGGACCGCGGGGCCGGGCAGCCTTCGGGGCTGCGGCAGGAAACGTACGACGGCGTGGCGGAGCTTCCGCGGCCGTCGGCGGCGGGGCGGGACCTTCCAACCGGAACGTCGCCCCGCAAGGACGCTGCGGCGGGGGAGGAACCCCCGCCCGCTGCGGAAGGGAGGACGGCATGACCATCGAGAAGCAGGAGCTGCGCTCCACCGCGGACGGACCGGACAGGCACCCCTGGCACCGATTCGTCGCCCTGGGGGACTCCTACACCGAAGGAATTGGCGACCCCGAGCCGAACAGCCTGGGCGGCCTCCGGGGCTGGGCAGACCGGGTGGCCGAGGAACTGGCCGACGGCCAGCCGGACTTCGCCTACGCCAACCTGGCCATCCGCAGCATGCTGCTGCGGCAGATCCTCGACGCCCAGCTGGAACCGGCCCTGGCGCTCAAACCCGACCTGATCGCCATGTCCGGCGGCGGCAATGACATCATCTTCCGCCATGGCGACCCGGACAGGTTGGCGGAAAAGATTGATGAGGCCGTTGGCGTCCTGGTCGCGACGGGTGCCACCGTGTTGCTGTACGCCGGCCCCGACTGGGGCAACACGCCGGTTTTCGGCAAAATCCGCGGGCGCGTGGCGATCTACAACGAGCATCTCCACAGGATCGGGGCCCGGCACCACGCCATCATGGTTGACCTCTGGTGCCTGCCGGAGCTTCACCACGCCGTGATGTGGGATCTGGACCGGCTGCACCTGTCCCCGCTGGGCCATCACTCGGTAGCCGTGGCCACCCTCAACGCACTAGGTGTACCGCACACGCTCAAACCACTGCAGCCCCGGCCGCTTCAGGCCCATGGCTGGACGCAGGCCCGGGCCGAAGACTTGGTCTGGGCCAAGCAGTACTTCGTGCCGTGGGCGCTGAAGCAGATACGGCCCCACCCGGCAGACAATGGATTGGCGGCGAAGCGGCCCCGGCCCGGACCGGTGTTCGGCCTTGGCCGTCCCGGTCCCTTCCCGCCGGGCCACCCCGTTGCGGGCCTGCACACTGGACTCGCGGGCGGGCCGGCCCCGGAGGGTCAGGCAGCCTAGCCTTCAGTACCCCTGGTTAACAAAAGCCGGGATCCGCTGGCCGTGACCCCGCCCTTCAGCCCGGCGTCACGACCTGCGGGCGTCCCTGATCAACGCGATGAGCGCAGGGACTCCCGCCAGCACGGCGGGAACGGCCAGCAGCAGCCCGTATCCGGGTTGGGATGCTGATGTGACTGCGGCAATGACACTTGCAGCCAGGGCGGCGATGAGCGCAAGGGATAACGCCCTGCGACGGTCCCTGGCGTTGAAGAAACGAAAGCCGCCGAGGCCGGCGGTAACCACGGCGAAGACGATAATGCTCCCTGATACGACAGCGACCCCTGGCCCGGGAGCATCCCTTAGCTGGTCAATGAGTGCGATCGGAACTGCGAGCATCCAGCCGCTGAGGAGAACCGCGAGAACGCAGCCTGTTAGACGCGCCCTGGGTACCGGAGCCAGGGTGTAGATCTGCTCTGATGGCAGGTCCGCCTGCTGGACGTGGCGATGGGCTGCCGGCGGTGGCGGCTGCGATGGACGTGCAGTGTTCTCAAGCATGGTCCCCCCGAACGTATTGCCTGTGTTGTTCCACCCTACCGGGGCAGCCCGCGGCTGTCCCTTTCCGGCGTTCCGCCTTAGCGCTTTTTCGGGCCCCGCTTCGCGGCGGCGTTCATGGCGGCCTTGACCGCCGGAGGCAGCCCTGCATGCTCGGTTTCCGGTTCGGCCACCGTCCCACGTGCCTTGGCGATGGCCTTCATGCCGTGATAGATCACCAGCGCGGCAGCGGAACCCAGGGCGATGCCGGTGAATTTCAGGTCCCCGATGGTCCAGGTGTAGTCGGCGATGCCGATGATCAGGGCCACGGCGGCCGTGGTCAGGTTGACCGGGTTGGAGAAGTTGACCTTGTTCTGCACCCAGATCTTCACGCCCAGGATGCCGATCATGCCGTACAGCATGGTGGCCGCGCCGCCCAGTACGCCTGCCGGGACGGTGGCGATCAGCTCGCCGAACTTGGGCGAGAAGCTGAGCAGGACGGCAAACATGCCCGCCACCCAGTAAGCCGCCGTCGAATACACCTTGGTGGCAGCCATGACGCCGATGTTTTCAGCGTAGGTGGTAGTGCCGGAGCCGCCGCCCAATCCCGCCAGGACCGTCGCGGCGCCGTCGGCCATCAGCGCACGTCCGGAGACGCCGTCGAGGTTCTGCCCGGTCATGGCGGCAACGGACTTCACGTGGCCGATGTTCTCGGCCACCAGCACCAGGACCACGGGCACGAACAGGCCCAGAACGCCGATGTGGAACTCGGGGGTCTGGAAGTGCGGCAGGCCCACCCAGGCCGCGGCGTCCATCTTATCGTACTTCACCTCTCCGCGGAGCATGGCCACCAGGTAGCCCACCACCACGCCCACCAGGATGCTCAGCCTGCCCAGGATCCCGCGGAACAGGACGCTGACCAGGATGATCGTGGCCAGCGTGACCAGGGCGGTGATGGGAGCGGCGTCGAAGTTCTGCTTTGCGGCGGGGGCCAGGTTCAGGCCGATCAGTGCCACGATGGCACCCGTGACGATGGGCGGCATCAGCCGGTTGATCCAGCCGGCGCCGAACTTTTGGACCACGGCACCCACCAGGGCCAGGGTGGTCCCGGCAAGTACCACGCCGCCCAGGGCGCCGGGGATGCCGAACTGCGCCTGCGAGGCGGTGATGGGAGCGATGAACGCGAAGCTCGACCCCAGGTAGCTGGGCACCCGGCCCTTGGTGATCACCAGGAACAGCAGTGTGCCGATGCCGGAGAAGAACAGCGTGGTGGCCGGCGGCATTCCGGTGATGATGGGCACCAGGAAGGTGGCGCCGAACATGGCCACCACGTGCTGCATGCCCACGCCGATGGTCAGGGGCCAGGCCAAACGCTCATCCGGGGCCACCACCTGGCCTGGCTTGATGGTTTTGCCGGTGCCGTGCAGCTTCCATTTGATTCCGAGCATGCTCATGGGAAGGAATGCCTTTCAGGGGGTGCCGCGAGTGGGCGAAGATCAACTCGATCCAGAATACCGCCAAGTTTTTCGCTCATGCCCGCTGTGGCCAAGGTCACCCGGCGTCACGGGAAGAGGAGGAAAGCACTTGAAGTTGCAACTATGGAAAGCACCAGAGGCCACCCCGGCAGGCGGGCGGCGCAGCGAAAGGTAAGCCAATGACCATTGCCCACGAAGAAGCGGTTATCGATTCGGCAGCCGTGGACGCCATCTTTGCCCAGGCCCGCACCGCCAACTCCTTCACCGGCGAGGTGTCCGAGGAACAGGCCCAGGCCATCTACGAACTCACCAAATTCGGACCCACTGCCTTCAACTCCCAGCCGCTGCGCGTCACCTACGTCCGCTCTGCCGAGGCCCGCGCCACGCTGGTGGACGCCCTGTCCCGTGGCAACCGCGCCAAGACTGCCTCCGCACCGCTCGTGGCCATCCTCAGCTACGACACCGACTGGGCCGGCAAGTGGGACAACTTCCTCCCCGGCTACAACGCCCCCAAGGCCATGTACGACGCCGACCCCGCACTCGCCGCCGCCACGGGCAACAACAACGCCCACCTGCAGGCCGGCTACTTCATCCTGGCCGTCCGTTCGCTCGGTTTCGCCGCCGGCCCCATGACCGGCGCTGATTTCGACGCGATTGACGCTGCCTTCTTCCCGGCCGGCGACCAGAAGAGCTTCCTGGTGGTCAACATTGGCCAGCCCGGCGAGGACGCCTGGGGCGAGGCAAAGCCCAAGTACTCCTACGACGAGGCCGTCCGCACCGTCTAACGCCCCATCACTTCCTGCGTCTTTTCCACAAACGCCCCATCACCTGGTGATGGGGCGTTTGGGTTTTGAGCGCAGGAGGTGATGGGGCGTTGGGAAGGGGGAGATGCGGCGGGTGGGAGACTGGGCGTATGCCCGTGCGGAACCTTATCTTTGTGGCCTTCGTCGAGCCGGTGGCGGACGGCCAGGTTTTCCCGCGGACGGACTGGCCCCTGCACATCACGCTGGTGAGGTTCGACGCCGCCAGTACGGACACTGCCGACGTCGCCGAACGCATCGCCGGGCACGCCGGCACGACGGCGGCCGCAGCACTGGGTGCCAAGCTGACGGTGGGGGAGGACGCAGCTTTTGGCCGCAACGGATCTGTCCCGGTGAACCTGGTGGAACCGCACCCCGCCCTGCAGGAGCTTCATGAGCGGCTGGTGCAGGTGGTGGCGGACGTGGGCGGGAGGATCCTGACACCGGCGCACACGCTCGCCGGCTATCGGCCCCACGTCTCACACCACGGCGGCAAGCGCCTCCACCAGGGCGACGCCGTCGTGCTTGACCGCGTCGCCCTGGTGGACATGGCTCCCGGCGGCGACCACGCCGTCAGGCGCGTCCTCCGGCTGTGGCGCCGCGAAGGTGATAGCTAGGCGATGACGCCGTCCACCAGCGCCTTGGCCTCGGCCTGCACCTGCTTCAGGTGCTCCTCGCCCTTAAAGGACTCGGCGTAGATCTTGTACACGTCCTCGGTGCCGGACGGACGCGCTGCGAACCAGGCGTTCTCGGTGACCACCTTCAGGCCGCCGATGGGGGCGCCGTTGCCGGGGGCCTCGGTGAGCTTGGCGGTGATGGTCTCGCCTGCCAGTTCCGTAGCGGTGACGTCCGCCGCGGAAAGCTTGCCCAGCTTCGCCTTCTGCTCACGCGTGGCGGCGGCGTCGATCCGGGCGTAGACCGGGGCCCCGAACTGGTCCGTCAGCCCCTTGTACAGCTGCGACGGGGACTTGCCCGTGACCGCGGTGATCTCGGACGCCAGCAGGGCCAGCAGGATGCCGTCCTTGTCCGTGGTCCACACGCTGCCGTCCAGCTTGTTGAAGGACGCGCCAGCGGACTCCTCGCCGCCGAACGCACCTTCACCGGAGAGCAGGCCGGGCACGAACCACTTGAAGCCAACGGGAACCTCAACGAGCTTCCGGCCCAGGCTCTGGGCCACGCGGTCGATGATGGAGGAGGACACCAGGGTCTTGCCCACGACGGAGTCGGGGTTCCAGCCGCTGCGGTTGCGGTAGAGGTAGTCGATGGCGACGGCCAGGTAGTGGTTGGGGTTCATCAGGCCGCCGTCGGGGGTGACGATGCCGTGCCGGTCCGCGTCCGCATCGTTGCCGGTGGCCACATCAAAGGTGGATCCGCCATCGGACATGCGCTGGATCAGTGAGGCCATGGCCGACGGCGAGGAGCAGTCCATGCGGATCTTCTCGTCCCAGTCCAGCGTCATGAACGCCCACTGGGGGTCCACCGTGGGGTTCACCACGGTGAGGTCCAGGTGGTGGCGTTCGGCGATCTCGCCCCAGTAGTCCACGGAGGCACCGCCCATGGGGTCGGCACCGATGCGGACGCCGGCGTCGCGGATGGCGTCCAGGTTCAGCACGGACGGAAGATCGTCCACGTAGCTGGAGAGGAAGTCGAACTTGCCGGTGGTGTCCGCGGACTGGGCGTCGGCCAGCGGGATCCGCTTGACGCCGCGGAGGCCGTTCTCCAGCAGTTCGTTGGCGCGGTTGGCGATCCAGCCGGTGGCGTCGGAGTCTGCGGGGCCGCCGTGCGGGGGGTTGTACTTGAAGCCGCCGTCGCCCGGCGGGTTGTGGCTGGGGGTCACTACGATGCCGTCCGCCTGCGGTGCTCCCGGCGCCGCCTTCCGGTTGTAGGTGAGGATGGCGTGGCTGAGGGCCGGGGTGGGGGTGTAGCCGTGCCGGGCGTCGACCAGGACCTGGACGCCGTTGGCGGCGAGCACCTCGAGGGCGGAGTTCTGTGCAGGCTCGCTCAGGGCGTGGGTGTCCTTGGCCAGGAACAGGGGCCCTGTGACGCCCTGGGCTGCCCGGTATTCCACGATGGCCTGGGTGATGGCCACGATGTGCTGCTCATTAAAGGACGCCTTCAGGCTGGAACCCCGGTGCCCGGAGGTGCCGAAAACTACGCGCTGGCCGGGATCACCCAGATCCGGCGCGATGTCGTAATACGCGTCAAGAAGCGCAGTGATGTCAACAAGGTCCTGGGGTTGGGCAACTGTACCCGCGCGGCTAGCCATGGCTCCAGCATGCCAGAAGCTGGCAGGAGTCAAAACGACCCGCCCAGAATCCGGACGCTGTGACCTGCCGTGACGGGCGCCAACCAAGTAGTCCGCCTGAGTACACGGCCCCGAAAGTACCTATATACCGGCCCTTCCGCGCCCTGCTAATTTCAAGAAAATTCCATGCAAACAAGGGAAAGGAACGGACGACGGCGGGCCGCCGCCGTCGTCCTGTCCGGCAACGAAACGGGGACGTCCAATGGGGGCAGGAGACGGGGCAGCGGAGCAGTCCAGGCTTGCTGCCGAGCGTGTTGCAAGGCTGAAGCGCCGGCTGGACCAGGCCGAACACTCCACCAGGGCGTGGGACGCCGGCGCGGTGGGGGAGCGGCTGGTGGCCGACAAGCTCAGCGAGCTGGTTCCGCGCGGCTGGTACGTGCTCCACGATGTCCATTGGCCGGGCAGGCCCAAGGCGAACCTTGACCACGTCCTGGTGGGACCGGGCGGCGTGGTGGTGGTGGATTCGAAGAACTGGACCGGCGAGGTGCGGGTGGCCTCCGGCGTGCTGTGGCAGGGCCGCTACGCACGGACCCAGGCGGTGGAAGGTGCCCTGGCCCAGTGTGCTGCCGTTGCCTCGGTGCTGACCCCGCCGCACCGCCGGCTGGTGCGCCCGCTCATCTGCATGGCAGCGCAACCGGACCTTTTCGGGGTAACTGCTTCGGACGTCGCCGTGGCGGGTTCCCAACGGCTGGTGGGGGCCATCGAGGCGCTCCCGGCAGTGCTCGACCAGCAGGCAGTCGTGGGGTTGTACGAGCAGCTGGGCCGGCAGCTCACGCACGAGCAGGAGCCCGGCATCACTGCCCTGCGCAACGTGCGCCCGGGAACCGTGGTGCGGCCGGCGGGAGCCCTGCCGCCCGCCGGCCCCGCGGAAACCCGGGGAGGCAAAACCGGGGCTGCCGAGGAAGCGGGCAGGGCCCGCAGCGTATCGCGGCACCCGGCGGGCCGGGCCCTGCCCCCACGGGAAACGCCCGCAGGAACGCTGCCTGGCGCGCCGGCCGGGCAGCGGCGCCACGGCCGGAACACCAAAGCGCGGCAGCGCGGCGGTACCAGCGGAGGAAAGCTGGCCCTGCTGGCTGCCTTCGTCATTTTTGCCGTCTATATCCTGCCCTACTTGGCCCGTTAGCCTCCCGGCCGTCGCCCGGCCGCAGCCGGTCCGCGGCGGCCAACCGGACCGCGGCGCTCATCCGCGTGAGCCGCTCGGAATCAAGGGTCCAGGCCTGCCAATAGAGGGCCACATCCTGGTGGGCGTCCTCCTCCAACCGGACCAGTGCGCCGTCGGCCAGCTCGCCGGTGAGCTGAAGCTCCGGGATCATTCCCCAGCCCAGGCCGGCTTCGACTGCCGCGAGGAACCCTTGGGAAGAGGGCACGGTGTGCGTGGGCGGAAGCCGCGGCACGCCCTTTGCGGTGAGCAGCTGCTGCTGCAGGGTGTCCTTCGTGTTGAATTTAAGGACCGGCATGGCTGCCCAGTCCACGCCACCGGAGGCGGAGAAGCGTCGGAGCAGCCCGGGGGTGGCCACCGGGATGTAGCGCATGGCGCCCAGCAGTTCCACCCTGCATCCGCTCACGGGGACGGGGTCGGAGGTCACGGCGCCCATTACCTCGCCGTCGCGCAGCAGCTGGCTGCTGTAGCCCTGGTCCTCCACGCGAAGGTCCAGGGCGGAGTCCTCCCATCCGGCGGCCTGGTGCAGGACCGGGACAAACCAGGTGGCCAGCGAATCCGCGTTGACGGCCACCGGCAGGTGGGCCCGCGCGGACGATCCCGCTCCCAGCGCCGCCGACGTCTCCGCTTCCAGCACCTGCACCTGGCGGGCCATCCGCAGCAGCAGCGCACCGGCGTCGGTGGCAGTGCAGGGGAGGCGGCGGCGCACCAGGACCTGGCCCACGGCCCCTTCCAGTGCCTTGATCCGCTGGCTCACTGCGGACGGCGTGATCCGGAGCATGTCCGCTGCTGCCTCAAATGTTCCTTCGTCAACGACTGCTACGAGGGCCTTCAAGTGCTCAAGGTTCATGAAGATATTCTAAGGACACTCCAGAATCCGTTACTTGCCTACACCTTGCCGGGACTCCTACCGTCATAGCTATGTGGACTGCAGCAATAACGGGAATGCTGACCGGGCTGGCGCTGATCGTGGCGATCGGCGCCCAGAATGCCTTCGTGCTGCGCCAAGGCATCCGCCGGGAGCATATTGGTGCGGTGGTGGCTGTCTGCATGGCCGGCGACGCCCTGCTGATCGTGGGCGGGACGGCGGGGATCGGGGTGCTGGTCACCCGCTTCCCGGAGGCGCTGGAAGTTTTGCGCTGGGCCGGTGCCGCCTACCTGCTGTGGTTCGCTGCCCGGTCCTTCATGGCCGCGGTAAGGCCTTCCGCGCTGGCGGAGCAAGGGCCCAGGTCCAGGAACTCGGTGATCGCCACCACGGCTGCCCTGACCTTCCTCAATCCGCATGTCTACCTGGACACCGTGGTCCTCCTGGGCAGCCTCGCCAACCAACAGGGCCCTGACCTGCGGTGGATATTCGCCGCCGGCGCCGTGACCGGAAGCGTGCTCTGGTTTTCCGCCCTGGGGTACGGGGCAAAGGCGCTGGCGGGAATGCTCACCAGCCCCCGCACGTGGCGGTGGATTGATGCGTCCATCGGCGTCCTGATGGTATTCCTGGCCATCCGCCTGGTCCTGCACTGAAGTAGGCTGTAGCCAGATTCATAGGGGAGAAATCATGAGCAACCAGCCGTCCCAGGGGCCCGATTACCAGCGTCCCGAAAACCAGCACAACGGTTCGCCGTGGCCCGGGTACCAGCCGCCGGCACAGTACGGGCAAGGGACGGCGTCTGGCCAGCCCCAGTACGCACAGTCCCCGTACACCCAAGGGCAGTACAACCAGCCGCAATACAGCCAAGCCCAATACAGCCAGGGCCAGTACGGCCAGCCCCAGTACCTTGGCCAGCCGTCCTACTACGGCAGGGCGGCGGAACCGAAGACCCTGAGCATCGCCAGCATGGTCTGCGGGATCGTCTCGGTGATCATGGGCTGGCTGGTGCTTCCCCCTCTGGCCGCCGTCATCACCGGCCATTTGGCCCTGCGGCGTGAGCCCTCCGGCAAGGGGATGTCCATTACCGGCCTGGTGCTGGGCTACTTGTGCCTGCTGGGGTACGGGGCCATCTGGCTTTTGCTCATCATCGGCCTGGCGGTCGCCGGCACTGCCGGTTCGAATACGGGCACTTTCTAGCCCTGCCCACCCAGGAGCGCGACGCCGACGGCGGCCCGGGCACCTGCGCCCGGGCCGCCGTCGTACGTTGTGCCTCTGCGAATGTGGCCTGGCCGCTCCTAGCGGAGCAGCTCCACGTCAGAGACCAGTTCGATGTGCGCCAGCATGGCCTTTGCTGCGGCCTCCCCGTCCTGCGCGCGGACGGCATTCGCGATCTTCCGGTGCGACGCCAGGGACTGCCCGGGCCGTCCGGGCTGGCCCAGGGATTCCATCCGGGTTTCCAGGATCATTTCGGCAATGAAGGCCATAAGCTGTGCCAGCACCGATGAATGCGCCGCCGCGGTAATGGCCTGGTGGAACAGTTCGTCGCCGTGGGTCCCGCGGTCGCCGTCGTTGATTTCCTTTGCCATGACGTCCAGGGCGTCGTCGATGGCGGCGAGGTCCTGGTCCGTCCGGCGTTCCGCCGCAAGGGCGGCAAGTTTTACTTCCAGGGTGCTGCGCGCCTCCACGATTTCCGGCAGCCGGCTCTGGTGCTCCCGCAGGCCCTTGACCACCGACGCCACGCTGGGCCGCCGGGCCAGGACAGCGCCGGTACCGTGCTGCACGTCGATGACGCCGAGCACTTCCAGGGCCACCAGCGCCTGGGCCAGGGTGGCGCGGGAAACTCCCAGCCGCTCGGCAAGATCGCGCTCCGCCGGCAGGAGATCGCCCGGGCGGAGCTGGGCGGATTCGATGTAGGCAAGGATCTGCTCCACCAGCTGCTCATAGAGCCGCGGCCGTGTGACCCGCTCCAGGCCAGCCCGTGCTGTCTTTTCCACAAAGCCCTCCCTTGGGTCGTAGGACCAGAATACCTCCTTCATCTATTGACAGATAGACTCACTGTCTAAGAGGCTAGTCCAGTGAGCCAGTAACTCACGTCACATTCTTCATTCCCCAACGGAGGACCAACGATGTCCGCTCCTGTCTTATCGATCATCATCCTGGCGGCGATGTTCCTGCTTGCCACCGTCCTGCCCCTCAATATGGGCGCGCTCGCCTTCGTGGGCGCCTTCCTGCTCGGCGCCGTGGTGCTCGGCATGTCCACCAACGAGATCCTGGCCAACTTCCCCGGCGGCCTCTTCCTGACAATCGTCGGTGTCACCTATCTGTTCGCCATAGCGCAGAACAACGGCACCATCGACCTGCTGGTCCGCGGCGCGGTCAAACTGGTAGGCAGCCGTGTGGCCCTCATCCCCTGGGTCATGTTCGCCATCACCGCCGTGATCACTGCCGTGGGTGCACTGTCTCCCGCCGCCGTCGCCATCATTGCCCCCATCGCACTGAGCTTTGCAGGCAAGTACAAGATCAGCCCGCTGCTGATGGGCATGATGGTGATCCATGGGGCCCAGGCCGGCGGCTTCTCGCCCATTGCGGTCTACGGTGTCACCGTCAACGGCATCCTTGCCAAGACGGACCTGGCCTTCAGCCCCACCGCGCTGTTCCTCTCCAGCTTCATCTTCAACCTGGTCATCGCGCTGGTGCTCTTCGTGGTCCTGGGCGGCAGGAATCTCATGTCCTCCAAGGTGGGGCAGTTCGTGGAGCAGGCGGCCGAGGCCCGGATGGCGGTCAGCGTCGGCGCCAAGACAGGCACCGATGTCCCCTTCAAGGGCTTCGGCTCCGGTATGTACGGTCCACGGGACCCCGCGGGCGACGGCGTCGCAGCCACCAGGGAGCGCAAGGAACGGATCCCGCAGCTGGTCACCATTGCCGGCCTGATCGTGCTTGCCGTCGTGGCACTCGGCTTCAAGATGGACGTCGGCTTCGTGTCCATCACCATCGCCATCGTCCTGGCCCTGGTTTCGCCGGCGGCACAGAAGGGCGCCATCAACAAGATCAGCTGGTCCACCGTGCTGCTAATCTGCGGCATGCTGACGTTCGTCGGCGTGCTGGAGGAAGCCGGCACCATCAAGTTCGTTTCCAGCGGCGTGGCCGGAATGGGAATGCCCCTCCTGGCCGCCCTGATCATCTGCTTCATCGGTGCCGTGGTTTCCGCATTTGCCTCCTCCACCGCCATCCTGGCAGCGCTCATTCCGCTGGCCGTTCCGTTCCTCTCCACCGGTGAGATCGGCGCCGTCGGCGTCATCTGCGCGCTCGCGGTGTCCGCCACCATCGTTGACGTCTCCCCGTTCTCCACCAACGGCGCCCTGGTGCTGGCCAACGCTCCGGAGGGCGTGGACAAGGACCAGTTCTACAAGCGGATCCTCGGGTACAGCGGCATCGTCATCGTGGCAGGCCCCATTCTGGCCTGGCTGGCCCTGGTGGTCCCCGGCTGGCTCTAGCCGGCACTGCATCCGCCGGTACCGCCCGTTTTTCAGAAAGGAATCCCAGCACATGAGCACAGCCGAAACTTCCCAAGGCCCCCTGGCCGGGCACACCGTGGTAGACCTCAGCCGGGCACTGGCCGGACCGCACGCGGGCATGATGCTCGCCGACCTCGGCGCCCGCGTCATCAAGGTGGAGAACCCCGGCACGGGGGATGACACCCGCGGCTGGGGTCCGCCCTTCGTGGGCCCCGAGGACGACCTGCAGTCCACCTACTTCATGTCCTGCAACCGCAACAAGGAATCCATCACCCTGGACCTGAAGAGCAGCGACGGCCAGGCAGTGCTCCGCGGCCTCCTGGAACGGGCGGATGTGGTAATCGAGAACTTCCGGCCCGGCGTCATGGACCGGCTGGGCTTCTCCACCGCAGCCATGCATAAGCTCAACCCACGCCTGGTGATCCTGTCCATCACGGGATTCGGGCACGACGGGCCCGAATCCCAGCGCAGCGGCTACGACCAGATCCTCCAGGGCGAGGCCGGCCTGATGTCCCTGACCGGGTCCGGCCCGGACGACCCCCAGCGCGTGGGCGTTCCCATCGCCGACCTGCTCTCCGGCATGAACGGCGCCTTCGGCGTGCTGGCCGCCCTGGTGGAGCGGAACCGGACCGGCCAGGGCAAGGTGGTGCGCACCTCGCTGCTCGCATCACTGATCGGCGTCCACGCATTCCAGGGCACCAGGACCACCATTGCCGGTGAAGTTCCTCAGGCCCAGGGCAACCACCATCCGTCCATTGCCCCCTATGGCCTGTTCAACTGCAAGGACGGGAGCGTGCAGATCAGCGTCGGCAGCGAGAAGCTGTGGGCCTCGTTCGCCGCGGCCTTTGGCCTGGACCCGGCTGCCCCGGGCTTTGCCAGCAACGCCGAAAGGGTGCGGAACCGCGGCGGGGTGATTGCCGCCGTCGAACGCGCCTTCGCAGGGTACGGCGCGGTGGAACTGCTGGAAAAACTGAACGACGCCGGGATCCCGGCCGGCAAGGTCCGCTCACTGGACGAGGTATACGCCTGGGAGCAGGTGGCATCCCAGGGGCTCGTGGTGGACGTTGAGCATCCGCTGCTCGGAAAAGTAAGCCTGCCCGGGCCGCCGCTCCGGTTCTTCGCGCCGGGCGATGCCGCGGAGACCACCCTGACCGAACACGACGCGCCGCCGCTGCTCAATGAGGACGGGGCGGCGATCCGCGAATGGCTGGGCCTGGCCGCCGCGGCTCCCGGGGCGAAATAACGTGGCGACAGTGGAGAAGGTGCGGCACCTGAACGCCACCGAGCTCCTTGATGCCGTGGTGGACGCGGGGTCGTTTGTCTCCTGGGACGCCGAGCCGGAACAGCCGCTGCTGACCGAGGAGTACGCCCGCGACCTGGCCAGGGCGCGCGAACGCAGCGGCGCCGACGAGTCCGTGATCACCGGCGCCGGGCTCATCCGCGGCCGCCGCGTGGCGCTGATCGTCAGCGAATTCTCCTTCCTTGCCGGGTCGATCGGCCACGCGGCGGCGCAAAGGATCGTTGCCGCCGTCGAACGCGCCACCGCGGAGGGACTGCCGCTGCTGGCCGGCCCGGCTTCCGGGGGAACGCGCATGCAGGAAGGGACGCTCGCGTTCCTGTCCATGGTGAAAATCACCGGTGCCGTCCGCGCGCACCGCCAGGCCGGCCTGCCGTACCTCGTCTACCTGCGGCACCCCACCACGGGCGGTGTCATGGCATCCTGGGGTTCTTTGGGCCATATCAACGTGGCCGAGCCGGGCGCCCTGCTGGGCTTCCTGGGACCGCGCGTCTATGAGGCGCTGTACGGCGAAGCGTTCCCGGAGAACGTGCAGGTGGCGGAGAACCTCTTTCACAAGGGCCTGATCGACGGCGTGGTGGAACCCGGCGACCTTGCCGACCTGGTGGGACGGGCGCTGGACATCCTGACGCCCAAAGCAGCCGCTGGCACGGCACGTGTGGCGTCGGGGCCTGCCACGCTGGCAGTGCGGCCCGCCAACGTCGACGCCTGGACGTCCATCGAGCTTTCGCGCCGTCCCCGGCGGCCGGACCTGCGTCAGCTGCTGAAGTTCGGCGCAACTGACTCACTCCCCCTGAACGGAACCGGACAGGGGGAGAAGGACCCTGGGCTGCTGCTGGCGCTGGCCCGCTTTGGCACCCAGTCCTGCATCGTGCTGGGCCACGCCCGCCCGCTGCGGAAGGACGCCGCGGGCATGGGACCGGGGTCGCTGCGCGAGGCGCGCCGCGGCATGAAGCTGGCCGAGGAACTGCGGCTGCCCCTCCTCACCGTCATTGACACGGCCGGCGCTGCTCTTTCGCAGGAAGCGGAGGAGGGTGGACTTGCCGGGGAAATTGCGCGCTCGCTGCACGAACTGATCGGGCTGGAATCGCCGTCGGTCTCTGTGCTGCTTGGCCAAGGTGCGGGGGGAGGGGCCCTGGCACTGCTGCCCGCCGACAGGACCATCGCCGCCCAGCACAGCTGGCTCTCGCCGTTGCCCCCCGAGGGTGCCAGTGCCATCGTGCACCGCACCACCGCGTTCGCGCCGGCCATGGCCCAGGCGCAGGGCGTGAACGTCGCCGCCCTGTATGCCAGTGGCCTGGTGGACCACATCGTGGACGAGCGCGGTGACGCCTCCCTGGAGCCGCGCGAGTTCTGCACCCGGATGGCCCGGGCCATTGAGTATGAACTCGGCGTGGTGGCCGGTGTTCCGGTACCGGAACTCGTGGCCGCCCGGGCCCGTAAGTTCGCAACCCTCGGCGGCAGCTAGGGGACTGGGGGCGCTACCTTCGCTGCCGGGCCCGTGCCCTGTGTGCGTTGGAACGGAGCTGAAGGATACGCGCGCCGCCGGCTACGGCTACCAGCACGCCGCCCGTCACGGCTGCGATGAACAGTGCCATGCCCAGCGGGACTGCGCCCTCGAAGCCCAGGAATTTCACCAGAGCCTGTTCCTGGTTCTGCAGGATGAAGACGATCAGCAGGATCAGAAGCACCAAGGCAGCCACCACCGCTGCCCAGATGACGCCGGCGCGGGTGACCTTGCGCTCGGGAGTGCCGCCAGTGGGCCCGGGGGCGGTTGTGGTGCCGGATGTTCCCGTTGTTTCCACCGTTCCCGGTGCATCCTGCGAGTAGGACGGAGCTCCGCTATAGCTTGCTGCCCCGTCTCCTGCCGCTTGGGTGGCGTTCGACGGCGTGGTGTTGGCGTCCGGTTCCGGCCGGCGGTCCGGTCCTGGCGTGTACTGTCCTGCGCTCATGCTCGTCCCCTTTCGCAGAATGCTAAGCATGCTTATTGTGCAACCATAGCCGTCCCGGTTGCCGCGGCACAACGAACGGTACAGCGGCCTGCCGTCGAAGGGCTGTCCCGGGCTGCATGGCGGGGCCGCTTTCATGACGAAGGGGCCCTCACGGGAGAACCCCTCCGTTGGCACCTGCCTCGGCCGGTAGTCCGGGTCAATTCTGCCCGCGTAATTCCCGCCCTGGCATCAGACCCTCTCCTTGCTCCGTTCGCCGGAGTGGGTGCTGGACGCAGATGTCCTGCGCCAGTTGGGGAAGGCCCAGAACGTAAATTCCTGTTCCTTGGCCGGCTTCTCCGGAGTTTCCGCAGGGGCTTCCGTTTCTGCTTCGGGCCGGCGCTTGGTTTCTTTCCTGGCGCCCCACCCGAAGTCCTTGCTCGATGCGTAGCACATCACAGACCTCCTCATGGTGACTGCCCTTTAATCGTCCTCCTGATTGGCGGGGGAGTCGATAGGCCAGCGGGAGTCCAGAAGGGCAGCACAGCATGCAGGGCACCGCAGACTCCCAAAACGGCAGCCGCGGCGGGAATCGTTTCCGGCCCTGTCAGCCGCCGTCCACCACGTCCTGTGCCTCCTGCGGACGGTGGAACTCGCAGGGCCCCTGATGCCGGAGGGGGAGGAGGCAGGTCCGGCCCGTGGGCAGGTGGACCAGCGCGCACCGGCCGGTCATCGCCAGGTCTTCCCTGACGTTCGAGTTGCTCATGTCTGGACGTCCGTCGTCTGCCGTCATGGTGGTTTCGGCGTTTTGGGCAGGGTGTTCAACGTTCATGGTGGGGCAACTCCTCATCGGGCGGAGGGCGAATGGAGGGTGCTGAAAGGTGCTTTTTCCAGTGTGCGCCGCCGGGGTTACCAACGGATTAAGCGGGCGTTAGGAACAGGTCAACAACTGCCCCGGGGCGTTTCTCTAGTAGCCCAACTGGTGGGCCACCTGCAGGAGGAGGGCTTCGGACCCCATGGGGCCCACCAGCTGGATTCCCATTGGAAGCCCGCTGCCGGGGCCACCGCCGGTCCAGTGCACCGGAATGGTGATGGCCGGCAAGCCGCACACATTCACCATTGAGGACCACGGGGCGTATTCGCACTGCTTCCGGTAGTCGCCGTCGGCATCCCCCGGCCACTGCGCCGATGGCCAGCGCTCACCGCCATGAGCAGTGCCCGTGAACCAGCCCACCGGCCGCGGCGTCTGCGCCAAGGCGGGCATCAGCATCAAGTCCCACTGCCCGTACTGCGCCAGGGTGTCGTGCTGGAACTGCCGCAGGAACGCCAGTGCCTCAGCGAGCTTGGCGGGGCTGCGCTGCTGGGCACGCCGCCGGAAGGTCCGCGTCAGGGGTGCCAGTAATGCCTCACGCGATGGGCTGATCCGGGCCGCACCCACGCCGGCGGTCCAGGCGGTGGTGAAGGCGTCGGGGTAACGGTTGTCGTATCGAATGGAAGCATCGCCAAGGGTATGGCCCGCGTGCTCCAGGAGGCTTTCGCCGGTACGGAGCGCATCCAGCGCCTCCCGCTCCGGCGTGAACGGAAACGTGGCTGACCACGGGCTGTCCAGCGTGACGCCGATCCGCAGCCGTGGCGGCTCCTGCTGCAATGCCGCAAGGTATCCGTTCCCGGGCGCCAGGGCGTCCATCATCAGTGCGGCGTCTTCCGCACTGCGGGCAAGGGGGCCGGCCACCACCAGCCGGGCTGCGTCCCCGGCGCTTTCCCCGGCTGCCACCAGCCCCCGGCCCGGCTTCAGCCCCACCAGCCCGCACGCCGCGGCGGGTATGCGGACTGAGCCGCCGCCGTCGGTTCCGGGGGCGAAAGGCAGCAGGCCCGCCGCCACGGCGGCTGCACTGCCGCCGGACGAACCGCCCGAACTCCTGCTGGGTGCGCGGGGATTGCGCGACGGCGGTGCAACGCGGTTCTCGCTGTAGGCCGTCAGTCCAAATTCGGACACCTGGGTCTTGCCCAGCGAAGTCACGCCGGCGTCTTTAAACAGGGACACGAGGGGAGAATCGGCGGGGGCGGGTTTGTGCTCCAGGGCGGCACTGCCGTGCGTGGTCACCACGCCGGCCACGTCCGTGAGGTCCTTGAAGGCAATCGGCATGCCGTGCAGCGGGGGAAGGGTATTGGCGTCGGAGCGGGAGCGGAGGGCGTCAGCCGCCCGGGCCTGCTCCAAGGCCTGGTCCGCCGTCACAGTGACAAACGCGCCCAGGAGGGGGTTTTGCTGCCCGATCCGCGCCAGGAAATGGGCGGCGGTATCCGCGGCGGACACTGTTCCACTGCGCAGCAGGTCCCGCAGGGCCAGCGCCGAAAGTTCGTGGAGTTCAGCCACGGTGGCGCCTCTGCGGTTGAGGCCCGGCGGTCCTGCGGGAACATGCAGGCGGTGCGGAACGGGCGCTCAGCTGCTGTGACATGGAAACCTCCCTGGGGCTTTCCAGCCTAACCCGCAGCGCTTTTCCTGACCTGTTCAAGGCGGTTGGATTGGGAAGGGCTAGGCTTAAACCTGACTTTGATCCGCCAGATCCGCCAAGACAGGACTCCGATGAGCGATTTCGATACCGTCCCCGTCCATGACGTTCCCGCTGACGCCGTGATCCTGGACGTCCGGGAAGACTACGAGTGGGTTGCCGGGCACGCTGACGGCGCGGTCCACATTCCCATGGACCAGATCCCGGCCAGGCTCGGGGAACTCGATCCGGACGAGGACGTCTACGTCATTTGCCGCACGGGTGGCCGCTCCTTCCGCGTTGCCCAATGGCTTACCGGCCAGGGATATACCGCCATTAACGTTTCCGGTGGCATGGACCAGTGGCTGGAATCAGGCAAGCCCCTGGTTTCGGACAACGGGCTCAAGCCGCTGGTGCTTTAGTGCCCCGCACGTACCGCACTTACGCGTTCCTGGGCCCGGAAGGCACCTTCACCGAGGCTGCCCTGCTGCAGGTACCTGACGCCCTTCAAGCAGTCCGGCTGCCGGCCTCGAATGTCAACGCTGCCCTTGACAAGGTCCGTGACGGATCCGCCCATGCCGCCATGGTCCCCATCGAAAATTCGGTGGAGGGCGGCGTTACTGCAACGCTGGACGCCATCGCCACCGGCCAGGAACTGCGGATCATCAGGGAAGTCCTGGTTCCCATCAGCTTCGTCCTGGTGGCCCGGCCCGGGGTGCGGCTGGAAGATGTGCGCCGGGTTTCAACGCACGGCCATGCATGGGCGCAGTGCCGGCTGTGGATGGACAGGAACATGCCCGGCGCGGAATACGTTCCCGGCTCATCAACCGCAGCCTCCGCCGTGGGTTTGCTGGACGGGGACTGCCTCTACGACGCGGCAATCTGCGCACCGTTGGTGGCCAGGGAGCATGCGGGGCTCTCGGTCCTGGCGGAGAACATCGGTGACAACCCCGGGGCGGTGACGCGCTTTATCCTGGTCAGCCGGCCGGGTGCGTTGCCGGCACGCACCGGCGCGGACAAGACCACCGTCGTGGTCCCGCTTCCTGAGGACCGCCCCGGTGCCCTCATGGAGATCCTGGACCAGTTCGCCAGCCGCGGAGTCAACCTCAGCAGGATTGAATCCCGCCCCACGGGCCAGTACCTGGGGCACTACTTCTTCAGCATCGACGCAGATGGCCACGCCGGCGAGGCCAGAGTGGCGGATGCCTTGGCGGGGCTTCACCGCATCAGCCCGGCCACCCGCTTCCTGGGCTCCTATGCCAAGGCGGACAGGCAACCTACCACTGTGCCGGCGCACATGTCCGATGAAGCTTTCGCGGCGGCCAAAACATGGGTGGAATCCATACTCGCCGCGGAATCCATCGCAGGTGAAAGCGGTTCCGGGGCTTCGCCCAAAGCGTAGGCAAATGCCGCCGGAAGTACTTCCGCGGGCTGTGGACAATGCGTATGCTTGCTTGATCCACACGGGGTATGGCCCCTGACGAAGGGAGCGGGTCATGACCAGCAGCAGCACTGACAACGACGGCCAGGGAATGATCGTCAACCCCAAGCCGACGGCTGACAACCAGGACTGGGACGGGGACGACGCGGACCGCGCTGACCGCCTGCGCTTCGAAGAGGAGCAGGCCATGATCCGCGAGCAGTCCGAAGCCCACGCCGCCGCCAAAGCAGCGGCGGACGCGAAGAAGCAAGCCAGCGCCTGACCGGCACGCCGGTCAGCGTGACGCAGCTCCCGTGCTGCCCTGTACCTGCCCTTTGACCCTGACCAGGAGTGACCGGGGCTCCACCTGAACCGTAAGCTGCGTTGCTTCCCCTGAGGTGTCGCCGTCGAGCTGTGTGGGCATGGGTTCCGGGCACTTGATGACCACCTTGACTGACCGGTAAACGGTCATGATGGGCAGCTTTCCGCTGTGCTTGAACATGACCTTCACGTACATCAGCAACCAGCCCAGGGCGCTGCGGGGGCTCATGACCACAACGTCCAGCATGCCGTCGTCGATCATGGCCTGCGGGATGAAATCGATGCCGCCCGGGACCAGGCCGCAGTTGGCGAAAAGCACGCTGCGGATGTTCCGGACCTGCTCCGGACTGTCATCCAGGGCGATGGAGACCTTCTTCCGCCGGCCGGGCAGGTGGCGCACCCCAGCCTCCGTGTAGGCAAGCCATCCCACGGCCTTCTTCAGTCCCGCATTGGTATCCGCCAGGACCTCGGCGTCCATGCCGATTCCTGCGATCACCAGGAAGACATGTTCGGAGTAATGGCCTGTGCGGGAGTTCTCGATGGCCATCCGGGCGGTGTCGATGTACCGCTGGCGGCCGAAAAGAGCTGTCTGGACGTTGCCGTGAAGGTCGTTCACATCCAGGTCCACGTTCCGGGCCAGCAGGTTGCCGGTGCCCAGCGGAATCAAACCCATGGCCACGTTGGTGTGCGCGAGGGCTTCAGCCACCACGCGGACGGTGCCGTCGCCACCGCCCACCAGGACGACGTCGGGCTTTCCTGCCAAGGCGGCCTGCATCTGCGAGAAGCCGGGGTCCTCCGCGGTCGTCTCGAAAAAGACCGGCTCCTCCCAGCCGGCGGCCAGGCAGGCCCTGTGGATCATCCCACGGGCTTCCTCGGCCCGCGCCTTGATGGGATTCAGGACCACCGCCACGCGCTGCTGCGCCAGTCCGGAGTCGTAGGCTTCCCCTCCTACGGTGCTGCGCACGTGCAGGGCTTTGAGGCGCCGCACCCCCCACCAGCTGGAGGTGGCGAAGGCAAGCGCCACCGCAATCAGCAGGTAGAGAATCCAGTCGCTCATGGTGGTTCAACAGTAGCCCGGCGCACGGCGGGCAGGGGCACGGAGCCCGCCGCCCGCCGTCGTGCGCGGTATTGGATACCCTTGTCTGGTGATCGACGTAAAAGACCTCAGCGAAAACCCGGACAAGTTCCGTGCCAGCCAGCGCGCCCGCGGCGCGGACGAATCAGTGGTGGACGCGATCATCTCCGCGGATTCCGACCGCCGTGCGGCCCTGCTCCGCTTCGAGAACCTCCGCGCGGAGCAGAACGTGTTCGGCAAGAAGGTAGCGAAGGCGAAGGGCGAGGAGAAGCAGGCGCTGCTGGCCGAGGTCAAGGAACTGGCCAATTCCGTCAAGGCCGCCTCCGCGGAGGCCGATGCCGCCCAGACCAAGCAGGAAGAACTGCTGCGCACCATCCCCAACCTGGTGGAGGACGGCGTTCCCGAGGGCGGCGAGGACGACTACGTGGTGGTCAAGACCGTCGGCACTCCGCGCGAATTCCCTGACTTCGAGCCGAAGGACCACCTGGAGATCGGTGAACTGATCGGCGCCATCGACATGGAACGCGGCGCCAAGGTCTCCGGCGCCCGCTTCTACTTCCTCCGCGGCGTGGGTGCCCGGCTGGAAATGGCGCTGCTGCAGATGGCCATGGACCAGGCCATCGAAGCCGGCTTCGTCCCCATGATCACCCCCACGCTGGTGCGTCCAGAGACCATGCAGGGCACCGGCTTCGACGTAAAGCACGACGCCGAGATTTACCGTCTCGCCGAAGACGACCTTTACCTTGTAGGCACCTCAGAGGTGGCGCTGGCCGGGTACCACGCCGACGAGATCCTGGACTTCTCCGCCGGCCCCATCCGCTACGCGGGCCAGAGCTCCTGCTACCGCCGCGAGGCCGGTTCGCACGGCAAGGACACCCGCGGCATCATCCGCGTGCACCAGTTCAACAAGGTGGAAATGTTCATCTACACCACCGTTGAAGAGGCCGCCGCCGAGCACCAGCGCCTCCTGGCCTGGGAAGAGGAAATGCTGGCCAAGTGCGAGCTGCCGTACCGGGTGATCGACACCGCTGCCGGAGACCTCGGCACGTCTGCGGCACGCAAGTACGACTGCGAAGCCTGGGTCCCCACGCAAGGCGCCTACCGCGAGCTGACGTCCACCTCCAACTGCACCACATTCCAGGCCCGCCGCCTGAACATCCGTGAGCGCGTGATCAACGCGGAGGGTGTCGCAAAGGGCACCCGCGCCGTGGCCACCCTTAACGGCACCCTGGCCACCACCCGCTGGATCGTTGCGCTGCTTGAGCACCACCAGAACGCGGACGGCTCGGTCAACGTGCCCAAGGCGCTGCAGAAGTACCTGGGCGGCCTGGAGGTCCTGCCGGTCCTCTAGGCTTCTTCCCCGCTGGTGCACCCGGACCTGGACAATGCACCCCCGAACGGACAGTGCACCCCCGAGCGCGGGGGTGCGTTGTCCGTTACTGGGTGCTGGACGGTCTGTTCCGGGTATTCGGCAGACCCGCCTGGCGGAGGCACGCCGTAAAGCGGGACGGGTCCGAGGCCGTTGCCCAATCCCACCTGACAACCCGGAAACCCGCGGCCCGGAGCCTGTCCTCGCGCTTCTTCTCCGCCAGCACGGTTTGCCGTGCCGTCCGTGTGCCCAGGTAGTCGTCACTCAGGTACTTTGAGTCGCCGTCGAACTCGCCGATCAGCCGGTACCGCGGCCAGAAGAAATCAGTCCGTGCGAGCAACGAACCTCCCTGCCGGAACCTTGCCTGGAGCGTGGGGGCCGGGAAACCGAGAAGATGCATCTGTGCGCGGCTGAGGGATTCTCCGGCTGACTCTGAATGGGGCGAAGCGAAGTTAAGCACCTGTGCCACCCAGTCTCGGCGGGCGGCCGAGGGGAGGTGGGAGGCCGCCTGGAACAGTTCGTCCTTGCTGACCGGAGGTCCTGAAACGCGCCGGTTGCTGATTGCGTGGTCAGCCAGCACGACTCCTGCCGCGAAGCTTTCCCTCGCCAGGACGTTTATGACGGTATCGGGCAGCGGAGTGACCAGCAGGCCTCCGCGCTGGACCGACGCTGTATCCCCGCGATGCCTGTGGATGCCGTATGCGGTGAGGTGGGTGATGCCGGTTCGCCCGGATCCGTCAGGGGCCGCGGAGGTTGTTGGCTGCCTGCGGCCGGTGTGGCCCCTGGATGCCCCGGACAAGTGAACATATCCGGGCACAGCAAGGAGTTCCAAGTCCCACAGGACGGCGGCCGTGTTCAGGCAGAACGTGGATTGCGGCAGTTCCAAGTCCACGGCCCGGACCGTTTGGAGGTACCTTTCCCAGGGAAGCAGCGACACCCATTCGTCCTTCGCGGCGTAGACACCCTTGCGAACGCGGACGAGTTCACCTTGCGCATAGCGCCTGCTGAGTGACCGGGTGTCCCCGGTGGTGTGGCGAAGGTCCAGGGCGGAAATCAGGTGCATGCCGCTCATCGTCGCTGGAGCGTGGTCGGTGGCTGAAGGGGCCGGCGGGTGCATGTGGATAACCGGCACCGTGGAGTTCGCACCGCGAGGTGGACGATACACCCGCGCGTGCGGGGGTGTATCGTCCGTTGGCGGGTGCGCAACGAACATCCCGGCCCCGAATCTGGAAACACGCCGTGTTAACCAACAGTTCAATAAACCTGTGGCCCGCGTCCTAGCGCGTGTCAGTTAGGTCTGGTTCACTATGTGGATGACAACGCTGACTGAAACCTCAGTCGCCGGCAACGATGACCGGCGAGACAACAATCGAGACTACAACCGGAACAACATCGGCTTCGCCGCTGTGGACCGGAAGTTCATGGTCGCCCTGGACGTGGACGGCACCCTGGTGAACCACGACGGCCATATGTCCCCTGGCGTACGGGAAGCTGCGCAGGCCGTGGTGGCCGCAGGCCACGAGGTGATGATCGCCACCGGCCGCTCCCTGAATGCCACGCTTCCCATTATCGAAAAGATCGGGATCCAGCACGGGTACGCCGTGTGCTGCAACGGCGGCGTGACGCTCCGGCTCCACCCGGAACTGGAGAACGGCTACGAGGTGATCCACAAGGCCACCTTCGATCCGGCACCGGCCCTGCGTGCCCTCCGGGAACGGCTTCCTTCCGCCAAGTATGCCCTTGAGGACGCCGACGGCAACTTCCTCTCCACTGAGCGGTTCCAGGATGCCAGCTTCGGGGTTGAGGCCGTGGGCGTGGACTTCCACACCATGCTGGAAGCCACCGCCGTCCGCGTGGTGGTGTTCAGCACCGAAAACACGCCCGAGGAGTTCAACGAGGCCATCAACCACGTGGGCCTGGCGGGCGTTACCTACTCGGTGGGCTGGACCGCGTGGCTGGACATCGCTGCCGCAGGGGTGACCAAGGCCAGCGCCCTGGAAAACCTGCGCGTCCGCCTTGGTTTTGAAGAGCACCTTACGGTCGCCGTGGGCGATGGCCGGAACGACATCGAAATGCTCACCTGGGCCGGCCGCGGCGTGGCCATGGGACAGGCCCCGGCAGAGGTGGTCGCCGCGGCGGACGAGGTCACCCACTCAGTGCACGACGACGGCGCCGCCCACGTTCTGCGCAGCCTCCTCTAAGGAGCTGCAAAACACCCTCCGCTGCCGCGATTCCGGTGCCCGCCGGCGGCCAAGGCAGAATAGAGGCATGACCCTTACGACGTTCGCCCTCGTCCGCCATGGCCAGACCGACTGGAACGCCGAGCGCCGGCTGCAGGGATCAACCGACATTCCCCTGAACGACGTCGGACGCGGCCAGGCGCGGGACGCCGTCGCCATCCTGGCGCCCTACGAATGGGACGCAATTGTTTCCTCCCCCCTGAGCCGCGCCGCCGAAACCGCGGACCTGATTGCCGAAGGGCTGGGGCTCAAAGTGGCCCGGCGCGTCCCGGAACTCACCGAGCGCAGCTTTGGCCCTGCCGAAGGGATGCAGGCCGGTCCCGAGCTGGAAGCGCTCCGCGTGCCCGGCGGGTTCAAAGGTGCGGAAAGTGAAGCCGAGGCCGCCCACCGCGGTCTTGCGGCGCTGGAAGCCCTGGCGGAGGAATTCCGCGGCCAGCGGCTCCTGGTGGTCACCCACGGGACCCTGCTGCGCGTCAGCCTCAGCCGCGCCATCGGCCAGACCCTGGCCAGCGTAGACAACGCTGCCCTCAACCTGGCGCACCATCACGCGATCGACGGCTGGAACCTGGAGTACTTCAACGGCGAGCCGGTCATGGCGGCGGCCGGGAGCTAAGTCGGCCAGCTACAGACCGGCGGCCACCGGCCTTTAGACCGCCGCCAGGATCAGCTCCAGCAGTCTCGCGGCGGCGGGCCGGGCGGCATGTTCCTCATTCCACTGCGCCCGTGCCACGGCTTTGCTGACCGCCTGGGTGGTGATGCCCAGTTCCTGCGCCACCGCCTTCTGCTGGCCGCGTACTCCGGGGGTCAGCAGGTCCAGCACGCGCCATTCCGCGCCTGAACGGTCCCGCACAATGTGGCCCAGAAGCCGCAGGATGGCTTCGGCGTCATGGGCAACATCGGCCAGTGGGCCCTCCACCGCAACCGGCACCCGCTCCTTGCTGCTCCGGAGCCGGTCCACTGCACGGCGGGCGTAGACCAGGCCGTGGCCGGACGCGTCCTTGATCTGGTTGGGCAGCGGCTCATTCACGGGCCCCGCACCAATCCCCACGTACCAGTGCCCGCTGCGGAGCGCGATCAGGGCGGCATCCACCGCCTGGTGCGGGCAATCGACGATCCCCTGGACTTCGTCCTCCACCGACCGGTCAAAGTCCAGGCGCGCGGGGATGTGCCGCAGCGCCTTGAGCAGCTGCGGGACCTGGTCGCCGTCGCGCCGGCTGTCCGTCTGGTTGATGGTCAATGTGAACATTCTGGGTCCACACTACCCGGAAGTAGGAATTGCGAAACGGTCAGGATTGCAGGACTGCGGCTGCCTGATTCCTGACAGGGGAGAGGGCCCGCATCCGGTAGATGCGGACCCTCTGTCACATATCCGGGGGACCAACCAGCCTGTCAGTTCTCCTGCACCGCAGCCGCTCCGGTTGCCGGAAATCGGTCCCAGGCGCGGTGGGCGGCGATCAGCCCGGAGATCCCGGTGGTTACCGTGGCGGCATCGCTCCCGCCAACAACTCCGGCCGCCCCCTGCGGGATGCCGGCTGCCTCCAGCACGGCGGACCCGGAGCCCCAGGCGCCGATGGCCTTGGCATGGCGGTAGGCCTCGGACAGCATCAGCCCGACGCGCGGATCCAGCGCTTCAGCCGGTTCCCCGGCTTTGGCGTCCCGCCCGGCGGTGGCATCAGGGGCGGGCTGCTTGCCGCCGGCGACGATCAGGGCGTCGAACTCCGTGGACCGTGCAGTGAGGAACGTCCGCTGCACGGTGACTGAAAGCCCGTCCGAGGAAAGCGCACCGCCGGTTGGTGCGATGACCAGCGGAACCATGCCCTCGCCGTCGAGCGCTTTGCGGGCAGCCTCCACCTCGGCAAGGTCGCTGGACGAATCGGCGATGATGCCCACCACGCGCCCGGCAACCGGCCAGGATTCACCCACCTGGGAGACCGCCGGACTGGGGTCCCGGGCCGGGACCTGTTCGGTGGCCTCCGGTGCAGGCATGCCCAGGCCGGCGGCGACGGCGGCGCAAAGCCCGGCGTCGATGTTGGCCAGGGCCAGGAGCTGGCGTTCCCGGACGGCGGTTTCGTAGCACTTGCCCAGTTCGAACGTGTACGCCTGGATCACGTGGTCCTGTTCCACCGGGCTCAGGCTCCGGAAGAACAGCCGGGCCTGGCTGTAGTGGTCATCGAAGGAGGCAGGATTCCGCCGTTCCTTGATGGATTCCGCAACCGCCTCGGGGACCTCTACGAACGCACGCATGTCCTGCCCCGCGAGGAAAGGGCACCCGCCATCCAGCGAGTTGGGCCGGTATGGGGCAACCCCCGCGTGGTCCGCTGTCTGGTGCATGCCGTCGCGGAGCATGTCGTTGACCGGGGCGTGCGGCCGGTTGATCGGGATCTGGGCGAAGTTGGGGCCGCCCAGCCGTGAGATCTGGGTATCCAGGTAGGAGAACAGGCGCACCTGCAGCAGGGGATCGTTGGTGACATCGATGCCCGGCACCAGGTGCCCCGGGTGGAAGGCCACCTGCTCCGTCTCCGCGAAGTAGTTGGTCGGGTTCGCGTTGAGGGTCATCAGTCCGATCGGCTGCACCGGTGCCAGTTCTTCAGGTACGAACTTGGTGGGGTCCAGGAGATCGATGCCCTCGAACATCTGGTCTTCCGCGTCCGGGAAGGTCTGGATGCCCAGCTCCCATTCAGGGTAGGCGCCGGCCTCGATGGCGTCGGCAAGATCGCGCCGGTGGAAGTCCGGGTCCATGCCATTGATGATTTGTGCTTCTTCCCAGACCAGGGAGTGCACGCCCTGCTTGGGCTTCCAGTGGAACTTCACCAGCGTGGTCTCTCCGCTGGCGTTGATGAGCCGGAACGTGTGGACGCCAAAGCCCTCCATGGTCCGGTAGGACCGGGGGATGCCGCGGTCGGACATGTTCCACATGGTGTGGGCCTGCGCCTCGGTGTGGAGCGACACGAAGTCCCAGAACGTGTCGTGGGCGCTCTGGGCCTGGGGGATTTCCCGGTCAGGATGGGGCTTGGCCGCGTGGACAACGTCCGGGAACTTGATGCCGTCCTGGATGAAGAACACCGGGATGTTGTTCCCCACGAGGTCGTAGGTGCCTTCATCCGTGTAGAACTTGGTGGAGAACCCGCGGGTGTCCCTGACCGCGTCCGCGGACCCCCGGGAACCTAGAACGGTGGAGAACCGGACAAACACGGGAGTTTCAACATCCGGGGCCAGGAAACCGGCACGCGTGACCTTCGAGGCCGTCCCGTAGGAACGGAACACACCGTGGGCGCCCGCTCCCCGGGCGTGGACAACGCGCTCCGGAATCCGCTCGTGGTCAAAGTGGGTGATCTTCTCGCGCAGGTGGTGGTCCTGCAGCAGGATGGGGCCGCGCGCGCCGGCCTTCAGGGAATGATCCGTGTCCTGCAGTCGAAGCCCCTGGGCGGTGGTCAGGTACTGGCCGGACTGGGCGCGTGCGGTGGCCGGCGCGCCGGTGGGGCTGCCGGTTGGGGATACTGCCTCGGGGCCGCGCTGATCCGGTTTTGGCGGCAGCGGCTCGCGCGGGGTGGTGGGCTCTTCAAGGGTCGGAGGTTCACTGGATGGAACCCCGGGAATTACAGCGTCGTCTTCGGCCGGCATGTCTTGATCTCCCCACAATAGATTGTCCCAGCCCCGCCAAGCGGAAGCTAAGCTTACTTACTACCCTACAGGCCCGCGGTCGGGCCCTGCTGGGGAGGAAGCACGACGGCGGGGGTTGCCTGCCTGCCCCTCCATCTGTTGCGATGGGGGGGCGGCCGCCTGCAGCGGCACACCGAGGTGAGGATGGTTATGGCCGGCAGCACTGGGCAGGATGAGATGCAGCAGGATGACGTGCAGCAGGACGCATTTCCACAGGAAGAGCTCGAACTCGTCGACAAATGGTGGCGGGCCGCCAACTATCTCTCCGTGGGGCAGATCTACCTGCGGTCCAACCCGCTCCTGCGCGAACCGCTGCAGGCTGAGGACACCAAGTCCCGCCTCCTGGGGCATTGGGGCACCACGCCAGGACTCAACTTCGTCTACGCCCACCTGAACCGCGTGATCCGCCGCGACGCCCTGGAGATGCTCTTTGTTGCCGGTCCGGGCCATGGCGGCCCCGCCGTCGTCGCCAATGCCTGGTTGGAAGGGACCTACTCCGAAATTTATGCGCATGTGGGCAATGACGAGGCCGGCCTGGCCGAACTGTTCCGGCAGTTCTCCTACCCCGGCGGCATCCCTAGCCACGCCGCCCCCGAAACCCCTGGGTCGATCAGTGAAGGCGGCGAGCTGGGGTACTCCCTGGCCCACGCCTACGGATCCGTGTTTGACAACCCTCAGCTGGTGACCGCCGTCGTGATTGGCGATGGCGAGGCGGAAACCGGTCCGCTGGCCGCCAGCTGGCACTCGCACAACTTCCTGGACCCCGTCGCAGACGGCGCGGTGCTGCCCATCCTGCACCTCAACGGGTACAAGATCGCCAACCCCACCATCCTGGCCCGGATGCCGCAGGACCAGCTGGAGCAGTTGCTGCGCGGGTATGGGCACGAACCGTACTTTGTCACCGTGGCGGACCCGGACGACACCGAGCAGGCCCACCGCGATTTCGCCGGGGTCCTGGACCGATGCCTGGCGGACATCAAAGCCATCCAGGACGCCCACCGGCAGGACGCATCCGGTGAAACGGCGGGGGAGGGCGGCCACCGCTGGCCCATGATCGTCCTGCGCTCGCCGAAGGGCTGGACCGGGCCCCGCACCGTGGATGGGCTGCAGGTGGAAGGCACCTGGCGGGCGCACCAGGTACCCCTATCCGAGGTGCGCACCAACGGCGAGCACCTGAAGCAGCTGGAGGAGTGGCTGCAGTCCTACCGGCCGGAGGAATTGTTCGACGGCGACGGCCGGCTCCGGCCGGACGTCGCCCAAGGTGCGCCCACCGGCGACTTCCGCATGAGCGCCACTCCGCACGCCAACGGCGGACTGCTCAGGCGCGCGCTGAAGCTGCCCGCCTACCGGGACCATGCCGTGGAGGTTCCCAATCCGGGCATCGACAGGGTCAGCCCCATGGTCGCGCTCGGTTCCTGGATGCGGGACGTCATTGCGGAGAACATGGAGAACTTCCGGTTGTTCGGCCCGGACGAGACGGCGTCCAACCGGCTGCAGAACGTCTACGAGGTCACCGACAAGGTGTGGCAGTACCGGATTGACGACGTCGACGAGCACCTGGCGCGCTCCGGCCGGGTCCTGGAGGTGCTGAGCGAGCACCTGTGCCAGGGCTGGCTTGAGGGGTACCTCCTCACGGGCCGGCATGGGGTCTTCAACTGCTATGAGGCGTTCGTCCACATTGTCGACTCCATGTTCAACCAGCACGCCAAATGGCTGAAGGTGTCCCGCAAACTGCACTGGCGCCAGCCGGTGCCATCGCTGAACTACCTGCTGTCATCGCACGTCTGGCAGCAGGACCACAACGGGTTCTCGCACCAGGACCCGGGCTTCATCGACCACGCCGTGAACAAGAAGGCCGAGGTCATCCGGGTGTACCTGCCGCCGGACGCCAACACGCTGCTGTCCGTCATGGAGCACTGCCTGGCCTCCACCGACTACGTGAACATTGTGGTCAGCGGCAAGCAGCCCTCGCCCACCTGGCTCGGCCCGGCCGATGCCGCCAACCATTGCCGCCGCGGCCTGGGAATCTGGACGTTCGCCGGCTCGGAGGTGCCCGGCGAGGAGCCCGACGTCGTCCTGGCCTGCGCCGGTGACGTCCCCACCGTGGAAACCGTGGCGGCGGCCGAGCTGCTCCGGGAGGGTGCGCCCGGGCTCAAAGTACGCGTGGTCAACGTGGTGGACCTGATGCGGCTGCAGGACGAAAGCGAGCACCCGCACGGCCTTCCCGCCCACGACTTTGACGGCATCTTCACCCCGGACAAGCCCGTCATCTTCGCGTACCACGGCTACCCGGCCCTCATTCACCGGCTGGCGTACCGGCGCACTAACCAGCAGGGCCTGCACGTGCACGGATATAAGGAAGAGGGGACCACCACCACGCCGTTCGACATGGCCATGATGAACGGCATTGACCGTTTCACGCTGGCCATTGACGCGATCGACCGGGTGCCCGGGCTGGCCGAGAAGCACTCGCTCCTGCGCCAGGACCTGCAGGACCGGCGGATCCAGGCCCGCGAGCACACCCGCACGCACGGCGAGGACCCGGAGGAGATCCGGAACTGGAAGCTGGGCTAGCCGGGCAGTTCATCCAGCCGGCAGTCGGGCACATGGATCCAGCCTTCGCTGCGGGCGGCCGCTGAGTGCGCATCATCCGGCAGGAGCGTACGACGGCGGGCGGCGGCCCGGGCGGTGAGGGAGGCGATGACGGCGTCGAACAGGTCGTCCGAGCCGGTGAGTCTGTCCCGGTGGCCGCCCAGGTCCAGCCAGGGCGCCTGCTGTTCGAGGGCGGCCAGCAGGAGGCCCAGGCGTTCGGCTTCGGGGATGCCGCGGCCCTTGTAGCCGCGCCCGTTCAGGCCCCAGATCCTCAAGGACGCAGCCGGATACACCTCGGCCAGGCGGCCGGAGCCGTCCCGCGGCTGTGGACCGTGCAGCGCGGCGATTTTCGCCTGGATCACTGCGCACCTCATGGCCGGGTGCGCCAGCCGGTCCGCGGAGACGCTCAGCGGGATCAGCCCGGTCTGGCGCGTAACGAAGCGGTCGGTGTCGCGGTAGGCGAGGAGCCTGCGGCCCGCGATCCCGTCGTGCTCAAGGACGGGCCCGGCGTCGAAGTTCAGGTGGCCGGTGAGGAACGGGATCAGCGCGTCGGGCCAGCCTACGGGACAGTCAACGCCGGTCATGTCGCAGCTGCCGAACAGTTCAACGATCTCCTGGTCGTCCACGTCCAGGGCCAAATGGGTGAGCCGGGCGGCGGCGGTGCCCGTGGTGTCCGTGCCCCAGTCGATGACAGCGACGGCAGTCTTCTTGGTGGCTGCCGCCAGGTCCAGGCCAAGGGTTCTCACGGGCTGCTCAGACCCGTCTGTAACGCAGCGCGTCGTCAACAGCTCCCGCTTGGCCGAGATCATCGCCCCGCGCAAAGCCGGCCCACAGGGCCCGCACTGACCGCCCTGTCATGTCCACGTCCTCCCAGCGGGCACCGGCGATGAGGCCAACGCCCTCCCACGTCTTCCGGCTGCCGAGCAGCAGGGGCAGGTCAATGGTGTGGGCGGCGCCGAAGATGTTGCCGGGGGCGTGCCAGTCCATGACGTACCGGTGGGCCCGTCCACCCGCCTTCGCGTGCCGCCGGGCGAAGCGGCGGTTGGCCCGGCCGTACACGGTTTCGGTGACCACCCAGTCGATGGCGCGGACGGCGGGAGCGCCCACCAGCGGAACCGCGGCCAGGCGCATGAGCCGCGGGCTGCGGGGGAGGAACAGCCGGGCTTCCTCCGTTGTATGGCCGATCAGGACATCAATCGCTGGCGCGGACCGGTCCCAAGCAGCCTCGATGGCATTCTCCTCGGGGAGCGGCTCGTGGCCGTACTGCGTCCCAAACGGCATGGCCGCCAGCATTCCAAACTTCTGCGCAACCTGGGCTACCTGCGCCTCGCGTTCCACAACCTCCGTGGCCGGGGTTTCCTCCGTCACGGTTTCGGCGGCAATGCCCATGGCGTGGTTCATTTTGGCCCGCCCCCTGGTGATCCCGAGCGGCGCGCTTTGGATGATGGCGCGCTGGAAGAGAGCGGGCGCCTCTGGCGTGGCCATCAGGTGGGCAATCGCGTCGCCGCCGGCGGACTGGCCGAATGCGGTGACCCTGCCGGGGTCGCCGCCAAAGGCTGCGATGTTCCGCTGCACCCAGCGGAATGCCTCGAGCTGGTCCAGGAGTCCCAGATTGCCGGGCCGGCCGCCAGGTGTTGCCAGGAAGCCAAACAGTCCCAGGCGGTACGTCACGGAGACCACGATGACGCGGTTTTCGGCCACCAGCCGCGCCGGGTCGAAGATCGCGAGGTCACCGGAACCTGTGGTGTAGGAGCCGCCGTGGATCCAGACCATGACAGGCAGTTTTTCCTCCGGGGTGCGGTCGCCGGGGATGGTGATGGAAAGGTTCTGGCAGTCCTCGCTGCCCGGCAACTCGCCGTATTTGGTGCCCAGGACGTCGTCCAGGAACGGGACGGGCGCCTGCGGGCAGGCGGGAGCGGGGGACGTGGCGGCAAATTCCGTAGTCCAGTCGGGGACCGGCTCCGGCGGCTGGAATCGTTGGGCGGTGGCATAGGGAATGCCGGTGGCACGGACAACGTCGCCATCCCGCCAGCCGCTGACAGGGCCGCACGGCGGATGGAACAGAAGCTGGGACGTCAGGGCTGGCTCGGAAGTCACAGCCCCACCATGCCACAACTTCCTGAAACGACGACGGCGGGTGCCCGGCTTCGAAAAGCCGCGCACCCGCCGTCGGACTGGCCGTTGGGGAAAGCCCCAACCACCAAGGAAATCAGTGTGCGGTGGGGACGTACCGCTTGATGGAGGCTTCCAGCTCAGCTTCGGCGGCGGCGCGGTCGCCCCAGCCCTCGGCCTTGACCCACTTGCCCGGCTCCAGGTCCTTGTAGCGGGTGAAGAAGTGCTCGATCTCCTTGATCAGGTACTCGTTGACGTCGCTGACTTCCTGGATGTGGTCAAAGCGGGCATCCACCGGGACGCAGAGGATCTTGGCATCTCCGCCGCCGTCGTCGGTCATGTTGAAGACGCCGATGGGGCGGGACTCAACAATGACGCCCGGGTGCAGGTCGAAGTCCTGCAGGAGCACCAGTGCGTCCAGCGGGTCGCCGTCCTCACCGAGGGTGTTCTCGAAGTACCCGTAGTGCGTGGGGTACTGCATGGAGGTGAACAGGACGCGGTCCAGGCGGACGCGGCCGGTCTCGTGGTCAACTTCGTACTTGACGCGTGATCCCTTGGGGATCTCGATGGTCACGTCGTGCTTCATGGAATGCTCCTCGGCAATTGCAGGGGGTGCGCGGCACACTTGACGGGTCCACAGAAAAAGAGTGTCGGTGCCGCCGACTACTATTGAGGATATAGCGAGAGGCCCTGGAATCAGGAACTTGTGGGGATATTTCCGGACTTGAGGACCAGCACCAGCATGACCAAAACGAGCGGCGGGGAGCGGTTGCGTGCCCGCCGGCCGCGGCGCCGGGAGAGCCAGGCCGGTGGGCCCCGCACGTCCTGGCCGCTGGCACTGGCAGCACTGGTCCTGCTCGTCCTGGCCATCCCCGGAGCTCTTCTGGTGGCCCCCGGATTCCTCGGCCCCGAGGCTCCGGCACCCACCCCTGCGCCGCCCGCGTGGCAACTGGCCCCCGCAACCCTTTCTGCCCCGCAGGTGCTTGCCCCGCTGCAGCCTTCCGCCCCGGTGCCCGTGCCGTCAGCGGTTGCAGCCCAGGTGGAACCGGTGTTGCAGGCCGACGGCGGCGGTACGTTCACTGGCATGGTGCAGGACGCGCTCACGGGCCAGGTCCTCTTTGACCGGGGCAGTGCGGAAGGCCGGGTGCCGGCGTCGAACCTCAAGCTGCTGACTGCCGTGGCCGCGCTGCGCACCCTCGGACCGGACCACCGGTTCACCACGAAGGTGGTGCAGGGTCCTGTTCCCGGGCAGGTGGTCCTGGTGGGCGGCGGAGACGTCCTCCTGGGCGCCGGGGAGTCGCAGCCTGGACAGGCCATGGGCCATGCGGGCCTGGCCACCCTTGCCGCCCTTACCGCGCAGGCCCTCCAGGCCGCCGGTACCGCGGGCGAGATCAAGGTGCTGGTGGACGACTCCCTCTTCACAGGCCCAGCGTTGAACCCCAACTGGCAGTCCGGCGACGTGGAGGCCGGCGAAATAGCCCCTTTGTACCCCCTGGCCCTCAACTCCGCGCGCTTCGATCCCGCCGTCACCACGGGTCCCCGGCCCCAGGATGCGGCCATGGCTGCGGCGGAGGCGTTCGCGGCCCAGCTCCGTACGGCAGGTGCCGGGGCGGGACTGACGGTAGCGGCCGGCGTCGAGCGTTCACCCGGCGGGCCCAAGGCTGCCGCCCTGGCCGGCGTTGAATCGGCCACCGTGGCGGAGCAGGTGGACCTGATGCTGCAGGTCTCGGACAACTACCTGGCCGAAACGATGGGCCGGATGGCGGCGGTGGCCACCGGCCGGCCCGGAAGCAACGCCGGCGCAACGGCTGTGGTCGCGGCCGAGCTCGCGGGGGCGGGCATCCCCTCGGACACCCTGAAGCTGGTGGATGTTTGCGGACTGGCCATGGGCAACCAGGTTGCGGCCCGCCAGTTCACGGACGTGGTGCGGGCCATCGCCACCGGTGCCGACACCAGGCTTCGTGCCGCCCTGGATGGCTTCCCGGTTGGCGGGCTGTCAGGCACTTTGGACACCCGGTACGGGGAGGCCACCACGTCGGGCGGTGCCGGGCTGGTGCGCGCCAAGACCGGGACGTTGAATACCGTGCTGGCGCTGAGCGGCTATGTGGTGGACGCCGACGGCCGGCTCCTGGTGTTCTCGTTCATCGGCAATGGCCTGACGCCCGGGGCCGCCGGCAACAAGGTGGCGTTGGACCGGGCAGCCACCGCGCTGGCAGGCTGTGGCTGCCGCTAGCGCTGCTGCTGCGCTGATGCCGCTTAGTGCTGCTGCGGTTGGACCCCCAGCAGCGCAGCCATGACGACGGCGGCAAGCACCGACAGCCAGCCCTTCCGCGGGCCAGTGGCCAGGGGAGGAATGGGACGGTAGGGGATCATGGCGGTCTCCTTCAAGTGTGGTGAGCGGCCCTGGCCCGCATAACCGGTGCCGGGCAGCAATGTTCATGCGGGCCAGGGCCGGTCCTGCCAGGCGGAGCGACTGGCCCTCCCGGCATCGGGGATCTCTTCCGGTTTCCAGCCTGGCCGGGCCGGCTGGAACCGAGCTTTCGCGCTCCTGTGCAGCGGCTGTGGAAGTTCGCCGGTCAGCGAACTTAAGGACGATCCCCAGCCTGCTGTGTTCTGATGGGAACCATGGAGTCCACTGCGCGCGAGTCCGCATCGACGTTGTCCCCAACCGCCCAGTCCCTGATCAACTGGGACCTCGCTGCTTCTGCCGCAGCGCGGCTGGCTCCCGCGGGTCCGGTGCTGGACCAGGCGGCCATCGGCGAGGCGGTGGACAGCCTGCGCCGGCTCGCGGACGCATCCGTGCCGCACGTCCACGAAATCACCGGGCTGGAAGCGGCACGGGACCTGCGCGATTCTTCGGTGCTGGTGGTGGACAGGGCGTCCTGGGCCAAGGCCAACACCCAAAGCTTCGCGGTCATGCTCAGGCCCGCCATGCAGAAGATGCTGGACAGCCGGCACGGAAATCTCAGCCCCGCTGCTGCCCAGGTCAGCGGCGCCATCACCGGCAGCCAGCTGGGCGCCGTCCTGGCCTTCCTGTCCAGCAAGGTCCTGGGCCAGTACGATCCCTTTGCCGCCCTGGCGGAGAACTCCAATGCCCCCGCTGCCGGCCGGCTCCTGCTGGTGGCACCGAACATCGTATCGGTGGAGCGCGAACTCAACGTGGCGCCGGAGGACTTCCGGCTCTGGGTGTGCCTGCACGAGCAGACGCACCGGGTGCAGTTCGCGGCAGCGCCGTGGCTGCGCCACCACATGCTGGAACAAATCGACGAACTCAGCGGCCACCTGCTGGGCAACGTGGATTCGCTGATGGAGCGCGCCTCCGCTGCCGCCCGCTCTCTGAAAGACCGTTCTGCCACGGGCAACACGCCCGGCCGCGGCGCCATCCTGGACCTGCTGCAGGACCCGGAGGAAAAGGCCGCCATCTCACACCTCACCGCTGTGATGAGCCTGCTGGAAGGGCATGCGAACGTGGTGATGGATGCCGTGGACGCGAGCATCGTGCCCTCCGTCAAGACCATCCGGCAGCGCTTCAACGACCGCGGCAAGGACCGCGGCGTCATTGAGAAGTTCATCCGCAGCCTCCTGGGCCTGGATGCCAAGATGCGCCAGTACTCCGACGGCGCCCGCTTTGTCCGCGCCGTGGTGGATGTGGCCGGAATGGAGGGCTTCAACAAAGTCTGGGAGTCGGTGGACCACCTGCCCACCGAGCCCGAGATCCACGACGCCAAGCTGTGGCTTGACCGGATGGGTCTCTGATTGCCCCACGCCGACTTGCCCCACGCGGAGTTGCCCAACGCCCAGGTGCCTGACGTTCCGCGCGCCGTTGTGCCGCCCCGGCGCAGTGGACGACGCTGGCCGGGCAGGCTCGCACCCGTCGTCGGCACTGCGCGCAAACTGCTGCAAAACGCCCTGGCCGATGCCGGCTATCCCCGCCACGTCGTCGTCGCGTGCAGCGGCGGGCCCGATTCCCTGGCCCTCGCCGCCGTCGCCGCGTACTTCGCGCGCCGTGGCCACGTGGACGGCCGCCCCCTGACCGTGGGTGCCGTGGTGGTGGACCACCAACTGCAGGAGGGCTCCGGCGATATCGCCGCCCGTACCGCGGCGGCACTGGAAGAGCTTGGCCTGGAACCGGTGGACATCCGCACCGTCACGGTGGCCGGCGTCGGCATGGGCCCGGAAGCTGCGGCCCGCGAGGCCCGGCATGCCGCCCTTGAGGCCGCAGCCGCGGAGCAGGGCGCGGAGGCGGTCCTGCTGGGCCACACCCTCGACGACCAGGCCGAACAGGTACTGCTGGGCCTGGCCCGTGGCTCCGGCACGCGTTCGCTCGCGGGCATGCGGCCGGCCCGTTCGGGCGCAGGAAACACTGTCCTGCTGCGCCCGTTCCTTGGACTCCGGCGGGCAGACACGGAGGAGATCTGTGCCGTGGAGGACCTGGATCCCTGGCACGACCCCACCAACTCCGATCCCGCGTTCGCACGGTCCCGGACCCGGGTGGAGGTCCTCCCGCACCTTGAGGAAAAACTCGGCCCCGGCGTCGCCGAATCCCTGGCCCGGACCGCCGCCATCCTCCAGCTGGACGCCGACTACCTGGAGGATGTGGCGGAAAGCACCTACGCGTCCCTGGTGGAACGCGGCGCCGGCGAACTGGGCCTGCCGGAGGAGGCGTTGCGCGCCCTGGCCCCGGCCATCAGGTTCCGCGTCATCGCCAAGGCAGCGGCCGACGCCGGCGGGCAGCAGCCCAGCTACCGGCGCCTTTTGGCGGCGGAAGCGCTGCTCCGGCGGCAGGGCTCGGCCGGTCCTGTGGAGCTCCCGGGGGGTGTGAGCGTGTACCGCCTGTCACTGGCGCAGCTGGAGGAATCGAAGGACGCTGCCGCTCCAGGGACCCCGGACAGCGCCGGTTCCGTTCCCCGCGAACGCACGCGCTGTGGGAAGCTAGTATTCCGGCCTCAAAAGCCGCCCGCAAAATAGTCGCACCCCGCATCTAAACAGGAGCCATTGGTGGATTCAAACGACGTCCAGGCAGATCTCAAGCACGTTCTCTACACCAAGGAACAGATCCAGCAGCGGATCACCGAACTCGCCGCGCAGATCGACAAGGACTACGAAGGGCGCGAAATCCTCATTGTGGGCGTCCTCAAGGGCGCCGTGATGGTCATGGCGGACCTGGCCCGGGCACTCCACAGCCACATCTCCATGGACTGGATGGCCGTGTCCTCCTACGGCTCCGGCACCCAGTCCTCCGGCGTGGTGCGGATCCTCAAGGACCTGGACACGGACCTGATGGGCAAGGACGTGCTGATCGTCGAGGACATCATCGACTCCGGCCTCACCCTGTCCTGGCTGAAGACCAACCTGGAATCACGCGGCACCGCCTCCGTGGAAATCTGCACCGCGTTCCGCAAGCCCACCGCCGCCAAGGTGGAGATCGACGTCAAGTACGTGGGCTACGACATCCCCAACGAATTCGTGGTGGGCTACGGCCTGGACTACGCCGAAAAGTACCGCAACCTGGACTTCGTGGGCACCCTGGCCCCGCACGTCTACGAGTAACCCCCTTCCCGCGAGTCCGGGAAACGTGGGCAGCAGCGTAGGAATCCGGGACGTCGCGCTGGAAGCCGGCGTTTCGGTCACCACTGTCTCGCACGTCCTCAACGACGTCGCCTCTGCCCGGGTCAGCCCGGAAACCCGCGAAAAAGTAAGGTCGACGGCGGTCCGGCTGGGTTACAGCCCCAGCCGGCTGGCCCGCGCGCTCCGGAGCCGAAGGTCCGGTGTGCTGGGCCTGGTCAGTGAGGACGTGGCCGCCACGCCGCACGCCGGCCGCATCATCCTGGGCGCAGACCAGGCGGCACGCGCCCGCGGCTACACCCTGATGATCGTCAACACGCCAGGGCAGGCCGGCACGGAATCCGGCCAGGCCGGGACGGGGCCCGGCCAAACCGGCGTGGAGTCCCTCCTGGAGCGCCAGGTGGACGGAATCCTCTATGTGGCCAGCTGCCAGCGGGTCCTGCAGGCCCCCGCCGCCCTGGGCAAAGTCCCCGCGGTCCTGGTGGATGCCGTTGCTGCGGACGGCAGCCTTCCGGCTGTCCTGGCCGACGAATACGGCGGAGCCGCAGCTGCGGTGGAGGCACTGCTCGCGGCGGGCCACACCCGGATCGGATTCCTCAACACCGCAGAAGAGAGTCCTTCCGCCCGCCAGCGCCTCCAGGGTTTCCGGGACGCACTGAACCGTGCAGGACTGAATGGTGCCTCCGCCCCTGTAGGGACGTCGTCGCCCGATGCATCAGGCGGGTACGCGGCTGCCCGCAGGATCCTGGCAGCCGGCAACCCGCCGTCGGCCCTCTTTTGCTGCAACGACCGCCTGGCCATGGGGGCCTACCGCGCCGCCGCGGAACGGGGGCTGTCCATCCCGGGCCACCTGTCCGTTATCGGATTCGGCAACGAGGAACTGATTGCCGCAAACCTCCACCCGGGCCTGACCACAGTTGCCCTGCCGCACTATGAGATGGGCGCGTGGGCAGCCAACCGGCTGATCGACGGGATCGAACGTGATCGGGCAGAAGCCGATGCGGTCCAGCTCCCAGGCCGGCCGGACCCGGTGCTGCTCGCATGCCGGCCGGCCATGCGAGGATCCGTGGCAGCGCCAAACATCGCCGTGCAACAGCGCTGAAGCGCCCGCCCGGCAGGCTGGCGCACCCGCTACGCCCACAGGGAACTTTTGCTTTTCTTTATGCGTGATTTACTCCGGACGGTGTATAGCTAGAAGCTGACGCAGCACCATCACGCGCGCAGACTACTCGCCGTGAAGCACTACCGGAAGGGACGGGGCCAGCCCCGAACAGATGAAAGCTAAGAACTTCTTCAAAGGCCCGGGCATCTGGATCGTCGTTGTGGTCGGTCTGCTCCTTGTGGCTTTTGCAACGCTCGCTCCCGGCGGTGCGGCCCGGATCGATACGGACAAGGGCCTGGAACTGCTCTCCAGCAACAAAGTGGAGCAGGCCAAAATCTTCGACGGTGAGAACCGCGTTGACCTCACGCTGAAGGACAACCTGCAGGTGGACGGGCAGGACAAAGGCAAGAGCGTCCAGTTCTTCTTCGTCGATGCCCGCGCGCAGGACGTGGTGAAGGCTGTCACCGACGCCAAGCCGGCCCAGGGCTTCACTGACCAGCCGATTGAAAGCAACTGGTTCTCCGGCCTGCTCTCCCTCCTGATCCCGGTCATCCTGCTGGGCGCACTCTTCTGGTTCCTCATGACCCGCATGCAGGGCGGCGGCTCCAAGATCATGCAGTTCGGCAAGTCCAAGGCCAAGATGGTCAGCAAGGACATGCCGCAGGTGACCTTCGCCGACGTCGCAGGCTCCGACGAAGCCGTGGAGGAACTGCAGGAAATCAAGGAATTCCTGCAGGAACCTGCCAAGTTCCAGGCCGTCGGCGCCAAGATTCCCAAGGGCGTGCTGCTCTACGGCCCTCCGGGCACCGGTAAGACCCTGCTGGCCCGCGCGGTCGCAGGCGAGGCCGGCGTACCCTTCTTCTCCATTTCGGGCTCCGACTTCGTGGAAATGTTCGTCGGCGTCGGCGCATCCCGCGTCCGCGACCTCTTTGAACAGGCCAAGGCCAACTCGCCCGCGATCATCTTCGTGGATGAAATCGACGCCGTCGGCCGCCACCGCGGCGCCGGCATTGGCGGCGGCAACGACGAACGTGAGCAGACCCTCAACCAGCTGCTGGTGGAGATGGACGGCTTCGACGTCAAGACCAACGTGATCCTCATTGCTGCCACCAACCGGCCCGACGTCCTGGACCCGGCCCTGCTGCGTCCCGGCCGCTTCGACCGCCAGATCGGTGTGGATGCGCCGGACCTGATCGGCCGTGACCAGATCCTGCAGGTGCACGCCAAGGGCAAGCCGATGGCACCCGGCGTTGACCTCAAGGCCGTGGCCAAGAAGACCCCCGGCTATACCGGCGCGGACCTGGCCAACGTCCTGAACGAGGCCGCGCTGCTCACCGCCCGCTCCAACGCAAACCTCATTGATGACCGTGCCCTGGACGAAGCGATCGACCGTGTCATGGCCGGCCCGCAGAAGCGCAGCCGCGTCATGAAGGAGCACGAGCGCAAGATCACCGCGTACCACGAAGGCGGCCACGCCCTGGTGGCGGCGGCGCTGCGGAACTCCGCCCCGGTCACCAAGATCACCATCCTTCCCCGCGGCCGCGCCCTGGGTTACACCATGGTGGTGCCGGAGAACGACAAATACTCTGTGACCCGCAACGAACTGCTGGACCAGATGGCCTACGCCATGGGTGGCCGGGTCGCCGAAGAGATCGTCTTCCACGATCCCTCCACCGGTGCTTCCAATGACATCGAGAAGGCCACCGGCACTGCCCGCAAGATGGTCACCGAGTACGGCATGAGCGAACGGGTCGGCGCGGTCCGCCTGGGCCAGGGCGGCGGGGAACCGTTCCTGGGCCGCGACGCCGGGCACGAGCGCAACTACTCGGACCAGATCGCCTATGTTGTGGACGAGGAAGTGCGCCGCCTGATTGACGGGGCCCATGACGAGGCATACGCGATCCTCACCGAAAACCGCGAGGTCCTGGACCGGCTGGCCCTGGAACTTCTGGAACGCGAAACGCTGAACCAGGCCGAGATCGCGGACATTTTCCGGGATATCCGCAAGCGCGATTTCCGCGAAGTGTGGCTGTCCAAGGAGACCCGTCCGGTCCAGATGGCAGGGCCCGTGGAGTCCCGCCAGGAAAGGGCGGAACGCGAAGCGCAGGAAGAGGCCAAGAAGGCCCGGCTGGACGAACCGCTCGACGCCCAGCCTCCACACCCACAAGGTGTCCCGGAAGACGCACCGTTCCAGGGTGGAGTCACCGACGCGGGGCCTGACGCCCTTCGCGGCTAAGCTTTCACCGTGACCCACTTCGACGACGACGACGTTCCCGCCTCCGCCGCCTACCCGGCGGGGGACGGTTCCCACCGCTCGAAAAGCGAAAAGGTGGACCGGCCCCGCATCGAGGCAGCCGTCCGCGAAATCCTCCTGGCCATCGGGGAGGACCCTGACCGCGGCGGCCTCGTGGACACCCCCAAACGGGTGGCCAAGGCCTATGCCGAGGTGTTCGCCGGACTGCACCATGATCCCGCGGACGTCCTGTCCACCACCTTCGACCTGGACCACGAGGAACTGGTCCTGGTCAAGGACATTCCTTTCTACTCCACGTGCGAGCACCACCTGGTGCCGTTTCACGGGGTGGCCCACGTTGGCTACATCCCCTCGCACGACGGTAAGGTAACCGGGCTGAGCAAGCTGGCCCGGCTGGTGGACATCTACGCCCGCCGCCCCCAGGTGCAGGAACGGCTTACTACTGAAATTGTCGAAGCGATGGTGCGTCACCTCAAGCCCCGTGGCGCCATCGTCGTTGTTGAATGCGAGCACATGTGCATGTCGATGCGCGGCGTCCGCAAGCCCGGAGCGAAGACCGTCACCAGTGCGGTCCGCGGGCAGCTCCATGACCCGGCCACCCGTGCCGAAGCCATGAGCCTCATCCTCGGAAGGTAACCACAGACCATGGATTCACTCGCTGCAGCCCCTGGAACGGGGCCCGCAACATCACCCCTGCCCATCCTGCGCAAGCCCCGCCCGGCCGCGCGCTTCGAAGACCTCCCTACCGGCCGCACCCTGGTCATGGGCATCCTGAACGTCACCCCGGATTCGTTCAGCGACGGCGGCAAGCACGCGACTGCGGACACCGCGATTGCGGCCGGCCTGCGGATGTTCTACGCGGGAGCAGACATCATCGACGTCGGGGGCGAGTCCACGCGGCCCGGTGCCGAGGATGTCACGCCGGATGAAGAACAGCGCCGCGTCCTGCCCGTGATCGAAGCGCTGGTGAAGGCCGGCGCCCTGGTCAGCATCGACACCACCCATGCCTCCACCGCAGCCGCTGCCCTGAAGGCCGGCGCGGCCATCATCAATGACGTCTCCGGGCTGACCATCGAACCGGAAATGGTGGAGCTTGTGGCAGCGTCCAAGGTGCCCTATGTCCTCACGCACCGTCGCGGGGACGCCAGGACCATGAACTCGCTCGCCGAGTACACGGACGTCGCCGGGGAAGTGGTGGCGGAGCTGGCAGGAGTACGGGACAAGCTGTACGCCGCCGGCGTCAGCCAGGAACAGATCATCATCGACCCGGGGCTGGGCTTCGCCAAGAACGATGCCCAGAACTGGGAATTGCTGCAGAACCTGGACCAGCTGGACAACCTGGGCCACAAGGTCCTGGTGGCCGCATCCCGCAAGCGCTTCCTCGGCACCCTGCTCACCGTCGCCGGAAAGTCTGCCGCTCCCGACGAGCGGGACGGCGCCACGGCCGCGATCACCGCCATCAGCGCCTACCGCGGAGCCTGGGCCGTCCGCGTGCACGACGTCGGCTCCAGCCTGGACGCCGTCAAGGTGGCCGCGCGCATGGCGGCAGTACCCAAGACACAAGCCGCACCCAAAACGCAATAGGGCCGGGGGACCCATGGACAGGATTACGCTGACCGGAGTGACCGCAGTGGGCCATCACGGTGTCTTCGATTTCGAACGCCGGGAGGGCCAACCTTTCGTTGTGGACGCCGTGCTCCACCTGGACTTCACCGAGGCGGCACAGTCCGACGACGTCCGGGACACCGCCCACTACGGCGAGGTGGCGCAGCGTATTACCGACTGGATCACCGGGGAGCCCCTGAACCTCATCGAGGCACTGGCGGTGCGGATCGCCGACAGCCTCCTGGCCGAATTTACGCTCCAGGCCGTCGATATCACTGTCCATAAGCCCCAGGCCCCCATCCAGGTCCCATTTGGTGACGTGGCAGTGACGGTCCACCGGGAACGCGTCCCCGCCGCCCCTGCGCTGTCCGGGGCAACGGCATGAACGGGATCTACACCAAGGCCGTGCTCGCGCTGGGCAGCAACCTTGGTGAACGGAATGAGACGCTGACCGAGGCTGTGGCGGACCTGGTGGATCCACCGGAAGTCCGGCTCCTCGCGGTCTCGCCCATCGTCCAGACCAAGGCTGTGGGCGGCCCGCCGGGGCAACCGGACTTCCTGAACATGGTGATCACCGTGGAAACCATCCTCACGCCGCAGGAACTGCTGGAACACTGCCAGGCGGTGGAGAACAAGCACCTCCGCGTCCGCGAGGTCCACTGGGGACCGCGGACGCTCGACGTCGACATCATCACCTACGGCGAGCTCCGCAGCGACGACCCCGCCCTGACCATCCCGCACCCCCGGGCGGCGTCACGGGCGTTCGTCCTGTACCCGTGGTCGCTGATCGAACCCGCCGCCACGCTGAACGGCGAACGGATCAGCACACTGGCGGTCCAGGCGGAGGATTTTCACGATCTCGCCCCGTTTGATGGGTTCGGGGACTTTGACGGCATGCCGACGGCGGGAGCGGTGGAGGAGCGATGAAGCCCATCAACCCCCTCCGGCTGCTGCTGATCTGCGTCATCCTGGCCGTCGCAGGCTGGTCGGCCACAGTTGTCACCAGCCGGTACAGCATGGCCACGCCGGTCCTGCCGGCTACCGCCCTTGCCACCATGGGCGTCATCGTGATCATCACGCTTATCCTCGGCATCCGTGTCCTGAGATGGCGCAACAGCCTCAAGCCCAACAGCACTGCCAGGAAGACCCAGCTGGACCCGCTGCTGGCTGCCCGGACCCTGATCCTGGCGCAGGCGTGCGCATACGCGGGAACGGTGCTGCTGGGCTGGCATGTTGGCATCTTCCTTGACCAGCTGCGGATCTGGAGCCTGCGCAGCGACCAAGGCATCACCTGGCTGGCCCTGGGCATGGCCGGCGGCGGCCTGGTGATGATCGTGGTGGGGCTCGTCGTGGAGCGTTTCTGCCGGATCCCGCCGGAAGACGGCGACACCACCGGCGTTGACGGGAAGAAAGGCCGGCCTGCCCGCGGGGAAGCCGCGGGGGAAGGCGAATATGCATACCGGGGCGATTGACCCGCCGGGGATCGCCTGGCAGCGGGTGTCGCCGAAATACATCACAGTCCGGCTGGTGGAATGGGCCCTGGCCAACCTTGCCGCGGTGCTGGTCCTGTCCGCGCCGCTGGTGTTCGTCCTCCTGGGGTGGTGGCGGTGGCCGCCGCTGTGGCTGGCCGTTACCGTTCCGGCAGTCACGCTGCTGGTTGCGTTGTGGCGGCTGGTCCTCATTCCCCGGCAGGTCCGGGCCATCGGCTACGCCGAGCGCGACGACGACCTTCTGGTCAGGAGCGGCATCTTCTTCCAGCGCACCATGGCGGTCCCGTACGGCCGCATGCAGTATGTGGACATCGCCGTGGGGCCGGTGGAGCGCGGGCTGGGCCTGTGCACCGTGAAGCTGCACACGGCCTCGCCCGGCACCAATGCGCGCATTCCCGGCCTCCCGGCAGCGGAAGGTGCCAGGCTGAGGGAACAGCTGGCCGCCCGCGGCGAAGCCAGGCTGGCAGGACTGTGACCACTGACGGTCCGTTGCCCGGGCCGCCGGCGCTGCCGCCTGCTGCAGCCAGCCCGGAAACCAGAGGAACGCCCGACGGCGAATGGCTTCGGGTGCATCCTGCCTCACCTTTCGTCCGCGGCTGGGTTGCACTGGCCGCCATCGCATTCTTTTTTGGCCGGGACCTGTTTGAGCGGACACTTCAGGGCCAGCCCGTGTTTGAGGACGGGTTCGCCAGGCGTGCGCCGTGGCTCCTGGGCGGTGGTGCGGTGGTGCTTGCCGTGGCGGTCCTGGGGTTCGTCCTGACCTGGTACTTCACCAAGTATCAGGTTTCCGGCGGCTATGTCCGGGTCAACAGCGGGCTGATCTTCCGCCAGCACCGGCAGGCGCGGCTGGACCGGGTGCAGGCCATTGACATTGTGCAGCCCCTGCTGGCCCGCATCTTTGGCCTGGCCGAACTCAAGTTCGAGGTTGCCGATGCCGGCGAATCCGCGGTGCGCCTGGCGTACCTCAGGATTGACGACGCCCGCCAACTGCGCGCCACCATCCTGGCGCGCGCTTCCGGCGCTGTATCCGTGGCTTCTTCCGGCGCCGGTTCCGTGGCGGCCGCCGGTCCGGATGGCCGTTCCACGGCAGTCCACTTTGGTACGCCCGCACCCGAGGCGCCGGAATTCACGGTCCTTGCGGTGCCGCCGTCGCGCCTTATCGGGTCGCTGCTGCTGAGCGAGCAAAGCTTCTTTATCGTGGTGGGCGGCTTCGCTTCGGTGCTCCTTTCTACGCTGACGGACAACCGCGCCTTCTACTTTTATCTGGTGCCTGCCGCACTGGGCCTCGCAGCCAGCTATTGGAACTTCTTCAACAAGGGCTACAACTTCACCGCATCGGTCTCACCGGACGGCATCCGGCTGCGGTACGGGCTGCTGGACACCCAGACGCAGACGCTCCCACCAGGCCGGATCCAGGCGGTGAAGATTGCCCAGCCACCGCTGTGGCGGCCGTTCGGCTGGTACCGGATGCAGGTGAACGTGGCCGGCTACGGGGCATCCGGCAACGCCGTGGAAGGCAACACCAGGACCATCCTCCTGCCGGTGGGCAAGCTCGCGGACGTCATGGCCATGCTTTCCCTGGTCCTGCCGGACCCCGGAACGGACAGGCCGGCGTCGGTGTTTGCCGCGGGCCTTACAGGCAGGGATTCCGACGGCGGGTTCGTCACCACGCCGCGGCGGGCCCGGCTGCTGGCGCCCTTGGCCTGGCGGCGGAACGGTTTCGCCGCTACGGACACGGCCCTGCTGATCCGCTCCGGGCGCTGGTGGCGGGAACTGGTGCTGGTTCCCCACCAGCGCACGCAGTCACTGGCGCTCCACCAGGGGCCCGTGGCGCGCCGGTTCCGGGTGGCGGACCTGGTCCTGCACACGACGGCCGGACCCGTTGCCCCGCGGCTGACCCAGGCGGGCCTGGACGAGGCACGGCAACTCTTCAATGAGCAGTCGGCGCGTGCCCGGCTGGCCAGGAAGCGGCAAACCACCGAACAATGGTTGCGGCAGGTTGTGCCCGCTGTGGTGCCCACGCCGCTGACTCCAACTCCGCTGCCTGGGTCTCCACTGCCTGCGGCGGAGCTCCCCGGGCCGGCAGCCAATGAAGCCCGCACCCACTACCAACAGGAAGGCCAGCAGCATGGCTAAGCCCGGACGCCTCGGCGTCGGAATCATCGGCGCCGGCAAGGTGGGGGCAGTGCTCGGCGCGGCCCTGCGCGCCGCCGAGCACGCTGTCGTGGGGGTGTCAGCGGTCTCCGACGCAAGCCGGGAGCGGGCTGAAGCATTGCTCCCCGGCGTTCCCATCCTTGAAGTACAGGACATCGTTGAGCGCGCCGAACTGGTGCTGCTGGCGGTGCCCGACGACGCCCTGCCGGGCCTGGTGGAGGGGCTGGCGAAGCTCGGGGCCTGGCAGCCCGGACAGCTCGTGGCGCATACCTCCGGCCGGTTCGGTGTAGGCGTACTGCATCCGGTACGCGCCGCCGGCGCCGTTCCGCTGGCGCTGCACCCGGCCATGACGTTCACGGGCATGAGCCTGGACCTCACCCGGCTGCTCGACTGCACCTTTGGGGTGACGGCCGATGCCGCCATGCTTCCCATCGCCCAGGCACTGGTGGTGGAGATGGGGGCGGAGCCCGTGGCCATCGCAGAGGCCGACCGGACGCTCTACCATGCGGCCCTGGCCCATGGTTCCAACCACCTCGTCACCCTCGTGGCACAGGCGTCGCAGCTCCTGCGCGAGGTGGGGGTGGAATCGCCCGAGCGCATGCTGGGTCCGCTGCTGCGCGCCACGCTGGAGAACGCGTTGGCCTCGGGGGAGTCGGCGCTGACCGGCCCGGTTGCCCGCGGCGACGTGGGGACCGTGCGTGCGCATGCGGAGGCGTTGCGGGAGTTCGACGGCGGCGGGCACGGTGATGTGCTGGAGGCTTACCTTGCAATGGCCCGCGCCACCGCCCGCCGCGCTGAGGGGCGCGGACTGCTGAAACCTGACCAGCTGAAGGGGCTGCACGAGGCCCTCGATCCGAAGGAAGACTGAATGTCCATTCAACTCGTCACCACCGTGGCCGGCCTGCGGGCCGAGAGTGCCAGGCTCCTCAGCGCCAAACGCGGGACCTCCCAGGGGCTGGTGCCCACCATGGGCGCACTCCACCCGGGCCACGCCGCGCTGGCGCGCACCGCCGTCGAAAACAATGACGTGGTGGTGGCCAGCATCTTCGTCAACCCCCTGCAGTTCGGTGACGCCGCGGACCTGGACCGCTACCCACGGACGCTCGACGCGGACCTTGCGCTGCTGGAGGAGCAGGGCGTTGACCTGGCCTTCGCTCCTTCCGTGGAAGAGGTCTACCCGGGCGGGCAGCCGTTGGTGCGGATCACGTCCGGCCGTCTTGGGGAGAAATGGGAGGGTGCTTCCCGGCCCGGACACTTCGACGGTGCCCTGACCGTCGTGGCCAAACTGCTGCACTACGGGGTGCCGGCGGCGGGCCTCCCGGCCGGCTCCGCAGGCGGGGCTTCCACCAACGGCGGCCTGCCTGCGTACCGGGCCTACTTCGGGCAGAAGGACGCCCAGCAGTTGGCGCTGGTCCGGCGGATGGTTTCCGACCTGAATTTCCCTGTGGAGATCGTGGGCGTGCCCACGGTGCGCGCTGCGGACGGGCTGGCGCTGTCCAGCCGGAACCGCTTCCTGTCAGACGCGGAGCGGGACGCCGCGCTGGTTCTGTCCAGGGCACTGCGGCTGCTGGATGAGCGGGCGAACGCCCATGAGCCGCTTGACCTTGATTCCGCGCTGGCGCTGGTGGAGTCCCAGCCCTTGGTGGAACTGGACTACTTCGATGTGGTGGATCCGGGAACCCTTGAGCCGCTGGCCGAGAACTGCAGGGAAACGCCCTTCCGTGGCGAGGCCCTTGCACTCATCGCGGCCAAGGTGGGCCCGGTGCGGCTGATCGACAACATGCCGCTGAGTTCATAGCTGTCCGGGCTGGTGGCGGCGCCTCTCCGGGCGGTGCCCGTTACAGGCCTGAATGGTCCCGGCTGGTCATGAGCTGTTCGAGCAGTGCGCGTTCAGGCTGGTCCGGGTTCCTGGCGACACAGCGGCGGAGGCGGGCCCTGGCAAGCTCTTCACTCGGGTCCTCGCCGCCGAGCAGCTCATCGATGATTTCCTGCGCCTGCCACCGGAGCGACTCTATGGCGAACTGCCTGACCTCGGCGGGCGTATCACTGGACATCCAGGGATCGGGATCCGACGGGACATTTTGGAACATCCGCTCTGCTGACATTGGGGCCTCCTTGCTCCAAACCGGCGACCTCGGGTGCGCCGTTGCGGTGTTCTAAAGAACTGCGTAGGAAAAACAGTACAGCGGGAAAGACCAGTCTGTCTCCCCTGCACTAGACTCCAAGTCCTATGAGCACAGAGGCGAAGGTCCCGATTTCTGACGCGTCTTCCCAAACGACGCCGGAGGGCGCCACCAATTCTCTGGAGCGGATCCTTTCGGTGGCCTATGAACTGTTCTCCCGCCGGGGAATCCGGGACGTTGGCGTCAATGAGCTCATTGAGCGGTCAGGGGTTGCAAAAGCCACCTTTTACCGGCACTTCCCGTCGAAGGACTCGCTGGTCCTGGCGTTCCTGGAGCAGCGGGACAAGCTGTGGACCGTTGAGGCGATCGTGTCCCAGGCGCGGCAGCGGGGACAAACACCCGTTGAGCGGCTGCTGGCAATCTTCGATGTACTGGAGGAATGGTTCCGGCGAGACGACTTTGAAGGAAGTACCTTTATCCACGTCCTGCTGGAGATGGGACCTTCGCACCCCCTGGGCCAGGCCAGCATCAACTACCTGGCAAAGCTCCGGGGACACGTGCAGGCATTGGCCGAAGAAGCCGGACTCATGGACCCTGACGGGTTCGCACGTTCCTGGCAGATCCTGATGAAGGGATCCATCATCTCGGCTACAGGCGGTGACCTGGATGCCGGCAAGCGCGCGCGGCAGATGGCGGGCTGGCTGATCGAGCACCACAAGGCTTAGCCCGGAAGTCGTCTACGCCCAGGCGCCAATGGGGTCCGGGGGGCGGGGCGAGGGGGCGTTAGCCGGATAGCACGAAGGGTTTTTGTGAAGAATTCTGCCCATGCGGGGTCTTCTGGTGAGAGGTCGTTGAGGTCTATGAGTGTGTCGTCGTCTGGTTCCCATCGTGGGAGTTCTTCGAATCCGGGGTCTTCTCCCAGGGTTGCTGTGGGCGTGAGCCATTGCGGCCACTGGGTTGGTTCGGCGTCGGGGTGTTCGGCGTTGTAGTGGCGGCCTGCGGGTGAGGTCCAGCCGGGAGGCTCGTTCTTCGCCGCTGGGGTGGGGAGCCAGGGCCAGGCGTGTTTGAGCCGGTGGTGCTTTGGGCAGAGCTGTGCCAGGTTGCTGGTGCCGGTGGTTCCGCCGTGTTCCCAGGCCGTGAGGTGGTCGGTTTCATTGTCCAGGGTGCGGTTGCTGCAGCCGGGGAAGCTGCATTTGCCGTCGCGCATGCGGATCCATTGTTTGATGGTTTCCGGGAGCCGGTAGCGGGTGCGGCCGATTTCCAGTGGCGCGCCGTCGCGGGGGTCGACGAGGACCCGGTAGAACGACTCCGCCCCGTCCGCCACGAGCCGCCGTGCCATCGATGCCGGGATGGGGCCGAACCCGTCCAGTACCGCGGGCTCGTCCGTCAGGCCGAGCAGGGAGCAGACCGGCACCGTGACCAGGACGTCGGCCCGCGGGGTGGGGACTCGGTCTATCTCGGTGGGAGCCGCCGTACTGGACGGGCTGCCTGCACCCGGCGCGCTTCCGGAACCAGCGGCGGTGTCAGTGGTGGCGATTGGAATGTTTTCGGTGATGGTGTTTCCTGCACCGAGGAGTAGTGATGCTGCGATGTCGGGGCGGAGCTGGGTGAGGGTGCGGGTTTCGCCGGGGTCTTGGAGGCCGCGGGCGATGGCGGTGCTGCGGTTCCAGATGGCACACGCGGTGTCGCCGGGGAGGTAGAGGGAGATCCAGGCCATGCCGTCGCGGTCAGGGGTGTATTCCATCCGCCGGTCCGCGACCCCCTTCGCGTGGCGCTTCTCCAAGGTTTCGGGGTGGTGGCGTTCCCGCCAGGCGCGGACCTTGGCGCGGAACCGGGAGGGGATGAGTTCGCCGGGGGCTGCGCCGCGGGCGGGGTTGGGTGCGTCGGGGTCGAAGAAGTGCGCCACCAGGGCGGCGGCACCGGCCGGGGTGAGGCCTTCGGTTTCGTCGGCAACAATTTTCGCGTGCTGCCAGGAAATGGTCCCGGCTACCAGTGCGTCCGTCACCGGCGGCAGGGAACACACCTGGCGGGACTGCTCCACGAACGCCCCGGCAGCGCCGGAGCTGATGGTCAGGACCCCCGCGATCTCCTCCACCGCTGACATCTCCGCATACGTGCGTTCATGCACGGGCGCGTCCGGGGCGAGCATGGCCTGCTGGAACCCGATGCACTCCACCGCGTCCTGGGCTTCCACGGCCGCGAGCTGTGCCCTCAACCGGGACGAGACTTCCAAACGATCCAAGCGCAGCTCGTACCGCCGCTGCACCACATCGACGTCAGCACTGACACCTGCCCCGGCAGCCAGGAAAGCGTCCTCACGGTCCAGCGCATCGAGGGCAGCAACAGAGGAGTGAACACCCTCCAAAACCGTCCCGCCACCGCTGCTGATTTCCATACGAACATCATCTATCGAGGCACTGACAATCAAACCTGCCGCGTAAGCCTGACAAACCTGCGCCGCTCGTATCTGCCCCGCAACTGTCCAGCCCAGCTGCTGCCAAGGTGCCGCGAGCGCCTGCCCGCGGGCCGCCGTCGTCCGTCTTTTTGCTGCGCAAGTTCCTTTTCGCACCCCAAATTTCCGGCGCGATAAGTCATAAGCGCAGCGCAGAGGAATGTCCGTAGCGGAACCTGCGCAGAGAAACATGCGCTCCGGAAATAAATAGTCAGCTTGCTTATTACTTCTGGCTTTCCTAGGCTGGAAAGCGTCAGGCAATCAACTCTCGAAGCGGAACCCCGCGTGCCAAAAGCGCGCAACCGCAAGCATGAGGAGGAACAATGTCAGAGCACAGCATCGCGGGCAAGAAGGTGGCATTCCTGCTGACTGACGGCGTGGAGCAGGTGGAGCTCACCAGCCCCTGGCAGGCCGTAAAGGATGCCGGCGGCGAACCCACCCTGGTTGCACCCAAGAGCGGCAAGCTGCAGGGCTACAACGGCACAGAGAAGGGCGATACCTTCGACGTCGACCTCACGGTGTCGGAAGCAAATGCGTCCGAGTTCGACGCCCTGGTGCTTCCCGGCGGCGTCGTCAACGCGGACCACCTGCGTGTGGACAAGGACGCCCAGAGCTTCACCCGCAGCTTCTTTGAACAGCACAAGCCGGTGGCATCGATCTGCCACGGACCCTGGCTGCTGATTGAGGCCGGAGTCATCAAGGGCCGGAACGTCACGTCCTACTTCACCCTCGAAACCGACCTGAAGAACGCGGGCGCCAACTGGACGGACCAGGAGGTTGTGGTGGACCAGGGCCTCGTGACCAGCCGCAACCCTGACGACCTCCCGGCGTTCAACAACAAGCTGGTGGAGGAGATCTCCGAAGGCCAGCACGCAGGCCAGACCGCCTGACCCCCTATTGTTCCCTCAGGGTTGAAAAACCCGTATGGAGGAATTACTCCAGCGGGTAGAGTGTTGGAATCTGCAGCGGCCAGCTCCGCGCATCACTCACCACTCTCCCTGAGGGAACAATCATGTCTACCGAAGTCTCTCCGAACGCGAGCGGGAAGCCCGCCCCTGACCAAGGACTCGGCGAAGGGGTCCGCCAAGGATCCCTGCCCGCTGCACCGGAGAAGATGTCCCGGGAGTCTGTAACCATCATCAGCACGCTGCTGGTGGCGACGTTCGTGGTAATCCTCAACGAAACCATCATGAATGTTGCCCTGCAGCGACTCATGGTGGACCTTCGCGTGGACGCACCTACCGTCCAGTGGCTGTCCACAGGATTCATGCTCACCATGGCCGTGGTCATCCCCACCACCGGCTTCATCCTCCAGCGCCTCTCCACGCGGGCCGTCTTCATGCTGGCCATGGGCCTGTTTGCCGGCGGAACAGCGCTTGCCGCAGCGGCCCCCGGGTTCGAGGTCCTGCTCCTGGCGCGCATCGTCCAGGCGGGCGGCACCGCCATCATGCTGCCGCTGCTGATGACCACCATCCTCACCCTGGTGCCGCTGGCCAAGCGCGGCGCGGTTATGGGAAACGTCAGCATCGCTATCTCGGTGGCGCCGGCCATGGGTCCCACCGTGTCGGGGCTGATCCTTGAGCACTTCACCTGGCGCTTCATGTTCGTCTTCGTCCTGCCCGTGGCCCTCGCGGCGCTGGCCATCGGTGCCAAGTACCTCACCAATGTAGGCGAGGTGGAGAAGGGCAAGCTCGACGTCCTGTCAGTCATCCTCACCGTCCCCGCCTTCGGTGGCCTGGTTTACGGGCTTAGCCAGATCGGCGGCGGCCACGGCGGCCAGGCAGGTCCCAGCGCCGGTGCCATCGCAGCGCTGGTCATCGGCGTCGCTGCCCTGACGGTTTTCGTCCTCCGCCAGGTCCGGCTCCAGAAGGCAGCCGCACCGCTGCTGGACCTGCGCGCGTTCAACCTCCGGATGTTCACCGTTTCGGTCCTGCTGATGGTGGTGGCCATGATGGCCCTGTTCGGCGGCGTCATCCTGCTGCCGCTCTACCTCCAGGAAGTCCGCGGCCTCGGGTCGCTTGAGACCGGCCTTGCCCTGCTTCCCGGCGGCCTGGCCATGGGCCTGCTGGGTCCGCTCATCGGCCGCGCATTCGACAAGGTGGGCCCGCTGCCGCTCACGGTCACCGGGTCCATCCTGATGGTGGCGGCCCTCTGGCAGTTTTCAATGCTCGACGCCGGCACCGCGGTCTGGTGGATCGTCACCCTGCACGTGGGGCTGAGTTTCGGCCTCGCGCTGCTGTTCACCCCAGCCTTCACCACCGGTCTGAACCCCCTGCCGCCGCACCTTTACTCCCACGGCTCCGCGATCATGAGCACCACCCAGCAGGTGGCCGGCGCCGCGGGCACGGCGCTGCTCGTGTCCATCTTCGCCGTGGTGAGTGCGGCATCCGGACTCGTCGCCGGGATGAGCGCCGCCTTCATGACGGCAACCGTCATAGCCCTCGCCGCCGTCGTACTTTCCGCGATGATGCGCAAGACCGAAGGTGCCGGACCGGGCCACGGCGCCCACTAGCCCAACTGGGTCAGCCGGCGAAGAAGTCGCTCAGTTCCTTGATCAGCTTGTCCGGGGCCTTGATGGCGCCGTCGTGGCCGAAACCGGGCAGGATGGTGTAGCTGGAGCCGGAGAGCACGTCGTGGATCTGGCCGCAGGCGATGCCGAAGTAGGCCGGGCTCTTTTCGCCGACCACGATCAGTGTCTCCAGGGGCAGCGCCTGGAACGGCTCGGCCGGCATGTCAGCGGCAATGATCGCCTTGATCTCGCGGACACCGGTGCGCATCAGCTCGCGCTGCTGCTTGCCTTCAGTGGTGCCGGCCGTCAGCTTGTTGGCCAGGGTGAGCATGGAAAGCGGCATCCGCGAAGAGAAGGAGCCGCCCGCTTCCAGGCCCCGCTGGATCACGGCGAGGGCGCGGTCATGGTCTCCGGCGGCGATGGCGCGCTCATACTCCACAATCCAGTCGGCGGTGACGCTGCCGTTCACGGAGACCGCGGGATCGTAGACGGCCAGGCGTTCCACCGGAAGGGTCCGCGCAGCGTGCAGGGCAACGGCGCCGCCGAAGCTGTGGCCAAAGACGTCGGTGCTGGAAGTGTGCTTCATGACCGTGTCCAGGTCCCGGATGTCCACGTCCAGCGTGTAATCCTCGGGCTGCGGCGACGACGAGCCGCGGCCGCGCCGGTTGAACGTGTGCACTGGCCTGCCCAGGGCAGCGCTGAGCTTCTGGGCAAATTTGGTGTAGTCCGCGGCCGTCACCATGGAGGGCGGTACAACCACCACGCCCGAACCTGCCGAAGCCAGTTCCGCGCCGGTGGAGAAGAGCTCCACAGTGCCGCCGTCGGGGGTCCTGATATTCTCACGCGTCATGGTCCGAGCCTAGCCGAGCAAGCCGGGTGCGGGCATCCCGGGCGCGTGCGGACCGGAACTCACGCCAGGCGGTCGATAAGCGCCTGGCCCGCCGCGCGGATGGCCGGCAGCTGGTGGCCCAGCCCACAGAGGATCAGCCCGGCATCTGCCGCCTGCAGCGCCGAACCGGCATCAACCGCGCCGTCCGCCCGCAGGTAGATCAGCGATTCGACCAGGCGGAACGTGACGTCACCGCCGTCCGGTCCGGCAGCGGTGGCTGAAAGACCGCGTCCCAGTTCCCCGTATATCCGCCTGAGCTCCCGGCGGTCACTGAGGAACCGGGCAAAGCGGGTGCTCCGGACCTCGGGCAGGTGGTACAGGACGCCAAGGTTCCAGCGGGCGGTGCACAGCTGGGTGCCGTCATAAAGCGCGACGGCGTGCAGGCGGCTTCCAGCCGGGCTTTCGGTTCCGGGGCCGTCGGCAGGCAGCGCCGCCACTGCGCGCGCGAACTTCAGGCCGCCGGACACGGTTCCCTCCAGCAGGTCCTCGAGGATGTCGTCCTTGGTTTTGAAGTGGTGGTAGAGGGACGACTGCCGTATTCCCACGGCGTCCGCGATGGACCGGGTGGAGGTGCTGGCAAAACCCTGGGTGGTGAAAAGCTCCGCCGCGGCGTCGAGGATTTCGTCGCGCGCGGTTGCCCCCGGCCGCGAGGGCTGCTGGTGGCGGGGGCGGCCCGGTCCGGCTGAAGTCACGGCCTCATTCTTGCATTCCCGGGCAGGACCATGTGGCAGCCGGAAGCCGCCCCTCGGCTGCGGTGAGGGGACGGAAATCCGCGCGAAACAAGATGTCTATCCGCCTTTTACAGAGGTGAAACTGTTTGGGGACATCCCGCTGGAAAACTATCAATTGACCGGTAATCAGCAGCCTTCGGCCGAGCGCTGCGGTGCCGGGAGGCTTCGCCCCCAAGATCCCTTTCCAGTTCCGGAGATTCCCATGACATCAACAGTTCTCCCCACCGTCCACCAGGACGATGCAGACCTGACGTCCCTTGGCTACCAGCCCACCCTCCACCGAAAGCTCGGCCGCTACGCTTCCTTTGCCGCCGGCTTCTCCTTTGTATCCATCCTCACCACCATCTTCCAGCTCTTCGCCTTCGGCTACTCCTTCGCCGGACCCGCGTTCTTCTGGACCTGGCCGGTGGTCCTGGTGGGCCAGCTGCTCGTGGCCCTGAACTTCGCCGAACTCGCCGCCCGCTACCCCCTCTCCGGGGCCGTGTACCAGTGGGCGCGGCGCGTCGGCGGGGAAGGCATCGGCTGGTTCGCCGGCTGGTTCATGTCCATAGCGCAGGTGGTCACCGCAGCCGCAGCCGCCATCGCCCTGCAGGTGGTCCTTCCCCAGCTCTGGGACGGTTTCCAGGTAGTGGGCGGCGATCCGGCCCTCAATACGGTCACGGGCGCATCGAACGCCGTCGTCCTGGGCGCAGTCCTCCTGGTGGCCACCACCATCATCAACTCCCTGGGCGTGAAGCTCATGGCCCACGTAAACTCCGTTGGCGTCACCTGCGAGATCGTGGGCGTCGCGGCCGTGATCCTGGCCCTCATCAGCGCCGCCCAGCGCGGACCGGAGGTCGTGGCGGACACCACCGTGCTGCAGGGCTCCGACCTCGGCGCCGTGGGAGCCTTCCTGGTGTCAGGACTGATGGCCGCATACGTCATGGTGGGCTTCAACTCCGCCGGTGAACTGTCCGAGGAAACCAAGGACCCGCGCCGCACCGCTCCCCGGACCATCCTTTCCGCCCTGCTTATCTCCGGCATCGGCGGCGCGCTGATGATTATCACCGCACTGATGGCGGCGCCCAGCCTCGACGACGGCCGCCTGGCCACCGAGGGCCTGCCCTACGTCCTCACCGCAGTCCTGGGCACCTTCTGGGGCAAGGTCCTCCTGGTGGATGTGGCCATCGCCATCTTCGTCTGCACCCTGGCGATCCAGACCGCCGGTTCCCGGCTGGTATTTTCCATGGCCCGCGACGGCAAGCTCCCGGCGTCGGCCCTGCTCTCCTCAGTCCACCCCACCCGCGGCACGCCCATGTGGCCCTCCATCGCCATCGGTGCCCTGGCAGTGGGAGTACTGGCCATCAACGTTGGCAACGCGGCCCTGTTCACCACCCTCTGCAGCGTCTGCATCGTCATGGTCTACATCGCCTACCTCCTGGTAACCATTCCGCAACTGATTAACCGCCTCCGCGGTGACTGGGCGCGGGTGGGCCAGACAATGCCTGCCGGACTGTTCTCCCTGGGCCGGTGGGGCCTTCCGGTCAACATCCTGGCTGTCCTTTACGGCGGCGTCATGGTGGTCAACCTCGCCTGGCCCCGGCCTGAGGTGTACGACCCCTCCGGCGAGAACGGGCTCCTGCTCTGGTCCGCGCCCCTGATGGTGGCGGCCGTCCTGCTCCTGGGCCTGTGGGTCCGGGGCCGGAAATACCGCCAAGGCCTGAGCCCCAAGAACACATCCGCCCGTAAGAACCAGCACAGGACTGACATGACACAGACCCTCGAAACACCAGCAACCGGAACCGCCACCACGGCCGGCGCCCGCTCTCACGCCAGGGATCAGCACGGCAAGACGGCGGACACCATGCGCCACGTGCCCGCAGCTTCCGCTCCGGCCCGCCTTGTGACCGGAATGCCCGACGGCGCGTCCCCCACGTGGGCGGAGTCCCTTGCCTTTGGCCGCTACACCACCATGGCGCTGGCCCGCGGCACCCGCATCAGGCTCACCGACACGGCCGGTGACGCGTGCGTGCACACCCTCCTGTACCGCACCGGCAACCTGCACGAACGCCTCAACGTGGCCGACACCGTCAAGGTCCCCTGGCAGGCCTACCCCGGTGCCGGGCACCCGCTGCTGTCCGACGCCGGCCGCCTGATGGCCACCATCGTCGCGGACACCTCCGCCCGCCATGACGCGCTCACCGGCGCCACCACCCTCGCCGGCAACGCCGAGAAGTACGGTGCGGGGACCGCCCACAGTGCGTCGCCCGCAGCCCGCGAACTGCTGACCCTGGGCGCACTGAAGAACGGGCTGGGCACCAGGGATGTGGCGCCGTCGCTCTCCTTCTTCAAGGGCATCAACGTGGACCCGGCCGGCAGCATCACGTTCACCGGCAGCGCGGGGCCGGGTGCCGCCGTCGAACTTCTCCTCCACATGGACGCCGTGCTGGTCCTGGCCAACACCGCCCACCCGCTGGACCCGCGCGCGGACTTCACCGGCACCGCCGTTGACATCCTTGCCTGGCACGCACCGCAGGACCTCGCCGCGCTGGAGTCCGGCAGCCTGAGCGGCCCGCTGGCCCCGGAGCACCTGCAGGCCCTCCGCAACACTGACCACGATCTCGCCGCTAGGAACTCCCGATGAACACTGCAATCGATACCAGGTCAACCCATGACGCCGCCGACACGGCCCTCGCCCCAGGCACCGTGGTCCTTGACGAGTTCGTCGAAGCCCGCGGCCCATGGTCCGCGGTCGTGGCAGCGGGCGATGTCCTGACCATCGTGGACCTGGAAGGCAACCAGGCCGTGGACTGCCTGCTCTATGCCGCGGCCGACACCACTGTGCGCTACTCGGCCGCCGCCACCATCGCGGCGCAGCAGTCGATCGTCCTCACCACGGGTTCCGTCCTGCGGGCGGACACCGGGGCGCCCCTGATGACCGTTGTTGCTGACGAGGTGGGCGTGCACGACACCATCGGTGGCGCCTGCTCGCAGGAGTCCAACACGCTCCGCTACGGGCAGCACACCCGTGAACAGCACGCCTGCGTGGAGAATTTCCTGATCGAGGGCTCGCGCTGGGGCCTGGGCAAGCGGGACCTGGTGTCCAACATCAACTGGTTCATGAACGTCCCGGTGGACCCGGACGGTGCCCTGGGCATCGTTGACGGCCTGTCCGCTCCCGGCAAGCGCGTGGCCCTGAAGGCCGAGGTGGACACCCTGGTGCTCGTCTCCAACTGCCCGCAGATCAACAACCCCTGCAACGGCTTCAACCCCACCCCCGTCCGCATGATCGTCACCCGGCCGGAGGCTGCCAAGTGAACAGCAAGAACGTGAACGCCTTCGACACCCTCCTGGTCGCCAACCGCGGTGAAATTGCGTGCCGCATCATCGAATCCGCCCGCAAGCTCGGACTCCGGACCGTCGCCGTCTTCTCCGAGGCGGACCGCGGCGCCAAGCACGTCCGGCTCGCCGATGAAGCCGTGCTCCTGGGGCCCGCACCGGCCAAGGAGTCCTACCTCCGGGTGGAAGCCATCCTTGCCGCCGCCAAGGAAACCGGCGCCGGCGCCATCCACCCCGGCTACGGCTTCCTCTCCGAGGACGCGGCCTTCGCCGAAGCCGTCGAGGCCGCCGGGCTGGTTTTTGTGGGCCCCACCGCCGAGCAGTTGCGCATCTTCGGCACCAAACACACAGCGCGCGACGCCGCCCGGGCGGCCGGGGTGCCCATGATCGCCGGTTCAGGGCTGCTTGAGGACGTGGACGCCGCCGTTGCGGCCGCCGACACAATTGGCTTTCCGCTGATGCTCAAGGCCACCGGCGGTGGCGGCGGAATCGGCATGACGGTCTGCCGCTCCGAGGCCGAACTCGTGGACAGCTTCCCCCGCGTGGCCCGCCTGGCCGGCGCCAGCTTCGGCACCGCTGGGGTTTTCGCCGAGCGCTACGTGGAGAACGCCCGGCACGTCGAGGTCCAGGTCTTTGGTGACGGCGACGGCCGGGTGGTGAGTCTCGGTGACCGGGACTGCTCCCTGCAGCGCCGCCACCAGAAAGTCCTCGAGGAAGCGCCGGCCCCGGATCTGCCGGCAGAGCTGCGGGAGGAACTGCACCGCAGCTCCCGCGCCCTCTGCGCCTCCCTTAACTACCGGTCGGCCGGCACCGTGGAGTTCGTCTATGACTCGGCGCGCAAGGAAGCCTCCTTCCTGGAAGTCAACGCCCGGCTCCAGGTGGAACACCCTGTCACCGAGGCCGTGACCGGGGTGGACCTGGTGGAGTGGATGCTCCGCCTGGCCCAGGGCGGCGCGGAAGCGGCCGGCGTCCTTGCCGGCCTGCCTGACGGCCTGCCCGTTTCCGGCCACGCAGTGGAAGCCCGCGTCTATGCGGAGGACCCGGCCCGCGCTTTCCAGCCCAGCGCCGGCACGGTCACCAACGCCGCATTCCCTGCCACAGACGGTGTCCGCGTGGACGCCTGGGTGGAGACGGGCACCGAGGTGTCCACCAACTACGATCCCCTCCTGGGCAAGATCATCACGTCCGGCGCGAGCCGCGGCGAGGCTTTTGACCGGCTGGCAAGGGCGCTCGCCGGGACCCGGGTCGACGGCATTGAAACCAACTTAGGGCTGCTCCGCGCTGTCACCGGCATGGACGTGGTCCGCAGCGTTGACCACTCAACCAGCACCCTGGACAGCGTGGGGGACCCGGAGCCGCGCATCACCGTGGAACGTCCCGGCCTCCAGACCACCGTGCAGGACTGGCCCGGCCGGACGGGGCTGTGGCAGATAGGGGTCCCGCCAAGCGGCCCCATGGATGACCTCTCTTTCCGGCTGGGGAACACCGCCCTGGGCAACCCGGAAGGCGCGCCCGGCCTGGAGTTCACCATGACCGGCCCCAGCCTTGTGTTCACGCACGCCACCACCGTCTGCGTCACCGGCGCAGAAGTAACGGTCACGGTGGACGGCGCGGAGGTGCAGGCCTGGGCACCCGTCACGGTTCCCGCGGGCGGGACGCTCGACGTTGGCACGGCGACCGCCAAGGGCCTGCGCGGCTACATCCTGTTCCAGGGCGGCCTGGACATCCCCGAGTACCTGGGCAGCGCGTCCACCTTCACGCTGGGGCAGTTCGGCGGCCACGCCGGACGCGTCCTCCGCGCCGGTGACGTGCTCCGCTCCGTGAAGCCTGGCCCCGAGGCCCAGGCTGAAGCACCTGCCGCAGCGGTGCCGCTGGACAGCCGTCCCGCCCTCACCTCCGCCTGGGAACTGGCCGTGGCCGAAGGCCCGCACGGCGCCCCGGAGTTCTTCCAGCCCGAAGATATCGAGGAGTTGTACGCCGCGGAGTACGAGGTCCACTTCAACTCCGCCCGCACCGGCGTCCGCCTGATCGGCCCCAAACCCCGCTGGGCGCGGACCGACGGCGGCGAGGCAGGCCTGCACCCTTCCAACATCCATGACACCGCCTACTCGGTGGGGGCCCTGGACTTCACCGGTGATACCCCCATCCTGCTGGGCCCGGACGGACCCAGCCTGGGCGGCTTCGTCTGCCCCGTCACCGTGGTGACGGCCGACCGCTGGAAGCTGGGCCAGCTGCGCCCGGGGGACAAGGTCCGGTTCGTGCCCATCAAAGCCAGCCAGGCGCCGTCGGCCAGGGACCTGGGGCCCGGCCGCCAGCTGGTGCTGCCGGGTGACGCGGAGTGGTCGCCGAACCCGTCCGTGGCCGCCCCGGCGACCAGCCGCGGCTTCCGCGGCGATGGCGACGACGGCGTGCTGGGCCGCGTGCCGGAAGGTTCCGGCCGGCCTGCCGTCACCTACCGCCGCTCCGGGGACGACAACCTGCTGGTGGAATACGGCGAGATGGTGCTGGACCTTGGCCTGCGCGCCCGGGTCCACGCCCTGCACCAGCAGATCGAGGCGCTCCGTGTGCCGGGCGTCGTGGACCTCACCCCGGGCATCCGGTCGCTCCAAATCAAGGTGGATCCGTCCGTGCTGTCCACCACGCGGCTGCTGGACCTGGTCCAGGAGGTCGAGGCAGCACTGCCTGCCAGCTCCGAACTGGTGGTTCCCAGCCGCACCGTCCGGCTGCCGCTGTCCTGGGACGACCCCGCCACCCGTGAAGCGATCCAACGCTACATGGCAGGCGTCCGGGACGACGCCCCCTGGTGCCCGTGGAACATCGAGTTCATCCGCCGCATCAACGGCCTGGACTCGGTCAACGACGTCTTCGATACCGTGTTCAACGCCGAGTACCTGGTGCTTGGGCTGGGCGACGTGTACCTCGGCGCCCCGGTGGCCACCCCGCTGGACCCGCGGCACCGCCTGGTCACCACCAAATACAACCCGGCCCGCACCTGGACGCCGGAGAATGCTGTGGGTATCGGCGGCGCGTACATGTGCATCTACGGCATGGAGGGCCCCGGCGGCTACCAGTTCGTGGGCCGCACCACCCAGGTGTGGTCCCGGTACGCCGACTCAGCCCCGTTCGAACCCGGTTCGCCGTGGCTGCTGCGCTTCTTCGATCGGATCTCCTGGTACCCGGTCAGCCCAGAGGAACTCCTGGACCTGCGCGCCGACATGGCCGCGGGCCGCGGCCGGGGCGTCGAGATCGAGGAAGGGACTTTCTCGCTCGCCGAGCACGAAAAGTTCCTGGCGGAGAACGCCGCGTCCATCGAGGCGTTCCGGGAAAAGCAGGGCGCCGCCTTCGCCGTCGAGCGGCAGGCATGGGCCGACGCCGGTGAGTTCGATCGTGTGGAGGCGCTGGCCGCCGTCGTCACTCCCGTGGTGGACGACGTGGAGGTTCCGGACGGCGGCTCTCTGGTCTCCGCACCCTTCGCTGCAAGCGTCTGGAAGGTGGACGTGGCCGCAGGTGACCGCGTGGTCAAGGGACAGCCATTGGTTTCGCTGGAGGCAATGAAGATGGAAACGGTCCTCGAAGCGCCGTGCGATGGCGTGGTAGTCCGCGTCCTGCAGGCTGCCGGTTCCCAGGTGGTGGCCGGTGAGGCAGTAGTGGTCCTGGGCGGCAGCGACCTGGCGACCGGGGAAGTGGAAAACCTGGATCTCGAGGCACAGGAACTGGAAGAGGCGGCAGTATGAGCACCACAATCAACGGCGCTGCCACCAGGCGCGTCCAGGCAGCGCTGGCGGCTGTTGAGGCTGTGGACCGGCCGGAAATCTGGATCACGCTGCGCGGCGGGGAGGACCTCCTGGCCGAAGCCGCAACCATTGACGCGGCCGTTGCCGCCGGGGCGGAGCTCCCGCTGGCCGGGCTGCTGCTGGCCGTCAAGAACAACGTTGACGTGGCAGGTATCCCCACCACCGCCGCCTGCCCGGGCTTTGCCTACACCCCGGACAAGGACGCGGAAGCGGTGGCCCGCCTCCGCGCGGCCGGGGCCCTGGTCCTGGGCGCCACCAACCTGGACCAGTTCGCCACCGGACTGGTGGGGACCCGGAGCCCCTACGGTGCCGTCCGGGATTCCCGACGGCCGGAGTACATCTCCGGCGGCTCCAGCTCCGGCTCCGCGGTAGCGGTGGCCTTGGGGCTGGTGGATATCGCGATCGGTACGGACACCGCCGGCTCGGGCCGGGTCCCGGCCGGGCTGCAGGGCATCGTGGGCATCAAGGCAACGCTGAACGTCGTCTCCACAGCCGGGGTGGTGCCGGCCTGCCGGTCCTGGGACGCCGTGACCATCTTCGCCCGGCACCTGGCCACCGCCGAGCTCGCCATGGGCATCATGGCCGGCAACGCCCGGGCGTGGCCCGCGGACGTCAGGCTTGCCGCGCCGTCACGACCGCGCGTGGCCTACCCGGCAAACCTGCCGGCACTGCCGCCGGAGTGGGCCGCCGAATTCGACCGCCACATTGACCGGCTGCGGGCTTCCGGGGTGGACGCCGCACCGATCGACTTCGACGACTTCCTCCAGGCGGCCCGCCTGCTGTACGACGGCGGGCTGGTGGCCGAGCGCCACGCCGCCGTGGGCGCTTTCCTGGAAACGTCCGACGGCGGCGCTGACGGCGGGGCGGGCATCGATCCCACCGTGGAAGGCATCATCCGGGCGGCGGGCACAGTGCCCGCGCACCGGTACGTCGCCGATACCGGCCGGCTGGAGGAACTGAAAAACAAGGCCATGGCCCGGCTTGAGGGCTTTGATGCCCTGCTGGTCCCCACCGCGCCCTTCCACCCCACGCTGGCCGAGGTGGCCGCGGACCCCGTCGGCGTGAACTCGCTGATGGGCACGTACACGAACTTCTGCAACCTCTTTGACCTGTGCGCGGTGGCCGTCCCGGCCGGGGAAGCGGACGGCGCGCAGTTCGGGCTCACGGTGGTGGGCCGCACCTTCCATGACGCCGTTGCAGCGGACATCGCCCGCCGCCTGGAAGTGACCCCGGATGCGCCGGCCCTCTTTGCTGCCGGCGCGGCAGCCGGGGCAACGGCGGAAGCCGGGCGGCCGTCGTCGTCCGTTCCATGGCCGGTGACTGCGGGCGCTGAATGGAGGCCGCTGGTGGTGGTGGGCGCGCACCGCAAAGGGCAGCCGCTGGCGCCGCAGATGGAGGAACTCGGGGCGTTCTGGGACGGCCCGGTCCGGACGGCGGCGCGGTACCGGATGGTGGCGCTCGACACGGTGCCACCCAAGCCGGGCGTGTACCGGTCCGACGACGGCGCGGAGCTGGCGGGGGAGCGGTGGCTCTTGTCCCCGGCGGCCTTGGGGGCGTTCCTTGCTGCGCTCCCCGAACCCATGCTGCTGGGATCGGTGCAGCTCTCGGACGGGTCCACCGCCGTAGGGTTCGCCTGCGACGCCGTTGCCGCTGCGGGCGGGGAGGACATCACAGCCTGGGGCGACTGGCTCGCCGACCGGGCCGGGGAACCGAAGCCGCGGACGGTGTGGCGGGACCTCGGGGAAGCTGCCCTGGCCGGGTTCAGCCGCGGGGAACGGGGATAGCGTCACGGGCATCCGGGCGGGACTCCCCGTCCGGATGCCCGTCCCGGAAGTAGTCGGAAATTGCCGTGACCAGGTCCTTGACCGCCGCCGGGATGGACCCGTGGAAGCACTTGGGGGAGAGCTGGTAGGTGCTCCCCGGCACGGCTGCGTGGAGCCGTTCCGCCGTCACCCGGTAATAGCTGGGGCTCTTGCCGCCTGCCATGAAGTGGGTTCCGGCGGGCAGCACGCTGAAATCCCTGGCGTGGTCCTTTTCGTCGTACGCCGCCCTCAGCTCGCCCACCCCGCTGGGCATGACCTGTTGGAACATCCTGTTGACCTTGGTCCGCGACAACACCGCCATCAGGCCGGCCAGGACCGGTTCGGGGATCCTGGCCATGGCTGAGCCCGGGCTGGTGGCCTTCTTCATGTGCGCCAGCGCGTGCCCCACCCTGCCGTTGTTGACGGCGTCCTCGAACCCGTCCAGCCAGGCGGTGTCGATGCTGCCGTCAATGTTCACCGCCGCGTCGTACACGGCCAGCTTGTCCGGGACGAACTCGGTCCCGGCGAACTCCTGGACCGCGTTCAGTGCCACCGATCCGCCCAGGCTGTGGCCCAGGATGTTCCGGGCACCGGTGGCTTTGAGCGCCGTCCGGACATCCTCGATCTCGGTGGCCATGGAATAGTCCGCGGGCTGCTCGGAGGAGTTGCCCCGGCCCCGCCGGTCGTAGACGTCAACAGCCCAGCCATCGCCCAGGCCCTTCGCCAGCGCAATGGAGAACGGCCGGTAGATCAGGGCCGTGAGGAACGCGCCACCGATCAGCAGCACCCGCTTTTCGCCGGGCGCGTCCTCGGTGCCGTAGCTGTATAAAGCCAGCCTGCCGCCGTCGTGCGTTGGAAGTACCCGTTCTTTCACCCGCCCATCCTAGGGCGCAAGCCTGCGGGGCAGCTGAAAGTCCGGGTAGCCAATGCCCGGTAAACTTGATGATTGTGACTTCCCAAAACACCCCCGCGCCCAAGAATGCCCCAGAGCCCATCGACGCCAGCGAGCAGATGCGGATCCGCATGGAAAAGCGCGCCAAACTTCTTGAGCGCGGCACGGAGGCGTACCCCGTGGGAGTGGAACGCACGCACTCCCTCGCCGAGATCCGGGAAAAGTACGCCCACCTTGAGGCGGACGACACCACCGGCGACACCGTGGGCGTCACCGGCCGCGTGGTCTTTGTCCGCAACACCGGAAAGCTCTGCTTCGCCACACTGCAGGAAGGCGGCACCGACGGCAAGGGAACGCGCCTGCAGGCCATGCTGAGCCTGGCCAACGTGGGCGAGGAAGCGCTCGCGGACTGGAAGGCCCTGGTTGACCTGGGCGACCACGTATATATCAAGGGCGAGGTCATCTCCTCGCGCCGCGGCGAACTGTCCGTCATGGCCGAATCCTGGTCCATGGCCTCCAAGGCCCTGCGCCCGCTGCCGGTGCTGCACGCGGACCTGAACGAGGAAACCCGCGTCCGCCAGCGCTACGTTGACCTGATGGTCCGCGATGAGGCGCGCGAAATGGTCTACACCCGCGCCGCCATCACCCGCTCCATCCGCGAGACGCTCTTCCGGCACCGCTACGTTGAAGTGGAAACGCCCATCCTTAACCTGGTACACGGTGGTGCCCTGGCGCGGCCGTTCGAGACCCACATGAACGCCTTCGACCAGAAGATGACCCTGCGCATCGCCACCGAGCTGTACCTCAAGCGCGCCGTGGTGGGCGGAATCGACCGCGTCTACGACATGGGCCGCGTATTCCGGAACGAGGGCGTGGACTCCACCCACAGCCCCGAATTCACCACCCTTGAGTGCTACGAGGCCTGGGCCGACCAGTTCGTCATGGCCGAACGGATCAAGGAAATCATCCTCGACGCCGCAGACGCCGTGGGTGCCGGACGCGTCCTGCAGACCGAGGCGGGGGAGATCAACCTCGACGGCGAGTGGACCTGGCTGGCCGTATACCCCGGACTTTCCGACGCCGTTGGGCAAGAGATCACGCCGGACACGTCCGTTGAGGTGCTTCGGGAGCTTGCAGCCAAGCACGACGTCAAGGTGGACCCCAAGTGGGACGCCGAGAAGCTTGTAGTGGAGCTCTTCGGTGAAATCGTGGAGCCCACCCTGCTGAACCCCACCTTTGTCTACGACTACCCGCCCTCCGCGCAGCCGCTGGCCCGCCCGCACCGCGAGGACGGCCGGCTGATCGAGGCCTGGGACCTGATCATCGGCGGCATGGAGCGCGGCACCGCCTTCTCCGAGCTGATCGACCCCGTCATCCAGCGCGAGCGGCTCACCGAACAGTCCATGCACGCAGCTGCCGGCGACGTCGAGGCCATGCAGCTTGATGAGGACTTCCTGCGCGCCCTGGAATACGGTGCTCCGCCCATGGGCGGCATCGGCCTGGGCATCGACCGGCTGGTGATGCTCTTCACCGGAGCCGGAATCCGCGAAACCATCCTGTTCCCCCTGCTGAAGCCCGAAGGGCACTGACCATGGAGTACGTAGCAGTCATTCTTCCCTCCCTCGTGGTGGGCCTGCTTTTCTGGTTTGCCATGAAAGCCATCTTCAACGCGGACAAGGCCGAGCGGCAGGCGGAAGCCCGCGCCCAGGCCGAAGCGGATTCCCTCCCGGTGCAGCCCACGGACCGCCCGGGTTCGGAATCCAAATAGATAAACCCCCTACTTTCCAGGTTTATCCCCAAGGAACCATTAGGCGCTTTGACGCGTTGCCAAGATAAGAGTCATACTTTTTTCGGGAAACATCCTGCTTTTCTGAAAACCCAAGAGGAAGACCTTTAATGGCACAGAAAGTAAACATCATCCTCGTTGATGATCTGGATGGGGGATCCGCAGACGAGAATGTTAAGTTCGGCCTCGATGGGGCCAACTACGAGATAGACCTGTCGGCAGCCAATGCCGCAGAACTTCGGTCTTCACTGGAGAGGTTCATCACTGCAGCCCGCAAGGCATCCGGAGGCCGCGCCCAGCGGGCAAAGGCGGCAACGGGTGGCCGCAGCCACGATTCGGCGCAAATCCGGCAATGGGCGCGGGATAACGGTTACACCGTTAACAGCCGCGGCCGAATTCAGGCCGAAATCCAGGAAGCCTACCAAAAGGCAAATTCCTAGGACCGCCTTTAGCTCCACTGAAACCCCGCTACCGCCGCCAGGCGGGGCGGGGTTTTTCAATTTTCGGAAATTACTGCTACCGGCATCTTCGGCACTTGGTCCTTTGGCCCAATTGGGGCGTTGTCGTGGACTCTTGTTGCCGGCAGTATTTGCCGGGCTGTGAGCGCCCCTGCCGGTGCGTCCGCCTGCCACTGCTCCGCCTTGCTGGCCGGTTCGCCGCGCCCGCAACTGCCCGCCACCGTTATTCCCGCAAGGGGCACGGTTTCCCCTGTGGCGAACACGCTCCACAACTCAGGAGCGGCCACGTAGCATCAAAGTACGTCGTAGCTAGGAGTGTGGCGAAATGTTTGAGCGATTTACGGACCGTGCCCGTCGCGTAGTTGTGCTTGCCCAAGAAGAGGCACGCATGCTGAACCACAATTACATCGGTACCGAACACATCCTCTTGGGTCTGATCCATGAGGGTGAGGGCGTTGCCGCCAAAGCTCTTGAGTCCTTGAGCATTTCGCTCGACGGCGTTCGCGAGCAGGTGCAGGAGATCATCGGGCAGGGCCAGCAGGCTCCCTCCGGTCACATCCCCTTCACCCCCCGTGCCAAGAAGGTACTGGAGCTCTCGCTGCGCGAAGCCCTGCAGCTGGGCCACAACTACATCGGCACGGAGCACATCCTGCTCGGCCTGATCCGTGAAGGTGAAGGCGTTGCCGCCCAGGTTCTGGTCAAGCTCGGCGCCGACCTCAACCGGGTCCGCCAGCAGGTCATCCAGCTCCTCTCCGGCTACCAGGGCAAGGAAACCACCGGCGCAGGCGTCGGCGGCGGACAGCCCGAGGGCGCCCCCGCCGGTTCCGTGGTCCTGGACCAGTTCGGCCGCAACCTGACCCAGGCTGCGCGCGAGAACAAGCTGGACCCGGTGATCGGCCGCGAGCAGGAAATGGAACGCGTCATGCAGGTCCTTTCCCGCCGCACCAAGAACAACCCGGTCCTCATCGGTGAGCCCGGCGTCGGCAAGACGGCCGTCGTCGAAGGCCTTGCCCAGGCGATCGTCCGCGGCGACGTCCCGGAGACCATCAAGGACAAGCAGCTGTACACCCTGGACCTCGGGTCCCTGGTGGCAGGCTCCCGCTACCGCGGTGACTTCGAAGAGCGCCTGAAGAAGGTCCTCAAGGAGATCCGCACCCGCGGCGACATCATCCTGTTCATCGACGAGATCCACACCCTGGTGGGTGCGGGTGCCGCCGAAGGCGCCATCGACGCAGCCTCGATCCTGAAGCCCATGCTGGCCCGCGGCGAGCTGCAGACCATTGGTGCCACCACGCTGGATGAGTACCGCAAGCACATCGAGAAGGACGCTGCTCTGGAGCGCCGCTTCCAGCCGATCCAGGTCAAGGAACCCTCGGTGGCACACGCCATTGAGATCCTCAAGGGCCTGCGCGACCGGTACGAGGCACACCACCGTGTCACCATCACCGACGGTGCCCTGGCCTCCGCTGCCAGCCTCGCCGAGCGCTACATCTCGGACCGCTTCCTGCCGGACAAGGCCATCGACCTGATCGACGAGGCCGGCGCCCGCCTGCGCATCCGCCGCATGACCGCTCCGCCGGAGCTCAAGGCCATGGACGAGCGCATCGCGAAGCTGAAGATGGAGAAGGAATCCGCCATCGACGCCCAGGACTTCGAAGGTGCCGCAGCGCTCCGCGACAAGGAGCAGAAGATGATCTCCGAGCGGTCGGAGAAGGAGCGGCACTGGAAGTCCGGCGGCATGGACGACATCTCCGAGGTGGATGAGGATCTCATCGCCGAGGTGCTGGCCAACTCCACCGGCATCCCCGTCTTCAAGCTGACCGAGGAAGAGTCCTCGCGCCTGCTCAAGATGGAAGATGAACTGCACAAGCGCGTGGTGGGCCAGGACGAGGCCATCAAGGCACTGTCCCAGGCCATCCGCCGCACCCGTGCAGGACTCAAGGACCCCAAGCGTCCCGGTGGCTCGTTCATCTTCGCCGGCCCCACCGGCGTCGGCAAGACCGAGCTCGCCAAGGCACTCGCGGAGTTCCTGTTCGGTGAAGAGGACGCCCTCATCACCCTGGACATGTCCGAGTACTCCGAGAAGCACACCGTTTCGCGGCTCTTCGGTGCCCCTCCGGGCTACGTGGGCTACGAAGAGGGTGGTCAGCTGACCGAGAAGGTCCGCCGCCGTCCGTTCTCCGTGGTGCTGTTCGACGAAGTGGAGAAGGCCCACGCGGACCTCTTCAACTCGCTGCTGCAGATCCTGGAAGACGGCCGCCTGACCGACTCCCAGGGCCGCGTGGTGGACTTCAAGAACACCGTGATCATCATGACCACCAACCTCGGTACCCGGGACATCTCCAAGAGTGTCGCCACCGGTTTCCAGTCCGGCACCGACACGCAGACCGGCTACAACCGCATGCGTGCCCGTGTCACGGAGGAACTCAAGCAGCACTTCCGCCCCGAGTTCCTGAACCGTGTTGACGACGTCGTGGTGTTCCCGCAGCTGACCCAGGACGAGATCATCGAGATCGTCGACCTGTTCGTCACCCGCCTGGAGAAGCGACTCAAGGACAAGGACATGGGCATCGAGCTCACCAAGGCCGCCAAGGTGCTCCTGGCAACCCGCGGCTACGACCCCGCCATGGGTGCCCGGCCGCTGCGCCGCACCATCCAGCGCGAGATCGAGGACCAGCTCTCCGAGAAGATCCTGTTCGGCGAGATCCACCCCGGCGACATCGTCGTAGTGGATGTCGAAGGCGAAGGCGACGACGCGAAGTTCACCTTCGCCGGCAACGCCAAGCCGCGCATCCCGGAGATCGCCCCGAGCGTCTAGCCTCCACAGCCAAAGCCCCGCCACTCCGCAAGGAGCGGCGGGGCTTTCTGCGTCTACTCCAACATCCGTGGCTGCGTCCGGCGCTTTCATCCGTGGCGGGGTCCGCTCCGGCACCGGCGCCATTTGCCGCTTGCTGCTCGTTCCTCGCTTTGACGCAAGCTACACAAATGACCCCGGCACCCTCGCTGGGTGCCTTCCGGACTTGAGCGGCCCTTCCCCGCATAACCGGTGCTGCCCGACACCGGTTATGCGGTTTGGGGCCGTTCATGCCGCCGCTCTGCCTTGGACTCGTCACGTACTTTCCGCACGAGGTGCCGGTGCGGGACTGAGCCTCGGAAGGACGCAGGGGAGCGTGGCGACTGTGATGCGGGGCACAAACCGTGTTGAATCGGGGGCATGGCTAATCAGAATCCGGCGATCCCGGACGAGCAACCACTGACCCCTTTCCACGACCTCGACCACTACCTGTCCATCCCGCGGGTAAGTGGCCTGGCCCTGAGTCCGGACGGCTCACGGCTGGTCACCACTGTCAGCACCCTGAACGGCAAGGGCACCGAGTTCGCCACCGCACTGTGGGAGCTGGATCCGGCCGGGCAGAAGCACGCGCGGCGCATCACCCGGAGTGCAAAGGGCGAGGCCGGCGCCGCTTTCGCGGCCAACGGGGACGTTTACTTCACGTCCGCGCGCCCCGATCCGGACAGTCCGGAAGAAGAGCCGGTCAACGCGCTGTGGCTGCTTCCGGCCGACGGCGGGGAAGCCCGCGTTGTCCTGAGCCGGCCCGGCGGCGTCAGCCGGGTGATGACGGCAAGGAACGCCGATGCCGCGTTCGTGACCGCCGAGGTCCTGGCAGGGTCCGCGGATGAGACCGACGACGCTGAGCGGCGCAAGGCGCGCAAGGACAGGAAGGTCTCGGCCATCCTGCACAGCGAATATCCGGTCCGCTACTGGGACGCCGACCTGGGCCCGGACCAGCCGCGGATCTTCGCCGTGGAGGCGGGGGAGGACGCGGCATCCGGCAAGCCCGCGACTGTTGACGCGACGGCTCCCCTGGTCCTGCGCAACCTGACAGCCGGGGCCGGCCCGCGGCTAAGGGAAGCGGAGACGGTGGCCAGCCCGGACGGGAAGACCGTCTACAGCAGCTACACCAAGCCCCTCGCCAAAGCGGACAGCCGCTCCGTCCTGGTGGCAGTGGATGTGGCATCGGGCAGCCTCAAGGTGCTCCTGGACCAGGAGGGAATGAGCTATTTCCCGGGTCCCGTCAGCCCGGACGGCAAAACCCTGGTGGTGCTCAGCGAATGCGACTCCACCCCGCAGCGTGCTCCCGAGATCAGGATGCACCTCTTGGATGTCTCCGGCGGTGCCGCCGCGGATGCCGCCGGCCTGCAGCCCCTTGCCCACGACTGGGACCGCTGGCCCAAGCCCGCAGCTTGGCTTCCGGACGGTTCGGCCATCCTGGTCACAGCGGACGACGACGGCGCGTCGCCGGTTTTCCGGGTCAGCGTTCCGGGGGCTGCCGCTGAGGTGGGCGTCAGCCGGGTGACGCAGGACGCCGCGGCTTATTCCGACGTCCTTGTTTCTCCTGAAGGCCGGTACGCCTATGCCCTGCGGAGCTCCTACGAATTCCCGGCCGAAGCCGTGCGGATTGACCTGGCCACCGGGGAAACCACCCGCCTGCCAGCACCTGCGGAACGCCCGGCCTGCCCTGGGCGCCTGGAACGCATCGCCGCCACCGCGGCCGACGGATCCCGGGTGCCCGCATACCTCGCCCTGCCGGAAGGCGCATCGGCTGAGTCGCCTGCGCCGCTGCTGCTCTGGATCCACGGTGGTCCCCTGGGATCCTGGAACGCGTGGACGTGGCGGTGGAACCCGTGGCTCCTGACTGCCAAGGGGTATGCGGTGCTGCTTCCTGATCCTGCACTGTCCACGGGTTACGGCCAGGCCTACATCCAGCGCGGCTGGGGCTCCTGGGGCAAGGCGCCGTTCACCGACCTGATGGCTATCACGGACGCTGCGGTGGAAAGGCCGGACATCGATCAGGCCCGGACTGCTGCGATGGGCGGCTCCTTCGGCGGGTACATGGCCAACTGGGTGGCGGGCAACACCGACCGGTTCAAGGCCGTCGTCACCCATGCCAGCCTGTGGGCGCTGGACCAGTTCGGACCCACCACGGATGCTTCCCAGTACTGGCTGAAGGAAATGACCGAAGAGATGGCACTGGAGAATTCGCCGCACCTGCATGCGGAGAAGATCAGTTCGCCCATGCTGGTCATCCACGGCGACAAGGACTATCGGGTGCCCATCGGCGAGGGCCTGCGGCTCTGGTACGAGCTGCTGTCCAAGTCCCGGCTCGCGGCGGACCAGGACGGGCAGACGCCCCACAGGTTCCTCTACTTCCCGGATGAGAACCACTGGGTCCTCCAGCCGCAGCACGCCAAGGTCTGGTACCAAGTGGTGGAGTGGTTCCTGGCGCGGAACGTCCTGGGTAAAGAGACCGATCTGCCGGCTGAACTCGGTCTCTAAATTCCCGCTAACAGGAACAAAGCATCGCTCGATGGGGAAGATCCCAAGGTGAAGGGGGCTGGGGCATTTACGTAGCGTGCGTCTAAGCGAGGAACGAGCGAGCACGCGGTAAATGCCGCAGTCACCGAGCCGAAAGCCTTCGCCTCGTAGGATGGTTTTGTGACCGATTCCTTCCACATCCGCCCAGCACGCACCAGTGACGTCCCTGCCATCAAGAAGCTGGTGGCGCCCCTGGCCGACGAGCGCATCCTCATGGCGAAGGAGACAGTGGCGTACTACGAGAGCCTCCAGGAGTTCCGTATTGCGGAGTCCAGCGACGGCGAAATGATCGGCTGCGGGGCCCTGCACGTCATGTGGGAGGACCTGGCCGAAATCCGCACCCTCGCGGCGTCCGGGCAGTGGCGCGGCAAAGGGGTGGGCCACGTGCTGGTGGAAAGCCTACTGGAGGAAGCCCGGGCCCTCGGAGTGTCCAGGGTCTTCTGCCTTACCTTCGAGGTGGACTTCTTCAAGCGCCACGGCTTCGAGGTCATGGCGGACCAGTCCGCCGTGGACCCGGAAGTGTACTCAGAGCTTCTCCGCTCGCACGACGAAGGCGTGGCTGAATTCCTGGACCTGGCGCGGGTCAAGCCGAACACCCTGGGCAACACCCGGATGATACGCACCCTTTAGGGACCCGCGGCGGGGGACAGTGCAAACCCCTCTTGGCATTACTCGAATTGATGGATAAACTACTGGAGGCCGATATGTGGGGGGCCTCAGGAAAGGGACAGTCATTGGGGGCTGTCCCTTTGCTGCGTCCGGGACCGCTCGCCTTCGGAAGCCGCCGGAAAACCGGGGCCAGAGGAACCTACCGCCACCTGTGATCCCGGTAGTAGGGTCAGACACACATCCTTCAGGAGCACAGCCAGGAGCACCGCCATGAAGAAACTCATCAACGATCCAAAATCCGTTGTCCAGGAAGCTGTCCAGGGATTTGGCCTGGCACACGCCGGGCTGGTCACCGTCAGTGAAGACCCCATCTACGTCACGCGCAAGGACGCGCCAGTGGCCGGCAAGGTGGGGCTGGTTTCAGGCGGCGGCAGTGGTCACGAGCCACTTCACGCCGGCTACGTGGGGCGGGGAATGCTCGACGCCGCCGTGCCGGGGGCGGTGTTCACGTCGCCAACGCCGGACCAGATCCTTCCCGCCACCCTGGCAGTGAACTCAGGTGCCGGCGTCGTGCATATCGTCAAGAACTACACCGGCGACGTCCTGAACTTTGAGACGGCGGCCGAACTGGCCGAGGCGGAGGGCGTGAGCGTCCGGACCGTGCTGGTCAACGACGACGTGGCGGTTGAGGACTCGCTGTACACGGCCGGCCGCCGCGGGGTGGGCGGCACGGTGCTGGTTGAGAAGATCGCAGGTGCTGCTGCCGAACGCGGTGACGCCCTGGACGCAGTGGCTGCCATCGGCGAACGGGTCAACGCCAATGTCAGGACCATGGGCGTTGCGCTGTCAGCCTGCACTGTGCCGCACGCGGGCAAGCCGAGTTTCGACCTCGCCGAGGATGAGATCGAGATCGGCATCGGCATCCACGGCGAACCTGGCAGGCACCGGATCCCCATGGAAAACGCGGACAGCATCACCAACCGCCTGCTCGAACCCGTACTGGCCGACTTGAAGGTCAGCTCCGGGGACAAAGTGCTGCTTTTCGTCAACGGCATGGGCGGCACTCCGCTGAGCGAGCTCTACATCGTGTACCGGCGGGCCGTGCAGGTGCTCGCCGATGCTGGCGCCACGGTGGAACGGTCGCTGGTGGGCAACTACATCACGGCCCTGGAGATGCAGGGCTGCTCCATCTCGGTCCTCCGGCTCGACGACGAGCTCACGGAACTCTGGGACGCACCCGTACACACCCCCGCACTGCGCTGGGGCGTGTAACCGTGGTGCTGGACGCCAACTGGGCGGTGAAGTGGTTGACCCTGTGTGCGCAGGCCATGGCTGAACACCGCGTTGAACTGATTGAACTGGACCGCGCCATCGGGGACTCGGACCACGGCGAAAACATGGACCGCGGCTTCCAGGCCGTCCTTGCCAAACTTGGTGAAGCCACGCCGGAGACGCCGGGGGCGGCGTTGAAGATGACCGCCATGACCCTGATGTCCAAGGTGGGCGGCGCGGCCGGCCCCCTTTACGGGACCGCGTTCCTTCGCGCCGCCACGGCGCTCGGTGATTCCGCTGAGATCGAGCCGGCCGCCTGGGCCGGGGCCCTGGAGGCGGCCAGGGACGGGATCGTGGCGCGCGGCAAGGCGGAATCCGGGGACAAGACCATGGTGGACGCGTGGACGCCGGCGGTTGATGCTGCCCGCGCCGCGGCCGACGGCGGCAGTACGGACGTCCTGGGTGTCCTGGTGGCGGCCGCTGAGGCTGCCGAGGCGGGAGCGGTGGCCACCGACCCGATGGTGGCGCGGAAAGGACGCGCCAGCTATCTTGGCGAACGCAGTGCCGGGCACCGCGATCCCGGAGCAGTCTCCAGCGCGCTGATCCTGCGCGCCGCCGTTGGGGCGGCTGCGTGACCGTAAGCATCGTGGTGGTGTCCCACAGTGAAAAGATTGCCGACGGCGCCGTGGAGCTTGCCGCGCAGATGGCGCCGGACGTGGTGATCCTGCCGGCCGGGGGCACCGACGACGGCAGGATCGGCACCAGCCTGGAGAAGGTCCTCGCCGCCATTGAACAGGCGGGCGCGCAGGCGGGTGGACAGGACCACGGGGCCGCTGGGGATGGCACCGTGGTCCTGACAGACCTGGGATCAGCCGTGATGACCGCCGAATCGGCACTCGAGTTCCTGGAAAGCCCTGCCGGTGTCCTGCTTGCGGACGCACCGCTGGTGGAAGGCTTGGTGGCCGCGGCCGTTGCGGCCCAGGGCGGAGCGGACGTGCAGGCGGTCCGGAAGGCGGCTGAAGGCGCACGGGGTACGGCCAACCAGGTGCCGGCTTCTTCCGAGGCGGAGGAGCTGGAACCTGTCAGCAGTGCCGCGCCTGACTTCACCGGCGACTTTGAGCTGGTCAACCAGGCCGGCATGCACGCCAGGCCTGCCGCGAAGGTGGCAGGGGGCCTTGCCTCGCTTGACGCGGAGGTGACCATCAACGGGGTGGACGGCGCGTCCATGACTGGCTTGATGACCCTGGGGGCGGGGAAGGGCACCGTGCTGCACGTGGAGGCATGGGGAGCGGATGCGGAACGTGCAGTGGAGTACGTTGGCGGCCTGGTGGAGGCCGGCTTCGGCGAGCCCTGAGCCCCATCCCGCTTCCTGGGAATAAGCTCGATGCCATGGAACGGCCGCTTGCAGAAAATTCCCAGGAAATCGAAGTGCTGGACGGCCAAATCTCAGTGGAGGAACTGCTGGCGGAACTCGGCTTCGACTGGAGCGCCGAGCCCGTGGGCGGCGGCCCGTTGCCTGGAACCCCTGAAGGCGACACCTTCACCCAGCCCGCGCTGTTCTAGCCGGGCGCTTCCCCGGACATTTACCCGGACGCAGGCTGTTGGTGCAGCCCGGCGTCGTCCAACACGACAGCTGCCGACAGGACCTTCCCACACTGCTCACCGAACGGATACAGCACCTTGGGCTGTAACTCCAGGGTGAGCACCGGCAGGGCGGTTCCATCCGGTGCCGTGCCCGAAGCGGTAACCGTCATGGGTGATTCCGTCAGGGCGGCCAGCATCAGGGTCCCCACCTTGGTGCCATCGGGCGAGGCAGTGGCTGAACAGGCGCCCTCGGTGTTGCATCCCTGCCCGATGGAGGAGCTGCCCGGCCGCAGTTCGACGCCGTCCTCCGCGCAGGTGCCGTCCTGGCAGGCCCTGAGGTGCAGCGTCGCCACCCGCGGTGAGTAGCCGGCGGTGACCGTCACGGCGACGGCGGTGGCCTGGGTGATTGCCGGACACGCGCTGCCGGCCGGGTCGCAGGCCGAGATGAGTGACGCCGTCGTCATCAGTGCCAGGAGCAGTCCGGGCTTTCGCATGCCTTCAGGCTACGTCCGGTTGAAGCGCATCAACGGGGCCGGCCGCTTTTGGCGGCAGCATTGTTATGCCCGCCGCCCTAACCCAGCGGGAAGACGCCGATGAACCAGAACAGGGCGATGGCAAAGACCGCGAAAAACGCAATCAGGCAGCCCATGACCGTTCGCGGCTCCGAGGACACCTGGAGTGACTCATTGGGGTTGGCCGGGTTGTAGGCCACCTCGATCAGTGAGCCCGGCACGGGCTGCTCCACTTCGGAGATCTCAGACTTGCCCATGAAGAGGGTGCCATGCGGGTCGGTGAACTGGTACGTGGGGTAGTAGCGGAGGTTCCGGTTGGAGCTGCCCACGCCGCTGGTCCAGCCGGTGGCGCTGCCGGTGACGGTTGCCTGCGCCTTGGGCCAGGACGCCATCTGCTGTTCCTGGCGCTTGGTACTGCGCGCCGCGTAGAGCAGTGAAAATATCGCGGCGGCGACGAACAGCGCCCACACGATGTACAGAATTGTCTTCATGGCTTCCCCCGGTTCCGGTCACCAAGAAGTATGCCATCCGGGCCCCCGCCGCCGGTGGGTCAGGCTGGGAGCCGGTAGCCGCCGTCGTGCATCTCTGCCAGCCCGTCCGCCAGGAGCCCCGCCAGCGCCCGTTCCAGCTGTTCAGGGGCGGAGTTGAGCCGGTGCAGGGCGGCCAGCGGCACGCCAATTCCTTCAGGGGCATAGCCAAGATCGGCTGGTTCGCGCTGGAACATGTCCGGCGGTACGGGGGTTTCCGCCAGCCGGAGCACGGCCAGGACGGCGCCGCGGACCTGGCGGTCGGTGCCGTGCCACGCCTGGCCCTTGGGAACGTACGACGGCGGGGGCTCGCCTGCCGCCAGCCACGCACAGGAATCCTTCACCGGGCAGGCGGCGCACTTTGGCGCCCGGGCCGTGCACACCAAAGCCCCAAGTTCCATGACCGCAGCGTTCCAGCGAACGGAGGTTTCGTCGTCGTCCGGCAACAGGGCGGCGGCCACGCGCATCTCCGCCGCGGTCAGCGCGGGGGCGGGAAGCGCGACGCCGGAGACCAGGCGGGCGTGCACCCTGCGGATATTGGTGTCCACCACCGTTTCCCGGCGGCCGTACGCGAACGCCGCCACTGCCGCGGCGGTGTAGCTGCCCACCCCGGGCAGGGCCAGCAGTTCCGCGTAGGTGTCCGGGACCTTGCCGCCGTGGTCCTGCACGATCGCCGTGGCCGCGGCGTGCAGCCGAAGCGCGCGGCGCGGGTAGCCCAGCCTGCCCCACGACCGGACAGCTTCCCCGGCGGGTTCCCCGGCCAGCCCGGCGGGCGTGGGCCACCGCTTGAGCCACTCGTGCCAGACGGGGAGCACCCGGACCACGGGGGTTTGCTGCAGCATGATTTCGCTGACCAGCACGCCCCAGGGGGAGCAGCCGGGCTCGCGCCAGGGAAGGTCGCGGGCGATGCCGGCGAACCAGTCGTTGATCCGGTGGTGGAGCATCTCCAGGGCTGCGGGGCCCGCTGGAGTGACCGCGGCGGTTGTGGCGGGGGAGGTTTGAGTGTCGATGCCAACACTGTAGTGGATGGGTTCCGGCCGGCTGCAACCCGGTTGTGACAAGAGCGATGCCGGCCCGGCGGCGTGGTGGCAGGGCAGAAGCGGCGGCGTTCCATAGCCTAGGAGGATGGGCAGGCAAGGCGATTCACCAGCACGCGGCACGGCATCGGGTTCCAGCAGCGTCCGCAAACCGGGTGCCGCCGTGTACCGCCGCCGCCGGCTGGTGGCTGGCGGCGCGCTCCTGCTGGTGATCGCGCTGGTGGTCAGCGGTTTCGCGCTGGCCGGTGCCTTCAAGGGCGGTTCGCAGCAGGCTTCATCCACCCAGCCTTCGTCCCCGGACCCTGCGGCCTCCCCGTCTGCTGCCGCCACCCCTTCTGCTTCCGCCTCCGCAACTCCGTCAGCCACGCCGTCGCCCACTGCCCCGGCGACCCCCACCTGCAACCAGAACCTGGTGACCGTCTCGGCAGCCACTGACAAGCCGGTGTATGGACCGGGGGAAAATCCGCTGCTCACCCTGAAGGTGACCAACGGCGGCACCGTCGCCTGTGAAGTCAACATTGGGACCTCACAGATGGAATTCCTGGTGACCAGCGGCTCTGACCGGATCTTCTCGTCAAAGGACTGCCAGGCATCGAGCGATGACCTGGTCAAGGTGATTGCCCCTGGCGCCAGCGAAACCGCCAACTTCCCGTGGAGCCGGAACCGCAGCGCCGATGGCTGCAAAGCAGTGGCGGCAGCCCCCGGTGGCGGCGGGGCGTACTACATCTTCACCGCGAAGCTGGGTTCACGGGCCAGCCCCAAGGCCGTCTTTCAGCTGAACTGAGCCCCACACCCATCCATTGCTGAGTAATTGTCGGTCTCAGGGCTGAAAACGGCACATGCTCAGCAATCGATGAGGGAAAGCCGCCGGGATTGCCCGCTGCGGGGGAGCCGGGGTGGTGCTTTAGAGGAAGCGGTCCAGGAGGCTTGCCTCGGCCATCCGGCTCAGGCCCTCGCGTACGGTGCGGGCGCGCTGGTCGCCGATGCCGTCAACGGTCATGAGGTCGTCGATCGTGGCGGCCATCAGGAACTGCAGGCCACCGAAATGGTCCACCAGGCGGTCCGCGACGGCCTTTGGAACTGCCTTGAGGCCGGACAGCAGCCGGTAGCCGCGGGGCTGGACCACGGCGTCGAGATTGGCTTCGCCGCCGGCAAATCCTACGATCGCCGCAATCTTGCCCAGGTCGATCAGTTCCGTGGGGCCCAGGCTGACCAGTTCATGGACGGCTTTGTCGATGTCCTCTGCTGAAGCATTGGGGCTGGCGTAGTCGCGGATGATCACGTCGCTGCCGGGGCCCCTGCCCACGGTGAGTTCGTCGAGCTGGAGGGAGAGAAGCCGGCCGTCTTCGCCCAGTTCCAGGACATACTGCGAGATTTCCTCCGAGATGCGGCGGACCATTTCCTGCCGCTGAAGTGTCACGGCAACGTCGCGCACCGTCACCATTGCCTCGATTTCCAGGGCGGACAGCGAACTGGTGACCTGGTCCAGCCGTGCGCGGTAGCGCTCCAGGGTGGCAAGTGCCTGGTTGGCGCGGGCCAGGACGTTCTCTGATCCCTCCAGGACGTGGCGCAGGCCGTTGACGTAGAGGGCGATGATCTGCATGGACTGGCTCACGGAGATGACCGGGACCCCGGTCTGCTTGGCCACCCGTTCCGCCGTGCGGTGTCGGGTTCCGGATTCCTGCGTCTCGATGCTCGAGTCCGGGACCAGCTGGACGGCGGCCCGCAGGATGTTGCCGGCGTCCTTGTCGCAGATAATGGCGCCGTCCATCTTGGCCAATTCCCGCAGCCGGGTGGGCGAGAATTCGATGCCGATATCGAATCCGCCCGAGCAGATGGAATCGATGGTGCGGTCAGAGCCCAGGACGATCAATGCCCCGGTGCGCCCGCGGAGGATCCGCTCCAGGCCATCGCGAAGGGGAGTTCCGGGTGCAACCCTGCCCAGAGTGGCCCTCAGCGATTCTTCGGGGCTCCGCGCCATAGGTGTTTCCCTTCAAAGGTGCGGACCGCCACCCGCAGGAATGCCGGCGTCCGCAGTTGGCCGGCAGGATCAAAAAGTGCTCTGATTCCCGCAAGCTCAATGATAGGGGTAAGAATCCCCAAGTTCCGCACAGGCAAGCCCCAAAGTGGCCCATTAGGGGGTGGCCGGTACGGCAGGAAAAATGCCGTTTGGATGCCGTGCCCGGCAGGCACTTTCGCTCCTTTCGCGCCACGGTTCCCGCCGTCGGCACTAAGCGGGCTTACCCAGGGGCGTGACCGTTTTGGTGCTGCTGTCCCAGAGCCGTGCGGCTGTACAACTGCCCTCGACGCGCAGGTCCAGCAGGTCCATGGCTGCCCCGAGCTGAGGACCGGGGATGCGGCGGGAGATGGTGACGTGCGGCGTCCAGGACCCCGGCAGGGTCAGCGGCAACGCGCCCGACAGACCTTGGTGCAGGTGCCGGTGCAGGTCCAGCAGGGGAGCGGTCAGCAGGACCGCCCGGGCAAGTACATACTTGCCGGTGCCGGCGGGAAATACGATGGCACCGGAAAACGCGATGTCCATGGGCAACGCCTGCCAAACCCCTTCCTGGAGCGGCCCTTCCCGGCCGTCCTGCAGGTCGGCTCCTGCGGCCAGCGTGATGTGCGGGCTGTTGCTGGGGGAGGTGTGCGCAGCGAGGCTCGGGAGGCCGGCGGCCTCGAGCCGCGCCCAGTCGTCCCTGAGGAGGGCGTCGGTGGGGTCATCAAAGACCAGTTCGATGCTGCGCATAAGCACATCATGCCTTTACCCGCTGCCCCGTACCGCCACGTGGCGCGGTGTTTGCCGGGATAGTCCAGCGCCTTCGCAGGGAAACCTCAGCGCCTGCGCTCCTTGAGCATCCGCTCCAAGTCCCTGCTCACCTTCGAAAGGGACGCGGCCCGGAGCGCCTTGTGCTCGGCTGCCGTCTGGACGCACCGCTTACGCTGCGAGCCGGAAGGAAGGGCCGACGCCGGCGCTTGGGTGGGCGTGCCAAGGCCTGCGCCTACATTCATTGCCAGGTTGGTGGCCAACGGATCGAAGAAGAGGTTGCCGGAGAAGGTGGCGCCGTGCATCATGCGCCAAAGCTAACTGCCCCGCATTTCGCGGCTTTGAACGTCCGGTTTCGCCTGCGTTAAGCGGAACCGGTGCCCGTTTGCGGCCCTGCGATAAACTTGTACTTTGGCTGTTTGCCAATCTCATTCCCCGCCCTCGAGTCGCAGCGCAGAACCCGAAAGGCCCCTGGGCAGCCACAACCGCAGCGAAAGTAGCACCGTGTCCCAAGATGTCCTGACCCCCGCCCGGATCTCCGAGATTCACAAGGAGGCGGGCCGCCGCAGGACCTTTGCCGTCATCTCCCACCCGGACGCCGGCAAGTCCACGCTCACCGAGGCACTGGCCCTGCACGCCAAGGTGATCGGCACTGCGGGCGCCTCCAGCGGCAAGGCCAACCGGAAGGAAACGGTCTCCGACTGGATGCAGATGGAGAAGGACCGTGGCATCTCCATCAGCTCCGCAGCCCTGCAGTTTTCCTACCGCGACACGGTCATCAACCTCCTGGACACCCCCGGCCACGCCGACTTCTCCGAGGACACCTACCGCGTGCTTGCCGCCGTGGACTGTGCCGTGATGCTGGTGGACGCCGCCAAAGGCCTGGAAACCCAGACCATGAAGCTCTTCGAGGTGTGCAAGCAGCGCAACCTGCCCATCATCACCGTCATCAACAAGTGGGACCGCCCCGGCCTGGACGCCTTGGCGCTGATGGACGAGATCACCGAACGCACCGGCCTGCAGCCCATGCCGCTGACCTGGGCCGTTGGCATCTCCGGGGACTTCCGTGGCGTCTGGGACCTCCGCAACGACCGCTTCGCCCGGTTCCAGCGCAACAACGCCGGCGCCCAGATCGCCATCACCGAATACTTCACGCCGGAAGAGGCCGCCGAGAGCCAGGGCAGCAATTGGTCTGACGCCGTGGACGAGGCAGGGCTGGTGATCGAGTCCAACCTTGAGTTCGATGTCGACGCCTTCCACGCCGGCAAGGCCACCCCCATCCTGTTCAGCTCCGCCGCTCTCAACTTCGGCGTCAAGGAACTGCTCGACGCCCTGGTGGACTTTGCCCCGCCGGCGTCCCCGCGCCCCGATGTGGACGGCACCGCCCGCCCGGTTGAGTCTCCGTTTTCCGGCTTCGTCTTCAAGGTGCAGGCCGGCATGAACAAGGCCCACCGCGACCACGTAGCCTTCATCCGCGTCTGCTCCGGTGTCTTTGAGCGCGGCATGGTGGTCACCCAGACCCGCACCGGCAAGTCCTTCGCCACCAAGTACGCACAGCAGGTGTTTGGGCGCGAACGCGAAGTCATCGACGAGGCGTACCCCGGGGACGTGGTGGGCCTGGTCAACGCGTCCACCCTGCGTGTGGGTGACAGCCTGTTCATGGAGGACCCGGTGGAGTACCCGGCCATCCCGCTGTTCGCCCCCGAGCACTTCCAGGTGGCCCGGTCCAAGGACCCCAGCAAGTTCAAGCAGTTCCGCCGCGGCATCGAGCAGCTCGAGCACGAGGGCGTTATCCAGGTGCTCCGCTCCGACGTCCGCGGCGACCAGGCGCCGGTGCTTGCCGCCGTCGGGCCCATGCAGTTCGAGGTGGTGGAGGACCGCATGGCGCACGACTTCAGCGCACCCATGCGCCTGGAACGCCTGCCGTACTCGCTGGCCAGGATTTCGACGGCGGATGCCATGCCCGCGCTGGCAAACGTCCCTGGCGCTGAGGTGCTGTTGCGGTCCGACGGCGAATACCTCGCCTTGTTCAACGACGTCTGGGCGCTCCGGCGGATCGAGAAGAACCACCCCGACCTGACGCTCGTGCCCATCGGCACGCACAACCCCGCAAAGTAGGGCATCATGGCTGCAATCCAACCCCGCGCACTGGTCACCGGTGCCGGCACCATCAACCCCCTGGGTTCCACGGTCAGGGAAACCTGGGAGGCCCTGCTTGACGGGCGCTCCGGGATTGCGGCGCTGGAGCAGGACTGGGCAGAGCAGCTGCCGGTCAGGATCGCCGGTCAGGTCACGGCAGACCTTTCGGACCACCTCAGTACCCGCGAGATGAAGCGGATGGACCGGTGCGGCCAGTTCGCCCTGATTGCGGCACGGGAGGCGTGGGTGCAGGCCGGCGCCCCGGAAGTGGACCCGGAACGGTTCGCCGTGGTGATCGGGTCCGCGTATGGCGGGCTCGGTTCCACCATCGAGCAGGACCGGGTGCTGGGACAGTCAGGTCCCCGCAAGGTGTCCCCGCACACCCTGACCCGGCTCATGGTCAACGGCCCGGCCGCGTGGGTGTCCATGGACCTTGGTGCCCGCGGCGGCGCCCGGACGCCTGTCAGCGCCTGCGCCTCCGGGGCTGAGGCGATTGTCCAGGCCGCCGAGATGATCCGCTCCGGTGCTGCCGACGTCGTAATTGCCGGCGGTGTTGACGCTTCCGTGAACGACCTGGTGATCAGCGGCTTCTCCCAGATCCGTGCCCTGTCCACCCGTCCGGATGACCCGCAGCGGGCCTCGCGCCCGTTCGACGGCGGCCGGGACGGCTTTGTGCTGGCTGAAGGCGCCGGAGTTGTGGTGCTGGAGAGCGAGGAGCACGCACGTGCCCGCGGCGCCGCCATCCTTGGGGCCGTGGCCGGGGGAGCGGTGACGTCCGATGCCAACGACATCGTGGCGGCGGATCCTGCGATGCAGCGTCGCGTCATGCAGAAAGCGCTGGAATCGGCCGGGATGGCTCCGGCGGAGATCGGCTTCGTCCATGCCCACGCCACGTCCACCCCTGTGGGCGACAGGCTGGAGGGCCAGGCGATCAACGCCGTCTTCGGCGCCGACGTCCCCGTCACGTCCACGAAAGGCCACACCGGCCACCTGCTGGGTGGCGCCGGTGCGCTGGCCGCCGTCGTGGTCCTCGAAGCCCTGCGCACCGGCAAGCTGCCGGGAACGCTGAACGTGGAGGCGCTGGACCCGGAAGTGGACCTGAACGTCATCACCGCCAACACCCACCAGCTGGCACCCGACTACGCCCCGGCAGGGCTGGTGAATGCCTTCGGATTCGGCGGCCACAGCGTCGCTTTGGTGCTCACCGCCGGTTAGCTGCAAACGCCGAAAACGCCGGAACGGTGCGGGGAACGCCGGATCGGTCGGTCCGGCGTTTCCGCACCTTTTCGGCGATCCGGATGCAGCAGCGCGTTTAAGCGGGTGGTCTAGCTGGCCGCCAGGTCCTCAACCAGCGCATCGAGGATGGGCAGCTGGCCCTTCACGAGTTTGAGCCGGGCCTCCTGCTCCGGGAACCAGCGGGCGTCGTCAATTTCGGGATACTGCTGCATCCTGCCGGACCCCTTGGGCCATTCCAGCGGAAAAGTGTTGCTGCTAATCACCTCCGGGGCGAACTCAGCCTGCGCCGCGTAGGCGGTGATGAGCTTTCCCGAGGATTGCCGGAACTCGCCAAGCAGCCGGTATTCAGCCTCCGGGGCAGCAGTCCCCATCTCCTCTGCGAATTCCCGAAGCGCGGCGGCCAGCGCGTCTTCGCCGGCGGCATATTCGCCTTTCGGAATGGACCAGGCGTGCATGTCCTTGCGGGCCCAGAACGGGCCGCCCATGTGGGCGATCCACACCTGCAGTCCATCCCGGGCGCCGGCGGGGGTGGCCGGGTCCTGCCGGTACAGCAGGATGCCTGCGCTTCGAATGGGCATTGAATCTCCAGATCGTCAGGAAGTGCAGTTGCCGTTCGCCGTTAACGTGGAGTTCACGGCGCTGCTTTAGGTTATTCCTTCAGGCACTCTGCCAGGCACTCTGGTCGAAAGGGACGGGACCACTCATGGCCAACATTGCTGAAGTTTTGGGACGGCTCACGCCGGAAGAAGTGGATGAGCTCCGCAGCCTGGGCCCGCAGGGACACCTGCCGCGGCACCTGGTGGATGCCCTGGACCGTGCAGCAGGTGGAACAGGGGCGGGCCGCGGGTACTACGTGGCCAACGGCAATGTGAGCGCCACCGGCGGCCCGCTGCTGGTGCTGCGCAGCGACGTTTCCAGCTGGCTGGCCGGCGCCGCCTCCTGACTGCCCGGAGCTGTCAGAGTCCCGGCAGGATGAAGGTTGCAGTGGTGCCCACGCCGGGCTCACTGTCCAGGCTGATGGATCCACCGTGGCCCTCAACGATGGTCTTGCTGACGGGCAACCCCAGGCCCGCACCCGGGATGGCCGTTTCCCGCGACCGCGCCGAACGGAAGAACTTGGTGAATGCCTGTTCCTGCTCTTCCGCCGTCATCCCCACGCCCGTATCGGTGACGGAACACACCAGGCCCGCATCGGTCCTGACGGCCCCGGCAGTGATTAAGCCGCCGCTGGGGGAGTACTTGATGGCGTTCGAAAGCAGGTTCCGGACCACCTGGCTGATTCGTTCCGGATCCACCCTCGCCGGCAGCGGCTGCTCTACATCAAGTACCAGCTGCAGCCCGTTGCCGGCGGCCTTGGGCAGTGCGGCATCCACCTCCAGCGCCAGCAGCCGGGCCAGGTCCGTTTCCTCCAGCGCCAGGTCCATCCGCTCGGATGCCACAGCGATCAGGTCATTGACCAGGCTCAGCAGGTGTTCCGCGTTCCGGCGCACCACCAGGAGCTCCTCCCGGATGTCCTCATGGCCGGGTTCGTCCAGGACCAGTTCCAGGTAGCCCAGGATGGACGTGAGCGGTGTCCGCAGCTCGTGCGAGACAGTGGCAACAAAATCGTCCTTGGCCGCCAGCGCACTGACCAGGGTGGTGACGTCCACAAAGGTGATGACGGCACCACCTTCCTGGCCGCCGGCAGGAGGGAAAGCATGCGAACTCACGGAGTAGGCGCGCTGGCGTTCTGCGGGGCCGGCCCAATACAACTCGTCCGTGAAGGCGTCCCCGGCTGCGGCCCGGGCCGCGGGAAGCAGGCCTGACGGTACCGGTGTACAGCGGTCCGCCAGCATCAACGTGCCCGATCCTCCGGCAGGGTCCATCACGCCGCCGAGGGCGGCGTCCGTGCGCATCGCCCTGTTTGCCAGCACCGTGTGGCCCCGCGTGTCCACCACCCAGACGCCCACCCCAACGGCCTTCAGCACTGCGTCAAGCAGGGCCCGCCGGCGCACGCTTTCACCCAGGGTACGGGCCCGGTCCTGTTCGTTTTCGACAAGTTTGACGCGATGCCGGCGGATGGTGGTGGCCACCACGTGGGCGGTCACCGCGATGACGGACATGACCAGGGGAAGGATGAGGGTCCGGATCATGGATCCCCCCGTAAGCGGTGCCCCCTGGACAAGGGATGGCGCCACCGCGCTGAGGACCGTCCCTGCAATGGCCAGGGCCGGCATGTACGGCCGGACCTGCGCCGAGAGCCAGACGACAGGAAATACCAGCATCATGCTCAGTACGTTGAAGGCCGGGCCTCCGGCCTCGCGGGTGAAGCCGATGGCAAGGCAGTCCAGGAGCGGGATCACGGCGAATGCTCCTGCCGGAAGCCTGGCCCACGGAACGGCCACGCACGCGGCGGCGATTGCCAGATGGAACAGCAGCGCCGCGAGAAAGAAGCTGTTGGCCAGCGTCTCCGGACTGAAAATTGCCGCGGCGAGGACCACGAGCGCAATGGTCAAGGTGACGGGCAGTTGGCACGCCGCTATGCGCTTCCGCGGACCGAGTGCCCCGAATAAACCGTCAAGACGGTCCGACACAACAGGTTGCGTGGGCCCCCTGCGTGCGTGCTTTGCAGCGTCTGCGGCGCCCTGCTGTTCCTGGATTACCAAGCTTCCCCCAGCACAGAAATCAAAAACCTCCGTATGCGAGAAGGTTCTGCACCCAGAGTACCCGCCGGGAGCCCGGGCGCCGGACAGGGCCGAACGCCCCCGGCCAGGGGCAAACGCCGGCTGCTAGCCAATCAACAGGCTGAGTGCCTCCGTGAGGTGCTCCACTTCACGCACCGAGAATCCCGCGGGCACGGGCCCGGGCCCGGTGTGGCTGGCGGGAACCACAGCGTGGGTGAATCCCAGCCGGTGTGCTTCCTGGATGCGCTGGTTGATGCCCGGCACGGGCCGGACCTCGCCGGCCAGGCCCACTTCTCCGAAGGCAATCAGCCGGATGGGCAGGGGCTTGCGGGCCTTGGCCGAGGCCACGGCAAGGGCCACGGCAAGGTCCGTTGCGGGTTCGCTGAGTTTCACCCCGCCCACGGTGGCAACGTAGGAATCGTCCTTGTGCAGCAGGGTCCCGGCGCGCTGCTGCAGCACGGCCAACAGCATGGACACGCGCGAACTGTCCAGGCCGCTGGTGGCCCGGCGCGGCTGCGAGTTGGGGCTTTCGGCGAGCAGCGACTGCACCTCGGCCAGCAGGGGACGGCGACCCTCCATAGTGACGGTGATGCAGGTCCCGGACACCGGATCCTTGGTGCGGCTGACGAACAGCCCACTGGGATCGGCCAGTCCCTCGATACCGTTTTCATTGAGGTCAAAGCAGCCTACATCGTCGGTGGGCCCGTACCGGTTCTTCACGGCCCGGAGCAGCCGCAGCCGGGAGTGCCGCTCGCCCTCGAACTGGCACACCACGTCCACCAGGTGTTCCAGCAGCCGGGGCCCGGCGATAGAGCCGTCCTTGGTGACGTGCCCCACCAACAGGGTGGTCATGTTCCGCCGCTTGGCCGCGGCAATGATGGATGCCGCCACCTCCCGGACCTGGGACACGCCGCCGGCGCTGCCATCAACATCGGCGCTGCTGAGGGTCTGCACGGAGTCCACGATCAGCAGCCGCGGTTCGATCTTTTCCACCTGGCCCAGGGCCTGCCCCAGGTCCGTCTCCGCGGACAGGTACAGGGACTCGGCGACGGCGTCGATCCGCTCCGCGCGCAGCTTCACCTGGGCGGCGGATTCTTCGCCGGTCACATACAGGACGTCCTGGGCAGTCCGGGCGAACTTGGCAGCCACGTCCAGCAGCAGCGTGGATTTACCGACGCCGGGCTCGCCGGCGAGCAGGATGACGGCGCCCGGAACCAGGCCGCCGCCGAGCACCCGGTCCAGCTCGTCCACGCCGGTGGGCAGGAAAGCCGCCGTGGTGGCGTCGACGTCGGCAATCCGGCGTGCGGGCTCCAGCACCGTTGTGGCCGCCGTCGTACGCGCCACGGCCGCACCCGTTTCCTCCACCGTGCCCCATGCCTGGCACTCGCCGCAGCGGCCCACCCACTTGGCGGTGGTCCAGCCGCACTCGGCGCATTTGTACGCGGGCGCCTTGGACGCCCGGGAAGTCTTTGTTGCCATGCGTTCAACCCTAGTGGCGGGCACCGACATTGCTTCTCCGTAAGCCCCCGGCAGGGCCGTCGGCCCGTCCGCAGCTACAGCGCGGGCAGCACGTCCCTGGCCTCGGCCGCATCCATGCCGGTGGCTTCCAGCAGGTCCACCATCAGCGGCCGGAACAGCATGACAACGGTTTCGCCCTCCAGCCGCGTCACCTCCAGCAGCTTGGGATGCAGGCGAAGGGCGATCTCGCTGAGGTCCCGCCGGGCAGTGCGCAGGTGGGCGCGGCGGACGCCTTCGTGCGTCTCCGCAAGGCCCAGGGAAAGCTCATCGATGGCGGCAGCTGTCTCCTGCAGCACCCCCGCGATGCTGTCCGTCGCCTCGTCCGACAGCGCCGTGTGGTTAATGGCGCTGGTCAACCGCCGCGCAAACACGCGGCTGTTCCTCAGGGCAAGGTCGATGAAATCCAGCGACTGCTTCAGCCGGTCCAGTTCATCACGGTGCCGCCGGTAGGCGGGCGCCAACGTGGCCACCTCGCCGGACGCGCGGAGGGACTGGCGCATGGCATCCACCAGCGGCTGGCAGTTCCGGCCGCGGATCAGCGCATGCCAGGCCTGGGTGGAGTCACTGTTGGCCAGCGCCCCGGCACATTCACGCAGTACCTCCGCCAGTTCATGCAGCAGTTTCTGCACATCCCGGCGCGGCTCCTGGCGGGGGTCCTTTGGCACCAGGATGGTCACCAGCAGGGCACACATGCCGCCCACCACGGCATCGATACTCCGGGTGAACGGGCCCCCGGACGGTGCCGGCAGCAAGACCACCAGCAGCGATTGAAGCGCCAGCTGGGTGGTGAAGATACTTCCGCTGTCCAGGAAGCGGGCCAGCAGGATGGAGAAGAGGAGCACGACGGCGGCCACCCAGATGTCGCCGCCCAGCCAGTGCAGGAGCAGGTCACCGACGGCGATGCCGATGGTGCAGCCCAGGCCCACCTCCATCACGCGCCGCAGCCGTGGCTCCCGGGAGAACCCGAGGGCGATCAGCGACGAGGTGGCTGCGAACAGGGGGCCGGAGTGGCCCAGGACGTACTCGGCGAACGCGTAAGCGCCCACGGCGCACACGGTCATCTGGATGGCGGGGACGAACGAGTTGCGGCTGCGGATCAGTCCGGTCCGGACCCGGCTGCGCAGGAACCGCCTGGATGCTGAGAGTCCTGCTGGGATGGCCATGGGCTCAAGTCTATTCAGTGCCGATCCACTACCCGTCGCGGCTGCACTACGACCGTGCATGTGATCTGCGCAATGGTGACCCGGCATTTGTCAGCCAATATCCCGCCGTCGTTAATCCTCCGTTCACTTTGGACAGCCCATCCCGTTACCTGCGGCCCTTAACTTTCTTGAAGGTACAAAACGTACGCATCGCGCAGCAGGGTTCTCCGTCCCTGTCCCGCACCTGAATAACCCTGGAAGGGGTACATCTAGTGAAGGCACTCCGCTTCGGCCGCCACGCGGCTATCGCTGTTATCGCAGCCGGCGCACTCGCGCTCACCGCCTGCGGTTCAGACAACGCCACGGGCACCGCTCCTGCCGGTACCCAGTCCGCCGGCGGCACCAAGGTCACCGGCACGCTGACCGGCATCGGCTCCTCCGCCCAGGGCGCCGCCATGGACGCCTGGAAGACCAACTTCGCTTCCGCCAACTCCGGTGCCAGCGTTCAGTACTCCCCGGACGGCTCAGGCGCCGGCCGCAAGGCAATCCTCGACGGCTCGGCCCAGTTCGCCGGCTCGGATGCCTACCTGAAGGATGACGAGTACGCCTCCTCCAAGTCAGTTTGCGGACCCGACGGTGCCATCAACGTCCCGGTCTACATCTCCCCGATCGCCGTGGCCTTCAACGTTCCCGGTGTCGCTGACCTGAAGCTCGACGCCACCACCGTGGCCAAGATCTTCCGCGGCCAGATCGCCAAGTGGAACGACCCCGCCATCGCCGCCCTGAACGCCGGCGTTTCCCTGCCTGACCTGAAGGTCACCCCGGTGAACCGCTCCGACGACTCGGGCACCACGCAGAACTTCACCGACTATCTGGCCGCCGCAGCCTCTGATGTCTGGACCGACAAGGCCGCCGGTGTTTGGCCCGCCAGCCTCCAGGGCGAAAATGCCAAGGGAACTTCCGGTGTGGTCAAGACCGTTACGGACACCCCCGGTGCCGTGACCTACGCTGATGACTCCGCTGTCAGCGGCAAGCTCGGCGTTGCGCAGATCAAGGTGGGCGATTCCTTCACCAAGATCTCCGCCGATGCTGCTGCCAAGGCCGTGGACGCCGGCAAGCCCGTTGACGGCCGCGCCGCGAACGACCTCTCCATCAAGCTGGACCGCAAGACCACCATCGCCGGGGCTTACCCGATCGTGCTGGTGTCCTTCCACGTCCTGTGCACCACCTACGACAAGCAGGAGACCGTCGACCTGGTCAAGGCCTTCGAGCACTACGTGGTTTCCGCAGAGGGCCAGAAGGCTGCAGCTGAGTCGGCCAAGTCCGCCCCGCTGTCCTCGGACCTCGCAGCAAAGGCTGCCAAGGCCATCGACTCGATCAAGGTCAAGTCCTAGCCAACGCTGCAAAACCGGGTTCCCCGCCTGCCGGACGGCAGTGCGGGGAACTTGGCTTTGCACCCCGCCTCCTTAATCCAGCAACGAATCGAAGGGCCGTCGAATGACCGCCACCTCCCTGACCAGTACCCAGGGCGCCGGGCGCGCCGGGGACAAAGTCTTTTCCGGCGCCACGCTGGCAGCCGGGTGCCTGATCCTCGCCGTCCTCTTCGGCGTCGCACTCTTCCTGGTAGTCCAGGCAATTCCCGCGCTGACCGCGCCTGCGGACAAGATCCAGGGCGGCCAGGGCTTCTTCGCCTACATCTGGCCCATCGTGATCGGTACGCTGATCGCCGCCGTCATTGCGCTGGTGATCGCCACCCCCATCGCCATCGGCGTGGCGCTGTTCATCTCGCACTTCGCGCCGCGGCGCCTGGCCTCCGGACTCGGCTACGTCGTGGACCTGCTCGCAGCGATCCCCTCCGTGGTCTACGGCGCCTGGGGCGCAGCCTTCCTGGCCAAGGAGATCTCGCCGGCTTATGGCTGGCTCGCGGCAAACATGGGCTGGCTCCCCATCTTCGAGGGCCCCGCTTCCACCACCGGCAAGACCATCCTCACCGCGGGCATCGTCCTGGCGGTCATGGTCCTGCCGATCATCACCTCGCTGTCCCGTGAGATCTTCCTGCAGACCCCCAAGCTGCATGAGGAAGCTGCCCTGGCGCTGGGTGCCACGCGCTGGGAGATGATCAAGATGGCCGTGCTGCCCTTCGCCCGCCCCGGCATCATCAGCGCCATCATGCTGGGCCTGGGCCGCGCGCTCGGCGAGACCATGGCCGTGGCCCTGGTGCTCTCCTCCGGTGCCCTGACCGCCAGCCTGATCCAGTCCGGCAACCAGACTATCGCCGCCGAGATTGCCCTGAACTTCCCCGAAGCCAGCGGCCTCAAGGTCAGCACCCTGATCGCCGCCGGCCTGGTGCTGTTCATCATCACCCTGGCCGTGAACATGATCGCCCGCTGGGTCATTACCCGGCACAAGGAATTCTCGGGAGCCAACTAAATGACCTCCACGCTTACCCCCGTGCGCAGCAAGCGGTCGGCGCTGACCAAGGGCCAGCTGCCCAAGTACGCGCCCTATGCCGTGCTGGCTGCAGCCCTGATCGTCGGGGCCGCCATCCTTGCCCTGATTGGTTTCAACCCGTTCGGCTGGGGAGTGGTCTCTGCGATTCTGTTCGCAATCGGCCTGGTTTCCTGGAGCGCTGCCGTGGAAGGCTCCCGCAGGGCCAGGGACAAGCTGGCCACCTGCCTGGTGGTGGGCTCGTTCCTGGTAGCCCTCCTGCCCCTGGTTTCGGTGATCTGGACGGTGCTGGTGAACGGCATCCCGGGGCTCATCGACCCCGGGTTCCTCACCACCTCCATGAACGGCGTCACGGGCGCCTTCGACAACAAGGCTGTGGAAAGCGGCGGCCCGGTGCTGGGCGGCATCTACCATGCCCTCCTCGGCACGGTGCAGATCACGCTGCTGGCCACTGTCATCTCCGTTCCCGTGGGGCTGCTCACGGCCATCTACCTGGTGGAGTACGGCAACGACGGACGCCTGGCCAAGGCCATCACGTTCTTCGTGGACGTCATGACCGGCATCCCCTCCATCGTGGCCGGCCTGTTCGCCGCCGCGTTCTTCTTCGCGGTGGTGGGCCCGGGAACCAAGACCGGTGCCGTGGCCGCCGTCGCGCTTTCGGTGCTGATGATCCCGGTGGTGGTCCGCTCCAGCGAGGAAATGCTCAAGATCGTCCCCAACGAACTCCGTGAGGCGGCCTATGCCCTGGGCGTGCGCAAGTGGCGGACCATCCTCAAGGTGGTCATTCCGACGGCGATTTCCGGCATTGCATCAGGCGTCACCCTGGCGATCGCCCGGGTCATCGGCGAGACGGCGCCCATCCTGGTCACCGCCGGCTTTGCCACCAGCATCAACTCCAACGTGTTCGGCGGCTGGATGGCCTCGCTGCCCACCTTCATCTACACCCAGATCCTCAACCCCACCTCGCCTTCCAACCCGGACCCGTCCTCGCAGCGGGCCTGGGGTGCCGCCCTGGTGCTGATCATCCTGGTGATGGTCCTGAACCTGGTGGCGCGCCTGATCGCCAAGATCTTCGCTCCCAAAGCCGGCCGGTAGCCAATCCGGCTGCACCTTCCGCCGTCCCGCGGCGGATCCTAGACTTCAACCCATACCCAGTCAGTGAAGGAACACCATGTCTAAGCGCATCGACGTCAAGGACCTGAACGTGTACTACGGCGATTTCCTCGCCGTGGAGGACGTCAGCATCAACATCGAGGCCAAGTCCGTCACCGCGTTCATTGGCCCGTCAGGCTGCGGAAAGTCCACCTTCCTCCGCACCCTGAACCGCATGCACGAGGTCATCCCCGGCGCCCGCGTTGAGGGTGAAGTCCTGCTGGACGGCGACAACCTGTACGGCCCCGGCGTGGACCCCGTAACTGTGCGCTCGCAGATCGGCATGGTCTTCCAGCGCCCCAACCCGTTCCCCACCATGTCCATCCGGGACAATGTGCTGGCCGGCGTCAAGCTGAACAACAAGAAGATCTCCAAGGGTGAGGCCGATGTCCTGGTGGAGCGCTCGCTCAAGGGCGCCAACCTGTGGAACGAGGTCAAGGACCGGCTGGCGAAGCCCGGTTCCGGCCTGTCCGGCGGCCAGCAGCAGCGCCTCTGCATTGCCCGCGCCATCGCCGTGGAACCCCAGGTGATCCTCATGGACGAGCCCTGCTCCGCCCTGGATCCCATCTCCACGCTGGCCATCGAGGACCTCATCAATGAGCTCAAGGACCAGTACACCGTGGTGATCGTGACCCACAACATGCAGCAGGCCGCGCGCGTTTCCGACAAGACCGCGTTCTTCAACATCGCGGGCACCGGCAAGCCGGGCAAACTGATCGAGTACGGCGATACCCACACCATCTTCAGCAATCCCGTGCAGAAGGCCACCGAAGACTACGTGTCTGGACGGTTCGGGTAAGTCCTGTTCCCGTTGGCGAACTACAGCGGCGACAAGTACGCTAATCGAGATACTTTTAAAACTAGTAGTAAGCCCGCTTAAGGAGTTTTGCCATGACGCAGACGGCCGGTAACCCCCTGGGCACCCCGCTTACTGTTTCCGTACCTGGGACGGATGCAGTGCAGGACGCCGTGGAACCGGCGCAGGCTTTCGCCGCTGCGGCAGGCCTGGCCGGACCCTTGGCAGCCGGTCCCCTGGCGCCGGAGCTTGAACCGCACCTCGCCCTGGCTGCAGCCGGTGTTGAGGAAGGCGTCGAGGAAGAGGATGTCCTGGCCGAGGTGTGGCGCACCAGCTCGCGCCTTGAAAGCATGCAGTGGGAACTGGACACCGCCCAGGAGTCCCTGCGGCAGGCGGTCCGTAAAGCCTCCGCAGCCGGAGTGGCGAACGATGAACTCTGCACCGCGGCAAACTTGACGCAAGGCGAGCTCGCCGCCGTCCTGGTGGCCGCCGCCGGCAGTCCTGCCGCCCTCCAGCTCTAGCAGACCCTGAGGTTCGCCTGCGCGCAGTGACGGCTGCGCCCGGTGCACACGGACTGCCCAGGCACACCGCGCCGGTCTGTAGCTGCGCAGGACGGCACACGGAAAGCGCGGCGTGGTTACTCCGGGACTTCGAGCTGGAAACCGCAGTGGCAACGCAGGACCCGGGTGGGCAGGGATACGGCGTTGAGCCCGCTGCCTGTCCTGCTGCTGCGGTAGCAGAGCTGCTCAACCTCGAACTCCGCCTCCTCCATGGGAAAGCCGCAGTGGATGTAGTCGTCCCCGAAGAGGATCACCTTGGCCATCCACCGGACCTGGTTCAGTGCAGCCGCGACGTCGGTGGCATAGGCGGTGTGTTCCTGGAACAGGTCGCAGTCGTTGCACGTGTAGGAGACCGTGACCAGGTCCCCGCCGGCAGCGCCGATGGCCGTGATGGCATGAATGGTCAGCTGGTGCTCGGTTCCGCAGGCCTCGCACTGGGGCTGCCGGGGCTGTGGCAGGGGGCGCCGGGAATACGAGGGAGACATGACGCCTGCTCTTTTCCGCGTTGTGCATCCAAGCCGCCGGGTGGCTGCAGCGGCGCCTCGTCCGCAGCCCTGCACCAGGCGCGGACGCCGGTCCCCGGCACCATTGACCGGGGGCGCACTTCCGAATCTACGTCACGGCGAATGCCCTGTACAGGGGAGCGCCGTGCTCCGATGCTCCCCGCCTAAGCGGAAATGGGGGAGAGGGCCAGCGCGAGCACGAATGCCAGCGCGCAGGTGGCCAGGGGGGTCAGTGCCCAGAGCCACAGGATCCGGATGACCAGCTTCCGGTTGGTAACCGAAAAATGCTGGTTTTCCCCGGCGCCCAGGGCGCCGGCCGTGACGGTGTGGGTAGTGGAGAGCGGCCAGTGGAGCCCGATGGCGCCCACAAAGAGCATCAGCGCGCTGAACGTCTGGGCCACGGAACCCCGCAGGGGGTCGATTCTGGTGATTTTGTAGCCGATGGTGTGCGAGATCCGCCATCCCCCAAAGAGCGTCCCGGCAGTCATCATCACCGCGGAGAGCGCCGCCACCCAGGTGGGGATCCCGCCGTCGGAATAGCCTGCCGCAAGAAGGGCCAGAAGCAGCACCGCGCTGACGCGTTGCCCGTCCTGCAGGCCGTGGCCAAACGCCACCGCCCCGGCGGCAACGGCCTGGCCCCGGCGGAAGCGCTGGTTCACGACATTGGGCTGGGTGTAGCGGGCCACCCACGTTGCCGGATACACCAGGAGGAAGGAACCGCTGTAGGCAACGAGCGGGGACAGCACCAGGGGCAGCACCACCTGGAACAGCAGCGACTGGTCCACCCCGGCAACCCCGGGCCCGCCGATTGCCAGGCTTGCGAGGCCTGCCCCGGCAAGCCCGCCCACGAGGGCGTGGGTGGAGGAGGCGGGGATGCCGCGCCACCACATCAGCAGGCCCCACGCGCAGGCACTGGCCAGGCCCGCCACCAGGATGGTCAGGCCGTCAATGCCCGCCGGAAGATTGATCCAGGTCCGGCTGACGGCGACGGCGAGCAGGGCGCTCAGGAGGGCGCCGACGAAGTTGAAGAACGCGGCGAGGAGCACGCCCACACTGGGGGTGAGGGCCCGGTTCCGCACCGCGAGGGCCACCGAGGTGGAGGCATCGCGGAAGCCGTTCAGGAAGGCAAAAGCGGCGGCCAGCAGCACCACCGCAGTGAAGATGACTGCCGCCACGTCAGGATTCCTTGACGATGATGCTGCCTACCTGGGTGGCCACCCGACGCATGTCCTTGGTGACCTCCACGAGTTGGTTGGCGATGTCACGGTTCCGGGAATACTGCGCCCATTTCATGTCCGCGATCATGTCCGCCACCCAGACCCGGTGGGTCCGCTCTGCCCGCTTGGCCAGGCGCAGGATCTCGATCCAGTAATCCTCGAGGTCATCGAGGTCATTGAGCCTGCGCATGGCGTTGACCGTCAGCTCGGCCTGCCGGCTGATGATCTCCAACTGGTCCGCGGCGCGCTTGGGCAAACGGTCCAGCCGGTAGAGGGCCACCAGCTCTGCCGCGGCGTCCATCTTTTCCATGGCCTCGTTGAGGTACCGGGACAGGGCGTACATGTCCTCGCGGGGGAGCGGGTTTACAAAGCTGGTGCGCATGTGGGTCAGCAGCGCGAAATGCAGTTCGGCGGACTTGGCCTCGATGTTGTGCATGTCCTCCACGAGTTTGCCGTGCTCGTCCGCCGGTACGCCAAGGATCTCGGCCAGGGTGGCGCTGGCCAGCACGATCTGTTGTGCCATCTGTGAGAGGAGGTTCAGCCCTGCGGGCTCCTGGGGAAAAAGGCGCAGTTTCACGTGTTTACCGGTCTCCGGGGACTTATCAAGGCGGGGGTTGCTGCTGTGTGACTTGACCTGGGCGCGCAACTGCCGCTAACTCTACCGGCCCGTAACAGCACCCTCTGAATCGGCCACCTGGAGGAGGGCAGAAAAATGGTGCCGAACCGGATACGCCTCTCGGCGGTAGGCCGCTCTAGGCGGCTAATTGTTGAAGCCCGGGGGTTTCGCGGCTCGGCACCGGTTTCAGTCTTCTACTTCACCCGGCCCAAGTCAATCTTGACAGCGGGGCCTTGGTTCGTCCCGGAAAGTCCGGGTCCGCCGGCGTAAAAGGACACTCAGTCCAGTTCGCCCAGCCGCCACGCATTGGCGGCGTGTTCGAGGTCCTCGGCGGTCTTCACCAGCTGGTGGGAGTTGCGGGTCAGCTTGCTGGCGTGCGCCTCGTTGGCATGCTCGGCGCCGTCGGCCAGGGTGGCCTGGCCGAGCGCCACCACACGGCAGAAGGCGGCCGAGCGCTCCAGCGCGACGTCGAAATCGCCGTCGAACGCGCCGGAAAGGATGGCATCCGCCATGGTGCGCATTTCATCAGCGCCCGGCGGTTCGGCTGCCCCGGCCACCACGTTGGAGACCTGGGCGGTGTCCCTGCCCGCGCGGAAGTAGACGGAGATGCGTTCGGGGTCCTGGACGGTGGCCGCCCGCAGTGCGTAGAGCCGCCACAGCGCGCCGGGAAGGGAGCGGGCGGGGCTCTCTGCCCACATCTCGGCGATGGCGTCCAGGCCCTGTTCGTCGGCGAGCTTTACCAGGCGTTTGGTGATGACGGGATCGTCGCTGTCGCGGCCATGCCGGACCAGGGCCTGCGCGGCGAGGTGGGCGGCCTCCGACACGCGGGCGGGATCGGCGCCGCCGGCGAAGGGCTCAAAGTCCATCGGAGCGAAGGGCTTGGGCTTGTGATGCCGGTTGCTTCCGCCGTAGGGGCTGGTTCCTGCTTGCTCGCTCATGCCCCCACGCTACTCCTGTGCCACGCTGTAAATCGAGCGTCTGCGGGGCTTGTCCGCTGCCCGCGGAAGGAGCCTGACAGCGTCCGACGACGGCGCACGGGACGTGTGCGAAGTCGCCGGAACCATGGGTTAGAGTATTAACGTCCAGAAATGGATTGGGCCGTACGGGCAGCACAGCGTGCTTGACCGGGCGGCAGGGGCCTTTAGCTCAGTTGGTAGAGCATCGGACTTTTAATCCGTGGGTCGTGGGTTCGAGCCCCACAGGGCCCACCCATCGAGACCGCGGGCGTCCGCCGCAAGTGCAGGCGGACGCTGGCCAGGCAAACCATCCCGTTGGGGAATCAAAGCCTTTCAGGCGGAATGCCGTGACTTCACCCGCGCACCACAGTCCCGTTCCGCGGCAGTCCGCCCGGGAACGAGATGGGAAGCGCGGACGCCTGCCCGGGATCTGCCGAGTCCATCGCCTGCACGTGCAGGTGGGGTTCCGTGCTGTTGCCGGAGTTGCCGCACCGGCCCACCAGCTGGCCGCGCCCAACCGGCTGACCCGGCTGGACGCAGACGCTCCCGCGCTTGAGGTGGCACAGGGCGATGAACACCCCGCTGTGTTCGATGATCACGTGGTTGCCCGCCAGGCCCGGCCACCCCTCCCGCACGCGCCCTGCCTGGGTTGCGGCATAGGCAAGTGAGGGGAAACCGCGGAAAGCGGCGTGGTCCGGCTCCCCATCATGGGCGGCGCACACCACCCCGGAAACCGGCGCCGTCACAGCCCGGCCAAACCCCATGAACACTTCCGGTGGCTCGGGCCGGAACAGCGATGCAAGGGTTATCCGCCCAGACCGCCCGTTGCCGTCCACCGGCGTGAAGTCGATGGCACAGTCCGTGGCAAAGAGCCGGGTGCCGTGGCTGGGGACCCGGTCCGCGGGAGAGTTCTGTACCAGCCAGGGTCCCGTGAAGGGATAGGCCAGGTCGACCGGAGGCACCGTTCAGCTGGCGGGGTCGTACGCGAAAGCGCGCACTTCTTGCGCGCAGCGGCAGGCCGTGGCGATCTTCGCTGCCCAGTGCAGCGCAGCATTGTAGGTAGGCAGTTCCAGCACGGTGTAGCCGCCTTCGATCTGCGCCGTCTGGGGGTAGGTGCCCGCCGTGACGGTTCCGCTGCCGTCCACCATGACCGGTGGGATGCTCTCGTCGATACCGCCGCCGAAAACCCAGACGCCGGCGTCCTTCGCCTCCTGGACCACCGCGTGCGCCGCGTCCGCTACTTCCTGCAGGCCGCCGTCGGGGATGTCCATGACACCGCTGGGAAACGAGATCAGGTATTTGGTCATTCCGCCGGCTCCTTCTTTGCAAACGGGGGATCACCCTCATCCTTCCCATCGGACCCCCGCCGCGCAAGGAGCCAGCCAGAATCAGCCAACCCCAACACAAAGGAACCGCAGCGGCGGCAACAGGCACAATAGGCACATGGCAAAAACCAGCAAGGGCCGGATGCCGCGCCTGGAAGACGTGGCCAAGGTTGCCGGTGTCTCCCACCAGACCGTCTCCCGCGTGGTCAACAACCACCCCAACGTCAGCAAGGCGACCCGGGAAAAAGTGGAGGCAGCCATCGCGGAACTGGGGTACCGCCGCAACACCGCGGCCCGGAGCCTGGTCACGCGGCGCTCGCAGACCATCGGCGTGCTGGCGAGCGAGCTCTCCCAGTACGGCCCGGCCAACACGCTGCTGGGGGTTGAACATGCAGCCCGCAACGCCGGCTACTTTGTCAGCATCGCGGCCTTGCGGGAAGTCAGCCGGGACTCCATCTCCAACGCGGTGGGCCATTTCATGGACCAGGCAGTGGACGGAATCGCCGTGCTGGTGCCGCACTCAGACACTCTCGCCGTGCTGGAACAAATGAACCTTCCGGTGCCCGTGGTGGCCGTGGGGTCCGCCGGCAGCGCCTCCGTCAGCGGGGCAATGGTGGACCAGCGCGCGGGCGCCAGGCTCGCCGTCGAACATCTCATCAAGGAAGGCCACCGGCGGATCGGGCATATCGCAGGCCCTCCCGACTGGACGGACGGCGCGGAGCGCGCGGCGGGCTGGCGTGCGGCGCTCCGCGAGGCTGGGCTGGACGATTCGCTCCTGGTGGAAGGGGACTGGAGCGCGGGGAGCGGTTACGCAATCGGCCGCGGGCTGGCGTCCGGACTCACGGCAACGGCCATCTTTGTGGGGAACGACCAAATGGCGTTGGGCGTCCTGCGCGCGTTCACCGAGGCGGGCGTCAGGGTGCCCGACGACGTCTCCGTGGTGGGCTTCGACGACCAGCCGGAAGCTGGGTACTTTACGCCGCCGCTGACGACCGTACGCCAGGACTTCGAGGAGTTGGGGCGCCGCTGCGTGGACATGATGCTTGAAGAAATCGAGTCCGGGGCCGCTGTGAGTTCCACCGTTGTCCCGCCGGTGCTGGTTCTCCGCGCCAGCACCGCAGCGCCGGCCTCCGCTTAGAAGCCCAGGAACCGCCCGGGAAGGGCGGGGCGAACGGCGACGGAAGAAATCTAAAAAATCTCCATGAATCTGCATCCAAATCCGGGGCTGCGCCGGTAGTAGGAGTGTCAGCAAAAAACGCCCGGCAGCCGGGCCGTTCAAGGAGATGGACATGCGCAACACAATCTTCACCGCAGGTGCCGGCGCGGCAGCCATTGCAGCCGCAATCGCTCTGGCCGGCCCCGCCAACGCAGCAGAAGGAGACGCCCAGCTCTCAGTGCTGCACGGCGTTCCCGGACTGACAGTGGACGTTTGGGTCAACGGCGACCGGACGCTGGACGATTTCACCCCGGGTACCCTCGCCGGTCCATTGGCCCTTCCTGCGGGCACCTACGAAATTGCCATCACGGCAGCCGACGCAGCCGACGCGTCCGCCCCCGCCATTGGACCGGTCAGCGTTAACCTGGCCGCCAATGGAAACTACACAGCAGCCGCCCACCTCGGCGCAGACGGAAAGCCCACGGCAAGCCTGTTCACCAATGACGTCTCCCAGATCGAGGCCGGCAAGGGCAAACTAACCGTCCGGCATGCCGCCGCCGCACCCGCCGTCGATGTCCTGGCCGGCGGCACCGCCGTCGTCACCAACCTGGCCAACCCGAACGAACAAACCCTGACCCTCGATCCCGGCACGGTCCCGGCCGCAGTTGCCGCCGCCGGCACCACCACCCCCGTGATCGGCCCGGCGGACGTCACGGTGGCCGAGGGGACGCACACCATTGTCTACGCCTGGGGCAGCCTGGCGGACCAGAACCTGAAGCTGGCCGTTCAGACCATCGAGGGCCTGCACACCGCTCCGGCCTCAGTGCCCGGCGCCCTTGACGGTTCCGCAAATACCGGCGGAGCGGGCCCCGCAGTTGCCACCGCCGGGTTCGGCCTGGCAGCCCTGGCCCTGCTGGCCGGGGCGGTGGGCGTAAGCCGCGCCGTGCGTGCCCGGCGGCCTGAACTGTAGCCGCCCGGCTGTAGGACCATCAGCGCAGGGGCCCGGCCGCACACCCGCGGACGGGCCCCTGCGCCGGCCCCTTTGTTCCCCAACCGATGTGTTCTTTGGAAGGAGGCCAGTCATGAACGCACGCACGACGCCGCAAGGCTGGTACCGCCGTCGGCCTGCCTCAAGGGGTGCGGCAGCAGCGCTAGTGGCTGGGGTGCTGGTTCTCTCCGGCTGCGGTTCCGCCGCCCCGTCCAATTCCGGGCAGGCACCGCCCCCTGCGGTTGCAGCCAGTTCGACGGCTCCGCCGGATTCCCCGCTGCCGCAGGCAGCTGCCCCAGGCGCGGCGGCCCCTTCCGGCCCTGACGCTTCCGGCCCTGCCCCTTCCAGCACTGGCAGTGCGCAGCCGGGGGCGATCCCGCTTCGGCCAGCCACCCTGCCGGCGAATGCTCCAGCCCCGGCCCCCACTTCGCTCACCGTGACCGGCACGGCCATCGACATGCCGGTGGTGCTCGGGGGAGTATCCACCGGAGGAGCGATGGAGATCCCGGACGTGTTCGACCGTGCCGCCTGGTACAGGTTCGGCCCCGCCCCCGGGGCGGCCCAAGGCACCGCCGTCATCGCCGGACATGTCGACACCACCTCGGACCGCGCGCCCTTCTCCGCCCTGAAATCGCTCCCGGCGGGAACTATCATCCGCGTGGGAAGGGACGGCGCCCCCGCGCTCAGCTACAGGGTGGTGGGCGTGGAGTTGATGGCCAAGGACAGGTTCGACGGCGCATCCCTCTTCAGGCGGTCAGGGCCCCATGAACTCAAGCTGGTCACCTGCGGCGGCAAATGGCTGGACGAGCGGATGGACTACAGCGACAATGTGATTGTCACCGCAGTCCCTGCCTGAACCGGTCCCCGCATGAACCAGTTCCTGCACAGCCGGTGGCCAGCCATGTATCTCGTCGCCGAAGCCGGGAGGGAGCCGCCCGTGACGCTCCCCGGCCGCGCGTCCCCTGGATGGGATGACGGGCTCACCGACACTTTCCTGTCCGGCGATGAGCATGCGCTGGCGGCGGCCTACCGCGAGTTCGCGCCGCTGGTGCATACGCTGGCCCTCCGGTCCCTGGCGGACCGCGCGGCGGCGGACGACGTGACCCAGGAGGTCTTCATCCGGGTATGGCGCTCCCGGAACACCTTCAACCCGCAGGTGGCCCGTCTCCCGGCATGGATTGTTGGCATCACGCGCAATGCCATCGCGGATGCCCAGCAGTCGTCCGCCCGCGAAGCGCGCAAAGCCTATGCCGCGGGCGCCGGCATGGCCGGGGATGCGGGGGCGGGAACGGAGGCCGCGGAAACGCTGGCGGACCGGCTGCTCCTGGACGGCGAACTGGAAAGGCTGGGTGAGCCCCAGGGGTCCATCATGAAGCTTGCGTTCTACGAGGACCTGACGCATGAACAGATTTCGCGGAAACTGGACCTTCCCCTTGGTACCGTCAAGAGCCACATCCGCCGCAGCCTGACACACCTGAAAAGCAGATTGGAGGTAGACCATGCCGCATCTTGATCCGGAAGAGTTGAGCCTCCTGGCGCTGTACGACGACTGGGATGACCTGGGCGGCCGGGAGCACCTTCTGGCCTGCCCCCAGTGCGCCGCCGACTACGCCGCCCTGCGGCGTGCGGTGGAAGCGGTGAAGACGACGCCGGACACCAGCCGGCTCTCCGTGCCCGGGCCCCAGGTCTGGGCGGGAATCCACCGCGAACTTGTCCTGGGCGAGTCCGTCCGGGAGGACCCGCTCGCGGCGGGGGTGCCGGCGGAACCCGGGTCTGAAGAAGACGCTTCAAAGGAACACGGGCATGAAGGAGGCGGGGCTGACGGAGGTGCGGCAACTCCTGCCGTCACGCCCGCGCCCGGGGACGTGCCGCCGTCGAACGTTGTCCGGCTCGGTGGCAAGACAAGGGGCGCCCGGACAAGGGGTGCGTGGCAGCGCCCCGGAACATGGCTGGCAACGGCGGCAGCTGCTGTCCTGGTGGTTTTCGGCGCCGTCTGGGCCTTCAATCGCCCGCCCCAGCCCCAGGAGCTGGCGGCAACCCAGCTGGCCCCGCTGCCGCAGCACTCCGCGGCGGGATCGGCCAAGGTGGTGGAAGAGAAGGACGGTACCCGCAGCCTGGAGGTCAGCCTGGACAAGGATGAAGCCAGAGGCTACCAGGAGGTGTGGCTGATCGCGCCGGACCTTTCCAAGCTGGTCAGCCTGGGCGTCATGAACTCCACGTCAGGAACGTTCCAGGTGCCTGCCGGCCTTGACCTGTCCCAGTACCCGGTGGTGGATGTATCGGACGAGCCCATGGACGGCAACCCCGCCCACTCCACCGTAAGTATTGCCCGGGGCACCCTCAAATCCTGATCTGCGCCCGGGCCCGCCCGGCAACCAGGCTGAACCAGCAGCGGGTCAGCGGCCGAAGTGTGAGTTCGGCGCACCCTCCGGCAGGCGTTCCAGGATGTCCTCGGCCACCTTGCGCACCTTGATGTTCCGGTGGCTCGAGGCCTTGGCGAGGATGGAGAACGCCTCCTGGTAGGAGCACCTGTTCTGGGCCATGATCACCCCGCAGGCCACGTTGATGGACGTACGGCTGTCCAGCGCCGAGCGGAGGTCGGTGGCCAGCGAACGGGCAGCGTGCAGGTTGACGGCCATCTGGAGACTCTTGGTTGCCATCGCCGCGAAGGTGCGTGCTTCCGCGATGACCTGGAGCGGAAAGGCCTTTGCGTCCTGGGCGAAGAAGGCAAGGGCCGCGCTCGACTGGGCGGGTTCGCTGTTGCCGGGGATCCCGTCGTCGGAAGGAACGTCTGTGTCCAGGCGGAGCCGGACCGCAAGGGCGCTGCCGTAGCCTGCCGACTGCAGCTGGCTGGAGTAGTGCCGCCAGCGGAAGTCCCCATTTCTCTGGAGAACCGCCACGGGGTGGCCGCCGGCCATCACATCGGTCACCGGGCCCTCGGCCGTTTCCCGTTCCCAGTCAAGCAGGCGGACTACCTCGTTGGTGGTGCCGGTGATGGCCGGACCGCGCTTGGGCTGGTGCAGCACCAGGCCGCAGCCGACGTCGATTCCGGCGGTCCTGACCACGTGTCCGGCCGACGCGGCCACCAGCAGGTCCAGGGAGTCGGCCAGAGTTTGCGCGCCATTGACCAGATCCAGCAGGAGGGCAGCGTTCCGGGGTGCTGCTTGCCCGTGGCTGTTCGCCGCGGGCAGCGGTCCGCGGCCCCTCCGGGAGGCCGGAGGGGCAAGAGGGCCGGCGACGGCTGGGGGAGAGCCCTTGGTCTCGAAGGACTCCTCGTCGCCGGCCCCGCCTATTACCCGGGTCCTATGGACCGGGAAGCCTGGGCCTATATGTGGTGAATGATGCATTGCCAGTCTCACACCCCCCTAGTGAGCCAAGTACCAAGAGCCTGAAGGTCTTGTCTCTGTGAAAAACCTAATTGCCGTCCAGCCCCCGGTGAATGCGTAGCTGGTACCTGTCTTTTCGATTAGGTAGTACTTGGACGATCCGGACCCGGCGGCGTTCGCGGCGTCGCCGCAGGTGGGCCTGCCTTCGGCTCCCCGGCTCCGCACTGGAACCCGTGTGCGGGATGGGAGGCCAAACACTTGACTCGCGAGGCGGTGCAGCAAACAATGTTCTTCTATAACGTTGTAAAAACTAACCCGAGGATATTTTCGTGACCCAGCCACAACCCGCCGCAGCAAAAATCACCGTCGATCCATCCTTCACCGTGGGCCCCGTCCGCCGTCGTACGTTTGGCGCCTTTGTGGAGCACCTTGGCCGGTGCGTGTACACCGGGATCTTTGAACCGGAGCACCCGGACGCCGACGAGGACGGCTTCCGCAAGGACGTCCTGGAACTCACCCGCGAGCTGGGCGTTTCCACCGTCCGCTACCCCGGCGGCAACTTTGTCTCCGGCTACCGCTGGGAGGACGGCGTGGGGCCGGCGGACCGGCGTCCCGTCCGCCTGGATCTGGCCTGGCATTCAACTGACCCCAACACGGTGGGCGTGGACGAGTTTGCCAAGTGGTCCGCCAAGGCCGGCGTAGAACCCATGATGGCCGTGAACCTGGGCACCCGCGGCGTCCAGGAGGCACTTGACCTCGTGGAGTACTGCAACATCGACGGCGGGACCGCCCTCTCCGAGCAGCGGCGGGCCAACGGGGCCGGCAGCGGATACGGCATCAAGATGTGGTGCCTGGGCAACGAAATGGACGGACCCTGGCAGATCGGCCACAAGAACGCGCTGGAATACGGCCGGCTGGCAGCGGACACCGCCCGCGGCATGCGCATGATCGAGCCCGACCTGGAGCTGGTGGCGTGCGGCAGCTCCGGGCCCACCATGGACACCTTCGGTGAGTGGGAGCGTGTTGTCCTTTCCGAAACCTACGAGCTGGTGGACCTGATTTCCGCGCACCAGTACTTCGAGGACTTCGGCGACCTGCAGGAGCACCTGGCCGCCGGCCACAAGATGGAAGCCTTTATCCGCGACATTGTGAGCCACATCGACCACGTGAAGTCAGTAAAGAAGTCCAGCAAGCAGGTGAACATCTCCTTCGACGAATGGAACGTCTGGCACATGAGCCGCGACGAATCCAAGGTGCCCACCGGCAAGGACTGGCCGGTGGCACCCGTTCTGCTGGAGGACACCTACACGGTGGCGGACGCCGTGGTGGTGGGGGACCTCCTGGTCACGCTGCTCCGCAACACGGACCGCGTCCACTCGGCAAGCCTGGCGCAGCTGGTGAACGTCATCGCGCCCATCATGACCGAGCCCGGCGGCCGCGCCTGGAAGCAGACCACCTTCCACCCCTTCGCCCTGACGTCCCGGCACGCCTCCGGCACAGTGCTGCAGCTCGCCGTCGAATCCCCGCTGGTCAGGGGCGGCAAGACCGCCGACTTCGCCGCACTGTCCGCCGTCGCAACCTATGACGCGGACAAGGGCGAGGCCGTGGTGTTCGCGGTGAACCGCTCCGCCGACCAGGCGCTCACGCTTGATGCCGCCGTGGCCGGCCTGGGCAACGTCCGTGTGGTGGAGGCGGTGACCTACGCCAACAAGGACCCCTACTGGCAGGCCAGCGCCGATGATTCCACCTCCGTCCTGCCGTCGGAAAACGGCACGGTAACGGCGGACGGCGGCCGGCTCAGCGCGGAGCTTCCGGCCGTTTCCTGGTCCATGATCCGGCTGGCCGTGGAGTCCTGACCCGCGGCGCAGGAGGGCGGGGGAGTCCTTATGACGACGGCGGCCCGCAGGTGGGAGGATGGACGGCATGGAACTGCACATCACGGGCGATCCCGCCGCGGACAAGTTGTTGAGTGAGGACGACTTCGCCCTCCTGACGGGCATGCTGCTGGACCAGCAGGTGACGATGGAATCTGCCTTCGCCGGGCCGGAGAAGATCCGGACGCGGATCGGGTCGTTGAAGCCCGAGGCGATTGCCGCCCACGATCCCGCGGCGTTCGTGGAGGTGTTCAAGGAACGGCCTGCCGTCCACCGCTTCCCGGGCTCCATGGCTGCACGGGTGCAGGCGCTCGCGGAGGCCGTCCAGAACGAATGGAACGGTGACACCGCCGCCATCTGGACCAAGGGCTCACCGGACGGCGCCGAGGTGCTGCGCCGGCTCAAGGCGCTGCCCGGTTTCGGGGAGCAAAAGGCCAAAATCTTCCTGGCCCTGCTGGGCAAGCAGCGTGGCCTTCACGCTCCGGGGTGGCGTGAAGCCGCCGGCCACTACGGTGAGGACGGCGCCTACCTGTCTGTGGCAGACATCGTGGACCCGGAATCCCTGGCCAAGGTGCGGGCCAGCAAGCAGGCTGCCAAAGCGGCGGCAAAGGCAGGAAAAGAACGTTAATGGCAGTCACCATGAACGATGTCGCGAGGGCGGCAGGCGTCTCCCTCAAGACCGTTTCCAACGTCCTGAACGACTATGAATTCATCCGCCCCGCCACTAAACAGCGGGTGCAGGATGCCATCGCGGAGCTGGGCTACGAAGCCAACCTGACCGCCCGCAGCCTGCGCTCCGGCAAGACGTCCATGCTGGGCCTGGTCTTGTCTGACCTCTCCGCCCCCTACTATGCCGAGCTGGCGTCCAAGCTCATGAAGGCCGCGGCCCGCCACGGCTACCGGGTGCTGGTGGAGCAGTCCGACGCCGAAGCCTCCGTTGAACTTGGCGCCCTCCAGGGGACCTTCCGCCAGCTCACCGACGGCCTGCTGTTCACGCCCCTGGTGGTGGATGCGGATGCCATTGCCGCGCGGGCGGGCAACAAACCGATGGTGATGCTCGGCGAGCACATCATGGATCCCCGTTTCGACCTGGTCACCATGAAGAACGAGGAAGCCGCGGCTGCGCTTACGGCGCACCTGCTGGCCGGCGGCCGCCGTCGTATTGCCGTCATCGGAGCCAACGCCGGGGAGTCCTCCGGCAGCGCCGGCCTGCGCCTGAACGGGTACCGGAACGCGCTGAAGGAGGCAGGCGTCCCCTTCGACCCCGCACTCGTGGCACCCGCCGAATGGCGCCGCGACACGGGTGCTGCCGCCGTCGCCGGGCTCGTGGAAACGGGCGTGCAGTTCGATGCCGTCTTCGGGCTGAATGACGTACTGGCGCTCGGGGCCATGCACGAGCTGCTGATCCGCGGCGTCAAGGTGCCGCAGGACGTTGCGGTGGCAGGCTTCGACGACATCGACGAAGCGCGGTTCGCGTCCCCTTCCCTGACTACTGTCTCGCCTGGCATGGATGAGATCGCGGAGCGCTCCATCAGCCTGTTGCTGGACCGGATCGCCGGCCGCGAGCCGTCGGAGCAGGGCGTGCACGTGGAAGCCGGGTTCGAGTTGAGGGTGAGGGAGTCCGCGCCCTAGGGTTTCGGGGCCCTGCCGGCGGGTAACTTTCCCTCACCGGCTCAACGAGGAAAGGTGCCCACATGATTGCCCTCCTGGTCATCGACATGCAGAACGCATTCTTCGAAACCCCCGAACTGGCCGCCCAGCAGGAGCGGGTGGTCCGTGAGTGCAACCGGCTGCTGGAGGGGTTCAAAGCCGCCGGACACCCGGCGCTCCTGGTAGGCACTGAACACGAGCGGGACAAATCCACCTGGACCCTCAGCATGCTCGACGACGACCAGGGCTTCATTTTCCGCGGCAGCAGGCAGGCGCAGTCGGTATCGGGCCTCCTCAGGGAGGACCTGCCCCAGCTGAACAAGACAAGGGACAGCGCGTTCGTGGGCACCAACCTGCTGGCCCGGCTGCGGAACTGGGGCGCCGGGGAAGTAGTGCTCGCCGGCGTCTCCACCCACAACTGCATCGCCCAGACCGCCGCGGACGCGTTCGCGCACAACATCCGGGTCACCTACGCCAAAGACGCGATGGCTTCCGAGGCCGACCAGGACGCTGCCGACATGCTGCGTGTCCTCTCCACCACCTACCGCCAGCCCATCCAGTCCAGTGACGAGATCCTGGCCCGGCTCAACAAGGCAAAGTAAGCCCGTCACACAGCGTTCGCTGATACTCCTGAAACCTGGCGGAAACGTGACGCGCTTACGCTGGCAGCACGCCGCAGGCCGTCGAAGGGAACCCCATGCATCTGATGCCGCGTGAACAGGAAAAGCTCCTGATCGTGGTGGCCGCCGACCTTGCCCGCCGAAGGCAGTCCCGCGGCCTCAAGCTCAACTACCCCGAGGCCGTGGCCATCATCAGCTATGAACTGATCGAGGGCGCCAGGGACGGCAGGACCGTGGCCGACCTCATGAGCTACGGCACCACCCTGCTCACCCGTGAGGACGTGATGGAAGGCGTGCCGGAGATGATCCACGACGTCCAGATCGAGGCCACTTTCCCGGACGGCACCAAGCTGGTCACCGTCCACAACCCCATCCGCTAAGGAGCACGGCAATGATTCCAGGCGAATACGTCCTCCGGGCGGAGCCCGTGACCGCGAATGCGGGCAGGGAGGCAGTCGAGGTGGCCGTCACCAACACCGGCGACCGGCCTGTCCAGGTGGGCTCCCACTTCCACTTTGCCGAGGCCAACGCGGCGCTGGCGTTCGACCGGGACGCCGCTTACGGCCGGCGCCTGGACATTCCGGCGGGAACAGCTGCCCGGTTTGAGCCGGGCGACTCCCGCAGCGTGCGGCTGATCGAACTGGCCGGGCGACGCGAGGTTTTCGGGCTCAGCAACGCGGTGAACGGAAAGCTCGACGGCGGCACCCGCCCGGTCGGGTCTCTTGCGGAAAGGGACGGCAAGTGAGTTTCGAGATTCCACGCCGGCAGTACGCTGACCTCTACGGCCCCACCGCCGGGGACAAAATCCGCCTGGCGGACACCGAGCTCTTCCTCGAGATCGAGAAGGACCTCACCGTCTATGGCGAGGAAGTGGTATTTGGCGGCGGCAAGGTAATCCGCGACGGCATGGGGCAGAACGGCCAGGCCACCCGCGACGAGGACATCCCGGACACCGTGATCACCAACGCCGTCATCCTGGACTACACCGGCATCTACAAAGCGGACGTCGCTCTGCGGGACGGCCACATCTTCAGGATCGGCAAAGCCGGCAACCCGCAGATCACCGACGGCGTGGACATCGTCATCGGAGCCAGCACCGAAATCATCGCCGGCGAGCGGAAAATCCTCACCGCCGGCGGCATCGACACCCACATCCACTTCATCTCCCCGGACCAGGTCCCCACGGCGCTTGCCAGCGGCGTGACCACGATGATCGGCGGCGGCACCGGCCCCGCCGAAGGCACCAAGGCCACCACGGTGACCCCCGGAAAGTGGCACATCCAGCGGATGCTGCAGGCCGCTGAGGGGTTCCCCATGAACATCGGCCTGTTCGGCAAAGGCCACGCATCCGCCGTCGAACCCCTGGCCGAGCAGATCCGCGCCGGCGCCATCGGGCTCAAAGTCCACGAGGACTGGGGATCCACCACCTCCTCCATCGACACCTCGCTCAAGGTGGCGGACGAGTACGACGTCCAGGTGGCCATCCACACGGACACTCTGAACGAGTGCGGGTTCGTGGAGGACACCATCCGCGCCATCAACGGCCGAGTTATCCACACCTTCCACACCGAAGGCGCCGGCGGCGGGCACGCACCGGACATCATCAAGATCGCCGGCATGCCCAACGTCCTGCCCGCCTCCACCAACCCCACGCTGCCCTATACGCGCAACACCATCGAAGAGCATCTGGACATGCTGATGGTCTGCCACCACCTCAACCCGGAGATTCCTGAGGACGTGGCCTTCGCCGATTCCCGCATCCGCGCCGAAACCATCGCCGCCGAGGACGTCCTGCAGGACCTGGGCATCTTCTCCATCACCTCCTCCGACTCGCAGGCGATGGGCCGGGTGGGCGAGGTCATCACCAGGACCTGGCAGGTGGCGGACAAGATGAAGAAACAGCGCGGGACGTTGGAGGAGTCCGACGGCGGGGCTCACGGCAGTGCGGGCAGCGACAACTTCCGACTCAAGCGCTACGTGGCCAAGTACACGATCAACCCGGCCATCGCCCAGGGCATCGCAGACTCCGTCGGATCTGTGGAGGTGGGCAAGTTCGCCGACCTGGTCCTCTGGGACCCTGCCTTCTTTGGCGTCAAACCGGAGCTGGTGCTCAAGGGCGGCCAGATCGCCTACGCACTGATGGGGGACTCCAACGGCTCCATTCCCACGCCGCAGCCACGTACCATGCGGCCCATGTTCGCCACGTTCGGCAAGGCCATGCAGCAGTCCTCCATCACCTTCCTGTCCCAGGCAGCGATCGACGCCGGCGTGCCCCAGGAATTGGGCCTGGAAAAGCTCATCCGGCCCGTCTCCGGCATCCGAACCCTCACCAAAGCGGACCTCAAGTACAACGACGCCACCCCTGACATCCAGGTGGACCCGGAAACCTACCAAGTGACCGTCGACGGGGAGGACGTCACGTGCGAGCCGTCCGACGTGCTCCCCATGGCGCAGCGCTACTTCCTCTTCTAGAACCTCGAAAGACCCACATGATCATCGACAAAGTCCTGGGCAACCTGCACGACCTGCCGGACACCGACCTCGCCGCCTACGCCGGCCTCCACCGGGAAAAAGTGGTGCTCCCCAGTGCCCAGCTGGTCAAACGCATCCAGCGCGCCACCACGGACCACGGCAAGGAAATCGGCATCCGCCTCCCCGCCGGCTCCGGCGACCTCCGCGACGGCGACATCCTCCACGTGGAAGAGACCAACATGATCGTGGTGTCCGTGCTCCCCACCGACGTCCTGGTCATCGCCCCCCGCACCATCTCCGAAATGGGCGTCACCGCACACTCCCTCGGCAACCGGCACCTTCAGGCACAATTCTTCGACGCTTCATCGGAATACCAAGCCGACGTCATGGTGTGCGCCTACGACCACACCGTCGAGGACTACCTCCGTCACAACTCAGTGCCTTACACCCGCCAGGAACGCGTCATGCCTGTACCTTTCCGCCATGCTGAACACAGTCACTAGTACCAGCGGCACCTTGGGTGCGGCTGGGGAAGGCGCGGGGGCTTCGGCGGGTGATAGGGGCCGTGCCCGCTTCGCGGTGCCCGCCACGCCGCGGCCCCTATCACCCGCCTCCGCCGGATTGGGCGCGTACGTCGCCTTGGGAGCGCGGTTATGAGTTACCAGCTTGCTCTTCAGCAGCTCACTGACTCTGCGCTTCCTACTGGGGCCTTCGCGCACTCACTTGGGTTCGAGACTTACCTCGATCGGGAGCTCGTTTTTGATGAAGAGTCTTTCGGAATCTGGCTCGGTGCTTTCATCTCGCAGTCGCTGACTTACTCTGACGGGCTGGCCATTCGGCTTCTTTTTGAGGGTGGGGAGCTGGGGGAGTTGGATGTTCTCTTGTCTGCTTCGCTTTTGCCTCGGCAGGTTCGGGAGGCAAGCCTCAAGATGGGGGCCCGCCTGCTCGAGATTGGGGCTGAGGTGTTTCCCTCGCCTGCGCTGGAACTGTACCGGGACCTGGTGAGTGACGGCCTTGCCGCCGGGCACCAGCCGCTGGCGTTCGCCGTCGTCGCCCGCTCCCTGGGCGTGCCCCAGCAGGAAGCCCTGGCCGCCTACCTTTTCGCTACCGTCACCACCCTGACGCAGAACGCCGTCCGCGCTATTCCCTTGGGCCAGAACGCAGGGCAGCGGGTGCTGCGGAGAGCACACGACGACGTCGCTGCCGCCATCGACGCGATCGCCCGCCTCACGACGGACGACCTTGGGGCCGTCAGCCCCGGGCTGGAAATTTCACAAATGCGGCACGAACGCCAACGTGCCCGGATGTTCATGAGCTGACCGTGCTCGTGACCTAGGAGGAAACCATGACTGAACCCATCAAAATCGGCATCGGCGGGCCCGTCGGCGCCGGCAAAACTCAGCTCGTGGAGCGGCTCACCCGGCACATGAGCGGCGACATCTCCATGGCCGCCATCACCAACGACATCTACACCATCGAGGACGCCAAAATCCTTGCCGCCAACGGCATCCTCCCCGTGGACCGGATCATCGGCGTCGAAACCGGCGGCTGTCCGCACACCGCCATCCGTGAAGACACCTCCATGAACACCGCCGCCATCGAAGAACTCAAAACCCGGCACCCTGACCTGCAGGTCATCTTTGTCGAATCCGGCGGTGACAACCTCTCTGCCACCTTCAGCCCCGAACTCGTGGACTTCTCCATTTACATCATCGACGTGGCCCAAGGCGAGAAAATTCCCCGCAAAGCCGGCCAGGGCATGATCAAGTCCGACCTCTTCATCATCAACAAAACCGACCTCGCACCCCACGTCGGGGCGGACCTCGCCGTCATGGAACGGGATTCCAAAGAGTTCCGCGGGTCTAAGCCGTTCTGTTTCACCAACCTCAAAACCGACGAAGGGCTCGACAAAGTCATCGATTGGATCCGCCACGACGTCCTGATGCTTGATTTGGCATGAGTACGACGGCGGCCTTGGGTTCAGCGCTTGGCTCACCAGGGCCTGCGCCCGCGGGTGGAAGGGGCCGTGCCCGCTTCGCGGTGCCCGCCACGCCGCGGCCCCTTCCACCCGCGTCCGCTGATCGGCCCGCAATGGGCGAGCTTGAGCTTGTGGTCGCCGTACGTGGGCAGCGGTCCTTTGCGGCGCACCAGTACCATCGGGGGGCTTTGAGGGTTTTGCGGCCGCATTACCTCGATGACTCCGGGCAGGTTTGTTATGTCGTCGTTAATCCTGGTGGGGCTTATCTTGGTGCGGATCTCTTCCTGGTGGATGTGGAGGTGGGGGACGGAGCTGACCTCCTGCTGACTACCCAATCCGCTACGAAGGTTTATCGGACTCCCGGGTCTTTTGCTGAGCAGCGGATGACTGTGCGGCTGGGGGAGGGGGCACGGCTGGAGCTTATGCCTGACCAGCTCATTGCCTACCGGGAGGCCAGCTACCGGCAACGGACCTCCGTGACCCTGCGGCCGTCGTCGAGCCTTGTCATGGCGGAGGTGGTGACCCCGGGCTGGTCGCCCGACGGCGCCGCCTTCCGGTATGAGGAAGTCAGGCTGCGGAACGACATCCGGCTGGACGATGGAACGGGTGATCTGCAACTGCTGGCGCTGGACAACCTGCTGATCCGGCCGCCGCTCCACGACGTCACCGGGCTCGGGTTCATGGAGGGCTACAGCCACGTGGGCTCGCTCCTGGTGGTGGATGCACGGGCGGACCAGGAGCTCGCCGACGAACTGCACCGGCTCGCGGCCGGACGTGACGCACTGACCGGCATTTCACTGACCCGCACCGTGTCCGGGACTACCGGGCTGGTGCTGCGGAGCCTCTCCAACAGCACGGACGAGCTGAACCGCCTGCTCCGGTCCTGCACAAACTTCCTGCGCGACCGCTGGTACGGCCAGGGCCCGCTGGACCTGAGGAAGCACTGATGACCAGCATCGTCGGCCTCTACCGCGACCGGGACGCATTGCCGCTCCGGACCCGGGTGCTGTTCACTTTCGGTGCGGTGGCCGCGCTCCATGCCGCCGCCGTCGTCCTTCTGCTCGCCGGAACCGTCAACGTCCGTGGGCAGCCGCTGACCTGGGGACTGGTCCTCACCGCCTACCTGGCCGGCGTGAAGCACAGCTACGACTGGGACCACCTGGCGGCAATCGATAACTCCACCCGGAAGTTCGTGGCACAGCGGCAGCATCCGGTGAGCGTCGGGTTCGCCTTCAGCCTGGGACACAGCTCCGTGATGACCCTGGCCGGCGTGCTGGTGATCGCCGGTGCATCCATGGTGGGCGGACTGATGCAGGACGGGTCTGCCGGGAATTTGATCCTGGGTCTGATCGGCAGCGGCGTGTCCGGACTGTTCCTGCTGGCCATGGGCCTGTTCAACGGCTCCGCCTTCGCCCGCTCGGCCCAGGCTTACCGGCGCTCCCGGCGCGGCGCCGTGGTCAATGCCAGCGACCTGGAACCACAGGGGCTGGTGGCGCGGCTCCTGGCCAAGCCCCTCGCCAGGGTGCGCCGGCCCCGGAACATCTACGTGATTGGCTTCCTGTTTGGGCTGGGGTTCGATACCGCCACCACCATCGGGCTGCTGATGATGACGACGGCGGCCTCGCTGGCCGGGGCGCCGCCCATGGCCTTGCTCGCGCTGCCAGTGGCCTTCGCTGCCGCGATGACGCTGTGCGATTCGCTGAATGGCCTGGCGATGATGCGGATGTACCGCTCGGCGCTGGATGACCCGCAGCGGAAGCTCGGCTTCAACGTTTTGGTCACGGGCATTTCGGCGGTCTCTGCCTTGTTCATCGCCGCCATCACGCTGGGCGGGTTCCTCCATGCGGCGTTCCCGCTGGACGACCCCCTGACTGCGTGGCTTGCTGCGATTGACCTGGGCGACGCCGGGCTGTTGCTGGTGGCACTCCTGCTCGCGGTGTGGGGCGGGGCTGCGCTGACGGTTAATAAATCCCGAAACAAGTAACGTGGCGCGGTGCGGGCTTGACTGCCTGCACCGCGCCTCGCGGTGGTCCTGAACGACTCGTTAGCCGAAATCGGCCACGTAGCTGGGCACCCCGACGGCGTCGGTTGATACCGGCGCGCCCGTGTCGTTGATGACGTGATCCAGCGTGCCCGCGCCGAGGTTCACCGTCAGCAGGCTGTGCAGTTTCACACCTGGCGTTACCGGCACCTCAAAGCCCCTGTTCGCGTGGATGGTGGGGTCCATATTGGTGTAAACGTAGCTGCCGCCGCCCCAGAGTTCATGGGACGTGACGGAGTCTGCGACCTTGTAGCCGGCCCGGCCCAGGACCCCGTCGTGCTGCCAGGCTGCCTGGTTGGGAGCATCGTAGGGCAGTTCATTCTGGAAAAAGACGGTTTTGCCGTCTTCACCGTTCCAGATGACGTTGTACTCCTGGTAGTGCTCCACGAACAGGCCCGTGGCGGTGACATTGTTGCCGTTGACGATCACGCCATTCCTGCCGGTGTTGGTGGTCCATCCCACCCCGTTGCCGTGATCAGCGCGCCAGGCCCAGATGTGGTCCAGGAGGACGTTGTCGCTGTTGACTTCCAGGCTGACCGAGGCCTTGCCCACGTGCGGGCCGCCAATACGGAAGAACACGTCGTGGAGCGTGGTGGGGTTTGCGGGATCGCTGCGGACGGCCGAGTTGGCGGGGCCGCCACCGGCACCCTTATGGTCCTTGCCGATGCGCATAAGGGCAGGTGAATTCACATCGCCCGCATCCACCGTGACGGCGGCGATGTCCACCCCGGGGACATCCGCGACTGTCAGGGGAACTGATCCGTTGACGGCGGAAAGTGTTGCCATCCCGAGTCCCAGGACCACGGTCCCTGCCCGCTTCACCTCGATGCTCTGGTCAACGTCATAGACCCCCGGGGTAAGGAGCAGGTTCTTTCCACGGGCCAGCTGGGAGTTGATGGCCTGCACTGAATCGTTGGGAGTGGCGATGTAGAAGTCGGCCAAGGGGATGCCCCGGCCTTGGGTAGGACCGTTTTCCCACGTGGTCCCGGCAGAGTCCTGGCGGACGGCGGGCACGAACACGCTGTACTGGCCGGCCGGATCCACTGTCAGATACGGCTTCTCCCGGCTGGTGGGGGTGCTGTTCAGGGTCGTGTACGGCGGGTTCGGGAAGGAGTCGGCGGGTGCACCGTTCACGCCGGAGAACACCTGGTTCCAGACCCCATTGGACCAGCTTCCGATGCTGCTGTTGCGGACCAGGTACTGCTGCTGTGATCCGTTGATGACGGCACCCGTCTTTGAATCCGCGATGAAACCGCCGCTCGCGTACTGCGGACCGGCCGTGCAGTAATCCATGAGGGAAAGATTGCCGCCGGTGATGTTGACCCGGCGCATGGGGGAAGCCTGCGAAGCTGCCCAGAAGTTGGCCGAACTGCGGCAGCCCTCCAGTCCCGTGACGTTGATGGTGAGGTTGGAAAGGGAGCGCCAGAAGTTGTTCAGCGCGATGCAGTTGTCCGCGGCCAGGCAGCGGTTGTAGACGTCCACGTGCCCATTGATGGTGACGTCGGTGGGTGCAGCACCCAGTCCGGCGACTTCCGTGGAATAGCCCACCTGGACAATCAGCGGCTCTTCGGGGGTGCCGTAGGTGCCGGGCTTGAACAGCAGGGAGTAGCGCTTGGTCCCCATTTCGTCGTCCACCTGCTGTGCCGCAATGGCGTCCACCGTGGACTGGATTTGGGCTACCGGCATGCTGGGGTCGAAGACGTAGGTGTTGGATCCAAAGGGGTGTTGTGCCGCCTGTGCTGGTGCCGGGATGGCCTGCGCGGGAGCTTGTACCGGGTTCAGGGCCGGCGGCGAGGCCTGGGCTTGAGCGGTGCCGCCGGCGGCGAAAAGCCCAATAAGAAGGGCAATTCCGGCGGCAGTGCTGCCGGCGCGACGCCGCCGCTGTGCGGGGACGGATCGGGGCGTATCAGGGCGTGGGGCTAGCGGCATTGCTGGTCCTGTCAGTGGTGGGGCTGGACGACCGTGACAGCTGCACGGGCAGCCGGGTCGAGTGGTGGGAGCGCTCCCGTCGGGAAGCGTAACATCGCGTTCAGGCACCGGCAAGAGTTCGCGGGAGCGCTCCCACGTCGAGGGGCGTGTCGTATTGTCGGTGTAATGAACGCAAACTCCAGCCGTCCGGCCCCGTCAGGGGCAGGACGGCCCAGTCCCACGCTGGAGGACCTCGCATCGGCCGCCGGGGTGTCACGCTCCACCGCATCCCGTGCCATCAACGGCGGGTCCAAGGTGAGCCCGCAGGCCCAGGCTGCCGTGGACGCCGCGATCGCGGAATTGGGCTACACGCCCAACCGTGCTGCACGAAGTTTGGTCACCCGGCGCACGGGTTCGGTGGCGCTGGTGATCCCTGAGCCTGACGCCCGGGTCATGATGGACCCGTATTTCGCCGCAGTGATCACGGGAGTCAATGATGCACTCCGCGATACCGACCTCCAGTTGGTGCTGCTGATGTCCCGGGCAGGGGACGACTCGGCACGGACCATCCGCTACCTGCGCGGTGGCCATGTCGACGGTGCGATCGTGGTGTCCCACCACCGCGCTGACGACTGGGTGGAGACCCTGGGTGCCACCGGGCTGCCGACCGTCTTCATCGGCAGGCCGTGGAACACGGCATCGGGGATTCCCTACGTGGACCTGAACAATTTCGAGGGCGGACGGCTGGCGGCACGGCACCTGGCGGGCATCGGCTGCACCCGGCCCGCAACTGTCGCCGGCCCCACCGACATGACGGCCGCCGTCGACCGCCTGGAAGGATGGCTGCAGGGACTCAGGGAAGCCGGCCTTGAGCCCGGACCGGTCATCCACGGGGACTTCACGACGCCGGGAGGTGCCGATGCTGCGGCCCAACTGCTGGCCACGTCGCCTGACGTGGACGGGATATTCGCCGCATCAGACCTCATGGCGCTCGGCGTGGTGGACACTCTTCGCGGAAGCGGGCGGCAGGTGCCGGGTGACGTGGCGGTGGTGGGCTTCGACAACCACCCCATCCAGGCGGCAAACGGCCTGGGACTCACCACCGTGGCCCATCCCGTGGCGGACATCGCGGCTGCGGCCGGAAAGCTGCTGGTCAGCGCCATTGGCAACCCCGGCGAGGCCTGGGAGCCCGTCATTTATCGGGCGGAACTGGTGGTGCGCGGAAGCACTTCCAAAGCCGCCCCAGGACCCGCCGGAGTTTCAGCCGGGGCCTAGGCGGCCATCCCGCCCCTGGTTTTGCGGTGCGGGCGGTGCCTTGCCGGTGCCAGGCGGGAGTGCATCCCGGCAAGGACCTCGCTGCCGTCAGGCACCGTGCTGTCCGTTTCCAGGTGGACGCCGTGCTCAATCAGGACGCTTGAGCCAATCCGCGAGTGGCTGCCTATGTGCACGCGGTTGCCGATGACCGTACCCCGGCCAATGCGCACGCCGTCGCCAATCACCGTCCGGTCACCGATGACGGCGCCCCGGTCGATCCAGCTGCCGTGACCTATCCGGCAGCCTGAACCCACCTGCGCGCCGTGCTCCACGTAGGTCATGGGGCCGATCCTGGCGCTGTCCGCCACGCTGGCTCCGGGGGCGATGAGCCCGCCGCCGTTGTCGTGGCGGGCATACCGGGTGACCTTCCCGGCGTCGTCCTCAACTGACACAAACTTTGCGGTCATACCATCCCTCGTTAACGCCGCGGTTATTTACCGCGCAGTAAGTTAACGGGCGGAAGGGCGTTGAGATTCCCGAACGGGACCCGGAAGGACTTACGCCACCAGGTTGGCGGCTGCGCTGTCCATGTGTTCCAGGATGGTCTTCCGCGCCAGTGCGGCGTCGGCTGTGTCGATCGCGGCCACGATGTCCTTGTGCCGGTCCACGCTCATGTTGCTGACGCCCTTTTCCAGGCCCGCGAACATGATGGACATCCGGATGGAGCCTTCCAGCGATTCCCAGGAATGGAGGAGGGTCTCGTTGCCGGTGAGGCGGCAGAGGGTGCGGTGGAATTCGAGGTCGGATTCGATCCGCTCCTCCAGGCTTCCGTTCGTGGCCTCCGTCATGGCGTCGATGGCCCTGTGCAGGGACTCGGTGACCTGCTGCCGGTCCGGCAGCTCGCACAGGGTCCGGGCTGCCAGCGATTCCAGGGCGGCCCGGACGGCGTAAATGTCCCGGATTTCCTTCTCGTCCAGGTGCCGAACTGAGAGGCGGCCGCGCGGCCCGGCGGACAGCAGGCCTTCCTGCTCCAGCTGGCGCAGCGCCTCGCGCAGCGTTCCGCGGCTGATCTGCAGCATCTCGGACAGCTCGGTCTCCACCAGGTGCCGGCCGGGTTCCAGTTCCCCGCTGGTGATGGCGGTCCTGAGCGCCGAGAGCGCCTGCTCGCGCAGGCTTTTCTTTTCCAGTCCCAGCAGCGGGGCGGTCAGTCCGGCCATGGCTTCTGTCCTCAATGTCATAAGTCGACTGTTTACAGTCGGGAGTAATTTCGATGGTACGGCAGAAAGCACGGCACTGGCCGGGACCGGTGCCGTGCTTTCTGCATGTCTGGTTTTCCTAGCCGAGTTCGGCGAGGACCTTGGCCACGATGCGGTCCACGGCCAGGCCGTAGCGGTCGTGCAGGGTGGGCAGTGCACCGGCGTCCAGGAACTGGTCCGGCAGTGCCACGGGCACCACGCGCTTGCCCAGGCCCGCGGTGACGACGGCGGACGCGACGGTTTCGAACAGGCCGCCCACCACGGAGTGGTTTTCCAGGGTGACGGCCAGGCGGTCCGTGTTGAGCTCCTTGAGGACGGTTTCGGCGTCGAACGGCTTGATGGTGGGGGTGTGCACGACGGCGACGTCCACGTTGTGTGCCTCCAGTGCCTTGGCTGCCTGCAGGGCCCGCATGGTCATCAGCCCGGAGGAGATGAACACCACGTCGTTGCCGCCGCGCAGGACCTTGGCCTTGCCGAGCTCGAACGTGTAGCCGTACTCGTCCAGGACGGTGGGCACGTTGCCGCGCAGCAGGCGCAGGTACGTGGGGCCCTCGGAAGCGGCCAGCTGCGGCACCGCCTGCTCGATGTCAATCGAGTCGCAGGGGTCAACGATGGTCAGGTTGGGCATGCCGCGGAAGATGGCCATGTCCTCCGTGGCCTGGTGGCTGGGGCCGTATCCGGTGGTGAGCCCGGGCAGGCCGCCCACGATGTTGACGTTCAGGTTCGGTTCGGCAGCGTCCAGGCAGAGGAAATCGTAGGCGCGGCGCGCTGCGAACACCGAATAGGTGGAGGCGAAGGGCACCAGGCCGGACTCGGCCAGGCCGGCGGCGGCGCCGAAGAGCAGCTGCTCGGCCATGCCCATCTGGAAGAACCGTTCCGGGAAGGCCTGCGCGAAGATGTGCATGTCGGTGTACTTGCCCAGGTCCGCGGTCAGTCCCACGATCTTGTCGTTCTCCTGCGCGGCTTTGACCAGCGCGTGCCCGAACGGCGCGTTGGAGGTCTTCTGGCCGGGGTCGGCGAACGATGCGATCATCGCCGAGGTCTTCAGCTTCGGCTTGGCCGCTGTTGTGGTGTCGGGAGCCTCGGTGGCGGTGCTCATGCTGAAGCCTTTCCTTCATAGCCGGCGGTAAGCTGCTCGCGGCAGACCTGCCATTCGTCTTCTTCGATGCGCATGAAGTGCGCCTTTTCGCGGTCCTCCAGCAGCGGGACGCCGCGGCCCACCTTGGTGTCGCACAGGATCACGGAAGGACGCCCGACGGCGGCGGCCTGGGCGGCTGCGTTGTCGAACGCCGCGAGCAGCGCGGCGACGTCGTTCCCGTCCACGCGCTGGGTGTACCAGCCGAACGATTCCCACTTTTCGGTGACCGGCTCGGTGCGCAGCACGGTGTCCGTCTTGCCGTCCGCCTGCAGGGCATTGATGTCCACCATGGCTGTGAGGTTGCCCAGCTGGTGGTGGTGCGCGCCCATGGCGGCCTCCCAGGTGGAGCCCTCGTCCAGCTCACCGTCGGAGAGGAAGTTGAATACCCGGGCACTTGAGCCCTGGTAGCGCAGGCCCAGGGCCATGCCGACGGCGATGGTCAGGCCGTGCCCCAGCGAACCGCCGGAGATTTCCATGCCGGGCGTGTAGGTGGACATGCCGGACATCGGCAGCCGCGAATCGTCGGAGCCGTATGTTCCCAGCTCCTCGACGGGGACGATGCCGGCCTCGGCCAAGGCCGCGTAGTGGCCGATCGCGTAGTGGCCGGTGGAGAGGAGGAACCGGTCGCGGCCCTCCCAATGCGGGTCCTCGGCGCGGAAGGTCAGCTGGTCCCCGTAGACGGTGGCAAGCATGTCCGCGGCACCCAGCGCCTGGCCCACGTATCCCTGCCCCTGGACCTCGCCCATGTTCAGGGCGTGGTGCCGGATCCGGTACGCGGCGGCGCTGATCTTGTCCACCCGGTCCGGGGTCACCGCAGTCTGCAGTAGTCCTCCCTGCGGGGCGGCGTCCTGGACGGTATCTGTAGGCATTACTGGCTCCGTGTTCGTTTGGTACGTGCTGGTCATTCAGGCGTTGACGGTGTTGGGGGTGCTTTTGGTGGCTTCATCGGCCAGCTCGCGCTCCCGCTTGCCCCAGGTTTCCCGGGTGGCGATGGCGGCCCAGAGCCCGATCAGGGCGTAGGCGCCGAAGAGCAGCGCCGGGCCCATCCAGCCGAAGCTGACGAACAGCAGGGTGGTGATGAACGGCGTGAAGCCGGACACCATGGCGGAGATCTGGTACGCCAGGCTGGCGCCGGAGGCGCGGGTCTTGGCCTGGAAGAGCTCGGGGAACCATGCACCCTGGGCGCCGGCCAGGGAGTTCTGGCAGACCGCGTAGGAGATCACGATGGTGAGGATGATGGCGATGAACAGGCCGGTGTTGACCAGCAGGAACATCGGGATGGCGAACAGGGCGGCAAAGGCAGTGGACCAGACATAAAGAGGGCGGCGGCCGATGCGGTCCGTCAGTGCGGCCCAGGCCTGGGTGGCGAAGATGCCGATGGCCGATGCGATGCAGAGGGCGACGAGGGTCTGGGTCTTGTCCGCCAGGTGCTGGCTGTTGAGGTAGGAGATCATGTAGGTGATGGAGACGGCGTAGCCTGCGGTTTCGGCGATGCGGAGGCCGATGCCCTTGACGATGTTGCGCCAGTCCGTCTTGATGACCTCGACGATGGGGGCCTTGACGATGGTGCCGCTGTCCTTGACCTCATCGAAGACGGGGGACTCCGGGACCTTGGAGCGGATGATGAGGCCTACGATGACCAGCAGGATGCTGGCCAGGAACGGGATGCGCCACGCCAGTTCACCTCCGAGGCTGGTGCTCGCCAGGAAGGTCAGGTTGGCCAGCAGCAGGCCCACGGGGAAGCCGGCCTGGACGATTCCGGTGTACTTGCCCTTGGATTTCCAGGGGGCGTGCTCGTAGCTCATCAGGATGGCACCGCCCCATTCAGCGCCGAAGGCCAGGCCCTGGACGATGCGGACGAAGACCAGCAGTGCGGGGGCCAGCAGTCCCACCGCGGCGTAGGTGGGGAGCAGGCCGATGGCGAAGGTGGCCAGGCCCATCAGGATCAGGGAGGCGACCAGGACGGGCTTGCGGCCCACTTTGTCACCGAGGTGGCCGCCGATGATTCCGCCCAGGGGACGGGCGGCGAAGCCGACGCCGAGGGTGGCGAAGGAGGCGAGGGTGCCGGTAACGGGATCGCTCCCGGGGAAGAATGCGGTGCCGAAGTACAGTGCGGCAGCGGTGCCGAAGCCGATGAAGTCATACGTCTCAATCACGGCCCCCACGCCGGATCCGATGGCAACTCGCCGGGCGTCCTTGGTGCCGTGGACCGGGCCGCGCATGGTCAGAGCATCTTTGCTCATGGTGGTTCCCTTTCGAAAAGCGGCCGAAGGAGGTCCGCCGCTGTCGACTGTTAACAATTGATGGAATCCAGTGTGACCCAGATCATTTCTACTGTCAACAGTCGACTTTTAGAGTTGACTGTTGACAGTTAACGTCCGTAGTGTGGTTCCCATCACTACCGCCCGGCACGAACCAAAGGATCAATGATGTTCCACTCCAGACTTGGGTGCTCATCCATCAGCTTCCGGCACCAGGACCTGGGCAACGCCCTGCGCACCATGAAGGGGCTGGGCTTCGAGGAGATCGACCTGGGCGCGCTTCCCGGCGTCTGCGATCACGTTCCGTACGAACTCACTGAGGCAGCTGTGGACGCCGTATCCGCGGAAGTTCTCGCCTCGGGCCTCCGGGTCCGGTCCGTGAACGGCGACATCGGCGACCTCAACGCTGTGCTCGACGCCGAGGGCGAAGCCGCCAGGCAACGTCACCTGGACGCCCTGCTTACCCTCACCGCCAACTGCGGCGCCAAGGCGCTCGTCCTTCCGTGCGGTGCCCTGGATCACACCCCGGTCCGGAGCGTCGGGGAAGACCTGGACCTCATTGCCGCCCAGCTCATTGGAGCCGGCCGGCGGGCGGCCGAGTCCGGCGTCGAACTCTGGACCGAATCCCTGCACTTCCTGCGGTTCTGCTGGAACCTGGAGCGCGCGGGACTCCTGGCCGACCGCCTGGCCGGTTCCGGCGTCGGAATCGTCATGGACTTCAGCCACATCACCGCGGCCGGCGAAAACGTCCACGACTACCTGGACCGGCACCGCGGCCGCATCAGCCACGTCCACCTGCGCGACGCCGTGCCGGGAAACATCAACCTCAGCATCGGCAACGGCAGCGCCGACTTTGCCGGTGGGCTCAAGCGGCTCGCCGCCGACGGCTACACCGGCCACTTCTCGCTCGAACTGGAAACCCGGGACGTCACCCACGACGAACGCCCGGCCGCTGCCGCCAAGGCGGCAAGCTTCATCACCGACCTCATTTGAACCATCGATTGCTCCGTAAACGCCGTTATGGCCCCTCATAACGGCACATACGGAGCAATCGATCCACCCAAACAATTCAAGGAGCACCATCATGACCACCATCCAGCGCACCGCAGTCCTCACCGGAGCAACCTCGGACCGCGGCATCGGCATCACCACCGCCCGCCGCTACGCCCGTGACGGCTGGGGCATCGTCATCCTGGACCTCGACGGCGAGAAGTCCGCCAAGGTTGCAGCTGAAATCGGCAACGAATTCAACGTTCCCGCCTTCGGCCACGAGATCGACGTCGCCAACGAAGCGTCCGTGGCCGCCGCCCAAGCCGCCGTCGCCGCCGAGGTGGCCGCGGGCAACCTCCCGCCCGTGGGCGCCCTTGCCAACATCGCCGGCATCACCTCCCCGGTTCCGTTCCTGGAAACCACCCTTGAGCTGTGGCACAAGGTGATGGACGTCAACGCCACCGGCACCTACCTGGTGACCAAGGCCTTCCTGCCGGACATGATCGAGAACGGCTGGGGCCGCATTGTGAACATGTCCTCCGTGTCCGCCCAGCGCGGCGGCGGCGTGTTCGGCAAGGTCCCCTACTCCGCCGCCAAGGCAGCCATCCTGGGCTTCACCAAGGCCCTTGCGCGCGAGCTCGGCACCACCGGCGTCACGGTCAACGCCATCACCCCGGGTGCCGTGGACACCAACATCCGCGTGGGCAGCACCGAAGAGCAGGAGGCCGCCATCAACGCCGGCATCCCGCTGGGCCGCAACGCCACCACGGAGGAAGTGGCCTCCGTGATCGCTTTCCTGTCCTCCGAGGACTCCGCCTACCTCACCGGCACCACCATCGACATCAACGGCGGCAGCCACATCCACTAGCAGCCACTGACAACACCCAGCACTGACAGCACCCGGACGCCGGAGAACCACCATGACCAAAATCTTCAACGACCCCTCAGAGTTCGCCGAGGAAGCCCTCGCCGGTTTCTGCGACGTCCACTCGGACCTGGTCCGGCAGGTTCCCGGCGGCGCCGTCCGCCGCTATCGGCCGGCACAGCCCAAGGTGGCCGTCCTGGCCGGCGGCGGCTCCGGCCACTACCCGGCCTTCGCCGGATTGATTGGAAGCGGCTTCGCCGACGGTGCGGTGGTGGGCAACATCTTCACCTCGCCGTCCGCGCAGCAGGCGTATTCGGTGGCCAAGGCGGCCGAATCCGGCGCCGGCGTGATCTTCACCTACGGCAACTACGCGGGCGACGTGATGAACTTCGGTATGGCCAGCGAGCGGCTGGCCGCCGAGGGCATCGCCGTGGAGAACGTCCTGGTGACGGACGACATCGCCAGCGCCCCGCCGTCGGAATCCGAAAAGCGCCGTGGGATCGCCGGTGACTTCACCGTCTTCAAGGTGATGGGCGCGGCTGCCGAGAACGGCGCGGATCTGGCCGAGGTGGTCCGCCTGGGCCGCAAGGCCAATGACCTGACCCGCACCATCGGCAGCGCGTTCGCCGGCTGCACGTTCCCCGGCGCCGACTCGCCGCTGTTCACCCTTCCCGACGGACAGATGGGGCTGGGCCTCGGCATCCACGGCGAGCCCGGCCTGCACGACACCTACCTGCCGTCGGCCAGGGACCTGGGCCAGGAACTGGTGGCCCGGGTGCTCGCCGAAACGCCGCCCAACGCCGGCAAGCGGATCGCCGCCATCCTCAATGGGCTCGGCTCCACCAAGCATGAGGAACTGTTCGTGCTCTGGGGCACCGTGGCGCCGCTGCTGCGCGCCTCCGGCTACACGCTGGTCATGCCGGAGGTGGGCGAGCTGGTCACCAGCCTGGACATGGCCGGCGTCTCGCTGACCGTTACCTGGCTTGATGAGGAACTGGAACCGCTGTGGACGGCGCCGGCGGAAACTCCCGCCTACCGCCGCGGCAACGCAGCCAGGGAAGGCGGCGCCCTGGGCGCCGAGGAAGCGCCCGACGGCGATGCCGCCGCTACGGCGTTCATCGCCACCGACGCCTCCCGCGGGTACGCTGCCGCCTGCCTTGAGGCAATCGAAGCCGCCCGCACATCACTGCACGACGCCGAGGAACGGCTTGGGCGGATGGACGCCATTGCCGGCGACGGCGACCACGGCCGTGGCATGGTGCGCGGCGTTGACGCCGCCGCTGCAGCAGCGGCGGACGCGTTGGGGAGAGGCGCCGGCGCCGGTGACGTGCTCGCTGCCGCGGGTGACGCCTGGGCGGACAAAGCCGGTGGAACCTCCGGCGTCCTCTGGGGAGCAGGACTGCGTGCCTTTGGCGAGACGCTGGGAAACTCCTCGGCCCCCGCACCCAGTGCACTGGCGGCAGCAGTGACAGCGTTCGCCGACCGGATCGTCCAGCTCGGCAAGGCCGAAATTGGCGATAAGACCATGGTGGACGCCCTGCTGCCCTTTGCCACCGCCTTCAGCCGCGCTGTGGGTTACGGCGTGGACCCGGACCGGGCATGGCAGGAGGCCGCACGTGAGGCGGCCGCCGCGGCGGAAGCCACCGCGGACCTCCTTCCCCTCAAGGGCCGGGCCCGCCCGCTTGCCGAAAGGAGCCTGGGCACGGCGGACCCCGGTGCCACCTCCCTGGCGATGGTCTTCGCCGTGATGGGGCCGCACTTCACCACCACCAGCACAGCCGCCGTTGCGCCGGCGGGAGCAAAGTAATGGCGACGGAAGGACAAACGATGGGGCTGCGGCTCATTGTCGGCGCAGATGAAGCCGGCGTCGACTACAAGGACAAGATCCTGGCAGACCTGCAGCAGGATCCGCGCGTCAGCGAGGTCATCGACATTGGGGTCAACCGAAATGACGCCCCGGACGACTTCACCAGGCCCTACCCGTACGTCGGCATCACGGCCGGGGAGATGATCCGGGACGGCGCCGCCGACCGCGCCATTCTCTTCTGCGGCACCGGAATCGGCGTGGCGATCGCCGCGAACAAGGTGGAAGGCATTCGCGCCACCGCCGCGCACGACTCCTTCTCCGTGGAGCGTTCCATCCTGTCCAATGACTGCCAGGTGCTCACCATGGGCCAGCGCGTGGTGGGCATCGAACTCGCCCGGCGCCTGGCCAAGGAATGGATCGGCTACACGTTCGATCCGTCGTCGGCCTCTGCCGGCAAGGTGAAGGTCCTCACGGACTTCGAGGGTTGCCAGCCGGTTTAGGAGGATAGCTTGAGCCCCGCTGGCGCGAAAACCGCGCTGCAAATAGCTGCCGCCCGGCGCCGGGGTACTCCTAGACTGGGGTGATGATCACAGTCGCTGGAAGCGTGGAGACCAACCTGTCCGCCGAGAAGGCTTTTGCCTTCATGAGCCAGTTCGAGAACACCCCCAAGTGGGACCCCAACACCCCCGTCATGGACAAAACCACCCCGGGGCCGGTGGCTGTAGGGCACAAGTACCATGCCGAGTCCGAATTCCGGGGGAAGCGGCAGACCCTGGTCTATGAGGTGATCGAGCTGACGGACAACCACATCAAGCTGCGGGGCGAGAACAAAACCGTCACCTCCTACGATTCCATCGACGTCAGCCTCAACGGGACCGGTTCGGTGGTGAAGTACACGGCGGAGTTCAGCATCAAAGGACCCGCCAGGATCATCCAGCCGCTCCTGAAACCTGCCTTCAATTCCCTGCGTGACCCTGCGCTTAACGGGATCCGCGATACCCTCAACGCGCTGGCAGCGGCCTGACGGCTTCGAAAAACTCCCTGATCTCACGCCGGGGGTCGGCTTCCACCCGGGGGCCGTCGTCGAGCACCATGGTTTGGTGCTGCGCTCCGTACTCTGGCCATGCAAGGGTCGCCGTGCCAGGTGTTCCCGTGTGGGCGAAGGCTGCCCACGCCCCGCTCGTGGCATCGCTGAGCGACTGGGGCGCCTTGCCCCGCGTGAGGAATGCCGCTTCCGGTGCGGCCAGGTGCCGGAAGACGAAGGGGATGTCCAGGGCATGGCAGGCTCCGAGTTTCCCGCCCATGGCCGGGCTGCGCCAGGTGAACAGGTAGGCGAAGTTTCTTCCGCCGGCAGCCGCCTGGCGGGCCGCCAGCAGCCGGTTGCTGGGCTGGCGGTACACGGAATCGGCGATGGCGGCCTCCAGGAGTTCCTTGCCGGTGGGCTCCCGGGACAGGACGTGGGCGAGTGCCTCCGTGTAGCCCGGTGCCTGTGCTGCCGGGATCCCGGCCCCTGTCAGTACCGCCGCGGCGCGGTCCGGATAGTCCGGATCACCGGGTGTTGGCGGACGCATTTCCACCGCGAACGAGCCCTCATTCAGGTTGGTTCCGATCAGCAGGTCAACGCAGGCATTAACCCCGCTGCGGACGCTGTCCAGCGGCGGCACCGGCAGGGACGGTGTCCCCACCGTGGGCTGGAACGGCAGCGGAACCGCGAAGGATTCCGCGGCTACCCGCCGTTCCAGGGCGGCCTGGGCCTCAAGCAGCCGTTCCACCGGAAGGGTCAGCAGGTGGTTTGCAGAGGATTCCTCCAGACCGCACAGCTCCAGGAACAGCGCGGTGATTCGCGCCGAGTCCTCCGGCCGGCGGTACCGTTCCGCGGTGCCGCTTTGCATGATGGCCCGGTGGAAGAGCCCTTCCGACGCCGGCATGCCCAGCAGGGTGCCGATCGCTGCAGCGCCTGCGGACTCCCCGAAGACAGTCACGTTGTCCGGGTCCCCGCCGAAGGCGCCGATGTTGCGCCGGACCCAGCGGAGGGCCTCAAGCTGGTCCAGCAGGGCAAGGTTTGACGAGTCGCCGTACCCGGGACCCAGCAGGTCAGCCAGGTGCAGGAAGCCCAGGGCGCCCAGGCGGTAATTGATGGACACCAGCACCGCGCCCGCCGCTGCGGCGAGCCTGGCGCCGTCGTACATGCCGTCACTGTTGGCACCCGAAAGGTAGGCGCCGCCATGGATCCATACCATCACCGGCCTGGCCGGGCCATCCGAAGCCGGGCTCCAGATGTTCAGGTTCAGGCAGGCATCCTCGCTCCAGATGCGCGGCTTGGCGCCCGGCGGCGCGGGGTTTTCCGGGTTCTGGGGTGCTGCGGGTCCGGGTGCAGTGCAGTCGAGGACGCCCGTCCAGGGCAACGCCGGGACAGACGGCCGGAAACGGTTGAGTCCCGACGTCGGTCCGGCGTACGGGATGCCAAGGAACCGCTGGATGGTGGTCCCGTCAGTCTCCAGGGAGCTGCCGCGGACGGATCCGCCCGGGGTGGAGAGGCACGTCATGGTTGACAGGTTACGACACGCGCGCAGGTAGGCTGGCATCACCGTTCGGCAGTGAGCGGCCACAAAGGTGTGGCTTTTAACTAATGTCCGGGAGGTAAGACGCGTGCTCAACGCCGGCGTCCCTGAAGACCAGGATTTTGCAGACGTTGCACTGCATATCCAGGAGTCATTCCTGCAGAACCCCGAGGTTGAGGCATTTCTCCAGGATTTGGCGGCCTACGCGGCGGCCCGGCTCGGCGGGCAGGGGCACGAATGCGCCTGTGACATTGTGGTGCTGCGGCCCAAAAAGCCCGCGGCGAGGGCTGGCAGCAATTCCAGCGCTCACGTCATTTCCGGGCTGGAGTCCAAGCTGGGCGATGGTCCGGGCATCACGGCCATGCGGACAGCAAAGACGGTGCTGGTTGCGGACCTGCGGCGGGAAGATCGCTGGCCGGAATACGTGCACGCTGTCCAGGGCCGGGGTTTCCGCTCGGTGCTGAGCATCCCCGCATCGCTGGAGGGGGACTCGCAGGGCGTGCTCACGTTCTACTGTTCGCATCCTCTCGCCTTCGGCAGCAACGGTATCAACGCCGCGGAGGCGTTCGTCCGGCAGGCTTCAAAGGGCCTTACACTTGCCCTGCGGATGCTGAAGCTGGAAGAGACCAAGGACGGCATGAACGCGGCGATGCAGACGCGCACCGTGATTGACCTGGCCACCGGGGCCATCATGGCGCAGAACCGCTGCAGCCAGGCTGCCGCCTTCAAGCTGCTGCGGGATGCATCCAGCACCCGGAACATTAAACTCCGGGACGTTGCGGCGGCAGTTGTCGCATCAGTTGCCGGCGCAGCGGAAACCTTCACCTACTTCGATGAGTAGGGATCCCTCCGCTCCGGGTCCTTCCGCTCCGGGTCATGCCGTTCCGGCTGCCGGAGGAAAAGGGCAGAGGTGCTGAGGGGAGCCCGGAGCGGCAGGCCTTCCGCTGCGCAATGTTCATTGACAGCCTGGGCCAATGCATCACGTTCCTTTGCTGAAAGAGTGGCCTCGCCCGCGCAGTAGTCCCGGATGAGTTGTTCCGAGGCGTCGCCGCCCAGCCCAACGAACTCCAGCCACAGCTGTGCCAGATCCAGCCGGTGCTCCTTGATGACAGCGCCGGTCAGGGCCTGCTGGTCAACGGCATCCATCGTCCCGTCCTAGCCTTGGTTGCACTCGTACACGTGGTGTTCGGAACGGGCCGCCAGGTGGATGGGAAAGAATAGACAAAATCTTTTTGCTGCGAGAATGGGGCCATGCCTCTGCGCACTTACCCCATCAGGCGGCTGGCAGAGGATCCTGCGAACGTTCTTGACCGGGCACTCTGGCCGGCTGTGCTGCCTCCGGTGTCCCAGGTCCTTGACCAAGGGCTCGATCTTGGCCCTGCCACTATCCTGGTGGGGGAGAACGGGTCGGGAAAATCAACGCTGGTGGAGGCCCTTGCGCTCGCCTATGGACTGTCTGCTGAGGGCGGGTCTACCGGCGCCCGGCATGCCACCCGGCGCACCGAATCCATCCTCGCCGACCATCTCCAGCTTGTCCGGAACGCCGGCACCACCCGCCGCGGCTACTTCCTCCGGGCGGAGACCATGCATGGGTTCTACACGTACCTGGAGCAGAACCCCAGCACCTCCATCCCGGACATCCCGTTCCATGACATGTCCCACGGCGAGTCCTTCCTGCAGTTGGCGGCTGACCGGTTCAACGGCCCCGGCTTGTGGGTCCTGGACGAACCCGAATCGGCGCTGTCCTTTTCGGGGTGCCTGAGCCTCCTGTCCGTCCTGAAGGAATTGCTGGCCGGCGGCAAATCCCAAGTGGTGATGTCCACCCATTCCCCGCTGCTTGCCGCTCTTCCCGGTGCCACCATCCTCGAAGTGGGGCCGTGGGGACTGCGGTCCCGGTCCTGGGAGGAACTGGAGCTTGTGGCCAACTGGCGGAGGTTCATGGACTCGCCCGAACGCTACCTCAGGCACATCTAGCTGCCCCCGGGTCCATCAGGTTTCCGGGGGACTTTTGCCCCTAGGCATGTAACTCCTGCAGGCGGTCAACTGGAGTGTCCGGAGCAGGCGAGCACAACAGGAGGCAAGGACCATGGGCGCATGTGATGTCTGCGGCAGCAGCGAGGGCCGCATGTTCACCGTCAGTATGGGGAACCAGACCGGCACATTCGACAGCTTCGAATGCGCCATCCACATGATGGCCCCGGCCTGCGAGCACTGTGGCTGCCGGATCCTGGGCCACCCCGTTGAAAGCGAAGCAGGCATCTACTGCTGCCTCCACTGCGCAAAGGAAGCGGGCAACCCGCACCAGGCCGCCAAGGCGGAGCATTCGACAGTGGCCGTGCCGGCGCAGGGAACATCAACGGGCCAGGGCTAGTCCCGCCGGAAACTTCACAACAGGAGAAGGAGACCCGTGGCCGGTAACGGAAGCTTCAGGATCGTGGTGGGCGTGGACGGTTCCGATCAGTCCAAGGCCGCGATGGACTGGGCCATTGAGGAGTCCAGGCTGCGCAAGGGGGAGGTGCAGGCCTTGACCGCCTGGAGTTTCCCCTACGTCAGCGATGCCCTTGGCACGGCCTGGGACTATGACATCTTCCAGAAGGACGCCCAGGCCATCCTTGAAGCAGAGCTCGAACGCGTCAAGGACCAAGGTGTAACCATTACGGGGCGCATCGTGGAGGGCAACCCGGCATCGGCGATTATCGATGCTTCCCGGGATGCCGACCTGGTGGCAGTCGGTTCACGCGGCCACGGTGGATTCACCGGAATGCTGCTGGGCTCCGTATCCCATCAGACCATCCACCACGCACACTGCCCGGTACTGGTCATCCGCGAACCGGGCTCCGACTAGGGCATGCGGTAGGGGCCGCGGGTCGCGGGGATCCAGCAGCGCACCGCCGCACGGTACTGCTGGAACTCGTCACCGAACCGCACCGCAAGGTCTGCTTCTTCCAAGGGCCGGACGGCATAGTTCCACACCAGGGACCCCAGGACGGCATAGCCCACCACGAGCCACGACTGCAGCAGGAGGCCCACCGCGGCTCCCTGCACTATGCCCGCCACGGCCATCGGGTTGCGGATCCAGCGGTAAGGCCCGGCGACAACCAGGCGGTTGGGCATCACCGACGGCAACGGCGTTCCGTCTCCCAGGGTGGACATCACGGCTGCCGACCAGATCCCCAAAGCGCTCGCCAGGACCAGGACCGCGATACCTGCCGGAACTGCCCACGGCGGAAAGGCCAGGGCCAGGCCCCAGCGCTGTTCAAGGAACGCCAGGCAGGGCGGATCGAGCCCCAGGAAGAAACCCCAGAACACGACGATCTGCACAAAGGTTCCAGCCACGTGGAGCCCCGGGCTCCGGCGGCTGCGGGCCGCGCGGAAAGCGAAGGGGCCGCGGACAATCCACTCCGTGGGAATGCGTCCCAGCAGGACAAGGCAGAGCGCAGCGGCCGAACCTGCGGTGGCAGCCCCCATGGCCAGGACACCCAAGCCCGCCTCAGCGGTGGCGGTGGCATAGGCGGCCAAGGCGACGGTGACGACGGCGGTCCACGCGGCGCTGACGACGGCGGCAGTCCGGGCGGCGGTCTTTGCACCGGCGGCAGCTGCTGAGGCAACAACGAACAGGGGGATGTCGAAGGCGGCGACGAGGAGGGGGTCGAGGTCGCCGAGGGTGGCCCGCCGGACCTCCGGCGAGACGAAAACCGTGATCCACCAGAGACAGCCCGCCACCGCCTGCAGGGCAAAGTACGCCCTGCCCCAGTGGGCCAAACTCCATTGGAGCAAACGCGGCACAGATCCCCCCGAATCTTCTGGTGCCGCGAACGGTTACGGCGCGTCCCAGCCTAGCGAATGCCGCCCCGGCCTCCGGAATGGCCCGGACTTCCAGTGAAGGCCGGGCCATTCAAAGGCGTTTAGGCGGGCTGTGGCGCCTCCGCCAGGGCATGCTGCCGGGCAAGGCTGCCCAGCCACCGGGCGCTTTCCTTCGGGGTCCGCTCCTGGGTGGAACGGTCTACGGCGATCAGGCCGAACTTGGGCCGGTAGCCAAAGATCCACTCGAAGTTGTCGAACGCCGTCCAGGCCATGTACCCCCGCACGTCGATGCCGTCGGCAAGGCAGGAGGCAACGCCGTCGACCGCTGCCTTCAGGTAGGCCACCCGCTGGGTGTCATCCTCCGTGGCAAGGCCGTTTTCGGTGACCATCACGGGGATGCCGGCGATCCGGTGCGCCTCGCGGATGGTCGCTTCCAGGGCCTGGGGGTAGATCTCCTCACCCATCTGGTTGGTGGGTACGCCCTCCGGCGCCGGTGCATGGCCGTCCGGGCCGTACACGGTGCGCCCGTAGGTCTGGATGCCCACGAAGTCATCGCCACGGGAAGCTTCCAGGAAGCGTTCGTTGACGTCCCGGCGCACCCGGTCCGCGATTTCCTCACCGCCGGCGATGGCCTGGATGTCCGAATTGGCCAGCGTCCAGCCCACCGGGAGGTCCGGGCGGTGGGCCTTGATGGCTGCTGTGGCCGCCCGGTGGGCCGCCAGCTTTACGTCGAATCCCGCCTCGGTTGAACAGAACTGGAACGGGGCAACAGTGCTGGCGTCGACGCCAAGGCGCTCCGCGGCGGCAGCCCACATGGGCACTGAGCCGCGGTTCTCCGGTGCTTCCCCGCCAATGCCAAAGGATTCGAGCAGCCATGGAAGGTTGGGCTCGTTCAGGGTGCAGGCGACGCCGATCAAGTTACCCAGGTGGGCCATGACCCGGTCGCAGTAGCGGGCGAAGAGGTCCGGCGTCTCCTGGCCCTCCCACCCACCGGCCTGAAGCAGCCAGCGCGGTGAGGTGAAGTGGTGGAAGGTGACCACCGGGGTCAGCCCGTGCTCGTGGCATGCCTCCAGCACCCGCTTGTAGTGGTCCAGCTCAGCCACCGAGAAGTGGCCTTCCTCCGGCTCAATCCGCGCCCATTCAATCGAGAAGCGGTAGCTGGTGAAGCCCAGGCCGGCGATCAGAGCGATGTCCTCCCGGTACCGATGGTAGTGGTCCACGGCATCCCCGGACGGCTCGGCGAAGATCGTCCCTGGCAGCTGCTCCAGGAACCAGGTATCGCTGTTGACGTTGTTGCCTTCCACCTGGTGGCCTGCAGTGGCCACGCCCCAAAGGAAGTCGCGGGGGAACGGGTTGGTCATGGGGTTCCTTTCGTCATGGACGCGCGTAGGCGTCCCAGGCTTCGCTGCCTTCCATCCATCCTGTCGCCCGGCGTGACCGCCGCCACAATACCTTTTCAATCAATGACATTGTCATGTTTGGTGCCTGTGGCCCCGGCTGATTCTTGAAGGGAGCCGGCGAGCAGCCAGCCCCACAACCGTTCCTCCGTCGTCACATCAGAATGCAAAGGCGCACTACATGAAACTTCCGAACTCCACCGCCCGTGCGAGCTCCGCCGTTCTGGCCGGTGCCCTGCTGATGGGTTCCCTGGCCGCCTGCGGCGGCGGGTCCGGCCAAGCAGCCGCCAAGGCTGATACCAGCAGCCTGACCCTGGCCATCGACAGCGACTCGGCCTCCTTCGGCTTTGACCCGCTGCGCGTCTCGGCAGCGCAGCGCCAGTTCTTCGAAGGCCTCTACGACAGCCTGATGACGCTCCAGCCGGACGGCTCCGCAGGCCCCGGCCTGGCCAAGGAGTTCAGCTACAACGCTGACAACACCGTCCTGACGCTAACCCTGAAGGACGGCGTGACATTCACGGACGGCTCCAAGCTCGACGCCGAGCTGGTCAAGGCCAACCTGGACCGCCGCTCCGATCCCGCACTCAACGCCTACTCCGCCGTGGCCAAGGGCGGCGCCCAGGAAATCACGTCCGTGGACGTGGTCAGCCCCACCCAGGTGGCCCTGACCTTCGCCAAGCCGCAGCCCGGATTCGAGAAGAACCTGGCCTCCACCACGGGCATGATCGTGGGCAAGAACGGCGTCACGGACACCGCAACCCTGGCCGCCACGCCTGACGGCTCCGGACCATACACCCTTGATCCCTCCACGGTGAAGGGCAACAAGTACGTCCTGGTGAAGAACGACAAGAGCCCGGACGCTGCCAAGTACGCCTTCAAGAAGGTTGTCTTCAGCGTTGTCCTGGACCCCCAGGCCCGCGCCAACGCCCTGGTCTCCGGCCAGGCGGACGTGGCCATGCTGACCTCGAACACCGTTGACTTCGCCAAGTCCAAGGGTGTGGGGGTCTCCCAGATTGGCGGCACCGTCAACACCATGATCTCCTTCGACAAGACCGGCAAGACCGCGCCGGCCTTCGCCCAGGAAAAGGTCCGCCAGGCCATCCAGTACGCCATCAACCGCCAGGCCCTGGTGGACGCCCTGCACAAGGGTGACATCCCCGCCTGGAATGCGCTGCCCAAGGATTCGGCCGGCTTCACCAAGGACCTCGAGACCAAGTTCGCGTACAGCCCGGAGAAGGCCAAGAGCCTGCTCGCCGAGGCCGGCTACCCGAACGGGTTTGAGTTCACCATCCTTGCCGGCGCCCAGACGCAAACGGACCTGCAGGCGGTCCAGAAGGACCTCGCCGCGGTCGGCATCACCATGAACGTCAAGATGGCCGCTTCCACCGACGAGGCGTTTGCCGCCGTCGCCACCACGCCGCTGGGCTACGCGCCACTGAACTGGGACAACCCGGTTGGCGTTATGTACGGGGCCATCCTGAACGGCTTCACCAACGTCCAGAAGGCCACCGATGACCAGCTGAGCGCCGCCACCGGCCAGCTGGCCGCCGCCAAGGACGACGCCGCCGTCAAGGCAGCCGCCACCAAGCTGAACACCCGGTTGGTGGAGTCCGGCTGGATGATCCCGCTCTACGAGGCCCTCACCAACCAGGGCTACAACACCAAGAAGGTGGCCCAGGTGAAGTTCGCCGGCACCAACGCCTACCCGCTCCTCTCGTCCTACACGCCGGCCAGCTAATACCCGTATCTTCCCGGGCGGCCCCTATGGACCAGGACAGGGGCCGTCCGGGAAGGCCTGACCGATGGAGGTCACCATGGCACTATTCGTCACCAAGCGCCTGCTCATGGCGCTTGCCACCGTGCTGGTGGTTGCGGTGCTGGCATTCCTGCTGGTGCACGCAATGCCGGGCAGCCCGGGGGCCGTGTCCCTCGGCGCGGGCGCCTCCCAGCAGGCCATCGACGACGTCAACCAGCGGCTGGGCTGGAACGATCCGCTATTCACGCAGTTCTTCGGCTGGCTGGGTTCAGCGGTCCAGGGCGACCTGGGCATCTCGCTCATCGATGGCCGCTCCATCAGCGCAGACCTTGCCAGCCGCCTCCCCGTCACAGCCTCGCTTGCCGCCGGAGCCACCGTCCTCAGCGCGGTCCTGGGGATCGCCCTGGGCGTCACTGCAGCCGTCCGCGGCGGCCTGCTGGACCAGGTGATCGGCGGCTTCGTGGGCCTCCTCGTGGCCCTGCCGGCGTTCTGGGTGGGCGTGATCTTCGTGTACCTGTTCGCCGTCCAGTCCTCCGTCTTCCCGGCCACCGGCTACGTGCCGTTCGAGGTTTCGCCGCAGGACTGGGCGCTGTCCCTGGCGCTGCCGGTGATCACCCTTGCCGTGGGAGGTGCGGCGTTCATTGCCCGCCAGACCAGGGCCTCCATGCTGGAAGCGCTGCAGCAGGAGCACATCCGCACCCTGCGCGCCACGGCCACGCCCACCTGGAAAATCCTCTACGTCCACGCCCTGCGCTATGCCAGCCTGCCCATCGTGGCCGGCATCGCCCTGCAGTTCATCGGCCTGTTCGGCGGTTCCGTCATCGCGGAGCAGCTGTTCGCCATGCCCGGACTGGGCCAGGCCGTCCAGACCTCCGTCAGCACCCATGATGCCCCCGCCGTCCAGGGTGTGGTGGTGATCGCCACCGTGGTGGTGGTTGCCGTCAACCTGGTGCTGGAGCTGGCCACCAAGTTCCTCGACCCGAAGTTGCGTGCCTCATGATCCCAACAGTTGCCCCGGCCCCCGCGGACGCGGACCAGGCAGGACGTACGACGCCGGCAGGAACGCCTGCGCGCAACATCGGCAGAGCGGCCATCACCACATTGTCCAGGCACCGGCTGTTCAGCTCACCGGGAGCCGTGGCCGGGCTCGCATGGCTCGCGGTGCTGGTCCTCGCGTCACTGACCGCGCCGCTCTGGCTGCCCTTCAAGACCGAGGACCAGGATTTCACCGCAGTCCTCTCCGGCCCCACCGCCGCCCACTGGCTCGGGACGGACGAACTTGGCAGGGACATCCTCAGCCGCATCTTCGCTGCCGCAGCCGGCACCCTGGGGACGTCGATGCTCACGGTGATTGTCGGCGTCGGGCTTGGCACCATCCTTGCCATGGTTGCCGCGGGTGCCGGCGAACGGACGGAAGCCGTGATCAGCAGGGTCACGGAAATCATGATGTCGTTGCCGGGAACGGTGATCATCCTGGCCGTCATTGGCGCCGTGGGAACCAATATCCCGGTGGTCATGGCCATCCTGGGCATCCTGATGTCCGCCGGCATCTACCGTGTGATCCTGGGCCAGGCCAAGTCACTGCAGTCCCAGCTCTACGTGGATGCGGCCAAGGTGGACGGCGTCGGCCCGCTGCGGATCAGCCTCCGCCATGTCCTGCCCGGACTGGCCAACACCATCGTGGTCCAGGCCGCGCTCATTTTCGCCGTGGGCATGCTCATCCAGGCCGGGTTGGCGTTCATCGGCTTCGGCCCGCCCATTCCGCAGCCCAGCTGGGGCGGCATGATCCAGGGTGCCTCCCAGCACGTCTATGACGCGCCCTGGATGATGGTCCCCACCGGTGCCGTGCTCGCGCTGACCGTCCTATCCGCCAACGCCATCGGCAACGCCCTGGGCAAGGCACCCAACGCCGCTTCCCCGCACCTGCCCTCCGCGGCGGCCCGCCGGCAGCGCGCCAAAGCCGTCGCCGCCATCGCCGCAGCCGCCCCGGAAGCAAGGGACCGTGCCTCACAGGACGGCGCGCTCAGCGATACCGCTGCGAAGGGAACGCTTAGCGTCCGCAACCTGTCCGTCGGCGTCGACAGTGCTGGTGCAGGCAACGGCGTCCGCCTGGTCACGGACGTCTCCTTCGAGGTCCAGCCCGGTACCGTCCTGGGCCTGGTGGGGGAGTCCGGCTGCGGCAAGACCATGACCGCCCTGTCCCTGCTCGGCTTGCTTCCCTCGGGCGTCAGCGTCACCGGCGGTCAGATCCTCTGGAACGGCAGGAACCTGGCGGCCGTGGCGGACAAGGACATGGAAGCCGTCCGCGGCCGCGAGATCGCGCTGATCAGCCAGGAACCCATGCGCGCCCTGGACCCCATGTTCACCGTCGGCTACCAGCTCACCGCCACCATCCGCCGCCTCCGCGGCATGGGCAGGGCGGAGGCGCGTGAGGAAGCCCGCAGCCTGCTGGAGAAGGTGGGGATCGTTGATGCTGCACGGATCCTGAAGACCTATCCGCACCAGATCAGCGGCGGCATGGCCCAGCGCGTGGCCATTGCCCTGGCGCTCTCAGGCCAGCCCAGGCTGCTGGTGGCGGATGAACCCACCACCGCGCTGGATGTCACGGTCCAGGCCGAGATCCTGTCCCTGCTCCGGACCCTGGTGAGGGACACCGGCATGTCGGTGGTGATGGTGACCCACGACCTCGGCGTAGTGGCTGATATCTGCGACCAGGTGGCCGTGATGTACGCCGGGCAGGTAGTGGAGAACGGCAAAACCGACGCCGTCCTGGACAACCCCCGCCACCCCTACACCTTGGCCCTCCTGGCGGCCGACCCGCACGCCAACACGGCAGACGACATGCCGGAAAGGCTGGCCACTATTCAAGGCCAGGTGCCGCAGCCCAAGGACTGGCCCACCGGCTGCCGGTTTGCAGCCCGCTGCCAGTTTGCCGGCTCCGCTTGCCTGGAACCCGTCCCGCTGCTGCGCTCCGGCACCGGCGAAGGGCTGGTGCGGTGTGTCAAAGCCGACCAGCTGGCCGTCGAGGGCATGGACTGGCTGGCTACTGACGTGCCCGCCTCACGCACCCTGCAGGTCACGCCCAAGCAGAACCCGTCCACCCTGGCCGGCATCATCGAAAAGGACCTGGCATGAGCACCGCAGTCACCGAACGCCGCGGTTCCACGCCGCCCTCCGCCGCCACCCCCATGCTCGAGGTCAAGGACCTGGTGGTCCGCTACGGCCGGGGCCGGAAGGCAGCCGCGGCTCCTGCCGCCGTCGACCACGTCAGCTTCAGCATCGCGCCCGGGGAGACCGTGGGCCTGGTGGGGGAGTCCGGTTCCGGAAAGTCCACCATCGGCAAGGCCATTCTTGGCCTGCAAAAGGTCTCCGGCGGCACCATCAGTTACCAGGGCAAGGACATTACCTCCGCCGGTGCTGCCGAGCGCCGCGCCCTGGGCGGGGAACTGCGGGCCGTCTTCCAGGATCCCAACTCCTCGTTGAACCCGCGAAACACCATCGGCACCTCCCTGGCCGAGCCGCTGCGCCTCCGCGGGGTGTCCGCAGCGGAGGCCCGCGCCAAGGCCGGGGACATGCTGGAACGCGTCGGCCTGCCCCGCGAGGCCGTGGACCGGTACCCCAGCCAGTTCTCCGGCGGCCAGCGCCAGCGGATCTCCGTTGCGCGTGCCCTCATCTGCGATCCACAGCTGGTGGTCTGCGACGAAGCCGTCAGCGCCCTGGATCTTTCCACCCAGGCCCAGGTGCTCAACCTGCTTGCGGACCTGCGCGACGAGCGGGGCCTGAGCTACCTGTTCATTGCCCACGACATCGCAGTGGTGCAGTTCCTTGCCCAGCGCGTGGTGGTGCTCTACCGCGGCCAGGTGATGGAAAGTGGACCGGCGGCGGCCGTCACGGAGAGCCCGAAACACCCCTTCACGCAGGCCCTCGTGGCCGCCTCCCCGGTGCCGCGCCCGGCGGAGCAGGCGGAACGCCGTGAGGCGCGCGAATCACTCGGGGTCCGCACCGGGGCAGCCGCCGTACCCGGACCCGGCGGCTGCCCCTTCCGGCTCCGCTGCCCCCTGGCCACCGAACTGTGCGCCACCGAACGGCCTGCCCTCCGCCGCGTGGGGACGGCCGACGTCGCCTGCCACTACGCCTGACGGCACCCGGCCTGTTTCGCGGACCGAACCACCCTTGACCATGCTTCCAACAGAACGGAACACTCCCTCCATGACTTCAGCTCCCTGGCACGCCGCCATGATCACCCCCGAAAACGACTTCGACGGTGCCCCGCTGCTCCGGAAGGAGTTCACCCTTGAAGAGGGCCACGGCGCCGTGGCGAAGGCGACCCTGCGGGCCACGGCCCTCGGCGTCTACGAGGCGTCCATCAACGGCGCGCCGGTGGGAGACGACGTCCTGAGCCCGGGCTGGAGCTCCTATGAGTGGCGCCTCCGCTACCGCAGCTACGACGTCACCTCGCTGGTGGGGCCCTCCACCGTGATCGGGGTGGAACTGGGCAACGGCTGGTACCGCGGCAGGCTCGCGTGGCATGGCATGTCCAACCTGTACGGCAGCAAGCTGGGGTTTTTTGGCCAGCTGGACATCGAGTTCGAGGACGGGCACGTCCAGTCCATCGCGTCAGATTCCTCCTGGCAGGCCAGCCCCTCCGCCACCACCTTCAACGACCTCTACGACGGGCAAACCATCGACGCCCGCCGCCGTCAAAAGGGCTGGGCGGAGCCCGGCTTCCCACCGGACGCCCGCTGGACGGGCGTACGGGAGTTGGCGTTCGACGGCGGCCGGCTGGCTGAGCCGGTGGGCCCGCCCGTGGTGCGTGCCGGCGTCGTGCATCCCGTGAAAATCTCTACCTCACCCGCCGGCAGGACGCTGGTGGACTTTGGCCAGAACCTGGTGGGATGGCTGCGGTTCACCGTGCAGGGCGAAGCCGGCACCACCATCACAGTTCGGCACGCCGAGGTCCTGGAAAACGGCGAACTGGGCGTCCGGCCCCTGCGCTCCGCGAAGGCCACGGACACCTTCATCCTTTCCGGGGGCGAGGACTTCTTCGAGCCCACCAAGACCTTCCACGGTTTCCGCTACGCCGAAATCACCGGCTGGCCCGGGGAGCTCACGGAGGAGGACCTGGAAGCCGTGGTGGTCCATTCCGACCTGGAGCGCACCGGCACGTTCGAATGCTCCAATGACCTGGTGAACCAACTGCACCGCAACATCGTCTGGGGGCTGCGGGGCAATTTCCTGGACCTGCCCACCGACTGCCCGCAGCGCGACGAACGGCTGGGCTGGACCGGCGACATCGCCGTGTTCGCCCCCACCGCCGCCTACCTGTACGACGTCAAGGGTTTCCTGCAGGACTGGCTGCTGGATCTCGCCGCTGAGCAGAAGGCACAGGACGGCCTGGTCCCGATCACCGTGCCCGATGCCCTGAAGTACTGCCCGCAGCCGGCCGAATTCCCCACGCCTGAGTCCTCCGCGCTGTGGAGCGAGGCATCGGTCTGGGTGCCGTGGGCGCTGTGGGAGGCCTACGGGGACCTCAGCGTCCTGGAGAACCAGTACGAATCGATGGCCGCCCATACCCGCCGGGTGGAAGGCCTGCTCTCAACCAGCGGGCTGTGGGATTCCGGCTTCCAGTTCGGCGACTGGCTGGACCCGGACGCCGACCCGGACAAACCCTGGGACGCGAAGGCGGACACCGCCGTCGTGGCCACCGCGTGCATGTACCGCACGGCGCGGCTCACCGCGCGGGCTGCCGGTTTGCTGGGGAAGCACGACCACGAGGCACAGTTTGACGCGCTCGCCGCCCGTGTGCGTGCAGCCTTCGCCGAACACTACGTGGCGGCCGACGGCACCATCCACAGTGACTGCACCACCGTCTACGCGCTGGCCATCGCCTTCGACGTCCTGCTGACGCCGGAGCTGCGGGAGTTTGCCGGCAACCGCCTCGCCGAGCTGGTCCGGGACAACGGCTACCGCGTGTCCACCGGTTTTGCCGGGACGCCGTTCATCACCCACGCGCTGACGGACACGGGCCACGTGGACGACGCATACCGGCTGCTGCTGGAGGAGGGCTGCCCGTCCTGGCTGTACCCGGTGACTATGGGTGCCACCACGGTCTGGGAACGCTGGGACTCCATGCTCCCGGATGGCACCATCAACCCCGGTGAGATGACCAGCTTCAACCACTACGCCCTGGGTGCGGTGGCGGACTGGATGCATAAGGCTATCGGCGGCATCCGGCCGCTGGAACCCGGGTACGCCCGTGTGCTCATCCAGCCGCAGCCGGGCGAGGGGATCGACTGGGCCAGGACGGCGCTGAAGACCCCGCATGGTGAGGTCCGCGTCGGATGGAAGCACGACGGTGGGGTGTTCCGGCTCGAGGCGGCCGTCCCTGACGGGGTGGCGGCCGACGTCGTCCTCCCGGACGGTGCCCGGCACGCCGTCGGTGGCGGGACGCACCGCTTCGAAGCTGCGCTTGCCGTGCTGGTGAAGTAGCCGGGATCTATCCGGGGCCGGACATCTCGGAGACCGGCCCCGTTCCTCTCTTCAGCGATGTAGGCTCGCGGGATGGGGAGCATGGGTGGAATTGACTGGGAGGCTGCGCGCGCCATCAACAGGGACAACTGGGAAGACCGGGTGCCCCTGCACGAGGAAGCTTACGGGCGCGGCGCGTTGGATGACCCCGGGTATCTAACGCCGGTGGTGCGGACGGATCTTGCCGCGCTCGCGCCCTACCTGCTAGACGGGACGGTTGCCGGCCTGGACGTCTGCCACCTGCAGTGCCACATCGGGACGGACACGGTGTCGCTGGCCCGTGCGGGGGCCCGGGTCGCCGGCCTGGACTTCTCGCCGTCCGCCCTCGCGTCCGCTGCCGGCCTGGCGGAAAAACTGGGCCTGAAGGTGGCGTGGGTGGAGGCGGATGTACTGCAGGCGCGGTGGGCCGTTTCCGGTGACTTCGACGTCGTCTATACGAGCATCGGAACCATCACCTGGCTTCCGGACCTGGCGCAGTGGGCGTCCCAGGTGGCAGCGCTCCTCAAACCCGGCGGCACCTTCTACATCCGCGACGGCCATCCCGCCCTCTACGCGGTGGATGAGGATGCCGAGGGGCTGCAGCTCCGCTACCCCTACTTCAACCGCGGCGAGGCCCAGGTGTGGGACGAGGAGTCCACCTACGTGGGCGACGGGAAGGTGGCCCATTCCCGCACCTACCAGTGGGCGCATCCGCTGTCCGACATCATCAACTCCCTCATCGGCGCCGGGCTGCAGATCCTCCGCCTGGACGAGGGCACCACGCTGCCGTGGAAGTTCTCGCCCCGCATGGTGGACGTGCCGGACGGCTACGCGTGGCCCGAAGCTGAGCGGGACCTCGTCCCCTGCACCTACACGGTGGTTGCTCGCAAACCACAGGTGTGAATGCGCGGCAGCCGCTGATCTGCAACGATGTGCCACAGGACCAATCCCAGGAGGACTCATGCCGTACACCGTCGATTTCAAGAACGTGTCCACGGTCGGTTTGGAATCATCGCCGGTGGCCGACGCACTGGCCGGGCTGCGCGCTAACGAGGCGCGCTACTACAAGAACAAGTACGACCACGACTTCACCGTCACGCCCGCCGAAGACGATCCGGAGACGCTCGCGTACATCCACAACATCCTTGCCACGGAGCGGAACCTGGTGATCGCCTCCAAGCCCCTTGAAGTGTCCTCCTTCGAGGTGGACGGGCTGCGGATGGCCTACGTGTTCTACGAGTCCGGGCTGTCCATCAACGTCATGTACGGCATCGACGAGGGCGCGAAGCGGGCCGTGGGTTTCAAGCTGTCCGACGGCATGGAAATCCCCGAGGAACTGGCGTCCAGCTTCAAGTTCGCACGGCAGAAGTCCAAGTTGGCCGGCACCATCCGCGGCTCCTACTTCGTGATCAAGGGCGAATACTGAGAACGCCTTCCAACGAATGAAATAGCGCCGCAGGTGTTTGCTGCGGCGCGGGACGATGACTGGATGCACTCAAACCCCATCCTCTCCGGCTTCAACCCGGACCCGAGCATCGTCAGCACGCCTGACGGCTACTACATCGCCACCTCGTCCTTCGAATACCTGCCGGGGCTGCCGATCTATCACAGCGAGGACCTTGAAGGCTGGGAGCTGGTTGGTCACGTGGCCACGCGCGACGAGCAGGTTGGGCTGGCCCACGTACCCACGCCCGGAGGCGTCTGGGCGCCAACCCTCCGGTACCGGGACGGGGTGTTCTACCTGATCGTTTCGGTGTTCCTTGGCGGGAGGGGTTGCGTCGTTTTCACGGCCACCGACCCCGGTGGGCCCTGGAGCGACGGCACAGTCATCGAAGCTGTGGACGGCATAGACCCGGACCTTGCCTGGGACGGGGACGGTACCGCATACGTGACCTTTGCCCGCCACCCCGACGCGATCCAGCAGGTCCGCGTGAACCTCGCCACCGGGGAGGCCCTGGAAGAACCGCGGCCGCTCTGGTCCGGCAGCGGCCTGTACGCGCCCGAGGGCCCGCACCTCTACCGGCGCGGAGACTGGTGGTACCTGATGGCCGCGGAGGGCGGGACGGACAGGGGCCACGCTGTGACGGTGGCCCGTTCGCGGCGTCCTGATGGACCATTCGAATCCGCGCCCCACAACCCCATCCTTACCGCCGCGGGAACTGGCTGGTCCGTGCAGAACACGGGTCACGCAGACCTCGTGGAGCTTCCCGACGGCGGGACCGCTATGGTCCTGCTGGGCGTACGTCCCGTGGGACTCACCCAAGCGTTCTCGCCCCTTGGACGGGAGACATTCCTGACCGCGGTGGACTGGATGGACGAGTGGCCGCATGCCCGAATGCCGCACGCGACAGGCAGCCGCCCAGAGGAGGTGGAATACCACTTCGACAGAGGCGCCGGCTTGGAGGACCCTCGGTGGATCGGTGTGCGGAGGACGCCGGCGGAGTTCTCGGCACCTACCTCAAAGGGTCTGGTGATCAGGGGCGAGGGGAAGACGCTGGATTCGCCCCGTCCCTGCTTCCTCGCGCAACGCCAGCGCCACCTCGGGATTGAATTCCGTGCTGTGCTCGACGTCAGTTCCGGGGCAGGCGGTATCGGGGTCCGGAACGCAGAGGATAACTGGTTTGGCCTCGAAGCCAGCCAGGACCACGGCGGCGCCAGGATCACGGCGCGTGCCGTCGTCGCCGGCTTCGACCGCACGTGGGAAACAACTGTTCAGTCCGGCGACGTGGAGCTGGCAATCCTGGCCACCCCGCCGCCCCGGGACTTCAGCGCCGGAGCCGTGGGCGGCGACAGGATCCGCCTGCTGGTCCGTGCAGCCGGGCCGGGCGGCGGCGACGGTGAGCTTCTCACCGAGCTCGACGGAAGGCACTGGGCCTTTGAAACCGCTAAGGCATTTACCGGCAGGGCGTTTGGCGTCTTCGCTTGTGAAGGAGAAGTCCTGGTCCGCCGCCTGTCCTACCGCGGCAAAGACTGAGCTTCGAAACTGGTACTGTGAGCCCACTATCCGTCCGCCATGCCCGCTGGCTGCCGATGCATGGGGTGGGTGCTGGTCCGGGCGCGCCGGCAAAAGGAGGAAGGTGTCGTTCTTCCAGCTTTCGCTGATCGCCGCCGTCGCGCTCCTCGGACCCGTGCTGGCGTTCCCCCGGCAATGGCACCTTCCCATGGTGCTTGGGCAGCTCCTCGCCGGCATCGCCATCGGGCGCACGGGCCTGGGCCTGGTGGACTCCTCGGATCCCACCTTCACGTTCGTGGCCGACGTCGGGTTCGCCCTCATCATGTTCGTCGCCGGAACGCATGTGCCGGTGCGGGACCAGGCCATCCGCCCCGCCCTGGGCGGCGGCGCCCTGCGTGCCGCAATTGCCGCGGCGCTGGCGGCCGGCGTCGGAACCGCCATTGCGTTCGCCTTCGGCACCGGACATGCCCCGCTTTACATCGTCCTGCTCGCATCGTCTTCGGCGGCCCTTGTCCTTCCGATCGTCGATTCCCTGCGGCTGACGGGACCAAAGGTCCTCACGACGACGGCGCAGGTGGCCGTGGCGGACATCGCCTGCATCGTGGCGCTTCCGCTCGCCGTTGACCCGCCCAACGCTTCCAGGGCAGCAATCGGGGCGGCAGCCGTCGCTGCGTGTTCCGTGGTGTTGTTCTTCGTGCTTCGCTGGCTGGAGGTCAGCGGCACCCGGGGGCGGCTGCATGATGTGTCCGAGGAACGGAAGTTCGCCCTGGAACTGCGGATCCAGCTTGCCTTGCTCTTCGCGCTCTCCGGGCTTGCCGTGGCAGGTCACGTGTCCGTCATGCTGGCCGGATTCTCCTTCGGACTGGTGGTGGCGGCCGTGGGCGAACCCCGCCGGCTTGCGCATCAGCTCTTCGCTGTCAGCGACGGCTTTCTGGGGCCCGTGTTCTTTGTTTGGCTTGGCTCATCACTGGACCTGCGTGCGCTCGCCGGCACTCCAGGCATGGTGCTCCTGGGAATCTGCCTTGGCGTGGGGACCCTTCTGGTCCACGGAAGCCTGCGCCTGCTCGGCCAGCCGCTGCCGCTCGCGGTGCTTTCGGCATCCCAGCTGGGCGTGCCGGTTGCCGCTGCCACCATCGGCTCCCAACTGGACCTGCTGGAGCCCGGGGAAGCCTCCGCCTTGATCCTGGGCGCCCTCATCACCATCGGGGCAAGCGCCGCGGCAGGTTCACGGGCTGCCCGCACGTTTGCCCGGAACGCCCCGGCGCCGGCGGGATAAGCAGTTCCGGGGCGTGAATGCGGCGGCCAGGTTGGCTATCCCCGCGAGTGCGTCCGGACCCCGGCGCTGGCCTCCGCCTGGTACCCCAGGTTCCTGGACACCGCCCGCGCGGCAGCACGCACGGCGGGGGCCAGCACGTTCGGGGGAGTGGACCCGTCCGGGACAACGATGGACAGCGATGCCACCACGGCGCCCTGTGCATCGAAAATCGGAGAGGCCACGGACACTGTCCTGGACGGGACGGTGCGGCGGATCATCGCGATGCCCGTGCGCCGCACGTCGGACAGGGTTCGCCGCAGCTGCCCCTCCGGCATCTCGGGCACGCCGGGTTCATTCTCCGGCGGCCGCTTCAGGATGGTCTCCTGGAACTGCTGGTCCGCCCCGGCCAGCAGCACCAGCCCGATGGCCGTGGACCGCAGCGGCGCCCGGCCGCCAACCCGGTATGCCACCTCGGTGGCGTCCTTTCCGGACAGCCGTTCGATCAGCACGGCCTGCTCGTTGTCCCGCACCGCCAGCAGCACGTGGTGCCGGGTGACCTCGAACAGGTCCTCCAGGTAGGGGAGCGCTATTTCCCGCACCCCGTGCCCGCGCGGCGACAGGGACGCCACCTCCCACAGCCGGACCCCCACGACGTACCGGCCGTCGTCGAGCCTTTCCAAGGCGCCCCAGGCCACCAGCCGGGCAATCAGCCGCAGCGCCGTGGGCGCGGGCATGTCCGCATACCGCGCCAGCTCGGACAGGGTCAGCGCACGGCGCCGGTCGGAGAAGACGGCGAGCAGGCTCAGCGCCCGGTCGATGACCGGTTCGCCCTGTTTGGGCCGCTTTCCGCGGGCGGGCGGGGTGTCCGTTTCCGGAGTGGCAGTCATGGCAGTGGTTCCTAGCGCCGTCGGCAGTTGCGGGCTCGCAGTGAGCTGAACCACAATACTATTCCAACCATTGAAAGCTCCCTGTGGAGGGCAAGTCATGGGACGCGAAGCTGGAACTCCCAGCAACCGCACCCCAGGAGTCCTGCCGTATGACCGCCCCCACCCGGCTGCGCGCCGAGCACCTGTCCGAGGCGATGGGCCTGACCATCCGGGAGCCCAGGCTCAGCTGGACGCCGCCCGCGGAAACCACCGGCCAGACGGCTTACCGCATCACGGCCAGCAACGGCTGGGACACGGGCCGGCAGGAATCGGCTGCCTGCGGCGGCATCCCGTACAGCGGGCCCGCGCTGGATTCCCGCAGCCGGTTCGAGTGGCGCGTCCGCACCTGGAACGCTGATGCCCACGGCGCTGAAACAGCCAGTGACTGGTCCCAACCCATGCCCGTGGAGCTGGGACTCCTGCACGCCGGGGACTGGATGGCGCAGTGGATTGGCCCTGAGGAACCGGAAGTGCCGGCGCCGGGGGAGCGGCCCGGCTATGCCCTCACCAGGGCCTTTACGCTGCCGGCAGCCCCGGACAGGGCGCGCGCGTACGCCACCGCCCACGGTATCTACGAACTCTTCATCAACGGCCGACGCGTGGGCCACCAGCAACTCACCCCCGGCTCCACCAGCTACAACACCACACTCCAGGTCCAGGCCTACGACGTCACCGCCCTGCTCCGCGAAGGCAGCAACACCATCCGCGCTGTGCTCACCGACGGCTGGTACCGCGGCACGTTCGGCTACACGCGCGACGCCGACATGTACGGCACGCACACCGCTTTCCTTGCGCAGCTCGAGCTGGAGTCCAGGGCGGGCCGGCACGTCATCGGCACCGACGCGTCGTGGCTGGTGTCTGCCACGGAGATCGTGAGTGCCGACCTCATGGGCGGCCAGCGCGCCGACTTCCGGACGGCCGACGGCGGGAACCCGCCCCATGCGGGCAGCGGCGCCACTAACGCCAGCGCACCAAAGCCCCGGGCCGCCGTCGTGCGCTCCGGCAGCTTCGACGCACTGGCCGGACCCCTGGCCCCGCCCACCCGCGTGACACAGGAGCTGGCTCCGGTGTCCATCACCCGCCTTTCAAATGGCCACCAGGCGGTGGACTTCGGCCAGAACATCCACGGCTGGGTGCGGCTCACCAGGCTCGGAGAACCGGGCCAAACCGTCACCCTGGAATACGGCGAAGCGCTGGGCAAGGACGGCGACGTCAGCCGCGACCACCTGCGCCCGCACGACTTCCGCGCACCGGGAGCCTTCCGTGACGCCGGGCAGGTGGATACCGTCACCGCCTCCGGTGCCGCGGGCGAAGTCTTTGAACCCCGGCACACCACCCACGGCTTCCAGTTCGTCTCCGTCCAGGGCCTGGCCGCGGACTTGCAGCCGGCGGACATCACCGGCTGCCTGGTCCGGACCGACCTGGAACGCATCGGTACCTTTCACTGCAGCGACGAACGGCTCAACAAGCTCCACGACATCGTTGAATGGAGCTTCCTGGGCAACTCCTGCGAGGTCCCCACCGACTGCCCGCAGCGCGAAAAAGCCGGCTGGACCGGGGACTGGCAACTGTTCGTCCCCACGGCCGCGTACCTCTACGACGTCACCGGCTTTTCCCGGAAGTGGCTGCGTGACGTCCGCGCCGACCAGTGGGGGAACGGGGTCATCGCCAACATCTCGCCGTCACCCGGGCCAGCTGTCACCTCGGCTGAGTTCATGGGCTTCACCAACGGGTCCGCCGGCTGGGGCGACGCGGTGGTCATGGTGCCGTGGGAGGTCTACTTGGCCACCGGGGACGCCTCAATCCTGGCCGAGAACTGGGCGGCCATGCAGCGCTGGCTGGGTTTCGTCCGCACCACCGCCGAAACGCAGCGCCACGCCACCCGCGCGGCGGCCTCGCCTGTCCCTGCCGTCCACGAGCAGTTCCTGTGGGACACCGGCTTCCACTTTGGCGAATGGATGGAACCGGACGGCCCCGAGCCGGACCTGTTCGCCGCCCGCACCGCGGACAACGGCATCGTGGCCACCGCCTACTACCGGCACACCACCGACCTGATGGTCCGCATCGCCGATGTCCTGGGGCTTGCGGAAGAAGCAGCTGACCTTGCAGAACTTTCGGCAAATATCCGCAGCGCCTGGGAAACGGAATACTTGGACGCGTCCGGCCGGGTCACCGAAGCCAGCCAGGCCACCTGCGTCCGCGCCCTGGCCTTCGACCTCGTCAGCCCCGGGCACCGGGCCACCGTCACCCGGCAACTGGCGGACCTGATCCGCGGCGCCGGCACGCACCTCGGGACCGGGTTCCTGGCCACGCCCTACCTGCTCCCGGTACTGGCCGACAACGGAGAACTGGACCTCGCCTACGAGCTCCTGATGCAGGACTCCGAACCGTCATGGCTCACCATGGTGGACCGCGGCGCCACCACCGTGTGGGAGCTGTGGAACGGCATCGACGCCAACGGCACCGCGCACCAGTCGCTCAACCACTACAGCAAGGGCACCGTGGTTTCCTTCCTGCACCGCTACACGGCGGGGCTGCGGCAGGCTCCCGGCAGCGCGGGCTGGGAGCGCATCATCATCGAGCCGCGCCCCGGCGCCGGCCTGACGTCCGCGTCCACAACGCACCACGGGCCGGCGGCCCCATCGGGGTGCAATGGGGAACGGACGACGGCGTGCTGAAGCTCAGTGCCGCGATCCCCTCCGCCACCACCGCGGAGGTGCGGCTGCCCGGGGAACCGTCCGCCGTCGTCGGGCCCGGACACCATACTTTCCTTGCCGCAACCGGCGGGGACACCGCACAACCTGAACTGATGAGGAGCACACTATGACAGTGGACAACGCTACCGACGTAATGGACCCGTCCCGGCCGGACAATTCCCAGCCCGGAGGCAGAGAGGTTCCGACGTTCCCCGTCTTCGATGCGCCGGGGACCCCCGAGCACGTCTCGGACGTCTCATCGGTCCACCGTGAGGTCACGTACGCCAGGGCCATCGGATTCCGGCCGCTGAAAATGGACATCTGGCTGCCCCGCAACGCAGCCGGCCCCACGCCGCTGGTCCTCTGGGTGCACGGCGGAGCGTTCCAGCTAGGCGACCGCCGGGAACTGCCGCCCACCTTCGCGCCCGGCTCCGTGTTCCGGCTGCTCAACCAGGCCGGCATTGGCTGCGCCACCGCAGACTACCGGCACTCCCTGGAGGCGCCGTTCCCCGCGCAGCTCCACGACCTCAAGGCCGCGGTGCGCTACCTCCGCGAGTTCGCCGCGGCCCTTAACATCGACCCCGACCGATTTGGCGCATGGGGCGAATCCGCCGGCGGCCACCTGGCGGCGCTCCTGGGACTCACCGGCAACCGCAGCGACCTTGAGGGCGGGCTCGGCGCGCAAGGGCACCCCAGCGGCGTCAGCGCCGTCGTCGATTTCTACGGCGTTTCCTCTCTTGTGGACATTCCACCCATCAGCACCCCCGACGGGCTCTTCCCCCCGGCCCTGACTGCCGCTGTCCCGCCGGGGAGGTCACTGCAGCCGGAGAACATGCTGGTGGGCGGCTCGGACGACCCCGGACTGCTGGCGGCGGCCAGCCCCGTCAGTTATGTGACCGCTGACGCCGCGCCGTTCCTCCTGGTCCACGGCGATTCGGATGGCCTGGTTCCGCACTCGCAGACCGACCTGCTGGCCGCCGCGCTCGCCGATGCGGGGGTGGAAAATGAGGTAGTGACCATCACGGGCGGCGACCACTGCTTCTTTGGTGCCGAGGACCAGCTGGACACCATCCTTGCCACCGCCGTCGACTACTTCTCGAGGAAGCTGGGCACACCATGACACCCCGGGCAGAATCAGCCGCGGCTTCCCCGGAGGTCTCCAGGACCGAACGGCAGGGAGAACCTGCCGGTTTCGCCGAGTACCTTGCCAGCCCGGAGGGGCCGCAGTTCCTGAACCCGGACGCTGTCCGGACGCCGGGCCCGGAAGTCCCCATCCGCACCGTGACCGCCGACGGACGGCACGGGCCGGTGGCCATCCGGATCTACGGTGCACCGGCCGGCACGGACAGCCCGGCGCTGGTGTGGCTGCACGGCGGCGGATTCGTCAGCGGCAGCGTGGACATTCCGGAGTCGGATTACCTGGCACGGGTGCTCGCGAACCAGGGCACGCCGGTGCTGTCGGTGGACTACAGGCTGGCACGGGACGGCGTGTCCTTCCCCATCCCGCACGACGACGCGCTGGCTGCCTGGTTCTGGGCCCGTGGGAATGCACAATCCCTGGGGTTGGATCCGGACCTGTTGTGCCTGGGCGGTGCCGGCGCCGGCGGCAACCTGGCCGTGGGCGCCGCGCTGTACCTCATCGATGCGGGCAAACCGCTGCCGGCCAAACTCCTGCTGGCCTACCCCTTCCTGCACGCCGAACTCCCGCCGCCGGCCGGCGGACTGGACCAAGATGTCATGGAAGGACTTCCGCGCCACCTGCGTTTCACCCTGGAGGACTGCATCCGCACGGCGGAAAACTACGTGGGCGGACCCGTGAGCATGGCATCCTCCTATGCGATGCCCGGCTACGCCGACCCTGCCGGACTTCCGCCTACGGCTTTGCTTGCATGCGAGTACGATGACGCCCGCGGCTCAACCGAGCTTTTTGCCTCCGCTTTGGAGCGGGCAGGGGTTCCGGTGTCCTACTTCCTCGCCCAGGGCGCGGTCCATGGCCACCTCAACCACACGGCGGGACTGCCGGAAGGGCAAGCAGCCCTGGATTTCCTGGCGCGGGAACTCGCGGGGGCCCAGCGGGCGTAACACTCGAAGTGCCCACCGGCGCTGGCGGCCCCTGTCCTACCCGGGATCAGGGCTGCCCTCGACCACCGAAGGGTGGCTGCTGGACCAGATGTCGCCCATTTCCTCCGTGGACTGCTCCACGATCCTGCTCATGGCCGCGTGGGCGGCACCTGCGTCGCGGTGCTGGATGGCGCTGGCCACGTCCACATGCAGCTGCAGTGCCTCGTGGTCCGGGAGATGGGGCATCAGGCCATGCTGGGTGCGGCCAGCCAGGACTTCCGCCACCAAATTGTGCAGCTGCGAAAACATCAGGTTGCCGGAGGCGTTGAGGACTGCGGCGTGAAACTCAATGTCCAGGCGCAGGAAATCGCCCTGGTCCCCGCGCTGCCCCGCGGCCCATAGGCGCGCCGCCATGGAGACCATGTCGCTGGCCTCATCCAGGGACGCCCGTTCGGCGGCGAGGCGGGCAGCCTGCGGCTCGATGGCGCCGCGCAGTTCATTCAAGGAGCGCAGCTGCTCCAGCCGTTTGGCCGAAGCCAGCCGCCAGCGGATCACCTGGGGGTCATAAAGGTTCCAGCTGGCCTCGGGCTGCACCACCGTGCCGAGGCGCCGGCGGGACTCGAGCATCCCCATGGAGGACAAGACACGGGTGGCTTCCCGGATCACCGATCGGGAGACTTTGTGCTGCGCCTCCAGCTCGTCCAGCCGCAGGATCGAATTCGGCGCCAGCGTTCCCTCGGCAATGGCGAGCCCCAGGTTCTCGACCAGCGATGAATGCAGGTCAGGGGACAACGCCGCCTTTGGGATGGTCATGAATAAATCATATGGCGCCATGGCAAGGTCTTGTATATGTCTGCCTTATTTGTCTATGCTCGCTGAACAGAGCAGACGTAACGAGGCGTTTGTCACCGGCCCGCGGAGCTGCGGGCCCTAAAGGCAAAGGGAGTCGTAATGAAGCGGCGTTCAATTGTGAAGTACGCGGCTGTGGCCGCGGTCATGTCGCTGGGGCTGACCGCCTGCAGCGGCGGCGGAGGCGGCAGCGACCAGGCAAAGCAGTCCGGGACCGTCCGCGTCACCCTGGCCAACCACGTCTGGACCGAGGGCATCAAGGCCGCCATTCCCGAGTTCGAGAAGTCCAGCGGCCTCAAAGTGGAACTCACCCAGCTCGGTGAGGACCAGCTCTCGGACCAGTACAACGTCAAGCTCAACGCAGGCAGCGATGAAATCGACGTGATGATGTACCGCCCGCTGCAGGAAGGCAAGGCATTCGCCAAGAACGGCTACCTGGCGGACCTGACCAAGAACGTCTCCTCGGACTCGGGCTGGGACTGGAAGGACTACCAGGAGGGCCCGGTCAAGGCCACCACGGTTGACGGCAAGGTGGTTGGTGTTCCAATCATCACCGAGCGCGAGGTCCTGTACTACCGCAAGGACCTGCTGCAGGCCGCAGGGCTCCAGGTCCCCAAGACCATGGAGGAGCTGGAAGCGGCTGCCAAGGCCATCAAGGCTTCCTCCCCTGACACTGCGGGCTTCGTGGCCCGCACCGGCAAGTCCACTGCTGTGACCCAGTTCTCCAGCTTCCTGTACAGCTTCGGCGGCGACTTCATGGACGCCAGCGGCAAGGCCTCCGTCAACACCGACGCGGCCAAGAAGGCCTACGCCTACTACGGCGGCCTGATCCGCAACTACGGTCCCGCCAACGTCAGCACCGACATGAGCTGGCCGGAGGCGATGGCCATCTTCACCCAGGGCGGCGCCGCCTTCTACACGGAGGCCGATTCGCTCTACAAGAACGCCACGGACCCCGCCAAGTCCAAGGTTGCGGACAAGGTGGGATTCGCAGCCCTGCCCGCCGGTCCCGCCGGCTCCAAGCCGTACAACATCCCCTCCTGGGCCCTGGGCGTGAACCAGAACTCCAGCAACCAGGACAACGCCTGGAAGTTCATCCAGTGGGCAACCAGCAAGGAACGCACCCTGGCAGCCCAGAAGGCCGGCGTCCCGGGCCCGCGTACCTCCGTCTGGGCCAACCCTGACGGAACCTCCACCTACCCGAAGGACTTGGCGGACGCGATCTCCGCCAGCGCCAAGAACGGCGTGGGCCACGACCGGCCCGAGGTTGTCACCGTGGGCAAGGCGCGGGAAATCGTCGGCGCCCCGATCGTCGCCGCCATCACCGGGGCGGACGCCGCCGCCGCGGCAAACGACGCCCAGACCGCTTTCCAGACGTTCCTGGACAGCGAAAAGAAGTAGGACGCCGGCGCGCCTGCCGCGCCACAACCTCCCGCCGGGATGGCTTCCCAAAGCCGTCCCGGCGCGGCCCACTTCACCCCCAAACTCCTTAGGTGAACCATGTCTGTATTGAACCCTCCCCGTAGCGCCCGCACCCGCCGGCCCGGTGGGCCCGTCGGCGCTGGGGGGCACTTCTCCGCCTGGGCCAACCGGCACCGCAAATGGCTCTTCGCCGCCCCGGCCATGATCTTCGTCGGCGTCCTGATCGTCTTCCCGCTGGCCTGGACCGTGTACCTCAGCCTCACCGACTCCCAGGGCTCCGTCCGGGCCGCCACGGATTTCATCGGGCTGCAGAACTACATCACGGTCCTCACCGACACCGAGCGTTTCTGGCCCGCCGTAGGCCGCACCCTGGCCTTCACCGGCGTCGCGCTGGCCTTCGAAGTGGTGCTGGGTATGTGCGTGGCCCTGCTTCTGTGGCGGCCCTTCCGCGGTGAAAAGTGGGTCCGCGTGGCCATCCTGCTGCCGCTGGTGGCCACCCCCGTGGCGGTCGGCATGATGTGGCGGCTGATCTTCGATCCCAACATCGGCTTCGCCAACCAGCTCCTGGGCATGGTGGGGATCCCGCCCCAGCCGTGGCTGTCCGGGCAGGACACCGCCCTGGGCACCACCATCTTCATGGACGTGTGGCAGTGGACCCCCATGGTGGTCCTGATCCTGCTGGCCGGACTGACCTCGCTCTCCGATGAACCGGACGAGGCCGCCCGTGTGGACGGCGCCAACGCCTTCCAGCGGTTCTTCTTCATCACCCTCCCGCTGATGATGCCCACCGTGATCGTCGCCATTCTGCTGCGGGGCATTGACGCCCTGAAGACCTTCGACATCCTCTACGCCACCAAGGGCAAGGGCGGCGGCTCGTTCCACGAAGTGGAGACCTTGAACGTCTACGCCTACGGGCTGAGCTTCGACTACAACCAGTACGGGCTCTCCTCCGCCGTTCTGATCCTGTTCTTCATGATCATCATTGGCATCATGTGGCTGCTCACCATGCGCAAGAAAGCGGTAAGCAAATGACCGTCATGACAGATTCCACCACTACCGGCAAGCGGACGCCGCGGCGCCGCAAACCGCTTGCCACCCGCGCCTACAAGGTCTTCCGGGTTGTTGCCCTCATCCTCGTGGTGCTGTTCCTGCTCGCGCCGCTGTTCTGGATGCTCCTGGCGTCCCTCAAGACCAACGTGGACATTTATGACACGGCCAAGGCGATCGTGTTCTCGCCCACCTTCGAGAACTACGCCAACGTGCTGCAGCGCAACAACTACTTCGTGTTCATCTTCAACAGCTTCTGGGTTGCCTTCGTCTCCACGGCACTGTCAATCGTCCTGGGCGTCCCGGCGGCCTATGCCATGAGCCGGTTCACCATGCACCGCTCCGCGCTGGTGGTCCTGATGGCCCGCGTCATCCCTGGCGTGTCGCTCCTGGTGCCCTGGTACTACGTCTTCTCCAACCTGCGGATGGTGGGGAAGTTCGAGGTGCTGATCCTCAGCCACATGTTTGTGGCCCTCCCGCTGATCGTGTACATCATGATGAGCTACTTCGACTCACTGCCCCTGGAGCTGGAGGAATCGGCCGAGGTGGACGGGCTCACGCCGATCGGTGCCTTCCGGCTGATCACGCTTCCGCTCGCGGTGTCCGGCATCGCAACGGCGGGCATCCTGTCCTTCATCTTCTCCTGGAACAACTTCATGTTCGCCCTGGTGCTCTCCGGCGCCAAGACCAAGACCCTGCCGGTGGCGATCTTCGACTTCGTCTCCTACGCCAGCATCGACTGGGGCGGCCTGATGGCCGCGGCAACCGTTGTCACCATCCCCATCATGATCATTGCGCTCTTCACGCAGAAGTACATCGTCTCCGGCCTGACCGCCGGCGCAACCAAGGGTTAGGACCGCCGCGTGACCGTCATCAGCCGGATCGAAACATTCCTTGTTCCACCCCGCTGGCTCTTCGTCCGGGTCGAGACCGAAAGCGGAATCGTGGGGTGGGGCGAGGCAACCTGCGAGGGCCGCAGCGAGACGGTGCGCGCCGCCGTCGGACAACTCTCGGAGCTGCTCATCGGCAGGGACGCCCTGCGGATCGAAGATCACTGGCAGGTGATGACCAAGGGCTCGTTCTACCGCGGCGGTCCTATCCTTGCCAGCGCCGTCTCCGGCCTGGACCAGGCCCTCTGGGACATCGCCGGCAAGCACTTCAACACCCCGGTGCACCAGCTCCTGGGCGGCCACGTCCGCGACCGGATCCGGATGTACGGCTGGGTGGGCGGCGACGAGCCGAACGAGGTGGCGGACCAGATCAGCGCCCAGCTGGAGGTGGGGCTCACCGCCGTCAAAATGAACGCCAGCGGACGGATGAGCCCGGTGGCATCGGTGGCCGAGATCGACGGCGTCATCCGCCGGGTCGCCGCGGCACGGCAGGTCCTGGGCGACCACCGGGACGTCGCCGTCGACTTCCACGGCCGCTTCAGCCTGGCCAACGCCAAACGGGTGGCTCCGTTGCTGGAACCGTTCCGGCCCTTCTTCCTCGAAGAGCCGGTGGTCCCGGAAAACACCCACCTGCTCCGGGAATTTACCTCCTCCACCACCACGCCAGTGTCCACGGGGGAGCGGCTCTACAACCGGCAGGAGTTCCTGCCCGCCCTGCAGGCAGGGATAGCGGTGGCGCAGCCTGACCTCTCGCACGCGGGCGGCATCACCGAGGTCCGGAAAATCGCCGCCCTGGCCGAAGTCTATGAAGTCCAGCTGGCGCCGCACTGCCCGCTGGGGCCCCTGGCGCTCGCCGCGTGCCTCCAGGTGGGCTTCGCGACGCCCAACTTCCTCATCCAGGAACAAAGCATCGGCATCCACTACAACCAGGGCGCCGAAGTCCTGGACTATGTGGTGGACAAGACGCCGTTCAAGTTCGTGAACGGACACATCGAGCGGCTCACCGGGCCCGGGCTGGGCGTCAACATCGACGAGGCCGTGGTCCGCGCAGCTGACAAACGCGGCCATGCCTGGCGCGGGCCGGTATGGCGCCACCCCGACGGATCCTTCGCAGAATGGTGAACCCTATGACGTCCCGGAATTCAGCTGATACTTCCGCCAGCCTTCTGGCCGGCATCCGGCAGGCGCGCCTTGTCGGCATTGTCCGCGGGAACGACGGCGGTGCTGCCGCCAAGGCCGCGCTGGCGGCGATGGACGAAGGCTTCCAGTACGTGGAGATCGCCCTCACCACGCCCGATGCGCTGGAGGCCATCCGCGAGGTTCGCGCGGCTGCCCCGGCCGGCTGCCTGGTTGGCGCGGGCACCGTTCTCAGCGAGGCCGACGTCGAACACGTCACCGCAGCCGGTGCCCAGTTCATCGTGACGCCTTCCCTGGCCCCTTCGATCAGCGAGGCAGCAAGTGCCGGCATCCCGGTCCTGGCAGGCGCGCTGACGCCCAGCGAGGCGTACGAGGCGATGGAACGCGGCGCCACCGCCGTCAAACTCTTTCCGGCATCGATTGGCGGCCCCGGTTATTTGAAAGCCGTCCGCGACCCGTTCCCGGACATCCCCTTCATCGCCGTGGGCGGCGTAGGGCTCGGCGAAGCCGCCGGCTACTGGGAGGCCGGTGCCATCGCGGTGGGACTGGGCGGTCCCTTGTTTGGCACGGCTGCCTCCGGCGGCGACCTCGCCGAAATGCGCCACCGTGCCCGTGCATTCCTGGGCCTCGCCGCCGATTTCACCGCGCGGACCGGGACCGCTTCATGACTGCTGATGCCGCGGCTGGGCACAACCCGGGCCCGCACCCGGTGGGCCTGCTGACCTTCGGCGAGGCCATGGTCTCGCTCCGGTCCGCCGGCCCGCTGGTGAACGGCGGCCTCCTGAACATGCAGGTGGCCGGGGCGGAATCGAACGTGGCCATCGGCGTCGCGCGGCTTGGCCACACGGCTGCCTGGGCCGGGGCGGTGGGCGCGGACCCGCACGGCGAGTTCATTCTCAAGCAGTTGCGGGGCGAGGGCGTCCAACTGCACCACAGCGTGCACCCGGAGCGGAGCACCGGCGTGATGTTCCTGGAACAGCGCACGGCCGACCTCAGCAGGGCCTTCTACTACCGCGCCGGATCGGCGGGGTCCTCCATCTCGCGCAGCCAGGTTGCTGCCGCCCTGGATGGCGGGGCCCGGATCCTGCACCTGACCGGCATCACGCCGGCGCTCAGCCCGGAAGCCCGGGATGCGGTGGAATACGCCGCCGAGCGGGCTGCGGCGGACGGAATGGTGGTCTCCCTGGATGTGAACTACCGGAGCAAGCTCTGGTCCCGCGACCAGGCAAAGGCAGTGCTTGGCCCGCTGGCCCGGCACGCCACCATCGTCATAGCGTCCGACGACGAACTTGACCTGGTTGCCCCGCCCCGCGAGGGGAGCGGACCGGCAGCGCCCGCGGCAGCTGAGTCCCATGCGGCCGCGTGCCTGTTGGAGCTGGGAGTCAGCGAAGTCGTGGTGAAGCGCGGCGCCGCTGGGGCAGCAGTCCATACAGCGGAAGGCCTTCTCGAAGCCCCGGCCATCGCCGTGACCTGCGTGGACACTGTGGGGGCCGGGGACGCGTTCACCGCCGGCTACCTTTCAGCCCTGCTCGACGGCGACGACGTCCCCGCACGCCTGCACCGCGGCATCCTGGCCGGGGCCTTCGCCGTCAGCACCCGTGGCGACTGGGAGGGCCTGCCCCGCCGCGAGGAACTGGCCCTGCTCGACGCAGCCCGGGGCAGCACCCAGCGCTAACCCTTGCCCCACCACCAAAATTCCCCATCGACCCGAAAGCCAACCATGAAGATCATTGCCGCCGAGGTGTTTGTTACCAGTCCGTCCCGGAATTTCGTGACGTTGCGGATTGCTACGGAGGATGGTGTGACCGGGATTGGTGATGCCACGTTGAATGGGCGTGAGTTGGCTGTTGCCGCGTATTTGAAGGAGCATGTGGCGCAGTTGCTGATCGGGAAGGATCCGCACCGGATTGAGGATACGTGGCAGTTCCTGTACCGGTCGTCGTATTGGCGGCGTGGTCCGGTGACGATGGCGGCGATCGCTGCGGTGGATATGGCGTTGTGGGATATCAAGGGCAAGGTGGCCGGGCTGCCGGTGTACCAGCTGCTCGGTGGTGCGTCGCGGAACGGGTTGCGCGCGTACGGGCACGCGTCGGGTTCGGATATTGAGTCGTTGTTTGATTCGGTGCGGGAGCATTTGGAGTTGGGGTACAAGTCGATCCGGATTCAGACGGCGGTGCCGGGGATCAAGGCCGTGTATGGGGTGGCGGCGCAGGCGCAGGCGTCGGGGGAGCGGTATGACTATGAGCCGGCCGGGCGGGGTGCGTTCCCGGTGGAGGAGGACTGGGACACCCGGGCGTATCTGCGGCATTTGCCGACGGTGTTTGAGGCGGTGCGGAATGAGTTCGGCCCGGAGCTCCCGTTGCTGCATGACGGGCATCATCGGATGACGCCGATCCAGGCGGCGAGGCTGGGCAAGGCGCTGGAGCCGTATGACCTGTTCTGGCTGGAGGACTGCACGCCGGCGGAGAACCAGGAGGGGCTGCGCCTGGTCCGCCAGCACACCACCACGCCGTTGGCGATCGGGGAGATCTTCAACACCGTGTATGACTTCCAGACGCTGATCAAGGAACAGCTGATCGATTATGTCCGGGCGGCGTCCACGCACTTCGGCGGGATTTCGCCGTTGAAGAAGGTCATGGATTTCGCTGCGCAGTACCAGATCAAGTCCGGGTTCCACGGGCCTACGGATATTTCCCCGGTGGGCTTCGCGGCGCAGCTGCACGTGGGGTTGGCGATCCATAATTACGGGATCCAGGAGTACATGCAGCACTCGGAGAAGACCAACGAGGTCTTCGAGCAGTCCATGACCTTCTCCGACGGGTATCTGCACCCGGGCGACAAGCCCGGGATCGGCGTCGAATTCAACGAAGAAGCCGCCGCAGCGTACCCCTACCAGCAGGCCTACCTGCCCTACAACCGCCTGGTCGACGGCACCGTCCACGACTGGTAAGGCAGGCCGCGGCTGGCAGGCGCTTCCCGTTGACCCCGCGGTCACCCGGTGTGAGGATGGCGCAATGAACCAGATCTCGGCCTTCTACACCGGCCCCGGGAGACTTTTGGCGGCCATCGGCTCTGCCCTGGACGCGGCCGGTGTGGACCGCACAACGCTGCGGCCGGCCGATCTCGCTGCTGTTGACGAGTTCCACATCCGTGGCCGAAGGGCAACTCTGGAAATTATCGAGGCACTCGCCCTCAGTCCCGACTCCCACGTGCTTGACCTCGGCAGCGGACTGGGAGGCCCCGCACGGACGCTCGCCGAGTTGACCGGGTGCACGGTCACAGGGATCGACCTCACGCCGGAATTCTGCCAGGTAGCGACGGCGCTCTCGGAGTGGACAGGCTTGTCCGGCCGCACCCGCTTCCAAATTGGGGACGCAACAGCCACCGGCCTTCCCGACGGGTCTGTGGATGCGGCACTGACCATGCATGTGGCCATGAACATTCCCGACAAGCACGCGCTGTACGCGGAAGCATTTCGTGTCCTTCGACCGGGCCGCAGGTTCGTGGTTTACGACGTCCTGCAGGGTGAAGGCGGCGAAGTGCACTACCCGGTGCCGTGGGCCAATGACTCCTCGACAAGCTTTCCCGCCACCCTGGAAGAGATGCGCGAGCTCCTCCCGTCAGCAGGTTTCGATGTCGTCTCCGAAATCGACTCCTCGGACGAGAGCCTCGCTTGGTTCCAACAGATGCTCGCCCGGATCCAACGGGACGGGCCGCCGCCCGTGACTTTCGCGACCTTCCTGGGCGACAGTTTCGCGCAAATGACGGCCAACCAGGTGGCGAACCTCGCCGAGCGGCGCATCCGGACCGTCATGTTTGTGTGCTCGAAGCCGTCGTGACACGTGGGCGTCTAGTAACCCTAGTGTTTTGAGGCGGGGAGGTTTCGAGACACTGGACTCGGATGGGGTTGGAGGAGTCCCGCGGCCCCTAAGCCTGAACCCCTACCCGGCAATGGTCGACGGTGTCCGGGTTTCCGACGGTTTTATTGGTCCGGATTCTTCGCGGCCTGGCGGCGCCTGCGGGTCCGTGGTCAGTAGTCGGCTGAGCCGGTGTGCTGCTTGGACGACGGCGGCGGTAAGTTCTTCGGCTGGGGTTCCGGCGATGCGGTGGTTGGGAACGGTGGCTGTGACTGATCCGCTGATGGCGCCGTTAATGAAGATGGGGGCAGCTATTCCGTGGGCGTCGGGGACTCTTTCGCTGTTGGTGGCAACCCAGCCTTGGGAGCGGACACGCTCGAGTTCTTCTACCTGGATGCCGGCTTCACTGCTGATCCTTGCGCTGATGGTTTGCGGTAGGTAGGCGAGGATGGCCTTGCCCGCTGCTCCGGCTGTAAGCGGCGTCTCGGCCCCTTCTTCCAGGACGTATCGGACATTGCGGGCGCCGACGAGTGATCGTGCGATCTGAGCTCTTACTTCCTGGGAGTCGTAGAGGGTGAGTGTGATGGTTTCACCGGTCTGTTCGCTGAGGGACAGGAGGTCTTCGTCCACGATTTCAGACAGTTCGTGGTTGGTGCCAAGGGCCGCGGACCAGCGGAGCAGCGTGGGGCCGATACTCCAGGTGCGTTCGTCCAATCTTGTTATGAGCCCCACCTCACAGGCGGATTCGACAAGACGACGCGTCGCGACTGATCGCGTTCCCCACAGGGAGGAAAAACCCGAGAGGGTCAGTTTGGCCAGCGGCCGGCCACAGAACGTGGTCAGGATGGCTGCGATCCGATCAATCAGGGCGGAGGACTCGGCCGGGAGCACATCTGAGGTTGGAGCTGATTCTTTTTGGGACTGAAGCAGAGCCTCAAGTTCCCTGGCGGCGCCGCACAGCATTTCTGCGCTTGGACTGATGGACGCCTCCGTGAACTCGTTGCGTGGCCTGGACAGGGAAAGTGAGCCCACCAGGTGGTCATTGAGGGTGAATGGGACGGCGATGCCGGCGGCATCCGGGATGTGCTGTCCTATGCTGACCACCGCACCGGTGGAGGCGTAGCTCTGGAGGGCGTTTTCGATCCGTTCCCGGCTGTCCATGGAAGCTTCGGTGTATTTCTTCAGTTGCCCCGGCAACCCGGCCGTCCCCCGGCGCGACAGGATGGCCAGTCCCAGTGCGCCGGCATGGGTGGGGACCCTGGACCCTGGTGTCAGCGTGTACCGGACGGGGGCGTCAGGTTCCAGCGATGCCAGCACAAAGCATTCTTCCGGCTTGCCGGATTCGACCGCCATCAGGGCGGTCGCTCCGGAAGCCCGGCTCAAGCGTGAAAGGATGCGGGAGCCTTCCGTGAAGAGTGGGTGCCCCTGCTGCAGTGCTTTGGAGAGGACTTTCAGGCGGGGCCCGAGAATGTAGGCCCCCGCCGCGTCCCGGGAAACAAGCCGTTCTTCCACGAGGCGGCCAAGGATCCGGTTGATCGTGCTCCTGCTGGCGCGCAGCTCTTCGGCGAGCTCCCGCACGCCCCAGCCGTAGCCGGCGCGGCCGATGACAGCCTCGAGGACCGAGACCACTTCTTTGGAGCCATCGCGCTGCGTTGCCTGGGGATCCTGTTCCTCCATACCGGCAGTATTTCACGCCCAGAGAGCCCAGCATCCAGAATGCGCGCCCGCGCGGAACACCACTTGACAGTGGCCTGGAACACATGCATGCTTTAAATGGCCCCGCAAATGAGACATCGTCCCATTTTTCTAACATCGTAGACAGAGAGGTCTTCGAATGACTACCCCCACATTGGCCGCCCCGGATCTGGCGCGGCGCAAGAAAGCCAAGAAGGCGACCGGCGTTGCCGCCTTCGGAACCTTCATCGAGTACTACGACTTCAGCGTGTACGGCTATGTCGCCGCGACCCTGGCGACGGTGTTCTTCCCCGGCAAGGACCCGCTGATGTCGCTGCTGGACACGTTGCTGGTGTTTGGTTCGGCCTTCGTCGTCCGCCCACTGGGCGCGGTCTTCTTCGGCCGTCTCGGTGACAAAAGGGGACGCCGCTACAGCCTCATTGCCAGCATCACCTGCATGGGTGCTGCAGCCACGCTGACCGGCCTACTGCCTGGTTTCGCGCAGATCGGCGTCCTGGCCCCGATCCTCCTGGTAATCCTGCGCATGCTGCAGGGCTTCTCCACGGGCGGTGAAATCGGCGGTGCCGCCGCGTACATCCGGGAGTGGGCCGAACCGAGCAAGCGTTCGCTATACGTCTCGATGATCCCCTCCATCGCCCAGCTCGGTAAGGGCCTCGCCGCCGGCCTGGCGGCCATCGCCGCCGCAACAATGCCTGCCGCTGTCATGACCGAGTGGGGCTGGCGCATCCCGTTCCTGCTCGCGCTTCCATTGGGCATCCTGTGCCTGATCCTGCGGCTCAAAGTTGAAGACAGCCCTGAATTCACGGCCATCAAGACCAAAGACAGCACCGCCGACAAGCCGTTCCGCGAAGTCCTGAGCAAATACCCGAAAGCCCTTGCCAAGGTCACCACCATTTCGCTGGTCCAGAACCTTGGCACCTACATCGGCACGGTGTTCGTCGCGGTGTACTTCAGCGAAGTCCTTGGCTTCAAGAAGAGCGAAGCGGCCACCATTGTCCTACTGGCAGTACTGTTTGCCGCGTTGGTCATCCCGTTCGCGGGCCAGCTCGGCGACCGGATCGGCGGCCGCAAAGTTCTCCTCTGGTCCTATATCGCCTACGCCGTCATCTCGATCCCGTCCTTTGCCCTGATGAACCAGCACTCCTTCGCGCTGGCACTGCTCGGACTCGGCCTCGGCATCATCCCCTATGCCCTCTGCCAAGCCGGAACCTACGGCTCCATGCTTGAGTTCTACCCCACCCGCATCCGGCACACCGGCGTCGCCTTCGGCCACAGCGTCGGCGCTGTCATCGGCGGCGGAGCCGGCCCCTACTTCGCCACCTGGCTGATCGACCAAACCGGAAACACCTTCGTCCCCGCCTTCGTCCTGGTAGGCGCCGGCCTGCTCGGACTCCTCGTAGTGGGACTCACGGTCAAGAAAAACGACGCAACCTCCGAACACCTCTACCGATAGGCCATCCCCTTGACCAGCATCTACATCTCGGACCCCATCCACCCGGACGTCCTCACCGACATCCAGGCCACGGCCACCGTCCACCTCGGTTTCGGACCCAGCAAAGTCGACTACCTCAGCGTCAGCGACAGCATCGACGGGGTCATCCTCCGAGCCGAAAACTTCACCCGCGAGATTATCGAAGCCTCGCCCCGGCTCAAGATCATCGCCCGCCACGGTGTCGGCACGAACAACGTAGATATTGACGCAGCAACCGAACACGGTATCTGGGTGACCACCACACCAGGGGCCAACAGCAACGCCGTCGCTGAGCACGTCTTCGCGCTTCTGCTCGCTGAAGCCAGGAAGGTCTGCGCCGCCGCGGACCGCGTCCGGGCCGGCAACTGGTCCGAAAGCAAAGCCGACCTGATCGGGTTCGAACTCTCAGGACGCACGATCGGCATCATCGGATTCGGTGCCATCGGCAAACGCGTCGCCGCGATCGCCCAAGGCTTCGGGATGCGGATCCTTGCCTCAGACCCGGTCACAACCACCGCGGACGCCGCAGCCGCAGGAGCAGACCTGGTCGAACTGGACACCCTTTACGACAGTGCGGACATCATCACCCTGCACGCGCCGCTGCTACCGGGCACCCAGCACATGATCGGCGCGCGCGAACTGGGCCGGATGAAAAACACGGCAGTGCTCATCAACACTTCACGAGGTGGGCTGATCGACGAGGACGCCCTCGTCCATGCCCTCACAGAGGGACAAATTGCCGGCGCAGCGCTGGATGTCCTCGAAGCCGAAAGCACCGACATGAAGGATCCACTGGCCCACACCCGCGTTCCCCTGAGAGAAGTACCAAACCTCATCGTTACGCCGCACATAGCCGGACAAACCCAGGAAGCGTTCCTCGAAGCCGGAACGAAATCCTGGGCCGAGGTCAAGACGGTGCTGGCCGGCAACACACCAACCTTTCCAGTCAACGCCAACGACCTGCAAAAGCTCGCCGTCTAACCCGATCAAGGAACCACGTGTATATCAACGCTCCGGCAGACAACATCGCCGTCTACCCCGAATGGCCCCGCCCTTCCCGGGACATCGTGCAGTCCCTCGCCGCCTACCCGCCGGCACTGATCGGGGACGTGCGCAAACGCATGGACATGATGTCCGCCGACATCCGCTGCCTCACCCCCGGCACCCGCCTTGCAGGCACTGTACTGCCCATCCACACCTGGGAAGGCGACAACCTGGCCATCCACCGTGGCCTGGATGAAGCCAAACCAGGCGACGTGCTGGTGATCGCCGGTAACGGCGTGACCAACCGGTCCGTCTTCGGCGGAATCCTCGCTGAAATTTGCCTGCACAAAGGCGTTAGAGGAGTCATCATCGACGGCGCCGTCAGGGACGTCGAAGAAATGAACGACATGGGCATCGCAGTGTTCGCCCGCGCCGTCGTCCCGGCCGGCCCCTCCAAGAACGGACCTGGCTATGTCGGCAAGCCGATCGCCTGCGGCAACGTCGTCTGCAACCCCGGCGACGTCGTCATCGGCGACCAGGACGGCATCGTCGTCATCCCGCAGTCAGAACTCAACGAAACCCTCCAGGCCCTCCCCGGCCAGGAGAACCTCGAACGCCAGATCCGCTCCCGCATCACAGAACACGTCGCCCCCTAGAGGCACCCGTCCGACTCAAGCAGTGGCGGCGGCCCGGCACACCCGGACCGCCGCCACTGCTGACTTAAACATCTGGAAAACAATGACACTAAACCCGGCAAACCCACTCAGACACGTTGAGTGGTCAATGCTGATCAACGCTCTGGTGGAAATCCGCCACAAAGGCCAACTGATCAGGAGCGGCTTCGTCGAAGACGCCATGCCGGACTCCTCTGCGCTTTGGATCGCCGCCGACAGCAAGAACTCCCGCCAAATGTTTGAGGCCTCTCAGGGCCACGAAGTATGGGTTACTCCACAACAGCTCAACGGCGAGCTCAGCTACCGCATGACCGCCAGCCAAATCTTCAGACCAACACCACCTGCCCGGCGCCCATAGACCAGGGCCGACAAGAACAGCGGATGTCAGTGGTCCACCAGGCAAAAGAGTGCCACCTACTGGCGTCTCGTAATGCTTGGGTTTTGAGGCAGGCGAATTCCTGTGGTGCAGGCACCGCTGGGATTCGCCGGTTAGTTATGAGGCACCGCAGAGCAGCCTGTGATTGTCCCGCTTGTCCAGGCTGCGAATTGTGTTCCTCGGGGACAATGAACGCAGGCTGCCCCTACTCCGCCGCGCCCCACAGTGCCTTGCGCAAAAGCCGCTTCAACTCCTGCGACTCATTGTCGGAAAGTCCGGCCAGCTGGTCCAGCTCCGCTTGGTCCAGGGCCGCGCGTGCCTTGGTGTGCATCTTGCGCCCCTCGGCCGTGGAAACGATGATCTTGGCGCGCCGGTCCTGCTTGCCCTGCGCCCGTTCCACCAGGCCGCGCCGTTCCAGGTCGTCCACCAGCGTCACCACCTGGCTGGGGTCCAGGCTGAGGAAATCGGCGAGTTCCCGCTGCGTCGGCTCCAGCCCGCTGCATGCCAGCGTCAGGACGGAGAAGGACCGCTCGCGCAGGCCAAAGTCGGCCAGTGCCTTGTTGTTCAGGACCGAACCTGCGGCATGCAGCTTGGCCAGCAGCAGGCCCACATCACTGCCGATCCTGGCGGCCGCAAGGCGCGGGGTCTGAACGTCTGTGCCCAAGGTGGCCATCACAACTCCGGTACTGGTAAAAAACAATCGTTGACTTTTTCAATGATCCGTATTTTCATTGAATTCAACAAGGATCTCACACCGCAGTGGGACCACCCCATCGGCTTCGGCCGGCGCATGCGAAGGAGCAGGCCATGAGCTTGAACGGCAAGGTTGCAATCGTCACCGGCAGCGGGCAGGGCCTCGGCCTCGCCTACGCAAGGGAACTGGCCCGCCAGGGTGCCGCCGTCGTCATCAACGACGTGAACGCTGAGACGGCCGCGCAGGCCGTGGCGCAGATCGAGGCCGACGGCGGCCGGGCCACCGCCGTGGTTGTCCCGGTGGGAACCACGGACGCCGCCAAGGCCCTGGTGGCCGGAGCCGTTGACACGTTCGGCCGGCTGGACATCCTGGTCACCAACGCCGGGATCCTGCGGGACAAGAGCATCCTGAAGATGACCGATGAGGACTTCGACCTGGTGATCAACGTCCACCTCAAAGGCACCTTCACCTGCGTCCGGGAAGCCTTCGCCTACTTCAAGGAAAACAACATCCAGGGCCGCATCATCACCATCGGGTCCCCCACGGGCCAGCGCGGCAACTTCGGCCAGACCAACTACGCCGCCGCCAAGGCGGGCATCGTGGGCATGGTCCGCACCTGGGCCCTGGAAATGAAGAAGGCGGGCGTGACGGTCAACAGCGTCATCCCGGTGGCCGCAACGGCCATGACCAAGACCGTGCCGTACTTCCAGAAGGCAGTGGAGGCGGACGAGCGCGGTGAAGCCATGCCGTCCTTCTTCCGCCACGACCTTGGCTTTGGAACGGCCGACGACGTCGCCGGGCTGGTTGCCTTCCTCGCCTCCGACGAGGCCGCCAACATCACCGGCCAGGCTATCGGCGCCGGCGGTGACCGGCTTCAGGTCTGGACCCACCCGGAAGCTGCCACCACCGAATACCGCGAAGGCGGCTGGAGCTACGAGGCGCTGCAGGACAACGCCGGCCAGCTGTTCACCGCGGAAACACTCCAGGGCTACGGCGAGGAATTCCTGCCCCTGCCCGAAGAGCTCAAGCCCGCGCAGCCGGCCGAGGCCCGCTGACCATGGCTGACCGTTATGAGCTGGGCGTCGACCCAGCGAAACTCGACGCCATCGACATGCACGTCCACCTCGAGGTGGACAGCTGCGGGCACGGCTCCCTGCCGGAGGCTCTCACCGAGGCCTCGGCCAAATACTTCAAGGCCGAGGACCGCACCCCGTCCCTGGACCGCATCGCCGAGGTATACCGCGGACTGAACATGGCCGCCGTCGTCTTCACCGTGGACGCCCGCACCCAGCTCAAGCACGAGCCCAACAGCATCCCCGAACTCATCGCCGGTGCCGCCCGGAACAATGACGTCCTGATCCCGTTCGGCAGCGTCGATCCGCGCACGGGCAAGGACGCCATCGCTGGCGCCAAGCACCAGGCAATCGAACTCGGCGCGCGCGGCTTCAAGTTCCACCCCTCCCTGCAGGGCTTCGACCCCTCCAGCGAGCGCTTCTACCCGCTCTGGGAAACCCTCCAGGAACTGGGCCTGCCCGCCATCTTCCACACCGGCCAAAACGGCATGGGCGCGGGCCTTCCCGGCGGTTTCGGCATCAAGCTGGCCTACTCCAACCCCCTGCTCCTGGACGCCGTGGCCGCGGACTTCCCGGGCCTGCAGATCATCATGGCCCACCCGTCCGTGCCGTGGCAGGATGAGGCGAACTCCATTGCCACTCACAAGGCCAACGTCTTCATCGATCTCTCCGGCTGGTCGCCCAAGTACTTCCCGGAGTCCCTGGTGAAGGCCTCCAACTCGTACCTGCAGGACAAGGTGCTGTTCGGCACCGACTTCCCGCTGATCACCCCGCGGAAGTGGCTGGGCGCCTTCGCGGACCTCCCGCTGAAGGACGAAGTCCGGCCCAAGATCCTCAAGGACAACGCCGTGCGCCTCCTGGGGCTGGGTGGCTAAGATGAACAGCTTGACGACGACGGCACCCGGCCTGGGTGCCCGGCTGTACTCCGCAGCGGACTGGTACGACGCCGAGTCCCTGCTCACCCAGGACGAGTGCCGGGTCCTGGCCCGGCTGAGGGATTTCCTGGACCGCGAAGCGAAGCCCCTGCTGGCCGAGTACTGGGAACGGGGCGAGTTCCCGCAGCAGCTCGCCCGGCCGCTGATCGACCTGGACCTCATGGAACCCACTGAACTCACTGTGGACGGGCCAGCGCGGGGCATCTACCAGGGCTTCCGAATCTTCGAACTTGCCCGCACCGACGCCTCCCTGGCCACCTGGTATACAGCGCAGGCCGGCCTGTTCCGGACCGCCATCCGCGTCGGCGCTTCCGAACAGCAACAGCGCGAGTGGATGCCCAAAGTCATCGACTTCTCGCTCAAAGGCGTCTTCTCACTGACCGAACCCGAGTCCGGCTCGGACATCGCCGGCGGACTCTCCACCACAGCCCGTCGTGAAAGCGACGGCAGCTGGATCCTGGACGGTGCCAAGCGCTGGATCGGCGGCGCCGCCACCGCTGACGTCCTGGCCGTGTTCGCCCGGGATGCCGCCGACGGGCAGGTCAAAGCCTTCCTCGTGGACCGCACCGCCCAGGGAGTCAGCCTGGAAAAAATCCAAGGTAAGACCTCGCTGCGGATGATGCAGAACGCCCACATCACCCTGACAGGCGTCCGCGTCCCGGAGTCGATGCGCCTGCACAACGTGAACTCCTTCAAGGACGTCGCGGCGATGCTGAGGGCCATGCGCTCGGACGTGGCCTGGATCGCCACCGGCATCGCCGCCGGCGCATTCGAAGCCGCCCTCGCCTACGTCAACGGGCGCCAACAGTTCGGCCGCAGCCTCGGTTCCTTCCAGCTGGTCCAGGAGAAACTGGCCCGCATGCTGGGGAACGTCACCGCCAGCCTGTCCCTGGTGGTCCGGCTCACCGAACAGCAGGCCAAGGGCATCTACCGCGACCAGGACTCGGCCCTGGCCAAGATGCAGACGTCCCTGTTCATGCGCGACACCGTGGCCCTGGCCCGCGAAGTGGTGGGCGGCAACGGCATCACCCTGGCCACAGATGTGGCACGGTTCCACGCCGACGCCGAGGCCGTCTACTCCTACGAGGGCACCCACGACATCAACGCCCTCATCATCGGCCGCGCCCTCACCGGCGAAAGCGCCTTCACCCGCTGAACCCCGTTTTCCCCACCCAACGAACAACTCCCGGAGGCAACGATGCCCACTCTCGTCGTCGATTTCGACACCCTGCTCACCCTGTCCGGCAAGGACCTCGGCACCACCGACTACCGCCAAATCACCCAGGAACAGATCAACCTGTTCGCCGACGCCACCGACGACCACCAGTGGATCCACACCGACCCCGAACGCGCCAAGGACGGCCCCTTCGGCGCCCCGATCGCCCACGGCTTCCTCACGCTCTCGCTGATCATCCCGTTCTGGGGCGAGCTGTTCGACGTCGACGGCGTCACCACCAAGGTCAACTACGGACTGGACAAAGTCCGCTTCACCTCACCCGTCACGGTCGGGTCCAAAGTCCGGATGCAGGCCACCATCGCCGACGTCACCGAGGTCAAGGGCGGCGCCCAGATCAAGGTCAACGCCACCATCGAAATCGAAGGCCAGGAACGCCCCGCCGTCGTCGCCGAATTCCTGGCCCGCTTCTACAAGTAAGCCGCTTCTACAGGTAGGCCGCTTCTACAAATAAGCGGCCCCCAGCAGCAACCCCTTTTCAACACGGGCGGTACCGCACGGCGCCGCCTCCGCAGGCAACCCCAAAAACCCTTCCCTCCGTACCCCCATCCCTCCGTCCCTAGGAACAGCCATGTCCGGACACACCACGCTCGCACCTGCGGGCACGGCCGCCAAGCGCAAGGAAGCGCGCACGGTCATCCTGTCCAGCTATCTGGGCAGCACCATCGAGTTCTACGACTTCCTGCTGTATGCCACCGCCGCAGCAGTAGCCTTCCCCAAGGTCTTCTTCACCGGAACGGACGAATGGGTGGGGGTCGTGGCCGCCTACGCCACCTTCGCCGCCGGGTACGTGGCCAGGCCGCTGGGCGGGGTGATCTTCGGCCACTTCGGTGACAAGGTGGGCCGCAAGGGGATGCTGATCATCTCCATGGCCATGATGGGCATCGCCTCCACCCTCATTGGCCTGATTCCCGGCGCCGGCATGATCGGGCCGTGGGGCGCCGTCATCCTGGTGCTGCTGCGCGTCTGCCAGGGCATCGCCGTCGGCGGTGAATGGGGCGGGGCCGCGCTCATGGCGCTGGAGCACGCCGACCCCAGGCGGCGCGGCTTCGCGGCCTCGTTCGTCAACGCCGGCGCCCCCACGGGTGCCGTGCTGGGCACCCTGGTGATGGGCGCCTTCTCGGCACTGCCGCAGGATGCGTTCCTGGCCTGGGGCTGGCGGGTGCCGTTCCTGCTGTCCTTCGTTCTCCTGATCGTGGGCATGTTCGTCCGCCTCCGGGTCTCCGAAAGCCCTATCTTCGCCGAGGCCGTGGCCAAGGAAGACGCCCAGGGTGCGAAGCGCAAGATTCCGCTGCTGGACGTGCTGCGCCGGCCCAAGGCCCTGATCATGATTATGTTCGCCGGCGCCGCCGGGTTTGGCCTGCAGGTGGTGCTGCCCACGTTCTCGGTGACGTATGCCGTGTCCAAGGGGGCGCCGCAGCAGGGTGTGCTGTACGCGTTCGCGGGAGCCTCCGCCATCTCCATCATCTTCGTCCTGCTGGGCGGCCGCCTGTCCGACCGGTTCGGCCGCCGCCCGGTCATGATCGCGGGTTTGGCCCTGTTCATCGCCTACTTGTTCCCCATGTTCGGCATGCTGGGCTCCGGCAACGTGGGGCTCGTCTTCGTGGCCTTCACCGTGGCACTGATCCTGCACTCATCCCTGTACGGGCCGCTGGCAGCGTTCGTCTCCGAGCAGTTTGGCACCACGTCCCGCTACACCGGCGCCGCCGTCGGCTACCAGCTGGCCACCCTCATCGGCGCGGGCTTCACCCCGGGCATCATCGCCGGGCTCTACAAGGACTCCGGGCAGAGCATCCTTCCCGTGGTGGTGTTCCTGTCCGTCATGGCACTGGTCTCGATTGTCTTCATCGCCCTGACGCGGGAGTCTAAGAACAACGACCTCACCACGGTCCGTTAGGAGAACCATGGACAACAACGGAGTTGGATCCTGGCTGCAGCGCCGCCGCCGGAAGTCGGGTGGCAAGACAGCCCTCCTGTCCGGTGCCGGCGCCCTGAGCTACGAAGAGTTGGCTGACAGGGCAGACCGCCTGGCCAACGCGCTCCGCGACAGGGGAGTGGCAAAGGGTGACCGGGTAGCCTACCTGGGCGAGAACCACCCTTCCTTTGTGGAAACGTTCTTTGCCTGCGGCCTCCTGGGCGCCATCTTCGTGCCGCTCAACACCCGGCTCGCTCCGCCTGAACTGCAGTTCCAGCTGCAGGATTCCGGCGCCCGGCTCCTGGTCAACGCCGGAGCCCTGGAGGCATCCGCCAGCGCCGCGCTGGAAGGGACGGCCGTCACCCACCGCCTCGTTGTAACGGCCGACGGCGGCACGGCACCTTCCGCCGCCACGTCACCTTCCGCCGTCGACCACTGCGCCGTCGAAAACTACGGGGAGGCGCTGCAGGCAGCGCCGGCCGAACCCATCGACGTACCGGTGGGCCATGACGACGGCGCCATGATCCTGTACACCTCGGGGACCACTGGCAAGCCCAAGGGCGCCCTGCTGACCCATGGCAACATCACGTGGAACTGCATCAACACCATCGTGGACATGGACCTGAACCGCAATGATGTGGCGCTGATGATCTCGCCGCTGTTCCATGTGGCGTCGCTGGACATGGGCCTGCTGCCCATGCTGCTGAAGGGTGCCACCGTGGTGCTGGAGGCCAAGTTCGATCCCGCCAGGGTCCTGGAGCTGATCCAGGAACACAAGGTGACCACCCTCAACGGCGTGCCCACTACGTTCCAGCTGCTCTGCGAGCATCCGGAATGGGCGGCGGCGGACCTCAGCTCCCTGGACAAGCTGACCTGCGGCGGCTCGGCCATTCCGCGCCGGGTCCTGGACGCGTACGAGGACCGCGGCGTCGGCTTCACCAGCTGCTACGGCATGACCGAAACAGCCCCCGGCGTCACCATGCTTCCCGTGGAGCGGTCCCGTGAAAAGGCCGGCTCGGCAGGCCTGCCGCACTTCTTCACCGACGTCCGGATCGCCGATCCCATGGGCGGCGCAGTGGCCCCCGGCGAAGTGGGGGAGATCCAGATCGCCGGCCCCAACGTGATCAGGGAGTACTGGAACCGGCCGGAAGCGACTGCTGCGAGTTACGCGGACGGGGCCTGGTTCCGCTCGGGCGACATGGGCTACCGGGACCAGGAAGGCTTCCTGTTCGTCTCGGACCGGCTCAAGGACATGATCATCTCCGGCGGGGAAAACATCTACCCGGCCGAAGTGGAAGCCGTCATTGCGGAGCACGGTGCCGTCAGCAGTGTGGCGGTCATCGGCGTCAGTGATGACAAGTGGGGCGAGGTCCCCCAGGCGATCGTGACCCTGCGGGAAGGGGGATCGCTGACGGAGGAACAGCTGCGCAGCTTCCTGGACGGCCGGCTGGCCCGCTACAAGATCCCCAAGTCCCTGGTGGTGGTGGCGGACATGCCCCGCACGGCCAGCGGCAAGATCCGGAAGATGGAGCTCCGCAAGCAGCTCTGATTGCCGGGCCGATTGCCGTTCACGTTTCCTGCCGCCGGAGTTTCCCGTGCAGTATGGTTCCGCCGTTGTTACCGTTCACGGTCATCAATTGGCGGAACCATACCAGCCGGTGCCACCATTATTGGATGCTTGAGGCAACTAAACCCCAGAAGTCCCCGGACGGGACACCCGTCAACCCCGCGTTCGAAGCGGAAAGCAGGATCGCCCGCATCGCGGTGACCGTGTTCCCCATCCTGGTGGTCGTCGCAGGCATCCTCGGTTTCCTGCTCCCCGGAGTCTTCAAACCCATGGCCCCCAGCGTGCCCTACCTGCTGGGCATCATCATGTTCTGCATGGGCCTGACCCTGACTCCGCCGGACTTCGCAGCGGTGGCCAAGCGGCCCTGGGCTGTGGCGCTGGGGATCGTGGCGCACTACATCATCATGCCCGGCGCCGGCTGGCTGATCGCGGGCGCCCTCAACCTCCCGCCTGAACTTGCTGTCGGCGTGATCCTGGTGGGCTGCGCACCCTCCGGCACGGCCTCGAACGTCATGGCCTTCCTGGCCAAGGGCGATGTTGCCCTCTCCGTGGCGGTGGCCTCCGTGTCCACCCTGATCGCCCCGATCGTCACGCCGCTGCTGGTCCTGTTCCTGGCCGGTTCCTACCTCCAGATCGATGCCGCGGGGATGGTCCTGGACATCGTCAAGACCGTGCTGCTGCCGGTGGTTGCCGGCCTCCTCGCCCGGCTCTTCCTCAAGAAGCTCGTCGCCAAGGTGCTGCCCGCGCTGCCGTGGGCGTCCGCCGTCGTGATCTCCCTGATCGTGGCCATCGTGGTGGCCGGCAGCGCCAACAAGATCATCGAGGCCGGGGCCATCGTGTTCCTCGCCGTGGTGCTGCACAACGGCTTCGGCCTGGGCCTTGGCTACCTCGCCGGCAAACTGGGCCGCCTGGACGACAAAGCCCGCCGCGCCCTCGCCTTCGAAGTGGGCATGCAGAACTCCGGCCTGGCAGCAACGCTGGCCACCGCCCACTTCACGCCCCTGGCCGCACTGCCCTCCGCGGTCTTCTCGCTCTGGCACAACATCTCCGGTGCCATCGTGGCCGCCTGGCTCGCCCGGCGTCCGCTGCGGGACAAGCGCGTGCTCCAGGAAGAGCAGGCTTAGCCAGGAACGCAGGCCTGACCAGCGCCGCCATCCCCCACAGCCCGTAACCAGCCCGTTTCCACCTGCCGATTGTGGGTATAGGACCCGATGGGACAACGTCGCTTCGACGCTGCCCGCCAGTTCCTACAAGGAGATGGACAGATGGCTCGGATTGACCGAATAGCTGAACCATGGGGGACAAGGACGCCGTACGGCAGCGGCGGTGATTGGCCGGTCAGGGTGGATACCCACCTGGCCGAGGGGGTGGCCCCGGAGGACGTGGACAGGTGGGTCCAGACGGCGTCGCTCCTGCACTCCAACGGCGACGCCATGGATATCGCCGTCAAGGACAACAAGATCGTCGGCGTGCGCGGACGGGCCGTGGACCGCGTCAACCACGGCCGGCTGGGACCGAAGGACCTGTACGGCTGGCAGGCGAACGGCTCGCCGGACCGGCTTACCAAGCCCCTGATCCGCGAGGGCGGGAAGCTGGTGGAAACGGACTGGGACACCGCCATGCAGCGCGTGGTGGACCGGTCCAAGGCGCTGCTGGCCGAGCAGGGCCCCAGCGCCATCGGCTTCTACACCACCGGCCAGCTCTTCTCCGAGGAGTACTACACCCTGGGGACGCTGGCACACGGCGGCATCGGCACAAACCACGTTGATGGAAACACCCGCCTGTGTACGGCCACTGCAGGAGAGGCGCTGAAGGAATCCTTCGGCTGCGACGGGCAGCCGGGCTCCTACACGGACGTGGACCACGCGGACGTGATCGCCCTGTACGGGCACAACGTGGCGGAAACCCAGACCGTCCTCTGGACCAGGATGCTGGACCGGCTGGCTGGGCCCAACCCGCCCAAGATCATCTGTGTGGACCCGCGGATGACGCCCGTGGCCAGGGCCGCCACCGTGCACCTGGCCCCGCGGCCGGGCACCAACGTGGCCCTGATGAACGGCATCCTGCACGAAATCATCGCCAACGGCTGGGTGGACCACGAGTACATCGACGCCCACACGGTGGGCTTCTCCGAGCTCGAAAAAGAGGTCAAGAACTACCCGCCGGCACTGGTGGCGGAAATCTGCGGGGTCCCGGCGGAGCAGATCTCCGAGGCCGCAAACATCATCGGCCACGCGGAGCGGCTGCTGTCCACGGTGCTGCAGGGTTTCTACCAGTCCAACCAGGCCACGGCCGCCGCGGTCCAGGTGAACAACGTGAACATCATCCGCGGCATGCTGGGTAAGCCCGGCTGCGGCATCCTGCAGATGAACGGCCAGCCCACCGCGGAGAACACCCGCGAATGCGGGGCCGACGGCGACCTCGCCGCCTTCCGCAACTGGTCCAACGATGCCCACATCCAGGACCTGGCCCGGGTCTGGAACATCGATCCCATGTCCATCCCGCACTACTCGCCGCCCACCCACGTCATGCAGATGATGCGATACGCGGAGGACGGCTCCATCCGGATGCTGTGGGTCAGCGGCACCAACCCCGCCGTATCGCTGCCAGAGCTGGCGCGCATCCGCAGCATCCTGGAGCAGGAGCGGCTGTTCCTGGTGGTGCAGGACATCTTCCTGTCCGAGACCGCCCAGCTGGCCGACGTCGTCCTTCCCGCCGCCACCTGGGGTGAGAAGACGGGAACCTTCACCAACGTGGACCGCACGGTGCACCTGTCGGAGAAGGCAGTGGATCCGCCCGGGGAGGCCCGTCCGGACCTTGACATCTTCATCGACTACGCGCACCGGATGGGCCTGCAGGACAAGGACGGGCAGCCGCTGATTAAGTGGCACGATCCCGAGTCCGCCTTCGAAGCGTGGAAGGAATGTACCCGCGGCCGTCCCTGCGACTACACCGGCATCACCTATGACAAGCTGCGCGGCGGCTCCGGCATCCAGTGGCCGTGCAACGAGCAGAATCCGGACGGCACCGAACGCATCTACGCTGACGGAAAGTTCTGGGCGCACCCGGAGTACTGCGAGACCTACGGCCGCGACCTCATCACCGGCGCGCCCGTGGAGCCGTCCGAATACAAGGCCCTGAACCCGGAGGGCAAGGCCATCATCAAGGCCGCCGAATACATGCCGCCGCACGAGCTGCCCAGCCGGGACTTTCCGCTGCAGCTCATCACCGGCCGCACGCTCTACCAGTTCCACACCCGCACCAAGACGGGCCGGACGCCGGAGCTGCAGGCGGCCGCACCTGACGTGTGGGTGGAGCTGTCAGCGGACGACGCCGGCGCGTACGGGATTGCCGAGGGCGACCTTGCGGAGGTGGAGACGCCGCGTGGTTCAGTCCGTGCCAAGGTGCGGATCAGCGGGATCCGGAACGGGGTCCTGTTCCTGCCGTTCCACTACGGATACTGGGACACTCGCGGCGGCCACCAGCCGGACGGGGCCGGCAGGGCCGCCAACGAACTGACCATCACAGACTGGGACGCCGCCTCCAAGCAGCCCATCTTCAAGACGGCGGCGGCACGCATTACCCGTGTGTCAGGCGGTGACGGGCCGTCCCCGGCGCCCACCACCACGGCGTCGGCTCCGGCCGGGGACTTCCCGGAAGAGGCCAGGACCAAGGGGATCGCCTCCGCACTGGCGGATGAGGCCACCGGAACGGCAGGAGGGGCACGATGAAATTCGGGCTTGTACTTGAGGAAATGCACCGCTCCGAGAACGACCTGGCGCACCACCTGCTGGTCATCTCGGAGCGGCACAAAGTGGACCACGAGATCTACCACCTGGCCCGCGACCTGGCGCGCTGGTCCCAGCAGCACGTGCGGGACATCGCGGCGATCGCCGGGAACTACGGCCAGGACCTGGATCCGGAACCGCGCGGCGAAGCGGGGCTCATGGAAGCCCTCCGGGAAAAGGGCAGCGAGATGGTGGGCCGGCGTCCCGAAACCGGGATGCTGCTGCTGCGGGACCTACGGGAGCTCTACCTGAAGACCTGCGGGGTCTCTGCGGACTGGGAGCTGCTGGCCCAGGCCGCCCAGGGGATGAAGGACAGGAAACTGCTGGCCCTGGCCGAGAAGTGCCATCCGCAGACCATCCGCCAGATGAAGTGGGCCAACGGCAAGCTGAAGGAGTCCGCCACGCAGGTCCTGGTCAGCTGATCTTCCGCACTGCATCTTCCCAGCAGCCGCACGATCTTCCCAGCAGCCGCATGCCCCGGGACCGCCCCTGAACTAGTTTCATTCAGTGAAACCGGCAGCGCGTCGGGGCCCGTCGATGGCCCAGAGTTGAGTCCATGAACGCGGACCCCCCAATTGGCCCGCTCCCGGCTACACAGGACAGAAACGGCGCGGCACACATGGAGTCAACGATGACGGCACTGCGGATCCTCCGGGGCATCGAGTTCGCCCGGCCACAGAACGCGGATCCGCTGCTGCTGGACCTCTACCTTCCCGGCGCCGGTGCGGCGGGCCGGGACCAAGGTGGCCGGCCTGCCGTGATCCATTTCCACGGCGGCGGCTGGCGGACGGGGGAGCGTTCCTCGCTGGGGCCCGGCGTGGACGGTTTTGGCCTCAGCCCCATCGAACAGCTGGCGGATGCCGGGTTCGTGGTGGCCTCCGCGGACTACCGGCTCACGGACGTGGCCACCTTTCCGGCCCAGCTGTTGGACGCAAAGGCAGCTGTCCGCTGGCTCCGTGCCCACGCCGCTGAGTACGGGGTGGATCCGCGCCGCATCTACGCCTGGGGTGACTCGGCCGGCGGGCACCTCGCCAGCCTCCTCGGCTTGACGGCTGGAGCCACCGCGTTCGGTGCGCCAGCCGGAACGCGGGGCCCTGGCGGTGATGACCAGGTTGCCGCCGTCGCGGCCTGGTACCCGCCCACAGACTTGCTGCGGATGGGGGCGCAGGCGCGGCCGGACGCCGTGGCCCGCGCCGATGATCCCGGCTCCCGCGAATCCTTGCTGCTCGGTGCGCAGCCGGCCGATGCTCCGGACAGGGCCAGCGCCGCCAGCCCGGTGACCTACGTTCACCCGGACGCGCCGCCCTTCCTCCTCATCCATGGAACGGCGGACCGGTTCGTCCCGGTGGCGCAGTCCACCAGCCTTGCCGAAGCCCTGGAACGTGCGGGCACCGCCGTCGAACTTCTCCTGCTGGAGGACGCGGACCACATGTGGCAACTGCCGGACGGCAGCAACGCCGCGGCGGGACAGGCAACTGCCGCCACCATCGATTTCTTCCGCCGCCAGGCAAACCAGCACTGATTTTCCACCACCGTGCCGGGGCCATCTGCGCCCCGGAGCAGACCTGAAAGGCCTCCCATGCAGTTCATCGGCATCACCCACCACGGCGAACCCTGGGCAGCGGCGCTCGCCGGATCCCGCGTCCTTCCGCTCGCCACCGTCACCGAATTCTGGGCCGACGCCGAGGACTGGCAGGACAAGGCAGCCACCCTGGCTGCCTCCGCGGGGGAGCATGAGGCGTCCGACGCCGGTGCCTGGCTTGAGCGGGGCAGCGTCGCCGAGGTGCCGCTGGTCCCAGCCTCCGCGCGGGTCATCTGCGTGGGCCTGAACTACAAGGCGCACGTGGCCGAGGGCAGCTTCAAGGACCAGGAACTGCCGCCGTATCCCACCCTGTTTGCCCGCTGGACGGCGTCCTTGTCCGTGGGCAACGTGCCCGTTCCCGTCCCCGCAGGCGAAGCCGGGCTCGACTGGGAGGGCGAGGTGGCCGCCTACATCGGCCGGCGCGTCGAGTCCGCGGATGAGGAAACCGCTGCCGGCGCCGTTTTTGGCTACTCCACCTTCAACGACCTCACCTCCCGCAAGGCGCAGAAGCTCACGTCCCAGTGGACCCTGGGCAAGAACGGCGACTTCAGCGGCCCCCTGGGTCCACTGGTGAGCCGGGACGAGGTGGGGGACCTGCGTGACGGGCTGCAGGTCCGCACCCGCGTCAACGGCATTGAAGCCCAAAACGGCAACACCCGGGACATGATCTTCTCCGTCCCGGCCATCATCTCGCTCATCAGCCAAACGTTCACACTGCACCCCGGTGACGTCATTGCCACGGGAACGCCGGAAGGCGTGGGCTACGCCCGCACCCCGCAGTGGCTGCTGCAGCCCGGCGATACGGTGGAAGTGGAGATCGAGAAGCTCGGCACCCTCACCACGCCCGTGGGCGATATCTCCCTCCGGAGCCGTGCCTGATGGGCATGTTCCATAACGCGGCGGACATCCCCGCTGAGGTGCAGGTCCTGATCGCCGGCGGCGGTCCCAGCGGGTTGTTCCTGGCACTGGATTTGGCTTCCCGCGGCATCGCCAGCACCGTCATCGACCCGCGGACCAGCGTGGACCCCACCCGGCCCCGGGCCAAGACCACCAACGCCCGCACCATGACGCACCTGCGCCGGCTGGGCCTGGCCGACGCGCTCCGTGCTGCGTCGCCCCTGCCGGTGGACTATGCGCAGGATGTCATCTTCTGCACCGGGCTCACCGGGCCTTCAGCGCACGAGCTCCGCCGGTTCCGCAACGCCTTCCAGCTGGTCCCCGGCAGGTACGGGCCGCAGCCGGAGTGCGGCCAGCAGGTGCCGCAGCCGGTCCTCGAGGAGGTGCTCCGCGCCGCCGCCGGGGACAACCCGCTGGTGACGTTCGTGACCGGGTGGTCTGTCCAGGAGGTCCAAGGCCCGGGCATCACACTGGACGGCACCGGGAGCCCCGGCGCCGGCCTTCCTGGCGCCGGGCCTGACGGTAAGGCAGCCACGGCGCCGTACGCCGTCGTCGTCGCTGATGCTGCCGGCACCCGCCGCACCATCCACGCGGACTATGTAATTGGTGCCGACGGCGGGTCCTCTGCGGTGCGCCGCAGCCTGGGTATCCGGCTGGAGGGTGGTTCCGCCGCACTGTCCAACATCAGCATCCTGTTCCGCTCGCAGTCACTGGCCTCCGCCGTCTCGCTGGATCCCGCAGTGCAATACTGGGTGGTGGGGTCGGAAACCTCGGGGATGGTGGGGCCCATGGACCTTGCCGACACCTGGTGGGCGATTGTCCAGGGGGTGGATCCTGCGGTCACTGTCTCTGCCGCTGATGCTGCCGGGATGGTCCGTTCGCTGGTGGGCACTGAGGTGGACGTCGAGGTGCTGGCTACCGACCCGTGGACCGCCCGCATGCTGCTGGCGCCGGAGTACAGCCGCGGCAACATCTTCCTGGTGGGCGACGCCGCCCACCTCAACCCGCCATGGGGCGGCCACGGGTTCAACACGTGCATCGGGGACGCAGCCAACCTGGCCTGGAAGCTCGCCGCCGTCATCAACGGGTGGGCCGGGCCCGGCCTCCTTGCCAGCTACGGGGATGAACGCCGGCCGGTGGCAGCCCGCACCATCCGCGACGCCGCGGAAAACGGCAAGGCCCTGGCTTACCACTTCGCTGATGCTCACCTCGCCGTCCCCGGGCCCGCGGGTGACGCCGCGCGGCAGGCGGCGCACGAGGCGCTGGCCGTGAAGCAGAGCGAGTTCGATTCCCTGGGCCTGGTGCTGGGGTACTCGTACGCGGACTCGACCCTCGTGGTGGCCGATGGCCTGCCCGTACCGGCCGAGGACCCCATCCGCTACGTTCCCTCAGCCAGCCCTGGCGCCCTGTTGCCGCATGCCTGGCTGGCGGACGGCGCCTCCCTGTACAGCCATTTGGGCCCGGGCTTCAGCCTGCTGGCCGACGCCGGGACGCTGGGCAGGATGCCGGCGGATGAGGCCTTGGCGCCGGTGCTGGCGGCCGCAGCCCGGCAGGGCATCCCGGTGACCGTCGCCGCCGTCGGGCCTTCCGACGACGGCACGCCCCTTTCGCAGTTATGGGGTGCCGGCGCCGTGCTGGTCCGCCCCGACCAGCACGTGGCCTGGCGGGGAAGTTCCGCCTCGGTCGCGGGCGCAGCCTTGACCGTAGCGGCCGGCTGGTCGCCCACCTCACTTGAGACCACCAGGAGCATCCGTGTCGACGCCGTCATTCCGTGATTACCTGTTCGCCCCTGGCCACCCGCGCGTCGCGGAGATCCGCGGCCTGAACGCCCGCGAGTATGCAGAAGCGGCCAAGAGTGATTCGTTCGCCGGGCCCCTGATCGAAGGCTGGCAGAAGCTGTACCCGCAGCCGTTCACGGGCATCACCAGCGACGGCGTGCGCCGGGAGGGCTTGTACCCGCTTGTTCCTGCCCGGACCGGGGAGGAAGCGCCCACCGCGGAGATGGTCGCCGCGGCCCGCAAGCTCCTGGACGCCGTTACGCCCCGGCAGGCAGACAAGCTGGGCTATGCCGTGGACGCGCCCGAGTGGCAGAGCTGGGCCAACCCCGAGTTCATGCAGCACGACACTGGCCTCCGCCTGGACGAACTGGATCCTTCCGCCCGGGATGCTGTCCTTGGGGTGGTGGAGGCATCCTTGAGCCCGGCCGGGTTTGAGCTGGTGCGGAACCTGATGCGCATCAACGGCTTCCTGGGCGATCTGGTTGAGCTTCCGCTGCTGATGAACGAGTTCAGCTATAACTTTGCCCTCTACGGTGAGCCGTCCGAGACCGAGCCGTGGGGGTGGCAGCTTTTTGGCCACCATGCGGCCCTGAACTGCCTGGTGGCGGGGACGCAGCTGGTGATCTCACCGGTATTCATGGGCGCCGAGCCGGACGTGATCGACGCCGGCCCGCACCGGGGCGTCAAGGTGTTCAAGGAGCGCATCGCCCTGGCCCGGCAGCTGATGGGTGCGCTGCCGGCGGATCTGCGGTCGGGCGCCATTGTGTACGGGTCCATGGTGGACCCGGCCATGCCGGAGGGCCGCCTCCATCCCGGGGATGAACGGCACCTGGGCGGCTGCTTCCAGGACAACCGGGTGATCCCATACGAGGGGATCCGCGTGGCGGAGATGCCCGCGGAGGCCCGGGAGCTGCTGGACGCGGTGGTGGAGGACTTCATCGCTTACCTGCCGGAGGGGCCCCGCGCCGCACGCCGCCGGGAAATCCAGGAGCACTATGGCGAGACCTTCTTCAGCTGGATCGGGGGCTGGGAGGGGGAGGAAGCCTTCTACTTCCGGCTGCAGAGCCCCGTGGTGGTGCTGGAACTGGACCACCACACCGGCGTCTTCCTCAGCAACGACCAGCCCGCCCCGTTCCACATGCACACCGTGGTCCGCACCCCCAACGGCAACGACTACGGCCGCGAGCTGGTGAAGCAAGCCACCTCCTAATTCCCCCATCCACCCACCCACCATCGATTGCTGAGTAACTGCCGTTTTGGGGCGTCATAACGGCAGTTACTCAGCAATCGATGGGTCTCGACGAACACAGAAGGCCCGGACTTCCCTTTCGGAAGTCCGGGCCTTCTCTCTGCGGCCAAAAGCTACGGGATGTCCAGGGCTGCGCGGCGCTGCGGCGGCGGGCCCACCACGGTCAGGTCCATCTCGGCCTGGGCGCGGCCGAAGCCTTCCATGTCCATGTAGGGCTCGCCGCCCTCGGTGTACATGTAGTCCTGGGTGGGCTGGTTGAAGTACTCGAAGAAGCCGTTGAACACCGACGGCGTCAGGAAACCCACCATCTGGGTGTTGTGGGCATCCAGGGCGAACGAGTGGATGGTGCCGGCTGGGGCGTGCACAAAGTCGCCCTTGGTCAGGAGCATCTCCCGGCCGTTGGCGTACAGCCACATGCGGCCCTCGGTGCAGAGGAAGTTCTCTGTGTGCTCCGAGTGGAAGTGCAGGGGAATGTAAGGGGTCTTGGCGCCCTTGGTGTGCACGGCGAAGTAGTTCGAGCCGGTGTTGGCCGGCCGGGACAGGTAGGTGAACATGGTCTGGTAGCTGACCAGCCGCTCTCCCTCGCCGGCACTCAGGAAGTACGGGCTCTGGGAAGGCGGCAGGCCGGCGTCGTGCTTGAACGACGGCGCCACGCGCTCAACGTCAGGGAAGGTGATGCCGAACTCGGCACCTACCTCGGCCTGCTCCTGCAGGCTGGCCTTGTGTCCGGGCCGGACCGGCGGAACGTGCGAATCGATGGGCGTACCCACCTTCTCGTAGTACTTCTCGCCGCCGCCCGGCGTCATCCAGTTCAGGAAGCGGGTGTAATGGCTGGCCATCCGGTAGGCGTGCGGGGTGTTCGGCGGAATGACCACCGAGTCGCCCGGGGTGAGGATCCTGCTTTCGCCCGGCAGCCAGACGTGCAGGATGCCGTCGAAGACGTACAGCGTCTTGTGCTCGATGCTGTGGCTGACAAAGGGGGACTCGGCCCCCATGCCGCCGGAGATGTAGGCCGCGCTGAAGATGCCGCCCGTATCGGCGGCGCGGGCGATGACCGTCACCAACTGGCCGTTGATTTCGTAGCGTGCGCCTTCGCCCGACGCCATGTAGTACGGGACCGCCTCGCCGGGCAGCACGTTGGCCGCCGGGAGCTGCTTGTTCATTTCCTCAACGCTGAGGGACATGGTTTCCTTCTTTCCAGTCGGCCGGCCCTTGCCGGAGCGTGACCTACATCATGGCTGGCCATCGCTCCGGCCACGACTACGGATTCCAATGGTTGAAACCCGAACCTGGCCGGCCCACGTCCCCCTGCTAGCCCTCGCACTCCTTGCAGTACTTCCTGCCGTCCTTTTCACGGGCCAACTGGCTGCGGTGATGCACCAGGAAGCAGGACATGCAGGTGAATTCGTCGGCCTGCACCGGGACCACCTGGATGAGGAGTTCCTCGTTGGAGAGGTCTGCCCCGGGCAGCTCAAAGCTGTCCGCAAGGTCCGTTTCGTCCATATCCGGAGAAGCCTCCCGGCGGCCGGACTTATCGGACTTCAGCTCCTCCAGGGCGACGTTCGGCTCTTCCTCGGGAGCCACCCGCGGAGCGTCGTAGTCAACTGACATGTGGTGTTTTCTCCTGTCCAGCTGCTGGTGTCCAGATTGTTCTGGACAGATCGACAACGCAGGGCGCGGGCAACAAATTCCCGGGGCCTGGTGGTAGGTAGGTAGACTGGTCTACCTACCCACTCGAGAAGGGTGCCCATGACAGCTTCAACCGTTCCGGCCGCTGCCCGCCGCCCCGCCCGGGAGCTGCTGCTTGAGGCGGCTTCGCGCCTGTTCTATGCCCACGGGGTATCCGCCACCGGAATCGATACGATCACTGCCGAGGCCGGCGTGGCCAAGAAGAGCCTTTACAACAACTTCAGCTCCAAGGCGGACTTGGTTGCCGCCTACCTGGAAGCCCGGCACGAGGAATGGCTGGGCCTTTACCGCAACCGGCTGGAAGGGGCCCTCACCCCGGCGGAGCAGGCACTGGCGGTCTTTGACGCATACCTGGACCACGCAAACGCCGCCTACCAGCACGGATTCCGTGGATGCGGGCTGCTCAACGCGGCCGCCGAGCTGCCCGCCGGAGATCCCGGGAGGGACGCCGTGCGTCGCCACAAGGAGGAGGTGCAGGAACTCCTGGCCCGGCACGTCAAGGCACTGTTGCCCGGGCGGGAAGGCCAGGTGCCAGCCGTTGCCGCCCACTTGGCGTTCCTGCTCGAAGGAGCCATGGCCAGGGCAGGCCTGGAGGGCGGCGACGCGCCGCTGCGGCAAGCACGTGCCATCGCCGCGCAGCTGCTGGACGCGCTGTGAGCAGCAGCCAAACCCATCCGAAGGCGCAACTGTGGGGAGCCCTGTCCGTGGTGGCGGCCTCGATCCTCTGGGGCACCACCGGCACCGCTGCCACCTTTGCCCCCGCAGTGAGCCCGCTGGCCATTGGCGCGGTGGCAATGGGGCTGGGCGGCTTGCTGCAGGCTCTCTACGCCGCACGGCACATTGCCATCCAGTCAGGCAGCCTGCTCGAACGGTGGCGCCTGATTTTGCCTGGGGCCGCCGCGGTGGCCGTCTACCCCTTGGCCTTCTACAGCTCCATGCGCTTCTCCGGCGTGGCAGTGGGAACCGTCGTCTCGATCGGTTCGGCACCGGTGGCGGCTGCCCTGATCGAACGCTTCGCGGACAGGAAGCCGTTGAGCCGGCAATGGAGCCTTGGGGCCCTGCTGGGAGTCGGGGGAGCCGCCCTGCTGTCTTTTGCCGGGCACGCGCCTGCAGGTTCCGTGGCCGCCGGTTCATGGACCCCGACGGCGGGAATCCTCCTTGGACTGCTGGCCGGCACCACCTATGCCCTGTATTCATGGGCGGCACACCGCCTGGCCGGTCAGGGTGTTACCTCAAGGGCCGCCATGGGGAGCATCTTCGGGCTGGGCGGACTCCTCCTGATGCCGGTCCTCGCGGTGACGGGAGGCCCGCTGCTGGACTCCTGGCGCAGCATCGGCGTGGGCGCCTACATGGCAGCGGTCCCCATGTTTGCCGGGTATCTCCTGTTCGGCTGGGGCCTGGCGCGGGTGGGGGCGAGCACGGCCACCAGCATCTCCCTGCTGGAAACCGTGGTGGCCGCCGTCCTGGCGGTGCTGGTGGTTGGCGAGAAGCTCCCCGCACTTGGCTGGCTTGGCGCCGTCGTTGTCCTGGCGGGCCTGTTCATCCTGACTCCGCGTCCGCAACGGGCGCGGCAATCCTCAACACCACGGGCAACACCGGGGCCGTCAGCCGGTGTGCTGCCGCCCCGCGCCCCGGGCCAGCACGGTGGTGCCCAGCAACCGGCAGGCACCCAACCCCAGCAGCAAAATCCCTAGTACCACCGCGCCCGGTGCCGGGATCCCGGCTCCTGCAACGATGAGCACAACGCCGATCAGCGCCGCCGCCATCCCCGGGAACAGGCCTGCGGGGAAACGCCGCGCGGGATAGCCGGACAACAGTTCCATGGCCAGGTGGGGATCGTCCGCGATCAGCCCCAGTTCCAGCTCCTTGAGCAGGCGTCGCTCCTCATCGGACATTGGCATGGCGGGTCCCTGTTTTCCCTGGGAGGCGGTAACGGTATTGACCGTAGGAGCCTTCTACCGGTTAGTCAATAGCGTCACCCGGGACGTCGTAGCGCAGTTCATTGCCCAGCACCCGCACGCCTTTCGTGGGAACGTGCAGAACCGCCTTGGCGGGCGGCATCAGATGTTCCACTGGCACGCCGGCCAGCAGGACGCAGTGGTCCGAGATGAGCCGGCGGTGGCAGCGCCACCAGAGCGTTTCACTGCACATGATCGCGGTCCGCACCGCCTGGGAGCCGGCCACCAGCTCAGCGGCGGCAGCCGTAAAGTCCTCGGTGCGCATGTAGCCTGCGTACGCGCGGAACGACTCATTGCGGAGGGCCGTATCCGGAGAGTCCGGGAGCAGCTTTCGGAAGCCGCCCAGCCGTTTCTCCCAGCGGTAGTCGATGCCCGCCGCCGGCAGCCACTCCGCCAGCCGGTCCTTGCCAAAATGCGGATGCTTGCGGCTGCCCGGCCCGATCCGCACGTCCACCAGGGACGTCACCCCGGCGTCGCTGAGCAGCCTGGTGAAATCCTCCTGGGAAGCGGTGCCGTGACCTACGGTAAACAGTGCCTTCATCGAAGCCATGATAGGCATGCGCCGACCCCTCCGAAGCCGGCTACCGTCGTCGTAATTCCGCGAACTCGATGGACGGGACAATGGCGCCCGCGTCCCGCTCCACGAAGTTGGTGCCCGGGGGCACCAGGTCGTCGATGGCGTCCAGCACCGTCTCGCCCAGCTGGACGTCGGCCGCGCGGAGGTAGGCCTGGAGGTGTTCTTCGCTGCGCGGGCCGATGATCACGCTGCTGATGGCGGGGTGGGTCAGGGCGAACCCCACGGCCAGGTCCACGAGGGACATCTCCAGCTTGTCCGCCAGGCGGGCCAACAAGTCCGCGGCCAGCAGCTTCCGCTCGCTGGATGGTCCGGAGATGTCGTACCGGCCCGGAAGCGTGTGGACCCGGGTGGGCGGCTTGGTTGATTCCAGGGCGAAGCTGCCGGAAAGCCAGCCGCCCGCCAAGGGGCCGTACGCAAGGACACCCAGGCCGTACTGTTGGGCGATGGGGAGCACGTCGCGTTCATTGCCGCGGACCAGCATGGAGTACGGAACCTGGTTGCCCAGCGGCGGGATCAAGTGGTTGGTGGTGGCCAGCCACTGTGCCTCCACGAGCTGCGCAGGGGTGAATACCGACGTGCCGTAATACAGAATCTTGCCCTGGCGGATCAGGTCATTCAGGGTGGTGATGGTTTCCAGGACATCGGTGTTGTAATCCGGCCGGTGCGCCTGGTAAAGGTCAATGCGGTCCGTCTGCAGCCGGCGGAGGCTGCCCTCCACTGCCTGGGTGATCCAGCGCCGCGAGTTCCCGGAGTGCGCCGGATTGGGGCTCATTTGGCCGTGGAACTTGGTGGCCAGGAAGACGTCATCCCTGCGGCCGCGCAGCGCACGGCCCACCACCTGCTCCGACTCGCCCTGCGAGTAGACGTCTGCGGTGTCAATCGCGGTGATGCCGGCGTCCAGTGCTGACTGGATGATGCGGATGCCCTCATCCGCCCCGGTGGGGGCGCCCTGGCCGTTGCCGGTCCCCTCGCCGAAATTCATGGTCCCAAGAGTGAGGGGACTGATGGGGGTTCCCGACCGTCCGAACACCCGCAGTTCGCTAAGGCTCATCTCCGGTCTCCTCCATTCCATTCAGTTGCCGTGCCCTGGATCGTCACGACGCTACACAGAGACGGCAGGCCGCCGCAGATTTCCGTTTTAGTCCTTCTCTTTTCGTCGCATGGAGTAACCGGAACCGCTGGGATGACGTTTTGTGGCGCCCAAACAGCGCCTTATCGTGCCTATATTGAGGCATGGGCACCCTCAATAGCGATGAACAGTTCGTCCAGTTGCACGACCTCATTATCGGCAGCAGCAACGTGGCTGACTTCCTGTCCGAGTTGTCCTCTGTTGCCGCGTCCACGCTCAGCGACGCCGCGGGCGTGTTTATCGAATGCGGGGTCACGCTCCGCCGCCTCAAACGCAGCGCCACCATTGCCGGCAGCAGTGAACGGGCCGCCATCCTGGACAAGCTGGAACAGGTCCTGGGGGAGGGGCCCTGCATTGCCTCCCTGGACGCAATGCAGCCCATGAACCTGTCCGATGTTGAGACCGATACCCGCTGGCCCGAGTACCAGAAGGTGCTGGCCGAAAACGGCTGCCGCAGCGCGCTGGGCGTTCCCCTGGCCCTGGACGAAAACCAGGCCGCAGCGTTGAACTTCTTTGCGGCGGAGCCCGATGTCTTTGCGCCCAACGTCACCCGCACGGCGGAAGGGTTCGCGGACCTTGCCGGCAGGGCACTGAGGCTGGCACTGCGGATCGCCGATGCCCAGAACCTGGCGGATGACCTGAAGGCCGCCATGGCAAACCGCACCACCATCGACCTTGCATGCGGGGTGATCATGGCGCAGAACCGCTGCACCCAGGAAGAGGCCATGGCCCTGCTCACCAAGGCATCCAGCCACCGGAACCAGAAGCTGCGGGACCTGGCCGGCGAGATCATGGGCCGGGTCAGTAGCGGGGCTGTGACCACGCACTTCGATCCGTAAGCCGCCAGGTTCCATCCCGAAACCCGCCCTGACTGCCTTTATGCGGCCCGGGTTTCGCCTCGGCGCCGCCCTGCAATAATCTGAACCAACGGTTGTGCACTGGGGTGTGAGCGCCCGGCATGACAGGCAGCACTGTAAGTTCCGGGACCATCACAGACGAGGCGGACACCCATGACGGCAACAGACCAGCAGCACGCGGCACGGCCAAGCATGCCCGCAGACCCGCCCGCCTCCGGGCTGGTGGATCCGCACCTGCTGCAGCAGCTGGCCGACGCGCATGGCGTGGGCACGTCCTTCCAGGGCTGGGACGGGCTTCCGCATTCGGTTGCCCAGGCGACGCTGATCAAAGTGCTGGCCGCGCTGGGGGTTCAGGCGCACACCAACCAGCACATCGAGACTGCGCTGGCCGAGGCGGAACTGGCGCCGTGGCGGCGGATGCTGCCGCCCGCCGTCGTTATTAAGCAGGGTGAGCCGGCGCAGGTCCCGGTCCACGTACGGGACGGTGCCACGGCGCGCCTGACCATCACCCTTGAAGGGGGTACCGGATCCCGGGAGGCGCTCCAGCAGGATGCCTGGATCCAGCCACGTGAGGTGGACGGCGTCTCCACCGGGCGTGCCACGTTCCTACTTCCGGAGGACCTGCCTTTGGGCTGGCACACCCTGCACGCGGAGTCGGAAGGCGCCACGGCCACCGCCACCCTGGTGGTCACGCCGGCCCGGCTGGCCACGGCGGCGCCCCTGGAGGAGCGCCGCGGCTGGGGGCTGGCCACCCAGCTGTATTCGGTCCGGTCAAAGCGGTCCTGGGGCATCGGCGATTTTGTGGACCTTGCTGACCTGGCGGCCATCAGCGGCGCGCGCGGCGCCGACTATGTGCTGGTCAACCCGCTGCACGCGGCCGAGCCCGTCCCGCCAGTCCAGCCCTCGCCCTACTCGCCGTCCACCCGCCGGTTCTTCAACCCGCTGTACATCCGCATCGAGGCCATCCCCGAGCTGGCGTACCTCCGGCCGCGGAAACGTGCGGCACTGGAAAAGCTGCACGAGGAAGTGGCAGGCCTGAACAGGGACGGTGCGCGGCTGGACCGGGACGCCGTCTACGCGGCGAAGCTGCAGGCCCTTGAGATGCTCTACCACACGCGGCGTTCGCCGGCCCGGCAGGCCGCTTTCGACGAGTTCTGCCGCATCTCCGGCAGCGGCCTGGATGATTTTGCCCTCTGGTCCGCCATCCGCGAGGACCTGGCGCCCGGCGATCCGTTGTGGACGGATCCGGAGTGCGCCATCGGAACACCGGCTGCGGAGGGCCTGCGGGAGAAGCTGGCGGACCGGATCGGGTTCCACCGCTGGCTGCAGTGGATCTGCGACGAGCAGCTGGAAGAGGCCCAGCAGGCCGCGCTCGGCTCCGGCATGCGGCTGGGCGTGGTGCACGACCTCGCCGTCGGCGTGGACCACAACAGTGCCGACGCCTGGACGCTGCGCGGCGTGCTGGCCCCGAACACCAGCGTGGGCGCGCCGCCGGACATGTACAACCAGCAGGGCCAGGACTGGGGCCAGCCGCCATGGCACCCCGCCCGCCTCGCGGAAGCCGGCTACGAACCGTTCCGCAACATGCTGGCCAACGTGCTGCGCCATGCCGGCGGCATCCGCGTCGACCACATCCTGGGCCTGTTCCGGCTGTGGTGGATCCCCATGGGGAATGCGCCGGGGGATGGTGCCTACGTCCGCTACGACCACGAAGCCCTGATCGGCATCCTGGCCCTTGAGGCGCACCGTGCCGGTGCCGTGGTGATCGGAGAGGACCTGGGCACCTTCGAGCCATGGGTGCGTGACTACCTGGCGGCCCGCGGCATCCTGGGCACTTCCATCCTTTGGTTTGAGTACGACGGCGATTCGCCTCTTGCGCCGGAAAAGTACCGCACGCAGGCGCTCGCCAGCGTGAACACCCATGACCTCCCGCCCACGGCCGGCTACCTCGCCGGGGACCACGTGGGGCTGCGGAGCAGGCTGGGGCTGCTGGAGCGGTCAGAAGAGGAAGAGCGGGCCGAGCACAACGCGTCGCTGGAGAAGATGTTTGCCTTGCTGCGCGAACGCGGCTACCTCTCCGAGGGGAACGCGGCCGGCGCAGCTGGACAGTCGGCGGAGGAGCACACTATCGAGGCGCTGCACCTCCTCCTGGCCCAGGCGCCGTCGGTCCTGCTGGGCGTGGCCCTGGTGGACGCGGTGGGGGAGCGGCGGGTCCAGAACCAGCCCGGAACCACAGAGGCCCTCTACCCCAACTGGCAGGTTCCGTTGGGCGGTCCGGATGGCAGGCCCGTCTACCTGGACGACCTTCCCGGCAACAGGCGGTTCAACGCACTGCTCGCCACAGTGGAGGGTGCCCTGCACAGGTCTTAGTCCCTTACTAAAACAATGTGGCCCCGCCGCTTTGCAAGCGGCGGGGCCACATTGTTTGTGTGGGCGCGGGAACTAACCCGCCGTGATCACGTGGGTGAAGTGGTCGTACCGGAAGGTGACCGGGCCGCCGTCGTGCTCTAAGACGATGTTGGCCCCGGGGGAGGCCCCGCCGGCCCCGTAACTGACGTCCCACGACTTGTTGAGGGCCGCCTTGAACTCGTAGCTCCCTGCCGGCAGGTCCGGCACGGTCAGCTTCCAGACGAGGTCTGCCGGGTCCAGCACCAGCTGCGCGTGGTCACAGGACGGTTCCCAGTCCGAGGCGCAGCCCAGCTCGCTGTCCATGCTCCCCGCTGCCGCCACGGCGGACGGCTGCTGTGAAGCGTAGACGGCGCTGAGCAGGTGCGTGCTGTTGTCGTAGCGGAAGGTGACCCTGCCGCCGGGGTGGTCCAGCATGATGTTCTGCCCGTTGAGCTGGCCGTCGGCACCGTAGTTCTCGTCCCAGCCGCCGTTGAGCGCGGCCTTGTACTCGTACGTCCCCGCGGGCAGGTCCGCGGTCAGCCGCCAGACGCGGTCCACCGGGTCCAGCACCATCTTTGCCTGCGGGCAGGTCGGATCCCACTGCGCGGTGCAGCCCATGGCCTGGTTCAGCGATCCGGCCACCGTGACGGAGTCGGGTTGCGGGGCCTGGCCGACCGTGACGGTCCGGATTTCGCTGGTGACATCGAAACCGGTGCCGGCCATCGTGGCTCGGTACCGGACCTTGGTGCCATCAGCCAGCCCCAACACGTCATCGGTGGCCGAGTACACGGGCGACGACGAGTCGGTGCCCACTGCGGTCCAGTCCCCGCCGTTCACGCTTCGCTGGAAGGACACCACGTGGCTGGCCTTCTCCGGATCGGCGGTGGCACTCAGCTCAACCTTGCCTTCCACACTGCTGCCCTCGGCCGGCTTCTGCAGCGTCAGGACGGGTGCGGGGACGCTTGCCGAACGGCTCTGGCTGGTGGCGGTTTGGCCGCCGTTGTCCAGAACTGTGGCCCGGTATTCCAGAGGCGTGCCGGCGTCCAGGGCCGCCACGTCGTGGAACACCTGGTACGGGGCGGTGTCGTCGGTGCCGATCCGTTGCCATTCGCCGCCTGCCGTCCTTGCTTCGAAGGTGACCTCGTAGAACGAAGCACCGTCGACGTCGGCCGTTACGTTGATGCGCCCGTTGTCACTTGGCGCTGCGGCGGGCTGTTGGAGGGCGACGGCGGGAGCCTCCTTGGAGTGCGGAATCCGGCCCGAGGATTGGTAGACGACGGCGGAGAGCGGCGGGACGGTCACCGTCAATGTGGCGTCCTCGGAGGTCTTGGCCTCGTCGGCGCCTTCGCCGTAGATGCGCGTGTAGCTGCGCTTGGCGATGTACGTGGGGATCGCCGCTGTCCGGGGCTGGGCACTGTTGTTCAGGGCCACGACGTATTCGCGCTGGTCCTGGGCGTCGGTGCGGGAGAAGGCGTAGATGCCCGGGCCTTCGGAGGCGTAGCGGTGCTGGTGGGCGCCGTTCCGGAGTGCCGGATGCTCCTTGGTGAGGGCGGCCAGTTCGCGGATCTTGGCGTACAGCGGATGGCCCGGGTTGAAGTTGTCCGTGGCGTGGGTGGAGTCCGTGCCCAGCAGGTCGTCGTCAAGGTAGTCCGGAACCTTGCTGGCGAAGAGCGTCTGGCGCGCGTCCTGGTCGCCGCCGGGGCCGGTGAAGCCCTGTTCGTCGCCGTAGTAGACCACCGGGTTGCCGCGGGAGAAGTACATCAGCTCATGCGCCAGCTCGTCGCGGGCCACCTTCTCGGCGTCGCTGGCGGCAGGGTTGTCCTGGCTGATGAAGCTGCCGATGCGGCCCATGTCGTGGTTGCCAAGGAAGGTGGGCAGCTCGTAAACGTTGGAGTCGGCGTCGGTGTACCAGTCGTCGCCGGCGAAGAAGGCCTGCAGCGCCTTGGCGTCCTGGCTCTTGGACGCGAAGTTGCGGGCGGCATCCTGGAACGGGAAGTCCAGGACTGCCTGCATCTTGTTGCGGGTGGTGAACTGCGACGTGAAGCTCTTGCTGGTGTCGAACACCTCGCCGAACATGAAGAACTCGTCCTTGCCATGCTCCTTGGCGTAGCTGAGGACGTTGGGGCCGAATTCCTGCCAGAACTCGTTGTTCACGTGCTTCATGGTGTCGATCCGGAAGCCGTCCACACCGAAATCGCCGATCCAGGACTTGTAGATGTCCTCCATGCCGTGCACCACTTTGGGATTTTCGGTGAACAGGTCATCGAGGCCGAAGAAGTCCCCGTACATGGAGTCCTCGCCGGTGAAGGTGGTGTCGCCGCGGTTGTGGTACAGCGTGGGATCGTTCAGCCAGGCGGGAACCTTCAGAGTTTCCTCGCCGGGAGCCAGGACTGGCTTGTAGGGGAATGATGTGTTCGCGTCCAGTTGCGGGAAAGTTCCGGTGCCGGCATAGTCGCGGTCATCGAATGCCTCGCCCGTGGCGTTTTTGTACGGGACCGCGTCCTTGGACACGTAGCCTTTGCGGTCGCCCTCCTGGTAGCCGATGACGTCGGCCGTGTGGTTGGTGATGATGTCGAAGTACACCTTCATGCCGCGGGCGTGGGCCTCGTCAATGAGACCCTTGAGTTCGTCGTTGGTTCCCAAGTGCGGATCGATCTGGGTGAAGTCGGTGACCCAGTAGCCGTGGTAGCCGGCTGACTTGTCCTCCGGCTGGACTGCCTTGTTCTTGAAACTGGGGGTCAGCCAGATGGACGTGGTCCCCAGGCCCTGGATGTAGTCGATCTTGTTGCGCAGGCCGGCCAGGTCACCGCCGTTGTAGAAGCCCTTCTTCGTGGGATCAAAACCGGAGACCATGGGGTCAGGGCCCAGGCCGCCCTGGTCGTTGGCGGCGCTGCCGTTACTGAACCGGTCCGCCATGACGAAGTAGAAGTTCTCGTCAGTCACCGGGCCGCGGAGCGAATGCAGGGCGGATACGGACCCCTGGCCTTTGGTGCCGGGATCCTTGGAGCCGGGGTCCTTGAAGCCCAGGGCGGCATGGGCCGGCAGGACCGCGGCGGAGACGGCGACTGCGGCTGCCAGAAGGCCGGCCGCGGATCTGGCCGCGACGGCACGGCCGGGGGATAGGCGGCGGGTTGGTGGATGCTGTGTTCCTGCGGGCTTTGCCGGCAGTTGGGCGCGTGGGGGCGCGCCGGGAGGGGTGCGGAATAACACTGTGAGACCTTCCTGGGAAGCAGCGCTGCTGTACAGGCTTGCCGTTGACATGGGGATGCGGCAGGAGGGTTCGAAGAACAGCATGCTGCCTTGTGAACCGAGTCACAACTGTAAGCGCTTGCACTGGATTACTCCAGCGTTTGGGGAAGACGGACGGCAGGGCTAACCCGCGGCCACCAAGGCAGTGGGTGATGGGGTGGGCAGGTTGTGGAGCGCCGGCCCGGGGAGGCCGGTGACGGGGTCCAACCCAATCGAGGCGATGTTGTCCGACCGTTCATGGGCCACGTGCAGCCAGTTTCCCCGGACCAGGTGGTGCCGCGGCCAGTCCCCGCCGCTGTCCAAGTCCTTCAGGGGGATCAGTTCGGTGCCGCCCCGGGCAACCTCCAGGACGCTGATGATGTTGGAGCCGCGGACGCCGGCATAAGCGAAGTTTCCCTGCGGGCCGAGGCAGATCTCAGCGCCGGAATCGCCGACCTGGCTGCCGCCGGCCGTGCCTGGCCCGCGGAACACCAGTTCGTAGGTCCCTGCCTGGGGCCGGACCACAAAGACCTCCACCGAGTATTCCGACACGATGAAAACGTTGCCGCCAGGGTGCTCCACCAGGTGCCGGGGGCCACTGCCGTAGGGGAGGACCACCTCATGATCGGCGACGAGCCCGGTACCTGGTTCATAGTTCCAAATGCGGAGGGTGTCGTGGCCAAGGTCGGTGGTCATGATGCGCCCGTCGCGCAGCATGAGGCTGGCGTGGGCGCGGCTTTGCCTGGGGACTCCGGGGGTAAGGCCGGCGTGGGGATCAACCGACGGTGCGGCGGGGAACCGCCCGGTCATGCCGCCGTCGGCATCCAATTCATAGAGGAGCACCTGCCCGTCACCCCAGCACGCGGCGGTGGCAAAGCGGCCGTGCGGGTCGACGGCGACATGGCAGGTGGCCTCGCCGGCAGGCTGCGGTTCCCCACGGGGTTCCAGGGCGGCGTCGCCGTGCCGAAGGTACGCCTGGACTTTCCTGCGCTGCTCGGCCGCCGCGTACACTACCGGCAGAGTCGGGTGGACAGCGACGAACGACGGCGATTGCGCCTCGACTGCCGTGCCCAGCCATTCGAGCCTTCCGTCCTGGTGCTCGCGGGCAGCGCCAATGCCCTTGGCACGGCCGCCGCCATCGGGGGTGTAGGTGCCGATCCAAAGGAGGTTGGTGCCGGTGGCGGTGGTCATGGTCCCATCCTGCCAAGACCTGGCCCCCATTCCCGTGCGCCAAGCCACCTACTAGCATGGGATTTCCAGCAACGGCAGGAAGAGGTGGGCGCGATGACCGCTGTGTCAGTTTTGGTAGTCCCCTTCCGGTGCCGCCCGGAGAGCTTGGCGTAGACGGCGTGGGGGTACCCGCGGGCTCACCGAAAGGCGTTGCCATGCCACCTCCGGAATCACGCGCTGTCCGCGACCAATGCCCCCCGCGGGAGTTCGACCGCATCGTCTCACTGTTGCGGTCTTCGGGATGCGTCTTCGCCGAAGAGGAGGCCCGGCTCCTGCTGGATGAGGACTGCAGCCCATCGGAACTTTCCCTCAATATCCGGCGCCGGATGGAGGGAGTCCCCTTGGAGCACATCCTGGGCTGGGCGGAATTCGCAGGCCGCCGCATCCGGGTTGAACCCGGCGTCTTTGTGCCGCGGCGCCGAACCGAGCTGCTGGTCTCCGAGGCCCTGGCAGTGCTGGCCGACGGAGCCCCGCCTGTGCCCGCGGTCGTGGTGGACCTGTGCTGCGGATCAGGGGCCGTGGGAGCGGCCATCATGCATCGGGCGCCGGGGGTGGAACTGCATGCCGCGGACATCGAACCAACTGCTGTGCGATGTGCCCGGTTGAACGTTGAACCCCTTGGCGGCCACGTCCATGCGGGCGACTTGTTCGGAGCCCTCCCTCCCGCACTGCGCGGGCGGATCCTGGTGCTCGCCGTCAACGCTCCCTACGTCCCCTCGGAAGCAATCCGGACCATGCCTCCCGAGGCGCGGCTCTACGAACCTGTCGCCTCCCTCGACGGCGGCCCTGACGGACTGGACTTCCACCGCTGTATTGCGGCCGAGGCGCTTGGCTGGTTGGCTCCCGGCGGTCATGTGCTCATTGAAACCAGTCAGCGGCAGGCAACCGGCACTTCCGCCATCCTGGCGGCAGCCGGTTTCGCCGCAAGGACGGTCCGTTCAGAGGGAGTGGACGGCACGGTGGTGGTGGGCGACGCAGGGGCAGGGGACCTGCGTGCCCGACGGCTTCCATAACCCAACCCTGCCAGCCACCACCGACAATAAGACCCCACAAAACCCCTAGGTGGAAAACCTGATCGGCAGCAGTCTTGAAGTCAGCGGGTTGGCTGGGCAGCCCGGGTTAAACACTGCCGGCCGCCGCGTCCCCCAAGGATCGCGACGGCCGGCAAGGCGATTCAGTTGTAGCACAAAGGCGGACCATTCCGTTTGTCACACGGAGGTGCCGCGTAACGAACGGCGATCACGCGGCTATCAGGCCTTTCCGCCGGCCCCATCGGAGGTACCAAGGTTGGTGGTCTCCGGGTGGGTGCTGTGCGCGGGGATGTGGTCTTCGCCCAAGCCGCCGGCATCACCGCCCGTTGAAGTTCCAGAGGAAGTGCCCGTGGAAGTACCAGTGGCGGAAGTACCGGAAGAGGACTGGCCCCCGCCGGATGCGCCGTCCCGGTGCATTGCGGAGCCGATCACTGTGCCTGCCCTGCGCGCAGCTTCCCCAAGCTGGTCCGCCACCTCAGGCGCCTTTTCCTTGATGGCTTCCGTAGCCACGGATACCTTGTCCTGGACCGGCTTGCTGTCCCAGACGCCGGCCGCGCGGGCCTTCAGCTTGTCGTACGCGGCGCGGCCTGACCGCGAGCCGAGCACGTAACCGACGGCAACGCCCACACCCAAAAGAAGCTTGTTTTTCACGATGAACTCCTGCTCTGCGAGAAGGTTGTCAGTCCGGCCGGGGTAGCGGGCTCCCGTTGCCGGAGAAAATGAAAGCCGGCCTGGGGATGATGTCCCCAGGCCGGCCTCCTGGCTTGCCCGTACAGTTATCCGCGGGCGCTGCGCTTGGTGACCATGCCGTAGATGGCAAGGACGATCAGCGAGCCGACGATCGCCAGCAGCCACGTCTGGATCGAGAAGAACTCCTGCAGTCCACTGCCGAAGATCATCCCGCCCAGCCAGCCGCCGAGGAAAGCACCAACAACGCCCAGGATCAGGGTGATGACCCAGCCGCCACCCTGCCTGCCCGGGAGGATCGCCTTAGCGATCGCACCGGCAATAAGTCCGAGAATCAGAAATGCAATAAATCCCATTTGAAGCTCTCTTCCTAAGTAAAGGAGGCCTCCAGTTCCGGAGGCACTTCATCCTTCTGCGTCAATAGTAATCATGCTTACTATCTTTTTGCCAACCCAGTTTTTGGAAAAAAGTGCAGTTCAGGCTGTTTTTAGTGCCCCGTTTTGTCCGAGTCGTTGCCCGCCCCGGGGCCCTCGTCCAGGATCGAAAGTTCCGCTAGATCCTGCGGGTCCAGGGCGAAATCGAACACGTCCAGGTTCTCCTCCATCCGGTCCGGGGAAGCCGTCTTGGGAATCGTTACCAATCCGTTTTGTATGTGCCACCGCAGGACCAGTTGCCCGGGGGTTTTCCCGTGTTTTTCCGCCAATTGGGAAAGGATTGGCGCGCCGAGCAATCCAGCGCCGGACCCACCAAGCGGGCTGTAGGACTCCGTGACAATTCCGTGCCCGGCGTGGAATTCCCGCTCCGCGGACCGGGTGATGGCCGGACTGAGCTGGATCTGGTTCACCGCCGGCACCACGTTGGTCTCCGCCATCAGCCGTTCGAGGTGCGCCGGCTTGAAGTTGGACACCCCGACGGAGCGGACCTTTCCCGCCGCCTGCAGCCGTTCAAACGTCTGCCAGGTGGAGACGTACTGGTCCCTCCCCGGCAGCGGCCAGTGGATCAGCAGCAGGTCCACGTAATCCAGGCCCAGGCGCTTCAGTGACCCGTCCAGGCCCGCCACCGCGCGGTCGTGGCCCTGGAATTCGCCGTCGAGCTTGGTGGTGATGAAGAGCTCGCTGCGGTCCACACCGCTGGCCCGGATGCCGTTTCCCACGCCGCGTTCATTGCCATACTTCACGGCGGTATCGATGTGCCGGTACCCGGCTTCCACGGCCTGTACGACGGCGGTCGCCGCCTGTTCGTCGTCCAGCGGCCAGGTGCCAAGCCCCAGCTGCGGAATCCTGTTGCCGTCATTGAGTTCGATGAGCGGTGCAAGTGTCATGCCATCAGTCTCCCCTCTATCGGCCGTCCTGTCGTTCACATGCCCGGACGCGTGAAGGCCCGGAGGATGTTGCCGGCGTTGTACTCCAGCGACACGCGGGCCGTACTGGATACCGTATCCGGGTTCTTCTGCTGGGCAAGGAAATCCACGAACCGCTGCACTGCCTGCCCTGCCTTGGCGGGGTCGCCATCCCGGACCGCCTGAGCGGCCTGCTGCGCGCTGGCGCCCAGCTGGCTGGCCACCGGTCCGGAAACATCACCGGATTCCACCAGGTCCGCCAGGATGTCCCTCAGGGCCTTGATGCTGCCCGGAAGCCATGCGGCGCGCAGCGGGACGTTGCCGAAGTTCATATCGGAGGCGAAGTAGAAGTCGGTGTAGGCGGGCTGGTTGTAAGCCGTATTCTGCCGGGCAACCTCGGCCCGGTACTGCGGATCGTGCATCAGGGTGTAAAGCTTGTGGTCGGTCACCTCGGTGCTCAGGTAGATGCGCAGGGCCGAGCTGTCCGCGGTGCGGGCCACCATTTCCTCCCGCCAGTCGCCCATGATGTCCGCCACCAGGCTGGGGGTGCCCTTGGTGCCGTTGTTGGTCCGGGTGCCGTCTGCCGTGAGCAGCCGCCCGCGCTTCCAGTCGTCGATGGTGGGCGTCTGGTCGCCTGATCCGTTAATGATCTGCGTGGTCATGTCCGCGGCCCATTTGATGCTCATGTTGGTGCCGGGGGCACTGCTGGAAAGCTTCCTGCCGTCCGCCGACTGCATGCCGATGGCCCAGTTTTCGATGCCGGGCACGGATGGATCCACGTCGCCGATCATGCCGCGGCCGGTGTCCTTGCCGGAGTACGCCCCGAACAGCACCTCGCCGGTGGCCGCGTCCCGCATGGCGTAGCCGTACGGCGCGTACGCGGCGCCTTCGTGGACTGTGAAGATCTCCTTGCCCGGCCGGTTGGGGTCGATGTCGGTGACATGCATGGCGTCACCATGGCCCAGCCGCGCCTCTTCGCCGGGAGCGGCGCTGCCGGTTGGCAGGGTGTCGAAGGACGTGTACAAAACCGAGCCGTCGTCGTCGAGCGTTGCCGATCCGTAGAGGATCTCCTGCTTTCCGTCGCCGTCCACGTCGGAGGCGCTCAGTGAGTGGAAGCCCTGCGTGGTGAGCTTGCCGTAGGTGGGGTCCGTGCCGTCGCGGCCGTGCGGGGAGTCGTTAAACGGGTTGGTCATGGGCGTCCAGCCGGAGTCCACGTTCCAGATGGGCGAGAGGTTGGTCCCGTCCCAGGTGTAGGTGGCCAGGGTGGTTCGGGTGTAGTAGCCGCGGGCAAAAACCGCCGCGGGCTTGCTGCCGTCCAGGTAGGCGACGCCGGCCAGGAACCGGTCCACACGGTTTCCCGGTTCGATGCGCGCCATGGCATAGTCGCCCCACATCAGGCCGTCGTCGGTACGCCCAGGCGTGTACGCCACGGTCTTCAGTTCCTTGCCCGTGGCGCCCTCGAACACGGTCAGGTATTCGGGCCCCGAGACAATGAAGCCCTCAAACGCGCGCAGGTTGTTGCGGGCGCTGCGGGACGGGGCGTAGACGTCCATGAAGTAGTCGGTGAGCGCCTCGGCGTCGGACTTTGACAGCGGGTACGTGTACTGCGGCGCGATGCCGAAGGCTTCCTCCAGGGTTGCGGGCCAGTGTCCGGCCTTCACCTCGGGGTGCTCCGTCCAGCCCCGGAAGGTCTTCACCATGTGCTGGTAGTAGTCCGCGGCGCTCATGCGGTAGTCATCCGTGTTGGAGTAGCCGGCGTTGATGTCGGTCTGGAGCAGGGAGATGAAGGAACTGGCCGCCACGCTGCCGTCCGCGTTGAAACTGGTGCTCTTGGTCCCCGGAGCGGTCTTCATCATCATCTCCGCCCGGCCGTCGCCGTCGAAGTCGTTGACCAGCAGCTGGGTGTAGTGGGCGCCGGCGCGGATGTTGACGCCGAGGTCGATCCGGCTGAGGAGCGTGCCGTCCGCCTTGTAGGTGTCGACGTAGGTGTTGCCCGTGTAGCCCACCTGGGAGACGTCCTTGGAGTTGTTCGGGTCCCACTTCACAACGAACTCGTACTGACCGTCGCCGTCCACGTCGCCCACCGAGGTGTCATTCGCGGAGTACGTGTAGGCCTGGCCCGCGGGAGTCACGCCGTCGGCCGGCTTTTTGAGCGGGATGTCCTTGAAGTTGCTGCCCCACGGGCTGGCGGAGGCGCTGTGGTCCACTTCAACGCCGCCGACGACGGCCCGCACCTGGTAGGCCGACGCTGCGGTTCCTGCACGGTCCAGGAAGTTGGTGCTGTCCGTTACCGTGGCAAGCTTCTGGCCGTCCCGGTACACGTTGAAGTCAGTCCCGGTGAGGCCGGTGGCAGAGGAGCCGGTGGCTTCAGTGCCCAGCAGGCGCCAGCTGAGGAATACGCCCTCCGACGTTCCGGCAGCAACCAGTCCGCGGTCGAGATGGTCCAGCTGGATGCCGGGATTGCCCGGCTTGGGTGAGGGGCCGACGGCGGAGGCCGGGGCGGCGAGGCAACCGACAGTGAGTGCCAGGCCGGCGGCGCCGGCAGAAAGAAGGCGTATGGGAGTGGGGCGGGGATTCATCAGTGAATCCTTTCAATTCTGAGACCGGAAAACGCTTCCCCAGTAATCTAGCCGCGGGGGAGGGGGCAGCGGAAGCCTTGTTTTCGCGGCGCAGAGAGGGTATTTAGAACGTTGTAGAAACGGAAGGGCCTGCTGCAGTTGCAGCAGGCCTCTTCGGCTTCCGCCGGGACCCCGGTCCCCCTGGGAAGCACCGTTCAGCCGTTCAGCCGCTTGGCTGATGGGGCCTGGGCCTGCCTTAGTTGGGGGCTTCCGCCAGCTTCCGCTTAAGGATCTTTCCACTGGGTCCCAGGGGGAGCTCGGAAAGGATCCTGACCACCCGCGGGTACTTGTAGGCCGCAAGCTGGGCGCTGGCGAAGTCCATCAATTCGGTTTCCGTGACTGTGGCTCCGGCGTCCAGGACGATGGCGGCCGCGATTTCCTGCCCGTGCACGTCATCCGGGATGCCGTAGACCGCCGCGCTGACCACCGCCGGATGGGTCAGCAGGACTTCCTCCACTTCGCGGGGATAGACGTTGTAGCCGTTCCGGATGATCATGTCCTTCTTGCGGTCCACGATGGTGAGGTACCCGTCGTCGTCCTTTGTCCCAAGGTCCCCGCTGCGGAACCAGCCGTCCACCACGGCCTCCGCGGTAGCCTCCGGCCGGTTCAGGTAGCCCTTCATGAGCAGGTGGCCGCGGATGACCAGCTCGCCCAGTTCGCCGTTGGGCAGCAGCTCGATCCGCTCGGTCACCTCGGGCCGGGCGATCTCGATATCAACACCCCAGATGGGAATCCCGATGGTGCCCGGCCGAGGCGCCGTTCCAACGTGGTTGAAGGCTGCAACAGGCGAGGTCTCGGTCAGGCCGTAGCCTTCGTGGATCTCCACCCCGTAGACGTCGCGGAACCTGTCCATGACGGCCAGTGGAAGGGACGCGCCGCCGGAGATGCCGTACCGCAGGGCCGCGGGCCGGTCCGGGATGCTCTTGGCAGCTTCCAGGAGCGCCACGTACATGGTGGGCACGCCGAGGAAGATGTTGACGTCGTGCTTTGCCAGCAGCTTCAGGGCATCCGCGCCGGTGAAGCGTGGCATCAGGACGATCGTGGCGCCGGCACGGAGTCCCGTGTTGAGGACCACTGTTTGGCCGAAGGTGTGGAAGAGCGGCAGTCCACCGAACAGGACGTCGCCGGGCCGGAAGTCCATCACGCTGGTGAGCAGGACGCTGGTTTGCTCCACCAGGGCGAAGTGCGTGCCCAGTGCCCCCTTCGGTTTGCCCGTGGTGCCCGAGGTGTACAGGATGGTGGCGGTGTCCGACGGGCGGCACGGCTCGTAGGTCCGGATCGGCTCGGCACCGGCGGCTTCCGCTTCGAGCCGGGCGAACCCGCCGTCGTCGGGCGCCATGACGGTCAACACGTCGATGCCAATGGCCGCGGCGCCTGCGGCACCCTCCGGAAGCAGCGGAGCCGCGCAGATCAGCAGCTTGGCACCGCTGTCCTGCAGGACGTACTCGATTTCGCGGGCCTTGAGCAGGGCGTGCACCGGGACAACGATGGCTCCGAGCGACAGGATGGCGTAATACACCCGTGCAAAGTCCGGGACATTGGGGATCAGGACGGCCACGGCGTCTCCCGGTCCAACGCCACGGGCCCGCAACGCGCCGGCGTAGGTACGGGTCTGCCGCCAGAGGTCGCCATAGCTCACCTGCTCTTCGCCGACGACGAGTGCGATGCTGTCGGGAGTCCTCTTGGCTGATTCAGCCAGGATTGCTGCGACGGAGATGGTGGCGAATCCGTCGTCGGAGTTGCTGTTGGTCATGGCCTGCTTCTTCGTTGGGATGGTCATGCTGTGAGGATCAGGGCGTCGCCCTGGCCGCCGCCCCCGCAGAGGGCCACGACGCCAGTCCCTCCGCCCCGGCGCTTCAGCGCCAGTGCCTGGTGCAGCACCAGGCGTGCGCCCGAGGCCCCCACGGGGTGGCCCAGGGCGATGGCGCCACCTTCGGCGTTCACGGCTTCGGTGTCGATGCCAAGATCGTTGGCGGACTGGATAAGGACCGAGGCGAAGGCCTCGTTGATTTCCACCAGGTCCAGCTCCTGCGCGGTGAGCCCCTGGTCCTTGAGGGCGCGCTCGATGGCCCGGGCGGGCTGGGAGTGCAGCGACCCGTCGGGACCGGCGGTCTGGCCGTGGGCCCCGATCTCGGCAATCCACTCCAGCCCCGCAGTCTCGGCCGCTGCCTTGCTGGCGATGATCAGCGCCGCAGCGCCGTCGGAGAGGGGCGAGGACGAACCGGCCGTGATGGTGGCCGTCTCCGCCTTGGAGAACGCCGGGCGGAGTTGCGCGAGCGATTCTGCAGTGGTTTCCGGGCGGATGCCCTCGTCATGTTCAAGGGTCACGGCCGGGCCCTTGCGCTGGGGGACCTGGATCGGCGCGATCTCCTCGGCCAGCACCCCGGCGGCCCGGGCCGCATCCGCCCGCTGGTGGGAGCGGGCCGCGACGGCGTCCTGCTCTTCGCGGGAGATGCCGCGTTCGGTGTTGCCTGCGTCGGTGGCCTCGCCCATCAGCTTGCCGCTGACCGGGTCCTGGAGCCCGTCGTGGTTCAGGGAGTCCAGCATCGGGGCATCACCGATGACGACGCCGGCGCGAAGCCCGGGGACCAGGTGCGGGGCGTTGGTCATTGATTCCTGTCCGGCGGCGACAATGAAGTCGGCTTCCCCGGTGCGGATCATCCGGGCGGCGTCGATGACCGCGGTCAGTCCGGACAGGCAGAGCTTGTTGATGGTGATGGTGGGGACGTCCCAGCCGATGCCGGCGGCCAGGCTGGCCTGCCGCGCGGGGCCCTGGCCGGCGCCGGCCTGGATGACCTGCCCCACGATCACGGCGCCGATCTGTTCGGGTGCAACGCCGGTGCGCTCCAGCGCGGCGCGGATGGCATGGGCGCCCAGTTCGCTGGAGGAAAAGGGTGTGAGGCCTCCGCGGAACCTGCCGAACGGGGTGCGGGCGCCGCCCAGGATGACGGGGATGTTGGCGTTCTGGTTCAAGAACAGTCCTTTCGAGGTTGACGCGCGGCCAAAGTCAGGTCTAAGAGATCAGGCGAAGGCGGAGGTGCCGGTGATGCCGCGGCCGATGATGAGCGCCTGCATGGTTTCCGTGCCTTCGTAGGTGTGGATGGCTTCGATGTCGGCCAGGTGCCGGGCAACACGGTTTTCCAGGAGGATGCCGTTGCCGCCCAGCAGATCACGCGCATTGGAGGCAATACCCCGGGCGGTGCGGGTGCAGGTGTACTTGGCCAGCGACGCCTGCTCCGGGGTGAGCGCTCCGGCTTCATCGAGCCGGGTCATCTGCACCACCATCAGTTGCATGGTGGCCAGTTCGCTAAGCATCCGGGCCAACCGTTCCTGCACGATCTGGGAGGCGGCCAGGGGCCGGCCGAACTGCTTGCGCTGCTTGGCGTACTGGACGGCCGTTTCGTAGCAGGCGGTGGCATGCCCGACGGCGGACCAGGCCACGCCCAGCCGGGTCGCCAACAGGACGCGGGCTGTGTCCTTGAAGGTTCGTGCGCCAGGGAGGACGTTCGCGTCCGGGACAAACACATCCTCCAGCCGGATGTGGGCTTGCCAGATGGCGCGCAGGGCCAGCTTGCCCTCGATCTTTGTGGCGGTGTAGCCGGGGGAGTCCTGTGGAACCAGGTAGCCGTGGACCTGGCCGTCGTCGCCCCGGGCCCACACGATGCTGACGCCGCCAACGGAGCCGTTGCCGATCCACTTCTTTTCGCCGTTGAGCAGGAACCCGCCTTCAGTACGGGTTGCCGTGCTTTCCAGGGCCACCGAGTCGGAGCCATGGGTGGGCTCGGTGAGGGCAAACGCTGCGTACTCGGTTCCGCGGGCGATCGCCGGCAGCCAGCGTTCCTTCTGCGCGGGAGATCCGCACTCGGCGACGGACCGCAGGGCCAGGCCGCCCTGGACCGCGATCATCGTGGCCACGGAGCCGTCCCCGCGGCTGATTTCCATGTTCACCAGGCCGGCGGCCATGCTGCTCATCGGTTCGAAACCGTCCACTGCAATGCCGTCGCGCAGCAGGTCCAGTTCGCCAAGGCGGCGGAGGAGGTGCAGCGGATACTCGCCGCGTTCCCAGTAGCCGTCAATGACGGGGAGGACCTCGTCCTGGACGAACATGCGGGCCCGGTCCCAGTACGCCCGGTCCTGGTCGCTGATGCCGGCGAGGATGGACGCCGGGTCCGTGCCCAGGGCCTCGGTCAGAAGGTAGTCCGGCTCAACCGTGCCGGCCGGGAAGCCGGCGGGGCCTCCGGCGCGGGCGGGCGCGAGGCTGGGCGACGTCGTCGTCATGTATCTGCATCCTTTAACTCAGCGGTGGCGGGACCCACCGAAACAGTGTGGCTTACGCCACACTGACTAAGGATGCAATGAAACGCAGTTCCACGTCAAGAAACTCCGTGTCAGAAGCAGGATCTGGGTAGCAACCCGCGGCTCGCTAGGGCAGGGCGTCGCGGACCGCCTGGGCAATCGCATCCTTGTCCGCCGCGCCCGGAAGGACGGTCACGACGACGGTGGGCGCCGGTTGCGCTGGTGCGGCTGACCCCAGGAGCGCGGGCCGGAAGGTTTCAGACAAGGCCTGGAGTTCGCCGGCCAAAGCTGCCGCCCGTTGGCGGTCCGCTGCCGCCGTTTCCCCGGCCCCGGGTGTGGCCCGAAGCCACTGCCGGAGGAAGGCATTGTGAACGGCCACCACGGCTGCGGCAAAGGCTACGGCCTTGTATTCACTCCGGCCGTCACCGGGCAGCTTGCCGTTCAGGTGCAGCAGGAACGCCCGCTCGTACCGGTGGGAGGTCACCAGCTCCCGGTCCCGAAGTGCCGGAACTGCCTGCAGAAGCCCGTAACGGGCGCGGGAGGTTTCGGGGTTCCGCAGATGGTGGTTGAAGACCAGCAGGGCTGCGTCAGCCACTGCGGCCAGCGGCTCAAGCCTGGATTCGGCGAGCCGGTCGTTGACCTGCTGCAGGATCCGCTCGTGGTCGGCGAAGACAACGTCCTCCTTGGACCCGAACCTGCGGAAAAACGTGCTGCGGCTCATGCCGGAGGCTTCTGCGAGTTCGTCAACGGACGTTGCATCGAAACCCTGCTTGGCCAGGAGGCCAATGGCTGCCGCAACGGGCCCGTCGGCAGGATGCCCTTCGACGGGACGGTTGGAAGGGGGCGAGGTCATGCGCCGAAATTTAGCACAGCAGCAATGTGGCCGGCCTGCCGCGGGATGCTGCGGCAGGCCGGCCACGCCGGCACTTACGGATCAGGCGCCCTGCCGGGACCAGCTGGTCAGCTTGTCCGAAAGCTGCATGTAGGACTCGGTCACCTGCTGCAGCTCCGGGTGGCTGTCGTACCACTGAACAATCTCCCGGGCGCCGTCCGCGAACGGGATGGTGGCAGTGTAGTCCGGCACCAGCGATTTGATCTTGGTGTTGTCAAAGACCACCGAATGGGACCGGTCGCCCAGGAGGTTGGAACCCAGTTCGGCGTCGTGGACAGCGATGGTTTCGGACGCCACGTGCACCAGTTCCGGTTCCCGGACGCCTGCCGCCCGCGCGAAGAGCCCATAGATCTGGTTCCAGGGCAGGTATTCGTCGGAAGTGATGGTGTAGCTTTCACCCACCGCCTGGGGCCTTCCGAGCAGCCCGACAAACGCCTTGGCAAAGTCCTTGCTGTGCGTCAGCGTCCACAGCGAGGTGCCGTCCCCGTGGACCATGACCGGCAGGCCGCTGCGCATCCGGTGGATGTCCGTCCAGCCGCCCACCATGGCGATCTTGGTGCGGTCGTAGGTGTGCGACGGCCGGATCACCGTCAGGGGAAAGTCCTGCTCCCGGTAGGCCCGGAACAGCAGCTCCTCGCACGCGATCTTGTCCCGCGAGTACTGCCAGAAGGGGTTCTTCAGTGGCGTGGATTCGCGGATGGGCAGCCGCGTGGGCGGCTTTTGGTACGCGGAGGCGGAGCTGATGAAGACGTACTGGCCGGTCCGCTCCCGGAACAACTCCATGCTGGTTTGCGCCTGGTCCGGGGTGTAGGAGATGAAGTCCGCTACGGCGTCGAACTCCCTGCCGCCCAGCGCCTCCCTCACGGCCGCTGCATCACGGACGTCCGCGTGCAGTACTTCCGTCCCCTCCGGGATGGGCCTGGTGGACTGTCCCCGGTTCAGGATGGTCAGCCGGTGGCCCAGCGCGGCGGCGCGTTCTGCCGCCGCCGCGCTGATGACCCCGGTGCCGCCGATGAAAAGGATGCTCCTCGGCGCCACCGTATCCGTAGCCGCTGGGGTTACCACGCGTAGTCTTCCGGTGCCGTGCGGTGCCCCGGGAAGATGTCGTCCAGCCGCTTGAGTGCGTCGTCATCGAGGGAAACGTCCAGGGCGCGGATGGCGGCGTCCAGCTGTTCCTGCGTGCGCGGGCCAACGATCGGAGCCGTCACGGCCGGCTGGTGCAGGAGCCAGGCCAGGGCGACGTCGCCGGGCTCGTGGCCCAGTTCGTCGGCGAAGTCCTCGTACTGGCGGATCTGGTCCTGGTGCTTCTTCAGCGTTTCAGCCGCACGCCCCTCGGTGCGCCGCACGCCCTCGCGTTCCTTCTTCAGCACGCCACCCAGCAGCCCGCCCTGCAGCGGTGACCAGGGGATCAGGCCAAGGCCGTACTGCTGCGCCGCGGGGATGACTTCCAGCTCCACCTGGCGCATGAACAGGTTGTAGATGGACTGCTCGCTGACCAGGCCGGTGTAGTTCCGCCGGCGCGCAGCCTCCTGGGCCTGGGCAATATGCCAGCCGGCAAAGTTGCTGCTGCCCGAGTACAGGATCTTGCCCTGCTGCACCGCAACTTCGATGGCCTGCCAGATCTCGTCCCACGGGGTATCGCGGTCAATGTGGTGGAACTGGTACACATCGATGTAGTCGGTCTGCAGGCGCTTGAGGCTGGCATCCAGTGCGCGGCGGATGTTCAAGGCAGAAAGCTTTGACTCATTGGGCCGGTCCGTCATGGTGCCGTAAAGCTTGGTGGCAAGGACGGTGTGTTCGCGGCGCTCGCCGCCCTTTGCGAACCAGCGCCCAATGATCTCCTCGGTCCAGCCGCGGTGGTCGGCGCCACCGTACACGTTGGCGGTGTCAAAGAAGTTGATGCCGGCCTCGTGTGCGGAATCCATGATGCTGTGTGCGTCCGCCTCCTCCGTCTGCGGTCCAAAGTTCATGGTGCCAAGGCAGAGGCGGGAGACTTTCAGGCCGGAGCGGCCCAGGTGGGTGTACTGCATGGAAAATCCTTTCAATCGGGAGCTTGCCAAACCACTGGTTGGGCCTGCTGGAACCTACATCTGGGTGAAGGATGCGACGGCGGGGTCGGAGCCGATGCGGGCTCCGGACTCGAGTGCGCTGATGGCGGACAGTTCGTCGTCTGACAGCTTCAGGGACGAGGCTGCGAAGTTTTCCCGGATCCGGTCAGGGTTCGCGGATTTGGGGATGACGATGTTTCCGTTGGCAAGGTGCCACGCAAGCACCACCTGGGCGGTGGTGGCATCGTGGGCATCGGCGATTTCGGTAACGGCGTTTCCGTTGAGGTCCCCGCCCTGGCCCAGCGGGCTGTACGCCTCGACGGCGATTCCAAGGCTGCGGCACTTGGCCGCAAGGTCAGCCTGCTGGTAGCTCGGGTGGAGTTCAATCTGGTTGACGGCGGGCACGGTTTCAACCGACTCCAGCAGGGTGTCCAGGTGGTCGGAGAGGAAATTGGAGACGCCGATGGCGCGGATTTCCCTGTTCTCGTACAGCCGCTCCATTTCCTTCCATGCCTGGACGAAGAGGCCTTGGGAGGGGACCGGCCAGTGGATGAGGTAGAGGTCGATGAAGTCCAGGCCCAGTGCCTTGCGGCTGTTCTGGAACGCCTCCTGCGCCCGGCCCTGCTCGCCGTTGCGGAGCTTGGTGGTGACGAAGATGTCCTCGCGCTTGATGCCGGTGGCGGCGAGGGCGGCCCCGACTCCTGCCTCGTTCCGGTAGGCAGCGGCGGTATCGATGTGGCGGTAGCCCGCTTCCAGGGCGTCCTCCACGGTCCGCTGCGTCTCTTCCGGCGGAACCTGGAAAACGCCGAAGCCAAGCTGCGGGATGGTGACGCCATTGTTGAGTGTCAGCTCTGACATGGGTGTGCTCCTTCTGTGGAGTGGTGCTGGAAGGTTGGATTGCTGCGGATTGGTGCCGGCTGCTCGACGGGTGAGAAAGCGGTTTCCATCGGCTCACTCCTGAGCCTATGCACTTTTGGCGGCCAAGTCAGCAGGCAAAGCTGTTCCTGTTTTTCCTAGGACTGCCAGTCCTACCTTCGTTGTAGAGCGGGGCACGCAACGCAGGCACAATGGTCTGCATGGGTCAAAGCGCCGAGTTCGGAAAATTCCTCAAAGCCATGCGGTCCCGGTTGAGCCCGGAGGTCGCCGGAACGGGTCCCAGCACGGGTGCCCGGAGGGTTCCGGGCCTGCGGCGGGAGGAAGTGGCGCGGCTGGCCGGGGTCAGTACCGACTATTACGTCCGGCTGGAGCAGGGCCGCAACATTCACCCGTCCCGCACCGTGCTGGACGCGGTTGCCAGGGCCCTGCGGCTGGACAGCAGCGAGCACGCGCACATGCTGGACCTCCTGGAGAACTGCGCAGGTGCGCCCCGCGAGCCCGGGACCAATGCCGCCCAGGGTGTCCGGCCGGCGCTGCGCCAACTCCTCGATGCTGTGGGGGAGGTGCCTGCAATGGTGCTGGGCCGGCGCAATGACGTCCTGGCCGGCAACAGGATGGCTTTCCTGCTGTTCACCGATTTCCCGGCATTGCCGCCGGCGGAGCGGAACCTGACCCGCTGGACCATCCTGGATCCTGCGGCGCGGGAGCTGTTCAGGGACTGGAAGACGGTGGCGGCTGAAGCAGCCGGATCCCTGCGGCTGGACGTGGGCCGGCATCCCAATGATCCCCAGGCCAACCACCTGGTGGGGGAGCTCGCGGTCCACAGCGAACATTTCCGCCAATGGTGGGCGGGGCACCGGGTGGCAACCCGCTCCGCGGGAACCGTCCGGCTGCACCATCCCGCGGTGGGGGACCTGGAACTGAACTTTGAAAACCTTGTCCTGCCGGAGGACCCCGACCAAACGCTGAGGGTGTACTCCGCCCGGCCGGGCTCGCCGTCGTCGGACGCCCTTGCCCTGCTGGGCAGCCTCGGCGCGGCGCCCGGCGCAGGCCTGGAACGCGACGCCGCCGCAGTGGCCGAAAGCGGCGAAGCGGGCTGACGTCCGCCCTGCTGCTGTACATTCGTCCAGCGAAGGGCGTTGATTCTGGCCAGCCGCCCATTGGCCCTTGACCAGGCGTTTCCTAGGGTGGGAGTACACGTTTTCCCCGCCCAGTCTTTACCACCCAGGATGGTCTCAACGATGAAACGCATCGCCCTGCTGAAGGAACGCCAGGCATCCGCCGGCACCGCCTCCACCGCCACCGGATCGCACTGCCCTGCTTCCGGTCTCTGGAGCCCGGACCTGGACCCGCATACGGTCCTGTCCTTCTTTGAGGGCCACGTCTTCCCGGCGTTCGACGGCGTGCCTACAGTCTGGCGCCGCCGCAGCCCGGGCACGGCAAACTAGGACAAACAGCGCTCAAAAAAACGGGTCGTGAAGCCAAAAGCTTCACGACCCGTTTGTTTAGCTGTGTCAGCCCTGCTCTTCCAGGCGGAAACCGATCTTGATGGTGACCTGCCAGTCCGCCACCTTGCCGTCTTCGAGGTGGCCCCGGACTTCCTTGACTTCGAACCAGTCGAGGTTCCGCAGGGTCTGGGAGGCCTTGGCTATCCCGTTCCGGACGGCGTCGTCCACGCCCTGGGTGGAGGTGCCGACAATTTCAGAAATGCTGTACGTGTGGTTGGACAACTTCGCTCCTCGTGATCATCGTTGCTCCCGGTTGCGGGCCGTCCCTGAAGCCTAGTAGGACTGCGGGAGCGTTGAACAGACCCAGTCCGCGCCCGGCTACTTCGCTTCCAGCACCAGCTGCTTCAGGTCGTCGAGGGTCTGCTGCATGTGCGCATCCATTGCCTGGCGTGACCGGACGGCGTCGCGGGACCTCAGGGCTTCGGCGATGTTCTGGTGATGGCCGATTGCGTGCTCCTGGATTGCCGGGACGGCGGAGGTCTCAGTCCTGCGCTTTTCCAGGACGCGGTGCAGTGGCTCAAACAGGACCGATACGAAGACATTCCCGGATGCGCGCAGGATGACGTCATGGAAGGCGAGGTCTGCCTCCACGAAAGCCGCGACGTCGTTGATGCTGTGGGCGGCCTTCATCGCCGAGATGTAGTTGAAGAGGGCTTCGATGTCCTCTTCGGCGATCCGTCCGGCGGCGAGCTCGCAGGCTCCCGTTTCGAGCATCCTGCGGAGCTCGATGAGCTGGACTGAGGCGTCGGCGTCGTTCTTGCCCTCGGCCGCGGCCCGGATTACGGCTTCCAGCGATGCCCAGCGGCTCAGGGGATTGACGAACGTTCCCCGGCCGCGCTCCACGCTCAGGATGCGTTGGGCCTGCAGGGTCTTCATCGCCTCGCGGACCGTCATGCGGCTGACCTCGTGGCGGGCGCTGAGTTCGTGCTCGCCGGGAACGGTGGAGCCGGGCGGAAACTCCCCTTCGATGATGCGGTCCAGCAGCTCGTCGGCCACCACGCCCACCAGTGACTTCCTTGCCATGTTGCCCCCGATCCCTCTTCCCGGCCGACGCCTGGCGGATATGTCAGACAAGTGTACTTGCGCGTCCTTATGCCGTGTGCCACACTAATTTTCAAATGCAAGATGTCAGACATCTTACAGTTACCTTTACATCAGGATCCGCGAACCCGGATCGCAACACAACGGAGTGCACTGTGACGCATGAAGCAGACGTTCTGGCCGCCTATCCGGCAGACCTCGATATTCCCGCCGGGCTGGTGGCCGGCGCGCTGGCCGCTTCCAACGCGGCGGTTCCCCGCGTCCTGGTAGTGCTCGACGACGACCCCACCGGCACGCAGTCCGTGGCAGACCTGCCCGTGCTCACCAAGTGGGACGTGGAGGACTTCACGTGGGCCTTTGGCCAGGGCAAGCCGGCAGTGTACGTGCTGACCAACACCCGCAGCCTTGACCCGGCAGAAGCCGCCGCCCGGAACGAGGAAGTGGTCCGGAACGCCCTGGCCGCAGCGGGATCACCGGACACTCTCCGCCTTGGCTTCGTCAGCCGCAGCGACTCCACCCTCCGCGGCCACTTCCCGCTGGAACCGGACGTCATTGCAGCCACCGTGGCCAAGGTCAGTGGAGAAAAGACCGACGGCGTTGTCCTGGTTCCGGCCTTCCCCGACGCCGGCCGGCTCACCATTGGCGGCGTCCACTACATGCGCGGCACTGGCGACGCCAAGGGAACCCTGATCCCGGTCTCCGAAACCGAGTTCGCCAAGGACGCGTCCTTCGGCTTCAGCACCTCCGTCATGGCCGACTACGTAGCAGAGAAGTCGCAGGGCAGGTTCCCCGCCGACTCCGTGATCGTCCTGGACCTGAACACCATCCGCGCAGGAGCGTCCGCGCAGGACCCTGCCATCTCCGCCAAGGCCATCGCCGACGCCATCGAGCCGGCCACCGACTCCACCCCCATCGTGGCGGACATCGTCACTGAGAACGACTTCCGCGCCCTTGCCCTGGGCCTGGACGAAGCCGAACGCCGCGGCAAGAAACTCCTCTACCGTGTTGGCCCGCCGTTCGTCCGCGGCCGCATCGGCCAGGAAATCCGCACCGCGCTGACCGCCGAAGAAGCCTACGCGGGCAACACCCCGTCAGAGGCGGGCGGCCTGATCGTGGTGGGCTCACATGTTGGGCTCACCACCCGCCAGCTCAACGTCCTCACGGCCGAACACAGCTCCGCGCGCATCATCGAGATCGATGTTGAGAAACTCCTCGGCGCCGAGCCGGACGCCACAGCGCACCTCGACGAGACCGTGGACGCAGTCGTTGAGGCCCTCCGCGCCGGCGACGTCATCGTCCACACCAGCCGCCTGCTCATCAAAACGGACGACCCCGCCGAAAGTCTGCGGATCGCACGGACCGTATCCGCCGCCGTCGTGGACGTGGTCAACCGCACCCTGAAGACCTTCCCGCCACGGTTCGTCATCGCCAAGGGCGGCATCACGTCCTCGGACGTCGCAGCCCACGGCCTGGAAATCCGCCACGCCATCGTCCGCGGCCCTATGCTGCCCGGCATCGTCAGCCTCTGGGAACCGGTGGACGGACCCGCCAAGGGCATCCCCTACATCGTCTTCGCCGGCAACGTGGGCGACGACGACTCCCTGGCCCAGGTCACCCGCAAACTGAGCAATACCTTCTGAGCCCACTGGCTCCCAACAAGCCCCGCAAAAAAATTCAACGGAGAACACCATGACCAGCAACTACACCGTCACCGTCCTGGGCCTTGGCGCCATGGGCCTGCCCATGGCCACCCGCCTGGCCTCCCAGCTGACCGTCCACGGCTTTGATATCGCCGAGCCGCGCCTCAAGCTCGCGCAGGAAGCCGGCATTGCCACGTTCACCACGGCCCGCGAAGCCGCCAAGGGCGCCGACGCCGTCCTCCTGGCCGTGCGTAACGGCGAACAGCTCAACGACGTCCTCTTCGGCGAGAACGGCGTGGCCTCCGTGCTGGAGCCCGGCGCCGTCGTGATCCTTGGCAGCACCGTGGGCACCGACGCGATTCCCGCCACCGTGGCCAAGCTGGCCGAATACGGTGTGGACCTGGTGGACGCCCCGCTGTCCGGCGGACCCAAGCGTGCCGGCGAAGGCGACCTGCTGATCGTCGTCGGCGCTTCCCCCGAAGCCCGCGAAAAGGCCGCCCCGGCCCTTGACCTGCTCGCTTCTACGCTAACTGTGGTGGGCGACAACCCCGGCGACGGCCAGGCGCTGAAGACCGTCAACCAGCTCCTGTGCGGCGTCCACATCGCCGCTGCCGCCGAGGCCCTTGCCCTCGCAGACGCGCTGGGACTGGACCAGGCCAAGACCCTCGCCGCCCTGGAAGCAGGCGCCGCCGGCTCCTTCATGCTTTCCAACCGCGGTCCGCGCATCCTGGAGGCCTACAACGAGGAAGGCGCCGAGGTCCTCTCCCGCCTGGACATCTTCGTAAAGGACATGGGCATCGTGGGGAAGGCCACCCGCGCCGCGGGCCTGGCAGCCCCCGTTGCCGCCGCCGCCGAGCAGCTCTACCTCCTGGGCCAGGCCCAGGGCCTCGCCGCCGCCGATGACTCCGCCGTCATCAAGGTGGTCGCGCCCGCCAAGCGCACCAAGTAGGTCCCTCCCCCCGAACGGTGCGACGACGGCGGTCCCCCCTCCGCCGTCGTCGTACCTCCCAGCGTTGCCGGCGCAGTCCCGCAATGTTTATCCCCACCCCGCCATTCCCTGATGCCGCCCTGCCCCGGGACCGGCACGTCAAAGGAGACACCTCCCCGTGAACCACCTGATGAGCCCGCTGATCCAGCGGGCGGCCGACGCCCCGGCCATCAAGCCCGCCGTTGAGCTGGGCACCCCAGTACTGCTCACCATTGCAGCCGTTGGCATCGCCATCCTGCTGGTGATGATCATCCGCTTCAAGATCCAGGCCTTCGTGGCCCTGCTCACCGTCAGCATCCTGGTTGCCGTCGCCGCAACCATCCCGCTGCAGGACATCTTCACGGTCGTCTCCAGCGGCGTGGGCAGCACCATGGGCAAAGTGGCCATCCTGATCGCACTCGGCGCCGTGCTGGGCCGCATGATCGAGGTGTCCGGCGGCGTCCAGTCCCTCGCCGACCACTTCACCCGCAAGCTCGGCGCCCGCCGCGTGGCCGTGGCGTTGACCGCCGTCGGATTCCTGGTGGCCATCCCCGTCTTCTTCGAGGTGGGCATCATCGTGCTGGTGCCCATCGTGTACGCCTTCGCCAAGATCGCCAAGGTGCACCCGGTCAAGTTCGGCCTGCCCATGGCCGGCATCATGCTTTCCATCCACGTTGCGGTCCCGCCGCACCCCGGCATCGTGGCCGGCGCCGGCGTGCTCGGCGCCGACATCGGGCTGATCGCCCTGATCTCGCTGCTGATCTGCGTGCCGCTGGGCTTCCTGTCCTACTGGGTCGCCTCCATCATGAACCGCAAGGACTACGAACTCCTGCCCGCCGTCAAGACCCAGGTGGAGGAGTTCGGCTCCGACTCACTGGTCAAGGTGGGCCACGACGGACCCGGTGCCGCCGCCATCGCTCCTCCCCGGCCGGGCCTGATCATCTTCCTGATTGCCGCGCCGATCGTGCAGATCCTCCTGGGTACCGTCGGCACGCTCATGATCCCCAAAAGTGACCCCCTCTACGGCCTCGCAGCTTTCGTCGGCAACCCCTTCCTGGCGCTGCTGGTGGCCGTGGCGCTGTCCTTCTTCCTGCTGGCCGTCCGCCGCGGCTGGTCCTTCAAGGAAACCGGCGAAATCTTCGAAGGCTCCCTCCCGCCCATCGCCTCGATCCTGATGGTGGTGGCCGCCGGCGGCGTGTTCGGCAACGTCCTGCAGGTCTCCGGCATCGGCGGGGCGCTCTCCAAGACCCTGGACACGCTCGGCGTGCCGCTGCTGCTGCTCGGCTTCATCATCTCGCTGGCGCTGCGCGCTGCCCAGGGTTCGGCCACCGTGGCCATCGTGACCACCACCGGCCTGCTCTCCGCTGCGGTCAGCGGCGGCGGCTACAGCCCCGCGCAGATTGCCGTGATCGTGATCGCCATCGGCTTCGGCGCGCTTGGCCTGTCCCACGTGACGGACGCCGGTTTCTGGGTGGTGGTCCGGTACTACGGCCTTACCGTTTCAGACGGCCTGAAGACCTGGACCGTCCTGACCACCATCCTGGGCCTGGCCGGCTTCGCGCTGACCTTCGTTGCATGGATCCTGGTGGGAGGCCTGGGCGTCTGATGCATACCCGACTGGACCACCTGGTCACCTCCGCCCTCCAACAGGGCTCCGCCGTGCCGGCCTTCACCTGCTACGACTTCACCACCGCGCTGGCCGTGGTGGGCGCCGCCGAGGAATCCGGCCGGGGCGTAATCCTGCTGGTGGCACCCAAGACCGCCGGCACCGCCAACGGACTCCGGCTCATCGCGGCGCTGCGCGGCCTGGCCGACGCCGCTGCCGTCCCTGTCGCGGTGCAGCTTGACCACGCATCCGATCTCAAGGTGATGGCCGACGCCGTCGGTGCAGGGGCGGATTCCGTCCTCGCCGACGGTTCGTCCCTTCCTTACGAGGACAACATTGCGCTGGTCCAGGCGGCCCGCGCTCTGCTTGGGCCGGATGTGGTGCTTGAGGCGGAACTGGGCGGCCTGGCCGGCGACGAGGACCGTGCATTCTCCGCCGACCAGCCGGCCGGCCAGTCCGGGGTCGACGTGGCAGGCCTGACGGATTCGGCACAGGTGGAGGATTTCGTGTCCCGCACCGGCGCTGAACTCCTGGCCGTCGCAGTGGGTAACGTCCACGGCAAGTACAAGGGCGAGCCGCGGCTGCGCTGGGATGTGCTGCAGGACATTGCGGCGCGGATCCACATACCGCTGGTGCTGCACGGCGCCTCCGGCATCCCGGCCGGGGAACTGGTCAAGGCCTCGGCCATGAACGTTGGCAAGGTCAACTTCAACACCGAACTGCGGACCGGTGTACTTGCCACCCTCCAGGACCAGCTTCCCGCCCACCGCGCGGACGGGGAGAACCTGCAGGGCCTGTTGTCCATGTGGAACCAGTCGGCGAAGGGCTTTGCCGCCACCACGCTGGCCACGCTGGCACGGTAGCGGCACCGGAAACTCCATCAGGCGGGAGGCTAGGATCAAGCAATGATCCTGGCCTCCCTTCTTTTTGCCTTCCTTGCCGGCGCGCTGCACGTCTTCATCTTCACCATGGAGTCGCTTACCTGGACCCGGCCCGCCACCTGGAAGCGCTTTGGGGTTGCTTCCCAGTCCGATGCCGAGACCACCAGGTCGCTGGCGTACAACCAGGGCTTCTACAACCTGTTCCTGGCCATTGGGGCGTTCATTGGCGTGGGACTCGTGGCATTTGGCGGCGCGGGGTCCGCCCAGGCCGTGGCAGGCTGGACCCTCATCTTCAGCTGCTGCGGCTCCATGCTGCTGGCGGCCGCCGTCCTGGCGTTCACCGGACGCAAGTACCTCCGGCCCGCCATAACCCAGGGCACTACGCCGCTTCTCGCCGTCGTCCTGGGACTGCTGGCAACACTGCAGTAGAAAGATCCGCAACCGGCCAAAGTCCTTATACCACCCGGGCTCCGGGGGCACAATGGTGGCATGGGCAGCGTCGAGTCTTTGTAGGGACCCCATGCGAAGCACCGGCACGCGAAGGACAGGAACCGGGGCGGACACGGCAATCCGTGACCCGGCCATCGACCTTGTCCGCTTCATCTGCCTGGTCCTGGTGGTGGTGGGGCACTCCACGATGGTCAGCCCGGTCCTGCACCCGGATGGGACCGTGACAACCGAGAACACCCTGGCGGAACAGGACTGGTTCGAACCCGTCATCTGGATCTTCATGGTCATGCCCCTGTTCTTCGTCACCGGCGGCATCACCGGACTGCAGTCCTGGCGGCGGCTCAGGGCAAGCGGCGGGACGGCTGCCCAGTTCGTCCGCGCGCGACTCCTGCGCCTGGTCGGCCCGGCCACCGCGCTGCTGGCAACCATGGTGGCCGGCCTGTCGGTGGCGGCCGCGCTGGGCGTGGACCGGCAGGTGGTCCAACTCGTTGCCACCGGTGCGGGCATGCCACTGTGGTTTCTGGCGGCTTACCTCGCCGCGCAGCTGAACATCCCTGTCCTGGCGGCGCTCCACGACCGTGCACCATGGCTGGTCCTCGGCCTGCTTACCGCGCTGGTAATTGCCGTGGATTGCCTCAGGGGCGCGTTGCCGGACCTCGCCAATGTCAACCTGGTGTTCGTGTGGTGCGCAGTCCAGCAACTGGGTTTCCTGGCTGCTGACGGACATTTTTCCCGCCTCTCCCGCTCCGGGCTGCTGGGCGTCGCGCTGGCGGCAAACCTGCTGCTGGGACTTGTGACCGGGCTGGGCCTGTACCGCGGCAACATGCTGGTCAACCTCAACCCGCCCAACCTGTCCCTGGTGCTTTTGGGCGTTTCCCAGCTGGCCCTAATGGAACTGGCGCGGCCGGTCCTGGCGCCGCTGGCCGGCGTCCGCTGGATCGGGGGGCTCCTGGGCGTGGCCGGTGCCAGGTCCCTGACGGTGTATCTATGGCACCTGCCGCTGCTGGCGGCCATGTCCGGGCTGCTGCTCCTGGCGCCGATCCCCAAGCCGGAATCCGGAACCGCCGAATGGTGGTGGTCGCGGCCAGTGGTGGTCCTTGCGCTGGTCCTGTTGCTCCTGCCGGTGGCTGCAGCCTTTGGCCGCCTGGAGGAACGGACGACGGCGCCCCAAGCCTTCCGCTGCCGGCCCGCCATGGCGGGGGCCGCCGTCGTGGTGGTCTTCGTCCCCGTGGCGGACGCCGCCTTCAACGGGCTGTCGCTGGGGCTGCTGGCAGCAGGCGCGGTGTGTTTTTCCGTGGCGATCCTCTTGCTGGGCGGCTTGCCTTCGCGGCGGCGGGGTGCCGTCCCCGGGGCCGGAGGCAGAGCCCCGGGAAGAGGGGGCGAAGGGGCATTGCCAGCGGGGTGAAGTAGTGCCAGTGTCGAACCATGACCGAGAACACCACGTCCGCAGAGGACAAGTTCACCGCCAACGTCTCGCTGCGGCGCAATGACACGCAGCACCGGTACGAACTCCTGGTGGACGGCAGGTTGGCCGTCAAGGCCTTCTTCCACGACCTTCCCGGTCACATCGATTTCACCCACACCGAGACCGGTGAGGACTTTGAAGGCCAGGGCCTTGGTAAAGTCCTGGCGCATTTTGCCCTGGATGACGTGGTGGCCACCGGAAAACGCATCATCCCGCACTGCCCGTTCATCTCCAGCTACCTCCGCAAACACGAAGGCTACGAACAATTCGTCGACTGGCCGGAGCGCTGACTGGCCGGGCACTGACTTTAAGTCAGCTGGCGAGGGCCTGGTCGCTGACCGACACGGCGGTCCCCGGATCATCAATGGTGAAGCCGCAGGCGCAACGGTAGGTGACGATGCTCTCCGGGACGGACCCGGGCCGCAGGGCAACGACGGTGTCCCCATCAACGTACACAGGCTGCCGTACCGGCAGTTCCCCGTGGTCTACGAGCTGCATTGGCGTGCGGCAGTGCATGCGCGAATTGAGGGTCATCAGTAACCCTGCATCCACGGGTACGGTGGTGGGCAAGAGCTGCCCAGCTGCCTCGGTGCGCTCCCCAGACGCCGTCAGCTGGTGTTCCATTGCGGTGGTCATTATGTTCTTCCCTGGGCTTCTTCACGGAACCGCCAGCGTTGGCAGCCCCGCCGCGAACTGCTTGCGGAGGTTCATCTATCGCAGTAAGCAAAGCATGCTTACTATTTGATGCACAAGTCAGGCTCTGCGGATCAGGGCTTAGCCGCGCCTGCGCTGCCAGTGCCAGGCGTGCCAGAAGAGCAGGAAAACCAGAGTCGCAAAACCGGCAATCACCACCTGCGGGGCGAACGTGAACAGCACGTATGCGAGCGGGATCCCGCTGGAGGATGGCCCCATGACCATAGGTCCGTTCAGCAGCGCCGCGGTGCCGCCGGCAATCAGTCCTGCGGACAGCAGCCACAACACCACGATGAACGGGTTCGGCGGGGACCAGGACCTTTCCGTCCCTGCGTCCCCTGTACCTTCAAGTTCAGGCGGTACAGGGTTCCCGTCCCTGTCCACTTCACGGAATCCAAGCGCTCCGGACTGTTGCTGGTCCATGTTTTCCCCCTTCATGGCAGCAGCCTGGCCAGCCGCCGGCGGTACCAGCCTAGCGGCCCTGGTTGCCGGCAGTGCGGTCCATCCGGCCGTCCGTCTGGCTAGGCTTGCAGCATGACGCCATCCAGCACCCGAACAACAGCACTCGTTACTGGCGCCAGCGCCGGGCTGGGCCACGAATTTGCAAAGCAGCTCGCGGCGCAGGGGCACCACCTGGTCCTGGTGGCGCGCAATGCCTCCCGGCTTGCAGAAGCAGCGGAGGATTTCCGGCGCCGCTACGGCATCACGGCTGAGGTGCTCCCCGCCGACCTGACGAACGACGACGACGTCGCCGCCGTCGTCGAACGCCTTGAGGACGCCAGTCGACCGGTGGGGATCCTGGTGAACAACGCGGGGATCGGACTCCTGCATAACTTCGAGGACAACCATGCGGCGGAGGAGAGGACGCACCTGAAGCTGCACGCGGAAACGTCCATGGTGCTCACCCACGCGGCCCTGAAGGGCATGCTGGAACGCGGGGAGGGCAGGATCATCAATGTGGCCAGCGTGGCCGCGTTCCTGCCCCGCGGCACCTATTCGGCTGCGAAGGCGTGGCTGGTGAGTTTCAGCCGGTGGGCAAACCTGGCCTACCGCAAGCGGGGCATCAAGGTCACCGCCGTCTGCCCGGGCTTCACGCACACCGAGTTCCATGACCGGATGGGGATGGACAAGTCCGTGGCGCCGTCCTGGACATGGCTGCGCGCGGAGCGGGTGGTCAGTGAAGGCCTGGCGGACAATGAGCGCGGCAAGGCGGTGTCCATCCCGTCCAAGCGCTACAAGGTGGTTGCCGCAGTGGCCAAGGTGGCTCCGGCTCGGCTAATGGCGGGCCCGGCGCGGAAACCGAAATAGGGGCCCGCGCCTGGACGGACCTCCAACGGGAACCTTCCGCGGCCGTGCACCGGACCTTCGGACGGCCACCACCACCAGGATCCCCAGCAGCGCCCCCACCAGTGTCTCCACCGCCCGCTCGAGGATCAGGACCCGCGGTTCGATCGGGGAGGCCAGCTGGGTTATCAGCAGGATGACCGGGGTGAACCAGACCATGGCCAGGCCGTAGTGCCTGGTCATGAACAACTCCGTGGCGAACTGGAAGAGGATCACCAGCAGGGCCAGCACAACCGCTCGCTGTGCCGGCTCCTGGAGTGCGGGGTAGAGCGCGGACAGGGTCCAGGGACCCGAAATGAGGACGACGGCGGTGACCGCCAGTCCAAGTAGCGTCCCCACGATGCGGTGGACACCCCGCCGGACGCTGCTGGGCAGGTCTGCTCCGGCCAGGGGGACGGCAGCGGCAGCCATGGCCCAGTGCGGGTGGCCCGTGCCGCTGATGACGCCCGCTGTCCCCGCAGCACCCACCGCCAGTACATACCGTGCAGCGTGGACGGACAGCTCCCGCCGCCGCGCCGCCGAACGGGACGGGATGCTCCTGGTGGCGCCGGGTTCCCAGGACCTCTGCCTCACCCACCCGCTGAAGCCGATCAGGATGGAGAACACCGATGATCCCACCGCGATGAGGATGGCGATGTACCAGGGGACTGCGGTGGGAACGGAAGCGCAGGCGCCCAGGGCCAGGATTCCGAAGAAGGGCCCGTTCGGTTTCAGCCGTACCCGGTCCGCGTACACCGAGCCAACCCCGGCAAGGGCGGCTTCCACTGCCACGAGCCACCAGGAGCGGATGTGGTTGGTGGACAGCGTTACTCCCACGGCCACGCCGCTGAGCAGCACCAAGGCTCCCTGGCCCTGGTGGCGGAGCCGCAGCTGGTGCGGTTCCAGGCGGCCGTACATGCCGGTCAGCGCGCCGAATACGGCGTAGATGATGAGGTTGGTATGGCCTGCGGCAAGCAGCAGCAGCGAGGGGACGGCCACGCTGAGGGCCACGCGGAGTGCGGCGAGGTGGTCGTTATTGGCCGGTTCCAGCCGGTGCAGTGCGCGCAACTGCGCCACCACGTGCTTCATGTCCCGACCTGTCCTGTTTCGTTGTCGTACTGCGGCCCGTAGGCCCTTGCGAACGTATCACCGCGTCTCCGGCTGAGTCACATTGCCGGCAGTCATGAAAGGACATCGGGCAGGAACGCAAAGGCCCGCCCAACGTGGTTTCCCCAAGGAAGCACGCGGGACGGGCCTGTGAGCGTGGGCTACAAGATTGCCCGGGTGGCGGGTTATGCCCCGGCCGGAACCCCGCGGTGGGCGTGCGGATCCGTGCCGTCCTGGGTGTCGAACGGCAATTCGTCCAGGTTGATCAGCGGGTTCTCGTCCTGGGTTGCCACCAGTTCCTTCGCTTCCGCCTGGGTGTCGACGCTGGGCATCGATCCCGGGAGCGGACGGTTGGCGGATTCCTTCAGGAAGTAGATGGCAATGGCACCCACCAGGGATGTGGCCATCAGGTAGTAGGCAGGCATCATGTCGTTGCCGGTGGCGCTGATCAGCGCCGCCACGATGAAGGGCGTGGTCCCGCCAAAGATGGCCACGGCGAAGTTGTAGGCAATGCCCATGGCTCCGTAACGGCTGGACGTGGGGAACTGGGCCGGCAGGGCTGAGGCCAGGTTGGCGACATAGAAGGTCACGGGGAAGGCAACCAGGGCCAGGCCCGCAAGGGTGGACCAGATCTGTCCAATGCCGATCAGCATGAATGCCGGTATTGCCAGGACGATGGTGCTCACGGCACCAATCCAGAGCACCGGGCGGCGGCCAATCCGGTCGGAGAGCTTGCCGGTTAGCGGGATGCACAGGCTCATGATGACCAACACGGGAATGGTCAACAGCGTGCCGTGAACTTCGTCGTAACCCTTGGACTCTGTCAAGTACGTCGGCATGTAGGACGTCAGCGCATAGCCGGCCGTGTTGGCAGCGGCCACAACCACCATGGCGACAATGATGGGGCGCCAGTAAGCCTTGACGATTCCGACGGGTCCCTTGGCGGTGGCCACGTCCCCTGCGGATGCGTTCTTGGCGTTCTCTTCCTGGGCGTCGAGGGTGGCCTGGAACTGCGGCGATTCCTCGATCTTGCTCCGGAAATAGATAGCGATGAGGCCCAGCGGGCCGGCCACCAGGAACGGGATGCGCCATCCCCAGGCCTCCATGGTGTCCTGGCCCAGGGTCAGCTGCAGGACGGACACCAGGGCGGCTCCAATGGCGAAGCCCAGGTAGCTGCCCAGGTCCAGGAAGCTGGCGAAGAAGCCGCGGCGCTTGTCAGCGGCGTATTCGCTGACGAAGGTGGTGGCACCGGCGTACTCACCGCCGGTGGAGAAGCCCTGGATGAGCTTGAGCAGCACCAGCAGCGCGGCTGCCCACAAGCCAATCTGGGCGTATCCGGGCAGGAGGCCGACGGCGAAGGTGCTGGCCGCCATGATCATCAGCGTGGTGGCCAGGATCTTCTGGCGGCCCATCTTGTCGCCCAGCCAGCCGAAGATCACGCCACCCAGGGGACGGGCGATGAAGGTGGCGGCAAAGGTTCCCAGCAGGAACAGCGTCTGGGTAGTGGGATCGGACTCGGGGAGGAAAACCGGGCCCATGGTGGTGATGAGGTAGCCGAAAACGCCTACGTCGTACCATTCCATCGTGTTGCCCACGATGGTTCCGCCCAGTGCTTTCTTAAGCATGGGCTGGTCAACCACGTTGACATCGGATTCCTTGAGTCGGCGGCGCGGCAGCAGCCGGGGCTTCTTGGCAGCCGTGGTGGCTGCCGGGTCAGTTCCGCGGGCGTTCCTGGCGCCTGTTGGAGAGTCGATCATGCTTCGGTCTGTGGGCATTTGGGCAACTCCTGTGGAGGTCATTTGCTTGCGACTTGTAGCTGCCCCGCTCCGGGCAGGCCTTCAATTTTACGGGATGTCTGTAGCGCGCCAACAGTTTGATGGCGTAGAGTGCGCCCTTTTGGGCCACTTCAGGGGTGGATTCCACAAATTTTTGATCCGCCGTTTCCCGCGCCGTTACTGGGAAGCAGGCTGAGGATCGGCGCCGTTACCAAAAATTTTCCGGCGGGACCCGTTTCAGGCCCCCATTTTTGGTGATCGCGGCCGCGAAAGTGACGGTGGCCACTGGCCCTGGAAGGGGTTCACAGGACTCCATGACGTGCCTATGGTAGAGCGATGAACACACTTCTTTCCGGGCAGTAGTTCACGCACGCCCGGGCGCTCTGGTTGGCGTTTCGTCTCAAGGAAGAACGAAGGAAAGAAGGGAAGTACAACATGGGTGAAGAATCCAGCCAATTCCACATCAGGCCTGAGGTTGCGGACCACCTTGCGGCAGCCATGGATACACCGGTGTCGCCCGGCCCGGCAGCAACCGGCGCCGTCCCTCTCGTAGAGCAGGGCGGGTGGCCGGACGGCTATGGGAAGCGGCGGCACCCCAAGGAGCGGGACGCCGGCCATGGCCGGATGGGACATGAGGCTGCTGTGACGGCCGTCCACCGCACCGGCCGGCCGCAGATGCCGCATTCCTCGTAGCTGCCAGCGGGCGCCCGGATGCAGCATGGCGACGCGCGCTCTCCATTTCGACACGGAAATTACCTGGCGCCCCCGGAATACGGAATAAATCAAGCTGTCTGTGACAGTTTGGGTGTTTGGTTGGGTTGGTTGATCCAGGCTTCCCCGGGCGGTGCCGGAGTGACCGGGGGGCTGCGGAAGCGTTCGGGGTGTCGGCGGTAGTAGGCCTCGTGGGCGTGTTGGCGGTGGTTCCGGATGTCTGCTGCGCTGCCATCGTGCACTGAAGTGGGTGTGAACCAGTTCAGGCCACTGTGTAGGTGGTTGTTGTTGTAGTCATCGAAGAACCAGCGCGCAAAGTCTCTAGCTTGTTTGAGCGATTCGAAGCGCTCGGGGAATTCGAGTGAGTACTTCACGGTCTTGAAGAGGGATTCGATGTAGGGGTTGTCGTTGGAGACTCTCGGGCGGGAATGCGAAGGACGGATCCCCAAGGTGCGCAGCAGTTCCCATGTCCGGGCGGACCTCATGGGTCCTCCGTTGTCCGCGTGGAGCACTTTCGGGGCTGTCCTGGCAGCCAGGACTGCGCTGCGGATGAGGTCCTGGGCGAGTGCTGTGTCCTCGACCTGCTCGACTCGGTGGCCCATGACTTTCCGCGAGAAGACGTCAATGATGGTGTAGAGCTTGAGGTGTTGTCTGCCGGGTCCCCGAAGCATCGTGATGTCCCAGGACCATAGCTGGTTCGGCGCTGTGGCTTGGAGGACTGGTTTCGCGCGGGAGGTTGTTGCGGCGCCAGCGGATCTTCGGCGGCGTCGGTCCCCGTTCTGGCCATGCCGACGGACGATCCGGTGGGCAGATGCCATCGAGCAATAGATGTCCCCGGCATCAGCCATCCTCCTCACGGCTTGTGTGACGGAGAGCCCGGAATACTCCTCGTTGTTAATGGTTTGGAGCAGTTTCTCTTCGTCCTCGGGGCTGATCCTGTTCGGATAGGACCGGTCACGGTGTGCAACGACAACACCGGGGCGTTTGGTGCCTCTGCGATACCGGTACCAGGTCTCGTGGGAGAGCCCCAGCAGGCTGCAGGCCCTGCGGACTCCGTAGCCGACACCACTCAACGCGGTGATCACTCCGAGGAGGACGTCCCGTCGACGGGCTTCTTCAGCCACTCTGGCCGGCCTGGTTCCGGTTCGTCCAAGTGGGGATCTGTTGCTGCCGCGCTCCGGGCCATAGCGTCCAGGAGCGCGGCAGCTTTTCCCAGGATCTCCACCGCGGCCTCCGACTTCTCCAGCTTTTGCTTCAGCCGCTCGTTCTCTGTCCGAAGGTGTTTGAGTTCATCCCTGTCACGCGCTGTCATCCATGTCTTCCCCTCACCTGTCCCGGGTTGAACCCCCGGCGGCAGGAGCCGCCCTTCATCCCGGGCAGCAAGCCAATCACGGAAGGTCGCGGAGTGCACCTGAACCCGGCGGCAAAACTCGGACTTGGAACCCCAGTCCACGCACTTGTCGTATTCCAGCAACAAATCCCACTTCTGCTGGGCCGAGAACCGATGAAACTTTGTGGGACGAGTCGGAATTTCCATGGGCGTTCCTTCCCCGCCCCGAAGTGTCACACAACAGGCTGACACACAGGGAATATGGAGGCGTCAGGTAATTTGCGCGTCGTGAATTCGCATGCGCGTCGAAAACCGGCCGCCCCGCCGGGCTTCACCCTTCCCGGACCACCTCCGACGGGTCCTTGTCCACACGCCAGCCCCGCCACCGCGGATGCCTGAGCCTGCCCGGCCCCGTCCACTCGCTGTAGGTCACCTCGCCCACAAGCTCCGGTGACACCCAGTGGGCATCGGCGGAATCCGGCCGGGGTACGTCATGGAAGGGTGAGGTCTTCCGGCCAAGGCGTTCCACCGTTTGCCGCAGTTCCATCAGCTCCCGGGTGCTGAAACCAGAGCCCACCCGGCCCACATACTGCAGCTTGCCGCCGTCGGGAATGCCCACCAGCAGCGATCCCACGGTGTCCTGGCGGCCGCCCTTGCCTGGCCGCCAGCCGCCCACCACCACTTCCTGGGTCTGCTCGGTCTTGAGTTTGATCCAAGTCCTGGTCCGCTGGCCGCTCACGTAGCGGCTGTCCGTCCTCTTGGCCATGACTCCTTCGAGGCCGAGCTCCTGCGCGCTGTCGAGGAGATGCTGGACGGGCTCGTCCAGTACGGGGGACAGCTCCACCGGGCAGCCGGACGGCTGGAAGAATTCCTCCAGGCGCTGCCGCCGTTTAGCGAGCGGGAGGGGCCGGAGGTCCAATCCGTTGTCGAAGAGGAGGTCGAACAGCATCAGCTGGACCGGGATGGCGGTGCGGGCTTTGGCGACGTCGGCGGCCCGGGTCAGTTTCATCCGGCCCTGCAGCAGGCCAAAGTCAGGCTTTCCGCCGGGCCCGACGGCGATGATCTCACCGTCCGCCACGAACGGATGCTCCGGCCAGCAGCCGCGGTCCGTGAACTCCGGATAGGTTCGAGTGACGTCGTTGCCGTTGCGGGAGAAGATCCGGACCTTCTCCCGGTCCGCCACCAGGATGGCCCGGACGCCGTCCCATTTCAGCTCGTACTGCCACCTGCTGCCGTGGAGATCGGCAGTGCTGCCGGAGGTGGCCATCATGGGCGGGTATTCCAGCGGATCCGGGGCGGTGCCTGCTGCGGTGCCGGTTGCAGTGCCGGCACCGGGTACGGCCGGCTCGGTAACGCCGGCTGGCTGTCCAGACTCCCCGTCGTCGTCGTCCTCTTCCCGGCCGTCCACCTGTGCCGCCGGAGCTGCCGGAGCCGGGTGCCGCCGTCGTCCGCCCGCATGTTCCTGGTCCATCAGGTGGATGAGCCACTGTCCTTCGGCGTCCTTGCCCTGCCCGCGCCCCGTATGGATGAGGGCCACTTTTTTGCTGCCGCCCAGCCCGCCGTCTTCGGACCCCGTCAGGGTGACGATGACTTCCTTGCCGTTGATCCACTTGTGCAGCTCGTAGGTGCCGGTGTCCCAAATGGTCATGACGCCGGCGCCGTACTGCCCCTTGGGGATGGTCCCGTGGAAGGTGAGGTAGTCCATGGGATGGTCCTCGGTCTGGACAGCGAGGTGGTTCTTGCCGCCGGAGTCGGGGATGCCTTTGGGCAGCGCCCAGGATGCCAGGACACCTTCGTGTTCCAGCCGGAGGTCGTAATGCAGGCGGCTGGCGTGGTGCTCCTGGATGACAAAGCTGTTGCCGCCGGCCGGGATGCCCGCAAACGGTTCCGGCGTTGCGTGGGGGTCGCGCATGGAGCGGTACTTGCCCAGGCGGGGATCGGCGTCGTGGGGTGCTTCCCCCTGGTCCGGGCTGCCCGTACCACCAGCCGCAGGGCCTGCTGCAGCGTTGACGACGGCGGCGAAGGGGTCCTTGCCGTCCCGCACCCGCCGCAGCACTTCCTTGTAGTCGAGGTGCTTGAGGCGGGGAGAGTCGATTTCCCGCCATGTCCGGGGTGCGGCCACCAGGGGCGTGGGACGGCCCCGCAGTGAGTAGGGGACAATGGTGGTTTTCGCCGCGTTGTTCTGGCTCCAGTCCACCAGCACCTTGCCCGTGCGGAGCGACTTCTTCATGTCGCTGACGGCGAGGTCCGGGTGGTCGGCCTCGAGCGCGCGGGCCAGCTCCCGGGCGAACGCGGAGATCTGTTCCGAGGTCTGGGTCCCGTCCAGCGCCGCGTAGAGGTGGATGCCCTTGCTGCCGCTGGTCACCGGGACCGGGTCCAGGCCCACGTCCTGCAGGATGACCCGGGCCAGGAGGGCCACCTCGCGGCATTCCGGCAGGCCGGCGCCCTCACCCGGGTCCAGGTCCAGCACCAGCCGGTCCGGGTTGAGCTGGTTGCCATGGGTGTCCACCCGCCACTGGGGCACGTGGATTTCGAGTGAATTGATCTGGCCGAACCAGGTGAGCGTGGCGGCATCATTGACCATCGGGTAGTGAATGGTCCGGTCCTTGTGCGTGATCGCCGCCCGCGGCAGCCAGCCGGGGGCTGAGTCCTCCAGGTCCTTCTGGAAGAACACTTCCCCGGGCTTGTCCGCGGTGCCCACTCCGTTGACCCACCGCTTGCGCGTGGCCGGACGGTTGGCGGCCGCCGGGATCAGGACGTGGGCCACCGCGGCGTAGTAGGCCAGCACGTCCGCCTTTGTGGTGCCGGTCTCCGGATAGATGATTTTGTCCAGGTTGGTGAGCGTCAGTTCGCGTCCCGCAACCCGGACACGTTCCCTGCTAACGGCCACGGGGCTTCACCTCCGGCCCGCTCTGATGTTGACTGTAGGAATGAGAGCCATCTGGAAAGGTGCCATCGCGTTCGGGCTGGTCAACGTGCCCGTGAAGGTCTACAGCGCCACTGAGGATCATGACATCAGTCTGCACCAGGTTCACAATGCTGACGGCGGCAGGATCCGGTACCAGCGCCGGTGCGAGGTCTGTGGCGAGGTGGTGGACTACTCGGACATTGAGAAGGCGTTCGAGGAGGACGGCCGCACGGTGGTGCTGTCCAAGGATGAGCTCAAGTCCATTCCCGCGGAGAACAGCCACGAGATCGAAGTGGTGCAGTTCGTCCCGTCCGAGCAGCTTGAACCCATGATGTTCGAAAAGAGCTACTACCTGGAGCCGGACTCCAAGTCGCCCAAGGCCTACGTGCTGCTCCGCCGGGCGCTCGAGGACACGGACCGGGTGGCCATCGTCCAGTTCGCGCTGCGTGAGAAGACCCGGCTGGGGGCCCTCCGGATCAAGGACGACGTCCTGGTGCTGCAGTCACTCCTCTGGCCCGATGAGGTGCGCGAGGCAAGCTTCCCGTCGCTGGACGCCGATATCAGGATCTCGGCCCAGGAGCGCGACATGTCCGCAGCGCTGGTGGAGTCCATGGCCGCTGACTTTGAACCCACTTCCTTCACGGACGAGTACCAGGTGCAGCTCCGGCAGCTGATCGAGGCCAAGCTCGAACAGGGCGAATCGCTGGATACGGAGGAGACTTTCGGCGTCGAGGCCGGCGAGGGCGGCAAGGGCGAGGTCATCGACCTCATGGAGGCCCTCAAGCGGAGCCTGGACAGGAAGCGCGGCGGTGGGGAGGCGGCCTCCGCCGGCGGGGATTCCGACGACGAAGCGGACACCGGGGACGGGGAGGCCGAAGAGGCCAAGCCGGCGCGAAAGGCCTCCGCATCAAAATCCACGGCTTCCAAAACAACTGCCGCCAAATCGAGCGCAGCCAAATCAACGTCCGCCAAATCGACGGCGTCCAAATCGACGGCGTCCAAACCGGCTGCCGCCAAGGCTGCGGATACCAAGTCCGCAGCCAAGCCTGCTGCCAAGACCACCAGGGCGCGCAAGCCCGCCTGACCCTGGTGTCCGCGGTGTCCGTGCCTTTACACCGGCCGGTATCGCGTCCACAATGAGTCGCATCGCAGCCTCCGCTGTGCCAACAGTGTGCTGTCGCTCATTTGAACGGACACGTAGAGGGGCACGGACATGGACAACCAGACCGACTTAGTGGACGCGGACCGGGAGCTCAAGAAGAAGCACCGGGCCATGTGGGCGTCAGGGGATTACCCGGCCCTCGCTGATGAGATGCTCCTGGAACTGGGCGCCGTCCTGGTGGAAGCCTGCGGCATCAGGTCGCGCCAGCGGGTCCTGGACGTTGCGGCAGGAACGGGGAACGCGGCCATCCCGGCGGCCATGATGGGCGCCAAAGTGGTGGCCAGCGACCTCACCCCCGAGCTTTTCGAGGCAGGACGCCGGGAGGCCGCAAACCGGGGCGTCAGCCTGGAATGGCAGGAAGGCGACGCCGAGGCCCTGCCGTTCGGCGATGCCGAGTTCGACGCAGTGATGTCCTGCATCGGCGTGATGTTCGCGCCCCACCACCAGGCGGCGGCCGACGAACTGCTCCGGGTCTGCAAACCCGGAGGCTCCATAGGGCTGCTGTGCTGGACACCGGAGGGATTCATTGGGCAGATGTTCGCGGTCCTGAAGCCTTTTGCCCCGCCACCCCCGCCGGGTGCACAGCCGGCGCCGCTATGGGGGAGTGAGGAGCATGTCCGCGAACTGTTGGGCGACAGGATTACCGGGATCCACACCCGCAAGCAGAACCTGGCCGTCAGGAGCTTCCACCAGCCGGCGGACTTCGTCAGGTATTTCAAGTCCCATTACGGACCCATCATCTCCGTCTACAAATCCCTGGGCGACAGCCAGGACAAGGTCAAGGCCCTGGACAAGGCCCTCACGGATCTTGCTGATTCCTTCGGCGACGCACACGGCGATACCCCGTTCCAGATGGAATGGGAGTACCTGCTCTTCACGGCCAAAAAGGCCTGAGAGATGCCGGAAGACCATGTGGCAACCTCCGCCACCATCATCAACGCCCGTCCTGGGCGCGTGTGGGAGGTGATGACAGACCCTGTCGCCGTCAAAGAGTTCATGTTCGGGACCACGCTGGAGACGGATTGGAAGGTTGGAAGCCCCATCACCTGGCAGGGCGAGTGGGAGGGTAAGGCGTACCAGGACAAGGGCCGGATCCTGGCGGTTGAACCGGGACGCAAACTGGTGCACACCCACTTCAGCCCGTTGTCCGGCCAGGAGGACGAGCCCGGGAACTACCACACCCTCGAATGGACGCTCGAGGACCGGGGCGGCGGCACCCGGCTGACCTTGGCCCAGGACAACAACCCCACCCAGGAAGCCGCCGAACACTCCAAAACCATGTGGGACAAGCTCCTGGCCGACGTCAAGGCGCTCGCCGAGAGCGGCTGACCGGCTACCTACTTGGGCGACGGGACGCTTAAAAGCCAAGCGGCCGCCGTCGGGCGTATCCCTTGGGAGGGAAAGCCCGACGGCGGCCGCCGGCGGTGTGCTGCCTGAGGCAGCGAAGGTGCTACTCGGCGTCGTGGTCCGTTTCCAGGATCTGCACCAGGTGGTTGAGCGCATCGTCCGCACCGGCACCTTCGGCGCGGAGCACCACAACGTCGCCGTGGGAGGCGCCCAGGCTCATCAGGGACAGGATGCTTGCGGCGTCCATGGCCTCGTCGGCCGGTTCGCCTTCACGGGCGATGGTGATGTCCAGGTCGTACTCGCCGGCGGCCTCCGCGAAGATGGCGGCGGGGCGGGCGTGCAGGCCCACGCGGCTGGCGACGGTTGCGGTGCGTTCTGGCATTGTTGCTCCTTTGGTCTTTCGGCGTGCTGACGGTTCAGCGGCCGGTGGGATATGCGGCTGGGGCCGGCTCAGACGGTTACGGGTACGGGTTCAACCGTATCAACCGTCTTCTTGACTGCCCAGCGCTTCAGGGCGATGACCGACAGGGCGGTGATCACCGTGCCGACGGCGATTGAGACGACGAACATCAGGAAGTTGTCGATGGCGAAGAAGACGAACAGGCCGCCGTGTGGTGCCTTGGATCCGACGCCCGCAGCCATCGAAATGGCTCCGGTCACGGCACCGCCCAGCATGCTGGCGGGGATGACGCGCAGCGGGTCGGCCGCTGCGAACGGGATGGCGCCTTCGGAGATGAAGGATGCACCCAGCAGCCAGGCTGCCTTGCCGTTTTCCTGCTCGGCGAGGCTGAACAGCTTCTTGTTCAGGACGGTCGAGGCCAGGGCCATGGCCAGCGGCGGAACCATGCCGGACGCCATGACCGCTGCCATGATCTGCCACGGGGCCTGGTTGTCGATGGTGGCGGCGCCCAGCCCGGCGACGGCGAAGGAGTAGGCAACCTTGTTGACCGGGCCGCCGAGGTCGAAGCACATCATCAGGCCGAGGATCACGCCCAGGGCGATGGCGCCTGCACCGGTGAGTCCGGAGAGCCAGCTGTTCAGGCCGTTGGTGATGGCGACGATCGGGCCGCCCAGGATCAGGAACATCAGGCCGGAAGCCACGAGCGATGCCAGCAGCGGGATGATGACCACGGGCATCAGGCCGCGCAGCCAACGGGCAACCTGCAGGCGGCCCACCACATGGGCGATGTAGCCGGCGAGCAGGCCGCCAACAATGCCGCCGAGGAAGCCGGCGCCCATGAACCCGGCCACTGCGCCGGCGACAAAGCCGGGGGCGATGCCCGGACGGTCGGCGATCGCGTAGGCGATGTAGCCGGCCAGCGCCGGGACAAGGAAGCCCAGTGACAGTGCACCGATCTTGAACAGCACGGCACCGAGGTAGGCGCCCAGCGGGCCCCAGGCGTTGTCCGGGAACTGGGTGGGCAGGTTGAACAGGCTGTTCTGGACAACGATCGTGTCCGCGTACTTGGTGATCAGGTAGCCGCCCATGAGGAAGCCGAGGGCGATCAGCAGGCCGCCGCCTGCCACGAACGGAATCATGTAGCTGACGCCGGTGAGCAGGGCCTTCTTGAGCTTCTGCCCGATGTGCTCGCCCTTTTCCTCAGCCTCATGCTCGGCCTGCTCCTCCGCGCCGAAGTGCGGGACGCGGCGGGCGTGGGGGTTGTCTGCCGCTGCGAGGGCTTCCTGGACCATCTTGTCCGGTTCGTCGATGCCGCGCTTGACCGGTGCGTTGATGACCGGTTTGCCGGCGAAGCGCTCCTTGCCTCGCACGTCCACGTCAACGGCGAAGATCACGGCGTCCGCTGCTGCGATGACGGCGGGGTCCAGCGCCTTGGCGCCGGAAGAGCCCTGGGTCTCAACCTGCAGGTCGACGCCCACTTCCTTGGCCGCCGCCACCAGTGAATCGGCTGCCATGTAGGTGTGCGCGATGCCGGTGGGGCATGCGGTCACAGCCACGAGGCGCTTGGGGCGCGGGCCGGTTGAGCCCGCAGCAGCGCCCGCATTCGAGACTGCCGATGAAGAACCTGCTGCACCTGCTGCCGCGCCAACGCCGGCGCCGACAGGTACCGCATCAGCCGGAGCCGCTGCGGCGTGTGCGGCGGGCTTGTCCGCCAGGGCGCCGTCCACGAGCTCCACGATCTCGGCCTGGGAGGAGGCGTTGCGGAGGGCTGCGGTGAAGTCCTTTTTGATCAGGGACCGGGCCAGCTTGGACAGCAGCTTCAGGTGTTCCTGGTCCGCCCCGTCCGGAGCGGCGATGAAGAACACCAGGTCTGCCGGGCCGTCCTTGGCGCCAAAGTCCACCTTCGGGTTCAGCCGCGCCATGGCCAGGGTGGGCACGGTGACGGCCGCCGAGCGGCAGTGCGGGATGGCGATGCCGCCGGGGATGCCGGTGGCGGTCTTCTGCTCGCGGGCGAAGGCGTCGGCGAAGAGGCCTTCAACTTCTGACGCGCGTCCGGTGGCTGCTACCTTGCTTGCCAGATGCCGGATCACCGCTTCGGGGGTATTGCCCAGGTTCTGGTCGAGCTCGACCAGGTCCGTGGTGATGAGCTGGGTCACTGTCAATCCTTTCGAAGGGCCGTGATGGTTACGGCATCCGGGGTTGTTTGGTTTACTGCCGGAACAGTGGAACCCGGCAGGGAGGCAGCGGCGGCACCATGGGCCACCGCCTGACGAAGGCAGTCGGCTGGGGCGGCGCCCCGGCCATGGGCAAGCAGGTAGCCGGCAAGTGCGGAATCGCCCGCACCCACCGTGCTGACCGCGGCGACCGGCGGGTGCGTGGCGAGCCACGCGCCGTCGGCCGTTACAAGGACAGCTCCCTTGGAACCGAGAGTTGCCAGCACAGCACCCACACCGGCACGTACGACGGCGGCTGCGGCGGCAGCGGCAGCAGCCGGGTCCGCTTCCAGCTCGTCACCGGAGGCCGGGGCAAAACCGGCGGCTGCGGCCAGCTCCGCCAGTTCCTCGGCGTTGGGCTTGAGGAGGTCCGGCATGCCCTCCGGACCGCCGGTGAGGGCGGCGGCGAGGGGCAGTCCGGACGAGTCGACGGCGATGCGCGGGGCGGCGCCGTCGGCGGAGGAACGCAGCCGGTGGGCCACGGTCGCGTAGAAGTCCGCGGGGAAGCCGGGCGGCAGCGAGCCGGCCAGGACCACCCAGCTGGCGCCGCGCGAGCTTTCCACCAGCAGCTTGATGAGGGCTTCCTGCTGGTTCCCGTCCAGCACGGGTCCGGGTTCGTTGATCTTTGTGGTCACGCCGCCGGGCTCGGTGAGCGCCACATTGGTGCGCAGCGGCTCGTCGATGGGAAGGGAAACGAAGGGCACTGCACTTTCGCGCAGGCCGGCCAGGACGGGGTCGCTGTCCGCTCCGGGGAGGACGGCAACGGACTCCAGCCCGGAAGCCACCAGGGCGCGGGAGACGTTGACGCCCTTGCCGCCGGATTCCTGCCGGACGGAGACGGCGCGCTGCACCTCGCCACGTTCCAGCGGGCCGGGGAGGGCGACGGTGCGGTCAAGGCTGGGGTTGGCCGTGAAGGTGACGATCATGCGACCACCACGTCTACGCCGGCATCTTCCAAAGCGGCTGCGAGTTCAGGTCCGGGTTCACTGTCTGTGATCAAGGTGTCCAGATCTTTCAGGGAGGCGAACTGGACCAGGGTTTCCGTGTCCAGCTTGGAGGAGTCGGCCAGCACCACAATGCGGCGTGCCGACTGGACGAAGGCCGCCTTGACGGCGGCTTCTTCAGGATCGGGAGTGCTCACGCCAAAGGTGGCGTGGATCCCGTTGGTCCCGATGAACGCGATGTCGGGGCGGATGCGGGCGGCAGCGTTCACCGTCGACTGTCCCACGGCCACCTGGGTGAGGCCGCGAACCCGCCCGCCAAGGATCTGCAGGGCAACGCCGGGGACGTTGGAGAGTTTGCTGGCGATGGGTACTGCATGGGTGATGACCACCAGTTCGTGCTGGGGTCCCGTTCCGTCGGAAGGTTCGACGGCGGCGCGGCGGGCCAGCATGTCGGCAAGCACCTCGGTGGTGGTGCCGCCGTCCATCAGGACGCTGGCGGGTGAGTTCCGGGGAATAAGGGCAAGGGCGGCTTCAGCGATCCGGATCTTTTGGTCCGGCCGCTGGATGGCCCGTTCGGTGACGCTTTCTTCGGTGGTGCTGAAGCGGTCTGCCGCCACTGCACCGCCGTGGACGCGGCGGACGGTGCCGGCGTTTTCGAGGGCGGCAAGGTCCCGGCGCACTGTTTCGGTGGTGATCCGGAAGCGCTCAGCCAGCAGGGTCACGCTGACCCGGCCGCTGCCGGCTACAAGCTCGGCAATCTGTTGCTGGCGCTCTTCGGCGAACACGTACCCTCCGTTGCGTAGGTCCTGCTGTAAATGTGCGCCGGGCCGGCTTCCCGGCCTGGCGTGACTGGTATCACATTGATGTTGAGTTACTTGACTTTATCTTTGCTTCTGTTGGTTTGTCAATGGAAACCAACATGAAACAAAATCCGCTGGATCGGCTCCCAGCGGAGACGCGAAAGCCGGGCTGGACGCTTTGTGGTCCAGCCCGGCTTTTCGGGTTCATCGATGGCTCTCCGGGATCCCCGCCCGGTTCCGCCGCGCTTAGATGCCCCCGTCCCGGCTTTCGTGGCGGGTGATGCGCTCACCGGTGTTGGGATCAATCACGGAGCGGGACTCGCTCACGCGGCGGCTGCGGCCGGGGGAGGCGAGGATGAGTGACGCGATCAGACCGATCACGCCCACGGCCATCAGGATGTATCCCACCAGTTGCTGGTCCACGAAGGGGATCAGTCCAGGGGCCACTGCCCAGGCGAGGATGGCGCCGAGGGCGATGAGGAAGATTGACGAGCCGATTCTCATGACGTGCTCCTTATGGCCGCGTCCTGCACGGCGCTGGTAGGGCATTACGGACGGGTGTTGCGTCATTGCCAAAAGCTAAGCCTGCTGTCTGTCAAGCGTCACGCTACCTCCCGGTGATTGCGGATTCAATGACCCGGCCGGGGTGGCGTGCTTCCCTCGTTAGGCTGGTCCGGTGGAAACAGTTGTGTGGTCCAGGCCGGAAGGCCAGCGCGCCGGCACTCCCTTGCTGGTGATGATGCACGGTTACGGCACGGACGAGTCGCGGATGGTGCGCCTCTTCGACTACCTGCCGCCGGAGTTCACCTGTGCCGCGTTGCGGGCGCCGATGCCCATCGGCGACCACTGGGGCTGGTTCCTGCTGGACTACTTCCTGGCGAACGACTTCGCGGATGTCATCTCGGCCGCCAACGCAGTGCGGGCCTGGATCAGCTCGGTCAAGGACCAGCACAGCAGTGTCACCCTGATGGGGTACTCGCAGGGCATGGCCATGGCCAGTACGCTCCTGCGGCTGCACCCTGATGACTACAAGGCTGTTGTGGGACTGTCCGGCTTCGTGCTCAACAACGAGCTCCTCTCGGTGACGGATTCCTTCACGGTCAAGCCGCCCTTCTTTTGGGGCCGCGACAAGGCGGACCTGGTGATCAACGAGGACGCCGTGGCCTACACCGCCGAATGGCTGGAGGAAAACACTCAATTGACGGCCAGGACCTACCCGGGGATGGGGCACGCAATGTCCAAGACCGAGATGGTGGACGTCAGCGCCTTCCTGCGCCACTACGTGCTGGGCTGACCGTGTAGCGGTTCCGGCAGTGGGTAAGAAAAAACAGTTGCCAGCGAAATTTGCAAGCGCTTACACTCATCTACGGCCATGATCGGTCCTGCAGTGGGCGGACGAGGAAGCGATGCTGTGTGCATGAGGCGCAGCAGCACCTTTCTTCAGGCTGCCCCGGCAGGGCCGGCTGTCCACGAACCGAAAGGACACGCACTGCCGATGACACGTGAAACTGCAGCTGACACCGCCTGGACCGGCGCCGCAGCAATCCTTTTCGACCTTGACGGGGTGTTGACGCCCACGGCTACCGTGCACGAGCGCGCCTGGCAGGAACTGTTCGACGGCTACTTGTCCCCGCATCCGGAGGTTGCCGGGTACAGCGAAAGCGACTACTTCGACCACATCGACGGCAAACCCCGCTTTGACGGGGTGCGCGACTTCCTGGCCTCGCGCGGGATCACGCTGCCGGAAGGCCCCCTGGATGACGACCCCGCCCACGAAACTGTCCAGGGCCTGGGCAACCGGAAGAACGCGATCTTCAATGACATCGTGAGTGCCGGCGTCGAACCGTTCCCAGGCTCGGTGCGCTTCCTCGAAGCCGCGCTGGAGCGCGGACTCAAGGTCGCCGTCGTCTCCTCCTCCCGCAACGCCCCCGCCGTCCTGAAGGCCGCTGGACTCAGCCACTACTTCGCAGTGGTGGTGGACGGGGTGGTGGCCGCGGACCAGGGCCTGCCCGGCAAGCCAAACCCGGCCACTTACGAATACGCGGCAAAACTGCTGGACCTCTCCAGTCCGGAGTGCGTGGTGGTGGAAGACGCAGTGTCTGGAGTGCAGGCCGGCCAAGCGGGATCCTTCCACTCCGTCATTGGCGTGGACAGGGGTGCCGGGCGCCAGACGCTCCTGGACGCCGGCGCCACCCTGGTGGTCAACGACCTCCAGGAACTGATCCCCTAAAATCCGCGCATCAGAACCGGCGTTGCCTGCCCCGGGCAACCCTGCTGCTTCCCCGGCAGCACCCATCCGAGTACCGCCCTCCCCCGAATACTCCGTGCCGGCCAGTACGGCACCACAGCAAGGCCAAAAGGACCCCCACCATGGCACTGATTACAGCGGACCGCGAACGGTTCCCCGACACCCCTTGGCAGCTCGTTGAAACGCGCTATGAGACCGATGGCGCAGGAACCCTGGAGACCCTGTTTGCCCTGGGAAACGGTCATTTGGGTATCCGGGGTGCACACTGGGCGGCGGCCGACGCCGATCTGCCGGGCAGCTTCATCAACGGCCTGCACGAGATCTGGGACATCAAGCACGCCGAAAACGCCTTTGGTTTTGCCCGGACGGGGCAGCGCATCCTTTACATCCCGGACGTCAACAACTTCACGGTGGTGGTGGACGGCGAAAACCTCAGCCTTGCCGAATCGGAGGTCCTTGACTACCGACGGAGCGTCGACTTTTCCACCGGGATCTACGAGTGCCGGATCACCTGGCAATGCCGGTCCGGCGCCACGGTGACCACCACTGAACGGCGGGCGGTTGGCTACGAGTCCCGCGGCAGCCTCGGCATTTCGCTGGAGGTGGCAGCGGACCGGCAGATCTCCCTGGACGTCACTTCCGCCGTGATCAACCGCCAGGACCAGCCGGTGGAAGACCACTCCGTGCACGATCCCCGCCGGGCCGGAAGGCACGCCGGGAGGGTGCTGCTCCCGGTGCGGCTCGACGGCGGCGACGGCTCGCTGCGCCTGTCCTGGGAGGCGGCCGAATCCAAGCAGCGGGTGGGGATCGCAGTTGACCACTGGACCTCCGCCGGGCACCAGCCGTTCGAAACGTTGGTGGACCAGGATGACAGCAGCGTCCGGTACGTGCTTGCCGTTGAGGCCGGCGATCCGTTCCGGTTGGAAAAAAGCGTCAGCTATGCGGCAGGTCGCACCATCCAGGACCCGGACGTGGATGCAGCCGCGGTGGCCGAAGAAGCGCTCCGCCCGGTGGACAGCATCTTTGCCGAGAGCATGGCCCACTACCGCAGCTACTGGGCCACCTCGGACATCGTGGTTGAGGGCGGCCGGCCCGGGCTGCAGCAGGCCATTCGGTGGAACCTGTTCCAGCTGGCGCAGGCCACCGCGCGGGTCGATGTTGCCGGCATCCCCGCCAAGGGCGTGACCGGTTCCGGCTACGAGGGGCACTACTTCTGGGACCAGGAGGTGTACCTGCTGCCGTACCTTACCTACACCAATCCCGACGGCGCCCGGCAGGTCCTGGAGTACCGCCACGGCATTCTTCCTGAGGCCAAGATCCGGGCCAAGGAGCTGAGCGTGGACGGCGCCCTCTTCCCGTGGCGGACTATCAACGGGCTCGAGGCCAGCGCCTACTACGCTGCCGGCACGGCCCAGTTCCACATTGCGGCTGCGATCGCCTTTGCCACCAACAGGTACCTCTGGGCTACCGGCGACTCCGCCTTCCGCGAAGGAATGGGCGCTGAGCTGCTGATCGAGACGGCCCGGATGTGGACATCCCTGGGCTTCTTTGGCAAGGATGGGCTGTTCCACATCCATGGCGTGACGGGTCCGGATGAGTACACGGCCGTAGTGAATGACAACCTGTACACAAACGTCATGGCCCGCTTCAACCTGCGCGCAGCCGCCGCGCTGGAGCACCCCGAAATCACCCACGAAGAGCGCCAGTTGTGGGAGGCAGCCGCAAAGCGCATGCAGTTGCCGTTCGACGACCGGATGCAGGTGCACTCCCAGGACAACGACTTCATGACCCTCGAAGCCTGGGACTGGACCACGCCGCGGTCCAAGTACCCGCTGCTCCTGCACTTCCACCCGCTGGTGATCTACCGCCACCAGGTCCTGAAGCAGGCTGACACCGTCCTGGCCATGTTCCTGCAGTGGCAGGATTTCACGGCGGAGGAAAAGCAGCGCGCCTTCGACTTCTACGATCCCATCACCACCGGTGACTCAACCCTGTCTGCCTGCGTGCAGGGGATCATGGCGGCCGAGGTGGGCTACTCGAGGGAAGCGCTGCAGCACTTCACCAACGCCGTGTTCATCGACCTGGACGACACCCACGGCAACACGATCGACGGCGTTCACATCGCCTCCACCGGGGGAGTCTGGAGCTCGCTGGTGTGCGGGTTCGCCGGCATGCGCGACCAAGGCCAGGTCCCATACTTCGATCCCCGCTTGCCCGCTGAGTGGCAGGGACTGGCCTTCCACCTGAAGATCCGGGGGCGGCTGCTGCTGGTCCAGCTTGCCGCCGGGTCCATCACGCTCACGGTCCAGGAAGGCGGGCCGCTGGAGGTGGACGTCCGCGGCCAGCGCCTCACCGTGACGGGCCAGCCCGTGCAGGTACCGCTGGAACCGGTCGCGGAGCCGGAGCCCACGGTGTTCCCCAGCGGACTTCCGACGGCGAGCATCCCGGTGGTGCGCGGCAACAACTGAGCCGCGTTGCCGGGCTGGGAGGACGCGTCCGACGGCGGCCCGGCAGGTACTGCAGCCGGCACGCCTTAGTCTCCTGCCGCCGTCGTGCGTTCCACCGCTTCTAGCCTGCGAGGAGGGTGCTGGCTTCCTGGCGGGTGGTGCCGGAGTCCTGGATGCCGTCGGCGATGTGGGCGAGTTCGGCGGGGATGTCGCGGCCTTTTTTGCGCATGGCGGTGGCCCAGAGGCGGCCGGCGCGGTAGGAGGAGCGGACCAGGGGGCCGGACATGACGCCGAGGAAGCCGATTTCTTCGGCTTCGTGCTGGAGGTCCACGAATTCCTGGGGTTTGACCCACCTGTCCACGGGCAGGTGCCGTTCGGACGGGCGGAGGTATTGGGTGATGGTGATCAGGTCGCAGCCGGCCTGGTGCAGGTCGCGGAGGGCTTCGCTGATTTCCTCGCGGGTTTCGCCCATGCCCAGGATGAGGTTGGATTTGGTGACCATGCCCAGGTTCCGGCCCTGGGTGATGACGTCCAGGGAGCGTTCGTAGCGGAACGCGGGGCGGATCCTTTTGAAGATCCGGGGCACGGTTTCGACGTTGTGGGCGAAGACTTCGGGGGCGGAGTCGCAGATCGCGCGGATGTGGTCGGGGTTGCCGGAGAAGTCGGGGATGAGCAGTTCCACGCCGGTGCCGGGGTTCAGTTCGTGGATCTTGCGGACGGTTTCGGCGTAGAGCCAGACGCCTTCGTCTTCGAGGTCGTCGCGGGCCACGCCGGTGACGGTGGCGTAGCGCAGCTGCATGGACTGGACGGAGCGGGCCACCTTGGTGGGTTCGAACATGTCCACGGGGGAGGGTTTGCCGGTGTCAATCTGGCAGAAGTCGCAGCGGCGGGTGCATTCGGAGCCGCCGATCAGGAAGGTGGCTTCCTTGTCTTCCCAACATTCGAAGATGTTGGGGCAGCCGGCCTCTTCGCAGACGGTGTGCAGGCCTTCCTTCTTGACCAGGTTCTTCAGGCCGACGAACTCGGGGCCCATCTGGACCTTGGCCTTGATCCACTCCGGTTTGCGTTCCACCGGGACCGCAGCATTGCGCTGCTCGATCCGCAGCATCTTCCGGCCTTCAGGTGCCAGGGTCATGATCGTGTTTCCTTTGTTTGCTGGGTGAATCGGGGCGTGCTGGATGTCAGCATTCGACGACGTTGACGGCGAGGCCGCCCATGGCGGTTTCCTTGTATTTGGAGGACATGTCTTTGCCGGTTTCGCGCATGGTGATGATGACTTCGTCCAGGGAGACGCGGTGGGTGCCGTCGCCCCAGAGCGCCATTTTCGCGGCGTTGATGGCCTTCGCCGCAGCGATCGCGTTCCGTTCGATGCACGGGACCTGGACCAGCCCGCCGATCGGGTCACACGTCAGGCCCAGGTTGTGTTCCATCGCGATTTCCGCGGCGTTCTCCACCTGCGCCGGGGTGCCGCCCATGACCTCGGCCAGGCCCGCGGCCGCCATCGAGGACGCGGACCCCACCTCGCCCTGGCAGCCCACCTCAGCCCCGGAGATCGAGGCCTGTTCCTTGTAGAGCACCCCCACCGCGCCCGCGGCGAGCAGGAACTTGACCACCACGGCATCCCGGTCGGCCTGGGTGGCCTGGTCCATGCCCGGGGCGAAGTGCAGCGCATAGAACAACACCGCCGGGATGATCCCGGCGGCCCCGTTCGTGGGCGCGGTGACCACCCGCCCGCCGGAGGCGTTCTCCTCGTTCACCGCCAACGCCACCAAGTTAACCCACTCCTGCCAATACCTGGGGTCGTAATGGTCCCGCCCGTCCTGCCCGTCCTGTTCGGTGTCTTCGGGGCGGGCGGTTTCTTTCTTCAGCCGCTCGTACCAGTCCGGGGCGCGGCGGCGGACCTTCAACCCGCCCGGCAGCACCCCTTCCCGCTTCAACGACGTCTGCACGCAGTTCTCCATCACGGACCAGATATGCAGCAAACCCTCCCGGATCTGCTCCTCCGTCCGGGACGCCTTCTCATTCACGAACATGACATCGGCGATGCCCAGCCCGGTCACCGCGCAGTGCTCCAGCAACTCCGCCGCGGTCCGGAACGGCAACGGCAACTCCTGTTTGGACGCGTCCAGTTCCTGCTGCGCCGCGTCCTCCTCACCCTCCCGGACAATGAACCCGCCACCGACCGAGAAAAACGTCGCCGCATGCAAAACCTGGCCACCGGCACCGGTGACGGTGAACGTCATCCCGTTCGTGTGCCGCGGCAACACCGTGAGCGGCCGCAACACCATGTCCTTCACCCCATACGGCAACGCCACGCTGCCGGCCAGGTTCAGGGTCCCGGTCTCCGCGATCGAGGCCAGCCGCTCCTCCACCTCATCGGGCAGGATCAGCTCCGGATGGAACCCCTCCAACCCCAACAGGACAGCGGTCATCGTCCCATGCCCATGACCCGTCGCCGCCAACGACCCATACAAATCCACCCGCAACCCAGCCACCTCAGCCAGCACCCCCGAGGCCTTCAACTCCTCCGCGAACACAGCAGCAGCCCGCATCGGCCCCACAGTATGCGAACTAGAGGGCCCAATCCCGATCGAAAAGAGATCAAAAACGCCAACAGCCATGCGATTGGTTCCTAACTAAAACGAGGTGGTTGGGGTGGAGCGGGCAGGACATCCTCTGCATGCTCGGTCGCGAAGACGCCCGCTAAGCGGACGTGACGCCGTGGCAGGGTTGGGTGCGCCTGGCCGAATTCCTCCGCGTGCTCGGTCGCGAAGACGCCCGCTGCGCGGACGTGACGCTCCCTTAGACGCACGTCTCCGGGATCCGCCCAGTCGCGAGCAACCGTCACCAAGGCGACAGGGCAAGCATGCAACGCACACGGAGGCGTCAGGACGGGAGCAGGAAACACGCACGTAGTCCGCATCCACCCACTTCCTGTATGCCCCGGCCCCCTGCACCCACGGCGACAAGCCCACAAGGGGCCGGCGGAGCCGGACTTTTCGAAAGCGTGCGTCAAAGCGACGAAGGAGCAGCACGCGTGAAAATGTCCGGTCCGCCGGTCCCGAACCCAGCCACGGCTCAGGACAGCGGTGCGATGTCCGGGTAGAGCGGATGCGCGGAAGCCAAAGCCTCGACGCGGTGACGCAGGCCGGAAAGGTCCGCGTCGGCGTCGGCAATTAATGCCTCGGCGATGATGTCTGCAACCTCGCGGAAGGCGTCCTCGCCAAAGCCACGGGTAGCCAGGGCGGGGGTGCCGATGCGCAGGCCCGAGGTGACCATCGGCGGACGCGGGTCGAACGGCACGGCGTTGCGGTTGACGGTGATGTCGATTGCGGCGAGCCGGTCCTCGGCCTCCTGGCCGTTGAGCTCGCAGTTGCGCAGGTCAACGAGGACCAGGTGCACATCCGTGCCACCGGAGACCACGCTGATGCCCTTGGCGGTGACGTCAGGCTGGACCAGGCGCTCGGCCAGGATGCGGGCACCTGCCAGGACGCGCTCCTGCCGCTCGCGGAACTCTTCGGAAGCCGCGATCTTGAACGCCACGGCCTTGCCGGCGATGACGTGCTCCAGCGGCCCGCCCTGCTGGCCCGGGAATACAGCCGAGTTGATCTTCTTGGCGATGTCGGGGTCGTTGGAGAGGATGATGCCGCCGCGCGGACCGGCGAGGGTCTTGTGCGTGGTGGAGGTGACCACGTGGGCGTACGGGACCGGCGAGGGGTGCAGTCCCGCGGCCACCAACCCGGCGAAGTGCGCCATGTCCACCATGAGGTAGGCGCCCACGGAATCGGCGATGCGGCGGAACTCCGCGAAGTCCAGCTGGCGCGCGTAGGCTGACCACCCGGCCACGATGAGCTGCGGCTTGTGCTCCTGGGCCAGCCGCTCCACCTCCGCCATGTCGATGGTGTGGGTGTCTTCGCGGACCTGGTACGGAACCACGTTGTAGAGCTTGCCGGAGAAGTTGATCCGCATGCCGTGGGTCAGGTGGCCGCCGTGGGCCAGGTTCAGGCCCATGATGGTGTCGCCGGGCTTGATCAGCGCATGCATCACCGACGCATTGGCCTGGGCGCCGGAGTGCGGCTGGACGTTGGCGTATTCTGCGCCGAACAGGGCCTTCACCCTGTCGATGGCCAGCTGCTCGATCACGTCGACGTGCTCGCAGCCGCCGTAGTACCGCTTTCCGGGGTAACCCTCGGCGTACTTGTTGGTCAGCACCGAGCCCTGCGCCTGCATGACCGCGGCGGCGGTGTGGTTCTCGGAAGCGATCATTTCCAGGCCGTCGCGCTGGCGGCCCAGTTCGTCGTCGATCTTTGCCGCAATTTCCGGGTCCAGGACGGACAGGTCTGCGTTCAGGCTCGGGGAGACCACCTGCTCGAAGGCAACGGTGCCCGCGGTGGAAGCAGCGCCGCTCACAGTTCGCCGCCGTTTGCTTCGGCGTATTCCTGTGCGGACAGCAGCGGGCCCTCTTCGCTGACGGTGACCTTGAACAGCCAGCCGGCACCGTAGGGATCGTTGTTGATCACGGCAGGGTCGCTGACCACGTCGTCATTGACTTCGGTGACCTCGCCCGTCACCGGGGAGTACAGGTCGGAGACGGACTTGGTGGACTCGATCTCGCCACAGGTTTCGCCTGCGGTCACCGTGGAGCCAACCTCGGGCAGGTCCACGTACACGATGTCGCCCAGCGCCTCGGCGGCAACAGCGGACACGCCCACCACGGACGGGCCTGAGCCGTCAGCGGCGATCCATTCGTGTTCGGCGGAGTACTTCAGTTCAGCGGCAACTTTAGCCATGGTGTGTTTCCTTAAGTTCGGGGTTCAAAATGCGGGAGCGCCGGGCTATTTTTGGCGCTTGTAAAACGGCAGGGCGACGACTTCGAAGGGCTCGGCCTTGCCGCGCAGGTCCACGTCCAGGGCAGTGCCCAGCCCGGCGTGCTCGACGTCGACGTAGGCCAGCGCCACCGGGTAGCCAAGGGTGGGGCTGGGCTGGCCTGAGGTCACCTCGCCCACTACGTTTCCGTCTTTAAGGACGGGGTAGCCGCCACGGCCGGCACGGCGGCCGTGACCCTTCAGGCCCACCAGTTTTCGCTTGGGCCCTGCTTCCTTGGCTGCCTCCAGCGCTGCGCGGCCCACGAAGTCGCCTTCCTTGGATTTGAGCGCCACCACGGGGCCCAGGCCGGCATCGAACGGTGACCGCTCCAGCGAGAGCTCGTTGCCGTACAGCGGCATGCCCGCTTCCAGGCGGAGTGAATCGCGGGATGCGAGGCCGCAGGGGACAATGCCGAACTCTTCCCCGGCCTGGGCGATCGATTCCCACAAGGAGGCTGCGCCTTCATTCGGGAGGAAGAGCTCGAAGCCGTCTTCACCGGTGTAGCCGGTGCGGGCCAGGATGACATCGTGCCCGGCGACGGTGACTTCGTTGAACGCGTAGTACTTCAGGTCCGTGACCAGCGCGTGCTGGGACTCGTCGGTCAGCTTGAGCAGGATGGCCTCGGCCTTGGGTCCCTGGACGGCGACGAGGGAAGTTGCCCCGGAGGCGTCCTCTACCGTCACGTCGAAGGTGGCAGCGCGTTCGGCTAGGGCTGCGGCCACGGTGGCGGCGTTCCCGGCGTTGGGAACCACCAGGTACTTCTCGTCACCGAAACGGTAGGTGATGAGGTCGTCGATGATGCCGCCGTCTTCGTTGCAGATCAGCGAGTACTTGGCTTTGCCGTCCGCGATGGCGGACAACTTGCCCACCAGGGCGTAGTCCAGGAAGGCACCGGCCTGGGGCCCGGTGACCCAGACTTCGCCCATGTGGGAGAGGTCAAACAGGCCGGCGGCATTACGGACGGCGTGGTGTTCAGCCAGTTCGGAGCTGTACTTGAGCGGCATCTGCCAGCCACCGAAGTCGGTGAAGGAGGCGCCAAGCTTCTTGTGCTCTTCGTAGAGAGCCGTGTAGTTCTCACTCATGGGGGATCCTTAGTTTTCGAACTCGGACAGCGGCGGGCAGGAGCAGATCAGGTTCCGGTCTCCACCGGCGCCGTCGATCCGGCCCACCGGCGGGAAATACTTGTCCTGCTTGAGGTGGTGGACGGGGAAGACGGCCTGCTCGCGGCTGTACTGACGGGTCCATTCGGAGTTCACGACGGCGGACGCGGTGTGGGGTGCGTTGCGCAGCGGGGAGTCCTGGACAGAGAAGTCGCCGTTGGCCACCTGGTCGATTTCCTTGCGGATGGTGATCATGGCCTCGATGAAGCGGTCGATCTCTGCCAGGTCCTCGGACTCGGTGGGCTCCACCATCAGGGTGCCGGCCACCGGGAACGCCAGGGTGGGGGCGTGGAAGCCGAAGTCGATGAGGCGCTTGGCCACATCCTCCGCGGTGACGCCTGTCCTGGCAGTGAGGTCGCGCAGGTCCAGAATGCACTCGTGCGCCACCAGGCCGCCCTCACCGGTGTAGAGCACCGGGAAGTACTCGTTCAGCCGGGACGCGACGTAGTTGGCTGCGAGCAGGGCTGCCTTGGTGGCTTCGGTCAGGCCCTCGCCGCCCATCAGCTTCACGTAGGCCCAGGAGATCGGCAGGACACCGGCGGAACCGAAGTTCGAGGCGCTGATGGCCACGCCGTGGCCTTCCTCATGGGCGGCCTTGTTGGCGTCGCCGGGCATGAACGGGGCGAGGTGGGCTTTGGCTGCGACCGGTCCGACGCCGGGTCCGCCGCCGCCGTGCGGGATACAGAAGGTCTTGTGCAGGTTCAGGTGGGACACGTCGCCGCCGAACTTGCCCGGCTGGGCCAGGCCCACCAGGGCGTTCAGGTTGGCACCGTCAACGTAGACCTGGCCGCCGGCAGCGTGGACAGCCTCGCAGATCTCGGTCACGTCCGCGTCATAGACACCGTGGGTGGACGGGTAGGTGATCATGATCGCCGAAAGGGCGTCCTTGTTCGCCTCGATCTTCGCGTACAGGTCCTCGTGGTCGATGGTGCCGTCTGCGGCTGTGGCGACGACGACGACCTTCATGCCGGCCAGCACTGCGGAGGCGGCGTTGGTGCCGTGGGCTGATGCCGGGATCAGGCAGACGTTGCGCTGGGTATCGCCGTTGGCACGGTGGTAGCCGCGGATGGCCAGCAGGCCGGCGAGCTCGCCCTGGGAACCGGCGTTCGGCTGCAGCGACACCTGGTCGTACCCGGTAATTTCTGCCAGGTCTGCTTCCAACCCACTGATCAGTTCACGCCAGCCCTCGGTCTGGGAGTCCGGTGCGAACGGGTGGATCGAAGCGAACTCCGGCCAGGAGATAGCTTCCATCTCGGCAGTGGCGTTGAGCTTCATGGTGCAGGAGCCCAGCGGGATCATGGTGCGGTCCAGCGCCAGGTCACGGTCGGAGAGCTTCCTGATGTAACGCAGGAGCTGGGTTTCGGACCGGTGGGTGTTGAATACCGGGTGCTGCATGAACTCGGAGGTGCGGAGCACCTCCGAAGGCAGATCGAAGCCCTTCGCGTCCACGACGGGACCGGCACCGAAGGCGACGGCGATCGCGGACAGGATTTCCGGCGTCGTGGTTTCATCCGTGGAGACACCGATGGTGTCGGCGTTAATGAAACGCAGGTTGATGCCGCGTGCTTCAGCAGCGGTGATGACCTTGGCGGCCTTGCCGGGGACGGAGACCGTGACAGTGTCGAAGAACGTCTCGGTGGCCAGTTCCCGGCCTGCGATCTCGAGCGTAGTGGCCAGCGCGCGGGCGTTGTTGTGGACGCGCTCGGCGATGGCCTTCAGGCCGTCGGGGCCGTGGTACACGGCGTAGAAGGAGGACACGATCGCCAGCAGCGCCTGCGCGGTGCAAATGTTGGACGTGGCCTTTTCGCGGCGGATGTGCTGCTCGCGGGTCTGCAGCGCCAGGCGGTAGGCGGGAACGCCGGCGTCGTCCTTGGACACGCCCACCAGGCGGCCGGGCATGGAACGCTCCAGGCCCTTGGCCACCGCCATGTACGCGGCGTGCGGGCCGCCGAAGAACAGCGGAACACCAAAACGCTGGGTGGAGCCGACGGCGATGTCGGCGCCCTGTTCGCCCGGAGGAGTGATCAGGGTCAGGGCCAGCAGGTCGGCGGCCACCGTGACCAGCGCGCCGCGCTCCTTCGCTTCGGCGATGACGCCGGCGTGGTTGAAAACACGGCCGGACACGCCGGGCTGCTGGAGCACGATGCCGTTGATTGAGCCGTGGGGCAGGCCGTTGGACAGGTCGGCGACCTCAACCTCGAAGCCGAGCGCCTCGGCGCGGCCCTTGACGATGGCGATGGTCTGCGGGAGGACATCGGCGTCCAGGACGGTCTTGCCGTCGCGGGCGTCCTTGTTCTTGTTGGCGCGGCGCATCATGAGGACGGCTTCGGCGACGGCGGTGGCTTCATCCAGCAGGGAAGCGTTGGCGATGGGCAGCCCCACCAGGTCCTGGACCATGGTCTGGAAGTTCAGCAGCGCCTCCAGCCGGCCCTGGGAGATCTCCGGCTGGTAGGGGGTGTACGCGGTGTACCAGGCCGGGGCCTCGAGGACATTCCGGCGGATGACGGCGGGCGTGATGGTGTCGTAGTAGCCCTGGCCGATCATTTGTACGGCGGTCTTGTTCTTGGCGGCGAGCCTGCGCAGTTCCGCAAGCACCTCAACCTCGCTCAGCGCGTCTTTGAGCGCAAGGGGCTTGGACTGGCGGATTGAGTTGGGAACGGCGATGTCCACCAGTCCATCAACGCTGTCGTAGCCAACGGCCTTGAGCATGGTGTCCACGTCAGCCTGGCGGCGTGCACCGATATGCCGGTCTGCAAAGGCAGACGGAAGGGATTGAATCGTCATGAGGAACTCCAGGTTTGGCCGGCCACGGGTGGCACGGCATGGATCGGGTCCCTCCCCGCTCTGTATTGGACCTGAGAGATTCCGCAAACCCATCAGGGCCTGCTTGCACCGTCGGTGAGTGCTGCCGGAGCAGCACTGCTTTCCAGAGTCGCCTCGCCGTGACGGTACATGGGCCTGAGAGATTCCTGGGGAGGATTTGCTCCTACGGCGCCTGCCCGGTGATGGCCGGGAGAACTCTCCCGCCACAGCTCGAAAGGCATATTGAAATGTGGGTGATTCGGCTCACAGGTTACAGGCAAAGCGAAGCGGGGAGCAAATCGGTCCGTCATGAATTGGGGCTCCAGAGCGTTACGTGGATGGCGTAACGCCGGGTTTGACTTTTGTCCGTGACGGACGCCACACTGAACCCCGTGATCCGGCCGGACCGCGGAACTGGCCCAAAGATGCTGGGTGCTCTGTTCGCCGGCCGGGATCACCGGAGGCGCCACAATCCATTCTGCGCATTACCGCGCCTGGGATGGATGCCCTCCGACAACTGAACACTGATTTAGCAAGCAAACGCTTTTGACCTGCGGCGGGAGAGCCCTGCCGGTACGTTCAGCAGGCGCCGTAGGAGCAAACCCTCCCCAGGAAACTCTCAGGCCCACGTACCGCCGCGGTGAGGCAACTCTGGAAAGCAGCCGGGCCCTGTCCTGGCTCACCGACGGTGCAAGCACGCCCATGCCGGCATGTGGAAACTCTCAGGTCCCAGACAGAGCGGGGAGGAAATCCAATCTTTGCGACACCCCGGGTGCCGCTCGAACGATGGAGTTCCTCAATGACGACCCATTCCCCGACGTCCCCCGGCGGCGGAGCCCCGCACCTGGAGCGGCAGCTCAGCAACCGCCACATCCAACTGATCGCCATCGGCGGTGCAATCGGCACCGGCCTGTTCATGGGCTCAGGCAAGACCATCTCGGCGGCCGGCCCCTCGGTGATCTTTGTGTACATGATCATCGGCTTCATGCTGTTCTTCGTCATGCGTGCCATGGGTGAACTGCTGCTCAGCAACCTCAACTACAAGTCCTTCAGCGACTTTGCCGCTGACCTGCTGGGTCCATGGGCCGGCTTCTTCACAGGCTGGACCTACTGGTTCTGCTGGGTCATCACCGGCATCGCCGATGTCATCGCCATCGCGGGCTACTCCAAAGAGCTGTGGCCCGGACTACCCCTCTGGATTCCCGGCCTGGCCACCGTGGCCATCCTGCTCCTGCTGAACCTCACCACCGTGAAGGCGTTCGGCGAAACGGAGTTCTGGTTCGCACTCATCAAGATCATTGCCATTGCCGCTCTGATCATCGTTGGCCTGTTCATGATCTTCACCGGTTTCCAGTCCGACGCCGGCCCTGCCACCTTCACCAACCTGTGGAGCCACGGCGGATTCTTCCCGAACGAGTTCATGGGCTTCGTGGCCGGCTTCCAGATCGCCGTTTTCGCCTTCGTGGGCATCGAACTGGTGGGCACCACCGCCGCCGAGGCCAAGAACCCGGAGCGGAACCTTCCCAAGGCCATCAACTCCATCCCCATCCGCGTGCTCCTCTTCTACGTGGGCGCCCTCATCATCCTGATGGCCGTCACCCCCTGGACTGAGTTCAGGGCCGGTCACAGCCCCTTCATCGCCATGTTCTCCCTGGCAGGCCTGGGCGCCGCGGCCACCGTGGTCAATCTCGTGGTGCTGAGCTCCGCGATGTCCTCCGCGAACTCCGGCATCTACTCGACGTCCCGCATGGTCTTCGGCCTTGCCCAGGAAGGCGACGCTCCCGACGTCTTTGGCAAACTGTCCCGGCGGAAGGTGCCCCAGAACGCACTGTTCCTCTCCTGCGTGCTGCTGCTGTCCGGCGTCGTCCTCATGTATGCGGGCCAGGACGTGGGCAAGGCCTTCGACATGGTGACCACTGTCTCCGCCGTCTGCTTCGTCTTTGTCTGGTCGATTATCCTGGCCAGCTACATCGCTTTCCGCCGCCGCCGGCCGCACCTGCATGAGGAATCGAAGTTCAAGATGCCCGGCGGTGTGGCCATGGTCTGGGTGGTCTTCGCGTTCTTCGCCTTCGTGATCTGGGCCCTGACCACGCAGCCTGACACCCTGGTGGCCCTGCTGGTCACCCCGGTGTGGTTCGTCCTGCTGGGCGCCGCGTGGTTCGTCCTCCGCCGCCGGCCCGCACACCAGGCCCGTTTCGCCGCGTTCCAGGCTGAACTGCAGGCGGACCAGGACTTCACTGACGCCGCTTCCGGCAGGGCGGCACGGCAGGATGCCTCCGCAGAAGCGCGCGAAGAGCGGGTCAAGCGGTGATCGGCACCGAGGTCCGCGCGGCGGGGGCCGGCCAGCTCCAGGCCATGCCGCACGAAACGGGCCGGGAATTCGTGCTGACGTTCCATTGCCCGGATGCCCTTGGCATTGTCCAGGCGGTGGCGGCATACCTGCTGGAACAGGAATGCTACATCGTGGACATCAAGCAGTTCGGCGACAGGGCTAGCGGCCGGTTCTTCATGCGAATCCACGTCACCTCTCGGGTTGAGCTGGACCTTGGCCGCCTCCGGGCGGGTTTCGGTCAGGTGGCCCAGGAGTGGCAGATGGACTGGCGGCTGGAACGCCACGGACGCAAGCAGCCCATCCTGGTGATGGTTTCCAAGTATGAGCATTGCCTCAACGACCTCCTGTTCCGCGCCCGCAGTGGTGAGTTGCCCGTGGAGATCGCCGCCGTGGTGTCCAATCACCCGGACCTGAAACCGCTTGCGGCGTGGCACGGTGTTCCGTTCCACCACATCCCCGTGACGCCGGAAACCAAGGCCGATGCCGAGGAGCGGCTGCTGGGCCTGGTGGACCACTACGCCGTGGAGTTGGTGGTGCTGGCCCGCTACATGCAGGTGCTCAGCGACGAGGCCACCACCCGCCTCAGTGGCAAGGCCATCAACATCCACCACTCGTTCCTGCCCAGCTTCAAGGGTGCCAAGCCCTACCACCAGGCCTACGAGCGGGGCGTCAAAACGGTGGGCGCCACAGCCCATTACGTCAACTCGGAGCTGGACGAGGGGCCCATCATCTCCCAGCAGGTCATCGAGGTGGACCACACGTACTCCGCCTCGGACCTGGTCACGGTTGGCCGCGACGCCGAATGCAAGGCGCTCACGAATGCCGTCCGCTGGCACGCTGAAGGGCGGATAGTCCTCTCCGGCAACCGGACGGTCATCCTGCGCTAGCTGCCGGCCCATCCACGCGGCCGGCGCCCGCACTCCCTCCAGCCGGGAGGGGCAGGTGCCGGCCGCCGTGGCACCAAATCTGAATACAGCCTTTCGAGCTGTGGCGGGAGAGTTCTCCCGGCCATCACCGGGCAGGCGCCGTAGGAGCAAATCCTCCCCAGGAATCTCTCAGGCCCATGTACCGTCACGGCGAGGCGACTCTGGAAAGCAGTGCTGCTCCGGCAGCACTCACCGACGGTGCAAGCAGGCCCTGATGGGTTTGCGGAATCTCTCAGGTCCAATACAGAGCGGGGAGGGGCCCGATCCATGCCGCGCCACCCGTGGCCGGCCAAACCTGGAGTTCCTCATGACGATTCAATCCCTCATGGCAACAGCCGCAGCATCGATTCGCGCGGAAGGACAGGCCGGCAAGTCCGGTGCGGTACTGCCTGTCCGGATGCAGGTCATTCCCTCGGAGGGTATTGCCGCCATCGTCCAGGCCGCCGTACCCGCTGGGACACAGCTGACGGTGACGTGCCTGCCCTGCCGGGGTGTGGGACCCACCATCCGGACGGCCATCGAGCTTGCCTACCTTGGCTTCGAGGTTGTCCCGCACCTGGCCGCACGAAGCATCGAAAGCCGTGAGCAACTGGCCGGCGTGCTCCGGAACTGCCACGACGCCGGCATCACCGAAGTGTTCGCCGTCGGCGGTGACGCGGGGGAGCCGGCCGGTCCCTATGACAGCAGCCTTCCATTGCTGGAGGACCTCGCGGAGGTTTCCGGCGGACGGATCCGGGCCGGGGTGGCGGGTTACCCCGAGGGGCACCCGGACCACAGTGAACTGCACATGCTCGATGCCCTGCTGGAAAAGCAGCATCTGGCATCGTCAGTGGTGACGCAACTGTGCTTTTCGGCCCCACGGATCCAGTGGTACGCCCAAACCCTGCGCCGGGAAGGGGTGCGCCTGCCTGTCTGGGCTGGGGTGCCCGGCGCTGTTCCGCGGGCCGAGTTGATTTCCCTTGCGACCAGGATCGGTGTGGGCCCATCCCTCAAACTGCTGAACCGCAGGGGCCCGCTTGGCCGCCGCCTGCTCCGGGGCGGCCACTACTCGCCCGAGTCCATCGTGGCGGAACTGAAGCGCGGCGGGGCAGTGGAAGGTATCCACCTTTACACGTTCAACAACCTGGCCGGTCCCGCCAGCTAGAAGGCCGGGGGCCGGGGTGGCAGGTGACGCGGATCGGAAAGTTCAGCATGCTTAGTGTTTGTCCACATAGGATGGATAAGCACGGCAGCCTACCCGCTGCAGGTCGATTTGAATGAAGGTGACCATGGCCAGGCGCAGCAATCCCGCAGTACGAATCGCACAGGAAACCGCCCACAACGCAATGTTCGATGCCGACGGCAAACCCAAGCCCGGTGTCCACAACATGCTGCTGAAGGCAGTGCAGATCCAGCGGCCCCTGGTGGTGGCCTACATCCGCCGGCTCCAGAAGAAGCATCCGCGGGCCACCGCCGCCCAGTTGGCCGCCATCGCAGAGCGTGACTACCTGCGCGCAGTGGCCGGTGGGGGCGCCCTCGTGGGAGCCACCGCCGTCGTCCCTGGTGTTGGAACCGTGGCGTCGCTGGGACTTTCCGCAGCCGCAACCGTCGGCTTCCTGGAGGCGACGGCCCTCTACGCGACCTCGCTGGCAGAGCTCCACGGCATCCGCCTCACCAATCCCGAGAAGGCCGGCACCATGGTCATGGCCATCATGCTTGGTGAGGAAGGCACCGCCCTGCTGGGAACGCTCAGCGGCCAGGCGGCCGGGGGCGCCAAGCCCGCCGACGTCTGGGGGAGCATGCTGTCCAAGTCCTCGATGCCTGGATTCGGCAGCGTCCGGAAGAGTATCCAGCACGCCTTCCTGAAGAACCTGCTCAAACGGCAGGGCACTGCGCTGTTCGGCCGGGCCCTCCCCTTCGGCATAGGGGCAGTTGTGGGCGGAGCCGGTAACCTCGTGATGGGCCGTGCCGTGGCGCAGAACGCCAGGGAGGCGTTCGGACCCATGCCGGACACCATTCCCGGGGAGCTGACCGCCGCTGCCGGGCCGGACAACCTGACCCTGGAAGGCAACACACTTGGATCTCAACGCTGATGTAGGCCAATCATTCGGCTCCTGGACCGCGGGAGGCGATCCGGCGATGTTTCAGCTGGCCACCAGCGTCAACGTAGCGTGCGGCCTCCACGCAGGCGATCCGGTCACCATGCTGGACAGCTGCCGGGCGGCTTACGAACTTGACGTCACCGTGGGTGCGCACCTTGGCTACCGCGATATGGCCGGATTTGGCCGGCGCTCGCTGGACATGAGTTTTGATGAGCTATTCGGCGACGTGCTGTACCAGCTGGGCGCGCTCGACGGCGTCGCACATGCCGTGGGTGCCTCGGTGGACTTCGTGAAGCCACACGGTGCGCTGTATGACACGCTGATCCATGATGCCGAGCAGGCCGCCGCCCTGGTTGCGGCCGTGAACGCCTACGATCCCGGACTTCCCATCCTGGGCTTCCCGGGCTCGGAGCTGCTGAAGCAGGCCAAGGAAGCCGGCCACCCCGTATTCACCGAGGCCTTCGCCGACCGCGCCTACTACGCCGACGGCACCCTGGTGCCGCTTTCCAGGGAAGACGCCATGCTGAACGACGTCGACACTATCGTTGAGCGGGCCGTTCGCCTGGCCACGAAAGGCGAAGTGGTGGCCATCGACGGGTCCATCGTCACCGTCCAGCCGGACTCCCTGCGACTGCAGGGCGGCAGCCCCGGCGCCGTGGAGACGGCGGCAAACATTCGGGCAGGTCTTGAAGCCGCAGGCGTGGAGCTGGAGGCCTTCGCATAGGACCCAGCCGTTTGCAAGCTGGATTGGCATACCCGTTGGCGTACCAACCGCGTGGCTGGCCGGCTTCACGGTGACAGGGCGTATGGCTCGGCGTGGAATTCGGCCCAGACTGGATCGTCGGCCGGCAGGTCGTTGAGGTCCACGTATCTGGCGTCGTCGGGTTCCCACTGCGGGAGGTCTTCGAGGTGCGCGTCAAGGCACCGGCATTCACGGGGCACGGCCCACTGCGGCCATTGCGGCCAGGTTCCTGGTGGCCAGGGGGTTGGTTCGGCATCCTGCTGTTCGGCGTTGTAGTGCCTGCCTGTTGGTGAGGTCCAGCCGGGTGGCTCATTCTTGTTGGCCGGGTCCGGTGTCCATCTGCCGTGATGTTTGAGCCGATGATGCTTAGGGCAGAGTTGAGCCAGGTTGCTGACGTTGGTGATGCCACCGTGTTGCCAGGCGGTGAGGTGGTCGGTGTCGTTGTCGGGGGTGCGGTTGGTGCAGCCGGGAAAGGTGCATTTGGCATCCCGCATCCTGATCCAGCGTTTGATGGTTTCGGTGAGCCGGTAGTTCTTCCTGCCGATTTCCAAGGGTGCCCCGTCACGGGGGTCGACCAGGACCCGGTAGAACGAGTCAGCCCCGTCCGCGACGAGCCTGCGTGCCATGGATGCCGGGATCGGGCCGAAACCATCCAATACGGCGGGTTCATCGGTCTGGCCGAGGAGGGAGAGCACGGGGACGGTGACCAGGACGTCCGCCCGCGGGGTGGGGACTTCGCTGAGTTCCTTGGCAGTTCCAGCGCCGAGGAGCAGGGAGGCGGCGATGTCGGGGCGGAGTTGGGTGAGGGTGCGCTCTTCGGTGGGGCCTTGGAGGCCTCGGGCGGTGGCGGTGGTCCGGTTCCAGATGGCGCAGGCGGTATCCCCGGGGAGGTAGAGGGAGACCCAGGCCATGCCGTCCCGGTCGGGGGTGTATTCCATCCGCCGGTCAGCCACCCCCTTGGCGTGCCGCTTCTCAATCGATTCCGGATGGTGGCGTTCCCGCCACCCACGGACCTTGGCCCGGAACCGGGAGGGTACGAGCTCACCGGGGGTGGCACCCCGGTGGGGGTTCGGCGCATCGGGGTCGAAGAAGTGCGCCACCAGAGAGGCCGCGCCGTCGGGGGAGAGGCCTTCGGTTTCGTCGGCGATGATCTTCGCGTGCTGCCAGGACAACACGCCGGCGGCCAGTGCGTCCATGACGGGTGGCAGGGAACAGACCCTGCGGGATTGGTCCGTGAACGCGCCCGCGGCCGCCGAACTGATGGTCAGGACCCCGGCGACCTCCTCCACCACCGACATCTGCGCGTAAGTGCGGTCTTGGATCGACGCGTCCGGCGGCGTCATGGCCTCCTGCAGTTCAACGGCTCGGACGGCCTGCCGGGACTTTAGCGCGGCGAGTTGAGCTTCCAGCCGGGCCATCAGCTCCAAGCCTTCAAGACACAGCTCATACCGCCGTTGCAACACATCCACACCGGCACCAACATGAGCCCCGGACGCCAGGAAAACGTCCTCTTTCTCCAGCGTACCCAGGGCAGCAACAGAGGCATGGACACCCTCCAAAGCCGCCCCAACACCACCGTCGATTCCCATACCGACATCATCCAACGAGGCACTGACATTTGAGCCCGCCCCCTGCCCAATCCGCCAGGCCGCCAACGCCACCCGCGGCCAAAGGTGCCTTGACCCTAAAAAGCGCGTGCCGCCGTCGTACGCGTTCCCGCTGCGCAGGTTCCTTCCCGCACCCCTAATACGGAATAAATCAAGCTGTCTGTGACAGTTTGGGTGTTTGGTTGGGTTGGTTGATCCAGGCTTCCCCGGGCGGTGCCGGAGTGACCGGGGGGCTGCGGAAGCGTTCGGGGTGTCGGCGGTAGTAGGCCTCGTGGGCGTGTTGGCGGTGGTTCCGGATGTCTGCTGCGCTGCCATCGTGCACTGAAGTGGGTGTGAACCAGTTCAGGCCACTGTGTAGGTGGTTGTTGTTGTAGTCATCGAAGAACCAGCGCGCAAAGTCTCTAGCTTGTTTGAGCGATTCGAAGCGCTCGGGGAATTCGAGTGAGTACTTCACGGTCTTGAAGAGGGATTCGATGTAGGGGTTGTCGTTGGAGACTCTCGGGCGGGAATGCGAAGGACGGATCCCCAAGGTGCGCAGCAGTTCCCATGTCCGGGCGGACCTCATGGGTCCTCCGTTGTCCGCGTGGAGCACTTTCGGGGCTGTCCTGGCAGCCAGGACTGCGCTGCGGATGAGGTCCTGGGCGAGTGCTGTGTCCTCGACCTGCTCGACTCGGTGGCCCATGACTTTCCGCGAGAAGACGTCAATGATGGTGTAGAGCTTGAGGTGTTGTCTGCCGGGTCCCCGAAGCATCGTGATGTCCCAGGACCATAGCTGGTTCGGCGCTGTGGCTTGGAGGACTGGTTTCGCGCGGGAGGTTGTTGCGGCGCCAGCGGATCTTCGGCGGCGTCGGTCCCCGTTCTGGCCATGCCGACGGACGATCCGGTGGGCAGATGCCATCGAGCAATAGATGTCCCCGGCATCAGCCATCCTCCTCACGGCTTGTGTGACGGAGAGCCCGGAATACTCCTCGTTGTTAATGGTTTGGAGCAGTTTCTCTTCGTCCTCGGGGCTGATCCTGTTCGGATAGGACCGGTCACGGTGTGCAACGACAACACCGGGGCGTTTGGTGCCTCTGCGATACCGGTACCAGGTCTCGTGGGAGAGCCCCAGCAGGCTGCAGGCCCTGCGGACTCCGTAGCCGACACCACTCAACGCGGTGATCACTCCGAGGAGGACGTCCCGTCGACGGGCTTCTTCAGCCACTCTGGCCGGCCTGGTTCCGGTTCGTCCAAGTGGGGATCTGTTGCTGCCGCGCTCCGGGCCATAGCGTCCAGGAGCGCGGCAGCTTTTCCCAGGATCTCCACCGCGGCCTCCGACTTCTCCAGCTTTTGCTTCAGCCGCTCGTTCTCTGTCCGAAGGTGTTTGAGTTCATCCCTGTCACGCGCTGTCATCCATGTCTTCCCCTCACCTGTCCCGGGTTGAACCCCCGGCGGCAGGAGCCGCCCTTCATCCCGGGCAGCAAGCCAATCACGGAAGGTCGCGGAGTGCACCTGAACCCGGCGGCAAAACTCGGACTTGGAACCCCAGTCCACGCACTTGTCGTATTCCAGCAACAAATCCCACTTCTGCTGGGCCGAGAACCGATGAAACTTTGTGGGACGAGTCGGAATTTCCATGGGCGTTCCTTCCCCGCCCCGAAGTGTCACACAACAGGCTGACACACAGGGAATACCCGGCGCGAAAAGGAATGTGCGCAGCGAAAAAATCTACCCGCAGCGAAAAGCCCCGAGCGAATCACCCAAAGATCAGCTGCGCCACCGTGAAGATCGCCAGCCCTGCCAGCGACCCCACCACCGTGCCGTTGATGCGGATGAACTGCAGGTCCTTGCCCACCTGGAGCTCGATCTTCTGCGAGGTTTCCTCGGCATCCCAGCGCGCCACCGTGTCCGTGATGACCCCGGCGATGTCCGAACGGTAGGTCCGGACCAGGTAACCCGCAGCGTCACCGATCCAGGCGTTGACCTTCCCGGCCAGTTCCGGATCCTGCACCAGGCGCGACCCAAAATCGCGCACCGCTGCCTTGAACTTGATGGTGAGTTCGCTGTCCGGATCGTCCACGGCACCCAGCAGTGCGTTCTTGACCGTGCCCCATGTCCGGGACGCGAGCTCGCGCACCTCGGGGTCGCCCAGGACCTGCGCCTTGATGTCCTCTGCACGCGCAATCATCGCGGGATCATGCTGCAGGTCCTGCGCAAGGTCGCTGAGGTACTTGTCGATCGACTGCCGAACCTGATGCCGGGGGTCCGCCTGGACGGCCCGCACAAACTTCAGGATTTCGAGGTAGACCTTGTCGCCCACCAGCCCGTCCACGAACTGCGGAACCCAGGTGGGGGAGCGGTCGGACACCAGGTGGGTGACCGTATCGTGGTTGTCGTCCACCCAGTCCGCCGCGCGGTCCACCAACAGGTCAACCAGCGTGTGATGGTGTCCGTCGTGGAAGATCCGCTCCGCCAGCCTGCCCACCGGAGGTCCCCACGGCGGTGTGAGCAGGTGCTTGCGCACCATGCCCTCGATGACGGCCTGGACGTCGTCGTCATTCAAAACCTTGAAGGCGCCGCGGATGACGGCAGCCCCCTCCTTGGCCACGCGGTCGGCGCCGCCGGGCGCCGCCAGCCACTCACCGGCGCGGCGGGCGATATTGACGCTCGCCAGCTTGTCCTGGACAACCTGCTCGGAGAGGAAATTGGTCTCCACGAACTCACCCAGGGAAGCACCGATCTGGTCTTTCCTGCGTGGAATGATGGCCGTGTGCGGAATCTTGATGCCCATGGGGTACTTGAACAGGGCCGTTACGGCGAACCAGTCGGCCAGCGCACCCACCATGCCGCCCTCAGCCGCCGCGCGCACGTACTGCAGCCACGGATATTCCTTCTGCAGCGCGAACGCAAAGACAAAAATCACTGCCATGGCAATCAGCAGGCTCAGCGCCAGCAGCTTCATCTTCCGCAGCGCTGCCGCCTTTTCGGCGTCGTCGGCACCGGGTTGGCGGCGTACGACGGCGGCTGCCGCCTCCGCGCCCAACCCCACCTGCTGCGCGGCTTCGGTGGGGGCTTCCTGCGTGGTTGGCCCAGTAGTTGCCTCAGAGTTCACCTGCATGTGCCAAGCCTAGCCCCGAAGGCGGGAGCCGGTCGGCTACCGTGTGTGCATGACAACTGACGAGTCAGTGATGCAGCGGCCGCTGGTCTTTGCCCACCGCGGTTCAAGCGGCGCCTATGCCGAACACACCCGGGCCGCCTACCTGCAGGCCCTGGCCGACGGGGCGGACGGGGTGGAGTGCGATGTCCACCTGACCCGGGACCAGCATCTTGTCCTGCTCCACGACGCCAACCTGGACCGCACCTCGGATGGGACCGGGCCGGTAGCCGACCGAACGCTCCGTGAGCTGCGCCAGTTGGATTTCTCGTCCTGGAAGGGAGTCCGCATCCCTGAAACCTACGGGGCGCGCTCGGAGCAGCTCCTCACCCTCCCGGAGCTGCTGGACATCCTGCGCGGGGCAGGTCGTCCCGTGAAACTGGCCATCGAGCTCAAGCATCCGAGTCCGTACCAGCTCAAGCTGGAGGACCGGGTCCTGGAGGTGCTCCGCAGCGAGTGCTGGGACCCGCAAAGCTCCACTGTGGACAACGTGGCCGTGACCTTCATGAGTTTCAGCCCGGATTCGGTCCGCCACCTGCTTCTTTCTGTCCCGCCCCAGTACATCTGCCAGCTCGTGGACGATCTCACCATCCACGAAATCCGCGGCGGGCTCGGCGTGGGGCCGATTACCGGGGGCGCTATCGCCAACCTGATGAAAGCCACCCAGCTGGAGGGCGAACGGATCCTGGACGACCGCGAGGTGGGCATGGCCGGGCCCGGCATCGAGTACGTCCGTGAGCGGCCGGACACCGTCCGCCGCTGGCTGGACTCCGGCCGCCGCTTCAGGGTGTGGACCGTGGACTCACCCGAGGATGTGGCGCTCTGCCGGGAGTTGGGCATCCAGGAGATCACCACCAACGTGCCGGCCCGTGTCCTTGACCAGCTCCACGTTGCCTCGCCGCAGGGAAAGTAGGGGGGGACATGGACGCCCCCGGCCCGTTTTCCCGGCCCCGGTGGTGGGCCGGTCCGCTCGACGTCGAAGGCCTGGCACTCCAGTCGGTGGAAGCAGCGGCGGATGCACTGAACCTGTACGCGGGTACGCCTGGCCGCTTCAGAACCACACCTGGGCTCACGGCGGCTGCCTTTGATTCCTTCGGACACCTGCTCATTGCGGGGCGCAAACCGCAGGGATTTGCGCCCCTGTCCGGCTTCCGGCGCACCGCCGACGGCTGGATCCGGCTGCACGCCAACTACCCGCACCACGAGCAACGGCTGCTGCAGGCGCTGGGTGCGTCCTCCGCGGCAGGGGCTGAACACGCCCTTCGTTCCATGGCGGCGTTCGAGGCTGAGGCGGCCATCCAGGGCCACGGCGGGATTGCTGCCGCCGTCAGAACCCGCGCGGAGTGGCTTGCCTCCGAGATGGGCCAGGCGGCGGGCGCGGGGTCCTGGGTCGCCGTGGAACACTCTGACGGCACCATGGCCGGGTTGGGGCTGCAGGACTTTGGGGCGGCAACGGCTGTGACAGGCGGCGGTGAGAGCCAGGGTAAGGGCAACGACGGCGGCACCGGCCTGCCGCTGGACGGGATTCGGGTCCTGGACCTGACGCGGGTGATCGCAGGGCCGGTCGCCACCCGCCTGCTGGCAGCGCTCGGAGCAGACGTTCTGCGGATCGACCCGCCCGCCTTTCCCGAGATCGAAGACCAGTTCGTGGACACCGCGTTTGGCAAGCGCAGCGCGGCAGCCGACCTGGGCCTCCCGGCAAACCAGCACCGCCTCAGGCAACTGCTGGCAGGCGCAGACGTCGTGGTAACCGGCTACCGGCACGGCGCCCTGGACCGCTTTGGGCTCAACCCGCGGGAACTGCTGGCAGCACATCCAAGACTGGTGGTGGTCACCCTCAACAGTTGGGGCGGCAGCGGGCCGTGGAGCGTCCTGCGCGGCTTTGACAGCATCGTCCAGGCCGCCAGCGGAATCGCGCACGTCTGCGGCAAAGAGGACGACGACGGCGGGTGGCGCCCCGGAGCCCTTCCGGTCCAGGCGCTGGACCACGCCACCGGGTACGGGGTGGCCGCGGCGGCCGTCCGCCTTCTGGCCGGGCGCCGCCACGGGGGCATGGGCGGCGCCGCCCACCTGTCGCTGGCGCGCACCTCCGAGGAACTGTTTTCCCTGTCGAATAACGCGGAAAGCGCGAGGAACACAGAAAGCCCGGACCGCAGAGAAAGCCCAGCGGAACTGCCCGCGCCCGAATACCGATTCAGGGATAGCAGCTACGGGGATCTCCGCTACGTCGGTCCGCCCCTGCTGGACGCGGGCCAGCCGCTGGACTATCAGTCCCCACCGCCGCCGTACGGAAGCTCGCCGCTCGCCTGGAGGTGAAGCCACGCGGAGCCGCCTTGCCATCGTCGCCTTGCCGCCGTCGCCTTTACCGCATTGGCTCAAACGCCGGTTTCTGGGCTCCGCTGTGGCTGTGATTGAGTGGTTCCATGTCTTTTCCCAGGTCCGTCCCCGCCGCTAAGGGCCTGTCCGCTTCGTGCCGATCCATTCAAGGCGCGGCCCTACAGCACCTGTCCGCAGCTGCCATGGGAGCCCTCCTGCTTGCCAGCGCCGGTAAGCATTTCAGGGACCCCGGCTTCTACCGCGACGTAGTCCCGGAATATCTATGCCGCCAGGATCCGACGACTGACACCACCCAAAGCACTGCATCCCAGCATCCTTTGGCCGTCCTGTCCAGGGACGAGTGGATCGCCGTGAGTGGCCTGCTGGAGCTGGCGGCCGCCGTCGGAATTCTCCTCCCGCCCACCCGCAGGCTGACAGCCACTGCCCTTACGGCGATGTTCACCGCGTTCCTGGCAGGGCACGTCGACGCGCTTGTGAGGGCGTACGGTCCGCAAGGGACGCCCCTCCGGCGGAAGATCCACGCCGCCCGGCTTCCACTCCAGGCGCCGCTGATCCTGTGGGCCTGGAGCCTGCGGAAACGGGCAGCGCCCGGCCGTAACCCGGGAGGCCGCGGGTGAAGCTGCTGGCCTCGCCAGCGGTCAGGGTGGGTATTTCCATCAGCATTGCCACTGGCCTTTACGGCGTGTCCTTCGGGGCGCTCGCGGTGACGTCCGGCCTCAACTTCTGGCAGACCATGGCCCTGAGCCTGCTCCTCTTCAGCGGCGGCTCGCAGTTCGCGTTCATTGGGGTTGTGGCAGGCGGAGGCTCGGGCCTCGCGGCCATGAGCGCTGCCACCCTCCTGGGCATGCGCAACGGCATCTACGGCATGCAGCTGAACGCGCTGCTGCGGCCCACCGGGTGGCGGAAGTTCATCGGCGCGCAGCTGACCATCGACGAATCCACTGCCACCAGCACGGGCCAGACGGACCCGGCTGAGCAGCGCCGTGGATTCTGGACCGCCGGGATCGGCGTCTACGTGTTGTGGAACCTCTTCACGGCGGTGGGGGCGCTCGCCGGGAGCGGGTTGGGTGACCCCAAGCAGTGGGGGCTTGACGGGGCCGCGGTCGCCGCCTTCCTGGCGCTGCTCTGGCCCCGGCTCAAAGGCAGGGAACCCATCGCCATCGCGGTGGTGTGTGCCGTGGCTACGGTAGTTGCTGTTCCCTTTGTGCCGGCGGGCGTGCCCATCCTGGTGGCCGCAGTAGTGGCGGCGCTGGTGGGCTGGTTCAGCCACGGCCGTCGTGACGAAGGCCTTGAGCCCGACGTCGAGCCATACGGCGCCCACGGCCCCGGCCACCACTCCGGCCATCGCCCGGGCCGGGACAGCCGTGGTGCGGGAACCGGGCACAGGGAAAGCGCCGATCCGGAGGCAGGCGCATGAGCCTGTGGATCTGGCTGCTCATTGCCTGCGGGCTTGCCTATGCATGGAAAATCGTGGGCTACTTTGTTCCTGCCAAGTTCCTTGAGGACCCGCGGGCATCACGCGTCGCAGGGACCATGACTATCGGCCTGCTTGCCTCGCTGACCGTGGTGAATGCGGCGGTGTCGGGCCAGGGGCTCGCTGCCGACGCCAGGCTGGGGGCGCTCGCCGCGGCAGCGATCGCCCTGGTTTTCCGGCCACCCTTCCTGGTGGTGGTCATCGCCGGAGCCGGCACTGCGGCGCTGTTGAGGTTTCTGGGCTGGAACTAATCCGGCAGCCCCGCGCACAACGGAGTGATTCACGTCACTTTACTGGGCCGGTGCCGGTTGTACTATGAGATCGGCTTATGCAGTTGGCCATGGATTCCCTATGAACGGTAACCATGGAAAATCAGCTGCATCCGGCAGGCGGTTTGGCGGGCAGGCTCCGCCAGAAGAACGCCCGACGGCGGGCGGGCCTCCCTGCCAAACGCTTCTTTAAGCGCTTTTCCGGACTTTCGGACGTACCGGAAGAGGACCTGGAACTTCTCTCCGAACGGCTTCGGGAAGCACTTGACCTTGATCCGTCGTCGTCCGTGCCTGCACTCCAGGCCCTGGTGCGCCGGGAAATCCGCAAGCGCGCAGACACGGGAACCCCCTAGGCGGCCAGCATTCCGGGCGCCATATGTGGTGCACTGGAAGAGAGGCAGCCCACACCCAGGCGGCCACCAAAGGAGGAATCGAGATGGACGAACAGTCACGGCCTGTCGAGCCGCAGGACGGCCAGGGCACCGAGGACACCGGCGAGAACGTCAGGGGAGAACAAGGCACGGGAGTGCCGGCAGCAGAGCAGACCGCAAAGTCGCGGGCCGCCTATCTTGACCCGCGCGGCTCGGAATCAACCCGGGAACTGCGCGACACTGCCAGGAGGCGCCGGGATGCGGAAGAGAAACTCCAGCAGCACCTGATGGAAGCGAAGGACCACGTGCCCAACGAGTTCCATGAACACCCGGGCCACGGTTATGAAGGACACGAACACGCAGGCCACGAGCAATTTGGTCATGAACACCCTGGTCCTGAAGACCTTGAGGCAACGCGCCAGGAGTCGCACCAGCCCGGCGAGGGGACTGAGAGCAACGCCCAAGGCGGGGACAGCGGGGCCGGGGAAACGACAGCCGACAAGCCCTGACGGCCGGCCGGTACCTGGCTGCCGGTCTGCACTGACCGGCAGCCAAGTGCCGGAGCAAAGCCAAGTGCCGGGGCAGGCGGTGGGCTAAGCTACCCCGTGGGCGGCGCCGTCAGGTGAGACTGCCCGGCGGCAACTTTCTTCGACGCCCATCTCATACCAAACCTGCGCGCCGAACTCGGGCTCTGGGGTGTCAAGGTTCTGGTACAGGGCATCAAGCAGTTCCAGCAGCTCCCCGGTTGCCAGGGTGGGGAGGACTTCCTCCGGCCCAAGGGGATCTGTGAGGTAGTGGAGAAGCTTTGAGTGGTTCATTGCAGTGCAACCGTCGTGTTGCGGACAGGCGCGAAGTGCATGGATCGCTCCAACGTGGAAGTGCCTGAGGCTGGCTGCCTAACCCCAACTTCGAGTGTATTGCACGTACCCACTGCTAACAACGGACTCGGCTGACAACGCAAACGCGGCAGTCAGCGTCGCGCCGCGGCAGGCCTACTCCGGCCGGCCGCCGGGCTGGACCGGCCCGGTGGTGAAGCCAGGGGCAGCCGGGACTGGCACGAACACGGGCAGCGGGCGCGACGGGCGGACCGTACGGATGGCATCCTCAACCAGGGCCAGCGGCCGGCGCCAGGCGTCAGAGCCCGGTTCCATGGTGTCCACCACGCCGATCAGCATGGCCAGCAGCCGGAACATATCGGTCATGGAGATGTCCGGGCGCAGGCTTCCCTGGCCTTGCCCGCGCGCCAGCAGGATGCTCATGGATTCCATCAGCGATCCTGTAATTCCGGTGAGGAGCTCGCGCCGGCCCGCCACCGCACACAGCAGGTTGGCGTCGTCGCTTGCTGCCGCCATCAGGGCTTCCAGGACGCGCAGCAGGCCTGCAGCGGCGTCGATGTCGGCAAGGGCGCCGTCCATGACGGGGTCCACGGTGAGCCGGAGCTGCCGGTTGAGCGCGGCAAGCACCAGTTCTTCCTTGTCCGCAAAGTTGCGGAAGAGCGTTGCAGGGCCCACGCCAGCCGTGGTTGCGATGGTCTGGAGCGGTACTTCCGGGCCGAACTCCTGGAAGCACTGGCGCGCCGCCGTGATGATCTTGTCCACGTTCCGCGCTGCGTCTGCACGGAGGGGCTTTCGGGCGACTGCGAGGCTCATGCCCAAAAGGGTAGCAACGGAGCCCCGGGCCAACACGGTTACTGCAGGGTAGGCGCTTATGTGACGGCGGCGGGCGGTGTTCACGCCTGCAGCTGTCCGCGGCCCCGTGGGAGACTGGGGAGCATGTTGCTTGCATTTTCTGTTGCTCCGTCAGGCGTTCCCAGCGAAGGTTCCAGGCCCAACGACGCGTCAGTGCACGACGCCGTTGCGGCCGCAGTGAAGATCGTCCGGGAGTCCGGGCTGCCCAACCAGACGGATTCGATGTTCACCACCATTGAAGGTGAGTGGGACGAAGTGTTCGACGTCGTAAAGCGCGCCACCGAAGCTGTGGGGCGCTACGGCAGCCGTGTCTCATTGGTGATCAAAGCAGACATCCGGCCCGGTTACAGCGGGGAGCTGACTGCGAAAGTGGACCGCCTGGAGAACGCCCTGGCGCAGGAGCCCTAAGCCTCTTCGAAGGGGCCAAAGTGTCTGGACCGCCGGAACGCCGCATGCCAAACTGTGCCCATGTTCGAGCACAAACCCCGGCCGGAGTGGATTGCCACTGAGGAGTTTTTGTCCCGCACTGTGGTGCATCCGGACAGTGCGGTCCAGCATGCCATCAGCACCGCGGCTGAAGCCGGAATGCCGGCCATCGAGGTGGCGCCAAACGCCGGGAAGCTGCTGAAGCTCCTGGTCCAACTGTCCGGTGCCCGCCGCATCCTGGAGATCGGGACCCTGGCGGGCTACAGCACCATCTGGATGGGCCGGGGGCTTCCACACAACGGCAAGATCGTCACCTGCGAGTACCTGCCCCAGCATGCTGAGGTGGCGTGGGCCAATATCGACGCCGCGGGCCTGGGGGAAGGGGTGGAGATCCGGCTGGGGCCTGCCCTGGAGACCCTGGCTGCCCTCGAGGAGGAGGACAGGGAGCCGTTCGACTTCATCTTCATCGACGCAGACAAGCAGAACAACAGCCGCTACCTCGACTGGGCCGTCAGGCTGGGCAGGCCTGGAGCCACCGTCATCCTGGACAACACCATCTGGGAGGGTGCTGTCCTGGACCCGGACATCGACCCCGTCAACGCACCGGGCATTATTGACGCGCTCAAGATGCTCGGTGACCACCCGCGGCTGGACGCCACCGTCATCCAGACGGTCGGCTCCAAAGGCTGGGACGGCTTCGCGCTGGCGCGCATCCTCCCGCAAAACAGTAAGTAAGCTGTGGAGATGCGTCCGGTGCCCCACCGGACATCTTCCATGGAGGACGTACTTGCAAGCGCCACCTACACCTGTGCTCCTAAGCTCCGCGCCCGCCGCGCTCTCCCCCTGGGTTTCGGTCCTTGATTCAGTCGCCGGTGCAATTGGTGACGTCCCGGCCCTGCTGGCACTGGCTGTAGAGGCCGGACGGACGTGGCCGCGGCCCGGTGAAGGACGCACCGCCGTGTTGTGGGAACTCCTGGCATCTGTTGCTGCCACGGACGTGGCCGCGGCCCGGGTGCTTGAGCCGCACCTCGACGCGGTCGCCATTCTTGCCCAGGCCGCCCAGGCATTTCCGGCCGTCGACCCCGTGCCGGAGGGTGCCGCGGAAGCTGCGTGGGGCGTCTTCGCCGCAGAGGGACCAAACGCCCGGCTTGAGGCGCGGTCCGCAGGTACCGGGCTTGTCCTCAACGGCTCCAAGCCTTGGTGTTCACTTGCCGGGCGCCTGGACTGCGCCATCATCACCGCCCACACGGACGACGGCGGCAGGGCGGCTTTCGCGGTCAGCCTTCGCCACCCCGGCGTGGCAGGTGAGGAACCGGAGTGGATCGCACGCGGGCTCCGGGAGATACCCAGTGGAACTGTCCACTTCGACCAGGTCCCGGCGACGCCTGTGGGTGGAACCGGCTGGTACCACAGCCGGCCGGGCTTTGCCTGGGGTGGTATGGGCGTCGCTGCCTGCTGGCTGGGCGGAGCCGTGGGCGTTGCACGCGACTTCCGTGACGGCCTGCTGGCAGCTGCCGACACCGGACGGGAGCCGGACCAGCTGGCCCTCGCAGCATTGGGCGAGGTGGACCGAACCATCGCCGCCGCCCTGCAGTACCTTGCCCGCACGGCAGACCGCATCGACCACGGCACGCTCGGTGCCGACGGGAACCAAAGCACCTGGAGCGAGGCCCAGCGCGTGCGCGGAACCGTTGCCGCCGCCGTCGAACGTGTCCTTTACCTGGTGGGTTCCAACCGCGGTCCAGGTCCGCTCGCCTTTGACGAACCGTACGCCAAGAAGATGGCGGACCTGGCGCTTTATGTGCGGCAGCACCATGGCGCGCGGGATGATGCCCAACTGGGCCGGCTTGCGCTCAAGGGGGACTGCCCGTGGTGACCTTTTCCCACGCGGACCAGGGGACTGGCGAGGCGGACTGGGCCCGGAGTGGACTGGCTGTGGCGCCGGAGCTGCCGCTCGATCCCACCGAACTGGCGGGCATGCGCTTCGTGGTCCTGGCAGCGCATCCGGACGACGAAACACTTGGCGCCGGCGGGCTCATGGCCTCGCTGGTGGCGCTGGGAGCAGGGGTTGAAGTCCTGCTCTGTACCGCGGGGGAGGGGTCGCACCCGGATTCGCCCACCACGAGCCCGGAGCAGCTGGCCACCATCCGGCTTGCCGAATTTTCCGCGGCCCTGGCCGCCCTGGGCCTGGCGGACCACTGGACGTTCCTCGGCTTGCCGGACCGCGGACTGGGTGCCCACGAAGAAGCGATCGCCCGTGCCGTCCGGGACGCAGCACGGCGGCTGCCCGGCGACCCGGATCGGTTGGCCCTCGTGGCCCCATACCGGGCCGACGGCCACGGCGACCACGATGCCCTCGGTGCGGTGGCGTCTGGGGTTGCCCGGCGCGACGGCCATGCACTTTTGGAGTACCCCATCTGGTTTTGGCACTGGGCCACGCCCGGCGACGGTGACTGGCGGCAGTGGGTCCGCTTCCATCTGGACCAGCAGGCGCGCGAGGCCAAGAAGCGCGCCATGGCGGAGCATGCGACCCAGGTGCAGCCACTCTCGCCTCTTCCCGGGGACGAAACACTGCTCAGCGGGCCGTTCCTGGAGCACTTCTCCCGTGGCTATGAGGTATTCGCCTGGACGCCTGCGCCAAGTGCATCCGGAAGGCCGCATTCCAGCAGTGACGCCGAGTTGGTTTTCGACGGGGTCCATGACGGCGCCGAGGATCCCTGGAACTACACCGGGAGTTGGTATGAGCGGCGCAAACGCGCTCTCACCCTTGCGGCGCTTCCGGCGGAATCTTACGAACGCGGCCTGGAAGTGGGCTGCTCGATCGGGACCTTGACGGCGGGGCTGGCCACCCGGTGCCGCAACCTGCTGGCGGTAGACGCCAGCGGAACCGCAGTGCGGCGCGCCAAGCAACTGCTGGAGGGCACGTCCGGGGTCCAGGTGGAGCAGCGGGTCGTACCCGGATCCTGGCCCGGAGGAACGTTTGACCTGGTGGTCGTTTCCGAGGTGGGCTACTACCTGGCCGTTGAGGAGCTGGCGCAATTGTGGGACCGGGTGGAGGCATCCCTGGAGCCCGGCGGAACCCTTCTCCTGTGCCACTGGCGGCATCCCATAGCGGGTTGGGAACTCAACGGGGACACCGTCCACACGCTGGCCCGGCAGCGGCTGGAGTGGCGGACCGCCGGGCTCTACCAGGAACGTGACTTCGTGCTGGAAGTCCTGGTGGCCGAAGCCCTGGTTGCCCCGGCCGGCGGCGGGCGGCCGGATGACTAAGGTGCCCCCGCAGGGAGATACGTCAGGGGACCCGGCTGTCCCAGGCATCCACAGCATCCAGCAGGTTGCGGTTGTCATTCCGGCCCACAACGAGGAGCAGCACCTGGAACGGGCGCTCACCGCCGTCAACTGCGCGGCGGACCGGACCGAATCCGAACTGCCGGATGTCAACGTGCGCGTGGTGGTGGTCCTGGACGGCTGCACTGACCGGTCCCCTTCGATTGCCGCCCAGTTGGCTGCCGGAGACCCACGCTACGTGCTCCTGCCCGTGGACTTCGGGAGTGTGGGAAAAAGCCGGCAGGCCGGGGTCAGTGCCGCGCTGGGGAACGCAAACAGGCCGCTGCAGGCCCTCGGAGCGGCGGTAGGTGATCCGATGCAGGGGATCTGGCTGGCCAACACAGACGCCGATTCCTGCGTGCCCGGACACTGGCTGGTGCGGCAGCTGGAATTGGCCGCACTCGGTTCCGATGTTGTCCTTGGCACGGTGCAGCCGGACCCCCTCGACCTGCACCACGAGCTGTTGGCCCGCTGGCATGCCCGGCACGGCGGCACCGAGGACCACTCCCATGTGTACGGTGCCAACCTTGGAGTCCGTGCCTCTTCCTACCTTGCCTCAGGTGGCTTCCCCGGCGTCGATTTCGATGAAGACCAGGCGCTGGTGGACCGGCTTCGAAGCATCGGCGCGCGCATTGTTGCCACCGACACTACCCGGGTCCTCACATCAGGAAGGACTGCAGGCCGGGCGCCGCGGGGGTTCGCCGCCTACCTCCTGGCGCTTGCTCAGTCGTAGGCCCACCCCCGACAGGGACCGCCCGGGCGCGACAAAGGGCTGTTGCCTGGCGGCAACAGCCCTTGGTCCCCAAAGACTCAATCTCCGGTGATGGCGTCCCTGGCCTTCCCGTGGGCCGGCTTCAGAAGGCCCTTCCGTTTACTGTCAGACCAGGTCCGGAGCGCTGGCAACGATGTAGTCCGCCGCGGCTGGCCCAGTCATGGAGAGGTTATTGCTGTCCGGGTTGATTCCGGCGTCCTGCATGGCTTTCCACAGGGCTGCCGGTGGCTGGAGTTCCGCCTTGTGCAGGAGGCACCAACTCGTATAAAGACCGTATAGCTCGTCGCGTCCGAGGCCCAGCCCGGGCTCCCTGTCCGCGATAACTGCTTCGGCGAGAAACTGTTCAAAATGGGTAGCAGGCATGTCCGCTCATAAGGGGTCGACAGTTACTTCCGCCGTCTGCTTCAGCGGCCTTGCCGGTTTCCGGAGGATCCCGGCGAGGTATTGAAGAAATTATTGCAGTTCAACGCGCTTTGTCCAGTTGGACCAGGTCCGGGCCCACCTTGCCGGGCCGCGCCCCATCGGGCCGGGCCCTGTACGGTTTCGTGGTGTTAAAGTTGCGCGCTGTTAAGGGGCGCCCGGGTACCGGGCGGGGTTGAGGGGGCCGACGGCGACTGGGGGGACTGGCCTCGGTCTCAGAAGAGGCCATCTCACCGCCGACCCCGCCTTAGCCCGGGTTTGCTGCATCCCGGGAAAACCAAACAGGACCTTCAAGATGAATTTTCCTCCATCTCGAAGGTCCTGCCTAGTCCCCCTGCGGCGGCTGCGCCTGTCTGCCTAAGCGCTCCCGCCGGGCCGGCCGCCGTCGTCGGACTCTCCGTTGCCGGCGCGGTGTTGCACCTTCTCGCGAACCCTGTCACGGTGCCGCTCACCGTGGGTCTCGCCGTTCTGTTCGTTGCCGGCAAGCTGCCCGTTGCCGCTGTCGCCGGCTCCGTGCCCGCCGTTCTGGTTGCCCTCCGAGCTGTACTTCTCCCGGAGTTCACGGCCGTGCTTGATGTCTTCCTCTTCCTGCTTCTGCAGCTTGTCGCTCTTCTTGGTACCCCGCGGCGGCAGCTGGATGGTCTCCTCAGCCTCAATCCCGGCCTGGAGTTGCCGTCCCCGCTCCGTCTCGGCGTCGAACTCGGCTCCGAAAAGCAGGGACATGTTCAGGATCCACAGCCACAGCAGCGCGACGATCACACCGCCGATTGCGCCGTAGGTCTTGTTGTAGCTGTTGGAGTATGCCACGTAGAAGCCGAAGGCCAGCGAGGCCAGCAGGAACACCACTACGGCGATGGCGGAGCCCATGCTCATCCAGCGGAATTTCGGCTGCTTTACGTTCGGGGTGGCGTAGTAGAGAATGGCGATCGCAACGATAATCAGCGCCAGCATCACCGGCCACTTGGCGATGTTCCAGAGGGTCAGGAAGGCGCCGCCGAGCCCGATCAGGTTTCCGACGGATTCTGCCACAGGGCCGCTCAGTACGAGCATCGCCGCGATGACGACGACGATCAGCAGGTTCACGACGGTGACGCCGAGCATGGTGCCCCGCAGCTTCACGAACGCCCGGCCCTCATCGATCTCGTAGACCCTGTTCATCGCCCGGCCGAAGGCGCCGACGTAGCCGGAGGCGGACCAGAGAGCGGTGAGGAGGCCCAAGATGAACGTGAGGCCGGCGGCAGAGGAGCTGGCGAGGTCCTGGACCAGCGGGCGGATCGTGTCGACGGTCTGGCCTGGGGCGAAACCCTGGACGATATCGAGCAGTGCGGAGGTGGTCTTTTGCGGGTCCCCGAAGATCCCGAGGAGGGACACCAGCGCCAACAGCGCCGGGAAGATCGAAAGCACTGAGTAGTAGGTGAGTGACGCTGCCAGATCGGGGCACTGGTCTTTGCTGAACTCGCGGAGCGTCTTCTTGGCGATGTACTTCCAGGACGGCTTTTCCAAGTCCCTCGGCCTGCCGGGTTTCCTCGAGTCGTTTGGGTCCGGAGCCTGGCCCGCCTTGGCGGTACTGGTCTCGGATGTGTCGTGAGTGGCCATGGGGTGTCCTCTCAAATCAGGGGGCGAAGCGGACAGGCCGGCTCCGCGGGAAGCGGTGCCGGCCTGTCGGACAAAGCTATTGCCTTCGCGGTGCCGTGACCGGCCGGGTTAGGTGTTTTGGACGTTGTCTTTGGCGTCGGTGGCGCGGTCTTTGACGTCGGTGGCGGCCGTTTGGCCTTCGGTCTTGACGTTCTGGGCGGCGTCGGTGGCGGTGGCCTTGACGTTTTCCATGGCTTCCTGGGCGGGTTCCTTGAGGTCCTGGGCCATGGTTTTGGCGGCGTCGGTGACCTGGGTTGCCAGGGGCTGGGCTGCGGTTTTGAGTTGGTCCGCGGCTTCGCGTTCCTTTTGGCTTGCCGGGATCAGCGAGGAAACGAGCATGCCGGCGCCGAACGCGATGAGCCCGGCGGCCAGGGGGTTGCCGGCGGTTTTGGCTTTGACCTGGTCCGGTGCGTTGGAGACGGCCTGGCCGGCGTCGGAGAGTTTGGCTGAGACGGTGTCTGATGCCTGGTGGAGGCTGTCCCCGGCGGAGTGCATGGCGTTGGTGGTGTGTCCGGCGCCGGTGTTGGTGGTGTGGTGGACCTTGGTGGTGGCGGTGTCTGCTGCTCCCATGATTTTCTCCTTCACCCCGGTCACGGCGTCGCGGACTTTGTCGGTTTGGCGGTGGACGATGTTGGACGGGGTGACTTTGTCGGCCACGGCGTCGACGTTGGTGCCCAGGCGGGCCCGGGTGGCTTCTATGTCTGCGCGGATGACGTCAGGGTTTTCGCTCATCGGTTTACCTCACCTGGTTTTAGGGTTGGGGGAATTTCTGAGAGGGTTTCCCCGGTTTGGGGCAGGCCCTTGATCTGCTTGAGTTCCTTGCGGCCAATGGAGGCCAGGACGGCGGCGATGATGGCCCAGATGACGGCGACGATCAGCGCGGACCAGCCCAGGGCCATGATGGCGCCCAGGGCCCACATCAGGGCCAGCGAGAGGAAGAGCAGGACGAAGTGTCCGCCGATCCCGGCGCCGGCGAGCATGCCGGCGCCTTTGCCTGCGCGGGAGGTGGATTGTTTGAGTTCGGCCTTGGCCAGTTCCACTTCCTGGCGCATCAGGGTGGACAGGTCCCGGGTCACGTCCCCGAGCAGGTCACCCAGCGACGCGTTGTCCGCTTTCACATGCGCCGCACTGGGCGGCGGCTCGGGAATCTGGCTACTCATCACAGACCACCCGTCTGGCCGCCCCGGGTGCGGTCCTGGGTAAGGGGGTCGTTTGCCATGGGGTCGTCTGCAAGAGCGCGGTCACGGAGCGGGTCGTCGGAGAGTTGGTTCCCCGACCAGGGTTCTTCTACGAGTTGCGGGCTGTCCAGGCCGCTGGCCGGACCTGCAGCCTCGGGATAGCTGCTGCCTGGTGCGCCGCCGTCGTAACCGGCCGTGGTGGTGGCCGGGCCGGGGAGCTGGACCGGCGGGGGCGGAACAGTCCCCCCGGCAACGGGGTAGGACTGGTTGTACTGGTCGCCGTACGTGGTGCCGGAGTACTGGCCGGACAGGCCGGCTGCGCCGGTGCCGGCCGCGGTGGTGGCGGAGGCCTCGGGTGCGCCTGCGGTGAGGCTGCGGGTAAGGCGGCCGGCCAGGACACCGGCGCCGGCGGCCAGGAGCAGGAACGTTCCCGGATTGTTGCGCGCGTACCGCTGGACCTCGTTCAGGAGGTCACCGGGCTGCCGGTTCTCCAGCCATGACGCAACCGAGGAGGTGCGCTCGGCCGCCTGCCGGACCAAGTCGCTGGCCATGCCCTGCTGGTCGGGGGCGCTGGCCATGCTGTGCAGCTGGCTGGAAATGCTGTGGAGGCCCTCCGCGGCCTTCTGCTGCTGCGTGCCGGCCTGGCTGGTAAGGCCCGACTTCGCCTGGTGCAGGAGGTCCTGGGCATTGGCCTTCGCCTCATGCGCCACGTTCGCTGCCTCTTCCTTCGCAGTCTGGGCAACGTTCTGCGCGGACCCCGCGGCAGTCCGGGCCACGCCGGCTGCTTCTTCCTTGGCGGCGTCCTTGCGGGACGAACCGTAGGTGTCACCAGCCTGGCTGTCGCCGGCAAGGGGAGTGCCGGTTGAGGGGAACGTGGCGGGCTGCCGCTCACCGGGGATTCCTGTATGGGCCGGCGGAGCCGTGTAAGCGGGATCCTCGGGCCATTGGTTCTCTGTCATCTTCGCTCTCTTTCCAAGAAGGCCGGTTGTTGATCAAGAACCAGCAATACTGGCCGTAAAATGATAAGCATGATTACTAATAAAAGGTAAGTACCCTTGCTAAGCAAGTTATAACCGTTCCAAAAATGTCAGCCGGAATGGCGAGGGCCTGCCCGGTCACAACGAAGTGGAAAGTGGTGGGAAACGTGGACACAGCTCCATGGGTATGGATAGTGGTTGCCGTTGTTGTTGTGGTGCTGATCGTGCTGCTCCTCCTGGTTGGCGGGAAACGCCGGAAGGCCATGCAGGAGAAGCGGGACCAGGAGCACCGGGAAAAGGCCGCCGAGATCCGGCGTGAAGCCGAGAATATGGAAATCGACGCCCGCGAACGGGAGGCCAAGGCCATCCGGGCGCGTGCCGACGCCGAGCAGGCGCAGGTTGATGCGGCTCGGCTGCGGCAGGAAGCCGAACAGCGCAGCCAGGAAGCCCAGTCCCTCCGGGGTGATGTTGCCAGCCATGCCCGGAAGGCGGACGAGCTCGATCCCGATGTCGGGCGCGATGGCGGCCGGCAGGATCGGCGCGAGGAGTTTGGCGGCCGGCACGACCAGGCAGGGGAGTTTGGCGGCCATCATGAGCGCGGTCCGGCCCACGCGGGTCCTGCCGGGGCCGCGGGCGCTGGCTTGGGCCGGGAAGCAGGGTATGGGAACGGTGCGCAGGCCGACGCCGGGCATGCCGACGCCGGACGCAGCCCCGGCGGGCACCATGACACTCCTGCTGCCGGTGCCGATACCGGGATCCCGGAGGCAGAATCCGGACGGAGGCGCCAGACTGACGCCGCTGACACTGCCGCTGGGCATGATGTCCGCGACGAGGACAACCCGCGCACGGGGATCTGAAGTTTGCGGCCGCCGCGGCCAAACCCGCGGCGGCCCTTTTAGTGCTGCCTCTCCGTCGGCGCCTCTGGGCGCTGCTTCCAGGGGCGTCAGCGCGGCTTGAGAACGGGGGAAGGGTTGACTCCTTCCCCCGTTCCCATGCCCGCAAGAAGTTCCTTGACGGCGTCAATCGACGACACTTTTGGTTCCCATCCCAGGATCAGCCGCGCCCGGCTGGTGTCCATGATGGGCGCACCGGCCGCCATCTCCACCCATCCTGAATCCGTGGGTTGGACCCGTGCCCGCCACGTCAGGTCCACAACTGCGTGGAGCAACCGCATGGGGATGGGGAGGATTCTCTTGGCGCCAAGGATGCGCCCCAGTTCCTGCGGTGTCAGGACCGGCTCGGCGGCGATATTGAAGGCTCCGCTGGCGCGCTGGTCCACCGCCCGCCAATAGGCTTCTGCGACATCGTCCGCATGGACCGCCTGGAAAACCAGGTTGTCCGGGGCCGGCAGTATTGGCAGCCAGGGTTTCGGCGGCACCAGCCGGGGAAGGACGCGGCCCAGGAAGTACCTGCCGATCTCAGCACCCGCGTTTCCCTGGAAAATGAGCGCCGGCCGCAGCCTGGCAACAGAAATGCTTGGCTCAGCGGCCGCGAATTGGTCCAGGAGCTTTTCCTGCTCGGCTTTGTGCCGGCTGTAGTGCGAACCGGCCATTCCTTCCGCCGGCCACGACTCGTCCCTGCGCTGGTCCTTGCCGGACTTGCTGTAGGCGCCCACTGACGAGGCGCAGACAACTTGCTTGACTCCCGCGCGGGCGGCAGCGTCCAGGACATTTTTGGTTCCCGTGACGTTGGTCCGGTGCAGGAGGTCCAGGTCCCGGTTGGGCTGGATCTGCCACGCCAGATGGACCACTGCATCGACCCCTGTGAGCGCCTTTTCCAGCAATGGCATGTCCTGGTCAAGGCCCACGTCCAGGGTGTGCCACTGCACGCCGCTGTAGGGTTCCCGGGACGTATCGGGCTGCCTGCGGCTGATTCCAACCAGTTCCAGGCTGCCGGGCTTCCTGGCCAGTTGGCGCTGGAGGTTGCGCAGCAGTGCTGTTCCCGCGTTTCCGCTGGCTCCGGTGATGGCGATGCGCATGACAAAGACTCCTTGCTGGGTGGGTCCGGCTGCCGCGTACATTCCGAGCTTATAACGGAGAAGGATTGTTTTATAAGCAAGCTTATGATTTGCTGCTTCTAAGTCTTGCCGCAGGCTTTCGGAACCAGACCGAGGGAAACCAACACCCATGCCCGAATCCTTTGCCGCACTGGCCGTGGACGCTGCGTCTGTCCACCATCAACAGCCGGTACCCGCACAACAACAGACTCCTCCGGCCCCCTCAGGGCGGCTTCGGGAGGCGTTCGAAAACGACCTGGTCCTCAGGTACCTGGACCTCGCTGAGGCACTCGCCTCGCGTTTTGAAGCGCGCGGCAGGGAGCGCGCGGACCTGAATCAAGTGGCCTACCTGGGCCTGGTGAAGGCAGCGCGCGGTTTCGACCAGGCCAAGGGCGAAAGCTTCCCCGCCTATGCGGCGCCCACCATCACCGGCGAACTCAAGAGGTACCTCCGCGACCGGACATGGGTTGTCCGCCCGCCGCGCCACATCCAGGACCTGAGGACCCGGCTGTTCCGCGCCGAGCCGGAGTTGACCCAGTCGCTGGGCCGGAACCCGAGTGTTGCCGAGTTGGCCGGAGAGCTGGGGAGTGACCCGGCTGAGGTGCAGGAGGCCATTTCGGCGTCCAGCAGCATGCACCCGGATTCCCTCGACGCCGTGAACCCGAACTCCGACGCACCCTCCATTGGCGAGGTGCTGGCCTGCCCGGAAACTCCGCTGGAGCGGCTGGAAGAGCTGGCCTGCCTCCGTGATGCCATGCAGGACCTGGACGACTCAGACCGTGAACTCCTGTACCGGCGCTACTTCTGCGAGGAAACGCAGGTGCAGTTGGGGAAGCGGCTGGGAATGTCCCAGATGCAGGTATCCCGCCGCCTGGCCAAGGTACTGGTGGAACTGCAGCGCCGGCTGGAGGGGAGCTCCCAGTTCAGCAGGCCGGAGGACTCCGCAGGCAATGGAGCACCGGCCCGCATGGGCCGGGCAGGCCACCCGGGCGGCCCGGTTGCACCGTTCCACCGGGCGGGCAGCACCGGACATCCCGGCAGTGCCGGCAAGGCAGCGGGCCGCCGCCACGGCGGTATCGGGACCAGGTAGCACCCCAACTGCCCAGCGCCGCACCAACCCTTATCTTGCCTGTTCAACAACGGTGACGGTGCCATCGCCACCGTGGCTGAAAAGCCCGCGGCCTTGTTTAGGAGCAACTGCAAGAGGGAACAGGTTGGTTATGGGAAGCTCTGAAATGTCCAAGCTCCGGGCTGTCCTGTTCGACCGGGACGGGACCCTGGTGATCGATGTGCCGTACAACGGGGACCCCGGCAAAGTGCGGCCCGTGGCCGGTGCCAAGGCAGTGCTGGACAGCCTGCGGGCGGATGGAATCGCCACCGGCGTGATCAGCAACCAGTCGGGTATTGCCCGCGGCCTGATTAGTGCCGAAGACGTGCAAAAGGTCAACGACCGGGTGGAGGAACTCCTGGGACCGTTCGATGTGTGGGAGGTCTGCCCCCATGCTGAGCAGGACGGCTGCTCCTGCCGCAAACCCGCCCCCGGCATGGTCCACAGCGCCTGCCGAAAACTGGGCATCCACGAATCCGAGGCCGCCCTCATCGGGGATATCGGCGCCGACGTGGGGGCTGCGGAGGCTGCCGGAGCCACCGGAGTCCTGGTTCCCACACCCGTGACCCGTGCCGAAGAGGTGGCCGCGGCGCGGCTGGTCGCCTCCGACTTGGCCTCCGCCGTCGGCCTGCTGCAGGAGACGCCTTGATGGGGCGCGTCCTGGTGGCCCGGCTGGACAGCATGGGCGACGTCCTGCTGGCCGGTCCTGCCGTGCGCGCGGTGGCGAACGGCCGGGCCCAGTACGGCGGCAGCACCAATCACGTGGTGATGCTGTGCGGCCGGCAGGGTGAAGCCGCAGCCGCCATGCTCCCCGGCGTCGCCGAAGTCTACAGCTGGGACAGCCCCTGGATCATGAACCCGGCCCCCCGGATGACCGGCCCGCATGCTGACAGGCTGATCGAATACATCCGCAATTCCCGCATTACCGAAGCAGTCATCCTCACCTCCTTCCACCAGTCACCGCTGCCGCTGGCCCTGTTGCTGCGCCTGGCAGGGGTGGAGCGCATCACCGGCGCCTCCACCGACTACGCCGGCTCGCTGCTTGACGTGCGCTTGAAACCGGGGGAGGACTTTCCCGAAGACCAGCCCGAAGCGGAACGGGCGCTGGGCATCGCCGAAGCCGCAGGTTTCCGGCTCCCCGCGGGCGATGACGGAAAGCTCCGCGTTAACTCCGTCGCGGAAGTGACAGGACTCGTGGGTAAGGAGCCCTACGTTGTGGTCCACCCCGGAGCAGCGGTTCCCGCCAGGGCGTGGCCCCCGCTGCACCATGCTGCCGCCGTCGAACTGCTCCAGGGTGCCGGGTACCGGGTGGTGGTGACCGGCGGCCCCGGCGAGACGTCGTTGACGGCCACGGTGGCCGGCCCGTCCGCACTGGACCTCGGCGGCCGCACCGACCTCTCCACCATGGCAGGCGTCATGGCCGGAGCCGATGCTGTGGTCAGCGGCAACACCGGCCCTGCCCATCTGGCAGCCGCCGTGGGTACACCGGTAGCCTGCCTGTTTTCCCCCGTGGTCCCGGCGATCCGCTGGGCACCCTACGGCGTGCCCCTGGAACTCCTCGGCGACCAAAATGCCGCCTGCCGCATGTCCCGCGCCCGGGATTGCCCGGTTCCCGGCCACCCCTGCCTCGACTCGGTATCGCCGGAGGAAGTGGTGGCGGCGGTGGAACGCCTGATCAGCGGAGTGAGCTCCTTCAGCACGCACGTCAGCACCCGTAGAAAGGCCCGCAACAGATGAGGATCCTGCTCTGGCATGTCCACGGTTCCTGGACGGACGCCTTTGTTCGCGGCCGTCACGAATACCTGCTCCCCATCCTGCCCGGCGGTGGGGCCTGGGGGCTGGGCCGCGCCGGCAGGGACTGGCCGGCATCAGTGCGGGAGGTGGACCTGGCGACGCTCGATGCCGACGCCGTGGACGCCGTCGTCCTCCAACGGCCCGAAGAAATCGACGAAGTGGCACGCACCCTGGGACGGATGCCCGGCGTCGACCTTCCGGCCGTGTTCGTGGAGCACAACACGCCCAAAGGCAATTTCCCCAACATCCGCCACCCGCTCGCGGACCAAAACCGCATCCCGGTGGTCCACGTGACCCATTTCAACCGGCTGGCCTGGGACAACGGGTCCGCCCCCACCACGGTGATCGAGCACGGGATCCCCGATCCCGGACAGCTCTACACCGGTGAACTCCCCGAACTGGGGGTGGTGGTCAACGAGCCCGTGCGGCGCGGCCGGGTGACGGGAACCGACCTCCTGCCCGCTTTCGCCTCCGTGGCGCCGCTGCATGTTTTCGGCATGAAGACGGACGGCCTCGCAGCAGCCACTGGCATCGAGGATTCGCGGCTGACGTCCCGCGGCGACCTGAAAACGCGGGAGCTGCACCGGGAGCTTGCCCGCTGCCGGGTCTACGTCCACCCAATGCGATGGACCTCACTGGGGCTGTCCCTTCTGGAGGCCATGCACCTGGGGATGCCCGTGGTGGTGCTTGCTGCCACGGAGGCCCCCCGGGCGGTGCCGCCGGAGGCCGGCGCTGTTTCCGCCGATGTGGATGAACTGCTCCGCTGTGCTGAACGGCTGGTTGCCAATCCGGATGAGGCCCGACGGCGGGGACTGGCCGCCCGGGAGGCGGCGCTGGAGCGTTACGGCCTGGGTAAGTTCCAGGACCACTGGGATGAGCTCCTGGCGGACCTGCGGAACCGCCCCCGGCATTCCGTCAACGAACGGCCGGACGAGCGGATCCTCGTTCCGGCGCGGGAGAGGAAGACCCCATGAAGATCGCCATGATTTCCGAACACGCCAGTCCGCTGGCGGCCCTGGGTGGGGTGGACGCCGGCGGCCAGAACGTTCACGTTGCGGCCCTGTCCGAGGCCCTGGCCAAGCGGGGCCACCACGTCACCGTCTATACCCGCAGGGACGCAACGGAGCTCCCGGAACGGGTCCGGGTGGGACGCCGCCTCGAGGTGGTCCACGTGGACGCAGGCCCGGCCCGGCACGTGCCCAAGGACGAGCTGCTGCCCTACATGGGCGAACTCGCGGACGGCGTGGCCAGGGACTGGGGGCAGCGGCCGCCGGACGTGGTGCACGGCCACTTCTGGATGTCCGGCCTGGCGGCATTGGACGCTGCCAGGCGGCCGGATGCCGGATACCGGGTGCCGATGCTGCAGACGTTCCACGCGCTGGGTACCGTCAAGCGGAGGCATCAGGGTGCCGGGGACACCAGCCCGGAGGAGCGCCGCTGGCTGGAACCGGGCGTGGGGCGCTCTGCGGACCGGATCATTGCCACGTGTTCCGATGAAGTCTTCGAGCTCAAGGCCATGGGCATTGCCACCGGAAAGATTTCGATTGCGCCCTGCGGCGTGGACCTCAGCTTCTTTTCGCCTGAGGGTCCGGTGGCCGCGAGGAAGCGCCGCTACCGCATCCTGTCCGTGGGCCGCCTGGTGCCGCGCAAGGGCGTTGACCTGGTGATCCGTGCGCTCCCTTACCTCAAGGCGGCGGGTTTTGACGACGTCGAACTCCTGATCGTGGGTGGTGCAGGCGACTCGACCGTCATGCATGCCGACCCGGAAATCCGCCGCCTGCTGGACCTTGCCGCCGAACTCGGAGTGTCCGAACAGGTAACGCTGCAGGGCCAGGTGTCCCGGGCTGAAATGCCAGGCATCTTCCGCAGCGCCGACGCCGTGGTGTGTGCACCCTGGTATGAGCCCTTCGGCATCGTGCCGCTCGAGGCCATGGCCTGCGGCGTTCCCGTGGTGGCGGCAGCGGTGGGCGGGCTCCGGGACACGGTGGTGGACCACACCACCGGCCTGCACGTCCCGCCGCGGGACCCGGAGGCCATTGCCTCGGCCCTGTCGCTGCTGCTGGAAAACCCGGCCCTCAGGACAAAACTCGGCCAGGCCGGAGAGCGGCGCGCCCGCACCCGGTACTCCTGGGACCGGGTGGCGGCGGAAACCGAAAAGGCTTACCAACTGGCCATGGCCGGTGCCCGGGCCGGCGCCCAGGCTGGCGCTGTACCGATGGAAGGAGCCGCACTGTGACTGCCGAATCATCCCTGCGCGAATCATCCCTGCGCGAAACTGACCTGCGCACCCTGACCGCAGCGCCGGCGTTGCCCGCGGTGCTCCCGGGCGCCACGTTCGTGGATCCGGCCAGTGCCGACGCCGTCCGCGAGCATCTGGACAACGTCATTCCGGCGCTGGATTCCTTGCGCAGCCAGTCCGGCAGGCTCGCCGCCTGGGGTGTTGAGTTGGCCCAGCGGCTGCTCCGCGGCCAGCGGCTCCTGGCTGCAGGAAACGGTGGCTCGGCAGCGGAGGCACAGCACCTGACGGCCGAACTCGTGGGCCGCTTCGACAGCGAGCGGGTCCCTTTCTCGGCGATCTCCCTGCACGCCGAGTCGTCCGCCGTCACCGCGATTGCCAATGACTACGGCTACGACGACGTCTTTGCCCGGCAGGTGCGCGCGCACGGCCGCTCCGGCGACGTGCTGGTACTGCTGTCCACCAGCGGCAAGAGCCCCAACCTGCTGCGGGCCGCGGAAGTTGCCTCCCGGCTCAACGTGACCACCTGGGCTCTCACCGGGTGCGGGCCCAATCCGCTGGCAGAGGCCTGCGATGAGGCCGTCATGATCGACGCCCTGAACGCCAACGCCCAGGAAGGGCACCTGATCGCCCTGCACGCCGTCTGCCGCGCCTTCGACCTGGAGGTTGCCCGGCACACTCCGTCCCTTGTCCCCGGGCTGCCGAAAGGGGGCAGGCCATGAGGATCGTGGTCGTAGGAGACGTGATGCTCGACGTCGACCTCTCGGGTGAAGCGACCCGGCTCAGCCCCGACGCCCCCGTGCCGGTGGTGGACATTTCAGGTGTCCGCCGGCGTGCCGGCGGCGCGGGCCTGGTGGCGCGCATGCTGGCCCAGGACGGCTGGCCCGTCACCCTGGTGACGGTCCTGGGGGATGACGACGCCGGGAGCCAGTTGCGTACGCACCTCGCCGGGGTGCGGCTCGTGGCGGGGACCAGCGGCTACCCCTCGCCGGTCAAGACCCGGGTCCGGGCGGGTTCCCACCCGGTGGTCCGCTTTGACCAGGGCTGCGAAAAGACGCCGGTCCCGGACGTCAGCCCGGCCATGCTGCGCGCCGTGGAAAAAGCCGGCGTGGTCATCGTTGCCGATTACGGCAGGGGACTGGCAGCCAACCCCCAACTGCGCGAGCTGCTGGGCCGGCTCGCGGGTGACGTTCCCATCGTGTGGGACCCGCACCCATCAGGTGCGGAGCCGGTGCCCGGCGTGGCCGTGGTGACACCGAACATTTCCGAAGCAACCAAAGCGGTGCAGGCTGCCGTGGGGAACGTCCCCGCATCCGCGGAGAATATTGCCCAGATCCTGCTGGAGCGTTGGCGCAGCCAGGCCGTCCTGGTGACCAAGGGTGAGGAGGGGGCTGTCCTGCTCCGGCAGGGAGATGCCTCTTCCCATGCCGTTCCCGCGCCACGGGTGGAAGCCGGCGACCCCTGCGGGGCCGGAGACCGCCTGGCAGCCAGCCTGGCAGTGCACCTCCTGGCCGGCCGCAACCTTCCGGAGGCGGCGGCCTTGGCAGTGCATGACGCCGCTGATTTCCTGGCCGCCGGCGGGGTTTCGGCGCTGCCTGATACGGCCGGGAAAGATCCTGCCCCCGGAAACCCCGGGGCTGCCCCCACACGGGGCCGGCGGACTACCGAACCGCTGCTGCTGGCCCGTTCCGTGCGGGAAAGCGGCGGAAAGGTGGTGGCAACCGGTGGCTGCTTCGACCTGATCCACGCCGGCCACATTCGTTCCCTCGCCGCCGCCAGGGAACTGGGGGACTGCCTCATCGTGTGCCTGAACTCCGACGACTCGGTGCGGCGTCTCAAGGGCCCGCAGCGTCCCATTATCGGCCAGCACGACAGGGCGGAACTGCTCCTTGCCATGGAATGCGTGGACGCGGTGATGGTCTTCGACGAGGACACCCCCGAAGCCGCGCTGGACCGGCTCCGCCCCGATATCTGGGTCAAGGGCGGCGACTACAAGGGAGCCCGCCTGCCCGAGACGGAGCTGGTGGAAAGCTGGGGCGGCCGCTGCCTCACCGTCCCGTTCCACCCCGCCCGCTCCACCACCGGCCTGGCGGACGCACTCGCCAAGGTCAGCTGAACTTCTTTCCGCATCGTCTTGTTTTCCCCATTGAAAGGAACACCATGACCGCAGAATCAACTGCAACTGCCGCCACGACGCCCGGACGCGTCCTTGTTACCGGAGGTGCCTCCGGACTGGGGGCCGCCGTCGTCGACGCCGTGCTCCGCGCAGGCGGGACGCCAGTGGTCCTGGACCGCGACATCAGCAGCGTCTCCGGTGTGAAGGCCTTCGAAGTGGACGTTGCGGACCGCGCGGCCGTGGAGCACGCAGTCCGGGAAGCCGCGGAGACCCTGGGCGGCCTGGACGCCGTGGTCACTGCGGCCGGGATCGACCGCTGCGGCAAGCTCGCCGACGTCGAAGCCACCGAGTGGGAAAAGGTCATCGGGGTCAACCTGATGGGCACCGTTTCCACGGTGCGCGCCGCCTTGCCCTACCTCAAGGAAACCCACGGCCGCGTGGTGACCGTGGCCTCCACCCTGGGCAAGCGCGCCGTGGCCGATGCCACCGCGTACTGCGCCTCCAAGTTCGGCGTGGTGGGCTTCAGCCATGCGCTGGCCGCGGAGACCGGTGGGGAAATTGGCGTGACCACCATGATCCCGGGTGGCATGAAGACCCGGTTCTTCGATGACCGCACCGAGCAGTACAAGCCGCAGGACGATTCCCGGCTCAACGATCCCGCCAACACCGCGCAGGCCATCCTGTTCGCCTTGAACCAGCCCACCGGCTGCGAGGTCAGGGAAATGCTGATCTGCCACGAGGAAGAGGGCTCCTGGCCGTAAGCCGGAACCGGCATCAGACCGTGGCTGCCGCGCCGTGGTGGCCACAGTCTTCAGCCACAGCAGGACCACCAGCACCGACAAACCAGCACCGAAAGGCGGGAGGAACACCATGCCCACCACAGCCACCGAAACAACCGCAGGCAACGAAACAGTCGAGGGCGCCGGCATCACCATCCAGGACCCGCGAACCGGTGAAGTGCTCTGGACGGTCCCCGAAGCGGGGCCCGAGGCAGTCAATAATGCCGTGGACGTGGCCCGCAGGGCTGCCCCGGGCTGGGCGGCCACCGCTCCAGCCGAGCGGGGCGCCGCACTCCGCGCCGCCGCCAAGGCGCTTGATGCTGCCGCCCAGGAGCTCGCCGGGCTTAACGCCAGTGAAACCGGGCGGCCGGAAGCGGAGGCGCTGGCTGGCATTGCCGCAGCCGTGTCCACGCTGGAGCAGTACGCCGAGCTGGGCCCGGTGCACCGCGGCCACAGCCTCCGCGGCGGCCGGTTAGCCTCCGATTACACTGTTGCCGAACCGCGCGGCGTAGCCGTCCTGTTGACCCCGTGGAATGACCCGGTAGCGGTGGCCTGCGGCTTGATCGGCGCCGCACTGGCGACGGGGAACGCGGTCATCCACAAACCCAGCGAGCGCTGTCCGCGCTTGGGCGAGGCGTTGGGCGAGGTCCTGGCGCCGGCCTTCCCCGCCGGGGTCTTCCTGACCATCTCCGGTGGCGCTGAGGTGGGAGCAGCCCTGTCGCATGCGGAGGTGGACGTGATCGCCCACGTGGGTTCCAGCACCTCCGGCGCCCGGATCGCCCGGGGCGGAGCCCTCACCGGCGCGCATGTCATCCGGGAAAACGGCGGCAACGACCCCCTGCTGGTGGACTGCGACGTGGACCCCGGGTGGGCCGCGCAGCAGGCAGCCATCGGCGCTTTCAGCAACAGCGGCCAGATCTGCACCGCCGTGGAGCGGATCTACGTCCATAGGGACATCGCCGCCGAGTTCTGCAAAGCCCTGGAGGCGGAAGCCGCACTCCGGAACGGCAACGGCACCGTGGCGCCGCTGGTGGACCTCCGGATGCGCGACGCCGTTCACGCCCACGTCGCCGACGCCCTGGCCCAGGGGGCACGGGCAGTTGAGGGTGGTGCGCTTCCGGACGGGCCGGGCTCGTTCTACCCGGCCACCGTGCTCCTCGACTGCACCGACGAAATGCAGGTGATGACGGAGGAGACGTTTGGCCCGGTTGCCCCCGTCCAGGTGGTGGACACGTTCGACGACGGCCTCCGCGTGGCGTGCAGCGGCAAGTACGGCCTCGCGGCCACCGTCCTGAGCAGCAACATTGCGCACATCCAGCAGGCCGTGGCCGCGCTGCCGGTGGGAACCGTGAAGGTCAATGCCGTCTTTGGCGGCGCTCCCGGAGGGGCCGCCCAGCCCCGCGGCGCAAGCGGCGCCGGTTTCGGGTACGGACCCGAACTCCTGGATGAATTCACCCAGGTCAAGGTGGTGCACATCGCCGCCCCGCCGGCGCCCGGCAACGGCGTGGAACTGGCCGGCAGCGATGAACGGGACATGCCATGAGCACGTCCCCGGAATCCATCGACCTCTCTACCCAGCGGGCATTGTCCGACTGGCTGCCCGGGCGGCTGGCCGCGGAACAGCCGTCCATCCTGGTGATCGGCGACGTCATGCTGGACGGGTGGTGGAGCGGCAGCATCGAGCGGCTGTGTCGGGAAGCCCCTGCGCCGGTGGTGGATATCCAGTCCCGCGAATCGGTCCCCGGCGGGGCTGCGAACACGGCCATGAACCTGGCCGCCCTGGGCGCAAAGGTGTCGGTGGCCGGAATCATCGGCACCGACGATGCCGGTGAGGACCTGCGTGGGCAGCTTGCCGCGGCCGGCATCGATGTCCAGCACCTGCAGCCGCATCCGGCCATGGTCACCACCACCAAGATCCGGATCAGCAGCGGCGGCCAGGTGATGCTGCGCCTCGATGACTCGGCCAGGGCTGTCCCGGCCGACGCCCTTGACGCGCTCGCCGCCTCGGTGCGTGCCGCCGTCGAACGCCAGGATGCTGTCCTGGTGTGCGACTACGGCACCGGCGTGGTGGCGGACCCGGTCCGCGCTGCATTGGCCGACGTCCTCGGAAGTGGCACTGCCGGAGAACACCGGCCACTGGTGGTGGTTGACGCCCACGACCCCAGGGCGTGGGCCGCCCTTCAGCCTGACCTGGTGACGCCGAATGCGCAGGAAACCGCGCGGCTGCTGGACCGGAAGCTGCCGGAGGGCCAGGAGCGGGTGGAAGCCGTGGCCGCGGAGGCGGAGTCGCTGCTGCAGGGCACCGGCGCACGGGCCGTGGTGGTCACCCTGGACCGGGACGGAACCGTGCTGCTGACGCCCGACGGCGTGCGGCACCGCACGTGGGCCAGGCCTGCCGCGGAGAAACAGGCGTCCGGGGCAGGAGACACGTTCGTCGCCGCCCTGACATTGGCCCGCGCCGCCGGCCTGCCGTTGACCGCCAGCCTGGACCTGGCGCAGTCGGCCGCCGACGTGGTGGTCCACCAGCCCGGTACCTCCGTCTGCAGCACCGCCCAGCTCAGCCGGTACCTGGAAGCCTTCGCCGACACTGCCCTGGGCGAGGACGAACTGGAGCGGCAGATGGAGCTGCACCGGGCCCAGGGGCAGCGGATCGTGCTGACCAACGGCTGCTTCGACGTGCTGCACAGCGGCCACACCAGGTACCTCAATCAGGCCAAGCAGCTGGGCGACATCCTGGTGGTGGCGCTCAACAGCGACGATTCGGTACGCCGGCTCAAGGGCCCCGGCAGGCCCATCAACAACATGGCGGACCGCGCGGCGGTGGTGGCAGCACTGAGCTGCGTTGACTACGTGACGGTGTTTGACACGCCCACGGCCACCCCGCTGATCCGCCGGCTCCGGCCCGAGGTGTACGCCAAGGGCGGGGACTACACGCCCGAAATGCTGGCAGAAACCCCCGCCGTGGAGGAATACGGCGGCCGCGTAGCCATCCTGGACTACGTGGCTGAACGGTCCACCACCGCAGTAGTGAACCGGATCCGGGACGGCGAAGGGGCAGTGCCAACCAACTAAGGTTGAAGCATGACTGAGGCGTGGCACGGGTAATGGCAAAGCGCGGAAAGTCAGGCGGCCGCGGACGGGAGGCGGCCGGCGTGGTGGAGATGTCCAAGGGGGCTGTGATGAACGGCCCGGTGGAGGGTGTCTACTACGTCGATACCGGTGACTGCGAGCTGATCGCGGACCAGGACAACTCCACCGGCTGGCTTTTGAAGATCAACGGCGTCATGAGCTCGCACATCGACCTCGCCGACCCGCTGTTTTTGGACTTCGAGTACATGCGGTGGATGGCGGCGCTCATCGAGTCCCGCTGGCCGCCGTCGGCTGCAGCGGGCCCGCCGGCTGGAGCCGCGGGGCACAAGCTTCGCGGGCTGCACCTGGGCGGCGGCGCCTGCTCCCTGGCCCGATACTTCTCCGCTGCCTACCCGGACGCGCGGCAGGTGGTGGTGGAGCTGGACGGAAAGCTCGCCGGATATGTGCGGGGCTGGTTCGACCTTCCCAAGGCGCCCCTGCTGCGGATCCGCGTGGGGGAGGCCCGTGCCGTCACCGAAACCCTGACTGAACAGACCCGGGACTTCATCATCCGCGACGTCTTCGCCGGCGCCCACACCCCCCGCCCGCTGACCACCGCAGAATTCAATCAGCACGTAAAGCGGGTCCTCGCGCCCGGCGGACTGTATGTGGCCAATTCCGGTGATGCCCCGGACCTGAAAAATGCCCGGGAGGATGCCGCCACCATCGCGGCTGCCTTCAAGCACACGGTGATCATCGCCGATCCCGCCATGCTGAAAGGCCGGCGGTACGGAAACATGGTGATGGCCGGCAGCAACTCACCCATCGTTGACGACCCCCAGCTGCGGCGAAGACTTCTGGGCGGGGCCGTCCCGGCACACCTTTGGGACGACGCCCAGGTCCGGGCCTTCGCGGCCGGAGCGCCGGTCCGCCACGACCCCGCGCCACCCCCACCGACTGCTGAGTAACTGCCGTTTTGGCGGTCCAGAGCGACACCTGTTCAGCAATCGATAAGGCTTACCCCTTTCCCAGGAGCGCATCGCGGTGCTCGGCCATCCGTTCCCGGAGGGCCTGCACGACGGCGGCCACCGCGGGGCGGCGCAGTGAGTCGGGGCGCAGGACCATCCAGTAGGGGAGCAGTTCGCCGATCTTGTCGGGCAGCAACCGGACCAGGTCATTGTGGAGGTCGGCCATGAAGCACGGCAGGAACCCCACTCCGGCACCTGCCCGGGTGGCCTCCACATGGACGAACACGTTGGTGGAGGTCAGGCCGTCGCGCATGGCAGGAACCAGCCGGCGCGGCGCATCAAGGTCGTCCACCTGCAACATCGAGTCCACGAAGTAGACCAGCGGATGCCCGTTGAGTTCGGCCACCGTAGCCGGCGTCCCGTGCTCGGCAAGGTAAGCCCGGGAGGCGTACATGCCCAGGCGGTATTCGCCCAACCGGATCGCCTCTGCGCGGTGCACCTGCGGCTCGCCCACCACCACCTCGATATCCAGCCCGGACCGCTGCTGCAGGGCCCGGCGGGTCATGGTCACCACTTCCACGCTCAGGCCGGGATGGTCCCGGCGCAGCCGCGCCACCGCCGGCGCGGCAATATAGGCGCTGAAGCCGTCCGTCGCGGTCATGCGTACGACGCCGGCAATGGGGTCGGGTGCCTGGCCCGCCGGTCCCAGCGTGCCCAGCACCGCCTCCACCTGTTCCGCCGCCCGCACGGCACGTTCGCCCAGCTCCGTGAGCTCCCAGGCGCCCGCGGCGCGGGACAGGACCCGGCCGCCGAGTGACTTCTCAAGCGCGGCGATCCTGCGCGAGACCGTGGTGTGGTTCAAGCCCAGGGCCTGGGCCGCCGTCGTAAATTTGGCAGAGCGGGACACCGCGAGGAGCACCAGCAGGTCATCGGGGTTCGCTTTCATATCTGCAATTGTGCACACATCGGCTGCCTCTTTGGTCATTGATGTGCCGCAAGTGTGCAGCAATACTCATCTGAGTCACTTGTGCTGGAGATCACAGCACGTGTCAATGTGGACACTGAGGAGAACCATGAGCATTGAGCAAAGCCGGGCAAACGACGCCGGGCATGCACCCAAGGAATCGGGACTGAAGAAGATTGTTGCCGCCTCCATGGTGGGCACGGTGGTGGAATGGTACGAGTTCTTCCTGTACGCCACAGCCGCCACCCTGGTCTTCGGCAAGTACTTCTTCCCCGCCACAGGCAATGACCTGGACGGGATCATCCAGGCCTTCCTGACCTATGCCGTGGGCTTCATCGCCAGGCCGCTGGGCGGCATCGTCTTTGGCCAGATCGGCGACAAGCTGGGCCGCAAGCCCACGCTGCAGCTCACCATCGTGATCATCGGCATTTCCACGTTCCTGATGGGTTGCCTCCCCGGCTTCGCCGACATCGGATACCTGGCGCCGGCACTGCTGGTAGCCCTGCGGTTCATCCAGGGCTTCGCGCTGGGCGGCGAATGGGGCGGCGCTGTGCTCCTCGTTGCCGAACACAGCCCGAATAAGACGCGCGCCTTCTGGTCAAGCTGGCCGCAGGCCGCCGTCCCGGTGGGCAACCTCCTGGCAACCCTGGTGCTCTACATCATGTCCACCACCCTCAGCAGCGAGGCCTTCCTGGGCTGGGGCTGGCGCGTGGCCTTCTGGCTCTCCGCCGTGATCGTCTTCGTGGGCTACTACATCCGCACCAACGTCAGCGAGTCGCCCATCTTCCTCGAGGCCAAGGAGCTGGTCGAAAAGGAACAGGCCGTCAGCTACGGCGTGTTCGAGGTGCTCCGGAAGTACCCCAAGGGCATCTTCCAGGCCATGGGCCTGCGGTTCGCGGAAAACATCATGTACTACCTGGTGGTCAGCTTTGCGATTGTCTACCTCAAGAGCGTGCACAAGTACGACACCTCATCGCTCCTGCTGGCGCTGCTGATCGCGCACGTCATCCACTTCGCCATCATTCCGCAGTACGGCCGTCTCGCGGACAGGATCGGCCGCAAGCCCGTCTACCTGGCCGGCGCCGTCCTGGGCGCCACCTGGCCGTTCTTCGCCTTCCCCATGTTCGATACCCGCAACGCAGTGGTCATCGTCCTTGCCGTAACCATCGGCCTGTGCCTGCATGGCCTCATGTACGCAGGGCAGCCGGCCATCATGGCCGAGATGTTCCCCACCCGCATGCGCTATTCCGGTGCGTCCCTCGGCTCGCAGGTCACGTCCATCTTCGCCGGGTCCCTGGCACCCCTGCTGGCCACCCAGTGGTTGAAGGACACCGGATCGTGGGTTCCCACCGCCATCTACCTGCTGGTTGCCTGTGCCATCACCGTGGTGGCCGTGCTAAGCCTGAAGGAAACCAAGGGCATAGCACTGGAGGATGTGGACAAGGAAGACGCGGCCCGTGAGGGGCTGCTGACCGCCGGGCGGCGTTGACCTGGCTGTGGGGCTGAATCAGCCGTAGGACCGATCGGGCGCATGAAGGAGAACTGCAATGGACAACACACTGAACGGACGCAAGGCGCTGGTCACCGGCGGTGCCAGCGGAATCGGGGCCGCGTGCGTACGCGCACTTGCGGCGCGGGGAGCGAAAGTGGTGGTGGCCGACGTCGACTCCGCCGCCGCTGCGGCCCTCGCCGATGAGGTGGGCGGAAGCGCCTGGGAGGTGGACCTGCTGGACGTTGACGCCCTGGCCACCCTGAGCCTGGACTGCGACATCCTGGTCAACAACGCAGGGATCCAGCGCATCAGCCCCATTGAGGAGTTCGATCCCGCAGACTTCCGCCGGCTCATCACCCTGATGCTGGAGGCCCCGTTCCTGCTCATCCGGGCCGCCCTGCCGCACATGTATGCCAACAAGTTCGGCCGCATCATCAACCTGTCCTCGGTGCATGGACTTCGCGCCTCCCCGTTCAAGAGCGCGTACGTCTCCGCCAAGCACGGGCTGGAAGGGCTGAGTAAGGTGACGGCGCTTGAGGGCGGGGAGCACGGCGTCACCTCCAACTGCGTGAACCCGGGTTATGTCCGCACGGCGCTGGTGGAGAAACAGATCGCTGACCAGGCTAAGGTGCACGGCATCCCCGAGTCCGAGGTCCTTGCCAAGGTGATGCTCACCGAATCGGCCATCAAACGGCTGGTGGAACCGGACGAAGTGGCGTCCCTGGTGGCCTGGCTTGCGTCCACGGATGCCGGCATGGTGACCGGCGCCAGCTACACCATGGACGGCGGCTGGTCTGCCCGTTAGGGCAAGCTAGTCCAGGGGCTTGACCAGCCGGTGGTCGAAAAAGAAGACGCCATACGGGGTCTTCACACCCACTGACCGGCGGTCCTGCCAGACGACGACCCCTTCGCGCCTGCCGCTGAAGGGGTCGTCGCCTATGACCGTGTCCCCCACCCGGTAAGGGCAGCGGGGGCTGAACGCCGTCAGCGTCCGGCCCCACGCGCCGGCCAGGGCAGTGCCGAGGCTGACGGGCCGGCCCATGCCGGAAAGATCCTGTACGTAGTCCTTGGCCATGTGACCAACTCCTCCAGGCGGCAGCCTGCCGCCCGCTAACGGTGCTGGTTGGCGGAACGCTCCCAGCAGAGGATGGTCCTCCCATTCCGGCCGCCACCGTACGCCCACGCTATGCGCTAATCACACCAGCAACATCAGTAACAGGTACTCATGTTTTGGCAGGGGTGCTACTTGCCCTGGTAAACCCCGTTGATGATGTCCTCGGCGTTTTCGAAGGCCCAGGCCACCAGCGGCACCAGGAGTGCGCTCAATTCGTAGCCCCGCTCAGTGAGGCTGTAATCCACCCGGGGCGGGATGACCGGCTGGGCGTTCCTGCTGACCAGGCCGTCGCGCTCCAGTGTCTTGAGCGTTTGTGCCAGCATCTTCTCGCTGATGCCCTCGGCCCGCCGTCGCAGGTCACTCCACCGCTGTTCGCCCTCGGACAGGGCAATCAGGATCAGGACGCCCCATTTGCTGGTGATGTGGTCCAGCAGGGTCCGGCTGGGGCATCCGGCCGGGAATACGCCGTCGGCAAAGGTGAGGGGGAGTGGGGCTGCTTCCATGCCTCCAGCTTACCCAAGGGTCAGTACCTTACTTTGAAGTGCGTACTCCCTCTTGGGAAGTTCCGGGAAGAAGCGGTGGTTGTGTCCTCTGACAGAGTAAAACTCCCGAAAGGAACCATCGTGAGCATTGTTGTTACAGGCGCCACCGGACAGTTGGGCCGCCACGTCATTGAAGCCCTCCTGGAGCGTGGAGTGGCCGCCGGGGACATCGTGGCTGCCGGCCGGTCGGTGGACAAGCTCGCAGACTTCGCTGCGCGCGGGGTTCACGTGCAGCGCATGGACTATGCCGACGTCGGGTCAGTTGCCGCTGCCCTCAAGGGAGCCACGCGGGTGCTGCTGGTCTCCGGCAGCGAAGTGGGACGGCGGGTGCAGCAGCACCGCACTGTGATCGAAGCCGCCAAGGCTGAGGGCGTGGAGCTGCTGGCCTACACCAGCATCGCCAACGCTGACACCACGGGAATGAAACTGGCCGACGAACATAAGGCCACCGAGGCGCTGCTGCGCGAATCCGGGGTTCCGTTCGTGCTGCTGCGCAATGGCTGGTACCTGGAAAACTACACAGAGCAGTTGCCCGGAACCATGGCCCAGGGCGCCGTCGCGGGCAGTGCCGGAGATGGCAAGGTCAGTGCTGCCTCAAGGGCCGACTACGCCCATGCGGCCGCCGCGGTCCTGGTGGCCGGCGGCCAGGCCGGAAAGGTCTACGAACTGGGCGGCGATGAGGCCTTCAGCATGGCGGACCTCGCCTCGGAGATCAGCGCGGCCACCGGCAGGACCATCACCTACAACGACCTTCCCGCCGAGGATTACGCAGGCCTGCTCACGTCCGTGGGGGTGCCCGGGGCCTTCGCGGAAATCCTTGCGGACTCCGACTTGGGCATTGCCCGCGGCGATCTCCTGGTCAGCACCGGCGACCTCCGCCGGCTGATCGGGCGCCCGACGACGTCCCTCGGCCAGGCGGTTCGGGCCGCCGCTGCTGCGGCGTAGGACGGCGGAACGCCAAAGGTGCCCGGCCCCATGAGGGGCCGGGCACCTTTCGCTTTTCAACCACTTAGCCGGGACGGGGCGCTATTCGCTTCGCCGCCGGCGGCGGTTGTGCTTCGTGGGCACTACTTAACGAGGTCGTTGGTGTAGGTCTCGGAAAGCTTGATCTCCTTGTTTCCCACGTCGGGGTTGGCTACCTGCTGGGTCTTCAGGACTGCCTGGACCCCGTCGTCGGTAAACGTGCCGTCCTTGCTCAAAGTTTTCTTGAGGTCATCGATGACTTTGGCGTAGAGATCCTTGTCGCCGCCGGCAAAGTTTTCCGGCATTTTGGCCGCGATTTCTGCCCCCGAATGCCCGTTGATGTACTCCAGGGTCCGCTTGATGGCCTTGGCCAGCTTGGCGGCGGTGTCCTTGTTCTGGTTGAGCCAGTCAGTCTTGGCGTACAGGCAGGCGGAAGGCCAGGAATCGGTGGCGAACACTTCCTTCAGGCCCTCGGAACTACGGACATCCTCCAGGACCACCGGATTGTGGCCGATGCGCTTGGTGAGCACCGAGACGTCCGGTTCGAGCATCACGGCGGCGTCAACCTGGCCCTGCTCAACAGCGGCAACAGCGGATGATCCGGCACCGATGGCGGAAACAGCTGCATCAGACTGCTGCATGTTGTTCTTCGCCAGCAGGAACTTCACGAACATGTCGGTGGAAGAACCCGGAGCTGTGACGCCCACGTTCTTGCCCTTCAGGTCCGCAATGGATTTGATCTGGCCTTCATTCTTCGGGGACACCAGCAGTGCCAGTCCGGATGACTGGCCCATGTCCACGAAAGCCTTGATCTGCTGGTTCTTGGCCTGCATCTGGATGGTGTGCTCGTAATACCCGCTGGTCACGTTGGTGCTGCCGCCGATCATGGCGGTCAGGGCCTTGGAGCCGCCTTGGAGGTCCTGAAGCTCAACGTCCACGCCCTCATCCTTGTAGTACCCAAGTTGCTGGGCCAGGGTGGTCGGGAGATATGTCAGGAGGGTCTGTCCGCCGACGCCAATGACCACCTTGCCGCCCCCGCCGCCGGCAGCGGCCGACCCGCTTTGGCCGGGAGGTGTTGCCGCGGGTGCGCCACAGGCGGAGAGCGCCAGGGCAACCGACGCAATCAGGGTCAGTGGCCGGAGGAGGACCCGGCCACGGCGCCGGGTTGCTTTCTGTGTCATGAGTGTCCCTTTCAGGCGGGTTGTTGAGTTTCTGCGCCGGTAAAGCAGCTCTTGGCCGGGCGTGGTCAGGAAGACCGGACCGGGCGCCACCTGAGCAGGTGCCGCTCCAGGCGGTTGACGAGGAGGTCGATGATCAGGACGACGATCATGAGGATGAACATCCCCGCAAACACGCCCTTGGTATCGAACACGCCCTGGGCTTGGGCGATGGCATATCCAACTCCGCCCGAAGCGCCCAGGTACTCACCCACCACTGCGCCGGTGATGGCGAAGCCGACGCTGATATGCAGGCTGGAGAAGATCCAGGTCAGGGCGCTGGGGATGAAGACGTGGCGCAGGAGCTGCTTTTCGCTGGCCCCCAGCATCCTGGCGTTGTCCACCAGGACCCGGTCCACGCTCTTGACGCCTTCCAGTGTGTTGAAGAAGACGATGAAGAACACCAGGGTGAAGCCGAAGGCGACCTTGGACCAGATGCCAAGGCCAAACCACAGCAGGAAGATCGGGGCCAGGACCACGCGCGGGAGCGCATTGAACATCTGCAGGAAAGGGTCCAGCAGCCGCTCAAGGAATCGGACGCGGGCAAGGATAAAGCCCAGGAGAAGTCCGACGGCGGCTCCCACCAGGAAGGCGAGGATGGCTTCCTGCATGGTCACCCAAAGGTGGGGGAACACGAACCCTGAGGACACCCAGAGCCATACGGTCTGGAAGATGTCCGAGGGAAGGGGGAAGAAGAATTCGTCGATCACCCCGGCCCGTCCCAGGACCTCCCACGCTCCCAGGACCAGAACCGTGAGGAGGAGCTGGATGCTCCGCATGGCCAAGGGTGACATTTCTCCCCGGCGGCCCGACCGGCTGACGGGGCTGCGGTCCTGGGTGCCGCCGGGAGAGCCGTTCCCGCGGGAACCCGGCCTCCGTGAACCGAGGATGGTCACGCTGCCTCACCTTCCTCCGCCATGGCACTTTCGTAGGTCTTTGAGACTTCGACTTTCAGGCGCCCCCAGATTTCGCGGTGCAGCGCCACAAACCGCGGGTCGTCACGGATATCCAGCAGGTCGCGCGGGCGGGGAATGTCGATTTGGTAACTTCCCACCACCGTGCTCCCGGGGCCCGCTCCCAGAATTACCACTTCATCGGACAGTGCGATCGCTTCGTCGAGGTCGTGGGTAATGAAGACCACTGCCTTGCCGGATTCCTGCCATAGCTGCAGGAGTTCGTTTTCCATGATCTGGCGGGTCTGGACGTCGAGGGCTGAAAACGGCTCGTCCATGAGGAGGATGTCCGGGTTCACGATCCAGGCCTGTGCGATGGCCGTGCGCTTGCGCATGCCGCCGCTGAGTTGGTGCGGATAGCGGTCCGCAAAGTTCTTGAGGCCTACCTTTTCGAGCCAGCGGCGCGATTCCGAGTGGGCCTCGGCCTTGGAGACGCCGGCCATGGTCAGGCCCAGGCTGACGTTGTCGATGACGGTCTTCCACGGCAGCAGGGCGTCCTGCTGGAACATGTAGGACGCCCGGCGGTTCACTCCCGTCACCGGCTCTCCGAAGCTCTTGACCTCTCCGAAGCTTGGAGTTAGAAGCCCTGCTGCCATGTTCAGGATGGTGGACTTGCCTGATCCCGTTGGGCCAACGATCGAGACGAAGCGGCCGGGTTCAACCTTCAGGTCAATGTCGCGGACTGCGAAGTAGGTCTCGCCCCCGGATGTTGGAAATTGTTTGGTGCACCCGGTGAGCTCCACGGCATATCCGGACGTGGTTGGCTGTGCAGCTGGCATCTTTGCCTCTTCCCGGCCAACTCCGGCCGCTTGTTTCCCCCTGTTGGTCCACGCTGTCGGAACGAAAGTGGTGCATCGGTCCGCGTCCGGAGACCTGCGTGCGGCCTCTGGTGGTGTTACTCGTCAGCAGGTCTTACCTGCCACATCGTGGGTTCTCCATCATGATGTGGACCTGATGCTAACAGTTACTTCGGTCACACTCAACGCCCCCGCGGCTCATACACTTTCCCCATGAGCTCCAGCGAAACGTCGGCCACGCCCCTGTTGGTCCTTCGGAAGATCACTGCCATCCTCGATGCTTTCTCCCTCGCGCAGCCCGAGCTGTCGCTGGCCGAGATCCGTTCCAGCACCGGTGTGCCGCACTCCACGGTCCAGCGCCTGGTGGCGAACATGGTGCAGGAAGGGATTCTGGACAGGCACGGGGACCGGTACCGGGTTGGGGTGCGGATGGCCCACTGGGCGGCACCGGCAACCCAGGGATTGGATTTCCTGGAGCTGCTGACGCCCGTGCTGCGAAGGCTTCGTGACGAGCTGGGCGAGACCGCCTGCATCTTTCGCGAATCCCAGGGGAAACGGGTTTGCATCGCCCTGGCCGAGACCCGCCGCATGCTCCGCCGGGTTGTGAGTGTCGGTGAAATCATGCCGCTGCACGTGGGTGCGGCGGGGCGGGTCCTGCTGGCCTGGAATCCGGAAGTTGCCGAGCGGGTGTACCGGTCGGGCCTGGCATCCCTGACCGACCAGACCATCACCGATGCCGCGAGCCTGGAAGGATCGGTCGCCAAAGCCCGCGCAGATGGTTTCGCCATCACCACCGGTGAGCGCGTGTCAGGCGCCAGCGGCATCTCGGCGCCGATTTTCGGCCCGCAGGGCGAACTCTTCGGCGCTCTTACGGTGATGGGGCCGGCCCTGCGGATGCCTTTCGACGTCTGCGCGTCCTGGGTGGAACAGGTGCTGGCGGCCGCAGAAGAGGGCACCAGGGTCATCGGCGGCACCATCCCGCAGTAACTCCGATTTCAACTCCCTCTATCCACATTGTGAATTTAGGTCCACAATATGAGTTGTCGTGCCAACGATGCTTCGCGATCCCACGGCAGGCCGGGCAACGCGGCCGGGGTACCGGTTGCCGGCAGAACAGGAGTCCCAAAGATGGTGGAAACTTCACAGACCTCGCGCCCTGGCGGTGTGCGCCCCGGGCAGAACGCAGACTCCGGAATTGGCGGACGGCCGTGGACCGGGCCCGGCGCTGCACCTGCCCCTGGCGCAGCCATGGAAACGGCCGGCGGGCCGTTGACCGGCGTGCGTGTCCTGGAGCTCGGATCACTTATCGCAGGCCCGTTTGCAGGACGGCAGCTCGCAGACTTCGGTGCGGAGGTGATCAAGATCGAGTCTCCGGACCGTCCCGACCCCATGCGGGAGTGGGGCCGGGCCCGGGTGCATGGCCACACGCTGTGGTGGTCGGTCCAGTCAAGGGGGAAGAAATGCGTGACGCTGGACCTCAAGTCGCCCCGCGGGCGTGGGCTCTTCCTGGAGCTCTGCAGGGAAGCCGACGTCATCCTGGAGAATTTCCGCCCTGGAACACTCGAGAAACTCGGGCTTTCCCCCGAGGTGCTTTGGCAAAGCAACCCAGGGCTGATCATCGCCAGGGTTTCCGGCTACGGCCAGACTGGACCGGATGCCAACAAGCCGGGCTACGCTTCCGTGGCCGAGGCCCGCGGCGGCCTGCGCCACCTCAACGGCTACCCGGACCAGGCACCGCCACGGACAGGCATCTCGCTGGGCGACAGCCTGGCGTCGCTCTATGCGCTGCAGGGAATCCTGCTGGCCTTGTACTGGCGGGATGCCAAGGGAGGGACGGGGCAGGTTGTGGACGTGTCCCTCGTAGAGGCTTGCTTCTCCCTTTTGGAAAGTGCCGTGCCCGATTTCGCGGCTGCGGGCGTTGTGCCGGGCCCCAGCGGTTCCGGGCTGAAGGGGATAGCGCCGTCGAATATTTTCCGCTCCAGCGACGGAAAGTGGGTGGTGATCGCTGCCAACCAGGACTCGGTGTTCGTGCGGCTGGCTGCCGCAATGGGCACCCCGGAGCTGGCTTCTGACCCCCTCTACAGCAACCACGCATCCCGAGGTGTCAACCAGGAGGCGTTGGAACAACTGATCGCCGAATGGGCCGCAGGTTTCAACCACTCGGAACTGGTGGCGTGCCTTGACCGGCACGCTGTTCCCAACAGCACTGTGAGTACCATCGAGGACATCTTCGAAGACCCCCAGCTTCGGGCGCGCGGGATGCTGGTGGAAGTTCCCGATGAACAGTTGGGGGCGGTGGTCCAGCCGGGCGTCATTCCCAAGCTGTCCCGGACCAGCGGCGGCATCGCGTGGAATGGGCCACTGGCGCCTGGCTCCCACAACAATGACGTCTACGGGGGGCTGCTCAAACTGAATGTCGAAGAACTGCAGCATGCCAAGGATGAAGGTGCCATCTGATGAACGGAATTGCGGGAACCGGCACTCGCGGAGGTTCAGTCTCCATCGTGGACGTCAGTCCCCGTGACGGGCTGCAGAATGAAAGGGTCCCGGTCAGCACCCACGACAAGCTGCGCCTTATCAACGACCTGATTGCCCTGGGTGCCAGACGGATTGAGGCTGTGAGCTTCGTAAACCCCAAAAAGGTTCCGCAAATGGCCGATGCCGATGCCGTCATGGCCGGGGTGCCGCGGGACGCCGGTGCCAGCTACATCGGCCTGGTGCTGAACACCCGCGGTGCGCACAGAGCCGTGGACGCGGGGGTGGACGAGATCAACTATGTCCTGCCCGTGACCGATGCCTTTGCCGCGGCCAACCAGAACACGACGGTCGCCGCCGCCCTGGACGCCTTGGAAGAGGTATCCGGAATCGCTGCCACTGCCGGCGTCCCGGTCACGGTCACCGCCGCCGTAGCCTTCGGTTGTCCGTACCAGGGTGACGTCCCTGGAGAGCAGGCTCTTTCGGTGGTCCGCAGCGCACTGCAACGAGGCCCGCTGGCCGAGGTTGCCTTGGCGGATACTATCGGCTGCGCCGTCCCATGGCAGGTCAACGAGGTCTTTGCCGCCCTGGCATCTGAAACGGATGTGCCGCTGCGGGCCCACCTGCACGAAACGCGACACACTGCACTGGCAAACACCTACGCGGCCATGGCAGCGGGAGTCAGGGTCTTCGACAGTGCCGTGGGAGGCCTGGGCGGTTGCCCGTTCGCTCCAGGCGCGGCCGGCAATGTTTCCACGGAGGACCTGGCGTGGATGCTGGAGCGGGCGGGGTTTGCCACCTCGATTGATCCGCTGGCTGCCACCGAGCTGGGCCGCTGGATCTGCGCCAAGGTAGAGACTGCGCCGCGCTCGGGGCTGGCCGGTGCAGGAGTGTTCCCCAAGGCCGCGTAGGCCCTGGGGTCACTCCGCTCCAGTTCCCAGCCGGCTGCGTCTGAGCGTCCCGCCTTTAGGTCCGCCTGCTCCCGGCAGGAGACGTTATCGGGGCGGAGGAGACCGCCGACAGCGGCGAGGTTTCGTCCTCAAGGTGGGCCCGGCGTCGTCCGTCACCCTTGATCCACAGCCGATACGCCATGACCAGCAGTCCCAGCCACACCGCGCCGACGTACAGCGCGATCCGGGTGTCCTCGAAGGCGCCCAGGATGGCGATCACCAGCGCCATGAACGCGATGGTGAGGACGGAGGCAGCGGGCCACCACGGTGACGGGAATTCCGATGCCGGCAGGGCATTGCGCGCAATTTCCCGCTTCATTGCCACGTGCGAGGCCAGGATCATCACCCACACCCAGACGGTGGCGAAGGTGGCGATCGAGGCAATCACCAGGAACACGTCCTCCGGAATGACCGCGTTGAGGACCACGCCCACCAGCAGGATTCCTGCCATCATGACCACGGTCATCCAGGGGACGCCGTGCCGGGAAACCTTGCCGAAAGCAGCCGGTGCGTGGCCCTGGTTGGAGAGCCCGAAGAGGATGCGCCCGGCGCCGAAGATGTCGCTGTTGATGGCGGAGAGTGCGGCGGTGATCACCACGGCGTTCAGGATGTGGGGTGCTGCCGGGATGCCCAGGCCGCTGAAAATCTGCACGAACGGGCTGCCGCCGGTGCCCACCTGGTCCCACGGGAAGAGGCTCATCAGGACTCCCAAGGTCAGGACGTAGAACAGCAGCACGCGCACGGGGACGGTGTTGACGGCCTTGGGAATGACCTTCTTGGGGTCGGCGGCCTCGCCGGCCGTGATGCCCAGGGTCTCGATGCCGCCGAACGCGAACATCACCACGGCGAACGATGCCAGCAGGCCTTCGAAGCCGTTCGGAAAAAGGCCGCCGTGCTCCACCAGGTTGCCCAGTCCCGGGGTCACGCCGGAGCCGCCGCCCTGGAAACCGAACACGATGATGGCGGCGCCGCCGGCAATCATGGCAATAATGGCTGCCACCTTGATCAGCGAGAACCAGAACTCCAGTTCGCCGAAGACCTTGACGCTGAGCAGATTCAGCGCCGCCAGGAAGCAGATGACGGCAAGGATCCAGATCCAGCGGTCCACCTGTGGGAACCAGAACCCCATATAGATGCTGAATGCGGTGACATCGGCGATGGCCACGATCGCCATCTCGAACACGTACGTCCAGCCGGTCACGAAGCCGGCCAGGGGTCCAAGGTAGCGGCCTGCATACTGGCTGAAGGAGCCCGACACCGGGTGCCGCACCGCCATCTCGCCCAGGGCCCGCATCACCATGAACACGGCGGCGCCGCCGATGATGTAGGCCAGCAGGACGGCCGGTCCGGCTTTCTGGATGGCGGAGGCGGAGCCATAAAAGAGGCCGGTGCCGATCGCCGATCCGAGGGCCATGAAGCGGATGTGCCGCACATTGAGTCCCCTGTTGAGGACATGTCCGACGCCGTTGGACGGCTTCTGCTGTTCCGCCGGACTCTCGATCCGGGTTGGGGTTGGAGCTGGTTGCATGCAAATACCTTCTCGTCATTGGGAGGGGAACCGCTAACCAGCAGACCATCTTCGGAGTCGCCGTGATGAGGCTCACGGAGGGTTGGTGTCTTCGGTTCCAGACTGGGCAGCGGGTGCCTGCCTGTCCGCTTCAGAGGCCGGCCCCTTGACTCGATGCCGGCTTTTCCTTACCTTGAGGGGCCGCCGTGGAACTGGGCGGATGAGGTTACGCCCGGTACCAGCAGCCCGAAGGAGACCGACGATGAAAGCAATCGTGCAGGACACTTATGGATCAGCAGACGTGCTCGAGTTGCGGGACATCGCCCGCCCCGAGCCCGGGGACGGCCAGGTACTGGTCAAGGTGCGGGCGGCCGGTGTCGATCAGGGCGTGTGGCACCTGATGGCCGGGCTGCCGTACCTCGTCCGGCTTTTCGGCTACGGCCTGAAGAAGCCGAAAGTTCCCGTGCGAGGCCGGGAAGTGGCCGGCGTAGTGGAAGCGGTAGGGCCTGGAGTGACGCGCTTTGCTGCGGGGGACGAGGTGTTCGGGACCTGCGACGGATCCTTTGCTGAATACGTTTGCGCCAGGGAGGACAAGGTGGCCCGTAAGCCCCTGAGCCTCTCCTTCGAAGAAGCGGCGGCCTCGCCGATCTCCGGAGTCACCGCCCTGCAGGCCGTCCGCGACGCCGCCCAGGTTACCGTCGGCCAAAAGGTGCTGATCCTTGGCGCCGGAGGGGGAGTGGGATCCTTCGCGGTCCAACTGGCCAAAGCCTTTGGAGCTGAGGTGACAGGGGTGTGCAGCACCGCCAAGGTTGATCTGGTGCGCTCCCTTGGGGCGGATGCCGTCATTGACTACAGGACGTCCAATATTTCGGGCACCGGGAAACTGTACGACGTCATCCTGGACACGGCCGGCAACCGGCGGTTGTCCCTCCTGCGCCGGCTGATCGTACCCAAGGGCACGCTGGTGATCATCGGCGGCGAAGGGGGCGGCAAGCTGACCGGCGGATTTCAGCGGTCCCTTGGTGCCCCGCTGGTCTCCCTGATTTCCGGCCGGAAGTTAAAAGGGCTTGTCGCCAAGGAAACGCACCTGGATCTCGAGGCCCTTGCTTCGCTGATCGAGGCCGGCAGCGTCAAGCCCGCGGTGGACAGGGTCTTCCCCCTCGCCGAAGCACCGGCGGCCATCCAGTACCTCCACGAGGGACGGGCACGCGGCAAAGTTGTGGTCAGCATCTGAGCGGGACCAGGGTTTTTACATAGGCACGAAGGTGGGACGACGACAACCGTCTGGTATCCCAGACAGCGGGCGCGTTTGCATGAACTTGGAAGGCCGGCGGAGGGCGCAAGCTTAAGTACGGGATACCGGACATAGCTAGCCAGAAAGAACCTTCCAGGCCATGAGCACTGCAATAAGCACCGAAACAAGAGGCACCGAAACCCAGGCGCCCCGGGCTGCGGCCAAAGTGTCTTCGAAGGTTCCTGCCGCGGAGAACACCCTGCGCATCCTTAAGCTGCTGGCTTCGCGCCGCGGACCCATGGCGGCCTCGCAGATTGCCTCCAGCCTGGACCTGCCCCGCTCCAGTGTCTATCACCTGCTGGGGGTGATGGAGGCTAACGGCTTCGTCCTCCACCTGCACGAGGAGCAACGCTACGGATTGGGCATCAGCGCCTTCGAACTGAGCTCCGCGTACTCCCGGCAGGAGCCGCTGTCCCGGCTGGGGCGCCCACTGTTAGCGAGTTTGGTGGACGCCATCGGCGAGAGTGCTCACCTTGCCGTGCTGCATGGCCGGGATGTCCTGTACATCGTGGAGGAGCGGGCCAAGAACCGTCCATCCTTGGTGACTGACGTCGGCGTCCGCCTTCCCAGCCACCTCACCGCCAGCGGCCGTGCCATCCTTGCCGCGCTCCCCAAATCGCAGGTTCGGGCGCTGTACCCGAACGCCGCAGCCTTCAGCGCCCGGCACGAGGTGGAAGGGGCCATCATGAAGTATTCATCGCTGTCCTCCCACCTGGACCAGGTCCGCCAGCGGGGGTATGCCACCGAACACGGCGAAGTGACGCCCGGCTTTGGCTCCATCGCCGCCGCGGTCACCGACCACTTGGGCTGGCCCACCGCTGCCGTCGCCGTCACCTTCCTGGAGGACAAACTGCCAGCGGACGAGTGGCCCGTATTGGCTGCCCGCGTCCAGAAAGTGGCCGATGAACTCTCCGTCCGGATCCACGGGCGCCCGGTCAAATAATCACCCGTCGAGAAACCGTGTGCGCTTGTCTGGCATGCCGGACAGTAGGCCTGCGAAAGCCCTGTGAAGCCAGCCCGCGAGGGGCTTTAGTGGATACAGAACTTCTTTCTTCCAACAGACACCACCAGAAGGAGCCCATCATGGCACCCGCCGATTTCACCACCGGTGCCCGCCCGGTCAAAGCAGCCCGCGGCACCGAGCTCACCGCCAGGTCCTGGCAGACCGAAGCACCGCTGCGCATGCTGATGAACAATCTGGACCCTGAGGTCGCCGAACGCCCGGATGACCTGGTGGTTTACGGCGGCACCGGCCGCGCCGTCCGCTCATGGGCGGCATTCGACGCCATCACCCGCACGCTGGAAACCATGGAAAAGGACGAGACCCTCCTGGTCCAGTCCGGCAAGCCGGTGGGCGTGTTCCGCACCAACGAATGGGCGCCCCGCGTGCTGCTGGCCAACTCCAACCTGGTTGGCGACTGGGCCACCTGGCCCGAATTCCGCCGGCTCGAGGCCGAGGGCCTGATGATGTACGGCCAGATGACCGCGGGGTCCTGGATCTACATCGGCACGCAGGGCATCCTGCAGGGCACCTTCGAGACTTTCGCGGCGATCGCCCGCAAGCTGACCGGGGATGAGAATGGCACGCTCGCCGGCACGCTGACGCTGACCGGCGGCTGCGGCGGCATGGGTGGCGCCCAGCCGCTCGCCGTCACCCTGAACGAGGGCGCCTGCCTGATTGTCGACGTCGACGAGTCCCGCCTGCGCCGCCGTGCCGGCAAGCGCTACCTGGACGAGGTGGAAACAGACCTCGACGCCGCCATCGCCAAGGTGCTCAAGGCCAAGGAAGAGCGCCGCGGCTGGTCCGTGGGTTACGTGGGCAACGCCGCCGAAGTCTTCCCCGAGATCCTGCGCCGCCACAAAGCCGGCGAACTCACCGTGGACATCGTCACCGACCAGACCTCGGCCCACGATCCGCTCAGCTACCTCCCCGAGGGCATCTCGGTGGACGAGTGGCACCGCGAAGCTGAGGCTGACCCCGAAGGTTTCACCAAGAAGGCCCAGGCCTCCATGGCACGGCACGTGCAGGCCATGGTGGAATTCCAGGACGCCGGCGCAGAGGTGTTCGACTACGGCAACTCCATCCGCGATGAGGCCCGCAAGGGCGGCTACACCCGAGCCTTCGAATTCCCCGGCTTCGTTCCCGCTTACATCCGGCCGCTCTTCTGCGAAGGCCTTGGCCCGTTCCGCTGGGTTGCCCTGTCCGGTGACCCCGAAGACATCCGCGTCACGGACGAAGCGATCAAGGAGCTCTTCCCCGAGAACAAGCACCTGCACCGCTGGATCGACGCCGCCCAGGAACGTGTCGAGTTCGAAGGCCTGCCGGCCCGCATCTGCTGGCTGGGCTACGGCGAACGCGCCAAGGCCGGCCTGCTGTTCAACCAGTTGGTCAAGGACGGCAAGGTCAAGGCCCCCATCGTCATCGGCCGCGACCACCTGGACTCCGGCTCCGTAGCCTCCCCGTACCGCGAAACCGAAGCCATGAAGGACGGCTCGGACGCCATCGCCGACTGGCCCATGCTCAACGCCCTGCTGAACACCGCCTCCGGCGCCACCTGGGTCTCCCTTCATCACGGCGGCGGTGTTGGCATTGGCCGCTCCATCCACGCCGGCCAGGTCTCCGTCGCCGACGGCACCGACCTCGCCGCCCAAAAGCTCGAACGCCTGCTGACCAACGACCCCGGCATGGGCGTTATCCGCCACGCGGACGCCGGCTACGAGCGTGCCCTCGACGTCGCCAAGGAACGCGGCGTCCGCATCCCCATGCAAGAGAGCCCCGCCGAAACCCGCTGACCCGGCCCAACCCCTCATCGATTGCTCCGTAGGTGTCGTTTAGAGCCCACAAAACGACAAGTACGGAGCAGTCGATGGGAACCCCACCACAAGGAACTTAAATTGACTGCTATTACCCACGAACCGCTGACCGTCACCCTCGGGTCCGCGGGCGTCACGCCCCAGGATGTGCTCGCCGTCGCGCGCCACGGCGCCACGTTGACCATCTCCCCGGAAGCCCTGGAAACCGTCGCCAAGGTGCGCGCCCACATCGATGACCTCGCCGCCAGCGACGTCCCCGCCTACGGCATCTCCACCGGCTTCGGCGCGCTGGCCAACCGCCACATTCCCAACGAACTGCGGACCCAGCTGCAGAAGTCACTGATCCGGAGCCACGCCGCGGGCATGGGGCCGGCTGTGGAGCGCGAAGTGGTCCGCGGCATCATGTTCCTGCGCGCCAAGACCCTCGCGTCCGGCCGCACGGGAGTCCGCCCCGTGGTCCTACAGACCATGGTGGACGTCCTCAATGCCGGCATCACGCCAGTGGTCCGCGAATTCGGGTCGCTGGGCTGCTCCGGCGACCTCGCGCCGCTGTCGCACTGCGCCCTGGTGCTGATGGGCGAAGGCGAGGCGGAAGGGCCCGACGGCGTTAGGTACGGCGGGCGGGGAGAGCGGCCCGTCACTGAACTGCTGGCGGAGCACGGCATCAAGCCGGTCACCCTTGCGGAAAAGGAAGGGCTGGCGCTGGTCAACGGCACCGAGGGCATGCTGGGCATGCTCCTCATGGCCATCGCTGACCTTCGCCAGTTGCTGGCGACGGCGGACATCACCGCGGCCCTCAGCGTCGAGGCGCTGCTGGGAACCGACCAGGTGTTCCTGCCCGAACTGCACGCTGCGCTCCGGCCGCACCCGGGCCAGGCTGCCAGCGCGGACAACATGCTGCGCGTACTCTCGGATTCACCGATCGTGGCGTCCCACAAGGTGGGGGACTCCCGGGTGCAGGACGCATACTCCCTGCGCTGTGCCCCGCAGGTGGCCGGCGCCGTCCGCGACACCGTGGACCACGCCGAGCTGGTGGCGTCCCGCGAGCTGGCCGCAGCGATCGACAACCCCGTGGTCCTGCCCGACGGGCGGGTGAGCTCCAACGGCAACTTCCACGGCGCGCCGGTGGCGTACGTCCTGGATTACCTGGCCATCGCCGTCGCGGACCTCAGTTCCATCGCCGAACGCCGGACGGACCGGATGCTGGATCCCGCCCGCTCGCACGGCCTCCCCGCGTTCCTCGCTGCTGATCCCGGCGTGGACTCGGGGCTGATGATCGCCCAGTACACCCAGGCCGGGCTGGTGTCGGACAACAAGCGGCTGGCCGTTCCGGCGTCCGTGGACTCGATCCCGAGCTCGGCCATGCAGGAGGACCACGTGTCCATGGGCTGGCACGCCGCGCGGAAGCTGCGCAAGGCGGTGGAGAACCTGCGCCGCGTCCTGGCCATCGAGCTGGTCACCGCTGCGCGGGCCCTGGACATCCGGACGCAGCTCTCGGGTGGCGTCCTGACACCCGGCCCGGCGGGCGCGGCCGTGGTGGCTGCCCTCCGCACTGTGGTGGAGGGGCCGGGAACGGACCGTTTCCTGTCTCCGGAACTGGAAGCGGCTGACCGCCTGGTCGCCTCAGGGGACGTGCTGCGGGCGGCCGAATCCGCCGTCGGGCCGCTCGCCTGACACCGAACAATCTTCAGTAGCTGCTTCGTGTCCGTCCGAGGGGCGGAATTTCCGGCGCCACGGCCCACCGTGGCGCCGGGAGTGTAGTAGAACTGAAGGTGTAGTGAAAGTCACATCAAAGAGGCTGTGGCAGTAGAACGATACAAAGGGGTAGAAGTTCAAATGAAAGCACGTGGGGCAGTCTTATCGAGGCGCAATGCCCATTCCGCCGCGGTGTCCAACTGGAAATCCCTCCAGGCGGGGGACCGGGTCGAGATCATCAAGCATGCGCATGTGGTGGCAGCCGGGGAAGTTGAAGAGGTGTCGCAAAGCGGCAACGTCCTTTGGCTGGTGCCGGCCGGCCCGTCAGGCCCTGCAGAGAAGGAGCTTTTCCTGAAGTCCGACGGCGTGCAGGTCCGCCGCAGCTAGCAGCCCCGCAGGCAGCAATCAGCTGAAACCACCAGCAGCCAAAAAATCCCCGCACTCCAAACCGGCGTGCGGGGATTTTTTGTGGGTGGGTCAGGCGGCGAAGGACTCGTACGTTTCGCCAAACGGTACTGATTCGTCCAGGGCTACCGTGTAGCGTCCCGGGTGCAGCCGGGTGACCAGGATGCCGCAGGCGGCGTCCTGCGCTGCGACCTCGATCAGGTCGGCCACGGCCTCTTCCAGGCCGGCGTGGACCTCACTGGCGCTGGAGAACTCCAGGCTGATGGACCGCGGGGCGGGTCCTTCGGTGGGCTGGGCAGCGGGGGGGACGCGCTCCAAGGTGGCTGTAGTCATGTACTGAACTTTCTGTGTCTCATGCCAGGATGGCTCCAACATTCTACCGACTGCTTCTGTTATATGTCAGATGTCTGCCCTTTGGAAGGTCTTTGATGCGGTCACAAAGCGTCTGTTCGCGGCGCCGCAGCGAAATCAAGGACCATGGAAGCGGGTGCCCACAGGCCCCGGAACCACTATCGATACTGCTTGAGGAGAAACCGGTATGAAGATCATGCGCCTGGGCGAAAGCGGCAGCGAGCAGCCTGCCGTCCTGGTCACCTCGGACGGCGCCGACCGGTACTTCAGCCTGCTGCCCCTGACCGCTGACGTGGACGGCGCATTCCTTGCTGCCGGCGGGCTGGACCAGGTCCGGAGGGCACTGGAGGCGGGGGAGTTGCCGGTCCTGGAGGGGGCCGCTGCGTTCCGGGTTGGTTCCCCCGTGGCCCGGCCCGGCTCCGTGGTGGGCATCGGGATGAACTACGCCGCCCACGCCGCGGAATCGGGGGCGGAGCCGCCCAGCATTCCCGTGGTCTTCCTCAAGCCCAGCAACACGGTCACCGGCCCCTTCGACCCCGCCCCGCTTCCGCCCCGCTCCACGCAATATGACTGGGAGGTGGAACTGGGCATTGTCATCGGCAGGGAAGCCAGCTACCTCGGTTCCGTCGAGGAAGCAGCCGCCTGCATTGCCGGGTACGTCACGGCCAATGACCTCTCCGAGCGTGAGTACCAGCTGCCGGGCGCTGCGGGCCAATGGACCAAGGGCAAATCGCTGCCCGGGTCAACACCCCTGGGCCCGTGGCTGGTTCCGGCCGAAGAGATCGACGGCGGCAACCTCCGGCTGCGCAGCTGGGTGAACGGTGAGCCGCGGCAGGATTCCACGTCCGAGGAACTCATCTTTGATGCGGCCACGCTGGTCCACCACTGCAGCCAGTACATGCGGCTGGAACCGGGCGACGTGATCCTCACCGGAACCCCGCAGGGCGTGGCCCTGAGCGGCCGTTTCCCCTACCTCCAGCCGGGCGACGTGGTGGAGGTAGAGGTGGAGGGCCTGGGCCGCCAGCGCCAGGAGCTGTTCCGGGCGGGGCGGCCGCTACGGCCTAGACCAACGGCTTAGCCCGCCTTTACGGCCAGGACCGGGCAGTCCGCTTCAAGCAGGATGCGCTGGGACGTGCTGCCCATGATCAGCTTGCCCACCGGGGTACGGCGGCGCAGGCCAATCACAATCAGGTCGGCCTTGTGCTCCTCGGCGGCATCCAGCACTTCAGCCGCCGCGTCATGGCCGCGGACGGGCCGCTTGATCAGGTACTGGATGCCTTGGCCGGCCAGCCGCTGCTCGATGTCCTGGATGTCGCCGTCCTGGGCGAAACGGGTGTCCACAACGGCCTCGCCCTTGGAGGAGTTGATCAGCACCAGGGTGGTGTTGCTCTTCCGGGCTTCGGTGATGGCCTGGGTGAGGGCAGCTTCGCCCTCAGGTGTCGGGACGTATCCCACAACGACTGTCATGGTGTCTCCTTAGTTTCTGCTCGATGCGGGTAGGTGGGCTTTTACGCGGCGCCTGCTCAGTCGCTGTAGTCCGCGGCACCCGAATTGGCGGGAACCAGCGGCCTGCGCTCCGGACGGTTGCGGCGGAACAGCTTGTAGGCAAACGGCCAGAGCAGGATGAGGCCAATGATGACATAGATGCCGACGGCGATCGGCTCACCCAGGAGCCCTGCCGGGTCGCCTGCGCTCAGCTGCAGGGTCTTGCGGAGCTGCCCTTCGATCCGCGGGCCCAAAATCACGCCAAGGATCAGCGGCAGCACGGGAAGCCCGAAGCGCCGCATCATGAACCCGAGTGCGCCCAGGACCAGCAGGATCACCAGGTCGAACGCCTGCAGGTTCACCGAGTAGGCGCCCAGCGTGGCGAAGAACAGGATGCCGGCGTACAGGTACGGGCGGGGGAGCTGCAGCAGCTTGGCCCACATCGGTGCCAGCGGCAGGTTGATGATCAGCAGCAGGAAGTTGCCGATGAAGAGGCTGGCGATCAGCGCCCACACCAAGGGACCCTGGCTGGTGAAGAGCTGCGGTCCCGGCTGGATGCCGTAGGACGTAAAGGCGGCGAGCATCACGGCGGCCGTGGCGTTCGTGGGCAGGCCCAGGGCCAGCATCGGGGTCAGGGTGCCTGCGGCGGCAGCGTTGTTGGCTGCTTCCGGGCCCGCAACACCCTCAATGGCACCCTTGCCGAACTCTTCAGGGTGCTTGCTGAGGCGTTTCTCCGTGACATAGGACAGGAATGTGGGGATCTCGGCACCACCGGCCGGCAGGGCCCCGAAGGGGAAGCCGAATGCGGTACCGCGCAGCCACGGCTTCCATGAGCGCTTCCAGTCGGACTTGCCCATCCAGGGCTGCCCCACGGGGATCGCATGCAGCGGGGTGCGGCGGAGGTGCGCGGCGACCCAGAGGGCCTCGCCCACGGCGAAGATGGCTACTGCCACCACCACGATGTCCAGGCCGTCCGCCAGGAGCGGCTGGCCGAACGTCAGGCGGCGTTGGCCGGTGACGGAGTCCATTCCCACCAGCCCGATGGCCAGGCCGAGGCCCAGGGAGGCGAAACCGCGCAGCCGCGACGAGCCGAGCACGGCCGTGACGGCCAGCAGGGCCAAAACCATGATGGCGAAGTAACTGGGCGCGCCAAGGCTGACGGCGAACTTCACCACGATCGGTGCACAGACGGCCAGCAGCGCCGTGCCAATGGTGCCGGCGACGAACGAGCCGATGGCCGCCGTCGCAAGCGCCTGCGCCGCCCGGCCCGCCTTGGCCATCTTGTTGCCTTCGATGGCGGTGACTACGGACGACGATTCGCCGGGGGTGTTGAGGAGGATCGAGGTGGTGGAGCCGCCGTACATGCCGCCGTAGTAGATGCCGGCGAACATGATGAACGCGCTGGTGGGTTCCAGGGCGTACGTGACGGGGAGCAGCAGGGCGACGGTCATAGCCGGACCCAGTCCCGGGAGGACGCCGACGGCGGTGCCCAGGATGACGCCGATCACGGCATACATAAAATTCATGGGGGTCAGGGCGGTGGCAAAGCCGTCCATGAGGGAGGACCAGACGTCCATTTAGAGGATTCCTTCCAGGAGGCCGGCCGGCAGTGCGATGCCCAGGCCGAGGTAGAAGCCGTAGAAGGTCAGCAGGGACAGCGCCACGGAGATCAGCCCGTCCCGGACGTAATGGCGGCTGCCGAGGGCCAGGACGCTGCCCCAGAACAGGACGGTGCCGGAAATGACCCAGCCGGCCCAGTCGATGAGCAGGATGTTCAGGATGAAGGCCCCAGCCAGGGGGAGGATGGTCTTCCAGTCGGCGGGGTGCGCCAGGTCGACGTCCTCGCCGCCCTCAGCTTCACCCTTGCCGCCGCGCAGGACGTTGATGGCCAGCAGTACGGCGCAGACCACCAGCATTCCGGCCACGATGAACGGAACGGTTTTGGGCCCTACCGGGTCAGACTTCGAATACGGGGTCACCAGGCCGTTGGCGTCCAGGAAGACCATGACGCCGGCCGCCCCGAGCAGGAGTGCGACTCCCAGCTCGGAGCGGCCTTTGAGACCTGTGGTCAGGGATGTCACGCCAACCCAAGCTTGGTGAGGACGTCCGCCACCCGCTTGTCCTGCTCGGTGAGGAAGGTCTTGAACTTGTCGCCGGTGATGAAGGCGTCGGTCCAGCTGTGGGTCTTCAGCGCTTCCTTCCAGCCCTCAGTGCTGTGCATCTTTTCCAGGGCTGCGATCAGGGCCGCCTTGTCCTTGTCGCTGATCCCCGGAGGGGCCACGACGCCGCGCCAGTTGGTGAACACCAGGTCGATGTTGGATTCCTTGAGGGTGGGTGCGTCCACGCCGTCGAGGCGCTTTTCGCCGCTGGTGGCCAGGACGCGGACCTCGCCGGACTCGATCTGCTTCAGGTACTCGCCGGCACCGGAGGCGGCGAAGCCGAGCTTGTTGCCGAGGATCGCGGGCAGGAGGTCGCCGCCGCCGTCGTAGGAGACGAAGTTGACCTTGGTGGCGTCGATCCCCACGGCACCCGCCAGCTGCATGGGCAGCAGGTGGTCCGGGCCGCCGGGGGAGGAGCCGCCGCCCACGGAGATGGAGCCGGGATCGGCCTTCCAGGCCTTCACCAGGTCATCGATGGTCTTGTACGGGGAGTCCTTGCTGACCATGATGGCACCGGGCTCTTCGATGAGGCGGGCCAGCGGAGTGGTGTCGGTCAGCTTGGACTCGGACTTGTTGGTGTAGCTGGCACCCACAACGCCCAGGCCCATGAGCATGGCAAGGTCGCCGTTGCCTTTTTCGTTGACGATCCGGGCAAGGCCCACGGTGCCGCCGGCACCGGCCAGGTTGAAGACCTCGGTGTTGGTGGAAATCTTCTCGTCGTCGAGGACCTTCGCAGCGGCGCGGGCGGTGGTGTCGTAGCCGCCGCCCGGCGTGTTGGGAACCATGATCTGGAGGCCGGTGATGGGTCCGGCGGCGGCGCCGGAGCTTTCCGAACCGGTGGAGCTCTTGCTGGTGGCACCGCAGCCGGTGGCCATCAGGGCGATGCCGGCAGCAACGGCGGCAATTCGCAATGCGCGGATCTGGCGCATGTGTTCCTCTTCTCTCAAAACAAATCTGACCAGCATCGGCTGACTTGTGGTTCCGATGCCTTGTGGTTCCGATGCTAGGGGTGCCCGTGACGCTGATCACTCTTGTGTACGCAGAGAAAGTTGTGTTCATTGCGTTCACGTTTCCGAAACCCCACAGCGGCCCTGCTGCGGGCTTTGGGATATAGTTCCCGGTACTACCGCGGCTCCGCGCCCCATACTTTTGCGCGCACCGGAGGCCAGCCAAATACTGCCGGACAACCCGGTCCAACCAGCAACATCAGGAAGACCATTGTGACTCGACGACGAGGAATGTCCCTCGCGGGGCAGTACCTTCTGCTGCAGTTGCTCATTGTCCTCGCGGTCCTGGTGGGCGTGGTGGCCATCTCCCTGGCCCAGTCAGCGGCGGCGTTCGAGCGGATTGAAGGCCGGCGCGCCCTGTCGGCCGCGGAGGCCCTGGGCGGCAACCCCGTGGTGCGTGAGCTCCTCCCCGAGACGGAACCGCGCGGCGGGGCAGTGTTGCCAGCGGTGGCGGAGTCCGTCCGGATCGTCTCGGGCTCGTCCCGGGTGGCGCTGGCGAAACTGGACCGGACCGTGGTGGCGTCCTCGGACCCCAGCCTGCTGGGCCTGCCGCTGGAGCTCGGCGCAAGCAGGGTGATGGAAGGCCGCGCCTGGACGGGGGTAGTGGGCGGAACCCCTGCCCCGCTCCTGTCGGCGCATGTTCCGGTCCTGGACGACACCGGGCGCATGATCGGGATCGCTTCCATCAGCCGCAACTATCCCACTGTGCTTGAGCGGCTGGGCGACGCCGTGCCCAACCTGCTGACCTACCTGGGGGTGGCGAGCGTACTGGGCATCGCCGGCTCCCTCCTGCTGTCCCGCCGGGTCAAGCGGCAAACCCTTGGCATGGAGCCCAGCGAAATCACCAGCCTGGTGGAAAACCGTGAGGCCATGCTGCACGGGCTCAAGGAGGGCGTCGTGGCGCTGGACCTGCACGAGCGGATCACGGTGGCCAACCACAGTGCGCGTGCCCTGCTGGGACTGCCGCGTGACTGTGTGGGCAAACGGGTGGCGGCCCTCGCCGTCGAACCCGCCCTCAAGGAGGTCCTCACCCGCGAGCAGCCCGGGCCGGACCAGTTGGTGCTCGTGGGGGACCGGCTGGTGGTGATGAACCGCGTGCCCTTCCAGTCCCGCGGCAAGGTGATCGGCTCGGTGACCACCCTTCGCGACCGCACGGAGCTCTCGGAACTGGAGCACGAGCTGGGGACCACCCGCACCGCCACGGACACCCTCCGGGCCCAGGCGCACGAGTTCGCCAACCAGCTCCATGTCATTTCCGGCCTGATCCAGATCGGCGAGTACGATTCCGTTGTCCAGTTCGTCAACGGCGCCACCGTGGACCGGACCCGGCTCAATGACGAAGTGACAGCCCGCATCAAGGACCCCGCGCTCGCCGCCCTGCTGATCGCCAAGTCGAGCCTCGCCACCGAACGCGGCGCGGCCCTGCAACTGGACCCGGATTCCGTGCTGGACAGGGTCGATGACGGGCTGTCCCGGGACCTCGCCACAGTGGTGGGGAACCTGGTGGACAACGCGTTCGACGCCGTCACCGGGCTTCCCCGGGCAGCCGTCAAGGTGTTGGTGGAGGGCGGCGGCGGGGGAGACGTTGTGGTGACGGTGCGGGACAACGGCCCCGGTGTCCCCGGCGGTGCCACCGACCGGATTTTCCGCCAGGGCTTCACCACCAAGGACCCGGGGCCTGCCGGCAGCCGCGGCTTCGGGCTGGCACTGTCGCGGGCAGTGTGCCGCCGGAGCGGGGGGAACCTGACCGTGGCCAACGATAATGGGGCTGTCTTTACCGCCGTGCTGAAACGAGGGAGTGTCCAGCCATGATCAAGGTCCTGATCGTCGACGACGATTTCATGGTGGCCAAGGTGCATGCCGGCTTCATCCAGCGCACGCCCGGATTCACTGTGGTGGGTGCTGCCCATACCGGAGCGCAGGCCGTCGCGGAAACGGAACGGCTCCAGCCGGACCTGGTCCTGCTGGACATCCACCTGCCGGACATCAATGGCCTGGACCTGATGGGGCGCCTGCGTGCGGTGGCCCCCGAGCTGGACGTGCTGGTGATCAGCGCCGCCCGTGAGGTGGAGACCGTGCGGAAGGCACTGCGCGGCGGCATTGTCCATTACCTGATCAAGCCCTTTTCCCAGACGGACCTCCAGGAGCGACTGGAGCATTACCGCAACGCCTACCAAAGCCTTGATGCGTCCAAGGACGTCGCAGAACAGTCGGACGTCAACCGGGTGTTCGGCCTGGACCGGGCCGAGCGTCCGCTGCCCAAGGGCTGCAGCATCGAAACGCTGAAGCTGGTGGAGGCCGCGCTCAACGCTGCTCCCGGTGACGTGTCAGCCGCCGAGGTGGCGCAGGAACTGGGCACCTCCAGGGTCAGTGCCCGCCGCTACCTGGAATACCTGCATGACGAAGGAACCCTGGACGTGCGGCTCAAGTACGGTGTGGGACGTCCGGAGCGGCGGTACGTGCTGAAGGCCTGACCAGGCCTGGCTGGCAACAGCTCCCCGCTGGGACCAGGCCGTCAGCGCAGCAGCGTTTCCACCAGCCGGGCAGCAGTCCTGGCTGTCCGGCTGTCGATGTCGAACGCCGGATTCAGCTCCGCCACATCCAGGTGCAGCAGCTTCCCGCTCCTGGCCACCTGCCGGCACACCGCGGAAATGACGGGAAGCGGCACGCCGTAGGCGGCCGGCGCGCTGACCCCGGGCGCCACCGCGGCGGGCAGCACATCCAGGTCGATGGTCAGGTACAGGACGTCGATGTCCGCCAGGAAAGCAGCCACGAAGTCCCGGACCCGGTCCGCTTCGCAGTCCTCGTCCAGCAGATACCGGACGCCCAGCTTCCCGGCGGTATCAAACAGGACCTGCGTGTTGTTCGGCTCCGAGATGCCGACGACGGCGTAACGGAATTCGCGTCCGGCGTCCGCTTCGGCACGGGCCATCTGCAGGAACGGGGTTCCCGAACTGGGCACCGGCTCGTCGCGGAGGTCGAAGTGTGCATCGAGGTTCAGGACGCCAAGGCGCAGCCCGCTTTGAATGGCGGACGATCCGCTGACGCCCAGGTAGCTGGCATAGGCGGTTTCGTGCCCGCCGCCCAGCACCACAGTCTGGTGACCGGCGTCGAGCAGGGCTGCCAGCACCCGGCCAAGCCGTTCCTGGCCGGCCTCCAGGTCATCCCCGGAGACCACCACGTCACCAGCATCAGCCACCGGGCGGTCCAGGTGGAAAGCCAGTGGACCCAGGGCCTTCCGCAGGGCTGCGGGTGCGGCGGACGCTCCGGTCCGGCCCTTGTTCCGGCGCACCCCCTCGTCGCTGGCAAATCCCAGCAGGGCAGCCGGCTTGCGGCCCGCCACGCCAGGAGCATTCGCTCCGGCCGCCGCGCCGGCGGTGGTGTTCTCGAAAGCGTTCACAGCCTGCCACCAGCGGCGATGGCCGGGGCCGTCGCCGTCGAACCTTCCTTTCCAGGGCTGGGGCGGGACGTCGACGGCGGGCAGCTGGAGGGACATGCCTCAAGCTCACCGCAAGCCGGGCACGAAAACCAGCATCGGCGCCGCGGTCCTGTCCGGAATCCAAGAACCGGACGGCAGGGTGGGAACGGCACCGATGCCTGGTGCAGGGGATATGGTGAGAGCAGTCCGCCCGGTCGAAGCGTGGCGTACCCGCGCCGGACCCACGCACCCCTTGAAGGCTGGAGAGCCGCTCCATGTTTGAAGCCCCAGATATTCTCTTTGCCGCGGCCGGCCTGGCCGTCTTCGTCGCCGCGGTGCTGCCCAAGCTGCTGCGCGACATGCCCCTGTCCATGCCCATGGTCTTCCTGGGGGCAGGGATGGGCGCCTTCGCGCTGATTCCCTCGCTGCCCAACCCGAATCCGGTGGAGCACAGCAACTTTGTCATGCACCTGGCGGAAATCTGCGTGATCATCTCGCTGATGGGCGCCGGGCTGGCTTTGGACCGGCCGGTGGGACGCAAACGCTGGTCCACCACGTGGCGGCTCCTGGGCATCGCCATGCCGCTGTGCATCCTGGGACTGACCCTGCTGGGCATGTGGTTCCTGGGCCTGGGGCTGGGCGCAGCCCTGCTGGTGGCCTCCAGCCTTGCCCCCACGGATCCCGTCCTGGCCTCCGAGGTCCAGGTGGGCGAACCTGCGGACCAGGACGAGCACGCGGACAAGGAGGACGAGGTCCGGTTCGGCCTTACCTCGGAAGCCGGGCTCAATGACGGGCTGGCTTTCCCGTTCGTGTACCTGGCCATTGCCATCAGCGTCGCCGGGGCAAACCCGTCCGCATGGTTCGGCGAGTGGTTCGGGTTGGACGTGCTGTGGCGGCTGGCCGTCGGGCTTCTGGTGGGCTTCCTCACCGGCAAGGTGCTCGCCAGGCTGTTTTTCTCCGCCCGTGCCGACAGCCTCAGGCTGTCCAACCATTCCGAGGGCTTCGTGGCCCTGGCGGCGACATTCCTGGCGTACGGGCTGACTGACATGGTGGAGGGCTACGGGTTCATTGCGGTGTTTGTCTGCGCCGTGACCATCCGTGCCGCTGAGCGAACCCACGGCTACCACCGGGTGCTGCACTCCTATGTGGAGCAGTTGGAACGGCTCCTGACGGTGGTGATCCTGGTCCTGCTCGGCGGTGCCATTGCCCGCGGGCTGCTCGCCGGCGTGGGGCCGGCGGAAGTCCTGGTGGCCCTGGCCTTCCTGCTGGTGGTCCGCCCGCTGGCGGGCTGGCTGGGGCTGCTGGGCGGCAAGACAGGACCCCGGGAACGGGTGGCACTGTCCTTCTTTGGCATCCGCGGAATCGGGTCGCTGTACTACCTGGCCTTTGCGCTGGGCGAAGGCCACTTCACGGACCAGGCCCACTGGCTCTGGTCCTTCATCGGGCTGGTGGTGGCACTGTCCATCGTGATCCACGGTGCCACCACCTCGCCCCTGATGAACCGGCTGGACCGGTTGCGCCAGAAAAAGGCGCTGGCGGTATCCGGCGACGAGGGGCTCGCCCCGAACACTCCGGTGTGACCAAACTCCGGTGTAAACAAAAGGGCTGGTGCGGCATCTGCCGCACCAGCCCTGTGTCTGTACCGGGGTGTGTCCAGGGGAGTTACATCCCCAGGGCAGCCTCGATGGGGCCGATGGCGAAGAACAGCGCGAACGCCGCGGCCACGGCCCACATCAGCGGGTGGATGTCCTTGACCCTGCCCTGGACCGTGCGGATCAGGACGTACGCGATGAAGCCGGCACCCAGGCCGTTGGCGATGGAGTAGGTGAAGGGCATCAGGGTGAAGGTGAGGAACGCGGGGATGGCGATGCCCCAGTCCTGCCAGTCGATCTTGCCCACCTGCGAGACCATCATGAAGCCCACCACCACCAGTGCCGGGGCCACGGCTTCGAACGGCACGAGGTTGATCAGCGGGGTGAAGAACATGGCCACCAGGAACAGGAAGCCGGTAACGAGGGAGGCGACGCCGGTGCGGGCGCCTTCGCCGATGCCGGCGCCGGCTTCGACGTAGATCTGGTTGGAGGAGACGGACGCGCCGCCGCCGATGATGGCGCCGAGTGCGTCCACCTGGAGCACGCGGTCGACGTCGGGAATGTTGCCGTCTTCATCCACCGTGCCGGCCTCGTTGGCAAGGCCCACCATGGTGCCCATGGCGTCGAAGAAGATGCTGAGGAGGATGACGAAGGCCAGCAGCGTGGCGGCAACGAAGCCGAGGTGCTCGAAGGCGCCGAAGGGGTTGGCCTTGCCGATCAGGGAGAGGTCCGGGGCGGCCCAGCCGGAGAACGCGGGGGCCACCAGGGACCAGCCCTGCGGGTTGAAGTTCTTGCCGTCGAAGCTGGGGCCGATGTGCAGCGTCATTTCGAGGATGACGGACAGCACGGTAGAGGTGATGATGCCGATCAGGATGGCACCCTTGACCTTTCGCACCACCAGGGCGATGGTCAGGATCAGGCCGAAGACGAAAACGGCAGTGGGCCAGCCCAGCAGCTTGCCTTCGAAACCAAGGCCGACGGGCACTGTGGTGCCTGCAACGTCGGGGATGCGGCGCACGAACCCGGCGTTGACCAGGCCAATCAGGGCGATGAACAGGCCGATGCCCACCACGATGGCCGTCTTGAGCCCGTCCGGCACGGCCTTGAAGACGGCGGTGCGGAAGCCGGTGAGGACCAGGATCAGCATGGTGACGCCGGAGAGGACCACCAGGCCCATCATGTCCGGCCAGGTCAGGCCCGGGTTGGTGGCCACGGTGACGGCCACGAAGGCGTTGACGCCCAGGCCGGTGGCCAGGGCGAAGGGGTGCCGTCCCCATGCCCCCATGAGGATGGTGAGGATGCCTGCCACCAGCGCTGTCACGGCGGCCACCGCGGTGAAGCCCAGCGTGGTGCCGCTGGAGTCCGGACCTGACAGGATCAGTGGGTTCAGCACCACGATGTAGCTCATGGCGAAGAACGTGGCGAACCCGCCGCGGATCTCGCGGGAGAGGTTGGAGCCGCGCTCCGTAACCCTGAAATACCGGTCCAGGGCAGAGCCTTGCTTAAGCATTAGTCCTCCGGGGAAGTGTGTGGGGATACCTGCATCCTAAGGGAGCGGCAGGGAGTGGGCGGCCAAATTCGCCTAGTCTGTAAGGAACCCAACACAAGGAGCAGCCCAAATATGCGCCAAGTCCGCCGCCAGTTGCTGAGCCTTGTGCTCGGTTCCGTTATTTTTGCAGCCGCTGCGCTGGGCCTGGCGGGCCCGGCCGCCGCCCATGACGCTGCGGAATCCACCAGCCCGGCCCAGGGGGCTGCGCTCGCTTCCCCGCCGGCAGAGGTCTCCGTGACGTTCAGCAACAAGCCGCTGGGCATCGGCTCGTCCTTCTCGGTCAAGGATGCCGGCGGTACCGAATGGGCTGACGGGTCTGTCCAGATCGTTGACAACGTGGCCACCCAGAAGCTCCGGTCCGGTGGCCCGGCGGGGGCGTACACAGTGGCGTGGCGCGTGGTCAGCTCCGATTCGCATCCCATCGAGGGCACCTTCACTTTCACGGTGGCCGCAGCCGCCGCCGGTGCTGTCCCGTCCGGAACATCCACAGCGGGAAGTCCGACGACGGCCGGTGCCGTCCCGGGGATGGGGACCGCACAGCCGGGGGTGACGGAAGAGCCGTCAGAGCCTGCCAAAGCGGGTGAGCCCTTCCAGTGGAGCATCGTGATCTTTGCTGTGGTCGCCGTGGGGCTGCTGGTGGCCCTGGGCGTCCTGGCCCGGCGCCGGCTCACGGGTGACGGGGACGCCGGAGACAACGACGCGGAGTAGCCCCACCCGCCCCGGCCGGAGGAATCCGGCCTGGCCGCGGGCAGCTGGTGGGCGTCAGCAGGTCAGCACCGCAAAGCTTGCCGTTGCCGGGAAGGCGCCGCCGGATGGACTGGTGTTGTCCGGATTGACTTTGGCGGAGATCGCCTGGCCCACGGTCTTGGCCTGGCGCAGTACTTCCTTGGGTGACGGCGTAATCAGTTCGCCCACTCCCACCAGGTAGATGCCGATGGCACGCATTGCCGCTGCCACGTTCCGGCCGACGGCGATGCCGAAGTCGTTGAGCATGCGGCGCAGCTGGCTGTGGGCGCACCGGGTCAGGACAATATGGTCGGCTACCAGGATGCCGGTGGGGGTGTGCACCTGCCACTGCGGGGCGGCGTTTTGATCGGGCCCTTCGAGCATGGTCAGCTGCACCGCCCGCGTGGTGTTCCGGACGTCGACGCTGTGGCTTGCCGCGTAATTGCGGAGGTGGCGCAGGATCTCATTGCGCTCCCGGAGGGTGGCGCTGTCCGCTGCATCGCAGCGCTGCAGTGACGTCGTGTTTGCGGGTTGGTTGGCGCCAAGGATGTCCAGCCCGTCCACCACGATGGAGTCCACCCCATGGCGGCGCAGTTCAGCGGCCACGGCCAACCCGGACAGGCCCGTGCCAATGATGACGGTGGTGGTCTGTTCGGTCCCGGCGTCTCCAGGCATGGTTGACACTACAGTTTCCCTCCTTCGAAGTTTCGGCAGGCGCCGGCATCCTCGCCGGCCCGCGTTCCGTTACCCCCAAGTACGGCCGCAGTGCGTGGCCGGGACCGTCCAGACAGGAAGCAGCAGCCGGGGTCCCGGACCAACAATGTCCTGAAGACTACAGAACAAATGCGGCCGTGGATAGCCCAGTGAAGAAAACAATTCGTTCCTGTGAAGGCGCTTTCCCGAAACCGGTTGAAAGCCTGTGGATAACCTCGTCGATGCGCCCCTGAGCAGGCTTGCTAAGCCGTGGGGGACGGAGAATAGTGGGGATCGGGAGCGGTCCTTTTCCTGCCGGTGCCGCTGGTGGCCCGGGTGCGCAGGGAGCGGCCCGTTTTCTGGCAGAATAGCCGCAACATCAGGCGTATCGCGAGGAGGCGGCCCCCATGGGCTCACGAGAGTTGCATCCGGACCCGGCCCGGGACGGTGGCGGTGCGTCTGCCACTCCCCAAGGCATCGTGGTGGGCGTGGACGGTTCGGACCACGGGCAGTGCGCCCTGGTGTGGGCCGCGCGGGAAGCCCAGCGCCGCCGTCGTCCCCTTCATATCGTCACCGCCTATTCCGTACCGATCTTCGCCGCTTCGGGCCTGGACGGAGGCTACGCCACGGTGGACGATTCCGTGATCCGCGAAGGTGCCGAGGCCATTGCCAGGCAGGCCATGGAGAAGGTTGCCGCGTACGACATCGACGTCAGTTCCGCCGTGGAGAACGGCGACGCAGCAGGAGTGCTCCTGGACATCTCCGAAACCGCCGAACTCCTGGTGGTGGGCACCCGCGGCCGCGGCGGCTTCGTGGGGCGGCTCCTGGGATCCGTCAGCAGTGCCCTGCCCGCCCACGCAAAGTGCCCCACGGTCACGGTCCCGTTGTTCTGCTCTGACCGGCTTGGCGAGTCCACGGAGGACCGCCGCGTCAAGGCGGAGCAGGCAAAATCCGGGCACCGGCCGGTGGAAAACGTGGTGGTGGTTGGCGTGGACGGCTCCGAGCAGGCCCGCGTTGCCGTCCTTGAGGCAGCCGACCAGGCCCAACGCCTTGGCGCCTCCCTCCGGGTGGTCTGTGCCGTGCCCCAGTACAGCGGTTCCCTTGCCTGGGTCCCCGCCCCCATGGACCGGAAGGCCCTGTTCGATGACATCCGGGTCACCCTGGAGGCCGGCATGGCATGGCTCCGCAGCCATTACCCAAGGCTGCAGGCCGACTACGAGCTCAAGGACGGCTCGCCGGTGGACGTGCTCGTTGAGGAAAGCCGGCACGTGGAACTGGTGGTAGTGGGCACCCGCGGCCGCGGGGGCTTCACCGGGATGCTCCTGGGCTCAACGTCAGACGGCGTGCTCCACCACGCCAAGGGCCCCGTCATGGTGGTCCCGGACCGGGAGGACCAGCGCCTGGCCGACCGTGGACGGTTCGGCCCGATTTTGGGTGACGCCGCCTAACCCGCACTGTTCGGCAGCCAGCGAGGGACCGGGGAGATGAATCAGCGCAGGACACCCGGCGATGAGCCTGACGGGCTGGTGCTCCACCTGGGGCACCTCCACGGCGGGATGCTGGCGCTGGTGGGCGGCAAGGCGGCCAACCTGGGGGAGCTGCTGTCCGCCGGGCTGCCGGTCCCGGCGGGTTTCTGCCTCACCACTGCCGCGTATCGGCAGGCAATCGGCGCCCCGGATGCTCTGCTCCCCGCGCTGGCCGGGGTTTACGCCGGCCTGTCGGGTACGGCACGGGCCGCCGATGGGGAACGGGTGGACGTGGCGGGCCTGGCCGGAACGGCGCGGGCTGCAATCCTGGCGGCTCCGCTGCCGGCCGCCGTTGCCCAGGCGGTGGAACAGGCCTATACAGCGCTGGGTACCGACGTTCCGGTGGCAGTCAGGTCTTCGGCCACCGCTGAGGACCTGCCCTTCGCGAGCTTCGCCGGCCAGCAGGACACCTACCTCAATGTCATCGGAGTACCCGCGGTGCTTGACGCCGTCCGGCGGTGCTGGGCGTCGCTGTGGACCGACCGGGCAACCGCCTACCGGGCGAGCCTTGGGATTGACCCCGCAGCCGTGGCGCTCGCAGTGGTGGTCCAGCGGATGGTTGACGCAGAGGCCGCAGGCGTGATGTTCACGGCGAATCCCCTCACCGGCAGCCGGCGGCAGGTGGTGATCGACGCCAGCCCCGGCCTCGGCGAGGCTGTCGTCTCCGGCGCCGTCAATCCGGACCACTTCGTGGTGGACGCACTGAGCGGCAGGGTACTGGAATGGAAACCAGGCGATAAGGGCGTGGAGATACGGCCGCTTGCGGGTGGTGGGACGCAGATCCGGGAGTTGCGGGACGCCCCGGGCGCTGCCTGCCTTACGGACAGCCAGGTGGCTGGCCTGATGCGGCTGGGGCTGCAGGCTGAGGAGCATTTCGGTGCCCCGCAGGACACTGAATGGGCCATCGACGGCGCAGGTGCCCTGTGGCTCACGCAGTCCAGGCCCATCACCACGCTCTACCCGGTTCCGAAGAGCAACGGCGCTGCCGGCAGGGTCCCGCAGGGCAGGTCCGGCGCTGGCGGCACCAGGGCATACCTCTGCTTCAGCCTGGCCCAGGGACTTACCCGGCCGCTCACGCCCATGGGGCTCGCCGCTGTCCGACTCATAGCCTCGTCCGTGGCCACCGCTGCCGGCTTCCCCGTTCCTGATCCCCTGGGCGGGCCGTCCCCGTACGCCGAAGCGGGGCAGCGGATCTACATCGACTTCACCACTCCCATCCGCAGCACCGTGGGCCGACGCCTGGTTCCCAGGGTGTTCGACATCATGGAGGCGCGGACGGCAACCGTCATGCGGCAACTGTTCGCAGACCCCGCCTTTTCTGTGACCACGAGGACGCCTTTCGGGCTGCTGCGCCACGTGGGGCCCGCGGCAATCCGTGCAGAGGTTCCCGCCACCTTCCTCCGTGCACTGGTCAGGCCCGGGGCTGCCCTCCGCCGGCTGGACCGTTTCACCAGGGAATTCGAGGCGTCGTTGACCCCCGACGACGGCGCCGGCGCCCTGGCCCGCCTTGACCATGCCGAGCGGCTGGTGGGGTCACGCCTGTTCCCGATTGTTCCGGCCATCCTTCCCCTTCCCGCCCTGGGGTTCGCGATGCTGGGCCTTGCCGGAAAGCTGCTGGGCGGAAATGCATGGGACGAGCTGCAGCCGGTGATCCGCGGCCTGCCCAACAACATCACCACGGAAATGGACCTGGAGTTGTGGCACCTCGCAAAAGCAATCCAGGAGGACGCTGAATCACGCACCGCACTCATGACACAGGATCCCGCCTCGCTGGCGGCCGCTTTCCAGGCCGGGCAGCTGCCCGCCCGCCTGCATGCCGGCCTGGCCAGGTTCCTGGACCGGTACGGCCAACGGGCAGTGGGCGAAATCGACGTCGGCCTGCCGCGATGGTCGGAGGAACCGGCACACATCCTGGGCATCCTGGCCAACTACCTCCGGCTGGACGACCCCGCCCTGGCGCCTGACGCCCAGTTCAGCAAGGCCGCCGAGGACGCGGAAGCGCAGGTTGACCGGCTCGTTGCCCGCGCCGCCGCCCGCGGCAGGATCCGGGGAAGACTGGTGCGTGCCGCCCTCCAGCGGGCACGGCTGTTCGCCGGCCTGCGGGAGCTGCCAAAGTACCAGCTGGTTGTTGGCCTCGGGGAGGTCCGACGGCAGCTGCTCCTGGTGGGCACCGAACTGGCGCAGGCGGGCGCCATCGAACGGCAGGACGACGTGTTCTTCCTGGACTTCGCCGAGGTGCGCCAGGCATTGACCGGAAAAGATGGGGGCAACGGAGCCGCTGTCCAGGACCTTCGGGAACTCGTTGCGGCCCGGCGCCAGGATTACGCCCTGGAGCTCAGGCGCCGGCACATCCCCAGGGTGCTTTTATCGGATGGCACCGAACCCGAAGCGGTGCGGACCGCCGTCGGAATTTCCGGAAACGGAACCCTGGCCGGCAGTCCTGCCTCGGCCGGAATGGTGACCGCTGCTGCGCGTGTCATCCTGGATCCCGTCGGAGCCCGCCTGGAGCCGGGTGAGATCCTGGTGGCCCCGTCCACGGACCCCGGCTGGACTCCGCTGTTCCTGACGGCAGGAGGGCTGGTGATGGAGATGGGCGGCGCAAACTCCCATGGCGCCGTTGTGGCCAGGGAGTACGGTATTCCCGCCGTTGTTGGAGTGGCGGACGCTACCGGCTTGATCAGCACGGGCCAAAAGATAACGGTCGACGGCGGCGCAGGAACCGTAGTGCCGGAACGCCCCGGTACGCCGCTGAACGGAAAGGTCCCCAGGGGCACGGACCTACCTCCACGGGCGTAGTCTTTACCTATGGGCTCCAACAGGCTGGATTCCAGCGGACGGTTCCAACGAAACAGCGCAACAGGCCGCAGGGCGTGGCTGCGGTGGCTGCCCGCTGTCGCGGCTCCGGTGGCCATCGCCTCCGGTGCCCTGATCGGGTCCCTGCCGGCGGGGGCCAGCAACCCGCTGCCGGCCAAAACGCCGGCCCAGGTCCTGGAATTGGCGGCGAGCCACCAGATGAATACGTTCTCGGGGACGGTGGAACAGTCCGCGGAACTGGGACTTCCGGAGCTTCCGGCCACCGGGAAACCGTCCGGGCCTGCGTCCCCCGGCAGCGTAGCTTCGGTTATTGAGCTGCTCTCAGGCACGCACACCGCGCGCATCTACGTGGATGGCAAGGACAATGCCCGGGTGCAGGTGATGGACCAATTGGCCGAACGGGACGTGGTCCGCCACGGCAGCGACGTCTGGTTCTACTCCTCAAAGGACAACACGGCAGCGCACCTGACCCTGCCGGCCCACGCCCAGGACCCGGCACACGCGAAGGACCCTGCAGTTCCGAACGAAATGCAGGGTACGCCCGGCATGCACACTCCCGCTGAGCTGGCCCAGCAGTTCCTGTCCAAGGTCGACCCCAGCACCGCCGTTTCCGTGGGCCCGGACGTATCCGTCGCAGGCCGCGCCGCCTACAACCTGCTGATCGAACCCCGCACGGACGCAACGTTGGTGGGCAAGGTGGCTATCGCCGTCGACGGCGAGAACGGCATGCCGTTGTCCGTCCAGGTGACCGCGCGCGGAGCCGATAGGCCTGCCTTCGCTTCCGGGTTCACCAGCCTTTCCCTGGCCGCGCCGGATCCCTCAGTTTTCACCTTCACCCCGCCGCCGGGCGGAACAGTCAAGGAACTTCCGGTTCCGGACAAGTCACATGGGCCCGCTGGTGCCCATGACCCGGCCGCCCGGCACGCCGATGCCAAGGGAAACGTCGCTGTGACCGGTGCGGGCTGGGAGACAGTGGTGGGCACGGCGCGTGGATCCGCTGCGGCGGCTGAATCAATGCTGCAGGACCCGTTGCTGTCCCAGGCTGCCGTCGCCGTCCCAGGGGGCCGGCTGCTTTCCACGGCCCTGCTCAACGTCCTGATCACCGACGACGGCCGGATCTTCGCGGGAATGGTGCCGCCGGAGAGGCTCCAGGCCGCAGCAGCAACGGCCCGGTAAGCATTGGACGGACGGGGGAGTGACGGCCGGGCCGGAGCCGGCCCGGTGACTGCCGGCCTGGCCATTGAGACCCGCGGCCTCAGCAAGCACTTTGGCCGGCAGGCCGCCGTCGACCACGTGGACCTGGCCGTCCCGCACGGGACGGTCTTCGGTTTCCTGGGGCCCAACGGGTCCGGCAAGACCACCACCATCCGCATGCTGCTGGGACTGGCAGCCGCGTCCGCGGGGACGGTAAAGCTGCTGGGCCAGGAGATGCCGGACAAACTCCACCAGGTCCTGCCGCGCGTAGGTGCCCTGGTGGAAGGCCCGGCCTTCTACCCCTTTCTCTCCGGTGCCGCCAACCTCCACCGGCTCGACTCCGCCAGCCCGCACACCGTTCCGGCCACGCGCAGGGCGCGTGTGCAGCAGGCTCTGGAGCGCGTGGGCCTGGAACACGCCGCAGGGAAACGGGTGCATGCTTACTCCCTGGGAATGAAGCAGCGGTTGGGCATAGCCAATGCACTGCTCTCGCCACGGGACCTGCTGGTACTGGACGAACCCACCAACGGGCTGGATCCGCAGGGCACCCGTGAAGTCCGCAACCTGGTGCGGTCTTTGGCGCACCAGGGCACCACGGTCTTTGTCTCCAGCCACCTGCTGGCCGAGGTGGACCAGATGTGCACCCACGCGGCCGTCATGAGCGCCGGAAAGCTTGTGGCCCAGGGGCCCCTGGCGGAACTGCGGCAGGCCGGAAGCACGCGCCTCCGGCTGGTAACGCCCGACGGCGGAAGGGCCCGGCAGGTCCTGTCACGGCTGGGGCTGGCGCCCGGGCCGGTGGACCCTGGAGCTGCGCAGCCTGAACGTCCCGGCCTTCCCGGCCAGCCGGGGGTGCCGGAACCCGAGCCCGCACGGCCGGGCGGGGAGATCATCGTGGCGGCGCTGGAACCCGGCGCCGGGCAGCCCGTGGTGCTTCCCGAGGACGTCGTGGCGCACCTGGTCCAGGCCGGCGTCCGCGTCCGGGGCTTCGCCGTCGAGCGTGAAAGTCTCGAAGACCGCTTCGTTGCCCTCACCGGGGAAGGATTCGACGTTGCCCAGTAGCGTTCCCGCGGACATACCGGAAGCCGCCAAAACTGGCCGCCCCGCCGCAGCGCCGCGCAGTTCCGGGCTGTCCCTCTTGGGGTCCGAGCTCAAGGTGCTGTTCGGACGCCGGCGGACCTGGGCGCTGCTCCTGGCGCTCGCCGCCATCCCGGTACTCATCGCCGTCGCGGTGAAGGTTTCCTCCGCCGTCCCGCCGGGGCGGGGTCCTGCCTTCCTTGACCGGATCACGCAGAACGGGTTGTTTGTGGCCTTCACCGCCATGCTGGTCTCCGTCCCGCTGTTCATGCCGCTGGCGGTGGGTGTGGTGGCGGGGGACACGATCGCCGGGGAGGCGAACCTGGGAACCCTCCGGTATCTCCTGGTGGCGCCGGCCGGGCGGGTGCGGCTCCTCCTGGTCAAGTACGCGGGCGCGCTGGCCTTCTGCATTGCCGCTCCGTTGACCGTTGGCCTGGCGGGGGCGGCCATTGGAGCGGCGCTTTTCCCGGTGGGCCCAGTGACGCTGCTTTCCGGAGGGGTGGTCCAGCCCGCTGAAGCTGCCCTGCGGATCGTGCTGATCGCCGCCTACCTGGCCGTATCGCTGGCCGGGCTCTCGGCAATCGGCCTGTTCCTGTCCACGCTGACCGTGGTTCCCGTGGGGGCGATGGCCGCAACCGTGGTGGTCTCGGTGGTGTCGCAGGTCGCGGACCAGCTTCCGCAGCTGGAGTGGCTGCACCCGTGGCTCTTCAGCCATTACTGGCTGGGATTCGGCGACATGCTGCGCCAGCCCCTGGTATGGGATTCCTTCGCCAGCAACGCCCTGCTTCAGGCCGGCTACGTGGCAGTGTTCGGGGCGCTCGCCTACGGCCGCTTCGTCACCAAGGACATCCTGAGCTGACGACGGCGGCGGGAGCCTTCAGTTCCCGCCGCCCAGGCTCCTGATCAGTAGCGGGCCGCGTACGGGTAAAGGTCCATGCCCACCATTGAGCTGATAGTGGAAACGGTAATGCCTTCCCGCGGGTTGAGCGCCTGTACTACCTGGCCGTTACCCAGGTAGATGGCCACATGGTAGAAGTTTGGAGCCGAACCCCAGACCAGCAGGTCGCCGCGGCGGGCCTGCGAAATGGGAACGTGGACGGGGGCGGCGGCATACTGCTGGGAAGCGGTGCGGGGAAGGTATGTACCCGCTGCGGCGAAGGCGTTCTGCACCAGGCCCGAGCAGTCGAAACCGTACACCCCGGTACCGCCCCACTGGTAGAAGTACGGTGCCCCCACCTTGCCCAAAGCGACGGAGATGGCTGCCTCGTAGCCGCCTGAGCCGGTGGGAGGTGCAGGTGCAGGGGCCGGGGCTGGTGCAGGTGCTGGTGCAGGTGCTGGGGCTGGTGCGGGCGCAGGAGCCGGTGCTGGGGCTGGTGCGGGCGCAGGGGCAGGATCAGCGGGCGCCGGTGCAGGGGCAACCGGCGCCGGCGCTGGGGCCGGGGCGGGCGCAACGGGCGCCGGCGCGGCAGGTGCAGCCGGCGCGGGCACTGCAGGAGCGGGAGCCGCAGGGGCTGCATCCTGCCCGCGCCTGTTCTGCCCGGCGGACTGACCCTGTGCTGATCCGTTTTGTGCAGGCTGGTTCTGCGCGGCCTTGTCCTGCGCCGCCTTATCCTGGGCTGCCTTGTCGGCGGCGGCGGACAGGGCAGCCAGACGTGCCTCTTCGCGCTGCCGGTCAAGGGCATCCACCCTGGCCGATTCGAGCGCCACGGTAGTGTTTCGGAGCTGCGCCAGCTGGTCCACCAGTACGGTCCGCTGTGCCTTCGCGTCCGCCACGGCCTTGGCCTGCGCGGCGTTGGCCTGCTCCGCCTGGGACTTCCGTTGCTCGGCAGTCTTCGCTGCCTCATCAGCAGCCTTTGTGGCATCGTCGGCGGCTGCCGTCAGGGAGCGGTAGGCGGTGGCCGCGGCGTCCGCAGCCTCAAAGGCCCGGCTGCGGCTGGCAGAGAGGGCCTCAAGCGTGGCGGCCTGCTGCAGGCTGTCGCCGCCGCTGGCCAGGCTTCCAAGGGTGGGATTCAGTCCGCCGTTGCGGTACAGGTCCCCGGCGAGCTGCCCCACCTGTTTCCGGGTTTTGTCCTGCTGCTCCCGGGCGGAGGATGCCTTGGCGGCGGCAACCGATGCCGCTTCTGTCCTCTGCTGCAGCTCCACCAGCGCCTCGCTGTAGGAGTTGTTGGCCTGCATGGCCACAGCGAACGCCGCCTGCTGGGCCGTCGACGCGTCCGCCAGGATGCGCTCAATCGCGCTGACCTGGTCCGCCGTCGCGGCCTCACTCGCTTTCGCGGCGGCGATGTCCTCCGGCGATGGAATCTCCGGCGTCGCCGGAACGGTCAGCGGAGCGGAAGGCGCGGGTACTGCGAGTGCTGGGGTCGCCACTGATGCAAAAAGTACGACGGCGGCGCACAGCACGGCTGTCCTGCGGCCGGATCCGGGTAATGCCATCTGCAGAGACCTCGCAACGGTAAGGCTGGGAGTGAGGTTCTGGATGCGGCACGACTGTGCCCCTCAGCTGCTCGCCAGCAGTCCGAGGCTACGTGACGTTTTGCACATTAGCAACAGCAGTCACATCAATAACATAAACCACAATAGTGTCATTTGCGATGGAATCCGCGGGGGCGTGTCGGGCTCAGGCGTGTTGATGTTCCTCATGCTCGGAGTGGCTGGCGGGCTCCAGTTGGAAGGTGCAGTGGTTGGTATCAAAATGCGAGCCCAGGCAGGTGATGAGCTTGTCCAGCAACTGGTCGGCGCCACGTGCGTTGAGCACGCCGTCCTCCACCACAACGTGGGCCGAGAAGACGGGGACACCGGACGTGATGGTCCAGATGTGGATGTCATGGACGTCTGTCACACCGTCTACCGAAAGGATGTGCTCGCGGATCATCTGCACCTGCACTCCCTTGGGGCTGGCCTCCAGCAGGACATCCACCACATCGCGCAGTAGGCTCCAGGCGCGCGGCAGGATCATCAGCGCGATCAGGACAGAGGCGATGGTGTCTGCTGCCTGGAAGCCGGTGAGCATGATGACCACGGCGGCAATGATGACGGCAACCGAGCCCAGGAGGTCGCCCAGGACTTCCAGGTAGGCGCCGCGGAGGTTCAGGCTCTCCTCCTGGGCCGTACGCAGGATCAGCAGCGACACCAGGTTGGCCACGGCGCCGAGAACGGCGGCGAACAGCATGATGTCCGTCTGCACTTCCGGCGGTGCGCCGAACCTGCGGATCGCTTCGGTGAAGATCACCACGGAAATCACGATCAGGATCAGCGCATTGGCCAGGGCCGCGAGCACCTCGGCGCGCTGGTAGCCGTAGGTCCGCTGGTCGCTCGCAGGGCGGCCGGCGATCCAGGCGGCCAGCAGGGCAATCGTGACACCGGCCGCGTCGGATACCATATGTCCCGCGTCTGCGAGCAGGGAGAGCGAGCCGGACAGTGCGGCTCCGATGATCTGGATGACCACCACCCCGAGCGTGACCCCCAGGACGGCCACAAGGCGGTTCCGGTGCCGCCCGGTGGCAGTGATCCAGTGGCTGTGGCTGTGGTCGTGTCCCATGCCTACAAGGCTAGCCCCAGCCCAGCTCATGCAGCCGGTCATCGGAGATGCCGAAATGGTGGGCGATTTCGTGGACCACGGTGACGGCCACCTCGTGGATCACGTCCTCCCGGGAGGCGCAGATCTCCAGGATGGGTTCGCGGAAGATCGTGATCCGGTCGGGGAGGGAACCGGCGTCCCACCATGAGTCGCGTTCCGTCAGCGGGACCCCTTCGTACAGCCCCAGCAGAACCGTTCCGGGGTCTTCCCCCGGCCCCGGCACGTAATCGTCATCGATGAAAACCGCCACGTTGTCCATGGCACGGGCCAGGCGGTCCGGGATGCTGTCCAGGGCATCCTGGACAGCCACTTCGAACTCGTCAGGGGACATGGTGAACCCGGAAGGCTCGTGCGGGCCGTCCGGAATGATGGGCAGTCCCGGCGGGAGGCTGGCTGGCATACCCCGACTCTAACGCCGAAGCCGTACCTGCCGGCTGCGTGGTGCCCGCGTCCTGCGCCGCGTCAGTCCCACTCCCGCAAGGCACACCAGCCCGCCCACCAGTCCCCAGGCTGTGGGGATCTCGCCTAGCAGCAGCCAGGAGATGAGGACCGTGGTCCCGGGGACCAGGTAGGTGGTGGCGGCCAGCTTCCCGGCGTCCACCAACGACAGTGCGTAAGCCCAGGTAGTGAAGGCGATGGCCGTGGGAAACACGCCCAGGTACGCCAGCGCCCAGGTGGCCTGCGGAGGGGCGGCCTGCACTTCGGACGCCAGTTGCCCGGCGAACGGCAGGCAGCACAGCGCCCCCACCACGATGCCGAACCAGGTTGCCTGTGCCGCCGGGAACTTCCGCACCACCGGCTTCTGGATGATGACGCTGACTGCGGCGAGCACCGCCGCAAGGAGGCAAAGCGCCACGCCTGCCAGGTCCGCCGTCGAACTTTCCCCCGGCGAGCGCGGCTGTCCCGATCCCAGGGCGATCAATGCGACGCCCGCAAACGCCACGGTGCTGCCGATGAGCAGCCAGCGCGGGAAGCCCTCCTTGAGGAAAATACCCGCCATGATGGCCACCAGGATGGGGTTGACGTTGATCAGCAGGGCGCTGGTGCCCGCGTCCAGGATGTGCTCGGCGGCGTTAAGGGCCACGTTGTACCCGCCGAACCACATCACGCCATAGGCAATGATGGGCAGCCATTCCCGCCCCTTGGGCAGTACCCGGCTCCTCAACAACTGCGGCACCACCAGGAAGGCCAGGACGACGGCGGCAACCGCCAACCTGCCAAGCGTCAGGGAGCCGGGGGAGAAGTGCGGGCCGATGGCCCGGATGCCTACGAAGGCGGAGGCCCACAGCACCACGGTAACCACCATGGCCACCACGCCCAGAGCCTTCACGGGAGCACCTGCCGCAGCCGGGGGAGTCAGTGGTTCGCGCGCGGGACTGGTCGAAGGCATGAGACAAATGTACGGCGGCAAGGGACCCCGGGCTGGCGGAAAACGGTCGCGTCGGTGCCCTCGGCTAGGATGCGGATTATGCTCTCTCCCCAGGCTCCCGCCCGTGATACCCCACGCCTTGTCAGGAAAATCATCTGGATCGCACTGGCCGTCATCGTGGTGGGCGGCCTTGCCTGGTACGCCATCTTCACCGCCACCAAACCCCCGCAGGCGGCACCTCCAGCCGCCGGCGCGGAACAACTGGTCCGGGCTGACAGCCACCGGCTGACTGCACCTGGCGAGGAGAAGGCCCAGCTGGTGGAATTCCTTGACTTCGAGTGCCCCTCCTGCGGGGCTGTACATCCCTTCGTGGAGGAGCTCAAGGCGGAATTCGGTGACAGGGTCACCTTCGTCAACAGGTACTTTCCGTTGTCGGCACACCCCAACTCCGGCCAGGCTGCGCTGGCGGCGGAAGCGGCGGCGCAGCAGGGGCAGTACCAGCAGATGGCGGCCAAACTGTTTGAAAACCAATCCCAGTGGGCCGGCAGCCAGCAGTCCCAGGCGCCCCTGTTCCGCACCTACGCGGAGCAGTTGGGGCTGAACGTGGCAGAGTTCGATGCCGCCGTCGCGGACCAGAAAACCGAGGAGCGCATCCTGGCCGACATTGCCGATGGCAATGCCCTTGGGGTCAGCGGCACGCCCACCTTCTTCCTCAACGGCGAGAAGCTGACGCTGTCCACCAAGGCGGATTTCCGCCAGAAGCTGTCAGACGCCGTCAAGTAGCAGCGCTGCATCCGGCCCGCGCCGCTCTGGGCCGGAGGGCGTCCTACTTTTTGCCCGCCCAGGCAAGCAACTTGTCCACGGGCCAGGTGGTGATGATCCGCTCGGACGGCACGTTGTTGCGGGCTGCCCGTTCGGCGCCGTACTGAAGGAAATCCAGTTGCCCGGGTGCGTGGGCGTCGCTGTCGATCGAGAACAGGCAGCCCGCCTCCAGTGCCAGCTGGATCAGGGCATCGGGCGGGTCCTGCCGCTCCGGGCGGGAATTGATCTCTACGGCGACGTCGTGCTCCGCGCACGCCGCGAACACTTCCTTGGCGTCGAATTCCGATGGCGGCCGGGTCCCGCGCGATCCTTCAACCAGCCGCCCGGTGCAGTGGCCAAGGACATTGGTCTGCGGAGCCCGGATGCCGCCGAGCATCCTGGCGGTCATGGTTTTTCGGTCCGCGCGAAGCTTCGAGTGCACGCTGGCCACCACGATGTCCAGCCGGTCAAGCAACTCCGGTTCCTGGTCCAGCCCGCCGGATTCCAGGATGTCCACTTCGATGCCGGTTAGGAGCCGGGTGCCTCCGCCATTGCTGTTGATGTCTTCCACCACGTCCAGCTGGTCCCGCAGACGCGCGGCGGACAGCCCGTTGGCGATGGTGAGGTTGGGGGAGTGGTCGGTCAGGGCCAGGTACTCCCTGCCCAGCACCTCAGCGGCCGCCACCATCAGCTCAATGGGGGAGCCGCCGTCGGACCACTCGCTGTGGCTGTGCAGGTCACCCCGCAAAGCCCCGCCGATTTCCGCGCCGCCGGAGGCGAGCGGTTGGGCGCCCTTCTCCCGGAGGTCCGCCAGGTAATCGGGGACCTGGCCGTCCACCGCCTGCCGGATCACCGTATAGGTCCGGTCGCCGATGCCCTTCATCGACTTCAGCCGCCCCGTCCGGGCCCGGTTGGCCACCTCCTCAGGGCCGAGTGGGCTGATGGCGGCCGCCGCTTTGCGGAAGGCCTGGACCTTGAAGGTGGCAGCGCGTCCGCGCTCCAGCCAGAAAGCAATCTCATTGAGCGCTGCGACGGCATCCATCCGTCCATCTTTGCCTGTCCAGCGGCCAGACGGCGGGGTTTTTCGCCGATTTTGGATAATTCCTGCAGAGGCCCTATAGTTTTAGAGTCCAGTTCGGAGAAACGCAAAGGACAAAGACGGAAAGCCCCGCTTGACGCCTTTTATTTTGTTCCGAACGGGTTCTGGCCCCCATCGTCTAGCGGCCTAGGACACCGCCCTTTCACGGCGGCGGCACGGGTTCGAATCCCGTTGGGGGTACGCAAGGAACTGGTCAAGCAGGCTGAAAAAGTCTGGTAGGCTGGAAGCCTTGAAAAAAGCGGTAGAGATACTGCAAAGCAAGAAACGCAAGGCCCTGTAGCGCAGTTGGTTAGCGCGCCGCCCTGTCACGGCGGAGGTCGCGGGTTCAAGTCCCGTCAGGGTCGCTCTGATTGTTGGAAGAAATTCCGGCTGTCATGGTGACTAGTCACCTAGGCTCTGTAGCTCAGTTGGTAGAGCGTTCGACTGAAAATCGAAAGGTCACCGGATCGACGCCGGTCGGAGCCACCACTGGGAAGCATCAGTTCTTCGGAACTGGTGCTTTTCTTCGTTTAACCCCCTTCATCGATTGCTCCATACGTGTCGTTTTCGAGGTCCTAAACGACACCTATGGAGCAATCGATGGGTTGTTGACCAGGGCTCACACCCCGTTCCCGCTGTGCGCCGGGGCGGCAGCTGTGACCACGGCAACAACCCGGCTTCCGATGAGGAAACCTGCGGGCCGTGGATGAAATATTTGACCGCTGCCGAAGCGATGTGGCACGCGCGCGCCTTGGCTTGCGTAAGCGCTTGCATCCTACCGGTCGGTAACTGGTTTGGGCTTCCGCAACAGGGTTTGAACTGCCCCTGCAACCCCGTCTACGGTGGAGCGCGGCCGGCGGACAGCATGCTTTCCATCGGCCAATCAGGTCCTACCCAGGCCTGTTCCCCACAACACAACGGCGTCCCCTATGACGCCTGAGGTGTTGCCGGGCCGCGGTTGGTTTCGGGGTCATGGGCACACGCCCGTCTTCCACGAACAGTTACAACTCCGCGAGAAGAGCAAGAAATGCACAAGCACCCCCAACACCGGCTGCGGTGGCGCACTGGCGCCGCAGCGCTGGCTGCAGCCCTGGCCGCCTCGGCCTTCCTGGCCGTCCCCGCGGCGCAGGCCAACGAGCCCTCCGACCCGCCTGCCGTCCAGCAGATGCCGGCCCCCGCGCCAGGCTTCCCCCTGCCCACGCAACACACGCAGCAGGCGTTCGACCCGGCGTCGGACTTCACGTCCAAGTGGACCCGCGCAGACGCCAAGCAGATCATGGCGCAGAGCGACTCCACGGTTTCCCCGGGCGCGAACTCCATGAGCCCGGACGTCACCATGCCGGAGATCCCCCAGGACTTCCCCGCCATGAACGACGACGTCTGGGTCTGGGACACCTGGTCCCTGACGGATGAGAATGCCAACCAGATCAGCTACAAGGGCTGGGACGTCATCTTCTCCCTGGTGGCTGACCGGCATGCCGGATACGGCTTCGACCAGCGCCACTGGAACGCCCGCATTGGCTACTTCTTCCGCAAGACCAACGCGGATCCGGCCAAGGACAAGTGGAACTACGGCGGGCATCTGTTCCTGGACAACACCTCCATCGGCAACACCGAGTGGTCCGGTTCCACCCGCCTGATGCAGGGCAACCACGTCAACGTCTTCTACACGGCCACCACCTTCTACGATGTGGCCGAGCGGAACGCCGGCGGCGGCGGCATCGCCCCGGACGCGGTCATCGCCAAGGCGCTGGGAAACATCCACGCCGACCAGAACGGCGTCACGTTCGACGGGTTCCAGCACACCAAGCTGCTCGAACCGGACGGAAAGATGTACCAGAACAAGGCACAGAACGCCGGCTTTGCGTTCCGCGACCCCTACACTTTCGTGGACCCGGCACACCCCGGGAAGACATACATGGTGTTCGAAGGCAACACCGCCGGAAACCGCGGTGACTACCAGTGCAAGGGCGAGGACATGGGCTACCGGCCGGGCGATCCCCACGCAGAGAGCGTCGCAGACGTCCAAAACAGCGGCGCCTACTACCAAACAGCTAACGTGGGGCTGGCGGTGGCGGACAACAAGGACCTGACCAAGTGGTCCTTCCTCCCGCCCATCCTTTCCGGGAACTGCGTGAATGACCAGACGGAGCGCCCGCAGATCTTCATCCAGAATGAAAATGGCAAGAACAAGTACTACCTGTTCACCATCAGCCACCAGTTCACCTACGCGGCCGGCATGCGCGGTCCCGACGGCGTCTACGGCTTCGTGGGCGACGGCATCCGTTCGGACTACCAGCCAATGAACAACAGCGGCCTGGCCCTGGGTTCGCCCACGGACCTGAATCTTCCGTCCGAGTCCCCGGAGGCGCCCACGCCGAACCAGAACGGCCGGCAGTTCCAGGCGTATTCGCACTACGTGCAGCCCGGCGGGCTGGTTCAGTCCTTTATCGACAACGTCAATGGAGTCCGTGGCGGCTCCCTGTCGCCGACGGTAAAGATCAACTTCCGCAACGGCGTCTCCCAGGTGGACAGGAACTTTGGCCGGAACGGCCTGGGCCCGTTCGGCTACCTGCCCACCAATGTAAGGGTTGGCGGCGAGGGCCTCTACAAGTAGGCCGCTGCACGTCGGGCGCTGCACGTAAACCGCTGCACGTAGGCCGCAGTGCCGCTGCGGCTTCGAGGGCACGTGATCCAGGCGGGGAGTCCTTCGGGGCTTCCCGCCTGATTCCTTTTAACCTGGCCCGAACCCCTCTTTCTTTGCGGGCGGCCCGCAGAGTTTCCAGCGCATGTGTCGCAGGCTGGGGATAGGGTGGAACCAACAGAAGGGGGAGTGCCTGATGGAATACCAGAACCCACAACCCGTGGTGCCAAGCCGTCCTGCCGCAAGCCCGGCTCCCGGTCCGGGCCGGACAGTAATCTCCGAGACCGCCGTGGCGAAGGTGGCGGGAATCGCCGCGCGGTCGGTTCCCGGCGTCTACTCTTTGGGGTCGGGCCCGTCGCGCGCCCTGGGCGCCATCCGCGACGCCGTGGGAAGTTCCGACCATGCCGCCGGCGTCCACGCAGAAGTGGGCGAAACACAGGTAGCCGTGGACATCACCCTGGTGGCCAGCTACGGAACACCCCTGCATGCGCTGGCCAACGATGTCCGCGCTGCCGTTTACCACGCGGTTGAGGAACTGGTGGGGCTGCAGGTTATCGAGGTAAACGTCGAGATCACGGACGTCTACGTGCCGCCACCGGTCAAGACAACCGCGCCGGTTGCTCCCGAACGGGAGGCGCTGCTGTGAACCTCACCGTGGCAGGCACGGCCATGGGCGCCTTCGTGGCCTTCATGTCACTGCAGTTCGGCCTTTGGGGCTTCCTCATCGCACTTCTTTTCATGGCCATCGGAGCTCTCCTGGGCCGTGCCGCCGAAGGGAAACTGGACCTGCGCGGCGTTTTCGATGCCATCACCGGCCGGCGCTCTTCCTCATGAGCTCACCCGCGCCCGTTGTGCGTGGGCAGGCGCTCAGCGGCCATAACCGGATCAGCACCCAGGCCTTGACCAGCCTCGCCAAGGCAGCTGCTGCGCAGGCGCTGGGCGTCGACGCCCAGGACGTTCGGGCGGACTGGGCGGACGACGACGGCCTGCTGGCTTTGTCTCTCGTCGCTCCTATCAGCATTCCGCCTTTACAGTCCGTGGTCCTCGATCCTGCAAGAGTCGACACCGCCGGCGGATCCATCTGGGACCGCACCGTGCGGGCCAAGGAAAGCATCCTGGCAAGGGTCTCGGAACTGAGCGGTTCGCAGTTGAGCCGGGTGGACATCCGTGTTAGCGGGGCAAGGATCAGTACAGGAGGGCGGGTGCGGTGAGCAGCAGCGTGGAAAGCCGCCAGGCCAACAGCGGATCCAGGAGAAGCAACGGCCCGGACATGCGCAGGGTGGTGTACCGCGAGACCCATTCCCCGCGGGCCGTGGTGTCGGTTGCGGCCGCCACCCTGGTCCTGGTGCTGGCCGGCTACGGCGTCCTCGAATCGGGGGTGCACGCCGTGGGGCAGCCGGCGTGGCTGATTGAGCCGCAGGTTGCTGCCCAGCGGATCGTGGACCTTCCCGCCGGCATCCCCTCGCTGCTGCTGGCGGCGATCGGCGCCGTGCTGGCCATGCTGGGACTGGTCTTCCTCCTTAACGGGATCCTCCCGGGAAAGCGTGCGCGCCATCTGCTGGCCGGCGCACCCGGAGAGGGGCTGCCGGCTGTGGTGGTGGATGACGAGGTGATCGCCTCCTCGCTCGCACGCCGCGCGCGGTTGGCCGCTAACGTCACGCCCGATCAAGTCATGGTGGTCGTCTCCCAGCGGCAGGTGCTGGTGACTGTCCGTCCCACCTCCGGGGTGCCCGTGGACCCGGACAGGGTCCTGGAGGCCGTGCGGGATGAGCTGGACCAGATGCTGCTGGAGCCGGCGCCTGCTCCCCGCGTCAATGTGACACCGTCAGGGGTGATCGGAGCATGAACAGCACTCCGGCGCTGCTCAACCGCATCCTGCTCACGGTGCTGGGCCTGATCCTGCTCGGGGCCGGGATCCTGTTGGTGCTGCTGGCAACCGTTCCTCCAGTGGGCTCCTGGTGGCATTCCTGGTCCGCCTGGGCCTGGGGCGGCATCAACCAGGTGTTCGACTCCACGCGGTTCCCTGGCCGGCCGGAAAGCTGGTTGTGGATCGTGGTGGCTCTGGCGCTGCTGGCCCTGATGGGGCTCATGGTTGCCTGGATTGCCCAGCAGGGCAAGGGCCGGTCAAACCTGCTGGCCGCCGAATATGATCCCGGCGAAATCCCCGGTGACGTCCGGATCGGCGGCGGGGTAGCAGAGCAGGCGCTCCGGCAGGCCCTCGAGGGACGGCCGGACCTCGCCGGTGCCGCGGTCACCACCTATGACGTCAAAGGATCGCCGGCGCTGAAGGTCCGGCTCCTGCCGCGCCAAGGGGTGGCTCCGCACCTGCTCGCAGCTGAGGTTTCCGGACTTCTGGATGCCCTGGTATCCGTTGTGGGCAAGGAGATTCCCGTCCTCATCCACATTGGGGCCGGGGCGCGGACGCGCTTTGGCCGGGCCGAGCGCGTCCGCTGACCTGCCTTCCGCGCCGGCATCCCGGGCCCTGCCGTTACTGGCCGCTGTCAGGGCGACGGCCGCTGCTACGGTGTCAGGCCGCGCATAAGGTACACCGTGCTGTCCACGGGAACCTCCCGCATGCTGGTCCACTCATCGGCTGGTTCGGGACCGCTGGACAGCACCACGGCATAGCCGTCCGGCACGGGGGCGGAGGCGAAGCCCATGTTGGCCAGGACCACCACATCTCCGTTCCGGAAGGCCAGCAGTCCGCTGTCCGGCGCGTGTTCGTCAGTCCATTCCACGCTGCCGCTGCCCAGTTGCTGTGCCGACCTGAGGGCCAGCGCGGCCCGGTAAAGCTCAAGGGTGGAGCCCTCATCACCGTCCTGCTGGTCCGCGGCCAAGGGGCCGAAGCTTTCCGGCTGGGGGAGCCATGGGCCGGTTGCCTGGGCGGCCAGTGCTCCGGAGAACCCGAACCCGGGCTGGTCCGCCGCCCATGGCAGCGGGACCCGGCAGCCGTCACGGCCGATTTCGGCACCATGGGTCCGGAAAAATGTAGGGTCCTGCCTGGCTGAGTCAGGAAGTGTGGTGTGTTCCGGAAGGCCCAGTTCCTCGCCCTGGTAGAGGTAGGCGGAGCCAGGGAGCGCCAGCGCAACCAGCGTGGCGGCACGGGCGCGCGCAAGGCCCAGTGCCGCGTCTGGCTGTTCGTCGCCGGAGCCAATGCCCTTGGGGAACGTGGTTGGATCTTTGAGCCCAAAGCGGGTGGCATGCCGAACGGTGTCGTGGTTGCTGAGCACCCAGGTACACGGAGCCCGCACTGATGCTGCCGCTGCCAGGGATGCGTCGATGGCGTCAGCCATGCGTTCGGCATCCCACCCCGCCAGCAGGAAATCAAAGTTGAAGGCCTGCTGCATTTCATCCGGCCGGACATAGCGGGCCAAACGCTCGGCCGGTTCCACCCAGGCCTCAGCCACCATCATCCGGTCCCCGCCATATTCGGCCAGGAGCCGGTTCCAGTCACGGTAGATGGCGTGAACCCCGTCCTGGTCGAAGAAGGGCGACGGCGGATACATGGGGGACACTGCCCGGTGCGGTTCCTCGGCATCGGTGTGGGCGTGCGGAGCATCGCCCGGCAGGTGGCTCTCCCGGCGCGGAACTGAAGTTCCTTCCACCATCGCAGCCACGCCCTCCCAGTCCGGAAGTCCTGCCTCCTTCACCAGGCCGTGGGCAACATCCACCCGGAAGCCGTCCGCGCCGCGGTCCAGCCAGAAGCGCAACACAGAACGCATTTCCTCCTGGACTTCCGGGTTGTCCCAGTTCAGGTCCGGCTGCTTGGTGTCGAACAGGTGCAGGTACCACTGGCCGGGCGACCCGTCGGCCTCGGTCACGCGGCTCCAGGCCGGGCCGCCGAACACGGATTTCCAGTTGTTGGGAGCCCGCCGTCCGTCGCCGGAGCCCGGCACCTCGTCCTTGCCTTCCCTGAACATGTAGCGGTCCCGTTCCGGGCTTCCCGGGCCTGCCGCCAGCGCCTCCCGGAACCACACGTGTTCGTCCGAGGTGTGGTTGGGCACCAGGTCCACGATGACCTTCAGGCCGCGGCGGTGAGCTTCCTGCAACATTGCATCGAAGTCCGCCAGGGAACCGAAGAGGGGGTCCACCTGGCGGTAGTCCGCCACGTCATAGCCGCCGTCGGCCTGCGGCGACTTATAGAACGGTGACAGCCAGATGGCGTCCACTCCAAGCCGCTCAAGGTAGGGAAGCCGGCCGGTGACGCCGTGCAGATCGCCCATCCCGTCACCGTTGCCGTCAGCAAAGGACCGGGGGTAGATCTGGTAGACCACGGCGTCAGCCCACCATGCAGAGGGGGTTGGACGCGGCACGGGAACGGATGGATCGGGCATTTGGTTCCCCTCTGATAACTTTTTGATGTAAACGCTTGCATTGCAGACAGCAACCTTACTAGTGTGATGGTCACCACATCAACCTCACCTAGCAAGCGCACTGCCGACTTACTTGTCACTCAGCGAGGAGCTTCAAGCTAATGAAAACCCCGAGATTCCTGCTTCCGGCTGCCACTGCCGGCATTCTGGCCCTTACGTTGTCCGCCTGCGGCGGCGGAGGTGGAGGGGGCACCACCGGCGGGGGAGGCAGCGACGCTGACGCCAACCTCGATGCCCGCGGCCCCATCACTTTCGTGCAGGGCAAGGACAACAACAATGTCATCCGGCCCCTCATCGAAAAGTGGAATGCCACTCACAAGGATGAGCAGGTCACGTTCAAAGAACAGACCGACCAGGCAGACCAGCAGCACGACGACCTTGTCCAGCACTTCCAGGCCAAGCAGTCTGACTACGATGTGGCTGACGTGGACGTTGTCTGGACCGCGGAGTTCGCCGCCAAGGGCTGGCTGCAGCCGCTGAAGGACAAGATGGCGATCGACACCAGCGCCATGCTGCCGGCCACGGTGAACAGCGCCACCTACAAAGGCACCCTTTATGCTGCCCCGCGGACCTCGGACGGCGGCATCCTGTGGTACCGCAAGGACCTGGTCCCCAGCCCGCCCAAGACCTGGGACGAGATGATGGGCATGTGCTCCATCGCCAAGGCGAACAACATCGGCTGCTACGCAGGGCAGTTCAGTAAGTACGAAGGCCTTACCGTTAACGCCTCCGAAGCCATCAACTCGGCCGGAGGTTCCGTCCTCAACAAGGACGGTAAGCCCAGCCTGAACACCGCGGAAGCCAAGGCAGGCCTGGAGAACCTTGCCAAGGCCTACGCCGATGGCAACATTCCGAAGGAAGCCATCACCTACAAGGAAGAGGACAGCCGCCAGGCGTTCCAGAGCGGCAAGCTCCTGTTCCTGCGGAACTGGCCCTACATTTACAACCTGATGAGCACGGAAGGTTCCTCCGCCGTCAAGGACAAGTTCGGCATGGCCGCGCTGCCCGGTAAGAGCGGCCCCGGTGCATCGTCGCTGGGCGGCCACAACACGGCCGTCAGCGTCTACTCCAAGCACAAAGCCACCGCGCTGGATTTCGTGAAATTCCTGACTTCTCCGGAGACCGAGAAGTTCTACGCGACCCAGGGTTCCCTGGCCCCGGTGCTTGGTTCGCTGTACACGGACCAGGAACTGGTTGCCAAGCTGCCCTACCTGCCGGTCCTGAAGACGTCCATCGAAAACGCCGTGCCGCGTCCGGTAACGCCTTTCTACCCGGCTGTCACCAAGGCAATCCAGGAGAACGCCTACTCCGCCATCAAGGGAGAAAAGACCGTGGAAACCGCACTTTCTGACATGCAGAAGTCCATCGAATCCGCCGGTGCGGGATCGTAGTTCTGCCATGGCAACCGAACTAGGCCCGACGCCGGTCAAGTCACCGGCGTCGGGCGGTACCCCCGTCCATCACGCGCCCAAGGGCGTGGGGGAGGACAATAGGATAGCCAGCCAGGGACGCTGGGCATCCTGGCTCCTCGCCCCCACCATCATCGCCCTGGGCGTGGTGATCGTTTACCCGATCATCAGCGCCATCGTCATGTCGTTCCAGAAGGATGCCGGCCTGGATCCCGCCACCGGCCTCTTCACTGCAGGCGGCTCGGCTGGAATCCAAAACTACGTCGACTGGCTGGCGCAGCAGTGTTCGTCGCCGGACGGCGGAACCGTCGCCTGCCCGCCGGGCACGCTGGGTGGCCAGTTCTGGACCGCCACCGCCACCACGTTTTTCTTCACGATCGTGACTGTAACGCTGGAGACAGTCCTGGGCTTCTGGATGGCCATGATCATGGCGCGCACGTTCCGGGGCCGCAGCCTGGTCCGCGCCGCCGTGCTGGTGCCCTGGGCCATCCCCACTGCCGTAACGGCCAAGCTGTGGTTCTTCATCTTCGCCTTCGAGGGCATCGCCAACAAGCTGTTCAACACCACCATCCTGTGGACAGGCAGTGAGTGGCCGGCCAAGTGGGCAGTGATCATTGCGGACGTTTGGAAGACCACACCGTTCATGGCTTTGCTGATCCTCGCCGGCCTGCAAATGATTCCGGCGGAAGTCTACGAAGCCGCAAAGGTGGACGGCACCACTGCCTGGCAGCGGTTCCGCCTGATCACCCTGCCGCTTGTCAAGCCGGCGCTCATGGTGGCCATCCTCTTCCGCACCCTGGACGCACTGCGCATGTTCGACCTGCCGTACATCCTGACCGGCGGTGCGAACAACACCACCACCTTGTCCATCCTGGTGATCAACCAGATCAGGCAAGGCTTCAACTCGGCGGCCGCACTGTCCACCATCACGTTCATCATCATCTTCCTCGTCGCCTTCATCTTTGTCCGCTTCCTTGGGGCAAATGTGGTTGAACAGAGCGGCGCCTCAGGGAAGGGGAAGAAATGACAACGGCAACAGCAGACGCCACAGCCCTCCGGGCACGCCAGGACAAGGGCCGCAAAGCTGCCCAGAACCGGGAAAAGTGGGCCCAGGGCAGGACCTACATCAGTGCAGTCATCGTACTGATCTGGTGCCTGGCGCCGGCGTACTGGATGGTGGTCACCGCGTTCCGCGAGGTCGGGTTCACCTACGACACGTCCATCCTTCCCACCCACGTAACCCTGGACAACTTCAAGACAGCGTTCGACACGTCGTTCGGCAACAGGTTCGGCCAGGCCCTGCTCAACAGTGTGTTCATCGGCGGCGTGGTCACCGCCGTCTCGCTGCTGATCGGCGTGTTCGCCGCCTACGCCCTTGCCCGGCTGACCTTCAAAGGCAAGTTCCTGGTGCTCGGCTTCATCCTGGGAGCTTCCATGTTCCCCGGCGTTGCACTGATCACCCCGCTCTTCCAGCTGTTCACCAACATCGGCTGGATGGGCAGCTACCAGGCGCTGATCATCCCGAACATCTCCTTCGTGCTCCCGCTGACGGTCTACACCATGACGTCGTTCTTCCGGGAGATGCCGTGGGAGCTCGAGGAATCAGCCCGCGTGGACGGCTGCACCCAGGGACAGGCCTTCCGCAAGGTCATCATGCCCCTGGCTGCACCGGCGATCTTCACCACGGCCATCCTGGCCTTCATTTCCTCGTGGAATGAGTTCCTGATCGCCAGCCAGCTGTCCAGCGACGCAACCCAGCCGGTGACGGTGGCCATCGCCAACTTCGCCGGTGCCCAGCCCAACCAGATCCCGTACACGGCCATCATGGCCGCGGGCACCATCGTCACCATCCCGCTGGTGATCCTGGTGCTGGTGTTCCAGCGCAAGATTGTCGCAGGCCTCACGGCTGGTGCAGTCAAGTGACACACAACGGTTCCCGCCCCCGGACACCGGGGGCGGGAAACCGCAGCCGGCTGGTCCGGTCGGGCGAGGACTTCGACATCATCATCGGCTTCCTCGCATTTTGGGCCCTGGTCCTCCTGGTAGTCACCGTGTGGATGGAAGTCACGGCCCAACCGGCCCTTGGCTGGGCGCTGGGCCTGCTGGCAACACTGCTGGCGCTGTATGGAATGGTTCGCCTGCGCCGAAAGCTGCCGGCCCGCAGGTAGGCGCGCGGAGGGCGGCGGCGCCGCTGTCATCTTTGCGCGGGTTATCGCTGCCTGTCCGCGGAGTGGGAAAATACATGGCCGGGGGTAAACGCAGGGCTATTCGGCCCTACGCCGAAAAGGAGTCAAAGAGGGGACGCGGTGGCACGGACAACGGAAAGGTCCCAGCGGGGCGGCCATAACGGCGTCAGCATCGAGGACGTGGCGGCCGCCGCCGGAGTTTCAACAGCCACCGTCTCCCGCGCCGTGCGGGGACTGCCACGGGTTTCGCCGGCCACCCGGGAAAAGATCCTGGAGGTGGCCGGGAACCTGGGCTACGTCGCTTCCTCCTCCGCCTCCGGCCTGGCCACGGGCCGGACCAAGACCATCGGCGTCCTGGCCCCGTTCGTGAGCCGCTGGTTCTTCTCCAAGGCCATCGAGGGTGCCGACCGCGAGCTGCACGCCCGGCACTACAACCTCTCCCTCTTCAACCTCGGCGGCCACGGCAGCAACCGTGAACGGCTCTTCAGCAAGACCATGGTCTACAAGCAGATCGACGCCTTGCTGGTCCTGTGTATGGCGCTCAGCCACGAAGAGATCGAACACCTGCAGAAGATCGACATCCCGCTGGTTGTGGTGGGGGGCCACGTGGAGGAATGCCCGTACATCGGCATCGACGATTACGCCGCCGCCTCAACCGCGGTCCGGCACCTGATTGACCTGGGCCACCGGGACATCGCCCTGCTGCATGGCGATGATGAAACCGACCTGAACTTCGACGTCCCCCGGGTACGCATCCTGGCGTTCAAGGATGTCATGGCCGCCGCCGGCCTGCCCACCCGGCCGGAATGGGACGAATGGGGGGACTTTACGGTCCGCAGCGGCCAGGAGGCCTTCCGCCGCCTGTGGTCCAGGCCCGGGCAGAAGCCCACAGCCATCTTTTGCGCCTCGGATGAAATGGCCATGGGCGTCATCTTCGAAGCCAACCGCGTGGGCGTCAGCGTTCCCGGCGAACTGTCCGTGGTGGGCATCGACAACCACGACTTTGCCGATGCCATGGGGCTCACCACGGTGGGGCAGCGCCCTGACGAGCAGGCCGAAATGGCCACCAAGATGCTGCTGGATGAACTGGACGGCGAGGCCGGATCGGTCCGCTCCGCCGTTGCGCCCCACGAACTGATCATCCGGCGCACCACCGCCCCACCCAAGAGCTGAAACCGCCCCAGGACGGGCTCAGGACGCGCGGGCCAGCTGACGGATGGGAATCCAGCGCGAGGCAAGCCGGCGGTAGGCCGCGGCGGCACCGGTCATGTCACCTTCCGCCAGGCACTCGATGCCCAGCCTGATGTCCATAGGCGATTCGTCCGGGTACACCTTGTCCGCCACCGCGCCGTAGTCCAGTTCCACCATGGAGTCCACGTGGAACAGCTCAAGCCACTCCGTCAGCTGCGCCAGATCATCGAGCATGTCCAGGTCCGGGGCGGCGAGTGCCAGATTGGCCACGGCGTACCTGGCCCGCTCCAGGGCCTCGGTGATGGGCGTCCAAACGCGCACGGTGAGGATCCGGCCGGCGGCTTCCACCACGTCCTTGCGGTCGGACTCCATGAACAGCGAGAACCAGCTGAACGGGATGCCCCAGGTGGATGCACGGGTGTGGACGCGGATGGATCCGTCCCGCGCTTTCACCAGGTCGATCCGTTCCTGGTGCCGGTCCCGTTGCTCCTCCGGGATCAGCAGCTCTGCCAGCGGGCCATGGATTCCCTCCATCAGGGCGTTGGCGGCCAGCCCGGCGCGCAGGACAAGCTGGCTGGGGCAGTACAGGAGGACCGGCTCGGCGCCGGCGCCAGCACCGTCGTCGGCCGTTCCGCCTTCCGGCACCGGCACCGCGGTGACGCGCACCAGGTCGGTGCGTCCGGTGGGGAACGGGTCACCGCCGGAGCGGGTGATCCGTCCCAGCGAGGCCAGCAGTTCAGCGTTTTCGACGGCGGCACGCGAGACAGCCCGTGCGCCTGCCGCCTGGATGGCCGGGCGTTGTTCCTCCGGAAAGGCCTCCAGGGGTTCGTAGACGCGCAGGGTGGAGGAAAAAGGCAGGCCGGCCTGGCCCCGGTAGAGGTTGCCCGTCATTACGGTCTCCTTGAATGGGTCCAGGGTGCAGTCATCAGTCCGCCAGTTCCACCAGCACGGGAGCGTGGTCCGAGGCGCCCTTGCCCTTGCGTTCCTCGCGGTCGATCGCGGCGCCGGTGACGCGCGCGGCCAGGGCGGGGGAGGCCAGGACGAAGTCGATCCGCATGCCTTCCTTCTTGGGGAAGCGCAGCTGGGTGTAGTCCCAGTAGGTGTAAACGCCGGGGCCGGGGGTGTAGGGGCGCACCACATCGGTGTAGCCGGCCGCCTCGAACGCGTGGAACGCCTCCCGCTCCGGCGGGCTGACGTGCGTGGACCGGTTGGCGATGAACAGGTCGATGTCCCAAACGTCGTCGTCGAAAGGCGCGATGTTCCAGTCGCCCATCAATGCCACCTGCGCCTGCGGGTTGTCCGTGACCAGGGCCTGGGCGTGCGTTTTGAGGCTTTCCAGCCACTTGAGCTTGTAGGGCATGTGTTCGTCGTCCAGGGAGCGGCCGTTGGGGACGTAAAGGCTCCAGACGCGGACGCCGCCGCAGGTGGCAGCCATGGCCCGGGCTTCCTGGACGGGATCCTTGCCGGCCTTGCCGAACGAGGGCTGGTCCAGGAACGTCCGTTCCACGTCCTCAAGTCCTACCCGGGAGGCGATGGCCACGCCGTTCCACTGGTTTACCCCGAAGTGGGCCACCTCGTAGCCCATCCGTTCAAAGAGTTCCCACGGAAAGTTCTCGTCCTTGCACTTGGTCTCCTGGATGGCCAGGACGTCGCAGTCGCTGCGCTGGAGCCAGGCTTCAACGCGGTCGGCGCGGGCACGGAGCGAATTCACATTCCAGGTAGCTATCTTCACGGTTCCTAACTTACCTTGGCAGCCGCGCGGCAGGTAAAGCCCTCCAGGGCTCCCTGCCCGCCGGTGGGCACGGTTGGTCCCGGGCCTCAGGCGGCGGGTATATTCGCACCAGAATGACCTGGATCACACGTCCGGCCACCATGCGAAGGAGCACCAGGCGATGACCGCAGCTACGGGCAACACAACGGACAGCACGGCAGGGGGCGGAGCCGCGGAAGTACTTTTTGAGCGCCGCGGCAGGCTAGGCGTCATCACCCTCAACCGGCCCCGGGCGGTCAACGCGCTCACCGCGGGCATGGTGGACCTGCTCCTGCGCCAGCTCACCGCGTGGGCAGGGGACGACGCCGTAGCCACCGTCCTGGTGCAGGGCGCCGGGGAGCGGGGCCTGTGCGCGGGCGGAGACATCGTGGCCATCTACCGGGACATGCTGCATGGCGGCAGCCGGACCGCCGATTTCTGGCAGACCGAGTACCGCGTGAACTCGCTCATCGCGCGGTACCCCAAGCCGTATGTTGCCCTTATGGACGGCCTGGTCCTTGGCGGCGGGGTGGGCATCTCGGCGCACGGGAGTGTCCGCGTGGTCACCGAGCGGACCCGGATGGGCATGCCGGAGACCACCATTGGCTTTGCGCCGGACGTCGGCGGGACCTTCCTGCTTTCGCATGCACCAGGCGAAACGGGAACCCATGCGGCCCTGACAGGAGCACACTTGGGAGCGGGGGATGCCCTGTTCCTGGGCCTTGCCGACTATTACGTCCCGTCGCACTCATTGCCCGGCCTCGTGGCCGCGCTGGAGGACGAAAGCCCGGAAGACGCCGTCGCCCGTCATGCCGGGCAGCCACCGGAGTCGGTCCTGGCCGGGCAACGGGACTGGATTGATGCCTGCTACGCCATGGCCGACGCCGGGGAAATCGTCACCCGGCTCCGGGCCTGGACCGGTCCCGGGCAGGAAGATTCCCGTGAGGCCGCCGGCACGATCGAAGCCAAATCGCCCACCTCGGTCAAGGTCACCCTGGCGGCCCTGCGCCGTGCCGCCAGCCTGACCCTTGATGAAACGCTGGCCCAGGAGTACCGGGCAGGACTCCGCTTCCTGGCCGGACCTGATTTCCGCGAAGGAATCCGCGCCCAGGTGGTGGACAAGGACAGGAACCCGCAGTGGAAACCGGCCACCCTGGCCGAGGTGCTGCCAGGGCAGGTGGACAGGTTCTTTCAGCCGCTGGACGGCGGGGAACTGGACCTGCAGCCACGGCAGGACCTGGAAATGACGGAGGCGGACCATGCCTGAAAAGGGCAGGGTGGCCTTCCTGGGCCTCGGACATATGGGCGGTCCCATGGCCCTGAACCTGGTGCGTGCCGGTTATGAGGTGGCCGGGTTCGACGTGGTGCCCGAAGCCCTGGAAGCGGCCCGGGCACAGGGCGTGCCGGCGGCGGCCAGCGCGGTGGATGCCGTGACCGGCGCCGACGTCGTTCTGACCATGTTCCCCAGCGGCCGGCACGTCCTGGACGCCTACCGGGGTGCTGAAGATCTACGGCCTGGGGAACCCGGGCTGCTGGCTGCGGCGCCGCCCGGGACCGTGTTCCTGGACTGCTCCACCATCAACGTCGACGAGGCCCGGGAAGCCGCCCGACTGGCCATCGAAGCAGGCCACCGCTCCGTTGACGCCCCCGTTTCCGGCGGCGTTGTGGGGGCCGAGGCCGGCACCTTGACCTTCATGGCAGGCGGTGACGTGGCGGACTTCCAGGCCGTGCGGCCGCTCCTCGAGGTCATGGGCAAGCGCGTGGTGCACTGTGGCGGCCACGGAGCCGGGCAGGCCGCCAAAATCTGCAACAACCTTATCCTTGGCGTCTCCATGATTGCGGTCAGCGAGGCTTTCGTCCTTGGCGAAAAGCTGGGCCTGACGGACCAGGCCCTGTTCGACGTCGCGTCCGCCGCCTCAGGGCAGTGCTGGGCGCTGACCACCAACTGCCCGGTGCCCGGTCCGGTTCCCAGCAGCCCCGCCAACAGGGACTACCAACCGGGTTTTTCCTCCGCCCTCATGGCCAAGGACCTCAACCTGGCCCTCAACGCGCTCCACAGCACCGGGGTGGCGGGACAGATGGGGGCGCTCGCCGCCCGGATCTACGATAGGTTTGCCGCGGAGGGCGGGGCGGGCCGCGACTTCTCGGCCATCATCACGGATATCCGCGGCGCATCGGAGCATCACGCCGGGGACGGGGACAGGCCCGCAGGGGAGGCCGCCGGCACGGAGTTGCCGGGCCGGCGCCGGACCACAACAGCACACGACGACGGGAGTCCCGAATGACCGAGTACGCCAACATCCTGGTGGAGCAGCAGGGCAGGGTAGGGGTGGTGACCCTCAACAGGCCCTCTGCGCTGAACGCGCTCAACAGGGCCACCATGGAAGAGCTGGTGGCCGCCGTGACCGCCATGGACTCCGATCCCGGCGTAGGCGCGGTGGTGATCACAGGCTCCGGCAAGGCGTTCGCGGCGGGAGCCGACATCAAGGAGATGGCTGACCAAGGCTACATGGACATGTACGCGGCGGACTGGTTCCGGGGCTGGGAGGACCTCACCCGCCTGCGGATCCCCACCATTGCCGCGGTATCCGGTTTTGCCCTGGGTGGCGGCTGCGAACTGGCCATGATGTGCGACCTGATCATCGCAGGGGACAATGCCAAGTTCGGGCAACCGGAAATCAACCTTGCCGTGCTCCCGGGCATGGGCGGCTCGCAGCGCCTCACCCGGGCTGTGGGCAAGGCCAAGGCCATGGACATGATCCTCACCGGCAGGTTCATCGACGCGGAGGAAGCGGACAGGTGCGGGCTGGTGTCCCGGGTGGTTCCGGCAGCCGATGTTGTGTCCGAGGCACTCAAGGTGGCGGCGTTGATCGCGGCCAAGTCAAAGCCTGCGGCGATGGCGGCGAAGGAAGCCGTGAACGCTGCTTTCGAAACCGGGCTGGCCCAGGGGGTGGTGTTCGAACGGCGGCTGTTCCACTCCCTGTTCGCCACCGAGGACCAGAAGGAAGGCATGGCGGCGTTCACCGAGAAGCGCCAGCCGGAATTCAAGCACCGGTAGCCCGGGCATACGCGGCCCTGCCCGGTGCAGCCTGCACGGCGTGCATCCGGCCGCCCCCGTAAGGTAGACAGCACGGGCCGGCACGCGGCCATGGCATGCAGCGGAACGGGACAGGCGTATGTGGACATTCATGGCCGGTGCAGCCGCCCCCACTGAGGGACTTACGGGAATAGTGGGCTTTGCGGCGAGGGCCATCGACACCCTCGGCGAGTGGGGCGTAGGCGGCTTCACGCTTGCCGAAACGGTGGTGCCTCCCATCCCCAGCGAGGTGATCCTGCCCTTGGCGGGCTACCTCGCCAAACAGGGCTCCCTGAACCTCTTCCTCGTCTTCGCCACCAGTACCCTGGGCGCATACCTGGGGGCACTGCTGCTCTATTCGCTGGGTGCAAAACTGGGGCTGGAACGGTCCATCCGGTGGTTGTCCAAACTGCCCTTGGTTGACCGCGAAGACTTCGAACACGCGGCAGGCTGGTTCCGCCGTCACGGCAGGTCATCCATCTTCTTTGGCCGCCTCTTGCCCGGCGTCCGCAGCCTCATTTCGCTTCCGGCCGGGGCAGCGGCCATGCCTCTGGCCACCTTCAGCCTCTTCACGCTTGCCGGGAGCGGGCTGTGGAATGGCGCCCTCATCGGCCTGGGTTACCTCCTGGGCACCCAGTACCGGCTCATCGAGGAGTACTCCCGGTTCCTGAACTACGCTGTGTACGGTGCGCTGGCTGTTGCCGTGGTGCTGTTGGTTATCCGGCGGACCAAACGAGCCAAGGCCAAGCGCTGAGACCAGCCCGCAGTCTTATGCCCTAGGAGACTGCTGAACTAATCGGCGGATGTGGGGCGCGTCGACTGGACTGGTGGGTCTGGTGGTTAAGACTGGTCTTATGCAGGGACGCGAGGACGCGCAACGCGGGTATTTGGATGTGGAGGCGCTGGCCGGTGAGTTGTTGGCTCCGGGCAGTGTTTTCGCTTTTCTGGCCAAACATCGGGGGCGCCTGTTCCCGGATTCGATGATGGAGGACCTCTTCCCGTCGCGGCGGGGACGTCCTTCGGTTCCGGCGCCGGTCATCGGCTCGGTCCTGGTGCTGCAGGCATTGCAGGGGTTATCGGACAGGGAAACCGCCGAGGCGCTGACCTTCGATCTGAGGTGGAAGGCAGCGTGCGGGTACGGGCTGACCGATACCGCGTTCCATCCGAGCACGCTGACGTACTGGCGAAGGCGGCTGGCCGCCTCGTCGGATCCGCACCGGATCATGGAAGCCATCGCAAAGTCGTCGCGGAAACCGGGGCTTTGACGGGTAAGCGCCGGCGGGCGGTGGATTCAACGGTCCTGGACGACGCGGTCGCCAGGCAGGACACGATCACGCAGCTGATCGCCGCGGTCCGCCGTTTCGGCCGGGACATCCCGGGCGGACAAGAACTCGTGACCGCCCGCGCGACGGGGTATGACTACATCCGCACGGGTAAGCCGGACATCGCCTGGGATGACCAGGACGCCAAGGACGGGCTGATCTCCGCGCTGGTCACGGACGCCCTGGCGTTGCTGGCCGCGGTCGATCCCGAAACGCTGGACGGTAAGGCTGCTGATGCGTATGCGCTGCTGGCCCTGGTCGCCGGGCAGGACGTGGAACCGGCCGAGGATTCGGACGGGACCGACGGGCGGTGGCGGATCGCCCGGAAGGTCGCCCCGGACCGGATGATCTCCACCGTTGACCCGGACGCCCGGCACGCGCACAAGACCCAGTCCAGGCAGCAGGACGGATACAAGGCCCACATCGTGATCGAACCCGACACCGGGCTGATCACCGCCGCGGAACTGACCAAGGCCTCCGGCCCGGAAAACAGCGACGGGGCCGTCGGGGCCCGGCTGATCGGCATGGATTCCACGATCGCCGGCACCAGCGTGGACGTCCTGGCCGACTCGGCCTACGGCACGGGGGACATGCTCGCCGCTCTGGCCGGCACCGGCCACACCCCGGTGATCAAACCATGGCCACTGCGCCCTGCGATTGAGGGCGGGTTCACCCTTGATGATTTCACCGTCGATGAAGCAGCGGGCACCATGACCTGCCCGCACGGTCTCACCCGCAAGATCACCACCAAACGACGGGTCACGTTCGGCGCCGCCTGCACAGGCTGCCCCCTCCGGCACCGATGCACCGCCTCACCGCGAGGACGCAAAATCGTTCTCCACGAACATGACGCGCTGCAACGGCAACACCGGCAACGCGCCAAGAACCCGGCCTTCCAGGACGACTACCGCACCCACCGGCCCATGGTCGAGCGGTCCATCGCCTGGCTCACCCGCGGCAACCGACGCGTTCCCCATCGCGGCATCAACCGGAACAACGCCTGGCTCCAGCTACGGATCGCCGGACTGAACCTCCGCCGCCTCCTGAAGCTCGGACTCACCAGCGAACAGGGGTCCTGGGCCATCGCTTGAACCGGAAACCAGGACCAGGCCTTTCACAGCCAGCCAAAACAACACCCACTATCCGGCCACAGGCACCAAAAGCCCGGAACCACCCCAAAACACTTCAACCCCAGAAACCCCAACCCACAAAAGGAAGGGCTGGCCCGACAGCGAACGCCACGGACCAGCCCTACAAAGCACTTAGTTCAGCAGTCTCCTAGAGGTACGTCTCCGCGAAACGGTGCAGCGCGGCCCGGACGAAGCGCGCCCCCTCCACCCCGCCGTAATTGGCGGCAAAGCGTGGGTCTTCCACGTACATGTCTGCCAGGCCTGTGACGTAGTCCCGGATATCCCCGCCGCCTTCGGCTGCCGGTGTTCCGGGGATGGACTTCAGCCACGCCACGTGCCGGCCTGCCAGCTCCTTGGCTTCCGGCCCGTCTGCAGCAACTCCGGAGCGGGCCGCAGCCATCCAGTCCTTGCCAAGGTTTCCCATCCTGGACTTCCATTCCCGCTTTTCGCCCGCATCCATGCCGCGCCACCACGCGTCTGACTTTGCGTAGGCGTCCTTGCCCCAGCGGTCCACAACCTCGTCCCTGTACTGGGTGTGGTCGAAGCCCTCGAACATGTTCTCTGCCATCAGCTGGCCTCCTGCCTTCACTGTTTCGATTGTTTGGCGCACGGACTCGGCCTGCAGGGCCAGTCGTCGCTGCTCCTGGCCGAGCCATTCGAGATGTCGGTTGAGCGCCGCGACGGGATCCACGTGCCGGTGGAAGACCTCCGCGATGGCCGGCAGTCCCAGGCCCAGTTCCCGCAGCAAAAGGATGCGCTGCAGCTGGAGGAGGGCGGCGCCGTCGTAATAGCGGTAACCGTTCTGGCCCACCCGGCTGGGCTTCAGCAGGCCGATGCCGTCGTAGTGCCGGAGCGTGCGGCTGGTGGTGCCGGCGATCCTGGCGACGTCCTGGATGGACCAGTCCCGGCTGCAGGTCTTGAGGAAATCTTCCATGTTCCGAGCCTAGGGTTTGACGTTGCGTCAAGGTCAACGTGAAGGGTGCGGGAATGTCACCCGGGCCGCCGGTCCCGGGGCTCCCGGTGCCTGGCCTGCGCCACCAGCCGCGTGAACGCGAAAACAAAGATGGCCTCGATGAGCAGCATGAGGCCCAGCAGCAGCCACTGCTGCCGGCTGATGAAGACGATGCATCCGGTCAGGGCCAGGATGGTTCCCAACGCCAGTGCGTAGACTGCGAAACCGACGGCGACCCGGGCGCTGCGTACCCCGGTGCGGAAGCCGAAGCCGTGCGGCTCCCCGCCGGGTTGGCCCGGCACGCGGTCCGGCGCCGCGGGTCCGAGGGCGTCAAACTCGTCCCAAGGATCCCTGTCCTGGTCCTGTCCGGTCATGGATCAATTATCCCAAAAGGAGAACTGAGGTGCGCTGACCCATCAAATCAGCGGCCCCCAAAGCGGCTGCGCACGAAACAGCGGCCCCTCCACCTGGGGTGGAGGGGCCGCTGGATGGGGTCCCGGCAGTTGCCGGAGGCCGCCGAAGACTTAGAGCGGGCGGATGTTCTCTGCCTGCGGACCCTTGGGGCCCTGGGTCACATCGAATTCGACCTTCTGGTTCTCGTCCAGGGAGCGGTATCCGCTGGAGGCGATTGCCGAGTAGTGGGCGAAAACGTCAGCGGACCCGTCATCGGGGGCAATGAAGCCAAAACCCTTTTCGGCGTTGAACCATTTAACTGTGCCTGTTGCCATGGCTGCATTCCTTCATGTGACTCTGATTCTCTCTCCGGGGATCATCCCGGAGTGTGCGGAGAACGTCCCCCGCAGTCCCCAACGTACGGGGCGCAGGGCCATGGTGCAAGGGTATTGGCCATAAAGGGCAGTTACCGCATCCCCTCGCGCCGGATTGCGGTGGCAATCGCGGCCGCCCGGGTGTCCACTCCGAGCTTGGCGTAGATGTGCGCCAGGTGGGTTTTGACGGTGGCCTCGGAGATGAAGAGCCGCCGCCCGAGTTCGCGGTTACTCAGGCCCTCGGTGAGCAGACTGAGCAGTTCGGCCTCCCGTGGCGTGAGCACCTCGTCCGGGTTGCGCAACTGCTGGAACAACCGCGAGGCCACCGGCGGGCTCATCACGCTCCTGCCCTGCACCGCGCCCCGGATGGCCGCAAAAATTTCCTCCGGGGCGGCATCCTTCAAGAGGTAGCCCATGGCCCCGGAGTCCACTGCCCGGACAATATCGGCATCCGAGTCGTAGGTAGTGAAAACCAGGATCGCCTGACTGCTGTTGAGGTCCCGGATCCGCCTGATGGCTTCGATTACATCCATGCCCGGGCCCATGGCAAGGTCCATCACCACCACCGCCGGGGAGTGCGCGCGCACCAGCTCCAACGCCTCGCTGCCCGATGATGCCTCGGCTACGACATCCATGTCAGGCTGGGTTCCCAGCAATGCGCGCAGGCCGCTCCGAACCACCAGGTGGTCGTCCACCAGCAGGACCGTAATGCTGCTCATTTACCGCCCTCCAACGGCAGTTGCGCGGCAACGATGGTTCCTTCACCGGGAGCGCTTTGCACCGAGAAAGCGCCACCCAGCTGCTCCACCCGCTGCCGCATTGCCCGCAGGCCGTACCCTCCGGCGCTCGACGGCGGAGCTGCCGCCGCAGGGTCAAAACCGGCGCCGTCGTCGTAAATGTCCAAGATGACGGCATCGGGCAGGAAGCCCACCGTCAGGGCGGCAACTGTTGCTGAAGCATGCAGCGCGATGTTGGAGGCTGCGCTCTGCACCACCCGCAGCAGGGCGTGCCGGACGTCCGGCGGGACCCGCCCCGGCCTGCCCGTCACCGTGAGGGTGGCTCCCGGCACGTACTGCCGGGCGGCAAGCAGCAGCGCCTCCGGCAACGGGGTCGATTCCAGTCCGGGGGAGGCAAGCTCGTGGACCAGGCTCCGGGTTTCCGCCAGGTTGGTGCGCAGCAGGCTGGTGGCCTGGTGAAGATCCTCCTGCGCTGCCGCGCCTGGCCATGCACGGGCCGCGGCTTCCAGCAGGAGCAGGCTGCTGGCGAGCCCCTGGGTGACGGTGTCGTGGATTTCACGGGATACCCGCTCCCGTTCGGCGATGGTGCCGGCACGGCGTTCACTCGCCGCCAGCTGGCCCTGGGCGAGCGAAACCTCCGCGTGCAGGCGGCGCTGCTCCTCGGCGTCGTGCTGTATCCGGTCGTAGATAAGCGTCAGCATCACGCCTACTGCCACAGGTCCCAGCAGCATGGCTACGTCTGTGCCGTTGCCCAGCCGAAACAGTCCGGCCGCGGTTGCCAGGGTGATGGCACCCGCCAGGACGTAGGACGCGGCACCGCGCAGCACACTCCTGCACAGGAAGAAAAGGGCGAAGGAACACCACGCGAAGCTCGGTGCTGCCACCACCAGGACCGCCCAGACTGCCACCAGCGCAACCATCCACGGGGCAGGGTGCCGGTCCGGCAGCGGGAGCAGGGCCACGACGGCGTAGACCAGGCAGGCGGCGGCGGCGAGTCCCAGGACCACAAGGTTGTCCGCCGGGGAGTGCCTCATGACGTACCGCACCACCGATGCCACCAGGAGCACTGCGAAGCCGAGATGGACTGCGGCCTCGATGCTGCCCAGGCGTTCCTTGGACGTGGGCGGCGCCGGACGGAACCCGGTGGTGTCGCCGTCGGTGGCAACGGCGGCCGCGGGGCCCGTGGTTGGGGTGGTATCTCTGCCAGGCATGCGGGGTCCGGATCTCATGGTGGGATTCACTGCCTTCCATGCTAGGGCTCCAGGGCCGTCCGGTCCCTCAGCCTTTTGGCTGATACGGCTGGCCTTTCGGGCCAGCCAGGGACAGACAAACGCCCGATGCCGCGCCAACCGCGGCCCTGAAGGATGGAAACCGGCAACAAAGACCACCCAACGCAAGGAATGCATCATGAAGAAGTCCCACAAAGTACTCGCCGCCGCAGCAGCCGGAGCAATCCTGGTGACGGCCGGAGCCACCGCAGCCGCCAACGCCGGTACTGGCCGTGTCAGCGGCCCTGAAACACCCGCCGTCGTCCCTGCCGTTGATGTCCAGCCGGCGCCGGAGACGGTGGTGCAGCAGAACCGCATCTCTGCCACAGCCTCCGCCCAGGCTGTCTCAGCGGCGCTGGCCAAGTGCCAGGCGGACAAACTGCCGTTCGTCACCGTTGCACTCGTTGACCGCTTTGGCACTGTCCAGGCACTGCTGCGGGGAGACAACGCCGCTGCCCACACCATTGAGGCCGCCAAGCAAAAGGCCTACACGGCCGCGGCTTTCGGCACCCCCACCAGCGAGCTGGCCAAGCGCGTCAATGGCAACGGCCCCTCGATCGCGGACCTGCCGGGCACCCTGTTCCTGGCGGGCGGTGTCCCGCTGAAGGTCAACGGCGTTTCCGTGGCCGGCATCGGTGTGGGCGGGGCACCCGATGGCGCCTTGGATGAAGCCTGCGCCACCGCCGGTGCCGAGGCCATTGCGGGCACTGGGAAATAATCGCGGGGAAATAGGCTTTGGGAATGAAGCACAGCCGCACCGCAGCGTCGGCCAGAGCGCTGGCCACTGCAGCTCTGGTCATCGCCACGGGAATGCTCCTGGCTGCGTGCCAGGCCAGCCCGGGGGATCCGCAGCAGGTGGAGGGTGGAGCGCCTGTTCCGTCGCTTAGCCAGGGAACGGGCCCGGGAGGGGAGACTTCACGCCAGCCTCTGCCCTCCCCATCAAGCTCCGCAATCCCGCCGCCGGCACCGTCACGCGAGGCGCAGGCGCAGCTCGACCAGGACTTGATTGCGGCCGCGAAAGCCAACAATGCGCCCTTGGTGGCCCAACTCATCAGCCGCGGAGGGGACGTCAACGCCAAGGACTCCATCCAGGATTCGGCGTTCCTGTTCGCGGGCGCCGAGGGCTTCAATGAGGTGCTGCAGCTGACACTCGCGGCCGGGGCGGACGTGGCCGCAACCAACCGCTACGGCGGCACCGCCCTGATCCCCGCCAGCGAGCACGGGCACGTGGAGACGGTAAGGATGCTCATTGCAGCCGGTGTCCCCATCAACCACGTGAACAACCTGGGGTGGACCGCCATGCAGGAGGCGGTGCTGCTCAACAACGGCGGCCCCCGTCAACAGGAGGTGGTGCGGCTCCTCCTGGCCGCCGGTGCGGACCCGGCCATCCGCGATCCTGCAGGGCGGACGGCCCTGCAGAACGCGGAGCGGCTCGGTTTCAAGGAGCTCGCGGCCCTGATCCGCGGCGCTGCTTAACCTATCCGGGCACCATCGGCCGTCGTGGGGCACTTTGGCACGGACACGCCGTCGTTATTGCCCAGAAGGGCCGCTGGCGGCGTCAAAGTGCCCCAGGACGGCGGCCCCCGGCGGGCGGGCACTCAGACGGCTTCGAGCACGCTGACATAGTTCGCGATGCCCACGCCGCCCATGTTCTGCACAGCCGCACGGCGGGCGCCGGCGAGCTGCATGTCCCCGGCAGTGCCTGTGAGCTGCATTGCGGCGATGACGTGCTGCGACACCCCGGTGGCCCCCACCGGGTGGCCCTTGGCTTTGAGGCCGCCCGAGATGTTGATGGGAAGCTTGCCGTCCTTGAAGACCCAGCCTTCCTTCACCGCGCGGGCGCCCTGGCCCGGTTCGGTCAGCCCGATCGCTTCGTACATGAGCAGCTCGGCGATGGTGAAGCAGTCATGCACCTCGGCGAAGTCCAGGTCCTCCAGTCCGACGCCGGCCATCGCCATGGCGCGCTGCCAGGAGGCGCGGGTTGCGGCGAAAGCGGTGGGGTCCCGGCGCTCGGTGGGGAAGAAATCGTTGGCCTGGCCGAAGCCTGCGAGCCGGACCGGGGCCGTGGCGCCGCCGGTGGGGGCGACGCTGAGCACCACCGCGGCTGCACCGTCGGACACGGGGGAGCAGTCGGTGCGGCGAAGCGGGTCTGCCACCATGGGGTTCTTGTCCGAGACGGTCTGGCAGAACTCCTCGCCGAGGTCCTTCCGGAGCTGGGCGTACGGGTTGTCGACGCCGTTGCGGTGGTTCTTGGCTGCGATGGTGCCCAGCACGTCGGAGACCGGACCGTAGCGCTTCTCGTAGTGCTTGGCGACCTCGGCGAAGAGGCCCGTGAAGCCGGTGGTGGAGGGCTTGCCGGCCATGTCGTAGTCCGCGCCGAGCAGTGCCGCGCCCACGACGTCTGCGCCGGCGTGGGTCATTTTCTCGGCACCGATGACCAGGACCGTCTTGGCGGTGCCGGCCAGCAGCGACTTGGTGCCCTGCTGGAACGCGGCCGAACCGGACGCGCACGCGTTCTCAACGCGGGTGGAGGGCACGTTGGCGAGCTGTTCGGAAACCTGGAGCGCCAGTGATGACGGGAAGGCCAGCGGCATCATGCCCGAGTTGAACTGGCCTACGTATATTTCATCGATCTGTCCGGGCTCTATCCCGGCATTGCCGATCGCCTCGGTAGCCACCTTGACGATCAGGGACTCGAGGGTCTCCTCCGTCAGCTTGCCGAACCGGCTGTGGCCCCAGCCGGTGAGCAGGACGTCCTTGCCAAACTGGTCTTTGAGGCTCATGCCGTGGCTCCTTCGAGTGTGGTGGTTGTTGCCAGGGAGGGAGCGGCGTCGAACTCCGCTTCCGTTTTCTCCCGGATGTCCTCTTCGGTGACCCCCGGCGCCAGCCGGGTGAGCGTAAGCCGCCGCCCGCCGTCGTCCGTCTTGTAAAGGTCAAAGACAGCCAGGTCACTGATGATCCTGTCCACGCAGCCCAGGCCCGTGAGCGGCAGGGTGCACTCGCGGACGATCTTGGCGGCGCCGTCCTTGGCGTTGTGCTCGGTGAGGACCACAACGCGCGGCGTTCCGGCCACGAGGTCCATGGCGCCGCCCATGCCCTTGACCATCTTGCCCGGGATGGTCCAGTTGGCCAGGTCGCCCTTGCCGGAGACCTGCATGGCGCCGAGGATGGCCACCTTGACGTGTCCGCCGCGGATCATGCCGAAAGAGGTGGCCGAGTCGAAGATGCTGCCGCCGGGCAGCACCGTGACGGTCTGCTTGCCGGCGTTGATCAGGTCCGCGTCCTCCTCGCCCTCGTAGGGGAACGGGCCCATGCCCAGCAGGCCGTTCTCGCTCTGCAGGACCACCCGCACGCCCTCGGGCAGGTTGTTGGCCACCAGCGTGGGGATGCCGATCCCCAGGTTCACGTAGTCGCCGTCGTTCAATTCCTCGGCCGCGATCGCAGCCATTTCATCCCTGGTCCATCCCATGGGTTTTCTCCTTGATCTTTCAGCTGTACTCAGTTGGGTATCACCGGCGGCACGAACTCGAACGTCATTCCCAGCAGCCACGCGAGCAGCAGGACCACCGGCAGGTGGAACAGGAACTGCTGGAACGTGAAGCCCACCAGGTCCCGGGCACGCAGTCCCAGCACCGCCAGCAGCGGGAGCATGAAGAACGGGTTGACGAGGTTGGGCAGGGCCTCGGCCATGTTGTAGATCTGCACGGTCCAGCCAAGGTTCATGTTCACGTCCGTGGCGGACTGCATGACGTAGGGTGCCTCGACCAGCCACTTTCCACCGCCGGAGGGAACGAACATGCCCAGGATGGCCGTGTAGACGGCGATGATCACCGCGAAGGCTCCGTTGCCGCCGATGCTGGTGAAGAAGTGTGCAAGGTGTTCTGACACCGAGAGGCCCCCGGCGCCTGTGGCCTTGGTCAGGATGGCGGCCATCGCGGCATACAGCGGAAACTGCACCAGGATTCCTGCCGTGGCGGGCACGGCCTTGGTGACTGATTGAAGGAACTTACGGGGCGTCCCGTGCAGCACCAGCCCCAGCATCAGGAAGACCAGCAGGTACCCGTTAAGCGAGCTCACAACGCTCAGGATGGGCAGCGTCAGCAGCTGGGACACCAACCAGCCCAACGTCAGTACCCCAGCCAGGATGGGGAGGACCCTGCTGTATTCGAGCCACTCGCCCGGCCGGGACTTTTCGGCCGGCGGTTCGGGCTGGTCGTCAAGGTCGACGCCGAGATCGGCTGCGGTTTTGACGGCGCCGCCGGTGGGGGCGGAGAAGTGCGCGATGACGGTGGTCAGCAGCATGAGGATGAGCAGGGTCAGCAGCGACTGCCAGGTGAAGATGGTGGTCCCGAAATCCAGGACGCCGGTGATCTTCAGCAGCGCCGGCGGAATGGAGGCTTTGGTGGCCTGCAGCTGGGCAGCGGAGGAGGACATCCCCAACGCCCAGACTGCCCCCAGTCCCATGAAGGCGGCTGCGCCGAGGGCCCGGTAGTCGACGTGCAGGTCCGTCCGGCGGGCCACGGCCCGTGCCAGGAGTCCGCCAAAGATCAGGCTCAAGCCCCAATTCACGAATGACACCGACATGGACAGGACAGCCACGAAGCTGACGGCAGCGCGCGCGGAGTTCGGCACCTGGGCCAGCCGGTCGATCAGCCGGGCCACTGGGGGTGAGGTTGCCACAACGTAGCCGGTCAGCACCACCATGGCCATCTGCAGCGTGAAGGCTGTGAGGTCCCAGAAGCCGTTGCCGAAGGAATCGACCACAGCCTTGGGTGAGGCGCCGATGGCCAGCGCCGCGACGGCCACCAGCAGCACGCCCGCCAGGGCAAAGATGTAGGCGTCCGGGAACCACTTCTGCGTCCAGCCGGCCAGCTTTTCAGCCATCAGGGCAAGACCCTTCTGGCGGACGTCCTGGTGGTTGAACTGCGTGGTGGTCATGACGTTGTTTCTCTCCATTGAGTGATGTTCTTCCGGTGTTGGCCGGCGGTCAGGCCGGGACGAGGCCGGTGCGCTGCCGGACGGTGCGCTGTTCGATGTCCTTGACCCGGTCCGTTGCCTGCACCAGCCGCTGGACAAAGACGCCGGGGGTGACAATGTGGTTGGGGTCCAGGTGCCCGGGCTCCACGATGACTTCCGCCTCGGCGACGGTCAGGATCCCTGCTGTGGCCACCACGGGGTTGAAGTTCCGGGCCGTGTAGCGGTAGATGAGGTTGCCGTCCGTGTCTCCGGTGTGGGCGTGGACCAGTGCGACGTCGGCCCGGATGGCACGTTCCTGGACGTACGTTTCGCCGTCGAACACCTCGTGCGGCTTGCCTTCGGCAACCAGGGTGCCCACGCCGGTCTTGGTGTAAAAGGCCGGGATGCCGGCGCCGCCGGCGCGGAGCCGCTCCGCCAGGGTGCCCTGCGGGGTGAACTCCACCTCCAGCCTGCCGGCGAGGTACTGTTCCGCGAACAGCTTGTTTTCGCCCACGTAGGAGGCGATCACCTTGCGGACCTGGCCCGCCTCGATCAGGATGCCCAGCCCTTTGCCGTCCACGCCCATGTTGTTGGAGACCACGGTGAGGTCCCGCACGCCGGAATCGCGGACGGCTTCGATCAGGTCGGCTGGGATGCCGCTTAAGCCAAACCCGCCAACGGCAAGGGTGATGCCGTCCTGCAGGACCCCTTCCAGGGCCGTGGCGGCAGAAGCCTGGAGTTTCTTCATGACGTCTCCTCGTTGAGCGCGGCGGTGGTCCACTTAGTGGACACCTGGGATCTGACTTTGGAGACTACGGGCGCCCGCGGAAACGTGTCAAGAATCACCCCTGAGTGCCCTACAGTATGGACAGTAGGGTGCAAAGCATCCATATTGTGGACAAAAGGGGAAGTTATGGCATCGACGCCGGTGCAGGGCGCCCAGGTGGTGGCACGGATCGCCGGGCTGCTGCGGCTGGTGGGCCGCAGCGCAGAGGGCATGCCGCTCGCGGTCCTGGTCCGGGAATCGGGCCTCACCCGTCCCACGGCCCACCGGCTCCTGACATCGCTTGCCGCGGAAGGCTTGCTGGACCACGACCCCGTTACGGGCAACTGGGTCCTGGGCCCTGAGATCCTGCTGATGGGATCGGTCGCCTCGGCCCGGTTCCCCATGGAGGACATCGCCCGGCCCAGCCTTCGCCGGTTGGCCCAGGCCACGGGGGAGAGCGCCTTCTTCTCCATCCGCCGCGGCGCCGAGACGGTCTGCCTGCTGCGTGAGGAGGGGAGCTTCCCCGTCCGGTCCTTTGTCCTGCACGAGGGCGTCCGGTTCCCGCTGGGCGTCGCGTCAGCCGGGACAGCCATCCTGGCCTTCCTGCCAAAAAGCGAGCAGGACGAATTACTCAGCCACTGGAGCGGACATGCGGGCGCCTTCGCCGCGAACCACACTCCTGACCGGGTGCGGGAGAACCTGGCCCGCACCCGGTTGGCTGGCTACTCGGTGAACCCCGGACTGGTCCTGGAGGGGAGCTGGGGGATGGGCGCTGCCGTGTTCGACCGTTCAGGAAGGCCCGCCTGGGCGTTGTCGCTGACCGGCATCGAGCCGCGTTTCAAGCCCGAACGGCAGGAGGAGCTGGGCGGTCTGCTGATGGCGGAGGCCCACCGCATCACGCAGCAGCTGGGGGGCGGCGGCGGGCGGCGGACCCGCTGAGTCTCCACTGCTTTGGCCGCCACCAACGACGGCGGGCCGCCCGTTTCGGGTGCGGGCCGCCGTCGTGCACCCCAAAGGTGGGGAAATCCAGCGCCGGGAGCCCGGCTACAGTCCCGCGCGGGGTTCCTCCGGGCCCTCGTGCTTCCACCAGGTGTCAAAGATGGTCACCGGCACGGTGCGCTTGTGGCGGGTCCGGAGGTACTTCTGCTCGATCGATTCGGCAACGGCATCCGGAACGTCGCGGCCTTCAAGGTAGTCGTCGATCTGGTCGTAGCTGAGGCCGAGTTCGTCCTCATCAGTGCGGCCCGGCCGGTCATCCAGGAGGTCGGCGGTGGGCACTTTCTCCCAGACCCGCGCGGGTGCTCCAAGCTCAGCCAGCAGGGCTCGGTTCTGCCGCTTGTTGAGGCCGAACAGGGGCAGGATGTCCGCCCCGCCGTCGCCGTACTTGGTGAAGAACCCGGTCACGGACTCGGCGCCGTGGTCCGTGCCGACCACCAGGTAGTTGTGTTCACCGGCTAGCGCATACTGGGCGATCATACGGGTGCGTGCCTTGGTGTTTCCCTTGTGGAAGTCGGAGATCTCCGAGCCCACGGTCTTTTCGAACTCGTCTTCAAAACCGTCCACCGCAGCCGAGATGTTGAACGTCCACTCCGTTTTGGCCTTGATGAAGTCCAGCGCCGCCTGGGCGTCTTCCTCATCATGCTGCACGCCGTACGGGAGGCGGACAGCCACAAAGTTGGCCTCCACGCCCTCGGCCTCGAGCTCATCCACTGCCAGCTGGGCAAGCTTTCCGGCGAGGGAGGAATCCAGGCCGCCGGAAATGCCCAGGACAAAGCCCTTGGTATGGGTTGCCTTCAGGTATTCCTTGAGGAAAGTGACACGTTTGCGCACCTCCCCTGCGGGATCGATCCGGGGCTGAACGCCCATTTCTTCAATGATCTTGGCCTGGAGTTCGCGCATGTGGTCCAGCCTAGCCAGCGCAGTCAACAACCCTCAACTGTTCCAGGCGGGCCCTGCGCGGCGTAGCTTGATTGCATGGAGCAGACGGGATGTGCCGTGGTGGGCGGGGGCCCGGCGGGAATCATGCTGGGCCTGCTGCTGGCCCGGGCCGGAGTGCACGTGGCGGTCCTGGAGAAGCACCGTGACTTCCTGCGGGACTTCCGCGGCGACACCGTGCATGCCTCCACCATCCGGCTGATCGACGAACTCGGTTTGGGAGCCGGATTCCGCCGCCTGCCGCAAAGCCGGCTGGACAATGTCGCCGTCCCGGTCCCCGGCGCCGGGCTGGTCACCCTGGCGGCTTTCAACTCCCTGAAGCCCCCGTACAACTACGTGGCGATGATGCCCCAGTGGGATTTCCTTGATTTCCTCGCCTCGGCTGCCGCCGCGGAACCGACGTTCACCCTGCTCATGGAGAGTGAAGCCACCGGCTTGGAGTTCGACGGCGGACGCGTCACGGGTGTGCGCTACCGGGCCACCGGGAACGGCGCTGCGGGCGCTGAACAGGTGCTGCACGCCGACGTTGTGGTGGCTGCCGACGGCAGGAATTCGGTGCTGCGACAGGCAGCCGGAATGCGGGCCAGGGAGTACCCGGTGCCGTTCGACACCTGGTGGTTCAAACTCCCGCGCCGCGCCTCCGAGAAGGGCGAGGTTGCCGGCGTAGTACCGGCGCTGGGGGACCGGGATGCCATGATTGCCCTCAATCGCACCGACTACTACCAGATGGGGTATCTCGCTGCAAAGGGCTCGGATGCCAGGATCCGCGAAAACGGCGTGGAACAGTTCCGGCAACGGGTGGCCGCCCTCCGCCCGGACCTCGCTGACCGCGTTGATTCCATCCGCAGCCTGGCGGACCTGCACTGGCTGGACGTCAGGCTGAACCGCCTGCAGCGCTGGTACGTTGACGGCTTCTTGTGCATTGGGGATGCCGCGCACGCCATGTCACCCGCCGGCGGGGTGGGGATCAACCTTGCCATCCAGGATGCAGTGGCCGCTGCGGAACGCCTGGCACCTGACCTGCGCCAGGGAGATGTACGGACCCGGACCCTCGCAGCAATCCAGCGCCGCCGCGTCATGCCCACGGTGGTGGTCCAAACCGTGCAGCGCATCATGCACCGGGTTGTCTTCGTTCCACTCTTCGCGGGGACATTGTCAGGCGACATGCTCGCCCGGAAGGGCGCCCGCGGCCGGTTCTCCATCCAGCGCGTGCTCTTCTTCATCCTCCGCCACAACCCCGTGGTAAAGCGTGTCCTTCCCCGGGTCGTCGCAATCGGACCGCGTCCCGAGCACGCGCCGGGCTTCGCCCGCCCGCTCACAGTCCGCCCACCCACTAAACTTGGGGCCATGACTTCGCCCACTGACACTGCGGTAGACACCGCGGCTGCCCGCGCCCGCCTGCTCGAACTGATCAAGGAACTCGCCGTGGTCCGCGGCAAGGTGATCCTCTCCAGCGGAGCGGAGGCCGATTACTACATCGACCTGCGCCGCATCACCCTGCACCATGAGGCGTCCAAGCTGGTGGGCCAGGTCATGCTGGCACTGGCGGACGACGCCGGCATCGACTTTGAGTGCGCCGGCGGCCTCACCATGGGTGCAGACCCGGTTGGCACCGCGGTGATGCACGCTGCCGTGGACGCCGGCCGGACGGTTGACGCGTTCGTGGTCCGCAAGGCCCAGAAGTCCTATGGCATGGGCCGGCAGGTGGAGGGCCCGTCCGTTGAGGGCCGCAAGGTGCTGGTCCTGGAGGACACGTCCACTACGGGTGGATCCGCGCTGACCGCGGTGGAAGGCGTCCGGAAAGCCGGCGGCAACGTCTTGGCGGTGGCCGTGATCGTGGACCGCGACACCGGTGCCAAGGAAAAGATCGAAGCTGAAACCGGCGTTCCCTACCTGTTCGCGTTCGGCAAGGACGAACTGGGTCTGGACTAGCCCACTGGAGCCGGCCCCCGTGGCCGGCTCCGGTGACGCATGGGGCCTGGCTGTTGGCCCGCCGTTCAAGGCTGACATATCATATGCCTTAACACTTTTCAGTTGCTTGGAGACCCTGCATTTTGCTCCCCCCACAACAGCCTTTGAGCGCAACCGACCAAATCCAGAACCTCATCCTGGAAAGCGCTGATTTCGAGCACTTCCTCAATGAGTTGGCGCGCTTCTCCGCGCACCAGATGGCCGGCGACGGTGACGACGCCCTGTGCGGTATCACGCTGCTCCGCGACCGCAAGGCGGCCACCATTGGCTGGAGCAGCGAGACGGCCCGGGAAGTGGATGAAATCCAGTACTCCCTTGCCCAGGGTCCATGCCTTTCTGCGGCAAAGGACGAACGCGAAGTCTATGTCCCGGACCTTTTGCAGGAGGACCGGTGGGGTCCGGACTACGCTTCTGCGGTTGCCTCCCACGGTTTGCGGTCGGTGCTTTCCCTCCCGTTCAACCTGCAGGGGGAGGCCAAGGCGGCACTGAACCTCTATTCCGACGCCCCGCATAAGTTTGACGGGCGGGCTGCGGGCAGGGCGCGGGAGTTCACCCGGGAAATTTCCGAAGCACTGCGGCTGGCTGTCCGGTTTTCGCTGCACGCAGACAGCGCGTCGAACCTCCGGGCCACGCTGGAGTCGCGGACCATCATCGACATCGCCATCGGCATCGTCATGGCGCAGAACCGGTGCAGCCAGGAAGCCGCCGTCGAAATCCTTACCGAGGCATCCAGCAACAGCAACACCAAGCTGCGCGACATTGCGAAGTCCCTGGTGGATTCGGTGGGCGGAGCCGGTGCACGCACCCACTTCCAGGAGCCGGGGAAGGTAAGTCCGGGCCGCAGGGCTTGAAGTGGCTTGTGCCGGACTTCCGCGCAGGTTACGCTTGCGGAGGTTGAGCCGTCGGCCATAGACCTCTTTTGGAGTACCTATGGACCGCACTTTAGACGCACTCGTCAACTTCGATGTCCCAGCAGACATCATCCGGATCGAAGTCCGGGGGGCCCTTCACCGCGACTCCCGTGGTGAACTGGTCCACATCATCCGCCGTGTCCGCAGAATGGGCATCCGCTCCCGTATCTGCGTGGATCTTTCGCAGGCCGGCCTCGTTGAGTCAGCCGCGCTGGCCGGACTGCGGAATGACCTGAACGCGCTGGACGCCAACTCATTGCCGGGCGTTCCGTCCGCCGGAGTGTCCCTTCAGCTCGCGCCCGCTGCACACGACTGGGCAACAGCGGACGCTTCCAGCCGCCAACCGCTCCTCATGGACGACGACGTCAGGGAGCTTTTCCCCGGCGGCCGGTTTGCTGGGGAGTACCCGCACCTGCCCGTCATGTGGATCGAAGAGTTCTACGGCCGGCCACTCACGGAGTATTCGAACGAAGAGCTGTTTGCGGCCAGTGATGCCCTGTTCGCCTTGCTGGACGATTCGCAAGCCCAGGACAGCGCGGACCTGCTGGGCCGCTACAACGACATCGGCCTGGAAATCCATCGCCGCCAGCAGGAACCGCAGGCACCCTTCCCGGCCACGGAAGGTCAGGCCGCCAGCTGACCCCCGCGTCACCGAACGGTTACACCCGCACATTGCGGCGGCACGTTTGGCTGGGCTTACGGTAGGACTGTGCCGTATGAGGGGGAGGTCAGTCCGCAGAGCCGGCGGGGGGTGTCCGATGCCCGGCTGCTGGCGGAAGCGGCTGCCTTAAAACGCTTCTCGCGCCGCACCTTCCTGGCCGCTGCCGGGGCTTCCGGACTGCTGGCTGCGGACATGTTGATGACCCGTGAAGTGCAGTCACAGCGCCGGACCACCAGGATCCTGGCCGTCGCGGATGACTTCGCCGACGCCTACTACCCGGACGCCAGCTGGTTCCTCTTCCCCGGGTACAAAACCAGCTGGGAAGAGGCACAGTGGATCCTCAACACCATGCGTGGGGCGCTGAACAAGCGCGCCCGGCTCGCCGCCGTCGGATATTCCAACCTGGGCTTGAACATCACCGAGGTGGTCAATGCGATCGCCGACTACGTCGCCGCTGAAAAGATCACCAAACTCTTCTTCTACGGGCACAGTTTCGGCGGCATGCTGGCCACCCAGGTAGCCGCCCGGCTCCTGGCCCTGCAGGGCATCCAGGTGCAGTTCATCCTTCTGGACTCCAGCCCCTACAGCGCCCACGACGTCCTGGACCAGAGCTGGTTCGACGGCGTGGTGTTCCTCTACGAAAGCGGCGTCAGGTTCCCCTCCACGCTGCGCGGCGGGTACGAGCTGGGGGAGCGGATCATCCACAAGGACGAACGGAGCTGGCGCCAGATTCTGGACCAGACGCTGCAGCAGCTGTCCCCGATTGCTCCATCGAACGTCTTGGTCCAGACGGAGTCCGCCTACATCTACCACTTCGAGGGAAGCCAGTTCGCCGGGAAGCTCGGCACAGCCAAGATGGCCTACATCGGCAACCCAAAAGACGGGACTGTGGACTACGAGACCGCGGCCGAAACCTGGGCCGTCGTCTTCAAGGACAACATGGTCTCAAGCAACCTGCAGACCACAGGAGCGGCGCCCGCCCACGCCAGCCCCGGCTGGAATCCGCAGATCTACCGGCCCCTGGTCGCCGAGCTGCTGGACGAGTACTTCCCCCTGCCCCGGGGCGGTACCCGGGTCAGCATCTTCTAGATCTGGTTCTTCAGGTCCGCCACCGAGTTCATCACCTGGTTGGGCCGGAACGGGTACGCTGCGATGTCGTCCCTGTGCGTGATGCCGCTGAGGACCAGGACCGTGTGCAGGCCTGCCTCCATGCCGGCAATGATGTCAGTGTCCATCCGGTCGCCGATCATGGCGGTGGTCTCGGAGTGTGCGTCGATCTGGTTCATCGCCGAACGGAACATCATGGGGTTGGGCTTGCCCACAATGTACGGTTCACGGCCGGTGGCCTTGGTAATCAGGGCCGCGATGGCGCCGGTGGCGGGCATGGGGCCGTCCTTGGAGGGGCCGGTGGCGTCCGGGTTGGTGGCGATGAACCGGGCACCGGCGAGGATCAGGCGGATGGCCGTGGTGATTGCCTCGAACGAGTAGGTGCGCGTCTCGCCGAGCACCACGAAGTCCGGGTTCTGGTCGGTGAGGATGAAGCCTGCCTCGTGCAGCGCCGTCGTAAGCCCTGCCTCGCCGATGGTATAGGCGCGGTTTCCGGACTCCGAGCCACTCACCTGGTCCTTCAGGAACTGGGCCGTGGCCAGCGCCGAGGTCCAGATGTTCTCCTCCGGAATCTCCAGGCCCGAGGAACGCAGGCGGGCGGCGAGGTCGCGCGGGGTGAAGATGGAGTTGTTGGTCAGCACCAGGAAGCGCTTGGACGTGTCCACCCACCGCTGGATCAGTTCCGCCGCGCCGGGGATGGGCTGGTTCTCGTGGACCAGGACGCCGTCCATGTCCGTCAGCCAGCACTCAATCTCCTGGCCGCTGCGGTATACCGCCGGTGACCCCGTGACCTTGTCCTCTTCTGCCATGCCTGCCTCCGCCTGTGATGGTTGCCCGAAGAGTCCAGTCTAGTGTTGAAGGGTGAACCAAACGCCCGGCATGACAGACGAACCCGACCACCAGCACGGGGAGGCCGAACCCGCAAAGGCAGAGGTCGGCGTCGGGCCTTGGGAAGGGGAACTGCCCGAAGGCGACCACTGGGACCCGGACCTGCTGGCCGACGGCGACCGGCGCAACGTCCTGGACAAATACCGCTACTGGAAACACGAGGCGATCGTGGCAGAGCTGGATTCGCGGCGGCACAACTTCCACGTGGCCATCGAAAACTGGCAGCACGACCTGAACATCGGCACCGTGGTGCGCACCGCCAACGCCTTCCTCGCCAAAGAGGTGCACATCATCGGACGACGCCGGTGGAACCGCCGCGGAGCCATGGTCACCGACCGCTACCAGCACGTCCGCCACCACCCCACCGTTGAGGACTTCGTCCAGTGGGCGCAGGGGGAGGGGCTGGCGATTATCGGGATCGACATCTTCCCGGACTCGGTGCCCCTGGAGACGTACGAGCTGCCACGCGACTGCGTGCTGGTTTTCGGGCAGGAGGGGCCGGGCCTGACCCCGGAAGTCCACCAGGCCGCCGTCGCCACCCTGTCCATCGAGCAATTCGGCTCCACCCGGTCCATCAACGCCGCCTCCGCCGCCGCCATCGCGATGCACGCCTGGATCCGCCGGCACGTCTTCAACCAGCACGTCTGAGTGTTACTGAGCGGTGACCCGAAACACTGTCCAAGCCCGGGAATGGCTAGGATGGTGCCAAGCCGTAAGCGGTCTACTTGAGGGTCTTCCACCCACAGACGAAACTCAGCAGAGGAGCCAGCATGCCCATTGCAACCCCAGAGATCTACTCCGAGATGATCGACCGTGCGAAGGCGGGCGGCTTCGCGTTCCCGGCCGTGAACGTCACGTCCTCGCAGACGCTGAACGCAGCCCTCCGCGGTTTCGCTGAGGCGGAGTCCGACGGCATCGTGCAGGTTTCCACCGGCGGCGCAGCCTACTGGTCCGGCGCCTCCACCAAGGACATGGTTGCCGGTTCCCTGGGCTTCGCGGCCTTTGCCCGCGAAGTTGCCAAGAACTACGGCGTGAACATCGCCCTGCACACGGACCACTGCCCCAAGGACAAGCTGGACGGCTTTGTCCTGCCCCTGCTGGCTGCCTCCGAAGCTGAGGTCAAGGCCGGCCGCAACCCGCTGTTCAACTCGCACATGTGGGACGGCTCCGCCGAGACCCTGCAGGAGAACCTGCGCATCGCCCGCGATCTGCTGCAGCGCACCGCTGCCGCCAAGATGATCCTCGAGGTGGAGATCGGCACCGTCGGCGGTGAGGAAGATGGCGTTGAGAACGCCATCAACGACAAGCTCTACACCACGGTGGAGGACGCGCTGGCCACCATCGACGCCCTCGGCGCCGGTGAAAACGGCCGCTACATCACCGCCCTGACCTTCGGCAACGTCCACGGCGTCTACAAGCCCGGCGGCGTCAAGCTCCGCCCGGAGATCCTCAAGGACATCCAGGCACAGGTGGGCGCCAAGATCGGCAAGGACAACCCGTTCGACCTGGTGTTCCACGGCGGCTCCGGCTCCTCCGACCAGGAAATCGCGGACGCCGTCTCCTACGGCGTGATCAAGATGAACATCGACACCGACACCCAGTACGCCTACACGCGTCCGGTGGCGGACCACATGTTCAAGAACTACGACGGCGTCCTGAAGGTGGACGGCGAAGTGGGCAACAAGAAGACCTACGACCCCCGCGTCTGGGGCGCCTCCGCCGAAGCCGGCCTCGCAGCCCGCGTGGTGGAAGCCACCAAGCAGCTCGGTTCGGCCGGAAAGACCTTCTAGATGTCGGACGAGTTCCGCAGGAACCTGATGGGTCCGGAGCCCACGCTCCTGCCTGCCGAAACCGAGGTGTACGGGCAGCTGGAGGCCGGCCACGAGGCCCTGGACCTGGTGGAAAAGCACCCCACGTCCTCGCTGCTCTGGGCCATCCTGGCCGAGGAAGCGTGGATCGAGGGCCGCACCATCGACTCCTACGCCTACGCCCGCGTGGGCTACCACCGCGGACTGGACTCGCTGCGCCGCAACGGCTGGCGCGGCGTGGGCCCGATCCCGTGGGAGCACGAGCCAAACCGCGGGTTCCTGCGGGCCCTCTACTCCCTGGGCAGGGCCTCGTCAGCCATCGGCGAGGCCGACGAGCCGGAGCGGATCGAGAAGTTCCTCAACGATTCCGATCCCACGGCGAAGGCAGCCATCGAGGCCAAATAGGGTCCCCACCGCCTCCCTACGACGACGGCGGGTGGTCACCTTTCCTGAAAGGTGGCCACCCGCCGTCGGGCGTTAAAGTCCTTGCTTAAGCTTTGGCGATACCCGTGCGCGCCATGGCATCGGCGTACGCCGCGCGCATGTCCTCCAGGTATTCCTCCTGGCGCGCCGGGGAACCGGCGAAAGCGCGGCCGCTCAGGGAGCGGACCTTGTAGGTCTTCAGGCCGCGGCGCCACAGGAGGGGCACTTCGGTCTTCAGCAGGAGGTTGGCCAGGCGGTTGGCTTCAGTGCCGTGCGCCACGATCACCGAGGCGCGGGGGACCAGGGCCAGGAACTTCAGCAGGGGCTTCAGGCCTGACTGGATCTGGTCCGGAGTGAACTTGCCGTTGACTTCGCCTGGAACGTGCCAGGGGTGGACGTTCCACGGCATGACGAACTCGGGGCGCAGGCCCAGCTTCCACTGGATCCCCAGCATGCGGGTAGCGGCATCCTGGTCTCCAGCCGTGATGAACCCGGACGGATCCATCTCACCGATGTTGGAGTACAGGCTGATGATGCGGGTTTCCTCCACATCGTGCATGGGGTCCACGTAGGGCACCACGGTTCCGGGCTTGGCCTCCTGCAGGGAATCGCACAGTTCGTTGACGGCGGCAACGCTGGGTTCGTAGCGGCGGCTCATGAGCTGTTCGTGGAATGTTTCGGGTGCCAGGGCTGTCATGAAGTGCTGGTTCTCCTGCGGGGATTGATATTGCTTCCACCGGTGAAAACGGGCGCACGGCGGCGCGGATCATCAACGGCGGTTAGTTGGGGTGGGCCGATTCCTGGTCGGCCTTTGCCAGTTTACCAAGCCCGAGGAAACGAAACGCCGGCCGTCCCTTCCGGTGATGGAAGGCACAGCCGGCGCAGCGGTAGGGAAGCAGGCTTACCAGAGGCGCGCTGTGGCGCGGCGGGCGCCCTCGCCCAGGGCCTCCAGTTTGGCGAACGCGATCTGGGGGTGGACGCGCCCGCCCAGGCCGCAGTCGGTGGAGGCGATGACGTTGTCGCGGCCCACGACCTCGGCAAAGCGGACAATTCGGTCTGCCACCAGGTCAGGGTGCTCCACCACGTTGGTGGCATGCGACACGACGCCCGGAATGATCACCTTGCCCTCGGGGAGCTTGGTGTCTTCCCATACCCGCCATTCGTGTTCGTGGCGGACGTTGGCCGCCTCGAAGGAGTACGCGCCCGCGTTGACCTGCAGTACCGAGCCGATGATGTCGGCGAAGGGGATGTCCGTGGTGTGCGGGCCGTGCCAGGAACCCCAGCAGACGTGCAGCCGGATCTGTTCCTGCGGCAGGTCCCGCAGCGCCCAGTTGGTGGCCTCGACGCGCAGCTGGATGAACTTCAGGTAGTCCTCCAGGGACGGTTCGGGATTGATCTGGTCCCAGCTTTCGGCCAGGGACGGATCGTCGAGCTGCACGGTGAGGCCGGCGTCGATGATCGCCTTGTACTCTTCCCGCATGGCATCGGCGCAGGCGTAGACCAGTTCCTCATCCGATGTGTAATACTCGTTGGCCACGCGGGCGCACGATCCGGGGGAGAGGGACGCTATGAAGCCGTCCGAGAGCCCTGCGGCGGCGAGGCCGGTTTTCAGGTTCCTGATGTCCGATGCCACCAGGTCCTGGCCCGTATAGGTCAGGGGCCCGGCGATCTTGGGCTGGGTGACGCTCTTGCGGTGGGCCAGGATGCCCGAGGAGGGATCGTTGTAGGCCTCGTTGAACGCCTGCCTGTCCCGCCGGTCGGGGAAGGAGGTCAGGACTACGTTGCCGGGGGACGAGCGGCGCACCTGCGCATCGGCCCAGCGGTCCACATTGGTTGGCTCCAGGCCACCCAGCCGCGCGAAGGAGTAGTTCCACCAGGCGCCGTAATCCACGGAGCTGGACATCGTGTGCCCGTATTCGCCGTCGTTGGGGATGTCGATGCCGAGGTCCTTCTGGCGCTGGACCACCTCCACCACGGAGGACTCAAGGAGTTCCAAAAATTCCGGGGTGACGCCGTCAGTTTCCTTGGCAGCGTTGGCTGCGATGAGGTCGGGGGTGCGGGGCAACGATCCCGCGTGGGTGACGCGGATATGGTCGGTGTTCAGGGACATGCTGGAATCTTCCTTTCCATCGGTCCTGGCAGTAGCACCTTCGGCCGGCAGGAATCCTGCTGGACCGTGGTTGCTGCGGCGTCATCGAGCCAGGTCTCTCGGCCGCTCCGGATGGTTCACTCTCACATAAATCGACATTCCCGCCTTCGGGCAAGTCTGCGCCGCTTTATGTCGCGGCGGCCGCCTCATGATGGCTTCTAAGCCCCGGGCATACTTACAGCATTTGTTCAGGTTATTGACAGGTTTCGTTAAGCTTGGTTGGCTGAGGTCACATGCTGCCGCCGCGACGGAGCTGGCTGGTGGCACCCAATGCACTCGAAAGAGGTAACGCACTGTGATGAAATCCCTGGCAACTTTCAGGACCATTGCCGCCACCGGCGCACTGGCGCTCGCCGTCGTGGCGGGACCGGCCCCCCTGGCACACGCGGTGGGCGAAGGTCCCAACTACGACGGCAACGGCCAGATCACCACGTCAAAGCTCGCCACCTACGAGCAGATGGTCTCCTTCCTGAAGGACCAGGACGCCCGCCAGCCGGCCATGGAGCTGGAGGTCATCGGGTAGACCGTAAAGGGCCGCGACATCCACTTGGTGAAGTACATCTCGGACCCGGCCAAGCCCACCATCCTGTACCTGACCCAGCAGCACGGCAATGAACAGCTCACCACCGAGGGCGCCATGGAGTTCATTAAGCACCTCGGGACGGGCAAATCGGCGGGCATCCTGGACGGTGTGAACATCCTGGTGGTTCCCATGCTCAACGCGGACGGTGCCATGGGCGACGTGAACTTTTCCCTGGATAACTATCTCGCCAAGGGGGACCGCCACCTCACCCGCTACAACGCCGAGGGCGTGGACCTGAACCGCGACCACGTTGCCAAGATCCAGCCGGAGACCCAGGCGCTGCACAACAACGTCATGCGCAAGTACCGGATCGACTACATGATCGACCTGCACCACCAGGGCACGCGGGCCGAGTGTGACGGCAAGCTGGTGTCCGGTTCCATCCTGTACCCCACCACACCCAACGCCGACCCCGCCGTGGTCGAAAAGTCCAAGCAGCTCGGAGCTGTGGTCTTCAACAATGTCGACTCCACCGGATGGGGCCACCTGGGCAAGTACCAGGGCGGCAGCGCCGAGACCATCAGCCGCAACGGCATCTCCGTGGAGTACGGCATCGCCACCCTGCTCTTCGAGATGCGCGGCATGTCGGACCACTATCTGGACGGCTATGCGCTGGGGCAGCGCAGCAACGGCTACCTGATCAAGCAGACAGTCACCACGCTGACCTCCACGGCCGCAGCCATTGCGGATGGGTCCATTGCCGACGCCGACACCTCCTTCTGGAACACCCTCGCCGAACAGACGTCCCGGCCCGCCGGGGAGGCCGAGGACGAGTAACCGGCCCGGCGCCGCCGCGGTCCTTTTGCAGGAAGGGCCGTGGCGGGCCACAACAGTGGACAAAGTGCCCTATCGGCTAAACTTGGGTGGTAAGAGCCCCGGAACTCTTGCTTCGCTGCGCCGTGCTGCGGCTGGCGAAGGCCGGTATGTTCGGGGCATTCTCATGAACGGCGCTGCACGGGCCTGCCACCTGGTGGCCGGACGCGGGCAGCCCGAACGAATGGGGGAGGATCCCATGCCAGCAATTGTGATCGTAGGAGCCCAGTGGGGCGACGAAGGAAAAGGCAAGGCCACCGACCTGTTGGGCGGCCGTGTTGACTACGTCGTCAAGCCCAACGGCGGCAACAACGCCGGGCACACCGTCGTCGTAGGCGGTGAAAAGTACGAACTCAAACTGCTGCCGGCAGGCATTCTCAGCCCCAACGCTGTTCCCATCATCGGCAATGGCTGCGTGGTGAACCTCGAGGCCCTCTTCCAGGAAATCGACGGGCTCCAGGCCCGCGGCGCCGACACCTCGAAACTGCGGGTCTCCGCCAACGCCCACCTGGTGGCCCCGTACCACCAGGTACTGGACAAGGTAACCGAACGCTTCCTGGGCAGCCGCGCCATCGGCACCACCGGCCGCGGCATTGGCCCTGCCTACATGGACAAGGTGGCCCGCCTGGGCATCCGCGTCCAGGACGTCTTTGACGAATCCATCCTCCGCCAGAAGGTGGAAGGCTCGCTGCGCCAGAAGAACGAACTCCTGGTCAAGGTCTACAACCGCCGCAGCGTTGTGGTGGACGAGATCGTGGAGTACTTCCTGTCCTTCGCCGAGCGGCTCCGCCCGCTGGTGATCGACAGCACCCTGGTCCTGAACACCGCCCTGGACGAGGGCAAGGTGGTGCTGATGGAAGGCGGCCAGGCAACGTTCCTGGACGTGGACCACGGGACCTACCCGTTCGTGACCTCCTCCAACCCCACTGCCGGCGGCGCGTCCGTGGGCTCCGGCATTGGACCCACCCGCATTTCCCGCTCCATTGGCATCATCAAGGCCTACACCACCCGCGTTGGTGCCGGCCCGTTCCCCACCGAGCTCTTCGACGAGATGGGCATGTACCTGCAGAAGACGGGCGGGGAATTCGGCGTCAACACCGGCCGGCCGCGCCGCTGCGGCTGGTACGACGCCGTGCTGGCCCGCCACGCTTCCCGCGTGAACGGCTTCACGGACTACTTCGTCACCAAACTGGACGTCCTCACCGGCATCGAGCAGATCCCGGTCTGCGTTGCCTACGACGTGGACGGTGTCCGGCACGATGAAATGCCCATGACGCAGACAGAGTTCCACCACGCCAAGCCCATCTTCGAGTACTTCGACGGCTGGACCGAGGACATCACCGGCGCCCGCACGCTGGCGGACCTTCCGGAGAACGCCCGCAACTACGTGCTGGCACTGGAGAAGCTCTCCGGAACGCGCTTCTCCGCCATCGGCGTGGGCCCCGACCGGGACCAGACCATCGTGGTGAACGACCTCATCAACGACTAAAAGGTGAGCCCACGCCTGGGCCCATGCCCGAGCTTGCGAGGGCGGGGAGCCAGCGTGGCCTTGCGAGGCCAGGGAACGGGTGGGGATTACGACGGCGGCAGGCCACCTCAGCAGGTGGCCTGCCGTTTGTGCGTCACGGGCCGTGCCCGCGGGGTGGAAAGCAATTTACACAGGCTTAACGCGCACGGTCTTGTGTGGCTGCAACCGCACCGGTGAGACTCGTTAGTACCCCCTGGTGCCCAAGGAAGGATCGTCATGGCCGGAAAATTCGAAGCATTCATCGACGCTGACTCGTTCTTCCGGTTCAGGCTCCTGGCTCCGGACGGGGCCGTAATCGCCGTCTCCGGCCCGTTCGAGGACAAGGCCGCGGTGGTGGCCGGGATCGCCGCGGTGCGCGAATGTGCCGGGACCGGCCTGGTCACCGACCTTTGCCCCGCCGGGACTGTGTCCCGTCCCGTGGCTGTACCGGCTGTGGCTGCCGCCGCTCTTCCGGTGGAGCTGCCCAGCGCCGTCGTTCCCGTTTGCAGCGAGGAGCGCACGCCCTCCACGCTGCACGCTTTCGCGCTGGCAAAGGCGCCGCGCCGGTATGCCACGGCGCCCCGGTGGACACGGGCAGCCACCCGCTGAAAGGCGGGAAACGGTCCTTTGAAAGTTTTTTTGAAAACGCGTAACCCTCCGGGGGACCGGAGCGATTACCCCTATGAAGTGCCGGTCTGGAACCTGTCCCCCATCACGTTCCAGGCCGGCCCTTTTGTCTTTCCGCATGGGCGGCTGCACAGGCCTGGCCCGCCACTGTCCCGTCCCCGGGGCTCCGTGGCGCTTCCGGCTGAGCGGTTACTGGAGGGTAAAGTGGGAGCAGCGTTCCGGATGTACTGAGCGCTTGCCTTGCCACCACCCTCCTTGACGGAAAGCACCACGTCAGTGACCGATGCCCAGACAGATAAGGCCCGGGACCAGCCGGTTTCCGGGGCTGCTGCCTTCAGCCTCGTCTACAAGACATACGCATCACAGGTTCTGGGCTATCTCACGGCCCGGGGAGTCGAGGATCCGGAGGCCGCCATGCAGGAAGTGTTCCTTTCCGTGCTGCCCCGGCTCGATACCGTGCACGGCGGTGAGGCCGGACTGCGGACCTTCATTTTCTCCGTCGCTCACGCACGCATGGTGGACGACCACCGCCGCCAAAGCCGCAGCCCCGTGAAGCTTCCGTTCGAGGCCGGGCTCGACCGGCGCGAAGACACCTCGGCGGAGAAGGAAGCCCTGCAGCGCATCTCGCCCCGGGAAGTCCTCAAGCTGCTGGACGGGCTGCCGCAGGACCAGCGGGAAGTGCTGTCACTGCGGCTGGTGGGAGGCCTCACGGTTGAACAGACGGCGGAGACCATGGAAAAGAGCGCCGGTTCGGTGAAACAGCTTCAGCGGCGCGCGTTGCTGAAACTCCGGGAACTCGCCGCAGTGAAGGAGTATCTCGCGCCATGACATCCGCCTCGGATAACCTCGCCCGCCTTGTTGATGACATGCTCCAGGACGCCGGCTCCGCCCAGGACGCGGAACTTCGTGGCGCCCTGTTCTCGCTCGGCGCCCTGGCATCCCTGCCCGCACCGGCGCCCACCGGCGAGCTTGCCGCGCTGCTCACGGCAGGCGTGCCGTCACCTGTGGAGGACACTGTTCCGACCGGACAGCCTGGTGACCACACAACTGAACAGCTTGAGGAAAAACGCGGTGAACAGCCGGCTGATGAGCTGGCGCGCCGCCGCCGGCGGCACCGACCCACCGCGCTGGGCCTGGTCCTGGTGGCCGGGATGGGGCTGGGTGTCGGCGGAGTAGCCGCCAGTTCCACCCCTTCCGGAAGCAGCGCCGTGGAGCACCTGATGGAAGATTGGGCGCCCTGGAGCGGACCGGCCGGCGAACCGTCGGCCGCCGGCCACGGCTACCGCGCCCCCAAGGTGGCCTCCGACGGAGAACTTACCGCTGCCGGCTCACCTTCCGCGCCCGGTGGGTCCACTGATGCCGCATACCTTGCTTCCCGCCTCCTGCCGGATCCGGCCGGCTCATCCCGCCACACAGGACATGGGCACACCGGTGTCCCGGCGTGTGCCGGTCCGGTCAAACACGATCCCGCTAATGATGCGGGGAAGTGCACGCCCGCGGCCGGGGCTGCATCGCAGGGCGGACGGGTCGGCAACGGCAAAGAGGACGTCGGAGCCGGGGCGGAGGGAACACCGGCAGGGTCCGGGGCAGCCGGTACGGCGAAGGCTGGGCTGCCGGCATCGGACACTCTGCCGGCAGCCGCGGATGCGGCAGGGGCGGCACAGAAGGCTGCAGGCACTGCGGCCGGTGCGGTGCCTGCACCTGTCCAGGGCCCGTCGCAGGGAACTGGCCAGGGAAGCGGCCCAAAGCCCACGGCTCCGGCGAGATAGCCGGCATACGGCAACAGCGGGCCCGGTGGACGGACCCGCTGTTGCCTTATCAAGGCGCCGGTCAGGCCATGACCTGGCGCTTGGAGGAAATCACGCCGGTATCGAAACCAGCCAGGTGGAGTCCGCCGTGGAAGCGCGCGTGCTCGATCTTCACGCAGCGGTCCATCACCACGTTGAGCCCGGCGGCCTCCGCCCCCGCAGCGACGCCTTCGTGCCAGGATCCCAGCTGCAGCCAGAGCGTCTTGGCGCCGGCGGCTACAGCCTCGTCAAGGACGCCCGGAAGGTCGTCGTGCTTGCGGAACACGTCAACAATGTCCGGGCTTTCCGGCAAGTCGGCCAGGGACGGATAGGTGGGCTGGCCCAGGATCTCCTTGACCACTGGGTTGACGAAGTACACCTTGTAGCGGGTGGAGGACAGCAGGTAGGTGGCCACAAAGTAACTGGCCCGCGACGGCTTGTCCGAGGCCCCCACAATGGCAATGGATTTCGCCTGCCGGAGCAGGGCCAGCCGCTCCGGTGCTGACGGACCGGACCAGGTACGTTCCGCGGTGCTCATGCGTTTGCTCCGATCGTGCAGGCGTCTGCAGGTTCTTCAATAACGGCTTCGGCTCCCGCGGCCGCCTGGGACGCCTCGGTGAGTGCCTGGTCCAGGTCCCACAGGATGTCCTCGATGTCCTCGAGGCCTACCGAGATGCGGACCAGATCCTCGGGCACGCCAGCCGATTCGAGCTGGGCAGGGCTCAGCTGCTGGTGCGTGGTGGAGCCCGGGTGGATCACCAGGGTCCGCGAGTCACCCACGTTGGCCAGGTGCGAGGCCAGCTGCAGCGACTCAATGAACTTCCGGCCCGCGGCCCGTCCGCCCTTCACCCCGAAGGAGAAGACCGATCCCGGGCCCAGCGGCAGGTACTTCCGTGCCCGCTCGAAGTGCGGGTGTGAGGGCAGCCCGGAGTAGTTCACGTACGCCACCCGGTCGTCATTCCCCAGCCATTCGGCCACGGCCTGCGCGTTCTTCAGGTGCTCGTCAAGCCGCTGGGGCAGCGTTTCCACACCCTGGAGGAGCTGGAACGCCGACTGCGGGGACAGTGCCGGGCCAATGTCACGCAGCTGCTCGCTGCGGAGCTTGGTCAGGAAGCCGTACTCGCCGAAGTTGCCCCACCAGGAGACGTTGCCGTAGGAAGCCACCGGCTCGGTCATGGTGGGGAACTTGCCGTTGCCCCAGTTGAACCGGCCGCTTTCCACCACCACACCGCCCAGGGTGGTGCCATGGCCGCCCAGGAATTTCGTGGCGGAGTGGATCACGATGTCGGCGCCGTGCTCAATGGGGCGCACGAGGTACGGCGTGCTCAAGGTGGCGTCCACCACCAGGGGGATCCCGGCGTCGTGCGCCACCTTCGCCAGCCCCGCCAGGTCCTGGACCTCCGACGACGGGTTGGCCACCACCTCCACGAAGATCGCCTTGGTGTTCTCCCGGACCGCCGCGGCATAGTCAGCGGGGTCGGTGCCGGGGACGAACGTGGTGTCCACGCCAAAGCGGCGCAGGGTCACGTCCAGCTGGGTCACCGTGCCGCCGTACAGCTGGGAGGCTGCCACGATGTGGTCTCCCGCCTGGGTCAGTGCCGCGAAAGTGATGAACTCGGCAGCCATGCCCGACGAGGTTGCCACCGCTCCGATGCCGCCCTCAAGGGATGCGATGCGCTCCTCGAACGCCGCGACAGTGGGGTTGCCGATGCGGGAGTAGATGTTGCCGTACTTCTGCAGGGCAAACAGGTTGGCGGCGTCGTCAGTGTCTTTGAAGACAAAGGACGTGGTCTGGTAAATGGGGACGGCGCGGGCGCCGTGTTCGGCGTCGGGAGTGCCGCCGGCGTGCAGGGCGCGGGTCCGGAAACCGAAAGTGCGGTCAGCCATCAGACAGCCACCGCCTGCGCAACGGGAGTGGAGGAAAGGTCCAGTTCGGTGCCGTTCCTGCGGGCCAGGTCCGCCTCCAGTTCGCGCACGATCGGCAGGATGTCCTGTCCGAAGGCCGCCACCTCCTCCTGGAAGTGCAGGTATCCGGTGAGGAACAGGTTGACGCCGATCTTCTTGTACTCGACGATCCGCTCGGCGATCTGCTCCGGGGTGCCGATCAGCTGGGTCTTGAAGCCGTCGTTGTACTGCACCAGGTCCTCAAACGTGGAGTCCGCCCACATGCCCTTGCCGTCCTTGGTGGAGGGCCCGGCTTCCTGCACGGCGTCCCGGAAGCCCTGGACAGCAGGCTTGTGCGCCTTCTCGACAATCTCGCGCAGGGTGTCCCGCGCCTCCTTCTCCGAATCGCGGGCAATGACGAAGCCGTTCAGGCCAAACTTCGGCGCTGCCAGCCGTCCCTCGGTGCCGCGGCTGGTTTCGCCGGCGGCGGCCACCACGCCTGCGATGTTGTCCTTGAAACCCTCAAGGTCCTTGCCGTTGGAGAAATACCAGTCGGCCACCCGGCCCGCGGTGGCCTGGGCCGCCGTGGAGTTGCCGCCGAAGAAGATCTCCGGGTGGGCGCGGCCGGGTACCTCAACCGGGGCGGGGTTAAGCGTGAAGTCGGTGATGTTGTAGTACTTGCCGGACTGGGTGTACTCCTTTTCGGTCCACAGGCCCCGCAGGACGTTGATGAATTCCTCGGTGCGGACGTAGCGCTCGTCGTGCTCCAGCCACTCGAGGCCGAAGTTGGTGAACTCGCTCTTCAGCCAGCCGGAGACGATGTTCACGGCGGCGCGGCCGTTGGAGATGTGGTCCGCGGTGATGATGTACTTCGCCAGCACGCCGGGGTGCCACATGCCGGGGTGGACCGCGGAGATCACCTTGAGACGCTCGGTGGCCGCCAGCAGGGCAAGGCTGAAGGAGGTTGCCTCGTGCTGCTTGTCCGCGCCGTAGGATGCGGCGTAGCGGGTCTGGGTCAGGGCGTACTCGAAGCCCGAGTCCTCGGCGATCCGGGCGAGCTTCTTGTTGTAGTCGAAGTCCCAGCCGGTGCGCTGTTCGATGGTGGATACCACCAGGCCGCCGGAGACGTTGGGCACCCAGTACGCGAACTTGAGGGGTTCAGAGAGTCGGGCGACGTTGCTGATCTCGGTCATGAATTTTCCTTTGCTAGGGTCCGCTGGTGCAGGACGTGCTGGATTCCGGCGATCGCCGGCTCGTTCTGGAGTGAGGTGGTATCGCCCAGCGCGGTACCTTCGGACAGTTGGGTGAGCAGCCGGCGCATGATCTTGCCGCTGCGCGTCTTGGGAACATCAGGGACCACGACGACGTCGCGCGGCTTGGCGATGGGGCCGATCTCCCTGGCCACGTGGTTCCGGAGCTCGTGGGCCACATCGCCGGTGATGCCAGCCTTCAGCACCACAAACGCGACCACCGCGTGTCCGGTCTTCGGGTCCGCCACCGGGCAGACTCCGGCCTCCACCACGGCCGGGTGGGACACCAGGGCGGATTCGATCTCAATGGTGGAGAGCAGGTGGCCGGACACGTTGAGCGTGTCGTCCACACGGCCCAGGATCCAGATGTCGCCGTCGGCATCGTATTTCGCGCCGTCGCCGGCCAGGAACCAGCCCTGGTCTGCGTACTTGCTCCAGTACGGATCGAAGTAGCGGCGCGGGTTGCCCCAGACGGTGCGCGCGATGGCGGGCCCGGGGGAATCAACCACGATGTATCCCTGGACGCCCGGCGCAACGGTCTTGCCGCCGTCGTCCACGATCCTGGTGCTGACTCCCGGCAGCGGGCGCGCGGCACAACCGGGTTTGAAGCTGGTGTCCGTGGGCGCGGGGGACAGGATGGTTGCCCCGGTCTCGGACTGCCACCACGTGTCCACCACGGGTGCGGTTCCGGCGCCCACGTTCTCCCGCAGCCAGCGCCAGGCTTCCGGGTTGACCGCTTCCCCCACGGTCCCCAGCAGGCGGATGGAGGACAGGTCATAGGTGTCCGGAACGCCGTCCGGGAACCAGCCCATGAGGGAACGGACCAGCGTGGGTGACGTGTAGTACTGCGTCACGCCGTAGCGTTCAATGATTTCGAAGTGCCGGCCCGGATGCGGGGTGTTGGGGGTGCCCTCGAAGATCACCTGGGTCACGCCGTTGGAGAGCGGGCCGTAGATCTCGTAGGTGTGCGCCGTAACCCAGGCGAGGTCCGCGGTGCACCAGTGCACGTCCTGGTCGCGCAGAGCCGGATCCGGGTTGCTGAACAGGTGCTCGAAACTCCACGAGGCCTGCGTCAGGTAGCCGCCGGAGGTATGCACCAGCCCCTTGGGCTTCCCGGTGGTCCCGGACGTGTACATGATGAACAGCGGCGTCTCGGCGTCAAACGCCTCCGGCTCGTGGACGTCTGAGGCATTCGCGACGACGTCATGCCACCACACGTCGCGGCCTGCGGTCATGGGGACGGCAGCCAGGTTATTGGCAGGGGTGGTGCGGTTGACCACCAGGACGTGCTCGATGGCATTGTCCCCGGCGACGGCGGCGTCCGCGTTGTCCTTCACGGGCACCGCCACGCCGCGGCGGAACTGGCCGTCGGTGGTGACCAGGAGCTTGGCGCCCGTGTCCTCCACCCGGAACTTCAGCGCCTCGGCGGAGAACCCGCCGAACACCAGGGAGTGGATGGCGCCGATGCGTGCCACGGCGAGCGTGATGATGATCGTTTCGGGGATGACCGGGAGGTAAATGACCACGCGGTCGCCTTTGGTGATGCCCAGGGCAAGCAGCGCGTTGGCCGCCTTGGCCACGTCCCGCTGGAGTTCGGCGTAGGTGATGGACCTGCGGTCGCCCGGCTCGCCCTCGAAGTGGAGGGCCACCTTGGCGCCCCGGCCGGCCGCAACGTGGCGGTCAACGCAGTTGGCGGCCACGTTGAGCTTCCCGCCTTCGAACCACGTAATGCCCGGGCCGCGGCCGGCTTCCGGGTCCGCCGGGATCCAGCCGTGCGCGGTGTGCCAGAGGGTTTCCCAGTCCAGGCGCAGCGCCTGCTGCTCCCAGAAGGCAACGTTGTCCGGATGCACCCCCGCGTTCAGGTCAAGGGTTTCGGTGGTGCTCAAGCCCATCGTTTCACCGCCCATTTTTCGGCCAGGCCCAGCAGGGCGTCGGTAATTTTTCCAATCACGGCCAGCATCACAATGGCCAGGAGCAGCCGGTCCGTGCGGCCGTTGTTCTGCGAGTCGATCAACAGGAAGCCCAGGCCCATGGAGGAGGCGATCAGTTCGGCCGCCACCAGGAACAGCCACGCCTGGGCAAGCGCCAGGCGCAGCCCGGAGAACACCGCGGGAACCACGGCGGGCAGCTGCACGGTGGTCAGCAGCCGCACCCCCTTCAGCCCGAACGCGCGGGCGGCTTCCACCAGGTTCCGGTCCACGTGGCGCAGCGCCAGGGACACGGTGGTGAACACGGGGAAGAATGCGCCGATGATGATGAGCGTGACCTTGGAGTCCTCGCCGATCTTCATCCACAGGATCAGCAGCGGCACCCAAGCCAGTGACGGCACGGCGCGCAGTGCGCCGATGGTGGGTGCCAGCAGGGCGTCGGCGAGTTTGGACAGGCCGACGGTTGCGCCCAGGACCAGGCCCAGGACCGCTCCCACCAGGAATCCGATCAGGACCCGCTGGGTGGAAATGGCGATGTGGGTTGCCAGCTCGCCGCGTTCCACGAGCTCGCCCGCAGCGGCCAGCACCATGGCCGGTGGGGGCAGCTGGACCACTGTAAACATCCCGCTGGAGGATGCCACCTGCCAGGCCGCCAGCAGGGCAGCCGGGATAATCAGGCCAAGGGGCAGACGCGCCCAGTTCCTGGAACGGACTCCGGCGGGAGACCATCCCGGTGCCGGAGCGGATGCCGCAGCGGCACCCGTCTGGGCGGCGTCTGCCGTTGTTGCGGTGGCGGCTGCAGCACGCCCGTCCGCAACACTGCTGCCGGTGGTTTGTTGCTCTCCTGGATAGCTCATCAGGAGGCCTTGACGGCTGACGGATCAGCCTTCTTCACCAGCGAGTCGTCGAGAAGGGAGCCCACGGCGTCGTCAATCTGCTTCTGCGTCTTCACGTCACCGGTTTCCACGAAGGTGGGCCCGATCTTCTCCAATACTTTGCGCTGCGCCTCTCCGGGCGCCGGGTCGACATTCAGGTTGCTGCGCTCCAGCACCACGGTCTTGGCCACAGCCAGGTCCAGCCCTGCGACGTCCGCCAGGATCTGGGCGGTCTGGTCCGGGTTCTGAGCTGTCCAGGCGCGGGCCTTTTCGTAAGCATTCACCACGGCCTGGGCCAGTTCGGGCTTGTTTTTGAGGAATGATTCCGTGGCGTTCAGGAAGCCGTACGTGTTGAAGTCCAGGTTGCGGTAGAAGAGCTTGGCGCCCTTCTGCTCAGCCCCTGCCATAATCGGGTCCAGCCCGGACCAGGCCTGGACCGAGCCGTTTTCCAGGGCGGTGCGGCCGTCGGCGTGCTGCAGGTTCTGGACGGTCACGTCGCCGGGCTTCAGCCCGGCCTGTTCGAGTGCCTGCAGCAGGAAGAAGTAGGGGTCGGTGCCCTTGGTGGCGGCCACGGATTTGCCCTTGAGGTCTGCCACGGAGGTGATGTCCGAGCCCGCGGGGGCTACCAGGGCTGCCCACTCGGGCTGGGAGAAGATGTCGATGGTCTTGATTTCCGACCCGTTGGCCCGGGCCAGGAGCGCGGCGGAGCCGGCGGTGGAGCCCACGTCGATGGCGCCGGAGCGCAGGGCTTCGTTGGCTTTGTTGGACCCTGCGGACTGGACCCAGTTCACGGTGACGCCCTGGTCCTTGAGGCTGGCCTCGAGCCACCCCTGCTTCTTGATGACCAGGCTCAGCGGGTTGTACGTGGCGAAGTCGATGTTGAGGGTGCCCCCCTTACTGCTGCCTGCCGCCGCCGCGCTGCCGGAGGAGCCTTCCCCTGCAACGCAGCCGGTGAGTGCCAGGACCGCGGAAGCGGCAAGGGCTGCTGCGCCAAGGACTGAACGGCGGGTGATGGGCAATGCGTGCGGCATGGGTTTCCTTTGGAAGCGGGGATGGAACGGTGTGTAACAGGGGCGGGCCGGTGCCGGCCAGGGGTGTGAATTTCGACGGCGGCGCGGGGCGCCCGGGGGCCGGTGACGGTCCCGGAGGTGTAAGGGACGCCTAGCGCCCGTTGACGCCGAGCGTTTCCAGCAGTGAACTGCGCATGAGGGCGAGTTCGGCGGAGGCGCGCTCGCGCGGCCGGCTGCCGGGCACCTCGATGGTCCTGACGATGGTGGCACCCTGGCCCGCGGCCGCAGGACCCAGGACGATGATGCGGTCTGCGAGCTGGAGGGCTTCGTCCACGTCATGCGTGACCAGCAAGACGGTGGTGGGCTCTGCCCGGTGGATGTCCAGGAGCAGGTCCTGCATCTTGATGCGGGTGAGGGCATCCAGGGCGCCGAAGGGCTCATCGAGCAGCAGGACGCCGGGGTTCCGGGCCAGGGCCCTTGCCAATGACGCGCGCTGCGCCATGCCGCCGGACACCTCACGGGGGCGGTGCTTGGCGAAGTCCTGGAGCCCCACGAGTTCCAGGAGCCGCGCCACCTTGGCTTTGCCCTCTTTCGCACTGGACCCGGCAGGCAGCCCGATGGCGACATTGGCCTGCAGTGTGTGCCAGGGAAGCAGCCGGGGTTCCTGGAAGGCGAAGGCGCACCGCGGATCGATGCCGAGCACGGGCGTGTCCTCAATGACCACGGACCCGGCACTTGGGTAGTCCAGGCCGGCTGTTGCGCGCAGGAGGGTGGACTTTCCGCAGCCGGAGGGGCCCAGAATGGCGAGCACCTCACCGGCCGCCACATCGAAGGTGACGTCCCGCAGGACGGTATGCGCGGCGGAACCGGTGCCGAATGTGCGGCGGAGGCCCCGGAACGACACCGGAAGGGCAGGGGCGTGGGCGGAGCCTGCCCCGGCAGGAAGGGGCGACAAAACTGCGGTCATAGGATCACTCCATCGGGCCTGGCAGTAGCACCCTACGGAGGCAGCCTCCCGGAGTGGTCAGTTCCGGGTACCCGCGGCTGCGGTCCTTGCTATCGCCGGGGCGTTGGGGAGCGTCCGGCGACCAGGGTTGCTGCGGCGTCATCGATCCAGGTCTCTCGGCCGCTCGGGATGGTCAAAGACCACTACACTCCAATGAATCCGCGAGAGCAAACTCTCGCGTTCGCCGCGTAATATTCGTTCACAACGCTTCCTGTCCCTCATGGTCGGTCATTTATTCGGCACTCCACGAGTCCTGGCGTGGAGCGTAGGCTGATCCCATGGGCCACACGAACGATCCTGCCGTTATTGAACGCCTTCTGCGAACCAAGGGCCGGTGGGCAATCGTCGGCCTCACCACCAATGAGTGGCGCTCCGCCTACGACGTGTCGCTGATGATCCGCGACAGGCTGGGCATGGAGATCATCCCCGTCAACCTTCCAGGCGACCCTGTCCACGGCGAAGCCGGGTACCGCACCCTGGCCGACATCCCGGCGGACAAGCAGCCCATCGACGTCGTCGATTGCTTTGTTAATTCGCAGAAAGTGGGCAGCGTGGTTGACCAGGCCATCGCCGTGGGTGCCAAAGCGGTGTGGCTTCAGCTGGGCGTCATCGATGAGGCGGCAGCGGCACGCGCCGAGGCGGCCGGGCTCGATGTAGTGATGAACGCCTGCCCTGCCCAGCTTGCCTGGAAGTACAACCTCTAGGTCTTCATCAGCTCCGGCGGCCCATCAACTGCGGGTAGTGCCTTTCGGTGACGTCCGGATGCGCGCGCATGCGGCCCTTGAGCATGTTCAGGCCGAAGGACGCCAGGAGCGGGTTGGCGGGATCGTCGGTGATGCCCCGGGCGGCTGCCTTCAGCTCAGGTGCCAGCGGGACGGGCTCGATGACTGCGTCGAGCCGGGGCGACCAGAAGAACGGGACCGAGTAGCGGTCGACGCCGGGCGGCGGCGCCTGGACGCGGTGGATGGTAGCCGCGAGGTATCCCTCGGTGGCCACTTCCAGCATCTCGCCGAGGTTCACTACCAGCGCTCCGGGAAGCGGCTCCACGGGGAGCCACTGGCTGGTTCCGGGCGGCAGCACTTCAAGGCCGCCGACGTCGTCCTGCAGCAGGAGGGTCACGAACCCGTAATCGGCATGGGAACCGACGCCCTGGTCACCGGCCGCCTCAACCACGCCGCCCACGTAGTGAACCAGCTTGCCCATCCACGCCGGGGTGTCCCGGAAGGGCTCGTCGAAGTAGTCTTCCGGCAGCTGCAGCTGCAGCGAAACCGCGATGGCCCGCAGCAGCTCCATCCCAACCTCGGACATGAGTTCCGCCCACTCCATGGCGGCGGGTTTGAGTTCGGGGAACGCTTCGTCTGGCCAGAGGTTGGGGCCCTGCAGCAGCCAGTAGGCCTGGTCTTCCGGATAGTCCCTGACCGGTGCGCGCTCCGGGGAGTAGTCGATCTGCTCGCGTGCGTCTGCCCGGCCCTGGGTCACCTCGGTGCCCATACGGGTGTAGCCGCGGAAGTGCGGAGACAGCCGGTTGTCCAGCTTCATCCGCTCCCCAAGCGGCAGGTTGAAGAAGCGCCGGAGAATGTCCAGCAGCTCTTCTGCCTGCCCCGGCCGGCCGCCGTAGCCCGTAATTTGGAAGAACCCGACATCATGAGTGGCATGCCGCAGCTGCTCAATGAACTCGGGGCTGAATGACCCGTAGGGCTGCCGTGCGGAACTCAGATCCAGAACAGGTATGGCTCCCTGGTCGCGTGACATCCTCGCAGACTAGCACCGCGCAGGCCCGCTTTATAGGCTTCCCTCATGGACCCAAACGCGCTGCGGAAAATCTGCCTTTCGTTTCCGGGAGCCTACGAGGATTTTCCGTTTGGACCGGAGACCTCCGTCTTCAAGGTGCGGGCCCACATTGCCGGCGGCACCCGCCGTGAGGCCAAGCTGTTTGCCTTGTCGTCCATGGACGAGCATGACTTCTACGTGAACCTGAAGTGCGAACCGGCGCTCGCGGTGCAGTTGCGGGCGGTGCACCCGGCGATTACCGGCGCGTGGCATATGAACAAGACCCATTGGAACGGTGTCCGCCTTGACGGCTCGCTGCCGGACGGGATGGTCCGGGACCTGGTGGAGGACTCATATGACCTTGTGGTGTCAGGCTTGAGCCGGAAGCAGCAGGAACAGCTGGGGTGGGCACGCCTCGGGAAGGCAGGCAGCAATGGCGGATAAGGCGGCGGGCAGGCTCGGCTACCCGGGCGTGGGAGGCACGGAGCATGGCAGTGCCCCCGAAGGATACGACCGTGTCCTGGAGGAGGCGCGCCTGGGCAGCGGGCTGGACGTCTACCGGCGGGTGGCGGACGGGATCCTTGCCTGGGAGCTGCAGCGGCGGGCAGGGCTTCGCGTCCGCGCCGATTCGCCGAAGGCGGTCCCCGGCGCACACGTGGTGAGCGGATTCGGCGTCGGGCCCTTCCGCCTGCCGGCCCCCTGCCAGGTGGTCTGGGTCCATGAGCCGGCGCCTGACGGTGTTCCCCAATCCGCCGGGTTCGGCTACGGGACCTTGCCGGGCCATCCCGCCCGCGGCGAGGAATCCTTCGAAGTGGAGATCAACAGCCACGGGGAGGTCTGGCTGCGGATCCGGGCGTTCAGCAAACCGGCCAACTGGTTCTACGCCGCCGGGGGCCTGGTCACCCGCGCGGCGCAGCGCTACGTTACTTCCCGGTACATTGAAGGGGCACGCACTCTCGCCGCGGAAGGAACATCCCAGTGATCTTTATCGTCGTCAAGTTCAAGGTCAAGCCCGAATGGTCGGAGCGCTGGCCGGACCTCGTGGCGGACTTCACCGAAGCCACCCGGAAGGAACCGGGCAACCTGTGGTTCGACTGGTCCCGCAGCCTGGACGACCCCAACGAATACGTCCTGGTGGAAGCCTTCAAGGACGACGCCGCCGGCGACCACGTCAACAGTGACCACTTCCAGAAGGCCATGGCGGACATGCCGCAGGCCCTCGTCGAGACTCCCAAAATCATCAGCCGCCAGCTCGACGGCGACGGCTGGGACCTGATGGGCGAGCTCACCATCTGACCCCATCGATTGCTCCGTACCTGTCGTTCCGGTCCTCCTAAACGGCAGCTACGGAGCACTCGATAGCATGAAGCATGTGGATCGGCTGGATCGAGTTCGACATCCTGCTTGGCGACGTGCACAGCCTGAAGGAGAAACGCTCTGTTGTGAGGCCCCTCCTGGCTGAGCTCAAGCGCCGGTTCGAGGTTTCGGTCGCCGAGGTGGGGGACCACAGCCAGTACCGGCGCGCGAAGCTTGGCGTTGGCCTTGTGGCTGCGGACCGTCCCCACCTTGTGGAGGTGCTCGCCGCCGTCGAACGCTTCGTGGCGGGCAGGCCGGAGATCGAACTGCTCAGCGCCCGCCAGCGCGAGCTGCACAGCGAGGACTAGCCCCGCCACCCCCTCGTCCCGCAAGCTCGACCTGGGGACCCGGACGGCGTAGGCTCCATCGATTGCTCCGCACCGGTCGTTTTCGCGTACCAAAACGACGTCTGCTCGGCAATCGATGAGGGGTGTGGATAACTTCTGCGGACTTTGCCTGATTTTGGTCTTATGGACCGATGAAGACGCCACGCTTGCTCCCCGAGGAACTCAGAGGCCGTCCGTTCACCCTCGTCGACGCCTCGCTCGCCGGAGTATCCCCGCGCCGTTGGCGGCACGGTTCGATGGAGCGTTTGGGCCGGGGGATCCGGGTGGAAGGCGCGACGGCGGGACTCCCCTTAAGCGTTCGCGTCCGGCCTTTCATTGAGGTCAACGGGCGATGTGCCGCATCGCACGTCACCGCCGCGGAGCTCATTGGTCTGCCGCAGCGGCGGCAGACTGAAGGCCTTGAGGTCTATCACCTCATCCGGCCCGAAGGCGCAGCGCATCTTGCGCGCCCGTACGTTATCGTCCACCGGATGAAGCTCTTCGAGGACGAGGTGATGTTGGTGGAAGGACTGCCCGTCACTACCCCCGAGCGCACCTGGCTGGACATGGCGGAAATACTGTCCGTGGATGAGCTCGTGGCGATGGGGGACAGGTGTGTCCGCGTGCCCAGGCTGGAGCTCGAGGGCAGCGACCAGCCGCTCTGCTCCATGGCTGATCTTCAGCGGGTGATCGAGCGGCACAAAGGCAAGCGGGGACTCCTCAAGGCCAAAGAGGCCATAGAGCTCGTCCGGGTGGGAGCCGACTCGCCCCAGGAAACCCTGCTTCGGCTGGCATTGGTCCGGGCAGGTATGCCTGAACCTGAGCTCAACGTCGCCATCACCGACGATGCCGGCATCCCACACCATGAGCCTGATTTGAGTTACCGCAAGCACCGGATCGGCATCGAATACGAGGGCGAACATCACGGTGACGGCGGACAGATCGTGCGGGACATAGCCCGATCGGAGCGCTATGCCGCATTGGGCTGGATTGAAGTCCGAATCTCCAAGCGCCACATGCTCAACGACGCCAGGCCTGCCGTCCTGAAGGTGCGCAGTGCACTGGTCCAGGCCGGCTGGCGGCGCGACGCGTAAAAAACGATTGCTCCGCAGTTGTCGTTCTGAGGGTTCAAAACGACAACTGCGGAGCAATCGATAATGGTACCGGATACGCCTTGGAAACTAGCCGAAGTACTTCGGCAGGGTCCCCTCGTGGGCTTCGCGGAGAGCGTCCAGGGACAGGCCCTCCACGCCGTTGATTTCCAGCTTGCCGCTGGCCGCGTCCACCACGCCGATGCGGGTGTGCGCGAAGCCGCGGGCGGTGCACATGTCCGTGAAGCGGACTTCCTCGGAGCGCGGGACGCCCACGACGGCGCGGCCCTGCGACTCGGAGAAGAGCGCCGTGAACAGGTCCACGCCGTCCCGGTCCATGACATCCTGCAGCGCGATGCGGGCACCGACCCCGTAGCGCAGCGAGGACTCCACCAAGGCAGCCGCGAGGCCGCCTTCGGAGAGGTCGTGCGCGGAGTCGATCATGCCGTCGCGGGACGCGTTGATCAGGATCTCGCCCAGTGCGCGTTCGGCCTCAAGGTCGACCTTCGGCGGCTGCCCGCCCAGGTGGCCGCGCATGTTGGCCCACTCGGAACCGTCCAGCTCGGCGCCCGTGATGCCCAGCAGGTAGATGGCCTGGCCGTCCTCACGCCAGCCCGACGGCGTGCGGCGGGCAACGTCGTCGAGCTTGCCCAGGACCGCCACCACGGGGGAGGGGTGGATGGGCGTAGTGCCCGTCTGGTTGTACAGCGAGACGTTGCCGCCGGTGACCGGGATGCCCAGCACCATGCAGGCGTCGGACAGGCCGCGGATGGCCTCGGCGAGCTGCCACATGACATCCGGATCTTCGGGGGAGCCGAAGTTCAGGCAGTCGCTGACGGCCATGGGGATGGCGCCTGCGGTGGCAACGTTGCGGTAGGCCTCGGCCAGCGCCAGCTGGGCGCCGTGGTACGGATCGAGGTAGGTGTAGCGGCCGTTGGCGTCGGTGGCAAGGGCAACGCCCAGGCCGGATTCCTCGTCCACGCGGACCACGCCGGCGTCGTCGGGGAACGCCATGGAGGTGTTGCCGCCAACGTACCGGTCGTACTGGTTGGTGATCCAGGACTTGGAGCACATGTTCGGCGATGCCACGAGTTCGGTCACGGCGGCAGCGAGCTCAGCGGGAGCGGCCGGGCGGCCTGCATCCTGCACCGAGCCGGTGAAGGTGTCGGCCTGGACGGAATCCTGCCACTCGGGACGGGCAAACGGGCGGTCGTAGACCGGGCCGTCGTGCGCCACGGTGCGGGGATCGACGTCGACAATTACGTCGCCTTCCCAGGTGATGATCAGGCGGCCCGTGTCAGTGACCTCTCCCAGCCAGGAGTACTCCACGGCCCACTTGTCCATGACGGCCTCGAACGCTTCCACGTTCTCGGGGGTGACCACGGCCATCATGCGTTCCTGGGATTCGGACATGAGGATCTCACCCGGGGTCAGGGTGGGGTCGCGGAGCAGGACGGAGGTCAGCTCAACCTGCATGCCGCCGTCGCCGTTGGAGGCCAGCTCCGACGTGGCACAGGAAATACCGGCGGCGCCCAGGTCCTGGATGCCTTCCACCAGGGAGCCCTTGAAGAGCTCAAGGCAGCACTCGATGAGGACCTTCTCGGCGAAGGGGTCGCCCACCTGGACGGCGGGGCGCTTGGACGGCTTGGTGTCGTCGAAGGATTCGGAGGCCAGCACCGAGGCGCCGCCGATGCCGTCACCGCCGGTGCGCGCACCGAACAGGACCACCTTGTTGCCCTTGCCGGAGGCGTTGGCCAGGCGGATGTCCTCGTGGCGCATGACGCCCACTGCCAGGGCGTTGACCAGCGGGTTGCCCTGGTAAACGGAGTCGAACACCATCTCGCCGCCGATGTTCGGCAGGCCCAGGGAGTTGCCGTACCCGCCGATGCCGGCCACGGCACCATGCATGACGCGGGCGGTGTCCGGGTGGTCGATGGCGCCGAACCGCAGCGGGTCCATGACGGCAACGGGGCGGGCGCCCATGGAGATGATGTCGCGGACAATGCCGCCGATGCCGGTTGCGGCACCCTGGTAGGGCTCAACGAACGACGGCGAGTTGTGCGATTCGATCTTGAAGGTCACGGCCCAGCCGTCCCCAAGGTTGGTCACGCCGGCGTTCTCGCCGATGCCCACCAGCATGTCCTTCTTCATTTCCTCGGTGACCTTCTGGCCGAACTGGCGCAGGTGGTTCTTGGAGGACTTGTAGGAGCAGTGCTCACTCCACATAACGGAGTACATGGCCAGCTCGGCGCCGGTGGGGCGGCGGCCCAGGACCTTGACGATCTCGTCGAACTCGTTCTGCTTCAGGCCCAGCTCGGCCCAGGGCAGCTCCGTGTCAGGGGTCTTCGCGGCATTCTCGACGGTGTCGATGTTGAACTTCTTGGTGGTTTCGGTGGTCACTTGTCGCCTCCCACAATCTTGTTAAGTACGGAGGTGAAGAATCCGAGGCCGTCGGTGTCGGACCCGCCAATGCCGTCCAGCGATTCCGGACCAAAGCCCGGCTCCACAGCGTGCTCGGGGTGCGGCATGAGGCCCACTACGTTGCCGGCGGCGTTGGAGATGCCGGCAATGTCGCGGCGTGAGCCGTTCGGGTTGAAGCCCACATAGCGGAACACCACGCGGCCCTCGGCCTCAAGGGCGTTCAGTGTCTTCTCGTCGGCGATGTACTGGCCGTCCTGGTTCTTCAGCGGGATGGTGATTTCCTGGCCCGCCTGATAGTCCAGCGTCCACGCGGTGTTGGCGTTCTCGACGCGCAGCACCTGGTCGCGGCAGAGGAACTTCAGGTGGTCATTCTTGATCATGGAACCGGGCAGCAGGTGTGACTCGGTGAGGATCTGGAAGCCGTTGCAGATGCCGAGGACAGGCAGCTTGGCGTCGCTGTTGGCGGCGTCAATGATCTTGGACATCAGCGGGGCGAAGCGCGCGATGGCGCCGGCACGAAGGTAGTCGCCGTAGGAGAAACCACCGGGGATGACGACGGCGTCCACGTCGCCGAGTTCGCTGTCACCGTGCCAGAGTTCGACGGCGGTGCCGCCGGCCAGGCGCACGGCACGGGCTGCGTCCCGGTCGTCAAGGGTGCCGGGGAAGGTAACGACGCCGATGCGGGCGCCGGCGAGGCGTGGCTCCGCCGCGACTGCGACGGCTTCGCCGATCAGGGGGAGTTCAGTCATGTCAGGCCTCGACGACCTCGACGTTGACGACGTCTTCGATGACGGGGTTGGACAGGAGGGTTTCAGCGGCATTGCGGGCCTGGGCCAGGATCTCCTCCGTCACCTCGCCGTCGACCGTCAGTTCGAAACGCTTGCCCTGGCGGACAGAGCTGAAGCTGGTGAAGCCCAGCCGGGGGAGAGCGCCAACGATTGCCTTCCCCTGCGGGTCCAGAATCTCGGGCTTGGGCATGACGTCAACAACGATCCGGGGCATCCGGCAACTCCTGTGCGTGAGCTTGGGTAAGGGCGCAGCGGAGTGGTGCCGTCTCACGCCGTACCGGGGTTTGGGGGACTGTTGGTCACCTGCGTTGGTTCACCATGAGGTCGGGCGCTCCGCGAGCTTGCCCTATCATTCTACCGGCCCGGGCGCACCCCTCTGCATTCGGCTTCTTTGTGCGGCGGAGCCGAACGAAACGTCCAGTCTGCGGGGCCGTTGCGGTTGTGTGTCTGGAGTTGTCGGTAGCCCTTCACTAGGATTGCTGGATGGCTGAGAATTCGAAGTCCGTGCTGTTGCCGGTGGTGGCCGCTGCCGTGTTCGCCGGCCTGGGCCGGATGGTGTTCCAGAAGGTGAAAGCGGACCGATTGGCCCGTGAAACCCGGGTTGCGGGCCCGGTGGATGAAAAGACCAGGCAATGGATCAGCGATGTGGTGCGAACGCCCCGGCAATAGCGCCGGCAGCCATCGTCCGCTCGTGAGAGGGCGTCCTTCGGGGCGCCTTTTTCTGTGCCCGGATCCCCTGGCCGCTCCGATATGACAAGCAGAAATTTCCGAAATGTGCTCTATGTCATATCCCGCTATCAGTCTGTACTCTGTGAACAGTCTGGTCTCAGCAAATTACAAAACCTGTAATTTCCTCTGAAGTTCCAGCCGGGCGCCCACCAAGACTGGGCGGTACATCGTGAAAGGGTTGCACGTGAAATCAACTGGAAAGAGCCCCTTGCGGGCTGGGGGACTCCGGAAAGCGGCCGCCCTGGCCGTCGGGTTACCCCTTCTCCTTAGCTCGCTGGCAGTAGGTCCCGCTTCGGCGGCACCCGGGGGCCGGGGCGGGAACGCCGCCTCCACCGCAAAGGACAGCCAATTCAAGGACGGCCGGTACATCGTGGTACTGGCCGGCCCGGCTGCCGCGGCGTACGACGGCGGAGTTGCGGGGCTGGGCGCAACCAAGCCGCAGCTTGGCAGGAAGCTCGATGCCGGCAGTCCCAACTACAAGGCTTACGACGCCCACCTGCGCCAGCAGCAGCGCGACGTCGCAGCGGCCCAGGGCGTCAGCCCTGCCAAGCAGTACACCGCGGCCCTCAATGGGTTCACGGCGGAACTGACCGCCGCGCAGGCAGGAGCCCTGTCGAAGGACAAGCGTGTCCTGGTGGTGGCACCGGACGTCGAAAACAAGCCCGACTACACCACCAACGACTTCCTCAAGCTCACCGGTCCCGACGGCGCCTGGGCCAAGCAGTTCGGTGGAGAAGCCAACGCCGGCAAGGGCGTGGTGGTAGGCGTCATCGACTCCGGCTACGCGCCGGACAACCCCTTCCTGCAGGGGGAACCGGTGAAGCCGCTTCAGGGTGACGCGCAGGTTGGCGTCCCTTACCGCACCGGTGACGGCAAGATCGCCATGCTGAAGGCGGACGGGACCACCTTCCAGGGGGAATGCCAAAAAGGCCAGGGAACCGGGGCGGCCTTTGACGGCTCCCTTTGCAACTCGAAGGTGATCGGCGCCCGCTACTTCGCCGACTCCTTCCTCCAGTATGTGGCACCTGGAAACCGGGCACCCCAGGAGCAGATCTCCCCGGTGGACGTCGGCAGCCACGGCACCCACACCGCCACCACGGCAGCGGGCAACGCCAATGTTGAACAGGTGATCGACGGAGCCAGCTTCGGAAAGAGCTCAGGCGTGGCCCCTGCCGCCAAGGTCTCGGTCTACAAGATCTGCTGGGAGGACACCAACCCGGACACCGGCGGCTGCTATTCCTCCGCTTCGGTGGAGGCCGTTGATGCAGCCATCAAGGACGGCGTCGATGTCCTGAACTACTCTATTTCGGGCAACAACGACAGCACCACAGACCCTGTGGCGCTGGCCTTCTTGAATGCCGCAGCGGCCGGCATCTTCGTCTCGGCGTCGGCGGGTAACTCCGGCCCCACGGCCTCCACCGTGAACCACGCTTCGCCGTGGCTGACCACGGTGGCCGCTTCCACGTTCCCCAGCGACCTGCTGGGAACGGTTAAGGTTTCCGACGGATCGCTGTACCGCGGCGCGTCCATCATGAAGTCGGAAGTGGCGGACAAGCCCGTGGTCGTCGCGGCTGCCGCGGCCGCTCCCGGGGCTGCAAACCCCAACCTTTGCGGCCCGGGAACCCTGGACGCGGCAAAAGTGGGCGGCAAGGTTGTGGTCTGCGACCGCGGTGTGGTGGACCGGACCGCGAAGAGCCAGGAAGTCCTGGACAAGGGCGGCGTAGGCATGATCCTGGTGAACCTCACCAGCAGCTCCGAGGATGCTGACAACCACGTCATCCCCACCGTCCACGTCAACGCACCCAAGAGCCTGGAACTGAAGTCCAAGCTGGAAGCCAATCCAAAGCTGACGGTGAGCCTGGTTAAGGGCGACCTGACCGGCCTGCCCCCGGCCCCGGTGCCACAGATCGCAGGCTTCTCCTCCCGGGGTCCCACCCTTGCCTCCGGCGGTGACCTGCTCAAGCCGGACATTTCCGCCCCTGGCGTCAATGTCCTTGCCGGCGTCTCCACTATCGGCAACCACGGCGCCCAGTTCGGGTTCATGTCCGGCACCTCCATGGCCGCACCGCACATTGCCGGTTTCGGCGCCCTGGTGCTGGGAAAGCAGCCCAAGTGGACCCCCGCGATGGTGAAATCCGCCATGATGACCACCGCCTACCCCTTGGTTAACGCCGACGGTTCACCCAATACCGACCCGTTCCAGGGCGGCGCCGGCCACATCGATTCCACCCGCGTCCTCGATCCCGGACTGGTCTACGACTCCGGTATCCAGGACTGGCTCGGCTTCCTGAACGGACAGGGTGTGGAAACCGGAGCGCCGCAGGCAGGCACCATCGCTGCCCGCGACCTCAACCTGCCATCCATCGCCCTGGGCAGCCTGGTGGGGGAGGTCCAGGTGAAGCGCAAGCTGACCGCCCTGGTGCCGGGCATGTACCGTCCCGAGGTTAACATGCCGGGCTTCAGCGTCAACGTGGAACCCAAGGCCCTGAACTTCGCCAAGGCCGGCCAGACCCGCGAAGTGACCGTGACCATCCGAAACGTCAGCGCGCCGGTGGGTAAGTTCAGCACCGGAAGCCTCACCTGGAAGGGCCCCCGGACGGTGACGTCGCCCATCGCCGTCCGCCCTGTTGACGCCCAGATCGCCCCGTCGTTCTCCTTCAGTTCGGCCACGGGTAGCGGCAGCGGCACCATGGAGCTTGTGTCCGGCTCGGACAGCCCCATCGCCGTCGGCGTGGAGGGCCTGGCGCCGCTGAGCCAGACCGCCATCACCAAGACCCCTGGTGCGTACGCGCCCGCGAACGATGCGCACAACGCACTGCTTCAGGTGAAGGTGCCCGCGGGCACCTCCTTTGCCCGGATGGGCGTCCAGGCGCAGTCGAACGACGTCGACTGGGACATGGTGGTTTACGCGCCGAACGGCTCGGGCGGGCTGACTCCCATCCAGGTAGCAACGGCATCTGCCAGCGAGTTCCTGGACCTGGAATCACCCCGCGACGGGACCTACTACGTGGTGGCCAACCTGTATGCCACGCCGGGCAATGGGCCGGCCACCGCATCCGTGCAGGCAGTGACCTTTGCCGGTGATGCGGGCAACCTCACGGTGAACCCGAATCCCATCGTGGCGCCGAACGGAACTGCTACGTCGGCAACGCTGAACTGGGCCGGCCTTTCTGAGGGGTCCTACCTCTCACGGCTGAGCCTTGGCAGCAACGGCATCAAAACCTGGGTGAACGTGCAGGTGGGACAGGGCTCGGCCCCTGCCCCGGCCGGCGCTCCCCAGCTTGGCCTGGCGCAGGCGGTACCCGCCACCTGACCGGGCAGGCGGTACCCGCCACCTGACCGGGAAGACATGGGGGGAGGTCCCGGGTGGTCGTCAGGCCGCCCGGGACTTTTTCTGCTCTGCCGCTTCCGTTCCTGCCGCGGAAAGCTAAGTGGCGGTCCCGCCCAGCAAGGGGCCCATGGCCTTCCAGCGTGCGATTTCACAGCCGTCGGTGCGGGTAAAGGTCGAGTGGACGGCGCGTCCACGGAATGTTCCGGTGACCACGGCGACCTGTGGGCCGCCGTACTGCTGGGTGCACAGCTTGGGTGGCCCGGGTTTGGGGAAAAAGATGTCCTCGCCGAACCGCTCCACGGCGGCCAGGGCGGCCACCGGCTCCGGCAGGGTGGTCCCGGCAACCGGGTGCCCGTCCTTCGATACCAGCCGGAACACGTATTGGGGAGCGTCGGGATGGTCACGGATGCTGACGGTCAGGTCGATCACTGTGGCGCTCCTTCCGCGATGGCCCCGAGCTCCTCGGCAAGCCTTTCCCGCAGGACGCCGGCTTCCGCGGCGAACGTGCGCTGCTGGTCAACATAGACAGCCTTGCCGCGGGGCGTCTCGATGGGAATGGCGGGGTAGCCCCAGTCGGCCAGGTCGTAAGGGGATGCCTGCATGTCCATGGCCCTGATCCGCCAGGACAGTTCAAAGCAGTCCATGACGAGTTCGCTGGACAGCGCCGGCAGCAACTTGTACGCCCACTTGTAGAGGTCCATGTTGGCATGCAGGCATCCCGGCTGCTCCATATGCCGCTGCGATTCCCGGCTGGGGGAATGCTCGTTGAGCGGGATGGCGTCCGGGGTGTAGAACCTGAACGCGTCGAAGTGGGTGCAGCGGATCCTGTTGTCCTCCACCACTTTGTCAGTACCGGACGCCCCCAGCCGCAGCTGCAGGTACTCATGCCGGAGATCGAACTTGTCCTGACGGTAGACCATGGCCCACTCGTGGAGGCCGAAGCAGCCGAACTGGGCCGGCCTGGCCGCGGTGCCGTGGAGGATGATGCCGGCGAAGGCCACTGCATCCTTGCGGTCGGCCAGGAAGGCGCGCCGATCGAAGGTGGCCGCGATGCTTCCCGCAGCCAGCCCCAGGGAGGCGAGCTCGCCGTCGTCGAGCATCCGGTAATGCTTCCAGCCCAGCCGCTCGGCTGCCGGACCACCGGTGAGGACTGCTCCGGCGCCGGGGTGCCACCGCTTCAGCTGGCCGGGCTTCTGGGTGTAGTAGGTGAAGAGGAAATCCTCCACCGGGTGCTTCTGGCCCGCCGACCGCCGGGCCAGGTAGGGGTCGGCGTAGCGGCTGACGCGCCGCAGGTGGGCCTCTTCCCTTATCTGCGCACTGTCCTCCGCCAGGAGCTTAAGAGGCTCCACCGGATGAACCCAACACGTCCTTGGCAGCGTCCCACGCGCTGATCTCGCATCCGTTGGTCCGTGCAAAGGATGAGTCCACGGCAACACCGTCCACCACGCCGGTGACAGTCGCTTTTTGGGGGCCGCCGTACTGCTGCGTGCAGGGCTGCGCGGTACCCGGCGCGGCAGGAGCCGCGATGCCGGGGTTGCCCTTCAGCGCTGCGCAGGCGGCAGCGGCATTGGGGTGGCTGCTTTCCGCGGCCGGCGTGCCTGAGGAACAGACCAGGGTGTAGTTCACTTCCGGTGCGCCCGGGGACGGAACCACGGTGATGGCGAGTTCAGCGTTCCCCTGTCCCGGACCATTGCTTGGCCGTGACGTGGCGGGGGCGGGAGCCGGCAGGGAGGTTTCGGTGTCGGGGGACGGGGCGGCGGAGCTTCCGGGGGAAGAAGAGGAAGGGCCGGCCGATGCCGCGGAAGGGGCTGTTGACGCGGACGTGCCGCTGTCAGGAGTGCCGCTGCAGCCGGAGATCAGCCCCACGCCAACCGCCAGGAACGCTGCGAGCATCCGAACTCTGCGCATCAGGCCACCTCTCCTTCGTCCAGTAATTCTAGTCGCTTGGCCCAGGGGCGGCAGGCTTCTGTCCTGCCGCGATCACGCTGCGATCACTCATTGGGAGGTGGCTGCGATCAGCCCCATCATGGATGCGTGCAGTTCCGTGACCTGCCCCCGCGTCAGCCCCAGCCGCTCCATCATGGTTCCCGGCACCTGAAGCGCCTGCTGCCGCAGTGCGGCGCCTTTGGGGGTCAACTCGACGGCGAGTGCGCGCTCGTTGCCGTCTGCCCGGCGTCGGGTAATCAGTTCCGCTGCTTCCAGCCGGCGCAGAAGCGGGGAGATGGTGGCCGGTTCCTGGGCGAGGGCCTCACTGATGTTCCGCACCGTGCGGGGGCTGTCTTCCCACAGGCAGAGCATCACCAGGTACTGCGGATGGGTGAGGTTGAGTTTCTCCAGTACGGGCTTGTAGGCGCCCACTACACTGCGGGCAGCCACCGTAAGCGCAAAGCAAAGCTGGTGTTCCAGCAGCAGGTCTTCCTCCTGCACGCCGGCTGCCTCTTTCGCGTCCGTTGCCGTTGTGGCGGTCATGTGTCCTCCCATTGTTAGTGCACTAATCATTAGTGTACGTTTGTTGTAGGTAAACGGTGAGTGGAAGGAAACTCCTCATGGGCAGGGACAGGTCCGCAGGCAAGGGCAACGCCTCCCAGCGCTTCATGCGCGCCACAGGAAAGCTGCGGGCAGTTTTCGGTCCAGCCAGCCGCACGGCGCTGGCGCACGATATGACCGAAGAAAACCGCAGGCTGCTGGCCCAGCGCCAGGCGGAAACCCAGCAGTGGGAAACCATCACCAGGCCGGACGGCAGCACCTACGTGGTGCCCAGGAACCCTGAAGACCGTTCCCTGCGGTAATTCCTTTTCCCCTGGCACCAGCGCCTTTTTCCTGTCGCGGGCATAAAATAAGGGCACTGGCTCCTTCCGGAGCCGGGTGCGTTTTCGCCCAAGATACGGGAAGGGGGTGGAAACAGTGGCACATGTCCTTAACAGTTTCATGGGCCTGACTGACAGGCTCCGCTTCGTTTTTGGTCCCGCCACCCGACTGGACGCTGATACGCCCGTGATGCATAAACACGACGAGTTCGAGCAGGCCTCCGAAGAGGACCTTTCTCATTTCGTGGTGGAAACCGATTCAACCGGCCACCACTACGCGGTGCGGCGGGAAGACCTGGAGCGCGAAAGCTGACCATTCCAGATGCCCTAAGAGACTAAAAAGGCCGGGCTGCCCTTCCTCCAAGGAAGGGCAGCCCGGCCTTTTTCATGACGAGCCTAGCGGCCGGTCCCGCCGTAGACAGTCGCTTCGCTTTCGGTGTCGAGCCCAAAGGCCTTGTGGATGACGCGCACTGCCTCGTCCAGCAGGTCGGCGTGGGTGACCACCGAAATGCGGATTTCCGAGGTGGAGATCATGTTGATGTTGATGCCGGCATCTGACAGCGCCTTGAAGAATGTGGCGGAAACGCCGGGGTGGGAACGCATGCCGGCGCCGATCAGGGACAGCTTGCCGATCTGCTCGTTGTATTCGATGGTTTCGAAGCCGATCTGGTCCTGCGCGGCGTGAAGGGCGGCCAGGGCGTCGGCGCCTTCCACGATGGGCAGCGTGAAGGAGATGTCCGTCTTGCCCCTGCCGGCTGTGGACACGTTCTGGACGATCATGTCGATGTTCGAGTGCGCATCGGCGATGACCTGGAAGATCGCGGCGGCCTTGCCGGGGATGTCGGGGACGCCGACCACGGTGACCTTCGCTTCGGAACGGTCATGCGCAACGCCGGAGATGATTGGCTGCTCCAAGGCAACTCCCTCTTGAGTGGTGATCTTGTCGTCGGCGCTGGGGATGACCCAGGTGCCTTCGTGCTGGCTGAATGAGGAACGGACGTGCAGCGGGACGCCGAACCGGCGGGCGTATTCCACGCAGCGCAGGTGGAGGATCTTGGCGCCCGAGGCAGCGAGTTCCAGCATCTCTTCGCTGGAGATCGTGTCGATCTTCTGGGCTGACGGGACAACGCGCGGATCGGCGGTGAAGATGCCGTCAACGTCGGTGTAGATCTCGCAGACGTCCGCTTCGAGTGCTGCCGCCAGCGCCACGGCCGTGGTGTCGGAACCCCCGCGGCCCAGCGTGGTGATTTCGTTGGTGGCCCGGCTCATGCCCTGGAAGCCTGCCACGATGGCAATGTTGCCCTTGTCCAGGGCGGTGCGGATGCGGTGCGGGTCGACGTCGATGATCCGGGCCTTGCCGTGGATGCCGTCGGTAATCATGCCCGCCTGCGACCCGGTAAAGGACTGGGCGGAGGCGCCGAGCTTGTTGATGGCCATGGCCAGCAGTGCCATGGAAATGCGCTCGCCGGCAGAGAGGAGCATGTCCATTTCGCGGGCGGGGGCGGAGTCGGTCACTTGTGCCGCGAGGTCCAGGAGTTCGTCTGTGGTGTCGCCCATTGCCGAGACCACCACCACTACCTCGTTGCCGGCTTCCTGTGCGTCCACGACGCGCTTTGCCACGCGCTTGATGCCGTCAGCGTCCGCAACGGAGGAGCCGCCGAACTTCTGCACGATGAGTTGTTTGGTCACCGCGCCGGAGGCGGGCGCCGCCTGCAGCTGTGTTGCGTTGTGCACTTCGGTGGTGGGCGTACTCATGCGCGTACCTTCATTGGATCAATTGGAGTTCTGGAGGCCAGGCAGCCTGACGCCGGACGGCGCGACTTTCCTCCGACAGTTTATCGCCGTGCCCGGAGGGACGTTGAATTGTGACCACATTCCGGCCCTGGGACGCCGTGGTGCCGCGGACAGGGCTGGGGCAGGCCCAGCCGGGTTGACGTACGACGGCGGGAGGCCGCCAGGTGCCTCAGCCGAGGGCGTTGCGGCGGCCCTCGAAGGCGCGGCCCAGGGTGACCTCGTCGGCGTACTCCAGGTCACCGCCCACGGGGAGGCCCGAGGCAAGGCGGGTCACGGCAATGCCGATCGTCTTGAGCATGCGGGCCAGGTAGGTGGCCGTTGCCTCGCCCTCCAGGTTGGGGTCGGTGGCGATGATGACTTCCTGGATCTCGCCGTCGTTCAGCCGGGTAAGCAGTTCGCGGATCCGCAGCTGTTCCGGTCCCACCCCGGCGATGGGATTGATGGCCCCGCCCAGCACGTGGTACCGGCCGCGGAACGAACGGGTGCGCTCCACCGCCAGGACGTCTTTGGACTCCTCCACGACGCAGATGACGGCGGGATCGCGGCGCGGGTCGCGGCAGATGTTGCACAGCTCCTGCTCCGTGACGTTGCCGCAGACGGTGCAGAACTTCACCCGTTCCTTGACGGTGGTGATGGCTTCAACCAGCCGCTTCATGTCCTGGGGGTCGGCTTCAAGAATGTGGAACGCCAACCGCTGTGCGGACTTGGGCCCCACTCCCGGAAGGCGTCCGAGCTCATCTATCAGCTCCTGGACAGCACCTTCGTACACGTTTCCCTCTTTAGCTTGGTGTGAATAGCGGGTGGATCATTCAGGTGGCCATGCCCCGGCGGCAGCCTTGCCGGCCGTCAATAACGCGGCGTGACCGGGCTTCCGTCCAGGGTCCGCTCCTCGATCAGTTTTCCGCCCAGGATGCGCTCCACGGCGGCCCGGCCGAACACGCCCGATTCCTCGATGGTTTCATCGTCGGCGCTTGGGATGTCCTGGACATATGCGCTCGGAGCAGCGGCGGCCCTGGCCGGTGCCTTGGCGCGTCCGGCCTCGGCTTCAGGACTGTTGGACAGCCGCTGGTAAAGGCTTTGCCGCGTTTCCGTTCGTCCGGGCGCGGGCGCGGCAGCCGTCGGCTGGTGGCGGGAGGGTGCAACCGTGGTCTGACCAACCGTGGCCTGCGTGACAGAGGCCGGGGCAACCGCTGCGGGTGCGGCAGCCGCCATGGCGAATTCGGGGACCGGAGTGCGGTCGGGGGACGGTGCCTGGTAGCTTCCCGCAGCCGCCTCCCCTTGGCCGGAGCCGGAAACTGCACCCGGAGTCCAGTCTGGCCCTGCTGCCGCCGTGCCAGCAGCCGCTGTGGCAGGGGCCGCCGGGATGGAGGGCGGCACCTGGGCAGTTGCGGGCGCGTAGTGGGGGACGGAGGCCGATGCCCCAATGTTGTCAGTCACTGAAGCAGGTGCGGGCTTGGCGCCCACGTTGCTCTTGTCTCCGACCACCCAAATGCCCGGTGCCTGTTCGACGGCCCGGGTCCAGGGGTCGTGGGCGGCACCCGCAGGCTGGGCGGCAGTTTGGGCAGCGGTGCCGGTGGGCATGCCGTTGGCAGCAGTCGCCCGGGGGTGTGCAGCAGGCTCAGGGGAGCTTCCGCCTGCCGGCTGGCGGCTGGCAGGGGCCGACGATGATGGCGCCGTCCGGTTGCCGGGGCGAGCAGAGGGCTCCCAGTCCATGGGGGGCTCCTCATCCAGCGGGGGAGCGTCCTCATCCCGCGGCGGCCCCCAGTCGTCGTCGGAGTAGGAGTAGTCGCCTCCCGCTGACGGGTACGTGGACTGGGCGCGGTCCGTGCCGGATGAGTTGGCAGCGGTTTCCGCGCCGTTGGCTGTGGCGCGGACAGGCTCCGTGCCTTGGTTGCCCCGGGTGTTGGCGTCAACCACGGGAGCTGCTTCCGGAGAGGGGGCAGCCGCAGGAGTGACCGTGGCTGCTGCCGACGGGCTTGCGGCAACAGCAGAACTCCCGGAACTGCGGGCAGGGGCGGAGCTTCCCGCGACGCCGGAGCTGCCGGCACCCGCGGAGCTATTAACCGCCGCGGTGCGCCCGGCGCTCCCGCCCGGCGGTGACCCAGGGGCTGCCGCGGCTTCGCGCGCCGGCGACGGTGGGGCTGCTTGAGCAGGCGCGGGAGCCAGCCCCCACGCAACGTCAGCTGAGGTGGCCGGAACCACCGGGCTGGCGGGCACTTTTGGGTTTGGCTCAGAGCTCGCCTGGCTGGCGCCGCCGGCAACCGCATGGATCTGGCAGTCAATGCCGACGGTCTTGTGGATGGCCTGGCGCAGATTGTCCGAGTGGTCCGCCCTGCCGAAGGCGCCGGCAAGCCCGGACGTGGTGAAGGACAGGGTCAGGACACTGCCGTCGAAGGCGCTGACCTGTGCATTCGGCTCAACGAGTGCCCAGGTGCTGCGCTTGATTTTGGACAGGGCCTGCAGGACGTCCGGCCAGGCCCTGCGGAGAACTTCCACGTCGCCCATGGCCGGAGGAGCGGCCGGGACGGACCCGCCGGGCGCTTCGTGGTGCGCCGCCGGTGCCTGGTGGGCAGGTGGCTGCGGAACTGATGCCTGGTTGCCGGGTGCCTGGTGGTTTGGCGTCTGGTTACCAGCGGCCTGCGGGCTGTCCTGTGCCTGCGGCGCGGCTCCGTGGCCGGGCGCCTGGCGGTCTTCCTGTGCCTGCGGCGCAGCATTCGTTTGCGGCCCCGCAGTGGGCGCGGCCGAATTGGTTTGCTGGGCCGCGTTGTCGGCGCCCGCAGCGGCGGTGCCCTGTGGTGGCCGGGCCCGGGCCGGTTCCTCGACGGGCCAGTCGCTGGTGCTGACCCGCGGCGGCGTGAGGGGGCTGCTGGGGCCGTCAGCGGCGGAGGCAACCTGCCCGACGCCGAAGGCGGGTGCGGCGGAAACAGCCGGGGCGGTCGGAGTGGTGTTTCCGGCCATGCCCGGGGCAGAAGACGGCGCGGCAGAGTTGCCGGCACCGGACTGAACCGGCGTGGGCGTGGCCGATGCGGGCTGAGCAGCTGCGGGCTGAGCACCGGCGGATTGGGCAGGCGGCTCTTGGGCGGCCGAATCCTGCGCGCGGGGGGAGGGGGCGGCAGGAGTGGCAGTGCCAGCGGTTGCCGGGACTGCCGCCGCTGGCACCGCCGCGGCTGCCGGCGCTGCCGTTGCGGGAGCACCGACGTCGTTCCCTGCGTAGTTCAGCCGCCGCTCCACCCGGTCGATCCGCGCCGCCATGCCGCGCTCGTTCTGTTCGGAGCTCGGCAGCAGGATCCGGGCGCACAGCAGTTCCAGGTGCAGCCGGGGGGATGTGGCCCCGGTCATTTCGGTCAGGGCGGTATTGGTGACATCCGCTGCCCGGGAAAGTTCCGCCGCTCCAAGGTTGTGGGCCTGGTTCTGGAGGCGGGCGATTTGGTCCGCCGGCATCCCGCGGAGGATGGCGTGGGCGCTTTCGGGCATGGCCTGGACAATGATCAGGTCGCGGAAACGCTCCAGCAGGTCCTCAACGAACCGGCGCGGATCGTGGCCCGTCTGGATGACACGGTCAACGGCACGGAAAACGGTGGCGGCGTCGGAAGCAGCCACGGCCTCCACGACGTCGTCCAGCAGCGAGGCATGGGTGTAGCCAAGCAGCGCCACGGCGAGCTCGTAGTCCAGCCCGTTGGGTCCGGCGCCTGCCATGAGCTGGTCCAGGACCGAGAGCGAGTCACGGACGGAGCCGCCGCCGGCCCGGATGACCAGGGACAGGACCCCCGGGGCGACGGGAACGTTTTCCTGGCGGCAGAGGAGCTCCAGGTAGGCCATCAGGGGCTCGGGCGGCACCAGCCGGAACGGGTAGTGGTGGGTCCGGGAGCGGATGGTTCCAATGACCTTGTCCGGCTCCGTGGTGGCGAAGATGAACTTGATGTGTTCCGGCGGCTCTTCCACGATCTTCAGCAGGGCGTTGAACCCGGCGGAGGTGACCATGTGGGCTTCGTCGATGATGAAGATCTTGTAGCGGTCCCGCACCGGGGCGTAGGTGGCGCGCTCGCGGAGGTCCCGGGCGTCGTCGACACCGCCATGGCTCGCGGCGTCAATCTCGATGACATCAAGGGAGCCTGAACCGCCGCGGGCCAGCTCAACGCAGCTGGGGCAGGTTCCGCAGGGGGTGTCCGTGGGGCCCTGGGCGCAGTTGAGGCAGCGGGCCAGAATACGGGCGGAGGTGGTCTTGCCGCAGCCCCTGGGGCCGGAAAAAAGGTAGGCATGGTTGACGCGGTTTTTCCGCAAAGCCGTCATCAGCGGCTCGGTGACATGCTCCTGCCCGATAACGTCAGCGAACGAGTCGGGACGGTATCTGCGGTACAGGGCGGTAGTAACTGTCACAGAGAAAACCCTACCAATCCGGGCCGACATCATGCCGCCCTGTGGGGGAATAGTAAAGACCCCCCATGCACCCGCCAGAGCCCGTCTACCCTTGCTACCTTCCGGTCCTGGGGGAGTTCAACAGGATGACGCCACATGAGGGGCCGTCAGATACTTTACCCGAACATCCGGCGCGACTCGAATCGGCTCCCGGCCCCGGCGCTGGACGCTCCGGGATGCCCCCGGTGCAGTGCCGGAAGGCGCCCGGAGCTCGGATTTCCATTGCTTATCTCTGCCCCAGCCGGGATCATGGGTATGTACACCGATTGGGGCAATCTCAAGGTTGTGAGCTGCGTGGCCTGGCTTAACGGGCCGGACCCGGCAGTTCAACGGTGCAACAGGGAATGGGCGCATTGGGGGCGTCCATTTTCACGCTCCTGCGTAAGATTCACCGCCCCTTCAGAGAGCGGACGTGGACGCCGCAAAACCGGTGCCGGATGGGCCAATTGGGCGATGCGGAAAACTTCAGGTAATCTAGTACCTGCTTTTGATTCAGAAGCAGTTGGAGAATTCGCCTAGCGGCCTATGGCGCACGCCTGGAACGCGTGTTGGGTTAACGCCCTCGGGGGTTCAAATCCCCCATTCTCCGCCGGTCAAGAACCCGGCCCCGGTAACCCAGGGGCCGGGTTCTTGCTTTTCCACCGTCGCAGCCTTGTTTTTGAGGGTCAGGCCACGCCTGCAAAGGGTTCACCAAGCCGCCTCAGCCGCTGCCGCGCTGCTGTCTCGCTGGGGCCCATCCGTCTCCGGGGACCGCCCAACGCGAGATGGACGACGCCGAGCACCACCTTTGTTGCCAGCCTCACCGGCAGGGGAAAGGGGCCCAGCCGTGGAACAGAAAGTCCCAGCATCTGCCGGTACTGCGGCTCCAGGCTGTAGACCGCAGCGGCAAACAGGATCCGGTAGCCAGGCTTCAGCAGGGGATGCAGCGGCGCGTTGCGGATAAACTCTACGGTCTCCTTCACCCGGCCATCCGCCCGAAGGTCGCCCTGCGCGTACCACTGGTCCAGTTGGCTGCGCATCTGTGTTTCCGTCAGCGGCGGCTCTTCCACCCCCATCATGCGCCCGGCCTGGGCCCATTCCCGGACGTATGCGTCCGCGCCGCCGGGGATGGGCCCGCCCCAAATCCTGTGCGCTGCGAGGAAACCATCCGTGAAGGCTATGTGGATCCAGTTGGCCAGCTCCGGATCGTTGGCGCTGTAGGCGCGTACTCCGCCGTCGTTGTCCTCATAGTTGCCCTGGACAGGCTCGTGGAGGCGGCGGACACGCCTTGTTGCCTCTTCCGCGGCTGCCGTGGACCCATAGGTCACCGTGAAGATCCAGCGGATGGTGTTGGCCAATCGGCGCAGGGGATCTTCGCGGAAATTGGAGTGCTCGTGCACCCCTGCCAGTGCGCCCGGATGAAGCGACTGCATGAGCAGCGTGCGGATTCCTCCCACGATGGGCGTCATGGAACCGTGTACTGCCCACACCGCTGAACCGGGCAGGTGGTACCCGGGGTCGTCGCCTTCGGCCAGCTTCAGCGTCCAGTCAGGCGGGGCATCAGCCCTGCCTGAGAAGGTCTTCTTGACTTCGTCCTGCCATGTACGAAGGACATTGCGCATGAGACATTGTTGCCCATTTCCAGGCCGGCAGCTGGATCCAGCGGAGATGCGCGGACCCGATCCCCTAACGGTCCACAAAAAACCCGCATTGTCCCGCTCTGGGGTTTCCCCGACTGCCCTCCTGTGGTCCCATGGGACATACCGTCGAGACAACGTGCGGCAGGCCACGTCGTGGAGTCACTGAAGTGGGCAAAAATTCCGTGCCCGGCCACAGCAAGCCGGACCCGCGTACCTTTTCTGCCGCTGCCCGCGCCGTCGCTGCTGCCGGGGTGCTTGCGGCATCCGTGTGCGCCGTCAACCTTTCCACCGGCTCCGCAGAGCCGCCACAGTTGGCGCGGTCAGTTACCGCTGCGGGGACCACCCCGGGCGTTCCTGCCCTGTCCGGAACTTCCGGAACGGTCAACGGGCAGGAAACGCCACGCGAACCAGCTTCGACGCCGGTGGACCAGATCAACGCGCGCACCCTTCCGCCCGCCATCCTGTCCAATCCGCAGGTCAACCTGGCCTTCCCGCACACGGCAATTGGCGGCGTCGGCCAGGGGACCGGAGCCGCCCTGACAGTTGGCCCGGCGGGTGCGGGCAGGCCCTTGGCCGGCTTCCTGATGGCACCTCTTCAGCTTCTGGACCCGAGCTCGCCGTTCGGTTTCCGGGTCAGTCCAATCAGCGGGTCAGCGGGCGACTTCCACCTGGGCCAGGATTATGCAGCGCCCTGCGGGACACCCGTCTATGCCGCTGATTCCGGTGTGGTGCGGGCAGCCGGCTGGCACCCCTGGGGCGGCGGCAACCGGGTGGAGATTGACCACGGCGACGGGCTCATCACCACCTACAACCACCTGGAATCCATCGGCGTGCGCACCGGTGACAAGGTGCAGGTGGGCCAGGTCATCGCACGCGTGGGCACCACCGGGTGGTCCACGGGCTGCCACCTGCATTTCGAGTCCATCCTGAACGGCCGCTACACCAACCCCTTGAGATGGAGTTTCCTCCAGCTCCGCGCTCTGAACCAGGCCCTTCCAGCCGGGATGGTTTCATACGTGCCCGGCCAGGGGCTGTCCAGCGGCAGGATCAGCTGGACCATCCCGCTCCAGGTCGACCCGGGGGACGGATTCCCGGCAGCCGGGCTCCAGGTGTCGCCCTTCCCGCCGCTCCTGGTACCGGGTCCGGGCCCAACGCCCGCCCGGGCAACGGGCGTTGTGCTCCCCCCACCCGACGTGCAATTGACGACGACGACGTCCCCGCCACCCGCTGAACCGTCGGGAAGTGCCGCGCCGCTTTCGCCCAGCCCGGCACCCAGCGATCCGTCGGCTGAGCCGGCAAGCCCGACGCCGTCTCCATCCCCGACAGGACCGTCACCGTCGCCCACTTCGCCGAGTCCGTCGCCGTCTGACCGTGCAAGCCCCACGCCCTCGCCATCGCCAAGCCCCACGCCCTCGCCAAGTCCGTCGCCGACGTCGCCAGGTCCGACGCCGTCGCCGACACCCATTCAGCCCACGCCCTCGCCGTCGCCAAGTCCGACGCCGTCGCCGACACCCATTCAGCCCACGCCCAGCGAACCGGCTCCGGCGCCAACGCCGGTTGAGCCGGCGCCCGCACCAGCACCGGTTGAACCCGCGCCCGCACCAGCACCGGTTGAACCCGCGCCCGCACCTGTACCTGCTCCGGCACCAACGCCGGTTGAACCGGCCCCTGCTCCAGCGCCAGCACCTGTCGAACCTGCCCCTGCACCGGCACCCACCACTGTCGCGCCGGCACCAGCCCCGACCCTGCCGCCCGCGGAGCCCGCACCAACGCCGACGCCCACGCCTACTCCCACGTTGACCGAACCAGTACCAACGGCGCCCCCGGCCTAGGGAATTTCCACCTGGGACCCGTACGGTGGGGCGCCGGCACCGAATTCCCTGTATGAGCAACTTTCAGCTGACACGCCGCCCGCGACCCCTCTGTCCGATCCCGCTGATCCTCAACGACGGCACCAGGACGAACTTCGGCCAGTTCGAGGGAAGAGTGGTGATGGTGGTCAACGTGGCCTCCAACTGTGGCTTAACGCGGCAGTACGCCGGACTGGAGGCCCTCTACGGTAAGTTCCGCGACCGGGGGTTCGAGGTCCTGGGTGTCCCGTGCAACCAATTCGCAGGCCAGGAACCGGGTACGGACAGCGACATCGCGGGCTTCTGCGAACGGAATTTCGGTGTCACGTTCACGTTGACGGCCAAGGCAGAGGTCCGCGGCAGGAACCAGCACCTGCTCTATTCCGAGCTCACCAAGTTCAAGACCGGACTGCTGCCGGGGCTGGTGAAGTGGAACTTCGAGAAGTTCCTGGTCAACCGCGAGGGGGATGTCGTGGCCCGGTTTGCCCCAACGGTGGAACCGGATTCGCCTGAGGTCATCGACGCGATTGAAGAAGCACTCGGGTAAACGCCTTCTCGGCGAATCAGCTCTGCAAAAGCGCAGTTCTCATAACTTTATCCACATCAGCTACGGCGATTTACCCCATGTTTGCCAAATGTCTGATTGGATAAATATTACTGAAGGGTACAAGGGAAGAACGGCTTCCCACCGACCATAGAGGTAGCAATGGAGCACATCGAGGCCGAACATCCCCGGCCACGCCACTTCCTACTCCACCTGAGCGATCCCCACCTGTTGGGAGGTCCGGACCCCCTCTACGGATCAGTCGACAGCGAAGCCAGGCTCATCCAGCTCTTCGACGAAGTCAAGGCGTCCGGGGCCAGGCCTGAAGCGGTGATCTTCACCGGCGACCTGGCTGACAAGGGTGATCCGCAAGCCTATGTGAAGCTCCGGGCCATCGTGGATCCTGCCTGCAAGGAACTAGGCGCCCAGGTTATCTGGGCCATGGGAAACCATGACGACCGCGCGAACTTCCGCAAGGGCCTGCTCGACCAGCCCGGCACCGACGAACCCGTGGATAACAGCTACTTCATCAACGGGCTGCGCGTGATCACCCTGGACACCAGCGTCCCGGGGTTCCACCACGGCGAACTAAGCGCAGCGCAACTGGAGTGGCTGGCCCGCCAGCTGGAGACCCCTGCCCCGGACGGCACCATCCTGGCCCTCCACCACCCGCCGGTCCCGTCCGTGCTGGACCTTTCGGTGCTGGTGGAACTGCGCGACCAGGCATCCCTGGCGGCGGTGGTCCGCAACTCGGACGTCCGCACCATCCTGGCCGGCCACCTGCACTACTCCACCACGGCGAGCTTCGCCGGCGTTCCCGTTTCGGTCGCCTCCGCCTCCTGCTACACCCAGGACCTCAACGTCCCTGCGGGCGGAACCCGCGGGCAGGACGGCGGCCAGGCCTTCAACCTTGTGCACGTGTATGAACACACCATCGTGCACTCTGTGGTGCCGATGGGCAGTGCGCCCACAGTGGGCGAGTACGTGTCCCCCGAAGAGACGGCCCGGCGGCTGGCGGCTGCCGGGATCCGGATCCCGGAGACCACCAAACAGCGCGGCAGCGCCAAGCTCGGCGCGCCCACCCGGCGCTAGGACCTGCTCCACGGAGGCGCGGCCCTGCATCCGGCTGCTCCAACGCCTGGCCGGCCACACAGCGCGTGGTCAGACCCAGCGCGTGGCCGGCTTACTTCTCCCAGGGTGCCTTGATGGGGAAGTACCTTTCCAGGAAGTCCGTCACCACTTCGGCTCGCTCGTCCGCGCTGACCTCAGGGAAGCTGCCGTCGTTAAGGCAGAAGAAGTCCATGTTCCGCTTGGCGAGCAGCTTGGGCAGGTACTTGAGGCCGGAGCGCATGGTGGTGTCCACGTAGCGCACCTTGGCCGCTGTCTGCGTGACGGCGCGGCCGGTGAGCAGGGCGTAGTAGTGGTAGAACGAGTTGGTGACGGAGATGTTGTCCGCTGCACGGAACCGGCTGGCCGCCGTCTTGCGGAACTCCTCCGGGAACTCCTCCTCCATCTGGTTCACCACGCTGCGCCGCAGGGGCGCGGCGGTGTGTTCCAGGTGCCGGGTGGTGATGCGGCCGAACCGGTTCCACAGGAGCTTGCGGTTCACGCGGGCCGCATTTTCAAACCCGCTGCGCTCGGCGTCGTTCTCGCCCAGGCCAATCCTGGTTTCCGCCTCGATGAACTTGGTGATGCCCCCGGGGGTGAAGAACATGTCCGGGCCCACCGGGCGGCCAAAGAACATGTCGTCGTTGGAGTAGAGGAAGTGCTCGGACAGCCCTTCGATGTGCTGCAGCTGGCACTCCACGGCCTGGGAGTTGTGCGTGGGCAGCACCGAGGGGTCGGAAAAGAACTCCTCGCTCCGCACGATGGTGACGGACGGATGCTCTGCCAGCCAGGCAGGAGCGGGGGAGTCAGTGGCAATGAAGATCCGCCGGATCCAGGGCGCGAACATGTACACAGACCGCAGCGCGTACTTGAGTTCGTTGATCTGCCGGAACCGGGCCTCATGGTCGTCGCCTTCGCCCAGGACATGGCCCTTTTGCTGTGCCCGGCGGGCCGCGATGTATTCGGGGGAGCTGCCGTCCACCCAGGAGAAGACGATGTCCACGTCGAAGCTGATGTCGCTCGCGTGGTCCGCGAACATGTTCTCGATGGTGGGCCACGTGTGGCCGTAGCGTTCTACGGTGCCCCGGACCGCATCCTGGCGCAGCATGGTCCTGCGGGTCAGGGAGTTTTCGATGGGGAGGATGAGCTGCTCGCCCTCGAAGGACCAGAGCTCGATCTGGACGCCGGCGGAAGCGCCGAACTCAAAGCCGCCCACCGGCTCCACCCGCGGCCGGTACAGGCGGAAAATGCGTCCCTGCCGGTTGGGGGACAGCTCACCGTCAGCCACCAGGACGGAGGTTTTCTTCTTGGCGTCCACGGTCATGGAATAGAACGGTTCGTCCCGGCACGCCTCCACCAGGGCAACCCGGAGCTTCTTCCGGTCCTTCCAGTCCAGGGCCACCACAGGCCGGTCGTTGTTGCCGCGGACCAGGAGGTAGGCAAGGCCCGCGTTGGCCAGGACATTGCGCAGGAACAGCAGGTCTTCCACCATGGCCTGGTACGGGGTCCTGGTGTCATTGATCAGGGCATAGCGGCCCTTGTGCCGGATGACGTCAGGGCGGTGCTTGAGCCGTTGCTCCGCCGCCGCCGACGTGATCTCGGCGTGAAATTGTTCCTCCACGGACGCCTGGCCGCCGTAGTAGACCTCGTCCTGGACCGGTGCTTCTGTAATGGTTGTCTCCGTGCTGGTGGAAGTGGGCATTCTTACCTGCATGATAGTCCTGCCAAAGTAACGGCAGGTTTCGCGGGCACCGTTTGGGTCCGCTTCGAACGGCCGACGGCGGCCCGGCAGCGGCTCAGGCGTCCAGCGCGTCCCGCCAGGCGCGCAGGAAGGCGCCCCCGGCGTCGTCGTGGATCACTGTTGCCTCCAGCCCCAGGTCCGCTGCCGTCAGCACCGGGTAGGGCTTGGCAGGCACGCCGTCCGCCGGCCGCACGTCAACGTGCTTCACGGGGTGGTCGTTGTGGTGCAGCCAGTCCGCCATCGCGTAATCGGTGCGGGAATCGCCCACGGTCCGCCACGCCTGCGGCGTGATGCCCTGGGCCGCAAGGAGCTCCACCGCGCGGCTGGCGCCCAGGTCCTTCCCCAGCCGCACCGACTCGATGTCAGTGGAGATGATGGTGGGATCCACGCGGTAGTCCACCTCGTCGTCGGAATTGGGGGCGTGGTGGTCAAGCCGCACGACGCCCAGCCCATGGCGTGCCATGAGCTCCATGGCCTCGGCGTCGAACAGCTTCTGCTCTGCCAGGTAGTCGGCGCTGGGCACGCTGATGTGCTGCTCCACGGACACCATGGCGCGCTTGGTCTCGTCAAAGAACATGTGGGCGGCATAGTCCTCCGCCACGAGCCGGCGGATGTCGTCGCCGTAGGCCGCAGGAACGGCAAGCTCCCGGTCTACGTGGATGGGGCCGGGGCCCGCGGAGGTGTAGCTGAACCACACGGCGCCCTTTTCGCAGATGGCGTGGATGACGGTCCCTGCCGGAATGCCGGCCGCGATCATCGGCTCCATAACCTGCTCGCGGATGAAGGCGTCCGAACGGCCGGTATTGAAGATGACGGGAATGCCGGCCGCCGCGAGCGCCACCAGGTCCGCGATGATCTCCGGTTTGACGTCCCGGGTGACCGGGCTGGCCACCGGTCCGTCCACGTCCAGCAGGAGTGCCAGCGGCGGTGCGGACGGCAGGCGGATTCCGGGCGCGGACACGGCAGGGGACTCGGATACTGTCATGGGTCCATTCTGTCAGCAGGACCGGCGCCGTCCCGTGCGGAGCCTGCGGACCGGGCCGTGTGGCGGATGGTCACTGTTTGGCTACAACCTGGCGCGGGTCAGCCCTGCTACTTTCGCTGAGGCACCACGGTGCCTACTGTGGCATGGTGATATTCAAAGCTGTGGGCGAGGGCCGCCCTTACCCCGACCATGGATACAGCACTCCCAAGCAGTGGGCATCGCTGCCGCCGCGACCGGTCCGGCTGGACGAACTGGTAACCACAAAGCGGACCCTGGACCTGGAAGCGCTGCTCGCGGAAGACTCCACATTTTTCGGTGACCTGTTCCCGCACGTGGTGCAGTACCAGGGGACCCTCTACCTGGAGGACGGCCTCCACCGTGCGGTGCGGACCGCCCTGCACCAGCGCACTGCGATCCATGCCCGGGTCCTGGTGCTCGATGGCTAGCAAGCGGCCAAAGGACCCTGGCGTCCTTCATGGCCACCACGTTGTTTCCGGTCCTGAGCTGCGCGCCGCCATGGAAGCGGCCAACGACGCCGACGAGACCGCCCGGGTTCGCCGCCGCGTGCTGCACGGGGTGGTGCTGGTCCTGCTGATCGGCGTGATCGGCGCAGGCATTCTCCTTGCCGTGGCCATCATCAATGGCCGGCTGAAGATTCCGTCCGCCGAGCCGGCCCCGACGCCCGTGTCGTCATGCCCGGCGTCGATGTTCGACTTCACGCCCAGCGACAAGATCAACCTCAACGTCTACAACTCCACAAGCCGGCCCGGGCTGGCCCGCTCCGTGGCGGATGAGTTCCTGGCACGCAAGTTCGTGGTGGGGAACGTATCGAATATCAATGCCGGCTACCGTGGCGTGGCTGCCGTGGTGTCAGGTGTTGCAGGCCAGGCTGCGGCGTTCACGGTGCAGCGCAACGTGCCTGGCTCGGACTATTTCCAGGACGGCAGGACCGATGCCAGCGTGGACGTCGTCCTGGCGCAGGACTACAAGGCGCTCGTCCCGCCGGAGTTGGTGGACCAGACGCCCGGCAAACTCAGCTGCCCGCGGGAAAGCCGCCGCACGGCGGATACCGACAAGCTGCCCGTCATGCCGGCCGCTGCCCCGACGCCCTGACCGCCACTTGCCGGACTCAGCCGGCCACTGCCGGAAGCTGGGCCACCCGGACAGGCCGCCCGTCGCCGTCGAACCTTGCACCTGCGCCCAACTGGATGAAGCGCACCGTCCTGGCCACCCGCGCCTCCAGCTCGGCCGGCTCGTCGCTGCCCCTCGCCGCGCTTGAGGACAAGGTGCCCAGGATCAGCTGGGACTGCTGGCCCACGTCCGCCACCGGCAGGTAGCCCTGCTCCATGCCGTCACGCAGGATGCCCTGCAGCAGCACGCTCAGCTCGCCCACATGGTCGGAGAGCTTGGCAAAGGACGACGGCGACAGCACCGCCCCCATGGCAGGTCCCGGCGGGAGGTGGCGCCGGCTGAGGTCAACCACCTGGGCGCGGACGTACAGGGCCAGTCGCTCCACCGGGTTCTCCAGCCGGTTCAGCGAATCGCGCAGGTCGGAGAGGAACTTCTCGGTCTCGTCCAGGGCGTAGGAGATCAAGAGTTCTTCGATGTCCGCGTAGTAGTTGTACACCGCGGTGCGGCCCACTCCTGCGTGCCGGGCCACGTCCGTCATGGTCAACCCGGGAAGGCCGTGGGTGAAAAGGAGCTCGCCGAAAGCGGTGAGGATACGGCGCTGGGTGTCCGCACGTTGTTCGGCATTGCTGGCCGCTGAAATCCTGGGCATACAGACACTTTACCGCTATGTGTCAGTAAAAGGCGCTAGACCGCGCAGCCGTCGGGGCCGCAAGCCCCGGCATCGGCCTCGGATGAATGGACCAGGACCAACGGATTGACGTCCTGCCACGCCTGGTTGAGGGCGGCGGTGAACGTCTCCACAGGTTGGGCGCCGGAGAGCCCGAATTTGCGGTCGATCACGAAGAACGGGACGCCGCTTATCCCGAGGCCCTGGGCTTCCTGGAAGTCCAGCCTGACCTCGGCCGAGTACCTGTCCGTGGTGAAGAGTTCCTCCAGCTCGTTGGCAGGAAGGCCCAGGTCGCCGCCCAGGGAGGTCAGGTAGTCCCGGCTGCCGATGTCCTTGCCGTGCTCGAAGTGGTCGCTGAGCAGGCGCTCCTTCGCCGCATCCTGCCTGCCATGAGCCGCCGCGAGGTGGATCAGGCGGTGGGCAGTGAAACTGTTGGCCACCACTACTTTGTCGAACCGGTAGTCCAGGCCTTCGCCCTTGGCCTGCTGGGCCACATGGTCGAACATCTGCGAAACCTGGGGGGCCGGCATGCCCTTGCGGCTGCTCAGGTACTCCAGTTCGGTCCCGTCGTAGTGGTCCGGCAGCGTTGGGTCCAGCTGGTAGCTCCGCCACACCACGTCGACGGCGTCACGGTGCGGAAAGGCTGCCAGCGCAGCCTCGAACCGGCGCTTGCCGATGAAACACCACGGGCATGCAACATCTGACCAGATCTCAATCTTCATGCCCTGCACAACCTGCGGGCTGCGGCGGCCATTCCGGGCCACCACTATGAGATGCCGCACATGCACTCTTGTGGCTGGAGCCTTCCTGCGGAATAGTCAGATCAGAGGTCAAGCAGCAGGCCCCTTCGAAGCTCAAAACACCGCGCTGAACCAACCACGCCCGGTGGAGTAGTGCCCGGCCAGCTGGGGAGCCCGGCCTGTATCACCTGGGAGGCCAGGAATGCGGATTGGACTTGTAACGGGGCCGTGGATTCCGGTTCCACCCGCAACATACGGGGGAACGGAAAGAGTGGTGGACACGCTGGCCAGGGGCTTCGCCGCGGCCGGGCATGAGGTGCTGTTGGCCGCGCCGGCGGACAGCACCTGTCCGGTGCAGATCGCTCCAGGGATGCGCGCCGCCGGGTACGAAGGGATGGGCACCACCATCAGCGAGCTCAGCCATATCGTCAGGGCATACGAGGGGCTGCAGGACGTGGATATCATCCACGACCACACCATGGCCGGCCCGCTCTACCTGCACCGGCCGGACGGCGTGCCGGTGGCCACCACCATCCACGGGCCAATCCACGCCCAGGCGGCGGACATCTATCGCGCCATTGCCCGGCGCGCTGCCGTTATTGCCATCTCCAGGGACCAGGCCTCGCACGCTCCCGATGTTCCCGTCACCCGGGTCATACACCACGGAATGGATCTCTCAGCCGTGCCCGTGGGGACCGGCAGCGGCGGCTATCTGTGCTTCGTTGGCCGTTCGTGTCCGGACAAGGGACTGCTTGAGGCCATCACCATCGCCAGGAAGGCGGGCATGCACCTTAAGATCGCCGTAAAGATGCGCGACCCGGATGAGGTCCGCTTTTTCCGGGAGGTAATTGAACCGATCCTCGGCACCAACGAGGATTTCGTGGGGGAAGTGGACGATGCCGCCAAGTACCAGTTGATGGGTGGGGCCATGGCGTTCCTGAACCCCATCCAGTGGTCAGAGCCCTTCGGCCTGGTGATGATCGAGGCACTGGCCACTGGCACCCCGGTGATCGGCACGCTCATCGGCGCGGCCCCGGAAATTGTTGATCACGGCCGGACGGGCTTCCTGGGGAGGACCGACGAACTGGCCGGCTTTGTACCCGCAGCGGCAGCGCTGGACAGGTCCGTTTGCCGCAAAGATGTGGAGGACAGGTTCAGCGCCGAGCGGATGGTTGCAGAGCACCTTGAACTCTACGGCGACCTCATTGCAGGGAGGATGCTTCCGGGGGTTCCAGATGCTTCCCCAGTGGACCAGAATCGATAGGAACAGTGCTGCTTACCCCGATCCCCCCACGGCAGCACCCCGCCTGAAAAGGGAGTCCTTCCATGACCGCCTGGAATGAAGACAACGAAGCCTCAGGATCCGATGTGGGCGCCGTTACCGTCCTCGAAGGATCGTCGTTCTGTATCTCCTCGGGCCTTGGCGACATCAACCCTGACGCCGGCACCAACGGCGTCTTCTTCCAGGACACGCGCATCATCTCGCGCTGGATGCTGCGCATCAATGGCTCGCTGCGCGAACCGCTGTCCGCGCAGCGTCCGCAACCGTTCGAGGCCACATTCGTGGGCCGGGCCAAATGGCCCGGCGGGAGGTTCGACAGCCCGCTGGTGGTCCGCCAGGTCCGCCACATAGGCCCAGGGCTGCAGGACGACATTTCCCTGGAAAACTATGCAGCCGAACCGGTGGAGTGTGACATCGAGCTTCTCGTGGACGCTGACCAAGCGGACCTCTTCGAGGTCAAGGGCGGCCGTACCAGCGGCCTGGACGACACCACCCGGGTGGTCTCCGACGGCCGGCTCATCATCGAAGCATCACGGCATGGCCAGCAACGGGGTTCCGCCGTCGGCGCGCGGGGAGCAGATGTCAGTATGGACGGACTGCGTTTCCACGTCACAGTTCCGGCCAGGGGCAAATGGGCCACGAGCGTCATCGTGGTGCCGCTGGTCAATGGGGAAGCGCCCGAAAAGCCCTTCAAGGAAGGCCAGCTGCCGCATCATCGCGAGGGCGTCCGGCGGCACCTGGCCTGGGAAGAGAACGTTCCGCGGATCAGCATCGAGGACTCCAGCTTCCAGAACGTGCTCAACCGAAGCCAGAGTGATCTTGGTGCCCTCCGGATCTTCGATGCCCACCACCCCGACCGCGCTGCGGTGGCGGCAGGGGCGCCGTGGTTCATGGCGTTGTTCGGGCGGGATTCGCTGCTGACGTCCTACATGAGCCTGATGGTCAACCCCAATCTCGCCCTGGGCACGCTGCAAACCCTGGCGGGGATCCAGGGAAAGAAAGTGGACCTGGATTCCGAGGAGGAACCCGGCCGCATCCCGCACGAAGTCAGGCTTGGTGTTACTGCCGGTCTGTCCCTGGGAGGTACGGCGTACTACGGAACAGCTGACGCAACCCCTCTTTTCGTGTCCACTTTGGGCGAGCTGAGCCGGTGGGGGCTGTCCAGGGATGCGATCCAGCCGCTGCTGGCCCACGCGGACCGGGCGCTGGAGTGGATCGAAAAATACGGCGACCGCGACGGCGACGGCTTCGTGGAGTACCTTCGGCCCAACGACCATGGCCTGGTGAACCAGGGCTGGAAGGACTCCTGGGACGGGATCAATTTCGCGGACGGGACCATCGCTGAAGCACCGATCGCCCTCTGCGAGGTCCAGGCTTACGTCTACGCTGCCTACCTGGGCAGGTCATTGCTGGCCCACTGGAGCAACGATTCCGCCCTGGAACAGCATTGGGCCCAAAAGGCGGCGGCCTTCAAGGAGGAGTTCAACAAGAAGTTCTGGCTGCCGGACAAGGGCTATTTCGCGGTGGCGCTGGACAAGGACAAGCGCCAGGTTGATGCGTTGACCTCCAACATTGGCCATTGCCTCTGGACCGGCATCGTGGACGAAGACAAAGCGGCGTCCGTCATGGAGAACCTGATGTCCCCGCAGATGTTCACGGGTTGGGGCATCCGCACGCTGGCTTCCGACATGGGCGCCTACAACCCGGTCAGCTACCACAACGGCTCGGTGTGGCCACATGATACGGCGCTGGTGGCCACCGGGCTGATGCGGTACGGGTTCGTGGACGAGGCCAAGAGGGTAGCCTTGGGCATCCTCGATGCTGCCCGGCATTTTGACGGCCGGCTGCCGGAGCTGTTTTGCGGGTTCGACCGTGGCGAGTACCCCGGCCCGGTTCCATATCCCACAGCATGTTCGCCGCAGGCCTGGGCCGCGGCGGCGCCAGTGCAGCTCGCAAGGATCCTGCTGCGGTTCGACCCCGTCTTCACCCGCGGGGTGGTGCACCTGGCCCCCATCCTGCCGGAAACCGTGGGCAGATTCCGGGCGGAAAACGTCCTGCTGGATTCGAGCCGGGTGACCATCACGGCTGACGGATCGACCGGCACCATCGAGGGTCTGCCGCCGGGGCTGAAGCTCCTGGACGAACCGCGGCCGCCGTTGGCCTACCCGGTGGAACGGGTGCCGGCCGGCGGGGACGTCCGCAGGCTGCACTGACGGCGGCGCCAGAGGAACCACGGGCCCCGAGGACCCTGAACCGCTACGGCAGGGCACGCTCCAGCACGAAGTCGTGTTCCACCGTGCTGCCCAGCCGGAAGGACTTGGTGCCCACCTTCCGGAATCCCGACTTTTCGTAGAAGCGGATGGCGCGGGCATTCTGGCTGTTGACCCCCAGCCAGGCCCCGGCGCCGCCGGACGCTGCAGCCGCCGCCAGGCTGGCGTGCATGAGTTCAGCAGCCGCGCCCAGCCCGTGATAGTCGGGGTGGACATAGCACTTGCTGATTTCCACGGATGGCAGCAGCGTCAGGACGGATGCCACGTCCGGGTCCGCGGCAGGCCGGTCCACCAGCAGGCTGTAGCCGGTGAGCTGTCCGTCGGCATCGATGACCAGGATGGTGGTATCCGGGTCCGCGAGGTAGCCCTTGAAGTGTTCCTCGCTGAGTGTGTTGGCCAGGTGCGCGGCAATGTCGCCAGGTGAGGACGACGGCGGGCAGGCCAGCGGAAACGTGACGGCCGCCAGCGCGGCGAGCGGGCCGGCGTCGTCCGCTGTTGCCCTGCGGATGGTGTGGGTCACGTGGTTCCTCCCAGGTCAGGCGGTGATGGTGCGGATGGGGGAGCCGCCGAGCCACGCGGTGATGTCCTCCAGGGCGCCGCCGTAGAACTGCCGGTAGCTTTCCTGGGTGACGTAGCCCAGGTGGGGGGAAAGCACCGTGTTTGGCGCGGCCAGGAGCGGATGCCCGGCGTGCAGGGGCTCCTGGTCGAAGACGTCAAGGGCGGCTCCGCGGATCCAGCCCTGGTTCAGTGCCTTGATCAGTGCCTCCTGGTCAACCAGCGGTCCGCGGGCGGTGTTCACCAGGATGCCTTCAGGCCCCAGCAGCCGCAGTTCTGCCTCGCCCACGGTGTTCTCCGACCTCGGCGAGAGCCTTAAGTGGAGGGTGGCGACGTCGGCGACCGTGAACAGCTCCTCTTTGGACACCAGCCGGGCCCCGGTTGCCGCCGCTGCCTCGGCCGTGAGGTTTTGGCTCCAGGCCACCACGTCCATGCCGAAGGCGCGGCCGTAGGCGGCCATCCGTTGGCCGATTTTTCCCAGCCCCACGATTCCCAGGGTCTTCCCGGCCAACTCGAAACCCACCGTTGACTGCCATGTACCGGCGCGGAGCGAGTGTTCCTCCGCGGGAAGGTGCCGCGCGATGGCCAGCAGCAGGGCCCAGGTCAGTTCAGGCGCGGCCGTGGGTGAACCGGGGGTGCCGCACACCGTCACCCCGTGCTCGGCTGCCGCAGCCACGTCGATGGCGGCATTCGCCATTCCGGTGGTGACCAGCAGCTCAAGCGCCGGCAGCTTCTCGAACACTTCACGGGGGAACGCCGTCCGCTCCCGCATGGCGATCACCATGGTGGTGTCCGCCAGCGCCGAAACCAGGGCGTCCCGGGACGCGAAAGGTTCGCGGTAAGACGTCACGGTGACACCCGCCGCCTCCAAGGCCGTGAAGTCGGCGAAGCCGTGGGCCACGTCCTGGTAGTCATCGAGGATGGCAAGGCGGTGCGTCATCGGTGTCCTTCGTAGCGTCCTACGTCCTTGGGTCACGTTTATCGTATGGCAGGGCCGCCGGGCAGGGTGCCTGAAACTCCAGCAACGCGGAGCGTGATAGCAATGGGAGTGATGAAATCACCATTCTTTCCCGGCCGGTCTTCGTGAGCGGCCGCCAACTGGCCCGTCTTCCCAGCAGTTGGATCCTTCTTGCCTGCATAGGGCTTTTGGCGCTGAACCTGCGTGGCCCGTTCGTGGCGGTAGCCCCCGTGGTTGGCCTGATGCAGGGGGACCTGGGCTTTTCGCCCGTGATGCTGGGACTGCTCACCAGTATTCCAGTGCTCTGTTTTTCGCTCGCGGCTCCGCTGGCATCTTTGGCTGCCAGGAAGTTCGGGGCAGAGTTCGCGGTGACCCTGACCATCCTGGGGGTGCTGGCCGGGGTGCTGGTTCGTTCCGCGGGTGGTCCCGGGTTGGTGGTGATCGGCACGGTGGTGATTGGGCTGGCCATCACCGTGGGTAACATCGCGGTTCCTCTCATCATCCGGCGCGACTTTTCACCCCGGCGGCAAGGCGCGGCCATGGGTATTTATACGGCTGCCCTGAACATTGGATCCTTTGTGACCTCGGTGGTCACTGCACCGCTGGCCGAGGCCGTTGGCTGGCGGACCGCGCTGGCGGCGACGGGTGTGCTCGCGGGGGCGGCCATTGTTGTCTGGATCCTGGCGGTTGGGCCGCGCACCGCGTTCGTCCCGGAGCCCGACGGAGACGACGGTGAAGTCCCGCAGGCCCCGGTCCATGGTTCGGCGGGGATTACCGCCGGGCTTACCGCCGGATTCGCCGGGCAGGCGTTCTCCTATTACGCGGTAACGGCGTGGCTGCCGAGCTACCTCAACGATGAGCTGGCCATGTCAGCTTCCGCGGCCGGTGCCGGTTCCTCGCTCTTCCAGATCCTCGCCATTGTGGGCGGACTGGGTGTGCCGTTGGTTGCCCGCTCCATGAGTACGACGGCGGTGGCGGTCACCTTGGGCGTGCTGTGGACAACCGTTCCGGCAGGCCTGCTCTTTGCCCCTGGATTGTGGTGGCTGTGGTCGGCCTTTGGTGGCGTCGCCCAAGGGGGCGGGATCACCCTGATCTTCATCGCGATCATCAAGCTTGCCCGCGACCAGGCGTCAGCGGGGCGCATGTCCGCCACCGTTCAGGGGGTGGGATACTGCTTCGCCGCCGTGGCGCCCCCGCTGGTGGGCTTCGTCCACGACGCTTCAGGGTCCTGGACCGCGCCCTTGCTGGTGGTCCTGGTTTCGGTGCTCACCTTCTTCGCCGCCACAACCTTGTCCGTGCGGAAGGTGCCGAAAGGGCGCTAAGCCGGCGTCCCGCCGTCGAACGTTCACGCCAGGGCATCCCAAACGCCCGCTCACTTTCCTGGCGAAAGTGAGCGGGCGTGTGATGTGGTGCTCCGTCGCCGGGCCGGCGCCCCGGATTTCGGGGGGCCTGTTGCGGAGGGCGTGCCGGCCCGGCAGACGGAAATCTATTGCAGGTCAGGCCGCGGCCAGCTCCTCAACGGTGGCCTTCTCACGGGCCTCGGTCAGGTAGCGGGCGTAGGCGGGGAGGGTGAGGAAGGACGGGAACTCACGGCTGAGCGTGACCTCCTCGAAGATGTCCCGGGCGTCCTCGAACCGGTCGCCGTCGAAACGCTCCAGCCGGGCGAATTCCTCATCCAGGAGTTCCTCGACCCACTCGTGGCTGATGATTTCACCGTGGTCCGTGATGGCGCGGGCGTAGATCCACTGCCACAGCTGGGAGCGGGAGATCTCGGCGGTGGCGGCGTCCTCCATCAGGTTGTGGATGGCCACTGCGCCGTTGCCCCGGAGCCAGGACTCGATGTAGCGGATGCCCACCTCGATGTTGTTCCGGATGCCCTGCTCGGTGATGGTGCCGGTGGTGGCGGCCACGTCGATCAGGGCGCGGTCATCGGGGATGACGTCCTCGCGCAACCGGTCCAGCTGGTTGGGCCTGCTGCCCAGGGCGCCGTCGAACACCTCGCGGCAGACGGGCACCAGGTCCGGGTGGGCCACCCAGGAACCGTCGAAGCCGTCGTTGGCCTCGCGGGTCTTGTCAGCGCGCACCTTTTCGAGCGCATTGGCGTTGGCTTCCGGGTCCTTGCGGTTGGGGACTGCTGCAGCCATGCCGCCGATGGCCATGGCGCCGCGCTTGTGGCAGGCCCGGACCAGCTGTTCGGTGTAGGCGCGCATGAACGGCTGCGTCATGGTCACCTGGCCGCGGTCCGGCAGGACGAAGCGGGGTCCGCGGGTGCGGAAGTTCTTGATCAGGGAGAAGATGTAGTCCCAGCGGCCGGCGTTCAGGCCCGCGGCGTGGTCCCGCAGTTCGTAGAGGATCTCCTCCATTTCGAAGGCCGCGGTGATGGTTTCGATCAGCACGGTGGCGCGGATGGTGCCCTGCGGGATGCCGAGCAGGTCCTGGGCCAGGATGAAAATGTCGTTCCACAGCCGGGCTTCGAGGTGGTTCTCGATCTTGGGCAGGTAGAAGTACGGGCCCTTGCCCTGCGCCAAAAGGCGGCGGGCGTTGTGGAAGAAGAACAGGCCGAAGTCCACGATGCCGCCCGCGATGGGCTGCCCGTCGATGAGCATGTGCTTCTCCGGCAGGTGCCAGCCGCGCGGACGCACCACGATGGTGGGCAGTTCCCCGGCCGGCTTCAGCTTGTACTCCTTGCCTTCCTCACTGGTGAAGTCGATCCGGCGCTCCAGGGCGTCGGTGAGGTTCAACTGGCCCTTGATGACGTTGCGCCACGTGGGGGTGGAGGAGTCTTCCATGTCCGCGAGCCATACCTTGGCGCCGGAGTTCAGGGCGTTGATGGTCATCTTCTTGTCCACCGGACCGGTGATTTCAACGCGGCGGTCCTCCAGGCCGGGGGCCGGGGGAGCGACGCGCCAGGACGGGTCGTTGCGGATCTCCTCGGTTTCCCGCAGGAAACGGGGGTCCGCGCCGGCGGCGATGTCAGCCCGCCGTGTCCGCCGTGCCTGCAGCAGTTCCTGCCGACGTTCAGCGGTAGCCCGGTGCAGCTTGGCAATGAACGAGAGGGCATCCGGAGTCAGCACCTCGTCCTGCCGGCAAATCGGCTGGGCGGTCAGGGTTATGCCATTGATCGTGAAGCTGTCAGTAAAGCTGTTCATTTCAGTCTCCTTAAAGACGAAAGGGAAGTTCGACGGCGGTGTGCTGCACCAAGGGCGAGGAACGCGCAAAGCCGAAGGAGCGGTGATGCGGCAGCCTGCGTAAAAGGGGCCCTGTGCCCGCCCCCGACCGAGTTCTACGAGGTCATGGGGCGGGCACAGGGATAGCAGGCAGAGCATTGCCGCTCCGAAGGCGAAGGTGACCGATTCGCCGTCGAACGCTAAGTGCTAGTGGAATTGGCCCTCTTCGGTCGATCCGACCAGTGCGAGGGTGGAGGCGTTGGGGTTGAGCGCCGTGGAGATGGTGTCGAAGTAGCCGGTGCCGACTTCGCGCTGGTGCTTGGTTGCGGTGTAGCCGCGGGACTCGGAGGCGAATTCCTTTTCCTGGAGCTCGACGTAGGCGCTCATGCCTTCACGGGCGTAACCGTGGGCGAGGTCGAACATCGAGTAGTTCAGGGCGTGGAAGCCGGCCAGGGTGATGAACTGGAACGTGAAGCCCATGGCGCCGAGTTCGCGCTGGAACTTGGCGATGGTGGCGTCGTCCAGGTGCTTGCGCCAGTTGAACGACGGCGAGCAGTTGTAGGACAGCATCTGGTCCGGGAACTCGGCCTTGACGGATTCGGCGAATTTGCGGGCCAGTTCCAGGTCCGGGGTTCCGGTCTCCATCCAGATGAGGTCGGAGTACGGGGCGTAGGCCTTGGCTCGGGCGATGCAGGGTTCAATGCCGTTGCGGACCTTGTAGAAGCCTTCGGCGGTGCGCTCGCCGGTGATGAATTCCTGGTCGCGCTCGTCCACGTCCGAGGTGATCAGGGTGGCTGCCTCGGCGTCCGTGCGGGCAATGACAACGGTGGGGGTGCCGGCGACGTCGGCTGCCAGGCGGGCGGCGTTGAGGGTGCGGACGTGCTGCTGGGTGGGGATGAGCACCTTGCCGCCGAGGTGGCCGCACTTCTTTTCCGAGGCGAGCTGGTCCTCCCAGTGAACGCCCGCGGCGCCAGCCTGGATCATGGATTTCATGAGCTCGTAGGCGTTCAGCGGGCCGCCAAAGCCAGCTTCGGCGTCGGCGACGATCGGGACCAGCCAGTCCTCGACCGTCTGGATGCCCTCGGAGAATTCGATCTGGTCTGCGCGGAGCAGGGCGTTGTTGATGCGGCGGACCACGGTGGGGACGGAGTTGGCCGGGTAAAGCGACTGGTCCGGGTAGGTGTGGCCGGAGTTGTTGGCGTCCGCGGCCACCTGCCAGCCGGAAAGGTAGATGGCGCGGAGGCCGGCTTTGACCTGCTGCACGGCCTGGTTGCCGGTGAGGGCACCCAAGGCGTTGGTGTAGCCGCCGGTCTTGTGCTCTTCGGTGAGCTGCTTCCACAGCTTCTCCGAGCCGCGGCGGGCCAGGGTGTGTTCTTCGGAGACGCGGCCGCGGAGGCGGACGACGTCGGAAGCTGAGTAGTCCCGGGTCACACCTTCCCAGCGGGGGTTGGCGGCCCACTCGAGCTCCAGGGCGGCGGCCTGCTGTTCGGGCGTCTGCTGGGTGGGCTCAAATGCTGCAGTCATCGTTGATCTCCTTGATTGAGCTCCGGATGGAGTAGGTGGGAACCGCGTCGTTGAGGTTCCCACCGGCCTTTTCCGGTGCGGTGTTTCTTTCCGTAGCCACTACTTTTCAGCACTTTCAACCCCCTTTCTAGAGAAAACCTATGGAAAGAAATGCACTTCTTCGCGTATTCTTCAGAAATGCCACCTTCAAGCTGGAACAGGGACGTTTCCCAGCCGCCGTCCACCGCCGCACCGGAACTGGACGTCATAGCGCTCGGCCGCCGCGTCCGCCATCTGCGCAAACAAGCCGGACTGACGCTCGATGACCTGAGTGCCGCCGTCGGCACCGCTCCCAGCCAGCTGAGCCTGATTGAAAACGGCAAACGTGAACCGAAACTGACCCTGCTCCAGCACCTCGCGGGGGCCTTGAATGTCAGCATCGACCAGCTGCTCGGGGCCGAGCCGCCCAGCCGCCGTGCCGCCCTGGAAATCGAGCTGGAGCGGTACCAGCGCGGCCCGCTCTACGAGTCCCTGGACCTGCCCAAAATCCGCATCAGTTCACGGCTGCCGATTGATGTGCTTGAGGCCCAGGTGGGGCTGCTGCATGAGCTCGAACGGAAGATGAACGAGCAGGTGGCAACCCCCGAGGAAGCCCGCCGCGCCAACGGTGAATTGCGGGCCATGATGCGGGAACGGGGGAACTACTTTCCGGAGTACGAGGCCGAGGCCCAGAAGGTCCTCAAGGAGGTGGGCTACACCACCGGTCCGCTGAGCCAGCACGTCATTGCGGACATCGCCGCGCACCTTGGTTTCACCCTGCACCATGTGGGGGATTTGCCGCATTCGACCCGTTCCGTGACGGATTTGAAGAACCGCAAAATTTACCTGACGCAGAGCCAGCGGCAGGACCACGATCCCCGCTCCGTGCTGCTGCAGGCCCTGGGCCACTACGTCCTGGGCCACGAAACGCCCAAGAACTATGGCGACTTCCTGGCCCAGCGCGTGGCCACCAACTATTTCGCCGCCGCCCTGCTCCTTCCGGAGCAGGCCACCGTGGAATTCTTGCAGAAAGCCAAAGCCGCCAAGGAAATCGCGGTGGAGGACATCCGGGACGCCTTCGCCGTTTCCTACGAGACCGCCGCGCACCGCTTCACCAACCTCGCCACCAAACACCTGGGCATCACCACGCACTTCCAGAAAACGCACCAGAGCGGGATCATCTACAAGGCCTACGAGAACGACGGCGTGAACTTTCCGCAGGACCACACCGGCGCCATTGAGGGCCAGCCGTCGTGCAAGGCCTGGACATCCCGCGCCGTGTTTGACGTTCCGGACAAGTTCAGCGCGTACAGCCAGTACACGGATACGCCGTCGGGCACGTACTGGTGCACCGCCCGCACGGAACGGTCTGCCAGCGGCGAGTTCTCCCTCAGTATCGGGGTGCCGTACCAGCACGTGAAGTGGTTCCGTGGGAGGGAAACCACAGCCCGGGCCACCTCCAACTGCCCGGATCCGAACTGCTGCAAGCGGCCACCTGCTGAGCTGACCAACCAGTGGGCCGGCAACGCCTGGCCCTCAGCCAGGGCGCACTCGCACCTGCTGGCCGCCATGCCCCCGGGCGCCTTCCCGGGCGTGGACGAAACCGAGGTGTACAGCTTCCTGCAGGCCCACTCGGGGAGCTAACGCACGCCCCATCACATCCTGCTGGTTTCTGCCTGACGCCCCATCACATCCTGTTGGTTTCTGCCTGACGCCCCATCACTTTCTCGGCGAAAGTGATGGGGCGTGGGGAAATGTGGGCCAGGAGGTGATGGGGCGTGTGCCCGATTGTTGCAGGAGGTGATGGGGCGTTTGTGTTTGAGGGGAAGGAGGTGATGGGGCGTTGGGTCATGTGGGGCAGGAGGTGATGGGGCGTGGGGAAATGTGGGGCAGGAGGTGATGGGGCGTTGGGTCAGCCGTGCAGTGCCCGGTACGCGGCCGCTGCCGCCGGGTGCAGGGGGACGCCGGCGGTGTTGATGAGGCTTTCCGCGCTGAGGAACTGCACGCCCAGGCTGGACTGCGGTATCAGTTCGCCGGCGTTGTGGACCAGCAGTTGCACCGTCCGTTCCACGGTGGCGTTGTCCAGGTCCCTGCGGCACAGGAGCAGGTTGGGCGCGCCCACCGTCCACACCGCCGGCACCCCGGGATAGCTTCCCTCGGGGATGAGGACGCGGTCGTAAATCCCGCCGTACCGCCGGCGCAGTTCCGGCAGCAGGCCGGACAGGTCCAGAAGGGCCAGTGCGACGTCCTGCTGTGCCGCGGCGATGGCAGCGGTCGGAACGCCGCCGGACCAGAACAGGGCGTCCACCGTTCCTGACTTGAGGGCCGCGATGCCATCGTTCAGGCCAAGATTTTCGACGGCGGCGGTTCCGCCCGGGGGCGCAACTGCACCTGCTGAGGTGGCCAGTCCCGCCGCCTCGAACAGCCGCGGAGTGGTCAGGGAGGTGCCCGAACCGGGCTGGCCCACGGCAACCCGTCGCCCGGCCAGCCCGGCAATGTCCCGGATGCCGCTGTCCTTCCGCACCACGCAATGGACGTAGTTTTCATATACCTTCCCGATGGCGGCGATCTCCGCAGGGTCCCCTCCCGGCTGGCTGGCGGCATCAGCCAGGGCCACCGCAAATGCGGCCTGTCCCGCCCGCAGCTCGGCGATGTTGTCCAGGCTGCCACCGGTGGCCACTGCCCGCGCGTGGTTGGCAACGCCATGGCGTTCCAGCGCGGCTGCCAGCAGGGTTGAGAACTCGAGATAGAAGCCGCCCGGTTCACCGCCGGCCACCGTCAGGTTCTCCGGCCGGTCGCCCCCGGTGCACGCACTGAGGGCAGGCGGCAGACAGGCTGCGAGTCCGACGGCGACGGCTGATTTGAGCACTGAGCGGCGGGAAGGCGCTGGTGAGGGCACGTGATCGTCACGCATACTTCGCACCGCCGTTGGGGTCTGATGGAACCTGTGCCCCGTACACGGGAAACTCGACCCGGGCAGACAGCCCATGCGGGGCCGCTTCGGCCAGCACCAGGCGGCCCCCGTTCGCCGCGGCGAGCTCACCCACGATGGTCATGCCCAGTCCGGTCCCCGGAACAGAGGAGTGCTGAGGGGACCGCCAAAACCTGGTGGCAGCCAAGGCGCGCTCGGAATCGGAAAGCCCCGGACCGTCGTCGGAAATTTCCACAACCACCGCGTCCCCTTCCAACCGGACGGCGGCCGTCACAGTGGCGCCGGGGGCGTACTTGATAGCGTTGTTGAGGAGTTCGCCCGCCATCTGGGCCAGTTCCGCCGGACGGCAGCCAATCAATGCCGGCGGCCGGGGCGGCTCGGCAAGGACTAGGCGGCAGCCGGCCTGTTCCGCCAACGGTGCTGCCCGTTCGATCTCCCCCTGGAGCACGGGGAAAGGGTCCACCGGATGTGCCGGCGCAGGCTCCATGGGACTGCCGGCAGCCCGCAGGTAACCTTCTGACGCCCGGTGCTCGGCGGCCGCCAGCTTCAGTACTCCATCCAGGATCTCCTCCACCCGCTCCAGCTCTGCCAGTGCCCGCTCGGCCGCATCGTGTTCACGGGCCGTCTTCAGTTCAAGCTGAAGCAGGTCCAGCCGAAGCCGGAGCGCCCCGACCGGGTTGCGCAGCTGGTGGGACGCGTCCGCGATCAGCTGCCGCTGCGCTGCCATGCTGGCGCTCACGGTCCGGGCCATCACCGTGAAGGACCGGCTCAGTTCCCGCAGCTCCGGGGGGCCGTCCTCCGGAAGGCGTCCCGCGCGGCCGGTCGATTCCAGTTCATGCACCGCCGAGTTCAGCCGCTGGACGGGCCGGAGGACCCATCCGGTGACCCGGGCCGCCCCCAGCAGGAGCACCGCCGCAAGGGCAAGCGCCGCCACCCCCACAGCGAGCCACCGTTCCCGGAGCTTCTGCTGGGCGGTGCCGGCATCAACGTCCAGCACCACGGCGCCCAGGACCTGGCTGGCGCTGCCGAAGGGACGGAAGATGACGTGGGAGCCGGAACTGAACGGCTCCAGTGGTTCCAGGGATGTGTTGCTCACGTTCAGCCGGGCAAGGGACAGGGCTTCCTGCACATCGGGCCGGCCCGCATCAAGACCCCCGGAATGCAGGGTGGCCTGCTGCACCCGGACCACAATGCCCTCGCCGTAGAGCCCCGAGTAGGTGTCCATCTCGCGCTGCAGCCTTGCGGTGTCGCCGTCACCGGACGCATCGAACGCCACCTGCGCCAAACGGTTCAGGGATGCCGCCCGGTTGATCTGCAGCTCCTGGGTCAGCTCGCGGGAGGCGGAGGTGAGGATGGTGCCCGAAATCAGGAAGACCACCATCAGGCAGAGCACGCTGAGGACGCCCAGCACCCGCAGCCTCATGCGCCGGCCGCCTCCACGCGGTAGCCCACCCCGCGGACATTGATGATGAAGCCGGGCTTTTGCAGTTTCGCCCGCAGCCCGGTCAGGTGGACGTCCAGGGACCGGGAAGAAGCCAGGAAGGCGTCACCCCACAGGGCGTCGAGGATCTGTTCCCGGGTGACCACCGAGCCTGCATGCCGTGCCAGCAGTGCGAGGAGTTCGAACTCCGTGGCGGTCAGGGGAAGCGTCCGCGCGGCTTTGGAGGCGGTGCGCCGGTTAAGGTCGATCGCCAGGTCATCCAGCACGATGATGTCCTCCTGCGGGACGCCGCCCGCGCGTCCCGCCCGCCGGGTCACCGCTTCAATCCGGGCCAGCAGTTCCACCAGCTTGACGGGCTTGACCAGGTAGTCGTCCGCGCCGGACCGCAGCCCGAGCACCACGCTGCGTTCGTCGTCGCGGGCGGTCAGGATCAGAATGGGGACGTCGGTGACCTGGCGGAGCTTGCGCAGCACCTCCAGCCCGTCCATGTCCGGAAGCCCCAGATCCAGCAGGATCACCTGGAAGTTCCGGTGCGAGAGCAGGGCGTCAGCGCCCCGGGACAATCGCTGCGGGTGGTGCCCGGCGCTTTCGACGGCGGCGGCCAGGGCGCCGGCCATGGCGTCGTCATCCTCGACGATCAGCACGTCCATGGCCATCTTCCTTGCTGTTGTGCGGTGTCCTGTTCACCCCCGCTTGGTGAGACTACCCCGTGCAGGCCCAATTTGCCCGGCCCCAGCAGGCAGAACCAGCGGGCCCGGCACCGAAACCTAAGGAAGTGTTAGGAAGTGCCCCGCCACGTTGGTTGTGCGGTGGATCACCCATACCGTGGATGTGGCCCTCCGGCGTCGGAGGCCGCTGTCACCACAAGGAGGAACTCACCGATGAGCACCCAACAAACCGCGCCCCTGTCGGAGGCTGCCCAGACCCGCCGGGCGGTGGGCAACATCCTGAAGGGCTCCGCCGGCAACCTTGTGGAGTGGTACGACCTCTACGTCTACACCGTCTTCGCCGCCTACTTCCAGGCTCACTTCTTCAACTCCAAGGATGAGCTCCAGGCGGGCCTCGAAGCGATGGCCGTCTTCTCGACGTCGTTCCTCATGCGGCCCATCGGCGCCTGGTTCTTCGGCCGGTACGCTGACCGGAAGGGCCGCAAGGCGGCGCTGACGCTTAGCGTGACCATGATGTCCGCCGGCTCCTTCGCCATCGCCGTGCTGCCCACGCAGGACGTGATCGGCCTGTGGGCCATGATCCTGCTGGTGCTGGTCCGCGTGATCCAGGGCTTCTCCGTGGGCGGCGAGTACGGCACCAGCGCCACCTACATGTCCGAGGCTGCCACCTCCAAGCGCCGCGGCTTCTTCTCCAGCTTCCAGTACGTCACCCTGATCGGCGGCCAAATGCTGGCCCTGCTGGTTTTGGTGGTCCTGCAGAACGTCATGCCCAAGGGCGACCTGGGCGAGTGGGGCTGGCGCATTCCGTTCGCCATCGGCGGCGTGGCGGCCCTGGTGGTCCTGTGGCTGCGCCGCTCCATGGAGGAGACCGTCTCGGCCGAACAGATCGAGGCGGCCAAGACCCCCACAGCGGCAGGCCAGGCCCAGCCGGGCACGATGAAGCTGCTGTTCACCAGTTACTGGAAGCCGCTGCTGGTCTGCATCGGCATCACCCTGGGCGGCACCGTGGCGTTCTACACCTACACCAACTTCATCCTGAAGTTCATGAATGACACCTCGGGCATCGCCAAGACCGACACCTCCGTGATCAACTTCTGGGCCCTGTTCATCTTCATGCTGCTGCAGCCCGTCTACGGCATCATCTCGGACAAGGTGGGCCGTAAGCCGCTGCTGCTCTGGTTCGGCATCACCGGTGTGCTTTTCACCTGGCCGCTGCTGTCCACCCTGGCCGGCACCAAGGATCCGTTCACCGCGTTCCTGCTGATGATGGGCGGCCTGCTGATCGTTGGCGGCTACACCTCCATCAACGCGCTGGTTAAGGCCGAGCTCTTCCCGGCGTCCATCCGCGCCCTGGGCGTGGGCCTGGGCTACGCGATCGCCAACTCTCTCTTCGGTGGCACCGTGCCGCTGATCGGTGCCGCGTTCCAGAAGGCGGAGCGGGAAGACCTGTTCTTCACCTACGTCACCATCGCCATCGCCATTTCGCTGGTGGTCTACATCTTCGCCCTGAAGAACAAGAAGGCCACGCACCTGGACGCTGAACAGGGCCACGCCTGGGCATCCAACGCGGCCGACGGCGAAGAGCGGGTGGGTGCCGGACGCTAGCCTTTAGCGGCACCAAGGTGCCAGCTCCCCAAGGAGGCGTACGACGGCGGCTGCCAGGCCGCCGTCGTACGCCTCCTTCTGTATGTCCGTCAGGTGCCAGCACGGGCAGCCGGACTATATTGGGCCATGTCAGCACACCACCACAAACGCGGGAGTCTGCACCCATGGCCAAGGAACTTGCCACCCAGCTCATCGAACAACTCCAGGCTGCCGGCGTGCAGCGGATCTACGGGATTGTCGGTGACAGCCTCAACCCGATCGTGGACGCCGTCCGCCAGACGGGAGGCTCTGCGAAGGGCGGCATCGACTGGATCCACGTCCGCCATGAGGAAGCCGCCGCCTTTGCCGCGGCCGCCGAAGCCCAGCTCACCGGCAAGCTCGCGGTCTGCGCCGGATCCTGCGGCCCCGGCAACCTGCACCTGATCAACGGCCTGTACGACGCCAATCGCAGCGGCGCTCCGGTCCTGGCCATCGCCTCGCACATCCCCAGCAAACAGATCGGCAGCAGCTTCTTCCAGGAGACCCACCCGGACCGGCTCTTCAACGAGTGCTCGGTGTATTCGGAACTGGTCAGCACCGCGGAGCAGGCGCCCCGGGTGATGCACAGCGCCATCCAGCACGCGCTCGGGCTCGGGGGAGTGGCCGTGGTGACGCTTCCCGGTGACATCGCCGGGCTGGAGGCCGTAGGCCCCACGCCGCTGCCGGCCACGTTCCGGCCCGCCAGCCTGGTCCCGGACCCGGCCAGCGTCCAGGCGCTCGCGGACGCCATCAATGACGCCGGCAAGGTGGCCATCTTCGCCGGCGCCGGCGTGGAAGGGGCCCACAGTGAGCTGATGGCGCTCGCCGAGCTGGCCAAGGCGCCGGTGGGGCACTCGCTGCGCGGCAAGGATTTTGTCCAGTACAACAACCCTTTCGATATCGGCATGACCGGCCTGCTGGGCTACGGGGCCGCGGCCGAGGGCATCGAGGACGCCGACCTGCTGATCCTGCTGGGCACGGACTTCCCGTACGACCAGTTCCTGCCGGACACCAGGACAGCCCAAGTGGACCGGGCGGCGCAGCGGCTGGGCCGCCGGACCGACGTCGACATCGCCGTCCACGGTGACGTCCTCCCCACCCTGCGGGCGCTGCTGCCGCTGGTGAAGGCCAAGAAGAGCCGCCGGTTCCTGGACCAGATGCTCAAGAAGCACGACCGGCTGATGAACAAGGCCGTGGGTGCCTACACCCGCAAGGTGGAGAAGAAGCAGCCCATCCACCCGGAGTACGCGGCCTCGCTGCTGGACCAGGTGGCCGCCGAGAATGCGATCTTCACCGCCGATACCGGCATGTGCAATGTCTGGACCGCGCGCTACATCAACCCGCTGGGCACACGCCGGCTGATCGGGTCCTTCCTGCACGGTTCCATGGCCAACGCCCTCCCGCACGCCATCGGTGCGCAGCTGGCCAACCCGGGGCGCCAGGTCATCTCGGTCTCCGGGGACGGCGGGCTGTCCATGCTGCTGGGCGAGCTCATCACGCTGGCCGCGTACAAGCTGCCGGTCAACGTGGTGGTGTTCAACAACTCCACCCTGGGCATGGTGAAGCTCGAGATGCTCGTGGACGGCCTGCCGGACTTCGGTGTGGACGTGCCGGACGCGAACTACGCCCAGGTGGCCGAGGCGCTGGGCTTCCACGCCGTCCGGGTCACCGACCCGGCCCAGATCGAGGCGGCCTACCGCGAAGCGTTCGCGCACCCCGGCCCATCCCTGGTGGAGCTGATCACCGATCCCAAGGCGCTGTCCATCCCGCCCAAGATCTCCGGCTCCCAGGTGATCGGCTTCGCCACTGCCATGTCCAAGGTGGTCCTCAACCGTGGAGCGGGCGAGGCTGTGAGCATGGCCCGCAGCAACCTGCGGAACATCCCGCGGCGCTAGGCCCGGCCAGGACCCGCCATCAAACCAGGACGCGCCATCAGATATTGCCCCTAAATCCAGGGCGGATTCAAGGGGTCGTCGCAACACCTGAGTGATTGGTGGTGTTGTGGGACGTTTTGGTCGGCCTGAGGTTTTCCGTGAGGTGATTCGGGTGTTCTGGGAGGTGAGGTCTTCTGGAGCATCTGATGAGTTAGCGGCGGAGGCTGCCGGTCTTTCCCTGTCAGCGGCCCGGGTAATCGTCCGTCAGCATGGTGGGGTGAATCCTGCAATGAGGCCTGCCTGCCGACGGTTCTTGTCCTTCCATGAACGCGAGCTGATTGCGGTCTGGCGCGCGGCCGGATGCGGGATACGTGAGATTAGCCGGCGTTTGGGCCGGAGCCCCTCCACGATCAGCAGGGAACTGGGCCGCAACGTCCGGAACGGGGGCCAACGCCCTTATCTGGCGTCCTCGGCGCAGAACCGGGCGCAGAAGCTGGCACGCAGGCCCAAGACCCGGAAACTGGCTTCCCATGAAGCCTTGGCACTCTACGTCGCCGGGATGCTGACGGCACGGGAGCGGTTGTCGCCGGAACAGATCAGCGCCCGGCTGCGGATTGATTTCCCCGATGATGAAAGCATGCGCATCAGCCCGGAGACGATCTATCAGTGCATCTATATCCAGGGCCGCGGCGGGCTCAGATCCGAGCTCACCGCAGCCCTGCGCACCGGCCGGGCCGTGCGGCAGCCAAACCGGCGGGCCGGGAACCGAAAGCCCCGGGTCCCGAAAGAGTTGCTGATCAGCGAACGGTCCGCGGAGGCCGATGACCGGGCCGTTCCCGGACACTGGGAAGGTGACCTCATCATCGGTACCCCCGGCACCGGGGCGATCGGAACACTCGTGGAACGCAGCAGCCGCTTCGTGATGCTCCTGCATCTGCCCAACGGACACAGCGGCGAGCAAGTGCTGGCCGCCATCCAGGAAACCCTGCCCTTGCTCCCGGCCCAGCTGCGCCGGTCCCTGACCTGGGACCAGGGCGCGGAGATGGTCGGCATTCACGACCGCGTCAAGATCGCCACCGGAGCGGACGTTTACTTCTGCGACCCCCACTCACCCTGGCAACGCGGCACGAACGAGAACACCAACGGACTCCTGCGCCAGTACTTCCCCAAAGGCATGGACCTCACCAAAGTCACCCCCGAGGACCTCGACTACGCCGCCGCGGGACTCAACGGCCGCCTACGCAAAACCCTCGGCTGGAAAACCCCCGCACAAGCCCTCCAACAAATACTGGAAGAATCAGCAGCATAGAACGTGTTGCGACGACCCCTTGAATCCGCCCAGAACGCGTCTGCATAAAGTGCAGGCGCGTTCCGGTTTTTCGTGCGACAAGTGATGGGGCGTTGGGCCCGGCTAGCGGGCACCGCCCTGCCACAGGGCATCAAAGGGGGCGCCGGAGGCAACGCGATTGCGGATGCCCGCGGTGACGAACTCCTTGGCGGTCCGTGCAGCCTCCAGCGGGCTGGCACCCTTGGCCAGTTCCGCCGTCACGGCGGCCGCGAGGGAGCAGCCGGCACCGGATACGGCAACCTCGCCCACCTTCGGGGCGCTCAGGACTTCGAGGGTCTCGCCATCGTAGAAGACATCGACGGCGTCCGGGCCTTCCAGCCGCACCCCGCCCTTGGCCAGGACTGCTGCACCACTGAGTTCGTGGATGCGGACGGCGGCGGCCTTAAGGGACTCGACGTCCGTGATCTCAAGGCCGGACAACGACTCCGCCTCGAAGTGGTTGGGCGTGACGAAGGTGGCCAGCGGCAGGATCTGCGACTTCAGGGCCTGGTCCGTGTCCAGCGCGTGGCCCGGCTCCTGGCCCTTGCAGATCAGCACCGGGTCCAGGACAACGTTGGTGAAGCTGTTCTCCTGCAGGGCCGATGCCACCGTGCTGATGGTGGCCGGGCTGCCCAGCATGCCGATCTTCACCGTGTCCAGCGCCGACGGTGCGCCCGACGCCGGACCGTAGGCCGCCGTCGTCGCCTCCAACTGGTGGGCAATCACCTGCTGGTCCATGGGTACAAAGCGGTGGTTCCAGCTGTCCTTGGGGTCGAAGGAGACGATGCAGGTGAGGTTGGCGATGCCGAAGACGCCGAGTTCCTGGAAGGTCTTCAGGTCGGCCTGGGCGCCGGCGCCGCCGGTGGCTTCGGAGCCTGCGATGGTGAGGACGACGGCGGGACCGTTGGCGGACAGCGTTGCGTCAGGGGAAGCGGAAGTCATGTCCCCATCCTGCCATCCGGCGTCGGACGCTTTCCATGTGGTGGGGTACAGCGGAGGGTGCGGGAAAGTGTTCAGGGCCACAAGGGGTGGGAGCGGAGCATGCCCGCCACTTGGCTATCGCTGGAGCGCGGCAAGGACACGGGCTTTGAACTCATGTTCGCGGAAAAGGTCGGGCCATGTCACACGCATAAAGGTCCAACCATTCTCGGTGAGGGCCTTCTCACGCTGCCGCTCCTGAAACAGCACCTCGGCCGTCGGCCTGTAGTCGAAGTACTTCGTCTTCCCATCGAATTCGAGTGCCACCTTCTCTTCCTTCCAGGCGAAATCCAGCCGGTACCGGCCAGCACGCGTAGCTACCGCAACCTGGGGCTCCGGCAGGGGAAGCTTCAGCCGTGTCAGGAGTTCGCGGGTGAGTGTCTCACCGGCTGACTCCGACCGTGGATCTGCGTTGGCGAGCGCCAGCCGGAGGGTCCGGATCCCGCGCCGTCCCTGCAGTCCCTCAGCCATACTTTCCACGAGGGCTTTGTCAGCACCGAGCCGGAGGCCGCCGAGAGTCACCACCTCCGGCGCAGTCCACGCTCGGGTATGGCCCCGGACGTCCTTGCCGAGCCGCTCGCTTGAAGGGTTCCCCGGCAGTAGAAGGTGGATCAGGTCATCAACATCCCATAGATACAACCCGTGCAGCCGGGCCGCCGAGGTGTGGCTGTAAACGTAGCCGCCGGCCGAAGTGGTCAGCGTCCCGTGCGCATGGGCGCGAATCAGCTGCCTGCTGCGCACGGGGCGTGTCTGCTTCTCCCACAGCTTGGCGCGGATGTAGCAGCCGTGGCGGAGGCGGACCAGCTTCCCGTGGAGGACCAAGGCCTTGATGGCCCGGGAATTGAGTCCCCTCTCGTGCAATTGCTCCGTTCGCCACAGGTTGCCGGTGCTGGGAAGAGAGGGGAGACTGACTGGCGGCTGTGGTGTCATCCCGCCAGGATCCTGCCGCTGCGCCAGCTCCGAAAGGCGCCGCCGTCGTCATGTGGAAAACCCGCCAAAACCGGCCTGCCTCCCGGGATCGCCGAATCCCGGCCGGATCGCCGAAACGTTCCGGCGATCCGGCCGCTTTCCGGCGAGTTCGACGGCGGAGCGCCGGCTTAGGCCTTCAGCGTCCCGTCCAGCAAGGCCCGCAGCTCCTGGAAGTGCCGCTCGGTGGCTTCGGGGTGGAAGGCCGAGGTGTCCGCCATGGTGTAGCCGTGCGGCGCCCCTTCGTAGATTTCGTTGGATGCCTCAAGTCCCGCGTCCTTGAGCGCTTCGCCCAGGCGGGCCACGGCGTCGGGAGCCATGCTCCGGTCGTGGTCGGCGTGGCCAAAGACGAACCGTGCCCGCGCCTTCCCCAGCCCCAGATGAGGGCTGTCCGGCTCGTCCGTGGCCAGGCCGCCGCCGTGGAAGCCGCCGCACGCTGCCACCACGTCCGGGTGCGAGGTGGCGGTGCGGACAGCGAGCCGGGCGCCCATGCAGTAACCGGTGGTGCCGATGGGACCCAGCGCCACACCGTCAAGCGCTGCCAGGGCGGAAACCCACGCATCGATATCCGGAAGGGCCTTGTCCGGTGTCAGCCTGCCAACGCGCGGGAAGGCGGCCTTTCCGGCGGCTTCCCTGCCTTCCTGGGTGGACATGTCACCTGCCGGGGCAAGCTCGGCGGCCGTTCCTTCACGGTAGAAAACGTTCGGCGCCAGCACCACGTAGCCCCAGTCGGCGATGCGCTGGGCCATCTCCTGGATGCGGGGGCGCAGGCCGAACGCGTCCATGTAGAGGATGACGCCGGGGAACGGACCGGTTCCGGTGGACGGGCGGGCCACCAGGGCCTCTGCGGTGCCTTCTGCGGCAGTGATCTCGATGGGCATGGGGCCACCCTACCGGAGCACCCTGATGGCAGGCCTAGGAGTAGTACCGGCCCAGGGTTTCGGCCTTGAAATCGAAGAAGGTGCCGGACTCGATGGCCAGCCGGGCATCGTCCACCATCTTCACCACGAACCGCTCGTTGTGGATGGAGATCAGGGTGGCGGACACCATCTCCTTGGCCTTGAACAGGTGGTGGATGTACGCCCGCGAGTAGTTGGCGCAGGCGTAGCAGTCGCAGCCTTCCTGCAGGGGCCCGAAATCGCGTTTGTACTTGGCGCCGGAAAGGTTGAACCGGCCGTAGGGGGTGTAGAAGGCCGAGTTCCGGGCCACGCGGGTGGGGGAGACACAGTCGAACGTGTCGGCTCCGTTCTCGATGGCCGTGAAGATGTCGTCCGGCTCGGAGATGCCCAGCAGGTGCCGCGGCTTGTCCTCCGGCAGTTCCTCGTTGCACCAGCGGACAATGGTGCCCAGGTTCTCTTTCTCCAGCGCCCCGCCAATGCCGAACCCGTCGAACGGCATGGCGCCGAGGTCGCGGCAGGCCTTCCGGCGCAGGTCCTCGTACTGGGCGCCCTGGATCACGCCGAACAGCGCCTGGTACGGCTTGCCCGCCCGTTCCTCCGTCAGGCGGAAATGCTCCTCAAGACACCGCTCCGCCCACAGCCGGGTGCGTTCCAGGGACTCCTCCTGGTAGCGCCGGGAGTTCTGCAGCGTGGTGAGCTCGTCGAAGGCGAACATGATGTCCGCGCCGATCTGGTGCTGGACCCGCATGGAGATCTCCGGGGAGAAGCGGTGGCGGTCCCCGTTCAGGTGGGACTTGAACCAGACGCCGTCGTCGTCGATGTGCGCCAGGCGCTCCTTGCCGGGGGCCACGGCGTCATCCGGGCCCGACGCGTCCACCGACTTCATGTCGATGACCTTCTTGAACCCCGAGCCCAGGCTCATCACCTGGAATCCGCCGGAGTCCGTAAAGGTGGGGCCGGACCAGTTCATGAAGGCACCCAGCCCGCCTGCCTCGTCCAGGATGTCCGGGCCTGGCTGCAGGTACAGGTGGTAGGCGTTGGCCAGAAGTGCCTGCGCGCCCAGGTCCGCCATGGATTCCGGAAGCACGGCCTTCACAGTGGCCTTGGTTCCGACGGCGATGAAGGCCGGCGTCTGGATCTCACCGTGCGGGGTGGCGATGGTGCCGGTGCGGCCCAGGAATTCCCCGTCGTTTTCCGCTACCTGCGCTGCCGGCGGCGGGCAGGATTCCGTCAGGCGGGTGCCTACCGTGAAGGAGAACTGTGATCGGGTTTCAGGCAGGGCGAAGGCGGGGTTGGCTGACACCGTACCAGTGTGCCAGCAATTGGCACTGCCTCAACAAACCAGCAGCGCGGTCAGAACAAGCCAGGGCGTCAGCTGACGGGTTCGGACTCCGGGTAGTTCGCGGACCGCCAGGAATCCCAGGACGAGCGGATGGCGCCGAGCTTGCCGGCGCCCAGATCGTAGGTTGAAGCGATGACCAGCGAACCTTCACCCTCCGCCCGGACGTCCTTGATGGCGGGATGGTCGGCCACCACCAGCATTCCCTCGCCGTGTTCCGCGTAGCCGTGCACCGTGAGCCCCACCTGGTGGCTGGTCCGGTACCAGACCTTGCCGCTGACCTCCTCACCGGTGTCCAGTGTCACCTGGTACGGCTCGCCAGGGGCAGGGAGGTCAGAGAGCCCCAGCTTCTCGATCGCGGAGCCCTTGCCCTCTGTCAGGTGCAGGAACAGGGTGTGCCGCTTGCCGTGCGGGTGGCGTTCCAGGGCGAAGCGGAGCTGCTGCAGGAAGGTCAGCCAGCCCTGCGTGATGTCCTCGTCCCAGGCAGCCCACTCGGAGTCGTGGTCCACCGCCCCGCGGGTGACGCTGACCCGGGTTCCGCCGGCCTCAGGGTGGAGCTCAAACGTATCCCCGCCGTGCACCGTGAGGCTGGTGTGGTCAGGGGCTTCCTGCACATCGCTGGAGAAATAGATCTCCTTGATCTCGGACTCCAGGTCCTCGGCCTGCCAGCCATGCCACTGGGCCACCCTGGACGGTTCACGCAGCATGGTCCAGACCTGCGGCGCGTCGGCGTTGATCACTACGCTGAGATTGTTGGTCATAGCCCCGAATGTACAACTCCGGCTACGCCCCGGGTAGGGGTAATTTCCCCCGCCCCGGCGCCGCTCCAATGCTCAGGCGCGGACCGCCTCCAGCTCGTTGCTGATGCGCCGTTCCAGTTCAGACGTCCCGATGGTTTCCGAGCCGCCGTGCGCCCGCAGGAACAGCAGGGATTCCAGCCGCAGCAGCCGCCATTCACGCTCGGCGTCGTGGTTGGAGTTGTCGATGGAGCGGAAAATTTCCTTGTCGTACAGGTTGGGCTCGTTGAGCGAGCGCTGCCGCACCTTGGCCGCCATGCGCGCCTTGAACGGGTCCGTTTCCTGGTTTTCCGGGGTGCGGATCAGTTTCTCGTAGACCTCGGCGCGTTCGCCCTGCCCGTCCTGCCGGCAGATGTAGCTGGCCAGCGCCAGGGAGGCCTCCACCGAGGTCCACCGGCCCGGGTTTCCGTCGTAGGGCAGCACTGTGATCAGGTCCGCCACCGACAACGCGCCGTCGGCGTCCTTGAGGGTGATGAACAGTTCGTGCGCCAGGTCGCTGAGGTCCTTCAGGCAGCTGCCGGATTTGAAGTTGACGCCCTTGGAGAGCCTGTCGGCCAGGAGCAGGACGCCCTCCGCATCCGGGTGCGCCTCCGCGGCGGCCTCCACCACTGATTCGGGGGTGCCGGCCGGCGCCGGGATGAGGGCCAGTTCCTCCTCGCTGGGCCCTGTCGCTGCAGGCGGCGCCGGCGGGAGGGGAGGGACGACGACGGCGGGCGCCACGTTGAGGGGACCGGTCCCGGCGCCGGGCTGCTCCTGCGCGCCGGGCTGGGGCGTCAGGGTTGCCGCCGGTGGTGCGGCCTCTGGAAGGTCCGCCGGCAGCGGAAGCTGGGTGACGTCGTCGTGCGCTCCGTCCACCACCGTGACCATGGTGCCGATGGCCACCCGCAGTGTTCCGCCGCCGGAGAGGCTGGCCAGTACCAGTGCGGGGGAGCCGAAGTCGTCGTGCTCAAGCTCCACCTGGTCGATTTCGGCAGTGCGCCGGCCGTCGGGGAGGAGGATGTGGCTGCCGGTGGTCAGAGATCCAGCCTGCTGTTCACGGTGGTGCCTGGCGGCTGGTGATTCGGTCATGGGAGTCCTTAAGTTCTCTTGCGGTCCGCCCTACAGTCTACAAAGGCGGGTGCCTAAAACCGGGGACCCCCACGTCCCGGCGGGGTTGTCAGAAGCCCACACCTGCGAACGCCAGGGCCTGCCGGATGAGGCCGCCGCGGCCGCCCGCGAACTCCATCTGGACGCCCGGGCTGAGGACTTCCTCCGGGGTCATCCATGTCAGTTCCAGGGCGTCCTGGCGGGGTTCGCATTCGCCCGTGACCGGGATGACGTAGGCCAGGGCCACGGCGTGTTGCCGCTCGTCGGTGAACCCCGTCTGGGACGGTGCCGGGAAGTATTCGGCCACCGTGAATGGCACGGGGCTGAGCGGCAGCTGCGGAAAGGCCAGGGGACCCAGGTCCTTTTCCATGTGCCGCAGCAGGGCGGCGCGGATGGTTTCGCGGTAGATGACCCGGCCGGAAACGAGGGAGCGCACCATGGTCCCGTCCGCGTCCGCCTGCAGCAGTGTTCCCACCTCGTTGACGTAGCCCAGCGGATCCAGCCTGACCGGCACTGCCTCGACGTACACCATGGGCAGCCGCCCCCGCGCCTCAAAAAGGTCTTCTTCAGAGAGCCAGCCGGGATTCGGGTCAGGTGTGCGCACGTTCATGGTTAAGTTCTACCCCATGGGGCGCCGCTGGGAGATCCACACCGTGGCGGGCGCGTTGGGGCTGCCGGCGTCAGGATTGGCCACGTGCAGGGTGCTCCCAAAGGCCTCCTCAGTCAGGCTGGCGGCGAAGCCGGCGGCGGTGAGGCGCTCCTGCAGCGGTTCCAGGCCGCCGCCGTATTCGAAGCCCAGGCCTGAGCGCGACGGCCCCGAAGCAGGGCGCACCAGGAGGACGCCCCCGTTTTTGGCCGTGAAGTCTGCGGTTTCGTCGTTGTCCGGCACGGGACGCGGGCGCGCGCCCACATGCTGCAGGGTGCGGATGGCCGCCTCCGGGTCCGCCGAGTACCAGACGGCGGCGACGGTGAGGGCGGGGTCGGCGTCCGCGCACTGCGCGGTGTGGGAAGCCTTGTCCGCCAGGAAGCTGAACCCGTCGGGGGCAGTGATCCGGCAGGCCTCGCCGTGGTCCGCCGTGACAAGTTCGGCGGGCTGCGCTCCTTCCGGCGGCTGCCCGTCCGCCTGAATCCCGTCCTCCTGTGTCCCTTCCCCCCGGGCTGACAGGTTGGTTCTGCGGGCGAACTCCGCCACGTCACCCACCTCAACGGCAAACACGGTGCGGCCGTCCTGGCCGGAGCCAGCCTCCGTGCCGTGCAGCGCCAGGCGGCCGGACGCGGAGTCGAAGACCTGCCACCCGCCGTCGTCCTCTGTTTGCACCATCCCCAGGGCGGTGAGGAGCTGCTTCCAGGACTCGGTGCGGGACGTGAAGTGGACGGGGCGGACTCGGAGCATGGCATTGTCCTTGGTCATGGATGGTGTGTGCTGCTGTATGGCCATGATGCCACCGGAAGCGCCGGCGCACACGGGGTTTGTGGCGCGGCCTTCCACAGGCAGAATTAGGCCATGGCGGATGACCTCGAGGAACTGCTGTTGCCGGACGCTGCTGCCTGGCGTGCATGGCTGGAAGAGAACCACGGGACCAGCCCGGGCGTGTGGCTGGTCCTGCATAAAAAGGGCGGCAACGTCACCGGCCTGGATTACCCTGCGGCGCTGGACGAGGCCCTGTGCTTTGGCTGGATCGACGGCCAGCTCCGGCGCCGGGACGACCAAAGCACCTTCCAGCGGATGACGCCGCGGCGTCCCCGCAGCATCTGGTCCGCCCGGAATGTGGGGCACATCGCGCGGCTGGAAGAAGAAGGAAAGATGGCCGACGCCGGCAGGGCGGCAGTGGAGGCTGCCAAGGCTGACGGCCGCTGGGACGCGGCCTATGGCGGGCAGGCCGATGTGGAGGTCCCGGCGGACCTCGCGGCCGCCATCGCCGCGAACCCGGCGGCGCAGGCCACGTTCGATGTCCTTACCAGGACCAACCTTTTCGCCCTGGTGTTCCGCACCAATTCGGCCAGGCAGGCGGCCACCCGGGAGCGCAGGATCGCCGGGTTCGTGGACATGCTGGCGCGCGGCGAGACGCCGTTTCCGCAGAAGAAACGTGCGGCAGGGCAGGACTAGCCCCGGCTGTATGACGCGCGCGATTCGGTCCCCGGCGGCCCGGCCGGTAAAATTGACGGTTCACTTGCGCTGGTGCCGTTCCCCGAACCCGGGGGACGGCACTTGTGCTTTCAGCGACGGATCGACACCTCCATGCCCCCCACACTTCCGGGAACAGTTCTTGCCGTCCTTCGGCGCCGGCCCCTCCTTCGGCGCACGTCCCTCCTGTGGATCGCGGCAGCCGTGGTTGTGCTGGTGGTGGCCGGTTCGCTGGTGCTCGCGGCAAACGCCCGGCATGACGAAAGCCGGCCGGGAGCAGGACAGCCAACGGCCGCGCCCACGGAAGCTGCCCCCGCGGAGGATACCGGCTTCCGGCCCGCGTACCACCTCACCCCGGACCAGCACTGGATGAACGATCCGCAGCGGCCCTTCTTCCTGGACGGGCTGTGGCACTACTACTACCTCTACAACGCCGACTACCCGGAAGGGAACGGCACGGAATGGTTCCACGCCACCAGCACGGACCTGGTGCACTGGAAGAACCAGGGCGTGGCCATCCCCAAATTCCGCAACGGCCTGGGTGACATCGAGACCGGGTCCGCGGTGGTGGACACGGAGGGGACGGCCGGGTTCGGCAAGGGCGCCGTGATCGCCGTCCTCACCCAGCAGCACGACGGCGTCCAACGCCAATCCCTGTTCTTCTCCACGGACAAGGGCTACAGCTTCCAAAGCTACGGGCAGAACCCGGTGATGGAGAATCCCGGCGCCGGGCACTGGCGGGACCCGCGGATTGTGCGGGACGAGGCCAACCATCAATGGCTGATGCTGCTCGCCGAAGGCCACAAGATCGGCTTCTACACCTCCCCGGACCTAAAGCAGTGGACCTACGTTTCGGGGTTTGAACAGGACGGACTGGGGATTTTGGAGTGCCCGGACTTCTTCCAGCTGGACCTCGACGGCGACCCCGCCAAACGCACCTGGGTCCTGGCCGCGAGCGCCAACGGAACGGCGGAGGGACGCACCACCGGCCTTGCCTACTGGACCGGCAGCTTTGACGGCAGGGCCTTCACCGCCGATGGCGGCCACCAGTGGCTCGACGGCGGCTCCGACTTCTACGCGGCCGTCACGTGGGATGACCCGCGGCTGGATGACGGCCAGCGGAAGGCTTCGCGGCATGCCATCGGCTGGATGAACAACTGGGCCTACGCCCGGCACTTGCCCACTGACGGTTGGCAGGGGGCCGCCTCGGTGGTGCGGGACATCCGGCTCACGTCCGACGGCGGGCGGCCTGCGTTGGTATCCGCACCCACCGCAGCGCTCCAGTCACTGGAAGGGGAGCCGGCGCAGCTGGCGGGCGGCAGCATCGGGGACGGGGCCACACTGCCGGTTCCGGACAGCGGCGCATTCAAGGCCGACGTCGAGCTGGAAAGGCCCGCGGACGGGACCGGCGAGGCGCGGCTGCTGCTGCAAAGCGGGGGCGCAACGTACGCAACCATCGGCTACGACTTCGCTGCCGGCCGGGCCTTTGTGGCCCGCGACGGCGACGCGGTGGCCGGCGGCAACCGCGAGGCAGATGGTCCGGAAGGGCTGGGGGAGTACCGCGCGCTCCGTTCCGTGGACGCCAGGCCGGCCGGGGACACCGTGCGCCTGACCGCCTACGTGGACCGGTCATCCATTGAGGTCTTCGTGGCCGGACAGGCCCTGACGTCCCTGGTGTTCCCTCCCCCAGGCCACAAGGAGGTCCGCCTGACGGCCCACGGCCCGGTCGCGCTCAGGGCCGGCACCGTTACCCCGCTGGCCGGCATCCGCTAAGCAGCAGCCGGGGGAGTGCCGCCGGGAAGTGCCGCGGCGACGGCCGCCGCGGCTTCCAGCGTCATCCACGCCTGGAGCTGGGTGGAGAGTTCGACGGCGGCGCCCGGCGGATACGTGGCAGCGGCAGGTTTCGCGGCGTGCAGCGAGAAGATGCTCCTGCCCTCCAGCCTTGACCGGCCTTCTTTCGGTTCCACGGAGCGGCGGCCGGACCAGAACGCCTCCGCAGTGTCCGTCACCAGCCGGGCCGCCGTGGCGCGGGTTGCCCCGGGAAGCCGGCGGTCCGCTGCCGCGAGCGCCAGGTAGCGGCAGAGGATCCCGGTGAAGAGGCCGCCGTCGCCCGTTCCTTCACAGCGGAGCACGGAGCTGTCCGGAACGGTGAGCTTCCTGTCGACCGCTTCCACCAGCGCAACCGCCCGTGCCAGGTTCGCCTCGCCGCCCAGTTCCAGGAGCGCACCCAGCACCGGGCCCTGGTTGTAGGTGTACACCGCCCGCTCCAGCACCACCTCGCCGGCCGGATTCAGGCGTGCGCCGTCCAGGTACAGGGCCTGGTCCGGGTCGAAGAGGGTGGCGTCAAGCCAGTCCAGCAGGGCCTGGGCCTTGGCGTGCTGGCCGGTGCGGGCATAGAACAGGGCCACCGGTGCGGTGGCGGGGGTGTTCTTGAAGTCCCTTTTCTTGCTCCAGAACGTGCCGCCGCCCAGGTCGGCGGTGCACGCGGCGTCGAACTGCAGCGCCAGGGACGCACGGACCACCGCGTTGCGGCGGCGGCCAGGACGCCGCGTCTCCTCGGCCAGCCTGTCCAGCCGGAGGGTTGCCAGCGCAAGCCACGCCATGTCGTCGTAGTAGCTGTTCACGAAGGTCAGGGCGTTGCGGAGCCTGATTCCGGTGACCAGCCGTGAGGCCAGGTGCCCGGCGCTGGGCCGGTCCGGGCCGTTGAAGCGGGCTGCAGGGGTGGCTCCACCGCCCAGCTCCCGCCGGCCGGTGTCCACCAGGCAGTCCACGTAATGGGCCTGCCACCAGTAGTGCCACGGCAGGACCAGCGCGGCCGCGGGCCGTACCCGGCGGAGCGCGGCGAGCCACCGTGCCGGGGGCTGGCTGCCCGGTTCCTGGCCCTGCTCCGACGCCGAGGGTCCGCCCTGCCCTGCCGGGTGCTTGCCCTGCCACAGCACGGCGCCCAAATGGGTTCCGGGCAGGAACAGCAGCTTCCGGCCGAACAGGGCCGTCGCTGACTGGGCCGCGTGGTTCGCCCTGTCCTGCCAGGTGGTCAAAGGGGTGCTGCTGGACGTCATGCCGTCCACCCTAACCGTGCCGCCGGTGCCGGGAGCGCACCTGGAAGCGCGGCAGAGTGCGGCGGCGCCGGATTTCAGTTAACATTCATTAACTTTTGCTCGAGGCCGCGCCGCGGCATGGGGACACGCATCAAGGAGGATGTATGGACATCAAAGGCAGCGTCGCACTGGTGACAGGCGGTGCCTCCGGGCTGGGAGCCGCCACAGCGCAGAGATTGTTCGACGCCGGCGCTTCAGTCGTACTCGTAGACCTCCCGTCCTCGAACGGGCAGGCAGCGGCAGATGAACTCAATGGCCGCGCCCAGGCCGGGCAGTCCGCCGCCTTTGCCCCAGCGGACGTGACCAGCGAGACTGACGTCCGGGCCGCCGTCGGAACCGCCGCGGGGATGGGGCCGCTGCGGATCGTGGTGAACTGCGCCGGGATTGCCACCCCCGGCAAGGTGCTGGGACGCGACGGGGTGCTGCCCCTGGAAGCCTTCAGCCGCGTCATCCAGGTCAACCTGATCGGCACCTTCAACGTCCTGCGGCTGGCGGCCGAGGCGATGGTGGCCACCGAGCCCGCCGTCACGGAGCTGGGTGGCCCGGAACGCGGCGTCATCATCAACACCGCCTCCGTGGCGGCTTTCGACGGGCAGATCGGCCAGCCGGCGTACTCCGCATCAAAGGGCGCCGTGGCCGCCATGACACTGCCCATCGCCCGGGAGCTCGCGCGCTCGCTGGTCCGCGTGGTCACCATCGCCCCTGGCATCTTCGAGACTCCCATGATGGCGGGCCTGCCGCAGGAGGCGCAGGACTCCCTGGGCGCCCAGGTTCCGCACCCCTCCCGGCTGGGCAGGCCAGCGGAATACGCCAACCTGGTGGCGCACATCGTAGACAACGCCATGCTGAACGGCGAGACCATCCGCCTTGACGGCGCCATCCGGATGGGCCCGAAATGAGCGTGCCGGACGTGTCGCAGCTGCCGGCGGCCGACTTTTTCGAGGTCGAAGCAATGCTGGGCCAGGCCGAACGGAACAAGCTGGCAGAACTCCGGGACTTCCTGGCAGCCGAGGTGGCGCCCCATGCCGCGGACTGGTGGAACAAGGCCGAGTTCCCGGCCCACATCCTGCCCAAGCTGGCCGCCCTGGAACTGAGTACCCCGGCGCACCGCGGTTACAGCCACCTGTTCGCGGGGCTGGTGATCGCGGAGATGACCCGGGTGGACACCTCCCTCGCCACGTTCTTCCTGGTCCACCATGACCTCTTCGTCGAGTCCCTGCACACGTTCGGCAGCGAGGACCAGAAGCAGCGGCTGCTGGCCGACGCTTCCGAGCTGCGCACCACCGGCGCATTCGCCCTCACCGAACCCCTGCACGGATCCGACGTAGCGGGCGGGATGGAGACGCGGGCCCGGCGCATTTCGTCCCGCACAGGAGAAGCGGACGACGACGGCGACACCTGGGTGCTCACCGGTGCCAAGCGGTGGATCGGGAACGGGACGTTCTGCGACTACATGCTGGTGTGGGCCAGGGACGAATCGGACGGCTCCGTGCGGGGCTTCATCGTGGACGCCACCCTGCCGGGGGTCAGCCGGAGCAGGATCGAGAACAAGATCGCCCTGCGCACTGTCCAGAACGCGGACATCGTGTTCAAGGACGTGAGGGTTGCCGAGGCCGACCGCTTCGGCGGGATCAGCAGCTTCGAGGACACCAAGGAACTGCTCCGCAGCTCACGGATCATGGTGGCCTGGCAGGCGGTGGGCCAGCAGCTGGCGGCGTTCGACGTTGCCCGGCAGTACGCCGTGGAACGCCACCAGTTCGGCCGCCCGCTGGCCCACTTCCAGCTCATCCAGCAACAGCTGGTGACCATGCTGGGCAACGCGGTGGCCAGCATGGCCATGATGGTTGGGATCGCCAGGCTGCAGGACCAGGGTGCCGCCGGCATGCCACAAGTGGCGCTGGCAAAGTCCTACATCAGTGCCCGCATGCGCGAAACCGTGGCGCTGGGCCGGTCCATCCTGGGCGGGAACGGGATCGTCACCGATTACCGGATGGCCAAGATCTTCGCCGACGCCGAAGCCATTTACACCTACGAGGGCTCGTTCGAGGTCAACACCCTGATCGTGGGCCGGGCCATCACCGGAATTTCAGCCATTTCCTAGGCGGGATACGGTTCTTTCTCGCCCGCCTCCACCCGGATGTCCAGGCTGTTGTTCTTCACCGGCATGGGGCAGGTGCCGTAGGGGGTGAAGGCGCTGGGGTAGTTGATGGCCCGGTTGAAATCCAGTATCACCGAGCCGTCCGGGCGGGGTCTGGGCAGCTGGAGCTTCCGCCAGTCATCGGTGGTGTCGCCGTTGGTCTCGTCGTGGAAGGTGACGGTCAGGGCGCCCAGCTTCTCCTCCTCCGCCTGGAGCCGGAACTCGTGGCCGCTGCCCGGGCGGCTGAACACCACCTCACCCACGCTGCGGTGCAAACGGTCCACCAGCGGGTTCGCGGTGCCGATCGGTACGTCCACCGGTTCCGGGTAGGGCTCGAAGCGGCCCGTCACCTCCCAATCGGGGTTGTAGGGATAGGTGGGCACGCCGTCGAAGTCTGTGAACACCGGCGACGACGAGTCCCGGGTGCGGATGGCGTACCGCCCGCCGCGCATGGCCAGTTCCACCACCACCTGGTCCCCGTTGGGGCCGCCGAACTGCACCCACATCAGCGACTCCTCGTCCGCCAGGACGGCGGAGACAGTGCCGTCCACCGTTTCCCCGGTCTCCACCAGGGTGAGCCCGTCCGCCGGGACCGCGGTGAGGAACGCCGTCGTGCCCGTGCCGTCCGTGGACCATAGGCCAGGGACCAGGTCGACGGCGGCGCGGGAGTCCTCGAGCCACTGGAAGGAGGTGAGGGTGAGCCAGCCGTGAGGCGTTGCCAGGGCCTTGTCACGGTTGGCGCGGAAGCGCTGCCAGCGCTCGACTTTGGCGGCTGGGGCAGTAGCGGCTGCGGTGGTGGCCATGGTTCCTTCCGGTTGCGTTGCCCCCGCTACAACCGCCGGCCAGGCCCGTTCATTCCGCCTGACGGACGTCACGCCGGGGTTGAATGGGTGGGTGGACATCCTTAGCGGAGTGAATCGGGAGTGGCTGGCAGCCCTCACCTGGCTGGCGGCGGTGCTCGCCGGCGCGAGTGTGCTGCTCTGGCGCAGCCGGCGTGCAGACCTCGCCGCGCTCACCGCCGTCGTCGTCTTCATGGCAGCAAACGTCGGCGCGGGCGTCTACGTCCTGAACCACCTGGCCGACGGGCGCTGGGGCGGGGACGCGCAGGCCAAGCTCGCACCGCCCACGCTGTCCGGGGCCCCCGTGGTGGGCCAGTTCCTGGAGCCCCTCGACACAGCCATGGCGGGCATGGCCGGCGGGGTCAACGACTTTATCGACTTCCGTGCCGCGCTGCCCGTGGCGCTGGACTTCTTCGCCGCGGCCGGCTGGGCACTGGCCGTTTCGGTGCCGGTGGCGCTGGCAGCCGCCGTTGTGCAGGGCGGGAGGGCCCGCCGTCGGAAGGCCGAGGCTGCCGGCTGGCAGGGCGAGGTGGAAAAGCTCCGGGCGGAGCTGGACGCCGTGAAACGCCACGTGGGGTACCGCGACATCTTGTGAGACGGATTCCACTGAGCCGCCGGTCCGGGGGTAGCATCTTTAGCTAGTAACGTGGCTCACAGTATCCAGCGCAGTGTACGGGCCAAGTCCAAATCCGTCGAAAGATTGTTTCAATGGCTCACACTGCAACACCTCCCGAGACCGATCTTGCCTCCGAACTGCGCGCGGACGTCCGGCGTGTTTCCACGCTGCTGGGCGAATCGCTGGTCCGCCAGCACGGACCGGAGCTCCTGGACCTCGTGGAGCAGGTCAGGCTCCTGACCAAGGAATCCAAGGAAGCAGCACGTGGCGGTGCGCACGCCACGGGGCCCTGGAGCGCGCACGACGTCGTTGCCCAGGTCCGCGAAATGCTCGGCTCCCTGCCCATCGAGCAGGCAACCGACCTGGTGCGTGCCTTTGCGTTCTACTTCCACCTGGCCAACGCCGCCGAGCAGGTGCACCGGGTCCGCGGTCTGCGGACCCGTGCCGAAAAGGACGGCTGGCTGGCCAAGACCGTGGCGGACATTGCCGCGCAGGCCGGCCCGGACGTGCTGCAGGAAGTGGTCAACGGGCTGGACGTGCGGCCCATCTTCACCGCCCACCCCACCGAGGCGTCCCGCCGCTCCGTCCTGGACAAGATCCGCAAGCTCTCCGACGTCCTGTCCCAGTCCACTGCCGAAGGGTCCACTGCCCGGCGCCGGCAGGACCGGCAGCTGGCTGAAATCATCGACCAGATGTGGCAGACCGACGAACTCCGCCAGGTCCGGCCCACCCCTGTGGATGAAGCCAGGAACGCCATCTACTACCTGGGTGGCATCCTCACCGACGCCATGCCGGAAATGCTGTCCGAACTCTCCGAGCTGCTGGGCGAGCACGGCGTCACCCTCGCCTCCAAGGACGCCCCTATCCGGTTCGGCTCCTGGATCGGCGGTGACCGCGACGGCAACCCGAACGTCACCGCCGCCGTAACCCGCGAAATCCTGCAGATCCAGAACCAGAGCGCCATCCGGATCAGCATCGGCATGATCGATGAGCTGATTTCCATCCTGTCCAACTCCACGGCGCTGGCAGGCGCGGACCAATCCCTCCTTGAGTCCATTGATGAGGACCTGAAGAAGCTGCCCGGCCTGGACAAGCGCGTCCTGGAGCTGAACGCCCAGGAGCCGTACCGGCTGAAGCTCACTTGCATCAAGGCCAAGCTCATCAATACGGGCAAGCGGGTGGCTGCGAACACCAACCACGAGCACGGCCGGGACTACAGCGGAACCGAGGAACTCCTGGCGGACCTGCATTTGCTTGAGCTCTCGCTCCGGAACCACTCTGCGGCCCTGGCCGCGGACGGCGCCCTGGCCCGCGTCCGCCGCGCCATCGCCTCCTTCGGCCTGCACCTGGCCACCCTGGACATCCGCGAACACGCGGACCACCACCACGACGCCGTGGGCCAACTGATGGACCGGATCGGCGGCCCCGGCCTGCGCTACGCCGAGCTGAGCCGCAGGGAACGCTTCGAGGTGCTGGGCTCAGAGCTCGCCTCCAGGCGTCCCCTGTCAGGCCACCCCATCAAGCTCGAAGGCGCCGCCGACGGTACCTACGACGTCTTCCGCGAGATCCGCCGGGCCCTGCGCATGTACGGCCCGGACGTCATCGAGACCTACATCATCTCCATGACCCGCGGCGCCGATGACGTCCTGGCCGCCGCCGTCCTGGCCCGTGAGGCCGGCCTGGTGAACCTCTTCGGCGACAAGCCCTACGCCAAGCTCGGCTTCGCGCCGCTGCTGGAGACGGTGGAGGAGCTGCGGGCCTCGGCAGAGATCATCGACCAGCTGCTGTCCGATCCCTCCTACCGGGAGCTGGTGCGGCTGCGCGGCGACATCCAGGAAGTGATGCTGGGCTACTCGGACTCCAACAAGGAATCCGGCGTGATGACCAGCCAGTGGGAAATCCACAAGACCCAGCGCAAGTTGCGCGACGTCGCCGCCAAGCACGGCGTCCGCGTCCGCCTGTTCCACGGCCGCGGCGGTTCCGTGGGCCGCGGCGGCGGCCCCACCTACGACGCCATCCTGGCCCAGCCCAACGGCGTCCTGGAAGGTGAAATCAAATTCACCGAACAGGGCGAGGTCATCTCCGACAAGTACTCCCTGCCGGAGCTTGCCCGGGAAAACCTGGAGCTGTCGCTGGCTGCGGTGCTGCAGGGTTCGGCCCTGCATCGCAACCCGCGGACCTCCGAGGACCAGCGGGAGCGGTACGGACACGTCATGGAAGCCATCTCCGATGCCGCGTTTGACCGGTACCGGAAACTGATCGACCACCCGGATCTGCCCGCCTACTTCATGGCTTCAACCCCGGTGGAGCAGCTCGGTTCGCTCAACATCGGCTCCCGCCCGTCCAAGCGGCCGGATTCCGGTGCCGGACTGGGCGGCCTGCGCGCCATCCCGTGGGTGTTCGGCTGGACGCAGTCACGGCAGATCGTGCCCGGCTGGTTCGGTGTGGGCTCCGGCCTGAAGGCTGCCCGGGAAGCCGGACACTCCGCCCAGCTGGTGGAGATGATGGATCACTGGAACTTCTTCCGGTCCGTGTTGTCCAACGTGGAGATGACCCTTGCCAAGACGGACATGGACATCGCCGGCTACTACGTGTCCACCCTGGTCCCGGAGGAACTGCACCACCTGTTCCGCACTATCCGGGATGAGTACGAGCTCACGGTGGCCGAGGTCCGCAAGCTCACCGGCGAGAACATCCTCCTGGACGCCCAGCCCACGCTGAAGCGTTCCCTGGAGATCCGCGACCAGTACCTGGATCCCATCAGCTACCTGCAGGTTGAACTGATGCGCCGCATCCGGACCGAGGCGGAAATCAGCGGAGCCGAGATCGACGAGCGCCTCCAGCGGGCCATGCTGATCACCGTGAACGGCGTGGCGGCAGGCCTCCGCAATACCGGCTAGACGCCCGCTCATTTTTGGCCGTTTTTGATGGAACGCCCGCTCACCACCAGCCCTGGAGGTGAGCGGGCGTTTCGGATTCAAGCGCAGGATGTGAGCGGGGGTTTGGATAGGGTTGGAAGCATGCCTTCCTTCCAGACCCGCCTCAAGATCACCGGGCTGCGGCCGGGCAATCCGCCCGAGGCGGTGATGGACGCGGCCGTCGAGGCCCTGGGCACCCGGCACCACGTGGAGGCGCACCAGCTCCAGATCGCCGGCGGCGTGCCGCAGCTGAACCTGCGCTTCCTGGTTGAGGCGACCGAGTACAGCGGCGAGAACCGCCAGGCGGTGGAGTCGGCAGTGATGATGCGCGACGCCGTCGAACGCGTTGCGCTGACGGGTGCACTCAGCGTGCTGCGGCGCAGCCGCGGCAAGTGGCTGCCCGTCTAGCCTGCGTCGGGGACGGGCTCGTCCTCCACGGGTGACCGGTCGCCGCGGCGCCGGGTAACGATGATGCCGACGACGGCGCCGATCACCAGGCCAACGGCCACGCCGATGAGGGAGCTGGCCCAGAACGGGAGCTTGGTGGCCGAACCGGTGAAGTAGCCCAGTCCCACCAGCCAGCACGCCCACAGGACTGCCCCCAGCCCGGCGCACAGACTGAAGCCGCGGACGGAGACGTTGGCGATGCCGGACGCTGCGGATGTGGCAAGCCGGCCGCCGGGGATGAACCGGGCGCCGATGATGGTCCCATAGGTGGACGACCGGCCGGCCTTGGCCAGCGCGGAATGGATGCCGGCGTGGACGCGGCGGCCCCATTTCCAGCGGTCCAGCACATGGCTCAGCCGCCGGCGGAAAAGGTGGAACACCACCATGTCTCCCAGCCAGGAGGCGACGGCGGCCAGGACCAGCACCAGGAACACGTTGGCCCGGCCGTCCGCGGACAGTGCCCCGCCGGTAATCACCAGCATCTCCGACGGGATGGGCGGAAAAATTGCGTCGCCGATCACCACCGGGATGACCCAGAAATAAAGGGCCGTCCCCCAGCTGTCAACGCTGCCGAAGTCCATTGCCACAAGGTACCGCACTTGGGAAACTGGCGGCATGCGGATCTCGGTTCTGCAGGGTGACATTACGCAGCGGCGGGTGGACGTGGTGGTGAACGCCGCGAACCCGTCGCTGCTTGGCGGCGGGGGAGTGGACGGGGCGCTGCACCGGGCTGCCGGGCCGGAACTGCTGGCTGTGTGCCGGGAACTGCGTGCCACCCAGTTCCCGCATGGCCTCCAGACCGGGGCCGCTGTGGCAACACCGGCTTTCCGGCTGCCGGCACGCTGGGTGATCCACACGGTGGGACCAAACCGCCACGCGGGACAGACCAACCGCGCCCTCCTGGTGTCCTGCTTCAGCGAAAGCCTGCGGCTGGCCGCCACGTTGGAGGCCGGCACGCTTGCCTTCCCGGCGGTGGGAGCCGGGGCCTACGGGTGGAGCGCAGCGGCCGTCGCGCAGGCGGCGCTGGACGCGGTGACGGGCTTCCGGGCCTCGCATCCGGCCAGCGGACTGGAGCTGGTGGAGTTCGTGCTGCACACCGCCGAAGTGGAGGCAGTGTTCAAGGACGTGCTCGGACCGCTTCGCTGAGTTCCAGGCTGCTGCGGTACTCCACGGGCGTGCCGGAGATCGGATCCACGAACCTGATGCCGCGGGCCAGGAGCTGGAGCGGTTTGGCGTAGTCATCCGGGGCCTTGTCCAGCAGGTCCGGGTAAAAGGCGTCGTTGACGATCCCCAGTCCCAGCGAGGCCATGTGGACCCGGAGCTGGTGGGTCTTGCCGGTGTGCGGTTCCAACCGGTACCTGGCGAGGCGGGTGGCGGCCGTGCTGCCGTCGGCACGTGTGGAGGTGCCGGCGTCGAACGTTTCCAGCCGCTCAATCCTGGTTTCCGCGTTCGGTTCGCCGTCGATGACCTCTGCCAGCAGGTAGCTGCGGGACTTGGTCATCCGGTTGCGGACCACCACGGGAAAGTCGACGGCGGGGTGTCCCGGCGCTGGCTCGGCGGCCGAGACGCACTCGTATTCCTTCTGCACCTGCCGCTTCTCGAAAAGCACCTGGTACTTGCCGCGCGTCTGCGGGTTGGTGGAGAAGAGCAGGACGCCCGCGGTCATGCGGTCCAGCCGGTGCATGGGGATCAGGTCCGGAAGGTCCAGCTGGTTCCGCAGGCGCACAAGGGCCGATTCCTGGATGTAGGTGCCGCCCGGCGTGGTGGGCAGGAAATGCGGTTTGTCCACCACCAGCAGGTGTTCGTCCTGGTGCAGGATGCTGATGTCCACCGGCAGGCGCGTTTCCGGCGGCAGCGTGCGGTAGTACCAGATGAAGGTGTGGTCTTCGAGCTTGGTGTGCCGGCTCAGGGGTACGCCGCCTTCACCAACGATCTCGCCGGCGTCGAACCTGTCCTCGATCCCCTGCGGATCGATGTGGCCCCACCGGTGCATCATGTAGTCCATCGCGGTGTCCCACGGGCCTTCCTCCGGGAGGCGCAGGCGGGTGGCGTTGACGCCGTCGCGCACGGGGAGGGGGGATTGCATCACCGGTCCATTCTACCGGGGGCTCTTGGCCGGCCTTCGCCTGCAGCTTCCTGCTGTGCCCGCGCCGCGCCCGCGCCGCTCCATCCGACGATAAAAAAGTTCTTGACAACAAAATTTGTCGGTGGGCACACTGGAAGCATGCAGGACATCGCAGTCATCGAGGACCCGGCCGCCGCCGAGGTATCCCTGGATCCCATCCGCTCCCGCATCCTGCGGGAGCTGGCCCAGCCGGCCTCGGCCACGCAGCTGGCGGTGCGCGTCGGCCTCCCACGGCAAAAGGTGAATTACCACCTCAAGGCCTTGGAGCGGCACGGCCTGGTGGAACTGGTGGAGGAACGCCGCAAGGGCAACGTGACCGAACGCATCCTGCAGGCCACGGCAGCCTCATACCTCATCTCACCTTCCGCGCTCGCCGCCGTGTCCCCGGACCCGGGCCGGTTCGCCGACCGCTTCTCGGCGTTTTGGCTGCTGGCGCTCGCGGGCCGGATGGTGCAGGAGGTGGGCAAGCTGATCGCCGGCGCCGCCGCTGCGAGCCAAAAACTTGCCACCTTCGCGATCGACGGCGACATCACCTTCCGCACCGCCGCCGACAGGGCCGCGTTCGCCGAGGAGCTTGGCGTCGAGGTCGCGCGGCTGGTGGATAAGTACCACGACGGCGGCGCGTCCGCGGGCGGCCGGCGGCACCGGCTCGTGGTGGCGCTGCACCCCGCACTTAAAGAAGCCAGTGCACTCAAGGCAACCAACGAATCCACAGCAGGCAAGGAGCAGGACAAATGAATGACAAGCGGGACTTCGAGATCGTCCACGACACGGAGCTCCCCGGCACCCCCGAGCGGGTGTGGGAAGCCGTCACCGCCGGAACCCCGGCGTGGATGTTTCCCACGGACCAGTGGCCGGCTGTCAGGACGGTGGAGGAGTATCCCCACCACCTGGTGTCCCGGATGGAGGGCCCGGACGGCTGGTTCAACCAGCTGGAGCACGTGCTGGAGCCGCTCGACGGCGGCCGTGCCCGGCTCCACTACGTCCACAGCGGCATATTCGCGGACAACTGGGACCAGCAGTACGACGGCGCCAGCCGCCACACCGAGTTCTACCTGCACACGCTGGGCCAGTACCTGCAGTACTTCGACGGCCGGCCAGTCGTCTTTACCGACGTCCAGGCCCCCGCCGCATCCCAGGCCCCGGACGGCTTCACCCGGCTCCGCGAGGCATTGGGCGTCGGTTCGGCCGGGAAAGGCACTGCGGTGGATGTGGAGCTCCCCGGGGTGGGGCGGCTGACGGGCGAAGTGGACTTCTCGAATGAGCACTTCCTGGGCCTTCGCACCCCGGACGCCCTGTACCGGTTCTTCGGCCGCAACGCTTTCGGCGCTCCCGTGGGCATGACCGTGCACGACTTCAGCAGCGCCGGTGATTCCCAGGCCACGGCCACGGCGTGGGGCGGCTTCCTGGAGCGCGTGTACGCGTAGCCCCGGACTCCGGTTTGGCGCCCCGATCGCCGGAACGGTGCGGGGTCGCCGGACCGACTCTTCCGGCGGTTACGCACAGCTCCGGCGATTTTGGTGGCCCGGGTCAGGCAATGGCGACGGCGGGCGCCTGGGTCAGTGAGCGCCGCAGCTGGGGCGCGGCGTCCAGCCTGTCCTGGGCCGCCCGGAGTGCCAGGACTGCGGCCTCCAATTTGTCTGGCGGGAGCGTGAAGGGCAGCCGCAGGTTGCGTTCGAACGCGCCGCCGACTCCGAACCGGGGTCCGGCCGCCAGGCGGATGCCATAGTCCGGCGCGATGACGGTCAGGGCGGTGCTGAAGGGTCCGGGAAGGCGGCACCAGACGGAGAGGCCGCCGGCGGGCCGTGCTGCTTCCCATTCGGGCAAATGTTCCTGCAGGAGGGCGAGGAGTGCTGCCCGGTTGCCGCGCAGCGTCTCCAGTAGTGCCGGAAGGGGCTCATCCAAGGCCCGGACCAGGTGGGCGGCCGCAAGCTGCTCCATGACGGGCCCGCCCAGGTCCAGGGTTGTCCGCGCCGCGGCAAACCGCTGGATCATGGACTCCGACGCCCGGATCCACCCCGTCCGCAGGCCACCCCAGTGCGACTTGCTCAGCGATCCAACCGATACCACGGCGTTGCTGAAGCCAGCCAGGGGAGTGCTGGCGACGCCGTCGAGGTTCAGCTCCCGCAGGGTCTCGTCCGCCACGAGTACGGTCCCCGCTGCCGCAGCGGCCCGGACCAGGCGGCGGCGCTGGTCGTCGGGCATGATCATGCCCGTGGGATTGTGGAAGTCGGGGACGACGTAGGCGAGCTTCGGCCGCTGCTGGGCCAGCGCGGACTCCAGTGCCGGCATGTCCCAGCCGGACTCGGTGATGGGTACCGGGACCGGCTTGCAGCGGGCTGCCAGGACAGCGTCCAGGGCGTTGGGATAGCTGGGGTGCTCAACGAGGATACGGTCCTGCCGGTCAGCCAGGGTGCGGATGATGATGGTCAGAGCATGCTGTGCACCGGAGGTCACCATGATCTGCCCTGCCTGAGTGGGCACGCCGGCGGCCGAATATCGGTCGGCGATGGCCTGGCGCAGTGGCGGCAGGCCCAGTGCGTCGTATCCGAAGCCCGGCAGCAGTGCGGGAAGCTCCGTCAATGCCGCGGCGAAGGCGCGGTGGACTACCTCGCCACTGGCAGGCATCGCAGAGTAGGCCAGGTCGATCAGCCCTTCCGGAATGGTCAGTCCAGGGGCGGTCAGCGGACCGGTGGCCTGTGGCTGCGGCCCGTAAAGCGACCGGCCAAAGGGCGTGAGCTCGGGGATGCGGGTCCGTCCGCGGCTGCCCTGCCCGCTGCTGAGGAAGCCCTGCTCCCGCAGGCTCGAATACGCCGCGGTGACCGTGGTCCGGCTGACAGCCAGGGTTGTGCACAGTGAACGCTCGCTGGGCAGGGCTGTATCAAGCGGGATTCGGCCATCCAGGATGAGCAGCCGCACCACGCCGGCCAGTTCACGGTACGCCGGCCCGGCTCCGGTATTCCACGGGCCCAAAAGCCGGGACAAGGCGAGGGCGGTAAGGGCGGCAGCCATAAAGCCAGTATCTCAGACTGGATATGTAATTGAATGCCAGTTTGCTGCGAGCATGGTTTCATGATGACCCGCAGACTTGTCCAGCTCTTCACCGGCCTCGCCATGTACGGCATCTCCCTGGCCATGTTCATCCGTGCCGGGCTGGGCCTGGACCCGTGGGACGTGTTCCACCAGGGCCTGGCCAACCGGAGCGGATTGAGCATAGGCGTGGTGGTGATCGCCGTGAGCTTCCTGGTGCTGCTGCTGTGGATCCCCCTGCGCCAGATGCCCGGCTTCGGAACACTCTGCAACGCCATCCTGGTGGGCGTGTTCGCGGACATCGGGTTGGCAGTGATCCCGCCGGTGACCCACCTGGCCGGCCAGATCGGACTCCTGGCGGGGGCCGTGTTGGTGAACGCCGTTGCCTCGGCCTGCTACATCGGCGCCGGGTTCGGGCCAGGAGCCCGCGACGGCCTGATGACCGGGCTGGCCCGGCGCACCGGCTGGTCCGTTAGGTTGTCCCGCACGCTCATTGAGGTGACGGTGCTGGCCGCCGGCTGGCTGCTCGGCGGATCCGTGGGGGTGGGCACGGTGGTCTACGCCTTGGCGATCGGTCCCTTGGTGCACATATTGCTGCCGCGCTTCATGGTCGTAACCAGGGAGCCCAAAACCGCCAGGGAACCCAGCGCCGCGAACTGCTAAGGTCACCCAGGCCGCCCGTCAGGCCGGCGCGGGCTGGCACTTCGGGCAAAAGTAGATATCCCGTTCCTCGTCGCCGTTCGGCTTGCCCAGAAGCCCGCGCTGGATGGGCGTGCCGCATTTCAGGCATGGCCGCCGCTCTCCTCCATACACCCAGTAGCCGGGGCGGCCTGACATCCGGCCGACCGGCATGCCGCGGGCATTGAGGACGGTGACCCGGCGCCCCGGGCCCAGGTTGACCTCCAGGAGCTGCTTGGCGTCGGTCATCATGGTCCGCACGTCCGCGACGTCGGAGACGGGAGTGGCAGGATGCACTCCGGAAAGGAAGCACGCCTCGCAGCGGTAGATGTTTCCAATTCCCGCGAGGTTCCGCTGGTCCAGCAGCGCTACGCCGATGGGAACCTCGGGGCGCGACCGGATGCGGCGTTCGGCTTCGTCCAGGTCCCAGTCCGGGCCCAGGAGGTCCGGGCCGAGGAATCCAACGATTGAGTCCTCGTTGGCGGTGGCCACGACTTCCACGATTCCAAGGGAGAAGCCGACGGCGTCGGCTACGGCGGTGCGCAAAACGCAGCGGGCGGTGAAACCCGGCTTGCGCCACCTCCCGCCGGGCGGATAGACCTGCCAGGCACCTTCCATCTTCAGGTGCGAGTGGATGGTCAGTCTGTTGTCCTCCGGGCTGACCACCCGCATCAGCAGATGCTTGCCCCTGGGGATCACCTCGTCGACGGTCCAGCCGGCCAGATTCAGCGTGGCGAACCGGGGCACACGGAAGTCCGAGGCAATCAGTGTCTGTCCCGCCAGGGCCTCATGCAGCTGGTGAGCCGCCCGCCAGACGGAATCGCCCTCAGGCACGGATCCTCAGCCCCTTCGGTGTCGAATAGGCGCCGGCGGCGCTGAGGGCAACAGCGATCGGAGTATCCAGGATTCCGTGCCCGTTCACCTTTTCCATGATCAGCTTGTCCACCGCTCCGCGGGTCACCACGCCCACCAGCGCCGCACCTGCCGCCGCCAGGACGGCGTCGTCCCCGCTGAAAGCCAGCAGGGTTTTCCCGCCGCGCTCCACGTAGAGGACCAGCGCGCCGTCCACCAGGACAACCAGCGCACCCGCCTTCCGGCCGGGACGGTGGCCCGTGCCGGCGTCATCCCGCAGTGCCGGCCAGGGGAGGGCTGCGCCGTAGGGGTTGGCAGGGTCGGTGGCGGCGAGGGCCAGGGCCACGGGGTCCGCCTTGGCCAGCTGGGTGTCCTCCGAGTAGGAGCGGAGCCGGTCCACGGTGGCGGGAACTGCGAACTGGGCAGCACCGAGGTGTTCGATGAAGTAGCCGCGGCGGCAGCGGCCGGCCTCCTCCAGCCGGGCAAGCACCTTGTACATGAGCCCGAAGCCGCCCAGGATCTGCTCAGCCATGACGGAGCCACGGGTGACCACGCCGTAGCGGTCCAGCAGCAGTTCCGCGGTGGCGCGGGCGTGGATGGTGGCATCGAGTTCTGGCTCGGGCAGCGCAGACCACCTGCCCGCGGCCGTTGGCGGGGTGGTGGCACCCTGCGATCCATACCGGCCACCCGACAGCCCCGGAGATCCCATCAGGCCGGTTCCGTGGGAACGGCCCAGCCGGCTCAGCCGCGGGGCGCGTGCGCGCGGTGCCCGGGCCACCTGCCGGTGGGCGGTGTGGCCCCCGGCAATCAGTGACCGGACAGGGGCGAACGTGTCCCCGGTGATCCTGCCGGCCCAAGCAAGATCCCAGAGCGCAGCCACCACCTCCTGGTCGCTGAGGACGGCGTCCATGCCCCCGGCCACCTCAGTCAGCTGCCGGAAGAAATACCCGCCGCCGTTGTTCCGCAGGTGGTCCAGGAGCCGTTGGCCGGCGTCCCCGGGTTCAAACTCGGGCGACGGGTTCAGCGTCAGTTCCACCGAGTCCGCCAGGTGAAGGCTGATCCAGCCGTCGTTCCCGGGCAGCGCCCCGGCCCCGGACCACAGGACTTCCCCGGCAGCCATAAGTTCATCAAGCATGGCCGGCTGGTAGTTGGACACCCGCGTGGCCAGCACCAGGGGTTCCCATGCTGACGCGGGAACGGGAACCCCGGAGAGCTGGTCGATGGCGGTGATGATGCCATCCAGCCCCCGCAGCGAGGGCTGGCCACGGCCGCCGCCCGGGGTCCTGACATGCTGCCATGCGGGCAGGAAGCGTCCGTAGGCGGCGGCGTCCACCGGCTCCACTTCCGCGCGCAGGGCCGCCAGTGAACGACGGCGGAGCTTGCGCAGCACTTCGGCGTCGCACCATTCGCTGGTGATGGCGTGCGCAATGTCGGCGGGGGAGCCGCCGGCAGGTCCCGGCACCCCACCCGTTGGCTTCGCCTCGGCAACAAGCCCCGACTCCCCGGCCGCGCCGTCCTCCTGGGTGGAGCCCGGTTGTGTGGCCCCGGGCGGGGCGGCGTGGGGCCGGAACTCGCCCTCCACCACCCGGCCGTCCGCCGCCAGGCGTTTCAGGGCGGTGCCCACCACTGCCACGCCAAGGCCCAGCCGGGCCGCCGCCTCCGCTGCAGTGAAGGGGCCATGGGTGCGGGCATACCGGGAGACGAGATCGCCCAGGGGATCGGCAACCGGCTCGATGAAAGCCAGCGGAACCCCCATGGGCAGCGGCACACCGATTGCGTCGCGGAGGCGCGCTGCATCCTCCACGGCCGCGAAGCGTTCCACGCCGCCGACGTTGACTTTGATGGCGCGGTTGGCACGCTGGAGGGCGGCCAGGTGTGCTGCCGCTTCCGCGACGGTTGCGGCGGTTTCCCCGGGCGCGGGTTCCACAGGAGTTGCCTCGACAGGCCCGGCTTCCACGGGCGCGGCCTCCTCGACTCCAGCGGTAACCTGCCCAACCACAGCGGCACCCTGAAGCCGCGCCGCCGTTTCCTCGGGCGCGAGCGGTCCCAGCAGCCGCAGCAGGTCCGCCACGCCTTCCATCCCGCGTGCCCGACGGTCCGGAGCCAGGCGCTGCAGCTCGCGTTCGGTGGCGTCGATGACCTTGGCGTCCAGGAGTTCGCGCAGCTCCACCCGGCCCAGCAGCTCGTTGAGGAGGGTGGAGTCCAGTGCCAGCGCAGCGGCGCGCCGTTCCGCGAGCGGGGAATCGCCCTCGTAGAGGAACTGGGCCACGTAGCCAAAGAGAAGGGACTTGGCGAACGGCGAGGGCTGCTGCGTGGTGGTCTGCACAATCCGCAGTTCCCGCCGCTCCACGGACGCGGCAATGTCTTTCAATGCGGGCAGATCGTAGACGTCCTGCAGGCATTCGCGCACCGTCTCCAGCACGATGGGGAACGTGGGGTATTTCCTGGCCACGTCCAGCAACTGGGCCGACCGCTGGCGCTGCTGCCACAGGGGCTGGCGTTTGCCGGGGGTCTGCCGGGGGAGCAGGAGCGCACGGGCCGCGCACTCCCGGAACCGGGACGCGAACAGGGCGCTGCCGCCCACCTCGGCTGTGACAATCTGTTCCAGTTCCTCAGGATCGAAGAGGAACAACTCGGCACCGGGCGGCTCGTCCTCCATCATGGGCACCCGCAGCACAATCCCGTCGTCGGCCGCCATGGCGGAGCCGTCCAGCCCGTAGCGCTGGTGGAGCCGCTGCCCCACAGCCAGGGCCCACGGCGCGTGCACCGGCATGCCGAACGGACTGTGCAGGATAACGCGCCAGTCGCCCAATTCATCGTGGAACCGCTCCACCACCAGGGTGGTGTCGCTGGGGACCACTTCGGTGGCCTGCTTTTGCTCGCTGAGGTACTGGATGAGGTTGTTGGCGGCGAAGTCGTCCAGGCCGCTGGCCTTGCAGCGCTCGGTGGCAGGGCCGACGTCGGACGCGGACAGCTCGCGGACAAACGCGCCCAGGGCGCGGCCCAGGTCCACCGGCCGGCCCAGGGAATCGCCCTTCCAGAACGGCAGCTTGCCCGGCTGCCCGAACGCCGGGGAGACCAGGACGCGGTCGTGCGTGATGTCCTCGATCTTCCAGCTGGTGGCACCAAGGGCAAAGACGTCGCCCACCCGGGATTCGTAGACCATCTCTTCGTCGAGCTCGCCCACGCGGCGGCCGCCCTTGGGTGCCCGCGCCGGTTTGCCGTCCTCCGAGGGGGAGGCCGAACCTTCCTGTTCGGTGCCGATGATGTAGACGCCGAACAGGCCGCGGTCCGGGATGGTACCGCCGGACGTGACGGCCAGGCGCTGGGCTCCGGGCCGGCCTTCGATGGTGCCGGCATTGCGGTCCCAGATGATCCTTGGCCGGAGCTCGGCGAATTCGTCCGACGGGTACCGCCCCGCCAGCAGGTCGAGGGTGGCTTCGAACGCTGACCGGGGGAGGGACGCGAAAGGTGCGGAGCGCCGGACGGTGCTGAACCATTCCTCCACATCGATGCTGCCTAGGGCCGTGGCGGCCACGGTCTGCTGGGCCAGGATGTCCAACGGGTTGGCCGGAATGCTGAGCCGCTCGATCCTGCCGCCCAGCATCCGCTCCACGGTGATGGCGGTGTGGACCAGGTCTGCCCGGTGCTTGGGGAACAGGACGCCCTGGGAAATCTCGCCCACCTGGTGCCCGGCCCGGCCCACCCGCTGCAGGCCGCTGGCGACTGACGGCGGCGACTCCACCTGCACCACCAGGTCCACAGCGCCCATGTCGATGCCCAGTTCCAGGGATGACGTGGCCACCACGCACCGCAGCCGTCCGGACTTGAGGTCGTCCTCAATGAGCGCACGCTGGTCCTTGGACACGGAGCCGTGGTGGGCCCGGGCCAGCACCGGGTCAGCCCCCGCGGAGCTGCCGGCCTGCGCCATCATGTGCGCGGGCGTGGCAGTCGAGGCGGGAAGTCCGGACGGCGGTCCCCCTGCCGTGCCGGGTGCACCCGCCTGCCCTTCCGGGCCGGGCTCGTCCCAGCCGCCGCCCACCGCAATCAGTTGGCGTTCGGCGTAGATTTCGTTGAGCCGTGCGGTGAGGCGCTCGGCAAGGCGGCGGGAGTTGGCGAAGACGATGGTGGACTGGTTGGCCAGCACCAGGTCGACGATCTTCTCCTCCACATGCGGCCAAATGGAAGCCTGCGGCTGCAGCCCGGATGCGGGGCCGGAATCGAACGCCCCGGCCGCGCCCTGCAGGTCCGACATATCCTCCACCGGCACGGAGACCGTCAGGTCCCAGTTCTTCCTGGCCGGTGGCGCGACGATCTCCACGGGGGCCGACCCGGCAAGGAACTGTGCCACGAGTTCCCGGGGTTCCACCGTGGCGGAAAGCCCGATGCGCTGTGCGGGTTTGGGCAACAGCGCGTCGAGCCGCTCGAGGGATACCGCCAGGTGCGCCCCGCGCTTGGTCCCGGCCACGGCATGGACCTCGTCGATGATGATGGTGTCCACCTCGGCCAGGGTCTCCCGGGCCTTCGAGGTCAGCATGAGGAACAGCGACTCGGGGGTGGTGATAAGGATGTCCGGCGGGTTGCTCAGAAGCGTGCGGCGCTCCGCGGCGGGAGTGTCCCCGGACCGGACCCCCACCGTGATCAGCGGGGCCGGGAGTCCCAGCCGCTTTGCCGTCTGGGTGATGCCGATCAAGGGGGAGCGCAGGTTCCGTTCAACGTCCACGCCCAAAGCCTTCAGGGGCGAAATGTAGAGAACACGGGTTTTACGCTTGGGTGCCCGTGCGCGTTTGCCTTTCGCGGGCGCCTCCGCCGCGGCAGGGTCTGGGGATTCGGACGCCGCGGCCAGGAGCCGGTCCAGCGCCCAGAGGAAGGCGGCAAGTGTCTTTCCGGAGCCCGTAGGGGCCACCACCAGCGCGTGCGAACCGGAGGAGATGGCGTTCCAGGCCCCGGCCTGCGCCGGAGTTGGCTCCGAAAATGCGCCCAGGAACCAGTCCCGGGTGGGCCGGCTGAACTGGCCCATGGGGGCAGCCGTGCCGGAGGCGCCGCCGCCGGCAGGACGCTGTTCCTGCTTCATGCCTCCATCATGCCCCAAGGCACCGACACTCAACGCCGCAACCGCCCCAGGCTCCGCCGCCAGCAGAACCCCGCCGGATCCAGCCAAAAACGCCGCCTACTGATGTTCCCCTAATGCAGCCCCGCTCACGCAGTTTCAGCCCCCGGCAGGTCCTTGGTGGCAGGGCCCTCGAGCAGCTTGCCCTCATTCGTGAAGCGCGAGCCGTGCAGGGGACAGTCCCACGTCTGTTCGTTGTCGTTCCAGTGCAGGACGCCGCCCAAGTGGGTGCAGACTGCCGACAACCTGCACGTGCTTCCGCCGACCGTGGACACTGCCACCGGCCGGTTGCCGTCGCGGTAGACCGTGCCCTGGCCCTCAGCCGGGGCGGCGGCAGCGGCGGAGCCCGCAGGAACAGGTGTTGTGGGGACGGTCGCCTCGGAAGCAGTCACGGCAGACCGGTCCGTGCCCCGCTTCAAGCCAGCAAACCTGCGGCCTTCAGTGGTCACCTTTCCCCAGTCCGAGGCCAGCTTGGCCGCCACACCGGCGTTCAGTGCGACGGCGGAAAACGCACCGGCCGGTGAGGTGACGCGGTGGTGGATGGTGTCAGCCCAGGGCACCTGCCCGCCAAGGATGTCTGCCGTTATGCCCAGTGCTGCGGCGACGGCGTTGGTCATTCCCCATTTGTTGTAGCCGGTGCCGAAGTAGATCTGGCCCTTGCCCCGGGGGAGTTTGCCGAAAAACGGCATGAGGTTGGTGGGCATGTAATCCTGCGCGGACCACGTGTGCGTGGTGACAGCGCCGGGGTAATGCCGGCCGGCCCAGTCGAGCAGGCCGGTGAGGTGCGCCTTCTCGGAGTCCGTCCGGCCCACGTGGTGCCCGTGGCCGCCCACGAGCAGCAGGTTCCTGCCGTCCACTTGGTAGTCGCGGAGGGAGTGGGTGGGCTGTTCGACGGAAATGTACATACCCGGCGGGGGAGCCTGGTCATCCTGCAGTTCGAGTGCGGCCGCGTAGGAACGGCTTGGTTTCAGCTTGGCGAAATACAGGCCGCGGTCCAGGACCGGGATCCCGGTGGCCAGGACCACTTTGTCCGCCCTGACACTGCCCCGGTCAGTCCGGACGGCAGAGGGAGGATCCCCGGTCACGTCGCGAAGCCGCACGCCGCTGGCGATCCGTCCGCCCCGGCTGCGGATATCCGCCACCAGTGCGTCCAGGACATCCATGGGGTTGATCTGGGCTTGGTCGCGCAGGCGGACGGCGCCGTGGACGGGAAACGGCAAACCGGCGTCGCGCACGTAGTCCACGTCCAGCCCGGCAGTGCCGGCGGCGCTGATTTCTTCCCGCAGCTTCTCCGTGCCCCGGGCGGACGCAGCGTAGGTGTAGGCGTTGCGTCGCTGGAACGGCACATTTTGTTCTTCCAGGTAGCGCAGCAGCCATGCCTGGCCCTCCCGGTTTGCGTCCACGTAGGCCTGAACCTGTTTCTGCGAATATTGGCGGGCGAGCTGGGACAGGAACGTTCCTTGCAGCAGGGTTACCTTGGCGGTGGTGTTGCCGGTGGTCACAGCCCCCGGGTAACGGGCCTCCAGCACCAGCACGCGTTGCCCGGACCGGGCCAGCAGCAGGGCGGTCACCAACCCGGTGAGACCTGCGCCCGCCACCACGGTGTCATACCTGGAGTCCGGTTCGAATGGATCAGACGTGAAGGGATCGCTGCGGTCCAGCCAAATCGACGTCATGCCAGTCCAACCTGCCTTCGGTCCAAGGCCCTCACAAGGCGTTTTGTGATGGGTCTGTTATGCACCCCTGCTATCCGCGGCGTATTTGCTAAGTGTACTTAGGATATTGGGGTTTAATCACGACATCGTCCCACTGCTCTTTGCTACCGCGGGCGCCGGCCGCACCACCCGGCACCGCGGTAACAACCAAAAGGGCCGGCGGCGAAACAGAAACGTCCGACGGCGGCCCAACAGAATGGAAGGCGGCCCGGCTTGTTAGCCGGGCCGCCTTCCGTCATTCCAAGGTCCTTCCCGGACGGTCAGGCGGGCTGGAATGCTCCGATGCTGAGCAGTGTGATTTCTGCGTTGCTGCAGGCCGTGGTGGGCTGCGGGATGAACAGCGAGTCAGTGTCCTCCGGCGGGTAGACCCGGTAGCCGGCGGCGTCCACGGCCGTGCAGCCCTGGTAGTTACGGGCCTGCGTGTAGCGGAGGACGGCGGTGCCGGTCTGGCCGGGGGCCAGGAGGACGTCCATGACGCCGGCGGAATCGTCCCGCGTTGCCGGAGCTCCGATGGGGGCGCCGGCAGCGTCCGCCACCAGGGAGACGCCGGGGAATCCCCTGAGGATGCAGGGGTCGGAGCCCTTGTTGGTGAGGTTGAGCTTCATGTAGACACTGCCGGCCGCCCCGCCACCGGAGGCATCGGTTGCGGCGGTGAGCCCGGCTGCCTTGCACAAGCCGGGCTCACCGGCGGCTGTGGTGCCCGGGGCGGGCGAGGCCGGTGTCGACGTGGCGGGCGCTGAAGACGCCGGAGGCGGCGTGGACGCCGTCGCCGTGGGGGACTGGCTCGCCTGCCCGGTGGCGGGCGACGTCGTCGTCTGGGACTGCGGCTGGCCTGGACCACACGAGGTGAGCAGCAGCGCTGCCGCTGCGGCCGCCGTCGTCATGGCAAACCCCTGGGAAATTATCTGAGACCTCATGGCACCACCTTCGCGGTAGCCGTTGCCCGCGTCAACGATGCAACCTGCAGTAGTGGCAATTTGATGCCCGGATCGTGATGATCCGGGCATCAAATGCGTCCTTACTTGGTGCCGGTTGGTGCCTGGCTGGCCGTGCGGGCCGCCGGCGTGCGGCGTCCGCCCCTGCTCCGGAAGAGGGCAGCCCCGCCCAGGACCAGCCCGCCCACTCCGGCAGCCAGCCCGGTCCAGCTCCGTGCCTCGGCACCGCTGTCGGTCACGGCCGCCGCCTGCTCGGTGGCGTGTGCCGCGCCGGCGGCCCCGTGTCCGTCTCCGCTGTGCCCGTCTCCGCCGGCCGAGGCAGTGAGGGTGATTGAGGGAGCGGGCGCCTTCAGGTCATGCGGGTCCTGGCCGTCGGCGGCGATCTGGGACCAGTCGGTCTGGCCGCTTTCGCAGGTCTGCAGCGTGGGGAAGTGCAGGGTTGTGCCGGCAGTGTCCGGCAGGTGCACGGACAGGACCAGGGTGTCGCGGAGTTCGGGGCTCAGCGGCGCCTTGGCGGTGTACACAATCTGGCTGGTCCGCTTGGTGATGGCCGTACCGTCAGGGAGCTTGCGGGGTTCGGCGAACTGTTCGGTCACCTTCTCCGCGGTCCAGTTGGGGTTGACGGTGGGCTGGGCGTCGTTCAATTCCTGCGGCAGCGTGATGGCCACCTTGGTGGTGGGGGATGTATCGCAGCCGTGCGGGATTCCGAACGTCAGCAGTGCGTAGGAGCCGGCGTCGGTCTTGTCCGGCGTCACGCCGACGTGTGCGGAGGCGCCGCCCGCCGCGGCGAGCAGCAGGGCGGCTGAGCCCGCGGCGGCTGCGGAGGTGGTCAGGGTACGGCGAAGGAATGGGGTTGTCATGGGTGCCTTTCTGGCGCACGCCTCTCAAGGAGGGGTGCAAAGTCTGGTCCCCGGCGCCGAAAAGGCCGGTGCCGGGCTTTAAAGGGGGAGCACGACGGCGGAAGGCGGGCCGCGCCGGCTGTCTTGGCGGAGGTTGCGCCAGGGGGAGCGGCGCGAGGGGGCGTGCCTGAACAGTCCGTCCAGGCGGACGGCAGGCAGTGGTGCCACGGGGCGGGGAAGGCCGGCGAAAGGCCGGAGCCAGCCGGCGAGTGCCCACAGGGCAGTTTCGCCTTTGGCGAGAAGCAGTGCGCAGGCCAGCGTCGCCGCCGCGTGCGCTCCCAGCATCAGGGGCGCCAGCCCCGGATCCGCCGGGCTCAGGTGTTCTGCGAGGGGGGCAAGACCGTGCAACGCGAGCAGGCTGTCGCTGTGCAGGTGGGCCGGCGCTGCCCCGGCTGCGTTGCTTGGAAGGGGGGTGGAGAAAGCAGTGAGGAGCTCGTGCAGGGCCAGCTGGCCGCCGCCCAGAAGCGCTGACATGGCGGCGAGGGAGAGCCGGAGCCGGGTGGCAACCGTGCTGGTCAGGGCGGTCAGCGCCAGTACCGCGAGGAGGATGACGGGCGCCGGCAGTTGGCCCCCAGCAGCTACGTGGGCGCCGGCGGCGAGGGCCAAGGTGCCGGTGGCAAGGGCCGATGCGCGGAGGAGGTGGAAGGGCGCCCGCGGGAGGGAACCACGCACGGCTGCTCCTCCTGCTGTCAGCCGGCACCGCAGGTTGCAGGGCCGGGTCCGCTTGCTGGTCCGGAGCGGAGGCTCCGGCCTTCCAAATTCTATCGGCAATACCGGTGCGCCCGGCCCTGTGACGGCGCGGAGGGGCAGGGTTAGACTGCCTGCGTACGTGTTGGCGATCGAAGGAGAAGTTCATGGACTACACCGGAAGCCAGTCGGAGAAGGCCGTTCAGGCCGGTGAACTGGGCCGCAGCCACATCGGGCAGACAATCAGTTTCCAGCCGAACGAGTTCACCGTCGTTTTCGGGAAGCTCGCCGGCATCGCACGGACTGAGGCCATGGTCTACCTGTCCCTGACGGGAGTGGGAAACGGGACCCATCTGAAGGATGAATACGACCTTCCGGTCACCCATGAGGTGTACGTGCCGGTGGACGTCATTTCCAACGCGGAATCCACCATCAAGGACCTGTTCGGCAAAGTCCAGGAGAACCTCCGCGGGGCAAGCCACAAGGGCGGCGAGGAGCGGACAGACCGGCTCTAACTGGTGTCACAGCAAGTGGGAAGGCCGGTACGAAAGTGCCGGCCTTCCCACTTTTCCACCTAGTACGCCTTGACCCGCTGCTCCACCACGAGGTGGATGAGGGCGAACACGCCGTCCTGGTCGATCGCTGCCAGGGCGGCATCCAGCGCGGCCGGGACATCCCGGTCCTCCGTCACCGTGACTCCGAACCCGCCAAAGGCCTTGGCCATCAGCGCAAAGTCGGGGTTCTTTAGCTGGGTGCCGGACACGCGCTGGGGGTAGTGCCGCTCCTGGTGCGTACGGATGGTGCCGTACTCCTGGTTGTCCATGACAACCACCAATGGGGTGGCGCCGTACTGGGCAGCCGTTGCGAGCTCCTGCCCGTTCATGAGGAACTCGCCGTCCCCTGCGATGGTGACCACGCGCCGTCGCGGTTCAGCCAGGGACGCGGCGATGGCCGAGGGGACGGAGTAGCCCATGGAGCCGTTCCGCGCGCTGAGCATGGACGCGTAGCGGCGGGTGGGGAAATACCGGTGCGCCCAGTTGGTGTGTTCCCCTGCACCGAACGTCACCAGCGCGTCCTTGGGAAGCCGGGGGACGAGATTGGCCATCAAGGTGTCCATCCGCGCCTGTCCTTCCGCCGGGGCAGCGGGGGGCAGCGCCGCAAAGCGGTCCTGCTCTGCGCGCATCCGGCCCGTCCAGGCCTTCCACTTTTCCTTCACCGGCAGGCTGATGTCAGCCAGGCCGCGCACGAACGCTTCCGGCTTGGCCAAAATCTGCCGGGACACCGGGCCGGACCTTCCGCGCAGCGACGGGTCCACGGTGACCAGGAAATTCTTCTTGGCCCAGTCCTGCCGGCAGACGAAGCCGTCCGTAATGACGTCCCCCGGCACCGTTCCCACGAAGACCAGGAGGTCGGTTTCCTCCAGCAGGTCATAGGTGGGGCGTGGACGGCCGTAGCCGATGGGGCCCACATAGGAGGGCGAATCGAAGGGCACCGTCCCCTGCGTCCGCCATTCCGCCGCGGCCGGGATGTGGTGCCGCTCCAGCCACTCGGTGAGCTGGTCCGCGGCCTCCTGGGTCCAGTCGTTGCCGCCGGTGACAAAGAGGGGCTTGCTGGATTCAGCCAGCGCCGCTTCCAGGGCCGCCGTATCCGTGCTGGCCATGCCGCCTGCAGCAACGGGGATCGCAGGGTGCAGTGCGGGGCTGATTTGATGCCGGATGACGTCCTCGGGCAGGCCCACCACCACGGGCCCGGGCCGCCCGCTCATGGCAGCAAACATGGCTTCCGCCACGATCTCGGACGCCCGCTCCGCGTGGTCGAGGACCATCACCCGCTTGGCGCCCGTATCGAACCAGGACTTGATGTCGAATTCCTGGAACGCTTCACGGTCCCGGTGGGCAAACGGGATCAGGCCCACGAAGAGCAGCATCGGGGTGGAGTCCTGCCAGGCCGTGTGCAGGCCCACATGGGCGTTGGCGGCACCCGGGCCACGGGTCACCATCGCGACGCCGGGCCGCTGGTTCAGTTTCCCGTCGGCTTCGGCCATGTAGGCGGCGCCGCCTTCATGGCGGCAGACGATGGTTTCGATCGTCGAGTTGTGCAGGCCGTCCAGCACGTCCAGGAAGCTCTCGCCGGGAACCACATAGGTGCGTTCCACGCCGTGCGCCACCAGCGAATCAACGATCACATGCCCCGCGGATTTCAGGGCGCGCACCGCGCTGTCCCGGTGATGGACGACGGCGGCGGGCCGGGTAGGGGAGGAGGTCAGGGTGGACTGCGGCTCTGGTGTCATGTTCTTTCTTTAGCTCGGAGGTTGCGGAAGTGCGGGGTCAGGAGATGGGAGTGCGGTTGGCGATGACGGGTGCCTTCCCGGTGTAGCCGTCGCGGGTTTCGGCGATGTCGCGGATGCGTTGGCGGCAGGCGTACCAGCCGATGACCATGAGGATGGAGGCGATGGCGGTGACGAGCATGGTCAGGGGTGAGTCGATGAAGACCATGATGAGGACGCCGATGAGGAAGAGGAGGGAGAGGTAGCCGGTGTAGGGGGCGCCGAACATGCGGAAGGAGGGGCGTTCGACCCAGCCTTTGTCGGCCCAGCGTTTGAGTTGGATTTGGCACAGGACGATGGTGGCCCAGGTCATGATGATGCCTACGGAGGCGATGTTGAGGACGATTTCGAAGGCTTCGGCGGGGACGAGGTAGTTCAGGGGGACGCCGAGGAGGGAGACGGTGGCGGTGATGGCGATGCCGCCGTAGGGGACGCCTGCTTTGTTCATGCGGGAGGCGAACTTCGGTGCTGAGCCGTTGACGGACATGGAGCGCAGGATCCGGCCGGTGGAGTAGAGCCCGGCGTTCAGGGAGGACAGGGCGGCGGTGAGGACCACGAGGTTCATGATGACGTCCACGCCCTGGACGCCGATGGAGCCGAAGAACGTCACGAAGGGGCTGACGCCTTTTTGGTAGGAGGTGAAGGGCAGCAGCAGGGCCAGGAGGATGACGGAGCCGACGTAGAACACGGCGATGCGGAAGACCACGGAGTTGATGGCTTTGGGCATGATTTTTTCGGGGTTTTCGGTTTCGCCGGCGGCGGTGCCGACGAGTTCGATGGAGGCGTAGGCGAACAGGACGCCCTGCATGAGGATGATCATGGGCAGCAGGCCGTTGGGGAAGATCCCGCCGTTATCGGAGAGGAGGTTGAGGCCGACTTGTTGGCCGTCGACGGGGGTGCCGAAGATGACGAAGTAGGTGCCGATGATGAGGAACGCGACGAGGGCGGCGACTTTGATCAGGGCGAACCAGAATTCCATTTCGCCGAAGACTTTCACGGAGACCAGGTTCAGGGCCAGGACGACGATGAGGGCGGTCAGTGCCCAGGCCCACTGCGGGACGTCGGCCATCCAGGGGATGTAGTTGCCGAAGAAGTGCATGTAGAGGGCGGCGGCGGTGATGTCCACGATGGTGGTGGTGGCCCAGTTGATCCAGTAGAACCAGCCGGAGACGAACGCGGCTTTTTCGCCGAAGAATTCGCGGGCGTAGGAGACGAAGGAGCCTGAGGAGGGCCGGTGCAGGACCAGTTCGCCCAGGGCGCGCAGGATCAGGAACGCGAAGAACCCGCACACGGCGTAGGCGATGACCAGGGACGGGCCGGCCGCGTTGAGCCGGCCGCCGGCGCCGAGGAACAGGCCGGTGCCGATCGCGCCGCCGATCGCGATCATCTGGATCTGCCGGGGCTTGAGGTTCTTGTGGTAACCCTTGTCCTCCGCGTGCAGGGAGGTCTCGGACGCATGCGCGTGACCACCATCAATAATGTGGTCGAAACCAACCTCGTCATTGGGGTTGTTGGGCATGGGTATTTCCTTTCGATCCGGGGAAGATCTGATGGGGTGGGAAAAATCTAGAAAACTGACCAGCCGGTGCGGTCGGAGAGGTCGGCGAGGGCTGCGGTGCCGGCGAGGGAATTGCCTTTCGCGTCCAGGCGCGGGCTCCACACACAGATGGCGCACTGCCCGGGGACGATGACCAGGATCCCGCCGCCCACCCCGCTCTTGCCGGGCAGGCCCACGCGGTAAGCGAATTCGCCGGCGGCGTCGTACATGCCGCAGGTCAGCATGATGGAGCCGATCCGCTTGGCCTCGCTTGCCGACAACACCGTGCCGGAGGCTCCCTGGCCATCATTGGCAAGGAACAGTCCGGCCTTGGCCAACTCCGTGCAGGTCATCATGATGGAACACTGGCGGACATAGTTTTCCACCACTGATTCCGCAGGCTGGGTGAGGTTGCCGAAGTCCTTCAGGAAGTGCGCCAGGGCCAGGTTGCGGCTGCTGCCGGCCAGTTCACCGGCAGCCGCCGCCTCATCGATGAACGGCCCGGACTCTCCCTGCCCCAGCTTGCCCGCCTGCTTGCCCGCTTGTTCGGTGAGGAACCGCAGGAGGTGCGCGGCGGCGTCGGGCGTCTGTTCCATCAGGTGGTCGGTGACCACCAGGGCGCCGGCGTTGATGAAGGGGTTGCGCGGGATGCCGTGTTCGGCTTCGAGCTGGACCAGGGAGTTGAAGGCCGTTCCGGACGGTTCGCGCAGCACCCGCGGCCACAGGCGGGCGGAACCGCCGCCCTGCAGCGCCATGGCCAGGGTGAACACCTTCGAGATGCTCTGGATGGAGAACGGGACGTCCGCATCGCCGGAGCAAAAGACGTCACCGGAGGTGGTGGCGACGGAGATGCCAAAACGGTTGAAGGGGACTTTGGCAAGGAAGGGGATGTTGCGGGGTACTGCACCCATTTCCTTCCGCGGCCGGTGATGCCGGACGATGTCCTCGAGGAGGATGTCCAGGGGTGGTGCGCCGAGCGTTGTGGTCATTTCCTGCCTGAGGTGTCGTAGGAGGTGGAGGCCCACTCCTGGAGGTGGAGCAGTGCCACCAGGGAGTCCCTGGGACTGCCGAAGTTGAGACCGGTCACCCGGGTGGCTTTGGCCACCCGGTAATAGACCGTGTTCTTGTGCAGGTTCATCCGCCTGGCGCACTCGGCCACGTCGAAGGACGCGTCGAAATACGCGCGGAGGGTTTCAGCGAGTTCGGCGTCCTCCTGGAGGAGCGCTGCCAGGCTGCGGTGGCGGAAGGGTGATGAGTGGAAGTTCCGTACCGCCTCGCGGTAGAGGATCTCGGCTTCGAAATCGCCTACCGAGGCAACCGTGCCGGGTTCCGCGGTGCCCACGCAGGTTAACAGCGCCTCCGTAATCCGGGTCACCGTGTGAAGGGACACCAGGTCCGGTGCCAGGGGGCCGACGGCTGCGAACGGACTGATGCCGAGGTGTTTGCCGGCATCCCGGACGATCGCTTCGGCCAGCGACCGCAGCCCCGCTTCCGCCGTGCTTGACTGCAGGTCAGGGACGATGATGGCGGTGTCACCGTTGAACTGGCCCACGACGGCGGTGGGCTTGTAGGCGGCTGCGTGGATGGAGGCGAGGTTGGCAAGTTCGCCGTGCTTGAGCGCGGCGTCGTCGGCACGTGAGTCGGCGTCGGACATGCCGATCAGAATGAGTGCGGCGGGACGTTCCGAAGGGATTTTCCCGCTGTGCGCGCTGGCGGCGGCCTCGGCGGGACCTGACAGGATCCGCACTATCCGGTCCTCGCGCATGTGGACGGACTGCTGGTTGCGGTAGCGGATCAATTCGGCGGAAACGCGGGCCGCGGACCCCGTAAGGACGTATTCGACATCGGGACCGAAGCCGTCGCCGGTCTCCTGGAGCCAGATGTAACCCATGATCCGTTCGCCGGCAAAGAGCGCGATGGCCACCCGTTCCCGCAACCCGTCCTGCGGCCTGGCCGGGACACGGACCGGCTGGCGGGTGCGGTGGAGCTCGCGGTAGGCGCCGAGGTCCTTGAGCAGCAGTTCGTACTTCCGGGGGCCGCGGCGGGCCAGGATGGAGGCTTTCCGGAGTTCATCGATGTCATTGGTGACCGTGGAATAGGCCAGGACTTTGTTGGCCGCATCCTCGATGAGCACGTGGCTGGACGTGAGCCGCGCCGTGGTCTGGGCGATCGCGAACAGGTCTTCCTCGAGCAGCGTCAATACTTCGCTCTGGTAGCTGCGCGGCTGGATCCGGTCCTTGGCAATGGACAGCAGGCGGTCCCAGTCTGCTGCCGGGTCCACCAGCAGCAGCCCGGACCCGGCCGCGCGGAGGAGCTCCTCCGCTTCCGCGAGGTCTTCCCGCTGGCCCTTCACGGCGACCACCGGGGGCGGGTCCTTCAGGAGGCGCCGGAGGGCAGGCAGCGCGGACCTGCCGCGGACCCCGATGAGCAGGACAAAGGCTCCGGAGGCTTCGACTGCTTCATCGTCGGCGTCGACAATCAGGAACCGTTCAATGGCCGGCGCAGAAGGGGCGGCCCGGAGGATGAGGCTGGCGAAGCCAAGGGGAAGGTCCGAGAGGATGTCATCCACCGTAACCGCAGGCATGGTTGTCCTTTGCGTCGATCCCACCGGACGGCTTTGTCCGGTCACCTCATGCTATCCAGCGTCCTGAGGCGAAATTATGGAATCTGATCCAAGCTCGGCGGTTCGTTTTTGGTTTCCAGTCCGAGGCGAAGCCCTTGAGGTGGAAATGGCCAGCAGCGCCGAAAGGCGGGCCAGCCCGTGCTGGCCCGCCTCCCGTGCGGTTTTCTGGTTCCGGTCAAATCCAGGCCGGCGCCGGCGGCGCCGGGGTGACCGACCCGCCGTCGCGCGTTGCCGTGGTTCCGTCCGTGCCGCGGCCCGTCGCCCACTGTGCGATGGCGGGCAGGGGACCGGAAACCACGGTGGGTGAGGCAGCCGCCGTGTCACCGTAGGTCAGCGGCGACGCTGCGCCGGTGACCTTGACCAGAAGCCCTTGGTCGGTGCCGCGGGTGTGCCAGGCCCCGGTGATGTCCTTGAGCAGCCGTTCCAGGACGGGTGCGGGGATGTCCTTGAACGTCGCCCCGTTGTCCAGGTCCACGGCGTGCACCCATACCTCGCGGGTGCGCATCCACACGGTCTCTTCCGCCGGGACGGTCCTGCCCTGGACGGTTTTGACCTTATGGTGCCAGTTGTCGGCGGGCAGGTCGCGCCATTCCACGTTCAGGTGGACCGCCGAATGGTCGAACAGGTTCCGCAGTGCGATGGGACTCAGAGTGGCGCCGAAGTCGATCTCGTGGTTGCGGACCTCAACGGAGGAGTACATGGGTGTTTCCACTCCTGTGGCCGCCCATTCCACCAGCCGGGCGACGGCGCGGGCGTTGTAACCCACGTGGGCTACAACGTGGCGGCGGGTCCAGCCCGGCAGCAGCGAGTCCCCATCGAGTTCCGCGTCGGTCAGCTCGTTGAGCTTGCGGGCGAAGAACGCGGTGCCGCGCCGGGCCTGCAGCAGCCCGTCGAGCAGGACGGGGTCGGTGGTCAGGTCGTGCCGGGCAACCATCAGGCTTCCTTAACCACGCGGTTCGTCAGCTGGCCCAGGCCCTCGATGGTGGTCACCAGGACCTGGCCCTCCTGCAGGTAGCGCTTGGGGTCCTGGGCGTGGCCCACACCGCCGGGGGTGCCGGTGGCAATGACGTCGCCCGGGTTCAGGGTGATGATGGTGGAGATGTAGGAGACCAGGAATTCGGGCGTGAACACCAGGTCCGAGGTGGGGGTGCTCTGCTGGACTTCGCCGTCCACGGCCGAGGTCATCAGCGGTCCGGCAGTGAATTCGTCCTTGGTTACCAGTGCCGGGCCGAATGGGGTGGACTTTTCCCAGGTCTTGCCCTGCAGCCACTGGATGGTGCGGAACTGGTAGTCGCGCATGCTGATGTCGTTCAGCACGGAGTAGCCGGCGATGTATTCGGCTGCCTCTGCTTCGGGGATGCGGCGGCCGGACTTGCCGATGACCACGGCGAGCTCTGCTTCCCAGTCCACGGTGTCCGATTCCTGCGGCAGCGCGAGGTCATCGTTGGGGCCGATCAGGGATTCGGCGTACTTGGCGAACAGGGTGGGGTGCTCGGGGACCTCGCGTCCCATCTCCTTAATGTGGTTGCGGTAGTTGTGGCCCACGCAGATGATCTTGCCGGGGGACGGCACGACGGCGGCGAGGTCGGCGCCGTCCAAGGGGTGCGTTGCGCCGTTGGCTGCCTTCGCCGTGGTTTCCCAGGTGGGGTCCTTCAGCAGGGCCCCGACGTCGGAGAAGCCCGGGATTTCGGTGAGGGTGCCGCCGTCCTGGCGGACCGCCGTCGTGCTCTTGCCATTGCCTGTGTCTCCGGAATTCAGGCGGAGGGTGAGGAGTTTCATTACTTGGTGCGTCCTTCGATGTAGGTGCGGTTGAAGTTCAGGCGCTCAAAGATGGGGGCGTCGCTGAACCGGAAGAGATCAAACTCGGTTTCGGCCTGCAGGGACCAGGCGGCCCAGGACGGGACCACGAACAGGTCGCCCTTGGCCAGGACCCGGGTTTCGCCGTTCAGGGTCACGGTGCCGGTGCCTTCGAAGACCTGCCACACGCTGGAGCCCACCTCGCGGACGGTCTCGGTCCAGGCGCCGGCACGGAGCCGGTGGAACTCGGCGCGGATGGTGGGCATGACGTCCCCGCCGGTGGTGGGGTTGGTGTAGCGGATGGCCGCGTGGCCCTGGGAGACGGTGGCAGGGTGGCCCTCATCCTCGAGGAGCAGCTGTTCGCGCAGGGCGGCGTCGGTGTACTTCCACCGGTAGGCGGCGATGGGGGAGTTGGTGGTGTCATCGAGCCCGGAGAGCGGGCGGAGTCCGGGGTGGGCCCAGAGCCGTTCCGAGCGGGAGATGTCCGGGGTGGCTTCGTCGGTGACCCGCTCGGTGCCGAACTCGAAGAACCCTGCGTCGGCGTAGTGCACGAACGGGATGTCCAGGCCGTCGATCCACGCCATGGGCTGGTCGGTGTCGTTGTGGTGGCCGTGGAAGTTCCAGCCAGGGGTGAGCAGGAAGTCGCCGCGGGACATCCGGACCGGGTCCCCGTTCACCACGGTCCACACGCCCTCGCCCTCGACCACAAAGCGGAAGGCGTTCTGCGAATGGCGGTGCTCCGGGGCCGTCTCGCGGCCGCCCAGGTACTGGATCGCTGCCCACAGCGTGGGGGTGGCGTAGGGCGTCCCGGCCAGGCCCGGGTTGGCCAGTGCGATGGCGCGGCGTTCCCCGCCACGGCCCACGGGCACCAGGTCCCCGGCACGGGCGGCCAGCGGGTAGAGGTCATCCCACCGCCACACATGCGGCACTGCTTTGGGGGACGGGACCATGGGCATCAGGTCCGCGATCTCCGTCCACAACGGAATCAGGTTTTCCTTATCGAAATCCTTGTACAGCTGCTCGAGCTGGGCAGCCTCCTCGGGGGTGGGTTCGGGAACATGGTGTTCCTGCGCCACGGACTGGTGCGTTTGGTTTTCAGCGCTGATCGACACTGGCCTTCTCCTTGCGTGCGGACTGACTGCGACGTGGATTCGACCCTAAGGAAGCCTGCCTGTGATCTCCAACATATTCTGGCTGGCAGAATTGATGCGATGGGCCCTTGGAAGAGGTTCAGCCGCTGGCTGCCCCGTCCACCGGATTGGCTGCGATGTCTATTTCCAGCTGGCGCCGGGTTTCCATCATGACGCCCACCAGTCCGGCGTCGAACAGCGGCCGGAACCTGGCCACCGGCGTGGCCACGCTCAGGGCGCCCACCACCATGCCGCTGCCGTTGTGCAGCGCCATTCCGAAGGCGCTGATGCCCTCCTCGGTGCCCTCGAAGTTGGCCGCGAATCCGTTGGCCCGCACGGACTCAAGTTCGCGCAGGAAGGCCGGGTACTCGGCATCGGGAATGTAGTCGCCCGCGAGCTCCGCGTTCGGGCTGCGGAAGAGCTGCTCCAGCACGGCGGGATCCAGCTCGGCCAGGATGGCCTTTCCGCCGGAGGCCTTGTGCGCGGGGAGCAGGGTGCCCTGGCGGTCCCCGACGCGCAGGATGTTCGAGCTTTCCACCGTGTCCAGGAAGCGGACCTTGGTGCCCACCCGGATCATCAGGTTGACGGTCTCGTTAGTGCGCGCACACAGCAGTTCCATGTGCGGCCGGGAAATGTCCCGCAGTTGCCGGGTCCAGCTGAATCCCGCGGGCCCCGCACCCATCGCCGGGCCCGGCACGTACCGGCGCGTCTCATCCTGGACCGCAAATCCCCGGTAGACCAGCATGGCCAGGAGCCGGTGCGCCGTGGAGGGAGCCACGCCGAGTTCCGCGGCCGCGTCCTTGAGCCGGAGGCTGCCCACGTCCCGCAGGAGTTGGAGGAGCTGCAGTGCGTTGTCCACTGCCTCGATGGAGTAGGTGGGCTTCCGCCGTGCCGGAAGATTCTGCATAACAGAATCTTATGGGCGGGCCCGTAGGACTGCCAGCACAGTGGTGGGATGAATCACACAACTTCCGCTGCAGCGCCGCAGCGCATGGCCGCCCCCGCTCCGGGCGCAGGCCTTTCCGGGTTCCCCCGGCGTTCCGTGCTCGCCGTCCTGGTGTGCTGGCTGCTGGTCGTTTTCGACGGCTATGACCTGATCGTCTATGGCACCGTCCAGGGCTCCCTCATCAGCGACACCGGCTGGGGCCTGACCAAGGCCACAGCCGGAACCATCGGGTCCATGGCCTTTATCGGCATGATGATCGGGGCCGTCTTCGCCGGCCGCATGTCCGATACCTGGGGCCGCAGGCGCACCATCATCGGCTGCGCCATGGTGTTCTCCCTCTTCACCATCCTCTGCGCCTTCGCGCCCAACGCGCCGGTCTTCGGCGGCCTCCGCCTGCTGGCAGGCATCGGCCTGGGTGGCCTGGTGCCCTCCGCCAATGCCCTGGTGGCCGAGCTGGTGCCGGAAAAGTGGCGGTCCACCATCGCCACCCTGATGATGTCCGGCGTTCCCATCGGCGGCTCCATCGCCGCCCTGGTGGGCATCCCGCTGATTCCGGCCATCGGCTGGCCCGTGATGTTCCTGGTGGCCGTCGTCGCCCTGGTGGTGGTGATCCCGTTGGGTATCCGCTACCTGCCGGAGACGCTGGCGCCCAAACCTGCCGGCACAGCCGGCAGTGAGGCCAAGGACTCCGTGGGATTCGGCTCCCTCCTTCGGGCGCCGTACCTCGGCATCAGCCTGCTGTTCGCCATCGGCACGCTGGTGACCCTCTTCGCCTGGTACGGGTTGGGTACCTGGCTGCCCAACCTCATGCAGCTGGCCGGTTACAACCTTGGCTCCGCCCTGACGTTCGCGCTGGCGCTCAACCTGGGCGCCGTGGCCGGCTCGGTGCTGACCGCCTGGGCCGGCACCAGGTTCGGTCCCATTCCCACGGCGATCGCGGCAGCTGCCGTGGCCGCCGTCGCCCTGGTGGTACTGGTGACCGGGCCGCCCGTCGCCGTCGTCTATTTCATGCTGGTGCTTGCCGGCGTGGGAACGCATGGCACCCAGTGCCTGATCATCGCCGCGGTGGCCAGCCACTATCCGGCCCACCTCCGCGGTACCGCCCTTGGCTGGGCGCTCGGTGTTGGCCGGATCGGCGCCGTTGCCGCACCGCAGGCCGGCGGGCTCCTGCTCGCAGCGGGCCTGGGCGTCAATTCCAACTTCCTGGCGTTTGCCGGAGCAGCCGCCGCGGCAGCAGTCCTGATCGCGGCAGTCGGCATCAAAATCAAGAAATCAACAGCAGTAGGAGTTTCCAATGTCTAACGTCAAAGAGTCCACCGATGTCCTGGTGGTTGGTGGCGGCATGGCCGGACTGGCCGGAGCCCTGGCGCTCCGCGAAAACGGCGCGGACGTCACCCTGGTTGAAGTGGCACCGGCCTTCGGTGAAGTGGGTGCGGGCCTGCAGATGGCCCCCAACGCTTCCCGCGTCCTCAAGCGCTGGGGCCTGCTGGAGAAGGCGCTGGAAATCGGCGTCCAGCCCAAGCACCTGGTGTTCCGCGACGCGGTAACGGGCGAGGAACTGACCCGCCAGACCCTGGGCGGTGAGTTCGAGGAACGCTACGGCGCCCCGTACGTCGTCATCCACCGCAGCGACCTGCACCGGATCCTGCTGGAGGCCTGCCAGGAAGCCGGCGTCACCCTGGTGAACGACGTCCTGGTACAGAAGGTGGAAACCGACGGTGACCGGGCCCGCGCCTACACCGCCAAGGGCGAGGTCTTCGAAGCCGACGCCATCCTGGCAGCGGACGGACTGAAGTCCACCCTCCGCGGCACCGTTGCCAACGACGGTCCGGTGAACTCGGCCTACGTGGCGTACCGCGGAACGGTGCCCATCACGGAGGAGACGCCGGCCGCGGACCTGGAGGACGTCATCGTCTACCTGGGCCCGAATTGCCACCTGGTCCAGTACCCGCTCCGCAAGGGCCAGCTGCTCAATACCGTGGCAGTCTTCAAGTCCCCTTCATTCGAACGCGGCGAAGAGCAGTACGGCGGCGTAGACGAACTCGAGGCAGCCTACAAGGACTGCGTCCCCGCAGTTCAGGAAGCCCTGAAGAACCTGGCCACCGGCATCCGCTGGCCCATGTACGACCGCAATCCCATTGAGAACTGGGTCTCCGGCCGCATGGCACTCATGGGTGACGCCGCGCACCCCATGCTGCAGTATCTGGCCCAGGGTGCGTGCCAGGCGCTGGAGGACGCAGCCGTCCTGCAGGACGTGGCCCGCGACAAGGTCTTCACCCCCGAGGGCGTCGACGCCGGCGCCTGGGAAGCTGCCTTCCGCGAGTTCAACGAAACCCGTGCAGCCCGCACCGCGCGGGTCCAGCGGACCGCCCGGATCTGGGGCGAGTCCTGGCACGTGGACGGCGTGGCCCGCGTCCTGCGGAACATGCTGTTCAAGAGCCGCGGCGACAACAACTTCCAGTACAACGACTGGCTGTACGGCCGTAACGAGCCCGGCGCTCCGGCGGAGGTTCCGGCCGGCGCCAAGCTGGTGGAAGCCTAAGCACCGCATTCCCAAGGCGGGCATACGACGGCGGGTGGCTCCCGGCGTCGTACGCCCGCCTTTTGCATGGGCTGGGTGCGGAACAACCCATCGATTGCTCCGTACCTGTCCTTTTGGCCGCTGAAAACGGCAGTTTTGGAGCAATGGATTCGGTTACTGGGGCGCGGGACCCGTGGACTCCCTGACGGTCAGGTGCGTGGGCATGACGGCCAGCTGGCGGGTTGCACTTCCTGCAAGCGGGTTGAGCTGGGCCAGCAGCATGGACACCGCCACCCTGCCCGCCTGTTCGATGGGACTGGAGATGGTGGTCAGGGGCGGGTTGCAGAAGTCCGCCCCAAAAATATCGTCCGACCCAATAATGCTCATGTCGGCGGGCACCCGGATGCCGCGGGCCTGCAGCCGCTGGAGCATGCCGATGGCCAGCAGGTCGTTGAAGACGATGCAAGCCGTTGCCCCCGTCCTGACCGCGGCGTCCGCCGCCGCGGCCCCGGACGTCGTTTTCGGCGTGTAGGGGCCGATCCGGTGAACCTCCATCCCGCGCTTGGTCGCATCTTCCTCGAAGACCTTCCACCGCATCTGGTTGGACCACGAAGTGGGAGGTCCGGCCACGTAACAAACCTTGTGGTGGCCCAAGGAGGCCAGGTGCTCCAGCGCCTGGATGATGGCGGACGGCGTATCAATCATCACCGTCGGGGCGCTGGTGGATGCCCGGTTGAAGGTGACCAGCGGCTGCGTCCGCGAGACCTCCGCCAGTTGGGCGTCCGTCAGGCGCGAGGCGGCAAGGATGAAACCGTCGGCGGACTTGCGCATCTTATGCAGCGCGTCCAGTTCCATTTCGCTGGACTCCTCGGTGTCAACCAGGAGCTGGGTGACTCCGGCTGCCTTGAGCTGGTGCTGGGTGCCGCGGATGATGTCGAAGTAGAACGGGTTGGTGATGTCAGGCACCAGCACAGCTACTGCGTTGGTTCGCCCGGAGCTGAGCCCGCGCGCCTGCGAGCTCGGCACGTAGTTCAGTTCCGCTGCCGCCTCTTCGATCCTTACCCGGGTGCGCGGGTTGACCCGGTCTGGACGGGCGAGGGCGCGCGACACCGTGGAGGTGGCAACGCCAGCCAGTTCGGCCACGTCGCGGATGGTGGGCGGGCGGTCCGGCCGGGCATCCCTTTTGGGTACGCCCCTGGCGGTGTCTGTAGTCCCCGGGTCAGCCATGGCAGTGGACCTTTCCTTGCTGGCTGGACGAACCGCCGTCCGCAGTTTCCCGCCGGCGTGCCCTGACTTTTGCTTTATCCATATGAGCACTTATGGCAACTTTTGGCAACCGCTTGCCACGCGCTTGCCACCTTCCTAGACTGGCTTTCGAGTCGCCTGCAGTGATTTCCGCCACAGGACGGATGTGGCCATGCGGGTGTCCTAGAGGAGAAAAAACAATGAGGTTTAAATCGACTACTGGGCTTGCGGCGATCGTTACGGCGGCGGCACTCGCCCTGACCGGTTGCGGATCCAGCTCGGGCGGGGGCGGGGGCTCAACGAACGCGGACGGCAAAGTGGACGGGACGGGCAAGACCCTGAACGTTTTGACCGGCGTCCTGAGCCAGTACCCGGAGCAGCAAAAGCAGTGGCAGAGCGATATCGCTGCCAAGTTCAAGGCTGAGACGGGCGCCGACGTGAAGTTCGAAACGTTCGCCTCGGCCAACGATGAGCTCACCCGGATCCAGACGTCGGTCGTCTCGGGGCAGGGCCCGGACATCTACGGCTTGGGCACAACCTTCACTCCCACGGCCTACGCCACCAAGGCATTTGTCACCCTCTCCGACGACGACTGGAAGAAAGTGGGCGGCAAGGACCGCTTCAACCAGGCCGCCCTCGGCATCTCCGGGCCGGACAAAGACCACATGGCCGGCATCCCCTTCGTGAGCCGCCCGTTCGTGATGGCCTACAACAAGGACCTGCTGGCCGCGGCCGGCATTGACAAGCCCGCCACCAGCTGGGATGAGTTGGCAGCCCAGGCCAAGAAGATGACGACGGGTGACACCTACGGCATCGCCACCGGCTACAAGGACAACTATGATCCCTGGAAGTTCATCTGGGCCATGTCCGTGCAGGCAGGCAATCCGCTGGTTGATGGCAACAAGCTGAAGATGGACGACCCCACCGTCAAGAAGGCTTACGAAACCTATTTTGGCTGGCTGACCAATGACAAAGTGGTTGACCCCGCATCGGTGGGCTGGAGCAACAGCAACGCCGTTGCCGCCTTCGCCAGCGGCAAAGCCGGCTACCTCATGATGACCACCTCCAGCTCCATCCCCACGCTCGACAAGTCGGCCGTTGCCGGCAAGTACGCGTACACCCTGATGCCCACCATCGCCCCCGGTGAGACGCAGTCCAAGTCCGACGGCGACGCCGCCAGCATCCTGTCCGGCGACAACTTGGTGGTGGCTGACTACTCCAAGCAGAAGGACCTCGCCTTCGCCTACATCAAGCTCATCACCTCCAAGGATGAGCAGTTGAACTACCAGAAGACCTTCGGCGACCTGCCGGCCAACGCCGAGGCTCTCGCCAGCCTGACAGATCCCACGCTCAAGCCGGTGGCCGACGCCGCCGCCAAGTCCAAGGCAACTCCGTTCACCGGTGCATGGGGCGACATTCAGCTGGGCCTCCTCAACGTCACCGTGCAGTCCATCCCGGACCTGGCTGCGGGGAAAGTAGACGGTTCCGCCCTGGACCAAAGGATCAAGGACGCCCAGAACAAGGGCCAGGCTTCCCTGGACCGGGCCTCCAAAGGATAAGTTCTGATGTCAACCGACGCCTCACATGAAGTCCGGCTTGCGGCGGATACCGCCGCAGGCCGGGCGCCCCGGAACACCGACAACGATGGGCAACAGCCCGGCCACAAGGGTGGCCTGCGCCGCAAGGGCCTGAGCGAACGCAACCGCCCGCTCTGGATGCTCATCCCCGGCGGAGCCTTGATGATCATCATCATCGTGCTCCCGCTCCTGCTGGGCATTTACATGTCGGTCCTCAACCTGGACCAGTACACCCTGCGGAAGTGGATCAGCGCGCCGCTCATCGGAGTCGAAAACTTCGTTGAAGCAGTCACGGCTTCGCCCCTCCTGCACGCTGTCTGGCTCAGTGTCAGCTACTCGCTGTTGGCCATGGTGGTGACGCTGCCGCTGGGCATCGCTGCCGCGGTGGCCACGCAGAACGCGTTCAAGGGCCGGGCAGTGATCCGCTCGATCTTCCTCATCCCGTACGTCCTCCCGTCCTTCGTGGTGGCCACCGTGTGGCGGACCATGCTCCAGCCCGGCGGAATTGTTGATGAGGCTCTGGCTACCGTGGGTATCCACGTAGGGCTCTGGCTCAATGGCCCGCAGACCTTCTGGACGCTGGTGCTGGTCCAGATTTGGGCTTCCTGGCCTTTCATCTACCTGCTGGCGCTGTCCGGCCTGCAGTCCGTAGACCACGAAGTGCACGAAGCGTCAGCCCTGGACGGGGCACTGTGGTGGAACAAGCTGCGGTACGTGATCTTCCCCTACCTGAAGGGCCCGCTGGCGCTGGCCTTCCTGATCGGGATGCTGCACCACATCAACAACTTCACCCTCCCGTTTGTGCTGTTCGGCGTCCCGGCCCCGGCCGACGTCGAAGTCCTCCCCATCCTGACCTACGTCACCAGCTTCCAGAGCTTCCGCTTTGGCCTGAGCGCCGCCATGGCCTTCATTTCCCTGGTGCTCATCGCCATCCCGCTGTTCGTTTACCTGCGCGCCGTGAAGCTTGACGACGCCGAGACTCCAGGAGCGAAGAAATGAGCGCCACTACAGCCACCCGGCGCAGCGCGCGAAGTGTCGCAGTTGACCGTCCGGGCTCGCACCGGCAGCACGAGGTGTTGCGGCTGCTCCCCGGCCCCCTGCTCGTTATCATCCTTGTCTTCCTCGGCGCCCTGGTCCTGATCCCTGTGCTCTACATCTTCCTGGCCTCCGTGAATTCGGACATCGGGGTGGCCAATGGCGAGTTCTGGCCATCAACGGTCACGTTTGAGAACTACTCGAAGATCTGGACCAGCGTGGGCCTCGCCACCGGCCTGACCAACAGCGTCCTGGTGGCCGGTGCCACCGCAGTGGTCTCCGCGGCGCTGTCCATCTCCACGGCGTTCGTCCTGGTCCGCTACACCTTCCGCGGGCGCCTGACCATCCTCCGTGGCCTGCTGGCTCTGCAGTCCGTGCCCGGCACCCTGATGGTGCTGCCGGTCTTCGTCCTGTTTTCGTCGGCTGCGACCTATCTCGGGATCCAGGTCATCGGCACCCAGTGGGGCCTGTTCGTCACCTACCTGACGTTCGCCATGCCGTTCTCCACCTGGGTGATGGTGACCTACCTCCGGGGGCTTCCCAAGGAGCTGGAAGAAGCAGCCCGGATCGACGGCGCATCCCACCTCGGGGTCCTCTTCCGCATCATCCTGCCGCTCAGCTGGCCCGGCATCGTTGTCTCCGGCATCTTCGCGTTCCTGCTCGGCTGGAACGACGTGCTGTTCGCCTCGGTGATGACCCGGCCGGAAAGCCAGACCGCCGCCGTCGCGCTCCAAATCTTTGGTGCCTCCCAGGAAGGCGGCGCCATTCCCTTCTACGGCCAGATGATGGCGGCGGCACTGGTCTGCGCTGCTCCGGTGGTCATTCTTTACTTGATTTTCCAGCGTTACCTAGTAGGCGGGCTGACCGCCGGAGGAGTTAAATAACCATGGTTTCGACCACCCAGGTCACCTGGCAGCTGTCAGGCTTCGGCGACGAGATCGACGACGACCCCGCAATCCAGATCGCAGTGCTGCAGGCTCTCGGCGCCAACCACATCGAGGTCCGCAGCGCATGGGGCACCAACATCGTGGACCTCAGCGACGAACAGCTCCAGTCCCTCGCAACCCTGCTCGCCCAGAAGGACATGAAGGTTTCCGCCATTGCGTCCCCCGTCGGGAAGGTGGATGTCAGCCTGCCCGTGGAGCACGAGGTGGAACGCCTCCGCCGGGCGGCCAATGCCGCCAAGGCCCTGGGTGCCAAGTACATCCGCATCTTCTCCTTCTACTACGGAGAGTCGGTACAGGTGGAGAGCATCCGGGATGCCGTGATGGAGCGCATGCGCGCCCTTGCCGACGTTGCGGAGGAAGCCGGCGTGGTCCTCCTGCACGAGAACGAGAAGGACATTTTCGGGGACATCCCGGACCGGGTCCTGGACATCATCGAGACCGTGAACTCGCCCGCCCTGAAGGTTGCATGGGATGCCGCGAACTTCGTCCAGGTAGGGGTCAAACCCTTTGACGAGGGATACGCCAAGCTTCGCCCGCACCTTGAGTACCTCCAGGTCAAGGACGCCCTCTTCGCCAACGGCCACGTGATGCCGGCCGGTGAAGGCGACGGCGACCTCCTCCCCACCGTGGAAGCGCTTAAGGCCGATGGGTACCAAGGCTTCGCCTCCCTGGAACCGCACCTGGCCGGAGCCCACGGACTGGGCGGTTTCTCAGGCCCCACCGCCTTCGGCATTGCAGCACGAGCCTTCGCAAAAGTCACCGCAGAAGCAGGAGTCCAGACCGCATGAGCACCCTGAACGTAGCCATCACCGGATGCGGCACCATTGGCCGCACCCACGCCGTGGCCCTCCGCGAATTCCCGGAAACCCGCATCGTGGCACTCATTGACGCCATACCCGCAGCGGCCGAGGCCCTGGCGGATTTTATTGAGAAGCAGGGCGGGGAACGGCCTGCCCTGTACACCACGCAGGCGGAAGCGTTCGCCGCGGAGGACATCCACCTGGTGGCGTTGGCAACGCCCAGCGGCCTCCACATCCAGCAAGGCCTGGAAGTCCTGGCCGCCGGCAAGCACGTAGTGATCGAGAAGCCCTTGGATGTAGACCTCAGCCAGGCCCAGGAGATCGAAGCCGCAGCCAACAAAGCTGCGGAAAAGGGGATCGTTGCATCGGTGATCAGCCAGCACCGGTTCGACCAGTCAAGCGTGGCCGTAGCCGACGCCATCGCCAAGGGACGCTTCGGCCGGCTGACGTCTGCGATCGCTTCCGTCGCCTGGTGGCGCAGCCAGGGATACTACGATTCGGGCGACTGGCGCGGCACCTGGGCCATGGACGGCGGCGGCGCCCTTATGAACCAGGGCGTCCACACCGTGGACCTGCTCCTGTGGTTCATGGGCCGTCCCGTGGAAATCCACGCCCACACTGCCCGGCTGGCCCACGAACGCATCGAAGTTGAGGACACGGCAGTAGCTACCGTCACCTTCGAAAACGGCGGGCTGGCCGTCCTGCACGCCACCACCGCTGCCTATCCGGGGCTGACCGTTCGTGTCCAGCTCATGGGATCCGAAGGATCGGCCGTGGTGGACAATGACCGCCTGCAGTACTTCCACAGCAGGGACGCCGGCGGCGAATCCGCGGACATGGGCCTTCAGGGCGGCGGCAACCAGGCCGACGAGGAACTGGCCAAGTACCCGCAAGAGGACTACAAGGCCGCCGATCCCACCGTCTACCCCGCCGGGCATGTGCGGCAGTACCGGGACATCCTGGGCGCCATCGCCGCCGGCAGGCAGCCGGGTGTCACCGTCAGTGACGCCGTCAATGCGCTCGCGGCGGTGCGCTCCGTCTACGTTTCAGCCACCCTGGGCCAGCCCGTCCTCTTCGACGACGTCCTGGCGGGCAAGTACAACGACCTTGAAGTCCGCACCGGCAGCACCGCGGCAGAAAGCGCCTAAGACCATGAAGTTTTCAGTATTTACTGCATCAACCCCCGAATGGACCCCTGAAGAAGCAGTACAGCACCTCGCTGAGCAGGGCTGGGACGGCGTTGAATGGCGCATTACAGACCAGGCTGAGTCTGCCGAGCCGGGCTTCTGGGCCGGCAACAAGGCCACAGTTCCGCTCACCGGCATGGAAGACCACCTGGACCGGATTGCCGCCATCACCAGCGCCGCCGGCCTGGAGTTCTCCGGTGTAGGTGGATATGCCCGGTGCGATAACCACGCGGATGTGGACCGGATGCTGGCTGCCACGGCCAGGCTTGGCGCACGCCAGGTCCGGGTAACCACACCTCCGCTGGGAACCGCGGCGTGGGGCAACGAACCGGCCAGCGGCACGTCCTACCCGGAACTGTTCGAAGGAGCGCGCCGTGACTTCGAATGGATCGCGGAGCGGGCTGCCCACCACGGCGTCAAAGCCCTCGTGGAACTGCACCACCGCACCATCACCGCTTCCGCCTCGTCCGCGCTCCGCCTGCTGGACGGACTGGATGCGCGCCATGTGGGCGTCATCCATGACCTGGGCAACCTGCTCATCGAAGGGCAGGAGGACTACCTCCCTGCATTCGAGCTCCTGGGCGACTACCTGGCCCACGTGCACGTGAAGAACGCCATGTGGGTCAACAGCGGTGAAACCGACGAATCCGGAGCCGCCATTTACCGGAACGAGTGGGCTCCGCTGCGTTCAGGCCAGGGCAGCGTGCTGCAGTACTTCAAGGCGCTCGCTGCGTTCGGCTACGACGGATGGGTGACCGTGGAGGACTTCTCCACCGAGCACCCGTTGGCCCAGCGGACGGTTGACAACCTTGACTACCTCCGCTCCACGGCTGCCCTGGCCGGGCTCTCCGTCCCGGCGGGGAGGCGTTGAGCCATGCGCCAACCCATAGCCGACCACCCGGACCGGCTGCTGCCGGCCGATCCCGGTGTCCGGGACATCGCGCGGTCGCTTTTCGAAAAGGTGGAGCGGCTCCCCATTATCTCGCCACACGGGCACGTGGACGCGGCGGTCATCGAACTGAACACCCCCTTCCCTGACCCGGCCGCTCTCCTGGTCACTCCTGACCACTACGTCACCCGGCTGATCCATGCCGGCGGTGTCTCCATGGACCAGCTGGGCCTGGGCAGCCGGCCTGCTGATTCGCGGCAGGTGTGGCGCCACTTCTGTGACGCCTGGCCGGACTTTGAAGGAACGGCGTCCGGCTACTGGATCCGGCAGGAGTTCGCCCACGTGTTCGGCCTGGCGGAGGAACCGTCCGCGGAGAACGCGGACCGGCTTTACGACGCCCTGCAGGCCAAACTCTCCGAGCCGGGCTTCCGGCCCCGCGAGCTGTTCAAAGAGTTCAACATCGAGGTGCTCGCCACCACGGATGACCCCCTGGACTCGCTGGACAGCCACGCCGCCCTGCACGCAGACCCCTCGTTCGCCGCCCGCGTGCTCCCTACCTTCCGCCCCGACCAGTACCTCAACATGGCGCATCCGGCCTGGCAGGACAACGTTGAGCGCCTCATTGCCACTGCCGGGGAGGGTTCCTCGGGGTATGCAGGCTATATCAAGGCCCTCGAAGCGCGCCGCCGCCACTTTGTGGAGCGCGGGGCTGTGTCCGCTGACCACGGCGTGTTCACGCCCACCACGCTGAAGCTGGACGTTGCCGAGGCGGAGCGGCTGTTTGAGCGCGGCAGGGCAGGCCAGGCGAGTGCTGCGGACAGGAACGCCTTCGAAGCGCACATGATCTACCAGATGGCGCGGATGTCGGTGGAGGACGGGCTGGTCATGACCATCCATCCCGGCTCATTCCGCAACCACCACGCGCCCACGTTCGAAGCCTTCGGGGCGGACACCGGCCATGACATCCCGGTGGCGGTCAACTACACGGAGGCCGTGCGCCCGCTGCTGCAGGACTTCGGGACGGCCAAGGACTTCCACCTGGTCCTGTTCACCCTGGATGAGACGGTGTTTTCCCGGGAGCTGGCCCCGCTGGCAGGTTTCTACCCCTCGGTGTACCTGGGAGCGCCATGGTGGTTCCTGGATGCACCGGACGCCATGCTCCGCTTCCGCTCGGCGGTGACGGAAACGGCAGGGTTCTCACGGTCATCAGGGTTCATCGACGACACCCGGGCGTTCTGCTCCATTCCAGCCCGCCACGACACGGCCCGGCGGATCGAGGCTTCCTTCCTGGCCCGGCTGGTGGCCGAGCACCGGATCACCGAAGAGCGGGCCCACGAGGTGATTGTGGACATCATCGATGCCTCACCGCGGCGGGTGTTCAAGCTGTGAACGCCGCGCCGCCTGCACTCAGCCGCAGCCTCAAGCCGCTGCCCAAGGCCCCGGTGCGCATCGTGCACCTCGGCCTGGGGGCATTCCACCGGTCCCACCAGGCCTGGTACACGCAGCATGCGCCGGACGCGGCGGAGTGGGGCATTGCGGCGTTCACCGGCCGCCGGCCCGACGCTGCGGAGGCGCTGTCCGCACAGGACTGCCTCTATACGTTGGTGGAGCGGTCCGCTGGTGGCGACAGCTTTGAGGTGGTGGGCAGCATCGTCGAGGCCGTGGATGGCGCCAACGTCGCCAGGCTCAGCGAGCTTGTGGCGGCGAAGGAGACCGCCATTGTCACGCTGACCATCACCGAGGCAGCCTACGGGCTGGCCGCGGATGGAACGTTCGACGCCGACGCACCGGCCGTGGCGGCTGACCTCCGCGCGCTGGCAGCAGCAGCGTCCGGGGGGACTTCCACTTCCGGGAGGACGGGGGTGCCAGGCACACCTTTGGGGCGCCTGGTGCTGGCCCTGGCCGGCCGTATGGGCAGCGGTGCGGGACCACTCGCCGTCGTCAGTTGTGACAATCTTTCGGCCAATGGCGACGTTGCCCGAAAGGCAGTCCTGGGCATGGCGTCGGCCTGGGGGCCTGGCTTGGGGGAGTGGATCGGGGCGAACGTCAGCTTCGTCAGTACCTCGGTGGACAGGATCACACCGCGGACCACTGACGCGGACATCTCGGAGGTGGCAGAGCGGTGCGGCTACAGTGACAGCTCGCCGGTGGTGGCCGAGCCTTTCCGGAACTGGGTGCTCAGCGGAAGCTTCCCGGCCGGGAGGCCGCGCTGGGAGGATGCCGGCGCCGTCGTTGTTGATGACATCGAGCCATACGAGAACCGCAAACTGTGGCTCCTCAACGGGTCGCACTCCATCCTGGCGTACGCCGGGCAGCTCCGCGGGCACGCAACCGTAGCCGAGGCCCTGGCCGACCCGGCCTGCCGTAAGGCAGTGGAGGACTTCTGGGATGAGGCCGCAAACCACCTGCAGGCTGCAGGGCTGGACATTCCTGCATACCGGCAGGCCCTGCTGGAGCGGTTCGGGAATGCCCGCATCGCCCACCGGCTGGCCCAGATCGCTGCCGACGCCACCACAAAGCTGCGGATGCGCGCCGTGCCCGTCATGGCGGCGGAACGGGCCAGCGGCCGCAGCGGTTCCGGCGCCGCCCTGATGCTTGCCGCATGGATCGACTACGTGGCGGCCGCGCAGGACTTCCAGGACCCGCTGGCGTCCGGGATCCGCGAGGCAAATGCGCTGGAAGGCAGCGAGAGGGTCCGGGCCCTGCTTCGCCTGGTCAGTGCGGACATCGCCGAGGACCCTGGCGTTGTTTCCCTGGTCCACGGTCTGTGCGGATCCTTCACAGCCACAGCGGCACATTCCGCCACCCCAACACGTCTTTAGACCCTGCTTTTTTACTTCCGGAAGGAACAGTTAGTCCCATGAAGATCATTGCCGCCGAGGTGTTTGTTACCAGTCCGTCCCGGAACTTCGTGACGTTGCGGATTACTACGGAGGATGGTGTGACCGGGATTGGTGATGCCACGTTGAATGGGCGTGAGTTGGCTGTTGCCGCGTATTTGAAGGAGCATGTGGCGCAGTTGCTGATCGGGAAGGATCCGCACCGGATTGAGGATACGTGGCAGTTCCTGTACCGGTCGTCGTATTGGCGGCGGGGTCCGGTGACGATGGCGGCGATCGCCGCGGTGGATATGGCGTTGTGGGATATCAAGGGCAAGGTGGCCGGGCTGCCGGTGTACCAGCTGCTCGGTGGTGCGTCGCGGAACGGGTTGCGCGCGTACGGGCACGCGTCGGGTTCGGATATTGAGTCGCTGTTTGATTCGGTGCGGGAGCATTTGGAGTTGGGGTACAAGTCGATCCGGATCCAGACGGCGGTGCCGGGGATCAAGGCCGTGTACGGGGTGGCGGCGCAGGCGCAGGCGTCGGGGGAGCGGTATGACTATGAGCCGGCCGGGCGGGGTGCGTTCCCGGTGGAGGAGGACTGGGACACCCGGGCGTATCTGCGGCATTTGCCGACGGTGTTTGAGGCGGTGCGGAATGAGTTCGGCCCGGAGCTCCCGTTGCTGCATGACGGGCATCATCGGATGACGCCGATCCAGGCGGCGAGGCTGGGCAAGGCGCTGGAGCCGTATGACCTGTTCTGGCTGGAGGACTGCACGCCGGCGGAGAACCAGGAGGGGCTGCGCCTGGTCCGCCAGCACACCACCACGCCGCTGGCCATCGGGGAGATCTTCAACACCGTGTATGACTTCCAGACGCTGATCAAGGAACAGCTGATCGATTATGTCCGGGCGGCGTCCACGCACTTCGGCGGGATTTCGCCGTTGAAGAAGGTGATGGATTTCGCCGCGCAGTACCAGATCAAGTCCGGGTTCCACGGCCCTACGGATATTTCCCCGGTGGGCTTCGCGGCGCAGCTGCACGTGGGGTTGGCGATCCATAATTACGGGATCCAGGAGTACATGCAGCACTCGGACAAGACCAACGAGGTCTTCGAGCAGTCCATGACCTTCTCCGACGGGTATCTGCACCCGGGCGACAAGCCCGGGATCGGCGTTGAATTCAACGAAGAAGCCGCCGCAGCCTATCCGTACCAGCAGGCCTACCTGCCCTACAACCGCCTGGTCGACGGCACCGTCCACGACTGGTAAGAAGGACAATTTCGGTGAGCAACAACAAACCCGCCCCTGCCAAACCCCGTGTGGTGGTGATGGGCGTCTCCGGATGCGGCAAGACCACCATCGGCGACCTCGTGGCCCGCGAACTGGGGGTCCCGTTCCTTGACGGCGACTCCCTCCACCCCGTGGAAAACGTGGCCAAGATGGCAGCCGGCACGCCGCTGACGGATCAGGACCGCTGGCCCTGGCTGGCAACGGTCGGCAGCAGGCTTGCAGCTGCGGGCAACGGCGGATTGGTCCTGGCCTGCTCGGCCCTTCGCCGCAGCTACCGCGACGCCATCCGGGAACAGGCCCCGGACACCATCTTCCTGCACCTGAACGGCAGCAAGGAGGTTCTGAAGGCCCGGACCGAAGGACGGACCGGGCACTTCATGCCTCCCGCGCTGCTGGAATCCCAGCTCGCCACCCTGGAACCGCTGCGGGAAGACGAATCCGGAGTGGTGGTGGACATCTCCGCGCCCGTCCCGGAAGTGGTGGCCCAGGCACTCAAGGCGATTGCCGGCGTCGTACGTCCCGCCAACGGTGCCCGGGGCACCGCGCCGCGCCAGTTCGACGTCGACCTCGCGGCAGCGCCGTTCAATCTCGACGCCGACGCCATCGCCTGGGTGGAGGGCACCATTGGTGCCATGACGCTCGAGGAAAGGATCGGGCAGCTGTTCATCAACCACAACAACGACTACTCGCCGGAGTACCTCGACGGGGTGCTGGAGAACTACCACGTGGGCGGCATGCGCTATCGGCCCGGTCCTTCAGCCGCGGTCCAGGAACACATCCGCTACGCACAGTCCAAGACCCGAATTCCCCTGCTGATTGCGTCCAACCCGGAGATGGGCGGCGCCGGCAGCTGCGACGATGGCACGTTCGTGTCCACGCACCTGCAGGCGGGCTCGCACCCGGACAAGAACATCGCCCGGCAAATGGGCCAGGTCGCAGGCGTTGAGACGGCGGCACTGGGCTGCAACTGGGCCTTCGCGCCGATCGTGGACATCCACTACAACTGGCGGAACACGGTCATTTCCACTCGTTCATTTGGCAATACGCCAGAGGTCGTGGTGGAGCGGGCCAAGGAATACTTCGACGGCATCAGCGAATCGCCCACGGCCTGTGCCATGAAGCACTTCCCCGGCGACGGCATCGATGAGCGGGACCAGCACGTAGTGACGTCCTACAACACCCTTGGCTACGAGGAGTGGGACCGGACGTACGGGCACGTGTACCGGGAGATGATTGCGCACGGCGTGCAGTCCATCATGGTGGGCCACATTGGCGCGCCGGAAGTCTCCCGGCATTTCCGGCCGCGTCTTTCGGATGCCGAAATTTTGCCGGCCACGTTGTCCCCGGAGTTGCTGCAGGACCTGCTGCGGGGCGAGCTTGGCTTCAACGGGCTGGTGCTCACCGACGCCTCTCAGATGGTGGGCCTGACGCAGGCGAAGAAGCGCAAGGACCTGGTACCGGCCACGATTGCCGCCGGCTGCGACATGTTCCTGTTCTTCCGGAATCCAGCCGAGGACTTCCAGTACATGCTGGACGGGTACAAATCGGGCATCATCACCGAGCAGCGGCTGCATGATGCGCTGCGGCGGATCCTTGGGCTGAAGGCGTCCTTGGGACTGCACCTGAAAGCTGCGGACCAGCTGGTGCCGACTGCCGGGGCTCTTGCCGTCATTGGATCCGCCGAGCACCGGGCCATCGCCGCTGGGATTGCCGACAAGACGGTGACCCTGGTTAAGGACACCGCAGGGAACCTGCCCATCACCCCGGCCACCCATCCGCGGATCCGTTTGTACGGCATTTCCGGTGGCGCCGACTTCACCCGTGCCGACCCGCTGGCCTACCTGGAGGTGGTGAAGGAGGAACTGGAGGCTGCCGGCTTCGAGGTGCATCTGTTCCGTACTGCCGAGCAGCGCGAGGCTGCGGGGGAGACCGGGGTGAACTTTATGTCCATCATCTCCGAAGAGGCCACAGGGGACTACGCGGACAAGTACGACGCTGCCTTTGTCTTTGCCAATGTGAAGGGCTTTGCGCAGGAGGCGGCAATCCGCATCAAGTGGTCTTCGCCGATGGCAGCGGAAATCCCGTGGTACGTCACGGAGGTGCCCACGGTGTTCGTGTCCCTCAACCAGCCGAACCACCTGATCGACGTGCCCATGGTCAAGACGGCCATCCACGCGCATGCAGGGACGCGGGAGGCCATTCGGGCTGCGGTGGAAAAGATCCAGGGCAAATCGGAGTTCCAGGGCACGTTCAACGACAACGTGTTCTGCGGGTCGTTTGACACCCGGCTGTAGCACTACTGTGCTTGTGGGAGGGCGCCGCCGTCGAAACCGCAGTGACCGCAGCCGCTCTCAGCGCTCCCTTTGCTGTGCCCTGTCTGGCTTGCCGGTCCGGCTGCGCTGCTCCGATAACCAAGTAAGGGCAACGGGTTCGCTGGTGAAGTAGGCCGTAGGAGTCAGGGACCGCTGGGAAAACGCCGCCACAACTTTGCCCATGGGACCATCCCCAATGAGCGCCACAGCGGAGAACCCGCGGTAAGCGTTCATGCCGGCCCTGGCTTCCGGGGTCAATCCCGGCCACTCCTGCGAGATCAACGAGAAGAGGCAGGACCCGGCCGCCGCTGAGGCCTTCCAGGACCCGGGCAGCCCGGACGGCAATGTCGTACGTTATGAGGACTTCCGGTGTCCACCGCAACTGCAGCACGCCCTTTTCACAAGCGGCAGTAAAGAATTCGTTCATTCCCGCCCTGGATTCTCCCTAAGGGTTTTTATTCCAGACACTTGACTGGTTGAGACCCTATCCTGCCTGATCACTACGACAATTGGCCCGACGTTAGGCAGGCGTAAATTGTTCGGACCGGCCGCCCATCCCGCCTATGTAGTGTGAACACGTGGACTCCTCCTGTGAACTCGCTGATGGCATTGTCCTCCGTCCCGTCAAGGCGGCGGACGCAGGGCCGCTGGCTGCGGCGTTCCAAACGAACCGAGTCCACCTTGCCCCTTGGGAACCGGTCAGGGCAGAGGAGTTCTACACAGTCGAGGGGCAGCGCGCGGTGATTCAAAGACGGCGGGCTGAACGTGATTCAGGCACAGCGCTCTCCATGGTGCTGGCACGTGATGACGGCATCCTGGGCCTGCTGACCCTCAGCTCGATTGTGCGCGGTGCGTTCCAGAACGCCCACCTCGGCTACTGGATCTCCCGATCCTTCCAGGGCAGGGGGCTCATGACTGCGGCGGTGGCCGCGGCCCTGGACATCGCGAAAGATAATCTCGGACTCCACCGCCTCGAAGCCGCCACCCTGGTGCACAATGTTGCTTCGCAAAGAGTGCTGGAAAAGAACGGATTTGAGGCCTACGGTACGGCGCGTGCGTACCTACAAATAGCCGGCCAGTGGCAGGACCACCGCATGTACCAGCGGATTCTCTGACTGCCGCACGGTTTCGGTGGGCCGGGGAGAGTAGTTGCTTTTGCGGCTACCAATGCCTCGACGACACATGCGAAGATGTCGGCCGGACCCGCGGATGGATGCAAACGGGCGAAGTCGATATGTGGGAGGTCATGTGCGCGCGATTGTCTTGGACCAGATAGCAGGGCCGTTGGCTGTCCGGGAGGTTGAAGAGCCAAAGGTGCCGGTGGGCGGCGTCGTCATCAGCGTCGTCGCTACCGGGCTTTGCCGCAGCGACTGGCACGCGTGGGCCGGCCACGACGAAATTGCCCTGCCACACGTCCCCGGCCATGAGTTCGCCGGCGTCGTCGTCAGTGTCGGTCCGGGAGTGACGAAGTGGACGGTCGGCGACCGGGCCACCGCACCATTCGTTGAGGGCTGCGGCACCTGCGAGTGGTGCCTTGCCGGCAACGCGCAGGTTTGCCCGGAGCAGCAACAGCCTGGCTTCACCCACTGGGGTTCCTTTGCCGAGCAGGTGGTGATTCACGCCGCGGATACCAATCTCGTGGCGATCCCCGAAGGGGTCACCTTCGAGGCAGCTGCCAGCCTGGGATGCCGGTTCGCGACTGCTTACCGTGCGCTTACCGGCCGGGGCCGCCTTGCTGCCGATGAATGGGTCACTGTCGTAGGGGCAGGCGGGGTGGGGCTCAGCGCCGTCATGATCGCCAAGGCACTTGGCGGCAAGGTCATCGCTGTTGACCGGAACCCGGCTGCCCTCGATGTGGCGGCGTCCCTCGGTGCCGACCACGTATTGGTTGCAGACGGCTCAGATATCCCGCCGCAGGTGCATGCACTGACGGGAGGAAGCCATATCTCCATCGATGCCGTGGGCAGTGAGCAGACGTGCGCCGACGCGCTCCTGAGCCTTCGCCGCCGCGGACGGCACGTGCAGATCGGGCTCCTGCCGCCCGTCGACGGTCATCCCCGTGTGCCCATGGCAAGGGTGATCGCGTGGGAACTGGACGTCTTTGGAAGCCACGGAATGGCCGCGGCGGACTATCCCGGGATGCTTGCCCTGATTGAATCGGGGGCGCTCGAACCGCAGAAGCTCATCGAACGCGTCATCGGGCTGGAGGAGGCAGCCGGCATGCTGCCACGGCTCGACACCGCGAATGTCGCGGGCATGACGATGATTGATCCGACGCGCTGACGCTTTCGTCGTCGACAGCCCGTTAGGCCGCTTCCTTCCGGGATGAGAAAAGGCCCTGCTCCCTTCGTTTACAAGGGAAACAGGGCCTTTCTCTTTGGCGGTGACGGTGGGATTTGAACCCACGTTGGCTTTTACACCAAACAACATTTCGAGTGTTGCACCTTCGGCCGCTCGGACACGTCACCAACCTCAATAGGGTACCGGAGCAAGGCCTGCATCCCCAAAACGTGGGTACACCAAGCCGATGGTCCCGCAGCTGATCTCAAATGTCGTACCCCCTTGTCATGATGGGTTTATGGGGAAAGCGGCGGTGGCGAAGGCGTTTGAGGACATCAAGGCTGCCCTCACTGTGCTCAACACAGAAGTTGATGGGGCGGGCTCAGAGGCGTTTTCGAAGGCTGACCCGTTGGCGGGGTTGGCGGATGGTTGCCTGGACGTTCTGGCCCGGTCCCGGGAGGTCGAGGCCGGGATCGCGGGGCTAAAAGCGAAAGCCGCGGTGCGGCATGCGGAGACTGCCTGGGCTGTTGCGGGGCCGGATGTGCCGGTGGTGGCGCAGGAGATGGCGGTCGCGGCCGAGATCGGGTGCGTGCTGGCACTGGGGCCGCGGGCTGCGGCGTCGTTCCTGGGCACGTCCCACGCCCTGACAGCGACGTTGCCGCGGACCTTTGCTGCACTGCAGGCCGGGGTTCTGTCCTGGAGCCATGCGGTGGCCATGGCAGATGAAACGGCGAGCCTTGATCCTGCGGGGGCCGCGGCGTTGGAAGCCCATTTCATGGATCCCGACGCGCTGGACCCGGCCAGGGGCTGCCCGGTGGGGGAGATGCCCGCGCATCGGTTCAGGGCCAAGGCCCGCACCTGGCGGGAACGCCACCACGCCGAGAGCATCGAGAAGCGGCACGCCAAGGGAGTTGCTGACCGGAGGGTGGAGCTCCGGGCTGACCAGGACGGCATGGCCTGGCTCTCCGCGTACGTCCCAGCGGACCAGGCGGTGGCTGGGTGGAACCGGCTCACGGCTATCGCCAGGGGAATGCAGGGACCGGACGAGTCCCGCAGCATGGCCCAACTGCGGGCGGACACCTTTGCCGACGCGGTTCTTGGCAGCGGAACTCCCACCAGCACGGACGCCCGCGATACCGCAGCCGTGACCGTTGAAGGAACAGATTTCCCGTCGTCACCAATCCGCGCCCAGGTCCTGGTCACCGTCCCGGTGCTCTCCCTGTCGGGCATGACGGATGAACCGGCCATGCTGGACGGGTATGGGCCCATCCCGGCGTCCATGGCACGGCGGCTCGTCGCGAACGGTGCGGGGTCGTTTTACCGGGTGCTGGTGGATCCACGGGACGGGGCGCCGCTGGAGATCGGCAGGACCAGCTACCGAATCACGAAAGCGATGCGGGCCTGGCTGAGGATGCGGGACGGCAAGTGCCCGTTCCCCGGTTGCAGCAACAACTCCCTGGACAACGACGCCGACCACATCCTCGCCTGGGCCAACGGCGGCACCACGGGCATCAGCAACCTGGGACAGCCCTGCCGCAAACACCACAAACTCCGCCACACCACAGGCTGGAAACCCACCCCGGCCAGCAAAAACGAACCACCCGGCTGGACCTCACCCACAGGCCGGCACTACAAAAGCGAGCACCAGGACTGGGAACCAACCCAATGGCCCTCGGGATTCCTCCCCGGCGAACGAAGCCTCCTCGAGGAAGCGCTCCTTGAGCATCTTGTCTCTTGACGCGGCGTCGAACCATGCGCCATGAAACCCCGCCATGCGCCGTCGGACTTTCGCCGTCCATGCGCGTCCGGCTAGATTCATCAGCAAGATGACAAATTCACAGACTCCGATCCACGCAACCGCATACTGGACCACTGCCAAGGAGCACGGCGAGCTCAGGGCCGAGGAGGTGCCCGCCCCAGGGCCGGGCGAAGCGCTGGTCCGTACCCTCTACTCCGGGATCAGCAAGGGCACCGAAATGGTGGTCCACGCTGGAGCGGTGCCGCCCCGGGTCGCGGAAGAAATGCGGGCGCCGCGCCAGGAAGGTGAGTTTCCCGGGCCGGTAAAGTTCGGTTACCTCTCCGTTGGGGTCGTGGAGGAGGGGCCCGAAGACTGGAAAGGCGCGCGCGTCTTCTGCCTGAACCCCCACCAGGACCTTTATGTGGTTCCGGTGGACTCACTGACCAGGATTCCCGGCGACGTTCCATCCCGGCGCGCCGTCCTCACCGGCACCGTGGAAACGGCGGTCAATGCCCTCTGGGAAGCCGGGCCGCGGCTGGGAGACCGGATTGCAGTCGTCGGCGCCGGCCTGGTGGGCGGCATGGTGGCCACGCTGCTTCGCACCTTTCCGCTGCAGCGCCTGCAACTGGTGGACCTCGACCCCGGCAGGAAGGAACTCGCGGACGCCTTGGGGGTGGACTTCGCGCACCCCGATGACGCGCTGCCTGATTGCGACATCGTGTTCCACTGTTCTGCCTCGCAGGAAGGCCTCGCGCGCAGCCTGCAACTCGTCGGCGATGAGGGCGACGTCATCGAAATGTCCTGGTACGCCAACCGGGAAGTTACTGTCCCGTTGGGGGAGGATTTCCACGCAAGGCGGCTGTCCATCCGGGCCAGTCAGGTAGGCATGGTGGCCCGCGCCCGGCGCCACCGCCGCACCAATGCCGACCGCCTGGACCTGGCAGTGTCGCTGCTGAAGGACTCCGTCTTCGACGCATTCCTGACCGGAACCTCCCCGTTCGAGGACCTGCCGGGCGTGGTTCAAAGCCTCGCGGACGGCACCCTGGAAGCCCTGTGCCACGTCGTCGAATACCCCGCGAGCAGCCCAACACCCAGCCCAGCCGCCCACGACTCCGAAAACCTGAGGTAACCCATGTTCAGCCTGACCGTCCGCCGCCACTTCATGATCGCCCACAGCCTTCCGCGCGAGGCCTTCGGCCCAGCCCAGGGACTCCATGGGGCAACCTTCGTCGCAGAGGTGTCTTTCCACCGTCGCGCCCTGAACGACGATGCGATCGTCCTGGACATCGGCGCCGCCGGGACCATCATCGAGGAAGTGCTCGCCGGCCTGAACTACCGCAACCTGGATGAGCACCCGGACTTCCAGGGCAAGCTCAGCACCACGGAGGCCCTCGCCGAGTACATCGCCCGGAAGGTTGCCGCGCAGGTCAAGGAGAGCGATGACGGCCGCGAACTCGCAGGCATCGACGTAACCCTCCGCGAGAATCCGGACGCCTGGGCCACCTATTCCCTGGACCTCACCGCCTGACCGTGCGCTCCATCCGGATGCTGGTCCCCGGCAACATCCGCCACAGCTCCGGCGGCAATGTCTACAACGCGCGCCTCGCGGCAGGGCTGCAGGCACTGGGCGCCGAGGTGGACGTCCTAAGCGTCGAGGGCAACTGGCCTGACGCCAGCGCCAAGGCACGACGCCGGCTGGGCGCCCTCCTTGGGGCATGGGAACCTGACGCAGGTCCAGGGCAGGCCGTGGCCGTCGTGGACGGGTTGGTTGCCGTGGGTGCCCCGGATGAACTCGAATTCGCGGCGAAGGGAGGCCGGAAAACATGGGTGCTGGTGCATATGCCCGTTCCGGAAAGTTCCGGGACTGCAGCCCTTGCAGCGGAAGCCAGGGCCCTCCGTGCGGCAACGGGCGTGATCTGCACCAGCACCTCGTCAGCCTCGCTCCTCCTGGAAAGGGGGATTCCGCGGACCGGCGTTGTCCTGCCCGGCGTCAATCCCGCACCCCGGGCATCCGGGTCCACGCCTCCGCACCTGGCTATCGTTGCCGCGCTGCTGCCCAACAAGGACCAGCTGCTGACAGTGGAGGCACTGGCCCGAATCCAGGACCTTGAGTGGACTGCGTCCTTCGTAGGCTCCGGCCAGGCGGATCCGGACTACGCACAGGAGGTCCGGGCTGCCATTACTGCCAACGGGCTCCACGGTCGGGTGCAGCTCACCGGCGAGCTCACCGGCGACGCCCTCGAGGCTGAATGGGCGCGGGCGGACCTGACCTTACTGGTGTCACGGGTGGAGGCGTTCGGGATGGCCGTCACCGAGTCCCTGGCCCACGGTATTCCGGTAATGGTCCGCGACGGGACAGGGGCGGTGGAGGCGCTGGGGATGGCCGGGCTGGCAGCGGCCGACGGCGGACCGCGCCTTCCGGGGGCAGTGCTGCCACTTCCCGCCGGGGGACACGAGAGTCCGGCACGGCTGGCCGATGCCCTGCGGCGGTGGCTGGTGGACGGAAGGACCCGGGAAAGCTGGCGGACAGCAGCCCTGGATGCGCGGACCAGGTTGCCGGGGTGGAGCAAAACGGCGCAGGATGTGCTGGCCCTCGTCGAAGGACGTGACGAACCAGGGCAGCGGCAGCAAAGCTAGAGGCTGCTGCGGTGCCCCGCGAAAAATTCGCGCAGCAACAACGCGCACTCTTCCTCGCGTACCCCCGGATACACCTCAACCCAGTGGTTGAGCCGGCGTTCGCGAAGGATGTCAAACACCGAACCGGCTGCGCCGGCCTTCTCGTCCCAGGCTCCGAACACCACCCGCGGGATCCGGGCCAGGACTATCGCGCCGGCACACATGGCGCAGGGTTCCAGCGTGACCACCAACGTGCAGTCGGACAGCCGCCAGCCGTCGCCGCGCCCGCCGTCGAGCCGCGCCCGCTCCTGGAGCCGTCCGGCCGCTTCCCTGATGGCCACCACCTCGGCGTGGGCTGTGGGGTCGCCCAGTTCCTCCCGCTGGTTCCGGCCTGAACCCAGCACGCCGCCGTCGGGCCCTATCACCACGGCGCCGATGGGCACATCCTCCGTGGCCAGCGCCCGGCGGGCCTCCGCCAGGGCAAGGCCCATCCAGGCATCATGTTTCTTTTCGGGCAACGGCATGGCTCAATGATAGTTTCGGGGATACTCAGGTTACTTACCGATGCCGGGAGGCACCATGGACACTCTTCGGGACCGTTTAGGTATTTGGTTCAAACCCTACGCGGCGCTGGTCCTCACCATCCTTGTGGGTGGCGTGATTATCGTGTCCCTGGCATTGCTCGGCGCCGAGGTGTACGACAACGTGGTGGATTCTGCGGGGCTGGCCAACCTGGACAAGCCTGCCCTGGGCCTGGCCGAGAGCCTGCGCAGTCCCGGACTCGATGCGTTCGTTACGGGTTTCACCAACATCGGCGGCGGCATCGGCATGCCCATCCTTGCCAGCATCCTTACTGCCTGGTTGACCTTCCTCAGCCGGAACTGGCGTCCGCTCGTCCTGATCGGCGGTGCGGCGGGGGTCTCCATCATGGCCACTACCTTCGGCAAGAAACTGGTGGGCCGCACCCGCCCGGACCATGCAGACGCGGTGCCCCCTTACGAGGACTCGCCATCCTTCCCCAGCGGCCACACCCTGAACACCACTGTGGTGATCAGCTTGGTGGTGTACCTCATCTGCCTCCAGTTCCAGGCCATGGCTGTGCGCGTCACAGCCATCACGGCCGGCACGCTCTTCATCATCGCCATGGGGTTAAGCCGCGTCTTCCTTGGCCACCACTGGCTGACGGACGTGATGGCCGGGTGGTTGCTGGGCCTCACCTGGGTGGGAGTGGTGATCCTGGCCCACAGGCTGTTCCACCTGGTCCGCAGGCGAGAGCACGCCGGGGCGGCGCCGTCGTTCGACCGTCCGATCGTCCGGGACGTGGTTGCCGAGGAAGTGCACCACCACGGCGACGGCGGCAAGGAGCACGCCCATGGCAGCCAGAACAAGGACACCGCCGGATGATAGTTTTGGGGGATGCGTACTCTCGTTGTTGACCACCCCCTGGTCGCCCACAAGCTCACCGTCCTGCGGGATAAGAACACGCCGTCGCCGGTCTTCCGGCAGCTGACGGAAGAGCTGGTGACCCTGCTGGCCTACGAAGCCACGCGGGAAGTCCGTACCGAGCCCGTCACCATCGAAACGCCGGTCAGCACCACCATCGGCACGGCGTTCACCAAGCCCACCCCGCTGGTGGTCCCCATCCTGCGCGCGGGCCTGGGCATGCTGGAGGGCATGACCAAGCTGGTCCCCACCGCCGAGGTGGGTTTCCTGGGCATGGCCCGGGACGAGGAGACGCTGGACATCATCACCTATGCCGAGCGCCTGCCGGAGGATCTCACCGGCCGCCAGGTGTTCGTCCTGGACCCCATGCTGGCCACCGGCGGCACGCTGCGCGAGGCCATCAAGTTCCTGTTCAAGCGCGGCGCCTCCGACGTCACCTGCATCTGCCTGCTGGCCGCTCCCGAGGGCCTGGCCAAGCTGGAGGAAGAACTGGGCGACGCAAACGTGCACATCGTCCTGGCCTCCATCGACGAGAAACTCAACGAGAAGTCCTACATCGTTCCCGGCTTGGGCGATGCAGGTGACCGCCTGTACGGCATCGCAGGGTAGCCTTCCCCCTTTTCGGGCAGGGGCACCGCCGCTAGCCTGTGCGGATGGACTGGAAACTCGAACTTGTCTTTGTCCCCGTCTCCGACGTTGACCGCGCCAAGGATTTCTACGTCAACAAGGTGGGCTTCAACGCCGACTACGACGAGCGGCCTTCGGACGACATCCGCTTTGTGCAGCTGACGCCGCCCGGGTCTGCCTGCTCCATCTGCTTGGGGGAGGGGCTGGTGGACGCCCCTCCCGGCACAGGATCAAACCTGCAGCTGGTGGTGGACGACATCCAGGCGGCGCACGACCACCTGAAGAATAACGGTGTGGACGTCAGTGACATCGAAGTGCTGCCTTGGGGCCACTTCGTCTACTTCGCCGATCCGGACGGAAACAAGTGGTCCGTCCAGTACATCCCGTGGCGGAACGCCGGGCCGGACGCAACTTAAAGCACTTCGGGCCGCATCCACATGGATGCGGCCCGAAGTTGGCGCTGCAATTCCCCTGCTGTGCCCCACGCCCAAGGCGTACGACGGCGCGTGGCCGGGTACGCGCCGTCGTACGCCGTCCATGGTGGGGAGACTCAGCGGAGGGCTCGCGTGGCGTCGCGGCCGCCAGGGGGGTGGGTGCCTAGTACCAGTTGTGCGCCAGGTGGAAGTTCAGGGCACCGCAGGGCGACTGATAGCTCTTTTTGATGTAGTCCAGGCCCCAGTTGATCTGCGTGCGGTAGTTGGTGAGGTAGTCGGCGCCGGAGCTGGCCATCTTCTCAGCAGGGAGGGATTGGACAATACCGTACGCTCCGCTGCTGGGATTGGTGGCCGTGGTGGTCCAGTCCGATTCCTTGGTCCACAGCGTCTGCAGGCACTGCATCTGGTCCGGTCCCCAGCCGTAGGTGGCCAGCTGGCCGGCGGCGTACGCCTGGGCGCCGGCGGGATCGTTAACCGCGACGGCCGGTGCCGGCTCAGGAGCGGGGGCCGGTTCCGGTGCTGGTGCCGGGGCGGGCGCGACAGGCGCCGGGGCGGGCGCGACAGGCGCCGGGGCTGCCGGTGCTGCCGCGGGAGCCGGTTCCGCGGCCTGCGGTGCCACGCTGATGGCGGCGGGAGCGGGGGACGCTGCCGGGTTGGACCGGATTTCGCTCTTCTCGATGCTCATTTGGGCGTCGGACGCTGCCGGGTTTGACCCGGTGGATGCCACCGGAGTCATGCTGCTGGTGGCCTGTCCGGCCGCGCCTACGCCAACCAGCACCGCGCACGATGCTGCAAGGACGGCGGCGCGCTGGCCCAGGGTGGTCTTCTTTGCCTGCTGCTTGGCCCGGTGTTTAGCCTTGGCATGCAGGCGTGCTTCTGCCGTGTTTTTGGACATGATTGATCGCCTCTCACACCTGCGGAGTTAGCTGTCGGGTTCGGATGAGGGCATCCGGCCGCACGGAAAAATCACGTGCTGGCTTAACCCCAAGGGCATTCATTGCCCGGGACGGTGGGTCCCCCGCCTCTGCCGTTGCTCAATCGGAATCCGGGGAAGCGGCAGAGCTTGGCGTCAACCCGGGATATGCGGCCCGAACGGGGGCCGCACCCAATCGACGGTACAGGAAGATTAAGCAGAAGTCACATTTAGGTAACGGAAGTCACGGACGCCGCGCGTCGGTTTGCGGCGCCCTCCGGGTTTCTTGATCCCGGAGGGCGCCAACGGTGTTCAGGTACGGGGGCCGCTGCTGGCACTACGCTGCGGCACCCCGGGGCTACCGGGCGAAGTACTCCCGGATACTCGTCAGCGAGCTCGACCCGTGATAGCCCAGATCGCCGGGGCCGGCTGAGACGGCGTCGTCCGGCGAAAAAATCCCGACACCGAACGTACCGCCCTCCACATCCTTGATGCTGTCCAGCAGCACCGGCATGGCGTCCTGCAGGGTCCCCATAAGCGCCTGCTTTTGCGCGCTGTCGGCTACGAGTTTCACCGTTATGAACTCGCCGGACGTGCTGACGTTGGCGTCGGCCTGCACGGCCGTGACGCCGGAAACCGACATTCCGGCCTTCTGCAGGGCGCCCTCCAGCTGCTCGGCTTTGGAAGGTCCGCCAAGACCGCAGGCAGCAAGGCTCACTGCCAGAACTCCCATCAATAGTGTTCCGGTCATGGGTTGGATCAGGTTGTTCATCGGTTTCCTCCACTACGGTCCGGCCGCGGAACTCCTGCGTTGGCTCCCGTTGAGCGTAGTCGGCCTTGCTGCAGTGTCCTACTTGGTGAGCCGGTAAACGGTGGAGTTTCCTACTGTCTGGGCCTGGAAGTTGGCCTGCACCCAGGCGGCCACCTGGGAGTTGCCGCGGCCGCCCATGCCGCCCATGCCGCCTCCGCCCATGCCTCCGCCCTCAATGAAGTAGCTGATTTCACCCTTGGCCACCATGTCCTGGAACTCGGCGAGCGTGGGGTACGGATCCCCGCCGTTCCAGCCGCCGAGCGCGATGACGTTGGTGTTCGTGGCAAGTTCCAGGCTGGCTGCCTGGCTGGCGCCGGAGACGATCGCGGACCACTTCGTGGTGGTGGAGGAGAGCAGTGCGGTCACTGCGGCATCGGCGGTTCCCTCACCGGGGCCGCCCGCTCCGCCGGGACCACCGGCCCCGTCAGCTGCCCCGCCAATTCCGTTTGCGGGGTCAAACCTGTCGGTTCCGGTGGCAGCGTCGGCGCCGTCGGTCCGGTCGCCGCGGAAGCCGGCAGCCCGGTTGCCGAAGCCGCCCGCCGAACCCGCGGGCCCCGACGTCGGAATGGACCCCGAGTGGGCCGAGGCAGTGGTGGCCAGGGTCCAGGCCGCAGCCCCAAGGCCACCGGCCAGCAGGGATACGACGACGGCGGCGGCAGCCCCCGCGCGCCGGAACCGTCCGGAGGCGGCCGCTGCGTCGAGGCGGAGAAGGATGCCTGCGGCGGCAAGGACGCCGAGGACGATGATGGCGATGCGCAGCCAGGGGAGCCATGAGGCGTCGCGGCCCAGGAGGACCGCCGACCAGATCGAAGTGCCCAGGACGGTTACGGCGAGGACAATCCTGGCCGGCCAGTAGGCGCGGCCGCGCCAGAGCTCCACGGCACCGATTCCCACCAGTGCCGCGATCGCCGGCGCCAGTGCCACCGAGTAGTAGGGGTGGACGATGCCGCTCATGAAGCTGAAGACACCCGCGGTGACCAGAAGCCAGCCGCCCCACAGGACCAGCGATGCACGGCCCATCGAGGTGCGGGCTTCCCGCCGGGTGAACCACAGCCCGGCCACCAGCAGGATCAGGGCGGCCGGCAACAGCCATGACACTTCGCCGCCAAAGCTCGTCCCGAACATCCGCAGCAGCCCGGCCGCCCCGCCGAATCCGCTGTTCCCGCCGCCGAATCCGCCACTGGCACCGCCGGCCGCACCGCCCGCTCCGCCGCCGGGCATGCCTTCGCCCGAGCCGGTGATGCGGGCCAGCCCGTTGTAGCCGAAGGTTAGTTCCAGGAAGCTGTTGGTGGTGGAACCGGCCATGTACGGGCGCTCCGAGGCCGGTGTCAGCTGGAAAAGGGCGATGTAGCTGCCGGCCACCACGATGATCCCTGCCAGGGCTCCCAGGAGGTGTGCCAGCCGGCGGCCGATCGAGGTGGGGGCAGCCCACAGGTAGGCGAGTCCCAGCGCCGGAACGATCAGGAAGCCCTGCAGCATCTTGGTGAGGAAAGCCAGGCCAATGACGGCGCCCGCCGCCACAAGCCACTTCCAGCCCGCCCGCTCGATGGCCCGGGTCGTGAAGTACGCCGCCAGCACCAGGCAGAGGGTGAGCATGGCGTCGGGGTTGTTGAACTTGAACATGAGTGCAGCCACCGGCGTCAGCGCCAGGGCGCCACCTGCCAGCAGGCCGGCGGCCGGGCCTGAGACGCGTTTGACGGCCAGGTAGAGGACGCCGACGGCGGCGACGCCCATGAGTGCCTCCGGTACCAGCATGCTCAGCGGCGAGAATCCGAAGATCCGGCCTGCGAGGTCGGGGATCCACAGGGCCGCGGGCGGCTTGTCAACGGTGATGGCGTTGCCGGCATCGAGCGATCCGAAGAGGAACGCGGTCCAGTCCTTGGTGCCCGCCTGGATGGCTGCGGCGTAGAAGGAGTTCGCGTAGCCGGTTGCTGCGAGGTTCCACAGGTACAGGACTGCCGTGGCCACGAGGAGTCCCGCGGCGGAGGGCCGCACCCAGCGGGGTTGGCCGCCGAAGGCGTAGCGGGTCCAGTGCGGCGTGGGCTTCACAGTCCCGGCGGCGGAGGCCACACCGGTGGAGGTAGAGGGCTGCGGGGCGGCAGTTGAGCCGGCGCCTGCCGGTGAGATGGTGGAGGTCATGATGCTGCCGTTTCTGTGGGAGTGCTGGCTGGAGTGTCGTCGGCGGTGCTTGTGATGTCGGCTTCGTTGGTGCCGGCGGATGGGGCAGCGTGCGGTGCCCGGTCACGGAAGACCCACAGCCGGAACAGCAGGAACCGGACCGCTGTAGCCGCAAGGTTCGCCGCCACGACGGTGAGGACCTCCGCCCACCGGTCAGGCGTCGTCGTGCGGTGGACCAGGGCAAGTGCTTCGGAGGTGAGCAGCAGGCCGATGCCGAACACGATCAGCCCCTCGAAATGGTGCCGGACGGGGTTGCCGCCCTGGATACCGAAGGTGAAGCGCCTGTTGGCGCCCGTGTTGGCAACGGCCGTGACCAGCAGCGCCAGGAAGTTTGCCAGCTGCGGATCCATGAACCCCCGGCAGAACAGGAAGATCAGCAGGTAGGCCAGCGTTGAGGCGGCGCCGATCGCGGCGAACCGGACCAGCTGGCCAAAGAGGCTGCCGCCACGGGTCTGTTCGTCAGCCCGTGACGACGCGGGAAGCGGGCCCCGTGCCAAAGCCGCGCGCAGTTCCGGGACTGGGATGCGGCCGTAGACCAGGTCGCGGGTGAGCCGGGCCATGCCACGGAGGTCGGCCAGCGCAGTGCGCACCACGTCCACGCTGGAATCCGGATCGTCGATCCAGTCCACGGGAACTTCATGGACGCGCAGGCCGCAGCGCTCGGCCAGGACCAGGAGCTCGGTGTCAAAGAACCAGGAATTGTCCACGGTGTGGGGGAGGATCTGCTGGGCGACGTCGGCACGGATGGCTTTGAACCCGCATTGGGCGTCACTGAACCGCGCTGCCATCAGGGAGTGGAGCATCAGGTTGTAGCTGCGCGAGATGAACTCCCGCTTGGGCCCGCGGACAACCCGGGAGTTGCGGGTCAGCCGGGTGCCGATGGCCAGGTCCGAGTGCCCGGAAATCAAGGGTGCCAGCAGCGGGGGCAGGGCTGCCAGATCGGTGGAAAGGTCAACGTCCATGTAGGCCAGGACCGGAGACGGGGAAGCGAGCCATACCTTGCGCAGCGCGTTCCCTCGGCCCTTCTCGTCAAGGTGGACCACGGTGACCTCCGGGAACTCACGGGCCAGCCGTTCGGCGATCTTCAGGGTTCCATCCATGCTGGCATTGTCCGCCACGGTGATCCGGAAACTGTGCGGAAAGGTGTCGCGCAGGTGTGCGTGGAGCCTGCGGAGGCATTCCTCAAGGTCGCGCTCCTCGTTGAAGACGGGAATGGTGACATCAAGGACAGGGGCGGCGGTGCGGGTGTCCACGGGGGCACGCCGTACGGCATGCCCCCTGGAAGGAAGGCCCGGCGGCGCCACCGCGGCGTCCTGAAGGGTCCCTGAAGTGGAGTCGGTGAGCGTCATGAATCAAGAGTGGCGCCGCCAAATTTGTGGGCTTTAGGCACAACCTGTGACGTGCCTGTGTAAGTCAGGGCGCAGCGGAGCCGGTACCTGGAAGGCGGACCGCAAACTCGGTCCTGCCTGGCCGGGAAACCAGTTCCACGGTGCCGCCGTGGGCCGCCACGATGGACTCGACGATTGAAAGGCCCAGGCCCGAGGACCCCTCGGAGCCGGAACGGGCGGCGTCCGCCCGGGTGAAGCGCGAGAAGATGCTGCCCTGGAATTCGGCCGGGATGCCGGGCCCGTCATCGGTCACCGTGACCACCACGCTTCCGTCGGCGGAGCGCATCACGCCGGTGGTCACCGTGGTGCCGGCAGGCGTGTGCTTCCGGGCGTTGGAGAGCAGGTTGGCCAGCACCTGGTGGAGCTGGGTGGAGTCCCCGCGGACCGCGACGGGCTCGTCGGGCAACTGCAGCTGCCAGGTGTGGTCCGGAGCCATGACCTTTTCGTCGCTGACCGTTTCGACCACCAGTTGGGTCAGGTCTACGTCGGTGGTTTCGGTGGCCTTGCCCTCGTCCAGCCTGGCCAGCAGCAGCAGGTCCTCCACCAGGGCGGTCATGCGCTCCGACTGGCTTTGGACGCGGCCCAGCGACTTTTGGCCGTCCTCGGTGAGGGTTTCGGTCATGCGCATCAGTTCGGTATAGCCGCGGATGGCGGTCAGCGGCGTCCGCAGTTCGTGGGAGGCGTCGGCAACAAACTGGCGCACCTTCATCTCGCTGCGCTGCCGGGCTTTAAGCGCACTGGAGACGTTGTCCAGCATCAGGTTCAGGGCGTGGCCCACGCTGCCCACCTCGGTGGTGGGATGCGCGGCGGAGGGTGGTACGCGCACAGCGAGCGCCACCTCACCGGCGTCGAGGGGCAGCTTGGAAACTTTGGTGGCGACGTCGGACAGCTGTTCCAGCGGCCGCATGGTCCGGCGGATCAACGCTGTGCCGGCCAGCCCGATCAGGACCAGGCCGCCCAGCGACACCAGCACCATTGTCAGTACCAGTGAAGCCTCGGTGCTCTGTTTCGTTGCCAGTGGCAGGCCGGTGATCACCACGTCGCCGTACGGGGTTTCGGTTGCCATCAGCCGGTAGTCGCCGTTGGACAGCTCGCGGTTGACCGGGACGCCATTGTGGGGGAGCCCCTGCAGGGTGGACACGTCGCGGGAGGTCAGCGCGGTACGGGTGGCATCAGAGGACAGGAAGCCTGCTTCCCGGCTCACCTGTCCGCCCACGACCCGGGCGTTGAGCGTACCCACGCTCTGGCCGCGCGCATCCAAGGGGTCGGGACGCCCGGACGGGTTGCCTTCCGGCGGGCGTCCGCGGGAGGCCAGCATGAGCTGTGCATCCAGCTGGTTGGTAAGGACCACATCCATCGAGGCGTAGCTGACCACGCCGATCGCGCCGGAGATGGCCACCAAAAGAGCCATGGAAAGCAGGATCAGCCGGGTACGGAGGTGCCAGGTGGAGGGGTTGAACCAGGACCGGCCGGCGGGCCGGGGGACACCGGAAAGAGACATGCGTTTCCTTGGCTAGTCTGCGGGCTTGATGACGTAACCCGCCCCGCGCACGGTATGGATCATGGGCGGATGGTTGGCTTCGATCTTCTTGCGCAGGTAGGAGATGTACAGTTCCACGATGTTTGCCTGGCCGCCAAAGTCGTAGTCCCACACGTGGTCCAGGATCTGGGCCTTGCTGACCACGCGCTTGGGGTTTTCCATCAGATACCTGAGGAGCTCGAACTGTGTGGCCGTCAGCTGGATGTCGTCCCCGGCGCGGGTGACTTCCCGGGTGTCCACGTTGAGGACCAAATCGCCCACCACCAACTCGGCGGTGTCCATGGCGGCCACCCCGGAACGCTGGACCAGGCGGTGCAGGCGCAGCAGGACTTCCTCCATGCTGAAGGGCTTGGTGACATAGTCGTCCCCGCCGGCGGCCAGCCCCACGATGCGGTCCTGGACGTCATCCTTGGCCGTCAGGAAGAGCGCGGGCACCTCCGGCGCGAAGGCGCGGATCCTGCCCAGCAGTTCCACGCCGTCGAACCCCGGCAGCATGACATCGAGCACCAGGACGTCCGGATGGAAGTCCTTGGCAAGCTTGACGGCAGTGGGGCCGTCCCCGGCCACGGCTACCGACCAGCCCGCCATGCGCAGGCCCATGCTCATCAGTTCCGACAGGCTGGGCTCGTCATCGACCACCAGGGCGCGGATGGGGGAGCCGTCCGGGTGGGTGAGCTGGGGAAGGTTGTTGGTCATGGGGTGCGGGGATGCCATGGGACAACTCTCTGATCTGTCGGTTTGCCGATGCTTTGCCGTTGCTGTGTTCCGGCTGTGAGCTCCAGCCTAGCTACCCGGGCGGCGGCGACGGGCAGGCTCCCGGGCGCGGCTCCGGACAGGTCACAGGCAGGCTTGGCTCGCCGCACAGCCCCTGCACAGCAAGGCGGCAGAGCCTGTTTGGACAACAGCATCGCCACCAGCAGCTACAACTTCTTGGAGAACGCCATGGATCAGCAAGACAACCGCACCTACCCCGGGGCATCAGGCCAGGGCGGGCAAGGGCGCCCCGCCGCGGAAGGCTGGGAGCAGAAGGGCCAGCCGGCCCCGGTATGGGAAGGCGAAGCGGCCGGGACGGACAACCAGGGCGCGGCTCCGGGGTTCAAGGCCCGGGCCGGGCAGGCCAGCGGCGCGCAGGAGCCCGCCGCGCAGGACGAGGCACTGCGGGAGCAAGCAGGGCAGGAGCAGCCTGCCCAGGGCTGGGGCGCACCCGTTCCCGGTTCGCCGCCGGCAGGGTGGGGTACGACGACGGCAACCGGCCAAGTGCCCAACCCCGGCACGGGATGGGGCGCACCGCAGCAGTACGCACCCAACGCTTCGCCCCGGGCGGGGAAGGGTGACTGGACCGCGAAGAAGGGCGTTCTGGTGGGCGGTGTTGCGGTGGTTGTAGCCGCGGCAGCCGGCGCCGGTGCCTATGCTGCCGGAAACGGGACCGGAACTGCTTCAGCGAACAATGGCCAAGGCACAGGTTCAGCAAGCCAGTTCGGCCCGGGAGGGGAGAACGGCATGACCGGCCCGGATGGCCAAAGCGGGATGGACGGAAGCGGCATGACGGGTGGCATGGAGAACGGCATGGGAATGGACGGCGGCCCCGGCGGCCTGGGGATGGGATCCGCCAGCCTGAATGCAGCCGTCCACTCCGAATACGTGGTCCTCCAGGGCTCAAACTACGTGACCATGGCGGGCCAGGCCGGCACCGTAACGGAAATCTCGGCCACGTCCCTGACGGTCAAGAGCGACGACGGCTTTTCCCGCACCTATGCAGTCGGGTCCGATGTGCAGGTGACGCAGGGAATGCGGCAACGTGGAGGATCCACCGGGAGCACGCTGAGCCTGTCCTCCGTGACCACAGGCGCGAGCGTTCGCGTAACGGCACTCAAGGACTCGGACCTCTACACCGCCCAGACCATCCAGCTGGCAGGGTCCACCTCGGCTACGACCCCCAACTCCGGCACCAGCAGTAACTGACGGCCGGCCTACAACGATGGTGAACCGTCCTGCCTCCGCCGCTCCGCACGATTCGCGGCAAAAAATCTGCTGGAGGCAGGACGCCGGCTGGACATGCCGGCGGCCTATCGGAACGATTCCACGTCAAACGGTTGAATTTCGGACACATTCGGTATTAGTCCACTTTTTCGCAGATTATTCTGTAGAGGCAGGAAATGCGGCCTTCTATCGACATAAGCGTTCAAATTTTTTCCCGCTTCCGAAATAGTGACATGCAGCACAATTCCCCCGTTTGTCTCACAATGTGGACGATTCGGTCCATTGTTACTTGCAAGTTGGCATTGTTACGCTGCACACTTCCAATGTGAACAAGAACTCAACAGCACCTGCAGCCGCAGAATATTGGCCCAGCACATCCGCTGCTGCCGACATGCGCTGTTGTCGAATGCACGCCTGACCTTCCCACCCACCGAAGTTCTTAGGCATTCGCCCCCAAGCCCAGCGTCGGGCGCCCCTCCCCGGTCCGCGTGACGGGGAAGCCAGCATTCGAGCCGCGGAGACGGCCATTTCACATTGAGGTAAGCATTTCATGTCAGTTGCATCCGGATACGTCCACATCTCTGTCCGTAACGCCGCCAAGGCAGGCCAGCCTTCCGGGCTGCGTCCCGGCTTCGGCCCGCGTCCCTCGCTTGCTCCCTCCACTTCCGGAAGCAGCTTCCCCGCCCAGGGCTTCGCCCCGCAGGGATACAACCCCAACTCCTACGGCCAGCTCCGCGCCGTGCACCCCGCAGAGTCCGCTCCCGTTACTGCCCCTACCCCTGTGGTGCCCGGGGCAAACCAGGTCCGCCCGGTAGCCAACGACAACGTCGCCCGCGGGTTCGTCCTCTACATGGGCATCGATGAGGAGACCGCTGCAGCCGCCGGCACCTCCATTGCCAAGCTCGCGCAGGAAATCCGCGCCTACGCCCAGTCACTGGTCTCCGGTGCCGAAAGCTACGCTGCCGTGGCGGTAGCCCCCGCCGGCACCCCCGGTTCCGCGCTCGACGTCGTCCGCTCCACCTTTGGCGACCCCACCGTCAACTCCCGCCAGCGCACCGAAACGCCCCGTCCTGCCCAGCCGCAGGAACCGCGCCCCTCCGGTGTGCTCATCGACCTCGCCCGCCGCGAAGTCCACCTCGACGGCGAATCCCTGAACCTCACCTTCAAAGAGTTCGAGCTCCTCAACTACCTCGTCGAAAACGGCACCCGCACCGTGGGCCGCGACGAACTCCTCGAAGGGCTGTGGCGCAACGCCGAAGAGGTGCCCAACGAGCGCACCATCGACGTCCACATCCGCCGCCTCCGCTCCAAGCTCGGCCGGCTCGCCAACACGGTCCGCACCGTCCGCGGCCAGGGCTACCGGTTCTACGAGCACCCGGAAGTGGTTGTCTGGGCCGCTCCGGAGTACTCGATCTAGCCCTCTCTCAACGCGCAAAGGCGACCTGCTCCGGGGGAGTGGGTCGCTTTCGCTTTCGCGGGACATCCTTCGGCGCCTGCGCTCGTTCCGCCCCACCGCCTCCCTCGCCTCGCAAGCTCGGCCAGGGAACCCGGGCGGCGTGGGCCCAGCAACAACGGCGCTTTCAGGATGCCCCGCTGCGCTGCAGCGACGTCCTAACCGAATGTCTCCTAGGCGCGCTCGGGGCTCTCCGGGTACTGTGCCTCCGCGGCTAGTTGGTCCTGGTGTCACTGTGGGCATGCTTTGGGGCTGTTGTCTGCGGCTGCCCCCTGGTTTTTCCGGGCATTTCGTTTCCTCGGGGTCCTCAAAGCGTGCGTGGCGTGACGGTGTCCTGGCTTCTGTGGCCGCTGCCCTTGCTCCCGCTAGGCTTGGGCCATGAGTTCGCACCACGTTCGACGCCTTGTGATCATGCGCCACGCCAAGGCCGACTGGCCCGGCGGGGTGGCCGATCACGAGCGGCCGCTGGAGGAGCGCGGGCACCGGGAGGCGCCGCTGGCCGGGCGCTGGCTGCTCAAGCACAACATCGTTCCGGACTTCATCCTGTGTTCCAGCGCCCTGCGAACCCGGCAGACGTGCACGTGGGTCTGCGCCGAGCTTGGCGACAAGGCGCCCACGCCCAAGCTCGAAGACGGCCTCTATGCGGCGTCGGCCCTCCGGATGCTCGCCGTGGTCAACCATGTGCCGGACACCGTGACCACGCTGATGCTGATCGCGCACCTGCCCGGCGTGCAGGACCTCGCCATGCATCTCGCCTCACGGGATTCGGACCACGACGCCTACATGGACGCCGCCACCCGCTTTCCCACCAACGCGCTCACCGTCCTGGAGACAGAGAAGCCGTGGGCGGAACTCGACGGGCAGGATGCCCGGATCACCCGGTTCAAGGTGCCCCGGGCTCATTAACTCCGGGCCCAGCAACCCCGGGCCCACCAACAGCGATTTCCCGCAGCAGCCCCGCGACATGCCTGATGCCCGGGCTGGCCGTCATGGTCCTGCGGTGGACAAGCCCCACCTGCCGTGCCTGAACCGGATTGACCACCGGGACCGCCACCACACCAGTCGGGAGCGCCGGCCGGCCCAGGCGGGGTACCAGCGCAATGGCTACTCCCTGCTCCACCAACGCGATGTGCGTGGCAAAGTCGGGGTCGTAAACCCTGATGTCCGGAACCCGCCCCAGGTCGGCGAAAATCCGCAGGAGGGCTTCGTTGCAGATTGCTCCGTCCGGCGTGCTGATCCAGCGCTCGTCCACCAGCTGCGCGGGTTCGACTTCCGGCTGTTGCGCGAGAGGATGGCTGCTGTGCACCAGGACGTCCGCCACGTCCTCGCACAGCCATTCAAGCGCCAGGTGCTCCGGGATCACCAGCGGCACGGAGTTCCAGTTGTGCACCAGGCCCAGGTCCGCTTCACCGTTGGCAACCCGGGCCACGGCCTCGCGCGGATCCTCCGCCAGCACGGCAATATCCAGCGCCGCCTCCGACTGTCCAATCCGGGCCAGCAGCGGGCCTACCAGCCCCCGGCAGGCAGTGGAAAAGGAAACCACACGGAGGCTGCCGCCGGGCTTGGCCGGATCCGCCAGGAGCGTGGACTCCAGCTCCTCAAGCTCGGCCAGGATACGCCGGCCATAAGCCGCCAGGGCCAGTCCGCGCTCGGTCAGCAGAACTCCCCGGCCCCGGCGCTCCAGGACAGCGAAGCCACCCTCTTTCTCCAGCTTCTTCACCTGCTGCGACACGGCAGACGGGCTGAATCCCAGGGCGTCCGCGGCAGCAATGACTGTGCCGTGCTGCTCAATCGCGGCAAGAGCGCGAAGGGACCCGATGTCGATCATGAAGTAAAGGTACATGATTACATGCTGAATTAAGCGCTGGTGCTTCATTGGGCGCTCTGCCAGAGTGGGAACGTGAACCTGCGCGATTCCCTCCTTGCCGTCCTCGTGGCCCTGCTGTGGGGCCTGAATTTCGTGGCCATCGACCTCGGGCTGCACGCCGGAGGACAAAACTTTCCCCCACTGTTGTTCGTGGCCATGCGCTTCGTCCTGGTGGTTGTCCCTTGGATCTTCGTTGTCAGGAAGCCGGATGTGTCCTGGAAGGCAATCATCGGCGTCGGGCTCTTCATGAGTGCGGGCCAGTTCGGCCTCCTCTACCTGGCCATGGCGCTGGGCATGCCCGCGGGCCTCGCGTCGCTGGTCCTGCAGGCGCAGGTGCTGCTGACTGTTTTGCTCGCAGCGGCGTTCCTGGGCGAGCGGCCCAGCAGGCGTCAGCTGGCAGGTGTTGGGCTGGGCGTCGCAGGGCTCGCCCTCGTGGCCGTGGGACGGAGCGCCGTGGCACCGCTGCTGCAGCTGGTGATCGTCCTGGCGGCCGCGCTGTCATGGGCTGCCGGCAACGTCATAGCCCGGAAGGCCAGGGCTGCCTCGGGGCTGGGGCTGGTGGTGTGGTCAGGTGCCGTGGTGCCGCTTCCGCTGGCAGCGTTGTCGATGGTGGTCGATGGACCCGGCGCCGTCGGGCAGTCACTGGCCAATCTTCAGGCGCCAACCATCATCAGCGCCCTGTACACCGCCGTCTTTGCCTCACTGGTGGGCTACGGAATCTGGAACCGGCTCCTGGCCAGCCACCCGTCGTCGGCAGTTGTGCCGTTCACCCTGCTGGTCCCGGCGGTGGGAATGAGCGCAGCCTGGCTGGTCCTCGCGGAGGTGCCGTCGCCAACGGAGCTGGCGGGAGGACTGCTCCTCCTGGGTGGCGTCGCGACGGCGGTGCTCACCGGAGCAGGCGGCCGGCGTCAGCGGCGGGGGAGCGGACCGCTGCCGGATCGGGTTGCCGGCTTGGGCGGTGGTGAAGCGGACGACGACGGGCGCTTGGCTGGGGTGGAGGTCCCCCGGGTGGGGGTGCGGGAGGCTGACGCGCGCTGAATGGCAGATCCTTGCGCGCCGGCTGCCTGGCCGCCCGCCCGGGGTGCGGGCACCCGGGGGCTGCGCGCCGCCGTCGCACCGGCCCGTTGTGCTGGGGCACGCTGCGATGTGGCGCGCTGGGCCGCCTGCCGTGGTGCCGGCCTGCGGGCCGTCGTCGTCCGTTTCTTTCCCGGCCTCAAGGCACCCAGGAACAGGACGCCGAAGGTCGCCGCCAGTGCGCACGCGGCGCCCAGGAAGTAGTTGTCCGGGTCCCTGGTGGGGAGCGGGGTGCCCAGGAAGGAGGACTGGCCATCGAACGCCAGCTCCCACGTGCTGAGGAACGCCAGCGAAAAACCGAGGGCAAGGGCGGTCCCGGCGCCTGCCGCAAGCAAGGCGATGCGCCGCCGCCTGACCAGGATCTCGGCAAGGGCGGCCAGGTAGGCCAGCCCCAGGACGCCGAGGAAAGCAACGAACACCGGCTCGGCGAGGGTCATGGCCGTGAGCACCAGCAGCCCTGCAGCAACAACACCGCAGATCACCGCAAACTTTCCGATCTTCCCCGTATGGCGCATGTGCTCCATCATCCCTGAGGAGTGGGCCCCTTCAGGACGTAGCCGCGCATGATGGCCATGATTGCCGCAACGCTTTGGTCACGGGTGCGCTCGGGGTTGTACGTCTGCCGGTCCAGGCCCACCACGAAGCAGGCACCGAAGATGGCCGTCTCCAGGCTGCCCCGGGACACCGAGCCGTCCACGGGGTAAGCGTTGGCCACCTTTTCCACTGCCTGGCCGATGACTTCCAGGAGCTCCCCGCGCAGCACAGAAAACGTGCCCTGCCATTCACTGGGAATCCGCCAGTTTTCGCTGACCCACAGGCGGGCGAAGGACGGGTACTCGGCCATGAAGTCCATGGCCTGTCCGATCATGGCTTCCATGGCCAGCAAGGGGTCGCGGCCCGTAGCTCCGCCGTCGGCCGCCTCGAGCAGCCGCGCCTTGAGGATGTCCACGCCGTGCCGCAGGAGCTGGGCGATCAACTCGGATTTGCTGCCGAAGTTGTAATAGACGGTGCCCTTGGATACCCCGGCCGCTGCCGCGATCTCATCCACGGTGACGCTGGCAGCTCCGCGCTCGCCGATCAGCTCCATGGAGGCATCGAAGAGCTTCTGGCGGGTGGCGTTGGTCCGGGCCGGCCGGAGCCCCTTGGCCGCGGACGTGGGTTCGGTGGTCATACCGCGATCTCCGGCTTCAGTGTCTTGAGCGTCCAGTACTTGTTCTTCCGCACCGCGAGCGTGGACATGGCCGCGCCCAGCAGTGTGTAGCCCAGCAAGCCCACAAAGGTGGGGGCGATCATGGACAGGTCCCCGCCATAGATCAGGTGCCGCATTCCGGTCACCACGTATCCCATGGGCAGGACCTGGTGCACCACATGAAGCGGCTGCGGGGTGGTCTGCCACGGGAACGTGCCGCCGGATGACACCAGCTGCAGGACCAGGAGGATGAGCACCACGAGCTTGCCGGGGGAGCCCAGCAGGGCCACCACGCCCTGGATGAGCGCGCTGAATGCCATGGCAGCGGCCAGCATCAACAGCCACATCAGGACGGGATGGGCGGGATCCAGGCCCAGCGCCACGTCCGCCACCAAGGTCAGCAGGGACGCCTGCACCACCGAGACCAGGAAGAAGGGCAGCCAGCCACCCAGGGCGATCTTCCACGACGGCGCGTTGGAGGCCAGTGCCCGCTGCGTGATGGGGCGCATGGCCTGGACCAGCATGAAGATCCCGATCCACATGGCGAGCGTGAGGAAGAACGGCGCCAGCCCGGCACCATAGGATCCGGCCTTGGCCTGCGAGACGTTGCTGACCGCCACAGGATCGGCCATCACCTGGGACAGGTTGCTCTTCTGCGCGTCGTCGGGGTTGGGTACCTGTCCGGCACCCTTCCCGATCTCGTCGGCCAGGGTGCGCGAACCGGTCGCCGCCTGGCCCGCGCCATCCGCAACCTGGGCCGCTCCGGCATCCACCTTCCGTGCGCCGTCCGCAAGGCCGGCGCCGCCGTCGACGGCGGACTGCTCACCGGCTGCCAGCGCGGCGGCACCCGTGTGCAGCTGGTCAGCCCCTGCCGAGGCCTGCGCAACGGCACCCTTGAGTGCCGGCATTCCAGCTGCCAATTGGGCAGCGCCAACGCTGACCGCTTCGGAACCGCTGGCCAGCTGCTGGACCTGGGCCGCATCTGCCTGAATTTTTCCCTTGGCAGCTGCCACCGGACTGGTCGCCGCCGTGGCATCAAAATCCGCCAGGACTTTGTCCGCCTGTTCCTGGGTGAGGACGCCCGAAGCGACGAGCCTGCTGTTGGACTCCACCACGCGGTTGCGCAGGCCCTGGTCCGCTGCGTCCATTTGGGCCGCCACGTCCTGCACCTTGGCGTTCAGCTGTGCGTTCCCGGCGGCAACCTGCGCGGCACCGGAAGCAAGCGTCTGGGTATCCGTGGGCAGGGTGGCCGTCTTATCCTTGAGGGCTGTCAGGCCGCCGCTGAGCTGCCCCGCGCCGTCGGTCAACTGGTTGGCGCCGTCCCGCAGCTTCAGCTGGCCCGCATACAACTGGTCCGCGCCGCTGCTCAAGGCCGAAGTCCCGTCGTGGAGGGTGACCGTTCCGTCCCTGAGCGTGGCCACGCCGTCGGCCAGCTGGGAAGCGCCGTCCGCTGCCTGGACCATCTTGGAGTGGATGGTGCCGAGACCGGTGAGCAGCTGGTTGGCGGTCTCTTCGCCTACTTCCTTGGCCACCGTGGTGTGCACGGCGGTGGTCAGTTTGTCCACGATGGTGCTCAGGAGGTAGTTGTTGGCATCGTTCGTGGTCACGTTCAACATGGCCTGGCTGGCGGAGTCAAAGCTGCCGGGGGAGACCAGGTTGGCCGAGAAGTCCTTGGGGATCTTCAGCGCGAAGGCGTACTGCCCGCTGCTGACCCCCGCATCGGCTTCCGCTGAGCTGTCCACCGGGATCCAATGGAACACATTGCCTTCCACCAGGCTTTCCGCCACCTTGTGTCCGGCCTCCAGCCGCGTGCCGTCGGCAGCGGTTGCGCCGGAGTCCTCCACCACCAGGGCGGCATCCAGGTTGTTGAGGTGGCCGTAGGGATCCCAGTTCGCGTACAGGTAGACCGCGCCGTAGAGCAGCGGGACCATGGTCAGCGCCAGGATGGTCAGCTTGGGCAGAAGCCCGCCGGTCATGCGCTTGAGTTCGGAGCGGGCCAGCCGCAGGACAGTCACTTGGCAACCTCGGTTTCGAGTTCGGTTTCCTGGTCTTCCCGGTCAGGCATGGACTCCGCTGAGTGCTTGCCTGCCGGGGCGTCGGGCGCGGGTTCGGATACGCGTTCAGGCGCGGGTTCGGGGGCGGCTTCCCACGGCTCCGCTGCCGGCGCGGCGTTGCCGATTTCGGCAACCGGCCCGTCCCACGAGGCGGGGACGGCACTGACTGCCGCCACGACGGCGAGTGGCCGCCCGGCGTCGTACGCCAACTCCTGCAGACGCGGCAGCCAGGTGAGCTCATCTGCACTGTGGCGGTCCGGGGAATCCACCACCAGCAGGTCCGTGCGGGGGTTGGCCAGGGCCAGCGCCGTCAGCAGTTCGAGCCGCCGACCGGGTTCCAGCTGTTCCGTCCACAGTCCGGCAATGTCCTCGAAGCGGTTGACTTTCAGCCACGGGCCGCTGAGCAACGCCCCGCGGTAGCGGCGGGGTACCAGGGCAAGGTCCTCGGTCACCAGGTCGCGGACGCTGAGGTGCTCCTCGGGTTCGTTGACGCCGGGGGAATCCACCAGGGCAGCCGCCAGGCGGAGCTGCTTGGTCCGGGAGCCGTTGTCCCAGCTGACTTGTCCGCCCGCAGCCTTCATCCTCCCGCTGAGCAGGAGGGACAACGCGGTGCGCTGGTCCTGGCGGTCGCCGGTAACCAGCAGCAGTTCACCGCGAGTCGCGGTCAGCGAGGTGGGCGGAAGCAGCGGGTCCCGGCGTCCTTTGGCCTGGAGCTGGTGTGCTGAGAGCAAGGCTGGCCTTTCACAGAAATGGTCTGCATCAAGGCTAACCGAACTGACTGGTCAGTTCAAATAAGGGTCAGAGGCCGTACTTTTCCAGCAGCCGGAGCCACACCTCGCTGATGGTGGGGTAGGAGGGGACGGCATGCCAGAGCCGGTCCAGCGGCACCTCGCCCACTACGGCAATGGTGGCTGCGTGCAGGAGTTCCGCCACATCCGGGCCGGCGAACGTGGCGCCGAGGAGGACCCTGCGGTCTTCGTCAACCACCAGCTGCGCCCACCCTTCGTAGTTCTCCGAATGGAGGGAGGACCCGGCCACCTGGATGGGCAGTTCCACGGAGGATGCGTTGTACCCATCCTTCCTGGCCGTCTGCAGGGTGCGTCCCACGCTGGCCAGCTCCGGGTCCGTGAAGACGACGCTGGGCACGGCATGCTGGTTGGCCGTCTGCGCATAGCGGGTCCAGTCGGCGGGGGTTCCCTTCAACTCGCCTTTGGCCCGCGCCACGATGGCGTCGCCGGCGGCACGGGCCTCATACTTGCCCTGGTGGGTGAAGAGGTTCTTTCCAGCGGCGTCCCCCACCGCGTAGAGCCAGGGTCCGTCACCGGGTGTTTCCCGGACCAGGCCCGAGGCGTCCGTTGACAGGGACAGGTGGCCGGATTCGTCAGGCTCGAAGCCGACACTCTCCAGGCCCAGGCCTTCCAGGGCCGGGTGGCGGCCGGTGGACACCAGGATTTTCTCGGAGGTGACGGTGGTTCCGTCGCCCAGGCTTATCGTGAGGGTTCCGTCGTCGTTCTGGCTGATGCGTTCGGTGGCGGTGTTCAGCCGGAGTTCCACGCCGTCCGCGCGCAGTCCTGCTGCAACCAGTTCCGCAGCCTCCTCCGGAAAGTTGCCCAGCAGCCCACTGCGCGCCACCAGGGTCACGCTGGAACCCAGGCGGGCGAAGGCCTGGGCGAGCTCGGTGCCGGCCACGCCGCCGCCCAATACCGTCAGCCTATCCGGGACCTCACGTGCCGATGTGGCTTCGCGGGTTCCCCATACCGGTACGTCCTGCAGGCCCTCAATGGGCGGGGTGTTGGGGGTTGAGCCGGTGGCGAGCACAACAGCGTGCCGCGCCCGCAGCAGGTGTTGCGTCCCTTCCAGGCCGGCCACCTCCACGGCCTTGGGTCCGGTCAGCCAGGCGTGGCCGCGCACCAGTTCGATGCCGGTGTCCTTCACCCACGAGACCTGGCTGTCATCCTGCCAGTTGGAGGTGAAGTAGTTGCGGCGTTCCAGGACGGCGGCGGCTTCGAGGGTGCGGGTGACTGCTTCCTTGGCGCCCGGCGTGGTTTGTGCCCCGTGCAGCGCGGTGCCCGGCCGGAGGAGTGCCTTGGATGGCATGCAGGCCCAGTAGGAGCATTCACCGCCCACCAGTTCCGCTTCCACGAGCACGGCTGTGAGCCCGCCCTCGACAACGCGGCCTGCCACGTTTTCCCCTACGGCGCCTGCGCCGATCACAACAACATCAAATTCGCGCTCAGCGGCGTCGGGCATCATGTGCAAAGCCTAGCCGGGGATGACGGGCCTGACTGCACAAAAAAGGTCCGCACCGGCGAACCGGTGCGGACCTTGTTGGTGCGCCCAAAGGGATTCGAACCCCTGACCTTCTGTTCCGTAGACAGACGCTCTATCCAGCTGAGCTATGGGCGCATTCCGTGTCCCGGGAGGAGAACCGCTCTCCCTGAACCTCGAATTACTTTACGCGAGCAGGGCCCGGAGTGCCAAATCGAAACGGATGTAATCTCGGCAACTAGACCGGTATAGGTGACCTTTGTCACTTAATCGGGCTTTTTGCGGCAATAATTCCTTGAATTTCCGCGGAATTCACTTTTGGTGACCGCAGATGTCAGTCAAGCGCCCCGAAAATCCCACTGGTCCGGACCATAGCATTTAGCTCACACCGATGAACCCGAGGAAGGGAACTGCAATGGGCGATCTGGCGCAGAAGCCGCTGCTTGAGAAAGCACCCACCACACATGCCGGCCTGCTGGCATGGGTCGAAGAGGTTGCTGAGCTTACGCAGCCGGACCGCATCTACTGGGTTGACGGGTCCGAAGAGGAAAACACCCGTCTCACCGACGAGCTTGTTGCTGCCGGAACGCTGACCCGGCTCAACCAGGACCTGTTCCCGAACTCCTTCGCCGCGTTCTCGGATCCCGCTGACGTTGCCCGCGTCGAGGAGCAGACCTTCATTTGCTCGGAAAACAAGCGCGACGCCGGCTTCACCAATAACTGGATGGACCCGCGGGAGATGAAGGAAAAGCTGCGCGGGCTGTTCGCCGGTTCCATGCGCGGCCGCACCATGTACGTCATCCCGTTCGTCATGGGCCACCTCGACGCCGAGGACCCCAAGTTCGGTGTGGAGATCACCGACAGCGCCTACGTTGTTGCCTCCATGCGCATCATGGCGAACATCGGCACCGAGGTTCTGGACAAGATCACGGCCACCAATGCCTTCTTCGTCCCTGCCCTCCACTCCCTCGGCGCCCCGCTGGCGCCGGGCCAGGACGACGTGCCGTGGCCCTGCAACCCGGACAAGTGGATTGTGCACTTCCCCGAAGAGCGGTCCATCTGGTCCTTTGGCTCCGGCTACGGCGGCAACGCCCTGCTGGGCAAGAAGTGCTACGCCCTGCGCATCGCCTCCGTTATGGCACGCGACGAAGGCTGGCTGGCGGAGCACATGCTCATCCTCAAGCTCACCTCGCCGGAGAAGAAGTCGTACTACATGTCCGCAGCCTTCCCCTCGGCCTGCGGCAAGACCAACCTTGCCCTGCTCGACCCCACCATCGAAGGCTGGGAAGTCGAAACCCTTGGCGATGACATCACCTGGATGCGCATCGGCAAGGAAGGCGAGCTGCGCGCCACCAACCCGGAGGCCGGCCTCTTCGGCGTGGCCCCCGGCACCGGCTGGGGCACCAACCCCAACGCCATGCGCGCCATTGCCAAGGGCCACAGCATCTTCACCAACGTGGCACTGACCGACGATGGCGGCGTGTGGTGGGAGGGTATGACCGAGGAAACTCCGGCGCACCTGACCGACTGGGAGGGCAACTCCTGGACTCCGGATTCGGACAAGCCGGCCGCCCACCCGAACTCCCGGTTCTGCACCCCGATCTCGCAGATCGACATGCTCGCCGAGGAGTACTACAGCCCCGAAGGCGTGGAGCTCTCAGCCATCCTGTTCGGCGGCCGCCGCAAGACCACCGTTCCGCTGGTCACCGAGGCGCGCAGCTGGACCAACGGCATCTTCATGGGTTCCACCCTCTCCTCCGAGACCACGGCCGCTGCCGCCGGCCAGGTGGGTGTGCTGCGCCGCGACCCGATGGCCATGCTTCCCTTCATCGGTTACGACGCCGGTGACTACCTGAAGCACTGGATCAGCGTTTCCGGCAAGGCCAACCCGGAGCGCCTGCCGCACATCTTCCTGGTCAACTGGTTCCGCCGCACCGCCGACGGCGGTTTCGCGTGGCCCGGCTTCGGCGACAACGCCCGTGTCCTCAAGTGGGCCATCGAGCGCCTCGAAGGCAAGGCTGATGCCATTGAAACCCCCATCGGCTACGTGCCGGCGGGCCACTCACTGGACCTGACCGGCCTGGACCTGACCCACGCCCACGTGGAAGACGCCGTCCGCGTCGACCGCGGGGAGTGGGACGCCGAACTGGCCTCCATCGAGGAATGGTACGCCAAGTTCGGGGATTCACTTCCGGACGCCCTGCGCGCCGAGCTCGATTCGCTCAAGGAACGCATGGCGGGCCACAGCTAGCCAGCTGGGGACAAACAGACACAACGACGGCGGCCCCGCACCTTTTCGAAAAGGTGCGGGGCCGCCGTCGTTCCCGCCGGCCCCTCGCCTCGCAAGCTCGGCCAGGGAACCCTGCCGGCGTGGGCCCACGTACTTGTCGTTTTCAGCCCTCAAAACGACAAGTACGGAGCAGCCGATCTAGCTGGCGAGCCAGATGTCCGGGCCAAAGACCTCGTAGTGGATCTTGGTGGCCGGGATGCCCGCGTTGATGGCCTCGTTGCGGATGTTCTTCATGAACGGCAGGGGACCGCACAGGTAGAGGGAGGCGTCGGCCGGAAGGTCCACTTCACGCAGGGTCATGAATCCCTCCTTGGCCCCGTCCACCGGCTGCTCCAGCCAGAGCTGCAGTTCTGCACCGTCAAGGCGTTCGACGTCGTCCGTCATCTGGCTGCGCAGCGCCCAGCTGTCCAGGGTGCTTTCCGCGTGCAGCACCAGGACCTGCCGGTCGGAGCCGGACTCGGCAAGGGAACGGAGGATGGAGGCAGTGGGGGTGCAGCCGATGCCGGCCGAGGCGAGAACCACCGGGCCGTCGCCCTCCTTCAGGGTGATCTCGCCGTAGGGGTTGGAGATTTCGACGACGTCGCCCACCTGGACGGTGTTATGCAGGACGGGGGAGACCTCGCCGCCGTCGTCAAGCTTGGTGGTGAAGGTGCGGCTGGTGCCGGCATCGCCCGAGAGGGAGTACTGGCGGACCTGGCGCAGGCCGTCCGCCACGGCCACCTTGACGCTCACGTACTGGCCGGGCAGGGCGGAGGTGACCGGGGTGTCGTCCGCGGGCTCCAGGGTAAAGGTCATGGAGCCGGTTCCCGCCGGCGTCTTGGCCGCCACCCGCCACGGCGTCCACATCCTGTCATTGGCCTGGGCGGCGTAGAGGCCCTTCTCGAGCTTGATCAGGGCATCGGCCATGAGCCAGTACACCTCGGTCCAGGCTTCGGCGATCTCCGGGGTGATGACCTCGGCCAGGTCCTCGGCGATGGCAGCGAACAAGTGCTCATAGACCACCTGGTACTGCGGTTCGGTGATGCCCAGGGAGGCGTGCCGGTGTGCGATGCGCGACAGGACGGTCTCCGGCAGGGTACCCGGGTTGTTGACCAGGTGGGTGGCGAAGGCGGCGATGCTTCCGGCGAGGGCCTGCTGCTGGTTTCCATTGCGCTGGTTGGAGCGGCTGAACAGGCCATCCATCAGTTCGGGGTGGGCGGCGAAGAGGCGGCCGTAGAAGTTGGGGGTGATGGATCCGATCCGGGAGCCGACCAGCGGCAGGGTGGCCTCAATGACGGGGCGGGACTTGTCCGAGAGCATCTGAACTCCTGAGGTTATGGCCGGGGCCTTCGTCCGGCCGGAGGAAAACTCATATTTCAAATACGAGTATTTCTGCCTCAGTTCTACACCTTGTAGAAGTTTGAAATCAAACCGATAGCGCGCGCCCGGATAACGGGCTGTCAGAGCCCCGGGCGGAGGCCGATCATCTGGAAGACCGGGGCCATCTGCCGGGCCTGCGGCAGGTCCCCGATGACCACGGAGTCCAGCTCGGCGTAGAAAGCTTCGCGGGCGCGGGCCAGGGCACGCCTGAGTTTGCACTCGTTGATCAGCGGGCAGTTGCCTCCGGGGGCCACGCAGTCGGCCGGATCGGTCCGGGTGTCAAGCTGCCGCAGGATCTGGCCCACGGTGGCGATCCGTCCCGCATGGCTGAGCCGCGACCCCCCTGAGCGGCCGCGGACAACCTCAATCAGCCCCATGCTCCGCAGCTTGGCCATGGCCTTGCTGACGTGGTTGTAGGGCGTGCCCACTGAGTCCGCGATGCTTTGGGTGGTGAGCAGCGTGCCGTCCGGAACCGCTGCGAGCACCATGAGGGCGCGCAGGCTGACGTCAGCGAAGGCATTGATTTTCATGGCTGCGGATCTGGTCTAGTCCGCCCAGATAACGGGCTCGCTGGCGTCCGCGCCCAGTTCGCCGAATTCCCAGGTCTGGGTAGTTGCGTTGGCGGCATAGGGCAGCACGGCCGCGAAAAGGGAACCGTCCCGGTGCTCGGTGGCCACATGGATGGCATCCGAATCCTCCTCCACCAGCAGGATGTCGCAGACCACGGCGGCAGCACGGAAGTCGTCCCGGTTCTGGCGGAGGAGGGCCTGCAGGTCGCGGATCATGGCGTCGGCGTCGAAGTCGGCGTCGCTGTCTTCCTCGGCACCGGCCGGAGAAACGGCAACCAGCCGCACCTCGCCGTCGTTCTGGACGGTCAGTGCGAAGGGCAGGAAGCCGCCGTTGCGCTGGAGCTGCTCCTGGGCCGCGCTGACGCCGGTGCCCAGGAGGTTCTCCAGGTCAGTTGCCGTGGCTTCGGCGACAGAGTCGCGCCAGCTCTCCTGCCCGCTGTGTCCGTCCGCTGCCTGCCCCGTGTGTTCAGCCATCCGGCGCTAGGCCCGAACCAGGGACAGGACGCGGTCGCGGACGCGTTCCATGGTGGCGCGGTCCGTGGCCTCCGCGTTGAGCCGCAGGAACGGTTCAGTGTTGGACGGGCGCAGGTTGAACCAGTAGCTGCCGTCGTTGGCCGTGAACGTGCTGCCGTCCAGGTTGTCGATGGTGAGGTCCTCGTCCGCGAAGGCCTGGCGCACCCGCTCCACCGCTGCCGGCTTGTCCGCCACCTCGGAGTTGATCTCGCCGGAGCTGACATAGGGCTCGTATTCGCGGGCCAGCTCGGAGAGCGGGCCGTCCTGCTCGCCCAGGGCTGCCAGGACGTGCATCGCTGCCAGCATGCCGGTGTCGGCGTTCCAGAAGTCGCGGAAGTAGAAGTGGGCGGAGTGCTCGCCGCCGAACACTGCGCCTTCCTTGGCCATGACTGCCTTGATGAAGGAGTGGCCCACGCGCGTGCGGACGGCGCGTCCGCCGTCATGCTCCACCAGTTCGGCGACGGCGCGGGAGGTGAGCAGGTTGTGGATGATGCTGGGCGTTTCCTCGCCCTGGGCCTTGGCGCGGGCGATCTCGCGGCGGGCCACCATGCCGGTGATGGCCGACGGCGACACGGGTTCGCCCTTCTCGTCGATGACGAAGCAGCGGTCGGCGTCGCCGTCGAAGGCCAGGCCGATGTCCGCACCGTGTTCGATGACGGCGGCCTGGAGGTCGCGGAGGTTTTCCGGTTCGAGCGGGTTGGCCGGGTGGTTGGGGAACGAACCATCCAGTTCGAAGTACAGGGGAACGATGTCGAAAGGCAGCCTGGGCAGCAGTGTGTCACCCAGGACTGCCGGGGTGGTCAGGCCGGCCATGCCGTTGCCGGCGTCCACCACCACCTTCAGCGGGCGGGAGGCGGAGAGGTCAACGAGTTTGCGGAGGTACTCGGAGTAGTCCTTGAGCACGTCGCGGACGCTGATGAGGCCCCGGGTGCCGGCAGCGGGAATGGACCCCGAGTTGAGGTACTGCTCCGCGAGGGCCTGGATCTCCTTGAGGCCGCTTTCGGAGGAGATGGGAACGGCGCCTGCCTTGGCCATCTTGATGCCGTTGTATTCGGCAGGGTTGTGGCTGGCGGTGAAGGTGGCCCCGGCACGGTTGAGGAATCCGCAGGCAAAGTACAGTTCATCGGTGGAGATCAGGTCCAGCAGCTCCACGCTGGCGCCCCGCGTTGCCGCACCGTTGGCGAAGGCCTTGCTGAACTCGGGGGAGGAAGGGCGCATGTCTCCGCCCACCACGATGGTCTGGCCTTCGAGCTGCAGGACATCCACGAACGCGGCCCCCACGGCTTCGACGATTTCGGCGGTGATCGACTCGCCCACAATCCCACGGACGTCGTAGGCCTTGAAGGATGCCGAGAGATCAAATGTCGTTGTCTGTTCGCTAGTCACGGGCTTTATCTTACGTGTGCGGCGCATGTGGCCAAGGTGGTTTTGGGTGCACTTTCGTAACAGCTGCGGCGTGGCAGCCGGTATTGGGGCGGTTTCCACATAGCGGTGCGATGCTGTGCGGGGTGTCGGAGGGTGCTGGGATACTGAATCAATGGCCAATAACCAGTACGCTTCCACAGTCTCCGCTACCGCAGTTGCAGATACGGCAGGTCCGGATGCGCCCGGGACCGCCACGCACGCCGAGGCGCTTGAGGTCCTGCGCGGCCTCGTGGGGACTCCAGGCGCCGTCTTCCACGACGGGCAGTTTGAAGCCATCGAGGCATTGGTCGACGGCGGGCGGCGGGCTTTGGTTGTCCAGCGCACCGGTTGGGGCAAGTCCGCCGTGTATTTCGTCGCATCCCTGCTGTTGCGCCGCCGGGGAGCCGGGCCCACGCTGATCGTCTCGCCGCTGCTCGCCCTGATGCGGGATCAGGTGGCAGCCGCCGCCCGGGCCGGGGTACGCGCTGTGGCCATCAACTCCGCCAACCAGCTGGAGTGGGACACTGTCCGAGAACAGCTGGCCGCCGATGAGGTGGACGTTCTCCTGGTTTCCCCGGAACGGCTGACCAACCCCGCCTTCCGGGAAACCCAGCTGCCCGAGCTTCTGCGCCGGACCGGCCTGCTGGTCATCGATGAGGCCCACTGCATTTCGGACTGGGGCCATGACTTCCGCCCCGATTACCGCCGGATTGCGGACCTCATCACCCGCCTCCCTGACACGGTTCCGGTCCTGGCCACCACGGCCACTGCCAACTCACGCGTGGTGCATGACATCGAGGAGCAGCTGGGCGATGGCGTCCTGACTATCCGCGGTTCCCTGGGCCGTGACTCGCTGCGGCTCGGCGTCCTTGCGCTTCCTGATTCCAAGGCGCGGCTGGGCTGGCTCTTGACCCACCTGGCGGATCTGCCGGGCAGCGGAATTATTTACACCCTGACCGTTTCCGCGGCAGAGGACACCGCCCGGCTGCTGGCGGAGGCAGGGCATAACGTGCTGGCCTACACCGGGAGGACCGATCCGGCGGACCGGGAGCGGGCAGAGCAACTGCTGAAGGACAACCAGGTCAAGGCGCTGGTGGCCACGTCCGCCCTGGGTATGGGCTTCGACAAGCCCGATCTTGGCTTTGTGGTCCACCTGGGCGCGCCGTCCTCGCCCGTGGCCTACTACCAGCAGGTGGGCCGCGCCGGCCGTGGTGCTGCGAACGCCGATGTCCTGCTTCTTCCCGGCTCCGAGGACCGTGAGATCTGGCAGTACTTCGCCACCGCGTCCATGCCGTCCGAGGAGAAAGCAGCGGCCGTGTTGACGGCGTTGGCCGAGGCAGGATCCGCGTTGTCAACGGTGGCGCTGGAAGCCCGGGTTGATCTTCGCCGCACCCCGCTTGAGCTGCTGCTGAAAGTCCTGTCCGTGGACGGGGCGGTGGAGCGGGTCGGCGGCGGCTGGCGGTCCACCGGCCAGCCGTGGGTTTACGACGCGGAGCGCTACAGCCGCATTGCCGGGGCACGCGTGGACGAGCAGGACTCAATGGTGATCTACCAGGACACTGCGGGGTGCCGGATGGAGTACATCACCTCGGTCCTGGACGATGAGACGGCCCGTCCGTGCGGCCGGTGCGACAACTGCGCCGGCCAGTGGTTCCCGGCGGACGTGGCAGCCGACGCCACGGCGGCGGCCAGCCAGACCCTGAGCAGGGCTGGCGGCATCCTGGAGCCGCGCCTTCAGTGGCCCAGCGGCATGGACCGCCTGGGGGTGCCGGTGAAGGGGAAACTCAAACCGGGTGAGGGCCTCGCGGAAGGGCGGGTCCTGGCCCGGCTGACGGACCTGGGCTGGGGCGGTGCCCTGCGGGAACTGTTCGCCGCCGGGGCGGAGGACCGGCCGGTGGATCCCGGCATGCTCCAGGCCTGCGTGCAGGTACTGCGCGAATGGGGAACCGGTGATGGCCGGAACCCGGGGTGGAGCGGGGTGGGCAGGCCGGCCGCCATTGTGGCTGTGCCGTCCCGCAGCAAGCCTCAGTTGGTGGGCTCGCTTGCCCGGGGAATATCCGATATCGGGCGCATCCCCTACCTTGGCGAGCTGCAGCTGGCGCACGGCGGTCCCACCGGCGGCCGCGGCGGCAACAGCGCCTACCGGCTGGCGGGGGTATGGGACCGGCTGGTGGTGGGCCCTGAACTCGAAGCCGCCCTGCAGTCTGCCCAGGGGCAGACAGTGATGCTGATCGACGACCTCGCAGACAGCCGGTGGACCCTCACCGTCGCGGGGCGCGCCCTTCGGCAGGCGGGGGCGGGAGCGGTGCTGCCGCTGGTTCTGGCTCAGGCCGGCTGACGGCAGCCCCGGCATGGCGGGGGAGCAGGATGCTGTCCGCGGTGCTTGCGAGCATCAGGGCGGCCATCGCCAGGAAAGCGCCGCGGAAGGGTGCGGCCGGATCCTGCGGGGCGGAGGCCAGGCCGTCGAAGGTCCGGATCAGCAGGGCAGCTATTGCAATGCCCGAACCCGTGCCGAGCTGCACCAGCGTGGCGGAAACAGTGTTGGCGGAGGTCAGCTGGGCCGGAGGAATGTCCGCGTACTGGACCGAGGCGTAGGCCGAGAAGCCGATGGAGCGGAAGGCGCCACTGCACACCAGCAGCACGACCATCAATGCTTCAGGGGTTTCCGGCGTCAGGAGCGCACAAAGCGCGAAAGTGAGGGCTGATGCCAGCGAGGCGAACACCAGCACCGCTTTAAAGCCGAACTTCCTGATCAGCGGTGTCGTGGCCGGCTTGATGCCGATGTTCCCGATGAACACGGCTGCCACCAGGGCGCCGGCGTGCAGCGGTGACCAACCGAACCCCGCCTGGAACATCAGCGGCAGCAGGAACGGCACCGAACTGATGGTGACCCGGTAAACGAACCCGCCGGTGGCCATTGCCCGGAAGGTCCGGGCACGGAAGACCTGCAGGTTGAACAGCGGATGGGGAGTCCGGCGCATCCAGAGCACGGCGCCGGACAGTGCTGCAGCCCCGGTCAGAGCACTTATGCCGGCCCAGGGCAGTTCCGCGTGGCTGCTGGCGAGCTCCAGCCCGGTCACCAGCGCACCCACCCCAACCGTGGTCAGGGCCATCCCGGGCCAGTCCAGCCGCCTGCCGGGATCTCCGGGTGCCACGGGAACCAGCCGCAGCGAGGCCACAAATGCGGCAACGCCAAGCGGAAGGTTGACCAGGAAGATCCAGTGCCACGACAGGTACGTGGTGAGCGCCCCGCCTACCAGCGGTGCGAGTACCGGTGCCAGGAGCCCTGGCCACACCAGGAACGCGGTGGCACGCAACAGCTCGGACTTCGGAGTGCCACGCAGGACCACCAGGGTCCCCACCGGAACCATCATGGCGCCGCCGGCACCCTGGGCAATGCGGCTCAGGGTCAGCGTGGCCAGGTCCTGGCTGAGGGCGCAGGCCAGGGACGCCAGGGTAAACACTGCGATCGCCGTGCAAAAGATCCGCCTGGCACCAAACCGTTCCGCCAGCCAGCCGCTGAGGGGAATGCCGATGGCCACCGTCAGCAGGTAGGCGGTCATGGTGATGTTGACGTCGGCGGCGGGAATGGCGAAGTCCGCTGAAATGCTGGGAATGGCCGTGGTGAGAACCGTGCCGTCCAGGAATTCCATGAAGAACGTTGCCGCCACCAGGAGTGCCAGGCGCGGATTCCATGCCGTGCGGGCGCCGTCAGGGTGCTCTGGGTTGCTGCGTGCCGCCATGCGCTAATCCTGCCACCCCGGCACCGGTGGCGCCCGGCGCGTCCGTTGGTCGGACAGCGCGTTCCAGAATGCCCCGGAAACGCAAAAGGCCCCGGTCCAGGGACCGGGGCCAAACGCGGAGACGGGGGGATTTGAACCCCCGCTAACGCCAAGAATACCGCCGAACTTCCCTGTGTTTCCGGGGTTCCAGCCCAACGAGTCTAACTGAATTTAAGTGGACTGAAGGTTTTTGTGCACTTTGTACACATGGCTACGCGGCGCATTCGAACCGCATTTGGAGGACGTACCGGGCATCCTCCGGGAGGCTGGCGATCCAGTCAGATAGGACGCTCTTGGTCACCATGACGTCCTCGGCCAGCTCGTCCAGTGAGTGCGCCCAGGGCGCGTGTTCCCACACCGCCTGCCAGGACACGAGCCGGTCAGCTGCCACTGCCCGGACCTTCTTCTCGACGGCGGGGGACTGGCACTCTTTGTGGCCGAGTTCGATGTGCACGAGTTCGTGGTAGATCGCGCAGCGCCGCTCCCGCTGGGTGAGCCGGTCATCAACGTAGATCGTCCGCCCGTCCGTGGCCGCAACGAGGAATCCGGGCAGCCTGTGGGTGACGATACGCACACCCATCGCCTCGGCTAACCGTTCCCCCAGTTCCATGCCGCCACCATATTGGGGACGTCTGACAACCGGGAAGTAGCTTCCACTTAGGGATGCTCCTGCGATTCCTCCCCCCGCCGGGCGGAGCGTGCGGCTTCACGCTTGCCCTCGGATTCCGTCTCAGTCATGGCGGCCATTTTGGAGAAGTCGGGCTTCTCTTCGGCGGTCTTTCGTGTGGGCAACTTCACAACGTTATCGACACTGGGGGAAGGGGCTGGTTTGCGGCTGCCGTCCATCCAGTTCATGAGTTCCCCGGCAGTGTGGCGGAGGACGTCCTGGGACTCCTGCGGGAGGCGGCCGGCGCCCCACAGGACCAGGTCGGATTCCCGGTCATCCCCAATGTCGATTCCGAGGGTGCGGGCCGCGGCGAGGACAAGTTCTCGGGGGCTGATGCTGAAGGCTTTGGAGAGCCCGGCGAATGTTTCCGGGGTGGGCATGCGGGTGAAGCCGTCTTTGACGATGGACTGCAGGGCGCGGGCTTTGGGGACGCCGCCGGCGCGCTTGGAGATCGTCTCGAAGGAGTCGTCCTTTTTGTGGGCCAGGACGAGCTGCTGGAAGTTGGGGCCTTTGTTCGTGGTCATGCTCTGAGCTTTCCTGTGGGCTGGGTGGGCCGCAATGCCGCCAGTGGGCACTATGCCTACCGGTAGGCGGTACACCCAATTGTAGGTACGTGCCTACTAGAAAATCCCCCCGTTGCTCTAGGAATTAATGACGGCAAGGAAAATGTGTACTGACAGTGCTTGACTTACCGCCTACCGGTAGGCAATACTCAAAGGGCAGCAGATAACAGGCGAACCGCCTACCGAAACAGAAGGAGATCTCATGTCACCCTGGCGAACTAAGGCCCGTTGGCCGAAAGGAACCTACATGCGATTGGTCTCAAAGGAAGCCCTCCGGGCCTTCCTCATCACGCAGAAGGACATCGAAGCCCACAAGGCAGGAGCACCCATCCCACACAAGATGACCCAGCGGGGGCTGGCAGACCGTGTAGGCGTCCACCCCAGCTTCATCAACCACCTCACCAGCGGCCGGCGCCGCTGCCTCGAACCCGAAACCGCAACCCGCATCGCGGAGGTCCTCAACGTCCCCGTAGAGGTCCTTTTCGAGCCCGTTGCACCGTCTGCCAAACGGCAAACCACCCGCCAACAGCGTCTACAAATCGCCTAAGAAAGGACACGCCGACATGACACAGGCAATGGCCCTGGAGGACACCACATGGACCGAGGAGGCTGTGGACACGATCGCTGACCTCGCCCGCAGGAAGGGCACTGTCACTGCCGACGACCTCCGCCAGAACCACCGACCGGCACCACACCCCAACCATGTAGGGGCTGCTTTCAAGATCGCCCGGTCCCGCGGCCTCATCGCCCAGGTAGGTATGGCGACCTCGAAGCAGCGTTCCCGCCACGGCGGCACCCTGCGGCAGTGGGTGGCAGTGTGACCGAGTTCTACACCGTCCCCGAGGTCGCCAAGATGTTCCGCGTCTGTGAACAGACCGTCCGGAACCGGGTCAACGAAGGCAAATGGCAGGCATGGCGCGACGGCCGGCAGATCCGCTTCGGCCCCGAAGATATCGAGGCCATCCGAGCCCAGGGCCAGAAAACCCCAACCAGCATCAGCAAGGAAGACAAACGGAAGCGGAACAAGCAGCTCCGCAACCTCCCCGTCTTCGCCCAATAGAAAAGGGCCCCGCAGCCGACCAAAGCAATCGCGGGACCCATCAACAAGCAAGAAGCTCATCTACCGGAAGGATACCCGATGTACACGTACCACTTCACGAAGCGGCAGGCCGAGACCGCCGCCCGGGCAACCATCGTCAACTACTCCGAGCGGTACCCCAACGAGTGGCAGGACGAAGAAGCCCTGGCCTACGACGTGTCCGCCCTCCTCGGCATCAAGCCCGAACCGAACTACGTGGCCGCCGCGCTGCAGGCCCTCGATGATCTCCGCAAGGTGGAGAACGGCACCCACATGGACCTCGACGCGAACGACCCGGCGGACCTGATCGAGCGGTTCGAGGGGGACCTCCTCACCGCTGTCCGCGACGTCATCAGCACGTTCCCGTTCAGCGGGCGGGAAGTCTTCATCCCGACCATGGAGCTCGCGGCATGATCACCGCCTCATTCCTTATGTGCCTCGTCCTCTTCGTCGGGTTCGGCGTGGCGATTCCGTGGGCGATCCGGGCGGACCGCGCCGACGCGCATCTCGCCCACCGGCCCGGCGCATGCCCTGACGGTATCTGCGACCAGCCATGACCGACTGCTACTGCCGCGGCCAGGCCGTGTGCACCAACTGCGGCCAACATTCCTGCACCAACTGCCAGTGCGACGACATAGACCAAAGGAAGACCCGATGACGACGAAGACCACCGGCCTCGCTCGGCTGCGCGAACCATTCGAGCCGCACCAAATTAACAAGCTCCCCAAGCCGTACACGAAGGACGCCCGTAAAGGTGAATGCCGGGAATGCGGCGGATACCACGGCCTACCGGCCATGCACCTGGACTACGTCGGGCACGCAGCGCTGACAGACCGGCTCCTCGAAGTGGATCCGGAATGGTCTTGGGAACCTTTGGCCATCAGCCAAGACGGACTCCCGAAGTTCGATAACTTCGGCGGCCTCTGGATCAAACTCCGGATCTGCGGTGTGGAACGACTTGGCTACGGCGATGCTCAGGGCAAGAACGGGGCGAACGCCGTCAAGGAAGCCATCGGTGACGCCCTCCGAAACGCGGGTATGCGTTTCGGAGCTGCGCTGGACCTCTGGCACAAAGGCGACCTGCATGACGCCTCTGAGGAACAGGGCAAGAACGCCGACCGAGCTGCCGCGACGGTGTCTGATGCAGCAGTGACCAGCCTCAGCCAGTACCGCCACGAGCCGCCTAAGTGGGAAGAGCTTCTGGAGAAGGCCAAGAACAACCGCGAAATGCTTCTGGACCTTCTTGCCAAGGCCCGAGGGATGAACGCAGACCAGACCGTAATCGACAACATCACGGCCGCCGGCACCGCCCTGGCCGCCCGAACCGCATAGGAGACAGCAGTGAGCATCAAGACCGAGAACCTCCGCATCGCCCTCATCAAGACCTTCGCTGACGCCCTGGCCGACTTCATGAAGGACGCCCGTGGCCAGCACCTCGAACAGCTTCTCGAGAAGTACAACGAGGAAGGGACTAAGTCCTTCGCCGTGGTCCTCCCGGACGGTACCCGCGTCGGCAACATCACCCTTCCCGAGGGGAAGCCCTCGGACCAGACCGTGGACGAAGCCGCCCTGTTCGAGTGGGCCGAAGCGCAGGACGGAATCGTGGAAGAGGTCATCCCCGCCACGAAGAAGCGCGTCATCAAGAAGATCAGCCCCTCATGGCTGGCGGACAAGATCAAGAACGCGATCGAGGGAGACGACGGCGAACTCATCGACGTCACCACCGGTGAGGCCATCCCCGGGGTTCGCCGCGTGCCGGGCAAGGCTCCGTCCTCGTTCACCATCACGTACGCCAAGGACGGCCGGGAGAAGATCGCCACCGCGTACCGCCGCGGCCTCCTCAACGACTTGGCCGCCGGTTCCGCGCTCCCGCAGATCGAAGCCGCGGAGCACCGGGCAGCAGCGTGACCACACCAACCGCTAACGATGTCGTCCTCCTCCTGGCCCGTCTGGGCCGGGAGTTGGACGCCAAGCAAGGCGAGATCAGCCGCCTGGACGAGGAGGCCGTCCGGCTCCGGTCACGGTACGAGATCACCCTGTCCCGGGCGTTCCTCACGGCTGAGGGTCCGATGGATGTTCGGAAGCATCAGTCCATCATCGACGCGGCGGCCTACAAGCTGGATGCCGAGATCGCGGATCAGAAGCTCCGGGCGGCCCGGGAGTCCATCCGGGTCCTCCGGGACCGGCTCGACATCGGCCGGTCCCTGAACTCGGCCATCAAGAGCGAGTGGGCGGCTCAGCCGGCCGGGCAGCAGGGGGCAGCATGATCCGCTGGAAAGTACGGAAGTCATCTGCCGGAGCATGGTGGGCGCACGAGCCCCATTGCACTGGGCGCGGCGGCCTCTGGTGCAGCCTCTTCAATCGGTGCATGAACTGCGGGACTTTCCGGAAGGCATTCCTGTATGCGGAGGTCCAGACCGTGATTGACCGGCGGAACTCCAACCAGTACTTCAGCCCATTCGGTTCGGGAGTCATCAAGTGAACGGCTTCACGAAGGCGCAGAAGATCCTGATCAGCGCCCGTGACCTCGGATGCGTCATCCACGGCGCCACCGGATGCGCCGGGGAACTTGTCCACCACCACCGGAAGGGCCGCGGGGTCGGGGGAGTGAAGTCCCGCAACCGGGTAGCGAACGGCCTCCTCGTCTGTTCCGAGTGGAACTTCCAAGTCGAGACCCTCCCGGACCTCGCAGCCCAGGCCCGGAAGAACGGCTGGAAGCTCCGCACGGACCACGAGATCGACACCCTCCCCGTCTACATCCCCAAGCTCGGCCTGTTCGTCTTCCTGGACGACGCCGGCAACTACCTCGACATGCACCACCAACCCCTACGAAAGGCGGCCTAGCCATGGCTGGCGAAACCACAATCACGATCATCGGGAACCTTGTCCAGGATCCGGAGCTGAGATTCACTCCGAGCGGCGCCGCGGTGGCGAACTTCACCATCGCATCCACCCCCCGGACCTTTGACCGGCAGAGCAACGAGTGGAAGGACGGGGAGGCCCTCTTCCTCCGGGCGGCCGTCTGGAAGGAACCGGCGGAGAACGTGGCCGAGTCCCTGACGAAGGGCATGCGCGTCATCGCTCAGGGCCGGCTGAAGTCCCGCTCCTACGAGACCAAGGAGGGCGAGAAGCGGACCGTTATCGAGTTCGAGGTAGACGAGATCGGGCCCTCCCTCAGGTATGCGAATGCCAAGGTCAACCGGACTCAGCGGAGCGGGAACGGCGGCGGTAACTACCAGGCGTCCTCCGGTAACTGGGGCGGTAACCAGCAGCAGGAAGACCAGTGGGCCAACAACTCGACCGCAACCGCCGGCGGCTTCGGCGGCCACGACTCCGAGCCCCCGTTCTAACCACCCCACCCCTGAAAGGAACCCATCTTGACCATCACCGACCTCACACCCCGCATCGAAGCCCGCGACGGCGTAGCAGTCACCGTCTATACCAAGCCTTTCGGATGCGTCCAGTGCGATGCCACGAAGCGCAAATTCAAAAAGGAAGGCCTCATCGAGGGCCGCGACTACACGCTCGTGGACGTCACCCAAGACGAGACCGCGCTGGCCTTCATCAAGTCCCTTGGCTACGCGCAGGCGCCGGTCTTTTACGTCTCCAGGCCAGAAGGAGATCACCACTGGTCCGGCTACAACGTGGGCGAGATCGAGGAACACATCCTCGGGAAGGCCGTTCCCGGGGCCGGGCTGGAGGCCGCCTCGTGAAGAGCATCGCCCTCAAACCACCCAAGCCGGCCATGAACATCCCCCGCCGGCGGCCGGACGTCATCCTCTGCAGCTCGTGCGACAAGCCGCTGAACCGTACCGAAGAGTGCGCCGGCTGCACCAAGTAGAACCCTCTGTCAGCGCCTGCAGAACCGGGCCCGTGCAGGAACACACCCGGGGCTCCCACCAGAGCGTGGGAGCCCCGCCCACCCCCTTGGAAGGAAACAGCATGAACCAGGAACTGCAAGCACCCATCGGATACGTCGTAGTTGACCGAGTAACCAAGGAAATTGACTGGGACTGTGAACTGCACACGTCGATTGACCAGGCCATCAGATCCCTCACGGCTCCACAGCAGATGTACTGCAAGACGTTTGAAGAGGAAACCGAAGACAAGACGTACTGGGCGAAGCACTACATGATCTGCCCCGTAGGTCAGGAGATCGGAGCCATCGTCCAGCCTGCCGACCACAATGAGGCTGTCTGCTCCGCCGGCCTAACCATGTGCCACGAGTGCCACTGCGCCGCCGCAGACCTCGGAGAAGCGGTGTGAGCACGAAGCAGGCGTACCGGGTCCAGCACCGAAAACCGCACTTTTTCACCTGCCAATGCGGGAAGGCCTACTCCCCACCACGGGACGAAGCCAGACGGCTACGCAGGGAAATAGCGGGACCCGGGGCGCTGCTGGAGGTGTGCCGGTTCTACGAATGCGAATTTGGTGGCCATCACTGGACCAGACAAGTAGAGGAAAAATGGCAATGAAAGACGACAAGACATGCTCGGTCACCGACTGCGGAAAGGTCATAGCGTCCCGTGACATGTGCGATATGCACCGCGCCCGGGAGGCCAGATCAGGCCGGCTGGAAAAACTCATCCCCCAATCTCCCGAGCAACGCTTTAGCTCCAAGGTTCAGCCCGGACCAGGGTGCTGGGCATGGACGGGAGCCACGAACAACCGGGGATATGGGGTCTTCCGGCTCGACGGCCGGACGCAGCTCGCCCACCGCGTGGCCTGGTACTTCGAGCACGGCGCGTGGCCCGACCCGGAGAAGGTCCTGGATCATGCCTGCGACAACAAGGCATGCGTCAACCTTGAGCACCTTCGGGAGCTAACGAACGGGCAGAACATCATGCGTGCGCACCCCAGAGGCGACGAAGCGACTGAACGCCGGCGGGCACTCAACCGGACCGCTAAGGCCAAGTACCGGGCCAAGCTCAAGGCGAAAGCAGGTGGGTCCAATAGCGTGGTTTAACGCGGATGACAAGATGCATTCGCACCCGAAGTCAAGGGCGGCGGGGCTCGAAGCGATAGGACTGTGGACCCTCGCGGGGACGTACTGCACGGACTACCTCACGGACGGGGCTGTGCCGGAATGGTTCGTGGACTCCTGGCCCCGCGGCAAGACCCTCGCCGGGAAGCTGGTGAAGGCCGGTTTCTGGGACGTCACCGAGGACGGCTGGCAGTTCCGGGCATGGGCCGAGTACCAGCGCACGAAGGAACAGGTCCTGATCGACAAAAAGAAAGCCGCGGACCGCAAACGAAAGTGGCAGGAAGAACACGGCAAGAACGGATGAAGAACGCCGTTCCGTCACCGTTCCGAACGCTCGTAGAACGGCGGTGGCACAAGTGCCCAAGACCAAGACCAAGACCAAGTACTTAACTCACCCAGGTGCCACTCCAGTTTTAAAGACCTTGGGGTAAAGAAAATCGTCGATCGTCACTTAGGTGATAAGGCCGCCGGGACGCACGACGATTCAAATTTTGATCAAGGAGAAAGCCATGTACAAGCTCACGGACCAGGAAGGCGCGAGGCTCACCGCCATCATGACGAACACCCGCCCCGACTGGATCCCGAACAAGCCCGGACTGGTCCTCAAGGAAGCGAACGAGGGTGACGGGTTCCCGGGTAGGGACTTCGGGCATTGCGTCCGGGCCCTCGCCCACTACGCCACCCAGCTGGATCCGAAGGGTGGTTGGGCGAAGCGGACCCCGAACTTTTACCCGCAGGACGGGAAGCATTGGGCGGCGACAGCCCCGGAGGACTGGCAAGCCCCACGCACCTGGACACCCTGTGCCGACCATCCGACATTCGAGGCCGCCAACTGCAGGGCCTGCTGGGGAGACGTGAAAGCCGGCATCCGCCCCGAAACCCACATCGGCAAACACCACAACCCAGAAAGCGAAGACACACCATGAAAGCAACCCACCCCAAGTGCGGGAAGACCTTCCCCGGCGGCGACGGCTCCGGCCACTGCTCCGGATGCTGCGAAACATTCATCGGCCTCGCCTCATTCGAAGCCCACCGCGTTGGTTCACACACCGACCAGACACGCCGCTGCGAAACCCAGCCATACGAGAGCATCGACCCCGACACCGGGAAAACCCGCTACGGCCACTGGCAAGACGACAGAGGCTACTGGCGATACGGGCGCAAGCTCACCAAGGACGAAGCCAAAGCACTCTGGACCAAGAACGACGAACAGGACGAAGCAGCATGACCACCACCATCACCCGCCGGGAAACCGACACCCTCAAAGCCCGCTACGACGAAGCCCTCGCCATCAAAGACGCATGGGACCACCGAGTAGCCCGAGCCAACGCCGAATACCGCGCAGCCCTCACCACCGGCCAAGGCGTCCAACAAGCCCAAAACAACCTCAACGCCGTCAACATCCAACACTCCGAAGCCATCGCCTACATGGGAACCTGCCTAGACGCATGGCTCGACGCCGTAGACACGGCCCGCCACAGAGCCACCACGCTGGCTCTAAGCGCCTCAAACACCCCCGGACGTCTCCATGCCCACAGGACGCACTAACAGTGCCTGAGAACGGCACTGAGCGTGCTACCGGACAAGGCCAAGAACGCGCATATGGGTTCAAGCAGTTGGAGGTTCTGGCGCCGGCTGGGTGGATCAATTCGAATCAGCGGGTGCATCGGATGCAGGTTGCGAAGTTGACGGCGGCGTGGCGTGCTGCTGCTCGTGAGCGGGTGCCTGGTTGCTGGGAGCCGTGTGTTGGGCCGGTGCGGGTGGTGGCTGAGGTGTGGAAGCCGAGGCGTGGCCGGTATGACCCGGGGAACTTGTACCCGACTGCGAAGGCTGTGCTGGATGGGATCGTGGATGCGGGGTTGTTGTCGGATGATGACTGGGTGCATGTGGTGGGTCCGGATATGCGTCATGGTGGTGTTGGTCCGGCGGCGTTGGTGGTGAAGATTTATCCGGTTTAGGCACTGACAGTGCTTGGTCTACGTACCGATAGGCGGTAGACTTGGTGGAGCAGCAGACACCAGGCCAGGGATGGCCGAATCCCGAGGGGGGAAACACAATGAAGAAAGACACCCGCACCGCATACCGGGCACGGGCAGCCGCAACAGAGCGCAGCGTTGATGCCGCCATTGCGAAGGTCAAGGAACTCCAGGACGCAGAGCAGGCCGAAAGGTCAGCCGCTTACGCTGAGCGCAACAAGGCGGTCCCGTTCAGCCCGGAAGAGCTCAAGGCAGCCCGCGCCGTCCGCACTCACTACGGCTGGGACCGTGTCGTCCGGGTCAACGCTAAGTCCGTCACCGTCGTGGGCGACTTCGGAGACTACCGGGTTCCCGTCTCGAACATCCTGGAGGTCCGGGCATGAGGGGCGTCTCGTGGTTCCGCCGTCGTCGGCCGGTATGCCACGTCCAGCAGATCACCCGGGAAGACATCCGCACCGCCCACGCATGGGACATGAACCTGACTCAGTGGTTCAGCCTGACGGACTTTGAACGGGCCGAGTGCCGCCGCAACATCATCGCAGCGCCCAGGTTCGAGGCGGCAGCGTGAACCCGCCAGTCCAGCCCGAACGCACGGAAACCTTTGGTCTCCCACCCTGTGACACGCACCTGATTGGGAAGCTCCGCCGCCTTGACCCGGCACTCCTCGCCACCATCCTTCACGCCCCCGAAACGAGAACAGCATGATCACCGAACGCCGAACCAAGCGCCGATACGCCCACGAGCTCTACCCGCACGGTAACGAATGGGAAGTTCGTCCCCTTGAAGTCGAGATCCCGTACCTGTATGCCCGGGCCATCGGTTTCGACGTGCAAGGCACCAACTGGTTCAACGGCGGCGGACAACTGACCGGAGCCCGCACCGCCCAGTTGCTCGATACACGGCATATCGCACTCATGGCAGACGCCATGCATCAGGGGCTCACGGGACAGGAAGCGTGGGCGTGGGCCGAATCCCGGATGGATGAGTCCGGGGAATGGATCTATGAGCGAGCAGTCCATTACGGCGTCCGGCCCGAACTCATCAAGCCTTATCCCTGCGGACCGGAACCGGACCACCACGACCATGACGAGCCTGTCGAGGGCCGGACTTGGCTCAGGGTGCACCGGATCGAGGGCAAGGAAAGCGAATGCCCCGACTGCACGGAACCTATCGAGGCCGCATCATGACGGCCCGTGTCGAGTGGTTCGGCACCCTCCAAGTCCACCAGCCCGTCCGCCCCCGCCCGGCCAAGTGCGGATGCCTACCCGATGAACGCTGCTGGTACTGCGACCCCTGCAAAGCAACCCCCGGATGCATCCGGATAGACCGCCACAAGAGCAAATGCACGGTGCGAGGATGACCCGCCCGGCCACCAAACCCCAGGAGAACACCAAATGAGCGAACGCGACGAACTGGCGCGGACGATTGGCAACGCGCTTATCGACCACATGAGCGACGATGGCTATGCCAGTTACGGCACCAGCGACCTTGACGCAACGCTGGACGGCGAGATCAGCCTCAAGATAGTAGCCGCCGCGGTCCTCGCTGCTGGTTTCCGGAAGCCCCGGACGGTGACGACCGTGGAAGAACTCGACGCACTGCCGGATGGGGCTATCATCCGCGAGGCCAACGGTGATCCAACTCGTGCGGTCAAGCGTCAGGATGGCAAGGTCTGGTGGATCGATGGACCTCACGGCATGTCAGCATCGGATCTGATCCCACTTCCCGCGACGGTCCTGCACGAACCGGAGGCCACCAAATGAGCGAGACGTGGCACGCCGACGATTGCGGCGGAACCTGTGACGGCTGCGGGCATATCGCGGCTGATGGCTTCTGGTACAACGCCCCATGCCCGGACGACCTGTTGAAGTTCCAGTTGGAGTGGGCAGAGAACGGAGTCCCAAGTGCTTGAAGATACCCCGCGTAAGTTCGCATATGCGGACCCGCCATACCTCGGATGTTCGCACTTCTACGATCACCCGGAAGCCCACATCTGGGACGAGAAGCAAACCCACTTGGACCTGCTGGCCTCACTGGATAGGGACTATGACGGATGGGCGTACAGCTGTACCGCACGGGATCTTGGTTGGCTCGCACCCGTCCTCGAACTCGAAGGCGTCCGTGTGGCGTCATGGGTCAAGCCGTTCGCAGCATTCAAGCGCAACGTTGCCATCGCTTACACCTGGGAGCCGGTGCTGTTCCGCCGCGCACTCCCCCGCCGAGAGAACGACCCGATAGGCCGGGACCATCTGGCCGAACCGATCACGCTCAAGCGCGGATTCACCGGGGCCAAGCCTCATAAGTTCAACCGATGGGTGCTTGACCTCATGGGCTATCAGGAGGGCGACTCCATCACGGACCTCTACCCCGGCACTGGAGGGATGGCCAAGGCTGTCAACGAAGGAGTCCTATTATGACCGCCGCGGAACTGCAAGCCGAGGCCACGGAGGCAGCGACCAGGACGGCCCGGTACGAGTTACTAACGAACCAAGCCGAAACGAGCGGGGCGGTATTCGATTACCTGGCACCCGTCCCGCCACTCACCAACCACCGCACCCGCCGCGAATGGGAAACCAACAAGGAGACAACATGAGCGACATGGTAGCGGTCCTTCTCCTGCACCAGGACCACACCGACGAATACGCCCACAAGTGCTCCTGTGGCTGGTCCAGCATGACGGCCCATACGCAGTCCCATCAGGCCGCCGCCCTGTCTGCTGCGGGGTTCGGGCCGGTCAAAGAAGCCAAAGCCGAAGCACTCCGGGACGCGGCGGCGAACATCCTCACAAACGACCCGCTCGACTACTGGAATGGACATCTCCCGGAAGGACTCGGATTCCAGGAAGCAATGTCCCACTGGCTCAAGGCGCACGCTAAAGCAATCCTGGCCACCTCGTGAGCCGGTCTGTGCGTGGCCCCGATTACCGAACCAGCACGGCGGCGAAGGAACCTACCCAGTGTGTGAAGCCCAAGAAGCACTCATGAAACTCGCGTTCGAACTGGAACTCCAATGGGGCGCCGGACGCATCGACTTCGGCAAACTCAAAGGCCTCGCCACCTCGGCCACCTGCACCCACAAGGAAGAAGCAACAGCATGACAGTGGAAACCGTCCCGGACGCTGGACTATCCACCCTCGAAGCGATAGAGACACCCTGCGATGTTGGGCGGGTCTGGGATATGTCTGAGGGCCGGGAGGACGAGCCCACCTGTCCGAACGCGGCCGAATGGTCAGCTCTCGCCCACGACTGTCACGTAGGGAGGCCGATCCTGCTATGCACCCGGCACCTCGCCATGGGGCGAAAGGACAGGCGCCCGGAGCAGTTCATCAAGTGGAAGTGCAGCAACTGCGGCCTGATCGCAGTTACCAATGACGAAATTATCTGGAACGTGAGGAGGCTCTGATGTGCACGCTGCAGGAGCATATTGAGCGGGAGATCCGCGCCCGGGAACGGGAAACGGTTGATGCTGAAGAAACAACCACAAACGTCTCACCAACCCCATAACAACCACCAGCCAGACTCATCTAGGGGGAAACCACTTGGGCCGCTTCGCCGTACACGTCCACCAACTCATCGCCACCCACATCAGCGACGGCGAAATCCACCCACCCTTGCTGACCAGGCTCCGCAACGCATCAACACCCGGCAGCGACGGCGGCCGCTCCGGCAGCAGTGACAGCGGAAAACCCATCCCCATCGACCCCACCGCCATCGACCTCTTCTGCAAAATCGAAACCCAGGCCCGCAACGAATGGCGACTCCTCCGCGGCTTCGTCTACGTCGGCCGCCTAGAGAACCTCCTCTGGGACCTCATCTCACCCCCGTTCACCGAACTCCCCGAAGACTGGGACCTGTACCTCTACGACGTCGCCACTGGGTGGATAGATGAGATCCTCGGCCTCCTCAACCCGAAGAAGCCACGCCGGAAGCTCCACAGCCCCTGCCCAGCCTGCGGGGTGAAGTACCACGGCCAGGAGCGGGTGCCGGCGCTCACCCTGAACTGCTGGGACGAGGACGAGGAAATGATGCACCCCTCAAAGTGGGACGCTGCATGCTCAGCCTGCGGTGCGGAGTGGCATGGTGACGAGGTTCAGTGGCTTTCTCGCACCCTGGTTGCCGTCTGATGGTGCGCGTGTCGCCTTGTGTCAGTGCCTAAAGTCCCGTAACATGGGTCATGGCTTCGGAGTACTGTCTCCAAAGCCATTTTGGTTTCTACCCAGATGACGGGTAGGCATGGATGTGGTGGCGGGTGTCTGCTGCAACGGATCTCCACGCGGTGAGCTCGGCCTATCCAGCCTTGAGCGTTGACCCGCACGGGCCCGCCACCACCTACTCTTCCCCACCGAAAAGCCAAGGGCTGAGGCGGAAGGCACAACTGAATAGCCCGCCGGACATGAACGGCGGGAGAGGCTGATGTGGATGACGGCGACCCCCATACGCCGTTGCAGGTTCGACACCTGCCAGCCCCACTGAGTGCGAAAGCCGCCGGGCAACAACCGACACCGCGGACGAGCCGTGTAGCACTCCACCCATCCAAACAAACGCACCTCGGAGGTTTCCGCATGACGCTATTCCAGCAACGCGGCAACCTCACCCAGTTCTGGTGCCCCGGCTGCGACGACATGCACCAAGTAAGCGACAGTTGGGACGTCCGCACGGACAACGGGCTCCTCACCATCGCGCCTTCCGTGCTGGTGCTCTACGGCAGCCAGCCCGGAGCCAAGCGCTGCCACAGTTTCGTCAACAAAAGCCGCATCGAGTTCCTGCAGGATTGCACCCATGACCTCGCGGGCGGCTCCACAGACCTCGACCCGCTGCCCGAATGGCTGGTCAAGGAAGCCGAAGGCGGTGACTAACCTCTTGTGCCCAACCCGAAACGCACACAAGCAGACCGAGACACCGTCCTCAAACTCCACGCTCAAGGCACCACCCGCAACGACATAGCCCGCGAAACCGGCTACTCCACCGCATGGGTCTCCAAAGTCGTCCAGGAGGCCGGCAAAAGCTTCGCCAGGGGAGAGCAAGTCAAGGCGGCCACCGAAGCAAAACAGGCCGACAACAAAGCCCGGCGGGCCAACATCATCGGCCGCCTCTACAAGCAGGCCGAAGACATCCTCACGAGGCTCGAAGCCAGCTCCTTCGCCACCCTCGTCCCAACAGGCCCGGGTATGCAAACCCCCCGTGACTTGGACTTCATCCCGCCAGGAGACCACCGGAACCTTGCCACGTCCATCGCCGTATTCCTGGACAAAGCACTCCTGCTGGAGAAGACCGACACTGACACGTCCGGCACGGCCGCCGTAGATAAGTGGCTGGAATACATGACCAGCGCCCCACTACCAAACTCCGGAGGTGCAGCATCGACGCCAAGCCACTCTCCGGAAAGTCCCTCCTAGCCCTCGCCAACCCCTCACCCTCCATAGAGGCGTACGAAGGCGCGGTCCGCTCCGGGAAGACCATCACCAGCCTCATCGACTGGCTCCGCTACATCCGCACCGGCCCGGCCGGTGCCCTTGCCATGTGTGGGCGCACAGAGCGGACCATCATCAACAACCTGCTGCTGCCACTGCAGGAGATGCTGGGCAAGGAACGTGTCAAGGTCAACTACGGCACCGGAACCGCAATCATCCTTGGCCGCGAAGTGCACATCTACGGCGCGAACAACGAGCAGGCAAGGACCAAGATCCAGGGCCTCACCCTCGCTGGCGCTTACCTGGACGAAGCCGAGACCATCCCGGAATCGTTCTTCACCATGCTCTACACCCGTCTCTCAGTGCCCGGGGCGAAGTTCTGGTTCACGTCCAACCCTGGCGGCCCGAATCACTGGCTCAAAGTGGATTGGCTCGATAAGGCCCGCTTCTGGATTGACGGGGCAGGCAAGTTCCACCGGAACACCGGCCCGGACGCCAAAGACCTCCACCGGTACACGTTCCTCATGGACGACAACAAGACCCTTGACCCGGCCTACGTGGAGCGGCAGAAGAAGTCCTACAGTGGCCTCTTCTACCGGCGTTACATCCTCGCTGAATGGGTGGCCGCTGACGGGGCAGTGTTCGACTCATGGAACCCCGAAACCCACGTGGTCAAGCACGAGGAACTACCGCGCATGCGGCGCATCCTCGGCGCCGGCGTGGACTACGGAACAACCAACGCAACATCCATGATCGTCCTCGGCCTCGGGGAAGACGGCATCCTCTACGCCATCGATGAATGGCGGTACGACTCCCGCCAAGCCCAGATCCGCCTCACGGACGGGCAGCTCTCAGCGTCCATCAAGTCCTGGATATTCGGCACGCTCAAGGACGAAGGAATCGTCCCGGAGTGGGTGATCGTTGACCCTGCCGCCGCGTCCTTCAAAGTCCAACTCGCCGCTGACGGCATCAACAACGTCATCAACGGCGACAACAACGTCCTCTACGGCATCCGCACCGTGGCATCCCTACTCACCGCCGGGAAGCTCAAGGTATCGGACCGCTGCCAAGGCCTCATCAACGAGATGCCGGGCTATTCATGGGACAAAAAAGCGACCGAGAAGGGCGAGGATCAGCCCATCAAGGTAGCTGACCACTCCATCGACGCATTCCGGTATGCCATCACGACTACTGAAACGAACTGGCGTTCCCTCGTGGACCTCGCCGCCTAACCTGCAACACCAACCCTTGGAGAACTACATGGCAGCCATCGGCAAAGCAACACTAGACGTCCACATAACCGTCAAGGACCTTGTCGCCGTTCGGCAGCGGTCACTGGAACTCGCCATTGAAAGCGGCGATGGATACAAGTTCCGCGAAGTCATCGACCTCGCCAAGGTCTTTGAGGAGTACATCCTCGAAGGCAAGACGCCGGCCCCGAAGTAAAAACCACAACAGCCCTTAGGAGGCCATAGTGGCACTGCCAGACAACGGCATCGCATGGCCGCCCAAGGAACTCGCCAACGTCCTGCCCGTCCTCCGGACCTACGGCGCCTGGTACTCAAACGAGACCGCGACCCTCTCAACTATCTACGCCCAAGCAGCCAGCCGGCCCGGCCTGCTGCAGCGGATCCGCACATGGTTCGTCGGTGCGAAGTCCACCGCGTCCCCGGACATGGCGAGCATCCACATCAGCCTGGCGCAGGAGATCTGCCGGACCAGCGCGAACCTCCTCTTCTCCGAGCCCGCCGCATCGGTCATCGACGCCGCCGAGGAAACCTCCGAGGACAAGGTCACGGCCGCCCAAGAGCGCCTGGACCTCATCACCGGGCCAGAGTTCGAACAGACCATTGTCTCGGCCGCGGAGATCAGCGCAGCCCTCGGTGGTGTGTACCTCCGCGCTACTTGGGATAAGGCCACCGCTGACCACGTCTTCCTCTCCAAGGTGGACGCGGACATGGCATGGCCCACGTTCCGGTGGGGCCGCCTCCACACCGTCACGTTCTGGCGGACGGTGAAGACGGACGGCCAGCAGTTCACCCGCCACCTGGAGCACCACTGGAAAGACAGCTTCGGTATTGGCATGGTCTCCCATGGCCTCTACGTCGGCACCGCGGACAACCTCGGCCAGCGGGCACCGTTCGACACGGACCCTGCTACCGAGTGGCTTGCCGCGCCCGGGAACGTCGAACAGCTCCTCAACGGGGACACGCTCTCCACCCTCACCCCCGGCCTTGCCGTCGAATACGCCCCGAACGTCACCCCCTCCGCCCTGTGGAGGAATGACCCCATCGGTGCGCACCTCGGCCGGTCCGACCTCGAAGGGATCGAGCAGAAACTCGACGCCCTGGACGAGCTCTACTCCAGCTGGTTGCGGGACATCCGCCTTGGCAAGGGCCGCCTCATCGTGGGCGAATCCATGCTGCAGGACCTCGGCGCCGGCAAGGGTGCAGGGTTCGATCTGGACCAGTCGATCTTCACCCCGGTGAAGGCGGCGCCGTCCTCCATGGGTGACTCGAAGATGGCGATTGAGAAGGTCCAGTTCGAGATCCGCACGCAGGACTTCCTGCTGGCCATTGACCACTTCCGCCGGATTATCCTGACCGCCGCCGGGTACTCGCCGGCGACGTTCGGGATGCAGGACTCCTCCGGGTCCGCGGTCACGGCCACCGAGGTCGCGGCCAAGGCCCAGACCTCCTACACCACGAGGAAGCGGAAGATCCTCGGCCTCAAACCGGCCATGGAACGCATACTCACCAAGGCCCTCGCCGTGGACGCTGAAATCTTCAATACCGGCGTCACCCCGTTCCCCGTGCGGGTGGAGTTCACGGATGGTGTAGCGGAAGACGCTGAGGCTGTGGCCCGCCAGAACCAGCTCGACTACACCAGCCAGTCCGCGTCCATCGAGGCGCGGGTGAAGCGGAGGAACCCGGACTGGGACCAGTCGGCCGTGGACGAGGAAGTGGACCGCATTCGTGCGGACTTCAACCTCGGCGCCCTCGAAGACCCGGAAACGTTCGGCACGGACGGCCAGGGGCTCGGCGGGACATTCCCCACCACAGAGTAGGATGCAGCCATGGCGATCCGCCCGGATGATGCCACGACCCTGGCGAAGGGCCTGAGGGAACAGTTCGCAGAAGCTGAAACCCTCCTCCTCCAGAAGATCGCCAAGGCACTGTCAGACGGTGAAGACACGCCCGATTGGGTGGAACGGAAGCTCCGTAACATCCAAGCCCTCCGCGCCCAGACGGACAGGATCATCGCCCGCCTCCTCGCCGGCCTCCCCGGGGCCCTGGATGAGGCTGTGGGCCTGGCCTACAACCGGGGCATAGCGACGGCGGGCGGGGAACTCACCAAGGCGGGCCTGAAGCATGGGGCCTTCGCTGAGGTGCAGCCCACCGGCGCCGTGTCCGCCATCGTCACCGAGGCAATGGACCGGATGCGGCCCATGTCCTTCCAGATCAGCCGGGCCGCGACGGACATCTACACCCAAGTGGTGCAGCAAGTCGCCGGGCAGACAGCACTGGGCGTGATCACACGGCGGGAAGCTGCCGGGATGATCCTCGAACGCCTCGGCAAAGCCGGTGTGAACGGGTTCCGGGACGCTGCCGGACGGAACTGGAACCTCGTTTCGTACGGGGAGATGGCCGCCCGCACCTCGGCAGCGCAGGCCATGCTGCAGGGCCACACGGACCGGATCCAGGAACTTGGCGTGGACACCGTCATCGTGTCCAACGCGCCCGAAGAATGCTCCATCTGCCGCCCGTTCGAGGGGAAAGTCCTTTCCCTCTCCGGACGAACAACAGGACGCCTCAGGGACGGGAAAACGGTGGTCGCCTCCCTGGCCGAGGCGAAAGGCAAAGGCCTCTACCACCCCAACTGCCGACACTCCCACAGCATCTACCTGCCCGGCATCACCAACGGCCCGCAAACGGACACCGCAGACCCCGAGGGTGACGCGCTCCGGCAGCAGCAAAGGGCCTTTGAGCGGCGCATTCGGGAGCTGAAGCGGCAGGACGCCATCGCCAAGGAGTTCGGCGGGAATAACGCCGCACAGGTCCGGGCCAAGCTGCGGGACAAGACATCCGAGTTCGCCGCCTGGCGAGAAGAGAACGACCGCAAGAACCTCAGCTACAGGACGTCGCTGAAGGTCCGCTAACCACACACCCACGAAAGGGAGTCACCACACGGTGGCTCCCTTTTTCTATGCCACTTGGAGGGCACCATGTCAGAAGCAGCAGCAGAGGCCACCAGCGAAGCCACGACCGCCGAGCAGCAGGCACAGGGCACCGGAACCGCAGCGACGGAAACCAAGGCCGCAGAAACCACCGAGGCGAAGGCCGCCGACTGGGACGGCAAGGTTGAATCTCTCCCCGCTGGCGTGCAGAAGATCATCACCGACCTCCGCAAGGAAGCCGGAGACGAACGCGTGGCGAGCAAGACCCTCGCCGCGATCCAGTCCGCGCTGAACCCCGATGCCAAAGCCGGGGAGAAGCCCGACGCCGCGGCGCTCACCCAGGCGCTCACCGAGCGCGAAGCCGACGCCAAACAGGCCAAGACCGAACTGGCAGTCTTCCGACTCGCTGGCAAACAGGGCGCCGACGCTGATGCCCTCCTCGACTCCCGCAACTTCCTGGCGAAGATCGCGGACCTCGACCCGTCCGACACGAAAGCCATCACCAAGGCGATCACGGACGCGGTCACCGATAACCCCAAGCTCAAAGCAACCCAGGCGGCTGCAGCGAGTGGCGGCGACTTCACCGGCGGGTCCGGAGAAAAGCCCGCGAAACCCACCACCATCGCCGGAGCCGTAGCCAAACACTACGGCGCCTAACCGCTTAGGAGCACACCTTGCCCATCACCCTCACTGAGGCGAAGAACAACGCCCAGACCGATCTCGACGTCAACGTCATTGACGAATTCCGCACCAACCCGATCATGGACCTCATCACCTTCGATGACGCCGTGAACCCGGCCGGCGGCGGCGCCACCCTCACCTACGGCTACCGGCGCCTCCTGACGACCGCAACGGCCGCCACCCGTGCGATCAACTCCGAGTACACCCCGCAGGAAGTCACCACGGTCCAGAAGACCGTGAACCTCGGTGTCCTCGGTGGTTCGTTCCAGGTGGACCGCGTCCTCGCCAAGGTCGGCCCCGCCGCTTCCGGCGCTGTGTCCCTGAACATCTCGCAGAAGATCAAGGCCACCCAGGCCAAGTTCGGTGACCTCGTCATCAACGGTGACACCGCCGTGGATGCCAACGGCTTCGATGGCCTGTCCAAGGCCCTCACCGGTTCCTCGACCGAGGACACCACGGCCCGCGACTGGACCGGCGTCATGTCCCAGACCCTGGCGTTCAAGATCCTCACGGACGTTGACGACCTCCTGTCCACCCTCGACGGTGAAGCTGGCATCCTGCTGGGCAACCGCAAGCTGATCAACCTGGTCAAGGCAGCTTCCCGCTTCGCCAACCAGGCCACCCAGGTTGTGGGCCCCCGCAACACCGCCCTGACCTCCTACGCCGGTGCGATCCTGCAGGACGCTGGCCTCGTCGCCGGTTCCGCTTCCGATGTCATCCCCGTCAACACGGTTGACCCGGACGGCGCCGGCCCGCTGACCGCCGGTTCCTCGGCCCTGTACGCGGTCCGCTTCGGCCTGGACGGCTTCCACGGCGTATCCACCGCCGGCGGCCAGCTCGTCCAGACGTGGCTCCCGGACTTCTCCACCCCCGGTGCTGTGAAGACCGGCGAAGTGGAGCTCGGCCCGGTCGCCGTCGCCCTGAAGGCCTCGAAGGCTGCGGGCGTGTTCCGCAACATCAAGGTCCAGTAGTCACCCGCTGCCCCGGCCACCGCGCCGGGGCAGCACCTACCGTGAGGAGCCAGACAATGGCAAAGATCACTGCACCGAACGAAGAATTCAACGGCGAGATCGGCGGCGTCCAGTTCGAAGACGGGAAGGCCGAAACCGACAACCAGGCAGTCATTAGCTACTGCCGTAACGCCGGCTACACCGTGGACGGCGACACCAAGGAGACCGCGCCGGAGCCGGAGTCCCCGGACCCCCGCAACGTACCCGAGCCTGAGGAATCCACCCTGCGGGACGCCGCCGTGGACCCGAAGCCCGAGGACTTCCTCGCACCGACCAACGCCGGCGAAGCGAACCCCCACGGGCCCGAGGTCATCTCCCCGGAGATCCACGCATCCGAGGGTGTCAGGCCGGTCAAGGGCGGTGACGTCCACGTTGAGAACACCAACACCCAGGACGCCGAGGAGAAGGCGCACGCCGTCCAGGAGTCCTTCGAGGCTGACAAGCCTGCAGGGAACGCCTCCAAGGAGGAATGGCACGCCTACGCCACCGCGCAGGGCAAGACCGAAGCGGAACTGGACGGCCTCGGCCGCGACGGCATCCGCGAACTGTTCAACTAACCCGTCTGGAGGGCCGCCGTGAAGGTCTACGCTACCGAGGCTGAACTATCCGCATGGATGACCCCGGCCACCGTCCCGGCCAACGCGGCGGCCCTCCTCAGATCGGCATCCGGCCTCGTCCGATCGTCCACGAAGATGGCCACGTATGGCACGGATGCTGACGGGTATCCGACCAACACGGCTCTGCGAACAGCCTTCCGTGACGCCACCACGGCCCAGGCGCAGTACTGGGCTGACCTTGGGATTGACCCTTCCAAGGGTGCGGCCGGCGTCGCGCCTCTGGCGGCTTCCAAGTCGATCGGTGGGGCATCCATCAACTACAGCGTCTATGCGACCACCGCGGAGGCGCGTGCGGGCGCTGCGGGGGTGCTGGGGCCGGATGCCTTCTACATCCTCGAAGAGGCGGGGCTCCTGTCGGGGAGCCCGGTGGTGCTGTGAGTGACTTTGACGAGTTCATGGTCCATACGGTCACCGTCGAAACCCATGCGGGGGAGGGGCCTTTCGGGAACACGACGTCCCAGGAGTCGGACCCGATCCCGTGCCTCATCGAGGACAGCCAGGGGCTGAGCCGTACCGCGACCGGTGACACGGTATCGACCACGGCCACGCTCTGGATCATGGACACCACCCAGCGAGACAAGTTCACCCCGGAGTCCATCGTCCACCTCAACGGCCGGACCGCCACGGTACTCCGCATCGAACAGGCTGACTCCGGCTCCCTCGGGCTGCCGGACCACTTGAAGGTGGTGCTGACCTGATGCCGAAAGGATGGAAGGTCAGCATCAACCCGAAGGCGAAGGACGTCCTCAACGGGTCCGCGAACCGGGCGGTTGCCCTCGCCGCGGAACACATCCTCGGTGTCTCCAACAAGTCCGTCCCGATCGAAGAGGACACCCTCGAACGGTCCGGGACGGTCTCCACGGACCCTGGCAACTTCACCGCCGCAGTCAGTTATGACACCCCCTATGCGGTGAAGCAGCACGAGGACATGACCCTTCGGCACGACAATGGCCGATCCGCCAAGTACCTGGAAAACGCGATGAACTCCGAAGTGAAAACCGCGGCGGAAATCATCCGGCAAACGATAGCGGGGACCCTGTAATGGCCATCGTCTTCGCCTCGCTCGGGTTCGAGTACAAGCTCCTCATCGGTTTGGGTGAGTACCTCGGCTCCCAGTCGGTTGGCCGGTGGATCACCTCTGGCACGTACCTGGCCACAGACACCGCAATCACGGTAGATGCCCTGCCGGCCACCCCGGACAAGGCAATCGCCATGACGCTCTACGGTGTCGAAGACGCCGGCACTGGGACGGACTCCGTCCAAGGCGTCCAGTTCCGGATCCGCGGTAAAGCCGGTGACCGGCTCTCGGACAAGGACATCTCCTCCCGCCTGTTCGACGCGCTCCACGGCCGGACGAACTTCGAACTCAACGGCATCCCCATCGTCCGGGCCTGGCGGCAGTCAGCGACCCCCCTTGGCCCTGACGGCAACAACCGACAAGAGCACTCCCACAACTACTACCTGCAACTCACCCGCACCGGCACGTACCGGGAAGACTAAGGAGCACACCCAATGTCCACTGAAATCACGCCCGGCGTCGTCGGTGACTACCAGCTTGAGGTAGCGCCCTACACCACCGGCGCCGAAACCACCACCTGGACCATCCTCAAGGGCATGACCGAGTTCACCCCGCCCAAGGTCGAGAAGAACCTCGAAGACGATTCCTCGTTCGACTCGGACGGCTGGGGTTCCCAGATCGCCACGGGCCTCGGCTGGTCCGCGGAAGGCACTGTGAAGCTGCCCCGCGCATCCCTCACCGCTGACCCGGGCCAGGAGATCCTCCGCGCCGCCGGCAACGGCCTCGCTGAGGACGGCCTCGTGCACGTCCGCATCACGAACCGCACTACCCCGACCGAGGGGCAGGTCGGTGTCGCTGACGCGTCTTTCACGAAGAACGGCGGCCCCCGCACGGACATCACCACCGCCGCGTTCACCCTCTCCGGCCGCGGCGCCCTCGAAGACGTCACCATCCCGTAACGCCTTCCCCTAGACCCCGTGCCCGTCCGCTTTCCAAGGGGCGGGCGGGCACGGACACACCACCCTTGGACACCTTGGAACCCCTAACCCCTTGGAGCACACCCCCATGACTGAAACACTCGAACAGCTCGGCACCTTCCTCGACCCCATCCTCGGCGTCCCCTTCCGCGGGAAGACCTACAAGGTTCCCCCGGTAGACGCCGAAACCGGTCTGAAGCTGCAGCGCCTCATCTCCGCCGGCGTGCAGGCCGCCGTTGAGAAGAAACTCGACCCCGAAACCATCGAACTCGTCTCCGACGCCGAGGAGAAGGGCTTCTACCAGACCGTCCTCGGCCCCGTGTACGACGAACTCCTCGCGGACGGGGCAACGTTCCACGCCCTCAAATTCATCGGCCAGACGGCCCTCATGTGGCACGCCCAAGACTTCGACACCGCCGACGAGTTCTGGAGGGCTGAGGGAAAGGCTCCGACGCCGAACAGGGCGGAGCGCCGAACGGCGACCCGGACCGGTACGGCCGCGGCAACTACGACCCGGAAACGGGCCTCAGCGACTGGTACGACTACCCCGAAGGGTACGCGCAGCCGGGCCGCAAGTGGTCGGAAATCCTGAAGCACTGGAACCTGATCGAAGCGGACCTGCAGGATGCCGGCGTTGACGTCGGCTCCGGGATCCTCCGGGAACGGTCCTGGCGGTGGCTGCAGGTCCGCATCATCGGGCTCCTCGGCAAACCCCCGGGGTTCCACCCTGACGGGCGGGCGGTCCCGTCCACCCGCCTCGGCCTGGCAATGAATCCGGTCAAACCACCCAGTAAGCAGCACAACTAAATAGCGGAGGCCCCGACATGGCGCTCAATTTGGGTGAACTCTTCGGCACCATCGGGCTCGACGCCTCGGAGTGGGACAAGAAACTTGTCGGGGCACAGGACTCCCTGAAGCACTTCGGTGTGGCGGGGGCAGCCCTTGCCGGGGCCGCTGCCGTGGCCATCGGGGCGGCCCTGACCAAGGGTGTTGTGGACGCCATCGACATCGAGGCGGGCAATGACAAGATCCAGGCCAGCCTCGGGCTGACCGAGGAGCAAGCCGGGGTTGCCGGTAGGGCTGCCGGGTCCCTGTTCGCCGCGAACTACGGCGAGTCCATGGAAGACGTAAACCTCGCCGTTGAAGCCGTGATGTCCTCAGTGCGGGGCATGCGGGACGCCTCGGAAGAGGAAGTCCAGGCCATGACGGCGGACATGATGAACCTGTCCAAGGTCATGGGCGTAGACGTCGCCCGGGCCGCGCAGGTCGCCGGGCAGATGATCACCTCCGGGATCGCCAAAGACGGGACGCACGCCGCAGACCTGCTGGCAGCGTCCATGCAGAAAGTCCCTGTCAACGTCCGCGAGGACATCCTGGACGCCATTGACGAGTACGGGCCCTTCTTCAACAACATCGGTATCCAGGGTGAGGAAGCCATGGGCATCCTCGTGCAGGCCTCCGAGAAGGGCATGTACGGCATCGATAAGACCGGTGATGCCCTGAAGGAATTCGGTATCCGGGCCACGGACATGTCCACCGCCTCGGGTGCCGCTTACGAAGCCCTTGGCCTGGATCAGGAGGCCATGTCCGCCAAGCTCCTCGCCGGCGGGGAATCCGCAAAAACGGCGTTCGGGGACATCATCCACGGGCTGCAGGAAATGCAGGACCCGGTCGCCCAGTCGCAGGCCGCCCTTGCCTTGTTCGGCACACCCCTCGAAGACCTCTCCGTGACCGAGATCCCCAACTTCCTCGGGGCCCTCGACCCGATGGGTGACAAGTTCGATTCCGTTGCCGGGGCCGCGGCCAAAATGAGCGAGGACCTGAACTCGAACGCGGGCGCCGGGTTCGATGGGTTCAAACGCCAGGCTGAGGCCGCCCTGATCACCTTTGTCCAGGCGAACATCATGCCCTCAGTGGGGAAGTTCGCTACCTTCCTGAACACCACTGTCGGCCCGGCCATCACGCAGTTCGGCGGCTGGATCACCTCCGACGCTCTGCCCGCGCTGCAGGCCTTCTCTGAATGGTTCTCGGCCAACCTCCCCACCATCCAGGCTTGGGCCACCGGCGTCGGGATCCTCCTGCTGCCGCTGTTCCTGAAGATCGCCATCAGCGCCGGCGTCTCCGCGGCGGCGCAGGTAGTCGCCTGGACCATGGCAGCCGGCGGCGCGATCAAGGCCGCAGCAACCTACGTCGCATCGTCCTACGTCATGGTCGGCGCCTGGGTGAAGATGGGCGCCCAAGCCCTCATCCAAGCCGCCCGCATGGCCGCCGCCTGGTTCATCGCCCTCGGCCCTGTCGGCTGGGTCATCGCCGCCATTGTTGGCATCGGCGCCCTGATCTTCGCCAACTGGGACGCCATCGTGAAATTCACGACCGAAGCGTGGGGGAACGTATCCCGCATCGTCACCGAATGGGGGTCCAACACCCTCGGCATGTTCCGCGACTTCGGCGCCAATACCGGCGGGATGTTCGCTGACTTCTTCTCCAACACGGTCGGGATGTTCGTGGACTTCTTCACGAATACGGTCGGCCTGGCACGCGATTTCGCGGCAAATCTGGCAGCTCCCTTCGAAGCCGGTTTCCGCGTCGTCCAGACGATCTTCTCGACCGCCTGGGAGGTCATCCAGACCTACGTGGCCACCGCCCTAGCGATCCTGATTGCTGTCTTTACTGGCCAGTTCGACAAAATCCCCGCGTATTTGCTCTCAGCCTGGCAAAAAATCAGTGGATTTTTCCTCGCCGGAGTGGCGCAAATCGATGCGATTTTGGGTGGCGGAATTTCGGCAGCCGTGAATTTCGCGATCGGAATTTTCAACAGTCTGGTTGCCTGGGTCGCTGGGATTCCGCAGCGGTTCATGGACGGCCTCGCCGCCCTCGGCAACCTTGCCGGGCAGGTAGGTTCTTGGATCTCGAACGCCAAGGACACGGCCATCCGGATCTTCATGGACTGGGTCTCCTTTGTGGCCTCGGTCCCGGGACGGATCATGGCGGGCCTAATCGCCCTCGCGCAGCTCGCGGGAACGGTCGGCGCCTGGATCATGTCGGTGAAGGACGCCGCTGTTGGGAAGTTCCTGGAGCTCGTCAACTGGGTCCGGAACGTCCCGAACATGGTCCTCGATGGGCTCCGTGCACTGGGCAACCTTGCGGGGCAGGTCGGCGGCTGGGTGTCCGGCATGCGGGACGCGGCAGTGAGCCGTTTCCTGGACCTCGTGTCCTGGGTCCGCGGCCTGCCGGGTATGGTCCTCGGCGCCCTGGGGAACCTCGGTGGCCTGCTGGTCAACGCAGGGCAACAGATCATCTCCGGGTTCCTTTCCGGGCTGCAGGCTGGGTTCGAGTCCGTGAAGAACTTCGTCGGCGGCATCGGCCAGTGGATCGCTGACCACAAGGGACCCAAGGCCTACGACCTTGCCCTGCTGGTACCTGCCGGCGGCTGGATCATGGACGGCCTCGAAACGGGTATTCGCCGGTCTATGCCTTCGCTGAAGTCCACCCTCGGGGACGTGTCCGCGACCATCGCGGGCGGCGTCACCGGCGGCCACGTGGGGCTGACGGCCGGGACACACCTCGGCGGGTCCGCGGCGGTAGCCGTTCCTGGCCGTTCGGTCACGTACGCGCCGCACATCTACGGAGGCCCGGACCCTGACGAGCAGGAACGCAAAGCACGCGTCCGGTTCAAAGACCTCCTGACCGCAATCAAATAGAGGAGCCCCATGGCGAACATCGTTTACGGTGCCCCGTACATCCCACCGGTGGACCCGGCACCGGCGTGGTCGGGTATGCCGATGACGTGGACGGCCAAGGGTACCGAGTGGTCCCTGACGGACCGTTCCACGGGCATCTTCCTGCTGCCCGGCGTGCGGGGCCTCGGCTCCGCACGCACGGAACGGCACTCCACCTCATCCCCGGCAGTGGCCGGATCCCAGTATCAGGGCACATCGTTCCTGGACCGGGACGTGATGTGGCCGCTGAAGATCTGGCACAACGGCGGGTCCACGGCATGGGTGGAAAGGGACCGTGCGTTCTGGGCCACCATGGACCCACTCGACACCGGCGTGTGGACTGTCGTGCACCCGGACGGCAACCACCGCTCCCTGACGCTCCGCTTCCTCGATGACGGGGACCACGTCCGGGAGAGGAACCCGCTCCGCCTCGGCTGGGACCGGTACAACATCCACCTCATCGCGGAGCAGCCGTTCTGGATGGGCAGCCCGGTCGTGAGGTCCTTCATCGGGGAGGTCCCACCGGAGCCGTTCTTCCCGCCTGACGGGCCGCAGATCGTCAACATCGCCTCGTCCTTCTCCGCGGCGAACGCCCGGATGGACAACCCCGGCGATGTCGAGTCATACCCGCGCTGGTTCATCGACGGCGACACCTCCGCCGCCTCGGTGGGGGTGGGTGGCGTGATCGTGGACGTGCCGTTCCCGGTGGCCGCCGGCACCTGCCTGGTCATCGAGTCAGACCCGGATCTCCTCGGCGCAACCCTCTACGAAATCACCGTGTCCGGGGCGGAGAAGAAGCCATCCGAACGTGTGATCGGGGTGGACATGATCAACCCCGTTGACATGTCCGCCGACCTCGGTGAGGCCGACTTCGCCGCGGTCCCCGCCGGCGCGCAGGTCCCCCTGTCGCTCCAGATCACCGGGACGGGCACCGTTGAGGTGCTCCTCCCCACGCTGTACAGGAGGCCTTGGTGAGCGCCTTCCGGATCGCCGTCTATGACAAGGACTTCCGGTTCCGCTGCCAGATCGGCAACCCGGCCGCTCTGACCGCCACCGTCCGGCACAACCTAACCTCCACCCTGACCATGTCAGTGCCACTGACTCACCGCCGGTTCAACGAACTCAAGGAAGACGGGGCCCGCCTCAAAGTCTCCTTCAAGGGAGAACACCTGATCAGCGGCCCCATCACCGCGGACAACATCGAAACCGATGGAGTCAAAGGGCTCTACACGGTCACGGTGGAGGACGACCTCCGGGTCCTGTGGGAGATCTTGGGCTGGCCCGTCCCTGTCGCTGACATCACAGACCAGTCAGGCGCCGAGTACCGGACCTACACCGGTAACGCCGAATCGATTGTGAAGGCCGCGGTGGAGGAAAACGGCGTCTTCAGGCTCGCCGTCCCAGGCCTGACCGTGGCGCCGAACCTGAACCGCGGTGCGACCATCCCCGGCGGAGTCCCACTCCGCATGCACCCCCTCGCTGACCAGCTCTTCCCAGCAGTGGAGGAAGCAGGCCTGGGCGTCTCGGTGAAGCACGTGGGCGCCGGGCTTGTCCTGGACGTCTACGAACCCACCACCAAGTCCCGGCTCTCGGTCAAGGGCCGAACCCTCAAAAAGGTCTCCATGAACCGGACCCGGCCCACGGCCTCCCGGGTGATCATCGGCGGCCAAGGCGAAGGGACAGCCCGCAACTTTCGGCTCCTCACCGACGCCGGGCGGGAAGCTCAGTACGGGATGCGCGCCGAAGCCTTCCGGGACGCACGCGACGACAACGACCCAGCGGTCATGGACGCCCGAGGCCAGGAAACACTCACCGAACGCGGACCCAAAAACGGGGTGTCCATCACCCTCGCGGAGGCCGGGATCTTCCAGTACGGGCCCGGCGGCTTCCACGTCGGGGACCGGGTCCCCGTCAAGGTCACCGACGACATCACCATCACCGAGGTAATCCGCGAATGCAAGCTCACGTGGACGTCCAAGGACTACGCCACCTCCGAACCGGTCATCGGTGAAATCACAGACCAGCCCGAACGCATCACCGCGCAACGCCTCGCAGCCCTCGGCCGCGGCCAACGAAACCAGGAGACACGCTAATGCCAGTCGCTTTCACATCCAAGGGCTACGACACCACCGTTGACAACCCGTACACCGAGGCGTCGTGGGCCGAAGCCCACCCCGTGATCGGGTCCGCGACGTACGGTGTGCGGTCCCCGCTGGACTGGAAGGTCACGGCGGTGGCCGGGCAGGACCGGACCGTGTCCATCAACGCCGGACGCGGCTTCGGGCACGGCGTCACGGATAAGACGGTGGACAATGACACCATCCAGCTCGCCACCATCAGCTCCGGTTCCCGCTGGGACCTGATCGTGGCCCGCCGCGACTGGACCCCAACCGCTGGTGTGACAAAGTTCGAGAAGGTCAACGGCGGCGCTACCGCCACGATCCCGGGCGGACGGCTCTACGGTCCCGGGAACATCGATGACCAGCCCCTCGCCTTGGTGCAGGTCACGGCCGGACAGACGCAGCCCACGGCGATCATCGACCTCCGCACTTGGACCGGTGACGGCGGCGGGCTCGTCGCCAACCACGACCTCGTCCGGTCCTACCTCAACCAGGTTGGGACCCGGATCAACATCAACGGTGTGGACTGGGTCCGCCGCGTCGGTGAGAACGACACCCCCGAATGGGTGAAGGGAACCGAGATCGGCAAGGCAACTCTCTACGGTGCCGGGTCCGCGCTACTCGGTGTGGCCTCCGCCGGGGATTTTCTCGTCCAGGCCGGAACCCTGGTGGCCGTCTCAGACGGTGCTGGCTTCGGCCGCCTCACCTTCCCCAAGGCATTCCCCAACGGGCTGCTTTATGTCGGCCTGACCAACGGTGACGGCTGGGCGTCCGGGCCGGGCGTTACCTTCGCTGCGGCAGGGTCTGTGACGGTGGGCGGGACACCGAACTTCTGGGGCCAGTCCGGTTACGGATCAAAAGCAGACATCGTCTATGAGGTAGCCGCCGCGGACGGCGCGAAGGCGACGAACCGGAGCCACCGCATCAACTGGATCGCAATCGGCTGGTGACGGCACCAACTTTCAAGGGAGGGCTAAAAGTGTGGATTTCCAATGGCTCGTCCCGCTCGGCGGCTTCCTCACCGTCATCGGCGGCGGGATCGGCTGGCTCATCAACCGGGCGGACAAGAAGCGTGAAAGCCGGGAGGCTGCCGTGATCCAGACGCTCAAAGACATGGTAGCAGAGCTCAAAAAGAAACTGCGGTGGTGGGAACGGCGGGACTCCCGCCGGACACGCGCTGGGGACAAGTGGCGTGGGCAGTTGCTGGCAAACCACATCAGCCCGGACCCTGCGGACTGGCCTGAGGACCCGGAGGAGAAGGACGATGAGTAGCGATTCAGTGTACGACGGTCCTCTCCGGGAGCAGGAGCTTGCGCTGGAACGGTCGCAAAAGGCCGCCCGTCGCCGGAACCTTCTAATCCTGGGCCTCGCGCTCATCGCCCTTCTGTTCGGCATCGGGATGTTGTCCCTCGCCATGGAAAACGCCCGGCTGGCGTCGGCCAATGCGGTGTACGGGCAGACGCAGCAGCAGGAGAAACAGAACCTGGCGGAGGAGTTCGACACGGCCTGCAAGACCGCGGACTTCCAGCAAACCCCCGCAGGCTCGAACATTTGCCGAAAAGCGGAGCAGGTGGCTTCTGAGCCTGGCGCTCCTCTGGCGGGTCCCCAGGGTGTGCAGGGTGTGCAGGGGCCCCGCGGTGAACAAGGCTTCCCCGGCCCGGCCGGCGCAACAGGACCGGCCGGGGCGAAGGGTGACAAGGGCGACAAAGGCGACCAGGGAATCATGGGCCTACTCGGGCTGACCGGCACCGCAGGACCCCCTGGCCCTGTTGGGGCTACCGGGCCGCAAGGCCTGACCGGCTTAACCGGAGCGCAGGGCGAGACCGGGCCTGCCGGTCCCTCTGGTCCGGCAGGCGCAGACTCCACCGTGCCGGGACCGCCTGGTCCCGCCGGCCCCCAAGGACCCACCGGACCACAAGGCGGGGACGGCCGCGGCATCCAATCCGCGTACTGCGGCAACGACGGGCGATGGCTCATCACATACACAGACGGCACCACCATGGACGGCGGCCAATGCCGCACAACACCTACACCTATTGGGGGAACACCATGAGGCCTGTTGACGCGAAATATCCCATCAGTCAGCTCTTTGCCGGGCTCGCCACCCGTGGAGTCACCGGACGCCCGGATGGCAGCGAGGTCGAGTACCTTGTGTGGCTCTACGGCGACTACCAGCCCTACGGGCACGCCGGCGTGGACATCGCCTGCCCTGTCGGGACACCCATCCGGGCCATGCGCGCCGGCGCCGTGGTCTACGCGGGCTGGGGCGAGGACCTGCCCGGCGACGACTCCTGGAGCCAGTCTGGGTACTTCCGCCGCTGGGGCATGTACAAGACCTTCCCCGGCATCGTCACCGTCATCAAGGCTGACGGCGCGGATGAGTTCGACATCTACGGCCACCAGTCCAGCAACGACGCCGTCAGCGTCGGCATGCACGTCGATGAGGGGCAGGTCATTGGCAAGTCCGGGGACACCAAGACCCGCACCGAGAAGGTAGGCCCGCACCTGCACGTGGTCACCGTCGCGGATCCGGTCAACTACTCCACCGACTGGCCGCGCATCATCTTCGGATGCATCGACCCCACCCCGCTCTTCGGCACCACAGGCATCGTCCTGCAAGGCGCCATCACCAACGCAGCAACCACCCAAGCACAAGAAGAGGACGACGAAATGCTTACCATCTTCCGCGACACCGCCTCCGCCACCCCTGATCAGACCTGGATCGGCAACGCACTCCTCAAGAGCAAGGTGCGCGACCCGCAGCACCTTGCCGACCTGCAGCTCATGGCCCGAGAAGGCAAGATGTCGATCTTCAAGGGCGGCGAAGTTCAGATCCTCCCCGAGGGGCTGTTCGGCGTAGACGTGGAGCGCCTGACGGCAGAGGCCAGCGCCCAGGCGACGGTGAAGCAACCTTTCCCGTACCGGGAGCCGCGCACCAACGAGGTCAAGGGCACCACGTCCATCGAGGCCGCCCTCGGATCCTCCGACCTGCAGTTCGTTGCCACCCGGGACGAGGTGGAGAAGTGAGCCAGTTCCTCACGGCGGTCCTCCGCACTGTCATCCCGTCGCTTTGGGGCAGCTTCATTACGTGGGCTGTGCTGCTTCTGCCGGTGCTCGCCCCGCTGCAGGACTATCTGCTGAGCCAGTCGGACGTGGTCACCACTGCCGTCACCTCGGCCGTTACCGCCGTTGTGATCGGTGCCTGGTACGCGACCTGGCGGTGGCTCCAGCCGCGGCTGCCAGTGTGGTTGGCCCGCGCTGTTCTCGGCTCCGCAAAGACGCCCTCCTACACGTCCGTCGCCTCCGTGAATCCAGCCTCTGCCACGTCCGCTGCAGCTGCCAGAGTTGCGTCCCAGTCCCTTGACCGCGTGGACGGCCCGGACCACCGAGCCTGACCCCAACCCAACCACTCAGCGCCTGTCCTGGGCGCTTTTTTCATGCCCACCTGGAGGCCCCACATGGCGTACACCTTTGACTTCATCGAAGCCCGCGACCCATCCAACACTGCAGCGTTCGCCTCGAACGCATCCATCACGATCTACGCGCCCGGGGACGCAACGAAAACCCCGCTGGCCATCACGGACACCACGGGCTCCCCGCTGCCGAACCCGATCACCGTGAACCAGTTCGGCTACGGGCCGGCGTTCATGCATGCCACCTTGGACCGTGTGGCCTGGGCCGGGGCCGGGTTCTCGAACTTCTTCACCGCCTATGAGGGCATCAAGGATGAGGCGGTGGCGGCCCGGCAGGCGGCCGAGGCTGTCCAGTCCCAGGCGGCGGCGGGGAACTTCAAGGGCTCGAAGGGCGACAAGGGCGACAAGGGAGACAAGGGCCTCGACGGGTCCAACGTACTCCCCACGGATGACGCTATCGAGCAGGCGATCAAGACCGCTGGAACGAAGACGGCTACGGCACTTTCTGCCACTTATGCGCAGCAGTGGAAGGCCAATACGGCGTACGCTGCGGGCCAGCCTGTGGTGAACCCTTCCGGAGATGTCGTCACCGCGAAGGCCGCATTCACCACTGGAGCGACCTACGACGCCACCAAGTGGAATGCGTCCACGACGACCGTCGCCAAGGTCAAGGACATCCAGGGCGGCGCGTTCCCGGCCGTCCTCCGCGCCCCGGTCCTCACCGTTGAAAAGTCGTGGCCGAACCGCGACGCCGACTACCGCATCCTCTGGACTGAGAACGCAGGGCAGACGCTCTACGCCATCGGCTACGACATGGGCGTCCGCAAATCAACAGACGGCGGGGCCACCTGGACTTTCAAGGGTTACCAGGGATTCGGCATCGCGGATACGGGCGCGTTCCTGAAGCTCGCCTCCGGCACGTTGCTGATGATGCGCCCAGGTACCCCGGCAGCGATCCAGCGCTCCACGGACGACGGCGCGACCTGGACGGCACCGTTCAACACCGCGACAACCCCGGCGTCCCGCACATCAACCTACGCGATGGGTGTGCAGTCCTGGGCGCAGGACCCGGTCAGTGGTGCGGTCTACTACGGCGAGTACGATATCGCCAACGATAAGACCACCCTGCTTGTCTACCGCTCCACGGACGACGGCGCGACCTGGCCTGTTTTCTACACCTTCCCCGGCTACGCCTCCACCGACCCCAACAAGGTCCGGCACGTCCACTCGATCGACTACGACACGGTTATGGGCCGGATGATCTTCATGATCGGCGACTCCGACCCAGCCGCCGGCATGTACCGGGTGACCGCAGACGGGACCAGCGTCGAACCGCTGCTGCTGAACCGTGATGTGCCAGGCATCCCCGACGCGGCCCGCGCCATCGGCATCATCCCGTTCGCCGACTACCTCTGCTGGACCGGCGATTCCAGCGGCAACCCGTACCTGATGCGGATGGCCCGCACAGAGATTGGGAAGGCCAACCCGATTGTTGAACGGGTCTACAGGCTCAACTCAACAGGATGGTTCACCATCAAAGCGTCCGATGACGGAAGCCGCTGGATCTTCTCGGCATCCCCGGAGAACACCAGCATCCGCATCGACCGGGCAGCACACCTGTACTCGGTTGAAGACCAGGGCAAAACGGTCTACGAGATAGGCGCACTGGCGATCCCCTCCACGGCGGGCGGCATTCCGGCTATTGCTCCTGTGGGACAGTCGCGCATTCACGGCGACATGATGTTCCTGCAAGCGCACTCCGCCGGGCGGAACGCGGTATGGAAGGTGCAGCTCGCTAAGGGCACCACGCCGCTGCCGTGGCCGATGGACTCACCGACCGCCTACCTGCCCACCACGGTCAACAGCGGGGCGGTGGATCTGGCTGCCTCACCGAACAACACCCAAGTGTTCGCGCACACCAAAGCCCCCTACTTCGCTAAGAAGCTGCACATCTTTGAGATGGGCTGCATCGGCCAAAGCGGGGACGTCAGTATGGTGCGGGTCCGGGCCAAAAAGAAGTCGGACGGGACCGTGCTGTTCAGCTCGGCGGTAGCGAGTGAGCGGGCGCAGCGCCGGGCGGAAGCCGGCGGCCCAATCATCTCCATCGACATGACGGCTGCGGATGACATCGAGTTCGAGATCTACCTCAGCGCGGTAGGAGCGGCCCGCTGCACGGCAACTGTCACCTACGGGTTCGGCCGCTAGGCGAGGACTCCATGCTGGGCCGCTCGGACATATCGTCTGGGCGGCCCAACAGGGATTCTCCCCTGGCCTTAGATGCCCGCTCGGCGGCTACCTTCGCTGCCGCAACACTCGGTGCCAGGGCGCGGACGCGCACACGCTCAACCGGATCGGACACCGGAAGGACAAAGGCGAGCCCGAGTGTCACCCACATCAGTTTCTGATCGTTGACATCCCCCGAGACAAGAGCGTTCGTCAGGGCGAAGGCGAACAGCCCTAGGAACGTTGCAAGTTGTGGCGTTGTCGCGTTCTTCAGCAGCCTCCGGGCGGCGATGACAACGAAAAGCAGCAGCGCGGCACCTACAAGCCAGCCGCCCTCAACCAAACCTTCGAGGAACAGGTTGTGGGGGTACATGCGGCCGTCAGAGTTAGTGAACTGGCTGACGTCCGCATAGCGCGGGAATGAACCCCAGCCAACGCCTTGAGGGTACTGCAAGAGCAGTGAGTAAGCGTGGTCCCATATCTGGTTTCTGGCCGCGGTGGAGGCGTCCTGTTCACCATTGAGGAACGACAGTACGCGCTCGGCCCCGGCGGACCCGTCCTGAATGGAATACCAGCCAGCGAATACTAGGGCCGTTACCCCGGCGACCAGGGCGCGCACGCGGTATTTACGGAAGGCGGGCGCGAAAGCAAGGGCAACAACGACGCCAACAACTACGGCGAGGACAGGGCCACGCCGCCCGGACGCGAAGATCATCATGAGCAGCCCGCTCGCAGCAGCGAACATGACAAGCCTCCGGAGTGTCCCGATGCCCTTAGCGAATGCCAAGACGAGAAGGATCACCGCGCCCGTTGCCATGAGCCGGGAGATGCCAATCGGGTTGATGTCAGCGAAGGCCGATCCCGTCAACGAGTCAAGCGCGCCTGCCTGGTAGGACATGATGCCGACCACGACGGCGAGTATGACCAACGCCCCCAGGAATACCCGCCGCTGCTGCGTCGTCCGCAGGACGAAGAACGGGGCAATCGCAGACACGAGTGTGAACGTGAAGAGGGTGAGGACCTTCTGCGTTCCGTAAGGTGTCGGGGTGAGAAGGAATATCGGGAAGAGGAAGAACCACCACAGCCCGAGTACGACGAAAATGCGGGGGCCTGGGCGCGTGGCAAACAGCAGGAGCGCCGAACAACCCAGGGTAACCGCCGCAGTCAGCAGGGTCAGGTCAATCGGTATCCAGCCCATGCCAGGCAGCGTCTTGACCTGCCCGCCGTAGGTAAGCACGGCTAGAGCGATGGCACCAATGAACCCCAGAAAACGCCCCAATGGACACTTCCCCCCTTGTTTTGACCGACACCCAAGAGTACCCGCTACCCGTAGCCCGCGAAGGGTCACGTAAGACCGGTTTTCTTCACTAACTGTCGGAGCCGTGGCAGGCAGTTGTACGGCTCCGGCAGTATGCTCATGCAATGACCGAATATGAGTATGAGTTCAACGCCGGGCCGGGCACCAATTGGACCAACTGTGACGCCGCCGCCGCTGACCACATGGCATCCCTTGAGGGCTTCGAGGTTCGGCGTCGGCCGGTTGGCGACTGGGAACCGTACAAGGCAGTGGCACAGCTCTGACCGATAGTCTCCGTCCATGACGCCGCAGACCAGGGGAATCGTGCCGGAGCCAGACGTACAGTGCATCAAGGCTGCGCTCGTCCTTCGGGAGGAAGCGCAGCACCAGCTGGAGATAGCTGTGGCCGACGCGCTGAAAGCAGGTGGCTCCGTGCGCGAGGTAGCAGCGTCATCCGGCATCTCCACCACCACCGTCCAGAAGTACGGCCGCTCCCACGGCTGGCCCACCAGCCAGCAGCGCGCCGGGTGGGAAGCCGACCGCGCACGGCAGGACGAGTTCACCGCTCGCATCGAGGCCGCAACGGCGGTCCTGGCGCACTTGGGGGAAGGTGTGGACGATCCTGCCACAGCCACAATTCCGGAGCCGTAGCGGCGCTTTCCACCGCTGCCAGACCGGTTAAGTGCCGTTACCTTCCCGAGACACAGAAGCGCCCCATCTCCTCGGAGGTGGGGCGCTTTCGGTGGTTAAGTGGATGGGTGGGACTCTTCGATGATCAGACCAAGTTCGTGCAGGCCGGCGCCGAGTACGAGCATGCCGACCCGCGGCCGGAGCTGGCCCCTGGGAGCGTCCGCAGGTTCGTCTACGGCGGAGAGCCCAAAATCATCGCGCAAGTCCCCCTGAAGGCCGGTGGGACGATAGAGGTCCACGGCTACGCCACTCACTACACCCAGGAGTGGGTGAGTCTGGTGTGGACGGATGATGTGTTCTCGCACTGCACGTGCTGGGTGCCAGCCGCCGACGTCCGACGCCCCGCCGAAGGCGAGTGGAAGGGACGGTACGTCCAGTTCGGTTAGGCGACCTGCACGGCCGCGGAGACCTTCTGGTAGAACTCGTCCGCGAGCTTTGCGATCCTGGCCGCGTCCAGCTGCTGGGCGCCATTCCGAGGCGTGACGGTAGCGACGACATGCGGCAGCCCATCCACACCGGTGGCGACCTGGACCAGCCACCGTTGCCCCCACGTCATCAGCGACGCACCGGTCCGGAAGGACACCATCTTGGTGAACTCCGAAGGCTCCACCTTCTTGTAGGGCCCGGCGTTGACGACCTGCAGGACGCCTTCGTAGACGCTGTCCACCGTTCCCGGCACGGCGATGTCGAACTTCTGCTGCGCGTTTGCTTGCATGTGAATCCCCCTCAGTTGGTCGAAAGTCTATCGGGCCAGCGCCGACGTGGCGATGGCCGCGCCCGCCTTCTGCGACGACGGCAGGAGGTGAGCGTACCGGGTGTCCGTGGTGCGGGTGGACTCGTGCCCAAGCCGGTGGGACAACTGGAAGAGATCCATGCCGCCGGCGATCATCCACGACGCATGCGTGTGCCGGAGGTCATGGATCCGCGCCCACTTCTCCGGATCCACCCCGGTCTTCTTCCAGGCAGGCTCCCAGGCACGCCAGTAAATGGACGACGAACGGATCGGACCGCCACGCTTGAGCCGGAAGACCAGGTCATCCCCGGCAGCCTCCACACGGGCCCTCACAAGGTCTACGGTCTGGCCGGCGAGGGGGACAGTGCGGCGGGACCGCTTCGTCTTCGGCGGCCCGATGTAGTAGCGGCTGTTCTCGTCTTCCTTCCACGCCTTGTTCACCCTCACAGTAGGGGTGGGCCCGTCCAGGTCGAAGTCCTCAGCGAAGAGTGCCGTCGCTTCCCCGACACGGAGGCCGGTGTCCACGAGGAACCCAAAGAACGGCCGGAAGAACGGGTCCATGACGGCGTCCAGGGCGTTGTATTCCTCCTTGGTGAGGAATCGCATCTGGTCCCCGGCTTCGGAGTCCTTCGGGAGCCGGATCCCAGCACAGGGGTTCCCTTCCCGATAGCCGAGGAGCTCGGCGGTGTTGAACGCGGCGGACAGGAGGCCGTGGTGGTTTGCCAGTGTCTTCGCCCGCATGGTGGTGCCCTTCTTCCGTCCGGGCTTCGCAAGCATGCCCTTGATCCACAGGACGACGTCTTCATGGGTCACAGCGGCCACCGGCATCCGGCCGAGGCTCGTGCCGTCGAAGTGGTGGGTGGTGGACTTCTTGTACCGGCCCAGTTGGTCCGGTCCGACGTCGGTGAGGAGGCTGATGTGCTTGTGGATGAGCTGGACGACGGTGGGGCCGCCCAAGCCTGCGTTGTCCATGGCCCGTTGGGCGGCAGCAAGGGAGTGCCCATTGGCCTCCAGGAGGGCCTTCCAGATCTCGGCCTGCTCCCTCGTGGGGAGGGTCATGTTGTCCGGAACGCCCTCATACCGCCACCGCAGGAGGAAGGAAGATCCCTTCTTGCCTGGGCGTTCTTTGATGCTTGCCATGGATAGCAACTCCTCTGGTTTGTACACGTGAACCATACTTTTGTGCACAGACAATAAAAAAGCCCCGGAAATCCGGGGCTTTTTTGGCGGAGACGGGGGGATTTGAACCCCCGGTCGAGTTTAACCCCGACCCTTCATTAGCAGTGAAGTCCATTCGGCCGCTCTGGCACGTCTCCAGTTGCTATCACTAGCCCACCAAGGATACGCAGATCCGGCCATGCAGTGCAAAACGGTGCCCGCCAAAGCGCCTGCACCGGCGGCCAGGGTCCGGGTGTTTCGCGGTCAGCGCTGCGCCGGGCGGACCATCCTGATTTCCGGCAGGTCCTCCCATTCCGGCAGGACGTCCCGGGCACCGTCAGGTTTGAAGCCGAAGCGGCGGTAGAAACCGATGGCGCGACTGTTGCCGGCGGCCACCCAGAGGCTCGCCGCATTGGTGCCAATGGCTGCGTCGAGCAGCCGGCCGCCCAGGCCAAGGCCCTGGTGCGAGGCCAGCAGGTACAACCCCCACAGCTCCAGGTCTCCGGAAGACGGCGGCGGGTGCCCTTCGGGGGAACCGGGGGCAGGCAGCCGGCGGGAACCTGCAAACCCCACCACCGTCCCGCGGTCGCACGCCACCCACGCCTCGGCGGGGTCGGGGCGGTCCAGCAGGTGCCGCCAGAGCCGCAGCCGGTCCGTAGGGTCCACCGCAGCGAGGAAGCTGTCGGACAGCATGCCCCGGTAGGTCTCCTGCCAGCAGCGGACGTGCACCTGGGCCAGCCGCTCAACGTCCCCGGCATCGGCCCTCCGGACCGCCAGCCCAGGCGTCAGGGCGCTCAGCCCGCCAGCGCTTTCCACAGGAAGTGCTGGCTGCGCGCCTGCAGTGCAGCGGCCTGCCGGTTGTCGGAGGCGCCGGCGTGGCCACCTTCCAGGGCTTCGTGGAACCACACGTTGGGGATGCCCATGGCCAGCATCCGGGCTGCCATCTTCCTCGCCTGGACGGGGCCGACGCGGTCATCCGAGGTTGCCGTCCAGATGAACGTTTCGGGATACTCCACCGCGTCCCTGAGCAGGTGATAGGGCGAGAAGGTCCTGATGTACTCCCACTGTTCGGGAACGTCCGGGTCCCCGTACTCGGCAATCCACGAGTGCCCGGCGGAGAGTTTGGTGTAGCGGCGCATGTCCAGCAGGGGCACCCCGCAGGAGACGGCCCTGAACAGTTCCGGGTACCGGGTGAGCATGTTCCCCACCAGGAGGCCGCCGTTGGAACCGCCCACGCAGCCCAGCCGCCGCGGCGAGGTGACCCCGCGCGAGATGAGGTCGCGGGCCACGGCTGCGAAGTCCTCGTAGGCGCGGTGCCGGTTTTCCTTCAGCGCGGCCCGGTGCCAGGCCGGGCCGTATTCGCCGCCGCCGCGGATGTTCGCCACCACGTACACTCCGCCGCGCGAGTGGGGGGCCTTCCCGTCGCCTCCGTCCGAGAGCGTGGTGCGCCGCTCCAGCCATGCCCTGCCTACGGTGCCGCTGTATGCGGGCGTCCGCGAAACCTCAAACCCGCCGTAGCCGGACAGCTGGGTGGGGTTCTGCCCGTCCAATGCCAGGCCACGCGGAGCTACCTGGAAGTACGGAACCCGGGTGCCGTCGTCGGACACGGCGAAGTGCTGCTCCACCTCATAGTCACCATCGGCAAAGAACGACGGCGAGGCCTTGATTGTCGAATGCCGGCTCACCACGCCGGACGTCCCGGCGCCGCCGGCCTCCAGGGTCCCGCGCATCAGGGTGGTTGGGGTGGTGAAGCCGGTGGCAATGAGCCAGAAGTCGTCCCCCGCGCCGCCGTCGGCCGGTGCCTCATCCTCGTCATCCACGGCGTAGGCGTTCACGTCATGCAGCGGCGGGCAGGCGTCCAGGATGGTGGCCGTCCAGCCACCGTCCGGGCCGCCGGAGGGCCGGGACGGGTCCAGCACCCGGATTTCGGAGGAGACGTCCTTGAGCAGGTTGAGCAGCAGGAAGTTCCGGGTCCAGCTCCAGGACTGCAGGGAGGTGTGGGCATCGGGAGTAAAAAGCGCGGTGAGCTGCCGGCCACCGGCAAGATAGTCCTCGAAATTGGCGGCAAGCAGGGCCCCGGACGGGTAGGTGGTGCCGTCCACAGTCCAGTCCTGCTGCGGGCGGAAGAGAAGCCATTCCCGGTGGGCGCTGACGTTGACATCCGTGGGCACATCGATCGGCGTCCAGCCACCATCCCGCAGCACAAAGTTGGTGCGGTTGAAGAAGTCGATGTAGTCCACGGCGAAGGTGCGCTCAAAGCCGGGAGTGGAGTCGTGTGCAGCCACGGCCATCATATGGTCTTCCGGCACCTCGAACAGGCGCGGGGCAGCCGCCAGGGAATCGCCGCGCTTGAGGGACACTGCCGTTCGCGCGTAGGAGGATGCTGTTTTGGGCAGGCCGTCTGCGGTGGAGGCAACCAGCAGCGTATCGGCATCCAGCCAGGACACGTTGCCCTTCGCCGTCGGCAGGTCGAACCCGCCCCGGGCTGGATCCACAAAGCCGCGTGCCTCGACGTCGAACTCCCGGTAGCGGTTCGCGTCGCCGCCGTCGGGGGAGAGGGCAAGCAGCGCCAGCCGGTAGGGCTCGCCGGCTGTCGGGCGCAGGAACGTGGCGCCGTGGAACACCCACTCTTCGCCTTCGGCGCGGGACAGCTCATCAACGTCCAGCAGGACGTCCCATTCGGGGGAATCGGTGAGGTAGCTCTCCCAGGTGGTGCGCCGCCAAAGGCCCTTGGGGTTCTTCCCGTCCTTCCAGAAGTTGTAGTACCAGTCGCCGCGCTTGCCCACCATGGCGATCCGGTCCGTGGAGTCCAGAACCTCCAGGATCCCTGTTTCCAGTTCCGCGTAGCCGCCGTCCTCCAGCAGGTCCTCGGTGCGGGAGTTTTGCTCCTTGACCCAGGCCAGTTGTTCCTCGCCGTAAATGTCCTCCAGCCACACATTCTCGTCGACGGGTTCCGGTGCGGTTTCCCGGGAGGCGGTGCCGGAGGTGTCCTGGCCGGGACCGGGAACGGACGCTTGATCAGCTGCTGTGGTGGTCATGCGCCCCATCCAAACAACATCCCCCAACGCTGGCAAGTCAAGCGGCCCGCGCACAGCGGATACGCTGGATGCCGTGGAATTATCGCAGAGCAACCGGGCCGTCATCATCGGCGGCGGCCCCCGTGGCACCAGCGTGCTGGAGCGGCTGCTCGCCCACACGGCCGGCGGCTCCGCCCGGCTGCACATCGACGTCGTGGACCCCTACCCTGCAGGCTCCGGGCATGTCTGGCAGCCCAGCCAGTCCCGGCTGTTCCTCATGAACACGCAGTCCTTCTACCCCACGCTGATACCCGAGGACACCACGCTTCCCGCGCCTGTTGCCGGCACCACCTTCGACCAGTGGCGGGCGGGGCAGCGGCGGGACCCGCTGCCGGCCCTCACCGAAGAGGAACGGGCGGAGCTGGCAGTGCTGGGATCAGATGATTTCCCCAGCCGCGCCATCTACGGCCGCTACCTTCGCTGCACCCTGGAGGAGTTGCTGGCCAAGGCTCCCGACGGCGTGACGATCGAATTCCACCAAACGTCCGCACTGTCCGTGCGCCCCGTGGATGACGGAATGTTCGACGTCGGCCTGGCCGCCGGGGCAACCATTCGGGCCGGCTCCGTGGTGCTGGCCCTGGGACACATCCCTTCCCGGCTAAACCCGGAACAGAGGGAGCTTCAGGCCGCCGCCGGGCAGCTGGGCCTGCAGTACTTTCCACCCGCCGTCCCCGCGGATGTGGAGTGGTCCCGGATCCCTGCCGGTGAGCCCGTCCTGGTCCGCGGCATGGGGCTGAACTTCTTCGACACCATGGGCCAGCTCACTGAAGGCCGCGGCGGAAAGTTCATGTCCACCGGCAGCCGCCTTGAGTACGAACCCTCCGGCCAGGAACCCCTGATCATCGCGGCGTCCCGGCGCGGAACCCCGTACCGGGCAAAAGCGGCCCTGGACGGTTACTACGCCTCCTCCGTCACGCTCCGCTACCTCACCGACGCCGCCATCGAGCGGCTGGCCAAGGCAGGAATCCGCCCGGCGTTCGATCACGACCTGTGGCCGCTGCTGCACCGCGACGCACTGTGGGCGTACTACTCAACGCTGGTGCGCTCGCAGCCCGGCGCGGTGCCCGATGCGGCGGCGTTCCTCGCGGCACTGGAGGAAGCCCTGCGGCCGCACGCGCACAGCGCCGCGAAATGGGAGGACGGCGTGGAGAGCGTCCTGGCCGTCCACGTGGGTCCCCGGCACCGCCTGGATCTGCCGGGGCTTGCCGCCCCCCTGGCGGGGCGCTCATTCGCCTCCCGCGGTGAGCATGACGCCGCGGTGGTGGAGTTCCTGCTGGACGATGCACGCCGTTCGGCGCTCGGCGAGGACGACCCCGTCAAAATGGCCATCGGGGCGCTGCACCACGGACGCGCCGTCCTCAAAACGGCAGTGGCCGACGGCGGCATCACCGATGAATCGTGGGTCGCCGGGCTGCGTGGCTGGTTTGAGTCCTTCGTGGAGGGCCTGGCCAGCGGTCCGCCGGCGCTGCGCGCCGAACAGCTCGCCGCGCTGGCAAGGGCCGGAGTGGTCAGCTTTGTTGGGCCGGATCCCAAATTCGGTGTGGACCGGAAGTCGGCGCTGTTTACCGCGTCCTCGCCGTGGGTTGCCGGCCCGCCGGCCACCGCGCGGACCATGGTGGAGGCCCTTGCCCCGGGCAACCGGGTATCGGCCAACGATTCACCGGTCCTGGAGCAGCTCCTGGCCGACGGACTGGTGCGGCCCAAGCTCATGATGACCGCCGAAGGGGCTCCCGTCGAGTCCACCGGCCTGGACGTGGAGCCCCACCCGTACCGCCCGATTGCCGCCAACGGGTCCGTGACCGAGGGCCTCTTTGTGCTGGGACTGCAGTTGTCATCAACCCAGTGGGGTACCGCCATCGCCGCCGAAGCACTCCAGCCCGGCGGACCCGCCTACCGCAGCGGCCAGCGCAGCCTCCGGGATGCCGACGAGATCGCGGTCGCCATCCTGCAGCGCTGGCCGAAGTCCCGCTGATCTTCCAAACCCCCGCTCACCTTTGACGGTAGAACAGCAGCGCCCGCTCACCTTTGGCGAGCGGGCGCTGCTGTCACGGCGGCCGCGGGGTAGTGCCGTCGAGTGTCTTTCCTTTAGCCGCGCAGGCAGGCGCGGTAGGCGGCCATGGCCTGGCCGTAGTTCGCCTGGCCTCTGACATCAGCCGGGCGGGTGGGCTTGACCGGCGGAACGCAGACCGGCTGGGACGGGGTGTCCGCCCCGACCATGACGGCCACCTTCACCACGGTGCCGGACTCGACGGCGGTGAGCACCAAGGTGCCCGCGCCCGCCGCGGTTCCGGCGGGGACTGCCAGGCTCACGGAAGCCGCACCGGAGGTCACCGGAACGGTGCCCAGCAGGGTCACCTTTCCGGCCGCGTCCGTGAACGCCGCCACCAGCGCTGTGTTCACCGGGCTACCCAGGGACGTCAGGTCCAGTTTCGACAGGGCCAGGGTGACCGGTTCACCGGGCTTGACCTCAGCGGCAGTGGTGTTGGTGACAGCCACCGAACGCCGGGCAAAGTCCGGGGACACCGGGCTGCTCCTCTGGAGGTACCCGATCCAGGCATCCCGGTCCACCAGCCCGGAATCGCGGGTGTTGGTGCCCGCGGTGAAGATCCGGAAGTTGTCGCCACCGGTTGCCAGGAAGCTGAACGTTCCCACCCGGTACGACTTGGCCGGGTCCAGCAGTTCGCCGTTCACCCGTATCGAGGTGATCCTGTCGCCTGCGGCACGTGCTGCGTCGTAGGTGTAGTTCACGTTCTGTGACAGGCCCAGCTGCAGGTAGGCGCGGCTGGGAACCGTGCCGTCCGGGTTGGTCTGCCACTGCTGTTCCAGCAGGGTCTTGAACTGCGCACCTGTGAGGGACGTGGTCCACAGGTTGTTCACGAACGGCAGGACCGCGTTGGCCTCGGCGTAGGTGATGGTTCCGTCCGGGGCGTAGTACAGCTCGTTGCGCAGGCCGCCGGGATTGACGACGCCGATCTCCGCGCCGCCGAGCTCAGCCGGCTGCAGGGAGGAGAGCAGGGAGTCGGCCACCAGGTTGCCCAGGGTGGATTCGTTGCCGCGGTCGTCGCGCTTGGCGGTGCCGGTGGCGTCAGTGGTGAAGGCCGTGGTGATGTCCTTGGTGACCGAGCCGACGGGCTGGTTGCCCACAACGGCGGCGTCCGCGAGGGCCTTCTTGACGATGGCATCCACGGCGGCCACGCGCGGATAGGCAGCCACCAGGTCTGCCGCCGGGTCCGTGGTGCGCTTGACGTTGCCGGCCTTGTATGCGGTCACCTGTTTGGTTGCCGTGTCCACGGTCAGCTGGATTTGGCCCACGTTCTCGCCGTAATTTCCGGTCTGCACGATCGGCCGGGTCTTGCCCGCCGCGCCGGGGACGGGCGCGTCCCAGGCGTACTCCTTGTGGGTGTGGCCGGTGAAGATGGCGTCCACCTCGGGGGACGTTTCGGTGACCAGTTTCGCGAAAGGCCCGCCGGCTGCCACTTCCTGCTCCAGTGTGGCGCCTTCCACCACACCCGAGCCGGCGCCGTCGTGATCCTCCACGATGATCACGTCGGCGAGCTTGTCCGCGGTGATCTTTGCTGCCACCCGGTTGATGGCGTCCACCGGGTCCCCGAAGTCGAGATCGGCGATGCCGGCGGGTGTCACCAGGGAGGGGACCTCCTGGGTGACGGTGCCGATCACGGCAACCTTGATCCCGTTCAGGTCCACCACCGTGTACTCCGGAAGGACCGGCTCGGTAGTGCCCTTCCTGTAGACGTTGGCACCCAGGTAGGGGAACGTGGCGTTCGTACCGCCCGCGATGACGCGGTCGCGCAGGTCCGCCCAGCCGCCGTCGAACTCGTGGTTGCCCACGGCAGACGCCTTCAGCTCCAGGGCGTTCAGCACGTCGATGGTGGGTTGGTCCTTGGCAACCGCGGAGGCGAACAGGGATGCACCAATGTTGTCACCGGCGGACAGGAACGCCGTGGCGCCCGGAGCGGCCGCGGCGCGGAGCTTCTCGATGGTCCCGGCGAACTGGACCGTGTTGGTGTCGATCCTGCCGTGGAAGTCGTTGATATTCAGGAGGTTCAGGTCAACGGTGGCAGGGGTAACCGGGAGGTCCAGGCCTACCACCACGGGATCGTGGTCGCTGGCGCGGAACTGGTCCGGTACGTAGTAGTCGGTGACGTTGTTGTTGTAGCGGCTGTACTCCAGCGCCACGGACTCCACCGAGTTGATGTTCCAGATGTCCGCTCCGGTGACGACAGCGTTGGCCGCCGGGGAGGCGAGGATGTGGTCCAGCGAGCCCACCAGGCCGCCGAAGAGGTAGGAGTGCTTGGCGGTACCGCCGGCGTTCCTGGCTTTGTCGTCCTGGTTGACATACCCCGCGCCGGTGAGGACGTTGATCGGGTCTTCCTTGCCGTACGAGTTGAAATCGCCGATCAGGAACACTTTGTCGGTGCCCTTTGACTTCTGCAGCTCGTCAGAGAACGCCAGCAGGGACTGCGCCTGGGCGGTGCGGGCGAGGTTCGAATTGCCTTGGCCCTTGTCCGTGTCGTCCGGCGTTGCTGCCGAGCCCTTGGACTTGAAGTGGTTGGCGATCGCGATGAATTTCTTCTCATCGGGGGCGCCGACGGGCTTGAACACCTGTGCGAGCGGCTTGCGGGCACTGGCGAAGGCCACGGTGTCGTTGTGGATGATGGACTCACCCACGGGTTCGGCCGCCGCCTTCTTGAAAATGAACGCGGTGCGGATCATGTCCTCGTCAGCCAGCGGGGGTGCGTTCGCGGGAGTGCGGACGTAGTCCCAGATGCCCGGGGTGGGGATGTTGAAGGCCTCCACGAGCTTGGCCAGGGCGTCGTCCCGGTTCTTGCCGAACTGCGCGGAGTTTTCGACCTCCATCAGGGTGACGACGTCGGCGCCGGACTTGCTGATGGCGGCGACGATCTTGTCCTGCTGGCGCTTGAAGTTTTCGGCATTGGCCGCGCCGCGGACGTTGCAACCGCCGCTGACGGTGATGGGGTTGCCTGCGCGGTCGGTGTAGAACTTGCAGCCGGCGATCTGGTCGCCGGTGGTCGGGAAGTAGTTCAGCACGTTGAACGACGCGATTTTCAGGTTGCCCCCCACGGCCGCCGGAGCCTCCGTGCGGGTGGCTCCGAAGCTGGCCGGCTGGACCGTGGACTTGTTGCCCTCGGTCAGGTGGGTCAGCGGCTGCAGCTTCCAGGAGTTGTTGGCGTAGCCCAGCACCACGTTGGTGGTGAAGGTGGCCGGGGAGCCCACCCGGACGGGGTCCGTGGTGGTCAGGTACGGCAGAACCTCGGCCTTGGTGGTTGCGTCCTTGAGGAAGTTGGTGCTGGAGCCGTCGTCGAGCTTGATGCCCCGGGCAGCGTTGTCTGCAACGGTCGCGGTGTACTCGGCCGAGCCATACGGTGCCACTGCCGTGGGTTGCACCAGGGGCGTGGTACCGCCTGCCAGCCCGATCTCGCCGTACTGGTTCAGGCTGTAGTTGTCGCTCACTGTCATGGGGCCCTGGGGTGCCAGCAGCATGCCTTCCAGTGATTCGCGGAAGGTGTCCGTGGCGGGGAGGGTGAAGACGGTGGGCTTGACCTCGGGCGCGGCGTCGGTGAGCTTGGTAAGGCCCGCGGCCGCCGTGACGTTGAGCTGGGTCATCCCGTAGTACTCGGCCACGGTTCCGGTCACCTGCACGTAGTCGCCGGCCTGCACCGACCCCACTGTGGCGGGGGAGTAGACAAAGATGCCGTCCGATGCGGCGTGGTTGGTGGCCGTCGGGTCGCCGCCGGTGCCGGGGGTCTGGATGTAGTAGCCGTTGAGCCCGCCCGTGGGGAAGGCTGCGGTGACTTTGCCTTTGGTGGTGACGGTGGCCCCGGCCATGGGGCTTTCCGTGCCCGTTCCCTGGATTTCGGCGATGGTCGTGGCCACGGGATCGGGGGTGGGGGCCGGCGTCGGATCCGGAGTGGGAACAGCGCCGCCGGCGGACGTCGGCGTGATGGCAGGCGTGAGCGTGAAGTCCGCGGCGTTGCTGTTGCTGTCCGCGCCGGCCGTCCGGTTCAGGCTTTTCACGTCGGTGTTCGAGGCGGGTGCCGCTGCGGCCTGGGTCTCGAAGGTGTTGGACGTGCCGTAGCCCAGGAGATCGGCCACGCCTGCGGGCTCCACGACGGAGCCGGTGGAAAGTCCGACGGCGGTGGGTTGCTTGGCGAGCACGATGGTTCCGCCGCTGCCGCCAAAGTTGAGGGCGCCGGCTACAAGGTCAGGCTTGGGCAGGTCGGCGCCGTTGGTGCCGTTGCTTCCGCCCTGCACCAGGTAGTAACCCTTCGCAGGGATGGATCCCGCCAGGGCGGCTACCCCGCTTGGCGCCGCAGTGCCGGTGGCGGAGCGGTACTGCACGGACCAGCCGTCAAGCAACACGGGGGCGTCCGAGGTGTTGTACAGCTCAACGAATTTGTTCTTGTACGCGGCGCCGCTGCTGCCGCCGCTCAGGTAGGCCTCGTTGATGACAACGGGGGAGGTGCCGGCCGCGGCTGAGACCTCCGCGGCCGCCGGGACAGCTGCCAGCGGGGCTGCGATGAGCCCCGCGGACAGCGCCGTGCCCAGCGCTAACTTCCAGGGTGTGTGTTGCATCCGCTCTTACTTTCATTGAGGAGTCCCGGGTGGGTGGCCCGGTGGGGTGCGTTCATGCGGTACGGATCGGACTGGGACCGGTTTGTGCTCCTGGCCAAATGGTTGTCCAGGCACATGACAACAGCACGGAATGAACGCAAGGTGGCTGGAGCGTGCATTCGGCAGGGCGTTCCCCAGCGGAGCGCCCTGCCGTCCGGAACGGGCTTCCCCAACCCGTTCCGGAGATGCTGTTGGCGGGAGTGATGACTGCCGGCAAAACCAAAGGTGTGCCGGCAGTCACAAACGATACCCGCCGGTAGCTTCACGGCGAGGGGTTTGAGGAGGTTTACTCCAAAGAATTTACGTTCCGGCAACACGGGCCTGCCCGCAGCGGCAGGGTTCGGGCGTTAAAGCAAAAAACCCCTGGCGGCCGGTGCCGGCTGCCAGGGGTTCCCTTGCGGAAGGTAAGAGATTCGAACTCTTGGTACGGGGTTACCGCACACTGGTTTTCAAGACCAGCTCCTTCGGCCGCTCGGACAACCTTCCTCAGCTAGTAGTGTTTCATAGGCACTTGCCTGCAACAAAACAGGCCCGGGGAAGCGCCCGGTGCACACTGGTTGCAGCCAGGATTTGAGTCAGGAACGGGAGAGGTCCATGAAAGCCGTCTATATATCGGAACCGGGCGGCCCGGAAGTGCTGGAAGTGCGGGACGTGGACGCCCCGGTGCCCGGCCAGGGCGAGGTGCTCATCGATGTGGTGGCCGCCGGCCTGAACCGGGCCGATGTCCAGCAGCGCCGCGGGTTCTACCCGCCGCCTCCCGGTGCCTCCGAGGTCCCCGGGCTGGAAGTGTCAGGCAGGATCGCGGGCTTTGGCCCCGGCGTCAGCAGGCCCTTCTCGCTGGGGGACAAAGTAGTGGCCCTGCTGGCAGGCGGCGGCTATGCCCAGCAGGTGGCGGTTCCGGCCGAGCAGGTGCTGCGCGTGCCCGAAGGCGTTGACCTGGTCACTGCCGCGTCGCTGCCGGAAGTGGCTGCAACGGTCTACTCCAACCTGATCATGACGGCGCAGCTGCAGCCGGGCGAGACGGTCCTGATCCATGGGGCCACCGGCGGGATCGGCACCATGGCCATCCAGCTCGCCAAGGCCTTCGGTGCCAAAGTGGCCACGACGGCCGGTACCGATGAGAAGGTCAGCACCGCTAAAGCGTTCCTGGGCGCGGACATCGCCATCAATTACGCCGAGGAGGACTTCCCCGAGAGCCTTCGGCGGCAGAATGGCGGCAAGGGCGCGGATGTCATCCTGGATGTGGTGGGGGCCAAGTACCTCCAGCAGAATGTGGACGCCCTTGCCGATTATGGACGCCTGGTGGTGATCGGCCTTCAGGGCGGCACAAAGGGGGAGCTGGACCTGGGGCTGCTTCTGAAGAAGCGGGCGGCGGTGGTGGCCACTGCCCTGCGGCCCAGGCCGGTGGCGGAAAAGGGTGCCATCATGACCGCTGTCAGGGACGCCGTGTGGCCGCTCGTGGCCGATGGCAGGATCCGTCCTCTGGTAGCCAAGACCTTTCCCCTGGACCAGGTCGCGGCGGCCCACCGGTATTTCGACGGCGGCGACCATGTAGGCAAGGTCCTCCTGGTCATGTAGAACCCTCGATACATACCCGGTATTGCCAAGAAGGGTGCTCCCGGTTTAGGCTGCCTATACGCGGTATGCACGGGTCTTGGGGGCCTGTGCATACCGGCAATGACTAAGCCCGGGGGAGCAACATGTCGATTCGCCACAGCCTCCTCGCCCTGCTGCAGGACCAGCCACGCTATGGCTACCAGTTGCGGGTCGAGTTCGAGAACCGTACCGGAGCCACCTGGCCCCTGAATATCGGGCAGGTCTACACCACCCTGGACCGGCTCGAACGTGATGCCCTGGTGGCCAAGGAAGGCGACGACGGCGATGGCCATGTGGTGTACAGCATCACCCCTGCCGGCACAGCCGAGGTGCGGAGCTGGTTCGCCGCCCCCGTGGAGCGGAACAACCCGCCCCGCAATGAGCTCGCCATCAAGCTCGCGCTCGCCGTCACCCTGCCCGGGGTGGATGTCCAGGCCATCATCCAGGCCCAGCGTGTGGCGTCCATCAGGGCCCTGCAGGACTACACCAAGGCCCGCCGCGACACGGCGTCGAACCAACGGTCCGCGGATACCGCCTGGCTGTTGGTGCTCGACTCGCTGATTTTCCAGACCGAAGCGGAAGTCCGCTGGCTGGACCTGTGCGAGGCCAGGATGGTCCAGCAGGCGCAAGCCTCTGCCACGGGTGCAGCACGCAAATCGTCCAACGGGGCCACGGAAGACGCCCCGCTCAACGCGGACAGCCGCCGGTGAGCGTGCAGGGGCCGCAGCAGGTCCTTGAACTCGCCAGGGTCGGCAGGACGTTTGGGGAAGGCGCGACGGCGGTCGCCGCACTCCGCGACGTCGACCTCACCATCTCCGCGGGGGAGTTCGTGGCAGTCATGGGCCCGTCGGGCTCAGGCAAGTCCTCCCTGCTGGCCGTTGCCGGCGGGCTGGACCGGCCCACATCGGGCGCTGTTTTCGTCGAATCCACGCCCCTGGCCGGTCTGGGCCTGAATGAACTCGCACGCCTGCGCCGGCGTGCCGTCGGCTATGTCTTCCAGGACTTCAACCTGGTCCCGACCCTGACTGCCGCGGAAAACGTGGCACTGCCGCTGGAGCTTGACGGAACATCTGCGCGGAAGGCCCACCGGCAGGCCGCCGATGCGCTCCGGCAGGTGGGAATCCCGGAGCTCGCGGACCGGTTCATGGACCAGATGTCCGGCGGCCAGCAGCAACGCGTGGCGATCGCACGGGCCATCGTGGGCAAACGGCGCCTGATCCTGGCCGATGAACCCACCGGTGCGCTGGATTCGACAACCGGGCAGGGGGTCATGGAGGTCCTGCGCGCCCGGGCCGATGCCGGGGCGGCGGTCATGCTCGTCACCCATGAGGCCAGGCACGCCGCGTGGGCGGACCGGGTGGTCTTTCTTCGCGACGGACGCATCATCGACCAGGCCGCAGCAATGCACGACCCCACGATGCTCCTGACGCGGGCCGGACTCTGATGCCCATGGACCTGGCTCCGGTGCCGCACGGGCGCCGGAGCGGCTACCGGGTTGCCTTGCGGCTGGCCCGACGCGACATCGCGCGCCACAAAGGGCGGTCCCTCCTCATCATCCTGCTGATCATGCTGCCGGTGGCCGGGATGACTGGCGCGGCCACCCTCTACCAGAGCTCGCAGCGGACACCGGAGGAGATCGTCCGGTACGAACTGGGCAACACCCAGGCCAGGTTCAGCATCCTGCCCGTCCCCAGCGCAGACTCCCTGCAGGACCCGCTCAATGACGGCGTTGTGGCCTCCAGCACCGGCCGCTATGACCAAGGGTTCCGGCCCACCGATCCGCTTGATGTCATCCCCGCAGGCTACGAAGTCCTGCCGCAACGGATGCTGACGCTGACCACCGGCGTGGGGGAGGCGCTCGTTTCATTCCAGGGCCGCGAAGTGGATGCGCTCAATCCGGCCTTCACCGGCAAGTTCAGCCTCCTGGACGGACGGGCGCCGCGCGGAGGGGTAGAGGTGGTGGTTTCGCCAGGTCTGATGGCGCGGTTCCACCTCCACTTGGGCAGTGAATTTGCGACGTCGGCAGGAACCTTCGTCCCGGTGGGAACCATCCGCGACGCCGGCGCCGCCGACAGCAACAGTTTCATGTACTTCAAGGCCGGCCAGGCGCCCGCGGACCTTGCACCTGGCCCTAAGACGCGCCAGTCCGTCTCCTACTACGTGGTGGGTGCGGAACCGGTCGCCTGGCAGCAAATCAGGGCGGCCAACGGCAAGGGGGTGGGTGTGCTCTCCCGCAGTGTGGTGCTGAACCCGCCGCCCCCCGAACAGCGGTATGTTCCGGGTTCGCAACCACGGGATGAGTCGTCGGCCGCGGTGGCCGTTTACGCCACCTTCGGCCTGGTGGGTGCGCTCGCACTGCTGGAAGTGGGTCTGCTGGCAGGTGCTGCCTTCGCTGTCGGAACAAAGCGGCAGGTGCGCGAACTGGCGCTCCTGGCGTCGGCGGGAGCGGAAAGTTCCACCATTGGTGCGGTCGTCACGGCCGGGGGACTGTGGCTTGGCGGCATCGCCGTTGCCTTGGGCGCCGCGGTGGGGCTGGGCGCCGCTGCCGTCGTCGTCCAGGTGGTCCGCATGGCCGGCTCCGTCCGGCTGGCGGGCCTGCACCCGGACGTTCTGCTGACGTCCGCTGCCATGGGCATGGGACTGGCCGCCTGCGTCCTCGCGGCGATGGTGCCTGCCCGGCAGGTGTCACGCCAGGCGGTGCTGGGCGCGCTGAAGTCGGGGCGGGCGCCGGCAGGGAAGACGTCCCGGACCACCCTCGCCGGCGCAGTTACACTGACGGCTGCCGCCGGGCTCCTGGCGGCCGGCTGGCTGCTGGCCACGTCCACCACGGACCCGGACAGGCGGGCGGAGCAACTGCCGCTGGTAGTCACGGTGCTGATCTTCGGCGCAGTGCTGGCTGTCACCGGCCTGGTGATGCTGACGGGTTGGTTGATCCTTCGCCTGACATCCCGGAGCCAATGGTTGTCCTTGTCCCTTCGAATGGCTGCGCGGGACTCGGCCAGGAACCGCGGCCGGAGCGTTCCCGCTGTCGCCGCCGTGCTGGCCGCTGCGACCTTGGCAAGCGCCGCTTTGGTGCTGTCAGCCAGCCAGCAGGCGGGCCTGCGCGAGACGCACTACTGGACGGGGCTGGAAAACCAGGCGTACCTGCCGCTCACAGTGGACCAGCCTCTGGCAGCTGATGGCAGCAGCCCGCCGCCCGTGCAGGTGGAGGAACCAGTCCTCTCCTCCGCGCTGGCCGACGCCCTGGGCACCGTTGAATGGACCCACACCATTACAGCTCCGGAAAGCCTCCGCAACTGCGCCGAGGGTCCCGGTGGCCTGGCTCTGCCCGCCCGGACGCCAACCTCCAACTGCCTGGCGTACTCACTGGCCAAGCCTGTTGCCAACCAGTGCCCCCGGACTCCGCAGGGGAGAATGGCAGATCCAGGCGACTGGCGGTGCCGGGGCTCCCTGGTGGGCGAACAGCCGTCCGATCGCGCCGTCCTGGTAGGCGGCGCAGCGGACATCCGCGCAGTGCTGGGCCGGGACGCGTCTCCGGAAGCGTTGGCAGTGCTGGAGGCGGGCGGAATGGTGGTGACCAACCCGGTGTTCGTCGGCGACGGGACGGTCCTGCTGCAGGCGCAGGACGTGCGGACGCAGATGCCATCGGCGTCGGGGCCGGCCAGCGTACATGCCACGGTCAGGAGTGACTCCCTTCCCGCGGTGGTGCTGGAACCGGCCGTCCCCGTTCCCTACTACGGCGTTGTCTCGCCGGAGACTGCGGACCGGCTGGGGCTTAACCCGGTGCCGGCCGGCCTGTTGGTGCAACTGGCGGCCTACCCGTCCGAGGCGCAGTCCGACGCGGCAGCCGCAGCGGCGGCGGCCATTTTCAGGCAACCGGATGTGTCCTTCCGGGCGGAACCGGGAATTTCCCAGGGCAGCCAATGGGCCACCTGGTCCATCGTGGCGGCAAGCGCGCTCATCACGTTCAGCGCGGCTGGCATTACCGCCGGGCTGTCCCTGGCAGACGCCCGCAAGGACCATGCCACCCTTGCCGGGGTCGGTGCCTCGCCGCGGCTGCGTAAGGCCCTGGCGGGTTCGCAGGCCCTTTTCACCAGTGGCATGGGCGCTGTCCTGGGAACACTGGCGGGCTCAGTGCCGGCGGTCCTCCTGGTCCTGTCCACGGACATGCGGACCGCCGTCGAGGTCCCCTGGCTGCACCTGTTTGCCCTTGTGGCTGCCGTGCCGATAACGGGGGCGGCCCTTGCCTGGGCCTTCACCCGCTCCGGCCTGCCCCTGTCCCGGCGGGACGTGGGGTAACCGACCCCGCCGCGCCGTCCCGGCCTTACCCTGATCGTTCGTCGCCGGGTCGCCGCCGCTCACCGCAAGGCCCGGCGCCGCGCCGCCGTCGGGCGTTCCCGGCATGTTACCCCTTGGTAAGGTGCCCGTAGCAGAAGTGCGAAATCTCTCAAGGAGGAGACATGGCCGGAGTGCCTGACCAACGGAAAAATGCATCCCGGGCGGAGGGCGGGCTGGCCACGGACCCACATCTTCCCCCGCCCGCCGTGGACGAGGCACGGCTCGAAGCCGAAGAACGGAAATGGACGCCCGGCAAGATAGCCCTCTGGGCCGCGATCGCGCTGCTGGGCGGCGTTGCCTGGTTCATGCTGGCCATCGTCCGCGGCGAGACCGTCAACGCCATCTGGTTCGTCTTTGCCTCCGTGTGCACCTACCTGATCGGCTACCGCTTCTACTCAAAGGTGATCGAGCGGTACATCACCAAGCCTGACGACCGCCGCGCAACCCCCGCCGAGTACAAGGCCGACGGCAAGGACTACGTCCGCACGGACCGCAACGTCCTGTTCGGCCACCACTTCGCCGCCATCGCCGGCGCCGGCCCGCTGGTGGGGCCCATCATCGCAGCCCAGATGGGCTACCTGCCCGGCACCATCTGGATCATTCTCGGCGTCGTCCTTGCCGGCGCCGTCCAGGACTACCTGGTCATGTTCTTCTCCATGCGCCGCGGCGGCCGGTCCCTCGGCCAGATGGCCCGCGAGGAACTCGGCGTCATCGGCGGCACGGCCGCCCTCATCGCCACCCTGCTGATCATGGTGATCATCGTGGCCATCCTGGCGCTCGTCGTCGTCAATGCACTGGGTGAAAGCCCGTGGGGCGTGTTCTCCGTGGGCATGACCATCCCCATCGCCCTGTTCATGGGCGTCTACCTCCGCTACCTGCGCCCCGGCAAGGTCATGGAGGTCTCGATCATCGGCTTCGTCCTCCTGATGGCCGCCATCATCGGCGGCGGCCTGGTGGCGCAGACCGAATGGGGCGCCACCGTGTTCCACCTGGACAAGGTGACCATCGCCTGGGGCCTGCTCATCTACGGTTTCATCGCAGCGATCCTGCCGGTATGGCTGCTGCTGGCCCCGCGCGACTACCTCTCCACGTTCATGAAGATCGGCGTGATCGTGATGCTCGCGCTGGCCATCATCGTGGTCCGGCCCGAGGTCACCGTCCCGGCCTTCAGCGAATTCGCCGGCCGCGAGAACGGGCCGGTGTTGTCCGGCGCCCTGTTCCCCTTCCTGTTCGTCACCATTGCCTGCGGCGCACTGTCCGGTTTCCACGCCCTGATTTCCTCCGGCACCACCCCCAAGCTCGTGGAGAAGGAACGGCAGACCCGGTACATCGGCTACGGCGGCATGCTGATGGAATCCTTCGTGGCCATCATGGCGCTGGTGGCGGCCATCTCGATCGACCGCGGCCTGTACTTCGCCATGAACGCCCCCGCAGCGCTGACCGGCGGGACCGTGGAAACGGCAGCTACCTGGGTCAACAGCCTGGGCCTGAGTGGCGTCAACATCACTCCCGGCCTGCTCAGCGAAACCGCGGCCAACGTTGGTGAGCAGAGCATCGTGTCCCGCACCGGTGGCGCGCCCACGCTCGCCGTGGGCCTGGCACACATCATGCAGCAGTTCATTGGCGGGACGGCCATGATGGCGTTCTGGTACCACTTCGCCATCATGTTCGAGGCACTCTTCATCCTCACCGCAGTGGACGCGGGCACCCGCGTCGCACGGTTCATGCTGCAGGACTCGATCGGCAACTTTATCCCCAAGTTCAAGGAAGCCTCCTGGCGCCCCGGCGCCTGGCTTTGCACCGCCATCATGGTGGCTGCCTGGGGTGCCGTGCTGCTGATGGGCGTGACCGATCCGCTGGGCGGCATCAACACGCTGTTCCCGCTGTTCGGCATCGCCAACCAGCTGCTGGCCGCGATTGCCCTGGCTGTGTGCCTGGCGATCGTTGCCAAGCGCGGCACCTTCAAGTACTTGTGGGTTGTTGCCCTGCCGCTGGCTTTCGCTGCGGTGGTGACCATCACGGCCAGCTACCAGAAGATCTTCTCGCCCGTCCCGGCCGTGGGCTACTTCGCCAACAACGCGGCCTTCAGCAAGGCCCTGGCCGACGGCAAGAAGGAGTTCGGCACCGCCAAGACGGTGGCCGCCATGGAAGCCGTGGTCCGCAACACCGCCATCCAGGGCTGGCTGTCCGTGATCTTCGTGGTGCTCAGCATCATCGTGATTGCGACGGCGCTCCTCGCCACGGCCAAGGCGTTCCGTGACCGGTCGGCAGGGACGGCCGCCGCCGACAACGAGGACCCGGCCGTACCGTCGCGCGTCTTTGCCCCGGCCGGGCTGGTGCCCACGGCTGCCGAACGTGAGCTGGCTGCCGAGTGGGCGAACGTGCCCGCCGACGCGCGCCTTGAACGGGCCGGTCACTGATGAGCTCCGGTATTGCCCTGGTTGCCAACGGGTTCCGCGGGTTCGCCCGCTACCTCGGCGGCGTCATGGGCGCGGACGCCTACGCAAAATACCTGGAACACCACCGGGCGGCCGGGCACCAGGAACCACCCATGAGCGAGCGCGAGTTCTGGCGGGACCGTACGGACCGCCAGGACAGCAACCCGCAGGGCAGGTGCTGCTGATTGAGCCCGCAGCGGACAAGCCCGCCACGGGCCTTCATGGGTGGACCCGGTGCCGATGGGCCGTGAGAGTATGAACGCATGAGCGATCCCAACGACACCCAGGCAGCTGAGGACCTCCCGGTAGAAGGCACTCCCGTTGACGAGACCGAGGACCCCGTACAGGTTCCGTCCGCCGCGGACGGCAAGCCCAGGGGCAGCAGCCTGCAGGACCTGGTGGACGAGCCCGCCAAGGTGATGCGGATTGGCACCATGATCCGGCAGCTTCTTGAAGAGGTGAAGTCCGCACCGCTGGACGACGCCGCGAGGGGCAGGCTCGCTGCCATCCACGCCCGCTCCATCAAAGAGCTTGAGGATGGGCTGGCGCCCGAGCTCGTGGCAGAACTGGATCGGATCAACCTGCCGTTCTCCGGCGACGCCACACCGTCCGACGCCGAGCTCCGGATCGCCCAGGCCCAGCTGGTGGGCTGGCTGGAAGGCTTGTTCCATGGCATCCAGACGGCCATTGCAGCCCAGAACGCAGCCCGCGAACACGCTGCGGCACAGCTGCAGCTGCGCCAGCTGCCGCCGGGCACCATGATTGCGCCCGGCGTCGTGATCGGCGAAAACGGCGAACCGCAGCGTGCCCCGGCCGGAGCCCGGCCGGGGCAGCCGGCGCGGCCCAGCCAGCGTGAGGACCCGGACCACGGCCCGGGCCAGTACCTGTAGGCTCCGCTTGGGCTTTTTCAGCGCCGCCAGGCAGGGGCGCAAGGACGACGCGGAACTGGGCAAGGGATTGTGGCGCCGTGCGCACGACCGCTTCCACCGGGGATTGGACCGCTTCCACCAGGTGCTCGAGGGCGTGGAGGATGACCAGCTGTACGGCGAGCTGGTGGACATCGCCAACCAACTCGCTGCCCTGCTTCCGCGCGTCCGCGCGGTATGCATGGAGGCCCAGCGGCGTGCCCCCAGCGACGGCCTGGACATACCGGCGGCGCTGGCGCACGTCCACAGATCCCTGTCCAAGGCCGGAAACTCGCTGGCAACGACCGCCGAAGCGGCAGCAATGCTTCGGCTTGCAGTGGGTCCGGTGCCGGTAGGGGCAGCGTCCGTCCACCGCCGCGCTGAGGCCGTGTTCCAGCAGGTTGACGACGCCGAGAGGCAGCTTCGCGGGGAATAGCTGGGCGGTGCCACGAAAATATTCCCGATCCAGCAGGAGAATATTGCGGTTACGCGGCTGGCTGACATCCGCCGGAATGGCACCTCGCGGCGGGTGCGGTATGGCAGGTTGGATTTATGACTCTTTCACCTACCTTGACTTTCAACGACGGAAACACGATCCCCCAGCTCGGCTACGGTGTGTGGCAGGTTGAGGACGACGTGGCTGAAAAGGTCGTCCGCCAGGCGTTCGAAGCCGGCTTCCGCCACATCGACACGGCAAAGATCTACGGCAACGAGGCAGGCGTGGGCCGGGCCATCGCCAGCTCCGGTTTGTCGCCGGAACAGATCTTCATCACCACCAAGCTGTGGAACGCGGACCAGGGGTACGAGTCCACCCTCGCCGCCTTCGAGGAATCGATGGACCGGCTTGGCCTGGAAACGCTGGACCTCTACCTGATCCACTGGATGCAGCCCAAGCAGGACAAGTACGTGGACACCTGGAAGGCGCTGATCGAACTTCAGAAGCGCGGCCGGGTCAAGTCCATCGGTGTCTCCAACTTCACCGTTGAGGGCCTGCAGCGCATCATCGACGAAACCGGCGTGGTTCCGGCCATCCACCAGATCGAACTGCACCCCTACTTCAGCCAGCGTGAACTGCGTGAGTTCGGAGCCGCCAAGGGCATCCTGACCCAGGCCTGGTCCCCGCTGGGCCAGGGCGGGGAGCTGCTGCAGGACCCCGCCATTGCGTCAATTGCCGCCAAGCACCAGGCCACGCCCGCCCAGGTGGTCATCGCCTGGCACCTCGCGATCGGTAACGTGGTCATCCCCAAGTCCGTGACCGAGTCGCGCATCCAGGAGAACTTCGCAGCACTCGAGGTGTCCCTTGACGCCGAGGACGTTGAAGCCATCAACAACCTGGACAAGACCGCCAGCGGCGAAGGCCGCATCGGAGCGGATCCGGCGGTCTCCGACTTCGCCTAGTCCTCAAGGCAGCGGGACCGGCCCAGCAGGCCGGCGGATCCCCGCCTAAACCACGTCAGCCCGTGCTGCCGGCAACCGCCAGGCAGCACGGGCTGATGCCGTTAACGTGGCTTATGCCGGCCGTGGTTTACGTGGGCCGGTCAGGCAGCGATCTGGATGTGCTCCACGGTGACAGCGTCCACCACAGCCCAGTTGTCCTCGCTGTGGCAGTGCCGGCAGGCGAAACGCTCGGCCTCTTCCAGCGTGTCAAACACCTCGGACCGGGCCCGGCCGCAGTCGGCGTCGAAGTAGGTAACGTGAAATTCCTGTACGGCTTGGTTTTCCATAAATCCAGTCTGCAACCGGGGTCTGACATTCTTTGGAACCAACTCCGCGTGTTGTGGAGAGACGCCGGGACGGCGCCGGTTTACCCACGGGGCAAACCAATCAGCGGGCCAGTGAATCCTGGGTCCCGGCAGCCGCGGCCGGTACCTTCAGCGTAAGCGCGGCGAGTGCCAGCATTCCGAGTCCGGCCCACACAAGGGTTCCGCTCCAGACCTCGGGGGAGAAACTGAGCGCGCCGTCGTGGAGCGCCACGCCGGCGAAATACGGGGCCCAGAACACGACGGGGGAGAGGCCGGCCGCGGTCATAAGCCGTGCGGGACGGTCAGGGGCGGGCCGGACCACCGCCCACACCGCTCCTACCAGGATGGCCCCGGCCAGGGCATCGGGCACCAGCCAGGCGTCCCGCAGCGCAACCATGACCTGCAGGGCCACGGAGGGGACCAGGGCCATGGCTGCCGGCACCGCAGGGTGCAGGCGCCACTTCAGTGACAGCAACAGGACGGGAACAAAGAGCGCGAACGTCGAGACGAGGAACGAGGCCAGGGACACCATGATGCTTGAGGACGTCGGAACCGTCACCGCGGGCTGCGTCCCGGCAGCTGTTGTGTAGGTCTGGATGAGTCCATGCCGGGCAAAGACCGCGAACTCCTGCAGGATGAACGCCGCAACCATGCCGGCCAGCATGGCGCTGGCGGATGCCGGGACCAGCCGTGCCCACGGCCGGTCCGGCGCGTGCCACGCGGCGGCGAATGGTGCGCCCAGGATAAGGAAGCCGCCGGTGGCCAGGCCCAAATGCGAGGGACTGAACAGCGCGCTGATGTTCTGCTCGATCCCGAACACCGAGTGCCAGGCGAAGTCGCCCACCCCGGAGGCGAGGAAGAGCACAACGCCGGCCACCGCGGCGCCGTAGCCGGCGGGGACAGCGTCCGTCCAGCGCGTGCCGGGTGCGTGCCGGCGCCAGGTCAGGGCGGCGATCCAGACGGCACAGGCAGCGAAGCCCGAGTAGAGGACCGCGTGCCACGGCGTGAAGAACGTCTCGAGGCCGCGGAGGTTGTTGTGCGCCCACCCGTCAACATAGGTCCCGGTGAGGAGCCAGACGCCGGCGGCCAGGGTGATGATGTCCTCCCCGGCAGTGGTGGGGCGGTGAACTGAAACCGGCGGAATCGCAAAGGCATGAGCAGCTGCGGCGTCCATAGCTCCAGAGTAGGTCCCGCCTGCGCCCGGGGCGAGAGGCAATCCTTCCCCTTGCCGCCTGTGCCGGCTTTCCCTAGCTGCTGCCCAGGCGGAGTACGCGTTCCTGCGCCAGCATGGCGGTGCGGCTGGCCTTGTCTGCCGCCCGCGCGGCCTGTTTCGCTTCGGCTGCGGTGGCGGCAAGCCGCTTGCGGGAGCGATCCAGGTTTTCTTCGGCGGCTTTGAGCCGGCTCCGGAGGTCGGCCGTTTCCTGCTGCAGTTCCGCGATGTCCGCGCGCGCCTGCTGTTCCTGCTCCTGCAGCTCACCGGCCAGCCGTGCAGCATCCTCTTCAACCTCCCGGGCCTCCGCCAGGACGGCCTTGGCCCGTTCCAGCGCGGGCGGCGAGGCCGGCCGGGGAGTCTGCCGGACTGCCTTAAGCCTGGGCTTGGCAGGCGTTGGCTGGGAGCCGGGCGTCGCCGTCGTCCGCGTCTTCGGTGCTGCCGTCTTCGATCCTGTCGCCCCCCGTGCGGCCGGAGGAGTGCTGTCGGAGTGGCCAGGTGGCGCGGCCGGAAGCAGCCCGGGGAGGGCCACCGCGCCGTCCAGGTCCACGTCGTTGACGCCGTCTGCGGACAGGACTTTCAGCAGCCGGCCGCTGGCAACGGCGTTGGCCGCACCCCCGTCTGCCGTCAGTGCACGGAGGGTCTCCTCGACGTCGGATGCCATTGCGTCGCTGATGGCGCGGCCCTGCTCCCTGGCAACAGACCGGGCAGTGTCGACGGCGTCTGCGAGCAGGGTGCGCCGCTCGCGGCCGAGTTCGCGGAGGGCGGCGGCGTCCAGCGAGTCCTGCGCTGCCCGCATGCGCACCCCGAGCTCGCCCAGCTGGGCGGGCACGTCCGGACGATGCCGGGCAAGCATGTTAAGGGCCCACGCGGCGACGGAAGGTTTCGGCAGGCCGCGGACCGCTGCCGCCAGATCTTTGTCCTGGCCTGCAGCTTCCCTGGCAGCGGCCGCACGGGCCGCGACGAAACCGTCCAGCGGCCCCGCATACAGCCTGTCTGCAATGTCCGCCAGGGCGTCGTCTTCCATGCCGCCATCTTAGGTGCCGGGGGATTGTCGTTCTGCAGGTCCGCACTTGGAGCCGCGGCAATCGTCTGCCCCAGCGGCAGCGGCAAAAGCCCCCTGTTACTCATCCGCCGTGAGGGGTAAGTTGCTCGAATGGACGATTCATATCAGGTCATCGTGGTTGGCGGCGGTTTTGCCGGGAAGACGGCGGCTGAGGAGTTGGGCCGCAAAGGTGTCCGGGTTCTGCTGCTTGACGCCAACAACTACCAACAGTTCCAGCCGCTCCTCTACCAGGTGGCTGCATCCCAGATCGGCGTCTCCGCGGTCACCCGGCCGCTCAGGTCGGAGTTCCGCGGGATCAACAGCGTCCGGGTCCTGACGGCGGAGGTCACCTCGATCGACGCGGCCAACCGCACCGTCACCACGGCAGACGGCTCCAGCTACCGGGCGCAGGCTCTGGTCATCGCTACGGGGGCGGTGCCGAACTTCTTCAACACCCCCGGCGCCGATGAGCACGCCTACCCCTTGTACTCCGTGGCGGATGCAACGCGGCTCAGCGCCGCCATTACCGCGGTCCTGGATGAAGCTGACCGCGAGCCCGCAGCAGGGGCTGACGTGATTGTGGTGGGCGGCGGTCCCACCGGCGTCGAGACTGCCGGCGCCCTCGCGGAGAACGTTAAATACATCGTGCCGAAATACTTCTCGCCGGGGCTGGCCGCCCGGTGCCACGTCCACTTGGTGGATATGGTTCCAAACGTGCTTGCTGCTTTTTCGGAGAAATCCCAGGCATATGCGCGGGACCGCCTGACGAAACTGGGCGTGCAGCTGCACATGGGGACGGCGGTAGGTGAAGTCCGCACGGACGGGGTGACCCTCAAAGACGGGACGGTCATCCCGGCCCGGGTTGTGGTGTGGGCCGGCGGCCTGCAGGCCGGCCCGGTCATCACCGAGTCCGGCCTGAAACAGGGCAGGGGCGGCAGGGTGGACGTGCAGCCCGACCTGACAGCCCCTGACTTCGAGGGCGTCTACGTACTGGGTGACTCCGCCAACATCACAGATGCGGCCGGTAGCAAGCTTCCGCAGCTTGGGTCAGTAGCCCAGCAATCGGGTAAATGGGCGGCGCGCAACATCTATGCGGACCTTACGGGCGGGGTGCGCGAGCCCTTCCGCTACTGGGACAAGGGATACATGGCCATGGTGGGCCGCGGCGCAGCCGTCGCGGAGCTGGGGCGCCGGCGCCTGCAACTGCAGGGACCCCTGGCGTTCGTGTCCTGGCTGGCGGTCCACCTTGCCCTGCTGCCCGGCTTCCAGCAGAAAGTCAGGGCACTGTTCTCCTGGGCAAACGGCTACGTCACCCACAGCCCGGCCCAGGTGGTGGTGGGCAGGCCGGATTAGCTGCCCTGCCGCTCGGCTGGGAAGGCTTCATGGCCGGCGGATGCAGGTTCAGTACCCCGCCCGCCCAGGGAGCGAGGCGGGGAAGGGCTCGTCGCACTCGCCCAGGTGTCATGACGACGGGAACGTCGAGCCGTTCGTGGGTGAAAGGGGAATGACGACCCGGTACTTTCCCCCTGCCGACTGTTGGGGAAGTTCTTCGCTAGGTTCCACCGCGACATGGGCAAGGCCGAGACCGGTGAGCAGGTTCCTGATCCCTTCCAGTACGGCCGCATGCACGAGGTCGGTTTCGCCGCCCGGTTCGGGAAGCAGCCGCACGGACAGGCGAGTGGGAGCGGTCTGGACGATCTGGAACAGTCCCACCCCCGGGGTCCGGTCCAGGGCGGATCCCAGCGCGAGTGGTGGCACCGCCACCTGGCCTTTACCGTCAGCGGTGGGGAAGGTGAGCACGTCGGAGGCCCGCCCTTCAACCAGCAAGGCCGGCGCCGGGTTGCCGCACTCGCATGCGACAGGTCTCACTAACACGCGGTCGCCCAAGTCATAGCGGATGATGGGCTGGACCCTGTTGGCCAGGTTTGTGATGAGCACCGTGTGCGAGACCACCCCCGGTGGCACAGCGTTGTAGTCGGCGTCGACGGGTTCGAGGATCACCCAGTCCTCAATGAGGTGCAGCCAGCCCTTTCGGCAACTGGCCGCGGCATAGCTGGACTCGGTGCAGCCGTAAACCTCCCGCACCGGCGCCGAGAAGGCATGCTCCACGCGTGCCCGCTCGTCTGGTGGGAGGCCCTCGGCAGTGCTGAGCACAAGCTTCGGGTGCAGCCGGAGCCGGCCGGATTCCTGTTCCGTTGCCAGCAGGCGCAGCACGCTCGCGTAGCTGCCGAGCAGGACCGGCCGGAGCAGGTTAAGCCCGGCCACCAGTTCTGGCAGCGGACGATGGACCGGGAAGATCCGCAGCCGGCGGTGGCGCCGGGGCTTTTCCTTCCTCTCCCGGGTGCCCGCGGCCACGGACAGGAAATGCCCGCGGGTGGCGACTACGCCGGCGAAATGCCCTCCACGTGCCACCAGTTGCGCCAGTTGGGCCGGCGACAGCCAGTCCGCTCCCAGTCGGGCTATCAGCCCCGATGTCACCGCCCAGTAGCGGTCATCGAGTACGAACAGGCCCCGGGTGCCCGTGGTGCCGGCCGTGGTGGCGACCAGGTACTTGCCGGCAAACCGCTCCCCGATCCGGGCCGGATCCGCTACGAAGTCCTCCACGGCGGCGCGGGTGACTGCCGGATCAGTGAGCACCTCGTCGAACCGGGCCATCAGTTGCCGCTTGTCCGTCACCGGTAAAACGGTGGCGTCCTCGACCCGATTGGGCAGCCCCTGGTAGAGGTCCCGGTAGAACGCCGAATGCTGGCGGGAGAACGCCACCAACTCCGCGAGCCGCTCCCGCTGACGGGCGTGGACCGCAGCCTGGCCCTGCCGGTGGACCCGGACGGCGTCCCACCACACCCGCAATGCGTCACCACGACGGTCACGGAGCACGGCTCTCCGAGGTGTCACCATCGTTCGATTTTAGGGGCGGCAGACCGCGCGTAATAGAGGGAGCGAAGAGTCCGCTGGACGAGGCGGCCGCCCGGACCCAGACGGCTGGACCGCCGTCGTCAGTTCCTTTCGAAACCCAGCAGACGGCCCGTCACAGTCCAGCCGGATGCCTCGTAGTGAGCGGCGGCATCCGGCTCGACCACCATATGCAGGTACTCGGCGCCATGGAGGAACGCCTCCTCCGCCATCGCCGCGAACAGGGCCCGTTCGAGTGCCTCCCTCTCCGGTCCTTGGGGGAGCCCGGTGATGGCCACCACCGCGAAATCGTCACGCACCTGGATGCGTCCCTTGGCCACGGGGTGGTCGAAGACGGTGATCTCGACGGCGTCGAACGTCTCCATGGGGGCTAAAGCCACCTGCGAGTTTTCCGGCAGCTCCACTTCCGAGTTCAGCCCGGCTGTGGCGGCCATGAGCAGAACCCGCTCAGCCGCAGCAGCGAGGCCGCCGGGGGCCACGCCCCTTGCGGCGTCGGCTTCGGCATCCGCGCAAAGCAGGGTGAGGAGCAGACCGTGCCCGCCTGCCGCCATGCCGGCAAGCTTCCCAGCGTCAGGACCGGGCCAGGCCACCACGTATTCCCGAACTTCGGATCCCTGCCCCGAGGCGGCCTCGACAACGAAGCCCGCACCGACGGGGACAGCGCTTCGTTCCTCAAGGTCTGCCCAAGCGGGAACCCAGCCGATTGCGGGGATGTTCTGTTGGTCCGGCATGCGGAGTTCCTAACGCTTGGCGGCGGCCGGACGGGTCCACCCGATGCGGCCGGGGAGGGCTTCCTGTCAACGTATCGGATCGGCAGCCAGCCCGCCAGCGGAGGCGGGCGGCGCCTAAGGCAAATGCCTTAGGGCAAATGGGTGAAGGACATTCCTGCTGTCAGCAGCTTGTCCACAGCCTGTTTCAGGCCTTCCGCTGTTCCGCCGTTGGGGTGGTTGCCGTGGCAAATCACCACGTCCCCTGCCCGGGCTTTTGCCACCTCCTTGGCGACGACGCCGGCGGGATAGGTTGCCCCGCCGTCGCCATTGATGCTGAAGCCCACCGGCTTCACGCCCAACGCGCCCAGGATGTCCGTGGCGACGTCGTCCATATAGGCAGTGCCGGGGCGGAAGTATCTGGGACGCCTGCCCGTGATGCCTGCGAGGGCGCCGTCGTTCGGCATGATCTCGTCATAGACTTCCCCCGCGTTCCGGGTGCCCGGGATGCCGTAGGCCGTGTTGCCGGTGGTCGACAGCGGCTTATGTGAAGTCCCGTGGTTGGCCACCTCAAAGAGCGGGTCTGCTGCCAGCTGCCGGGTCGTGGCGGGGTTGGCTGCGATCCACCGCGAATTCAGGAAGAGCGTGGCCGGGATGTGGCGTTGGCGCAGTGTGTCGAGCAGCGCCTGATCGTAGCCGCTGCCGCCGGGGCCGCCGCAAAAGTCAAAGGTGAGTGCGATTCCCTGCGATCCGGGTGGCAGCCGCGTCAGGACGCCGGGAGCCTCCAGGCCCCAGTATCGTGCCTGGTGCTTCCCATAAGTGTCGACGATCTGGGCCCGTGACGGCAAAGGTGCTGCCGGCGTGCTGGGGGCGGGCGCGTCACCGTCGGGGCCGGTGTTCAGGACCGTCGGGTTGACGTCTGCTGCCCCGTCGTCGGGCACGGGCACGTCCGGTGCACTGGACGCGTGCCGATTGTCCGGCTGCAGGTCCGGCACCGCCGCGGACAACGTCAGCACTGCCGCCAGCAGCACCGCCCGGCGGCCGGGGCCTTTCCCGTCCTGGCTCAGGTGCCGCGGGACATGTGGTTCCACAGCTACTTCCTACTCCGTGACGGGTCTATGGCGCGTGTCCGGCTTCCTCTGCCGGGGCATGCGGACGTGGCACGTGCGGCGAGGCTGCAGTCTGCCGGACTTGCAGTGTCGCCGGCCGTGGCGCGCGGAACAGCAGCGTGGAAGCGGGGGATCATACCGGGAGGATACCTTGGCTGCCTTGCCGTTTCCTGAACCTTGCCCTACGCCGGGGCGGCGGGCGTAATAAAGGGCTGTGGCAGGGACTTTGGTCCCTGTGCCCTCCGTCAATGCCCGCGTTAACGTGTGGTTTGGGTTGGGCAAAGCGCCCGCTGCAGAGCCAGCTCTGGTACCTGAACACGGAGGCAACATCCAGCAATGAATCTCAAAGACCATTGGGGCCGCCTTGAACCGGCCACGCGGAAGTGGCTCATCGACAACCCCGGGTGCCAGATCCTTCCACGGACGATCACTGCGGTCATCTCCAAGGAATGCGGCGAGAGCTTTCCTACGGGACGGCACGGTGAGGCAGCCGTTTCCCGCGAGGACCAGGACTTCATCCGATCGAAGATAGATGAGGCTCCGAATGCCTGACCAGGCCTGACCCGCCGCGGCGCGGGACCGGCCGGTTGATTGTCGCTGGCCGCGGGCCACGTGAGGTTGCCTGCCGTCCCGGGGCACGAAAAACCCCATCTTCCCCGGGAAAAACCTGCATCCTGATCCGCTGAACCGGGGCTGGCACCCAGAAGATGCCGGCCCCGGGTTTGTTTCCGGGCTTGGTCCGAAGGCTACCGGCGCTCTCTGCGCATGTTTGGATAGGAGTGACATATCCACGGTTGGGGGACAGATGGAGCAATTCAACTATGTGCAGGGACCAGCCTTGCCTCACAAGCGAAGCCCGCGCTGGCCCTGGTTCCTGGCAGCCGGCTCAGTCGCCGTGCCGCTGATCCTTTTGTTTGGAATCGCCACGGTCAACGAGTCCATCAAAATCAACAGGCTAACTTCCATCGCGGACGGAATTCCGGCACGGGACTGGAAACTGCTCGGGAGAGACGACCCCCGCCACGACATCACCTGCATCCCTTTCGACCACTCCTGCCATGACCTTTACAGGGCCTGGGAGACACCCGGGCCCCTCAGTCTTCCGGAGCTGGTGGCCTCCACCGGCTACGACCTGGAAATAGGCACGGTCTACAGGCCGGACTGCGCCGATGGCTACAAGAACAAGATTTCCATCCGGCTGTGCATCGACGAAAACCAAGTCTCGCTCAACATGCACGACTGAAGAGGCTCGGGAAGTCAGGGCACATTTCCCAGGACACCCCTGCCCTGCGTCCCGTCCTCCGGAATAACTTCACCGCTTAACCAGCGAAAAACCCCGGAAACCCCTAAACCAAGGGCTGTCCGGGGTTTATCCCGAGCTTCCTATCAGAATCGAACTGATGACCTTTTCATTACGAGTGAAACGCTCTACCGACTGAGCTAAGGAAGCACCGCATGAATTTCCCGGCGGAACCGGGCGCTTCATGCAAGAGTCAACTGTAATAGAGTCCCCTCGCCCCGGTCAAAATGGGACGGACGGAAGCTGCCGGGGCCATCAGCACACCGTGTTGTCGGCCGGAACTTTGCCGCTCACCAGATAGTTGTCCACCGAGTCCTCAAGGCAGCTGTTGGCGCGGCCGTAAGCGGTGTGCCCTTCACCCTTCCAGGTCAGCAGCGAGGCGTTGCCCAGCTGCTTGCGCAATGATGCCGCCCAGTCAACGGGGGTCGCGGGGTCGCCCGTGGTGCCGATGACCACGATGGGGGAGCCCCCGGTGTATTCCACCGGCGCCGGTGTGCGGACGTTCTTATACGGCCAGTCCGCGCACGTGGTCCCGCCGTAGGCAAAGAAATAGCCGAGGGTTGGGGAATCCTGTTCCAGCCGCTTTTCCTCCGCCCGCATGCCCGCGGCGTCCGAAACCATGGGGTAGTCAAGGCAGTTGATTGCGTTGAAGGCGAAGGTCGAATTGGATGTGTAAGAACCGTCGGAGGCGCGGTCGGCGCCGAGGTCGGCCAGCCGGAGCATAAGGCTTACGTCTCCGGACATGGCGGCCTCCAGCGCCTGCGTGAGGGCCGGCCAGCTCTGGTCGTTGTAAAGCGGGGTGATCAGGCCGCTGACAAACGTGGTTGCGTTGACAAGCCGGCCGTCCTTGGCCGTGCGGGGCGTCTCCTGGACGGCGTTGATCAGGTCCCGGATCTGCTGCACGCCGGAGTCGGCATCGCCGCTCAGCGGGCACTTGCCCTGCTTCTGGCAACTGGCGACGTAGGTGTGCAGCGCTTTTTCGAAGGCGCGGGCCTGGCCGCTGGTCAGCTCTTCATTTGTGATGGATGGGTCCAGTGCGCCATCAAGGACCATGCGGCCCACGTTGTCCGGGAACAGCGAGGCGTAGGTGGAACCCAGGAACGTGCCGTAGGAGTATCCCAGGTAGTTCAGTTTGGTGTCGTTGACCACGGCACGGAGCACATCCAGGTCCTTGGCGGCGCTGACGGTGTCAATATGCGCCAGGACCGGGCCTGTTTGCGCCGCGCACTGGGCGGCAATGGCCTTGTTGTCCGCCAGTGCCGACTGGAGCCCGGCATCGGTTTCGAGAGCGTAGATCTTGGCCCGGGAGGCGTCGCGTTCAGCATCTGTCATGCAGGTGACGGGAGCGGAGCGCTTCACACCGCGGGGATCGAAACCGACAAGGTCATAGGCGTTGCGGACAGCAGCCGAAAAATGGGTTCCGGCAGCGTCCTTGACGAAGTCGTAGCCCGAGGCGCCCGGACCGCCGGGGTTGACCAGGAGGCTGCCGGTCTTCTTGCCGGTGCTCGGAGCCCGCAGCGCAGCCAGCTGAATGGTGTCACCGCCAGGATTCGCGTAGTCCATGGGCACCGTTACTTTGGCGCACTGGAATTCCCCCTCGCAGGGCTGCCAGACAATCTCCTGCGAGTAGAACTTTTCCAGCCCGGCAGGAGCGGAGGCCACGATCGAAGGATCGGCTTTGGCGGTGGCCGCCTCCGGCTGGTTTTTGCCGCCGCCGTTGAGGAGGCTGCACGAGGCCAGGACCATGGCCAGGACCAAGGCACCCGCGGCGCGGACGGCGACCGTTAGGGACCTGTGGCGTGCGGGCAGGGGGCGGGCAGTCATCGGGTCTCCTTGGAGGGCTGGATCAGGCTGGCCGCCATGGACTCGATGGTCAGCAGCGGGGCAACATTGGTGGTGGTTATGCGTTCGCGGGCTTTGTTGATGGCGTCCATGCGGGCCAGCGTGGCTTCCGGAGTGCTGCGGGCGGCGAACTCATCCAGTTCACTCCTCAGCTCAACGTTGACCAGTTCCACGGCGTTCCCCAACTGGATGACCAACACATCCCGGTAAAAGGACAGCAAATCGGTGAGCGTCCGGTCCAGCGAGTCCGTGATGGATCTCTTGGCCCGCCGCTTCTGGTCGTCTTCGAGCTGTTTCAGCTGGCTGCGCATGGCCGGCGGCAGGGTTCCGGATTCCGGCGCTCCCAGCGTGGCCAGGAGGGCGGCCTTCTCCGCGGCGTCCCGCTCCTCGTTGGAGCTGTTGGCCTCTGCGGTGGCGATTTTGACCAGCTTGTCCGCCATCATGACTGCGGCCGTTACGCCGCGCAGTCCAAGCGGGAAGCGGACCGTCTCCAGTCGGCGTTCCCTTGCGGCGGGATCCCTGGCCAGCCGGCGGGCGATGCCCACGTGGCTTTGCGCTGCACGGGCCGCCTGTTCGGCAAGGGCAGGGTCGACGCCGTCGCGCCTCACCAGCAGGGCGGCAACGTCCGCGGCGGGGGGCAGCCGCAAGGCAACGCTGCGGCAGCGCGAGCGGATGGTGACCAGGACGTCGGCCGGCGACGGCGCACACAGCATCCACACGGTGCGGGGCGTGGGCTCCTCGATGGCCTTGAGCAGCACGTTGGTGGTGCGTTCGGCCATGCGGTCGGCATCCTCCACCACGATGATCCGCCAACGCCCTGAAGACGGCCGGTTTCCCGCCGTTGCTACAAGTTCCCGGGCCTCGTCGATGGTGATGGTGACTTTCTCCGTGCGGACAAACGTCACGTCTGAATGGGTTTCGCCCAGGATCGTGTGGCACGCCTGGCACTGCCCGCAGCCACGCAGGCCCACATCCTCCTGGTCACAGTTCAACGCAGCGGCGAACGCCTTGGCCGCATTGGAGCGGCCGGACCCCGGGGGCCCGGTGAACAGCCATGCATGGGTCAGGCTTTCGCCGCTTGCGGCCTGGCGCAGTTGTTCGACGACGGCGGGCTGGCCCTGGAGGTCATCCCAGACGGTCACGAGCCACCGCCGTCCTTGGCTGCTCCCCGCGCAGTTGGTTGCGGAACAGCATCCTGCGATCCTGCCAGGGGAACATCAAGCAGGGAACCGACCCGGGCGAGGATCCGCTCCGCCAGCTCATCGACCGGCAGGTGGGCCGGGAGGACCAGATACGAGGCGGGGCGGCTCGCTGCCAGGTCAAGGAAAGCGTCCCGGATCCGGGTATGGAACTCGTCCGCTTCGGATTCCAGGCGGTCTTCGGCTGCCTGGTCCACGGTCCGGCGGCGGCGCCCCAGCTCCGGGTCAACGTCCAGGAGGACAGTCAGGTGCGGCTGGAGGCCCGACGTGGCCCACTCATTGAGGGAACGCACAGCGTCCTGGCCCAGGTCGCGGCCGGCCCCCTGGTAGGCCACGGAGGAGTCGATGTACCGGTCGGTCAGCACAATCTCGCCGCGGCCAAGTGCGGGGCGGATGACCTGCGTGGCGTGGGCTGCCCGGGAAGCAGCAAAGATGAGGGCTTCCGTGTGGGCATCGATGTCGCCGTTGCCGTGGTCCAGCACCAGCGAGCGCAGCTTTTCGCCGACGGGGGTGCCGCCGGGTTCCCGGGTACGCAGCACGGTGTAGCCCCGGGATTCCAGTGCCGCCGCAAGCCGGGCCGCCTGGGTGGACTTGCCGGCACCATCGCCACCTTCGAATGCGATGAATACACCGGCCCTCTGTTTGTTCACTACTCAAGCCTACCGAGGCGTGACGACATTCCTGGTCTCCGTGTACCCCCTGTGCAGGACGGGTGGATGTACCAGCGTCCACAAAATGACACCACTTTTCGGCCCAATTGGCCGGAACAGTACGCTTTTGACCATGAGTCTTTCCGAGCACCAGGCCGCGTCCCTTTCTCCCGAGACGGTGGTGGTGGCGGCAGGGCGTCCGCCACGGGAAAGGGACCAGCCGGTCAATCCTCCCATTACCCTTTCCTCCACCTACTTCGGCACCGGCCCGCTCGGTGACGGGGACCGGGGTTATGGCCGCTACTCCAACCCCACCTGGGATCCCTTCGAGGAGGCGCTGGGCCAGCTCGAAGGATCCGCGTTGCCTGGCCTGCTCTACGCGTCGGGCCTGGCGGCGGTCAGTTCGGCACTGTCGCTGATCCCTGCCGGCGGGGTGCTGGTCATGCCCAACCACAGCTACTCCGGCTCCCTGGTGATGGCCACGGAACTCGCCCAAAAGGGTTTCATTGAACTCCGGACCGTGGACATTGCCGACACCGATGCAGTCAAGACCGCCCTTGCACCCAAGGGCCCGTCGGCGAAAGCCGCCGCGATGTTGTGGCTGGAGAGCCCCACCAATCCCATGCTGGGAATCGCTGACATGGCCGCCGTCGCGGAGGCCGCACATGCGGCCGGCGCGATCGTGGTCACGGACAACACCTTCTCCACGCCCCTGGTGCAGCAGCCCCTGCTGCTTGGCTCCGACGTCGTCCTTCACTCGGTGACGAAGTACCTTGCCGGGCACTCCGACGTCGTCCTCGGTGCGCTGGTCACATCCAACCCGGACATCCGCTCCGCGCTGCTCCACCACCGCATCATTCACGGCGCCATCGCCGGTCCCTTTGAGGCATGGCTCGCGCTGCGGGGACTGCGGACCCTGGCGCTGCGCGTGGAGCGGTCCCAGGAGTCTGCGATGGTCCTGGCGGAACGTCTCGCCGCGCACCCCGCCATCGAATCCATCCGGTTCCCGGGGCTGGATACCGATCCGGGCCACGCCCGCTCCAAAGCGCAGATGAAGGGGTTCGGTTCCATCATCTGCATCCAGGTGGCGCCCTCGGCAGGGCTCAGCGGTGCCGACGCGGCGGACAAACTGGTGCAGGCACTGGACCTCTGGCTGCCTGCCACGTCCCTGGGCGGTGTCGAGTCCCTCATCGAACGCCGGCGCCGGCACTCAGCCGAACCCACCAGCGTCCCGGAGAACCTGGTACGGCTGAGCGTCGGGGTGGAAAATGTCGAGGACCTGTGGGCTGACCTGAAGCAGGCGCTGGACGCGCTGGACGGCTAGGCTGGGCTTGTGGACGGTCGAATCATAATCGCGTATGTAGAGCAGGCAGTGTTCTTTATCCTCGGCCTGGTGGCCTTGGGGCTTGAACTGTGGGCGTTCGTCGACTGTGCCCGGCACCGGGCCAATGCCTTCGAAGCCACTGGCAAACGGACCAAGACGTTCTGGCTGGCCCTGACCGGCGGGTCGGCCCTGGTTGGCGTGATTTCCCTGTTCGGGACCGGCGGAGGACTGTTCAGCACCCTGGGCCTGTTCGGCCTGGCCGCGGTTGTCGCGGCCTCCGTTTACCTGGCTGATGTCCGTCCCGCAGTGAAGGACGCAGGTCGCGGCGGCAGCCGCAACATGGGCCCCTACGGCCCTTGGTGACGCGGGGCCACTGACTCCCAGTCCACCGTCAGCTCACCCAGCCGCCACCGGCCCGGGCCGTCCTGGACCGGCCAGCCCGCCGCGCGCAGGCTTCGGCACATGCCCACCCAGCGCTGCCTGTTGCCAAATGAGGCGAGCGGCGCTCTTTCAAGCCATGCCCTGTCCATCGCCTGCATGAAGGCGTGGACCGGTTCGCCGGGGACATTGCGGTGGATCAGGGCCTTGGGAAGGCGCTCAGCCACCTCCGATGGCAGGTCGAAACTGCCGAAACGGACCGAGATGCTCAGGGACAGCGGGCGGTCCCGATCCAGCGCCACCCACGTGACGCGCCGCCCGATTTCATCGCACGTACCGTCGATGAACAAGCCCGCGGGGGTCAACCGGTCCTGCACCAGCCGCCAGATGCCCGGAACGTCGGCTTCCTCGTACTGCCGCAGGACATTGAAGGCACGGACCAGGACAGGGCGCCCGGGAACGGGCAGTTCAAAGCCACCCACGTGGAAGGTCAGCCCGGGACGTTGCAGCGGAAGCGCTGCCCGGACGCGCTCGGGCTCAATTTCAATCCCGCAGACCCGCACGTCCGGCCGGATGGCGGCGAGCCGTTCATAAAGTTCGACGGCGGTGGCGGGCGTTGCGCCGTAGCCCAGGTCAACGACGAGAGGGTCGGCCGCGGACCGGAGGCGCCAGCCCTGCGGTCCCGTCAGCCAGCGGTCCACCCGGCGCATGCGGTTGGGGTTGGTGGTGCCGCGGGTCACGTTGCCCACCGGCCGGCCCTGCCTCGCGGCGGACGTCCTCCCGGATAGTTGTGGGGCGTTCACCCGTTCAGCCTTTTGAACCACTGCCCAACCCTATCCCTGCCTCCGGGGCGGTGTCCTGCCCGTAGCGGGACAACAGGCGGGGAGCCTTGTAACGCTGGGCGGGCGGCAACACTGCTCGGCTAGGATGAAAATCATGACTTACAAGCTGATTCTGCTGCGCCACGGCCACAGCGAATGGAACGCCAAGAACCTGTTCACCGGCTGGGTGGACGTTGACCTGAACGACCAGGGCCGCGCGGAAGCAGCGCGTGGTGGCGAGTTGCTGGTGGAAAACAACATCCTCCCGGATGTCCTCTACACCTCCCTGCTGAAGCGGGCCATCAACACCGCGAACATCGCCCTGGACAAGGCGGACCGCGGCTGGATCCCGGTCAAGCGCGACTGGCGCCTGAACGAACGCCACTACGGTGCGCTGCAGGGCAAGGACAAGGCACAGACCCTGGCCGAATACGGCGAAGAGCAGTTCATGGAGTGGCGCCGCTCCTATGACACCCCGCCGCCGCCCCTGTCCGATGACTCCGAGTTCTCGCAGGCCCATGACCCCCGCTACGCGGACCTGGGCGATGCCCTACCGCGCACCGAGTGCCTGAAGGACGTCCTGGTGCGGCTCCTGCCCTACTGGGAATCGGACATCAAGGAAGACCTCAAGGCCGGCAAGACCGTCCTGGTCACCGCCCACGGCAACTCGCTCCGCGCGCTGGTCAAGCACCTGGACGGCATCAGCGATGAAGCCATCGCCGGCCTGAACATCCCCACCGGCATCCCGCTGGTCTACGACCTCGATGACGACTTCCAGCCGATTAAGCCCGGCGGCACCTACCTCGACCCCGAGGCCGCCGAACAGGCCATCCTGGCAGTAGCCAACCAGGGCAAGAAATAAGGCGTTAACGCATACGACGGCGGGCTGGTCACCTCAGGTGACCAGCCCGCCGTCGTAATTCCCTAAGAACTCCAGCGGGTTAGCTGTGCTCCGTGGCGTTCGGCTGCCACGCACCGGTAACCAGGTACGTCACCTTCTGGGCGACGGAAACGCCGTGGTCGGCGAAACGCTCGAAGTAGCGGCTGGCGAGGGCAACGTCCACCGTGGTGGCAGGGGACTCGGACCACTCGGGAGCCGCGATGGCCTTGAAGACGCTCAAGTGCAGATCATTGATGGCCGTGTTCGCCTTAAGGATGTCCCTGGCCACCTCGAGGTCACGGCTCTCCAGCAGGACCGTCAGCTTGTCGGCGATCTCCTGGTCGAGTTCGGCCATCCGGTTGAAGGTCTCCGTCATGGACGCCGGAATCACGGTGGATGGGTACCGGAGGCGGGCCAGCTGCGCGATGTGGCGGGCGAGGTCGCCCATGCGCTCGAGGGATGCGCTCATCCGGAGGGAACCTACGATCATGCGCAGGTCGCTGGCGACAGGACCCTGCAGCGCCAGGATATCGATGGCCCGCTCATCAAGGCTGTTCTGCAGGAAGTCAATGCGTGCATCCGCAGCGATGACGTCCTGGGCGAGGTCCACGTCCGCTACCTGGAATGAGGTAGTGGCCTTGTCCATCGCTTCGCTGACCAGCCGCGAGATCTCCACCAGCTGGTCACCAACCTGGGTGAGCTCTTCCTGAAAAACCTTACGCACGTGGGCGTCCTTTCCTTGGAACTCCCGCCGGCCGCTCCGGGGCAGCAGGAATCGTGTCGCCGTTGGGCGCTCTGACCTCTAACTTTGTCATCGCCCGGTAAACGATTATGCCCACACAGGTGAACGTTAGTTGAACCATTCGCCGGAAGTGCCTGAAGGCGGGGGGAGGCTCCAGGCAAGAGCATAAAGTGGAGCTGTGGATCCTATGCTCATTGGTCTGGTTGCCGGCCTCATCGGCCTGGCGCTTGGCACGTTCGGCGTGCTTGCCTACCGGGTCAGCGAGAAGCAGCGCGAACTGCTGGACGTCGATGCCGGGGAGCTTGCGCTGCCAGCCGGCGCAGCGGAGGTGCTCGCCGTCGTCGGACGCGCCTTTGTGGTGCTGGACGATGTCGATGGCGTGGTCCGGGCCAGCCCCGCGGCCTATGCGTACGGCCTGGTCCGCGGGCACACCGTGGTGCACAAGGAACTCCTGGACATGACGGCAGGGGTCCGCAGGGACGGCGTCATCCTGGAAAAGCAGCTTGAGCTTCCGCGCGGGCCGCTGGGACAGGGAACCATCATCGTCCAGGTCCGGGCGGCCATGCTTGGTGAGGAATACATCCTGCTCCTCGCCGATGACCGGACCGAGATCACCAGGACCGAAGAGATCCGCAACGACTTCGTGGCCAACGTATCGCACGAACTGAAAACCCCGGTGGGCGCCATCTCCCTGCTGGCGGAGGCCCTGGAGTCCTCCGCCGATGACGAAGAAGCTGTCCGCCGCTTCGCCAAGCGCATGCACAAGGAGTCCGCCCGCCTGGCCGCCCTGGTGCAGGACATCATCGAACTTTCCCGCCTGCAGGGCGCCAGCGTGACGCAGCAGGGCGGTCCCGTGGACATCAATGCGGTCATCGCCGAGGCCGTGGACCGGTCGCAGCTGCCCGCCGAAAGCAAGAACATCAGCATCGTGGTGGGCGGCCGCACCGAAGGCAAGGTGTTCGGGGACCAGGACCTCCTGGTGACGGCGCTGCGGAACCTCATCGACAATGCCATCCGCTACTCTCCGGCCAACACCCGCGTTGGCATCGGCGTACGGTCCAGGGACGGCCTGGTCTCCATTTCCGTGACCGACCAGGGGGAGGGGCTGTCCCCTGAGGACCAGGAACGCGTCTTCGAGCGCTTCTACCGGGTGGACGCGGCCCGTTCCCGCCAGACGGGCGGCACCGGCCTGGGCCTGAGCATCGTCAAGCACGTGGCATCGAACCACGGCGGTGAAGTGACGCTCTGGTCCCAGCCAGGGCAGGGATCCACCTTCACCCTCCGGCTGCCCGAAATGGAAGGGCAGGACGGCGACGCCGGACCTTCCATCTCCGACGCGCTGGCGCCGGCGCACGGGGCGCCGGAACAGCCCACTCTTACCCAAGTACCCCGCGCCGCCGGCGCAACAGAACGAGGAGCTAGCGCTTGAGCAGGATTTTGATTGTCGAGGACGAGGAATCGTTCAGCGATCCCTTGTCCTATTTGCTGGGCAAAGAGGGGTTCGAGGTAGAGGTGGTGGACAACGGCCTGGACGCCATTACCGAATTCGACCGCAACGGCGCCGACCTGGTGTTGCTGGACCTGCAGCTTCCCGGGCTTTCCGGCACGGAGGTGTGCCGCCAGCTCCGCCAGCGCTCAAGCGTTCCCGTGATCATGCTGACCGCCAAGGACTCGGAAATCGACAAAGTGGTGGGCCTGGAGCTCGGCGCCGACGACTACGTCACCAAGCCGTACTCTTCCCGTGAACTGGTGGCCCGTGTCCGGGCGGTCCTGCGGCGCCAGGGCGAACCGGAAGAACTGATCTCCGCCACGGTCCAGGCCGGGCCCGTCCGGATGGACATCGAACGGCACGTGGTGAGCGTGGACGGCGAACAGGTCCTGCTTCCGCTGAAGGAGTTCGAACTGCTGGAGATGCTCCTGCGCAACTCGGGCCGGGTGCTCACACGCGGGCAGCTGATCGACCGGGTATGGGGCTCCGACTACGTTGGCGACACCAAGACCCTTGACGTCCACGTAAAGCGCCTCCGCGGGAAGATCGAGCCGGATCCCTCGGCCCCGCGCTACCTGGTCACCGTCCGCGGCCTCGGGTACAAATTCGAGCCGTAGGGCGCCTCCCGGCGGAAGAACAGAAGCAGGCATAACAAAAGGGAGGGCTTGAGGGCCCTCCCTTTCGTTATGCCTGCCGGTTGGTGTGCCGGGCAGAGTGCAGTGCCCGCTGTGCGCCTAGCGGCTGGTGGCGGTCGCCGTTGCGCTCGGGGTGGCGCTGGCGGAAGAGCCGGTACCGGCGGACGAGCCGGCGCTGGCTGACGGGCTGGCGCTGGTCGAGGAGGAGGGCGTCGCCGACGGGCTCGGGGTGGGCACGTAGTCCTTGTACTCACTCAAAGTGGCGTCCAGGACAGGAACCTTGACCGTGTTGCTGACGTTGGTGCCGTTCTCGCTGATCTTGACGTCCACCAGGGAGCCCGGCTTGCCTCCGGTGGTGCTCAGGATGGCTTCATCCGACTTCTCGTTCAGCAGGGTGTAGGAGTTGGCCTTCACCGGAACCTCGGTCTGTGAGCCCTTTGCACCGTTGACGGTGAGCTTCACGTCCTTGGAGGAGGAGTTGTAGACGGCACCGATCAGGCGGCCGGGCTCGTTTTCGCCCGTGGAGACAATGAGGATGTTCCGCAGCTGCAGCGGACCGAGGTCCGCACGGATGCCGTCCGAGGCGGAGTACTGATGGCTGGTCTGCTGGGGCGTGATGTAACCGCAGCCCGCGGTCAGCAGGCTGGCGCCAAGGGCAGCAGCCGTCAGTGCCAGTTTGCCGCGCTGGGCCCGGTTCATCGCAGTGGAACGCACGTCACGTACTCCTCAAGAAATTTGAAGTCTTTTTCAGCCCATAGCCTATCCGCAAAGAGGCGCAAACGAGGATTCGGCGGTGTCACATCCCCCGTGGGAGCGCTCACCTGATGCACTAATCCGCGCATCCGTCAAGGGGGTGGACGGGGTCGATTGGGCCGATTTTCCGCGGATTTTCGCGGTTGGGAGCACTTTCTCCGGCCGGTCATATGCCTGAATCGTGATAAACTGGTCTGCGGGAAAGGGGAAATGTCCACATGGTATTTGAGGTCGGCGAGACAGTAGTTTACCCTCACCACGGTGCTGCGAAGATTGAAGAAATCAAGATGCGCACCATCAAGGGCGAAGAGAAGATGTATCTCAAGCTCAAGGTGGCTCAGGGTGATCTGACCATTGAAGTTCCAGCAGAGAACGTTGACCTTGTTGGGGTCCGGGACGTAGTGGGCAAGGAAGGCCTGGAGCACGTTTTCGATGTGCTCCGTGCCGAGTTCACCGAGGAACCCACCAACTGGTCACGCAGGTACAAGGCAAATCTGGAGAAGCTTGCTTCCGGTGACGTCATCAAGGTGGCAGAGGTTGTTCGCGACCTGTGGCGCCGGGATCACGACCGGGGCCTTTCCGCAGGCGAGAAGCGAATGCTGGCCAAGGCCCGCCAGATTCTGATTTCAGAACTGGCACTGGCTGAAAAGACCGACGAAGAGAAGGCTGCAAGCGTTCTCGACGAGGTCCTGGCTTCCTAAGAATTTAGCCCCGGCGGCACGCAAGTGCCGCCGGGGCTTCTTTTTTGGGCCCACACCGGCGGCGTCTTAGGCACCCAACGGAAGTGGCGGCGTCGTAGGCTAGTCCGCATGAGCAAATCACCCACGCGCCTGGTCACAGCAGTCATCCTGGTTGCCGCAGGTTCGGGGCAGCGACTTGGCTACGGCATGCCCAAGGCAGCCGTGCCGCTGGGAGGAGAGCCAATCCTGATGCATGCCCTGCGGGGCATTGTCGCGTCAGGGGTGGCCAGCCAGGTCTGCGTGGCGCTGCCCGCGGGCGACCAGGGCCTGCGCCAGCTCTGCGATGGTTTCCAGGAGGAGCTTGCCGACGGCGGCCCCCTCCTGAGCGTTGTTGACGGCGGATCCACCAGGGCCGAGTCCGTCCGCGCCGGGATCGCTGCCGTGATGGAGGGCATCGAGGCCGTCCTGGTCCATGACGCCGCCCGCGCGCTGACACCCGAATCCGTCTTCCACCGCGTTTCCGATTCCCTTGCAGCCGGCGCCGCCGCAGTCATTCCCGTGCTGCCGGTAGTTGACACGGTCAAGACCGTGACGGCCACAACCGGGGATGACACCGCGCTTGCGCCCGAGATTGTCACAGGGACGGCCCGCCGCGGGGAACTGCGGGCCGTACAGACGCCGCAGGGTTTCAAAATCGGCACGCTCTTGGAGGCACACCAGGCGGCACAGGCCCTGGACCCGGAGCAGGCCGCGGCCGTCACCGATGACGCCATGCTCGTGGAGATGCAGGGCACGCACGTGCACGCCGTCCGCGGATCAACGCAGTCCCTGAAGATCACCACGCCCCTGGACCTTATCTTTGCCGAAGGGCTCCTCGAGGGCCCCCTGGGCGCCCGATGGGTGGAAGGATGAGCCCGGACATGGTGCTTCCCCGTACCGGGGTGGGAATCGACGTCCATGCGTACGCCCCTGAAGACTCGCCCCGTGCGCTTTGGCTCGGTGGACTCCTGTGGCCCGGCGAACGCGGCCTTGCCGGGCACTCTGACGGCGACGCCGTGGCCCACGCCGCTGCGGACGCACTGTTCTCAGCCGCCGGCATCGGCGACCTTGGCACCCATTTCGGCACCGACCGCCCGGAATTCGCAGGCGCCTCCGGTGCCACCCTCCTCGCCGAAGCCGCACGGATTGTCAGGGCCGCCGGCTTCGAGATTGGCAACGTTGCCGTGCAGTTCGTAGCCAACCGGCCCAAATTCGGGCCACGCCGGGAAGAGTCGCAAAGGGTCCTCAGCGAGGCGGCAGGCGCCCACGTTGGTGTCACGGCAACCACCAGCGATGGCCTGGGATTCACCGGGCGCGGGGAGGGCATCTCGGCGGTGGCCACCGCCCTGGTGTACCCGCGGCCTGGCGCGCCCATCGGCTAGTCTGGAGCGGTGACCCTGCGCTTCTATGACACCGCCTCCGCCGAAGTCCGGAACTTCGTCCCCATCGTCGACGGCAAGGTCAGCCTCTACTACTGCGGCGCAACGGTCCAGGGCATGCCCCACGTGGGCCACATCCGGTCCGCCATCGCGTTCGACCAACTCACCCGCTGGCTGGAGTACCGGGGCCTGCGCGTCACGGTTGTCCGCAACGTGACGGACATCGACGACAAAATCCTGGCCAAATCCGAGGCTTCCTTCGCGCCGGACTTCAGCCCCGAACCCGGGGAGGTAACCCGCGAAGAGTGGTGGGCGCTGGCGTACCGCTACGAGCGGGAGTTCCTTAAGGCCTACGACACCCTGGGCGTTTCCCGCCCCACCTATGAACCCAGGGCCACCGGGCACATCCCCGAGATGCATGCCCTGATCCAGCAGCTCATCGACCGCGGCCATGCCTACCCGGCGCTGGACGACTCAGGCGACGTGTACTTCGACGTCCGGTCCTGGGATAAGTACGGCGCCCTGACCCGGCAGAACATCGATGACATGCAGGCAGCGCCCGACGCCGATCCCCGCGGCAAGAAGGACCCCCGCGACTTCGCGCTGTGGAAGGGCTCCAAAGAAGGGGAACCGGCCACCGCCAGCTGGGCATCGCCCTGGGGTGCGGGACGGCCCGGCTGGCACCTTGAGTGCTCCGCCATGGTCACCAAGTACCTCGGCACCGCCTTCGATATCCACGGCGGCGGGCTGGACCTGCGGTTCCCGCACCACGAGAACGAGATGGCGCAGTCGCAGGCGGCGGGACACCCGTTCGCCAACTTCTGGATGCACAACGGCATGGTGACCTACCAGGGCGAAAAGATGTCCAAGTCCATCGGCAACACCATCAGCCCCGCCGAAATGCTGGAACTCGCCTCCCCGCGGGTGGTGCGCTACTACCTGGGCCAGGCCCACTACCGCTCCATCCTTGACTACCGTCCCACCTCCCTGCAGGAGGCAGCGGCCGCCGTCGAGCGCATTGACGGGTTCCTTGCCAAGGCCGCGGCGCGCTTCGGCGGCGATGCGGGCATCGTGGACGGCACCGCGGGTTCCCCGTCCGCGGGCGTCGACGCGTTCTGCGAGGCAATGGACGACGACCTCAACGTACCGCGGGCCCTGGCCGCACTGCACGAGACCGTCAGGGCGGGCAACACAGCCCTTGCCGAGGGCGACGACGCGTCGGCGCGGAATGCGATGCACGCAGTGGTCCTGATGACTGACGTCCTGGGACTGAACGCCGTGGCCGGCTCAGCAGCGGTGAGTACCCGTGAGGCCGATGCACTGGGCGTGCTGGTGGAAGCGCAGCTGGCGGCCCGGGCCGCTGCCCGTGCCGAAAAGGACTGGGCCGCTTCCGACGCCATCCGGGACACGCTCAACCAGGCCGGCGTCGTGGTGGAGGACGGCCCGGACGGTGCCACCTGGAGCCTCAAGCGCGACTGAACAGGCCGCTGCCCCCGATTTTTTTCGGGTCAGTAGACTGGTATGCAGATTCAGTCAGCACAATCAAGGGTGGAACATCATGGCCAACAATGGTCGCCGATCGGTTAAAGCGAAGAAGGGCCCAACCGTCGGAACCGGTGGCCATGGCCGCAAGGCCCTCGAAGGCAAGGGCCCCACGCCCAAGGCCGAGGACCGCGTGTACCACAAGGCACACAAGGCCAGGCAACTTTCCGAGCGGTCCGCAGCAAAGCGGGGAACCGGCGCCCGCAGCGCCGGTGCCGCCAAGTCCGGCCCCAAGGGCCGTGCCACCGAGGAAGTAGTCACCGGCCGCAACTCCGTCGTCGAGGCGCTCCGCGCCGGCATCCCGGCGAAGGCCCTCCACGTTGCCATCCGCATCGAAATGGATGACCGGGTCAAGGAATCCCTGAAGCTGGCCGCCGAACGCGGCATCCCGCTGCTGGAAACGGGCAAACCTGAACTGGACCGCATGACGGACGACGCCGTCCACCAGGGCCTGGTGCTGCAGATTCCGCCGTACGAGTACCAGGACGCCTATGAACTGGCCGAGGAAACCGTGGACAAGTGGAAGAAGGGGCACATCGGCAACGCCCCGCTCTTCGTCGCCCTGGACGGCATCACCGACCCCCGGAACCTGGGCGCGATCATCCGCTCCGTCTCTGCCTTCAGCGGCCATGGCGTCATTGTGCCCGAGCGCCGGTCCGTGGGCGTCACCGCATCGGCGTGGAAGACCAGTGCCGGCGCGGCGGTCCGCGTACCCGTGGCCCGCGCCTCCAACCTGAACAACGCCCTGAAGCAGTTCAAGAACATGGGCATCTACGTACTGGGGCTCGACGGCGACGGCGACGTTTCGCTGCCTGACCTCACCCTGGCCACCGAACCGGTATGCATCGTGGTGGGCTCGGAGGGCAAGGGCCTGAGCCGCCTGGTCCGGGAAAACTGCGACCAGATCGTCTCCATCCCCATCGATTCCGCGATGGAGTCATTGAACGCTTCGATGGCCGTGGGAATCTCGCTGTACGAGGTCTCCCGCCAGCGCGCGGCGGGATAGGTCCGCCAGGCACGTCATCCAAGGGCGGTTTCCCAGCGTCGCGGGGGCGTATGGGCAGGTCAAGCGTCGTTGACCGCTACTATGTAGGTGATGGTCATGCCGCTCTTCGACACCGCATCCACCATGGACGCCTCCTCGGCCGTTCCCCTCGGTGTCAGCGTCCCGCGCGCTGATTCCGGCGGTACCCGCCACCATGCCGGCGGACGCGCCAACGTTGCCTGCTTCGCCCCTGCCGTGGCCAGCCTGGACATTGCCTACTGCCCGCCCGGTGGCGAATGGCGGATCCAGACCCTGCCCAACGTCACCGGGGGGGTCCACCACGGCATCGTGGAGGACCTGCCGTACGGATCGCGCTACGGCTTCCGCCCGTCGTCGGACCGCCTGCCGCTGCCCCCAAAGGTAACGGCAGGCAACGGAAACGGCTCCGGCAGCCAGCCCCTCTTGTTGGACCCGTACGGCAGGGGAGTGGACCAGCGCGACGGCGTCCTCACCAGCGTCCGCACTGCCGCCGACTTCGACTGGGGAGCCGACGAACGGCTGCATCTTCCCTGGCGCAACACCATCGTCTACGAAGCCCATGTTCGCGGCCAGAGCATGCTCCACCCCGACGTACCGGAAGAGCTGCGGGGCACCTACGCCGGCCTGGCCCACCCCGCCGTCGTGGAACACCTCACGAGCTTGGGAATCACCTCGGTGCAGCTCCTGCCCATCCACTTCCATATCGATGAGCCGCACCTGCAGGACCTCGGGCTCACCAACTACTGGGGGTACAACACCGCCGCGTTCTTTGCCCCGCACCCCGCCTACGCCACCCGCAAGGCCCAGGAGGCGGGCCCCCAGGCCGTCCAGGACGAGTTCAAGGCCATGGTCAAGGCGCTGCACGCCGCCGGGCTGGAGGTCATCCTTGATGTCGTCTACAACCACACGGCCGAGGGCGGCCCGGACGGCCAGGTCCTGAGCTTCCGCGGTCTGGGGGAGGACACTTACTACCGCGTGGACGGCAACGGCAAGTACATCGACACCACCGGCTGCGGCAACTCACTCAACTTCGGGGACCACCGGGTGGTCCAGCTGGTGACTGATTCACTGCGGTACTGGGTGGACGAGTTCCACATCGACGGCTTCCGGTTCGACCTGGCCGTCACGCTCTGCCGGAACGCCGCGAACGAATTCGACGCGAAGCACCCCTTCCTCGCCGCAGTCGCCGCCGATCCCGTGCTGTCCTCCGCCAAGCTGATTGCCGAGCCATGGGACATTGGCTACGGCGGCTGGCAGACCGGGCAATTTCCGCTCGGATGGGTGGATTGGAACGACCACTTCCGGGACGCCGTCCGCACCTTCTGGGTAGCAGACCGCGCGGCTCTTGATGCCGGCGGAAACGGCGGGACCATGGCCAAACTCGCAGACGCCCTGTCAGGTTCTGCGGGCCTCTTCCAGGCGTCCGGCCGGTCCCGGCTGGCCTCGCTGAACTTCATCACCGCCCACGATGGCTTCACCATGAAAGACCTCGTCTCCTTTGACCGGAAACACAATGAGGATAACGGTGAGGAGAACAGGGACGGTCACGGGGACAACCGCAGCTACAACCACGGCGTCGAGGGACCCACCGAGAACGGCGCAATCCTGGCGAGGCGCGCCCAGGCCCGCCGCAACCTGATGGCATCGCTCATGGTTTCGCTCGGGGTTCCCATGATCACGGCAGGGGACGAACTGGCGCGGACGCAGCAGGGGAACAACAACGCCTATTGCCAGGACAACGCCATGACCTGGCTGGACTGGACGCTGACGCCGGAGGCGCACGAGACGCTGCGCAGCACCAAGCGGTACATCCGGTTGCGCAAGGAGTTCCTGGCTGCCCAGCCCCATGACTTCCCCGTCCGGGATGAACAGTCCTACCTCTACTGGTTCGACCAGCACGGCCAGCCCATGTCATCCGAGCGCTGGAACGATCCCCAGCAGCGGGTGATGCAGCTCCTGCTGGGCTCCGACGACGGTGAACTGGCCGGCCTGGTGGTGGTGAACGGCGGTACCCGGGACGTTGAGGTCACCCTGCCCAGGGTCACGGCCGAGGGCACCCTGCCCCGCATGTTCGAGCTCCGCCTGACCACCTCGCCGCTGCACGAGGTTCGTCAGGGCGGCCGGGTCGCGTCGGGCGAAAAGGACCTGGTGGAGGCCAACTCCATCAGCATCTACCGCACCTAGCGCCACCAAAGCCAGGACTCCAGTCCACCCACCCGTCAGGTAGACCCAAATGCGCAACCGTTCCATCCTCCCGCTGCTCCTCACCACCTTGGTGGTGCTGGCCATGGTGGCGTTCGGCGGTGCCGGGCTGCTCGGTCAATTAACGGACGGCACGACGCCGGGAACTGCTTCCAGCCGCGCGGCCACACCGGGCGGGGCGGCCACGTCCCCGGCAGCCAAGCAGTCAGCGCCACACCGGGGAACCAACCCGTCCAGCCTGCCGGAAATCCGGGAATCCACGCTCCCGGTGGAGGGCCGCCGGGTGCTGGCGCTGATCCGGGCGGGCGGCCCGTTCCAGTACGGGCAGGATGACCAGGTGTTCGGCAACTTTGAGCGGGTCCTGCCCGCACGGGACCGCGGCTACTACCGCGAATACACTGTCCCCACTCCCGGCGAACCGGACCGCGGCGCACGGCGCATCGTGGCAGGCAACGGCGGGGAGAAGTATTACACCGGGGACCACTACGCAACGTTCAAGTACATAGCGGAAGGCAGCTAGCACAACCATGAGAATCTTCTCCGGCGACACCTGGACCCTTGAGGAACTGCAGGAACAGGTAGCCGATGCCGGGCGCCGCAGCGTGATCGTCCCCCCGGCGGACAGCAAACGCGCCGTCCTGGAAACCTTCGGCGAGGTCCTGGACTTTCCCGAGCACTACGGCGTGAACCTGGATGCCCTGAACGACTCGCTTCACGACTTTGCCGACAGCATCAGCGAGAACGGCAACCCGCCAGTCACGGTCCTGTGGCAGGTGGCGGCACCGTTCCGTGTCGACAGGTCCTTTGGGATCATCTGCGAAATCCTGCAGGACGCGGAGCGGTACGCGGGCAAGGACCTGGCCGTCACCGCAGTGCTGCTCTAAACCCGCTTTACTGCCCTGCAGCCCACCGTGCGCAGCTAACCCTCCCGGCGCTCCTCGTGCGAAACGTAGGTGTCCAGGAGCGCGGAGGCCCTGCCGCCGTCGTCCTCCGCCGCCAGCCCCTTGCGCATGCTTTCCGCCTTCTGGCGCCCGGCCGGGAACGGCGGCAGCAGCGGGATTTCGGGGTCCGTCAGCACCTCGATCACCACGGGGCAGTCCGCTGCGAAGGCCTGGTCCCAAGCGTCGGCGATCAGCTCCGGGTCCTCCACGCGGATGCCTTTCAATCCCAGCAGGTCTGCGTAGCCGGCAAAGGGGAAATCGGGCAGCTCCTGGCTCGCTGCGAACCGCGGTTCGGCCTCCGACTCACGCTGCTCCCACGTGACCTCGGTGAGCTCCCGGTTGTTGAAGACGCACACCACGAACCGTGGGTCCTGCCACTGGCGCCAGCGGTGCGCCACTGTGACCAGCTCTGCCACACCCAGCATCTGCATGGCGCCGTCCCCGGCCAGGGCCACCAGCGGGCGGTCCGGATGCGCCAGCTTGGCGGCAAGCCCGTACGGGATGGCGCAGCCCATGCTGGCCAGCGTCCCGGACAGATGTGCCGGGACGCCCTGGGGCAGCACCAGTTGGCGGGCGTACCAGTAGACGCAGCTTCCGACGTCGACACCCAGTTGGGCGTTCTCCGGCAGCCTGCCGTTGAGCTCCCGGACCACGCGTTCAGGATTGACAGGGCTTGCGGGCACGGCGGCCCGGTCTGCCGAGAGGATGCGCCAGCGGCTGACTTCCTCCTCCACGGCTGAACGCCACGGGGTGCGCGGGCGGTGTTCCAGCCGTTGGTTCAAAGCTTCCAAGGCAGACGCGGCGTCTCCCGCCAGGCCCACCTCCACGGGGTACCGGTTGCCGATCTTCTTCTCATCGATGTCGATCTGCACGGCGCGGGCTGCGCCCGGCGGCGGATAGAACTCGGTCCAGGGATCATTGGAGCCCACGATGAGGAGGGCATCACAGCTGCCCAGCAGGTGCGCACTGGCGGTGGTGCCCAGATGACCCATGGTTCCCACCACAAAGGGCAGGTTCTCATCCACATACGGCTTGCCCAGGAGGCTGGTGGCAATCCCCGCCCCGAGCTTCTCCGCCACGGCAACCACTTCCTTGCCGGCGTGCCTGGCGCCCTGGCCCACCAGGAGCGCCACCCGTTCGGAGGCGTTGAGGAGGGCTGCCGCGGCAGCCAGGTCCTCGTCCCGCGGGGTCTTGGCTGCTGCGCTCCAGGACGGAGCGGTGACCACGATGCCGTGCTGTTGTTCGAGTTCCGGCGCGGGCGCGGACTGCACATCATGCGGAATGATGACTACGCAGGGGGAAGATGTGGCCTTTGCCGTCCGGAAGGCACGGTCCAGCACCATGGGCATCTGCTCTGCCGCACTGACCAGCTGCACGAACTGCGACGCGACGTCCTTGAACAAGGCAGGGAGATCGATCTCCTGCATGTAGGCGGACCCCAGCACGGTGCGGCTCTGCTGCCCCACGATGGCCACCACCGGCACGCCGTCCAGCTTTGCGTCATACAGCCCGTTGAGCAGATGGACGGCGCCCGGGCCCTGGGTGGCAGTCACCACCCCCACGCCGCCGGTGTATTTCGCATGGCCCACGGCCATGAACGCCGCCGACTCCTCATGCCGGGCCTGGACGAACTCCACCTGCCCCTCAGCCCGGCGGAGGGCGCCCATGAAGCCGTTGATGCCGTCGCCGCTGTAGCCGAAGACCCGGCCCACACCCCATGTGGTGAGGCGTTCCACGATTACATCTGCCACCGTACGTTCGGTCATTGGGTCCTCCTGGTCGGGTACTGCCCTGCCTGCCAGGAGCCGTACCCATGAGACCCGCGGGCTAAGCGTTGACGATCAGTCCGAGCTCCGCCTTGGAGGCCAGGGCCTCATGCCGGGGCAGGACGCGGACCGTGTAGCCGAACGGGCCGGAGCGGTCGATGACCAGAGAGCCGCTGAACAGGTGCCGCCCGTTGCCCAGGTCCTCCTTCACCTGCAGTTCCATCATGGTGATGTCCGCCAGGGCGTCGTTCTCCTCCGCCCGGCCGTAGGCCACCTCAACGCAGACGTCCTCCGGGGTGAGGGCGTTCAACGCCACGTAGGCGTTGACCTGGAGCGTGTCGCCGATCTGCGGGTCCTCGGATACGCCCACGGAATCCACGTGCTCCACGTGCACCTGGGGCCAGGCTCCGCGAACCTTGGCCGACCACGACGCCAGGGCACGGGCCTGGGCGTAGGAGTTGGCTGTGGCGCTGCGGCCGGCTTCCGCGGCGGGGCGGTACAGGATGTTCACGTAGTCGCGGAGCATGCGCTCGGCGGAGACGGCCGGCCCCAGGTGGGACAGGGTGTGCTTGATCATGGACACCCAGTGGGTGGGCACCGTCTCGCTCCTGGTGGTGGAAGGCCCGGCAGCACCGGCACCCTCGGACACTGTGCTCCCGTAGAAGCGCGGCGCCACCTGTGTCTCCAGCAGCTCGTACAGCGCTGCCGCCTCGATGTCATCGCGTTCCTCGGGGGAGGCGTCGTTGTTGGCGGTGGGGATGGCCCAGCCGTTCTCGCCGTCGTACATCTCATCCCACCAGCCATCAAGGACGGACAGGTTCAGCGATCCGTTCAGCGCCGCCTTCATGCCGGAGGTACCGCATGCCTCCAAAGGCCGCAGCGGATTGTTCAGCCAGACGTCGCAGCCCGGGAACAGGGTCCTGGCCATGGCGATGTCGTAGTTGGGCAGGAACGCGATGCGGTGCCGGACCTCGGGATCGTCCGTGAAGCGGACCAGGTCCTGGATCATCTTCTTCCCGGCGTCGTCCGCGGGGTGGGACTTTCCGGCGATGACCAGCTGGATGGGGTGGTCCTTGTGCAGGAGCAGTGCCTTCAACCGCGCCGGCTCGCGGAGCATCAGCGTGAGCCGCTTGTAGGTGGGCACGCGGCGGGCGAACCCGATGGTGAGCACGTCAGGGTCAAGGACGTTGTCGGTCCAGCCCAGCTCGGCGTCCGCCGCGCCGCGCTTCTTCCATGCCGCGCGCAGCCTGCGGCGGACATCCTCCACCAGGGCGGCCCGCATCTCCCGGCGCAGCGCCCAGACATCGGCGTCGCTGACGTTGTAGGCAAGGTCCCATTTGCCCAGCGCTTCCGCCTCGCTGCCGAACTGGTCACGGGCCAGCTTGGAGATGCGGCTGTCCACCCAGGTGGGCACGTGCACGCCGTTGGTGACGGAGGTGATGGGCACCTCGGAGTGGTCAAAGCCCGGCCAGAGCGCGGAGAACATGCCGCGCGACACTTCGCCGTGGAGTTTGGCCACGCCGTTGGCGCGCTGGGCCAGGCGGAGGCCCATGACCGCCATGTTGAAGACGGCCGGGTTTCCGTCCGCGTAGTTTTCACGGCCTAGTTCCAGGATCCTGTCCACCGGCACCTCGGGGGCCAGCCCGGCCTGGAAGAAGTGGCTGATCTGGCTGATTTCGAACCTGTCGATGCCGGCCGGCACCGGCGTGTGAGTGGTGAACACCGTGGAGGCGCGCCCTGCGGCCAGGGCTTCGTCGAATGTCAGGGCCTGTTCCCCGGACATCAGTTCCTGGATGCGTTCGATCCCGAGGAACCCCGCGTGGCCCTCGTTGGTGTGGAAGACCTCAGGGGCGGCGCAGCCCGTCAGTTTCTGGAAGGCGCGCAGGGCCTTGACCCCGCCCATGCCCAGCAGGAGTTCCTGCTGCAGCCGGTGGTCGCCGCCCCCGCCGTACAGGCGGTCGGTGATGCTGCGGGCGGCGTCGTCATTGCCCGGCACGTTGGAGTCCAGGAGGAGCAGCGGAACGCGTCCGACGTCGGCGCGCCAGATGTGTGCCAGCAGCCGGCGCCCGTTGGGCAGGGGAAGGGAAATCTGCAGGGCCTTGCCGTTGCCGTCCGGGGACGGTTCGCGGAGCAGGGTCAGCGGCAGGCCGTCGGGATCCAGGACGGGGTAGGTCTCCTGCTGCCACGCATCGCGGGACAGTGACTGCTTGAAATAGCCCGCCTGGTACAGCAGGCCCACACCGATCAGCGGGACGCCCAGGTCCGAGGCAGCCTTCAGGTGGTCGCCGGCAAGGATGCCCAGGCCGCCCGAATACTGGGGGAGGACCTCGGTGATGCCGAACTCGGGGGAGAAGTATGCGATGGAGGCAGGCGCATCCGGGCCCAGACCCTGGTACCAGCGCGGCTCCTGGAGGTACCGGTCAAGGTCCTGCTCGGCCGCGCGAACCCGGTCCACCACGGACTGGTCCGCGGCGAGCTGCTGGAATTCCTCGCGGCTGACCATCCCCAGGAAGCCCACGGGGTCCTGCCCGCTTTCCTCCCACAGACGCGGGTTCAGCCCGGCGAAGAGTTCCCGGGTGGGGCGGTGCCAGGACCACCGCAAATTGCTGGCCAGCCTGGCCAGGGGCCGAATGGGTTCGGGGAGGACTGTACGGACCGTAAACCTGCGGATTGCCTTCACCTGCGTCACACTAACCGACAACATGCGCGGCTGGAACCAGCTTTCGGTTTCTTTTGGGTAAATGACAGGGGCATGAAGAAATTGGGCCGCGGCACGGCGAATTTAGGGAGCAGGCTTAGCAATCCTGATCATTTCTCGCTAACGTCGAGCCTGTGACGACTAACTCAGGAACCAGTGCCGCATCCACCAAAATGCCCCAGCGCCGTATCACCGAGGACCTGCGGTTCGGGCGTTTTCCCATCACCGCCGTGCAGCCCGTCGTCGAGGACGGCAAATTTCCGGCCAAGGCCCTGCCCGGCGAGGCCATCGTGGTGGGCGCCACCGCTTTCCGGGAGGGGCATGACCAGCTCGGCGTCAGCGCCGTGCTCCTGGACCCTTCCGGTGCAGAGCGCCAGCGCGTGCGGCTTGCGCCGCCCCGCGGGGAACGCGGCATGGGCACGGACCGCTGGGAAGGTGTGCTCACGCCATCGGAACCGGGGAACTGGTCCTTTGCCATCGAAGCCTGGCACGACCGCTACGGCACGTGGCACCACAACGCGGAGGTGAAGATCGACGCGGGTATCGACGTCGAACTCATGCTCGCCGAAGGTGCCAAACTGCTTGGTGAAGCGTCCGCGGAGGACTTCCGGGACGAGGTGGACCGGGCAGCACTGCGGCACGCGTCGGAGGTCCTGGAAGACCAGTCCCGCAGCACGGAGGAACGGCTCGGGGCCGGGTTCAGCCAGGAAATCGCGGACATCGTTGGCCGCCACCCCATCCGGGAACTCGTCACCGTATCCGAGAGGTTCCCCCTCCTGGTGGAGCGGGACCGGGCCGGCCGGGGCGCCTGGTACGAGTTTTTCCCCCGGTCCGAAGGCGCCGTCAAGGACCACAACACCGGCGCCTGGACGTCGGGCAACTTCCGGACCGCGGCCAAGCGGCTCGACGCCGTGGCTGCCATGGGCTTCGACGTCCTCTACATGCCGCCCATCCACCCCATCGGCGTCCAGTTCCGCAAGGGACCCAACAACACCCTCGTGGCCGGCCCCAGCGATCCCGGCTCCCCCTGGGCCATCGGAGCCAAGGAAGGCGGCCACGACGCCATCCACCCGGACCTCGGATCCTTCGAGGATTTTGACGCCTTCGTGGCACGGGCCAACGAACTGGGCCTGGAAGTTGCCCTGGACCTCGCGCTCCAGGCGGCCCCGGACCACCCCTGGGTGCAGTCCCATCCGGAATGGTTCACCACCAGGGTGGACGGGAGCATTGCCTACGCGGAAAACCCGCCCAAGAAGTACCAGGACATATATCCGCTCAATTTCGACAATGACCCGGAGGGGCTTTCCCAGGAAATCCTGCGGATTGTGCTGCTGTGGGTGAGCCACGGCGTAAAGATTTTCCGCGTGGATAACCCGCACACCAAGCCTGTGTGGTTCTGGGAGTGGCTTATTGCGGAAGTGGATAAAGCGGTACCCGGCGTCGTGTTCCTCGCCGAGGCCTTCACCCGCCCCGCCATGATGCACGCCCTGGGCAGGGCTGGCTTCCAGCAGTCCTATACCTACTTCACCTGGCGCAACACCAAGAAGGAAATCGAGACCTACTTCAATGAAGTAAGCCACGAATCCCCGGCATTTTTCCGGCCCAACTTCTTCGTCAATACCCCGGACATCCTTACGGAATACCTGCAGTACGGTGGACCGGCTGCATTCCGGATCAGGGCGGTCCTGGCCTCCACCGGAAGCCCGCTCTGGGGCGTCTACGCCGGCTATGAACTGTACGAGCACGTTGCCCGGCCCGGCGCCGAGGAGTACATCGACAACGAGAAGTTCGAGTACAAGGCCCGCGACTGGGACGCCGCTGCTGAGTCCGGTCGCTCGCTGGCCCCGTACATCACCCGGCTGAACCACATCCGCCGGGACCACCCCGCGCTGCTGGACCTGCAGAACCTGACGGTCCACCAAAGCACGGACGAGTCCACTGTGGTCTACTCCAAGCACAAAACCCTTCCCGACGGGTCCAAGGACACCATCATCGTGGTGGTCAACGTGGACCCGCATGTCACCAAGGAATGCAGCGTGGCCCTGGACCTGGCGGCCCTGGAGCTGGACCCGCAGGACATCACCCCGGGCGGCGGCTTCTACGTGGACGACCTCATCTCCGGCCAAAGCTGGGAGTGGGGCGAGTACAACTACGTGCGGCTTGATCCGCACGTGGAGCCCGCCCACATCCTGAGCGTGAGGAGAATGCATCAGTGAGTTTCAATCCGCAAAGTTCCGGCCACTTCACTCCCAAGAGCACGTTCGAGCTAAATGCGCCTGGCCTTCAGCATGACCCATTGTGGTACCGCAAGGCAGTGTTCTACGAAGTACTTGTCAGGGCCTTTGCGGATGCCAACGGCGATGGGTCCGGGGATTTCTCCGGACTCATCGACCGGCTGGACTACCTGCAGTGGCTGGGCGTGGACTGCCTGTGGCTGCCCCCGTTCTTCCAGTCGCCGCTGCGGGACGGCGGCTATGACATTTCCGACTACAACTCCGTCCTTGACGAGTTCGGCACCATCAGCGACTTCAAGCGGCTCGTGGCGGAAGCGCATGCCCGCGGCGTCCGGGTGATCATCGACCTGCCGCTGAACCACACCTCTGACCAGCACCCCTGGTTCCAGGAGTCGCGGAAAGACCCGGACGGTCCCTTCGGCGACTTCTACGTCTGGAGCGACACCGACGAAAAGTACCAGGACGCGCGCATCATCTTCGTTGACACGGAGGAATCGAACTGGACGTTCGATCCCATCCGCCGCCAGTTCTTCTGGCACCGGTTCTTCAGCCACCAGCCGGACCTGAACTTCGAGAACCCCAAGGTGATCGACGCCGTCTTCGATGTGGTCCGGTTCTGGCTGGACCAGGGGATCGACGGATTCCGGGCAGACGCCATCCCCTACCTCTTTGAGGAAGAGGGCACCAACTGCGAGAACCTTCCGGCCACCCACGAGTTCCTCCGCCGGCTGCGGGAAATGGTGGACGAAAGCTATCCCGGCCGCGTGATCATCGCCGAAGCGAACCAGCCGCCCACCGAGGTGGTGGAGTACTTCGGCACCGTTGAAGAACCGGAGTGCCACATGGCGTTCCACTTCCCCATCATGCCCCGCCTGTATTACGCGCTGCGGGACCAGAAGGCCGCGCCAATCATCGAAACCATGCGCGACACCCCGGACATCCCCGAGGGTGCGCAGTGGGGCACGTTCCTCCGCAACCACGATGAGCTGACCCTGGAAATGGTTACTGCCGATGAGCGTGCGGCAATGCTGGGCTGGTACGCACCGGACCCCCGCATGCGCGCCAACATCGGCATCCGGCGCCGGCTGGCACCCCTGCTCGATAATTCGAGGGCCGAAATCGAATTGATCAACGCGCTCCTGCTCTCGCTTCCGGGCAGCCCGTTCCTGTACTACGGGGACGAGATCGGCATGGGGGACAACATCTGGCTTGAGGACCGCGACGCCGTCCGTACGCCCATGCAGTGGAACCCGGACCGGAACGCCGGTTTCTCGCACGCGGATCCCGGCAAGCTGTACCTGCCGCCCATCCAGTCCCTGGTGTACAACTACGCCATGGCCAACGTGGAGGCTGAGGCAGCCCACTCCGGGTCCCTGCTGCGCTGGACCCGCCAGATCCTCAGCGTCCGCAAGAACCACCCGGCGTTCGGGCTGGGGGGCTTCAAGCACGTCGAGGCAGACCACGACGCCGTCCTGGCATACGTGCGCGAGCTGCCGGACAGCAACCCTGCCGGTGCCGACGCCGAGATTATCCTCTGCGCCTTCAACCTCTCCCAGCACCCGGTCGCCGCCACGCTGCGGATTCCCGAATATGCCGGCAGGGGGCTCCGCGATGTTTTTGGCGGACAGATCTTCCCCGGCATTGGTGATGACGGCACCCTCACCCTGACCATCGGAAGCCACGATTTCTTCTGGCTTCGGATGCGCTCGGCGGGGTCCAACCCGTCGTCGCCCTACACCCAGGCCATGCCCATCCTGTCGATAGAGAACTGAGATGAACCAGCCAATCCTCACCCCCGCCCTCACCGCGCTGCTCAAGGAATGGCTGCCGCAGCAGCGTTGGTTCCCGGTCAAGACCCCCGATTTCGCCATCTCCCAGGCAGGCAGCCTGGGCCTCACGGACCCCGGCGGGCGTGCGGCGCTGGCCGTGTTCCTCCTCAACATCAGCACCGAAGGGCCCGACGGCGGTCCGCGCACCGCCGTCGTCCAGGTTCCCTTGAGCTTCCGGCCGGCCCCGGCAGGGGGCATGGAGCGGGCGCTGGTGGGCGAAGCGGCGGGGATGGATCCCACCCGCCCGTGGGTTTACGACGCCGTCCACGACCCCGACTTTGTGGGCGCCTGGCTGGAGCTGATCCGCCAGGAGGAAAAGGCAGCCAGCGGCACCGCAACGGGATTCCGCGTGGAGGGGCCGCACCGCCTTCCCACCGCGAAGGGTGTTGTGAAGGTACTCTCCGGCGAGCAGTCCAACAGTTCAGTCATCGTGGACGACGGCGAGTCAGCGGCCATGGTGAAATTCTTCCGGGTCCTTTCGGACGGGACCAACCCCGAGATTGAAGTCGGAGCTGCCCTGACCAAGGCAGGTACCTCGGAGGTCCCGGCCACCCTTGGCTGGGTCAGGGGGGAGTGGCTGGGGCACGGCAGCCATGCTTCCACCGGCGCCGGACAAGGTACCCGGTACGTCCAGGGGGAGCTTGCGGTGGCCCACGAATTCCTCGCCGGTGGCCGCGACGCGTGGCGGCTGGCGGTGGACGCGGCCCGCTCAGGCACCGACTTCACGGCAGAAGCAAAGGCCCTGGGTGCGGCCACCGCCACGGTGCACAAGCGCCTGGCGGAGGCCCTGGGGCAGTCAGCCGAGCCTGCGCCCGGCAAGGGGGCCGGGCCTGCTGTTGCCCAGCGTGTCCGGACCGCCTGGGCGGAAGCCCGTGCCGCCGTCGGACCTTACGACGACGCCCTGGACTCCCTGCTGGCCAACCTTGACAATGCCCCCGCCGGGCCCCTGCAGCGCATCCACGGCGACCTTCACCTTGGCCAGATCCTCCAGGTCCCGGGCCAGTCCAGCGACGGGTCGCGCTGGGCCATCCTCGATTTCGAGGGCGAGCCCCTGCGGCCCATCGCCGAACGGAACGTTCCGGATGTGCCCCTCCGCGACGTCGTCGGGATGCTGCGGTCCTTCGACTACGCCGCCGGAGCAGCCCAGCGCGAGCAGGAGGGCGCGCAGGTGCCGGACAACTGGGTTGATGACTGCGCCGACGCCTTCCTGGCGGGGTACGCGGGGGTGATCCCCGGCACGGTGGACCGGACCTCGCCCTTGTTTGTGGCATTGTGGCTGGACAAGGCACTGTACGAAGTTGTTTATGAAATGCGTAACAGGCCCGACTGGCTGGCGATTCCAGTAAACGCCTCCAGACGGCTCCTGCGTGGTAACGGCACCGGCGACCACGCCGGTGCAGCATCGGAAGGTAACGAAATGACAGGCTCAGCACGAACTGACCGCCCTGGGGTGCCGCTGCACGTGGATGAAGGCATCCTGGGCAGGATCGCGAATGGTGAACACCACGCCCCCCACTCCGTCCTGGGCGCGCACCTGGACGACTACGGCCATGTCACCGTCCGCACCGTGAAGCACCTCGCCGAAGCAATCACCGTGGTCACCAGCGCCGGTGAAGTGCCCATGAAGCATGAGGCGCATGGCGTGTGGGTTGCCGTACTGGAGCCGCTGGAGCAGGGCCACGTTCCCGACTACCGGCTCTCGGTCACCTACCCGGGCAAGGCCCCGGTGACCGTTGACGAACCTTACCGCTACCTGCCGACAGTAGGCGAAGTGGACCTCCACCTCATCGGCGAAGGCCGGCACGAGAAACTGTGGCAGGTGCTTGGCGCCCACGTCCAGCACTACAAGTCATCGTTGGGGGACGTCAACGGTGTTTCCTTCGCCGTGTGGGCCCCCAACGCGCAGGCAGTCCGCGTCAAGGGAGACTTCAACGCCTGGGACGGACGGGAAAACTCCATGCGTTCCTTGGGTTCCTCCGGCGTCTGGGAAGTCTTCATCCCCGGTGTCGCTGCAGGCGCCTGCTACAAGTACGAAATCCTGACGCGCGGCGGCTACTGGGTCGAAAAGGCCGACCCGCTGGCGTTCGGCACCGAGGTGCCCCCGTTGACCGCATCCAGGGTTGTTGAGCCGTCCTACGCCTTCAAGGACGACGAATGGATGGCCGCCCGGGCCCAGCGCGACCCGCACAACTCGGCCATGAGCGTCTACGAAGTGCACCTCGGGTCGTGGCGCCTGGGCCTTGGCTACCGCGAACTCGCCAAGGAACTGGTGGAGTACGTCAAGTGGCTCGGGTTCACGCACGTGGAATTCATGCCCGTGGCAGAGCACCCGTTCGGCGGTTCCTGGGGCTACCAGGTCACGTCCTACTACGCGCCCACGTCCCGGTTTGGCCATCCCGACGAGTTCCGCTACCTGGTGGATGCGCTCCACCAGGCGGGAATCGGCGTCCTGCTGGACTGGGTGCCGGCGCACTTCCCGAAGGATGCCTGGGCGCTGGCCCAGTTCGACGGCGAGCCCCTCTACGAGCACTCCGACCCGGCCCTTGGCGAACACCCGGACTGGGGCACCCTCATCTTCGACTTCGGCCGCACCGAAGTCCGGAACTTCCTGGTGGCAAACGCCCTCTACTGGCTGGAGGAATTCCACATCGACGGCCTGCGCGTTGATGCTGTGGCCTCCATGCTCTACCTGGACTACTCACGCCAGGAAGGCCAGTGGCGGCCCAACCGCTTCGGCGGCAGGGAGAACCTCGAGGCCATCTCCTTCCTCCAGGAAGTCAACGCCACGGTCTACAAGACGCACCCCGGCGCCGTCATGATCGCTGAAGAATCCACGGCGTTCCCTGGCGTCACCGCACCCACCAGCCACGGCGGCCTGGGATTTGGCCTGAAGTGGAACATGGGCTGGATGCACGACTCCCTCAAGTACATCTCCGAGGACCCCTACAACCGCAGGTGGCACCACGGCACGGTGACGTTCTCCCTGGTCTACGCCTTCACGGAGAACTTCCTGCTGCCCATCAGCCACGATGAGGTTGTCCACGGCAAGGGCTCCATGCTCCGCAAGATGCCGGGTGACCGGTGGCAGCAGCTGGCCAACCTCCGTGCCTTCTTCGCCTACCAGTGGGCGCACCCGGGCAAGCAGCTCATCTTCATGGGCACCGAGTTTGGCCAGGAAGCCGAGTGGTCCGAACAGCACGGCCTTGATTGGTGGCTCGCGGACATCCCCGCGCACAGGGGACTGCAGCTGCTGACCAAGGACCTCAACGAACTGTACGCATCCACCCCGGCCCTGTACGCGCAGGACAACGTTCCTGCCGGCTTCCAGTGGATCAACGGGGGAGACGCAGACCGTAACGTCCTGTCCTTCATCAGGTGGGACACCGAAGGCAACCCGATTGTCTGCGCCATCAACTTCTCCGGTGCCCCGCATGTGGGGTACACCCTGGGCGTCCCCACGGCCGGGCCCTGGACCGAGGTCCTGAACACCGACCACAGCACGTACGGCGGATCCGGTGTGCTGAACGAGGGCGGGTTGAAGGCAACGGACGAGGGACAGGACGGCCAGCCGGCAACGTTGACTGTCACCCTGCCTCCGCTCGGGGCCTCCTACTTCAAGCCCGGCGCAACACCGGCTGACTGACCCAGGCCGACCGGCTATACACGAAAGGCCCGGAATCCGCGTGATTCCGGGCCTTTCGCCTGTCGCCAAGGTGCCCCTCGCGGGCGGACTGGCGATCCGGCAGGAGTGGTGGTACAGTTTATTTCCGCGCTGCTCCACGGAGTCAGACGGAAAACCGATCCCCCAAGCATAAGCTGAGGATGGTCGCGGACGCCGGTTTGACACGCAGGAAGTCAGCGGGTAAGTTTGAAAAGTTGCTCCGGAGCGATCCTGAACGTGGGTTTGGGTGGTGCCGGGTGTGTCTGTTGTTTGAGAACTCAATAGTGTGCCAAGTTTGTTGATACCGATTTTTTATAAAAATTGGTTGATTGTGCTGGGTTTGTCCACCCCGTGGATGGGCCTGGTGTTTTTAGCTGGTTTCAAATTTTGTGCAGCTGTTTCTGCCGTTATTTCCGGTGGTTGTGGTTGTGTCTGTTTGTTTTCAACGGAGAGTTTGATCCTGGCTCAGGATGAACGCTGGCGGCGTGCTTAACACATGCAAGTCGAACGATGAACCTCACTTGTGGGGGGATTAGTGGCGAACGGGTGAGTAACACGTGAGTAACCTGCCCTTGACTCTGGGATAAGCCTGGGAAACTGGGTCTAATACCGGATATGACCGACTATCGCATGGTGGTTGGTGGAAAGCTTTTGTGGTTTTGGATGGACTCGCGGCCTATCAGCTTGTTGGTGGGGTAATGGCCTACCAAGGCGACGACGGGTAGCCGGCCTGAGAGGGTGACCGGCCACACTGGGACTGAGACACGGCCCAGACTCCTACGGGAGGCAGCAGTGGGGAATATTGCACAATGGGCGCAAGCCTGATGCAGCGACGCCGCGTGAGGGATGACGGCCTTCGGGTTGTAAACCTCTTTCAGTAGGGAAGAAGCCGCAAGGTGACGGTACCTGCAGAAGAAGCGCCGGCTAACTACGTGCCAGCAGCCGCGGTAATACGTAGGGCGCAAGCGTTATCCGGAATTATTGGGCGTAAAGAGCTCGTAGGCGGTTTGTCGCGTCTGCCGTGAAAGTCCGGGGCTCAACTCCGGATCTGCGGTGGGTACGGGCAGACTAGAGTGATGTAGGGGAGACTGGAATTCCTGGTGTAGCGGTGAAATGCGCAGATATCAGGAGGAACACCGATGGCGAAGGCAGGTCTCTGGGCATTAACTGACGCTGAGGAGCGAAAGCATGGGGAGCGAACAGGATTAGATACCCTGGTAGTCCATGCCGTAAACGTTGGGCACTAGGTGTGGGGGACATTCCACGTTTTCCGCGCCGTAGCTAACGCATTAAGTGCCCCGCCTGGGGAGTACGGCCGCAAGGCTAAAACTCAAAGGAATTGACGGGGGCCCGCACAAGCGGCGGAGCATGCGGATTAATTCGATGCAACGCGAAGAACCTTACCAAGGCTTGACATGAACCGGTAACGCCTGGAAACAGGTGCCCCGCTTGCGGTCGGTTTACAGGTGGTGCATGGTTGTCGTCAGCTCGTGTCGTGAGATGTTGGGTTAAGTCCCGCAACGAGCGCAACCCTCGTTCTATGTTGCCAGCACGTGATGGTGGGGACTCATAGGAGACTGCCGGGGTCAACTCGGAGGAAGGTGGGGACGACGTCAAATCATCATGCCCCTTATGTCTTGGGCTTCACGCATGCTACAATGGCCGGTACAAAGGGTTGCGATACTGTGAGGTGGAGCTAATCCCAAAAAGCCGGTCTCAGTTCGGATTGGGGTCTGCAACTCGACCCCATGAAGTCGGAGTCGCTAGTAATCGCAGATCAGCAACGCTGCGGTGAATACGTTCCCGGGCCTTGTACACACCGCCCGTCAAGTCACGAAAGTTGGTAACACCCGAAGCCGGTGGCCTAACCCCTTGTGGGAGGGAGCTGTCGAAGGTGGGACTGGCGATTGGGACTAAGTCGTAACAAGGTAGCCGTACCGGAAGGTGCGGCTGGATCACCTCCTTTCTAAGGAGCACCTACAACGATCACGTACCAGCGCATGTTGGTGTGTGGTGTTGTCAGGAAGCAAGCCCGCAGCATGGACGATTGTTCCGTGGCGGGTGCTCATGGGTGGAATATCAACAAATAGGTGCCTGGTGGCACGGACCATTGTTAGTACGGATGCTTTCCTTTGTGGGGGTTGTCCTGGAACGCGGTTGGTTTGTTGCTGCTGGGTAGTGTTTGGCACACTGTTGGGTCCTGAGGCAACAGGACCGGGGGTTTTTGCCTTCGGTACTTTGTTTCTGGTTTCCCTGCCATGGCGGTCCGTGCACGTGTTTGTGTGTGGGGTGTGTGGTGTGGGGTTGTTGTTTGAGAACTACATAGTGGACGCGAGCATCTTGTATAAGAAGCAATTTCCAAGATTTAATGAACCTGGATCTGGTTCGTGTGCTGTGACTCTTTTGGGGTTGTGGTGCGTGGAACGGTTTTCATGGTTCTCTCGAAAATGTTTTTGATCTTTGTGGTCAAGTTTTTAAGAGCACACGGTGGATGCCTTGGCATTAGGAGCCGAAGAAGGACGTAGGAATCTGCGATAAGCCTGGGGGAGTCGATAACCGGACTGTGATCCCAGGGTGTCCGAATGGGGAAACCCCGCCGAGCGCGCGAGTGACTCGGTGACCCGTACCTGAACACATAGGGTGCGTGGGGGGAACGCGGGGAAGTGAAACATCTCAGTACCCGCAGGAAGAGAAAACAATAGTGATTCCGTTAGTAGTGGCGAGCGAACGCGGATCAGGCTAAACCGTTCCATGTGTGATAGCCGGCGGGCGTTGCATGGTCGGGGTTGTGGGACTTTCCATACCAGTTCTGCCGGGCTGGTGGGGTGTGATGTGCGCGCATAGGTGAACGGTTTTGAAAGGCCGGCCAGAGAGGGTGTTAGTCCCGTAACCGTAATGTGTTTGTACCGCCTGTGAGAGTATCCCAAGTAGTACGGGGCCCGAGAAATCCCGTGCGAATCTGTCAGGACCACCTGATAAGCCTAAATACTCCCTAATGACCGATAGCGGACCAGTACCGTGAGGGAAAGGTGAAAAGTACCCCGGGAGGGGAGTGAAACAGTACCTGAAACCGTGTGCTTACAATCCGTCGGAGCCAGTCTGATTCTGGTGACGGCGTGCCTTTTGAAGAATGAGCCTGCGAGTTAGTGTTACGTCGCGAGGTTAACCCGTGTGGGGCAGCCGTAGCGAAAGCGAGTCTGAATAGGGCGTGTGAGTGGCGTGATCTAGACCCGAAGCGAAGTGATCTACCCATGGCCAGGTTGAAGCGACGGTAAGACGTCGTGGAGGACCGAACCCACTTCAGTTGAAAATGGAGGGGATGAGCTGTGGGTAGGGGTGAAAGGCCAATCAAACTTCGTGATAGCTGGTTCTCCCCGAAATGCATTTAGGTGCAGCGTTGCGTGTTTCTTGCTGGAGGTAGAGCTACTGGATGGCTAATGGGCCCTACAAGGTTACTGACGTCAGCCAAACTCCGAATGCCGGTAAGTGAGAGCGCAGCAGTGAGACTGTGGGGGATAAGCTTCATAGTCGAGAGGGAAACAGCCCAGACCACCAACTAAGGCCCCTAAGCGTGTGCTAAGTGGGAAAGGATGTGGAGTTGCCCAGACAACCAGGAGGTTGGCTTAGAAGCAGCCACCCTTAAAAGAGTGCGTAATAGCTCACTGGTCAAGTGATTCCGCGCCGACAATGTAGCGGGGCTCAAGTACACCGCCGAAGTTGTGGCATTCAAGCATTGACTAAGCCTTCGTGGTTCAGGTGTTTGGATGGGTAGGGGAGCGTCGTGTGGGCGGTGAAGTCGCGGTGTAAACCAGCGGTGGAGCCTACACGAGTGAGAATGCAGGCATGAGTAGCGAAAGACGGGTGAGAAACCCGTCCGCCGAATGATCAAGGGTTCCAGGGTCAAGCTAATCTGCCCTGGGTAAGTCGGGACCTAAGGCGAGGCCGACAGGCGTAGTCGATGGACAACGGGTTGATATTCCCGTACCGGCGAAAAACCGTCCATGTTGAACAGGGGATACTAACCGCCCGAGACCTGACCGATCACCCTTGTGGTGTGAGGTTTTTGGTGGAGCGCGGGACCTGATCCTGGGAGGCAAGCGTATTAACAGGTGTGACGCAGGAAGGTAGCCGAGCCGGGCGATGGTTGTCCCGGTCTAAGGATGTAGGGCGAGTGGTAGGCAAATCCGCCACTCATTGTGCCTGAGATCTGATGGGACCCCCGTTTGGGGGGATTTGGTGATCCTATGCTGCCGAGAAAAGCATCGACGCGAGGTTTTAGCCGCCCGTACCCCAAACCGACACAGGTGATCAGGTAGAGAATACTAAGGCGATCGAGAGAATTATGGTTAAGGAACTCGGCAAAATGCCCCCGTAACTTCGGGAGAAGGGGGGCCCCAACCTTGAACGGACTACGCGTCCGGGAGGGGATCGGGGCCGCAGAGACCAGGGGGAAGCGACTGTTTACTAAAAACACAGGTCCGTGCGAAGTCGCAAGACGATGTATACGGACTGACTCCTGCCCGGTGCTGGAAGGTTAAGAGGACCGGTTAGCCTGTAAGGGCGAAGCTGAGAATTTAAGCCCCAGTAAACGGCGGTGGTAACTATAACCATCCTAAGGTAGCGAAATTCCTTGTCGGGTAAGTTCCGACCTGCACGAATGGAGTAACGACTTCCCCGCTGTCTCAACCATAAACTCGGCGAAATTGCAGTACGAGTAAAGATGCTCGTTACGCGCAGCAGGACGGAAAGACCCCGAGACCTTTACTATAGTTTGGTATTGGTGTTCGGAGTGGCTTGTGTAGGATAGGTGGGAGACGTTGAAGCCCGGACGCCAGTTCGGGTGGAGTCATCGTTGAAATACCACTCTGGTCACTTTGGACATCTAACTTCGGCCCGTAATCCGGGTCAGGGACAGTGCCTGATGGGTAGTTTAACTGGGGCGGTTGCCTCCTAAAAAGTAACGGAGGCGCCCAAAGGTTCCCTCAGCCTGGTTGGCAATCAGGTGTCGAGTGTAAGTGCACAAGGGAGCTTGACTGTGAGAGAGACATCTCGAGCAGGGACGAAAGTCGGGACTAGTGATCCGGCGGTACATTGTGGAATGGCCGTCGCTCAACGGATAAAAGGTACCTCGGGGATAACAGGCTGATCTTGCCCAAGAGTCCATATCGACGGCATGGTTTGGCACCTCGATGTCGGCTCGTCGCATCCTGGGGCTGGAGTAGGTCCCAAGGGTTGGGCTGTTCGCCCATTAAAGCGGTACGCGAGCTGGGTTTAGAACGTCGTGAGACAGTTCGGTCCCTATCCGCTGCGCGCGCAGGAAATTTGAGAAGGGCTGTCCTTAGTACGAGAGGACCGGGACGGACGAACCTCTGGTGTGTCAGTTGTACTGCCAAGTGCACCGCTGATTAGCTACGTTCGGATGGGATAACCGCTGAAAGCATCTAAGCGGGAAGCTCGCTTCGAGATGAGATTTCCATACACTTTATGTGTGAGAGGCCCCCAGCCAGACCACTGGGTTGATAGGCCGGATGTGGAAGCGAGGACTAACGACTCGTGAAGCTGACCGGTACTAATAGGCCAACAACTTACACCACACAGAAACATACAAAACACTGTGCTTGCGTCCACTATGTGGTTCCCAACCAACAACCCCGCCACGGGGAAACGGTTACACGGAACCAACAACAAAATAACAACACCACAAATGTTGTAACCACCAGTCTTCCCACCCCCCAAAGCACCACCGGGGGACCGGGTAAAAGGGTTACGGCGGTCATAGCGTGGGGGAAACGCCCGGTCCCATTCCGAACCCGGAAGCTAAGACCCACAGCGCCGATGGTACTGCACCCGGGAGGGTGTGGGAGAGTAGGTCACCGCCGGACACACATTAAGTAGGGCCCTGACAAGGAACGTCAGGGCCCTACCGCTTTAACAAACAACCCACAGGGTCCAGGCCCACCAAACCATCCAAGCAACGCTCCGCCAACTGGTTCCGTCCGGCCGGGGCTCCCGCAGGTAGAGTATTCCCTCATGAGCAGCATCTTCAGCCACGCCCAGGATCCTTCCCAAGACGACGGCCGGAAGACCGGCGACCCGCTGGAGCCGGTGGTGAACACTGTTTTGGTGCCGGGTCCGGTGGCCCGGGCTTTCGCGGGTTTTACGGACCACACGCACCTGTGGTGGCCCCTGGAGAAGCACGGTGTCTACGGGGCAGGCTCCTATGTGGAGTTTGAAGAGAACCTGATCCTCGAAACAGCCGACGATGGCCGTACCAGCATCTGGGGAACCCTCGATGACTGGCAGCCACCGTTGTCCTTCCACGCCACCTGGCACCCCGGAACTACGGCACTGTGGTCCACTGAACTCCTGGTGGTTTTCCGCGCCGTCGAAGAGGCAACGGAAGTCCGTGTGTTCCATGAAGGGTGGGAAGGCGCCGAGGACCCGGTCGCCGCGCGTGAACAATACGTGGACGCCTGGCCGCAGATCCTGGAAAGGTTTGCACGCTTCATGGGCGCCGCGGACCCGGCCACGGACCCAACTGGCGCGGAGCCAGCCGAAGGCTTGTCCTAGATTGGCTGCCCCGCCACGTCCGGCGGTACGGCAGTGCTGTTCCGAATCACGAATTCCGTAGGGTACTCCTGGTCCTGTGCAGCAGCTGCTGCCGTGCCGTCGTCGTAATTCCTGGCGGTATCATCCAAAAGGGCCAGCGCAGTGGCGGCCGCCAGCTTTCCCTGGCCCCGCGGGTCCTGGCTTACCGTGGTCAGCCCGAAGGTCTCTGCGAGCTCGTGCCCGTCAATTCCCACCACGGAGAGATCCTGCGGGACCCGAAGCCCAAAGTCGCGTGCAGCAAGCATGATCCCCACTGCCATCTCATCGGAAGCGGCAAACACTGCAGTGGGGCGCCCGGCAGGTGTTCCCAGCAGCCGGCGGCCGGCCGCGTAAGCGCCCTGGATGGTGAAATCGGCACTGGCGTTCCACTCCTGCCGCAGCGGCAGCCCGGCTGCTGCTATTGCCGCGGCGAAGCCCTTCTGCCGAAGCTGCGGGAGCTTGAAATCGCGGTTCAGCCCTGCGTCCCCGGTGATATGCGCAATCCGGGTATGCCCCAGCCCAACCAGGTGGCGGGTAGCCATCATGGCCAGGCCTTCGTCGTCGATCCTGATGGTAGAGGCGCCGGGCAGGGCCCCTCCGATGCCCACAATGGGACGGTGCACTGCCAGCAGCTGGCCAATCTCTTCCTCGCTGAGCACCAGCGCCACGGCGATCACGGCATCAAGGCGTTTTCGCAGCAGGAAGTCGGTGAGGATGCTGCTGCGGCGTTCCGGCTGCTCGCCCACGTTGTACAGCGTGAGGTCATAGCCGGCATCGAGCAGGGTTTCCGAAACGCCTTCCAGCACCGAAGAGAAGTACCAGCGCTGCACGTTGGGCACCACAAGCCCAATGTTGTGGTTGCGCCCGGATGCGAGGCTGGACGCATGGTACGAGGGAACAAACCCGAGTTCCCGGGCCGCCTCCTGGGCAAGGCGGCGGCTCCTGGATGACACGTTGGACTTGCCGCTCAATGCCCGTGAGACGGTAGCCACGGACAAGCCGGCCCGGCTGGCAACTTCTTTGATGCCTGCCATTGTCAGTGGGCTGCTGTGGTGTCCGGTCCAAGCTGTATCCACGCGGTCTCACCGGAGGCAAGAGCATGGCCAGTGCCTGCCGGAAGGCTGCGGATCAGGATGTGGCCCGCAGGCATTTCCAGCGGCTCGTGGTTCAGGTTCATAATCACCAGCGTAGTGCCGTTCAGGTAGGCCAGGGAGGAGCCGGTGCACCAGTCCTCGACCCAGGCCAAGGATCCCCTGCCCAGGTCCAGTATCCGCCGGCGGGCCAAAGCGTCCCGGTACAGGGACAGGTGCGACGACGGCGATTCCGCCTGCAGGTCCCTCGCCAATGCCTGGAAGGAGTCGGGAATGGGCAGCCATGGATCGCTTCCCGAACCAAAGCCAAGGTGCTGGTCCCCGGCACGCCAGGGCAGTGGCACGCGGCAGCCGTCACGGCCAAGCCGCTGGCCGCCTGTACGGACGAACGTGGGGTCCTGGCGCAGGTGTCCCGGAATGTCGATGCCGTCCGGCAACCCGAGCTCCTCACCCTGGTAAAGGTAGGCGGCACCGGGCAGCCCAAGCATGAACAGCGAGGCGGCGGCTGCGCGGCGCCGGCCAAGTTCGTCATCCGGCTGCGGATCTGCGGAGCCGATGCCGTCTCCATCCCGTGGGCCGAGGCCGTTGTAGCCAAACCTGCTGGCGTGGCGGACCACATCGTGGTTGGAGAGCACCCACGTGCTCGGGGCGCCCACGCCGTCGAGGACCGTCAGGGAGTCCGTGATGACCGAGCGAAGCCGGTGGACGTCCAGGCCTGCGTGGAGATACGGGAAGTTGAATGCCTGGTGCATCTCGTCGGGCCTGACCCAATGCGCCAGCCGATGGAGGTCCACACTCGCTTCGGCACAGAGAATCCGGTCCGGTCCATACTCGTCGAGGATGAGCCGCCAGTTCCGGTAGATGTCGTGGACGGCGGGTTGCCCGAACATGGGCGCCTCGTGGCCGGGGTACCCCTCGCTGCTGCCGCCATCGGCGCGGCCGCCCCAGGCCGGCAGGCCCGGTGCCTTGACCAGCGCGTGGGCTACGTCCACCCGGAAACCGGAGACACCGCGGTCCAGCCAGAAACGGAGCACGCGCTCGAACTCTGCGTGGACGGCGGGGTTGTCCCAGTTGAAGTCCGGCTGCGAGGAATCGAAGAGGTGCAGGTACCACTGGCCCGGCTGGCCGTCCGCCCCTTCCACCCGGGTCCACGCCGGCCCGCCGAAGTGGGATTGCCAGTTGTTCGGCGGTTCCTGGCCGTCCGGTCCGGTCCCGTCCCGAAAGATGAACATGTCCCGCTCCGGGCTTCCGGCCGGTGCGGCGAGGGCTGCCTGGAACGCCGGATGCTGGTCCGAGCAGTGGTTGGGTACCAGGTCCACGATCACCCGCAGGCCCAGGCGGTGCGATTCAGCCATCATGACGTCGAAGTCGCCGAGGGTGCCAAAGATGGGGTCAACGTCGCAGTAGTCGCTGACGTCGTAGCCGGCGTCACGCTGCGGCGATCGGAAGAAGGGGGACAGCCAGACGGCGTCGACGCCCAGGTCAGCCAAATGCGGCAGTTCCTCTGTGATTCCAGCCAGGTCACCAACGCCGTCGCCGTTCAGGTCGCGGAATGACCGGGGGTACACCTGGTAGATCACGGCGGAGCGCCACCAGCCCGGAACGGTGTCAGCAGCATGGACGGGCGTCAGGGGACCGGCGAAAGCCAAGGTGTCCTGGGTCACAGTATCGACAGACATGGAAGCCAGCATAACGGCGGACCTCGATTTAATGAAAACGCTTCCATGGTTGTTTCGCGGAAGGATTGGCGCGCCGTCAGAGGGCGCGGCTTTAAAACTGGAAGCGGTTGCACCGTAGGAAGTCCGCAGGTGACCGAGGGCAGCGCACCTAGACTGGGAAGGTATGTCCGACGACGGGTGGAGGCTTTGTGGGAAGCATCATTGACGAGCTGGAAGCCATCCTGACGTCAGATCAATTGGACACGGGCGAGGTCTCGCTCCGCCGGTACGCGGTGGACCAGGCGCCTGTCATCGACTTCCAGCTTCCGCTGGCAGTGGTGTTTCCCGAATCAGTAGCCGACGTACAGGCAGTGGTGAAGGCCTGCGCGGGCAGCGGGGTGGCGATCGTGCCCCGGGGCGCCGGTACCGGCGTGTCCGGCGGTGCCCATGCCATCACGAACTGCATCGTCCTCTCACTGGAGCGGATGAATCGGATCCTTGCACTGAACCCGGACGACGAAACTGCCGTGGTGGAACCGGGCGTGGTCAATGCTGTCCTGAATGAATCCGCAGCCGGCCACGGCCTCATGTACGCACCGGATCCTGCCAGTTTCCGCAGCTCCACAATTGGTGGCAACGTTGCCACCAATGCCGGCGGCCTCCGGTGCGCCAAGTACGGGGTCACCAGGGACTCCGTCCTGGCACTGGATGTGGTCCTGGCGGACGGCTCCCTGATCCACACCGGCCACCAGACTTTCAAAGGCGTGGCGGGCTACGACCTCACGGGACTCTTCGTGGGGTCCGAAGGGACGCTGGGCATCGTCGTCGGGATCACCGTTCGGCTGAAGTACCTGCCCCGGGAAGTGCACACCGTGGCCGCCTTCTACCCTGACTTCAGGCTGGCTGCCGCGGGGGTCCTGGCTGTGGGCAGGGCGCGTGTCCAGCCTGCCATCATGGAACTGCTCGACGGCGGAACGCTGGCCCAGCTCGACGACATCCACGGGTCCGACCTCACCGCACGCGGGAAATCGTTGCTGCTGGTCCAGACGGACGGCTTTGGGGCTGCTGCGGAAGCGGAGGAGGTGCGCCAGGTCCTCCGGGCAGGCGGCGCCACCGTCACCACCGAGGCAAGCGCAGAAGCGGAACGGCTGGTGGAACTGCGCCGGCACAGCCGGGGCGCGGAGGTGGACGACGAGTACCGTGTGGGTGAAGACGTCGCTGTTCCCCGGTCGCGCCTGGTGGACTACGTTGCAGCGCTCGAAGCCATGGCAGCCGAGCAGCAGGTGCACCTGAAAGTGGTGGCCCACGCCGGCGACGGAAACCTGCACCCCACATTTTGGATCGACCGGCAGGGGGCCATCGTCGACGCCGGTGCCATGGAGCGGTTGCAGATGGCGCTGGACGAGTCCATTACGGCGGCCCTGGCCATGGGCGGCACCATCACGGGCGAGCACGGCGTGGGCCAGTACAAGCTCCGTTGGCTGGGCCAGGAGCAGCCGGAGCCCCTCCGGGAGCTTCAGCGGCGGATCAAGGACCTGTTCGATCCTGCCGGAATCCTCAACCCCGGAAAGGCTATCTAGGACTTAGTCGTCCGAGTCCGGATATTCGTCCGCGGAATCATCAGCACCGTAGCGGGACTCTTCGGTTTCCACCTCAAGGATCTTCAGCAGCTCGGTGTCCGGGTTGAGCATGATCGCGGCCTCGTCCCGCCGGTGCCGCAGGATCGAGTCGATATAGGACTGCACGGCTTCTGCGAGGGGGATGTGGCGCTCCTGCTTCTCGGACATATACCACCGGTGCTCCAGGACCTCGTGGACCACTTCTGCGTGCTCGAGCTTGCCGGACAGGTCCCGGGGGATGGCACGCACGATCGGCTCGAAAATCTGGCTGACCCAGAGGTGGGCGCTGTATTCCTCATCCATCTCCGGGTTGTTGTCGGCCCGGAACGAGTCCATGTCGTTAAGGAGGCGCCGTGCCTGGTTCTCCTGGGCGTCCAGGCCGGTAAGCCGCAGCAGCCGCCGCTGGTGGTGCCCCGCGTCCACCACTTTGGGCTGCAGCTGGATGGTGGATCCGTTCTGTGTGGTCTTGATGGCGTATTCCTCGACGTCGAAGCCGAGTTCGTTCAGCCGCCTGATGCGGGCGCCCACCCGCCAGCGTTCGCCCAGCTCAAAGGATTCCTTTTCGGTCAGTTCAGCCCACAGCCGCCGGTAGCTGTCCATGATCAGCTCACTGGTGGCCACGGGGTCCACCTTCTCCTCGATGAGGCCGCCGTCCAGCAGGTCCATCAGTTCGCCGGCGATGTTCACCCGGGCAATTTCAAGGTCGTATTCGCGCTGCCCCGTGGAGAGGTCCGGGTAGAGCTCGCCCGTTTCGGCGTCCACCAGGTAGGCGGCGAAGGCGCCGGCGTCGCGGCGGAACAGAGTGTTGGAAAGGGAGACGTCGCCCCAGTAGAAGCCAATCAGGTGCAGCCTCACCAGCAGCAGGGCCTGCGCGTCGATGAGGCGCGTCAGCGTGTCCTTGCGCAGCATCTGGGAAAAGAGGGCGCGGTAGGGCATGGAGAATTTCAAGTGGCGGGTCACGAGCACCGGATTGAGCGGACGTCCCTCGGGGGTGGTGCGCCCGGTGATCACCGCAACAGGCTCCACGCACGGCACATCGAATCGGGCCAGCTTGCGGAGCATGTGGTACTCGTGGCGGGCCACGTGCTCGGAGGTTTCCTTGATGGCGATGACCGAGCCGCCCAGGTGGGCGAAGCGGACGATGTGCCGGGAGATACCACGGGGGAGTGCTGCAAGGTATTGCGCCGGCCACTCCTCGAGGGCGATGTGCCAGGGCAGGTCCAGCAGTTCGGGATCCGCCGCCGCCGCGGTGATGTTCAGCGACGAGGCTACCGAGGCCGACTTGTTGTCGTCGGCACTGGCTGCGACGAACCGCGGCAGTTTACCGATCTGCGCGTAGTCGGTGGGTTCGTCGTGCCACTGGGCGCTGTATTCCTCGGTCATGGGTCAATTCTTCCGTACTCGGGGCAGGGCAGCTAAATCTTGCGCAGGCTTCGTTAAAGGCCGGCGGCGGCCCGCCAGTAAGGAGGGCCGCCGCCGGGTGAAGCGCAGTTGGTCAGTCGCCGAGGCGCAGGCCGGTCTTGGTGTCGAACAGGTGCACGTGGCCGGACTGCGGACGGACGTAGATGACCTCGCCCTTCATCGGGGGACGGCGGCCGTCGACGCGGGCCACGATGTCGTGGTCCTTGCCGTCCAGCGTGGTGTGGCCGTAGACGTAGGCGTCGGCACCGAGCTCTTCGACGACGTCCACCTCCACCTTCAGGCCTTCACCCTGCGGAGCGGTTTCCAGGTCTTCGGGGCGGCTGCCCAGCGTGACCGTGGAGCCGTGTGCCTCTTCGAGGACGTCGCGCGGCACGGGGTAGACGGTGCCGCCGAACTGGACGCCGCCGTCGACAACGGGAAGTTCCAGCAGGTTCATGGCGGGGGAGCCGATGAAGCCTGCAACGAACACGTTCTTGGGGCGGTCGTAGAGGTTGCGGGGGGTGTCCACCTGCTGCAGCAGGCCGTCCTTCAGCACGGCGACGCGGTCGCCCATGGTCATGGCCTCGACCTGGTCGTGCGTGACGTAAACGGTGGTGACGCCCAGGCGGCGGGTGAGGGATGCAATCTGCGTACGGGTCTGGACGCGGAGCTTGGCGTCCAGGTTGGACAGCGGCTCATCCATGAGGAAGACCTGCGGGTTGCGGACGATTGCGCGGCCCATGGCAACACGCTGGCGCTGGCCGCCGGAGAGCGCCTTCGGCTTGCGGTCCAGGTACTGCTCAAGGTCCAGGAGCTTTGCGGCTTCACGGACGCGCTCGGCGCGCTCTTCCTTGGAGACGCCGGCGATCTTCAGGGCGAAGCCCATGTTGTCGGCCACAGTCATGTGCGGGTACAGCGCGTAGTTCTGGAAAACCATCGCGATGTCGCGGTCCTTCGGCGGAACGTCGGTGACGTCACGGTCACCGATCAGGATGCGGCCTGCGTTGACGTCCTCAAGGCCTGCGAGCATGCGCAGGGAGGTGGACTTACCGCAACCGGAGGGTCCTACCAGGACCAGGAATTCGCCATCGGCGATGTCGATGTTGAGCTTATCGACGGCGGGCTTATCTGTGCCCGGGTACAGACGCGTAGCGTTATCAAAAGTAACTGTAGCCACAGTTATCAATCCCTTCACCGGCAGGTACGTGCCGGACGATCCGTTGTGAATGGTTCATGTTTATTCAATTTTGTTTCTGCAGTGTGCTCCGCGCCTAGACACGGAGCACAGAGTGACGCCGCACGCTGGTTGTGCGCCACATCACACAAAGAGTATGCCAGAGGTTGCGCTTTTTAGCGTAAATGTTACGAACGTCACATGTGCCGCTGGACACGTCCTAGCCGGAAGCGGCCTGCGGATCCTCGTCGGCAACGGCCATGCTCCGCTCCTGGAGCAGGGCCTCCAGCAGCTCCGCGATGTGGACAGGGGCCTCCACCCGGTATTGGGCCTGGGTGAAATCCAGGCCCACCTTGACCCCTACATCGTCCGGTTCCAGCCGGCCGAAAGCGTCCTCGTCCGTTACGTCGTCGCCGGCAAACAGCACCGCGGTGGCGCCGGTGGCCTGCCGCAGGAAGGTGACACCTTCGCCCTTGGAAGCATTGACCACTGAGGTTTCCAGGACGCGCTTGCCCTCCTTAAGGAAGACGCCCTTGCGGTTCTCGAGCACTGACCGGGCTGCCGACACCGCGTCTTCTGCCACGTCGTCCTCGGCCAGGCGCGTATGCAGGACCACTCCGGCCGGCTTGTCCTCCAGGGAGGTGCCGGGAGCCTCGGCGACGATGGCTGCCAACTCGGCCCGGACCTCTTCCAGGAGCGCCTTTTGGTCCTCTTCAAGGGCCAGCTCGGCGGAGCCTGGCCCCAGCCAGGCCTCGGCGCCGTGGCTGCCGATCAGCAGGGTGTCCACCGGCGGGGAGGCGACCTCCCGCAGGCTGGCGAGGGCGCGGCCCGAGATGAGGGCCGTCGTCGTGCGTGGAAGCACTGCGAGGCCCGCGAACGCCGCGGCCGAACGCGGAAGCGGCCGCGCATCCTGTGCCCGGCCCACGATCGGTGCCATGGTGCCGTCAAAATCCATGGCCACCAGCAGGTGCTCTGTCCCGGCGATCCGCCGCAGGGCGTCCCGGAGTTCGGGTGTGAGCGCCAGCGGTGCCTTGGTGCCGCGGCTGTCAGGAGTCATCGCGGACCACCTTTTCGTTCAGCGCATGCAGGAAGTCCGCGGACCAATGGTCCACATCGTGGTCCAGGATCTGCCGCCGCATGGACCGCATGCGGCGGCCGGCTTCCCGTGGCTGCATCTCCACGGCGCGCATGATGGCGCTTTTGAGCCCGTCGATGTCGTGGGGGTTCATCAGCAGGGCTTGCTTGAGCTGGTCGGCTGCGCCGGCGAACTCGCTCAGGACCAGGGCGCCGTCGTTGTTGGTGCGTGCCGTGACGTATTCCTTGGCGACGAGGTTCATGCCGTCCCGGAGGGCCGTCACCAGCATGACGTCGGCGGCGAGGTATAGAGCCACCATCTCCTCGACGGGGTAGCTGTGGTGCAGGTAGCGGACGGCGGTGTTCTCGATGGTGTCGTAGGTGCCGTTGATGTGGCCAACGGTGCCCTCCACTTCCTCGCGCAGGAGCCGGTACTGCTCAACGCGCTCGCGGCTGGGGCTGGCCACCTGGATCAGGGTGGCATCGCCGACAGACAGCTTGCCGTCCGCGAGGAGCTCCTCGAATGCCTTGAGGCGGTGCCGGATGCCCTTGGTGTAGTCCAGCCGGTCCACGCCGAGCAGGATGGTCTTGGGGTTGCCAAGGTCCTGGCGGATCTGGCGGGCCCGCTCAACGATTTCCGGTTTGGCGGCCAGTTCGCTGATCTGCCGGACATCAATGGAGATGGGGAAGGCCTGGGCGCGGGCAATATGCGTGACCTCGCCGTCGTGGCCCTTCACATGGACCTGCTGCTGCTTGACGCTGGCACCCAGGAAGCGGCGTGCCGAGCGCATGAAGTTGCCGGCGTCGCTGGTCCGCTGGAAGCCCACCAGGTCGGCTCCGAGGAGTCCGTCGATGATTGCCTGGCGCCAGGGCAGCTGGGCAAAGATCTCCGGCGGCGGAAACGGAATGTGGTTGAAGAACCCGATCCGGAGGTCCGGCCGCGCTTCACGCAGCATGCGCGGCACCAGCTGGAGCTGGTAGTCCTGGACCCATACAGTGGCGCCCTCGTCCGCATGGCGGACGACGGCGTCGGCGAACCTGCGGTTGACCTTGCGGTAGGCGTCCCACCAGGTCCGGTGGAACTCCGGCGGGGCGATGACGTCGTGGTAGAGCGGCCAGAGGGTGGCGTTGGAGAACCCCTCGTAGTACAGCTCCACATCCTCGGTGCTGAGCTGGACCGGTACGAGGTCCATGCCGCCGTGGCTGAATGGCTTGACGGTCTCGTCCGGTGCCCCGTGCCAGCCAACCCATGCGCCGTCCGTCTTGGTCATCATCGGGGCGAGTGCGGTCACCAGGCCGCCCGGGGACCGGCGCCAACCGGAACCGTCGTCGCTGTCGTCCCCTGGCGCCACACGGTCGACAGGCAGCCTGTTGGAGACCACCATGAAGTCGTACTTGGTATGGCCGGCGTGGCCGGAATCGGAACCGGCGGCCGTAGCTGTGCCGGCTGGTTTTTCCTGGACGGGTGTTTGCATTGCGGCCCCCTGGGGTTGCTTGTGCCTCTAAGCCACCCTAGTCGGACGGAATCATCGGGGCTATTCGTCCGTTGGTCAACCCGGAGGAATGGTTGAAACCGCAAGCTCTCAGCTTTCTCCCCTAAAATGTTGGGGTGCCACCAAGTGGTCCCCCTACGTCGACCGACCCAAGGAACTCATGAGCCCCGCAAACGAAGTACGTAAGTCCAAGGCTGAGCGAACCGCCGAGGCGCGCGAGAAGGCGCGCCTGATCCGGGAAGCGCAGGTAAAGAAGGACAAGCGCAACAAGCTGCTGATCGGCTGGGGCATCGTGGCGGCGGTCGTGGCCATCCTGGTGGTGGTGGCGCTGGTGGTTACCAACAGCCTCAAGCAGAATGCGCCGGTTGCGGACCAGGGGCCCACGCCGGCAAATGCCAATGTGCACGGCGGCGTGACCCTGCTGGCCAACACGGACGTGGCCAAGATGGAGCCTGCCACGGTTGACGCGGCCTCCGTGGGAGACGCCCCGAAGACCCCGCCTGCCCAGGTTGCTGCTCCGGGTGCGGAGGCTGAGGCGGGCAAGCCGGTGAAGGTTGTCCTTTACATCGACTTCATCTGCCCCGTCTGCAAGAACTTCGAGGCCCAGTACAACGACCAGCTGACCTCGCTGCGCAACGACGGCAAGATCACCGTTGAGTACCGCGCCCTTGGGTTCCTGGACAGCCGGTCCACCACCAACTACTCGTCCCGCGCAGCCAACGCAGCTGCGTGTGTGGTTAACGAGTCCCCGGAAAAGTACTCCGACTTCGTCAACGCGCTCTTCGCCAAGCAGCCGGCGGAGGGCAGCGCGGGCCTTTCCGACAACGACCTGAAGAAGATGGCATCCGACATGGGCGTGGACATCGGCTCCTGCGTGGATGACAAGACCTACCGCCCGTTCGTGAAGTTCACGACGAAGGAAGCGTCGGCCATCGGCGTGACCGGGACGCCCACCGTGTTCGTGGACGGCAAGCAGTGGGGCAAGGGGGACAGCGCCCAGACGCCGTTCCCGGACTTCCTGCAGGCAGCCATCGCCGCCAAGGGCTAAAGGACCAACAGCCGTGGCAGGGCCCGCTCCGGATCGTCTCCGGACGGGCCCTTGCCGCATGTACCGGCGGTGCCGCGGCGTTTTTACGCCCGGCAGGAGTTGGGCTACCCTTATCTAGCGCCTTCCGGGCGCACGCCCGCGAGGGCACGCCTCCTTAGCTCAGTTGGCCAGAGCACCGCTCTTGTAAAGCGGGGGTCGTCGGTTCGAATCCGACAGGGGGCTCCGGCAACAAACCCCACTTCAGGTTCCCAGGGGCCTGGGGTGGGGTTTTCTGTTGCAGCTTGTCAGGGTTCGTCGCCAAGAATGGGACGTTGGGCCGGCGGGGCCTTCAGATCTAAGCTGTATCCATCCGAATAATCAGCCTGCTGACTAAAGGAGGATGGGTGCCATGCCCAAGACCGGCAAGAACGATCATGCCCGCAAGGACGAGCTTCCCTCGACCCTGCAGCGTTCCGAGCAGAAGGCCCAGGACACGTTCGCGAAGACCTACGACTCGGCCCTGGAGTCCTACGACCACGACGAACAACGCGCTGCCCGCGCAGCGTACGCCTCCCTGAAGCACAGCTATGAGAAGGTGGGCGACCACTGGGAGCCCAAGGACAAGCGCGGCCCCTCGGACAAGCGCGCGGAACAGGGCATCCGCTCGTCCGAACCCACCGCCGGCGGCGTCGATGCCAACGCCTCCAAGGAGCACCTCTACAAGCTGGCCAAGGAATTGGACGTCAAAGGCCGCTCGAAGATGGACAAGGACCAGCTGGTCGACGCGCTTCAAAAGGCCAACGACGCCGCCACCCGCAAAGCCCGCAGCAAATAGCCTGCGCTCTTGCCGTCCTGCCGTCCAAGGTGTCGAATCAGAGGACACGTCCGGTCCGGCCGGCAATGATGCCAGGAGGTTCCAATGTCGGTGAAGAGCACCAGGGAGTCAGCGCGGGCGGCAGGCGGCAGGAACGGGCCTGATGCAAAACGGGCCGACCAAGCCGCCGGCATCGCGGCGCAGGACCCGGCCCGGATCCGGAACGTGGCCCTGGTTGGGCACTCCGATGCCGGGAAGACCATGCTGATCGAGGCCCTGCTCGCAGCCAACGGCATGATCACCCGCAAAGGCTCCATCGCGGACGGGTCGACGGTCAGCGACTCGGATCCGGCAGCGGTGCACCAGCAACGTTCGGTCACGCTGTCCCTGGTGCCGATCATGGTTGACGACGTCAAAGTGAACCTCCTGGACACCCCCGGCTACCCGGATTTCATCGGGGAGCTGCGGGCGGGGCTGCGAGCCTCGGATGCCGCACTTTTCGTGGTCTCCGCCGTCGACGGCATCGACGCGACCACCACCGCGCTGTGGGGCGAGTGCGGGCACATGTCGCTGCCGCGCGCCGTCGTGATCACCCGGATGGACCATCCGCGGGCAAATTACGACGGCGCCCTGGCCGCCTGCAGGAAGGCGTTCGGCGACGGCGTCCTCCCGCTGTGCGTCCCAGTCCGGACAGAGGGCCAGGCCACCGGCCTGCTGGGCCTGTTGTCCCAGGAAGTGACGGACTACTCCACCGGAGACGCGTCGCCCGATGTGCGCCCGGCGGCACCGGAGGAACTTGCTGATGCAGAGCCGGCCAGGGGCGCCCTCATCGAGGGCATCATCGCCGAAAGCGAAGACGAGACGCTGATGGACCGGTACCTGGAAGGTGAGGACATCGACACCGCAGCGCTCGCGGCCGACCTGGAAACCGCCGTCGCCCGGGGATCGTTCTTTCCCGTCCTGCCCACATCCGCCGTCACCGGACTCGGCACTGCGGAGCTGCTCGACCTGCTGGTGCGCGCCTTCCCGGCGCCGGCGGAGCGCAGCCTGCCGGAGACGACCGACCTCGCGGGGGAAGCGGCCGGAAGGCTGACCTGTGATCCCTCCGGGCCGCTCGCCGCCGAGGTGGTGCGCACCTCCAACGATCCCTTCCTGGGGCGCATCTGCCTGGTGCGGGTGTTCTCCGGGACACTGCGGGAGGACACGCCTGTCCACGTGGGCGGCCACGGCCTGGCTGACCGCGGACACCAGGACCACGACACCGACGAACGGGTCACCCATATCTACTCCCCGCTGGGCGCCAGCCTGCGGCCCGTTCCCCACTGCGTGGCCGGGGACATGTGCGCGCTGGCGAAGCTGGGCAGTGCCGAAACCGGGGACACCATTTCCGCCCGGGAAAACCCGCTGCTGCTGGCCACGTGGGAAATGCCTGAACCGCTGCTGCCAATTGCCGTGGAAGCGGACTCCCGCAGCGACGAGGACGCGCTGGCCCGCAGCCTGGGCCGGATCGCGGCTGGGGATCCCACCCTGAGGGTGGAGCGGAACGCCGAAACGCACCAGCTGGTGCTGTGGTGCATGGGTGAGGCGCACGCCGAGGTGGTCCTGGACCGCCTGCGGGAGCAGGGCGTGAAACTGCATTCAGTGGAGGTGGTGACGCCGCTGCGGGAAACGTTTGCGGCTGCGGCCTCCGGCCACGGCCGACACGTCAAGCAGTCCGGCGGCCACGGCCAGTACGCTGTCTGCGACATCGAGGTTGAACCGCTGGAGCGCGGCGGCGGGTTTGAATTCGTCGACAAGACGGTAGGCGGCGTCATTCCGGGAACGTTCATCCCGTCGATCGAAAAAGGGGTCCGGGCCCAAATGGAGCGGGGTGTCTCTGCGGGTTTTCCCGTGGTGGACCTGCGCGTGACCCTGACGGGAGGCAAGGCCCACAGCGTGGATTCATCCGATGCTGCCTTCCAGGCGGCGGGGGCCCTTGCGCTGCGGGAGGCCGCGGCCGCCGGGAAGGTCCAGCTGCTGGAGCCGGTGTCCTCCGTGTCCATCACCGTTGCTGACGAACACGTGGGGACCGTGATGAGCGATTTGTCCGGCCGGCGGGGACACCTCACCGGCACCACCTCCTCCGGCGAAGGGCTGACGGAGATCAGTGCCGAAGTTCCGGACCAGGAACTCCTGCGGTATGCGGTGGAACTGCGGGCACTGACGGCAGGCACCGGCCGGTTCCGCCGGGAGTACCTGCGCCATGACCCCGTTCCCCCGAACTACAGCCCGTCCTGATTCCGGCGGGAACATTCCAAGAGCGCGCCCCCGTGAACGCCGCAGCACGAAAGATCCAGACCGTATACCTGACGCTGACGTTGGGTAACACCCTTGCGGCATCGTTCATTTGGGGGATCAATACGCTGTTCCTGCTCGACGCCGGGCTGACCAACCTGGAGGCCTTCGCCGCGAACGCCTTTTTCACGGCAGGGATGGTGCTCTTCGAGGTGCCAACCGGGGTGGTGGCGGACAGCTGGGGGCGCCGCACGTCCTTCCTGCTGGGGACCGTGACCCTGGCAGCGTCCACGTACCTCTACTACCTGCTGTGGCAGTTGTCCGCGCCGTTCTGGTGGTGGGCAGCGGTCTCCGCGCTGCTGGGCCTTGGCTTCACCTTCTTCTCCGGGGCAGTGGAAGCCTGGCTGGTGGACGCACTGCACTTTTCCGGTTACGACGGCGGGCTGGAAGCGGTCCTGGGCCGCGGCCAGATGGTTTCAGGCATCGCCATGCTGGTCGGGTCAGTAGCCGGCGGGGTCATCGCGCAGGCAACGAACCTGGGTGTGCCGTTCCTGCTGCGCGTCGCGGTGCTGGTGGCAATGTTTGCAGTGGCCTTCCTGCTCATGCACGACGTCGGCTTCACCCCGGAGCGTTCGGCCCACCCACTGCAGGCCACGCGCGCTGTCCTGCGGGCGTCACTGGACGGTGGACTAAAGAATCCGCCGGTGAGGTACATGATGCTGGCTGCCCCGTTCACCGAGGGCGTCGGGTTCTATGTTTTCTACGCCCTCCAGCCCTACCTGCTGCAGCTCTCCGGTGATCCCAAGGCCTACGCCATCGCAGGCCTGGCAGCGGCCATCGTTGCCGGCGCGGACATCGTGGGCGGCTGGCTTGCCCCGCTGGTCCGGAAACTGGTGGGCCGGCGCACCACGGTGCTGATCGCTTCCACGATCACCAGCTCGGTGGTCCTGGTGGTGCTCCTGGCTACCCACGTCTTCTGGCTGGCCCTGGTGCTCCTGGCGCTCTGGGCGGTGGTTGCCTCGGCCGGCACCCCGGTGCGCCAGGCGTACCTCAACGACATGATTGCCTCGAAGCAGCGGGCCACAGTCCTGAGTTTTGCCTCGCTGATGGGGTCCAGCGGGGGAGTGGTGGTGCAGCCAGTGCTTGGCAGGACAGCGGACCTCTACGGCTATCCGGCGTCACTGGCCCTGGGCGGCGCGGTGCAGCTGCTTGCGGCGCCTTTCATCGTGCTGAGCCGGCGCCGGCGCTCGCCGGCAGATGCAGCAACCGGTCTGGCAGCGCCCTGAGCGGTTGCCGGGAAAGTGCTGCAGGAGCCGCACGCAAGGAAGGCCCCCGTGGCCCTGGATTCGGTCCAGGGCCACGGGGGCCTTTATACGTGCAGGTGCCAGCTGTCCTACTTGATGCCTGCGTCCACCGTTTCGCTGGCTGCCGGCGCCGGCTTCTCCTGTGCCGGCGGAGGGCTGGTCTTCAGCTTGAACCGCTTCCCGAGGTCACCACCGCCGCCGCCGCGGTTCTTGTTGAAGATGTCGAAGCCGACGGCGACAAGGAGTACCAGGCCCTTAATGAGCTGCTGGTAATCGGTGCCCAGACCCAGGATGGACATGCCGTTGTTGAGCACGCCCATGATCAGGCCGCCGATCATTGCTCCGGCCACTGTTCCGATGCCGCCGGTGACGGCGGCGCCGCCGATGAACGCTGCAGCGATGGAGTCCAGTTCGAAGCCGGTTCCACCGGCGGGCTGTGCCGAGTTGAGCCGGGCGGTGAAGACAAGGCCCGCCAGCGCGGAGAGGACGCCCATGTTCACGAAGAGCCGGAAGGTGACGGCTTTGGTCTTGATGCCTGACAGTTCGGCTGCGTGGAGGTTGCCGCCGATTGCGTACGTGTGCCGCCCGAAGACGCTGTTGTTCATGAGCGCGGTGTAGGCAATCACCAGCGCGGCCAGGACCACCAGGACGATGGGCGTGCCGCGGTAGGAGGCCAGCAGGAAGGTGATGATGAGCATGAGCAGCGACGTGAAGGCGGTCTTGATGACGAACCAGACCAGGGGTTCGCTTTCCAGATCGAAATTCCTGCGGATCCTGCGCTCCTTGAAGGCCTGGATCAGCAGGGCAGCCGTAGCACCGACGCCCAGGATGACCGTCAGCCATTCCAGCACGGACGTGCCGCCCGAGATGTCCGGAAGGAAGCCGCCGCCCAAGGCGCGCAGTTCGGCGGGGAAGGGTGTGATCTGCTGGTTCTTGAGGGTGATGAGCGTGAGCCCGCGGAAGATCAGCATGCCGGCGAGCGTGACGATGAAGGCCGGGATTCCCACATAGGCGATCCAGTAGCCCTGCCAGGCGCCGACCAGCGCACCGACCAGCAGGCAGGCAGGGATGGCGGCCCACCACGGCCAGCCCCAGTGCACGATCATGACGCCGGCAACGGCACCGATGAACCCGGCCACCGAGCCGACGGAAAGGTCGATGTGCCCGGCGATGATCACCATCACCATGCCGATGGCCAGGATGAGGATGTAGCTGTTCTGGACCACCAGGTTGGTGACGTTCTGCGGTTCCAGCAGGATCCCGCCGGTCAGTCCCTGGAACAGCAGGACGATCAGGATCAGGGCAACGAAGATGCCAACCTGGCGGAGGCGGCTTGTGAGGAATCCGAGCGATTCTCGTAAGGCGGACATTTCGCTATTCCTTCTCTTTGGTCATGTAGTGCATCAGGGTTTCCTGGGTGGCCTCGGCGATGGGCACTTCACCGGTGATGTGGCCGGCGGCGAGGGTGTAGATCCGGTCGCAGATGCCCAGGAGCTCGGGAAGTTCCGAGGAAATGACGATCACGGCTTTTCCTTCGGCCGCGAGCTTGGTGATGATCGTGTAAATCTCGTATTTGGCGCCGACGTCGATCCCGCGGGTGGGTTCATCGAGGATGAGCACATCAGGGTCCGAGAACATCCATTTGCTCAGCACTACCTTCTGCTGGTTCCCGCCGGAGAGCTTCCCCGTGATGGCGGCCACCGAGGGCGCCTTGATGTTCATGCTCTTGCGGTAGCCGTTGGCCACCACGGTCTCCTGGTTCTTGTCCACGAAGCCGCGTTTGGCAAGCTTGCGCAACGCCGCAAGCGAGATGTTGCGCTTGATGTCCTCGATGAGGTTCAAGCCGTAGTGCTTGCGGTCTTCGGTGGCGTAGGCAATGCCGTGCCTGATGGCGTCAGAGACGGTAGAGGTGTTGATCTCCTCGCCGTACTTGTAGACCTTGCCGGACGTGGCGGTGCCGTAGGTGCGGCCAAAAACGCTCATGGCGAGTTCAGTGCGCCCCGCGCCCATCAGCCCGGCAAGTCCCACCACTTCGCCCTTCCTGACATGCAGGTTGGCGTTCCTGACCACCATGCGGCTGTGGTCCTGGGGATGCCGGACGGACCAGTCTTCGATCCGGAGGACTTCCTCGCCGATATTCGGCTCGCGGTCCGGGTACAGGCTCTCAAGGTCCCGGCCCACCATGCCGCGGATAATCCGTTCCTGGGTGATCTGGCCTTCATCGAGCCGGAGGGTCTCAATGGTCTTGCCGTCCCGGATGATGGTGACGGCATCGGCCACCTTGCGGATTTCGTTGAGTTTGTGGCTGATGATGATGCTGGTGACCCCCTGGCCCTTCAAATGGAGGATCAGGTCCAGCAGGTGGCCGGAATCTTCGTCGTTGAGGGCGGCCGTGGGCTCGTCCAGGATGAGCAGCTTCACTTCCTTGGACAGCGCCTTGGCGATTTCCACGAGTTGCTGCTTGCCCACGCTGATGTGCTGCACAGGGGTGACGGGGTTCTCGTCCAGGCCCACGCGGGCCAGCAGCTTTGCTGCCTCCAGGTTGGTCTTGCGCCAGTCCACCCATCCGTTGGTGGCCTGTTCGTTGCCCAGGTAGATGTTCTCGGCGATGGAGAGGTACGGGCTCAGCGCCAGTTCCTGGTGGATGATTACGATGCCCCGCTTCTCGCTGTCCGAGATGCTGGAGAAGTTGCAGGGTTCGTTTTCGAAGAGGATCTCCCCATCGAAGGTGTTGTGTGGATAAACGCCGGACAACACTTTCATGAGCGTTGATTTGCCGGCTCCGTTTTCACCGCAGATGGCGTGGACCTCTCCACGGTTCACATCCAGGGTGACGTCCTGCAGCGCCTTCACGCCCGGGAACGTCTTGGTGATTCCTCGCATTTGAAGAATGGGTGTGTTCATCGTCAATTCCCACTGACTGGTCGAAGCTTGGCCTCCTGCTGCTGCAGGAGGTTGCGGGCGGGGCTGTGGCCGGATGGAGGTCCGGCCACAGCCCCCGGTCGCTGACTACTTGACGTCGGCGTCCTTGTAGTAACCCGAGTCGATCAGTTCCTTCTTGTAGTTGTCCTTGGTGATGATCACGGACTTCAGCAGGAAGGCCGGCACAACCTTGACCTTGTTGTTGTAGGTCTTGGTGTCGTTCGTTTCAGGTTCCTGGCCCTTGAGGACGGCGTCGACCATCTTGACGGCCTGGGCGCCGAGCTGGCGGGTGTCCTTGAAGATGGTGGAGTACTGCTCACCGGCGATGATGGACTTCACGGAGCCCTTCTCGGCGTCCTGGCCGGTGACCACCGGCAGGGTGCCCTTGGCATAGCCGCCGGTACTGGTGAGGGCCGAGATGATGCCGATGGACAGGCCGTCGTACGGGGAAAGGACGCCGTTCAGCTTGGTGCCGGAGCTGTAGGCGGAGGTGATGATGTCCTCCATGCGCTTCTGCGCCACGGGAGCCTGCCAGCGAAGGATCGCGGCCTGCTCAAACTTGGTCTGGCCGCTGGGGACCTTCAGGGTGCCGGCATCCAGGTAGGGCTTGAGGGTGTCCATGGCGCCGGTCCAGAAGAAGTTGGCGTTGTTGTCGTCGGGGCTCCCGGCGAAAAGTTCGATGTTGAAGGGGCCCTTGCCGTCCACCTTCTTGCCGCTGGCATCTACGAGGCCCAGGCCGGTCAGCAGCGAGGTGGCCTGCTGGACGCCCACGGTGTAGTTGTCGAACGTGGTGTAGTAGTCAACGTTGGGCGTGCCGTTGATGAGGCGGTCGTAGGCGATGACCTTGACGTTCTGCTCCTTGGCCTTTGCCAGGACATCGGTCAGGGTGGTGCCGTCAATGGCGGCAACGATCAGGGCCTTGGCGCCCTTGGTCAGCATGTTTTCGATCTGCGACACCTGGGTGGGAATGTCGTCATTGGCGAACTGGAGGTCCGTCTTATAACCAAGGTCCTTCAGGGACTTCTCAACGTTGGCGCCGTCGGCAATCCAGCGTTCGGATGTCTGGGTAGGCATTGAGATGCCGACCAGCGAGTCGCTGGGCTTCGCCGCACTGCTGGATTCGCTGGCTCCGCCACGGGAGCCGCAACCGGTAGCCCCCACGGTCAGGGCGAGGACAAGGGCCACCGCGCCCATGAGTTTTTTGATTCTCACCATTATCTCCTTCCGCGGCAGCATTACCGCGAAGTGTTGTTGGACCGGGAAGCAACGGCGCTCCGGGTCCTGGCCACATTGTTGATGTGTCGGTTCAATATAGACTGATTTGTGAACGCTAACAAGAGTTCCGTGCCCGAAACCTCGAAAGTATTTCGACTTCGTTGACTTCTGCTTTGTTAGCGTTCACACTTGCTGCAGCACTTAGCTTGACCCTGACCCTACAAAAACCGGTATTGAGGCCCATGCCTCCCGGACGGAGGCAACCCCATGCCAGATGCGCTGTTCTCTTCCAGCTCCGAGCCCCGCCAGGACCACTTCGTCATTGGAGTGGACTACGGAACCCTTTCAGGCCGTGCCGTGGTGGTACGGGTCCGCGACGGCAAGGAGCTCGGCAGCGCCGTCCACGAGTATCCCCATGCGGTGGTGACCGATTCCCTGCCCAAAGACGTGGCGGGCGACGACGGTCCACGCCTCCCCGGGGAATGGGCGCTTCAGGTGCCTAACGACTACCGGGACGTCCTGCGCACCGCGGTCCCCGCCGCGGTGGCTGACGCGGGGATCGATCCGGCCGCCGTCGTCGGTATTGCCACGGACTTCACCGCCTGCACCATGGTGCCCGTCAAAGCCGATGGCACACCGTTGAACGAACTGCCCGGCTACGCCAACCGTCCGCACGCCTACGTGAAGCTGTGGCGCCACCACGCCGCCCAGGCGCAGGCCGACCGGATCAACCGGATTGCTGCCGAGCGGGGTGAAGACTGGCTTCCCCGTTACGGAGGACTGATCTCCTCCGAATGGGAGTTTGCCAAGGGACTGCAGCTGCTGGAAGAGGATCCGGAGGCCTACGCCGAAATGGACCACTGGGTGGAGGCAGCCGACTGGATCGTCTGGCAGCTCTGCGGCCAGTATGTACGCAACGCCTGCACCGCCGGCTATAAGGGCATCTACCAGGACGGGCGGTATCCCTCGGAGGATTTCCTGGCCGCCCTGAACCCGGATTTCAAGGATTTTGTCAGCACGAAGCTGGAGCACACCATCGGACGGCTGGGGGACGCCGCCGGCACCCTGACGGCGGAGGCGGCAGCCTGGACCGGGCTGCCGGAGGGCATCGCCGTGGCCGTGGGAAACGTTGACGCCCATGTCACGGCCCCGGCTGCCAAGGCAGTGGACTCCGGCCAGCTGGTGGCCATCATGGGCACCTCCACCTGCCACGTCATGAACGGCACGGAACTGCGGGAGGTGCCGGGAATGTGCGGGGCGGTGGACGGCGGCATCGTCCCGGGGCTGTGGGGCTACGAGGCCGGGCAGTCCGGCGTGGGGGACATCTTCGGCTGGTTCACCAAGTACGGCGTGCCGCCTGAATACCACCAGGCTGCCAAGGACGCGGGTTTGGGGATCCACGAATACCTCACCGAACTGGCCTCCCGGCAGGCCATCGGGGAGCACGGCCTGATCGCGCTCGACTGGCACTCGGGCAACCGCTCAGTCCTGGTGGACCACGAGCTCTCAGGCATCGTGGTGGGCCAGACCCTCGCCACCAGGCCCGAGGACACGTACCGTGCCCTGCTGGAAGCCACCGCGTTCGGGACACGCACCATCGTGGACGCCTTCCGTGACGCCGGCGTTCCGGTCAAGGAATTCATCGTGGCCGGCGGCCTGCTCAAGAACAAACTTTTGATGCAGATCTACGCGGACGCCACCGGCCTGCAGCTGTCCACCATTGGCTCGGAGCAGGGCCCGGCCCTGGGATCGGCCATCCATGCCGCCGTCGCTGCGGGTGAATACGCGGACATCCGCGAAGCTGCCCGGGCCATGGGCTCCGAACCCGGCGAGGTCTACACGCCGATCCCGGAAAACGCGGCCGCGTACGACGAACTGTTCCAGGAGTACAAGATCCTGCACGACTACTTTGGCCGTGGCAGCAATGACGTGATGCACCGGCTCAAGGCCATCCAGCGCAAAGCCGCCCGGACCGTCCTGCCCGGCGCCGGATCCGAGCCCGAAACAACCGTGGAGGTGTCCGCATGAGCACCGAAACCGGAATCCTGGAAACCATCGCCCGTGTCCGCCAGGAAGTGTGTGCGCTGCACGCCGAGCTGACCCGCTACGAACTGGTGGTGTGGACCGCGGGCAACGTCTCCGCCCGGGTGCCCGGCACCGACCTCATGGTCATCAAGCCCTCCGGCGTCTCCTACCAGGACCTGACTCCGGAGCAAATGATCGTGACCGACCTGCATGGCACGCCAGTCAGGGGCACCAACGTTGGGGGCGGCGGCACTGTGGATTGGGGCAACCCGCCGCTGTCGCCGTCGTCGGACACTGCCGCGCACGCCTACGTGTACCGCCACATGCCGGAGGTGGGCGGGGTGGTCCACACGCACTCCACCTACGCCACGGCCTGGGCCGCCCGGGGTGAGGCAATCCCGTGTGTGCTGACCATGATGGGGGACGAGTTCGGCGGCTCCATCCCGGTGGGCCCGTTCGCACTGATCGGCGACGACTCGATCGGCCACGGCATCGTGGAGACGCTGAAGAACTCCAATTCACCGGCGGTCCTGATGCAGAACCACGGCCCGTTCACCATCGGCAAGGATGCCAGGTCCGCCGTGAAGGCCGCCGTGATGTGCGAGGAAGTGGCGCGCACGGTGCATATCTCGAGGCAGCTGGGCGATCCGCTGCCCATCGACCAGGGCTCCATCGAATCCCTCTACGCCCGCTACCAGAACGTCTACGGCCAATAACCAGCGCCGTCACCTTAGCTTCCCAGGAGAATTTATGAGCACCGCAGCAAACACGTCCCTCGACGGCTACGAGGTCTGGTTCCTCACCGGCAGCCAGCACCTGTACGGGGAGGAAGTCCTCAAGCAGGTGGCGGCCCAGTCGCAGGAGATCGCCAACCAGCTCAACGCCAGTTCGGCCGTCCCGGTAAAGATCGTCTGGAAACCGGTCCTGACCGATTCGGATGCCATCCGCCGCACCGCGCTGGAGGCGAACTCGGATGATTCGGTCATCGGGGTGACGGCCTGGATGCACACGTTCAGCCCTGCCAAGATGTGGATCCAGGGCCTGGACCTGCTGCGGAAGCCCCTGCTGCACCTGCATACGCAGGCCAACCGGGACCTGCCGTGGGCGGACATCGACTTCGACTTCATGAACCTGAACCAGGCCGCTCACGGCGACCGCGAGTTCGGGTATATCCAGTCACGCCTGGGCATTGCCCGGAAGACCGTCGTCGGGCACGTCTCCAACCCCGAGGTGGCACGCCAGGTGGGGTCCTGGCAGCGCGCCGCCGCCGGCTGGGCCGCCGTCCGCAGCCTGAAGCTCACGCGCTTTGGCGACAATATGCGCAACGTGGCCGTCACCGAAGGCGACAAGACCGAGGCCGAGCTCCGCTTCGGCGTCGCAGTCAACACCTGGTCCGTCAACGAGCTTGCCGACGCCGTGCACGGTGCGGCGGAGACCGACGTCGACGCCCTGGTGGCCGAGTATGAGGGCCTTTATGATGTGGTGCCGGAGCTCCGCGCAGGCGCGGCCAGGCACGAATCGCTGCGGTACGGCGCCCGGATCGAGCTGGGCCTGCGCAGCTTCCTGGAGGGCAACGGCTCTGCGGCGTTCACCACGTCCTTCGAGGACCTGGGTGCCCTGCGCCAGCTTCCCGGCCTCGCCGTGCAGCGGCTGATGGCTGCCGGCTACGGCTTTGGCGCCGAAGGGGACTGGAAAACTGCCATCCTGGTCCGCGCCGCCAAGGTGATGGGCGCGGGCCTGCCGGGCGGCGCCTCCCTCATGGAGGACTACACCTACCACCTGGAGCCCGGCTCGGAGAAGATCCTGGGCGCCCACATGCTGGAGGTCTGCCCCTCCCTGACGGCCACCAAGCCGCGGCTGGAAATCCACCCGCTGGGCATCGGCGGCAAGGAAGATCCGGTCCGGCTGGTGTTCGACGCCGATGCCTCCCCGGGCGTCGTCGTCGCCCTGTCCGACATGCGGGACCGTTTCCGCCTGGTGGCCAACGCCGTCGACGTTGTTCCGCTGGACCAGCCGCTGCCCAACCTGCCCGTGGCCCGCGCACTGTGGGAGCCCAAACCGGACTTCGCCACCTCAGCCGCAGCCTGGCTAACCGCCGGCGCCGCCCACCACACCGTGCTTTCCACCCAAGTGGGCATGGATGTGTTCGAGGACTTCGCCGAGATCGCCAAGACGGAACTGCTCACCATCGACGAAGGCACCACCATCCGCCAGTTCAAGAAGGACCTGAACTGGAACGCCGCCTACTACAAACTGGCCGGCGGGATCTGATCCGGTGGCACGGCTGAGGTCCCGGCCCCGGCGGCTGCCAAGGACAAGAACCCCGTGACGGACGGCAGGCCATGCCGGCTGCCCAGGCTCGAGGACGTGGCGGAAATGGCCGGGGTCTCGCACCAGACCGTGTCACGGGTGGTCAACAACCACCCCAACGTGAGCCCCGGGACCCGCGGGAAGGTGGAAGCGGCGATTGCCGCTCTCGGCTACCGCCGCAACTCCGCTGCCCGCAGCCTTGTCACCCGGCGCTCGCAGACCATCGGAGTCCTGGCAAGCGAGCTCTCGCAGTACGGGCCTGCCAACACCCTGCTGGGGGTGGAACGCGCTGCACGGGACGCTGGGTACTTCGTCAGTGTGGCTGCGCTGCGGGAGGTTAACCGGGACGCGATCCTGGACGCCGTCCGGCACTTCCTGGACCAGTCGGTGGACGGACTCGTGGTGATCGTGCCGCACCTGGAGACGCTGGCCGCCCTGGCGGAACTGCCCATCGGAGTGCCGGTGGTGGCCGTGGGTCCCAACGGAAATGACACCGTGGGCGGCGTCAAGGTGGATCAGCGCCGCGGGGCCGAACTGGCCGTGGAACATCTGATAGGGCAGGGGCACGTCCGGATCGGGCACGTCGCGGGGCCGCAGGACTGGATTGACGCCGTGGCCCGCGCCGACGGCTGGCGGGCCACCCTGGATTCCGCCGGGCTCACGGCGGACCTGATCATCGAGGGCGACTGGAGCGCGGGCAGCGGCTATGAAATCGGGCGGAAGATTGCCGCCACGCGCCGTGCCACTGCCCTCTTTGTAGGCAACGACCAGATGGCCTTGGGGGTCCTGCGCGCCCTGACCGAGGCCGGCATCAGGGTGCCGCAGGACATGTCCGTGGTGGGCTTCGATGACCAGCCGGAGGCCGGCTACTTCAGCCCGCCGCTGACGGTGGTCCGGCAGGACTTTGAAGAACTGGGCCGGCGGTGCATCCACATGATGCTCACGGCGTTCGGCGGCGCGGAGGGACCGCGGACGCTGGTGGTGGAGCCGGAACTCGTCGTGCGCAGCAGTACGGCCCCGCCCGGCTGAGGAACCAGCACCGGATTTAATCAGGGGGAGACCCCGGCGAAACGTGGCCACAACAATCGCTGCGTAGGTTTCAGGCATGACGGCTACCCTGCTCGTCCGGCTCCGCGACTGGCTGCTGGACACCTTTACGTACGAATCCGAGTCAAGTGCCGCCGGCGCCATGGCTGACGCCACCCGGTGGGGTTGGCTTCCGGCGCTGAGCGGGGTGTCCATCGGAGCTCACCAGGCCCGCTCGGAGCACGCAGTAACTGCCCCTGGAAGCGGCGGGATGTCTGCTTAAGCACACTATTGCGCCGGTAGCGGGATAATGCCCTAAACTGCTTCACTGAGGTGCCTGAAATGGCGCTGCGCAGCAACGAAAGTGAACATGCTATGGCTACCGATTACGATGCTCCACGCAAGCAGGAAGAAGAGTCGCCCGCCGACTCTCTCGAGGCCCTCCAGGCATCACGGAGCGGCAACGCGCAGACCGCGGTTATCGATGTCGACGAGAACGACACCGCTGAAGGCATCGACCTGCCCGGCGCCGACCTGTCCAATGAGGAACTGACCGTCATCGTGGTTCCCGAACAGTCCGACGAGTTCACCTGCTCGTCGTGCTTCCTGGTCCGCCACCGGTCGCAGGTTGCCCGCGAAAAGGACGGCCTGAAGTATTGCCGCGACTGCGAAGGTTAAGGTTTTTCCCTTATTTTGCCGGCGCCGGCCACCTCCTTGAGGTGGCCGGCGCTGCTTTGTCCGCGGGCGCCGTTGTTATCAAAATGCTCACTCGTTTCCGGGTCCGAACACTCCTACGCTGGAGGCATCCGACGGCTTCTATTCGTGGATGGCACCGCAATGAAAAAGTTCTCCATCTGGCTCGCAGCCATCCTGCTGGCTGCGGGGCTGGGATTAGTGGGTCAAGCGCCTGCCTCGGCGGCGCCCTACTGTGGGCTCACCTGGGGCTCGCTCGCGAAAACCGGGCAGGGCGCCGGGCCGGCATCCGTCACCAACGTCCGGAGCGGTCAGCACTACTGCTTCGACCGGCTGGTGGTTGATCTCAACGGGCCTGCGGTCTCCTACACGGTGCAGTATGTACCGCGGATCGAGCAGGAGGGCTCGGGGGCCTTCATTCCGGTACGGGGCGGCGCGCGCCTGCACGTCAGCATCATGGCGCCTTCCTACGACCAGAACGGCAACCCCACTTACAGTCCTGCTGACCGGAATGAGCTGAGCAACGTGTCCGGCTACCAGACCTTCCGCCAAGTGGTCTCCGCCGGAAGCTTTGAAGGGTACACAAGCCTCGGCCTGGGCGTCCGCGCCCGCCTTCCGTTCCGGGTGTTCACCCTGGACGGCCCGGGCTCCGGCTCCCGCCTGGTGATCGACGTGGCGCACTACTGGTGAGCGGTCCGTCGTCGTGAACCACAAAAGGTGCCGTGCCCCTGGCTGGGGGCACGGCACCTTTGTGGACTGCGGACTTACTCCGGGACTACCAGGGCGGGGGTGTCCCGCTTGAGGGTTTCGCCCCGGAAGAAGCCCGGGTGGGTGCGGGACATGACCAGCATGACCACGGCGCCCAAAGCCAGGATGCCGACGCCCAGGATGAACACCAGGCCCACGCCGAAGACCTCGGAACCGCTGCCGAACTCCGGAGCCAGGCTGTCCAGAGCGGTCTGGACGAACACCACGAACAAGCCCACGCCGCCCACCACCGGGCACACCAGCCGGAACACGAAGTGGCGGACGCTGTTGAAGAGGCTGTGCCGGAAGTACCACGTGCAGGCCAGGGCCGTGAGGCCGTAGTAGAAGCAGATCATCAGGCCCAGGGCCAGGATGGTGTCATTCAGGACGTTCTCGCTGACCACATGCATTACTGCGTAGAACCCCGCGGACATCACGCCGGCGGCGATGGTGGCGAAGCCCGGCGTGGCGAACTTCCTGCTGATGCGGCTGAAGGGTTCCGGCAGGGCGCCGTAGTGCGCCATGGCCAGCAGGCTCCGGGACGGCGACATGAACGTTGACTGCAGGGATGCGGCGGAGCTGGAGAGCACGGCGAGGGACATCAGGATGGCGAAGGGGCCCATGATGGGGGAGGCCAGCGCGGTGAAGATGTTCTCGTGGTTTTCGGCGTTGTTCAGGCCGTTTCCGGTATCGCCGACGCCGGCGAACATCATGGTGGCGATGCTGACCAGGAGGTAGATGGCCAGGACAATGACGGCGGTCAGGGTGCCGGCCGCGCCGGCGGTCTTCTTGCCGTTGGCCGTCTCCTCGTTGACCGTGAGACAGACGTCCCAGCCCCAATACACGAAGATCGACAGGGAAATGCCGGCGGCGACCTGCCCGAACGTCTCGATCCTGGTGACGTCGAACCAGTCCCAGCTGAACGGAATGGCCGTTTCCGACGTGGACCAGTTGGCGAAGGCCATGGCCACGAACAGGCCCAGTACCAGCAGCTGGAAGCCCACCAGGCTGTACTGCACCATCTTGGTGGTGTGCAGGCCGCGGTAGCTGACCCAGACGGCCAGTGCCACGAAAACGAAGCAGGTGACCACGTTCAACGCTTTGTTGTCCGCAAGGTCTGCCAGTTCGGGGGAGCCGGTGAGCTGGGACAGGAAGAGGTAGAAGAAGTCGACGGCGACGCCCGCCAGGTTGGACAGCACGATGATGTTCGCTGCCAGCAGGCCCCACCCGCCCATCCAGCCGATCCAGGGCCCGAACGCCTTGGTCACCCACGTGAAGGTAGTGCCGCTGTCCGGGGAGTCGGCGTTGAGCTCCCGGTAGGCGAGCGAGACCAGGATCATGGGGATGAACCCGATCAGGAAGATGACTGGCAGCTGGAGTCCGGCTTCGTTGACGGTTGGACCCAGTGCGCTGGTGAGGGTGTAGGCGGGGGCGATGGTTGAAATGCCCAGGACGACGACGGCGAGGAGCCCGAGCTGCCCGCCCTTGAGCCCCTTGGCGCTGACACCGTCCGCGGCGGGCGCGTGGGCGTGGGGACCGGGTTTGGCGGTACTGGTGCGGATTGTCTCTGTCATGGCACCACTTTCTGGAAGGCTGTGAGATGGAGGTCACTATATGAATGGCGTTCATTTAGTATGGAGGCGCCGGACCTGTGATGCAAGACTCAATATGAATCACATTCTTTTATGACTCTTTTTGGGAATTAGTAAGCTCACTGAGAAATTTCCTCTGGCCCTGCCGGCATGCCCACCACGACTGGTAGCGTCTGCCGTATTGGACCAATTGAGGAGGATGCATGAAAGCTTCACCGACACTGACCAACAACCTGCAGGCTGTCCTGGCGGACCTGATCGAGCTCCACGTTCAGGGCAAGCAGGCGCACTGGAACATCGTGGGCACCAACTTCCGCGACCTTCACCTGCAGCTTGACGAGATCGTCGACGCCGCCCGCCAGTTCGCCGACGACACCGCCGAGCGCATGCGCGCCCTGCACGCGCTCCCGGATGGCCGCAGCTCCACTGTTGCCGAAACCACCAGCCTGGCCCAGTTCCCTGACGGGCTGATCAGCACCGCGGATGCCATTGAGCGGATTGTCGCAGCCATGGAGGCGGCCGTAGGCACCATGCGCAAAGTCCATGACGAAGTGGATGAGGAAGACCCCACCTCCGCGGACCTCCTCCACGAGTTCATCGCCCGCCTGGAGCAGTTCGCCTGGATGGTGCAGGCTGAAAACATGAAGCCCACCGCCAAGGTCACGGCCGCCGACTCCAAATAGCGGGCATGTCACCGGGGCGTCCGGCGCTGAGGGCAGCACCCTCGGCGCCGGACGCCTTTTTGCTGCAGGCACCGCATTGCCGAAGTGCGGCTAAGCCGCTTTTGGCACCTTTCGGAGGACGACGGCGGCGAGCACTGCCGCCGTCGCCATCAGTACCAGCCCAATTGCCGCAGTGATGTGGACGCCGGAGTCGAAAGCTGCCGCCGCGGCGTCCCTGACGGGCTGCGACAGGGGCGCGGGCAGGAGATTGGCCGCCTCGACGGCGCCGGCCAGCGTTTCCCCCGCGTTGTGCAGGGCGGATTCGGGCAGCATGCCGTTCAGTCCCGCGGGCAGCCGAAGGTTCTGCTGGTAGGACGCCGTCAGGATGGACCCCAGAACCGCGGTCCCCAGCAGCGAGCCAACCTCGTAGCCTGTCTCGGAAATCGCCGCTGCGGCCCCCGATTTCTCGGGCGGCGCCGAGCCGAGGATGAGGTCGTTGGAGATGGTTTCCGCCGTGCCCACCCCCAACGCCAGGACCAGGAGTGCCGCCAGCAGCAGCGAGGGTCCGGCGTCGTGGTTCCCGAAAGCCACCATGCTGTAGCCGGTGGCGCTGAAGGCCAGCCCCGCCGCCACTACGTACCCAGGACGGACCTTGCGGACCAGCGGCACCACCACCAGGCCGGCCACCACCGTGGCTGCCAGTGCCGGGATCATGGCAACACCCGCCGCGGACGGGGTCATTCCCCCAAGGAGCTGGAGGTGCTGGGCAAGGAACAGGATGAACCCGTTGAAGGAGAACAAGGCAAGGATGTTGGCGCTGATGGCCATGCTGAACACCCTGTTCCGGAACAGCGACATGTCCAGCAGTGGGTGCCGCAGCCGGTGCTGCCGCCGGACGAACGCCACTCCCATCAGCAGCCCAAAGAGTATGCTGCCCAGCCCCGCCGCGCCCGGTCCCTCGGTGGCCACCGCTTTGATGCCGTAGACCACGGGCACCATGACCAGCATGGAGAGCAGGATGCTCGGGACGTCCACCTTGCCCGGCGCGGGGTCCTTGGATTCCGGAATGAGGGCCGGCCCGAGCACCAGCAGGGGGACCATGAGTGGCACGGCGACGAGGAACACGGCACCCCACCAAAAGTGCTCCACCAGCCATCCGCCCAGGATTGGCCCCAAGGCGGCGCCGCCGGAGAAGCCGGCGGCCCAAATGGCCACAGCCAGCCTGCGGCGGTTGGGCTCAGGGAAGATGTTGCGGATCAGCGACAAAGTTGACGGCATCAGCATGGCGCCGAAGAAGCCCAGGGCCGCGCGGCCGGCAACCAGCCACTCCGGCGTGGGCGCAAAGGCCGTGGCGGCGGACAGTCCGGCGAAGCCCATGCTGCCAATCACCAGCAGCCGCCGCCGCCCAATCCGGTCGCCCAGGCTGCCCATGGACACCAGTAGTCCGGCCAGCACCAATGGATAGGCGTCAACGATCCACAGCAGCTGCAGGCCGGTAGGCTCCAGGGCGCGGGTGATGGCGGGCAGGGCAAAGGTCAGGGCGGTGTTGTCCACCGCCACCAACAGCACCGGAAACATCAGGATCCCCAGCGCAAGCCAGTCGCGCCACGGGCGGCGTGTAGCGGCGCTGTCCGCGTGGGCCGGTGTGTAGCGGATGGAAGTTGTCATGCAATAACTGTACCGTCTGGACGGTATAGTTTGAAACTCGAGCGCATTCCGGTTTCCCACCCGGTGAAGGGCATGATGGAAGGCATGCCCCGAAAGCCTGTAGCCCGTGACGCGGTCCTTGACGCCTTCGAGTCCCTGCTGATCGAAGTGGGGGAGCGCGCCGCAACCCTTGATGCCGTAGCCCGGAAGGCCGGGGTGTCCAAGGGTGGCCTCCTCTACCACTTTCCCAACAAGGAAGCCCTCATAGCGGTGCTGCTTGACCGGTTGGAGGGCCTGGCCCGGGAAGACGCCGACGCTATGGCTGCGGCTACTGAAGGCGCCGCTGCCTACTTCATCCGTTCCTCCGTCTGGGCTGACACTGCGCTGGACCGTGTCATCGTGGCCGCCACCAGGCTTGCCGAAGTGGCGCACGAAGAGACGCGGCGCCGGTTCGCAGCCATCCAGCAGCGATGGCTGGACGAGATTGCGGCCGATGTGGGGCCGGGCCTGGCCAAGGCGGTCCTCTACATGGGGGACGGGTTGTACTTCAACGCCATGTTGTCGGTGGGCCCTGCGCCGGAAGGGGGAGCGGCCGCCGACGTGGAGGAACTCCTGGCCGCTTTGGAGCGGCTCCGGAGGTAGTCCCGGCCATTTGCCGGGAGGGGCTGCGGCGTAGGACAATGGAGAGTTGTGAGGGCTGTCACCGGCCGTCATGATCCAACAAATGAATAGCCTTTGATCTGCGGCGGGAGAGTTCTGCCGGAAGTACAGGCAGGCGCCGTAGGAGCAAATCCTCCCCAGGAATCTCGCAGGCCCCCGTACCGCCGCGGCGAGGCACCTCTGGAAAGCAGCAGGCAGTTTCCTGCCTCCCTTTAGGGAGCGAAAAGACTGTTGTGCTCACCGACGGTGCAAGCGGGTCCTGCCCAGGCAGGCCACGCGGAAACTCTCAGGTCCAATACAGAGTGGGGAGGGACCCGAATAGCTGTGGCGTACCCTGCGCCGCCTGAATAATTGGAGTTCCTTCGTGTCGGTTACCCCAGCCTCCACCACCTTCGTAGACCGCCACATTGGCGCGCGCCGCCAGGACGACGTCGACACCATGCTCAAGGCCGTAGGCTACGACACGGTCGACTCCCTGGTTGACACCGCCGTTCCCAAGGTCATCCGCCAGGAAACCGCCCTCCGACTGCAGGATGCGCTCAGCGAGGTTGAAGTCCTCACCGAGCTGAGGAAGCTGGCCGCCAAGAACAAGACCGCCGTACAGATGATCGGCCAGGGCTACTACGACACCATCACCCCCGCCGTAATCCGCCGGAACATCCTGGAGGCCCCGGCCTGGTACACCGCGTACACCCCGTACCAGCCGGAAATTTCCCAGGGCCGGCTGGAGGCGCTGCTGAACTTCCAGACCATGGTCCAGGACCTGGTGGGGCTGCCCATTGCCAACGCATCGCTGCTGGATGAAGCCACCGCCGTGGCCGAGGCCGTGCTGTTGATGCGCCGCGCCAACAAGGCCAAGCCCGCCGCCGATGGCAAGACCGTCCTGGACATCGACGTGCTCCCGCAGACCATCGCCATCGTCAAGGGCCGCGCCGAGGCGCTCGGCTTCGAAGTTGAGGTCGCGGACCTGTCCAAGGGCCTGCCCGAGGGCGACATCAACGGCATCGTGCTCCAGCAGCCCGGCGCTTCCGGCCGGGTCTGGGACCAGTCCGGCGTCATCGCCGCTGCGAAGGAGCGTGGCGCACTGGTCACGGTGGCCGCTGACCTGCTGGCCCTGACCCTCATCACCCCTCCGGGCGAACAGGGCGCCGACATCGCCGTCGGTTCAGCCCAGCGCTTTGGTGTTCCGCTGTTCTTCGGCGGCCCGCACGCTGCCTACATGGCTGTCCGCAAGGGGCTGGAGCGCTCGCTTCCGGGGCGCCTGGTGGGCGTGTCCAAGGACGACGCCGGCGTTCCCGCCTACCGCCTGGCCCTGCAGACCCGCGAACAGCACATCCGCCGCGAAAAGGCCACCTCCAACATCTGCACCGCGCAGGCGCTGCTGGCCATCGTCGCCTCCATGTACGCGGCGTACCACGGCCCCGACGGGCTCAAGGCGATCGCCGCAACTGCACACGGCCACGCCCGTGCCCTGGCGACCTCGCTTGCCGCTGCCGGCGTTGAGGTCCTGCACAACAGCTTCTTCGATACCCTGACCGTCCGGGTCCCCGGACGGGCTGCAGGCATCATTGCCGACGCCGAGGCGCGGGGCATCAACCTCCGCAGCGTCGACGCCGACACCGTCGGCATCGCCCTCGATGAAACCACGACGCCGGTTATCGTCGCCCAGGTTGCCGACGTCTTTGGCGCCAAGGTTGCCGACAGCCGGGGTGAAGACCAGGGCTTCGGGCTGGAGGCCGCCGTCGAGCGTTCCTCCGACTACCTGCAGCACCCGGTGTTCAACACACACCGGTCCGAAACCCAGCTGCTGCGCTACATCCGCAAGCTTTCGGACCGTGACCTGGCCCTGGACCGCACCATGATCCCCCTGGGCTCATGCACCATGAAGCTGAACGCCACGGCCGAGATGGAGGCCATCTCCTGGCCGGAATTCGCCTCCATCCACCCGTTCGCACCGGACTCCCAGACCGAAGGCTGGCGTGAACTCATCGCCGACCTCGAGGCGGACCTGACCACGATCACTGGTTACGACCAGGTGTCCATCCAGCCGAACGCCGGTTCCCAGGGCGAACTCGCCGGACTCCTGGCGATCCGCGGCTACCACCACTCCCGCGGGGAGCAGCAGCGCAACGTCTGCCTGATCCCGGCCTCGGCCCACGGCACCAATGCCGCCTCCGCAGTGCTCGCCGGCATGAAAGTCGTGGTCGTGGCCACGGCTTCTGACGGCACGATCGACCACGATGACCTGACGGCCAAGATCGAGGCCAACAAGGACGTCCTGTCCTGCATCATGATCACCTACCCGTCCACCCACGGCGTGTACGACGGGGATGTCCGCGAGGTCTGCGATGCTGTGCATGCTGCCGGCGGCCAGGTCTACATCGACGGCGCCAACCTGAACGCCCTGGTGGGGCTGGCGCAGCCGGGCCAGTTCGGCGGGGATGTGTCCCACCTGAACCTGCACAAGACCTTCTGCATCCCGCACGGCGGCGGCGGACCCGGCGTCGGACCCGTGGCTGCCAAGGCCCACCTGGCACCGTTCATGCCGGGCGATGCGAACAAGGCCGCCCACGAGGACGGGCACGGGGTTGCGATTTCCGCGTCCCGCTTCGGTTCCGCGGGCGTGCTGCCGATTTCCTGGGCGTACGTGAAGCTTATGGGCGGTGAGGGCCTGACCGAAGCCACCAAGTCCGCGCTGCTGGCAGCGAACTACGTCGCGTCCCGCCTGAACGAGTACTTCCCGGTGCTCTACACCGGTGAAGGCGGGCTGGTGGCGCACGAGTGCATCCTGGACCTGCGCGAACTGACGGCCAGGACCGGGGTTACCGCCGAGGATGTGGCCAAGCGCCTCATCGACTTCGGCTTCCACGCACCCACCCTTTCGTTCCCGGTTGCGGGCACCCTCATGGTGGAGCCCACTGAGTCCGAGGACCTGGCCGAGATCGACCGGTTCATCGAGGCCATGATCACCATCCGCAAGGAAATCGACCAGGTGGCCAACGGCGACTTCTCTGTCCAGGACTCCCCGCTGCGCAACGCACCCCACACGGCAGCCGCCGTCGTCAGCTCTGACTGGGACCGCGCCTACCCGCGGGAGCAGGCGGCCTTCCCTGCCCATCACAAGCAGGACAAGTACTTCCCGCCGGTGGGCCGGATCGACGGTGCCGCCGGGGACCGGAACCTGATCTGCTCCTGCCCGCCCCTGGAAGACTTCGAAAACTAAGGACCGGCACCAATGACCGAGAAATACACCGCGCTTTACGACGAGCACAAAAAGCTTGGCGCTTCCTTCACGGACTTCGGCGGCTGGCAGATGCCGTTGAAGTACAGCTCCGAACTGGCCGAACACCACGCCGTCCGCAAGTCGGCCGGGCTGTTCGACCTCTCCCACATGGGCGAGGTCTGGGTGACCGGCCCGGATGCCGCCGCCTTCCTGGACTACGCCCTGGTGGGAAAGATCTCCGCCATGGCCGTGGGCAAGGCCAAGTACTCGCTGATCTGCAATGAGGAGGGCGGCATCATCGACGACCTCATCACCTACCGCCGCCCCGCCGCACAGGACGGTACAGACGTCTTCCTGGTGGTGCCTAACGCGGGCAACGCCGCTGTGGTCGCGGCAGCCCTCCAGGACCGGGCCGCGCGATTCAATGTTGTGGTGGATGATGCCTCAGCCCGGACCTCACTGATTGCCGTCCAGGGCCCCAAAGCCCAGGAACTCCTGCTGCGCCTGGTCCCGGCCGCGCAACACTCCCTGGTGACGGAGCTGAAGTACTACGCCGCCGTCGAGGTTCCGTTCCTGGTGGGTGGCGCCGGAAAGGAACTCCTGCTCGCGCGCACCGGCTACACCGGGGAAGACGGGTTCGAGATCTTCGTGGACAACGAAGACGCCCCCGGGCTGTGGCAGGCACTTATCGCCATCGCCGACGACGGGGAACTGACCCCCGCCGGCCTCGCGTCCCGGGACTCCCTCAGGCTCGAAGCGGGGATGCCCCTGTACGGCAACGAACTGTCGCTGCAGGGCGACCCGTTCGCTGCAGGCCTGGGCCCCGTCGTCGCGCTCTCCAAGGAAGGCGACTTTGTTGGCAAGGCCGCGCTGGCCGCCAAAAAGGAAGCCGGCGCCGGCAGCACCTCCGGCCGCCGCCTCGTGGGCCTCAAAGGCAAGGGCCGGCGCGCAGGCCGCGCCCACTACCCCGTCCTCAAGGACGGCGCCACCGTCGGCGAAGTCACCTCCGGCCAGCCCTCGCCCACCCTCGGCTACCCCATCGCCATGGCCTACGTCGACGTCGAGCATTCGGCACCCGGCACCGCCTTGGACATCGATCTCCGCGGCAAGGCCGAACCGTTCGAAGTCGTCGGCCTCCCGTTCTACCGCCGCGCCAAGTAAGGTTTGTGCCTCGCTGTGCCTGGCTGCGGCACCGACGGACCGGACATTTTCGCGCGTGCTGGTCCCTGGTCGCCTTTGTCCCGGTGGGAGCGGCATCCTCCGCGTGCTGCCCCGTGGTCACCTTCGCGACGGCGGACCGGACATTTTCACGCGTGCTGCTCGTTCCTCGCTTTGACGCACGCTTTCGAAAAGTCCGGCTCCGCCGACGCTCGTGGGCATGTCGCCACGGTGCATGGGGCCAAGGTGAGGGCCACGAACAGGAAGAGGGAGGGCGAGGACTAGGTGTGTTTTTCTTTTCCCGGCACTCACCATCGTCGGCCTGCTCGTTGCCTGCTTGCCCTGTCGCTTTGGTGACGGACCCCTGGGTGGCTGGGGGATTCCGGAAGCGTGCGTCAGAGGCGAGGAACGAGCCAGCACGCGGAGGAATTCCGCAGCCGCCCACCCAAGCCGGCCACGCACCTCACCACAGTTTTCAGTAAGGATTTAGTTATGGCAGTCGGAGTTTTTGATCTGTTTTCGATTGGGATTGGGCCCTCTAGTTCGCATACTGTGGGGCCGATGCGGGCTGCTGCTGTGTTCGCGGAGGAGTTGAAGGCCTCGGGGGTGCTGGCTGAGGTGGCTGGGTTGCGGGTGGATTTGTATGGGTCGTTGGCGGCGACGGGTCATGGGCATGGGACGATGACCGCTGTCTTGTTGGGGTTGGAGGGGTTCCATCCGGAGCTGATCCTGCCTGATGAGGTGGAGGAGCGGTTGGCCTCGATCGCGGAGACCGGGACCCTGAACCTGGCCGGCAGTGTGGCGTTGCCGTATGGGGTGAAGGACATGGTGTTGCGGCCGTTGACGGTGTTGCCGCGGCACACGAACGGGATGACGTTCACGGTGTCGGACGCCGGCGGTGCGGTGGTGCATGCGGCGACGTTTTTCTCGGTCGGTGGCGGGTTCATTGTCCGGGAGGGTGAGGAGGACGCGGCGCAGCAGGAACTGGACGCGTCCAAGCAGGAGTTGCCGTTGCCGTTCCGGACCGCGGCGGAGTTGCTGGAGCACTGCGCGGTGACCGGGCTGGGCATCGCCGATGTCATGTTCGTGAATGAGAAGGCGTCCCGGACGGAGGAGCAGATCCGGGAGGGTTTGCTGCATATCTGGTCCGTGATGGAGAACTGCGTGCAGACGTCGTTGAAGCGGGAGGGGGTGCTGCCGGGCGGGTTGAAGGTCCGCCGCCGCGCCCCGGACTGGTACGAGCGGCTGAAGAAAGAAACCGCCCGCCCCGAAGACACCGAACAGGACGGGCAGGACGGGCGGGACCATTACGACCCCAGGTATTGGCAGGAGTGGGTTAACTTGGTGGCGTTGGCGGTGAACGAGGAGAACGCCTCCGGCGGGCGGGTGGTCACCGCGCCCACGAACGGGGCGGCCGGGATCATCCCGGCGGTGTTGTTCTATGCGCTGCACTTCGCCCCGGGCATGGACCAGGCCACCCAGGCCGACCGGGATGCCGTGGTGGTCAAGTTCCTGCTCGCCGCGGGCGCGGTGGGGGTGCTCTACAAGGAACAGGCCTCGATCTCCGGGGCTGAGGTGGGCTGCCAGGGCGAGGTGGGGTCCGCGTCCTCGATGGCGGCCGCTGGCCTGGCCGAGGTCATGGGCGGCACCCCGGCGCAGGTGGAGAACGCCGCGGAAATCGCGATGGAACACAACCTGGGCCTGACGTGTGACCCGATCGGCGGGCTGGTCCAGGTCCCCTGCATCGAACGGAACGCGATCGCTGCGGCGAAGGCCATCAACGCCGCGAAAATGGCGCTCTGGGGCGACGGCACCCACCGCGTCTCCTTGGACGAAGTCATCATTACCATGCGCGAAACCGGCAAAGACATGTCCTCCAAATACAAGGAAACCGCCATGGGCGGCCTCGCCGTCAACGTCGTCGAATGCTGACCGGCTGCTGATGCACCGGCTGCAGGGCCGGCTGACCGGTCTCCGTTCGCCTAGTTGTGCACTGCCGCCCACCAGTTAAGGCTGGCAGCGAACACCAGCCATGAGACGTAGGGCAGCAGGAGCAGTCCTGCCGTCCGGCTGATGGGACCGAAATGCAGCACCGTCACCGTAACCGCAGCAACCAGGGCAACGATAATGGCCAGCCCCAACCACAGGGCTGCCGTGCCAAAGGCGGGGTAGAGGGCGAAAAACACCGGGGTCCAGGCAAGGTTGAGGGCCAGTTGGATGGCGTAGGCCACCATGGCCTGTCGTGTCCCGACTGTACGTTTGCGCCACACGAGCCATGCTGCGAGGGCCATTGCGGCGTAGAGGATGGTCCAGACCGGGCCGAACACGCCGTTGGGCGGGGACCATGGGGCTTTGTCAGCGGTGGCGTACCAGCCCGTGACATTGGCCGCCGATGCCAGCCCGCCCAGCGCCGCCACCAGCAGGGACGCCAACAGGAACCCGGCAAGTGCGGCTGCTTGGACCCCCGCACTGTACGGCTGGTTGCCTCTTCCCTTAGGAGCGGTGCCCTGTTCCCCATCCGGCGTCATACCCCAACCCTTGTAGAACATCCTGAGCTCCGTCAAGGTGGCGCTCCGCAACCGGGCGATCCCGTTCCGGGCGCGCTGGAGAAAAGCCGGGAGCACCTGAGGCTTTAGACTTGAGGCTGCATGTCCGCACGCATCCAGAAGTACCGAAACCGCGCACAAACCCGATTGGACACGGCCCCTTTGCGAGAATTCACCGCACGTTTTGCCACAGCCGAGGAAATTGAGAACTGGGACAAGCACGTCACGGCCAACCCGAACGGCGGCAACATGCTGCAGTCGGCCGCCTATGCATCCGTCAAGAACGGAAGCGGCTGGAAAGTCCGGTTCCTGGTGCTGGAGAGCGGCGGACACTCCAGCTACAACCTGGTGCTGGAGAAGAGCTTCCCCGTCCTGGGACGGTTGTGGTACCTGATCAAGGGTCCTGACCTGGCGGCTGCAGCGGACCTTGGAGCCGCCCTTGAAGCCTGTGCATCCTTTGTCCGCAGCAGCAAGCTGAACGTCTTCACCATCAAAGTGGAGCCGGACATTGTCGATTCCGACGAGGCACAGATGGAACTGCGCGAAGCCGGCCTGGTCAAGGCACCCAATATCCAGTCCAACGACTCCACGGCCCTGCTGGACATCTCGGGCTCCGAGGAGGAAGTCTTCAAGGCCATCTCCTCGCGCGCCCGCAACGCCATCCGGCGCGCCGAGCGCGAGGGCTGCCAGGTGGTCCGGCAGGAACAGGGACCTGAAACCTACCGCGCCCTGTACGACCTCATGGCCAACACCGTCAACGCCAAGGGGTCCATGCCCCTGCGCAGCTACGACTACTACGCACGGTTCTGGGACGGGTTCTGCAACCGCGGCCAGGGAAATTTCTTCTTCACCTATGAGGACGGAAAGCCCAGCGTTGGCGCATTCGTCATCAACTACGGCGCCAAGGCAACGTACAAGGACGGCGGTTCCACCCAGAACCGCAAGCAGTACGGTGACTCGCACTTGGTGCAGTGGGCAGCCATCCGGCGGATGCAGGAACTTGGCTGCACTGAGTACGACTTCTGCGGCACTCCGCCTGCCGCGCGCATCAAGGACAAGACCCACAACCTCTACGGAATGGGCATGTTCAAGACCAGCTTTACCAAGACGGTTACCGACTTTGTGGGCTGCCACGACTACGTCCTGTCCCCGCTTCGGCACAAGCTCTGGGTCAGCGGCGGGGAAAAGGTGTTCCGCCGGATCGAAACCGCACGGACCGGCCAGCAGTTCTACTGACGTGCAGCCGCCGGGGGCCCGTCAAACCACAAGTACCCCGCCGGGCGCGCACGCATCTGTGCTGCCCGGCCCCAACACCGTCCGCCCACCGCGTGCCCACAGGCCGCGACGAGTCCAGAAGAAGGTCACCCCTTGAATCCAGTTTCCGCCGCTACCGGGCTTGAATACGCCAACCTCAGCGACGCCGAATTTGAGGCCTTCGCCCTGAAGCACCCGCAGAACAGCTTCCTGCAGTCCACCGATTTTGCCCGTTTCCAGCGGTCCCGGGGCCAGCAGGTGGAACTCTTCGGGGTCCGCCGCGACGGGGAACTCGTGGCGGCAGGAAAGCTCAACTACAGCACCACCCGCCTGGGCTACACCGTCTGCGAATGCGCCAAGGGCCCCCTCATGGACTACACGGACCGTGAACTGGTCAGTGCCGTCGTCGAGCTTCTCCGCAAGCAGGCGGCAGGACGCAAAGCCGCCGAACTGCGGATCTCGCCGAACATCAGGTACATCGCACGTGACGCCGACGGCGCCGAGCACCCCGAGACCGAGGACAACCGGCCGCTGGTGGCCGACCTGGAACGGCTGGGATTCCGGCACCAGGGCCTGGACATGAACTTCGTCAACGTCAACTGGATGTTCATCAAGAACCTGGTGGGCATCCAGGATGCCGAAGAACTGATCATGAGCACCAGCTACCGGACCCGCAAAGCGATCCGCAAGGCGGAAAAGAACGGCGTCTTCCTGGAACAGGCCACCCTGGAAACCCTGGACGTTTTCTACGGCGCCCTGAGCCGGGCCGGTGACGAAAAAGGATTCGTCTACCGCGAACGCGAATACTACGAACACCTGCTCCGCACCACCTCAGCGGAATTCACCAAGCTGATGATGGCCAAGATCGACATCCCGGCCTACCGGAAGTCCATCACCGAACGCCTGGCGGCGGAGTCAGCCACCGCAGCAGACCTCCGCCGTGAGGTTGAGGAGACCGGCAGCAAGAAAAAAGCCAACCGGCTCAAGGTGGTCCAGGACCTGGTGGACAGCTACGAGCGGAGCCTGAAGGACATCGAGCGGTTCCCTGATTCCGTGGGGACCGCCACCGTGGCAGCCATCCACTTTGTCTGCTATGGCGATGAGGTGGTGTGCGTCATCGGCGGCACCGTCCAGGACTACATCTACTTCAACGGCGCAACCTCCCTTTATTGGGGCATGATGCTGCATGCCCTGGAGAAGGGCTACCCGCGGTACAACTTCTACGGCACGTTCGGCATTTCGGGACAGGACGAAGAAGGCCACGGCGGCTACGAATTCAAGAAGGGGTTCGGCGGGGAGGTGGTCCAGCTGGTGGGAGACTTCGTCCTGCCGGTGCGGCCCGCAGTCTTCCACGCCAACCGGCTCGCCCGGTCCGCTGCCGCGGCGGCCCGCACACTGCTGGGCAAGCTGCCGCTGAAGCGCGCATCCTGACAGACCATTAACCGCGCACAGGGAGGAAACGGGCATGACCAACCGGCCCGAACGGCCAGGGTCCAGGCCGAAAACTGACGGCCTGCCCAAGACCGAACCGCTGACCCCTGCGCAGCTTCGGCAGGATGCTGCCGCCAAGAGAATGCTGCGCCGCCTGGTGCAGGGTGAGAATCCTCCCACCGCTCCCTTGAGCATCGTGGACCGGCTGGCGGGCAGCCCATATGCCAACCCCACCATCCAGGTGGGCGGCGTAGACACGTCCGCCCGCAAGACTCTGGACTTCGCCCTGCATCTGGCTGAGACCATGTTCCGCTATGGCGCCGGCGCCCTGGAGGTGGAGACCAGCATCATTGCCGTCACCGCGGCGCTGGGGCTGAAGAACATTGAGGTGGACATCACCAACCAGTCCGTGGGCATCAACTATGCCCCCAAGGACCAGACACCCATCGCTCTGCTGCGTGTGGTGCGCTCCTGGACCAACAACTACGCCGGCCTGGCCAAGGTGCACCAGCTGGTCACGGAGATCGTGGCCGGCGGTGTGGGCCGTGATGAAGCGATCCGCAGGCTCAACGAGGCCATCACCAGCCCCAAGCCATACCCGCGCTGGATGGTCACGGCGGCGTTCGGTGTTTTCGCGGCAGTGTTCGTCGGAGTGCTGGGCGGCGGTGTCGTATCTTCGGCGATTGCCTTCGTGGCCAATATCGGCATCAGCCTGCTGGCACGGCAGCTGGGACGCTGGCGGGTACCGGACTTCTTCATCACGGCCAGCTGCTCCTTTGTGGTCACCATCCTGGCCCTGCTGCTCTGGCAGTTCGGCCTCACCGCTTCGCCATCCATCGTGGTGGTGGGCGGCATCCTGCTGCTCCTGCCCACCGGCCGCCTGGTGTCCTCGGTGCAGGACGCCATCAACGGCTTCCCGGTGACGGCGGCCGGGCGGTTCCTGTCCACGCTGCTGACCTTCGGCGCGATCGTGGCAGGAATCGCTGTTGCGTTCGTGGTGGGGGAGCTGACCGGGCTGCAGCGGATCGACGTCACGCAGACCTTCCCGCCCGCCTACGATCTGTGGGTCCTGATCGTCTTCGTTGCCGCTGCGGTGATGGCCATCGGCATCACGGAACAGACCACCTGGAAGCTCCTGGTGCCCACGGCAGCCGTTGGCGTGGCAGGCTACCTGGTGCTGCTCGGCTGCGGCCTGCTGGGAATCGGGGACCGTTTTGCCCCTGCCATTGCCGCCGTCGTCATCGGCCTGCTGGCACGGGTGGTGGCCCTGCGGATGGGTGCGCCGCAGCTGGTGGTGGCAGTTCCCGCGGCACTGATCCTGCTGCCGGGCCTGACGATCTTCCGGTCCATGTACGTGCTCACTGTTGAAGAATCCGAAATCCTGGCAGGCGCCGGAGGGATGCTCAGTGCCGGGGCTATTGTGCTGGGCACGGCCGGCGGGATCGTCCTGGGCGACGTGCTGGCCCGTCCGCTGACCCGCAGCCTGGCGAGCAACGAGCGGCGCCGGGCCCGGCGCCGCTAGGCCCGGCCCCCAAGCGCCAGCCCGACTAGATCTGGCCCACCGGGAGTTTCTTTTCGGCCTGGAACATGTCCTCTACCCGGCCCTGCGCCCAGTACCCGGAGAGGGACACCTGCCGGCGTTCCAGGCCCCGCTGCTTGAACAGGATTTCGCGCAGTGCCTTCATGTAGCCGCGTTCGCCGTGGGCAAAGACATCCACGGTGCCGCCGGGCCATTCTGCGTCCGCCACTGCGTTGACCAGCAGGTCGCTGGATCCCGCCGGAGCGCCGTTGCGCGGCAGCCAGGTGATGTCCAGCCCTGCCGGGGCGGAGATGGGCTGGATATCGGCCTCGGAGCCCACCTCCAGGAAGGCCAGCCCGGTTGCCCCTGCCGGCAGGGCCTCGATGCACGCGGCGATGGCGGGCAGCGCCGCCTCATCACCGGCAAACAGGTACCAGTCCGCTTCCGGGTTCGGGTTGAACGCGCCGCCCGGACCGGTGAACGTGAGCGTCTCACCGGGCTGGGCCCTGGCCGCCCATGGACCTGCGAGGCCTTCGTCGCCATGGACCACGAAGTCGATAGCGAGCTCCCGGGCCTCCGGGTCCACCCAGCGCAGCGTATAGGTGCGGGTGAAGGGCCACTGCTCGCGCGGCATGGTTTCCCGGACCGTCCAAAGGTCCAAGGGGGAGGGGTACTCCACGCCGGGCTGCGGAAAGACGATTTTCACGTAGCGGTCCACGAACCCGTTATTCACGAAATCGCTGAAGCCCTCCCCGCCGGCCACGATCCGGACCATGTGCGGGGACAACTGCTCCTTGCGCAGCACGGTGAGGTTGACCTGCGGGCGGCTCTTCTTGGTTGCGCTGGTGTCGGCGGGGACAGTGCTCATAAGGCAAGCCTAGCTAGGGCGACGGCGGGAGTTCCCACGTTACGTCCGGCGCACCTTGATCCCGGAGTAACTGGTTCACGCGGCTGAACGGCCTGGAACCAAAGAACCCGCGGGAGGCGGACAACGGACTGGGGTGAGGGCTGGAGACGGCGGGGGTACCGGCCAGCAGCGGCCGGACAGCCTCAGCCTCCTTGCCCCACAGCACGGCCACCAGGGGTACTCCTGACCCGTCCGGGGACTTGCGGCCGGCCAGTGCGGTGATTGCCGCCGTCGTAATTTCCTCCCAGCCCTTGCCGCGGTGTGAGCCAGCCGCCCCGGCCCTGACCGTGAGCACCCGGTTCAGGAGCAGCACGCCCTGCTCCGCCCACGGGGACAGGTCGCCATGGACGCGCGGGGGGATGCCCAGGTCCGATTCCAGCTCCCGGTAGATATTCACCAGGCTGCGGGGGATGGGGCGGGTGTGCGGGTCGACGGAAAAGGACAGGCCGACCGCGTGTCCCGGCGTGGGATAAGGGTCCTGCCCGACAATGAGGACCTTCACGCCGGCCAGCGGCTGGCGGAAGGCCCGCAGGACGTTCGACGGCGGCGGCAGGAGCTGGTGCCCTGCCGCCTCCTCAGCAGCCAGGAAGGCCAGGACGGAGCGGAGCTTGCCTTCCACACCCTGCAGTGCCGCGGCCCAGTCCGGAGCCATCAGCTCTTCCATCGGCATCTCCGCCAGGTCAGCGAAGCGGAGGGTGTCCGCCGGGTCCTGCTGCAGCTCAAACAGCGCATCCGATTCAAACATCGTTCCATTCTTGCAGGAGCCCGGCGCGAACCGGCCCCGCGTCCCTGGCGGCTGCGGACCAGCGCAAATGACACTGCTGTTATTCGGCGGCTAGCATAGGGGTGAGACATTTACCGTAACCAGCGAAGGAGTGCGCCGTGGCGGAACCGGCCCGGGAACACCTGCCGGAGCAGGATCCACGGAAGTCCCTCCTGGCGGATTTCAGCCTTCGTGAGTCCTCCCTTTCCGAGCGCGAACAGCAGATGCTGGCACTGGAACGGCAGTGGTGGAAGTACGCAGGGGCCAAGGAACAGGCCATCAGGGACTTGTTTGACCTCTCCGCAACCCACTATTACCAGCTCCTCAATGCACTGATTGACCGCGAGGATGCCCTGGCCCACGATCCCATGCTGGTCAAGAGATTGCGTAGACTACGTACGTCGCGCCACCGTGCACGTACTGCCCGGCGCCTGGGATCCGACGCTTAAGACGCCCCAGGCCGGGACAACAGCCGCAATCAACAAGGATGTCCTTCCACCATGACCAGATACGCCCGCGATGAATTCGACAAGGTCCCGGAGGCCGCGTCGCGACAAGGTGTCCACCGGACGGCTTCGGCCCCGTCCCGCGTGCGGCTGTGGCCAATCCTGGCGGTGGGTATGGCAGCCCTCGCCATTGGGTTGGTGTCCTTCCTGATACTCCCCAAACTTGGCTTCAACACCACCGCCAGCCAGGTATCGGCAAGCGTGGAGTCAGCTCCGCTGGCCGGAACCGGGTCCACGCCTTCGGCCACGCAGGCTGCGGCTTCCACCCCTACTGATGCCCCGGCTCCGTCCGCCTCTGCCGGCCCCACCCAGAGCGACGAGCCCGGGTCCGCACCTACGGCCTCTGCCACGCAGCAGGCCGCGGCCGACAGGACCCAGGCAGTTGCCATCTACAACGCCGCCGGCACTGCGGGGCTGGCCAGCCGGGTAGGCGGAACTGTCCAGGTTGACGGCTGGCGGCTCGGGCAGGTGGGCAACTGGTCCGGGGCCCCGCAAAAATCCTCCGTGATTTTCTACGCCGGCCCCCAGCAGCTGGCAAGTGCCCAGGCGCTCGCCGGGCTGCTGAACATCCCCACCGTGGTGAGCAGCACCGAATTCCAGGCACCGCTGGTAGTGGTCCTGGGCCCAGGTTACCGGTAGCCGTACGCCGTCCAGTCACGCCGGTCCGGTCTCCACCTGGCCCCCAACGGAAAGAGTTGTTCATCATGGCACTGGGAACCGTCAAATGGTTCAACGCCGAAAAGGGCTACGGCTTCATCACCGTTGACGGCTCCGGTGAGGATGTCTTTGTCCACTGGTCCGCCATCGAGGGAGAGGGGTACCGCGCCCTGGACGAGGGCCAGCGGGTACAACTGGACGTCGGCGAGGGCGAAAAAGGCCCGCAGGCAGAAAACGTCCGGCCCGCGCAGTGATGCCGGTTCACCGCCCCGGAGCCCGCGTCCTTGCCGTTTCCCTGGCTGCGGTTCTTTCGATGACGGCATGTGCCGGCACCGGCGGCAACGCCCGGGTGGAGCCGGCGGAGGCCTCCGGCGACGGCGTCCTCCGGGTGGGCCTGATCATGGACAACACCGGGGACAACGCCTTCCTTACTGCACCCCAGCTGGCCGCCGCCAAGCTGGCCGTCCAGGAAATCAACGCCGCCGGCGGGCACAAGGGCCGGCCGGTGGAACTGCTCCCGGTGCATGCTGAACGGGAAGCCGCAGGACAGGCGAATGACTTGGTTGCCGCCAAAGCGGACGTGGTCATCGGACCCACCGATTCCAGCCACGCGACCGCCGCTGTGGACGTCCTGTCCCACGCGCGCATACCGCTGATCTCGCCGGCCAACACCGCTGCCGCCCTCTCCGGAATTGCCAGCGGAGGCTACTATTTCCGCACCGCCCCGGCCGACGTCGCACAAGGCCCCGTGCTGGCAAAACTCGCCAAGGACGGCGGCGCTGCCACCATCAGCGTGCTGTACCAGGAAGGCTCCTACGGCAAGGACCTCTCGGCCGCCGTCACGGAGGCTGCGAAAAAATCCGGGCTCACGGTCCTGCCCGGAGCCGCTTTCAAGTCCGGCGCCGCCGCCGAAGCCGCACGCTCCGCCGGAAAAGCCAGACCGGATGCGGTGGTCCTGATCGCCCGCGAAGGCGCGCAGGGCGCCCTGGCCGAGCTGAACAATGCCGGCGTCAGCGGCTCGAAGATCATCCTCAGCGACGGCGCCTTCGCCCGCTACGGATCCGGGCTCGCGTCCAGGGTCCTGGAGGGCGCCCGCGCCGTCGTCCCCGGACAGCTGCCCACTGCCGCCTTCCAGGGAAAACTGCTGGCCGTGGACCCTGCCCTGAAGGACGTTTCGTACGCTGCTGAAACCTATGACGCCGTCACGCTGGCCGCCCTCGCGGCGGCACGTGCCCAGGACGACGCCGGGCGCTCCATTGCCGCCAACCTGGTTGCCGTCTCCGGAGGGACGGCAGGCTCCGGGGCCGGAGCGCCCCCGTGCCTCAGCTACAAGGAGTGCCTCGGCGGCCTTGCGGCCGGCCCGGACATCAATTACGACGGCGAATCAGGCCCGGTTGCCTTCGATTCCAACGGAGACATCACCACAGCGGTCTTCTCCGTATACACGTATGGAGCGGACAACAACCCAACTCTGTCCGGCCGGGAGACGGCTGGACACTCCGGCTGATCGCCCTTAGCGAAGCCGCCGCTTCCTGCGGCCCATCCGCGTCTTTTCGCTTGCACTCTCACCTGGGGAGTGCTAATTATTGACTTAGCACTCTGACGCACCGACTGCTAAAGCAACGCCTGGTTCCACCCGGCGGCGCGCGGCACCGGTCGAGGAGCGAAAGAAACACCTCACTTCAGTGAGATCCCCACCCGGAGGCATACAGAGGCTGCCGGCAAAAGGATCGTCCGTCGCGGGCACTGCAGCGAAGGTTCATTCTTAACGACTGTCCCGAAAGGACTACTGCCGTTATGGCCAAGATCATTGCATTTGATGAAGAGGCACGCCGCGGCCTTGAGCGTGGCCTGAACACCCTCGCCGACGCCGTTAAGGTCACCCTCGGCCCGCGTGGACGCAACGTCGTCCTCGAAAAGAAGTGGGGCGCCCCCACGATCACCAACGATGGTGTTTCCATCGCCAAGGAGATCGAGCTGGACGATCCTTACGAGAAGATCGGCGCAGAGCTGGTCAAGGAAGTTGCCAAGAAGACCGATGACGTTGCCGGTGACGGCACCACCACGGCAACCGTCCTGGCCCAGGCCCTGGTCAAGGAAGGCCTGCGCAACGTTGCAGCCGGCGCCGACCCGCTGTCCCTCAAGCGCGGCATCGAGAAGGCTGTTGACGCCGTCACCGCCGAGCTGCTGAACTCCGCCAAGGAAATCGAAACCAAGGAAGAGATCGCGGCCACCGCCTCCATCTCCGCCGGTGACGACGAGATCGGTGCCCTCATCGCCGAAGCCCTGGACAAGGTGGGCAAGGAAGGCGTCATTACGGTCGAGGAGTCCAACACCTTCGGCCTGGAACTGGAACTCACCGAAGGCATGCGCTTCGACAAGGGTTACATCTCCGCCTACTTCGTCACCGACGCTGAGCGCCAGGAAACGGTCCTCGAGGATCCGTACATCCTGATCGTCAACTCCAAAATCTCCAACGTCAAGGAACTGGTTGCTGTCCTGGAAAAGGTCATGCAGTCCAACAAGCCGCTGCTGATCATCGCCGAAGACATCGAGGGTGAGGCCCTGGCCACCCTGATCGTCAACAAGATCCGTGGCACCTTCAAGTCCGTCGCCGTCAAGGCTCCGGGCTTCGGTGACCGCCGCAAGGCCCAGCTCGCCGACATCGCCGTCCTCACCGGCGGCCAGGTCATCTCCGAGGAAGTCGGCCTGAAGCTGGAAACGGCTGGGCTGGAACTCCTGGGCCAGGCACGCAAGGTTGTTGTCACCAAGGACGAGACCACCATCGTCGAGGGTGCCGGCGACGCCGACCAGATCGCAGGCCGCGTTTCCCAGATCCGCGCCGAGATCGAAAACTCCGACTCCGACTACGACCGCGAGAAGCTGCAGGAGCGCCTGGCCAAGCTGGCCGGCGGCGTTGCAGTCATCAAGGCCGGTGCCGCAACCGAGGTTGAGCTCAAGGAGCGCAAGCACCGCATCGAAGACGCAGTGCGCAACGCCAAGGCTGCCGTTGAGGAAGGCATCGTCGCCGGTGGCGGCGTGGCCCTGATCCAGGCCGGCGCCAAGGCGTTCGCCAACCTGCAGCTGTCCGGCGACGAAGCAACCGGTGCGAACATCGTCCGCGTTGCCATCGACGCTCCGCTGAAGCAGATCGCCTTCAACGCCGGCCTCGAGCCCGGCGTCGTCGTCGACAAGGTCCGCGGCCTGCCCGCCGGCCACGGCCTGAACGCAGCCACCGGCGAGTACGTCGACCTGCTGGCCGCCGGCGTCAACGATCCCGTCAAGGTGACCCGCTCTGCCCTGCAGAACGCGGCCTCCATTGCCGGCCTCTTCCTCACCACCGAGGCAGTTGTTGCTGACAAGCCGGAGAAGAACGCTGCTCCTGCAGGCGGCGACGACATGGGTGGCATGGGCGGAATGGGCGGCTTCTAGCCCTTCCACCCGGGACCTGTCCCGCTGACATAGAGAATGCGGCCCCCTCGTTGCGAGGGGGCCGCATTCTTTGTATGCCTGCCAGGAGCCTGCCCGGGGAGTTACTTCCGCGCCGAATCCAGCATCCCTTGGACTTCCTTCTTGAAGGCTTCGGCCGCAGCCTGGGGGGTCAACCGGTCGTACAGCACTTCATCCGTGTAGCGCTTGATGACGTTCTGGACGCTTCCCGCACCCACCGGAGGAACCGGCGGCGCGTCCTTGATATCCGGTGCAATGTCTTTCAGGAACCCGACCACGGTGGTGTCGGCCGGCTTCAGCGAGGACGTGATGCCGGAAACGATTTCGCTGTTTGTGGGTACACCCCTGTCCGTCATCAGGATGGCGCCGGCCTCCGGGCTGTTGGTCAGATAGTTGATGAACTCCGCGGCCTCCTTGGGATGCTTTGAACGGGAGGAAGCGGACCAGAACATGGTGGGCTTGTAGTACATGCCGTTACTGGCCGATGCGCCGTCGACGCTCGGAGCCCGCAGCATCTTGATGCTGCTGCCGGTGGTGGCCTCGAGCGACCCAAGCTGGTTGGTCCACCACCAGGCCATGCCCACCCGGTTTGTGCCGAACAGGCTTTCCTCCAGTCCTGCCCCCGAGTCCTCGGTGGCCACGGTGGCAGGTGGGCTCGCCTTGGAATCGCGTTGTTCCTTGAGCCGTTCCCAGAAGGACGCGGCCGTGGCGGCCTCGAAGTCGAGCTTGCCGTCCCCGGAGTAGAGATTTTCCCCGTGCTGGCGCAACCAGATGATCAGGTCGGCCTCGTTGCTGCCATAAGCGGCGCCATAGGTCTTCCCATCACCTGCCGCGCTGATCTTCGCAGCGGTGTCCACGAACTCCTTCCACGTCCACGTCTTATCATTCGGGACGGGTACGCCCGCGGCCTGGAACACCTTGGTGTTGGCCATGATGACGTAGGCGTTCTGGCCCGTGCTCAGGCCGTACTGTGCGCCGTCGTACTGGCCGGAGGCGAGTGCTTCCTTGTCCAGTTTTGAAGTGTCGATGCCGCCCTGCTTGGACAGGTCCATGAGAGCGCCGCGGCCGCCGTACTCGGCGATGTATTTCTGGTCCATCTGGATGACGTCAGGGGCATCATTGGCAGCAGTTTTTGTTGCCAGCTTGTCCCAGTAGCTCGACCATTCGCCCGGCTCTGCCTTGATCTTGACGTTCGGGTGCGACGCTTCAAAGGCCGCGATGACCTTGTCCGTCTGTCCGTTCAGGTATTCGTTGCCCCACCATGCGAACCGCAGGGTCACCTGCCCGTTGTCGCCGGAGCCGCCGGCGGCACCGCAGCCCGTGGCCAGGATGGACAGGGCCAGGGCCGCAGCGCCAAGCTGGAACCTGCGCCGGCTTATGACTGGAATCGTCATTGATGTTCCTTCCGGTTGATTTCCAGCACCGCGGCGGTGCGGTTACCCGAACACTCCGCAGCGCAGAAAACGTTTTCTTAAGTAATGCTGTGATTGTTTCGCGCGTTCGGCATCCCCGTCAAGAACTTTCGGTAAACGTTTTCCCAGCCAGTTGACGGCCGAGTGTCAGTTGCTTCTGGCAGGATGGACCGGTGACGATTACTGCAGCGGCTGACGGTTCAGCCTTGGGAAACCCTGGCCCCGCCGGCTGGGCCTGGTATGTGAATGACGATTGCTGGAGAGCCGGCGGCTGGCCGCACGGGACCAACAACCAGGGGGAGCTGATGGCTGTCCTTGACCTCCTGCGTGCCACGGCGCATTTGCCCGGGGAAGACCTGCGCATTCTTTGCGACAGCCAGTACGTGATCAACTCCATTACCAAATGGATGCCGGGATGGAAGCGCAAGGGCTGGCGCAAGGCCGATGGAAAGCCCGTTTTGAACGTGGAAATCCTGAAGGAACTCGACCGCGAGCTGGCCGGAAGGACCTACACCTTCGAGTGGGTCAAGGGGCACGCAGGCCATGACCTGAATGAGGCAGCCGACGAGCGGGCCAGGGCCGCTGCGACCGCATACCAGCAAGGGGTGGCAGCAAGGTCCGGGCCCGGATTTCCCGGTGCCCACCACCCGGCCACCTCCGCGCGCCCCGCGGCCGCGCAGCCTGCCTCCGGCGTCGGCCTTCCGCCCGCCACATTGGATATCCCGGCCGCTGCGCCCGCGCGCCCCGCGGCGGCACCTGCCGGCAAATCGCCTGCGCCCGGCAACGCACCCAAGGCCACTCCCGCACCCGTCTCAGCCTTCGAAGAGCTCGACCTGTTCAGCGAACTGGACAACGAAGCCCTTGAAGTGGCCGAGGCAACCCAGCAGGCTGGGTCCATCCCGCCCGAGGCGCTGGTGGAAGAGCTCGAACGTGAGCTGTTGGGCCCCCTGGTGCGGGGGGACATCGGCCGGACCGCCGTCCTTCTCCACCCGGACTTCATGGAGATCGGCAGTTCGGGAAGGGTATGGACCCGGGACGCCATGATGATGGCGCTCGAAGAGGATCCGGGTGAACGGACCGACATTGAAATCCTGGGCGCCGAGCGGATCGGCACCGGCGCGGTGCTGCTGACGTACCGAAGCTTCGCGCGGTCCGGCACTACGCTCCGCAGCTCCCTGTGGGTCCTTGACGGAGGCAGGTGGCGGCTGCGGTTCCACCAGGGGACTCCGGAGGCCTGACCCGGGGCGTCAGCTGAACCGCTGCGCGTTCCCCTGCTCCGCCTGGGCGTAGGTAGCGGCGGCAGAGGCCAGCGCCCCGTTGATGGACGCCAGCGAAGCCTCCACCCGGCCCTGGGTGATGGTCCATTCGGTGACGAGCGCCTGGAAGTTTGTGGCCGCGGAACCGCGCCATGAACCCTGCAGCTCGTCCAGTCCGCGCTTCATGGTTTGCACGTCAGCGCTGATCCGGTCCACGGTGGCCTGCACGTTGGCAGACTTCAGTTGCAGTAATTCTGTGTCGACGGAAATGATGGTCATGGCTGTGCCTTTCGGATACGCCGGGCGCAGTGCCCCCAAGCCCGGCGCTTCCGGGCTGCTGGGACGAGCCTACGGACCAGTGCCCTGCGGGAGCCATGGCCGGACGGCTATATGTGGATAACCGATCCGTCGCTGCCCTTGGCCCCGGTGGCACTGCCGGCCGCTGCTTCCAGCCCGTCTCCGCCGCCACCGCGGGGTGCGTCCTCACGCCGCGGAAGGCTAACCACCAAGGTGGCGCCGCCGCCGTCGGTCTTTTCCACCCGGACTGAGCCGCCGTGGGACCCCACGATCGCCGCCACGATGGCGAGCCCAAGGCCGCTGCCGCCTGTTTCCCTGGTGCGGGAGGTGTCAGCCCGGTAGAAGCGTTCAAACACCTTGGCTGCGTCCTCTTCCGAAATGCCCGGCCCATGGTCCCGTACTTCGATGACGGACCGCTCTTCGCCATCGGTCGCGCGGACTCCGACCGCGAGTTCGATGGGGCTGCCCTCGGGGGTGTAGCGCAGGGCGTTGCCCACAAGGTTGCCCACTACCTGGCGCAGCTTGGCCTCATCGCCGAGCACCGGCGCAGGGGCCGCCGGTCCGCCGTCGAGCCCGGTCAGCGAGATGACCCTGGAACGGTCGCTGGCCTGGGTATCCACCGCGGCGTCGTGGGCAATCAGCTGCAGGTCCACCGGCTTTTGCTGCAGGGGGCGCTGCTCGTCGAGGCGTGCCAGCAGGAGCAGGTCCTCAACCATGGACCCCATGCGCTTGGCTTCGCTTTCGATCCGGCCCATGGCCGTGGCCACGTCTTCGTCCGTGGCAAGGGCGCCGTGGCGGTACAGCTCGGAGAACCCGCGGATGGTCACCAGGGGAGTGCGCAACTCGTGGGAGGCGTCGGCGGCGAAGCGGCGCATCCTTGCCTCCGAGGCCGTCCGCGCTGCGAACGCGGTCTCGATATGCGCCAGCATGGCGTTCAGGGAGCTGCTCAGCCGGCCCAGCTCGGTGGTGGGGTTCTCCACTTCCACGCGGCGGGAGAGGTCACCGGCGGCAATGGCCGCCGCCGTCTTCTCCACCCTGGCAAGGGGCCGGAAGGACCGTGACACGGTCCAGCTGGCAATGAGCGAGGCCAGCAGCAGGGTCAGCAGGCCGACGCCGGTGACCACCAGGGTGGCATGCTTGAGGACGTCGTCCACGCTCTCCAAGGGCAGCCCGATGACCACCACGGCGGTGGTTGGGCCGTTTTGGACCGTGACGGCCACAACGCGCCAGTTTTCCCCATCAGTCCCGCGCACCTGAAAGGGGGCCAGCCCGCGGGCCTGGGCCTGCTCCACCGTGATGTTGCTGATGTCCGGGTGGTCGTCAGGGTCCCCGCCGAATGTGTACGGCTGCTCGCCCTGGGTAAAGAGCATCAGCGAATAGTCCGTGGGAATGGAGCTGGGCGCCTGCAGCTGCGTGAACGAGCGTTGTTTCCGGGCGGAGTCGACGGCGGCGTTCAGCTTGTCATCCACCTGGCCCTGGAGATAGCTGTGCAGCAGCGTCAGGGTGACCGCGCCGGTCACCGTCAGGGCCACGATCAGCAGGGCCATGATCATGGCCACCAGCTGCGACCTGAGCGAGGCCGACTTCCACCGCTTAAGCAAGGTCAGCGCTTTTCAGCCGTCCGCAGGACGTAGCCCACGCCGCGCTTGGTCTGGATCAGGGCCGGCGCCTCGGGGTCGATGTCCACTTTCCGCCGCAGGTAGGAGATGTAGGACTCCACGATGGACGCGTCGCCGTTGAAGTTGTACTCCCAGACGTGGTCCAGGATCTGGGACTTGGACAGGACCCGGTTGGGGTTGAGCATGAGGTAGCGCAGCAGCTTGAATTCCGTGGGGGAGAGCTCGATGACAGTGCCGCCGCGCCGCACCTCGTGGGCGTCATCGTCCAGTTCCAGGTCGTCCACGCGGATGACCGCGTCATCGTCCAGCAGGGGCTGCGTGCGCCGGAGCACGGCCCGGATCCTGGCCACCACTTCGTCGAGGCTGAAGGGCTTGGTGACGTAGTCGTCGCCGCCCACGGTCAGGCCGGTGACCTTGTCCTCGGTGTCGTCCTTGGCGGTCAGGAAGAGGACGGGGAAATGCTTGCCGGAGGCACGAAGCCGCCGGGTCACGGTGAAGCCGTCCATGTCAGGGAGCATGACGTCCAGCACGGCCAGGTCAGGGGCGTGGGCGTCGGCGGCTGCAAGGGCATCGCGTCCGTTCGCGGCGGAGACCACTTCAAAGCCGGCAAACCGCAGCGACGTGGAGAGGAGCTCGCGGATGTTGGGTTCATCATCGACGACGAGCAGCCTGGCTTCTGGACCGTTCTTGTTCATGCTCCCATCATGCTCCCAGTCTCTGGGAGTTGTCTGGATATTCGTTGTGAGCATGATGAGGGCGGCCTCGCGGTTACCAGTCCATTGTCCCCGGCTCACCCTTGAACGGGCCCACCACGCGGCTGGTGATCCATCCGCCATAGAAGCGGCCCGGCTGTGCCTGCACCCGCTCTCCATCCACTTCGCAGTAATCCATCCGGCCCGGGTAGACGGCCACCCGGTCAGCGAGCGCCTCGAACCCTGACGCAGGCTCGGGATAGGACCATGCGGCGCTGTCCGCTTCCTTGCCGCCGCCGCGTACGGTCAGGTACTTCGCCGAGCCTTTGAACTCGCAGAAGCTGCTGCCAGAGGCAGGTTCCAGCGCACCGGATGCGAATGCTGACTGGAGGACGTAGTACACCGGCGGATGGCTGGTCTCGAGAACGCGGAGCGAATCGGTGGTGTCAAGGATCAGTTCCCCGCCTAAAACGATGCGTATCCGTTCACTGCTGGGCTCGATCCGCGGCGGCCGGGGATAATCCCAGACCGACTCCTGGCCGGGCCCGGGCACGGCGGGAATGATTCGTATGCTCATGCCTCCAGTGTGCGCGCAACGGGTGCTGCGCGCACGGTGCGGCTAATCCGCCGCGTGTACGTCCTTGGCGTCCATGATCCGGTAGGCATACCCCTGCTCGGCAAGGAACCGTTGGCGCTTCGCGGCGAAGTCCTGGTCAAGGGTGTCCCGTGCCACCAGGGAGTAGAAGCGGGCAGCGCGTCCGTCCTTCTTGGGCCGCAGGAGCCGGCCCAGCCGCTGCGCTTCCTCCTGCCGGGACCCGAAGGAGCCGGAGACCTGGATGGCGACGGAGGCCTCAGGCAGGTCGATGGAGAAGTTGGCCACCTTGGACACCACCAGGGTCTGCAACTCCCCGGATCGGAACGCGTCAAAGAGCTTCTGCCGTACCTTGACGGAGGTGTCGCCCTTGATCACCGGTGCCTGCAGGCGCTCGCCGAGTTCGTCCAGCTGGTCGATGTACTGGCCAATCACCAGCAGCTGCTCCCCGGCGTGCCGTGCCACCAGCTGCTCCACCACGTGGGTCTTGGACTCGGACGTGGCGCACAGCCGGTACTTGTCCGCGTCGTCGGCCATGGCGTAGGCAACGCGTTCGTCCTTTGGCAGGTCCACGCGGACCTCCACGCAGTCTGCGGGCGCGATGTAGCCCTGGGCCTCTATGTCCTTCCAGGGCGCGTCATACCGCTTGGGCCCGATCAGGCTGAAGACCTCTCCCTCGCGCCCATCCTCCCGGACCAGCGTGGCGGTGAGCCCCAGGCGCCGGCGGGCCTGCAGGTCGGCGGTCATCCTGAAGATCGGTGCGGGCAGGAGGTGGACCTCGTCGTAGATGATCAGGCCCCAGTCGTGGCCGTCCACCAGTTCCAGGTGGGGGTAGATGCCGCCGCGTTTGGTGGTCAGTACCTGGTAGGTGGCGATGGTCACCGGCCGGACCTCCTTCAGGGCGCCGGAGTATTCGCCCACTTCCTCCTCCGTGAGGGAGGTGCGCCTGAGCAGTTCGTCCTTCCACTGCCGGGCTGCCACGGTGTTGGTGACCAGGATCAGTGTGGTGGTGGAGCCGGTGGCCATGGCCGCGGCCCCCACCAGGGTCTTGCCCGCGCCGCAGGGCAGCACCACCACGCCGCTGCCGCCCGCCCAGAAGTTTTCGCTGGCCAGGCGCTGGTAGGGCCGGAGTTCCCAGCCGTCCTCATTGAGTGAAATCAGGTGCGGGGTGCCGTCCACATAGCCGGCCAGGTCCTCGGCCGGCCAGCCGATCTTCAGCAGCAGTTGCTTGAGCTGGCCGCGCTGGGAGGCGTGCACCACCACCGTTTCTCCGTCGATCCGCGGCCCCAGCAGCGGCGCGATCTTCTTGGCCCGGATCACTTCCTCCAGGACGGGATAGTCGTCCGTCCGCATGACCAGCCCGTGGCGCGGGTCTTTTTCGAGGCGCAGCCGGCCGTACCGGGACATGGTTTCCTCGACGTCGATCAACAGGGAATGCGGTACCGGGAAGCGTGAGTACTTCAGCAGGGCGTCCAGCACCTTCTCGGCGTCCAGCCCGGCGGCACGGGCGTTCCACAGCCCCAGCGGGGTCAGCCGGTAGCTGTGCATATGCTCAGGTGCCCGTTCCAGCTCCGCGAAAGGCGCGATGGCATGCCGAGCCTCGGTGGCCAGCTCGTGGTCCACCTCGAGGAGGATGGTCTTGTCGCTTTGGACGATCAGGGGTCCGTCGGTCACGCGGGGGAATCCTTCACTGGCGCAGTTCCTCTGCGGCCTCGATGTCGATAATGCGGTGCACGGACAGGACCCGCTCAGTGTCCTTGGCAGGATCGAACACGCGCACCCTGCCCCCGCTCACAGATAGCGGAACAACCACTTCCAGGCTGGCATTCCCCAGGCTGTCCACCACGTTCATATGGATCCGCTGCTTCAGCCGGATGGCCCTTTGCAGCGCCTCAAGCCCCAGCTGGGTGGCTGCCTCGCTGCCCGCAGCGGTGCCGGGGTGGTGTCCGACGCCGGGGCCGGCCTGCCGCAGGACGCCCAGTTGGGCTTCAACGTCCTCCGCCGGGGGCGCCATCCGCGGGGCGGTATAGACGGGGCGGGAGCTTTCCTGCGGGGCCGGGGGCCGGCGGAGGTGCGCGGCGGGCTCGGCGCCGTCCACGGACGGGGACAGGCCCAGGCTGCGGAGGGCGGCGGCGAGCTCACGGGGCGGCGACGAGGACGTTACAACCGTGGGGGACAGGCTGGCCAGGCCGAGCTGGGCTGCCTTGGGTCCTGCCAGCAGTTCCCGGAGGGCCGCTTCATCGTCGCTTTGGATAAAGCTGGCGGCCTGGCCCACGCGGAGGCTGCCATGCCGGGATGCGGTGTCCTCCACCAGGTACGCCAGCGGCTGCGGTACGGCGGTGGCGGAGTGTTCCCGAAGAAATGCCAACAGGCCGGCGGCGTCGTAGCCGTCATCGAGTGCCCGCTTGATGGACTCCGCGGAGAACCGGTAGATGGTGGCCGGGCCCTGGCCCTCGGCGTCGGCCATGACCAGGAGTTTTTCGGTGAGTGCAGGAGTGAGGTAGCCCGGGGCAACGGCTGTCAGGTCTGCCTGCAGCAACACGTGGTTCAGGGCTGCCGGCAGGTGCTCGCCCAGGATGGCAAGGGCGGCATCGGGGTTGTCTTCGGCGAAAGCGCTCCCCAACTGGCTCAGGGCCCCCGACCCCACCAGGCCCAGCATCTCCGCCTCTGCGAGGACTCCCCGGATGAGGGAGCTGAACCGCCGGGCCATCCGCGGCTGTGACCATTCCGCGCGCTGCAGGACCGCGGCGGCATCGAGAACGGGCGCGGTGCCGTCCGGCCCTGAGGCTTCGACCGTAAGTTCGTGCAGGATCTCGAGGATCCGCTTGCGGACCACCGGAGCGTCGGGCCGCTGCGCCCCGGCGGACAACGCCGCGATGGTGTTTCCGGACGCGCCCCGGGCCGGGGCGCCCGGTGCCGTGTTCATGGGCTGGCCCACCATCGAGGGCACGCGCTCGCTGGCCAGCCAGGCGTTCACCAGCCACAGCCATTGTTCCTGCCGCGGAAGCACCAGCCACTCCAGCTGCGGCGGCTGCACCCAGGACGACGAATCGACGTCGAGGCGGATCAGGCCGGCCAGTCCGCACAGCTCCAGCAGCTGGCCCGCCGCACCCTGGTCAATGCGCAGTTGGTCGGACAGGCGGCGCATCTCGCGGACCCCCACGCCTCCGCTGCGCAGCGTGGCCAGCGGGTTCTCCCTGATGGCATGCAGCAGTTCGGAAACCAGCCGGAGGGTTTCTGAGATCGCGCTGAGCGCTGCATTCCTGCGCAGGGCCGCGGTGGTCCGGCCGAGCTCCGGGAGCGGCGGCGACAGGGTGAAGTCATTGATGATCGCGCCGCCGCGCAGGGCCAGCCCCACGCTGTGCGGCAGCTCCACATGGGCGGCGTCGAGCGGAACCAGGAGCCCGCGCGCAAGGAGCCAGTCGACCGGCCCGACGTCGGCACCCTCGGTCGTGACCGACGCCTTCCGTTGCGCCTGGGGGACGGCACCCATGGCCCAGTTGCGGAACCTGGCGAGCAGCGCCGTCGTCCGTTCCGGTGCAGTGGCGAGGATGTCCTGCAGTGCCTCGGGGGAGGAAGTCCAGTGCTGGAGCGCCAGCGCAGCCTCCATGGGCGTGGTGGCGCCGTGGATTACGAACCCGCTGCGGTGCAGTTCGGAGACCAGCTGCACCGCCCGCTGGGCGAAGGACGGCTGCAGGCGGACCAGCTCTGTGTAGCTGCGTCCCAGCCCCGCCGGGTAAATCCCCACCACGTCCTTGAGGGAGCCCACCGGCAGGTAGAACGGCTGGTCGGCGGCCGGGGAAGGAGTGCCGTGCGGGGGAGCAGCGTGGTGCACCAGGGCAAGTTCCTGCAGGGTGCCCAGGATCTGGGTCACCGTGGCCAGGCCCGCGCCGTGGATCAGCGTGTGCACTCCCTCGGCGGAGGCGCTGTGCCCGGTGTCGGTGTTGGTGCACAGATGCAGGGTCTCCAGGACCTGCATCTGGGGCCGGTTGAGCCGCTCCAGGGCGCGCTGGACGCTGACACGGGAGCTGGCACGTGCCGCCAGCGCAGCGAAGTCCGGAACAGAAGGGGAAATGAGGTCCGGCCGCGCGGCGAACAACGCCCGCAACGAATCGTCGCTGCGTGCCTCCAGGTCCTTGCCAAGCGCGCGAATGAGGGACATCAGTCCAACGTTACCGCTGCTGGGCCCTTCCCGCCCGCCGCCGGGCGGCAACGCCGTCCAGGACCAGCAGGAGCATCAGGATGAAGGCCGCCGGCAGGCCGTACAGCGCGGTATAGGTGATCCAGGCGGGAGCTACGGAACCGGCGAAGGCGAGCGCCATGACAGCAGCCACGGCTATCAGGGACAGCACGGCAACAACTGCGGCGAGGACCATCAGCGGCCGCCGGTAACGCGAGGGAGTCATGGATGCAACGCTACCGCGCCCGGAGCGGAGCGGGTAAAAGCCGGGGCCTTGCGCCTGCGGCGGAACAGTGCTGCCCAAAGCATCAATAGGCCATGCGGCAGGATAACCTTGAAGCATACAGACCAACACGGTTTGCGTTTGCCATACCCTGAACCCGCACAACAATGCGGATGCGGTGGCAGCCGGCCGTGTCTCATGACAGCAGAACGAAGAAGGTTGATTACGTGCCTACCGGCAAGGTCAAGTGGTATGACAAGGACAAGGGCTTTGGGTTCCTCGCGGGCGAAGACGGCCAGGAGGTCTTCCTGCCCAAGTCGTCGCTGCCCGAGGGCGTAACGGAGCTGAAAGCCGGCACGCGCGTGGAGTTTGGCGTGGCGGACGGACGCAAGGGTGCCCAGGCGCTGGGGCTGCGGGTGCTGGACAAGACCCCGTCCATCGCCAAGGCCAAGCGTCCCAGCGCGAAGGATCTTGCCCCGCTGGTGCAGGACCTGGTGACCGTCCTGGACAACCTGTCCGGGACCCTGTCCAAGGGCAAGTACCCGGAGGGCAACAAGGGTAAGGCCATCGCTGCCGCCCTGCGCAAGGTCGCCGACGAGCTGGACGTTTAAGCGCCTATGGATCCCCAATCTGAACAGCCGGGCACGCCAGTGCAGGAGCAGGCTGCCAAGAACCCGCCCAAGCGCAAGGCAGGCGTGCCGGTATGGCGTACGGGCAAGCCTGACGCTTTCCTGGCTGCTGCCGTGGACACCGCCCGGACCGCAGTGGAGGGCATCACCCCCGCCGCCACCATCGGGCCGCACCTGGCAGCCAAGAGCGAGGGCGACCGGTTGGTCACGCACCTGTTCGAGTCCCGGCTGCCCGGCTACGCAGGCTGGCAGTGGTACGCGGTACTGACCCGCAACTCCCGCTCCAAGGTAGTAACGGTCAACGAGCTGGGCCTGCTGCCCTCGGGGGACGCCATCCTGGCCCCGGAGTGGGTGCCGTGGGCCGAACGCGTCCGACCCGAGGACCAGCAGGAACCCGAAGCGGACGGCCAGGAAACAGCCGCGGCTGAACCGGATGGCCAGGTGACCGCGGAAGCCGCGGAGGATTCCAAGGACGACGCCGGCACGCAGGCAGGAGCCTGACCGCACTTTATGCCGGGAAACCGGCTACCCCTGCGTGGGGCAACGAAAACGGCGCCGTCCGGGAAGAACCCGGGCGGCGCCGTCGTGCGTTGACTGTGGTTACTTGCGCAGCTCGCCAACCACGTAGTCGATGCTGGACAGCAGGGCCGAGACATCGCTCGGATCGATGGCCACGAAGGTGGCGATGCGCAGCTGGTTGCGGCCCAGCTTCCGGTAGGGCTCGGTATCCACGATGCCGTTGGCGCGCAGCACCTTGGCCACTGTGGCGGCATCGACCGATTCGTCGAAGTCGATGGTGGCGATGACGTTGGAGCGTTCCTCGGGCTTGGCCACGAACGGGGTAGCGAACCCGGAGGCGTCGGCCCAGCTGTAGATGCGCCCGGCGGAGTCGGCGGTGCGTGCGGCGGCAAAGTCCAGGCCTCCGTTGGAGTTCAGCCACTGGACCTGGGCGTCAAGGGTGACCAGCGTGGACAGCGAGGGCGTGTTGTACGTCTGGTTCAGGCGGGAGTTGTCGATGGCGGTCTGGAGGTCCAGGAAGTCAGGAATCCAGCGGCCGCTGGCCTTGATCCGCGCGGCACGTTCAATGGCAGCGGGGGAGAACAGGCCAAGCCAGAGGCCGCCGTCGGAGGCGAAGTTCTTCTGCGGGGCGAAGTAGTAGACATCGCTCTGGGCAACGTCCACGTCCAGGCCACCGGCCGCCGAGGTGGCATCCACCAGGACCAGCGATCCCTCGTCGGCTCCGGAGACGCGGGTGACCGGGGCTGCTACACCGGTGGAGGTCTCATTCTGCGGCCAGGCGTAGACGTCCACGCCCGCCTCGGCCTGCGCCGCCGGACGGGTGCCCGGCTCGGACTTGATAATGGAGGAGGCTCCCAGGAAGGGCGCCTTATTGGTGGCCGCGGCGAACTTCGACCCGAACTCGCCGAAGGACAGGTGCTGGGCCTTCTTTTCCACGAGCCCGAAGCTGGCGATGTCCCAGAAAGCCGTGGAGCCGCCGACGCCCAGGACCACCTCATAGCCCTCCGGGGCGCGGAAGAACTGGCTCAGTCCTTCGCGGACCGACCCCACCAGGTTCTTGACCGGCGCCTGCCGGTGGGAGGTGCCGAGGATGGTTTTGGACGCTGCTGCCAGGGCATCGATCTGTTCCTGGCGGACCTTCGACGGGCCGGCGCCGAACCGCCCGTCCTTGGGCAGGAGGTCGGCGGGGATCGTGATGCTGGTGTCGCTCACAGGTGCTCCAATTCGGCGGGGACGAAAGCTTTGGTCCGGACGGGCGGGTAAAAGGTGGCCGGCAGTGCGCGGTGGCTGCGCAACGGGCCCTACCCATTCTGCCTGAACGGCAGTGGGGGCGGCAGCCGGAGGGGCCAAAGTCCAGACAATGAGACGGTCCCGGCACGTGCGGCTGTTCGAAGCGCGGCTATTCGGACAAAGTCAAAATAGGCTAAGCTTTCCCCCGGACTACCTCGCGGGAAGAGGCGATACGGTGGGACAACGCAAGGTACTGCGCTCGAGGAGCTGAGCTGGATGACGGATCTGATCGACACAACGGAGATGTACCTCAGGACCATCCTGGAGCTTGAGGAAGAAAACATCGTTGCCCTTCGGGCCCGTATCGCCGAGCGCCTGCGCCACTCCGGCCCCACCGTGTCCCAGACCATCGGCAGGATGGAACGCGACGGGCTCGTTGTCGTCTCCGGCGACCGGCACCTGGAACTCACTGACACGGGCCGCAAGCGGGCCACGGAGGTCATGCGCAAGCACCGGCTGGCCGAACGCCTGCTGGCCGACGTCATCGGCCTGGACTGGGCCTACGTGCACGACGAAGCCTGCCGCTGGGAACATGTGATGAGCGAGCGGGTGGAACGGCGGATCTACGAGATGCTGGACCACCCCACCGAGTCGCCGTACGGCAACCCCATCCCCGGCCTGGCCGCCCTGGGCGGACAACCGGCGAGCAGTTTCGCTGACGGGGCCATCAGCCTGGTGGAGGCCATGAAGAGCTACGCGCCCGCTTCAGCGGTGACCATCAGCCGGCTGGCCGAACCGATCCAGGTGGAGCCGGAACTGCTGACGCAGCTGGACGAAGGCGGAATCCGGCCCGGCGCTTCAGTGGCCCTGGAGCGCGTGGGCGACTACATCTCCGTGCGAGTGCAGGGAATCGAAGGGGCGCTGGAGCTGCCGCCTGAGGTGGCCGCCCATGTTTTCGTCGCCCTCAGCCAGCCCTGAGCGGCTCCGCATACCCCAAAGCGAAGCTTCCACGCAAAGATAACGGAATTGTTACCTAGGGTCTTAAGGCCCTATAGTGGTAACAATCGTCGATACTTGAGCGTTACCCGATCCGGAGCCGAGCTCTGCCAGCGGATCGGGTGCATGAAGTCGTTACTGGCAGAGGCGGGGGAACCACAACCGGCAGCGGGGGACTGCCTTGGGGTGAAGTCCGTCAGCAGCGAGCCTCTCCAGTGAAGGATTCTTCCGGGAATACCCCTGTGCAGAAGCTTGCCCATGACGGGCCGGGTCTTTGATCTCTCTGACCCGAATCCGACAGCTAACTCCGCAGGCTTTCCAGAGAGGAACCCTTCTTGACCATGCAGACCTCCCGGGGCCGCCGCCGCGCGGCCGGCCCCCCTTTGGCACCCCGGGTTGTCGAGGATGTCGCAGCGGAGCGCCCCCGCGATCTGCATCGCGACGCACGCCGCCGCAGGGGCCCGTTCCGGCAGGTGACGGAGTTTGCCGCCGCCAGCGGCATTGGCCAGAAAGCCGGAATCGCCTTGGCCGCCACCGGCCTGGTGCTCACAGTCACAGTGCCGGCCACCAGTCCCGTCATGGCCACGGACGCGTCGGGCAATACGCCCCTGGCAGCTTCCGCCGTCAGCCCGCAGCCCCAGATTTCCGCCGATATTGGTGCCCAGATCGACTTCAGCCGCTCGGCCGTGGTGACCCAGGCCGACCCGGATGGGAAGCTGAAGCAACTCCTGAGCGCCCAGTCCGCCGGCTCCGTCACGCGCGCCGCATCCGCCGGCACCCTGGCCGCGCCGCTCGCATCCCTCACTACCGCCTCGCCCTTTGGCTACCGGGTCAGCCCCATTACCGGTGGCTCCGGGGACTTCCACCGCGGCCAGGACTTTGTGGCGCAGTGCGGGACCTCCGTCCTGGCGGCCGCGACGGGCACCGTGACCTTCGCGGGCTGGCATCAGTTCGGTGGCGGTAACCGGGTGGTCATCGACCACGGCAACGGGCTGGAAACCACGTACAACCACCTGTCGTCGTTCAACGTCAAGGTGGGCCAGACAGTTTCCCGTGGCGACGTTGTTGCGCTCAGCGGGACCACGGGCGCGTCCACCGGCTGCCACCTGCACTTCGAGGTGCAGGTCAACGGCGAAGTGGTTGATCCGATGGGTTGGCTTTAACTGTGTGATTGCTCACTCTCAGATTGTGGCGACCTGCCGTGACCTGAATGTGACATTGAAACAAAACTGCTGTACCGTCTAACTCGCGTCAACTTTTCCGAAGTTGACGCTCTTGAGTGGATTGCCTAACTCTGCCACCGCTCAAGGTCCGTTCGCATTTCATCGTCTGGCAGGGGCGGGGGAACCAATTTTGGCCTTCTTTCCAGAAGGCCTTGGGGTTAAGTCACGTGCTTCCCAGGAAGCAGTGTGGCCGGGTGACTCCCATCCGAATCCGACAGCTCACCTCGCAGGCATTGGGAGAGGCTACCTTCGTGTCTTCACGCCATCATTCTGCGCGCCACCGTGCGCAAACGGTTCGCACCAACCCCCTGGACGCAGTGTCCAAGGCCGTGAGCGCAAATGCCGGGACCGTAGGCCGCCAGGCTGCCGTCGTGGCAGCGGCGTCGGGCCTCATCCTGAGCATGGGCCTGCCGGCCACCGCAGCTGACACCACCGCTGGTGTCTCTGCCTCCACCGAGTCCGGTTCGGCCCAGACGGCCCTCGCTGTCACCGCCGCCCCCACGGCCACGGTTTCCTTCGAACGTCCCGTCGTCAAGACCACCGCTGCTCCTAAGGTGGAAGCGGTGCGTCCGCAGTCCACCGCGCCGGCCGAACGCACGGCCACGGCCACTGCAGGCCAGGACGCTGCCCCCGCCGCCAAGGCCGTCGAGACCGTTTCCGCGGCGACTTCGGGCATTGCGGCCATCGCCTACACCGGCATCGGCCACTCCTACGTGTGGGGCGGCACCAGCCCCGTCACCGGCTGGGACTGCTCCGGGTTCGTTCAGTGGGTCTACGCCCAGGCCGGAATCAGCATCCCGCGTACCAACGCGTGGAGCATCATGACCCCCACCTCCACCCCCCAGCCGGGCGACCTGGTGGTCCAGAACGGCGGCGCGCACGTGGGCATCTACGTCGGCAACGGCATGATGGTCAGCGCACTCAACCCGTCCCAGGGCACGCTGCTGCACTCGCCTGCAGCCACCGGTACCTCGTCGTACTACCACCTCAACAAGTAGTTCTTGGGCTCCACGCTCCAAGGGCTATTTCTTTGCCCAAAGCTTTTCGCTAGAAACCACATCCCCGTTCGGGATGCGCCGGCGTACCCCCAAGATGCCGGCGCATCCAATTCCCTGCGTCTGCCTACAAGCGGTTCGAAGGAACAACGAAAGAGAGAACTGATGACGACTCGTGCTACCGCACGGCACCGCGCCGAGGCCACCAAAACCAACTCGATCGCTGTCATTGCCAAAGCTGTAAGCGACAACGCCGGCGGCATGGGCCGCCAGGCTGCGGTTATCGCTGCCGCTTCCGGCCTGGTCCTGACCAGCGGCATCGCAGCGAACGCTGCTGACGCCAACGTCAAGCGCGATTCCGCTCCCGCGTCCCAGCTGGAAGTCGAATCCGCCGTCGATGCCCCGATTTCCGCGGCTTCCACCATTGCCATCAGCTACGAGAAGCCGGCCGTGACCACCACGCCGGCCCCCGTCGCGGAGCCTGAGCCCCAGGTTGAGGTGCAGGAAGCTGCTCCTGCTGCCCAGCCCGTTGCTGCCCCCAAGGTCACGGCCAAGGTTGCCACCGCTGCTGCTCCGGCTGCTCCCGCAGCCCAGGCTTCGGCCAGCGGCAAGGGCGCTGCCATCCTGTCCGCAGCCTATGCACAGCTCGGCGTCATGCAGGACTGCACCATGCTGGTGACCAACTCCCTGGCCGCCGTGGGCATCCACTTCCACGACTGGCCCGCAGGCTACCTGTCCCTGGGCCGCACCGTGAGTGCAGCCGAGGCGCAGCCGGGCGACCTTATCTACTACGCCAACGGCGGTTCGGGCATGGCCCACATTGCTGTGTACGCCGGAAACGGCATGGCCGTCCACGGCGGCTACAACGGGAACCAGACCGTGGTCTTCAGCGCCAACGTGGGTTCCGGCCCCGTCTTCATCCGCGTCAACTAAGCATTCCAGCGCCGGCCTGAACGGCCGCCGGGAAATGTTACAGGGGACCCCCGCCAGTGAGGCGGGGGTCCCCTGCGGTTTAAGGGTTGGCGACGGCATCGGTGCCGTGCCCTTCTCACGGCCCGAATGGGCTCCGGGGCGGCGATTACCTGATTCTGCATTTCTTTGTTTACTCTTGTGATGTCGATCCATAGCCCGGACATGCCGAGGGCAGCCGGCCCTCGTGCCCCTGACGGGTGCGGCCGTGAAGAGGTAAGTGCATGCGCACTCTCGTTCTGAATGCTGGATATGAACCGCTGGCGGTTATCACTTTCCGCCGGGCGCTGGTGCTTGTGCTCACGGGCAAGGCGAGCGTGGTGGCCGAAGGGGATGACCCTGTGGTGGGCCCCACCGACGTCCTGGGCCGCCCGTCCGTGATCCTCCTCAACCGCTACATCCGGCCCCGGTACAACCACTCAACGGCCGTCAGCCGCAGGGGTGTGCTCCGTCGCGACGGGCATAAGTGTGCGTATTGCGGTAAGGCGGCGCACACAATCGACCATGTGCACCCGAAGTCCCGGGGCGGCGCCGATTCATGGGAGAACCTGGTGGCCGCCTGCCTGCGGTGCAACAACGTCAAGGGCGACCACACTCCCGCCGAGATGGGATGGACCCTGCGGTTCGTCCCCGAGCCGCCCCACGGAACCATCTGGCAGATCAAGGAGCTGGAGAAGCCGACGCCGGCCTGGGATCCGTTCCTGCTCCCGGAGCGCGCTGCCTGACCAACCGTGCCCTGCACCCGGAGCCTTGCTGATCGCTAGGCTGGGGGAGTGCAAGTGAACAGGTTGGCCTTCGATGCCCTGATCCTGGCGGGAGGGCGGTCATCCCGGCTGGGCGGCGTACCCAAGCAATCGCTGGTTTTCCGCGGCCAGACCCTCCTGGAACGCTCCGTTGCCGCGGCCGCTGGTGCCCGGCGCATTGTGGTTGTTGGCGACACGGGTTCCCTTCCAAACGATGCCCAGGCCGGACGCCCGCTGCCTCAGCCAGCCTTGCCTCACACCCTGCTGATGTGCCGGGAGGAGCCGCAGTTCGCCGGCCCCGCGGCCGCAATTTCCGCGGGGCTGGACGCCTTGGCCAGGAATGGTGGAGAAGCTGCCTACACCCTGGTGCTGGCGTGCGACATGCCCCTGGCTTCCCGGGCGGTGACGGTGCTGCGGGATGCCCTGGCGCAATCCGCTGCCGTTGCAGGCGGCGGGGACGGCGTCATGGCCTGTGCCGCAGACGGCAGGGCCCAGCCGCTGGCTGGTTTTTATCGCACAGCCGGGTTAACAAAGGCGTGCAGCGACCTGGCTGCACGCAACGCCCTGGTCAACGGCTCTGTCCGGGCGCTCCTTGCTAGTCTGGACGTGCAGCTTGTCACGGTCCCCGCCGGGTCCACTTCCGATGTGGATACCTGGGACGATGCTGCCGCGCTGGGGGTTGCCGCCGGGAACCAGCGCGCAGGCCAGGACCGGCACCCGGGCGGAGCTAATGTGGGAGGCAATTCGTGAAAAGCCAGGACGAAACGCTGGAAGAGTGGTGCAGGGCACTTCTGCAGGCGTACAAGCTTGAGAATGTCCAGGTGGATGTCAACGCCGTGCTGGCGCTTGCAGGCGTTGCCGCCCATGCCGTTGTCCGGCCGGCCGCTCCGCTCACCACCTTTATCGCCGGGTTCGCCGCGGGACTGGCTGCCGCTCCCGGCAGGGAGATGGATGCAGCATCCATGGACGCGGCGCTGGCCGTCGCCCGTTCCCTGGCGGAAGACTACGACGCTGAAGCCGCCGGGGCTCCCGGCGAATGACGGCAGAACCCCAAGGCGATCCGGAGGCGCACGCGGACAGTGAAACAGGGGCGCACCCGGGCAAAACTGAACACGTGCCTGCTGCACACCATCATGCGGCCCACACCTGGCAAGAGGCCCGGCAGGCAGCGTTCGATGCAGCCACTCCCATTCCCCCCGGGCCGGTGGCGCTGCGGATAGCCCTGGGCCGCAAACTTGAGCGCGACATCGTGGCACTTCAGGACATGCCCCACTATGCGTCCTCAGCCATGGACGGTTGGGCAGTCAATGGAAGCGGCCCGTGGATCCCCGTGGAGGCTGGAACGCGGCTGGCACCGCACCAGGCGAGCCCGATTGCCACGGGAGGCCTCATCCCGCCCGGAGCCAAGGCGGTTCTTCGCACCGAGAGTGCTGTCCTTGGCCAGGACGATGAGGGGCTCCCCGTCCTGATGATCGGCGGCAAGGCGCGCCCCGGCGAGCCCCGCGCGGGAGAGCACATCAGGAAGGCCGGGGAGGAAGCACTGGAAGGGGACACCCTGGTTAAGGCGGGGGTGGAGCTCAACCCGGCACACCTGGCCCTGGCAGCCCTGGCCGGTTATGACGAGGTGCAGGTCCAGGGGAAGCCGGTGGTCCGCCTGGTGCTGACGGGGTCAGAGGTGGTTGAACAGGGCAGGCCTGAGCCTGGCCAGGTGCGCGACACGTTCGGTCCGCAGTTACCCGACGTCGTAGCCATGCTGGGCGGCATCGCCGGCGGGCAGCAGCGGATCGGTGACTCCTACGCCGAATGGCTGGCGGCGCTTGAGGACGTGCTGCCGGAGGTGCCTGACGCACCGGACCTGCCTGCCGACGTCGTCATCACCACCGGGGGTACCGGACGCTCGGGAACGGACCACCTCCGGCGGGCGGTGGCTGAACTCGGCGGCCGGCTCATCATCGACGGTGTGGCAATGCGGCCGGGCCACCCTGCGGTTCTCGCGGAACTGCCGGACGGCCGCTTTGTCCTGGGACTTCCCGGAAACCCGCTGGCGGCCATGATGGCCCTCTCCACCGTGGGGGCTCCGCTGCTGGCCGCACTGGGGCACCGACCCATGCCGGCGGTGCAGGAAGTACCGTGCGGGACCATGATCGAGCCGGACCCCGGACGGACCCGGCTGATGCCGTTCCGGCTGCTGTACGGCATGGCGTCTCCGGCGCAGCATACGGGGCCGGGAATGATGCGCGGGCTGGCCGCTGCTGACGGGGTCCTGGTGGTGCCGCCGCACGGAGTGCAGCTGGGCGAGTTGGTGCCCGCCTTCGCCCTGCCGTGGGGGGCGCCCATTCCGCGCCCGGTGGACGGTGAAGCCAAAGCCAAGACGCGGAGCAGTGCCCGTACCGGCCAACCCAAGGGCAAAGCGGCACCCAGCGGACCCGTGGACTGGAGCGCCCTCCTGGGCTGAGTCGCTTCAGTACTGCGCCTTTTGGGCCAGGGCAGGCCCCTGTTGGTGCCATGATGGAGTAATGAACAGGCAGGGTGGAACATGGGACGGGTAACCCAGCGCCGCAAGGTGCACAAGTATCTCCTGGACGGTTCTCCGGGCGCCCTGGAGTACCCGGTCCGCCACCGCGAAGACGTCCTCGCCGTCGAGGAGCCGCTGGAAATCCGGCTGGGCAGGCTTTCCTACTCGGTCACCATGCGGACGCCCGGCGACGACTTTGACCTGGTGGCCGGATTCCTGGTGTCCGAGGGCGTTATTTGGGACCAGGGCCAGCTCGTGTCGCTGCGGTTCTGCGCGGGCGAGGACGAGAACGGGGTCCAGACGTTCAACGTGGTGGAGGCCCAGCTGCGGCCTGACGTTCCACTTCCCGACACCGGCCGCAGGGTCTACACGTCCAGCTCCTGCGGCATCTGCGGGACGGACTCCATCGAAGCCGTCCAGAAGTCCTCCCACCACAGCCCGCAGGGGGACCCGCTGACGGTGGATGCCAAGGTCCTGGCCTCCCTGCCGGGCCTGCTGCGGGAGTCCCAGCGCGTCTTTGACGATACCGGCGGAGTGCATGCGGCGGGTCTGTTCAGGATTGAGGACGACGGCGAGCCGCGCCTCCTGTGCCTGCGCGAGGACGTGGGGCGGCACAACGCCGTGGACAAGGTAGTGGGATGGGCGCTGCGCGAAGGCCTCCTGCCGCTGGCAGGGACCGTCCTCCAGGTGTCGGGCAGGGCGTCCTTTGAACTGGTGCAAAAAGCCTCGCTTGCCGGAATTCCCGTCCTGGCTGCCGTCAGTGCCCCTTCCAGCCTTGCCGTGGAACTGGCGGAGGCGAACGGGCTGACCGTGGCGGGATTCAGCCGGGGCAGCAGTTTCAATATCTATGCCGGCGATTCCCGGATACTGCGGCCCGAACCTGCCATGCCAGGAACATAGGGCCGCCGATGGCTGGAACAGGCGGCGCATTGGTTAAAAAGGGGTTGGTTGCAATGCTGCCAGCGGGTAGATTTGTCCATCGAATGGACGCGATGATCCAGTCTCCCGCTTAAAGAGGATTTATATTGCATGACGACCGCAGGATCACGGAAGTCCGCCTGACGAGGTTTGTGCGTGAGCGCATTGCCCCTGCTGTTTACAGCAGGACGGTCCCGCTTACCCTGAGCAGTTGGGAAGTGCCCGACGAACCGGTCTCCGCGCTCGAGGCGATGCGGCAGGAGTTCCAGCCGCAGGAGCCTGGAGCCCCTTGGGGACGGCCGTGGGGCACCACATGGTTGCGGCTCCAGGGGGAGGTGCCCGAATCCTGGGGCGGCGGCCCGGACACCACGGTAGAGGTGGTAGTGGACCTGGGGTTCACCACTGAAGCCCCAGGGTTCCAGTGCGAGGGCATCGCCTGGCGGTCGGATGGCAGCATCATTAAGGCAATTTCGCCCCGCAACCAGTACATCCCGCTCAAGCTGCTGGGAAGCGGCATGGCAGTGGACTTCTACGTGGAAGCGGCCGCGAATCCGGACATGGCGCAGGGCTGGACCTTTGCCCCCACCCCCCTGGGTGACAAGGCGACCGCCGGCGGAGCTCCTCAGTACCGGCTGGGGAATATTGCCATCGCTGAACTGAACCAGTGCGTATGGGAACTCCAGCAGGACATCTGGACCCTGGCAGGCCTTATGGAACAGCTCCCGCTGGAACTCCCGCGCCGCCATGAGATCCTCCGGGCCCTCGAACACATGATGGATGTGATGGACCCCGACGACGTTGCAGGGACTGCGGCGGCAGGGCGGCAGGCGCTCGCCGGCGTCCTGGCCAGGCCCGCCTATGCATCCGCACACCAGCTGGTTGCCACGGGGCATGCGCACATCGACTCCGCCTGGCTCTGGCCGGTCCGGGAAACCATCCGCAAATGTGCCAGGACGTTCTCCAACGTGGTGGCCCTGATGGATGAAGACCCTGGCTTTGTCTTCTCCTGTTCTTCCGCGCAGCAGCTGGCATGGATCAAGGAGCTCTACCCGGACCTGTTCGGCAGGATCCGGGAAAAGGTGCGCGCGGGGCAGTTCGTCCCCGTCGGCGGCATGTGGGTGGAATCGGACACCAACATGCCCGGCGGCGAGGCCATGGCCCGGCAGTTCGTGGAGGGTAAGGGCTTCTTCCTGGAGGAATTCGGCATCGAGTGCAGGGAGGCGTGGCTCCCGGACTCGTTCGGCTACAGCGCGGCCCTGCCCCAGATCGTCAAGTCTGCGGGCAGCCGCTGGTTCCTCACGCAGAAGATTTCCTGGAACCAGACCAACAGGATGCCCCACCACACCTTCAACTGGGAGGGAATAGACGGCACCCGGCTGTTCACCCACTTCCCGCCCGTGGACACCTACAACTCGGATCTCAGCGCCAGGGACCTGGCCCATGCCGAGCGCAACTACCGCGACCACGGCCGCGGGACTGTGTCGCTGGTTCCGTTCGGTTACGGCGACGGCGGCGGCGGTCCCACCCGCGAAATGCTTGCCGCTGCTGCACGCACGGCGGACCTGGAAGGGTCGCCCAGGGTCCGGATTGGATCCGCGGAGAGCTTCTTCCGGCAGGCCGAGGAAGAGTACTCGCCCCTGCAGGTCTGGGTGGGCGAGATGTACCTGGAGCTGCACCGCGGCACGTATACCAGCCAGGCGCGCACCAAGAAAGGCAACCGGCGCAGCGAGCATCTGCTGCGTGAAGCGGAGCTGTGGTGCGCCACGGCTGCTGTCCGCGCCGGTGGTGCCTACGCCTACCCCGGGGCCGAGCTCAAGCGCCTTTGGCAGCTGGTGCTGCTGCAGCAGTTCCATGACATCCTCCCCGGCAGCGCCATTGCCTGGGTGCATCAGGACGCCGAGCGGAACTACCAGGCCATCGAAACCGCGCTTGAAGCACTCATCAGCGATGCGGCCGGGGCCATGCTGGGCTCCGGCGACAGGCAGTTCCTGCTCAACGCCGCACCTCATGCCAGGGACGGGGTCCCGGCGCTGGCTGCGGGTGAACCGGAGGCCCGTCCGGAACCGGCGCGGGCTACGGAGCACGACGGTGGTTACATCCTGGACAACGGGATCATCCGCGCCGTGATCGACGCCGACGGTCTGCTGGCCTCGCTGCTGGACTACGCCACCGGCCGTGAAGCGATCGCACCCGGCCAGCGCGGCAACCTGCTGGAGCTCCACCGGGACACCCCCAATGAGTGGGACGCCTGGGACATCGACGAGTTCTACCGGCGCAATGTCACGCCGCTGGTCCACGCAGAATCGGTCCGGCTTGCCACTGACGGGGCGAGCGCCGTCGTCGTCGTGGATCGGCTGGCTGGCACCTCGCCGCTCACGCAGCGCATCACCCTTGCACCCGGGAGCCCGTCACTGGAAATCAGCACCTCCGTGGACTGGCAGGAGCGCGAGAAGCTGCTCAAGCTGGGCTTCGCCCTGGATGTGAGGGCCGACCGGTCGGCGGCGGAAACGCAGTTCGGCCACGTCTTTCGTCCCACCCACACCAACACCTCATGGGAGGCCGCGAAGTTCGAAATCTGCGCCCACCGGTGGATCCATGTGGGTGAACCCGGCTACGGCGTGGCCGTGTCCAATTCATCCACCTACGGTCACGACGTGGGCAGGAGCATCAGGGAATCCGACGGCGGAACCACCACCACCGTGCGCCTGTCCCTGCTGCGGGCGCCTAAGTTCCCCGACCCGGACGCAGACCGGGGGCGCCACGAGTTGACGGTGGCCATCCGCCCTGGCGCTGATATTGCCGATGCCGTCCAGGAAGGGTACCGGACCAACCTGGCGCCCCGGCTGGTCAGCGGCGCCGGCCCAGTGGAGGCGCTCTTCTCGGTCAGCAACCCGGCCCTGGTCATCGAAGCGGTGAAACTGGCGCAGGACGGTTCCGGGGACGTGGTGGTCCGGCTGTATGAGTCGCTGGGGCAGCGTTCCTCAGGGAACATAACGGCGAACTTCCTAGTGCAGGACGTTGTGCCCACGGACCTTCTGGAGCGTGCCACCGAGGCCCCCGGAGTTGAGCCTAGTGGCACCGGTGCCGTGCTCACGCTCCGGCCGTTCCAGCTGGTGACGTTGAGGTTTGCCCGGAAGTAGGTGTTCGGCGGGCTGCAGCCGGCAAAAGGCGCCTTAAACAGGCTGAGTGGGGGCGGTCCCCAACGATCCGCCACCACTCATCCCCCCAATGTGTGCAAAGGCCCCCGGGGCGGCTGGCGCTTTGGAATTTATCCCCGTTCGAAAACGCTTGCCGGCCCCGCCTTCACACATTCATGATTGTGTCACACTCTAATGATTTTGTGAAAGCGGGAAAGGTTACGTTTCGGTAGATGTCTTTCGAGTGCGTGTGGTGCGCCTATTGACCACCCGGGCCGCCCAGATCAGGGCCAGTCCAATGACGTAGCAGAGCACCGCCGTGTAATTAACGATGAACTCCAAGGTGTCCATGGATGGCGGCACCACCGGAAAGAGCAGAGTGAGGGCAACGGCGACTCCGCCCAGGGCAAGCAAAGCGGAACCTGCCCGCACCAGGACCGGTAGCCGGTCCTGCACCGCACGAACCATTGCTGGCACCAAGGCCAGCCCCACATACGCCGGGTAGGCCCTGCCCGCCGCACCGTAAAACTCCACAAGCGCGAAGTTCCGGGCATCCTTGTCGGATATAGCCTTGAGCCCTGCGGAGGAACCGGCGGTATCCATCATGAAGAAGAGAGCCACCATGACGATCGAAATGACCGCGAGGACTCCAACGCCCACCCGGCCGGTGATCAGCCGGTAAGCGTCTTTGGCGTCGAAGCCCCTGGAGACCCGGACGCCCAGGAAAAAGATGGCCGCGAAGATCACGAACCGCAGCAGCAGGTTGGCGATATTGGTGCCGCCCAAGGCTCGGTCAATGACGAGGTAGGGTTCCTGGATACTCAGCAGGATGGCCAGGGTCATCATGGTGAAGATGCCAAACAGGGAGCGGTTCTCGCCGCGGAGGGTGCTGGGGATGCGGGCCACCGCAATGACTGCGCAAATGGCCAGCGTGGTCCATTGGAGGGTCTCGATCATCCCAGGTTCTCCCAAATCTTTTCTGTCTGCGCCTTGTCCTGCTCCTGCCGGCGCAATACTTTGCCCAGTGCCTGGAGCCTGTCCCCTGCAAGCGTGGTGAGTTCTCCGTCGGAGAGGCTGTCCAGCGCCGCTCGCCGTGCCCCGGAAGGCCATCCGGCCTCCTCCTCCGTGATAAGTCCGGTGGCCACCAGGCCGCTGGCCGCGCCCACCCCGGCAGCCAACGCCGTGGCCATGGCAAGCTCGGGGGACAGCCGGTTGGCGGTCAGCTGGGCGGAATAGTTCTGCGGGGCCACCCCGGTGGACGTCGAAACGCGGTGCCGGAGCTCGCCGTCGTCGATCGCGTCAACCCAGTTCTTCACGGACGTGGCGTGCGGGGCAGGGCTGAGGGCGGGAGCGGCTGCTCCGCGGGCGGCGTCCATAGCCGGACGGGCCAGGAGGGCCCGGAGGAGGTCTGCGTTGGAAACCTGGCTTACCAGCTCGTCCCTGGTGGGTGGGCGGGGCGGACCCGCCAGGGCGCTGTAGGCGTCGAATCCGGCCAGCGCTGCGACGGGGTTGATCCCGTAGGCGCGGCTGATGCTGACCACCGTGCTCACCGAGACCTTGCCCCGGACCAGCTGCTGTGCCAGCGTGGTGCGCTTGATTCCGGAGACCCTGCAGACGTCTGCGGTGCTGGCATCTGGTGCGATGCTTTGCAGCCAGCGCTGGAACGCCTTGGCGGAAAGGGTCATGAAGTGCTCTCTGCAGAACGGGTGGTGATCACGATTTTACCGTGCCTGCCCGCGCGCGTTTTGTGCCGCGGATTTTGCCCGTGACCCATATTCGTCTATAGTTGTTGGTCGAGCCCGCTGGTCCGTACACCCCCCAAGTCCGGACCAGCGGGTTCTTCTATGTCCTGCAGCCCCAGCGGCGCCGCGGCCCGGTTTTCGCCGCCTCTGCCGGCCGTCAACGGCTGTCCGGGCAGCGGCGAAAGGACGAATCGATGCCTGCAACCCTTGTTGCCAAGGACGTCTCCGGCGGCCATGGGCACCGCATGCTTTTTTCCGGGCTCTCGCTGACAGTGGCCCCCGGCGATGTGGTGGGCGTCGTGGGCGCAAACGGCGCCGGAAAATCCACGCTGTTGCGTCTCCTTGCCGGTGTTGACCAGCCGCAGCAGGGCGCCGTCAGCCTTGCCCCGGCCGATGCGTTCGTTGGCTGGCTGCCGCAGGAGCATGAACGCGTTCCGGGTGAAACAGTGGCAGGCTACATTGCCCGCCGGACCGGCTGCGCGGAGGCGACCCTTGAAATGGAATCCACCGCGGAGGGTTTGGGATCGGGTGCTCCCGGGGCAGATGATGCCTACGCCCGTGCCTTTGACCGCTGGATGGCCTCCGGTGCCGCCGATCTGGATGACCGCATCCCTGCCGTGCTTGCAGAGTTGGGGCTGGACGCCGGCCCTGAAGCGCTGATGACAGGGCTTTCCGGCGGCCAGGCGGCCCGGGTGGCGCTGGCTGCCCTGCTGCTGAGCCGCTTCGACGTGGTGCTGCTGGACGAGCCCACCAACGACCTTGACCTCGCGGGCCTTGCCACCCTTGAAAACTTCGTGACGGGGTTGCGCGGCGGCGTGGTGCTGGTCAGCCACGACCGCGAGTTCCTGGCCCGCTGCGTGACCCGCGTGGTGGAGCTGGACCTGGCCCAGAACAGCGTGGCCGTTTACGACGGCGGCTACGACGCCTTCCTCGAGGAACGCGCGGTGGTTCGGCGGCACGCACGCGAGAAGTACGAGGAGTTCGCCGCCACCAAGGCAGACCTGGTGTCCCGGGCCCGGACCCAGCGGGAGTGGAGCTCCCAAGGTGTCCGGAACGCCATGAAGAAGAACCCGGACAACGACAAAATCCGGCGCGCCGCCAGCACTGAGTCCTCCGAGAAGCAGGCGCAGAAAGTCCGGCAGATGGAATCACGCATCGCCAGGCTGGACGTGGTGGAGGAGCCCCGGAAGGAATGGCAGCTCCAGTTCAGCATTGGCCAGGCGCCGCGCTCCAGCGCTGTCGTGGCCACCTTGCGCAACGCGGTGGCACGCCAGGGCAGCTTCACGCTGGGGCCGGTCAACCTGCAGCTCAATGGTGGCGAGCGCATCGGGATCACCGGGCCGAACGGCGCCGGGAAGTCCACCCTGCTGCGCCTGCTACTGGGAACGCAGGCACCGGACGACGGCGACGCCTCCATGGGTGCCAACGTTGCCGTGGGCGAAATTGACCAGGCCCGCGGGCTGCTGGACGGCGCCTTGCCGCTGGGCGACGCCGTCGAAGCCGTGCTGGCCGACTGGAACAGCGCCGACGTCCGCACCCTCCTGGCCAAGTTTGGCCTCAAGGCGGACCACACGTCGCGGACCGTGGATTCGTTGTCCCCGGGGGAGCGGACGCGGGCAGCCCTGGCGCTGCTCCAGGCGCGCGGCGTGAACCTGCTGGTGCTGGACGAACCCACCAACCACCTCGACCTGCCGGCCATTGAGCAGCTGGAAGAGGCCCTTGAAAGCTATGACGGGGCCCTGCTGCTGGTCACCCACGACCGTCGGCTGCTCGAAAATGTCCGACTCGACTACCGGTGGCGCCTGGAAAACGGAACGGTCCAGGAGCTCCACCACACTGCAAGCCAGGAGAAATAACCATGAGCATGGACCGCGTGGCGTGGAGCTCGCTCTACAACATCAGCACCGCCAAGAGCGGCTCCAAGCCGTTCTCCAAGGAAACCCTGAAGCGGGTCCTGGCCTTCGCCGCTCCGCACAAGGGCAAGCTCATCGCCTTTGTGCTCTCTTCCATCGCGGCGGCCTTCCTGGCCGTCGCCACCCCGGTGCTTGCCGGCCAGGTGGTTGACGCCATCATCGCCAAGACGGATGCCGGTACCGTGATCTGGCTGGCCGTGCTGATCGCCATCGTGGCGGTGGGCGAGGCGGGGGTGGGGCTGTTGACCCGCTGGCTGTCCTCGACCATCGGCGAAGGCGTCATCGTTGACTTGCGCACCCGGGTGTTCGACCACGTGCAGCGCATGCCCATTGCCTTCTTCACCCGCACCCGGACGGGAGCCTTGGTCAGCCGACTCAACAACGACGTCATTGGAGCGCAGTCCGCCTTCGCCGGCACGCTCTCCGGCGTGGTGAGCAACTCCGTGGCGCTGGCCCTGACCCTAATCGTGATGCTCAACAAGTCCTGGCTGGTCACCGTGCTCGCCATGGTCCTTCTGCCGATCTTCCTGATCCCTGCCCGGCGCATGGGCTCCAAACTGGCGGACCTGCGCCGCGAAGCTGCCGCGCACAACGCCGCCATGGGCACCCAGATGACGGAGCGGTTCTCCGCGCCCGGCGCCACGCTGGTGAAGCTGTTCGGCCGCCCGGATGAGGAATCCCGCGAGTTCGCTGCCCGCGCGGGCCGCGTCCGCGACATCGGCGTCCGCATGGCGATGCTGCAGTTCACGTTTGTCACGGCACTGACCCTGGTCTCCGCGCTCGCCCTGGCGCTGGTGTATGGCCTGGGCGGCTGGCTCGCCCTGGGCGGCCAGCTCGCGCCCGGTGATGTGGTGGTCCTGGCGCTGCTCCTGACCCGGCTCTACGCCCCGCTCACGGCGCTGTCCAACGCCCGCGTGGAAGTCATGAGCGCGCTGGTCAGCTTTGAACGGGTGTTTGAAATCCTGGATTTGAAGCCGCTCATCCAGCAGAAGCCGGATGCTGTGCCCGTTCCTGCCGGGCCCGTGTCCGTGGAGTTCGATAACGTCCGCTTCGCCTATCCCTCCGCGGACAAGGTCTCTTTGGCCTCGTTGGAGGAGGTCTCCACCCTGGGCACGCGGGGCGGCGAGGAAGTGCTGCACGGCGTCAGCTTCCGGGTTGAGCCAGGCCAGACGGTGGCGCTGGTGGGTTCCTCCGGGGCCGGCAAGTCCACCATTGCCCAGCTGCTGTCGAGGCTTTACGACGTCGACTCGGGCGCCGTGCGTCTTGGGGGCACCGCGCCGGGGACGGGGCTGGACGTCCGGGATGCCACCTTCGATTCGCTGCGGGACACTCTGGGCATGGTCACCCAGGACGGCCACCTGTTCCACGAGACCATCGCCTCCAACCTCCGGCTGGCCCGGCCCGACGCCACGGACGAAGACATGTGGGACGTCCTGCGCCAGGCGCGCCTGGAGACGATGATCAGGTCCCTGCCGGACGGCCTGGAGACGGTGGTGGGGGAGCGCGGCTACCGGCTTTCCGGCGGTGAACGCCAACGGCTCACCATTGCCCGGCTCCTCATTGCCCAGCCGCGGGTTGTCATCCTCGATGAGGCCACTGCCGCGCTCGACTCCACGAACGAAGCCGCCGTGCAGGCAGCCCTGGGCGCCGCACTCGAGGGGCGTACCGCCGTCGTAATTGCGCACCGGCTCTCCACCGTCCGCGCGGCGGACGCCATCCTGGTGGTGGAGGGCGGCCAGATCGTGGAACGCGGAACCCACACCGAACTGCTGGCGGCGGACGGCCGCTACGCCGAGCTGTACCGGACGCAGTTTGCGGAAGCCACCGCTGTGGCGCACGAGGCCGTTCCCGAGTTCTAAGGGCTGGAAGCCCGGCCGCTGCCTAGAGGGCCCGCGAGGCCAGCAGGGGCAGGATGTGGTCCGTCAGCAGCGGCGCGAGGTCCTGGGGGAGGGCTGCGTCCGCCGGCCTGCTGATGTCCAGCCACCGGATCTCGGCGATTTCAGCCGCGGGAGTGGCCTGCCACGTGCCCGGGGCGATGAAGACGGTTGCTTCGATATCGGTGGCGGCCTCGTTCGCGGCGTCGGCGATCCACACCCCCATCAGTTCAAGCTCCTGGGGGCGGACCACGATCCCGACCTCCTCGGCGAGTTCCCTCGCAGCTGCCTGCACAGCGGTTTCTCCCGGCTCCGGCTTGCCGCCGGGGTGCATGAACATGCCGGTCCCGCGCTTCCGCACGGTCAGGAGGCGCCCGGCGTCGTCAAACACGCAGACGGCGGAGACCACGATCCGGTCCTTCATGCGGTGATCCTTGCCAGGCGCGAGACCAGCAGCAGATCCTTGCGGGGACCGGTGACGTCCCAGCTGTAACTGAACGCGTCCGGGCCTTGGCGGGTGTAGGACACCCGGTAGGTGTCGGGGTCGCACCAGTGGGTGTCCAGGCTGGCGTCCGGGGTGAAGCTCATCAGGTGGAACGGCCTGCCGTCGGGAAAGAACACGTCCAGCGCATCGGGCCGCGCCGCGGGTTTCAGCACGTACTCCCGCGAGGCGGGGCCGGTGAAAGCAGGCCAGCGCATGGTGCCTTCCTCGCGAAGGGCCAGGCCGCCGTCGTCCATTGGAGTGAAAATCACGACGCCGGAAAAGGTTCCGCGGGTGCCGTCCGACCTGTCCAGCAGGTCCCGCTCCACCCGCCAGCGGCCCGGCTGCCCTGCGCGGCTGGTGGCGCTGGCTGGCTGGCTGCCCAGGAGGTAGGCGCGGAGGCTTGGCTCCGGGGAAGGAGAGTTCAAGTGCCCTCGATTGGAATCGAACCAACGACACCGGCTTTAGGAGAGCCGTGCTCTATCCACTGAGCTACGAGGGCGGGTGTCCGGTGGAGGTCGGCGGGGCCGGTCCGTTCGGACACGGTTACAAGCATACAAGGTGCCGGGCCGTACTACGCTCAAGGCATGAGTCCAGCCCCAACTGCCGCTCCCGCCACTGCCTTCACACCGGACATAGCGTCAACCCGGCAATACATCGGGGCCTGGGCAGTGCTGAGCGTGCTGCAGTATTTCGCCGCTGAGGCAGCCGTGGCCATGGCGTGGACCGGACCGCGCTCCTACGACCTGCGGACCGGGTATATCAGTGACCTTGGTGCGCTCCACTGCGGAATCTATGGCGGCCGGGATGTCTGCTCGCCGTTGAACTGGCTGATGAATGCGTCGTTCGTGATCCAGGGCCTTGGGCTGCTGGTGGGGGCGGTGCTGCTGACCTCGGGACTGCTGCGCGTGGCCGCCCGTCCAGGTACCCGCGTGGATTGGGCCCGCAGGGAGCCCTGGCTCGCGGCCTCCGCGGTCCGGCTGCTCACCGGAGCCGCAGGGGCCGGAACTGTGGTGGTGGGGCTGGTCCCGGAGGATGCGGGCTCGCCCTGGCACTACGCCGGCGCCATCACCTACTTCATAGCTGGCGGGGCGGCCCTCCTGGTGCTGGGAGTCCTCTGGCTCCGGAAGACCGGGATGTCATGGTTCCTCCTGGTGTGCGGCGGCGTCTCACTGGCGGCAGTGGCGACCGGCGGGCTTACCCGCATGAACGTACCTGAGCCCGGCACGCTGGAACGGCTGATGGGATATCCCGTGACTGTGGGCATGGCCGCCGCGGGGCTTGTCATTGCGCAGCGGGTGCACCGGCACCGGAAGCAGCGGGCAGCTGCCCGCGCTGCGGCGCTGGCCGTCAACAACGGAGTATCCGGTACATAGGATCCACAGATCGCCCCGCACGGCTTGGCAGTTCTTGACCATAAATTGAGCCCTTCTTTGTGTGGGCCGGCCGGGTACCGGCTTAGGCTAACGCCATGTCGATGCCGTCTGCGGCCTCGCCGGTGGGGGACCGGTCCCAGCACCGTCGTTTGGCTGTCTCCCCTCCTTCAGCACCTGCGCGCCCTGGGACGCTTCCATGAGCACCTACCTGGCGGAATCAACGCTTCGGGAGGCCGACGGCGGGAGCCGGCTTCTGCTCGAATCTGCACTGGGAGCCACCCCGAACGGTTTGGTGCAGAATCCGAGTTTCTTCCGCGGATTTGCTGCCCGTCCGGACGTAGTGGCGAACGCCCTCCTTGCCGTGGCAGACGTCGCGGCGTCGAGATACTTCGATGCGGCGTTCCGTCTCAGCGACGTCCTGGACCCCGTAATGACAGCCAGCGGAGACCGGCTGCGGTGCGAGTCGTTCTCTGCCTGCAATGGTGTCTATGCGCGGCTCGACCTCCTGGCGGCAAGCTTTGACGGCGGCGATATTGGCTTCGGAACAACCAATGTGGACATCAACAGTGCCCTGCGGTCTGCACTGGCGAATGTCCACCGGAACGAGCTGCTGCACTTGGCTGTCGGCCGTGATGGGCTGTTGGTTTCCACTCCGGCAGAGAGCCACCTGGAACGGCAAGTCGAACTCCCGGACCGGTGGGTGAGGGGTTTCGCCGAGACCCCCGGCATCGCTGCGGGAATGTCCCACCTGGCCACTATGGGCGGACCCGCCATTGCCCAGTTCCTGTCGTCCCTTCCGGCAGCGCGGCCTGGCCGCACACTTGTATTGCTGCCATCTGCACGAGGGTTCCGTGAAGTGACAACCGCAAGGCCGCACTCAGTAACCTTGGCCGGGACCGGACGGCTGGCTGCGGCACGACGTGTCGCCCGGTTTGCCACCTGCGTGGACATCTTCAAGCATGGCAGCGGTTCCAGTGCCTGGGTGTTCCAATTGCCTGGAGCCAACTTCACGCTGCTGCTTTCTCCTGCCGCGGCGCGGGGTTTTTCCGGGGAAGGCGGGATCCTTGAGTCGCTTGCGGCGCCCGGGGCGGAGGCTGACGGGGAGACTGTGCTGAAGTTCCTGTCATGGCAGTCAGTCGTTTCCGCCGGTGAGCTCCAGGTGAAGACAGGGTTGGCTGCGCCCCGGATTAACCATGGACTTGCCTATTTGGGCGCCTCCGGCAAAGTCGGATTCGATCTGCTTGAGGGGGAGTACTTCCACCGGGAACTGCCGCTGGACCGGCAACGCACGGTGAAGGACTACCCAAGGCTTGCGGCTGCCCGCAGCATCCTTGCCGGCGGAGGCGTGGTACGCAGGGACAACTGGTGGGAAGTCCGCAGTACTGCAGGAACCTACGCGTACCGGATCACCGGGTCTGACGGGTCCTACCGGTGTACGTGCCCCTGGTGGATGGACAACCGGGGGTCCAGGGGACCCTGCAAGCACGTGCTGGCCGTCCAGCTGCGCCTGCTGGACGCCGGCGGAGACCAGGCAGGTGATCTCCATGGCGATTGAGGAGCGCGCCGATCCGGCAGCGGTGCAGGTGATTCGTCGTCTAGTCACAGGGGATGACCGCAAAGCGGTGCCGGAGTTCATCAGGAAACTTTCTCCGTCCGACCTGAAGGATGCCAGCGCCTGGTTTGCAAAAGGCGGCCGCCACCTGCTGCGGGATGACACGGACTACCGCTCTGTGGGCAACATGACCATGGAGAACCTTTACGCCAACCTCAGCATCAGGGACGTGGTCACGGTTATGGCCAGTTCTCCGCGAAATGCTGCGCGGCTCCTGCCCTGGCGAAGTCTGGCTTCGAGCAAGAGCCAAGCTGTCCTGCTGCTGGTCGATGCCATGGTGGCGAAGGGCGAAGCATGGTGCCGGGAATTTGTGGCAGCAGCGATCGTCCGGAATGCAAAAGCGGAACGGGAAACGGCCGCTGCCGTCATCCGCCACTGCCTGCCGCTAATTCTCCATTTCAAAATTCCCACCACGGATTTGGAGGCATATCCCCGCCTGTGGGCTTTCTACTATGGCTGCCTCCGGCAGGTCCACGAGGTTTGGGACGAGGATGCTGCCCGGACGTACGAATATCCCAGCTGGGGAGGGCTCCAATTCCGTATCGGTCCGGCAGGATGCTGCGAGGTTCTGCCACGTACCCAGACACAGCTCTTGGAGCTTTTCGACCTCGATGACACTGCACCCGACGCCTTGATTCGCTGTTTCGACACTGCCGACGCGCTCGCCCCTTTGAAGGATTCCGGGGTTGGCGCCGCCCTTTGTGGCTATGTGCAAAGGGGAACGCTGACCCGCGCCGACGTACTTTGCCGCGTTGAAACGGCGCTGTCACGCTGCGACGGAACCCCCAACCAACGCCTGCTGGCCGAAGTCCTGACCGCCTTGAAACCGACGCAGGAAGAAACAGGCAGGATCATCCCCCTCCTGCTCTCGGTGGTGGCAACGGCGCCCGGATTCATGTCTTTCCTGGCGTTGGAACTCCTCTTGGGGGCCCCGCTGAGCGGAAGTGACCTGCAGGAACTCAGCAGCGCAGTGTTTGCAAGAAGCGAGAAAAAGCCGCAGGTACTTTTGGTCCGGCATCTAAAGGCACTCCAGCCAGCCGAAGGTTGCGACGGCGTTCTGCGGATGTGCTGGGAGGCCGCTGCCGGATCCGCTGACCTCAAAATCCGGTCAATGGCGGAAAAGGTGCTGGGTGTTCCCGCCATTGTCATCCGGGAAGACCCACGTTCAGTGCAGTCGCTGTGGGCTCCGGATACCGTGGAGCAGCCGTTCATTCCACCGTACGTGGCGCCCGAGGTGAACCTTGAATTCCCGCTTCCCTGGTGGGACCGGCAATCACGGCACACGGTGGTTGAGGAGCAGTACCTGGACCGGTTCCTTCGTTCGGCCTTTCATGCTCCCCGGGAAGTACGCGAGTGGTACGGTCGCCGTCATCCGCTGACCGACCCGCAATTCGTGGGCCCTGCCCCGCGGCTGCCGGATCAACTCGCATACCCGGACCCGGAAACTGTTGTGAAGCTGTGGGCGTCAAATGGGTGGGACGTGGCCGCTCATCATTTTCTTACCGCCAAAGTGCGGGGTGCGCGCTCCGGGCCTTTCGACCCGTTTGACTGGTTCTCCCGTCTCGACGCTCTCTCCGCAATCCGCGTCTTCCGCCATAGCGAACTGGCCCTCCAGGCCGGCAGCGTCCCGTATTCCCTCGCTACGCCCAGCTACTCCGATTTCCGCGTCGACCTGGGCAGACTGGTGTCGGTGCTCAATCTCTATGCGCGCGAAGGTTGGCAGTACGGAGAAGCGGACTTCTTCCAGGCACTCCTGCGTCTGGGGCCAACGGACGGGGAACTGGCATCGAGCCTTCCCGACATCCCAGTGGGCCCCCTCGGCGGCTCCGAGAACCCGGAACGGCAGGCCGGAAGAATACTCCGGGATTGGGTCGCAGGAGGCGGCTTTACGCCTCCGGCCGTGAACAAAGCACTGGTCCTGCCAGTTCCGCTGGACCGGTTCCCGTCCCTTCCCCAGGAGCTGCTGTCACCAGACCTATGGGGCGGTGGCAAGGAGTGGCCACGGGGCAGTTGGCTGGAGGTCGCCACCATTGTGCCCTTCTGGCCGGACCTGGGCGCCGTCTGGCACCGCGAACGGGCAGTCTACGAAGGGCTGGTATGCCGGCGTAATGGGGAACTGGCAGGCGCAACCGCTGGTGGAATCGGTCTCTTGACCCACGAGTGGCTGATTACGCAACTCGCTGCCAGCGAGCCGACGGATGCCGTTGGCACTGCACTGGAGCTGGCAAAGAGGGGACTGCTGCTCGCAGACCAGCTGGCCCACGGGGCCCGAAACCAGTTGACTGCCGGCGGTCTCGCCATGGGGCGGCTTACCCGCAATCTGGCGTTGGTGGCGTACGAAGGGCATCTGGAGAGGGTCTGGCCGGCGCTGACTGCCTTGGCGGTGGCTGCCGCGGCACGGCCACGGCTGCCTACTGGTACCGACGAGCTGTTGGCCACCTGCACCGAGTTGTGGGCAGCAATTCCGCACGGGCAGAGGATACCGGCAAATGTGCCGGCGGAATTTGTCACTGCCGTGCTGAAGGTGGCGGGAGCTAAAGGCGGAACGAAAAGCGCGCTGGAGGCGAAACGGCTTTCCGTTCACATCGGAACTATGCGCTAGCTGCTCTGCCCGCCGTCCGGTGCCGAAGGAACACAGCCGCCGCCCCGGCGAGGAGGCTTAGGACCAGCAGCACCCAGCCAGCCACGGTGAGGCCGGACGCCAAAGCCACCTGGCCGGCGTCGGGACCCGCCGTGCCCATCATTGCGTCAATGGCCACGTTCCCCCACAGCCGGACCACCACGAACAGCATCGGCAGTGCCCACAAGGCCCAGCGCAGCGCCTTCCGTGCCACGTTGGTGCCGATAAGCAGCAGCCATGTGAAGCCGAAGATCAGCGGGAAGAGCGTTCCGGCGGTCTTGTGGACATAGTTCAGCTGTCCCAGGGCATCGCTGTTCATGACCCCCTGCAGGCGTCCGATGTAGCCGGCATCGAATCCGCCCACCAGCGAATCAGGCATTGCCATTTCCTGGGAGAGTTGCGTGAGCTGGGTAAGGGTCAGCAGGTGCAGGTACCAGAACAGGAACAGGCTGGCCACCACGCCGGCGATCACAATCAGGTTGCTGTTGCCTTGCGCCTTCTCCGGTGTGCGCGCCGTGGTGGGGTTGACCACCGGTGGCAGGTGATGCTGCGGCACAGCCGCGTTGGCGCCATGCTTCTTGATCCGCTGGGCGGGGGTTTTGGCCATGGCACCATTATCCCGCCCCATAAACTGAACCCATGACCACTGGCCGACACAGCGCAGCTGTACTTGACCCCTCACTGGACGACTACGAACTGGCGTCCGCGCTGGTCCGCGAAGCCGGACAGCTGGCGCTCCTCATGCGCATGGCCGGCCTGCAGTCTGAACAAAAGACCTCCGTCTCCGATGTGGTGACCGCGGCCGACCACGCCGCCGAGGCATACGTCCTGGAGCAGTTGCAGCGCTGCCGGCCGGAAGACGGCATCCTCGGCGAGGAAGGCGCGTCCGTCCAGGGAACCAGCGGCCGGACCTGGGTGATCGACCCCGTGGACGGCACCTACAACTTCCTGCACGGCTCCACATACTGGTGTTCCGCCATTGCGCTGAAGAACCGCGATGATGTGTTGCTGGGTGCCGTCTTCCAGCCCGAGGAGGACAAGCTGTGGCTCGGCGGCCATGACCGGGCCGCCACGCTCAACGGTGATCCGCTGACGGCGTTCAGCGACGACGGCGGCAGGCGCAACGCCGCCGATGTTGCCGAACTTGGCGCGGCCACCTACATCCACCCCACGTGGCTGATGGATCCCATGTGCGCCATGCCGTGGCATGCTGCGGCCACCTCCGCCGCGTCCCTCCGCATGCTGGGGTCCGGATCCTGCGACCTGGGCCGTGTGGCGAATGGGCAGCTGGGGTGCTGGTTCCAGCACAGCTGCCCGGAATGGGACTGGCTGCCGGGAAAGGCGATTGTCCGTGCCGCCGGGGGCACAGTGGACACCGTCCGGGTCAACGGGCTGGAGTGGTTCCTCGCTGGAGGGACGACGGCGGTGCGCCAGTTGCGTGCCGCCCTTCAGTCAGGCTCCGTCGGCTAGGAATCACCACAGCCCCATGTGGATAAGTGCCCGCAATCCACAGGCTGGAAGGCGTTGTCGGTCCCACCGCCTAGACTTGTAGGCACCATGGATATGTTGTTTGACCCGTACTCTGACGGACCGTTCAAGGCCGCTCCTGCCGCCACCGCCCGCACCAGGACGGGGCCGGAGGGCGTTGCCACCGCGGCAGGGCCGGGCGGAATGCCGGACCCGCACGTCGACGGGGAACACCCGTCCGGGGGATGGCAGCATGGCAACCAGCCCCACGGCAGCCAGCATGACGGGAATGCGGACGACGCCGGCAGGCACCATGGCAGCCGCCGTCCCGACGCTGCCCAGTTGCTGGAGGGCCTGAACCCGCAGCAGGAGGAAGCGGTCAAGCATGCCGGGTCTGCGCTGTTGATCGTCGCGGGTGCCGGATCCGGCAAGACCCGCGTCCTCAGCAATAGGATCGCGTACCTGATCGCCACCGGCCGCGCCCACCACGGGGAAATCCTGGCCATCACCTTTACCAACAAGGCGGCCGCGGAAATGCGGGAGCGCATTGAGGCGCTGGTGGGTGGCCGCGCAAAGATCATGTGGATCTCCACGTTCCACTCGTCCTGCGTCCGGATCCTGCGGCAGGAAGCAGCCAACGTCGGACTGAAATCCAACTTCTCCATCTACGACTCCGCCGACTCCCTGCGCCTGGTCACCCAGGTATCCAAAACCCTGGACCTGGACCCCAAGAAGTTTGCGCCCAAGGCCATCCAGCACAAGATTTCGGCCCTGAAGAACGAGTTGATCGACGCCGAGTCCTTTGCCTCGGCCGCCAACTACAACGACCCCTTCGAACATGCGGTCGCGGACGTCTACAAGGGCTACACGCAGCGGTTGCGCCAAGCCAACGCCATGGACTTCGACGACCTCATCGCCGAGACCGTCTACATGTTCCGCGCCTTCCCATCGTTGGCAGAGTCCTACCGCCGCCGGTTCCGCCACGTCCTGGTGGACGAATACCAGGACACCAACCACGCCCAGTACGCCCTGGTCCGGGAGATCGTGGGCGAGGGCCCGGGCGCCTCCGAACTGACAGTGGTGGGCGACTCGGACCAGTCCATCTACGCCTTCCGGGGCGCGGACATCCGGAACATCGTGGAGTTCGAAAAGGACTACCCGGAGGCCCGCACCATCAAGCTGGAGCAGAACTACCGCTCCACCCAGAACATCCTGAGCGCCGCCAACTCGGTGATCTCCCGCAACCCCAACCGGCCGGAGAAGCGGCTGTGGACCGCCGAGGGCGAAGGCCACAAGATCATCGGGTACGTCGGCGAAAACGAACATGACGAAGCGCAGTTCATCGCCAAGGAGATCGACCGGCTCCAGGACGAGGAGAACCTCCGCCCTGGAGATGTCGCCATTTTCTACCGGACCAACGCCCAGTCCCGCTCCATCGAGGACGTGCTGGTGCGCGTGGGTTTGCCGTACAAGGTGGTGGGCGGCACCCGCTTCTACGAGCGCAAGGAAATCAAGGACGCCCTGGCTTACCTGCGCGTCCTGGTGAACCCGGACGACGACGTCAACCTCCGCCGGGTGCTCAACGAACCAAAGCGCGGCATCGGAGATCGCGCGGAGGGCGCCGTGGCGGCACTCGCCAGCCGTGAGCGCACTTCCTTCATGGCGGCCGCACGCCGCGCGGACCAGGCTCCAGGCATGGCCACCCGCTCAGTCAACGCTGTCCTGGGCTTCGTGAAAATGCTGGACGACCTCGCTGAAGTGGCCGCCGGGTCCGGCGCTGCCGCTGCACTTGAAGCGGTTCTGGAACAGACCGGCTACCTCGCCGCGCTGCGCTCCAGCACCGACCCCCAGGACGAGTCCCGTGTGGAAAACCTCGCTGAACTCGTGGCCGTGGTGCGGGAGTACGAGCAGGAGAATCCCGAGGGCAGCCTTGGCGCGTTCCTGGAGCAGGTTTCCCTGGTGGCAGACGCCGATCAGATCCCGGACGCCCCTGGCGCGGACATTGACGCCGCAGTTGCGGAGGCCAAGCGGCTGGGCGTGGTGACACTGATGACCCTGCACACGGCCAAGGGCCTGGAATTTCCCGTGGTCTTCCTCACCGGCATGGAGCACGGTCTTTTCCCCCACCAGCGCTCCGCCACCGACCCCAAGGAACTGGCCGAGGAACGCCGGCTGGCCTATGTGGGCCTCACCCGTGCACGGAGGCGGCTGTACGTCACCCGGTCCGAGGTGCGCAGCATGTGGGGCCAGAGCCAGTACAACCCTGCCAGCCAGTTCCTGGAAGAAATCCCGGCAGAGCTGCTGGAATGGAAGCGGGAAGGAACCAGCCGGCAATCGTGGGGAGGCGGCGGCTCGATTGGCTCAGGCCGCTACAGCGGATCGTTCTGGGGTGCCGGCACAGCCCGCGGCGCCGCGGCAGACTCTTCCGCCGGTTTCAATGCCGACGTCCCAGCGTTCATCGCCAAGAACCGGGTGCAGCCGCAGAAGGAAATTATCGCCGTCAGCGTGGGGGACAAGGTCAACCACACCAGTTTTGGCAACGGAACCGTCCTGGCCCTGGAAGGGGCAGGAGACAAGACCGTGGCAAAGGTGAAGTTCGACGTCGGCGAAAAGCGCCTGCTCCTGCGGTACGCGCCGCTCACCAAGCTGGACGCCTAAGCAGGCCCTTGGCGGGCATAATGGAGGCCATGCGACGGACTGTTGGGGGGATGCTCGCCGCCCTTTTCCTTATCACTGCCACGGGGTGCACGGTGACCACCCAGGACCCTTCGTATGTTCCGCCGGCCCCGCTCCCACCCATGGAGCAGCTGGTAAAAGCGCCCCTGGCGGACGCGAAGACCTACTCCAGCGGCGAAGACGTTCTCTCTTTCATCACCGCGGACCGAACCGTCGCGTGCTCGCTCACGTCCGCCCGCGGGGAACACCTGAACCTGCCCTACGAGCAGAACCGCTACAGCGACGCCGCCAACAACAAGCTGCCCATCGTCCCGGTAGCCCACTGCGAGCTCGCCTCCTATCCGGCGCCCGAGCCAGGCGATATCAAGGACGACTGCGCCGGAACCCACCTTGGCTACCTGGGCGGTGTGGCCCTCCTGTCGCCGGACACCGCCCGCTACGGGGAATGCCGTTCCGGCGTCACATCCATGGAAGGAACGTACGGGCCCAAGGGGAACAAAGCGGGGCCCCTGACGCAATTGCCTGTGCTTGCGGACGGGCAAAACCTCGAACGCAACGGGCTGCGCTGCTCCGCTTACAACGGCGGCGTGGCATGCGGAAACGTGTCAGCGGGTGTCGGATTCTTCGTTTCCCCGCAACGTTACGAGCTGATTCCGGGCCCCAATAAAAGCAGCGAGCCTGTACCGCCGGAGGGCCAAAAAACCCCGTAAATCCGCGGTTTTTCTACGCTCAATAGAATAGTGTGCTTACTCACATAAGAGGTAGTCTGGGACGGCCCGGTCCCTCCAAAGGACTAGAGTTCCCAATGGAGCATTACGCCGCGTGGCTCGTTTCCAGACAGGCCGCCGGTGCGTGCAATCCGCAGCCCGGTCATCGTCCTTTTCGATGGTGTCCGACTGTACAGAAACTACTTCGACGTAGAAGGACACTAAACCGTGGACCTGTTTGAATACCAGGCGCGCGATATGTTCGAGGCGCACGGTGTACCCGTGCTTGCCGGCATCGTGGCGTACACCCCAGAAGAAGCAAAGGCAGCTGCCGAGAAGATCGGCGGCGTAACCGTTGTCAAGGCACAGGTCAAGGCAGGCGGCCGTGGCAAGGCCGGCGGCGTCAAGGTCGCAAAGTCCGCGGATGAGGCGTTTGAGCACGCCACCAACATCCTGGGCATGGACATCAAGGGCCACACCGTCAACAAGGTGATGATCGCACAGGGTGCTGACATCGCCGAGGAGTTCTACTTCTCCGTCCTGCTGGACCGGGCCAACCGCAACTACCTGGCCATGTGCTCGGTTGAAGGCGGCATGGAAATCGAACAGCTCGCCGTCGAACGTCCCGAAGCGCTGGCCAAGATCGCCATCGACCCCGCCGTGGGCATCGACCAGGCCAAGGCCGACGAAATCGTCGCAGCCGCCGGCTTCGCCGAGGAACTGCGCGGCAAGGTCGCCGCCGTGATCCTCAAGCTCTGGGATGTCTTCAAGAAGGAAGACGCCACCCTGGTGGAGGTCAACCCGCTGGTCAAGACCGGTGCCGGCGACATCGTCGCCCTGGACGGCAAGGTCTCCCTCGACGAGAACGCCGACTTCCGCCACGCCAAGCACGCGCAGCTCGAGGACAAGGACGCTGCAGACCCGCTTGAGGCCAAGGCAAAGGCGCAGGACCTCAACTACGTCAAGCTCGACGGCGAAGTGGGCATCATCGGTAACGGTGCAGGCCTGGTCATGTCCACCCTCGACGTGGTGGCCTACGCCGGTGAGAACCACGGCAACGTCAAGCCCGCCAACTTCCTGGACATCGGTGGCGGAGCCTCGGCAGAGGTCATGGCCGCAGGTCTGGACGTCATCCTGGGTGACGAGCAGGTCAAGTCCGTGTTCGTGAACGTCTTCGGCGGCATCACCGCGTGTGACGCCGTCGCCAAGGGCATCGTCGGCGCACTCGCCGAACTGGGCAGCTCCGCCAACAAGCCGCTGGTAGTCCGCCTCGACGGCAACAACGTCGAGGAAGGCCGCCGCATCCTCACCGAGGCCAACCACCCGCTGGTTACCTTGGCCGCCACCATGGACGAGGGCGCCGACAAGGCCGCCGAGCTCGCCAACGCAGCGAAGTAAGGGACGCACCATGTCTATCTATCTGAACAAGGACTCCAAGGTCATCGTCCAGGGCATCACCGGCGGCGAAGGCACCAAGCACACCGCCCTGATGCTCAAGGCCGGCACCAACATCGTTGGCGGCGTCAACGCCCGCAAGGCCGGCACCACGGTCCTGCACGGCGACAAGGAAATCAACGTCTACGGCACCGTCAAGGAAGCCATGGCTGAAACCGGCGCCGACGTCTCCATCGTCTTCGTTCCGCCGGCATTCACCAAGAACGCCGTGGTCGAAGCCATCGAGGCGGGCATCGGCCTGGTCGTGGTCATCACCGAAGGCGTTCCCGTCCAGGACTCCGCCGAATTCTGGGCCCTGGCCCAGTCCAAGGTTGACGCCGACGGCAACCAGGTCACCCGCATCATTGGCCCGAACTGCCCCGGCATCATCACCCCCGGTGAAGCACTGGTTGGCATCACCCCCGCCAACATCACCGGCAAGGGCCCCATCGGCCTGGTTTCCAAGTCCGGCACGCTGACCTACCAGATGATGTACGAACTGCGCGACCTGGGCTTCTCCACCGCCATCGGCATCGGCGGCGACCCCATCATCGGCACCACCCACATCGACGCCCTGGCCGCGTTCGAGGCAGACCCCGAGACCAAGGCCATCGTCATGATCGGTGAAATCGGCGGCGACGCCGAAGAGCGCGCAGCCGACTACATCAAGGCCAACGTCACCAAGCCGGTCGTCGGCTACGTTGCCGGCTTTACCGCCCCCGAAGGCAAGACCATGGGCCACGCAGGCGCTATCGTCTCCGGCTCCGCCGGTACCGCGCAGGCCAAGAAGGAAGCCCTCGAGGCAGCCGGCGTGAAGGTTGGCAAGACGCCTTCCGAGACCGCCAAGCTGCTCCGCGAGGTCTACTCAGCCCTCTAGGCAGAACCGCACAACGCGGGGTCACTCCCTGCCGTCCCATGCAGTGGGACGGCAGGGAGTGGCCCCGCGTTTGGTATTTAACCTACGACGACGGTCCGGCGGCGGTTGCACAGGTGCGTCTAGTAATGTTTAGGGAAGGAAATCGCGGCGCCGCGGGCGCGCAGGCAGGGGAAATGACGATGGCAGAGAAGCGGCCCACCCTGGTCGACGCCGTCGTGGACAAGGTCCTCGAATACATCCTGAGCGGCCAGATCAAGGCCGACGACGCCCTTCCGCCGGAAGCGGACATTGCCAAGGAATCAGGGGTCAGCCGCCTCACTGCGCGTGAAGCCATGAAGGCCCTTAAGGCGCAGGACGTGGTGTACGTGAAACGCGGCCTGGGCACGTTCGTCAATCCGCCCGAGCGCTGGACGGGGCTGGATGCCATCATGCGGGCAGCGTCCAGGGGCGTGGCCTCGGACCAGGTGGCCCTTCGGCTCTTGGAGGTCCGCCGCATGGTGGAGACCGGGGCCGCCGAACTTGCAGCCTCCCGCCACAGGCCGGCTGACCTCACTGCACTGCAGGACAGCGTGGACCAAATGGAAGCGGCGCACCACGCGGGCGACGTGGATGCGCTGACGGTGGCCGACATTGCTTTCCATGACACCGTCCTGCGGGCGTCCGGCAACCCGTTCGTGCCGGCCCTGCTGGGCCAGTTGTCCACCCTGCTTTACGCCATGCGGCGCGAGACCTCGGCGTTCCCCGACGTGCAGCGCCACGCCATCCACCATCACAAAATGGTCCTGGCAGCGATCGCCGCCGGCGATCCGGCCACCGCGCGCTCCACGATGGACGCGCACATCACCCAGACCTTCGAGGACTACGAGCAGTTCCTTGCCATGTCCACCCGCACTGGAGCCACAGCAGGCTAACGCTCCTGCCTGCCGTTTGCCGCAGCGGGTAGCCGGAAACGGCGGCGTTCTTCCACACCTTCCGCTCATGTTGACGCCCTTTCACGCCTGTGACTAGAATCTCATACAGACATCAGACATCTGATATCAAGCCCCCTCACAATGCCGCCAGCCAAAGGAGTCTTCATGCGCGCGCATTCCCTTTTCAAGGGTCCCCAAACTCAAACTGGAGGCCTGCGATGACCTCTCGCGCTGTTACCCCTGCCCTCAGCGACCTGGGGGAGACCACCCTCCGCAAGGTACGCCGGCGGCTCATGCCCCTGATCGTCCTTCTCTATTTCATCGCCTACCTGGACCGGAACAATGTGGGCTTTGCCAAGCTCGGCATGCAGGGTGACATCGGCCTGACCGAAGCCGCCTACGGCCTGGGTGCCGGCATCTTCTTCCTGGGCTACGCCCTGCTAGAGATCCCATCCAACGGCGGCATGTACCGCTACGGCGCCCGGAAGTGGATCGCCCGCATCCTCATCAGCTGGGGCATCTTCGCCACCGCGATGTTCCTGGTCAACGGCGAGACCACGTTCTACATCATCCGCTTCCTGCTCGGGGCGGCGGAAGCAGGCTTCTTCCCGGCGATCCTCTTCTACCTGACCCTCTGGTTCCCCGCCGCGCAGCGCGTCACGGTGCTGGGCATCTTCATCCTGGCCCAGCCCATCTCCAACGCCCTCGGCGCCCCGGTATCCGGCATGCTCCTGAACCTGGAAGGTGTCGCCGGACTGCACGGCTGGCAGTGGCTCTACATCCTCGAAGGCATCCCCGCAATCATCCTGGGCATCATCACGCCCTTCGTCATGACGGACCGCCCGGAACACGCCAAGTGGCTCAAGCCGGAAGAACGCGAATGGCTCTCCACCACCATGAGCAAGGAACTGGCCGACAAGCAGAAGAGCGGCAACCACAACTTCCTCGCCGGCCTGAAGGACCCGCGCACGCTGGCGTACTCGGCCCTGTACTTCGGCCTGGTCTGCGGCATCTACGGCCTGGGCCTCTGGCTGCCGACCATCGTCAAGGCGCTCGGCACGTTCGACTCAACACAGGTCGGGTTCATCGTCTTCATTCCATATGCCATCGCCGCGGTGTTCGTCTACTTCTGGAGCAAGCGCTCGGACCGCACCGGCAACCGGGTGTGGCACGCCAGCGTCAGCATGGTGCTTGCCGCCGTCGGCCTCCTGGGCGCCGGCTTCCTCCTGCCCGTCAACGCCGTGCTTGCCATGGTCTTCCTGACCCTCGCCGCGATGGGCATCTATTCCGCGATTGCGCCCTTCCTGGCCATGCCCTCCGCAGCGCTCACCGGCGCCGCGGCCGCAGCCGGGCTGGCCATGGTCAACTCGCTCGGCAACCTGGGCGGCTTCGTAGCCCCCTACATCGTGGGCATCCTCAAGGACGCCACCGGAAACAGCCAGACCGGCCTGATTTTCCTCGCCGCCTGCCTGGCCGTGACCGCCGTCGCCACCTACCTTTACGCACACAAGCGGCCCGAAGGTGTCTCCGCCCCCGGGGCCACCGTTCCTGCCGCCGAAACCCACTAGGAAACAGCAATGACTACAGAGCACGCATTCCCCACAGAACGTACCGCGGTCCTGACCGGGGCGGCATCGGCCCGCGGCATTGGCCGCGCAACCGCGGACCGATTGGCCAGCCAGGGCTGGTCCATCGCCATCCTGGACATCAACGCCGAAGACGCCCAAGCCGCCGCGGCGGAAATTGGCTCCAGCCGTGCCGTCAAGGCCATCGGCGTGGGAGCCGACGTGTCGGACGAGGCATCGGTGGACCGGGCCATCACGGAGATCGAGCAGGCTCTTCCGCCCATCGTGGGACTGGTGAACCTGGCCGGAATCAGTTCGCCCACCCCCTTCATGGAAACCACCGTGGCGGAATGGGACAAGGTCTTCGCCATCAACATGCGCGGTACCTTCGTTGTTTCCCAGCGCGTCCTCAAGGGCATGATCGAGCGGAAGCTGGGGCGGATCGTCAGCATCTCCTCCATCTCCGCCCAGCGCGGCGGCGGCACCTACTCCAAGGTGGCCTACAGTGCCTCCAAGGCCGGCATCCTGGGGTTCACCCGCGCGCTGGCCCGGGAAGTTGGCGAACACAACATCACCGTGAACGCCATCGCGCCGGGCCCGATCGACACGGACATCATGGGCGGGACGCTCAGCGATGAGCGCAAGGCGCAGATGTCCGAGGGGATCATGATGGGCCGGGTGGGAACCCGCGAGGAAGTGGGGGCCCTGATCGCGTTCCTCCTCAGCGCGGACGCCGGCTACATCACGGCCGCCACCTATGACATCAACGGCGGCCTGCAGGTTTCCTGACATCCTCCAGGCACCGGTGCCGTGCGGCGGCTTAGTGGCCGCGCGGCACCGTTGCCAGGGGCGCCGCCATCCGCAACCTCCCGCCCCTTTACCGGCTATAGGATTTCTACATGGCAACCAAGAACCAGGCGTCCGGCGGCGTGAGCAGGCAGGTCCTCGCCGACCACGTTTATGAAGCGCTTCTGGTTGCCCTGATGGATGGCAGGCTGGAAGCCGGCACCCCGGTCAGTATCGACGGGATGGCCCGGGAACTGGACGTCTCACCGACGCCGGTGCGGGAGGCGCTCGCCCGGCTGGAGGCCACCGGAATGGTCCGGAGGATGGCCCTGCGCGGGTACCGGGTGGCCCCGCTGTTCTCTCCGGAAGAGCTGGCAGACCTGATGGACGCCCGGCTGGTGATCGAGCCGGCCAACGCCTTCATGGCCTGTAAGCACGCGGACCCGAAGCTCACGGCGCAGCTGGAGCAGGCCATCGAGGACCTGAAGGCGGCACCGCGGGGTCCGTCGTTCGCCGAGTTCCGTGCCTACTGGGAGGCTGACGAACGTTTCCACCGCCTCATCGCTGAATCCGCGGACAACCAGTTCCTGCTGTCCGCCTACAACGCGCTGGGCGGCCAGGTGCAGCGCTTCCGTTTCTTCGGCGGTTTGGGTGTCACTGACGCCGACTATGCCATCGCGGAACATACCGAGATCCTGAGGGCCTTCGAAGCCGGCGATGCCGGGCTGGCCCGGCAAAAAATGATCGACCACATCGAGGGCGTCAAGCAGCGCTCGCAGCACGACAGCGAAGTGCGCAGCTAGCCCTGCCGCCCGGCGCGCCGGGGGAACCTGAGCGCCCCGATATCCCGCCCCTCACATTGAGAAGGCACCACCGAGCCCTTGACAGGGACGCACAATGCCGTAGATCCTATAGGAAATGCGATTCATGATCTGGAGTGACAATGCCGTACACCGCTGAAAACTGGCCCATCGCCGCTGCCCTGCTGCAGTTCCCCGGTACCAAGCCGAACGGAACCACCGTCCAGGACGCCCCTGCCGGCGACTGGCAGCAGGTCTTCGAGGAAGTGGCCGACGCCGGCTTCACCAACGCCGACCTCACGGACAGCTGGGTACGCCCCGGCGACCTGTCCAGCGCCCGGCTGGATGAGCTGAAGGCCGCCGCCGCCGCCGCCGGCCTTGGCCTTCCCTCCATCTCGGCCATCCGCCGCAGCGTGATCGAGGAAGGCCACTGGGAAGACAACCTGGCCTACACCCACCGCACCCTCGAAGCAGCAGCGCAGCTTGGCTGCGAGGTTGTCTCGATCGGCCTGCACCAGGCCATAACCCCTGAGCAGCGGAAGCAGCTGTGGTTCTGGACCGTCGAAGGCCACAAGGACCCCGTGGGGGACAAGGAAAGCTGGAACAGCGCCGTCACCCGCATCCGTGAAGTAGGCAAGCACGCCGCTGAACTTGGCCTCCTGGTATCACTGGAGATGTACGAGGACACGTACCTGGGTACGGGCGACTCTTCCGTACAGCTGGTCCAGGACATCGACCTGCCCAACGTCGGGCTGAACCCGGACCTGGGCAACCTGATCCGCCTGCACCGCCCCATCGAGGACTGGCGTGAACTGGTCCAGAAGACGCTGCCCTACTCCAACTACTGGCACGTCAAGAACTACATCCGCGACGAGGACCAGGCGCGGGACCAGTACGTTGCCATGCCGGCCCCCATGGAATCCGGACTCATCAGCTACCGCGAGGCCTTCCAGTTCGCCATCTCGGTGGGCTTCCAGGGCGTCATCTGCACCGAGCACTACGGCGGCGACGGCCTGAGCGTCACTGCCGCCAACCAGGAATACCTGCGCCGGCAGGTGCTGCCCAAGCGGGACGGCTATGCACTGGGCACCAGCCTGGTGGCCCAGGGGCGGCAGACCCCTGCGGCAGTTCCTGCACGCTAGGCCGGCAGGCATCCCAACCGACCCAACCGGTTCAACGAGGAATCATGACAAAGATATTTGACGATCCAGCGCAGTTCGCAGACGACGCCCTCGACGGCTTCGTCGCCGCCAACCGACAGTACGTGGCGCGCGTTGACGGCGGCGTGGTCCGCTCCACCGAATCACCGGAGGGGCAGGTGGCACTGGTCATCGGCGGCGGATCCGGCCACTACCCGGCCTTCGCCGGCCTGGTGGGCGCCGGGCTGGCCGCCGGAAGCGCCTGCGGCAACATGTTTGCCTCCCCCTCCGCGGGGCAGGTGTACCGGGTGGCCAAAGCGTCACAAGCGGGCGGCGGTGTCCTCCTCAGCTACGGCAACTACGCAGGCGACGTCCTGCACTTTGGCCAGGCTCAGGAAAAGCTGAACGCCGAGGGCATCGAAACCCGCACAGTGCTGGTGACCGATGACATCGCCAGCGCACCGCTCGAAGAAATCGGCAAGCGCCGTGGCATCGCCGGCGACCTCACGGTGTTCAAGGTGGCCGGGGCGGCAGCAGAAGCGGGCCTGGACCTGGACGAGGTGGAGCGGCTTGCCATCAAGGCCAACCACCACACCCGCTCGCTCGGTGTTGCCTTTGCCGGCTGCACCCTGCCCGGAGCTGCCGAGCCGCTGTTCACAGTGCCCGACGGCATGATGTCGGTGGGGCTCGGCATCCACGGCGAGCCGGGCATCTCGGAGCAACCCCTTCCCACCGCCAGCGAGCTCGCAACGCTGCTGGTGGATGGGCTGCTGGCGGACAAGCCGGAAACGGCAGGCCACCGGGTGGTGCCGATCCTGAACGGCCTGGGAACGGTCAAGTACGACGAACTCTTCCTGCTGTTCGGCAGGATCGAGGCGCTGCTCACCCAGGCCGGGCTGGAGATCGTAGAGCCGGAATGCGGTGAACTGGTCACGAGCCTGGACATGTCCGGGCTGTCCCTGACGTTGTTCTGGCTGGATGCGGAACTAGAGAAGTTCTGGGCCGCACCGGCTGACACCCCCGCGTTCCGCAAGGGCAACCTGGCGCCGCGCCGTGCACGGTCCGTCGCATCCCTCGCCGAGGCGGAAACGGCGCCGGCGCTGGCCGCCACGCCAGCTTCGACGGCTTTGGCTGCCACGGCGGTGGGTGTGTTGAAGGAAGCCCGGTCCGTCGTCGTCGAACACGAGGACGCACTGGGGAAACTGGACGCCATCGCCGGGGACGGCGATCACGGCATCGGCATGCGGCGCGGCGTGGACGCTGCCGTGGCGGCCGCCGAGAAATCCCACGCCGGCGGTGCCGGACTGGAGGAAGTCCTTGCGGCGGCCGGTGAGCAGTGGGCCGAACGCGCCGGCGGTACCTCCGGGGCCCTGTGGGGCGCGGCCGTCACCGCCGTCGGCAGGACCCTGGGCAGCAAGGACGCCTACACCGCCGCAGACGCAGCCGCAGCCGTCAACGCCCTCCGCGACGCCATCATCACCCTGGGCAAGGCTGAAGCAGGGGACAAGACCATGGTGGACGCGCTGCTTCCGTTCGCCGACACCTTCAACAAAGCAATTGACGACGGCGGCAGCCTGGCCGGCAGCCTTCGTGCAGCAGCGGAGGCGGCAGCAAAAGCCGCCGACGAGACCGCCGGGCTCAGCCCGAAGAAGGGCCGGGCCCGCCCCCTGGCGGAAAAGAGCCTGGGCCACCCGGACCCCGGTGCCGTGTCCTTCGGCCTCATCGCCCGCAGGGTGGCCGACTACGCCGCCACCATCGAAAGCCACTAAGGAGAACCGCATGACCGAGAACAACCAGCCAGGCTGGCGCATCGTCGTCGGCAATGACGAGGCCGGTGTCGAATACAAGAACGCCCTGCGCGAACTGCTGGAGGCCGACCCCCGCGTCGCCTCCGTGGAGGACGTGGGAGTAGGCGCCGACGACACCACTGCCTACCCGCACCTGGCCGTCGCCGCTGCCCGCAAAGTGGCCGCCGGTGAAGCGGACCGCGCCCTGCTCATCTGCGGAACGGGCCTTGGGGTCGCGATTTCCGCCAACAAGGTACCGGGCATCAGGGCCGTCACCGCCCACGACAGCTACTCCGTGGAACGCTCCGTGCTGTCCAACAACGCCCAGGTCCTGACCATGGGCCAGCGCGTCATCGGCCTTGAACTGGCCAAGAAGCTTGTGGGCGAGTGGCTGGACCACCGCTTCGATGAAAACTCCGCATCCGCGGCCAAAGTAGACGTCATCTCCTCCTACGAGGACGCGTCGGAAGGACTTGAGGACAAATGAGCACTCGCACCATCGCCGTCGTCGGCTCGGGCTACATGGGCGGCGGAATCGCCCAGGTCCTGGCACTGGCCGGAGCCCGCGTGGCGCTGGCAGATGTCTCCGCCGAAATCGCCCAAAGCAACTACGAACGGCTCCTGAAGGAGTCCGACGAGTTCGTGGCAGCCGGCCTCTTCCCGGCCAACGCCACGGACCTGCTCAAGGAAAACCTCTGGGCGGCCAAAGACATTGAAGAAGCGGTGGCCGACGCCGAGTACATCGAGGAGGCGGTGCCGGAGGTCCTGGAGATCAAGCACGCCACCCTGGGCAGGATCAGCGCCGCAGCCCGCCCCGACGCCATCATCGGCTCCAACACCTCCACCATTTCCATCGCCAAGCTGGCTGAGGTAGTGGACAACCCGGAGCGTTTCCTGGGCGTCCACTTCTCCAACCCCGCACCCTTCATCCCCGGCGTGGAAGTCATCCCGCACGAAGGCACCTCGGAGGCCACTGTCCAGGCCGCCCGCACCATCGTGGGGGAGACCGGCAAGGAAACGGCCACCGTCAAGGACGTCACCGGCTTTGTGCTGAACCGGCTCCAGTACGCCCTCTTCCACGAGGCCGCCCAGGTGGTCGAGGAAGGCATCGCCACCGCCGAGGACGTGGACACCCTGGTGCGCACCACCTTCGGCTTCCGGCTGCCGTTCTTCGGCCCCTTCGCCATCGCCGACATGGCAGGCCTGGACGTCTACGCCTTCTGCTACAAGTCTCTCCAGACCGGCTTCCCGGAGCGCTTCGCCACCCCGCAGATCCTGCAGGAAAAGGTGGACGCCGGCCAGCTCGGCACCAAGACCGGTTCCGGTTTCCTCGACGTGCCCGCAGACCGGACCGCAGCCCTCGTTGCCTACCGGAACAAGGCCTACGTCGCCATGCAGAAGCTCATCGAGGACCTGGGGCCCGCGCCGCTGTCCTGACCCGCGCCTGACCTCAACCAGAAGGAACACTTCATGACAGCATTTCCCGCAGACCGCACGGTGATCGTCACCGGCGCTGTTTCTGAACGCGGCATCGGCCGGGCCACCGCCGACTACCTCGCCGAGCGCGGCTGGAACATCGGCGTGATCGACCTCGACGACGCCGCCAGCAAGAACCTGGCCACGGAACTGGCCGAAAAGCACGGCGTCAAGGCCCATGGCGCCGGGGCCAACATTGGCGACGAGGCCTCGGTCCGGGCCGCCATCGACGAGATCGAAGCCGAACTTCCCCAGTTGGTGGCCCTGGCGAACATCGCCGGCGTCAGCTCCCCGGTCCCCTACCTTGAGCTCGACGGCGCCGAATGGGACCGCGTGGTGAACATCAACATGAACGGTGTCCACTACGCCACCCGCCGGGTGGCCGAATCGATGGTGAAGAACCGGCTGGGACGGATCGTCAACATCTCGTCCGTTTCCGCCCAGCGCGGCGGCGGGACCTTCAGCAAGACCCCGTACTCCGTGGCCAAGGCCGGCGTCATCGGCCTGACCCGCGCCACCGCCCGCGAACTGGGGGAGTACGACATCACCGTCAACGCCATCTCACCGGGACCGATCGACACCGACATCATGGGCGGCACCCTCAGCGAGGAACGCAAGGATGAGCTGGTCAAGGACCTGGTGGTGAACCGCGTGGGCAGCCCCCGTGATGTCGCGGCCGCCATCCATTTCCTGATTGGTGAGGACGCCGGCTACATCTCGGGCCAGACGCTGAACGTCGACGGCGGCCTGTACATGCACTGACGGCACCCGGACCAGGGCGCCACCACAAGCCCCGCGGGCCGCCGGCCCGCGGGGAACCACCAACGTCACCACTCGAAGGAGAGTGTTGTGTCCGAAACCACCGCAACATCCAAGGAACTCCTGGCCCGTCCGGTCCTGAAGTCCGCCATTTCCAAGGCGGCCCGCCGGCTCATGCCGATGCTGGTCATCCTGTACGTCGTTTCATTCCTGGACCGCACCAACGTCGGCTTCGCCGAGGCCGCCCTGGGGGCGGACAAGGGGGTGTCCGCCGCGGCCTTCGCCCTCGGCGCCGGCATCTTCTTCATTGGCTACGCGATCTTCGAGATCCCCAGCAACCTGCTGCTGAAGAAGGTCGGCGCCAAGATCTGGCTGGCGCGCATCGCGATCACCTGGGGCATCGTCTCCGCATGCTTCGCCTTCGTGCAGGGCGAGACCTCGTTCGTGATCCTGCGTTTCCTCCTGGGCGTGACGGAAGCCGGGCTGTTCCCGGGCGTGATCATGTACCTCGCCGAATGGTTCCCCAACAAGGTGCGCGTCCAGATGTTCGCCATCTTCTACCTGGCCCAGCCGTTCTCCCAAATGATCGGCAACCCGCTGTCGGGCTGGCTGATCAACATCGGCGACCAGGTGCCCGGCCTGCGCGGCTGGCAGGTCATGTTCTTCGTCGAAGGCATGCTGGCCGTCCTGGCAGGCATCGCGGCCTTCTTCTTCCTGATCAACGGCCCGGCAAAGGCCAAGTTCCTTAACAGCGAGGAAAAGTACGCGCTGAAGGAAGTCATGGCCCTTGAGGACACCATCAAGGACGAGCACGGTCCGCGCGGCATCCTCGCCGCCATGCGCAACGGCCGCGTCTGGTACTTCACCGTGATCTACTTCTGCCTGCAGGTCGCCGTCTATGGTGTGACGTTCTTCCTGCCGCAGCAGGTGTCCTCCCTGACCGGGCAGAAGGTGGGACTCGCCGTCGGCCTGCTGATCGCCGTCCCATGGTTCTTCGGCATCTTCGCCTGCTACTTCATCGGCAAGGCCGCAGATACCGTGGCCAAGCGCCGCAAGTTCGGCACCATCCTGTTCATCTCCACGGGCCTATGCATCTTCGGTTCGGCCTGGGCGGGAACCAACCACCAGCCGGTCCTGGGCATGATCTTCATAACCCTGGCGGTCTGCAGCTTCCTGGCCGTTGGTCCCGTGGTGTGGTCCTATCCCACCGCATTCCTTGCCGGTTCCGCCGCCGCGGCAGGCATTGGACTGATCAACTCCCTTGGCAACCTGGGCGGCTTCGTGGCGCCCATCCTGCGGACCGCAGTCAACGAGGCCACACAGTCGCCAACCGGGTCCATGGGCGTCTATGCCCTGGGTGTCCTGCCGTTCGTGGCGGCAGCGATGATGTTCGCCACCAGGCGGTTCAAGAACAAGGCCGACGACCTGCTCGACTGAGCACACCGCCACCATCCAGGCAAGGAAACCATGAGCACCTCCGGCAGCAGCACAGGCAAGGGCCCCCTCTACATCGGTGTCAGCACCAAGATGTACCTGGGCTACCAGGCAAGCCTGCGCTGGCTGTCGGAGGTGCGTTCCATCGTGGATGACAGGCCCGGACTGGCCATGGATTCCGCCGAGGAGTCCCCGGTCCGGGTCTTCGTCATCCCGTCCTTCCCTGTCCTGGAGCCCGCCGCGCGGATCCTCGCAGGTTCGCCCGTACTCCTCGGCGCGCAGAACTGCGCCTGGGGGGACGGGGCACTGACCGGGGAAGTCAGCCCCGGCATGCTGGCCGAACTCGGCGTCTCACTCGTCGAGATCGGCCATGCTGAACGCCGCCGGCTGTTTGGTGAGGACGACGCCGTGGTGGCACGCAAGGTGCGTGCCGCCGTCGGCCATTCCCTGACCCCGCTGCTTTGCATCGGCGAGCCGGAAAGGCTCGACGCCGGAGCTGCCGCCGCCTTCTGCGTGCAGCAGGTCCGTGCCGCCACGGACGGCGACCCGGCCCTGCTGAACCGCCTGGTCCTGGCCTACGAGCCGGTCTGGGCCATCGGCGCGCAGGAGCCCGCCCCACCGCACCACGTCAACGCCGTCCTGGCGCAGATCCGCGCAGCCCTTGGCCCTGCCTGCCCGCTTATCTACGGCGGCAGCGCCGGGCCCGGACTGCTTCCCCGGCTGCCGGCCGCGGACGGACTCTTCCTGGGCCGCTTCGCCCACGATGCCGCCAACCTTGGCCGCGTGCTGGACGAAGCCCTCCTCCTGCGTCAGACCGACGCGCCCGCCAACAGTTCGTCCAGCCGCTCATAGCCTTCGGACATGCCGCCCTCCATGCCGGACTGGGCCATACCGTCGCGCGCCTCCTGGCTCGGGTAGACAGAGTGGCCCCGCAGGCGGGTCCGCCCGTTGCCCAGGTCCTCAAACGTCATGAACTCCAGGCTGACCACATCAGGGTATCCGCCGAACTCAAAGGTCTGGATGGCGAATTCGTTGTCCCGGACTGTGTGGAAGATGCCCTTGAACTCGTAGGCTACGCCGTCACGTCCCGTATGCAGGTAGCTGTAGCTGCCTCCGGTGCGGAAGTCGTAGTGGTCGATGTCCATCTTCATGCCCCGCGGGCCCAGCCACTGGACAATGAGGTCCGGTTCTTTGTGGGCGCGGAACACGTCCGCCACCGGGAAATCGAACTCGCGTTCGTAATCGATGAAGGGGAGGCCTTCAGGAACGCTGAGTTTCAGGGAATTGCTCATCATGACTCCTTGGAGATTGATCGCCGCTGTCCGCAGCGTTTGATCTAAGAACGGCGTCGAGGCTGCGGAACTGCCCTTCCCGGACCAGCCGGTACTGGTCGATCCATGCGGTCAGGGCTTCAAGCCGCGCCGGGTTCAGGTGGACGGGCCGGCGCTGGGCGTCCCTGCTGCGGGTGACCAACTGCGCCTGCTCCAGTACCTGGATGTGTTTCGAGACCGCCTGCTTGGAGATCTCGAAGGGTTCAGCCAATTCGTTCACTGTTGCCGGGCCCCTGCTGAGCCTGGCGATGATGCTTCGACGGACAGGATCAGCCAGGGCCATGAAGGCCGAATCCAGACCCGCGTTCTCGGAGATCAATGTCATTCCTTGCGTAATCAACTTTAATGTTTATCAACCTTTCGGTTGATTAATGATAGGCGCCTGGTGTGGCGGAGCGCAAGGGTTGTTGTGTACGTTCTATGTTTGTTAGTATGTAAGGACAAACTAGACGAAGGATAATGTTCATGCCACTGGTTCGCATCGACGTCAATGAAGGCCGCACTGCCGAGGATCTACAGCAGCTCAGCCGGGGCATCCACGATGCCATCCTCGCCGAGTACGGCATCCCGGAGCGGGACTACTTCCATATCCTCACCGAGCACCCGCAGGGGCAAATCTTCGCCCAGGATGCAGGGCTGGGCTTTGAGCGCACCAGGGGAGTGGCGATGATCCAGATCTTCACCCAGGGTGGACGCTCCCAGGAGGCCAAGCAGCGGCTGTTTGCCGCCGTGGCCGACAAGCTTGCCGGCGTGGGGGTTGCCGGCGAGGACGTCTTCATCGGCTACGTCGAAAATGGCGCCGGTGACTGGTCCTTCGGCTTCGGCCGCGCGCAGTACGTGACGGGCGAGTTGGCGGTCCCCAAGGAGTAGCCTGCGCGCCCGCGCCCCGGGAATCGGGCGCAGAGAAAGCGCTGTTGTAAGTATGTCAGTACAAACTTTTGACAGGACATTCGATCTAGGGCAAAGTAGTGCCTGTGGCCCACGCCACGGCCTGCCAGTCCCGGAGTTCCTGCCCCTCAAAGGACTCGAGTTCCACACCAGAAAGGTCCACGATTACCGTGACCCACGAGCTTCTTACGATCGGGCGCATCAGCGTTGATATCTACCCGAACGACATCGGGGTTGGCCTGGAGGACGTCAGTTCCTTCGGTAAGTACTTGGGCGGTTCACCGTCGAACGTGGCTGTTGCTGCTGCCCGGCATGGCCGCCGGACCGGCGTCATTACCCGCACCGGTGACGACCCGTTCGGCGAGTACCTGCACCGCGAGCTGCGCAGGTTCAACATTGACGACTCCTTCGTCACGCCGGTGAAGGACTGGCCCACGGCGGTGACGTTCTGCGCGATCAAGCCGGCAACGGACGAGTTCCCCCTGTACTTCTACGGCCGTTTCCCCACCGCTCCGGACCTGCAGATCAAGGCTGAAGAGCTGGAACTGGACGCGATCCGCGGGGCCGGTATCTTCTGGTCCACCGTGACCGGCCTGTGCCAGGAGCCCTCCCGGTCAGCGCACATTGCCGCGCACGAGGCCCGCCCCCGGACCGAGCTGACCGAGGGCCAGTTCACCATCCTGGACCTGGACTACCGGCCCATGTTCTGGGCTTCCGAAGCGGAAGCCCGCGCCGAGGTCGCCAAGATTCTCCCGCACGTTACCGTGGCAATCGGCAATGACAAGGAATGCGCCGTCGCCGTCGGCGAGGGTACCCCTGACGAGCAGGCAGACCGCTTGCTGGCCGCCGGCGTGGAAATCGCCGTCGTCAAGCTCGGCCCCGAAGGCGTGATGGCCAAGACCCGGACCGAGCGCGTGGTCTCCGCCCCCGTCCCCGTGGAAACCCTCAACGGCCTGGGTGCCGGCGACTCCTTCGGCGGCGCGTTCTGCCATGGCCTGCTCTCGGGCTGGCCGCTGGCACAGGTCCTTGACTACGCCAACGCCGCCGGCGCGATTGTCGCATCCCGCCTGTCCTGCGCCGATGCCATGCCGACGCCGGACGAGGTCACCTCGCTGCTGGCAGAACGCGGCCGCCAGGTCCCCGGCGCTTCCATTCCTGAAGGAGCAGCACTGTGACCCTCACCCCCGTAAGCCCTGACAGCGCAGTGGATGCTGATCCCCGCCGCTACGAGCACCTGAGCACCATCCGGCTGGAGGACCCGGAAGCCGTGGCCCGTGCCGCCAAGTCCCGGCGCCGCCACCCGGGCCTGAAGTCCGGCCGGCAGAACTTCATCGTCGCCGCCGACCACCCGGCCCGCGGCGCCCTTGCCGTCGGCAACGATCCGGTCGCCATGGCTGACCGCCGGCAGTTGCTGGACCGGCTGCAGATCGCGCTGGCCAATCCCGCCGTCGACGGCGTCCTGGCCTCCCCGGACATCATGGACGACCTTCTGCTGCTCGGCGCCCTGGATGGCAAGCTGGTGTTCGGCTCGATGAACCGGGGCGGCCTGTCCGGACTGGTCAACGAGATCGACGACCGCTTCACCGGCCACACCGCGGCCGCCCTGGAAGCCCTGGGGGCGGACGGCGGGAAGATGCTGACCCGCATCTGCCTGGGCGACCCGGACACCGTGGCCACCCTGGAAGCGACCGCGAAGGCCATTGACTCCCTTGCCGAGCGGAAACTGATCGCCATGGTGGAGCCTTTCCTGTCCGTCCGTGAAAACGGCAGGGTCCGCAACGACCTGTCCACCAACGCGGTGATCAAGTCCATCGCGATCGCCGAGGGCCTGGGTTCCACCAGCGCCTACACGTGGATGAAGCTTCCCGTGGTGGCGGAGATGGAACGTGTCATGGCCGCCACCACCATGCCCACGGTCCTGCTCGGCGGCGACCCGGACGGCACCCAGGACGAGGTGTTCGCCACCTGGGAAGCCGCACTCGCCCTTCCCGGCGTCCGGGGCCTCACCGTGGGCCGCACCCTGCTCTACCCCGCAGACGGAGACGTCGCGGGTGCCGTCGCCGCGGCCGCCTCGCTCCTGCACCACACCACTGAAATCCCGGAGAACTAGCAATGGGTACAACAACAGGAACGCGCAGAATGACGGTGGCGCAGGCCGTCGTCGAATACCTTTCCAAGCAGTACACCGTGGACTCGGTGAACGGTGTTGAGTACCGTGAGCGGCTCATTCCGGGCACGTTCGGTATTTTCGGGCACGGCAATGTGGCCGGTGTGGGCCAGGCCCTGAAGCAGTACCAGCAACTGGACCCGGCCATCATGCCGTATTACCAGGGCCGGAACGAACAGGCCCAGGTCCACCAGGCCGTCGGGTATGCCCGGCACACCCGCCGCCGCCAGACGTTCGCGATCAGCACCTCGATCGGCCCGGGGTCCTCGAACCTGCTGACCGGTGCGGCGCTGGCCACCACCAACCGGCTTCCGGTGCTGCTGCTGCCCAGCGACACGTTCGCCACCCGTGCGGCAGATCCGGTGCTGCAGCAGCTCGAACAGCCCTACGCCTACGACCTCACTGTCAACGACGCGTTCCGGCCGCTGTCCAAGTTCTTCGACCGCGTGTCCCGGCCCGAGCAGTTGTTCTCCGCGTTCCACCATGGCCTGCGCGTGTTGACCGACCCGGCCGAAACCGGCGCCGTGACCATCTCCCTGCCGCAGGACGTCCAGGCCGAGGCCTTCGACGTGCCGGCGGAATTCCTGGCCGAGCGTGAGTGGCGGATCCGCCGCCCCGAGGCGGACGACGACGACATCGCCCGCGCCGCGGCCGCCATCCGGGCCGCCAAGCGCCCGCTGATCATCGCCGGCGGCGGCGTCCTGTACGCCTACGCCAACGACGAACTCGCCAGGTTCGTGGAACTGACCGGAATCCCGGTGGGCAACACCCAGGCCGGCGTCGGCGTCCTGCCCTGGGACCACCAGCACTCCCTGGGCGCCATCGGCTCCACCGGCACGACGGCGGCCAACGCCATCGCGGCCGAGGCGGACCTGATCATCGGCATCGGCACCCGCTACGAGGACTTCACCACCGCGTCCCGGACCGCGTTCCAGAACCCCGACGTGAAGTTCATCAACATCAACGTGGCCCCGCTCGACGCCTACAAGCACGGCACCAGCCTGCCGATCGTTGCTGACGCCCGCAAGGCACTGGTGAAGCTTAACGCAGCGCTGGGCGGCTACCGGGTCGGGGCCGACCTGGAGCAGAAGGTCGCGGCCGAGAAGAAGCGCTGGGACGCCACCGTGGACGAGTCCTTCGATATCCGGTTCACCCCGCTGCCGGCGCAGAACGAGATCATCGGCGCCACCAACCGGGCTATGGACGCCCGCGACGTGGTCATTTGTGCGGCGGGTTCGCTGCCCGGGGACCTGCACAAGATGTGGCGGGTCCGGGACCCGTTCGGCTACCACGTTGAATATGCCTACTCCTGCATGGGCTACGAGATCCCCGGCGGCCTCGGCGTCAAGCGTGCAGTGCTCGCCGAAGCGGCAAGTACGACGGCGGCAGGCAGCTCACGCGCGGAGGTGCGGGACGTCGTCGTGATGGTGGGGGACGGCTCCTACCTGATGATGCACACCGAACTCGTCACCGCCGTCGCCGAACGCATCAAGCTGATCGTGGTCCTGATCCAGAACCACGGCTACGCGTCCATCGGTTCCCTCTCCGAATCGTTGGGTTCGCAGCGGTTCGGCACCCGCTACCGGGCGTTGGACGAAGAGGCGCACAGCTTCGATGAGGGCGAGACGCTGCCGGTGGACCTGGCCCTGAACGCCGAGTCCCTGGGCGTGAAGGTCATCCGGATCGAGCCGGGGGAGAAAGTCATCGCCGAACTCGAACAGGCCATCCGCGACGCCAAGGCCGCACCCGAGCGCAGCGGACCCATCCTGATCCACGTGGAATCCGACCCCCTCCTGGACGCCCCGTCCTCCGAGTCCTGGTGGGACGTCCCCGTCTCCCAGGTCTCCGAACTCGACTCCACCAGGCAGGCCTTCCAGACCTACGTCGACCACAAGTCACGCCAGCGCAAACTGCTCGGCTGACCACACTTTCCACCACTCAAGGAAGAGTCCCATGACTGCCACCACCACTGAAACAACCGTCATCAACCACTTTCTCAACGGTGCCGAGACCGCCGGCGAAGGCGACCGCACTACTCCCGTGTACAACCCGGCCACCGGCGCCGTGTCCGGTGAACTTCGGCTAGCCAACCGGGCCGACCTGGACACCGCCGTCGCGGCAGCCCGCAAGGCCGCCGACACCTGGGGCGACATCTCCCTGGCCAAGCGCACCGCGGTGCTGTTCAAGTTCCGCGAGCTTGTCGCCGCCCACGTGGATGAGCTCGCCGAGCTGGTCACCGCCGAGCACGGCAAGGTCCTCTCCGACGCCAAGGGCGAGATCGGCCGCGGTCTGGAAGTCGTCGAATTCGCCTGCGGCATCCCCACCCTGCTCAAGGGCGACTACTCCGACCAGGTCTCCACCGGTATCGACGTCTTCTCCTTCCGTGAACCCCTTGGTGTGGTCGCCGGCATCACCCCGTTCAACTTCCCTGTCATGGTGCCGCTGTGGATGGCGCCGATGGCCATCGCCACCGGCAACGCCTTCATCCTCAAGCCCTCCGAGCGCGACCCCTCCGCCTCGCTGCTGCTGGCCAAGCTCTGGAAGGAAGCCGGCCTGCCCGACGGCGTCTTCCAGGTCCTCCACGGCGACAAGGAAACCGTCGACGGGCTGTTGACCCACCCGGACGTGGACGGCATCTCCTTCGTCGGCTCCACTCCCATCGCCCAGTACGTCCACGAGACCGCCACCAAGCACGGCAAGCGCGTCCAGGCCCTGGGCGGGGCGAAGAACCACGCCGTCATCCTGTCCGACGCCGACCTGGACAACGCCGCCGACCACCTCGCCGCTGCCGCCTTCGGCTCCGCCGGGGAACGCTGCATGGCCATCTCCGTCGCCGTCGCCGTCGGGGACGCCGCCGACACCCTGGTAGCGAAAGTCCAGGAACGCGCCGAGGCCGTCAAGGTCCACAACGGCACCGAACCCGACGCCGAAATGGGCCCGGTCATCACCCCTGCCTCCAAGGAACGCATCGTCAGGATCGTCACCGATGCCGAAACCGCCGGCGCTGCCATGGTGGTCGACGGCCGCGACCTGGTGGTCCCCGGCCACGAAAACGGCTTCTGGGTTGGCCCCACCGTCCTTGACCACGTCAAGACCGAAATGACCGCCTACACCGAGGAAATCTTTGGTCCCGTCCTCGTGGTGGTCCGCGTGGACACCCTCGAAGAGGGCATCTCGCTGATCAACGCCAACCCCTACGGCAACGGCACCGCCATCTTCACGTCCTCCGGCGCCGCCGCCCGCAAGTTCCAGCGCTCGGTGACCGTCGGCATGATCGGCATCAACGTGCCCCTCCCGGTCCCGGTGGCCTACCACTCCTTCGGCGGCTGGAAAGCATCCCTCTTCGGCGACAAGCACATCTACGGCCCCGAAGGCGTCTCCTTCTACACCCGCGGCAAGGTGGTCACCTCCCGCTGGCCCGAAACCCACCACGCCTCCGGCGCCTCCTACAACTTCCCCTCCAACTGACGCCCACTGTCGATTGCTCCGTACGTGTCGTTTTGAACGACCAAAACGACATCTGCGGAGCAATCGATGCAAAGGAACAGACAAATGACTGAGAACAAGCTGATCATCGGCACTGCGCCGGACTCCTGGGGCGTCTGGTTCGCGGACGACCCCAAGCAGACCCCGTGGGAACGCTTCCTGGACGAGGTGGCCGAATCCGGCTACAAGTGGATCGAACTGGGCCCCTACGGCTACCTTCCGAACGATCCCACGCGCCTGGCGGAGGAACTCAAGCAGCGCGACCTCAAGGTCACCGCCGGTACCGTGTTCACTGCCTTCCACCGCGGGCTGGACCAGTGGGAAACCGCCTGGGAGCCCGCCCGCAAGGTGGCTGAACTGACGGCGGCCATGGGCGGCGAGCACATCGTGGTCATTCCAGCCATGTGGCGCGACGACGTCACCGGCGAAGCCGTGGAGAGCGGCACGCTGGGCGAGAAGGCCTGGAGCGACCTGTTCGCCGGCCACAACCGCCTGGGCAAGACCCTGCTTGAGGACTTCGGCCTGAAGCAGCAGTTCCACTCGCACGCCGACTCCCACGTGGGCGCGCAGCAGGACATCGAAACGCTGCTGGCCGCCACGGACCCGCAATACCTCAACCTGTGCCTGGACACCGGCCACGCCGAATACTGCGGCGCCTCCAGCCTGGACCTGATCAAGAACTACCCGGACCGGATCGGCTACCTGCACCTGAAGCAGGTCAATCCGGACATCCTCAGGCAAGTCAACGAGGAAAACATGACCTGGGCCGCTGCCAACTTGGCCGGCGTTATGACCGAACCGCCGAACGGCCTGCCGGACCTCCGCGCGGTCATCGAAGCCGTGGAAGCACTCAACCGGCCCATCTTCGGCATCGTGGAACAGGACATGTATCCCGTGGCCTTCGATGTGCCCATGCCCATTGCCAAGCGCACGCGCAACTACCTGCTGTCCTGCGGCTCCCGCACCGCCGTCAGCTAACCCCCATCGACACCAAAAGGACAAGACAATGACTGAAAACCTCCGCGTCGCCGTCATCGGCGCAGGCCGCATGGGTACCGACCACATCCAGCGCCTCAACAAGCGCATCCACGGAGCCGAAGTTGCCGCCGTCGTCGACGTCGACCTTGCCCGCGCCCAGGCCGCCATCGAAGGCATTCCGGGCGCCGTGGCGCTGGCTGACGCCGAGGAAGCCCTCAACAACGGCGACGTCAACGCCGTCCTGATCGCCACCCCCGGCTTCCTGCACGAGGACACCCTGCTCAAGGCGATCGCCAAGGACATCCCGATCCTCTGCGAAAAGCCGCTCACCCCGGACGCCGAATCCGCCTGGAAGATTGTCCAGGCCGAGGTGGCCCTGGGCCACAAGCGCATCCAGGTGGGCTTCATGCGCCGCTTCGACGCCGAATACGCCTCGCTGGGCAAGATCATCCGCGACCACGAACTGGGCGAGCTGCTCATGCTCCACCACCAGCACCGCAACCCGAGCACCCCCGAGGGCTTCACCAACGAGATGCTGATCAACGATTCCGTGGTCCACGAGTTCGACGCCATCCGGTTCTTCACCGGCGAAGAAATCACCAGCGTCCAGGTTCGCCTGGGCAAGGCCACCCGGAATGCCCCGAACGGCCAGCACGATCCCCAGCACGTCCTGCTCGAGACTGAGTCCGGCGTCCTGGCGGACGTCGAAATCTACGTCAACGCCAAGTTCGGCTACGAGGTTGCCACCCAGGCCTCCTTCGAGGACGGCATCGTCAGCATCGGCGGCGACAGGGGACCCTACACCCGCAGTTCCGGCCGCTGGGGCGGCAACGTCACCCCCGGTTTCGAGGAGCGTTTCGGGGCAGCGTACGACGTCGAAATCCAGTCATGGGCGGACGCGGCACTTAAGGGCGAAATCGGCGGCCCCTCCGCCTGGGACGGGTACGCCACCGCAGCGTGCTGCGAAGCAGGCGTCGAGGCGCAGAAGAACGGCGAAAAGGTCGCAGTGAAGCTGGCGGCAAAGCCCGACCTCTACAAGTAGGACAGGAGCTGGTGGGCCGGCTAAAGAAGGCCTGCAAGGACGCCGGAATCGAGATCGCGTCCGTGCTGCCGGTGCTCCGCTGGTCCGGCCCGGACGAGGATGTCCGTGAGGCAGCGGGCTGCGCTACATCACCAACCTGCCAGGCAACCCGGTCCGCGTCCATCAGCACCTGAAAATCGGCGACGGCGACGTCAACTGGGACGAGTTTTTCGGCGGCCTGAAGGAGATCGGCTTCCTGGACCGGGAGAATACTGTGATGGTCTCCAGCGTCTTTGCCGAAAACAAGCATGCCGATGAGGTCTCCCGCTACCAGCTGGAGACCATGAAGCAGTACGTCCAGAAGGTCAGCGCATGAGTTCGCGTGTTTCCCGGAAGGCAACCGTCAAGCAGCCCGGCAACCACAAGCGCGCCCTGCGGACCGTCACCATCATCTCCACGTTCGGCGGCCTGCTCTTCGGCTACGACACCGGCGTGATCAACGGCGCCCTGCCGTACATGCAGGAGGACCTGGGCCTCACTCCACTGACCGAAGGCCTGGTCACCTCATCCCTGCTGTTCGGTGCCGCCTTTGGCGCCCTGTTTGGCGGACGGCTGGCGGACCGCAACGGCCGGCGTCGGATGATCATGGTGCTCGCCGTCATCTTCCTGATGGGCACCCTGGGCTGCACGTTTGCGCCCAGCACCGAAGTGATGATCGCCGCCCGGTTCGTGCTGGGGCTCGCCGTGGGCGGGGCGTCGGTAACCGTTCCTGTGTACCTGGCCGAGGCTTCCCCGAGCAACCGGCGCGGCCGGATTGTCACCCAGAACGAGCTCATGATCGTTACCGGGCAGCTGCTCGCCTTCATCTTCAACGCCTACCTGGGCAACTCGTTCGGCGAGTCCCACGGCATCTGGCGCTGGATGCTGGTCATCGCTACCCTGCCGGCCATCGTCCTGTGGATCGGGATGAACTTCATGCCGGAGAGCCCCCGCTGGCTGGCCTCCGTTGGGAGCTTCGGCGAGACGCTGAGCGTGCTGCAGCGGATCCGTTCGCAGGAGGAAGCACGCAGGGAGTTCGAAGAAGTCAAAGCCATGGCGGTGGAGGACTACAAGTCCAAGATGGGCTCCTGGAAGGACCTGGGCATCCCGTGGCTGCGCCGGATCTTCGTGGTCGGCCTGGGCCTTGCGGTGATCCAGCAAATCACCGGCGTCAACTCGATCATGTACTACGGAACCCAGATCCTGTCGCAGTCCGGTTTTGCCCGGGAAGCAGCCCTGACGGCCAACATCGCAAACGGCGTCATCTCGGTGCTGGCCACGTTTGTCGGCATCTGGCTGCTGGGCAAGGTGGGGCGGCGCAGGATGCTGATCACAGGACAGGTGGGAACCACCACGGCGCTGCTGCTGATTGGTTTCTTCTCCCTGATCCTGCCGGAAGGCTCCGCCCGTGGCTTCGTCATCCTGGCACTTACCGTGACGTTCCTGGCCTTCCAGCAGGGTGCCATCTCCCCGGTGACCTGGCTGATGCTCTCGGAGATCTTCCCACTGAAGATCCGCGGCCTGGGCATTGGCGCTTCGGCCTTCCTGCTGTGGATCGTGAACTTCCTGATCGGATTCGGGTTCCCGCAGCTGCTGGCGGCCATCGGCATCTCCAACACGTTCTTCGTGTTCGCAGTCCTTGGCATGGGCGCCATTGCCTTCGCCGCGAAATACGTTCCCGAGACCAAGGACAAGAGCCTTGAAGACCTGGAGCACTACTTCAAGAACGTGGCCGGCGGCAATGCTGAGGCGGCCGCGGCAAGGGTTTCCTAACCGGACCGGCCTCACGCAACAAGGCCCCCTTGAGGATCCTCAAGGGGGCCTTGTTGTCTTAGGCCGGTGCGTGCAGCCTGGGCAGCGCATCCACCAGCGGTGCCAGCTCCGGGATGGACGTTGCCTCGTCCAGGGCACGCTCCAGCGTGGCATCGTGGACCGGCCGTGCTTCCACGAGGAGGCTGCTTCCGCTGGCGGTGAGTTCGGTATAGATGCCGCGGCGGTCGTCGTCGCACAGGATCCTGGTCAGGAGTCCGCGGTCCTCCAGCCGATTCACCAGGCGGGTAGTGGCGCTGGGGCTCAACGCAGTGGCGCGCGCCAGCTGCTGCATCCGCATGTGCCACCCGTCCTGCCGGCTGAGGGCGTCCAGGACCGTGTATTCCACCACGGAGAGCTTCGACTCTGCCTGGAGGGAGCGCTCCAGCTCGCCTTCAATTAGCCCGTGCAGGGCCGCCAGGGTGCGCCACCCCTGGGCGCGCACCTCGACGGCGTCGTCCTTGATGCCCATGCTTGCTCCTTCACAGAACGGCTCCGCAAAGAGGCCATCCGTAGCTCGAATCAGAGATAGTTGCTTGCGCGGTATATTTGCATGTGCAACAATAAATACCGCGCCTGCAACTATCTTAGGCGCCTCCCATCCTTGGAACAACCACACGCAGCTCAAAGGAGCATTCGCATGCCTGTTGGCCTGATAGCACTCGCCCTTGGCGGGTTTGGCATTGGACTCACCGAATTCGTCATCGCCGGTCTCCTCCCGGAGGTAGCGGCGGACTTCAGGGTGAGTGAAGCGTCGGCCGGCTGGTTTATCTCCGGCTACGCACTCTCCGTGGTGGTCGGGGCACTGGGCCTGACGGCCGCCGTGACACGGTTCCCGCGCAAACCCGTGCTGGCCGCCCTGCTGGTCCTGTTCATCGCCGGGAACCTGCTCTCCGCCACGGCGGACGGCTACTGGGCCATGATGCTGGGCCGCGTTGTAGCCGCCCTCTCGCACGGCGCCTTCTTCGGGATCGGGGCCGTAGTGGCGGCCGGGATGGTCCCGCCGAGCAAGAAGGCAGGAGCCATCGCGCTCATGTTCACGGGACTTACCGCAGCAAACGTCCTGGGCGTGCCGTTCGGGACGCTGCTGGGCCAGGCCGCCGGCTGGCGTGCCACCTTTTGGGCCATCACGGTCATCGGTGTGGCCGCGCTCGCAGGCATCCTTGCGCTCGTTCCCAAGTCGGCCGGTGATGCCGAAGAAGCCGGCAGTCTCCGCTCAGAGCTCCGTGCCTTCCGGTCCGGGCAGGTATGGCTGTCCATCCTGGTGACCATCCTAGGGTTCGGCGGCATGTTCGGCGCGTTCACCTACATCGCCTACACCCTCACCGAAGTCTCAGGGTTCGGAGCCTCCACCGTGCCGTGGCTGCTCATTGTCTTCGGCGTGGGCCTCTTCGCCGGCAACACCCTGGGCGGTAAGGCCGCCGACCGCAACGTGGACAGGACGCTCCTCGTGGTGCTCGCCGCGCTGACCGTGGTCCTGGTGGCGTTCGCCCTGACAGCCGCCAATCCTGTCCTGACGGTCATCTCGCTGGTCCTGATGGGAGGCTTCGGCTTTGCCACCGTGCCGGGCCTGCAGATGCGCGTGATGAAGTACGCCTCGGGGGCGCCCACACTCGCCTCCGGCGCCAACATCGGAGCCTTCAACGTGGGCAACGCCCTGGGCGCCTGGCTGGGCGGCGTCACCATCACAGCAGGGCTCGGCTACACCTCACCCATCTGGGCCGGCGCGGCCATCACGCTTGCGGGCCTGGGGGTCATGGCACTCGCCGCCGCTGGCGCCAAGCGGAGCGAAAAGCACGCGGAGGGCCAGGTCCAGGCGGCGGAGGAGCTGGTCAGCCGCTAAGCGGCGGGACCCGAGGAGGTGCGCACCCTCAGTGCGGGTCAGGCGCCGAATGGCAGCCGGGGATCGATGTTTTGGTTCTCCCAGGTCTGCCGCACCCAGCCGTGGTGTGGGTCGTCGCTGATCAGCCATTCGCGCACCGGTCCCGGGCCCGCCATGACGTTCAGGTAGTAGAGGTCGTACCCTGGTGCGGCCATGGCGGGGCCGTGCCAGCCGTAGGGCACAAGGACAACATCGCCGGTACGGACCTCGGCGGAGACGTCGATGGGCCGTTCGTCTGAGGCGTACACGCGCTGGTAGCCGATGGCATCGGCATCGGTTGGGGCCGCCCCGGCCGCCGATACCTGCGTCTCGAAGTAGTAGATCTCCTCGAGGGAGGTTTCGCCGTCTTTTTCCTCGTCGTGCTTGTGTGGAGGGTAGGAGGACCAGTTCCCGGCGGGCGTGAGGACCTCGCAGACGATGAACCGGTCGGCCTCGAGTGCTGCGGGCGTGCCGAAGTTGTGGACCTGCCGGGAGCAGTTTCCGGCGCCCCGCAACTCCACGGGGGTTTCTGCGGCGGACACCAGCCGGGTGGGGTAGGAGGCCTGCGCCGGTGCCGTGGCCACCGCCACCCTGCCGCCCTCGGCTGAGCTGATGCTTACGGCGCGCCCGGTGCCGGAGTAGAGCACATCGGTAGGGCCCTTAAACACCGAGTGGCGGCCCTTCAGCGGGTAGTCCAGGCCGTCCACGGTCACGGTGAAGGATCCGTTGAGGGGCACCACGATCCGTTCCTCGTCTGCGGCGGGAAGTTCGACGGCGGCGCCCGCCGGCAGGGTGGCCACCTTCAGTCCGGTGTGCGCCCAGCCGTCCACGGCCAGGGAGGAATCGGAGGTTCCGATGGAAACGTCCCATTTGCCGTCAGCGGCGGTACCCAGGGGGTAGACCCAGTTGCTCATGGAGTTGCTCCTTGGATTATCGCTGTACGAGTGTCATTTCGAAGCTGTAGGAATCGGCGCGGTACACGTGGTGGCCGGTTTCAACCCGGCGGCCGGTATCGTCAACGGCGGTACGTTCCATCGTGACCAAGGCTGACCCGGCAGCGGTGTCCAGCATGGAAGCCTGGTAATCGTTGGCGTTCACGGCGCCGATGCGCTGGTTGGCCAGCCGGAAGTTCACGCCTCCGCGGCGGAGGATCGAATAGAGGCCTTCGGCCTTCAGCATGGCCTCATCCATCTCGGCAATGTCGTCGCGCACCCAGTTCTCCATGAGGGCCAAGGGCTTGCCGCCCACCTTCCGCAGCCGGGTGAAGTGGTACACCTTCGAGCCTGCGGGAAGTTGCAGCGTGGTGATGGTGGCGTCGTCCGCCTCCAGATGCGAGAAGCTCAGGACCTCGGTGGTGGGCTTCTTGCCGTTGTTGGTGAGGTCATCGTAGAGGCTGGAAAGCTCCAGCGGCCGGCGCACTTGGCTCGAAACCACCTGCGTTCCGACGCCCCGCTTGCGCACCAGCAGGCCGGAGCGGACCAGCTCATCCATGGCCTTGCGCATGGTGGGCCGGGACAGGTTGAGCTGGGCGGCCAGGTCGATCTCGTTGTCCAGCCGGCTGCCGGGCTCCAGCACCCCGCTGTAGATCGCCGCTTCGATGCCCTGGACCACCTGGTGGTACAAGGGCACGGGGGAAGAGCGGTCAATGTTGAGTCCCAGGTTGTTCGCCACGGTGCGTTCCCTCGTCTTCGGTAACTGCGCAGCTATCCGGTCCGGACAACGTGCCGGCGGACCCATTGCCGCTATATGTTCTCTTGATAGGACATACTTTCTTCCTCGATCGTAGCAGGCGGCTTCCCGGGGTCAAGGAACGTGGCCGCTGATGGCCGGAAGGGCCCTGCCCGGCGGCCAAGCCGGGACCGGCGGTTTGTGCTCGGACAAGCCTGGTCCAGCCCGCGTTTGCGTCTGGTGGCCTAGGCTGGCCCCATGACGTGGACCGCCGGGCAGCAGCCGTGAATTTCGCCGGAAGCCTTGGTCCACGCCCCCGCAACCTGGAAGTCCAGGACCTGGCCAGCTTCGACCGGTTGGTGGCAGGCGGCGCCGTCAACCTGCACGGCTGGCATGCGCAGTCGCTTGACCTGCGGGGCCGGGCGGCTGCCCTGAACAGCGTCAGCGTCGAGGGCGCGATGTTCCTGGGCTGCATCTTCGACGAGGGCATGGAGGGCAGCCTCCGCAGCCGTGGTGCCTTGATCTTTCCGAGGCTTGAAGGCGTCCCCTTCGACCCCTACCGGGCCTCGCTGTATTCGCCCGCCGAACTGTACGCGGGCCTGGCAACGTCCCCCTACGAGGAACTGCCGGACGCCCGCATCTACCACTGGAGCATCCAGCCGGGCCAGCGGCACCGGGTGGACGCAACCCTGGCCTCCGCCCTGCACGACCACGCGATCGGGGACGCGCTGGATGAGCTGACCCGGTCCGCGGCCTGGCCCCGCCGGTCCATCGTCGGAGTGATGGGCGGCCACGCAGCGCCGCGCGGCAGCCTGGAGTTTGCGGAGGCGGCGCGGCTGGGCCGGCTACTGACCCTCGGGGGCCTTTCGGTGGCCACCGGCGGCGGGCCCGGGGCCATGGAGGCGGCGAATCTCGGGGCGTACCTGAGTCAGGCGTCCGACGGCGACGTGCAGGCAGCGCTGGCCACGCTCGCCGCTGTTCCGGGGTTCCGGCCCTCGGTGTCGGCGTGGGCACGTGCTGCAGCCGCCGTCGTCGAACGCCATCCGGACGGGACTCCGTCGCTGGGGATCCCCACCTGGTTCTACGGTCACGAACCGCCCAACTACTTCGCCACCCACATTGCCAAGTACTTCGCCAACGCCATCCGCGAGGCCATCCTGCTGGAACTGTGCCACGGCGGAATCGTCTTCCTGCCGGGAGCCGCAGGAACGGTCCAGGAGATCTTCCAGGATGCCTGCGAAAACTATTACGGCGCCCGCGAAAAGGTGGCCCCCATGGTGCTGGTGGGGCGGCGCCACTGGGAGCAGGAGTACCCGGCCTGGCCCATGCTCCGCAGCCTTGCCGCCGGCCGGGCCATGGCGGACTACATCCACCTGGTGGACACGGTGGATGAAGCAGTGGAGGTCCTCCGGGGACGGTGAACCGCTCCGGAGGACCTCCACGAATTGACGTTGCCGGGTGCTAGCCGACGGCCGTGCCGAAGAGCAGGCCCAGCAGGTACGTGATGGCTGCCGCGCCCAGGCCGATGGCAAGCTGCCGCAGGCCGCGGGTCAGCGGGGAAGTGCCGGACAGCAGGCCGACGGCGGCACCGGTCGCCAGGAGCGCGATGCCCACCAGGGCGCCTGCGACCACGAGGGCAGCGACGCCGGTGAGGCCGAACAGGAACGGCAGGATGGGGACGATGGCGCCGGAGGCAAAGAAGCAGAAGCTGGACAGCGCCGCGCCCCAAGCCGTGCCCACTGCCTCATGCTGGTCCTCTTCCTCCGGCAGGTCCGGCTGCAGGGACAGGCTGGGATCGCAGTCGCAGGGCAGCAGCCCCATGCGCTCGGCCACCCGGTGCTCCGCCGCTTCCCGGGACATGCCGCGGGCCAGGTACACCAGGAGCAGTTCGTTGTGTTCGAGGTCGAGCTTGGGTGCGGCCGCAAGCGTGACCTGCGTGGGCCGGGTGGCCGCCAGCAGTTCGCGCTGGGAGCGGACGGAAATGAATTCGCCCGCGCCCATGGACATGGCGCCGGCCAGGAGGCCGGCGATGCCGCTGAGGAGCACCACGCTGCTGGCCACGCCGGACGCGGCCATGCCCATCACCAGGGAGAGGTTGCTGACCAGGCCGTCGTTCGCGCCGAAGACTGCGGCGCGGAAGGTGCCGGCCAGGCGGTTGCGCCCACGGGTGGCCAGGCCCCGCACCACCTCCTCATGGATCTGCTCATCAGCGGCCATGGCGGCGGTGGCGTTGGGGTCCTTGGCGTAGGGGGAGCGACCCTCGGCGCGCTGGGCCAGTGCAAGGACAAACACCGAGCCGAAGTGCCGGGCCAGGAAGCCGACGAAGCGGCTCCGGGCGGAAGCCCTTTTTGGCTTGCCCGCATGCTCGCCGAGCAGGGCCAGCCAGTGGGCCTCGTGCCGGCCTTCGGCCTCCGCCAGGGCCAGGAGGATGGCCCGTTCCTCGCCCTCGCGGTTCTGGGCCAGGTCCCGGTAGACGGCGGCTTCGGCGCGCTCATCGGCCAGGTACTGGCGCCACCGCTTGATGTTCGACGGCGAGGGCTGGGTTTGCACGGTGTGGACGGCCTCCGGGGGCATGGCATGGGAACTGGACGGGGCGTGCTGCGACACGGGTACTCCTGGGCTGGAAAGGGCATGTTTTCGCGCCTTTGCCCTGCCAGCGTACTGCGGATTTGAGCGGTTTTTTGGCTGGCAAACCTCGCTGGGAAGTTTCGGTTTGCCTTAAAGCCGGGGGTCTTACCGCCGTGATTGTGCGTTGTTCCAGGGACCGCCGCGGCTATTGACCCGTCTGCCCGGCCGGTGCTGTGATGAGGGTGTGGCGCAGGCTGCGCCCTCCCTGAAAGAGCACGTCAGGCGAATATACGGAGGTTGAATCATGAGCACCACCGGACAGCACCCGGACATGCCGCACCTGGACGCCGTAGAAGCGGACCCCGCCTACGATTACGCCGAGGATGCACCGGTAGACGATGCGGACTGGGACACGGAGGATGAGTTCCTCGACCAGGAGGAGCCGGTGGTCCAGCCGGCACCGGTAGTCATCGACGCCGAGGACCGTGAGGTCCCGCTGGATGACGACGAACGCGACACAGGGGAGTAGGGCTTACCACCGCGGCACCTCCTTTCGCCGAAAAGCGAAAGGAGGTGCCGCCGTCGTGCTTATCGCCTTCCCGCGTCACGGAAGCGGCGCCGATTAGGATGGCTCGAGAGTGGAGCCGGGCATCCGGCCGTGAAAGGTTCGTAGATGAAGGCACTGCCAGTTGAGCCCAGCAATGTCCCTGTTGCCATAGGATCCAGGATCCGGGCCGCCCGGCAGTCCCAGCGGCTCACTATCGAGCAGGTTGCCGACGCCACCGGGCTGACCAAAGGGTTCCTTAGCCGGGTGGAGCGGGATCTGACCTCTCCGTCGGTCGCCTCCCTGGTGACGCTCTGCCAGGTGCTGTCCATTTCCATCGGTGACCTTTTCGCGGCTCCGGAGACACATCTGACCAGGCGGAATGACGGCCCGCGCATCTCGCTCGGCGGCCAGGGCATCGTGGAACGGCTCCTGACGGCACGTTCGGAACGCCGGGTCCAGATCATCCAGGCCGTCATCGAGCCGCACGGCCGGGGCGAGTCCGAGCTCTACGCTGTGGACTGCGATGTAGATGTGCTCCACGTCATCAAGGGGTCCATCACGCTGATCCTCACCAACGAGGAATACCACCTCGATACCGGCGACACCGTGACCTTCCCGGGCCGCGAGCCCCACACCTGGGTGAACCCGACGGACAAGCCGGTCGAGGTGCTCTGGGTCCTGGTGCCGGCCGCCAGCCGCTAACTGTGCGTTCCTCCCCGGTTACTTTCCGCGGCCTGCGGCGACCGGCGCCGTTTCCGGGGAGGTTGTCCCCGCCGCGTGGCCAGGGGCCGGGGTAACTGGGCTGGAATGGACACCTCAGCAAGCCGGCCTGCGGCGGTCCGCCAATACTGCCCGGATGTCAGCCAGCACCTGCTGTTGGTTGAACCAGATGTGCTCCGGCATATAGCGCAGGACGGCAAAGCCCTTGACCGTTGATGAATTATTCCGGTCCCTGTCCCGGATCATGTCAGCCCTTTGTGAATGGAATGCGAAGCCGTCGATTTCAACAATGAGGAAGTCGTCCAGCAGGAAATCCACCCTCCCAATGCCCGGCAGAAACACTTGTGCCTCGTAGGAAATCCCGTTCGTGCGGAACAGGTGCTGCGCATCGACCTCAACGATAGACTCGGCGCGCAGGTCGAGTTCCCGCAGCATCCGAAGTGCCGTGCCCGAGCGGTCCGCGCGCAGTTGCTCCGCCAAAAGTTCCCGCGGCACGCCGTGCAGGCGGATGGCCGACGTTGCCAGTGCGGTGGAGGCCGGAGGGGTAAGGCATCCCAGCGCATGCAGTGCCACGTCCTCGACCGCTGCAACTGGCACCCAGGCTTGCCCCTGGAATCTGACGGTGCGGTGACGGACAAAGCCGGTTCCATGACCATGGTTGCAGGCCAGATGAAGCCGCGTTGGTGGTCTTCTTAGCCAGAGACCGTAATGGGAGGCAGCGCTCGCGCAGCTGAGCCGGCCATTGTGCTCGATTGCAGCCCGAAAGTCCTCGTCGCCACCCGGCAGCACAAAGACCCCGCGCCTGGGTTGGGTGGCACCGACGTCCTTGAGATGCAACAGGTCCCGGCGGGAGAATCCGGCCTCAAGGAGTTGGGCCGACCGGGCAACCCCGCCAGCCTTATGAAGATACTCAAGAATTTCCACGCCGCCATTTGATCTCCCCGGCCGCCGTAGCGGAATCCCACGGCCGCCCTATGTGGACAAGCCCTCGGGCTCTGGCGTGCGCTCCTTCCCGGTTGCCTGCCGAGCCCGCATTTCCTCGCGGCGCGAAGTCCTGGAATTACGGGGGATAAGACTCGGGCCAAGGGTGGGCATCGGGAGTAACTGGGCAGGAAGGTACGGGACCAACGCTGCCAAGTAAACAGCTGATGCTCATTGGAAAACAGGGGTGTATGATGGCAGTCACATCAGTCCCTCAACTCCTCGAAGGAGAGGCCCCCATTGGAAGAGCTGCGCATTGAAGCCAACGGCAACCTTGGCCCCATCGATTCCTCCCGGATTCCCCGCTATGCCGGAGCTGCCACCTATGCCCGCCTTCCCCGCCTTGATCGGGTGGACAAGGCTGACGTGACCGTGGTGGGGGTGCCCTTCGATTCAGGCGTTTCCTACCGGCCAGGAGCGCGCTTCGGCGCCAACCATGTCCGCGAGGCCAGCCGGCTGCTGCGCCCCTACAACCCTGCCTGGGACGTCAGCCCGTTCGAAAACATCCAGGTGGCCGACGCCGGGGATATGGCGGTCAACCCGTTCAATATCCACGAGGCCATCGAAACCATCCAGCAGAACGCCCTCGACCTCACGGCCGCCGGGAGCAAGCTGCTGACCCTGGGCGGGGACCACACCATCGCCCTGCCGCTGCTCCGTGCCGCCGCCGAACGCGCCGGCGGACCCGTCGCCATGCTCCACTTCGATGCCCACCTGGACACCTGGGACACCTACTTCGGCGCCGAATACACCCACGGCACGCCCTTCCGCCGAGCCGTAGAGGAGGGCATCCTGGACACCGAGGCCATCAGCCACATCGGCACCCGCGGCCCGCTGTACGGCAAGAAGGATCTCGACGACGACCATCGCTTTGGGTTCGGCATCGTCACCTCCGCGGACGTCTACTACCAGGGCGTGCTGGAAACCGTAGCCAAGGTCCGCGACCGGATTGGCAACCGCCCGCTGTACATCTCCGTGGACATCGACGTCCTGGATCCGGCACACGCACCGGGCACCGGAACCCCCGAGGCCGGCGGCATCACCAGCCGCGAACTCCTCGAGATCATCCGGGGCTTCCGCGGCATGAACCTGGTGGGCGCCGACGTCGTTGAGGTGGCTCCCGCTTACGACCACGCCGAAATCACCGGCGTTGCCGCCAGCCATGTCGCATACGAACTCGTGACCCTCATGGCTGACAATGCCATGACCGGAAACCGCTTTGGAGCGGAAACCGGCTACCAGGCACAGGCCCTGGGCCAGAAACTCCGCCGCCCCGCAGGTTTCTATGCCGCCACCAAGGAGTAGGCCATGACCGCAGTGGACGCGCCCGTCCGGGCGCAAACAAGCAGCGTCCGCAACGGCGGGGACCTCGTGGTCGAAACCCTCGAAGCACTTGGCGCGAAGACCGTGTTCGGCATCCCGGGCCAGCATGCCCTGGGACTGTTCGACGCCATGGGCCGCGGCAACCTTAACTTCGTCTCGTCCCGGGTGGAGAACAACAGCGCCTTTGCAGCGGACGGGTACTCCCGCGCCACCGGCGAGGTGGGTGTCCTTTTCCTGTCCACCGGCCCCGGCGCGCTGACGTCCCTGGCCGGCCTTCAGGAGGCATACGCCACGGGTGTGCCCATGGTGGTGGTGGCCAGCCAGATTCCGCTGGAGGGCCTGGGCGCCAGGCGCAAGGGCATGCTGCACCAGCTTGATGACCAGAAGGCGTCCGCGGCGAACGTCACCAAGAGCCAGCGTCTGATCCAGCACGCCTCGGGCATCCCGTCCGCAATCCAGGATGCGTGGACCGAGGCCATCTCCTCGCCGCAGGGCCCGGTGTGGCTGGAAATTCCGCAAAACGTGCTGCTTGACCCGATTATGGTCCCGCCCGTGGAGGACGCCCTGGCCGAGGCAGCGGACAACCCGCCGCGGATCGAACTGGTGCGGGAGGCCGTGAAGTGGCTGGAAGCAGCCAAGCGCCCGGCCATCATCGCCGGCGGCGGAACCCGCCGCGGCAAGGCGGAGAAACCGCTGCTCTCGATTGCGGAAAAGCTGCGCGCACCCGTGATCTGCACTCCGGGCGGCAACGGAGCGTTCCCCTGGAACCACGAACTCTCCCTGCAGTCCTGGATCGAGGACCGCTACATGACCGACCTGCTCGAGGATGCGGACGTCCTGGTGGTGATCGGGTCGTCCCTGGGCGAGGTCACCTCCAACTACTTCACCTTTGAACCGCGTGGCAGGATCATCCAGATCGACGCCGAGCCCCGGGTCCTGGAGTCCAACCGGCCAGGTTTGGGGATCCGCGCCGACGCCGGCCAGGCACTGGCCGCGCTGGATGCCGCCCTGGGTAGGCCTGTTGGACCCGGGCCCGACTGGCACGGCAGCACCCCGGGAGAGCTGGTCAAGGACTCACTCGCCAAGGTCCGTGCCCGGCTGGAATCCCAGGACCTGGGCAAGGAGCTGACGTTCATGGCCGACATCCGTGAGGCCGTGCCGGCGGACATGCAGACGTTCTGGGACATGACCATCGCGGCGTACTGGGGCTGGTCCTGCTGGGACGCGCGGCAGGGGCAGTTCCATTCTGCCCAGGGCGCTGGCGGCCTGGGCTTCGCGTTTCCCGGTGCCATCGGTGCGGCCGTGGGTCTGGAAACCACGGGCAAACCGGGACGAGTCCTGGCCGTCTCCGGCGACGGCTCCTCGATGTATTCCATCGCCGAACTGGCCACGGCGAAGCAGCACAACGTGCCGGTCACCTGGCTGATTGTGGACGACGGCGGCTACGGCATCCTGCGCGAGTACATGGTGGGTGCATTTGGCACGGCAACCGCCACCGAGCTCGCGGGCCCGGACTTCGTCAAGCTCGCCGAAGCGTTTGGCGTCCCCGCCAGCAGGGTTGACCCCGGGGATGTGGGGGACGCGCTCAAGGCGGGATTCGCTGCGGACGGGCCCAACGTCGTCGTGGTTGAAACCCTCCTGAAGATGTTCGGCCCCACCCACTTAGCCCCCTGACGCGGCCTTCACCCGCACGCTCCCTCGCTTGCCGGACACCGTCCGGCTGAAGCGGGGGAGCGTGGGCGTTTATGGACCAGCGCAACAACTTCGTTTCCCTAAGCAACCTTTTCCTGATACAGTTGCTTGCAGCAACTAATTCTTTAGGGAGCATCATGTCTGTCGCACCGGCCACTGCAGCCGACCTGGTCAGCAACATCTATGACCTCCAGCGCGCACTGCGCTGCGTCACCATGATCAACATCAAGGGCCAGGACACCGGCATCGCCCTCCAAGGCGTGCTCAAGTTCATTGGCGAAGGGGAGACCCGCGCCGCGCACCTGGCCGAGCGCCTGGGGGTCAGCCCCCCGGTGCTCAGCCGGCACGTGGCCGAGCTGGCGGACGCGGGCCTGGTGGTCCGCACCCCGGACCCGGACGATGGCCGGGCCCAACTGCTGGCACTTTCTCCGCGCGGGAAGGCAAAGCTCGCAGAGCTCGTGCGGCACCGGGCGGAAACGCTGCAGGCCTACCTCGCCGACTGGAACGAGGACGACGCCGTTGCAACAGCCGCGATGCTGAGCAAGCTCACCGCATCCCTGAAGAATTCCATCCGGGCAAGGGCGGCCGGAACCACCAACGAACACGCAGGAGTCCAATAAATGGCCAACGTCACCGCCGCCGCGGACCAGGAGCAGGAGCGCCAGCGCCAACGCTCCGCTAAACAGGAATCGCGGCAATCCAAGCGCCACGAACCGGGCGCGCCCATGAACCACCGGCAGATCATGGAGGCCCTCACCGGCCTCCTTGCCGCCTTCTTCACCGCCATCCTCAGCAGCACCATCGTTGCCAATGCGCTGCCCACCATCATGTCCGAGCTCAAGGGCACCCAGACGGACTTCGCGTGGGTCATCACGGCCGCGCTGCTGGCCAACGCAGCCACCACCCCCATCTGGGGCAAGCTCGCCGACCTCTTCGACAAGAAAGTCCTGGTCCAGCTGAGCATCGTAATCTTCGTTGCCGGCTCGGTCATGGCAGGCTTCTCGGAAAACATCCCGTTCCTGCTCACCGCCCGCGTGATCCAGGGCATCGCCATGGGTGGCCTCACCGCCCTGGCGCAGGCAATCATTGGCTCCATCATCCCGCCGCGCGAACGCGGCAAATACTCCGGCTACATGGGTGCCGTCATGGCTGTCGGTACCGCCGGCGGTCCGCTGCTCGGTGGCTTCATCGTGGACAGCTCGCTCGGCTGGCGCTGGACCTTCTTCGTCTGCGTGCCGCTGGCCGTCGTCGCCCTGATCCTGCTCCAGGTCACGCTGAAGATCCCGCACGTCAAGCGCCCTGCCAAGATTGACTGGCTCGGTGCCATCCTGCTCACCTCCGGCGTCAGCCTGCTCCTGATCTGGGTTTCGTTCGCCGGCAAGGCCGACTACTACGACTGGTGGTCTTGGCAGTCCGCCGTCATGGTGGGCGGCGGCGTGCTTCTGCTGGCACTGCTGGTGCTGGTTGAGTCAAAGGTGTCTGCGCCGATCATCCCGCTGAAGATCATCTCCGACCGCACCACCGCCCTTGCCATCGTTGCATCCGTGGCTGTTGGCGTTGCCATGTTCGGTTCCTCCACCTTCCTGGGCCAGTACTACCAGGTGGCCCGCGGCGCCACGCCCACCGAGGCCGGCCTGCTGACCCTGCCCATGATCGCCGGCAACCTCATCGGTTCGGTGGTCTCCGGCCAGCTGATCAGCCGCTACGGCAAGTGGAAGCGCTTCCTGATCGGCGGCACCATCCTGCTGATCGGCGGCCTGGCGCTCGCCGGCACCATGGACCACACCACCGAACTCTGGCTGACCGGCCTTTACACCGGCATCTTCGGCATCGGGTTGGGCATGCTGATGCAGAACCTGGTGCTCGCCGTGCAGAACACCGTCCAGGCTAAGGACATCGGTTCCGCCAGCGCTTCCGTTGCCTTCTTCCGCTCAGTGGGCGGTGCCATCGGCGTGTCCGTCCTGGGCGCCGTCATGGCCAACCACGTCAAGGACCTGGCCACCGACGGACTCGCAAAGCTGGGCATCCCGGCCGGCGGAAACAGCGGTGCCACGCTGGACCTCAAGGACCTGCCCGCGCCGATTGCCGACGTCATGCGCGCCGCCTACGGTGACGCCACGGCCGGCATCTTCATGATCTCCGCCATCGTCAGCGCGGTGGCCCTCATCGCCGTGATCTTCATCAAGGAAGTGCCGCTGCGCAAGACTGTTGACATCACCCCCGAGGCCACGCTGCAGGCCAACGCCGCCGGTGAAGCGGGCATGACCGCCATGACCGGCCAGTTGCCCATGGTCTCCGGCCCTACGTCGGACGGGGACGTTCCCGCCGGTGCCATGACCGCCCGGAGCGCTGCGCATGCGGCCGCAGCACCGGCAAAGATGTACGACGGCGGTGCTGCCGCTGCCGCAGCAGCGTCCGGCAGGGTTGCCACGGATGACTTCGAGGAAGCCTTCGCACGGAGCTTCCGCTCCGAAGAGCTGGACCTGCGGTCCGTTGACAACGTGGACAAGGCTGCCAACGCGATTTCCAGCGCAGCCGCCACCCTGCAGAAGCTGCAGGACACCCAGCACCTGCTGGCCCGCCAGCAGGCCGAACTGGGCACCTTGGTCCTGGATATCCAGGAACAGTTGCGCTCCCAGCAGGAGGTGGCTGCCAAACAGGCAGCCACTGCGGCAGAGCTCAGCAGGCTTCAGCGCAAGCTGCTGAAAGAACGCAAGGTCCAGGCAGCAGCTGCGCTGTACCTGGCCGGCCACGGCAAGCACAGCGCGGCAGCCCCGCCGGCCGCCGATGGTTCGGAGCCGTCGCCGGGACGGTAAGCCCTGGACGGAAATACCAAAAGCCGCAGCCCGCACCCGGAGATCGTTCCGCGTGCGGGCTGCGGCTTTCCTGCATGCCGGGGTCCCGTGTTTCGCACCAGTGTCCCCCCACTGTCCAGCAATAGGTTCCGGCGGGAAAAATGCGTCAGGGGGACCAATTGTCGGTGGGCATTACTAGAGTTGAGTCCATGCTCCTCACCCTCATACGGCGCTACTCCAAACCGTATTTGCCGCACATCGCGGCTGTCGTCATTTTCCAGCTCGCATCCACCATCGCGGCGCTGTACCTGCCCAGCCTGAATGCCCAAATCATCGATGAAGGCGTGGCGCGCGGAGACACCGATTTCATCTGGCGCACCGGCGGCGTGATGCTGCTGGTTGCCTTCGTCCAGGTGGGCACCGCCATTGCAGGGGTGTACTACGGCTCTAAAACTGCCATGGCGGTGGGCCGGGACCTCCGCCGCGGCGTGTTCCGCAAGGTCACCAGTTTCTCCGCCAAGGACGTGAACACCTTCGGCGCCCCCACGCTCATCACCCGGGGCACGAATGACGTCCAGCAGGTCCAGATGCTGGTGCTGATGGGCCTGAACTTCATGGTGGCCACGCCCATCATGTGCATCGGCGGCATCATCATGGCCCTCCGTGAGGATCTCAGCCTGTCCTGGCTGGTGTGGGTGTCCGTGCCGGTGCTGCTGGTGGTGGTGGGCTACTTGGTAGCGCGGCTGATGCCCCTGTTCCGCGCAATGCAGAAGAAGATTGACCGCATCAATGCCGTCCTGCGCGAGCAGATTATCGGCATCCGGGTGGTCCGCGCGTTTGTCCGCGAACCCTTCGAAACCGGGCGCTTCGGTGTGGCCAACAAGGACCTGACCGATGTTTCCCTGAAGATCGGCGCCCTTTTTGTGCTGATGTTCCCTGCCATCGGCATGATCCTGCACCTGTCCACCGCCGCCGTGCTCTGGTTTGGCGGGCAGCGGGTGGACGCCGGCGCCATGCAGGTGGGGTCGCTGACCGCCTTCCTGCAGTACCTGCTGCAGATCCTGATGGCCGTCATGATGGGCACCTTCATGGCCATGATGATCCCGCGCGCCTCGGTTTGCGCGGACCGCATCGGTGAAGTGCTCGACGTCGAACCCTCAATCCACGATCCTGAACGTCCCGTTACACCCGCCACCCTCGCGGGTGTGGTGGAATACCGGAACGTCACCTTTGCCTACCCCGGTGCCGAATCGCCGGTGCTGAGCAACATCAGCTTCACTGCCAAGCCGGGCGAGACCGTGGCCATCATCGGGTCCACCGGTGCAGGCAAGACCTCCCTGCTGTCCCTGCTGCCACGCCTGTACGACATCGCCGAGGGTGAGGTCCTGCTGGACGGCGTCTCTGTCAACAACCTGGACCGGGCCGAGATCACCAAACGCGTTGCCCTGGTCCCGCAGCGGCCGTATCTCTTCTCTGGCACCATTGAGCACAACCTGCGTTTCGGCAGGACCGAAGCCACGGACCAGGAGTTGTGGGATGCGCTGCACATCGCCCAGGGCGAGGACTTTGTCCGGGCTAAAAAGAACGGCCTGAACTCCCGTATCGCCCAGGGCGGCACCAACGTTTCGGGCGGCCAGCGGCAGCGGCTGTGCATCGCCCGCGCCCTGGTCACCAAGCCCAAGGTGTTCCTCTTTGACGACTCCTTTTCGGCCTTGGACGTGGCCACGGATGCCAGGCTCCGCGCCGCGCTTAAACGGACCACCGCCGATGCCACTGTGATCATCGTGGCCCAGCGCATCACCACCATCACCGATGCCGACCAAATCCTCGTCCTGGACAACGGCAGGATCGTTGACCGGGGAACGCACCAGGAACTCCTGGAAACCTCGCCCACTTACCAGGAAATCGTTGAATCCCAGCTGAGTGTGGAGGAAATGGCATGAGCGGCGCCAAGAAGGACTCGACACTGGCCGGGAACCAGGGCGCGGAAGTATCCCCGGGCACAGCGGCAACCCCGGAAAGCCTCTTGGAGGACGACGAATTCTTCGAGGAGGAATTCAAGCCATCCGAGGCTGACGGCGATATGTTCGGCGGAATGCCGGCCAAGAAGGCTGAGCACTTCTGGCCTTCAGCCAAGCGATTGATGGGGCTCCTAAAACCTGAAGCACTGGGCATCTACGCGGTGGTGGGCCTGGTGGTCGTTTCCGTGGTCCTGAACGTCATCGCCCCCAAGATCCTGGGCCAGGCCATGGACGTGATCTTCGGCGGCGTGGTGGGCAAACAACTGCCCGCCGGGGTCAGCAAGGAACAGTTCGTTGAAGGACTGCGCCAGCAGGGCCAGGACAACTTCGCGGACATGATCGCGAAAATGGAACTGGTGCCGGGCACCGGAATCAACTTCCAAAAGTTGTCAGTCCTCATCGCGATCGTGCTGCTGATGTACTTTGTGGCCAACATCTTCCTGTGGCTGCAGGGCTACGTGCTGAACCGCATCGTGATGAAGGTGATCCGCAGGCTTCGTGACGATACCGAAAAGAAGCTGAACCGGCTCCCGCTGAACTACTTCGACACCCGCCAGCGCGGCGACGTGCTGTCCCGGGTGACGAACGACGTCGACAACGTCCAGCAGGCGTTGCAGCAGGCCTTCGCGCAGCTGATCAGCTCCCTCCTGACGGTCATCGGCATTGTCATCATGATGTTCATCGTGTCGTGGCAGCTCGCCTTGATCGCCCTGATCGCGCTTCCGCTGTCGGGTGTTGCCGCCGGGCTGATTGGTTCGCGCAGCCAGAAGCTCTTTGCCGCCCAATGGAAGAACACGGGTGAGCTGAACGGCCAGATTGAAGAGTCCTTTTCCGGTCACGACCTGGTCCGGGTCTTCGGCCGTGACGCCGACATGCTGGAACGCTTTGAAGAGCGGAACGAGGCCCTTTACAAGGCCAGCTTCGGGGCCCAGTTCGTCTCAGGCATGATCTTCCCGGTCATGCAGTTCGTTTCCTACCTCAGCTATGTGGGCATCGCCGTGGTGGGCGGGCTGCGGGTGGCGTCTGGCTCGATGTCCCTGGGTGACGCGACGGCGTTCATCCAGTACTCCCGCGAGTTCACCCAGCCGCTGGGGCAGATGGCGGGCATGGCCAACATGCTCCAGTCCGGCGTGGCCTCTTCCGAGCGGGTGTTTGAATTCCTCGACGCCGATGAGCAGGATGCCGAGACCGCCTCCGATCACCTGCCGGCCAAGACCGACGGGCACGTGGACTTCCGGGACGTTACGTTCAGCTACACCACGGACAAGCCGCTCATCGAGAATCTGTCCTTCACGGCTGAACCGGGGCACACGGTAGCCATCGTCGGCCCTACCGGCGCGGGCAAGACCACCCTGGTCAACCTGGTGATGCGCTTCTACGAGCTCAACTCCGGCTCCATCATGCTGGACGGCGTGGACATCACCCACCTCAGCCGGTCCGAGCTACGGTCCAAGGTGGGCATGGTGCTCCAGGATGCCTGGCTGTTCGGCGGCTCCATCTACGACAACATCCGCTACGGCAACCTCCAAGCCACAGAAGAGCAGGTCATGGCGGCGGCGAAGGCCACGTTCGTGGACCGGTTTGTGCGCGCCCTGCCGGATGGATACGACACCGTGATCGACGAAGAAGGCAACAACGTCAGCGCCGGCGAGAAACAGCTGATCACCATTGCCCGTGCCTTCGTGGCGAACCCGTCGCTGTTGATCCTGGATGAGGCCACCAGCTCCGTGGATACCCGCACCGAGCTCCTGTTGCAGAAGGCCATGGCGGCGCTGCGCTCGGACCGGACCAGCTTCGTCATCGCGCACCGGCTCTCCACCATCCGTGATGCCGATACGATCCTGGTTATGGAGAACGGCAAGATCGTGGAGCAGGGCAATCACAAGGTTCTGCTGGCAGCCGAAGGCGCCTACTACCGGCTCTACATGTCGCAGTTCGCGGGTGCGGACGCCGGGGAAGTGCCGGTTGATGGTTCGACGGCGGTGCACAGCTGAGCGCGCACGGTGGCCAGCGCATCGAGGTCCTGGTCCCGATGCGCTGGGGCGACATGGACGCCTACGGCCACATCAACAACGTGCAGATCGTGAGGATGCTGGAGGAGGCCAGGATCGCAGCCTTCGGGCCGCCGCAGGGCACGGGCTTTCCCGGCGTTGAGCCCCCGGTCTCCCTGTTCAATGATGTCCCGGACGGCACCCTTGCCCTGGTGGTGGACCACAAGATCCGCTACGTCCGGACACTGGAGTATCGCAACGTTCCGGCGGTGGTTCAGCTTTGGATCGGTGCCGTTAAAGGTGCCAGCTTTGACATCCACTACCTGCTCCAGGATCCCGTCACCCGGGAGGACTGCGTGAAGGCGAGCAGTCATCTGGCCTTCGTGGATGCAGCGACGGGCCGCGTGCAGCGGCTCACCCAGGAACAAAAAGACCGGATGGCCCCGTACCGGCACTGAGACCCGTACACGCAGGACCCCTGCAGGCACTAAGACTCTGGACAGGACTGCGCGGGACGCACTGGACTGGAACCACGTTTTACAGCGAAAGGAAGCCCTCATGGCCAGCAACAAGAACCGTACGGCCCGGAAGGAGAAGACCTGGAAGGAAATGTCACCCTCCGCCAAGGTGGGCACCATTGTGACGGCGTTCGTGCAGCTGTCACTGCTGGTTGCCGCGCAGCGGGATATTTCGAGGCGGCCGGCAGAGCTCATCAATGGGCCCAAGGCTGCATGGCGGGCGGCGTCCTTCGTTAACTTCATTGGGCCCATGGGGTACTTCATCTTCGGCCGGAAGCATACCGCCACTGGCAAGTAGCACCGCCTGGCGGGAGGGCGGCCGGGCGGCTTGGAGCGGCCGCCCAGCTTGACCCTGTAAATTTGGGGGCATGACCCCCACTGCCACTGTTGCCATGACCCGTGCCCTCGGCATCTCCAAGGAGATTGAGGACGCTGCGTGGTTCGTGTTGGGTCCGGGCCTTCAGGGCAAGGCCTCGCCCTTGGATGGCCGGACCAGGACGTGGTCGGTTCCGGCGGCAGCGGAGTTGCTGGACCGGCTGGATCGTGGCATCGCGGACCCCAAGGCGCCCATGATGACCAACCTCCGGGAAAACCTGGAGGGTGCCACCCGCGGCGCCAAGCAGCTGGCCGTGGAGCTGCTCTTCCTGCAGTCACTTCCGCTGGCTCACGAGGTGAAGTCCCTGAAGGTCAAGCGCGCCCGCGTGGCGGAGGCCGCCGGCTGGCTGGAGCCGCCGCTGGAGCTTCCCGAGGAGCTGTACGCGGGGATGACTGACCACGGCGTCATCCGGGACCGGACCGCCGAATTCAACTGGACCATCTGGGACCACCTCAAGTGGCTGTGCCGGTTCGTCCGGAACGTCGCCCAGCGGCCAGCGGCCGTCGTGCAGGCGGCCATCAAGGACCCCTTGCAGTTCCACCGCCTGGCGGCATCCACCCCCGATGACCAGCCCGCCATCCGCCGCAGCATCGAATTCCTGGCGTGGCCCAGCTACTTCGAGCCCGTGGTGGCGGACGTGGAGCGGCAGGAGATCCGCGACGCTTTCGCCTCGCTCGTGGGCGGGGCGAAAGGCGACGGGGAAGAGGACATCACCGCGGACATCCACCGCATCCGGCTGCACCTGGACGAGCAGGCGGGCCAGCGGATCGACTGGTACTCCCGCCAGCTGGTCAGCCAGTGGCGCAAAGTGGGCGACCCCGGCCGGCGCGCCTGGCTGCTCCGGACGCACAGCGACCACGCCGAGCTGCTCAGCGCCTGGCACGGCGAGGAAAAGGTGACCCTCGACGTCGAACATCTCCGCACGCTTGACCCCGGCGTGACCGCCGGCCTGGTGCAGCACGCCGTGGACGAGGACTACAAGCATCTTGGGTATGTGGAGCGCGAGGACACCAAGACCGCGGTTTTTGCCTTCCTGACCGTCATGAAGCCCGGGGACCTGGTGCTCTACCAGCACGCCGGAACCGTGCGGCTGGGCGGCGTGCTGGGGGAGCCCGAGTACAACGATGACAACCGGCGCCTGCGCCGCAAGGTGCGCTGGTTCGACGACGGCCACACCGCCACCAGCCTTCCCCGGCACGTCCAGCGCCAGCTCGCCACCCCCGGCATCGTGGTGGACGTGACCCGGGTGGTCCAGGCGCTGCAGGCGCTGCTGCCTGCCGAGGCGGAAACCGAGCCCGACGGCGATACTGACGGTGCCGCCGTCGTGCTTCCTGTGCAGGAGGGCTTCCGCCCGCTGACGCAGGAATTCGCGGCGTCGCTGCACATGGAACTGGAACCCCTCCAGGAGATCGCCGACCTGCTGGAGGAGAACCGCCAGCTGGTCCTGTACGGCCCTCCCGGCACCGGAAAGACCTACCTGGCCAAGCACCTCGCCGCGGAACTGGCGGACGACACCACTGACGAGCGCGTCAAGCTGGTCCAGTTCCACCCGTCCTACGCCTACGAGGACTTTTTCGAGGGCTACCGGCCGGACAAGACGGATGAGGGCCAGGTGTCCTTCAAGCTGGTGGCCGGACCGCTGCGCCGGCTTGCCGAAGAGGCCGCCAAACCCGGGAACGAGAAGAAGCCGTACTTCCTGATCATCGACGAGATGAACCGCGCCAACCTGGCCAAGGTCTTCGGCGAGCTGTACTTCCTGCTGGAATACCGCGACGACCGCATCTACCTGCAGTACAGCCCCAACGAGCCGTTCACCCTGCCGGACAACCTCTACATCATCGGCACCATGAACACCGCGGACCGGTCCATCGCCATGATGGACGCGGCCATCCGCCGGCGTTTCTCCTTCATTGAGCTGCACCCGCAGACGGAGCCGGTCAAGGGCTCCCTGCTCCGGTTCCTGCAGGCCAGGCAGCTGGACGCCACCCCGGCGCTGCTGCTGGACGCGCTGAACGGGGCCATCGATGAGTGGGACCGGGACCTGATGATCGGGCCGTCCTACTTCATGAAGCCGGCCGCCCAGACCCCGGCGGGGCTGCGCAGGATCTGGAAGTACGAGCTCATGCCGCTGCTGGAGGAGCACTACCACGGCCAGCTGACGCGGGCTCAGCTGGAGGAGCGGTTCGGGCTGGACCAGCTGCTGGGACGCATTGCAGCGCGCTGACCCCCGTGCGTCCGTGCGGCACCTGGTCCTGGATGAGCTGTCCGGCGGCCTGGTGGAACGGCTGGACGCGCCAACTGCTTCCTTCCTGAACTCGAGCGGGCTGGCCAAGGCGTCCCCCATGGGGCTGGGGCTGTACCGGATCGAGCCGGTGGGCAAGGTGGGTTCGGTGCGTACAGCCACGGTCCAGCTTGACGTCCGGCCCAAGGACCGGCTGGGCCTCAGCCGGCTCCTGTTCCTGCTTAGTTACGCGGGGGAGCAGGGGTTCCGGCCGGACCTGGTGGCCGCTGACGAAGACCGGGACCTGTGGAGTGCGCTGGCTGAGTCCCTGGCCCAGTTGGCCGAGCGGGCCCTGGGCCGCGGCGTCCTGCAGGGCTACCTCACCGTGGATGAGTCGCTGCGGACCGTCAAGGGGCGGATCCGGATTTCGGACCAGATTTCCCGCCGTCCCGGCATGCTGGTTCCGCTGGAGGTCTCCTACGACGAGTTCACCGAGGACATTGCCGAAAACCGGATCCTGCGCGCCGCCCTGGAACGGATGGGGCAGGTGCCGGGGGTCCGGTCCGAGGTGCTGGGCCGGTTGCGCCAGCTGAAGGGAAAGCTCGACGCCGTCACGCGCCTTCCAGCCGGCGCGCCGGTGCCGCCGTGGAAGCCCACCAGGATGAACCTGCGCTATCACGCAGTACTGCGCCTGGCTGAGCTGGTCCTGCGCAACGCATCCGCGGAAGCGGGCGAGGGCAAGCAGCAGACGGCCTCATTCGTGGTGGACATGGCGCAGGTTTTCGAGGATTTCGTGGGCACCGCACTGCGCAGCGCCATGGCTTCATATCCAGGGGAGCTGCGGTTGCGGTACAACGCACTCCTCAGCGAGGCGGTGCGCGATTCCGACCGCCTGTCCGTGCGCCCGGATGCGGTCCACATGCTCGGCGGCCGCCCGGTGGTGGCCTACAACGCCAAGTACCGTGCGGCATCGGATTCCGGCGCTTCCCTGACCGCCGACCACTACCAAATGCTGGCCCACTGCACCGCGCTGGCTGTACCCACCGCCTGGCTCGTCTACGCGGGCAGGGGCGAAATGAAACTCCGCCGGATCCTGAACACCGACATTGACATTGTGGAGTTCCCCTTGGACCTCAGCCAGCCGCCGTCGGCCATCCTGGCCTCGATCAAGGAACTTGCCTCTCAGTCCTGGGGCGAGGTGCTCCGGACAGCCGGAGATTGAGCCTGTCGAAATTTAGACCGGCACCCGGAACGTAAAGGTGGTCCCCTGGCCCAGCATGCTGTCGACGCCGATGGTTCCGCCGTGTGCCTCCACGATCGCCTTGCTGATGGGCAGCCCCAGCCCCACGCCCGGAATGGCCGTGCGCCGGACGTTGCTGGTGCGGAAGAACTTGGCGAACACCTCGGAGGCGTCCTCCGGGCTCATGCCCATCCCGGTGTCCGTGACCCGGCAGGCCAGGTGCCCGTCTTCCTGGGCCAGCGAAACCACCACCTCGCCGCCGTCCGGTGAGTATTTGATGGCGTTGGACACCAGGTTGTCCAGGACCTGGGAGATCCGGGCGCTGTCCACGCGGGCCTCCAGCCGCTCCGGGGTTTCCGCGCGCAGTTCAATGCCGGCGGCGGCTGCGCGGGGCATGGCCGAGGACACGCTGCTGCGCACCAGGTCGGCAACATCCACAGCGTCCGGCGAGACAATCAGTTGGCCGTTCCGGCTGGACAGCAGGTCAGACACCAAAGTCAGGAGCCGCTCGGAATTCCGGCGAATGATCTCCAGCATGTCGCGTTGCGGCTCATCCAGTTCATCGGCCAGCAGGATCTCCACGTAGCCCAGGATGGACGTCAGCGGGGTACGGAATTCGTGGGAAACGCTGGAGACGAAGTCATCCTTGGCGGTGAGTGCATTCACCAGGTCCGTCACGTCGCTGAAGACGATCACCGAGCCGGTGAAGTTGCCGTCGGAGTCCTTCATGGCCCGTGCCGTGGTCACCAGTGCCCGCTGGTCCTTCCCGTCACCGAGCCACACCAGGTAATCGGTGAAGGTTTCCCCCAGGACGGCGCGGCGGACCGGACGCTCCTGAACGGGGATCAACGTTTTCCGGTCCGGCCCGTAGACCAGCAACTGCGATTCGTTGGGGTCCGCAATGTCCTTGGGCCGGGCCAGTTCGTGGTTGGCCCGCTGCTTCCGGTTCATGAGGACGTCATGGCCGTCGGCATCAACAGCCAAGACCCCGAGGTGCACCGTGTCCAGCACCGTGTTAAGCAGCGACTCCTGGCGCTTGCTGGTGCGGAGGCTGGCCCGCAGCTGCTCGTCCTTTTCCTCAAGCTGCTTCTGCTGGCGCATCATGCTCAGGGTCAGGACGCTCACTGACACACCGATGCCCAGCATCATGACGGGCAGCAGCAGCGACCGCGCAAAGTCCTGGGGAGTGGAGTTGCCCTTCAGGAGCAGGGGCACCCAGATGATGGCCAGCGGTCCCAGGAAGGAGAACCACAGGGCCGCCCGCGGGTAGTACCCGGACGCGCAAAGCCAGATGACCGGAAAAACAGCCAGCAGGCTGATTCCCGTGAGGCTTTCCTGGCCGCCTTCCCTGCCTGCACCGATGGAGATGAAGTCCAACAGGGGGATGGCCAGGAAGCTCGTGTACGGCAGCCGCTCCCAGGGAATGAGGTAGCACAGGGCCATGATCGCCAACTGCGTCACGAGGAATGTGACGAACAGGGAATTGTTCATGGTTTCCGGGAAGAAGGCCCACACCAGGATTGCCGTCAGGATGGTGGTCACGAACAACGGCATCTGGCTCAGCGCCACCCGGTCCGTCAGCCGGTATTCATGGAAGGGCCGTTTGAAAAAACGCAAGTGTCCGGAGGACCAGGCAGTGGGGTTGCTCATGGCGCGGAGGACGCGGACGTGGGGGTGTGCTGGGCCATACCAGCAGGATATCCGCAGCCAGCTATACTTCAGACGTTGGCACTGAGGGGGCTCTATGAGTGAGGCACGTGTGGGTCTGGTCATCGAAGATGACCACGACATTCGGGAACTGGTTCGCACTGTGCTGACCCAGGCCGGATTTGAGGTGACCGTCGCCAGTGGTGGCGCCGAGGGCGTACTCATGGCCAAGAGCCTGAACCCCGATGTCATCACCCTGGACCTGGGGTTGCCGGACATTGACGGCTTTGAGGTCTCCCGGCAGATCCGTGAGTTTTCGGACGCGTACATCGTGATGCTGACTGCGCGCACCGAGGAACTGGACACGCTGATTGGGCTCGAATCGGGGGCCGATGACTACCTCACCAAGCCGTTCCGCCCGCGGGAGCTGCGCGCGCGGGTTGCGGCAATGATGCGCCGGCCGCGGTCCGTTCCTGATCCGCACGAAGTTTCGGTGGATGCCTCCGCGGACAGCACAGCCCATCCGGAGCGCGGAAACTTCAGCCACAACGGCCTGGAGCTCAGCTACGCCTCCCGCACCGTCACCGTGGACGGCAGGGAGATGAACCTGACCCGCACGGAATTCGAACTTCTGTACGCGCTTCTGGAAGCCGGGCGCACGGTCAGGACCAAGTCCGATCTGGTGCGGCGGCTCCGCGATGAGGATTACGACGTCGGCAGTTACATCAGCGAGGCAGACGAACGTTCCGTGGAGGTCCACATGGGGAACCTCCGCAAAAAGCTGGGTGACTCACCGCAGCAGCCACGATGGCTCCAGACCGTGCGCGGGGTGGGTTACCGCTTGGCCCCGGGGCAGCACTGAGCCTGCAGGCGGTGCATGGTTTGCCTGCTGCACTGGGTGATGGGCCGCAGGTACGTCGCGGCCAGCCGCGGCAATGCCACCGCCATGTCGGCATGGCGGGCCTCGGCCCGGATCTCGTTCTCCAACTCCAGCGCCAGTGCGGCCAGGCGTTCGGCTCCCACCATCTGGCTCGAGGTCTTCAGGCTTAGGACGGCGTCCATGGAGCCCTCCAGGTCACCGGTGGTCAGGGCCAGCCGCAAACGGCCCAGCCGCTGTGGCAGGTACTCGATGAAGTTCCCGACGAAGACCCGGCTGTAGCCTTCCTCCTCGTCGAGTTCGTCCCGCAGCCGGTCCAGGACGGACTGGTCTACCAGCGGCTTGGGGGCATCATCTGATGTGCTCATGACACTCCTTTCTGCTGGTTTCTGCTGGATTTGCGGACTCGGTAAACAGGGCGGCTATGCGGGGGGTGCTTGCTCTTTTTCAGGTTAGGACCGTTCCCCTGACCTAGCAGAAGACTCGGCAAGAATTGTGGTTTTCTTGATGGGTGTGCGGTTTTTTGCCCATAGGATCGATGCCAGTACTTTCTGCACTGACGTCACTTGCGGCCCAAAGCCGCTTTTCAATCTGGGGATAGATTGCCGTGTTCCGAACACTTAGGACCTTATTTGTCGCGCTCTTAATCGCGGCTGGATTGGCTGTGTCTGTGATCCAGCCGGCCGGCGCAGCCACATCACCGCAAGTTACGCTCAATCCGGCTTCCGGTCCGGCCGGTTCCGCCGTAACCGTCACTGGAACGGGGTTTAGAACCTCCACCACAGGCACCGTGATCGTGGGTTCCACGACCTTCGCATTCCAAACCACATCGACGGGTGCCTTCAGCACGGGCATCATCATTCCGGCAGCGTCTACCGGAAACCTCACCATCACTGCCAAGACGTCGTCCATCAAGGCATCAGCCACGTTCGTGGTCCAGGCGGCTCCCGCGCCAGCGCCCGCACCGGCGCCAACCATCAGTTCCGCCCCCTTGCGCTTCGGCGTGGCAACCCCCGGGGGACCCCTGGCCAGTGCCGAACTGGACGAGGTGGCCACCCTGGCAGGGGAAGTCCCTTCCCTCGTGATGAGCTACAAGGATTTCCTGCAGGCACCGCCCATAACTGAGCTGGACGCCGTCCGCTCGCGCGGAGCCACGCCTCTGGTCACCTGGGAGCCCTGGGGATGGGGAGGCGGCGTGAACCAGCCGGCTTATTCGCTGGCCCGGATCACGGCCGGCGACTTCGACGGGTACATCAGCCAGTGGGGCCAGTCCCTCGCGGCCTGGGGCAAACCGGTCATGCTGCGCTTTGCCCACGAGATGAACGGCGACTGGTATCCGTGGGCCGAAGGCGTCAACGGCAACCAAGCGGGAGACTACGTGGCCGCCTGGCGGCATGTGCATGACGTGGTTGCCGCCACAGGCGCCGGCAACGTCCAGTGGGTCTGGTCGCCGAACGTACCGTACTGGGGCTCGACGGACCTGGCAGGTCTGTACCCCGGCCCGGGCTACGTGGACATCGTGGCCCTGGACGGCTACAACTGGGGCACTTCGCAAACCTGGAGCAGCTGGGTTTCCCCGGCGGACCTCCTTGGCCCGGGCGTCTCCCAGCTCCGCACCCTGGCGCCCGGTAAACCCGTGCTGATAGCGGAAACGGCGTCCAGCGAGCTGGGTGGCTCCAAGGCGGCCTGGAACACGGACCTGGTGTCGTATCTTGCCGCCCAGCCGGACGTAATGGGCTTCGTTTGGTTCCATATGCAAAAGGAAACGGACTGGCGCATCAACAGCAGCGACTCGTCGGCATCCGCTTTCAAGTCCGCCCTGTTGGCCCGGAGAAGCTAGGGGATAGGGGATAGCTGCTCCGAAACTGTCGGTGGCGGCCTGATCGCGGCAACCCGTTTATCCTGGCGTGCCAGGATCAAGGACGGTGCAGGCAGCAGCTAAAGATTTCCTCAAGAATTTCCTGTTTCAGCCATCGTCACATGCCGGCTTCGAGGAAGTGCACCAACTGGGCTTCGAGGGCTGAGTGGTCCTTCAGCTCGCACTCCCAGACCGTCAGTACTTCCCAGCCGGCGTCTTCCAGCTGCCGGCGCTGGCCGGCGTCGCGCTCACGGGTCCGGCTGCGCTTTGCGGCCCAGAAGTCCGCGTTGGCTTTGGGGGCATGCAGGCCCACCCTGCAGTCATGGAAATGCCAGAAGCAGCCGTTCACGAAGATGACCTTGTGCCTGGCAGCGAATACGAGGTCCGGATTGCCCGGCAGCTTGGTACCGCCGGACCTGCCGTGCAACCGGTACCTGTAGCCCCTGGCGTGGAGGAGCCGGCGCACCAGCAGTTCGGGTTTGGTGTCCTTGCCCCGAATCCGGGACATGTTCCAGCTGCGCTGCTCAGGGGTGAGCTTGTCTGCAGTGGGCTGGTCCGCCATGCCTCCAGTCTAGGAGTGCCTAGATCTCCCGTTCCGGCTGTTCGCCGAACACGAAGTGCCGCCCGCTGACGGACTGCGGCTCGATCTCCACGTAGAAGTCCTTGAGCGTCGGGACCCAGGTCTTCAGGCCCAGTCCCTCGATGGCAGCGAGCTCGTCCGAATTGCTGAGGACCCGGGCCGTCCCGCGCAGGACGACGGACCAGGCCTCCTGCGAGAGGATGCCGTCGGTTTCGAACAGCACCTTGGCGTTAATGGTCAGTTGCGCGAGCTTGTTTCCGGGCGCCGTGCGCAGGTAGACCTTTCTGTTGGAGGTCACGTAATTCACCGGGAATATGTCCGGTTCCCCTGCCACTGAGACCACCAGCCGGCCGTGCTGCGTAGCCGCCAGAAGCCGCCATGACTGCTCATCATCGAGTTCCAGGACAGGATTACCGTCCGCGTGTTCAAACATCATGCGGCCATTCTTCTACCCGGGGTAGAAATGCGCCAGAGGCTTTGTGCCCCAACTCCGACTCGCTGTGACAGGTCCGTCAAGTCTTAACACTTCGGAAACAGGATTGTGACCGTGTTGTCTTTCCTGCTGGATAGCGTCGCACGCAGGGCCACGACGGCTGAATGCAAACGAAAGCGACGCACGCAATGGGCAACGACACAGACACAACGCAACTGCTGGAACCGGCGGCACCCGCTGGTGCCGCCGTCGTCGGACGTTCTCCGGCAATCCCCACGGCTGGCAACACTGCCGCTCTCAACGCCACCAAGGAAAGCCTGGAGGACTATACGCTGCGGTTCGCGCCGCGCTCCTACCGCAAATGGAGCGCAGGGGTGGTGGCCACCAGTGCGCTGGGCGGCATCGCCTACCTGGCGGACTTCTCGATCGGTGCCAACATCGGCATCTCGTATGGGACGGTTAACGCGATCCTGGGAATCCTTGTGGCAGCCGTGGTCATCTTCGCCACGGGTTTTCCCCTGGCGTACTACGCGGCCCGCTACAACATCGACCTGGACTTGATCACCCGCGGCTCCGGATTCGGCTACTACGGCTCGGTGGTCACCAACGTCATCTTCGCCACCTTCACGTTCATCTTCTTTGCGCTGGAGGGGTCCATCATGGCGCAGGGCCTGGAGCTGGGGCTCGGCATTCCGCAGTGGCTGGGGTACGCCGCCTCCACCGTCATCATCATTCCGCTGGTGATCTATGGGATGAACACCTTGGCCAAGCTGCAGGTGTGGACCACTCCGCTGTGGCTGCTGCTGATGGTGGTCCCCGTTGGATACCTGCTGATCTCGCACCCGGAGAGTATCGACAGCTTCTTCGCCTACACGGGCGCATCCGGTGACGGCGGGCCGAACCTGGCGTCCGTGATGCTCGCCGCCGGCGTGTGCCTGTCCCTGATGGCGCAGATCGCCGAGCAGATCGACTACCTCCGGTTCATGCCGCCGCGTACCGATGCCAACCGGGGCGCCTGGTGGCGCGCAGTGATCCTTGCCGGGCCCGGCTGGGTGATTTTCGGGGCGCTCAAGCAGATCGTGGGCCTCTTCATCGCCATCTATCTGATCGCAACGCTGGATCCCGCCGCCTCCGCCACGGCAAATGAGCCGGTGCACCAGTTCCTGGGCGTGTACCAGGAGATGATGCCGGCGTGGCTGGCCATGACGCTGGCCGTGGTGCTGGTGGTCATCTCCCAGATCAAGATCAACGTCACCAACGCCTACTCCGGCTCGCTGGCGTGGACCAACTCCTTCACGCGCATCACCAAGACGTACCCGGGCCGGATGGTGTTCGTGGTGGTGAACCTGCTGATCGCGCTGGTCCTGATGGAAGCGAATATGTTTGACTTCCTCAACACCATCCTCGGGTTCTACGCCAACTGCGCCATGGCCTGGGTGGTCACCGTGGCGTCCGACATCGCCATCAACAAATACCTGCTTAAGATCTCACCGAAGGTGCCTGAATTCCGCCGCGGCATGCTGTACGCCGTGAACCCTGTTGGGTTCGTGTCCATGCTGGTGTCCGCAGGGGTCTCCATCGCAGTGTTCTTCGGGACGTTCGGTGCCGCGATCCAGCCCTACTCACCGATCTTCGCGGTGGGCCTGGCACTGGTCCTGCCGCCGGTGCTGGCCATGTTGACCCGGGGCAAGTTCTACCTGCGGCGTTTTGATGACGGGATCGACCTGCCGATGTTTGACGCCGACGGGAACCCGAGCGACGCGAAGCTCCTGTGCCACGTGACCGGCTTGGAATTCGAACGTCCCGACATGGTGCGTTCCGCACAGGATGCGCCCGACGGCGGCCCGCAGTACGTTTCGTCGCTCGCCTTATCGACCGACAAGACAGGGGAGCTGGTACTGCCCGCCCAGAAGTAGGGATCTGCGTATCAAGGGAAGCCGGCGCACTTTGGTTCGCCGGCTTCCTTTGTGACTTCTTGCTTTCCCGGCCTGGTGGTACAGCGGTGGGCAGTGCCTGTGGATAAGTCTTATCGTCAAATTGTGACCTGGGCTACCCTTAAGGCACTGTTCGGAGCAAGCCGTCTTGAAACTACTGGGGGAATAGCGGCCCATGACATCACAGAACTACTTTTCGTCCCGCGACTTCTTTAGGTCCCGCATTGTGCGGTCCGGCGCGGCAGCCCTGGTTGTCGGTTTTACGCTGGGCTTGTCTGGCTGCGCTGGCGGGAACTCGCCCGGGCCGGGCGGCACTTCGTCCCAGGTAGCTGCCGAAACACCCACTGCCAGTGCCACGGCGACTCCCACCCCCACACCAAGTGCCGTCTATAAGCCCGCCGATGCGACCGGACCGGCCCAAAACGTCCCGGTTCCCGTGCTTCCCGAGGTGGCTAAGACTGAGACGAAAGAAGGGGCAGAAGCCTTCACCAAGCATTGGTTTTCAGTTCTGAGCTATGCATACGAGACGGGTGATGCTGCCTTGTTCGAGAGCATTGCTCCAAGCCCCTGCGAAGCTTGTCAGAAGGTTAGCAAGGTCATTAGGGATTGGCACTCAGAGGGGCGTTGGTTAGTTGGAGGTAAGTTATCAACTCCCGTCACAAATACGACGTTCAGTAAAAGCCCGAATGGCACCTATCAAGTTGCAGCCCAGGTTCACCAGGAGCCTTTGTCGTATATGAGAGCCGACGGGACTGTGGCCCGGACCGATCCTCAGGGGCCTGACCAAGGAAATCTGCTTGTCCTTACCTTCGGTGAGGGCAAATGGTCGGTGGTTGAGCTCGGAAGCATAGTTGGATAGCAATGTCCGCTTCGCGACTGCTGTCCCTCCTCCTCGTAGCGGTCATGTCTGTTTTGTTTATTGCTTGCCCGGCGACGGCGGGGGGCGGTGATGACCCAGAATTTGGTGGTGCTTGGAGTCCCGGCCTCACGATGGGTGGGCACACTTGGGACGCTGAACGGAACGAGTTTGTTCCGGTAAACCCCGGTGAACCCTCCACCGACCCCAACGAGTACAAATACGAACTCCAATGCCATCTCGGCGGAGGCGACTTTGACACCCCTTGCCTCGGCCGCCAGCTTGACTGCAAGGACCGGGAAGACGGTGCCAAGGGCATTCCGGTCATGTGGCTGTCGCGGCCGCGGGGCGTGCCGGGAGCGGTGTGGGCACATCATTCCGGCCCCACCTGCCTCTACGATCCGAAGCCGGAGGACCTCTTGCCCCGGATCGCCGCAGATATCCAGCGGCAGTTCCAGAACCTGCCGGTCAGCGCAGGGATGGTCGTGGCCCAGCCCAGCCCCAACACACTGCGCGGCGCCGACACGAACTTCTACGCGGAAGCGGTTGAACAGCAGTTCGATATCACCATGTTTGGGCAGCAGGTCCACGTGGTGGCAACACCGGTGCAGTACACATGGAACTACGGCGACGGCACGGTCTTCGGCCCCCAACCTTCCATGGGCGGCCCGTTGCCGCAGGACCGGTGGGGCGAGAAGACCCGGACCAGCCACGCCTATTCATCCACGGGAGATTTCCAAGTCGTCTTGACCACCTCGTTCCAGGGCACTTACTCGGTGAATTCCGGGCCGCCGCTGCCCATCCCCGGTCAGGGCCAATTCAGTGCACCACCCCAAGGCATCAGCGTGTGGCGCTCCGTCACCCGCAATTACGCCGACGACTGCAACGCCAATCCACAGGGCCAGGGCTGCCCGGGCGTCGGAGGATCGCGCTAGGCCCAAAGGAAGCCTGTGATACCCGTCGCACCCGGGAAAGTCCGGAATAGTTGCACGCGCCCCACAGTTGGCATAGGCAGTACGTCTTCAGCCTTCGAAAGGAACTGCGCATGCTGTTTTCCCCGCTCACCCTCGGCGAACTTGAACTTCCCAACCGGCTGGTGATGGCACCCCTGACCCGCCTCCGCGCGGGTGAGGAGGGCGTCCCGGGCCCGCTCATCGCCGAGCACTACCGCCAGCGCGCCTCCCTGGGCCTGATCGTCAGCGAGGGCACGTACCCCACCCCCGCCGGGCAGGCGTACCCGGGCCAGCCCGGCATCGTCACCCAGGAGCAGGTTGCCGGGTGGAAGACGGTTACTGACGCCGTGCATGCCGAAGGCGGCCGCATGTTCGCCCAGATCATGCATGGCGGGCGCGTTTCCCACTCTGACATCACGGGTGGCCTGCCAATCGTCGCTCCCAGCGCCGTAGCCATTGACGGGGTGGTCCGGACGCCGGCCGGCAAGCAGCCGTATCCCGTGCCGCACGCTCTCACCACTGACGAGCTCGCCATGGTCATCCAGGAATTCGTCAACGCCTCGCTGAACGCCATCGAAGCAGGATTCGACGGCGTGGAGCTGCACGCGGCCAACGGTTACCTCCTGCACGAATTCCTGGCACCGAACTCCAACGTCCGGACGGACAGCTACGGCGGATCGCCGGAAAACCGCGCCCGCTTTGTCATCGAAACCATCAACGCCGTAGTGGCAGCCCTCGGCGCAAACCGCGTGGGCCTGCGCATTTCCCCTGAGCACAACGTCCAGGGCATCGCCGAGACGGACGCGGCGGACGTCCGGGCCACCTACGAGGTCCTCGTGGACAGCATCGCACCGCTCAACTTGGCATACCTGAGCATTTTGCACCACGAGCCCACCGGCGAACTTGTCCAGGACCTCCGTGCACGGTTCGGCGGCACCTTCCTGGTCAACACCGGCTTCGGCGTCATCACCACGCGGGAAGAAGCCGTGAACCTCGTGTCCGAGGGCCACGCTGACGCCGTCGTGGTGGGCCGCCCCGCGATCGCCAACCCGGACCTTGCCCGGCGCTGGAAGGAAAGCCTCCCGCTCAACGAGCCCGACGCCGCCACGTTCTACGCGGAGGGCGCCACCGGATACACGGACTACCCGGTGTACCAGGGCTAAGCGGCTCACCAGCCATCCCACATAGAACGACGACGGCGGCACCCACCATGGGGTGCCGCCGTCGTTGGCTGTCAGGGGTGCTGGTCCCGGGCAGCGAAGCCGGGAGGCCATCCGACGGCCGCCCGGCTGAAGAATAATGTGGCCCGCCGGACTCCATCGGATGCCGGCGGTGATCAGATGCTACTCCAACGAATGGACTCTTACCAGAGCCATTTTTGCTGCCCGGGAAAGAGGGCTACAGAACGGCCTCGCGGCCCGTGCCTTCCTTCATCAGCAGGCGCCCGTCCTCGATCGATACCAGCACGCTCTTCGGCTTCCCGCTGACCTTGGTGATGGCCTTCAGCCCCCGATTGGTGATTTCGACCCCCACCTGCGCGCCCTTGGCCGGCAGCTCCACGGACACCTCGGATGCGATGCCGAGCAACGGGTTGGTGGAGACCCCCAGGTCCCTGCGCACCTCCTTGCCGTTGACAGTCACAGTGATGTTGGCCTCGTCAAACCCCTCCCGAAACACCACAAGCAGTTCCCGCATGATGGCCTCTTCCTCGAGCATCGGCGCCACTAACGGCATGTCCACTACAGCACTTTGCGGGGCCCAGCGGAATACCCCTTCTTCTCCTGCTGCGTTCCCACCGGTCCAGCGTCCGGTGGAGCCGGGCAGGCCGGTAGGGCAAGATGTTCAGGTGACTCAACTGCCTGCACCTTCCACCGTTTCCGCCCCCGCCCGCACGTCGGCAGAGGACGCGATCTTTGCCCAGATCGCCGACGAGCTGGGTGTCATGGCCTGGCAGGTAAAGGCCGCGGTCGGATTGCTCGACGGCGGGGCCACAGTTCCGTTCATCGCCCGGTACCGCAAGGAAGCCACCGGCACGCTGGACGACACCCAACTCCGCGACCTGGACGAACGGCTGCGCTACCTCCGCGAACTGGCAGACCGCCGTCGTGCAGTCCTCGAAGCGATTGAGGCGCAAGGCCAGCTGACGCCTGAGCTCCGCAAGGCGATCCTGGCCGCGGATACCAAATCGCGGCTCGAGGACATCTACCTGCCGTTCAGGTCCAAGCGCCGGACCAAGGCCCAGATTGCCCGGGAAGCAGGGCTGGAGCCGCTCGCGGATACGCTGCTGAAGCGGCCGGACCTCGATCCTGTACGCGAGGCTGGGAAATACCTCAACACTGACCACTCCATCGGCGACGCCGCTGCCGCGCTCGCAGGTGCCCGGGCCATCCTGGTGGAGCGGGTGGCCCAGGATCCTGACCTTGCCTCGAACCTGCGGGACAGGATGTGGACCCAGGGCCGGATGGTGTCCCGCGTCAAGAAGGGCAAGGAATCCGAAGGCCAGAAGTTCGCGGACTACTTCGAGTTCGCGCAGGCACCGGACCGGATGCCGTCGCACCGGGTGCTTGCGCTGTTCCGCGGGGAGAAGGACGGCGTCCTTGAGCTGGACCTCGCCGAAGCCGATCCATCGGACGACGCCGCCCTCACCGCCGCCCGCGCCCGCTACGAGTCCGCAGTGGCCAGGTTCCTCGGGGTCGCCGACCGAGGCCGTCCCGCCGACGCGTGGTTGATGCAGACAGCACAGGTGGCCTGGCGTTCACGCGTGCTGGCCCGCCTCACCTCCGACCTCCGGGCCCGGTTGTTCGCGGCAGCTGAGGACGAAGCGGTCAGGGTGTTTGCCGCCAACCTCAGGGACGTCCTGCTGGCTGCGCCGGCCGGAAACCGTGCCACGCTGGGGCTCGACCCTGGACTGCGGACCGGGGTCAAAGTAGCCGTAGTGGACGGCACCGGCAAGGTGGTGGCCACTGACACGGTCTACCCGCACGCGCCAGCGCGGAAGTGGGACGACGCCCTGGCCTCCTTGGTGCGTTTGGCGCGGCAGCACGCCGTCGAACTTGTGGCTATCGGCAACGGTACGGCGTCGCGCGAGACGGATAAACTGGCTGCCGAATTGATCAAACTGCTTCCGGACGTCGACCGGAAACCGCAGAAAATCGTAGTGTCCGAGGCCGGCGCGTCCGTCTACTCCGCGTCGGCGCTCGCCGCCGCCGAACTGCCGGGCATGAACGTTTCGCTGCGTGGCGCCGTCTCCATTGCGCGCCGCCTGCAGGATCCACTCGCCGAACTGGTCAAGATCGACCCCAAGTCCATCGGCGTGGGCCAGTACCAGCATGACGTGACGGCGTCGAAACTGGACCGGAGCCTCGACGCGGTGGTGGAGGACTGCGTGAATGCCGTGGGTGTTGACGTCAACACCGCGTCGCCCGCGCTGCTGAGCCGAGTGGCCGGCGTAGGACCCCTGCTGAGTGAAAACATCGTGGCCTACCGGAACGAGCACGGACCCTTCAACAAGCGGACAGACCTCAAGAAGGTGCCGCGGTTGGGCGCCAAGGCGTTCGAACAGTGCGCGGGCTTCCTGAGGATCACCGGGGGCGCCGACCCCCTGGACGCGTCGAGCGTCCACCCGGAATCGTACGCCGTGGCGCGGAAGATCCTGGTGGCCGCCGGTTCGGCGCCGGCGTCCTCGCTGGACCCGCAAAAATTCGTCGACGACACGTTCGGCCTTCCCACCGTCACGGACATCCTCGCTGAGCTGGACAAACCGGGCCGTGACCCCCGGCCCGCCTTTACCGCTGCCACGTTCTCGGAAGGGGTCGAGAAAATCTCGGACCTGGTGCCGGGCATGATTCTCGAGGGAACGGTAACCAACGTCGCGGCATTTGGGGCCTTCGTTGACGTCGGAGTCCACCAGGACGGCCTGGTCCACGTCTCCGCGCTGGCCAACCACTTTGTGTCTGATCCACGGGAGGTGGTGAAGTCCGGCCAGGTGGTCCGCGTGAAGGTCCTGGAGGCTGATCCGGAGCGGAAGCGGATTTCGCTGACGTTGAGGCTCGACGACGAACCGGCCGGTGGCGGCGCAGGTTCCGGACGGCGGGATTCAGGCAGCCGAAAGGCTGAGCGCAGCGGACGCCCGGGCCGGCAACAGCCGGGAAAGCAGCCATCGGGCAGGGCTGGCGGTAGTGGCCGCCCCACTCCCGCACCCGAGCCCGTCAACACGGCAATGGCGGAGGCGCTCAGGAAAGCAGGGCTGGGCAAGTAGCTGTTCGGGGGACTTTTGGCAGTGGCCGCATTTCTGCAAGGGTGGAGTATGACCTACTTCCTGGAGTACACCGTTCCTGTTGCCCCCGGCGATGCCGAGTTCGAGTTCCCCAACGATGAGATCAACCCCGGCACCACGGTTCCGCTGACCCAGACGGACGCCGACGTGGTGCACACACCGGTTCTCCCGGCCCGCACCGGAATCGTCGGCGCAACCGTGCCCGAGGCGAAGCTCGAGGCTGAACAGCTGATTACCCACAGCCGCGCGTCGGAAGCATCCCTGTACTTCGATCCGTCGAACTCCCTGCAGGCGGGCGTGGGCACCTTGGTGAGCACTTTCAGCGAGGGCCGGGGCTGGCAGGACGTCTAAGGATTGATGCTCAGCCGTGATCCGGGCGTTTAGCCCTTGGCGCCGACCAGGCGTGGCCGCCCAAATCTGGTCCGGACACCGGGGGAGTAAAGGACTGACTCCGGCGGCCCGCTAACGCTGATGCCGGCCGCGTTGGTCAATCCGTCGCTGAACTGATGGACCTCCGCGCCGAAGAGTGGCCACGCTTGGTGCGTGTTCGGTACGTAGGCGGTCCTTCCGTAGAAGCGGCCGTGCATGCCGAACCTGGCGGTTAGAAAGATGGACAGGGGATCCGTGGCGGTGGTGCGGAGCCTGGGGACCACGGTGAAGTCGCTGCGTGCCGCTGTGCGGCCGAACCGGCGTACGGAATAGCCGACAGGGAATTCGTCCGTGATGGCGCCGGCCTCGGACGCGCCCTTGTCCTGCTGCCGCAGGCCGCCATTGTCGGGAAAGGGCGGCCATTGCCGGATCCGCGACCAGACGTAGGGAATGCCCACCGCCCGCGTTGCCAGAACGACGGGCAACCGGTTCGCATCCAGGCTCAGGAACACTACTCCGCGAGTCCCGTTTGGTTCCCGTGAGTAAAGCCGAACATTGACCTCGTTGAAGCTTCCCAGGTAGGGAATTCCGGGACCGCGTCCAAGTCCCGCCTGCTCCATGCGAAAGCCGATCAGGCCCACCCATGAACTGCCGTCGAACACGTCCGGTCGGATCCCGTCAGGCATAAAATTGGCGGCCTCTTCCTCCGGGATGCGCCAGTGGAGGAATACGGCGTCAAGCCACCGCTGGTCGGAGAATACCGGCGCGGGAAGTTCAGGCGGTCGCGGCCACACGGCTGGGGCACTCCAGTTTCCGGTCAAGGTCCGTCTGCTCCTTCGGTCGGTCCAGGTGAAGAAGCTCCCGGGTTTCAGCCCCGGCAGCTCTTAGTTCAACGGTCGTGTGTCCTCAGGAAGCTGGCCACCGGCGAGAAGTTTGGCAGCCGTGTTAGCCAGGGCAGTCAGTGCGACCCTCTGGGTCCAGGGGCCGTATGAAATGCGGGCCACGCCCAGTTCCTGCAGCTTTGCCGGCGGCAGGGACCCCGGGACATTGATGACTGAGACCTTGTTCCAGCCGATTCCCTCTACCAGCGCCGTTACCGTTGATTCGTCTAGGAGCCCAGGGACAAAGACAGTAGTGGCACCGACATCCAGGAAGGCCCTGCCGCGGGCGATGGCATCCGCCAGAACGTCTTCAGGGTCTCGGTCCTTGCCCTTCAGGAAGGCGTCGGTCCGGGCGTTCAGGACGAAGTCAATGCCCTCTGCCGCGCCGGCATGAACTACGGCTGCCATCTGGTTCACCGCGTCCTCCAGCGGGCGCATCTGGTCTTCAATATTTGCGCCGACGATCCCGACTCCGATGGCCTTGCGGGTGGTTTCTCCAGGGTTGCCATAGCCGGACTCAAGATCAGCGCTGACCGGCAGGTGGGTGGCCGCGGTTATGCGGCCAACAAAGCTGATCATCTCGTCGACAGGAATGTTCTCGCCATCTTCATAGCCCAGTGTGGCGGCAATGGAATGGCTGGCCGTGGCGAGTGCCGTGGTTCCCGGAACATCGGTCATGACCTTGGCGGTGATGGCATCCCAGACATTGACCACGTGAAGGATGTCCGGGGACTGATGGAGGCGGAGAAGTTCGGACGCTTTGGCGCTGCTGGTTTCGGTCATGGGTGAAGCCTAACGGACAGCCTTCGCACACTATTCACTGTCGTGGGTGGGGTGGTGGTGGTTTGAAGTAGTGGTTTTGTTGGGGGTTTTGGGTGGGGTCGATGTGGGGTGGGGGTATGAACGACGGGGTGTCGTGGGTGGTGGTGATGGTCCATTGTTCTTTGTGGATGAGGTGGTGGTGGTGGCTGCAGAGCAGGACGCCGTTGCTGGTGGTGGTGGGTCCGCCGTGTGACCAGTAGGTGATGTGGTGGGCTTCGCACCAGGGGGCGGGGATGGTGCAGTTGGGGAAGGCGCAGCCTTGGTCGCGGGTGGTGAGAGCCAGGCGTTGGGCTGGGGTGAAGAGTCGGGTTTTGCGGCCGAGGTCGAGGATTTCGCCTCTGGTGCCCAGGAGTGCGGGGATGATGTCGGCGTCGCAGGCGATTTTGCGCAGGGTGGTGGCGGCGACGGGCCCGGTGAACATGAAGGCGCCTGCCCCTGCCCCCGGCTGTTGTGCTGTGCGTGTTCCCGGCACTGTTTCTGTCCCCGTTGCTGTCCCGTTTCCCGCGCCTGTCCCGCTCCGTGTCCCTGGTTCTGGGCTGGTGGTGTTGGGGAAGAGGTCCTGGTAGTGGATGGTGGCGATGATTTGGGGTCGGTTGCCGCCGGTGGTGGGCAGGGTGTTGGTGGCGAGGGCGGTTTTGGCGGCGATGATGATGCCGTCGAGTTGTCTTTGGGCCCGGGTGCGCCGGTCCAGGTCAATGTCCTCGGGTTGCCTGGGTGCTTCCCGGTCCGCTCCGGTGTCGGGGGCGGTTCCACTGGCGGCGGTGCCGGCGCCCGTGGCGCTGGTGTCCCTGTTGGTGGTGTCTGGGGTGGTGGTGCGGGGGTTGGTGGCGGTGTTCATGACGGTGAGGAGGTGTTCGTATTGGTCGGTGTTGGCGAAGATTTCGAGGTGGTGCAGGCCGTGGCGGGGTTTGCGGATGAAGGCGCCTTGGGTGTGGCGGAGGGCTTCTTCGGTGGGTTCGGTGCCGTCGGCGTCGATGGTGTCGGTCCAGCGTTGGGCCAGGCGGGTGAGGAAGTCGGGGTCGGCGGTGGTGGCGGCGTGGGTGAGGTGGTGTTCGATCTGGTCCAGGGTGTCCGGGGTGGTGTGGTGCTGGAGCCGGTCCAGGGTGGCGGTGATGATGGTCGCGGCGTGTGAAGACACGGCCGGGCCCTGGACGTTCCCGTCGGAACCTCCGGTTGTGGCGGGGGTGAGGGCGGCGGCCAGGCGTGGCCGGGCTGGTGGGAGTGGTTCGCCGGTGAGGGTGGTGCCGGGCAGGACCTGCTGGGCGAGGGTGAGCCGGCGGCGGGCTTCGCGGATGGGGATCCGGAGGCGGAGGCGGAGGAACTCTGCGGTGTTCCGGCACCCGTCGTCGGCCGGGGAAGTCACTACCGGGGGGTCTGGCTGTGCGGGGAGGGCAGGGCAGTCGGCGTCGGTTTCGTTCGGTGCGCCGGTGTGGTTCAAGGCGCCGATGGCTGGCGTAGCGTTCAGGGTTTCGACACCGTTGGCGTCCCACCCGGTGGTCCAGCCCCGGGAGCGGCCGGCGCGGGTCTTGGTGGTGGCGGTGTCGCTGATGGCCTCGGTGCGGGTCCGGTCCACGGCGCCGGCCGAGAGAATTTGCAGGTACTCCGCGGTCCGGACCAGTTCCTCGACTCCGTCGGCGAAATCGGCGGCCTCGACATAGGAGGCGGATGCCAGCACCTCCGGGGCGGCCAGGGCAGCGGCCGCAAGCTGCTCAGCCAGCTGCCTGAGCCCGTCCCGTGCGACAGCCGCTCTCGACGATGGAAGGCCCTGGGATGGCTTTGAAGGCTGAGACGGCGTGAAGGTGGGCCGGGCGCGTCAGCCACCTGTCGGCGTCGTCCGCCTGCCCAAGATCTTCCCCAATGGCCTCCATAACCCAACCCTGCCAGCCACCACCGACAATGAAGAACCCCCAAAGCCCCTATGTGGAAAAGTCCTTGGAGCCTTAGCCTGCCGGGGCGGTGGTACCAGTACGGGCCGCTGCCGGTTCCTTTTGCCACGGCCAGCGCCCCGTAATTTCCAACTCGAGCGAGAAGCTGAGGAACGTCCTGATCAGCACGATAATGGCCAGCACCCCAACGCTGACGAACGTGGGCGTGACGGCAACGGTGCGGATGATGTCCGCAGCCACGAGCAGCTCGAGGCCCAGGAGGATGGACCTTCCCAGTAACTGCCGGTAGGAGCGGTAGAAACTCAACCTGTCCGCGCCCGGTGGGAGCTGCCGCGGCTGATGGCCCCGGAGTGCCATCGGGAGGGACACCACCGCCCCGATCACCATGACCGCGACTCCTGCGAAGTCGACCAGCTGCCCAACCGTTTCGATGATCTGCCGAAAATCCATGCCCTGCCTTACTCCGTGCCGTGCGTGCCCGCGACGACCAACTGCGCGGCCACCCTGGCCGGGATCACGGGACGACGGCCCGGGTCACGGATGGCGGACGCCGTTCCCTGCCATAACGTCCCTGTACCCTTCCCGGAACGTCGGAAACGTGAAGGTAAACCCGGTGCTGCGGAGCAGTGCGTTGCGGCAACGCTTGTTGCCCCCGCGGGCGGGCCCGGCATCGCCGACGGGCGGCGAGGGCTGCCCCATTTGGGTGGCCAGGAAGCGCAGCACGCTTCCCAAGTCAGCTGGCTCGTTGTCTACACCGATATATGCGGGCGCGGACACAGCTTTCAACGTGGCGAGATGCACGATGGCGGCTGCGGCGTCGTCGCGGTGGATCCGGTTGGTGTAGCGCACGTCCTCAGGAATCACGGCGGAGCCCGCCCTCACCTGGTCAATCAGCCGCGTCCGGCCCGGCCCGTAAATGCCGCCCAGCCTGAGCGAGATCCCCGCAGTGCTGGTTCCTGCAAGCCTGGCCTTCAGGAGCGCCTCGGCTTCCAGTAACACCCGGCCGGAAAAGCCGCCCGGATGGGGCGTGGTGGATTCATCGATCCAGCCGCCACCGGCGTCCCCGTAGACGGCGGTGGAAGAAACAAAGATGATCCGCTCCGGTGCCACTGCATCACGCTCCAGCGCATCCAGGACGTTTGCCACCCCGCGTACATACGCGGTCCGGTATGCCTCCTCAGTGGGGGCATCGGCGGCCACGGCAATGACGACGGCGTTGGTATCCGCGGGGACGGGCGGCAGCTCCACCGATCCCAGGTCCGCCGCGGCACCTTCGATTGCTGCCGGCAGTTTCGCGGGGGAGCGGCGCCACCCCACGACCCGGTGGCCCAAGGCAGCAAAACGCAGCCCTGCCTCGGTGCCCAGATCGCCGCATCCCGCCAGAAGAACCGTCATGGCCTACGGTGCCTCCACCGGGAAGAACACGCGGGGGTCCTGCAGAAGGGCGGGGTAGGCGAATGCCGTACGGTCAATGATTTCCGTGACTTCGAAATTCCGTCCAAAACGGCCGTCGTCGAGGGTAAGGGGGCGCCCCACCACCTGTCCCACGGCAAATCTGGCCCCGTTCTCGAACGGAACCGCAACAGGCGTCTTTCCCGGAAGGGTCCGGAAGGCCTCCTCCTGCGCCAGGCGCTTCCGGGTGGGCTTCTTCGCCTGCGGCCTGGGTGGTGCCTTCTTGGGCGCCCGGGACGGCCGGCGGGAGCGGTCGTCCACATAGACGGGGGAGTAGCCGTCATCCCCGGCGGACATGGCGGCCGCGGCAGCAGCGCTCCGGTTCACCGGCGGAAGTGCCACGGTGGTAAGGGACTGGGGGTCGACGTCGTCATGCGGCTCCCGCAGGATCCACAGAATGTCCCCTTCCGGCTCCTGCGGCAGGAATTCGTGCCGCGGCTCCGGCCAGACGTAGTCCATCTCCGGAATCGCGTCAGGGAAGACGGGGGTATAGAACTTGGGTTCCTTGTGCACCAGCTTGGAACGGTGGCTCAGGTGGAAGTCCGGGTCCCCGAGCCACGGCGGCATCACAATTTTGGCGGCGTAGTCAGGGTGGGCTGCCTGCGGGGCGAACTCTGCAATGTTTGCGCGGGTGTTGTCCGGGTGGCCGCGCTCGATCCATTCGTCCACCATCGCCAGTCCATACATGGTGAGGGCCGGCACGTGCCCCATCCACATCCGGATGGCGGGATGGGTCTGCCAGCCATACCCCGGAATCACCAGGGCCCGGAGGGTTTGCAGGGCTTCGACCCGCTGCTTGCCCAGCCGTGCGGTGTCCAGGGCTTTGGCGCTTTGGCGGAAGTCAGGGTACGGGAGGAAGGTTTGCATCCATTCAGTTTGACGGTCCCCGGCGGAAGTGCCAATTGCTGTGCCCGCAGCCACACGCGCAAACCCATCCTGTCCAAATAATGGACGCCTGCATACGGCTTTCAGGTTAAAGCACTAAGATCACCGCAACCACCCCCGCGTTTTGGAAGCTCTCTCATGACATCTACACCTGACAAAGCCGTCGACCACGCCCGCGCCGCCCTGCCCCGGTACGGACAGATGCTGGGCCCTGAAGCCCAGGGAATCCTGGTTCTCGACGAATTCATTATCGATCCAGCCGCCGCACGCAAGGATCAGCACCGGTTCCGCGACGGCATGGCCGCCGTGGCCCGGACGGTCCGCCGCATTGCTGCCCTCAGGGTAGTCATCGCACTCGTGGCTATTGGAAACCTGCCCCTGTTCCTGCTCGCCAGCGGCTGGTGGATCTACGGTGTTTCGCTGACCCTCGTGGTTGCAGTGCACGCCGCCGTGACGCTGCTCAACCGGCACGAGCCGCGGCTAAAGCAGCGGTCCGCGCTGGAACTGCACATGCACCGCGAACGCAGCGCCAACTACCGCAAGCTGCGCGACGCCGTGAAGTACATGATCGACACCCCCACCCGGATGAACGAGCACCTCTACCTGGAGTTGCTGGCCGTCAAGCGGGTTGCCCTGAACCTTGCGCATGGCACCGTCGCCTTGCTGGATACCAGCGATGAGTCCGCCTGGAAGGTACGGATCGTCCGCGAGCTCCCTGCCAGCTGACCTGCTGAGGCCTGCTGAAGCCTGTTGGCCACTGCGGCAGCGGCCCGCTGATTTAAAGTACGACGCCGGCACATCCCTTGTGGGGGTGTGCCGGCGTCGTTCTTTGGTCAACGGAATTTGTCTATCGCCGACCTGCCTGTGTCGCCTTGGAAAGGCGGGGCGGCTAAGGGCCGCTGGTGAAACGTCCGCTGCTGTTAGGCGGGGAGCTGGATGACCTGTCCCTCGAACACGAGGTTCGGATCCGAAATGGTGTCCAGGTTGGCGTCGGCAAGGTGCTGCCAGCCACCCTGGATACCCAGCTTCTGGGCAACGATGCTCAAGGTGTCGCCGGCCTGCAGGGTGTAGGTCTCGCCGCTGAGCGGAACCGAGGTGGCGTGCCGCGGCGCTGGTGCCTGCTTGACCGGTGCGCTCTGGACCGGCGCGCTTTGGACCTTGGTGCTCTGGACCGGTGCGCTCTGTACGGGGGCGCTCTGGACCGGTGCTCCGCCGCCGCCGCTCAGTCCAAGCTGGGACGCGCAGGACGGCCAGGCGCCCCACCCCTGGGAGGCCTGCACCCGCTCGGCAACTGCGATCTGCTGTTCGCGGCTGGCGTTCTCAGGGGACCCGGTTCCGCCGTAGGCGGACCAGGTACTGGAGGTGAACTGCAGGCCGCCGGAGAAGCCGTTGCCCGTGTTGGTGGACCAGTTGCCGCCGCTCTCGCATTGGGCGAGTGCATCCCAGGTGGACGTGGGGGTTGCTGCGTTGGCCGCCGTGGCTGAGAGGGCCAAACCTGCCGCGGAGACGGCGGCCAGGGTGACTCCGCGGCGTGCGGCAGTACGGAATTTGGTGTTTTTCATGATGGTGATGCTCCTGAAGGCCACCTGCGCTGGTTCCGTCCCCGGAGATCGTCGCGCCACTGCCCGCCCCTGACGAATAGAGGTCATTGTCGGTGGCTGCCGCTGGGCAGTTCTGGTGGAGGCAGCACCGGGCAATCAAGAAGCCCGCCGAACGGGCATGCATTTCACGCTAAGACATCGTTTGGTCGTTATCAAATCGAGATTCCAGCGGGCGTGTTGAGTGTGGGGCATGGCACCCCGCGCGATGCCTGGCCCACCGCCTCAATGAGCACGGGCAGGCGCAAAACCGGGAGGGGCACTATCCTGACCGGATGGACAACTTTCCCGGCGGCAGCACCATGCCCGAAACCGAAACGGACACCGCGGAACCTGCGGTCCCTGCCAAGCCCCTCCCGGTGGCCGAACTGCACCTGCACATCGAAGGCACGCTGCAGCCCGAGCTCATCTTTGCCCTGGCCGAGCGCAACGGCATTGAGCTGCCGTACTCCGGGCTGGAGGAACTCCGCGAAAAGTATGAGTTCACGGACCTGCAGTCCTTCCTGGACCTCTACTACGCCAACATGGCCGTGCTGCGCACCGAGCAGGACTTCGCGGACATGACCCGGGCGTACCTGGAACGGGCTGCTGCCGCCGGGGTCCGCCACGCGGAAATCATGATGGACCCGCAGGCGCACCTCTCCCGCGGCATTCCGCTGGAGGCGTGCGTCAACGGGGTGGCCTCGGTGCTGGCAACGTCGGAGGAGGACTACGGCATCTCCACCGTCCTGATCGCTGCCTTCCTGCGCGATCTGCCGGAGGAATCGGCACTGGAAGTCCTGGGCCGGCTGCTGGCCATGGACGCACCCATCGGCGCCATCGGGCTGGACTCGGCCGAGGTGGGAAACCCGCCTTCCAAGTTTGAGCGGCTGTATGCGAAGGCGCGTGAAGCAGGCCTGCGGCTGACGGCGCACGCGGGGGAGGAGGGCCCGGCGTCGTATATCACCGAAGCCCTGGACATCCTGGGCGTGGAGCGGATCGACCACGGCATCCGCTGCATGGACGATCCCGACCTTGTGGAGCGCCTTGTGGACGCCCGCATTCCCCTGACCGTCTGCCCGCTGTCCAACGTCAGGCTCCGTGCCGTTGACACCCTGGCCGACCATCCATTGCCCGCCATGCTGGCCGCCGGACTGAATGTTTCGGTCAACTCGGACGATCCTGCCTACTTTGGCGGCTACGTGGATGACAATTTTGCGCAACTCACCTCGGTGTTTGACCTCTCCGATTTCGACAGGGCGCGCCTGGCAGCGAACTCCATCCACTCTTCCTTCGCGTCGGAGGAACGGAAGGCGGAGCTGGTGGCGGAGTTGAACGGCAGGGAAGTGGCCGACTGACCGCTGCTGTGTCGGGCGCAACGGCAGGGCTTTCTGCCCGGTAAACTAGGTGCCGCAGGCGTGTCTGGGGAGTGCAAGGCAGCACCCATGTCAGCGCTTCAGGGTTATGCAGACAGCCCTTACCCGAGACCTCCGCCTCACTTGCGGCACCATCCGCTTCACAGTCGGTCACGACACGCAGAGTTAACCAATTAAAGTCGCGCGATTTAATGGGCAGTTGGCAAGATGCCTAAGACCGATCGCTTTTATATAAGGGGAATCATGGCCAAGTCCACCGCAGAAAACACTTACCTTCGACTCAAGACCGTCCTGGATGTCCTGACCGAAGGCGTGTGGTCAGGCGATGCACTGAATGCAGGCCAGGTCCTGGCGGAGGCAACCGCCCGCGTGCCGTTCAACGACCATGAGGCCGAACTCCTCAGCGGCGGCATCCCGCGCGGCCACAAGACCCTCACTTCGGCCACCGCCAAGCTGGTCAAGGCCGGCTGGCTGGTCAAGGGCCGCTCCGGCTGGACCATCACGGAGGATGGCATGCGCGCCACAGTCGCCTTCCCTGACGCAGACTCCTTCGGTGCAGCGCTCGACGCCGGCACTCCCGTCCCTGCCGGCACCCCGGTTCCCACGGCTCCGGCAGGCTTTGTCCGCCCGGTCTCCGCCGCCGCGGCAACGCTGGAGGTTCCGGCCAAGGAGGAGGCGCCGAAGAAGACCGCCCGGAAGACCCCGGCGAAGAAGGCTGCCTCCGCTGTGGGCAAGGCAGCCAAGGCGATCGAAGACGCTGTCGAGCCCGTGGTGAAAGCCGTCCGCAAGGGCAAGTCTCCGGCCAAGGATGCAGCTGCGCCGGCCGCTGCCGATGCTGCTGCCGAGCCCCTGGAAGGGCCCGATGTCGAAACCCTGCCGCAGCCCGAAGCTGTGGCCGTGGCCGGTGACTTCAACACCATTCTGGGCGCCCCGGAGAACTGGGCGCCGCAGTACGACGAAGCCCAGATGGAGTTCGACTTCCTGGACCAGCTGTGGAAGAAGAGCGCCGAGCTTCCCGCCGGCTACTACACGTTCAAGATCGCACTGAACCGCTCCTGGACCGAGAACTATGGTGCCTTCGGCACGTTCGATGGCCCCAACCACGAACTGCACCACACCGGCGGAACCGTGACCATCCGCTACAACCACGCCACGCGCGACATCACCATCAACTAGGCGGCGCCCCTCCTCCCAACTGGGTAGCGCCAAGTGTTGTTCTGGAGGCTCAGAGCGACACTTGCTGCTATCTGGTTGGGCGGGGACGGCCAGTCCGGAGAAGGAGCACCATGGGCAGGCATGAACGCCCGGCGCGGGATGACTCAGCACCGGGCAGTTCCCTGCAGGAATCTGTGCGGCTGGACGCCCGGGTGTTCGGGATGGTCCAGGGTGTGGGCTTCCGCTACTGGACCATGGGCATGGCCGAGGAGCTGGGGCTGTCAGGCCAGGTGAAAAACCTCGACGACGGCTCGGTTTCCGTGACTGCAGAAGGGCCCAGGCAGCAGGTCCAGGAGCTCCTGGACTGGTTGAACTCGGACCGGACTCCCGGCCAGGTGGACCGGGTGGATGGTTCGATGTCCAAGGCCGGGGGGAATTTCCGCGGCTTCCGGGTGGGCTGACGCCTTTACTTCCTATTCCCGGGGGCTGAGTCCGATAAAGGCTCCGAGCTCCTCCAGCGCGGCGGGCTTATGCGGCATGTAGCTGGTGAGCTCCGGGGAGCGGATGATGACGGCGCGCCACTGGCCACGGGAAACCGCCACGTTGATGCGGTTCCGGTTCAGCAGGAACTCTGCGCCGCGCGGTGCCTCGGCCACCGCTGAGCAAGCCATGGAGACCAGCACCACAGGAGCTTCCTGGCCCTGGAACTTGTCCACGGTGCCAACACGGACCTCGGACAGGCCGGCTTCGGCCAGGTGCTTGCGGATCAGGTGGACCTGGGCGTTGTAGGCAGCAACCACCAGCAGGTCCTGCTGCTCCAGGGGGCGGGATTCGCTCCCCGGGCCGCTGGTCCACTTCAAACCGAGATGGCGGCGGGCCTGGCGCACCACTTCCTCCGCCTCCTCCCTGGACGCTGTGGCGTTGCCCGCGTGGTTGACCAGGACCGTCTCCACGCCCGGCGCCAGCTGCTCCAGTTCGCGGAGGGACGCGGCAGGAGCAGAGTGCAGCTTTCCTTCGTAGCTGAGAGTGGATACTGCCCGGCACAGCTCCGGATGCATCCGCCAGGTGTCGGCAAGGAAGTAGCCCAGGCTCGCGGGAAGGGTGGCATGCCCGGCCGCGAGCCAGCCCAGGGCTGACTCATCCACAGGTTCCGGGTGCGCGCCCTGCGTGACCTGCGGGAGCTGCTGGGGGTCACCCAAAAGGAGCAACCGCGAACCGGCGCGGCTGACCGCGAGGGTGTTGGCCAGCGAGAACTGCCCGGCCTCGTCAATGACCAGGAGATCAAGAGACCCGGCGGGGACTTCCTTGCCCGTCATGGTCCACGCGGTGCCGCCCACCAGGCATCCGCCCGGAGACGTCAGCAGGCGGCCCACGTCGCCTTCGGAAGTGAACGCCCAGGGAACGTGGTGCGGGGAAGCCAGTTTCTTGCCAACCACCTGCGGGTCCACGCCGCCGGTCTCAATGGCCCGGCACAGCAGGTTTTCCACCACGTTGTGCGACTGGCCCACCACACCGATCTTCCAGCCCTGGGCGACGAGCCTGCCGATAACGTGGGCGCCGACGAAGGTCTTGCCCGTGCCGGGAGGCCCTTGGACGGCCAGATAGGAGTGGTCCAGGTCAAGCAGTGACTCAGCAATGGCCCCTGCATAGTCGGCGGCACCATCGTCACCGTGCTGCACTTCCGCTGGCCGTTGCCGCGAGCGGAACCGCGGCGGCAGCTTGCGCAGGATGTCCAGGCCCGGCTGCGCGGGGAGGGACGGCACGGAGGAGCCGACGGTCCGGGCTATCTCCGCGATGGCGGCTTCAATGCTGGCCGTGGCCAAGGGCTGGTCCTCGGTCAGGGCTACCGGCAGGTGCGGGTAGGCCTGGACCTTTCCGCTCTCCCGCTCCGCAATGGTGATCAGGTGTTCCGGGCTGTCCGGCGCGGCTTCCAGCTCACTGATCCTGGTCCCGAACGTGTAGGCCCTGGTCCCGGGTGCGGCCTCGGGGGCGGTCATGCCGTCAGGGCCGGGCGCGTCATAGAGCCGGCACCAGTTGGAATCGGGGCGGAAGTCGGAGCCTTCCGTCATGGTGCCGCGGAGCTTCAGGACGCGCGTGCGCATCCGTTCCCTTGGCTTGGCCAGGGCCCAGTCCGACAGGACTTCCGCCGAGGACACGACGAACACGTTCCGCTGGTCGGACCAGCTATCCAACGGTGCCTCGACACGGTCGAAGTGCTGCCACCAGAACTGCTTGCGTTCGCGGCGGTGGTAGCCGGTAGCGGCGGCAACCATGGCAATGGCGCGCTCGTCATCGGTCCAGGGGCGGTTGTCCGGCAGGCCTGCAAGATACTCGCGCAGGCTCCCTTCCTCAGGCCACCCGTCCGCAGGGGATGCCTCATCAGTTGCAGCTCCTGCCCTGGCCGGTACCCGGGCTTGCCCGGCCACAGCATCCGGGCCACCTGCAGCATCAAGCGTTCCAACCGCCTCACGGCCACGCTCCCCGGAGGCCCTGGCTTCCTGACCCAGCCCAAGCAACCAGTCGCGCAGCCGAAGGGTGGAGAGGCAGTCGTACTGGTTGTAGTCGGAAATCGAGGCAAGGATCGTGTCGGCTTCGTCTCCGTTCCCCTCGTCACGGGCGGCGCAGTAGCCGGCATAGGCCACCACGGAGGCGCCGGCGTCCTTGACGTCACCGGACCGCAGGTTGTCTCCCATGTACAGCGGTTCCAGCTTCTTGATGGAGTACGACGCCTCCGAGATCCGGATGGAGTGCCGGACCGTTGCGTACAGGTCCACCAGCAGGCCCTGCCGCAGCCAGTCGTCCACGATCTCCTCGCCGGCCTGGTGCGCGAGGGAGAGATTCCGCAGTGCCGTTTTCTCGTATGGGGCGTAGTGGTAGACATGCATCTCCGGATACCTGGCACGCCGCTGCTCCACATAGTCCAGGAAGTCCAGGAAGGCGCGGCGTTCCCCGGAACGGGAGTGCGCCCAGAACGGACGGAACACCGGCTCGCTTTCCACGCCCGCCACCGGGGCCTCGATGACGCCGAAGAGATACTCAATGCCCCAGGCGCCGGTGGCCGGGTCCTGCCACAGCGGATCGCCCTCAAAGTCGAAGAAGATGTCCCCGGCGCTTGGAGCAGGAAGCGCTCGGATGGTGTTGTCCGGCAGCACCGTGTAGGAGACCGTGTGCGGCTGGCCATCCTTGGTAAACGTCCGCGAGCCGGTCGGCTGGTCCAGGCCCAGCTGCATCCGTGCCTGCGCCCGGAGCCGGACCACTGAGCTCCTGGCGTCGCCGGCCGGCATGGACGCCAGTTCATCGATGGTTGTGATGCCCGCTGCATGGAGTTTCCGCCGCTGGACCACAGACATGCCAGCCACCATCAGCAGGTCCCTGTGCAGCGTTACCTGCTCGGAGCAGTAGTCGCAGCGCCCGCAGTGCACAACTCCGGGCTGCTGCCACTGCGCGGGAGCATCAGAGGCGCGGTGGCTGGCTGTGAGGCGGCCGAAGCGCCGCCGTCGCTCGCGGAAGACGGGCAGCAGGTCCGGCAGGGAGTGGCTGCTTCGCAGCCAGTCGTCGCCGATGCGCGTGCCGAGCACCAGCGTGACGACGGGGGAAGGGTCAAGCCCCATTCCGAGGAGCTGGTCGCCGTAGGCGGCAAGCTGCAGGAGGGCTCCCACCTTGGCGTGGCGCGCCAGCTTGGTGTCCCAGACTTCGTAACGGCCGGGGTTTCCCGTACCGGCGGCCTCATTGACCAGGAAGTCGGCGTAGCCCAGGAATTCGCCGTCGAAGAAGGTGGCCTGGAAGACGACGTCCGCTCCGGATCTTAGGGCGAGTTCGGTCTCTGCATGTTTAGCCTGCAGCTCGCCACGCAGGTTCTCGCCGCGCTCCAGCGAGTAGACGCCCGACCCGCGGCTGGCATCCCATTCGCCGTACTTGGCCACCAGGCTTGCGAGCACGGTCTGCTCGTGCCGATCGCCCAGCTTACCGGCACGCCTCTGCATCTCATCAGTGGGGAATTCTGCCTTGGGAGCGCGTCCCAGCTTTTCGTCCAGGATGCGGAGGGTGCGGTATTCACACTCGGATGCCGCAACAAGGTCGCTGGCAGAAAAGACCAGGTCCGGCGGCGCAGCGGATCCGTCATGACCAACGGCAGCGTCCAGCAGAAACACGGGGCCTCCCCAACTGTTTGCGGGCCCGGAGACGGTTCCCCTAGCCTGGAATCAAACCTAGCAAGAGGGACTGACAAACAGACGCGGCGTCAGGACATGCGCCGCTTGCTCCCGGCGGGAAACTGGGCGGGCGTCCAGCTACGCGAGGCGCGCAACGCTCCGCCGGGAGGGACGCTGGGCCGCGCCGTCGGAGAACAGTTCCGGAGTGGATTCCTGGATCCGCTGGACATCCTCGAAGACCGCGCGCAGGTGAAGCCGCAGGCTGCTGTCGGCATCGGAAAGGTCGTTGGCTTCGAGCGCGTCCACCACCGCCCTGTGCTGCCCGATCAGCGTGGAAACGGGCCGGGTGTCCAGCAGGCTCATCCGGCGCGCCCGATCCAGATGCGCCTTGGCCGAGTTGACCGCGCCCCAGGCGGACCCGTGTCCTGCCAGGCGCAGGAGTTCCCGGTGGAAGTCCTCGTCCAAGCGGAAGAATTCCTCCACGTCACCGGCAGCGTCAGCATCGGTCTGTGCCTGGAGGATTGCCCGCAGGCTGGCGATGCCCGCGGGATCTACGGCAAGATCGCGAAGCGACGCGCACTCGATGGCCTCGCGAATGAACTGCGCTTCGGAGACGCGCGCCAGGTCCACCAGCGAGACGAAGGATCCGATCTGGGGAAAAACCTGAACCAGACCTTCCTCCCGAAGCAGGATGAGGCTTTCGCGCACCGGCGTGCGGCTAACTCCCAGTTCCTGCGCCAATTCGTTCTCAGACAGGGGCTCCCCGGGTGGCAGTTGCAGCGAGATGATCCGGCTGCGGAGCGTCTCCAGCGTTTGATCGCGCACCGAAAGCCGGGGGGAAGCACCTCTTTTGTCCGTTGCCATGCCATCAGTCTAGACCGTTGACACACTAGAATGGTAGTGCTTGTATGGTAGTAGAAAACAGCGTGCTGCCGGTCACCGACGCTCACGACGCAAGGCTTCCACCCGCCAGCCCACCGCCTTTTCACTGTTTGCATTCCCCTTCATACTCCTCACTCCCGTTCGACAGCATCACCTGCAAAGGAGCAACTGATGACCGAAAGCATTGCCCCACCCACCAGCAGCCGGGCCGAGGCCCGCAACACCCGCGACCTTGCCAAGGTGGCCGTCTCCGGCTGGCTCGGGACGGCCATGGAATTCATGGACTTCCAGCTCTACTCCCTCGCAGCGGCCATCGTCTTTAACAAGATCTTCTTCCCCGATGTCAGCCCGGTTATCGGGCTGATTGCCGCTATGGCCACCTACGGCGTGGGGTACGTCGCCCGGCTCTTCGGCGCCGTCTACTTTGGCCGCATGGGTGACCGGATCGGCCGCAAGAAGGTCCTGTACATCACCATCGCCTTGATGGGCGCCTCCACCACCCTGATCGGTGTTCTGCCCACCTACGCCATGGTGGGCATCTGGGCGCCCATCCTCCTGGTGGCACTGCGCCTTATCCAGGGCTTCGGAGCCGGCGCGGAAATCGCGGGCGCAACGGTCATGCTGGCGGAATTCGCATCGGCGCGCCGGCGCGGCATCATTTCCTCCCTGGTTTGCCTTGGCACCAACTCCGGAACCCTTGGCGCCTCTGCGCTGTGGGCCATCCTGGTCAGCTCGCTGTCGCAGGAGGACCTGTTGAGCTGGGGCTGGCGCATTCCGTTCCTGGCCAGCTTCGTGATCATGCTGTTCGCCATCTGGATCCGCCGCTCCATCAAGGAAAGCCCAATCTTTGAACAGCGTGCCGACGTGGTTGACGGCGTGGCCCTCACCAAGGACAAGATCAGGAGCGCCGCCAAGGCTCCCGAGCTCACCGGCGCCAGCACCATCGAAGCTGCCCTGCACCAGAAGAAGGGCAAGGCGTTCCTGATCGCCCTGGGCCTGCGCTTCGGCCAGGCCGGCAACTCCGGACTGGTACAGACCTTCCTGGTGGGCTACCTGGCCACCGTCCTGCTCACGGACAAGAGCGTGGGCACCAACGCGATTATGTACGGCTCGCTCCTCGGCTTCGTCACCATCCCGCTGGTTGGCCTCCTCGGCGACCGCTTCGGCCGCCGCCCGCTGTACCTGGTGCTCAGCGCCCTCACCGCCGTCTACGCCATCCCGATGATGCTCATGATCACCAGCGGCAACCCCACTGTCATCACCATTGCCATGGTCATCGGACTGAACCTCGGCGTGCTGAGCCTGTTCGCCATGGAAAGCGTCACCATGGCGGAGTTCTTCGGCGCCCGTACCCGCTTCACCCAACTGGCCCTCGCCAAGGAAATCGGCGGCATCCTCGCCACAGCCATCGGCCCGCTGCTGGCAGCCACCCTCACCGCAGTCACCGGACACTGGTGGCCGCTGGCCGCAATGCTCATCGGCTACTCGCTGATCACCCTGGTCTCCGCAGCCGTTGGCCCCGAGGTCCGTGGCCGCGACATGGTCCGGCTCGAGGACGCCGTATGAAAGCTGTTGTTGTCCACGGCGCCAATGACCTGCGCATCGATGACCGGCCGGAGCCGGTTGCCGGCCCGGGAGAGGTAGTGCTCGACGTCGAATGGGGCGGCATCTGCGGAAGCGACCTTTCGTACTGGCGCCACGGAGCGTCCGGGACGGCGGCGCTGAAGTCACCGCTCGTCCTGGGGCACGAGGTTTCGGGCCGGATCGCACAGCTGGGTGCCGGCGTCGACCACCTCGAGGTGGGCCAGCCCGTAACGGTGCACCCTGCCGAACTCGTGGGCGACGGCACCTTGCCGGAGCGCCTGCGGGGGCGGACCAACCTCTACCCGCAGATCCGCTACTTCGGCTCGGCGGCGTTCGACCCCCACACCGACGGCGGGTTCAGCGAGCGGAAGCTCGCCAAGGCGTTCCAGGTCCGTCCGCTGCCCGCCGGAGTGGACACGCTGCGCGGGGCACTGGCCGAACCGCTCGCCGTCGCCATGCATGCCGTCAGCCGCGCCGGCAGCCTTCAAGGCCGCGACGTGCTGGTCAACGGTGCCGGGCCCATCGGGTCGCTGGTCACCGCGGCCGCCAAGTACGCCGGAGCACGGACCGTGATTGCCACCGACATCAGCGATGCGTCCCTCCGGATTGCCCAGGCCATGGGCGCAGACGAGGTGCTCAACGTTTCGGACAACCCGCTTCCGGCTGACATGGAGCTAGTCTTCGAGGCCACCGGGATCCCGGCTGTCCTGGGCGGAGTCCTGCGTGCTACTGCCCGGGGCGGCACCATCGTTCAGGTGGGCAACTTGCCCGGCACGCCGGCAGCTTCCGCGCTGGGGGACCTGGTCACCCGGGAGATCACCTGGATCGGGTCCTACCGGTTCGTGGACGAGATCACCGATGCGCTGCGCGCCATGGCGAGCGGGCTGGACGTCTCGCCTATCATCACCCACAAGTTCGGCATTGACGAGGCACAGCAGGCCATGCAAACCGCAGCGGACCAAACCGCGGGCAGCAGCAAGGTCATGCTCCGGCTCAGCACGGACTGACAAACCACTTTAACCAAGCAGCAGTAGGTGCTCGTTTTGAGCCTTCACAACGAGCACCTACTGCTGCCGAACACCGCATACCACCATAAGAAGGACTCCCAGTGAAGATCACCGACGCACGGGTTGTGGTTTCGTCGCCCGGACGGAACTACGTCACGCTCGTAATTGAAACCGAGGACGGCATCACCGGCATCGGCGACGCCACCCTTAACGGTCGCGAGCTGGCAGTAGCCTCCTACCTCTCCGAGCACCTCTGCCCGCTGCTCATTGGGCGCGACGCCCGGCGCATCGAGGATGCCTGGCAGTACTTCTACAAGGGCGCCTACTGGCGCCGTGGACCGGTGACCATGACAGCTATCGCGGCCATCGACGTCGCGCTCTGGGACATCAAGGGCAAGGCCGCCGGCATGCCCGTCTATGAACTCCTGGGCGGAGCGGCCCGTGAGGGCGTGATGGTCTACGGCCATGCCAGCGGCACCACGCTTGAAGACCTCAGTGCAGACTTCCAGCACCACCTGGACCTTGGCTACAAGGCCATCCGCGCCCAAGCGGCCGTGCCGGGCCTGGACAAGACCTACGGCATCGCCCCTGTGGACGGAAAGCTGTACGAGCCCGCCAGCGGCAACGTGCCCCAGGAAGACGCCTGGGAAACCACCGCCTACCTGGACTTTGCCCCGAAAATGATGGCGCACGTCCGCGAGCAGTTCGGCTACGGCGTCCACGTCCTGCACGACGTCCACCACCGGCTGACCCCCATCGAGGCCGGCCGGCTCGGCGCCTCGCTGGAGCAGTACCGGCCCTTCTGGATCGAGGATCCAACCCCGGCAGAGGACCAGTCCGCGTTCCGGCTGATCCGCCAGCACACCACCACGCCCATCGCCGTGGGGGAGGTGTTCAACTCCATCTGGGACTGCCAGCAGCTCATCACCGAACGCCTGATCGACTACATCCGGACCTCCGTCTCGCACGCCGGCGGCATCACGCACCTGCGCCGCATCTTTTCGCTGGCTGACCTCTACGGCGTCCGCTCGGGATCCCACGGCGCCGGCGACCTGTCCCCGGCCTCATTCGCAGCTGCGCTGCACGTTGACATGAGCATTCCCAACTTCGGCATCCAGGAATACATGGGCCACCGCGACCCCGCAGGCGAAGTCTTCAAGACCTCCTACACGTTCACCGACGGCTACATGCACCCCGGCGACGCCCCCGGGCTGGGCGTGGAGTTCAACGAGGAAGCCGCCGCACGGTTCCCCTTCGACCCCAAGTACCTGCCGGTCAATCGGCGCCTGGACGGATCGGTGCACGACTGGTGAACACTGCAGCCCACGAAGCCTATGACGTGGTGGTGATGGGGGAGATCCTCGTCGAAGTCGCCACCGACCAGCCCTTCGCCCACGGCGTTCCCGCGCAGCTGGGCATTTCCGGCGATGCGCTCAACGTCGCAGCGGCCGCAGCGTCGGCCGGCGCACGCGTGGCCTTGCTGTCCGTGCTGACCGACGACGACTTAGGCCAGGCAATCGCCGCCCGGATCGCGGAGCTGGGTATCTCCACGGCGCTCCTGAAGTTCCGCACGGGACAGCAGGGCGTTTACCTGGTGCACAGCGACCCCGACGGCGAGCGCGAGTTCTCCTACGCCCGCAGCGGCAGCGTGGGTTCCACCTTGGGACCGGACGACGTCGACCCGGAAGTTTTCACCGCGGCAGGTGCCGTTGTGGCGGGCGGGATTGCCTGCGCCATTTCGACGACGGCACGCGCCGCCGTCGTCAAAGCCGCCTCCCTGGCCGCACGCTTTGTTTACGATCCCAACTTCCGGCCCCGCCTCACCACTGTGGCGGACGCGGCGGCGGCACTGACCGAACTTGCCCCTCAGGCCTTCCTGGTGACGCCCTCCTTCCCCGGCGAGACGGCTGCCCTGATGGGGGTGTCCTCCGCGGACGAAGCGGCGGCAACACTGCGCTCGCTGGGGGCCGCAAATGTAGCTGTCACCTGCGGCGCCAAGGGCGTCCAGCTCGAATGGGCCGGCGAAACCGGCCGGCAGTCCGCCTGGGTTCCGGCCATTCCGGCACCCGCGGTCGTCGACCAGACCGGCGCCGGTGACGCGTTCGTCGGAACTCTGACCGCACGCCTGGTGCTCGGCGACGACTTCCCGACGGCGGCCCGGTACGGCGCGGCCGCATCCTCCCTGGTGGTGGGCGGCAAGGGCGGAACCGGCCTCATCCCCACGTTCGAGCAGACCCGGGCCCATGCCGCGGTCCGCCCGGTGGAAGGGACTGTGTCATCGAACGCCTGAGCAGCTCCGCCCTGGCGGCCAGCGGCCGGAAACCTGCCCTGGAGAGGGACCAGCTGCGGCCAGGCATCGTCCACCTGGGCCTGGGTGCCTTCGCCCGGGCCCACACCGCAGTCTTCACCGAGGACGCCATGCTGGCCGCCGACGATCCCCAGTGGGGGATCGTCGGCGTCACCCAGCGCTCCGACGCCGTGGCCCGGCAGCTCGTTCCGCAGGACGGGCTCTTCACCGTCGCCGAGCGCGGCGAAGGCTCAGCCCCGGCACGCGTGGTCTCCAGCATCATCGAAGCCCTCTCCGGACGGGACAACCCGGAACGGGTGGTGGAACGGATTGCCGCCCCGGACACAAAGATTGTCACCCTCACCATCACGGAAAAGGGATACCGGTTCGATCCGCAAACGCGGACGCTCGACTTGGAAGACCCGGAAGTCCAGGCCGACCTCGCCGGGCGTCCGCCGCACACGGCAATTGGGCAGATCGTCCGCGGACTGCAACAACGCGCACTGACTGGTGCCGGCCCGGTCACAGTGCTGTCCTGCGACAACCTGCCCGGCAACGGCGAACTGACTGCTGCTTTGGCCAGGGACTTCGCCACCGCCCTGCCCGCACCCGAAAGCGGACCCCTGCTGGCCTGGCTGGCAGGAAACGCAACCTTCCCCAGCACCATGGTGGACCGGATGGTACCGGCCACCACTGAAGGCGACCTGGCCGCCGTCGAACATGAACTCGGCCTGCGGGACGAGGCCGCCGTGGTGGCTGAACCCTTCAAACAGTGGGTCATGGAGGACAACTTCGCCGCCGGCCGTCCGCGCTGGGAGGACGCCGGCGCGCTCTTCAGCCGCGACGTGGCCGCGTGGGAGGCAGCCAAGCTGCGGCTGCTCAACGCCAGCCACTCCATGCTCGCCTACCTTGGCCTCGCCGCGGGCAAGGAAACCATCAGCGATGCCGTGGCCGTGGACTCGTACCGCTTTGCCTGCCGGCGCATGATGCTTGAGGAAGCACTGCCGAGCATCAGCCTTCCTGCCGGCCTGGACGGGGAGCAATACTGCGATGAGGTGCTCCGCCGCTTCGCCAACCCGGCACTCGGCCACACAACGGCCAAGGTTGGCAGCGACGGCTCACAGAAAGTCGGGCTGAGGCTGCTGACGACCGCCAGAGGAACGCTCGACGCCGGCCGCGAACCGAAGTGGGCTGCGCTCGCCGTCGCCGCGTGGATGCACCACGTGGCCACCACCCCGGAAACGGACCTGAACGATCCCTTGGCGAAGGAGCTTCAGGGCGTCCTTCCCCAGACCCGCACCGCAGACACCGTGGTGCCGGCCCTGCTCGGGTTCCGGCCCGTCGTCGAACCCGGCCTCGCCGGGCACCAAGGCTTCCAGAGCCTGCTCCTGCACTGGTACCGCATCATCGACACCAACGGGCCGGAAGGCCTGGGAAATGAGATCAACCATGGCTGACACCTCCGGCGTCCTCCGCACTTCACCCGTCATCCCGGTGGTCACCATCGACGACCCCCAGGATGCGGTGCCCCTGGCCCGTGCCCTGGTGGACGGCGGCGTGAAGATCATCGAGCTGACACTCCGCACCGATTCCGCGCTGACCTCGCTGAAGCTGATCGCCGAGGAAGTGCCGGACATCCTGGTGGGCGCAGGCACCATCCTGACCCCCGTCCAGGCCGACGCCGCCGTGCAGGCGGGTGCCAAGTTCCTCGTCAGCCCCGGGGTCACCCCAGCCCTGCTCACCCACATGCTGTCGCTGCAGGTCCCGGTGCTGCCCGGCGTCGCCACGGTGGGGGAGGTCATGGCCGTCCTGGAGCAGGGCCTTGACGCCATGAAGTTCTTCCCGGCTGGTCCGGCGGGGGGTCCGTCCTACCTGGCCGCAATCGGCGCACCCATCCCGCATGTGCAGTTCTGCCCCACCGGCGGCATCAGCCTGGCCAGCGCGCCGGACTACCTCAAGCTGCCCAACGTGGACTGTGTGGGCGGCAGCTGGCTCGCCCCGGCCGACGCCCTGGCCGCGAAGGACTGGGCCCGGATCACCACCCTTGCCAGGGGCGCGGCCGCCCTCGCCCGGTAAGTCAGCTCTCTGCGGCGGCGGCCCGCACCTGGGCCTTGTCGTGCTCGTCGTGGGCCTTCCGGATCAGGTCCAGGAACTCGGTTTCGTTGCGGACCAGCCTCTTGTACTTCTCGGGGAGCTTGCGGATTTGGTCCTCCTCGCGGACCATCCGGGCAAAGATCTTGTCCCGCTCCGCCATGTCCGTCTCATAGTTGAGGTCCACGTACTCGGTCGCATGCCGCCGGGCCCCGGAGACGGCGTTCTTGGCCTTGCCCTTGGGGCTGAAGACGGACGCCAGGATGGTAACCACCAGCACGCCAAGGATCACGCTGAGTGACACGCCGGTACTGACCTCCACCACGTTAACGTGCTTTCCGTCGTTGATGAACGGCAGGGTGTTCTCATGGAGGGCGTGCAGGATGAGCTTCACGCCGATGAATCCGAGGATGACGGCCAGGCCGTACGAAAGGAAGATGAGCCGGTCCAGCAGGCCGTCGATCAGGAAGAACAGCTGGCGAAGGCCCATCAGGGAAAAAGCGGTGGCAGTGAAAACGATGAAGACGTTCTGCGTCAGGCCGAAGATTGCCGGGATTGAGTCCAGGGCGAACAGGATGTCCGTGCCACCAATAGCCACCATGACCAGCAGCATCGGCGTCAGGACCCGCTTGCCGTTCTCCACCGTGAAGAGCTTGTCGCCGTCGTAGTGTTCGGACGCCGGCAGGAGTTTCTTTGCAAGCCGGACCACCAGGCCGTCGGAGTCGTCGTCGTGGCTGTCCGGCTTGAGCAGGTTTCCGGCCGTGACCAGGAGGATGAGCCCGAAGATGTAGAACACCCATGCGAAACTGTTGATCAGCGCCGCGCCCAGGAAGATGAACGCCGTGCGCGCGATCAGGGAGAACACAATGCCGAACAGCAGCACCTTCTGCTGGTCCGCCCGGGGCACCTTAAAGCTGGCCATGATGATAAGGAAGACGAAAAGGTTGTCCACGGACAACGCCTTCTCCGTGACATAGCCGGCGAAGTACTCAGTGCCCATGTCGGGTCCGCCGAACAGCAGCACACCCAGCCCGAACACCACCGCGATGGTCACATAGATGGCGGACCAGGTGGCGGATTCCTTGAGGGAAGGGGTGTGGGCTTTGCGGACGTGGAAAAAGAAATCGAAGGCCAGCAGCCCTATGATTCCCGCAATGGTCAGGGTCCAGACATAAGCAGGTACTTCCACGCGGCGGGCCTTTCGTCGGAGCGGTCCACCCAGCCTACCTAAGCGGGCTTGAGGAGTTGGTGCTCCACGACGGCGGACCGGGACAGCGTCTTGTACCCTTCCTGCTCGAAGAGCACCGTGATGACATCGTCCTCGTGCCGCATGACCAGGCCCGGTCCCCACTCCTTGTGGACCACCGTGGACTGCAGCGGGAAAGGCTCGTCGGCGGCGGTAGCCGGCGCCCCGGCGTCGGACGTCTTCTTGCCCCGGTGCCCTTTCCCGGACTGCTCCGTCCCCTGCTCCGCTGCGTCCTCCCGCAAGCCGGCAGCGGCCGTGCACCCATCGCAGTTCCCGCACGGCTCCGGCAGGTCCTCGCCAAAGTAGCCCAGCAGGAACTGCCGCCGGCAGCCGTCCGTCTCCGCGTAGGCACGCATCATGGTGAGCCGGGAATGGTCCACCCGCTGCCGGGCCTCGGCGAGTTCGACGGCGTCGCCCACCAGTGTGGGCAGCTTGGCTTTGGACACCAGCCGGATTCCCCGTTTGCCGGTGCTGACCGCGCCAATCTCCTCGAGCTGGTTCACCAGACCCGTGATGCGCCGGGCGGGGAACCCGGTCAGCTCTGCCAGGGACGACTTGGGCGCAGGGGCCGTGGCCGACTTGAGAATCTTCAGCACCGCAAGGAGCGACTCGGGATCAGTGGAGTGGGTGCCGAAGAATTTCCGCAGGCCCAGGTCCTCGGAGCGGTAATGCAGCACCGCGGAGGCAGGCTCGCCGTCCCTTCCTGCCCGTCCGATCTCCTGGTAGTAGGAGTCCAGCGACTCGGGAATGTCGGCGTGGACCACGAAGCGGACATTGGGCTTGTCGATACCCATGCCGAACGCGGTGGTGGCGACCACGACATCCAGCTTGTCGTTCAAAAACAGCTCGTGGATGTGTTCCCGGTCCCGGGCGGAACGGCCCGCGTGATACGCCTCGGCACGCAGCCCCTCCTTGGCCAGCTTTGCCGCGTATTTCTCCGTGTCTTTACGGGTGGCAGCGTAGAGGAGGCCCTGCCCCTTCCTCGCCAGGCCAGCTACCTGCTCCAGTACGGCCTTGCGCTTGCCCTTGTCTTCATGGTGCCGCACCACGTCCAGGGCGATGTTGGGCCGGTCGAAGCCATGGACCAGGACCAGGGGGTCCTTCATGCCCAGCCGTTCCACGATTTCGTCCCGCACGGGCGGGGAGGCGGTAGCGGTCAAAGCGGCCACGGGCGGGTTTCCCAGCTGCTCGCGGACGTTGCCGAGGGCCAGGTAGTCCGGGCGGAAGTCGTGGCCCCAGGAGGACACGCAGTGGGCCTCGTCCACCACGAACAGTGAGATATCAAGGGCTTTGATCCGGTCCACGGTCGACTGCTTGGCCAGCTGCTCCGGGGCGAGGAACAGGAACACAGCCTTGCCGTCCTCGGCGGCCTGCCACGAGGCCTCGACTTCGGTGACGCTGTGCGAGGAGTTGATGGCCACCGCGGCGTCCGGCCCCAGTATCTGGGACAGGCCATCCAACTGGTCCTCCTGCAGGGCGATCAGCGGTGAAACCACGACGGCGGGACGTCCCGTTGCCTTGTGCAGGAGCAGGGCTGCGACCTGGTAGATAGCTGATTTGCCGTAGCCCGTGGGCATGACGGCCAGGACGTCGCGGCGGTTGGCGAGGGCGTCCATGCCGGCCAATTGTCCGTCCCGAAGGTCCGGCAGGTTGAAGGATGAAGCAGCAAGGGCCCGGAGGGCGGGTTCGTCGGACATGAAAAGTGGCTCCGCACAGAAGAAAACCGGGGCCGCTTGCTTCAGCCGTAGGACCACCCTACGCCAGCCCCGCCCGCCGTCGTAAAATCCGGGCCTGTGTGGAAAACCGCTGGCAAGGAGCGCCGGCGCCGGACGCCGGCGCTCCTTCCCGGACGGGCGTTGCTCTACGAGTCGATGGTGGACATATTCGGGTAGCGGGCGCCCGCAGTGGACCCCGCCGGTGCCAGCTGGTCCAGTAACTGAAGCTCGTCCTGGGTAAGATCCACGTCCACGGCGCCCAGGTTCTCGCGCAGCCGTTCGCGCTTCTTGGTGCCCGGGATCGGGACAATATGCTCACCCTGCGCCAGAAGCCAGGCGAGGGCCAGCTGGCCGGGGGTGCACTGTTTCCGGTCCGCCAGCTCCTTGACCCGGTCCACGAGTTCCAGGTTCCGGGTGAAGTTTTCGCCCTGGAACCGCGGGGAGTGCCGGCGGAAGTCGTCCTGGGCGAAGTCGTCCACACTGCGGATCTGCCCCGTGAGGAAGCCGCGGCCAAGCGGGCTGTAGGGCACAAAGCCGATGCCCAGCTCCGCGAGCACGGGAAACACCTTGGTCTCGGGCTCCCGCTCCCATAGTGAGTATTCGGTCTGCAGCGCGGTGATGGGGTGCACGGCATGGGCCCGCCGGATGGTCCCGGCGGATGCTTCGGACAGGCCAAGGTGCCGGACCTTCCCCGCTTGGACCAGCTCCGCCATGGCCCCCACCGTGTCCTCGATGGGTACGGTCTTGTCCACCCGGTGCTGGTAGTAGAGATCGATGTGGTCCACACCCAGCCTCTGAAGGCTGGCGTCGCAGGCGGACCGGACGTATTCGGGCCGGCCGTTGATGCCCACCCAGGAACCATCCTCGCGGCGTTCGTTGCCAAACTTGGTGGCGAGTACAACGTCCCCACGGCGGCCGGCAATGGCACGGCCCACCAGTTTTTCATTTGTGAAGGGGCCGTACATGTCTGCCGTGTCCAGCAGGGATCCGCCGGCGTCCAGGAACTCGTGGATGGTGGCAGTCGACTCGTGCTCGTCGCCGTCACCGTAGAACTCGCTCATGCCCATGCAGCCAAGGCCAAGGGTGGAGACTGTCAGTTGTCCAATAGTGCGCGTTTTCATGCCGTTCTCCTCAACGGTAGAACTTGCCTGGGAACCGGCCAGCCTGCTTGCGCGGAGCCGGTGGTGCAGCGTACGCCACTATAGGCGCTTCCCCTGTGGAATGCTGCCGTAAACAAGGGGCTCTTACCCCTAGACCGCTTAGGGGGCCGTGCCTAGACTGGGCGAATCCCCACCCGGGAACCGGTACCTGACCATGCCAAACATCAGGACGCACCAATCGGCCAGGGCTGTTGCCCATTCGGGATGTCCCACCTACCCAGATCACGGCCGTCCCACCGGACGCCTGACTACAGGAGCGATAGATGACAGGGAACAAAGCCGTTGCCTACAAGGAAGCCGGCAAGGTCGAAGTAATTGACATTGATTATCCAACGTTCGAGCTTAAGGACGGGCCAGGGGTCAACCCCGCCAACGTAGGGCGCCCGGTCAACCATGGGGTCATCCTCAAGACGGTGGCCACCAACATTTGCGGCTCGGACCAGCACATGGTCCGCGGCCGCACCACGGCTCCGCCCAACCTGGTGCTGGGCCACGAGATCACCGGCGAAGTGGTGGAGGTGGGCCGCGACGTCGAGTTCATCAAGGTGGGCGACCTCTGCTCGGTCCCCTTCAACATCGCCTGCGGCCGCTGCCGGAACTGCAAGGAGCGCAAGACCGGCATCTGCCTGAATGTGAACCCCGCCCGCCCCGGCGCCGCGTACGGATACGTGGACATGGGCGGCTGGGTTGGCGGCCAGGCCAACTACGTGCTGGTTCCGTACGCGGACTGGAACCTGTTGAAGTTCCCGGACAAGGACCGGGCCATGGAGAAAATCATGGACCTGGCCATGCTCTCGGACATCTTCCCCACAGGGTTCCACGGTGCAGTATCGGCAGGTGTGGGCGTGGGCTCCACCGTGTACATTGCCGGGGCCGGTCCGGTGGGCCTCGCAGCGGCCACCAGCGCGCACCTGCTGGGGGCCGCCGTCGTGATTGTGGGCGACATGAACGAAGACCGGCTGGCCCGGGCGCGCAGCTTTGGCTGTGAGACCGTGGACCTGACCAAGGGTGAGCCGAAGGACCAGATCGAGCAGATCCTCGGCGTCCCGGAGGTGGACTGCGGCGTCGACGCCGTAGGGTTCGAGGCGAAGGGCCACGGCCACGACGCCAAGGAGGCACCGGCGACGGTCCTGAACTCCCTCATGGAGCTGACGGCCGCCGGCGGAGCGCTTGGCATCCCCGGCCTTTATGTCACCGGCGACCCGGGCGGCATTGACGAGGCCGCCAAGAAGGGTGCCCTGTCCCTGAGCCTCGGCACCGGCTGGGCAAAGTCGCTGAGCTTCACCACCGGCCAGTGCCCGGTGATGAAGTACAACCGCCAGCTGATGATGGCCATCCTCAACGACAAGGTCAGCATCGCCAAGAACGTCAACGCCAAGGCCATCCCGCTGGAGGAGGCACCGAAGGGCTACGCGGAGTTCGACGCCGGCGCAGCCACTAAGTACGTCCTCAACCCGAACGGCTACTTGAGCTGACGCGGCGGTGGGCGGGGATGTCGCCAAGGATCTCTTGCTTGCGGAAATAAGTGCTGCCCGGGCCGGGTTAGGCTTTGCACGGTCAGCACCAACCCGCAACTGAAGGAGTTTCCCTTGAGCGACATCACCGTCCGCCACACCCCTGGGCGAGAACGCTTCGAGATCCTCGACGCCGGCAACGTGATCGGCAAGGCGGCGTACAAGGATTACGACGGCGGGGAGTCGCCGCAGCGGATTTTCTACCACACCGTGATCAACGAGGAATACGGCGGGCAGGGCCTGGCCGGCCGCCTCGCCACCACTGCCCTGGACAGCACAGTGGAGGCCGGCATCGGCATCGTCCCGGTGTGCCCGTTCATCAAGAAATTCCTGGCCAAACACCCGGAATACATGGGCAGCGTGGTGGCCGTTGCACCGGCCCACCTGGAATTCCTGGAGACCGCGATCGCCGCCCGCACCCGCGGCTAGCTTTCGACGCGCAAAGTGGGTTCCCGACGCGCACATTGATTCCCGACGCGCGGGTTACGGCCCGCTACCAGGATTCCCTGTGTGTCAGCCTGTTGTGTGACACTTCGGGGCGGGGAAGGAACGCCCATGGAAATTCCGACTCGTCCCACAAAGTTTCATCGGTTCTCGGCCCAGCAGAAGTGGGATTTGTTGCTGGAATACGACAAGTGCGTGGACTGGGGTTCCAAGTCCGAGTTTTGCCGCCGGGTTCAGGTGCACTCCGCGACCTTCCGTGATTGGCTTGCTGCCCGGGATGAAGGGCGGCTCCTGCCGCCGGGGGTTCAACCCGGGACAGGTGAGGGGAAGGCATGGATGACAGCGCGTGACAGGGATGAACTCAAACACCTTCGGACAGAGAACGAGCGGCTGAAGCAAAAGCTGGAGAAGTCGGAGGCCGCGGTGGAGATCCTGGGAAAAGCTGCCGCGCTCCTGGACGCTATGGCCCGGAGCGCGGCAGCAACAGATCCCCACTTGGACGAACCGGAACCAGGCCGGCCAGAGTGGCTGAAGAAGCCCGTCGACGGGACGTCCTCCTCGGAGTGATCACCGCGTTGAGTGGTGTCGGCTACGGAGTCCGCAGGGCCTGCAGCCTGCTGGGGCTCTCCCACGAGACCTGGTACCGGTATCGCAGAGGCACCAAACGCCCCGGTGTTGTCGTTGCACACCGTGACCGGTCCTATCCGAACAGGATCAGCCCCGAGGACGAAGAGAAACTGCTCCAAACCATTAACAACGAGGAGTATTCCGGGCTCTCCGTCACACAAGCCGTGAGGAGGATGGCTGATGCCGGGGACATCTATTGCTCGATGGCATCTGCCCACCGGATCGTCCGTCGGCATGGCCAGAACGGGGACCGACGCCGCCGAAGATCCGCTGGCGCCGCAACAACCTCCCGCGCGAAACCAGTCCTCCAAGCCACAGCGCCGAATCAGCTATGGTCCTGGGACATCACGATGCTTCGTGGGCCCGGCAGACAACACCTCAAGCTCTACACCATCATTGACGTCTTCTCGCGGAAAGTCATGGGCCACCGAGTCGAGCAGGTCGAGGACACAGCACTCGCCCAGGACCTCATCCGCAGCGCAGTCCTGGCTGCCAGGACAGCCCCGAAAGTGCTCCACGCGGACAACGGAGGACCCATGAGGTCCGCCCGGACATGGGAACTGCTGCGCACCTTGGGGATCCGTCCCTCGCATTCCCGCCCGAGAGTCTCCAACGACAACCCCTACATCGAATCCCTCTTCAAGACCGTGAAGTACTCACTCGAATTCCCCGAGCGCTTCGAATCGCTCAAACAAGCTAGAGACTTTGCGCGCTGGTTCTTCGATGACTACAACAACAACCACCTGCACAGTGGCCTGAACTGGTTCACACCCACTTCAGTGCACGATGGCAGCGCAGCAGACATCCGGAACCACCGCCAACACGCCCACGAGGCCTACTACCGCCGACACCCCGAACGCTTCCGCAGCCCCCCGGTCACTCCGGCACCGCCCGGGGAAGCCTGGATCAACCAACCCAACCAAACACCCAAACTGTCACAGACAGCTTGATTTATTCCGGATTCGGGCTGCGCAATGGAAGTCGCGCGTCGCTAATGGTTTTGCGTGTCGGCGGGACGGCCCTGCGGAATACCCGGCAAGCCTTCAGGAAGCTCCCAACCTCCGGTGATTTAATCAGCATCTGTCAGCGCGGCTCAACGCCGCGCTGACGTTGTTTGTGATTGCCGAGGCGGGACAGGAGCCCTTGTATGTCCGTGCACCCCGTGGTGCCTAAACCAGGCCGCGCCGCGCCGCCGCCGGCACCGGGCAAGCCCTCTTCCAGCAAGAGGCGGGGCAACAGGCGGCTGCTGATCCTGGCCCTTGCTGTAGTGCTGGTCATTGTCGGCACCATCACCCTGGCCGTGGTCCGGTCCGAGCCGCCGTCGGGCGCAGTAGTTCCCACCCAGCCCGCGGTGCCGGCGGCACCTGTGGCGGCAGCCCCGGCGTCGTTGCAGGACAGCGTGGACAACATCCTCAGCGAAGCGGACGAATACCGGATCGGGCTGGCGCTCGCCGACGTGTCCGGCGGCGCGGAACGGACGTTCGGCGACGAAAACACGTTCACTGCGGCCAGCACGGCGAAGGTCCTGACCGCAGCCGCCTACTACCACCTGGTGGAAAACGGGCAGGCGAGCCTGGACGATCCCATGGGCGACTACGACGCAGCTTTCCAGCTCAAAGCCATGGTCAACGACAGCAACAACGATTCCTGGCTGCTGCTCATGGACGCCGTGGGCTACCCCCGTCTGATCGCCTACGCGGACTCCATCGGGGTCACCTACGACCCCGAACAAAACCTCCTGACCGCGGCGGACATGGCCCTGATCCTGAAGAAGCTGTACGCGGGGGAGCTCCTGAACAAGGACAACACCGCGCAGCTGCTGGGCTACATGCAGGACACCAACAACGAGGATCTCATCCCTGCGGGTTCGAGGGCTGGTGTGGACGTGCACCACAAGTACGGGGAAGTTTCCGGCGAACTGCACGACGCCGCGCTCCTGAGCTACCGCGGATCGACGTTCGCGCTGGTGATCTACACGGAGAACCCCGAGGGCGTGCCGGATGACGGGCAGGCCGAGGTGATCCGGGACCTCACCCGGGCCGTCGAGGACGCACTGTTCCCGGTGGGACTCACAGCCAAGTAGCGCACGCCACACTACGCTGGCAGTCCGCCAAGTCGTCCCCGGCCGCCCCTTTAGGCCAAACTGTTACCGTGAGCAACAACCCCCGGACTGCCCTGGCCGTCGCCGGCCTCAGCCTGGGCACGGCACTGAACCCGCTGAACTCTTCCATGATCGCCGTGGCCTTGGTGGTGCTGCGCGCCGACTTTGGGCTCGACGTCGCGGCTGTCACCTGGGTGGTCACGTCCTTCTACCTGGCCTCGGCAGCCGGGCAGCCGGTCATGGGCAGGCTGGCCGACCGGTTCGGACCGCGGCGGATGTTCATGCTGGGCATGGGGCTGGTAGCCATCACCTGCGCCCTGGCCCCGCTGGCCCCGAACTTCGCGCTGCTCTGCGTCGCAAGGGCCGTCATGGCGCTGGGCACAGCCACCGCGTATCCCAGCGCGGTGGTGATGGTGGGTGCACTCGCGCACCAGGCGAAGGTTGATTCGGCGCGTCCCCTGGGCCGGCTGCAGATGGCCAATACCTCCGCGGCTGCGGTGGGTCCCGTCGTCGGCGGACTGCTGGTGGGATTCGTGGGCTGGGAGTCGCTGTTCCTGATCAACGTTCCCCTGGCACTGGCGGCGCTGCTGATCGTGCGGAAAGCCGCGCCGCCGGACCCGGCCCGGGAGCGCGGCAGAGTTGCGGAGCTGGTACGGGACTCCGACCTCCCGGGCATTGCCGGGTTCATCGGCGCCCTCCTGCTGGTCATGATGGCGGCGCTGAACGTGGCGCCGGACTACCGCTGGCTGATGCTGGCCGGTGGAACCGTGACCGCGGCGCTGTTCGCGTGGCGGGAGCTGCGGTTCGCCAAGCCCTTCCTGGACCTGCGGCTGCTGGGCCGGAACAGGCCGCTGATGCTGGTGTACCTGGCCTTCGCCGTGTTCAGCAGCGTCTACTACTTTGTCTTCTTTGGCCTCCCGCAGCTGCTGCAGGAAGCCGGCGGCTACGGGCCCGGCGTGGTGGGCCTGCTGATGCTGCCGCTGGCCGGCATGTCCGTGGTAGCCACGCCGTGGGCAGTCTCCGCGATGGGAAGGTTCGGTGTCCGGCGGGTGCTGCTTGCCGGCGTCGTCCTTTTGACGGTGGTGGCGGCCCTCATGTGGCTGCTGACAGGCACGCTGGCCATCCCCTTCGTGGTGGTCCTGACAGCCCTCATGGGCATCCCTTACGGGACCGTGAGCATCGCCTCCAACCAAGGCATGTTCGTCTCCACCCGGCCGCAGGACCGCGGCGTCGCAGCCGGTATCTACCAGACCTGCCGTTACGTGGGCGCGATTACTGCCACCGTGATGATCGGGGTTTTTGCGTCCGGCGGCGTGCACCAGGACAGTTGGATGCGGATGGTCCTGGCCATGCTGGTCCTCTGCGCTGTGACGTTCGGGATTTCACTATTTTGGCGGCAGCAAAAGGCGTAGCCCCGCCTCTGGAAGGTCCCGGGGGAGCGTGCCATGCTGGCCCCATGGGAAACATGATGGCTCTGGGTAACGCCGCTACGTCGGTGCATGCCTACGTCAGCGAACCTGCCGGGACGCCCGTTGGCGGGCTGGTGGTGGTCCATGAAGTGTGGGGGCTGGTGGACCACACGAAGGATGTGGCAGACCGCTTTGCGGCGGAAGGCTATCTCGCGGTCGCCCCGGACCTGCTGTCCGGAGCCGGGGGTACGGCCGACCTCACCGGAGAGCTGCAGGAGGCGGCGTTCGATCCCGAACAGCGCAGCAACGCCCAGCCGCGGTTGCGGAAGCATATGGCGCCGATGCGCGCGCCGGAATACGCCAAGCATGCCGTCGCCGCCCTTCGCGCGTGCTTCGACCACCTGGAAGGCATGCCCGGACTGGCCGGCCGGGTGGCCGCAACCGGCTTCTGCCTGGGCGGGACCTACACCTTCTCCTTGGCCGCTGCCGAGCCCCGGCTGCGCGCCGCGGTTCCGTTCTATGGCCACGCCGAGTTCCGGGACGCAGAGCTGCGCGCCATCAACTGCCCCGTCCTGGCGTTCTACGGGGAGCAGGACGAAGCCCTCATGGAGGAGTTGCCCGGACTGAAGTCACGGATGCGGGCAGCCGGTGTGGACTTCGAAGCTGTGGTGTATCCGGGCACCGGCCACGCGTTCTTCAACGACACCAACAGGTACACCTATGACGCGGAAGCAGCCGCCGATTCGTGGACCCGCACGCTCGCATTCCTGGAGCGCAGCCTGACGGCCTAGGACCAGCGGCCGCTTTGGGCGTCCCGGCATTGGGGCGCCCAGCCCGCGTCACGGGCAATAGTGCGCCTCGCGGTCATATTGGACGGAGTTCCGCACCTGGTGGGAATCCTCCCGTTCCCAGCACTGCCGGGTGCTGTCCGTGGTTTGCTCCCGGTAATGCTGGCCGATCTCGATGAGCTGCCCGTTCCGCATGAGTGTGTGCGTGTGCGTCTGGGTCTGGATGGTGTTCAAGACAGTTCCGCCGTTCGTGGCGGTCAAGGTGTCCGTGTAGTTGCCGGAGGACGAGGTGGACTGGATGCCGCTGGGGGTAGAAACCTGGTGGCTGACCGCTATACCCGTACGGCAGGTCTGGACCTCGCTGTAGGCCGTACATTCGTTAAATTTGGTGACGTCTGCGCCGCTGCTGCTTGCGGCCTGTGCGGGTGCCGCGAGGGCCGCAGCAGCAAGCGCCAGGGTGGCGCCGATGAGGGTGGTGCGTTTCGTGAACATTGTGGTGTGTCCTGTCTGCCGGGGTTTGGGAGCACCGTGCCCGTGTGCCCCGTGGATAGGAAGCGGATACGGGCTCCAGCCCCTTCTGGCCGTTTAGGCCAGCCGCTCTTTAACTGTGACCGGTACCAGGCCCTGCCCGTGGGGCCATTGGTCCCCGGACGGGGCGCGTGGCGGCTTAGGAGCGGAGCCTGCGTGCCGCCGTCGCGCCTTTCAGCCTTAGCCAGTCAGCCTGCCGGGCCGGTGACCGGTGTGACCCGGACGCGGGCAATCCGGAGCCTGTCCATGCCCAGGACCGTCAGGACGTATCCCGGGATCCGCACCCGGTCACCCTCCTTGGCCAGGCGCCCCAAGCGGTCCATCATGAACCCGGCCACCGTCTCGTAGTGCCCCTCCGGGAGGGCGATTCCGGAGGCGGCCCTGAACTCCTGCAGGATCAGGCCCCCGTCCACGTCGATGGCTCCGTTGGCCATGCTGATCCGGTCCTCGTGCTCAGCGCCGGTGTCGTACTCGTCATAGATCTCGCCCACCAGTTCCTCCACGAGGTCTTCAAGTGTGACCACGCCGTCTGTTCCGCCGTACTCGTCCACCACCAAGGCGATGTGCTGGTTCGTCTTGCGCATCCGGGAGAGCGACGGCAGCACCCGGTTGGTCCCGGGCAGCGGAAGGATTTCCCTGGCAAGGTCACGCACCGGCGACTGGTCCTGCACCTCGTCACGGGGCATGAGGTCGCGGATGTGGACGAAGCCCAGGACGTCATCCGGGCTCGTCCCGATCACCGGGAACCGCGAATACGGGCCGTCCCTGACCATCCTGCGGGCGTCGGCAACGCTCATGGCGCCGTCGATGAATGTCACCTCCGTACGGGGACGCATCACTTCCTGCAGCGTCCGGTCCCCGGCGCCGAACACATCGGCCACGATGTGCCGGCTGCTCTCTTCGAGGAGTTCGCTCTCCGCCACCATGTCCCAGAGCTCTTCGGAACTGATGCCCTCCCGCTTGGCGTGCGGGTCGCCGCCAAGGAGCCTGACCACGGCATCGGTGGAAACGGACAGGAGCCAGATGACGGGCCGCATGACTCCGGAGAGGCCGATCAACGGCGTGGCCAGCACCTTGGTGAACGCGACGGGCCGTTGCAGCGCCAGCCTCTTGGGGGCGAGCTCGCCCAGGACCAGGGACAGATAGGCCACCAGCAGGGTCATGCCGATGAAGGACACCGGCCCGGCCGCAGCACCCAGCCCAAGGGCTTTGAGGAGGGGAACGACGTCGGGCGCGATCGCCGAGGCGCCATAGGCTGCCGAGAAGAACCCGGACAGGGTCACCCCAATCTGGACCGTCGAGAGGAACCGGTTGGGGTTGCGTGCCAGGGCGGCGGTCCGGGCTCCGGTGTCGCCGGACTTCTCGATGCGGCGCAGCTGGCTCTCGCGCAGGGACACCAGGGCCATCTCCGCCGCGGCGAACACCCCGCCCAGCAGCACGAAACCGAGTACCAACGCGATATTGACCAGGGCGCCGCTGTCCATGACATGACCTTACCCAGCCGCGGACCGGTTGGCGCCTGCCTGGGCCTCGGCGTCAGGAGGCCACAGCGCGGGGCCGCAGCCGCAGTGCCTGCATACCACCGTCAACAGCCAGGTCCACACCCGTCGTGGAGCCGGCGAGCGGGCTGGCCAGGTAGGTGACGGCTGCAGCGACCTCCTCCGGGCATACGAGCCGACCGTGCGGCTGGCGGGCCTCGAGCGCGGCACGCTCGGCCTGGGGGTCTGCCGCCGTGGACAGCAGCCGGCCGATCCACGGAGTGTCAGCGGTGCCCGGGTTTACGCAGTTGACCCTGATCCCTTCCTGGAGGTGGTCGGCAGCCATGGCCAGGGTGAGTGACAGCACGGCGCCCTTGGTGGCGCTGTACAGGGCCCGCTGCGGAATCCCTGCGGTGGCCGCGACGGAGCAGGTGTTGACGATGGCCGCGTGGGCGGACCGGCGCAAGTATGGCAGGGCGGCCCTTGAAACGCGGACCATCCCCAGCACATTGATATCGAACACTCGGTGCCACTCGTCGTCGTCGTTGGATTCAATGGTGCCCTGCGCACCCACACCGGCATTGTTGGCCAGGATGTCGATTCCGCCCAGGCGCTCCGCTGCCTCCTGTACGGCCCGGCGGACAGACCCGTCGTCGGAGACGTCGCATTGGATTGCCGTAACCCCCTCCGGCGCCTGTTCGGGGCGGAGGTCAAGAACAGCGACGGCGGCGCCGCGCTCCTGCAGCAGCTGGGCCGTTGCAGCCCCTATCCCGGAGGCTCCCCCGGTGACGATTGCCTTGAGTCCCGCAAACTCCATTGTCTGGTCCTTTCATGGTGGGCTGGCTAGCCCTGGAAGAATTCCTGGCGCTGGCGGCCGAGTCCCGCCACTTCAATTTCGACGACGTCCCCGGCCTTCAGGTAGGGGAAGCGCCCGGACAGGGCTACTCCCTCCGGGGTGCCGGTGCAGATCAGGTCACCCGGCTCCAGGACCAGGAACTGGCTGAGGTCGTAGATCACCTGCTCCACCCCGAAAATCAGGTCGCGGGTGGAGGAATCCTGGCGGAGTTCACCGTTCACCCAGCTGCGCAACTGCAGGTCGCCGGCATCCACCTCATCGGGGGTGGCCAGGTACGGGCCGGTTGGGCAGAATCCGGCGCAGCTCTTTCCCTTGGACCACTGGCCGCCGGATACCTCCAGCTGGAATGTGCGCTCGGAGAGGTCATTGACGGTGACATAGCCGGCGATGTGGTCGCGCGCCTGTTCCGGGGATTCCAGGTAGGAAGCCCGCCGTCCAATGACCACGCCCAGCTCAACCTCCCAGTCCGTCTTGGTGGACCCGCGGGGAATCGCTACTGCATCGAACGGGCCGGCCACGGTGTTCGGGGCCTTGTGGAAGATGATGGGCACTGATGGGGGAGCGGACCCTGACTCCGCCGCGTGCGCAGCATAGTTCATGCCCACGCAGATGACCGATGACGGCCTGGCGATCGGGGCGCCGATCCGGGCAGCATCAACTTCAATCTCTGCCAGTTCCCCAGAAGCAAGCGCCGCCGCTGCGCGCCCCAGCCCGTCGGATTCCCAGAAGCCGGCATCGATGTCCGCAGTGACCTGTTCAAGGGAGTAGTACTTCCCGTGGTGCAGGACAGCGGGTACTTCCTTGCCCGGTTCGCCGATGCGTGCAAACTGCATGGTCCTTCTTTCGTTAATTGGGTGTTGTTGGTTTGGAGGTTAAGTGATGAGGCCGCGGTGGCGCAGGTCAGCCCACAGCTGGTCCGGGACTGCCTGCGATGCAAGATCGAGGTTTTGCTTCGCCTGCTCCGGTGTCCGCATGCCCAGCACCACGCTTGTCACGGCGGGGTGCTGGTACGGGTAGTTCAAAGCGGCGGCCGGGAGGGTAGTTCCATGGGATTCGCAGATGTCCGCGAGCAGGTTTGCCCGGTCCAGAAGCTCCTGGGGGGCGGGCTGGTAGTTGTAGGTGGCATCGCGGGCCGGACGGTCTTTGGAGAGCAGCCCGGAGTTGAAGACCCCGACGTTGACCACTCCCACTTCCCGCTCCAGGCACGCCGGCAGCAGCTCCTGTGCCGCTCCCTGCTCGAGCAGCGTGTACCGGCCGGCCAGCATGATCACATCGATGTCCGTTTCGGCGACGAAACGGGCAAGCATTTCGGATTGGTTCATGCCCGCGCCCCAGGCGCCGATGACGCCCTCGTCCCTCAGGGCAGACAGGGCGGGCACGGCACCGTTGATGGCTTCGGTCCAGTAGTCGTCCGGGTCATGGATGTAGACGACGTCGATCCGGTCAGTCCCGAGCCGCTGGAGGCTTTCCTCGATGGAGCGCAGCACTCCGTCGCGGGAGTAGTCACGGACGCGGGTCAGATCATCTGGGACGTCGAACCCCTCGTTGTCCTTCCCGCTCGGGGATGGATTGGGTCGCAGCAGACGTCCCACCTTGGTGCTGAGCACGTAGCTGTTGCGGTCCTTGCCGGTGAGGGCTCTTCCAAGGCGGCGTTCCGAGAGTCCCAGCCCGTAGTGCGGCGCTGTGTCGAAGTACCGGACGCCGCCCTCCCAGGCTGCTTCGACGGCGTCGAGCGCCTCCTGCTCCGGCACTTGCCGGTACAGGTTGCCGATGGGGGCGCCCCCGAACCCGAGGACGGGCAAACGCACGGCCGTGCCGGGGATGGTGCGGGTTTCTGTTTGCATGGTTAGTCCTTCTCATATTCTGGGTTTGCCGAACCCCGGATTGCCTCGAGGCGGTAAACGCGAACTGCGGTTCCATGTGCGACGCTTTCGCGCTCGCCGGTGGGTGCTCCGGCCAGCGCCTGCTCCACTGTGTTCATCCAGTCCTGGTACTCGTCCGGGCCGGTAAGCGAGACGGGCCAGTCGCTGCCGATCATGCACCGCCCGGCCCCAAAGAGGTTCAGGGTTTCCTGAATGAAGGGCAGGGCCTGCGGCGCAAGTGGGCGCGTCCGGTCAGCTTCCGCACCCGCGCCCGAGATTTTCACGACGACGTTCGGCTGCTTGGCCAGGCCACGCATCGCGGTGCTCCATTCGCTGAGGCAGCCGGCTGCGATGGGTGGCTTGCCCATGTGGTCCAGCACGATGCCCAGTTCCGGTACCCGGGCAGCAAACGCTGCAAGTTCCGAAAGTTGGGACGAGCGGACGCACGCGTCAAAGCTAAACCCGGCCTTTCCTACTTGGCGGGCTCCGGCGAGTGTTTCCGGTGCCAGCATGAAACCGGCCTCCCTGTCCTGGAACAGTTGGCGTACCCCGCGGACCAGGGGCTGCTGTAGCAGCCCGGAAAGGTCATGGGACACACTGTCCCCGCGGCTGATGGGGGCAAAAGCCACAATCGCCGCCAGCGCCGGCCAAGTGGCCCCCAGGCTGGCCACCCAGTCCACTTCCTTCAACGCCTGGTCATCACGGCAATCAGCCTGGACAAAGATGGCCCGCGTCCCGGGCGTGTGCGGTAGTTCCTGAGGTAGAAATGGCCGGTTCAGTTCGGTAAGGCCGTTCAACCAGTCGTAGCCGAGCACGGCGGGGTCCCACACGTGGACGTGTGAGTCAATTACCTGAGTCACCTGCCGGCCCTCATGCCGTTCCGTCGGGACGGACGCCGATGGTCAGCAGCAGGTTGGCGTAGTGCCGGGTGTCCCCGCTGGCTATGACGACGGCGACATTCGGCGACCGCGCGGCGTCGTAAAAGTCGAAGCGCTGGTGGGAAGTGATGGGAACCCCTCTGCCCAGTGCGCTTTCGTAGCCTCTGACTGCCTCTGTCCAGTTTCCGTCCGGAGGTGTCATGACCGCGGCGGCTTCGAGCGGAACGGCGTCGATCAGCACCTCCAGGATCTGGTCGATGGTCAACAGGCCAGGCCTCAGATTCAGGGCTATCCGCCGGGCGACTGCAGGGGCACCGGTATTGTGCGGGTAGTTGGCGTCCGCCAGGAGGATCTGCGAGCCGTGGCCGGATTCGGCGAGGGCCGCCAGCAGGCCCGGATGGATCAGCGTGTAGTTGATCATGCCTGTTCCCCTACCCCATTCCCGGTCTGTGCCCGGGCGAAGGCAACACCGCGTTCAGAGTGCGCGGACCCCCATGCCTGTTCCGCCCGGCCGGCATCGGTGCCGGCCCAGTAGCTCCCACGGGGAAAGGAATATTCCTGCAGTGTCTGCTCCTTCAGCTCGGACGAGTACCCCGGGTTCGCCGGCATGACGTAGGCGCCGTCCCTGATGATGCACGGGTCCACAAAGTGCTGGTGCAGGTGGTCCACGAATTCCGTCACCCTTCCGGTCAGGTCTCCGGAGATGGCAACGAAGTCGAAGATGGACAGGTGCTGGACGAGTTCGCACAGCCCCACCCCGCCGGCGTGCGGGCAGACCGGGATGCCGAACTTGGCCGCCATCAACTGGACGGCCAGCACTTCGTTAATGCTGGCGAGCCGGCACGCGTCCAGTTGGCAATAGTCGATCGCCCCGGCCTGGAAGAGCTGCTTGAAGAGGACGCGGTTCATGCCGTGCTCTCCGGTGGCCACCCCGATCGGTTGGACCGCCCTGCGGATCTCGGCGTGGCCCAGGATGTCATCCGGGCTGGTGGGCTCCTCGATCCACAGGGGATTGAATTCAGCAAGCTGCTTGACCCAGTCGATAGCCTGCGGAACATCCCACACCTGGTTCGCGTCGATCATGAGGTTGCCCTCCGGTCCGATGACCTCGCGGGCGATTCCCAGCCGGCGGATGTCGTCCTCCAGGGAGGCGCCCACTTTGAGCTTGATGTGGCGGTAGCCCTGGTCCACGGCCTCCTGGCAAAGTCGCCGCAGCTTCTCGTCCGAGTAGCCCAGCCAGCCGGCCGACGTGGTGTAGCACGGGTAGCCGTCCCGGGCCAGTTGGTGGATTCGCTCATCCCGGGTCGGGGCGAGGCGATCCAGAATACCCAGCGCTTCCTCCTGGGTGAGGGCATCCGAAAGGTAGCTGAGGTCGGCAGCGTCAACGATCTGGTCCGCCGTCATGTCCACGAGGAAACGCCAGAGCGGCTTTCCTGCGCGGCGGGCGGCCAGATCCCAGACGGCATTCATCACGGCGCCGAGGGCAAGGTGCTCCACACCTTTATCGGGCCCCAGCCACCGCAGTTGGGAATCGCGTTTCAGGCCTCGGTAGGCCTCCCCAAGGCTGCCGCAGAGGACGTCAGCGTCCTGGCCAATGAGGGGGCGGGCGCGCAGCTCCATCGCCGCGGCACACACCTCGTTTCCCCGGCCAATGGTGAAGGTGAAACCGCAGCCGTAAAGGGCCGGATCGTCAGTTTTCAGCACGATGTACGCGGCGGAGTAGTCTGCATCGTGATTCATGGCGTCTGAGCCGTCCGCGGAAAGCGACGTGGGAAACCGCACGTCGAAAACGTCGAAACCGGTGATTTGTGGCATGGTAAGCCCTCCAGGTTCAGGCTGTGAGGACGGCGCTCCAGCAACATCGCGAGCGTCATCTGATGTATCAGGAAGTATTTGATGACAATATAGGAATCAGCGTCCCGTTCCAAGGGATACATCTGATGAAAGTGAATTATGGTGCAGTGTCAGTCGACGGAGCACCAGGAAAGGTGGGGTGCGGTGACCAACGGCAATCCCGCTGGGGCGATGTCCCAGACCGACGTCGTGATTTCAGGCGTAAAGCACATGCTGTCCTCCCGCCGGCTTCGGCCCGGCGACCGGCTGCCCATTGAGAAGGACCTGGCAGCGGAGCTGCAGGTTTCCCGGGGCTCTCTTCGGGAGGGCGTGCGTGCGCTGTCCACCATGGGCATCCTGGAAACCAGGCAGGGCGCCGGCACCTTCGTGACCAGGCTGGAGCCGTCGGCACTGCTCTCCGCCATGGAATTCTGGGTGGGTCTGCAGGACGGAGAGCGGGCGAACCAGGTGCATACCGTCCGCCGGGCCCTGGAGACAGAGGCCGCAGCGGCGGCGGCCGTGTGTATCGACAGTTCGCGGCTTGACGAGGCCGAAAGCATATTGGAGCGGGCGAACAAAGCCATTCATGCCTCACCCATCGACCATGCCGGCGCCATGCAGTGTGACGTCGAATTCCACCGGCTCATTGCTGATGCCTCAAAGAACCACGTGCTGTCGGCACTGATCGAGACCGTCTCCACGAACACCATCCGTGGCCGGATGTGGCGGTCCATCCATGACAACGAGGGCCTTCTGGCCACGCATCGGGAGCATCTGGGAATCCTCGAGGCGCTGCGGCGGCATGACGCGGACAGGGCCAGGACCCGCATGGCAAATCACCTGTATGCGGTGGAGGACTACGTCACGACAATTCCCGCTCCAGAGCTTGAGGAGCAGGTCGAGATGTAGGATTCGTCAGATCTTGTCTTGGCCAATTCCGGAAAAATGCGGATTTCGATGAACTCTGACGCAGTGAGCGCTAAAAAGATCTGATGATTCCTTGACTTTCCAAACTGGGGGGAGTCATCCTGTTGGGAACAAGGGTTGCGGGGATCACATCGGCCAGGCCACGAGGACGTCGCCGGGCAACCTTTGTCCCCAGCTATTGAAAGGACATTCGTCGTGTCGACTAACAGTCTTACCGGCAAGCTGCTGACAGCTGCAGCGGTTGCAGCGCTGGCTGTAGGAAGCCTTACCGCATGTGGTTCCTCAAGCGGGAGTTCTTCATCGGGAGAGAGCAAGGAAGCCTCCTCGATGTACACCTGGATCACTAATGAAAACGACCGGGCCCAGTGGCAGGCCTTCGTGGACGCGGCCAAGAAGAAGGACCCCGCATTCAACCTGACCCTCGAAGGCCCGAGCTTCAACGATTACTGGACCAAGGTAAAGACCCGACTCTCCAGCTCCGGAGCGCCCTGCATCATCACCACGCAGGCTGCACGTGCACAGGAGCTCAAGGACCTTACAGTGCCGCTGGATGACATGGTCAAGAGCAACAACATTGACGTGTCCATGTACAACAAGGCCATGATTGACGGCCTGACCGTTGACGGCTCCCTCCGTGGGATTCCCTACGACGCGGAACCGGTGGTCCTCTACTACAACAAGGATCTCCTGGCCTCGGCAGGCGTGAAGGAGCCCGCAACCAAATACACCACCAGCCAGTTCGCGGATGACCTGAAGGCGCTGACAAAGAACGGCGTGATGGGCCTCGCTGTGCCGCCGGGTTTCGGCTCGGGCCCGGGACTTCCCATGGCCTTCGCCAACGGCAACGAACCGGTGAAGGATGGAAAGCTTGACCTCACCAACCAGGGCCTCGTCAACGACCAGCAGTTTGCGTTCGACCTGGTGGCGAAGGAGAAAGTTGCGAATGCACCGCAGGCATCGGACGGGACCGATGTGCCGGAGCAGCAGTTTATGAGCGGCAAGGCGGCGATGATCATTGACGGACCCTGGATGTACGACACCCTGACCACCAAGACGCAGGGCAAGGTGGGCATCGCCGTCGTCCCTTCCACGTCGGGTGAGAGCATCGGCATGATCCAGGGGTCCGCGTTTGCCATCGCAGCGTCCTGCAAGGATAAGGAGGCAGCCTTCAAGAACATCATGAAGATCACCACCCCCGAGGTGATCGGGGCTGTTGGTGCTGCCCGCGGGACCGTCCCTTCTGTTGAGTCGGCGGTGAAGGACTGGGCTGGAACCAAACCGGCAGCCGACGTCGCGGTTGTGGAGGCTCTGCTTAAGAGCGGACGGCCGCTGGTCACCACGCCAAGCTGGAACCAGGTGGAGACCAACTTCACCCAGTACTCCGGGGAGGGCTTCCGCGGCAGCAAAACCGCGCAGGAACTCTTCTCCACCATCATGAATTCAGCCAAGTAATCTCCCGGGGGCGGGCTCCCGCGCCGGAGCCTGTCCCCTTCATGGAACAGGTCAACGATGACTGCTTTACCCACACTTGCTGTAAAAGACGTGAAAAGGACCCCTGCGAGGGGCGGCCAGGGCCGGCTCGCAGCGGTCTACCTCGCCCCCGGGATGCTCGGGTTCCTGATTTTTATTGTGCTTCCGCTGGTGGCTTCGCTGGTGATCAGCCTGTTTGACTGGCCCTTGTTCGGGGCACCCAAATTCGTGGGGCTGGACAACTACGCGCGACTCCTCACCGGTGATCCGGTGTTCTGGACGGTTCTAGGCAACACCCTCTTCTTTGCCGTCTGCTACACCGTGTTCAATCTCGTCGCGGCCCTGGCTGTTGCCACCTGGCTTCATAACCTGGGCAGTTGGGGCCCGTTCTTCCGGGTGCTGTTCTTCATTCCGGTTGTGACGCCCATGGTGGCCAACGCGTTGGTGTGGCGGCTGATGCTGACTGATGACGGCGTCATCAACAGCTTCCTGGCCAACCTTGGTATCCAAGGCCCTTCGTGGCTTAGCGACAGCCAGTTGGCCATGGGGTCGCTGATCGCCATGTCAGTCTGGCAGGGGATCGGCTACAACATCATCGTTCTTGGTGCCGGGCTCAACGGCATCTCGCCGAATCTGCTCGAGGCAGCCCGCATCGACGGGGCAGGAGCCTGGCAACGGTTCTTCCGGGTGGTGCTGCCGATGATGTCGCCGTCGCTCTTCTTCTGCACGGTCATGACCATCATCGGCTCGTTCAAGGTGTTCACCCAGCCGTTCCTGCTGACGCTCGGCGGCCCTGGTGATTCCACCAACACGATCGTTCTTTACCTCTACCGCAACGGTTTTTCCTTTGACAAGCTCGGATATGCTTCGGCCCTGGCCTGGGCGTTGTTCGTGATCGTCATGCTCATCACAGCACTGCAGTTCTCGCAGCAAAAGAGGCTGGTCAACTATGACAACTGAAACGCTCGCCCAACCGGCAGTCGACAAGCGCTTCGCCCACCGCCGGCACGCCACGGCGTTCCGGAGGAAACGGAAGGCGGGCCACTACATCAGCCGTATCGGCGTCGTCCTCGTCGGCCTTGCCTTCTCCTTCCCGTTCTTCTGGATGTTCGCCACGTCGCTGAAACCAACCTCCGAAATATTCTCCAGCGGTGCCAGCCTGCTCGCGTCGCGCGTGGAGTGGTCGAACTACCTGACAGCCTGGACCGCAATCCCATTCGGGCAGGTCATTATCAACAGTTTTCTGGTGGCCGTCACTGGAGCGGTGCTGACAACTGTCGTGTCATTGCTGTCCGCATATGCTTTCGCCCGGCTGCAGTTCAGGCACCGGGACAAGTTGTTCCTCGTCTTCCTGGGAACGCTGGTACTGCCGCAGGAAGTCCTGGTAATTCCCCTCTACATCATGATGAACAAGCTGGACATGGTGAACTCCCTGCCGGCACTCATCGTCCCGTTCGCATTCGGCGCCTTCGGTGCCTTCCTGATCCGCCAGTTCCTGCTGTCCCTGCCGGTTGAATTCGAAGAGGCAGCCCGTATCGACGGTGCCGGATCAATCAGGATCCTGTGGAGCGTGATCCTTCCGCTGGTCCGCGCGCCACTGGCCGTCGTGGCCGTCTTCAGTTTCATCGACTACTGGAGCAGTTTCCTGTGGCCGCTGATCGTCATCAACGACGTGTCGCAGGCGACCATTCCGTTGGGGCTCTCCATGTTTTCCGGCGAACGCGGTACGGACTGGGGACCGCTAATGGCCGCGGCTACCGTGGCGGTGATTCCCAGCCTGCTCGTCGTCATCCTCCTGCAGCGCCAGCTCGTGAAAGGCGTGAGCATGGGCGGCTTCGGAGGGCGCTGAGCCTCCTGTATTACCGGGCGGAAGCTGAACCCCACATTTCCCCTTTCCAAGAAATTCCTGATCCAATGAATTGGAGTGCACTATGACCGAGCCTTTGGCCAACCCGGAGGAATGGAAAAAGCTGTCCAGGCCGGTGCCTGAATGGTTCCAGAACGCCCCGTTCGGAATCTTCATCCACTGGGGCGCCTACTCAGTCCCAGCCTGGGCCGAGCCCATCGGCGCCCTGGGCACCATCGACGACCGCGAGTGGTTTACCCACAACCCTTACGCGGAGTGGTACTACAACACCATCCGCATTGACGGAAGCCCTGCCCAGCAGCACCACCGGGACGTGTTCGGAGGTGGGGACTACGACGCATTCCTGGACCAATGGAAAGCAGAACAGTTCGATCCGGCGGACTGGGTGGAGCTGTTCAAGTTCGCCGGTGCAGATTACGTGGTGCCCACCACGAAGCACCATGACGGCATCGCGCTCTGGGATGCTCCGGGAACAGGGGAGCGGAACACTGTGCGCCGAGGGCCGGGAAAGGACCTCATCGGGGAGATTGCACAAGCCGTCAAGGGCAAAGGCATGAAGCTGGGCCTGTACTATTCCGGGGGACTGGACTGGCACGTACGCCCCTTCCCGCCACACGTCACCAGCGAAAGCGTCCACGACACTTCCCGCCCCAAAGACGCCGGCTACGCCGAATACGCCTACAACCACGTGGTGGACCTGGTGGACAAGTACCGCCCGCACGTCCTGTGGAACGACATTGAATGGCCCGACGCCGGCAAGCATTTCGGCGAGCACGGACTGGGAAGCCTCTTCGAACACTTCTACGCCGTAAATCCCGAAGGCGTGGTGAATGACCGGTGGGGCGCCACCCACAAGGATTACGCCACCAGCGAGTATGAAGCCGCCAGGGAGAACGAGTCCGAATCCGAGTGGGAGAACTGCCGGGGCATCGGGTTCTCCTTCGGCTACAACCAGGTGGAAGGACCTGAGCAATCGCTGACCGGCAAGGAGTTGGCCCGCCACCTGACGGACGTTGTATCCCGCGGTGGGCGCTTCCTGCTGAACGTGGGACCGCGGGCGGACGGCACCATCCCCGACATCCAGCGACAGGCCCTGACCGATCTGGGGCGCTGGATGGAAACGGCCAAACAGTACCTTGTAGGTGCACGCCCGCTGGCAGCGGGGACGGCGGTAAGCCAAGGCGATTCCTGGGTCCGCTGGGTTGACCGTGGTTCTGAGGCGGTGGCCTTTGTCGATTCGCCCAGCGGGGGGCGTGAAGTCGTCCTGAAGCTCAGCGGGGACGGGTTCTCCCCGGCCGGAGCATCGGTCGAGGGCCCCGGCGGCAGCGTGGATCTTGACGGCCTGGAACTGAAGGTGACCCTGGACGCAGAGCGTACGGGACCCGTCGTCGTGCGCATTCCGCGCAGGTAGCCCCACCCGGAGCCTGCGACGGCGGCGGGCAGCACCCGCCGCCGTCGCAGGCTTCCGTGTACGAGCCCTATGTGTACATCAGCGAGCCGGGCGTGGTGAGCTTTTCGCCGGTCTCCAGCCAGGTTTTGAGGCCGGAGAGGATCATCGGCCAGCCGCCGTAGAGCTGTTCGTTGGCGCCCTCGCGCAGGTCGCTGTGCGTGACCGTGAGGTGGCAGGAATCGCCCACCGGTTCGATTTCCCAGGTGACCTTGGACGTTCCCTCGGCCTTGACGTCCTCGCCCCACAGGGCGCGCATGGTCTGGACCAGCCGCCGGGGCGGGTCCACTTCCAGGTTTTCGCCCTCGCCCAGCAGCGCACCGGCTTTGGGGTTGCCCATTTCGAACCGGCCGCCGGGAACCCAGTCGGACTTGAGGGTGTTCCCGAACTGGTACTTGCTGCGCATATCGCTGTCAGTGATGGCTTCCCAGAGCTTCTCCGGGGTGGTCTTGATGTAAATCTCAAAGATCTTTTCCATGGGACTTTCCAATCTGGATTTGAGGTCGCTGAGGGCAGCGGCCCATGGTTCTGCGTATTTGCTGACCCAGCGGTCGTGGACCAGGCGGATGGGGACCGGATTCAGGAAGTGCAGCTTTTCCCGCCCGCGACGCCGGGTCACCACCAGGCCTGCGTCCTCCAGGATGCGGAGGTGCTTGGCGATCCCGAACCGGCTCATGCTGAACCGTGCCTCAAGCGCACTCAGGGTCTGGCCGTCCTCGCGGAACAGCTCATCGAGCAGGTCCCGCCGGGTGGGGTCGGAGAGCGCCTTGAACACGTCGTCCATGGAAGCAATGATAGGTGACTAAATGGTCACATATCAAGGGTTTTGCGGAAGTTGGATCAGTTCCGGGAGGCCAGGTTCCGGTCGCGCTCCTCGAACACCTCATCGCCCGGGCCGGTGAAGGCGCGCGACCGCTCCACAGCTTCGATGGAACCGGTGAACAGCTGTGATTCGTGCGGGTCTGCCGGCGGGCGCTGCCCGCCTGCCTCCGGCGAACCCAGCCCGCGCAGTGGTGCCCTGCGCCGGGTGGCCGTGCCGGCGTCGTCCGCCGCCTGCTCCCAGCGCTGGTGCGGCAGGGCCTGCGGATGGTTCTGCTGGAGGAACGTGACCATGGTTTCGCGCACCAGGCAGCGCAGGTCGAAAAGCGCGGCGCTGTCCGCGGCGCTGACCAGGATCCGGACGCGGACAAAGCCGCCGGTGGCATCCGTGATCTGCAGGACGCCAACGCGCTCATCCCACAATTCGGTATCGGCCAGGGCCCGGCGAAGCTCGGTGCGCATCTCCTCCACGGGGGCGCGCCAGTCGAGGTCGAACTCCACGGTGCCCATGACCTCGGACTGGCGGCGGGTCCAGTTCTCAAAGGGGGTGGTGGTGAAGTAGGTGGAGGGCAGGATCAGCCGGCGGTCATCCCACAGGTGCACCACCACATAGGTGAGCGTAATTTCCTCGATCCGGCCCCACTCCTTCTGGACCACCACCACGTCGTCAACGCGGATGGCGTCAGTGAAGGCCAGCTGCATGCCGGCGAAGACATTCACCAGGGACGTCTGCGCGGCGAGGCCGGCCACGATGGAGATCACACCCGCGGACGCCAGCAGCCCGGCCCCCAGCGCCTGGATGGCGGGGAAGGTCAGCATGGCCGTGCCGACGGCGAGCACCACCACCAGTGCCACGGCGATCCGGCGGGCCAGGATCATCTGCGTCCGCAGCCGCCGTGCCCTCCGGTTATCAGCCACGTCCACGCTGTGACGGTTCAGGACCACGGCCTCCACGATCAGCAGGACCGCAATGGCAAGCCATGCGAACGCGCCGATCATGGCAATCAGCAGGAGATGGTCGACGCCGGCATGCCAGCTTTGGCTCCCGGCCGTCAGCCCCAGCGCGGCCCGGACGCCCACCAGGCACAGCGCCAGCCGCAGCGGCTGGCGGGCTACCCGGGAGGTGGCCTGCAGCTCAGGGCGCTTCCGGTTCAGGCGAAGGACCACCTTGCGGAGCAGCCAGGACAGGGCGAGTCCGGCAACCACCGCCAGGGCCATGGCGATGAAGGGCAAGGCGGGAAGAAGTAGGTCGTGCATTTCTTAACCTCTATCAACTTCGGGCTGGCGGGGCGAAGTTGACATGGGCCGGCGGCGTGTCCGCCCTTTGCGGACGGACGCCGGGGACTACGGCCCGAGCGGGAGCAGGAGCAGGGCAATCAGGGCCGGCAGTGTAGCGGCGAGCGTTCCCGGTACGCTTTCCCACTTTTTGGGGTAGTGGCCCTGAAGGTCCGCGAGCAGCATGGTGGGTGCGGTGAGGACCATGTTGGCGCAGCAATAGATCACCAGGGTGTAACCCACCACGAGCTGTCCCATATTGGCGGCAACGACTCCCGCGATGACCCCGAGGGCAATCACCAGGTTTTTGTACCCGGTAGGAATGGCCCACATCATCACGGCGGGGACGTTCTCAGGCGGCGTGCTCAGGAACTTTTGGGCCCACCGGTGGCGGCGGAGGAGGAAACTCTCCACTGGAAACACGAAGATGTAGATGACCGCGGCGAGCACCGCGAAGATCTGCGATACGGCGTTCATGCTTGAAGAGTAGGCCGGCCCCGGCACGCGATCCATCCCCGGAACGGGGGATTGCCGGCGGCAGCCCGGGGAGGATACTGGAGCTATGTGGGAGGAACGCTCTTAGCGTGCCCGCCGCGAAATTTCGGCGTTGGCCACCAATTCCCCCGACCTCGCGGCGCTGTACCGGTCCGCACTCGGAGTAGTCCGACAGGCCGTACCCTTCGACCAGGCCTGCTGGGCCGGCGTCGACCCCGAAACCCTGGCTATGAACTCGGTGACCAACGTCCCGCGCTGGCCGGTGAGCGCAGAATATGCCGTCCGGTTCGTCGAATCCGAATACGGCGGCCGGGAACCCAATTCATTCGCAACGCTGTCCCTGCGCCCGCAACCAGTCGCCAGGATTTCCGACGCTCCACACAGCGAGGTAGCCGGCAGCGTCCGTCTCAACGATTTGCTCAGGCCGCAAGGGCTTGTCCATGAGCTGCGGGCTGCGTTCCGGATGGATCAGGCCTGCTGGGGAGTCGGGAGCCTGTTCCGCGCGAGCGGGCCGGATTTCACCGATCGGGAGGTGGAGTTCCTGGCAGCCGTCACTGCGGCGCTCGCGGCGGCATCCCGGGTGGCCATCCGCGTGGGGCGCCAGGCGTGGCCGCAGCCGGAGGGGCCCGTCATCGTTTTGGCCGGCGAACAGGGGCAGTTGCGGGCTGCGACTCCGGCCGCAGCGTCATGGCTGGCCAAGCTTGAGGAGGAGGCACCTGGGCGGTTCGGCGTCGTTCTGTACTCAGTGGTAGCCCAGGCCAAAGCGGCGCGGTCGGGAACCGCGTGGCTGCGGATGCTCGACGCTGGCGGCAGCTGGGTGGTCCTGCAGGCCAGCCGCCTTATCACCGGTGATGACCCTGAACAGATGGTGGTCACCGTGGAGCCGGCCACTGCCCAGCAGCTCCTCAACCTGTTCCTCTCCGCCTATGGGCTTACGCGTCGCGAGCAGGAGGTATGCCTGGAGCTGATGTCGGGAGGCTCCAGCGTCGACATAGCCCGCCGCTTGTTCATCTCTCCTCACACGCTGCATGACCACCTCAAATCGCTCTTCGAAAAAGTGGGGGTGGGAAGCCGGGGCGAATTGGTCGCCAGGCTGACAGCCAATGGGTAGCCTTGGGCCCATGCAGAAGATATCGATCGGCGCGCTGGCCCGGCAGCAGCTCGAGGCGGCAGTAGTCTCCACCAACGGCCGCGCAGCGGACACCGTGTACGGCGGCCATGAGAAGGTCCTCCGGCAGTCCGTCATGGCCATGAAGGCTGGAACCCAGCTCAGCGAGCACCAGAACCCTGGCGACGCCACCGTGTTCGTGATCCAGGGCTGCGTCAGCCTGAATGCCGGCGGGGAGTCGTGGCAGGGCAAGGCCGGCGACCTGCTGATCGTCCCGCCGGGACTGCACAGCCTTCACGCAGAAGAGGACTCCACCTTCCTGTTCACGGTGGCCAAGTACCGGGATTAGGCCTCATCCATTGCTCCGTAAGTGTCCTTTTGGGCGCTGAAAACGGCATCTACGGAGCAATCGCTGCAGGGTTAGACCGGATCCTTGACTGTGTCTTTCACGGGCCGGGGTTCCAGCCAGATCCGTTCCCGCGGGCCGGGAGGGTAGGCATACCTCTTGCCGGCGAGGGTGATCACAAACGCGGCAACCACCGGGATTGCCGCCGCGGCCGGAACCAGCAGCGGGCCCCCAACCACCAGCGCCGCCGAGCCGTAGAGCGCGCCGATGGTGATGCCCAGCTGGATGGTGAGGACCGTGAGTCCGTTCGCGGCCTCACTGTATTCGCCGCCGGCCCGGAGAATCGCGGACTGGTTGTAGATGCCGATGGCGCCCAGGCCCGCTCCCCAAACGGTCATGAGGACCAGGGCCAGGGGCAGGTTTCCCACCGCGAAGGGCAGGAGGAACATCGATGCGGCGATGGCCGCCGTCGTGATCAGCAGCGAACGGCGGGGACGCGAATCCACGGTGAGTCCGGCAATCCAAATGCCCAGCAGGCCTGACCCGCCCAGCACCGTGAGGGAGAGGCTGGTGGCGTAGTCCGGCAGGCTCGCCTCGCGGATGAAGGGTGCGATGTAGGTGAACAGGGCGAAGTGGGCCAGGACCAGCAGAGGCCAGGCGATCGCCACGGATTTCACGCCCGGTTGGCCGATTGCCTTGCGGAGGGAGGGCCGGACGGCGTCGGTAATGCGCTGGACGCGGGGGAGGAGCCAGAACGCGAGCACGGTCAGGAGCACGCCGAACCCGGCGAGCACCAGGAACGCGGCACGCCAGCCCAGGAATCCGCCCAGGGCCGTGCCCACCGGGGCGCCGATGGCCAGGCCCAGGCTGTTGCCGCTGAACACGATCGCCAGGGCCTTGCCCACCTTGTCTGCCGGGACCACGCGGGACACGAACGGCGCCATGGTGGTCCAGAGCAGTCCGTGCGCCAGGCCGCCCACCAGCCGGGCGATCATCGCGGCGGTGAAATCCGGTGCCAGCCCCACCAGCGCGTTGCTCAGCGCAAAGGTCAGCACCAGTCCCACCAGCAGCGCATGCCGTGGGATTTTCCCCAGCAGCCGTGCCGCCGGGACCACTGTGACCACGATGACGGCGGCATAGGCCGCGGCAAGGTAACCGGCCACCGGCTCGGAGACTCCAAGGCCGGTACTGATTTGCGGCAGCAGCCCGGACGGGAGGAGCTCGGTGGTGATGGCGGTAAACGCAATGGTGGCCAGGACCACCATTGCGGCGTAGGGAAAGCGGGTAGGGGACGGCGCGGAAATCGCGGAAGACATGGGGGAGCGTCCATTCAAGGGGGAGGGGTTGGAACGCGGCTCGCTGGCCGGACAATTCCTCCCTTAAATTTACAGGATCGAAGGGTTTGTCACAGACGTGACACGTCGTCCAACGCCCGCCCTGCGCGCCGCCTTCCTGCCCTCAAACGTCCTCCCGTGCAGGAGGCCCCTGCCGCCCCCGCCACCCAACCCCTGGGTTCCACCGCTGCACGGGAAGAACCGGACAGCGGCGGCTGTGCTGCTACCGCGTGCCGAAATCGGTGTCGGTGTATGAACCGGGCCGGAGGGTCCCGCCGCCCGCGCAGGCACACGTGCCCTGCACTTCGATCCGTACCGCCGCAGGCCGGCTGGCTTCGAGGCGCAGGGTCAGCGGATCAGCGTCCGCCGCGGCGACGCGCAGGACTGTTTCTTGGGAGGTGACGGCAGGCATGGCTGTCCTTTCAGGAGTGGGTTTGTTACGGGGACATCAGGAGTTGAGCATCGGGGAGGGACTGCGAAATCAGCGGCGTGCAGGTGCCTGACCGTGACGGGATCCGCCAAGCCGTGCGTCCAGCAAGCCTGCCGCGACTGCTGGAGCCAGGCCGGGCGCCAGCGGAAGGCGCGGGACCACCAGGCAGTGCCACAGGTGATAGATGTCCGCCTTGCCGGACCACACGGTGGAGGTGACATTGCCGTTCTCGTCGAGTTCCTGCTTCCAGGACCCGTGCTCGTAGTCGATGAACCAGTCGCGGGCGTGGTCCCAGATCCGCTCATACCAGTCCGCATACTTCTTCTCGCCGGTGGCAATGTAGAGGGCTGCGGCGCCGCCGATCGCTTCCGCGGGTACCCAGCGGATACGGGTGGTGACAACCGGGTTGCCTTCCCAGTCGACTGTGTACACAAATCCTGGATGACCGTCCGGCTCCCAGGCGTCACGGATGGCGGCGTCAAACAGGCCCCGGGCGTCTTCAAGCAGCCAGGCCGGGACGTCCAGGCCGCGGGCCTCAAGCCCGGCGCGGAGGTGGAGCAGCAGGCGCGCCCACTCGACCCAGTGGCCGGGGGTTCCGCCGTAAGCCCGGAATTGGCTGGCCCGGTCATCGGTGTTGTACTCCGGCATGGGGGTCCACTCCGGGTCGAAGTGCTCAAACACCCGGTAGTTGTTGTTGCGTGCAAATTTGTGGATGAGCACCTCGGCGATGTGCAGGGCCCGTTCCAGCCAGCGGTTCTCCCCGGTCACGTCAGCGACGATGAGGTACGCCTCCACCGAATGCATGCTCGCGTTCCCACCGCGGTAGGCCTCGGTTTCCGTGAATGCACGGTTCCACGAGTCAAAGCACATGTTGGCCTCGTGGTCCCAGAACTTTGTGTCGGCTATCCGCAACGCCTCCTCGAGCAATTCCCGGGCTCCCGGGCGGCCCGCCGCAACGGCACTGGCGGCAGCGAGGAGCACAAAAGAGTGCTGGTAGCCGGACTTGGTGTCGTTCACGGGGCCGTCTTCATTGACCTCGGCGTACCACCCCCCGAACTCGTCATCGTGAAGGGCACCGTTGAGTGCCGTGATGCCGTGGTCCACCAGCGTCGCAGCACCTGGGCGTCCCATCAGCGCGGCAACAGCGAAACTGTGGGTCATCCGCGCGGTGATCCACAGATGGGTCGGCTTGTCGGCGAATACCTTGCCGTAATTATCAAGCCAGCCGAAGCCGGTGGGAACCTTGGAGGCTGCGGCGAAATTGATGAGCCGGTCGGTTTCCGCCTCAAGCCATCGTGCGTGGGCGGCGCTGTCGAGCCACGTCATGTCATGTCCTCTTTCTGGGTGAAGGTGCAAGGGAATTTCGGGTTAGCCGACGGCGTCGGCTACTCCGCGGATAATGGTGGCGGCCGCTCCCAGGTACGCCAGGATGATTAAGAGAATCTGCGCGGCGCGGGCGGGCACGAACTTCGACGCAATGTCTCCGAGCACCAGCCCGGCCAGGCAGGCGACGGCGACGGCAACCCACATGGCCAGCGGCAGCACCGGGAAGGTCGCGGGGGCGGTGATCGCCTTGGAGACGAGCGAGAACGTACCAATGGTGAAGAAGTACGGCTGCATGGTGGCTGCGAAGGACTTGTGCTGCCATCTGGTGGCGATGGAGTACATGCTGACGGCAGGACCGCCCACACCCGCCGCCGTGTTCATGAACCCGCTGAGGCCGCCGGCGGTGAACAGATAGCGGCGGCGCTCCGGCAGGGTGGCGGATTTTAGGACCAGCAGGACTGTCAGGCCGACGGCGAGGATCACTCCGATGGAAATCTCCAGGACGGGCGGCGGAATGAGGCGGATCAGGAACGCCGCCGGGATGATGCCGAGAAGGGCTGAGGCCGCGAGCAGCAGGTATCTCTTCCAGTCGATGTCCCTGACCACCCGGAAGATGATGGCCCCTGCCGTGACGGCGCCGCACACGTTCACCAGTACCACGCCTTCCACCGGGCCCAGGAGCAGGACCAGGAAAGGGGCGGCAACCAGGGCAAAGCCCATCCCGGTGATCCGCTGCATCCCGGCACCCATGACGACGGCGCCCAGCACCAGCCCGGTGGTCAGCACTTAGGGCCTCCAGGCCACGTACTGGACCTCCTCGAATTCCTCGAGGCCCAGGCTTGCTCCTTCCCGGCCCAGGCCCGATTGCTTCGCGCCGCCCATGGGGGCGAAAGCAACGGAAGGCAGGGGGTCATTCACACCTACGATGCCGGCTTCCAGCCGCTCCGGGATGTCCCAGCCGCGCTTCGGGCTGCTGCTCCACACGTAGGCGGCCAGGCCCATCTCGGTGGCGTTCGCTTTCCGGACCGCCTCGTCCTCCGAGGAGAAGGTGACCACGCCGGCCGCCGGACCGAACACTTCCTCGGTCACCAGGAGTGCGTCGTCCGGGACGTCCGCGAGCAGTGTGGGTGCCATGAACGCGCCCCCGGAAGGGACATCGGTGCGCTTCGTCACCCGGCGGGCGCCGCGTTCCAGGGCGTCGTCCACCAGTGCCTGCACGGCGGATACCCTGTCCGCGTCGATGACGGGACCGAGGTCCGGGACCGGTGCGCCGCCGTCGGGAACTCCGTGGCCGATGCTCATGGCATCAAAACGGGCGGCCAGTTTCTGCGTAAACTCCTCCGCGATGCTGTCCTGGACCAGGAACCTGTTGGCGGCCACGCAGGACTGGCCGGTGTTGCGGAGCCGGCCCAGGATGGCGCCCTCGACGGCGGCGTCCAGGTCCGCGTCCTCGAAGACGATGAAGGGCGCGTTGCCGCCCAGTTCCAGCAGGGGCCGGACGACGCGCTCCGAGGCCGATGCCATGATCTGCCGGCCCACGCCGGTAGAGCCGGTGAAGCTGACGGCCCGGACCGCCGGGTGGGACATCAAAGCCCCGGTGATCTCGCGGGATGGGCCGTGTACAAGGTTGACCACGCCGGCGGGGAACCCGGCGTCGTGCAGGACCTCGAACAGTCCGGTGGCGGCCAGCGGGGCCTTCTCGGACACCCTGCCCACTACGGTGCAGCCGGCGGCCAGGATCGCGGCGAGCTTCCGGGCCTGGATGGAGACCGGGAAGTTCCAGGGCGTGAGGCTGAGGGCCACGCCGATGGGTTTGCGCAGGCTAAGGTGGCGGCGGCCCTGGAGCTCGGGCGGGCTGATGGTGCCGGTGGCGCGGCGGGCTTCCTCGGCGAACCAGCGGAAGTACTCCACCGAGAAGTCCACTTCACCCTGCGCTTCCGGGAGCCGCTTGCCCGCTTCGAGGGCCAAGGTGAGGGCGAGCTCGTCGCGGCGTTCTGCCAGGAGGTCCGCGGCGTTGCGCAGCAGGTCTGCCCGTTGGCGGACCGTGGTTTGCCGCCAGGTACCGAAAGCCTCCGCCGCCGCGTCGGCGGCCTTGGTGGCATCGCCTGCGGCGCCCCAGGCCACCTGGCCCACGGTGCTGCCGGTGCCCGGGTCAGTCACGTCCTTGGCGGTTCCGGCGGTGTGCCAGCTGCCGTTAACAAGGTGCCGGGCTGACTTGAGGTTCATGAATAGTGCCTTTCGTTGGGCTGGGAGGGATTCAGCACGGCCGGGCGGCTGCCCGTCGTCGTACTCATCCCTTGCTTGCGCCTGCGGTGATGCCGGCAACGAAGTAGCGCTGCAGGAAGACGTAGGCCACCACCACCGGCAGGGACGCCAGGATCACGCCGGCGAACAGCAGCGGGTAGTTGGTTTGGAACTCGCCCTGGAAGCTCAGCAGTGCCAGCGGGAGTGTGCGGTTGCCCGGAGTCTGGATGAACAGCAGCGGGTACAGCAGCTCGTTCCAGTGGATGACGAACAGGAAGATGGCTGCTGCGGCGATGGAGGGTGCTGACAGCGGCAGGGCGATCGAGGAGTAGGTCTTCCACGGCCCGCTGCCGTCAATGGAGGAGGCTTCGTAGAGTTCCTTGGGCAGCGTCCGCATGAACCCGCCCAGGATGAACACGGCGATGGGCAGCGTGGACACCACGTTGGCCAGGATCAGGCCGGCCAGGTTGTCCAGCAGGCCCAGCCTGCCGAAGAGGACGTAGAGCGGCACCATGTTGGCCTGTGCCGGGATGGCCATGCCCAGGACCAGGAATCCAAAGATGGCCCAGGACATGAACCCCTTCAGCCGGGATACGGCGTAACCGGCCAGGCTGGCTAGGAACAGGGTGAGCGGCACCGAGATGGCCGTGACGATCGCGCTGTTCATGAAGGACGAGCCCAGGTTCTGGCCGCCCACCACCTCCGCGAAGTTGTCGGGGGCGAGGGTATGCGGCAGGCTGAATGGTCCGGCGAACAGTTCCTGGGTGGACTTGAAACTGCCGAACGCCACCACAGTCAGCGGAACGATGATGATGACCGCATAAATGGCCAGTATGGCGCGGCGGCTTAATGTTGCGAGCATGCTGCTATTCCCCCTTCGGGGTCAGCCGGAGCAACCGGCGCTGCAGCCAGGTGACCAGGGCGATCATCGCCATGAAGATGATCGACTGGGCGGCGGCGTAGCCGAACTCCGAGTTGGCAAAGGTGCTGTAAATGCGGGTGGAGAGGATGTCCAGGGCTGTCTTGGGCGGGTTGCCGGCAATGCCCAGGATCAGGTCGAACGCCTTGAAGGACTGCACTGTGGTGTAGGCCACCACGATGGACGTGGCCGGGGCCACGAACGGCCAGGTGATGGACTTGAACTGCTGCCATTTGTTGGCACCGTCCATTTCAGCCGCTTCGTAGAGTTCCTTGGGGATGGCCTGCAGCCCGGCAATGTAGACCACCATCATCTGGCCCGAATGGAACCAGACCTGGGTGACGGCCACCCAGTACAAAGCCTGGGCGTCGTTGCCGAGGTAGGCGCCGCCATCCACCCCGACGGTTCGGAGGACCGAGTTGGCCAGGCCGAAGTTGGGGTCGTAGATGAACTTCCAGATGAAGGCCACGGACACGGAGGACAGGATGGTGGGGAAGAAGAACAGGGCGCGGAGCAGGATGCTGCCCCGCGAGTTCTTGGTGAGGAGCAGCGCCAGGACCAGCGAGAACGCTGTCTGGGCGATCACCACCAGCAACACGAACTTCAGGTTGTTCGTCAGCGCGTTCGTGAACAGCGAGTCCTTGGTGAACGCCCGGACGAAGTTGTCCACGCCCACGTAATTGAACGCCGCGGAGAAACCGTTCCAGTCCGTGATGGCGTACTGGAAGGCCTGCAGTGTGGGCATCACCAGGAAAAAGGCGATGACGGCGACGGCGGGCAGCGGGAAGAGGTACAGCGCCGGATTCACCCGGGTGGGGGAGCGGCGGCGCACCTTGGCAGGGTTTGCGGGCGTATGGCTGTCCGGCGCTTTCCGCTCGGCAGCCGTTCCGGGATGGATGCTCATAGCCGTTCGTCAACAATCTTCTGGGCGGCAGCGGCTGCCTGCTCCGGGCTGGTGCCGGAGATGACGGCCGTGGCGCTGGCCTCCACCGCGTTGCGGACATCAAGGTTGTTGAACTGGAAGCGGGCGGCCAGTGCCGTCTTCTTCTGCAGCCAGGGGCTCAGCCGCTTGAGGTCCGGGTTGGTGTACTCCACCTTGTCCACCGACACGTGCTGGGCGGTCTGGTTGGCGTAATAGCCGGCGTTCTCGGGTTCGGAGAGGAAGTCGATCCAGGCTGCCGCGGCGGCCTGGTTCTTGCTGGCGGAGTTGACGCCCAGGATGAAGGTTGCGTTGTAGGCGCCTTCATACTTTCCCTTGCCGTCGGAGGTGGTGTTGGGGAACACCAGGTCGATGGGGAACTTGGCGCCCAGGCCGCGGACCGCTGCGATGTGGTACGAACCGGTGGCCAGCATGGCGGCCTTGCCCTGCGAGAACAGGTTCTGGGCCGGTTCAACGGCGGTGCCCGTGGCGTTCGGCTGCACGAAGGGCTTCAGGTCCTTGTACTGGTTGAGCATCTTGATGAACCAGTCGTCGGTGCACTTGAGCTTGCCCTGTTCGATCTGGGCGCACATGTCGTCCACGGGGGCGTTGTTGGCAATCATGCAGTTGAACAGCTGGCCGCCGTTCCCCACATCGCCGCCAGGCCAGGAGATGGGGATGACGCCGGCCGACGCGAGCTTTTCGCACATCGCCAGGAACGCATCCCAGTTCTTGGGGGCGATCTCCGCGCCGGCCTTGTCGAAGAGGTCCACGTTGGCCATGGGCATGGGGAACACCACCTGGTACGGCAGGCCCAGCTGGCTGTCACCGTTCTGGCCGGCGGACAGCAGGCCCTTCTGGTAGTTGCCCACAGCCTTGCTGTCCTTGAGCTCGGTGTAGATCCCGGCTTCGGTGAAGTTCTTGAACTGTGCGCCGCGGAAGGTGGCAAAAGCGTCGCCGATGGCGGCCCCGCGGACCTTCTGCAGTCCCTGGGCATTGTAGTCATTGGACGTGGAGATGTCCTGGGTGACCGCCACGCCGTCGTGCTTTGCAGCGAAGCGCTTGATGAGCTCGTCGAACACCGCCTTGTCCTCGCCGCGCCAGTGCGCAAAGGACACCTTTCCGGTGACGGCGCCGCTGGCGGGCGCCGCCGGTCCGCTGGCGCCTCCGGGGGCCGTGGAACCGCCCGGCCCGGCGCACGCCGCCGCGGCGGCGCCGAAGCCCATGGCTCCGAGAAGGGCGACGGCCTGCCTGCGTGAAATCTGACTCACAATAATCTCCTCGTTGAGTGTTGCTGTGCCTTGGTTTGCGTACTGCTGAAAGAGGTTGGCCCGGTTACTCTGATGCGGGTGCTGCCGGAGCGCTTATGCGTTGGTTCTTTGGGTCGAGACGACGTCGTCCACTACGGCGCAGAGGCGCTGCAGCCGTCGGACGGCGTCGGTTGACAGGGATTCGACGACGTCGGGGGCGCCGATGCAGGAGGCCCAGACGGCGCGTCCGGAGAGGAAGCCGCTGGCACCTTCCAGGCAGGCCCACCGGACGGCGTCGGGGAAGACGTCCTCGGGGACACCGGAGGAAAGGACCACCCACGGGCCGTCAATGGCCTTCGTCAGCTCGGCGCAGGCCGCGCGTACCTGGTCCTCCGGGGCTTGGCCCTTGAAGGGGACCTCCGCTTTGTAGAGATCGGCGCCCAGGCTGCCGAGTTCTTTGGCTGCGGCCAGGATACCCGCGTTCCAGTCGAAGTCACCGCCGGCTAGGGGCTTGCGGGAGACGGGTTCGATGATGCTGATCAGCCCGGCGGACCGGCAGCTTTCAACGAATTCCCGGACCATGGCCACGCGGCCCTCGGCGGGTTCGTCCGGCCGGTACAGCACCAGCAGCTTGAGGGCCTTGACACCCAGGGCCTTGTACTTGTGCGGGTCCACCAGGCGGTCGATGGTCACCTCGCCCACCAGCTCGCCATGGGCGGACTCGAAATGGTCGGCGGATGCGATGAGTCCGCAGGTGGGGTCCACCACACCGGCTTCGATGGCCTGGTCGAGGGCGAACTGGCGGTCGATCAGGATGCCCGATGCGTAGGGGGTCAGGATTCGGGCTGCTTCCAGCTTGAAGTCACGGAGGTCCTGGTCGGTGACGGGCTGGTCGGTGTGTTCGGCGAACATGTTGCGCATGGCTTCGCGCTGGTCTACGGCGAGCATCGCGAAGGCGCCTGACGGGCGTTGGAGGGGGGAGAGATCGGTCGGGCTCATGGGCTGCTTCTTTCAGTGTCAGTTGGAGGCTGGGACAAGATTGATGGTCTGGCGCGGGATGGCGGACCGGCCGTCCAGCGCGCCGCAGGAGGCGGCGGCGGTGCGTCCGGCGAACGCCGCGGCTTCCACCAGGGGAAGCCCGGCGGCGACGGCGGCGAGCAGGGCGCCGTGGTACACGTCGCCTGCCCCAAGGGTGGACACGATGGTGGCGGGTGTGGCCGGAACGTGGACGGGTTCGCCGCCGCGTTCCAACACCCAGGCACCTTCGGAGCCGGCGGTGGCGACGACGGCGGAGGCGCCGTCGTCGACTGCCTTCCGAAGCAGTGCCTCGGGGGAGAGTCCGGCACCGTATGCGGCGGTGAGCCTTTCGATGGTGGGGACGTAGAGTGCGACGCCGCGGGGGCTGAAGGAGGGGATGGGGTTGCCGGCGTCCACGCTGATGTTCAGCTGGCCGGTGCCGGCGCTGGCCACCGCGTTCCAGCCCAGGTGGTCCGCGTGGACCCAGGCCGCGGAGTCGAGCAGCTCCCGGAACCGGCTGTCCTTGGGGAAGGTGACCGGCGGGACCGGGCGGGTGACAATCGCCCGGCTTTCAGTGGTCCTGCTGACCACGATGACGCTGGCACCGGTTTTGACACCCGCGTCCCTGGTCACCGCGGAGGTGTCAACACCTTCTGCCTCGAGTCCGGCAACTATGCGGTCGCCTTCTTCATCGGTGCCGAGGACGCCGGCGAAGGCTGTGGTGGCGCCTGCCCGGGCTGCTGCCACGGCTGCCGTAGCCGCAGGGCCGCCGCCCGCCGTTGCAAAGTCGGTGGCGACCGTGCGGCTGTCCGCGGCCGGGTAATCCTCCACCAGGGCAATGGAGTCAAGAGTGGCACACCCTACGAAAAGCAGGGTTCCAGTTGACGGTTGGGGCACGTTCCACCTCGTTGTAGTTCCGGCTGGTACTGAAGAAATATACACACGCTATGTTGGAATAACAACACTTTCTGTATAGTTGTGTTTGGGATGCAACGCCGCGGTCCCCCCAACTCAACGTAGAGAAACGGAGCAGCTCATGTCATTGCCTACTGCGGAATCGGTACGGACTATCCGATATGGCCTTATCGGAGCCGGGCATATGGCCCGGGAACACGTCCGGAATCTTGCCCTGATCCCGGGAAGCCGCATCACCGCAGTCTCGGATCCCACGCCCTCTTCACTGGAAGAGACGGTCAAGGAGATCGGTTATGAGGTGCAAACCTTTCCCACCCACCAGGAACTGCTGGCCTCAGGGCTGGTGGATGCGCTGGTCATCGCCAGCCCCAACGACACCCACCTGGGCATCCTGAAGGACATTTTCGCCAGTGGGACCAACCTGCCCGTGCTCGTGGAGAAGCCTGTGTGCACCAGCGCAGAGCAGGCGGACGAACTCGAAGTGCTCGCCGCCAACTATCCCGCGCCCGTTTGGGTGGCCATGGAATACCGGTATATGCCGCCGGTCCAGGAAATCATCCAGGCGGCCCACGGCGGCAAGCTGGGCAACATCCACATGCTCTCCATCGTGGAGCACCGGTTTCCGTTCCTGCACAAGGTGGACGCCTGGAACCGCTTCGCCGAACGTACCGGGGGCACGCTGGTGGAGAAGTGCTGCCACTTCTTCGACCTGATGCGGCTGATCCTGCAGGACGAACCCGTCCGCGTCTACGCCAGCGGCGGCCACGACGTGAACCACATGGATGAGGTGTACGGCGGCCGCGTTTCGGACATGGTGGACAACGCCTACGTGATTGTTGACTTCAAAGGCGGACGCCGCGCCATGCTGGAACTGTCCATGTTCGCCGAGGGATCCAAGTTCCAGGAACGAATCTCGATCGTGGGCGACGCCGCCAAGATCGAAACCCTGATTCCGGTGGCAGCCAACCACTGGATCCCCGGCGACGAGGCCGAAGCGACTGTGGAGTTCAGCCCGCGGTCTCCGCTGGGCCCGGAAAAACATGAGGTTCCGGTGGATGAGGCGGTCCTTGCAGCAGGCGCCCACCACGGCTCCACGTACTACGAGCACCTGGGCTACCGGAAGGCCATCCTGGGCGAAGGGCCGGTGGAAGTCACCGTCGCTGACGGACTGCAGTCCGTGCGGATGGGGCTGGCGGCCGAGCGTTCTATTACGGAAGGACGCCCCGTTGAGCTTGGCAATGCCGCCGTCGGGGTACGTTCATAAGAAGATTCGTGTTGGAATTGCAACATCCCGCCAGGCTCCTGCCCGGCGCATTGGGGAGGGAGAAGGGCCCATGGGCACCGTACAAGAAGAGGCGCCGCTGACGCCACGCCAGCGCACCATCCTGGATGAACTGGGCCGGAAGGGATTCATTTCCACCAACGACCTGGCGGAAACGTTCGCCGTGTCCGACATGACGGTGCGGAGGGACACCCGGGTGCTGTCCAAGCGCGGACTGGCCCGGGTGGTCCACGGTGGTGTCAGCGCCGTTGACGGGCATGGCCAGAACGCGGACTTCGCTGCGAGGGTCCGGGAGGATGCGGACGCCAAGCTGCGGGTGGCGCGGGCCTGCATATCGTTGATCGGCGAACGGGATGCCATCATCCTTGATGCCGGGACCACCACCTACCAGATCGCGCAGGAACTGCCCACGTCCTTCACGGGCACCGTCATCACGCACTCGGCGCCCGCCATCCAGCGCTGCCTGCAGCTGACGGCGGCGCGCACCATCTGCCTGGGCGGGGAACTGCTGCTGGACAGCCAGGCCTTCAACGGCCCCATGACCGTCAGTGCGGCCGCCGGGCTGCGTGCCAAGACAGCCTTCATCGGAGTGAGCGGCATCCACGATGAGGCGTTCTACATTGAACGCGACGTGGAGCGCGCCACTAAGATCGCCCTTATGGATTCAGCGGAACAGGTGGTGGTGGTGGCGACCCACCAGAAGATGCTTCGGTACGCACTGGCGCGGCTCGCGGCTTTCGACGCGGTGGACATCCTGGTGACGGATGCCCCACCGCCGCGCGAAATCGAGAATGCGCTGAGCGCCGCGAACGTGAAGTTGATGGTCGCCGCATGACGGCCCCGCTGCGCGTATGCCTGCCCGACCAAAACCTGCTGGATGCACTGGCGCCCATTGACGGCGTCGAGTTCGTCCTGTGGGACCTGGCCGGGCCCGCGCCGGAGGGCCGGCTGGACCTGCTGGTGCCCGGCTACATGGGCAAATCGACGGCGCTCGCAGCGTTGGAGGGCGTCGACGTGGGACTGGTGCAGAGCCAGTCCATCGGGTACGACGGCGTCGCCTCGGTTCTGCCCGCAGGCGTCACCTTCGCGAACGCGGCCGGAGTCCATGAGACGTCGACGGCGGAGCTGGCCGTGGGCATGATGGTCGCCTCCCAGCGCGGCATTCCGGACTTTGTCCGGAACCAGGACACTGGAACGTGGGACAACAGCCAGCGCCCCAGCCTGGCAGACCGGCGTGTGCTGCTGGTGGGCTATGGGGGAGTGGGCAAGGCCATCGAGGCCCGGCTCCTGCCGTTCGAAACCGAGGTCACCCGGATGGCCAGCCGTGCCCGCGAGGATGAGCATGGAACCATCCACGGGATCGACTCGCTTTATGAGCAGCTGCCGTTGCACGAGATCGTGGTGGTCAGTGTTCCCCTGAGTGAGCAGACTGAACAACTGGTGGACGCGAAGTTCCTTGCCGCCATGCCGGACGGCGCCCTGCTGGTGAATGTGGCCCGCGGCCCGGTGGCAGACACCGAGGCCCTGCTCGCCGAAACCTCAAGCGGCCGGCTCCGGGCCGCCCTGGACGTGACCGACCCGGAACCGCTGCCGGCAGGCCACCCGCTGTGGACCACCCCCGGTGTGCTCATCACTCCGCACGTGGGCGGCGCCAGCTCGGCCATGTTCCCCCGGATGGTCCGGCTGCTCAGGAAGCAGATCGGCCTCCTGCTCGAGGGCAAGGACCCCGTGAACGTCGTCCTCCCTTAACGCCAGGGGCTCCGGCCCCTATGCTGGGCCCATGTCCACTTTTGAAGTCCGCCGCACGGCGGTCATCCCTGCCTCTCCGGAGCAGATCTTCCCGCTGGTCAACAACTTCCATGAATGGACCGCCTGGTCCCCCTGGGAAACGATTGACCCGGGCATGAGCCGCCGTTACTTCGGCAAGGAGGCCGGCACCGGCGCGGGGTATGAGTGGAGCGGTAACCGCAAGGCCGGCAGCGGCACCATGGAACTTACAGAATCCATACCCGCCAGCCTGATCCGGATCCGGTTGCAGTTCACCAAGCCGTTCAAGGCACTGAATCCCACCACGTTCAGCTTCACCCCGGTGGATACCGGTACCGAGGTGACCTGGCGGATGACGGGCGAGAACAAGGGCCTGGGCAGGGTGTTCGCGCTGTTCATGGACATGGACAAGATGGTGGGCGCCGATTTCGAGCGAGGCCTCGCCGCACTGGCCTCCACAGTTGCAGCCAGGAAGAGCTGAGGTTCCAGTTGGGCGCCGTGGACCAGGCGCTGGCCGCGCTGGACGAACCGGACCGTAGCTGCCTGCAGCATGTAGTGCGGATTGCGCGCTCCCTGGCTCCCGGGGCCACGGAGGGGATGAGCTACGGCATGCCTGCCCTTAAGCTCGACGGCAAACCCCTGGTGGCGGCCGTCGCAGCGGCCAAGCACCTTTCAATCTTCCCCTTCTCCGGCGCTGTGGTGGAAGCGGTGGCGGACCGGCTGGAAGGGTACTCGCTGTCCAAGGGGACTATCCGCTTCACCGCGGACCACCCCGTGCCGGACGACGTGGTGAAGGACATTGTCCGGCTACGGATGGCGGAAATCCGGAAGTAAAGAAGCGGACGACGGCGGCCCGCGCCGCCGGGAGCGGGCCACCTTCCAGCGGAGTGCTGGCGGCAGGACTTATGGTCCTTCCCCCGGACCGCACGGGTGCCTAGCGTGTACCCATGGCTGACACTCTTGCATCCCTTGCAGACTCCTTAAGAACATGGGCGTCACCCGCGCCTACGGCACCCCCGTTAACCTGGGCGGGGAGGAGATCGTGCCTGTGGCGCTGGTGTCCTTCGGCTTCGGCGGCGGCACCGAATCGGAGGATGGCGCCTCCGGCGGGGGCGGCGGCGGGTTCATTGTGCCACTGGGTATCTACCGGACGGTCAATGGCCGCCCGGCATTCCGCCCCAACACGATCGTCGCGCTGGTATGCCTGGTTCCCCTCGTATCCGTTGCGGGCGCTGCCCTGCGTAAAGCAATCTGGGTGGCACGTAAGTAGCAGGGAGATGCTGCTTCAGAGCCGTTTAAATCCCCTATTCCGTATGGGGATTTTCGGTCCCATAATGGCCTCGTAGACTTCGGGAACCTCCCGCCGCTGTCCTGTGCCGCGGCGGACCAGGGGTTCCAGGCGGCCGCCCCGGCAATCGGCGGGAAGGACGGCCACGACGCCCGGCGGGGGACGGCCGGACCATTTCAGGGGGAGAGCAACGCCATCAGAGCACAAGGAGATTCGTCATGCTCAAAGATAGGGAAGTCATGGCTGTGCTGCCGGCCAAGGATATCGACCGGGCGCGGGATTTTTATCGGGACAAGCTGGGGTTTGAGCCCGAGCGGACAATGGCTGACGGCGGCCTTGTCTATCGGTGCGGAAAGGGAACCTCGTTCCTGATCTACCAGACGGACAACGCCGGTTCGGCCAAGAATACGCAAATTGGCTGGGCCACGGACGACGTTCAGCGGGACGTGGATGAACTGCGCGCCCGGGGCGTGGTTTTCGAGGACTACGACATGCCTGGACTGAAGACCGAGAACGGGATCGCAACGATGGAGGGTTACGGACAGGCAGCGTGGTTCCTGGACAGCGAGGGCAACATCCTGAACATCTCCTCGATTCCGTCTTGACGGCCAAGGCTTGCAGCAGAAGGCTCAGCAATACAAGTACGACGCCGGCACCTGCCGCCCGAAGCACCCGCACCCGGGTGCCTGGCAGCGGCAGGCCGGCGCCGCCGTCGTAAGCGGTCGTGGAAGGAGGAGAGGCAATGGGCGTGGAAGAGGTGGCGCCGGAGCCGAAGGGAGTCTCGGTGGAGCTGCTGGCAACGGTTGACCTTGCCGGCGAGATCGAGGGCATGGATGGCCGGCAACTGCGGATGCGGATGGTGACCATCGAGCCTGGCGGAGTTTTCGGCCCTGTCCACGACCACAAGGGCCGGCCCGGCACGGTGTACGTCCTGCAGGGGACCATCACCGAGCACCGGGACGGGGCGGCCACGGAGTACGGGCCGGGCGTGGGCTGGCAGGAGGACCGGCACACCATGCACTGGCTTGAAAACCGGGGGACGGTTCCGGTGGTCGAGATCTCGGTGGATATCGTCAGCAAACCGGAAACCTGACTGTTCCTCCTAGACGGCGGGCTCGCGCTTGCCGAGGGCCATCCGGAGTGCCCCGCGAAGGGTGAGCCGGTTCCGCCTGGTCACCGCAATCACTGCTGCGATGCCAGCCAGCAGCACCACGATGCCGCCCACCGCGACGGACCAGCGCGCGCCGAACTCGCTGCCGATCCAACCCACCAGCGGCGAACCGATGGCGGTGCCGCCCTGGAGGATGGCCAGGTAGAGGGCCAGTACGCGGCCCCGGAACTGCGGTTCCACGGAGAGCTGGATGCTGGTGTTGCAGCTGTTCAGGAAAGTGATGGATGCCAGGCCTACGGGAATCAGGATGGCCGCGTACGCCCAGAACGTTGGCGCGACGCTGCCCAGGATGGTGAAAATTCCCAGCCCTAGCGCCCCGCCCAGCAGGAACCGCAGCCGCGGGCCGGAGCGGCGCGCCGCCAGGAGCGCGCCGGCCAGGGTGCCCACCGCCATGATCGAGCCGAGCAGGCCGAATTCGCTTGGTCCCATGCTGAATTCGGTGGTGGCCATCAGCGAGTTGATGACGGGGAAGTTCATGCCGAACGCGCCCAGGATGCCCACCAGGACCATGATCAGCATCAAGTCCGGCCGGCGCCGCACATAACGGATGCCCTCGGCCACCTGGTGCTTGTTCCGCTCTCCCTTTGCCACAGGGGCAGGCTGGGTGGTGCGGATCCGGAACAGCGAGACCAGGACGGCAGCGAAGCTCGCGGCATTGAGCAGGAAGACCGGGCCGGTACCTACCCAGGCGATGAGCACGCCGGCGATGGCGGGGCCGGTGAGCCGGGCGGTGTTGAAGGATGCGGAGTTCAGGGCCACCGCGTTGGAGATGTTCTCCTGGCCCACCAGTTCGGAAACGAAGGCTTGGCGTGCGGGCGCATCCACGGCACTGGCCACGCCCAGGCAGAAGGCGGCCACATATGCGTGCCACAGCTGCGCGGTGCCGGTGACCACCAGGAGGCCGATGGCAAGGCCGGTGAAGCCCATGGCCAGCTGCGTCCACATGAGGATGATGCGCTTGCGGTAGCGGTCCGCCAGCACTCCGCCGTAGGGGCCGAACAGCAGCATGGGCAGGAACTGGAGTCCCGTGGTGAGGCCGACGGCGGCGCCTGAGTGGTCGGTGAGGACGGTCAGGACCAGCCAGTCCTGGGCCACGCGCTGCATCCAGGTGCCGATGTTGGAGACGATCGCGCCGCTGGCCCAGATGCGGTAGTTGGGGTTCTCGAGGGCCCGGAACATCGCACTCATTTGCCGCTCATTTCCTGCATGATGCTGGCCGCGCGGCTGAGGGTGAGCCGGTCTTCCTCGCTGAGTCCGGCTACGCGCTGGGCCAGCCAGGCGGTGCGCTGGCTCCGTGCTTCTTCCAAGACCGTCCTGCCGGCGTCGGTGATGTCCACGCGGACCTGGCGGCCGTCGTCGGGATTGGCGGACCGGGTGACGAACCCCTGGTCGGCGAGCGCGTTGACGATCCTGGTCATGGACGGGGCCTGGACGTGCTCACTTTTGGCAAGCGCGCGCAGCGTGCTGGGGCCGCTGCCATTCAGCAGGGCCAGCACCGTGTACTGGCCGGGTGTGATGGTCTCCCCGGTAGCCTCAACGCGGAGCCGGCGCGACGTGCGCATCACGGCGGTGCGGAGATCGATGGCCAGGGTGTCCGGGGCGGTGGGGTCTGTGCCTGCCTGGGTCTTCGTTTGGGTGAGGGACATATGGATGGGTGCGCCTCCTGCTGGTTTATTAGCATTGCTAATTAGTCCTGCTAACTATTATGCTCCGGTTGGTTGCCGGAGGCAATGGATGGGGATGTGGTTCTGGTGACACGCTCCGGCAGAATGGGGACCGTGACTGGGCGCAGAATTGACGGAAACCGTAAAAACCGTAAACCCTGGCTGTCGTGGAAGGGGAAGCTGAACCTGGCAGTGACCGTCCTGGTCCTCTGCCTGGGTCCGATCCTGATCGGCGTGGGCAGCTTCATGATCAACGCTGATGAGGAACTTGCCCGGACCGGCGCGCAGGCCACCGGAACGATCATCCACTTCGATGACGTCACCAAGGCTTCCGAGCGCAGGATCAAAGTTGAATACACTGCGGCGGACGGGGTGCTCCACCGGACTTTCGCGGCCGTGGACCACGACCAGCATCCAGTGGTGGGCAGCAGCGTCACGGTGGTTTACGCCGACAATGATCCAGGGCGGGCCATTGTGCCCGGCTACGAGAGCGACGGCGTGTGGTTCCGTGGTGTGGGCGTTGTGCTGACTGTCATTTTCGGGTTCCTGGGCCTCCTCCTTGCCGTTTTGATCGGCAGTGCAGTCTTGCGGGCCAGGCTCCGGAGGCGCGGCACGCCACAGATGGTGTGAGCACCCTTTGCGGCGCTGGGTCTGGCCGCTCCGGCCGGGCGGGCGTAGGCTCTGTGGACCATGACCGAGCGGCAGCCATTTGAGTTGGTCCGACGCTATCCGCATTTCGAACTGCGCTGGTATCCGGATTGTGCCGTGGCCGAAGTGACGGTGACGGCGGATTTTGACCGTGCGGGCAACGCCGCCTTCAGGCATCTTTTCAACTACATCAGTGGCAGCAACACTGCCCGGCAGAAACTTGCCATGACAGCCCCGGTGATCCAGGAGCCGGGACCGCAGAAGCTGGCCATGACCGCGCCGGTGCTCCAAAGCGGCCCGCTGCCTGGTTCCGGCCAGCCCGCCGAATTTTCGGTGGCCTTTGTCCTGCCCGCCGGTGTGACCGCTGAAACCGCTCCGGTGCCCACCGATCCCAAGGTCAGGCTGCGGGCGGTACCCGGTTCCCTTGCCGCGGTGCTGGGCTTTTCGGGGAGCGGTTCGGCGTCGGCCTTTGAGCGGCGCAACAACGGGCTGCAGGCGGCCCTCACCCTGGCCGGCCTGACACCTGTGGGCGCGCCCAGGTTTGCCCGCTTCGACCCGCCGTTCAAACCGTGGTTCCTGCGCCATAACGAGGTGGTCCAGGATGTGCTGGAACCCCGGCCCGGTGAGGCACCGCCCCGCCCCTGAGGGAACCCGCGCCTGAGCGAACCCGCGCCTGAGGGAAGCTGCCCACGTGGCGACGCCCGCTCATTTTTGGCGGGTCTTCCCCCGGCGCCCGCTCGCCCCTGGCTGACCTTCGTAAGAAGGCGCCTGCTCCGATAGTTTCCTTGCCGCCGCGAAAAACGTCCGCCACGGCACGCCAGTACACGCTTGCCGGTACCTGCTGACATGCTTGATCCTGCGCGCGGTGGCGCCGTTGTCCGTTCCGTTTGCGTCGGAAATAGTCTCCTCTTACTTCCGCTGCCCCTGTTGTTATTGCTGAAACTTTACGATAGTTTCTCAATGTGATGCAGGTCGCACTGCCCGGGAGCCGCGGCCAACATGCCAACCAAAGGACAATGATGACCAGCGAGCGCAGCACCAGTACCGCGGAGCACCGCCTGAAACGCCTGCATGAGCGGCTAGGAGGTATCGCCTACGGCGGTGACTACAACCCGGAGCAATGGCCCCGTGAGGTGTGGGAGGAAGATGTCCGCCTCATGAAGGATGCCGGCGTCAACCTGGTGACCCTGGCAGTGTTTTCCTGGAGCCGGCTTGAAACAGCGGACGGTGTCTACGACTTCGGCTGGCTGGACCACATCATGGACCTGCTGCATGCGAATGGCATCGGCGTGGACCTGGCCACCCCTGATGCCGTCCCACCGGCGTGGCTGGTCGCCCAGCACCCGGACATCCTCCCGGTCCTTGCGGACGGCAGCACCTTCGGATTCGGCTCCCGGCAGCACTTTGACGTCTCCCACCCCGCCTACCGGGAAAAGTCACTTGCCATGGCGGAGAAAATGGGGGAGCGCTACGCAGCCCATCCGGCCCTGTGCATGTGGCACGTGAACAACGAGTACGGACCCGTTTCCTATGGCCCGCACGCAGACCGTGCTTTCCGGGAATGGCTGCAGGCCAAATACGGCACCCTGGAAGACCTGAACCGTGCCTGGAGCACCGACGTGTGGGGCCAGCGCTACTCAGACTGGTCGCAGGTCAACGCCCCCGCCCAACCCCGCACCTGGTCCAACCCGTCACGCCGCCTCGATTACCACCGGTTCACCTCGGACAGCATGCTGGAGCACTACAAGGCGGAGCGGGATATTCTGCGCCGGCACACGCCGGACCTGCCCATCGTCACCAACTTCATGCGCTTCTACAAGAACAATGACTACTGGGCCTGGGCCGCCGAGGAAGACGTCGCGGCCCTGGACATCTACCCGGACCCGCGCGAATCGGATGCCCACGTGGCTGCGGCCCTGAACTTCGACCTGATGCGCTCGCTTCGCAAAGGGCAGCCCTGGCTGGTGATGGAGCAGGCCACCGGCGCCGTCAGCCAGTGGCCCGTCAATGTCTCCAAGCTCCCCGGCAAGATGCGGCTGGGCTCCTACCAGGCCATCGCCCAGGGCGCCGATTCCATTCTCTTCTTCCAGTGGCGCCAGGCGAGGGGCGGCACCGAACGTTTCCATTCCGGCATGGTCAACCATGCCGGCCCCAATACGCGCATCTTCCGGGAAGTCTGCGAACTGGGCCAGGAACTCAAAGGGCTGGGCGGCATCACCGGCACACGCTCCCCGGCCAAAGTTGCCTTGGTCTTCGACTGGGACTGCTGGTGGGCGCTGGAACTGGGTAATTCGCCACGCTCGGACCTGAACTACGCCCAGGAAGTCCTCCGCCTGTACCGGCCCTTCTTCGACGCCAACATTCCGGTGGACTTCGTGAACACCACCAGCGACCTCAGCCAGTACAGCCTGGTGGTCCTGCCTGCCACTTACCTGCTCACCGACCAGGCCGCCCAGCGGATAGAGGAGTACGTGGCCGGCGGCGGCCGCCTGGTCGCCAGCTACCTTTCCGGAATCGTGGACCAGGACAACACCATCCGCCTGGGCGGCTACCCGGGCGCTTTGCGCAAGGTGCTGGGGGCGTGGAGTGAGGAGATGCATCCGCTCGCCGGCGAGGGTGAGGCGGTCAAGCTTTCAACGGCCGACGGCGGCACGGCCTCAGCGGATTACTGGACCGAGCACCTGCACGCCACCACGGCGGACGTTGTTGCGAGCTACGCCTCCGGCCGGCTGGAAGGCTCGCCCGCTGTCACCCGCAACAGCTTCGGCGCCGGCACTGCCGTGTACCTGTCAGCCCGTGTGGACAACAACTTCCTGGCTGAACTCCTCCACGCCGAACGCACCACTGCGGGGATCCGGCCGGAACTGGAGGCCCCGCTGGGAGTGCAGGTCCGTCGTCGTACAGGCAACGGACGCAGCTACCTGCTGGTCCTGAACCACAACGACGCACCCGCCAGGGTGGATGTGGGTGCCGGCGGCACGGACAGCCTCACCGGGGCGGCCGTCACCGGCACGGTGGAACTCGCCGCCAACGGCGTCCTGGTGCTGGAGGAAAGATCCACAGAAACAGCTGCCGCAGAGATGGGCAGGTAGGAGGCAGTCATGGCCATGCGATTGGAAGTACCTCCCGAATCGGTCCCCAAGGACACGGAGGCGGGCACCGAAAAACCCCGGAACAAACCCGGCGGCTGGAAGCTGGCCATCAAACGGGACTGGCGGCTGTACACGCTGGTGCTGCTGCCGTTGGCCTACTTCACCATCTTCCGTTACCTGCCCATGGCAGGGAACGTCATCGCCTTCCGGCAGTTCCAGCCCGGCGGCAGCATTTTCGGTGAGAAGTGGGTGGGCCTGAAGTACATCACCCTGTTCATCAACGATCCCAGTTTTTGGCAGGCGTTCCAGAACACCATCATCCTGGGCGTGCTGACGCTGCTGTTCTGCTTCCCCATGCCCATCATCTTTGCGTTGATGCTGAACGAACTGCGCTCGCAGAAGTTCAAGAAGATTGTCCAGACCGTGGCCTACCTGCCGCACTTCATGTCCGTGGTGATCATCGCCGGCATGATCCTGCAGAACTTCTCCATGACAGGCACCGTGAACCAGATTGCACACACGGTGTTCGGCACCACGGTGAACTTCACGCAGGACGCCGCCTGGTTCCGGCCCATGTACATCAGCTCCGAGGTGTGGCAGACCATGGGGTGGGGTGCCATTCTCTATCTGGCCGCCCTGACCAGGGTTGATGAGTCACTGTATGAGGCGGCCCGGATTGATGGGGCCAACCGCTGGCAGCAGACCTGGCACGTGACCCTGCCGGCCATCCGCCCCACCATCATCACGCTGCTGATCCTGAACATCGGCACCTTCATAGCCGTGGGCTTCGAGAAGATCCTGCTGATCTACAACCCGCTGAACTACGAAACCTCCGATGTCATCTCCACCTACCTGTACCGGGTGGGCCTGGAATCGTCCAACTTCAGCTATGCGGCGGCGATCGGCATGTTCGAATCCGTCATCGGCCTCACGCTGATCCTCTCCGCGAACGCCATCTCCAAGCGGCTCGCAGGAACGAGCCTGTGGTGAAGGGGGCAACCGTGAAAGGGACCGCAGTGAAAGAGTCCGCAGTGAAAGAGCCCGGTGTAAAGGCGACAGCAAAGGACACCGGCGTCCTGGTCAAGGACATGAAGGTCTCGCGCAGCATGCGGGTGTTCCGGGTGGTGAACCTGGCCTTCCTGCTGGTGGTGGTGTTCCTGACCGTGTATCCGTTCCTGAACATCCTGGCCCAGAGCTTCTCCAGCGAAGGCTTCATCAACGCCGGCCAGGTGAACCTGTTCCCGCTGGGCTTCAACACCCAGACCTACCAGTTGATCCTGTCCGACTCGGTGTTCTGGCGGAACTACGGCAACACCATCCTGTACACCGTGGTGGCCACCGCCATCTCCATGGTGCTGACCACCAGCTTCGCCTACGCCATCGCCAAGAAGGACCTTAAAGGCCGCAGCGTATTCATCGGCATCGCGGTGTTCACCATGTTCTTCAACGGCGGCCTGATCCCCAACTACGTGCTCATCACGTCCCTGGGCATGCGGGACACCCTGTGGGCCGTGGTGCTGCCCAACGCCATCAGCGTCTTCAACCTGCTGATCATGAAGTCCTTCTTCGAGAACATGCCGCGGGAGCTTGAGGAGGCGGCGGCCATTGACGGCCTCACCCAGTACGGTGTCCTCTTCAAAGTCGTCCTGCCGCTGAGCAAGGCCATCGTGGCCACCATGGTGCTGTTCTATGCCGTGGCCAACTGGAACTCCTGGTTCCAGGCGTTCCTCTACCTGGACAACCCGGACCTCTTCCCGGTGACCATCTACCTCCGCAACATGATTGCCGGGGTCACCACTGCAGGTTCAGCCGGCGGCACGGCGGAGAACGTAGGCCAGATTGCCGCGAACATCCAGTCGGTCACCATCGTCCTGACCGTCATCCCCATCCTTTGTGTCTACCCGTTTGTCCAGAAGTACTTCTTTTCGGGCGTCATGCTCGGCTCCGTCAAGGAATAACCCGTTATGAAAGGAAAACCCATGATCCGCAGACGAGACTTCCTCGGCCTGTCCGCGCTCGCAGCCTTCGGCCTGGTGATGGCGGGGTGTGACTCCGACTCCGGCAGCAAGGCCGATACCTCCAAGGCCCGCAATGGCGCGATGGACAGCTTTGGCGTGGGGGATACATTCAAGGCGACGGCGCCGCTGAGCTTCACCTTCCTGTTCAGCGACCAGCCCACCTACCCATACAAGAAGGACTGGCTGCTGTTCACCAAGATGGCCAGCGACAACAACGTCACGCTGGAGCCCACCATCGTCCCCAGCAGCGACTACGAGCAGAAACGCAGCCTGCTGATCAGCTCCGGCAAGGCTCCGGAGATCATTGCCAAGACCTACCCGGGCCAGGAGAGCGCGTACGTGTCCTCCGGCGCCGTCCTTCCGGTCAGCGACTACGTGGACCTCATGCCGCACTACCAGGACAAGGTCAAGAAGTGGAAGCTTGAGCCCGAGATCGCCGGCCTCACCCAGGCGGACGGCAAGTACTACGTGCTGCCTGGCCTGCACGAGGAGCTGTGGCCGGATTACACGCTGGCATTCCGAACGGACATCCTGGAAAAGGACGGCATCGCCGAGCCCAAGACCTGGGACGAGTTCCGCGAAGTGCTGCGGAAACTCAAGAAGAACCACCCCGACGTGGTGCCGTTCTCCGATCGGTTCAACGGCAACAGCGTGCTGAACATCGCCGGTACCGCCTTTGGCACCGTAGCAGGCTGGGGCCTGGTGGACGGGCTGAGCTTCGACGAGGGCAAGAAGGAGTTCACGTTTGGTGCAGGCGGCAGCCAGTTCAAGGACCTGGTGACCTACTTCAACTCGCTTGTGTCCGAAGGGCTGATGGATCCGGAGAGCTTCACGCAGACGGACGATGCGGCCATCCAGAAGTTCACCTCCGGGAAGTCGTTCGTGATCAGCGCCAACTCGCAGAACATCATCACGTACCGCACCTCCATGGAGCAGTCCCTGGGCAAGGGCAACTTTGCCGTCCGCAAGATCACGGTGCCCGGTGGGCCGGCCGGGGATGTCATCGGCGGCTCGCGGCTGGAAAACGGCATCATGCTGAACTCGTCCGTCAAGGACAAAGACAGCTTTGTGGCACTCATGCAGTACATCGACTGGCTGTTCTACAGCGACGCAGGCCAGGAGTTCGCCAAGTGGGGTGTGCAGGGAACCACGTACACCAAGGAAGGCAGCAAGCGCGTCCTGGCCAAGGACATCAACTTCCAGGGCCTGAATCCGGCGGGCACCAAGGACCTGCGCGTTGATTACGGCTTCTCCGGCGGCAACTTCGCCTACGGCGGCACCACGGACCTGCTGCAGTCCACCTTCAACGACGAAGAGCTGGCGTTCCAGAAGGCCATGAAGAGCAAGAAACCCAGGCCGGTTTCCCCGCCCGTGCCGTTCAGCGACACCGATCGGGAACAGGCAACCCTGACCCTCACGCCATTGAAGGACCACGTCAAGCAGAACACCCTGAAGTTCATCACCGGCCAGCGGCCCCTCTCCGAATTCGATGCCTACGTCAAGGAGCTGGACAGCAAGGGCATGGGCAAGTATGTAGATTTGGCCAACAAGGCGTACAAGGCGTACACGGACAAGAAATAGGGCGGACGACGGCGGCAGCGGGCCTGCCGCGGTGACCGGAAGGCAGTTGGTGGTACAGAAGAAAGCGGAGTACGGCGCCGGCCCCCTGTTCAGGGCGGCCGGCGCCGTTGCCGGCGTGATGACGGGTTCAGCCCTGCTGGTGCTGGCCAACGCCTTGCTGCCGGCGGCGCTGTTGGCAGCGCCCTTTGCAGGGAGCTGGGTGGTCCTGGTGGCACTTATCCCGGTGGGTCCGTCACTGGTGGCGTGCATGTATGCGTTCAACCGGATGCTCGCCGGCCACGAAGGCAGCGTGTACCGGGACTTCATCCGCGGCTACCGGATGAACGCGGGGCAGCCCCTGCAGGTGTGGCTGCCGTACCTGCTGGTCCTGGCCGTCATCGCGGTCAACCTGGCGGGGCTGCCTTCGCTGGGGCCGGCCAATCAGGCCGCGCCGGCGCTCCGCCTTGCGCTGCTGGTGCTCGCGCTGCTGGTAGCCACCGCGGGCCTGAACGCATTACTGCTGCTGTCACGCTTTTCGTTCCGGACCCGGGACCTCTACCGGCTGTCCCTGTACAGCTTCAGCGCCCGGAAGCGGGTCTCGCTGGGCAACATGGGCATCCTGTTCGTTACGGGCACCCTGCTGCTTGCCACCACCGCATACCTGCTGCCACTGCTCGCCGGGGCCGTGGTGTTCCTGGTGTGCCTGAACTCCCGCCCGCTGCTAAAGCTGGTGGAGGAGAAGTTCACCGCTGCCTAGTGCAGCGTCACCGTCACCGGCGTCAGCATCTCCCGATCAAAGCCCACCATGCGGCGTTCGCCATGCAGGATCAGCTCGTGCGTGTGGATGTCTTCGGTGCTGGACGTGGCTACGTGCAGCTTCACCAGGCCGGGGGTGACTACCCGCTTCAGGTCCACGCCGGTGAAGGACGTCCGGTCCGCGTGCACGTTGAATTCCACCCGGGCCGAGGCGCCGGCGGCGAGTTCCACCCGGGCGTAGCCGATCAGCTCGCGCACCGGCCGGACCACCTCGCCCACCGGGTCCTCCAGGTACAGCTGCACCACTTCGGCACCGTCCACAGCGCCGGCGTTGGTCACCGTGAGTGCCACGCTGACGGCGTCAGAGGTGGACATGGTGGGTGCGCTGGTTGCGTGGCCGGAGAACTCGAACGAGGTGAAGGACAGGCCGTGGCCAAAACCGAACAGCGGTGACGGATCCAGCGCGCTGACGCCGGAGGGACCGGCCAGGCGGCTGTGCAGGTACGTGCCCGGCTGGCCGCCGGAGGTCCGCGGAACGGAGACGGGAAGCTTGCCCGACGGGTTCACAGCTCCGGAGAGCACATCCCAGAGGGCTTCAGCGCCCTCCTCGCCCGGGAAGAACCCCTGCACGATTGCCCCGGCGCGTTCCGCGAACTCGCCCAGGGCGTACGGCCTGCCGCTGAGGACCACCACGATGGCGCGCGTGCCCGCAGCCCCGGCGGCCGCCAGCACGCGGTCCAGCATGCGGTGCTGGGTCCCGGGCAGTTGAAGATCCGCAGCGTCGTTGCCTTCGCCGGAGGTGCCGCGGCCGAAGAGGCCGGCGTTGTCGCCCACCACGATTACGCAGGTGTCCACCGAGGAGGCGATGCGGCACGCCTCAGTGATCTGCTCCTCGCTAATGGCCTCGCACGTTCCAGTGGCCGCGGACCGTACCGGCCCAAAGCGTTCTTCTGCTGCGCCGGCCACGGTAGGAACCCGGATGCCCATGGGTACGTCCGGATGGGATGCGCCTACATGCGCGTCGAAGGAGTAGCAGCCCAGCATCGCAAACGGGTCATGTGCCAGCGGCCCCACCACGCCAAGGGACGCCGTGGCCGCGGCCGGAAGCGGCAGTGTTGGGCCGCCGTCGTGCGTCCTGTTGGTCAGCAGCACCAGGGACTGTGCGGCCATCTCGCGGGCCAGCGCCCGGTGCCCGGCCGGGTCCAGATCGATGGCGCCGGCGGCGATGACCGGGGGAGCGGGGTCGAAATCCGGCGCGAGGAGTCCGGCTTCCTGCTTCTGCCGCAGTACCCGGCGCAGTGCGGTGTCCACCAGGGATTCGGGCACTGCACCGGAACGCACCCGCTCCAGCAGCGGCGTGCCGTAGCAGTTCACCGTGGGCAGTTCCACATCCACGCCGGCGGCCAGGGCAAGGGCAGCGGCCTCGCCGGAGTCGGCGGCGACGCCATGGGTGATGTTCAGGAAAGCGACGCCGAAATAGTCCGCCACCACCGTGCCGGCGAAGCCCCACTCGTCCCGCAGCAGGGAGGTCAGCAGGGCACGGTTGGCTGCGGCCGGGACGCCGTCGGTATCCGTGTAGGCGTGCATCACGGACCGGGCGCCGCCGTGCTTGATGGCCAGCTCGAAGGGGGGAAGCATGACGTCGGCGAGTTCGCGCGGGCCCATGGAAACGGGCGCGTGGTTCCGTCCGGCACGCGAAGCGGAATAGCCGACGAAGTGCTTGAGCGTTGCCACGATCCCGGCTTCTTCCAGCCCGGCCACGTAGGAGCCTGCAACAGTACCCACCAAATAGGGGTCCTCGCCGATGGTCTCCTCCACCCGGCCCCAGCGGAGGTCGCGCACCACGTCCAGCACGGGCGCGAGGCCCTGGTGGACGCCCAGTTCCCGCATCTGCCCGCCGATCAACCCGGCCATCCGGCGCACCAATACAGGGTTGAAGGTGGCGCCCCATGCCAGCGGCACCGGAAACGCCGTGGCTTTCCAGGCGGCCAGGCCGGCCAGGCATTCCTCGTGCACCTGTGCTGGGATCCGGAAGCGGGAAGCCGCCATGATCTGTTCCTGGGCGGCGGCCAGCCGGCGCGCGCCCTCGATCGGCTCCAGCGGGACGGTCCCGTACATGCGGGTGATCTGGCCAAGCCCGGCGGCGATCACGTCCTCCCAGGTCCGTGCGTCGCCAGCCATCTCGTCCTGCAGCGGGGCCACGGAGTCGCCGTCGGTGGAGGCGTTGACCCACACGCCCACCAGTTGGGCCAGCTTTTCCTCCAGGGTCATCTGCTGCACCAGCTCTTCGATGGAGAAGCGTGCGACGGCGGTACGCGGCTTGCCGCCGGCAGCGGGCGAAGGGAGGGCTTGCTTTTCGGCGGCACCGCTGGTCACGGGCGTCTCCTAGGATCGGAAGAAGTTTCTAAGAAAGTATCAGAAACTTGTGTTTAGTTTCTAGGGGTAAAAGCCTTGACTCAGTCACTGAAACCTTCCTACGGTTGGGGTTGAGGCGCAATTTATGGCCCAACGGCTATCGGAAACTTCGAATCAGCCATGGAAAGTTTCCAATCGGCAGCCCGGCTGGAAGGCGCCACGCGCGACGGCCCGCCCCTTGGGCCGCCAGCCGGAGCTACCAATTTCACTGCAACGACGGAGAGAGAATGCGGACGTACAGAGTGGCCATCGTGGGAACCGGTGGAATCGCAGCGGTCCACGCGGATAATCTGGCCAGGACTGGCGGCCGGGCGGAGCTGGTGGCAGCCTGCGACGTGGACCAGGGCCGGCTGGATTCCTTCGCGGAGAAGCACGGGATTCCGGGCACGTATCTGACGCTGGCCGATCTGCTTGAAGAGGCCCAACCGGACATCGTCCACCTTTGCACCCCGCCAATGTTCCACATCGATCAGGCCCTTGAATGCCTTGAAGCAGGCGTCCACGTCCTTTCCGAGAAGCCTCCGGCCCTGAGCCTGGCGGACTTCGACCGGCTGGAGACGGCGCAGGCGAAGGGCGGTGCGCAGTTCTCGTGCGTGTTCCAGCACCGCTTCGGGGACGCATCTGCTGCGGCCCGGCAGCTGATCGGAGGTCCTGGCTTTGGCCGGGCGCTGGTGGCCAGGTGTGACACCCTCTGGTACCGGCCGGACAGCTACTGGGACCTGCCGTGGCGGGGAACCTGGAACGCCGAAGGTGGCGGACCCACCATGGGACATGGCATCCACCAGTTCGATCTGCTCCTGCACCTGCTGGGGCCCTGGGCGGAGGTCACGGCCATCGCCGGCCGGCAGGCACGTGCCACCTCCACGGAGGATCTGTCGGCCGCACTGGTCCGCTTCAGCAACGGTGCCGTGGCCACCATCATCAATTCGCTGCTCTCGCCGCGGGAAACCTCGGACATCCGGATCGACTGCGAGTTCGCCACCGTGGAACTGAGCCACCTCTACGGCTACAGCACGGACAACTGGACCATCACCGGCGCGCCCGGCCATGAGGACCAGGTCGCGGCAGCATGGAACGGCCAGCCGCTGGAACGCGGGAGCGGCCATTCAGCCCAGTTCCTTGCCATGTATGACGCGCTCGACGCCGGCCGCCCGCTTCCAGCCGGCGCGGACTCCGCACGGCAGACATTGGAGCTCGCTGCCGCCATTTACGCGTCCGCCTTCACCGGGCAGTCCGTGCGCCGCGGCGTCATCGTCCCCGGCCACCCGTTCTACGGCGGCATGGACGGTGACGGGCTGGGCGGCAGCGTCCTGGACGCAACAGCCCTGAACCCAACTGACTCCAACGCCGCCCGCGTCTGACCCCAAACCTTCAAGGAGCCACCATCGTGACCACCTCCGCAGCAGCCACCCCTTCCATCGTGTCAGCGGCACCGCTGGGATTTGAAGACACTGGAACAGCCCTCATCTTCACCGCCAACGGCAGGCCAATCGCCACGTATACCTACAAGCCAACGGACCCCCAATACGAGAGCCCGAGGCCGTTCTTCCATCCACTCACCACCCTGGGCGGCGACGAGGTAACCATCTCCCGCCCGTGGGACCACGTCTGGCACAAGGGTCTCTCCTGGGCGCTGCCCAACGTGGGGCCGCACAACTTCTGGGGTGGCGCCACGTATACGCGCACCACCGAGTATGCCAACCTGGACAACAATGGCGCCATGACCCACGGGTCCTTCGCGGGGATAGGCCAGGCCGGCGACGGCATCACCGCGTCGGAATCGCTCACCTGGACTTCCCAGGAAGGCGAGCCGGTGATCGCGGAGAGCCGCCGGTTCAACATCCAACTGCTGGAAGACGGTGGGACGGAGTGCGCCGACACCGAAGGTGCCTACGCCATCCTGTTTGAGACCCGGATGAGCAACATTTCCGGGGCGGAGATCAGCATCGGCAGCCCCACCACGGAGGGCCGCCACAACGCAGGTTACGGTGGCCTGTTCTGGCGTGGCCCACGGTCCTTCACCGGCGGCGAGTTCCGGAGCCCTGACAGCAGCGGAACCGATGAATTCATGGGTACCCGCTCGCCGTGGATTGCCTTCACCGGCAAGCACGATGTGACGTGCCGGTCCTCCACCATCGCGTTCGTCGAGGACAGTTCAAACCCCGGTGCGCCCAACCAGTGGTTTGCCAGGTCCTCCATGTTCGCCTGCCTGGGCTCGGCACCCTTCTTCAGCGAGGAAGTGCCGCTCCGGGAAGGTGTACCGCTCACCTACCGTTACGCCGTGGTCATTGCCGACGGCGGAGTGGACGCCGAGCGTGCAGAGGTGCTGGCGGGTGCCGCGCAGGCAGCGCTCGCCGGCTGGTACTAAGCGTGGGCTCCACCTTTCCAGGCGCCACCGGCCTGTCCGAGATCAGCATCTACGACTGGCCCGGAGCCGACGGAGCTGCCGGCGGGACCCCGCACGTCCACACGGCCTCGACCGAAGCCTACGTGGTGCTCGAGGGCTCCGGCCGGCTGGAAACCCTGGACTCACGCGGCTTCAACTCCACACCGCTGGCGCCGGGCGTGGTGCTGTGGTTCACGCCCGGCACTGTCCACCGTGCCATCAACGATTCTGGTGACCTGAAGATCCTGGTTGTCATGCAGAACGCCGGCCTTCCCGAACACGGTGATGCCGTCATGACGTTTCCGCCCGAGTATCTGGCCGACTCCGCCACCTACCGCCGCACAGCGGTACTGGAACACAAGGACGCCGACGCCGGACTGGCCGCCGCGGAGGACGCCGCCCGCCGTCGTCGTGATTTAGCGCTGAAGGGCTATTTCGCCTTGAAGCAGGCAGTGCTCGATGCCGGGCCGGCAGGACTTGAAGCGTTCCATGCTGCGGCGGCACGGCTGGTCTCTGACCGGACCAGCACCTGGGCCGAACTGCTTGCCGGGGGAGCGGCCCGTCAGGCCGAACTCACCCGGGAGCAACTGGCTTCTCTGGACACGGCGGAAAGTATCTATCTGGCGAAAGCGCGAACTACCATGGGAAAACGGGAAAACCGCAGAATTTACGGCATGTGCGGCCGGATCCAGACGTGGGAACTTTCCGATAACTAGCACCGGGCGCGTGACCCGGGTGAAAGGGCGGTTTCCGTGGTGAGCAAGCAGGACGCCGGGCGCGCGACAATCAGCGAGATTGCCCGCGAGGCGGGAGTTTCGGTTCCCACAGTGTCAAAGGTCCTGAACGGACACGCGCATGTGGCAGCGGAGACGCGGGCGCGTGTTGAGGAAATCATCGCCAGGCGCGATTACGCCCGCCGTCCGGCCAAGCGCAGGCAAAAGGCCGGGCTGGTGGACCTGGTGTTTCCCGGGCTGGGCTCGGAATGGGCGCTGGAGATCATCGAGGGCGTTGAGCGCGTGGCACAGGACGCCGGGTACGGGACCGTGGTCAGCAGCCTGAGCCTGGACGGCTCAAGGATCCGGCCTTGGCTGGCGAACCTCGCGGAGCGGAAATCCGACGGGCTGCTGATGGCCGTGTACCAGTTGGACGCCAAGCAGATCCAGCGCGTGAAGTCACTGGGAATACCGGTGGTGCTCATCGATCCGGTGGGTCAGCCCGGACCGGACCTGATGACGGTGGGCGCGGCCAACTGGGAGGGCGGCTATTCAGCCACGGAGCATCTCCTGCAGTTGGGGCATAAGCGGATCGCCATGATCGGTGGCCGCGAGGACCTGCAGTGCAGCAGCGCACGGGAGGACGGCTACATTTCCGCCCTGCGCCGGGCAGGCATTGCACTCGATCCGGAATTGATGGTTCCCGGCGACTTCTCCATCGAAGCGGGCGAGGCTGCCACCCGGAAGCTGCTGGAACTGCCGGACCGGCCCACCGCGATCTTCACGGGCAACGACGACCAGGCCATGGGCGCCTACCGGGCTGCGCGAGCTGCCGGGCTCCGCATTCCAGAGGATCTTTCCATCATTGGATTCGACGACATCCCTGCGGCGGAATGGATCGAGCCCGGGCTGACCACCATCCGGCAGCCTGTAGTCCAGATGGCCGAGACCGCCATGCGCGCACTGCTCCGCCATCTCGACGGCGACGAGGAACTGCCGCAGCGGATCGAGCTGGGCACGGAGCTGGTGGTTCGGGGGTCCACGGCGGCCCCGGCAAAACACTGATCCGGCACCGGCCCTGATTAGGCTGGAGTATGGATTATGTACTTCGCCGGGCCACCCCGGAGGATGCCGAGGCCATCGTGCTGATGCACACGGCAGCGCATGAGGAAAGCTACGGACACCTGCTCTCGCCCGGCTTTTTCGCCGAACGGCGACGGTCGATTCCGGAACGTGTGGCCCGGCGCCGGCCGTATCTTGATGTTCCCCACCCGCGGATCGTCGCCGAGGATGCCAACGGCGAGGTTGTGGGCCTTGCCGACGCCGGGCCGCCGCGCCAGGAGGGCAGCCCGTGTCCGCTGGAGCTGTATTCCATCTTCGTCCTGGCCCGGGCGCAGGGGACTGGGCTGGGGAAGGCGCTGCTCGAGGCTGCCCTCGGCGATTCGCCCGCCTACTTGTGGGTGCTGGAGGAGAACGTGAAGGCGCAGGCGTTTTACCGTCGCCAGGGTTTTGCGTTCGACGGCGGCCGCGGAAACCTTCCGCCGGAGTGGGAAAGCGTCCCGGAACTGCGGATGATTAGGGGCCGGCCGGCGGGGTTTGTCCCTGCATGACCCAGCGGTTGCCGTCGGGGTCGCTGAAGTATGCGAACAGCACGCCACCCAGGTCCTGGATCTCGCTGATATCCGCGCCACGCCTGACCAGCTCGCCGCGGACTTCGGTGATGTCGGGAACTACCAGCTGCAGTCCCTCCAGGCTGCCCGGCGTCATGCTGGTCATTCCGGTGCCGATAACCACTGAGGCGGCAGAGCCCGGGGGAGTCAGCTGGACCACGCGCATCCCCGGAATGTGTTCCACATCGTGGTCCAGGACGAAGCCCAGCTTGTCGGTGTAGAAGGCTTTGGCCCTGTCGACGTCGGAAACCGGGACCTGTACAACCTCGAGGCGCATCTGCATGCGGCCACTTTATCCGCGGGCTCCATTCACGGGGAATGGCCGCTCAAAATTCACTTGGCCCCCTTGTCCCGCCGCAAGTTATTAAGCAAAGACATCGTATTGCGACTGCCTTTCCTCAAGGTTCCATCAAGAGTGCCTGAATGTTGGCCGAGGATCGGGAGAGGGCGTCCGTTACGCCCGGAATGGAGCATAGGCTCGTCGACGAAGAGTTTGTCGGGCTAAGCAGCAGGCCCGGGAATTACGGGGGCACCGTTTTGTGGGCCTCCTGTAAATGGGGAAAAGATGTCCGATTACGAAACCCTTTTGGGGTTTGTTCCTTCTGCACCGGCACCGAAGCCGCCGCGGAAACCAAGAATTTCAACTTTCATTGTTGCCGGCATTACCGCGCTGTCCATGGTTCTTGGAGCGATAAGCGGCGGAGTGGGCGGAGCCCTGATTTTCCTGGGTATTTCAACAGCGCTCACCGGACTCTATGTCCTCCTCACGGGGCGGCGCTCCTGGGCGTGGCTTCCGGCAAAACGCAAGGCCGGCGCCGTGGCGATCGCAGCCTCTTTCGCGCTTTTGGTTGGTGGCGCTGTCGCCCTGCCGCGCGTTGCCAGCGCTGACCTGAAGCCGGCCTCCTCGGAGAGCACTGCCAAGGCCGCGCCGGCGAAGGCGAGCCCAACCGCAACAGCCAAGGCGTCGCCGTCGCCCACTCCCACTCCCACTCCCACTGCTGACGCCACTGGCGAGCCACTGGACCCGGAAAACCCGTACGTTCTTGCCGCCGGCGTCACCGCAACCGCGCCTAACGCGCAGCCTGCCTACGCCACGAAGGCTCTGGACCTGTTGGCCGCCCTTCCCATCAAGGGCCGGGCACCGAAGACGGGGTATGACCGGGCGCAGTTCGGCCAGGCATGGGCGGACGTGGACCGGAACGGCTGCGATACCCGCAACGACATCCTCAAACGCGATCTCACCGGCATCACATACACCAACAGCGTCCCGTGCAAGGTGCAGTTGGGGACCCTGGCTGATCCTTATACAGCCAAGACCATCAGCTTTGTCCGGGGCTCGGCCACCAGCAGTGCCGTGCAGATTGACCATGTGGTGGCCTTGAGTGACGCCTGGCAAAAGGGTGCGCAGCAGTTGACCCCGGAGCAGCGGACGGCGTTCGCCAATGATCCGCTGAACCTGCAGGCGACGGATGGGCCTGCCAACCAGCAAAAGGGCGACGGCGATGCGGCCACCTGGCTGCCGCCGAACAAGGGCTTCCGGTGCGAGTACGTCGCGCGGCAGGTTTCCGTGAAGGCGACCTACGGGCTGTGGGTCACGCAGGCTGAGCACGATGCGATCGCCCGGATCCTGGGTGACTGCTCCGGCCAGTTGGCACCGACCAACCAGCAGGCTCCGGCCCCGGTTGCGGCTGCCCCGGCCCCTGTCGCGCCCGCCCCAGCGCCGGCCCCCGCAGCGGTTGCTCCAGCTCCGGCACCTGCTGCCGTGGCGCCTGCGCCTCTTGCACCGGCGCCGGTTGCCCCGGTTCCTGCCGCGCCGGCACCTGCCGCTGCCTACTACGCCAACTGCACGGCGGCGAGGGCTGCCGGAGCTGCGCCGCTCTACGCGGGGCAGGCCGGCTACCGCCCGGCACTGGACCGCGACTCCGACGGTGTCGCCTGCGAGTAGGCACGTTCTTCCCCGGGTTTCCCGGGCACCGACCAATACCCACCATCACACTGCATTCCCAGGGGGAAAAATGAAAGAAAACACTGTTCCTGCAATTGGCAGGCTGAAGACCTCGCTGGCTTTGGTTGTGCTGACCGGCCTCATGCTGACGGGCTGCGGCGGCAAGCAGGCGGCAGCGCCGGCAACAGCCACGGCCACGGCAACCGCAACTGCTGTTTCGCAAACAACGGAGACCGTCGTGGTCCCGGCGGTGGTGAACCTGACCCTGGACAAGGCCACGGACCAGCTAAAAAAGCTCGGCTTCAAGGTGGAGGCTGTGGACACCGCTAAGGGCAAGTCGATCATCCTCGAGAAGAACTGGCAGGTAATCTCCCAGGATCCTGCCAACGGTGCACAGGCGGCGAAGGGTTCCACAGTGCATCTCGGGGTCAAGAACCTCGACGATGTGGCGGCGGAGAAGGCCGCCGCGGAGAAGGCTGCGGCTGCCAAGGTGGCAGCTGACCAGGCTGCCGCGGCGAAGGCTGCTGCAGACAAGGCCGCTGCGGACAAGGCCGTCGCTGACCAGGCAGCCGCTGCGCAAGCTGCCGCTGATCAGGCTGCGCGGGACGCTGCCGCCAAGCAGGCCGCTGACCAAGCGGCGGCCCAGAAGTTTGTTCAGGCACCAGTTCAGGCACCCGTCCAGGCTCCAGCGGCTGCCTACTACGCCAACTGCACTGCTGCGAAGAATGCCGGGGCCGCACCCCTGTACAGGGGACAGCCAGGATACAGTTCCGCTCTTGACCGCGATGGCGACGGCGTTGCCTGCGAGCGGTAGCCAACCTGGGCAGTGGTAACACGGGCCGCGGGACGCCTCCTTTTCCAGGAAGGCACCCGCGGCCCGTTCGCTTAACAACCGACGCTGGACCGGCGGGTACGCGGCAGGTAGGGCGAGGCGCGGGTGCGTGTGTTGCAGCGCACACCGGGTCATTACGACGTCGGGAGGCGGCTTGGATACCCCAGTGGCCATTCCTGCCCCGGAATTCCGCGGATACTGAGCCCTGCGGGGCTCGATTTGCGGTGGGGGGTGTGTGCGGGTATTGTTTTCTGAGTCGCCGCCGCTGAAGCGGAAAGATAGCGGCCAACCCCCTTACCAAACAGCCTGAAAATGGTTCGCCTCTTGGCGCGCCGGACGTGGGTGGGGCCGGTCTCAGAGCAAAGAAAATCGCGGAAACGCCGATTTGCGAAGCTCCTTGA